>LR590463.1 GCA_901472405.1 Serratia rubidaea | reverse complement strand
ACTAAATTCTGTGGCAGGTAACTCATCCTGCAATCGGGCAAGACACTGCTGCCAAAGCGAAAGTGACACGGCGGACTCCACTCGAACAAGATCAATAATAAAGAAAAGAATCGGGCTACTTTTTTATAACTCATGGTTTTTGACACAGGCCCGGTATCGGCTGACCGCCTGGGGGCATGCGAACCGCCTTTCACGGTTTATCCCTTCTATGCAGCCGTCGCGGCCGGAGGCGGCGCGGCGAATTTCAGGGTCGCCCGGCCACGATCCCGGCATGGGAGATCGCGATCGGAACAACGGATCATAGCGCAAATAAAGCCAGAGATCCTCCCCTTCCTCACAGATTAGATCCATTTTATCCACAGACCCCGGCATGCGGCGATCTTTTCCACAAAATCCGCTCAGTCGCCGCGTTATGTTGCCTGTCAGGGCGCGTTTTTTACACCGGTAACAGGTTATACCCGGTTATCCACCCGCGGATCTGGCGCTTTATCGCCAGGATCGCGCGCGGATCCTTGCGATTTAACCCTGAGTCCGTATAATCTTCGCCCTACGTGTGATGCCTGGTTCCTTCATGGTGCGTTATTCGCCAGACGGGATTCTGCGTTGACCACGGGCCAAGCCGGATTTTATGCCGTATTGGCAAGCAACCAGGTAGGCTAACGCAATGTGAATTGACTCAGGACTGTACAATTATTACAATCCCGCCTCTTTATGTATTGCGATTGAGGCGTCGGTCGTCTTCACGCCGAGTAGCCAAACGCGTTTACTGATCAGTAATCAATTTAAGTTTAGGTAGAAATCGCCATGAAACGCACTTTCCAACCGTCCGTATTGAAGCGCAACCGTAGCCACGGTTTCCGTGCTCGTATGGCCACTAAAAATGGTCGTCAAGTTCTGGCCCGCCGTCGTGCGAAAGGCCGTGCTCGTCTGTCTGTTTCTAAGTAATAAAAGCTAACCCTCTGAGTGGTTAAGCTCGCTTTTCCCAGGGAGTTACGTTTGTTAACTCCCACTCATTTCACTTTCGTCTTCCAGCAGCCACAACGGGCCGGCACGCCGCAAATCACCATTCTCGGCCGCCTGAACCAGCTGGGGCATCCCCGCATCGGTCTTACCGTCGCCAAAAAACACGTCAAACGCGCCCATGAACGTAACCGAATCAAACGCCTAACCCGCGAAAGCTTCCGTTTACGTCAGCATGAGCTGCCGCCGATGGATTTTGTCGTGGTGGCGAAAAAAGGGATCGCGGATCTGGATAACCGCGCGTTGACGGAAGCTTTGGAAAAATTATGGCGTCGCCACTGTCGGCAGGCTCGCGCATCCTGATCGGGCTGGTGCGCGGCTACCAGCTCGCCATCAGTCCGCTGCTTGGGCCCCGTTGTCGCTTCCAGCCGACATGTTCTCATTACGCAATTGAGGCATTAAGCAGGTTCGGCATGATAAAAGGCAGTTGGTTGGCAGTGAAACGCGTATTAAAATGCCACCCTTTGAACCCAGGTGGCGATGATCCCGTGCCGCCGAAAACCGACGATAACAGAGAACACTAACGATGGATTCGCAACGCAATCTTCTTCTCATCGCTTTGCTGTTCGTGTCTTTCATGATCTGGCAGGCCTGGCAGACGGACCACGCTCCGCAACCAGCCGCGCAGACCACGACGCAGACCACGAATTCCGCAACCGGTGATGCCACAAGCTCAGGCGTACCAGCCAGCGGCCAGGGTAAACTGATTACCGTTAATACCGACGTGCTGTCGCTGACTATCAACACCCGCGGTGGCGATATCGAGCAGGCTAAACTGTTGGCTTACCCGGATACCCTGGGTTCATCGACTCCATTCCAGCTGCTGGAAACCACCCCGTCGTTTGTTTATCAGGCGCAGAGCGGCCTGACCGGCAAAAAACGGCCCGGATAACCCGGCCAACGGCGAGCGTCCTCTGTATCAGAGCGCACAGGACAGCTATACCCTGGCCGACGGTCAGGATGAGCTGCGCATTCCGCTGACCTTTACCGGCAAAGACGGCGCTATCTACACCAAGACCTTTGTGCTTAAGCGCAACCACTACGCGGTTGCCGTCGATTACAATATCGACAACAAGGGCGCCACCCCGCTGGAGCTGACCCTGTTCGGCCAGCTGAAGCAGACCACCGAACTGCCTAAGCACCGCGATACCGGCAGCAGCAACTTTGCGCTGCACACCTTCCGCGGCGCGGCGTACTCCACCAGCGACACCAAGTACGAAAAATATGCGTTTGATAAAGACGAGAACCTGAGCGTCTCCACGCAGGGCGGCTGGGTTGCCATGCTGCAGCAGTACTTCGCCACCGCCTGGGTGCCGGCAACGCAGGGCAACAATACCTTCTATACCGCCAAACTGGGCAATGACCAATCGGCCATCGGCTTCAAGTCTACCCCGGTCGTGGTGCAGCCTGGCGCGCAACAGCAGCTGAACTCAACGCTGTGGGTTGGCCCGGAACTGCAGGACCAGATGGCTGAACTGGCGCCGCATCTTGACCTGACGGTTGATTACGGCTGGCTGTGGTTCATCTCCCAACCGCTGTTCAAGCTGCTGAAGTTCCTGCACAGCTTTATCGGCAACTGGGGCTTCTCGATCATCGTCATCACCTTTATCGTGCGCGGCATCATGTACCCGCTGACCAAAGCGCAGTACACCTCGATGGCCAAAATGCGCATGCTGCAGCCAAAACTGCAGGCGATGCGTGAGCGTATCGGCGACGATAAGCAGCGCATGAGTCAGGAAATGATGGCGCTGTACAAGGCGGAGAAAGTGAACCCGCTGGGCGGCTGTCTGCCTCTGCTGATTCAGATGCCTATCTTCCTGGCGTTGTACTACATGCTGATGGGCTCGGTAGAACTGCGTCACGCGCCGTTCGCCCTGTGGATCCATGACCTGTCGGCGCAGGACCCGTACTACATCCTGCCAATCCTGATGGGCGTGACGATGTTCTTCATCCAGAAGATGTCGCCGACCACCGTGACCGACCCGATGCAGCAGAAGATCATGACCTTTATGCCGGTGATCTTCACCGTGTTCTTCCTGTGGTTCCCGTCCGGTCTGGTGCTGTACTACATCGTCAGCAACCTGGTGACCATCATCCAGCAGCAGCTGATTTATCGCGGCCTGGAAAAACGCGGTCTGCACAGCCGCGACAAGAAAAAAAACATAAGCGTATTGTAGGCGTTCGGTTGCCGGACGTTTGCAGTTATCCCAAAAGGCGGTCGCGAGACCGCCTTTTTGTATCTGATATGATCAACAACAGGTTTTAGCAGCGCAGCTGCCCGTTGAAGGATAAAGGTATGAATACCACTGATACCATTGTCGCCCAAGCCACCCCGCCGGGACGCGGCGGCGTCGGCATTCTGCGCATCTCCGGCAAGAAAGCCGCCGAGGTCGCCCAGGTGCTGCTCGGCAAATTGCCCAAGCCGCGCTACGCTGACTACCTGCCGTTCCGCGACGCCGACGGCGCTACCCTCGATCAGGGCATTGCGCTGTGGTTCCCAGGGCCGAATTCATTTACCGGCGAAGACGTGCTGGAGCTGCAGGGCCACGGCGGCCCGGTGATCCTCGATTTGCTGCTTAAGCGCGTGCTGGCGCTGCCCGGCGTGCGCATTGCGCAGCCCGGCGAATTCTCCGAGCGCGCCTTCCTGAACGATAAGCTCGATCTGGCGCAGGCGGAGGCGATTGCCGACCTGATCGACGCCAGCTCCGAGCAGGCGGCACGCTCGGCGATGAACTCGCTGCAGGGCGCTTTTTCCAGCCGTATCCATCAGCTTGTGGAAGCACTTACTAACCTGCGAATCTACGTGGAAGCGGCGATCGACTTTCCGGATGAGGAAATCGACTTCCTGTCGGACGGTAAAATCGAAGCCCAGCTGAACGCGGTGATCGGCGACCTTGACCAGGTGCGTGCCGAAGCGCGCCAGGGCAGCCTGCTGCGTGAAGGCATGAAGGTGGTGATCGCCGGTCGGCCAAATGCCGGAAAATCCAGCCTGCTCAATGCGTTAGCCGGACGTGAGGCGGCCATCGTCACCGATATCGCCGGCACCACCCGCGACGTGTTGCGCGAACATATTCATATCGACGGCATGCCGTTGCATATTATCGATACCGCCGGCCTGCGTGAGGCCAGCGATGAGGTGGAACGTATCGGCATCGAACGCGCCTGGAGCGAGATTGAGCAGGCGGATCGGGTGCTGTTTATGGTGGATGGCACCACCACCGGCGCCACCGAACCCGCCGAGATCTGGCCGGAGTTTATGGCGCGCCTGCCTGATACGCTGCCGATTACCGTGGTGCGTAACAAGGCGGACATCACCGGCGAAGCGCAGGGCATAACAGAAGTGAATGGTCACTCACTTATTCGCCTGTCGGCGCGTACCGGCGACGGTATCGAGGTGCTGCGCGACCATCTGAAGCAGAGTATGGGCTTCACCAGCAATATGGAAGGCGGCTTCCTGGCGCGCCGTCGCCACCTGCAGGCGCTGGAACTGGCGGCGCAGCACCTGCTGCAGGGCCATGAACAGTTAGTGAGCGCTTACGCGGGCGAGCTGCTGGCGGAAGAACTGCGCCAGGCGCAGCTGGCGCTGAGCGAAATCACCGGCGAATTTACCTCCGATGACCTGCTGGGGCGCATTTTCTCCAGCTTCTGCATCGGCAAATAATCCAGCGCGACGCTAACGCCGCGCCAACCAGCGGGAAACGGCAGCCATGAGTGATGAAAAAAACAGTTGGGTTACCGCCAGCGACGTTGCACGCCTGGCGGGGGTTTCGCGCTCCGCCGTTTCACGCACCTTCACCCCCGGCGCGTCGGTCTCTGAAAAGACGCGCCGGCGGGTAGAAGCCGCCGCCGCAGAGCTGGGTTACCAGGTGAATATCATTGCCCGCTCAATGATTACCGGCAGCAGTAATTTCATCGGCCTGGTCACCGCCGGCTTTGATAACCCCTTCCGCAGTAAACTGCTGGCGCCGCTGACGCACCACCTGACCTTACAGGGCTTTATGCCGCTGCTGATTAACGCCGACGATCCCCAGCAATTGGAGCCGCAGCTGCGCGAGCTGTTAAGTTACCACGTCGCGGGCGTGATCCTGACCTCCGGCGCCCCGCCGCTGTCGCTGGCGGAGGCGTATCTGGCGCGTAAAATCCCGGTAACGCTGATCAACCGCCAGGCAGAGCTGGATGGCGCCGATCAGGTCTGCAGCGATAACGACGACGGCGCGCTGCAGGCCGCGCAGCGTTTCATGCAGCACGGGATAAAAAATCCGGGCTTTATCGGCGAAGACGCCTCCTTCAGCAGCCTTCAGCGCCAGCAGGCGTTCACTCGCCGGCTCAGCGAACAGCGGCTGACGGTCACCAGCGTAATCTGCCCGCAGGGGGGCTATCAGGCCGGCTGGGAGGCGGCCGCCACGCTGCTGACGCAGCGGCCGCAGCTTGATGCCCTGTTCTGCGCCACCGATATGCTGGCCATCGGCGCCATGGATTTTATACGCCGTCATCACCCGACGCGCACGCTGCCGATTATCGGCTTCGACGATATCCCGCAGGCAGATTTTGCCGCCTATCAGCTGACTACCCTGCGTCAGGATACCGAGACGCTGGCGCGCACCGCGGTTGAACTGCTGGTTAACCGCATTCGCCACTTCAATCAGCCGGCGGTACGTAAAAGCGTGCCCGTCGAGCTTATCGTGCGAGGATCGGCATAAAACGAAAATTATGTTTTATGCGTGAGCGATCACGGAATAAATTTTTCATCTTCGCCATTATCCTGTAGCAGTCTTTTAACAACACCCTGTTATCATCCATTTTGCACACGAGTGCAAAAGCAGCGGAGGGACAATGACATCAACATCTGAACAGGATATTGCAGCGCGCTACCAGGTTGCCTGCGACGTCGCGCAGCAGGCCGCCGGGTTGGCGTACGATTTTTATCAGCGGCGTCAGCAGCTGGCCGTGGAGCACAAAGGCGGCGATCTGCAGGACGTGGTCAGCCTGGCCGACCGCGAAGTGGAAGCACTGACGCGCCGCCTGATCGCCCAGCACTTTCCTCAGGATGACTTTCTCGGGGAAGAGAGCGGCGGCGGCCACGGCACCGCCCCCTATACCTGGGTGGTGGATCCGATCGACGGAACCGCCTGCTTTCTCAACGGGTTACATACCTGGTGCGTCTCGATCGGCGTGATCTTCAACGGCGATCCGACGATCGGCGTGGTTTACGATCCAAACCATCAGGAAATGTTCCACGCCCGGCGCGGCGGCGGCGCCTTTCTCAACCATACCCCCATCAGCGTGCATCCGGGCCGCTCGCTGCGCGACGGCGTAATGGGCGTCGGCACCTCGCACCGCGTAACGCCGGAAGCGTTTGTGCCCTTTATCAGCCGTCTGCTGCACGCCGGCGGCATGTTTATCCGCAGCGGATCCGGCGCGCTGATGACCGCTCAGGTCGCCGCCGGCCGGCTAATCGGCTATTACGAACCGCATATGAACGCCTGGGACAGCCTGCCCGGCATGCTACTGGTGCAGGAAGCCGGCGGCGTCACTAATGATTTTCTGGCCGACCAGGGATTACAGCAGGGCAACGTGGCGTTAATGGCCAACGCAGAGATTTATTCCCAGCTGCGCGAATTAATTCAGCAAGAGGTTAAATAACCGCTTACCCGATAAAACAGATGGAAAAGCAATTTATTCAGATTATGTGCCCTACAAATTAAAATAGTTAAGGACAGATTTCTCTGCCAACGGAATAACCGCAGAGCGCTTAATCGGCGTGTATTTTGCTAATCCGCCTTATGGAGTGAAATTATGTCTGGTATCTTCGCTTATTTTAAAGCGGCGCCGGCCACGCCTTCCCATGGCCCGCTGAATGAGAAGAAATTCCGCCTCCTGCGCGGTCGGACTTTTCTGGCAATGACGGCGGCTTACGTGATGTTTTACGTTTGCCGTCTCTCCTTCACCGTGGCGAAAAGCGCCCTGGTCGACATCGGCATCACCCCCAGCGAGCTGGGAATGATTGGCTCCGCCCTGTTCTTCTGCTACGCCATCGGCAAGCTGGTGAACGGTTTTCTGGCCGACCATGCCAACGTCGTGCGCTTTATGAGTCTGGGGCTGCTGCTGAGCGCCGGGATGAACGTCATGATGGGGATGACCACCAATGCGCTGCTGCTGACGCTGTTCTGGGGGCATCAACGGCTGGGGCGCAGTCGATGGGCGTCGGCCCGTGCGCCGTCTCACTGGCGCGCTGGTACGGCAGCAAGGAGCGCGGCACCTTCTACGGCATCTGGTCCACGGCGCATAACATCGGCGAAGCGATAACCTATATGGTTATCGCCGTGGTGATCGCCGCCTTTGGCTGGCATTTCGGTTATTTCACCACCGCGATACTCGGCGTGGTGGGCGTAGTGTTGATCCTACTGTTTATGTGCGATTCGCCGCAAAGCGCCGGCTATCCGCCGATCGGCGTGATCCGCAACGAGCCGGAACCGCTGTCGGAAGATAAAGGCTCGGTGCTGAAAAGTCAGCTGTGGTCGCTGCGTAACCCGGCGCTGTGGACGCTGGCGCTGGCCTCAGCCTTTATGTATATCGACCGTTACGCGGTAAAATTCCTGGGGCATCTTCTTTTTACAGCAGGCCAAGCACTACACCACGCTGGAGGCGTCCGGCATTATCGGCGTTAACGCTATTGCCGGCATCGCCGGCACCATTATCGCCGGCATCTTGTCCGACCGTATCTTCCCGCGTAACCGCAGCATCATGGCGGGGGTCATCGGTCTGTTAAACACCGCCGGCTTCGCCCTGATGGTGTGGCTGCCGCGCAACTACTACACCGACGTGCTGTCGATGGTGATCTTCGGCGCGACGATTGGCGCCCTGACCTGTTTCCTCGGCGGTTTAATCGCGGTGGATATCTCCTCGAAGAAAGCGGCCGGCGCTGCGCTCGGCACCATCGGCATTGCCAGCTATGCCGGCGCCGGGTTGGGAGAGTACATCACCGGCGTGATTATCGATCGTACCTCGGTCATTGAGGCGGGAAAAACGCTGTATAATTTCGACACGCTATCGCTATTTTGGATCGCCGCCGGTTTATTTTCCGCCGCGCTGACATTTATTACCGCCGGAATTGTTTATTACCGCCAAACGATAAAAAGACAAACGCAAATATCCCATTAGTAAATAAACAAAAATACGGTTATCTTAATTAAAACTCGCGAGGAATAAATTATGTTGCTTTCGCAAAAGGGATCGTCACGCCTGTTATTTGCCGTGGCGGCCGTCGCCGGTTGGCGTTCTGTGTCCATTATCCGCATCGTTACAGCAGCTGCGCGCGGCGATTGACCCGCCGTAATGGCCCGGTGACGCGGCGCATGACGCGCCGCGTCTTATTCTCGGCTGCACCGTCCGGAAGAAATAAGATAATCCGCATGCGTCTTTTTAGTGAAAGTTCTTAAGGTTATGCCTAATCTAACGCTCCAGCGTTAACATTGACCCCTGTCACGGAGCGAATCATGGCGTGTCATTTTGTCCGATGGAACTCAACCCCCGACGCTCTGGATACCTCCAGACTTTCCGCCGCGCTGATCGCCGATGCCGACGCTTACGCGGAAAAGCGCCGCCAGCGTTTTCTGCAGGGCCGCGTTCTGCTGGCCGAAACCCTGCATCATCTGTACGGCCTGCCCACCCTGCCGCCTATCGCCACCACGCCGACCGGTCGCCCCTGTTTTAGCGACCCGCATCTGCCGGACTTCAGCCTAGCCTATGCCGGTAATACCGTCGGCGTGCTGCTCAGCAATGAGGGCAAAGTCGGGCTGGATATTGAGATGCTGCGCGCACGCAGCGCCAGCCAGAGGCAGCTGCAGCGCCAGTTCCGCAATGCGCCGGAAAGCGCCTGGATCGACGCGCAGGACGATCTGCTGGAAGCAGAAACCCAGCTGTGGAGCATCCGTCAAAGCGTGCTTAAGATCTCCGGATTAGGCAACAGCGGCCATGGAACGCTGACGCTGCACCCGTTTTCCGGCCAGCTGCGCTCCAGCGTCACGCCGCAGGTGCAGGTCATGAGCGATAGCGACGATTATCAAAGCTGGTCGTGCGCCCGCGAGCCGGCGCTGGAGCAGTTGCAGTGCTGGCAGTTTGACCCGCAGTACGGGCTGGAGAAATGCGAAGAAATTTCAGCGCAATCGCCGGCAAACTCCCTACGTTTCATCAAGTTGACCAGCCTGAGTAATTATCATAAAAATAGCAGACTGAAAGAAAAAACAGGCTGAAGCGATCAAAAACACACATTCTCATCGCTATTTTTTCTTGTTTTACCGCAAGAAAAGTGCAGATACGACAAATTCTCACTGTTATCCCTCGGTTATTTGCCATACTATTTAACGGTTGTTCTAAGCTGAATCTGTTCATTCGTCAGGGAGGTAGCATCATGTCAGACCAAGCATTAAACATCGTGACCCTGCTAGGCAGCCTGCGTAAAGGCTCCTATAACGCCATCGTAGCCAATGCGCTGCCCAAACTGGCGCCGCCGGGCATGACTATCGAAGCCTTACCCTCCATTCGTGATATCCCGCTTTATGACGCCGACCTGCAGCAGGAAGAGGGTTTTCCCGCGACGGTTGAAGCGATAGCCGAAAAGATTCGCCAGGCCGACGGCGTCATTATCGTCACGCCGGAATATAACTACTCCGTACCCGGCGGCCTGAAAAACGCCATTGACTGGATTTCACGCCTGCCGAACCAGCCGCTGGCCGGTAAACCGCTGGCGATCCAGACCAGCTCGATGGGGCCGATCGGCGGCGCGCGCTGCCAGTATCACCTGCGGCAGATCATGGTGTTCCTGGATGCGATGGTGATGAACCGGCCAGAATTTATGGGCGGCGTGATTCAAAACAAAGTGGATGAGCAGGCGGGAGAGCTGACCGATCAGGCGACGTTGGAGTTTATACGCAGCCAGTTAGCCGCATTCCGCGATTATATCGCCCAGGTGCGATAAGGCTTCCTTATTGGCGTCTTCAAAATTAAACAACAGAAGACGCCAACAATGGAATGGATACGCCAAAATATTTTTATCTTTCAAATAAATAATTATGTATTTTTTAATTTTAGCCTTATTAGCGGCTTTTAACACCAGTCCTGTCAGCGCCACAGAAATGCATTACCCCGCGGGAGAAGAACCGGTCGAACTGCCGGCAGACAGCCCGCTTCATACCAAGCTCCCCCGCTCGGCACACAGTAAAGAGGACAAGAAAACGGAGGCGATGTCGCTCTATCTGACGCTGATGCGCGAAGACGAGCACAGCATCTGGGCGCCTTACCAACTGGCCGTCTCCTCCGCAGAAAAAGGGCAGACCGAGCTGGCAGAGCGTTATCTGCAGCTCAGCGCCAAACGCGGCCTGTGGTATTACTACAACCTGCTGGAAGAGGACGCGTTCAACACCATTCAGCACGGCAAAACCTACCAGTCAATCCTCGCGCAAACCAAAGCCCGCTATCAACAGCACGCGCAACGGCACGAAGGCAAAGCCAGCTATACGCTGCCGCAGGGGCAGGCGCCGGCCGGCGGCTGGCCGACGGTGGTGTATCTGCACTCCTACGGCAAACAGGCCAACATCAGCGCCGAAGAGAAGCTGATGTTCGGCGCCATGGGCGTGGCCTATATTGAGTTGAACGGTACGCAGATGCTGTCGGAAAACAGTTTCCGCTGGTCAAACTACAGTGATGAAAGCACCCACAATATGGTGCAGCGCACCCTGCACGACCTGACGCCGCAGCTCGGGCTGAACCCGCAGGCGGTGTATCTTTTCGGCCGCGGTCAGGGCGCCCTGCATGCCGCCAATCTGCTGGCAAAATATCCCCAGAGTTATGCCGGCGGCCTGCTGGTGGCGCCGGTGGGCGCGATCAAACCGGCAACGCAGAGCCTGGCCAGTAATAAGCGTATCGTGATCGCTTACTACAAGCGGCAAAAATTTAGTGAACAGGCGGTAGCGCTGGATTTTTCTGAGCTTTTCGGCGCTAAAAATCAGGTGCAGGTGCAACACTTCTCTCAGCCGGAAAGTGCCACACAGGGCTGGCTGATGCGCTTTGCACAACCTTTGGAGTGGATGCTTGGCAAGGAACCAAACGCCGCGCCGGAAGAGTAATCACGACGGGCCGGCGCAGCCTGGCCCGTCTTTCAGCGTTAGTGGCCGTCGATAAAGACGATTTTCAGCACAAACAGCAGCGCCACCACCAGCACGCACGGGCTGATTTCACGCCAGCGGCCGGTGCCCAGCTTCATCACGCAGTAAGCAATAAAGCCCAGCGCGATGCCTTCGGTGATCGAGAAGCTAAACGGCATCATCACCGCCGTCACAAAGGCCGGCACCGCTTCGGTCAGATCGCTCCAGGTAACGCGCGCCAGGCTTGAGGTCATCAGCACCCCGACGTAAATCAGCGCGCCCGCCGCCGCATACGACGGCACCATCCCCGCCAGCGGCGACAGGAAGATCACCAGCAGGAACAGAATACCGGTCACCACCGCGGTTAACCCGGTGCGGCCGCCGACGGAAACGCCGGAGCTGCTTTCAATATAGGCGGTGACGGATGAGGTGCCGACAAAGGAACCGGCGACCGAGCTGATGCTGTCAACGTACAGCGCCTGCTTCATCCGCGGGAACTTGCCTTTTTCATCGGCCAGGCCGGCTTTGTCGGTCACGCCGATCAGGGTGCCGGAGGAGTCGAACAGGTTTACCAGCATAAAGGAGAAGATCACCCCGGCCAGCCCGATATTCAGCGCGCCGGCCAGATCGACCTGGCCCACCACGGAGGTGACGCTCGGCGGCATGGAGAACACGCCGCTATACTGCACATCCCCCAGCGCCCAGCCGATCAGGGTGGTGACCACAATCGACACCAGCACCGCCGCATGGATATTGCGCGAGGCCAGAATGGCGATGATAAAGAAGCCCAGCGCCCCCAGCAGTACGCTGTGGGAAGTCAGGTTGCCGACGGTGACCAGCGTATCGGCGTTGCCCACCACGATGCCGGCGTTTTTCAGCCCCATCATGGCGATAAACAGGCCGATGCCGCTGGTGATGCCGACGCGCAGGCTCAGGGGAATATTGCCGATCATCCAGTAGCGAATGCGGAAAATGGTCAGCAGCAGCAGGCCGACCGCCCCCAGAAGATGGCGCCCATGCCCACCTGCCATGAGATGCCCATCGCGCCGACCACCACAAAGGCGAAGAAGGCGTTCAGCCCCATCGCCGGCGCCAGCGCCACCGGCAGGTTGGCGAGCAACCCCATAAAAATACTGCCGAACGCGGCGATCAGGCAGGTGGTGACGAACACCGCCTGCGTATCCATCCCTGCCGCGCCCAGGATCTGCGGGTTAACGAACACGATATACACCATGGTCAGGAAGGTGGTGAAGCCGGCAATCGTTTCCGTACGCACCGTGGTGTCATGCTGCTTGAGCTTAAACACGCGCCCAAGCAAGCCTTGTTCAGCAACAAGGCCGGTTACTGGTTTGGTCATTATCAAGAATTCCGAAGAAGGGAACAGAACGGTCTGCGGGCTATCCTATAACAAAAATTCGGCAATTTGACGCCAATCCGCGGTTTTTTTCCGTCTTTCACGGGTGAAAAATGGCTAATCCGTTGATTTATTCGCCGATGCCGCAGCGCATCGGTTAAAGTGGCAACATTGCTACCCGATAAGGATATAACGACGATGAACCAGATTGACTGCATCCTGTTTGACTGCGACGGCACGCTGGTGGACAGCGAAGTGTTGTGCAGCATGGCCTATGTCCATATGTTCGCCCAGCACGGCGTCACGCTGTCCCTGGACGAGATGTTCAAGAAATATAAAGGCATCAAGCTGTATGAGATTATCGATCGGGTAAACGCCGAACACGGCGTTACGCTGGCAAGGGAGGTGCTGGAGCCGCTGTTCCGCCAGGAAGTGGCGCGGCTGTTCGACAGTGAGCTGCAGGAGATCGCCGGCGCGCGCGACCTGCTGGCGCAGATCGTCGTTCCGATCTGCACCGTCTCCAACGGGCCGGTCAGCAAAATGCAGCACTCGCTCGGCCTGACCGGCATGCTCGGCTATTTTGATGACCGGCTGTACAGCGGCTACGATCTGCAGCGTTGGAAGCCGGACCCGGCGGTGATCTATCACGCGGCGCAGCAGATGAACGTGCCGCTGGAACGCTGCATTATGGTGGACGACTCCCCGGCCGGCGCGCAGGCGGGCATCGCCGCCGGCATTCCGGTCTTTTACTTCTGCGCCGATCCGCATAATCCGCCGATCGACCACCCGCTGGTGACCACATTCGACGCGCTGGCGCAGCTGCCGGCGCTGTGGAAACAGCGCGGCTGGCGGCTGACTCGCTAGCCGGCCGCGGCGACCCGGCTGCGCCGCCAGCGCCAGAAGCGCCGCGGCGCTTTACTCTGCGGGCTGAAACGCTTGCCCAGCGCGTTGGCCAGCAGATCGAGCGTCAGACACAGCACAAAGTAGACCAGCGCCACAAACAGGAAGATCTCCATCGGATAGACCATGCTGCGGTTATTCACCTGGGTCGCCAGAAACGTCAGCTCGCCCACGCCAACGATATAGGCCAGCGAGGTGTCTTTAATCAGCGCGATCCACTGGTTGATAAACGACGGCGTCATCATGCGCAGCGCCTGCGGCAGGACGATCAGCCGCAGCGTTTGCCAGAGCGTCAGGCCCAGCGACAGCCCCGCCTGCCACTGGCCGGGGGCAATCGCCAGAATTCCGGCTTTAACCGCATGCGCCAGATAGGCGCCCGCAATCAGCGCCAGCGCGCATACCACGGTGGTGATGGCCGGGATCTCGACGCCGAACACCATCGGCAGCAGGAAGTAAGCCCAGAAGATCAGCATAATCACCGGGATCGCGCGCAAAAAACCCAGCACCGCGGCCAGCAGGCCGGCGGCGACGCCGCGCGACATCGCCAGCAGGGTTCCCAGCACGATGCCGATCAACGCCGAAGCAAGGCCGGCCATCAGGCTGAGCGCCAGCGTCAGCGCCGCGCCGCCCAGTTCGCCATCCGGCCAGGTGCCCCACAGCAGGTAGCCCAGATTGTCGTGAATAACGCTAAAATCCATCTTAGTGTCCCCTCTGCAGCCGCCGCTGCTGGCGCCACAGGCCCCAGCCTTCCAGCAGCGCGATAACCGCAATATACAGCAGCGTCGCCACGCCAAACGCCTGGAAGGTGCGCAACGTTTCGGTCTCCACCTGGCGAGAGGCGTAGGACAGCTCGGCAACGCCGATCGCCATCGTCAGCGAAGAGTTCTTGATCAGATTCATATATTGACCCAGCAGCGGCGGCAGCGCGATAGTCAGCGCCTGCGGCAGCACCACGTAGCGCATCGCCTGCCAGCGGCCCAGGCCCAGCGCGCTGGCCGCCTGCTTTTGTCCCGCGGCCACGCCGCGAATGCCGGCGCGGATCTCTTCGGCAATAAACGCGCCGGAATAGAGCGTCAGCCCGACAAAACCGGCGAGAAACTCAAATGAGGGCCACGTCAGCCAGCCAAGCTGATGCGGCATGTTCAGCCACTGCATGGCGCCGGCAGGCAGGATCTGCCCGGCGGCGAAATACCAGAAAAACAGCTGCACCAGCAGCGGCGTATTGCGAAACAGCGAACAGTAACCGGTGACCAGCCAGCGTAACGGCGCCAGCCCGCTGTCGCGCAGGGCCGCCAACACAAAGCCCAGCAGCGTCGCCGCCGCTCCGGCGCAGGCAGACAGCCACAGCGTCAGCAAAAAACCCTGCCACAGCCAGTGTAAGTACTGCGGCGCCAGCAGCCAGTCCGCGATGGGGGGCAAATTCATGATTATCCTCTGGGCTGAATATGCGCCAAAGGCGCGGTATGCCGCGCCTTTGACTGAAACAACGGCTGCGCCTGCGTCAGGCTTTAGGTTGCTGATCCAGCGGAGCTATTTTAAACGTGCCACGCGGCTGAGCCGATTTGCTGTCCGGGCCGAACCAGCGGTCATAAATCTTCGCCGCTTCGCCGTCCTGCTCCAGCTTGATCAGGGTGTCATTGATGGTCGCCGTCAGGCGCGTTTCCCCTTTGGGAATGCCGATCCCCTGGTACTCTTTGGTGATGCTGAACGGCGAAATTTCAAAGTCGGCCTTTTGTGCCGGCGTCAGGTTGCCGAGCAGGCCCACCAGCTTGGCGTCATCCTGGGTAATCGCCTGCACGTTGCCGTTGCGCAAAGCAACAAAGGCAGCGGCGTATCGTCGTAAGAGATCACCTTCGCCGTCGGATAGTGCTCGCGCAGCGTAATCTCCTGCACCGTGCCCTTATCGGCGCCGATACGCAGCGTTTTAATATCGTCCGGCGTTTTCAGCACGCCTTTACGGGCGATAAACTTCTGCCCGGTGGCGAAATAGGGCACGCTGAAATTCACCGCTTTCGCCCGCTCATCGGTAATGGTGAAGTTGGCGGCGATCAGATCGACCTTTTTCGACGCCAGCAGCGGGATACGGTTCGCCGGGTTGGTGGCGCGCAGTTCTACCTTCACCCCCAGCGCTTTGCCGATAGCGTCGGCAATATCCACGTCATAGCCCACCAGCTTTTTGCTCTGCGGGTCGATATAGCCGAACGGCGGGTTGCTGTCGAACACGGCAATGCGCACCACGCCGGCCTGCTTAATATCATCCAGCTTATCCGCCTGAGCGGTACCGGCCGCCAGGCTGCTCAGGCTGGCAAGCAGAGTGAATGCTAAAACGCGCGGTTTCATAACGACTCCTAAGTGGTTGATGTCCTGTCGCCAGCTAAGCTAGCAGCCGCCATTTAGGGCTGGAAATAATATAAACAGCTATATTTATAACCATTTTATCTTTGCGGCTATTGCGCGGACGCGGCGCCTCGGATGCCGCGCCCGCACGCCTGATGACCGCGTTATACCAACACGATCTGGCTGTTGCTGAGATAATCCAGAGAAACCCCCACCAACGTGACCTGGTTATCGCCAAAGGTGAACACCACATCGTCGTTGTGCTGCGTCGCATACTGACGGAAATCGCCGCCCTGATCCTGCGGCGTAAAGAATACCAGCCGGTCGCTCTGACCAAAGTTAATCACCTGATCCTGGCCAAACTCACCTTCAAACAGGAAGGTATTGTTCTGGCCGGCACTGTGCATCACGTCGTTGCCCCTGCCGCCGACAAACGTCAGGTTGCCATTGCTGCTGCCCAGTAGAGTGTCATCGCCGTCAAGCCCGAACAGCCAGCGTTGGTTGTCAGCCGCCTGCAGCACATCGTCCGCTTCGCTGCCGATACCGTGCCGGGTGTAATCAACGTGAATATTGCCCACCAGCAGCCCGTCATCTTTCACCTGATAATCCACATACTGCTTGCTGCCGAACGCGCCTTTGCTCTGGCTGCGCAGCGTCTCTACGCTGTTGGCGATGGTGATGGCGCCGGTACTGTCGCGTAAATAGAGGTTTTCTCCGTCATAGGCCACCTGCGTCTTCGCGATCCCCTGTTGTAAAATCAAGGTGTCATGCCCTTCGCCGCCGGAGATATAGTTAAATCCGCCGTCGTCGCGGAAGATATCGTTGCCGGCTCCGCCCTCGAGATAATCATTCCCCCTGCCGCCGCCGATCAGATCGTCCTTGTCCGTACCGATAATAAAGGTCGTACCGGTGTGTTTTTGCGCGTAGAGATTCAGATCCTCCACCCAGGTTTTACCGCGCATCACATCGGAAAGCGTGGAGACCACCACCGTGGAATCCCGATCCATAAACGAATAAAACTCGGAATTAACGATACGCGACAGCCCTTCACCGTAGGTGAACGGGACATGGGATATCCAACTGGGAAGATTTAATATTGATGTCGGCAGCAGCCCCCAGAATTTTGACGCGTAATAGTCGTTAAAATTAACGATATTATTGGTTGCTGACTCATGCGGTTTATCGTGTACCCCCAACGTTGACCAATTAAAATGTGTGCCGTCGAGCACGCGAAATACCGGGTCGTTTTCATAACCGATATTCAGCACCTTGCCGTCACCTTCATGCTGGGTGGGTGAAGCGAAAGCCAGATATTTTGAGTTGGCGTAAAAACCGTCCCAATAGTCTTCGCTTAAAAATGCCAGGCTGTTGGTCGCCAGACCGCCCAGGCTATGGCCGGTGATCGTCACATCCTCGCCGCTCAGACCGTTCGCCGCGGCGAATTTGGCCACATCGCCAAGTAAACGGCCAAAGGCGTTCAAAGCGAAGTTATTCGAGAACGATGCCGGCCCCAGCCCGGCGACCAGATCGTGAATGGCGTCGCCAATGGTGTCGGTAATCAGCGTTTCACGCGGGCCGGTGGTGCCGCGAAAAGCGACGCCCAGGCCGATTAATTTCCCTTCGCTGTCGTATTTGCCCAGCACTTCCGCCTGAGAGGTTTTGTACTTCCAGGATTCACCGTAATAGGTGCCCAGCTTATCGGTTTTTCCCTGATAGCCCAGCTGTTCCGCGCTAATCACCTGCCAACCGGCGGTATTGAGGGTATCCAGCGCCTGCTGTTCGGAATTGGGGTTCCACGGCAGCCCCGGCACAATGCCCTGCGATTGCGAATTGCCAACCAGGGCGGTTAGCAGCGTAAGCGGCAACCCCAGACCGAAACCATAATGCTGATAGCCGTAAGCTAAACCATCATCCAGATTATGATAGCTATACATAGTCATGGCTAATGCATCGGAGAACAATTCCTGCGACTGGGCATCGCTCAATCCTTTATAATTAAAAATACCCATACAAATTCCTTTTTTATTTGTATTTTATATTTCCAACAAAGCTAAGATAACGTTAATCAATTAACGCCTAGGGTGGTATGCATGGGGGATAGTAATCTACAGCAATCCATAGTGTAAATTATTTTATATGTTCTAATAATTTAAATAAAAACAACAGCGTTAAATATATTATTTAATATTTTTATTTATTTTGCTCGGGACATTTTAGATATAAAAAAGGCGCACCGAGTGCGCCTTTTTCAATTGCGGACAATTATTCACTGTCATCATCCGCTGCGGGCTTTTTGCCGTCCGCCAGCAGCTCATCCAGCGCATCCCCGCCCAGATGGCGGAAATCCTGACCTTTGACAAAGTAGAAGATAAATTCGCAGATGTTCTGGCAGCGGTCGCCGATACGCTCAATGGAGCGGGCGCAGAACAACGCGGTCAGCACGCTGGGAATGGTGCGCGAATCTTCCATCATATAGGTCATCAGCTGGCGTACGATGCCTTCGTACTCCTGATCGACCTTTTTATCTTCCCGGTAGATGCGTATCGCCTCGTCCAGATCCATACGCGCAAAGGCATCCAGCACGTCATGCAGCATCTGTACGGTATGGCGTCCCAGCGACTCCAGGCTCACCAGCAGCGGCTGATGCTGCTGCGAGAACTTCTCCAGCGCGGTGCGGCAAATTTTATCCGCCACGTCGCCGATGCGCTCCAGCTCGGAAATGGTCTTGATGATCGCCATCACCAAACGCAGATCGCTGGCGGTAGGCTGACGCTTGGCAATGATGCGCACGCAGGCCTCATCAATCGCCACCTCCATCATATTGACCTTTTTATCGCCGTCGATCACCCGCTTGGCCAGCTCGCCGTCCTGGTTATGCATCGCGGTAATGGCGTCAGTCAGCTGCTGCTCCACCAGCCCGCCCATCGTCAGCACCTGAGTGCGGATGTGCTCAAGCTCGGCGTTGAACTGTCCAGAAATGTGCTTGTTTAAATTCAGGTTATCCATGATGCATCCTAATCAACCATAACGACCAGTGATGTAATCTTCAGTCTGTTTCTTCTGCGGCGCAGTAAACAGGGTGTCAGTATCGCTAAACTCCACCAGCTCGCCCAGATACATAAAGGCCGTCGAGTCAGAACAGCGCGCCGCCTGTTGCATGTTGTGCGTCACGATCACCACGGTGTAATCCGACTTCAGCTCGCTTATCAGCTCTTCAATCTTGCCGGTGGAGATCGGGTCCAGCGCCGAGCACGGCTCATCCAGCAGCAATACTTCCGGGCGAATGGCGATGCCGCGCGCAATGCACAGACGCTGCTGCTGGCCGCCGGACAGACTGTACCCGCTCTGGTGCAGCTTGTCTTTGGTTTCATTCCACAGCGCCGCCTTGCTCAGCGCCCACTGGACGCGCTCGTCCATATCGGCACGCGACAGCTTTTCAAACAGGCGCACGCCAAAGGCGATGTTGTCGTAAATCGACATCGGGAACGGCGTTGGCTTCTGGAATACCATGCCGACCTTGGCGCGCAGCAGCGCGATATCCTGGTTATCGGTCAAAATGTTCTGCCCATCCAGCAGAATGCCGCCTTCGGCACGCTGCTCCGGATACAGCTGGTACATCTTGTTGAAGGTACGCAGCAGGGTGGATTTGCCACAGCCTGACGGGCCGATAAACGCGGTCACCTTATTTTTGGCGATATCCAGCGTGATGTTTTTCAGCGCGTGGAATTTGCCGTAGTAAAAGTTCAGATCGCGGACCTGAATTTTGCTGCTGGAAGCGAGTTCACTTGTACTCATCAAGACTTCTCTCTTGTTACCGCGCCGCGCGGGCGACGCGTAAAATTTTTATGCATGCTTTTTCTTGGCGAAAATCACACGCGCCAAAATATTCAGTAGCAGTACGCACAGCGTGATTAACAGCACCCCGGCCCAGGCCAGCTGCTGCCATTCGGCAAACGGGCTCATGGCGAACTTAAAGATGGTGACCGGCAGGTTGGCGATCGGCTGCATCAGGTCGGTATTCCAGAACTGGTTCGACAGCGAGGTAAACAGCAGCGGTGCGGTTTCGCCGGCGATACGCGCGATGGCCAGCAGCACGCCGGTGATAATGCCGGACACCGACGCCTTGAGCGTAATGGCGGAAATCATGCGCCACTTCGGCGTGCCGAGCGCGTAGGCCGCCTCGCGCAGCGTATCCGGCACCAGTTTCAGCATATTTTCCGTGGTGCGGATAACGATCGGCACCTGCAGCAGCGCCAGTGCGACAATGCCCGCCCAGCCGGAGAAATGCTCCATCTTCGCCACCACGATGGTGTAGACGAACAGGCCAACCACAATCGACGGCGCAGACAGCAGAATGTCGTTAATAAAGCGGATCACCTCCGCCAGCCAGGATTTACGCCCGTATTCGGCCAGATAAATGCCGGCCAGAATGCCGAGCGGGGTGCCGAAGATGGTCGCCCACAGGATCAGCAGGCCGCTGCCGGCAATGGCGTTGGCCAGCCCGCCGCCGGCGGTATTCGGCGGCGGCGTCATTTCGGTAAACAGCGCCAGCGACATGCCGTCCACGCCTTTGGTGACGGTCGAGAACAGGATCCAAATCAGCCAGAACAGGCCGAACGCCATGGTCGCCATCGATAAAAACAGCGCGATGCGGTTCTTCTGCCGGCGCCAGGCCTGCATTTTGCGGCGGGTTTCCGCCACCGCCGCGGGGTTTTGCATATCCATCGTCGCCACGTTAGCGCCCCTCGTTCTTGGCCAGACGCATAATCATCAGTTTCGACAGCGCCAGCACGATAAAGGTGATCACAAACAGAATCAGCCCCAGCTCCATCAGCGCCGCGGTGTGCAGCCCGGATTCCGCTTCGGCGAATTCATTCGCCAGCGCCGAGGTAATGCTGTTGCCCGGCATATACAGCGACGCGCTGTCGAGCTGGTAGGTGTTGCCGATAATAAAGGTCACCGCCATGGTTTCCCCCAGCGCACGTCCCAGCCCCAGCATCACGCCGCCAATCACGCCGTTTTTGGTAAACGGCAGCACGATGCGCCAGATCACTTCCCAGGTGGTGCAGCCGATGCCATAGGCCGACTCTTTCATCATCACCGGCGTTTGCTCGAACACGTCGCGCATAACCGCGGCGATATACGGGATGATCATGATCGCCAGAATCACCCCGGCGGCCAGGATGCCGATGCCGAAGGCCGGGCCGGCAAACAGTTCGCCGACAATCGGAATGCCGGACAGCACGTTGCCCACCGGCGTCTGGAAGTATTCGGCAAACAGCGGGGCGAAGACAAACAGCCCCCACATGCCGTAGACAATGCTCGGGATCGCCGCCAGCAGCTCAATGGCGACGCCCAGCGGACGCTTCAGCCAATTCGGCGCCAGCTCGGTCAGGAACAGCGCAATGCCGAAGCTGACCGGCACCGCGATAATCAGCGCGATCAGCGAGGTGACGATGGTGCCGTAAATCGGCACCAGCGCGCCAAACTGTTCCGCCGGCGCATCCCAGTCTTTGGTCCACAGGAAGGCGAAGCCGAATTTCTGGATGCTCGGCCAGGAGGCGAAAATCAGCGAAACGATTATGCCGCCCAGCAGCAATAGGGTAATCAGCGCAGCCAGCCTAACCAGCGCACTGAAGATGACATCGCCGTTTTTACTCGGCGCTTTGATGGTCGGCTTGTACTCAGCCATAAATTACTCTTCTGTTTAAAGCTTGGAGGGCCCGGCGAACCGGGCCCCGACAGAAATGCCTCGGCCGTTTAGTACAGCGCTTTACCGGCGCTGTCTTTCACGTTGGTTTTCCATGCGGCGCGCACCTGCTCGATCACTTCCTCAGGCAGTACGGCATAATCCAGCGCTTTGGCCTGCTCACCGCCTGACTTGTACGCCCAGTCAAAGAACTTCAGCACTTCGGTGCCCTGCTCCGGCTTTTTCTGCGCCTTATGCACCAGGATGAAGGTGGTGGAGGTAATCGGCCAGGCGTTGTCGCCTTTCTGGTTAGTCAGGTCCTGCGCGAAGGTTTTGCTCCAGTCCGCGCCTTTGGCGGCGGCGCTGAAGGCGTCTTCGGTCGGGCTGACCGGCTTACCGTCGGCGGAGACCAGCTTGGTGTACGCCAGGTTATTCTGTTTGGCGTAGGCATATTCAACGTAGCCGATAGAGCCAGGCAGGCGCTGAACGAAGGCGGCAATGCCGTCGTTGCCTTTACCGCCCAGGCCGGTCGGCCAGTTCACCGTAGAACCGGCGCCCACTTTCTCTTTCCACTTCGCATTCACTTTCGCCAGGTAGCTGGTGAAGACGAAGGAGGTGCCGGAACCGTCAGCGCGGCGCACTACGGCGATGTTCTGCTCCGGCAGCTTCACGCCCGGGTTCAGCTTGGCAATCGCCGGGTCATTCCATTTTTTGATGTTGCCCAGGTAGATATCGCCCAGCGTCTGGCCGTCCAGCGTCAGATCGCCGGATTTGATGCCGGGGATATTCACCGCCAGCACCACGCCGCCAATCACGGTCGGGAACTGGAACAGGCCGTCGGCCGCCAGTTTTTCGTCGGACAGCGGGGCGTCAGAGGCGCCAAAGTCAACGGTATTGGCGACGATCTGCTTCACGCCGCCGGAGGAGCCGATCCCCTGATAGTTAACTTTGTTGCCGGTTTCTTTTTGATAGGAATCTGCCCACTTGGCATACACCGGCGCGGGGAATGTCGCGCCTGCACCGGTCAGGCTGGCGGCAGCGAACGCGGACACAGAGGCCATGGAGAAAGTCGCTGCGACAATACTGGCGACGGTGGTACGCATCAGTTTCATAATCCCTCCTAAGGGGCATCAAAAATCGATTTCAAATCGTTTTCATCAGAGTAAGTATTGCTGCAGGAGGGAAAATAGGACAGTTTGGTGACAGTAAAATGTATGAAATATGACAGTTATATGACACTAGATAATAAAACAGCATAACTCATTGATTATACTAAGTTCCGAATATGACATCTCTCACGTAGTACTAAAATGAAAGGATCTCAAATGAAAAACGTATTTATCTTATCGGCGCTTGGCCTGTCTCTGCTGGCTTCTGCCAACGTTTATGGCGGCGGAAGGACTCATGCCCGATCGTGAAAGGTCCTCAGCCACATACGGCGATCGGATTCTATTCCAAGGCAATTATAATACTTACAGAACCTCCAACTATGCCCTGAGTGATTTGGAAAAATTTGAAAGTAAGTTGCAGGAGCATGAAAATGAGCTGAAACAGCTGCGGATGAAAACAGGAATAAGGATCGTCAGATCGATGAGCTGAAACGTTCGTTGCAGGAACTGAGCAATAAGGTGAAAGGCTAGCGAATAAACAAGCCGGCGCTGAGGCCGGCTTGTTATTACGCGGCGTTCACTTTTCCACGCGCAAGACTGCGAAACCGTCCCAGCCTTTCTCGCCAACCGTCTGAAATGCGGTGCCGCTTAATGCCGGCATATTTTGCACCGCCTCCAGCGCCTGGCGGATGCCTTCGGCATGAACATCGCGCCGAGCCGCGACGATAGCTCCCCCGCGCACCACATTATCCATGATGATTACGCTGCCCGTGCGGCTCAGCTTGATCGCCCACTGCAGGTACAGCAGGCTATTTTGTTTATCGGCGTCGATAAACGTCAGATCGAACGGCGGCTGTGACTGCAGCGTCGGCAGCGTCTGCGCCGCGGCGCCCACCACAATCGACACCCGATCCAGCAAGCCGGCGCGCTGAAGATTTTCCTGCGCCACCGCCGCATTGGCCGGCTCTTTTTCCAGCGTCACCACGCGCCCGTCCTCCGGCAGCGCGCGGGCAAGATATTGCGTGCTAAAACCACCCAGCGTACCAATTTCCAATACCCGGCGCGCCCCGCTGATTTGCGCCATCAGCGTCAGAAACTGTCCCTGCAGCGGTGAGACATCAAACGCCGGCAGACCACGCTCGGCATTCAACGCCAAGGTTTGCGTCAAATTATCATCCTGACACGCCAAACAGCGTTCCAGATATTCATCTACCTCCTGCCACGCATGCTGCATATCCGCCCCCTCAACGTTGCACCGCCTTGAGTATAGTTCAGCGATTTTTTTGCCATAAAAAATCCGGTGCACCATTTCACACGGTGCACCGGATTAATCAGCAAAAAAGCGACGGTTTTACTCGACGGTTACCGACTTCGCCAGGTTGCGCGGCTGGTCCACGTCGGTGCCTTTAATCAGCGCCACGTGGTAAGACAGCAGTTGCAGCGGCACGGTGTAGAAGATCGGCGCGACGATCTCTTCCACGTGCGGCAGCGGGATAATGGTCATCCCTTCGCTGCTGACAAAACCGGCGTCCTGATCGGCAAACACGTACAGCTGGCCGCCACGCGCGCGCACCTCTTCGATGTTGGATTTCAGTTTTTCCAACAGCTCGTTGTTCGGCGCCACCACGATCACCGGCATATCGGCGTCAATCAGCGCCAGCGGGCCGTGCTTCAGCTCGCCGGCCGCGTAGGCCTCGGCGTGAATATAGGAGATCTCCTTCAGCTTCAGCGCCCCTTCCATGGCGATCGGATACTGATCGCCGCGGCCGAGGAACAGCGCATGATGCTTATCGGAGAAGCCTTCCGCCAGCGCCTCGATGTTTTTATCCAGCGACAGCATCTGTTCAATGCGCGCAGGCAGCGCCTGCAGGCCGTGCACGATATCGTGTTCGACGCTTTCCGCCATGCCTTTCAGGCGGCCCAGACGCGCCACCAGCATCAACAGCACGGTTAACTGGGTGGTGAAGGCTTTGGTGGACGCTACGCCGATTTCGGTGCCGGCCTTGGTCATCAGCGCCATATCGGATTCACGCACCAGCGACGAGCCGGCACGTTGCACACCGCCAGCGACGCCAGGTAGCCCAGCTGTTTGGACAGACGCAGCGCCGCCAGGGTATCTGCGGTTTCGCCGGACTGCGACAGGGTGATGATCAGGCTGCCCGGACGCACCGCCGATTTGCGGTAACGGAATTCGGAGGCGATCTCAACGTCGCACGGTACGCCGGCCAGCGCCTCAAACCAGTAACGCGCCACCATCCCGGAGTGATAGGAGGTGCCGCAGGCGATGATCTGCACGTGCTGCACCTGCGCCAGCAGGGCATCGGCCTGCGGACCCAGCTCGCTCAGGTTGATCTGGCCGTTGCTGAAGCGCCCTTCCAGGGTATTTTTCAGCGCCAGCGGCTGTTCGAAGATCTCTTTTTTGCATGTAGTGGCGGTAAGCGCCTTTATCACCGGCGTCGTACTGCACCTGCGACTCGATCTCCTCACGCTCGACCGGGTTGCCCTGCTGGTCAAAAATGGCCACGGTACGGCGGGTGACTTCCACCACGTCGCCCTCTTCCAGGAAGATAAAGCGGCGGGTCACCGGCAGCAGCGCCAGCTGGTCGGAGGCAATAAAGTTTTCGCCGACGCCGCGGCCAATCACCAGCGGGCTGCCGGAACGGGCAGCCACCAGCACGCTCGGGTCGCGGCTGTCCATCACTACGGTGCCGTAAGCGCCGCGCAGCTGTGGGATCACGCGCTTGACCACTTCCAGCAGCGTACCGCCCTGCTGCTGTTCCCAATGCACCAGGTGCGCGATCACTTCGGTATCGGTTTCGGACGCAAAGCGGTAGCCGCGTTCAATCAGCAGCTCGCGCAGCGGCTCGTGGTTTTCAATGATGCCGTTATGCACCACGGAAATGTAATCAGAAACGTGCGGGTGAGCGTTAGCTTCGGTCGGCTCACCGTGGGTCGCCCAACGGGTGTGCGCGATGCCGGTGCCGCCGTGCAAAGGTTGCTGCTCTACCGCTTCCGCCAGCGCGTTGACCTTGCCGACGCGACGTACGCGGTTTAGGTTGCCCTCGGCGTCAACGACCGCCAGACCGGCCGAGTCATAGCCACGGTATTCAAGACGGCGTAAGCCTTCCAACAGGATCTCTGCAATATCACGTTGCGCTACTGCGCCTACAATTCCACACATGGATTTTATTCCTAATTAAGCGTCTTTCAGGACGCTTCGATGCCTGACCTGATTTTTTTGCCGGTGATTACCGTGCGCCCCGAGCCTTGTAGAGGGTGGGGATGATCCTCTGAAGAGGACTTATATGTTTTGCATTGCCTTCTGCCATGAAAAGACAGTGCAAAACAGGATGGCCGCATAACGGCCATCCTGATCATTACTTCTTGGCTTTGGTCGGACGCTGCCAGCCCTGGATGTGCACCTGCTTCACCCGGCTCAGCACCAGCTCGTCTTCAGCGATATTGCGCGTAACCGTAGTGCCGGCGGCAATCGTCGCACCCTTGGCCACCGTGACCGGCGCCACCAGCTGCGTATCGGAGCCGACAAACACGCCGTCGCCGATAACGGTCTTATGCTTGTTGGCGCCGTCGTAGTTGCAGGTAATGGTGCCGGCGCCGATATTCACGTCGTCGCCAATCTCGGCGTCGCCCAGATAGCTAAGGTGTCCCGCCTTGGAACCCACGCCCAGACGCGCCTTTTTCATTTCGACAAAGTTGCCGACGTGCGCGCCCTGCGCCAACTCCGCGCCGGGCGCAGACGGGCAAACGGACCAACGGTGCAATCCGCCGCCAATACCGCGTCTTCTACTACGCTGTAAGGGCTGATTTCGCAGTCATCGCCGATCACGCAGTTTTTCAACACGCAGCCGGCGCCAATTTTCACCCGGTTGCCCAGCTGTACGTTCCCTTCAACGATCACGTTGGCGTCAATCAGCACGTCGCGGCCGTGCGTCAGCGCGCCGCGCAGGTCGAAACGCGCCGGATCCAGCAGCATAACGCCGGCCAGCAGCAGTTTTTCCGCCTGTTCGGCCTGATAGATGCGTTCAAGCGTCGCCAGCTGCAGGCGGTTGTTCACGCCTTCAACTTCGCTCAGGCGCTCAGGGTGCACCGCTTCAATTTTCTTACCGTCGGCATGGGCCAGCGCAATGATATCCGTGATGTAGTATTCACCCTGCGCGTTATCGTTGTTCAGCATGCCCAGCCAGCGTTTCAGATCGCGGCCGTTGGCCACCAGAATGCCGGTATTGATTTCGTTAATCTGACGCTGCTGTTCGCTGGCGTCCTTATGTTCGACGATGCCGACCACCTCGCCGTTTTCACGCACGATGCGGCCATAGCCGGTCGGGTCGTCCAGTTTTACGGTCAGCAGGCCGATGCCGCCCTGCGGCTTGGCCGCCAGCAGGCGCGTCAGCGTATCGACGGAGATCAGCGGCACGTCGCCGTACAACATCAGTACGTCTTCATCATCGGCAAAGTGCGGCGCCGCCTGCTGCATCGCATGGCCGGTGCCCAGTTGTTCAGCCTGCAGCACCCAGTTCAACGCTGCGTTATCGAGCGTATTCTTCAGCAGTTCGCCGCCATGGCCATAAACCAGGTGGACGTTCTGCGCCCCCAGCTTCATCGCGGCATCGATAACGTGCTGCACCATCGGTTTGCCCGCCAGCGGATGCAAAACCTTGGGCAGGTCGGAATACATACGCGTTCCCTTGCCCGCGGCGAGGATCACTACACTCATTGCGCTGTTCGACATAAGCAACCTGACAACTCCAATTTTAATAGACGAAAGTAAAACCGTTTCACGCCGAAATTACTACATATTTCTCAACGCAAAACCGAGCTAAGCCGCGTGGCTCTAGGCGCGCCGTCATCTGGCGCAATCCGATTCCACCGCCGGTAAACTGTCGGCGTTCGGAGACACATTCCCCCTGTCGTCATCACGAATACACCGCAACGATTGGCAAGGTCAAACGCTTATTTTAATGCAAAAAAAAAGCGACCGCATTGGGTCGCTTTCTTATTTCGGTATTGCTTACATCGCTTTTCTGGTGAGTTCGATAACGCGCAGTTTCGCGATCGCCTTCGCCAGCTCAGCGGATGCCTGAGCATAGTCGACATCACCATGAGAGCTACGGATATGCTCTTCAGCCTTGCGCTTGGCTTCCAGCGCTCTGGCTTCATCGAGGTCCGTTCCACGGATGGCAGTGTCCGCCAGCACGGTCACCACGCTTGGCTGTACCTCAAGGATACCGCCAGACAGGTAGATGAACTCTTCTTCACCGTGCTGTTTAACAATACGCACCATGCCAGGCTTGATGGCAGTCAGCAGCGGCGCATGCCCTGGGAAAATACCCAGTTCGCCTTCGCTGCCTGTCACCTGGATCTTCTGCACCAGGCCGGAAAACATCTGTTTTTCCGCGCTGACAACATCCAGATGGTAAGTCATAGCCATATCACCCTCCTCTCAAGGCGTTACAGTTTCTTGGCTTTTTCCACTGCTTCTTCAATGGTGCCAACCATGTAGAACGCCTGCTCCGGCAGGTGGTCGTAGTCGCCGTCCATAATGCCTTTGAAACCACGGATGGTGTCTTTCAGCGATACGAACTTGCCCGGCGCGCCGGTGAAGACTTCGGCCACGAAGAACGGCTGAGACAGGAAGCGCTGGATTTTACGCGCACGGGATACGACCAGTTTGTCTTCTTCAGACAGTTCGTCCATACCCAGAATCGCGATGATGTCCTTCAGTTCCTGGTAGCGCTGCAGAATAGACTGCACGCCACGCGCAACGTCGTAGTGTTCCTGACCCACAACCAGCGGATCCAGCTGACGGCTGGTGGAATCCAGCGGGTCAACGGCCGGGTAGATACCCAGGGAAGCGATGTTACGGCTCAGTACCACGGTTGCGTCCAAGTGCGCAAAGGTGGTGGCTGGAGACGGGTCAGTCAAGTCATCCGCAGGGACGTAAACGGCCTGTACGGAGGTGATTGAACCGGTCTTGGTCGAGGTGATACGTTCTTGCAGAACGCCCATCTCTTCCGCCAGCGTTGGCTGATAACCTACCGCAGATGGCATACGGCCGAGCAGTGCGGACACTTCGGTACCGGCCAGGGTGTAACGGTAGATGTTATCCACGAACAGCAGAACGTCGCGGCCTTCATCACGGAATTTTTCCGCCATGGTCAGGCCGGTCAGTGCAACGCGCAGACGGTTACCCGGCGGCTCGTTCATCTGGCCGTAAACCAGGGATACTTTGTCCAGTACGTTGGAGTCGGTCATTTCGTGGTAGAAGTCGTTACCCTCACGAGTACGCTCACCCACGCCCGCAAACACAGAGTAACCGGAGTGCTCGATCGCGATGTTACGGATCAGCTCCATCATGTTTACGGTTTTACCTACGCCCGCACCACCGAACAGACCAACTTTACCACCCTTGGCGAACGGGCAGATCAGGTCCATTACCTTGATACCGGTTTCCAGCAGCTCTTGGGAGCTGGACAGCTCTTCGTAGCTTGGCGCCGCGCGGTGAATCGCCCAACGCTCTTCTTCGCCGATGTCGCCTTTCATGTCGATTGGCTGACCCAATACGTTCATGATACGACCCAGCGTTGCTTTACCAACTGGCACTTCGATTGGGTGCTCGAGGTCGTTAACTTTCAGACCGCGACGCAGACCGTCGGAAGTACCCATGGCGATACAGCGTACAACGCCGCCGCCCAGCTGCTGCTGAACTTCCAGCACCAGTTTTTCGTTACCGTTCTCTACCTCAAGGGCATCGTACACTTTTGGTACGGCATCCTGAGGGAACTCGACGTCCACTACGGCGCCGATTACCTGGATAATCTTTCCAGTAGCCATCTTGAATCCTCTACGTAATTCGTTTACCCGTCGTATTTCAAACTGCAGATGCGTTGACGGCTTTCTTTTCCCCCAGTTGCCTACTCAAGTAAGCGCCTGGGGACTCGCTCAGTTGCGCCTTTCTGCAATCTGAACTACTTGGGGTAATAACCTGGTTAAACCGCGGAGGCTCCCGAAACGATTTCGGTGAGTTCCTGAGTGATGCTGGCCTGACGTGCCTTGTTGTATACCAACTGCAGCTCTTTGATCAGGCTACCGCCGTTATCGGTTGCGGCTTTCATCGCTACCATTCGCGCGGCCTGCTCGCTGGCCAGGTTTTCCACGACGCCCTGATAAACTTGCGATTCCACATAGCGGCGCAGCAAGGTATCAAGCAGCACTTTTGGATCGGGTTCATACAGGTAATCCCAAGCTGTCTTCTTCAGCTCACCCTCATCAGAAGGCGGCAGAGGCAGCAGCTGAAGAACCTGCGGCTCCTGGGACATCGTATTGACAAATTTGTTGCTGACAATGTACAGCTTGTCCAAACGACCTTCGTCGTAAGCCTGCAGCATCACTTTCACCGGCCCGATCAGATCCGACAGGGAAGGGTTATCCCCCATGCCGGTCACCTGGGCAACCACGTTGCCGCCCACGGAGCCAAAGAAAGAGACGGCTTTAGAGCCAATCAGCGCCAAATCAGTTTCAACGCCTTTTTCGGACCAGCCTTTCATCTCCGCCAGCAGCTTTTTGAACAGGTTAATGTTCAAGCCGCCGCAGAGACCACGGTCAGTCGACACCACCAGATACCCGACGCGTTTAACATCACGCTCATCCAGGTACGGGTGTTTATATTCCAGATTCCCTAACGCAAGGTGACCAATCACTTTGCGCATGGTCTCTGCATAAGGACGGCTGGCCGCCATGCGATCCTGCGATTTACGCATTTTGGAGGCGGCGACCATCTCCATCGCTTTAGTGATCTTCTGCGTGTTTTGCACGCTGCCGATCTTACTACGTATCTCTTTTGCGCCGGCCATCTCTGCTTCTCCTCATTGCCAGCGGCCTGCCGTCTTTCAACTGCAGGCCGCTGCGCGTTACCAGGACTGGGTTTTCTTGAAGGTCTCGAGGACGTTTTTCAGCTTGCCCTCGATCTCATCGTTGAAATTACCAGTTTGGTTGATGTGGTTCAGCAGTTCGGCGTGTTCGCGATCCGCGTAAGCAACCAGCGCAGCTTCGAAGCTCACTACCTTGGCGACTTCAACATCTTCCAGGTAGCCGCGTTCTGCCGCGTACAGCACCAGAGACTGTTGTGCGACGGACATCGGCGCGTACTGTTTCTGCTTCAGCAGTTCAGTCACTTTCTGGCCGTGGTTCAGCTGCTTGCGGGTTGCATCATCCAGATCGGAAGCGAACTGGGAGAATGCCGCCAGTTCACGATACTGCGCCAGCGCGGTACGGATGCCGCCGGACAGTTTCTTCATGATCTTGGTCTGCGCAGCGCCACCAACACGGGATACGGAGATACCCGGGTTAACTGCCGGACGAATACCGGAGTTGAACAGGTTGGATTCCAGGAAGATCTGACCATCGGTAATCGAGATTACGTTGGTCGGAACGAACGCGGAAACGTCACCCGCCTGAGTTTCGATGATCGGCAGCGCGGTCAGAGAACCGGTCTGGCCTTTCACTTCACCCTTGGTGAAAGCTTCAACATAGTCAGCGTTAACGCGCGCTGCACGCTCCAGCAGACGGGAGTGCAGGTAGAATACGTCACCAGGGTAAGCTTCACGGCCCGGCGGACGACGCAGCAGCAGGGAGATCTGACGGTAAGCAACGGCCTGTTTGGACAGGTCATCGTACACGATCAGCGCATCTTCGCCGCGGTCGCGGAAGTATTCGCCCATTGCGCAACCGGCGTATGGCGCCAGGTATTGCAGTGCTGCGGATTCAGAAGCGGTAGCCACCACAACGATGGTGTTAGCCAGCGCGCCGTGCTCTTCCAGTTTGCGCACCACGTTAGCAATGGTAGACGCTTTCTGGCCGATAGCCACGTAGACGCACTTGATGCCGGAATCGCGCTGGTTGATGATGGCATCGATCGCCAGTGCGGTTTTACCGGTCTGACGGTCGCCGATCACCAGCTCACGCTGACCACGGCCGATTGGAATCATGGCATCAACGGATTTATAACCGGTCTGTACCGGCTGGTCGACCGACTGGCGGTCGATAACGCCCGGTGCGATAGTCTCAACCGGGGAGAAACCGTCGTGCTCAACCGGGCCCTTGCCGTCGATAGGCGCGCCCAGGGTGTTAACCACGCGGCCCAGCAGGCCGCGGCCGACTGGAACTTCCAGGATACGGCCGGTGCATTTTTACCTTCATGCCTTCAGCCAGATCCGCGTACGGACCCATGACTACGGCACCAACAGAGTCGCGCTCCAGGTTCAATGCGATTGCGTAACGGTTGCCAGGCAGCGCGATCATTTCGCCCTGCATTACATCGGCCAGGCCGTGTACGCGGATGATTCCGTCGCTGACGGAAACGATAGTACCTTCATTGTGAGCTTCGCTCACTACATTGAACTGAGCAATGCGCTGCTTGATCAGTTCGCTGATTTCGGTGGAATTCAGTTGCATGCTCCAGTCCCCTTAAGACTGCAAGACGTCTGCCAGGCGTTCAAGACGGCCGCGTACGCTGCCATCGATCACCATGTCGCCTGCGCGGATAACCACGCCGGCCAGTACAGACTTGTCAATTTTGCAATTCAGCTTAACTTTGCGTGACAGACGTTTTTCCATCGCAGCGGCAATTTTGGCCTGCTGTTCGTCGTTCAGTGCGCTTGAAGAGAGCACGTCGACTTCGACGGTGGATTCCAGCGCAGCGCGCAGTTCAATGAACTGCTGCAAAACGTCAGGAAGCGCCAGTAAACGTCCATTTTCGGCCATAACGCGAATAAGGTTTTGGCCATTTTCGTCGAGTTGATCGCCACAAACCGCGGTGAACGTATTCGACAGCGTTTCCGGTGCGACAGCGCCGGACAGCAGTTCGGAAATCTGTTCGTTGCGAGTGACTTCAGCGGCAAACGCCAGCATCTGCTGCCAGCGTTCTACGCTTTGGTGCTCAACGGCAAAGTCAAAAGCTGCTTTGGCGTAGGGGCGAGCTACAGTAACAAATTCAGACATCAGCCCCTCCCTCCTTACAGTTCAGCGACCAGTTTATCAACGATGTCGCTGTTAGCAGCTTCATCCACGGAACGTTCGATGATCTTCTCGGCGCCGGCGATAGCCAGCATCGCGACTTGCTTACGCAACTCTTCACGAGCGCGTTTACGTTCGGCTTCGATCTCAGCCTGAGCCTGCGCCACGATTTTGTTACGTTCCTGCTCGGCTTCGGCTTTCGCTTCATCCATGATCTGAGCTTTGCGTTTGTTCGCTTGCTCAATGATCACCTGAGCTTCTGCTTTAGCAGTTTTCAGCTGGTCGCTCGCATTGGCTTGCGCCAAGTCCAAATCTTTCTTGGCACGCTCTGCAGAAGCGAGACCGTCAGCAATTTCTTTCTGACGCTTCTCGATGGCAGCCATAATTGGCGGCCATACATACTTCATGCAGAACCAGACAAACAGGACGAACGCGATGGCCTGGCCGAGGATTGTTGCGTTAAGATTCACAGCACAATGCCTCTTTTAAAGTTAATGAGTGTGGGTAAGTCGGCAGAGAGTTTCTCTGCTTACGCGACGGCGAACATCACGTACAGACCCAGACCAACAGCGATCATCGGGATGGCGTCAACCAGACCCATAACGATAAAGAACTGTGTACGCAGCAGAGGAATCAGGTCAGGCTGACGCGCTGCGCCTTCCAAGAATTTACCACCCAGGATGCCGATACCGATCGCAGCACCGATTGCCGCTAAGCCCATCATCACAGCGGCAGCCATGTACAGCAGATCCATACTCAGGTTTTCCATGACAGTCTCCAGTTTGTTTCAGTTATAAATGTAAGTGTTTTAAGAAAAATCAGTGCTCTTCAGACGCCATCGACAGATAGACGATCGTCAGAACCATGAAAATAAAGGCTTGAAGCGTAATGATCAGGATGTGGAAGATAGCCCAAGGCAAGCTCAGGACCCACTGTGACCACCACGGCAACAGGCCGGCAATCAGGATGAAGATCAACTCACCCGCATACATGTTGCCGAACAGTCGCAGGCCCAGTGATACAGGCTTGGACAGCAGGCTGACACCTTCAAGAATCAGGTTAATCGGAATGAATACAGGGTGGTTGAACGGCTGCATGGTCAACTCTTTAACGAACCCACCAACGCCTTTCATTTTGATGCTGTAGAACAGAATCAGGATAAACACGCCCAGCGCCATAGACAGCGTCACGTTGACATCGGCGGTAGGCACTACGCGCAGCGCAGGCAGGCCGAGAACGTGTTCGCCGATATACGGCAGGAAATCAATAGGCAGCAAATCCATCAGGTTCATCAGGAAGACCCAGACGAATACGGTCAACGCCAGCGGAGCAATCACCTTGCTCTTGCCGTGATACATATCGCGCACGCTGCTGTCGACGAACCCAACCACCAGTTCCACTGCGGTTTGCAGTTTACCCGGCACGCCGCTGGTGGCGTTTTTGGCCACTTTACGGAAGATCACCAGGAAGAGCGCCCCGAGGACGACGGAGAAAAACATCGAGTCGATGTTGATCGACCAGAACCCCGTCCCGACCTGAAGCTGCGTCAGGTGGTGACCGATATACTCCTGTGGAGTCAAGACTTCTCCTGCAGACATGATGCCTCTTACCCTTTTAGTTAAGTTCGGTAACTGTTAATCACGGCTGGTGCCACTATCTGCACCACTAACACCGCTAAATAGGTCAGGCCAAGCGGTATAAACTCCGCTTTGAACACCCCAAGCGCCACGATCAGCAAAAAGATGGTGATCACGACCTTAAGCCCCTCGCCAATGGCGAACGACCAGGCAACCCGACCGGGCGCCGGCGTCTGCGCCTGGTGACGCAAGGCAAACAGCATAAACATGACGCTCGGCAGCCAGGCGGCAAGTCCGCCCGCCAACGCCGAAGCGCCCCACGCCAGCCCCTTGAAACTGCAGGCGGCGCTGATCAGAACAAAAGTCATAAACTGCAGAAACAGCAGTTTGCGTGCGACTTTCCCACTGTAAAGGGACACAGACATGACGTTTGTTCTCTCCGTACCCCTGAGGGGGTATGCTGAGTGACGTATGACACTGTCTTCGCTGCGCAGAGTCAACAGCAAAAAACGAGCAAATTATACGGGTCACTTCAACGAATTCAATCGATAAGTAGCGAAAAGGTGAACAATTATTTAAATTCACCAAATTCGGACTATTTTCGCAAGAAAATAGGCGGAATAATACCTCGATTTTATTGTCCGATTATTCCACTGTTGCACACTAAAACGTGCAATCGATCACAACAACACGGCTAACGTTCGATTTATAACCCACGTGCGCATAAAACGTCTTTAGCGATTAGAGCGATAAAAATCTTTTATAAATCAAAATGGTATAATTTAACCGTTCGAAAACAATCCTTATACCCGCGAAAAACTTTCGTTGACATCCACAGAAAGAATATTGTTATTACGCGTTAACAACGATAGCAAAAGGCGATCTTATTCACATAATTGCTAACGTGACAATTGCTACACGTAATTAGGCTATTTTCGCTAATTAACTGCTGCTTTTGTGTTAATAAAAAGTAAATTAACTAAAAAAAGCGGCCAGTTAATTAGTCTGCTTATTTTTACATCCGTAGCAAGCCTCAATCTGACGCTTGCTTGATCAAAAACAAACTCAGTTTGCCTTAAGTACCACCAGATGACGCTCGCCTTCCAGTTCCGGCACCTGTAAACGTACGACCTCTTCAAGCTCAATGCCGTCAGGCAGGGCGGCCAGCTCCTCATCAGGACGGACGCCCTTCAACGCATAAAAGCGCCCCTGCCCTTGCGCCGGCAGATGACGGCACCAGCTCAGCATATCCTGCAGCGAGGCGAATGCGCGGCTGATCACGCCGTCGAACGGCGGCTCGGCCGGAAACTCTTCCACCCGGCTCTGTACCGGCTCGATATTGGTCAGCCCCAGCTCGTGCTGCACCTGCCGCAGAAAGCGTACCCGCTTGCCCAGGCTGTCCAGCAGTGTGAAATGCGCGTCCGGACGCACGATGGCCAGCGGAATGCCCGGCAGGCCAGGTCCGGTGCCGACGTCGATAAAGCGTGAGCCGACCAGATGCGGATTAACCACGATGCTGTCGAGGATATGGCGCACCAGCATTTGCTGCGGATCGCGCACGGAGGTCAGGTTGTACGCCTTGTTCCACTTATCCAGCATGCCGACATAACCCAGCAGCTGCTGTTTTTGACGATCGGGAAGCGAAATACCAGCTGCTGCCAGCAGCGAGTCTAACTTTTTATCCACAATGGAATCCTCTGACCAACGCGAGATCCGCCGGAAATGGCGAAGCGGCTATGATAATGCAGGCTGAAAGTGATGTCAGCGGCCGATTGCCTATCCATTGGGCAATCGGCCGCTAAAAATGCAGATTTATGCGCTGCGGCGCAGCAGACCTTGCTTCTTCAACCACACCAACAGAATGGAAATCGCCGCCGGGGTAATCCCCGAAATGCGCGATGCCTGTCCGATAGAGGTAGGTTTATGGTCGTTGAGCTTGGCGATAACTTCGTTCGACAGCCCGGAAACCTGCTGGTAGTCCAGGTCGAGCGGCAGCAAGGTGTTCTCGTTGCGCTGCTGGCGTTCGATCTCTTCCTGCTGACGGGCGATATACCCTTCGTACTTCACCTGAATCTCCACCTGCTCGGCGGCCTGGGTATCGGCCAGCGGCGGCTGGAAAGCATCGATGGAGGTCAGCAGCGCGTAATCCATTTCCGGACGGCGCAGCAGCTCTTCGCCGTTGGCTTCGCGCGACAGCGGCGTTTTCAGCAGGGTGTTCACCTGCTCGACGTTTTCTGAATGCGGGTGTAGCCATACGTCGCGCAGACGCTGACGTTCACGTTCGATCTGTTCCAGCTTGTCGTTATAGCGCGCCCAGCGGACATCATCCACCAGGCCCAACTCGCGGCCTTTTTCCGTCAGGCGCAGATCGGCGTTGTCTTCACGCAGCATCAGGCGGTATTCCGCCCGGGAGGTGAACATGCGGTACGGTTCTTTGGTGCCCAGCGTGCACAGGTCGTCCACCAGCACGCCGAGGTAGGCCTGATCGCGACGCGGCGCCCAGCCTTCGTCTTCGCTGGCGTAGCGGCCGGCGTTCAGACCGGCCAGCAGACCCTGCGCACCGGCTTCTTCGTAACCGGTGGTGCCGTTAATCTGGCCGGCGAAGAACAGGCCCTGAATAAATTTGCTTTCCAGCGTCGGTTTCAAATCACGCGGGTCGAAGAAATCATACTCGATGGCGTAACCCGGACGAATAATACGGGCATTCTGCATCCCTTCCATTGAGCGGACGATCTGCATCTGCACGTCGAACGGCAGACTGGTGGAGATGCCGTTCGGATAGATTTCGTTGCTGGTCAGCCTTCCGGCTCGAGGAAGATCTGGTGTGCGTTGCGATCGGCAAAGCGCATCACCTTGTCTTCGATCGACGGGCAGTAACGCGGTCCGATCCCTTCAATAATCCCGGCATACATCGGGCTGCGATCGAGGTTATTGCGGATCACGTCATGGGTTTTTTCATTGGTATGAGTGATATAGCACGGCACCTGGCGCGGATGCTGATCGGCATTGCCCATAAACGAGAATACCGGAGTCGGCGTATCGCCATGCTGTTCGGCCAGAACGCTGAAATCGATGGTACGTGCGTCAATGCGCGGCGGAGTACCGGTTTTCAGACGGTCAACCCGCAGCGGCAGTTCACGCAGACGCTGTGACAGTGAAATGGCTGGCGGATCGCCGGCACGTCCACCGCTGTAGTTTTCCAGGCCGATATGAATTTTGCCGTCGAGGAACGTCCCCACGGTGAGCACCACCGCTTTGGCACGGAATTTCAGTCCCATCTGCGTAACGGCGCCGACCACCCGATCGTTCTCAACCATAAGATCCTCAACCGGCTGTTGGAAGATCATCAGATTGGGCTGGTTCTCCAGCGCGGTGCGTACGGCTTGACGATAGAGCACGCGGTCAGCCTGGGCGCGGGTGGCGCGTACCGCAGGGCCTTTGCTGGCGTTTAGTATCCTAAACTGAATGCCGGCATGGTCGATCGCCGTTGCCATCAGGCCGCCCAGCGCATCAATTTCCTTAACCAGATGCCCTTTACCAATACCGCCGATCGCCGGGTTGCAAGACATTTGCCCCAGCGTATCAATATTGTGCGTCAGTAATAAGGTTTGACGCCCCATTCTTGCCGCGGCCATCGCCGCTTCGGTGCCGGCATGGCCGCCGCCGATGATAATGACGTCAAATTGCTCTGGATAAAACATGGAACTGCACCTCGCCGTATTGCGAACGATCGTTGTTTGCCCTGGGGTGGGGGATTCTACTCAAGTTTAGACGATCGACCAAGCGGTACGGATCGTCGGGTAATTAAAAGAAGATCTTTTTTATTTAAAGATCTCTTTATTAGATCTCTTATTAGGATCGCGATCCTCGGTGGATAACTGAGGATTCACGATAGAGATCAGAAAATTAGGAAGGATCGTTTACTGTGAATGATCGGTGATCCTGACGCTGATAAGCTGGGATCTAAATAGTGACTTATGCACAGGACAAAAAGCATACGGCAGTTGTTATTTGGATAACTACCGCTTTTACCCTGCTTTTAAGCTTAGTTATACACAATAGTTCGCACGATCTTTGAACGAATCAGAGTAAATTAATCCAACTTTTCAGCCATTCTTCGCCGGATCTTCCGGAATATCGTGTTGCGTCACGTCGATCTCCAGCCGATCGCCGATCCTTTTCGCACCGCGAGCCTGTAACAGATCGTCGATCTGCACGATCGCGCCGCAGAAGGTATCGTACTCCGAACTGCCCAGACCGACGGCGCCGAACTGCACCTGAGATAAATCAGGCTGACGTTCACTGATCTCGTCCCACAGCGGCTGCAGATTATCCGGCAGTTCGCCGGCGCCGTGGGTGGAGGTGACCACCAGCCAGCGTCCGGACGGCGTCAGTTCATCCAGTTCAGGCCCGTGCAGCATCTCGGTGGAAAAACCGGCGTCTTCCAGTTTTTCGGCCAGATGTTCCGCCACATATTCAGCACTGCCAAGCGTACTGCCGCTGATCAGAGTAATGTCTGCCATGAATGAATGATCTCAACCTGCTGCAAAGAGGCAGCATTGTACGCTGTGAATCGCCGGGGATCTACCTGTGGATAATATGGGTATAGTAAAAATCCGTTATGGGACGATGGTGCGCATAATGGGGTTCTGCAGCGAGATCAGCGTTTCCGTCGACTGAATTTCATCAATCGTCTGGATCTTGTTGATAAGTACCTGTTGCAGCGCATCGATCGAGCGGCACATCACCTTGATAAACACGCTGTAATGGCCGGTGGTGTAGTAGGCTTCGACCACTTCTTCCAGACTTTCCAGCTTGCTCAGCGCCGAAGGGTAGTCTTTGGCGCTCTTTAATATAATGCCGATAAAGCAGCAGACGTCGTAACCCAGCTGCTTGGGGTTCACATCGACCCGGGCGCCGGTAATGATGCCCGCCTGCTTCATCTTCTCGACGCGCACGTGGATGGTTCCCGGACTGACGGCAAAGGTTTTCGCCAGTTCGGCATAAGGCGTACGCGCGTTGGCCATCAGCGCGTTGAGAATGCCGCGATCGAGATTATCGATCTGATAAATTTCCGCCATTTTATCCCCCATAAATTATGGTTTATTGAATTATCACCGCTTAAAAATGAACGATTAAAAGTCAAAGCGCAATATTGTTTGATGGATATTGAATTGTGGCGCCGTTGTGTTGCTTAATCATCAGCAACAGAGACAGGGTATTAAGAGATACGGCAATGAAAAAACAGTTTATCCAAAAACAACAACAAATCAGCTTCGTGAAATCGTTCTTCTCCCGCCAGCTGGAACAGCAGCTGGGCCTGATTGAAGTTCAGGCGCCGATCCTCAGCCGCCTGGGCGACGGCACGCAGGATAACCTGTCCGGCAGCGAGAAAGCGGTGCAGGTCAAAGTGAAAACTCTGCCGGATGCGACCTTTGAAGTGGTGCATTCGCTGGCCAAGTGGAAACGCAAAACCCTGGGCGCCCATGACTTCAGCGCCGGCGAGGGCCTGTATACCCATATGAAGGCGCTGCGTCCGGATGAAGATCGCCTGAGCGCCATTCACTCGGTGTACGTCGACCAGTGGGACTGGGAGCGGGTGATGGGCGATGGCGAACGCAATCTGGAACACCTGAAAAGCACCGTGCGCAGCCTGTATAGCGCGATTAAGGAAACCGAAGCGGCGGTAAGCCGTGAATATGGTCTGGCACCGTTCCTGCCGGAGCAGATTCACTTTGTGCACAGCGAAGCGCTGCTGCAGCGTTTCCCGGAGCTGGACGCCAAAGGCCGTGAGCGGGCGATTGCCAAAGAGCTGGGCGCGGTATTCCTGATCGGCATCGGCGGCAAGCTGTCGCACGGCCGCTCGCACGATGTGCGCGCGCCGGATTATGATGACTGGAGCACCGTCTGCCCGGATGGACTGTCCGGCCTCAACGGCGATATTCTGGTGTGGAACCCGGTGCTGGAAGACGCCTTCGAGATCTCTTCAATGGGGATCCGCGTTGACGCCGACGCACTGCAGCGTCAGCTGGCCCTGACGGAAGATGAAGATCGCCTGCAGCTGGAGTGGCACCAGTCGCTGCTGAAGGGGGAAATGCCGCAGACCATCGGCGGCGGTATCGGCCAGTCGCGTCTGGTGATGCTGTTGCTGCAGCTGCAGCATATCGGTCAGGTGCAGTGCGGCGTGTGGTCGCCGGAAGTGCGCGCCAGCGTGGAAGGCCTGCTGTAACGCGTGCCTAGCGCCGCCAGCGGCGCATTAAGCGGCTTTTTAACCCGGTATCAAAGCGCCAGATATGATCGAAGATGCGCATAATGCCGGGTTTGCCGTAGGCGGACATCGCCACCGCATGAAAACGCTGCTGGTGGCTTTGCTGCTGCTGTTTCACCTTTTTGATCACCTCGTCCGGCAGCCGCTGGGCGATAAAGTCGGAAATAATCACCGCGTCGGCATCAAACCAGCCGCTCTCCGCCATTTTTCCCACCGTTGCGCTCAGGCAGGCCGCCAGATCGGTGCCGCCGCGAAAATGCTGACCGAGAAAGCGCACCGCCTGTTCGATACCGCTGGCGGCGGTCAGTTCGTAATGAACAATCTGGTTGGCGAACAGCATGATGTAGCAGCGGCGGTTATCCGCCAGCGCAATGCGCAGCAGCGCCAGACAAAACGCCTTGGCGCACTGTTCGTTGAAGCCGCCCATTGAGCCGGAGGTATCGACGCAGACGATAAACGGACCGCGCGGCTGCTGATCCTGCTGTTGATAAGTCACCTGACGGATCATCAGCTTCTCCTGCCAGGCGTCTCCCTGCAGGCGGTAGCTCAGCAGCTGTTTTTCCAGCAGGCGGCGGTAAAACTCCAGTTCCAGCTCCTCAATGCCGAGCGTCGCCAGCTCCGGCGGCAGCAGGCGTAAGATATCATCGCTCTGATGCACGCCGTTCACCTCTTCCGGCAGCGTGGCGGGCACCCGCACCATAACGTGGTACGGCTCCGGCTGCGCATCCTGCTGCTGAATGGCTTTCGCCTCGTAGCTGCGTCCCAGCTGCTGGGCCAGCTTTTTCAGCTCGGGCTGGGTTTGCAGAAAGTTGCCGTATTCCACCAGCCGCTGATAGTCGCCGCGCTGCAGCTGCCCTTTGCTCATATCCCACAGCCTGCCGGCGGCGGTATCGTTTTCCGCCAGCACCGGCTCCAGCGCGCCGCTCAGCGTCAGCCGTTCCTGCAGCTCCGCCATCAGCTGTTCGCGTTCCTGTTCCAGCAGCTGGTGGTGCAGCATGGTGGCCTGCAGCGTCAGGCTGATGCGCCACCGCTGCAGAAACAGGGTCTGGAAGCTGTCGTCCGGCGGATGGTTGGGCAGATCGGCCGCGTCCACCAGCTTGCGCGCCTGTTCATAGAAGGGGGAAACCAGCTGGCGCAACAGCTCCAGGGTGTCGTTGAGGTTTTGATAAAACTGCGCGTTGCTTTCTAGCTGGCACTGCTGGTAACGATAGAACTCCTGCGCCAGCGCCGGCGGCACCATCGCCTCCTGGATCCGCTGTTTTAACTGCAGTTTCCAGCGCGGCAGGTCGCGATCCAGCGCGCGGCGCAGCGCCGGAAATTTCCTGAAGAACGCAGACAGATGCGGAGCGGCCAGCATGGCGACGATCATATCCTCGATCAGTTCGCCTTCGGTAATGGCCAGCAGCAGGTTGAGCGTTTCCAGGTTCAGCATGGTTTACTGGCCCAGCATTTGCTGTTGTTGCTGTTTTATTTGCTCCGCCACCTGCAGCAGGCTGGCTTCTATCCTGGCCAGGCCGGCGGCCGGGGTGAACAGGCAGGGCTGATGCTGACTAAACAGCCGGCGCTGCTCCGCCAGCCGCTGCATCAGGGTATCCAGCTCCTCCAGCAGCTCCGGCGGCGTGGCGCTGGTCTGTTTGCCCGGCAGCGCCAGCAGCGACGGTTGACGGCTGACGTCCAGCACCGTCAGGTGCAGCTGCTCATCCACGTCCAAATCAATCTGCTGGGCGAAACCGATGCCGTTGAGCTTGGCGCGTACGTCGCCGCCTTTTTGCAGCCAGTTTTCCAGCGCGCTGCTGTCGATGCTTAAATGGTTTACCTGAATATCGTGCAGCTGCAGCGGTTTTTGCAGCAGCAGCGTCAGCGTGCCGCTGCCGAGCGTCTCGCCCAGCGCATACTGTGGCTTGCGGCTGAACATGCCGCCTTTTTTCACCAGGCTGATGGCCCGGCGATCGCTTTGCTGCTGCTGATGCTGCATCCAGCGGGTATGTAACTGCTGCAGCTGGATCAGCAGCGGCTGCTGCTGATAGGCCTGCTCGCTCAGCAGCTGGTCAATCTGCTGCTGCATCAGCTTCATGGAGGCCAGATCGTGCCACAGGCAGTCTTTCAGCAGCATCAGGTCGAGCGGGGCAATGGACTCGCGGCCGCTGAAAAAGGCGCAGGCCTGCAGTAAACGCAGCGCTTTTTTCCAGCGCCGGTCGGAAACATAGGGCGCCTGCTCCAGCGCATCCAGCCGCTGGCGCAGCAGGAAGATCAGCTCAAAGCAGTTTTCCGGCAGCTGAACCTTATCGATCTGCGCCTGCCACTGATGGAACTCTTCATCGCTGACGCTCAGCGCTTCCGGCACCGGGTTCTGGTTTTCACTCTGCCGGTTGGTCAGCAGCGAGCGGAAGTTCTGTTTATCCTGCACCTTGTCCAGCCACAGGCGGATCAGCATGCGGTCATACAGCGCCTCCAGGCTGTTGTCGGCCTCCGGCAGTTCGTTTGAGGCGGTGACCAGCAGGCGCAGCGGTATCGGCGCTTCGCTGTTGCCGTTGCGGAAGCGGCGTTCGTTAATCGCGGTCAGCAGGGTGTTGAGAATGGCGGGGCCGGCCTTCCAGATTTCATCGAGGAACACGATCTCCGCTTCCGGCAGGTAGCCGTCGGTCAGGCGCTGGTAGCGGCCTTCGTCTTTGAGCGCCTGAATGGAGAGCGGGCCGAAGACCTCTTCCGGGGTGGAGAAGCGGGTCATCAGGTATTCGAAGGAGCGGGCATGGCGGAAGGCGAATTTGAGGCGGCGGGCGATCAGACTTTTTGCAATGCCCGGCGGACCGAGCAGAAACACGCTCTCGCCGCTTAACGCCGCCAGCAGGCAGAGCCGGATGGCTTCCTGACGTTCATAAAGGCCGCTCTCAAGCGCGCTGCTGAGCCGGGAAATTCGTTCTGCCAGTAGTGATGAAGACGCCATAAGATTTTTCGCGTTGTCCGAGATAAATTAGCCAATCTTGTCCGAATGGGCGATGATAAACCACCATCATTTTTAATGGTATAGCTGGTTGATTAGCCAAAACTTTCTATTATCAAATGTATTGTTTGCTCACACTTTGTCGTTTTTCTTAGACATTTTATAGAGTAGGCAACCTAAGGTATTCGTGCATACTGTGCGGTTTTTTAGTGGACGTAACGGATCTTGGAGCCCGTACTGGCGGATACAGCGCCGACGGTAGTTCTAATCAAGAAAGCGAATTATGAGCACAGAACGTAAGCAGTCCCTGGCGGCGGTAACCCTGGCGGCTATCGGCGTGGTGTATGGCGATATCGGCACCAGCCCGCTTTATACCCTGAGAGAGTGTTTTTTCAGGTCATTATGGTTTTGATGTCCGGCCCGACGTGGTGTTTGGCTTCCTGTCGCTGATTTTCTGGATGCTGGTCATTATTGTCTCGCTGAAATACCTCACCTATGTGATGCGGGCGGACAACGCCGGCGAAGGCGGTATTTTAACGCTGATGTCACTGGCCGGCCGTAATACCTCGGCGCGCGCGACCGCGGTGCTGGTGATACTCGGCCTGATAGGCGGCAGCTTCTTTTACGGCGAGGTGGTGATCACCCCGGCGATCTCGGTGATGTCAGCCATCGAAGGTCTGGAAATCGCCGCGCCGGCGCTGGATCCCTACATTATACCGCTGGCGATCCTGGTGCTGACGCTGCTGTTTGTCATCCAGAAGCACGGCACCGGCAGCGTGGGTAAACTGTTTGCTCCGGTGATGCTGATCTGGTTCCTGACGCTGGCGCTGCTTGGCGCGCGCAGCATTATCGACAATCCGGAAGTGCTGCAGGCGCTGAATCCGAAATGGGCTCTGCACTTCTTTATCGAATATAAGAAAGTGTCGTTCTTTGCCCTGGGAGCGGTGGTGCTGTCGATCACCGGCGTTGAGGCGCTGTACGCCGATATGGGCCACTTCGGTAAATTCCCGATTCGTCTGGCCTGGTTCACCGTGGTGCTGCCGTCGCTGGTGCTGAACTACTTCGGCCAGGGCGCGCTGCTGTTAAAGAACCCGGCTGCGATCAAGAACCCGTTCTTTCTGCTGGCGCCGGACTGGGCGCTGATTCCTCTGCTGATTCTGGCCACGCTGGCGACGGTGATCGCCTCGCAGGCGGTGATCTCCGGCGTTTTCTCCCTGACCCGCCAGGCGGTGCGTCTGGGCTATCTGCCGCCGATGCGCATTATCCATACCTCGGAAATGGAGTCCGGCCAGATCTATATTCCGGTGATTAACTGGCTGCTGTATATCTCGGTGGTGTTGGTGATCGTCAGCTTTGAACACTCGAGCAATCTGGCGGCGGCCTACGGCATTGCGGTAACCGGCACCATGGTGCTGACCAGCATTCTGGTAACCTCGGTGGCGATTAAAAACTGGCACCTGAACCGCTTCCTGGCGGTGGGAATATTGACCATTTTGCTGCTGATCGATGTGCCGATGTTCTCCGCCAACGCGCTGAAGCTGTTTTCCGGCGGCTGGCTGCCGCTGACCATCGGCCTGATGATGTTTATTGTCATGACCACCTGGAAGAGCGAACGTTTTCGCCTGCTGCGCCGCATGCATGAGCACGGCAACTCCCTTGAGGCGCTGATCGCCTCGTTGGAGAAGTCGCCGCCGGTGCGGGTGCCGGGCACCGCGGTGTTTATGTCGCGCGCCACCAACGTCATTCCGTTTGCGCTGCTGCACAATCTCAAACATAACAAAGTGCTGCACGAGCGCGTAGTGCTGTTGACGCTGCGCACCGAAGACGCGCCGTACGTCCATAACGTCAGACGGGTCACCATCGAGCAGCTGTCGCCGACCTTCTGGCGCGTGGTGGCCAGCTACGGCTGGCGTGAAACGCCGAACGTTGAAGAGGTGTTCCACCGCTGTGGCCTGGAAGGCCTGCCGTGCCGCATGATGGAGACCTCGTTCTTTATGTCGCATGAGTCGCTGCTGTTGAGCAAACGGCCGTGGTATCTGTTCCTGCGCGGTAAACTGTTTATTGCGCTCAGCCGCAATGCGCTGCGGGCGCCGGATCAGTTTGAAATTCCGCCGAACCGGGTTATCGAGCTGGGAACGCAGGTTGAAATATAAGGTTTCGTTATCTCTTCTCTCGGGGGCGTCGCATGCGGCGCCCCTTTCTTTTTACCGGCATTGGCGCGTCAATATCGAAACGTTTCGATAGCGATCACATTTCCACACCGTGGCAGTTGCCTTCCTTTGTTGATTTTTTACACTCCACGACAAGCGAAACGTTTCGCTGGTAAAGAATAAGTGGAGCGAAAGAAATGAAAAAAGGCGTGCTGCTTAATGCCGACATATCCGCGGTGGTTTCTCGCCTCGGCCATACCGACCAGCTCACCCTGTGCGACGCCGGTCTGCCGATCCCCGCCGGCGTAGAACGCATCGATGTGGCGCTGATGGCCGGAGTGCCGACGTTTTTACAGCTGTTTGCCGCGGTAACGCAGGAGATGCAGGTAGAAAGCGCCATTTTGGCCGAGGAACTCGTCACACAAAACCCCTCGCTCCATCACGCGCTGTTGGCGCAGCTGACGCAACTGGGTCAGCTGCAGGGCAATACCGTCAGCGTACGCTATATCAGCCACAGCGATTTCAAAGCGCAAACCGGGCACAGCCGGGCGGTGATCCGCAGCGGGGAGTGTTCGCCCTATGCGAACGTCATCCTGTGCGCCGGCGTAACTTTCTGAGGCATTTATGCAACCTTTATTGCAACTGACCGGGATAGATAAGGCGTTTCCCGGCGTGAAGGCGCTGTCCGGGGCGGCGCTCAGCGTTTACCCCGGCAGGGTGATGGCGCTGGTGGGGGAAAACGGCGCCGGCAAGTCCACCATGATGAAAGTGCTGACCGGCATCTACAGCAAGGATGCTGGCAGCGTGCGTTTCCTCGGTAAAGAGGTGGCGTTTCACGGGCCAAAAGCATCCCAGGATGCCGGTATCGGCATTATTCACCAGGAGCTGAACCTGATCCCGCAGCTGACCATTGCGGAGAACATCTTTCTCGGCCGCGAGTTTGTTAACCGCTTCGGCCGTATCGACTGGAAACGCATGTACGCCGAGGCGGACAAGCTGCTAAAGCGCCTTAACCTGCGCTACAGCAGCCACCGTCTGGTGGGTGAGCTGTCGATTGGCGATCAGCAGATGGTGGAAATCGCCAAGGTGCTGAGCTTTGAGTCGCAGGTGATCATTATGGATGAGCCTACCGACGCGTTGACCGACACCGAGACCGCCTCCTTATTTAAGGTGATCAACGAACTGAAGGCGGCGGGCTGCGGCATTGTGTATATCTCGCACCGGATGAAAGAGATTTTCGAGGTCTGCGATGACGTCACCATCTTCCGCGACGGCCAGTTTATTGCCGAGCGGCCGGTGCGTGAGCTGCAGGAAGAGCGGCTGATTGAAATGATGGTCGGTCGTAAGCTGGAAGACCAATACCCGCGGCTGAACCTGCCGCGCGGCAACAAACGGCTGGAAGTCAGCCGGCTGTCCGGCCCCGGCGTACAGGACGTCAGTTTTACCCTGTATCGCGGTGAAATTCTTGGCGTTGCCGGGCTGATGGGCGCCGGTCGTACCGAATTAATGAAAATTCTGTACGGCGCCGCGCCGCGCAAAGGCGGCAGCGTGCGGCTGGACGGTCGCGAAGTGCTGTGCCGCTCGCCGCAGGCCGGGCTGGCGAACGGCATCGTCTATATTTCCGAAGACCGCAAGCGCGACGGCCTGGTGCTCGGTATGTCGGTCAAAGAAAACATGTCGCTGACCGCGCTGCGCTATTTCAGCCGCCTGGGCGGCAGCCTGAAGCAGGCTGAAGAACGGCAGGCGGTGGGGGATTTTATTCGCCTGTTTAACATCAAAACCCCGTCCATGGAGCAGCCGATCGGCCTGCTTTCCGGCGGTAATCAGCAGAAGGTGGCGATTGCCCGCGGCTGATGACGCGGCCTAAGGTGCTGATTCTTGATGAGCCGACGCGCGGCGTCGACGTCGGGGCGAAAAAAGAGATTTACCAACTTATCAACCAGTTCAAACAGGAAGGGCTCAGCATCATTCTGGTGTCTTCGGAGATGCCGGAAGTCCTGGGAATGAGCGACCGCGTACTGGTGATGCACGAAGGCCACATCAGCGGTGAGTTCCCGATTGAGCAGGCCACTCAGGAAGCGTTGATGGCCGCGGCCGTCGGCAAGCAATACGGCGCAAAGCAGGAGTAATTAACTATGAGTTCTCAGACTATCGCAACCAGGCGCTGGTTCAGTAAAGAATGGCTGTTGGAGCAGAAGTCGCTGATTGCGCTGCTGGTGCTGATCGCCGTGGTATCGACCATGAGCCCGAACTTTTTCACGCTCAATAACCTGTTCAATATTCTGCAGCAGACCTCGGTCAACGCCATTATGGCGGTAGGCATGACGCTGGTGATCCTGACCTCCGGCATCGATCTGTCGGTGGGATCGCTGCTGGCGCTCACCGGCGCGGTGGCGGCATCGATCGTCGGGCTGGAAGTCAACGCGCTGGTGGCGGTGGCCGCCGCGCTGGCGCTGGGTGCGGCGGTTGGCGCCTGTACCGGGGTTATCGTCGCCAAAGGCAAGGTGCAGGCGTTTATCGCCACCCTGGTGATGATGCTGCTGCTGCGCGGCGTCACCATGGTGTACACCAACGGTAGCCCGGTCAATACCGGCTTTACCTATGTGGCCGACGCGTTTGGCTGGTTCGGCATCGGCCGTCCGCTTGGCGTGCCGACGCCGATCTGGATTATGGCGATCGTGTTTATTGCCGTCTGGTACCTGCTGCAGCATACCCGTCTGGGCCGTTATATCTACGCGCTGGGGGGCAATGAAGCGGCGACGCGGCTGTCCGGCATCAGCGTAGACCGCGTGAAAATCATCGTATATTCGCTGTGCGGCCTGCTGGCGGCGCTGGCCGGGGTGATTGAAGTCGCGCGCCTGTCCTCGGCGCAGCCTACCGCCGGCACCGGTTATGAACTGGACGCCATCGCCGCGGTGGTGCTGGGCGGCACCAGCCTGGCGGGCGGCAAGGGACGCATCGTCGGCACCCTGATCGGCGCGTTGATCCTCGGCTTCCTGAACAACGGGCTGAATCTGCTGGGTGTTTCTTCCTACTATCAAATGATCGTCAAGGCGGTGGTGATACTGCTGGCGGTACTGGTAGACAATAAAAGTAACAAGTAACCTCCCCCTACAGGAATAACGACCATGAAAATGAAAAAATTAACGATGCTGGTTTCCGCGGTGGCGCTGAGCGCCACCCTGAGTGCCAATGCGTTGGCGAAAGACACCATCGCGCTGGTGGTCTCCACGCTGAATAACCCGTTCTTTGTGTCGATGAAGGATGGCGCGCAGCAGGAAGCGAACAAGCTGGGCTATAAGCTGGTGGTGCTGGATTCGCAGAATAACCCGGCGAAAGAGCTGGCTAACGTGCAGGATCTGATGGTGCAGAACCCTAAAATGCTGCTGATCAACCCGACGGATTCCGATGCGGTCGGCAATGCGATTAAAATGGCCAACCAGGCGAAAATCCCGGTCATCACGCTGGATCGCGTGGCGACCAAAGGCGAGGTGGTGAGCCATATCGCCTCCGATAACCGCGTTGGCGGTAAAATGGCCGGCGACTTTATTGCCGATAAGGTCGGCGCGGACGCCAAAGTGATTCAGCTGGAAGGCATTGCCGGCACCTCCGCTGCCCGTGAGCGCGGCGAAGGGTTTAAACAGTCGCAGGAACAGCATAAGTTCAAACTGCTGGGCAGCCAGCCGGCAGATTTCGATCGCACCAAAGGGCTGAACGTGATGCAGAACCTGCTGACGGCGCACCCGGACGTGCAGGCGGTATTTGCCCAGAACGATGAAATGGCGCTGGGCGCACTGCGCGCGCTGCAAACCGCCGGGAAAAGCGACGTGATCGTCGTTGGTTTTGACGGCACCGCCGACGGCGTTAAGGCGGTGGAAAGCGGTAAACTGGCGGCGACGGTGGCGCAGCGTCCCGATCAAATCGGCGTTATCGGCGTGGAAACCGCGGATAAAGTGCTGAAAGGCGAAAAAGTGGCGGCAACCATCCCGGTTGATTTGAAACTGGTCACCAAATAAGTCATACCTGCGCCATCGGAGCAGACCTGCCGATGGCGCTCTGTTAAAGGAATCAATGCGATGGAAACAGGAAAGCTGGTGGTTCTGGGCAGTATCAATGCCGACCATATCCTTAATATTGAGCAATTTCCCCGTCCGGGCGAAACGGTGATCGGGAAACAGTATAAGGTGGCGTTCGGCGGCAAAGGGGCCAACCAGGCGGTGGCCGCCGGCCGCAGCGGCGCCGATATTGCCTTTATTGCCTGTGTGGGCGCCGACGACGTCGGCGAACGGGTGCGCCGGCAGTTGGCGACCGATCGTGTTGATACGCAGTCGATAGAAGCGATTGAAAACTGCACCACCGGCGTGGCGTTAATTTTCGTTAATGGCGAAGGTGAAAATGTGATCGGCATTGATGCCGGCGCCAATGCGGCATTAACGCCGGCATATCTGGCGCGCTATCAGCAGCGGGTGAGCGATGCCGACGCCCTGCTGATGCAGCTTGAATCACCGCTTGAGACGGTGATCGCCGCCGCGCGTCTGGCAAAACAGCACCAGACGCGGGTAATCCTCAACCCGGCGCCGGCGCGTGAACTGCCGGATGAACTGCTGGCGATGCTGGATATGATTACCCCGAACGAAACCGAAGCGGAGCGCTTGACCGGTATTGCGGTGGACAGTGAGCAGGATGCCGCGCGTGCGGCGCAGGCGCTGCACCAGAAAGGCATCGAGACGGTACTGATCACTCTCGGCAGCCGCGGCGTGTGGTTGAGTGAGCGCGGTGAGGGCAAACTGGTGCCGGCCTTTAAGGTTGAAGCCGTCGACACCATCGCCGCCGGCGATACCTTTAACGGCGCGCTGCTGACGGCGCTGCTGGAAGGCAAAGCGATGCAGGACGCCGTACGCTTCGGCCATGCCGCCGCGGCGATTGCCGTGACGCGCCCGGGGGCCCAGCCTTCCGTGCCGTGGCGTGAAGAGATCGACGCCTTTTTGCAGCGGCAGGAGTAAATTTTTGGCCACCATGAAAGATGTCGCCCGTTTGGCGGGCGTATCAACCTCTACCGTATCGCACGTGGTTAATAACAATCGTTTTGTCAGCGATGCGGTGCGAGACAAAGTGATGGCGGCGGTTGAGCAGTTGAACTACGCGCCGTCGGCGCTGGCGCGCAGCCTGAAGCTCAAACAAACGCATACCATCGGCATGCTGGTCACCGCCAGCAATAACCCGTTTTATGCCGAAGTGGTGCGCGGCGTGGAGCGTAGCTGTTACGAGCGCGGCTATAGCCTGATTTTATGCAACACAGAAGAAGATGCGGCGCGGATGAACCGCAGTATGGAAACGCTGTTGCAAAAGCGTGTCGACGGGCTGCTGGTGATGTGCACCGAAAATCACCGGCCGTCGCCGGCGAACCTGAGCCGTTACCCGTCACTCCCCATTGTGATGATGGACTGGGCGCCTTTTGAAGGGGCGAATGACATTATTCAGGACAACTCCCTGCTCGGCGGCGAAATGGCCACGCAATATCTGATATCCCGCGGCTACCGGCAGATTGCCTGCATTGCCGGGCCACAGGATAAAACCACTGCGCGCAACCGCCTGGAGGGCTACCGCCGGGCGATGCAGCAGGCGGGATTGCCGATCCTGCCTGGTTATGAAGTGCATTGCGACTTTGAGTTTGAAGGCGGCGTACGCGCCATGCAGCAACTGCTTGCCTTGCCGGTCGCGCCGCATGCGGTTTTCGCCGGCAATGACGCGGTGGCGGTCGGCGTATACCAGGCGTTGTTCCAGGCCGGGCTGCGCGTGCCGCAGGATATGGCGGTGATGGGATACGACGATATTGAACTGGCGAAGTATCTGGCGCCGCCGTTAAGCACCATTCATCAGCCGAAAGACTCGCTGGGAGAGCTGGCGATCGATGCGTTGATCAATCGCCTGCAGAACCCACAGCGTGCCGCACAGGTGATGGTACTTACTCCTGAGCTGGTGGAGCGCGCCTCGGTGGGGCAGCTCAGCTGACTTTGGCGCGCTTCTCCTTACCGGTAATCAAATTGCGGCCGTCTTTTTTGCGCAGCAGCATAAACACCAGCGCGGAGGCGACGCTGACGATCCCCATGGTAATAAAGGTGTAGTGGAAGTGGTCGATAATGGTGCCCAGCGACAGCGAGTCGTAAAAGCGCAGTACTGCCGCGCTGACGGCCACGCCGAAACTGATGGAGAGCTGCTGGGTTACCGCCAGCACGCTGTTGCCCGAACTGGCGTTGGCGTCGCTAAGATCGCCCAGGCTGATGGTATTCATCGCCGTAAACTGGGTCGACATCGCCATGCCCAGTAAAAATAGCGGAATAATCAGCAGCCACAGCGGCATGCCCGGGCTTTGCAGGGCAAACTGCGCAATCAACACGCCGATAATCACCGTAATGCCGACCAGCGTGCTGCGGTAACCGAACCAGCGCAGCACCTGTGACACGGTCGACTTGGCCAGCAGGGAGCCAATGGCGGTTGGTGCCATCATGCAGCCGGCGACGATCGCCGAGTAGCCGAAACCCACCTGCAGCATCAGCGGCATCAAAAAGGGAATACAGCCGGTGCCAAGGCGCGAGGCGACGTTGCCGGCAATGCCGACGGAGAACGTGCGCGTCTTGAATAAGTCCAGACCGATCAAAGGCTGCGTACGGCGACGGGCATGGACGATATAGCCTGCCAGCATCACAAACCCGCTTAAAAATACGCCCAGCGAGATATAACTGGCCAGCACGCGTTCGCCGAACAGCTCCAGGCCGGTGGATATCATCACCAGGCTCAAACCGAACAGCATAAAGCCGAGAAAATCAAACGGCCGTTTCGGCGTGGTGAAGTCCGGCATATATTTGCGTGCGTACAGAATGCCGAGCAGGCCGATAGGGATATTGATAAGGAAAATCCAGTGCCAGGTGGCGTAGGTCACCAGCCAGCCGCCGAGCATCGGGCCGAGAATCGGCCCCACCAGGCCGGGCATGGTGACGAAGTTCAGGACCGGCAGCAGCTGGCTGCGCGGGTAGGCGCGCAGTAACGCCAGCCGCGCCACCGGCATCATCATCGCACCGCCGACGCCCTGAATCACGCGGGATATCACCAGGAAACTAAGGCTGGGGGAGAGCGCGCATAGCAATGAACCCAACGTAAACAGCGAAACGGCAAAGATAAATATCCGGCGCGTGCCGAAGCGGTCGGCCAGCCAGCCGCTCACCGGAATCAGCATCGCGACGGTCAGGGTATAGCTGATGACGGCCGACTGCATGGCCAGCGGCGAACGTTCCAGGCTCTGGGCGATCGCCGGTAAAGCGGTGTTGAGAATGGTGGCGTCCAGCGCCTGCATAAAGAACGCCATAGCGGCTATCCAGGGCAACCCTGCCATACTGCGCGCGTTTTTCGTCATTGTTTTCCTGCTTAATCCCGGGTGATTTCCTTCTTCTATATAGAAGAGGGATTTTTTTCGCCTAACAGAATCTGGCATGCCTTAAAGGCGCCCTGGGCGTCTTTGGCCAGTATGGCGTCGACAATATCCTGGTGCTGCTGCAGTTTGAATCACTTCGTTGTTGGTTATCGCCCTGAAATAGCTCTGATATACGGAGCTGAACAGGTTAGAGAATGAGATCAGGAATGGATTGCCGCTGGAGGCGTAAATCAGCTGGTGGTATTGCGTGTCCACCTGTATCCAGCGTTCGCGGTCAAAATCATCGTGCAGGGCGCGCATTTCCGCCATCAGCGCCGTCAGCTGCGCCCGTTGTTCTTCATCGGCCTGTATGGCGGCCAGTGAACAGGCCTGTGGCTCCAGCGAAGTACGCAGTATAAGAAAGTGCTGCATCACCTGATCGAAGTTTTCCCGCGTCATCCACCAGGTCAGCAGCTCCTGGTTCGAGGAAGTTCCAGTGGTTTTGCGGCATCACCCGCGTGCCGATGCGCGGTCGCGGCAGCAGCATGCCTTTGGCCGCCAGTATTTTTACCGCTTCCCGTACGGCGGTGCGGCTGACGCCGAATGTTTCTCCCAGTTCCATTTCTCCGGGCAGAATGCTGCCCGCTTTAAACTCGCCGGCCAGAATCTGTTGGCCGAGTTTTTCTGCCAGTAAATAAGAAAGATTGCGTTGTGCGGCCTGTTGTTGAGCATCTAGTTGCATGGCTGCGGTCCTTGGCTTACGTCGTTACTGTTATTTTACTCTACTGAGCGCGGGGTTTTATGGCTGTTTGTCGGAAAAAGTGATGTAAAAATGCGCTTTTTAGCCCCTTTTGCTGAAAAATAACGCAGTTGAAAAGTTTTTTTAAATTAGGGGTTGCGGCGTTCTGAGAACTCCCTATAATGCGCCTCCACTGACCGGGAACAACGACTGACAAGCCGCCGGGTCAGCGAGAAGAAAGCGAAATAAACGCTTGACTCTCCGGGCGAAAAGCGTAGTATACGCAGCCCGCGCCGATGAGAATTATCTCCGGCGGTGCTCTTTAACAATTTATCAGACAATCTGTGTGGGCACTCACAAGACGATATCCAGCATCTTCGGATGCAAAAAAATATCAAGTCTTGAAGAGTGACTAACTGAAGTAAAATTCATGCAGTAAATCTTTGAGAAACAGCTATTAACTTAGCGAATCAAGCTTTTAATTGAAGAGTTTGATCATGGCTCAGATTGAACGCTGGCGGCAGGCCTAACACATGCAAGTCGAGCGGCAGCGGAGGAAGCTTGCTTCCTCGCCGGCGAGCGGCGGACGGGTGAGTAATGTCTGGGGATCTGCCCGATGGAGGGGGATAACCACTGGAAACGGTGGCTAATACCGCATAACGTCGCAAGACCAAAGTGGGGGACCTTCGGGCCTCACACCATCGGATGAACCCAGATGGGATTAGCTAGTAGGTGGGGTAATGGCTCACCTAGGCGACGATCCCTAGCTGGTCTGAGAGGATGACCAGCCACACTGGAACTGAGACACGGTCCAGACTCCTACGGGAGGCAGCAGTGGGGAATATTGCACAATGGGCGCAAGCCTGATGCAGCCATGCCGCGTGTGTGAAGAAGGCCTTCGGGTTGTAAAGCACTTTCAGCGAGGAGGAAGGTGGTGAACTTAATACGTTCATCAATTGACGTTACTCGCAGAAGAAGCACCGGCTAACTCCGTGCCAGCAGCCGCGGTAATACGGAGGGTGCAAGCGTTAATCGGAATTACTGGGCGTAAAGCGCACGCAGGCGGTTTGTTAAGTCAGATGTGAAATCCCCGAGCTTAACTTGGGAACTGCATTTGAAACTGGCAAGCTAGAGTCTCGTAGAGGGGGGTAGAATTCCAGGTGTAGCGGTGAAATGCGTAGAGATCTGGAGGAATACCGGTGGCGAAGGCGGCCCCCTGGACGAAGACTGACGCTCAGGTGCGAAAGCGTGGGGAGCAAACAGGATTAGATACCCTGGTAGTCCACGCCGTAAACGATGTCGATTTGGAGGTTGTGCCCTTGAGGCGTGGCTTCCGGAGCTAACGCGTTAAATCGACCGCCTGGGGAGTACGGCCGCAAGGTTAAAACTCAAATGAATTGACGGGGGCCCCGCACAAGCGGTGGAGCATGTGGTTTAATTCGATGCAACGCGAAGAACCTTACCTACTCTTGACATCCAGAGAACTTAGCAGAGATGCTTTGGTGCCTTCGGGAACTCTGAGACAGGTGCTGCATGGCTGTCGTCAGCTCGTGTTGTGAAATGTTGGGTTAAGTCCCGCAACGAGCGCAACCCTTATCCTTTGTTGCCAGCGGTTCGGCCCGGGAACTCAAAGGAGACTGCCAGTGATAAACTGGAGGAAGGTGGGGATGACGTCAAGTCATCATGGCCCTTACGAGTAGGGCTACACACGTGCTACAATGGCGTATACAAAGAGAAGCGAACCTGCGAGGGCAAGCGGACCTCATAAAGTACGTCGTAGTCCGGATTGGAGTCTGCAACTCGACTCCATGAAGTCGGAATCGCTAGTAATCGTAGATCAGAATGCTACGGTGAATACGTTCCCGGGCCTTGTACACACCGCCCGTCACACCAATGGGAGTGGGTTGCAAAAGAAGTAGGTAGCTTAACCTTCGGGAGGGCGCTTACCACTTTGTGATTCATGACTGGGGTGAAGTCGTAACAAGGTAACCGTAGGGGAACCTGCGGTTGGATCACCTCCTTACCTAAAGATATCCTGACTGTGCAGTGTCCACACAGATTGTCTGATGAAAAGAACGAGCAAAGCGTCTGCGAAGCCGACATATTCAGTGTCCCCTTCGTCTAGAGGCCTAGGACACCGCCCTTTCACGGCGGTAACAGGGGTTCGAATCCCCTAGGGGACGCCACTTGCTGATATCGGGTGAAAGACGGTATCAAACGATATCTCAAAAACTGACTTACGAGTCATGTTTGAGATATTTGCTCTTTAACAATCTGGAACAAGCTGAAAATTGAAACGATTGAACGCTTCTTGACGTAAGAAGTGGTTCAACGAGTCTCTCAAATGTTTGCAACGCGAAGTGAAACATCTTCGGGTTGTGAGGTTAAGTGACTAAGCGTACACGGTGGATGCCTAGGCAGTCAGAGGCGATGAAGGGCGTGCTAATCTGCGAAAAGCGTCGGTAAGGTGATATGAACCGTTATAACCGACGATACCCGAATGGGGAAACCCAGTGTGTTTCGACACACTATCGTTAAGTGAATACATAGCTTAACGAGGCGAACCGGGGGAACTGAAACATCTAAGTACCCCGAGGAAAAGAAATCAACCGAGATTCCCCCAGTAGCGGCGAGCGAACGGGGAACAGCCCAGAACCTGAATCGGCTTGTGTGTCAGTGGAAGCGTCTGGAAAGTCGCACAGTAAAGGGTGATAGTCCCGTACACGAAGATGCACAGGTCGTGAGTTCGATGAGTAGGGCGGGACACGTGTTATCCTGTCTGAATATGGGGGGACCATCCTCCAAGGCTAAATACTCCTGACTGACCGATAGTGAACCAGTACCGTGAGGGAAAGGCGAAAAGAACCCCGGCGAGGGGAGTGAAATAGAACCTGAAACCGTGTACGTACAAGCAGTGGGAGCACCTTCGGGTGTGACTGCGTACCTTTTGTATAATGGGTCAGCGACTTATATTTTGTAGCAAGGTTAACCGAATAGGGGAGCCGTAGGGAAACCGAGTCTTAACTGGGCGTCTAGTTGCAAGGTATAGACCCGAAACCCGGTGATCTAGCCATGGGCAGGTTGAAGGTTGGGTAACACTAACTGGAGGACCGAACCGACTAATGTTGAAAAATTAGCGGATGACTTGTGGCTGGGGGTGAAAGGCCAATCAAACCGGGAGATAGCTGGTTCTCCCCGAAAGCTATTTAGGTAGCGCCTCGTGAACTCATCTTCGGGGGTAGAGCACTGTTTCGGCTAGGGGGCCATCCCGGCTTACCAAACCGATGCAAACTCCGAATACCGAAGAATGTTATCACGGGAGACACACGGCGGGTGCTAACGTCCGTCGTGAAGAGGGAAACAACCCAGACCGCCAGCTAAGGTCCCAAAGTCATGGTTAAGTGGGAAACGATGTGGGAAGGCACAGACAGCCAGGATGTTGGCTTAGAAGCAGCCATCATTTAAAGAAAGCGTAATAGCTCACTGGTCGAGTCGGCCTGCGCGGAAGATGTAACGGGGCTAAACCATGCACCGAAGCTGCGGCAGCGACGCTTATGCGTTGTTGGGTAGGGGAGCGTTCTGTAAGCCGTTGAAGGTGGCCTGCGAGGGTTGCTGGAGGTATCAGAAGTGCGAATGCTGACATAAGTAACGATAAAGCGGGTGAAAAACCCGCTCGCCGGAAGACCAAGGGTTCCTGTCCAACGTTAATCGGGGCAGGGTGAGTCGACCCCTAAGGCGAGGCTGAAAAGCGTAGTCGATGGGAAACAGGTTAATATTCCTGTACTTGGTGTTACTGCGAAGGGGGACGGAGAAGGCTAGGCTAGCCGAGCGACGGTTGTCTCGGTTTAAGCGTGTAGGGGGGTGTTCCTGGTAAATCCGGAACGCTGTTAACCCTGAGGCGTGATGACGATGCACTACGGTGCAGAAGTAGTTGATGCCAAGCTTCCAGGAAAAGCCTCTAAGCTCCAGGTAACATCAAATCGTACCCCAAACCGACACAGGTGGTCAGGTAGAGAATACCAAGGCGCTTGAGAGAACTCGGGTGAAGGAACTAGGCAAAATGGTGCCGTAACTTCGGGAGAAGGCACGCTGGCGCGTAGGTGAAGTCCCTTGCGGATGGAGCTGAAGCCAGTCGCAGATACCAGCTGGCTGCAACTGTTTAATAAAAACACAGCACTGTGCAAACACGAAAGTGGACGTATACGGTGTGACGCCTGCCCGGTGCCGGAAGGTTAATTGATGGGGTTATCCGTAAGGAGAAGCTCTTGATCGAAGCCCCGGTAAACGGCGGCCGTAACTATAACGGTCCTAAGGTAGCGAAATTCCTTGTCGGGTAAGTTCCGACCTGCACGAATGGCGTAATGATGGCCAGGCTGTCTCCACCCGAGACTCAGTGAAATTGAACTCGCTGTGAAGATGCAGTGTACCGCGGCAAGACGGAAAGACCCCGTGAACCTTTACTATAGCTTGACACTGAACATTGAGCCTTGATGTGTAGGATAGGTGGGAGGCTTTGAAGTGTGGACGCCAGTCTGCATGGAGCCATCCTTGAAATACCACCCTTTAATGTTTGATGTTCTAACTCTGCCCCATAATCTGGGGTGAGGACAGTGTCTGGTGGGTAGTTTGACTGGGGCGGTCTCCTCCCAAAGAGTAACGGAGGAGCACGAAGGTTAGCTAATCACGGTCGGACATCGTGAGGTTAGTGCAAAGGCATAAGCTAGCTTGACTGCGAGAGTGACGGCTCGAGCAGGTGCGAAAGCAGGTCTTAGTGATCCGGTGGTTCTGAATGGAAGGGCCATCGCTCAACGGATAAAAGGTACTCCGGGGATAACAGGCTGATACCGCCCAAGAGTTCATATCGACGGCGGTGTTTGGCACCTCGATGTCGGCTCATCACATCCTGGGGCTGAAGTAGGTCCCAAGGGTATGGCTGTTCGCCATTTAAAGTGGTACGCGAGCTGGGTTTAGAACGTCGTGAGACAGTTCGGTCCCTATCTGCCGTGGGCGTTGGAAGATTGAGAGGGGTTGCTCCTAGTACGAGAGGACCGGAGTGAACGCACCACTGGTGTTCGGGTTGTCATGCCAATGGCACTGCCCGGTAGCTAAGTGCGGAAAAGATAAGCGCTGAAAGCATCTAAGCGCGAAACTTGCCTCAAGATGAGTCTTCCCTGGGACTTCGAGTCCCCTGAAGGAACGTTTAAGACTAAGACGTTGATAGGCTGGGTGTGTAAGTGCAGCGATGCATTGAGCTAACCAGTACTAATGAACCGTGAGGCTTAACCTTACAACACCGAAGGTGTTTTAGAGAGACATGACAAAATCGTCGGGAACGATTTTGAACAACGCGGAGCGTTGGCCCCGAAGGGGTGAGTATCAGGATGATACGAATAATTTTCAGCCTGTTCTGTGATTGAAGTCCGAAGGATTTCGCGCTGAAGCAAGGCGGCAAGCGATGGCGGAGCAGGAGCATACATGAGTATGTGACTGTGACGACAGAGAGCGGCCAACGCGGCAGCAGCGTGAAAGACACAGGACGGGTAAAAAAGAATTTGCCTGGCGGTAATAGCGCGGTGGTCCCACCTGACCCCATGCCGAACTCAGAAGTGAAACGCCGTAGCGCCGATGGTAGTGTGGGGTCTCCCCATGCGAGAGTAGGACACTGCCAGGCATCAAATAAAGTAGAAAGCCTCATGCGAAAGCATGAGGCTTTTTGCGTTTGGTCAGAAAAAAATAAAAAAGCAGGCAATCATTGCCTGCTGGTTTATTTATTCAGCCAATGCACAATAAACTCGGCAATGCTTGGTGGATCGTTGATATCAAGCCGCTCGCCGGCAAAATCAAGCGCGCGATCGCTGGCAACCGCAATCACATGCTTATCCAGCATCTCCTCCAGCGGCCGGCCAATTTCGGCCCGGTAGAGAATGATTTTGCTGACTGGCTCATGTTTAAAGCCTTCGACCAGAATAAGGTCGACGTTATTGTGGTCGAACCGGCTAGCCAGATAGTGAAGATTTAGCGGTTGCTGTTCCGGCGTTTCCGTCATCAGTGCCCAACGCCGATCGCTGGCGACCAGGGTCTGGTCGGCACCGGCCTTACGCAGTTCGTAGCTGTCTTTCCCCGGTTTATCGATATCCATATCATGGTGGGTGTGTTTGATCAGCCCGACCCGAATATGTCTTTCTCGCAGCAGTGGGATCAGCTGCTTGAGCAGCGTGGTCTTGCCGGTACCGCTGTAAGCGGCAATGGCAAGCAGAGGCGTGGCGAGTTTAGTCATTGGCGATCCCCTTCTCCTGTAGCCAATGCCGGCAATCATCGGGAGTATTCAGATTCAGGAAGGCATGGGCCTGCCCGTTGAATACTACCTGCCTGGCGGCAACCTGTTTAAGGAACAGCATCAGCTTACGTTCTCCCCGCGCCAAATACTCAGCCAACTGTGGCGCCAGGCTTTTGTGCAGCAGCGCCAGCGTTGGATGAGCGCGCTCGCCATCGCTGGCATAGGCCGCCAGGGCCTGCTGCTTGCCTTGCCACAGCATCTCCACCAACGTGAGCGGCAAATCAGGAACGTCGCATGGGACAAAGGCTACCCAGTCGCCGTGTGCCGCTCGTAAGCCGGCCAGCATGCCCGCCAGCGGCCCGGCAAAATCTGCTGTCAGATCGCCGACAACCGGCAGCCCGCTCTGCTGATAAACTGCCTGATTGCGATTGGCGCTGATGATTACGGCGTTAACCTGCGGCGCCAGGCGCTCTAGCACATGGCGATAGAGTGGGATCCCGCCAAGCGAGATCAATCCCTTATCTTCTCCCCCCATGCGCGTAGCTCTGCCGCCAGCCAGGATCACCCCGGTAATATCTGTATGCATAAACCTTTCCCTTTTGAAACCTGCGCCCTGATTGTAGCGCTAAAGCCGCCCGGACATCAGGATTTACCTTTATTGACACGCTGTTCCTTTCCCTGTGCAGGCAAGCCTGCTACTTTGTGGGTTTATCGACTTCATTGGACGAATGAGTATGAAAACGCATCGCGTGGACGAATTGATTGAGCTACTGCATCCGGCCTGGCAGGAAGAGCCCGACCTCAATCTGATGCAGTTTCTGCAAAAGCTGGCGCAGGAAGCGGGTTTCCAGGGTGATTTGGCCGGGCTGAGCGATGATATTTTAATCTATCATCTGAAAATGCGCGGCAGCGCCGCAACGGAACAGATCCCCGGTCTGAAAAAAGACTACGAAGAAGATTTCAAAACGGCATTATTACGTGCGCGCGGCGTGATTAAGGACTAGTGCTGCTGCGGTACAGGGGCAACGATGCTACTATTTTCATTCCCGGCCCCGTGCTGTCATCAGGCTAAAATGAATGTTGTTATGAACGATTCTGCGTTTAATTTTGCTACCCTTTCTCCCGATCTTATTATGGCCGCATTAGAAGGGGTCGGCCTGCGCGTTGATTCCGGCCTGACGGCGCTCAACAGCTATGAGAACCGCGTTTATCAGTTTGCCGATGAAGAACGTCACCGCTATGTGGTGAAGTTTTATCGTCCCGAACGCTGGAACGCCGCGCAGATTGAGGAAGAACATCAATTTTCTCTCGACCTGAGCAATGCCGAGGTGCCTGCGGTTGCGCCGCTACGGCTGCAAGGGAAAACGCTGCAGAGCTTCGGCGGCTTTTATTTTGCCGTTTTCCCCAGCGTCGGCGGGCGGCAGTATGAGATAGATAATCTCGACCAGCTGGAATGGGTCGGCCGCTTTTTGGGGCGCATTCACCAAACCGGCCGGGAAAAGCTGTTTACCGCGCGCCCGACCATCGGCGTTGACGAGTATCTCACCGCGCCCAGAGAAGTGCTGGCAGGTTGTGACTTAGTGCCGTCGGCGCAGCGGGAAGCTTTTCTTGGCGCGACGGATAGGCTGATCGACGCCATTAAGCAGAGTTGGCACCTGGACTGGCAGCCGCTGCGTTTACACGGTGATTGCCATCCGGGCAATATCCTGTGGCGCGACGGTCCGCTGTTCGTCGATCTTGATGATGCGCGTAATGGCCCCGCAGTGCAGGATCTTTGGATGCTGCTGCACGGTGAGCGCAGCGAGCAGCTGCTGCAGTTGGATGTGTTGTTGGAAGCCTATAGCGAATTTGCCGAGTTTGACCGCGTGAGCTGGCGTTGATTGAGCCGTTACGGGCGATGCGTATGGTGTATTACCTGGCATGGGTAGCGCGTCGCTGGCAGGATCCGGCGTTTCCAAGAAGTTTTCCGTGGATGGCGGAGTCTGATTTCTGGTTGTCTCAGACCGCGACATTTACTGAACAGGTCAAGCTGCTACAGGAGCCTCCTTTGCAGCTGATGCCGATGTATTGAAGATTTAACACAATGGAGAGTTTAGTCTTATGAAAAAGATTTGGTTGGCGCTCGTTGGTATGGTTATGGCGTTTAGCGCCTCCGCCGCGCAGTTCAGCGATGGTACCCAGTATGTCACTCTGGACAAGCCGGTCACCGGCGAGCCGCAGGTGCTGGAGTTCTTCTCGTTCTACTGCCCGCACTGCTACCAGTTTGAAGAGGTTTACCACGTTTCCGACTCGGTGAAAAAAGCGTTGCCGGCGGGCACCAAAATGACCAAGTACCACGTTGAGTTCCTGGGCCCGCTGGGCAAGCAGCTGACTCAGGCATGGGCTGTGGCGATGGCGCTGGGCGTAGAAGACAAGATCACCCAACCGATGTTTGAAGCGGTACAGAAAACCCAAACCATGCAAACGCCGGATGATATTCGCAACGTGTTTGTGAAGGCGGGCGTGAAGGCGGAAGACTATGATGCGGCGCTGAACAGCTTCGTGGTGAAGTCTTTGGTCGTTCAGCAGGAGAAAGCCGCGGAAGATCTGCAGCTGCGCGGCGTGCCGGCGGTGTTTGTTAACGGTAAATACATGGTCAAGAATGACGGCCTGGATACCAGCTCAATGGATGCTTACGTGAAGCAGTTTGCTGACGTAGTTAAATTCCTGAGCGAAAAGAAATAACGTTCACTGAAGCTGAATATTGCAACGCCGGTCATTGACCGGCGTTTTTTGTTTGGCGCTTGAGCTTATCCAGTAACCGATCCTTTTCCTGCCAGAGCGTATTCAGCCACAGCTGGAACTGCCGTTTATATTGCTTATCGTTGAAGTAGTCGCCATGCAGACTTTCATCGATAGGCAAGGTTTCAATACGCACCACTATCCGCTTCAGACGCCCGCATAACATATCCAGGAATGGGTGTTCGCTGTTATCCGGTAGTGCAGCGTAACGTTGAGTATTTTATCGAACTGGCTGCCTAACGCGCTGAGGGTAAAGGCAATGCCGGCAGCCTTTGGCGCCAGTAAATTGCGGTAGGGCGAATTGGTTTTAATTTTTTTCGCTTCGGTGAAGCGTGACCCTTCCACAAAATTGACGATGGTGGTCGGCCGCTGGCGAAACTTTTCGCAGGAACGGCGGGTGGTCTCAATATCCTGGCCGCGCTTTTCCGGGTGCTTAAGCAAATAGGCGCGTGAGTAGCGTTTCATAAACGGCATATCCAGCGCCCAGCAGGCCAGGCCGACAAAAGGCACCCAAGCGAGCTGCTGCTTAAGGAAGTATTTATTCATCGGGGCATGATTGCGAAATAGCACGCAAAGCACGACGATATCTGACCAGCTTTTCATGATTACTGATCAGCAGATACCAGTTTTTACGGCTTAGCCCTTCCAGCCCTTCAATATCCCAGCTTAGCTGCGGGTTAATGCGCAGCAGCAAAGCCAGCCCCTGACACCAGCACCACATCATAAAATCAGCAAATGCGGAAATGCCCCGCCAGATTGCCGGGACGGGCACCAATAGCTTAACAATACGGCCAGCGTGATGGGGATTGAACACAATACCGTCAACAGGATGGTCAATAAGGCAGAAATAATAAAAATAACAGGGGCTAACAATCTTGGCATGGTTATCGGTTGACGGTTAGTTGGAAACAGCGTTGCAGGCATACGCTTCCGCGCGTGAAGGACGCATTTTAACAGAAAGCGGGGAGGAAAGCGCCCACAACGCGCAACTGTTTTCTTTACCCTCGTCTGCTGCCTTACGGACTCTCGCGGTTACTGCGTTTTTTATGGTCGTAATTTGCTGCATTTTCGTGCAACTTTCCCAGTTTGTGCTAGGTAATTGAGGCGCCGAATTTGATTAACGGCGTGCCGAACAACGCGTGTAACTTATATCCACAAATCTCAAAAAATGGAAATTATGGCGGTCAAGCGATGCTTACCATAAAACGCCATGATTTTATTGGTTTTTTTATTTGTTATTATAACAATTAACCCATTGTTATAATTCATTCTCTTTTCTATGCACAAACTTATCCACAGGTACGATTCCTGCGGATCGCTTTGCAAAAGGCGATCATTTTTCATCGTAATGCGCGCTAAGGATCGTCTCCGGCGCCAGCTATGGCATCCTTACCCTAAGTCCATCATCAAAAAGAAACGCTATGGCCCAGATTGCTGAAAACCCTTTGATCCTGGTAGATGGTTCCTCTTACCTCTATCGTGCCTATCATGCCTTCCCGCCGCTGACCAACTCTGCCGGTGAACCGACGGCGCCATGTACGCGTGCTGAATATGTTGCGCAGTCTGCTGCAGCAGTACGCGCCAACCCATGTGGCGGTAGTGTTCGATGCAAAGGCAAAACTTTCCGCGATGAGTTATTCGCTGAGTACAAGTCTCATCGTCCGCCGATGCCTGACGATCTGCGCGCGCAGATCGAACCTTTGCACCGCATGGTCAAGGCCATGGGGCTGCCGTTGCTGGTGGACGCCGGGCGTTGAGGCGGATGATGTTATCGGCACGCTGGCGCTGCAGGCGGAAAAAGCCGGCCATGCCGTGCTGATCAGCACCGGCGATAAAGATATGGCGCAGCTGGTGACGCAAACGTTACGCTGATCAACACCATGAACAAACACCATTCTGGGGCCGCAGGAAGTGTGTGATAAATATGGCATCCCACCGGAATTGATCATCGATTTTCTGGCGCTGATGGGCGACTCTCCGATAACATCCCGGCGTGCCGGGCGTGGGCGAGAAAACGGCGCAGGCGCTGCTGCAGGGGCTGGGCGGCCTGGATACGCTGTATGCCAACCTGGACAGCATTGCGACCCTGAGCTTCCGCGGTGCCAAAACCATGGCCGCCAAGCTGGAGCAGAACAAAGAGGTGGCCTACCTCTCCTATCAGCTGGCGACTATCAAAACCGACGTTGAGCTGGAAGTCAGCTGCAGCGAACTGAACGTCCTGCCGCCGGACGTTGATCAATTGCATCAGCTGTTTAAACAGTATGAATTCAAGCGCTGGCTGGCGGACGTTGAGTCCGGCACCTGGCTGCAGGGCAAGAAAGGCAGCGGCGCAAGGCCACCAGCGCGGCAAAACCGTCCGCCGCTGCAGAGACGCCTAAAGCCGAGGCGGAAGCCAAGCTGTCGCAGGATGGCTATGTCACCATTCTGGATGAAAAAACCTTTGCCGAATGGCTGGAGCGGCTGAAAAAAGCCGAGCTGTTTGCCTTTGATACCGAAACCGACGGCCTGGATACGCAGAGTGCGAACCTGATCGGCCTGTCGTTTGCCATCGAACCCGGCGTCGCCGCTTATTTGCCGGTGGCGCATGACTATCTGGATGCGCCGGCGCAGCTGGATCGCGACTATGTGCTGGCAACGCTAAAGCCGCTGCTGGAAGATGAAAAAGCGCTGAAGGTCGGGCAGAACCTGAAGTTCGACAAGAGCCTGCTGGCGCGTTATGACATCGATCTGCGCGGCATTGCCTACGACACCATGCTGGAATCCTACGTGCTGGACAGCGTCGGCGGCCGTCATGATATGGACAGCCTGGCCGATCGCTATCTTGGCCATAAAACCATTACCTTTGAAGAAATTGCCGGCAAAGGTAAAAATCAGCTGACCTTCAACCAGATCGCCTTGGAACAGGCGGCGCCGTACGCGGCGGAAGACGCGGACGTCACTTTGCAGCTGCATTTGGCCATGTGGCCGAAACTGAAAGAGAGCGACGGCCAGCGCAAGGTGTTCAGTGAGATTGAAATGCCGTTACTGCCGGTACTTTCCCGCATTGAACGCACCGGCGTGCTGATCGACCAGCATATTCTGGCGACCCATTCGCAGGAGCTGACCAAGCGGCTGGCCGAGCTGGAAACGCAGGCGCATGAGCTGGCGGAAGAGCCGTTTAACCTGGCGTCGACCAAACAGCTGCAGGCGATTTTGTATGAGAAGCAAAAACTGCCGGTGTTGAAAAAGACCCCAGGAGGCGCGCCGTCCACCAATGAAGAAGTGCTGGCCGAGCTGGCGCTGGACTATCCGCTGCCAAAAGTGATCCTGGAATACCGCGGCCTGGCCAAGCTGAAGTCCACCTATACCGATAAGCTGCCGCAGATGATTAACCCGGTCAGCGGCCGGGTGCACACCTCGTACCATCAGGCGGTCACCGCTACCGGCCGCCTGTCATCGAGCGATCCGAACCTGCAGAACATCCGGTGCGTAATGAAGAAGGGCGGCGCATTCGTCAGGCGTTTATTGCGCCGAAGGGATACCGTATTTTTGGCCGCCGACTACTCGCAGATTGAGCTGCGCATTATGGCGCATCTGTCGCAGGATGAGGGGCTGCTGAAAGCCTTTGCCGCCGGGGAAGATATTCACCGGGCGACGGCGTCCGAGGTCTTTGGCGTGCCGTTGGATAAAGTTACCGGTGAACAGCGCCGCAGCGCCAAGGCGATCAACTTCGGCCTGATTTACGGCATGAGCGCCTTTGGTCTGGCGCGCCAGTTGGGGATCCCGCGCAATGAGGCGCAGCGCTATATGGATCTCTATTTTGAGCGTTACCCCGGCGTACTGGATTATATGGAGCGCACGCGTCAGCAGGCTTCCGAACAGGGGTTCGTCAGCACGTTGGACGGCCGTCGTCTCTATCTGCCGGACGTGCGCTCCAGCAACGGTATGCGCCGTAAGGCGGCGGAGCGGGCGGCGATCAACGCGCCGATGCAGGGTACCGCGGCCGATATCATCAAACGTGCGATGATCGCCGTGGATAGCTGGCTGCTGGAGCAGAAAGAACCGCAGGTGCGCGTGATCATGCAGGTGCACGATGAACTGGTGTTTGAAGTGCACGAGTCAGTGCTGGAAGAAGCCAGCCAGCGCATTCGCGACCTGATGGAAGGCAGTATGACGCTGGCGGTGCCGTTAAAAGTGGACGTCGGCAGCGGAAATAACTGGGAAGAAGCGCATTAATGACGCAACTGGCCGAACGTTGCGCTAAACGGCGAAAAACCCAGCTATTTTCGTAATTTAGCTACATTATACGGCGATTGTTTCCGCAACATCGCCGTTATTCCCCCTTTCAGGCTGTAACTAAACTACAGAAAATTCTTTTTCCTGGTGAAAAAATGATGTAAAGTTACAGGCGTAGGGTACAGAGGTAAGATGTTCTATCTTTCAGACCTTTTACTTCACGTAATCGGATTTGGCTGAATATTAGCCGCCCCAGTCAGCAGTGACTGGGGCGTTTTTTATTGTAAAAACAATAAGATTACCCGTTCTCTATCACGACCTTTCCCGGCGTTTTGCAACCCTTACTCGCCGCCAATCGTCATTTTCCCGTCATCTTGTCATAACTTTTTCTGATATCTTTCGTTCAGATCTGTAATTAGATAACAAAATCTTCTGGCGCGATCAAAAAAGGGCCCGCTGGCGGACCCTGATTATCATCTGCTCTGGGCGTTACTCGCCGCCGATGTCATCCTCTTCCGGCAGTACTTCCGGTGGGATCTCGTTAAACCAGGTGTTCAGCTTCTGGCTCAGTTTATCAACGCCAAATTTTTTCAGCGAAGAGAATGGCTCGACCTGGATATCGCCCATAAACGCCAGCACCGCTTCACGCACCATATTGACCTGCGCCTTGCGCGCGCCAGAAGCCAACTTGTCGGCCTTGGTCAGCAGCACCAGAACCGGAGTGCCGACATCCACCGCCCACTGAATCATTTGCTGATCGAGATCTTTGAGCGGATGACGGATATCCATCAGCACAACCAGCCCTTTCAGGCTGTTGCGCATCTGCAGGTATTCACCCAGCGCGCGCTGCCATTTGCGCTTCATCTCTTCCGGTACTTCAGCATAGCCGTAACCCGGCAGGTCGACCAGGCGGATGCCGTCTTCCACTTCAAACAGGTTGATAAGCTGGGTGCGTCCCGGGGTTTTACTGGTGCGCGCCAGGCTTTTCTGGTTCGTCAGCGTATTCAGTGCGCTGGACTTGCCGGCGTTAGAGCGGCCGGCGAATGCCACTTCAATTCCGGCATCCGGCGGCAGATGGCGGATGTCGGGCGCACTGGTGACGAAATGGGTCATGTGGTAGTTGTAATTTTTGCTGGTCAAAATTTTTCGTCTCCGAGTGAAGAAGGGCTTTCTGGTGGGCGATTATAACTGCATCAGCGTGAAAAAGGGGCGCTTTCTCCGATTTTCCCCCTCAGAGCGGCGATTATCCACCGACAAAGCGGCATTGGCGTGTAAGACATTTGCCATTCCAACAGGGGGATATGTCGCTTTATTTTCCGGCCGTAAAATTAATATTTATTTTAAAAACAATTAGTTGTTTTGTGTTTGGTGCAAATAATCCGTGTAAGCCGTTGTGAGTACCTTGAGCGCAGGCGTAATCCGCGTAAAGTAGCGACCAACGCAGGATGTGAAGGAATCAGGAACGTTCAGGATGAACGAAAAACCTCAGGGAGCGCACAGGAAGTGCGATGAGTGACAGGATGACTTCAAACGGCGTTGATTTGTTCGCTTAGGATTAGCGAACGCCACAAGGATGGTGGAGTATTGGCAGTCGGATGCTCGCGGGATGCGCGCTCAGGATGAGCGGATACGAAAGGATTGCGTACAGGGATGATTTTTCTTTCCAGGATGAAAGGCTAAATAGCAGGGAATGCGCTGATAGCAGAAGGAAAAACCGGGATGTTGAGTGTGCGCATGGAGTGCGTAGCAGGAATATCCTTCGTATGAAGGTATGAAATAGGCGACAGGTTTAACCTGTCGCCTTTTTTATTTGTCTGCTTTCTGCTAGATTCCGCCGCAATTCTATACTGAATCTACATACACCGAAGAGCATATGCCATGAACCAGTCATCAAAAGCGCCCCGCGGCAAAGCGGCGACGTCAAAAGCAAAAAAGAAAAGTCGTGTTGAGCTTGATATGGAAGCTCGCGAGCGTAAGCGCCAGAAAAAGCGCCGTGGCCATGCTTCCGGTTCGCGCACCCAGGTTGAAAACGCCAAGCAAAAGAAATCCGCAACCGGGGATGCGAAAGATCCGCGTATCGGCAGCAAAACGCCGGTGCCATTGCTGGTGGAAGCGCAGGCTAAGGTGAAACCGCAGAACAAAACCAAGGTTGAAGCCAAACCGCGCCTGTCGCCGGAAGAAGAGCTGGCGAAGCTGGAAAATGATGAGCGTCTGGACGCCCTGTTGGACCGCATTGACGACGGCGACAAACTGACGGGTGAAGAGCAGGCCTACGTCGATCAGACGCTGGACCGCATTGATGCGCTGATGGCGCAGCTGGGCATCGAGTTGGGCGACGACGATGACGACATCGACGAAGAAGAAAAACCGGAAGATATCCTGAAACTGCTGAAAAGCGGCGGTCCGAAAAACGCGCTTTAACCGGTTATGTGGCCAATTCTGCTAATAGCCCTACTGTTAACATGTTATCTGCTGTGGTTATTCGGTAAACTATGGCGGCTGTCGAGGCGCAAAGCGCGCCTCCGCAGCGCTTCCGTGGCCAGACAGCAACGACAATTGCCCATTTCCCGGCCCGGCAGCAAACGTAAACCCAGGGGGTTCTGAGTCATGGCGTCCGCCGTTCGCGACTCTTTGGGGCGATCGGAAGGAGTGAGCAATGTCAGAACAGGCTATCGTCTGGGATTTGGCCCTGATCCAAAAATATAACTATTCAGGCCCGCGTTATACCTCGTACCCAACCGCTTTGGAGTTCAGCCAAAGCTACGACGAGGCGGCATTCCAACGTGCCGCCCGGCGCTACCCTGAGCGGCCGCTGTCGTTGTATGTCCATATCCCGTTTTGCCACAAACTGTGCTATTTCTGCGGCTGTAACAAGCTGGTGACGCGTCAGACGCACAAAGCGGATGAGTATCTGGCGGTATTGGCGCAGGAAATTGCCGCCCGGGCGCCGCTGTTTGCCGGGCGTCAGGTCAGCCAGATGCACTGGGGCGGCGGTACGCGACCTACCTGAGCAAAACGCAAATCAGCCGGCTGGTGGCCATGCTGCGCCAGCATTTTGATTTCCTGCCGCAGGCTGAAATGTCGATCGAAGTGGATCCGCGTGAGATTGAGCTGGATGTGCTCGATCATCTGCGCGCCGAAGGCTTTAACCGCCTGAGCATGGGGGTGCAGGACTTCAACAAGGAGGTGCAGCGGCTGGTCAATCGTGAACAGGATGAGGCGTTCATCTTTGCCTTGATTGAGCGCGCCAAAGCGCTGGGCTTTAACTCCACCAATATCGATCTGATTTACGGCCTGCCGAAGCAGACGCCGGAGAGCTTTGCCTTCACCCTTGAGCGGGTTGTCGAACTGAACCCCGATCGGCTCAGCGTGTTCAACTATGCCCATCTGCCGAGCCTGTTCGCCGCCCAGCGTAAAATCAAGGACGCCGATCTGCCTGACGCGCGGCAAAAGCTGGATATTTTGCAGCAGACCATCGCCTCGCTGACCGACTCCGGTTACCAGTTTATCGGCATGGACCATTTCGCTCGCCCGGATGATGAACTGGCGGTGGCGCAGCGCGAAGGAAATCTGCACCGTAATTTTCAGGGCTACACCACCCAGGGGCGACAGCGACCTGCTGGGGCTGGGCGTGTCGGCCATCAGCATGCTGGGGGACAGCTACGCGCAAAACCAGAAGGAGCTGAAGGCGTACTATCACAGCGTTGAGCAGCAGGGCAATGCGCTGTGGCGCGGGCTGACGATGAGCGAAGATGACTGCCTGCGTCGCGACGCGATCAAAACCCTGATCTGCAACTTCCAGCTGAATTTCCGCCCGATAGAGCAGCAGTACGGTATTAGCTTTGCGGAATATTTCGCTGAGGATCTGCAGCTGCTGGCGCCGTTTGAGCGCGACGGGCTGGTGGTGCGTGATGAGCAGGGCATACGCGTTACGCCGCAGGGACGCCTGCTGATACGCAATATCTGTATGTGTTTTGATATCTATTTGCGCAAACAGGCGCGTGCGCAGCAGTTTTCCCGCGTGATCTGACGGTGTCCCGCCACGGCCGCACTGCCGGCGGCCGTGGCCTTAACTGAAGAAGTTAATCAGGGCGGCGCACAGCACGGCGGCAACGGCGGCCTGCGGCGTATGGCCGGCAGCAGCGCTGACGTCCGCACCTTGCGCAATAAACGCGATAAGAGAATCCAGCATGGCGACCTCCGGGTTTTTTCGACCCGATCATACTGCGAGTTAGTTTACTGTAAAGTCTGAAGTTGCTGTTTTTTTGTGCGCCCAACGAGGTTTTTCAGCATTGGGCGCGCCGTTTACTCCATGCCCAGCTCTTTCAGCTTGCGCGTCAGGGTATTTCTGCCCCAGCCCAGCAGGCGCGCGGCCTCCTGTTTATGCCCTTGCGTATGGCGCAGCGCCGTGGTCAGCAGGGTGCGTTCCATTTCCGGCTGCGCCTCCGAGAGCAGGTTTTGATGACCGGAACGCAGCGCGCTTTCGGCCCACTGCGCCAGCAGCGTCGCCCAGTTGCCGGCGCCGGCCGGCGCGCCGCTCTCCGGCGGCGAGGCTTCAAACAATTCGGTGGGCAGATCCTGAATCAACACTTCCTGACCGGCGGCCATCACCGTCAGCCAGCGGCAGGTATTTTCCAACTGGCGCACGTTGCCGGGCCACGGCAGGCGCGTCAGCGCGGTTTCGGTTTCCGGGTGCAGGTTTTTGGCTTCGACCCCCAGTTCCTTGGCGGCCACCTGCAGGAAGTAGCGCGCCAGCCGCGGGATGTCTTCCCGACGCTCGCGCAGCGGCGGCAGGTGAACGCGAATCACGTTCAGACGGTGGAACAGATCCTCGCGGAATTTGCCTTCCTGCACCCGCTGCTCCAGGTTCTGGTGGGTGGCGGCGATAATGCGCACGTCCACTTTCACCGGCGCGTAGCCGCCGACCCGATAGAATTGGCCATCCGCCAACACGCGCAGTAAACGGGTCTGCACGTCCAGAGGCATATCGCCAATTTCATCCAGGAACAGCGTGCCGCCGTCGGCCTGTTCAAAACGGCCCTGACGGATTTGGTTGGCGCCGGTAAACGCGCCTTTTTCATGGCCGAACAGCTCGGATTCGATCAGATCCTTGGGGATAGCCGCCATATTCAGGGCGATAAACGGCGATTTGGCGCGCGGGCTGTGGCGATGCAGCGCATGCGCCACCAGCTCTTTACCGGTGCCGGACTCACCGTTGATCAACACGCTGATGGATGAGCGCGACAGGCGGCCGATGATGCGAAAGACGTCCTGCATCGCCGGCGCTTCGCCGATAATGTCGGCGGTCGGGCTGCTGGCGGGCTGGCTGCGCGCCGGCTGTTGCTGCTCCTGATAGTGGCTGATGGCGCGTTCGACCAGCGCGACGGCCTCATCAATGTCGAACGGCTTCGGCAGGTAGTCGAACGCCCCTTGCTGATAGGCGCTGACCGCAGCGTCCAGATCCGAGTGGGCGGTCATAATGATCACCGGCAGCATCGGGTGACGCTGCTTAATCTGTTTGAGCAGCGCCAGACCGTCCATGCCCGGCATGCGGATATCGGACAGTAAAACGTCGGGAGTTTGCGTAGACAGCGCCTCCAGGACGGCGTTGCCGCTGTCAAACGTTGCGCAACGCATGCCGACGCCGGTCAGCGCGCGCTCAAGCACCCAGCGGATGGAGCTGTCATCATCGACGATCCAGACAATCCCTCGTTGCATAGCAAACCTCACTGACGAATAGGCAGGTAAACCGAAAATTCGGTATGTCCCGGCCAACTGTTAAATTCAATTTTGCCGCAGTGCTGATCGATCAGACTGCGGGCAATGGATAATCCCAGGCCGGTGCCGCCTTCGCGGCCGCTAACCATCGGGTAGAACAGCGTATCCTGCAGCTGCGCCGGCACGCCGGGGCCGTCGTCTTCAATATCAATGCGCGCCGCCAGGCGGTAACGCGTGCCGTGCAGAGTGATTTGAAACGCGGTGCGGGTGCGCAGCCGGATAGTGCCGCCGGTATCGCCCAGCGCCTGCAGCGCGTTGCGGGTAATATTCAACAGCACCTGTTCAATTTGTTCCGGATCGTGCGCCAGCTCCGGCAGGCTGGGGTCGTAATCGCGCACCAGCGTGACGTTTTCCGGTTTTTCCAGCGACACCAGCTGGCATACCCGCTCCGCCACCTGGTGGATGCTTTGCGTAATGTGCTGACCGGGCCGCTGCGGCCCCAGCAGGCGATCGACCAGGTTGCGCAGGCGGTCGGCCTGCTCAATGATCACCTTGGTGTATTCGGTCAGGGCCGGGTCGGGCAGGGCTTTGGCCAGCAGCTGTGCTGCGCCGCGCAGCCCGCCGAGCGGATTTTTGATTTCGTGCGCCAGTCCGCGCACCAGATCGCGCGCGGCGACCTGCTGGGCATGCTGCAGCTGTTCCTGACTCAGGCGACGCTGATTATCCATCGGCGCCAGCTCCAGCAGGATATAGCCTTCCGGCAGCGCCTGTGCGGTCAGCGACAGAATATGCGCGCGGCCATCAACCACCAGCGTGACTTCGTTATCGGTAAACCCCTGGCCGGTATTCAGGCTTTCGCGCATCAGATCGACGTTCAGCGAAAAATAGCCGAGCAGGTCGGGCAGCGGCGTGCCAAACAGTTTACGGGAGCTTTGCGCCAACAGCTGTTGCGCAGCGGGGTTGGCGTAATGTACCGCCAGCCGATCGTCCAGCAGCAGTACGCTGTTGATCAGGGAATTGAGGATCTGCCCCGCATCGGGCAGTGGTTCAGTTGTCATATATGCCCTTCATCTTCCAGGGTGCGGCGCATGGGTTGAATTTGCTAACCCGGTCAGCCGGCAGACTAAGCGCGAACGCTTTGCACTGTTTTGGTGCATCCATCCTACTCCATCCGTGATAATTGCGGAATGGCGCGGATTTGCAGAAAAAGAGTGTGGAGAAAAAAACCCATCCGAAGATGGGCTGAAAAGTTTCCACGGCAACAAAAAAACGACAACTAAAAATTAGGTGGCGCCGCGCGGGGCGGCGCTGGTCAAGCTTAAACGCTGTAGTACAGTTCGAATTCAACCGGGTGCGGCGTCATGCGCACGCGGTCCAGCTCTTCTTTACGCAGAGCGATGTAGGCGTCGATCGCGTCGTCGGTGAAGACGCCGCCGCGGGTCAGGAACTCGCGGTCTTCGTCCAGCGCCGCCAGCGCTTCGTCCAGAGAACCGGCCACTTTTGGAATCTCAGCCTCTTCTTCCGGCGGCAGGTCGTACAGGTTTTTATCCATGGCGTCGCCCGGGTGGATCTTGTTGATGATGCCGTCCAGGCCGGCCATCAGCAGTGCGGCGAAGCACAGGTATGGGTTGGCCGCCGGATCCGGGAAGCGGGCTTCGATACGGCGCGCTTTCGGGCTGGCAACCACCGGAATACGGATGGATGCGGAGCGGTTACGCGCTGAGTAGGCCAGCATAACCGGCGCTTCATAACCCGGAACCAGACGCTTGTAAGAGTTGGTGGTCGGGTTGGCCAGGGCGTTGATGGCTTTCGCGTGTTTGATTACGCCGCCGATGTAGAACAGCGCGGTTTCAGACAGGCCGCCGTATTTGTCGCCGGCGAACAGGTTGGTGCCGTTCTTGGACAGCGACATGTGGCAGTGCATGCCGGAACCGTTATCGCCGAACATCGGTTTTGGCATAAAGGTCGCGGTTTTGCCGAATGCGTGCGCCACGTTGTGGACCACGTATTTGTAGATCTGGATTTCATCGGCCTTCTTGGTCATGGTGTTGAAGCGGGTCGCCACTTCGTTCTGACCTGCGGTTGCCACTTCGTGGTGGTGAGCTTCAACCACCAGACCCATTTCTTCCATGGTCAGACACATGGTTGAACGCAGGTCCTGCGAAGAATCGACCGGCGGCACCGGGAAGTAACCCCCTTTGACGCCCGGGCGGTGGCCTTTGTTGCCGCCTTCGTATTTGGTGCCGGAGTTCCAGGCGGCTTCGATATCGTCGATCGCCACGTGGGAACCGCTGATGCTGCTGCCGAAGCGGATGTCGTCGAACAGGAAGAACTCAGGCTCCGGCCCGAACAGCACGGTGTCGGCAATGCCGGAAGAGCGCAGGAAGTCTTCCGCACGTTTGGAGATAGAGCGCGGGTCGCGGTCATAGCCTTGCATGGTGCCCGGCTCAAGAATGTCGCAGCGAATAATCAGCGTAGGCTCTTCGTAGAAAGGATCCAATACCGCGCTGCTGGCGTCCGGCATCAGCACCATGTCAGATTCGTTAATGCCTTTCCAACCGCCGATCGACGAACCGTCAAACATTTTGCCTTCTTCGAAGAAGTCGGCATTTACCTGGTGGGCAGGAATGGTGACGTGTTGTTCTTTACCCTTGGTGTCAGTGAAACGCAGGTCTACGAATTTCACTTCATGCTCATTCAGCATCGTCAAAACGTGTTCAGCGGACATACTTAACTCTCCCGGATTTATCATTGTCGTCGTCGTGGAACGAATCTTTACTACTGGCTTTTTTTCACCTTGTGTAGACTAAAGCGAAAAGCGTGCCAAGTTTCAAAATGGCGGCCTTATGCCATTCTGGGCGGCTTTTCCCCATTCCGAGTATGCACCAACAGGAATGCATTGCACTATAATCGTGCAAATAACCCCGCGAAGGGCACCATGGTGGTGCAAAGTGCGTCTAAAGGTGACGTTTTGCACCGTGAAAGGGATCACAAACTAACCTGATTAGCATTGTTTATCAGAGATGGCTGTGATCTTGTTTAGTCCCTCGCTTAATACGTGTACAATAGCGCGCTATTTCTAATGCCTGAGGCAAAGCTGTGATCGAAAATTTGCGTAACATCGCCATTATTGCCCACGTTGACCATGGTAAAACCACTCTGGTCGACAAGCTGCTGCAACAATCCGGTACCTTCGGAGAGCGTGCGGAAGCCGCCGAGCGCGTAATGGACTCCAACGATTTGGAGAAAGAGCGTGGGATTACCATCCTCGCAAAAAACACCGCCATTAATTGGAATGACTACCGCATCAACATCGTGGATACCCCGGGACACGCCGACTTCGGCGGCGAGGTAGAGCGTGTGATGTCAATGGTCGACTCGGTGCTGCTGGTTGTGGATGCAATGGATGGCCCAATGCCGCAAACCCGTTTCGTGACCAAGAAAGCGTTTGCAAATGGTCTGAAGCCGATCGTGGTCATTAACAAGGTTGACCGTCCGGGCGCACGTCCTGACTGGGTTGTCGATCAGGTATTCGACCTGTTCGTTAACCTGGACGCTACCGACGAGCAGCTGGATTTCCCTATCATCTATGCATCCGCGCTGAACGGCATCGCCGGCACCGATCATACCGATATGGCCGACGATATGACGCCGCTGTATCAGGCGATCGTTGACCACGTGTCCGCGCCGGAAGTGGATCTGGATGGCCCTCTGCAGATGCAGATCTCCCAGCTGGACTACAACAACTACCTGGGCGTGATCGGCATCGGCCGTATCAAGCGCGGTAAAGTGAAGCCGAACCAGCAGGTCACCGTTATCGACAGCGAAGGCAAGACGCGCAACGGTAAAGTGGGCAAAGTGCTGGGTCACCTGGGTCTGGAGCGTATCGACAGCGACCTGGCGGAAGCGGGCGACATCATCGCCATCACCGGCCTGGGCGAGCTGAACATCTCCGACACCATCTGCGATCCGGCTAACGTGGAAGCGCTGCCTGCGCTGTCCGTCGATGAGCCGACCGTCAGCATGTTCTTCAACGTCAACACCTCGCCATTCTGCGGTAAAGAAGGCAAGTTCGTGACTTCTCGTCAGATCCTTGAGCGTCTGAACAAGGAACTGGTGCACAACGTGGCGCTGCGCGTAGAAGAAACCGACGATGCCGACGCGTTCCGCGTGTCCGGCCGTGGTGAACTGCACCTGTCGGTGCTGATCGAAAACATGCGTCGTGAAGGCTTCGAGCTGGCGGTTTCCCGTCCGAAAGTTATCTTCCGTGAAATCGATGGCCGTAAACAAGAGCCGTTCGAGAACGTTACGCTGGATATCGAAGAGCAGCATCAGGGTTCTGTGATGCAGGCGATGGGTGAGCGTAAGGGCGATATGAAAAACATGGATCCGGACGGTAAAGGCCGCGTGCGCCTTGACTACGTGATCCCAAGCCGCGGCCTGATCGGTTTCCGTAACGAGTTCATGACCATGACCTCCGGTACCGGCCTGCTGTACTCCACCTTCAGCCACTACGACGATCTGCGTCCGGGCGAAGTCGGCCAGCGTCAGAACGGCGTGCTGATCTCCAACGGCCAGGGTAAAGCGGTAGCGTTCGCCCTGTATGGTCTGCAAGATCGCGGCAAGCTGTTCCTGGGCCACGGTGCGGAAGTGTATGAAGGCCAGATCATCGGTATTCACTCACGCTCCAACGACCTGACCGTGAACTGCCTGACCGGTAAGAAACTGACCAACATGCGTGCTTCCGGTACTGACGAAGCGACGACGCTGGTTCCGCCTATCAAGATGACTCTGGAGCAGGCTCTGGAATTTATCGATGATGACGAACTGGTTGAAGTGACGCCAACGTCCGTGCGTATTCGTAAACGTCACCTGACGGAAAACGATCGCAAACGTGCAAGCCGCGGTTCTAAAGAAGCATAACTGCTGATTTAGAACGCACTGCTTGGGGCGCCTGTCGGGCGCCCTGAGTTTTTTCTTCTGCTTTCTCCCTTTTCTGCGGCGCGCTATGCGCTTTTCTCCGCCTTATCTGTTCAGCTTCTGCTTTTCCCGCTACAGTGAAACCTCACCGGTCGTCAGGAGAGGGCTATGCTGTATATCTTTGATTTAGGTAACGTGATCGTCGATATCGATTTCAAACGTGTGCTGGGCGTATGGAGCAATCTGAGCGGCACGCCGCTGGCGGTGCTGGCGGAACGCTTTAGCATGGGTGAGGTATTTCAGCGCCATGAGCGGGGGGGAAGTGAGCGACGAGGAGTTCGCCGCCCGTCTGTGCGATGAAATGGGCATCGCGCTGAGCTTTGAGCAGTTTGCCGCCGGCTGGCAGGCGGTATTTGTCGCGCTGCGTCCGGAGGTGATCGCCATCATGCAGCGCCTGCGCAACGAGGGCCACCGGGTGGTGGTGCTGTCGAACACCAACCGGCTGCACTGCAATTACTGGCCGCAGCACTACCCGGAGGTGGCGGCGGCGGCGGACCATCTCTACCTGTCGCAGGATCTCGGCCTGCGTAAACCGGAGCCGGCCATTTACCAGCGGGTGCTGGAAGCGGAAAACACCCCGGCGGAACAGGCGGTATTCTTTGACGATCATCCCGATAATATTGCGGCCGCACGGGCTTTGGGCATGACGGCGGTATGGGTGACCGATCGCGATACGGTGCCGGCCTATTTTGCCGCTTGAGCCAGGCGGGTTAAGCTTAAGACATACGAACTGACAAGGAGTGAGTATGTCGTTTTTCCGTAGCAAGAAGCTGCCGTCATCCGTAAAGCCGGGCGTCACCTACGGCCGGCTGCTGCTCAAGCGCATCGACAGCGACGGCCTGACCATGTTGGCGGGCCATCTGGCGTATGTCTCCCTGTTGTCGCTGGTGCCGCTGGTGACCGTGGTGTTTGCGCTGTTTGCCGCCTTCCCGATGTTTTCCGATATCAGCGTACAGCTGAAGAGCTTTATCTTTTCCAATTTTATGCCGGCGGCCGGCAACGTGATCCAACGTTATCTGGAGCAGTTTGTCGCCAACTCCAACAAAATGACCGCCGTCGGCACCTGCGGCCTGATTGTCACCGCGCTGCTGCTGATCTCCTCCGTAGACAGCGTGCTTAACACCATCTGGCGCAGTAAAAACAAGCGGCCGATCGTCTATTCGTTTGCGGTGTACTGGATGGTGCTGACGCTGGGGCCGCTGCTGGTGGGTGCCAGCATGGCGATCAGCTCTTATCTGCTGTCGCTGAACTGGCTGGCGCAGACCGGCGTTAACAGCCTGGTGGATCGGCTGTTGCGTATTTTCCCGCTGCTGCTGTCGTGGGTCTCTTTCTGGCTGCTGTACAGCATCGTGCCGACGGTGCGGGTGCCGCCGAAGGACGCACTGGTCGGCGCGCTGGTGGCCGGGCTGCTGTTCGAACTGGGCAAGAAGGGCTTTGCGCTGTACGTCACCATGTTCCCGTCTTATCAGTTGATATACGGCGTGCTGGCGGTGATCCCGATTTTATTTCTGTGGGTCTACTGGAGCTGGTGTATCGTATTGCTCGGCGCGGAGATCGCCGCCACGTTCGCGGAGTACCGCGCGTACAAACAGCAAAAAAATTGAGCAGCAACAGCAGGATAAACCGTCATGATTGCATTGATTCAGCGAGTATTAAACGCCAGCGTCACGGTAAACGGCGAGACGGTAGGCAAAATTGGCCCAGGTTTGTTAGTGTTATTGGGTGTAGAGCAAGATGATAACGAACAGAAAGCCGAGCGTTTGTGCGAGCGCGTGCTGGGCTACCGCATTTTTGGTGATGATAATGGCAAGATGAACCTTAACGTTCAGCAGGCCGGCGGCAGCGTGCTGGTGGTTTCACAGTTTACGCTGGCCGCGGACACGCAAAAAGGTATGCGGCCCGGCTTCTCGCGCGGCGCGGAGCCTGCGCAGGCCGATCGGCTATATCAGTATTTTGTTGGCCAATGCCGCGAACGCGGCGTGGAAACACAGACCGGCGAGTTCGCGGCGGATATGCAAGTCGCACTGGTGAACGACGGTCCGGTGACGTTCTGGCTACAGGTTTAAAAATTTGGAGAGAAGGCGTCTATGTATCACCTACGAGTACCCGTTACAGAACAAGAACTGAAGGATTATTACCAGTTTCGCTGGGAAATGCTGCGCAAGCCATTACACCAGCCGGTGGGTTCGGAAAAGGATGCCTATGACGCCATGGCGCACCACCAAATGGTGGTGGATGAGAATGGCAAAATCGTCGCCGTCGGCCGGCTGTACATCAACGCGGATAACGAAGCGGCGATTCGTTTTTTAGCGGTCGACCCTGGCGTACAGGATAAAGGGCTGGGCACGCTGGTGGCGATGACGCTGGAGTCGGTAGCGCGCCAGGAAGGCGTGAAGCGCGTGGTATGCAGCGCGCGTGAAGATGCGGTGGCGTTCTTCGCCAAGCTGGGGTTTGAAAGCCAGGGGGAGATCAGCGCGCCGCAGACCTCGCCGATCCGCCACTTCCTGATGATTAAGCCGGTGGCGACGCTGGACGATATCCTGCACCGCCCGGACTGGTGCGGGCAGCTGCAGCAGGCCTGGTACGATCATATTCCGCTCAGTGAAAAGATGGGGGTGCGCATCAGCCAGTACACCGGCCAGCGCTTTGTCACCACCATGCCGGAGGTCGGCAATCAGAACCCGCACCATACGCTGTTTGCCGGCAGCCTGTTCTCGCTGGCGACGCTGACCGCCTGGGGACTGATCTGGCTGCTGCTGCGCGAGCGCCATTTGGGCGGCACCATCATTCTGGCGGATGCGCATATCCGCTACAGCAAGCCAATCACCGGCCGTCCGCGGGCGGTGGCCGATCTCAGCTCGCTGAGCGGCGATCTTGACCGACTGGCGCGCGGCCGCCGCGCCCGCGTGCAGGCGGAAGTGGTGCTGTTTGGCGATGATGATAAAGGGGCGGTGTTTGAGGGCACCTACATGGTGCTGCCGGCCGAGCCGGAAGTGCCATTGGATCAGGGCGGCTGTGAAGCCATTCCCGAATAGGCAACGAGGGCGCCGTGCGCGCCCTCGCGAGTTTATGGCTGCTGCTGACTGAGCGTTTGCCCGTCTTTCGCCGTGGCCTGCAAAGTTCCCCGCACGGAATCCCGGAACGGCCCGTCGCTGTTTAACAGCCCCTGCAACTGCAACTGCAGGTTGCCGTCGCCCTCCAGCGGCACCGGCTGCCAGCCCCACTGCTGCAGGGTGTTGAGCGGCACCGAACGACCGGACAGCGACAGCGAAAACGGTTTGCCTGGCAGCTGCATCACGCTGGCCTTGGCATCCAGCAGGCCATCCGGCATAAAGGCGCTGAGTTCGGTAACGGCGATCTGCCGCGGGTCCGCCGTCAGCGCCAGCGAGGGCCTGCGGACGTCGATTTTATTGAACGTCGCTTCGTTGGCGCTCAGGTTCAGCGAGCCGGACCAGATCCCCCACTGACCATCGCGTGCCAGCAGCAGGCTGCTGCCGTAGCCGTTCAGCGCCGTTAGCTGGAACGGAAACGCCGGATTGATATCGATAATCAGGTTGCGGTTGGTGGTCAGCTTGTTGACATATACCTGCGACAGCCAGGCCGGCAGCGGCCTGAGCCACAGCTCGCGCCAGTTCTGCGGCAGAGTATACTCCAGCGCCGCGACGGTGACGTCGTCCAGCTGCAAGCGTTTGGTGGCGCGCAGCCAGCTGCCGCTGGCGCGCAGCAAACCGCCTTCCCAGCGCGAAGTAAACTGCTCGATGGCAACGCCGGCCGGCGACAGCCGCGTACTGATAATCGGATCCACCAGATGGAAGCGGCCGTTGATGATATCGCTGGCGTTGGCATTGAACGCGCCGTCCTCGCTGCGCCAGTTCCCCTGTTGCAGGGTGACGTTCTGCAGGGACAGGTCGAGATCGTTAAACGCCCACGCTTTACCTTCCAGACGCGCATCGATCAGATCAAAGCGTTTCAGCGTGATTGGCGGCAGGGTGGTTACGCGCTGCCAGAACTGCTCCAGCGACAGCGGGGTTTGCAGGCGCACCTTGTTCAGGCGCAGGCGTTCTACCAGCCAGCTGCCGTCGGCGGCGCGCGTCGCCTTGCCGGTGAGATCGCCCTGGGCGAGGTTGGCGCCGAAATCTTCCAGCAGCAACTGATGGTCTTTGATTTGCCCCTGTATCAGCGCCTGTGAGGCGGGAATGTCGTTCAGGGTCAGCGAACCGGCGCTGAACTGGAAGCGGTTGTTATTGCCCAGCAGTTCGCCGGGCTGAGGCCGCCATGGCGTTATCCCGGCGTTGACGCGCTGCGCGTTGAGCCGCCAGTCGGCGTCGCCGGCGTGCACGGCCATATTGCTCAGCTGCAGCACGTCTGCCTGGAGCGGCAGCGCCGCAGCGTCAGGCTGCACATTGAGCGTGCCGTCGCGCAGCGTCACGCTGTGGAAGTAGCGCGGGTTAGTGATCTGCCGCAGGCTGAGGCCGAGATCGACGCGCTTGGCCGCCAATGCCTGCGGCTGGTTGGCGCGCGCCAGCGTGACCTCTTCCAGGCTGACCTGCGTTGGGTTATCCCAGGAGTGGGTGATTTTGCCAAGAGAGAGGCGGTAGTCGCCGCGCTCGCTCACCCAGTCGCCGATCTGGCCGGCGGCCCAGCGGCTCTGCCCGACCAGATACAGCAATACGATGATGATTGCCGCCGCCACCAGCAGCCATAGCAACAGTTTCCCGATAAATTTCATCGCCTGCCCACCCCAGCGCTCAAAAAAGATACCCCGTTTATGCCGTAATTGGCCGGCTATCTCAAGGGTAATGGTCTGAGTGGCAATAAAAAACGGCCGCAGGCGGCCGTTTTAGACGATAAGCGTGGGCTATGCGGCCCGACGGCAGGATTATTCCTTCTCTTGCGGGAACACCAGGTTCAGTACGATGGCGGTGATCCCGCCGGCGGCGATGCCGGAGGAGAGCAGGGTTTTCAGCCAGTCTGGGGCGAACTGCAAAATCAGCGGCTGCTGGGAAACGCCCATACCGACCGCCAGCGACAGCGCCATAATCATGATGGCGCGGCGATTAAGCTTCTCACGCGAGACGATGCGCACGCCGGACGCGGCGATGGTGCCGAACATCACGATGGTGGCGCCGCCCAGTACCGGCTCGGGAATATGCTGCACAAAGCCGGCGACCGCCGGGAACAGGCCCAGCGCGATCAGCATCAGCGCCACCACAAAGCCGACGTAGCGGCTGGCGACGCCGGTCAGCTGGATCACGCCGTTGTTCTGGCCGAAGCAGGAGTTCGGGAAGGTGTTGAAGACCGCCGACAGCATGGAGTTCAAACCGTTGGCCAGCACGCCGCCCTTCAGGCGTTTCATATACAGCGGGCCGCGCACCGGCTGCTCGGAGACGTCAGAGGTGGCGGTGATGTCGCCGATGGTTTCCAGCGAGGTGACCATAAAGATCAGCATCAGCGGCAGCAGCAGATTCCAGTCGAAGCCCAGCCCGTAATACAGCGGGGTAGGGATGGTGATGGGCGCGGCGTTGCTGACGGGCTGGCTGGCGGGCAGCATATCGAGCGCCCAGGCCAGCAGATAGCCGACCGCCATGGCGATCACCAGCGAAGCGACGCGCAGATAGGGATTGCGCTGACGATTGAGCAGAATGATCACCGCCAGCACCGCGCCGGCCAGCAGCAGATTTTTGGGCGCGCCGAAGGTGTGATCGTTCATGGCGGCGTAGCCGCCGCCGATGGAGGTCAGGCCGACCTGAATCAGCGACAGGCCGATGATCATCACCACAATGCCTGAAACCAGCGGCGTAATAATGCGGCGCGCCAGGTGCAGGACGCGCGACAGCAGAATCTCGGTGCAGGAGGCGACCATCAGGGTGCCGAACAGCGCCGCCATCATGGTCGGCACGTCTGCGCCGCCGTTTTTCAGCGCCATGCCGCCCATAATCAGCGGCGATACGAAGTTAAAGCTGGTGCCCTGAATCGACAGCAGGCCGGAGCCGACCGGACCCCAGGTCTTGATTTGTAAAATGGAGGCCAGACCGGAGGCGAACAGCGACATGCTGATAATGTGCTGAGTATCCTGCGCCGGCAGCCCTAATGCCTGGCAGATCAGCAGCGCCGGCGTGATCACGGCCACGAACATCGCCAGCAGGTGCTGGCCGGCGGCAAACAGCGTTTGCGGCAGCGGCGGGCGGTCTTCCAGACGGTAGATCAGTTCACTTTTGGGCGAGGCGGCGGAGGCGTTTTGCGCGGGTTCAAGCTCGGCGGATTGCATGGTCATGGTGTGGCACTTTTCCGAAACGGCAAAGCAGGCATTTTAATCGTCTGGGCACTAAAAGCAAACGGTTGCTCTTTGCTTTTCTTCCCCTATTATTTTTATTAATGTCGCATTTTCATGCATTTTTTCTTGTCTTCTCAGCGTTTTTTCCTTCTAATCCTGCATTCATCAAGTTTAAAAAACTCAGTGGTTTTATATAACTTATTAATAAAATTGGATTTTTCCCCTCACACGGAGTACCTAGATGTTTCATCTTGATACTTATGGCACGTTGGTTGCCGCAACTCTGGTTTTGCTCCTTGGGGGCAAGTGCGTTAGAAGCATTCCTCTGCTCAAAAAATACACCATTCCCGCCCCCGTCGCCGGTGGTTTACTGGTTGCGCTGTTATTGCTGATTTTAAAACAGACCGTTAACTGGGAAATCAGCTTCGATATGTCGCTGAAAGATCCGCTGATGCTGGCCTTCTTCGCCACTATCGGCCTTAATGCCAACTTGGCGCGGCTGCGCGCCGGCGGTAAGGCGCTGGTTATCTTCCTGTTTGTGGTGCTGGGGCTGCTGGTGGTGCAGAACGCCATCGGCATCGGTATGGCGAAGATGCTGGGGATGGACCCGCTGATGGGCCTGATCGCCGGTTCGATCACCCTGTCGGGCGGCCACGGCACCGGCGCCGCCTGGAGTAAACTGTTTATCGAGCGTTACGGCTTTGAAAACGCCACCGAAGTGGCGATGGCCTGCGCCACCTTCGGCCTGGTGCTGGGCGGCCTGATTGGCGGCCCGGTAGCGCGCCATCTGGTTAAACGTTCCACCCGGAAGGTTCGCCGGATGACAGCGTCCAGCCGAGCGGCTTTGAGAAGCCGGAGAGCGGCCGCCTGATCACATCCTTGGTGATGATTGAAACCATCGCGATGATCGCCATCTGCCTCAGCCTTGGCCAGCTGATTGCCGGCCTGCTGAGCGGCACGGTGTTCGAGCTGCCTAACTTCGTCTGCGTACTGTTTGTCGGGGTGATCCTCAGCAATACGCTGGCATTTACCGGCTTTTATACCGTGTTTGAACGTGCGGTATCGGTGCTGGGCAACGTCAGTCTGTCGCTGTTCCTGGCGATGGCGCTGATGAGCCTGCGCCTGTGGGAGCTGGCGTCGCTGGCGCTGCCGATGCTGGCGATCCTGGCGGTGCAGACGCTGGTGATGGCGCTGTACGCGATTTTCGTCACCTACCGGGTGATGGGCAAAAACTATGACGCGGCGGTGCTGGCTGCCGGGCACTGCGGCTTCGGGATGGGCGCTACGCCGACCGCGATCGCCAATATGCAGGCGATTACCGATCGCTTTGGCCCGTCGCATCTGGCGTTTCTGGTGGTGCCGATGGTTGGGGCGTTCTTTATCGATATCGCCAACGCCATCATTATTAAGCTGTATCTGCTGCTGCCGGTCTTCCCGGCGATTGGCTGAGTCAGGCGGGGGATGTTACCCCGCAGGACGGCAAAAGGGCGCCTTATCGGCGCCCTTTTTTATGCGTTGGAGTAGCGGGCTTTTTCCGGCAGCCAGCGCTCGATCAGCGCCTGAGCATGGTCGGGATAGTGCTGGTGGATATGGCGCGCAACCCGCTGGACTTCCGGGATCATCGCCTGGTCGCGCAGCAGATCGGCGACTTTGAATTCGGCACTGCCGGTCTGCCGGGTGCCCAACAGCTCGCCGGGGCCGCGGATTTCCAGATCGCGCTGGGCAATCACGAAGCCGTCGTTGCTGTCGCGCAGCACCTGCAGGCGTTTTTGCGCGGTTTTACTCAGCGGCGTTTTGTACAACAGCACGCAGTGCGAGGCGACCGCGCCGCGGCCTACGCGGCCACGCAGCTGGTGCAGCTGCGCCAGACCCAGCCGCTCCGGGTTTTCAATAATCATCAGGCTGGCGTTCGGCACGTCGACGCCGACCTCGATCACCGTGGTGGCGACCAGCAGCTGCAGTTCGCCCTGCTTGAAGGCCTGCATCACCGCCTGTTTTTCCTGTGCTTTCATCCGGCCGTGCACCAGCGCTACCTTCAGCTCCGGCAGCGCCGTCTTCAGTTCTTCCCAGGTGGCTTCCGCCGCCTGCGCTTCCAGCAGCTCGGACTCTTCAATCAGCGTACAGACCCAGTAAGCCTGGCGCCCTTCCTGCAGGCAGGCGTTTCTGACGCGTTCGATAATGTCCGCCCGGCGGGTATCCGGGATCGCCACGGTGGTGACCGGCGTGCGTCCCGGCGGCAGTTCGTCAATGACCGAGGTATCCAGATCGGCGTAGGCGGTCATCGCCAGCGTACGCGGGATCGGCGTGGCGGTCATGATCAGCTGATGGGCATGGAAGCCCTGCTCTTCACCTTTTTCCCACAGCGCCAGACGCTGGTGGACGCCAAAGCGATGCTGTTCATCGATGATAACCAGCGCCAGCCCGTTAAATTGCACCTGTTCCTGGAAGATAGCGTGGGTGCCGACCACCATGGAAACCTGGCCGCTGGCGATCGCTTCCTGCTGCGCGATACGCGCCTTGCCTTTTTGTTTCCCGGCCAGCCAGCCGACCTCAATGCCCAACGGCGCAAACCATTGGCGGAAGTTATTCGCGTGCTGTTCCGCCAGCAGCTCGGTCGGCGCCATCAGCGCCACCTGTTTGCCGTTAGCAATAGCGCGCAGCGCCGCCAGCGCCGCCACCAGCGTTTTCCCAGAGCCGACGTCGCCCTGAACCAGGCGCATCATCGGAAATCTTTTTGCATATCCGCTTCGATATCCGCCACCACGCGCTGTTGCGCACCGGTCGGCGCAAACGGCAGCTGGGCCAGAAACGCCTTTTTCAAGGCGTCGTCCGGCAGCAGCGGCTGGGCGTGGTAGCTCTGCGCGCCGGCACGTACCGCCAGCATGCTGAGGTTGTGCGCCAGCAGCTCTTCCATAATCAGCCGTTTCTGCGCCGGGTGCTTGCCCAGCTCCAGATCGGCCAGCTGGATATCCGGCGGCGGACGATGCAGCGTATGCAGCGCCTGCGGCAGGCTCATCAGCCCGCCGCTCAGTTCCGGCGGCAGCAGTTCGGTAATGGCGCAGGTGTCCAGCAGCTCCAGCGCCTGATCGGTCAGCTTACGCAGCGTCGCCTGGCGTACGCCTTCGGTGGTGGGGTAGACCGGCGTCAGCGACGCCTGCAGCTCAACGTCGTCATGCTCGCCCTGCAGGCGGTATTCCGGATGAATAATTTCCGCACCGTGGTTGCCGCGTTTGATTTCCCCGTAGGCGGTGACCCGGCGTCCGGTCGCCAGGCTGTTTTTCATCGCCGCGTTGAAATTGAAAAAGCGCATGGTGAGGATGCCGGTGCCGTCGCTGATTTGGCAGGTCAGCATGCGGCGGCGACCGAAACTGATATCGCTGCGCAGCACTTCGCCCTCTACCGTGGCGAAAATGCCCGGCAGCAGGTCGTTGATGGGGTACAGACGGGTGCGGTCTTCATAACGCAGCGGCAGGTGCAGCAGCAGATCCTGAATGGTGTCCAACCCGATTTTCGCCAGTTTGGCGGCCTGGCTGGCGCCAACGCCGGTCAGCGTGGTGAGCGGAACCGCATCCAGCAGGCGGCCTTTCATCTGCGCACCGTGGCTTGCATGGTGGCCCACCATTCGGCGTCGGCGACCACTTCGCCGTTTTCATCGATATGCGGGCGCGGCAGGCCTTTGCGCTTGGCGACGTTGGCCAGCACCGGGTAGCCGCCTTCAAACAACAGACGCTGCTGCTCTTCGTCATCCAGCATGCTGCGATCGCGGCGGTACATGCCGGCGTTCTGGCGCTGCCGCTGTGCTTCATACAGGATCAGGGCGGAAGCCACGGAGACGTTGAGCGACTGCACCATGCCGATCATCGGAATGATAATGTCCTGGTCGGCCAGCTGCAGGGCTTCTTCGGTGATGCCGGTTTTCTCCTGCCCCAGCAGAATACAGGTTGGCCGGGTGTAATCGATATCGCGGAAATCCACCGCGCGGTCGGAAAGGTGGGTCGCCAGGATCTGCATGCCCTGGCCCTTCATATGCTGCACCGCATCGCCAATGGTCGGGTGCGTTTTTACGTTGACCCAGCTGTTGCTGCCGGCGGCGGAAGAAACCAGCGTGCGCATGCGGGCGGTTGGCCAGACGGCGTGAACCTGGTGCACGCCGACGGCGTCGGCGGTGCGGATAATTGCGGAGACGTTATGCGGTTTGTGAACCTGCTCCAGACAGACCGTCAGATCCGGTTGCCGGGTGGCGAGCATTTCACAAATCCGCGCATAGCGTTCGGGGCTCATAGGCGCTAGTTTCGGTTACGGTTAACTTTAATCACATCCGGCATGATACGGATTTTACGCATGATATTTGCCAGATGGATGCGATCGCGAGTGGTCAGGCGAATAAAGGCGCTGTAGACCCGGCCGTCTTTCTCTTCGGTATTCAGGCTTTGAATATTGGACTCGGCAGCATTGATCGCTGCCGTCAGGTTGGCCAACGCCCCCTGATGATTGAACATGTCCACTTTGATCTCGGCGATGAATTCCTGCTCGGTTTCCTTATCCCACTCGACCGCCATGAATTTTTCCGGCTCTTTCTGGTAACCGCGAATGTTACGGCAGGATTCATGGTGGATCACCAGCCCTTTGCCCGGGCTGACGTGGGCGATAATCGGGTCGCCCGGGATCGGCCGGCAGCACTTGGCAAAGGTGATCAGTACGCCGTCGGCGCCTTTGATCGCCAGGTTGCGCACGCCGGAAGAGGCGCCGAGGCTGGATTGGTCACCCTGCAGGTTTTTCGCCACCACCACGCTCATGGCGTTGCCGAGGCCGATTTCCGCCAGCAGATCGTCCAGCGTCGCCAGCTTCATGCGCTCCAGCTCGTGCTGAATGTTTTCCTGCGGGATTTCGGCCAGCTTGCGGCTGCCGCCCAGCGCATGGTTCAGCAGACGACGGCCGAGGTTGACGGAGTCGTCGCGCTTGAGGTTTTTCAGCATCTGGCGGATTTTGGCGCGTGCTTTCGAGCTGACGACAAAGTTCAGCCAGGCAGCGTTTGGCCGCGCCCCCGGTGCGGTGATGATTTCCACCGTCTGGCCGCTGGTAAGCGCCTGTGACAGCGGATAAGGCTGGCGATCGACGCGGGCGCCGACGCAGGCGTGGCCGATATCGGTATGCACGGCGTAAGCGAAGTCAACCGGCGTGGCGCCGGCCGGCAGTTCGACAATACGGCCTTCCGGGGTGAAAACGTAAATCTCATCCGGGAACAGATCGGATTTGACGCTCTCGATAAATTCGAAGGAGCTGCCGGCGCTTTGCTGCAGTTCCAGCAGGCTTTGCATCCAGCGCTGGGCGCGGATTTGCGCGGTGGTGCCGCTTTCGCCCTGTTCCTTGTACGCCCAGTGCGCCGCCACCCCCATTTCCGCCATCTGATCCATATCTTCGGTACGGATCTGCACTTCGACCGGCACGCCGTGCGGCCCGATCAGCGAAGTATGCAGCGACTGATAGCCGTTGGCCTTGGGAATGGCGATGTAATCTTTAACCCGTCCCGGGCGCGGTTTGTATAGGCTATGCACCTGGCCCAGCACGCGGTAACAGGTATCCACTTCCTTGACGATCACCCGGAACGCGTAGATATCCATAATTGAATGGAAGCGCTGCTCTTTCAGGTGCATCTTGCAGTAAATGGAATAGAGGTGTTTTTTCCCGTCCGCTGACGCGGCAGGCGATGCCGGCCTCGGTCAACCGTCCTTCAATTTCGGAAAGAATCTTTTGGATCATTTCCTTACGGTTGCCGCGCGCGGCTTTGACCACTTCCTTGATGACGCGGTAGCGGTTGGGGTAAAGCGCCTCAAAACCCAGCTCTTCCAGCTCGGTTTTCAGGTGATGGATGCCCAGGCGGTGCGCCAGCGGGCTGTAGATTTCCAGGGTTTCACGCGCGATGCGCCGGCGTTTGTCCGGGCGCAGCGAACCGAGGGTGCGCATATTGTGCGTACGGTCGGCCAGCTTGATCAGCACGACGCGGATATCCTGCACCATCGCCATGATCATCTTGCGGAAGTTTTCCGCCTGCGCTTCTTTTTTATCCTGGAACTTGAGCTTGTCGAGCTTGGATACGCCTTCAACCAGTTCGGCAACGCTTTTGCCGAACAGCTGTTCCATATCCTGATAGGTAGCCGGGGTGTCTTCAATGACGTCATGCAGCAGGGCGGCCATCAGCGTCTCGTAATCGAGACGCATCTCCGCCAGGATGCAGGCCACGGCGACCGGGTGAGTAATATAAGGCTCACCGCTGGAGCGTGTCTGGCCCTCGTGAGCATCACGTGCGACGAGGTATGCCTGTTTGAGGCGCTTAATTTGCTCCTCAGGCAGGTAACGTTGAATCAGCTGGTTAAGGCTTTCAAACAGGTACAAGGCAGACTCGCTATTTAATTAACGACGGCCTTCAGCAATCGCGGTAACCGCCTGAATTTCTGCGGCTTCCTGCTCTTGCTGCTCCTGGCGCTCACGGACGTCGAGGATCTGGCTGTTGATCAGACCTTCTTCGATTTCGCGCAGCGCGATAACGGTGTACTTATCGTTCTCTTCAGGAACCAGCGCGTCTTTGCCGCCGACCTGGATTTGACGTGCCCGACGAGCAGCGACCAACACCAGGTCAAAACGGTTACCAATTTTCTCTACAGCGTCTTGAACAGTTACGCGTGCCATATTTGTGCTACTCCACAGGTGACGAAAAGACTGGGCATAATACTGAAACTGTCTTCAGTCTGCCAATAGTTTGCTGATTAAAGCGTCATGTCGCAGCATTTGCCGACCTAAACGCAAGCGCTCGGCGCGAATAATGGTTTTCAGATCGGACAGCGCCAGATCGAAATCATCGTTCACGATTAAATAATCATACTCCGCATAGTGCGTCATTTCCGCTACCGCCTGCGCCATGCGCTTGGCGATCACCTCATCGGAGTCCTGCCCGCGGCCGCGCAGGCGGCGGCCCAGCTCTTCCTTCGACGGCGGCAGAATAAAGATGCTGCGCGCCTGCGGCATTTTGGCGCGAATTTGCTGCGCGCCCTGCCAGTCGATATCCAGGAAAACATCGACGCCGGTCGCCAGCACCTGCTCGATAGCCGCGCGTGAGGTGCCGTAATAGTTGCCGAACACTTCGGCATGCTCAAGGAAGGCATCCTGCGCAATCATGCGGCGGAATTCGTCGTGCGACACAAAGAAATAGTGTTCGCCATGATTTTCACCCGGGCGACTGTCGCGCGTGGTGTGTGAAACCGACACCTGCGTGTCGTACAGCGGTTGGGTCTTTAACAAAGCCTGAATCAGACTTGATTTACCTGCGCCGCTGGGTGCAGAGACAATATAAAGCGTGCCTTGAGCCATGATGATGTTCGTTGATAGCGGTTGATGTGCCAATTACAGCAGATGTGTATTTTCTCCGCACAGTATACACGGCTAACGCCGCTGATGCAGCGTTTGCACGCATTTTGCCCGCGGCTTTGGGGGAAAAACACGGCAAAAATTGCAAACTGCCTTGCGTATCGCGTTATTTTGAGGGTTTTGCGCAAAAGAAAATTTATTTTGCCATGCGTTTCGCAGCCGATGAGTTTATGCGTCGCCGCCGTGCGGAAAAGCGGTTTTACTGCATCGCATCAGGGAGGAAGGAATGAAAGGACACCTTTTTTACGGCGCCGTGTTTTTTATTCTCGCGATGGTCATCTCCGCTTGCGTGCAGGCGGAAACCTGTCCGCACTGGCCGGCGGAGCGGCTGCGCAACGAACTGAATGCGTTGGAAGAGCAGCTGGCGCGTTGGGATGCGGCCTATTACCAACGCGGGCAAAGTTTGATTAGCGACGAACTCTATGACAGCCTGCGGCAAAAGCAGCAGTTTTGGCGGGTTTGCGCCGGCGGGCGGGGAGCCGCCGCTGCCGCTGTTGCCGGCGGGAAAAATGCCCCATCCGGTCGCTCATACCGGGCTGCGCAAGCTGACGGACCGTCGGGCGGTTGCCCGCTGGCTGGCGGAGCGCCGTGACGTGTGGCTACAGCCGAAGATCGACGGCGTGGCCGTAACGCTGGTGTACCGGCAGGGCAAGCTGGCGCAGGCGATCAGCCGCGGCGACGGCCGGCAGGGGGAAGACTGGCTGGAGAAGGTCAGGGCGATCCCCGGCGTGCCGTCAACGCTGGCGGGCGCGCCGGACTTTTTGGTGCTGCAGGGGAACTGTTTCTGCTGATGACCGGTCATCGCCAGCAGGCTTACGGCGGCGTCAACGCGCGCGCCAGCGTTGCCGGCGCACTGATGCGTAACCGGCCCTCGGAACGGCTGGCGCAGCTGGGGATTTTCATCTGGGCCTGGCCCGATGGCCCGCCCGAGATGTCGCAGCGGCTGGCGCAGTTGGCGGCGTGGGCTTTACGCTGGTGCGGGACTATACCCGGCCGGTGAGCTCGGTAGAGGACGTTATCCGTTGGCGTGAAAGGTGGTTTGCCAATCCCCTGCCTTTTGTCACCGATGGCGTGGTGCTGCATCAGGCTCGTTCGCCGTCCGGGCGCTACTGGCGTAATAAGCCGGCGCTGTGGGCGGTAGCGTGGAAATATCCGCCGGCAGAACAGGTGACGCGCGTGGAGCGGGTGATGTTCCGCATTGGCCGCACCGGCAAAATTACGGTGGTGCTGGCTTTGGATCCGCTGCAACTGGACGATAAATGGGTGCGACGCGTTAACATCGGTTCGCTCGCCCGCTGGCGGTTCTGGGACATCGTGCCCGGCGATCAGGTCGCCGTCAGCCTGAAGGGACAGGGGATCCCCCAGGTGACCCGCGTGGCGTGGCGCAGCGTGGAACGGCCTGTGCTGACCGCGCCGGATGCCGAGCGCTATCACGCGTTCAGCTGCTTTACCCCGCAGGCAGGTTGCCGGCAGCAGTTTATCGCGCGGCTGGTGTGGCTGAGCGGCCCGCAGGGGTTGATGATGAACGGCGTCAGCGAAGCCAGCTGGCGCATGCTGGTCGAACACGGACGGGTGAAAGAACTGGCGGACTGGCTGACGCTGACGCCGGAAAGCCTGCGCACGCTGCCGGGGGTGGGTGATAAGCAGGCGCAGCGTCTGCATCAGCAATTTATGCTGGCGCGGCGGCAGCCGTTCCAACGCTGGCTGCTGGCGTTGGGGGCGCCGCTGTCGGCCGAACAACTTGCCGGGGTGACGGGGTGGCAACAGACCAAAAGGCTGCCGACGCATATATGGCAGCGGCAGGCCGGCGTCGGCGATAAACGGGCGGCACAGTTGGTTGCGTTCTTCCGCCAGCCGGCGCTACAGCGCGTGGCAAACAGCCTGCGGCAGCAGCATATCGCCGGCTTTGCCGACGATGCGCTCAGTGATCCGGATGTTGATAATTGAACACGGGCAACCCGAGCCGGAAGCGCAGGGCAAGCAGGCGTGCTCCCAGGCCGGCAAACAGCGTAATCAGCACCACGACGTTATGCGGCAGGTCGAAGTGCTGCAGGCCGATATACAGCCAGGCGGCAGCGAAAGCGATACCGCCGTAAATCTCTTTCTGGAATACCAGCGGGATGCGGTTGCAGAACATATCACGCAGCACCCCGCCGAACACGCCGGTGATCACCGCGGCAATGGCGGCGATAATCGGGCTGTGGCCCATATCCAGCGCCACCTGCGCGCCAATAATAGAGAATACGATCAGGCCAACGGCATCCAGCACCAGAAACAGCCGGCGCAGATGACGCATCAGCGGGGCGAGCCAGGTGGTGACGATGGCGGCAATGGCGACAATCACGATGTATTCTGGGTGTTTAACCCAGCCTAGCGGATAATGGCCAAGCAGGACATCGCGCACCGAACCGCCGCCGATGGCCGTGGCGGAGGCGATGATCAGCACGCCGAACAGATCCATCTGACGACGCCCGGCGGCCAGCGCGCCGGTCATGGCTTCGGCGGTGATGCCAATAATATAAAGAATGCTCAGTAACATGAGGAAATTCGCTGTGCGGCTAGAATAGAACTTTTAACTGAAGGGTAATGACCATCTGATTATGCCGCCACTGAGTTTTTCTCACCGATAGCCATTCGGATTACTATAACTAATGCCTTAGTGCGTATTTTTCTTTGCTTACAGCATTGTTGTCGGTTGTTATTAAAACTCAGGCATAAATTATTTCGTGCTGCTTTCCCGGGGAAACTATTTACACAATAGCCCACGCCGTGCGGCGTGGGCCTGCCGTTACTTCGCCTGCGCCAGAATATTGCCCTCCCAGCCTTTCTGCGCGTAGTCATTCAGGTGCTTGATTTGCCGTACCGGCTGGCCTTGGCTAAAGTTGATATCGTGCAGCGATACCCAGACCTGCGAGGCCGCGAAGGTTGATTTGAAATGGTATTCGCCGTGGCTCAGGTCGGAAATGGCGGTCCAGTAAGTGCCGATGCCTTTATTTTGTTCCGGGCGCTTGCTGTATTTTTCATACATATCGGACACTTTCTGTTCGTCAGGTTCTGCCGGCGAGCCGATGGGGTAAGCCACATTGTTAATCACCGATAAAATAAATCCCTGAGCCTGATTCTTGTTATCCGGCTGCGGTAGGTTTTGCAGATCGTAGCTGGCGCGCACCAGGCGCTCATCCGCTTCCAGCCCGCCGGGAATGTCGCTGCGTTTGGCATTCTGATATTTAGCCAGATTTTTCAGCTGTTGTGCGTAAGACGGCGGGTTGGTCATCACCCGGTAGTTTTTGTCGTGATAAACATTAACTTTGCCGTTATCAATCTCGATAATCGCTGAATCACCGCTAACGTCTTCAATGGCGATATGTTTGGTGTCGGAGGCGTAATCGATCGGCAGGCGCGCGGCGACCAGGCGCACATCGTTACGGATCGCATTTACTGCCTGATCGACGGTTGCGTAATTGTCCAGAATGTAGCTGAGCCAGGCGCGGCTTTCGAGAACCGGTTTATCCTGATTGTCCTGTTGAACCTGGCTGCCGTTCATATAAAACAGCGTGTGCCCCGCCAACCCTTTTTCATTCATGCCATCCATCGGGAATACGCCGTCGGCATAGACCACTACGCTGCCGTAACGGGTTTGCCACTGTGCGGCATTGGGATTGTCGCCGCCGTTATGCGCCACGCCGCGCGGGGTGATCACCAACGCGGGATCGACCGGGCCGAAGAAATCCAGATTACGGGCGCTGACCATATAGCCGGGGTACATATTCATAAACGCGCGGGTGCAGGCCTGTGCGCCGGTGGTCAGGCTGGCGCTGAGTATCGCGCCGGCCAGCAGCGCCGATGCGCTGGAAGCGAATTTTTTCATGTTATCTCCTTACCGTTATGTGAGGGGTACCCGGGAAGAGTAAGGCGTTGGCCGCGCGGTCAAGAGTGAGTTAATGGGGGAAAATCCCCCGAACCGGACAGGAACAGCCGTGGGAAAGATTCGATTTTCTTTAGCTCAGATAGAGGCGTTCGCCAGCGTGTGCGAGAGCGGTAATTTAACGCGGGCAGCTAAACGCCTGGGCAAGGACCGCACCACCGTCGGCGAACTGGTCGAGTATCTGGAGCTGGATTTAGGCTATGCGCTGTTCGATCGCCATACGCGCCCGCTGCGGTTAACGGATGCCGGGCAGCGCCTGTATCGTCAGGCGCGGCTATTCCTGCAGGAAGCGGAAACCTTTTGCCAGCTGGCGGAGCATATTCCGCAGCAGGTTCGCCAGCGCGTGGTGCTGTGCTATGACGCGTTTACGCCAAGGCAGTTTTTGAGCGCGCTGTCGGCGGCGCTGTATCAGCAGGGTATTGCGTTGGACCTGCGCATGATGGAAAGGGCAGAGGCGGAAGATCTGTTGGCCGACGGCGCGGCGCACCTTGGCGTCTATCAGGCGCTTAACCGCAGCATCAGCGATCGGTTTAAATGGCGAGCGCTAGGGGCGCTGGAGATGGCGGTGTATGCCCGTGAGGGGTTCTTTCCGGACGCCTGTCCGATTCCGCTGATTGCGCTGGCTGCGCACACTCAGCTTATCCCGTTCAGCGACCTGCCGGATGCCATGGCTAAGCGCTTACAGATCTCTGACCGCATCAGGGTAATCAATGAATTGCCGCTGCTGCAGGCGGCGCTGAGCGCCGGGCAGGGCTGGGCATTTTTTACCGACGCATTTTCAGGCACAGCAATGGCCGGCGGTAAGCCGGCTCGACACCGAGCTGGGCCAGAGCGGCCTGACGCACCCGATGGTCGCGCTCTGGAAGCCGGGCGCCGATGATGAGTTGCTGCGGTTGATTGAACAGGTGCAGCGGATATACCGCGAGGAATCTTAGGGGGGCGGTGGAGAATGTTGCCGGGATCGCCGCTGATTTTATCCTGAAATAGCAGATATTCGTTGTGATCCCATTGCCACTCGGTGATGAAAGATTTAGGTTATGCCTGAATGTATTACGATCACATTAATTATGAATGGAACATGTTAGGGAAATCGTTAACAAACCCTGTAATGCTAAAGGGTTTGTCAATTTATTAGTGCTGGTGGGGATTATCATGGGATTAGCCGATGTTGCTCTTTGGTTTAATATAATTGTCACGTGTTCTTTGCTCATCGTTGTTTTTTATGGCGTGAGGAATACGTTAAGATCTAGTAAAAAAAAACGAGTCTATTATGAATAGTGGTCAGGAGGTGGAGGCCATAGTGATTGATGCAAAGCCACATGATAACCAAACTGCAGATGGGCGTCTGTTTATTTCATTATTAATCGAGTTTACCATTGGAGATGAAAAAATATCCACCAATAAAGATATTAATATTTCGGCATTTTATGCTGAAGAATATAAACCAGGTAAATTGATTACTATAAAATACCAAAGGAGCAATCCGCAGAATATCATTGTTGTTGGCAATGTTAATAACTAGTATTCTGTTGTATGTGGGCATGGGTGCTAAGCCGGTGGAACGAACATTAACAGAACATGTCTGTATATATCTGACATTTACTGGGAGGTAGAGTGAGTTTTATTAGTCAATATTCAGGGCTGATCATTATGGCAGCGCTTGCCTTAACGTTTTTGATGATTTTTGGAACGCTAAGAGGGCTGAAGGGACAGGGAGATGATCTTAGCAAAATAAAACACTGGTTAAGTAAAGACAGATGGAAAGGTGAGATAAAAGAAGCATTATTGGTAAGTTGGCGGCAGACTAACGCAACTAATAATCTTGACTATTATTTTGTCTTCACCTTTGAGATGAATATTGATGGGGAAAATAAACAGTATAGTGCTGCTTCAGTCGTTAGGGTATCAGAGGTTCCTAAATTAAAACCAGGCTTACCGATCATCATTAAATATGATGGGGTTCCGCCAGGAAAAATTTCAGTAATGTCTGTTGATTATGGGTGAGTAATTTCTCACATAAGAAGGTTTTTATGGGTTTTATCTCAGAGCATCCGTTTATCTTTGCGTGGTCAGTTATCTTTATTCTTGTTTTTATTTCTATAAGGGGACTTAGAGGTCAAAAGGACGACATTAAAGAAATTAAAAATTGGATTGGTAGAGATTTATGGAAAGGTAGTGTCACCACTGCCAGACTCATCTCATGGAAACAGCTGCAGGCGACACACAATATTGATTACTTCTACTCGTTTACTGTTGAAAGCGAGTTGGACGGTAGCTTAAAGCAGTACAGCGCTGCAGGAGTGGTTAAAGCTTCGGAGGTTGGCAAATTGCGGAAAGGGTTAGTCGTGACGATAAAGCATCAAGGCGTACCCCCTAAGAAAATCGCCGTTATTGGCGTTGATTTTGACTGAGCAATAACGTGTTAATACCGCATTTTACTGTCTTCAGTAAGCTGCATCGCTATATCGTACACTGTTTACCAACTGCTTGAATAACATACGTAGCGCATAGCGTTATCCTTATATTACAGGTGGCCGGTGCTGCGGGATGCGGTTATTGACCTATGTTATCGATAGTTACGCGGAGCAAAACACCCGATCTTTATAGTGTTATAAATAAACGTGACGATATTCATCATATTCTGATTCTATATTTCACTATCGTGCCCTATCCTGATATAAAGGCGATTCTTTACTATCGCATTACCGTTGTCAGGCAAAGGACTACCGTCATGTTAGATCGCATTACCGTTCAGCTACCCATCCCCGGGCTGCTTTTCTGGAAACTCTCCGGGCGCGAGGCGTTATCGGAGCCGTTTGAACTGAACGTAACGTTGCTGAGTACTGATGCACGTATCGATCGCAGCAGCCTGTTGGGGCAGCCGATTACGGTGACTATCCCGACGCGTTCTCTGATGGGTAAACGCTACCTGAACGGCAAGATAACCCGCGTGGCGGTCAATGCGGTGGAACTGTCCGGTACCCGCTATGCGGAATACCGCCTGACGATGGAGCCGGATCTGTGGCCGATGAAGCGCGACCGTAACCTGCGTATTTTCCAGGGCCAGACGGTGCCGCAGATCGTGAAGAGTCTGCTGGGCGAAAGCCAGGTGAATGTGGAAGATCGGCTGACGGGCAGCTATCGCCCATGGGAATACTGCGTGCAGTATCAGGAGAGCAGCCTGGCGTTTATCAGCCGTTTGATGGAGCTGGAGGGCATTGCCTATCACTTCAGCCATGAGGCGGACAAACACACCCTGGTGTTGACGGATGCCCCGCTGCAACAGCAGCCGTTCAGCGGTTACGAGAGTATTCCCTACCATGTTACGCCTTCCGGCGGCAGTACCGACGAAGAGGGCATCAGCCAGTGGGCGCTGGAAGACAGCGTCACACCGGGCATCTACAGCCTGGACGACTACGATTTCCGCAAGCCCAACGCCTGGCTGTTCCAGGCGCGTCAGAATCCGGCCTCGCCGTCACCGGGCAGCATCGATGTTTACGACTGGCCGGGACGCTATGTGGAACATGGCCACGGCGAGTTCTATGCCCGCATCCGTCAGGAACGCTGGCAGGTGGATCACCAGCAGATACAGGGAACTGGCACTGCCGTTGGGCTGGCGCCGGGTTACACCTTTGCACTGCTGAACGCGCCATTCTTCAGCGATAACGGCGAGTATCTGACTACGGCGGTGCACTACCAGTTTGAAGAGAACCGCTATGCCAGCGGCGACAGCGGGGGAAGCGTTCACCGGCTGGACTTTTCGGTGATCCCATCCTCCGTCGTATTCCGCCCGGAGCAGGCGACGCCTTGGCCGCGTACCTACGGCCCGCAGACCGCGAAGGTAGTGGGGCCGCAGGGCGAATCCATCTGGACCGATAAATACGGCCGGGTGAAGGTGAAGTTCCACTGGGACCGTCTGGCGAATGGCGATGACACCAGTTCGGGCTGGGTGCGCGTTTCCAGCGCCTGGGCCGGTCAGGGGTTTGGCGGCGTGCAGATCCCGCGCGTTGGTGACGAAGTGGTGATCGACTTTATCAACGGCGATCCGGACCGCCCAATCGTGACGGGCAGGGTATATAACGAAGCCAGCATGCCGCCGTGGGCGCTGCCGGCAAGCGGCCACCCAGATGGGCTTTATGACCCGCAGTAAAGACGGGCATCTTGATAATTCCAGCCATCTCTATTTTGAAGATAAACCCGGTGCCGAAATGCTGTCGATGCATGCGGAAAAAGATATGCGGGTTTCGGTAGAGAATAATAAAGATGTGACGATCGATGGTACTCGCACCACCACCATTCTTAAAGAGCAGAAGGATGACGTAACGGGGGATGCGGTCTTTAATTATCACGCTACCCGCACCACGACGGTGGATAAAAAGGAAACGAAAACCTTTAAAGACGGTGAAAAAACGACGATCACCAATGGCCCGCGATCTTGAGATCACCAGCGGTGGTGATCTGGTCAAGGTTAAAGATAAGCGTGATACCACCATTACTGGCGATGAAACACATCATGTAACCGGCAAGATCACGCAGGATTTTGATAGTGGGCAGGTCACTAATATCAAAGCTGGTGGCAAGACGGAAACCATTACTGATGGTGGGTTAACCGTTAATGTCAATGGTGGTGACTGGACGCAGGATGTTACTAATGGTGAAATACATATCTCTAGTCCTAATCTAATAAAAATAAGTAGTACTTCTAAAGTTTTTATAGATACACCGGACTTTGTTCATAATGATAAAAATAAAGAAATAAAATCTAGCAAAGTTAATGAGTTTATAAAGGATCATACTTCGTTTAAATCGGTAAATGCAGCTGTAACGGGGGTTAGTGTCTCATTAAATGGATCTGCAATCAGTTGGACTCCCCTGACTATATCGACATCTCTAACTAGTGTAGTTACTGAACCTATGAATTATGTACGATCTCTTAGTCGAATAGAAAATTCATTGCAGAACGTTGCTCTTAGTGCAATACATATTTTTATATGAAAGGAGGATATGTGAGTTTTATCTCAGAGTATGCATCTATGGCTGTTTGGATAGTTGCAATAATTATTGTGTTTGTCTCTTTTAAAGGGATTAAAGTAAATAAAGAAGGACAGGAGGAGATAAAAAAACTGGAGTAGCCAAAACTTATGGAATGGAGATGTGGCCTCTGCTAAATTGGTCTCGTGGAAACAGTTACAGGCAAAACACAATATTGATTATTTCTATTCGTTTACTTTTGAGTGCGATTTAGATGGTGGTACAAAAAAAATATAATGCTGCGGCAGTTGTCAAGGTGTCAGAAGCAAGTAAGTTAAAGAAAGGATTGAATCTAACAATAAAGTATCAAGGGGTTCCTCCAAAAAAAATAGCAGTTATTGGTATTGATTTTGAGTGAAATAAAAATTTCAATTTTTATATTATTACTAATAAAGGTTAGACAAAATCATATAGCCGCAAGTTTATCGTAAATGAAAGGCTATATCTTGAAAATTATCAAAACCCTGCATCTTGGCATATTAACGCTGGCAGGGTAATAATCACCTTATTGGTGGAACTGGAGGAGTTGCTGGGAATTCTACTAGGCTTAAAATTTTATTTATCATAGTAATATTAATCTAAGTCAGATTTTACTAACTCTGATTTTATAGGATAGGCTATGTGGGATATGGTAAGCACAATATTTAAGGTTTTATTAGGTGTTGTTGCTGTATTTTCTATTGGGCGTTTTTTATATTGTGATATTATTCCCCAGTTTAAAAATGGAGCAATGCAAAGCGATGTTATAAAAAATGGCCTTGCAGTTAACGCCGATATTATTTCATCCAGCCAAACAAGTTATTGGGGGGGAATAAACCTATATATAAATTAACGTTTAGGTTTAAAACTATGGATAATGTAGAAGTTGAGTCGAGTCTAACAAAAGCGCTTTCTTTCGAAGAGATAGAGCGGTTTTCTCCCGGTAATGGAACAACAATAAAGTATGATCCAAAGAATCCGAAGAGAATAGCATTGTTTGATAAGCCTCTAATATTAGGTGATAACTAATCAATGCGTGAAATGAGTATTTGGTCTTATATCTATCAATAGTATATGTTATTATAAACTTTATCTCCCTTAACGTCTTTAATAAAAACAATTTAATATAATAGCATGAGGAACATGATGGGGAAATTTTCAGAAATTTTCGGATGGGGGGTGTTTTTTGCGATATTAATATTTTTTGTCATTTATTTTTTTTCAAGGTTATATTTTGCATTTGATGATAAAAAAAGATCCTGTTTATTCTGTGGCACATATCGTAAAGTATTTTCCTAGAGCACCGAATGATCTTGGGAAATTGGATATAGTGATGACTTACACATTTTCTGCCAATAATATTAATTATACTAAAGATAATCAGACGCTAAATATCGACACTACGGACCTTGATGAGTATTATGTTGGTAAGGAAATACCCATTGTATATTATCGTGTCAACCAAAAATATAGTAAAATCGATTACTATCACGCAAGTTTGAAGAGATAATGAATGTCCTGATGTTTGAATAATAAGTTTGAGTAACGAAGGATAATAAATTTAAATGTCGTGGGGATAAATATATACCATAGGAGTTATAAATGACTGACTCAGCGCTATGGGCTACAATTTTTAGCATTTTTCTTATTGGGTGGGTTATATACATTATATTTAAATCTAGTTCTGATGATAAAAAATACAGAGCTGAAGGTATAAAGATTGAAGCAAAAATTATTAATAAAAAAAACATCGGGGCATCTGGGACTGGGAACATGAAATTCTATATGGAGTTAGAGTTTCCAACTAATGATGGCATTGTTATAACCCATGCTAAACGTTTCTTCACACCAGAAGATATGGTAAAAATCTTGAGGAATAATACGGTTGCCTTGTATTACCTACCTGAAGATCCCGAAAAAGTTTATCTGGTTCCTGGGGATATGGAGTGATAGTGATCTCACCTTCTGGGAATTGGAAAGCGATAAGTTTCAGTTTATCCTTATATTTGTATGCGTAAGTATTGAAATGAGAATTTCTCCGAACTTATTGCATAATACAGAGCTTCCCCATTAAGATTAGGAAAGTATGGATTTCATTATTAAATTTATACATATTATAATTGTAGCATTCGTTATTATTGCAATAGGTTATTCCCTTGTCAGAAAACCGTATAAGTAAGACTGTTGAAAAAGAGATACTGAATAATCCATGTTATACTGAAGCAACTATCGTAGATATTACCCCCGGGACTCCATCAAATATTGGCATTGTTAGTATCCATGTTGGTTACCGCTTCACAACAGAAAATGGGGATACTTTTGAAAAGGATGATGAACTAATAAACATTAAAACAATGGATTTACAAAAATATCAAGTGGGATCCGGGATACCTATTGTTTATGCCAGAAATGAACCATCAAAAAACATGTTGAATATGAGGGATGCGATGAAAGATTTCAAGCGAAAGTAATTAATTATTATCTGGTAAAGGCTATTTATGTTTGATTTCATTAAGTCCTATGACTGAAAGATCATGGTTTGCCTATGTTGTCTTGGCTATTATGATTATGCTTGGGTTATATTACTTGTATTCATTTGTTCAGGATAATTATCAACGCATTACAATGGAAAGAAATCAAGAAGAAGCAAGAAGAAATGGCATCCAGGGAACAGCTGTTATTATAAGTTCAAATTTAACACCTGAACTTCAGGATGTTCTTGTGAAAAAGAAGAAAAGTCTTGATTTAACAATTAGTGTGACAGGACCTGATGACATTTCTTTTGAAGTAAGAACAACACATTTGGTTAATCCGTTGATGCTGGATGATTATCGTATGGGGAAAAAATTGGTTGTTAAATTTGTGCCAGGAGATAAAGAGAAAACAGTAATTATTGATAATAATAAAGTCAAATGATGGTTTTAGGATGGATTATACCTGATTATTTTTGGGTTACATTAATAATAGCAGTTGTTATCATTATTGTAATAGCTTACTGCTATAAAACTGGTGCCACTTATGACCGATTCAAAAAAGATGGGGTTCGTACAGAGGCTAGAATTTTGAATATGGAGAAAATAGGAGCGACAGGAACGGGAAATACAAAGCTTAAGATGGATATTGAGTTTGATACTGACTTAGGACGGGTTACTACAACAGCTAAAGAATATATTTCCCCTCAGAATATGGTAAAGATAATGAGGAATAATACGATTTATATTTATTATATGCCTAATAACCCAAAGGAAATATTTTTGGCTCCATTTGAAATGAAGTGATAGTGTGTTTTTATGTGCGGTGGCATGACTAATTTTAATACTGACTTTTCTAATGGTTAAAAATGAATATTTCTTATTTTACAACTTACCCTTTATTGGCTATATCTTTCATCGCCATGGTTTTTTTTGTATATGCACTAATTCGTGGGAGGGAGTGGGGTTAAAATTAGTCCACAAGATGCCGTTGATACACAAGGAGAGATTGTTTCGATAAGAAGTTCAAGTGGCGAAAACTCTGCGTTTGTTAACGTTTTGATTACAGTTAGGTTTAATACTTTTGATAAAAAAATCATTACAAGTGAAGGCAGGGCAGTTATTGATGTAACGAAACTAACAGAATATAAAAAAGGTGATTCAATACCATTGACATATTCAAGGGTTGATCCTAAAAAAATCAAGATAAAAATAAAATCCCCATTGGATAAATAGTGTCTTTGTATGAAAAAGAATTGGGAATATAATTGCGGAAAGTAAAATGAGCAATGCATTTATTATAATAATGGTAATAATCGCGCTGGTGTTCGGAGTTTTCCCCATGGCACGCTTCCTCTATACGAATTTTATCCCATATTTAAAGGATAGTTTTTCTCAGGATGCAGTTTTAAAAAATGGTATGGTTACGGATGCTGAAATTGTTAATACAGTTCAAACAAGTAGTTGGGATGGTAATAAACCTGTTTATAAACTTACGTTCCGGTTTAAAACAAAAGAAGATGACCTTGTTGAATCAACAATAATGAAGCCTTTAACTTTCAAAGAGATTGAAACCCTTAAAGAAGGCTATATAACTACAATAAAGTACGATCCTGAATATCCGAAAAAAATAGCCTTGCTTGATAAGTCATTGATTCTTGTGGATTAAATGATTCGTGGTATAGATAATAGATGTTTGAAATAAAAACCAGTGCTACTGGCAGGTTGGATATGTATGGTTACTATCCCAGCTAAAGGAAATATTGCCGATAAGGATAAATGATGGCTATCCTGGAAGCCGGCAATATTAATATTAACGTTTACCATTATCTTGGTATGTTATTATTTTGCCAACAGAGTTATCAAGGGTTCCCGTCGGCGTGAACAGGGGATTATTGAACAGGGCGCAGATGTGTACGTTACTATCCTGTCGCTAAAGCAAAGCGGCCTGTTTATTAACAATAACCCTGTTATTGAGATGGACCTTACGGCTAGAGAATCCTGAAAGCCAAGCCGTCTGGATGCTGGAAAAACACCGTGAAACCGTGCCGCAGATCGCCCTTTCGGCTTATCAACTGGGATTGGTATATCAGGCAAAGGCTAATGGTAAAAATGATTTTGTCTTTATTAAGGATAACTCTGGGAAACCCGTTGCTGTTAGTTATTGATGTTATTTATCAATAGCTTTCCCCATATGTTTTTAGAAAACACAGTGAGCTGTTGATCGTTCTCGTTAATGGTTAAGCCAAGTTGAATATGACAGTTTATTTATTTTTTATCTCGTGGAATGTCGCGCATGGTTTTTCTGTTAACTTATCACCTTGAGAATGATATTCTCCATGCAAACGATTAGCGGATGATTATTTCAGGCATGGTAAAACCCTCCGATGAAAATTATCAAACCCCTGCGCCTTAGCGTATTAAATCGCCCTTATCGCTGGCAGGGCCATAAACCACCTTGGCGTTTCGGTGATGGCGCTGGCGGATATGGGGGAGGCGCCGCAGCTGCGGCCGGAAGTCGAGCTGTGGCAGCTGGCGGCCAGCGAGCTGCAGACCAGCGGCGGGGGTGATTGATATGGCGATCCCCAAAGCCCGGGCGGAATTTCTGGCCACGGGTTATGCCTACAGCCATCACCAGTCGGATAAAACCGCCGTTGCGGCGCGTATCGAGATCGAAGGTCTGAGCAAAACCCTGGCGGTATATGGCGATCGCTACTGGGCCGGAGACCGGGCAACGCCGCCGCAGCCCTTTGAACAGATGCGTCTGGACTGGAGCCGCGCCTGGGGCGGTGAAGGGCATGAGGAAAACCCCCATGGCGTTGGCCTGCATCCGGTGGCGGTCGGCGGCTATCAGCTTCGTCCGTTGCCTAATATCGAATCGATGCATGAGCGCATCACCTCTGCCGGTCAGCAGCCGGAACCGGCGGGTTTTGGCGCGCTGGATCTGCTGTGGCCGCGACGCTTTAAGCGCATGGGTAAAAAATATGACGCCCGCTGGCTGAAGCAGGATTTCCCCGGCTTTGCCCGGGATATCGACTGGCGGGTGTTTAACGCCGCTCGCCCGATCAATGGTGGCAGGAGCGTGATGCGCTGCCTCCTCAGGCGCGCTGGCGCATCTGGAATATGCATCCGGAACGGCCGCTGCAGGAGGGCACGCTGCCGCCGTGGCAGGCCCGCTGCTTTATCAACCGTCAGCGCGGCGATGAAACGCTGTTTGAAGAAATCGCGCTGCGCGCCACCACCGTCTGGTTCTTCCCGCATCTGCAGCAAATGATCCTTATCTGGCAGGGCAACACCCGCATCAACGAAGATGACGCTGCCGATGTGTTGCAACTGATGCCTGCGTTGGAGGGCGTCGGCGCTGCCCGTTCGATCAGCCACTATCGCAAGGTACTGAGCCAACGGATGGATAAAGAGCGCGGCGCGCTGTTTGCCTTCCGGGAAAAGGACCTGGTTCCGGAAGCGGCCATCGGTCCCTGGATCGACAGCGAAATAGAACAAAGCACCAGCCCGATGCGCGACAATATGAAAAATCGCGCCAATCTGTTGCGTGAACAGCATCGGGCACGGCTGGAGGCCCAGGGCGACAGCGTCGATGACCTGCTGCCGGCGTTTGAAGAGCCGGAGATCCCGCCGCTGGATGAACTGCCGGCGTTTATCGACAAGCTGGGAGCAGCAGGCGGAAGCGCAGCGTCTCGACGCCGAGGAACGCAAGCGCGAGATGGAGGCCCGCTTCCCCGAGGCCGCAGAGGATGAAAACGCCCCCCGGGGACCGGAAACGATGCAGCGTATGCAGGATATGCTGCACCAGAATAAGGACGCCCTGAGCGAGAAGAAGCTGGCGCAGAGCCAGGCGGCGCTGCACCAGATGTACCTGATGTCGGTACAGAGCCAGCCGCCGGCCCGGCGTCTGAAGGGCGACCTGGCGCAGATCATCCGCAGCCGCGTGCAGCGCACCCTGGAACAGGGGGGCGATTTCAGCGGTATGGATCTGACCGGCGCGGACCTTTCCGGTATGGATTTGCGCGGCGCTAACTTCAGCCAGGCGCTGCTGGAGTGTGCCGATCTCAGCCACAGCCGGCTGGATGGCGCCTGTTTGCGCGAGGTGATGCTGGCGCGCTGCGAACTACACCACAGCTCGCTGCGGGAATGCGATCTGGAGGGCGCCAGCCTGGCGCTGGCCCAGTGCTGCCACAGCGACTTCAGCGGCGCGCGCTTTAAAGAGACCCAGCTGCAGCAGACGCTGTTCGACGATTGTATCTTTGACGATGCCGTGCTGGATGGCCTGCTGTTGCGCGAGACCTGGCTGACCCGCTGCCGTTTCCGGCGGGCGCGGCTGGATAGCTGCATCTTTATGGAGCTGACGCTGCCGGCGCCCGATTTCAGTTCTGCCCGGCTGCATAAAACCACCTTTATGAAAACTACGCTGGAGGCGGCCAGCTTCAGCGGCGCCAGCCTTGAAAGCTGTTCCTGGGTAGAGAGCCACGCCGAGCAGGCGCGGTTTGACGGCGCGACGCTGGTGACCTGCGCCGCGGCCTCGGAGAGCGTGCTGAACGGCGCCGATTTTAGCAACGCTACCCTGAAGCAGTGCAACCTGCGCCAGACGCCGCTGCGCGGCGCCCGTTTCACGCTGGCGAAGCTGGAAAACAGCGACCTCAGTGAAGCCTGCTGCCAGGGGGCCGATTTTACCCGGGCAAATCTGGTCGGCAGCCTGTTTGTGCGCAGCGACTTCCGGCAGGCCAATTTCAGCGATGCCAACCTGATGGGGGCCATCTTGCAAAAGAGCCTGTTGGGCGGCGCCCGTTTTAACGGCGCCAATCTGTTCCGGGCCGACCTTTCGCAGGCCATTACCGACGATGCAACCAGCCTGAACGGCGCCTGGACCAAACGGGTTAAAACGTTGCCAGGCCGTGACGGAGAAACAGTATGACCAATCTTGGCGCAGCGGATCTGCAGCAGCGGGTGAAGGGCGGTGAAGCGATTAGCGAGCTGGTGCTGGATGGGCTGGACTTGCGCAACTGCGACCTGTCTGGCGGCATCTTTCAGGAAGTCTCGTTAAACGGCGCCGATCTGCGCGGCGCCAACCTGCATGAAGCGGTGTTCACCGAATGCGAGCTGAACGACGTGCAGGCCGACGGGGCGCAGCTGACGCAGACGGTGTTTAACCAGTGCGCCATGGCGAACCTACGGGCCGCCAATACGGCGCTGCGCGAGTGCGTCTTTAACGATTGCGAGCTGACGGCCAGCGATTTTTCTGACGGTCAGCTTGATACCACCCAGTTTATGCGCTGCAAGCTGCAGCAAAGCCGTTTTAGCCGCAGCGCGCTGGATCGCAGCACCTTCTTTGAAACGCCGCTTGATAAGGCGCAGTTTACCGAGTGCCGCCTGCAGATGACCACGTTTTACGGCATTGATTTACGCGCGGTCGAGCTCGACGGCGCCAGCTTTGAGCGGGTGGTGTTCTTTGAATGCGACCAGCGTAATAAAAGCTATGTCCGCCAGCAGTTTACCGGCTGCCAGTTTACCGATAACCGCCTTGACGAGGCGGACTTCAGCGGCGCGCAGCTGACCCAGTGCAATTTTAAAGGCGCTTCGCTGCAGCGGGCGAACCTGCGTCAGGTCGATGCCCGTCAGGCGCTGTTTATGGAGGCCGATCTGAGCGGCGCCCAGTGCCAGGGCAGCCAGTTCGATCAGGCGATCATGGTCAATGCGCTGCTGAGCGGCGCCGACTTCAGCCAGAGCCGGCTGTTTCAGAGCATTTTGCAGCAGGCCGTCGCGGTGGCGACCCGTTTCCGCTTCTGCGATCTGACCTATAGCGATTTTTCCGGCTCTGACCTGCGTCAGGCGGATTTTACCGACGTCCGTTTTTCCCGCACCCGCTTTCACCGTGCCCGTCAGGACGGTGCGCACATCCCGAATCGCAAGGGGATGCTGGAATACGATGAAGAATTACTGGCCGCCGAAGCCTGGAGCGCTCAGCGCCAAAGCCGCGGTTAAGGAGAGGTGATGAACAATATCAATCATAAACTGGCTCAGGCGGCGCTGCCGCCGCTGCAGGCCGCTGGCCGGGTAACCCACTGTTTTGCCGACGGCAGCCTGATGGTGGAGTGTGAAGGCCGCGGCTGGCACTGCCGCCGGGCGGCGAGCTGCCTGATTGCCCCGGCGGTCGGGGACAGCGTGCTGATCGCCGGGGCGGCTGACAAGGCGTGGCTGCTGGCGGTGCTGGAACGGGCCGATGAAGGCAGCGCTGAGCTGTCGCTGCCGGGGGATCTGCACATCCGCAGCGCCGGAGAACTGAGCCTGAGCGGCGCCACCCTGAAGGTGGCGGCGCAGCAAGGGGACTGCCACATCGGCGAGATGAACTACAGCGGCGATAAGCTTTCCGCCTGGGTCAGCCTGACCCGTATGGTGGGCAAACGCGCCGAGTCGGTATGGCAGACGGTGACCCAGGTCAGCCAGAACCTGTTCCGCCATACCCGCAATACCGAGCAGGTGCGCGCCGGACAGGTGGATATCCGCGCCGATGGTTACGCACGTCTGCACGCGCACAACACGGTGATTACCTCTAAAGCGATCACCAAAGTCGATTCAGAACAGATTCATATGGGCTAAGGAGGCCGCGATGTTTGCCAACTGCCAACTGATGGGCGTCGATCTGGCCTTTCCGGACGTGTGCCTGACCCCGATGCCCGCGCCGACGCCGATCCCCTATCCGGATATCGCCATGGGGCCGACGGCGATCCCCAACGCGCTGAACATTCTGTTTATGGGCATGCCGGCGCACAATATGGCGACGGTAACGCCGCTGACCAACGGCGATAACGCGGGCGTCGCCACCGGCGTGGCGTCCGGTACGGTGATGGGACCGTCGCGCCACCTCACCGGATCGTTTACCGTCCTGCTGAAGGGCACGCCGGCCACCCGGCTGACCAGCGTCAGCCTGCAGAACTCCACCAATACGGTGGGGATGCGTATTGTGCCCAGTCAGTTTAAGGTGTTGATGCTGGCGCCATAAGGCGCGGCATAAAAAAACGGCTTCCGCAGAGCGGAAGCCGTGATAGCGGTGGTCGGCGGTAGGCCAGCCAGTGCGCGATTACTCGATGTTCTGAATCTGCTCGCGCATTTGCTCGATCAGCACCTTCAGCTCAATCGCGGAGGTGGTGACGTCGGCATTGATGGATTTGGAGGCCAGCGTGTTTGATTCGCGGTTGAACTCCTGCATCATAAAGTCGAGACGACGGCCAACGGCCTCTTTTTTCTTCAGGATATTGCGCGTTTCTTTTACGTGCGCCTCCAGGCGGTCCAGCTCTTCGGCCACGTCGATACGCTGCGCCATCAGCACCAGTTCCTGTTCAAGACGGGTGTTTTCCAGTTGTACCTGCGCTTCTTCCAGCTTGCTCACCAGACGCTCGCGCTGCCATTGCAGAATATTCGGCATCTGCGCACGCACCTTGACCACTTCTTCACCGACGGCGTCCAGACGCTGTTCGATCAGCGCTTTCAGCGCGGTGCCTTCGCTTTCCCGCGCGGCGATAAAGTCATCCAGCGCGCCGTCCAGCGCCTGCAGCAGCTGGGCGCTGATGGCGTCCAGATCCTGCTCCTGCGCGGACATCACGCCCGGCCAGCGCAGCACGTCGATTGGGTTGATTTCCCCTTCGTCGCTTTGCATTTTCACCCAGTTGGCGGCTTCCACCAGCTGCTTGGCCAGCTTTTCGTTCAGGATCAGCGAGCTTTGCGCGCTCGGGTCCAGCTCAAAGCGCAGGTTGCACTCCACTTTACCGCGCGTCAGGCGGCCGCGGATGCGTTCACGAATCACCGGCTCCAGGCTGCGGAACTGCTCCGGCAGGCGGATATAGGTTTCCAGGTAACGTTGGTTAACGGAACGCAGCTCCCCAAGCTGCGCTGCCCCATTCACCCTTGATTTCACGCCGGGCGTAGGCGGTCATGCTGCGGATCATTGTGCGTACCCGAATTAAGAAATGATGGTTCGATTATAGCGTTGCCGCCGCAGGCAAGATAGGCATAACGTCACGATGCGGCAAGATCGCCGCGTCGCGCGCTTATCGCGTCGCGTTGCTGCAACCGGCGATATTTTGGGTATAATGCGCAGCCAATGATGATTTAACGTCGGAGAAAGCCCCATGCGTCCAGCTGGCAGAGCACCACAACAAGTTCGCCCCCTGACACTCACCCGTCACTACACGAAACACGCTGAAGGTTCAGTGCTGGTTGAGTTTGGCGATACCAAAGTTCTGTGCACTGCCACGGTTGAAGATGGCGTACCGCGCTTTCTGAAGGGCCAGGGGCAAGGCTGGATCACCGCAGAATACGGCATGCTGCCGCGTTCGACCCACAGCCGCAACGCCCGCGAAGCGGCGAAGGGCAAGCAGGGCGGACGCACGCTGGAGATTCAGCGTTTGATCGCCCGCTCGCTGCGTGCGGCGGTCGATCTGAAAAAGCTGGGTGAGTTCACCATCACGCTCGACTGCGACGTCCTGCAGGCGGACGGCGGCACCCGCACCGCCTCCATCACCGGCGCCTGCGTGGCGCTGGCCGACGCGCTCAATGCGCTGGTCGCCGCCGGCAAGCTGAAGGCTAACCCGATGAAGGGCATGGTGGCCGCCGTTTCCGTCGGCATCGTAGACGGCGAGCCGGTCTGCGATCTGGAGTATGTGGAAGATTCCGCGGCGGAAACCGATATGAACGTGGTGATGATGGAAGATGGTCGCATGATCGAGGTGCAGGGCACCGCAGAAGGCGAGCCGTTCAGCCATGACGAACTGCTGGCGTTGCTGGCGTTGGCCCGAGGGGGCATCGACACTATTTTCCAGGCGCAGAAAGCGGCGCTGGCAGAATAATTTTTAAGGCGACTGAGAAGTCGCCTTTTTTACGCCCGGCGATCGGGCGCAGTATCAATCAGTATCAAGACGAGGAGAAGCAGTGATGAAAGCCTACCAGCGCCAGTTTATCGAGTTTGCGCTTAACAAGCAGGTATTGAAATTCGGCGAGTTCACCCTGAAATCCGGCCGTACCAGCCCATATTTCTTCAACGCCGGCCTGTTCAATACCGGGCGCGACCTTGCGCTGCTGGGGCGTTTTTATGCTGAAGCGCTGGTGGATGCCGGCATTGACTTCGATTTGCTGTTCGGCCCGGCGTATAAAGGCATTCCGATCGCCACCACCACCGCCGTCGCGTTGGCCGAACATCACGACCGCGACGTGCCTTACTGCTTCAACCGTAAAGAGGCGAAAACCCACGGTGAAGGCGGCTCGCTGGTCGGCAGCCCGCTGCAGGGTCGCGTGATGCTGGTGGATGATGTCATCACCGCCGGTACTGCAATTCGTGAATCCATGGAGATTATCAACGCCAGCGGCGCCAGCCTGGCCGGCGTGCTGATTTCCCTCGACCGTCAGGAGCGCGGCCGCGGCGAGGTATCAGCGATTCAGGAAGTCGAGCGCGATTATCACTGCAAGGTCATCTCTATCGTCACGTTGCAGGATCTGATTGCCTATCTGGCGGAAAAACCGGAAATGGCGGAGCATCTGGCGGCGGTGCGCGCCTACCGCGAGCAGTACGGCATCTAACTTGCGCGGCTGATGATATAACAACGCCGGGCATGCCCGGCGTTGTCTTATTGCAGCTGTGCCGCCAACAGCGGCCAGCGTCCTTCAAACTCTTCCGTCGGGCGGTAGCGGAATTCGGAACGCACATAGCGTGACAGCATGCCCTCGCAGAACGCCAGCAGCTGGCTGGCCAGCATGGTTTCATCCACGATAAAGCCTTTGCCTTCCCGCAGTTTGCGTTCCTTCAACACCTGGCGCAGCTGCGCTTCGATGCGTTCAAACAGCTGGTTAATCCGGCCCTGCAGGCGATCCTGTTCAAACATCAGCGCGTGGCCGGTCATAATCCGCGTTAATCCCGGGTTGCGCTCGGCAAAGCTGAGGACGAGCAGCAGAATCAGCCGCAGGCGGCTGAAGGTCTCTTTTTCATCCTGCAGGATCAGGTTGATACGCGTGATCAGGCCTGTCTTCGATAAACTCGATCAGGCTGTCGAACATCCGCGTCTTGCTGGGAAAATGCCGGTACAGCGCGGCTTCAGAGACACCGACATTCGCAGCCAGTTTTGCCGTGGTGATGCGCTGGCTGCCGTCGCTGGATTCCAGCATCTGGGCTAACGCCTGCAGTATCTCCTCGCGCCGATTCCTTTTGGTATTTTCTTTTTCTGCCATGTCTGATAAGACCCTTGCTAAAACGGCTTGGACTTTGGAAACCCGGCACCGGCCGCGCCAGACGCTATTCTGTGCGGCTTATGTGATAGCTTTTTTTACGGTGTGGGGTCAGCGGTCTTTATGACCGGTTTTCTTCGCATTGCCTGGCCTGCGGCGGTGATATGCCCCATGGTGTGGGCACTCAACGCTGCCGGCTGCCGGGAACCCCGTCGCTGAGCTCTCCATAGCCTGCGGCGGACGAGGTTTCAGGCGGCTTCCGTGCCGGCCATCCTAATGCGGTCGTGCTTATTGGCGGCCCGAGTGGCCGAAGCCGCCTTCACCGCGTTCGCTGCTGTCGAATTCTTCGACCAGGTTGAATTCAGCCTGCACTACCGGTACGAAGACCATCTGTGCGATACGTTCGCCCGGCTCGATGGTGAACGCCTTTTGCCCGCGGTTCCACACGGACACCATCAGCTGCCCCTGATAGTCGGAGTCAATCAGGCCGACCAGGTTGCCCAGCACGACGCCGTGCTTATGGCCAAGGCCGGAGCGCGGCAGGATCACCGCCGCCAGATTGGCGTCAGCGATGTGAATGGCCAGACCGGTCGGCAGCAGGGTGGTTTCCCCCGGCGCCAGCTCTACCGCGGCGTCCAGGCAGGCGCGCAGATCGAGGCCTGCAGAACCCGGCGTGGCGTAAGTCGGTAATGGAAAATCCTGACCGATACGCGGGTCGAGAATCTTAACGTCGATTTTTTTCATCATAACGGCTGACTATCTCGTCTATTAAACGTTGGCCAAGGAGTGCTTTATCGCTAAGCGCCAGGCGCTTTTCCCCATCCTGCCAAAAAAGGTGTAAGGCATTGGTATCACTGTTGAAACCCTGCCCTGCAAGCGATACATCGTTGGCGCAGATTACATCCAGTTTCTTGCGCGCCAGTTTTTGTCGCGCGTATTCTTCCACATTCTGGGTTTCGGCAGCAAACCCAACGACAAACGGTCGATTTTTGTTCATGGCGGCAACGCCGGCGACGATGTCGGGGTTTTTTACCATCTTGATGGTGATCTCATCACCCTGTTTTTTAATTTTTTCATCGGCCACCAGCGCAGGACGGTAATCCGCTACGGCGGCGCAGGAGACAAAAATATCCTGCTGCTGCGCCCGTTGCTGCACGGCCTGCTCCATCTCCAGCGCGCTGATGACGTCGATGCGAGTCACCGACGGCGGGGTCGGCAGATCCACCGGCCCGGCGATCAGCGTGACCTGTGCGCCGCGCGCCGCGGCGGCGGTGGCGATGGCAAAGCCCATTTTGCCCGAGCTGTGGTTGCTGATAAAGCGCACCGGGTCCAGCGCTTCGCGCGTCGGGCCGGCGGTGACCATCAGCTTCAGGTGCGTGAGGTCCTGCGGCGTTGAGAAGTGGCGGTTCGCCAGATCGACCAGCTCCAGCGGATCGAGCATCCGGCCCGGGCCGACGTCGCCGCAGGCCTGGCTGCCGCTGTCCGGCCCCCACATCAGCATGCCGCGCGCCTGCAGGGCGCGCAGGTTGGCCTGCGTCGCCGCGGCGCGGTACATCTGTTGGTTCATCGCCGGCGCGGCGGCGATGGGGGCGGCCGTCGCCAGGCACAGGGTGGTGAGTAGGTCGTTGGCCATGCCGGCGCGACGCGCGCCAGCAAATCCGCCGTTGCCGGCGCCAGAATCACCAGATCGGCCCACTTGCCCAGCTCGATATGGCCCATGGCGGCCTCTGCGGCGGGATCCAGCAGATCGTCCGACACCGGATGGCCGGAAACCGCCTGCAGCGTCAGCGGGGTAATGAACGACTGCGCAGCCTGGGTCATCACTACGCGTACTTCGGCGCCTCTGTCGCGCAGGCGGCGCACCAGCTCCGGGCATTTATACGCTGCGATGCCGCCGCTGATGCCCAGTACGATATGTTTGCCGGAAAGTCCCGTCATCGTCATTGTCCGATTGAAAACCGAAAGATGCGCCATTTTAGCATACTCGCCGCGCGGATGAGCGTTTCTGCATAACCTGGTGGTCGTTACATTGAGCTTTGCGCAGTACATCGCAAGCTTATCAGGCCGCCGTCGTTAACCCCCGCCCCGCATGGCATGATGTCTGCGCAGGGAGGACGAATCATGAATAATCAAAGTCTGGCGCCGTGGCCGGGAGAGCTGGCGCCCAGGGAAAAGTTGCTGCGTGACGGCGCGGCGGCGCTGTCGGATGTTGAACTGCTGGCGATTTTTTTACGGACCGGGTTTCCCGGCGTGCACGTGATGTCGCGTGCGGAACAGCTGCTGCGGCAGTTTGGCTCGCTGCATCGGCTGGTGTCGGCGGATTATGCCCAGCTATGTGCTCAGAAGGGCGTGGGGGATGCCACCTACAGCCAGCTGAGCGCCACGTCGGAGCTGGCGTTTCGCTGCTTTTCCAGCCGCTTGACGCAGGAGGACGCGCTGCTGAACCCGCAGGTTACCCGCAACTATCTGCAAAGCCTGCTGACGCATCGCGAGCGGGAGGTTTTCCTGGTGCTGCTGCTGGATAACCAGCATCGGGTCATCCGCCATCAGGAAATGTTTGCGGGCAGTATCAGCAGCGTGGTGGTTCACCCGCGGGAAATTGTGCGCGAAGCCTTGAAGGCGAACGCCGCCGCCATTATTCTGGCGCACAATCATCCTTCGGGGCGGGCCGAACCCAGTCAGGCAGACCGTCAAATTACCGAGCAAATCGTCAGCGCCTGCCAATTATTGGAGATCCGGGTGCTCGATCATCTGGTTATCGCAGGGGGGAATGCGTCTCTTTTGCTGAGCGCGGCTGGCTTTAGGAAAAAATTTCGCGATCCTTGAGGGATCTTTAGCTGTTCGGGACTTGAGCACTTACGCTTCAGAGCGTATACTACGCCACCTTTGAGAATCTTGGGTTTGGCGTTAAGAGCCTATCTCAGCAGGTTTCTGACCTGATGTGTGGTTTCTGACCTGATGACGAGAGTCTCCTCAGTATGAAGTTTGCTGAGATGGGCTCTAAAGCCTGACGAGGCGGCCATACCCTATACGAAGCTCGAGCTGATTTGATTTTTGGAGAATAGACATGTCCCGAGTCTGCCAAGTTACTGGCAAGCGCCCGGTGAGCGGTAACAACCGTTCCCACGCAATGAACGCGACCAAACGCCGTTTTCTGCCAAACCTGCACTCACACCGTTTTTGGGTTGAGGCTGAGAAGCGCTTTGTAACTCTGCGTGTATCTGCTAAAGGTATGCGTATTATCGATAAGAAGGGTATTGAGACGGTTCTGGCCGATCTGCGTGCCCGTGGTGAGAAGTATTAAGGAAAGGAACTGAATCATGGCTAAAGGTGTTCGCGAGAAGATCAAGCTGGTTTCTTCTGCTGGTACTGGTCACTTCTATACCACCACGAAGAACAAGCGTACTAAGCCGGAAAAACTGGAACTGAAGAAATTCGATCCAGTTGTCCGTCAGCACGTAGTCTACAAAGAAGCTAAAATTAAGTAATTCTTAGTTTAGTGGATTAAGTAAAACCCGGCTTCGGCCGGGTTTTTTGCTTTTTGCCCGCCGTACCCGGCCGTGCATCACCGTTGTTCCGCCCACGGGGATTCACAGCGCCGCCGCCAGGCAGTAATCTGGACGTTGTAGGGCAACCGAATGCGAGAGGAGCGCGCCGTGCCAGAATTACCAGAAGTTGAAACCAGTCGCCGCGGTATTGAACCGTATCTTGTCGGACACAGCATCCAGTACGCCGTGGTGCGCAATGCGCGTCTGCGCTGGCCGGTCTCCGAACAGATCCTGGCGTTGAGCGACCGGCCGGTGCGCAGCGTCCAGCGTCGCGCCAAATACCTGCTGATTGAACTGGATGCCGGCTGGATTATCGTCCACCTCGGCATGTCGGGCAGCCTGCGCATGCTGGCGGAAGAGAGCGAGGCCGGCAAGCATGACCACGTCGACCTGGTGATGAGCAACGGCATGATTCTGCGCTATACCGACCCACGCCGTTTTGGCGCCTGGCTTTGGTGTGAGGACCCGGCAACCAGCAACGTGCTGGCCCATCTGGGGCCGGAGCCGCTGAGCGAGGCGTTTGACGGCCGGTATCTGTTCGAGAAGTCGCGCAATAAGCGTACGCTGATTAAGCCCTGGCTGATGGATAACAAGCTGGTGGTGGGCGTGGGGAATATCTATGCCAGCGAGTCGCTGTTTACCGCCGGGATCCTTCCGGACCGCCCTGCGGGATCGTTGAGCCTGCCGGAGGCCGAGCTGCTGGCGACAACGGTTAAGGCCGTGCTGCAGCGCTCGATCGAACAGGGCGGCACCACGCTGCGTGATTTTCTGCAGTCGGACGGGAAACCGGGGTATTTTGCGCAGGAACTGCAGGTCTACGGACGCGCCGGCGAACCTTGTCGGGTCTGCGGCACGCCGATTGAGAGCGCGAAGCACGGGCAGCGCAGCACCTTCTTCTGCCGCCGCTGCCAGCATTAAGCGTTAGCTGGACGCCAGTTTGTCCAGCAGCGCCTTGGTGACGACATCCGGCAGGAACGGCGAGATGTCGCCGCCGTGGCGCGCCACCTCTTTCACCAGCGAAGAGGAGATAAACGACCACTCTTCCGACGGCATCAGAAAAACGCTTTCCAGGGTGGGCATCAGGTGGCGGTTCATATTGGCCAGCTGCAGTTCATATTCGAAATCCGACACCGCCCGCAGCCCGCGCACCAGGATATTGGCGTTTTGATGCTCGGCAAAGTGCGCCATCAGCTCGCTGAAGCCCAGAACTTCCACGTTATCCAGATGCGCCGTTACCTGCGTCGCCAGTTCAACCCGTTCATCCAGCGTAAACAGCGGCTTTTTGCTCGGGCTGGCGGCAATGGCCAGAATCACGCGATCGAACATCCTTGACGCCCGGGTCACCAGATCCAGGTGGCCGTTGGTCATGGGGTCAAACGTTCCGGGGTAGATGGCTTTGCTGGTCATGATTTACTTCTCTGAATAGTTGCGGCCCAACGCCCACAGTGCGGCGTACTTATTAAAGGTATATTGCGCGTTGACCACGGCTAACAGCAACCCCTGTTTACCGTCGAGAAAGCCGGCGCGCAGCAGCCAGGTCTTGCAGAAGGCGCCAAGCGTGTGGGTGAGGATGGAGAAGTAACCGCAGCGCTTGCCGGCGGTATGGCGCTGCGTCGCCCATTCCTGCGCGTAATGAAGCTGCTTGCGTTGAAAGGCAAAAAAGTCGCGGCAGGTCAGATGCAGCAGATCGCCCTGTAACGGCACGATGCGCGCGCCGAGCGTATTGAGCGACTCGTGCACCAGATCGTCGTTGTAGCGGTAGCGTTCACGCGCGTACAGGCGGTTGACGCGGTCCGGATACCAGCCGCTATGGCGCATGAAACGGCCAAGAAACAGGTTGCGTCGTCCCAGGCTGTAAACCCGATCGTCATCCGCGGCGCTGAGCACCTGCTCGATGGCGCGACGCAGCTCCGGCGTTACGCGTTCGTCAGCGTCGATCATCAGCACGTAATCGCAGCCGGCGTAGCTTTGCGCCAGCTGACGCTGTTTGCCGAAGCCCTGCCAGTTGCGGTTGACGAAGACTTTTGCGCCCAGGTTTTCGGCAATGGCTACCGTATCATCCTGGCTGCCGGAGTCCAGCACGATGATTTCATCCGCCCAGCTGACCGACTGCAGGCAATCCGGCAGCAGCTCGGCTTCGTTTTTGGCGATCATCACGACCGACAGGCTTTTGCGGTTTTCCATCAGTGGCTCCGGGGCGGCAGATAAGGCTCCAGCAGGTGCAGCAGGCGCTGCAGCGCGCCCTGGTTCTGATACAGCACTTCAACGGCGTGGCGGCCGTAGTAACGGCGATAATCCTCATCGGTCAGCAGCGTCTCCACTTCTTTGACCAGCGAGTCGGTATCGGTGACGGTAATCAGCCCTTCGGCCTGAGAGAGCTTGCCGCAGATATCCTTAAAGTTAAAGGTATGCGGGCCCATCAGTACCGGAATGGCGTGCGCCGCGGCTTCCAGCGGGTTATGCCCGCCGCGTTCCACCAAGCTGCCGCCAACGAAGGCCAGATCGGCAATGCCGTACAGCAGCATCAGTTCGCCCATGGTATCGCCGATCACCACCTGGGTGCTGCTGGAGGGAATTTCACCGCTGCTGCGGGTGGTGTAGCTGAAGCCGGCCTTTTGCGTTAACTCTTTGGCGGTCTGGAAGCGTTCCGGATGGCGAGGCACCAGGATCAGCAGCAGGTCAGGGTGCTTTTCCAGCAGCTTACGGTGCGCCGCCAGCAAAATAGTCTCTTCCCCTTCATGCGTGCTGGTGGCGATCCACACCGGACGCCGCGGCGCCCACTGGCGGCGCAGCGTCACCGCCCGGGCCGCCAGCTCCGGGGTAACGGAAATATCGAACTTCAGGCTGCCGGTCACGGTTAACTGGGAACGCTTCAGCCCCAGTTCGATAAAGCGGTCGCCGTCTTCCTGATTCTGCGCGGCGATAAGCGTAATGCGGCGCAGCATATCGCGCATAAAGCCGCCGATTTTTTTATAGCCGGCGGCAGAGCGGGCGGAAAGGCGCGCGTTGGCGATCACCAGCGGGATCTGGCGCTGGTGCAGCGCGTTGATCATGTTCGGCCACAGTTCAGTTTCCATGATGATGACCAGCTTCGGATTAACCTGATCAAGGAAGCGGTGCATGGAGCCGGGCAGATCGTAAGGGAGGTAGACGTGGTGCACATCTTTGCCGAAGGCGGACTGGACACGCTCTGAACCTGTCGGGGTCATTGTGGTCACAGTAATCGGTAAAGAGGGGTAACGGTGGCGCAGGGCGCGCACCAAAGGAATGGCGGCGAGCGTTTCGCCGACGGACACGGAATGCAGCATGATGCCGCCGGGAACCACTTTCCCGGCGCAGAAGCCATAGCGTTCAGCCCAGCGCTTGCGGTAGGCCGGCGCTTTGCGGCTGCGCAGTAATAAGCGAAGCCAGATCAGGGGCTGAATGAGGTAGAGGAGTACCTGATATAAACGCAGCAACATTCTATCAATTTCATTTTTATGGGTTATTCGGAATAGTACCATAATCGGCAGGGAAAGGCGCTAATTTGGTGGCTTCGGGCACCAGTTTCAGACAACAGACGGGTGGTTTCGTCGATAGGGTTGATATGAAAAATATTTTAATTATTCGCCGCGATAACATTGGCGATCTTGTTTGCACTCTCCCTCTGATTGAAGGTGTAAAAATTGCATACCCGGATGCCAAGCTCTATTTGTTAATTAATAAAATCAGCCAGGACGTCGTAGAAAATAACCCGCATATTGAGAAGGTTTTTGTCTATAAAAAGGCAAAGCACAAGGCGAAGCATGAAACGACGCTGGGCGTTTATTTCGAGCGCCTGATGATATTCCTGCAGCTGCGGCAGATAAAATTTGACGCAGCGATTCTGGCAAATCCCGTTCCCTGCAAATACAGCCTGCGGCTGGCGAAAATGGCGGGCGTCAAACATATTATCGGCGCCGACCTCGGTTCATCGGAAATAACCCGCTCGTTCAAACCGCAAGATTTTCACGGCAAACATCAGGTGGAACATACCTTTAGCTATTTGTCGGCGATCACCGATCGACAAATCGCCATTCCCCCGGTGCGGGCTTACTTAAGCGCGTCAGAGCGGCAGCAAGCGCAGCAGCGTATACAAATCGCCTTGCCGCAGGCGGAGCGCATTTATGCGGTGCATATCAGCAGCCGCATGGCTAACCGGCGCTGGCCGCTGGAGCGCTACGCCGAGATTATTCGCCGTTTGACCGATGATCCGCGCAATGGGGTGCTGATATTTTGGTCGCCGCAGGGCACGCTGGCGCCGGATGATATCGGTGACCAGCAGCGCGCTCAGCAGCTGCTGGAGCAGTGTGGCAATGCGCGCGTCGCGCTCTACCCGACGGCGTCGGTGCGTGAGCTGCTGGCGGCGTTTGAGCGCTGCCACCTGGTGCTATGCAGCGACGGCGGGCAGATGCATCTGGCCGCAGCGGTAAACAGCACGCAGGTGGTGTTCTTCGGTGATACCGACAAGGAATCCTGGCACCCGTGGTCGGGTAAGTACGCGATTTTGCAAACGGCGTCGGGCGAGTGCGCCGACGTAACGGTCGATGAGGTGTGGCAGCAGATCGGCGCGTTGACGGCGTAGGCTTCTCGGCTGCCGGCGAGGCAGCCGAGCGTTCTGGCTACGGGCGTTTTACCAACGAGAGATACTTGTCGATAATATGCTCGTAGTCGAATTTACGATACATCGCCGGGACGATCTCGGGGGGAGTCTCCCACGCCAACCGTAATTTCTCTGCAAGGGATTGCGCGCTCATTGCGGACATATAAGGGGCTAATTCGCCGCTCATGATTTCAGCCACACCGCCGGGGCTTTGCGTGCTGACGATCGGCGTATGGCAAATCAACGCTTCGATCAGCACCGTTGGTAGCCCTTCGCTATCGGAACTGAGCGCTACAATTTTTGCGCCCTTGATGGCTGGCAGCGGATTTTGCTGGAAGCCGGCAAGGAGCACCTTATCCTGTAGCTGCAACGCCGCTATCTTCGCCGTAATCGCCTGCGTGACAGACTCTTCTCCCTGGCCGATAAGCACCAGTTTGCCCGGCAATTGGGCAAGTGCAAACGCCTCTAATAACCGGTCGTGACGTTTAACCTGGTGAAAACGCCCGACGTGCAGGATGTAATCTTCACCGGCGAAGGGATTGACCGCGGCCGCGCGCCGTTCGATCTCCGGAATATCGAACGGGTTATAAATGGTGATGAGCTGCGCGGGCTTGATACCCATCTGCTGAACCACATCTTCACCTACCGCATCGGATACGGTGATGAGTTGACGATTCTTATAGACATGCTGCATTTTTCGCCGTTTGAGCCAGCGGCTCAGGCCGGTTTTATTGCCCAGATACGAACGTGAAAACATGCCGTGAATGCAATGCCAGACGTTATTGGCGCGCAGTATTTTGGAACGAACGACAATACGGTCGGTTTTATGCAGGTTGGAGATGACCAGTGTCGGTTGTCCGACGCGGGCGAAAAGCTCGCTGAGCACGGCATCAAGCGAGGCTGCACGTCTGGATAGCTCGGTCAGTTTGCGTAACGGGCCGGTTCCGCGGTCTGCATCAACGATAAAATCAATGCCCGCAGGGATTTCATAATCGCGCTTATTGCTTAATGACAGCAGGGTGACGTGATAGCCACGCTGCTGAACGCCTTTGGCGAGGGCCAGAGTAACGTTTTCAGCGCCGCCGCCCGGTAGCCCGTCGATAATAAACAGAATATGTTCTTTCATGATGGCAACACGCTCTGATACAGCGAAACCAGTTGCTCGGACAGGCGCGCCGGCGTTGCCGGCATAATGCGCTGCCGGGCCGCTGCGCCCATGGATGAACCCAGCGCCTGTCGAGGTAAATCGCGCACTGCGGCGGTTAACGCCGCGACGTCCAGCGCATCACTGACAAAACCGTTTTGGCCGGCGGTGATAAACTCGGCGCCGCCGCATGTGGTGCTGGTGATCACTGGCAGACCGCATGACATGGCTTCCAGAATAACGTTGGGGAACGGATCGTACAGCGTAGGCAGCAGTAGCCCGTCGGCGGCCTGATAGAAAGGCAGCGTCTGTTTCTGCACGCCCATAAAGCGGATGCGGTCGCCGCAGCCTAACGATTGGGCCAGCGCGCGATAGCGTTTTTCCGCCTTGTCTTTACCCACCACCAGCAGATAACTGTCGGTGGCCGCGACGGCGCGAATCGCCGCCGCCAGCCCTTTACGCTCAAAACCGGAGCCGACGAAGATCAGGCAGTGGGCCTGCTGCGGGATCTGGTATTGCTGGCGTAGCAGATGCCGCTGCGCGTCGTCGGCGGGCAGGAATTTCTGGTTATCGATGGCGTTGTAAATTACCCTGATTTTATCGGCGGCGACGCCGAAATCGTCGATGATTTCCTGTTTAATCATTTCTGCGTTGCAGATCACCGCTTTCAGTTCGGGGGCGGCGTACATCGCCCGTTCGGCGCACATTACGTAGCGGTGGTAACGGTTGGAGAACAGCCATTTACGCCGCCATTCCGGCAGCAGGCGCGCACGCTGCAGCAGCCAGCGGCGGTGCACGCCGTCGCCGGCCCGGTAAATATCGCAGCCGGCGATGCGTTCGTGACTTTGCACCAGATCGAACCGTTCCTGCTGCCACAGCGCGCGCGCCGCCTCGGCAAAGCCGCGCTCGCGGCTGATGCGGCCGAGTTTAAACGGATTACACAGGTGAATATGCCAATTGGGGTTGGCGTCTCCTTGCCATTCGCGGGTAATGACGTTGAGTTCGAGGTCCTGTTGCTCCAACGCTTCTAAGGCGCGGGAAACAAAACGCTCAGCCCCGCCGTCCGGGCGGTATTTTTGACGAACGATCGCCAAACGCAATGCGGTCATGAAAGCTGGCTCCGCGCGGCAGTGATGACCGCGTCTGTAGGAATAAGGTTAAGGTAACGCTCATCGGTACCGGTGTTCACCGCATCCGGGTCGGGCAGTGGCCCGTAGTCTCCGGCCCAGATAACCTGGCCGATAACCTGCCATGGGCGCCAGAACGTCAGCTTTGGACGGGCCAAACAGCGCGATGCAGGGGGTTTTCAACGCGGCGGCCATATGCATGGGCACGGAGTCTACGCCGATAAATAGCCCGGCGTGATCGATGATCGCCGCCAGTTGCCGCAGGGTGAGCTGACCCGCCAGCGACACTACGCCCTGTTGGGGGCAGTGCGCCAGAATGTTTTCCACCATTTTCCGCTCTTTCTCATCGGGGCCGGAGGTAATGACCACGGTATGGCCATCGCTTTGCAAGGCGGTGATGAGCGCGGCCATTTTCTCTTCGCTCCAGCATTTAAAGAACCAGCGGGAGGTGGGCTGAACGACAATATAGTCATTCTGTACGCCGCGCTGCTGCAGCAGCGCTTCGGCGGCCTGCCAGTCCTGAGCGGCATAGCTCATGGTGACCTGCGTATCGCTGAGCTTCAGACCGAGCGGCTGCAGCAACGAGAGGTTCTGCTCCACCGTATGTAAGGCGTCATGGCCCTCGACGGAGACGAGCTGGGTATGGCAGTGGCGCCAGAGAAAGCCGCGGCGTTTGGGGAAATCAAAACCCAGACGGATGCGCGCGCCGGTCAGGCGCGTAATCAGCGCGCTGCGCCACTGATCGGCGAGGTTCACCACCAGATCGTAATGCTGCGCCTGCAGTTGGCGGATCAGGCGCCATTCGTGGCCGAGATGCGCCTTGGCGCCCTGTTTTTTCCATTGGCGGTCAATGGCGAATATCCGTGACACCGCTGGATTGCTGGCTAACATATCCTGCGTTTCCTGGTACAGCAACACGTCTATCTGCGCCTGCGGATAGTTTGCTTTTAGCGTATTGATGACCGGCGTGGTCAGCAGCATATCGCCGTGGTGGCGCAGCTTAATAACTAAAATACGCTGTACAGATGTTGCTGGGATCGGTGCTGACGCGTCGTTCATCGTGACTCGCTATATGGGAAACCAGCGAATGATTCTAAATGACCCTCTCGCATGTGGCTACTGTTGCGGATTTTTCGTGTGAAACGTGGAAAAATAGCGCGACAAAAGAGACAAATCTGTTGCGCCGTTGTCCAAAACTGACGGCGAAGTCGTTTGCCCACGGCAGGCGGGTTGCGTAACATGTTTGTATGTTATTGATATCAGGCGCGATATTTATGAATAAACCGGCATTTCTCATCACGATAGATACTGAAGGCGACAACCTGTGGCAGAACCACGATCGTATTACGACTGAAAATACCCGCTTTTTACCTCGCTTTCAGGCGCTGTGTGAGAAATATGCGTTTAAACCGGTTTATCTCACCAACTATGAAATGGCGGTTGACCCGCAGTACGTCGAGTTTGCCCGCGATGTGATTGCGCGCGGCGCCGGTGAAGTGGGTATGCATCTGCATGCCTGGAACAGCCCGCCGCTGACGCCGCTGACCGACGATGACTGGCGTCACAAACCGTATCTGATTGAGTATCCGGCCGACCAAATCCGCGCCAAGGTCGATCATATGACCAAGCTGCTGGAGGATGCCTTCCAGACGAAAATGCTGAGCCACCGCGCCGGGCGCTGGCTTTCAACGAATATTACGCCGAGCTGTTGCTGGAATATGGTTATCAGGTCGACTGTTCGGTAACGCCGCGGGTCAACTGGCAGTATTCGCCGGGCAATCCTCAGGGCAACGGCGGCACCGACTATCGTGCGTTTCCTGCGCACGCCTACTTTATCGACCCGCAAAACATTGCGCGGCCGGGCCAGTCCGGCCTGCTTGAGGTGCCGATGAGCATTCAGTACAAGCATTCCGGCGTGATGAACGCGATTAAACAGGGTTATGACCGGCTGCGCGGCAAGCGGCGATCGCCGTCAGTACACTGGCTGCGCCCGAGCGGCAATAACCTGGACCAGATGAAGCGGGTTGCCGAGCGCTCGTTGGCGGAAGGGCATGATTACGTTGAGTTTATGCTGCACTCCTCGGAGTTTATGCCCGGCGGCAGCCCGACGTTTAAAAATGAGCAGGATATTGAAGCGTTATATCGCGATCTGGAGCAGTTCTTTAGTTGGATGCACGGCATCGCCGTAGGTAAAACGTTGGCGGAATATTACCAGGACGTAGTCAGTAAAAAATGAGAGAGAAAAAGAAATTTAAAATAGGGCTGAGCGATTCTTTGCTCGGACTGTCGTTTCCCCAGGCGCTGGCGACGCCGGAAAAGCAGCGAGCGTTATCAACGATAAATTTTGACAGTATTCTGGTGTATTCAACGACGGCGTTGGGCGATTATATGTTCAACTCGCCGGCATTACGGGCGATTCGTCAGCGTTACCCGTCAGCAAAGATCACGCTGGTGGTGCATCCAAAATATAAGGATCTGATAACAACGCGCGATTTTTACGATGACGTTTTGTTCTGGACCAACAAAGCCAGCGATATGTTTACGCTGGTCAGCCAGGCGAAAGAACGTAAGCCGCAGTTGGCGATTTTACTGCATTCACATTTGCCGTATGACGTCGTCAGCGCCGCGATGGCCGGGTGCCGGTATATTGTACGTGATAACTATGCCAAACCGGTCGGCAGGATGAACCGCTGGTTGACTTACGGGTTGGATGAATTCGATGAGCACGTCATTGCGCGTAAGATGAAGCTGGTTAGCGCGTTGGGGTGTGAAACAGATAATGTGGCAATGGCTTTGCCCTGTGCCTATGAGAAGCAGCCAAAGCCGGAAGGCGTGATACGCATCGGCTTCCAATTGGGTGCTTCAACGCTTGTTCGCTGCTGGCCGCCGGAATATTACGCTGAACTGGCGCAGCGGCTGATAGCCAGCGACAGCCGCATCGAAATCGCGCTGATCGGTTCTGCGCCTGAAAAAGGGTTGGCGGAGGCGTTGATGCAGCATGTTGAACCGGCGCTGCGGAATAAGATCACCAGCCATGTGGGGAAAACGACGTTGCCACAGCTGTTGGGGGTTATCGCCTCGATGGATTTATTGGTGACCGGCGATACCGGGCCATTACATCTGGCGATAGCATTGCGGGTGCCGACCTTGAGTCTGTTTGTGACCGAAAACCCGTGCCGCAGCGGTCCTTATCAGGATAAAGACCGCCATGAATATATTTACTTGCCGCTGGAGGATCCGCGGGTGATCGATGAACAGGCCCCGCTGAGAGCGATATCCGTCGGCGAAGTTTTTGACTGCGTTGAGCGTATGCTGACGCATTGAAAACAAAAGAGCGCTTATTGCGCTCTTTTTTTCTGGCTTGGAAACCTCTTTAGACCTTTTTTTCTTTACTCTGGTAGAGAGGGGGGCTAGGCGGCGTCGGCTGTAGGGGTGAGATAGATAACCAACATCAGCGTCAGGTTGGTGACGTAACGCTGGTCGATGAATAATGTATCCACCATACCAATAAGAATCGTTGGCAATATAAGCAAAATCAGCATAGCGTTCGTATCCATGTGTCTGCGGGCCAGATACACAAGCGAGAAAAAGCATAATAATGCGATTATGCCCGCAATACCCTGCAGAGAGCCCGCCTCAATAAAATCATTATGGAGGTGATACGCGATGTTGCGCAGGGCTTCCGGATTTCCCCCTTCATGGCTGTTGATATATTGGGTTTGCGTTGGCAAACCTGACATCGGTGCTCTGCCCGCCTGGAGATTGGAGCATCGTATGTATTCCCGCTTTCCACATACTGATGCGCGAGCCTAGTGATGTGTCGCCATTACCTTTTTGGTAATTACTGATTTCATTGATTATATCGGTAAGCCGTGCCGTCGCTGTTGAAAATAAATGGCTGGCCGCAGTTGCCATGACGACGACAATCAGGCCGGATAGCAAAATGGTTTTTAGTGTCAGATGGTGACGGCGGCAGAAAAAAAGTAGTAAAAACAGAGGGTAACTCAACAGGGTTGCACGCGTTTCTGTCAGGAAAATCACCCAAAGACTTAATAGGATAACAATGGTTATCGCTACGTATTTATACCGCCATGATGTTTTATGGATAACATATACAGTTAATAAAGATTGTAGCATGTAAATATACGCGGTTATCGTGGATACCGTATTAATTTGCAACCGCATATCGGGTGATTGTGCGTGCAGGTAGAGTCCGATACTCGACGTATAAAAGAAACCGAAGATCAGTAGTCCCTTGGCAAAAACTTTTACTTTATGACTTATTTGGTGATGTAACGAACCAAGCATCATGATGAGCACGGCGCCGCATAACAGACGTGTCGCGCTGGTGAGATATTCATTATGCGTTTCTAACATGCCGGATGCGGGAAAACGCCATAGCCAAACGGCTTGGCTTAATCCGATACAGAATACAGCCATGGAGGTCAACGCGGCATCGCGGGAAATTACCCATGACTTGCTGATGGCAAAAGGCGGCTGTAGCGAATAAAACGGCCAGATAAAACGCATTTCTCGTAATCGTGCTATCGGTCAAGCTAGTTGATGCAGCGATAATGGTGAACAATAAAGCAATGGCAGCCAGATTGGCGGTGCTTAATTTACGAAGCATGCAAAACTCCGTTCTAACTCTTTGACAAAGAGAGTGTAGTCAAACTTCGTATTAGCATGATGCATAGCGTTATTACTTAACGTCAGATAACGGTTTTGTGTAATGACGTTGAGAATCTGTTGGGCGCAGTCTGCAGGATCCAATGTGAGAGGCGGCGCCATTTTCTGCGTTACCGTATTGAAGACCTGGTGTGGAAAATCAATGCTGATACCTGTTAGCGCATGGTATTGCTCAAAGGTCAGGGCTGGTGCAATGCCTACGCCGCATTCGCCGTCGGGGATGACTTCTGGCTGCCCATCAATCAGCGGGAAAATCACCGGTACGGTGTGGTATAACGCTTCCATACAGGAGAGCCCGAAAGGCTCCGTGACCGGAGAGCTGATGTAAAAATCGATACGGTCGAAAAATGACGTCAGATCCTGTTGAAAGCCCAGAAAATGAACGTATTTCTCAACGCCCAGTTTGGTAACGAGTTCACGTAGCTTTGCTTCATCAGGCCCTTTGCCGGCGATGTACAGTTCAGCATCAATACTTTTTTGCCGCAGGGTATGCAGCGTCAAAATAGAGACGCCGATACCTTTAAGAGAGACGAGACGAGAAGCCGTACCCAACACTACACGCGTTGTCGGCGCTACGGTTTTGGGAGAGATTGTGGTTGGCGGCGGCACGCAGTTGCTGACGATTTCTATTGGGCAAGTCAGCTTGAAACGCTCTTCTAATACGCGTTTGGAGGCGAAGCTGACAGCGATACAGCCGTCCACTTTTTCGAAAAATCCTAATGTCTTCGCATTCAGCGGGAAACGCCAAGAGCAGCCATGATCGTAATAAATCGTTTTGCTATTGCGTATCTTACGCGCCAGATTGGGCACAAAGTCCCAAAAAATCACCAAGTCGGCCCGCTGTCTTTCGATTTTTCGCAGTAAAGCGGACTTGCGAAGAAACACTGGATACTTCAGAGCACGATCATTGATGATGCGGTTGGCGAACAATACGGGAGTGTCGCCCAGTTCGCTGGCTATTTCTGGCCCGATCTTATTACTGATGCAAAGTATGCTATCACTGCCAGCCGTTGCGTTATGTAAGAACTGCAGGAAAATTTTCTCAGCGCCGCCCATTTTTTCTAAATTGATCACGTGTAGCCGCTTCATGGCCGTGGCTCCTGCAACAGGGTCAATATGTCATTCGCGGAAATAGTGCTCATCATGTTGTTCGACGATTTTTTTGCCATTTGGTTCTGCCCATAACCACCGATTAATCCCGGATCGGTTGGGCCGAACAGCGTAATATTCGGTCGATCGAGCGCGGCGGCCAGATGGCTGAGACCGGTATCCACTGATACCACGCTTTTGGCGCCGGCCAGCACCTGTGCAACCTGCTCCAGGCTGAGCTTCGGCAGCACTTCGACATGCGGGAAGCCTTCCGCCAGGCGCAGCGCGCGCTGGTGTTCGTGCTCGGCGCCCCACGGCAGCTTGATGCGCAGCCCGGTCGGCGCAACCAGCGCGATCAGCTCGCGCCAGTTCTCTTCCGGCCAGTGCTTCTCATCGCGGGTGGTGGCATGCAGAAACACCAGGTATTGCCCGGCGTCCGCCGGTGGCTGAGTGAGAAAACGGGCGGCGATGGCGTAATCGCCATAGGTGTCGGGCTTGGCGTAGCCGAGGCTTTTGGCGAATAGCTCGCGGGTGCGCTCCACCGCGTGCTGCTGCTTATCGATGTGATGACGATGGTTGTAGAACCAGCTGGCGAACGGCTCGCGCGCGCTTTTGCAGTCTTGCCCGTGCTTGCTGCCTTTGGCAACGCGGGTCACCAGCGCGGCGCTTTTGATCAGCCCTTGCGCGTCAATCACCACGTCGTAGTCGCGCTCTTGCAGCTGACGTTTAAAGTCGCAGCGCTGTTGACGGGTTTCACTACCGAACCAGTTTTTGCGCCAGCGGCGAATGGCAACCGGAATCACCCGATCCACCGCCGGGTGCCAGCTGGGGATCTGGCGAAAACCTTCTTCCACCACCCAGTCAAAGCGAATGCCGGGGATGGCGTTCATCGCATCCGTCAGCGCCGGCAGCGTATGCAGCACATCCCCCATGGATGAGGTCTTGACGATCAGCACCTGCATGGTTACTCCTCGCTGTCGGCCAGTAGCGGCATTAACGCGTCTAACACCTGTTGCGGCTGAATATCAATCAGGCTCTGATGATAGCCTTGGTCAGCATCGCCTTTACGCACCTTGTGGTAGCCGCTGATCAGGCGGATAACTCTGGCCTTGTCCGACAGCGGCGGCGTGAAGTCCGGGCTGCTTGGCCCGTACAAGGCTATCAGCGGTTTGTTCAACGCCGCTGCAACGTGCATTAAACCGGAGTCATTACTGACGACTGCCTGACAGGAGGCCAGCAGGATGACCGCCTGCTCCAGCTGGGTTTCGCCGGCCAGGTTGATGCAGTGGCCGCGAGACGTATCTGCCAGAGCCGTGCGGATCTGTTCACCGGCCTCGCGATCTTTGGCGGAACCGAACAGGGCGATCTGGTAACCCTGGTCGATCAGCATCTGCGCCAGCTGGGCGTAATGGTAGTGCGGCCAGCGCTTGGCCGGGCCGAACTCTGCACCAGGACAGAAGCCAATCAACGGGCGGGCGTCGGTCAGGTTGAAGGAGGCGGTAGTCTCCGCAATATCTTCATCGCTGACCTGCAGCTGCGGCCATAACAGCGGTTGCGGCAGATCTGCGGCGCTGCGGATGCGCTGTTTATCATAGGCCAGCGCCACATAGCGCTGGACCATTAACGGGAAAGCGGCTTTATCCAATACGCGGATATCGTTCAGCAGGCCGTAGCGCATTTCGCCGCGCCAGCCGCAGCGTTGCGGCACCTGAGCGAAGAACGGCACCAGAGCGGATTTGAACGAATTCGGCAGTACATAGGCGCGATCGTAGCGGTTGGCGCGCAGCGCGTGACCAAGACGACGACGTTCGCCGAGCGCCAGCGCGCCGTGCCCGAGGGGCATCGCCAGCGCCTGGCTGACTTCCGGCATCCGCGCCAGCAGCGGCCGACACCAGGCCGGAGCCATCACGTCGATCTCTGCTGACGGGTACTCGGCCTTCAGGGTGCGGTAAAGACTTTGCGACATCATCATATCGCCAACCCAGGAAGGGCCGATAACCAGTATTTTCATACCGTGCAGATTCCCTTCAGCTTAAGCAGTGCGGTTGAGCCAGGCCATATACTCTTTGACGCCTTCGGCGACCGTTTTAAACGGTGCGGTGTAACCCGCCGCGCGCAGATTGGTCAGATCGGCCTGGGTATAGGCCTGATAGCGGCCCTTCAGCTTTTCCGGGAACTCAATATATTCCACCGCGCCTTTTTGGTGGAAGTCCACCACCGCGTCGGCTACCGCCTGGAAGGTTTCCGCCCGGCCGGTGCCGCAGTTGAAGATGCCGGAGACGCCGTTCTGCCAGAACCACAGGTTAACCGCCGCCACGTCGCCGACGTAGATGAAGTCGCGCTTGAAGTTTTCGCTGCCGGCGAACAGTTTCGGGTTCTCACCGCGGCCGATCTGGCCGTTGAGGTGGAAGGCCACGCTCGCCATGCTGCCCTTGTGGCCTTCACGCGGGCCGTAGACGTTGAAATAGCGGAAGCCGCACACCTGAGAGTCGGCCTCCGGCAGAATTTCACGCACGTACTGGTCGAACAGGAATTTGGAGTAGCCGTAAACATTCAGCGGCTGCTCGTACTGGCGCTCTTCGATAAAGTTTTCGCTGCGGCCGCCGTAGGTGGCGGCGGAAGAGGCGTACAGGAAAGGAATCTGGCGATCCAGGCAGTAGTGCAGCAGATCTTTGGAGTACTGATAGTTGTTATCCATCATGTACTTGCCGTCCCACTCGGTGGTGGCGGAGCAGGCGCCTTCATGGAATATCGCTTCGACATCGCCGAAATCGTCGCCGGCAACGATGCTGGCGATAAAAATCTTCCTTATCCATATAATCGGCAATATCGAGATCGACCAGATTGACGAATTTGGTGCCGTCTTTCAGGTTATCGACCACCAAAATGTCATGATAACCTTTATCATTCAGTGCTTTAACGATGTTGCTGCCGATCATGCCGGCGCCGCCAGTGACGATAATCATTGGGCTTACCCCTGTTTATTCTGCCTGGTAGGGCACGATACCCCACGCTATATGACGCCTATAATAGCATTTCATGCCGTTGCAAACATCGGACGGGCTCCGATTCTCCTTAGAAGAGATTGCGGCGGTAACTGGTCGGTCTCTGCCGTGATATCTGCTGCATTTTTCATATTCTCTCCGGCGGATTATCGTCAGTCCGGTTACAAATCAGTAAAATATGTTGAAAATGAGCCAATCCTGGAGATAACAGAATGTCCGCGTCGTTTTTATCAGCAGTTGGAACAACAACTTGCCGACACCCGTGCCGAAGGGTTGTTTAAGCAGGAACGTATTATCACCTCCGCGCAGCAGGCCGATATCGCCGTGGCGGATGGCAGCCACGTTATCAATTTTCTGCGCCAACAACTATCTTGGCTTGGCGAATCATCCTGCGCTGATCGAGGCGGCGAAAGCCGGTATGGACAGCCACGGTTTCGGCATGGCGTCGGTACGCTTTATCTGCGGCACCCAGGACAGCCATAAACAGCTGGAGCAGAAGCTGGCCGAGTTTCTCGGGATGGAAGACGCCATTCTCTATTCCTCCTGCTTTGACGCCAACGGCGGCCTGTTTGAAACGCTGCTGGGGCCGGAGGATGCGATTATTTCCGATGCGCTGAACCATGCCTCCATCATCGACGGCGTGCGTCTGTGCAAGGCCAAGCGTTACCGTTATGCCAACAACGATATGAACGAGCTGGAAGCGCAGCTGAAACAGGCGAAGGCCGACGGTGCGCGCCATATTCTGATCGCCACCGACGGCGTGTTCTCGATGGACGGCGTGATTGCCAACCTGAAAGGGTGTGCGACCTGGCGGATGACTATCAGGCGCTGGTGATGGTGGACGACTCCCATGCGGTCGCTTTGTCGGCGCCAATGGCCGCGGTACGCATGAGTATTGCGAAGTGATGGATCGCGTCGACATTATCACCGGCACCCTGGGTAAAGCGCTGGGCGGCGCTTCCGGCGCTACACCGCGGGAAAAAAGAGCTGGTGGAGTGGCTTGCGCCAGCGCTCGCGCCCTTATCTGTTCTCCAACTCGCTGGCGCCGGCGATCGTCGCCGCTTCGATCAAAGTGCTGGAACTGCTGGCTGAAGGGGATGCCCTGCGCGATCGCCTGTGGAGCAACGCTCGTCTGTTCCGCGAAAAAATGACCGCCGCAGGTTTTACCCTGGCCGGCGCCGATCACGCCATCATCCCGGTGATGCTGGGAGACGCGAAACTGGCGCAGGACTTTGCCAATGCACTGCTTAATGAAGGCATTTACGTAACAGGTTTCTTCTATCCGGTGTGCCGAAAAATCAGGCGCGCATCCGTACCCAAATGTCCGCCGACCATTCACCGGAGCAAATTGAACGCGCCGTTGAGGCGTTTACGCGTATCGGCAAAGATCTTGGCGTTATTGCATAAGGTAAAACCATGAAAGCACTGTCTAAACTGAAAGCGGAAGAAGGGATTTGGATGACCGATGTGCCACAGCCGGAGCTGGGGCACAATGACGTCATGATCAAAATTCGCAAAACCGCGATCTGCGGCACCGATGTCCATATCTATAACTGGGATGAGTGGTCACAGAACACCATTCCGGTCCCGATGGTGGTGGGCCACGAATACGTGGGCGAAGTGGTGGCGATTGGCCAGGAAGTGAAAGGATTTACTATCGGCGACCGCGTGTCCGGCGAAGGGCACATCACCTGCGGGCACTGCCGCAACTGCCGCGGCGGCCGTACGCACCTGTGCCGCAATACCACCGGCGTGGGCGTCAACCGTCCCGGTTCGTTCGCCGAATATCTGGTGATCCCGGCGTTTAACGCCTTCAAGATCCCGGACAATATCTCCGATGAGCTGGCGTCGATTTTTGACCCGTTCGGCAATGCGGTGCATACCGCGCTCTCGTTCGATCTGGTGGGTGAGGACGTGCTGGTGTCCGGCGCCGGGCCAATCGGCATTATGGCGGCGGCGGTGTGTAAGCACGTGGGCGCACGCAACGTGGTGATCACCGACGTGAATGAATACCGTCTGGAGCTGCGCGCAAAATGGGCGTCACCCGCGCGGTGAACGTCAGCCAGGAAAACCTGAGCGATGTGATGAACGAACTGGGCATGACCGAAGGGTTTGACGTCGGCCTGGAGATGTCGGGCGCACCGCCGGCCTTCCGCACCTTGCTGAACGCCATGAATCACGGCGGCCGCATTGCCATGCTGGGGATCCCGCCTTCCGATATGTCGATCGACTGGAACCAGGTGATTTTCAAGGGGCTGTTTATTAAAGGTATTTACGGCCGTGAAATGTTTGAGACCTGGTATAAGATGGCCGCGCTGATCCAGTCTGGCCTGGATCTGACGCCGATCATTACCCACCGTTTCTCGATTGACGAGTTCCAGCAGGGCTTCGACGCCATGCGTTCCGGGCAATCCGGGAAAGTGGTGCTGAGCTGGGATTGATGTGATAACAACAGGGCGGAGCAGGCTCCGCCCTGGATTATGACTGTTTTTCTGACGTGCGCGGCCAGCTTGGCCAGTGCTGCTTGATAAAGGTCACCACCGGCGACTGCGCGATGCTTTCGCCAATGACCGCCAGCGCCGTACCGGCGTGCACTTTTTCCTGCGTCTTCGGCGCCTTCACTTTGCACTGCTTGATGCCGTTTTTGAACGGATTTTTTCGGCTGCGTCGGACGCGGCGGTTTGCTCGGCGGCAGATAGCCGCCGCCCTGCGGCGCATTCAGCAGCGAGCTGGGTCTGACCAGCTCAATATCGCCAGGCAGTGTCGCCAGCATTTGCTTGAGCACTTTCACCGTGGCCGGCCGCGGGTGGCCGATGGCGATGGTGGAGCCGTTGCGGCGCGCCAGCTCGATGGCGCGGTTGAACTGGTGGCGAATATCGCTTTCGCTGGCGGTATCGTCAAGGAATACCCGACGTTTGATCACCTTGACCCCGGTGCCCGCCGCGGCGCGGGTGGCCTGGCTGTTGCCGATGGTCATGCTGTCGAGGAAGTACAGGTTGTAGCTTTCCAGCGCCTGCATCACCTTCTGCATGGCCGGCAGGCTGGAGGTCATGGCGCTGCCCATATGGTTGTTCATGCCCACCGCATAGGGCACGTTGCTTACCGCGTTGCGGATAATGCGCTGCACCTCTGCGCTGCTCATGGAAGGCCGCAGGTATCGCGCTCCAGCGGCTGTTTGCTGAGCGGCTCCATTGGCATATGGATCAGCACCTCGCGGCCCTGCGCATGGGCGCGGGTCGCCATCAGATGGGCATGCGGGGCATTGGGCAGCACCGCCACCGAGATCGGCAGCGGCATTTGCAACACGGCGTTTTCTTCATGAGGGCGGTAACCGACGTCATCGATCACAATCGCCAGTTTGCCGGCCTGTGCGGCGGTGGCCAGCAGCAGGGAGCCAATCAGTACGGCGCTTCGTGTTTTGAGGTAGTGCAAAGCTATCTTCCCAACCACGGCAGTGGGTTAACGGCCTGACCCTGGCGACGAATTTCGAAATAGAGCGACGGCGTTCCCTGGCCTCCGCTGGTACCCACCAAGGCGATCGGCTGGCCGGCACGCACCTGCGCGCCCACGTTCACCAATGCGCTCTGGTTATAGCCGTACAGGCTCATATCACCTTTACCGTGCTCGACCACTACCACCAGGCCGTAGCCTTGCAGCCAGTCGGCCATCAGCACGCGACCGTCGGCGATCGCCTTGACTTCACTGCCTTCCGGCGCGGCGATAACCACGCCTTTCCAGCGTAACTCGCCCTGCAGCTGTTCGCCGAAGCGGTGCAGGGTGTTGCCGCGTACCGGCCAGTAGGCCTGACCGTTAGGCCGCCCCAGGCCGCCGGTGCGCGCCATCAGCGAACGTTCGCTTTCGCTAGGCTTGTAGCTGGTGCCGGTTTTCTTCGCCTGCTGCTCTTTCTTGCGTACTTTCTCGCGTACGCGGGCGGCTTCACGCGCTTCGCGCTCGGCGCGGGCGCGGGCCTCGCGTTCGGCGCGGGCGATTTTGTCGCGCAGGCGGCTTTCGTTCTGGCGCAGTTCACCCAGGCGCTGCTGATCTTTTTCCAGCGAGCTTTCCAGGGCGCTCAGGGTTTTCTTACGCGCGCTGCGCGCCTGCTCCAGCTTCTGCTGTTGGGCTTGCTGTTCGCTCAGCAGGGATTTTTGCTGCTTCTGCTTGGCGACCAGCGTGGTTTTTTGCTGCGCCAGTTCCGCGCGGGTTTGCTTCAGCTCTTCGATATTTTTCTGGCGCGCTTCGTTCAGATAGCCGAAGTAAGCCAGGATACGCTCGCTGCGCTGGCTCTCTTCACCGCTCAGGATCAGCTGTACGCGCTGTGCTGCCCTGACGGAACGCGGCGTCCAGCTGTCTGGACAGGATGTTTTGCTGTTGGTCTGCTGCTTTTGCAGCTTGGCGATTGAGGCGTTAAGGCCGGAGATATCTTTGCCTAACGTGGTCAGCGTACTTTGCGTACTCCGTAAGGAACGGCTGGCCTGTGCAATGGTTTTTTCCTGCTGCCTGAGTTTGTCCTGCAGGCTGCTGCGCTGTTGTTGCTGTTGTTTAACCGCTTTTTCTTTCTCGGCGATGCTTTGCTGGATGTCTTTAAGCTGGCTTTTGTTGTCGTCGGCGGCATGGCCGGATAACGGCAACAGCAAGACGCCAGCGTATAACACGCTGGCGCACAGTGTGGTCAACTTCCGTGGTGCAACGCGTTGCGGCAGCAGCTGGCTGCCGGCTTTTGCGCCTCGGGTTACCCTTGATAGTGCAAAATACGCCTTCTCCCTCATGGAGTAGGATTATTCCACGATGAACAGCGGCTTACCAGTCATCTCTTGCGGGATTTTCATTCCCATCAGCGTCAGCATGGTCGGCGCAAGGTCGGAAAGCTTGCCACCGTTGACCGCCTGCGCCGGTTTACCGACGTAAATTAACGGCACCGGCAGGCTGGTGTGCGCGGTGTGCGCCTGGCCGGTCTGCGGGTCGCGCATCTGTTCGGCGTTGCCGTGGTCGGCGGTGATCAGCAGCTGTCCGCCGACGCTCTCCACCGCGTTAACAACCTGTGCGATGCAATTATCCAGCGTTTCCACCGCCTTGACCGCGGCGTCATAGTCGCCGGTGTGGCCGACCATATCGCCGTTGGGGTAGTTGCAGATGATGGCGTCGTATTTCCCGCTGTGAATGGCGCCCAGCAGTTTCTCGGTCAGCTCCGCCGAACTCATTTCCGGCTGCAGGTCGTAGGTGGCCACCTGCGGCGAGTTAATCAGGATGCGCTCTTCGCCGGTGAAAGGCTGCTCCACGCCGCCGTTATAGAAGAAGGTGACGTGGGCGTACTTTTCGGTTTCGGAGATGCGCAGCTGGGTTTTATCGTGCTTCATCAGCCATTCTCCGAAGGTGTTGGTCAGCGCCGTCGGCGGATAAGCGCAGGCGGTGTCGATATCGGCGGCGTATTCGGTCAGCATTACAAAATCGGCGAACTTCACCACTCTGGCGCGTGGGAAACCGTTGAAGTCGGCGTCGACAAAGGCGCGGGCGATCTGGCGCGCGCGGTCGGCGCGGAAGTTCATGAAAATCAGCGCGTCGCCGTCCTGCATGGCGGCGCTGGCTTCGCCGGCGGCCTGAATGACCGTGGGTTTGACGAACTCATCGTTTTCATCGCGTGCGTAGGCGGCCTGCAGCGCGGCGTCGGCGCTGTCGGCATGGAACTTGCCTTTGGCGTCGGTCAGCAGGTCATAGGCCAGCTGGACGCGATCCCAGCGGTTGTCGCGGTCCATGGCGAAGTAACGGCCGACCACCGAGGCGATGCGTCCGACGCCCAGCTGCTCGAACGCCGCGCTAAAGCGTCGCAGAGAGGCGTCGGCGCTGCGCGGCGGCGTGTCGCGGCCGTCCAGAAACGCATGCAGATATACGGCGCTGGCGCCGCGTTGCGCGGCCAGTTGCACCATCGCCAGTATATGGTCTTCATGGCTGTGGACGCCGCCCGGCGACAGCAGCCCCATGATGTGCACCGCTTTGCCGGCCTGCGCCGCTTTATCCACCGCGGCGGTCAGCACCGGGTTGGCGTAGAAATCGCCGTCGGCGATCGCCTTGTCCAGCCGGGTCAGATCCTGGTAGACGATACGGCCGGCGCCAAGGTTGACGTGGCCCACTTCCGAGTTGCCCATCTGGCCGTCAGGCAGGCCGACGTCCAGCCCGGAGGCGGCAATCAACGTATGCGGCCGCTGCTGCCACAGCTGGTCCATCACCGGCGTGCGGGCGTTGAGAATTGCATTGTCCTGCTGCTCTTCACGGTGGCCGTAGCCATCCAGAATCACCAGCACCATGGGCGTTTTATTGCTCGACATTGTATTAACCTCGTTGCTGTAAATATGTCAGCCTGAAAAGGGAGTGATAGTAGCGGATGGCCGCGCGCAAAGTGCCCAAAGAGATCAAACTTACGGCGAACAGTCGGCCGCTTTTTACGGTTAGAAGGAGAATTTCCCGGCGTCGTCCGCAGTTTCTGCAATCGCGGATGCTAATTGGCTGTAATTGACGCATTCGGCAGGTATACTCTGGAGCCTTGACCTATTTTCCTTTAACTAACGAGAGTTGTTACGCCCCATGCTGCAAGAATTATGCCATTCGTTAGCAAGCATCCCATCCTGAGCCTGGCCTGGATCGCCCTGCTGGTTGCGGTGATTGTGATGACCTTCAAAAGCCGTTTCTCCAAGGTTAAAGATATCACGCGCGGCGAAGCTACCCGTCTGATTAACAAAGAAAATGCCGTGGTGGTCGACACCCGCAGCCGTGAAGATTTCCGCAAGGGCCACATTGCCAACGCCATCAACCTGACGGCGAGCGAAATCAAAAACGGCAGCCTGGGCGAGCTGGAAAAACACAAATCCCAGCCTATTATCGTAACCTGCGCCAACGGCACCGCATCGCGCGCGCCGGCGGAAAGCCTGAGCGCCGCCGGGTTCGCCAACGTCAGCACCCTGAAAGACGGCGTTGCCGGCTGGAGCGGGGATAACCTGCCGCTGGTGCGCGGTAAATAATCACGTTTTTACGTCGTAGAGGTGGCTTCCATGGCTAATATCGACATCTACACCAAGGCGACCTGCCCGTTCTGCCATCGCGCCAAGGCGCTGCTGAACAGCAAGGGCGCCGCGTTCAACGAGATCGCTATCGACGGCGATAACGTAAAACGTGAAGAGATGATTGCGCGCAGTGGGCGAACCACCGTGCCGCAAATTTTCATCGACGGCCAGCATATTGGCGGCTGTGATGATTTATATGCACTTGATGCGCAAGGTGGTCTGGATCCGCTGCTTTAAGCGACCGGCCATGGTTCACATCAATATTGCTGAGTATCAATAAGGACGTTTAACCAAGGGTATTATCGACATGTCAGAACAAAACAGCACCGAGATGGCTTTCCAGATCCAACGTATCTACACCAAAGACATCTCTTTTGAAGCACCGAATGCACCGCAGGTTTTCCAGCAGGAGTGGCAGCCGGAAGTTAAACTTGATCTTGATACCGCTTCCAGCCAACTGGCGGACGACGTGTATGAAGTTGTGCTGCGTGTTACCGTGACGGCATCTCTGGGTGAAGAAACCGCATTCCTGTGCGAAGTCCAGCAGGCGGGTATTTTCTCCGTTGCCGGCATTGAAGGCACTCAGCTGGCGCACTGCCTGGGCGCATACTGCCCGAACATCCTGTTCCCGTATGCGCGCGAGTGCATCACCAGCCTGGTATCCCGCGGTACTTTCCCGCAGCTGAACCTGGCACCGGTCAACTTTGATGCGCTGTTCATGAACTATCTGCAGCAGCAGGCAGAAGGCGAAGGTGCTGAACCACATCAGGATGCCTGATGAAAACAGTCAATGCTTCAATGACCGTTATCGGTGCCGGCTCGTACGGCACCGCATTGGCCATTACGCTGGCGCGTAACGGCCATCCGGTGGTGTTGTGGGGGCATAACCCAGACACCATCGCCAACATGCAGCGCGAACGCTGCAACCAGACATTTCTCCCCGACGTTCCTTTCCCTGATAACCTGCTGCTCGAGGCCGATCTGGCGCGCGCGCTGGCGGCCAGCCGCGATGTGCTGGTGGTGGTGCCGAGCCACGTCTTCGGCGACGTACTGCGCCAGCTGAAACCGCTGCTGCGGGCGGACGCGCGTATTGTGTGGGCCACCAAGGGGCTGGAGGCGGAAACCGGGCGTCTGCTGCAGGACGTGGCGCGCGATGCGCTGGGCGAGGCGATGCCTCTGGCGGTGGTTTCCGGGCCGACATTCGCCAAAGAGCTGGCGGCGGGCCTGCCGACGGCGATTGCCCTGGCGGCGACCGACGAACAGTTTGCCGATGATTTACAGCAGCTGCTGCACTGCGGCAAAAGCTTCCGCGTTTACAGCAACCCGGACTTTATCGGCGTGCAGCTGGGCGGGGCGGTGAAGAACGTGATTGCCATCGGCGCCGGCATGTCCGACGGGATCGGCTTTGGCGCCAATGCGCGCACCGCGCTGATTACCCGCGGCCTGGCGGAGATGAGCCGTCTGGGCGCGGCGCTGGGCGCCGACCCGGCCACCTTTATGGGCATGGCGGGACTGGGCGATCTGGTGTTAACCTGCACGGATAATCAATCGCGCAATCGCCGCTTCGGTATTATGCTGGGGCAGGGTATGGACGTGACAACCGCGCAGGATAGCATTGGCCAGGTGGTCGAAGGCTATCGCAATACCAAAGAGGTGTTGGCGTTGGCGCAGCGTCACGGCGTGGAAATGCCGATTACCGAACAGATTTACCAGGTGCTGTACTGCGATAAAAATGCCCGCGAAGCGGCGGTGAGCCTGCTGGGGCGGACGCGCAAGGACGAAAAGCACAACGCCTGATGTGAACGGCCCGTAGCGTCGGGCCTGGGACGCGCCCTGAGCGGGGCGTCCGTATTATCACGTATTACCTTGCCGCCCGCGGCGAGGCGTTTTGTTTTGCAAAGTCAGAGCCAGAGAGGAACGCAATGTCGTCAGATGAGTTAGAGCAGGTGTGGAGCAACATTAAAGCGGAAGCGCGAGCGCTGGCTGATTGTGAACCGATGCTGGCTAGCTTTTTCCATGCGACGTTGCTGAAACATGAAAATCTGGGCAGCGCGCTCAGCTATATTCTGGCGAACAAACTGGCGAATCCGATCATGCCGGCGATAGCGGTGCGGGAGGTGGTGGAAGACGCCTACCGTTCCGACGCGCAGATGATCGCTTCGGCGGCGAGCGATATTCTGGCGGTGCGGCTGCGCGATGCGGCGGTGGACAAATACTCTACGCCGCTGCTGTATCTCAAGGGCTTCCATGCCCTGCAGTCTTACCGTATCGGCCACTGGCTGTGGAATCAGGGCCGTCAGGCGCTGGCGGTGTACCTGCAAAACCAGATTTCCGTCGCGTTCGGCGTGGATATTCACCCGGCGGCGAAAATCGGCTGCGGCATCATGCTCGACCATGCCACCGGCATCGTGATCGGTGAAACGGCGGTGGTGGAAAACGACGTCTCCATCCTGCAGTCGGTGACGCTGGGCGGTACCGGCAAAACCAGCGGCGATCGCCACCCGAAAATTCGTGAAGGGGTGATGATTGGCGCCGGCGCGAAGATCCTTGGCAATATTGAAGTGGGCAAGGGCGCGAAGATCGGCGCAGGTTCGGTGGTGCTGCGTCCGGTGCCGCCGCATACTACCGCCGCCGGCGTGCCGGCCCGCATCGTCGGTCGTCCGGAAAGCGACAAACCGTCGATGGATATGGATCAGTACTTCAACGGTTCGAACCACGGTTTTGAGTACGGCGACGGCATCTGATCGTAGCCGTCCCCCTTCCCGCCGGAGGCCGCGACAGCGGCCTGAGGTTGATGACAAAGTCGTCTGATGACCCGAGATACCCGGGCCTAGCGTAACGAGGGGCGCTCCGGCGGCTTACGCCGCTACGACCCCATCGCCACGCTCTCCCTAATAACAGGCTTTGTCAGCAGTCTGAGGCCGCGACAGCGGCCTTTTTGTTGTCTGCCGCGCTACTGTCTGAGCAGCGCGCCGGCATAATCCAGCTGCCGCCAGGCTTCATACACCACGACCGATACCGCATTGGACAGGTTCATGCTGCGGCTTTGCGCCTGCATCGGAATACGGATTTTTTGTTCGGCGGGCAGCGCATCCAGAATGCTGGCCGGCAGGCCGCGGGTTTCCGGCCGAACAGCAGGTAGTCGCCCGGCTGATAGCTGACCGCGCTGTGCGCTGGCGTGCCTTTGGTGGTCAACGCAAACAGCCGCTGAGGGTTTTCGCTGGCGACGAATGCCGTATAGTCGGCATGACGTTTGATGCTGGCGAATTCGTGGTAATCCAGCCCGGCGCGACGCAGGCGCTTATCGTCCCACGGGAAACCCAGGGGTTCGATCAGGTGCAGCTGAAAGCCGGTGTTGGCGCACAGGCGGATGATGTTGCCGGTATTGGGCGGAATTTCGGGTTCAAATAAGACGATGTTCAACATGTAAAAAGCCCCTCATGACGAGGGGCGCAGAATAGCAAATATTGCGGGGTACTGTCGCTAGCGGGTGCGCGGCGGTTAATGCTCGCGCGCCGGTTTGCGCTGGTGCAGCGGCAGCCACAGGATCAGACGCAGGCCGCCGAGCGGGCTGTCTTCCGCCTTGACCCAGCCGCGGTGTTGGGCGATGGCCGCCTCGACGATCGCCAGCCCCAGGCCGGTACCGCCGGATTCGCGGTCGCGCGCCTCATCCGTACGATAGAACGGACGGAAGATTTGTTCACGGTCTTCCGCGCTGACGCCGGGGCCGTCATCGTCAACCACAATGGTAATACCCTGATTATCGACGCTGAACGCCACCTCAATGCGCGTATGGGAATAGCGCAGGGCGTTGCGTACGATATTTTCCAGCGCGCTGTCCAGAGCGCCGGCGTTGCCGAACAGCGTCCAGGGACCCGGCGGCGAGGTGACCGTCAGCTGCTTGCCCATCTGTTCCGCTTCAAAGCCGGCATTGTCCAGCACATCGGCCCACAGTTCGTTGGCCTTCAGCAGCTCGTGCGCCAGCTCGGTCTTCTGTTGGCCGCGCGACAACGCCAGCAGATCGTTGATCATCGAATCCAGCCGCTGCGCCTCGGTCTCAATGCGCGCCAGCTCGTGGCCTTCGCCGTGGCGGCGGCGCATCAGCGCGGTCGCCAGCTGCAGCCGGGTCAGCGGCGTGCGCAGTTCGTGCGAGATATCGGAGATCAGCCGCTGCTGAGCGGTCATCATGCGTTCCAGCGCGCTGACCATCTGGTTGAAGCTGGCGCCGGTTGCCAGAAACTCCTGCGGCCCCGATTCCAGCTCCGGGTGCTGCTTCAGATTACCGCGCGCCACGTCATCGGCGGCGTTCTTCAGCTTGCGCGCCGGTTTCGCCAGGCTCCAGGCCAGCCAGAGCAGCAGCGGGGCGCTGATCAGCATGGTGACGATCAGCAGCAGCAGCGGCCGGTCGAACATCAGGTTGATAAAGTCGGACTGCGGGCTGTTGGCCGGACGGATCAGATAGAGCTGGTAGTTGTCTTCGCCGTCGCGCACCGAGAAGGGGCCGACCAGTTCGACGCGGCCATATTTTTTCTTCTTGGGGTGATCGGCATTGTCGGACTGGCCGATAAAGTTGCGTACGATTTGCATATCGTTACGCTGCGCGCCAATCACCCGGCCTTCGCTGGTCACCAGAATCAGGCGCTGGCCCGGCGGCGCCCATTTGTCGATGGCGCGGAACAGGCGACGCCACCACATCAGATCGTTGGCCGGATCCTGCTGTAATTCGGCCTCGACGTGCTGTTCCAGCATCAACCCCTGCCGCTGCTCGCTGTCCAGCAGCGAGGTCATCTGGCGGGAGTCGAGCTTGGGCACCATCAGCACCAGCATCAGCACCAGCGCCAATGTGAACCAGAAAATGGCGAAGATGCGTGCCGTCAAACTGTTGATCATGTTGCTGATACCATTAAATAGCCCCGGCCGCGCAGGGTTTTGAACCATGGGTGGCCGTCTTTACGGTCCGGCAGCTTGCGCCGCAGGTTGGAGATATGCATGTCGATAGCGCGGTCAAACGGCGTCAGACGTTTGCCCAGCACTTCCTGGCTCAGCAGTTCGCGCGAGACCACCTGGCCGAGATGCTGCGCCAGCAGGTACAGCAGGGTAAATTCGGTGCCGGTCAGCTCCAGCACCTGGCCGTCAAAGCTGGCTTCCTGACGCCCCGGGTTCAGCTGCAGGCCATCGACGTCCAGCGTCGGCGCACCGCTGTCGACGCTTTGCTGCTGCTCGCTCCAGTTGGAACGGCGCAAAATGGCGCGGATACGTGCCACCAGTTCACGATCGTTGAACGGTTTCGGCAGATAGTCGTCGGCGCCGAGCTCCAGGCCCAGCACCCGATCCAGCTCGCTGCCGCGGGCGGTCAGCATGATCACCGGGGTTTGGTGGTGCTGACGCAGTTCTTTCAGCGTATCAATGCCGTTTTTCTTCGGCATCATGATGTCCAACAGCAAGAGATCGATGGAGCCGTCCAGCAGCGACAACGCCTGTTCGCCGTCATGGGCAACGACGATATTAAAGCCTTCCATCTCAAGCAGTTCTTTCAGCAGCGAGGTCAGCTCGCGGTCGTCGTCAACTAACAGAATCTTGTTCATTATGATTTACCTCCTGACGCAAAATACGTCATCAACTGTTGGCATTCCATGACTTTACGTAGTTTTACATGCCCTGACGGATGTTTGCAGCTGCAGCGATACACTGCTCCTCGTTGACTTGCAAAGCGGAATGAACGAGGAGTGAAAATGCGTAAGGTGACCGCATTAGTCGTGGCATCCATGTTGGCATCAGGTTCCGCCATCGCCGCCGACGCCATATCGCCTTCCGCGCAGGATGCCGCAACCAGCAACCCCGGCCAGCACCATATGTTTGACGGCGTCAGGTTGACTGAAAAGCAACGTCAGCAAATGCGCGATTTAATGCGCCAGGCCCGTCACGACCTGCCTGGTGTCAATGTAGCTGAAATGGAAGCAATGCATAAGCTGGTGACGGCAAACAAATTTGATGAAGCCGCCGTGTATGCACAGGCGGAGAAGGTGGCCCAGGAACAAGTGAAGCGCCAGGTCGAGATGGCCCGGGTGCGCAACCAAATGTATAACTTACTGACGCCACAGCAAAAAAGTGTTCTAGACCAGAAGCATCAGCAGCGTATGCAGCAGATGGAGCAACAACTTTCTGGTTTGCAGCAAGCTTCTGCCCAGAAGTGAGTGCGACTGAGTAGTACCCTGTTTTTCCTTGCCATAGACACCATCCCTGTCTTCCCCCTCATGATGAGGGGGTTTTTTTTGTCCAAAATTCACAGAGGTTACCCATATGCAGCAGAGCCCCCTCTGGAGTCGGCCGGCGCGTTGCCGATATTGAACATATGGCGTCGATCTCTGAACCCATGGCGGCAACCATGCGGCGTATCTCTGCGGCTGACCGGCAAAGACTCATCACCCTGACGGCGGGGATTTTTTACCCGACATTCCGTTATACTCACCCCACTGGATAGTGAATCGGGATAGGTTAATGGAACAGCAATATGCGCGCCTGGTGAAGTCCGCCGCTTTGGCCGCGACCGTGATGGCATCAATCCTGCTGCTGATAAAGATCGTCGCCTGGTATATCACCGGGTCGGTGAGCCTGTTGGCGGCGCTGGTGGACTCTCTGGTCGATATTGCCGCTTCGTTGACCAACCTGCTGGTGGTGCGCTATGCGCTGCAGCCGGCGGATGAGGAGCATACCTTTGGCCACGGCAAGGCCGAATCGCTGGCGGCGCTGGCGCAGAGCATGTTCGTTTCCGGTTCCGCGCTGTTTTTATTCCTGACCGGCTTCCAGCATCTCTATGCGCCCGAGACGCTGCGTGCGCCCGCCGTTGGTATTGTGGTGACGGTTATCGCCTTGCTGAGCACCTTGCTGCTGGTCACCTACCAGCGCTGGGTGGTGCGCAAAACGCGCAGCCAGGCGGTGCGCGCAGATATGTTGCATTATCAGTCAGATGTCATGATGAATGGTGCTATTCTTATCGCGCTTGGGCTAAGCTGGTATGGTTTTCAGCGGGCGGATGCGTTGTTCGCTTTGGGTATCGGCGTCTACATTCTTTACAGCGCGTTGCGTATGGGTTACGAGGCGGTGCAGTCGCTGCTGGATCGCGCATTGCCGGATGATGAACGGCGCGCCATTATTGAGGTGGTTTCCTCATGGCCGGGCATCAAAGGGGCGCACGATTTGCGCACCCGCCAGTCTGGCCCGACCCGGTTTATTCAGCTGCATTTGGAAATGGAAGACAATTTGCCGCTGATGCAGGCGCATATTTTGGCTGAACAAGTGGAAAAAGCGTTATTGCACCGTTTTCCCGGCGCGGATGTCATCATCCACCAGGATCCATGTTCCGTGGTGCCCGCGGGGCGGCAGGGTCGTTGGGAGCTATAATTAACCTATTGCAATGGTGCCGGATTCCATGAAGAAAACGTAAAATTAGCTCAGTGTGCGTTGTTACTTTTTACCTGAATTTAGCGTGACCTGAATCAATTCAGCTTGGTGATTTTGTTATAGTATTCGGCAATAAAATTCGTAGGCGGGGTTGCTGCAACCGGAAACGCGAAAAGCCAATCGGCAAAGACAAAGTTCTTAAGAAATTGCATCTACAAGTTCAGAGGTAGTCATGATCAAGAAAATCGGTGTACTGACGAGTGGCGGTGATGCGCCGGGTATGAACGCGGCGATCCGTGGCGTTGTACGCGCCGCGCTTACGGAAGGTCTGGAAGTTTTTGGTATTTACGACGGCTACCTTGGCTTGTACGAAGATCGCATGGAGCAGTTGGACCGCTACAGCGTGTCCGACATGATCAACCGTGGCGGCACCTTCCTCGGATCGGCCCGCTTTCCGGAATTCAGAGATGAAAACGTACGCGCCAAGGCGATTGAGAACCTTAAGAAACACGGTATCGATGCGCTGGTGGTGATCGGCGGCGACGGCTCCTATATGGGGGCAAAACGCCTGACGGAAGAGGGTTTTCCGTGCATCGGTCTGCCGGGCACCATCGATAACGATGTGGCCGGCACCGACTACACCATTGGTTTCTTCACCGCGTTGGAAACCGTGGTGGAAGCGATTGACCGCCTGCGCGATACCTCTACCTCGCACCAGCGTATTTCAATTGTGGAAGTGATGGGGCGTTACTGCGGCGACCTGACGCTGGCGGCGGCGATTGCCGGCGGCTGTGAGTTTATCGTCCTGCCGGAAATTGAATTTAACCGTGACGATCTGGTGTGTGAAATCAAGGCCGGCATCGCCAAGGGTAAAAAGCACGCGATCGTGGCGATTACCGAGCACATCTGCGACATTGACGAGCTGGCCGCCTATATCGAGCAGGAAACCAAGCGTGAAACCCGCGCTACCGTGCTGGGCCACATTCAGCGCGGCGGTTCGCCGGTGGCGTATGACCGTATTCTGGCTTCGCGCATGGGGGCTTACTCCATCGAACTGCTGCTGAAAGGGTACGGCGGCCGCTGCGTCGGTATCCAGAATGAGAAGATGGTGCACCATGACATCATCGACGCCATTGAAAACATGAAGCGTCCTTTCAAGGGCGACTGGCTGGAAACGGCGAAAAAGCTGTACTGATCCTGCCCGGCCGTGCCGACAGACAAGCCTCCGTACGCGGGGGCTTTTTTTTGTGGATCGTCGCCATATTCCAGAATCGTCTAGGCCCAAATTTTTTATTCTTTAATTGCTGCCCCAGTTTCTGGCAGGCTTTGACGCTAAATCAGCCGTTTTGAGCTGGCTATTATTTATCTTGGGAGAGCGTGCGATGCGTAAATGGGGTGTAGGCCTGACATTAATGTTGCTGACAACCGGAGCGTTGGCGAAAGATCTTCAATTGCTGAACGTTTCATACGACCCGACGCGCGAGCTCTACCAGGAATACAATGCCGCCTTCAGCCAGCACTGGCAGCAGCAGCACGGCGATAAAGTTACCGTGCGTCAGTCCCATGGCGGTTCCGGCAAACAGGCCACGTCGGTGATTAACGGCATCGAGGCGGATGTGGTGACGCTGGCGCTGGCTTACGATGTGGATGCGATCGCCGCGCGCGGGCGGATTGATAAAAACTGGATCAAACGCCTGCCGGACAACTCGGCGCCTTATACCTCCACCATCGTGTTCCTGGTGCGTAAAGGGAACCCCAAACAGATCCACGACTGGCCGGATCTGATCAAGCCGGGCGTATCGGTGATCACGCCGAACCCGAAAACCTCCGGCGGCGCACGCTGGAACTATCTGGCGGCCTGGGGTTATGCGCTGCATCACAACAATAACGATCAGGCCAAGGCGCAGGCGTTTGTTAAGAGCCTCTATAAGAATGTGGAAGTGCTGGATTCCGGCGCGCGCGGCGCGACCAATACCTTCGTTGAGCGTGGCATTGGCGACGTGCTGATCGCCTGGGAAAACGAGGCCTTGCTGGCGAAAAAAGAGCTGGGTAAGGATAAGTTTGAAATCGTCACTCCGAGCGAGTCGATTCTGGCGGAGCCGACCGTGTCCGTGGTGGATCGTGTGGTCGACAAGCGTGGCACCCGCGAGGTGGCGAACGCCTATCTGAAGTATCTGTATTCCCCGGTGGGGCAGACCATTGCGGCGAAGAACTACTATCGCCCGCGTGATGCCGCGGTTGAGGCCAAATTCGCCGAGCAGTTCCCGAAACTGAAGCTGTTTACCGTTGACGATACCTTCGGCGGTTGGAGCAAGGCGCAGAAGGAACACTTCGCCAGCGGCGGAAAGTTTGACGAAATCAGCAGACGCTGAGACGTAACAATAAAAAAACCCCGGCATGCCGGGGTTTTGTCATTCTGAGCCGTTGGCTATCAGGCTTTTTTCGCTGCGGCTGCGGCTTTGACGATCACGGCGAAGGCGTCGGCCTTCAGCGATGCGCCGCCTACCAGCGCGCCGTCGATGTCCGGCTGGGCGAACAGTTCTGCGGCGTTTTTATCATTCACGGAACCGCCGTACTGAATGATGATGCCGGCAGCGACGTCGGCGTCGTGCTTGGCGATGTGGTCGCGGATAAATTTGTGTACCGCCTGAGCCTGCGCAGGGGTCGCGGATTTGCCGGTGCCGATGGCCCAGACCGGCTCATAGGCAATCACGGTGTCTTTCATCGCCGGCGCGCCCAGGGTTTTCAGCACGGCGTCAATCTGACGTGCGCAAACTTCTTCGGTCTGGCCCGCTTCGTTTTCCGCTTCGGTTTCACCGATGCACAGCACCGGGGTCAGGCCGGCTTCTTTCAGTACCGCGAATTTCTCGGCGATCACTTCGTCGCTCTCTTTGTGATAGGTGCGACGCTCAGAGTGGCCGATGATGATGTACTGTGCGCCGACGTCTTTCAGCATGTTGGCGGAAACTTCACCGGTAAAGGCGCCGGCCAGGTTCACGTCTACGTTCTGGGCGCCCAGCGCGATGCGGCTGCCGCCAGCTGATGCTTGGCCTGGTCCAGGTACATGACCGGCGGCGCGATGGCTACGCCGCAGCCTTCTACGCTGCTCAGTTCGTTGCGCAGGCCGGCGATCAGCTCGTTAACCATGTGCGTGCTGCCGTTCAGCTTCCAGTTACCCATCACTAATGGATGACGCATAATTTTTCCTCCAACAAGGGAACGTGAGAATCGATGCCCGACATCAGCGAAGCGGCAGCCTACAGCGCGGCCGCTTCGGGCAGAAAGGGCATAAATAACTACTGCCGGACCGGCAGTCAACCTGCCCAACAGTATAGAGATGAATGGATCGGATGGCTTTGCTTTTCGTCATTTAATCGCCGCGGGATTCACGGTTCCGCCAGCGTCAGTTTCACCGGCTCCACCGCGAACGTCAGGCCCTGTTCGCCGTTATCGGCGACCACATAGCGGATGGCGCCGACCTGCTGAGTGTAAAAGCGCGAGCCTTTACCCTTCTCCAGTAAGGTACTCACCTTGATGATGCTCTGCTCTACCGTTAACGCCGGTTCGAACTGGCGCATTAATGCCGCCATATAGTTGACGGTGACGGCGCGTGCGCTTTTCTCTTCGTTGCCCTGCAGCGGCAGGTGGGTGATTTGCAGCGTTTTGATTTTACCGGTGCCTTTTTCCAGCGCGGTGGAGGCATACAGGTTTTCGTTGAGTTTACTGGCGGCGCGGGTCAGCAGCGGCGTGTCGTCGGCGCTGCCGTCAATGGCGCGGAACTCGCCGATCGGCAGTTTGGGGTTGTCGCGATTGTATTTGGCGCGGAATTTCGCCACGGTCAGATCGAACGTCGGCGCTCCGGCCAGCAGGTATGGCGCGGTCGGGGGCGCATCATTGGCGGCCGGCGTTTGCTCGGCCCAGGCATGGCCCATGCCCGAAAGCAGACAGGCGACGAGAGGAAGTGTTCTCAGCATAGCTCGCGGTGTTGATAGCAAATCGGACTCCGATTAAAGCGGTAATCGGGGGAGGTTGTCAAAGATCCGCCCGGATTATCTGTTTGCTGCCCTAAATGGCGTGCGGCGCATCAGCGCTGACGCCGTCCCTGCCGCGCCTATGTTACACTGCCGCACAGCTTATGGGCAGATTAACAACGCAGGATTCCATGACAATACAGCAGTGGTGTTTTTCGTTTAAAGGGCGCATTACGCGGCGCGATTTCTGGCTTTGGATGGGGGTCTGGCTGGTGCTGATGGCGATAGCGTTTACGCTGGCCAACTATCAGTGGGTGGCTATCCAGAGCATTGCGTTTTTTATTGTGGCGCTGTTGTGGCCGACGGCGGCGGTGCTGGTCAAGCGGCTGCACGATCGCAATAAATCCGGTTGGTGGGCGCTGCTGCTGATTTTGGCGTGGATGCTGGCGGCGGGCAACTGGCAGATGCTGGCGCCGATCTGGCAGTGGGGCGTCGGGCGTTTTATCCCGACGCTGATTATCGTCATGATGGCCATCGATCTTGGCGCCTTTGTCGGAACGCCCGGCGAGAATCGCTTCGGGCCTGAAGCCGAACCGGTCAAATTCCGCGATTAATCACCAGTAGTGCTCGCTGGTGATGTGCCCCGGCTTGCGGCGCAGGTGTTTGCGCATCCCGTGCAGCTCCTTCAGCGTTTGCTGGGTGTCGCGCACCATCTGCGGGTTGCCGCACAGCATCACATGGCCGGTTTCCGCATCCAGCGGCAGACCGATGGCGGCCTCCAGGCGGCCGTCTTCAATCAGCGCCGGCACCCGGCCGGTCAGCGAGCCGGAGACCTCCTCGCGGCTGACCACCGTCTGAATGCGCAGTTTGCCGTTGTAGCGCTGCTGGAGCTGCTGCATCAGCGGCAGGTAGCTCAGGTCGCGGGCATAGCGGGCGGCGTGCACCAGCACCAGATTTTTGAAGCGCTCAAGGCCTTTGCCTTCCTGCAGAATCGACAGGTATGGGCCAATGGCGGTGCCGGTCGCCAGCATCCACAGGGTTTCGCAGTCCGGCACTTCATCCAGTACGAAGAAGCCGGCGGCCTCTTTGGTCACCATTACTTCCGCACCCGGCTGCAGCTGGTTCAGTCGCGGGCTGAGTTTGCCCTCCGGCACCGTGACCAGGTAAAACTCCAGGTTGGAGTCGCAGGGCGCGTTGACGTAGGAGTAGGCGCGCTGCACGCGCTCGCCGTCAATCTCCAACGCCAGCTTGGCGAACTGGCCGGCGGTAAATGGGTCGATGGCGGCATCGACGGTGAGACTGAACAGCCCATCGGTCCACTGTTCCAGGTGAGTAACCTTGCCTTTAACCCATTCAGCCATACTTCATGCTCCCATCATCAAATCAAAAATAAAATTAGCACTCTGCGCGGTCGGCGTCGTTATCGCTCTCTGATATTTATCTTATGGCAAGTTGATGCAAACAATTATCGATTAAATGCTAAAGCCTGGCGGCGGCCCGCGGTGCCTGCCGTCGCGGCGTGCGTGACGTACCGTTTAATTTACGAGAATGGACGACTTTGCTGCCAGTGTGACCTGGATCAATATTTGGCCGGGACTCGCTAAAAAAAACAGATTTGTTAGTTTATGCGCCAACAAGAGGATGTCTGCGCAACGCTGGCCAAAATTGCCGCCACGCGCAGGGTTTTGGCGAGTTAAGACGTTAACAAAGAGAATGAGAAAACTAGAGAATTTCCACCTGTTGGTGATGCTGATCCTGCTGGTTGCCGTCGGTCAGATGGCGCAAACCATTTATGTGCCGACGATTGCCAATATTGCCCACGATTTGTCGGTGCGCACCGGCGCCGTGCAGCAGGTGATGGCGGCCTATCTGTTGACCTACGGTTTTTCACAGCTGATCTACGGCCCGCTGTCGGATCGCGTTGGCCGCCGTCCGGTGATTCTGGCCGGGATGGCTATTTTTATGCTCGGTGCCACCGGCGCGCTGCTGGCTAACAGCCTGACGATGCTGGTGGCCGCCAGCGCCATTCAGGGCATGGGCACCGGCGTGGCCGGCGTGATGGCGCGCACTATGCCGCGCGATCTGTATGCCGGCACCGCGCTGCGCTATGCCAACAGCCTGCTGAATATGGGCATTCTGGTCAGCCCGCTGCTGGCGCCGGTGATTGGCGGCGCGCTGGCGATGGTCTTCGGCTGGCGCGCCAGCTATGCGTTTCTGCTGGTATTGTGCGTGGGCGTCGCCTTCGCCATGTTCCGCTGGCTGCCGGAAACCCGCCCGCAGCAAACGGAAAAACGGCGCATGCTGGCCAGCTTCCGCCAGCTGCTGGCCGATGGAGCGTTCAGCCGCTACTTGGTCATGCTGATCGGCGGTCTGGCGGGAATTGCGGTGTTTGAAGCCAGCTGCGGCGTACTGATGGGCGGTGTGCTGGGGTTGAACGGGCTGACCGTCAGCATCCTGTTTATTCTGCCGATCCCGGCGGCCTTTTTTGGCGCATGGTATGCCGGCCGCGACGGCAAAAGCTTCCATCAGTTGATGTGGCATTCGGTGCTAAGCTGCCTGCTGGCGGGTCTGATGATGTGGATCCCCGGCTGGTTCGGCGTGATGAATATCTGGACGCTGATTGTTCCCGCCGCGCTGTTTTTCTTCGGTGCCGGGATGCTGTTCCCGCTGGCGACCACCGGGGCGATGGAGCCGTTCCCTTACCTGGCCGGCGCCGCCGGCGCACTGGTGGGCGGAATGCAGAATATGGGCTCCGGTCTCGCCACCTGGCTGTCGTCCATGCTGCCGCAGACCGGGCAGTTTAGCCTGGGCCTGCTGATGTTCGCCATGGCGCTGCTGATTCTGCTGTGCTGGTGGCCGCTGTCCAACCGTATGCAGCAGGCGGGCCACACCGTTTAACGTGAGCGGCCAGGCATTGCCTGGCCGTCGGGTGACTCCTTACAGCAGGTACGGGTGCAGCGCCGGGTCTTTACGATCCAGATAGTGGGTCGAACGGATGCGGCGGATGGTGCGTGATTTGCCGCGGATCAGCAGCGTTTCCGTGGTCGCCATATTGCCCTGGCGGCTGATACCTTCCAACAGGTCGCCTTTGGTGATGCCGGTGGCGGCGAAGATGACATTGTCATTGCGCGCCATATCGTCCAGCAGCAGCACCTTGCCTGCCTCAATGCCCATCTCCTTACAGCGCGCCAGCTCCTGCTCGCCGATGCGGCGGTTGGCGTCATTATCTTCCTTCACCTGATGACGCGGCAGCAGGCGCGCCTGCATATCGCCGTCCAGCGCGCGGATCACCGCGGCGGAAATCACCCCTTCCGGCGCGCCGCCGATGCCGTACATCACATCCACTTCGCTGTCCGGCATGCAGGTCAAGATAGAGGCGGCCACGTCGCCGTCCGGAATGGCGAACACCTTGACGCCCATCTGCTGCATTTGCGCGATCGTCGCGTCGTGACGCGGTTTGGCCAACGTGATCACCGTCAGCTGCGACAGCGGCTTGTTCAGCCGCGCGGCGACGTTTTGCAGGTTGTCGGCGAGCGGCAGGCTGAGGTCAATGGCGCCGCGCGCCGCCGGCCCTACCACCAGTTTTTCCATATACATATCCGGCGCATGCAGGAAAGTGCCGCGATCGCCGACCGCCAGCACCGCCAGCGCGTTGGATTGTCCCATGGCGGTCATGCGCGTGCCTTCTATCGGGTCGACGGCGATATCCACCGCATCGCCCTGGCCGGTGCCGACCTGCTCGCCGATATACAGCATTGGCGCTTCATCGATTTCACCTTCGCCAATCACGATGCGGCCATCGATCGCCACCTTGTTGAGCATAATCCGCATGGCGTGGACGGCGGCGCCGTCAGCGGCATTCTTGTCGCCGCGTCCCAGCCATTGATAGCCGGCTAACGCCGCAGCTTCGGTTACGCGGGAAAATTCGATGGCTAATTCACGTTTCATGGCAAAACCTGTCAGTGAGTAGAGGGGAAGAGCGGGTAAGTTTACCACAGCGGCGGGCGGGCGCGGCGGGGCAAAAAAAAGCGCCGCCTTGCGGCAGCGCATTGTTCGTGTGAATTCGGCGCGGAATTATTCGTGGTCTTCCCACGCCTGGGCGCGGGCGACCGCTTTTTTCCAGCCGCTGTAACGGTAGTTACGTTCGGTGGTTTCGATGCTCGGGCGGAACTCCCGCTCGATGACCGCCTTGCTCTTCACTTCATCCAGGTCGTTCCAGTAGCCGATGGCCAGGCCGGCGAGGAACGCCGCGCCTAACGCCGTAGACTCGCGCACTTCAGGACGCTCAACGCGCGTGCCCAGAATGTCGGATTGGAACTGCATCAGGAAGTTGTTGGCGACGGCGCCGCCGTCAACGCGCAGCGACTGCAAACGGGTATTAGAGTCGGCCTGCATGGCGTCCAGCACGTCGCGGGTCTGATAGGCGATGGATTCCAGCGTCGCACGGATGATGTGGTTGCTGTTGGCGCCGCGGGTCAGGCCGAAGATGGCGCCGCGCGCATACGGGTCCCAGTATGGCGCGCCCAGACCGGTGAAGGCCGGCACCACGTAGACGCCGTTGCTGTCTTTCACCTTGGTGGCGAAGTATTCGGAATCGGCCGCATCGCTGATCAGCTTCAGCTCGTCGCGCAGCCATTGGATGGACGCGCCGCCGATAAACACCGCGCCTTCCAGCGCGTAGTTCACTTCACCGCGCGGGCCACAGGCAATGGTGGTCAGCAGGCCGTGGCTGGAGCTGACCGCCTCTTCGCCGGTATTCATCAGCAGGAAGCAGCCGGTGCCGTAGGTGTTTTTCGCCATGCCCGGCTGGACGCACAGTTGGCCGAACAGCGCTGCCTGCTGGTCACCGGCGATGCCGGCGATAGGAATACGCGTGCCGCCTTTGCCGCCGATGTTGGTCTGGCCGTAAATTTCGGAAGACGGGCGCACCTTCGGCAGCATGGCGCGTGGAATATCCAGCGCCTGCAGCATGCGTTCATCCCAGTCGAGCTGGTGGATGTTGAACATCATGGTGCGCGAGGCGTTGGTGTAATCGGTGACGTGAACCCGTCCCTGCGTCATTTTCCACACCAGCCAGGTGTCGACGGTGCCGAACAGCAGTTCGCCGCGCTTGGCGCGTTCACGGGCGCCCTCGACGTGATCCAGGATCCATTTCACCTTGGTGCCGGAGAAGTACGGGTCGACCACCAGGCCGGTGTTCTGACGGATGTACTCTTCCAGGCCGTCGCGCTTAAGCTGTTCGCAGATATCTGCGGTGCGGCGGCACTGCCAGACGATGGCGTTGTAGATCGGCTTGCCGGTCTCTTTTTCCCACACGATGGTGGTTTCACGCTGGTTGGTGATGCCGATCCCGGCGATTTGGTCGGAGCTGATGTCGGCTTTCGCCAGCACTTCGACCAGCGTGGAGCTTTTGGGAAGCCCAAATCTCCATCGGGTCGTGCTCTACCCAGCCGGCCTTTGGATAGATTTGTTCAAATTCGCGCTGCGACACCGCAACGATGTTGGCATCGTGATCCATGACGACGGCGCGTGAGCTGGTGGTTCCCTGGTCGAGGGCGACAATAAATTTTTTTTCTGTAGTCATGGTTGAGTCCTGCTGTTGTTAACCATTTTAAACTGCGCCAATTACGCTTTACGCTGCGGCGTTTTGGCGGCAGGCTGCCCTTGCTCTTCTTCGACGCAGTCGTCGCAAGGCAAGTGGCGGCCAATCAAGGTACGATAGCCGAAGGCGCCCAGGATGGCCCCGAGAATCGGTCCGAAAATCGGTACCAGGAAGTACGGGATATCGCGTGCGCCGGTAAAGGCGACGTTGCCCCAGCCGGCGAGATAGGCGAACACTTTTGGTCCGAAATCACGCGCCGGGTTCAGGGCGAAGCCGGTCAACGGGCCCATGGAAGCGCCGATAACGGCGATCAGAATACCGATCAGCAGCGGCGCCAGCGGGCCGCGCGGTACGCCGTTGCCATCGTCGGTCAGCGCCAGAATCAGGCACATCAGAATGGCGGTGATCACGGTTTCCACCAGGAACGCCTGCGCGACGGAGATGTGCGGGTTTGGATAGGTGGAGAAAATCCCGGCCAGATCCAGACTCTCTGCGCTGCCGCGCACCATGTTGTGGGCGGCTTCGAAATCAAAGAACAGATTGTAGTACAGGCCGTAGACCAGCGCGGCGGCACAGAAGGCGCCGGCGACCTGGGCGATGATAAAGGGAACCACGCGGCGGCCGTTAAAGTTGGCGAACAGCCACAGTGCGATGGTGACGGCCGGGTTGAGGTGGGCGCCGGAGATGCCGGCGGTCAGATAGATCGCCATGGCGACCCCGAAGCCCCAAATAACGCTGATTTCCCATTGGCCGAAGCTGGCGCCGGCCAGTTTTAATGCGGCAACGCATCCTGCGCCAAAGAAGATCAGTAGGCCGGTGCCGAGAAATTCTGCGATACATTGGCCTTTTAATGTCGGACTGGTGTTTTGGCTCATAATGTTGTTGTCCTGCAGGGTTATAGGTTTTAGGCTCGGCGAGTAGCCTGCCGGCCTTAAGGTACAGGTTTTTTTAATCTCATCCTCTTTTAAATTGAGGATGTGATGTAAATTTATCGTTAACGAACATAAACGAGAAATAGCGAAATCAAAATGTGTGTGCTCCGTCATAAAATTGAGCGAATTCGCGTTGTCTGCTGTTCTTTCCGCGCCATTACGCAGCAGGGTTGATCAGGGTTTTTGTCCGACAATTGTTAACGCGCGTTTGTCGTCATACGCGCATTTTTCAGTTTTGACTGATGGCGGGGGCGGGAAAATTGCAACAGACTGCGCGTTGAGCCGGTATGTTGCTAGACAGTAAGAGGCGGGCTACTTACAATCGTTTTTATCGAAAGAGCGTTTTATCGAGACAGGCGCGTTTTTAATCAAAAGCGCGTGTCACTTGCGCGATGCATATTCGCAGCGGCTGCAGCCTGTGCTGTGCGGCTGCTTAATAGATGTACGCCTTGCTATCATGAGGGGACTGAAGATGTCATTTGAAGTATTTGAAAAACTGGAAGCAAAAGTTCAGCAGGCGATTGATACCATCACTCTGTTGCAGATGGAAATTGAAGAGCTGAAAGAGAAGAACAATACGCTGTCTCAGGAAGTGCAGAACGCCGCCGGCAACCACGAATCACTGGTGCGTGAGAACCAGCAGCTGAAAGAAGAACAGCACGTATGGCAAGATCGCCTGCGCGCGCTGCTGGGCAAAATGGAAGAGGTCTGATTCCCTTTGCCGCAGTAACGAAAAGGGCGCCGACGGCGCCCTTTTTCATGGTAACGGCTTATTCAATATCGAGCGGGTCTTCCGCCAGAATGATGCCGGTATTGTCGGCATACAGATGATCGCCGGAGAAGAAGGTGACGCCGCCGAAGTTGACGCGGATATCGCTTTCACCCACGCCTTCGCTGGTGGCGCCGACTGGGATGGCCGCCATGGCCTGGATGCCGATATCCAGCTCTTCCAGATCGTCCACCTGACGCACCGCGCCGTAAACCACAATGCCTTCCCACTCGTTCTGAGTCGCCAGGCGCGCCAGCTCCGCGTTGATCAACGCCCGGCGTACCGAACCGCCGCCGTCGACCAGCAGGACGCGGCCGCGGCCGTTTTCTTCAAGCAGGTCAAAAAGCAGGCCATTATCCTCGAAACACTTCACCGTGGTGATCTGTCCGCCAAATGAAGTACGCCCGCCAAAATTAGAGAACAGAGGCTCAACCACGTTGACCTCTTCATGATAGATATCGCAAAGTTCGGAAGTATCGTATTTCATAGGATTTTATGTCTGTTTGCCGCTGGAATAACCAGTATATCCCTTTCTGCGCCCTGTTGGCAAAATCATCAGTTTTTATCTAGCTGAGCGCCACGCCGGCGGCGAACAAAATATTCGCCAGCAGGGCGGCCTTGACCATGTGCTCCAGCATCGGGCGCATGCCGGCCGGCGAAGGGTCGCGCAGTACGCGCAGCGCATGGCGCCACAGCAGCGGCACCGCCAGCACAAACAGCCAGCCCCATGGGCCGCTCAGGTTGAACAGGGTGAACAGCGCAAAGCACAGCACCGCGCCAATCAGCAGCAACGCATGGTAGCGCCGGGCGTTTTTCGGCCCCAGCCGCACCGCCAGGGTGTTTTTGCCGCTGGCGCGGTCGCTTTCGATATCACGCAGGTTATTGATGTTCAGCACCGCCGCCGCCAGCAGGCCGCAGGCGGTTGCCGGCAGCATCACGATGCTGTCGAAATGCAGCGTCTGCAGGTAATAGGTGCCGGCCACGCTCAGCCAGCCGAAGAACGCCAGCACCGAGATATCCCCCAGCCCCAGATAGCCGTAAGGCTTGTTGCCGACGGTATAGGTAATGGCGGCGACGATCGCCAGCGCGCCGAGCGCCAGGAAGCCGACCACGTCGCGCGGCGTTTCGCAGGCCAGCGCAATCAGCGAACAGCCGGCGATGGCGATCAGCACCACGGTAATGACCAGCGCGCGTTTCATCTGCGCCTGGGTAATCATGCCTTTTTGCATGCCGCGCAGCGGCCCGATGCGATCTTCTGTGTCGCTGCCTTTGACGGCGTCGCCGTAATCATTGGCCAGGTTGGAGAGGATCTGCAGCAGTCCGGCGGTCAACAGCGCCAGCAGCGCGACGCCGGGCTTCAGGCTGCCTTGCCAGGCGGCAATAGCTGAACCGACAACGATGGAGGCGAAAGCCAGCGGCAGGGTGCGTGGACGTAAACTTTCCAGCCAGGCTCTGGCTGGGGTGGTGGAGGTAGATGAGCTCATTTTTCGCTTCAGCAAGTCAAGTGGCTGTGTCCGCAGATAAAAAAATGGGAGGCAATGCCTCCCATTTTCGTGACTGACAGGACAGTGATAGAGCGATTATAGGATAAAACGGCTCAAATCTTCATCCGCAACCAGCTCATCCAGGTGATTGCGCACGTATTCCGCATCAATTGTAATGGATTGACCATTAATCTCGCTGGCGTCATAGGAGATATCTTCCATCAGGCGCTCCAGCACGGTGTGCAAACGACGCGCGCCGATGTTCTCGGTGCTCTCGTTAACCTGCCATGCGGCTTCGGCGATGCGGCTGATACCGTCGGCGGTGAAGTCGATGGTGACGCCTTCGGTGGCCATCAGCGCTTTGTACTGCTCGGTCAGCGACGCGTTCGGCTCGGTCAGAATGCGTTCGAAGTCTTCGGTCGTCAGCGCCTGCAGTTCAACGCGGATCGGCAGGCGGCCCTGCAGTTCCGGGATCAGATCGGACGGGCTGGCAACCTGGAAAGCGCCGGAGGCGATAAACAGGATGTGATCGGTCTTCACCATGCCGTGCTTGGTGGAGATGGTGCTGCCTTCCACCAGCGGCAGCAGGTCGCGCTGCACGCCTTCACGGGAGACGTCCGGGCCGGAGGAGTCGCCGCGCTTACAGATTTTGTCGATCTCATCGATAAATACGATGCCGTGCTGCTCAACGGCTTCGATCGCCTGCTCTTTCAGCTCTTCCGGGTTAACCAGCTTGGCCGCTTCTTCTTCCACCAGCAGCTTGAAGGCTTCTTTGATCTTCAGCTTGCGGGGTTTCTGCTTCTGGCCGCCGAGGTTCTGGAACATCGACTGCAGCTGGTTGGTCATCTCTTCCATGCCCGGAGGCGCCATGATTTCGACGCCCATCGGCGCGGCGGCCAGGTCGATTTCGATCTCTTTGTCGTCCAACTGGCCTTCGCGCAGTTTTTTACGGAACGACTGACGTGCGGCGGACGGTTCCTGCTGCTCTTCCGGCTGGCCCCAGTTGTTTTTGGCCGGTGGGATCAGCACGTCGAGGATGCGCTCTTCCGCCATCTCTTCGGCGCGGGTGCGGTTTTTCTCGATTGACTGCAGGCGCACCATTTTCACCGCGGCGTCGGTCAGGTCGCGGATAATGGAATCCACTTCCTTGCCGACATAGCCCACTTCGGTGAACTTGGTGGCTTCAACTTTGATAAACGGCGCGTTGGCCAGTTTAGCCAGGCGACGGGCGATTTCGGTTTTACCGACGCCGGTCGGGCCGATCATCAGAATGTTTTTCGGCGTTACTTCGTGACGCAGCATCTCGTTGAGCTGCATACGACGCCAGCGGTTACGCAAGGCGATGGCAACGGCGCGTTTGGCTTTGCTTTGGCCGATGATATAACCGTCCAGTTCGCTGACGATCTCGCGCGGAGTCATTTCAGACATAGTATTCGATCCTTACGCTTTGGAAGGCAGTTCTTCAATAGTGAGATTATGGTTGGTGTAAATACAGATGTCGCCGGCAATGCCGAGAGACTTCTCGACGATTTCACGGGCGCCCAATTCGGTATTTTCCAACAATGCGCGCGCGGCTGACTGGGCGTACGGGCCGCCGGAGCCGATCGCGATCAAATCATTTTCAGGCTGAACCACGTCACCGTTACCGGTGATGATCAGCGAGGCGTTTTCATCGGCCACGGCCAGCAATGCTTCCAGCTTGCGCAGCATGCGGTCGGTACGCCAGTCTTTCGCCAGCTCGACGGCGGCTTTCACCAGGTGGCCCTGGTGCATTTCCAGTTTACGCTCGAAAAGCTCAAACAGCGTGAAGGCGTCAGCGGTGCCCCCGGCAAAACCGGCGATCACTTTATCGTTGTACAGGCGGCGTACTTTTTTGACGTTGCCTTTCATCACCGTATTGCCCAATGTTGCCTGGCCATCACCACCGATGACGACTTGGCCGTTGCGGCGTACGCTTACAATTGTTGTCACGAGCAGACCCTCGTTGCAGACTGAAAGAAGTCCCCGCAGCGCCTGCTTGCGCAGGTGCTACGAGGCATATTGAGAGTATAGATGGGGGAGGATTACGGCTTTTCAACCCCTGACGGAGAGGGGAATGCATCCTGACATGCCAATGCCCTTCAGGCGGGACAAGGTTTTGTCGGCGCCGGCGCGGCTGCTGAACGGCCCGAGCACGACGCGGTTCCAGCCGCCGCCGTTGGTGATGCGGCTTTCAATGCCTTCAAACGCCAGGCGCGCACGGACGGATTCCGCCTGATCGGCGGCGCGGAACGAGCCGCACTGCACCATCCAGCGCTGTTTCTGTTCCGGCTTGCTTTCCGTCTTCGCCGGCGGCGTCGTCGGTTTAGGCTGTTGCGCCGGTTGGCTGCTGGCGCCGCCGCTGAACGGGTTGCGCGGCTGACTGGCCGGCGGCTGCGTTTGCTGCTGCACCTGTTGCTGTTGACGCGGCTGCTGCACCGGCGCCGGCTGCTGCGCGTTGTTGCGCGCGGCCTGAGCGGCGTCGTTATACGGCACCTCGTTGAGCTGAGTCGGGCGCTGCTGCATATCCGCCTGCATCTGCTCCAGCAGCTGGCGCTGTTCCTGGGTCAGCTGGGTTTTGGAGTTCACCTCGCCGCCGGCCGTCGGTTCGGTCGGGGTTTGTACGCCGGTCTGACGGTTTTCCAGCTCTTTGATATAGCGCCAGCGCTCTTCCGGCTTCGGCGGCAGGCCGTTGCCCGGGCGGCTGCTGTGGGCCGGCGACAGCGGTTCGTCGTCCGGTTTGTTATGGGTAATAAAGTAGAGACCGCCGGCAAAGATCACCAACAAGGCGACCGCAAGCGCTACCACGGTTTTGGACACCTTCGGAGAACTGCTTTTTTTACGGCTGGGGGTTTTGCGCCGCGCTCCAGAGCGCCCGCGGCTTACATAGTCTTTCTGTGCCACTATTCTTCCGCTGTATCTTTATTAGAAATTAAGTTCATCATGTTACTGAACCCTAAAATATTTGACTAGCGTTTAGGGGCGGCGGTGCTGCCTCTGACAATCAGTTCGCTGTCCAATAAACGGGAGCCGCTGGCGACGTTTTGCCCGTGCAGCTGTTCCAGTAACAGTAACATGGCTTGCTGACCAATTTGAAAGCGCGGTTGCGCCACCGTGGTTAACGGCGGATCGCAATACTGCGTCATTTTCAGGTCGTCAAAACCGACGATCGACAGATCGCCCGGGACGCTCAGGCCCATTTTACGCGCCTGCGACAGCACGCCGATCGCCATGATATCGCTGTGGCAGAACACCGCCGTCGGCGGTTTCGGCAGCGCCATCAGGGTTTTCAGCGCGGCTGCGCCCGCTTCATAAGTGAAATCACCCCGGGTAATATAGCCGCTTTCGACGGTAATGCCATTACGGCGTAGCGCCTGAATGTAACCCTGCAGGCGATATTCGCTGAGCGGCATCTGCTGCGGCCCGGCGACGCAGGCGATCTGCGTGTGTCCGAGCTGATGCAGATAATGCACGGCCTCGAAGGCGGCGGTCAGGTTGTCGATGTGCACCGTGGGCAGCTCCAGCTCCGGCGCAAACTCATTGGCCATCACCATCGGCGGCAGGTTGCGCTGTTCTTCCTTGCTGGCGTCGAAGGGCAGGTTGGAGCCGAGCAGCAGCATACCGTCGATCTGTTTGGTGATAATCAGGTTAACGAAGGTGCGTTCCTGCTGGTTTTGCTGGGCGCAGTCGCCGATCAGCACCAGATAGCCCTGCTGCGCGGCGGTTTGTTCAATCCCTTGAATAATATCGGCGAAGAAGGGGTCGCAGATATCCGGGACGATCACCAAGATGGTGCGGGATTCATTACGCTTCACGTTGCGCGATAGCGCATGCGGAGAGTAACCCACGGCCAGTACGGCCTGTTCCACTTTCTGACGCGTTGGCGCTGAGACCTTCTCCGGGTTCATCAGCGCGCGTGATACGGTTGCCGTTGAAACGCCCGCCATTTCCGCAACGTCTTTCATGGTTGCCATGGATAACTCTTTCTTGTGTTCCAACGCCTTTCTCCTTGCGCCGGCCCTATGCCAACGCGATTACTGCCATACCCCGGGCAACGATGCCGTTTCAGGGCGTATCTCCGCAATCACGCCAGGTTCGCGGGTGTGCAGCCCGCGAGCGGAAATCTTTACGATATTCTAAACAGATTACGTACCGCTTTTGTTACCTAATTTGCATAAAAAATGTGATGAAGCGGGAGTTTTTCGCGTTCGCTCGCAAATTCAAGGGTAAACGTTTGCTTAACGCCAAAGAAATCAGACTTTTCCGTGTTCAACCGTCGATGGGATCGACGTCCAGCGTCCATTTAACTTTGCGTGCCTGCGGCAGGGTGCCGATCAGCGGCAGGGTGTTTTTCATGATCCCCTGCAGAACGCGGCGCGACGGGTGTTGCAGCAGCAGCTGCCAGCGGAAACGTCCCCCGCGTTTGGACTGCAGCGCCGGCACCGGCCCCATCACCCACAGGGAATCGTCTTTCAGCGGGCTGGCCTCCAGCAGATTGCGCAATTGCTGCAGGAACATCGGCGCCTGCTGATTATCGTGATCGTCGGCGCGCAGCATAATGTGGCTGGTATAGGGGGGCAGGAAGACGCTGTTGCGCTCGCCCAGCGCCTGTTTGGCAAAGGCGTCGTAGCCTTGTTGCAGCAGCGTCTGCAGCAGCGGGTGCTCCGGGTGGTGAGTCTGCAGCAGCACTTCACCCTGCTTGCCGGCGCGGCCGGCGCGGCCGGATACCTGGGTATACAGCTGGGCGAAGCGTTCGGCGGAGCGGAAATCGGCGGAAAACAGCGCGCCGTCGACGTCCAGCAGCGCTACCAGCGTCACGTCCGGGAAGTGGTGGCCCTTCGCCAGCATTTGCGTACCGATCAGAATACGCGCGCCGCCGCGGTGGATCTCGTTCAGATGCTGCTCCAGCGAGCCTTTACGGCTGGTGGTGTCGCGATCGATACGGGTAATCGGCGTGTCAGGGAACAGCGGCGCCAGCTCGTTTTCCAGCTGTTCGGTGCCGACGCCGACCGATACCAGATGCGTAGAGCCGCATTGCGGGCACTGGTGCGGTACCGGGCGCTGGCTGTCGCAGTGGTGGCAGCGCAGCTGGCGGTGATTCTGGTGCAGGGTGTAGTAACGGTCGCAGCGCTGACATTCGGCGATCCAGCCGCATTCGTGACACAGCAGCGCCGGCGCATAGCCGCGGCGGTTGAGAAACAGCATCACCTGATTATCGTTTTTCAGGTGGTGCCGCATGCTGTGCAGCAGCGGTTGCGACAGGCCGACCTTCAGCGGCAGGCCTTTCAGGTCGATCAGGTGCTGGGCGGCCGGTTTGGCGTTGCCGGCGCGCTGCGTCAGTTTTAACTGACGGTATTTGCCCAGCTGCACGTTATGCAGCGTCTCCAGCGCTGGCGTCGCGGAGCCCATCACCATCGGAATATTTTCCGTATGGGCGCGGAACACCGCCAGATCGCGCGCGTGATAACGCCAGCCTTCCTGCTGCTTGTACGAGCTGTCGTGCTCTTCATCAATAATGATGACGCCCAGGCGGGCGAACGGCGTAAACAGCGCCGAGCGGGTGCCGATGACAATCGCCGCCTCGCCGCTGCGGGCGCGCAGCCAGACGGACAGGCGCTCGCTATCGTTCAGGCCGGAGTGCAATACCTCCACCGGCGCGTTGAAACGCTCGCGAAAGCGGGCGATGGTCTGCGGCGTCAGGCCGATTTCCGGCACCAGCACCAGCGCCTGCTTTCCCTTCGCCAGGATGTTTTCCAGTACGCTGAGATAGACCTCGGTCTTGCCGGAGCCGGTGATCCCGGCCAGCAGCCAGGCGGCGAACTGTTCATCTTCGCTGCGGATGGCGCCGACGGCGGTGGCCTGCTCGGTATTGAGCCGCAGCCGTTCGCCCTGCACGCTGAAGCCGGGCCGCCAGTCCTGCAGCGCCACGCTCTGCGTGCGCAAGTCGGCCAGCCCTTTGGCGCGCAGCGCCTGCAGCGCATTGTCGGTCAGATCGAGTTCGCTGACCTGGTGACGGTAAAACCGGACGCTGCAGCAGGGCGGCGAGCGCCTGCTGCTGTTTGCGGGCGCGTTTCAGGCTTTCCGGCGGCGTGGCGCGCCCGGACTCGGTGGCGAACCACTGCCACAGCGGCGCGGTTTCCGCCGGTTTACCCTGGCGCAGCAGGGTCGGCAGCGCATGAAACAGCACTTCGCCGAGCGGATAGTGGTAATAGTCGCTGGCCCAACGCAGGATGTGCCACATTGCGGCGGAAAACAGTGAATTGCCGTCGATGATGCTGTCTATCGGTTTGAGTTTTTCCAGCGGCAGCTCGCTGCTGTCGCTGCATCCGGTGACGATGCCGATGGCGCGCTGCTTTCCCCAGGGTACGCAAACGCGCGCGCCGACCACCGGCTGTAGCCCCTGGGGCAGCAGGTAATCGAAAGTGCGGGTCAGCGGAACCGGTAGAGCAACGTGAACAACGGGCATAGGGTCCATCCAAATGAGAAAGAGGGGCTAGTTTACACGGCAGACGGCCAAATGTACGGATCCGATTGCGCGGTGTATTTAATTCTGTATAATTTGCCGCCTTTGGTATAATTCGATACCAATAAATTATCATCAACCACGTGTGGTGTCTGGCGAAACAGGGCTGGATAGCGACACGGCCTTAACTGAGGTTTCCCCATGAAAGAAGGTATCCACCCTAAATACGATTTCGTTACTGCAAGCTGCTCTTGCGGTAATGTCATGAAGATCCGCTCTACCGTGGGCCACGATCTGAACCTGGACGTTTGTGGCGCATGCCACCCGTTCTACACTGGCAAGCAGCGTGACGTTGCTACCGGTGGCCGCGTTGACCGCTTCAACAAGCGTTTCAGCGTACCAGGCGTTAAGAAATAAGATTTCTTACCGACCGATAAAAAAGGCGCCTTCGGCGCCTTTTTTTGTTTCTGTCACCGGCGTTCGCCGATGGCATCAATATTCCCAGGTATCGGGATCGACGCCCAGCTCACGCATCAGCACCTTCGCGGCTTCCGGGATTTCATCGCTGCGCTCTTTGCGCAGGTCTTCATCATTAGGCAGCGGCTGGCCGGTAAAGGCGTGCAGAAACGCTTCACACAGTAATTCACTGTTGGTGGCGTGGCGCAGGTTGTTGACCTGGCGACGGGTGCGCTCGTCGGTGAGGATTTTCAGAACCTTCAACGGAATCGACACCGTGATTTTTTTTACTTGCTCGCTTTTTTTACCGTGTTCAGCGTAAGGGCTGACATACTCGCCGTTCCACTCAGCCATGGGACACCTTAAAATTGTCAGAAAAATTACAATATTCTAAAAACCGGCCAATTATGCCCGATCTTCACTGTTCTCACTAAATAAATGTCAATGTTACGCGACCAGGGTCACTGATGGACGCAGCGTGAGCGAGATGGACTATGCTTATCGCGCCAGCTTCTTACCCGACCAAACTGACATAATGTTGGCGGGTATTATGCCTCTGCTTAATCTATACGCAAAGAAGTTTAGATGTCCAGATGTATTGACGTCTATCCGTCATGCGATTAATCTTTAGGCCTCATTCATCCGCCTTCGAGAGCCGAGCGACTCCTATGACGCGTAAACCAGCCACGATTGCCGTGCGTAGCGGCCTGAACGATGACGAGCAGTACGGCTGCGTCGTCCCGCCCATTTCATCTTTCCAGCACCTATAACTTCACCGATTTTAATCAGCCGCGTGCGCATGATTACTCCCGCCGCGGCAATCCGACGCGTGATGTGGTGCAGCGCGCGCTGGCGGAACTGGAAGGCGGCGCCGGCGCGGTGATGACCGGCAGCGGCATGTCGGCCATCCATCTGGTGACCACCGTACTGCTGCAGCCCGGTGACCTGCTGGTGGCGCCGCATGACTGCTACGGCGGCAGCTACCGGCTGTTTGACAGCCTGAGCAAGCGCGGCGCCTACCGGGTGCTGTTTGTCGATCAGGGCGATGACGCGGCATTGGCGCAGGCGCTGGCGCAGAAGCCGAAACTGGTGCTGATTGAAACGCCGAGCAATCCGCTGCTGCGCGTGGTGGACATTGCCGCCATCTGCGAGGCGGCGCATGCGGCCGGCGCGCTGGCGGTGGTGGATAATACCTTCCTGAGCCCGGCGCTGCAGCAGCCTATCGCCCTGGGGGCGGATCTGGTGGTGCACTCCTGTACCAAGTACCTCAACGGCCATTCGGACGTCGTCGCCGGCGCGGTGATTGCCAAAGACGCCGAGCTGGCGGTAGAGCTGGCGTGGTGGGCGAACAACATCGGCGTTACCGGCGGCGCGTTCGACAGTTATCTGCTGTTGCGCGGTATGCGCACGCTGGCGCCGCGGATCAGAGCGGCGCAGGAGAATGCCGCAGCTATTATTCGTTATTTACAGCAGCAACCGTTGGTGAAAAAGCTGTATCATCCTTCTCTGCCGGAAAACCCGGGCCATGATATTGCGCGCCGGCAGCAACGCGGCTTTGGCGCGATGCTCAGTTTTGAGCTGGATGGCGACGAGGCGGCGCTGCGCCGTTTCCTGTCGGCGCTGCGCCTGTTTACGCTGGCGGAATCGCTGGGCGGGGTGGAGAGCCTGATCTCGCATACGGCGACCATGACCCACGCCGGCATGGCGGCAGAGGCGCGGGCGGCGGCGGGCATTTCCGACAGCCTGCTGCGTATTTCCGTGGGTATTGAAGACAGTGACGATTTGATTGCCGATCTGGAACACGCCTTCCAGGCGGCGGCAACGAGGTAAGCATGAATGCAATTGCGGTAGCAGGACCGGTCAGCGGACGTCAACTGCACAAATTCGGCGGCAGCAGCCTGGCCGATGCGAAATGTTATTTGCGGGTGGCCGGGATTATGGCGGAGTACAGCCAGCCGGGCGATCTGATGGTGGTGTCTGCGGCGGGCAGCACCACTAACCAACTGATTAACTGGCTGAAGCTCAGCCAGAGCGATCGTCTTTCTGCACACCAGGTACAGCAAACGCTGCGCCGTTATCACAGCGAACTGATCGGCGGCCTGCTGCCGCCGGAAACTGCCGATGCATTGATTGCCGAATTCACGCGCGATCTGGAGCGACTGGCGGTGCTGTTGGATGGCCGGGTTGATGACGTCACCTATGCCGAAGTGGTCGGCCACGGTGAGCTCTGGTCGGCGCGCCTGATGGCGGCGGTGCTTAATCAGCAGGATATTCAGGCGGCCTGGCTGGACGCGCGTGATTTCCTGCGCGCCGAGCGCGCCGCGCAGCCGCAGGTGGATGAAGGGCGCTCTTATCCGCTGCTGCAGCAGCTGATGGCGCAGCATCCCGGCAAGCGGCTGGTGGTAACCGGCTTTATTTCACGTAACGACGCGGGTGAAACCGTGCTGCTGGGACGTAACGGCAGCGACTATTCAGCTACGCAGATTGGCGCGCTGGCCGGCGCGGAGCGCGTGACCATCTGGAGCGACGTCGCCGGGGTATACAGCGCCGACCCGCGCAAGGTGAAAGACGCCTGCCTGCTGCCGCTGCTGCGGCTGGACGAGGCCAGCGAGCTGGCGCGCCTGGCGGCGCCGGTGCTGCATACCCGCACCCTGCAGCCGGTGTCCGGCAGCGATATCGATCTGCAGCTGCGCTGCAGCTATCAGCCGGAACAGGGGTCGACCCGGATTGAGCGGGTGCTGGCTTCCGGCACCGGTGCGAAGATTGTCACCAGCCATGATGACGTTTGTCTGGTTGAACTGGCGGTGGCGCCGCAGCATGACTTCAAGCTGGCGCAAAAAGAGTTGGAGCTGGTGCTGAAACGCGCGCAGATCAAGCCGCTGTCAACCGGCCTGCATCCGGATCGCAACCTGATTCAGCTGTGCTACACCTCGGAAGTGGCCGACAGCGCGCTGCGCGTGCTGCAGGATGCCGGGCTGCCGGGAGAGGTGCAGCTGCGGCAGGGGCTGGCGATGGTGGCGCTGGTCGGCGCCGGCGTGTGCAAGAACCCGCTGCACAGCCATCGTTTCTACCAGCAGCTGAAGGATCAGCCGGTCGAGTTTATCTGGCAGGCGGAAGACGGCATCAGCCTGGTGGCGGTGCTGCGTCAGGGGCCGACCGCGTCGCTGATCCAGGGGCTGCACCAGAGCCTGTTCCGGGCGGAAAAGCGCATTGGTCTGGTACTGTTCGGCAAAGGCAACATCGGCTCCCGCTGGCTGGAGCTGTTTGCCCGTGAACAGAAAAACCTGTCCGCCCGCAGCGGTTTTGAATTCACGCTGGCCGGGGTGGTGGACAGCCGCCGCAGCCTGCTGAATTACGACGGCCTCGACGCCAGCCGGGCGCTGGCCTTCTTTGAAGAAGAGGCGCAGGAGCTGGACGAGGAGTCCCTGTTCCTGTGGATGCGCGCGCACCCGTTTGACGACCTGGTGGTGCTGGACGTGACCGCCAGCGAAGACCTGGCGCAGCAGTATCTGGATTTCGCCAGCTACGGCTTCCACGTGATCAGCGCCAATAAGCTGGCGGGCGCCTCCTGCGGCAGCAACTACCGCCAGATCCGCGACGCTTTCGCCAAAACCGGCCGTCACTGGCTGTACAACGCCACCGTCGGCGCCGGCCTGCCGGTTAACCATACGGTGCGCGACCTGCGTGACAGCGGCGACGGCATTCTGGCGATCAGCGGCATTTTCTCCGGCACGCTGTCGTGGCTGTTCCTGCAGTTTGACGGCACCGTACCCTTTACCGAGCTGGTGGATCAGGCGTGGCAGCAGGGGCTGACCGAGCCTGACCCGCGTGTGGATCTGTCCGGCCAGGACGTGATGCGCAAGCTGGTGATTCTGGCGCGCGAGGCCGGCTACGATCTCGAGCCGAATCAGGTGCGGGTAGAGTCGCTGGTGCCGGACGGTACCGAGCAGGGCACGGTCGATCAGTTCTTTGAGAACGGCGAGGCGCTGAACCAGCAAATGCTGCAGCGCTTTGAGGCCGCCAGCGAGATGGGGTTGGTGCTGCGTCACGTGGCGCGTTTTGACGCCAACGGTAAGGCGCGCGTCGGCGTGGAGGCGGTGCGCCCGGAGCATCCGCTGGCCGCGCTGCTGCCGTGCGATAACGTCTTTGCGATTGAAAGCCGCTGGTACCGCGATAACCCGCTGGTGATCCGCGGCCGGGCGCCGGGCGTGATGTCACCGCCGGCGCTCTCCAGTCCGATCTCAACCGGCTGGCGCAGCTGTTGTAATCCTCCTTGGCGAGGTGAATGCCGACAGGGCGCTGCTTGCAGCGCCCTGTTGCTTTTTCAGCCGCCGGTCACATGAAATTCTCTCCGGTAGCGATGAGGATTAATCATCCTATTACCCTCACTTTTCTGTTGACTCTTTCACCAACATCCGGCATTTTCTATCTAGACGTCTAAACGTATAGACGCTTATTAAAATAACACCGCGATCGACAAGAGGCAGACAGGGTATGAGTTTTTTTCACGCAAACCAGCGGGAAGCGCTGAACCAGAGCCTGGCCGAATTAAACGGTCAGATTAACGTATCGTTTGAGTTCTTTCCGCCGCGCACCAGCGAAATGGAAGAGACTCTGTGGCAGTCGATCGATCGTCTGAGTAGCCTGAAGCCCAAATTCCTCTCGGTCACCTACGGCGCCAACTCCGGCGAACGCGATCGCACCCACGGCGTCATCAAGGGGATTAAGGATCGCACCGGCCTTGAGGCCGCTCCGCACCTGACCTGCATTGACGCCTCGCGCGAACAGCTGAGCGAGATCGCCCGCGACTACTGGAACAACGGCATTCGGCATATCGTGGCGCTGCGCGGCGATCTGCCGCCGGACAGCGGCAAACCGGAGATGTATGCGGCCGATTTGGTGGCGCTGCTGAAGGAGGTGGGTGATTTCGATATTTCGGTGGCGGCGTACCCGGAGGTGCACCCGGAGGCGAAAAGCGCGCAGGCCGATCTGATCAACCTGAAGCGTAAAATCGACGCCGGCGCCAGCCGCGCGATTACCAGTTCTTCTTTGACGTGGAAAGCTACCTGCGTTTTCGCGACCGCTGCGTCGCCACCGGCATTGACGTTGAAATCGTGCCGGGCATTCTGCCGGTGTCCAACTTCAAGCAGCTGCAGCGCTTCGCCGCCATGACCAACGTGCGGGTGCCGAGCTGGATGACCAGCATGTTCGCCGGGCTGGATGATGACCCGGAAACGCGCAAAATGGTGGGGGCCAATATTGCCATGGATATGGTGAAGATCCTCAGCCGTGAAGGGGTAAAAGACTTCCACTTCTACACGCTGAACCGCGCCGAGATGAGCTACGCAATTTGCCATACGTTGGGAGTGCGCCCGGTAGCGGCGGCCTGAAAGTAGGCAGCAAGAAAAAACCCAACCAGATGGTTGGGTTTTTTGTTCTTTATTATTGCGCTATTAACCGTTAGGGCGCTCTGAGAAATCGTAAATGGTGGCAGGATTCATACGGTGTGTGTAGGCGTACTCCACTCTGTAATTCGTTGACTCAGCGGTGAAGGGGCTTAATGGCCTGAATTCAGTTCGGTTTGTTCCATCGAAAGTGGTCAGTTCGACTGTACAGGAAACCCCATAGGTTTTAGTCCCCTCTTTGAAAGTAAACCAACAGTTCAGAAGAATAAAGGGCAGTACTTCGCCCTCCAGGGTTCCAAGAGCACCTCTGTTAGTTATCTCCCAGCGGCCGTAGAGGCGCAGGCGGCCGTCAACGGTTTCGCCGAATTTGGCCAGATACAACCGGCGCATTTCTTCCATCGGGAAACGTTCTTCAGCGATTGATACGTTTTGGTGATATCAGTCATACATAAATTCTTGTAAAAAGTGTTTAAAGATTAGTGATATGCCATACGGAAAAGCTTTCCGTATGCAGATACGCTAACTATTAACACTTGTTTTTGTAAGGTTATTGGGGCGTGCTGGCGCTGGGACAAATAAACATAAAAAATGCCCGCTATATCAATAGCGGGCATTGGTAAGGATGCGTTGAGCGTGTAGCCTAGCCGGTATTGCGCATCCCGGCGGCGATGGTGACGGACAACTATAATTTAGTTCAAGGCGGGCATTAGCATCGAGCCCTTACATCGGCGGCATGATAAGTTCAGCATTATTTAATTTAATATAAAGTTTAACAATAAATATTTTAGAATTGTCATGAAATAAGAAAATACAATGCAAGAGAAGGCAATACGGTGATTCTGTAATAAGTATCTATCCATGCTGATGTTTTAGGTCCTATCTCATCAAGGAAATTATAGATAGAATCGCTTTCTTCGTGCATGAATAGTGGCTTTCTTTTTGTTTTTCAAACAATGAAATAATATGACATCCCAAATGAACCAAAGTATCCCATCTGTGAATGGAAATGGTATGCAGCGCCAAATGAGTATTTTTTTGACAGATATGTATTTATAGTTGCGTAGTAATTATTTTTTATTTTACAAAAATAAAAGAATAAATATACCATGGATATGATAGATATCCATGCTGAGGCGATTCCAAGGTAAGAAATTACAGTTATCATTTTAGTCTTTAAGTAGGTAGTCAATAAAAGTTTCGCCTGACTTGCTACCCAGGTATCCGCCGACCAGCGATCCTACGGCAGCACATGCGAACCCTCCAGCACCGAACAGCCTATCTGTATTGAGCTGTATGAAGTAACGGGTTATATGTGTATTACGACGATTAAATAGTAATTCTTGCAATGCCAATGAAGCGGGCTGTTTTAACACATAATCATTAGGGAGAATGTTACGTAGCATGTTTATCCGCTTAAGTTACAACTCATAGCTCCGCTAATATTAACCTAATCTTACCCATAGTGGGTACACCTGATAGTTATTTTTTTCGTTTCTCAGCATAGTTGTCCCGAAGAAGATGAATGACGGCGCTTTACACAATAAAGTTAGGTGTTCCGTTAACGTTTGTCAGATAAAACCCTCTTCTCTTTCTTGTTAAACCGAATAAGGTAAAATATAAGAGTATATAACGTCTTAATAATGGATGTTTACCCCAGGTTTATAGCTGCAAGATTTATTGAATCTCTTACCTGACCAGGGCTACAGGAAAAAATGCCCGCTATATCAATAGCGGGCATTGGTAAGGGATGCATTGAGCGTGTGGCCTAGCCGGTATTGCGCATCCCGGCGGCGACGCCGGCGATGGTGACCATCAGCGCCTGCTCGACGCGTGCGTCCTGCTGGTCGCTTGCCTCCTGCTGACGTGAGCGGTGCAGCAGTTCGGCCTGCAGCACGTTCAGCGGGTCGGTATAGACGTTACGCAGCGCGATGGATTCGGCGATCCACGGCAGGTCTTCCATCAGGTTGTCATCGTTGGCGATGGCCAGCACCACTTTGATATCGCTCTCCAACTGCTCGCGCAGCTGTTTGCCCAGCGGCCACAGCGATTCATCCACCAGACGCTGATCGTAGTACTCCGCCAGCCACAGGTCGGCCTTGGCGAACACCATTTCCAACATGGCGATGCGGGTGGAGAAGAACGGCCAGTCGCGGCACATCGTCGCCAGCTGCTCCTGCTTGCCGGCTTTCACCGCTTCCTGCAGCCGGCGCCGGCGCCCAGCCAGGCGGGCAGCATCAGGCGGTTCTGCGTCCAGGCGAAGATCCACGGAATGGCGCGCAGGCTTTCCACGCCGCCGTTCGGCCGGCGTTTGGCGGGCGGGAGCCCAACGGCAGTTTGCCCAGTTCCAGTTCCGGCGTTGCCGCGCGGAAGTAGGGCACGAACTGCGGGTTTTCACGCACGTAGCCGCGGTACATCTGACATGAGTGTCGGACAGCTCGTCATCAGGTGCGCCACTCTTTCTTCGGTTCCGGCGGCGGCAGCAGGTTGGCTTCCAGAATACGCGCCGGTATACAGCGCCAGACTGCTGATGGTGACTTCCGGCAGGCCGAACTTGAAGCGGATCATCTCCCCTGTTCGGTGACGCGCAGCCCGCCTTTCAGGCTGCCCGGCGCTGCGACAGCAGCGCCGCATGGGCCGGCGCGCCGCCGCGGCCGATTGAACCGCCGCGGCCGTGGAACAGCGTCAGCGCAACGCCGGCTTTTTCACAGGTTTTTAATCAGCGCGTCCTGCGCGCGGTACTGCGCCCAGGAGGCGGCCATCACGCCGGCGTCTTTGGCCGAGTCGGAGTAGCCGATCATCACCCCATCTGTTTGCCCTGAATAAAGCCGCGGTACCAGTCGATATTCAGCAGCTGGGTCATCACGTCGTCGGCGTTGTTCAGATCGTCCAGGGTTTCGAACAGCGGCGCCACCGGCAGAGCGAACGGGCAGCCGGCTTCTTTCAGCAGCAGATGCACCGCCAGCACGTCGGACGGCGTGCGCGCCATGGAGATCACATAGGCGGCGATGGATCCCTGCGGCGCCTCGGCGATCACCCGGCAGGTCTCCAGCACTTCCTGCGTGTCCGCGCTGGGTTGCCACTGCAGCGGCACCAGCGGGCGCTTGGAGTTCAGCTCGCGGATCAGGAACGCCTGCTTATCCGCTTCCGACCAGCTTTCATAATCCCCCAGGCCCAGATAGCGCGTCAGTTCGGCGATAGCCTCGGTGTGGCGGGTACTTTCCTGACGTACGTCGATGCGCACCAGCGGCACGCCGAAGCAGCGCACGCGGCGCAGGGTATCGAGCAGTTGGCCGTTGGCGATGATGCCATTACCGCAGGCGACCAGCGACTGATAGCAGGCGTACAGCGGTTTCCCACAGCTGCTCATTGCTCACCAGCAGGTCGTGCGGCTTCAGCATGCGTTCGCCTTTCAGACGGCCTTTCCAGATAGGCCTGCGAGCTGATGAGCTGGCTGCGCAGGCGCTTCATGATTTTCCGGTACGGCTCTTGCACTGCTCACCGCCGGCCAGCTCGCGCAGCGCCGGCGTAACATTCGGTCATCGACAGGTTCCGAGACCGAAACACCTGGATATCGCGGTGAACAGGTCGCAGGCTTTCCAGCGGCTCAGCAGCAGCACGTGGCGGGTGATTTCGGCGGTGACGTTCGGGTTGCCGTCGCGGTCGCCGCCCATCCAGGAGGTAAAGCGCACCGGCACGGCTTCCACCGGCAGGCGGTAGTCGATGGCGTTTTCCAGCTGTTCGTTAAATTCGCGCAGGAAAGCCGGCACGCCTTCCCACAGGCTGTTTTCCACTACCGCAAAGCCCCATTTGGCTTCATCGATCGGCGCAAGGGCGGTTTTTGCGGATTTCATCGGTGTGCCACGACTGCGCCACCAAGCTGACGCAGACGGCGCATGATCTTATTGCGCTCGTAATCGGCCAGATCGTTGTGATCCAGCTGGCTGAGGCAGGTGTTCACCTCCACCAGTTTGTGGATCAGGGTGCGGCGGGTGATCTCCGTCGGGTGGGCGGTGAGCACCAGCTCGATGGAGAGTTGATCCACGGCGTCGCACAGCTCTTTATTGCTGAGTTTTTTGCCTTTCAGGCGGCTGAACAGCTGCGCCATCGCTTCCGGATTGCTGGCGGCCTCGCCGTGCGGCGAAATGCTGTGATACTGCTCGGCCACGTTGGTTAAATTGAGGAACTGACTGAAAGCGCGCGCTACGGGCAGCAGCTCATCGTTGGACAGGTTTTGCAGCGTAGTGAGCAGCTCCTGACGATGCGCCTCGTTGCCTGCGCGTGAAGATTTGGAAAGTTTACGGATGGTTTCAACACGATCGAGAATATGCTCGCCCAGCGCTTCTTTAATGGTTTCGCCGAGCAGTTTGCCGAGCATACTGACATTACTTCGCATTGCCGAATATTGTTCGTTCATATAACCCCTGACCCAATCTGTACGTATTTGCATACCTTTCATGTGCGGGATGTATCTGTTCTGGCTGTTATCCCTGATGCCTGGATACCACCCCGAGTGCATTTAGGTATCTGTTGTAAGTAAATTTCACGCGTCAGGCAAAGAAAGCCTGTTTTGTCACACCACGTGTCTGTCCAATGGTTAATTGACACTATTTTCAGCAAAAAAAACATCAAAATCATCGTTTTTTCTGAAATTTAATTACAGCCCGCGGTTTATCAGTGCGGCTAATTACGCGCGGGCTTACTCCTTTCAGCCAGGGGCATGATAGATCATTGCCCCTATGATTTCGTCGGTTTATTGATGGCAGAAGTGATCGACCAGCTGGCCGATCAGCTTGCGGGTAGGCTCGATAAAGGCGGTGTCGATGTATTCATCCGGCTGGTGCGCCTGGTTGATGGAGCCGGGCCCAGCACCAGCGTCGGGCACACTTCCTGGACAAACGGCGCCTCGGTGCAGTAGTTGACCACTTCTGTGCGTGAGCCCAGCAGCTGCTCGATCACCGCCACCAGGTGGTGATCGGTCGGGCATTCATAGCCGGGGATCGGCGGATGCAGCTCATCAATACTCAGACGACCCGGCCAGCGCTCGCTCACCGGCGCCAGCGCGCTGTGCATCAGCTCATTAATATTTTCCAGCGTCATCCCCGGCAGCGGGCGGATGTCCAGATGCAGTTCGCAGCAGGCGCAAATGCGGTTTGCCGCATCGCCGCCATTAATATGCCCGAAGTTCATCGTCGGATACGGCACGGCAAACGCCGGGTTGTTATAGCGCTCCTGCAGGGTTTTACGCAGCTCCATCAGGTGGCCGATCGACTCATGCATCAGGTCGATGGCGTTGACGCCGCGCGCCGGATCGCTCGAGTGGCCGGACTGGCCGGTGATGCGGATAGCGTTGGAGAGATGGCCCTTATGCGCGCGCACCGGCCGTAGCGACGTCGGTTCGCCGATGATGGCGAAGTCCGGACGGATAGCGGTCGAGGCGGCGAAGTAGCGCGCGCCGGCCATCGTCGTTTCTTCATCCGCCGTGGCCAGAATATACAGCGGCTTGGTCAGCTTGCTGGCGTCGATATCGCGCACCGCATCCAGAATAAAGGCAAAGAAGCCTTTCATATCCGCCGTGCCGAGACCGTACAGCTTATTGTCGTGTTCGGTCAGGGTGAACGGGTCGCGCGTCCAGCGCCCTTCGTCATAGGGCACGGTGTCGGTATGGCCGGCCAGCAGCAGGCCGCCGCTGCCTTCGCCGATACTGGCCAGCAGGTTGAACTTGTTGCGGGTATCTGGCACCGGCTGCACGTCGACGCGGAAGCCTAAATCGCTAAACCAGCCGGCCAGCAAATTGATTAACGCTTCATTACTCTGATCGAGAGCGCCATCGGTGGCGCTGATCGACGGGGTGGCGATCAGCGCCCGGTACAGCTCAATAAATGGAGGTAATTTCATCTTCACTGTTGACAGCCTTTGGTTAGGGTAGTATCAATATTCATGCATTTATTTTGAATAAAAATACAGTAAACTAAAGCGTAACGGAACCCGAGGACCGGATGTTTATAAAAACATCAACGCTCAACCACGTGGGTGAACGACGCAACAACGCGGTCGAACCCTGTTACCGGGGTCGCAAGCGACCACTTGGCAAGTTTAGAAGGTGAAAGGCCACATGTTGAATACGCTGATCGTTGGTGCCAGCGGCTATGCCGGAGCGGAGCTCACGGCTTACCTGAATCGTCACCCACATATGAACATAACCGCTTTAGCGGTTTCAGCGCAAAGTGCAGATGCAGGAAAATTGCTTTCCGACCTGCATCCGCAGTTGAAAGGTATCGTCGATTTACCGCTGCAGCCGCTGACGGACGTGGCGCAGGCGGCGCAGGGCGTCGATGTGGTGTTCCTCGCCACCGCCCATGAAGTCAGCCATGACATTGCGCCGCTATTTCTGGCCGCCGGCTGCGTGGTGTTTGACCTGTCCGGCGCCTTCCGGGTGCAGGATGCGGCGTTCTATCCGCAGTATTACGGCTTTGAGCATCAGCATGCCGACTGGCTGGAACAGGCGGCGTACGGCCTGGCCGAGTGGCAGAGCGACAAAGTCAAAACTGCGCAGCTGATCGCAGTGCCGGGCTGCTATCCGACCGCCGCCCAGCTGGCGCTGAAGCCGCTGATCGACGGCCAGTTGCTGAATTTGTCGCAGTGGCCGGTGATTAACGCCACCAGCGGCGTCAGCGGCGCCGGGCGCAAGGCCAGCGTCACCACCAGTTTTTGCGAGGTGAGCCTGCAGCCGTATGGGATTTTCACCCACCGGCATCAGCCGGAGATCGCCGCGCACCTCGGTACGCCGGTGATCTTCACCCCGCATTTGGGCAACTTCCCGCGCGGCATTCTGGAAACCATCACCTGCCGGCTGCAGCCCGGCGTGAGCGCTGCGGATATCGCCGCCGCCTATCATGCCGCCTATGACGACAAGCCGCTGGTGCGGCTGTATGAGCAAGGCGTGCCGGCGCTGAAGTCGGTGGTGGGGCTGCCGTTCTGCGATATCGGCTTTGCCGTGCAGGGCGAACATCTGATCGCCGTGGCGGTGGAAGATAATCTGTTAAAAGGTGCGGCCGCTCAGGCGGTGCAGTGCCTGAATATTCGCTTTGGGTTCCCTGAAACCCAATCATTACTTTAAGTCCGCGTGAGTAAATAACGATGAATCCGTTAATTATCAAGTTAGGTGGCGTGTTATTAGACAGTGAAGAAGCGCTGGAGCGTCTGTTTACCGCGCTGGACAGCTATCGCGCCCAGTATCAGCGTCCGCTGGTGATCGTACACGGCGGCGGCTGCGTAGTGGATGAGCTGATGAAGCAGCTGTCTCTGCCGGTGTGAAGAAAAACGGCCTGCGGGTCACGCCTGCCGAACAGATCGACATTATTACCGGCGCGCTGGCGGGCACGGCCAATAAAACCCTGCTGGCATGGGCGGTGAAGCACCAAATCAATGCGGTCGGCCTGAGCCTGGCCGACGGCAACAGCGTGACGGTTACGCAGCTCGATCCGGAGCTGGGCCACGTGGGCAACGCGCAGCCGGGGTCGCCGGCGCTGCTGCAGACTCTGCTGGGCGCGGGCTATCTGCCGGTGGTCAGCTCCATCGGCATTACCGCCGGCGGCGAGCTGATGAATGTCAATGCCGACCAGGCCGCGACGGCGCTGGCCGCCACGCTGGGCGCCGACCTGATCCTGCTGTCGGACGTCAGCGGCATTCTGGACGGCAAGGGCCAGCGTATTGCCGAAATGACGGCGCAAAAAGCGGAGCAGCTTATCGAACAGGGTATCATTACCGATGGTATGGTGGTGAAGGTTAACGCGGCGTTGGACGCTGCCCGCACCCTTGGCCGCCCGGTCGATATCGCCAGCTGGCGCAACGCAGAAAAATTACCGGCGCTGTTCAACGGTGAGTCAATCGGCACCCGGATTCTTGCTTAACTTCAGAATTGAAATAGGAATAAGACAATGCAAAACCAAAATATCAAAAAAATCGTGCTGGCTTACTCCGGCGGCCTGGATACCTCTGCCATCATTCCATGGCTGAAAGAGAACTACGGCGGCTGTGAAGTGGTGGCGTTCGTGGCGGATATCGGCCAGGACCGCAGCGATCTGGAAGGGGTGGAGAAAAAGGCGCTGCAGTCCGGCGCCTCCGAGTGCCACGTTGTCGACCTGCGTGAAGAGTTCATCCGCGATTACGTCTATCCGGTGCTGCAGACCGGCGCGCTGTATGAAGGCACCTATCTGCTCGGCACCTCGATGGCGCGTCCGATTATCGCCAAAGCGCAGGTTGAGCTGGCGCTGAAGGTCGGCGCAGACGCGCTGTGCCACGGTGCAACCGGTAAAGGCAACGATCAGGTGCGTTTCGAAACCACCTACACCGCGCTGGCGCCGCAGCTGAAAGTGGTGGCGCCTTGGCGTGAGTGGAACCTGCGTTCCCGTGAAGCGCTGTTGGATTACCTGAAAGAACGCAATATCCCGACGACCGCGTCACTGGAGAAAATCTACAGCCGTGATGAAAACGCCTGGCATATCTCCACCGAAGGCGGCGTGCTGGAAAGCCCGTGGAATGCGCCGAACAAAGATTGCTGGGTCTGGACCGTCGACCCGCTGGAAGCACCGGATCAGCCGGAGCAGGTTACCATCAGCGTTGAAAAAGGCCGGGTGGTGGCGGTAAACGGCGAAACGCTGACGCCGTACCAGTGCCTGGAAAAACTGAACGTACTGGGCGCCAAGCACGGCGTGGGGCGGATCGATATCGTCGAAAACCGTCTGGTCGGCATCAAATCCCGCGGCTGCTATGAAACGCCGGGAGGCACCATCATGGTTGCGGCGCTGCGCGGCGTTGAGCAGCTGGTGCTGGACCGCGACAGCTTCAAATGGCGTGAGCAGTTAGGTCTGGAAATGTCCTACGTGGTTTACGATGGCCGCTGGTTTGCGCCGCTGCGTCGCTCGATTCAGGCTTCTGCTGAAGCGCTGGCGGAAGAGGTGAACGGTGAAGTGGTGCTGCAGCTGTATAAAGGCCAGGTGACGGCGATTCAGAAAAAATCGGCCAACAGCCTGTATTCAGAAGAATTCGCCACCTTCGGTGAAGACGAAGTTTACGACCACAGCCACGCCGGCGGCTTTATCCGCCTGTTCTCTCTGTCTTCACGTATCCGTGCGTTGAACGAACAGAAGTAAGGTTGGCGGTTGTGAGTATTTCGGGGCGCAGCATGCTGCGCCCCTGATGTTCTGAGCGAATGTATAAAAAATTCAGGAGCAGATTATGGCACTTTGGGGCGGGCGGTTCAGTCAGGCGGCGGATCAGCGGTTCAAACACTTAAACGACTCACTGCGTTTCGACTATCGCCTGGCGGAGCAGGACATTGTCGGCTCCGTCGCCTGGTCGAAAGCGCTGGCGACCGTCAACGTATTGACGGCGCAGGAGCAGCAGCAGCTGGAGCAGGCGCTGAATGCCCTGTTGACGGAAGTGCAGGCGGATCCGCTGGCGATCGTGCAGAGCGATGCGGAAGATATCCACAGCTGGGTGGAGCAGAAGCTGATCGAGAAGGTCGGCGATCTGGGCAAAAAGCTGCACACCGGGCGCAGCCGTAACGATCAGGTGGCGACCGATCTTAAGCTGTGGTGCAAACAGCAGGTCAGCGATCTGCTGACGGCGATCGTGCAGCTGCAGCAGGCGCTGGTGGAAACTGCCGAAGCTAACCAGGACGCGGTGATGCCGGGGTATACCCACCTGCAGCGTGCGCAGCCGGTGACCTTTGCTCACTGGTGCCTGGCGTATGTAGAAATGCTGGCCCGTGACGAAAGTCGTCTGCAGGATACGCTGCAGCGGCTGGACGTCAGCCCGCTGGGCTGCGGCGCGCTGGCGGGCACCGCCTATCCTATCGACCGCGAACAGCTGGCCGGCTGGTTGGGGTTTGCTTCCGCCACCCGCAACAGCCTGGACAGCGTTTCCGACCGCGACCACGTGCTGGAGCTGCTGTCCAACGCCTCTATCAGCATGGTGCACCTGTCGCGCTTTGCTGAAGACCTGATCTTCTTTAACAGCGGCGAGGCGGACTTTATTGAGCTTTCCGACCGTGTCACCTCCGGTTCGTCGCTGATGCCGCAGAAGAAAAACCCGGACGCGCTGGAACTGATCCGCGGTAAATGCGGCCGCGTGCAGGGCGCACTGACCGGCATGATGATGACGTTAAAAGGCCTGCCGCTGGCGTATAACAAAGACATGCAGGAAGACAAGGAAGGGCTGTTCGACGCGCTCGATACCTGGATGGACTGCCTGCAGATGGCGGCGCTGGTGCTGGACGGTATTCAGGTGAAGCGTCCGCGCTGCCAGGAGGCGGCGGAGCAGGGCTATGCCAACGCCACCGAGCTGGCGGACTATCTGGTCGCCAAGGGCGTGCCTTTCCGTGAGGCGCACCATATCGTCGGTGAAGCGGTGGTTGAAGCCATTCGTCAGGGCAAGGCGCTGGAAGCTTTGCCGCTGGCCGATTTGCAGCAGTTCAGCAGCGTGATTGGCGATGATGTCTATCCGGTGCTATCGCTGCAGTCCTGCCTCGACAAGCGCGCGGCCAAAGGCGGCGTATCGCCGCAGCAGGTTGCCAGCGCCATTGCCGCCGCCAAACAGCGGCTGGCATAACGGCAAAGGCCGATGAACAGCGTTAAAGGCGCGGCGTAATGCTGCGCCTTTTGTTTTTGTCTCAGCCGGTAAGGCGCGAGCACAGATAACGGTTCAGGCTGACGCCGTCCTCCATGGCGTTCATCGCCAGACGGCGGTGTTGTTCGGGGGGCAGGCGTAGCACCAGGCGGCCGCTAAACTGCTTTTCCGCAAGCGCTTCCGGCGGCGTTTCCCCGTTGGCGAGCATTTCCGCCACCACGTTATGCACCAGCTGTTCGATGCCGGCCAACGCGGCACTGCGTCTCGGCGCCAGCCAGGACAAGGAGGGAAATTCGGTGCACAGCCCGACAAATTCCTGGTCTTCTGCCGACCAGGTAATGCGATAAGTGTAATGTTCAAGCTGATCCATGTTGTCCCTCCAGTCTGATCAAGGCATCAATAACCTGCTTCACCTGATAAGCTTTTGCCGTGTTGCTCCGGCCCCGTTGAATATTCACTCTGGGATCGCCGGGCCAGGGCATGGCGTAAACCCGATGACTGCCGCCGTTGATGCGGGGGTTGCCGAACCAGCGATCGCAGATCCTGACCAGCTCGTTGAATTTGATGCTGGCGATGCGCTGCTGCAGCACGGCGATATCTTCCGTGATCTCTTTCATCACGACAACTCCATTTTAGTATCACTATTGGTATCAATTCAATGTTTGTGGCATGAAAATGCCGGGAAAGCGCAGCGAGGGCAACCAAAAGAAGGTGAAGCTGGAATGGGTGACGCAAAAAACGGGCAGGTCTGTCTGGTGGGGATTTATTTTCGGCAGGATAAAAAAGGCGGGCCGTTTCATCAGGCCCGCCAAATGCTTACAGGAGTTTGTTGTTACTCGTTAATCAGACTGACAGGAATTTTTCCAGGTCGTCGCTGCCGCCGATATGACGGCCGCCGATAAATACCTGCGGCACGGTGGCGCGGCCGCTGACGGCGCGCAGGCTGACGGTGGTCGCATCCTGGCCCAGCACGATCTCTTCATACTGCATGCCGCGCTCTTGCAGCATCTGTTTGGCTTTGGCGCAGAACGGACAGCCCGGTTTGGTGAATACGGAAATGGACTCCTGCACTTTAAATTCCGGCGCCAGATATTTCAGCATGGTGTCGGCATCAGACACTTCAAACGGGTCGCCCGGTTTGTTGGGTTCCACAAACATCTTTTCGACCACGCCGTTGCGTACCAGCATGGAGTAGCGCCATGAACGGGGGCCGAAGCCGAGCTCGGCTTTCTCAACCAGCATATTCATGCCTTTGGTGAATTCGCCGTTGCCGTCCGGAACGAAGGTAATATTTTCGGCGTGCTGGTCTGCCTTCCAGGCGTTCATTACGAAGGTATCGTTAACGGAAACGCACAGGATGCTGTCGACGCCGTGCTGTTTAAATACGCTGAACAGCTCGTTGTAACGCGGCAGGTGGCTGGAGGAGCAGGTCGGGGTAAAGGCGCCCGGCAGGGAAAACACCACCACGGTCTTATCTTTAAACAGGTCATTGGTGGTGATATCCATCCACTGGTCGCCTTGGCGGGTGTGGAACGTAACCTGAGGGACTTTTTTGCCTTCTTGGCTGGTAAACATAGAATAACCCCTTAATAAGATAAAATAATTTTTTTCGGCTGACGTGACGTCGCTTCGTTGATGAACATTATTCACGCTGGGGCTTGATAGTTCTAATCACTCATTGCTATCTTATCTATCGCCACGGTCTATCGTGGCATGGAGGGAAACAATGAATATTCGTGATTTAGAGTACCTGGTCGCCTTGGCCGAGCACCGCCACTTCCGGCGCGCTGCCGATTCATGCCATGTCAGCCAGCCCACGCTTAGCGGCCAGATCCGTAAACTGGAAGATGAACTGGGCGTGATGCTGCTCGAACGCACCAGCCGCAAGGTGCTGTTTACTCAGGCAGGTCTGCTGCTGGTGGAACAGGCGCGCACCGTACTGCGTGAAGTCAAGGTGTTAAAGGAGATGGCCAGCCAGCAGGGGGAAACCATGTCCGGGCCGCTGCATATCGGTTTGATTCCGACGGTGGGGCCTTACCTGCTGCCGCAGATTATCCCGACGCTGCATAAGTCCTTCCCGAAGCTGGAAATGTATCTGCACGAAGCGCAAACCCAGCAGCTGTTGGCTCAGCTCGACAGCGGCAAGCTGGACTGCGCGATTCTGGCGCTGGTGAAAGAGACCGAAGCCTTTATTGAAGTGCCGCTGTTTGACGAACCGATGAAGCTGGCGGTCTATTCCGACCACCCGTGGGCGCAGCGCGAACGCGTTGCGATGCCGGATCTGTCAGGGGAAAAGCTGCTGATGCTGGAAGACGGCCACTGCCTGCGCGATCAGGCGATGGGCTTCTGCTTCCAGGCCGGTGCGGATGAGGACACCCATTTCCGCGCCACCAGTCTGGAGACTCTGCGCAACATGGTGGCCGCCGGCAGCGGGATTACGCTGCTGCCTTCACTGGCGGTGCCGTCGGAACGCGAGCGTGACGGCGTGTGCTATCTGGATTGCTATAAACCGGAGCCGAAACGCACCATTGCGCTGGTGTATCGCCCCGGCTCCCCGCTGCGCAGTCGTTACGAGCAGCTGGCCGAGGCGATTCGCGAGCATATGCAGGGTTACATCGGCTCGACGTTAAAACAGGCGGTTTAAGCCGTTGAGCGCCGCCACCCGGAAGGCTTCGGCCATGGTCGGATAGTTGAAGGTAGTATTAACGAAATACTCGATGGTATTACCTCCATTCTTCTGTTCCATGATTGCCTGACCGATGTGAATGATCTCGGCGGCGCGCTCGCCAAAGCAGTGGATCCCCAGGATCTCCAGCGTTTCACGGTGGAACAGGATCTTCAGGCTGCCGACGTTCATGCCAGCGATTTGCGCCCGCGCCAGGTGTTTGAACTGGGCGCGGCCCACTTCATACGGCACTTTCATCGCCGTCAGCTCCTGCTCGGTTTTGCCGACGGAGCTGATTTCCGGAATGGTATAAATCCCGGTCGGGATATCGTCAATCAGGTGTCCGCCCACTTCACCGCTGGAGATCGCCTGCGCGGCGATGCGGCCCTGGTCGTACGCGGCGGAGGCCAGACTCGGATAGCCGATGACGTCACCCACGGCGTAGATATGCGGCACCGCAGTCTGGTACATGCTGTTGACCTTCAGCAGCCCGCGGCTGTCTGATTCCAGGCCGATATTCTCCAGCGCCAGCGAATCGGTGTTGCCGGTACGGCCGTTGGCGTACAGCAGGCAGTCCGCTTTCACTTTCTTGCCGGATTTCAGGTGCACGATAACCCCGTTATCCACCCCTTCGATTTTCTCGTACTCTTCGTTATGACGGATCACCACGCCATTGTTCCAGAAGTGGTAGGAGAGGGAGTCCGACATTTCCTGATCGAGGAACGCCAGCAGCCGATCGCGGGTGTTGATCAGATCGACCTTGACGTTCAGGCCGCGGAAGATCGAGGCGTATTCGCAACCAATCACCCCGGCGCCATAAATAATGATGTGGCGCGGTTCATGGTTCAGCTCCAGGATGGAGTCGCTGTCATAAATGCGTGAATGGTTAAAGTCGACGCCGGCCGGATGATAAGGGCGTGAGCCGCAGGCGATGACGATATGCGCCGCGCTGACCGTGTCCTGCGTGCCGTCCGGGTAAGTGACGCTGACGGTGTTGGCGTCGATAAAGCGGGCGTCGCCGGCAAACAGTTTGCACTGGTTGCGCTCATAGAACCCCTGACGCATACGCGTTTGCTGATTAATCACGTTGTCGGCGTGGCGGAGGATGTCAGGGAAAGTGGCGCTGAGCGTGCGGGAGTTATTGTAGAGCGGGTTTTGGTTAAATTCGATAATGCGGCTGACGGCGTGGCGGAGGGCTTTCGACGGGATGGTGCCCCAATGGGTGCAGCCACCGCCGACGTTATTGAACCGTTCGATAACGGCCACGCGGGCGCCTTGTTTCACCAATCCCATCGCGGCACCTTCGCCGCCAGGGCCCGAGCCAATAATTATGGCGTCAAATTGATAGTGCTGTTGCATGTAGGAGGGACCTATTCTTATACAAAATTACAACGGTATCTTAACATCATAGCGCCGCTCACCCAATCACCATTAGGCTTTTTGAGGCAAAGTGCGACAGAGAGCCGGTATCATGGCCGCTGGGCGCGTTTGTATAAATGCTGTTGCAATAAAATTTGCTATATTGCCAGCCTTACGGCGTTAGACTGAGAGAATGGAAGTTATCTGGATATGCATATGGGCGTCAGAGCACAACAGAAAGAAAGGACGCGTCGTTCCCTGATTGAGGCGGCGTTTAGCCAACTCAGCGCCGAACGCAGTTTCGCCAGCCTGAGCCTGCGAGAGGTTTCTCGCGAGGCGGGGATTGCGCCGACCTCGTTTTATCGTCACTTCCGCGATGTGGATGAGCTGGGCTGACAATGGTCGATGAAAGCGGCCTGATGCTGCGCCAGCTGATGCGGCAGGCGCGCCAGCGCATCGCCAAGGGCGGCAGCGTAATCCGCACGTCGGTCTCCACCTTTATGGAGTTTATCGGCAATAACCCCAATGCGTTTCGTCTGCTGCTGCGCGAACGCTCCGGCACGTCTGCGGCATTTCGCGCCGCGGTGGCGCGTGAAATCCAGCATTTTATTGCTGAACTGGCGGATTACCTCGAATTGGAAAACCATATGCCGCGCAGCTTTACCGAAGCGCAGGCCGAGGCAATGGTAACGATCGTGTTCAGCGCCGGCGCCGAAGCGCTGGATATTGATATTGAGCAGCGCTGCCAGCTGGAAGAGCGGCTGGTGCTGCAATTACGCATGATCTCCAAAGGCGCTTACTACTGGTATCGCCGTGAGCAAGAAAAAACGTCTGTGTCCCACGTATAAAAAGAAGGTGAAAAGTAATGGAAAAACCAGGCCGTGAGAATGGCACCTTACTGCTGGCATTGGTTGCCGGCCTTTCTGTTAACGGTTCTTTTGCCGCACTGTTCAGCTCGGTCGTGCCGTTTTCGGTCTTCCCGCTGATTGCTTTGGTGCTGGCGGTGTACTGCCTGCACCAGCGTTATCTTAACCATCCGATGCCGGACGGCATGCCAAAACTGGCGGCGGGCTGCTTTTTGCTGGGGCTGCTGCTGTATAGCGCCATTGTGCGTGCGGAATATCCGCAGATCGGCTCCAACTTCCTGCCGTCGATTCTGTGCGTAGCGCTGGTGCTGTGGCTGGGCGTGAAGCTGAAGGCGCGTAAAGCGGTCAGCGTTGAGAACGGCCCGCAGTCGTAAGTGCGGCTGATGCCGGACGCTGCTGAGCGCCCGGCATCATCACGGTTAGGCGCGTTTTTCCAGCAGGACGCCGCACTCCATATGGTGGGTGTACGGGAACTGATCGAACAGCGCCAGACGCGTGACCTGATGCGTCTCCTGCAAGGTTGCCAGATTGGCGCACAGCGTTTCCGGATTGCAGGAAATATACAGAATGCGCGGGTAGGCCTGCACCATCTTCACCGTCTCATCATCCAGCCCGCTGCGCGGCGGATCGACAAAAATCGTCTCACAGTTATAGTCACCCAGTTCAATGCCCTGCAGACGGTTGAAGCTGCGCACGCCGTTCATCGCCTGGGTAAACTCTTCCGCCGACATCCGAATAATTTGCACGTTATCGATCTGATTGGCGGCGATATTGTATTGCGCCGCCGCCACTGAAGGCTTGGCGATTTCGGTGGCCAGCACGCGTTCAAAGTTGCGCGCCAGCGCCAGCGAGAAGTTGCCGTTACCGCAGTACAGCTCCAGCAGATCGCCTTTGGCGCCGGCGGTAACGTCCAGCGCCCACTCCAGCATTTGTACGTTCATCGCCGCGTTAGGCTGGGTGAAGCTGTTTTCCACCTGGCGGTAAATCATGTCGCGGCCGGCGACCGGCAGCACTTCATCGACGTAATCCTGATCCAGCATGATTTTCATTTTTGACGCGCGGCCGATCAGGTGCAGGTCGAAACCTTGCGCGCGCAGCGCGTCGCGCAGCTGTTCCGCATGCTGCCGCCACTCGTCGTCCAGTTTGCGGTGATACAGCAGCGACGCGATGATTTTGCCGCTTTGCGTGGAGAGATAGTCAATCTGGAACAGTTTACGCCGCAGGATAGGTTGCGGTTTGATGGCGGCGATCAGCGCCTGCATCAGACGGTTAATCAGTTCACTGGCGGCCGGGAAACGATCGACGCGGATGCGCTGTTTGGTCTGCTGATCGAACATGATGTGGTACATCTCGTCTTCATCATGCCAGATGCGGAACTCGGCGCGCATGCGGTAGTGCTGGACTGGCGAGCGGTACACTTCCGGCTCGGGCGCCCCGAACGGCGACATCATGGTGTTCAGGCGGCTGGTTTTTTCCGCCAGCTGCTCGTCGTAGCGTTCAATCGGCAAATTCTCGGGGGTCATGGTCTTCTCGTCAGTCAAATTGGATCAGCGGGGATTGTAGGGAATTGGGCCGTGAAGTCCAGTTTTGTCCGTCGCCATGTTGCCGCCTGAATTGGCAGTCTAGACATCCATTTGCATTGATCGTAGCATTGCCGTCCGGCCTCAAGCAGCGAGTGAAAAGGGAATCCGGTGGGAATCCGGAGCTGACGCGCAGCGGTATGGGGAAGTCACGGCGATAGCGTAACCACGCAGACACTGTCCACTGCAGGACGGGAAGTCATCGCCCGGTGTCGGCGGCTCTCTGCCGCCGGCAAATCCCAAGCCCGAAGACCTGCCGGTATTACGTCGCAATGCCCCTGTTCGCGCGAATTTCGGCCGGGGATCTGCGGCATCCGCCAATTAAGTTTGGATGCTTTTCTCATGATAACGATAAAAAATACGCTGTTGGCGGTGGCTTCCTCTGCCACGGCCTTTTCCGTCTGGGCGCAGGACAGCGCAGCAATCAACAACAACGGCGATAACCTGGTGGTCTCGGCCAACCGTTTTTCGCAACCTGTTTCTTCCGTACTGGCGCCGACGTCGGTGGTGACCCGCAATGATATCGAGCGCTGGCAGGCGAAAAGTCTGACCGACGTGATGCGTCGCCTGCCGGGAGTCGACGTGGCGCAAAACGGCGGTATGGGGCAGAACAGCTCGCTGTTTATTCGCGGCACCAACTCCAGCCACGTCCTGCTGCTGATCGACGGCATTCGCCTGAATCAGGCCGGCGTCAGCGGCTCTTCCGACCTGAGCCAAATTCCCCTCTCGCTGGTGCAGAAAGTGGAATATATCCGCGGCCCGCGTTCGGCGGTGTATGGCTCTGACGCCATCGGCGGCGTGGTCAACATTATCACCACCCGTGACAAGAACGGCACCACGCTGTCCGCCGGCCTTGGCTCCAATGGCTATCAGGCCTATGACGCCGCGACTCAGCAGCCGCTGGGGGATAACACCGTCGCCACCCTGGCCGGCAACTATACCTATACCAAAGGGTATGACGTGGTTGCCTACGGCAGCACCGGCATGCAGAGCCAGCAGGACCGCGATGGCTTTATGAGCAAGTCGCTGTATGGGTCGGTTCAGCACCAGTTCAATGAACAGGTCAGCGGCTTCTTCCGCGGCTATGGCTATGACAACCGCACGGCGTATGACAGCTACTATTCGCCCGGTTCAGCGCTGGTGGATACGCGTAAGTTGTACAGCCAAACCTGGGACAGCGGCGTGCGCTATCAGCAGGGCATTTATGCCAGCCAGCTGGTCGGCAGTTACAGCCACAGCAAAGATTACAATTACGATCCGCGCCTTGGGCAGTATGCCAGCTCGGCGCGGTTGGACGATGTGGAGCAATACAACCTGCAATGGGGGAACACCTTGCAGGTAGGGCAAGGCACGCTGAGCGCCGGCGCCGACTGGCAGGATCAAAAAATCAAACCGAACACCGCATCGGTGACGGAAGAAAAAAGCCAGCGCAATACCGGCCTGTACCTGACCGGTCAGCAGCTGTTTGGCCCGCTCACGCTGGAAGCCGCGGTACGCGGCGATGATAACTCCGAGTTTGGCTGGCATGGCACCTGGCAGACCAGCGCGGCGTGGGAGTTTGTGGAAGGCTATCGCTTTATCGCCTCCTACGGCACCGCGTTTAAAGCGCCGAATATGGGGCAGTTGTACAGCGACTTTTATGGCAACGGCGATCTGAAGCCGGAAGAGAGTAAACAGTGGGAAGGCGGCTTTGAGGGGCTGAGCGGGCCGGTGACCTGGCATGTGTCCGCTTACCGTAATGACGTTGATAACCTGATTGACAGCGACCCGGTGACTTACCGCTATTACAACATCGGCAAGGCAAGGATTAAGGGCGTTGAGGCTACCGCCTCATTTGACACTGGTCCATTCACCCATCAGTTGGGGTATGACTATGTGGATGCGCGTAATGCCAAAACCAACGAGCTGCTGCCGCGCCGCGCCAAACAGCAGGTGAAGTATGAGCTGGACTGGCAGGTGTACGACCTTGACTGGGCGGTTACCTACCACTATCTGGGGCAGCGTTACGATAAAGACTACAGCGGTTACCCGGCGCGCAGCGTGAAGCTGGGCGGCGTCAGCCTGTGGGATCTCGCGGTGTCGTATCCGGTCACATCACATCTGACAGTTCGTGGTAGAATTGCCAACCTGTTTGATAAAGATTATGAGACGGCATATGGCTACGCTACTCCAGGGAGAGAGTACTACCTCACCGGAAGCTATACCTTCTAATTCCACCGCGACGCCGCGCCCGACGGTGCTGGTATTTGATTCCGGCGTCGGCGGGTTGTCGGTGTATCAGGAGGTTCGGCAGCTGTTGCCGGATCTCCACTATATATACGCTTTCGATAATGTGGCGTTCCCTTACGGTGAAAAGTCCGAGGAATTTATCGTCGAACGCGTGCTGGAGATTGTCGGCGCCATACAGCAGCGGCATCCTCTGGCGATTGTTATTATTGCCTGTAATACCGCCAGCACCGTTTCTTTACCCGCCTTACGTGAACGTTTTGACTTTCCGGTGGTGGGCGTGGTGCCTGCTATCAAGCCTGCCGCCCGCCTGACGGTTAATGGCACCGTCGGGCTGCTGGCAACGCGCGGTACCGTACAGCGCGCCTATACCCGTGAATTGATCGACCGCTTCGCGACCGACTGCCAGATTGAGCTGTTGGGCTCATCTGAGCTGGTGGAGCTGGCGGAAGCGAAACTGCATGGCGCAGAGGTGCCGCTGCCGGCGCTGAAGAAAATTCTGCAGCCTTGGCTGAGCATGCGCGAGCCGCCGGATACGGTGGTGTTAGGCTGTACCCACTTCCCACTGTTAACAGAAGAGCTGATGCAGGTGCTGCCGGCAGGGACGCGGCTGGTGGATTCCGGCGCGGCGATTGCCCGTCGTACCGCCTGGCTGATCTCGACGCAGGAAAATGTGGTCTCGACGCAGGATGATAATCTGGCTTACTGTTTGGCGCTAAATGAAGATACCGATGCTTTATTACCCGTTTTACAGGGTTATGGCCTCAAATCGCTGAAAAAACTGTCGCTTTAACGCTATTTTGTTTAAATGTTCGACGGTTGAAAAGTTTTTTTAAATTAGGGGTTGCGGCGTTCTGAGAACTCCCTATAATGCGCCTCCACTGACCGGGAACAACGACTGACAAGCCGCCGGGTCAGCGAGAAGAAAGCGAAATAAACGCTTGACTCTCCGGGCGAAAAGCGTAGTATACGCAGCCCGCGCCGATGAGAATTATCTCCGGCGATGCTCTTTAACAATTTATCAGACAATCTGTGTGGGCACTCACAAGACGATATCCAGCATCTTCGGATGCAAAAAAATATCAAGTCTTGAAGAGTGACTAACTGAAGTAAAATTCATGCAGTAAATCTTTGAGCAACAGCTATTAACTTAGCGAATCAAGCTTTTAATTGAAGAGTTTGATCATGGCTCAGATTGAACGCTGGCGGCAGGCCTAACACATGCAAGTCGAGCGGCAGCGGGAGGAAGCTTGCTTCCTCGCCGGCGAGCGGCGGACGGGTGAGTAATGTCTGGGGATCTGCCCGATGGAGGGGGATAACCACTGGAAACGGTGGCTAATACCGCATAACGTCGCAAGACCAAAGTGGGGGACCTTCGGGCCTCACACCATCGGATGAACCCAGATGGGATTAGCTAGTAGGTGGGGTAATGGCTCACCTAGGCGACGATCCCTAGCTGGTCTGAGAGGATGACCAGCCACACTGGAACTGAGACACGGTCCAGACTCCTACGGGAGGCAGCAGTGGGGAATATTGCACAATGGGCGCAAGCCTGATGCAGCCATGCCGCGTGTGTGAAGAAGGCCTTCGGGTTGTAAAGCACTTTCAGCGAGGAGGAAGGTGGTGAGCTTAATACGCTCATCAATTGACGTTACTCGCAGAAGAAGCACCGGCTAACTCCGTGCCAGCAGCCGCGGTAATACGGAGGGTGCAAGCGTTAATCGGAATTACTGGGCGTAAAGCGCACGCAGGCGGTTTGTTAAGTCAGATGTGAAATCCCCGAGCTTAACTTGGGAACTGCATTTGAAACTGGCAAGCTAGAGTCTCGTAGAGGGGGGTAGAATTCCAGGTGTAGCGGTGAAATGCGTAGAGATCTGGAGGAATACCGGTGGCGAAGGCGGCCCCCTGGACGAAGACTGACGCTCAGGTGCGAAAGCGTGGGGAGCAAACAGGATTAGATACCCTGGTAGTCCACGCCGTAAACGATGTCGATTTGGAGGTTGTGCCCTTGAGGCGTGGCTTCCGGAGCTAACGCGTTAAATCGACCGCCTGGGGAGTACGGCCGCAAGGTTAAAACTCAAATGAATTGACGGGGGCCCGCACAAGCGGTGGAGCATGTGGTTTAATTCGATGCAACGCGAAGAACCTTACCTACTCTTGACATCCAGAGAACTTAGCAGAGATGCTTTGGTGCCTTCGGGAACTCTGAGACAGGTGCTGCATGGCTGTCGTCAGCTCGTGTTGTGAAATGTTGGGTTAAGTCCCGCAACGAGCGCAACCCTTATCCTTTGTTGCCAGCGGTTAGGCCGGGAACTCAAAGGAGACTGCCAGTGATAAACTGGAGGAAGGTGGGGATGACGTCAAGTCATCATGGCCCTTACGAGTAGGGCTACACACGTGCTACAATGGCGTATACAAAGAGAAGCGAACCTGCGAAGGCAAGCGGACCTCATAAAGTACGTCGTAGTCCGGATTGGAGTCTGCAACTCGACTCCATGAAGTCGGAATCGCTAGTAATCGTAGATCAGAATGCTACGGTGAATACGTTCCCGGGCCTTGTACACACCGCCCGTCACACCATGGGAGTGGGTTGCAAAAGAAGTAGGTAGCTTAACCTTCGGGAGGGCGCTTACCACTTTGTGATTCATGACTGGGGTGAAGTCGTAACAAGGTAACCGTAGGGGAACCTGCGGTTGGATCACCTCCTTACCTAAAGATATCCTGACTGTGCAGTGTCCACACAGATTGTCTGATGAAAAAGTAACGAGCAGAAATACCTTTATAGGCTTGTAGCTCAGGTGGTTAGAGCGCACCCCTGATAAGGGTGAGGTCGGTGGTTCAAGTCCACTCAGGCCTACCAAATTCTTCCTTATGCTGCGTTATGCTCCCGGTCGTTTACCGACGTAAACTTCCCGGTCGCATACCTTGTCTAAGAAAGAATTAACTCTTTGCGAGTTGGTAATAACAAAGGTATTGCACGCGATTATATGGGGCTATAGCTCAGCTGGGAGAGCGCCTGCCTTGCACGCAGGAGGTCAGCGGTTCGATCCCGCTTAGCTCCACCATATAAGTCCGAATATCAATACTTCAGAGTATATTGGCAACAGTATGCTGCGAAGTATTTTGCTCTTTAACAATCTGGAACAAGCTGAAAATTGAAACATGACGGCTGAAACTTGTCCCTCCGTAGAAGTTTGGGATAAGGAGTAGCCTGTCATAGAGTCTCTCAAATGTTTGCAATGCGAAGTGAAACATCTTCGGGTTGTGAGGTTAAGTGACTAAGCGTACACGGTGGATGCCTAGGCAGTCAGAGGCGATGAAGGGCGTGCTAATCTGCGAAAAGCGTCGGTAAGGTGATATGAACCGTTATAACCGACGATACCCGAATGGGGAAACCCAGTGTGTTTCGACACACTATCGTTAAGTGAATACATAGCTTAACGAGGCGAACCGGGGGAACTGAAACATCTAAGTACCCCGAGGAAAAGAAATCAACCGAGATTCCCCCAGTAGCGGCGAGCGAACGGGGAACAGCCCAGAACCTGAATCGGCTTGTGTGTCAGTGGAAGCGTCTGGAAAGTCGCACAGTAAAGGGTGATAGTCCCGTACACGAAGATGCACAGGTCGTGAGTTCGATGAGTAGGGCGGGACACGTGTTATCCTGTCTGAATATGGGGGGACCATCCTCCAAGGCTAAATACTCCTGACTGACCGATAGTGAACCAGTACCGTGAGGGAAAGGCGAAAAGAACCCCGGCGAGGGGAGTGAAATAGAACCTGAAACCGTGTACGTACAAGCAGTGGGAGCACCTTCGGGTGTGACTGCGTACCTTTTGTATAATGGGTCAGCGACTTATATTTTGTAGCAAGGTTAACCGAATAGGGGAGCCGTAGGGAAACCGAGTCTTAACTGGGCGTCTAGTTGCAAGGTATAGACCCGAAACCCGGTGATCTAGCCATGGGCAGGTTGAAGGTTGGGTAACACTAACTGGAGGACCGAACCGACTAATGTTGAAAAATTAGCGGATGACTTGTGGCTGGGGGTGAAAGGCCAATCAAACCGGGAGATAGCTGGTTCTCCCCGAAAGCTATTTAGGTAGCGCCTCGTGAACTCATCTTCGGGGGTAGAGCACTGTTTCGGCTAGGGGGCCATCCCGGCTTACCAAACCGATGCAAACTCCGAATACCGAAGAATGTTATCACGGGAGACACACGGCGGGTGCTAACGTCCGTCGTGAAGAGGGAAACAACCCAGACCGCCAGCTAAGGTCCCAAAGTCATGGTTAAGTGGGAAACGATGTGGGAAGGCACAGACAGCCAGGATGTTGGCTTAGAAGCAGCCATCATTTAAAGAAAGCGTAATAGCTCACTGGTCGAGTCGGCCTGCGCGGAAGATGTAACGGGGCTAAACCATGCACCGAAGCTGCGGCAGCGACGCTTAGGCGTTGTTGGGTAGGGGAGCGTTCTGTAAGCCGTTGAAGGTGGCCTGCGAGGGTTGCTGGAGGTATCAGAAGTGCGAATGCTGACATAAGTAACGATAAAGCGGGTGAAAAACCCGCTCGCCGGAAGACCAAGGGTTCCTGTCCAACGTTAATCGGGGCAGGGTGAGTCGACCCCTAAGGCGAGGCTGAAAAGCGTAGTCGATGGGAAACAGGTTAATATTCCTGTACTTGGTGTTACTGCGAAGGGGGACGGAGAAGGCTAGGCTAGCCGAGCGACGGTTGTCTCGGTTTAAGCGTGTAGGGGGAGTGACCTGGTAAATCCGGTCGCTTGTTAACCCTGAGGCGTGATGACGATGCACTACGGTGCAGAAGTAGTTGATGCCAAGCTTCCAGGAAAAGCCTCTAAGCTCCAGGTAACACGAAATCGTACCCCAAACCGACACAGGTGGTCAGGTAGAGAATACCAAGGCGCTTGAGAGAACTCGGGTGAAGGAACTAGGCAAAATGGTGCCGTAACTTCGGGAGAAGGCACGCTGGCGCGTAGGTGAAGTCCCTTGCGGATGGAGCTGAAGCCAGTCGCAGATACCAGCTGGCTGCAACTGTTTAATAAAAACACAGCACTGTGCAAACACGAAAGTGGACGTATACGGTGTGACGCCTGCCCGGTGCCGGAAGGTTAATTGATGGGGTTATCCGTAAGGAGAAGCTCTTGATCGAAGCCCCGGTAAACGGCGGCCGTAACTATAACGGTCCTAAGGTAGCGAAATTCCTTGTCGGGTAAGTTCCGACCTGCACGAATGGCGTAATGATGGCCAGGCTGTCTCCACCCGAGACTCAGTGAAATTGAACTCGCTGTGAAGATGCAGTGTACCCGCGGCAAGACGGAAAGACCCCGTGAACCTTTACTATAGCTTGACACTGAACATTGAGCCTTGATGTGTAGGATAGGTGGGAGGCTTTGAAGTGTGGACGCCAGTCTGCATGGAGCCATCCTTGAAATACCACCCTTTAATGTTTGATGTTCTAACTCGGCCCCGTGATCCGGGTGAGGACAGTGTCTGGTGGGTAGTTTGACTGGGGCGGTCTCCTCCCAAAGAGTAACGGAGGAGCACGAAGGTTAGCTAATCACGGTCGGACATCGTGAGGTTAGTGCAAAGGCATAAGCTAGCTTGACTGCGAGAGTGACGGCTCGAGCAGGTGCGAAAGCAGGTCTTAGTGATCCGGTGGTTCTGAATGGAAGGGCCATCGCTCAACGGATAAAAGGTACTCCGGGGATAACAGGCTGATACCGCCCAAGAGTTCATATCGACGGCGGTGTTTGGCACCTCGATGTCGGCTCATCACATCCTGGGGCTGAAGTAGGTCCCAAGGGTATGGCTGTTCGCCATTTAAAGTGGTACGCGAGCTGGGTTTAGAACGTCGTGAGACAGTTCGGTCCCTATCTGCCGTGGGCGTTGGAAGATTGAGAGGGGTTGCTCCTAGTACGAGAGGACCGGAGTGAACGCACCACTGGTGTTCGGGTTGTCATGCCAATGGCACTGCCCGGTAGCTAAGTGCGGAAAAGATAAGCGCTGAAAGCATCTAAGCGCGAAACTTGCCTCAAGATGAGTCTTCCCTGGGACTTCGAGTCCCTGAAGGAACGTTTAAGACTAAGACGTTGATAGGCTGGGTGTGTAAGTGCAGCGATGCATTGAGCTAACCAGTACTAATGAACCGTGAGGCTTAACCTTACAACACCGAAGGTGTTTTAGAGAGATTGGTTTGAATTTTCAGTGAAGTTCCGAGATTGGTTCTGATGGCTACGGAGTAGCGGTCGGGATGAAACAGAATTTGCCTGGCGGCAATAGCGCGGTGGTCCCACCTGACCCCATGCCGAACTCAGAAGTGAAACGCCGTAGCGCCGATGGTAGTGTGGGGTCTCCCCATGCGAGAGTAGGACACTGCCAGGCATCAAATAAACGTTATCAGCGTGACGTCTGATAATCGCAAGGTTGAGAAGAGACCTTGCTGCTTTGTAAAAAGCAACGTAACAGAATCGGTGGAGCGGTAGTTCAGTTGGTTAGAATACCTGCCTGTCACGCAGGGGGTCGCGGGTTCGAGCCCCGTCCGTTCCGCCACTTATTTAGATTATGCCTGCTGATAAGCAGGCATAATGGTAAGCACGATTTAGGGGCGTAGCTCAGTTGGTAGAGCACCGGTCTCCAAAACCGGGTGTCGCGAGTTCGAGTCTCTCCGCCCCTGCCATATTAAAAACCCTTTGCGCAAGCGAAGGGTTTTTTGCTTTTGAGCCCCGCCAATTTTCCTTTCACGTTGAATCTTTCTGCGATGGTGATACGCCTATTATCGGCGAAAGGCTCTATTGCCGCCTAAAAGGCCCATGAGGCCTTTTGAATTAATACAGAGCCTACCCCTACCATTAAAAAATTAAAACGGCTGTAGCGCCTCATGCTGCGGTATTTAAAGGTATTTTTAGTAACTGACGAATAAGAGGCTGCTGATCGCTGTTTTGCAACCAAACGGCATACAGCGGGCGTGTAATACTTGGCACTTCCGCGTTGGCGACCAGGTTCGGATACTCTTTTTCCCATTGGCTTGGTAAAAAAGCGCAGCCGCCGGTGGTTTCCAACAGCTGACGTGTCAGGTGCGCTGAGGTGGTCGTCAGAACCGGCACGGTCTCCGCATCCAGCATGCGGCTTTCCTGCTGATGAAAATCCGCTCCCCATTCCAGTTTGATATAGGGCATCGGCGTCTGTTGATCGCGCAGGGATGAGGAAAAGAGTCGTAACGAAAAGTTGCCCAGCAGCTGGCTGGTTAATTCATCCATCTTGGGCGGCTCGGTGGTAATCAGTAAATCGAGCTGTCTTTCGTGCAGCTGTTTTACCAGCGAATGCCGCAATGCGATGCGTGCTTCCAGCTGTAATGTCTCCCGCTGTTGGTAAAGCGATTGGAGCCACGGGGTCAGGTAGGCTTCCCATAATGATGCGCTGGCGCCGATTGACAGTTCGCCGTGCTGAGGTGACCGTACGACCTCTTTTTTGGCCAGCTGCCAGGTGTTCATCAGGCTTTCCGCGTAGGGTAGCAGACGTTCCCCGGCCGGCGTCAGACGAATATTATTGCGGTGGCGGGTGAATAAATTCGCACCTAATTGATTTTCCAGCTGACGAATGCGGAAACTGACCGCAGACTGCGTTAAATACAGAGATTCTGCGGCTCGGCCAAAGTGACGCGTTCTACTGACCTCCAAAAAGGTTTTCAGTAATTCGGTATCCACGCCTTTCTCCAAAATTTTTTTGTCGTTAAGATTTAAATGTTTTGTTTTACACGCTGTCAAGCGTATCTAATACTCCGCGCCATAAACAGCACGGCCATAAGAGAATTAGGAGCGTGTCAGATGGCGGATAGTTTCACCACGACTAATCGTTTTTTTGATAATAAACACTACCCTCGCGGGTTCTCCCGTCACGGCGATTTCACCATTAAAGAAGCGCAATTGCTAGAGCGTTTCGGCTATGCGTTCAATGAGTTGGATGCAGGGAAACGCCAACCAGCCACTGAAGAAGAACAGTTGTTCGTCGCAGTGTGCCGCGGTGAACGCGAGCCGGTTACCGAGCAGGAAAAAGTCTGGACCAAGTATCTGACGCGTACGCGTCGCCCGAAAAAATTCCATACTCTGTCCGGCGGTAAACCACAGGCTGATGCGGTGGAAGATTACACCGACAGCGATGATTAAAAAGAATGGGGCTTCGGCCCCATTTTTTATTCCAGGCTGCGATGTAGCTGGATCAGCAGGCGTTCCATCCGACGGTAGCCTAATGCTTCGCTGAGATGGTGGCGGGCAATATGTTTTTCTCCCGCTAAATCCGCCAGCGTGCGTGCTACCTTGAGGATGCGATGCCAGGCGCGTACGGATAATCCCAGCTTAAGCAAGGTTGTTTCTAGATAGTGGGCGTCGGCATCGCACAATGGGCAATCTCGATCCACTTCGCGTTTGCCGAGGATGGCATTAATTTTTCCGGCGCGCTGCAATTGCCGTTCCCGCGCCGCGATTACGCGCTGACGCACCTGCTGGCTGCTTTCTCCCGGCTCTTGCTGTTTGCTGAGCGTACCGGGCGGCAGCAAGGGGACTTCAATCGATAAATCGAACCGGTCGAGAAACGGCCCGGAAAGCCGGCCCAGATAGCGCAGAACCTGCTGTGGCGGGGTTCGGTTATGCATGCCCTGATAGTGGCCGGTCGGGCTGGGATTCATGGCGGCGATCAGCTGAATTCGCGCCGGGAAGCAGACTTTGGCACTGGCGCGCGAAATGACAATTTCCCCGGATTCCAAAGGCTCGCGCAGGGCGTCCAGCGTGCGCCGTTCAAATTCGGGGAGTTCATCAAGGAACAGCACGCCGTTGTGCGCCATGGATATTTCCCCCGGGCGCGGCAGAGAGCCGCCGCCGACCAGTGCCGCCATGGATGCACTGTGGTGCGGCGCCCTGAATGGCCGCTGACGCCACGGCAGCCTGCCGGCGGGCTGATGCTGCAGGCTGGCGACTGCAACGCTCTCCAGCGCCTCCTGGTCGGTTAGCGGCGGCAATAATCCCGGCAGACGGCTTGCCAGCATGGTCTTGCCGGTGCCTGGCGGGCCGAGCAGCAACAGATTGTGACCGCCGGCGGCGGCGATCTCCAGCGCCCGTTTGGCCTGTTCCTGGCCGATAATATCCTGCAGGTCTCCCCGGTTGGCGTTAGGCGGCGCGGCGGGAGGCTGGGCAAGCGACAGTTCACCCTGGCCAAGCAGAAAGGCGCAGACGGCCAACAGGTGCGTTGCAACCCGCGTTCCCTCTTTCGGCAGCAGGCCGACCTCCCCTTCATTTTCTGCAGGCAGGATCAGCCCTCTGCCATCCTGCTGCGCCGCCATTGCTGCGGGGATGGCGCCGCTGACGGCGCGCAATGCGCCGGACAGCGCCAGCTCGCCGAGAAATTCGTGTTCGGCCAGCCGATCTGCTGGGATCTGCTCCGAAGCGGCGAGGATCGCCAGAGCGATCGGCAGATCGTACCGGCCGCCCTCCTTGGGCAGGTCCGCCGGCGCCAGGTTGACGGTGATGCGTTTCGCGGGAAAGGTAAAACCGTTGTTGAGCAGTGCGCTGCGTACCCGATCGCGCGCCTCCTTGACCGTGGTTTCCGGCAGGCCGACCAGCGTTAATCCGGGCAACCCGTTGCTGATATGGACTTCGACCGTCACCGACGGCGCCTGAACGCCCAGCGTAGCCCGAGTGAAAATAACCGCCAATGACATAGAGCCTCCTTACTCAGGCCGGCAGCATGCGCCTTCCTGGCCAGCGCTGCAGGGCTTAATTGACGAAACTGCGCGGTTTATTCCGGAAAATATTCATTATTTCATTGCGATAGGCGTTTTTTGCGACTGGGGCGGCAATACTGATTAACAATTCCGTGAACGATGCAACAAATTAGCAGGCTAACCAAGTTGCAACCGGAGAGTTAATAGGTGTATTTAACAATTGATTAAAATAAAAAACACTTAATCAACACAATTCCCGACCGTCGCCTACTCCGCGGCGACAGCCGTTGAACCCCATTCACTTTGTACTCTATGGTAGGAATAACGTTATGTTTGGTTGGACGTCGTTGCAACGCAATGCAGCCATCGCCAGCTTTGCCAGCTGGACGCTTGATGCTTTTGATTTCTTTGTTCTGGTCTTTCTACTCAGCGATATTGCCGAGGCGTTTCACGTCGGTATGGAAGAGGTCACGCTGGCGATTCTGCTGACGCTGGCCGTACGGCCGATCGGCGCGCTGCTGTTTGGCCGCGCGGCGGAAAAGTATGGGCGCAAGCCGATTCTGATGTTGAACATCGTGTTCTTTTCCGTGTTTGAGCTGTTATCCGCCGCCGCGCCTTCGCTGACTATATTCCTGTTGCTGCGCGTGTTGTACGGCGTTGCCATGGGCGGCATCTGGGGCGTCGCCTCCTCGCTGGCGATGGAAAGCATTCCGGACCGTTCACGCGGGCTGATGTCCGGTATTTTCCAGGCGGGCTACCCGTTCGGTTATTTGCTGGCGGCGGTGGTGTACGGCACGCTGTTTGAGCTGCTGGGCTGGCGCGGTATGTTCGTGATTGGCGCGGCGCCGATTTTACTGCTGCCGTTTATCTACTACTGCGTGCAGGAGTCGCCGGTGTGGCTGGCGGCGCGTCAACGCAAAGAGAGCACTGCGCTGCTGCCGGTGCTGAAGCAGCATTGGAAGCTGTGTATTTACCTGGTTGCACTGATGGCGGCGTTCAATTTCTTCTCTCACGGCACGCAGGATCTGTATCCGGCGTTCTTGAAAGTTCAGCACGGTTTCGATCCGAAAACCGTCAGTATCATCGCGATTAGCTACAATATCGCTTCCATTATCGGCGGCGTATTTTTCGGCGTGCTGTCGGAAAAGATCGGCCGTAAAAAAGCCATTGTTATCGCCGCGCTGTTGGCGCTGCCGGTGATTCCGCTATGGGCGTTTGCCAGCGGCTCGCTGATGTTGGGGATCGGCGCATTTCTGATGCAGTTTATGGTGCAGGGCGCCTGGGGCGTAGTGCCGACCTATCTGAATGAGCTGGTGCCGGCCAACACGCGGGCGGTGCTGCCGGGATTTGTTTATCAGCTGGGTAATCTTATTGCCTCGGTGAATGCGACGCTGCAGGCGAGCATCGCGGAGAGCCATGGCCATAACTACGGCTTGGCCATGGCGATCATCGCCGGTACGGTGGCCATTGTGATTTCGCTGCTGGTGCTGTTTGGCAAGGACACGCGGGGCAAAGCGCTGTCCGGCACGGTCGAATCGCCGTCTGCGCATGTTAACGTTTGAAAAGGCAGCACTTTGTTTGAGGTATGACCAGATTGTGCAGAATAATAACGCAAAAAAAAGTATTGTCATGTGAAGTGTGACTATGGTAACTCTGTAGGCATTAGTTCGAAACGAGCACAGTGAACATACCGATTATGAAAGCGTTTGCCCAAGTGATTAGCCTAGTCGTGATTAGCGTGGTGGTGATTATTATCCCACCGTGCGGGGCTGCACTTGGACGAAGAATGGCTTAAAAAACAAGCCGGAATCGCAAGAGAACCCCCGCACCGTCAGGTCCGGGGGTTTTTTATTGGCAAGAGAAAAGTGAAGTGAGGAGCAGAGAGTGAACAACAGAACAAAATCCTGCAATTCTCGAAGTAAGGCGGGGAAATAACTATGAATGGTGCTCAGTGGGTGGTGCAAGCGTTGCGCGCGCAGGGGGTTGATAAGGTTTTCGGCTATCCGGGTGGCGCAATCATGCCGGTGTACGATGCGTTGTATGACGGCGGGGTGGAACACCTGCTGTGCCGTCATGAACAAGGGGCGGCCATGGCGGCAATCGGCTATGCGCGCGCCACCGGTAAAACCGGCGTCTGCATCGCCACCTCCGGCCCCGGCGCCACCAACCTGATCACCGGCCTGGCGGATGCGTTGCTTGATTCCGTACCGGTGGTGGCCATCACCGGGCAGGTGGGGTCCGCGCTGATCGGCACCGATGCCTTTCAGGAGATCGATGTTCTGGGCCTGTCACTGGCCTGCACCAAGCACAGCTTCCTGGTGGAATCGCTGGACGCGCTGCCTGGCATCATGGCCGAGGCGTTCGCCATCGCCGCCAGCGGTCGTCCTGGCCCGGTGCTGATCGATATCCCGAAAGACATCCAGCTGGCGCAGGCGGATTTACCCCCACACCTGATGCCGGTCAACGACGAGTGCGACCCGGCGATGGAGGGCATCGAGCAGGCCTACGCTCTGCTGGCGCAGGCGCAAAAGCCGGTGCTGTACGTCGGCGGCGGCGTAGGTATGGCGCAGGCGGTGCCGGCGCTGCGCGCGTTTATCGACGCTACGCAGATGCCGGCGGTCGCCACCCTGAAAGGGCTGGGCGCACCGGATGCCGCGCATCCGTACTACCTCGGCATGCTGGGGATGCACGGCACCAAGGCGGCAAACCTGGCGGTGCAGGAGTGCGATTTACTGGTGGCGGTCGGGGCGCGCTTTGACGATCGCGTTACCGCAAGCTGAACGCGTTTGCGCCGCACGCCAAAGTTATCCACATGGATATCGACCCCGTTGAACTGAACAAGCTGCGTCAGGCGCACGTCGCGCTGCAGGGCGATCTGAAAGCGATGCTGCCGGCGCTGCAGCAGCCGCTGGCTATCGGCGAGTGGCAACAGCGCGTCGGCGAGCTGAAAGCGCTGCACGCCTGGCGCTACGACCATCCCGGCCAGCCGATTTACGCGCCGCTGTTGCTCAAACAGCTGTCGGAGCGCATGCCGGCCAATACGGTGGTCACCACCGACGTCGGGCAGCACCAGATGTGGAGCGCCCAGCATATGACGTTCGAGCGGCCGGAAAACTTCATCACCTCCAGCGGGTTAGGCACCATGGGCTTTGGCGTGCCTGCCGCGGTCGGCGCGCAGATCGCCCGGCCGCAAGATACGGTGATCTGCGTATCGGGCGACGGCTCCTTCATGATGAACGTGCAGGAGTTGGGCACCATCAAGCGCAAGCAGCTGCCGGTGAAGATCGTGTTACTGGATAACCAGCGTCTGGGCATGGTGCGCCAGTGGCAGCAGCTGTTCTTTGACGGGCGCTACAGTGAGACCAACCTGTCCGATAACCCCGATTTCCTGACGCTGGCCAGCGCGTTCGATATTCCCGGCCAGCGCATTACCCGCAAAGACCAGGTGGCGGAGGCGCTCGACGCGCTGTTAAACAGCGACGGGCCGTATCTGCTGCAGGTGGCGATTGATGAACTCGAAAACGTCTGGCCGCTGGTGCCGCCGGGCGCCGGCAACGAAACCATGTTGGAGAAAGTATCATGATGCAGCATCAACTCTCGATCCAGGCCCGTTTTCGTCCTGAAATGTTAGAGCGCGTATTGCGTGTCGTACGTCATCGCGGCTTCCAGGTTTGTGCTATGAATATGGCGTCGGGCCTGAACAGCGACCGAATCAATATTGAATTGACCGTTGCCAGCCAGCGCTCGGTGGATTTACTGTCATCCCAGTTAAATAAATTGATGGATGTCTCCAGCGTGGAAATCCAGCAGCAACACAACAACACATCACAACAAATACGCGCCTAAGGCGCGAGAAGGAAAGAACAATGACGAAGAAAGCCGATTATATCTGGTTCAACGGTGAGATGGTTCCTTGGGCCGAGGCGAAAGTACACGTGATGTCGCACGCCTTGCATTACGGCACGTCGGTGTTTGAAGGGGTACGTTGCTACGACTCCCATAAAGGTCCGGTGGTGTTCCGTCACCGTGAACATATGCAGCGCCTGCATGATTCGGCGAAGATCTACCGCATGCCGGTCTCCCAGAGCGTGGATGAGCTGATGGAAGCCTGCCGCGCCACGCTGCGTAAAAATAATCTGGTCAGCGCCTATATCCGTCCGCTGGTCTTTGTCGGCGATGTCGGGATGGGCGTTAACCCACCGGCCGGCTACAAGACAGACGTGATTATCGCGGCGTTTCCTTGGGGCGCGTATCTGGGTGAAGAGGCGCTGGATCAAGGTATCGATGCGATGGTTTCCTCTTGGCAGCGCGTGGCGCCAAATACCATTCCGACCGCGGCTAAAGCGGGCGGCAACTACCTCTCCTCGCTACTGGTGGGCAGCGAAGCGCGTCGTCACGGCTACCAGGAAGGCATCGCGCTGGATGTGCATGGCTACATCTCTGAAGGTGCCGGTGAAAACCTGTTTGAGGTAAAAGACGGCGTGCTGTTTTACACCGCCGTTCACCTCCTCGGCGCTGCCGGGCATTACCCGCGACGCGATTATCAAACTGGCGAAAGATCTGGGCATTGAAGTGCGTGAGCAGGTGCTGTCGCGCGAATCGCTGTACCTGGCCGACGAAGTGTTTATGTCCGGCACCGCGGCGGAAATCACGCCGGTGCGCAGCGTCGACGGTATCCAGGTGGGCATCGGCAAGTGCGGGCCGGTCACCAAGCAGATCCAGCAGGCATTCTTCGGCCTGTTTAGCGGCGCCACTGAAGACAAATACGGCTGGCTGGATCCGATTAACCCATAACAAACCGCGCCAGACAGACAACACAACAGTCCCGTACGTGCAGCATCCGGGAATAAACGGGCGGTTCGTTCGCCGTCCGTATAAAAACAGAATTTATTGGAGTGAAAAGAGCATGCCTAAGTTACGTTCAGCCACCACCACCCACGGCCGCAATATGGCCGGCGCCCGCGCCCTGTGGCGCGCGACCGGGATGACCGAGGCCGATTTCGGCAAGCCGATTATCGCGGTGGTCAACTCCTTTACCCAGTTTGTGCCGGGCCACGTGCATCTGCGCGATCTGGGCAAACTGGTTGCCGAACAGATTGAAGCCTCCGGCGGCGTGGCGAAAGAGTTCAACACCATTGCGGTGGATGACGGCATCGCCATGGGACACGGCGGCATGCTTTACTCCCTGCCTTCGCGTGAGCTGATCGCCGATTCGGTCGAGTATATGGTCAATGCCCACTGCGCCGATGCGATGGTGTGCATCTCCAACTGCGACAAAATCACCCCGGGGATGATGATGGCGGCGCTGCGCCTCAATATTCCGGTGATCTTCGTCTCCGGCGGCCCGATGGAGGCCGGTAAAACCAAACTGTCCGACCAGATTATCAAGCTGGATCTGGTGGACGCCATGATTCAGGGGGCGAACCCCAACGTCAGCGACGCCGAGAGCGAACAGATTGAACGCTCCGCCTGTCCGACCTGCGGCTCCTGTTCCGGCATGTTCACCGCCAACTCGATGAACTGTCTGACCGAGGCGCTGGGGCTGTCGCAGCCGGGCAACGGCTCGCTGCTGGCGACGCATGCCGATCGCAAACAGCTGTTCCTTAACGCGGGCAAGCGCATCGTTGAGCTGACCAAACGTTACTACCAGCAGGACGATGAGAGCGCGTTGCCGCGCAATATCGCCAATAAGGCGGCGTTTGAAAACGCCATGACGCTGGATATCGCCATGGGCGGCTCGACCAATACCGTTCTGCACCTGCTGGCGGCGGCGCAGGAAGGCGAGGTGGACTTCACCATGGAAGATATCGACCGCCTGTCCCGCAAGGTGCCGCACCTGTGCAAGGTGGCGCCGAGCACGCAGAAATACCATATGGAAGACGTCCACCGCGCCGGCGGGGTGATCGGCATCCTCGGCGAGCTGGACCGCGCCGGTTTGCTGAACCGCGACGTCAGCAACGTTCTGGGTCTGACGCTGCCGCAAACGCTGGCGGCCTATGATGTGATGCTGACTCAGGATGAGGATGTGAAGCAGATGTACGCCGCCGGACCGGCGGGTATCCGCACCACGCAGGCGTTCTCGCAGGATTGCCGCTGGGATTCGCTGGATACCGACCGTAAAGAGGGCTGTATCCGCACCCGTGAGCACGCCTACAGCCAGGACGGCGGGCTGGCGGTGCTGTATGGCAACCTGGCGGAAGACGGCTGTATCGTCAAAACCGCCGGCGTCGACAAAGAAATTCTGGTCTTCAGCGGCCCGGCCAAGGTGTACGAGAGCCAGGAAGATGCGGTGGAAGCCATCCTCGGCGGCAAAGTTGAAGCCGGCGACGTGGTGGTCATCCGCTACGAAGGGCCGAAAGGCGGGCCGGGCATGCAGGAAATGCTCTATCCGACCACCTATCTGAAATCGATGGGGCTGGGCAAGGCCTGCGCGCTGATCACCGACGGACGTTTCTCCGGCGGCACTTCCGGTTTGTCCATCGGGCACGCCTCGCCGGAAGCGGCCAACGGCGGTCTGATTGCGCTGGTGCAGGACGGCGATACGATCGCTATTGATATCCCGAACCGCGGTATCAAACTGGAAGTGGCGGACAGCGAACTGGCGGCGCGGCGCGAGGCCGAACTGGCGCGCGGCGATGCGGCCTGGACGCCGAAGTCCCGCGAACGTCAGGTGTCCTATGCGCTGCGCGCTTACGCAACGCTGGCCACCAGCGCCGACAAAGGCGCGGTACGTGACAAGAGCAAGCTGGGAGGCTAAGCGGCATGGCGGTATCACAACCCCTATCAGAGGCCCCCTGCGGGGCGGAGTATCTGCGGGCGGCGCTGCGTTCGCCGGTTTACGAGGTGGCGCAGGTCACCCCGCTGCAGACCATGGAAAAACTCTCCTCGCGGCTGGGCAACGCCGTGCTGGTCAAACGTGAGGACCGCCAGCCGGTGCACAGCTTTAAGCTGCGCGGCGCCTACGCGATGATTGCCGGCCTGAGCGAAGAGCAAAAGGCGCGCGGCGTGATTACCGCTTCAGCGGGCAACCACGCGCAGGGCGTGGCGCTGTCCGGCAGCCGTCTGGGGATTAAAACCCTGATCGTGATGCCGGTCGCCACCGCGGATATCAAGGTGGACGCGGTGCGCGGCTTCGGCGGCGAGGTGTTGCTGCACGGCGCCAATTTTGACGAGGCGAAGGCGAAGGCGGTGGAGCTGTCCCGCCAGCAGGGCATGATCTTTGTGCCGCCGTTCGACCATCCGGCGGTGATCGCCGGGCAGGGGACGCTGGCGATGGAGCTGCTGCAGCAGGACGCCCATCTGGACCGGGTGTTTGTCCCGGTCGGCGGCGGCGGCCTGGCGGCCGGCGTGGCGGTGCTGATCAAACAGCTGATGCCGCAAATCAAAGTGATTGGCGTTGAGGCGGAAGATTCGGCCTGCCTGCGTGCGGCGCTGGATGCCGGACAGCCGGTGGATCTGGCCCGCGTCGGGCTGTTCGCCGAAGGCGTGGCGGTCAAGCGCATCGGCGACGAAACCTTCCGCCTGTGCCGTGAGTATCTGGATGACGTGATCACCGTCGACAGCGACGCCATCTGCGCTGCGGTTAAAGATCTGTTTGAAGACGTGCGCGCCATTGCCGAGCCGTCGGGCGCGCTGGCGCTGGCGGGGCTGAAAAAGTACGTGCAGCAGCACGACATTCAGGGCGAGCGTCTGGCGCATGTGCTGTCCGGCGCCAACCTGAATTTCCACGGGCTGCGCTACGTATCCGAACGCTGCGAACTGGGCGAGCAGCGCGAAGCCTTGCTGGCGGTGACCATTCCCGAACAGCAGGGCAGCTTCCTCAAGTTCTGCCAGCTGCTGGGCGGCCGTTCGGTCACCGAGTTCAACTACCGCTACGCCGATGCCGACAACGCCTGCATCTTCGTCGGCGTGCGTTTAACGTGCGGCCATGCGGAACGCCGGGAAATCATCAGCGAGCTGACGGCCGGCGGCTATCAGGTGGTGGATCTGTCTGACGATGAAATGGCCAAGCTGCACGTGCGCTATATGGTGGGCGGCCGCCCTTCCAAGCCGCTGCGCGAGCGGCTGTACAGCTTTGAGTTCCCGGAATCTCCCGGCGCGTTGCTGAAGTTCCTGAATACCCTCGGCACCCACTGGAATATTTCCCTGTTCCATTACCGCAGCCATGGCACCGACTTCGGCCGCGTGCTGGCGGCCTTCGAGCTGGCGCAAAGCGAGCCGGAGTTTGAACAGCATCTGACGGCGCTGGGCTATGACTGTCATGATGAAACGGATAACCCGGCGTTTCGTTTCTTCCTGCAGGGCTAGGGCGATCGTTAACCGCCTGATTGCCCAGGGACGCGAGATGGAGCGGCAGATTGCAGCGCGCGATCTGCCATGATGAATAGCGCAAGCAGCAGGAGAAGCCATGACGCAGCAGTTTGCCGGATTTAGTCAGCAGGGATTGGACTTCCTGCAGCAGGTGCGGATTGAAAACGACAAAGCGTGGTTTGAGGCGCACCGCGCGCTGTACGAACAAACGCTGTTAACGCCGTTCCGCAGGCTGGTGGAACAGCTGGCGCCGGCGATGCTGGCGATCGACCCGCAGTTTGAGACCCGGCCGGCGATCGGTAAAACGCTGTCGCGTATTCACCGCGATACGCGTTTTTCCCACGATAAGTCCCGCTACCGCAGCCGCATGTGGCTGACCTTCAAACGGCCGAGCAAAGACTGGAAAGACGCGCCGGTCTATTTCTTTGAGCTGGGGCCGGACATGCTGCGCTATGGGCTGGGTTATTACAGCGCCAACAAGCCGACGATGGATCTGTTCCGCCATACGCTGCAGCGGCAGCCGCAGCAGTTTCTGGCGGCGGCGGCCTGCTGCCGGCCGCCGTTCGAGCTGGTGGGCGAGAGTTACAAACGTCCGTTGGTCAAAGGGCAGGCGGCGGAGATTGCCCACTGGTATCAGCGCAAATCCTTCGCGGTGATGGCCAGCGATCGTCAGGTGGAAAAACTGTTCAGCGCCGATTTGGCGCCGATGCTGACGCAGGCTTTCCAGCGGTTGGAGCCGCTCTACCACTGGCTGATGAAAGTGGAGGCAATGAAGCAGATCGACCCGGCCGACCTGTAGCCGCCGCGCGGCGCTACAGCAGGCGCCAAAACGCTTCGATCAGCGGGTCGCCAAGGCGTTTTCGCTGTACGCAGACCCCCAGTTCAAACGGCTCCACCATCGAGATATTGTCCAGCTGCGAGATACGGTTGCGCACCGGCTCCGGGCTGTTGTCCACCACCACGCTGGGGATCAGCGCGATGCCGCAGCCCAACGCCACCATCGAGACGATGGCCTCGTGGCCGCCGACGGTGGCGTAAATCAGCGGGTTGCTGATGCGGTGCCGGCGGAACCACAGCTCGATGCGTTTTCGCGACGGGCCGTGCTCCGGCAGGATAAAGGGAATATTGGCCCAGTCGGGCTGTTCGGCAAAGGCCTGGGTGCGCACCGCGCACGGCAGCGCCGGCGCAATCAGCACCAGCGGAATTTCGCCGATTTTGGTGAAATCGACGCTGCCCGGCAGGCTTTCCGGCCGGCCGGCGATGCCGAGGTCCGCCTCATTGGACTGGATTTTATCCACCGCATCGGCGGCGTCGCCGGTGGTGAGTTTGATTTCCACCAGCGGATGCTGGGCGCGAAAGCGATCGAGGATCGGCGGCAGATGGCTGTAAGCGGCGGTGACCGAGCAGAACAGGCGCAGTTCACCGCTGAGCGACGGGCCATGCTGGCCGAGCGCGTGCTTAAGCTGCTGGTACTGCAGCAGCGTCTGCTGGGCGAACACCTTCAGCAGTTCACCGGCGTCGGTCAGCTGCACGGTGCGGTTGTCCCGCAGAAACAGCGGCTTGCCGACGCCCTCTTCCAGCCGCTGAATCTGGCGCGACAGGGTGGAGGGACTGACGTGCATCGCCTTGGCGGTACGGCCGAAATGGCGGCTTTCCGCCAGATGCAAAAACAGCTTTAAATCGCGTAAGTCCATATCAGTATGCTCGCAGCGATGGTGTTGCATAAATTGCAACGTGATGTTCTTAATATATCAATTTAAGCAACGCAAATCCTGTTATACATTGAGCTTAACGAATCTCCGCACAGACAGGGCGGGGAATGAAAATAACATGTAATACACAACATCTAACTGGAGTAGCACCATGGCTAACTATTTCAACACATTGAACCTGCGTCAGCAGCTGGCGCAATTGGGTAAGTGTCGCTTTATGGCGCGCGACGAATTTGCCGATGAGGCGGCTACCTGAAAGGGAAAAAAGTGGTGATTGTCGGCTGTGGCGCTCAGGGTCTGAACCAGGGCCTGAACATGCGCGACTCCGGCCTGGACGTGGCGTACGCCCTGCGTCAGGAAGCGATCGACGAAAAACGCGCGTCATGGCGCAAGGCGACCGAGAACGGCTTTAAAGTGGGCACCTATGAAGAGCTGATCCCGCAGGCCGATCTGGTGGTTAACCTGACGCCGGACAAACAGCACTCTTCCGTGGTGCGCGCGGTGCAGCCACTGATGAAAGACGGCGCGGCGCTGGGCTACTCGCACGGTTTCAACATCGTTGAAGTGGGCGAGCAGGTGCGTAAAGACATCACCGTAGTGATGGTGGCGCCGAAGTGTCCGGGCACCGAAGTACGTGAAGAGTACAAGCGCGGTTTCGGCGTACCGACGCTGATCGCCGTACACCCGGAAAACGATCCGAAAGGCGAAGGCATGGCGATCGCCAAGGCATGGGCTGCGGCGACCGGCGGCCACCGCGCCGGCGTGTTGGAGTCTTCCTTCGTGGCAGAAGTAAAATCCGACCTGATGGGCGAGCAGACCATTCTGTGCGGTATGCTGCAGGCAGGCTCGCTGCTGTGCTTCGATAAGCTGGTGGCGGAAGGCACCGACCCGGCTTACGCCGAGAAACTGATCCAGTACGGTTGGGAAACCATCACCGAAGCGCTGAAGCAGGGCGGCATCACCCTGATGATGGATCGTCTGTCCAACCCGGCCAAACTGCGCGCCTATGCGCTGTCTGAGCAGCTGAAAACCATCATGGCGCCGCTGTTCCAGAAGCACATGGACGACATCATCTCCGGCGCGTTCTCCAGCGGCATGATGGCCGACTGGGCGGAGGACGACGTGAAGCTGCTGACCTGGCGTGAAGAGACCGGTAAAACCGCGTTTGAAAACGCGCCGCAGTTTGAAGGCAAAATCAGCGAGCAGGAGTACTTTGATAACGGCGTGCTGATGGTGGCAATGGTGAAAGCGGGCGTTGAGCTGGCGTTTGAAACCATGGTGGATTCCGGCATCATCGAAGAGTCGGCGTACTATGAGTCGCTGCACGAGCTGCCGCTGATCGCCAATACCATCGCCCGTAAGCGTCTGTATGAAATGAACGTGGTGATCTCCGACACCGCCGAGTACGGTAACTACCTGTTTGCCAACGCCGCGGTGCCGTTGCTGAAAGAGTTTATGACCACGCTGCAGGCAGGCGATCTGGGCAAAGCCGTCGCGGGAACCGCGGTGGATAATGCGCAGCTGCGCGATGTCAACGAAGCGGTGCGCAACCACCCGATCGAAGCGGTGGGCCGCAAATTGCGCGGCTATATGACCGATATGAAACGCATCGCCGTAGCAGGCTAAGCGTCGCAGCAAGCATGGAAAGCCGGCAGAGAGTGCCGGCTTTTTTATTGGCTGACGCTCTGCGGCGGCGCAATTAACCGCTGTTCAATCCCCAGTCGTATCTTACCTGCAGGCACATCGCTGCCCGCATCCATCGCGCTGTCAGGCCGGCATCGCCGCCGGCGGGATAATCGCGCCGCGGTGCTGAATCACCGTGCTGGCGGTCAGATGGCCGCGCTCCGCCGCTTGCTGTGGCGTACCGCCGTTGAGGCGCACGGCGAGGTAGCCGGCGCTGAAGGAGTCGCCGGCGGCGGTGGTGTCAACCACCTGTTCCCGCGCCAGTTTTACCGCTGCGACCTCCAGCGGCGTCTCATCATGCAGATAGACCAGACAGGCGTCGGCGCCGCGTTTGATCGCGATCTCCCGCACGCCGAAACCGCGGGTGCGCTGCACCACCTGTTCCACCGGCAATGCCCCCCATAACGCATCCTCATCGTCCAGCGTCAGAAACGCGGTGTCGGTGCAGGACAGCATCTCGCGATAGGCCTGCTGCGCCTCGTCCCGGTCTGCCCACAGCCGCGGGCGATAGTTATTGTCGAAAATGACCTGGCCGCCGTTGGCGCGGCATTGGCGCAGCAGCGCCATCAGTTTGCCGCGCGCGTCGGCGGACAGGATCGCCAGGCTGATGCCGCTGAGATACAGATAATCAAACTGCGCCAGCCGGTGGCAAATGGCGTCGGCCTGCGGGCCGTCGAGCCAATAGCGTGCGGCGGCGTCATTGCGCCAGTAATAGAAGGTACGCTCGCCGGCCGCGTCGGTTTCAATCACGTATAGCCCCGGCAGCTTATCCGCCAGCTGCTGTACCAGGGTGGTGTCGATCTCTTCCTGCTGCCAGGCGCGCAGCATTTCCTGACTGAAACTGTCGTTACCGAGCGCGGTGACATAGTGGACGTTCAGCGCCTGGCGCTGCGTCTGACGGGCAAGATAGACGGCGGTGTTGAGCGTATCGCCGCCAAAACCACGGCTGAGGGCGACGCCGTTCTGCGACAGCTCAATCATGCATTCGCCGATTACGGCAATATTTTTGCAAGTCATGCTAATCCCTGAATAAAGGTGGGCGGGGTTAACGCCAGTCTTACGGTTGGGAGGCGAGGAGTCAATAGAAATGAAATGGTGTTTTAATTTGTTTTTTGCGGCGATCGCCAAACGATCGGTTAGCGCCGGTTAACGTGCGCGACGGGCGGCGCAGGCCGAAAGGGTGAAGTCTGTCTTATCCTTAACTAGGCTTAGGGAGAGCGGCCGCTAATCAATTAGCACAAACCGGCCGTACGCAACGGATAGTAGGGAAGTGACGATGAGCAAAACGGGAAAAATAATCAGCGGGATCGGCGGCATGGTGCTGCTGGTCATGGTCGTGCTGGTGGTCTTTATCGCCACCTTCGACTGGAATCGCCTCAAGCCGACGATTAATGACAAAGTCTCTGCCGAACTGCAGCGACCGTTCGCCATCCGTGGCGATCTCGGCGTGGTGTGGCAGCGTAAGCAGGAGGAGGGCGGCTGGCGCGCCTGGGTGCCGTGGCCGTATATCCATGCGCAAGATATTGTGCTGGGCAACCCGGACACTATTCCCGGCGATCATATGGTCAGCCTGCAACGTGCCGAACTCAGCATCGCGCCCCTGGCGCTGCTGAGAAAAGAAGTGCTGATCCCGCGCATCTGGCTGCAGCGGCCCGACGCGCAGTTACGGCGTCTGGCCAACGGTGAAAATAACTGGACGTTCAACCTCGCCGGTGCCGGGCAGGATGAGCAGAGCGCGGCGTCCGACTGGTCGGTGAATATTCACGATATCGTGTTCGACCGCGGGCAGATAGCGTTTAAGGACGCCACGCTGAAGGCGGATTTTCATGCGGTGATCGACCCGCTGGGCAAGCCGCTGCCGTTCAACCAGGTCACCGGCAAGAAAGATAAGGGCCAGGTGATTACGCCGGATTATGTGTTTGGCTGGCAGGTAAAAGGTAAGTATAACGGCGAGCCGCTGAGCGGCAGCGGTAAAATCGGCGGCATGCTGTCGCTGCAGAATGCCGGCCTGCCGTTCCCGCTGCAGGCTGATATTCGCTCCGGCGCGACCCGCGTGGCGGTGGCGGGCACCCTGATCGACCCGTTAAATCTCGGCGGGCTGGATTTACAGCTGAAGTTTTCCGGCGACAGCCTGGGCAATCTGTATGGCCTGACCGGCGTGCTGTTGCCCAATACGCCGCCGTATGCCACCGACGGACACCTGACGGCCCGGCTGCACGAAAAAGGCGGTGCGGTGTATCGCTACCAAAACTTCAGCGGCAAAATCGGCGACAGCGATATTCACGGCGACCTGCGCTATGTCGCCAGCCGGCCGCGGCCGAGCCTGAGCGGTAGTGTCCTTTCCAAACAGCTGCGCTTCGCCGACCTGGCGCCGCTGATCGGCGCCGACAGCAATACGGCCAAGGCCGGCCGCGGCGAGAAAACGCGGCAGCCGGCGGATAAGGCGTTACCGGTCGAGACGTTCGCCACCCAAAGCTGGGGCGTGATGGATGCCGACGTCAAATTTACCGCCAAACGCATTGAACATGGCGATGCCCTGCCGCTCCGCGATCTGTACACCCACCTGCGGCTGGATAACGGCGCGATCCTGCTGGATCCGCTGCGCTTTGGCGTCGCGGGCGGTAACCTGAACTCAACCGTACGGCTGGACGGCAGCAAGCAGCCGATGCGCGGACGGGTGGATATGCACGCCCGCAACTTCCAGCTGAAGAAGCTGCTGCCGAATGTGGAATCGATGAAGCGCAGCCTGGGAGAGCTGAACGGTGATGCGACGTTAACCGGCAGCGGCAACTCGGTGGCGGCGCTGTTGGGCAGCAGCAGCGGCGATCTGCGCCTGCTGGTGAATGACGGCATGATCAGCCGCAGCCTGATGGAGATTCTGGGCCTGAACGTCGGTAACTATCTGGTGGCGCAGATCTTTGGCGATGATGAAGTGGGCATCAACTGCGCGGCGGCGGACGTCGGCGTGCGCAACGGCGTAGCCACGCCGCGACTGTTTGTGTTCGATACCGAGAACGCCATCATCAACATCACCGGCAACGCCAACTTCGCCAGCGAGCGGCTGGATCTGTCCATCGATCCGGAGAGTAAGGGAATGCGCGTGCTGACGCTGCGTTCGCCGCTGTATGTGAAAGGCACCTTCAAGCATCCGGACGCCGGCGTGAAGGCCGGGCCGCTGATTGCGCGCGGTGCGGCCGCCGTGGCGCTGGGAGTGGTGGTGGCGCCGGCCGCCGCGCTGCTGGCGCTGGTATCGCCCAGCGACGGCGCCGATAGCAACCAGTGCGGACAGGTGCTCCAGCAGATGAAACAGAAAAAGTAACCGCTTCTCAGGGACGCGGCTGCAACAGCGTGCAGTCGTGGTCCTGCAGCTCTTCCGCCGAGGCCAGATTGAGGCGCAGCAGATTGCGTTCGGTGGCCAGCAGTAGGAAATCGCCGTTTGACAGGGCGGTCATCGCCAGGCCGTAATGTCCCATCTGTTGGCCGGCTCCGGCGACGCCGCCGGCCAGCAGGCGAAACGCACCCTGCTGCGCCAGTTCGCCCGGCGTCACCCGTCGTACCAGATAGTCGTGCTGCAACAGCCCGCCGGGCAGCGGTTGCCAGCGCGGGGTGAAGGTTTGCTCCGCCTGCGTCAGGCGCTTTTGCACCGCCGGCGCCAGGCAGGAAATATGAATATGCAGCTGGTTTTGCGTGCGGCCGTAGGCGGAGTTGATGGCCAGGGAGACTGCCGCGTCATCAATAGGTTTTCCGTATTTCTCCGCCATAAAGCGGCGCGCCTGCCAGGCCAGCAGAAAGTAGTTGGGCGCCGCCGGCGTCAGCAGTTCAGGGCTCTCAATGCCGGTAATTTTTGCCGTCGGCATCAGCAGGTACTGCAGCGGGCCGTTGCGGTCTTTAAACACCACGGCGCCGTGCTGCAGGTCAACCTGCGCGCAGGGGGCGGGGTCGTGATGCTGCTGCTGATTCGGCAGGCACTGCTGGCTGACGATGTGCCACAGCGCGTCAGGATGCGCGGGTTTCAGCCAGAGATAGAGTGCAAGGAGGGCTAATGCCAGTACAAGGAACAGCAGTAACAGCCGGCGGCGCAGTGTCATCATCGGTATCCGGATCGCGTTATCGGGGCAGGTCAAGCAGGCAGGATAAATGCTTTTGATGACAGAAAACAGCGCGGCGTGCGGCCCGCATGGAGCGGGCCGCAGAGGGGGTTACAGCGACTGGTGGCGGGTTTCTTTCATCAGCAGCAGGGCGATCAGCGTCAGCGTCGCCATCGCCGCCAGGTACATCCCGACGTAGAACAGGCCATAGTTGGCGTTCAGCCAGGTGGCGATATAGGGCGCGACCGACGCGCCAAGAATCGAGGCGACGTTATAGGAGAAAGAGGCGCCGGTATAGCGTACTTCGGTCGGGAACAGCTCCGGCAGCAGCGCGCCCATCGGGCCGAAGGTCAGCCCCATGATGCTCAGGCCGCACAGCAGGAAGGCCATCACCAGCGCCTGGTTGCCGGAGCCGAGCATGGTCGGGAACAGGAAGGCGAAGCCGATCATCAGCAGCGTGATCACCACCATGGTTTTACGACGGCCGTAGGCATCCGCCAGCAGACCGGCGATAGGCACCATGACGCCAAAGCCGATAACCGCCAGCATCAGCATCCACAGGAAGCTTTCCCGCGAATAGCCGAGCCCCAATGGCTGTGCGGCGGTGCCGTAGGTCATGGAGTAGACGGTCATCAGGTAGAACAGCGTGTAGGTCGCCAGCATGATAAAGGTGCCGAGGATGGTGACCTTCAGATGCTTGCTGAGCAGGGTGCCGAGCGGGATCTTCACCTGCTTGCCCGCCTTCACCGCTTTGGCGAACACCGGCGTTTCATGCAGAGAGACGCGCACGTACAGGCCGATCAGCACCAGCACCGCGGAAAGGATAAACGGCAGACGCCAGCCCCACGCCATAAACTGCTGGTCGGTCAGCAGCCAGGAGAGCAGCAGGAAGGTGCCGTTGGCGAAGAAGAAGCCGATCGGCGCGCCCAGCTGCGGGAATGAGCCATACAGCGCGCGTTTACGCGGCGGGGCGTTTTCGGTTGCCAGCAGCGCCGCGCCGCCCCATTCGCCGCCGAGCCCCAGGCCCTGGCCAAAGCGCGCCAGCGCCAGCAGCAGCGGGGCGAAGACGCCGATGGTTTCATAGCTTGGCAGCAGCCCGATCAGCACGGTGGAAATACCCATGGTCAGCAGCGAGGCGACCAGCGTGGCCTTGCGGCCGACGCGATCGCCAAAGTGGCCGAACAGCGCGGAGCCGATCGGACGGGCGACGAAGGCGACGGCAAAGGTCGCCAGCGACTGCAGGGTGGCGGTGGTCGGGTCGCCCTGCGGGAAAAAGATATGCGGGAACACCAGAACCGCCGCGGTGGCGTAGATGTAGAAGTCGAAGAATTCGATAGCGGTGCCGATCAACGAAGCGACCAGCACTTTTCCCCGGGAATTGATTGGTGCGGACGCATCGTTGGCGTCGGCGGATGTTGTGATGGAGGCTTGCATAGTTGTTTCTTATATTTTCATTATGTAAAAGGTCATCTTATGCCACAGCAAAACCCCTTTTCAATGGCGTAACTTTGTACAATGCGGGAAATAAACGCTTAATAAGATTAAAGTTTTACCTTTGCGTTTATCTGTGGAGTTTAACGTCACAAAAATACCTCAAGGCAGTGGGAAAGGCTGGAAAAGAGGGAAAGAAAAGTAGATGGGTAGTGCGTTGTGCTGCTTTTGGCGGAGCGGCAGGCGTGTGGTTAGCGTTATCTTCTGATTTTCAGGCCTGTTATTGGCATAAAAAACCGGTCATCAGGCGATGACCGGTATATTCACGTAGTTAGCCGGCGGTCATTCTGGTTTGGCCGGCGGAGATTTATCGTCCTTATACTGCGCGGTGGCGATCCAGGCGGCGCAAAACAGCGTCAGACGAGCAAAAAAGTAGAAGAAGGCCATCAGCCCGATAACCGAGCCAAACGCCGCGCCGGACGGGGATTTCGCCACCTGCGGCAGCGTCATGGTCATCACGAACTTGATCACTTCAAAGCCGATGGCGGCCATCAGCGTGCCGCGGAACAGCGCCTTCTTATTGGGTTTGTGACGCGGCAGCATCCAGAAAATCCACAGAAACAGCAGATAGTTGGCGAAGATGGAGATGGACAGCGCAATCAGCGTCATCGCCGGACGCAGCCATTCGATGCCGTCCAGCCCCAGCGCGCGGACGATGGCCGCCTGCGCCGAGCCGGCGATAGAGGTCAGCGACAGCGTGACGATCAGCGCCACCACCAGGCCGGTCAGCGAGATAAAGTCGCGGGTGTATTTAAAATAGATTTTTTCCTGATCCTGCGGGTTACGCTCCCAGACGTCGCGCGACTGGGCGCGTATCGCTTCACGCAGGTTGCCCATCCAGCTGATGCCGGAATAGAGCGCCAGCGCCAAACCGGTCAGGCCGACGGTGGTGCGCTGTTGGATGGCGGTATTAACGGTGTTTTTCAGCGTGTTGGCCAGCGTCGGGTCGCTGATGCTGCTGACGATCTTGTCGATAAGCTCGGTCAGCAGGTCCTGATTGGAGGCCAGCACAAAACCGACTGCGGCGAATGACACCATCAGAATCGGGATCAGCGACAGGAAAGAGAAGTAGGTAATGGCGGCGCCGAACTGGCTGCCCAGCCGGTCGTTAAAGCGTTCGGCCGCGCGCAGCAGGTGGGCAATGCCCGGCCTGGCCTTGATATGCTCAACCAGACGGGAAAAGCCGGAGATGCCCCGGTCAATCTTGTGGTTCCCGGTCTTGATGTCGATCAGCGGTTTGGCTGACTCGTCCGTTTGGCGCTGCTGGGGGGTGTTCTCAGATCCTGTAGGCATTACTCACGCTTTCCTTATATAAAAACCTATAACCTTCACCATTATAGCCAAAGCGGCCATGGATTTGACCCCGACGCCGGGAATTGACGCATTTCCCGGCCTTATGCGCGCCGGCGGCAAAAGGGAAGGGCAATCCGGCCGCTAACGTAAAATAGACTGCGTAATTAATCGGCGCGTGTTACCTTATTTATTCCGTTTTTTTTCGTTATGGGTTAAATCTTGCCAAAGGGCAGACGCTATCTCCATAATTTGCTCATAATTGATGAATAAATCCTTTTTTGGTTTTAAAAAGTTTACACTCCTTCGCATTAATCTATATTCTTGCGCCTATTATTATCTCCGACGACACGATGAGCCTGTTAAGTACAGCGCTCCTGATAAAGAAGATTTTTAAGGAAATGATTATGCGTAAACTGACTGCTTTATTTGTTGCCTCTACCCTGGCGCTGGGTTCCGCCTCTATGGCGTTTGCGGCTGATACCGCCACCACCGCCGCGGCGGACAACGCGCCGATGAAAATGATGCACCATAAAGGGCCGGGGAAAGGCGGCCCGTTCGCGGGGCTGAACCTGACCGAGCAGCAGCGCCAGCAAATGCGCGACATTATGAAAGAAGCGCACCAGAAACGCGGCCCGGGTATGAAAGAAGAGCGCCAGGCGCTGCATACGCTGGTGGCCTCCGACAGCTTTGATGAAGCGAAAGCCAAAGCGCAAATTGACGCCATGAGCAAGGCGCATTCCGAACGTATGCTGGCGCGCGCCAAAGCCGAAAATAAAATGTATAACCTGCTAACGCCAGAGCAGAAAAAACAATACAATGAGAATTATCAGAAACGCGAACAGAAAATGATGGAGCACATGAATAAAATGAAAGCGCAGCACGAGGCTGCCGAGTAATTAACTGAATAATGTGCGAAATAAAAAGGCCAGAGCGATCTGGCCTTTTTTGTTTATATTTTTTACGCGGCAGTATGACGAGAAAAACGGCCCGGCGGAATTATTTCACCGTGGTGATGGCATGGAACTGCGCCACCACCGCGTCGGCAAACCGCGCATCGTTGATATGATAGGGTGTTTTAATCAGCCGGCGTCGTGCGGTCTGCACCAGGGTTTGTTCCAGCGCATCGACAAAGGCGCGTAGCGCCAGCGGATCCCAAAACGGTTGGCCGGGCGCATCCAGCGAGGAGAGACCGCCCTCCGGTACCACAAAGCGAATCTCTCCCGGGCAGGCATTCAGCTTTTCGCCGATCCAACGGCCGATACGGGCATTTTCTTCCGCGGTGGTGCGCATCAGCGTCACCTGGGTGTTGTGATTATAAAAATGTCGGTTGGCATAGCGTGCCGGGATGGTTTTAGGATGGCCGAAATTAATCATATCCATGGCGCCGCAGGACAGCACGCAGGGAATGCCGGTGCGGGCAATAGCGCCAAAACGGTCTTCGTTACAGGCCAGCACGCCGTCGAACAGATAATCGCCCACCTCGGTGGTGGTCAGATCCAACACCGCATTCAAGAGCCGGCTGTCGATCAGCTTTTCCATCGCCTGCCCGCCGCTGCCGGTGGCGTGAAACACCAGGCAGTCCCATTGCGCTTCGATGGCGCGGGTCACGGCCTGGATACACGGCGTCGTTACGCCAAACATGGTCAAGCCGGTGGCCGGTTTGCTGAGCACGTCGTCATCGGTATGGAAGCGCACCGCGCCGGCGATCTGGTGTGCGGCGTTGCCCAGCACCTTGCGTGAAATACGGTTCAGGCCGGCAATATCGGTCACGGAATACAGCATGGCGATATCGCTGGCGCCGACATAGCCGGAAACGTCCCCGGCGGCCATACTGGAGACCATCAGTTTGGGCAGACCGATAGGCAGCTGCTGCATTGCCGGGGTGATCATGGCGGTGCCGCCGGAGCCGCCCATGCCCAACAGGGCGGCGACATCGTTGCGCGACAGCATAAAGCGTTCAAAAGCGATGGCCATGGCGGCGATTGCCTGACCTCGGTTATGACAAAAGACGGCGGCTGCGCCTTCTGGATGAAAAGCGGCTACGTCGGCCGCCGAAATGTCGGCCGGGTAGCGTACGGGCATGTTATGAGTGGAAAGATCGACGGTGATGGTGGGTAAACCGAGGCTGTCAATCAAACCACGCACATACGCCAACTCTTGTCCTTTGGTATCTGCTGTGGTAGCAATATAGACAAAGGTTGGGGTATTTCTCATCGTCTGTTCCTGAAAAAAGGTCGGCTATGAGCGCCGAACTGATTGTTTCTAATGATAACTTATAATATTAGTTTGGGACCCTGGTGTTGGTACAATTAGATACAGCCGATGAATTTGTATACATAATGAGACGGTAGTATCATTAATGCAAGTCCTTTTTAACGATAAATGAGACGAGGGTCTCATTTTTTGTATTTATAGTTCGCTTTTGCGACGCTGGAAGGGCCAGGATCCTGCCTGTCAGGTTTTTCATTATGCCGCCTGTGAGCCGGCATGATTTGTGTGAGGTCGATGTGTCGCTATCCGCTTTTCCCGCTCCGCGGGACGAACCCCTACGCGCGCCAGAACGCGCAAATTGCTGCTTGCCAGCGCGATGGAGCTGTACGATGACGGCGCGTTTCCGTCGATCACCGAACTGGCCGCCCATGCTCAGGTATCCCGCGCTACCGCCTATCGCTATTTCCCGACGCAAAGCGCGCTGATTACCGCCGTGGTGGCGGAAAGTCTGGGGCCGATTTTGCAGTGGGAACCGCATGATGATGATGCGCTGCTGCGCATTCAGCAGCTGCTGGCCTTTGCTTACCCGCAGATGGAGCAGCATGAAGGCGCGCTGCGTGCGGCGTTGCAACTCTCTCTGCAGCAGTGGGCCAATGCCACGCCGGGAGAAAAATTCGTGCGCGGTAACCGCAAACGGCTGCTGAAACTGGCGGTCGAGCCGTTGCAGGATAAATTGCCGCCGGAGGCGCTGCAGCGCGTGATCCACGCTTTCTCGCTGATTTACGGTTCAGAAGTGTTCTTGGTATTGAAAGATATTTGGGGACTGGATCTGAGCGGTATTCAGGACGTGACGCAGTGGATGGCGAAAGCGATTATTCGTCAGGCCGAAGAAGATGTGCGCAACAGCAAAAAATAACCAGCAGGATAATCCATTTTTAGCGTATTGCCGGCGTTAAACCTAGAATTATTCACTAAACGAATAGGCTATGTAGTTATAATTTTTACTGATAATTACTAAGCCAGAATTCCGCGCTGCCGGAACTTTGAGTAAATATTTTGCACGCAAAGCATCTGTTAATTCATTGATAATCATATTATTAACTTGATATCAATTTCCGAACCAATAAGACTATTGCCATGGTCTAATTAGCATTCACCACTCTTTCACTTCCCTTTTCTCTCCCTGGTTAGCGGAATATTTTTCCGTAATGGCATTTGCCATCGTTTTTCGCCTGCCGGGCGAAGTGACCATTGTTGTGCTTTATTTATTTGGTGTTACAGAAACGTAACACATAAAACCAATAAAACATTTGCAAACAACAATGGACGGTATCTGGGATGGTCAGTCAACGTAAAGAGAATAAGCCGGGGCGGACGGGGTCGGCGTTTCCCGCGCCGGTGAAGCAGCGTATGCAATTAAGCGCCGTCGCCTGTTTTTTGGCGGTGATCGGCAGCGGGGCGCAGGCCGCCTCCTATGTGGAAAATGGCCGGCCCGGCGACGCGGCCAGCTGGCGCAGTAATGAATTTAATGCCGAATGGGGGCTGGGGGCGATTCATGCCGACCAGGCCTACGCTGCCGGCTACACCGGTAAAGGCGTCAAGCTGGGGATTTTCGATCAGCCGGTTTATGCCCAGCACCCGGAGTTCGCCAGTCAGGACAAAGTGATCAACCTGGTGACGCAGGGGGTGCGGGAATACACCGACCCCTATATTCCGGTGAAGAAAGGCGACGCCTTCCGCTATGACGGCACGCCGAGCGTCGGGTCAGACGGCGAGTTAGGTTCGCACGGTACGCACGTCGGTGGTATTGCCGCCGGCAACCGTGACGGCGGAGAAATGCACGGTGTGGCCTTCAATGCGCAAATCATCAGCGCGGAGAACGGTGACCCTGGCCCGGAAGACGGCATTATTCTTGGCAACGACGGGGCGGTATACAAGGCCGGCTGGGATGCGTTGATTGCCAGCGGCGCAAGAATTATCAACAACAGCTGGGGGATCGGCATTACCGATAAGTTTGCCGAGGGCGGTTCCGACCCGGCCTATCCTCACTTTACCGTCGACGACGCGCGTAAACAGTTCGAACAGATCAAACAGATCCTGGGCACTAAGCCGGGTGGCGCCTATCAGGGAGCGATTGATGCGGCGCGCAGCGGCATCGTCACCATCTTTGCCGCCGGTAATGACGATAACCTGAATAACCCCGATGCCATGGCCGGGCTGGCCTACTTTGTGCCGGATATCGCGCCGAACTGGCTGTCGGTCGCCAGCCTGCAGGATCCGCAAGGCACCGGTGATTACTCTATCAGCACCTTCTCTTCCCGCTGCGGCTACACCGCCAGCTTCTGCGTCTCGGCGCCGGGCTCGAAGGTCTACAGCTCGGTGATTGAAGGCACCACGCCGGACAATCTGACCACCGGCTACGCCAAGTACAGCGGTACTTCGATGGCTGCGCCGCACGTTGCCGGCAGCATTGCGGTGCTGATGGAGCGCTTCCCGTATATGACCGGCGCGCAGGTGGCGTCGGTGCTGAAGACTACCGCCACCGATATGGGCGATCCGGGGATTGATGCGCTGTACGGCTGGGGGATGATTAACCTCGGTAAGGCGATCAACGGGCCGGGGATGTTCTATACCGAGCAGGATATTCCGCAAGAGTTCCGCGTGCCGGATGAACAAGGCGTTGCTTATGGTTCCGGCCAGTTTGTCGCCAACCTGCCCGGCGTCGGCGCGGTGCTCGACCGGGGCAAACCGACCGAGCGGGTGTGTGATGATGTCCACTGCGGGCTGGATATATGGAGCAATGATATCTCCGGTCACGGCGGCCTGACCAAAGAGGGCATCGGTACGCTGGTGCTGACCGGCAACAACAGCTACAGCGGGCCGACGCTGGTGAATCAGGGCCTGCTGGCGGTGAACGGTACGCTGGCGTCGGACGTGACGGTGCAGGACGGCGGCGTACTCGGCGGCTCGGGCCGCATCGGCTCGCTGACCGCCAACGCCGGCGCCACCGTGGCGCCGGGCAACTCGATCGGCACGCTGAACGTGACCCGCGACGTGACCTTTGCCGCCGGCTCGCGCTACGCGGTGGAAGCGGCGGCGGACGGCAGCAGCGATCGGATCGTCAGCGGCGGATCGGCGCAGATCGACGGCGGTGAGGTGGTGATGCTGCTGGATCAGCAGAACGTGCTGAACGGTGAGGGCGGCGGCAGCGCCATCGGTCAGTATGACATTCTGCAGGCGCAGCAGGGCATCAGCGGGCAGTTTGACGGCGCGACGACCAGCTCGCCGTTCCTGGACGCCACGCTGTCGACGCAGGGCAGCCAGCTGACGGCCGACGTGGCGCGTAACGATACCGCGTTCGCCAGCGTGGCGACAACGCAGAACGAGCGCTCGGTGGCGGCGGCGGCGGATGCGCTGGCGGCGGGCAACCCGGTGTATGAAAGCATCCTGGCCTCCGGCAGCGCCGGGCAGGCGCAGCAGGCGTTCCGCCAACTGTCGGGGCAGATCCATGCGGATATCGCCTCGGCGCAGGTGAACGACAGCCGCTACCTGCGTGACGCGCTGAACAGCCGTCTGCGTCAGGCGGAAGGGCTGGCGACGGCGCCGGACATCAAGGCGGATGACGGCGGCGCGTGGGCGCAGTTTGTCGGCGCGTGGGACCATGCGTCCGGGGATGTGAACGCCACCGGCTACCAGGCTTCGACCTACGGGGTGTTGCTGGGACTGGATTCGGCCTATGACGACTGGCGGCTGGGGGTGGCGACCGGCTATACCCGCACCTCGCTGGACGGCGGCTACGGCTCGAACGCGGACAGCGACAACTACCACCTGGCGGCGTACGGCAGCAAGCAGTACGGGGCGCTGGCGCTGCGCGCCGGGGGCGCTTACACCTGGCACCGGTTCGATACGGCGCGCTCGGTGAACTACGGGCTGCAGTCGGACCGTGCGACGGCGAAATACAGCGCGCGCACCGAGCAGCTGTTCGCGGAGGCGGGCTACAGCGTGCAGAGTGAGTGGGTGAACCTGGAGCCGTTCGCCAACCTGGCGTACATCAACTTCCGGAACAACGGCATCAGCGAGTCGGGTGGCGCAGCGGCGCTGCACGGCGACAAGCAGCATACGGACGCCACGGTGTCGACGCTGGGGCTGCGTGCGGACCACCAGTGGCAGCTGAGCCGTGAAACGGCGGTGACGCTGCGCGGTGAGGCGGGCTGGCAGCATCAGTACGGCGAGCTGGAGCGCGGCACGGGGCTGAAGTTCCGCGGCGGCAACGCGGCGTTCGTCAGCAACAGCGTGCCGGTCTCGCGTGACGGCCTGCTGCTGAAGGCCAGCGCGGACGTGGCGGTGAGCCAGAACGCGTCAGTGTCGCTGGGCTACGGCGGCCTGCTGTCGGATCGCCATCAGGACAACAGCGTCAACGCCGGCTTCACCTGGCGCTTCTGATTCAGTGCCTATCCATTGTTAACACTCAGGGCCGCCCACTCGGGCGGCCCGTTTTCCCATGCGACGAGCAGAACAAATATCAAAGGTAACGGGAATGAAAGCATCTACAGGAAAGAAAAGGCCGACATGGAAACTGAATGCCTTGCTGTGTTCGCTGTTGGCGGCAGGCAGCGTGCAGGCGGACGACGGTAAAATCGGCGACCCGGGCAGTTGGCGCAGCGCCGAGTTTAATGCCGACTGGGGGCTGGGGGCGATTCACGCCGACCAGGCCTACGCCGCCGGCTATACCGGCAAAGGGCAGAAAGTGGGGATCCTGGATACGCCGGTGTATAACCAGCATCCCGAGTTCGCCGGCGACGGCAAGCTGATCAATGTGGTGACGCAGGGGATCCGCGCCTATACCGATCCCCACCGGCCGGGCATTAACGCCGGCGATCCGTTCTATTTCGACGGCACCTTCCATTTTTATAACGGCGAGACGCTGAGCAACCACGGCGTGCACGTGGCGGGCATCGCCGCGGCCAACCGCGACGGTGCGGGCATGCACGGCGTGGCGTTTGATTCACAGATAATCAGCGTGGACAACGATAACGACGGCCCGGCCTACGGTGAATTTCTGGGGCTGGACGGCGCGGTGACCAACGCCGGCTGGCAGGCGATGATTGAAAGCGGCGCGCGGGTGATTAACAACAGCTGGGGCGTCAGCATCCCTGATTTCCTTTCCGACGGCGGTAAAGACCCGGATGCGCTGCACTTTGAACTGCGCGATGCGCAAGAGCAGTTCGACCAGGTGAAGCCGCTGCTGGGCAGCCTGGCCGGCGCAGGCTATCAGGGGGCGATCGACGCCGCGCGCCACAATATTCTGGTGCTGTTTGCCGCAGGCAACGACGGCAACTACAACCAGCCGGACGTGATCAGCGGGCTGGGCTATTTTGTACCGGATATCGCGCCGAACTGGCTGACCGTCGCCAGCGTGGCGCAGGATGAGGCGTCGACCAACAGCGTACCTTACACCCTCAGTTCCTTCTCAACCCGTTGCGGCTACACCGCCAGCTTCTGCGTTGCTTCGCCGGGCAGTAAAATATACAGCGCGGTGGCCAACGGCTCCGATCCGCAGCAGCTGACGTCGGACTACGGCAATAAAAACGGTACCTCGATGGCAACGCCGCACGTGACCGGTGCGGTCGCCGTACTGCTGCAGCGTTTCCCTTATCTGTCGACAGCGCAAATTGCCGACGTGCTGAAAACTACCGCCACCGATATGGGCGCCCCGGGAATCGATGCGCTGTACGGCTGGGGGATGATTAACCTCGGCAAGGCGATCAACGGGCCGGGGATGTTTTACACCGCGCAGGATATTCCGCAAGAGTTCCGCATCCCTGATGCCGAGGGCGTGGCCTATGGTCCTACGCAGTTTGTCGCCAATATTCCGGGGGTAGGCGCGGAGCTGGATAGCGGTACGCGCTATCAGCGTATCTGTGACGACGTACACTGTGGCCTGGAAGTTTATTCGAACGATATCTCCGGCCATGGCGGCCTGACCAAAGAGGGCATCGGTACGCTGGTGCTGACCGGCAACAACAGCTACAGCGGGCCGACGCTGGTGAATCAGGGCCTGCTGGCGGTGAACGGTACGCTGGCGTCGGACGTGACGGTGCAGGACGGCGGCGTGCTCGGCGGCTCGGGCCGCATCGGCTCGCTGACCGCCAACGCCGGCGCCACCGTGGCGCCGGGCAACTCGATCGGCACGCTGAACGTGACCCGCGACGTGACCTTTGCCGCCGGCTCGCGCTACGCGGTGGAAGCGGCGGCGGACGGCAGCAGCGATCGGATCGTCAGCGGCGGATCGGCGCAGATCGACGGCGGTGAGGTGGTGATGCTGCTGGATCAGCAGAACGTGCTGAACGGCGAGGGCGGCGGCAGCGCCATCGGTCAGTATGACATCCTGCAGGCGCAGCAGGGCATCGGCGGGCAGTTTGACGGCGCGACGACCAGCTCGCCGTTCCTGGACGCCACGCTGTCGACGCAGGGCAGCCAGCTGACGGCCGACGTGGCGCGTAACGATACCGCGTTCGCCAGTGTGGCGACAACGCAGAACGAGCGCTCGGTGGCGGCGGCGGCGGATGCGCTGGCGGCGGGCAACCCGGTGTATGAAAGCATCCTGGCTTCCGGCAGCGCGGGGCAGGCGCAGCAGGCGTTCCGCCAGCTGTCGGGGCAGATCCATGCGGATATCGCCTCGGCGCAGGTGAACGACAGCCGCTACCTGCGTGACGCGCTGAACAGCCGTCTGCGTCAGGCGGAAGGGCTGGCGACGGCGCCGGACATCAAGGCGGATGACGGCGGCGCGTGGGCGCAGTTTGTTGGCGCGTGGGATCATGCGTCCGGGGATGTGAACGCCACCGGCTACCAGGCCTCGACCTACGGGGTGCTGTTGGGTCTGGATTCGGCTTACGACGACTGGCGGCTGGGGGTGGCGACCGGCTATACCCGCACCTCGCTGGACGGCGGCTACGGCTCGAACGCGGACAGCGACAACTACCACCTGGCGGCGTACGGCAGCAAGCAGTACGGGGCGCTGGCGCTGCGCGCCGGGGCGCTTACACCTGGCACCGGTTCGATACGGCGCGCTCGGTGAACTACGGGCTGCAGTCGGACCGTGCGACGGCGAAATACAGCGCGCGCACCGAGCAGCTGTTCGCGGAGGCGGGCTACAGCGTGCAGAGTGAGTGGGTGAACCTGGAGCCGTTCGCCAACCTGGCGTACATCAACTTCCGGAACAACGGCATCAGCGAGTCGGGTGGCGCAGCGGCGCTGCACGGCGACAAGCAGCATACGGACGCCACGGTGTCGACGCTGGGGCTGCGTGCGGACCACCAGTGGCAGCTGAGCCGTGAAACGGCGGTGACGCTGCGCGGTGAGGCGGGCTGGCAGCATCAGTACGGCGAGCTGGAGCGCGGCACGGGGCTGAAGTTCCGCGGCGGCAACGCGGCGTTCGTCAGCAACAGCGTGCCGGTCTCGCGTGACGGCCTGTTGCTGAAGGCCAGCGCGGACGTGGCGGTGAGCCAGAACGCGTCAGTGTCGCTGGGCTACGGCGGCCTGCTGTCGGATCGTCATCAGGACAACAGCGTCAACGCCGGCTTCACCTGGCGTTTCTGATCCTGCACATCGTCAGCATTACATTCAGGGTCGCCGACGGCGGCCCTGTTTTTTTCCGCAGACGCAGAAAAATTGCCCTAATCTTCTCTCCTGCCGGTAAAATCCCATAAAAAAACGGCCCCCTGATGGGAGCCGGTTCAATGGGGGGTACATCTTTATTATTAGCGATAAAGGCTTTTACTCTGAACGGTGTGCCGTTGTCCTAATGCATACTGTATTTTAGAACCGGCAACCTGAACGAGTTTCCCTGGTGTCGTTATGGTTATAAGTACTGGTGTTTTTATTTTTATAGTGTGTTGCTGTGTGTAGCTTTTGATACCATGTTTGACTATAAAACATGGTGTGTCAAGCAATGTTTGAGATTAATCTTGCATATGATGCTAATATTGAATGATGTTCGAACACGATAACATGTCAAAGCGACTGAAAAATTAGAAAAAATCGAAGGAAAAAATGGATAACAATCATCAAAAATTCGATTCGCAGTCGATTGCAAACCGGGTCAGAGAACTCTTTCTTCATCACGGGATCGGTAAACGTCAGCAAGCAAAGGAACTTAGCCGCATTCTGGCGCTAAGTTTTTCCCATGCCCACCGGAAGCTGAAAGGGCAAAGCCCCTGGACGCTGGAGCAGATCAACAGCGTTGCGGCCGCGCTGGACGAAACGCCGGCCGCCATTGTTGATATCAACGTGGAGAATGAGCCTCCCGCGCAAACTATTGCACGAGATGCCATCTTTTCGCTGGCCGGGGTCAACATTCCTTGCGTGGCATACATTGGCAGCGAAGTCAGCGGCGGGCGTTTTTTCTGAATATGTCGCGCTGCAGGAAGAGGAAAAGTGGGTGATTTACCGCGCCGATGAGGCGTCGGCGGGCAGTCGCTACTGCGTGGAGCTGATCGAGATCCGTCCGACGAACGTCGACGATGAGCGCTTAAGCATCGCGGTGCTGGATGATTCGCACCAGGCGGCGGATGAGCTGGCCAAATACCTGAACAGCCGCGGCTTTAACGCCGTTGCCTTTTACGACGTGCCGGCGTTCAAGCAGGCGCTGAGCCGCAGCCTGTTCGACGGCTACGTGGTTGACTGGCTGATCGGGCAGGAAACCTCCGAACAGTGCATCGAGGCGATTCGCGCCTCCGATAACCCGGATGCGCCGGTGTTGGTGCTGACCGGCCAACTGGGCACCGGGCTGCGCGAGTCGGAAATCGCCAAGGCGATGCGCGATTATGACGTGCTTGGCCCGTATGAAAAGCCGGTGCGGCTGCATGTGATTGAAGCCGCGCTGCAGCGCTGTTTTAACCTTTAAGGAACAGCGCGGACAGGGCGGTGGACAGCGCCTCCAACCGCACGGGTTTTATCAGGTAATCGTCGAACAGCGCGCGTTGCTCCAGCGTCAGCAGTTCCGGCGTCTGGGCGCTGATGCCGATAATCGGAATATGGCGGTTGGGGCCGCGTTGGCCGCGCAGCTTTTTCGCCAGCGCCGCGCCGTCGATGCCCGGCATCTGTAAATCCAGCAGCAGTACGTCGTAAGGCCGGCGCAGCAGCTTTTTGCAGCGCGCGCTCTGAGGAATCGCACAGCTCATGCTGGTAGCCCAGCTTGTCCAGCAGGGCGGCGAAGGCTTCCCCCACCGACCGGTTGTCGTCCACTACCAGCACCTGCTGCTCTTTCATCGCCATATCGGACAGCGCCTGCGGCTGCGCCTCTTCTTCCGCCTGATCTTCACTGACTTCCACCGGAATACTGACGATAAAGGTGCTGCCTTTGCCCTGTTCGCTGTAGACGGTCACGGTGCCCTGCAGCAGCGCGACCAGGCCGCGTACGATCGCCAGCCCCATGCCGACGCCGCCGTACTGTTTGGTATTGGACTGGTCCAGCTGGGTAAACGGCTGGAATATCTGCCCCAGCTTCTCTTCTTCCATCCCGATGCCGGTATCGGTCACTTCCAGCATCAGCGCATTGCCGCCGGTTTGGCGCCGCAGGCAGCCGTGTACGGTGATGGTGCCGCTTTCGGTGTATTTGAAGGCGTTGGTCAGCAGATTAACCAGAATCTGGCGGATGCGCAGCGGGTCGGAATACATCTGCGCGTGGCTGAAGTCGACCTCGCACAGCAGCGCGATCTGCGTTTTGTTCATCAGCATGCCGACTTCGTCGGTGGTTTGCTGAATCAGCTGTTCAGCATTGAACGGCATAATGCGCAGTTCCATCATGCCGCTGTCCAGATGCGCGTAGTCGGTCAAATCCTTCATCTGGGTTTCAATCTGCTGCGCGGCGGTTTCCAGCCGCTGGAAGGTATCAACGTGCTCGCTGGAGACGTTGGTATTCATCAGCACGTCAATGGCCGACATAATGCTCTGCAGCGAGGTGCGCAGTTCGTGGCCGATGGCGCCGAGGAAGGCGTTTTTCGAGTGCGTGGCCTTTTCCGCCTCAATGGCCTTGGCCTGCTGCTGGATGGTAATGCGCTGCTGGCGCAGGACAATCAGCGTAATGGCGACCAGCGCAATCACCGAGAACATGATGATCACCAGGCCATAGAAAATAATATGCCGCTTCTCGATATAGTCGTTATAGGCGACGGTGCGCTGCTTCACCTCGGCATGGTCGGCCAGGTTGGCCATCTCGATCGCAAACGGCTTCATCTGCTGCATGGACTGGGTAATTTCCTGCAGGTTCGGCGGGGAGGCGCTGATGAGATGGTCGAGCTGATTCATTTGCGCCACCATCTGCTTAATCACTTCGGGATAGCCGGCCTCGCGGTACAGCGGTTGGGTGGATTCCGACACGGTCTCCAGCACGTAGAAGCGAGAATACAGGATTTCAAAACCTGAGCCTTAACGCCTCGACGTCCACCTTGGGCGTATTCTTCAGCTGTTCCACATAGGTTTCAAACTCCGCCAGCTTGATGGAGAATTTCGCGATCGACCACGAGTAGTTTTCCTGCGTGCCGGCGATGGCGTACAGCCCCTTTTTCGACAGCGTGGCGCTGTAGTAATACAGGGTGATGGTGGAAGCCACAATGAACAGGGCGGCGAAAATGGCCGGGATCGCCAGCCGGCTGCCGTTCTTGAACTGGGTCAGCTTCATTTAATCACGATCCTGTTGACCTGCCAGATAAAGCGCGAGTTATACAGCGGCGAATTTAACTCCGGGCCGCTGTCATCACGCGGGTAAACCAGAAACAGCGGGCCGAAGTTGCGGATTTTCAACATTTCCCCGTCCATTTTATAGGCCAGGATGATGTTGTAGTGCTCCACGTCGGACAGCGGAATATCGATGTAATAGTCGTTCAGCGCATGCATCGACAGCGTCTGCCCCTTGGCACCCACTTTTTTCAGGATATCTGCCACCGCCACGCCGTCGAATTTGCGCCGCGGCGTCCACGAGGTGGAGGTGGAAATCGAGTGGACCGGCATGGCGAACAGGTCCCGATCGCTAAAGACATAGCGTTTGTTGGCCGCATCGGTGTAATGGCTGATATTGCCAGAAACTTCCAGAGTAAAGGCTAACGCGGAGGTTTGGGCGGCGATCAGGGCGAATAGCGCCAGGGCAAGAGTTCTGATCAGGGTCGATAGCATCGGGAATTTCTCCGCAATGAAAGGCAAGGGCCAAGAAATAAATTTAGCAGGCTAAACAGTGTCAGAAAACAGCGAATTAAGCAGGCGGCGGCTGCAGAAAAGACAAAGGCCAGCAAAGCCGGCCTTTGGGCGGTTCCACAGTACCTGATTCTTATAATAGCACTTTTTTAGCGGCAAAAAGAATCAGCGTGGGGACGATTTAGAACATTCCGGCAATTTCACCCATCAGTTTGAGTTCATCTTTGGAGATGTAGGTCGGTCGATTACTGTCGTCGGTTAAAGAAACATAGTGTTCATTGCTGATCAGCAGGATTTTCGCCTTCACCGGCGAGGTATCCGTCAGCAAAATGTTCGAAAACAGATGTTCCATACGCGCCTTGATATCTCCGCCGCCGGCCAGATTAATCGGGCGGCGGCTCATGTAAGTCATGGCGCTCTTTTTCGCTTTCTCTTCGTCTTTCAGGATCTTGACGCGGGTTTCATTGAAAAAGGCGGTGAGCTTGTTGCGGGATTTCGACATTTTTTTCATGGCGTCCACCAGCTTTTTATTCTCCCCGACGCGGCGGTCGGACAGAAAGTTGCGTACTGCAAGCACGCAGCCGCTGGAGATACCCAACGCACCGACGGCGCCCAGGGCGAAGCGGGCGTAAGCATTGGTCATCAGGGTCTCACCGGCCTGAGCGGCGGCGGTCGCGGCAAAATAGGCGCCGGAACTCGACAGCGCGCCAACGACCCCTACCGCCGCAGCGGCCATGTTGTAATTGCTTTTTTGCGTATCGTCATAGACGTTGCCGCCATAACCTCTGAGCGAGGTGCCGTATTTATTGAAAACGTCGGGCCGTCGGTTCAGCATATTGCCGGTCATATCCTGCAGCCCGATGCTTTCTTCCTCATCGCGGCTTTCGCCATAGTCTGCAAGCGTGTTTCTGCGGTCGCTGGCGCGCTGTAACTCGGCAAAGGTATTCATGATGCCGGAGTCGGTGTCGGTTTCGAACTGCATCAGCGTTTCTTCATCCAGCTCATTAATAAAGGCAAGAATCACCCGCAGGTCATCCTGGCCGATCAGGCTGCCCTTTAAAACGGATTCGACATCCAGTGTTGGATCTGCCATAGAACCCTCCCGTAGTCAGGTTATATTTCTTTGTTCTGTTTGATATCCCAACCGGATTTGGTTTCAGCCCCTTTGGTGCCCTTATCCGTCTGTTCCCAGTAGTGCAGATTGACTTTCGACGCCTGGAAGCGATATTTCACCAGAATATTATCGGTGTGGCCGACGCCGGTAAAATCAGCCAGCGTAACCAGCACGTCTTCCAGCACGATGCGCGAATATTCCACCTGACTGCCGCCGGCTTTACAGATGGATACTTCCACTTTGTTGACGTGCTTGCCGCTGGAGCAGAATTTTAAAATCGCCGGGGTGGCTTTATCGATCAGCGCCTGAACTTCCAGGTCGCGGTAATTCACTTTGCCGGTGCCGCCGCCGCCGCCCACCGCCATATTGCCGGATTGGGACGCGCCCCAGGTAAATGACAGGACGTCGGTCCAATTTTTATGATTGGAATCATGGGATTCGCCGGTTACGCCTTCGACTTTCAAAAAGGTATCAATAGCCATTTTTTTCCTCATTGGTAAATGGTGATATTCGCTACCAAGTTAACCGACGACCCGGTGTTGTCAACGCGCGATCTCTTGTTATCAGGTTATTAAGATTTCCCTCATGTGATTTAGCCTGGTGATAATAAGCAGGGTGATATTAAGCAGTTAAAAATAAAAGAATTATATTGTTTTTGATTGGCTGAATTTATTTTAAAGCGGCAGGACAAATAGATGACGTTTTTATGACGTAATTATTGATGGGGATTTTCGCGCTCGGCGTTAAACGATAAGAAAAAGGGCCGGCTGCGTTGACAGTCGGCCCGAATTAACTCAGATAGCCTGCGGTTAAACCGGTCAGGGTTTAGCGCATGGTGACGAACTCTTCCGCCGCCGTCGGGTGGATGGCCACCGTGTTGTCGAAGTCCTGCTTGGTGGCGCCCATCTTCACGGCGACCGCAAAGCCCTGCAGGATTTCATCCATACCGAAGCCGATGCCGTGCACGCCGACGATTTTCTCATTCTCGCCGACGCAGACCAGCTTCATACGGCAAGGCTGGCGATGCTGAGTTACGGCGCTGTACATGGCGGTAAAGGAGGATTTGTACACCTTCACGCTGTCTTCGCCATATTTTTCCTTCGCTTCCGGCTCGGTCAGGCCGATAGTACCGATCGGCGGGTGGCTGAACACCACGGTCGGGATATTGCTGTAGTCCAGGTGCTCGTTCGGCTTGTTGTTAAACAGGCGCTCGGACAGGCGACGGCCGGCGGCCACGGCGACCGGCGTCAGTTCAACCGCGCCGGTGTTATCGCCGACGGCGTAGATGCCCGGTACGTTGGTGTTCTGGAACTGATCGACGTTGATGTAGCCCCGGTCGTTGGTTTGCACGCCGGTCACCGCCAGGTTCAGGTTATCGGTCGCCGGTTCGCGGCCGATCGCCCAGACCAGGCTGTCGACGGTAAATTCGCTGCCGTTTTCCAGCTGCAGGGTCAGGCTGCCGTCGGCGTTTTTCACTACCGCCTTCGGCACCGATTCGGTGTGCAGGCTTGGCCCTTCGGTGTTCATCACCTCCACCAGCGTATCAACGATCAGCGGATCGAAGCTGCGCAGCGGCGCGTGCTTACGCACGAACAGGTGAGTTTCCGCGCCCAGCGCGTTCATCACGCCGGCGATTTCCACGGCGATATAGCCGGCGCCCACGACGGCGACGCGTTTTGGCATCTCGTCGAGTTCGAAGAAACCATCGGAGTCGATGCCGTATTCCGCGCCCGGAATATCAGGGTGGCTCGGGCGGCCGCCGGTGGCGATCAGAATATGGTCGGCGGTGATCTGCTCGCCGTTGACTTCCACGGTGTGCGCATCGATAAAGCGGGCGAAGCCCTTGATCACGTCAACCTTGTTTTTGCCCAGTACGTTGTCGTACGAGTTGTGGATGCGGTCGATATAGGCGGTGCGGTTGGCGACCAGCTTCTTCCAGTCAAACGCGTTGACCGTGGTGTCGAAGCCGTAGTCCGGGCCGTATTGGTGAATCGCCTCGGCGATCTGCGCCGCGTGCCACATCACTTTTTTCGGTACACAACCCACGTTGACGCAGGTGCCGCCAAGTTCTTTGGCCTCAATCAGCGCACATTTCTGGCCATACATGGCTGCCCGGTTGATCGATGCGATACCGCCGCTGCCGCCGCCAATTGCTAGATAATCGTAATGTTTCGTCATCTGGGTTTTCCATGAGTTGTGTAAATTGAAGAGGATAGAGTTTAACGCCTGAGGTGGGTTTGTCGCAAAGATTGCGTCGATGTCTGTGATAGGCGTGGACGCAGGCGCGGCGTGCGCGCCTGCGGTCACCGGTTACTCCGGCACCACCCAGTTGATCAGATGGTGGCCGATGCCGGACGGCACCAGCGTTTTGTGCAGCCACGGCAGCACGTTCTGCATCTGCTGCTCCAGCTTCCACGGCGGGTTGATCACAATCATGCCGGAGGCGGTCATGCCGCGCTGGTCGCTGTCCGGCTTCACCGCCAGCTCGATTTGCAGAATGCGGCGGATGCCGGTGGCTTCCAGCTCTTTCAGCAGGCGTTTGATCTGCTGGCGCAGCACCACCGGATACCACAGCGCATAGGTGCCGGTGGCGAAGCGTTTATAACCTTCCAGGATCCCTTTCACCACGTCCTGATAGTCGGTTTTCATCTCATACGGCGGATCCATCAGGATCAGACCGCGGCGCGACGGCGGCGGCAGCTGCGATTTCAACTGCTGATAGCCGTCGGCGCGCTGCACCTTGGCGCGTTCGTCTTTCTGGAATTCGCTGCGCAGCAGCGGGTAGTCGCTCGGGTGCAGCTCGGTCAGGTGGATCTTGTCCTGCGGACGCAGCAGCTGACGGGCGATCAGCGGCGATCCCGGGTAATAACGCAGCGATCCGCTGCGGTTCAGGTGCTGCACCACGCCCATATAGGCCTCCAGCTCTGCCGGCAGGTCGTCGCGTTGCCACAGCAGGCCGATGCCTTCCAGGTATTCACCGGTGCGCTCGGCGTGTTCGCCGCTCAGCTGATAACGTCCCGCGCCGGAGTGGGTATCCAGATACAGGAACGGTTTCTCTTTTTCTTTCAGCGACTCAATGATCAGGCTCTGGACGGTGTGCTTCAGCACGTCGGCGTGGTTGCCGGCGTGAAAACTGTGGCGGTAACTTAGCATGGCGTTTGGTCATTCCTTGTGCTCCGTTTGCGGAGCGTGTGCGATAAGGCAGTAATCTGCACACAGTATAAACTGTTCGCAGGGGAAAAAGTGAAATGCATTGTCAGCCAGTGGAGGCCGCCGCGCATGATGAGTCAACAGGAGGTATTGGAACGCTACCCCGGCGCGCAGCGCTGGGCGTTCGGCGACGGTCCGCAGCTGGCGGATGAGCTGCTGCAGCTGGTGTTAGCGGGAGAGAAAACGGCGACCTGTAGCTCTTACGTGGCCTATCAGCAGGAAAAAGTGCCGCAGATCGGCGACTACAGCGTGATTCTGGACGGCCGGGGCGAGGCGCGCTGCGTGATCCGCACGCGTGCGCTGCTGCTTATCCGCTTCTGCGACGTCAGCGCCGAGCTGGCGGCGAAAGAGGGAGAAGGGGATAAAAGCCTGGCCTGCTGGCGCGAGGGGCATCAGGCGTTTTTCACCCGTGAAGGCACCTTTGCGCCGGATATGTGGCTGGTGTTTGAGGAGTTTGAACGGGTGGCGGTTCTTGAGGGAGAATGATCCGATTCGCGCCGGCCGATTTGCGCCAGCCATTGATTTTCCTGCCGTCTGGCACCATGTTAATCCTTACACACGCATTTTCAGGTCGGCCAGGCGTGGCCGGCCCCAACGATAATCAGGACTGCCCTATGACAAATCCGTTGCTGACACCGTTTTCCCTGCCGCCGTTCTCCGCGATCCGTCCGGAAGATATTGTGCCGGCGGTGCAATCCGCACTGGCCGATTGCCGCGCTGAAGTTGAGCGGGTGGTGGCGCAGCCGGGGCCGTTCACCTGGGATAACCTGGTGCAGCCGCTGGCGGAGGTAGACGACCGCCTGTCGCGCATCTGGTCGCCGATCGGCCATCTGAATTCGGTGAAAAACAGCCCGGAGCTGCGCACCGCCTATGAACAGGCGCTGCCGCTGCTGTCTGAGTACGGCACCTGGGTCGGCCAGCACGAAGGGCTGTATCAGGCCTACCGCAACCTGAAAGAGGGCGACGGTTTTGCCCGGCTGAGCGTGCCGCAGCGTAAAGCGGTGGAAAACGCGCTGCGCGACTTTGAGCTGTCGGGCATCGGCCTGCCGGCGGAGAAACAGCAGCGCTACGGTGAAATCGTTGCGCGCCTGTCCGAGCTGGGTTCGACCTACAGCAACAACGTGCTCGACGCCACTATGGGCTGGAGCAAACTGATTACCGACGAAGCAGAATTAAGCGGCCTGCCGGAAAGCGCGTTGGCGCAGGCACAGGCGATGGCGCAGGCCAAAGAGCAGCAGGGCTGGTTGCTGACGCTGGACATGCCGAGCTACCTGCCGGTGATGACCTATGCCGATAACCAGGCGCTGCGTGAAGAGATGTACCGCGCCTTTACCACCCGCGCCTCCGATCAGGGGCCGAACGCCGGTAAATGGGACAACAGCGCGGTGATGGCGGAAACGCTGGCGCTGCGTCATGAGCTGGCGCAGCTGCTGGGCTTTGATACCTATGCCGATAAATCGCTGGCGACCAAAATGGCGGAAAATCCGCAGCAGGTGATCGACTTCCTGACCGATCTGGCCAAGCGCGCCCGCCCGCAGGCGGAGCAGGAATTGGCGCAGCTGCGCGCCTTCGCCAAACAGCACTACGGCGTTGACGAGCTGCAGGCCTGGGATATCACCTACTACGGCGAAAAACAGAAACAGCACCTGTTCTCCATCAGCGATGAGCAGCTGCGTCCTTACTTCCCGGAGCAGCGCGTGGTGGAAGGGCTGTTTGAAGTGGTGAAGCGCATTTACGGCATCACCGCCAAAGAGCGTCAGGGCGTCGATACCTGGCACCCGGAAGTGCGTTTCTTTGACCTGTTCGACGCCGACGGCGCGCTGCGCGGCAGCTTCTACCTGGACCTGTATGCGCGCGAGCACAAGCGCGGCGGCGCCTGGATGGATGACTGCGTCGGCAAACTGCGCAAGGCGGACGGCGAGCTGCAAAAGCCGGTCGCCTACCTGACCTGCAACTTCAACCGTCCGCTGGGCGACAAGCCGGCGCTGTTCACCCATAACGAAGTGACCACGCTGTTCCACGAGTTCGGCCACGGCCTGCACCATATGCTGACGGAGATCGACACCGCCGGCGTCGCCGGTATCAACGGGGTGCCGTGGGATGCGGTCGAACTGCCGAGCCAGTTTATGGAAAACTGGTGCTGGGAGCCGGAAGCGCTGGCGTTTATCTCCGGCCACTACGAAACCGGCGAGCCGCTGCCGAAAGCGCTGCTCGACAAGCTGCTGGAAGCCAAAAAACTACCAGGCGGCGCTGTTTATCCTGCGCCAGCTGGAGTTCGGCCTGTTCGACTTCCGCATGCACTACGAATATGACCCGGCAACCGGCGCGCAGATCCTGCCGCTGCTGGCCGAGGTGAAGAAAATGGTCGCCGTGGTGCCGTCGCCGAGCTGGGGCCGCTTCCCGCATGCCTTCAGCCATATCTTTGCCGGCGGTTATGCGGCGGGTTATTACAGCTATCTGTGGGCGGAGGTGCTGTCGGCGGATGCCTACTCGCGCTTCGAGGAAGAGGGCATCTTCAACGCTGACACCGGCAGCGCCTTCCTGGATAACATCCTGTCGCGCGGCGGTTCGGAAGAGCCGATGGAACTGTTCAAACGCTTCCGTGGCCGTGAGCCGCAGCTGGATGCTATGCTGCGCCATTACGGCATTAAAGGATAACCTGACACGTGAGCGTGTGTTTATTGTGTGAAGCAGGCGCCGACCCCGGCGCCTTATCTGTTTTGGCCGAGCGCTGGCGGCTGACCTCGGACGATGAGGCGCCGATGGCGCTGGTGCTGACCCCGGAGCGTCTGGAACTGCGCAAGCGCGACGAACCCAAGCTGGGGGCGATCTACGTGGACTTCGTTTCCGGCCCGATGGCGCATCGGCGCCGCTTCGGCGGCGGGCGCGGCGAGGCGGTGGCCAAGGCGGTCGGCGTCAAGGGCAGCTACCTGCCGAGCGTGGTGGACGCCACCGCCGGGCTGGGGCGCGACGCCTTTGTACTGGCGGCGCTCGGCTGCCGGGTGCGGATGCTGGAGCGCAATCCGGTGGTGGCGGCACTGTTGGATGACGGCCTGCAGCGCGGCTATCAGGATGCGGAAATCGGCCCGTGGCTGCGGGAGCGGCTGACGCTGCTGCACGCCTCCAGCCTGACGGCGCTGGCCGATCTCAGCCCGCGGCCGGAGGTGGTGTATCTCGATCCGATGTATCCGCACAAGCAGAAGAGCGCGCTAGTGAAAAAAGAGATGCGGGTGTTCCAGTCGCTGGTGGGCAGCGACGATGACGCCGACGGTCTGCTGGAGCCGGCGCGCCGGCTGGCGACCAAGCGCATCGTGGTGAAGCGCCCCGACTATGCGCCGCCGCTGGCGCAGGTGCCGGCGCACGCCGCGACGGTGACCAAAAACCACCGTTTCGATATCTATATGCCGCTGTAGCGATTTTCGCTGCCGCTGGCGTGTCAGCAAGAGCCCGGTGCGCCGGGCCTTATCTAACCGATCTACCTCTCATTTCTCTGCATCAATCTGAAAACCTGCTGGAAAAAGCACAATCCCGATCGCATGCTGCCAGTTAATGTCATCCCACTCGCAGTAAATGGAATTATGAAAAAGACGCTTCTTTCCCTGTTGCTTGGCCTGAGCGGTTCCGCACTGGCCGCTGAGCCGGTCAACATCACTATTCTCGGCACCTCCGACCTGCACGGCACCTTTGTGCCCTGGGATTACGCCACCGACAGCGAAAACCTGGCCGGCAGCCTGAGCCAAATCGCCACTCAGGTGCGCAACGTGCGCGCGCAGCAGCCGAACGTGATTCTGGTCGACGCCGGCGACACCATTCAGGGCAACTTTGTTGAAACCTTTAAGAACGACAAAACCAGCCCGATGATCCTCGGTTTTAACGCGCTGGACTACGACGTCTGGGTGATGGGCAACCACGAATTCGATTTCGGCCTGCGGCCGCTGTCCACTTCGCTGAGCCAGTTTAAAGGCACGGCGCTGGCGGGCAATATCCTGTGGGACAGCGGCAAGCCCTACCTGCCGGCCTACAAGATCGTCGAACGGCAGGGGGTGAAGATCGGCATTATCGGGATGGATACGCCGATGACCGCCGAGTTTGCCAAAGGCACCGACCGCATCAAGGGGCTGAACTTTACCGATCCGGTGCAGGCGGTCAAACAGGTGATCCAGCAGATCCAGGGCGAGGTTGACGCCATCGTGCTGGTGGCGCATATGGGTATCGATAACGAAAACCAGCGGCCGGGCACCGGGGTGGGCGATATTGCACGCGCCAATCCGGAGCTGGCGGCGATCGTTGCCGGCCATATGCACGTGAAGGTCGATAAGGCGGTGATCAACGGCGTGATCGTGACCGAACCGGATAAATACGGCCGCGCGCTGTCGCGCATCGATCTGCAGTTTGAACGGCACAACGGCAGGTTTGTGCTGATCAATAAAGACAGCTACACCTATCCGATTCAGGGAACGGCGTCGGACGAACAGCTGGAAGCGATCTATCAGCCGTACCACAAAATTCTGCGCGCCAACGCCAACCGGCCGATCGCCCAGCTGACGGGGCAGGATCTGGTGCCGCCGGACGCGGTAAAGGGCATTCCGCAGGTGCACGTGCAGGATACCGGCATCAGCAGACTGTACCAGGAGGCCAGCCGTTACTACGCGCCGCAGGCCGAAGTGATCGCGCTGCAGATTGATAACGACCGGCCGAAGCTGAACGTCGGCACCATTGCCGCCAAGGATATTGCCTTTAACTATCAATATGCCGGCGGTGAAATCACCGTTTACCAGATGACCGGCAAAGAGCTGAAAAAATATATGGAATGGTCCGCCGGCTATTTCAACCAGCTGCGCGACGGCGACGTGACCTACAGCTTTAACCCGCAGCGGCGGGCATCCAAGTATTCCACCAATGATTTCTTTGACGGTGTGACCTACAAGATTGACCTGCGTCAGCCGGCAGGGCAGCGCATTGTCGATCTGAAAATGGCCGACGGTTCGCCAGTGACCGATACGACGCCGATTCGTCTGGGGATGAACAGCTACCGCATGGGGCACCTGACGCAACAGGGCGGCGCGCTGGAGGGCATGCGTTTCCCGGTGCTGTCGGACAGCAAGCAGGAGTACGGCGAGGAGGCGGGGACGATCCGCAATCTCACCATCCGTTACCTGACCGAGGTGAAAAAAGGGCGGTATCAGGGCCGGACGGTGCAGCGCTGGCAGCTGCTGGGGCTGAACGGTTACGAAAAACAGCGCAAAATCGTCGAAAAACTGCTGAATGACGGCAGAATCAGCGTGCCGACCACGGCGGACGGGCGCTACAGCAACGTGGCGTCGATTAACGTGAAGGGGCTGACCTTCAGCGACCCGCAGGCGCGCCAGCGTAAAGAGAGCGAACTGAAAGCCCGGTTGAAGACGGCCGACAACCCGGCGCTGCAAAAACAGCTGCAGAACCAGCTGGCGATCATCGCCGCGCTAAATCAGGCCTGATAAAAAATGCCGGCGGTGACGCCGGCATAGATGAGCGGGGCGGGCGTTACAGCACCCCTTGCGCCAGCATCGCCTCCGCTACTTTGACAAAGCCGGCGATATTCGCGCCGCGCACATAGTGGGTCTGCTTGTCTTCGCCGCCGTACTCCACGCAGGCGTGGTGAATATCCGCCATGATGTGCTGCAGGCGTATGTCGACCTTTTCCGCCCGCCAGCCGAGGCGCGCGGCGTTTTGCGCCATCTCCAGCCCGGAGGTGGCGACGCCGCCGGCATTGGCCGCCTTGCCCGGCGCAAACAGCACGCCGGCGTCCAGGAAGGCGTCGGTGGCCTGGATGGTGGTCGGCATATTGGCGCCCTCGGCGACCGCTTTGACGCCGTTATGGATCAGCACGTTGGCGGCGGCCAGGTCCAGCTCGTTCTGGGTGGCGCACGGCAGCGCGATATCCACCGGCACGCTCCACGGCTGCTCGCCGGCCAGATAGGTCAGGCCGCGTTCGCGGGCGTAATCTTCTACCCGGCCGTAACGCTGGTTCTTGATTTCCGCCAGGTGCGCCAGCTTCTCGCGGGTAAAGCCGGCGTCGTCCACCACGGTGCCGCCGGAGTCGGAGGCGGTCACCACGCGGGCGCCGAAGGCCAGCGCCTTCTCGATAGTGTACTGCGCCACGTTGCCGGAGCCGGATACCGCGACGCGCATCCCTTCAAAACCCAGGCCGTGACGTTTCAGCATCGCATCGGTGAAATACACCAGGCCGTAACCGGTGGCCTCCGGCCGGATCAGGCTGCCGCCGAAAGAGAGCCCCTTGCCGGTAAACACGCAGGCGGTGTTGTTGGACAGCTTTTTCATCATGCCGGTCATAAAGCCGACTTCCCGCCCGCCCACGCCGATGTCGCCGGCCGGCACGTCGGTATCCGGCCCCAGATGGCGATATAGCTCGCTCATCAGCGCCTGACAGAAACGCATGATCTCGCCCTGGCTTTTGCCCTTGGGGTTGAAGTCCGAGCCGCCTTTGCCGCCGCCCATCGGCAGCGTGGTCAGCGCATTCTTGAAGGTCTGTTCAAAACCGAGGAACTTCAGAATCGACAGGTTCACCGACGGGTGGAAACGCATGCCGCCCTTGTACGGCCCGATGGCCGAGTTGAACTGCACGCGCCAGGCGCGGTTGACCTGCACCCGGCCGGCGTCGTCTATCCAGCTGACGCGGAACTGAATCACGCGTTCCGGTTCGACCAGGCGTTCCAGCAGCGCATATTCCCGATAGCGCGGGTTACGTTCAATAAACGGCCACAGCGAGGTAAACACTTCGCGTACCGCCTGCAGATATTCGTCCTGATAGGGGTTTTGCTGCTGTAATACGGCAAGAAAGGATTCGAGCGATGCGCCCTGTTCCATAGATAGCTCCTTCTAAATGAATGCCCCCAGCTTATTGCTATTGATTTAACGTCACGGGGGAAGATGTTGTGTCTTTCTTGACTATATCACCGGGGGGCGCTTGTTTATCAAGCAATTAATCCCTGCAGAAACAAAAAAGCCCACAAACCGTGGGCTTTTTTGAGCAGAAGGCGTCGCGCTTAGGCGTCTTCATCCTCTTCATCGCGCAACGGTACAATCAGCATATCGATATGTACGGTATTGATCAGCTGGCGCGCGGAAGACATCAGCTTGCTCCAGAAGTCCTGGTGGTGGCCGCACAGCACCAGATCCATATCGTATTTCTTGATGGCATCCACCAGCACCTGCGCCAGATCGCCGCTGCCGCTCAGGGTTTCGGTGATAGGGTAGCCGGCGTTTTGCGACAGTTCGGTCAGCGCGTTATGGTTTCTTCGGAAATACGCTTTTGCATATCCCCCAGATTAACGTCAATCAGGCCGGTATACAGGTCGGAATAATTCACATCTACGTGGATCAGCGAGACTTTGGCATTGTACGGCCGCGCCATGGAAACTGCTTTTTCGACCAGAATTTTACTTTCTGGGGAGAGGTCTACCGCGATAAGTATGTGTTTGTAAGCCATGAGAATACTCCTTCCATATAATGCCGATTAAAGGGTAGCAGGCATTCCGCGCGCCAGCCTGGCGCCGTTATTTTCTCCGCCGTGGTATGGCGTTCACCTGCATCATATCATTGCGCTAACGCAAGGATATGTCGGGCCGATCACAGCGCAATGCTTCACTCAGTCTTGTCATTTTCACCCCGTCAGTTTTACACCTATCGGGCTAAAAATCCTATTTATTCAGGGGGTATTACGCCGCTGACCGTTTGAATTATAAGCGTTGTTGCAAAAAGTATAGTCCCGAATGGCGGCTTGAGCGCGGATGCGGCAAGCCGCAGGCGGTTCTGCAGCGGCGGCGGCGCTAAATTTTCCCGCCTGTCCGGCTACGTTTACGTTTCATTATCCTACAATTATGTTACGGGCCTCTCCTTTCTTCTGTGCACTGTACGGCGTCCTAATATGCGTTTGCGTATCGATGGGGCGTCGCTGACGGAAGAGGCGCCTGAGCGGTATAACTATCGGTCATCAGTGAGTATTGGATATGAAGTAGGGCCGTTGGCTCCGGCGGGTTGCCGTGGATCGCAACGCCTTGAGGGGGAATCATGATCAGTACCGTCGCGCTGTTTTGGGCTTTGTGTGTGGTATGTGTGGTAAACATGGTGCGCTATTACTCGTCCCTGCGCGCGCTGCTGGTAGTGCTGCGCGGATGCGACCCCTTGTTGTACCAATATGTTGACGGCGGCGGTTTCTTTACCGCCCACGGCCAGCCGAGCAAGCAGCTGCGCCTGGTGCGCTATATCTACGCGCAGCGCTATACCGATCACCATGACCCGGAGTTTATCCGCCGCTGTGAGCGGGTGCGCCGGCAGTTTATGCTGACCTCCGCCCTGTGCGGGCTGGTGGTGGTCAGCCTGATCGCCATGGCTATCTGGTACTGACGCCAATAAAAAAAGGCGGCCCTGGGGCCGCCTCGTTCGTTGGGTTCGCTGACTCAGATCAGCTTCAGCGCCAGCCAGTACAGAGAACCGGACAGAAGAATCGAGATCGGCAGGGTCAACACCCAGGCCAGTGCGATGCTTTTCACGGTTTTACTCTGTACGCCGCCGCCATCCACGATCATGGTCCCGGCTACCGCCGAGGAGAGCACGTGGGTAGTGGAAACCGGCATGCCGGTGTAGCTGGCGACGCCGATCGACAGCGCAGCGGTCATCTGGGCCGATACGCCCTGTGCGTAGGTCATGCCCTTCTTGCCAATCTTCTCGCCGATGGTGGTTGCAACGCGCTTCCAGCCCACCATGGTGCCGAGAGACAGCGCCAGCGCGACGGCGACAATGATCCACAGCGGCGCATACTCAACGGTCTGCAGCAGATCCTGACGCAGGTTGCTCAGGAAGCGCTTGTCTTCCGCTGAGGTTTCCGGCAGCTTGGCGACTTTATCTGCGGTATCGGTCACGCACATCAGCAGGCGGCGCAGCTGGCTGCGTTGCTCCACGTTCAGCTGATCGTAGCTTTGCAGGCCCTGCAACAGGCCGGAGGCGTGGCTGATGGCCGGCATAGCGCGCGATGTGTCGCAGTGGAACTCTTGCGGCGCGTTGCTGGCCGGCGTTTCTTCCGGCGTCGGCACCAGCGGCGTGATGGCGACTACGTGCGCCAGCGACTCCTGATGCTGCTGGTAATACTGCTCCAGATGGCTGACGGCGTCGCGGGTACGGGTGATGTCATAGCCGGTTGCATTCATATTGAGTACAAAGCCGGCCGGCGCAACGCCGATCAGCACCAGCATGATCAAACCAATACCTTTCTGACCGTCGTTGGCGCCGTGCGAGAAGCTGACGCCGACGGCGGACAGAATCAGCGCGATACGCGTCCAGAACGGCGGCTTGCGCTTACCGTCAACCTTTTCACGTTCGGCCGGCGTCATATGAATACGCTTGCGTTTTTTGGTGCCGCTCCAGTAACGGCGCAGCATAAACACCATCAGCCCGGCGACCATCATCCCCACCAGCGGAGAGAAGATCAATGACAGGAAAATACTGATCATTTTCGGGATGTTAAGCGCATCCACCATGGAGGTGTTGGTCACCAGAGCGTTGGTCAGGCCGACACCGATAATGGCGCCAATCAACGTGTGGGAACTGGAGGCCGGCAGACCGAAATACCAGGTGCCGAGGTTCCAGACGATTGCCGCCAATAGCATGGAGAACACCATGGCTAATCCGTGAGCGGAACTGACGTTCAGCAACAGATCGGTTGGCAGCAGGTGGACAATGGCGTAGGCAACACTCAAACCACCGAGTATTACGCCAAGGAAATTAAACACGCCCGCCATTACGACCGCAAGTTGCGAGCGCATAGCACGGGTATAGATCACGGTAGCAACCGCATTGGCCGTATCATGAAAGCCGTTGATGGCTTCGTACATCAATACGAACAGCAGTGCGAGTATTAACATCAGGCCGGTATGGAAATCCAGGCCAGCGAACAAATGCAACATAAGCGTTACGCCAGGTTTGTGGACATGAACGCCGCGCATTATCCGTGACAACAGGGGGCGGGGAAAAGAAAAATATGACGTTTTTTTGATTTCATTGCACCCAAACTGGCACTATTTACCGGCAAATCAAATAAATATCATAATGTTACACGGATTTACCGAATATAACATTTCCTTACCGCGGCGCTGGCGCAGGCCGTAATTTACACATAACTACGATGAATTTAGCGGTGAGCGGCAGCGAAATAGCGTAAAATGGCGCGCTTTTGTCGTGATTGTGGTTTAACTCAGAGAGGCTCAGGTGGAACAGTTTGATGTGGTGGTCATCGGCGCGGGCGCGGCGGGAATGTTTTGTGCGGCGCAGGCAGGGCAACTGGGTTGCCGGGTGCTGCTGCTCGACAACGGCAAAAAGCCGGGGCGTAAAATTCTGATGTCGGGCGGCGGACGCTGTAATTTCACCAACATGTACGCCGAACCGGCGGCTTACCTGTCCAATAACCCCCATTTTTGCAAATCCGCGCTGGCGCGTTACACCCAGTGGGATTTTATCGACCTGATTAACCGCTACGGCGTGGCTTACCATGAGAAAACGCTGGGCCAGCTGTTTTGCGACGACTCGGCGCAGCAGGTGGTCGATCTGCTGGTCAAGGAGTGCGAGCTGGGCCAGGTCACGCTGCGCCTGCGCAGTGAGGTGCTGCAGGTGGAAAAGTGCGACGACGGCTTTGAGCTGACGCTGAATGGAGAGAAAGTGAGCGCTCGCTCACTTGTGGTGGCCAGCGGCGGACTTTCCATGCCGGGGCTGGGCGCTTCACCCTTCGGTTATAAGCTGGCGGAACAGTTTGGTCTTAACGTGCTGCCCACCCGCGCCGGACTGGTGCCTTTTACCTTACATAAGCCGCTGCTTGAGCAATCGCAGACGCTGTCCGGCGTCTCGGTGCCGGCCAGCATAACGGCGGCGGACGGCACGCTGTTCCGCGAAGCCATACTGTTTACCCACCGCGGCCTGTCCGGCCCGGCGGTGCTGCAGATTTCCAGCTACTGGCGACCTGGCGAGTATGTAAGTATTAACTTACTTCCTGATCTCGATCTGGCGGGCTTCCTGGACCAGCAACGTCAGGCTCACCCTAATCAGAGCCTGAAAAATACGCTGGCGCTGCAGCTGCCGAAACGGCTGGTTGAGTTCTTGCAAAGCCTGGGGCAACTGCCGGAAGCGACCCTGAAGCAGCTGACCCCCGCCCAGCAGAGCGCGCTGGTGGATAGCCTGCAGCAATGGCGGGTGCAGCCCAACGGTACGGAAGGCTACCGCACGGCGGAAGTGACGCTGGGCGGCGTGGATACCCGCGAGCTGTCGTCCAAGACCATGGAGGCGCGCAAGGTGCCGGGCCTGTACTTTATCGGTGAAGTGGTGGACGTGACCGGGTGGCTGGGCGGTTACAACTTTCAGTGGGCATGGAGCTCCGCCTGGGCCTGCGCACAGGCGCTGGCGCAGGGTAAATAACTGGTATGAGGACTAACCTGTCCTAAACGTTAAAAAATAGCGCTGTACTCAATTTTTTTATTTTTTATCAGTATATTATCTTTTTTATCAGCATGGTTTGTTCGCGGGTTACCTCGCTGTCTTTAGAGAGGTAACCGTATGCTTTATCGGCAGGCGGCGCGCGTGATGCGGGCCGTTGCTGTGCTGATTGATGCGTCGGATGAAGCCGAAATTGCCTGCCCGCCATATGCCATAACTTTGTTGGTCAACTATTTGCTTGCAAAATATCCGCGTTATATCAAAAGCTTAATGTTCCCGCCGTTTTGCATTCTCGCTGAATGCCGCGATACCCATCCCCATCCCTATGGTTTTACCATGCGCATACTTCCTGCCCGAACATCTTCGCCATGTGTAAAAATCGCCATCTAACAATAGAAATTTTAATTTATTAGATCTGGGACACATTAGTGTTTTTTCTATTTGTAATTTTTTTATTTCTCAAAACATTGCGTATAAAACAGATATAAAACAATCAAATAAATGTTTTGTTTCATAAAAATGCAACAATAAACTACATAAATAAACATTTGTTTACATTTGTGCCGGGATGGCTTGATTGAATTATCTCCGGTCGAAAACTAGAAGTATTAGCTGGTCTAATTAATGGCCCCGGTTAACGGAGTATTCATGAATTTTAATTTCTCGAATGCCCAGGAACGGCGGTATGAGTCAGCCTATCGCTTCGCACTGGACGTATTGGATCGGGATGCGCAAACGCGTATCGCACAGCGGGGGTTGAACCTCGAACTGTGGCAACAGGCTGCCGCCTATGGCTTTACGCTGGGCCCGCTGTCAAGCCAGTTTGGCGGAGAGGAGATGGGCGCTCTGGATACGGCGCTGATGATAGAAGCTCTGGGAAAAGGCAGCCGCGATCTGGGGCTATCGTTTTCACTCTGCGCGCATCTTTGCGCCTGTGTGATCCCACTGTCACGCTTCGGCTCTGATGCGCTGAAAGCGCAATATCTGGAACCCCTGGTCACGGGCAAGCTGATTGCGGCCAATGCGGCGACCGAAGCGGAAGCCGGATCGGATATTTACGCCATGTCCTCTACGGCGCAGCCTTGTGACGGCGGCTATCGCCTCAATGGCAAAAAAATATTTATTACCAACGCGCCGATCGCCGACCTGTTTGTCGTCTATGCCAAAACCAATCCCGACCATGGCTTTATGGGCGTTTCAGCCTTCCTGATTGAGAAAGGCGTACCGGGGTTGCACATCGGTGAAACCATCCCGAAAGACTGCTTATCCAACTGCCCCTGGGGCGAACTGACATTTCACGATCTCTTCGTGCCCGAAACGCATCGCATAGGCATGCCCGGCGCCGGCGGAGCCATTTTCCACGATTCGATGATTTGGGAAAAAGGTTGTCTCTCGGCGCTGTTTGTCGGCGTGATGGAAAGGCTGCTGGACACGACCCTGGCCTATGCGAAACGGCGGCAGCAGTTCGGCAAGCCGGTGGGGCAGTTCCAGTCGGTCTCCAACCGCATTATTGAGATGAAGCTGCGTCTGGAGCAGTGCCGGCTGATGCTCTATCGCGGCTGCTGGCGCCACGATCAGGGACAGGATGCGGAGCTCGATATCGCCATGAGCAAACTGCTGATTTCCGAATATGCCGTGCAGTCGGCACTGGATGCCATCCAAACGTTTGGCGGTGCAGCGATGGATCAAGAGCTGGGTCTGGTGCGTGAACTGCTGAACGTTATTCCCAGCCGGATTTTTTCCGGCACCAACGATATCCAAAAAGAAATCATGGCCCGCAAGCTGGGGTTACGAGGAGGAAGAGGGTGATTATTCAACGACTCTTTGGCCTGTTGTATATGCTTGCCGGCCTGGCCAAGGCCTTTCCCGCACTGGAGAATGTTCCCGCCATCTTGCATCAGGCGGCGATCGCCAACCAGGACGCCTGGTATGCCGGCGCGACGCAGTGGCTGGCGGACCATGGCGCAGCGGTCAATCTGTTGGTCGGCGTGTTGCTGTTCGGCTCAGGCTTGGTGCTGGTGCTTAACCCGCGCTGGGCGGTGCGGGTGATTTACGGTCAGCTGTTGATGATGGCGGTCTTTGTCCTCCTGCTGCACCGTGCGCAGCCGCAGGTCATCTATCTGGATGCGCTGTTCGCGTTGGCCGCGCTGTATATGCTGCGCGTACAGCACCGGCGCAAGCCTCAGACACGCACGTTCCCTACCCGTTCATTCTCATCGCCCGCCGCCACGTCTCCTCAGGCAACGTCGCCGCTCGATGATGACTATGACGTGGTGATCGTCGGCGGCGGCGTATCCGGCCTGACTGCCGCCAGTGAACTGAGCGGCCGCCGGGTTTTTGGTGTTGGAAAAAAGCGCTACCTTTGGCGGTAATGCCCGTTTCAATACCCTGGATACGCTGAAGTTTCCTATCGCCGGCGTCTGTTTCCAACAGCCGCAGCCGAATTCGGCCATGATGCGCGTGTTGGAAAAAATCGGGCTGGAGAACGCTTACCGCTCTAATGAGCGCGATACCCTGGTGTTTTTTGACACCTTTTTATTGCTCAGATGCCTGGGGGAAGTCACCGTCGGTTTCCTCAAATATCCGTCCTACCTGCTCAAGCCTGCAGTTTGGGGATTGACCGGTCAGCTTTTCCTGCATGCGTTGATAGGCAAGCCTTATGTCATCGCCGCCAAACAGCTGGGCGATCCGATTTTCGCCGAGTTGTACGCCTTTCTTGACCGCTTTTCTCCGGACGGCGATCGCTATCCTCAGGTTCCCTGGGCGCCGGAGAGCGGCTGGAGCCGGGAGGAGATGACGCTGCTCGATACGATGTCGCTGCATGATTACCTGTTTGCTCCGGGTGCTGCGGACGCGTTGCCGGCGCATCTGCAGCCGCCGAAGAAACTGGGCAAATTGGTGGAAAATGCGGTCAGCACCACGTTGCGGGTTGAATGTTTGGACGTACGCGAGGTTTCCGCCTATGTCGGGCTGCATTTCCTGGTGGGTTACCTGCGCGGCACGCTGGTGACGTTGCCGGGCGGCAACGGCAGTATCGGCGCCGGACTGTGTGATTACCTCAATAGACAAGGCGGCGTCCGGCTGCAAAACCGCGTCCAGCTCGAGGCCGTCACGCCGCAGGGTGAAACAACGCGGCTGCAGCTGAATATCGATGGCGACACCTGTCATGTGAACGCGCGCCAGGTGATCTGGGCGGCGCCCAAAACGCATCTGACGCAGTTTTTACCGAACCTGCCGGCGGCGCAGCGTAGCGCGCTGGACGCCATCCGCCACGAAGATTATTACCTGGCGAATGTGCAGCTGTCCGCGCCGATTCTCAGCCACTCGTTCGGCGGCTATCTGATCGAGCCGGATAACCCGCGCGCGCCCTATGCCTGGTGTAAGGCCGGCACGTGCCTGGTCGCCAACTGGATGGACAGCGAGAGCGGCGCGGAAAAGGGCGTACTGACCCTGCTGAAGCCGACCACCCGGCGGGAGCGGCAAGGGCGCAGCGCGCAGCACGACTTTCTGGGGCTGCAGCAGCAAACCTATATCGAAATTGCCGGTGTGCTGCGCAATATGGGGATTGAGGCCGACGTGATTGAAGACATCAAAATCTGGTACTGGCCGGCAGGTTTGGTGACCTCCGTGATTGGGCAACAGGCGCAGGGCGTGTTCAGCGACGCCAGCCAGCCGGTTGAAAATATTCACTTCGCCAATCAGGACAGCATCGGTATCGGCAATATCGAGAGCGCGGTGCAGGCCGGCATCCAGGCCGCAGGGGCGGTGCAGGCGCGTTTGAACGCAGAGCTGCGGCTGACGGCTCCCGTGATGGAGGTGGCGCGATGAGCAACGCGTTAGTGGTTGAACTGTCTGGCGACCAGGCGCTGGAACAGCATCGCCTGGGTGGTAAAGCCTACTCGTTAAATCATTTGATTCAGGCGGGTCTGCCGGTACCGCCCGCCTTCTGCGTCACCGCGCAGGCTTACCGGCAATTTATCGACGATGCGGTGCCCGCAACGCTGCTGAACGCCGGTGAATCAGGCAACGTGCGCGATATGATTTTAAACGCCAGCATGCCTGAACCGCTCAGCCAGGCGATCCGGGATGCCTGCCGGCGGCTCGGCGGCGATGTCTCGCTTGCCGTGCGTTCCTCGGCGCTGGAAGAAGACGGCCTGAGCCAATCCTTCGCGGGTCAGTATGACACCTTCCTGCATGTTAACGGCGCCGAAGACGTGCTGCGCAAAGTACGCGCCTGCTGGGCGTCGCTGTGGGCTGAACGGGCGGCGCAATACAGCCGGGTTAATGCCGCGCACAGCGACATTGCCGTTGTTTTACAGGTGATGGTCGACGCCGACGCGGCGGGCGTGATGTTTACGCAGGACCCGCTGACCGGAGAGACGGACCGCGTGGTGATCGACAGCTGTTGGGGGCTGGGCGAGGGCGTGGTGTCCGGGCAGGTCACTACCGACAGTTTTATTCTGGATAAGGCGAGCGGCGCGCTCCGTGAACAGCAGGTTCGCCATAAGTCCCACTATTGCCAGCGTGATGAACAGGGGCAGATTGTGTTGCTGCACACCCCGGAAGCGCAACGCGATGCGCCCAGCCTGAACGCGGAACAGCTGCAGCGTCTGGCCACCCTCGGCAGGCAGGCGCGGCTGATTTACGGCACCGAGCTGGATATTGAGTGGGCGGTCAAAGACGATCAGGTATGGCTGCTGCAGGCGCGTCCGGTCACGGTACAGGCCGGGCCGGCGCAGGGCATTTACGCCAACCCGTGGGAAGAAGACCCGGCGATCAGGGATCGCGCCTTTTTCTCGCGTATGGATACCGGCGAGATCGTGACCGGGCTGATGACGCCGCTGGGGCTGTCGTTTTGCCAGTTCTATCAAAAGAACATTCACGGCCCGGCGATCAAAACCATGGGCTGGCCGATATCAGCGACTGGCAAATCTATATGGGCTATATCCAAGGCTACGTGTATCTGAATATCTCCGGTTCGGCTTACATGCTGCGGCAGTGTCCGCCGACCCGGGATGAAATGAAGTTCACCACCCGTTACGCCACCGACGATATCGACTTTAGCCAGTACCGCAACCCTTACGGCGCCGGTGTGCAGGGCTGGGGCTATATCAAGAGCAGCTGGTACTGGCTGAAACAGCAGGTGCATAACCTGCGCAGCGCCGCCGGCATCGTGGAACAGATGATTGCGCTGCGCCAGCGTGAAAACCCGGCGTTTCCTGAATCTTGATTTAACGGCCATGTCGTTGCAGGAGCTGAACGATGAGCTGCAGCGCATTGACGGTTACTTTCTTGAAAGCTGCGCGGCCTATATGCCCTTTTTCCTGCAGTCATTCGCCCTCTACGATGCGCTGGCGCTGACCTGCGAACGCTATTTAAAAGGTGAAGGGCAGGGGCTGCAGAACCGTATCAAGGCTTCAATGAATAACCTGCGCACTATTGAGGTCACGCTGGGCATTATCCGTCTGGTGGAAAAGATTGATCGGCAGCCGGCGCTGAAAGCGCTGTTCGAACGGCACAGCGTCGCTGAACTGGTGGCTATTCTGCCGGAACATACGCTGTCGCGTGACTTTTGGCAGCAGGATTTCAGCGACTTCCTGTTTGAGTTCGGCGCCCGCGGCCGTCAGGAGTTTGAACTCAGCATTCCGCGCTGGAGAGACGACCCCAGCTACCTGCTGCAGGTGATAAAAATGTATCTCCGCCACCCGGTCGACCTGCAGAAAAAGCTGAAAGAAACGGAGAAACTCCGCCACCAGGACAGTGAAAAACTGCTGCGGGGCATGCCGTGGGCGGGGCGGTTTAAACTGAAAACCCTGACCAAACTGTATGGCGTGATGGCGGAGCGGCGCGAAGCCACCAGGCCGACCTTTATTACGGAAACCTGGTTCTACCGCTGCATCATCGTGGAAGTCCTGCGGCGTCTCGAGGGGCAGGGGCTGGTCGGCGCGGCCGATTTACCTTACCTGGATTTTGAGCGCTTCCGCGCCTTTATGGCGGGAAAAATGTCTGCGCAAGAGGCGTTTGCCCCGTCGTTGATTGACCGCAACCGCCACCAGCATCTGCTGAACCTGCATGCGGAAGAGCCGCCGATGGCGATCATCGGCGCCTACACGCCAAAAATGAAGACGCATGCGTCGGGCGATGCGGCGACCGGCGCCTTAAGCGGGCTGGCGGCCAGCCCGGGCAAAGTAGTGGCCAAGGCGCGGGTGATCACCGATTTGCAGGCCCAGGTGGCTGAGGTACAGCCCAATGAGATCCTGGTGGCGCGCTTTACCGATGCCAGCTGGACGCCGCTGTTCGCCCAGGCGGCCGGTATCGTCACCGATATCGGCTCGACCCTGTCGCATAGCTGTATTGTCGCGCGTGAGTTCGGCATTCCCGCGGTCGTTAATCTGAAAGTGGCGACTCAGGTGATTAATAGCGGTGACACGCTGATTGTCGATGGTGACAGCGGGACGGTCATCATCCAGCCGGGGAGCCACCCGATGCTACTGCATAACCCGCTCCAGGCCGGATCCGGCTGACGTCGTAGAGCGGCAACAAAAAAACTGACTCAACGATGGTGATGCACCCGGCCACGGCCGCGGGCAAACCGTTGCGGGTTCTCTCGCTCTGCGTTTGGCCCGCGACGCGTCGCCGCAACTCCCATTTGTGCATTAAGGAATTCGAGCATGACACTCATGACAGGACAAGCAAGACCCGCCAGCTGTGCTTCCTATGAGCAGGTGTGGCAGGCAGAACAACGCGCTGACGCGGCCATGGCGGCGGATACCCTCACGGTCGGCGTGGTGGTGGTGACGCGCAATCCGACATTTTTTCAAACCGGACTCAGCGTGCTGAATGATATTCGCGATTACGTCTTCAACCGCGTCCATATCCAGTCGGAATTACCGCTGCAATTGCTTGAATTGGCGAATGCGCCGCTTTATCTGGAAGCGCGTGAAAAAGCGCTGCATTTCCTGAAGCGCCAGAATAAAACCATCAATGTGCGCATTATTCAGTGCGCCAGCCTGGCCGAGGCGACGGGCAAGATCATCTATACCCATGCGCTGGAGCAGCGGCCCGAATTCCAGTTGGGGATGCTGTTTTACGATCAGACCTCGCCTGCCGGCACTGACGACAGCAATTGAACAGATCGACCGCGATCTGGACGCGTTCTACAGCGCGTTGCAGCACAGCGGGATCCCGGCGTTTTACACCACCTTTTCGACCGTCGCCTTTATCCGCGAGCTGCGCTCGCCGATCCGTTACCTCCCTCAGCAGTACCGGGAGATTGTCCGCAGCGACGACCCCGCCATCTTCCAAACCGAACTGCTGTGTTTGTGGATGGACTTTTTCGAGATGAATTACACCAACCGTCGGGTTAAGCCCGTCGGGGCGCAGGCGCTGCATAATACGCTCGGCGAACAGCTGATCGGTTTTTCGAACGCGCCACCGCGAGCCGCTGGCTGGTGTCCTACTACACCGGCTCCATCATTTCCAATCTGGTCGGCTATCTGGATCGGCATGCGGAAGCGCGCGGCGCGCTGATTCTGCGCGGCCCCAATGAGCATGCCATCGCCTGCGGCGCCATGGCGAACTGGCAGCTGTACCGCATGCCGTTTTTAGGGGTAGTGACGTCCGGCATGATGGATGAATTCAAAGGCACGCTGGCCAACCTGAAAGAAACCGCGGCCCAGGGGATAATCATTGCCGCGGAGAACCGCAACGCGCAGTGGTACAGCTTCCAGGGTACGCAAAACGCCGACGGAGGATATGCGTGAAGTGCTGGCCGCCCGCCGCATTCCTTACGTCTATATCGATGAGGTTGAGGGCATCGCCGACGGCCTGACGGAGGCGTTCCGCTATTATCATCAGGGGCAGGGGCCGGTGGTGATTCTGGCGACGCAAAACGTGCTGGAGTCGACCCTGTCGCTGGAGCATGAGATCGCGGATACGTCGCCGATGCCGTCGCTGGCGGCAGATGACCTGCCGCCGATGAGCGACAGCCTGGAGCAGGCGCTGGCGTTGATCAACCACGGCCCGGAAAAACTGGTGTGGCAACTTGGCCCGGTCAGCGACGATGAATACGCCCTGATCCATGAGATTGCCGATGCCGCCGGCATTGCCCTGGTGGATTCCCTGGCGCATCCCGGTTCGGCGCCGAAATACTATCAGGGTGAGCGCAACCCCCACTATCTGGGCACGCTGGCGATTTACGGCTACAGCCCACGGGTCTACAACTTCTTACATACCAACGACAAGCTTAACCCGATGAGTGAACAGAGCCTGTTCATGATCAAGAGCCGGGTCGCCAGATTACGACGCCGTTCTCCGACGGGCGGCTGGAGCGCAAGGTGCATCTGGTACAGCTGACGCATGATGAGCGCCATCTCTCGCCTTACGCCGATCTGCATCTGCGATGAAACTGCCTGGCTTTTTTACGCGCGGTCAAAGCCCATCTCAATGTCGACCCGGCGCTGCGGGATAAACGCAAGGCGCTGATTGCCGCCTATCTGGACTCGCCGTCCGACGTGGTCAGCCAGCTGCCCAGCCTGCCGATGTCGGCCAACTACTTCTTTTGCCAGCTGAAACCGGGTGATTGAGGATCTGATCGAAACGGAAAACTATGATTTTACCGGCGTGTATGACGTAGGGCGCTGCGGCATTTCCGCCGCGCGCAATGTGGCGAAAACGCGGCGCGGGTTTTCCGGCTGGTATGGCCGGGCGCTGATGGGCGATGCGCTGCTGGCCACCGGCTATCTGGCGTATACCAGCCCGGGGCACGTGGTGGCGTTTATCGGCGACGGCGCCAGAGGCATTGTGCCGGATATTCTGCCCGCTTTTATCGACAACATCCTTACGCATCCGCAGCTGCTCGATAAAAGCATCTCGGTCTTCTATTTCTGCAACGGCGGCCTGTCCGTCATCAATACCTATCAGGAACGCATTCTCTTTAAACCGTACCTCGCGCCAGATGCGGCTGGTGAACGTGGAGCAGCCTGACTTCACACAGACGGTTAACAACTTCCAGATCCAGAGCAAGACGCTGACGCACTTTGACGAAGCGGCGATCCGCCAGGCGCTGACGAACGCGCCGACGGCTGAACCTGTTTTCCGTGGTGCTGGGGCACAACAACGAAGGGGACGGCATCTCGCTGGCCACCGCCAAAGGATGGCAGCGCGACCCTTGCGATTGGGAAGAGTTACAAGAGCGCAAAGCCTGGGCGGCGTTACAGCCTGAATCTACCAGCACTGCTTTTGACCAAGATCAGACACAGGAAACCACATCATGAAGTTCGGATTCATTGCACATCCCACCTCGGTAGGGCTGAAACGCTACGTTAAAATGCTGGACCTGCTGCATCGCAACTCGACCGAGCTGCACAGTGGTTACAAACGTGAGCTGTGGCGCCGGGAGAATCTGGTGCCGTTTATGAACTTCGCCAAAATCACCTCGGCCACCGGCGCCACCTGTGAAGGGTGATTAAATACATGCCGCTGGTGGCGGACGAAATGCTGGCCGATGCCCGCACCATCGCCGGGCGGGTGCTGCAGGGGATTGACGAGCTGGTGGGCCGACGGCGCCGAGCTGGTGGGTCTGGGCGGTTTCACCTCCATCGTCGGCCGCCGCGGCGAAGCCACCGCCGAAAAATCGCCGGTGCCCGTCACCTCCGGTAATTCGCTGACCACCTATGCCGGCTACAAAGCGCTGTTGCAGATCCAATCCTGGCTGGATATTCAGGCCGACCGTGAGCCGGTCGCCATCGTCGGCTATCCGGGGTCGATTTGCCTGGCGCTCAGCCGCCTGCTGCTGGCGCAGGGTTTTTCTCTGCACCTGCTGCACCGGCCCGGCCATGAGCGCGCCGAGCTGCTCAGCCACCTGCCCGAGCAGTACCACTCGCAGGTGACGCTGACCGGCGATGCCGGCGAACTCTATGCGCGCTGTAAACTGTTTATTGCCGCCACGTCGGCCGGCGGCGTGATCGATCCCGCCAGGCTGCAGCCCGGCTCCATTTTTATTGATGTCGCCCTGCCCAGGGATATCCAGGCGGACACCCGCCCCGACAGGGACGATATTCTGATTATTGATGGCGGCTGCGTCACGGCGAGCGATGCGGTCAAACTGGGCGGAGAGTCGCTGAACGTCACCATCAAGCAGCAAATGAACGGCTGTATGGCGGAAACCATCGTGCTGGCGCTGGAAAACCGCCGCGAGAATTTCTCGCTCGGCCGCTATCTGGCGCCGGAAAAAGTGTTGGAAATCGGCGAAATTGCCGAACGACACGGCTTCTTCGCCTACCCGCTGGCCTCGTATGGCGAACGTATCGACCGGCAGACCGTCAGCCACCTCAAACGTTACTACCACCATGAGATTTATGCCGGTGAACGCGGCGAAGCGACGCAGAATTCATCGCGGCTGGCGTTTGTCGACGCCATTATCGCTCAGGAGCCGGCGCGGGAAGACACGCTCGACCGCTACCACCAGTATGTAAACCCGATGATGGTGGATTTTTTAAAACTGCAGCACTGCGACAACGTGTTTCGTCATGCGGCAGGCACCCAATTATTTACCGGCGAGGGGGAAGCCTTCCTGGATATGGTGGCCGGCTACGGTTGCCTCAACCTTGGTCACAATCCGCAGCCGGTTGTCGACGCGCTGAAAAGTTACCTGGATGCGCAGGGCCCCAACTTTATCCAATATATTTCGGTGCCTGAACAGACTGCCAAACTGGCCGAAGTGCTCTGTCACCTGGCGCCCGGCAAGATGGGCAGGGTGTTTTTCAGCAATTCGGGAACCGAAGCGGTCGAAGCCGCGATGAAGATCGCCAAGGCGGCGACCGGAAAACCGGGCATCGTCTATTTGCAAAACAGCTACCACGGCAAAACGCTGGGGGCGCTGTCGATTACCGGACGCGACAAACACCGCCGCTATTTCAAACCCCTGCTGGAAGCCATGGTGGAAACGCCGTTCGGCGATCTTGATGCGCTGCGGCAGGCCCTGACGCGTGACGATATCGGCGCGGTGATGATCGAACCGATTCAGGGGGAAGGCGGGGTGCATATTCCCCCTGAAGGGTATCTGCAGGCGGTGCAGCAACTCTGCCGGCAGCATGGCGTTCTGCTGATGGTCGATGAGGTGCAGACCGGTCTTGGGCGCACCGGCAAACTGTTCGCCTGCGAATGGGAAGGAATTGAACCGGATGTGCTGATGCTGTCGAAATCGCTGTCCGGCGGCCTGATCCCGATCGGCGCCACGCTGTGCCGCGCCGATATCTGGCAGCAGGCTTATGGCACCGCGGATCGTTTCCTGGTGCACAGCTCCACCTATGGCGGCGGCAATGTGGCTTCGGTGGTCGCGCTCAGCGCATTGCGCGAGATCCTGGCGCAGGATCTGGCGGGGCATGCCGAGCGGATGGGCGCCTATTTTAAACAGGCGTTGAGCGAGGTGGCCGCCCGCTATCCCTTTGTGGCGGAGATCCGCGGCCGCGGCCTGATGCTGGGGATCCAGTTCGATCAAACCTTTGCCGGCGCCGTCAGCGCCTCCGCCCGTGAGTTTGCCACCCGCCTGCCCGGCGACTGGCACACGACCTGGAAGTTCCTGCCCGACCCGGTACAGGCTCACCTGCGCGCCGCCATGGAGCGTATGGAGCAGTCGCTCGGCGAAATGTTCTGCATGAAGTTTGTCACCAAGCTGTGTCAGGACCACAAGATCCTGACCTTTATTACCGCCAACAGCTCGACGGTGATTCGTATTCAGCCGCCGCTCATCATCAGCAAAGCGGAGATCGATCGCTTTGTCACCGCCTTCGCTGCGGTTTGCGATGAATTGTCCACCTTTTTGAAATAGGAACCAGTGCGATGTCTTTAACCAAGCAAGATGCGGTCAATCAGATGATGGGTTTTTTTTCAGGCCAAGGCGCTGACCGCCGCGCTGGCGCTGAACCTGTTTGATTACCTGCGTGATGAAGATCTTGACGCGGCGCAGTTGGCGACGCGGCTTGAGGGGCCGGTCCGTTCGACCGAGCAGCTGCTGATTGCGCTGCAGGCGATGGGTTACCTCGAAAAGCGGGACGATCGCTATCACTTACCCCCAGAACACCGTGAATTTCTGGTGAGCGATGAGCCGCAGTGGCTGGGCTGGCTGGGGCGCCATATCGATACCTTCCTGTATCCGCTGTGGGGCGAGTTGAAAAGCGCGGTGCAAACCGATACCCATCAGCGTCGCGCCGTGTTCGGCGACGATCGCAGCTGGTTCGACATTTTGTACCAGAACCCGAGCGATGTGGCGGATTTTCAGGAGTTTTTGGGCAAATTCGCCATGCCCTTTATCGAAGGCTTTGTCCGCGACTATGACTTTGCGCAGCATCGCGCCTTTCTCGATATCGGCAGCGGGATCGGCAGTTTGCCGATGGCCGTCGCTGACGCTTATCCGCAGGTTCGGCTGGCGATCTGCGAACTGCCGCAGGCATCGGCATTTTTGCGCGATCGTCTGGCGCTGCAAGGCTACGGCGAAAGGATAGACGTGGTGGAGGGCGATGTGATCGCCGGCGATCTGCCGCTTGAGGATTACGATCTGATCCACCTGGGATGGATGCTGCACGACTATGCGCCGGAAACCCAGCTGGCCATTTTGCGCCATATCTATCAGGCGATGCCGGTCGGCGGCCGCTTTATCGCTTCTGAAACGCCGCTGAATGCGGACAAGTCGGGGCCGGAGTTTACCGCCTTGTTGTCGCTGAACATGTTGGTTTCCACCGACGGCGGCATTGAAAGCAGCCCGCAAGAGTACCTGGAAAGATTTCACCGCGCCGGATTCAGCAATGCCCGCATTGTGACGATATCCGGTCCTCGCACACTGATCGTCGGCGAAAAACGTGCCGCCGAGTAACGGGAGCTCATCATGCTAGAAAGCAAACTGATAAATCATATTGCCGATCAATTCCTGGATGGCGAACGGGACGGTCTGAATGCGCACACGCCGTTGTTTGAGCTGAACGTCGTCGATTCAGCCGCTATTTTTGACCTAGTGGATTTTTTTGCGCCAGGAGTCTGATGTGACGATCGGCATGCAAGAGATCCATCCGGCCAACTTTGCCTCCGTGCAGGCGATGGTGACGCTGGTGCAACGGCTGCAGGGAGGTGAAGCATGAGCATGCAAGGTGTTGAGAGCGCCGCTGAGCGGCAGGCACTTCTTCGTCAGTCCGTCTTACAGACTTTCGCCCGGCTGACCGAGTATGAACCCGCGGCGCTGGCGATGAACAGCCATCTGGAGCATGACCTGGGCGTTGATTCCATTGCGCTGGCGGAGATTGCCGCGACGCTGAATCGCCAGTTTCAGCTGAACACCCCGCTGCAGGTGCAGGAAATAAAAACCATTCAGGACGCGCTGGACGGTATTTTACAGCGCGAGCCTACGCTGCCTGAAGCGCAGAAGACGGCGCCAGCTACGGCGACGCCGCAGCAGTGGCTGGGTGCTTTGTTGCGCCGCGTATTTGCCGCCCATAGCGGCTATGACGCCGAAGTGCTGACGCCGGACGCCGCCATTGAAGGCGATCTGGGTATCGATTCGGTCGCGGTGGTGACCGCGCAGAGCGAGATCTTAAAGGCGTTGCGCCTCAGCGATGACGTCGCCTTGGAACGCAGCGCGACGCTGGCGGAGCTGCAGGCATGCCTGACGGCGCGTCTGACGCAGGAAAAAGGCGCGGACTGGTTCCGCCAGCTGGCGACGAATGACGCCAGCACGCCGTCTGATGAGGTATCTGATGATGCGGATGCGCCGGCCTCCGCAGCGGCAGCCGGTGCAGCATCCCGGCTTGCCGAGCTGGGCGATTCGCGCACCATGCGCGACTTTGTCGGCATCGAACATCCGGACCTGTTCCACAAGGCGCGTGAATTCAGAGCGTTTTATCGCGACAAAAAAGAGCGTGAGCTTTACTGGTACGGCATGCCGTTGGAAACGCCGTGTAAAAACCGCGCCGTGATGTTTGACGATATCACCGGTAAAAGCCGCGAATTTCTGATGTTCGGCTCCAACAGCTATCTGGGGCTGTCGAATCACCCGGAGGTGATCCAGGCCATTCAGGACGCGGCGGGAGCCTACGGCGCCACCAATACCGGCTGCCGCATTATCGCCGGCAGCAACGTGCTGCACCTGGAGCTGGAGCGCAAACTGGCCAAGCTGAAAGGGCGCGAAGATTGCATCGTCTACCCTTCCGGCTATTCGGCCAACCTGGGCTGTATCTCTGCCCTGACCAGCCGCCATGACCTGGTGTTTACCGACGCCATCAACCATATGAGTATTCAGGACGGCTGCAAGCTGGCGGGCGCGCAGCGTAAAATTTACGACCACTCTCTGACCAGCCTGGAGAAGTCGCTGGCCAGGTACGCCGACCATCCCGGCGGCAAACTGATTGTGACCGACGGCGTTTTCAGTATGCACGGCGATATCGTCGACCTGCCGCGCCTGATGAACCTGGCGGAGCGTTACGGCGCGCGGGTGCTGGTGGATGATGCGCACTCGACCGGCGTACTGGGCAAGACCGGCTCGGGGACGGCGGAGCACTTCAATATGAAGGGCCGGGTGGATCTGGAGCTGGGCACCATGAGCAAGGCCCTGTCGGGGCTTGGCGGCTTTGTCTGTGCTGACGGCGACGTGGTTGAGTTCCTGCGTTTTTATTCCAACTCTTATGTGTTCGCCGCCACGATCCCCGCGCCGGTTGCCGCCGGCGTTATCGCCTCCATTGACGTCATGCTGCGGGAGCCGGAGCGTCTGACGATGCTCTGGGACAACATCTATTACTTCCGCACTCTGTTGCTGAACGCCGGCTTTGACCTTGAGCATTCGCGTCGGCCATTGTGCCGATCGTCGTGGGCGATGATGCAAAGACGCTGCTTTTCGGCCGGGCGGTGCGCGCGCGCGGCCTGTTTTGCCAGACGGTGGTGTTCCCCGGCGTCAGCGTGGGGGATGCGCGCCTGCGCATCAGCATCACCAGCGAACATACCCGGGAAGATCTGGACGAAGCCTATGCCATCCTGGTGGCGGCGGCTCAGGAGGTTGGCGTTCCCGTCAATGCCTCATCGGTTCGGGAAGCGCGCCTGCACGTCGCGGAGGCCTGACCTATGGCAATCTTCTCCTCGTTTATTCTGGACGGCCTGTTCCGGCATGCGCAGCAGACGCCGGACAAAACGGCGCTGCTGTGCGGTGAAGGGCGCTGGAGCTTTCGTCAGCTGGCGGAAAATGCCGGCGCGATGGCCGCCGCTTTACGGCAAAGCGGCGTTGCCGGGCAGGCGGTATTAATCAACCTGCCTAAAAGTCTGGAGGCGGTTGCCGCTATCTATGCGACCTGGCTGAGCGGCAACCATTATATCCCTATCGATTACAGCCAGCCGGCCGCACGGCTGGAGCGTATTATCACCGCGGCCGAGCCGGCGCTGATTATCGATGAAGATTGGTTGCGCAGCTTTGCCGCCTGCGCGGACGGCAGCCCGGAATGGCCGGCGCAGCCGGTGATGTTAAGCGATCCCATTGCTGCGATCCTCTATACCTCCGGTTCGACGGGCACTCCGAAAGGGGTGCAAATCAGCCATGGCATGCTGACCTTTTTTATTCGCTGGGCGGTGGGCGATACGCAGTTGACGGCGCAGGATACTCTGGCGAACCATGCGAGTTTTGCCTTCGATCTGAGCACCTTCGATCTGTTCGCCGGCGTCAGCGTCGGCGCTGCGGTATGGATTATCCGTGAAGACGAACAGAAGGATTGCCGCGCCATTGCGCAGGGGTTGCAAACCCACGCGTCAGCGTGTGGTACAGCGTGCCTTCCATTCTGGCGATGCTGGAAAAAAGCGGTCAGCTTACCGTAGACGGCTGTGCGGCGTTACGTCAGGTGATTTTTGCCGGTGAGCCGTATCCCGTTGCTGCACTGCGACGCCTGCTGCCGCATCTGCCTGCGCAGTGCCGCATCAGCAACTGGTATGGCCCGACGGAAACCAACGTGTGCACCGCTTACCCGATAGCGCGGGCCAGTCTGGAGCGGTTGGAGCACGTGCCGATCGGCTATCCGCTGGCGGGCGTGGATGCGCAGCTGCTTGATGAGCAAGGCCGGCGCTATCCGCTCAATCAGGCGCTGGGGATGCGCGGTGAATTGCTGATTGGCGGGCCATGCGTTACGCCCGGTTACAGTAATGTGGCCGTTTCCCGACAAAGCGACTGGCATCCCCGTCAGTTCCACGCGACGGGGGACTGGGTGGAGATGACGGCGGACGGTCTGGTGTTCCGCGGCCGTCTCGACGAAATGGTCAAGATTAACGGTTACCGGGTTGAGCTGGGGGAAATCGAGTCGGCGGTTCATCACCACCCGGCGGTTAATCAGGCCGCGCTGTACGCTGAGCTGGGCGATCTTAAACAGAAGCTGGTGGCGGTCATCAGCCTTGGTCCTGGCGCGTCGCCGCCGACCCTGCTGGAGCTGAAGCAGTTTTTACACGCCCGGCTTCCCGCTTACATGATTCCTCACCGGCTGATTATTGCCGACAGCCTGCCGGTGAATGCCAATGGTAAGGTGGATCGCCGACGGTTGGCCGAGGTGCATGCCCAATGAGTCAGGATCAAGACACAACGTCGCTGGCGGTGGTCGGCATTGGCTGTGCGCTGCCCGGTATTGGACATTTCAGCCAGCTGAACGCGCCGGCGGACTGGCAGGCATTGCTTGACGCGCCGCCGGTGCTGATGGAGCAGGAGGGCGTAGCGACGATCTACGGCCGGCGGGCTGACGATGCGACGTTTGATTTTAAAAAGTTCTCGATTCCGCCATTGTTCAAAACCGCGGTCAGCCGGGAAACCCGTCTGGCGCTGCAGGCTGCCGCAGACGCCATGCAAGGTTTGACGCTGCCGGCGGCGCTGCGGGATCGTTGCGACCAGTTCTGCGCCACGCACCTGGGCAGTGACGCGGCCTACCGCAATGCGACCAAAGTCAGCGCGCTGCGGGCGTTGGCCGAACGGCTCAGCGCCCAGGGATACGCGCCGGCGGAGGTACAGCGGCGGATTGATGAGTATAAACAGCCGCTGGCGCAGACGTTAGGCAGCACCTCACACGACCGCGTAGGGGAAATGGCATCGAGCATTCCGGCGCGTATCGCGCATTTTGCGCAAACGCGCGGCAAGTGCCAGACCCTCGACGGCGCGGATTTGGGCGGCCTGCGTTTGCTGCAACTGGCGCAGGATTGCTTCCGGCATCAGGACAGCCAGATGGCCGTGCTGACCAGCGTGCAGTGTTTTCACCATTGGCCGCAGGCGGCCATGCTGTTGGAGCAGGGCGTTTGTGCGGCGAGCTGCTGGCTGGAGGGGGCGATCAGCCTGGTGGTGTGCCCGCCGACGCTGGCCCGGCAGCATGATTGGCCGATTCTGCTCCAGCTTGGCGAATTAACCTGCGGCAGGTCTGAAGTTCAACGGCAGGCTGACGAGCGGCGACCGGCTTATTTTGCCGGCGCCAATCAGGTTTTTTGCCAGATCCTCGAGATGCTGCTGCATCAGCGTCGCGCGTGCGGCGGTGACTCCTTTACCGGCCGTCGCTGGAATATTGATACGGCGCCGGCAGCTCGCACGCCGCCGGTGGCGCAGCGCATTGCGATCGTCGACTACCAGCCGGTTACCGCTCAAGGAGACGATAAAGCACGCTTTTGGCAGACGCTGTCTCAGGGCGATGATGCATTACGCGATCACGACGCGGAGCAGCTGCACCCGGGGGCGTTTGTTCGCTCGAACCCGCAAAAACTCAGCGCGTACACCCGCCGGGCGATGGGGTTTCCGGCGCACGACCCCGGGCAGATCCCGCTGAATAAAGCGATGATGCCGGCAAAAAAGAAGCGGCTGGATGTGACACAGCTTTATGCGCTTAACGCCTGCGGCGAATGGACTGAAAAGCTGCGGTCGTTTCAGCGGGTGGCGATCGTCATCGCCAGCAACCTGTCCCTGAGCGCCGATCGGCTGCAGGGGATGGCCGCACTGTGGGCCGCCTTGCCTCCGACGACGGGGGCTATCCCTTTGCCGCCTCAGCCGGAGATCAACCGCTGGAGCTGGTACGGCGCCAGCGGCATCGGCACCGCGCAGCTGCTGGCCGAACACTTTGGCATTGACGCGGACTGCTATGCGGTGGAGGCGGCCTGCGCCAGCTCGCTGGCCGCGCTGCATAACGCGGTCAGGGCTTTGCAGACGGGGCGTTATGAGGCGGTGCTGGTCGGCGGTATCGAGACGGCGACGCTGGAGCGCGACATCGTACTGTGCAGCGCGCAAATGATGCTTTCCGCCACGCGCATTCGCCCTTTCGCCGAGAAGGCGGACGGTTTCACGCCGGGTGACGGCGGCGGCTTTTTTCTGCTGAGCCGCCAGCCGGACGCTCAGGCGCTGGCCTTTATTGAGGCGATTTCCGGCTCTTGCGATAGCTATTCCATGACCGCGCCGGATCCTGCCGGGCAGGCGTTGGCGATTGAAAAAACGCTGGGCCTGCAGACGGCCGAGCCGCAGCGCGTGCAGTATCTCGAAGCGCACGGGACGGGGACGGCGCTTGGCGATCGGGCTGAGGTGTCATCGCTGCAGCATAGCTACGGCCGGGCCGCGCACTCTCCGCTGTATCTCGGCTCGGTGAAATATAACTTCGGCCACTGTTTCGCCGGTGCGGCCGCGCTGAGCCTGTGCAAAGTATTAAGCGCCTTCGAACAGGGCCAAATTCCTCCTACGCCGGTGTCTGCGTTAAATCCCGAGCTGCCGCTGGCGGCCATTCCCGCAGAAATTCCCCAACGCGTGCTCCCCTGGCCGCTGCCGGAGGAAGGCGGCCGTTGGGCGGCGATCAACGCCTTCGGCACCGGCGGCATTAACTACCATTTGCTGCTCAATCAATCGGTTTAAGAGGATTTCATGCATACCATCGTCCATAAAATTCGTTTGAAGGATATTGCCCACCGCGCTGCATTTCGCGAGTGGGTGGAAACCGTCGATTATCCGGCCTGTTGCCGCCTTGATGCGGTGCACGCCTTTGAAGTGGTGGAGGTCAGCCGGGAGGCGGATGCGCCGTTTCACTTTATTGAAATTATTCATATCAGCGCGATGGATGCGTTTGAGCGAGAGATGCGGACGCCGCTGTTTCAAAGCCTGGTCACCCGCTTTGACCAAATGGGCGGAAGTGGTGACGGAGATTGCGGGAGAAAGGATTGGCGATGGCTATCAGCAATAGTCGTCACGCGAAAGCGAGGATTAGCGTGGCGGTTGCTGAAAGCGGACGCCACAGCGCAGAGCCGGCGCTGCAGCACCGGCTGCGGGTAAGGGGCAACGCGCGCGCGCTGGCCGTAGCCTTGTTGAACCGGGTATGGAGTGCGGATGACGCGTCGGCTGAGGCCGGCGGCTTCACGCTGCGGGCGCGGCCCGGCGGCCAGCCGGTTGGCGAACATCCGCTGCGGGGGGGCGCGGTGCGTATCGCTCAGCCATTCGCAATCGTGGTATGCCGGCGCGACCGGCGACGGCGCAGTCGGTATTGATCTGCAGCACTATCGCCCCTTTGGCGTCGCCGCGCATCGTCAGGCGTTTACCGTTGGCGAGCGTGGGTTGGGGCCGGTTCAGTCCTGCGCTGCCTGGGCGATCCGCGAGGCTTTTTTAAAAAGCCATGGCCGCGGTTTGCCCTACCGGCTGAGCGATATTCATATTGACTGGCGCAATCAGCAGGTGGTGAGTGCTGCAGGTGGCCTGACGCGGCGGCGTTTTTGGCTGTGGTACAGCCTGGAGTGGGTATGCGCGCTGTGTTACTCGGGGGATGCCTCTTTGACGCCATGGGTGGAGATACTACCGTTGGAGGTGCGTGATGACGCATGAACCCTTTGAACGGGCGCTGCAGCGCGCGCTGGATATTGCGCGCCTGGCGCCGTCATCGCATAACTGCCAGCCCTGGTTGGTGCACTATGATGCCGCAACGCGCAGCGGGACGCTGGCCATTGACCGACGACGCGCGCTGCGTGGATTACCGTCGCTGGAGCGTGAAATGCTGATGAGCTGCGGGATTTTCTTTGAATACCTTAGCGCGCTGCTTGGCTATGCCGGCCGGCCGATCGACTGGCGCTGGGTCGGGGACGGGCGCCATGCCGCGTCGGATACGCTGATCGCGTTTTCCCCTGCGGCGGAGTTGGCTCCGGACGCGGATGCACACCGCCTGTTGGCGCAGGCGATAACGCAACGGCACACGGCCCGCTCGGTCTATCAGCCAACGCGCATCGACGATGAGCAGTACATGCAGCTGAACGCGTTGTTTGCCGGTACGGCGGCAACCCTCAGCATTGAGCCGGACGTGCCGCAGCGCGCTGAAATTGCCCGGCTGATTGCCCGCCATGCTGCGCTCGATTTTGCCGACCGGCGCGCCTGGCAAGAAACGTATCAGTTTATTCGGTTCGACGAGCGGCGTCCTGCCGACGACGGTTTTTGCCTCCATCACCTGTTCGGACCGGTATCGACTTCATTCAAGTACACATTCCGCCTGGCATTTCATCCGCGCCTGCATTGGCTAACCACCGGTTTGCGCCTGCCTGAACGTATGGCGAAAGGGTTGGCCGACCTTGTGGCGCAGGGGCCGCAATACCTGGCGATTGGCCTGCAAGAGGAGAGCCGCGAAGCGCTGTTTATGGTGGGGATGCGCCTCGGTCGGCTGTGGCTGGTGCTGCAGGACTGGGGCTGGGGGCTGCACCCGCTCAGCGTCCTGGTGCAGCATGCCGCGCCGCGCCGCGAACTGGCCGCCGCATTGGCGCTTGATGAACAGCCGGTATTTTTTGCGCGTTTTGGTCATCTGCAGCAGCCGGGCAGCGCCACGCCGAGGCGTAGCTGGCAAAACATTTTAACCGCGTCGCGTTCGGCACCGCCGACAGGGATCGACACTTTATAACTGACCTTAGAAAAGGAGTACGCAATGAACGTTTGGATTGCATTGGCGATCGTATTACTGATTCTCTCCGTGCTGGCTTTTATCTCCAGCCGCAATGCTCAGGACACCCGGCCGATGTTTTTATGGGGGTTCAACGCCATGGGGCCGGTTGCTTTGGTGTATTGCTATTTCGGTGCCGGCGATATCTCCCACAAGGCATTGATTCTGATCCTGGTGGGCCTCTATCTGCTGCGGATGAACATTGTGCTGACGCGCTGGTACGGCAATACCGCCGCCTCCAAGCTCAAAGAGGTGATGCCGACGCAACAGGTGCCCTGGCTGGCGGTGATGATGGTTAATATTTTCGGCTGGCTGTATTGCCTGCCTTTTTACTGGGGCAGCCAGGCGCAGGGGCCTTGGGGAGTACCGCAGTGGCTGGCGATCGGTTTTTATCTGGTCGGCACCTGTTTTCACTTTGGCAGTGACTATCAAAAACGGCGCTTCAAACAGGATCCAAAGAACAAGGGACGCATTCTCGACGTCGGTTTTTGGTCGATGGCGCGCCACCCCAACTATTTTGGCGACTTTTTAATTTTCGTCAGTTTCGGGCTGCTGGCCGGCAACTGGTTTGGCATTGTCGCGCCGCTGACCAACCTGGTGCAATATTTTGCCGATGCGATTCCCAAAAGCGAGAAAATGGCCGAAAAACGCTACGGCGAAGCCTGGCTGGACTATAAGCGTAAAGTGAAATGTTTTATTCCCTTTATTTTTTAGCCGCAGTCTGAAAGCCGGAGCAATCCGTACGATGGAGCCGCTCAGGCTCCATTTTTGATCGGTGGTTAGCGCGGTGCGGCTAAAACGCGCCCCGGCGGCGCCTGTTGCGCCATCAGCGCCACTACCCAATCAATAAATACGCGCAGCTTGGCGCTGACGTGCCGGTTGGGACGAAAGGCGATATAGAGCGGCATCGGTTCAAAACGCCAGTCGCTGAACAGCGGCGTCAGCTCGCCGCGCGCCAGGGCGGGAGCGGCCATATAATCGGGCAACCACAGAATGCCCAACCCCGCCAGACCGGCGGCCAGATAGGCGTTGCCGTCGTCAACGGCGAGGATATAGCGCCCGTGGACCTCCAGCCGTTCATCGTCGCGGCGCATGGCGTAGGGCAGCGCTTTACCGCTGCGCGCCCAGAGAAAGCCGACGATGCGGTGATGGCTCTCTTCCAGTTCGCGCGGATGGGCGGGTACGCCGGCCTGCGCCAGATAGGACGGTGCGGCATAGGCGCCCAGCTGTAAATCCGCCACGTGGCGCGCCACCAGGGACTGGTCGCTGATTTCCCCGCCGCGCACCACGCAGTCCACCTGCTCGCCAATTAAATCCACGATACGATCGCTGACGCCCATATCAATCTGAATATCCGGGTATTGTGCGTGAAAGGTGGGGAGCGCCGGCACTAAAATCATCCGTGCCAACGGGCTGGGCACGTCGATCCGCAGCCGGCCGCGCGGCGCAGCGGCGGCGCCGGACAGGCTGGTTTCCGCATCGTCCAAATCGGCCAGCAAACGCACGACACGTTCGTAGTAGGCGGCGCCGTCGGCGGTAAGGTGAACCCGGCGGGTGGTGCGGTTGAGTAATTTAACGCGCAGCCGTGCTTCCAGCTGTTGCACCAGCTGGGTCACCGTTGTTCTGCTGACCTGCAGGTTTTCTGCGGCCTTGGTAAAGCTGCCGCTGTCCACCACGCGGACAAAGGCCTGCATTGCATCGAATCGATCCATATAGCCTGGAGCCTCCGCGATTGTTTGTGTTTTACAAACAGTGATGGTGCTTTTTGCCAGTTTATTCGCCAGGCGGCGGACTTTAAAGTCTTTGTTCACCGAACTTTATGGGTGAATCAACCCGCACAGGAGATCGATCATGGCGAAGCGAGATGTGGTATTCCCCGCAGGGCGTCAGGCGCTGTATGAACGTAACCGTTATTCCCCGGCGATTCGCGCCAATGGCCTGCTGTTTGTGTCAGGCCAGGTCGGCAGCCGTGAGGACGGCTCGCCGGAGCCGGATTTGACGGCGCAGGTGCGCCGTGCCTTCGACAACCTGAATGCGGTGTTGCAGGCTGCCGGATGCACCTTTGATGACGTTATCGACGTCACCGTCTTTATGGTGGATCCGCAATCCATCTTCCACACCGTCTGGGAGGTGGTGCCGGAGTATTGGGGCAGCGCGCCGCACCCGACGCTAACCGCCGTCGGGGTGACCTGGCTCTATGGTTTTCAGTTTGAAATCAAGGTGATTGCCAAGCTGCCGTCGGAGGCGGAAAGCTGACAACGCCGGCGTATTATGCCGCCTGCGCCGGCACAGACACCGGCTGGCGCAGGCGCGCGTTTGGCGCAAACTCTCGTATTGTTTGCTAATAGCAATTTGCCTGGCGGATTTCCGGCACCCTATACTGACCATTCATCGTACGTAATGAATGGAGTCATAATGAAGGAAGGTAATAACATACTGATATTGGATGATATCCATTATCAAATAGATGACTCGGTAATTCTGGATTCGGTCTCTTTGACGCTAAAATCCGGTGAGTTCAAACTCATCACCGGCCCCTCCGGCTGTGGCAAAAGTACGCTGCTGAAAATTGTTTCCTCACTGATTAGCCCAACCCGCGGCGCTATTATTTTTGACGGCAAGAATATTAACGAGCTGTCGCCTGAGCACTATCGTCAGCAGGTTTCCTACTGTTTCCAGACGCCGGCTCTGTTTGGCAGTTCGGTATTTGACAATCTGGCGCTGCCTTACCAGATTCGCCACGTCAAACCGGATGAGGAAAAAATGAAGCGGGATCTGCAGCGCTTTATGCTGCCGGAGAGCCTGCTGCAAAAAAGCATTAACGAACTGTCCGGCGGGGAAAAACAGCGGGTTTCGCTGATCCGCAACCTGCAGTTTGTGCCTCAGGTCCTGCTGCTGGATGAGGTCACCAGCGCGCTGGATGAAGAGAATAAGCATAACGTTAATGAAATTATCCGCCAGCTGGTTGCACAGCAGAATATGGCCGTGCTGTGGGTGACGCACGACCGGGATGAAATTGCGCATGCCGACGATATTATCGAGCTGCAGGCGCATCAGGCACGGGAGACAGCCAATGAACCAGCATAACATCACCAATGAATCACTGGGCTGTCGATGATTCTGGTGCTGGTGGCGATTTTAATCAGCCATAAAGAAAAGCTGGCGCTGGAAAAAGACATTATCTGGAGCATCTGCCGGGCGGTGGTGCAGCTGATTATTGTCGGCTATGTGCTGAAGTATATTTTTGCCTTGAATAACGAGGCGCTGACGGTGTTGATGGTGCTGTTTATCTGCTTCAATGCGGCCTACAACGCCAAAAAGCGCAGCAAATATATTGAGCATGCTTTTGTAACGTCGTTTATCGCCATTACCACCGGCGCGGCGCTGACGCTGATTGTGCTGGTGCTGACCGGGTCGATTGAATTTACGCCGATGCAGGTGATCCCGATTTCCGGCATGATCGCCGGCAACGCCATGGTGGCGGTCGGGCTGTGTTACAACAACCTGGGGCAGCGTTTCAAAAGCGAACAGCAGAAGATCCAGGAGATGCTCAGCCTGGGCGCTTCACCGAAGTTTGCGTCCGCCGCGCTGATTCGCGACAGCATTCGCGCTTCGCTGATCCCAACGATTGATTCGGCCAAAACGGTGGGGCTGGTCAGCCTGCCGGGCATGATGTCTGGTTTGATCTTTGCCGGTATCGATCCGGTGAAGGCGATCAAATACCAGATAATGGTGACGTTTATGCTGCTGTCTACCGCCAGCCTGTCGACCATCATCGCCTGCTACCTGGCGTACCGTAAGTTTTATAACCAGCGTCATCAGCTGGTGGTGACCACGCTGAAGTAAAAAAGAATACGGCCTCTCAAAAGAGGCCGTTATTTTATCGGCTACGGCGTCTGCAGCAGCGCGATGCTTTGGTGAATTTCCCGTTCAATATCCGCTTCCGTCCAGCTGTTCAGCTGTGAAGAGAAAGGCTCGAAGGCGTAAATGCCCCGGTAGCCCAGGCGTTCCAGATTCTGCACCTGCTTTTTACTCTCCAGACGATCCCGTTCGCTCAGCATAATGCGTTCCTCATCGCCCAGCGTCTCCTTGGCGCGCGGATCTTCGACGCCGGAGAGGTGCACCAGACCGATCCGATCGATCTGGATCTGCGCATCAAATTCCTGCTGAGCAGGCTCGCTCAGGTAATGGTGGAAGGTATCCAGCACGATCTGATAGGGAGCGCCGGCATCGCGGATAATGGCCTGGCTCAGCAGTGATGAGCGCAGAGAGCTGATGCCGAAGCCGAGCGGCTCCACATAGCCTTCAACGCCGTAATGCCGGAACAGCGGCGCCAGCAGCCGCAGCGCGGCCAGCGTGTCCTGCTGCTTTTGCTCATCGCTGCGGCGATCGTCCTTGCTGCAGTGCGGGCACAGCACCAGCGCCCTACTGTGAATGGCCTGCGCCTGCGCCAGCAGCGCGTGCGCATTGCCGAGCAGCGTCTCTTCATCGTCCGGCAGGTTGAACATGCCGAGCGCATTGATGGTGATGATTTCAATGCCGTACTTCGCTGCCAGCGCGTTGAGCTGCTCATTGCTCAAGTCGTCGGTTACTTTGCCGCTGGGCATATCGTTGCGCAGCTCAACCTTGCTAAGGCCGCATTTTTTTACCAGTTGGAAAAAACGTTCCAGATCGAGATTCGGGGCTATCTTTCGATTGATACAGAAACGATCCAGCGCAATGGCCATGGTGTCGGACTCCCACAAATAAAGGTTAGGGTTTTTCATTGGGTAACGATAAGGATTTGGCCGTAGCGACAGGCTGGCGGTAGCGCTTGGCCATCACCACCTGTTCCATTTTTTCCAGCGATACGCCTTTGGTCTCCGGCACGAAGCGGCAGATAAACCAGTAGCTGAACACGCAGCAGGCGGCGAACACCCACATCGGGAAGGCGCCGTGGAAGGTGGAGAACAGGTAAGGGTTGTCATTGATCATCGGGAAGGTTTGCGAGACGGCGAAGTTGGCGACCCACATACAGCCGACGGCGATGCTCATACCTTCCGAACGCATCCGGTTGGGGAAGATTTCGGAGATCAGCACCCAGCAGCCGACGCCCCAGGAGAGCGCGTAAAACAGCATAAAGAACAGCATGCCGAACAGGGCGAAGTAGCCGGTGGTTTCGCTATAGAGCGCGTAGGAGGTGATCAACAGGCCGATAATGGCGCCGAGGGTGCCGAAGCGCATCAGCGGCAGGCGGCCGATGCGGTCCATCAGCATGGCCCCGATCACCGAGCCGACCAGCTGCAGCACGCCGATCCAGATGGTCTGGAACAGGGCTTCCTGCGCGTTGCTGGTGACGGTTTTCAGCACCACGGGGGCGTAGTACATCATCACGTTGACGCCAGTGACCTGCTGCAGCATGGCGATCATGCAGCCGACGAACAGAATGAAACGCACGCGCTTGTCGTGGAAATTGAGCTTTTGCTTGGCCTGTTGCAGGTCTTCCTGCAGGGACGCTTTAATTTCTTTCAGGACGTTGCGCGCGTGGGCCTCGTTGGAGACGCGGGTCAGCATCGCCAGCGCCTTGTCTTCCTGGCCCACCATCACGTTCCAGCGCGGTGACTCAGGGATAATAAACACCAGAATGCAAAACAGAATGCAGGGCACTACTTCCGAGCCGATCATCCAGCGCCAGCCCATCTCGGTCAGCCAGGCTTCCGAGGCGTAGCTGGCGATTTTAAAGTTGACGTAAAAGATCAGGATCTGGCCGAACACGATGGCGAACTGCTGCATGCTCAGCGCGCGGCCGCGCATGTCCTTGGGAGACACCTCCGACATATACATCGAGAGACGGTGGCGGCGATGCCCACCGCCAGCCCGCCGATCATGCGGTAGATGATGAACCAGGTGAAGGTGGTCGCCAGCGCGGCGCCCACGGCGGAAATGGTGAACAGCAGCGCCGCCAGCACCAGCGCTTTTTTGCGTCCGTAGCGGCCGGCCAGCGGCCCGGCGCCGAATGCGCCCAGCACGCAGCCGAGCACCACGTTGGACACCGCCCAGCCGGTTTCCGCCGGGGTGAGGTGGAAATAGGCTTTCAATGCTTCGATGGCGCCGGAGATTACGGCGGTATCGTAGCCGAACAAAATACCGCCGAGCGCCGCGATGCCGCATATCCGCAGTACGTACCCTGTATTATGTTTTCGCTGATGTGACATATGTTGCTCCGATTTTTATCCATGTTTCCGTCCGCAATGCGCGTCGTCAGGGGAAGGCGGGCGGAAGGTGTGAACCGTGCCTGTCATCAAGGCGTGTTTATTCGGGTAATTCAGCGATTGAGAAGAACATTTATTTCATAATTACGGAATAATGAAATATTGATTTTTAGACGCAGTTCAAAAAAATCACTGGAAAAGAAAAGTGCCATACCCGTTTCTTGCGAGCTGCGAAGCAAGAAAACCAGCCGCGCCGGCAGGCGTTAGCGGGTGCTGTTAAGGGTTTTTACGCCATTTGGCGGGAAGGGACGTTTTCCTGTTTGTTGGACATGGCGATGTAACGTTACCTTAAAAATTGCGATCGGCTACGCCAAAAATAAAATTTCCAAAACGTTTTATTTGAAACTTTTTTTTCAATGGAATAAGGTTTACTTCATTCGGCCAGGGTTAAGCCTGTCTGCAGGTGCCGTAAGGCACCGCGCTATCTGAGGGCTCTCCTGGTCATCGCGGCATGTTGAAAAGAGGGTGGAACATGAAAATCGTGGGTAACTTTATTGATGGGCAGGTGTGTCCGAGCAGCAGCAACCAAAGCGTGGACGTGCATAACCCGGCGACCGGGCAGGTTGAGCGTCAGGTGACGCAAAGCACCGCCGCCGAGGTCAAACAGGCGATTGATGTCGCGCACCGGGCGTTCGCCGGCTGGTCGCAAACCACCCCGCTGCGCCGCGCACGCATCATGTTTAACTTCAAGGCGCTGTTGGAGCAGCACCGGGAAGAGCTGGCGCAGCTGATCGTCAGTGAGCACGGCAAGGTGTATTCGGACGCGCTGGGTGAGCTGACGCGCGGTATGGAAGTGGTGGAGTTCGCCTGCGGCATTCCTCACCTGATGAAAGGGGAGTATTCCGCCGACGTCGGCACCGGCGTCGACAGCTTTTCCCTGATGCAGCCGCTGGGCGTGGTGGCCGGCATCACGCCGTTCAACTTCCCGGCGATGGTGCCGATGTGGATGTTCCCGATTGCGCTGGCCTGCGGTAACACCTTTGTGCTGAAGCCGCCGGCGCTGGCGCCGTCGGCGTCGGTGCGCATGGCGGAGCTGCTGAAAGAGGCCGGCCTGCCGGACGGCGTTTTCAACGTGGTGCACTGCGCGAATGAAAATGCCGCGCAGCTGTGCACCGACCCGCTGATCCAGGCGGTCAGCTTTGTCGGCTCCTCCACCGTCGCCGAGCATATCTACACCACCGCCAGCGCCCACGGCAAACGGGTGCAGGCCTTCGGCGCCGCGAAGAATCAGGCGATTATCATGCCGGACGCCGATCTGGACGCCACGGTGAACGCCCTGATGGGCGGCGCATTCGGCTCCGCCGGCGAGCGTTGCATGGCGCTGCCGATTGCGGTGGTGGTGGGCGACGATACCGCCGATACGCTGATCGCCAAGTTGAAACCGCTGATTGCTCAGTTGCGCGTCGGGCCAGGCCTGCAGCAGGGCGGCGAAGAGAATGAAATGGGGCCGCTGGTTTCTTCGGCGCACCAGCAGAAAGTCCTGGGCTATATTGATGTGGGCGTCGAAGAAGGCGCGACGCTGGTGGCGGACGGCCGCAACTACAGCGTGCCGGGGCATCCGGACGGTTATTACGTCGGGGGCACGCTGTTTGATCACGTGACGCCGCAGATGCGTATTTATCGTGAAGAGATCTTCGGGCCGGTGCTGGGCATTGTGCGCGTCGCCAGCTATCAGGAAGCGATTGACACGGTGAACGGCCATGAGTTCGGCAACGGCAGCGCCATCTTTACCAGCAATGGCCACTATGCGCGCCAGTTTGTGCATGAGGTGCAGGCCGGCATGGTCGGGGTCAACGTGCCGGTACCGGTGCCGATGGCGTTCCACAGCTTTGGCGGCTGGAAGCGTTCGGTATTCGGCGCGCTCAACGTACACGGCGCCGACGGGGTGCGTTTCTATACGCGTATGAAGACGGCGACGGCGCGCTGGCCTTCCGGCCAGCAGACGGTATCCGAATACAGCATGCCGACATTAGGCTGAGCAACCATGCGCGGGGGCGGCCGGGACAGGTAAGGCTACCCCCGTTGCGATAACAACGGCCATACGCGCCGCCGGCGGGTATGGCTTGACGACAACGGGAGGAGTTCATGTCTTCATTGCTTGCGAAATGCCAGCAACCCGATAGCCAGGGGCGTATTCAGCATGTTACGCCGGAAAACGCCGACTGGCGTTTTGTCGGTTTTGACGTTTATCGCCTTGAAGCGGGGAAAACGCTGACGCTGAGCAGCGACGATAAAGAGCTGTGCCTGGTATTGGTGGCCGGCATTGCCTCCGTCGCGACGCAGCACGCCGAATATCCCCATATCGGCAAACGTATGAGTCCGTTTGAACGGACGCCGCCCTATGCGGTTTATGTGCCGCATCATGACCAGGTTATCGTGCGTGCCGAAAGCGATCTGGAGCTGGCGGTATGCAGTGCGCCGGGAAGTGGTCACCTGCCTTCGCGGCTGATTACACCGGCGGACGTTGGTGTTGAGCGCCGCGGCAAGGGCCGCAACCAGCGCTTGGTGCACAATATTTTGCCGGATGATAAGCCGGCGGACAGCCTGTTGGTGGTGGAGGTTTACACCGACGAGGGGAATACCAGCTCCTACCCCAGCCATAAGCACGATCGGGAAGACTCTGCGGATGAAACCTATCTGGAAGAGACCTACTACCACCGTATTCAGCCGGAGCAGGGGTTCTGCATGCAGCGCGTGTACACGGATGACCGCTCGTTGGATGAGTGTATGCCGGTGTACAACCGCGACGTAGTCAAGGTGCCGCGCGGCTATCATCCGGTCGCCACCCTGGCCGGCTACGATAACTACTATCTTAACGTGATGGCCGGGCCGACGCGCCTGTGGAAGTTTACCTGGGAAAAAGATCACGCCTGGATTAACGGGGATGATTACCCGCAGAAATAGCAGCGTCGCCACGGAGTGACGACGACGAAGGAGGGCGAACCAGGTGTTCGCCCTTTATGCTATGCGTCTTTAGCGTTATTCAGCGCCAGTGAAACGGCCAGCGTCTGCGCCAGGCACATGGAAGCCACCTGCGAACGGAACCCGTCCACCTGCGCTTCTCTGACCACGAAACACACGTCGCTAAAGGCCGCCAACGGGCTTACCTGGCTGTCGGTAATGGCGATTTGCTGCGCGCCCTGTTTGGCGCCCAGTTCCACCAGTTCCAACGCTTCTCTGGCGTAAGGCGAATAGCTAATGGCGATCACCACGTCTTTTGGCTTCACCATGCCCAGCTGTTCGGTAAACATGCCGCCCAGGCCGTCAATCAGGAAAGCGCGACGCTCCAGATGGCGCAGGGCGTAGGTCAGATAGGAGGCGACGCTGAACGAACGGCGCAGGCCAATCACGTAGATATTCTCTGCGTTCTTCAGCAGTTCTACCGCTTTCTCCAGCTGTGCGGCGTCGATTTGCGCCGGCAGCTGCTGCAGCGCCTGTGCATTCACCATGGTGAAGACATTGAGAATTTCGGCCGGGTTCTCCGGTGCGGCGTTGTCATCCGTCGAAGTCTGACGGAACAGCCGGGCGCGCTCGGTATAGTTAACCGTCTCTTCCATCAGGTGCTGACGAAAGACCTGTTTCATCTCATTGAAGCCGCTGAAGCCGAAGGCGTTGGCAAAGCGGATCAGGGTTGATGGCGGTACGCTGGCCTGTGCGGCGATGGAGGCCACGGTGTCGAACGCAATGCTGTTGCTGTTATCCAGAATATAACGCGCGACCTGCTTCAGACGTTTGCTGAGCGTTTCATAACGGTGGCGGATTTCGTCTTGTAATAGCGAAAGTTGAGTTGGGTTATTCATCCATTCGGCTCACAGTATTGGCTAAAGCGCTAAAAGGCCTGCGCCTGGAGTATTTATTCGTCATTCTAACAGACGGAGCGGAAGTTTCATTTCATCAAAAAGCGATTTATTTCAACGCAGGCTGCGTTAGTTCACAGAAAATGGGCAAAAAAGCCCCCTAAAGTCGTAAACATGCTTTAAGGGGCGGGAGGATATTGTTTTAAGGACGGCGGGTTACGCCATCATGTTGCGGGCGATATAACCGCCAGAAACCGATGAGCGTAAGATATTTCTGTTTAACTTGAGAAATTAAAGAAGAATCATCTAGCTCACCCCGCAGCCAGAGCCGCGACGGCTGGCCGAAAATGGTGCGGCCTACCGCAAATCCTTTCACCCAGCGTTCGTCGGCGGCGGCGGCAAACCCGGCCTTCAGCGCGTCTTCCGGCGCATCGAGACCCAGAATGACCACGCCACGGCAGTCGGGATCGGCGGCATCGATCAGTTCGCCGACCTGGCGCCAGCTCGCTGCGCTCAGCGGCGGCAGTTTCCACCAGTCGGGCTTTATCCCTAACTGATAGAAATGCGACATAATTTCCAGATAATAGCTTTCCTCTTTATCGCTGCTGTCCTCGGGTAAAATCACTTCCAGCAGCAGCTCATGGCCGGTTTTACAGCATCCCTGATAAACGTCGTTAATCAGCGCATCCTGCTCATTGCGCAGTTCGACGGCGTCGTGAGGATGATAAAACACCAGGCATTTCACCACGTGCTCCAGCGGCCAGTCGACCAGCTGAGAGCCGATGTTGCCATGCTCCAGGCGTAGCGGCCGTGAGCTGGGCAGCTCGATCGGGCGGCCGATCCACCACCCCTGGCCGGTGATTTCATTCAGCGCCGCCTGACCATATGTGGTGTCGGCCAGAATACCGCTGTTGCCCTGCAGGCCGGCCTCGTCCGCCGCCTCTTTGGCGGCGGTCAGCAGCAGGGACTTCAGCTGTGGAATGCGCGCTTCATCCACGCCGGCTTCGCGTGCCATATCCGCCAGCTGTTTGCGGTGGTCAAAGGCGAAGACGCACAGCTCCGGCCACTGCTGCTTGCGCGTGGTGACGCGGTGCAGGTGGTTCAGGCGCGCATCGCGATCGGGGCGCGGCACCTGTTGTTCACGCGCCAGGTAATCGTCCAGTTCGCGCCTGGTCGGCATCGCCGGGGCGCAGCCGTGGCGTGAGACCACCAGCGCGCCGCAGGCGTTGGCGTAGCGACATGCCTGATCCCAGCCCTCGTCATTCAGATAGCCGCGCAGCAGGCCGGACATAAAGGCATCGCCGGCGCCGAGCACGTTAAGCACTTCAACCCGCACGCCGCTGTGCAGTTTCACCGCCTGCCAGTCGCCCGGAATCGCCCCTTCAAAGACCGAACACCCTTGTGCGCCGCGTTTGCATACCAGCGTCGCCTGGCTGACTTTGCGCACGTTGGCCAGCGCGGTCAGCGTATCGGTGCTGCCGCCGGCAATATGAAACTCTTCTTCCGTGCCGACGATCAGGTCAAAGTGGTGCAACACTTCCTGCAGCTCGCGGGTGACCGTGTCGGATGCGACAAAGCGCGTTTCACCGTCGCCCAGCGACGTCAGCCCCCACAGTACCGGGCGGTAGTCAATATCCAGCGCTTTACGCAGCCCGTGGCGCTGCGCATATTCCAGCGCCTGCAGCACGGCGGCGCGCGTATTGGGGTGGGACAGGTGGGTGCCGGTGATTGCCAGCGCGCGCGACGAGGCAATATAGGATTCATCAATGTCTTCAGGCGTTAACGCCATATCGGCGCAGTTATCGCGGTAGAAAATCAGCGGAAAGGTTTCCTGATCCTTAATGCCGAGGATCACCAGCCCGGTCAGCCGCTGCTTGTCGGTGATCAGACAGCGGGTGTCCGCCCCTACGCGCTGTAGCTCTTCGCGTAGAAAACGTCCCATATGTTCATCGCCGACGCGGGCCAGCATGCCGGACTTCAGCCCCTGAATCGCCGTGCCGTAGGCAACGTTGCCGGAAGACCCGCCGAGGTATTTGGCGAATGTGCTGGCATCTTCCAGACGCGCGCCGATTTGCTGCGCGTAAAAATCGACGGCGATGCGGCCGAGACAGATGACATCAAGCGGTTTTTGTTGTGAAACCATAGCTCTTTCCTTCTGTATTAAGCAAAAGCCGACTGCGACCCGATAAGCGGAGGTTAGCAGGAATCATTGCGTCGAGTATGGGGAATAAAAATTCCAATTTCAATATTAAATGAAATTTACCAGCCGTAAAGGGCATGCAGTGACGGTGGGGCAGGCCTACGACGCCGTCCGGCGCCGGTACTGCGGGCTTATGCGCAGATTTGTTTCGTATTGATGTCCGTCTTTTATCGCCGTGCGCGGCGTCTGGCGCCGGTGCTGATAACCCGCCTGCAGGCGTTGACGCTGTGGGGAAAGCGCGCGTTGCACCGGCTTTGAAATAGGGTTTTCATTAGAATGCGATCTTTATCGCAAAATGAAATGTTTTTTCTGATGTGTGATTTTATGAAAAATATATTTGTTTATAATCGCTGCATGTTTCAGGTTGCCGAAGGTTTGAGCAATCTGTCCGCACCCGGCCCAAGATATCAGCGAATTCAGGGCAGGAAAACCGTTCCGTAATCTCAGCGGTGATGCCGGCGAGAAGTTAACCGGGCATCAGGCCATCATTAGGGGGAGAGAATGAGTAAGATCAGATTGACCATGGCGCAGGCGCTCGTCAAGTTCCTCGATAACCAGTATTTGCTGGCGGATGGCGTCGAAATCAAATTCGTGAAGGGCATCTTTGCGATTTTCGGCCATGGCAATGTGCTGGGCCTCGGGCAGGCGCTGGAGCAGGATCGCGGTCAGTTAACCGTGCTGCAGGGGCGCAATGAGCAGGGGATGGCCCACGCGGCGACCGGCTTTGCCAAGCAGAAGCTGCGCCAGCAGATTTACGCCTGCACCTCTTCCGTCGGCCCCGGCGCGGCCAATATGGTCACCGCCGCCGCCACGGCGACCGCCAACCGTATCCCTCTGCTGCTGCTGCCCGGCGACGTCTTTGCCTCGCGCCAGCCGGATCCGGTGCTGCAGCAGATCGAGCAGTCCTACGATTTGAGCATCAGCACCAATGACGCGTTTCGCGCGGTCAGCAAGTACTGGGATCGCATCACGCGTCCGGAGCAGCTGATGAGCGCCTGCATCAACGCCATGCGCGTGTTGACCGATCCGGCGGAAACCGGCGCGGTGACGCTGTGCCTGCCGCAGGATGTGCAGGGCGAAGCCTACGACTACCCGGAATACTTCTTCCAGAAGCGTCTGCATCGGCTGGAACGCCGGCCGGCGACGGCCGGGGCGCTCGGCGATGCGCTGGCGCTGCTGACCGGCAAGAAAAAACCGCTGCTGGTATGCGGCGGCGGGGTGAAGTATTCCCAGGCGGGCAAGGCGCTGCAGCAGTTCGCCGAGCGTTTCCGCATTCCCTTCGCAGAAACCCAGGCCGGCAAAGGGGCGGTGGTTTCCGACCACCCTTATAACGTCGGCGGCATCGGCGAGACCGGCTGCCTGGCCGCCAATACGTTGGCGAAGCAGGCCGATCTGGTGATTGGCGTCGGCACCCGTTATACCGATTTCACCACCTCTTCCAAATGGCTGTTCCAGAATCCGGACGTCGATTTCCTGAATATTAACGTCAGCGCGTTTGATGCCGGCAAGCTGGACGGCGTGCAGCTGCTGGCCGATGCGCGTGAGGCACTGCAGGCATTGGACGAGCTGGCGACGCAGCAGGATTACCGCGCAGATTGGGGCGATGCCGTTGAGCAGGCGCAGGCGGCGCAGCAGCAGGAAACCGAACGGGTTTATGCCGTCGCCTACACCGGCGCCGAGTTCGTGCCGGAAATTGACGACCACCTCGATCGTGAACGGGTGTTTGCCGAATTTATTGCCCAGACGGGCTCCTCGCTGACTCAAAGCCGCGTGCTGGGGGTGCTGAATCAGCAGCTGCCGCAGGACAGCGTGATCGTGGCGGCGGCCGGCAGCCTGCCGGGGGACCTGCAGCGGGTATGGCGCAACCGCGGTGAACACGGCTACCACGTGGAGTACGGCTACTCCTGTATGGGGTATGAAGTGAACGCCGCGCTGGGCGTCAAACTGGCCGAGCCGCAGCGGGAGGTGTACGTCATGGTGGGGGACGGGGCATTTATGATGCTGCACTCCGAGCTGGTCACCTCCATTCAGGAAGGCTGCAAAATCAACGTGGTGCTGTTCGACAACATGACCAATGGCTGCATCAACAATCTGCAGATGGAACACGGCATGGACAGCTATACCACCGAGTTCCGCTTCCGCCAGGACGGGGAGCTTAACGGCGGCTTGGTGCCGGTGAATTTCGCCATGCTGGCGGCAGCTTACGGCTGCAAAACCTACAGCATCACCACCGAGCAGCAGCTGATTGAAGCGCTGGCCGATGCGCGCCAGCAGACGGTTTCTACGCTGTTGGACATCAAGGTGCTGCCAAAAACCATGGTGCACAAATATCTCAGCTGGTGGCGCGTGGGCGGAGCCCAGGTGGCGGACAGCGACAAGATCGTTGCGGTTGCCCGGCAGCTGCAGGAAAACATCGACAAGGCCCGTGATTACTGATGATTACGGCTTGTATCCAGTTCTAAATCCAGAGGATAGCGAAAATGACATTAAACATTGGGGTTATCGGTGCCGGTGCGATTGGTCGCGATCATATTCGTCGCTGCAGCCAGGTGTTGCAGGGGGCCCGCGTGGTCGCCGTCAACGATATCAACCGCGACAACGCGACGGGCGTGGTGGAGCAGCTGCGTCTGGATGCGCGCGTTTATGATGACGGCCACGCGCTGATTAATGCTTCAGACGTGCAGGCGGTGCTGGTGACCTCCTGGGGGCCTAGCCACGAGGAATTTGTGCTGGCTGCAGTTGCCGCCGGCAAGCCGGTATTTTGTGAAAAGCCGCTGGCGGTGACCGCGCAGGGCTGTAAAAACATCGTCGAGGCGGAAGCGAAGCACGGGAAACGGCTGGTGCAGGTCGGCTTTATGCGCCCGTACGATCGGGGCTATCGCGCGCTGAAACAGGTGCTGACCAGCGGCCAGATCGGCGAGCCGCTGATGCTGCACTGTGCGCACCGTAACCCGAGGGTGGGTGAGGCCTACACCACGGATATGGCGATTACCGACACCCTGATCCACGAGATCGACGTGCTGCGCTGGCTGCTGGATGACGACTACGTGTCGGTGCAGGTGGTGTTCCCACGTAAGAGCAGCAAGGCGCTTGCCCATCTGCGCGACCCGCAGATTGTGCTGTTTGAAACGGCGAAGGGTACGCGTATCGACGTGGAGATCTTCGTGAACTGTCAGTACGGCTACGACATTCAGTGCGAGGTCGTCGGGGAGACGGGGATCGCCAAGCTGCCGGAGCCTTCATCCGTACAGATGCGCAGCAATGCCAGGCTGTCCAATGAGATCCTGACGGATTGGAAAGAACGTTTTATTGATGCCTATGACGTTGAGCTGCAGGGCTTTATCAATGACGTGCTGGCCGGGCAGCTGCAAGGACCGTCGGCCTGGGACGGTTATGCCGCTGCGGTAACGGCCGATGCCTGCGTCGCCGCGCAGCTCAGCGGCGAGGTGGTGCCGGTTTCTCTGCCGCCGCGTCCTTCTTTCTACGGCAAATAATCGCCTGATTCACTTTTCATATATCCGGAGCCGCCAGGGGGCACGCGGTGAACAAGGATGTTGAACATGTCGGCGAGGATGCCGGAGGCTGGCGGCCCGGGTATATCTGCTTTACGGGGGAATAACGATGAAGATCGCGTTTGATGTGGATGTCATTAAAGATTTAGGCGTCACCCAGATGGTGCAGCAGGTTGCAGACTGGGGATATAAATATATCGAACAGTCGCCCCATCCGCAGATCAACCCATTCTATAAACATCCGAAGGCCAGCCGTGAAATCATGGCGGAGTACAAAAATGCGCTGAAGGCCACCGGGGTGGAGATCTCCTCATTTATCGTGGTTTATCGCTGGTCCGGTCCGGGTGAAGATCGCCGTCAGGCGGCGGTGAAAAATTGGCGCCGGATGATTGAGATTGCGGTGGAGATGGGCGTACAGGTGATTAACACCGAGCTGGCGGGTGACCCTAATGAGCCGGAAATCTGCGAAGAGCTGTGGTACAAATCCATGGAAGAGCTGCTGCCCATTATTGAGCGCGAAGGCATCCGCATGGAAATTCAGTCCCACCCGTGGGATTTCTGCGAGCTGAATAATGAAACCGTCGATATGGTGAAGTCGCTGCGCAGCGACCACGTGAAGTATTTATACAGCGTGCCGCACTCGTTCTATTACGACAAAGGCAAGGGCGACGTGGCGAATATGCTGCAATATGCCGGGGATGACCTTTCCCACGTGTTGATCGCCGATACCATGAACCACACCCGCCATTGCCGTTATATCGTCAACCCGCCCGGCGTTGACGCCGCGGTGCATCAGCATGTCGGCATCGGCGAAGGCGAAATCGATTTTGACGCGCTGTTCCAGACCCTGCGCGATATGGAGTTCGCCAACCGCAACTTTAAGGTGGGTGGCGAATCGATTATTTGCACCTCCCTGTTTGGTTATCCGGAAAAGATGAAAACCCAGGCGGTTGAAACCCGGGAACGCATCGAAAGAGAACTGTTAGCTAAATAACGCTGCCGGCGACGCCCTTGATGGCCTGTCGTGCTGCTGCACGGGTTGCGTGATGCAGGGCGGGAGCAGGGTAAAGCGCCGATTTAATGACTGAGGCCCAAAATGAATAAAGACTATGTGAAGCTGGCGATCGCTCCGATTGGCTGGACCAATGACGATATGCCAGATCTCGGTAAAGAGAACACCTTCCAGCAGTGCGTCAGCGAAATGGCGCTGGCAGGATTTAGCGGTAGCGAAGTCGGCAGCAAATATCCGCGCGATCCGCAGGTTTTAAAACCGATGCTGGATATTCGCGGCATTCAGATTTGCAACGCCTGGTTCAGCACCTTTTTTGCCGATGGGCAGAAAGAGAAGACTATCGATGAGTTCGTTAACCATATGAACTTTTTGCATGATATGGGCGCCAGAGTGATTGGCTGCTCCGAGCAGAGCAAAAGCATTCAGGGCACCGACAAGGCGATATTGGAAGAGAAACCCTGCTTTACCGATGAAGAGTGGCAGCGCGTTGCCGACGGGTATAACGAACTGGCGAAAATCGCCGCCGGTAAAGGTATGCAGGTGTGCCTCCACCACCATATGGGAACGGGGATTCAGACCGCGGAGGAGGTCGACCGCTATATGAGCATGGTGAACGACGATGTGTATCTGCTGTTTGATACCGGCCATGCCTATTATTCCGAAGGCAGCCAACAGGCGATGCTGGCTATTTTGGAGAAATATCTGCCGCGCATTAATCATGTTCACCTGAAAGACGTGCGCGACGAGGTGGTTGCCGAGGTGCGGGCGAATCGCCTGAGCTTCCTGGACGGGGTGAAGAAGGGCACCTTCACCGTACCGGGAGACGGCGTGATTGATTTCCGTCCGGTGTTTAAACTGCTGGACGACTATGGTTACCGGGGATGGATGGTGGTGGAGGCCGAGCAGGATCCGGCCATCGCCAACCCGTTTGAATATGCGGTTAAGGCGCGCCGCTATATCAAAGAGACCGCCGGCATTTAGTGGCTCTGGCGCTTCCTGTGGCTATGCCGCAGGAAGCGTTATCCGTTTGGGAGCGTGCTGTTCAGACGCCGTGAAAGCGCGCCATATGATAAGCATCGACCAGTTTGCCATCGCGCATGGCGTAATGCCGGCTGGTGCCTTCTATCTCAAAACCAAATTTCTTATACAGCGCAATAGCGCCCTGATTGTCGGTGAATACCGTCAATTCAATTCGCTGGATCGCCGCCCAGTTATCGCAGAGCTCAATCATCGCGCGCATGAGCGCGCCGCCGACCCCTTTGCCTTGCTGCGCGGGATCGACGCCGATGCCAAAGGTGCGACGTGACGCCGGCGTAGCGACTGATGCAGCTGGATAACGATCTGGCCAACGACCTGCTCGTCGATGCAGGCGACCAGGTTGTGTAACCCAGGTTTGGCGTCGGTCAGCCGTTGCTGCCAGTGTGCGAGTGAGGGCAGCGGAAGCTGTAGCGTATCGCGATAGACGTTGGGATGGGCATACAGTTGTTGCAGCGCCTGTGCATCGGCGGTTTCAACATGGCGGACGATGATTTCTCCCATTCCCTTATCCCTATGATTATCAGCAATATTTCCCTTTAAATTATCGGGTCTTCGCCTTGAGTCAATAAAATTTTAGCTTGGTTAAAAAAACGCTTTACAGATGCGAATGATAATGATTATTATTGTCATGCGTTCTCGGCAGGCGGTGCAGCTAACCGCTCTGACTTGAAGGCACGACATTGCTCACATTGCTTCCAGTGTTTACTTAGCCAGCTCGGGTGCTGGCTTTTTTTTTTGCCCTCAATCATCCACCTTTGACGCTCAACAAATCTTCTGCGGCTCCTCTGTTTATTTCATCGAAAATTTTGAACAGAGGGGTGAGTTTTTTACGCTTTCTTATTCTGCTGTCAGGTCTAGACTGTAAAAAACATTGAGGAGAGTTGAACATGATCTATTTACGCAAAGCGAAAGACCGCGGCCACGCTAACCATGGCTGGCTGGACAGCTGGCATACCTTCTCTTTTGCCAATTATTACGATCCGAACTTTATGGGGTTCTCCGCTCTGCGGGTTATCAACGAAGACCGGATCGACGGCGGTCAGGGGTTCGGCACCCATCCGCATAAAGATATGGAAATCCTGACCTACGTGCTGGACGGCACCGTAGAGCATCAGGACAGCATGGGTAATAAAGAGCAGATCCAGGCTGGGGAGTTCCAGATTATGAGCGCCGGTACCGGGGTGCGCCATTCTGAGTACAACGCCAACAGCGACAAGCTGCTGCATCTGTACCAAATCTGGATTATTCCGGATACCAACGGTCTGCCGCCGCGTTATGAGCAGCGCATGTTTGATGCGCCGCAGGGACGTCAGCTGGTGCTGTCGCCGGATGCCCGCGAAGGCTCGCTGAAGGTGTTCCAGGATATGACGCTGTCGCGCTGGGCGCTGAATAAAGACGAACAGGCGGAGTATACGATTGAAGCCGGCCGCCGCGTCTGGGTGCAGGTGGTGCGCGGTTCCATTACCATTAATGACAACCGGGCAGGCACCAGCGATGCGCTCGCCATCTGGGATGAAACGGCGCTGTCGCTCCATGCCGATGAGGACAGCGAAATTCTGCTGTTTGATTTGCCTCCGGTGTGATCGCTAAACGTTAGCGGGGCTCAATCTGGCGATTGAGCCCTTTTAGCGCCCGTTTGATATCAGCATTATCAGCCCGCCGTTTTTTTTGCTAAAATAACCGCCCATTCACGGTTTGTCAGCTCATTGATAATGAAGAAAAAGCGGCCGGTACTTCAAGATGTTGCAGATCAGGTTGGCGTCACCAAGATGACGGTGAGCCGCTATTTGCGCAATCCTGACCAGGTTTCCGCCGCCCTGCGGCAGAAAATTGCGATCGCGCTGGATGAGCTGGGCTATATCCCCAACCGCGCGCCGGATATCCTTTCCAACGCGACCAGCCGCGCTATCGGCGTACTGCTGCCGTCGCTGACCAACCAGGTATTCGCCGAGGTGCTGCGCGGTATTGAAAGCGTCACCGACGCGCACAATTATCAGACCATGCTGGCGCACTATGACTATCTGCCGGAACGTGAAGAAGAACGCCTGACCTCGCTGCTCTCTTATAACATCGACGGCCTGATCCTGTCCGAGCGCACCCATACCGCCCGCACCCGCAAAATGATTGAGGTTGCCGGCATTCCGGTGGTGGAGCTGATGGACTGCGTGTCGCCCTGCATCGATATGGCGGTCGGCTTCGATAACCATCAGGCCGCGCGCCAGATGACGCAGCAGATTATTGCCCAGGGCTATCGCCATGTGGTGTATCTGGGGGCGCGCCTCGATGAGCGTACGCTGATTAAACAGCAGGGCTATGAGCAGGCAATGCGTGAAGCCGGGCTGCAGCCGCGAAGCATTATGACCAATCGTGCGTCGTCCTACTCCGGCGGCGGTGAAATGCTGCGCCAGGCGCAGCGTGACTATCCGCAAATCGACAGCGTATTCTGCACCAACGATGACCTGGCGATCGGCGCCGCCTTTGAGTGCCAGCGCCAGGGGCTGTCTATTCCGCAGGATATGGCGATCGCCGGTTTCCACGGCCACGATATTGGCCAGGTGATGATGCCGAAACTGGCCAGCGTGCTGACGCCGCGTGAGACCATGGGGCAAATCGGCGCGGAGCGGCTGCTGGCGCGCCTGCGGGGCGAAACCGTCAGCCCGGCGATGGTCGACGTTGGTTTTACCATTATCCCCGGCGGCAGCATTTAAGCCGTACGCTGCTTTTCACCTTCCTATTCGCTTTCTCTTTTTCTCCCCTTTTTCGCCTTTGTTCGAACGCTGACTATAATTCCTTGCTGGTCGAGATTTGACCGCCGTAATTTGACTTCCTTCACAGTTACGGGATGTCATTTCGCCGGTTGTTGCTTAATTCCAGCGCGACAAAGACAATGTTACCGATAACCTGTTACCAGTAACATTTAGCGCCTGGGACTCTTGAGAGCATAAAAATTATGAATAATCCACAACACCACGTTTTCATCCTGATGGGGGGGTCCGGCAGCGGGAAATCTGCCGTCGCCAATGCTGTGGCGCATGAACTCAATGCCGCCATGCTGGATGGCGATTATCTGCATCCCGCGGCAATATCAATAAAATGGCCGGCGGCCATGCGCTGAACGACGACGATCGGGCGCCTTGGCTGGCGGCGCTGAACGACGCCATTTTGCCATGCAGCGCACCAATGACGTAGCGCTGCTGGTGTGCTCCGCGCTGAAAAAGCGCTACCGCGACCGCCTGCGTGAAGGTAACAGCAACCTGCACTTTATCTACCTCGAAGGGGAAAAAGAGGTGATTGAAGCGCGTCTGAAACAGCGCAAAGGACACTTCTTCAAGCCGCAGATGCTGGTTTCCCAGTTTGAAGCGCTGGAAGTGCCGCAGGCGGATGAGTCAGATGTGCAGGCGATTGACATCGACCAGCCGTTGGACAACGTGGTTGCCGACGTCGTCTCTCATATTCAATCCGTAACCAACCAGGGGTAAACGATAATGGATACATTAACGCTGGTGCTGACCGCCGTCGGTTCGGTGCTGCTGCTGCTGTTCCTGGTGATGAAAGCGCGGATGCATGCGTTTATCGCCCTGATGCTGGTGTCGATGGGCGCCGGCCTGTTCTCCGGCATGTCGCTGGAGAAGATCACCGACACCATGCAAAAAGGCATGGGCGGCACGCTGGGCTTCCTGGCGATTGTGGTGGCGCTGGGCGCGATGTTCGGCAAAATTCTGCATGAAACGGGCGCGCTGGACCAGATTGCCGTCAAAATGCTGAAAGGCTTTGGCGAACAGCGCGCGCACTATGCGCTGGGGATCGCCGGCCTGATTTGCGCCTTGCCGCTGTTCTTTGATGTGGCGATCGTGCTGCTGATTGGCGTGGCCTTCGCGTAGCGCGCCGTACCGGCGGCAATCTGGTGAAGCAGGTGATCCCGCTGTTTGCCGGCGTTGCCGCGGCGGCGGCCTTCCTGCTGCCGGGGCCGACGCCGATGCTGCTGGCGTCGCAGATGAATGCGGATTTCGGCTGGATGATCCTGATCGGTTTGGCGGCCGCTATCCCGGGGATGTTGCTGGCTGGCCCGCTGTTCGGTTCATTTATCAGCAAGCACGTCACGCTGGAACTGCCGAAGGATATCGAAGAGCCAAGCATCGACAAGAGCAAGCTGCCTTCGTTCGGCTTTAGCCTGGCGCTGGTGCTGTTCCCGTTGGTGCTGGTGGGGCTGAAAACCATCGGCGCGCGCTTTACTGAGGAAGGCAGCTCGCTGTATCAGTGGCTGCAGTTTATCGGCCACCCGTTCACCGCGATTCTGATTGCTTGCCTGGTGGCGATTTACGGTCTGGCGATCCGCCGCGGATGAGCAAAGAGAAAGTGATGGAAGTCTGTTCGGCAGCCATTCAGCCGGCGGGGATTATCCTGCTGGTGACCGGTGCGGGCGGCGTGTTCAAGCAGGTGCTGGTGGATTCCGGCGTTGGCCCGGCACTGGGTAATGCGCTGATTGGCGCCGGCCTGCCGATTGCCGTTGCCTGCTTTGTGCTGTCGGCGGCGGTTCGCGTGATTCAGGGTTCGGCAACCGTGGCCTGTCTGACCACCGTCGGCCTGGTGATGCCAGTGATTGGCGAGCTGGGCTACTCCGGTGCACAGATGGCGGCGTTGTCGGTATGTATCGCCGGTGGTTCCATCGTCCTGAGCCACGTCAACGACTCCGGCTTCTGGCTGTTCGGCAAGTTTACCGGCGCCACCGAAGCGCAGACGCTGAAAACCTGGTCGGTGATGGAAACCATCCTCGGTACCACCGGTGCGGTGGTGGGATGATCGCCTTTACGATGCTGTAATTATTTCTGAGCTGATTAAGGCGCCTGCGGGCGCCTTTTTTTATGGCGTCCGGCAGCAGCAACCGCCGCGCGATCCGCCTTTATAAGCAGGATTGCTAACAATTGCGCTGGCATCGAATAAATTCACTTTTCGCCCGCGCTGACATTTTGTAAGTGTGGGGATATTGCTCATCAATGACTCAATAAGTCGTATCCTCCAAGGCAGGACAGTTTTTATGAAAAACGTTGGTTTAGTCGGTTGGCGCGGTATGGTCGGCTCGGTGCTCATGCAGCGCATGACGGAAGAGCGCGATTTCGACGCCATTCGCCCGGTATTCTTCTCCACCTCACAGCATGGCGCGCCTGCGCCGGTTATTGGCGGTCAGCAGCAGGGACGCTGCAGGACGCCTACGATATCGATGCGCTGAGCGCGCTGGATATCATTATTACCTGTCAGGGCGGCGATTATACCAATGAGGTTTACCCGAAGCTGCGCGCCAGCGGCTGGCAGGGTTACTGGATTGATGCAGCGTCCTCCCTGCGGATGGACGACGAGGCGATTATTATTCTGGATCCGGTCAACCGCGCGGTGATTCAGCAGGGTCTGGATAAAGGCGTTAAAACCTTTGTCGGCGGCAACTGCACCGTCAGCCTGATGCTGATGTCGCTGGGCGGCCTGTTCGCCAACGATCTGGTGGAGTGGGCGTCCGTGGCAACCTACCAGGCAGCCTCCGGCGGCGGCGCGCGCCATATGCGCGAACTGCTGACGCAGATGGGCATGCTGCACGCCGACGTGGCGAAAGAGCTGCAGGACCCGGCGTCCGCCATTTTGGATATTGAACGTAAGGTGACCGAGGCGACCCGTTCCGGCAAACTGCCGACCGATAACTTCGGCGTGCCGCTGGCCGGCAGCCTGATCCCGTGGATTGACAAGCAGCTCGACAACGGCCAGAGCCGTGAAGAGTGGAAGGGCCAGGCGGAAACCAACAAGATTCTGGCCAGCTCCAGCCTGATTCCGGTCGACGGCCTGTGCGTGCGCGTCGGCGCGCTGCGCTGCCACAGCCAGGCATTTACCCTGAAGCTGAAGAAAGACGTGTCGCTGCCGGAAATCGAGCAGATGCTGGCGACGCACAACGACTGGGTGCGGGTGATCCCGAACGACCGCGAGCTGACCATGCGCGAACTGACGCCGGCGGCGGTAACCGGCACGCTGAATACGCCGGTCGGGCGCCTGCGCAAGCTGAACATGGGGCCGGAATACCTGTCCGCGTTCACCGTTGGCGATCAGCTGCTGTGGGGCGCTGCAGAACCGCTGCGCCGTATGCTGCGTATTCTGCTGTAATGTCAGCGCCATATTTGATGGCGTAATCATACTGAGCCCGCTTATTGGCGGGCTTTTTTATTTTACCCGTCATACTTTAAGCTGCTTTCAGTCACCCGAATCCCTGACCTGAGTCGGTGCATCAAATTACTTTTCTTACCGCCTTTTTGTAACTCGAATTATTTAAGCGTTATATTAATTGTTCGTGTTATTTAAATAACTCGTTATTTTCCGTCAGGAATAATGGCGCTTGGTTGTTTACATTCCGTTCGTTCAGTGATTATTATTCTGATAAAAGGATCATAATGGACGATGGCACAAGGAATGTATCACGATGACGGCATTACAATTCCCCTGCACCATATTTAAAACCAAAAACATAATGGATGATTATGGTGCAGATGATATGCGCTGCGGAGATCTATCCGCCCCCCAATTAAAAACGCATTTTCATTTAGTTGATGTATCCACCCGGGTTAATCCCTATACCCTGACGCAGATCACACCGTTTAATCAGCCGCATTCGCGCTTTTACGGCATGCGCGGGCAGGGGACTACGCTCACCCGGCAGGAGTGCGCCAGAATTCTCTTTGACGAATTCCGTCAGTTATCCCGCCTGTTTGCACTCTATGGCCCCTATAAGCATCTGATTGAGGAAATGATCGGCCATATGCAGCACGGCAATGGCACGCCGTTTAGCAGCCCACATCTGAATGCTGCGTTAAAGGCGCAGATTTTGGGGGATAAGGATACAGAAAATAGTACGCGCCTGCGCTTGGATAAAACACTTAAGCGAAATATAGATTGGGATACGCAGTGTTATCCGTTAGACAAAAGGGATAGGTTAGAGATCGAGATTCTTGATAGTAAACTACCTAAATTCGACCGTTTCCAGGATAACTTTAATGGTATGGGAATTACCGTACACGATACTTGGGTCACGCATATCACGATAAAATCACTGCAGATTGATAATGATCGCTATCGTGCACTGGTACACTACCGGTTGCAGGACCACTTTGGCCTAGATGATGGCGATATCAGGAAGTTCAAATTTAACCAGTTTCGCTTCTTCCGTATCTGGTTTGTACTTCAACGTTATAATCAGTTTGGCTTTCGGCCATTTATGACTAATATGGAAGCAACGATAGAACTTTCCGGGGGGCGTAATGAACGTAAGTAAAAGAGTGCAGTATATATTTGTGAGCATTGGTATTGTGTTATTAGGGTTTTTTTTATCGTTTTACTACGCCCGGTGAAAATTGTTGCCGTCCATAATAATAATGAATTTAGTGCGGTTTTAGTTCACCATTTCCCTATTACAGATAAAGGTAAAATAGACTGGTGGCTAAAAAACAAAGATAGGTTAAAGAATGAGTATAAGATACCTAATCCTGCATCAGATGGTTTCTTTTCTATTACCTTTTGGGATTTTGGTGATGGTTATAAAGAAGCTGGAAAGTATGATCGGCGTTGCTTTGACGATATGCCAACCAAGAAAAACTGTATAGAAAAAAACAAGGAGTTTATTGTGTCAAATGAAAGGAATGGTGATATATCATTTATAACTAATGGTGATGAGTATCACATGAAGAGTAATGGTGACATTATAAGGATCGGCATTGATTGATAAAACATGAAAAATATTTTTATTGATTGGCCTTATATTCGCGATAAGGTCTATTGTGGGCTAGGTAATCATTTTATACGCGTTATGATATATGCCACCATGGCACTTTGTGGCTTTTTCCTTTGGTGCTCTCTACAACCGCTGGAGATCGTTGCTGTTCATCAGCGAGGGAATTATAGCGATGTGTTGGTAAATAATTTTCCTTTTACGGGATAAATGGAGAATAAATTGGTGGTTAGATAATAAAGAGATTCTAAAAGAAAAACATGATATCCCTAAACCAGATTCGGATGGATTCTTTACTATTATATTTTGGGACTTTGGCGAGGGTTACAAAGAGGCAGGAAAGTATGACCGGATGTGTTTTGAAGATATGAAAGAAAAGAAAAACTGTATTGATAAAAATGTGTTGTTTATCATTTCTAATGATAGGAATAACGATATGTTTATTTGTAGGGGATAATGGAACCTATCGCCTAAATAAAAACGGTGAAATAACCAAACTCAAACGCAAGTCGGATTAATTCACCGTTGATGTCGGCCGCGTATCGCGGCCAACAGTGTCCGGAGCCTTAGCGGCTTAGGAAGCCAGCGACAGCGCTTTGGCTTTTGCGCGTTCCGCCAGCCACTCGCTGACGCGCGCCTGCTGCGCCTCGTCCAGCCACATGCCGAGCTTGGTGCGGCGCCAGATAGCGTCTTTCAGCTCCACCACCCACTCTTTCTCCACCAGGTAGCGCAGCTCCGCTTCGTACAGGCGTGACCGAAGTCTTCGCCCAGATCCGCCAGGCTGTTGGCGCCGGACAGGATCAGCTCGCTGTGGCTGCCGTAGGTGCGGGCATAGCGACGCGCCAGTGCTTCCGGCAGCCAGCCGTGTTCACGGCGCAGTTTGGCAGCGTAGCTGTCGCGGTCGCCGCCGATGTCGCCGCCCGGCAGGGTGCCGTTTTTGGTCCAGGCAGGGCCGGCTTCCGGATAGTAACGCGCCAGTTTTTTCCATCGCGTGTTCCGCCAGCTTGCGGTAGGTGGTCAGCTTACCGCCGAAGACCGACAGCAGCGGCGCCTGGCCGTTATCGTCGTGCACGTCCAGCGTGTAGTCACGGGTGATGCCTGCGGTGAGTCGGACTCCATCGTCGCACAGCGGACGCACGCCGGAGTAGGTCCAGACGATATCGTCGCGGCCGTACTGCTTCTTAAAGTGGTCGTTGTACACTTTCAGCAGGTAGTTGATTTCGTTATCGTCAATTTTCACGTCTTTCGGATCGCCGTGATATTCCACGTCGGTGGTGCCGATAATCGAGAAACTCATCCATCCACGGGATTACGAAGACGATACGGTTGTCTTCGTTCTGCAGAATGTACGACTGCGGCTGGTTATGCGCCTTCGGCACCACGATATGGCTGCCTTTGATCAGGCGGATGCCGTACGGGGATTTCAGCTTGAGGCCGTCGTCGAAGAAGTTTTTCACCCACGGGCCGGTGGCGTTAACCAGACCTTTGGCGCGCCAGGTGAAGGTTTTGCCGCTGTCGATATCGGTCGCTTCCACCATCCACATGCCGTTTTCACGCCATGCGCGGGTCACTTTGGTGCGGGTGCGCACTTCGCCGCCGCGTTCCACCACTTCCTGCGCGTTCAGTACCACCAGACGCGCATCGTCAACCCAGCAGTCGGAATATTCGAAACCGCGCTTCAGTTCCGGCTTCAGTACGGATTCTGGGCCAAAACGCAAACTCTTGCTGCCCGGCAGGCTGGTGCGCTTGCCCAGGTGATCGTACAGGAACAGGCCGGTGCGGATCATCCAGGCCGGACGCAGGTGCGGCTGGTGCGGCAGGCGGAAGCGCATCGGGAAGGCGATATGCGGCGCCAGTTTCAGCAGCACTTCACGTTCCGCCAGCGCTTCGCTGACCAGACGGAATTCGTAGTGTTCCAGGTAGCGCAGGCCGCCGTGGATCAGTTTGGAACTGGCGGAAGACGTAGCACAGGCCAAGTCTTGCGCTTCCAGTAGCAGTACGGACAGCCCGCGCCCGGCAGCATCCGCCGCGATGCCGGCACCGTTGATGCCGCCACCGATAACGATCAAGTCTTTGGTTTCCACGTCATCTTCCTCCAGATGTTCGAAATAGCTCTTTTATGTTCGTTTTCGCTCATCATTGTAATCAAAAACCAACAAACAAGCCAAGAGTTAACCAAACAAAAACATTCACGCGTGATAAAGGTAACAGTTTGGCGGCAATAGACATATAAACAGCAGGGTTTTAACCCGCAGGGTAAAGCGCCGGCAGGCGGAGGAGAGAGGGAAAGCGGAGGCGTTGCGCAGGCCCCCTTCCGGGCGGAAGGGGGAGGTTAAAAGCGGGGCAGAAGAATCAGCACAGCTCCAGCTGTACGTCGTACTGCTCGATAATTTTCATTACCCGGGCGGCGGCAGCTGGTCGGTGAACAGGTAGTCGATCAGATTCATATTGCCCAGTTTGACCATCGCGTTGCGGCCGAATTTGGAGTGGTCGGTAACCAGCATCACGCAGCGTGAGTTTTCAATAATGGCGCGCTTGGTGCGCACCTCATGGTAGTCGAATTCGAGCAGCGAGCCGTCCATATCAATGCCGCTGATGCCGAGAATGCCGTAATCGAGGCGGAACTGTGAGATAAAGTCCAGCGTTGCTTCGCCCATAATGCCGCCGTCGCGGGTACGCACCTCGCCGCCGGCCAGAATCAGACGAAAATCCTCTTTGGCGGTGAGCAGGGTGGCGACGTTCAGGTTGTTGGTGACGACGCGCAGGTTTTTATGGTTCATCAGCGCGTGCGCCACGGCTTCCGGCGTGGTGCCGATATCGATAAACAGGGTGGCGCCGTCCGGGATCTGGCTGGTGACGCGCTGGGCGATGCGGTCTTTTTCCTCTGACCACATCACCTTACGGTCATGGTAGGCGGTGTTCACCGAGCTGGATGGCAGCGCGGCGCCGCCGTGGTGGCGCTGAATTTTATTTTGATCGGCCAGGTCGTTCAGATCGCGGCGAATCGTTTGCGGGCTGACGTCAAAATGTTCCACCAGTTCTTCAGTGCTGACGTAACCTTGCAGACGGACCAGCTCGATAATTGCGTCATGACGCTGTGTTTGTTTCACGGTAATCCCCTAATACGCCGATATACCCGTCGGGTGCAGTTTGCCGAATTTCTACCCGTAATCTTTTGATCTGTAAAGGTATAGTCTTATTGAGCGTTATTGTTCGTTATGCGCGCGATGACGCGTGTCCCAAAATGCCATCAGCAACCCTAACACTAAACCGGCCACGTGTGCCGCGTTGGCGATCGACATTCCTAAAATATCGAAGTAGCCGGCGACCAGCCACAGCACGGAAAATACCATCAGGCCGCGCGGCAGCATCAGCCCGCGCTCCGGCGCCCGCTCACCGCTGAGCCAGCTGTAGCCCATCAGCGCATACACCACGCCGGACAGGCCGCCAAACAGCGCGCCGCTGAACAGCGATTGTGCCCAGCCGCTGAAGAAGGCCGACACCACCGCCAGCACAAACAGTTTACCGGCGCCGAGGCGTTTTTCCATCGGCCCGCCGAGGTACCACCACCAGAGCAGGTTAAAGGCGATATGCAGCAGTGAGAAGTGCAGAAACGCGTGGCTGATCCAGCGCCACAGCTGAGTATATTGTTCGCCGTTCTGCGGCCAGGAAAAGCCAGTACATCACGCTGTCGTCGCCGATGACCTGCATCAGGACATACACCAGAATGCACAGCGCCATCACGCTCAGCGTCAGCGGGCCGGCCTTGCTGCGAATAATCTGCAGGTAGGAGTCGTGCGGGTAGTGCAGTTCGGCGGCGGTGCCGCCGGTCTGCCAGCTGGCGGCCTGATAGCGGCGGTTGAGCGGGTCGCGCATAAACTGCTGCAGTTCGTGTTGCACCTGTTCCAGCCGCTGTTCATCCGCCAGCCAGATCTCCGCGGCGTCCTGGCCGTGGCGCAGTTCCAGCGTAATGCCCTGCGTTGCCATATAGTCGACAAACGCCAGAGCCAGGCGTGGGTTGGATACGGCGATCACTCTAATCATAAGTAGGGAGTTTCCGTCTTGCGTGGATGCGTTGTGGCCGCTGCAGCTGCCGGCGATGGCTGATTATAACGTTGAAAACCGACGTCGCAGCACCGACCTGTGGAAAATCGTGCGGACAGCGGGGGAAGAACAGGGCGCGACGCGCCCTGGGGATTAGTCGGCGCTGCTTTCCACGTCCTGCGGGTATTGACGCAGCCAGGCCTCAAAGCCGCCGTCGATGCTGTACACCGCGTCAAAGCCTTGATTCAGCAGGTACTGCGCGGCGCCGCGGCTGCTGTTGCCGTGGTAGCACATCACCATCACCGGACGATCGAAATCGTTTTGCTGCATAAAGGTTTGCAGCGTGGCGTTGGTGAGGTGAAATGCGCCCGGCGTATGCCCGGCGGCGAAACTTTGCGGATCGCGGATATCGACCAACGCCGCGCTGCCGTCTTGCCAGCGGCCGTGCGCCTGCTCAACGTTGATCGCTTCAAACTGTTCCATGACTTCCAATTGCCTCGTAATTAGGGGACGCCGCTATTGTAACCAATTCCGCGCGCATAAAGACCAGAGCAATACTGTGTCTTTATGCGCCGTAGCCCATCATCTGCAACAGCCGCTGCGCCTGCTGCACCGCCTCCTGCCGGTGGGCGACCCCCAGCTTCTGATACAGGTTGCGGATGTGCGTCTTGATGGTGGTGGCCGCCACCGCCAGCTCGCCGGCGATCTGGTCGTTGCTGTAACCGGAGTAAATCAGTCCGAGCACCTGCCATTCGCGCTGGGTGAGCGGGCTGGTGCGGATAAGTTCGGGCACCTGCGGGTGCGTCAGCAGCTTATCGACGAAGTTCTCGTCAAAATGCGCGAACTTATGCCGGTGATGCTGGTTGATATCGCGCAGGATGCGCTGGCGCGGTGCTGTTCCAGCTCCGGCAGCGTGTTGAGCTGTATCAGCTGGCGCAGCTGCTGCGCCATGGCTTCGCCCTCAATCACAAAGTGGCTGATAAAGCCGGTGCGGTTGGCCAGCGTCAGCGCTTCAATCAGCACGCGCTGGGCGTCGCTTTTACGCTCGGTCTGCCAGTACAGCTGGTTGCTCAGCAGCAGATTGCGGTTGAGATCGCTGGTCAGGCGCAGCCGGCGGGCGTTGTCGTTCAGCTCGTCCAGCACCACTTCGGCTTCCTGATAGCGGCCGAGCAGGATCTGCACCCGGGCGATATTGCGCCATTGCCCCTGGGTGAAGTGGTTGTCCGCCATGGCGGGCTTTTCGGTATGGCTCAGCCAGCGCGCGGCGGCGGTGACGTCACCGGTCATCTGCCAGTGGATAACCCGCGGTTTGTCGGCGTTGGTCAGCCAGTCGCGGTGGTACTGCGCGCCGTGCTGCAGGGTTTCGCAGCGCTGCAGGTAGGCGTGGGCGTTATCCAAATCGCCGCGCGCCAGTGAACACTTCGCCAGCATGGCGAGACACTGCAGCTGCTGCTGGGGCTGGTAGTTGGCCAGCACCGTCAGGCCCAGCCTGGCGGTGTCTTCCGCTTCGTCCAGCCGCGACCACGACCACAGGATCTGCGCCCGGATGCGCAGCAGGAACTCATGCATCGGCAGCTGCTCCAGATGCTGTTCGCGGATCAGTTCGAACGCTTTGTCCTGGGTTTCGTACGCCGCCTGCAGGAATCCCTGGGCGATCAGAATTTCGCTCTGCTGCAGCAGCGCCCACAGCGCGTAATGATAGGTCTGATGGCGACGGGCCATCTGTTCGGTCTGCTGCATCATCGGCAGGGCGCGCGTCAGCTCGCCTTTACAGTGGTGGATTTCGCCGGTGACCGAGGTGGCGACGATACGGCTGTAGTAACTGGATAGCGGCAGGTGCTTCAGCGCCTGCATCGCCAGCCGCTCCGCCTCTTCCGGCTTGCCGGCGTTGATCGCCACCTGCGCCCGCAGCGCATCAAACTCGGCGCGCAGCGTCGCGTCAACGCGATCTGCTGGTCGCGCATCGCCTGTTCGGCCGCTCCAGCTGGGTGTTGACCTCGATATAGCGGTGCTGGCTCTGCGCCAGCCAGGCCTGCAGCAGCGCCAGCTTGGGGTTCTGGATCAGGCGATCGTAAGGCAGGGCGTTCAGGCACTCTTCCAGCAGCGCCAGCTCGCTGTGATGGAACAGCGACCAGGCGTGCTGCAGCAAAATGTCGCGCAGCATGCTGACGTCGTTGGCCGCCAGCGCGTGGTGAATGGCTTCGGCCGGGTAGCCGAGCGCCAGCCAGCCTTCGGCGGCGGCGCGGTGCAGCCCCGGCAGCTCCAGCGCCAGCTCCCACTGGCAGCGCTGGCGCAGGAAAGAGGCAAACAGCGGGTGGAAGTTAAACCACTCGCCGGTATCGTCCATGCGGTGGATAAACATGCCCTGCCGCTCCAGCTCCTCCAGCCGCTGCTGGCCGTTGTCTTCGCCGGTCAGGCGCACGATCAGCGCGTCGTTCATGGAGCGCAGCACCGAGCAGCGCAGCAGGAAGGCGCGCGCGCCGGCGTCGACGTGATCCAGCACCTCGTCCACCAGATAGTCGGCCAGATGGCTGGCGTTCAGCCCGGCCAGCCGCTTCGCCGACTGTTGCGCCGAGGCGCTGGACTGGCGGGCCGACAGGGCGATCAGCTGCAGCGCGGTGGCCCAGCCGGCAACCTCGTCGCACAGGCGGCTGCTGTCCTGCTGCGCCAGCGGCGCCGGCAGACGACAGTCAAAGAACTGCTTGGCTTCCAGATGATTGAACGCCAGCTGTTGGCTGCCCAGCTCCAGCAGCTGGTCGCGCACGCGCAGGTTGGCGATCCCCAGCGGCGGCAGCGTGCGGGACAGCAGGATCAGCGTCAGGTTTTCGGGCTGATGGCGCAGGAAAAAGCGCATGGCTTCATGGATGACGTCGTTGGTGATCAGGTGGTAATCGTCAATCACCATGTACAGCGGCTGGTGCCAGTCCGCCAGTTCGATAAACAGCTGGCCAAACAGCGCGGACAGGCTGGCGTACTGATGCTTTTGGCTGAGGGCCTCGCTCTTGACGCACTGCCCGCCGGTCGCCTGCTGTAGCGCGGCGATCAGGTAGCTGGCGAAGCGTTCCGGCTGGTTATCGCTCTCATCCAGCGAATACCAGCCCAGCTCGGCTTTATCCGCCGCCCACTGGGCGATCAGGGTGGTTTTCCCGTAGCCGGCCGGGCTGTTGACCAGCGTCAGGCGATAGTTTGCCGCGCCGGCCAGTTTCGTCAGCAGGCGATCGCGTACCACGGTATTTTGCAGCCGTACCGGGCGGCTCAGTTTTGATGGGATCAGCATAGTCGTCCAGATATAAAGCGCGGTTCCTGCCGCCGAAACCTGCCCGCAGGGGCCGTTGAAACGCGTTGTGCCCGCCGGGATTGGAGAGACGATTAATTATTTTATAGCGCGTAATTAATCACCCCGTTTAACTTCTGCCAACGATAAGCGTAATGCAACAAGCTTCCGTTTTGACTTGGCGGTAAGTTGCAGTCGATCACACTTTTTTACATCTCGGCGTCAGCGTTTTTCATCCTCTTTGACGTCAGGCAGAGTGCCGCAGATCACATTTTCAGCTACGCCCCAATCCTCCTCCCCAGCTAATCCCCGGGCGGGAGGATGTTCCGATTTTCTCCGCCCGGCAGGATAGCCGACATTGACTTACTTATCGGATAGAGAGCCTCCTATGTCACAGCCTACGCTTAAAAAGGACGTTTTTCTGGCGGCACTGACCCGCCAGTGGCAGCACTTCGGACTGAGTTCCGCCCAGCAGATGACGCCGCACCAGTGGTGGCAGGCGGTCAGCGGCGCGCTGGCGGAACAGCTGGCGGCGCAGCCCGCCCCCGTGCGGCAGGACAGCGCACAGCGTCATGTGAACTACATTTCGATGGAATTTCTGATTGGCCGGCTGACGGCCAATAACCTGATCAACCTGGGCTGGTATGACGAAGTAGCGGCGGTGCTGGCGGAGCAGGGCGTCCAGCTGGCGGACGTGCTGGAGCAGGAAACCGATCCGGCGCTGGGCAACGGCGGGCTGGGGCGGCTGGCCGCCTGCTTCCTCGATTCGATGGCGACGGTGGGGCAGCCGGCGACCGGGTACGGGCTGAACTATCAGTACGGGCTGTTCCGCCAGTCGTTCCGCGACGGGCAGCAGCAGGAAGCGCCGGACGACTGGCAGCGCGAGAGCTATCCGTGGTTCCGTCACAATGCCGCGCTGGCGGTGGAGGTCGGCATCGGCGGCGAGCTGGAAACCCTGGCGGACGGCCGCGAGCTGTGGCGACCGGCGCAGGTGCTGCGCGGCGAAGCCTGGGATCTGCCGGTGGTGGGCTACCGCAACGGCGTCAGCCAGCCGCTGCGCTTGTGGCAGGCCACGCATGCGCAGCCGTTCGATCTGGGCGCGTTTAACGACGGCGACTTCCTGCTGGCGGAGCAGCAGGGGGTAGACGCCGCCAGTCTGACCAAGGTGCTGTACCCGAATGATAACCATCAGGCGGGTAAACGCCTGCGCCTGATGCAGCAGTATTTCCAGTGCGCCTGCTCGGTGGCGGATATTCTGCGGAAACACCATCTGGCCGGCCGCCGTATTGAGGAGCTGGCGGACTATGAGGTGATTCAGCTCAACGATACTCACCCGACCATCGCCATCCCGGAAATGCTGCGCATTCTGCTGGACGAACACCAGCTGGAGTGGGATGACGCCTGGCGCATCACCAGCAACACTTTCGCCTATACCAACCATACGCTGATGCCGGAGGCGCTGGAGTGCTGGGATGAAGAGCTGGTGCGCAGCCTGCTGCCGCGCCACTTCTCGATCATCATGCGGATCAACGCCAACTTCCGCCAGTTGGTGGAGCAGCACTGGCCGCAGAACGAGGCGGTGTGGGCCAAGCTGGCGGTGCACTACGACCGGCAGGTGCGTATGGCCAACCTGTGCGTGGTCAGCGGCTTTGCGGTCAACGGCGTGGCGCAGCTGCACTCGGATTTGGTGGTTAAGGATCTGTTCCCGGAGTATCACCGCCTGTGGCCGCAAAAATTCCATAACGTCACCAACGGCATTACGCCGCGCCGCTGGCTGAAGCAGTGTAATCCGGCGCTGTCGGCGCTGATTGACAGCCGGCTGCAGGTGGAGTGGGCAAATGACCTCGACGCGCTGCAGGGGCTGGAGCAATACGCTGACGATGCGTCGTTCCGCCAGCAGTACCGGCAGATCAAACGCGATAACAAAGTCGCGCTGGCCAACTATGTGCACGGCGTGATGGGGCTGAAACTGGACCCGGACGCGATTTTCGACGTGCAGATCAAACGGCTGCACGAATATAAACGTCAGCATCTGAACCTGCTGCATATTCTGTCGCTGTATCGCCAACTGCGCGATAACCCGAATCTGGACATCGCGCCGCGCGTGTTCCTGTTCGGCGCCAAGGCCGCGCCGGGCTACTACCTGGCGAAAAACATCATCTATGCGATCAATCAGGCGGCGGAGAAGATCAACAACGATCCGCGGGTGAAAGATCGTCTGAAGGTGGTATTTATCCCGGACTATCGCGTCTCCGTGGCGGAGCTGATGATCCCGGCGGCGGATCTTTCCGAGCAGATCTCCACCGCGGGCAAAGAGGCCTCTGGCACCGGCAATATGAAGCTGGCGCTGAACGGCGCGCTGACCATCGGCACGCTGGACGGCGCCAACGTGGAGATTGCCGAACAGGTCGGCGCGGACAATATCTTTATCTTCGGCAACACGGTCGAACAGGTGAAGGCGCTGCAGGCCGGCGGTTACGACCCGCTGCGTTACCGGCAGCAGGATGCGCAGCTGGATGCGGTTCTCGCCGAGCTGGAAAGCGGCGCGCTGAGCCACGGCGACCCGCAGGCGTTTGACATGATGCTGCACAGCCTGCAGGCCGGCGGCGACCCTTATCTGGTGCTGGCGGACTTCGCCGACTATTGCCAGGCGCAGCAGCGCGCCGACCGGCTGTATCGCGATGCAGAGGCGTGGACGCGCAGCGCCATTCTCAATACGGCGCGCGTCGGCATGTTCAGCTCGGATCGTTCGATCCGCGATTATCAGCAGCGTATCTGGCAAACCCGGCGTTAAAGGAGAGCGAATGGATCGTAACAGCATCGACCAGGCGGCGGCTCAGGCGGGCATTATGGCCGACTATGTCAATGCCCATGGCCAGCAGCAGGCTATCACGCCGGAGAGCAAGCGCGCCTTGCTGGCGGCGATGAACAGCAAGGCGGCGTCGGCCGACGCCGCGCCGCTGCCGCCGGTAAAAGTGTTTTTCCAGCGTCAGCCGATTGTCCTGCCGCTGGCGGGCAGCGGCGAGTATGGCTGGGAATTGATCCGCGAAGACGGCGGCCGGCTGCAGGGGCGCGCCGGCGCCGGCAAGACGTTCACCTTACCCGCCGGCGAACTGCCGCTCGGCTATCACCAGCTGCGCCTGACGCAGCAGCAGCAGAGCTGGCAGTGCCGGCTGATTATTGCCCCCCGACGCTGTTATGAGCCGGACGCGCTGCTGACCGGCAAAAAGCTGTGGGGGGCCTGCGTGCAGCTGTATACGCTGCGCTCCGACAGCAACTGGGGCATCGGCGATTTCGGCGACCTGCGGAGGATGGTGGCGGAGGTGGGCGAACGCGGCGGCGCGTTCGTCGGGCTTAACCCGATTCATGCGCTCTATCCGGCGGACCCGGACAGCGCCAGCCCGTACAGCCCGTCGTCGCGACGCTGGCTGAACGTGCTGTATATCGACGTCAACGCCGTGGAGGATTTCCAGCGTAGCGCCGCGGCGCAGCGCTGGTGGCGTCAGGCGGCGACCCGCAAGCGGCTGGCGGCGGCGCGCGACAGCGAATGGGTCGACTATGCGGCGGTGACCGCGCTAAAGCTGCAGGGGCTGCGGCTGGCCTTCAGCCAGTTCCAGACGCGGGCGGCCGATGACCCGCAGCGCCACGCGCTGCGTCTGTTTGTCGCCGAGAGCGGCGACAGCCTTTATCAGCAGGCGGTGTTTGACGCGCTGCACGCCCACCTGTGCGAACAGGATCCGGCGCTGTGGGGCTGGCCGGTCTGGCCGTCGGCGTACCGCCAGAGCGACGGCGAGGCGACGGCGGCGTTCTGCCGCGATCATCAGGAGGAGGTGGAGTTCTACCTGTGGCTGCAGTGGCTGGCCGCGGTGCAGTTTGCCGACTGTTTTGCCTGCTGCCGTCAGCAGCAGATGCCGATCGGCCTGTATCGCGATCTGGCGGTCGGCGTGGCGCAGGGCGGGGCGGAAACCTGGTGCGACCGCGAGCTGTATTGCCTACAGGCGTCGGTTGGCGCGCCGCCGGATATCCTCGGCCCGCTGGGGCAGAACTGGGGGCTGCCGCCGATGGATCCGCACGTGATGGCGGCGCGCGGCTATCAGCCGTTTATCGACCTGCTGCGCGCCAATATGGCCGACTGCGGCGCGCTGCGCATTGACCATGTGATGGCGTTGCTGCGTCTGTGGTGGATACCCGCCGGCGCGACCGCCGACCGCGGCGCCTATGTCAAATACCCGGTGGACGATCTGCTGGCGGTGCTGGCGCTGGAGAGTCAGCGTCAGCGCTGCATGGTGATCGGCGAAGATTTGGGGACGGTGCCGCTGGAGATCGTCAGCAAGCTGCGCGACAGCGGCGTGTACTCTTACAAGGTGCTGTATTTCGAACGGGATGATGAAAACCGTTTCCGCGCGCCGCAGGCCTACCCGGTGCAGGCGATGGCGACCATCACCACCCATGATTTGCCGACGCTGCGCGGTTACTGGCAGGGGGATGATTTACGGCTGGGCGCCTCGCTCGGCCTGTACCCAGACGCCGAGGTGCTGGCGGAGCTGTACGCCGATCGCGAGCGGGCCAAGCAGGGGCTGCTGGACGGGTTGCACCATTACGGCTGCGTGCCGCAGAAGGTGGGCGGCAAGGCGGCGCGTCTGGCGATGAGCCCGCTGCTGAACCGGGGATTACAGCGCTATGTGGCGGACAGCGCCAGCGCGTTGCTCGGCCTGCAGCCGGAAGACTGGCTGGATATGGCGACGCCGGTGAATGTGCCGGGCACCAGCACGGAATACCCGAACTGGCGACGTAAGCTGTCGCAGACGCTGGAGGAGATGTTTGCCGATCGGCGGGTGACGCTGTTGCTAAAAGATCTGGACCGTCGGCGGCGCAACGGTTCGGTGGGGTAGGCGCTCATCACCATGCCGCCGCGGCGGCATGGTGTCGGCAGGCTTAGTAGTAAGAGTGCTCGCCGCGCTGGTGTTCGGTCAGATCGCGCACGCCCTTCAGTTCCGGGAACTTCTGCAGCAGCTCTTTTTCGATCCCTTCCTTCAGCGTTACGTCGACCATGGAGCAGCCGTTGCAACCGCCGCCGAACTGCAGGATGGCGAAGCCTTCGTCGGTGATCTCCATCAGCGTCACGCGGCCGCCGTGGCCGGCCAGCTGCGGGTTGATTTGCGATTGCAGGACGTACTCGACGCGCTCCAGCAGCGGCGCATCGTCGTCCACTTTACGCATTTTGGCGTTCGGCGCCTTCAACGTTAACTGCGAGCCCAGCTGGTCGGTGACGAAGTCGATTTCAGCGTCTTCCAGAAACGGCGCGCTGATCTCATCAACGTAGGCCGACAGTTTGTCGAACTTCAGTTCGGTGTCCGTCGCTTCTACCGCGTCAGGCGGGCAATAAGAAACGCCGCATTCGGCCGTCGGCGTACCCGGGTTGATCACGAATACGCGGATCTGGGTGCCTTCTTCTTGATTTGCCAGCAGTTTGGTAAAATGTTCCTGTGCTGCATCTGTTATACGAATCATAGCATTAGCTCAATAGTTGACTTCTATAGTAGGTTATAATACGCCCATTATTCCGGCACTACAATGTGCGGCAAATACACCATATCTGCAATGAAGCGACGCCCTGCGCCTGCAGCAGCGCGGCGATTTCCGCCGCCGTGCTGCCGGTGGTCACCACATCATCCAACAGGGCGACGTGCCGCCCGGCCAGATCCTCATCGCAGCGAAAGGCGCCGCGCAGGTTGCGCCTGCGCTGCCGTGCCGTCAGGCGCTGCTGTGCGGCGGTGGCGCGTATGCGCCGCAGCGCCCGCGGACGATACTCGCAGCCCAGCCAGCGGGCCAGCGGCGTCGCCAGCAGTTCGCTTTGATTATAGCCGCGTCGCCAGCGACGCATTTTCTGTAAGGGTACCGTTAAAATCAGCTCGGGTCTGTTCAGATATTGCTCTCGGCGCAGCTGTAGCCAGCGCAGCAGAAGCAGCCTGGCCAGCAGCAGCGCCAGCTCCGGACGCCGCTGAAACTTGAGGCGTTTGACCAGCTGGCTCAGCGGGCTGACATAGTCGGTGACGAACACCAGCCGCCGCCAGGGCGGCATTTTTTGCAGGCAGCGGCCGCAGGGATAACGGCTGTCGCCGGCGGGCAGGCCGCAGCACGGGCAGCAGGTCGGCGGCGCGGGCAGCCGGCGCAGGCAGTAGCTGCAGATGCCGTGCTGGGCCAGGCATAAAGGCTGCCGGCATAGCCAACAGCGGCTGCGGATTGTTAGCATAGCGTCCTCCGTGACGAGTCAAACAAGGACAATAACTGATGACAGCGTTGTACTGGCAAACAATGGGTGAAGGCGATCGCGATCTTGTGCTGCTGCACGGCTGGGGGCTGAACGCCGAGGTGTGGGGTTGCGCGCTGACGCGACTGGCGCCGCATTTCCGGCTGCATCTGGTGGATCTGCCCGGCTATGGCCGCAGCCAGGGCTTTGGCGCGCTGACGCTGGCGCAGATGGCGGAGATCCTGCTGGCGCAGGCGCCGCAGCAGGCCTGGTGGCTTGGCTGGTCGCTCGGCGGACTGGTTGCCAGCCAGATCGCCCTGACGCAGCCGCAGCGGGTCGACGGCCTGATTACCGTCGCGTCGTCGCCGTGTTTCTCCGCCCGTGACGACTGGCCGGGGATTCGTCCCGAAATATTAAGCGGCTTCCAGCATCAGCTGAGCGAGGATTTTCAGCGTACCGTGGAGCGTTTTCTGGCGCTGCAGACGCTGGGCACCGAAAGCGCCCGTCAGGACGCCCGCACCCTGAAGTCGGTGGTGCTGAATCAGCCGATGCCGAGCGTGGAGGTGTTGAACGGCGGGCTGGATATTCTGCGTACCGCCGATTTGCGGCGCCGGCTGGCCGAGGTGCGCAGCCCGATGCTGCGCATCTACGGCTATCTGGACGGGCTGGTGCCGCGCAAGGTGGCGACGCTGGTGGATGAACTGGCGCCGGCCTCCCGCTCGGTGGTTGGTCGCCAAGGCGGCGCATGCGCCGTTTATTTCGCATCCCGATGAGTTTGCCGAGCTGATCCTGCGCTTTGTCGGCGACGGCGCACTTTGATCCACCGCAATCGCCCGGTTAAAAAATTTGGCGATTACTGGCTAAAAAACCAAGCTGTCCGATACTGAATAAGTCAATGTGTTGGCTGCAAATGGAAGCGCTCTGCACCCGTTCTTTTACTGCGGCGCTCAGTCTCTGGGTGAGGGGGAACGTCAGGGAAATGGCGAACCCCCGGGCGTCGCGGCAGCCTGTTGTCACAACGTATGTACTTTTGACGACCTGAATAACGTATAAATTATCCATTGAGAGGTAGAGTTATGAAATCATTGAAGATGATCGTTGCTGCTCTGGTTGTGGGTTCCGTGTCTTTCAGCACCATGGCGGCCACGCTGCTGACGCAAGAAGATCTGGATAAAAATCCGGGAAAATACGAGAAGATCGGTACGGTGAGCACCACGGCGGAAACCACCTCGCCGATGGACGCGAAAGAGAAGCTGTCCAAACTGGCTGATGAGAAGGGCGGACAGTATTACGTGGTGATCGCGGGCCGCGAGCACGGTAAATTCAGCGCCATCGCCGATGTGTATAAAGACAAACAGTAATCTCTGATTAACCAGGGGCGCAGGCTGCGCCCCTGACGTTACGCCTTCAGTTGATAGACCACCGTGGTACAGGCTTTCCCTTCCGGGCAGCTTTTACAGGCGCCGCTCAGGCAGCCGCTGCCATCCACAATGCGGCGTTCCGCTTTCCCCAATGCAATCAGACGATCCAGCATGGCCTGCACCAGCGGCAGCGGTGCGTTCAGCTGCCGGCTGAGCTGCTGCGCCTGGGCGCTGCCGCAGAGCGCCAGCGCGTCGCGCACTTGCAGCAGGCTGGCCATCAGTGGCATGCCTTCTGTGAAGACTGGCAGCAGTCGCCTGCCGCAGCGCCGCTGCGCAGCCGTACGGTCACGCGGCTGCGGGCCTTGCGCAGGCCGATCAGCACCAGCAGGTTGACCACCACCACCGCCGCGATGCACAGCAGGCTGTACTGCGGGTGCTGGCTGAAGGTGGCAAACTGGTAAAACAGCGTCGCCAGCGAATAGGCGATGTTCAACCCCCACAGAATGGAGAAGGTCATCCAGCCGCGGCTGGATTCACGGGCGATGGCCCCCATCACCGAGACGCACGGCACGTACAACAGCACAAAGATCAGGTAGCTGTAGGCGGAAACCGGCGTGCCGAACTTACTGCTCATGGTGCCCATTGAACTGACGCCCATTTCACCGTCGCCCTTGCTGGCCTCGATCGGGTTGGAGAGCACGCTGAGGCTGAAGGTGTCTTTCAGCCCCTGCCAGGTTTCCTGCAGCGCCGCTTGCAGCTCATCCAGCAGGTTGAAGCTTTCGGCGTCAAATTCCTGGCTGGTAATGTGTTCGGCGGTGTACAGCGTGTTCAGCGTCCCTACCACCACCTCTTTGGCCATCGCGCCGGTCACCAGCCCGACGGTAGCCTGCCAGTTGTCGCTGTGCACGCCCATCGGCTGCAGCAGCGGCGTCAGCACCTTGGAGACTGAGGCCAGCGCGGAATCATTGATGCTGTCCACCGGCTTGCCGCTGAAGGAGAAGCTGTTCAGGCCGCCGATAAAAATGCTGGCGATGACGATCACCTTCCCGGCGCGCAGTACGAAGCCTTTCAGCCGCTGCCAGGTTTGCAGCAGCAGGCTTTTCAGGTGCGGCACGTGATACACCGGCAGCTCCATCACGAACGGCGAGGCTTCGCCGCGCATGATGGTGTATTTCAGCACCAGGCCGGTGAGGATCGCCACCAGGATACCCAGCAGATACAGGGAGAACACCACGCCGGCGCCGTGCTGGCCGAAGAACGCCGCGGCGAACACGGCAAAGATCGCCAGCCGGGCGCCGCAGGACATAAACGGCGCCATCATGATGGTAATCAGCCTTTCGCGCTGCGCGTCCAGGGTGCGGGTGCCCATAATCGACGGTACGTTGCAGCCAAACCCGACGATCAGCGGCACAAAGGATTTGCCCGGCAGCCCCAACGCCTGCATCAGCCGGTCCATCACGAACGCGGCGCGCGCCATATAGCCTGAATCCTCAAGGAATGACAGGAACAGGTACATCATGCCGATCTGCGGCACCAGCGGCAGCACGGTGTTGATACCGCCGCCGACGCCCTGCGCCAGAAAGACCGTCAGCCACTCCGGGGCGTGCAGGGTATAGCCGAGCCATTGAATGCCCTGAATAAACAGGGCGGCCGAGCCGAGATCGAAAATCGGCTGCAGCGCGCCGCCGATATTGATGGCCAGCAGAAACATCAGGTACATCACCAGCAGAAAAATCGGCACGCCCAGCCAGCGGTTGAGGATCACCTTATCCAGCAGGTCGGTCAGCCGGTTTGGCCGCGCCTGCTGCGAATTGCTGACGCTATCGCAGATGGCGGCGATGGACTGGTAGCGCGCATCGGCAATCACCAGCGCCGGGTCTTCCTGCTGTTGCCGCTCCAGCGACTGCCGGGCCGCCGGCAGCAGCGCGGCGGCGTCGCCCGCCAACTGGTGGCTGTAAATATCGCCCTCCAGCATCTGCAGCGCCAGCCAGCGGCGCTGGCCGTCCGGCAGCGTCTCGGGCATCGCGGCGCTGAGCGCGTCGACTTCCTGCAGCAGCAGCGGCGGATAGTTGACCAGCGCGGTGAGCTGGTTGCACTGGTGATTGTCGATCATCTGCTTGAGCACGCCGATGCCGTCGGCTTTGGTCGAGACCATCGGCACCACCGGGCAGCCGAGGCGCGCCGACAGGGCGGCGACGTCGATGGCGATCTGCTGGCTGCGGGCGATATCCAGCATGTTCAGCGCCAGAATGCAGGGAATGCCCAGCTCCAGCAGCTGCAGCGTCAGGTAGAGGTTGCGTTCAAGGTTGGAGGCGTCGACCACGTTGATCAGCAGGTCGGCGTCGCCGCTGAGAATGTAATGGCAGGCGATCTGCTCATCCAGCGAGGTCTGTTCGGAGATGGTGGTCAGCGAGTAAGTACCGGGCAGATCGACCAGCGTTACCTGCGACTGCGGCGTGGCGAACTGGCCTTCCTTACGCTCCACCGTCACCCCCGCCCAGTTGCCGACCCGCTGACGGGCGCCGGTAAGCTGATTAAACAGCGTGGTTTTCCCTGAATTCGGATTGCCGATTAGGCCAATGGTGAGTTTTTTCATCGTTATTTTCATGCCGCATAAGAGTGTCGACGACGGCCCGGCGTTACGGCTGTGCTTCAAGCGCCAGCAGGGCGAGATCTTTTTTGCGCAATACCAGGCTGACGCGCCGGGTTTTGATTTCTATAGGGTCGCCGAGCGGGGCCACGCGAATCACGTCGAACGACGAACCGGGCAACATGCCGAGCGATAACAGTTTTTGTCGATAGGCCGGGCTGATTTCAGGAGAAAAACCGGCGATCTTATAAGAGCGTTTGGGCTGTAGATGCATATGACCTGCTTGATTTTTCTGGACGCGTAGGGCGTGACGCCAACGCGTCGGAATCGTATGCGGCGGCTGCCGATACTGCTTCAGGTCGCTGCCGACAAGGGATAAACACGTACAAGAATAATAGTGAGAATCATTCTCTAATTCAATTCGAATTGTGTGGATATTGGTAACGATTCGTTATCGGCCGCCTGCGCGATGCCGTACTTGTATCACTCAGCCAACGGCGCGGCAAATGAGGAGAATTCGTTAAATTTATTAAATAGTGGCGTCTGTTTTTTCTTATTTGAGAACGGCGTGATCCTGGCCGGCAGATATTCCGCTGCTTTTGCTACATCGGTGAAATTATTATTAACACGGACCGACGTCACCCGCGCGGCTAACGCCTTGTACCAGGGCGAAAATAAGCATTATGAAAGAGAAATGTTAATAAAAGTGTGAATAAGAACGCGTTGCGTTGCGCAAAGAAGCGAAAGAGAGCGGCCGGCAGCAAGCGGTGAAAAAATAGCGCCGGGGTTGCGGCAGGTCAAAAAAATGCGGATTTAAAACAGGCGGAGCCGGGCGGCTCCGCCTGAGAGCTTGCGACGGTTAGCGTTTTTTGCCGAAGGCCGCCGCCAGCGCATCGCCCATGGCGCTGTTGCCGGCCGGGCGTTGTTGCGCGCTTTCGGACGCTGAGCCTGCTGGCGCGATGCGTTATCGCGATCGCGCGCCGGCGCGGAACCGCCGCGGCGCGGCGAACCTTCCCCCGGCTGCTCGTCCAGACGCATGCTCAGCGCAATGCGCTTACGCTGCAGATCCACTTCCATCACCTTCACCTTGACGATATCGCCGGCTTTCACCACGGTATGCGGATCTTCGACGAACTTGTCGGCCAGTGAAGAGATATGCACCAGACCATCCTGATGGACGCCGATATCGACGAAGGCGCCAAAGTTGGTCACGTTGGTTACCGAGCCTTCCAGGATCATCCCCGGCTGCAGGTCGTTCAGCGTTTCCACACCGTCGGCGAAGGTGGCGGTTTTGAACTCGGGACGCGGATCGCGGCCCGGTTTCTCCAGCTCTTTCAGAATGTCGGTCACGGTCGGCACGCCGAACTGCTCGTCGGTAAAGTCGCTGGCCTTCAGGCCGCGCACCGCGCTCGGGTTGCCCATCAGATCCTGCAGCGCCTGCTGGGTGGCGGCCAGAATGCGCTCTACCACCGGATAGGTTTCCGGGTGTACGGTCGAGGCGTCCAGCGGGTTGTCGCCGTGGTTGATGCGCAGGAAGCCGGCGCACTGTTCAAAGGCTTTCGGCCCCAGGCGGCTGACTTTCAGCAGCTGCGCGCGGTTGTTGAAGCGGCCGTTTTCATCACGCCAGTTAACGATGTTCTGCGCCATGATGCGCGTCAGGCCGGCGACGCGGGTCAGCAGCGGCACCGAGGCGGTGTTCAGGTCGACGCCGACGGCGTTTACGCAGTCCTCAACCACCGAGTCCAGCTTCTTCGCCAGCTGGCTTTGGCTGACGTCGTGCTGATACTGACCGACGCCGATGGATTTCGGCTCGATCTTCACCAGTTCCGCCAGCGGATCCTGCAGACGACGGGCGATGGACACCGCGCCGCGCAGCGACACGTCGAGGTTCGGGAACTCCAGCGCCGCCAGTTCGGACGCGGAGTAGACCGATGCGCCGGCCTCGCTGACGATTACCTTCTGCGCCTTGACCGCCGGGAACTGTTTTTGCAGTTCGGCGAAGAAGCGCTCGGTTTCACGGGAGGCGGTGCCGTTGCCGATCGCCACCAGTTCGACGTTATGTTTGGTGCACAGCGCGGCGACTGCGGCGGCGGCCTTGGCGGCCTGACCGGTGTGCGGGTAAACGGTATCGGTGGCCACCAGTTTGCCGGTGGCGTCGACCACCGCCACTTTCACCCCGGTGCGCAGGCCCGGATCGAGCCCCATGGTGGCGCGCATGCCGGCCGGCGCCGCCATCAGCAGATCGTGCAGGTTGCGGGCAAACACGTTGATGGCTTCATCTTCGGCGCGTTCGCGCACCGTGCCCATCAGTTCGGTTTCCAGGTGCAGCAGCACCTTGATGCGCCAGGTCCAGTTGACCACCGCTTTGCGCCAGGCGTCCGCCGGCGCGTTGTTCAGCCGCAGGTCCAGGTGGCTGATGATGATCTGTTCCGCCTGGCTTTCACGCGGCGCTTCGTCGAACTGCGGGTCGGCATTCAGCGACAGCTGCAGGATGCCTTCGTTGCGGCCGCGGAACATCGCCAGCGCGCGGTGCGATGGCACCTGGGCGATAGGTTCGTGATGGTCGAAGTAGTCGCGGAATTTTGCGCCTTCCTCTTCTTTGCCTTCCACCACTTTGGCCACCAGATGGGCGTTCTTCCACAGGTAGTTACGCACTTTGGCCAGCAGCGCGGCGTCTTCGGCAAAGCGCTCCATCAGGATGTAGCGTGCGCCGTCCAGCGCCGCTTTTACGTCCGCCACGCCTTTATCGGCGTCGACAAAGCTTTCCGCCAGCCGTTCCGGCTGCTGTTGCGGATCCTGCCACAGCGTATCGGCCAGCGGCTCCAGACCGGCCTCAATGGCGATCTGGCCGCGGGTGCGGCGCTTCGGCTTGTAGGGCAGGTACAGGTCTTCGAGTTCGGTTTTGCTCAGCGTGGCGTTGATCGCGCCCGCCAGTTCGTCGCTCAGCTTGCCCTGTTCTTCAATGGATTTGAGGATGGTCTGGCGGCGGTCTTCCAGTTCACGCAGATAACCCAGGCGGGTTTCCAGCTGGCGCAGTTGGGTGTCGTCCAGGCCCCCGGTGACTTCCTTACGATAGCGTGCGATAAACGGCACGGTATTACCTTCATCCAGCAGGCGGATTGCGGAGTCAACTTGCTCCGGACGCGCCTGCAGCTCTGTTGCAATAATGCGGCTCAGTGGCTCATTCATAAGTCTGGTATCTGTTAGGAACGGTGAGTAAACAGGGGACAGTTATACGTACTGCCGGTGAAAAATGCCAGCGCGCCGGGCCTGTGCGGCACGGCCGCTGCGCCGGTAGAGCAGGGCGGCACTGGCGTGAGGCAAGGTTCGGAATAGGCTGAAATTTATTTAACGTATTCAATCTGATTGACGTACCACAGCGCTTCGCCGAGCGGCGTGTTGACGGTAACGGCGTCGCCGACCTCTTTTTTCAGCAGGGCGCGCGCCATCGGCGCGTCGATGGAGATATAGTCTTTACGGCCGAAAATCTCATCGTAGCCCACAATGCGGAAGCGTTTGGTGTCGCCGTCGTCGTTTTCCACCTCAACCCAGGCGCCGAAGAAGACTTTGCCTTCCTGCTGCGGCGAGTAGTCGACGATTTTCAGCTGCTCCAGGCATTTGGTCAGGTAGCGTACCCGGCGGTCGATCTCCCGCAGCCGCTTCTTGTTGTACTGATAGTCGGCGTTTTCACTGCGATCGCCGAGGCTGGCCGCCCAGGTGACCTTCTTGGTCACCTCCGGCCGCTCTTCGCGCCACAGGTAATCCAGCTCTTGTTTAAGTTTGTTATAACCTTCGCGGGTTATTAATTGAGTTCTCATCGTTATCCACCTTAATGGATCGGTCATGGGATTTTATCACGTGGATTTTCGCATAACCCGGTGTATGACGGGCATTTTATCGCAATGTGATATGCTGCGCTGCCGTGCGGATCGCAACGGAGAGCAGGGGCTTTTCTCGCCGGCCGGGCGACGAAAACAGTTGATAAATGGGCAAAAGAATAAGCTTTGTAACAATTTCGGCTAGAATGTATACCATTAATCGCTGTCCGAGATGACAGGGTTTTTTAACAATATTCGCATCAGGCAATACAGCCTTTGGGAGTAATACAATGCAAGAGAATCATAAGATTCTGGTCGTTGATGACGACATGCGTCTGCGTGCGCTATTGGAACGCTATTTAACCGAGCAGGGCTTTCAGGTGCGCAGCGTGGCGAACGCCGAACAAATGGACCGCCTGCTGACGCGGGAATCGTTCCACCTGATGGTGCTGGACCTGATGCTGCCGGGAGAAGACGGTCTGTCTATCTGCCGCCGCCTGCGCAGCCAGAGCAACCCGATGCCGATCATCATGGTGACCGCCAAGGGCGAAGAAGTGGACCGTATCGTCGGGCTGGAAATCGGCGCCGATGATTACATTCCAAAACCGTTCAACCCGCGTGAACTGCTGGCGCGCATCCGCGCGGTGCTGCGCCGTCAGGCCAATGAACTGCCGGGCGCGCCGTCGCAGGAAGAGGCGGTGATCGCCTTTGGCAAATTCAAGCTGAACCTCGGCACCCGCGAGATGTTCCGCGAAGACGAGCCGATGCCGCTGACCAGCGGTGAGTTTGCGGTGCTGAAGGCGCTGGTTAGCCACCCGCGTGAACCGCTGTCGCGCGATAAGCTGATGAACCTGGCGCGCGGCCGTGAATACAGCGCCATGGAGCGTTCCATCGACGTGCAGATCTCGCGTCTGCGCCGCATGGTGGAAGAAGATCCCGCCCATCCTCGCTATATCCAGACCGTTTGGGGCCTGGGCTATGTCTTTGTACCGGACGGCAGTAAGGCATGAGGCGATTGCGCTTTTCACCGCGTAGCTCGTTTGCCCGAACCCTGTTATTGATCGTCACCTTGCTGTTCGTCAGCCTGGTGACGACCTATCTGGTGGTGCTGAACTTCGCCATCCTGCCCAGCTTGCAGCAGTTTAATAAGGTCCTGGCGTACGAAGTGCGTATGCTGATGACCGATCGGCTGCAGCTGGAAGACGGCACGTTGCTGGAAGTGCCGCCGGCGTTCCGTCGGGAAATCTACCGTGAGCTGGGGATCTCGCTGTATACCAATGCCGCCGCGGAAGAGAGCGGGCTGCGTTGGGCGCAGCACTATGAGTTCCTCAGCCAGCAGATGGCGCGCCAGCTGGGCGGCCCGACCGACGTGCGCGTCGAGGTTAACAAGAATACGCCGGTGGTCTGGCTGAAGACCTGGCTGTCGCCGGATATCTGGGTGCGCGTGCCGCTGACCGAGATTCATCAGGGCGATTTCTCACCGCTGTTCCGCTATACGCTGGCGATCATGCTGCTGGCGATCGGCGGCGCCTGGCTGTTTATCCGTATTCAGAACCGGCCGCTGGTCGAGCTGGAGCACGCGGCGCTGCAGGTCGGCAAAGGCAATATTCCGCCGCCGCTGCGTGAATACGGCGCGTCGGAAGTGCGTTCGGTAACGCGCGCGTTTAATCAGATGACCTCGGGCGTCAAGCAACTGTCGGACGACCGCACCTTGCTGATGGCCGGCGTCAGCCACGATTTGCGTACGCCGCTGACGCGCATCCGTCTGGCGACGGAGATGATGGGCGCGGAGGACGGTTATCTGGCGGAGTCGATCAATAAAGATATCGAAGAATGTAACGATATTATCGAACAGTTTATCGATTATCTGCGTACCGGCCAGGAGATGCAGACGGAGCTGTGCGACCTCAACGCCATTTTGGGCGAGGTGATCGCGGCGGAAAGCGGCTATGAGCGGGAAATTGACGCCAGTCTGGCGCCGGGCGAGCTGTTGATGAATGTGCATCCGCTGTCTATCAAGCGTGCGGTGGTCAATATGGTGGTCAACGCGGCGCGTTACGGCAACGGCTGGATCAAGGTCAGCAGCGGCAGTGAGCTGCAGCGCGGCTGGTTCCAGGTGGAAGATGACGGCCCGGGCATTAAACCGGAAGAGCTGAAGCATCTGCTGCAGCCGTTTGTGCGCGGCGACAGCGCGCGCAGCACCAGCGGCACCGGCCTGGGGTTGGCGATTGTGCAGCGCATTATTGACGGCCACGCCGGCGCGCTGGAGTTTGGCGTCAGCGAGCGCGGCGGTTTGCGCATGCGCGCCTACATTCCGCTGCCGATCGCTACCCGCGATGCGTCAAACGGCAATGGCGGGCTGCCGAAAGAGAAGGCTTGACCCATCCTGTGCAAGGGCGCGTCATGGCGCCCTTCAGGATTTCCGGCTCATCACGTAGTATTCGGCCGCGTCTTCATGCAGGCGTTGCCCCGCAGGCACCTGCCAGGGGTCAATCAGTTCGATGCCGCAGTGGAGAAAATCTTTGGTATTGCGCGTGGCCAGCGTGGCGCCGTACTGCAGACAGGTGGCGGCGATCTGCGCGTCCGGCGCGCTCATCGGCGTGCCCTGGCGCTGGTTCCTGCCCATCAGTTCCGCGTATTGCATGGCGCACAGGGCGTCAAACGGCAAAATCTGCTCATCAAAGTTAATCTGAATCGCCTCCGCCAGCCTGAGCCTTAGCGCCTGCTGGCGTTTGCCGTCCGGCATGCAGGCTATGCCGCTAAACAGTTCGGCGACGACGATGGCGCTGAGGTACAGCTCGCTATTGTCTTTTTCGTTCAGCCAACTGATGACGTTGTAATGCGGTTTAGGGCGCAGCGTCTCTGAGATCACGTTGGTATCGAGAATAATCATGCCTGGTCGTCATCATCGTCGAAGGTGACACGGCGCGGCGGCACGACATCGCGCGGCGGGATCGCCAGTTCTACGCCGCCGAATTCGGCGAAGTGCTGATGCATCCAGCTGCCCAGCCCGTAGCGCGCCGGCTTTTTCATTAGCGCCTGTTTTAAGATCATGCGCGCCTCCTCTTCCATGGAATGACCATTTTTAGCTGCCGAAATACGCAACAGCTCTTTGACCTCGTCGTCAAGATTTCTGACGGTAATGGTAGCCATTGAACCCTCCTTTGTTGTCAATGATTGCAATGATGTCATTGTCTCACTTGGTTGTTTATTAAACAACCGGCGCGCATAAAAAAAGGCGCGGAAGCCGCGCCTGAGGTTGATGACAAAATCGCCTGATAGCCCGAGATACCCGGGCCTAGCGTAACGAGGGGCGCTCCGGCGGCTGGCGCCGCTACGACCCCATCGTCACGCTCTCCCTAATAACACGCTTTGTCAGCAGTCTGAGGCGCGGAAGCCGCGCCTTGAGTATGAGCTAAAGAGAGTCTTACAGTTTTGGACCGGCGCTGACCAGGGCTGCCCCGGCCGGCGTATCGGTGTATTTATCAAAGTTGGTGATAAAGCGCTGCGCCAGATCCTGCGCTTTCTCTTCCCACTGCGCTTCGTTCTGGTAGGTGGCGCGCGGGTCAAGGATGGCAGGGTCTACGCCAGGCAGCGCCGTTGGCACCGCCAGATCGAAGATCGGCAGGGTAATGGTTTCCGCCTGGTCGATTTCGCCGCTGAGAATGGCGTCGATAATGCCGCGCGTATCCTTGATGGAGATACGTTTGCCGGTGCCGTTCCAGCCGGTGTTCACCAGATAGGCCTGCGCGCCGGCGGCCTGCATGCGTTTCACCAGCACTTCGGCGTACTGTGTCGGGTGCAGCGACAGGAAGGCGGCGCCGAAGCAGGAAGAGAAGGTCGGCGTCGGCTCGGTGATACCACGCTCGGTACCAGCCAGTTTGGCGGTGAAGCCGGACAGGAAATGGTACTGGGTCTGGTCGGCGGTCAGGCGCGACACCGGCGGCAACACGCCAAAGGCGTCGGCGGTCAGGAAGATCACCTTGGTGGCGTGGCCCGCTTTGGACACCGGCTTGACGATGTTCTGGATATGGTAAATCGGGTAGGAAACGCGGGTGTTTTCGGTTTTCGAACCGTCATTGAAATCGATGCTGCCGTCGGCCAGTACGGTGACGTTTTCCAGCAGCGCATCGCGCTTGATGGCGTGGTAGATATCCGGTTCGGCTTCTTCGGACAGCTTGATGGTTTTGGCGTAGCAGCCGCCTTCGAAGTTGAACACGCCGTCGTCGTCCCAGCCGTGTTCGTCATCGCCGATCAGCTGGCGTTTCGGGTCGGTGGACAGCGTGGTCTTACCGGTGCCGGACAGGCCGAAGAAGACCGCCACGTCGCCTTTTTCGCCGACGTTGGCCGAGCAGTGCATAGAGGCGATGCCCTTCAGCGGCAGCAGGTAGTTCATGATGGAGAACATACCCTTTTTCATTTCGCCGCCGTACCAGGTGCCGCCGATCAGCTGCATGCGCTCCGTCAGGTTGAAGGCGACGAAGTTTTCCGAGTTCAGGCCCTGCTGCTGCCAGTTTGGATTGGTGCATTTGGCGCCGTTCATCACCACGAAGTCCGGCTCAAACTCTGCCAGTTCTTCATCGCTCGGGCGGATAAACATGTTTTTCACGAAGTGTGCCTGCCAGGCGACTTCGGTGATAAAGCGCACTTTCAGACGGGAGTCGGCGTTGGCGCCGCAAAAGGTATCAACCACGAACAGGCGTTTACCGGAGAGTTGCTGGGTCACCAGCTGCTTCAGCTCGCCCCAGACTTCCGGGCTGAGCGGTTTGTTGTCATTTTTGCCTTTCCCCTGATCGGCCCACCACACGGTATCGCGGGTAACGTCATCACGGACAATGTATTTGTCCTTCGGGGAACGGCCGGTAAAGATCCCGGTATCGACGGCTACCGCACCCAGGTTAGTCACCACACCGCGCTCGTAGCCCGTTAAGGAAGGGTCGGTTTCTTCTTTAAACAGGAGGTCATAGCTTGGGTTGTAGACGATCTCGCCGGCGTCGTGGATCCCATAGGCGGCAAGATCCTGAGGGGTTATACCTTTAGCACACATGTCACTACTCCTTGGTCACAGCATTTTTGCGGCCAATTGTAGGTATTTTACTAGTGCGTAACCGCGACAGGTATCAAATATTTAACGTTTTAAACTAACTTTAGTTACGAATTGAGAGATAGCACACGGAAAAAAGCAAACGTGCAAACGGGAAGGGCTGACGGGGCCGCAGCGGCCCCGTCAGGATGGGGTAAGCCTTAGTGCAACTGGTTGCTTTCGCCGGTATTACCGGCGTACAGCGCGGCGACGTCCATCGCGTCAAACACGTAATGGCTGCCGCAATAATCGCAGTGCATGTCGATGTTGCCGTCCTGCTCGAGCATAGTGGCCACTTCGTCAGTGTCCAGCGTCAGCAGCGCGTCGGCGCAGCGCTGGCGCGAGCAGGTGCAGCGGAACACCACCGGCTGCGGTTCATACAGCGTCACCTCTTCCTGATGGTACAGGCGGTACAGCACCTCATTGGCCGGCAGGGTGAACAGCTCTTCGTTCTTGGATGGTGGCGGTCAACTGCACCAGATGATCGAAATCATCGGCGTTTTGCTCATCCTGCGCCGGCAGCACCTGCAGCAGCATACCGCCGGCGGCCGGTTGGCCGTCGGCCTCGCCGGTGCGGATAAACAGGCGGGTCGGCAGCTGTTCCGACTGGCGGAAGTAATTTTCCAGGCACTCGGCCAGCGTTTCGCCTTCCAGCGCCACGACGCCCTGATAGCGCTCGCCTTCGGCCGGGGTAATGGTGATAACCATCACGCCGTTGCCGATCATCTGCTGCAGCGTGCTGCCTTCGGCAATATCGCCCTGCAGACGCGCAACGCCGCGCATTTCCTGCTGGTTGTTGCCGTTGATCACCGCCAGCTTCAGCGGGCCGTCGCCCTGCAGCTGCACGGTAATGTCGCCGTTGAATTTCAGCGTGGCCGTCAGCAGGCTGGTGGCAACCAGCATTTCACCCAGCAGCGCCTGCACCGGGGCAGGGTAGTCGTGGTTGTCCAGGATGTGCCGGTAGGTGTCGCTGAGGGTAACCAGCTCACCGCGCACCGCGTAGTTCTCGAACAGGTAACGGTGTAATTGGTCATGATTAGACATAGTTTTCTCTCTGTGAGGCGAGGGGGTTATTCCGACTCGCCAAATTTAAATTTAATCAGGGTACGCCGCTCTTTTTTGTCCGGACGGCGGTCCGGATGCGGCATGCTCAGGGCGTTCAGTTTGCGCGCCTGCGCCATCTGTTCCCGGTTGGCGATGCTGGCCGCCGTTTCCTCATACATCAGCTGCGCTTCGCTGGCGCCGCGCCGCTGGCCGCTAAGCGCCAGCACGACCACCGTGCGTTCCTCATTGCCCTGACGCAGCTTGATCTCCGCGTTCAGCTCGACGTTTTTACTGGGTTTACTGCGCTGGCCGTTATAGTGCACTTTACCGCCGTCGATCATCTCGCGCGCCAGCGCGCGGGTTTTATAAAACCGCGCGGCCCACAGCCACTTGTCCAGACGGACGGCTGCCTCGCTGGTCGTTTTTGCTTTCATCCTGGCTCCCGTGCCAGCGCCGGTATCAACTGACGGTAATCGCGCATGGACGGATGACGCTGGAAAGTTTTTTCCGCCATGCTGGAATCCGGATTTTGTACGCCGAGGCAATAGCGAATGCCGAACCGGCGCGCGGCGTCCAGAATCGGTTCGCCGTCATCCACGAACAGCGTACGCTGAGGGTCAAAGCCGATGCGTTGCTGCACCGCCTGCCACAGACGCTGATCTTCCTTCGGATATCCAAATGTGTGGGTGGAAAGTAATAAATCAAGGTGCTGGTCGAGCCCGGTATGCGCAATTTTTACCGCCAGACTGTGCGGATGCGCATTGGTCAGCAGGATGGCCTGACGGCCGGAGTCGCGCAGCGCCTGCAGAAACGGAGCGGTATCATCGCGCAGACGGGCGCGGGAGCCGGCTTCGCTGGTCATGGCGTAAATATCCAGGTCCAGCCGCGAGCTCCAGTAATCAAAGCAGTACCAGTTCATGGTGTGCTGTACCGCGGCATACTCGGCGTCAATGATTTGACGCGCCTGGTCGAACGAAATATCGCGCTGGGCGCTCAGCGCCTGCGGCACCCGCTGCAGCCAAAAGTGGCTGTCGAACTCCAGATCGAGCAGGGTGCCGTCCATATCCAGCAAAACGGTATCTATATTGCGCCAATCAAATTCAGGAACCATAAATACTCCGGCAGCAGGCCTGGTCACTCAGGGGGAAAACGGTGTTTCCGCCCGCCGCAACGGCGGGGAAGGGCGGAGATATAGGGTTAGGGTAGCATAAGCGGATGACAAGACGTGAGAACGGGCCGCTGATGCCGGCCCGCCCGGTTAGTCTTTGGAATGCAGCGGCACGGGCGTCAGCTGTGGGTTAAAGCAGCTTTCATAATAGCTCTGAATGTCGGCCAGCCGGCGACGGTTCATGCGCTGACGCTGGATCAGGCGGAACGTATTGTAACCCAGGCCGATCGTCACCCCGATCAGCAGCAGGCTGGTGCCGAGGTAGCGCCACAGCGTGATGATGTCCGGCTCGCTGTGCAGTGCGATATGGCGGGTGCCGTTGGCGTCGGTGCTGAGGCTGGTGATGACGCCCTGCGCTTCGAACGGCGTATGCAGCAGAACGCTGGTCATCCGCTTCAGCGTATTCCACTGCTCCAGCGCATTGTCTTCATTCGGCGATGCCGCCGGCTGCAGCGTATGGTTCACCAGCTGTTTACCCTCATCGCTGGAAATCAGGAAGCCGCCCGGTGGAGGGCTGTTCAGCGCTGCCGCCGCCTGGCGCGTTTCCTGATAGACGAAGGAGGAGGTGGCGGATTTGGTCAGCCGCTCGAGAGATTCGGCGCTGACCGGGCGCAGCAGGACGTTGACGCCGTCCAGCGAGCCGGAGCGCGCGCGTTTAACCAGGCTGTTCCAGTCTTTGCCGTTGCCGAGGTTCACCAAGGCGTTTTTCAGCCGTACGCAGTCGTTGCTCTCGCCGCACAGGTCGCGGGTCTTCAGCACGATGTCGGAAAAATCATCCAGCAGAATCATGCCGGACTTTTCAATGGCGCTGGCCAGCTGCGGGTTGATTTTCTGGTCGCTGCCGCTGGGGTGCAGCTGGCTGTTGACCGTGGCAAGCAGCGCCGAGGCCTTATCGATAATGTCCGATTCCGGCTGCGGCAGCGGCGCGGCGGTGTTCCAGTAAATGCCGGAGCAGTCGAACGGCATAAAGCCGGCTGCTGACGCATTGAGCGGCGTCGGCGGCACATAGCACATGCCGCTGCCCTGAATTTTCAGGCTGTCGCCAATATGCAGAGGAATACGTTCCAGCGCCTGTACGCTGCTGACTTCGGTGCGCTGTGCGCCCTGCAGCCAGGCGACGCTGAGTTTGAGCGGCAGGCCCAGCGGGATGTAGCTCAGCAGCATGATCAGCACCAGCAGCGAGCTGGCGATCAGCACGGCGTTTTTCCCCCAGTGCTGCAGCGGGAAGTGCTTCATTTCGTCGTGCAGCGACAGGTAGCGCCCCTGACGCACCACCTGGCGGTTAAGGTAGATATCGACGTCGGTAGGCTGCCCCAGGTCCGCGCTGACGAACGACTGCCAGTGCGCGGGGTAGGCCAGATCGACGGTGCCGAGCGAGATGTTGCTGATCTGCCCCTGGCCGGATTCGCCAAACAGCCCCCAGCGCTTCGGCGTGCCGCGCAGGCAATGAATCTCTTTCAGTTCATGATCGGCCGGGCGGCGGAACAGGTTCCAGCAGCCCCAGGCGATCATCAGCACCGCGACGAAAATCATCCACGGCACCACCAGCACCGGGCTGATCAGGCTGAAAAACAGCAGCAGCAGGGCGGCGGAAATGATGCCGGCTTCCCTCAGGCCATTGGGCCTGTTGAGCATATGTTCTTCCGGCGTTTCCTTGCGGATATTCAGCAGCTCGACGTGCTCGCTCTCCTCCTTGCGGATCGAGGCGTTACGCGCCGGTTCGACGCCGACGACCGGCGGCAGCGGCCGATCGTTGATATGGTCGGTGAGCGAGTGGCCGTTGAGGGAGATCACCAGCGGCAGCGTTTGCGTCTTGATGATTTCCACATGGTTGTCGGCGCTGATGTACTGTTCCCAGAACGGCGGCAGGTGCACCTCTTCAGAGTCCAGGTAGTAGCGCCATTTATTGGGCTCATCGCTGGCAAGGCCGTAACGGGTAATGGCGTGGGTGACCGGGTAGACGTTGTCGCTTTGCGGGGTCAGGGTCAGCCTGGTAGCGGACAGGGGCGAACTGCCGGGCAGCAGTTTATTGCCCAGCCGGTTTTGCTGACCGAGGTAGTGCTCGACCGCCGCACGCTCTTCCGACGTCAGTTTGCGGTGCGTCGGCTTGAGAAAGGGCAGTGAACGGGCCAGTACCGGCCGGTTGCGAGCTTTAAACCAAAAATACAGGCCAGCGATGATCAGACAGGCAAGCACTAAGGCCAATATCAACACTATTGTGCTCATGCTATCCCCATATTACGCCGTGACTCCCATCAACCCGATGATAAAGTTGCCTATTATATGCAGTAAATCAGAGTGGGGCATCCGCAGCGTCGGGTAAAACGAAAAAACGCGCGGTTAAACAAGCCCCAAGCTTGCACGATGATAGCAAGCTGTGACTATTGCTAATATCGGCATTATCCTATTTTAACACGATTTATTTGCTGAATTAGCGTAGAAAAAAGGCATCTGCTGGCCGAGGTTGTTAAAAAAAAGTAAATTAACGACGGTGTGCGTTGCGGCCAAGGTTCCCATTAACGCACAATGTGATCAAGATCGACAATGGTCAGCGTTTAAGCATGTCGTCAGCGGCATGCCGCCAATCATTATTCCGGTTACTCCGTGCTCGGCGCATCTGGCGCGCAGGGGGAACGCATTTTGAGGCAATCATGGATAAACACCTGCAAAAACCTAAAATCCTGAAGGTAGAAACCATCGCACGTTCGCGCTTGTTTAACGTTGAATCTGTCGATCTGGAATTCAGCAACGGCGTGCGGCGGGTGTACGAGCGTATGCGCCCTTCCGATCGTGAGGCGGTGATGATTGTGCCGGTGATTGGCGACGACCTGCTGCTGATTCGCGAGTATGCGGTCGGTACGGAATCTTATGAACTGGGGTTCCCGAAGGGGCTGATCGACCCGGGTGAAGAGGTGCTGGAAGCCGCCAACCGCGAGCTGATGGAGGAAGTGGGCTTCGGTGCGGAACGCTTTGATTTTCTCAGCAAGTTAACCATGGCGCCCTCCTATTTTTCCAGCAAGATGAATATCGTGCTGGCGCATGATCTGTATCCGCAAAAGCTGGAAGGGGATGAGCCGGAGCCGCTGCCGCAGGTGCGCTGGCCCATTGCCAATATGATGGCGCTGTTGGCGGAACCGGATTTTCGCGAGGCGCGCAACGTCAGTGCGCTCTTCCTGGCCGAGGCCTTCCTGCGCGGTTCCCGCTAAACGGCGCGCGTAGCGCATCCGCAGCGGCGCAAATAAAAAGGGCCAGATTTCTCTGGCCCTTTTTTGTGGTTAGAACAGTTCGTGGCTTTCGCCGCCGGAATCCATCAGGGTGGTGCCGGCATCGTAGGTCGGGTACTCCGTCGGCTGGGTGCCTTCGATAAAGTACTCGGAACGGCTGCCCGCGCCGCCTTTCGACAGCTTGCCGGTGCTCTTGTCGATAATGACGCTGATAATACCCTGCGGCGGCGTGGTTTTCTGCTCCGGAATGCCTTCCAGCGCAATCTTCATAAACTCATCCCACGCCGGCTGCGCGCTCTTCGCACCGCCTTCGCCGCCGGAAATCTGGTCCGGAATGGCGCCGGACGCCGTTGAGCGGCCCAGGGTGCGGCGATGATCGTCAAAGCCGATCCAGACGGTAGTGACCGTATCCGGGCCATAGCCGGAGAACCAGGCGTCCTTCGAGCTGTTGGTGGTGCCGGTTTTGCCGCCGATATCGCGACGCTTCAGATCGCGGCCGGCACGCCAGCCGGTGCCCATCCAGCCCGGTTCACCGTAGATGTTGGTGTTCAGCGCGTCGTGGATCAGGAATGACAGCGGCGTGTTGATCACGTGCGGCGCATACTGCTGGTCGCCGTCCTGCAGCACCTGGGCCGGGGTCACCTGCTCCAGCTTCGGCATCGGCACGCCGGAATTGTTATTGTTTTCCTGCGAGACCGCCACGTTTTCCACGTTATCGTCCGACAGTACCGCCGAACGGTGCGTGTCGCCGTAAATCACCGGCAGGTTGCAGCTGTTGCAGACTACTTTCGGCTTGGCTTCAAAAATGGTGTTGCCGGTTTCATCTTCGATATGGGTGATGAAGTACGGATCCACCAGATAGCCGCCGTTCGCCAGCACGGCGTAGCCGCGCACCAGCTGCATCGGAGTAAAGGACGCCGAACCCAGCGCCAACGACTCCGAGTGCACGATGTTCTGCGCCGGGAAGCCGAAACGCTGCAGGTATTCCGCCGCGTAGTCGACGCCCATCGCACGCATGGCGCGCACCATCACTACGTTCTTCGACTGCCCCAGCCCCTGACGCAGGCGGATTGGGCCGACGTAAGTCGGTGGCGAGTTCTTCGGCCGCCATTCGGTGCCGGAACCGGCATCCCAGCGGGTGACCGGCAGGTCGTTCAGGATGGTGGCCAGCGTTAAGCCTTTATCCATCGCCGCGGTATACAGGAACGGCTTGATATTGGAGCCGACCTGACGCAGCGCCTGGGTGACGCGGTTGAACTTGCTCTGGTTGAAGTCAAAGCCGCCGACCAGTGCTTTCACGGCGCCGTCCTGCGGATTCAGCGAGATCAGCGCGGAGTTGACGTCCGGCACCTGCGACAGCCACCAGCTGTCGTTAACCTTACGTACCCACACCTGCTGACCCACCTGCACCACGTCGGTTACGCGCTTCGGCGTCGGGCCTTGCAGCGTATCGGATTTGTAAGGGCGCGCCCAGCGCATGCCCGCCATCGGCAGGGCGATGCTGCTGCCGTCCGCCAGCATGGCGGTCGCCTGCTCGGCGTTGGCGGCGGTGATCACCGCCGGCGCCAGCGGGCCGTAGCTCGGCAGGCCTTTGAGCGAAGTGACGATTTGCTTCTGGTCCCAGGCGGCTTCGCCGACTTTCCACAGCACGTTGGACGGGCCGCGGTAGCCGTGGCGCATATCGTACGCCAGCACGTTGTCGCGCACCGACTGCTGCGCCGCCAGCTGCAGCTTTTTGGTTACGGTGGTGTAGACCTTGTAACCGTCGGTGTAGGCGTTTTCACCGTAGCGCTTGATCATCTCCTGGCGCACCATCTCGGCGAGATACGGGGCGGAGAAGCTGATCTGCGGCGCGTGGTAATTGGCCACCAGCGGCTCGTTACGCGCTTCGTCGTATTGCGCCTGATTGATGTAGTGTTCACCCAGCATGCGGGCCAGCACCACGTTACGGCGCGCCACGGCGCGATCGTGCGAATAGAGCGGGTTAAAGGTGGACGGCGCCTTCGGCAGGCCGGCGATGGTGGCGATTTCGCTCAGGGTCAGCTGGCTGACGTCCTTGCCGAAGTAAACCTGCGCCGCGGCGCCGACGCCGTAGGCGCGGTAACCCAGATAAATCTTGTTCAGATACAGCTCAAGAATTTCATCCTTGGTCAGCATCTGCTCAATGCGCACCGCCAAAAACGCTTCCTTAATCTTACGCATCAGCGTGCGTTCCGGACTCAGGAAGAAGTTTCTGGCGAGCTGTTGGGTGATGGTACTCGCCCCCTGGGACGCATGGCCGGAGACCATCGCCACCGACGCGGCGCGGAAGATACCGATAGGGTCAACGCCGTGGTGCTCATAGAACCGGCTGTCTTCGGTGGCGATAAAGGCGCGCACCATTACCGGCGGAATTTGATCCAGTTTGAGCGGAATACGGCGTTTCTCGCCGTATTGGGCGATCAGCTCGCCATCGGCGCTGTAAACCTGCATCGGGATTTGCAGTCGGACATCTTTCAGCGTTGCGACGTCGGGCAGCTGTGGCTCGACATATTTGTACAAGCCAAAAACCGAGGCTGCTCCCAGCACGATGCAACATACTGCAAGGATTAGAAAATACTTTACGAACTTCACCTGAGATTTCCCATTTTTATGTCATTTGGGCAGTTTATAAACAACCGCGCGGTAGTATAAAGGTAAGGCTTCGCCATGGATATGTTCTTTTATCATCTTACCTTAAGGAGGCGGGTCAAAATATGTTCCCGAACACATGGAATGTGGGGCTCGACATACAGAGCCATAGTCTGCGCGCCGTCGCGGCACAGCGGCGACGCGGCGGCTGGCAGCTGCGGCACTGGTGGCAAAAAGAGTTGCCGTATGCCGTCCTGCGCGACGGTTATCTGGATCAATCCGAAAGTTTGATTCCGCTGCTGCGGCAGTGGCGAACCCGCTTGCCGCGACATATTTCCTTACGCATTGCCTTACCTGTGCAACGGGTTTTACAACATGTCATACCGGCGCCGGACGCGCGGCTGCAGGAGCCGGCGCGCGACCGCTATATCACCGCCCAGGGGGCGAAGCAGTTTCCGCTCGACAGCCAGACGCTGGCGTTGGACTACCGTCCGCCGCAGGAGCAGGCGGCGCAGCTGTTGCTCACCGCCGCCCGGCAGCAGGAGCTGCAGATGTGGCTGGGCTGCCTGCAGCAGGCCGATCTCTCGCCGCAGGTGGTCGATATCACGCCCTGCGCGCTGTTAACCATGGCCGAGGCCGCCGGGCTGCCGCCCGAGGCGGTCTTGCTGCATCGGCTGGACGATCACTGGCTGTGGGCGGCGCCGCGCAGCGTCGCCTTTGCCTGCGGCGTGCTGCGCGAGCCGGAGATCGGCGATGCCGAACGGGCGCTGGCGGCCGTACTGGCCGCCAATGCCGGCGCACAGACGCTGTATTACAGCAGCGTGCTGGATGAACCCGCGCCGGAAGGGGCGCTGCTGTGGTCGCCGCTTGAGGCTTTTCCTTACCGGCAGGCGCCGCTGCCCGCAAAGCCGGGGGCCTTTGTGCTGGCCGGCGGGCTGGCGCTGCGGCAGGAGGACTGCTGATGTACCAGGTGAATTTACTGCCCTGGCGCCAGCAGGCGCAGCGTCGCCGCGCACGCTTCTGGCTACGTTTGCTGACGCTGCAGCTGGCATTGGCGCTGACGATCGCCGCGCTGCTGCTGGCGGGCGTGCGCCACCGGCAGCAGCAACAGCGCAGCCTGCTGCAGCAATACACCCAGCAGAACGAGGCGTTGCAGCAGCAGTACCGGCTGATTCAAGCGGCGACGGGGGAACTGACGCGGCTGAGTGAACGTCAGGCGCAGCATCACCGTAATCAGGCGCATAACCTGCAGTATGCGCGTTTTTTGCCGCAGCTGGCGGCGGCATTGCCGGCCAGCGCGTGGCTGCTTTCGCTGGAGGTGCAGGCGCACCGGTTGCGGGTGCGCGGACTGAGCCAGGGCTATCCGGCGCTGGTTCAGCTGACGGATCGCCTGACGGCGCAGGCGCTCTTGCCCGGGCATCAGTTGGAGGACGTCGCGCAGCGTGCGGATGGCCTGTTCTCTTTTACTCTGACGGCGCCCTGGCGGCGTGATGAGTAGGCCATTACCCGATGAACTCATTCCGTGGCTGCAGCGCCCGGGTTGGCAACTGCTGGCGTTGCAGTGGCTGCTGCTCGGCATTCTGCTGGCGCTGCCCGGTCTGGGGCTGATCCGCGGAGAGTGGCGCCAGTCAGAACGGTTAAGCGATGAGGTCCGGCAGCAGGCGCAGCGCGTCGGCCAACTGCAGCGGCAATTGGCATCGCTGCCGCCGCTGGCGACGCTGGAGCAACAGATTGCGCAGCAGCGGGAGCGGCAGCCGAACGAGCCGGAACTGTCGGCGGTGCTGCAGCAAGCAGGCGTCAGGCTGCTGCGTTGGCAGCGGCAGGAACAGCCGCCGCAGCAGCGGCTTCAGCTGCGCAGCGATTACTTCGCCGTACTGCAACTGCTGGAGAGTTTGCCGGGCACGGTGCGCATCAGCCAGCTGACCCTGGAGATGCGGCCGGAAGGGTTGGGTACGCAATGGCTGCTGCAATAACGCGCGGCGGCTGGCTGACGCTGGCGTGGATAGGGGCGTTGGTGCCCGCACTGTGGGCGGCACAGCCGCGCGATCCTTTCCAGCCGCCGGCGCTGTCCTGCCCCGACGTCGCCGTGTCGCCCGAGCGCTGGCGGCTGGCGGGGATTATCGGCCAGCCGGAGCGTCGTCTGGGCTGGGTCATCACGCCGGAGAGGCGCTGGCTGCGGCTGCAGCTTCGCCAGACGGTGCTGCACGGGCGCTGGCAGGTGACGCATATCGGCACCCGGACGCTGACGCTGCAGGCCGTGGCAGGCGACGCGCTCTGCCCGCCGGCCCCGGGCGATGTCACGCTGATGTTGGGAAATAATAAGGAAGCAACATGAAGGGATGCAAAGGCCTGGCGGGATGGCTGTGTGGTCTATCGTTCGCCGTCATGGCGGCGCCGCAGGATGACGCGCCGGTTTCTCTGGCATTTCATGATGCGCCGGTTGCGCTGGTGCTGCAGGCGTTGGCGGATCACCAGCAGCTGAATCTGGTGACGGCGGAGGCGGTGAGCGGCACGCTGACGCTGCGGCTGAAGGCGGTGCCGTGGCGGCAGGCGCTGGCGGTGATCCTGCGCATGGGGAAGCTGGGCATGACGCTCGACGGCAAGGTGATGACGGTCTTTCCGGCCGAACAGCTGCCGCCACCGCTTGCAGACGTTGACGCAGCGGCTGCATCACGCCGAAGCGGCGGCGGTTCTGCAGAGTTTTACAGGCGCAGCGCGGCGCGTTGCTGAGCGAGCGCGGCAGCGTTATGGCGGATCCGCGCACCAACACGCTGATGATTCGCGACGAGGCGTCGGCGCTGAAGCTGCTGGCGGGCTGGCTGCCAACAGATGGATCAGCCGCTGGGAACAGGTGCAGCTGGCGGCGCATATCGTCACTATCGGCAGCGAGGATTTGCACGAGCTGGGGCGTCAGCTGGGGGCTGGCGGAGGAGGCGTCGACGGGCAGGGCGCTGCGGCTCGATAACTTCAGCGTCGGGTCTGCCGTTGGAGCGCAGCGCGATAAGCGCGGGGTTTCATCTGGCGCGCATCAGCGGACGCATTCTGGATCTGGAGTTGACGGCGCTGGAGCAGGAGAATGCGCTGGAGATTATCGCCAGCCCGCGTCTGGTGACCGCCAACCAGCAAACCGCCAGCATCAAACAGGGGACGGAAATTCCGTATGAGGTGTCCAGCGGTGCCAGCGGTGCGACATCGGTGGAGTTTAAAGAGGCGGTGCTGGGGATGGGAGGTGACGCCGAAGATTTTGCCTGACGGCCGCATTGCGTTGAAGCTGCAGATCAGCCAGAACATGCCCGGCCGCGCGATCAAGCAGGGTGAGGGAGAAGCCCTGGCGATCGACAAGCAGGAGATAAAAACGCAGGTGACGGTAAAAAACGGCGAAACCATCGTTTTGGGCGGCATTTTCCAGCGGCAAAGCAGCCGCAGCGCCGATAAGGTGCCGGGGCTGGGCGACGTGCCGCTGCTGGGTTCGCTGTTCAGGCGCAGCGGCAAACAGTATAAAAAGCGGGAACTGGTGATTTTTATCACCCCAACGCTGGTTAAAGGCTGAGCACTCCGCGCTGCGGCGAACGAAAATCTGTTGAAGTTGATGAGCAGATGCACTTTTTTCTCGCCACAGAGACATCTGAGTTTGACGCTGCGGCCGATTTAGCTTACAAGGGTTACCGAATTGAGCTCCGAGGTTTTTTTGTTAACGCTCAGACGCCGTTAAAAACATATGGTTTCCCTCCCGCGGCGTGGATAGCGATTTATTCGGTTGCCAAACTACCAAGAGTGTTGAGATAATTTTTCGTCTGATCTCGCACTATCGCTCATGAGGTTTCAGTTTAGGTCCCGCCGCTGATTTGATTGGCGGGGCGGGTTATCATTAACGAATTGTCTTAGTAATACCGAAAAACATGGCAGAGAAACGCAATATCTTTCTGGTTGGGCCTATGGGTGCCGGCAAAAGCACTATTGGCCGTCAGTTAGCTCAGCAACTCAATATGGAGTTCTTCGACTCCGATCAAGAAATTGAGCGACGTACCGGAGCTGACGTGGGCTGGGTATTCGACGTGGAAGGCGAAGAAGGTTTCCGCGATCGTGAAGAAAAAGTCATTAATGAACTGACGGAAAAACAAGGGATTGTGCTGGCGACCGGCGGTGGTTCGGTGAAATCGCGTGAGACGCGTAATCGTCTGTCGGCGCGAGGTGTCGTTGTTTATTTGGAAACCACCATCGAAAAACAGTTGGCGCGTACCCAGCGTGATAAAAAGCGTCCGCTGCTGCAGGTCGATGAGCCGCCGCGTGAGGTGTTGGAAGCGCTGGCAAAGGAACGCAATCCGTTGTACGAAGAAATTGCCGATGTCACTATCCGTACCGACGATCAAAGCGCTAAAGTAGTTGCCAACCAGATTATCAATATGCTGGAAAACAACTGATTGCGTTCCCCGCGCCGCGATGCGGGGATCAACCACATTGGGGAACTGGGCGCGATTATGGAAAGAGTTACCGTAACGCTTGGGGAGCGTAGCTACCCGATTACCATTGCTGCCGGATTGTTTAACGATCCGGCTTCTTTTATGCCGCTGAAGGCCGGCGATCAGGTCATGCTGGTCACCAACCAGACGTTGGCGCCGCTGTATCTGGAGCAGGTGCGTAACGTACTTGAACAGAGCGGTGTGGTGGTCGACCAGGTGATTCTGCCGGATGGCGAGCAGTACAAATCCCTTGCGGTGCTGGAACAGGTGTTCTCGGCGTTGCTGGCCAAGCCCCATGGCCGCGACACCACCCTGGTCGCTCTTGGCGGCGGCGTTATCGGCGACCTGACCGGGTTTGCCGCGGCGTGTTTACCAGCGCGGCGTACGTTTTATTCAGGTGCCGACCACGCTGCTGTCGCAGGTGGACTCCTCGTTGGCGGGAAAAACCGCCGTCAATCATCCGCTCGGTAAAAAACATGATCGGCGCGTTCTATCAACCGGCTTCGGTCGTGGTTGATCTGGACTGCCTGAAAACGTTGCCGGCGCGTGAACTCTCATCCGGCCTGGCGGAAGTGATCAAGTATGGGATTATTCTTGATGCTGACTTCTTCCGTTGCTGGAAAATAATATCGATGCTCTGGTCGCGCTGGATATGCAGGCGCTGGCATACTGCATTCGTCGCTGCTGCGAGCTGAAAGCGCAGGTGGTTGCCGCCGATGAGCGTGAGAGCGGCCTGCGCGCCCTGCTGAATCTGGGCCATACTTATGGCCACGCGATTGAGGCGGAGCTGGGCTACGGCGTCTGGCTGCACGGCGAAGCCGTGGCGGCCGGCATGATGATGGCCGCACACACCGCCCATCGGCTGGGGCAGTTTTCCGCAGAGGATATCGCGCGCGTCAGCAACCTGCTGCAGCGTGCGGGGCTGCCGGTGACCGGTCCGCAGGAGATGGCGCCGGCGGCGTATCTGCCGCATATGATGCGCGACAAGAAGGTGCTGGCGGGGAGAACTGCGTCTGGTGCTGCCGACGGCGATCGCGCCGCGGAAGTCCGCAGCGGCGTTGCGCATGACATGGTGCTGGCGTCGATTGAAGATTGTTTGCCGCGGTAAGCCGCAGCCTCTGAACGACGGCCGCGCTCTGGCGGTGCGGTAAAAAGAAGAGGCAATAACAGTGGCTTAGCCGCGGTTTGCATCTATATTATTAATCATGCGAATGGGTTTTGCCCGATTATCATGACTTGAGTTAATCGGCCGTATCGCCGTCGCTTTACCGTGATACGCCCCAGGTGGCTGGTGCTACGCAAGGCGGCCAGCCTGTGGGGTAACAGCCTTTACCTCTCAGTTGGAGGGTTTTAGATGGATGAATTTAAACCGGAAGACGATCTCCGACCCGATAGCAGCGATCGTCCTTCCTCACGGTCGCGTAAAGCGGCCCCCGGCCCGCGTTTCGCCGTTTCACGTCAACATCTGATGATCGGCATCGGCATCCTGGTGCTGTTGCTGCTGATTATCGGCATCGGCTCTGCGCTGAAGGCGCCGACCAAACATGAATCCGCGCAGCAGCAGGGCAGCCAGTCCGGTTCGGCGCGTGATATCAATCTGTCCGGCTCCTCATCGCTGACCACGACCAACAATGGCGTTCCGGGCGGCACCACCGATGCCAACGACGCTAACGGCGTGAACACCACTCAGCCGCAGCAGCCGCAAGAGATCAGCGTACCGCCGATTTCCGGCACGCCGACCGAGGCGCAGCCACAGCCGCAGCAGGGCGGCGCGCAGCAGCGTGTGGATCTGCCTGGCAATATGAAACGACGCGCTGTCTGCACAGCAGGGGCAGGTCGATGCCGCCACGCAGGGCATGACGGGCAGCAGCTCAACGCTGCCGACGGCGCCGGCGACGGTGATGGGCGGAGCGAACGCGCCGCGTGAAACGACGCGTCCGGTGCAGAGCCACAGCGCGCAGCCGCATAAAACGCCGGCGAAGAGCGCCAGCAAACCGGCCGCTGCAACGCACAAAGCAAGCAGCAGCAAGACGTCGGCGTCGGCCTCCTCCGGTAAATCCGGTGCGGTCAGCGGCAGCGGCGGTGCTATCCAGTCTGCTCCGGCCAGCCATTTCACGCTGCAGCTGAGCAGCGCGTCCCGTTCCGATACTCTGAACGCGTTTGCCAAACAGCAGAAGCTGTCGAACTACTCCGTGTATCAAACCACGCGTAACGGTAAAGCGTGGTTCGTCCTGGTGAGCGGCGTGTACGCCTCCTCCGGCGAAGCGAAGCGCGCCATTGCGTCATTGCCTGCGGATGTGCAGGCGAAAAAACCGTGGGTTCGTTCCGTACGCCAGGTGCAACAGGACCAGAAAAAGTAATCTGACAGCTTTCAGGCTGCCGTCTTACGCCGCGTGACGACCTTGGGTCCGAGCGATGGCCGGGCGGCGGCCTGCAGGATGAAGGGTATAAATCATTTTAATTTGTGCGCTGATGTGCTGTCTGAAAACAGAGTACAATCCGCCGCTCTGAATTGTATAAGTAGCTAACTGACGGCATGAAGAAGAACCGCGCTTTTTTAAAATGGGCTGGTGGAAAATACCCGCTGGTAGATGAGATTCGTCGCCATCTGCCGGAGGGAGACTGCTTAATCGAGCCCTTCGTGGGTGCGGGGTCGGTGTTTTTGAATACCGATTACGATGCCTATATTCTCGCCGATATCAACAGCGATCTTATCAACCTGTATAACATCGTGAAGCTGCGTACGGATGATTTCGTGCGCGATGCCCGTATTCTGTTCGCCGATGAATTCAATAACTCGGATCAGTTTTACCTGCTGCGTGAAGAGTTTAATACTAGCCAGGACGCGTACCGTCGGGCGCTATTGTTCCTGTATCTGAACCGCCACTGTTACAACGGTCTGTGCCGCTATAACCTGCGCGGCGAGTTCAACGTGCCGTTCGGCCGTTACAAGAAGCCTTACTTCCCTGAGGAAGAGCTGTACTGGTTTGCAGAAAAATCGCGCAATGCCACCTTTGTCTGTGAGCATTACCGCGATACCATGTTGAAGGCGACCGCCGGTGCGGTAGTGTATTGCGATCCGCCGTATGCGCCGCTGTCGGCGACGGCGAATTTTACCGCCTATCACACCAACAGCTTCAGCCTGGACGATCAGCAGGGGCTGGCGCAGATTGCGCATCAGCTGTCGGTTGAACATCAGGTGCCGGTATTGATCTCAAACCACGATACCGAACTGACGCGTGACTGGTACCAGCATGCCGCGCTGTATGTGGTGAAAGCCCGCCGCACCATCAGCCGCAATATTCTGGGCCGCAGCAAGGTGAACGAGCTTTTGGCGCTGTATCGCTAAGCCGGAAAGCAGCAGGCGCCCGGCGTATAATGACTACCCCTACGTTTGGAGAAGCGGATGAAAAAGAGTTTGATTGCCCCGTCCATTCTGTCGGCAGATTTTTGCCCGCCTGGGGCGAGGACACGGCGAACGTATTGGCCGCCGGCGCCGATGTGGTGCACTTCGATGTGATGGATAACCATTACGTGCCGAACCTGACCATCGGTCCGATGGTGTGTCAGGCGCTGCGCAACTACGGCATCACCGCGCCGATTGACGTTCACCTGATGGTAAAACCGGTCGATCGCATTATCCGGACTTCGCCAAAGCCGGCGCCAGCTATATCACTTTCCATCCCGAAGCCTCCGAGCACGTCGACCGCACCATCCAACTGATCAAAGAGCACGGCTGCAAGGCCGGGCTGGTGCTCAACCCGGCTACGCCGCTGAGCTATCTCGACTACGTAATGGATAAGCTTGACGTCATTTTGCTGATGTCGGTCAACCCGGGCTTCGGCGGCCAGTCATTTATCCACGGCACGCTGGATAAGCTGCGCCAGGTGCGCAAGCTGATTGATGACAGCGGCTACGATATCCGCCTGGAAGTGGACGGCGGGGTGAAAGTCGACAACATTGCTGAAATCGCCGCCGCAGGCGCCGATATGTTCGTCGCCGGCTCCGCCATCTTCGGCCAGCCGGACTACCGCACGGTGATCGACGCCATGCGCAGCGAACTGGCGAAAGTCACCCATGGCTGATTTCAGCGCCATCCGCGCTCTGGCGTTTGACCTGGACGGCACGCTGGTTGACAGCGCGCCGGGCCTGGCCGCAGCAATGGACCGGGCGCTGGCGGAGATGAACCTGCCGCAGCCGGGCATTGAACGGGTCAGCACCTGGATTGGCAACGGCGCCGACGTGCTGGTGCAGCGAGCGCTGCGCTGGGCTGAAGTCGACGAGACGCCGGCGCAGTGCCGACTGCTGCGTGAACGGTTCGACCGCTGCTATGCCGACACGGTCGCCGACGGCAGCCGCTTGTTCCCGCAGGTGCGGCAGACGCTGGCGCAGCTGGCGGAGTCCGGCATGCCGATGGCGCTGGTGACCAATAAGCCGACGCCGTTTGTCGCGCCGCTGCTGCGTTCGCTGGGGATTGCCGACTACTTCTCGCTGATTATCGGCGGCGACGATGTGATTGAGAAAAAGCCGCATCCGGCGCCGCTGTATCTGGTGCTCGGCAAGCTGGGGCTGCGGGCCGGTGAACTGCTGTTCGTCGGCGATTCGCGCAATGATATCCAGGCGGCGCAGGCGGCAGGGTGCCCGAGCGTCGGCCTGACGTATGGTTATAACTACGGTGAAGCGATAGCCCTGAGCCATCCCGACCGCGTGTTGGAACGCTTCGCCGATCTGTTGCCCGTTCTTGGGCGGTCATCCTTAGAAAATCAGGAAATTTAAACATGAGTAAGCCCATCGTATTTAGCGGCGCGCAGCCGTCCGGCGAATTGACCATTGGCAACTACATGGGTGCGCTGCGTCAGTGGGTTCACATGCAGGATGATTACGACTGTATTTACTGCATCGTCGATCTGCATGCCATCACCGTGCGTCAGGACGCGGCAAAGCTGCGTGACGCGACGCTGAATACGCTGGCGCTGTACCTGGCCTGCGGTATCGACCCGAATAAAAGCACCATCTTCGTCCAGTCGCACGTGCCGGAGCATACGCAACTGAGCTGGGCGCTGAACTGCTACACCTATTTCGGCGAACTGAGCCGTATGACCCAGTTCAAGGACAAGTCCAGCCGTTATGCAGAAAACATCAACGCCGGCCTGTTCGACTATCCGGTGCTGATGGCGGCGGATATTCTGCTGTATCAGACCAATCAGGTGCCGGTGGGCGAAGATCAGAAGCAGCACCTGGAGCTGAGCCGCGATGTGGCATCGCGCTTTAACGCACTGTACGGCGATATCTTCAAGGTGCCGGAGCCGTTTATCCCGAAATCCGGTGCGCGCGTGATGTCGCTGCAGGAGCCGACCAAGAAGATGTCCAAGTCGGACGATAACCGCAACAACGTGATCGGCCTGCTGGAAGATCCGAAAGCGGTCGCCAAGAAAATCAAACGCGCGATGACCGACTCTGACGAGCCGCCGGTCATTCGTTATGACGTGGCCAACAAGGCCGGGGTTTCCAACCTGTTGGATATCCTGTCCGGCGTGACCGGTAAGCCGGTTGCCGAGCTGGAAGCCGAGTTTGAAGGCCAGATGTATGGCCACCTGAAAGGCGCGGTTGCCGATGCGGTGTCTGGTATGCTGAGCGAGCTGCAGGAGCGTTACCACCGCTTCCGCAACGACGAAGCCTACCTGCAGCAGGTGATGCGCGACGGCGCGGCCAAGGCGCGCGCTCGTGCGCAGGACACGCTGAGCAAGGTGTATGAAGCGATTGGCTTTGTAGCGCAGCCGTAACCTGCGGGTGTCAGACAGCAAAAAGGCCGGGCAATTGCCCGGCCTTTGTCGTTTCTGACGCGTGCGTCAGGCCATTTTCGCCAGTTCCGGCGCGGCTTCGCGGCTGGCGAACCAGTTAAGCTTACTGCGCAGGCTGACCACGCTGCCGACGATGATCAGGCTCGGGCTGGCCGCCTGCTGCGCCAACGCCGGCAGCTGCCGCAGCTCGCCTTCGAGCACCCGCTGGCGGCAGGTGGTGCCGTTTTCCACCAGCGCCACCGGCGTATCGGCGGCCATACCGTGTGCGATCAGCTGCCGCTGAATTTCTCCCCGCCTGCGACAGGCCCATATAAAACACCAGCGTCTGCTGGCCTGCGGCCAGCGTGGCCCAGTCGAGATCGCCGTCGGCTTTGGCATGGCCGGTGACCAGCCGGACGCTTTGCGCATGGTCGCGGTGGGTCAGGGGAATGCCGCTGTACGCCGAGCAGCCGGAGGCGGCGGTGATGCCCGGCACCACGGAAAACGCAATGCCGCCAGCCGCCAGCGTCTCCAGCTCCTCGCCGCCGCGGCCGAAGATAAACGGATCGCCGCCTTTCAGACGCACCACGCGCTTACCGCGCTGCGCCTGTTCCAGCAGGATCTGGTTAATCTGCGCCTGCGCCACGCAGTGGTCGCCGGCGCGTTTGCCGACAAAAATGCGCTCGGCGTCGCGGCGCACCAGCGCCATTACCTCATCGGACACCAGACGGTCGTAAACCACCACGTCGGCCTGCTGGATCTGCTGCAGACCCTTCAGGGTCAACAACCCGGCGTCACCCGGCCCGGCGCCCACCAGCACCACTTCCCCACCGGTGTGGGGCTGGCTGGCGAACAGCGCTTCGGTCTGGCTGGTCGCCATGGCGTTATCGTTATTCGCCAGCGACTGCGCCAGCCGATCGTGGGCAAACAGCCGCTCCCAGAAACGACGCCGCTCTTCAGGTCGCGTAAAGCGCTGTTTTACGCGCTGACGCAGCGCGCCGCCCCACTGCGCCAGGCGGCCAAGGTGCTGCGGCAGGGCAGCCTCCAGTTTTTCACGCAGCAGGCGCGCCAGCACCGGCGCTTTACCGCCGGATGAGACGGCGACCATGATCGGCGAGCGGTCGATAATCGACGGCATGATAAAACTGGCGCGTTTGGGATCGTCCACCACGTTGCAAAATACCCGCTGCTGATTGGCGCACTGATACACCAGCGCGTTGACCTCCACCCGATCGGTGGCGGCAATCACCAGCCACTGTTCCGCCAGCAGCTCGGCGCGGAAATCGCCGCAGACCAGCGTGACCCGTCCCTGTTCGGCCCAGCGCTGAAACTGTGCGTTGAACGCCGGGGCGTTAACCGTCAGCTGGGCGCCGGCATCCAGCAGCAGGCGCGCCTTGCGTTCGGCGACGTCGCCGCCGCCGACCAGCAGGCAGGCTTTATGTTGCAGTTGGCAGAAAATGGGTAAGTAATCCATCAGCAGTTCCTCAGGGCGGGGGCAGGGGCGCCGCGCACGGCGCCCGAGATAAGTCGGTAATCAGGCGGTCTGACGTGCGCCGTTGCGGCTCGCCTGCGGGCGCTGCGCGCGCGGGGTGGCGTACCAGTAGCCCAGCCCCATCAGCACCATGCCGGAGACCATATTGCCCAGCGTGACCCACAGCAGGTTATGGCCGATGCCGCCCAGCGTATAGGCTTCGCCGTGCTGGCCGAACCAGGAGAGCGCAAACAGCGTCATATTGGCGACCGAGTGCTCGTAGCCGGAGGCGATAAACGCCAGCAGGCACCACCAGATGGCGATAAATTTCGCCGCGCCCTCAACGCGCAGCGCCATCCAGATCGCCAAGCAGACCAGCCAGTTGCACAGGATGCCCTTAAAGAACAGCACTTCCGCCGGCGCGGTGGTTTTCGCCAGCGCCACGCTGTGCACCAGGCTGCTGTCTACCGGCAGCAGGCTGCCGCCGCCATAATAGTACATCAGGGCGACCAGCACCGAACCCAGCAGATTGCCGAGCCAGGTCTGCGGCAGCACCGTCCACATCTGTCCTTGTGAAATCGTGCCGGCCTTGACGCCGAGCGTCAGGAACATGGTGTGGCCGGTAAACAGTTCGGAGCCGGCGATAATCACCAGCGTCAGCGCGATGCCGAAGGTGGCGCCCATCACCAGCGGGCGTACGGACGGATCCACCAGATTGCCGAGGGTGAAAATCAGGATGATGCCAAGGCCCACATAGGCGCCGGCCATGGCGGAGGCGATCCAGAAGCCGAGCGGGCTCTCTTTCGCCAGTTTGACGATGCGCGCCGCGTTGGCGGCGCATTTGTTGAGGGTGTCGGTAAACATAGATTTTTCCCAGAAGGTTAGAATTCGTTATGCCGCCGCCACCTGCACCACGCCGTCGACCACCCGGCTGGCGAAGTGCGCCACTGAATGGGCCTCATCCTCCATACACAAACCGTCATGCAGGCGGAAACGCTGTTTTTTCAGCGGGCTGGCGACCCACAGCTCGCCCTGATGTTCGGCGATCAGGCCGCGCGACAGCACGCTGGCCTGGGCAAAGGGGTCGATATTGCTGATGGCGAACACCTGTTCATCGGCGTAGGGGCGGAAAACCGCCACCTGCTGTTCGCCAATCAGGGCGCAGACGCCGGTGCCGGGCAGGATGTCGGCGACCGGACAGACGGTGATCCACTGGCTCATGCGTTGTTCTCCTCAGTGTCCAGGACGGTGACAGGGATGCGTTCGTCCGGACGGGCCGGGCGGTGCTGGTCGCGCTCGGCGACCATCTGCACGTTCGGGTCGCGCAGGCTGCTGTTGATAAAGTGGGCGAAGCGGACCTGCAGCTCCGGATGCTCAACGGTTTCGGTCCATTCGCAGACCACCGCGTCGCGCAGGCGCAGGATCTCCGCCTCCAGCTGGTCGTTGATGCCCAGTTTGTCGTCGATAATTACCTGGCGCAGATAGTCGATGCCGCCTTCCAGGCTTTCCAGCCACAGCGAGGTGCGCTGCAGTTTGTCGGCGGTGCGGATGTAGAACATCATAAAGCGGTCCAGATAGCGCACCAGCGTGTCGTGGTCGAGGTCGGCCGCCAGCAGGTCGGCGTGGCGCGGCTTCATGCCGCCGTTGCCGCAGACATACAGGTTCCAGCCGTTTTCGGTGGCGATAATGCCGACGTCCTTACCCTGCGCCTCGGCGCATTCGCGGGTGCAGCCGGAGACGCCGAACTTCATTTTGTGCGGCGTGCGGATGCCCTTGTAGCGGTTTTCCAGTTCAACGCCGAAGCCGACGCTGTCGCCGACGCCGTAGCGGCACCAGGTGCTGCCGACGCAGGTTTTCGCCATGCGCAAGGCTTTGGCGTAGGCGTGACCGGTTTCAAAGCCGGCGGCGATCAGCTTCGCCCAGATGGCCGGCAGATCGTTTTTCTGCGCGCCGAACATGCCGATACGCTGCGAGCCGGTGATCTTGGTATAGAGGTTGTACTCGGCGGCGATCTCGCCGATAGCACACAGGCCTTCCGGCGTAATCTCGCCGCCGGCGGAGCGCGGGATCACCGAGTAGGTGCCGTCTTTCTGGATATTGCCGAGGAAGTTGTCGTTGGTATCCTGCAGCGGGGTGTGTTGCGGTTTGAGGACGTACTCATTCCAGCAGGAGGCCAGCAGCGAACCGACGGTCGGCTTGCACACTTCGCAGCCGTAGCCTTTGCCGTATTTTTCCAGCAGCTCATCAAAGGATTTGATGCCTTCAACGCGGATCAGGTGGTACAGCTCCTGACGCGAGTAAGCGAAGTGTTCGCACAGGTGGTGGTTAACCTCGATGCCCTGTTTGCTGAGCTCGGCGTTCAGCACTTGGGTAATCAGCGGAATACAGCCGCCGCAGCCGGTGCCGGCCTTGGTTTCCGCCTTGATGGCGGCGACGGTATGGCAGCCCATGCTCACCGCTTTGATGATATCGCCTTTGCTGACGTCGAAGCAGGAGCAGATTTGCGCGCTTTCCGGCAGGGCGTCCACGCCGATCGCCGGTTTGCTGCCGGCGTGCGCCGGCAGGATCAGGCTGTCCGGGTTTTCCGGCAGTTCGATGCCGTTCAGCGCCAGCTGCAGCAGGTTGCCGTAATCGCTGGTGTCGCCGACCAGCACCGCGCCCAGCAGGGTTTTATTGTCGGCGCTGACCACGAGGCGCTTGTACACCTCTTTGCTTTCGTCCAGATACACGTAGCTGCGGGCGCCTGCGGTGCGGGCGTGCGCATCGCCGATGCCGCCTACGTCGACGCCCAGCAGTTTCAGCTTGGCGCTCATATCCGCGCCGAGGAAGGTATTGTCGCGCCCCAGCAGATGGTCGGCGGTCACCTGCGCCATTTTGTAGCCCGGCGCCACCAGGCCAAAGGTGCGCTCCTGCCAGGAGGCGCATTCGCCGATGGCGTAGACGTCCGGGTCGGAGGTCTGGCATTGATCGTTGATCACGATGCCGCCGCGGCGCGCGGTGGCCAGCCCGCACTGGTGCGCCAGCTTGTCCTGCGCGCGGATGCCGGTGGAGAAGACGATAAAGTCGACCTCCAGCTCGCTGCCGTCGGCAAACTGCATGGTTTTACGCGCCTGCTGTCCGCTGTGGACGATCTCGTGGGTGTTTTTACCGGTGTGCACCTGTACGCCCATGCGTTCGATCTTGCGACGCAGCTGATCGCCGCCCATCGGTCGAGCTGTTCGGCCATCAGCACCGGCGCGAATTCGATCACGTGGGTTTCGATACCGAGGCTTTTCAGCGCGCCGGCGGCTTCCAGCCCCAGCAGGCCGCCGCCGACCACCGCGCCGCGTTTGCTGCGGCGGGCGCAGGCTTCAATGGCGTTGAGGTCTTCAATGGTGCGGTAGACGAAGCAGTCCTGACCCTCCGCGCCTTTAATCGGCGGGATCCACGGGTAGGAGCCGGTGGCCATGATCAGTTTGTCGTAAAACACCGTGCGGCCGGTGTTGGAGTGAATCACCTTCTCGCTGCGGTTGATGGTAATGGCGCGTTCGCCGACCAGCACCTTGACGCCGGACTTCTCGTAAAAGCCTTCGCGCACCAGCGACAGCTCTTCCGCGGTATGGTGGGAGAAGTAAGAAGAAAGGTGTACGCGGTCGTACGCGATGCGTGGTTCTTCGCAAAAAACGGTGATGTCGAATTGGCCGGGGGCTGCCTTTTCCAGCAGATCTTCGATAAAGCGGTGGCCGACCATGCCGTTACCGATGACAGCGAGTTTGACTCTGCTCATGATTGCCTCAAAAATTCTGGTTTCCTGCGCTTACCTTATGCCTCCCGCCATACGGCTTCTTGATGTAAATCAAGTCTACCCCTATATACCTCTAAAGTGGTATCTGCATGATTTTTATCGTTATTTGATAAGTTGCGGTTTTAATTCAACTTTAGCTGAATCGAGCCAGTTTGATAGGTGTTGCACTATTTTTCGCCATTTACACCATTTTTGCTGATGAGTGTTTTTGTCAGCCTGCGCAGGTGCCAGTATGATGAAAAAATCAGCCGTTCAACGGGAGAGGAAGTGTGGCAAAGCAAAGGTTGAAGTTTATCGACAATCTGCGTCTCAGCGGGCATGAAGGATTGTGGCAGCTGAGTATCGAACAGGGGCGTATCGGCCATCTGATCCCGCAGCCGACAGGGCAGGCGTGGCGCAGCGACGCGCTGGACGCCGAGGGCGGCCTGGCGCTGCCGGCGTTTGTCGAACCGCATATTCATCTGGACACCACCCAGACCGCCGGCCAGCCGGCCTGGAATCAGTCCGGCACGCTGTTTGAGGGCATTGAACGCTGGGCGGAGCGTAAGGCGTTGCTGAGCCACGAAGATGTTAAGCAGCGCGCCTGGCAGACGCTGAAGTGGCAGATCGCCAACGGTATCCAGTACGTGCGCACCCACGTGGACGTCTCGGATCCGTCGCTGACCGCGCTGCGCGCCATGCTGGAGGTGAAGCAGGAGGTTGCGCCCTGGGTAACGCTGCAGATCGTCGCGTTTCCGCAGGAGGGCATTCTCTCCTATCCCAACGGTGAAGCCCTGCTGGAAGAGGCGCTGCGCCTGGGGGCCGACGTGGTGGGCGCCATTCCGCACTTTGAGTTTACCCGCGAGTACGGCGTGGAGTCGCTGCACAAGGCCTTCGCACTGGCGCAGAAATATGACCGGCTGGTGGATGTGCACTGCGATGAGATTGACGACGAGCAGTCGCGCTTTGTCGAAACCGTGGCGGCGCTGGCGCTCAAGCTGGAAATGGGCGAGCGGGTGACCGCCAGCCATACCACGGCGATGCACTCCTACAACGGCGCCTATACCTCACGGCTGTTCCGCCTGCTGAAGCTGTCCGGCATCAACTTTGTCGCCAACCCGCTGGTGAATATTCATCTGCAGGGGCGTTTTGACGACTATCCGAAGCGGCGCGGCGTCACGCGGGTGAAAGAGATGCTGGCGGCGGATCTTAACGTCTGCTTCGGCCACGACGATGTGTTTGATCCCTGGTACCCGCTCGGCACCGCCAATATGCTGCAGGTGCTGCATATGGGGCTGCACGTCTGCCAGCTGATGGGCTACGGCCAGATTAACGACGGCCTGGCATTGATCACCACGCGCAGCGCCCGCACGCTGCAGCTGCAGGATTACGGGCTGGCGGCGGGAAACTGCGCCAATCTGGTGATTCTGCCGGCGGAAAACGGCTTTGACGCGGTGCGCCGTCAGACGCCGGTGCGTTACTCGATTCGCCAGGGGGCGGTGATCGCCGCCACCCGGCCGGCGGAGACGACGATTTATCTGGACGATGAGGAGCGGGTTGATTTTCGCCGCTAGCGCGCAGGGATAAAAAAAGCACCGTCGCCGGCGGCGAGCGGTGCTTTTTATTCAGGGCAGCGACGGTTAGCGGGTTACGTGGCCGTGGCTGCGGTGCTTGGTGACGAAGCCCAGCAGCAGACACATCACGAACACCGCCAGGTACAGGCCGTTGGCGGTGGTCAGCGCCGCGTGTGCGCCCCCTTTGGCGACGATCGGGCCGGTGACCACAAAGGTCAGCATGGTGCCGATGGTGCCGCAGGTCAGAATAAAGTTCACCAGCTTCGGCGAAGAGACCTTGGTCTGCAGCGAGCCGAGGGTGATCAGCGTGGTGTAGATGGCGCTGGAAACGAAGCCCAGGGCCATAATGTAGTAGCCCAGCATCTGCGGCTCGTCACTGCTGACGAACATATACATCGCGCCGGTCGCCAACGCAGCCAGCACGGTGACGATGCGCTGCAGGTCGAAGAAGCGCAGCACAAAGCTGAACACCCACATTCCCACCATGTAAGACGTCCAGAAATCGCTGACCAGCTTGCCGGCCTGGCTGATATTCATCCCCAATGATTTGGTGGCGTACTCCGGCACCCACTGGATAAAGCCCAGCTGGCCGAGGATGTAGCACAGCGCGGCAATCGACAGGAACAGCACGCCGATGCCCCATTTTTCTTTGGCGGCCGCTTCACCGGCGGCATCGCCTTTATTGCCCAGCACCGGGAACTCGGAGCACAGGGTCAGCACGAAAATCGCCAGATACAGCACGCCGATGCAGGCGTAAACCCAGTACCAGCCGATATGGCGCGCCAGCAGGGTGGCGGCGACGATCGGGAAGATCATGCCGGCCATGCTGAAGAACGAGTCGGTAAACAGCAGGCGTGAACCGCGCTGACGGCCGGAATACATATGGGTAATCAGGAAGGTGCCGATCGACATGGTAATGCCGCTCACTACCCCGAGGATAAACATGCAGATGGAGAACAGCGTCAGGGTTTTGCCGACCATCAGGCCAACCACCGCCAGCACCATCAGCAGGAAACCGAACACCAGTTGGCGTTTCAGCGGATGATTTCCATCAGCCAGGCATTGAGGAAGATCGAAATCAGAATGCCGGCGTTCAGGAAGGTAAAGGTGTTGCTCATGCTGGAAACCGGCAGATTAAAGTACTCTGCAATGTTCCCCATCACCATCCCTGTGACGATCACTAAGGCACCGGTCAGCGCATAGGAAAAGAAGCTGATCCATGTAAGCCGGATGCGGTTGTTGTTATTCATTGAATAAGCCCGATTGGTCTGTTGGATTGGTAAATACCGGTGGCGGGCTCTGACGTCGCTTGCCAAAAAAGAGGGTCCGCCGATCACCTGGTGCAGCGGATCCTAGCATAGCTATTGATATATTTTATGATTGCTGACTAATTTTTGATGTAACCAATGAAAAAAAATTAACCAATTAGTGATCTGCATCTACTTTTGCCAGCGAATCGCGGTTGATGACCCGCGGCGTGAAGGTGACGTGCGGCGTGGCCGGATCGATCAACAGGCGCGCGGCCTGCTGCGCCATCTCGACGATCGGGAAGTGGACGCTGGTCAGGGCCGGCGGACAAACGGCGCCCGTTCGCCGCTGTCGTAGCAGATCAGCGAAATGTCCTGCGGGACGCGCAGGCGGTGTTCATTGATCGCCAGCAGGGCGCCGATCGCCATCTCTTCGTTGCAGCAGTAGATGGCGCTGGGCAGCACCGCGCGCCGCAGCAGGCGTTCGGCGCACTGATAACCGCTCTCCAGGTCGTACGCCCCTTCGAGGCAGTCCAGCGGCGTCAGCCGCGCCGCGCGCATGGCCTCCTCAAAGCCCTGAATACGCAGCCGGCTGGAGGCGCGCTGGCGCGGCCCGCTGATGCAGGCGATGCGGCGGTGGCCGGCGTCGATCAGCTGCTGCGTCGCCATGCGGCTGGCCAGCGGATGATCGAACGTGACGCAGCGATCTTCCAGCCCCGGCACCTGACGGTCGAGCAACACAAAACGGCGCTGTTCCGCCGCCAGCTGGCGCAATTGTTCGTCGCTCAGGTAGCGGACGTGCAGGATCACGCCGTCGCAGCGCAGGTTGAACAGCCGCTGGATCGCCGCCAATTCATTGTCGGCGCTGTTGCGCCCTTGGGTGACCAGCAGCTGTTTACCGTGTGATTCCGCCTCGGTCTGCACAAAGTCCATCAGCGCGCCAAAGAAACCGCCGCGGTACGAGGTGGTCACCAGGCCCAGCGTGTTGCTCTGGCTGGAGGCCAGCGCGCGCGCCGCCGGATTGGGGGTATAGCCCAATTGGGCAATGGCCCGCTCCACTTTCTCGCGTGTGGGCGCTTTGACATTGCTGTCGCCGTTGACCACCCGCGACACCGTGGCGCGCGATACGCCCGCCGCCGCGGCTACATCTTCCAGTGTCACCATAGATTCCTTGCGATCCTGTGTCTTGGCACCGCCTTGCCGGCTATCGGGCGGTAAACTGCGGCAGGTAGGCGTGATTGACCTGCAGCACCTCTTCCAGCAGCGGTTCGGCAATGTTGGCACTGGCGACCAGCGGGTTGGTGACCAGCGCCAGCAGCGCGCTGCGGCGATCGCCGTGTACGGCGGCCTCAATGGTCAGACGCTCATAGGCCTTCACCTGCTGGGTCAGCGCATGCATGGAGTCCGGCAGGCGGCCGAAGGCCAGCGGACGGGCGCCCTGCGCATCGACGATACAGTTGGTTTCTATCACAGCATCGTCGGCGAGGCCATGAATAGCGCCGCGGTTTGCGGTGTTTACCACTAATTGCGTGCCGAGATTGTTGTGAATCGCGCGGATCAGCTCCAGCGCCACCTGCGAGTAGAAGGAGCCGCCGCGGAAGCTGAGCTGCTGCGGCTTGCTGTCCAGATGCGGATCGGCGTACAGCGCGAACAGCTCTTTTTCCACCTGCATCACCTGCTCGGCGCGCGTACCGCGTTCGGCGGCGGCGGCCACCTCTTCCGCCAGCATCTCCTGCGTCTGGTAGAAGTAGCGGTGGTAAGGGCAGGGGATGGCGCCGGTGGCGCGCAGGAACGCCGGCGGCCACGGCTCTTCCTTGATGTTGTTCATGGTCAGCGTCGCGCCGTCGCACAGCTTGTCGATGACTTCGGCGGTGACGTCCCGGCCGTTGTGCAGCACCTGATGCACCCAGACCATGTGGTTGAGCCCGGCAAAGCGCAGTTGAATAGCGTCAAACGGCGCTTCCAGCATGTTGGCGATCATATGGTGCATGCTGATCGGCACGTTGCACAGGCCGATAATTTTCGCCTTGGTATAGCGGGAGACCGCTTCGGTCACGATGCCGGCCGGGTTGGTGAAGTTGATGATCCAGGCCTCCGGCGCCAGCCGTTCGACCCGGCGCGCGATATCCAGCATCACCGGAATGGTGCGCAGCGCCTTGGCAAAGCCGCCGACGCCGGTAGTCTCCTGGCCGATCAGGCGATACTTCAGCCCCAGACGCTCGTCGGCGGCGCGGGCCGGCAACTGTCCGACGCGCAGCTGCGTCAGCACGAACTGCGCGCCGCGGATGGCGTCGTCCAGTGCAAAGTGGACGCTGACCGCGACCCGCTCCAGCCCGTGCCGCGCCAGCATGCGTTTGGTCAGTGCGGCGATAATTTCCACTTTCTCGCGGCCGGCCTCGACGTCGACCAGCGCCAGTTCGCTGACCGGCAGTTCCTCAATGCGTTCAATCAGGCCTTCGACCAGTTCCGGCGTATAGCTGCTGCCGCCGCCGATAATGGCGATTTTCAGGGTATTCATCCGCGCGCCTCCGCTTGCGCCTGTCGGCGATAAAGTTCGATCATGTCGTCTGCCAGATCCTGAATCACCATGGCGTTCATCAGGTGGTCCTGGGCGTGCACGGTGATCAGGTTGATGGCCAGCTTGCCGCTGCCTTCGTCCAGGCCGATAAGCCGGGTCTGAATCTGGTGCGCCTGCGTCACCGCCCGTTTGGATTCGGCCATCTGCGCGGCGGAGGCGTTAAAGTCGCCCGCCCGCGCCTGCTGCAGGGCCATCAGCGCGCTGCTGCGGGCGCTGCCGGCGAACACCAGCAATTCCATAATGGTGCTTTCGAAGTCCTGACTGACGTCGGGGGTTAATTCACTCACGGTTAGGCTCCTGTTGCCGCAGATGCAGCGCGTTCGGCTTCGGCCTGCTGCATTTCCTGCGCGATTAACTGTTTTTCATACACTTTGAAGAACGGCAGCCAGATGGCGAAGTCGAGCGCCATCAGCAGCAATACCAGTACGGCGGCGCGGATATCCCACGAGGCGGAGATCAGCGCGCCGAGCGGGCCGGCGCGGTCCACGGCGCCATGGCGACCATCTTTTCCACCAGTTCCCAGTGCAGGGCGAAGTAGGCCAGGACGGCATTGACCATCGGCACCAGCAGCAGCGGAATAAACAGCGTCGGGTTCATCACCACCGGCGAGCCGAACAGCAATGGCTCGTTGATGTTGAACACCGAGGGCACCACGCTCAGCCTGCCGATGGTGCGCAGATGCACCGAGCGGCTGCGCAGGTACAGCAGCGCCAGCACCAGCGTGGAGCCGGAGCCGCCGATGCAGACGTAGAACGACCAGAACGGCGCGGTCAGCGTCTGGGTGGTGGCCGCGCCCTGCGCCACCAGCGCGGCGTTGGCCGCCAGGTTGGTCATAAAGATCGGGTTGAGCAGGCCGGTAACGATGTTGTCGCCGTGGATACCGGCAAACCACAGCAGGTTGGCGATCAGCACCATCAGCAGAATGGCGGGCAGGGTGTCGCCGACGCCGATCAGCGGCTGGAACAGCTGCATAATGGCGGCCGGCAGCAGCAGGTGAAACTCGCTCTGCAGCAGAATGCTGAGCGGGTAGACCGTCAGCAAAATGCCGATCACCGGATACAGCAGCTCAAACGAGCGGGCGATGGCCGGCGGCACCTGTTCGGGCAGGCGCAGCGTGATGTGGTACTTTTTCAGCAGGCGGATCAGCTCTACCGACCAGATGGCGCAGATCAGCGCGGTGAACACCCCCTGACCGCCGAGAAAGTCGAGCGACATTTTGTTGTCGGCCTGCGGCGCGGCCGCCAGCAGGAACGCCATCAGCGACAGCAGCCCGGCGGTCAGCGCGTCCAGGCCGTAGTGCCTGGCCAGGCTGTAGGCGGTGCCGATCGCTACAAACACGCTCATCAGGCCCATGGTCATAAAGAACGGCATGGTGATGGTGTTCCAGTGCGTCTTGGCGAAGCCCAGCCAGGCGCGGCCGAAGCCGGAGGTGGTGTCGGCGTCGAACGGCGGGTTGGCGACGATCAGCATGATGCTGCCGACGATAAGAAACGGCATGGCGCAGATAAAGCCGTCGCGGATGGCGATAATGTGGCGCTGGCTGCCGATGCGGCCGGCCAGCGGCGCGATGTGATTTTCCACGACGCGCATCAGGGAAGCGTACAGGCTCATGGGCATCTCCGCCGGTTCAGGCCATCAGGGCGAGGGCGTGGTCCAGCACTTTATCGCCGCGCAGCGTGCCGTAATCCATCATGTCGATCACCGCGACGGGTTTGCCGAGCGGTGCGGCGATGTGGCTAAAGCGCGCCAGTTCATATTTCACCTGCGGCCCCAGCAGCACGACGTCGGCATCGGCCAGCGCGCTTTCAAATTCGGCGGCGGGCACGGCGACGATCTCCAGCGTCAGCGCCCGTTTTTCCGTTTCGGCCTGCATCCGCTTGACCAGCATGCTGGTGGACATACCGGCGGCGCAGCACAGCACTATCTTTTTCATCATTGCTCTCCTGTTATTCCCGTTTCGGCGCGCCGCAGCGTGGGCCGCCATCGGTTCTTTATTTTGTTTTCGCTCAAATGAGAGCGCTCTCATTTTTAGCCTAGCGGCAGCGCAGAAACAAAACGGGATACAGGTCGCAAAAAATGCCGAATAGTCGATTGGTGCAAATAATACGTGATCGGCTTTGCAAAAATCTGCATAGCGATCATACTCTTGTCAGGAAAATTCGGGCGATAACTCGCAAAAATATGGGGCTGCCCAGGCAGTGTGGCGCGGCTTTGAGAAATTTCCCGCAATTGCGTAAATATAAGTAAATGGCTGGCGCTCATCAGAATGGCTCTTTAGAATCAGGGCGCTCTCCGTTGTTTGTCTCCCAGAGAAAGGACCCGCTCATGTTCAAACGTACCTTAACCACCCTTGTCGCCCTGTGTTCTCTGACGGCGATGGCGCCGGCCGCACTGGCCGCAGGCGAAACCCACGTCATGCTGACCACCTCCGCCGGGAATATCGAGCTGGCGCTGGATGGCCAGAAAGCGCCGGTATCAACGAAAAACTTCGTTGACTACGTGAACAGCGGCTTCTATGACAACACCGTTTTCCACCGCGTGATCCCCGGCTTTATGATTCAGGGCGGCGGCTTCACGGCGGATATGCAGCAAAAGAGCACCAAAGCGCCGATCAAGAACGAGGCGGATAACGGCCTGCGCAACCTGCGCGGCACCATTTCCATGGCGCGCACCGCCGACAAGGACAGCGCCACCAGCCAGTTCTTCCTCAACGTGGCGGACAACGCCTTCCTCGACCACGGCCAGCGCGATTTCGGCTATGCGGTGTTCGGTAAGGTGGTGAAGGGCATGGACGTGGTCGACAAGATTTCTCAGGTGCCGACCGGCAACGTCGGCCCTTATCAAAATGTACCGAGCAAGCCGATTGTTATTCTGTCGGCGAAGGTCATGCCGTAAGCGCTCAGACCGGCCCCCGCGCGGGGCCGGTTTCTGTTTTCCCCTCCCTGAAGCTTCGCCTGCATCACTGTTTTCTCCTCCTGCTCATGGTGTAATCAACGCAGATAATCAACCGGATAGCCGGCGTTTTGTTGTTCCTCTCGTTCAGGATGCGTTGTTGTGATGTATGAATTTGACCAGGTGCTGCTGCTGTTGCAGCAGATGTGCGTCTATCTGGTGATCGCCTATCTGTTGAGTAAAACCCCGCTGTTTATTCCGCTGATGCAGGTCACCATCCGTTTGCCGCACAAGCTGCTGTGCTACGTGATTTTCTCGGTGTTCTGCATTATGGGCACCTATTTCGGCCTGCATATTCAGGACTCGATCGCCAACACGCGCGCTATCGGCGCGGTGCTGGGCGGCCTGCTGGGCGGGCCGTCGGTCGGATTTCTGGTCGGGCTGACCGGGGGGCTGCATCGCTATACCCTCGGCGGCATGACCGACGTCGCCTGCGCGGTGTCCACCGTGGCCGAAGGGCTGGTCGGCGGCCTGGTGCACAGCCTGGCGCTGCGGCGCGGCCGGCTCGATCTGCTGTTTAATCCGCTGTTTGTCGCCGGCGTCACCCTGGTGGCCGAAATCCTGCAAATGGGCATTATCCTCGCCATCGCCCGTCCGTTCGACGAGGCGCTGCGTCTGGTGGGCTATATCGTGCTGCCGATGCTGGTTGCCAACACCGTGGGGGCGGCGATGTTTATGCAGATTCTTCGCGACCGGCGGGCGATGTTTGAAAAGTACACCAGCGCGTTCTCCTCCAAAGCCCTCAAGCTGGCCGAGCGCACCGAGGGGATTTTGCGGCAGGGCTTTGACCGGGAAAACAGCATGAAGGCGGCGCGGGTGATCTATCAGGAACTGGGCATCGGCGCGGTGGCGATCACCGACCGTGAAAAGCTGCTGGCGTTTATCGGCATCGGCGACGATCACCACCTGCCGGGCACGCCGATCTCTTCGGCGCATACCCGCTGCGCCATTGACAATAACGAAGTGGTGTATGCCGATGGCAATGCGCTCTCCTACAGCTGTTCGATCAGCGGCAGCTGCAAGCTGGGGTCGACGCTGGTGATCCCGCTGCGCGGTGAGAACCAGCGGGTGATCGGCACCATCAAGCTGTATGAGCCGAAAAGCAAGCTGTTCAGCACCATCAACCGCACCCTGGGCGAAGGCATCGCCAGCCTGCTGTCGGCGCAGATTATGGCCGGCCAGTATGAACGGCATAAACAGCTGCTGGCGCAGTCGGAAATCAAGCTGCTGCACGCGCAGGTGAACCCGCATTTCCTGTTTAACGCGTTAAATACGCTGGTGGCGGTGATTCGTCGCGACGGCGACCGCGCCTGCGAACTGGTGCAGTATCTGTCGACCTTCTTCCGCAAGAACCTTAAGCGTTCGGATGACGAAGTCAGCCTGGCGGACGAGATTGAGCACGTTAACGCCTATCTGCAAATTGAGCAGGCGCGCTTTGCCGACCGGCTGGAAATCGTGGTGTCGCTGCCGGAGCGCCTGTTGGCGGTGCGCCTGCCGGCGTTTTCCCTGCAGCCGATTGTGGAAAACGCCATCAAACACGGCACCTCGCAGCTGCTGGGCACCGGGCGCATCACCATCGACGCCCGCAGCGAGGGCGGGCGCCTGCTGCTGCAGGTCACGGATAACGCCGGCCTGTATCAGGAAAAAACGCCGGGCGACGGGCTGGGTATGAGCCTGGTGGACCGGCGCATCCGCGTACGCTACGGCGAAGAGTACGGCGTGCGGGTCAGTTGTGAACCGGAGGCGTTCACCCGCATCACATTATACGTTCCACTGGAGGGAGCCGCCTGATGCTGAACATATTGATCGTCGACGATGAGCCTTCGGCGCGCGACAACCTGCGCCATCTGCTGTCCGCCGAGCCGGAGGTGTGCATTATCGGCGAATGCGCGAATGCGATTGAGGCCATCAGCCAGATCCACCGGCTGCAGCCGGACGTGGTGTTTTTGGATATCCAGATGCCGCGCATCAGCGGCCTGGAGATGGTGGGTATGCTTGATCCCAACCGGATGCCGCATATCGTGTTCCTCACCGCGTACGATGAATACGCGCTGCAGGCGTTTGAGGAACATGCCTTTGACTATCTGCTGAAGCCGGCGGAACCGCAGCGGCTGAAGAAAACCCTGCAGCGCCTGCAGCAGCGCCATACGGCGCAGGATGTCGCCGCACTGCCGGAAAGCGCGGGCTATTTGAAATATATCCCCTGCGCCGGCCACAGCCGGATTTACCTGCTGCGCTTTGACGAGGTGATCGCCGTCCGCTCGCGCGCCAGCGGCGTTTACGTGGTGCGCAACGACGGCATGGAGTGCTTTACCGAACTGACGCTGCGCACGCTGGAGAGCCGCACGCCGCTGGTGCGCTGCCATCGTCAGTATCTGGTGAATCTGGAACAGGTGCGGGAAATCCGCTTTGAGGAGGGCGGCGCGGCGGAAATGATTATGTCGGTCGGCGAGGCGGTGCCGGTCAGCCGCCGCTACCTGAAATCGTTGAAAGAACAGCTGGGGCTGCGCGGCTAGCGCTTGACGGGGTTCCGCCGCGCTTATAGCTTTATGACATCACAGGCGCATCTGCGCCGCGTTAGCGTCATCAAAGGAACAGAAAATGAGTGAAGCACGGATTATCGCCAAGGCGATGAAAGACGGAAAACCCGTTCAGGATTTGGCGATTCTGCCCGCCCTGGCTAACCGCCACGGCCTGATTACCGGCGCGACCGGTACCGGTAAGACCGTGACGTTGCAAAAAATGGCCGAACAGTTTTCACGCATCGGCGTGCCGGTGTTCCTGTCGGACGTGAAGGGCGACCTGTCGGGGATCGGCACCGAGGCGGTGCCGAATGAAAAACTGCAGGCGCGCCTGACGGCGATTGGCGTCGCCGACTGGCAACCGCAGGCCTGCACCATTATCCCGTGGGATATCTACGGCGAGAAAGGCCACCCGATCCGCGCCACGGTTTCCGATCTCGGCCCGCTGCTGCTGGCGCGCCTGCTGGACCTGAACGAGGTGCAAAGCGGCGTGCTGCAGCTGGTGTTTAAAATCGCCGACGATAACGCGCTGCTGCTGTTGGATATGAAAGACCTGCGCGCGATGGTGCAGTACGTCGGCGACAATGCCAAACAGTTCAAAACCCAGTACGGCAATATTTCCACCGCCTCGGTCGGCGCGATCCAGCGCGGCCTGCTGACGCTGGAGGAGCAGGGCGCCAACCTGTTCTTCGGCGAGCCGATGCTCGACATCAACGATCTGATGAAAACCGACGCCAACGGCCATGGCGTGATCAATCTGCTGGCGGCCGACAAGCTGATTAACCAGCCGAAGCTCTATTCGGTATTTCTGCTGTGGCTGCTGGCGGAGCTGTTTGAACATCTGCCGGAAGTGGGCGATCCGGAGCAGCCGAAGCTGGTGTTCTTCTTTGATGAGGCGCACCTGTTGTTCAAAGACGCGCCGGCGGCGCTGCTGACCAAGATTGAGCAGGTGGTGCGCCTGATTCCGCTCCAAAGGCGTCGGCGTTTACTTTGTGACGCAAAACCCGCTGGATATTCCGGACAGCGTGCTCGCCAGCTGGGCAACCGCGTGCAGCACGCGCTGCGCGCCTTTACGCCGCGCGACCAGAAGGCGGTGAAGGCGGCGGCGCAGACCATGCGCGCCAACCCGGACTTTGATGCGGAAACGGTGATTGGCGAGTTGGGCGTCGGGGAGGCGCTGGTGTCGTTCCTCGATGAGAAGGGGCGTCCCCATGTGGTGGAGCGCGCGATGGTGATCGCGCCGGAGTCAAAAATGGGCATGCTGGGGGCGGAAGGGCTGAACAGCGCCATCAATAAATCGCCGCTGTACGGCCGTTATGAAGAGATGGTGGACCGTGAGTCGGCCTATGAGAAGCTGTCGTCCGAGGGCTTTGCCACCGTCGGCCAGGATGCGGAGGCGGTGGATAAAGCGGCGCCGCAGGCCGGCCAGCAAAGCGGCGGCGGCCTGATGGGCAGTCTGAATGAGCTGCTGTTCGGCTCCACTGGCCCGCGCGGCGGCAAACGCGACGGCATTGTACAGACCGCTGCCAAAAGCATGGCGCGCGATCTGAGCAAGCAAATTCTGCGCGGCGTGCTGGGTTCGATCATGGGCGGCCGTAAAAAGTAACGGCCATAAACCGGCCTCATTCGGGGCCGGTCTTGTTTTCTCTGTTATGGATATTTCCGTGCCGTTGAGCAAAGTCGTATCGCATTTGAAACTATTTACGTCATTGCTGGCGGCATCAACGCTGTTGGTTAGCATTATCGGCATTGGAGTGATGCTGCTGTATTTATGCGTGGAAGGTATCGGTATCAGCAGCCTGAGCCTGAAAGAGAGCATGACGTTTATCATCGTCGCCGTCCTGTTTTCTTTCATCATGGTAGTCGGGCTGGTCTATGGCGCTTATGCGACGGTTGCGCCAATGACTTTTCTCGCTTATTTGGTGACGAAATTTTGGGGGAGGGAGTTGGTTCGCCACAAACTTGTTCAGGGTAAAATTACGCTGTTTTTATCATTGATCTTATTGTTGTTTTTTTGTGGCGATACTGTGTTTGCCCGGGGACAGTCAGCGGTCATGGCCCGTCGTCTATTTTCTCTGTATTGGCTTAATCTTTAACATGCTGTTCTTATTCCATAACAGGGAGGGCGAGCACCCGCTCTATCAGCGCATTGGCGCGATGTTTTTTGTCTCCTGCGGTTTGATGCTTATCGCACCGATTCCCAAGGCGTTGTCAAATTACCCCATGATGATGTTGGGTTACCGTTCTTGGCCGAGCGACGCCATCTTGATGGATGCTGAGCACCAGAAGCGCATTCAAGGCTATGCCGCTCTGGTCGGCGTCCCGGTAAAAACCTGCCGGGTGGGTGAGGATCGTTACGTCAGCGACGATATCACTCTGGTGTGGGATAGCGCTCAGGACGGGAAGCAGTTTATTCGCTTCAAACAGGATGATACGTTTTTGTTTCCGCTGCAGGGCGGGCAGCCGTTAGAGAAGATTAAAAAAGGAAAAAGGCAGTTGTGCCGCGACGCGGTATAATCAGGTCCTGTTTCACTGTTGACGTTTACCATGCTGCTGCTGATCGATAATTACGACTCCTTTACCTACAACCTTTATCAATACTTCTGCGAGCTTGGCGCCGAGGTGGTGGTAAAGCGCAATGATGAACTGCAGCTGGCCGATATTGACCGGCTGGCGCCGCAGCATCTGGTGATCTCCCCTGGCCCCTGCACACCGAACGAGGCCGGCATTTCGCTGGCGGCGATTGCGCACTTTGCCGGCCGGCTGCCGATTCTGGGCGTCTGCCTGGGGCATCAGGCGCTGGGGCAGGCATTTGGCGCCGATGTGGTGCGCGCGCGTGAGGTGATGCACGGCAAAACGTCGGCGATTCGCCATACGGACAGCGGCGTTTTTCGCGGGCTGAATAATCCGCTGACGGTAACGCGCTATCATTCGCTGGTGTTGGACGCCAAAACGTTGCCGGACTGTTTTGAGGTGACCGCCTGGAGCGAGCGCGACGGCATGCGCGATGAGATCATGGGCATTCGCCATCGCACGCTGGCGCTGGAAGGGGTGCAGTTCCATCCGGAGAGCATCCTCAGCGAGCAGGGGCACGCGCTGCTGAGTAATTTCCTTAAAAGTTAATCGGTTATAAGTTTTTCGCCATTATCGATGATTTTGGTTTGCCCTTGATTGGTTTTTTATGCATATTTTATGACTATATTGTCACTTTGGTGGCGGCGTTAAAAAACCAATCTCTTGAGGTGGAACCCAATAATGACGGAAAAACATGCGGTCAATCGCAGCACGTTCGATCAGGTGATTTTGCCGGTTTATGCACCGGCGCAGTTTGTGCCGGTAAAGGGCCAAGGCAGCCGCGTGTGGGACAGCGAGGGGAAAGAGTATATCGATTTCTCCGGCGGCATCGCCGTTACCGCATTGGGCCACTGCCACCCGGCGCTGGTGGCGGCGCTGCAGCAGCAAAGCGAAACCCTGTGGCATACCAGCAATGTGTTCACCAATGAACCGGCGCTGCGGCTGGCCAGCAAACTGATTGACGCCACCTTTGCCGACCGGGTCTTTTTCGTCAACTCCGGCTCGGAAGCCAATGAGGCGGCCTTTAAACTGGCGCGCCACTATGCCATTACCCGCCACAGTCCGTATAAAACCAAAATTATCGCCTTCTATAACGCCTTCCACGGCCGGACGCTGTTTACCGTCTCGGTGGGCGGGCAGGCGAAATATTCCGACGGCTTCGGGCCAAAGCCGGCCGATATCGTGCACGTGCCGTACAACGATCTGGCGGCGGTCAAGGCGGTGATGGACGACAGCACCTGCGCGGTGGTGATGGAGCCGATTCAGGGCGAAGGCGGCATTACGCCGGTGGACGCCGAGTTCCTACAGGGCGTGCGCGCGCTGTGTGACCAGCATCAGGCGCTGCTGGTGTTTGATGAGGTGCAGAGTGGTATGGGACGTACCGGCAAACTGTTTGCCTATATGCACTACGGCGTGACGCCGGATATTCTCACCACCGCCAAAGCGCTGGGCGGCGGCTTCCCGATCAGCGCGATGCTGACCACCGAGGAGATTGCCTCCGCCATGCAGGTCGGCACGCACGGCAGCACCTACGGCGGCAACCCGCTGGCCTGCGCGGTGGCCGAGGCGGCGCTGGAGGTGATCAATACGCCGCAGGTGCTGGACGGCATTACGCAGCGCCATGCGCTGTACGTGGCCAAACTGCAGCAGTTGGCCGAGAAATACGGCGTGTTCAGCGATATTCGCGGCATGGGGCTGCTGATCGGCGCTGAACTTAGCGCGGCCTATCAGAATAAGGCGCGGGATTTCCTGGCGGCTGCGGCCGCGCATGGCGTGATGATCCTGAACGCCGGACCTAACGTTATCCGTTTTGCGCCGTCATTGGTGATTGAACCGCAGGATATTGAAGAAGGGATGGCGCGTTTTGAGCGTGCGGTGCAGGATGTGGTGAATGCGGCATAAGCTACCCTTGCCGTCAGCATAAAAAACGGCGCGTATGCGCCGTTTTCTTATTAATTAACGCGTGCCATAAACGACGATGGTTTTGCCGTGTGCGGAGATCAGGTTTTGATCTTCCAGCATTTTCAGGATGCGGCCGACCGTTTCGCGTGAGCAGCCGACGATCTGACCAATTTCCTGACGTGTGATTTTAATTTGCATACCGTCAGGGTGGGTCATGGCGTCCGGCTGTTTCGCCAGGTTCAGCAGGGTCTGCGCAATGCGGCCGGTAACGTCAAGGAAGGCGAGGTTACCCACTTTCTCCGAGGTGACCTGCAGGCGGCTGGCCATTTGCGCGGAAAGGCGCATCAGAATATCCGGGTTGACCTGGATCAGCTGGCGGAATTTCTTATAGGAAATTTCAGCTACTTCACAGGCGGTTTTTGCTCTCACCCAGGCGCTGCGCTCCTGGCCTTCTTCAAATAATCCAAGCTCGCCGATGAAATCCCCCTGGTTGAGGTAGGACAGGATCATCTCTTTACCTTCTTCATCTTTAATCAGCACCGCAACGGAGCCTTTCACGATGTAGTAGAGCGTTTCGGCCTTTTCACCTTGGTGAATCAGCGTACTTTTGGATGGATATTTGTGGATATGGCAATGAGACAGGAACCATTCGAGAGTCGGGTCTGTTTGCGGTTTGCCGAGAACCATTCGCTATTATCCTCTGTTGTAATCGCTGCCTTGTAACACAGGGATCAAAGATCCCTGTTAAACGCGTTGATAACCGGTAATGCATGCGGGCTATAAACAGGTTTTGAGGCGTGCCGTAAAATACGCTATTGCCCTTAGCATATTAACTTGCTGACGGTGCTGCAAGCTACATTCTGTTAACATCTCGCTGAAGATGCGTTTCCTTGGGCAGATCCCTGAAAAATCGGTGTCCAAAAAAGAGTTATTGCGGTTTGTTTGTAGCATAGAGTGAGGCGAGTGTCTTCTGTTGTCTCGCTTCAGCATGACCAGCATCAGGTTCCGTTGCCAGTTTTAGTGCGAAAGCGTAGTCTGATTTTAAGAAATTAACCGGAGTGAGCAGTATGCAGGCAAGAGTGAAATGGGTGGAAGGATTGACCTTCCTCGGTGAGTCCGCGTCGGGCCATCAGGTGATAATGGACGGGAATGCCGGGGAAAAAGCGCCGAGCCCGATGGAGATGGTGCTGATGTCGGTGGGCGGCTGCAGCGCGATCGACGTGGTGTCGATTCTGCAAAAAGGCCGCAACGACGTGCGCGACTGTGAGGTAAAACTCAGCTCACAGCGCCGGGAAGAGGCGCCGCGCACCTTTACCGCGATCAATCTGCATTTTATCGTCAGCGGTAAAGGGCTGAGCGACAAGGTGGTGGAGCGGGCGGTCAATCTGTCCGCCGAAAAGTACTGCTCGGTATCGCTGATGCTGAGCCAGGCGGCAACGGTGACCCACAGTTTTGAAATCCGCGCCGTGGAATAACTTCACCCGGCGTGCGCCGGGTGCGAAGCCCGTAAGGCGCGCGCCGCTATTCGATCTTTTTCCCTTCCAGCAGGCGCTGCACCAGCGGCGCCATAATCAGCTCCATCGCCAGCCCCATTTTGCCGCCCGGCACCACCAGCGTATTGATATGCGAGATAAATGACCCCTGCAGCATCGCCAGCAGATAGGGGAAGTCGATCTGATCCAACCCGCGGAAGTGAATCACCACAAAGCTTTCATCCAGCGAAGGGATGGCTTTGGCGGCGAACGGGTTGGAGGTGTCGACCGTCGGCACCCGCTGGAAGTTGATATGGGTGCGGGAAAACTGCGGCGTGATGTAGTTGATGTAGTCTTCCATCGAGCGCACCACCGAATCCATGACCGCTTCGCGCGAATGGCCGCGTTCGCCGGTATCGCGGATCAGCTTTTGGATCCACTCCAGGTTAACGATGGGCACCACCCCGACCAGCAGATCGACATGGCGCGCCACGTCGTGCTGGTCGGTCACTACGCCGCCGTGCAGGCCTTCATAGAACAGCACGTCGGTCGGCGATGGCAACGGCTCCCACGGCGTGAAGGTGCCGGGCACCTGGTTGTAGGGCACCGCTTCGTCATAGGTATGCAGGTATTTGCGCGAGCGGCCGCTGCCGCTTTTGCCGTATTCGATAAAGCTCTGCTCCAGCAGGCCGAAGTCGTTGGCCTCCGGGCCGAAGTAGCTGATATGGCGGCCGAGGTCGCGCGCTTTACGGATCGCGGCGTCCATTTCCGGCCGGGTATAGCGATGGAAGCTGTCGCCTTCCAACTGCGCGGCGCGGATATCCAGCTGCTGGAATATTTTGCGGAACGCCACGCTGGTGGTGGTGGTGCCGGCGCCGCTGGAGCCGGTCACCGCGATTACGGGATGTTTGGCGGACATACTTGGGTTACTCCGTAGTAATAAAGCGCGCGTATCAGAGAATAATTTTTAGTGTGGTTGATACATTTTTTGCCAGCGGCAAGCTGCGCGAGTTGGTTTGCAAGATGTCCATTGTTACCTGATTTTTGCCGTCAGTCATAGGGCGCCGGCGCGATTAACTCTCCTGCCGGCCGGCGCGCAGCTGTCCGCGGGGCATGATATTGACGGTTTCATGCAGCTCCGACCAAACCAGCACCACCTCGCCGCTCTGCAGCTGGCGGCGCACGTCGGCCACTTTCTGCTCCAGCGAGCGTTCATGCTCGCCGTAGTCGGTGCCTTCACGCAGCACGAAGGCTTCAATCAGGTTATTCAGCGTACTGCTGTCCAGTTCTTTCCAGGGAATAATCACGTTATTTATCCAGATAAGGGGTAAGCCAGGCGGGAATGCGCTGTTCCAGCCACATTTGCGGTTTGTGCAGCGTGCCGCCGACAAAGCCGACGTGGCCGCCGCGCTCGGTCAGCTGATATTCGATATTGGGCGGCAGCGCGCTCAGATCGGGGATCACCGCGTCGGTCATAAAAGGATCGTCTTTGGCGTGGATGATCAGCAGCGGCGTTTGGATCTCCGGCAGCAACGGCAGCGCGCTGCAGCGCCGGTAGTAGTCGGTGGCGTCGCGGAAGCCGTGAATGCGCGCGGTAATGGCGTCGTCAAAGTCGCGCATCCGGCGCAGTCCTTTGAGCTGCGGCAGCCGCAGCGGCAGCGACGCCGGGTCGCGCAGCAGCTTGCGGGTGGCGTTCTGCTTGAGCTGGCCGAGCAGGTAATGCTGATAGACGCGGGAGAAGCCCTGCTCCATCCGCAGGGAGCACGGCTCCAGCATCAGCGGCGCGCTGACCACCACTGCGGCGTCCAGCAGGCTTGCCTGGTGCTGCTGCGCCAGATAGCAGGCCAGCATATTGCCGCCGAGCGAAATGCCGACCGCGGCGGTGGGAGCGGCGCCATGGGTATCCCGCAGCCAGCGCAGGAAAAAGCGGGCGTCTTCCGTTTCGCCGGAATGATAAATGCGCTGCTTGCGGTTGGGCACGCCGCTGCAGCCGCGAAAGTGCATCACCACGCCCAGCCAGCCTTTTTCACGCCAGGCGTGCAGCAGGCCGTGGGCATAGGGGCTGTAGAAGCTGCCTTCCAGGCCGTGGAACAGCACCACCCGGGGCTTATCACCCGCGTTTGCGGGGTCCTCGCTCCAGGCCAGATCGACGAAATCACCGTCGGGCAGCTCCAGCCGCTGCCAGTGCGGTTGCAGCAGCACGCGGCGGCGCACCAGCCGCGGCAATAGGGTTTGCAGATGCGGGTTGCTGGCCCCGCTCAGGGGACGAAAGGTTTCATGCATAAGGTGAATAAAAATCTTGTTGGCGACTATTGTGTGATCAATAGCGCACTGTTAGCTTCAATGTCATCTGTTAACCATCATACTGCAAAAATCGCGCATGGGTGAGGAGCGCCCGTTTCATGGAATTAAGTTTGTTTCTTTCGCTGCTGGGCTTCCTGTGGGTGGCCGCGATTACCCCTGGCCCGAACAACATGCTGCTCACCACCTCCGGCGCCAATTTTGGCTTTATGCGTTCGCTGTGGCTGATGATGGGCATTATGCTCGGCATGCAGAGCATTTTGCTGCTGGTGGCGTTCGGCGTTGGCAGCCTGATCCTGGTCTACCCTTCATTACACCTGATCCTGAAAATCCTCGGCAGCGTCTACCTGCTGTGGCTGGCGTGGAAAGTGGCGACCGCCGCCTATGAAAAACTGGAGACCGATATTGCGCCGCCCAGGCCGGTACGGCTGTATCAGGGCTGGCTGCTGCAGTTTCTCAACCCCAAGGCCTGGCTGATGGCGCTGGGCGCGGTGGCCAGCTTTAGCCTGGAGGGGGAGCGATATAACGCGTCGATCGTGGCCATCGCAGCGGGGATTTTTGTAGTCAATATCATTGCCGGGATCGTCTGGCTTGGATTCGGCACCGTGATCGGCCGCCTGCTGCGCAGCAAGAAAGCCTGGGTGATCTTTAACGTTTCCATGGGATTGCTGACCGCGGCCTGCGCGCTGCTGATCTGGCATTAAGGAGTAAATCATGAGTGAAAACTACTTCCACGTTGATGCCTTTACCGGCGCGGGACTGCGCGGCAACCCGGCGGGCGTGTATCTGCTGAAACAGCCGCTGGAGACGGCGCAGCTGCAGGCGATCGCCAATGAGCTGCAGCTGCCGGAGACCAGCTTTGTCTGGGACGACGGCGATGTGCTGAGCATCCGCTGGTTTACGCCGCATCGCGAGGTGGACCTGTGCGGACACGGTACGCTGGCGGCGGCGCATGTGATGTTCAACGTGGTGAACCCGGGGCTGAACGACCTGCGTTTTCGCTCCGCCAGCGGCGAACTGTACGTCAAACGCGACAGCGAAGAGGCTGAGCGGCTGATTCTGGATTTCCCCAGCCGGGCGCCGCAGCGCGTCGCGCCGCCGGCCGCGGTGACGCAGTTGCTGGGCGTTACGCCGCAGGAGACCTGGCAGGCCACGGCGCTGCTGGCGGTGCTGGAGAGTGAAGCGCAGGTGAGGGCGCTGCAGCCGGACATTCCGGCGCTGATTGCCGCCGCCGGCCGGGCGGTGATCGTCACCGCGCCGGGTGAGACGGTGGATTTTGTTTCCCGTTACTTCACGCTGGACGGTGGAGAAGACCCGGTGACCGGCTCCGCCCACTGTACGCTGATGCCATATTGGAGCGCGCGTCTGGGGCGCCATACGCTGCGGGCCCGGCAGATATCCGCCCGCGGCGGTGAGCTGTTTTGCCGCCAACACGGCGAACGCACCCTGCTCGGCGGCCACGCCAGGATCTTTTTACGCGGGGAAATTCTCGGTGAATGGCCGCAGCACGGCAGGTGCTGCGGCGCAAGGGTTACTTGAGCCCGTCGGTTTTGAGCAGGCTGTCTAGCAGGCTGAGGTCGGATTTGTACGCCAGCGTGTCGTTTTCCAGCAGCTGAGCGTGCTTTTGTTTGAAGGCCGAGTGCAGTGAGCGCAGGATTTCCAGGCCCTGAGTGTTGATGCTGCCGGAAGCGCCGTGAATATCCAGCTGGCTGGAAAGCTTATAGCCTTCGTCCAGTAACTTAAGCGTGTGGGGCAGGTAGCGCTCAAGAAACTCGCTGCCCGGTTTAACGTCATTGGGATCCTGCAGTATGCACTGTTGTATCAGTCGGGCGTATTTGACGATGCCGTTCAGCTCGGTTTGCATCGTTTTGGGGAGCGCGGGATAGCTCTCCAATGTGACGATAATTTGCTCTCCTTTTGTGCTGAGCCAGCTCTCGTCTCCTGCTTTTGCTTCGTCGCCGGCGTTCGCTGCGGCCGCGTTTTGTTCCGCACCGGCCGTTTGACGGGGGCGGGCCTGGTCGCAGCGTTGATCGTTTTGGCGACCCTTTTGGACAACGGCAGGCTAAGGTATGCGGAAAGCAGAAATAGCGCTGTGAAGATGCAGAGGTAACCGTAATGATGAACGCCTTCATACATCGTATTGTAATCCAGCAGCATCAGCAGCCATAGCAGCAGGTACCACAGGTGTATCCAGCCCAGCTCGCTGCGTTGCGATAACAGATGCAGCATGAAAAACATGGATGCAGCCCAGACGCCCGCGGCACCCGTATCGCCGATGAACACCCAGATAAGAGCAGCCAGCAATCCCCAGGCCATGCTGCGCTGATCGTACAGCAGTCCGCGGAAAAGCAGCACCAGGCTTAGCCAACAGAGGAGGATGGGGGTGTTTTGACTGACTTCCTCGGGACTCATGCTGGCATGCAGGGCGCGAGGTCAGGCGAGCCTATTTCGGTGGCAATTTTGAGATAGAAGCTCGCGACGATCGACAGAACAATCTGTGTGACGAATTTAAACAAGTGGCTGTTTTCATAGCGCGCGCGAAAGCCGGAAACGTTAATCAAGGTCATAGGCGGAGAAAAGTCTAATCCGTAAGTTGTTAAAAGCGTTCAGCATTGTGCTGAACGCCGGTTAGGCATTGGCTGCCGGACGCTGGTTTGCCGCAATGGCCGCCAGCCGGCTGCGCAGCTCCTGCTCCATGCCCGCCAGCTCTTTTTCCACCTCGGCGCGGCGCACCCGCGCTTCGCTGGCGATGGTTACGGTGTCCTCAATGGTGCTGAGTAAACGGCCCTGTACGTCGCGCAGCGTTTCAACATCCACCAGGGAGCGTTCCACCTCGCGTGCGGTTTCCAGCGTGCCCGTTTGCAGCAGCTCGGCGTTGCGGCGCAGCATGTCGTTGGTGGTATCCGCCACGTCTTTTTGCAGCTTGGCCGCCTGTCGCTGAGAGTTGAGCGACAATGCCAGCACGATTTGGCTTTTCCAGACGGGGATGGTGGTGAGAATGCTGCTTTGGATTTTCTCCGCCAGCGATTGGCTGTTGCTTTGCATCAGGCGGATCTGCGGCGCTGTCTGGACGGCAATGGTGCGCGACATCATCAGGTCATGCAGCCGGCGTTCAAAGCGCTGGACGCCTTCCATCAGGTCGCGCACGTACTGGCATCCATGGCGTCGCTGGAATGGGCCGCTTTTTCTTGCGCCAGGCGCAGTTCCCCGTTCTGTATCAGCGCCAGCTTTTGCTTACCGGCGATAATGTGCAGGTTAATCTGTTGGAAGAACTCGCGGTTGTGAGTAAATAGTTGTTCCAGCGTGGCGATATTACGCAGCAGCTCCACCATCGTCTGTTCGAGCTTTTTGCTGATGTTGTCCACCTGCTGCGCCAGCGTTTGATATTCCGCCATGGTGCGTTCAATTTTATTGAAGAGGCGCCCCAGCAGCGGCAAGGAGGCGAGCAGGCTTTTCTTTTCACCAAACGCGCTTAAATCGACGGCTTTCACTTTGCCCAGCAGGTCGGTGAGCTGCTCGCCGATCGCGCCGGCATCCTTGGCTCTCACCTCTTGCATCAGCGCTTCGGAAAAGCGCGAAATGCTGTTCATGGTTTTGGCCGCATAGGCAATGGACAATACCGGATCGGTGATATCGATCTGTTCGACCAGGCGCTGGACTTCGTCCTGTTCCTGTAAAGTCAGCTGTTCGTCAGCAAGCTGGGGCAGATCTGTGGGGGAGACGGCAGAAACAGGGCTGCCGGTCTGTGTAGTCATGGATAAATCAGGGGTATTTTCCATTAAGAAAAGCATCCTTGTGATAAATGGCGGCACAGATATATGGCCGATTAAGGCGTTATTTTCAGACAATGTTACTTGCGTTTAGGCGAGAAGCCAGATTACCGCGCGCTTATCCATGGTAAGAGTGTGTGCAATATCTTGCGTGAGCGGGTAAGTTTTTATTTCTATAAAGAATAAAGAAGACTTTTTTATTCTTTTACGCCTAGATACGCTCAGATAAAACTGTTGGCAACTGAACAGATCGTTATCAACGGAGCCAGAATATGGCGGGCAAACTCTTTTCTCTACGCGGCGCGGCGTTGTTGGCGCTGTCGCTGATGGCGGCCAGCGCGCAGGCGGTCGATGTGACCGTCGCCTATCAAACCTCGGCGGAGCCCGCCAAAGTGGCGCAGGCGGAAAATAGTTTTGCCAAACAGTCCGGCGCCAAGGTCGACTGGCGTAAGTTTGACAGCGGTTCCAGCGTGCTGCGCGCGCTGGCCTCCGGCGATGTGCAAATCGGCAATATCGGCTCCAGCCCGCTGGCGGTGGCCGCCAGCCAAAAACTGCCGATTGAGGTGTTCCTGATCGCCTCGCAGCTCGGCAGCTCGGAAGCGCTGGTGGTGAAAAACACCATCACCTCACCAAAAGAATCTGATCGGCAAACGCATTGCGGTGCCGTTTATCTCAACCACCCATTACAGCCTGCTGGCTTCGCTGAAGCACTGGGGCATCAAGCCTGAGCAGGTGAAAATCCTCAACCTGCAGCCGCCGGCCATTGCCGCCGCCTGGCAGCGCGGCGATATCGACGGCGCGTACGTCTGGGCGCCGGTGGTAAACGAACTGGCGAAAAACGGCAAGGTGCTGGCCGATTCGGCGCAGGTGGCGAGTGGGGCGCGCCGACGCTGGATGTCTGGGGTGGTGCGTAAGGATTTCGCCCGGCAGCATCCGCAGGTGGTGAGCGCCTTTGCCGCCAGTTCGCTGGCGGCGCAAAAGGCCTACCTGAACGATCCCGCTGCCTGGCTCGGGGATAAAGAACATCTCGCCACGCTGGCGCGGCTGAGCGGGGTGCCGGAAGCGCAGGTGCCGGCATTGGTGCAGGGCAACCGCTATCTGCCGGCGGCAGAACAGGTGAGTCAGCTGGGCCAGCCGGTCAGCAAGGCGATTCACGATACCGCAGAGTTCTGAAGCAGCAGGGCAAAATCCCGCAGGTTGACGCGGATTACAGCGCCTATGTTACCGACCGTTTCGTGAAGCAGCTGCAGCTGCGCCGCAGTCGTAAGGGGGGAGAGATGCTAAACGTCAGCCATCTGTCGCGGAGTATCAGGGGCGTCCGCGCTGCGCGATGTGTCGTTCCAGATCGACAGCGGCGAGCTGGTGGTGGTGCTGGGCCGTCGGGCTGCGGCAAAACCACCCTGCTGAATCTGATTGCCGGCTTTATGTCGCCGGCGGCGGGCAGCATTACGCTGGACGGCCGGCCGGTCAACGGCCCGGCGCGAGCGCGCGTGGTGTTTCAGCATGAGGGCCTGCTGCCGTGGCGCAACGTGGCGGATAACGTCGAGTTTGGCCTGCAGCTGGCGGGCATCGGTAAGGCGCAGCGGCGGGCGGTGGCGCAGGATATGCTGCGCCGCGTCGGCCTGGCCGGCTATGAGCAACATTCTATCTGGCAGTTGTCCGGCGGGATGCGTCAGCGCGTCGGGATCGCCCGCGCACTGGCGGCGGATCCGCGTCTGCTGCTGCTGGATGAGCCGTTCGGCGCGCTGGATGCCTTTACCCGCGAGCAGATGCAGGAGCTGCTGCTCAACATCTGGCGTGATACCGGCAAGCAGGTGCTGCTGATTACGCACGATATTGAAGAGGCGGTCTTTTTAGCCAGCGAGCTGCTGCTGCTGTCACCGGGGCCGGGGCAGGTGGTTGAGCGCCTGTCGCTCGACTTCGGCCGCCGCTACGCCGCCGGTGAGGCGTGCCGCACGATCAAATCGGACTCTGAGTTTATCGCCCGGCGCGAATATGTGCTCGGGCAAGGTCTTCCAACAGCGCGAGGCATTATTATGAGCCTGCATTCCACCTTGAAAGCGACCGTGACGCCGGCGTCGCCGCGCCGTTTTACGCTGCCGCGCCGCGTCTGGCTCAGCGCATCAACGCTGCTGGCGGTGCTGGCGCTGTGGTGGGCGGTGACGGCGCTGGGGCTGATCGACCCGCTGTTTCTGCCGGCGCCGCAGCAGGTACTGCGCCAGCTGATAACCATCGCCGGCCCGCAGGGGTTTATGGACGCCACGCTGTGGCAGCATTTGGGCGCCAGCCTGGGGCGCATTTTGCTGGCGCTGCTGGCGGCGGTGCTGATCGGGATCCCGGTCGGCATTGCGATGGGGGCTGAACGACACGGTGCGCGGCATCCTCGACCCGCTGATTGAGATTTACCGCCCGGTGCCGCCGCTGGCCTATCTGCCGCTGATGGTGATTTGGTTCGGCATTGGCGAAACGTCGAAAATTCTGCTGATTTATTTGGCGATTTTTGCTCCGGTCGCGCTGTCGACCGTGGCCGGCGTGCGCAGCGTGGCGCAGGTACGGGTGCGCGCCGCACGCGCGCTGGGGGCTAACCGCTGGCAGGTGCTGCGCTTTGTGGTGTTGCCGAGCGCGCTGCCGGAAATTCTGACCGGGATCCGCATCGGGCTGGGCGTGGGCTGGTCGACGCTGGTGGCGGCGGAACTGATCGCCGCGACGCGCGGTTTAGGTTTTATGGTGCAGTCCGCCGGTGAGTTTCTGGCGACCGATGTGGTGCTGGCCGGCATCGGCGTGATTGCGATTATTGCATTTGGTTTAGAGCTGGGATTGCGCGCTCTGCAGCGCCGTCTGACCCCGTGGCATGGAGTACAACAATGAACGAACGTCTGGTGATTACCCCGTTAGGGCCGCATATCGGCGCGCTGGTGGAGAATGTTCAGCTGGCGCGGCCGTTGGGCGACGGACAGTTTGAGCAGCTGTATCACGCGCTGCTGAAACATCAGGTGCTGTTTTTCCGCAATCAGCCGATTACGCCGCTGCAGCAGCGCGATCTGGCCGGGCGCTTTGGCGATCTGCATATTCACCCGGTCTATCCGCACGCCAGCGATGTGGAGGAGATTATCGTGCTGGACACCCACGATAATAATCCGCCGGACAACGATAACTGGCACACCGACGTCACCTTTATCGAAAACCCGCCGCTGGGGGCGATTCTGGCGGCCAAAACGCTGCCGGCCGCCGGCGGCGACACCCTGTGGGCCAGCGGCATTGCCGCCTATGACGCGCTGTCGGCGCCGTTCAAACAGCTGCTGAGCGGCCTGCAGGCGGAGCATGACTTCACGAAATCATTCCCGGAATATAAGCACCGCGGCAGCGAGGAGGAGCATCAGCGCTGGCAACAGGCGGTGCAGAAAAACCCGCCGCTGCTGCACCCGGTGATCCGCACCCATCCGGTAAGCGGCCGCCAGGCGCTGTTCGTCAATGAGGGCTTTACCACGCGGATTGTCGATCTGTCGGCGAAAGAGAGCGAGGCGTTGCTGAGCTTCCTGTTTGCCCATATCACCAAGCCGGAGTTTCAGGTGCGCTGGCGCTGGCAGGAAAATGATATCGCCATCTGGGACAACCGCGTGACGCAGCACTACGCCAACGCGGATTACCTGCCGCAGCGGCGCATTATGCACCGGGCGACAATGCTGGGCGATAAGCCGTTTTACCGCGCCTGACGGCTACTCCACCATCAGATTACGGGAAAAGTTGCGCATATCGACCCCGCCTTTTTACGATACAGGCGCGCCTTGCGCGCGCCTGTCGCCATCATTTTGCCGGTGTCTTCAAACATCTCCGCCGCTTCAAAGCGCCGCATCAGGCTTTTGCGCTGTACCGACCGATCCAGAATGATCTCCATCACCTCTTGTAACTGCGACAGCGTAAATTCCGTCGGCAGGCAATAGACCGGCAGCATGGAATAGGCGGTTTTTTGCCGCAGGCGCTGCAGCGCCGCGTCGATAATCGTCAGATGATCGAAGGCCAGCGGCTGAGTGCGCAGCGTTGCCAGCGGCAGCCAGGCGGCGTCATCCACATCGGCAATATGGGCCTGACAGTCGGCGTGGGCGATCAGGGCGAAATAGACCGTGGTCAGGCTCCAGCCGCGTGGGTCGCGTTCACGGCCGGAAAAACTCGCCAACTGCGCCAGATACGGCGGGGCGATGCCGGTTTTCTCCATCAGCTTGCGCTGGGCGGTGGCGCCGGTGGAATCATCGCGCTGCAGATCGATAAAGCCGCCCGGTAATCCCCATCGCCCCTGGAAAGGGTGGTTGGCGCGTTTGACCATCAGGACGCAGAGCTGCTCCTGATGAACGGTAAACAGCACGCTATCCACCGTGACAATCGGCGCGGGGAAGCGGCTGGCGTCGTAGTTTTGCAGGTAGTCGGTTTCCGTGGACATTGCGCGGGCTCTCGCTGAAAAGGTCTTTGGGACACTATAACGCCCGTCCAGGGCTTCAGCAAGCGAGTACATATTATTCTCATTTATTATCAATGCGTTGACTGTTTTTTGCTGCATGGGTGATTTTTTTACTTGCCAATTAGTGTCCCTTAGACAATTATATAAGTGTCTTACGGACATTAATGATTAAGTAACAGGAGTCGGATATGCACACAACACTGCGGTTATTTCTGGATAACGAGGAAGTTCCGGTTATCAGCGGCCAGTTCCCGGATGGCGCCGTCTATGCCCGTTTCACCGTGCCGGCCGCGGCGAATGTCGTGCACATGCGTATCCGGGCGGCGGCGATGCGCACCATGGATGACTTTATGCAGCTGGCGCAGTTGGTGGAGGCGGTGCGTCACCACTACCCGATCCGTGAGAGCCTGCTTGAGCTGCCGTATCTGCCGTTCGCCCGTCAGGATCGTCATATGGGCGCTGGCGACAGCTTTGCGCTGAAGGTCTTCGGTCAGCTGTTGAATACGCTGAAGTTTGACCGGGTCACGGTGCTGGACCCGCACAGCGACGTCGCTGCGGCGGCGATTGACCATTTCCATGCCATTGCTCAGCAGCACTGCATGCAGCACAGCGCCAGGCTGACGCAGTTACTGACGCAGCAGGCGGTGCTGCCCGTCGCGCCGGATGCCGGGGCGCTGAAAAAAATCCATGCCGTTGCCGCGCATTTTGCGCTGAACGAGTACGGCATCATGACCAAGCATCGTGACGTGCAGAGCGGCGAACTGACCGGGTTTGCGCTGCTGGCCGGCGACGTGCGGGACAGAGACGTGCTGATTGTCGACGACTTGTGCGATGCCGGCGGCACCTTTATCGGCGCGGCGCAGGTGCTGCGCCAGCACGGCGCGCGCAGCGTCAGCCTGTATGTTACGCACGGCATCTTTTCCCGCGGCGTAGCGCACTTGCTGAGCCAGGGCATCGACAACATTTATACCACTACCTCGTATGCGGCGGCGGATATCGCCGAAGACCGCGTTGAACTGATTGATATTGCGCGTATCTACGCCCATTAAGGAGAGCATGATGCTGACTAACCCTATTCTGGCGATTGATGGTTATAAAGTATCCCACCGTGAGCAGTATCCGCAGGGGACGACGCGGGTTTACTCCAACTTTACGCCGCGCAGCGACCGCTTCTTCAGTTCGCCGCTGCCCGATGGGCAACTGGTATTTTTTGGCCTGCAGGGATTCCTGCAGTGGTTTATGGTGGATTTGTTCAATCAGCAGTTCTTTGCCCGGCCGGAAGAGCAGGTGGTTGGGGAATATAAGGCGCTGATGGACAGCTATATCGGTCAGGGCCGGGTGTCCGTCGAGCATATCCGCGCGCTGCATCGGTTGGGGTATCTGCCGTTGCATATCAAGGGACTGGATGAGGGCAGCAAGGTCAATATGAAGGTGCCGGTGCTGACCATCACCAATACCCGCGATGAGTTCTTCTGGCTGGTGAACTATCTGGAAACGGTGATTTCCGCAGAGTTGTGGAAGGCCTCGACCAACGCCACCATTGCCCATCACTACCGTAAGATTTGCCAGATGTGGGCGGCGCGCACCTGTGATGATATGACGCACCTGGATTTTCAGAGCCATGACTTTTCCTTCCGCGGCATGTCGGGCATGCACGACGTGGCGCAGGCCGGTGCCGGCCACCTGCTCAGTTTTAAAGGCACCGATAATATTCCGTCCATTCTGTATGCGCAGCGCTACTACCCCACCGACGGCGACTATTTTGTCGCCGGCAGTATCCCGGCCACCGAGCACAGCGTGATGTGCATGGGGGAACAGGACGCGGAGATTGAAACCTTCCGCCGTCTGATTGAGGACCTGTACCCGCAGGGGCTGGTTTCCATCGTATCGGATACCTGGGATTACTGGCGGGTGCTGACCGAGTTTACCCGCGAGCTGAAAGCGAAAATTATGGCGCGCGACGGCCGGGTGGTGTTTCGCCCGGACAGCGGCGACCCGGTAGCCATCCTGTGCGGCAGCGGTGCGGATTACGACCGTAGTCCGACGCGCAGCGCGGAAGAAAAAGGCTCGGTGGAAGTGCTGTGGGAAATTTTTGGCGGCACGGTAAACAGCAAGGGTTACAAGGTGCTGGATCCTCACGTCGGGCTGATTTACGGCGATTCGATTACGCTGGAGCGCGCACAGGAGATTCTGCGCCGCCTGGAAGCGAAAGGGTTCGCCAGCTCCAACGTGGTGTTCGGCGTGGGTTCTTTTACCTATCAGTATCATACCCGCGACACCTTTGGCTTTGCGATGAAGGCGACCTACGGCGAGGTGCAGGGCGTCGGGCGTCCGATTTTCAAACAGCCGAAAACCGACGGCGGCTTAAAGCGGTCGGCGCGTGGTCTGTTACGGGTGATTCGGGATGAGCGCGGCGACTACCAACTGCTGGATAACCAAAGCTGGCAGCAGGAGCGGCAGGGCGAACTGAAAACCCGCTTCCTGGACGGCAAGCTGTATCATCAGGAGTCGTTAGAGCAGGTCCGCCAGCGGCTGAGCGCGACGCTGGCGGAGTGACGGGCGTTTAACTCTCGGCGTCGAACGCCTGGGTCAGCTGTTCCAGCTGTTCCTGCGCCTCCAGCCAGGTCATTTCCGTTTCTTCCAACGAGGATTTGGCCTGGCTTTGCCGCTGCAGGCAATCGGTCAGTTCGGCCTTGCGGCTGATGTCGTACAGCGCGGAGTCCGCCAGCTGTTCTTCCACCTGCGCCAGCTCGGCGCCCAGCTTTTCCATCTGCTGTTCCAGTTTGGCGATCTGCTTGCGCAGCGGCTGGGTTTGCGTGCGGAACTCGGCGGCGCGGCGCTTTTGATCCTTACGCGCCTGCGCGCTGTTGCCGCCATCCTGTTTCGGCGCGGCGTCCTGCTGTGCCTGCTGTTTTTGCAGATCGCTGAGCCACTGCTGGTAATCTTCCAGATCGCCGGCGAACGGCTCGACCTGGCCGTCGTGCACCAGATACAGATCGTCGGTGGTTGAACGCAGCAGGTGACGGTCGTGCGACACCACCACCAACGCGCCTTCGAAGTCGATCAGCGCTTCGGTCAGCGCCTGACGCATATCCAGATCCAGGTGGTTGGTCGGTTCATCAAGCAGCAGCAGGTTAGGGCGCTGCCAGACGATCAGCGCCAGCACCAGACGGGCTTTCTCCCCGCCGGAGAAGCGGCCGGTCGCCTCGCTCACTTTGTCGCCCTGGAAGCCGAAGCCGCCGAGGTAGTCGCGCAGCTGCTGTTCCAGCACGCGCGGCGCCATGCGACTCAGGTGCTGCAGCGGCGATTCGTCGGCGCGCAGGAATTCCAGCTGATGCTGGGCGAAATAGCCCAGCTTGATGCCTTTCGCCAGGCCTATTTCACCGCTGAGCGGCGCCAGTTCGTCCGCCAGCAGCTTAATCAGGGTGGATTTGCCGGCGCCGTTGCGCCCCAGCAGGCCGATGCGCGAGCCGGGCACCAGGTTCAGTTTGATTGACTGCAGGATCACTTTATCGCCATAGCCGGCGCTGACTTTTTCCATCCGCAGCAGCGGATTGGGCAGGCTCTCCGGCTCGCGGAAGCTGAAGCTGAACGGGTTGTCGACGTGCGCCGGCGCGATCAGCTCCATGCGTTCGAGCATCTTGATGCGGCTTTGCGCCTGCTTGGCTTTGGTGGCCTTGGCGCGGAACCGTTCGATATAGCTCTGCAGATGCGCCACCTTTTCCTGCTGAGTCTGGTACAGCGACTGCTGCTGCGCCAGCTTGGTGGCGCGCTGACGTTCGAACGAAGAGTAGTTGCCGGTGTATTCGTTAATGGTCTGCTGTTCGATGTGCAGGATTTTATCGACGATCGGATCGAGGAAGTCGCGGTCGTGCGAGATCAGCACCAGCGTGCCGGGATAGCTTTTCAGCCAGCGTTCCAGCCAGATGACCGCGTCCAGATCCAGGTGGTTGGTCGGTTCATCAAGCAGCAGCAGGTCGGAACGGCACAGCAGCGCCTGCGCCAGGTTGAGACGCATGCGCCAGCCGCCGGAGAAGGCGCGCACCGGGCTTTGCAGCTGCTCATTGGAAAAACCAAGGCCGTGCAGCAGGCTGGCGGCGCGGGCGCGGATGGTCCAGGCGTCGATGGCGTCCAGCTTACCGTGCAGCGTGGCGATGGCATTGCCGTCGTTACGTTCGTTGGCCAGCTGCAGCTCCGCTTCCAACTGGCGGAATTCGCGGTCGCCGTCAATCACATACTCCAGCGCCGGCACATCCAGCGCCGGCGTCTCCTGGTTCACCCAGGCCAGCGCCCAGCTGCCGGGGAAGGTGTAACTGCCGCCGTCGGCGGAAAGTTCACCCTTTAGCAGCGACAGCAGGGTCGATTTGCCGCAGCCGTTTTTACCCACCAGACCAACTTTCTGCCCGGGGTTAACCGTGGCCGTGGCGTTGTCCAGCAAGACGCGGGTACCGCGTCGGATTTGTAACGATGAGAATACAATCATAAAGCGCCGTTCTCTGTGTAGTCCCTTTACTTCGAATTATTGTCGCGTCGATGCGACTCGAATAATGTAGGAGATATGTTAAATTATCATCAACGTAACAGACCGCAGCGAGCGTGCTGTTTTAAACTATGCGCAGCATGGTAACGGAAAACCGTTGCTCTGACGACGCTATTGGAGGGGAACGATGTTGCAGCCGGCCAAGGTTTTGCTGCTGTATGCCCATCCGGAATCTCATGACTCGGTGGCTAACCGGGTTTTGCTCAAGCCGGCGCAGCAGATGGATAATGTCACCGTACATGATTTGTACGCGCACTACCCCGACTTCTTTATCGATATTCATCATGAGCAGCAGCTGCTGCGTGAACACCAGGTCATTGTTTTCCAACATCCTTTATACACCTATAGCTGCCCGGCGCTGCTGAAGGAGTGGCTGGACCGGGTGCTGTCGCGCGGTTTTGCCAGCGGCGTGGGCGGCGATGCGCTGGCGGGCAAATACTGGCGTTCGGTGATCACCACCGGCGAGCCGGAAGGCGCCTATCGCCTGGGCGGCTACAACCGCTATCCGATCGAAGATATTTTACGTCCCTTCGAGCTGACCGCCGCAATGTGCCATATGCACTGGCTGACGCCGATCGTCGTTTACTGGGCGCGTCGGCAAAAGCCGGAAGTGCTGGCCAGCCACGCCGCCGCCTACGGCGACTGGCTGCGTAATCCTTTGCCGCAACGGAGGAGCTGATCATGGAAGGTTCTGCATTACTGACCGCCGGGCTGTTGTTCCTGTTCGCCGCCGTGGTAACGGTGCCGATTGCCCGTCGTCTGGGAATTGGCGCGGTGCTGGGCTACCTGATTGCCGGTATCGCCATCGGCCCCTGGGGGCTGGGGTTTATCCGCGACGTCGAAGAGATTTTGCACTTCTCCGAACTCGGCGTGGTGTTCCTGATGTTTATCATCGGCCTGGAGCTGAATCCCTCCAAGCTGTGGGCGCTGCGGCGCTCGATTTTTGGCGTGGGCACCGGCCAGGTGGCGATCAGCGCCGTTATTCTGGGCGCGCTGCTGTACTTCAGCCATTTTGCCTGGCAGGCGGCGGTGATCGGCGGCATCGGTCTGGCGATGTCCTCCACGGCGATGGCGCTGCAGCTGATGCGTGAAAAGGGTATGAACCGCCATGAGGGCGGCCAGCTGGGGTTTTCGGTGCTGCTGTTCCAGGATATGGCGGTGATCCCGGCGCTGGCGTTGATCCCGATTCTGGCCGGCGGCAGCAGCAGCGACGACTGGGCGAGAATCGCCATGAAGGTGGCGGCGTTCGGCGGGATGCTGCTGGGCGGCCGTTACCTGCTGCGGCCGCTGTTCCGCTATATTGCGGCCTCCGGCGTACGTGAGATTTTTACCGCCGCCGCGCTGTTGGTGGTGTTGGGCTCGGCGCTGTTTATGGATGCGCTGGGGCTGTCGATGGCGCTGGGCACCTTCATCGCCGGGGTGCTGCTGGCGGAAAGCGAGTATCGCCACGAGCTGGAGATCGCCATCGAGCCGTTTAAAGGGCTGTTATTGGGGCTGTTCTTTATTTCCGTCGGCATGGCGCTGAATATCGGCGTACTCTATACCCATCTGCTTGAGGTGATCGTCGGCGTTCTGCTGCTGGTAGCGGTGAAATACGGCGTGCTGTACGCGCTGGCGCGCATCTTCGGCCTGCGCCGTTCGGTGCGGCTGCAGTTTTCCGGCGTGCTGAGCCAGGGCGGCGAATTCGCGTTTGTGCTGTTTTCGGCGGCGGCGACGCAAAAGGTGCTGCAGAGCGACCAGCTGGCGCTGCTGCTGGTGATCGTCACGCTGTCGATGATGACTACGCCGCTGCTGATGCAGGCGATCGACCGTATTTTGGCCCGCCGCTATAACGCCCGCGACGACGTGGAGGAGACGCCGTACGTCGAGGATGATGAGCCGCAGGTGATCATTGCCGGCTTCGGACGCTTTGGGCAGGTGATCGGCCGCCTGCTGATGGCCAATAAAATGCGGATTACCGTGTTGGAGCGCGACGTCAGCGCCGTCGCGATGCTGCGCCGCTACGGCTATAAAGTGTATTACGGCGACGCCACCGAGCTGGAGCTGCTGCGCGCCGCCGGCGCCGAGAAGGCGAAGTCGATCGTCATCGCCTGCAGCGATCCGGAAGACACCCTGGCGATTGTGCATCTCTGCCAGCAGCACTTCCCCAACCTGGCGATCCTGGCGCGCGCCCGCGGCCGTGTGGAAGCGCATGAGCTGCTGCAGGCCGGCGTGCAGTATTTCAGCCGCGAGACGTTCTCCAGCGCTCTGGAGCTGGGGCGCAAAACGCTGATGACGCTGGGAATGCATCCGCATCAGGCCTTTCGCGCCCAGCAGCACTTCCGCCGGCTGGATATGCGCATGCTGCGTGAATTGATGCCGCCGCATCAGGGCGATGTGGCGCAGATTTCCCGTCTGAAAGAGGCGCGGCGCGAGCTGGAAGAGCTGTTCCACCGCGAAATGCAAAAAGAGAGCCGCCAGTTTGACGGCTGGGATGAATATGAATAAGTGGGAGCAACAAGCATGTCTGTAACTCGTAAGCGTTTTATCGCCGGTGCGGTTTGCCCGAGCTGTAATGCGATGGATACGCTGGCCGTCTGGCGCGAAGATCAGGTTGAAGTGGTGGAGTGCGTGAAGTGCGGCCATCATCAGCGCCAGACGGAGCAACAGGTGGAAAAACACGTGCGTCCGCAAGAGCAGGTTATCGGGATTTTCCAACCGGAATAGCGCCGTTTGCCGCGATTTTTTATGCTGGAGGGTACAGCGGAGTAGATTTCCGTTACAATCTACCCGTTAGAGTTGCTGCCGGCGCAGGTTGGCGCAGCTGAAAGTATCCAACGGTAGGAGATATCATGAAAGTAGCAAAAGACTCGGTAGTCAGCCTGGCTTACCAAGTACGTACAGAAGACGGTGTTTTGGTTGATGAGTCTCCGGTGAGTGCACCGCTGGACTATCTGCACGGGCATGGTTCTCTGATTGCAGGTCTGGAAAAAGCGCTCGAAGGCCACGCGGTGGGCGATCGTTTCGACGTTCACGTTGGCGCTAACGAAGCCTACGGCAACTATGATGAAAACCTGGTGCAGCGCGTACCAAAAGACGTTTTCATGGGCGTTGACGAGCTGCAGGTTGGCATGCGTTTCCTGGCTGATACCGATCAGGGTCCGGTTCCGGTTGAAATCACCGAAGTGGACGGCGATCACGTGGTGGTTGACGGTAACCACATGCTGGCGGGCCAGAACCTGAACTTCAACGTTGAAGTCGTGGCTATCCGTGAAGCGACGCCGGAAGAACTGGCGCACGGCCACGTACACGGCGAGCACGACCATCACCACGAACACGGCGACGGCTGCTGCGGCGGTCACGGCCACGATCATGGTCACGACCACGCTGAAGACAAAAAAGGCGGTTGCGGCAACGGCGGTTGCGGCTGCCACTAAGCGCGTAGCGCGCTGCAGGAAAAGGTCGCTTCGGCGGCCTTTTTTTATGCTCCTGCGGCGCCGCGGTCAGTAGTGGGGAGGCGGCGTCTCTTCCGATTGCGAGGCAATCATGGAAGGCTGGGCGGCGCGCAGTTTATCGGTAAGCAGATGCAGATGCTCGCGCATTTTCAGCAGCTCCAGCTGCTGCTGGACCACCGTCTGGTTCAGCTCTTCGATGGTGACTTCCTGAAAAGCCTGGCGGCTTTCCAACTCTTCCAGCCGTTGTAACAGGCTTTCATTGCCGGCGTTGTGCATGGCGTGACCTCTGACACTGTTAAATCTTGATTGCTGGCGTTATGGTAACAGCTGCGGCGCGTTTTGCGCTGTGCTATTTAGCTGAGGCGGGGTGTAAAAGCACACATGGCGGAACCGTTTTATGTCATGGCGCCGCAGTGGCTCAAGAAAAGTCTGATTTATCATGCGGGTAAAAATGAGAGGAAACTTCTCTTTGAATACGAAGTCACACTTTGACTCGATTGGTTACCTGTGCGACTGTCTTGTTTTCTTGCAGCCCGCTATAGTAGCCCGGTTATCTTACTTAATGATTGTTTGGGGCACCGCTTCAGACACTGGAGAAATGGATGAAATCTTTGTTTAAAGTCACGCTTCTGGCAACCACCATGGCTTTTGCTCTGAATGCGACTCAGGCTATGGCCGCCGATGCGGCAAAACCTGCTGATGCCGCCGCTGCGCCAAGCACCGGCAAATTCAAGAACGATGACGAACAAGCGGCTTACGCGCTGGGCGCGTCCCTGGGCCGTTACATGGACAACTCTCTCAAAGAGCAAGAAAAACTGGGTATCAAACTGGATAAAGACCAGTTGATCGCCGGCGTTCAGGACGCTTTCGCCAACAAGAGCAAGCTGAATGACGCGGATATTGAGAAAACCCTGCAGGGCTTCGAAGCGCGCGTGAAGTCTTCCGCTCAGGCGAAGATGGAGCAGGACGCGAAAGAGAACGAAGAGAAAGGCGCGAAATACCGTGACACCTTCGCCAAAGAAAAAGGCGTGAAGAAAACGGAATCCGGCCTGCTGTACCAGGTAGAGAAACCAGGTACCGGCAATGCGCCGAAAGATAGCGACACCGTGGTGGTGAACTACAAGGGCACCCTGATTGACGGTAAAGAGTTTGATAACTCCTACACCCGCGGCGAGCCGCTGTCATTCCGTCTGGACGGTGTGATCCCTGGCTGGACCGAAGGCCTGAAGCACATCAAGAAGGGCGGTAAAATCAAGCTGGTTATCCCACCGGCGCTGGCTTACGGTAAAACCGGCGTTCCGGGCATCCCGGCCAACTCCACCCTGGTGTTCGACGTTGAGCTGCTGGACGTGAAAGCCACGCCGAAAGCCGACGCCAAGGCAGAAAAACCTGCTGCTGCGGACGCGAAAGCAAAAGCGAAATAAGCGCTCCCTGTACGCCACCGCCGCGATTGCATCGCGGCGGTTTTCGTTTATTTCCCCGTCATCCGTTCTCATCGCGCCACAACTTTCTCTGCCTCCGCGCCCTGATCACTTGACGCCCGCCGGGCATGAGCTTAACGTCAATACCACGTGAAAATGAAAGGATTTGGTTTCGGTCGCGCTGACCGGACCGGATTCAGACAATTATGTCCTGCGTCTGCCCCTTTAGGGCGTGTATCTAAAACTGTTTTCGACCTGCACGAGCCGTTTTAGCTGCGCCCCCTGGCACAGGCGATTTATGAGGGTGGTATCTCCGATGTCTAATTCGCTTTTATCCAGCGAAGCCGGCGAGCTTGATTTGCTCAATGAGCGTCCGTTTAACCAGACGGATTATGAAATCCTGAAGTCTTATGAGGCGGTGGTCGATGGTCTGGCGATGCTGATCGGCTCGCACTGTGAGATCGTGCTGCATTCGCTGGAGGATTTGAAATGCTCTGCGGTACGCATTGCCAACGGTGAGCATACCGGCCGGCAGATCGGCTCGCCGATAACCGATCTGGCGCTGCGTATGCTGCACGACATGGCCGGCGACGACAGCAGCGTTTCCAAAGCCTATTTCACCCGCGCCAAAAGCGGCGTGCTGATGAAATCGGTCACCATCGCCATTCGCAACCGCGAACAGCGCGTGATCGGCCTGCTGTGCATCAATATGAACCTCGACGTGCCGTTCTCTCAGGTGATGCAAAGCTTTATGCCGCCGGAAACCCAGGAGATCGCCTCGTCGGTGAACTTCGCCTCGTCGGTGGACGATCTGGTGGCGCAAACGCTGGAGTTCACCATTGAAGAAGTGAACGCCGACCGTAACGTCTCCAACAACGCCAAGAACCGGCAGGTGGTGCTGAACCTGGATGAGAAGGGGATTTTTGATATCAAGGACGCCATCAATCAGGTGGCTGACCGGCTGAATATCTCCAAGCACACCGTGTATTTGTACATCCGCCAGTTTAAAAGCGGCGATCTGCTGGGTAATGAACGGTGACGCTGAGTTATTGCCTGTTGGTCACCGGGCCGGCTTACGGTACGCAGCAGGCCAGCAGCGCCTATCAGTTCGCCGAGGCGCTGCTGGCGGCCGGGCACCGGCTGAGCAGCGTGTTTTTCTACCGGGAAGGGGTGCTGAACGCCAACCGGCTGAGCGCGCCGGCCAGCGATGAGTTTGATCTGGTGCGCGCCTGGAGCGAGCTGGCGCAGCAGCATCACGTCACGCTGAACGTCTGCGTGGCGGCGGCGCTGCGCCGCGGCGTGACCGATGAACATGAGGCGCGCGAGCAGGGACTGGCGGCGGCGAACCTGCAGCCCGGCTTTACGCTCAGCGGCTGGGCGCCCTGGCGGAAGCCGCACTCAGCTGCGACCGCATGGTACAGTTTTAAGAGATGACGATGAAACGAGTGGCCTTTGTCTTTACCCAGGCGCCGCACGGCAACGCCTCCGGGCGGGAAGGGCTTGACGCTCTGCTCGCGACGTCGGCGCTGAGCGAGCAGCTGGGCGTATTTTTTATCGGCGACGGCGTGCTGCAGCTGCTGCCGGGCCAGCAGCCGGAAAAGGTGCTGGGGCGCAACTACATCGCGACCTTCGGCGTCTTGCCGCTGTATGACGTTGAGCAATGTTATCTGTGCGAGGCGTCGCTGCAGGCGCGCGGCCTGGCGCAGGTTGAGAACTGGGTGCTGGACGCCGAGGTGCTGGCGCCCGAATCCCTGCGACAAAAACTGGCCGCCTTCGACGTGGTGATGACTTTTTAGGAATGTCCCGATGCTGTTTACCCTGAGCCGTTCTCCCGCGCAGTGCGACCTGCCGACGCTGCTGCGTCAGGCGTCGCCCGGCGATGCGCTGCTGCTGCTGCAGGACGGCGTTCTGGCCGCGCTGGCCGGCGCCCACCTTGATTTGCTGCTCGCCGCCCCCATCTCTCTTTACGCGCTGCGCAATGACCTGGAGGCGCGGGGACTGAGTGGTCATATTTCGCACAAAGTCACCGTCATTGACTATAATCACTTCGTTGAATTAACCACAGTGCATCGCAGCCAAATGGCCTGGTAATGACGACGATGCTGTATATTTCTTGACACCTCTTCGGGTCGGCAATAAAATTCTGCGTCCTCGTACTTTGCCAATAGTGCATACGAGGGGATTTATCACATGTTTACGAAGCTAGTACGAAGCAAAAACCAGGAGCTTTTTTAATGGCAACAATTAACCAGCTGGTTCGCAAACCACGCTCTGTGAAGGCTGCTAAAAGCAACGTTCCAGCGCTGGAAGCCTGCCCGCAAAAACGTGGTGTATGTACCCGCGTATATACCACCACTCCGAAAAAACCAAACTCCGCACTGCGTAAAGTATGCCGTGTGCGTTTGACCAACGGTTTCGAAGTGACTTCCTACATCGGTGGTGAAGGTCACAACCTGCAGGAGCACTCCGTGATCCTGATCCGCGGCGGTCGTGTTAAAGACTTGCCAGGTGTGCGTTACCACACCGTTCGCGGCGCACTTGACTGCTCCGGTGTTAAAGACCGTAAGCAAGCTCGTTCCAAGTACGGCGTGAAGAAGCCAAAGGCTTAATGGTTCTCCGTTAAGTAAGGCCAAACGTTTTAACTTTAATGTCAAAATAAACTCGTAGAGTTTTGGACAATCCTGAATTAACAACGGAGTATTTCCATGCCACGTCGTCGCGTAATCGGCCAACGTAAAATTCTGCCAGATCCTAAGTTCGGATCTGAGCTGCTGGCCAAATTTGTAAATATCCTGATGGTAGACGGTAAAAAATCTACCGCAGAAGCAATCGTCTATACCGCGCTGGAGACCCTGGCTCAGCGTTCTGGTAAAAGATCACCTGGAAGCTTTTGAAGTAGCTCTGGACAACGTTCGCCCGACTGTCGAAGTTAAGTCGCGCCGCGTTGGTGGTTCTACTTACCAAGTACCAGTTGAAGTTCGTCCGGTTCGTCGCAATGCTCTGGCAATGCGCTGGATCGTTGATGCTGCTCGTAAACGCGGTGATAAATCCATGGCTCTGCGCCTGGCGAACGAACTGTCTGACGCAGCAGAGAACAAAGGTTCTGCTGTTAAGAAGCGTGAAGACGTTCACCGCATGGCCGAAGCCAACAAGGCGTTCGCGCACTACCGCTGGTAATCACCACGCTGTAGTTATGCTAACCAAGCGGGCGCTTCAAGAAGCTCACCCGCTTGGGTTAACTGAACTTGAACGCCTAAGGCAATAGAGGAATCAAATGGCTCGTACAACACCTATTGCACGCTACCGCAACATCGGTATCAGTGCACACATCGACGCCGGTAAAACCACCACTACCGAACGTATCCTGTTCTACACCGGTGTAAACCATAAACTCGGTGAAGTTCATGACGGCGCTGCCACCATGGACTGGATGGAACAGGAGCAGGAGCGTGGTATTACCATCACTTCTGCAGCGACAACTGCTTCTGGTCTGGTATGGCCAAGCAGTATGAACCGCACCGCGTAAACATCATCGACACCCCGGGACACGTTGACTTCACCATCGAAGTAGAACGTTCCATGCGTGTGTTGGATGGCGCAGTGATGGTTTACTGTGCTGTTGGTGGTGTTCAGCCACAGTCTGAAACCGTATGGCGTCAGGCTAACAAATACAAAGTTCCACGTATCGCGTTCGTTAACAAAATGGACCGTATGGGTGCGAACTTCCTGAAAGTTGTTGACCAGATCAAAACCCGTCTGGGCGCAACTCCAGTTCCACTGCAGCTGGCGATCGGCGCTGAAGAAGCGTTCACCGGCGTTGTTGACCTGGTGAAAATGAAAGCCATCAACTGGAACGACGCTGACGCGGGCGTAACCTTCGAATACGAAGACATCCCTGCTGATATGGTCGAACTGGCTGACGAATGGCACCAGAACCTGATCGAATCCGCAGCTGAAGCTTCTGAAGAGCTGATGGAAAAATACCTGGGCGGCGACGAGCTGACCGAGGAAGAGATCAAGTCTGCACTGCGTCAGCGCGTGCTGAACAACGAAATCATCCTGGTAACCTGTGGTTCTGCATTTAAGAACAAAGGTGTTCAGGCGATGCTGGATGCGGTAATCGATTACCTGCCATCCCCAGTCGATGTTCCTGCGATCAACGGTGTTCTGGACGACGGTAAAGACACGCCGGCTGAGCGTCATGCTGACGACAAAGAGCCGTTTGCTGCTCTGGCGTTCAAAATCGCTACCGACCCGTTCGTAGGTAACCTGACCTTCTTCCGCGTTTACTCCGGTGTGGTTAACTCCGGCGATACCGTGCTGAACTCCGTGAAAGCTGCACGTGAGCGTTTCGGCCGTATCGTTCAGATGCACGCCAACAAACGTGAAGAGATCAAAGAAGTTCGCGCGGGCGACATCGCCGCGGCTATCGGTCTGAAAGACGTAACTACGGGTGACACCCTGTGTGATCCAGATGCGCCGATCATTCTGGAGCGTATGGAATTCCCTGAGCCGGTAATCTCCATCGCCGTTGAACCGAAAACCAAAGCTGACCAGGAAAAAATGGGTCTGGCTCTGGGCCGTCTGGCTAAAGAAGACCCGTCATTCCGCGTATGGACTGATGAAGAATCTAACCAGACCATCATCGCTGGTATGGGCGAGCTGCACCTCGACATCATCGTTGACCGTATGAAGCGTGAGTTCAACGTTGAAGCGAACGTCGGTAAACCACAGGTTGCTTATCGCGAAGCGATTCGCTCCAAAGTTACCGATATCGAAGGTAAGCACGCCAAGCAGTCTGGTGGTCGTGGTCAGTACGGTCACGTTGTGTTTGACATGTACCCGCTGGAGCCAGGCTCTAACCCGAAAGGTTACGAGTTCATCAACGACATCAAGGGTGGTGTAATTCCAACCGAATACATCCCTGCCGTTGATAAAGGCATCCAGGAGCAGCTGAAAGCTGGTCCGCTGGCTGGTTACCCAGTAGTAGATCTCGGCGTGCGTCTGCACTTCGGTTCTTACCACGACGTTGACTCCTCTGAACTGGCGTTTAAACTGGCCGCTTCCATTGCCTTTAAAGATGGCTTTAAGAAAGCGAACCCAGTTCTGCTTGAGCCTATCATGAAGGTTGAAGTGGAAACTCCAGAAGAGAACACTGGTGACGTCATCGGTGACCTGAGCCGTCGTCGTGGTATGCTGCGCGGTCAGGAATCTGAAGTAACTGGCGTTAAGATCCACGCTGAAGTACCGCTGTCTGAAATGTTCGGATATGCAACTCAGCTGCGTTCTCTGACCAAAGGTCGTGCATCATACACCATGGAATTCCTGAAGTATGATGATGCGCCGAACAACGTTGCTCAGGCCGTTATTGAAGCCCGTGGTAAATAAGCCTTAGGGTTAAAACCAAAGTCCCGTGCTCTCTCCTTATGGGGAGAGCGCTATAGTAAGGAATATAGCCGTGTCTAAAGAAAAATTTGAACGTACAAAACCGCACGTTAACGTTGGTACTATCGGCCACGTTGACCACGGTAAAACTACCCTGACTGCAGCAATCACTACCGTACTGGCTAAAACCTACGGCGGTGCTGCTCGCGCATTCGACCAGATCGATAACGCGCCAGAAGAAAAAGCTCGTGGTATCACCATCAACACTTCTCACGTTGAGTATGACACCCCGACTCGTCACTACGCGCACGTTGACTGCCCAGGGCACGCCGACTACGTGAAAAACATGATCACCGGTGCAGCGCAGATGGACGGCGCAATCCTGGTAGTAGCAGCGACTGACGGCCCAATGCCTCAGACCCGTGAGCACATCCTGCTGGGCCGCCAGGTAGGCGTACCTTACATCATCGTATTCATGAACAAATGCGACATGGTAGATGATGAAGAGCTGCTGGAACTGGTAGAGATGGAAGTTCGCGAACTGCTGTCTGCTTACGACTTCCCAGGCGACGACCTGCCGGTAATCCGTGGTTCCGCGCTGAAAGCGCTGGAAGGCGAAGCCGAGTGGGAAGCGAAAATCGTTGAGCTGGCAGAAGCGCTGGACAGCTACATCCCAGAGCCAGAGCGTGCTGTAGACAAGCCGTTCCTGCTGCCAATCGAAGACGTATTCTCCATCTCCGGTCGTGGTACCGTTGTTACCGGTCGTGTAGAGCGCGGTATCATCAAAGTTGGTGAAGAAGTAGAAATCGTAGGTATCAAAGACACCGTTAAGTCTACCTGTACTGGCGTAGAAATGTTCCGCAAACTGCTGGACGAAGGCCGTGCTGGTGAGAACGTAGGTGTTCTGCTGCGTGGTATCAAGCGTGAAGAAATCGAACGTGGTCAGGTACTGGCGAAGCCAGGTTCAATCAAGCCGCACACCCAGTTCGAATCTGAAGTGTACATTCTGTCCAAAGACGAAGGCGGCCGTCATACTCCGTTCTTCAAAGGCTACCGTCCACAGTTCTACTTCCGTACAACTGACGTGACCGGTACCATCGAACTGCCAGAAGGCGTAGAGATGGTAATGCCAGGCGACAACGTGAACATGAAAGTTACTCTGATTCACCCAATCGCAATGGACGACGGTCTGCGTTTCGCAATCCGTGAAGGCGGCCGTACCGTAGGCGCGGGTGTTGTTGCTAAAGTTATCGCTTAATCGCTGATAATTTATCAACACAATAAAGAGGGCACTTCGGTGCCCTTTTTTTATACAAATTGTGCAAATCTTAATTGAAATAAAAAGCATTCTTATTTAGACTTACTCAAAGGTTAAGAAGTGAGTCTCCTATGTACGTATGCCTGTGTAATGCCGTGACTGACAAAGCAATTCGTAAAGCGGTGCGTCAGCACAGCCCCCATACCATGAAGCAGCTGCGAGACCTGGTGCCGATTGGTAGTGACTGCGGGAAATGCATTCGCCAGGCACGTCAGATTATGGTGGAGGAACGCGCAGCCATTATTCATATGCATGAAGTTGCCTAACAGAAGGTAAGGTCATTTTTTGACTCTTGACGCACAGGTTCTACACTTTTAGAACTGGTCAGGAGGAATACCTTATGAAAGGCGATAAAAAGATCATTGCGCATCTCAACAAACTGCTCGGCAACGAGTTGGTTGCCATCAATCAATACTTCCTACACGCCCGCATGTTCAAGAATTGGGGCTTAATGCGCCTCAACGACAAGGAATATCACGAGTCCATCGATGAAATGAAGCACGCCGATCGCTATATCGAGCGTATTTTGTTTCTGGAAGGCATCCCGAATTTACAAGATCTCGGCAAACTGAATATCGGTGAAGATATTGAGGAGATGCTGCGCTCGGATCTGGCGCTGGAGCTGGATGGCGCCAAGAACTTGCGTGAAGGCATCGCCTACGCCGACTCCATCCATGACTATGTCAGCCGCGATCTGATGATTGAGATTCTGGCGGATGAAGAAGAGCATATCGACTGGCTGGAAACCGAGCTGGACCTTATCCAGCGGCTGGGTATTCAAAATTACGCACAGGCCCAGGTGCTGGAGCGTAAAGAGTGACGTAACCCGTCGCCTGCCACTGAACCGCCGGCAGCCTGGTTGCCGGCAGGGCAGGTAGCGCCCGCCGTTTTGTTTCCATCCGCATCAATCCCCATCCATGTCACGAAAACGCCGATATTCTGCGCATATTTTCATCTGCGCCTTGCTTTGACGCTCATTTTGCGTATAATGCGCGGGCTTACCTAATCTTGGTAGCCTGATTTTAGCGAATCAGTCGATCGGCAGCCATTTGTGCCTTTCGAACAATACTCCCGATATGGGAGTTATATGTTGACGATTACACTCCCCCATCAATCGAAATGGGTGTGAGGAGTAATTATTTACGTTTATAAAATAATTGGAGCTCTGGTCTCATGCAGAACCAAAGAATCCGTATCCGCCTGAAAGCGTTTGATCATCGTCTGATCGATCAATCAACCGCGGAAATCGTCGAGACTGCTAAGCGCACTGGTGCGCAAGTCCGTGGTCCGATCCCGCTGCCGACCCGCAAAGAGCGTTTTACCGTTCTGATCTCTCCGCACGTCAACAAAGACGCGCGCGATCAGTACGAAATCCGTACTCACAAGCGTCTGGTTGACATCGTTGAGCCAACCGAGAAAACCGTTGATGCTCTGATGCGTCTGGATCTGGCTGCCGGTGTAGACGTGCAGATCAGCCTGGGTTAATCAGGTCATTGAGCGATTGAGAGGTTGAAACAATGATTGGTTTAGTCGGTAAAAAAGTGGGCATGACTCGCATCTTCACTGAAGAAGGCGTTTCCATCCCAGTAACCGTAATCGAAATTGAAGCGAACCGCGTAACTCAGGTTAAGAGCCTGGATAACGACGGATACAGTGCCATTCAGGTCACCACCGGTAGCAAAAAAGCGAACCGCGTGACCAAGCCTGAAGCTGGCCATTTCGCTAAAGCTGGCGTTGAAGCTGGCGTGGTCTGTGGAATTCCGCCTGGAAGAAGGTCAGGAATACACTGCAGGTCAGGAAATTAGCGTAGAAATCTTCGCTGACGTTAAAAAAGTTGACGTAACCGGTACTTCTAAAGGTAAAGGTTTTGCTGGCACTGTTAAGCGCTGGAATTTCCGTACCCAAGACGCTACCCACGGCAACTCCTTGTCTCACCGCGTTCCGGGTTCTATCGGTCAGAACCAGACTCCGGGCAAAGTGTTCAAAGGCAAGAAAATGGCAGGCCACCTGGGTGACGAACGCGTAACCGTTCAGAGCCTGGACGTAGTACGTGTTGACGCTGAGCGCAACCTGCTGCTGGTAAAAGGTGCTGTTCCGGGTGCAACCGGTGGCAACCTGATCGTTAAACCAGCTGTGAAGGCGTAAGGGGATAGCAATGGAATTAGTATTGAAAGACGCGCAAAGCGCGCTGACTGTTTCCGAAACTACCTTCGGTCGTGATTTCAACGAAGCGCTGGTACACCAGGTTGTTGTTGCTTATGCAGCAGGTGCCCGTCAAGGTACTCGTGCTCAGAAGACCCGTGCTGAAGTGACCGGTTCCGGTAAGAAACCGTGGCGCCAGAAAGGTACTGGCCGTGCGCGTTCAGGTTCTGTTAAGAGCCCGATCTGGCGTTCCGGTGGTGTGACCTTCGCTGCGAAGCCACAAGACCACAGTCAGAAAGTTAACAAAAAGATGTACCGCGGCGCGCTGAAAAGCATCCTGTCCGAACTGGTACGTCAAGATCGTCTGATCGTTGTCGAAAAGTTCTCTGTTGAAGCGCCTAAAACTAAGCTGCTGGCACAGAAACTGAAAGATATGGCCCTGGAAGACGTGCTGATTGTAACCGGCGAAGTCGATGAGAATCTGTTCCTGGCTGCCCGCAACCTGTACAAGGTTGACGTGCGCGATGTAGCAGGTATCGATCCAGTTAGCCTGATCGCCTTCGACAAAGTGGTTATGACTGCTGATGCTGTGAAGCAAGTTGAGGAGATGCTGGCATGATCCGTGAAGAACGTTTGCTGAAAGTGCTGCGTGCACCGCACGTATCTGAGAAAGCATCTGCAGCGATGGAAAAATCAAACACCATCGTACTCAAAGTTGCCAAAGACGCGACCAAAGCAGAAATCAAAGCTGCAGTGCAGAAACTGTTTGAAGTCGAAGTCAAAGACGTGAGCACCCTGGTTGTTAAAGGGAAAGTGAAGCGTCACGGTCAGCGTATCGGTCGTCGTAGCGACTGGAAAAAAGCTTACGTCACCCTGAAAGAAGGCCAGAATCTGGACTTCATCAGCGGCGCAGAGTAAGTCGGAGGAGTAAGAACAATGGCAATTGTTAAATGTAAACCTACATCTCCGGGTCGTCGCCACGTTGTTAAAGTGGTTAACCCTGAGCTGCACAAGGGTAAACCTTATGCCCCGCTGCTGGAAAAACTGAGCAAAAGCGGTGGTCGTAACAACAATGGCCGTATCACCACCCGTCATATCGGTGGTGGCCACAAGCAACACTATCGTCTGGTTGACTTCAAACGCAACAAAGACGGCGTGTCTGCAGTGGTTGAGCGTCTGGAGTACGATCCGAACCGTTCCGCGAACATCGCGCTGGTTCTGTACAAAGACGGCGAACGCCGTTACATCCTGGCGCCGAAAGGCCTGAAAGCTGGTGACCAGATCCAATCTGGTGTTGATGCTGCGATCAAAGTGGGCAACGCCCTGCCAATGCGCAACATCCCAGTTGGTTCAACGGTTCACAACGTAGAAATGAAACCAGGTAAAGGCGGCCAGATGGCGCGTTCTGCCGGTGCCTACGTTCAGATCGTTGCTCGTGATGGTTCCTACGTAACTCTGCGTCTGCGCTCTGGCGAAATGCGTAAAGTTCCTGCAGATTGCCGCGCCACCCTGGGTGAAGTCGGTAACTCAGAACACATGCTGCGCGTCCTGGGTAAAGCAGGTGCTGCACGTTGGCGTGGTGTTCGTCCTACCGTTCGCGGTACGGCGATGAACCCGGTAGATCACCCGCACGGTGGTGGTGAAGGTCGTAACTTTGGTAAGCACCCGGTTTCTCCGTGGGGCGTTCAGACCAAAGGTAAGAAGACCCGTAGCAACAAGCGTACTGATAAATTCATCGTACGTCGCCGTAGCAAAAAATAATTAGAGGATAAGCCATGCCACGTTCTCTCAAGAAAGGTCCTTTTATTGACCTGCACTTGCTGAAGAAGGTAGAGAAAGCGGTGGAAAGCGGTGACAAGAAGCCAGTGCGCACTTGGTCCCGTCGTTCAACGATCTTTCCTAACATGATCGGTTTGACCATCGCTGTCCATAATGGTCGTCAGCACGTACCAGTATTCGTTTCCGATGAAATGGTCGGTCACAAACTGGGTGAATTCGCGCCGACTCGTACTTATCGCGGCCATGCGGCTGATAAAAAAGCTAAAAAGCGCTAAGGTAGGAGGAAGAGATGGAAACTATCGCTAAACATCGCCACGCTCGTTCTTCTGCTCAGAAGGTTCGCCTTGTTGCTGACCTGATCCGCGGTAAGAAAGTGTCGCAAGCTCTGGAAACTTTGACCTACACCAACAAGAAAGCTGCTGGTCTGGTTAAAAAAGTACTGGAGTCTGCCATTGCTAACGCAGAACACAACGATGGCGCTGACATCGATGATCTGAAAGTTACGAAAATCTTCGTAGACGAAGGCCCAAGCATGAAGCGCATTATGCCGCGTGCGAAAGGTCGTGCAGATCGCATCCTGAAGCGCACCAGCCACATTACTGTGGTTGTGTCCGATCGCTGAGACTCTGGAGACTAGCAATGGGTCAGAAAGTACATCCTAATGGTATTCGCCTGGGTATTGTCAAACCTTGGAACTCTACCTGGTATGCGAATACCAAAGAATTCGCTGACAACCTGGACAGCGACTTTAAAGTTCGTCAATTCCTGACTAAGGAACTGGCTAAAGCGTCCGTATCTCGTATCGTTATCGAGCGTCGGCCAAGAGCATCCGTGTAACCATTCACACTGCTCGCCCGGGTATCGTTATCGGTAAAAAAAGGTGAAGACGTAGAAAAACTGCGCAAGGTCGTAGCGGACATCGCTGGCGTTCCTGCACAGATCAACATCGCCGAAGTCCGTAAACCGGAACTGGACGCTAAATTGGTTGCTGACAGCATCACTTCACAGCTGGAACGTCGCGTCATGTTCCGTCGTGCTATGAAGCGTGCTGTACAGAACGCAATGCGTCTGGGCGCTAAAGGCATCAAAGTTGAAGTAAGCGGCCGTCTTGGCGGTGCTGAAATCGCACGTACCGAATGGTACCGCGAAGGTCGTGTTCCATTGCACACTCTGCGTGCGGACATCGACTACAACACGTCTGAAGCGCACACCACTTATGGTGTAATCGGCGTTAAGGTATGGATCTTCAAAGGTGAGATCCTGGGTGGTATGGCTGCAGTTGAACAACCGGAACCGGCTGCTCAACCTAAAAAGCAGCAGCGTAAAGGCCGCAAGTAAGGAGAGTCGCTGATGTTACAACCAAAGCGTACAAAATTCCGTAAGGTGCACAAGGGCCGCAACCGTGGTCTGGCGCAAGGTACGGATGTTAGCTTCGGCACTTTCGGTCTGAAAGCTGTTGGCCGTGGCCGTCTGACTGCTCGTCAAATCGAAGCAGCACGTCGTGCAATGACTCGTGCAGTTAAGCGTCAAGGTAAAATCTGGATCCGTGTATTCCCGGACAAACCAATTACCGAGAAGCCGCTGGAAGTTCGTATGGGTAAAGTTAAGGGTAACGTGGAGTACTGGGTTGCTCTGATCCAGCCTGGTAAAGTCCTGTACGAAATGGACGGTGTGTCTGAAGAGCTGGCCCGTGAGGCATTCAAGCTGGCAGCAGCGAAACTGCCGATCAAAACCACCTTTGTAACCAAGACGGTGATGTAATGAAAGCACAAGAGCTGCGTGAAAAAAGCGTTGAAGAGCTGAACACTGAGCTGCTCAACCTGCTGCGTGAGCAATTCAACTTGCGCATGCAAGCGGCGAGTGGCCAGCTGCAACAAACTCACCTGTTGAAACAAGTGCGCCGTGATGTCGCACGCGTTAAGACTTTACTGACTGAGAAGGCGGGTGCGTAATGACCGATAAAATCCGTACTCTGCAGGGTCGTGTTGTTAGCGATAAAATGGAGAAATCCATCGTTGTTGCTATCGAACGTTTCGTGAAGCACCCGATCTACGGGAAATTCATCAAGCGTACGACTAAATTGCACGTACATGACGAGAACAACGAATGTGGCGCTGGCGACGTGGTGGAAATCCGCGAATGCCGTCCACTGTCTAAGACTAAGTCCTGGACGTTGGTTCGCGTTGTAGAGAAAGCGATTCTGTAATAGAGTAGCTGGCTCTCACTTGATAAACGGCTCAGAAAATGAGCCGTTTATTTTTTCTACCCATCCTAAGGAAGCGGTGTTATAATGCTGCGCCCTCAGTTATGGGGCTTTTCAACGACCTAAATTTCTTAGGTCTTTAAAGTAGTAGTTGACATTAGCGGAGCACTAAAATGATCCAAGAACAGACTATGCTGAACGTCGCCGATAACTCCGGTGCTCGTCGCGTAATGTGTATCAAGGTTCTAGGTGGCTCGCACCGTCGCTACGCAGGCGTCGGCGATATCATCAAGATTACCATCAAGGAAGCAATTCCACGTGGTAAGGTGAAGAAAGGCGATGTGCTGAAGGCGGTAGTGGTGCGCACCAAGAAGGGTGTACGTCGCCCGGACGGTTCTGTCATTCGCTTCGATGGAAATGCATGCGTTATTTTGAACAATAACAGCGAGCAACCTATCGGTACGCGTATTTTTGGGCCGGTAACTCGTGAACTGCGTAATGAGAAGTTCATGAAAATTATCTCTCTGGCACCAGAAGTACTCTAAGGAGCGAACCATGGCAGCGAAAATCCGTCGTGATGACGAAGTTATCGTGCTTACCGGGAAAGACAAAGGTAAACGCGGTAAAGTAAAAAATGTCCTGTCTGCTGGTAAGGTCATTGTTGAAGGTATCAACCTGGTTAAGAAACACCAGAAGCCGGTTCCGGCTCTGAACCAACCAGGCGGCATCGTTGAAAAAGAAGCTGCAATTCAGGTTTCTAACGTTGCTATCTTCAACGCGGCAACCGGCAAGGCTGACCGTGTAGGCTTTAGATTCGAAGACGGCAAAAAAGTCCGTTTCTTCAAGTCTAACAGCGAAACTATCAAGTAATTTGGAGTAATACGATGGCGAAACTGCATGATTACTACAAAGACGAGGTAGTTAAACAACTGATGTCTCAGTTTAACTACAATTCTGTCATGCAAGTCCCTCGGGTCGAGAAGATCACCCTGAACATGGGTGTTGGTGAAGCGATCGCTGACAAGAAACTGCTGGACAACGCAGCAGCTGACCTGGCAGCAATCTCCGGCCAAAAGCCGTTGATCACCAAAGCTCGCAAATCTGTTGCAGGCTTCAAAATCCGTCAGGGCTATCCAATCGGCTGCAAAGTAACTCTGCGTGGCGAACGCATGTGGGAGTTCTTTGAGCGTCTGATTTCCATTGCTGTACCACGTATCCGTGACTTCCGTGGCCTGTCCGCCAAGTCATTCGATGGCCGTGGTAACTACAGCATGGGTGTGCGTGAGCAAATCATCTTCCCAGAGATCGACTACGATAAAGTCGATCGCGTACGTGGTCTGGATATTACCATCACCACTACTGCGAACTCTGATGATGAAGGCCGCGCGCTGCTGGCTGCTTTTAACTTCCCGTTCCGCAAGTAAGGCAGGGTTAACTTATGGCTAAGCAATCAATGAAAGCACGCGAAGTAAAGCGCGTGAAATTAGCTGACAAGTTCTTTGCTAAACGCGCTGAACTGAAAGCTATCATCTCTGATGTGAACGCGTCCGATGAAGATCGTTGGAACGCTGTTCTCAAGCTGCAAACTCTGCCGCGTGATTCCAGCCCGTCTCGTCAGCGTAACCGCTGCCGCCAAACTGGCCGTCCACATGGTTATGTGGGCAAATTCGGGTTGAGCCGTATTAAGCTGCGTGAAGCCGCCATGCGCGGTGAAGTACCAGGCTTGAAAAAGGCTAGCTGGTAATTGTCACCAATTGAATCACGGGAGTAAAGACAGATGAGCATGCAAGATCCGATCGCGGATATGCTGACCCGTATCCGTAACGGTCAAGCCGCGAACAAAGTTGCGGTCACCATGCCTTCCTCCAAGCTGAAAGTGGCAATTGCCAACGTGCTGAAGGAAGAAGGTTTTATTGAAGATTTCAAAATCGAAGGCGACGCCAAGCCTGTTCTGGAACTGGTACTGAAGTACTTCCAGGGCAAAGCTGTGGTAGAGAGCATTCAGCGTATCAGCCGTCCAGGTCTGCGCATCTATAAGAAAAAAGATGAGCTGCCAAAAGTTATGGCCGGTTTGGGTATCGCTGTCGTTTCTACCTCTAAAGGTGTTATGACCGATCGTGCAGCTCGCCAGGCTGGTCTGGGTGGCGAGATTATCTGCTACGTAGCTTAATTCGGGAGGAAAGAATGTCTCGTGTTGCAAAAGCACCCGTCGTCATTCCTGCCGGCGTAGAGGTAAAACTCAACGGTCAGGTTATTTCGATTAAGGGTAAAAACGGCGAGCTGACTCGTACAGTCCACGATGCCGTTATCGTTAAGCAAGAAGAAAACGCACTGACTTTCGCTCCGCGCGAAGGTTTCGCGAACGCTTGGGCCCAGGCGGGCACCACGCGCGCTCTGCTGAACGCAATGGTTATCGGTGTTACCGAAGGCTTCTCCAAGAAGCTTCAACTGGTAGGTGTTGGTTATCGCGCAGCGGTCAAAGGCAATGTGATTAACCTGTCATTAGGTTTCTCACACCCGGTTGACCATCAGCTGCCAGCAGGTGTTACTGCTGAATGCCCAAGCCAAACTGAAATCGTGCTGAAAGGCGCTGATAAGCAGGTTATTGGCCAGGTTGCTGCAGAGCTGCGTGCCTACCGTCGTCCTGAGCCTTACAAAGGCAAGGGTGTCCGTTACGCCGACGAAGTCGTGCGTACCAAAGAGGCTAAGAAGAAGTAAGGTAACACTATGGATAAGAAATCTGCTCGTATCCGTCGTGCGACCCGCGCACGCCGCAAGCTCAAAGAACTGGGTGCAACTCGCCTGGTGGTACATCGTACCCCGCGTCACATTTACGCACAGGTAATTGCTGCAAATGGTTCTGAAGTTCTGGTAGCCGCTTCTACTGTAGAAAAAGCTATCACTGAGCAACTGAAGTATTCCGGTAACAAAGACGCAGCAGCAGCAGTAGGTAAAGCTATCGCTGAGCGCGCGTTGGAAAAAGGCATCAAAGATGTTTCCTTTGACCGTTCCGGTTTCCAATATCATGGTCGAGTCCAGGCACTGGCAGATGCTGCCCGTGAAGCTGGCCTTCAGTTCTAAGGAAGAGGTTTAAGATGGCTCACATCGAAAAACAAGCTGGCGAACTGCAGGAAAAGCTGATCGCGGTAAACCGCGTATCTAAAACCGTAAAAGGTGGCCGTATTTTCAGCTTTACCGCACTGACTGTCGTTGGTGATGGTAACGGTCGCGTTGGTTTTGGCTACGGCAAAGCACGCGAAGTTCCGGCAGCGATCCAGAAAGCGATGGGAAAAAGCCCGTCGCAACATGATGAATGTCGCGCTGAACAGCGGCACCCTGCAGCACCCTGTTAAAGGTGTTCACACGGGTTCTCGTGTGTTCATGCAGCCGGCTTCAGAAGGTACCGGTATCATCGCCGGTGGTGCAATGCGCGCCGTTCTGGAAGTCGCAGGGGTACACAACGTATTGGCTAAAGCTTATGGTTCCACCAACCCGATCAACGTGGTTCGTGCAACTATCGATGCTCTGGCAAATATGAAGTCTCCTGAAATGGTCGCTGCCAAGCGTGGTAAATCCGTTTGCAGACATTCTGGGGTAATTGACCATGGCTAAGACTATTAAAGTTACACAAACTCGCAGTTCCATTGGCCGTCTGCCGAAGCATAAAGCTACGCTGCTGGGCCTGGGTCTGCGTCGCATTGGTCACACCGTTGAGCGTGAGGATACTCCTGCTGTACGCGGTATGATCAACCTGGTTTCCTACATGGTTAAAGTTGAGGAGTAACAGATGCGTTTAAATACTCTGTCTCCGGCTGAAGGTGCCAAGCATGCGCCGAAGCGTGTAGGTCGTGGTATTGGTTCTGGCCTGGGTAAAACCGGCGGCCGTGGTCACAAAGGTCAGAAGTCTCGTTCTGGCGGTGGCGTACGTCGTGGTTTCGAAGGTGGTCAGATGCCTCTGTACCGTCGTTTGCCGAAATTCGGCTTCACTTCACGCAAAGCGATGATCACGGCAGAAGTACGTCTGTCTGAACTGGCTCTGATTGAAGGCGATGTTATCGACCTGAACACGCTGAAAGCCGCTAACGTTGTTGGTACCCAGATCGAATTCGTGAAAGTTATGCTTTCTGGCGAAATCGCTCGTCCGGTTACCCTGCGTGGTCTGCGTGTCACCAAAGGCGCTCGTGCTGCTATCGAAGCTGCTGGCGGTAAAATTGAGGAATAAGTGAGCTGATGGCTAAGCAACCAGGATTAGATTTTCAAAGTGCTAAAGGTGGGCTCGGCGAGCTGAAGCGCAGACTTTTGTTTGTTATCGGCGCGCTGATTGTCTTCCGTATCGGCTCTTTCATTCCGATTCCTGGTATCGATGCCACTGTGCTTGCCAAATTGCTCGAACAGCAGAGAGGCACTATCATTGAAATGTTTAACATGTTCTCTGGTGGTGCCCTCAGCCGTGCTTCTATCTTTGCGCTGGGGATCATGCCGTATATTTCGGCCTCGATCATTATCCAGCTGCTGACGGTGGTTCATCCGGCGTTGGCGGAAATAAAGAAAGAAGGGGAGGCTGGCCGTCGCAAGATTAGCCAGTATACCCGCTACGGCACGCTGGTATTGGCCATATTCCAGTCGATCGGTATTGCTACCGGTCTGCCGAATATGCCTGGTATGCAAGGCCTGGTGATTAATCCAGGCTTTGCGTTCTACTTTACTGCGGTTGTGAGCCTGGTGACCGGGACAATGTTCCTGATGTGGCTGGGTGAACAGATTACTGAACGCGGTATCGGCAACGGTATCTCGATCATTATCTTCGCGGGTATTGTAGCGGGCTTACCGCCGGCAATTGGTCATACTATCGAGCAAGCCCGGCAAGGCGACCTGCACTTCCTCCTGTTGCTGCTGGTAGCAGTATTGGTGTTTGCAGTGACCTTCTTTGTCGTCTTCATGGAGCGTGGTCAACGTCGTATCGTCGTTAACTATGCGAAGCGTCAACAAGGTCGTCGCGTTTATGCAGCACAGAGTACGCACTTACCGTTGAAAGTGAACATGGCGGGCGTTATCCCGGCGATCTTCGCTTCCAGCATTATCCTGTTCCCGGCCACGATAGCATCCTGGTTTGGGGGAGGTACCGGTTGGAACTGGCTGACAACAATTTCGATGTATTTGCAGCCTGGACAGCCGCTTTATGTGTTACTCTATGCGTCTGCAATCATCTTCTTCTGTTTCTTCTACACGGCGTTGGTTTTCAACCCGCGTGAAACAGCAGATAACCTGAAGAAGTCCGGTGCCTTCGTACCAGGAATTCGTCCGGGAGAACAAACGGCGAAGTACATCGATAAAGTAATGACGCGTTTAACCCTGGTGGGCGCGATGTACATTACTTTCATCTGCCTGATCCCGGAGTTCATGCGTGATGCAATGAAAGTACCATTCTACTTTGGTGGTACCTCGCTACTGATCGTGGTTGTCGTCATCATGGACTTTATGGCTCAAGTGCAAACTCTGATGATGTCAAGTCAGTACGAGTCTGCATTGAAGAAAGCAAACCTGAAAGGCTATAACCGCTAGTCGGGTTTTGTTTGAGAAGTTACGGAGAGTAAAAATGAAAGTTCGTGCTTCCGTCAAGAAATTATGTCGTAACTGCAAAATCGTTAAGCGTAACGGTGTTATCCGCGTGATTTGCAGCGTCGAGCCGAAGCATAAACAGCGTCAAGGCTGATTATCTCGCATATTTTTCTTGCAAAGTTGGGTTGAGCTGGCTAGATTAGCCAGCCAATCTTTTTTATGTAACTGTGACACTATTTGAGTATCCTGAAAACGGGCTTTTCAGAATGGTGTTGCTGTAAAACTAAGTAGGAGTGCATAGTGGCCCGTATAGCAGGCATTAACATTCCTGATCATAAACATACCGTAATCGCCTTAACGTCGATTTTCGGCATCGGCAAAACCCGCTCACAGGCTATCTGTGCTGCGACTGGTATTGCTGAACATGTTAAGATCAGTGAGCTGTCTGAAGAGCAGATTGAACAGCTGCGTGAAGCTGTCGCCAAATACACTGTTGAAGGTGATCTGCGCCGTGAAGTTACCCTGAGCATCAAGCGTCTGATGGACCTTGGTTGCTATCGTGGTTTGCGTCATCGTCGTGGTCTGCCAGTTCGCGGTCAGCGTACTAAGACTAACGCACGTACCCGTAAGGGTCCGCGTAAGCCGATCAAGAAATAATCGGGGTGATTGAATAATGGCAAAGGCACCTGTTCGTACACGTAAGCGTGTAAGAAAGCAAGTCTCTGACGGCGTGGCTCATATCCATGCTTCTTTCAACAACACCATCGTTACCATCACTGATCGTCAGGGTAATGCATTGGGTTGGGCAACTGCCGGTGGTTCCGGTTTCCGTGGTTCTCGTAAGTCCACTCCGTTCGCAGCACAGGTTGCCGCTGAACGTTGTGCAGACGCAGTAAAAGAATACGGTATCAAGAACCTGGAAGTTATGGTTAAAGGACCTGGTCCTGGTCGTGAGTCTACTATCCGCGCTCTGAACGCGGCTGGTTTCCGCATCACTAACATTACTGATGTGACTCCGATCCCTCATAACGGTTGTCGTCCGCCGAAAAAGCGCCGCGTATAACGCAGCTTTTAGGTTTGTTGGAGAAAGAAAATGGCAAGATATTTGGGTCCTAAGCTCAAGCTGAGCCGTCGTGAGGGCACAGACCTGTTCCTTAAGTCTGGCGTTCGCGCGATCGATTCAAAATGCAAAATTGAACAACCGCCTGGTCAGCACGGTGCGCGTAAACCGCGTCTGTCTGATTACGGTGTGCAGTTGCGTGAGAAGCAGAAAGTTCGCCGTATCTACGGTGTGCTGGAGCGTCAATTCCGCAACTATTACAAAGAAGCAGCACGTCTGAAAGGCAACACCGGTGAAAACCTGTTGCAACTGCTGGAAGGTCGTCTGGACAACGTCGTTTACCGCATGGGCTTCGGCGCCACGCGTGCAGAAGCACGTCAGCTGGTTAGCCACAAAGCTATCATGGTAAATGGTCGCGTTGTTAACATCGCTTCTTATCAGGTATCTCCGAATGACGTAGTCAGCATCCGCGAGAAAGCGAAAAAGCAGTCTCGTGTTAAGGCCGCTTTGGAGCTGGCTGAGCAGCGTGAAAAGCCGACTTGGCTGGAAGTTGATGCTGCCAAGATGGAAGGCGTGTTCAAGCGTATGCCTGAACGTACCGATCTGTCTGCGGACATTAACGAACACCTGATCGTCGAGCTTTACTCCAAGTAAAGCTTAGTACCAAAGAGAGGACACAATGCAGGGTTCTGTGACAGAGTTTCTAAAACCGCGCCTGGTAGATATCGAGCAAGTCAGTTCGACGCACGCCAAGGTGACCCTTGAGCCTTTAGAGCGTGGCTTTGGCCATACTCTTGGCAACGCACTGCGCCGTATTCTGCTTTCATCTATGCCGGGTTGCGCGGTGACCGAGGTTGAGATTGATGGTGTACTGCATGAGTACAGCACCAAAGAAGGCGTACAGGAAGACATCCTGGAAATCCTGCTCAACCTGAAAGGGCTGGCGGTGAGAGTTCAAGGCAAAGATGAAGTTATTCTTACCCTGAATAAATCTGGCATTGGCCCTGTGACCGCTGCCGACATTACCCATGATGGTGATGTCGAAATCGTCAAGCCGCAGCACGTTATCTGCCACCTGACCGATGAAAACGCTGCTATCAGCATGCGTATCAAAGTTCAGCGTGGTCGTGGTTATGTGCCGGCTTCTGCCCGAATTCATTCGGAAGAAGATGAGCGCCCAATCGGTCGTCTGTTGGTTGACGCCTGCTACAGCCCTGTAGAGCGTATTGCCTACAATGTTGAAGCTGCGCGTGTAGAACAGCGTACTGACCTGGACAAGCTGGTCATCGAAATGGAAACCAATGGCACGATCGATCCTGAAGAGGCGATCCGCCGTGCGGCAACCATTCTGGCAGAACAACTGGAAGCTTTCGTTGACTTACGTGATGTACGTCAGCCGGAAGTGAAAGAAGAGAAACCAGAATTCGATCCGATCCTGCTGCGCCCTGTTGACGATCTGGAATTGACTGTCCGCTCTGCTAACTGCCTCAAGGCAGAAGCTATCCACTACATCGGTGATCTGGTACAGCGTACCGAGGTTGAGTTGCTGAAAACGCCGAACCTGGGTAAAAAATCTCTTACCGAGATTAAAGACGTGCTGGCCTCACGTGGTCTGTCTCTGGGCATGCGCCTGGAAAACTGGCCGCCGGCAAGCATTGCTGACGAGTAACCGGATCACAGGTTAAGGTTTTACTGAGAAGGATAAGGTCATGCGCCATCGTAAGAGTGGTCGTCAACTGAACCGTAACAGCAGCCATCGCCAGGCTATGTTCCGTAACATGGCCGGCTCTTTGGTTCGTCATGAAATCATCAAGACGACCCTGCCAAAAGCGAAAGAGCTGCGTCGCGTTGTTGAGCCGCTGATTACTCTTGCCAAGACCGACAGCGTAGCTAATCGTCGTCTGGCATTCGCCCGTACTCGTGATAACGAGATCGTGGCAAAACTGTTTAACGAGCTGGGCCCGCGTTTCGCGAGCCGTGCCGGTGGTTACACTCGCATTCTGAAGTGTGGCTTCCGCGCAGGCGACAACGCGCCGATGGCATACATCGAGCTGGTTGATCGTGCTGAGTCTCAAGCAGAAGCAGCAACTGCAGAGTAATCTGTAGAAGCGTAAAAAAACCGGGCTTGCCCGGTTTTTTTACGCCTATTCACAGCCAATTGTGCTGCCCTCCGGTTATCTGCTTTAAGATCCCCCTCCCTATCCGCTATGCTAGCGCAAAGATTGCATGCTGAGGAATCATACAATGTGGTTACTCGATGAGTGGGCTGAACGCCATATTCGTGACGCGCAAGATAACGGTGAGTTTGAGAACTTACCAGGCCAAGGCAAACCGCTGGAACTTGACGATGACAGTGCGGTGCCGGCAGAACTGCGTTCCGGCTTTCGCCTGTTAAAGAACGCCGGTTATCTGCCGCCGGAATTAGAGGCCCGTAAGGAAGCGTTGACCATTGCTGCCTTGCTGCAGGAAATTAACAGTGAACACCCTGACTACGTTGCATTAAGCAAGCGCATGGCGCTGTTGGAATATCGTTTGCAGCAAGCCGGGATGAGTACCGATTTCCTGCATGGTGAGTACCATCAGGTGATTAATGGTAAATTTGGGCCGGAGGAAAGCTAATGTTTAAAATTGGCCAGCTCGCCAAGCTCGCGGGCGTTACGCCGGATACCGTGCGTTATTATGAAAAGCAGGGCATGATGGCGCACAACGTGCGGACCGAAGGGGGTTACCGCCTGTATAGCGAGCAGGACTTACAACGCCTGCGCTTTATTCGTTATGCCAAGCAGCTGGGCTTTACCCTGGAAACTATCGCCGAACTGCTGTCGATCCGCGTGGATCCTGAACATCACACCTGCCAGGAATCAAAATCCATTGTGGATGCGCGTTTGCAGGAAGTGGAGCAGAAACTGCTGGAGCTGACGCGGATGCGGGAGTCATTACGGCGCTTGAGCGATGCCTGCTGCGGCAGCGCACATACCAGCACCTATTGCTCTATTCTTGAAGCCCTGGAACAGGGGGCCAGCGACGGCAGCGACAAAAAAGCGGGGCATCACTGCTGAACCGCTGTTATTTGTTTCTGTTCGGCGCTATTATCTGCCCGATTTATATCCATCCTAATATCAGGAGTAATACCATGACGAAATACCGTCACACCAAAGGCAAGATACAAGACAACGCGCTTGAAGCGTTATTGCACGATCCCTTATTCCGCCAGCGGGTGGAGAAGAATAGCAAAGGGAAAGGCAGCTACCGGCGTAAAGAAAAACACGGCAAAGGGGCAAACTGGGAGGCCAGTGGTAAACAATCAGGCGATTATTTACCACTGGCCTTCTGGTTTTAAGGTATAAAAAAGCCCTCTAGCGAGGGCTTTTTTGATCAATAACGGGAGTGTACTTAGGCTTTCGGCTGATCTTTAGCTAACAGATCGCGAATTTCCGTCAGCAGCTTCTCTTCCGCGCTTGGCGCTGGCGGAGCCGCCGGTTTCTCTTCCTGTTTGCGGCGCATTTTGTTCATCAGCTTAATCGCCAGGAAAATAGCGAAGGCCACAATGACAAAATCAAATACCGTCTGGATAAAGGCGCCGTAGTTCATCACTACCGCCGGGATTTCACCCTGCGCTTCGCGTAATACCAAGTGGAACTGTTTGAAATCGACACCGCCGATCAGTAAACCCAGCGGCGGCATGATGATATCGGCAACGAATGACGATACGATCTTACCGAACGCAGCACCAATAATGACACCAACGGCCAGGTCAACAACATTGCCACGCATGGCAAATTCGCGGAACTCTTTCAACATACTCATAGAACACCCCTCGCAAAATTAATAACTCAAGTTTAACAAAGCAACTTCCCTTTGCCACAATTCGCAGAGAAAAGTTTGTATCTTGTCTCTTACGTTTCTCAAACAGACTACACAATAGCTACAGGAAGAATGGACTCGGCTGGAATAAACGCTCGACGTCCGGTACAAATTTTTTATCGGTGATGAACATAATGACGTGGTCACCTTGCTCAATTTTACTATTACCGCTGGCGATAATGACATCGTCGCCACGCACGATAGCGCCAATGGTGGTGCCTGGCGGCAGTTTAATTTCTTCTACGCTACGGCCGACCACTTTGGAGGTGCTTTCGTCGCCGTGAGCAATGGCTTCAATAGCTTCAGCAACGCCGCGACGCAGTGAGGAAACGCTGACGATGTCCGCTTTACGCACGTGACCCAGCAAGGCGGAGATGGTCGCCTGCTGCGGTGAAATGGCAATATCGATCACGCTGCCCTGCACCAGGTCGACATAGGCACGGCGCTGTATCAGCACCATGACCTTTTTGGCGCCCAGACGCTTGGCCAGCATGGCGGACATGATATTGGCTTCATCATCGTTGGTTATGGCGATAAACACGTCGACCTGATCGACATGCTCTTCTGCCAGCAGCTCCTGATCGGACGCATCGCCATAAAAGACAATGGTGTCGTGCAGCTGTTCCGCCAGTTCTGCCGCCCGCTGTTGATTACGTTCGATCAGTTTGACGTTGTAATCCTTTTCCAGCTTGGCAGCCAGGCCGGCGCCGACGTTACCGCCGCCGACGATCATAATGCGCTTGTAAGGTTTTTCCAGCCGCTGCAGTTCACTCATTACCGCACGGATATGCTGCGATGCCGCGACGAAGAACACCTCATCACCGGCTTCGATAATCGTCGAGCCTTGCGGGCGGATAGGGCGATCCTGGCGGAAAATGGCGGCAACGCGTGTATCGATATGCGGCATATGCTCGCGCATCGAGGACAGTGCATTGCCCACCAACGGGCCGCCGTAATAGGCTTTCACTGCGGCAATGCTAACCTTACCCTCGGCAAAGTTGACCACCTGCAGGGCGCCGGGATACTCAATCAGCTTGTAGATATAGTCGATAACCAGCTGTTCCGGTGAGATCAGATGATCGATCGGCACCGCTTCCGGCAGGAAGAGCTTCTCCGATTCACGGATATATTCCGGAGCACGGATGCGTGCGATGCGGTTTGGCGTATTAAACAGCGAATAGGCGATCTGACAGGCCACCATATTGGTCTCATCCGAATTGGTGACGGCAACCAGCATATCGGCGTCTTCCGCACCGGCCTCACGCAGCACGCGCGGGTAGGAACCGTGCCCCTGCACCACGCGTAGGTCGAATTTGTCCTGCAGCTGACGCAGGCGGTTCGTATCGGTATCTACCACGGTGATATCGTTATTTTCACCAACCAGGTTTTCCGCCAGTGTCCCGCCGACCTGGCCCGCGCCAAGAATAATTATTTTCATCGTGTTCTCTGCTTCACACTGCAAGGCTGAGGGCGTAATGCTACGCCCGGAGAATTACATTTTAATCAGCTTAGCGTAAAAGAAGCCATCGCCATCTTCAGGGTGAGGAAGGTTCTGCCGTTCGACACCGACCAGGCTGGCGTCGTTATGGCGCTGCAGGAAGGCCTGCAACTGCTGGCTATTTTCTTGCGGTAAGATCGAACAGGTGGCATAAACCATCACGCCGCCGCTCTTCAGGTGTGGCCAAATGGCATCAAGAATTTCCGCCTGCAGGCTGGCCAGTTCGGCGATGTCGCTATCGCGGCGCAGCCATTTAATATCCGGATGACGGCGAATCACGCCGGTGGCGGAGCAAGGGGCGTCCAACAGAATGCGATCAAACTGTTTATCACCGCACCACTGCTGCGGCGTACGGCCATCGCCCTGTTTGACCTCGGCGTGGCACTGTAAACGCTGCAGGTTTTCTTTTACCCGGCTCAGACGCTGCTCATCAATATCCACGGCCATAACGTGTGCCTGCGGCGCCGCTTCCAGGATATGGGTGGTTTTACCGCCGGGTGCCGCGCACAGGTCCAGGATCTGCTCGCCATCCTGCGGATCCAGCAGATCGACGCAGCCTTGCGCGGAGGCATCCTGCACCGTGGCCCAGCCATCGGTAAAGCCCGGCAGGCTGCTAACCGCACACGGAGTGAGTAAGCGCACCGCGTCAGGGTATTCCCCATGCGCGACGGCCTCAATTCCGGCCTGCGCCAGCAGCTGCAGATAGTCATCGCGACTGTGGTGACGGCGGTTAACCCGCAGCCACATCGGTGGCTTTTGATTATTGGCGTCGACGATCTGTTGCCACTGTGCAGGGTAAGCCTGTTGAATGCGCTTCAGCAGCCAGCTGGGGTGCAGATAGCGGCTGTCATGATTGGCAGCACGTTGCATCAGCGCCTCTTGCTGGCGCTGGAACTGGCGCAGTACGCCGTTGATTAATCCTTTAAGCTGCGGACGTTTCAGCGCCACCGCGCCATTGACCGTTTCCGCCAGGCCGCGTGGGCCGGAATGCGGGTATACAGCAGTTGGTACATGCCAACCATCAGCAGGTAGTGCAGCGTACGCTGCTTGCCGACCATTGGTTTCGCCATCAGCTGTTGGATGCACCACTCCAGCTGCGGCAGCACGCGCAGCGTGCCGAAGCACAGTTCCTGCAGCAGGGCGCGGTCCTTATCGGAAATTTTGTTATTCAGTGCCGGCAGCAGGGTGCTGAGCGATTGCCCCTGATCCAACACCTGGCCGATGGTTTGAGCAGCGATGCTGCGGAGGTTGTAATTATTTTTCATAGGCTAAAGCTGGATGACATCGGCTTGAGGAAAATAAACGGCCCGGCGTGGTCTGCCGGGCTGTGAAGATGATTTACAGGCGATTACCTGGCGTAAACCATTCGCGGCGTGAATTTAACAAATCCTGAGCCGACATCGGTTTTTTGCCCGCCGGCTGCAGCTGCGTCAGGCATAAAATACCCTCGGCGGTGGCGACCTGAATACCGTGCTTGTCCGCCTGCAAGATGGTGCCGGGTTCTGCACCGTTACCGCCTGTCAGCGCCTGGGCTTGCCACACTTTCACCGGCTGTTCATCAACGGTGAAATAGCTGATCGGCCACGGGTTGAAGGCACGAACACAACGTTCCAGCTGTGCGGCGGGCAGGCGCCAGTCCAAACGCGCCTCCTCTTTACTCAGCTTTTCGGCGTAGGTCACCAGCGCTTCGTCCTGAACCTCGCGTTGCGCCGTACCGTCCGCCATCTGCTGCAGCGTGGCCAGCAGCCCCTGCGGGCCGAGTTCGGCCAGCTTGTCATACAGGCTGGCGCTGGTGTCCGTAGCCTCTATCGGGCAAGCGATTTTATGCATCATATCGCCGGTATCCAGGCCGACATCCATCTGCATGATGGTTACGCCGGTTTCCCGATCGCCCGCCCACAGCGCGCGTTGAATCGGGGCTGCGCCACGCCAGCGTGGCAGCAGTGAACCATGTACGTTGATGCAGCCAAGGCGCGGCATATCTAACACCGCCTTTGGCAGGATCAGGCCGTACGCCACCACCACCATGACATCCGCCTTAAGGTCGGCGACCAGGTGTTGGTTTTCTTCCGGACGCAGTGATTTGGGTTGGAATACGGGCAGCTGATGCTGCTGTGCCAGCACCTTTACCGGGCTTGGCGTCAGCTTGTTGCCTCGGCCGGCCGGCCGGTCAGGTTGGGTAAAGACGCCGACGACCTGATGCCCGGAAGACAACAGCGCGTCAAGATGACGCGCTGCGAAGTCTGGCGTGCCGGCAAAGATAATCCGTAAAGAATCAGACACGATGTTTCCCTGCTTGGTTAGGCGCGCGCTTGCTGTTTGGCCAGCTTATCCAGCTTCTCCACCTTTTGGCGAATACGCTGACGCTTCAGCGGCGACAGATAATCGACAAACAGTTTACCGATCAGGTGGTCCATCTCATGCTGAATGCAGATGGCCAGCAGATCGTCGGCTTCCAGTTCGAAGGTTTTGCCGTTGTAATCCAGCGCGCGGATTTTCACTTTCTCGGCGCGTGGCACCAGAGCGCGTTGCTCAGGGATGGACAGACAGCCTTCTTCAATACCGGTTTCACCGCTCTTTTCCAACAGTTCCGGGTTGATCAACACCAGGCGTTGATCGCGGGTTTCGGAAACGTCAATGACGATGATACGTTGATGGATGTCCACCTGAGTCGCAGCCAGACCAATGCCTTCCTCTGCGTACATGGTTTCAAACATATCATCCACGATACGCTGGATATCCGCATTGACTTCTTTTACCGGGGCTGCAACTTTGCGCAGCCGCTCGTCTGGGAAATGTAATACCTGCAAGACTGACATATATCTTTAGATCTGTATCCGAGTAATAAAGGGGGTATAGCTTCTATTCTAGACATTTCCAGCTCTGATTGACAGCATCGTCTACCAATTGCACGGATTGGCAATACCGCCGAGAACAGCGAGGGAATGCGCGATGACGCCTGCGGAAATAGGGCTGAGACTATCTTGGGTGAACGGACTGGACGCATCGCTGGCCAGTGAACTGCAGCAGCAGATGATTAGCGCCGGCGGTGAGCCGTCACGCCATTTGCGCGCCCTGGGGCTGAGCGCCAGGCAACGCCGGCAGTTCAACCAGGCTGACCCGGCGGCGCTGGCGGCGACATTGGCCTGGCTGGAGCTGCCGGGGCGTCATATGCTGACCTACGGTTCGCCGCACTATCCGTCGTGTTTACAGGTCTTGGCCGATGCGCCGTTCCTGCTGCTGGTTGAAGGCAGCCTTGAGGGGCTGCAACAGCCGCAGATCGCCATGGTCGGCAGCCGTAACGCCAGCCATTATGGCGCACGCTGGGGGCATGAGTTTGCCGTGGGATTGGTCCAGCAGGGTTATGCCGTGACCAGCGGGCTGGCCCTGGGCGTGGACGGTATCTGTCATCGCGGCGCATTGGCCGCGCAGGGAACGACGCTGGCGGTGTTGGGCAGCGGCTTGGCGAACGTTTACCCGAGCCGCCACCGTAGGCTGGCTGCGCAGATCGTGGAGCAGGGCGGAGCGCTGATCTCTGAATATCTGGTGACGGCGATGCCGTTGCCGGCGCATTTTCCTCGCCGTAATCGCATCATCAGCGGCCTGAGCTTGGGCGTATTGGTGGTAGAGGCCGCGCTGCGCAGCGGTTCATTGATTACCGCGCGTCTGGCGCTGGATCAGGGGCGTGACGTTTTTGCCTTGCCCGGCGCATTAGGCAACCCGATGAGCGCCGGTCCGCACTGGCTGATTCAGCAGGGCGCCTGCCTGGTGACGCAGCCGCAGGAGATCGCACAACTGCTGGGAAGCGGTCTGAACTGGCTATCCATGGATGAAAAAACAACTATTTCTGCATCAGACGTCGAAGTTGAATTGCCATTTGCCGATGTGTTGGCTAACGTAGGAGATGAGGTGACACCTGTTGACGTCGTCGCTGAACGTGCCGGCCAACCTGTGCCAGAGGTGGTAATGCAATTACTCGAACTGGAGTTAGCAGGATGGATCGCAGCTGTACCCGGCGGCTATGTCCGAATAAGGAGGGCAAGCCATGTTCGACGTACTCATGTACTTATTTGAAACTTATATCCACAATGAACCAGAGATGCGCGTCGACCAGGATAAACTGACGAACGATCTCGCCGAGGCGGGATTTCATCGTGAGGATATCTACAACGCTTTGAATTGGCTTGAAAAACTTGCAGATCTGCAAGAAGGTGAAAATGCGCCGTACTTTATGAGTGCCGATCCGCTCGCCATGCGGTTCTACACGGAAGAAGAAAGTATGCGTCTTGACGCCGGTTGCCGTGGTTTTCTCCTTTTCCTTGAACAGATTCAGGTATTGAACCTCGAAACCCGAGAAATGGTTATCGACCGTGTTATGGCTTTGGATAATACGGAATTCGATCTCGAAGATCTGAAATGGGTGGTGCTGATGGTGTTGTTCAATATCCCCGGATATGAAAGCGCCTACCAGCAAATGGAAGAACTGCTGTTTGAAGTCAACGAAGGTTATCTGCACTGAGCCGATACCACGCGCATGCCCGTTATACTTCAAGCTGCAGGCTTATCGGTTACCTCCGGTCTATACGCTGAGTATATGACCGGGGGATTGCTTGTGGCCGTCTTCCTGCAACGTGAATTATTTAGGGCATAAAAGAAGTTATGACAAAAGCAGCGCTTTTTGCCGCCAGGCAAAATGAACCCTGTCCGGAATGCGGGGCTGAACTGGTGATCCGCAGTGGTCGCCACGGTCCTTTCCTTGGTTGTTCCCAATATCCAGACTGCCAGTATATCCGCCCGCTGAAGGCGCAGGCGGACGGCCATATCGTCAAAGTGCTGGAGGGACAAGAGTGCCCGAAATGTCAGGCGACCCTGGTATTGCGTCAGGGGCGCTACGGCATGTTTATCGGCTGTAGCCACTATCCTGAATGCGATCACACCGAGGTGATCGATAAACCGGACGAAACTTCTATTACCTGTCCGCAATGCGGGCAGGGCAAATTGCTGCAGCGTAAATCACGCTATGGCAAAGTTTTTCACTCCTGCGATCGCTATCCAGAATGCCAGTTTGCTCTTAACAACAAACCCATCGCCGGGGAATGTGCCTATTGCCATTATCCGCTGCTAATGGAAAAACGCACGGCGAAAGGCCCTGTCCTTTGCTGCGCCAGCAAACTGTGTGGAAAGCCCGTCGCAATCACAGAATAACGACACTATGAGCTCAGAATTCACCGCCATCATTAATGCACTGAATAATCAACAGGTCGTCGCCTATCCTACCGAGGCTGTGTTTGGCCTGGGTTGCGATCCTGATAGCGATCAAGCGTTGCACAAGCTGTTGGATTTAAAACAGCGCCCGTGGGAAAAGGGGTTGATCCTGATTGCCGCCGACTACCAGCAGCTGCTGCCTTATATCGACGACAGCCGCCTGACGCCATCGCAACGTGAAACGATCTTTGCCAGCTGGCCTGGTCCGGTTACGTGGGTTATCCCGGCCAAACCGACTACGCCGCGTCTGTTGACCGGGCGTTTCGATTCGCTGGCGGTGCGCGTCAGCGACCACCCGCTGGTGCAGCGGCTATGCCGCGAGTTTGGTAAACCGCTGGTATCAACCAGCGCCAATCTTAGCGGTCAGCCGCCGTGCCGCCATGCTGCAGAAGTCACGCAGCAGTTCGGCGAAAGGTTCCCGGTGCTGTCGGGCAATGTGGGCGGACGTCAGAATCCGTCGGAAATCAGAGATGCGTTGACCGGTGAGCAGATCCGGCAGGGCTAAGGGGAACACATGGAGCCGTTTGTAGTTTTTGGCAATCCCATTGCGCACAGCAAGTCACCGCGTATTCATGCGCTGTTTGCGGAACAAACTGGTATAGAGCATCTCTACGGCACCGTTTTAGCGCCGTTGGACGGTTTTGCGGCCAGTCTGCAGGCATTTATCGAGGCAGGCGGCAGAGGCGCGAACGTTACCGTGCCTTTTAAAGAGCAGGCTTATCGACTGGCTAATGAGTTAACGGAACGCGCGCAGATGGCCGGGGCGGTGAATACGCTTAAGATTCAGGCTGATGGTCAGCTGTTGGGCGACAACACCGACGGTATTGGTTTGCTGAGCGATCTGGAACGGCAGCGCTTGATCGCCCCGGCGATCGCATTTTGCTGGTAGGCGCTGGCGGCGCTGCGCGCGGGGCGATCCTGCCGCTCCTGTCTTTTGGTTGTTCAGTTGTGATTACCAACCGCACTTTCAGCCGCGCGCAAGAACTGGCGCAGGCGTTCCAGCATTTGGGCGAGATTACGGCTTTACCGCTGGATCAATGCGATCAAACCGACTATGAGCTGGTGATCAATGCCACCGCCTCCGGCCTGGGCGGCGAAGTGCCGGCCTTGCCGGCGAAAGTACTCGGGGCGTCAACGCGTTGCTATGACATGTTCTACCAACGCGGTCTGACGCCGTTCCTCGACTGGGCGACGCAACGAGGCGTAACGCACTATGCTGATGGTTTAGGCATGCTGGTGGGGCAGGCGGCCCATGCGTTTTTGCTGTGGCATGGCGTGATGCCGGAGATTGAGCCAGTGTTGCGGCTGCTGCGTCAGGAAACTGCCGGCTAATTCACTTCCCCGTTCCTGTCAGGGAACGGGGACATTTCAAATATCTTCCGACAGATAGTCGTTTTTCCAGTCGACGTAGTTATTTGACGAGTAACGCAGTCCTTCCAATTCGGCGGGCGTTAATGGACGCACCTGACGTGCCGGGCTGCCCATATATAAGTAGCCGCTGGTCAGACGCTTGCCGGGCGCCACCAAACTGCCGGCGCCGATCATTACGTCATCTTCTATAATGGCGCCATCCAACAGGATCGATCCCATCCCGACTAAAACGCGGTTACCGATGGCGCAGCCGTGCAGCATCGCTTTATGCCCGACGGTAACGTCTTCGCCGATCAGCAGCGGGTAGCCCTCGGGGTTGTGTGCGGATTTATGGGTGACGTGCAACACGCTGCCATCTTGTATATTGCTGCGGGCGCCGATCTTCACCGCATTCACATCGCCGCGAATGGCAACCAGCGGCCAGATACTGACATCGTCGGCCAGTTCAACGTTGCCGATCACCACGCTGGAAGGATCGATCATCACGCGCTGACCGATTTGCGGAGTGTAATGAAGATAAGAACGAACTGCTTCAGACATGCTAAGGCCTCACATCGGGATCGTATTTACCGGCAATACTAGACGCTGGCGATGGAATTACAACCAATCCCCTACGGCGATCCTGCTAAAAACGGCCCCGATCGCATAAGATCCACGCGAAAGGGCGGAAAAGTGCGCAAACGATAAGAAAAGATCAAAAAAGGGGTTGTGCAAAAAACTCGGATCCCTATAATGCGCCTCCATCGACACGGCGCAAGTGATTCACTTCACACAGCGACCGAGACGAAAGAGAAAAAATCCTGAAAAAACGGGTTGACTCTGAAAGAGGAAAGCGTAATATACGCCACCTCGAGTTAGCAAGCGAAAGCGCGTAACTCACTGCTCTTTAACAATTTATCAGACAATCTGTGTGGGCACTCACAAGACGATATCCAGCATCTTCGGATGCAAAAAAATATCAAGTCTTGAAGAGTGACTAACTGAAGTAAAATTCATGCAGTAAATCTTTGAGCAACAGCTATTAAATTAGCGAATCAAGCTTTTAATTGAAGAGTTTGATCATGGCTCAGATTGAACGCTGGCGGCAGGCCTAACACATGCAAGTCGAGCGGCAGCGGGAGGAAGCTTGCTTCCTCGCCGGCGAGCGGCGGACGGGTGAGTAATGTCTGGGGATCTGCCCGATGGAGGGGGATAACCACTGGAAACGGTGGCTAATACCGCATAACGTCGCAAGACCAAAGTGGGGGACCTTCGGGCCTCACACCATCGGATGAACCCAGATGGGATTAGCTAGTAGGTGGGGTAATGGCTCACCTAGGCGACGATCCCTAGCTGGTCTGAGAGGATGACCAGCCACACTGGAACTGAGACACGGTCCAGACTCCTACGGGAGGCAGCAGTGGGGAATATTGCACAATGGGCGCAAGCCTGATGCAGCCATGCCGCGTGTGTGAAGAAGGCCTTCGGGTTGTAAAGCACTTTCAGCGAGGAGGAAGGTGGTGAGCTTAATACGCTCATCAATTGACGTTACTCGCAGAAGAAGCACCGGCTAACTCCGTGCCAGCAGCCGCGGTAATACGGAGGGTGCAAGCGTTAATCGGAATTACTGGGCGTAAAGCGCACGCAGGCGGTTTGTTAAGTCAGATGTGAAATCCCCGAGCTTAACTTGGGAACTGCATTTGAAACTGGCAAGCTAGAGTCTCGTAGAGGGGGGTAGAATTCCAGGTGTAGCGGTGAAATGCGTAGAGATCTGGAGGAATACCGGTGGCGAAGGCGGCCCCCTGGACGAAGACTGACGCTCAGGTGCGAAAGCGTGGGGAGCAAACAGGATTAGATACCCTGGTAGTCCACGCCGTAAACGATGTCGATTTGGAGGTTGTGCCCTTGAGGCGTGGCTTCCGGAGCTAACGCGTTAAATCGACCGCCTGGGGAGTACGGCCGCAAGGTTAAAACTCAAATGAATTGACGGGGGCCCGCACAAGCGGTGGAGCATGTGGTTTAATTCGATGCAACGCGAAGAACCTTACCTACTCTTGACATCCAGAGAACTTAGCAGAGATGCTTTGGTGCCTTCGGGAACTCTGAGACAGGTGCTGCATGGCTGTCGTCAGCTCGTGTTGTGAAATGTTGGGTTAAGTCCCGCAACGAGCGCAACCCTTATCCTTTGTTGCCAGCGGTTCGGCCGGGAACTCAAAGGAGACTGCCAGTGATAAACTGGAGGAAGGTGGGGATGACGTCAAGTCATCATGGCCCTTACGAGTAGGGCTACACACGTGCTACAATGGCGTATACAAAGAGAAGCGAACCTGCGAAGGCAAGCGGACCTCATAAAGTACGTCGTAGTCCGGATTGGAGTCTGCAACTCGACTCCATGAAGTCGGAATCGCTAGTAATCGTAGATCAGAATGCTACGGTGAATACGTTCCCGGGCCTTGTACACACCGCCCGTCACACCATGGGAGTGGGTTGCAAAAGAAGTAGGTAGCTTAACCTTCGGGAGGGCGCTTACCACTTTGTGATTCATGACTGGGGTGAAGTCGTAACAAGGTAACCGTAGGGGAACCTGCGGTTGGATCACCTCCTTACCTAAAGATATCCTGACTGTGCAGTGTCCACACAGATTGTCTGATGAAAAGAACGAGCAAAGCGTCTGCGAAGCCGACATATTCAGTGTCCCCTTCGTCTAGAGGCCTAGGACACCGCCCTTTCACGGCGGTAACAGGGGTTCGAATCCCCTAGGGGACGCCACTTGCTGATATCGGGTGAAAGACGGTATCAAACGATATCTCAAAACTGGCTTGCGAGTCATGTTTGAGATATTTGCTCTTTAACAATCTGGAACAAGCTGAAAATTGAAACATGACGGCTGAAACTTGTCCCTCCGTAGAAGTTTGGGATAAGGAGTAACCTGTCATAGAGTCTCTCAAATGTTTGCAACGCGAAGTGAAACATCTTCGGGTTGTGAGGTTAAGTGACTAAGCGTACACGGTGGATGCCTAGGCAGTCAGAGGCGATGAAGGGCGTGCTAATCTGCGAAAAGCGTCGGTAAGGTGATATGAACCGTTACAACCGACGATACCCGAATGGGGAAACCCAGTGTGTTTCGACACACTATCCTGTCATGAATACATAGTGGCAGGAGGCGAACCGGGGGAACTGAAACATCTAAGTACCCCGAGGAAAAGAAATCAACCGAGATTCCCCCAGTAGCGGCGAGCGAACGGGGAACAGCCCAGAACCTGAATCGGCTTGTGTGTCAGTGGAAGCGTCTGGAAAGTCGCACAGTAAAGGGTGATAGTCCCGTACACGAAGATGCACAGGTCGTGAGTTCGATGAGTAGGGCGGGACACGTGTTATCCTGTCTGAATATGGGGGGACCATCCTCCAAGGCTAAATACTCCTGACTGACCGATAGTGAACCAGTACCGTGAGGGAAAGGCGAAAAGAACCCCGGCGAGGGGAGTGAAATAGAACCTGAAACCGTGTACGTACAAGCAGTGGGAGCATCCTTCGGGGTGTGACTGCGTACCTTTTGTATAATGGGTCAGCGACTTATATTTTGTAGCAAGGTTAACCGAATAGGGGAGCCGTAGGGAAACCGAGTCTTAACTGGGCGTCTAGTTGCAAGGTATAGACCCGAAACCCGGTGATCTAGCCATGGGCAGGTTGAAGGTTGGGTAACACTAACTGGAGGACCGAACCGACTAATGTTGAAAAATTAGCGGATGACTTGTGGCTGGGGGTGAAAGGCCAATCAAACCGGAGATAGCTGGTTCTCCCCGAAAGCTATTTAGGTAGCGCCTCGTGAACTCATCTTCGGGGGTAGAGCACTGTTTCGGCTAGGGGGCCATCCCGGCTTACCAAACCGATGCAAACTCCGAATACCGAAGAATGTTATCACGGGAGACACACGGCGGGTGCTAACGTCCGTCGTGAAGAGGGAAACAACCCAGACCGCCAGCTAAGGTCCCAAAGTCATGGTTAAGTGGGAAACGATGTGGGAAGGCACAGACAGCCAGGATGTTGGCTTAGAAGCAGCCATCATTTAAAGAAAGCGTAATAGCTCACTGGTCGAGTCGGCCTGCGCGGAAGATGTAACGGGGCTAAACCATGCACCGAAGCTGCGGCAGCGACGCTTATGCGTTGTTGGGTAGGGGAGCGTTCTGTAAGCCGTTGAAGGTGGCCTGCGAGGGTTGCTGGAGGTATCAGAAGTGCGAATGCTGACATAAGTAACGATAAAGCGGGTGAAAAACCCGCTCGCCGGAAGACCAAGGGTTCCTGTCCAACGTTAATCGGGGCAGGGTGAGTCGACCCCTAAGGCGAGGCTGAAAAGCGTAGTCGATGGGAAACAGGTTAATATTCCTGTACTTGGTGTTACTGCGAAGGGGGGACGGAGAAGGCTAGGCTAGCCGAGCGACGGTTGTCTCGGTTTAAGCGTGTAGGGGGGTGTTCCTGGTAAATCCGGAACGCTGTTAACCCTGAGGCGTGATGACGATGCACTACGGTGCAGAAGTAGTTGATGCCAAGCTTCCAGGAAAAGCCTCTAAGCTCCAGGTAACATCAAATCGTACCCCAAACCGACACAGGTGGTCAGGTAGAGAATACCAAGGCGCTTGAGAGAACTCGGGTGAAGGAACTAGGCAAAATGGTGCCGTAACTTCGGGAGAAGGCACGCTGGCGCGTAGGTGAAGTCCCTTGCGGATGGAGCTGAAGCCAGTCGCAGATACCAGCTGGCTGCAACTGTTTAATAAAAACACAGCACTGTGCAAACACGAAAGTGGACGTATACGGTGTGACGCCTGCCCGGTGCCGGAAGGTTAATTGATGGGGTTATCCGTAAGGAGAAGCTCTTGATCGAAGCCCCGGTAAACGGCGGCCGTAACTATAACGGTCCTAAGGTAGCGAAATTCCTTGTCGGGTAAGTTCCGACCTGCACGAATGGCGTAATGATGGCCAGGCTGTCTCCACCCGAGACTCAGTGAAATTGAACTCGCTGTGAAGATGCAGTGTACCCGCGGCAAGACGGAAAGACCCCGTGAACCTTTACTATAGCTTGACACTGAACATTGAGCCTTGATGTGTAGGATAGGTGGGAGGCTTTGAAGTGTGGACGCCAGTCTGCATGGAGCCATCCTTGAAATACCACCCTTTAATGTTTGATGTTCTAACTCTGCCCCATAATCTGGGGTGAGGACAGTGTCTGGTGGGTAGTTTGACTGGGGCGGTCTCCTCCCAAAGAGTAACGGAGGAGCACGAAGGTTAGCTAATCACGGTCGGACATCGTGAGGTTAGTGCAAAGGCATAAGCTAGCTTGACTGCGAGAGTGACGGCTCGAGCAGGTGCGAAAGCAGGTCTTAGTGATCCGGTGGTTCTGAATGGAAGGGCCATCGCTCAACGGATAAAAGGTACTCCGGGGATAACAGGCTGATACCGCCCAAGAGTTCATATCGACGGCGGTGTTTGGCACCTCGATGTCGGCTCATCACATCCTGGGGCTGAAGTAGGTCCCAAGGGTATGGCTGTTCGCCATTTAAAGTGGTACGCGAGCTGGGTTTAGAACGTCGTGAGACAGTTCGGTCCCTATCTGCCGTGGGCGTTGGAAGATTGAGAGGGGTTGCTCCTAGTACGAGAGGACCGGAGTGAACGCACCACTGGTGTTCGGGTTGTCATGCCAATGGCACTGCCCGGTAGCTAAGTGCGGAAAAGATAAGCGCTGAAAGCATCTAAGCGCGAAACTTGCCTCAAGATGAGTCTTCCCTGGGACTTCGAGTCCCCTGAAGGAACGTTTAAGACTAAGACGTTGATAGGCTGGGTGTGTAAGTGCAGCGATGCATTGAGCTAACCAGTACTAATGAACCGTGAGGCTTAACCTTACAACACCGAAGGTGTTTTAGAGAGATTGGTTTGAATTTTCAGTGAAGTTCCGAGATTGGTTCTGATGGCTACGGAGTAGCGGTCGGGATGAAACAGAATTTGCCTGGCGGCAATAGCGCGGTGGTCCCACCTGACCCCATGCCGAACTCAGAAGTGAAACGCCGTAGCGCCGATGGTAGTGTGGGGTCTCCCCATGCGAGAGTAGGACACTGCCAGGCATCAAATTTGTGTGCTGATATGGCTCAGTTGGTAGAGCGCACCCTTGGTAAGGGTGAGGTCCCCAGTTCGACTCTGGGTATCAGCACCACTTTATTGAAGTGGGTTGAGAAGTTCGGCAGAAAAAGAATTTGCTTGGCGGCAATAGCGCGGTGGTCCCACCTGACCCCATGCCGAACTCAGAAGTGAAACGCCGTAGCGCCGATGGTAGTGTGGGGTCTCCCCATGCGAGAGTAGGACACTGCCAAGCATCAAATAAAGCAGAAAGCCCTGTGCATCAGCACAGGGCTTTTTGTTTTGTCCGCAAGTCAGGCAGGTTTCCGCTCAAATCGCTCTCTCTGCATTTCTAAAAGGGTGATGGTTAATTAAAATTAGCCCATCTGTCGATGTTCACAGGAGTGAACCCATGAAAATACGTCCTCTCTTCGCTATCTGTATGTTCCTCTCCGCCACAGCCTATGCGCCGTTAGCTGCCGCAGAATCAGGGTTGTTCTGCCACGGTATGGAAGACGAGCAACCGCAAGATCGTGCGCAGCTGGCTGAAATCACCACCAAGAGTTACTTCTTTAACTATCGCTATCCGGATGACTGGAACGATAACCCGAAATTGGAAAACGGCCAGCTGCGGCAGGAAAGTCGTTATCTGATCGCCGGCGACCGTCTGGTGGTCGGGCCGGAACAGCGAGGTTACCGTTGCGGTTATTACATTAACGGTAAGGGTATCCAAACGGCCAACTGGATAAAGGCGGATACGCTGCGGGTGCTGTCCGATGTTGTCCCGGCCGATTGGCGCGGTGTCTGGGTAAGCAATGACGGCCAGCGTCAGCTGAAGATCATGGCTCGACAGGCTGAGTATCAGTTTATCGGCGGTGGCAGCGATCCTGGCCGTATCAGTACGGTATTTCCGTTTAGCGTACCAGCGAGCCAAGTGGATGCACAGCTGACCTCCCCACCGCCGACGGATGCTCCCTGTAAACTGAAACTGCATCGTTTAGGGGAGTATTTAATCATCACCAATGGCGAAAGCTGTGGCCTGATGAACGCTAACCCGGACGGGGTACTGCGTAAACGCTGAGTATTACCGCAGGAACGCGGACAGAAATGAAACATTTTCACCTTCCGGCTGAATGCTCGACAGCGGGTTTAAAAAACGCTATCGTCGGGCATCTAGAAGTCTAAACGTATAAACGGATGTGTGAGGATTAAGTAATGCCGATTCGTGTTCCTGATGAGTTACCTGCAGTCTGTTTCTTGCGTAATGAGAATGTCTTTGTGATGACATCCTCACGGGCAAAGACGCAGGAAATCAGGCCGTTAAAGGTGCTGATCCTTAACCTGATGCCAAAGAAAATAGAGACGGAAAACCAGTTCCTGCGTTTACTGTCCAACTCACCGCTGCAGATTGATATTCAACTGCTGCGTATCGACAGCCGCGAATCTAAAAATACGCCGGCCGAGCACCTGAATAACTTCTACTGCAACTTTGAAGATATCCAGCACGATAATTACGATGGCCTGATTGTTACCGGCGCGCCGTTGGGGCTGGTCGACTTCAGCGACGTTGCCTATTGGCCGCAGATCGAACGCATTATCGACTGGGCGAAAGAGCACGTGACCTCAACGCTATTTGTCTGTTGGGCGGTACAGGCGGCATTGAATATCCTGTATAGCATCCCGAAGATGACGCTCGACGAGAAGCTGTCGGGGGTATATCAGCATCAGACACTGCAACAGCATGCATTGCTGACCCGGGGTTTTGATGAAACTTTCCTAGCGCCGCATTCACGCTATGCGGATTTCCCGACGGAGATTATCCGCCAGTACACCGACCTTGATATTCTGGCCGAATCCGAGCAGGCCGGTGCCTACCTGTTTGCCAGCAAGGACAAGCGCCTGGCCTTTGTGACGGGCCACCCGGAGTATGATGCGCAGACGTTGGCGGGGGAGTATTGTCGTGATTACGATGCCGGCCTTAACCCTCGCGTACCCCTCAATTACTTCCCCGATGATAACCCTGATTTACCGCCAAAAGCCTCCTGGCGCAGTCACGGACACCTGCTGTTCTCCAATTGGCTGAACTATTACGTCTACCAGATTACGCCGTTTGATCTGCGCCACATGAACCCTACGCTCGAATAGTCATTTTCATTTTTTCCTGGCGGCTGAATCGAGGCCGCCACACTTCTTTCCCCCTTTTTACTTCCTCTAATCTCTGCGTGTAACTCGCGATAACACCTTTATTTACAAACGGTTAAGACCCTTTCTTTTATTTATTGGAATCGCTTTCCTACATATCAATTATCGCGATCTTGCGTAACTTTTTGATATCTAAAATTTAAATAATTATTAATATTAAAAATGGAAATCGTTTTTGATTTTTGAAATTTGTTGGTTATTCTTAAAGCACGTAGGGCGATAACTGACCAACTTATGGTGATTTTGTCCCGCAGAACCCGCGCAATATTGGGTGACCAGAGTGCGCCCGGTTAATAGCCACAGGCAGGCAAGATGGGAAGGAGCATGACGATGACGCAACAGATGGTAGGCACGGAGTTAACGTTTACTCAGGGGTTGAGTGCGAGCGACCGGCAGATACTGAGCGATGAAGCCATTGAGTTTCTGGCCGAACTGGTTGGCAAATTCACGCCGCAGCGTAATAAATTGCTGGCTGCGCGTGCGGACGTACAGGCAGAGATCGATCGCGGCGTGCTGCCCGACTTTATTTCGGAAACGGCTTCCATTCGCGATGGCGACTGGACGATTCGCGGCATTCCGGCGGACCTGCGCGACCGCCGAGTGGAGATCACCGGGCCGGTTGAGCGCAAGATGGTCATCAATGCGCTGAACGCCAATGTGAAAGTGTTTATGGCCGACTTTGAAGATTCACTGGCACCCAGCTGGGACAAAGTGATCGACGGCCAAATCAACCTGCGCGATGCGGTGAACGGCACCATCTCTTATACCAACGAAGCCGGGAAAATTTATCAGCTGAAGCCGGACCCGGCGGTATTGATTGCCCGCGTGCGCGGCCTGCACCTGCCGGAAAAGCATGTGCAATGGCGTGGTGAAGCCATCCCGGGCGGCCTGTTCGACTTTGCGCTCTACTTCTTCCATAACTACCGCCAGCTGTTGGCCAATGGCAGCGGCCCCTATTTCTATCTGCCGAAAACCCAGTCGTGGCAGGAAGCGGCCTGGTGGGGTGAGGTGTTCAGCTTTACGGAAGACCGTTTCGAGCTGCCGCGGGGCACCATCAAGGCGACCCTTGCTGATCGAAACTCTGCCGGCGGTGTTCCAGATGGATGAAATCCTGTATCACCTGCGTGACCATATCGTCGGTCTGAATTGCGGCCGCTGGGACTATATTTTCAGCTATATCAAGACGCTGAAAAACCACGCCGATCGCGTATTGCCGGATCGTCAGTCGGTCACCATGGACAAACCATTCCTGAGCGCTTACTCCCGGCTGCTGATTAAAACCTGTCACCGGCGCGGCGCCTTTGCCATGGGCGGCATGGCGGCGTTTATTCCGAGTAAAGATGCGGAAAAAAATGCCTGGGTGCTGGATAAGGTGCAGGCGGATAAACAGCTGGAGGCGGATAACGGCCATGACGGCACCTGGGTGGCGCATCCGGGGCTGGCCGACACCGTGATGGCGGTGTTTGACCAGGTGCTGGGCCAACGTCACAACCAACTGGAGGTGCTGCGGGAGCAGGATACGCCAATCACCGCCGCGCAGCTGCTGGAGCCGTGCGAGGGAGAGCGTACCGAAGCCGGGATGCGCGCCAACATCCGGGTGGCGGTGCAGTACATCGAAGCGTGGATCTCGGGCAACGGCTGCGTACCGATTTACGGCCTGATGGAAGATGCCGCCACGGCGGAAATCTCGCGCACTTCCATCTGGCAGTGGATCCACCATGAAAAATCCCTCAGCGACGGGCAACTGGTCACCAAGGCGCTGTTCCGTCAAATGCTGAATGAAGAGATGCAGGTCATCCGTAAGGAAGTGGGAGAAGCGCGCTTTAACGCCGGCCGGTTCGAAGAGGCGGCGCGCCTGATGGAACGTATCACCACGCAGGATGAACTGATCGATTTCCTGACCCTGCCGGGTTATGAGCTCCTGGCCTGAACCATTCCTCACCCTACAACGCAAGGATAACAATTATGACCACCTCTCGTAGCCAACAGATTCAACAACTGGAACAGGAATGGAAGTCCGCACGCTGGGAAGGCATTACCCGCCCGTACAGCGCGGAAGATGTCATCAATCTGCGCGGCTCGGTGAACCCGGAATGCACGCTGGCGCAAAACGGCGCCGCCAAACTGTGGGAGCTGCTGCACGGCGGCGCGCGCAAGGGCTATATCAACTGTCTGGGGGCGCTGACCGGCGGCCAGGCGCTGCAGCAGGCCAAAGCCGGCGTGGAAGCCGTGTATCTGTCCGGCTGGCAGGTGGCGGCGGACGCCAATACCGCCTCCGCCATGTATCCGGACCAGTCGCTGTACCCGGTCGATTCCGTGCCGGCGGTGGTGGAGCGGATTAACAATACCTTCCGCCGCGCCGATCAGATCCAGTGGGCGAATAAAATCGAGCCGGGCAGTCAAGGCTATGTTGACTACTTCCTGCCGATCGTCGCCGATGCGGAAGCGGGCTTCGGCGGGGTGCTGAACGCCTTTGAGCTGATGAAGGCGATGATTGAGGCCGGCGCCGCCGGGGTACACTTTGAAGACCAGCTGGCGGCGGTGAAGAAGTGCGGCCATATGGGCGGCAAGGTGCTGGTGCCGACGCAGGAAGCGATTCAGAAACTGGTGGCGGCGCGGCTGGCGGCCGACGTACTCGGCGTGCCGACGCTGCTGATTGCCCGCACCGACGCCGATGCGGCGGATCTGCTGACCTCAGACTGCGATCCTTACGACCGCGAGTTCGTGACCGGTGAACGTACCGTTGAAGGCTTCTTCCGCACGCAGGCGGGGATTGAACAGGCAATCAGCCGCGGGCTGGCCTATGCGCCTTATGCCGACCTGGTGTGGTGTGAAACCTCAACGCCGGATCTGGCGGCCGCCAGACGCTTTGCCGAGGCGATTCACGCCCGCTTCCCCGGCAAGCTGCTGGCCTATAACTGTTCGCCGTCGTTCAACTGGAAAAAGAACCTCGACGATCAAACCATCGCCCGTTTCCAGGAAGAGCTGTCGGCGATGGGCTACAAATACCAGTTTATTACTCTGGCCGGCATCCACAGCATGTGGTTCAACATGTTTGACCTGGCCCATGCGTATGCGCAGGGCGAGGGCATGAAGCACTACGTGGAGAAAGTGCAGCAGCCGGAGTTTGAATCCAGCAGCCGCGGCTATACCTTCGCCTCGCACCAGCAGGAAGTGGGAACCGGCTATTTTGACCGGGTGACCACGGTGATCCAGGGCGGCGTCTCCTCGGTTACCGCGCTGACCGGTTCCACCGAAGAGCAGCAGTTCTAGCCGATTGAAACGTTGGATCGCTGTCGGGCCGTGCATCTGCCCGGCCCGACAGCGAGGCTGGGAGGACTCGATGGCAGCAAAAATGGAGTTGTTAATCGCGCAGACTATCCTGCAGGGCTTTGATGCGCAGTACGGGCGTTTTCTGGAGGTGACCGCCGGGGCGCAGCAGCGTTTCGAACGGGCGGACTGGCCTGCGGTGCAGCAGGCGATGAAACAGCGCATCCACCTTTATGATCACCACGTCGGGCTGGTGGTGGAGCAGTTGAAATGCATCACCGGGCAGAAATACTTCGACGCGGATTTCCCCTGCCGGGTCAAGGCGGTGTATACCGACCTGCTGCCGGAGTACCCGCGTTTTGAGATTGCCGAGAGTTTTTTTAACTCGGTCTACTGCCGGCTGTTTAAGCACCGCGATTTAACGCCGGAGAAGCTGTTTGTCTTCAGCTCGCAGCCGGAACGGCGCTTTCGCGATATTCCCCGCCCGCTGGCGCGCGACGTGACGCCGAACGGCGATCTCTGCGCCATGCTGCACACCCTGCTGACCGATTTGCCGCTGCGCCTGCCCTGGGAAGATCTGGCGCGCGATATCCGCTACGTCACGGCGGCGTTGCAGCAGGCCTTCACGCCGGCGCAGCTGGCCGACGCCACCTTCCAGATCGCCAACGAACTGTTTTATCGCAATAAAGCCGCCTGGCTGGTGGGCAAGCTGCGCACCGCAGACGGCGTGTTTCCCTTTCTGCTGCCGATACACCACAGCGAATCCGGCGCGCTGTTTATCGATACCTGCCTGACCAGCAAAGAGGAAGCCAGCATCGTCTTTGGCTTCGCCCGCTCCTACTTTATGGTGTATGCGCCGCTGCCGGCGGCGATGGTCGAATGGCTGCGGGAAATCTTGCCGGGCAAAACCACCGCCGAATTGTATATGGCGATCGGCTGCCAGAAGCACGGTAAAAACCGAATGTTACCGCGAATACCTGACGTTTATGGCCCGCTCGCAGGAGCAGTTTATTATTGCGCCGGGGGTGAAGGGCATGGTGATGCTGGTATTTACCCTGCCGTCGTTCGATCGGGTCTTTAAGGTTATTAAAGACCGCTTCGCCCCGCAGAAAGAGGTGACGCCGGCGCAGGTGGTGGCCTGTTACCAGCTGGTGAAGGAGCATGACCGGGTGGGGCGAATGGCCGATACCCAGGAGTATGAGAACTTTGTCATCGACAAGGCGCGCATCAGCCCGGAACTGCTGGCGGAGCTGGAGCGGGAGGTGCCGGACAAGCTGGAGGATCTGGGCGACCGCATCATTATCCGTCACCTGTATATGGAACGCCGCATGACGCCGCTGAATCTGTATCTGGAGCAGGCCGACGAACGGCAGACGCATGACGCGATTGAAGAGTACGGCAACGCCATTAAACAGCTGGCGGCGGCGAACATTTTCCCGGGCGATATGCTGTTTAAAAACTTTGGCGTGACGCGCCACGGGCGGGTGGTGTTCTACGATTACGATGAAATTTGCTATATGACCGAGGTGAACTTCCGCGATATTCCGCCGCCGCGCTATCCGGAAGATGAATTGGCCAGCGAGCCGTGGTACAGCATCGCGCCCAACGATGTGTTTCCCGAGGAGTTTCGCCATTTTCTGTGCAGCGATCCGCGTATCCGCCAGGTTTTCGAAACGCTGCACGGCGATCTGTTTGAAGCGGCGTATTGGCGCGGCCTGCAGCAGCGCATCCGTCAGGGGCATGTGGAGGACGTCTTCGCCTATCGTAAAAGGCGGCGCTTCAGCCAGCGCGGTGCGCCGCAGCTGTCCGCCACGGCGTAAGGGGCGCAGCCAGGCTGCGCCCGGGATGATTACGCGCCGGCGCCGGCCACGGCCGCACGCGCCAGTTCGGTAATGCGGCCGTAGTCGCCGCTTTCCAGCGCGTCCGCCGGCACCAGCCAGGAGCCGCCGATGCACAGCACGCTGCTCAGCGCCAGATAGTCGCGGTAGTTGTTCGGCGAAATGCCGCCGGTCGGGCAGAAACGCACCTGCGGGAACGGGCCGCCGATCGCCTGCAGCGCCTTCACGCCGCCGTTGGCTTCAGCCGGGAAGAATTTAAACTCGCGCAGGCCGTAGTCCATGCCCAGCATCAGTTCCGAGACGCTGCTGATCCCCGGGATCAGCGGGATGCTGCCGGCAGTGGCGGCCTGCAGCAGGGAGTCGGTCAGGCCGGGGCTGATGGCGAACTGCGCGCCGGCGTCGGCGACCGCTTGCAGCTGCTGGGCGTTAATTACGGTGCCCGCGCCGATAATGGCTTCCGGCACCTCATTGGCGATGGCGCGGATGGCCTCCAGCGCGCAGTCGGTGCGCAGCGTTACTTCCAGTACGCGCACGCCGCCGGCAACCAGCGCTTTCGCCAGCGGCACCGCATGCTCCAGTTTATTGATGACGATGACCGGGACGACCGGGCCGGACGTCAGGATCTGCTCAGCGCTTGTTTTCCAGTTATTCATAGACGGTTCCTCTCCAGAATTGACCGCAAACGGCAGACGGCGGCCGTGGTTGACGCCCCCGCCGCCGTCCGCCGCGTGCGGTTAAAATTTAATGCAGCAGGCGCCCTGTTCGGCGCCGGACAGTTGGCTACGCAGCGCGCCGAACAGTTCGCGGCCGCAGCCGATGTGTTCCGCGCTCAGATCCGGGTGATAGGCTTCACGCGCGGCCAGTTCGGCGTCATCGACCAGCAGCGTCAGCTCGCCGCTGCGGCCGTTCACGCGAATCATATCGCCGTTACGCACTTTCGCCAGCTCGCCGCCGGCGTAGGCTTCCGGCGTAACGTGGATGGCGGAAGGCACCTTGCCGGAGGCGCCGGACAGGCGGCCGTCGGTGACCAGCGCCACCTTGAAGCCGCGATCCATCAGTACACCGAGCGGCGGCATCAGTTTGTGCAGCTCCGGCATGCCGTTGGCCTGCGGCCCCTGGAAACGCACCACCACCACGCAGTCCTTATCCAACTGGCCGGCCTCGAACGCCGGTACGATATCGTGCTGGCTTTCAAACACCACCGCCGGCGCTTCGATAATCTGGTTATCCGCCGGGACGGCGGAGGTTTTTCATCACCGCGCGGCCGAGGTTGCCGGACATCACCTTGGTGCCGCCGTGGTGTTCAAACGGCTGGGCGATACTGGCAATCACGCTGTCGTCGAGCGAGCGCTCTGCGCCGTCGCGCCAGGCCAGCTGGCCGTTGTCCAGCCACGGCTCCTGGGTATAGCGCTCCAGGCCGAAGCCGGCGACGGTATGCACATCCTGATGCAGCAGGCCATGCTGCAGCAGTTCACGCACCACCAGCTGCACGCCGCCGGCGGCCTGGAACTGGTTGATATCCGCCGGGCCATTCGGGTAAATCCGGCACAGCAGCGGCACCGCTTCCGACAGCTCGGAAAAATCGTCCCAGTTGATGATAATGCCAGCCGCGCGAGCCATCGCCACCATATGCATGGTCAGGTTGGTGGAGCCGCCGGTCGCCAGCAGGGAGACGATGCCGTTAACCACCACCTTTTCATCCACCAGGCGGCCGATAGGCAGATAGTTGCCGGCAGTTTCGGTCAGGCGCGTCACCTGACGCGCCGCCGCGTCGTTCAGCGCGTCGCGCAGCGGGGTGTCCGGATGCACGAAAGAGGCGCCCGGCAGATGCAGGCCCATCACTTCCATGATCATCTGGTTGGTGTTGGCGGTGCCGTAAAAGGTGCAGGTGCCGATGCCGTGGTAAGAGGCGGCCTCGGCCTCCAGCAGCGCCTGGCGGTCGGCCTTGCCTTCGGCATACAGCTGGCGTACGCGCACTTTTTCTTTATTCGGCAGCCCGCTGCTCATCGGCCCGGCCGGGACGAACAGCGCCGGCAGGTGGCCGAAGGAGAGGGCCGACATCACCAGCCCGGCACGATTTTGTCGCAGATGCCGAGGAACAGCGCGCCGTCGAACATATTGTGCGACAGGCCGACCGCAGCGGACATGGCGATCACATCGCGGCTCATCAGCGACAGCTCCATACCGTCCTGGCCCTGGGTCACGCCGTCACACATCGCCGGTACGCCGCCGGCCACCTGGCCGACCGCGCCCACGGCGTTTAGCGCCTGTTTCAGCCGTTGCGGGTAGTTTTCGTAAGGCTGGTGGGCGGACAGCATATCGTTGTAGGCGGTGATAATGGCGATATCGCTGCGCACCATATTTTTCAGCGCGGTTTTATCATCCGGCTGGCAGGCGGCGAAGCCGTGCGCCAGATTGCCGCAGGCCAGCTGGGAGCGGTGTACGGTTTTACAGCGCGCCGCGTCGATGCGCGCCAGATAGGCGGCGCGGCTTGGTTTGGAGCGTTCAATAATGCGTTGCGTTACACGGGATAGGGTTGAGTTAATCATACCTTCCTCACATTTTTCGTTATAGGCCCGCCGGATAGCGGGGCCCTCGCATGCGGCCGGTGGCCCAGAAGTGCAGCATGCCGAGGGCCGTTGCTGGTGTTGTTGTCAGTGTGTCGAATCAGAACAGGGTGAAGGCGATCATGCCGACAATCCCGCCGGTGGTGCCGAGGATGGTTTCCATCACCGTCCAGGTTTTCAGCGTCTGCATTTCGTTGGCGCCGGTGAACTTGCCGAACAGCCAGAAACCGGCGTCGTTAACGTGGCTCAGTACGATCGAGCCGCCGGCGATACAGATGGCCAGCGCCGCCAGCTGGCCGCCGCCGAGTCCCATCTGGCTGGTGATAGGCAGCACCAGGCCGACGGTGGTCAGACAGGCGACCGTGGCCGACCCCTGCAGCACGCGCACCAGCGCGGAAAGGGCGAAGCAGGCGACGGCGATGGGCAGGCCGGCGCCGATCATGGCGTCGCCCAGCGCCGGGCCGACGCCAGAATCCACCAGGATCTGTTTGAACACGCCGCCGGCGCCGGTCATCAGCAAAATAATCCCGGCCGGCTGTACCGCGGCGGAGCAGATGGCCAGCGTCTGTTCGTTGGTCATGCCGCGCGGTTTCGCCAGGCCGTAAATCACGATCAGACAGGCGATTAGAATGGCGGTGAACGGGTGGCCGATAAATTCCAGCCAGTCGTGCAGCGGCGTACCCGGCGGCACCAGACGGGCGCCGATGGTTTTCATCCCGACCAACACCAGCGGGCACAGCACCAGCGCCAGGCTGAAGCCGAAGGAGGGCATCGCGCCTTTGAGTTTTACCGGCTCGGCTTCATCGGCCGGCATCTGCCAGTTGACAAAGCGGCTGATAAAGCTGCCGTACAGCGGCCCGGCGATCAGCATGCCGAGCACTGCCGCCACCAGGCCGATGGCGATCATCCAGCCGAAGTCGGCCTTCATCTGGGCGGCCAGCAGCATCGGCACCGGCCCCGGCAGCAGGAAGGAGGCGGCGGCGGCCACGCCGGCAAACAGCGGGATGGCCAGCTTGACGATATTGCCGTCGGTGCGGCGCGCCACGGCGAACACAAATGCCGATCAGCAGCACGATGGCGACGTCGAAGAACAGCGGCAGTGCGCACACCAGCCCGGCGATGCCGAGCGCATAGTGCGCCTTGCTCTCGCCGAAGCGCTTCAGGAGGTAGGAGGCAATCTGGTCGAGCGCGCCGACCTCATGCAGAATCTTGCCGAACATCGCCCCCAGCGCCACGACGATCGCCAGAAAGCCCAGCGTATCGCCCATGCCTTTTTGCATGGTGTCAGCGATGGTGGTCAGCGGCATGCCGGAGAAAATACCGGCGGCGATGGAAACCAGCATCAGGGCGACGAAGGCGTGCATACGTGCCTTCATCACCAGGAACAGCAGTAACAGAACCGAGCCGACGGCGGTACCCACGAGTGTCAGGGTACTCACGCGCAGGCCTCCTGCGGCATAAAGCTGCGGATATGCTGCAGCGTATCGGCGATCACCGCTTCCAGCGGCTGGTTGATATCCACCGCCATCACGTCGCTCTCGTCCGCGCCCGGCTGCTCCAGCGCGTCAAACTGCGATACCAGCATCTGCGGCTTGAAGAAGTGGCCCTTGCGTGCGGCCATGCGCGCTTCGATCACCGGGAAGTCGCCGTGCAGATAGATAAACGACAGGTTGGCGTTGCCGGCGCGCAGGCGGTCGCGGTAGTGCTTTTTCAGCGCCGAGCAGACGATGATGGAGACCTGATTGGTGCGCTGCATGGCGAAGGCGGCGTCGTTGAGCGCGGCCAGCCAGGGGGCGCGGTCGTCGTCGTTCAGCGCCACGCCTTCGGCCATTTTCATGATATTGCTGCGGGGATGCAGGAAGTCCCCGTCGAGGAAACCGGCGGACAATTGGCGGGCTGCCGCGGCGGCAACGGCGGATTTTCCGCTGCCGGAAACGCCCATGATGACGTAAATACGGTTTTGCTGATTGGTCATGGTGTAGCTCCCAAACCTGAAATTGGCGTTACCGCCTTGCTGTTACCGGTAACATGTTATCGGTAACATTTTCGAGGCAAGGAGGATAGGAGGCAAACGGCTTTACCTTTGGCGATCGTTAACTGTGATCGGCTTCAAGTTTTTACTTAGCAGGGAAACAATTTGTCAGCTTGATTTTACACGTGGTTAACATGTGTACGCCCTTGACGGCGGGCATCAGCAAAAAGGCGTGGGAAACCCTCTCCTGGTGGAGAGGGTCGGAGGAGCTTAGCGGACGCCGCCGTAGGCCAGGCTGATCTCTTTGGCGGCGTGGATCACCAGCGCGCCGAGTTCGATCACCCGGTCGTCGGTAATGCGCGACACCGGGCCGGAGATAGAAATCGCGGCGAAGGCCTCACGGTGCTCGTCGAAAATACAGGCCGCGACGCAGCGCAGCCCCAGCGCGTGCTCTTCATCATCAAAGGAAAAGCCCTGCTTGCGGATCTGCGCCAGTCCTTCCTTCAGGTTATGCGGCGTCAGGGTGCGCGGCGTATAGGTATGCATCCCTTTCTGATGCAGCAGTTTGGTGACCTGTTCATCGGCCAGCGCGGCCAGAAACGCTTTGCCGGCGCCGGAGGCGTGCATCGGCAGCTTGCCGCCGATCGGCGCCGACATGCGCATCAGCGCGTTGCACTGCACCTGATCGATAATAATCGCCTGATATTCGGCTTTATCCATCACCGCCAGATTGACGGTTTCGCCGGACTCTTCCATCAGCCGGCGCAGCGTCGGGTGCACCATGGCCAACAGATTGCGGCTCTGCAGAAAGCTGCTGCCCACCACAAAGGCGTGGGAGCCGATGGTCCACAGGCCGAGATCGCCGACCTGGCGCACAAAGCCCTGCTGCTGCATGGTGGTCAGTAAACGGTGGGTGGTGGAATTCGGCAGGCCGGCCTGCTGCGCCAGATCGGTCAGCGCCACGTTGCCTTGCGCGTCAGCAATGTATTCCAGCAGTTTCAGCCCACGGGTCAGAGACTGCACCTGGCCGGTGGCGCTGCCGGCGGCCGGCGCGGCGCTGCGGGGCTTCTTGCCGCGTTTGACGGGAACGGGTGTCGCCATGGTTACGCTTCCTTTTTCCGTATCATGGAATTTATTTTCGTTTTTTAAGTATGAATTGCAAGCGGCGTTTGCGCTCATCGGATGTGTCAACCGAACAACCTGAAAAACTCTCAACCAGCGGTCGACGCGATGCGGCGCGTTACTGTGCTAGGATGAATCGATTTTTGAGCGATTGGGTGATGGCAATATCTGCCCGACACCTGCCGGCAGGCTGTCTCTCGCCACCGGGAAAGGTCGGGGAATTAAGGGGTTACAGTGACGAATCGAGTGGAACAACTGCGCCGGCAGCTAGAGCAGCGTATTTTGGTGTTGGACGGCGGCATGGGCACCATGATCCAGAGTTATAAGCTGGAAGAACAGGATTACCGCGGCGCGCGTTTTGCCGATTGGCAGAGCGACCTGAAAGGCAATAACGATCTGCTGGTGCTGACCCAGCCGGACATCATCAGCGCGATCCACCACGGCTACCTGGAAGCGGGCGCGGATATCCTCGAAACCAACACCTTTAACGCCACCCCTATCGCGATGGCCGATTACCATATGGAAGCGCTGTCGGCCGAGATCAACCGTGAGGCCGCCCGTCTGGCGCGTCGCTGCGCTGACGAATGGACGGCGCGCACGCCGGACAAACCGCGCTACGTAGCCGGCGTGCTTGGCCCGACCAACCGCACCGCCTCGATTTCGCCGGACGTCAACGACCCGGCGTTCCGCAATATCTCCTTCAGCCAGCTGGTGGAGGCGTACCGCGAATCCACCCGCGCGCTGGTGGAAGGGGGCGTCGATCTGATCATGATCGAAACCATCTTCGATACGCTGAACGCCAAAGCCGCCGCGTTTGCGGTGGAAAGTGAATTTGAGGCGCTGGGCGTTACGCTGCCGATCATGATCTCCGGCACCATTACCGATGCCTCCGGCCGCACCCTGTCCGGCCAGACCACCGAAGCGTTTTACAACTCGCTGCGCCACGTCAAACCGCTGAGCTTCGGCCTGAATTGCGCGCTGGGGCCGGATGAACTGCGTCAGTATGTGGCGGAGCTGTCGCGCATCTGTGAAGGCTACGTCAGCGCGCACCCGAACGCCGGCCTGCCCAACGCCTTCGGCGAATACGATCTCGATGCGCAGGAGATGGCGAGCCAGGTGGGCGAGTGGGCGCGATCCGGCTTTCTGAATATTATCGGCGGCTGCTGCGGCACCACGCCGGCACATATCGCCGCCATGGCCAAAGCGGTGGAGGGCGTTGCGCCGCGTCCTCTGCCGCAGCTGCCGGTGGCCTGCCGCCTGTCCGGCCTGGAGCCGCTGAATATCGACGCCGACACGCTGTTCGTCAACGTGGGCGAGCGCACCAACGTCACCGGTTCGGCCCGCTTCAAGCGGCTGATCAAAGAGGACAAATACGCCGAGGCGTTGGAAGTGGCGCTGCAGCAGGTGGAAAGCGGCGCGCAGATTATCGATATCAATATGGATGAGGGGATGCTCGACGCGGAAGCGGCGATGGTGCGTTTCCTGAATCTGATCGCCGGCGAGCCGGATATCGCCCGCGTGCCGATTATGATCGACTCCTCGAAATGGGAGGTGATCGAGAAAGGGCTGCAATGTATTCAAGGCAAGGGCATCGTTAACTCGATCTCGATGAAAGAGGGCGAAGAGGCCTTTATTCACCACGCCAGGCTGGTGCGCCGCTACGGCGCCGCGGTGGTGGTGATGGCGTTTGACGAAGTCGGCCAGGCGGACACCCGCGAGCGCAAATTTGCAATCTGCCGCCGCGCCTATCAGATCCTGACTGAGAAGGTCGGCTTCCCGCCGGAAGATATTATCTTCGACCCGAATATTTTCGCCGTGGCGACCGGCATCGATGAGCATAACAACTATGCCGTCGACTTTATTGAAGCCTGCGGCGATATCAAAAAGCATCTGCCGCACGCGATGATCTCCGGCGGCGTGTCCAACGTTTCATTTTCCTTCCGCGGCAACGATCCGGTGCGCGAGGCGATCCACGCGGTATTTCTTTACCACGCGATCCGCAACGGCATGGATATGGGCATCGTCAACGCCGGGCAGCTGGCGATCTATGACGATCTCTCCGATGAACTGCGCGAGGCGGTGGAGGATGTGATCCTCAACCGCCGCGACGACGGCACCGAGCGCCTGCTGGCGCTGGCGGAAAAGTACCGCGGCAGCAAAGATAAAGACGCCGATATTCAGCAGGCGGAGTGGCGCGGCTGGCCGGTGGTGAAGCGGCTGGAATATGCGCTGGTGAAGGGCATTACCGAATTTATCGAACTGGACACCGAAGAGGCGCGTCAGCAGGCGGAGCGGCCGATCGAAGTGATCGAAGGGCCGTTGATGGCCGGCATGAACGTGGTGGGCGATCTGTTTGGCGAGGGTAAAATGTTCCTGCCGCAGGTGGTGAAGTCGGCGCGCGTAATGAAACAGGCGGTCGCCTATCTTGAGCCTTATATTCAGGCCAGCAAGCAGCAGGGCACCACCGCCGGCAAGGTGCTGCTGGCGACGGTGAAGGGCGATGTGCATGACATCGGCAAGAATATCGTCGGCGTGGTGCTGCAGTGCAACAACTATGAAATTATCGACCTCGGCGTCATGGTGCCGACCGACAAGATCCTGAAAACCGCGCGTGAAGAGAACGTCGATATTATCGGCCTCTCCGGCCTGATCACGCCGTCGCTGGATGAGATGGTCAACGTGGCGAAAGAGATGGAGCGTCAGGGCTTTACCCTGCCGTTGCTGATCGGCGGCGCCACCACCTCCAAGGCGCACACCGCGGTGAAGATTGAGCAGAACTACAGCGGGCCGACCACCTACGTGCAGAACGCCTCGCGCACCGTCGGTGTGGTGGCGGCGCTGCTGTCGGCGACCCAGCGCGACGAGTTCGTCGCCCGCACGCGCAAAGAGTATGAAACCGTGCGCATCCAGCACGCGCGTAAAAAGCCGCGCACGCCGCCGGTCAGCCTGCAGCAGGCGCGCGACAACGCCACCCGGCTGGACTGGGAAAGCTACACGCCGCCGGCGCCGCAGCGTCTCGGCGTCTTTCCGGCGCAGGCGGATATCGCCGCCCTGCGGCCGTATATCGACTGGACGCCGTTCTTTATGACCTGGTCGCTGGCGGGCAAATACCCGCGCATTCTGGAAGATGAAGTGGTGGGGGAAGAGGCCAAACGGCTGTTCCATGACGCCAACCAGATGCTCGATAGCCTGGCGGCCTCCGGCCGTCTCAATCCGCGCGGCGTCTACGGCCTGTTCCCGGCCAACCGCGTCGGCGGACGACATCGAGATTTACCGCGATGAGCAGCGCGACGCGCCGCTGGCGGTGAGCCGTCACCTGGCGCCCAGCAGACCGAAAAAACCGACTTTGCCAACTACTGCCTGGCGGACTTTATCGCGCCGAAAGATAGCGGCAAGGCGGACTACTTCGGCGCGTTCGCCGTCACCGGCGGTCTGGAGGAGGACGAACTGGCGGCGGCCTATGACGCGCAGCATGATGATTACAATAAAATCATGGTGAAGGCGCTGTCGGACCGGCTGGCGGAGGCGTTCGCCGAATACCTGCATGAACAGGTGCGCAAGCTGCACTGGGGCTATGCCGCAGATGAGAACCTGAGCAACGAAGAGCTGATCCGCGAGAACTATCAGGGCATCCGTCCGGCGCCGGGCTATCCGGCCTGCCCGGAGCATACCGAGAAGGCGCAGATCTGGCAGTTGCTGGACGTGGAGCGCCATACCGGCATGAAGCTGACCGAATCGTTCGCCATGTGGCCGGGCGCGTCGGTCTCCGGCTGGTACTTCAGCCATCCGCAGAGCAAGTATTTCGCCGTGGCGCAAATTCAGCGCGATCAGGTGGAAGACTATGCGGCGCGTAAAGGCATGAGCGTCGGCGAAGTCGAGCGCTGGCTGGCGCCGAACCTGGGGTACGACGCCGACTAGAGCTGCCGGGCTACTGCGCGGTGTAGCCGCCGTCAATCACCAGTTCCGTACCGGTGGCGAACGCCGATTCGTCGCTGGCCAGGAACAGCGCGGCGTTGGCGATATCCCGCGCTTCGCCCAGATGGCCGATCGGGTGCAGCGCCGTGAGCTGGCGCAGCATCTCCGGGTCATGGCCGATCATCGGCGTATGGATAATAACCGGGGTGCAGGCTGTTGATGCGGATGCCGTAGCGGCTGCGGGCGGCATGCAGCGCGGCGGACTTGGTCAGCAGGCGCACGCCGCCTTTGGCGGCGTTGTAGGCCGGCAGATTGGGATCGCCCACCAGTCCTTCAATCGAGCTGATATTGATAATGCTGCCGCCGTGCGGCTTCATCGCCATAATGCCCTGGCGGGTGCCGAGAAACACGCCGTCCAGATTGACCGCCAGCATCTTTTTCCACTCCCGGTAGGAGGTCTGCTCGATATTCTTGTACAGGCTGACCCCGGCGTTGTTGACCAGAATATCCAGACGGGGCGCCCATTGCTGCAGTTGCGCAAACACCGTCTGCCACTCTTTTTCGCTGGTGACGTCGTGCGGCAGGAAGCGGACTTTTCCGCCGTAGGCGGCAAGCTGCGCCAGCGCCTGCTCCCCGCGGCGCGGGACGATGTCGGTGATAATCACCTGCGCCTGCTCTTCCAGAAAGCGTTGGGCGATAGCCAGGCCGATGCCCGATGCGCCGCCGGTGATCAGCGCGGTTTTATTCTCCAGTCTGCTCATCTTTCATCCTTGTCTGTGGTGGCCGCCGCTCTTCATGAGCGGGGCAGTATCCTGCCTGATAGTAAGGGCTTGTCGCCGGCTGCGCCAGCGCAATCGCGCCGCCAACCGTTGAGGGGTGGTTAATTGATCTGCACGTTGAATCTGTTACATTACGGTAAGTTGCAGCATTTTCTCCGGGCCAGGGAAGCCGGCGCTGAGCGCCTGGCGGATGTGGCCCGTCGCCGTTTTGCTGTCCTGCCTTTTTCACGCCCGGCAGGCAGGATGGCCCAGCTTGCCGGACGTTAAGGGAGCGTTCCTTCCGTGTTGACCCTTCTTCACCTGCTTTCCGCCGTGGCGCTGCTGGTGTGGGGCACCCACATCGTGCGCACCGGAATTATGCGGGTCTACGGCGCCAACCTGCGCCGTATCCTGAGCGACAGCGTAGAGAAAAAACCGCTGGCGTTCGTGTCCGGCATCGGCGTGACCGCGCTGGTGCAGAGCAGCAACGCCACCGCGCTGCTGGTCACCTCTTTTGTCGCCCAGGGGCTGGTGGGGCTGGCGCCTGCGCTGGTGATTATGCTGGGCGCCGACGTCGGCACCGCGCTGATGGCGCGGGTGCTGACCTTCGATCTCTCCTGGCTGTCGCCGCTGCTGATTTTCGTCGGCGTGATTTTATTCCTCAGCCGCAAACAGACGCGTGTAGGGCAGGTGGGGCGCGTGTTTATCGGCCTTGGCCTGATCGTGCTGGCGCTGGAGCTGATTGTGGCGGCGGCGACGCCGATCACTCAGGCGGCCGGCGTCAAAGTGCTGTTTTCCTCCCTGACCGGCGACGTGATGCTGGACGCGCTGACCGGCGCGCTGTTCGCTATCATCAGCTACTCGAGCCTGGCCGCGGTGCTGCTGACCGCCACGCTGACCGCCTCCGGCGTGATTTCACTGAAGGTGGCGCTGTGTCTGGTGATTGGCGCCAACCTCGGCAGCGGCCTGCTGGCCACCATCAACAGCAGCGGGCAGAACGCGGCCGGACGGCGCGTGGCGCTGGGCAGCCTGCTGTTCAAACTGCTGGGCAGCGCGCTGCTGCTGCCGTTTGTCACCTATCTGGCGGACTGGATGGCCAGGCTGGCCGGTGCAGGGCGAAGAGCTGGTGATCTATTTCCACGTGTTCTACAAACCTGATCCGCTGCCTGCTGTTTATTCCGCTGGCCGATCCGATGGCGCGGCTGTGCCGCATGCTGATCGCCGATGCGCCGGAGGAAGATCCGCGCCTGCGCCCGCGCCACCTCGACAGCAGCGCGCTGGATACGCCGTCGCTGGCGCTGGCCAATGCGGCGCGCGAGACGCTGCGCATGGGCGACGTGGTGGAACATATGCTGATCCTGCAGCACGAGGTGCTGCACGGCAAGCTGGGGCAGGACAAAGAGGTGCGCCGGCTGGATGATGACGTCGATGTGCTGTACACCGCGATCAAACTCTATCTGGCGCAAATTCAGAAAGAAGATCTGGGCGAGGAAGACTCACGCCGCTGGGCGGAGATCATCGAAATGGCGCTGAACCTGGAGCAGGCCGGCGACATTATCGAACGGATGACCGGCGACGTGGCGGCAAGTCCCACGCGGCGCGGCGCGCGTTCTCACCGGAGGGCTGGCGGAGCTGGACGCGCTGCACGAGCGGCTGGTGGCGAACCTGCGCCTGAGCCTGTCGGTATTCCTGTCGGCAGATCTCACCAGCGCCAAGCGCCTGCGCCGTTCCAAGCATCGTTTCCGCATTCTGGACCGGCGCTACGCCCACGCACACGTCGATCGCCTGCATCAGCAGAACGTGCAGAGCATTAAGACCAGCTCGCTGCATCTGGGCTGCTGGGGGATATGAAGCGTCTGAACTCGCTGTTCTGCGCGGTGGGCGTACAACGTGCTGGATCAGGACGAGCGTGATGACGAGCGCGACTGGGAAGATACGCCGAGAACGCTGTAAAAAACGCCCCCGTATCATGCGGGGGGCGCTGGACATGATGCGGGTGTTATTGGCCCGCTGAAGACGCCCGCCTTGGCATCGGCCTGCCGGGCTGCGCCATGACCGCTGACCAGCGGCACCTCGCCGCCGAGGCTTTGCTTCGCCGCGCCGCCTAACAGGCCGCCGGCCGTGATGCCGACATCGGCGCGGCCGCCGCCTTGATAATGGCGGCCGCTGACGTCCTGCTGGCTGACGTGGCTGCCGCCCAACGCTACCTCTCCCTGCCGGCTGCGGATTTCTCCACCGGTCAGCCGGGTCTGGCCGTCGACCTGCAGCGCCACGCCGTGCCGACCGCTAATCGCCGACTGTTCACCGACCGCGCTGCTGTCCGCCACCTCGGCGTTGAGCTTGATCTGCCCCTGACGACCCGCCGGTCCGGTGAGGCTCTCTTTGACCGCGTTGCCGACGCTGCGCGCGCCGCGATCCCACAGCGGACCCTGCGGCTTGTCGCCGGTCAGCGTGGCCGGCAGCGTCACCTGGCCGTCGGCCTTGTTGAAGCGGACCGCGCCGGTGGTGTCCTGTTGCGGATCGAGACGGCGCGCTGCGCGATTATATTTATCGCTGACGGCGTCGGCTGCGCGGTTGACCCCGCTTTCCAGCTGCTCTTTCACCTTGCCGGCGTAGCGCGGCGTACCGATTTTCGACAGTTTAGACGTGATGCTGCTGCCGGGGTCGTTGCTGTGGCCCAGGCTGACGTCAGCCTCCACCCGCACGCCTTGATCGCTGTCCCTGCGGCTTTCTACGCGCAGATCGCCCCCCACCTTGCCTTGCACGCGGTCGGCGTCGACTCTGGCGCCGGCGAGCTGCGTGTCTCTGGCGCTGCTGAGCGTCACCTCGCCGGCCTTGACGCCGCTATTGTGGTGGAAGGCGGCAGAGCGCTGTTCCACGCCGACCTGCACGCCGGCGCTCAGGGTGTGGGTATCTTTACCACTGCCCGGGTCGATCTTGCCGTCGGCGTCTTTATTGAACGTTTGGCCGGCTCTGGCGCTGCCCTTGATGCCCAGGCTCACGTTGTCCTTGCGCTGCTCGCTGCGCGCCGACTCCAGCAGGATGCCGCCGCTGTTCGCCTCAAGTACGGCGCTGTTGCCGCTGACTCCGGCGCCCTGCAGCCGCAGCGCGTCGTTGTCTTTACCACCGGCGGCGATGCTCACCCGGCCGTTGGCGGTGACGTTGGCGCCCTGGCGAGCGGTGGCGGATTCGTCCACCTTGGCGATATTGAACGCACCGCCGGCGGAGAGGCTGCCGCCGCTTTTTTCCTGGCTATCGCTGCTGCCGGCGCCCAGATCGATATTGCCGGACAGCGCGTTTTCCGGCGCGTCTGGCGGGATTCCGCCGCCAACAGGGCGACCCGATCGCCGGCGCGCAGGCTGACGTCGCTCTGGCTGCTGACATTGGCGCCCTGTAGCGTCAGGTCACGGCCGGCGTTCAGCGCCACGCCTTGTTTGCCGCTGATGCGGCCGGTTTGCGCGCTGCTGTCGCTGCTGTCGCTGCGATGCATACCGCCGCCAAAGCCGGCGCCGAAGCTGTTGCTGTCGGCGGTGAAGCCGCCTTTGGCGGACGCCTTGACGTTAAAGCCGCTGTGGCTTTCGTGCCGGTTGTCGCTGGCTTGCTCCAGCCGGATATCGCCGCCGGCGTTGATAACGGTTTTGCCGCTGCCGCCGTCCAGCGCGCTGCCCTGATAGCGCGCGTCTTGTTTGACGTTGATGCGGATGCCGTCTGCGGCGTCGAATGCGCCAGCCACCGCCTGGCTGGCGCTGTCGTTGCTGCGCTGGGTGCCGCCTTCCCCCCGGGCGTCTACCGTCAGATCGCTGCGGTGCTGGTATAGACGCGCACGCCGGCGCTGCCCCGGGTGTCGCGGCTTCGGTTGTCCTGCCGGCTAACCGCGGCCTCGCTGTGGTGGCTGTCCGCCTCCAGCGTGATAGCGCCGCTGCTTGCCTGATACCGCGTGCCCTGGTCGCGCACGGAGCCTGCGCTGTTGATATCAATGCTGCCGGCTTTCAGTTGGCTGACCACCGCCCGATCGCTGCTGCTGCGCCGTTCACTGCCGCCGCCCTGCGCGCCGATATCCAGCCCGACGTTGGGCGCACCGATACCGCCGACATCGTTGATAACCCCGTTAACGTCCAGCTTGGCCGCCTTGCCTGCCGCGTGCTCGAGCGGACGGGTGACGGCGCTGATATCGGCGTTGGCGCCGATGTTCACCCCACGTCGGTGGTGCGGGTGCTGCTGTCGGTACGGTCAGCGGCGGCCAGATGATTCACGCTGGCGGCGCGCTCCTGATAGACGCCGCCGACGCGGTGCTGCACCCCTTGCTGGGTCAGCGTGTCGCGGGCGGCGATCGTCAGATTGCCTTTGACCTCGCTGCCGGCGGTGACCGCTTTGCTGCTCTGCGCCTGCGTTTTGCTGTTCTCGTAGCCGCTTCAACGCCGCTGCCGAGTTTGTCGATGCCGCCGGTGTAGTAGAAGCCGCCGCCGATCTTGGTTCGTTCGCGGTCTGAGGTGGTTTTGTCGTCGGCCGCCAGGAAGGAGACCTTATTGCCGCTGATGCTGGCGTCGCCCTGAGCGGCGATCGCCGTGCTGCCGCGGAAGGTCACATCCTTATCCGCGGCGAGCTGGAGGCTGCCGCCGCGAAGTACGGAGGCGCGGTTCTCGATGCGGGTGGTTTTTTTCGCTGTCGCCGACGTGTTCAATACGCAAACCGGCGCGGTACTGCTTGTCGCCGGCCTCTTTGGCATAGCCATTGAGGGTAAGACTGGTTTTCTGTTCGTCGGTGCTTTGCTGCTGCCGGGCGGTTTTGACGGTGATGTTGCCGCTCTGCGAATTGATGTTCAGTTCACCGCGGCTGGTGACCTGGCTGCCTACCACGTCGGTATCCTGGCGGCTGACCAGCTTCAGGTTGGTGTCGGACTTCAGCTCGCTGGCGGTGCTGCTTTGGGTGCGGTTGTCGGCTTTCTGCGAGCTGCTGGTAATGTTGAAGACGGTGCCGGTGCGCGCGTCGATTTTATCCACGTTGGTGCTCAGCGCGTTGTCGATGCGTAAGCCGCCCTGCGTGGCGGTGACCAGGCCGCCTTCCTTACCGCGCGCTTTACTGCCGGTGAGGGTGACGCCCTGCTGACCGTCTAGTCGCAGCGTGCCGTCGCTGGTCAGTTCGGAAGCATGGCCGATCTCGCGACGGGTGCTGTTGTTCTTGTTGTCGCCGCCGCCGATGCCGCCCCACGAGATTTTATCATCGCGCACCGTTTTGCCATTGGCGGTGTGCTGCACGCCGATCTGAATCTGGTTGCCGGCATTGACCGTCAGATCGCGGCCGGCGTGCAGCCTGGCGCCCTGGGTGGCGACGTTGTTGCCGGCCGCCAGCGTCAGTGCGCCCTGGCTGCGCAGTTCGCTGGGCTTCAGGCTTTCGCTTTCGTCGCTGTTGCTCCAACTGCCGGTGTGCAGGCTGGCGGTGTGATTGCGCTGGTAGCCGCGTTCGCTGGATTTCTCTTTTTCCACCAGTCCGGCGAGGCGCGCGTCGCGCGCCGCGTTGACGTTCAGCGCTTGTCCGGCGTGGATCTCGGCCCCCTGCAGCGTCACGTCTTCTCTGGTGCTGAGGAGTCTGGCGCTGCCGCTGGCGGTGACGCGGCTGCCCGCCTGCCGTTGCTGTTCGCGCTCGCGGGCGACGTCGTATTGCCACGAGTAGAACCAGCGATTGTCGGTGTGGCCCTGCGTCTGTTTCAACTGCTGCCCGTCGAGCGTCAGTCGGCCGCCTGCAGGGTAATGTTTTCTCCGCTGATGTCGGTGGCGCTGAAGTGCGCATGGTTATCTGCCAGCAGGCTGATATTCTTGCCTTTCAGCTCGGTGCGGGTCAGCGTCTGGCTGCTGTTGCGATCGTTGACGTAGATACCGCCGCGGTAGTTCTGGTAATTCTCATCGCCGTTGCGGCTGCCGCTGTTGCTTTCGACGCGGCTTTCACTGTGGATATCGTAGGCCTTCACTGTCAGTTCGTCGCTGGCGTTCAGCGTACCGGCCAGCTTCACGCCGCTGCCCTGTGCGGTGTTGATAATATTGATGCGCCCGGCCTGCATGCTGCCGAGGTAGTAGCTGTCCAGCGCCGTTGCCGGCCGTTCGCTGGCCAGTAACTTGCCGTCCCGCGTTACGCGGTTAAGGCCGCTGATGGCGTTGATCGCCGCCGGCATCACCCTGCCGTCGCGCTGGCTGGCAGCTTGCACGATCACATCGCCGCGACTGTCGATCTGCGGCGCGATCAGATCCAGCACGCCGCCGGCGTTCAGATTGCCGCTCAGGCTCAGGGTATTGCGGTTGCCGAAGGTGCTGTAGCCCTGCAGCAGGCCGTTCTCCACCAGCGGATTGCCGACCACCAGCGAAGAGCGGCTGGTGTTGATAAAGCCGCAGCCCTGGCAGCTGATGCCGTTCGGGTTGGCCAGCACGTAGTCGGCCGCCATACCGAAGATCTCTTGTTGACCGTGCAGCAGCGAAGGGTTGCGGCCGATCACCTCGTTGAGGATCACGCTGGCCTCGCGTCCGCCCAGGTTGGGGTTGGCCCCCAACTGGCCGGCCAACTGCGACAGCCCTGCTTCGCGGGAGTTGTTCAGCACCGCGCCGGGCTGGTTGACGTTGAAGTCCTGATATTGGTTGTGCGATAGCCCGTGGCCGTTCGGCGCGACGATATCGACCACCTGCGCGCCGTTGGCGACGGTGGTGACCCCCGGCCCGTTGGCGCCGTTGGCCGCGACGATCTCGGCGGCGCAGACGTTGCCGGACGCGGCGAGAATAATCGCCAGCGCGGCGGCCAGTTTGCCCGCAGCTGACAGCCTGAAGTTATTATTTTTCATCCATGTATCTCCGTATAGTGCCGTGGGGCCTGACAAAACTGCCGACTAAAAGGTGTAAGAGAAGCGGGCCAGCAGCTGAACAGGGTCGTCAGGTGCGGCGTGATGCGACAGGATCCGGCCGCGGCTAACTTCAAGATCGACCAGCGCCCGTTGATAACGCAGCATGGCGCCGGCGCTCAGTCCGGCGCTGCTGCGCCAGCCTGAATTATCCTGACGCGGCAGAATGCGGCCGACGTCGGCGCCGATGCGCGGCGTCAGCGTAGTTGCCGCCAGCGTGAAGCTGCGCGACAGCGTGTTCTGCAGATACCAGCCGTTATCGCCGGCTTGGGTGCTGCGGCTGAAGCCGCGTACGGCGCTGCGATCGGTCAGACTCAGCCACTCCACTCCGGGCAGGGCGGCGCGGCTGTATTGGCCGTAGAACAAATTATTAAGCTGATAGGTCGCACCGCCCAGAGTGAGGCGCTGGCTGAGATTGGCGAACAGCTTCCCCTTGGTAAACTGGCTGTCGAGGTGCGCCGTGTGGGGGTTACGTCCGGCGCCCAGCCAGGGCAGACCTTGCTCGACGCTGAGGTTGGCGCTGAATACTCCGTGAGGCAGGATTTGCAGATGGCTGGCGCCCAGTTCCAACAGCGTCAGCGTCGGGCTGCTGACCTCGAGGCGTACGTTCTCGAAGTCGTTGCTAATGCGTTTGTAGGTCAGCTGGCCGTTCAGGCTGTCGATCTGGTCGCGATCGCGGTAAAACATGTAGTCGCCGCGCAGCCCGTATTGCTGGGTTTTCCCGTGCAATCTGACCACGTTGTGCTGCAGCGGCTGGTGGTTTTGATAAGACGACAGGCTGGCGAAGCCGCTGAAGGTAAAGGCGCCGTACGGCAACGAGTAGAGCAGGGTCGCGGCGCGACTGTAACGATAGGCTGGGTTTTCCAGCGTGCTGCTGGCGTTCAGGCTGACGAAATCCGACAGGCCGAATGGACTGTCCAGCGTGGCGGTGGCGCGTCCCAGCCATTGGCCAGTGCTTTTCTGGCCGTAATTATCGCTGCCGGCGCTAATCTGCCAGGGTTTACCGTGTTGATTGCGTAAACGGATTACCGAACCGCCTATCCGGCTGCCGGGTAATATATCCAGTTTGGCGGTATTGGATTGTAAACGGTTGGCCTGATCCAATCCCTGGTCGAGGTCGGTTAATTTCAACGGCTTGCCCGTCAGGCCCGGAAATAATAACCGGCTGTTGACCCAGCGATCGCCGCCCTCTATTTTCTCAATAAATCCTTCGGTCACGCGCAACCCTAATTCTCCTTGTGAATTAGGGCGAACGATCGCGATACGCGCGGTGATATAGCCTTGCTGCAGGTACAGCCGGGTTAATTCCCGCGTCAGACGATTGATGTCGTTGCTGCTGATGCACTGCTGCGGCAGCGCGCTCAGGGTGGAAAGATCGGCCGGCGACAGCAGAGTGACGCCCTGCAGATAGACGCCGGCGATCGGCAGGCACTGTGCGGAGCGCGGCAGCGCAGGCGTGGCCGGCTCTGTCGGCTGACTCTGCTGCATCAGCTGGCGATAGCGCCGTTGTTCAATCAGATGGGTGACCTCGCGCGAGCTGTCCTGCAGCGCGCGGCGCGATTCTCCCATCGACATATCGATCATCCCGTGGGCGGCCGGCAAGGTTTCTGCGGACAGGGCGGGGCTGATCAACAGCGTCAGCGCGGTAATTTTTTTTATCATTGTAATCCGTTATGCGAGGCCGCCGGGGCGGCCCGCCCAATCCATGAGGTTAACCACGGGCGACCGACGGCCGGCCCGAAATAATCAGCGACATGCACATTGCGAGATATCTTGATTTGCCGCAGGCAAATAAGACGGTGGGTATATATCTAAATAATAATTAGGATGCTTACTTTAAGGCGGGCAATCCTGGCGAATTAATTTAAAACAATGTATTTCCTCACCTTGCGACATTATCGGCTTGGTTAGGAATAATCTGAGTATTTTATTTTTCGCGGATAATAGGGGATACGAGAGAGGATGACAATCCGACCAGTGGGAAATATGAAATTTCGCAGCAGAAAGCGGGACGCAAATAATTGCGTCCCGCAGGCGTTTATTTTTTCTTGAGGGGGCGTCCGGACCAGTAGCCCGCCAGCAGCGAGCCGGAGAGGTTGTGCCACACCGAGAACAGCGCGCCCGGTAGGGCGGCCAGCGGCGTGAAGTAGATTTTGCCCAGCGTCGCCGCCAGCCCGGAGTTCTGCATGCCGACTTCGATCGCCAGCGTGCGGCAGGTGGATTCGTCAAAGCCGAACAGCTTGCCGCCCCAATAACCGGTGAGCAGACCGATGGCGTTGTGCAGAATCACCGCGATAATCACCACCAGTCCGACGGAGGCGATATGGCTTTGGCTGCCGGCCACCACGGCGCTGATGATCGCCAGAATGCACACCATCGACAGCGGCGGCAGCAGCGGCTCAAGACGTTTGACGGCGTTGCTGAACAGGTGGTGGACGATCAGGCCGAGGCCGATCGGGATCACCACGATCTGCAGAATACTCAGCAGCATGCCGACGATATCCACGCTGATGTCGGCATCGACATACAGACGCGTCAGCAGCGGCGTGGCGAATACGCCGACCAGGGTGGAAACGGCGGAGATGGTCACCGACAGCGCCACGTCCCCCTTGGCCAGATAGATCATCACGTTGGAGGCGGTGCCGCTGGCGACGCTGCCGACCAGCACCATCCCGGCGGACAGGTCCGGCGGCATATGAAACAGCATCGCCAGCAGCCAGGCCGCCAGCGGCATAATCAGATAGTGCAGGAAGATGCCGGCCGCCACCGGGCCGGGGCGCGCCAGCACGCGTTTAAAATCGTCCAGCCGCAGCGTGACGCCCATGGCGAACATAATCAGCATCAGCAGCGGGCTGACGTAAGGGCTAATGCCGGTAAAGGTGGCGGGCGTGTAGTAGGCGGCGACGGAGAGCAGCACCGCCCACAGCGGGAATAATCGGGTGAAGGTTGCCAACATGATTCGGGTTTTCCTTGGGCCAAATAACGCGGATGATTGTTGTGTTGTGTTGTGTTGTGTTGTGTTGTTTTAGTCAGGCTGCAGGCAGGCGGGTAGTCAGCCGTGGGCGTCGTCTGCCGCGCCCACGGCCTGTCAGTATGGCTTATTCGAACAGGTTACGGTGCAGAGTGCGCACCACCTGCTCGGCATCGGCGCCCGGCACCAGGAAGCACAGGTTGTAGTTGCTGGCGCCGTAGCAAATCATGCGGATATTGAACGGGTCCATCACGCCGAACACCTCTTTGCCGACGCCGCAGGCGCGCGACAGTTTATTGCCGATCAGCGCAATCAGCGCCAGATCTTCTTCCACTTCCACCCGGCACAGCGAGGAGAGCTCGGTCAGCAGCGCGGTGGTCAGCAGGCTGCGGCCGCTGGAGGTGGTGCCGGTGGTGTCCATGGTCAGCGCGATGCTGACTTCAGAGGTGGTGATCAGATCGACCGAGATATCGTGGCGCGCCAGAATGCTGAACACTTCCGCCAGGAAGCCGCGGGCGTGCAGCATATTCAGACTGTGCAGCGTCAGCAGCGTCTGTTTGCGGCGCAGCGCCAGCGCACGGAACAGCGGCGGGTTTTCGGTGGTGTTGCACACCAGCGTGCCGCCGGCGGCCGGATCCTTGCTGGAGCCGACAAATACCGGGATATCGCTGCGCACCGCCGGCAGCAGGGTGGCCGGGTGCAGCACCTTGGCGCCGAAGGTGGCCATCTCCGCCGCCTCTTCAAAGGCGATTTTATCGATGCGCTTGGCGGCCGGCACCACGCGCGGGTCGGTGGTGTAAATGCCGGGCACGTCGGTCCAGATATCCACCCGGCTGAGGTTCAGCGCTTCGCCCAGCAGCGCGGCGGTGTAATCGCTGCCGCCGCGGCCCAGCGTGGTGGTGCGGCCTTTCGCCTCGCTGCCGATAAAGCCCTGGGTGACCACCAGCGACGCCTGCAGGCGCGGCTGCAGCAGCGTCTGCGCCAGCTCTTTCAGCACCGCGCCGTCCGGCGTCGCCCGGCCGAAGTGGTCGTCGGTGTGCATCACCTTGCGCACGTCGAACCATTCCGCCTGCGCCTGACGCTGGCGCAGGATCTCCACAAACAGCAGGGTGGACATCAGTTCGCCGTGGCTGACCAGCTCATCGGTCAGCGCCGTGGAAGTGGCCAGCGCGGCCGCTTCCGACAGCATGGCGATATTTTCCAGCATGCGATCGATCTCCTCGCGGACGACCGAAGGGTTGTCCAGGCGATCGAGAATGGCGTATTGGATACGGCGGATTTCATCGAGCTGGTAGCTGCGCTGCTCGCTTTCGCTGCCTGCGGCCAGCGCCACCAGCAGATTGGTGACGCCCGCCGAGGCGGAAAGCACCACCAGGCGTACGTCAGGGTTGCCCAGTACCACATCGGCGCTGCGGTTCATGGCCTCAAAATCGGCGACGCTGGTGCCGCCGAACTTTGCCACCACATGGGAAGATTGGGGTGCTGCTTGATTCATGTAAAAAAACCTCGTGTCAGGGATATCGTATCTGACGACTCTATCGCTAATAAGCCTTGGCACGGGGGAGAGCGGTAAACAGGGAGCAGACGTAGAGGTGGCTACGATACACCCAGAAGCGCCCCACCTTGCCGACCGTCCGTTAGGGACGATCATGGTGACAACCCAGGGGATTCAGCCCCTGTAGCCGACACGTCGCTTAGCCGAATGGGCGACATACCTCGGCGTCGCTCCCCCTCCAGTGCCGTCATGGGATAACGGCTCCTCCGACACTGTACCTGGGCGACGCGCCTCTTCTGGCTTGCGCACCGGGTGCGCAAGTTGGCTGATAGGAATAGCCGGTTTAACCGCCGCTGTCAACGGCCGGGCGCTGAGGTATTTTCATCTTGCACCAGCGCAATCAGCGTACAGGGCATAGTTGGCGTGGAACCTGCGCCGATCGGCTGCAAACTGCCGTCTTCTCGCTGATAAAAAAGCGGGATGACGCCGCGGTTTTTCTCCAGGTATTCCGGCCAGCCGAAGTTGTCGTTCAGGCGGGTCACCTTAATGACGGCGCCTTTGGCGATCAGGCTGCTCAGGCGGGCGTAGGTCGCCTCGTGGTTGAACAGCACTTCATGACGGCGGAAGCGGGAGCTTTCCGCGCTGTTGGCGCGCCCCTTCAGCGGCGCCCCGGAGCGGATGGCGAACACGTGATCGTCGCCGAAGAGATGGCCGAAATGGTACACCGCCAGCGCGTTTTGATGGCGGTTGGGCGACAGCGCCAGCACCTGGGCGGTGTCGCTCAGGTCGAGGGTGTTTTCGGCGTGTTCCGAGTAGGCATGGCCGTAGTAGGCGGGAATGCCCTCCATCCGCGCCTGGCGGTAATACTCCCAACTGCTGTCGGTGACCATCACCGGCACGTTCATTTTCATCAGCGCCTGCGCCAGCGTGCGCGCCACGCTGTTGGCGCCGACGATCAGCACGCCGCGCGGCTTCTGCTGCTGCACCCGCAGCCAGCGGGCGATCATGCCGCTGGTCAGGCTTTGCAGCACCACGGTGCCGATAATAATGGCGAACACCACCGTCACCAGCCGGTCCGCGCCCTGATAGCCGCTGCGCTGCAGGGTCAGCGCAAACAGCGAGCTGACCGCCGCCGCCACGATGCCGCGTGGCGCAATCCAGCACAGCAGCAGGCGATCGCGCCAATGCAGGCTGGAGCGCCAGGTCGACAGCGCAATGCACAGCGGACGGGCGATAAACTGCACCACCAGCAGTAAAAGCAGCAGCGGCCAGCCCATCTGCCACAGCGCCTGGATATCCAGCCGGGCGGCCAGAATAATAAACAGCGCCGAAATCAGAATCGCCGACAGCTCTTCCTTAAAGGCCAAAATATCGCTGGTATCCACGTCGCGCATGTTGGCCAGCCAGATGCCCATCACCGTGACGGTCAGCAGGCCGGACTCGTCGGCCAGCGCGTTGGACAGGCCAAACGCGGTAAGCATAATCGCCAGCACCGCCAGGTTCTGCAGATAGCGCGGCAGCCAGACGCGGCGCAGCGCGATGCCCAGCAGATAGCCGAACAGCGCGCCGGCGATCAGGCCGACGGCGGCGGTGACGCCCAGCGTCCAGAACAGGTGGGTATACGATTCGGCGTTCTGCCGCAGCACGATAAATTCAAACACCAGCAGGGTAAAAATGGCGCCGACCGGGTCGATCACAATCCCTTCCCAGCGCAGAACCTGGTTAATTCTGGCGTTCGGCCGCACCACGCGCATCAGCGGGGCGATCACCGTCGGGCCGGTGACCACCGTCACCGCGCCGATCAGCGCCGCCAGCTCCGGCGGAAAGTCCAGCAGCCACCAGCAGGCGACGCCGATGGTGACAAAGGTCGCCAGCATGCCGACGGTGACCAGATTGCGCACCACGCCGCCCAGCCCGCGGATCTCCTCCACCCGCAGCGTCAGCGCGCCTTCGAACAGGATGATCGCCACCGACAGCGACACCAACGGAAACAGCAAATCGCCGAATAGCCCGTCCGGCTGCACCAGATGCACCACCGGGCCTAACACAATGCCAAACAGCAGCAGCGGCAGTATTGCCGGCAGCCGCAATAACCAGGCCAGCCACTGCGCCAGCAGCGAGCTCAGGCCGATAACCACCAACATCAACGGGGCGGAGAGTTCCATGAGTGCGATCCCTTTCAACAACGACAGGTCAACAATGACACAATTTGATGACAACCAGATCGGCCTGATAACAGACCGTTAGCTCAATTATAGGGAAAAAGCTGAAACGATGCGGCTGCGCGTTGACAGTTAACGCCTATCGCAAGAAAAGAGATCATAATCACGGTCTAACAGGCTACAATCGGACAATCACGTCAAATTCATTCTCATGCATAAGAGCGTTGCTATGAAAAATATCAATCCTAGTCAAACCGCTGCTTGGCAAGCCCTGCAGCAACATTTTGAACAAATGAAAGACGTACAGATCGGCGATCTGTTTGCCCAGGATAGCGAGCGTTTTTCCAAGTTCTCCGCCACCTTCGACGACCAGATGCTGGTGGATTATTCCAAAAACCGCATTACCGCAGAGACATTGGCAAAGCTGCAGACGCTGGCGCAAGAGACGGATTTGCAGGGTGCGATCAAGGCCATGTTCTCCGGCGAGAAAATCAACCGCACGGAAGATCGCGCGGTGCTGCACGTGGCGCTGCGCAACCGCAGCAACACGCCGATTGTGGTTGACGGCAAAGACGTGATGCCGGAAGTGAACGCGGTGCTGGCCAAGATGAAGCAGTTCTGCGAGCGGGTGATCGGCGGCGCATGGACCGGCTATACCGGCAAACCGATTACCGACGTGGTCAACATCGGCATCGGCGGCTCCGACCTGGGTCCGTATATGGTGACCGAGGCGCTGCGCCCGTATAAAAACCACCTGAACATGCACTTTGTCTCCAACGTGGACGGCACTCATATCGCCGAAACGCTCAAGCCGCTGAACCCGGAAACTACCCTGTTCCTGGTGGCCTCCAAAAACCTTCACCACCCAGGAAACCATGACCAACGCCCACAGCGCGCGCGACTGGTTCCTGCAGGCGGCGGCCGATCAGCAGCACGTGGCCAAACACTTCGCCGCGCTGTCGACCAACGCCAAGGCGGTCAGTGAGTTCGGCATCGACACCGCCAACATGTTCGAGTTCTGGGACTGGGTCGGCGGTCGTTACTCCCTGTGGTCCGCCATCGGCCTGTCGATTGCGCTGTCCATCGGCTTTGACAACTTCGAGCAGCTGCTGAGCGGCGCGCATGCGATGGACAAACACTTCGCACAGACGCCGGCGGAGCAGAACCTGCCGGTTCTGCTGGCGCTGATCGGCATCTGGTACAACAACTTCTTCGGCGCCGAAACCGAAGCCATTCTGCCGTACGACCAGTATATGCACCGTTTTGCCGCTTACTTCCAGCAGGGCAATATGGAATCCAACGGCAAGTATGTCGACCGCAACGGCAACCCGGTGGATTACCAGACCGGCCCAATCATCTGGGGCGAGCCGGGCACCAACGGCCAGCATGCGTTCTATCAGCTGATTCACCAAGGCACCAAACTGGTTCCTTGCGACTTTATCGCGCCGGCGGTCAGCCACAACCCGCTGAGCGACCATCACGCCAAGCTGCTGTCGAACTTCTTCGCTCAGACCGAAGCGCTGGCGTTCGGCAAATCGCTGGAAACGGTTGAGGCGGAATTCGCCGCGCAGGGCAAAAAGCCGGAAGAGGTGCAGCACGTGGCGCCGTTCAAGGTGTTCGAGGGCAACCGTCCGACCAACTCCATCCTGCTGCGTGAAATCACGCCGTTCAGCCTGGGCAGCCTGATCGCGCTGTATGAGCACAAGATCTTCACCCAGGGCGCCATCCTGAATATCTTCACCTTTGACCAGTGGGGCGTGGAGCTGGGCAAACAGCTGGCTAACCGTATCCTGCCGGAACTGGCGGGCGGTGAGCAGGTCAGCAGCCACGACAGCTCCACCAACGGCCTGATCAACCGCTTTAAAGCGTGGCGCTAAGGCGCGCCGGCTGCGGTTAATGATAAAAAAAACCCGCCGCGGCGGGTTTTTTCTTGCTTGCCGCACTCAGCGGGACTGGAAGTCGATCACCATGCGGCCTTTAATCTTGCCCTGTTCCATCTCCTGGAAAATGGCGTTGATGTCCTCTACCGGACGCTTGGTCACGGTGGGCACCACCTTGCCCTCGGCGGCAAACTGAAACGCCTCTTTTAAATCTTCGCGGGTGCCGACCAGCGAGCCGACCACCTGGATACCGTCCAGCACCAGCCGCGGAATATTCAGGCTCATCGACTCCGGCGGCAGCCCGACGGCGACGATGCGGCCGCCGGCGCGCATGGCGTCCACCGCCGAGTTAAACGCCGCTTTGGCGACCGCGGTGACCACCGCGGCGTGCGCGCCCTGAACCTTATCCTGGATAATCTGCGCCGCGTCTTCCGTGCGGGAGTTAATCACCAGGTCGGCGCCCATTTCGCTGGCGAATGCCAGCTGAGCGTCATTGACGTCAATGGCGATCACCTTGGCGTTAAAGACGTTTTTCGCATACTGCAGCGCCAGGTTGCCGAGGCCGCCCAGGCCGTAAATGGCGATCCACTGGCCGGGCGCAATGCCCGATATTTTCACCGCCTTGTAGGTGGTGACGCCGGCGCAGGTAATGCTGCTGGCGGCCGCCGGATCCAGTCCGTCCGGCACTTTTACCGCGTAGTCGGCCACCACGATGCACTCTTCCGCCATCCCGCCGTCCACGCTGTAGCCGGCATTTTTCACCGCGCGGCACAGGGTTTCATTGCCGCTGTTGCAGTATTCACAGTGCCCGCAGCCCTGGTAAAACCAGGCGACGCTGGCGCGGTCGCCCACCTTCAGCGAGCTGACGCCGGGGCCGACCGCTTTTACCACACCGATGCCTTCATGCCCGAGGATAACGCCGGTCTTGTCGCCGAAATCACCGTTTTTGACGTGCAGATCGGTATGGCAGACGCCGCAGCACTCCATGCTGAGCAGCGCCTCGCCGTGCTCCAGCGGGCGCAGCTGTTTATCCACGATGCCGACCGAGTGATCCTGATTAACAACCGCAGCTTTCATTTTGAGCCTCCTGAACGATCGCAAATTTAAAAGATAGCGCAGAATCGACGCGGCAGCCGGAGGCAGGGCGAAAGAAAGCGGGATAAAAAATGCCGGTCGGTGAGACACCGGCCGGCATGATAACGCGGAGAAGATCGACGCTTACAGGTTGATTGGCACTTCCAGGCTGATGCCGGCGCCAACGTCGTCTGCGGTGCTGTTGTTGTTATCGGTGTACCACAGGCTGGTATCGAATTTCACCTGCGAATCGAAGTCATAACCCCAGCCCAGCTGCACGCCTTTCAGCGTATCCGAACGCGGGAAGGCCTGGTTGATCGACATATTCAGCGGGTTAACTTTGGCGTACACCAGACGGGTGCTCCAGCGCTGGCCGTCGTCCAACACCAGCTCTACGCGGCCGGACAGCATCTGACCGTCGCCGCCCATCGCGTGGCCCAGCGGGTAACCCTGCTGGTAGTAACCGCCGCGGTAGGTATAGTGGTTGTATACATAGCCTTTACGATCGCGGTCTGCGCGGGTGTCGGCGCCTTCGATATACCAGTTGATGGTGTTCGGGCCCCACTCAGGGTGGCCTTCCAGGCCCAGCAGGTAGGTATTTTTCGACGGCAGCAGGCCGGCTTCATCTTCACCGATCAACTGACCGTACAGGCTGACCGGCAGGCCGATCAGCGGCTGCATTTTCAGCTTGAAGTCGAAGCCCGCCAGCTGGTTGCCCGGATCGTTGCCGCTGCCGGAGTCATCGTTATCTTTACCGGTAAAGCCGTCCCAGAATGAGCTCCAGGACTGCGGACGTCCTTTGCCGCCCCACTGCATCACGCGGGAGGCGCCCAGCTCGACAAAGTCGGTCGGCATCATGGTGAAACGCCCGCCAATCAGTTTGGTGTGCGGTACCGAGGTGTATTGGGAGAGCTGGCCGGCGGTAATCTGGTACTGCCAGCGGCCAATCCAGGACAGCCACGGGGTTTCAAACGGCGACTGGTCGGCGCGCTGCATCATAAAGCCGGTTACCGGACGCGCGGCGTCGGAACGGATCAGGCTGCCGTCGTAGCCCGGGCCCCCACCATTGAGAGACTTCACCGAAGGAGATCCACTGGTTCCAGACTTTCAGCGCGCCGTAAGAACCCTGCATATTGAAGTTGGAGCCGTCGCTGACGCGCTGGTCGCCTTCTACGGAACCTTGCAGACGCACATCCCAGTATTCGCCGCTGCCGCCGACGCCGACGGTCAGGCGATCGTCCGCATACTCATTCTGGCCGAAGCCCTGCGGGGTGCCGGGTTTATCGGTGGAGGCGTAGCCGCTGATGCGGATATTGGATTTCAGTTCGCCGACGCGGCGCTGAACGCGGTCAATCACGTTCTTTTCGGTATTGGTGACCGGTTTGGCCTGCGACAGTACGGAGTTGATCTCTTCCTGGCTGAGCGGCCAGGTGGACAGACTGACGTTGATCACGCCGCGATCCGACAGCCAGGCCAGATCGTTGCGCAGATCGTTATCAGGGGTGACCAGACCGCTGGCGTGGCTGGTCAAGGCACAGGTAAACAAGCCTGCGGCGACCAGTCCATTGAGTTTAGCGCGCATAAAAAGTTCCTTTCCTGAGTCAGGGAATTGTAGATTTTATGTAAAGTTCTGTGACCCATGATAGATGACATTTCAATTCGCTACAAATATATCCAATGGCGAGAGGTTGTTGTAATTTATTGTTATTTATGGACTTATATTGCGTGGTGGCATTGGGGTGATTTTTAAGATAATACCTATATTTAGATGCGGTTCATTCTTTTGGGGTTTGGGTTGGAGAGAAATATGGCAAAAGACGTCGCGGTCGATAGCAATCGCTAAAGGCTTACAGCGGGTACTGAACGTCGGGCTGCTGCTGCTGGCAGCGATCCTGGTGGTGTTCCTGGTGAAGGAAACCATTCATCTGGCAAAGGTGTTATTTATCAACAATGAGGAGTCTTCATCGTATCTGCTGATTGAAGGCATTGTGATCTATTTCCTGTACTTTGAATTTATTGCCTTGATTGTTAAATATTTTGAGTCGGGCTACCACTTCCCGCTGCGCTACTTTATCTATATCGGCATTACCGCGATTATCCGGTTGATTATCGTCGATCATAAGAATCCCTTTGATACGCTGATTTACGCCGGGGCGATTCTGCTGCTGGTGGTGACGCTGTATCTGGCCAATACCGATCGGCTCAAGCGGGAATAGCGGCCTAAAAAAGGCGTCCCGCCAGGGACGCCAAAGACACAGGCACAGCGTGAATCCTCTTGCGTTATCCCTTTACCCCGCCGGCGGTCAGCCGCCAACCAGCCAGCGCTGCGCCAGCAGGAACACGGCGGTGATCGGAAATCGCCGACAGCACCGCCGCCGCGGCAAAATCCCCCCACAGATAGTTCTGCGGATTCAGGTACTGCTGCATGCCCACCGCCAGCGTGTAACTGTTCACATCGCGTAGCAGCAGCGAGGCGACCGGCACTTCGGTGATGGCGGCAATAAACGACAGAATAAACACCACCGCCAGAATCGGCACCGACAGCGGCAGCAGCACCAGGCGGAAGGCCTGCCACGGCGTCGCGCCGTCCAGCGCCGCCGCCTCCTCGAGCGAATTGTCGATGGTTTCGAAGTAGCCCTTGATGGTCCAGACGTGCAGGGCGATACCGCCCATATAGGCGAAAATCACGCCGCCGGTGGGTATTGAGGCCGATAAACGGCAGGTATTGGCCCAGCCGGTCAAACAGCGCGTACAGGGCGACCAGCGACAGCACCGCCGGGAACATCTGAAAAATCAGCATGCTTTTCAGCAGGGCGCTTTTGCCGCGAAAGCGCAGGCGCGCAAAGGCATAGGCGCAGGTGGTGGACAGCGTAACGATGCCGATGGCGGTGATCGCCGCCACCTTTACCGAGTTCCACAGCCACAGCAGCACGGGGAAGGGCGGCGGCGTGACGCTGCCGTCGGCATGGGTGACGCTCAGGCCCAGCGCCAGCCGCCAGTGGTCGAAGGAGACCTGATCCGGGATCAGGCTGCCGGTGGCGAAGTTGCCGGCGCGCAGTGAAATCGCCACCACCATCAGCAGCGGAAACATGATCAGGGCGATAAAGCACAGCATTGCCAGATGGGTCAGCCACAGGCGCAGACGCTGGGATTTTGGTTGGACCATAGCCATGGGTGTTCTCCCTAATCAAAGTTCATTTTGCTGGCTTTCAGATTCAGGATCGCCAGCGCGCCGACCAACAGGAAAATCAGCGTGGCGATAGCGGCCGCCAGCCCGAAGTCCTGCCCGCCGCCGCTTCAAAGGCAATGCGGTAGGTGTAGCTGACCAGCAGGTCGGTATAGCCGGCCGGCGTGGTGGTGCCGATCATGTCCGGGCCGCCGTTGGTCAGCAGCTGGATCAGCACGAAGTTGTTAAAGTTGAAGGCGAAGCTGGCGATCATCAGCGGCGTCAACGGTTTGATCAGCAGCGGGAAGGTGATGCGGAAAAAGTTCTGCAGCGGACCGGCGCCGTCAAGGGCCGAGGCTTCATACAGATTCGTCCGGGATCGCCTTGAGCAAGCCCATGCACAGGATCATCATGTAGGGGTAGCCGAGCCAGGTGTTGACGATCAGGATCATGCTCTTGGCGGTCAGCGGATCGCTGAACCAGGCCGGCTTGATGCCGAACAGCGCGCTGAGCATCATGTTGATTTCGCCGAAGCTCTGGTTGAACAACCCCTTGAAGATCAGGATAGAAATAAACGACGGCACGGCGTAGGGCAGGATCAGCAGTACGCGGTAAACCGCCTTGCCCTTCAGCGCCTCCCACTGCACCACGCAGGCCAGCACCATGCCCACCGCGACGGTCAGCGCCACCGACAGCAGCGAAAACACCAGGGTCCAGACAAAGATCGAAATAAACGGCTGCTTGATGCCTTCGTCCTGCGCCACCCGCAGGAAGTTTTTCCAGCCGCTAACCACGGTATAGCCCGGGCTGAGAGTTTCCTGTCCCCACCGGCCGTCGGCATTTACCGCCTGATAGAAGCCGGTGTCGTCGTTTGGCCGGTACTGCACCTGGGTCTGGTTGTTGGTCAGCGTTTTGCCGTCGTCGGCCAGCGTGTACAGCGGGCCGGTGCCGGAGAACTGGCGCAGCGAACTCATGCGCAGTATGCCGCCGTCCGGCAGTTGGGCGGAGAGTTGGCTTAACGCCTGACGGTGCTGGGTAATCACGCGCAGCGTAGCGCGTTCGCCGGCGGGCGCGGCGGCGTCGGCCGTCAGCGTCACCTGCTGCGGCGCACCGCCGTTATTCAGGCTGAAGGGGGTGGAAAGCAGCGACTCGCCGCCGTCCGGGGGCGTCAGCAGCAGCTGCCACTGTCGGTCGGCCGTCGGATAGAGGCCGAAGGTAAAGGTTTTGCCGGTTTGGAACTGGCGCTGCATCAGCACCGACTGCGCGCGCTCAAAGGTGAGCTGGTTGGTGCTGCTGTAGTTGGTAAAGGCGATGGCGATGGTGCAAATCAGCGGAAACAGGACAAACAGCCCCATGCCGGCGATACCGGGATAGACGTAGCGCCAGGCATAAGCGCGGCGGTTGGCGAAAATATACAGGCCGGCGCTGACCAGGATCAGCGTCATAATGGCGAAAAGATATTCCCCCTGTGCATACATCAACACAATCAGATAGCAGCTAATCAGGCTGAACAGGCCGATCGTCAGCCATTTCAGCCCGTCATGCTGCCACCACTTCGATTTCTGGCGCGTCGGCAAGCCGGCGTGGGCGAATTGCATAGGGTGTTCCCTCAGTCTACGTAACTTACTCCCTCTCCCGCGCGGGAGAGGGAGGCCGGGCTTATTTATTGATGCGGGTCTGGGCGTCTTTCAGCGCGGCGTCCACCGTCTGGCGGCCGCTGATGGTGTTGAGCACGGCGCTGCGCATCGCATACCAGAAGGCGCTCATCTGCGGAATATTCGGCATGATTTCGCCGTTCTGCGAGTTCTGCATGGTGGCGGCGATTTTTTCATCCTGCGCCAGCTGCTGCTGGAAGGACTTCAGCGCCACCGCGCCCAGCGGTTTGTCTTTGTTGACGTCCGCCAGCCCCTGGTCGGTCAGCAGATAGTTTTCCAGGAACTCGGTCGCCAGCTCTTTATTCGGGCTGGCGGCGTTGATGCCGGCGGTCAGCACGCCGACGAACGCCTTCGACGGCTTGCCTTTGAAGGTCGGCAGCACGGCGACGCCATAGTTGATTTTGCTCTGGTCAATGTTGCTCCAGGCCCACGGACCGTTGATGGTCATCGCGGTCTGCCCCTTGTTAAAGGCGGCTTCGGCGATCGAGTAATCGGTGTCGGCGTTGATGTGCTTGTTCTTCACCAGATCGACGATAAACTGCAGGCCGGCCCGCGACCCGGCGTTATCGACGCCGACGTCTTTCAGATCATATTTGCCGTTAAGCTGCTTAAAGGCATAGCCGCCGTCGGCGGCAATCACCGGCCAGGTGAAGTAGGGCTCCTGCAGGTTCCACATGATGGCGCTCTTGCCTTTGGCGCGCAGCTGCTTATCCAGCGCCGGGATCTCTTCCCAGGTTTTCGGCGGCTGTTTGATCAGGTCTTTGTTATAAATCAGCGACAGTGCTTCCACGGCGATCGGGTAGCCGATCAGTTTGCCGTCGTAGCGCACCGCATCCCAGGTGAATGGGAAGATCTTGTCCTGCAGCGCTTTGGAAGGGTGGATCTCCGCCAGCAGGCCGGACTGCGCATAGCCGCCGAAGCGGTCGTGCGCCCAGAAGATAATGTCCGGGCCGTCGCCGGTTGCCGCCACCTGCGGGTATTTTTTCTTCCAGCTTGTCAGGGTGTTCGACGGTCACCTTGATGCCGGTGTCCTGCTCAAATTTTTTTGCCGACCTCGGCCAGGCCGTTATAGCCTTTATCCGCCGTTGATCCAGATGACCAGTTTGCCTTCTTCGATTTTGGCGAACGCCGGAGGATGAAAGCGCCAACGTCGTCAGCGCCGACAGCACCAGCGTGCGGCGGCGGTAGTCATAGTACGAGTCATAGTCCAATCCTTCTGTAGGCACTGCGGTAAGTTGGCAAATAGTGGGCCACAACCGGCGTGCCGCTCATCCTCCTGCGCTCTACGCCCCACGGCTGAGTTATGTGATCCAGTTAACACTACGTTCCATTCTGTGGCCTCAGACACAAAAAATGCCGGCCGTTTTTTGCCAAATAGATCACAGATTTGTCTGACCCGCGCCGCGGCTCCTCCCCGCGCTGCTTTCCTCATCCTCCCGCCTCCTCCCCCCATGAAAAATCCGGTTGCGGATGATTACCCGCGGCGGTGATTCGCCCACCATCGCTGCATGACTTTGATTAGCCGGGAACATCCCGCACGGCGCGGGGGGACGGAGCGCGCTTCGTCATTTTTACCCCGGCACAGTAACTGCGAAAGCAGGGGAGTTACGCATGGCTAGCGTCACACTGCGCAGCGTTTATAAGGCCTTTGGCGAGGCCGTGATCTCCAGGGACGTCAATCTGACCATCGACGACGGCGAATTTGTGGTGTTTGTCGGGCCGTCGGGCTGCGGCAAATCGACGCTGCTGCGCATGATTGCCGGGCTGGAGGACATCACCTCCGGCGATCTGCTGATCGGCGAGCGGCGGATGAACGAGGTGCCGCCGTCGGAGCGCGGCATCGGCATGGTGTTTCAGTCTTATGCGCTGTATCCGCACCTGTCGGTGGCGGACAACATGTCGTTCGGCCTGAAAGCTGGCCGGCGCGAACAAGGGGCAGATCGGCCAGCGGGTCAACCAGGTTGCGGAAGTGCTGCAGCTGGCGCATTTGCTGGATCGGCGGCCGAAGGCGCTGTCCGGCGGCCAGCGGCAGCGGGTGGCGATCGGCCGCACGCTGGTGGCGGAGCCGGAGGTTTTCCTGCTCGATGAGCCGCTGTCCAACCTCGACGGCCGCGCTGCGGGTGCAGATGCGCATTGAGATCTCCCGCCTGCACAAGCGCCTGCGGCGCACCATGATTTACGTCACTCACGATCAGGTCGAGGCGATGACGCTGGCGGACAAAATCGTGGTGCTGGACGCCGGGCGCGTGGCGCAGGTCGGCAGGCCGCTGGAGCTGTACCACTATCCGGCCAACCGCTTCGTCGCCGGCTTTATCGGCTCGCCGAAGATGAACTTCCTGCCGGTGAAAGTCACCGCGGTAGAGCCGCAGCAGGTGCAGGTTGAGCTGCCTAACCGGCAGTGGGTCTGGCTGCCGGTGGACGGCGAGCGGGTGGAGGTCGGCGCCAATATGTCGCTCGGCATTCGGCCGGAACACCTGCTGCCGAGCGGCGAGAGCGACGTGCAGCTCAGCGGCGAGGTGCAGGTGGTGGAGCAGCTCGGCCACGAAACGCAGATTCATATCCAAATCCCGGCAATTCGTCAGAACCTGGTTTACCGCCAGAACGACGTGGTGCTGGTAGAAGAAGGCGCCACATTCGCCATCGGCTTGCCGCTACAGCGCTGCCACCTGTTCCGTGAGGACGGAACCGCCTGCCAGCGCCGCTATCGCGAGCCGGGCGTTTAAAGCGCCACGCCCCCGGCCTGTCCCGCGCGTGGTCGTGCGGGCGCCGGTCTGTATAACAGGAGAATAATGATGACTACTCTGCGCAAACTTCCTCTGGCGTTGGCTGTCGCCGCCGGCGTGCTGACCACGCAGGCAATGGCGGTCGATTTTAAAGGCTACGCCCGTTCCGGCATCGGCTGGAGCGGCAGCGGCGGGGAGCAGCAATGCTTCCAGGCCACCGGCGCCGGCAGTAAATACCGCCTCGGCAACGAATGTGAAACCTATGCCGAGCTGAAGCTGGGGCAGGAAGTGTGGAAAGACGGCGATAAAAGCTTCTACTTCGATACCAACCTGGCCTATTCGGTGTCGCAGCGCAGCGACTGGGAAGACACCACGCCGGGCTTTCGTGAAGTGAACGTGCAGGGTAAAAACCTGATTGAATGGCTGCCCGGCTCCACCCTGTGGGCCGGTAAGCGCTTCTATCAGCGTCACGACGTCCATATGATCGACTTCTACTACTGGGATATCTCCGGCCCGGGCGCCGGTCTGGAAAACGTCGATCTGGGCTTCGGCAAACTGTCGATGGCGGTGACCCGCAACGGCGAATCCGGCGGCTCTTACGGCTATCTGTATAACGAGTGGGATGAGCGTCCGACGGTTAACGACGTATTCGACGTGCGGCTGGCCGGGCTGGAAACCAACCCCGGCGGTACGCTGGAGTTAGGGGTGGACTACGGCCGCGCCAACGTGCAGGACGGCTACCACCTGGCGGACGGCGCGTCGAAGGACGGCTGGATGTTCACCGCCGAGCATACCCAGAGCATCCTGAACGGCTACAACAAGTTTGTCGTGCAGTACGCATCCGACGCCATGAGCTCGCAGAATAACGGCCGCAACGAAGGCTCTTCGGTTAACAACAACGGCAATATGTTCCGCGTGCTGGATCACGGCGCCATCGACTTTAACGATAAATGGGCGCTGATGTATGTGGCGATGTATCAGGACGTCGACCGCGATAACGATAACGGCAGCACCTGGTACACCGTGGGGGTGCGGCCGATGTACAAATGGACGCCGATCATGAGCACCCTGCTGGAAGCGGGCTACGACAACGTGAAATCCCAGCGCACCGGCGACCGCAACAGTCAGTACAAGATTACCCTGGCGCAGCAGTGGCAGGCGGGCGACAGCATCTGGTCGCGTCCGGCGATCCGCCTGTTCGCCACCTATGCCAAGTGGGATGAGAAATGGGGCTACGCCACTGACGATTCCGGCGCGGCTTACACCTCCGGCACCGCCTACCGCGACAGCAGCGCGCACACCTTCAGCCGCGGCAACGACGATGAAGTCACCTTCGGCGCGCAGATGGAAATCTGGTGGTAATGAGCGTACGCGGGGAAGGGGCGGCCGCCTCTTCCCCTCTCTGATTACCGGCGGCGCGGCGCTTGCCTGCCGAGCGCCGGAAAGTATGGGGATATAACAATGAACAAAACGCTGTTGTCATTTTATCTGTCCGCCGCGCTGGCCGTCAGCCTGTCGCCGATTGCCAAAGCGGCTACGCCCGCCGATGTCGCCGTCGCGCCGGCGGTGAGCGCCGCCACGCTGCAAAATCTGCCCTGGCAGCCGCTGGTGCCGCCTGCGACGCAGCAGGTGACGCTGAATGAGGCCAGCCCGCAGATTCACCAGGGCGATATCCAGGGCGCGGTGGCGGCGTATACGCTGCCGGCCGATCGCGGCTCGCTGGAGATTACCCTGAGCAGCATCGCCCGGGATAATACGCTGTATGCGCCGAGCGTGCTGGTGCTGGACGAGCAGCGGCGTCCGGCAGCCTACTACCCCAGCAGCTATTTTCCGTACCAGCCGCCGGGCGTAATGTCGGCGGACCGGCTGGAGGGCACCATGAAGCTGACGCCGGCGCTGGGGCAAAAACAGATCTATCTGCTGGTGTACACCACGCGGCAGGACTTGAGTAAAACCACGCAGCTGACCAATCCGGCGAAGGCCTATGCGCGCGGCGTCGGCAACGCGGTGCCGGATATTCCCGATCCTGTCGCCCGCCATACCGCCGGCGGCCAGCTGAAGCTGAAGGTCAGCGCCGAGCAGGGCAGCGGCAATATCATGATCGGCATGCTGCCGAGCGCGCCGAGCACGCCGCCGGTTACGGTCGGGGCTCAGCCGCAGCCGGCCAGCGTGGCGCCGTCAGCGCCGGCGGAGCCGATGCTGAACGACACCGAAAGTTACTTCAATAACGGCATCAGACAGGCGGTGAAGGCGGGAGATATCGATAAAGCGCTGAAACTGATGAATGAAGCGGAAAAATTGGGTTCCACCACTGCGCGTAACACCTTTATCAGCAGTGTGAAAGGCAAGGGGTAATCCCCACGCTGCCGATGCTGGCTCGATGATTGGTGCGCTGCGGCGCACCTTTTTTCGTTTGGCGGCGGCGCGTTCTCCCGCCGGCGGGATACCACGAATCATTCTGCCGCTTTTAATTTTCTGCGTTACAATGGCCGCCTGTTAACCGTTTGTAGTGTCGATGATGTACGTTGTTGACGTATGTTGCCGACCGTTGGAGTAGAACAATGCCAGGCAATAGCGAATCCATTTTGCCCCGCTGGAATGGCTCACCGAGCAACATCCTCCCGTACCCGCCGCGATCAACGACTGGCTGATGGAGCTGGGATCGATGACCGGCGCTTCGAGCAGCACTGCCGCCGCGTGCGGGTTGAACCGCAGCGCGAGGGCTTTGTCAGCCGCGAGGAGCTGGGCGAAGAGGCGGATCACCTGCCGGAGAGCCAGCGTTACTGGCTGCGCGAGATTGTGCTGTTGGGGGACGACCAGCCCTGGCTGCTCGGCAGAACGGTGATCCCGCTGGAAACCCTGACCGGCCCCGATCAGGCGCTGGTGGATCTGGGCACCGTGCCGCTGGGGCGTTACCTGTTCAGCAGCGATGCGCTGACCCGCGACTATATCGTGGTCGGCAGACAGGAGCAGCAGTGGCGCGCCGTTCCCGCCTGCGCCTGGCGGGCAAACCGCTGCTGCTGACCGAACTGTTTTTACCCGCTGCGCCGCTGTATCAGGCGGACGGCAGCGCACCGGCCTGAGGGGAAAGCAAACTTGGAAGGAAGTATGAGCCAAAGTAAGTGGCGGGCCTATTGCCACCTGATGCGCATTGATAAACCCATCGGCACGCTGCTGCTGCTGTGGCCGACGCTGTGGGCGCTGTGGCTGGCGGGCGAAGGCGTGCCGTCGTTCCCTATTTTGCTGGTGTTTGTGCTGGGCGTCTTTTTGATGCGCGCAGCGGGCTGCGTGGTGAATGACTTTTGCCGATCGCGCCTTCGACGGCCATGGTGAAACGCACCGCCAACCGTCCGCTGCCCAGCGGCCGGGTCACGGAGAAAGAGGCGAAGGTGGTGTTTGTGGTGCTGGTGCTGCTCTCTTTTGCGCTGGTGCTGACGCTTAATACCATGACCATCGCCCTGTCGCTGGCCGGGCTGGCGCTGGCGTGGATCTATCCGTTTATGAAGCGGGTGACGAATCTGCCGCAGCTGGTGCTGGGCGCGGCCTTCGGCTGGGGCATCCCGATGGCCTATGCCGCGGTGAGCGAGTCGCTGCCGCTGAGCTGCTGGCTGCTGCTGCTGGCGAACATCTGCTGGACGGTGGCGTACGACACGCTGTACGCGATGGTGGACCGTGACGACGATCTGAAGATCGGCGTGAAGTCCACCGCGGTGCTGTTCGGCCGCTTCGACAAGCTGATTGTCGGCCTGCTGCAGTTCGCCACGCTGCTGCTGCTGTTATGGATTGGCTATCTGTCGCAGCTGGGCGGGCGTTTTATTGGTCGCTGCTGCTGGCGGGGGCGCTGTTTATTCATCAGCAACAGCAGATCGCCGGGCGCGACCGCGACGCCTGTTTCCGCGCCTTCCTGCACAACAACTACGTGGGGCTGGTGGTGTTTATCGGCGTGGCGCTGAGCTTTATCTGATGAGGCGGCGCAACGCGCATAAAAAAGGCACCCGATTGATGGGTGCCTTTTTCGGTTATGGCGGGCGGGTTATCCGGCGCTGTTGCCGTCTGCTTCCGCCTTGGCCGGCAGCGCTTCAGGCTCCGCCGCGTGCTGACGCTTTCAATCGTCAGCTTGATCTCCGGGGTGATCAGGTCGCTCAGCATGGTGTAAACCTCCATGGTGTGCTCGCGGATCGCATCGCCGATATCGTTGATATAGCCCTCTTCACGCAGCGTCGCCACCAGAGTGGAGAACACCGCCTTGTCGAAGAACTCCGGCGCGTTGATGCCGTGCAGCACCGACAGGCGCTGGGCCATAATCCGGCTCTCTTTTTCCAGCGCGCCGCGGTTGATGCTCGGGTTGGCGCTGAGGAGCGACATGGTGATGGCGTAGCGCTGCAGGGTTTCGCGCACGCCGGCAGCCAGCAGCTGCAGCGGACGGATGCGCCCGGCGTTGAGCGACAGCTCGTCGCCGTCGACGCAAATCAGCGCCTGACGCGCCATTTCGTCGGTCAGCGTTTGTAGCACCTCCGGCAGCTGTTCCTTGTCGTAGTGCAGGAACAGCTCGGCCTTCAGCATCGGATAAATCAGGCCGATCTGGCGCAGCAGCTCGGCGCGTGAGACGTGGCGGTGATGCATCACAATGCTGGCGATCAGCGACGGCAGCACCAGCAGGTGGTGAATGTTATTACGGTAATAGGTCATCAGCACCGCCTGCTCGCGCGGCAGAATGATGATATCGCCGATATTGTCCTGCTCCACCTCGAACTTATCCATATTGAGCGCGTGGTCCAGCAGCTCGCCCGGCGTATGGTCCGGCACCGTCACGTCGTCGGCGTACGGCGCGTTGCGCATCAGCTGCAGGTAGCAGTCCAGCTGCTCGATCAGCTGCTCGCGGGTCAGCGAACGCTGGCGCGAGGCCAGCAGCGCGGTTGAACACAGGTTCATGGCGTTGGCGGCGGCGGCGTTGTTGATGCGCACCATGATCTTGCCGGCCAGATCGTTCACCGTCGGCGTCAGCCAGCTCGGGCGCTGCGCTTCGATCGGGTCGATGGACTCGCGCCACTGCGGCACGTGCTGGTTCAGGTAGGCGGTCAGCGGCAGCGGTTCGCCGAAGTTGACATAGCCCTGGCCCAGATTGCGCAGCTTGCGCAGGCCGCGCATCATCTGCAGCAGGCTCTCTTTCTCTTTGGTCGCGCCGCGCAGCTCTTTGGCGTAGGTGCCCACTTCCATCACGTGCTCGTAGCCGATGTAGATCGGCACCAGGGTGATCGGCCGGGTGCCGCCGCGCAGCATTGCCTGAATGGTCATCGACAGGGTGCCGGTTTTCGGCTCCAGCAGACGCCCGGTGCGCGAACGGCCGCCTTCGACGAAGTACTCCACCGAGTAGCCGCGGGTAAACAGCTCGCCGAGGTATTCGCGGAACACCGTGGAGTAGAGCTTGTTGCCCTTGAAGGTGCGGCGGATAAAGAACGCCCCCAGCCGGCGGAAAATCGGCCCGGCCGGCCAGAAGTTCAGGTTGATGCCGGCGGCGATATGCGGCGGCACCAGGCCCTGGTGATACAGCACGTAGGACAGCAGCAGATAGTCCATATGGCTGCGGTGGCAGGGCACGTAGACGATTTCGTGGCCGTCCTGCGCCAGCTGACGCACGCGCTCGGCGTTGGTGACGTTGATGCCCTGATACAGCCGGTTCCAGGTCCAGCTCAGCACGCGGTCCGACAGGCGGACGGTTTCGTAGGAGAAGTCGGCGGCGATCTCTTCCATCAGCGCGATGGCGTTCTGCTGCGCCTTCTCGTGGGAGATCTTCTTGCTGCGCGCTTCGTCTTCCACCGCTTTTTCAATCGCCTTGGAGGCCAGCAGCTTATTGAACAGATCCTGCCGCGCCGGCAGGCTCGGGCCTACCGCCGCCAGACGCTGGCGTGAGAAGTGCATGCGCGCGACGCGCGCCAGCTTCTGCGCGATAATTTTATCGGTGCCGTGCTCGGTCGCCATCTTGCGCAGCGACACGGTGTTGGAGAAGCGCACGAAGCTGTCGCGTCCCAGCCACAAAATGGCGAAGAATTTCTGCACGCCGTTCAGCAGGCGCAGATGCGGGGTGCCCTGGCCTTCGCGCCCCGGAGAGCGGCCGAACATCACCGACGCCGGCAGCATCTGGATATCCAGCCCCGGGTTATTGCGGTGCAGGTCCAGATAGTCGTGGAACAGTTTTACCGACTCTTCCTTCGGCGTGTAATAGCGGAAGACGCGCGGGCCGTCGTGAATAAACACGTAGCTTGGCAATACCGCACCGTCGATCTCCAGCGGGTCGAGCGGGTCGGGCAGATCCTGCGCCAGGCACTGGGTGCGCAGCGTCAGCAAGTCCGCCTTGGAATGGTAAGGTAAAACGTACAAAATCGGTCGTGAGGGATCGAGCCCCAGCTCCGTGACCGGATCTGCGGGGATAGCTTTGCTTCTTACCAGCAGTTTAAGTGGTAGATTCAATAATTTATAATAAATTTTACGCCAACCTGACATAACTATGTGAAGCCTCTTGTTAGCAATGCGCCGCAAGCATACCAGAAAGCGGGTGACAGATCTGTGGTGTTAAAGACCCCCGAACCGTTAAAATTATGACTTACCTCTTGTAAAAGGCACACAGCAAAATGGCAAATCAGACGACCGGCTTGACCCGCATCATCAAAGCGGCGGGTTATTCATATAAAGGATTAACGGCGGCGTGGCGCAATGAGGCGGCGTTCCGCCAGGAAGCGGTGGCGGCGGCGGTCGCCGTCATTGTGGCGCTGTGGCTGGACGTCGACGCCGTGGCGCGTATTTTACTGATTGGCTCGGTGCTGCTGGTGCTGATTGTCGAGGTGCTCAACAGCGCCATCGAGGCGATTGTCGACCGCGTCGGCACCGACTTCCACGAGCTGTCCGGCCGCGCCAAGGATATGGGGTCGGCGGCGGTGTCGCTGAGCATTATCCTGGCGCTGCTGGTCTGGGTAACGCTGCTGTGGCGGCATTTCGCCTGATTTTGCGCAGCGGCGCGCTAATCCCTGATTTTTATTCATTCTCCGGTTCCCAATCCGCGTTCACCTGTATATACTCACAGCAAGACTGTATAAACAAACAGGGGGCGGAATGAAAGCACTAACTACCAGACAGCAAGAGGTCTACGATCTGATTCGCGAGCATATCTCGCAAACCGGCATGCCGCCAACGCGCGCCGAGATCGCATTGCGTCTGGGGTTCCGCTCGCCGAACGCCGCCGAAGAACACCTGAAGGCGCTGGCCCGCAAGGGCGTGATCGAAATCGTCTCCGGCGCTTCGCGCGGCATCCGCCTGCTGATGGAAGACGAAGACGGCCTGCCGCTGATCGGCCGGGTCGCCGCCGGTGAACCGCTGCTGGCGCAGCAGCATATCGAAGGGCACTACAAGGTGGATCCGTCGCTGTTTAAACCAAATGCGGATTTCCTGCTGCGGGTCAACGGCATGTCGATGCGCGATATCGGCATTCTGGACGGCGACCTGCTGGCGGTGCATAAAACGCAGGACGTGCGCAACGGCCAGGTGGTGGTGGCGCGCATCGAAGACGAAGTGACGGTGAAGCGTTTGAAGCGCAACGGCAATATGGTTGAGCTGCTGCCGGAAAACAGCGAGTTCACGCCGATCAAGGTTGACCTGCGCGAGCAGAACTTCACCATTGAAGGGCTGGCCGTCGGCGTTATCCGCAACGGTGACTGGATCTAAACCGCATCCCCCGCGTTTAATCGCCCCGGCCACGTCCGGGGCGATGTTATTTCTTATCTGACTCCTCTTTTCAGCTACGGGAACATATGACTATGCGCCTGCTTGCCTCCTTGACCAGCGACACGGATAAAGCCCTGTGGCGTTTGGCGCTGCCGATGATCTTCTCCAACATTACCGTGCCGCTGCTGGGGCTGGTGGATACCGCGGTGATCGGCCACCTCGACAGCCCGGTCTATCTGGGCGGCGTGGCGGTGGGGCGATGGTCACCAGCTTCCTGTTTATGCTGCTGCTGTTCCTGCGTATGAGCACCACCGGGCTGACGGCGCAGGCGCTGGGGGCGCAGAACCCGCAGGCGCTGGCGCGCGCCTTTATGCAGCCGCTGCTGCTGGCGCTGCTGGCCGGGCTGGCGATTGTGCTGCTGCGCCATCCGCTGATCGACCTCGCGCTGCAGATCGTCGGCGGCGACGGCGAGGTGCTGACGCAGGCGCGGGCGTTTCTGGAAATCCGCTGGCTCAGCGCGCCGGCGGCGCTGGCGAACATGGTGCTGCTGGGCTGGCTGCTGGGCGTGCAGTACGTGCGCGCGCCGGTGATCCTGCTGATTGTCGGCAACCTGCTGAATATCGTGCTGGATCTGTGGCTGGTGATGGGGCTGGGCTGGAACGTGCAGGGCGCGGCTACGGCCACCGCGCTGTCGGAATATGCCACCCTGCTGCTCGGGCTGTGGCTTAGCTGGCGCGTGATGCGCATGCGCGGTATTTCACCGCCGATGCTGCGCCACGCCTGGCGCGGCAACGTACGCCGCTTGCTGGCGCTCAACCGCGATATCATGCTGCGCTCTCTGCTGTTGCAGCTGTGCTTCGCTTCGCTGACCATTTTCGCCGCCCGGCTGGGCAGCGAGGTGGTGGCGGTCAACGCGGTGCTGATGAACCTGCTGACCTTTACCGCCTACGCGTTGGACGGCTTCGCCTATGCGGTTGAGGCGCACTCCGGCCATGCCTACGGCGCGCGCGACGACAGCCAGCTGCGTCTGGTGTGGCGCGCCGCCTGTCGTCAGTCCTGTCTGGTGGCGCTGGGCTTTGCGCTGGTGTACGCCTGTGCGGGGCAGCAGATCGTCAATATGCTGACCTCCCTGCCGGAGCTGCGCGCGCTGGCGGCCGGCTATCTGCCGTGGCAGGTGGTGCTGCCGCTGGTTGGCGTCTGGTGCTACCTGCTGGACGGCATGTTTATCGGCGCGACGCGCGGCGCCGAGATGCGTAACAGCATGGCGGTGGCGGCGGCGGGCTACGGCCTGACGCTGCTGAGTTTACCGCTGCTGGGTAACCACGGGCTGTGGCTGGCGCTGTGCGTATTTCTGGGGCTGCGCGGCGTATCGCTCGGCTGGATCTGGCACCGGCACCGGGTCAACGGCACCTGGTTTGCGCAGGGAAAGGCGGCTTAACGCGCGTTAAGCCGCGGGGCGGGTTACTTCTTTTTCACCACGATGCTGTGGTCGTGGTCGCAGTCATGCTGGCTGTCGCAGGCTTCCACCTCCACGCAGCCGGCGCACAGGCCGTGCGCTTCCACCACGCTGTGGCGCAGCGCAAAGCCGGATTCCTGCGCCAGCTTCTGCAGCGTCTCTTCCACGCCTTCCGTCGGGCGCTCGGTGACCTGGCCGCAGCGGTCGCAGATAAACAGCGCCGAGGTATGCATCGGCTCCTCGAAGTGGTGGCACAGCACGTAGCTGTTGGCCGACTCCACGCGGTGGATAAAGCCCTGTTCCAGCAGAAAATCCAGCGCGCGATAGACCGTCGGCGGTTTGGCCTGCGGTTCCACGACGCGCAGCAGGTCGAGCAGATCGTAAGCGCTGATCGCACCGGGCTGTTGCGCCATCAGGCGTAACACTTCCAGCCGTTGCGGCGTCAGGCGCACATTGCGTTGCTGGCAGAGTCGTTCTGCCTGCGCGAGCAGCTTTTCCTGGTTGGTTGGGTTCATGGCGAATATCCCGGTACGTTAAAAATGCGATTTTACCATGTCTGCGGCAAATCACCGATAGCCGGTGGTTTTTCTTGTCGCTTCGGCCACAAAAATGGCCGTTTTTCAGCGGGATAATGCCGGGCGGCGCGGTGGTTTCGCCTCGGCGGCGGTTTACGTTATAATCAGCGATTACTTTTTTGTCCGCCTGATGCTGAATAGATACCGCAATGACCGATTCGTTAAAACCAGAACACACTCCGCATGCCGGCTCAAACGGCGCTGAACGGCCGTTTAACGCCAGCCGCTTTTCCATCGCGCCGATGCTCGACTGGACCGATCGTCATTGCCGTTATTTCCACCGCCTGCTGAGCAAAGAGACGCTGCTGTATACCGAAATGGTCACCACCGGCGCGATCATTCACGGCAAAGGGGACTATCTGGCGTACAGCGAACAGGAACACCCGCTGGCGCTGCAGTTGGGCGGCAGCGATCCGGCGGCGCTGGCGCACTGCGCCAAACTGGCGGAGCAGCGCGGCTACGATGAGATCAATCTGAACGTCGGCTGCCCGTCCGACCGGGTGCAGAACGGCATGTTCGGCGCCTGCCTGATGGGACAGGCCGCGCTGGTGGCGGACTGCATCAAGGCGATGCGCGACGCGGTGTCGATTCCGGTCACGGTAAAAACCCGTATCGGCATCGATGACCAGGACAGCTACGCCTTCCTGTGCGACTTTATCGACACCGTTTCCGGCCGCGGCGAGTGCGAGATGTTTATCATCCACGCGCGCAAAGCCTGGCTCTCCGGCCTGAGCCCGAAAGAGAACCGCGAAGTACCGCCGCTGGACTATCCGCGCGTCTACCAGCTCAAGCGCGATTTCCCGGCGCTGACCATCGCCATTAACGGCGGCGTCAAATCCCTGGCCGAGGCGCAGCAGCACCTGCAGCACGTCGACGGCGTGATGATGGGGCGTGAAGCCTACCAGAACCCGGGGATTCTGGCGCAGGTGGACCGCGAGCTGTTTGGTTCGCAGGCGGCGGTGCGCAACAGCGTGGAGGTGGTCGAGGCGCTGTATCCGTACATCGAACGCGAACTGGCGAACGGCACCTACCTGGGCCATATCACCCGCCATATTCTGGGCCTGTTCCAGGGGATCCCGGGGGCGCGCCAGTGGCGACGCCATCTGAGTGAAAACGCCCACAAGGCGGGCGCCGACGTGCGCGTGGTGGAGCAGGCGCTGAGCCTGGTGCGCCAGCCGCGCAGCGAAGTGGCGTAATTCGCCGCTTTTTACGCTAACTGTTAGCTATTCTCGCCAGCTGTGCCGCGCCCTGCGGTGCAGCTTTCATTGTATTTCAACGGGTTGCCGACACCGCCAAGGTTGGCACGCTTCTTGTAATAACGCTGGCAGATGCCTGTTTTACCGAGGAGCTTCCTTATCATGTTAGAAATTTTCTTTTTTATCGGCTTTGTGCTGATGTTGCTGGTCACCGGCGTGTCGCTGCTTGGCGTGCTGGCCGCGCTGTTTGTCGCCGCCGCCTTTATGCTGCTGGGCGGCCTGTTTGCGATGGTGATTAAGCTGTTGCCGTGGCTGATTCTGGCGGTGGTCGGCGTATGGATATATCGCTCGCTGCAAAAACCGCAGATACGGCGCTATTGATTTTTGCTGATTAATCAGTCAGTCATGATGAAAATGTCGTAACAAACAAGAGAGTGAATGCGGCAGAGATCACACCTTGAGCGATAAAACGCCGTAGCGGTGCGTTTAACGTTCTTTTTGCGTTTGGCGGCTGTTAGGATGTGCGCCGTAGCAGTGAAGTGATGCTGACAATTTCATCACCGTACGGGGCAGCCTTAATAATAATCGTGTTGCATCAGCAACCTCTGTCCCGGGCGGACTCTGCTCTACCCTACAAAACGCAGTATCAGAAAGGGCTCCGTCAGGAGCCCTTTTCTGTTATCAGCCGGGGATCAGCAGGCTGGAGCCGCTGGTCTGGCGGCTTTCCAACCGCTGGTGCGCGCGCTGCGCGTCAGCCAGCGCAAATTTTTGTTCGTCGTTCACTTCCACCTTGATGGCGCCGCTGCCAATCAGCGCAAACAGCTCGTTGCTGGCGTATTCCAGCTCGGCGCGGTTGGTGATGTAGCCGTTGAGGGAAGGGCGGGTGACATACAGCGAACCTTTCTGATTCAGCAGCGCCAAATCGACGCCGGTTACCGGCCCGGAGGCGTTGCCGAAGCTGACCATCAGGCCGCGGCGCTTCAGGCAGTTAAGCGAAGCCTGCCAGGTGCTCTTGCCGACCGAATCATACACCACGCTGACCTTCTCGCCGTCGGTCAGCGCCGCCACGCGCTCGGCAATGTCTTCCTGCTGATAGTTGATGGTCGCCCAGGCGCCGGCCTGCTGCGCCAGCGCCGCTTTTTCCGCCGAGCCGACGCTGCCGATCAGTCTGGCGCCCAGCGCCTTCGCCCATTGGCAGGCAATCAGCCCGACGCCGCCGGCGGCGGCGTGGAACAGGAAGGTTTCCCCCGGCTGCAGGTTATAGGTCTGCCGCAGCAGATAGTGGACGGTCAGCCCCTTGAGGAAGGAGGCCGCGCCCTGTTCGAAACTGATGTTGGACGGCAGCAGCGCCACTTTTTCTTCCGGCACGTTATGCACTTCGCTGTAGGCGCCCAGCGGCGCCTGCGCATACACCACGCGGTCGCCCGGCTTCAGCGCGCTGACGCCGGCGCCTACTTTGCTCACCACGCCCGCCGCTTCGGTGCCCAGCCCGCTCGGCAGCGACGGCGGCGCGTATAAACCGCTGCGCACATAGGTATCGATGTAGTTGATGCCGATGGCCCGGTTTTCAATCTGTACCTCGCCGGCGGCCGGATCGCGCGGGGTAAAATCAACGAATTGTAAAACTTCCGCTCCACCGGTGGCGGAAAACTGAATGCGCTTGGCCATAGCTCCTCCTCGTGTGCACTGTCGCCGTTAGATCCTAATGTTAGGACATCGTTATGGGTCATTAATGTATAGCCGTCATACTTCAGGTTACAGCGGCGTTGGCTGCGCTCAGTCAGCCGAATCACCGGCCTGAGTCAGCCCATCGGGATTTCTTCCCTTGCCGCCCGCCTGTAACTGGAATTATTTAGGGTATATACTGCCGCGTTGTCACTTCATAACAGGTAATGCGTCCCCACTATGGCAGGAAAGAAACCCACCAACAAATCTAACGAGGCGCAGGCACCGCGCGATCGCCAAATGGAAGGGCTGAAGATGCCGCCGCATTCGCTGGAGGCGGAACAGTCCGTGTTGGGCGGTTTAATGCTGGATAACGAGCGCTGGGACAACGTGGCGGAACGCGTGGTCGCCAACGACTTCTTCAGCCGTCCGCACCGCCTGATCTTTACCGAGATGCAGCGCCTGCTGGAAATGAGCAAGCCGATTGACCTGATCACCCTGTCCGAATCGCTGGAACAGCGGGATGAGCTGGATTCCGTCGGCGGCTTCGCCTATCTGGCCGAGCTGGCGAAGAATACGCCGAGCGCCGCCAACATCGGCGCCTATGCCGATATCGTGCGCGAACGCGCGGTGGTGCGCGAGATGATCGCGGTGGCCAATGAGATCGCCGACGCCGGTTACGATCCGCAGGGGCGCACCAGCGAAGACCTGCTCGATCTGGCGGAATCGCGGGTGTTCCAGATTGCGGAAAACCGCGCCAATAAGGATGAAGGACCGAAAAGCGTCGATCAGATCCTGGAAGCCACCGTATCCCGTATCGAATCGCTGTACCAGACGCCGCACGACGGCGTCACCGGGGTGGACACCGGCTATCAGGATCTGAACAAGAAAACCGCCGGCCTGCAGCGATCGGATCTGATCATCGTGGCGGCGCGTCCGTCGATGGGTAAAACCACCTTTGCGATGAACCTGTGTGAAAACGCCGCGATGCTGCAGGACAAACCGGTGCTGATCTTCAGCCTGGAGATGCCCGGCGAGCAGATCATGATGCGTATGCTGGCCTCGCTGTCGCGCGTCGACCAGACCCGCATCCGTACCGGCCAGCTGGACGATGAGGACTGGGCGCGCATTTCCAGCACCATGGGCATCCTGCTGGAGAAGCGCAATATGTATATCGACGACTCCTCCGGCCTGACGCCGACCGAGGTGCGCTCGCGCGCCCGCCGTATTTTCCGTGAAAACGACGGCCTGAGCCTGATCATGATCGACTACCTGCAGCTGATGCGCGTGCCGTCGCTGTCGGACAACCGAACGCTGGAAATCGCCGAAATCTCGCGCTCGCTGAAGGCGCTGGCGAAGGAACTGCAGGTGCCGGTGGTGGCGCTGTCGCAGCTGAACCGCTCCCTGGAGCAGCGCGCCGACAAACGCCCGGTCAACTCCGACCTGCGTGAATCCGGCTCCATCGAGCAGGATGCCGACCTTATCATGTTTATCTACCGTGATGAGGTGTACCACGAGAACAGCGATCTGAAAGGGATCGCCGAAATTATTATTGGTAAACAGCGTAACGGCCCGATCGGTACGGTACGCCTGACCTTTAACGGCCAGTGGTCGCGCTTTGACAACTACGCCGGCCCGCAATACGACGACGAATAATTAATACTCAGCCAAGGAACTGAAATGAAAGCGGCAACCGCTGTCATCGACCGCCGCGCTCTGCGACACAACCTGCAACAGGTACGCCGTCAGGCGCCGAACAGCCGCCTGATTGCGGTTGTCAAAGCAAACGCTTATGGACATGGCCTGCTGGAAACGGCCCACACCCTGCAAGACGCCGATGGCTACGGCGTCGCGCGCATCGGCGAGGCGCTGATGCTGCGCTCCGGCGGCATCGTTAAACCGATCCTGCTGCTGGAAGGCTTCTTCTGCGCGGATGATTTGCCGGTTCTGGCGGCAAATCATCTCGAAACCGCGGTACACAGCATCGAACAGCTTGAAGCGCTGGAGCAGGCGACTTTGCCGCACCCGGTGACGGTGTGGATGAAGCTCGATACCGGCATGCACCGTCTGGGCGTGCGCCCGGAGCAGGCGGAAGCGTTTTACCAGCGCCTGTGTGCCTGCCGCAACGTGGCGCAGCCGGTAAATATTATCAGCCATTTCAGCCGGGCGGATGAGCCGGAGTCCGACGCGACGCTGCGGCAGATCACCTGTTTCGAACAGTTTGCCCGCGGCAAACCGGGGCAGCGCTCCATCGCCGCCTCCGGCGGCACGCTGCTGTGGCCGGATGCGCATAACGAATGGGTGCGGCCGGGGATTATCCTGTACGGCGTCTCGCCGCTGGAAACCCGCGACGCCAGCGCGTTCGATCTGCGGCCGGCGATGACGCTGAAATCCAGCCTGATTGCGGTGCGCGAGCACCGGGCCGGCGAGCCGGTCGGCTACGGCGGCAGCTGGGTCAGCGAGCGCGATACCCGCCTGGGGGTGGTGGCGATGGGGTACGGCGACGGCTACCCGCGCAGCGCGCCGAGCGGCACGCCGATCTGGCTGAACGGCCGTGAAGTGCCGATCGTCGGCCGGGTGTCGATGGATATGATCTCCGTCGATCTGGGGCCGAACGCCGGGGATAAAGTGGGCGACGAGGCGATACTGTGGGGCGCCGAACTGCCGGTGGAACGCGTCGCCGCCGCAACCGGCATCAGCGCCTATGAGCTGATCACCAAGCTGACCCAGCGCGTGGCGATGGAGTATATCGGCGACTGAGCCGCACGCGACCGTCCCGCTCAGACCGCCTGAGCGGGAAGCTGCTCACGCCATCAGCTGCACCGGGATCTCCGTCAGTGCGGTGCCGCTGATGCCGCTCTCCACCTGGCGGAACACCTCCGTCATCATCGCGCCGACGTCCTGTTTCACCATCATGATCTCGTCCCCCAGCATGGCGACGAACGGATCCCAGTCAAAACAGCCGATCGCCCGCCGCGGCTCCCCGCGCAGCATGCCCTGGCCGCTGAGAAAGCGGACTACGCCTTCCAGCGAAATGGTGGAGTTGACGAAAAAACCGCTCTGCGCGTCGCCGCTGCGGTGAAAATAGTCCGCCAGCGCCGCTTCTGCCTTTTCCGCCCGATAGCCGCACAGCAAAAATATGCGTTTCCGGCACCGTCAGGCCGGCTTCCTGATGCGCGGCCAGAAAGCCCCGCAGGCGCTCCCGGGTATTGTGATCGCTGCCGCGGCCGCCGATAAACAGCAGCGGGGCGTTCGCCGGGTTGTTGTGCAACAGCTGGCGGGTCAGGGCGCGGGCGCCGTCAAAGTTGGCGGAAATCACCGACGGCGCGCGGCTGCCGGGCAGGTCCAGATTCAGCGCCGGCACGCCCGCATTGGCGCAGATCTCGGCGATTTTGTCGGGATCGGTGGCGCCGGTGACGATCATGCAGTCGACCTGCCAGGAGAGCATGGTTTTGGCGGCCTCCGCTTCCAGCGCCGGATCGCGCCGGGTGCAGGTAATTACCGGGAACAGGCCGCGTTCGCGCGCCATCTCCTCGAATTTCTCGACGATCGAGCCGAAATAGCGGTTATCGTACTTCGGCACGATCATGCCGATGGTTTTGGAGCGCGCGCTGCGCAGCAGGCTGGCCTGCCGGTTGACCGCGTAGCCCTGCTCTTCGGCAATCCGCGTCACCTTTTCCGCCAGGCTGGCGCTGATGCGGCGCTTTTTCCAGCTGCCGTTCAGGATCGCGCTGACCGCGCTGGCGGATACGCCGCTGAGCGCCGCCAGATCGTAGATGGTGGTTTTCTTGTTTTTGCCGATCTCGGTCACAGATCCCAATCCTCTAATCACATTTCTTTTGCTGATTGTCGCGAGTGATGATAATTAAGCTTCATCGATTGAGCAACGTGTTGCGCACCCTGCGCCAAACGGCGCACCGCGGCGGCATTGCGGCGGCGCAGCCGGGCGACGAACTCGCGTATCACGGCTGAATCTCAATATTTTCATTGTGTTAAACACGCCCTGCGCGCTGCTGCCGCGCGCTCTGCGACTTGATAACGGTATAAGGATTATAAGATGAACGCTTCTGTCTTCTCTATGAATACTTCCCTGGCGGGCAAAGTCGCCGCCGTCACGGGCGCCGCATCCGGTATCGGGCTGGAGTGCGCCAAAATCATGCTGCAGGCCGGCGCCAAAGTGGTGCTGATCGACCGCGACGCGGACAAACTGCGCGAGGTGGTCGGCGAGCTGGGTGAGCACGCGCTGCCGCTGCAGGTTGACCTGATGGACGGCGCGCAGGTGGACGGCATTCTGACGCAGATCCTGCAACTGGCGGGACGGCTGGATATTTTCCACGCCAACGCCGGCGCCTACATCGGCGGCGCGGTGGAAGAGGGCGATCCTGACGTGTGGGAGCGGGTGCTGAAGCTCAACACCAGCGCAGCGTTTCGCAGCGTGCGCGCGGTGCTGCCGCACCTGATTGCGCAGAAGTCCGGCGACATCATTTTCACCAGCTCTATCGCCGGCGTGGTGCCGGTGGTGTGGGAACCCATCTATACTGCTTCTAAATTCGCCGTGCAGGCGTTTGTCCACTCACCCGTCGGCAGGTGGCGCAGCACGGCGTACGCGTCGGCGCGGTGCTGCCCGGCCCGGTGGTGACCTCGCTGCTGGACGACTGGCCAAAAGAGAAAATGGAAGAGGCGCTGGCGAACGGCAGCCTGATGCAGCCGATTGAAGTCGCCGAATCGGTGCTGTTTATGGTGACGCGCTCGCCGAACGTCACGGTGCGCGATCTGGTCATTCTGCCGAACAGCGTCGATCTCTGAGCCACTATTTAGCGAAAGGTAACCCGATATGAGCAGTACAGCCAGATACCTGATCGGCGTTGACGTCGGTTCCGCCAGCGCACGGGCGGGAGTGTTTGATGCAGACGGGAATCTGCTCGCCTCCGCCAAAAAGAATATTGCCACCTTCCACGCCAGCGGCCACCGGGTCGAACAGTCCGGTAATGATATCTGGCGCGCGGTGTGCCACTGCGTCAGACGCGCCGTCACCCAGTCCGGCATTGAGCCTGCCGCGGTGGCGGGCATCGGCTTCGACGCCACCTGTTCGCTGGTGGTGGTCGGCGAGAACGGCGCGCCGCTGCCGGTCAGCCCGGGCGGCGAGGCGGAGCGCAATATTATCGTCTGGATGGATCACCGCGCCGCGCAGCAGGCGGACGCCATCAACGCCACGGCGCATCCGGTGCTGAAGTATGTCGGCGGGCGCATCTCGCCGGAAATGGAGGTCCCCAAGCTGCTGTGGCTGAAGGCAGCATCACCCGGAAACCTTCACCCAGGCGCAGCAGTTCTTCGATCTGACGGACTACCTGACCTGGCGTTCCACCGGCGATCTGGCGCGTTCCCAGTGTACGGTCACCTGCAAGTGGAACTACCTGGCCCATGAAAACCGCTGGGACGCCGACTATTTCCACACCGTCGGCCTGCCCGAGCTGGCGACGGAGTCGTTCAGCCGCATCGGCCAGCGCATCGTCGAGCCGGGAACGCCGTGCGGGCAGGGGCTGTCGGCCCAGGCCGCCGAAGATATGGGGCTGCCGGAGCATACGCCGGTGGCGGCCGGTATGATCGACGCGCACGCCGGCGGCATCGGCACGCTGGGGGTCGACGGCTCACCGGAAGAGAAGCTGGCCTACGTGTTCGGCACCTCCTCCTGCACCATGACCTCCACCCGTAAGCCGGCCTTTGTGCCGGGCGTCTGGGGGCCGTACTATGCGGCGATGGTGCCGGGGTTCTGGCTGAGCGAAGGTGGCCAGAGCGCGGCGGGCGCGGCGATCGACCGCCTGCTGGAGCTGCATCCGCGTCGGCGCAGCTGAAGGTGCAGGCCGAGGAAGAGGGGCTGCCGCTGCCGGTGTATCTGGCGGATTTGGCAATGAACAAGTTCGATGCGCTGTCCGACGCGGTGCAGTGCGCCCGCGAGATGCATGTGGTGCCGGAGTTTGCCGGCAACCGCGCGCCGCTGGCGGATCCTTACGCCCGCGCGCTGATCTACGGCCTGGATATGGATCGCGATCTGGACAGCCTGGTGGCGCTGTATATCGCCGGCGTGTGCAGCCTGGGCTACGGGCTGCGGCAGATTATCGACGCGCAGCGTGACAACGGCATTGAGACGCGCGATATCGTCATCAGCGGCGGCGCCGGCCAGCATCCGCTGGTGCGCCAGCTGATCGCCGACGCCTGCGGCTGCTCGGTGCTGGCGACCAAATCGGAAGAGCCGGTGCTGCTCGGTTCCGCCATCCTGGCCGCGGTTGCCGGCGGCCAGCGGGCATCGGTGACCGACGCCATGCAGGCGATGACCGCCCGCGAGTGTGAATATTCGCCCAACGCGGCCTACACCTCACTGCATCGCCGCCGCTATCAGGCGTTCCAACTGCTGCAGCAGACGGCGAAAAATATCCGCGAAGAGCGCTATTAACGCGCCGTCCGGCGTCGGGGCGGTGGGGACGTTACTTCTTCACCGCCAGCCACTTATCGATAATCTGCTGATACTCGCCGCTGGCCTTGGTCAGGTGCAGCCACTGGTCGACGTACAGCTTCCAGCTTAGGTCGTCGCGCGGCAGCATATAAGCCTTCTCGCCGTACTGCATGGGTTTTTTCGGGTTGACGGCGCACAGCTTCGGGTAGCGCTTTTGCTGATACAGCGCTTCAGAGGCGTCGGGTGATCATCACGTCGGCCTTGCGATCGACCAGCTGTTGGAAGATCCCCATATTGTCGTGCGACAGCGTCAGCTTCGCTTTCGGCAGGTGCGCGCGGGGCAAAGGCCTCGTTGGTGCCGCCGGCCGGTTCGATCACCCGCACCGACGGCTTGTTGATCTGGGCGATGGTGCGGTATTTCTTCACGTCGCTGCAGCGCACCAGCGGGATTTTGCCGTCGGTATCCAGTTTTTCCGCGAAGAACGCCTGTTTTTGGCGTTCCAGCGTCACGGAGATACCGCCCATCGCGATATCGCACTTGCCGGCGTTAAAGTCCTGCATCAGCGTTTTCCAACTGGTTTTCACCCACTTAACCTCGGCGCCGAGGCTTTTGGCCAGCGACTGGGCCATCTCGATATCGATGCCTTCGTAGTCGCCTTTTTCCGGCAGAAAGGTGTAGGGCTTGTAGTCACCGGTGGTGCACACTTCTAGCTTCTTTTGCTGGGTGACCTTATCCAGGTGCGACTGGGCGCTGGCGCCGCCGGCAACGGCCAGTAAAACGAGAGGCGCTAATTTTTTCATCATTTTCCCTTCTTATACATTCGTGTTTTATGCGTCGGTTAGCCGCGGGTTGTGGCTGGTTTGCGAAAATTATCCGTTTTTTATGTCGGCCGTGAAACGGCGTCAGTCTGATTTGCTGCTACGCAACGCGCATTCTCTGACGCGGAACGATAACAACGCGAAAAAAACTGATAGTCTGAACGTCAATATTTCTTAACACAGTTTACAGGTGGCTATGTACAACATTGACGATTTTTGATATGAAAATCCTGACGCTGCTACAAGCCAACGGCCGACTGACCAATCAGGAGCTGAGCGAGCTGGTGGGACTGTCCGCGTCGCAGTGCTCCCGGCGGCGCATCAGCCTGGAGCAGGCGCAGCTGATCCGCGGCTATCACGGCGCGGCTGGCCCCCGAGGCGGTAGGGCTGGGGATGGTCGGGCTGATTGAAGTCAGCCTGACCAACCACGGGCCGGAACAGGTGGACAGTTTTCATTACATGCTGGAGCATACGGAAGCGGTGCTCGACGCCTATAAAACCACCGGCGACGCCGACTATCTGCTGAAGGTGGCGGTCGCCGATCTGGCGCGCTGAGCGAGTTTATCAGCCAGACGCTGCTGACCCACCACAGCGTGGCGCACGTTAAGACCGCGGTGGTGCTGAACCGCATCAAAGAGAACGGCCTGCTGCCGGTGGCGCGTTAAGCCGCCCTGTGGTTGATAACTTTTCGCCGCGGCGGTCCGGCAGAATAACCCTATTATTTGTGGTGGATATTTCCCCGCGGATAGCGTCTATATTAGGTTCATTGGCGTGTGCGTATGCTGTCGGCGCGCCGGTCTCCTGTACCTTAAAAATAACTAAAGCAAGGAGAACAACACCGTGTTCCAGAACGTTGATGCCTATGCCGGCGACCCGATACTGTCGCTGATGGAGAAGTTCAAACAGGATCCGCGCGAGCATAAGGTAAACCTGAGCATCGGCCTGTACTATAACGAGCAGGCGATTATCCCGCAGCTGCAGGCGGTGGCCGCCGCAGAAGCGCAGCTGGGCAGCGCCGATCGCGGCGCCTCGCTGTATCTGCCGATGGAAGGCCTGCAGCCTTACCGTAGCGCTATCCAGCAGCTGCTGTTCGGCGCCGATCACCCGATGCTGCAGCAGGAGCGCATTGCGACGGTGCAGACCGTCGGCGGCTCCGGCGCGCTGAAGGTGGGAGCCGACTTCCTGCATTACTACTTCCCGAATTCGCAGGTGTGGGTCAGCGATCCTACCTGGGAAAACCACGTGGCGATCTTCAGCGGCGCGGGCTTCAAGGTAAACACCTATCCGTACTTCGACGGCGAAAGCCTGGGCGTGCGCTTCGACGCCATGCTGAGCACGCTGAAAACGCTGCCGGCGCAGAGCATCGTGCTGCTGCACCCGTGCTGTCATAACCCGACCGGCTCCGATCTGACGCCGGCGCAGTGGGATGAAGTGGTGAAGGTGCTGGCCGAGCGCGAGCTGATCCCGTTCCTCGACATCGCCTATCAGGGCTTCGGCGCCGGCATGGAGCAGGACGCCTACGCCATTCGCGCCATTGCCGCCGCAGGGCTGCCGTGCCTGGTAAGCAACTCGTTCTCGAAAATCTTCTCGCTGTACGGCGAGCGCGTGGGCGGGCTGTCGGTCGTGTGTGAAAGCAGCGAAGCCGCCGGCCGCGTGCTGGGCCAGCTGAAGGCGACCGTGCGCCGCAACTACTCCAGCCCGCCGAACTTTGGCGCGCAGGTGGTGGCCAAGGTGCTGAACGACGCGCAGCTGAAGCAGCAGTGGCTGGATGAAGTGGAGAGCATGCGCACCCGCATTCTGGAGATGCGCCAGACGCTGGTGAATGCGCTGAAGAGCGCGCTGCCGCAGCGTAATTTCGATTACCTGCTGCAACAGCGCGGCATGTTCAGCTACACCGGCTTAAACGCGCAGCAGGTTGACCGCCTGCGTGAAGAGTTCGGCGTGTACCTGATCCACAGCGGCCGCATGTGCGTCGCCGGCCTGAACCACCGCAATGTGCATCAGGTGGCGGAGGCGATCGCCGCCGTGCAGTAAGCCACAAAATAAAGCGGGGGACGATATTGCTATCGTCCCCCGTCCCGTCCGCTGCGCCGCTATTTGTCGGCGCTGTCTTGCGCCATCTGCGGCGGCAGCTGCAGCAGGCTGCGTTTCTCCGCCACATCATGTGCTTCGATAGCCGGCGCCGCATTGCCCCAGCTATTGCGGATGTAGGTCGTCACCGCCGCCACCTGTTCGTCCGACAGCTTCCAGGCAAAGCTTGGCATCGCGCCGCTGGTGGGGTTGCCCACGGTCACCGCGCCCCGGCCGCCCTGCAGAACGGTGGTTACCAGCGATGAGGCGTCCGGCGCCACGATCGCCGGGTTGCCGGCCAGGCTGGTCGCCAGGTTCGGGATCCCCTTGCCATCGCTGTTATGGCAGGCGGTGCAGTTGGCGGAATAGACGTTGGCGCCCATCTTCATCTGCGCATCGTCTGCGGCCAGCGGCGCCGGTTTCTGCCGATCCGATCCCGGCAGGGATTTCAGATACACCGCGATGGCGCGCAGATCCTGCTCCGTCAGGTGCTGGGTGGAGTTGCTGACCGCCTCCGCCATCGGCCCGGAGGCGACGGCGACGTGGTTGCTGCCCAGTTTGAGATAGTCCACCAGCTGATCTTCCGTCCAGTCGCCGATGCCGGTGTAGCGATTGCCGGTGATTTCAGGCGCGTACCATTCGCCCAGATTGCCGCCCTGCAGATAGGCGGAGGTATCGCCGCCGATTGGGTTCTTCGGCGTATGGCAGGCCGCGCAGTGCTCCAGCCCCTGCACCAGATAGGCGCCGCGGTTCCACTGCGCCGAGCGGCCAGCCTCCGGCGTAAAGCCGCTGTTGTCGAAGAACAGCAGGTTCCAGCCCATCATCGCCAGGCGAATGTTGTACGGGAACGGCAGTTGGGTTTCCGGCACCTTATTTTTCACCGGTTTAACTGAGCGCATATACATCCACAGGTCATGCATATCGGCGTCGCTGACCTTGATATAGGCGTTGTACGGCATTGCCGGGTAGAGGTTCTCCCCCTGTTTGCCCTTGCCGTGACGCACCGCGCGGAAGAAGTCGCGCTCGCTCCAGCCGCCGATGCCGTCTTCGACGTCCGGGGTGATGTTGCTGGCGTAAATGCTGCCGAACGGCGTGCTGATTGGGTAACCGCCGGAGAACGGCTGCTTGCTGCCTGGCGCGGTATGGCAGGCCACGCAGTCGCCGGCGATCGCCACGTATTTGCCGCGGATCACCGCCTGCGCGTCCGCCGCGGACGGCGGCTGGCTGGTCAGCGTCCTGGTCGTCCGCCACGTTATCGGCGCTGGCGTCGCCGTTTTTCCACAGCAGCCCAACCACCACGGCGGCGGCGATCACGGCGATCCCGCCCGCAATTTTGATTTTTTTCATCTCACACCTTTACCAGCGGACCGGGGTTTTTGACGTACTGCTCGATGATGGCCTTCGCCGTCCACAGGCTCAGCGCGCCGATGGTGCCCGTCGGGTTGTAGCCGGCGTTATTGGGGAAGGAGGAGGCTCCCAGTACGAACAGGTTATGCATGTCCCAGCACTGCTGATAGCGGTTCAGCACGCTGGTTTTTGGATCCATGCCCATTACCGCGCCGCCGATGGTGTGATCGCTGGCGAGGTTGTACGGCGAGTAGCGGCCGGAGGCGGAGTTGGTGCCGATAACGATTTTGGCGCCCATCGCCTTGCCCAGCTCCACGCTTTTCTCTTCGATAAAGCGGGCGGCGCGGCGGTCGTTTTCGTTGTAATCGAAGGTGACGCGCAGCAGCGGATTGCCGTTATCGTCCTTGTACTCCGGATCCAGATCGAGGTAGTAATCTTCGTGCGAGTAGCTGGTGCCCCTGGCCGAAGATAAAGGTGCCGTTCTGGAAGGCGTGGGTATAGGCCTTTTTCCACGCCTTGCCCCAGCGCGGCGTGCCGGGCGGCAGCGCGTCGGCATTGCCGATCGGGCGCGCGCCGCGGGCCACCACCAGCAGGCCGGCGCCGCCGATAAAGCCCAGCTCGCTGTGGTCGAAGTTGTCGCCCGTTATAGGTCATCCACCTGCTGCGACAGCGCGCCGGCGCCGATAAACGGGTTGAGGTTTTCGTCTTCGAAGAACAGGTTGGCGCCGGCTACCGTCTGGAAGCTGTAGGCGCGGCCGACCACGCCGGTTTTGCTGACGGGATCGTAAGGCTGACCGATTTTCGACAGCAGCAGCAGGCGCACGTTCTGCATTTGGAACGCGGACAGCACCCACGATATCGGCCGGCTGCTCCCACTCTTTTTTATTGCGATCGAGATAGGTGACGCCGGTGGCGGTTTTGCCATCCTCGGCCTTGTTGACCCGCACCACCGCCGAATCGGTGAGGACGGTAAAATTCTCGCGCTGCATCAGGGCCGGCACCACGCAGGCCGTTGGGGCTGGATTTGGAGAAATTGCCGCAGCCGTAATACAGGCAGTAGCCGCAGTAGGTGCAGGGGCCCATGCGCACCCCGAGCGGGTTGACATAGGCGCGGGAGGGTCTGGCCCGCCGGCACCATAAACGGGTTCAGGCCCAGCGACTTGGCCGCGTCGCGGAACAGATCGGTCAGGCGCAGCCCCTCCAGTGGCGGCAGCGGGTATTCGCTGCTGCGGTTGCCTTCAAACGGGTTGCCGTCCGGGATGATTTTGCCGTTCAGCTTACCGGCCTTGCCGGAGACGCCGGCGATCTTCTCGAAGCGGTCGTAAAACGGCTCCAGCTCGTCATAGGTGACGCCCCAGTCCTGCAGAATCAGGCCGTCGGCAATCTGCTGTTTACCGTAGCGCTCGACGGTCTGGCTGTACGGCTGCAGATCGAACGGTGTGAAACGCCAGGCCATGCCCGCCCAGTGGGTGCCCGAACCGCCCACGTTATATCCCAGCTCGTTCAGGTTCCAGTCGCGGGTCGGCAGCGCGGTTTCGCTGCGGTTGTTGCGGAAGGTGGTGGTTTCCACCGCCGGCGGCAGCAGCATGCTGCGACGGGTATCCCAGCGCAGCTCATCGGTGTCGATGGAGGGCGGAAAATCGGTGGCGGTCTCAAACCAGGGGCCGCGTTCGATGGCGACGACGTTTAACCCGGCGCGGGTCAGCTCTTCGGCGATTAAAGAGCCGCACCATCCCAGACCGACGATAACCACATCGGCTTTTGGACGTACATTTTTCATAATTGAACTCACAAGTGCTCAGCGCGACGGCGGCGCAGGATCAAAGCGTGTTATCGATTAAACTGGTGGGGATGATGTTCAGCTTTTGCCCTTTCTTAGCGAGCAGATCGCGGAAGTCATAGCGTGCGCCCGGGAAACCAATCATTTTCCAGCTGGTCATGTCTTTATTGCCGCCGTAAATCGGATCGGCCAGGAAGCCTTCGCGCACGTTTTGCAGCAGCAGCTCAAACAGCGCCTTGGTTTCCACCTGCGGGCCGAGATCGTAGCGGTCGGCCTCCATGGCGTGCAGGATGTGTTCCTGCTGCTGTGGGTTGAGGCGATAAAGTCTTTGCCGAACTGTGACCGCGTGGCGCGATCCAGCGCCGCCAGCCCCTGACGGTAGCGCTGCGCCGGCGTCAGCGGCGACTGCGGCCCCCTGCTGCGGGGTGCCTTTGACAAAGCGTCCCAGCCGGTACAGGGCCACGGCGTTGCCGTAGTCGCCCGCCAGCTGACGGTCGATAAAGGTGGCGCAGCCGGCCTCTTGGCCGCCCAGGCTCAGTTCATCGGCCGGAATAAAGCGCTCGGCGATGATGGCGACCGTATCGAATTCGTGCTGCGTGAAGTACTGCAGGCCGCCTTTGCGCGGCGGCGCTGGCGGTGTGTTGATGTCGCCGGGCTCCCCAGGGTTGCCCGCCGTTGATAACCTCAGCCTGTGCCGTAGGCAACGACGAAGCCACCCCCAATGCGACCACTGAGGTGAGAAAGTCTCTGCGTTTCATAAATTCCCTGCCGATTAATTGCTCAAAAAACTCTTTTTTTATTTTTTACTTTCACGTCCGCGCACTGCGACAGACGCGCCCAGCGGTGTTTTTTTACATGCCAACAAAGAAATTAATAAAGTGTTAACAACGCGCCGAGAATAATTTTTTCCGCGTTGGCAGGGAAGGTTTTCGTTGATGGTTTTCCATCATCGGCCCGGTTTCCTTCCCGCATTGGGCTTCCTATAGTGAATTCACCTGGCCCCGACGGCACGCCGCTCTGGCCATCAAACACACGAGGAGAGCCTATGTTTCCCACTGCCTTACCTCAGCCGACGCGGCTGGCGCCTGAGAGCATCCCCGTCTTACGCTGGGGATTATCGGTCCCGGCTGGATCGCCGATCATTTTGCCGCAGCGCTGCGCGGCCAGACCCGGCAGCAGCTGGTTGCCGTTGTGGGACGCAACGCCGAAAAAACGGCGGCGTTCGCCGCGCGCTGGGATATTCCGCAGGTCTGCCGCAACGTCGGCGAGATGCTGGCGCTGAACCAGCTGGATGTGGTCTATGTCGCCACGCCGCATAATCATCACTTCCCCGACGCCATGCAGGTGTTGCAGGCCGGTAAACACGTGCTGATTGAAAAGCCGCTGGCGCTTAACGCCCAAGAGGGGCGGGCGCTGCAGGAGGAAGCGCGGGCGCGCGGCTTGTTCTGCCTGGAGGGCATGTGGTGCGATTTTACGCCAAAATATGATGTGCTGCGTCAGCTGCTGGCCAACGGCGATCTGGGGGAACTGCACACCCTGATTGCCGATCACGGCGAGTTTTTCACCCCCGGAACACCGCATTTTTAATGCCGACCTGGCCGGTGTCCGATGCTGGATCTCGGCAGTTACCTGATATCATTCAGCATCGGCGTCGCCGGCGCGGTGCCGGCGACGATTGTGGCGTACGGCCAGTCTGCGCCGGGTGGGGTAAACGGCCAGGCGTCAATGCTGTTTAACCATGGCAACGGCATGCAGGCGGTGCTGAACACCACGCTGTTCAGCAATACCTCCGGCGCGGCGACGGTCGCCGGGCGCGACGCCACGCTGTATCTGGACGGGCAGTTTTACGCCCCCCGGCGACTTTACGCTGCAGTCCAGCCAGGGCAACCGGCGGCTGCACTGGCAGGATCGCGGCGGACGCTATGTGCAGCTGAGCTATGAAATCGAACACGCGGCGTGGTGCATTGGTCAGGGCTGACGGAGTCGCCGGTGCGTCCGCTGGCCACCTCGCTGATGACGCTGAGTACGATGGATGAAGTGCGTCGCCAGCTGGGTATTGTATTTAACGAAGAGCGCGCGGCGGTACGGCTGGCCTAACCCGCCGCGCCGGGAGCAGAGATGAAGAAGTTAACCATCGGCAGGCTGGCGCAGCTGGCCGGCGTCGGCGTGGCGACGGTGGATCGGGTGCTGAATGAACGCGGCGGCGTTGCGCCGGAGACGGCGCGCAAGGTGCTGCTGGCGGCGCGCGAGCACGGCTTTAACCGGGTATTGCCCGAGGCGTACCAGCATCCCTGGCGCATCGAGGTGATCCTGAGCGCCAACGGCTCGTTTTTTTTTCAAAAAGCTTGATAACAGCTTCAGCGAGCTGGCCGGCGCGCTCGGTTACCGCCGGGTGACGCTGCACCGGACGTTTATCTCTGAATCCCATCCGGTCCAAACTGGCCGAGCATATCAGAGCGTGCAGCCGCCAGCGGGACGGCATTATCGTGTTTGCGCACGACCACCCTGCGGTCTATGCGGCGTTGGCAGACTGCCGGGCGCGTAATGTCCCGGTGATTACCATCGTGACCGATCTGCCGCACGCCGAGCGCCTGTGCCACGTCGGCGTTAATCAGCTGCAGGCGGGCCGCACCGCCGGCTTGCTGATGGGACGCACCCTGAAGGCGCCGGGAGAGGTGATTATGGTCAGCGGCCGCAGCGACTACAGCGCGCACCGCGAGCGTATTGAGGGCTTCCGGGCGGTGCTGCGCCAGCGCTTTCCCGCAGATCGATCTGAAAGAGGTGCTGGTGGGCCGCGATGAGCGCCATACCATCCGACGTCTGCTGGCGGAGACGCTGAGCAAAAACGGCCGGATTGTCGGGTTGTATAACACCGGCTCCGGCAACACCGAAATCAGCGCCGAGCTGGCCAGGCACCGGCTGCTGGGGGAGTGCGTCTATATCACCCATGAGCTGTACAGCCTGACGCGCCGGCTGCTGGATAACGACAGCCTCTCTTATGTGATCGACCAGGATGCCCGCCAGCATGCGCAGCTGGCGATCGACCTGATGCTGGGCCGGCTGGCGGCGACGCCGCCGTGACATGTACCAGAGCGGCAAGGTCGATTTTAAAAATCTTCACCGCGGAAAATTGCGAATAGGGCGCCCGCCCGTCGGCGTGAAAAGCGTGGTATCTCGCCAAATTCCTTCTATGCTCAAAATATAGCCAGTTTTTGACGGCGGCCGCATTGCTTTACCACGGACGCGCGGCGCGGCATGCCGGACGATGGGCAATCTATCGAAGGAATAACTCCATGAATTCTTCAGCATTATTGCAATATTGCATGGCGAAGCTGGCGCGCAGCAGAGCGACCAGAACCAGTGGCAGGCCAGCCAGGTCAAGGTTGGCGAGGTGATGTTCGCCATGGTGTGGGAGATTGAGGGCGCCCGGCGCTGGCGGTGAAATCCAGCCCGGAGCAGGCGGAGAATCTGCGCGAGCTGCACCCGGAGATCGTCCCCTGCGAACATCTGAACAAGGCGCACTGGAATGCGGTGTATCTGGACGGCGGTCTGCCGGATTCGCAGTTTTATACCCTGATTGACGGTTCGTACCAGCTGGTGCTGTCGGGGCTGCCGGAGCAGGTGCGTCAGGGGCTGCAGGCCTGATTGCTGCCGTTTGCCTTTGTCTCTCTTCTCCGCGGCCTTTCGACGAGGTTGTGATCGTTAACAACAGTTTGGGAACGTTCCCTTTTTCTTCGTCGGCGTCAGCGTCTAGGCTGGTGATGGTAGCGTGAATCGCAAAGGGAGCGTCTGATGGCGACAAGTGAAGAAAAACGCAAGATGATCGCCGGTGAGCTGTATGACGCCGGCGATGAGCTGCTGCGCAGTGAACGCCTGCGGGCGCGTCAGCTGCTGCACCAGTACAACCATTCCGCGCCGCAGGCGAGGGAGCAGCGCAGGCAGTGGCTGACGCAGTTACTGGGACGGTATCAGGGCGGCACCATCGAACCCAGCTTCCGCTGCGACTATGGCTACAACATCTATCTGGGCAAAATTTTTTACGCCAACTTCGACTGTGTGGTGCTGGACGTCTGCGAGGTGCATATCGGCGATAACTGCATGCTGGCGCCGGGGGTGCATATCTATACCGCGACGCATCCGCTGGACGCGGTGACCCGCGTCGGCGGCGCGGAGTTCGGCAAGCCGGTGACCATCGGCAATAACGTGTGGATCGGCGGCGGGCGGTGATCAATCCCGGCGTGACCATCGGTGATAATGCGGTGATCGCCTCCGGCGCGGTGGTGACCAAGGACGTGCCGGCCAACTGCGTGGTGGGCGGCAACCCGGCGCGGCTGCTGAAACAGCTGTAAACGCCGGGCGCCTGTGCTGCGCTTAGGCGCGCAGCGAGTCGATATCCACCACGAAGCGGTATTTCACATCGCTTTTCAGCATGCGTTCATAGGCGTCGTTGATCTGCTGCATTGGATCAGCTCGATATCTGAGGTAATGCCGTGCTGACCGCAGAAATCCAGCATCTCCTGGGTTTCCGCAATACCGCCGATCAGCGAGGCCGGCGATGCGGCGGCCGCTTCAGAATCAGGTTAAACACCTGCGGTGACGGATGGTCGTGCTCCGGCGCGCCGACCAGCGTCAGCGTGCCGTCGCGGCGCAGCAGGTCGAGGAACGGATTCAGATCGTGCTTGGCCGCTACGGTATTGAGGGATAAAGTCGAAGCTGTTGGCATGCTGCGCCATCTCCTCGGGGTTGCGGGAGATCACCACTTCATGGGCGCCCAGCCGCTTGGCGTCGTCGATTTTCGACGGTGAAGTGGTGAACAGCACCACGTGTGCGCCCATGGCCCGCGCCAGTTTCACTCCCATATGTCCCAGCCCGCCGAGACCGACGATGCCGACCTTTTTACCCGGCCCGACGCCCCCACTGGCGCAGCGGTGAATAGGTGGTGATGCCGGCGCACAGCAGCGGCGCGACGCCGGCCGGATCGAGGTTGGCCGGCACCCGCAGCACAAAGTCCTGATCCACCACCATATCGGTGGAGTAGCCGCCGTAGGTGACGGCGCCGGTCTGGCGATCCTGGCCGTTATAGGTGCCGGTAAAGCCGTTTTCACAATACTGCTCCAGCCCTTCTTCGCAGCTCGGACAGCTGCGGCAGGAATCGACCATACAGCCGACGCCGACCAAATCGCCGACCTGATGAGCGGTGACGCCGCTGCCGACGGCGCTGACGCGGCCGACCACCTCATGGCCCGGCACCACCGGGTACAGGGTGTTATTCCATTCGTTGCGCGCCTGGTGCAGGTCGAGTGGCAGACGCCGCAAAACAGCACCCTTGATTTGTACGTCGTGTTCGCGCAGCGCGCGCGGTGAGTAATCGAAAGGCACGAGCGCAGACTGCGCGTCATGCGCGGCATAGGCATGCGTAATATTCATGGTTACTCCGGTTATCAATCAGTGACAAAAGGTATTTGTGCCGGCAGCAGAAGGCCGGTGAGGCGCGGCCTGAGTCATGCAGGCGGCCGCAGAGGGAAGATTGATAATAAGTGCTGGGCCGGGGGAGGGAAATGCCTGAACGTGTTGAAATCTTGCCTGTTTCTGTTCAATGTTCGTACGGCGGACGATCGGTGAGAGCGTCCGCCGTACGCGCAGGCGTTAGCGCTTCAGCAGCGGTTTGAGGAAGCGCGCGGTGTGCGATTCCTGGCAGTTCGCCACGGTTTCCGGCGTGCCGGACACCAGGATCTCGCCGCCGCCGCTGCCGCCTTCCGGCCCCAGATCGACAATCCAGTCCGCGGTTTTGATCACGTCGAGGTTGTGCTCAATCACCACGATGGTGTTGCCCTGGTCGCGCAGCTGGTGCAGTACCGCCAGCAGCTGCTGGATATCGGCAAAGTGCAGGCCGGTGGTCGGCTCATCGAGGATATACAGCGTCTGGCCGGTGCCGCGTTTCGACAGCTCGCGCGCCAGCTTGACGCGCTGCGCCTCGCCGCCGGACAGCGTGGTCGCCGACTGGCCGAGACGGATATAGGACAGGCCTACATCCATCAGGGTCTGCAGCTTGCGCGCCAGCGCCGGCACCGCGTCGAAGAACTCGCGCGCTTCTTCGATGGTCATCTCCAGCACTTCGTGAATGCTTTTGCCCTTGTATTTGATCTCCAGCGTTTCACGGTTGTAGCGCTTGCCTTTGCACTGGTCGCAGGGCACGTAAATATCCGGCAGGAAGTGCATCTCCACCTTGATCACGCCGTCGCCCTGACAGGCTTCGCAGCGGCCGCCCTTCACGTTAAAGCTGAAGCGCCCCCGGGTTGTAGCCGCGGCTGCGTGATTCCGGCACGCCGGCGAACAGCTCGCGCACCGGGGTGAAAATGCCGGTGTAGGTGGCCGGGTTGGAGCGCGGCGTACGACCGATCGGGCTTTGATCGATATCGATCACCTTGTCGAAGTGCTCAAGGCCGGTGACCTCGCGGAACGGCGCCGGTTCGGCGATGGTGGCGCCGTTCAGCTGGCGCTGGGCGATCGGGAACAGCGTATCGTTGATCAGCGTCGATTTGCCGGAGCCGGACACCCCGGTGATGCAGGTGAACAGCCCCACCGGCAGCGTCAGCGTGACGTCCTTCAGGTTGTTGCCGCGCGCGCCGCTCAGCTTCAGCACCTTGTTCGGGTCTGCCGCCACGCGCTCCTGCGGAATGGCGATCTCGCGCTTGCCGCTGAGGAACTGGCCGGTCAGCGAGTCCGGCTTGGCCATAATGTCTTCCACGCTGCCTTCGGCGACGATCTGCCCGCCGTGCACGCCGGCGCCGGGGCCGATATCGATCACGTGGTCGGCGGCGCGGATGGCGTCTTCGTCATGCTCTACCACGATCACCGTGTTGCCGAGGTTGCGCAGGTGGATCAGCGTTTCCAGCAGGCGCTCGTTGTCGCGCTGGTGCAGGCCGATGGACGGCTCGTCCAGTACGTACATCACGCCCACCAGGCCGGCGCCGATCTGGCTGGCCAGGCGGATGCGCTGGGCCTCGCCGCCGGACAGGGTTTCCGCCGAACGCGACAGCGACAGGTAGTTGAGGCCGACGTTAACCAGAAACTTCAGGCGATCGCCAATCTCTTTCAGCACTTTCTCCGCAATCTTGGCGCGCTGGCCGCTCAGCTTGATGTTCTGGAAGAAGGTCATCGCGTGGCCGATGCTGAGATCTGAAATCTCCGGCAGCGTGGTGTCTTCGACAAACACGTTGCGCGCTTCCTCGCGCAGGCGGGTGCCGTGGCAGGAGGCGCACGGGCGGTTGCTGATAAATTTGGCCAGATCCTCGCGCACCGCGCTGGATTCGGTCTCTTTATAGCGGCGCTCCATATTGTGCAGCACGCCTTCAAACGGATGACGGCGCACGGTGGTGTCGCCGCGATCGTTGATGTATTTAAACTCGATCGACTCCTTGCCGGAACCGCTCAGCACCGCCTTTTGCACGTTGGCGCTCAGGCTGTTGAACGGCGCTTCAACGTCGAACTGATAGTGCTCCGCCAGCGAGCGCAGCATCTGGAAGTAGTAGAAGTTGCGGCGGTCCCAGCCGCGGATGGCGCCGCCGGCCAGCGACAGCTCCGGGTTCTGCACCACGCGATCCGGATCGAAGAACTGCTGCACTCCCAGGCCGTCGCAGGTCGGGCAGGCGCCGGCCGGGTTGTTGAACGAGAACAGGCGCGGCTCCAGCTCGCGCATGCTGTAACCGCAGATTGGACAGGCGAAGTTGGCGGAGAACAGCAGTTCTTCCGCCTTGTCATCGTCCATATCGGCCACCACCGCGGTGCCGCCGGACAGTTCCAGCGCGGTTTCAAACGACTCCGCCAGCCGCTGCGCCAGGTCTTCACGCACTTTAAAGCGGTCGACCACCACCTCAATGGTGTGTTTCTTCTGCAGCTCCAGCTTCGGCGGATCGGACAGATCGCACACTTCGCCGTCGATGCGCGCGCGGATATAGCCCTGCGTCGCCAGGTTTTCCAGCGTTTTGGTGTGTTCGCCTTTGCGATCCCTTAACGATCGGCGCCAGCAGCATCAGGCGCTTGCCTTCCGGCTGGGTGAGCACGTTGTCGACCATCTGGCTGACGGTCTGCGCCGCCAGCGGCACGTGGTGATCCGGGCAGCGCGGCTCGCCGACGCGGGCGAACAGCAGGCGCAGATAGTCATGGATTTCGGTGATGGTGCCGACGGTGGAGCGCGGGTTGTGCGAGGTCGACTTCTGTTCGATGGAGATCGCCGGCGACAACCCTTCAATATGGTCGACGTCCGGTTTTTCCATCAGCGACAGGAACTGGCGGGCGTAGGCGGAGAGCGACTCGACGTAGCGGCGCTGCCCTTCGGCATACAGCGTATCAAAGGCCAGCGAGGACTTGCCGGAACCGGACAGCCCGGTGACCACAATCAGTTTGTCGCGCGGGATAATCAGGTTGATGTTTTTGAGATTATGGGTTCGAGCACCACGAACTTCGATATTGTCCATTTACACTTCCCGTCTTGGTGATACGCCGTGCGGCTTTACGGTTGGTTTTGTGACCAGGTGCGCAAAAAAACGCCACAGCCAGTACGAAACGTATCATTATGACATAAAAAAGCCTGAATGGATATCCAGTGTTCGTATGAAACGTTGTCGATCGCGATGACAATTTTGGAATACAATGCGCAGTTATCAAGGCGGGTGTGGTTTCGGCTTTCGCGTGGTAAACTGACTCGTTTATACTGTGTAAAAATCATTCATCAGGAGATAGCTCATGGCCAGCAGAGGCGTAAACAAAGTAATTCTGGTCGGGAACCTGGGCCAAGACCCGGAAGTCCGTTACATGCCGAATGGTGGCGCGGTCGCCAACATGACCCTGGCTACCTCCGAAAGCTGGCGCGACAAGGCAACCGGCGAGCAGAAAGAAAAGACCGAGTGGCACCGCGTCGTGCTGTTCGGCAAGCTGGCGGAAGTGGCCGGCGAATATCTGCGCAAAGGCTCGCAGGTGTATATCGAAGGTTCTCTGCAGACCCGCAAATGGACCGATCAGAGCGGCCAGGACCGTTACACCACCGAAGTGGTGGTTAACGTCGGCGGTTCCATGCAGATGCTGGGCGGCCGTCAGGGCGGCGGCGCACCGGCAGGCGGTGGTCAGGGCGGCCAGGGCGGTTGGGGCCAGCCTCAGCAGCCGCAGGGCGGCAACCAGTTCAGCGGCGGCCAGCAGCAGCAGTCGCGTCCAGCGCCAAGCAGCGCGCCGGCGGCCAGCAGCAACGAACCGCCAATGGACTTTGACGACGATATCCCGTTCTAACGGTTATCCTAACGTAGAGATTTCGCCTATCAGGCCCTGTATACACAGGGCCTTTTTGTTGCCGGACGGCGGGAGTAAAGCCCGGCGCCAGGGCACTCCGTCAGGCGCAGTCCCTCGCTATTATCGTTCGCGCCAGGCTGGGGTGATCTTTTTCAGCCAGTAGTCGGCGCTAATATAACGACCCCCACCCCATACCAGCAGAACCAGCAGCATAATGAAATAGGTGGCGGAAAACTCAATGCCGTTATTCAGGATGACAGGATCGCCCAGTTGGGTAATGTAATTGTAACGGCCGGGGAAGTTCTGCATCAGCCATTGGAGAAATGCGGTCATACGCTGGGCCGACTCCATATCGTTACTGGCAATTGCCAGCCAACCGTGAGACCAGTGCACCATCAGGCTGGCTACGCTCATCACGACCATCATTGGAATCGCTATGATGCGGGTGAATAAACCAAGCGCAATGCAGACCAGCCCAACGACTTCGGTTGAGGTCGCCAGAAAGGCCAACAGCCAGGGGAAGGGCATGCCCAGCCCCCCTTCGGCGGTCGGCGTGGCAAACCAGGCCACGGTATTACTGAAACCCAATACTTTTGAATGCGCCCCTTCGAAAATAACCGGCAGCAAATAGAGTCGGATCAGCAGCAGCGGTACAAAGTCAGCCTTTTTAACTTTGGATACCCCCCATTGGTACCAGGAAATTATTTTAGTCAGCATAGCATTATCCCTTCAGTGTTAATGATAACAGCTCGTCGTTATTGCTGGCGTCCAGCCAGGTGTAAAAAGCGGTGGTTGGTAGATATTTTGACGACTTCTCCTGTAATAATGTCGCGTGTGTTTTCACCATCATTTATTTCGGCCAGTAACCGGACCTCGGCGTTATTGAGTTTTTTTTGGTAAACCGCATTATCACGCTTGCGATATATGGCGTAATAGTGCAGCGGTATTTCTCTGCTGTAACAGGGCTCGTTTTTATTTAACCAAAAAGGCAACGCCACCATGTTGAGCGTCGGGTTGAGCGTGACGACCAAGCGAGGCAGCAATTTGGCGCTTGGACTGAACCTCTGTCCGTGCGGCACCTGGGCGTCATCAATTTCAACGGCATACATCAGCCATTCATATTCAATCAGCGCCATTTCCCCGTCAGAGAACTCTGGTTGCTGGCGCATAAACAGCAATAATTCCGTCGCGATCTGATGAAATTCAGGTTGGCTGGCCTGATGCTGATAAAGAAAAGCATCGATCAGCGTTGTTATCGCCTCATCTTTTTTCTGACGGCAGTACAGAGGAAATACATTCAGCAGGACGCTATAAATGTTCTCCCGAATAATTTTCCGGTAAAGCCTCATGCCTTTTGAATAGGTATTTGCATGGCGAGAACGCAGTTGGCCGCTAAATTCGGCCTCTGCCGCCGCCAGTGAAGCCGGTACCCTATGTTGTGATGTCACGCTCGTTCCTTGTCAGGCATTTAAGCCCGCCGTATTTTTACGATGCGATGTGCTCTCTGATTTGTGTTAATTCCGCGCAGAGCGTCTCCAGCGGTGGTACATTGTTATCCCGTTCCAGCAGCAAGGGGCGGTCGCCATGAATGGCGAACGTCCGTTGCGCCAATTGCAGCACTTCCTCCAATACCGGCATGCCGTGGGTGTCGAGCCGGAATTCTTCATATTCCAGATGCCCGGCGATGTGGTAATAAACAATCGCTGCCGATGGGATGGCGCGAATGTAATCCAGGGCATCGAAGCCGTGATTGAAGGCGTTCACATAGACGTTGTTGATATCCAACAGCATGCCGCAGCGGCTGCGATGCAGCAGCTCAAGCCAGAATTCCGCCTCTGGCATTTCGTCCGGATAGCGCTGGTAAGATGAAACGTTTTCCAGCACCAATTGACGGCCGAGCATATCCTGCACTTGCTCAATACGCGACGCCAGGTACGGCAGTGCGTCGGCATAACCGGGTACCGGCAGCAGGTCATAAAGGTAACCTTGCCGATCCCGTGAGAAACACAGGTGGTCGCTGTAAATATCAATATGATACTCGTCCAGAAAACGCCGAATATCATGTATATAAGCGCTGTTCAACGGACAGACATCGCCGATTGACAGACTGAGGCCGTGGGCAATCAGCGGATATTTTTTCGCGATATCCGCCAGATACTCTTTTTTTGCCCCGCCGAGGTTCATCCAGTTATCAGGTGCCAGTTCAAGAAAGTCGATATCCTGACGTTTGGGCTGCGTGATCAATGCCGGAATGTGCTCACTGCGCAGCCCGATTCCGGCATGATTGTTCGCTATTTGCCACATACGCCGTTGATGCACTTGCTGGCATTGGTCTGAAAGCCCTGACCGCTTGGCCCGCATTTGCCGTCGCGCGCGCGTACCAATTGATCCTGAGGATCGTGCTCCAGTTTTGCCTGGCCGTAGATCTTCTCAGTACCGCATTTGCCGCTGGCGCATTTACCGCTGCTGGTCGGCGCTTGGTGTTCAACCTTGCTGGCAGGCTGCGGCGCGTCTGCCGCTGACGCGTAGGCCGTCATGCCGGCTGCCATGATTGAACCCACCACAATGGAAAGGACGATGTCTTTTTTCATGGCTTATTCCTTATTATTGGCTAATGAAATCGGGAAAACAGGAGAGGTCGCGGCTGGTGTAAACCTGCCCGTGGTAGTACTGTTTCACAATATTGACGGATTGATCCTTCAGGCGGAGTCCTTTGCCCATAAAGTGGTTGAGCACCAGCACCTTGGGATTAATTTCAGCCGCAACTTTCCCCACCACATCCGGCGCGGCGTGCATAAATTTCGAGCCTTTATCGGCATTTTCATCAATAGCCAGCGGCATCACTAAAATATCCGCGCCCTTGGCAAAAGGAATGAAGGCGCGATTGCTGCCGTTCTGGTCGGCAGAAATCACAATCGTGCCTTGCGCCGTTTCGATGCGGTATGCGAGACAGGGCACGTCGCCGTGAGGTATACCCAGCGCGGTGATTTTCATCTCCTGATCTTGATAAACGAGAACCGGCTGCACGCTGGTGTAACTGATATCTTTGACATGGCTGGCGATCTTCAGCCCCATCCGTCGCGTTATATAAGCCATTGAGGTAAGCGTAGGCGCCGCCCTCTTTGTTAAACAAATCGGCAAAATATTGCGTCATGGAGGGGAATGCACCGCCGCTTTCCGGCCCGGCCAGCGTGATCTCCTGTTTGTTCTTGACGAAGTAACCGCCTTTTAGAATGGCTGCCAGATCGGAGACGTGATCGGTGTGAAAGTGAGTCAGGCCGATAAACTTGAGATCTTCCAGCCGTGCGCCTGACTGGCCGAAACGTAAAAAGACCCCGCCGCCGGCATCGATCAGAAATGGCGGATTTACCGTTTATCCAGATGACTTCGCCTGAGGATGCGCGTTGATCGTCGGTGATCGGCCCACCGGACCCCAGAGTTTGCAGCGTAAAGCCCCTGTCGTCGCATTGAAGAGGGGTGGCCGACGCATTGGCGTTTAATGTCAGAGCAAGCGTCAGCAGAGCGATCTTGTTAAATCCTGTTGCCATAGTAGATACCTTTCATTGGGCCACTAACGATCGTGGCCGGATCCCGTCTGTGATTAACCTATGAGTTGCGAAATTACATCATTCTCGTAACACGGCTAAACTCATTGTTATCGTGATTATTACCACTTTTATCGATAAGGGAATGCGCTGGCGTTTGCCGTTCAGCTATGCTGCTGAACATCGTTCTTGTCCTGGTTTCTGGCCGCTACTTGCGTGCAGTTATGTTGGCGAGCGTTACATGGCGTTTGTGGCGATTGTCACTACGGGCTGGATATTGTCGGGGGCAGGGCGTTATCGGGCCTTCCTGATGCGGGGGGATTGGGGAACACTAGCGTCTGACATATTTCTAACAGCAGAAAAGCCCCGTCAGGGGCTTCTGGTTTCTTGTCGCTTGGCTGATTACTTAGTTAAAGATTTCTGCGGTGCCGTGCAGTTTGTTCTGGCCGCCGGCGGAGGTGATGCGGTAGCTGCTGGCGCCGGCCGCGGCGGCTTTACTGGCCAGGGCGTCTTCCAGTGCGCTCAGGCTGGCGGCGCCGCTGACGGAAATTACACCCACTTTTTGTGCGTTGGCGGCTGGCTGGGCGACAGGTTGTTCGGCTGCCGTTGCGGTGAAGGCAGCGCCGGTCAGCAGTAATGCGGTAGCAAATTTTTTGATGTTTTTCATGATGCAATCCTCAGAGTATTTTTTATGTGAGCCGCTGGTGCGTCTCGATGAGTTAAATATTAACCAGGTGGGTCTGAGGTTAAAATCGGAGAGTTTTGAGTATCTCTGTCAAATAAATTGATATTCCGGCGTGGGGGCTGGCTGGCGCAGCAAACCATTCACCGCTACCTTTAAATTTAAACAAGGTAAGTGGGTGGAGAATGAGTGATGACGACAAATGCATTTGTTGGCAGCTGGTCACTGGTGTCTTCGGTATTCAAGAGCGAAGAGGGTGCGCCAAGCTACCCGCTCGGCGAGCAGGTGATAGGGCGCATCAATTACGAGGCCAACGGCACCATGGCGGCACAGCTGTATAGCGCGGTGCGCCCGCGCTTTGCCGCGGACGATCTGGCGCAGGGCAGCGACCAGGAGCTACGCGTCGCGTTTACCAATATGCTCAGTTATTTTGGCCGCTACCAGATTGATGAGCCGGATCAGCGGGTGATTCATCAGGTTGAAGGCTGCTCGTTTCCCAACTGGGTCGGCACCCGCTTTGTGCGTTTTTACAGTTTTTCCGGCGATAGGCTGACGCTGCGCACCGCACCGCTGCAAATCGGTAACGGCGTACAGATTGGCGAGCTGGTCTGGCAACGCATCGAGATGCCCGGATGATCACCGTTCACCACCTGAATAACTCGCGCTCGCAGCCTATCTTATGGTTTTTGGAAGAGCTGGCGGTGCCTTATCAGGTGCAGCGCTATCAGCGGGAGGCGGGGAGCCTGCTGGCGCCGCCGGCGTTGAAGAAAATCCACCCGCTGGGCAAATCGCCGGTAATTGTTGACGGCGATTTGACGCTGGCCGAGTCCGGCGCAATCATCGAGTATCTGCAGGAAGCCTATGATGCGCAGGGGCTGTTTATCCCCACCGATTTTCATGCGCGTCAGCAGTACCGCTACTGGCTGCACTATGCGGAAGGTTCGCTGATGCCGCTGCTGGTGATGAAGCTGGTGTTTGGCCGCCTTGGGCAACCGCCGGTGCCGCTGCTGCTGCGCAAGGTGGCCGGCGCCGTCGGTAAAGGAGTGCAGCGCAACTATCTCGATAAGCAGATCGCCGTGCATCGCGACTATCTGGAACGACACCTGCGGAGCAACCCCTGGTTTGCCGGCCATGACTTCAGCGCCGCCGATATCAAAATGAGCTTTCCGCTGGAGGCGATGGCCGCGCGCAGCGGGCTGGACGGCTGCCCGCAGCTGCGCGATTTTCTGCGGCGCATTCATCAGCGCCCGGCTTACCAGCGTGCGCTGGAGCAGGGCGGCCCTTATCATCTGCTGCTCTAGCCGTCTGGACTATACTCGATAGGTCACTGTTTCTCGGAGAAGGTCCATGACGACTCAAATCTTTGTCAATTTGCCGGTCAGCGATCTGCCCGCCTCCATGGCCTTTTTTGGTCAGCTGGGCTTTGCCTTCAACCAGCAGTTTACCGACGACAGCGCCGCCTGCATGGTGGTGAGCGACACCATCTATGTGATGCTGTTAACCCACGATAAATTCAAAATGTTTACCCCCAATCCGATTAGCGATGCGAAGCGCGCCAGCGAAGTGCTGCTCTGTCTGTCGCGGCCCAGCCGCGCGGCGGTGGACGAACTGGTGCGCAAGGCGATCGCCGCCGGCGGCAATACCTATAACCAGCCGCAGGACCACGGTTTTATGTACGGCCACGGCTTCCAGGATCTGGACGGCCATATCTGGGAGCTGATGTTTATGGATCCGCAGGCCATGCCGGCCTGAATGTCCGGGCCTCAGCATGCGGCGGCGTTGTGGTTAATCGCGTCGGAACGACGACTTTTTACCCTTTCTGTCGCGATCTTTAGTTGATCGGACGGTATAGAAGGCTGGATAATCGTTTGCTTCAGTAAAAACACTATAAATTCACCCGTACCTCACGCCGAGAGTTAATCGTTTGCCTTGTGCGCGGCCGCTATCTGCCGCGCAGCGCAAGGCGTTGGGAGCAAACGTGGCGGAAACGATTCCGTTCTGTCGGCTGCGGACGTAAAACACTTTCTGCATCAGACAAGCAGTGATTACAGGGGACAGCAACATGTCGAATTCTCAAGCGAATAACGCCGCACCAACAAAAGGCGGGCTTGACGGTTATTTTAAAATTTCGCAGCGCGGCAGCAGCGTGCGGCAGGAAGTGGTGGCCGGCCTGACCACCTTTTTGGCGATGGTCTATTCGGTGATTGTGGTGCCGAGCATGCTGGGCAAGGCGGGCTTCCCGCCGACCGCGGTGTTCGTCGCCACCTGTCTGGTGGCCGGCTTCGGCTCGCTGCTGATGGGGCTGTGGGCCAACCTGCCGATGGCGATCGGCTGCGCCATCTCGCTGACGGCGTTTACCGCCTTTAGTCTGGTGCTGGGCCAGCAGATCAGCATTCCGGTGGCGCTGGGGCGGTGTGCCTGATGGGGCTGCTGTTTACCGTGATCTCGGTGACCGGCATCCGCTCCTGGATCCTGCGTAACCTGCCGATGGGCGTGGCGCACGGCACCGGCATCGGTATCGGCCTGTTCCTGCTGCTGATCGCCGCCAACGGCGTCGGCCTGGTGGTGAAAAACCCGCTGGACGGGCTGCCGGTGGCGCTGGGCGCCTTTACCTCCTTCCCGGTGGTGATGACGCTGCTCGGGCTGGCGGTGATTTTCGGCCTGGAGAAGCTGCGGGTGCCGGGCGGCATTCTGCTGGTGATTATCGCCATCTCCGTTATCGGCCTGATTTTCGACCCGGCGGTGAAGTATCAGGGGCTGTTCGCCATGCCGAGCCTGGCCGATGAGCAGGGCAACTCGCTGATTTTCAGCCTGGATATTATGGGCGCGCTGCAGCCGGTGGTGCTGCCGAGCGTGCTGGCGCTGGTGATGACCGCGGTGTTTGACGCCACCGGCACCATCCGTGCGGTCGCCGGGCAGGCGAACCTGCTGGATAAAGACGGCCAGATCGTCAACGGCGGCAAGGCGCTGACTTCCGACTCGGTCAGCAGCATTTTCTCGGCGCTGGTGGGCGCCGCGCCGGCGGCGGTATACATCGAATCGGCGGCGGGCACCGCGGCCGGCGGTAAAACCGGCCTGACCGCCACCGTGGTGGGGCTGCTGTTCCTGCTGATTCTGTTCCTGTCGCCGCTCTCCTACCTGGTGCCGGTGTATGCGACGGCGCCGGCGCTGATGTATGTCGGCCTGCTGATGCTCAGCAACGTCACCAAGCTGGATTTTGACGACTTTGTCGACGCGATGTCCGGCCTGTTGTGCGCGGTGTTTATCGTCCTGACCTGCAATATCGTCACCGGCATTATGCTGGGCTTCAGCGCGCTGGTGATCGGCCGGATCTTCTCCGGCGAATGGCGCAAGCTGAATATCGGCACCGTAGTGATTGCGGTGGCGCTGGTGGTGTTTTACGCCGGCGGCTGGGCCATCTGACGCCTCTGCCGGGGCGCGTTTGGCGCGCCCCGGTTTCAGATTACTCTCCTTAATCTATTTCGCCATTTTGAAAGGCACAACAAGCTTTCACCGACGTAAAAAAAGTGATCTACTATTTGGCACGTACTCTGGCAATACGCCGTTGAGGTCGAAACCGTAGAGTCTAAGGAAAGCATGGAAATCTTTTTTACAATCCTCATTTTAATCCTGGTGGTCTCCCTGTCCGGGGTGGTGACGCGTATGTTGCCGTTCCAGGTGCCGCTCCCGTTAATGCAAATCGCCATCGGTGCGATGTTGGCCTGGCCGCATTTCGGGCTGCACGTGGACTTCGATCCGGAACTGTTTTTAGTGCTGTTTATCCCGCCGCTGCTGTTTGCCGACGGCTGGAAAACGCCGATGCGCGAGTTTATTCACCACGGCCGTGAGGTGCTCGGGCTGGCGCTGGTGCTGGTGCTGATCACCGTGGTCGGCGTCGGCTATCTGATCTACCTGATGGTGCCGGGCATTCCGCTGGTGGCGGCGTTTGCGCTGGCGGCGGTGCTGTCGCCGACCGATGCCGTGGCGTTGTCCGGCATCGTCGGTAAAGGGCGGATCCCGAAACCGATTATGGGCGTGCTGGAGGGCGAGGCGCTGATGAACGACGCCTCCGGCCTGGTGTCGCTCAAGTTCGCCATCGCGGTGGCGATGGGCACCATGGTGTTCACCGTGGGCGGCGCGACGCTGGAATTCCTCAAGGTGGCGATCGGCGGCCTGCTGGCCGGCGTGGCGGTCACCTGGACCTACAGTAAGTCGCTGCGCGTGATGAGCCGCTGGAGCGGCGACGACCCGGCGACGCAGATCGTCTTCTTACTGCTGCTGCCGTTTGCCTCTTACCTGATTGCCGAACATATCGGCGTATCGGGGATCCTGGCGGCGGTCGCGGCGGGGATGACCATCAGCCAGTCCGGCGTGATCCGCAATGCGCCGCTGGCGATGCGCCTGCGCGCCAACAGCGTCTGGGCGATGCTGGAGTTCGTATTTAACGGCATGGTGTTCATTATGTTGGGCCTGCAGCTGCCGGGGATCCTGGAAACCTCGATTCTGCAGGCGGAGCTGGACCCGACGATTCAGACCTGGTATCTGTTTGCCGACGTGGCGATTATCTACGCCGCGCTGCTGCTGCTGCGCTTCACCTGGCTGTGGCTGATGAAGGGCGCCAGCAAGCGGCTGCTGAAAAAGCGCCCGCTGCAGTTTGGCAACTACACCACGCGTGAGCTGTGGGTGGCGTCGTTCGCCGGGGTGCGCGGGGCGATTACGCTGGCCGGCGTGCTGTCGATTCCGCTGTTGCTCAGCGACGGCAGCGCCTTCCCGGCGCGTTATCAACTGGTGTTTATCGCCGCCGGGGTGATCCTGCTGTCGCTGATTGTCGGCGTTATCGCGCTGCCGCTGCTGTTGCGCGGCGTGCAGGTGGCGGACCCGAGCGTCAGTAAGGGCGAAGAGCGGATGGCGATTGCGATGGCGGCGGAAGTGGCGATCGAAAGCATCAACAAAATGGAAGAGCGGCTGACGGCGGATACCGAGGAGAATATCGATCCGCAGGTGCTGAAAGAGGTCAGCTCGCGGGTGGTCGGTATGCTGCGCCGCCGGGTCGCCAGCAAAGACGATATTGAGAACGCGCTGGAGCTGGAAAACCTGGAGCGACGCTTCCGTCTGACGGCGCTGCGCGCCGAGCGCGGCGAGCTGTATCACCTGCGCGCGACGCAGAAAATCAGCAATGAGACGCTGCAGAAACTGCTGCACGATCTCGACCTGCTGGAGGCGCTGCTGGTGGAGCGCGAAGGCTAAGAGCAGGAATTAACCGTAAGGGGCTGAAGAAATTCAGCCCTTTTTTATTTCATCATCGACAGGTGGTCGCGGCAGCAGGCGATCCACGCCTGGGCGCTGTGGGACAGATAACTGTCCTGGCGCCAGATCAGCCCGACCTTCCACTCCATCAGCGGTTCCAGCGGCAGCCAGATCAGGCTCTCCTTATCCAGCCACTGACAGACCGGCTCCGGCAGGGCGGCGATGCCGACGCCGGCCTGCACCATTGAGGCCAGAAAGTCCCACTGGCCGCTGCGCACCGCGATGCGCGGCTCCAGCTCGGCGCGGCGGAAGGCCGCCATCAGCATCTTGTACAGCGCGAAATCTTCGTTATAGATCAGCAGCGGCCAGGCGGCCAGCTCCTCCAGGCTGACGCAGCTGCGTCCTTGCCAGTACTGATTGCGCGGCACCACGACGCACATCGGGTGGGTCAGCAGCGGCAGAAAGGTCAGCGGCCGGTCGGCATCGGGCGAGTAGACCGTCATCGCCAGATCCAGCTCGCCCGCCAGCACCCGCTGCTCGCCGGACAGGCCGCCCAGCTCGGAGATGCGCAGCTCAATGCCGGGATAGGCGTGGCGGAAGTGGCGGATTAAACCGGCGATTTGCCGGCCGACCATCGGCGGGATGCCCAGCCGCAGCACGCCTTTTCTCACCGCGCTGATGTCTTCCAGCTCGGCCTCCAGCTGGCGGAACTCATCCAGGATCGCCACGCCGCGCTGATAGACCGCCTGGCCGCTGTCCGTCAGGTGCAGTTTGCGCCCCTCGCGGATCAGCAGGGTGCATTCCAGCTCATCTTCCAGATGGCGCAGCATCTTGCTGATGGTCGGTTGGGTGACGAACAGTTTTTTCCGCCGCGCGGGTAAAGCTCTGCTGACGCACGACTTCGACAAAGTAGCGTAGGGTACGAACATCCACGATCCGTTCTCCGATAGGCGATACCGGCGGGAAACTATTCCCTTAAGGCATGAAGTTGATAATTTTAATTCATTTCAGGGCTGGTTTCCCGGCTGCGTATACTGTAACCCGTCATTTTTTTGCTTGAGGCCGCTCTCCATGTCCCTGGCGTTACGTCGTGCTGCGCCATCCCTGCTGGCCCGCCTGCAGGTTCCCGTTCAGGTTGTGTTGTACGCGCTGCTGTTCTTGCTGGCCGACCGGCTGGTGGCGCAGTTCCATTTACCGTTACCCGCCAATATTGTCGGCATGCTGATGCTGCTGGCGTTGATTGTGCTGCGCGTGCTGCCGCTGAGCTGGGTGCGGGCCGGCGCGCGCTGGCTGCTGGCGGAGATGCTGCTGTTCTTCGTGCCGGCGGTGGTGGCGGTGGTCAACTATGCGCAGCTGCTGATGGTGGAGGGCTGGAAGATTTTTCTGGTGATTGCCGTCAGCACCATGCTGACGCTGGGGGCCACCGGACTGGTGGTGGACCGCGTCTATCGTTTCGAACTCTGGCTGCAGCGGCGTAAGCATCATGAATGATTTTCTCCTCAGCCTGCTCTGTCTGGCCGCCACGCTGGCGCTCTACTTCGCCAATAAGCGGCTCTATCGCCGTCGCCGCAGCCTGCTGCTGATGCCGCTGGTGCTGACGCCGATGATTCTGGTGCTGCTGCTGGTGGTGACGCATATTTCCTACCGCGACTATCTGGGGGAGACCCACTGGCTGCTGTGGCTGCTCGGCCCGGCGACCATCGCCTTTGCGGTGCCGGTGTATGAGAACCTGCACATTATCCGCCGTCACTGGCTGTCGCTCAGCGCTGGGGTGATCACGGCGGTATGCGTGGCGGTGTACAGCTCGGTCTGGCTGGCGCGTCTGCTGACGCTGTCTGAAGAGGTGCAGCGCAGCCTGGCGGTGCGTTCGATCACCACGCCTTTCGCGCTGGAGGCGGCCAAGCAGATGGGCGGCCAGCCGGATCTGGTGGCGCTGTTTGTGGTGATCACCGGGGTGTTCGGTATGGCGGTGGGGGATATTCTGTTTTTGCGTCTGTCGGTGCGCAGCGGCCTGGCGAAGGGCGCCGGGCTGGGGGCGTCGTCGCACGGCGCGGGTACCGCACGCGCCTATGAGATGGGGCAGGAAGAGGGCGTGGTATCCAGCCTGGTGATGATGCTGGCCGGCATCATTACCGTGCTGGCCGCGCCGCTGATTGGTCTGTGGATGTGGTAATACGCCGACGGCGCCGGGCGCACCCGGCGCCGTACGTTTAGCGGCGGGCGGTAGCGATCAGTTCGACCACCAGCGGCGAGAGCGCGTTACGCAGGGCGGCGCGTTCAGACTGGAACAGCGTGGCGGCGTAGAAGCGGTGCGTTGGCAGTTCGATGGCGCGGACGTCGCCTTCGCTATCGTGTGCGCTGACGAGCAGCGGGAACTGCTGCAGCTGGCTGACAAAGTCCGGGTTAACGCCAAAGTTGCAGTGGTAGCCCTCATGGGTTTCCAGGCTGCCGTACGCCTGCGCAATGCGGGTGTTCGGCTGCAGCAGCACGGTGCCGGTTTTTTCCACCAGTGAGCAGCTCAGCGGGGTGATCACCTGCCGTCCCGTGCTGTCGGTCTCCGCGTGGGTGGCATCGTGCCAGCCCATGACGTTGCGGGCGTACTCCACCACCGCGTATTGAAAACCGCCGCAGGAGCCAAGGAAGGGCACGTCATGCTCACGGGCGTAACGGATGGCGGTAAACGCCCCGTCGTCATGGCGGTACGGGCTGCCGGGCACTACCCAGATCGCATCATACTCTTGCAGCACGGCGCTGTCGGTTATGGTTTCGGTGGGCAACCAGCGGGACTGGACGTCAACATCAAGATGGGAAGCGGCAAGCGTGAGCGCGGTGGGAATGGCCTGGTGGGCGACGGCTTCGGGGCGATAATCGCCGACCAGTGCAATGCGAACCTGGGGTTTCATCACTTTCTCCTGTATGGGCAAAAAGAGATGTTAGAGCAAAGTTAACAATTCGTCTGCTGCGCCGCAGAAGATGCGCACGTTTTGCCGGCGGGGGCGTCCGCCCCCGGTGCTAAATTCAGTACAGCGACGGCGCGCCGGCCGGGCGAGTCTTAAAGCGGCGGTGCAGCCACATATACTGCTCCGGCGCGCGCATAATCTCTTTTTCCACCACCTTGTTCATATAGGCGGCGGCGGCCATTTCGTCGGTCAGCGGGTAGTCTTCCAGCGCCGGCTGGATCAGCAGGTCGTAGCCGGCGCCGTTTTCACGCCGAATCAGCACTACCGGCACCAGCGCCGGCTGCGCCATGCGCGCCAGCATAAAGGTGCCTCTGGTGGTGGCGGCCTGATCGACGGCAAACAGCGGCGCAAACACGCTGCCGCGCGGGCCGTAATCCTGGTCGGGGGCGAACCATACCGCTTCGCCGCCTTTCAGCGCCTGCACCATGCCGCGCAGGTTTTTGCGGTCAAGCATCGCCTTGTTGGAGCGCATACGGCCTTTGGTCTGCGCCCACTCCATCGCCTTGTTGTTGTGCGGGCGGTACATCGCCATCATCGGCTGGCACAGGCCCATTGCCCGGCCGCCCAGCTCCAGCGACATAAAGTGCACGCCAATCACCAGCACGCCGCGGCCGTTCTGCTGCGCCATCTTCAGGTGGTTGATGCCGGAGACGTTAAACCAGCGTTTGACGCGCTTATCCGGCCAGAACCAGGCGATGCCGGTTTCCAGCAGCCCCATGCCGAGGGATTCAAAATTGCTGACCACTTTGCGCTCGCGCTGTGCGGCGTCCATATCCGGGAAGCACAGCTCCAGGTTGCGGCGGGTGATGGTGACGCGGCGTTTCAAAAAGCGCATCGAGGTACGGCCCATCCATACGCCGAGCTTATGCAGCAGCGGGTAGGGTAATTGCACCAGCAGGAACAGCACCGCCAGGCCAAACCAGGTCAGCCAGTAGCGGGGGTGCAGCAGGGCGCGTTGGGAATTCTTGCGGACGATTCATAGTCACTCATTTATGCATTAAGGGTAAGAAACCTGTAACGCATAAAGAAGCCACTCAATAGCGATACAATGACTCAGACACTGAGTTGTGGTTATCGTTTAGTCAGGCGTTGGAATTGACTAAAACTTTACATTCGAAGGGCGAATCGCGCTGCGCATCGGTCGGAAACGGCATGACCGCGGCAATCTGAGGGGCTCTAGGAATGCAGATTGTACCATACCCTACGGCAGTAAACAGAGGAGTGGGATGCGAAAAATCTTATTTAGCCGGCGTTCTGCGTGCGTCGCCTGAGCGATCGTTCTCCGTGTATGCCGGCGGGTTTTCCATGGTATCGCCAGGTGTTAACAGCAGCATAAAGGCGTCGGTATGGCAACGGAAGACGGTGTGGGCATCGTACGAGGAGAATACGCGTTGACGTTTTCCACGGCCTGCCTGCTCCACGTATTGCGAGCGCGCCATGAAAATAATGGGTATGAAGGTTACCGGCAAAGAAAAAGGCGCTTATCGAATGAGATAAAGCGCCTTTTTTCAACACGTTAACTGACTAGTATCAGTTCATGCCGTATTTTTTCAGTTTCTTGCGCAGCGTACCGCGGTTGATGCCCATCATCAGGGCTGCACGGGTCTGGTTGCCACGGGTGTATTGCATCACCATGTCCAACAGTGGCTGTTCAACTTCAGCCAGTACCAGCTCATACAGGTCATTCACATCTTGACCGTTCAGTTGAGCAAAATAGTTCTTCAGTGCTTGTTTAACCGAGTCACGCAGAGGCTTTTGAGTCACTTGATCCTGTGAGTTTACGGTAGAAACGGTCAGTACGTCAGAATTTACGCGTTGTTCGAACATAGTTCTGTCAGCTCTTTTTTTACGCTAGATTTTCGAAATATGCCTCCAACGCCTCCAGCTGTTCGCTGGCATCCTCTATGGCGTTGAATGTGCGCCGAAACTGGTCATTCGGGCATGCTCCTGGAGATACCAGGATACGTGCTTACGAGCAATTCGGAATCCCTTGCCTTGGCCGTAAAAGCCGTGCAATTCCCGGATATGCCCGATCAACAAGCGCTTCACCTCGCCAAGCGGCAACGGCGGCAGCAGCTCCCCTGTGTCCAGATAATGCTGGATTTCCCGAAGATCCAGGGTCTCCCCTGAGCAGCGCGGCCTATCATCAGGGCGTCGGCCCCGGTGTAGTCGAGCACTGCTCTGGCTTTATGCGGGTCAGTAATATCCCCATTCGCAATAATCGGAATGGAAACGTTCTGCTTAACTGCCCGAATGCTGTCGTATTCCGCGTCGCCGTTAAACAGGCAGGCGCGGGTTCGGCCATGAATCGTCAGGGCCTGAATACCACAGTCTTCGGCCAATTGGGCAATCTCTACACAGTTACGGTGTTCCGGCGCCCAGCCGGTACGGATTTTCAGCGTCACCGGCACATCCACGGCGTTAACTACCGCCAGGAGGATCTGTTTAACCAGATCCGGGTACTGCAGCAAGGCAGACCCTGCAAGTTTCCGGTTCACCTTTTTAGCCGGGCAACCCATATTGATGTCGATGATCTGTGCGCCGCCGGCGACGTTAATCTGCGCGGCGGCGGCCATATCATCCGGAACGCTGCCGGCGATTTGCACGGAGCGAATCCCAGGTTCATCGCTATGAACCATACGCAGACGCGACTTATCCGTCCGCCACACCTCCGGGTTGGAGGAGAGCATTTCGGATACAGCCATCCCAGCCCCCATTGCATGACACAAGGTTCTGAATGGGCGATCTGTAATACCGGCCATCGGGGCCGCAATCAGGCAATTTTGTTAACTGGTGGTGTCCAATGCGCATAGACAAAGAATGACCGTACTGTGTCCGCAAGGGCGCGTATATTACGCATTTTTTCGCCGAGATGAAAGGCCAAACTTTGACCAATTTGCGGCGATCGGGCGCTTAAAATGCGCATCCCGGCGGTGTGTAAAAATATTATATAGAATTAACAATAACTTGACCGATTGTGCTGATTTTATGTTCAGGAAAATAATCGTCAGGCAACAGGATATTATCTCTAAATGAGACGTATTTTTATCGCGATCGGCTGGCGTTACCGCGCTTTGCGCGCGCATTATCGCGATTTTCGGCTGAAAAACCATCAATCAACCAGATGGATATGTGAGCGATTATAACGCGCCTAACGGGCATGACGAGGCCGTCGGGAAAAAGGCGAGGGGATGTGTGCCTGAATGCGTCAGCGTCCGCTGACGGCGGCGTGAGGCGCAGATAACGGCAGCGTCGCGGCGATGCCTGGCGGCAATACCAACCCGCCGACGGGCGGCGGGTCTTCAGACGCAGTTAGCGGCGGCGGCCGGTAATGCGGCACCACTCTTCCCGTTCGGCGACCGGGTCCAGATCGAACAGCGGCTGATAGGCTTCCGCCACGCTTTCCGCCTGGGTGGCCAGCACGCCGGACAGGCCGAGGTCGCCGCCGGATTTCGGCAGGCAGCTAATCAGCGGCGCCAGTTCGCGCAGCGGGCCGGCCAGAATATTGGCCACCACCACGTCAGCCTGCAGCCCGGCCGGCTGATCCTGCGGCAGATACAGCTCCAGACGCTCAGAGACGCCGTTGCGCTCCGCGTTGTCGCGGCTGGCCTGAATCGCCTGCGGGTCGATATCGATGCCGATGGCGCGCGCTGCGCCGAGCTTCAGCGCGGCAATCGCCAGAATGCCGGAGCCGCAGCCGAAATCAATCACGGTTTTGCCGGCCAGGTCGAGGCCGTCCAGCCACTGCAGGCACAGCGAGGTGGTCGGGTGCGTGCCGGTGCCGAAGGCCAGGCCCGGGTCCAGCATCACGTTGACCGCGTCCGGGTCGGGCACGTCGCGCCAGCTCGGGCAGATCCACAGGCGCTCGCCGAAGCGCATCGGGTGGAAGTTATCCATCCATTCGCGCTCCCAGTCCTTATCTTCCAACTGTTCGATTTTGTGGCGGAAGCCGGCGCCCAGCAGCGGGTGCTGCTCCAGCATGGCGACCACTTCGGCCATATCGGTTTCCGCGTCGTACAGGCCGATCACGTCGGTGTCGCCCCACAGCAGGGTTTCGCCGGGCAGCGGCTCGAACACCGGGTTGTCGTGGGTGTCCTGAAAGGTCACCGAGACCGCGCCGCTTTCAACCAGCGCATCGCTCAGCGCTTCCGCCTGGCTGCCGGTGGTGTTCAGTTTTAGTTGGATCCAAGGCATAACAATTCTCTTTAGGAAGATAAAGATGACGCCGGACGGCGTTTTTCGCCGACCAGGTTACCGATATAAAACGCCAGCAGGCTGATCAGCAGCGCGGGCACGATGGGGTGCAGGCCGGCGAGCTGCAGATTGAAGCTGGCTAATAGCGTATAGCATACCGCACCTGCCGCCATTGAGCTAAGGGCGCCCTGCGCATTGGCGCGCTGCCAGTACAGGCCTAGCACCAGCGGCCACAGGAATACCGCCTCCAGGCCGCCGAAGGCCAGCAGGTTCAGCCAGATGATCATTTCCGGCGGCCGCCAGGCGGCCAGCAGCACCAATAACCCAAGCACCAGCGTGGTCAGGCTGGAGAAGCGTTTGATCATCTTCTCGTTCTGCTGCTGTTGCGGGCGGACGCCAAGATACAGATCCTTGATGATGGTGGCGGAGGACTGCAGCAGCTGCGCGTTGATGGTCGACATAATGGCCGCCATCGGCGCGGCCAGGAAAATACCGGCGGCGTACGGCGGCAAGACGGTGACCATCAGCGTCGGGATCACCCGATCCGGCACGTTGAGATCCGGCAGTACGGCGCGACCCAGCGCGCCGGCCAGGTGCATGCCGAACATCAGCAGCGCCACGACGATGGTGCCGAGCACGATGCCGCGGTGCACCGCCTTGCTGTCCTTATAGGAGATGCAGCGCACGGCGGTGTGCGGCAGGCCGATAACGCCGAAGCACACCAGGATCCAGAACGACGCCATAAAGGGCAGGCTGAGGATCTGCTCGCCGCCCTGCGGCGATACCAGCGCCGGGTCGATCTGCTGCAGTTTATCGACGGCCGCGTGCAGGCCGCCGGCGGCATGGATCACGCCGGCCAGCAGCAGCGCGGTGCCCAGCAGCATCACCAGCCCCTGCATGGCGTCATTGAGCACGCTGGCGCGAAAGCCGCCGAAGGCGGTGTACAGCGCGATACTGACGCCAAAAATCAGCAGGCCGCTGTCGTACGGAACGCCCGCTGCGGTTTCCAGCAGGCGGGCGCCGCCGATAAACTGCACCGTCATGGCGCCGAGGAAGGCCACCAGCAGGCTCAGGCTGGCCAGCCACACCAGCAGGCGGCTTTGGTAACGGGCGAACAGCATATCGTTGAGGGTGATGGCGTTATAGCGTCGCGCCAGGATAGCGAATTTTTTCCCGAGCACGCCCAGCGACAGCCAGACCGCCGGCAGCTGGATCATCGCCAGCAGCACCCAGCCGAGGCCGTATTTGTAGGCGGCGCCGGGGCCGCCGATAAACGAACTGGCGCTGATGTAGGTGGCGGTCAGGGTCATCGCCAGCACAAAGCCGCCCATTGAGCGGTTGCCGAGGAAATACTCGCTGAGGAAATTGCCGCTCTGCCGGCGGCGATAGGCGTAGACCGACAGGCCGAACACCAGCAGCAGATAGGCGACCAGCGGTACGATCACTTCAGTTTGCATCGTGGTCCTCCAGCGGAATATCGCGGAAGATGAGGCGCACCATCAGCCAGCACAGGATAATAAACAGCAGCGGGATCAGCAGGCAGGCCATTTCAAACCAGTGCGGCAGGCCGGTGACGCCGATTTGGCTGTCCGGCAGGTAGGCGGCCAGCGCCCAGGCCAGCACGTAGCAGAGGGTCAGACCCAGCGCCCAGCGCGCTTCACGGTGAGCCTGAATAAAGCGTTTTTCCATCCGTTTCTCCCCCTCTTGTCCAGACAGTAGCGCGCATAGCGGCGGCGTGACATGCATCGACAGAGGTTTATGGCTATGGATTTACCAGAGGAAGGGGATTTTACGACAAGCACGGCGTTTGCCAAGCGGTTAAGTCGCGAAAAGAAAAGGGCCGGTGGATCACCGGCCCTGATCGGCTGACGTCTGAGGCTAAAGCGCGCGTTACTGCAGGCCCAGCTTCTTCTCCAGATAGTGGATGTTGGTGCCACCATGCTGGAAGTTTTCGTCATTCATGATTTTTTGCTGCAGCTCAACGTTGGTTTTAATCCCGTCGATGATCAGTTCAGCCAACGCATTTTTCATGCGGGCAATCGCCACGTCACGGTTTTCACCGTAGGTGATCAGCTTGCCAATCATGGAGTCATAGTACGGCGGCACGCTGTAGCCGGCGTAGATATGCGATTCCCAACGCACGCCGAAACCGCCTGGCGCGTGGAAGCGGGTGATCTTGCCCGGGCTTGGCAGGAAGGTGTTCGGGTCTTCGGCGTTGATACGGCACTCTACCGCGTGGCCCTGAACCCGCACTTCTTCCTGTTTGATCGACAGCGGCTGACCGGCAGCGATGCGCAGCTGCTCTTTGATCAGATCCACGCCGGTGATCATTTCGGTAACCGGGTGTTCCACCTGAATACGGGTGTTCATTTCAATGAAATAGAACTCGCCGTTTTCGAACAGGAACTCGAAGGTACCCGCACCGCGGTAGCCGATATCCACACAGGCTTTGGAGCAGCGCTCGCCGATATAGCGGCGCAGTTCCGGCGTGATGCCCGGTGCCGGCGCTTCTTCCACTACTTTCTGGTGACGACGCTGCATCGAGCAGTCGCGCTCGGCCAGATAGATGGCGTTGCCCTGACCGTCGGCCAATACCTGGATCTCGATATGGCGTGGGTTTTCCAGGTATTTTTCCATGTACACCATGTCGTTGTTGAAGGCCGCCTTGGCCTCCGCCTTCGTCATGTTGATGGACTGTTCCAGCTCTTTATCGCTGCGCACAACGCGCATGCCGCGGCCGCCGCCGCCGCCGGACGCCTTGATAATCACCGGGTAGCCGATGCGTTTGGCAAAGGCGCGGTTCTTATCCATATCTTCGGTCAGCGGGCCGTCGGAGCCGGGTACGCAAGGCACGCCGGCTTTCTTCATGGCGTTGATGGCGGAAACCTTGTCGCCCATCAGGCGAATGGTGTCCGCTTTCGGGCCGATAAAGATAAAGCCGGAACGCTCGACCTGCTCGGCGAAGTCGGCGTTTTCCGACAGGAAGCCGTAGCCAGGGTGAATGGCCACCGCGCCGGTGATCTCCGCCGCTGCGATGATCGCCGGGATGTTCAGATAGCTTTTGACTGACGGCGCAGGACCGATGCACACGGTCTCGTCGGCCAGCAGTACGTGTTTCAGATCGCGGTCCGCCGCCGAGTGTACGGCCACGGTCTTGATGCCCAGTTCTTTACAGGCACGCAGGATACGAAGCGCGATCTCGCCGCGGTTGGCGATAACAATTTTATCAAGCATGGTGCGCCTCGTTATTCGATGACGACCAGTGGCTCGTCATATTCAACCGGTTGACCGTTTTCCACCAGGATGGCTTTCACCACGCCGGATTTGTCGGCTTCGATCTGGTTCATCATTTTCATGGCTTCAACGATGCACAGCGTGTCGCCGGCGTTGACTTTCTGGCCCACTTCCACGAAGGCTTTCGCATCCGGGCTTGGGGTGCGGTAGAAGGTGCCTACCATTGGGGAACGCACGACATGGCCACTCACGGCTGCGGCAGCGGCTGGCGCTTCGGCTTCGGCGGTAGCGACGGCGGTAGCCAGCGCTGGAGCCGGCTGTGCCGGTGCGGCATAGGCCTGCTGCATCACTGGGTAAGCCTGCGCCGGCGCGGCGCGGCTGATGCGTACTGACTCTTCGCCCTCAGCAATTTCCAGTTCAGAAATACCTGATTCTTCAACCAGTTCGATCAGCTTCTTGATTTTACGAATATCCATGAGTGTGATTCCGTACTCTTTTTGTGGAGCAATTAGTGGGTTTTTGACAGACGATTAACCGCTGCCTGTAAAGCAAATGTGTAACCTTCCGCGCCGAGTCCGCAGATCACGCCTACCGCAATATCAGACAGATAGGAGTGATGACGGAAAGGCTCGCGGGCATGCACGTTGGACAGGTGGATCTCGATAAACGGGATTTGCACCGCCAACAGCGCATCGCGCAGCGCCACGCTGGTATGGGTGAACGCCGCCGGGTTTATCAGAATGAAATCTGTATTGCCGCGCGCCTGATGGATGCGATCGATCAGCGCGTGTTCGGCGTTGGACTGCAGATGGCTCAGGGCAACGCCCAGCGCGGAGGCCTGATGCTCTAATCCGTTAACAATCTCTGCCAGCGTCGTGCTGCCGTACTTCTCCGGCTCGCGGGTCCCCAGCAGGTTCAGATTAGGGCCATTCAGGAGCAAAATGTGAGACTTGTCCGCCATTGTGCTGGTATCTCCGGCAATAAAACCATCATCGTTCAACATAACCCGATGTTACCGATTTGTCACCTTTTTCGGGCAAAAATCACGCTGTCCTTCAGGACAAGGTCGGGCATTATAACGATATCGTAGCAATTCGCAGCTAAATACTGGTCTTATCAGCGAAGATATTCAACCCCTAATTAGTCAGGTTTACCCGCTTCTGTGAGGTTGCACAGGGCGGAAGATGACGGTTTCTAGCGCAACCAGGCGCGGAATTTCGGGTAACGCCACGCTAACAGCAGCAATGCCAGCAGGGCGTAGATCAGCGGCTGGGGGAGATGATTTTTACCGACCAAAGGTAGTGTATCGGCGTCAGAATCGCCACCAGATAGACGAAATTATGCAGCCGCTGCCAGTTTTTACCCAGTTTGCGCATCGCCCACTGGGTTGAGGTTGCCGCCAGCGCCAGCAACAGCAGCCAGCTGACGATGCCGAGCGTCAGGTAGGGGCGTTCGATCAGCTCGCGGCCGAGCAGCGCGATATTGTTCAGCCCCAGTTCCAGCGTGGCGTAGCTGAGCAGATGCAGCGTCGCCCAGGCAAAGCACCACAGCCCCAGCAGCCGGCGGCAGCGCATCAGCATCGCCTGGCGGCTGTAGCGGGCCAGCGGAGCGACCAGCAGGGTGACCAGCAGCAGTTTGAGCGCCATGCGCCCGGTAAAATGCTGGATGTCCTTGGCCGGGTCGGCGCTCAGCCAGCCCTGGTCGATCGCCAGCACCAGCCACGGCAGCGGCAGGAAGGCGGCCAGATGGAACACGGCTTTCAGCCATTTGATATGCACAGGTTTTAAACGCACTCAGAAATTCTCCCGCAGGTTCATGCCGCGATACAGTGAAGCGACCCGATCGCCATAGCCGTTAAACAGCAGCGTGGGCTGACGTTTCACATCCAGAATGCCGCCGGCGCCGATAAAGCGCTCGCTGGCCTGCGACCAGCGCGGATGATTGACCTGCGGATTGACGTTGGCGTAAAAGCCGTATTCATTCGGCGCCGACAGGTTCCAGGTGGTTGGCGGCTGGTTGCGGGTCAGGCGGATGTGCACGATGGACTTGATGCCCTTAAAGCCGTATTTCCACGGGGTAATCAGCCGCAGCGGCGCACCGTTCTGCGGCGGCAGCGTTTTGCCGTACACGCCCACCGTCAGCAGCGCCAGCGGGTGCATGGCTTCGTCCAGGCGCAGGCCTTCCACGTACGGATACTGCAGGCCGCCGCCGATAAAGCGGTCTTTCTGCCCCGGCATCTGCTGCGGATCGTAGAGCGTCTGGAAGGCGACAAAGCGCGCGTTGCCGTTCGGTTCGGCCAGTTTCAGCAGCTTGCCCAGCTCAAAACCGATCCACGGCACCACCATCGACCAGGCTTCCACGCAGCGCATCCGATAAATGCGCTGCTCCAGCGGGAAGCGCTTCATCAGATCGTCGATATCGAGCGTCAGCGGTTTGGCGACCTCGCCGTCGATGCGCACCTTCCAACCTTCGGTTTTCAGGCCGCCGGCGTTGGCGGCCGGGTCGGCCTTATCCAGCCCGAATTCGTAGAAGTTGTTATAGCCGGTGACCTTGTCTTCCGGCGTCAGCGTCAGTTTGTCCTGCCACTGCGGCGGCCGGCTGAATTCCAGCGCTTTGCCCGGCGGCGCCTTGGGGCGATCGTTGCCTTTAAACCATGACAGCAGATCGGCCTGGGCGCTGAGCGGCAGCGCCAGCGACGCGGCGCCGATTCCCAATGCCTGCAGCACTTTTCTGCGCTGCTGGAACACGCTTTCCGGCGTGACGTCAGCCTCGGTTAACTGATGGTTTTTTTTCATTAGTCTGTCCTCCACGGTGATGCCTTAAGCATGGCGTGAAAGCAGGCCGGAAGCGAGATGCGACGGGAAAATATGAAATTTCGCAGAACGGGGCGGGTGCGGCGACGCGCACCCGCGGGACGGCGTCAGCGGATTTTCACCAGCGTGCGCCCGGTGATTTTATTGTCGAGCAGGTCGCGGGCGGCGGCGGGCGCCTGCTCCAGCGTGATTTCCTGCGTGGCCTGCTGATAAAAACTGTCCGGCAGGATGCCGGCCAGACGCTCCCAGGCGGTCTGACGCTGATGCAGCGGCGTATGGACGGAGTCGACCCCCTGCAGACGCACGTTGCGCAGGATAAACGGCATCACGGTAGTCGGCAGCTGGTAGCCGCCGGCCAGCCCGCAGGCGGCGACGGTGCCGTTATAGTTCATCTGCGCCAGCACGCCGGCCAGCAGTTTGTCGCCGACGGTGTCGACGGCGCCGGCCCAGCGCTGTTTTTCCAGCGGACGCGGCGCTTCGAGATAGTCGCTGCGCGGCAGCACTTCTTTGGCGCCCAGCGCTTTCAGGTAGTCGGTATTGCTGTCGCGGCCGCTGATGGCGGTCACCCGGTAACCGAGCGCCGACAGCACGGCGACGGCGGTGCTGCCGACCCCGCCGCTGGCGCCGGTCACCAGCACGTCGCCGTCATCCGGGCGCACGCCGCCGTCTTCCAGCGCCATCACGCACAGCATGGCGGTCAGGCCGGCGGTGCCGATGATCATCGCCTGACGTTCGTCGAGCCCTTTCGGCAGCGGCACCAGCCATTCGCCGGTGACGCGCGCCTGCTCCGCCAGGCCGCCCAATGGTTTTCCCCGACGCCCCAGCCGGTCAGCACCACGCTTTGCCCTTCGCTGAAGCGCGGATCCTTGCTGCTGCGCACCGTGCCGGCGAAATCAATGCCCGGCACCATCGGGAAGTGGCGGACGATTTTGCCCCTGCCGGTGATGGCCAGCGCATCTTTATAGTTGAGGCTGGACCAGTTCACATCGACCGTGACGTCGCCCTCCGGCAGACGGTCGCCGTCGATATCCTGCACCTGGCTGATGATTTGCTCGCCGTGTTGTTCCAATAATAATGCGCGCATGTCACTGTCCTCTTGTTTACCTCGGTTGATCGGCATGTCGCCGAGTCATGACCTCAATCATAAAGATCGCGAGAATAATTCATTAAAATGATGTTTTTGTCCTACTAATTTGACTATATGCATAATTGGTAAGTGATGCTCTGATAAAGAACAAAAAATTACCGTTTAAAGGTTCCTTTCCACGGCGAGGCTTGGTAGCTTGGATGCGCGTGAACCCGGCCGTGATGTTCCTGGCGGTATTCTGAAAAAACAGACAGTTAACCATAAAATCAGGTTATGCTGTTGTACCTTTATCAGTAGGCTGGCACCTTTTGGTTTCCATGGGTGCATACTCACTTAACCATAGCGGACAAGGCACAGGGATGCGATTTACTACCAAACTCTCTGCACTGATCACCCTGCTCGTTGCGCTGGCTATGTTCTTTATGCTGATGGGGTGCTCGTACAGCTTCTTTTATGTGACTCAGGAGCGCATGGAGCGCCGCTTCGATGCGCTGGTCACCTCGCTGGACCAGGCGATGCTGCATAACTCGCTGCAGGCGCAGACGCAGTGGCTGCCGCTGGTGATGAGGCCGCTCGGCATTGTGGAACTGCGCGTTGAGAGCGCCAGCGGCATTCTGCTCAACTATGAACTGCCAGCGTTGACAAGCCAGCCCAGGATCGCGTCCAGCAGCCACCGCTACACCTCTTTGCCGCTGATGCAGCACCCCGGCAGTACGCTGAATATCACCTATCTCGATCCCTTCGCCAGCGATGGCTACTCGCTGCGTTCGACGCTGGCCGTCACGTTGGCGATCGTCGTGATGCTGGTGGTGCTGTTGTTCAGCCTGCGCTGGCTGCGTGAGCAGGCCGACGGAGAAGACCGTCTGGCCTGGCGGGCGCGGCGCATTTTGAACGGCGAGCGTGAAGAGGTGATGCAGGGCGACATGCGGGAGTGGCCGCCGAGCGTCAGCAGCGCGCTGGATCGCCTGCTGGCGGATCTGGCCGAGGCGCGTGAGGAGCGGACGCGGGTGGACACCCTGATCCGCGCCTTTGCTGCCCAGGACGCCAAAACCGGGCTGAATAACCGCCTGTTTTTCGACAATCAGCTGACCACGCAGCTGGAGGAGGAGGGGTCGCACGGCATTGTGATGATGGTGCGCCTGCCGGATTTTGAAACGCTGCGTGAAACCCACGGCGCCGCCATGGTGCAGGAGCTGATGTATTCGCTGGTCAATCTGCTGTCCACCTTTGTGCTGCGCTATCCGTCGGCGCTGCTGGCGCGCTATTTCCACAGCGATTTTACCGTACTGCTGCCGCACCGCACGCTGAAAGAGGCGGACGGCATCGCCGCGCAGTTAGTCAACGCTATCGATGCGCTGCCCGCAACGCCGCTGATTGAGCGCGAAGCCTTTTTGCATATCGGCATTGTCGCCTACCGCAGCGGCCAGACGACCGAACAGGTGATTGACCGCGCCGAACAGGCGACGCGTCACGCGACGCTGCAGGGTGAAAACGGCTGGTATGTGTACGACAGTCAGGTGCCGGAGAAGGGGCGCGGCAGCGTTAAGTGGCGCACCCTGCTGGAGCAGATGCTGGAGCGGGGCGGCCCGCGGCTGTATCAAAAACCGGCGGTGACGGTGAAGGGCGAGGTGCATCACCGGGAAATAATGAGCCGTGTTTATGACGGCTCTCAAGAGTTGCTTCCTGCTGAATATATGCCGTTGGTGAAACAGTTTGGGCTGGCGGAGCGTTACGATCGCCTGCAGGTGAGCCGGCTGATCCCGCTGCTGGCGCTGTGGCCGGAAGAGACGCTGGCGTTTCCGCTGTGCGTTGATTCATTATTACAGCGCTCGTTTCAGAACTGGCTGCGCGATACGCTGCTGCAGTGCGAAAAAAGTCATCGGCAACGTATTCTGATTGAACTTGCAGAGGCGGATGTGTGTCAACATATCGACCGTTTACGCCCGGTGCTGCGTCTGATTGCGGGGCTGGGCTGCCGCCTGGCGGTTTCTCAGGCGGGGTTAACCGTAGTCAGCACCGCGTATATCAAGTCGTTGCAGGTGGAGATCGTAAAACTGCATCCCGGTTTGGTGCGCAGTATTGATAAGCGCGATGAGAATCAGCTGTTTGTGCAGAGCCTGTCCAGCGCCTGCGAAGGCACCAGCGCGCGGCTGTTTGCCGCCAGCGTGCGTACGCGCAGCGAATGGCAGACGCTAAAAGAGCGTGGGATCCACGGCGGACAGGGCGACTTTTTTGCCTCGCCGGAGCCGATTGACGTCGGGCGCAAAAAATATTCGCGTCGTTATCGCGTTTAACCTGAATATTTGCTCATTTTTCACGTAGAATAACCCGTCCTTTCCCGCCGGACGTTGGTAGGTGCTTACCACCAGTGATAATCAGGGAAAATGTTAGTTTTTATGAGCTGTGTTACGCCGTTTTGCGCGTTGACAGGGGTGGTAAACTGAACCTTGGTTCAGGGAATTCAGGCCTCATCCAATTTCCGTGCATTCGAGCAGTAATAATGCAGATTATTTTCACCGAAGTAGAACGTTTTTGCGCCTTGTCGCTGCTTCGTGTGGTTGGTAAAGTAGGCGGATTTTATTTTTCGCCCCCAGCTTGCAGGATTATCCTTTAGTTATGTTTAAGAAATTTCGTGGCATGTTTTCCAATGACTTGTCCATCGATTTGGGTACCGCCAATACCCTTATTTATGTTAAAGGGCAAGGCATTGTACTGAATGAACCGTCGGTGGTTGCCATTCGCCAGGATCGTGCCGGTTCGCCGAAGAGCGTAGCGGCTGTGGGCCATGACGCTAAACAGATGCTGGGACGTACTCCCGGCAATATCGCAGCCATTCGTCCGATGAAAGACGGCGTGATCGCCGACTTCTTCGTGACCGAAAAAATGCTGCAGCACTTTATCAAGCAGGTGCACAGCAACAGCTTTATGCGCCCAAGCCCGCGCGTGCTGGTGTGCGTGCCGGTCGGCGCTACGCAGGTTGAGCGCCGCGCCATCCGCGAATCGGCGCAGGGCGCCGGCGCGCGTGAAGTGTTCCTGATTGAAGAACCGATGGCGGCCGCTATCGGTGCCGGCCTGCCGGTTTCCGAAGCCACCGGCTCCATGGTGGTGGATATCGGCGGCGGCACCACGGAAGTGGCGGTGATCTCACTGAACGGCGTGGTGTACTCCTCGTCCGTGCGCATCGCGGCGACCGCTTCGATGAAGCGATTATCAACTACGTGCGCCGCAACTACGGCTCGCTGATCGGCGAAGCCACCGCAGAACGCATCAAGCATGAGATCGGCTCGGCCTATCCGGGTGATGAAGTGCGCGAAATCGAAGTACGCGGCCGTAACCTGGCCGAAGGCGTACCGCGCGGCTTTACCCTGAACTCCAATGAAATCCTCGAAGCCCTGCAGGAGCCGCTGACCGGCATCGTCAGCGCGGTGATGGTGGCGCTGGAGCAGTGCCCGCCGGAACTGGCTTCCGACATTTCGGAACGCGGCATGGTGCTGACCGGCGCGGCGCGCTGCTGCGCAACCTGGATCGCCTGCTGATGGAAGAAACCGGCATCCCGGTCGTGGTGGCAGAAGACCCGCTGACCTGCGTGGCGCGCGGCGGCGGCAAGGCGTTGGAGATGATCGACATGCATGGCGGCGATTTGTTCAGCGAAGAATAGTCAGCCCCAATGAAGGAGGTATCGTCTAAGATCAATGCATCTTGTACGCTGCCTCCTTCTGTTGTCGAGGAACTCGCATAATTTATGAAGCCGATTTTTAGCAGGGGGCCTTCCCTGCAACTGCGACTTTTTTTGGCGGTGATCGTGGCGATTGGCCTGGTCGTTGCCGATAGCCGGCTCGGTACGTTCGTAAAAATACGAAACTATATGGATACCGCAGTCAGCCCTTTCTATTTTTTGGCCAACGGGCCGCGTAAGGTTCTGGACAGCGTCTCGGATACGCTGGCAACTCGCCAACAGTTGGAACTCGAAAATCGCGCTTTGCGGCAGGAGCTGCTGCTGAAAGGCAGCGATACCCTTCTTCTCGGTCAATTCAAGCAGGAAAACGCCCGTCTGCGTGAACTGCTCGCTCGCCGCTGCGTCAGGACGAACAGAAGATGGTCACCCAGGTGATCTCGGCCGGCTCCGATCCGTACAGCGATCAGGTGGTGATCGACAAAGGCTCCGATAACGGCGTCTATGAAGGCCAGCCGGTGATCAGCGATAAAGGGGTGGTCGGTCAGGTGGTGGCGGTGGCCAAATATACCAGCCGCGTGCTGCTGATTTGCGACGCCTCCCACGCGCTGCCGATTCAGGTACTGCGCAACGATATCCGCGTGATCGCCGCCGGCAGCGGCTGCGCCGACGATCTGCAGCTGGAGCACCTGCCGGGCAACACCGATATTCGCGTGGGCGACGTGCTGGTGACCTCGGGGCTGGGCGGACGCTTCCCGGAAGGCTATCCGGTGGCGGTGGTCTCCTCGGTGAAAGTGGATAATCAGCGCGCCTATACGGTGATTCAGGCGCGTCCGACCGCTGGTCTGCAGCGGCTGCGCTATCTGCTGCTGCTGTGGGGCGCCGATCGCAACGGCGATATGCCGCTGCAGCCGGATGAAGTACACCGCGTCGCCAATGAGCGCCTGATGCAGATGATGCCGCACGTGCTGCCGTCGGCCGACGCTATGGGGCCGCCGGCACCGGCGCCTGTTCCTGCGCCGGCTATCGGAGCCGTGACGCCGCCGTCTGCGGCCGCCACGCCGCCCGCCGCGGCAGGAGCGCGCTGATGAACCGTTACCGTAGTCACGGGCGCTGGATCATCTGGCTCTCTTTCCTGATCGCGCTGGTGCTGCAGATTATGCCGTGGCCGGAGCAGATTTATATGTTCCGTCCTTCATGGGTGGTGCTGATCCTGATCTATTGGGTGATGGCGCTGCCGCACCGGGTCAACGTCGGCACCGGCTTTGTGCTGGGGCTGATCATCGATCTGATCCTGGGCTCGACCTTGGGCGTGCGCGCGCTGGCGCTGGCCATTATCGCCTATCTGGTGGCGTTCAAATTCCAGCTGTTCCGCAATATGGCGCTGTGGCAGCAGGCGTTGATCGTGATGCTGCTGTCGCTGGCGATGGACGTGGTGGTGTTCTGGGTGGAGTTTTTAGTGATCAACGTCTCTTTCCGTCCGGAAGTGTTCTGGAGTAGTGTGGTTAACGGCATTTTATGGCCGTGGCTGTTCCTGCTGATGCGCAAGATTCGCCGCCAGTTCGCCGTACAATAACGACGTAAAAAAGGGGAGTTTATGATTTCGCTCTATTTGGCTTCAGGTTCCCCCCGTCGCGTGAATTGCTGACGCTGCTTGGCGTACCGTTCGACATTATTCTGACCCACACCGAAGAACAGCGGCAGCCGGGGGAGAGCGCGGAGAGCTATGTGCGCCGCCTGGCGCAGGATAAGGCGCGCGCGGGCGTGGCGCTGGCGGCGGAAGACCGGCCGGTGCTCGGCGCTGACACCATCGTGGTGCTGAACGGGCGGGTGCTGGAAAAACCGCACGACGCCGCGCACGCCGCAGAGATGCTGAGCCTGCTGTCCGGCAAGCAGCACCAGGTGATTACCGCGGTGGCGATTGCCGACCGGCAGGACATCCTGTGCCAGCAGGTGGTCACCGATGTGACCTTCCGCACGCTGTCGCAGCAGGATATCGCCGATTATATTGCAACGGGCGAACCGATGGATAAAGCGGGCGCCTATGGGATTCAGGGAAAGGGTGGTTGTTTCGTCAGGACCCTCACCGGCAGCTATCACGCCGTGATGGGGCTACCGCTGGTCGAAACACATGAGCTGCTCAGTAATTTTGTCGCATTACGAGAGGTAAGAACCGGTTGAGGGCGGCAGCATGCGCGAGCGACCGGCTCTGAGGAGAAGACATGACCGCTGAGCTACTGGTAAATATCACACCGTCTGAAACGCGGGTTGCCTATATTGACGGCGGCATCCTGCAAGAGATCCACATTGAGCGCGAATCCAAGCGCGGTATCGTCGGCAATATCTACAAAGGCCGGGTGAGCCGGGTGCTGCCGGGCATGCAGGCGGCCTTTGTCGATATCGGCCTGGAGAAGGCGGCGTTTTTGCACGCCTCCGATATTATGCCGCACACCGAGTGCGTGGCGGGCGACGAACGGAAAAACTTCCACGTGCGCGACATCGCCGAACTGGTGCGCCAGGGGCAGGATCTGGTGGTGCAGGTGGTGAAAGACCCGCTGGGCACCAAAGGCGCGCGTCTGACCACCGACATTACGCTGCCGTCCCGCTACCTGGTGTTTATGCCGGGGGCGGCGCACGTCGGCGTCTCGCAGCGCATTGAAAGCGAGGCCGAGCGCGAACGGTTGAAAAAAATCGTCGCCGATTACTGCGATGAGCTGGGCGGCTTTATCATCCGCACCGCGGCGGAAGGCATCGGCGATGAAGAGCTGGCGCAGGACGCCGCGTTCCTCAAGCGCCTGTGGACCAAGGTGATGGAGCGCAAAAAGCGCAACCAGACCAAATACATGCTGTACGGCGAGCTGGCGCTGGCGCAGCGCATCCTGCGCGACTTTGCCGGCGCGGCGCTCGACCGCATCCGCGTGGACTCGCGCCTGACGCACGACCTGCTGACGGAGTTCACCGGCGAATATATCCCGGACATCAGCGGCAAGCTGGAGCTGTATACCGGCAGCCAGCCGATCTTCGATCTGTACGACGTGGAAAACGAAATCCAGCGTGCGCTGGAGCGTAAGGTGGAGCTGAAGTCCGGCGGCTATCTGATCATCGATCAGACCGAGGCGATGACCACCATCGATATCAACACCGGCGCCTTTGTCGGCCACCGTAACCTCGACGAAACCATTTTCAATACCAACATTGAAGCGACGCAGGCCATCGCCCGTCAGCTGCGGCTGCGCAATCTGGGCGGCATTATCATTATCGATTTTATCGACATGAATAATGAAGAGCACCGCCGCCGGGTGCTGCACTCGCTGGAGCAGGCGCTGGGCAAGGATCGGGTCAAAACCACCATCAACGGTTTTTCACAGCTGGGGCTGGTGGAGATGACGCGTAAACGCACGCGCGAAAGTATTGAACATGTGCTGTGCAACGACTGTCCTACCTGTAACGGGCGCGGCACGGTCAAGACGGTTGAAACGGTATGCTATGAAATCTTGCGCGAAATCGTCCGCGTGCACCATGCTTATGATACCGACCGTTTCCTGGTTTACGCGTCGGCCGCGGTGGGCGAAGCGCTGAAAAGCGAAGAGTCGCACGCGCTGGCGGAGGTGGAAATCTTCGTCGGCAAGCAGGTTAAAGTACAGATTGAACCGTTATACAGCCAGGAACAGTTTGACGTCGTCATGATGTAAGTCGGCTGTGATTGGCGGGGTTCGGCATGCGGAGCCCATTCATTCCCGTTGCCGGGCAGCGGAAGCAAGGAGATAGAGTGAAGCGACTGCCTGGGATTTTGTTGGCAACAGGCGCCACGTTAATTGTCGCCGTGGCGTTGCTGATCAGCGGGTTGCGCCTGGCGCTGCCGGAACTGAACAGCTATCGCCCCCAGTTGCTGGCGAAAATTTCAGCGATCTCCGGCGTGCCGGTGCAGGCCGACTTTATTCAGGGCCAGTGGGAAAACTTTGGCCCGCAGCTGGAGGTGCGCAACCTGCGCGCCGCGATGGCCAAAAGCGACCTGCATATCGAACGGGTCACGCTGGCGCTGGATGTCTGGCAGTCGCTGCTGCACTGGCGCTGGCAGTTTCGCGATCTCACCTTCTACCAGCTGCAGCTGGATATCAATACCACGCTGGGCGGCGATGAAAACAAGGGCAGCGCCATTCAGCCGGCACCATCAGCGATCTGCTGTTGTACCAGTTCGATCACTTCGACCTGCGCGACAGCCGCATCTCTTTCCTGACGCCGTCCGGCCCGCGCGCCGAAGTTGCGATCCCGCAGCTGACCTGGCTGAACAGCGACCAGCGCCACCGCGCCGAAGGGCAAATCAGCCTGTCGACGTTTAACGGCCAGCACGGCGCCGTGCAGGTGCGTATGGACCTGCGCGATAACAAAGGGCTGCTGAATACCGGTACGGTCTATCTGCAGGCCGATAATATCGATATGAAGCCGTGGTTCAGCCGCTGGCTCAAATCCAACACCGGACTGGAAAGCGCCGACTTTAGCCTGGCCGCCTGGCTGCAGGTGCAGCAGGGGGAAATTTATGGCGGCAACGCCTTACTGAAGCAGGGCGCCGCCCGCTGGACGGTCGGCGACGAGGCGCACCGGCTGGACGTCGATAATTTGGCGCTGGCGGTCAAGCGCCAGGGCGGCGGCTGGCAGCTGGATGTGCCGCAGCTGAACATTAAAACCGACGGTCAGGCCTGGCCGCAGGGGATGCTGTCCGGGCTGTGGCTGCCGGAAAACAGCCGGTTTATCGGCCGGAGCAGCAGGAAGAGCTGCGCATCCGCGCCAGCGACATCCAGCTGGAGCGGCTGTCGTCGCTGCTGCCGACCTTTTCGTTCCTCAGCCCGGATATGCTGGCGCGCTGGCAAGATATCCGGCCGCAGGGGCGGGTGGATACGCTGGCGCTGGATATTCCGCTGAAACAGCCGGAGCGAAGCCGTTTTCAGGCGCGCTGGCGCGATCTGAGCTGGCAGCACTGGCAGCTGCTGCCGGGGGTTAACCACTTCAGCGGCGCGCTCAGCGGCGGGGTCGAAAACGGCAGGCTGGATCTCGACCTGCAGAACAGCACCTTGCCCTATGGCGATATGTTCCGGGCGCCGCTGGAGATCGGCAGCGCCAGCGGGGCGCTGAACTGGCGTTATGGCGCACAGGGCTGGGAGCTTTCCAGCCAGAACCTGGATGTGAAGGCCAAATCGCTGTGGGTGAACGGCGACTTCCGTTACCGGCAGCCGGCCAAGGGCGAGCCTTGGTTAAGCATTCTGGCGGGCATCCGCCTGTATGACGGCGCCGACGCCTGGCGCTACTTCCCGGAACCGCTGATGGGCAGCCATCTGGTTGACTACCTGAGCGGCGCCATCCAGGGCGGTCAGGTGGATAACGCCTCGCTGATCTACGCCGGCAATCCGCACCAGTTCCCTTATAAACATAATGAGGGGCATTTTGAGGTGTACGTGCCGCTGCGCCACTCAACCTTCCAGTTCCAGCCGGGCTGGCCGGCGCTGAAGGACCTGGCTATCGATCTGGATTTCCGCAACGACGGCCTGTGGATGCAGGCGCCGGCGACCAAACTGGGCAAGGTGGACGGCAAAAACGTCCGCGCGGTGATCCCGGACTACACCAAAGAGCGTTTGCTGATTGACGCCGACGTGGCGGGGGCCGGGCCGGAGGTGCAGGCCTACTTCGCCCAGACGCCGCTGCATGATTCCGTCGGCGGCGCGCTGGAGCAGCTGCAGGTTGGCGGCAATGTCAGTGGGCGCTTACATCTTGATATCCCCTTGAACGGCAAGCAGGTGGCGGCCAAAGGCGAGGTGACGCTGAATAATAACTCGCTGCTGGTGAAGCCGCTGGAGAGCACGCTGGAGAAGGTCAGCGGCAAATTTACCTTTGATAACGGCAACCTGGCCAGCGATACCCTGACGGCAAACTGGTTTGGGCAGCCGCTGGCGGTGAACTTCACCACCGATGAAGGGGCGAAGGACTATAAGGTCAATGTCGGCCTGAAGGGCGACTGGCAGCCGGGCAAGTTCCCGGAGGTGCCGCCGGAGGTGGCGAAGGCGCTGTCCGGCAGCGCGCCGTGGAACGGTAAGGTGGCGATCGTTCTGCCGCACGGCGGCGCCGCCAGCTACGCGATCGATCTCAATGCCGACCTGAAAAGTGTGAGCAGTCACTTACCTCCTCCGCTCGCCAAGCCGGCGGGTGAGCCGTTGCCGGTCGGCGTCAAGGTGCAGGGCGGTCTTAACGGATTCACCCTGAACGGCAGCGCCGGTAAGCAAAATTACTTCAACAGCGCCTGGTCCTTTGGCCAACAGCAGGTATCGCTGGACCGCGCCGCCTGGCGCAACGGCGGCGGCGTGCCGCCGCTGCCGCAGAGCCGCTCGCTGACGCTGCACCTGCCGCCGCTGGACGGCGAAAAATGGCTGGCGCTGCTGTCGCCGGCGCTGCAGCAGCCGGGCGGCGCTCAGGGCAAGGTCGGCAGTTTCCGCTTCCCGACCACGGTGACGCTGACCACCCCGCAGCTGCTGCTGGGCGGCCAGGCCTGGCATCAGCTGGAACTGGCGGCGCGTCAGCAGTTTGGCGGTGTGAACGTCAGCGCCAAGGGTAAAGAGGTCGACGGCAGCGTCCTGATCGCCGACAGCGGCCCGTGGCGCGCCGATATCAACTACCTGTACTACAACCCGCAGTTCGCCGACGACCAGCCGGCGCCGCTTGCCGCGCCGCCGTCGGCGCCGGCGCAGCGCGTCTCGTTCCGCGGCTGGCCGTCCGTGATGCTGCGCTGCCAGAGCTGTTGGATCCTGGGGCAGAAGCTGGGCAAGGTCGAGGCCGATGTGAAGAACTCCGGCGATACGCTGACGCTGGAGCACGGCCTGATCGATACCGGCAAGGGACGCGTCAGCGCCACCGGCCTGTGGAAACAGAATGCGCAGGAAGAGCGCACCGCGCTGAAGGGGAAACTGCTGGGAAGCAAGATTGACGATACCGCCAGTTTCCTCGGCATCACCACGCCGCTGAAGGGCGCGCCTTATGATGTGGACTTCGACCTGCACTGGCGCGGGCAGCCGTGGCAGCCGAAGATGAACACCTTCAACGGCACCATGAAGCTGGCGATGGGCAAGGGGGAGATCGACAGCATCGGCGGCGGCCGGGCCGGGCAGTTATTGCGCCTGGTCAGTTTCGATGCGCTGCTGCGTAAGCTACAGTTTGATTTCAGCGACACGTTTGGTAACGGCTTCTACTTTGACTCCATCCGCAGCACCATCTGGATGAAAGATGGCATAATGCATACCGATAACCTGTTGGTGGACGGGCTGGCGGCGGATATCGCCATGAGCGGCCAGGTTGACCTGGTGAAACGCCGGCTCGATATGCAGGCGGTGGTGGCGCCGGAGATTTCGGCCACGGTCGGGGTCGCGACCGCGTTTGTCATCAACCCGATCGTCGGCGCAGCGGTGTTCGCCGCCTCGAAGGTGCTGGCGCCGCTGTGGAACAAGATTTCGCTGATTCGTTACCATATTGGCGGCAGTCTGGATCAGCCGACCATCAATGAGGTGTTGCGTAAGCCAAAAGAGGATAAGGCGTCATGAAAAATGCCAATATTGCGTTGTTACAACTGTGCAGCGGCGATCGCGTCCGGGATAACCTGGCGCAGATTGAGCAGCAGATTAAGCAGCTCAATGCCGGTGTAAAACTGGTGATGACGCCGGAAAATGCCTTGCTGTTCGCCGACGCCGCAGCGTATCGTCAGCATGCCGAGCGGGAAGGCGAAGGCCCGCTGCAGCAGGCGGTGCGCGATCTGGCGCGCCGTTACGGCGTCTGGCTGCTGGTCGGCTCGATGCCGTTAATCAGCCGCGAAGACCCGCAGCGTCTCACCACCAGCAGCCTGCTGTTCGACGAGCAGGGCGAGCTGCGCGCCCGTTACGATAAGCTGCATATGTTCGATGTCGATATCAACGACGTGCATACCCATTACCGCGAGTCGGATACCTATCAGCATGGCCAGCAGCTGACGGTGGTGGATACGCCGGTCGGCCGTCTCGGGATGACGATCTGTTATGATCTGCGCTTCCCCGGGCTGTATCAGGCGCTGCGCGATCGGGGCGCGGAGCTGATTTCCGTCCCGTCCGCCTTTACCCGCGTGACCGGTGAAGCGCACTGGGAGATTCTGCTGCGCGCCCGGGCGATTGAGAACCAGTGCGTGATCCTGGCGCCCGCGCAGGTCGGGCGTCATGGCCAGACGCGCCGTACCTGGGGCCATACCATGGCGGTGGACGGCTGGGGGAATATTATGAAAGAAAACCCCGATTCCGTGTCGCCGATTAAAGTACGTGTCGACACCGAGGTGCTGCACACCATACGCGGCAAGATGCCGGTGCGGCAACACAACCGATTCCAGACGTCGCTGCAGGCGCCGTCTGAAGCTAAATCCTCCAATCAAGAGTGAAAAAATTATGAGCCTGACGCTTGTCAGTGAGCAGTTACTTACTGCTAATAAGCTGAGTCATCAAGACCTGCATACGGTATTGGGGCAGCTGGCCGAGCGCCGACTCGACTATGCCGACCTCTATTTCCAGTCCAGCTATCACGAAGCCTGGGTGATTGAAGACGGCATCATCAAGGACGGCTCTTACAATATCGATCAGGGCGTCGGCGTGCGCGCCGTCAGCGGTGAGAAAACCGGCTTTGCCTATGCCGACCAGATTACCCTGAACGCGCTGAACCAGAGCGCCCAGGCCGCGCGCAGCATCGTGCGCGAGCAGGGCGACGGCCGGGCGCATACGCTGGGCGAAATTCGCCATCAGGCGCTGTATCCGCTGCTCGATCCGCTGCAGAGCCTGCCGCGTGAAGAGAAAATCGCCCTGCTGCACCGGGTGGACAAGGTCGCCCGCGCCGCCGACCCGCGCGTGCAGGAAGTGACCGCCAGCGTCACCGGCGTGTATGAGCAGGTGCTGGTGGCGGCCACCGACGGCACGCTGGCGGCGGACGTGCGTCCGCTGGTGCGCCTTTCGGTCAGCGTGCTGGTGGAGGAAGACGGCAAGCGTGAACGCGGCTCCAGCGGCGGCGGCGGCCGCTTCGGCTATGACTATTTCCTGGAAACGGTCGACGGCGAAGTGCGCGCCGACGCCTTCGCCAAAGAGGCGGTGCGCATGGCGCTGGTCAACCTGTCGGCGGTTGCCGCGCCGGCGGGCGGCATGCCGGTGGTGCTGGGCGCCGGCTGGCCGGCGTGCTGCTGCATGAGGCGGTCGGCCACGGCCTGGAAGGTGACTTCAACCGCCGCGGTTCCTCGGTGTTCAGCGGACAGATGGGGCAACTGGTGGCATCGGAACTTTGCACCGTAGTGGATGATGGCACCATGCAGGGGCGTCGCGGCTCGCTGGCTATCGATGATGAAGGCGTGCCCGGCCAGTATAACGTGCTGATCGAAAACGGCGTGCTGAAGGGCTATATGCAGGACAAGCTGAATGCGCGCCTGATGGGCGTGGCGCCGACCGGCAACGGCCGCCGTGAATCCTATGCGCATTTGCCGATGCCGCGCATGACCAACACCTATATGCTGGCCGGCCAGTCGACGCCGGAAGAGATTATCGCCAGCGTGGAGTACGGCCTGTATGCGCCGAACTTCGGCGGCGGGCAGGTGGATATCACCTCCGGGAAATTCGTCTTCTCCACCTCGGAAGCCTACCTGATTGAAAAAGGGCGCATCACCAAGCCGGTGAAGGGCGCGACGCTGATTGGCTCCGGCATTGAGGCGATGCAGCAGATCTCAATGGTCGGCAACGATCTGGCGCTGGATAAAGGCGTCGGCGTCTGCGGCAAAGAGGGGCAGAGCGTACCGGTGGGCGTCGGTCAGCCGACGCTGAAGCTGGACAACCTGACGGTGGGCGGCACCGCGTAAGCGTTACCCGCCAGCGTATGATCCCCTGTGATGCCGGTCAGGTTCAGCCTGGCCGGTATTTTTTTGTCTTGCATGGCGGCGACGTCAGCGGTAGCCCTGATAAAGCTCGCCGACTTTTTGGAAGTATTCGGTCAGGTAGTCGATGCAGACCTGCACTTTCAGCGGCAGCTTGTCCTTTTCGGTATACAGCGCGTACACCGGTCGCGGATCGGAGTGATAGCGTTTGAACAGAATTTCCACTTCGCCGCGTTTGATTTCGTCGATCACCCACATCAGCGGCGCATAGGCGATGCCGGCGCCGGCTTTCAGCCAGCGGATCATGGTCTGCGAATCGTTGGTGACAAAGCGCCCCTGCGGTGAAATGCGCGTGCTGATGCCCTCTGGGGCGATCAGCTCAAACTCGCTGTCCGGCCGTACGCTGTACTCCAGCCAGGAAAAATTCGCCAAATCGCTGGGGGTGCTCGGCGTGCCGTGGGCGGCCAGGTAACTTCTGGCGGCGCACACCACCATCGGCATCGAGCCAAGCCGTTTGGAGAACAGGCTGGAATCCTGCAGCGCGCCGACGCGGATCACCACATCCAGCCCGTCGGCGATCAGATCGGGCGCCGGAATGCCGGTGACCAGGTTCACCTTCAGGCCGGGATACTCCTTGAGCATGTCGGCGGTCATGGTGGCCAGCACATTTTGTGCCATGGTTGACGAACTGCCGATGCGTAAATTGCCGGTAGGCGTATTATTGAAGGCGTACAGCTGCTCGTGCACCTCGATGGCTTCCAGCAGCATGCGGCGGCAACCCTGATAGTAGATTTTACCCGCTTCCGTCAGGCCGATGCTGCGCGTGCTGCGGTTGAGCAACTTGACCTGTAAATCATTTTCCAGTTTGGACACTGTCTGGCTGATGGATGATACGCTCATGCCCAACTGGCGCGCGGCGGCGGTAAATGAACCGCACTCAACCACTTTGGCGTACACCGACATCCGTTTTAGTCTTTCCATTATTCACTCTGGCTTAAAAGTGATTTAGATCACAGATTGTTGATGGCTTGATAGTAAGCAGGCTAATATAACCAGTGCCGGGTGTAAAAACTTCGTGCGCCGAAGCGTGGTATATCAGATGCTGCGTGATGCGTCCGTTGCAGCGCGACCCGGTTGCCCTCGCACTTTCTTATCGCGGATGTATGCCTTGAGTTTAACCTTTTTTCAGGTTTATAGCCTGGACAACCTGTCTGGGCATGAGTTGTGGCGTGCATTCGCTAAAATGTAAATGTAATGTGAACAAATATGAGTAAAACCTGTCTTCCCCGGTGTAGTAAACAATAAGGAAAAAATGATGAGTTTGCTTCCGGTGATGGTCATCTTCGGACTGTCGTTTCCCCCGGTGTTTTTCGAATTGATTGTGTCGCTGGCGCTGTTTTTTGTGCTGCGTCGGCTGCTGCAGCCGACCGGTATTTATGATTTTGTCTGGCATCCGGCGCTGTTCAACACCGCGCTGTATTGCTGCCTGTTTTATCTGATTTCGTGTCTTTTTGTTTGAGGTCGCTGTGAAAACTTTTTCGATAAAAATAGCCAGAATCGCGATCACTTTGATTCTTGTCCTGCTGGGGATTATCGCCGTCTTCAAGGCCTGGGTGTTCTATACCGAGTCGCCGTGGACGCGTGACGCCAAGTTTACCGCCGACGTGGTGGCGATCGCGCCGGACGTCAGCGGCCTGCTGAGCGATGTGCGGGTAACGGACAACCAGCTGGTGACAAAAGACCAGGTGCTGTTTGTGGTCGATCAGCCGCGCTATCAGCAGGCGTTGGCGGAAGCCAGCGCCGACGTGGCTTATTACCAGGCGCTGACCGCCGAGAAAAAGCGTGAGGCGAGCCGCCGCGTGCGTCTGGGCGTTGACGCCATGTCGCGTGAAGAGATCGAACAGGCCAGCAATGCGCTGGAGACCGCCCAGCACCAGCTGGCGAAAGCAATTGCGGTGCGCGACCAGGCCAAACTCGATCTGGAACGCACCACGGTGCGCGCGCCGGCAGACGGCTGGATCACCAACCTGACCGTACACGCCGGTGATTTTATTACCCGCGGCTCCACGGCGGTGGCGTTGGTGAAAAAGAACACCTTTTATATTCTGGCCTATATGGAAGAGACCAAGCTGCACGGCCTGAACCGCGGCGACCGCGCGGAAATTACGCCGCTTGGCAGCAACCGCATTATGCACGGTACGGTGGACAGCGTGGCGGCGGCGGTGAACAACAGCAGCAGCACCAATGACAGCAAGGGGCTGGCCTCCATCGACAGCAACCTGGAGTGGGTGCGTCTGGCGCAGCGCGTGCCGGTAAAAATCATGCTGGATCCGAAAGACCAGCAGCATCCGTACCCTGCCGGCACCACGGCGACCGTGGTTATCACCGGTCAGAACGACCGCGATAGCGATCGCGAGTCGCCGTTCGTCAAGCTGATGCACCGGCTGCGTGAGTTCGGTTAATGAATAACCCCACCTTTATCCGCCTGAGGTTTGCGTTCAAACTGAGCTTTGCGATCGTCTTCGCGCTGTTTGTCGGCTTTCACCTCAATCTGGAAACACCGCGCTGGTCGGCGATGACCGCCGCCATCGTCGCCGCCGGCCCGGCCTTTGCCGCCGCGGCGAGCCGTTTTCCGGCGCGATCCGCCACCGCGGCTGGCTGCGTATTATCGGCACCTTTATCGGCTGCTTTGTCGGCCTGCTGATTATCGTCACCACCGCGCGCGCGCCGGTGGTGATGCTGCTGCTGTGCTGCATCTGGGCCGGCGTCTGCACCTGGATCTCTTCGCTTATCAAGGTGGAAAACTCGTACGCCTGGGGGCTGGCGGGCTATACCGCACTGATCATTATCGTCACTGTGGCCACCAGCGAGTCGCACCTGCTGGAGGCGCCGCAGTTCGCCGTGGAGCGCTGCAGCGAGATCGTGCTGGGGATCGTCAGCGCGGTGCTGGCGGACCTGCTGTTCTCCCCGCGCTCGATCAAACAGGATATCGATAGGGCGGTGGATAACCTGCTGGTGCAGCAGTATCAGCTGTTGCAGATGTGTATCAGCAATGCGGAGAAGGACGATATCGACCGCGCCTGGGGCAACCTGGTGAAGGGCGCCACCGCGCTGAACGGCATGCGCAGCAGCCTGATGATGGAGTCCTCGCGCTGGCAGAAGGTCAACCGCCGGGTGCGCGCGCTGCATACGCTGTCGCTGACGTTGATCACCCAGGCCTGTGAAACCTACCTGATTCTGCTTAACCACCCGGATGCGCTGAGCGAACGGCTGCGTGAACTGCTGATGGAGCCGGCGGAGACGCCGCAGGAGATCCACCGTCGCATGAAGCTGATGCGCCAGGTGCTGACGGTGCATCGCACCGATGACACGCTGTTAACGGTGTCCAGCTGGGTCGGCGCGGCCACCCGCTACCTGCTGCTGGCGAAAGGCGTGCATACCAACAGCAGCATCAGCGGCGTGGAGGAGGATATCCTCAGTACCGAGGTCGAGATCAAACCGGCTTCGGCGGAGGGGCACCACGCGATGATCAACGGCCTGCGCACCTTTACCGCCACCGCGCTGGGCTGCCTGCTGTGGCTGTGGACCGGCTGGACCTCCGGCAGCGGCTTTATGGTGATTATCGCGGTAATCACCTCGCTGGCGATGCGTACGCCGAACCCGCGCATGGTGGCGATGGATTTTGTGCTGGGCATGCTGGTGGCGATACCGCTGGGGGCGCTGTACTTTATGGTGATCATCCCGGCGACGCAGCAAAGCATTCTGCTGCTCTGCCTCAGTCTGGGATTACTGGCGTTTATCATCGGCATTGAGGTGCAGAAGCGGCGGCTGGGGTCGCTGGGGACGCTGGCGGGCACCATCAATATTCTGGTGCTCAGCAACCCGATGGAGTTTAACGTCACGCAGTTCCTCGATGCCTCTATCGGCCAGTTCCTGGGCAGCTGCGTCGGTTTGATGGTGCTGTTGCTGATCCGCGATAACTCGCGCGAGCGCACCGGCCGTACCTTGCTGAACAGCTTTGTCAGCAGCGCGGTGTCGGCCCTGACCACCAAGGCGGCCAAGCGGCGGGAAAACCATCTGCCGGCGCTGTACCAGCAGCTGAACCAGCTGCTGATGATGTTCCCCAACGATATTGCCAAATACCGTCTGGCGCTGAACCTGATTATTGCGCACCAGCGGATGCAGCGTACCGAGATCCCCGCCAGCGAAGAGCTGTCGGTGTTCCACCGGCAGATCCGCCGCACCGCCGACCGCGTGGTCAGCGCCAAAAATGAGGTGAAGCGGGCGTATTACTACGATCGTCTGCTTAACGAAATGAACGAATATCAGCAGAAGCTGGTGGATAACCATGCGCCGCTCAGCGTCACCGGCCCGGTGCGCCGTCTGGCGGATATGCTGCACCGTTATCGCCACGCGTTAATTGATTAATCCTGCGCTTTTGCACGCTGCCGGCGCCGATCGGGCCGGCGCGTGCTGCCTGGCCGTTCCTCTAAGACTATACTGAAAAAAGAGTCGTTTCTCTGTGGTGAGCGCCGTTGGCGGGGCGGTTGCGCGTGTCAGCACCGCTGTAAAATGGCATGATAACCGGCAGCGGAGCGCGGGTGACGTCTTCGGCCGCGTAATGCTTCCCGACAGGAAAGGTTTACGCGACGTTCATCTTTCATTCATAATATTCATTTATATAAAACAGGGGCCAAGCGGCCCGGATGTCAGGGAAAGTAATGAATAAGCGGATTCTCGTGGCGATAGCGATCGCCGTGGCGGTGGCTGGGTTTAAACATGCTGCGCGGTACCGACGATCGGGCGATTTCCAACGTGCCGGCGGTGGCCGAGCGGGCGAGCGAAAGCATCGACCAGCTGACGCAGCAGCATCGGGTAGTGAGTTATTTGCAGCGGCATCAGCGTTTGCCGGACTACTACATCAGCAAGCGCAGGCGCGGGAGCAGGGCTGGGACGCACGCAGCGGTAATCTGTGCAGCGTGCTGCCGGGCAAGGCGATTGGCGGCGATCGCTTCTCAAACCGGGAAGGGCGACTGCCGAACGCCCATAAGCGGGTATGGCGTGAAGCGGATATCAACTACCGCTGCGGCCGCCGCGGCGCCGATCGGCTGCTGTATTCCAGCGACGGCCTGATATTCGTGACGCGCGATCACTACAAAAACTTCATTCGGGTGGAGTGAGTTTGATGGGGAAAGTAGAGTTTGATTTCAGCCAGATCCCTGACCTGCCGGCGTTTTATCGCGACTTTGCCGATAAGTTTGCGCTGGGGGACGTTTGGCGCTAATCTGGATGCGTTGTGGACGTGGTGACCGGAGAGATCGGTCTGCCGTCGAGATTGAGTTCACCAATCTTGATAACCGTCGCAAACGCCGTTTTGGCGCGATCATTCTGCTGTTTGAAGAGGCGGAAGAAGAGCTGGAAGGCAGTCTGTATTTCAATATTCGTGAAGCCGACGCCGCCGCCGCGCATCATCGGGGATGAACGCGCGGGTTCATCCCATGATGCCGGCGACGCCGTGACGCCTTATTCGCGGCTTCAGCCAGCTCGCGCAGATACTGAAAGATCTGACGGGCAGCCTTGGGCGTTTTGTTGGCGGCTTTTTCTTTCTGCGCGTTGCGCACCAGCGAGCGCAGCTGCTGGCGATCGGCCTGCGGATACAGCTCCAGCACCGCCGCTACCGCATCATCCCCTTCCTCGACCAGACGATCGCGCAGCGACTCCAGCTTATGGAACAGCGAAACCTGCTGGTTATGGCGGTTTTTCAGCTTGTCCAGCGCGGTTTGAATCGCTCGACGTCGCGGCGCGCAGCAGTTTGCCGATCAGCTGGATCTGGCGGCGACGGCCCTCTTTCTTAATTTTTTGCGCCAGTTCGATGGCGGCGCGCAGATCGTCATCCAGCGGAATGCGTTCCAGCGCGTTTTCCCCAAATCAACCAGCTCGCTGCCCAGGTCTTTTAACGCTTCGGCATCGCGTTTAATTCACTTTTGCTGACCCAGATAATCTCGTCATCGTCCTCGTTTTCATTGTCCGGGACATCGTCGAGCCAGTCTTCAGGTTGTTTTTTCATGGTAGGCTCCGTTAAAAAGAGGCTAATCCTAACAGGTTGCCGCGGCGATCCCCAAAAGAATTGGCGCGGCGGCGTCCGCCTGCAGCCTGCGGCGCTAAATACTGCCGCCGGAGATGCGAAATTCTACGCGCTTCCTGTTAGACTCAAGGCTATGGATTTCTAAATTATGGCAGATTGATGAAAGTAGTCACTCAGGTTGCACAGCAGCGCAAGACGCTGGAAAACGCGGTTTCCCAGGCGCTGGATCTGGCGGCGGTCGGTTGCGATGCGGCAGAGGTCGCCGTAACGAAAACCACCGGCATCAGCGTCAGCACCCGCTTTGGCGAGGTAAGAAAACGTCGAGTTCAACAGCGACGGCGCGCTGGCATTACCGTTTATTATCAGCAGCGTAAAGGCAGCGCGTCGTCGACGGATCTCAGCCCGGACGCCATTGCGCGCACCGTGCAGGCGGCGCTGGATATTGCCCGCTACACCTCGCCGGATCCCTGCGCCGGCCCGGCGGAAAAGGATCTGCTGGCGTTTGAGGCGCCGGATCTCGATCTGTTCCACCCGACGGAGCCTGGATGCCGAACGCGGCATCGAACTGGCGGCCCGCGCCGAGCAGGCGTCGCTGGGCGCTGATGCGCGTATCACCAATACCGAAGGCGGCAGCTTCAACAGCCACTACGGCATCAAGGTGTTCGGCAACAGCCACGGCATGCTGCAAAGCTACTGCTCCAGCCGCCATTCGCTGTCCAGCTGCGTAATCGCCGAGCATCAGGGCGATATGGAGCGGGATTACGCCTATACCATCGGCCGCGATCTGAACGATCTGGCCAGCCCGGAGTGGGTGGGCCAGGAGTGCGCGCGTCGCACTCTGTCGCGCCTGGCGCCGCGCAAGCTGGCCACCATGAAGGCGCCGGTGCTGTTTGCCTCGGAAGTGGCGACCGGGCTGTTCGGCCACCTGGTCGGCGCCATCAGCGGCAGCAGCGTCTACCGTAAATCCACCTTCCTGTTGGACGCGCTCGGCACGCAGATCCTGCCGGAGTGGCTGACCATTGAAGAGCACCCGCATCTGCTGAAAGGGCTGGCCTCGACGCCGTTCGACAGCGAAGGCGTGCGCACCCAGCGTCGCGATATCGTGAAGGACGGCGTGCTGCAAACCTGGCTGCTGACCAGCTACGCGGCGCGCAAGCTGGGCCTGCACAGCACCGGCCACGCGGGCGGCATTCATAACTGGCGCATTGCCGGCCAGGGCAATGACTTTGCCGGCATGCTCAAAACAGCTGGGCACCGGCCTGGTGGTGACCGAACTGATGGGCCAGGGCGTCAGCGGCGTAACCGGCGATTATTCGCGCGGCGCGGCGGGCTTCTGGGTGGAGAACGGCGAAATCCAGTATCCGGTCAGCGAGATCACCATTGCCGCAACCTGAAAGACATGCTGCGTAATATTGTCAGCGTCGGCAGCGATATCGAAACCCGCAGCAATATTCAGTGCGGCTCGGTGCTGCTGCCGGAAATGAAGATCGCCGGTCAGTAACCTGTATCAGCTGGCCGGCGCAACGCCGGCCAGCATTGCCGTTCCCGCCTTTAACCTTCCTTACAAATCTTCGTTTCGCTTTGTGCGCATGCCGCCTATGTTAATTAGCGGTTAATTAAAACAATAACGGAAGGTGAGCATGAACAATAAACTCAAAGCGCTGGCGGCGTTGGCGCTGCTGGGCGCCAGTTCGCTGGCGATGGCGGCCGATCTCGATGAGAATATGGATATCATCGCCGGCAACTATAAAACCGCGTTAAAAACCGATTCCGCCGACAGTTTCAAACAAAGTCTGCAAAACATGCGTGCTGCTGCGCAGGACGCCAAGCAGGGCACGCCGCCCAAGCTGGAAGATAAAGCGCCGGACAGCCCGGAAATGAAGGACTTCCGTCACGGTCTGGATACGCTGATCGGCCAGATCGACGCCTCGCTGGCGCTGGCTAATCAGGGCAAACTGGCCGAGGCGAAGCAGCAGGCGCAAGCGTTTAAAACCACCCGCGACACCTACCACCAAAAGTACCGCTAAGCGCCGTGGCGGCGGTTCTCCCGCCGCTTATCGCGCCATCTCCCCGTCCTGCAAAAAGCTGGAGGGCGTCTGCCCCAGCACCCGACGAAACATGGCGGAAAACGCCGCGCTATTCTCATAACCCAGCTCCAGCGCAATCTGCGTGACGCTGTCGCCGGCGGCCAGCCGCGCCAGCGCCCATACCACCGCTGCCCGTTGCCGCCACTGTGAAAACGGCATGCCGGTCTGGCGCTGAAAAAAACGGCTGAAACTGCGCAGGCTCATATACAGCCGGGCGGCCCACTGCTGCGGCGGCAGATGAATATCCGGCCGCTGTAAAAATGCGTGGCACAGCGCATGCAGCCGCGCATCCGCCGGCAGCGGAATATGCAGCGGCAGCGCGGCATGCGTGCGATCTCATGCAGCAGCAGTGCGATCAGCGCGCCGTCGCGCCCGTGCTGCGCGTATTCGAGCGGCATCTCCACGGCGGCGATCAACAGCTGGCGCATCAGCGGCGAGACGCTGACCACCCGGCAGGGGCGGTGCGTACCGCTTCCGGCAGCGCCGCCGGTTCGAGATACAGACTGTGGTGGTCACGCCCACCATCGTCACCTGATGCGCATGCCGGGCGGCAGCCAGACCGCCCGCTGCGGCGGCACCAGCCAGTTGCCCTGCTGCGTCGTGACGTGCATGACGCCGTCGCGCCGTACAGCAGCTGGGCGCGGCGGTGGCTGTGCATCGCAGCAGATAGCCTGGCGGATAGTGCCTGGCGAGGCGATGACCGGGCGCGCCAGGTGGTCGACGTCGTCGATCGGAACATTGTGCATCGGGGTGCCGGTAAGGTTGGCCGAAATGCAATGATAGTTGGCATAACGGCGTATGCAAGCCAGCGGCGTTCGCTTTATCCTGTCGCCCTCTTTTCTGGCAGGGCATGGGTTATGACGGACGTGGTTATTCTGCTGGCCGCCGGTTTTCTGACCGGCATCAGCACCATTTTGTTTGGCTTCGGCGGCGGCTTTGTGGTGGTGCCGCTGGTCTATCATCTGATCGCCGGTGCGCAGCCCGGGCAGGCGATGCATATCGCCGTCGCGACCTCGACCGCGCTGATGATTCTCAACGCCGGCTATGCCAGCTATGGCCACTGGCGGCGCGGCGCTTTACGGCGGGAAACGATCATACCGCTGTGTTACGCGCTGGCGGGCGGCGCGCTGATCGGCGCGTTTATCGCCACGCGGCTGACGGACGGCCTGATCCGCCTGCTGTTTATCCTCTATATGCTGCTGACCATCGCCGATTGCGTGTGGCGTAAAGGCTTTCTGCAGAAAACCGCGCGGCGTCCGCTGTCTGCCGTTACGCTATGGCTGGGCGGGCCGGGCATCGGCGTGATTGCCGCGATGCTCGGCGTCGGCGGCAGCGTGATGACGGTGCCGCTGCTGCGGCGGCATGGCTATGAGATGAAGTACTGCGTCAGCGCGGCCAACCCGCTGTCTATCGCCATTGCGCTGATGGGCGCCGGCATGTACGGCTGGCTGGGTCATGGCAAGATCGCCGGTGCGGGATACCTGGGCTATGTCAATCTGGGGATGCTGGCCTGGCTGGCGCTGTCCGGCATGTTGGGCATGGCGTTCGCCCGTTACGCGCTGCCGAAGATGGGCGATGAGCTGCATGCGCGGGTCTATGTCTGGCTGCTGGTTCTGGTGCTGGTGTCGATGCTGCTGTAACTGTACGGGCGGCGGAGGGCCGCCCGTCGCGCCGCTTAGCGATGATACTCGCCGGCGGCTTCCGGTTGGTACAGCAGTTCCAACACCTCAATATTCGCCTGTTCGCCGTTCGGCAGCGTCCAGGCAATCTGTTTGCCGACGTGCATGCCCAGCAGCGCTGCGCCCAGCGGCGCCATCACGGACAGCTGCTGATTGCTGTCCTTGAGCGAGGCGGGGTACACCAGCGTACGCACGTGTTCCTCGCCGGTGTGCAGATCGCGAAAACGAACGATGCTGTTCATCGTCACCACATTAGCCGGGATTTGCGCCGGCGGCAGGATCTCGGCGCGATCCAGCTCGTCGTTAAGCGCGGCGGCAATGTCGGTATGGGCGAAAGCCGGCTGTTCCAATAACGCATCCAGGCGTTCCGCATCCAGCTCATTAATCGTAATGATTGGTTTGGTCATTCCACTCTCCCGTTATCCCCGACGCCCTGGCGGCCCGTGTGCCGCAAGCGCCGGAGCTACATCAAAACACGCCGTGGGGGCGTTTTTCCAAATGGTAAAAAAGGCGGCATAAAGCAACACCCCGCGCCTTAAGGTGCGGGGTGTTGGCAATGTCGATTGTGTCTTGCCGATAGTAGGCGCTTGCCGCGGAAAAGAAAGAGATCTCGATCACGAACTTTTCTTCCGCATTTTTTCCCGGACGGGCGAGGGCGGCACGTTATCTCTTTGTATTTCCATTAACTTATCGCTAAATAATGCGTTTTGCGAAATGGATCCCCATCCGTCACCCAATTTCCACTTTGAACTGGAAAAAAACGCGCTACACAAGCCATGTCGTCGGCGTTAGGGTAAAGCCATCAGATAAAGCAGATAAAACGGCTTATTCAGCGCCGTTTTGTAACTCAATAATTAACGTCTGTATCCATGGGGTGACTGAAAAGTGAATGCAGGAGCAACTTCGGTAAAAACAGAACAGGTTGATATCGCGCAGGCGGCGGAAATTACCACTCAGCTGCTGGCGGATATTACCGCGATGTTAAACGCAGAGAATATTTACACCAATGAGGTGCAGCAGCAAATGCTGGAGTCGCACGTACGTGCGATGGTCTTGCGCTCTATTACCGGCGAGCCGCTGCCGGAGGTGGATAAATCTCTGTTTGATGAAATTTCGTCGCACTCGATGCAGCTGGCGCAGCGGGTGGTGGACCAATTAAAAACCTTGCCCGTCGAGGAAGCCTATTTGCTTTCCGTGCATTTCGAAGTGGCAAAAGATAATAACCAATAATTAATTACCAATAATTATCAATCAGGAGAATATCTCATGAGTCAAATTACCGTAGTGATCGGCGACCGTCTGGGGAAAGGGCAGAAAGTGGGCCAGGGCGTTGAAAATGCAGGCGGAAAAGCGGTGGTCATTCCCGGCGTGGCGGCGGATATGAAGCTGGGTGATGTGATGAAGGCGGAAAACGCGCAGCTGGGTATTTCGTTCTGCGGCAGCGGCGGCGCCGGCGCGATTACGGCGCAGACCAAATATGGCTATAAGGCAAAATACGGCATGCGTTCTATTGACGAAGGCGTCACGGCGATTAACGAAGGCTGCAACGTACTGGGCTTCGGCTTTATGGATAAAGAAGAGCTGGGTCAGAAACTGGTGGAAGCCTATATCAAAAAACATGGCGCGGCATAAATGAAGGAACAATATACCACCTCAGTCACCGTTGCGGGCAAAGGCGACACCAAGGCCAAGGCCTTTGCCGCCGCATTGGCAAGCGTACAGGGCGCGGTATTAAAGTCCACCAGTAATATTCTGCTGCGTATTGAACCGCAGGATGTCAGCGTATTAAGCGCGGAAGAAAAAATCACCAAAGAAAAGTTTCTGTTTTTCTTCCTGCCGCGGGAAAGAAAAAGCTATGCAGTGTCATTGGAAGTAACCATAAATGTGACGATCATCAACACTGAAAAGGTGGTCTTCACTACAAGATAAAAAACTGACAGATACCCGGAATGATTCATGTTACGGCGTTGTTGGCTTTAATTTGCAATTAATCGGGTATAAGTGGAGAGATAAACAGATGTTTCTCATAATCTTATTTAAGTCGATTATTATCGGCGGGCTGGTGGGCGTTGGCGTCGGTGCAGGCGCCGCGCGTATGTTCCATGCCCCGACGACACAGGGAATGGGCGCTTTCCGTACCTTAGGCGAGCTGAACTCTTGCGAGGGCGATCCGGCTTCGCACTTCTCATTTGGTCTGGGCTTCTTCTTTAACGCCTGGGCTTCCTCCGTGGCGGCCGGCGCCTTCACGCAGGATGTCGACCACCGCATTATTCCCAACTGGGGCGCCGCGGCGCTGATGATCAAAAACCGCAACGTGGCGGAAACGCTGCACGATCCGAAGAAAATGGCGATCGCCTGCGGCATCATCGGCATGATCGTGGTGGCCTTCCTGAACTCGACCGCCTCTGCGGTGCCGGCGGCGCTGCAGGTCACGGCGATCAAGGTGCTGGTGCCGGCGGCCAACCTGCTGGTCAACACCGTGATGCCGGTGATCTTCTGGCTGGCGGCGATCGACGCGGGTAAACGTTCCGGCTTCTGGGGCACCATTTTCGGCGGCCTGGCGCAGCTGATCATGGGTAACGCCGTACCGGGCCTGGTGCTGGGGATCCTGATCGGCAAGGGCGTGGAAGAGAGCGGCTGGAATAAAGTCACCAAAATCATGATGGCGACCATCGTGCTGCTGTTCGTGCTGAGCGGCTTCTTCCGCGGTTTCGATATGGAACTGCTCAAATCGTTCAGCCTCGGCGTGCCCGGCTGGCTGGATGCGATTCATAACGGCCTGAGCGGTAAATAAGGAGTGCAGTGATGGAAGAACAAGTCCAACAAAAAGGCTTCTGGTATGCCGACTGGTCGTTCCCGATTTTTGTCGGTCCTGCTGTCCGCCGGCGTGTTTGCCGGGACGCATATGTATTACCTGTACGGTATCGGCGCGTTTAACGAAGTGGCGTTTGTCTCAATGCTGCGCGCCGGCATGGATACCGGCGTCTACGGCGCGGTGCGGCGTTTGGCGCCAGCTTCCTGTTCGCGCGCATTATCGAAGGCTCGCTGGTGGGGATCCTCGATATCGGCGGCGCCATCCAGACCGGGGTGGGGCTGGGCGTACCGGCGCTGCTGCTGGGGCCGGGTTCGTGTTCCCGGTGGCCAACTTCGCCGCATCGCTGGTGACCGGCCTGGTGATCGGCCTGGCGATTGGCTATCTGATTATTCTGGCGCGTAAATTCACCATTAATCAGAGCAATTCGACCTACGGTGCCGACGTGATGATGGGGGGCGGGCAACTCCTCCGGCCGCTTCCTCGGGCCATTGATTATTCTGTCCGCCATGACCGCGTCGATTCCTATCGGCATCGGCTCTCTGCTTGGCGCTTTGCTGTTCTACATCTGGGGTAAACCAATCACCGGCGGCGCGATCCTCGGCGCCATGGTGCTGGGGGCGATTTTCCCGGTCGCCATTGCTTGACGTCCGGCTGTACCCGCAGCAAGACAACCAAACGTATACCCTGGCCTCCACGGCGCGTACTGCGGCGTGAGGTCGGCAGGGTATAAGGAGTAATGAAGTATGTATGACCTGATAATCCGACGCGCCAGACTGGCGGACGATACCCTGACGGACGTGGCGATCGCCGACGCAAAATTGCCGCGGTCGGCCAGCTGCCGGCGGAGATGTCCGCCAGCCGCAGCTGGGATTTGGCGGGCAACTACCGTCTGAGCGCCGGCTGGATCGACGCCCATGTGCACTGCTACCCCTCCTCACCGATCTATCACGATGAACCGGACCGCGTCGGTGTTGATAGCGGCGTCACCTCGGTGGTGGACGCCGGCAGTACCGGCAGCGACGACATTGATGAGTTCTATACGCTGACGCGCAGCACCAAAACCAACGTTTTCGCCTTCCTGAATATTTCGCGTATCGGCCTGCTGCGGCAAAACGAACTGGCCGATATGAGCGATATCAACAAGCAAGGGGTGAAGAGCGCCATCGAGCGTCACAGCGGTTTTGTCATCGGCATCAAGGCGCGGATGAGCAGCAGCGTGGTGGGGCCGAACGGCATCAAACCGCTGGTGCTGGCGAAAGAGATCCAGCAGGAAAACCAGCAGCTGCCGCTGATGGTGCACGTCGGCAACAACCCGCCGGATCTGGATGAGATTGCCGACCTGCTGACGCGCGGCGACATCATTACCCACTGTTATAACGGCAAGCCGAACCGCATTCTGACGCCGGCGGGCACGCTGCGTGAGTCGGTCCAGCGCGCGCTGAAGCGCGGCGTGCTGCTGGACGTCGGCCACGGCACCGCCAGCTTCAGCTTCGAGGTGGCGCGCCAGGCGATTGCGCTGGGCCTGTTGCCGCACACTATCAGCTCGGATATCTATTGCCGCAACCGCATGGCTGGCCCGGTGCATAGCCTGGCGACGGTGATGTCCAAATTCTTCACCCTGGGCATGACGCTGCCGCAGGTGATCCATTGCGTGACGGAAAATGCCGCTTCGGCGCTGCGCCTGCAGAGTAAAGGGCAGATCAAACCGGGTTTCGACGCCGATTTGACCCTGTTTGAGGTGCGTCAGGGCCGCAGGTGTTTGCCGATTCTGAAGGGCAGTCCGCCGCGGGCGAACAATTGCTGGTTCCGCTGGCCGCGGTGGTGGCCGGGGAAGTCCTATTAACCGATGAAGGGAAGGCCGCTCATGTCTTCGATTTATGAAAAATATAATTTAAAACAGGTGATTAACACCTCCGGCCGCATGACGATTTTGGGCGTCTCCACGCCGAGCCAGACGGTGATCGATGCGGTGGATTACGGCCTGAACCACTACTTTGAAATTAAAGACCCTGGTGGATAAAACCGGCGCGTATATCGCCAAACTGCTGAACGCGGAAGATGCGGTGGTGGTGTCCTGCGCCTCGGCCGGCATCGCCCAGTCGGTGGCGGCGGTGATCGTGCGCGACAACGCCAACCTGCTGGTGAACCTGCACTCGGCGCCGGTTAATGAACCGCGTGAGATCGTGCTGCCGCGCGGTCATAACGTCAACTTCGGCGCGCCGGTCGACACCATGGTCGCCCTGGGCGGCGGCAAGGTGGTGGAAGCAGGCTACGCCAACGAGTGTTCGCCGCAGCAGCTTGCCGCCAGCATTACGCCGCAGACGGCGGCGATCCTGTACGTCAAGTCGCACCACTGCGTGCAGAAGAGCATGCTGTCGGTCGAGCAGGCCGCCGAGGTGGCGCGCCGGCATAACCTGCCGCTGATCGTCGACGCCGCAGCCGAAGAGGATCTGACCAGCTACTACCAGATGGGCGCGGACCTGGTGATCTACAGCGGCGCGAAGGCGATCGAAGGGCCGACCAGCGGGCTGGTGATCGGCAGGAAACAGTACGTAGCCTGGGTAAAACAGCAGTCCGGCGGCATCGGCCGCGCGATGAAAGGTCGGCAAAGAGGGCATTCTGGGGCTGACGCAGGCGATCGAAAGTTATCTGACGCAGGAAAAAACCAGCGGCGCGCAGATGGTTGAACGCATGTCGGCGTTTATCACCAACCTGAATACGCTGCACGGCGTCAGCGCGCAAACCGTCTGGGACAGCGCCGGCCGCGATATCGCCCGCGCGGAGATTACCTTTGACGAAGCCGCGATCGGCAATCTCGACCACGGAGCTGGTGCAGGCGCTGAAGAACGGCGAGATCGCCATTTACTTCCGCGGCTACAAGGCCAACGAGGGCAAGATCGAAGTGGATGTGCGCAGCGTTGATGAAGCGCAGCTGATGACCGTATTTACCTGTATTAAACGTTTACTGGAGAAACAAGCATGAAGCTGAAGCCAAACTATTACCGTGACCGCGTTTGTCTCAACGTATTGGCGGGGTCGAAGGACAACGCGCAGGAAATCTACGACGCGGCGGAAGGTCACGTGCTGGTCGGCGTGCTCTCCAAGAACTATCCGGACGTCGCCAGCGCGGTGGCGGATATGCAGCGCTATGCGCGCCCTGATCGACAATGCGCTGTCGGTGGGGGCTGGGCGCCGGCGATCCTAAACAGTCGGCGATGGTCAGCCTGATTGCGCAGCAGGTGCAGCCGCAGCACGTCAACCAGGTATTCACCGGCGTCGGCGCCAGCCGGGCGCTGCTGGGGCAAAATGACAGCGTGGTGAACGGCCTGGTGTCGCCGACCGGCCGCGTCGGCCAGGTGAAGATCTCGACCGGGCCGCTGAGCGCCGCGGCGCCGGACGGTATCGTGCCGGTGGAAACCGCCATTGCGCTGCTGAAAGACATGGGCGGCAGCTCCGTCAAGTATTTCCCGATGGGCGGCCTGAAGTGCAAGGACGAATACCAGTATGTGGCGCAGGCCTGCGCCGAGCATGACTTTATGCTGGAGCCGACCGGCGGCATTGATCTGCAGAACTTTGAAGAGATCGTCGAGATTGCGCTGCGCGCCGGCGTGAAGCAGGTGATCCCGCACATTTACAGCTCGATCATTGATTCCGCCAGCGGTAATACCCGCCCGCAGGATGTGAAGACGCTGTTGGCGATGACCAAAAAGCTGGTGGGTTAAACCCCGGCGTAAAGACGGCGCCGCTGCGTGCGGCGCCCCGTATTAATGGGCGTGGTCGGCTGTGCCCCCTACCTGGATCAAGGATAATTATGCGAAACTGGGTTACCCTGCGAAGCGCTCCGTTACTGGGCGCAGTATCCCTGGCGCTGCTGGCGATGGCCAGCCCGGCGCTGCAAGCTGAGGACGCCATGACGACCACCTCATCCCGTTTTGCCTATATCGGCACCTACAATCCCAACGGCGAAGGCGTATACCGCTTACGCGTTGACGCCGCCAGCGGCGCGCTGAGCGATAAAACGCTGGTCAGCACGCTGGCCAATCCCGCCCAGCTGACGGTCGACGCCCGCGGCAGGACGCTGTACGTCGCCAGCGAGGTCGGTACGGCGGATGACGGCAAGCACGGCACCATTGCCGCGCTGCGCATCAATGCCGAGGACGGCAGCCTGACGCCGCTCAATCAGGTGGATTCGCAGGGGGCGGGGCCGGTGTACCTTTCCCTGACGCCGAACGGCCGCCATCTGCTGGTGGCCAACTACCAGAGCGGCAGCGTGGCGGTGTTCCCGGTGGATGCGCAAGGCCGGCTGGCGGCGGCCAGCTCGGTGCAGCAGCAGCAGGGGCCGGCCGGCGCGGCCAAGCCGGCGGCGGCGGTGAACGGCAGCTTTGCCGTCAGCGATCATAACGGGCCGCATGCGCATATGATCGCCAGCGATCCGAGCGGCAAGTTTGTGTTTTCGACGGATCTGGGGCTGGATCGGATCTATCAGTGGCGTTTTGACGACGTCAGCGGCCGGCTGACGCCGAACGATCCGCCGTGGATCGCCGCCTCGTCGGCCGGCGCGGGGCCGCGCCATTTCGTTTTCCATCCTGACGGCGCCACGCTGCTGCTGGTGAACGAGGAGGCATCCACGCTGACCAGCTACCGCTTTGACGCGCAGCGGGGCACGCTGAGCCAGCTGCATGCGGCATCGACGCTGCCGGCGGATTATCAGGGCACCAGCTTCGCCGCCGGGCTGGCGCTGAGCCGGGACGGCAATCACCTGTACGTCGCCAACCGGTTGCACAACAGCATCCGCGCAGTTTAGCGTCGGCAAGGCGGGCGAGCTGACGCCGGTGGCGGAAACCTGGACGCGGGGCGATTACCCGCGCACGATTACTCTGGATCCCAGCGGGCGCTATCTGTACGCGCTCAATCAGCGCAGCGACAACGTGACGCGCTTCGCCGTGGATCCGCACAGCGGCAAACTCAGTTTTATTGCAGGATATACGCCGGTGGGCAGCCCATCGCAGATGGTGTTTGCGCCGGCGACGCAGTAACTCTCTGGTCGGTTTAGCGCGACCCGCCTCGCGCTGGGGCGGGCGCTTAACATTGGAATGACAATGGTGAGATTTCCTTATCCTCGTTTAGCTTATCTGTTTGATGCGTTGCAATCGGAAACCCTGCCGCAGGATGAACTGGCGAAACGCCTGGCGGTTTCCACCCGGACGGTGCGTGCGGATATCACGGCACTGAATGATATTTTGGAAAAATACGGCGCCCGTTTTGTACACAGCCGCGGCGCGGGCTATCGGCTGCAGGTGGACGACGCCAAGTTGTTCAACGCGCTGCAGCTGCAGGAGCGCAGAAAGCATGTGACGCCGCGCAGCGCGCAGGAGCGCGTGCATGCCCTGCTGGTGCGTTTTCTGACCTCAGCGTTTTCTCTGAAGCTGGAAGATCTGGCCGATGAGTGGTTTGTCAGCCGCGGTACCCTGCAAAACGACATGGCTGAGGTGAGAGAGCGGCTGGCCGGTTACCAGCTAACCATTGAAACCAAACCGCGCTACGGTATGAAGCTGTTCGGCGCCGAAATGGCGATTCGCGCCTGCCTGACCGATCTGCTGTTCCAGCTGGATCAGGAGGACGCGGAAAATCCGCTGCTGAACAACGATATCCTGCTGCAGCCGCAGGTGGCGACCTTCGCCGGCCTGCTGCATCCGCTACTGTCGCAATACAATGTCCGCCTGACGGACAAGGGTGAACAGTACCTGATTTTCTACTGCGCCGTGGCGCTCAAGCGCATCAGCGACGGCTACCCGCTGCCGGAGTTTGATGTGGAAGACGGCGATGAGGCGGTGCGCAAGGCGTCGACCTGGCTGGCGGGCGAGCTGAGCAAGGCCGCCGGTAAAGAGGTTTCGGCGGCCGAAGAGGCGTATCTGCGGGTGAATATCGCCGCGCGGCGGGTGCAGGAGGTGCGGCCGACCGAAATCAACGCCGACGATGAAGAAGCGCTGGTGGATTACATCCTGTCTTATATCAACACCCACTATAACTACAATCTGCAGGGCGATAAGCAGCTGCGCGCCGATCTGCTCACCCATATCAAGACCATGATCACCCCGGGTGAAATACCAGATTAATATTCCCAATCCGCTGCTGACCAATATCAAGCAGCACTACCCGATGGCCTACGACGTGACGCTGGCGGCGGTCTCCAGCTGGGGAAAATATACCCCCTACACGCTGAGCGAGAACGAGATCGGCTATCTGGTGCTGCATATCGGCGTCGGGCTGGAGCGGCATTACAACATCGGCTATGAGCGTCATCCGCAGGTGATGCTGGTGTGCGACACCGGCAACTCGACGGTGCGTATGATTCAGGCGCAAATCGCCCGCAAGTATCCGCAGCTGGTGGTGACGCGCACCGTTTCGCTGCGCGATTACGAAATACTGCCGCATATCGACGAAGATTTTGTGATTTCCAACGCCCGCGTCAGCGAGAAGAACAAGCCGGTGGTGGTGATGTCGCCGTTCCCGACCGAGTATCAGCTGGAGCAGCTGGGCAAGCTGGTGCTGGTGGACCGCACCAAGCCGTATATGCTGGAAAAGTTCTTCGACGCCAACCACTTTATGGTGGTGAATGAACCGCTGACTCAGGAGCAGCTGTTCCGCAGGGTGTGCGCGCAGCTGGAGCAGGAAGGCTATGTCGGCGAGGATTTTTATCCCTCGGTGGTTGAGCGTGAAGCCATCGTGTCCACCCTGCTCGGGGAGGGTATCGCCTTGCCGCACTCGCTGGGGCTGCTGGCGAAGAAAACCGTGGTGGTGACGCTGCTGGCGCCGCAGGGCATCGACTGGGGCGACGGCGAAATGGCGCACGTGATCTTCCTGCTGGCGATCAGCAAAAGCGACTATGAAGAGGCGATGGCGATTTATGAGCTGTTTGTCACCTTTGTCCGCGAGCGGTCGATGAGCCGGCTGCTGGGCAGCAGTGATTTCGCCAGCTTTAAGGCGGTGGCGCTGGATTGCCTGAGCCGGATATAAACCGGTTATTTCTGAGTGTCCGGCTTCACGAACGCGCCGTTTGCACATTGACCGGCGGCCCTATGGTCTTAAAAATCAAAGGCTCTCTTTGCTGACAGGAGTCACAAGATGGCCGCTTTTTCCCTCCGACCTGTTGAACCCGGTTACTGCGTTGTTGAAACGCCGGGTTCGTTAGCCTTTCAAGGACGTCTGCTGTTTGCCAACCCACGCAGCGCCGCTGCCCGCTATTTTTATGTAGCTTAATGCCGATACGCCGTGGCTGAAGCCCGGGCAGATAGTGATTGTTGCCGATCCTGAGCATACACGTCAGGATGCGTTGTTACGGCAGTTATATCAGGCAAAAGCGGACGGTTAACCGGGCGATGGAGCCGATTAACGTTGAGCAGGCAGATTTCCTCCAGCGTCATTATGTCGCCATTGCGACCATACTTAACGGCACCAGCCGGGGAATGGGAATAGCCAGCGATGCCGGCAAGCAGTATTTTATGCGCATCGAAAAACTCCTTAAACAGATCGAGGCCAGCTACCAAAATCAGTTCCGGACTCAGGGGACGCTGATTGGCCAGCAGTTTTTTGTTGAAAGGCAGCGGCTGTTTAATGAGTTGAAAATCCTGCTGGATAAACCGATTTTTAGCCGGCTCACGCGCAACATCCTTAACCTGCGTCCCTATGAGAGCATCAAGCGTGCGCTGAACCTCTCCAGCCGTTCCATCGTGCATGAGTGGTCAACGGTGGGCGTTGGGGCAATAAAAGGCTACTCGAGCTACCTCGAGGGCGCCGGTAAGGCGGTAAAGTTTATGAAAGGTGCGGGCTGGATTGGTATAGCGCTCTCCGGAACCAGCACGACCAATGATATTTATCATGCTTGTACCCTTGGTCGTGAGAAGGAATGTACGCGGGTGGCGTTAACAGGGTATGGTGCTTTTGGTGCGGGCACTGTCGGAGGAATATATGGCGGAGCCCTGGGAAGCTTGGTTGGTGTTGGAGTTTGTACGGCATTGGGGATTATCAGCGCTCCAGCAGGAGGGGCGGCCGGGTTGGCCTGTGCGATTATCGGTGGTACGGCAGGCGGTTTGGCAGGTGGTGGCGCAGGGGAATATATCGGTGAGAAAGGTGGAGCTTTTTGTTGCAGACATGCTTTTAAAGTAACAGAGGATAGGGCGTGATGAGCTTTTATTTGATGTTGATTGGCTCGGTGCTGGTATTTTCGGGCATTGGTTTTTTTATATTTATCATGCTGTACTTCGGCGTAACGAAAAAGAAATACGAAACAATCGTATCGGGCTACCTGTCCCGCGCTCTGCCGATGCCTGATGTTTATACCGTTTTTTATCATGGCGGTTTTTTCACCAGCTTTTTACTGGTGAGATTTATGAGGCAGGTGTTACTAGGGAAAAAGATTGGGCCAGGTAAGAAAGGTTATCGGCTCCCCGCCGAGTCATATGACTATTTCAACACGTTGCCGAATGAGCTGATCGTCTGGATAAAAAAGTATTACATGCTGCATATCATCGAGCTGTCGATCATCATCTCTGGATCGCTCTTCATTTTGTTAGACAGCCTGTTAAGGGCTGTTGTACCCGGATATGCGGCATATTCCGGGTAAACGATCCAAAGGCGCGTCCGACGCTTAATCTTCGTCGAAGCCGGAATTAAACAGCGCGATCACCGCATCCAGCGCCTGCTGGGCCTGCGGTCCGCTGGCTTCGACTTCAATATGCCGGCCCTGGGCGGAGTCCAGCATCAGCAGCGCAATCACGCTGCTGGCCTCGGCTTCGGTGCCGCTGTCGTTACGCAGAATCACTTCGGCGTCAAAGCTCTGCACCAGTTCAAACAGCTTCATCGCCGGGCGGGCGTGCATGCCCAGCCGGTTCTTGATTTCTACCGTTTGTTTGATGGTCATTGCTTGCGTTTTTTCCAGCGTGCGGTGGCGCGACTGCACGTTCTTGCCGCGCGAGCGGAAATAGTCCGCCAGCTGTTCGGCCACGTACACCGAACGGTGTTTACCGCCGGTACAGCCGATGGCGACCGTCAGATAGCTGCGGTTGTTGGTTTCCAGCATCGGCAGCCATTGTTCCAGGTAGCTGCGCGTCTGGTAGATAAAGTTATGCACTTCGGTATGGCGATCCAGGAACGACGCCACCGGCTTGTCCAGGCCGGTCATCGGGCGCAGCTTCGGATCCCAGTGCGGGTTCGGCAGGAAGCGGACGTCGAACACGTAATCGGCATCGATGGGAATGCCGTGTTTGAAGCCGAAGGACTCAAACACCATGGTCAGCTCGCGTTCGCGTTTGCCCAGCAGGCGGGTGCGCAGCATCTCCGCCAGCTCATGCACCGACATTTCGGAGGTGTCGATAATCAGATCGGCGCGCGAGCGCAGCGGCTCCAGCAGGTCGCTCTCTTCATCGATGGCGCTTTCCAGCGACAGGTTTTTGCTCGACAGCGGGTGCAGGCGGCGGGTGTCGCTGTAACGGCGGATCAGCGTATTGCGGTCGGCGTCCAGGAACAGCAGTTGCGGGGAGAAGCTGTCCGGCAGTTGCGTCATCGCATATTCGAACACTTCCGGTGACTCCGGCATATTACGCACGTCGATGCTGACCGCCGCGGAGCTGTTGCGTTCCGCCAGCGTTTTGGCCAGCTCCGGCAGCAGCACCACGGGCAGGTTATCAACGCAGTAAAAACCCATATCTTCCAGCGCCCGCAAGGCGACGGATTTCCCTGAACCGGAACGGCCGCTGACAATCATCAGCACCATGTGGCAACTCCCCCTGGCATCTCAGCGGCGTTTATGCCGCCGTTGGAAATATAAGCCCGGCGACGGCCGGGATCCATGACAGACAAACAGTATCGTTATCGCCGGCGGAAGTCACGCCGGCAACCGCTTATTCCGTAATGATCTGATAAAGTTCTTCGTCGCTCTGCGCGGCGCGCAGGCGGCGGCAGACGGTTTTATCGGCCAGACGCTTGGCAACCAGCGACAGCGTGTGCAGATGGGTCTTGCACTGGTCGGCCGGCACCAGCAGGGCAAACAGCAGGTCGACCGGCTGGTTGTCGATGGCGTCGAAGGCGATAGGTTGGTCGAGACGGATAAACACGCCAACGGCCCGCAGTGTGTCCTCTTCCAGCTTGCCATGAGGGATCGCGATACCGTTGCCGATACCGGTACTGCCCATGCGTTCACGGGTGAGAACCGCGTCAAACACCACCTGCGGCGGCAGGTTGAGCTGTTTGGCTGCCAGTTCGCTGATAATTTCCAGAGCGCGTTTCTTGCTGTTGCAGTGTACCGAGCTTCTGGTGCACTCGATGTTGAGCACCGAGCTTAATTGCATTATTTCGTCGTTCATCTCATCTTCACTTAAAATCACACGCTTAAGCTTGCTTAGCGCTGGTTTGGCGGCGGTGTTCTGCCGCCAAACGCTGTGCGACGTCGTTGCTTAACGAGGCGATTTTTCGTCTGTTAAACCCTGATGGCTTATCGGCGCGTTATTCCGCGGAATAACGCGCCGATGGCAGCCGGTAGCACGAAGGCTACGTGCGGGCCGCTGCCGCGGACGGTAGCGGCCCAGATTGTCAGTGTTGCTTCAATTTGTCTTTATGTTTGTTCAATTGCCGCGCCAGTTTATCAATCAGGCAGTCAATTGCAGCATACATATCTTCTTTTTCCGAGGTGGCGTGCAACTCGCCTCCATTCACGTGCACCGTTGCTTCCGCAATCTGCTGCACTTTTTCCACGGTGAGCACGACATAAACCTGGTTAATGCGGTCGAAATACTGTTCGAGCTTGGCGAACTTGGTATTGACGAACTCACGCAACGGCTCGGTGATGTCGATGTGGTGTCCGGTAATGTTGAGCTGCATAATGTCTTCCTTCTCTATTGAGGTCAAACCAACTGTTTACGCTGGTTCGACGGCGGGATGGACAAAGACTCTCGGTACTTGGCGACGGTGCGCCGCGCCACCATGATGCCCTGATCGGCAAGCAGGGTGGCCAGTTTACTGTCGCTAAGCGGTTTTGGCGGGGTTTTCCGCCGCGATTAATTTCTTCACCAGCGCGCGGATCGCCGTGGAGGATGCCTCGCCGCCGCTGTCGGTGTTGACGTGGCTGGAGAAGAAATATTTCAGTTCGAAGATGCCGCGCGGGCTGTGCAGGAATTTCTGCGTGGTCACGCGTGAAATCGTCGATTCATGCATCTCCACGGCCTGGGCGATATCCGCCAGCACCATGGGCTTCATAAACTCTTCACCTTGTTCAAAGAACGCCTCCTGCTGCTCGACGATGCAGCGCGTCACCTTCAACAGCGTATCGTTACGGCTTTCCAGGCTTTTGATCAGCCATTTCGCTTCCTGCAGGTTACTGCGGATAAACTGGCCGTCGGCTTCGTTACGCGAGCTGTTGCCCAGTGCGGCATAGTGCTGGTTGATCTTCAGACGCGGAATGCTGTCGGCATTCAGTTCGACCGTCCAGCGGTTGTGCACCTTGCGCACCAGCACGTCGGGAATGACATATTCCGACTCGCCGGTATTGATAGATTGCCCCGGGCGCGGGTCGAGCGACTGAATCAGCAGCATCGCTTCTTTCAGTGTATCTTCTTTTAGCCGGGTTGATCGCATCAGGCTGCGAAAGTCGTGGTTGGCCAGCAGATCCAGATGGTCGCTGATGATCAGCCGGGCTTCGGCGAGGAAAGGCGTTTCTTTGGCGTATTGGGACAGCTGGATCAGCAGACAGTCGCGCAGATCGCGCGCCGCGACGCCGATCGGGTCGAAACGCTGCACCCGCTTGAGCACCGCCTCCACTTCTTCCAGCGTGACGTCTGCGTCGCCGACGCTTTCCAGAATATCTTCCAACGACACGGTGAGATAGCCGGTGTCGTCGACGGCGTCGACGATCGAGGTGGCGATGGCGGCGTCGTATCGGAAAACGGCGTCAGATCCACCTGCCACATCAGGTAATCCTGCAGCGTCTGGGTGGTTTCCCCCTGGTAGACCGGCAGTTCGTCATCGCGGTAATCGGTGCCGGTGCCCGATGGCGTGCCGGCGGTGTAGATTTCATCCCAGGTGGCGTCCAGCGGCAGTTCGTCCGGCATATCCTTCTGCTCCAGCGCTTCGCGGGTATCCAGACCTTCGGTGTCGGCGCTTTCTTGCGCGTCGATCTCGTCGTGCGGGTCGGTTTGCTCAAGCAGCGGGTTGCTCTCTAACGCCAGTTGGATCTCTTGCTGAAGCTCAAGCGTAGACAGCTGCAGCAGACGGATCGCCTGCTGCAGCTGGGGAGTCATCGCCAATTGTTGGCTGAGCCTGAGTTGCAAACCTTGCTTCATAATGTTCTTTCTATTTTTCCGTTAACCGCTGCGTATCGCTGACGCAGGGCATTACAGGCGGAATTCTTCGCCCAGATAAACGCGTTTCACCTGTTCATCGCTCAGAATCTCTTCCGGCGTGCCGTGGCGATCAGCTGCCCCTGGCTGACGATATAGGCGCGTTCACAGACGTCCAGCGTTTCACGCACGTTATGGTCGGTGATCAGCACGCCCAGGCCGCTGTCGCGCAGGTGCTCGATGATTTTTTTAATATCGATAACGGAAATCGGGTCAACCCCGGCGAACGGTTCGTCCAACAGGATGAATTTTGGGTTGGCGGCCAGCGCGCGGGCAATTTCGACGCGGCGGCGTTCACCGCCGGACAGCGCCTGGCCCAGGCTGTCGCGCAGATGGGTGATATGGAACTCTTCCATCAGCTCGTTGGCCCGGTCGGCGCGTTGTTCGCTGCTCAGATCGTCGCGGATTTCCAGCACCGCCATCAGGTTGTCGTAGACGCTCAGGCGACGGAAGATTGAGGCTTCCTGCGGCAGATAGCCAATGCCGCGGCGCGCGCGCGCGTGCAGCGGCAGGATGCTGATGTCTTCGTCATCGATGACGATGCGTCCGGCGTCGCGCTGCACGATGCCGACCACCATGTAGAAGGTGGTGGTTTTACCCGCGCCGTTCGGCCCCAGCAACCCGACGATTTCGCCGGAGTTCACTTTCAGGCTGACGTCTTCAACGACTTTACGGCCCTTGTAGGCTTTCGCCAGATTTTCTGCGATGAGTGTTGCCATAAGTGATTAGTTACTCTTCTGACCGTTTTTGTCCTGCAACTGCGACGGCACCAGCACGGTCTTCACGCGTTTGCCCTTGTCGCCGTATGCCTGCATTTGCTGCTGCTGCACCAGATAGGTGATGCGCTCGCCCTTCACGTTGCTGTCGAGCTGCTCCAGATAGGCGTCGCCGGTCAGGGTCACCAGCTGCGGCGCCACGTCGTAACGCACCTTCAGCGAATGTCCTTTTACCGGTTTGCCGTTGTCCTGCATCTGGTAGAAGGTTACCGGCTTACCGAAGGCTTCGATATAGGTTTTGTTCTGATCGCCGCCCGGACGGGTGACCACCACTTTATCGGCCTTAATCTCGATGGTGCCCTGTTTGATCACCACATTGCCGGTAAAGGTGCTGACGTTGCTCTGCATATCCAGAGACTGGTTCAGCGAGTCGATGCTCACCGGCTGATTGGCGTCAGATTTCAGCGCCCAGGCGGGGGCGCTGGCGGCCAAAACCAGGCTGCCGATCAACAGACTACGGAGTGGTTTTTTGTGTTTGAATTTCATAGTTGGTCTTAACCTTATCAATCAGCTCAGCGGTTTTGTCCCGCAGGTTCCCACGCATTTTCATGCCGTTAGAATTAAAATTCGCGCCGTACAGCGTTACTTCGTCATCGGAGGACACATCCTGGGTCACCAGATTAACCTGAGCGTTGTCCGTTTTGATTTTTTCCAGTTGTGAGGTGGTGGTCAGGCTGTTCACCTCAACGTGACCGTACAGATACAGCATGCGGTCTTTAGTCAGCTTGGCGCGGTCGGAACGTACCGACCAGGTGGCGACGGCGTTTTCGTTAAACAGCGTCATCACCGGCTGGGTAAACCAGCTCAGCTCTTCGGCGGTATAGTACTTGGCGCTTTCCGCCACCAGCTTATAGTTTAATTTACCGGCCGGGTTATAGACGACGGTGACCGTTTGCTGGCTCTGGTAAGTCGGGTCCGCCGAGTTTACCGGCCCGGCCGTCGGTTCGTCATCGTAATCCGCCATATTCCAGCCGATCAGGGCCAGAACGATCAGCGCCAGTATAATGGTGATCCAGCGTTTGGTTTTGCTCATATCGACAGCCCTTTGGCGTCCTCCAGCTTGTTCTGAGCCAAAAGAATAATGTCGCACAGTTCGCGCACCGCGCCGCGTCCGCCGGCGATGCGGGTGACGTAGTGGGCGCGCGGCGTCAGCAGCGGGTGGGCGTCCGCCACCGCTACCGCCAGGCCGACCTGCGCCATCACCGGCCAGTCGATCAGATCGTCGCCGATATAGGCCACCTGATCTGCCGACAGCGACAGTGTATCCAACAGTTCACGGAAGGCCAAAAGCTTATCGGACTGGCCCTGATACAGATAGCTGATGCCCAGGGTTTTTGCCCGGTCTTCCAGCAGCTTGGCGGAGCGTCCGGTGATAATGCCGACCTCAATGTCAGAGGTCTTCAGGCAGCGGATGCCGTAGCCGTCGCGCACGTTGAAAGCTTTCAGTTCTTCGCCGTTGTTGCCCATATAAATCAGGCCGTCCGATAGGACGCCGTCGACGTCGCAGATCAGCAGGCGGATTTTCCCGGCCCGCGCCATCACGTCTTGCGTTACCGGCCCGTAGCAGGTTTCAACCATACTCATTGATTTTCCTAATTATTATTTCAATAGCGCGGCGTTTCTTGCCGCCTGTCGCCGCTAAAAACTCACACCACGCCGGCGCGCAGCATGTCATGCATATGTACCACACCCAGCAGTTGGTCGCCATCGGCAACCAGCAGCGCGGTGATATGGCGCTGCTGCATCAGGTTCAGCGCGTCTACCGCCAGCGTATGCGGGCGCACGCGCACGCCGCCGCGCGTCATGACGTCGGCGATTTTGGCGCTGTTCAGATCGATGCCCAGATCGAAGATGCGGCGCAGGTCGCCGTCGGTAAAGATGCCGGCAATGTGCATCTGCTCGTCGCAGATCACCGTCATCCCCAGATTTTTGCGGGTGATCTCCAACAGGGCGTCGCGCAGCGTGGCGTCGGCGCTAACGTGCGGAATATCGTCGCCGCTGTGCATAATGTCGCTGACGCGCAGCAGCAGGCGGCGTCCCAGCGCGCCGCCGGGGTGCGACAGCGCGAAGTCTTCCGGCGTAAAGCCGCGCGCCTTCAGCAGCGCCACCGCCAGCGCATCGCCCATCACCAGGGTCGCCGTGGTGCTGGTGGTCGGCGCCAGGCCAGCGGGCAGGCTTCCTGCGGCACCTTGATGCACAGGTGGATGTCTGCCGCCTTGCCCATCGAACTGTCCGGGTTGTTGGTCATGCAGATCATCGGGATTTGCTGGCGTTTGAGCACCGGGATCAGCGCCTGAATTTCACTGGATTCGCCGGAGTTGGAAATGGCGAGCACGATGTCCTGTGGCGTAACCATGCCGAGATCGCCATGGCTGGCTTCCGCCGGGTGCACGAAGAATGAAGGGGTGCCGGTGCTGGCGAAGGTCGCGGCAATCTTGCAGCCGATATGGCCGGATTTGCCCATGCCCATCACCACCACTTTACCGCTGCAGGCGGCGATTTTTTCGCAGGCGCGGGTAAAGTCGTCGTTGATGTAGCGGTCGAGCTGGCCAGCCCGTCGCGTTCGATCTGGAGCACTTCTTTACCGGCCTGTTGAAAATCAAAGCCAGGTTGCAACTCAATATTCGACATGCTTTTTCTCGTATTCTTAGCCAAAGGTAGCGAATGGGTTGAAAAACAGCAGCGCAAGATACGCAATAAAACCACATAATAACAGAGCGCCCGCCAGATGGCCGATGCGATGTTTGCGTCCGATGCAAAGCGCGCTGAGCGCCAGGCTGGCCGCCAGCATCACCCAGTAATCGCGCTGGAAGGCGGCCGGGTCGAGCCGGCTGGGCGACAGCAGGGCGGGCACGCCGAGCACGATCGCCATATTGAAAATATTCGAGCCGATAATACTGCCGATCGCCATGTCGTCTTCGCCTTTCAGCGCGCCGGCTATCGACGTGGCGAGTTCGGGCAGGCTGGTGCCGACGGCGATCAGCGTCAGGCCGACCGCCAGCTCGCTCATGCCGAAATAGTGGGCGATCACCGTGGCGTTATCGACCACCATCCGCGAGGCGAGCGGCAGGATAATAAACGCCAGCACCAGCCACAGCGTGGCGACGGTGGTGCTGCCGTTCTGCGGCAGTTCGGCAAGCTGTTCCGTGGTCAAGCTGTCGCAGCCTTCGCGCTGGGCCAGCCGCGCTATCTTCAGCATCAGGGCGATAAAAGCGGCGGCGGCGGCCAATAGCAGTACGCCGTCCAGCCGGCTGAGCTGGTTGTCCATCAACACCAGGCCGCATAATACTGTGACCGCCAACATCAGCGGCAGTTCGCGCCGCAGCACCTCCGAGCGGGCCGCCAGCGGGTGAATAAGCGCGGCAACCCCTAAAATCAGCAGGATATTGGTAATATTGGAGCCGAGGACGTTGCCGACCGCCATATCGCTCTGGCCGTTCAGCGCCGCAGTGACGGACACGAACAGCTCCGGCAGCGAGGTGCCGATGCCGACGATCGTCATGCCGATAATCAGCGGCGGCACGCCCAGCGAACGGGAGATCACCGCCGCGCCGTAAACCAGCCGGTCTGCGCCGTATACCAGTAAACACAAGCCAACGATAAATAATGTTATTGCGAGAAACATGCGAGTCCTTTGCGGGCACTATTCCCCAGACCTTTCACTGACGATCGCCGAGCTGCGCCGGAACGCAGGGCAGCGACGTGAAAGCGACAGGGGCCCGGTTCGTTGGTCTGACCTGGCCGTCATAACTGGCCTGCGCCGATGGTGGGGCGCTATCGCCAATCTGTGTCGTTATTTTTCGTGATGTGACTAATTTTGACCCTGCGCAGCGTAAAAGTAAAACTAATGGCATCATTGGTAGGGAAATGGCGGTAAGTTTTTGTAAAAATGCGCCGTATGGCGCCCGGTAGATTATTATCAGCGGGTAACAGAGCCCACACAGCCGTACAAGGATCCAATAACATGCACCAGCAGGCAGATAATCTGGTCGAAGTGCGCGGTATGACGTTCTCCCGCGGCGATCGGCTGATATTTGAAGACATCAACCTGACGGTTCCCCGTGGTAAAGTGACGGCGATTATGGGGCCGTCCGGCATCGGCAAGACCACCTTGCTGCGCCTGATCGGCGGGCAACTGGCGCCGGATAGCGGTGAAATCTGGTTTGACGGGGATAATATTCCCGCGCTGTCGCGGCATAAGCTGTACGATGCGCGCAAGAAGATGAGCATGCTGTTCCAGTCCGGGGCGCTGTTCACCGATTTAACCGTGTTTGAGAACGTGGCCTTCCCGCTGCGCGAGCACAGCCAGCTGCCGGAGGCGCTGATTCGCACCACGGTGCTGATGAAGCTTGAGGCGGTGGGGCTGCGCGGCGCGGCGGATCTGATGCCGAACGAACTGTCCGGCGGGATGGCGCGGCGTGCGGCGCTGGCGCGGGCCATCGCGCTCGACCCGCAGCTGATCATGTTCGACGAGCCGTTTGTCGGGCAGGATCCGATCACCATGGGCGTATTGGTGAAGCTGATTGATGAGCTGAACCATGCGCTGGGGATCACCTGTATTGTGGTGTCGCACGATGTGCCGGAAGTGCTGAGCATTGCCGACTACGCTTATATCGTGGCGGAGCACCGCGTGATTGCCGAAGGAACCGCACCGCAGTTACAGAACAATCCTGATGCGCGCGTGCGCCAGTTCCTGGATGGTATTGCCGACGGGCCGGTGCCGTTTCGTTATCCGGCCGGTGATTACCAGGCCGCATTGTTAGGCTAAGGGAGTAGATATCCTCATGTTATTACAGGCGTTAGCGTCTCTTGGACGCCGTAGCATCAATATCAGCACCGCCTTCGGGCGCGCCGGTCTGATGCTGTGGGGCGCGCTTATCGGACGGCCGGAGCCACGCAGGCAGTGGCCGCTGCTGATCAAACAATTACACAGCGTCGGCGTACAGTCGCTGTTGATTATCATGGTTTCCGGGCTGTTTATCGGCATGGTGCTGGGCCTGCAGGGGTACCTGGTGCTGACCACCTACAGCGCCGAGGCGAGCCTCGGCATGATGGTGGCGCTGTCGCTGCTGCGTGAACTGGGGCCGGTGGTGACCGCGCTGCTGTTCGCCGGACGCGCAGGCTCCGCGCTGACCGCAGAAATCGGCCTGATGAAGGCCACCGAACAGATCTCCAGCCTGGAAATGATGGCGGTCGACCCGCTGCGTCGCATCGTGGCGCCGCGTTTCTGGGCCGGGATGATCAGCATGCCGCTGCTGACCCTGATTTTCGTCGCCGTCGGCATCTGGGGCGGTTCGATGGTGGGCGTGGATTGGAAAGGCATCGACAGCGGCTTCTTCTGGTCGGCGATGCAGGGCGCCGTCGAATGGCGTCAGGATCTGCTGAACTGCGTGATCAAGAGCGTGGTATTCGCGATAACCGTGACCTGGATTGCTATCTTTAACGGTTATGATGCGGTGCCGACCTCTGAAGGGATTAGCCGGGCAACGACCAGAACGGTGGTACATTCGTCTCTGGCGGTGTTGGGATTGGATTTTGTGCTGACAGCACTGATGTTTGGGAATTGATTCGATGCAAACGAAGAAGAGTGAAATCTGGGTTGGGGTATTTATGCTGATCGCGCTGGCCGCCATCATCTTTATCTGCCTGCAGGTAGCCAATGTGAAATCCATCGGCAACGAGCCGACCTACCGTATCTACGCCACCTTCGATAATATTGGTGGCCTGAAGGCGCGTTCGCCGGTGAAGATTGGCGGGGTGGTGATCGGCCGCGTAGCGGATATCGAGCTGGATCCGAAAACCTATACGCCGCGCGTCGCATTGGATATTCAGGACAAATACAACCAGATCCCGGATACCAGTTCATTGGCGGTCCGCACGTCCGGCCTGCTGGGGGAACAATTTCTTGCCCTGAACGTCGGCTTTGAAGACCCGGAAATGGGCACCGCCATTCTTAAGGACGGCGGCACCATTCAGGACACGAAATCAGCGATGGTGCTGGAAGATCTGATCGGCCAGTTCCTGTATAAAAGCGGCGGTCAGGATGAAGCCAAGCCGGATGCAGCTGCTGCACCGGCAGCCGCCCCGAGTCATTAAAAGAGGATACCTGCATGTTTAAACGTTTATTGATGGTTGCCCTGTTGGTGGTTGCACCGCTGGCGAGCGCGGCGGACCAGACCAACCCGTACAGCATGATGCAAGAGGCGGCGGAGAAGACCTTTACCCGTCTGAAAACCGAGCAGCCGAAAATCAAGCAGGATCCGAACTCTCTGCGCGCCATCGTGCATGAAGAGCTGATGCCGTACGTTCAGGTGAAATACGCCGGCGCGCTGGTGCTGGGCCGCTATTACAAAGAAGCGACGCCGGCGCAGCGTGAAGCCTACTTCACCGCGTTCCAGGCTTACCTGGAACAGGCGTACGGCCAGGCGCTGGCGCTGTACCACGGCCAGACCTACCAGATTGCACCGCAGCAGCCGCTGGGGGACGCCAACATCGTGGCGATTCGCGTCACCATTATCGATACCAACGGCCGTCCGCCGGTGCGCCTCGATTTCCAATGGCGTAAAAACAGCAAAACCGGCCACTGGCAGGCGTACGACATGATTGCCGAAGGCGTCAGCATGATCACCACCAAGCAGAACGAGTGGGCGTCAACGCTGCGCACCAAAGGCATCGACGGCCTGACCCAGCAGCTGCAGGCGGCGGCCAAACAGCCGATTACGCTGGATCAGAAACAGTAATGGCCGAGTCCCTGCGCTTTGACGACCAGCCGCAGACGCTGGTGCTGCACGGCGATCTGGACCGGGAAACGCTGCTGCCGCTGTGGCGGCAGCGCGCCGAGCTGCTGAAGGGCAAAACGGCGATTGACGTGGCGCAGCTGCGCCGCGTGGACTCCTCCGGTCTGGCGTTGCTGGTGCATCTGCGTGCCGAACAGCTGCATAACGGCGTGGAATTGAAAATTTCCGGCGCGACCGACCGCCTGAAAACGCTGATCGCCCTGTACAATCTGCAGGAGATAATGCCTGTCGAGACGCAGGGTTAGGCGTGATTTGGCGGTGCGACGGCAACAACATTTCTCAAAGCCCCTGTTCTGCAGGGGCTTTTTCTTTAGTTTAAGAAAGCGCCGTATTCCTCTAAGATATCAGGCTGATTATGATCCTTTGCTGCAGAACGGGATACCATGGAAAATAGCGAAATTAAAGACGTGCTGATGAACGCATTGGCGCTGGAAGAAGTACAGGTAACGGGCGACGGCAGCCACTTTCAGGTGATTGCGGTCGGTGAACTGTTCGGCGCCATGAGCCGCGTCAAACAGCAGCAGGCGATCTATGCGCCGCTGATGGAATATATTGCCGACAACCGTATTCATGCCCTGTCGATCAAGGCATACACCCCTGAAGAGTGGAAGCGGGATCGCAAACTCAACGGATTTTAAGGCTGCGGGCCTTTCGGGCCGGCAGCGTTGATACCCGGTTGACCAACGGCGCAGGTCAGGGAGCGCGGCGGCGCGCCTGCGGGCGGCCAGTGTGCGGCGGCGTGGGTCGCGGGTATTGTGGACGAGACAACAGAGAGTCATTAGATGGATAAATTTCGAGTGCAGGGCCGTACCCGCCTGAGCGGGAAGTGGCTATTTCCGGGGCGAAAAACGCCGCCCTGCCGATTCTGTTTGCCGCGTTGTTGGCAGAAGAGCCGGTTGAGTTACAGAATGTTCCCAAACTGAAAGACATCGATACCACCATCAAGCTGCTGAGCCAGCTGGGTGTGAAAATTGAACGCAACGGTTCGGTGTTTGTTGACGCCAGCAATGTCAACGAACTCTGCGCGCCTTACGATCTGGTGAAAACCATGCGCGCTTCCATCTGGGCGCTGGGCCCGCTGGTCGCTCGTTTCGGCCACGGCCAGGTTTCTCTGCCGGGCGGCTGCGCCATCGGCGCGCGTCCGGTCGATCTGCATATCACCGGTCTGGAACAGCTGGGCGCCGAGATCAAACTGGAAGAAGGCTATGTGAAGGCCTCCGTCGACGGCCGTCTGAAGGGCGCGCATATCGTGATGGACAAGGTGAGCGTGGGCGCCACCGTCACCATCATGAGCGCCGCCACGCTGGCGACGGGCACCACCGTGATTGAAAACGCCGCGCGCGAGCCGGAAATCGTCGATACCGCCGAGTTCCTGAATACACTGGGGGCGAAAATCAGCGGCGCCGGCACCGACAAGATCACCATTGAGGGCGTTGAGCGCCTGGGCGGCGGCGTGTACCGCGTTCTGCCTGACCGTATCGAAACCGGCACCTTCCTGGTGGCGGCGGCGATCTCCGGCGGCAAGGTGCTGTGCCGCGATACCCGTCCTGATACGCTGGATGCGGTGCTGGCCAAGCTGCGTGAGGCCGGGGCGGACATCGAAGTCGGCGAAGATTGGATCAGCCTGGATATGCACGGCCAGCGGCCGAAGGCTATTACCGTGCGCACCGCGCCGCACCCGGGCTTCCCGACCGATATGCAGGCGCAGTTCAGCCTGCTGAACCTGGTGGCCGAAGGCACCGGCGTTATCACCGAAACCATCTTCGAAAACCGCTTTATGCACGTGCCGGAGCTGATCCGCATGGGCGCACACGCGGAAATCGAAAGCAACACGGTGATCTGCCACGGCGTTGAACAGCTGTCCGGCGCGCAGGTGATGGCGACCGACCTGCGTGCGTCCGCCAGCCTGGTGCTGGCCGGCTGTATTGCCGACGGCGTGACCATCGTTGACCGTATTTATCATATCGATCGCGGCTATGAGCGGATCGAAGATAAACTGCGTGCGCTGGGCGCGAATATCGAGCGCGTAAAAGGCGAATAAATAAAAAATGCATTACGCCTCCGCAAGGCGTAATGCATAATTATTGGTTCAGCATTATAAAATGCATCTATTCAGGTGCATTCTTATTAATTAGACATGAATATCTGAATTATCGACCCATCGTTTCGCGATAGCGTTGTGCATAATCGGCGACGGTCTCACGATCGGTCAGCAGACCAATTACGCCGCCGACGAATCCGCCGATAATTGGGGCAATAACAACGCCAACCAGTTGAGCGAAGGCGCCAAACATGATGCTGCCGCCGGTCGCGAATTTAGCCATGCCAGCGCCGCTGGCGATGCCGTCCATGATGCCCCAGATCATGCCATCGAATGTACCACCGCTGACGGTAGTCAGTTCTTTATTGTTTAATTCACGCATGTAATGTCCTTATATTTAAATATCAATAAATTTATTTTTTATATAGATGCAGCTTTCCAAGCGTCGGGAAATAGGATTGCTCTAGAAGTTGCGTGTTTAAAAATACAAGAGAACAAAAAATAAATAAATACTTCGGTATGAAAATAATGATTTATTTTTCACTAATAAAATTGAACTGAATATGTTTCTATTTTGGTATTTATTAAATTTATTTAAATGAACGATAAACTTATTATGCTGCTGATTATCTTTAACATTTGCTACGCGGCGGTTGCCGCCGGCGGACACTGAGGGGCGGCAAATGTGCTGCGCCGGCTGAGGCATCAACCAGCGCGTGTTAATTCCTAATTGTTGTCTTCCGGGAACTCACCCACCGTCATTTGCAGCGTGATGCGTTTGCCGTCGCGCAGCACGATCACCGGGATGGTGGTGCCGGGACGGATTTCCGCTACCTGATCCATGGTTTCCAGTACGGAGACCGCCGGCTTGTTATTGACGTTGATGATAATATCGTTGATATGGAAATTGGCGTTGGCCGCCGGGCCGCTCGGCGTAATTTCGGTCACGATAATCCCCTGCAGGCGGTCGATACCGCTGTTGGAGGTGCGCAGCGGGATAATCTCTTTGCCCTGGATGCCGAAGTAGCCGCGAATGACGCGGCCGTCGCGGATCAGCTTATCCATAATCTTGCTGGCCAGTTCGGTGGGAATGGCGAAGCCCAGCCCCTCCGGCGTTTCCCCGTTGGTGACCTTGTCATAGGTCAGGGTGTTGATCCCCATCAGCTCGCCCAGCGAGTTTACCAGCGCGCCGCCGGAGTTGCCGCGGTTGATGGAGGCATCGGTCTGCAGGAAGGTTTGGCGGCCGGTGGTGCTCAGGCTGATGCGTCCGGTGGCGCTGATAATCCCCTGAGTAACGGTCTGGCCAAGGTTATACGGGTTGCCGATCGCCAGCACCACGTCGCCGATATGCGCGATGCGCTTGGTGTTGATGGGAATGACCGGCAGGTTGCCCGGATCGATCTTCAGCACCGCCAGATCGGTCAGGCTGTCGGAGCCGACCAGCAGCGCTTCGTAGCGGCGGCCGTCCTGCAGCACCACGGTGATCTGCTGCGCATCCTTGATCACGTGGCGGTTGGTCAGGATATAGCCGTGGTCGTTCATGATGACGCCGGAACCGAGGGACAGCACATTGGGCGCGCCGTTCATGTTGCGGTTGTAGATATTGACCACCGCAGGCGCAGCGCGGCGCACCGCCTTGTTATAGCCGGCCGGGGTTTCGTCGGCGGTATTCTCCACTTTCTCTGCAAACAGTTGATTGGAATAACGCAGCACGGGAAGCGCTGCCAATAGCAGGCCGGCAACGATCAAACCAATAACAGCGGAACGCAAGAGCTTAGCAAACATGGAGTTTTAACAGATAAAATAAAGGATGAACGGAGAATAGCACGAGTTAACCGGGCACAGTATGGCACTGCCCCGGTTTTTGTACAAATTAACGCATTAGCAGGTAAATGGTTTCGCCGCCGCGGACGATGTTCAGCGCCATGACCGGCGGCTTGGCCGCCAGAACTTTACGCAGCGCGGTGATGCTTTCGACGCGCTGGCGGTTGATGCCGATAATCACATCGCCTTTTTGCAGGCCCATCTGCGCCGCCGGCGTACCTTTGCCGACGTTGTCGATCTTCACGCCTTTCTCGCCGCCCGGCAGCGCGCCGTTGCTCAGCGAAGCGCCCTGCAGGGCCGGAGACAGGGTGTCAGCGCTGGTGGAGGCGGTTTCGCTGTTGTCCAGCGTGACGGCCACCTCCTGCTGCTTGCCGTCGCGCAGCAGGCCGATCTTGATGGTTTTGCCCGGCGCGGTGGTGCCGACCTTGGCGCGCAGTTCGGCAAAGCTGCCGATAGGCTTGCCGTCGACGGAGATCAGAATGTCGCCGGCTTTGATACCGGCCTTGGCCGCGGCGGACTTCGGCAGCACTTCGCTGACGAAGGCGCCGCGCTGCGCGTCGGTATTAAAGGCTTTGGCGATATCGGCGGTCATCTCGCTGCCCTTGATGCCGAGCAGGCCGCGTTTCACTTCGCCGAATTCGATCAGCTGCTGGCTCAGGTTCTGCGCCATATTGCTGGGAATGGCGAAGCCGATGCCGATATTGCCGCCGCCCGGCGCCAGAATGGCGGTGTTGATGCCGATCAGCTCGCCGTTCAGGTTCACCAGCGCGCCGCCGGAGTTGCCGCGGTTAATCGAGGCGTCGGTCTGGATAAAGTTCTCCAGCCCTTCCAGGTTGAGGCCGCTGCGTCCCAACGCGGAGATAATGCCGGAGGTGGCGGTTTGCCCCAGGCCGAACGGGTTGCCGACGGCAACGGCGAAGTCGCCGACGCGCAGCTTATCGGAGTCGGCCATTTTCACCGCGCTCAGGTTCTTGGCGGTGATCTGCAGCAGCGCGATGTCGGTCTGTTCGTCGCGGCCCAGCAGCTTGGCGTCGAACTCGCGGCCGTCATTGAGCTGCACCTTGATTTTGTCGGCGTTGGCGATGACGTGGTTGTTGGTAAGAATATAGCCTTTGGCCGCGTCGATAATCACGCCTGAACCCAGGCCTTCAAACGGACGCGAACTTTGCTTCTGTGTAGGGAAATTAGGGCCGAAGAAATATTTGAACTCTTCCGGCAAACGTTGGCGCTGCACCTGAGTTCCTTCAATATGCACGCTGACCACGGCGGGTAAGACTTTTTCCAGCATCGGCGCCAGGCTCGGCAGCTGCTGCCCCTGAACGGCGAGCGGCAAGGCCGCGTTGGCTACCGGTACGGCGGTAAGCGTCAGGCCAACACTCATTGCTAATGCACTAAGAATTAACGACTTTTTTTTCATTGATAATAACTCTCTCATTACCTGCCGGTGAAATTAATTAACCACTAAAGGTAAGGTTAAGACCGTGAATTTGCGTCAGAAGTTCACCGCCAACATCCATTTAAGGCTTTAGGATAGCGCAGGAATTGCATCGGGGGGAGGGGGGAAGGTCAAAAGCCCGCGCAAAAATTACGCGGGCTGAAAAAACGACGGTCAGTCGCGGCGCGGCGCGCCACGCAGCAGACCGGAAGCGCCTTCGGAGTAGTCGCGCGGCATTTCAACCGGCGCCTGATCGTTATCCGCTTCGGATTCGCTCAGACGATAGCGGAACGGGTTCTCCTGCATCGGCAGGTCCGGCAGCAGGTTGTTGGAGCTTTTCGCCATATGCTGATAGAGCTGACGATAGTCGCGCGCCATGTTATCCAGCAGTTCCGCACTGCGGGCAAAATGGCCGACCAGTTCCTGACGGTACTCTTCCAGCTCGGTTTTGCTTTTATCCAGTTCGTTTTGCAAAACCTGTTGTTGACGTAGTTTACGGTTACCAAAGCGCATCGCTACCGCACCGATGACGATACCGACCACCAAACCAATCAGCGCATACTCCCAGGTCATGATGACTCCTATTGTGACTTCGTTGTTCCGCAGGGATTTTTCACTTAATAATATCCACTATAACCGTTAACCTTGTCCGAGTGGAATCCTGAAGCGCTTTTACCTTGGCTTTTCCGGGGTTTTCAGCGGGCCGCAATGCGGGAAAATGTGGCGATAACCGGAAATCTGACCGGTAACGCGCGGCTAAAATGGGCTAAATAAATTCTTTATCCGCGCTGCGCGCCAGCGGGGGCGGACGGAGCGATTGCAGGGAACATTAGGCAACATGTATTCACCATCACCGTTAACACGTTACCAGCAGGCGCTGGACGCCGGCGACTATCAGCCCGATGAGGTGCAGCGCCGGGCGGTCAGCCAATTGGACGCCATTTATCAGCAATTGGTGCAACAGACGCCCGAGACGCCGGCGGCGGCCGGCGGTCTGCGCGGCAAGCTCAGCCGCTGGCTGGGGAAAGACAGCCGCCCGGCGGCGCAGCGCCCGGTTCAGGGGCTGTATATGTGGGGCGGCGTCGGGCGCGGCAAAACCTGGCTGATGGATATGTTTTTCCACAGCCTGCCGGGGGATCGCAAACTGCGGCTGCACTTTCACCGCTTTATGCTGCGGGTGCACGAAGAGCTGGCGCAGCTGCAGGGGCAGGAAAACCCGCTGGAGATCGTTGCCGACGGCTTCAAGAAGCAGGCGGACGTGCTGTGCTTTGACGAGTTCTTTGTTTCCGACATCACCGACGCCATGCTGCTGGCGACGCTGCTGCAGGCGCTGTTCGCCCGCGGCATTACGCTGGTGGCCACCTCGAACATCCCGCCGGACGAGCTGTACCGCAACGGCCTGCAGCGCGCGCGCTTCCTGCCGGCTATCGATCTGATCAACGACTATTGCGACGTGATGAACGTGGACGCCGGCATTGACTATCGCCTGCGCACGCTGACTCAGGCGCACCTCTACCTGACGCCGCTGAACGCGCAGACCGGGCAGGCGCTGGACGATATCTTCGACAAGCTGGCGGGCAAGGGCGGCGACGCGGCGCCGGTGCTGGAGATTAATCACCGGCCGCTGCAGGCGCTGCGTGCGGCCGACGGCGTGCTGGCGGTGGATTTCCACACGCTGTGTGAAGAGGCGCGCAGCCAGCTGGATTACATTGCGCTGTCGCGCCTGTACCACAGCGTGATCCTGCATAACGTGCGGGTGATGGGGCCGTTGAAGGAGAGCACCGCGCGCCGTTTCCTGGCGCTGGTGGATGAGTTTTACGAGCGTCACGTCAAGCTGGTGATCGCCGCCGAGGCGCCGATGTTCGAGATTTACCAGGGCGAACGGCTGAAGTTTGAATACCAGCGCTGCCTGTCGCGCCTGCAGGAGATGCAGAGCGAAGAATATCTGAAGCTGCCGCACCTGCCGTGACACCCCGGCGGCCTCCGCGCGGCGGGGGCCCGTCCGGCGGCGCTAAAATGCATTTTTCCTGCAAAAACTGTTCGATCTTTGCGGGTGACTTCTCTATAATCTTGCGACCCCACGTTACAACAAAGTTTTTTTTCCCAAAAACTTTATAGTGCCGGCAATGGCTATTCGAAGGGGTAGGTTTGCTGGACTTGATGGTCGTGTGAGCCTCAACTGTTTTCGAGCGTTTGGGTGTTCACCAACGTGTAACTAATTATTGGGTAAGCTTTTAATGAAAACTTTTACAGCTAAACCAGAGACCGTAAAACGCGACTGGTACGTTGTTGATGCGAACGGTAAAACTTTGGGCCGTCTCGCTACTGAACTGGCTCGTCGTCTGCGCGGCAAGCATAAAGCGGAATACACCCCGCACGTTGATACCGGTGATTACATCATCGTTCTGAACGCTGACAAAGTTGCTGTAACCGGCAACAAGCGTAACGACAAGATGTACTACCACCACACCGGCCACATCGGTGGTATCAAAGAAGCGACCTTTGAAGAGATGATTGCCCGCCGTCCTGAGCGTGTGATTGAAATCGCGGTTAAAGGCATGCTGCCAAAGGGTCCGTTGGGTCGTGCAATGTTCCGTAAACTGAAAGTTTACGCGGGCACCGAGCACAATCACGCGGCACAGCAACCGCAAGTTCTGGACATTTAATCGGGATTAATGGCAATGGCTGAAAATCAATACTACGGCACTGGTCGCCGCAAAAGCTCCGCCGCTCGCGTCTTTATCAAGCCGGGCAACGGTAACATCGTTATCAACCAGCGCAGCCTGGAACAGTACTTCGGTCGCGAAACTGCCCGCATGGTAGTTCGTCAGCCGCTGGAACTGGTCGACATGGTTGGCAAACTGGATCTGTACATCACCGTTAAAGGTGGCGGCATTTCTGGTCAAGCTGGTGCTATCCGCCACGGTATCACCCGTGCGCTGATGGAATACGACGAGACTCTGCGTTCTGAACTGCGTAAAGCTGGCTTCGTCACTCGTGACGCGCGTCAGGTTGAACGTAAGAAAGTCGGTCTGCGTAAAGCACGCCGTCGTCCGCAGTTCTCCAAGCGTTAATTTTTTCTGCTGCGGCAGAACAAATTATGCGAAAAACCCGGTGTTTCACCGGGTTTTTTTATGCCTGAAATCCCCCTCCGGCGCGGCTAAATCTGCGCGCTGTCAGACAAATAGTGATGAAATCGCCGCCCGCTCCCCACAAAACGGGCAAAATCTGGTAAACTATCATCCACTTTTGCGCCTGTTCGCCGAGCAGTTGCCGCCAGTTACCTCCGAGGCCGCTTTCCAGACCCAAGGTTACCTGCGTGCTGCTGGCCTGCGGTCAAGATCATTCAGGATAGCGGCCTGATATTCCCACGCGTTTTCACTTTGCCGGGGGCAGGGTGCGCGCTGCGGGGCTAAGTTGGCTATTCGCAGTATTTTCTAGATAAAACTTGGAGGTTTTCATGGCTGTCGCTGCCAACAAACGTTCGGTAATGACGCTGTTTTCTGGCCCGACCGACATTTTTAGCCATCAAGTACGTATCGTACTGGCGGAAAAAAGGTGTCAGCGTCGAGATTGAGCAGGTTGAACCGGATAACCTGCCGCAGGATCTGATCGACCTCAATCCTTACCAAACGGTGCCGACGCTGGTCGATCGCGAGCTGACGCTGTATGAGTCCCGCATCATCATGGAATACCTGGACGAGCGCTTCCCGCATCCGCCGCTGATGCCGGTCTATCCGGTGGCGCGTGGTGAAAGCCGCCTGATGATGCTGCGCATCGAAAAGAACTGGTATTCGCTGATGTACAAGATCGAGCAGAGCAGCGGTCAGGAAGCCGAATCTGCCCGTCGCCAACTGCGTGAAGAGCTGCTGGCCATTGCGCCGATCTTCGCCCAGGCGCCGTATTTCATGAGCGAAGAGTTCAGCCTGGTGGATTGCTACCTGGCGCCGCTGCTGTGGCGTCTGCCGCAGCTGGGCATTGAACTGAACGGCGCCGGCTCCAAAGAGCTGAAAGGCTATATGACCCGCGTCTTCGAGCGTGATGCGTTCCTGGCCTCGCTGACCGAAGCCGAACGCGAAATGCGCCTGCACACCCGGGGTTAACCATGGATATGTCGCAGATGACGCCGCGCCGCCCTTATCTGCTGCGGGCGTTTTATGACTGGCTGCTGGACAACCAGCTGACGCCGCATCTGGTGGTCGACGTAACGCGTCCGGACGTGCAGGTTCCCATGGAGTTCGCGCGCGATGGTCAGATCGTACTGAACATTGCGCCGCGCGCGGTCGGCAACCTGCAGCTGGGCGACAACGAAGTGAGCTTTAACGCGCGCTTCGGCGGCGTACCGCGTCAGGTTTTGGTGCCGTTGGCCGCCGTACTGGCGATTTACGCCCGTGAGAACGGTGCGGGAACCATGTTCGAACCGGAAGCCGCTTACGATGAAACCGACGGCGCTTTCGACGAGCTGGAGACGGTGCCTTCCGAAAGCCTGATGTCGGTCATCGACGGCGATCGGCCTGATAACGCTGACGATAACGATCCGGACGATGAGCCGCCGCAGCCGCCACGCGGCGGGCGCCCGGCGCTGCGCGTCGTGAAGTAAGCGCCGCGCCCGTGTGAGTTTGAACCAGGCACAGCAAGCATGCTGTGCCTTTTTTATATTCGGCCTGCCGAATAAAAAAACGGCTTCCCAAAGGAAGCCGTTTTATATCATCGCTTAAGCCGTCGCTGCGGGCTTACACTTCCAGGTAGTTCAGGATGCCGTCGGCGGCTTTGCGCCCTTCGGCAATCGCCGTCACCACCAGATCGGAACCGCGCACCGCATCGCCGCCGGCGAAGATTTTCGGGTTGCTGGTCTGGAAGGCGTTATCGCTGCCTTCCGGCGCCACGATGCGCCCCTGTTTGTCGAGCTGGACGTCGTGCGCCGCCAGCCAGTTCATCGCGTGCGGGCGGAAGCCAAAGGCCATCACCACCGCATCGGCATCCAGCACGTGCTCGGATCCCGGCACCGGCTCTGCCGCCTGACGGCCGTTGGCGTCCGGTTCGCCGAGCTGGGTGCGCACCATTTTCACGCCGGCGACGCGCCCGGCGGCGTTCAGCTCAATGCTGAGCGGCTGCAGGTTGAACTGGAACTCGACGCCTTCCTCACGCGCGTTGGTCACCTCGCGCTTGGAGCCCGGCATATTCGCCTCGTCGCGACGGTAGGCGCAGGTCACCTGGGTGGCGCCCTGACGGATGGAGGTGCGTACGCAGTCCATCGCGGTATCGCCGCCGCCCAGCACCACCACGCGCTTGCCTTCCATGCTGACGTACGGCTCCTGCTCACTGCTCGGGTAGCCCATCAGCTGCTTGGTGTTGGCGATCAGGAACGGCAGGGCGTCATACACGCCCGGCGCCTCTTCGTTCTCCAGGCCGCCGCGCATCGACTGGTAGGTGCCGACGCCGAGGAACACCGCGTCGAACTCGTCGATCAATGCCTCCAGCGTGACGTCCTTGCCGATTTCCGTATTGAGCTGGAACTCGATGCCCATCTCGCTGAAGATTTCACGGCGCTTGATCATCACCTCTTTCTCCAGCTTGAACGCCGGGATGCCGAAGGTCAGCAGGCCGCCGATCTCCGGATGACGATCGTAGACACGGCTTGCACGCCGTTGCGGTCAGCACGTCGGCACAGGCCAGGCCGGCCGGGCCGGCGCCGACGATCGCCACGCGCTTGCCGGTCGGCTGGACGTGCGACATATCCGGTTTCCAGCCCATTTCGATGGCTTTATCGTTGATATAGCGCTCGATATTGCCGATGGTCACCGCGCCGAACTCGTCGTTCAGCGTACAGGAGCCTTCACACAGGCGATCCTGCGGGCAGACGCGGCCGCACACTTCCGGCAGGCTGTTGGTCTGGTGCGCCAGATCCGCCGCCTCCATGATGCGGCCCTCGTTCGCCAGCTTCAGCCAGTTCGGGATGTAGTTGTGCACCGGGCACTTCCACTCGCAATACGGGTTGCCGCAGGACAGACAGCGGTCCGCCTGCGCTTCGGCCTGCGAATCCGAAAACGGTTCGTAGATCTCCACGAAATCGATTTTACGGATCTTCAGCGGTTTCTTCGGCGGATCAAACGCGCTGCAGGTCGATAAATTGATAAACATTCTGACTCATTATGACCTACCTCTTACTGCGCCTGAACCCGCAGCTCAGCTGCGGAACGACTACGGTGACCCAACAATGCCTTCACATCGCTGGACTTTGGCTTGACCAGTGCGAACTTCGCCACCCAGGTCGGCCAGTTGGCCAGCATCTCTTCCGCGCGGGAAGAGCCGGTCGCCTGTACGTGCTCGGTGATCAGGCCGCGCAGGTGTTCTTCGTGAATCGCCAGCTGATCGACTTCCAGCACTTCCACCAGTTCCGGGTTGACGCGCTTGCGGAATTCGCCGTCCTCATCCAGCACATAGGCGAAGCCGCCCGTCATGCCGGCGCCGAAGTTGATGCCGGTTTTACCCAGCACGCAGACGATGCCGCCGGTCATGTATTCACAACCGTTATCGCCGATGCCTTCCACCACGGTGATGGCGCCGGAGTTACGCACGGCGAAACGCTCGCCGGCGCGGCCGCGGCGAACAGCTTGCCGCCGGTAGCGCCGTACAGGCAGGTGTTGCCGATGATGCTGGCTTCATGGCTGCGGAAAGCGGAGCCCAGCGGCGGACGCACCGCGATGCTGCCGCCGGCCATGCCCTTGCCGACGTAGTCGTTGGCGTCGCCGGTCAGGGTCAGCTCTACGCCGCCGGCGTTCCAGACGCCGAAGCTCTGGCCCGCGGTGCCGGAGAAGTGCGCCTTGATCGGATCGGCGGCCATGCCCTGATCGCCGTGTACGCTGGCGATGGCTCCGGACAGGCTGGCGCCGACGGAACGGTCGGTATTGCGGATATCGAAGTAGAACGCCTTGCTATGCTTCTCTTCCACGTACGGCTGCGCCTGCGCCAGCAGCTCTTTGTTCAGCAAACCGTGGTCGAACGGCGGGTTGCTGCCTTCGGTGCAGTACAGCGCCTTGCCCGGATGCGGCGTGGCGGTCTGCAGCAGCGGCGACAGATCCAGCTTGTTCTGCTTGGCGGAAATGCCGTCCAGCTCGCTGAGGAACTCGGTGCGGCCAATCAGATCCACCAGTTGGCTGACGCCCAGCTGCGCCATAATCTCGCGGGTTTCACGCGCGATGAAATGGAAGTAGTTTGGTGACGCGTTCCGGCAGGCCGTGATAGTGATCGCGGCGCAGTTTTTCATCCTGGGTCGCCACGCCGGTCGCGCAGTTGTTCAGGTGGCAGATACGCAGGTATTTACAGCCCAGCGCCACCCATCGGCCCGGTACCGAAGCCGAAGCTTTCCGCCCCAGAATCGCGCGCCTTGACGATATCGACGCCGGTTTTCAGGCCGCCGTCCCACCTGCAGGCGGATTTTATGACGCAGGCCGTTGGCCACCAGCGCCTGCTGGGTTTCCACCAGGCCCCAGTTCCCACGGGCAGCCGGCATACTTCACCGACGTCAGCGGGCTGGCGCCGGTGCCGCCGTCATAGCCGGCGATGGTGATCAGATCGGCATAGGCTTTGGCAACGCGGTGGCGATGGTGCCCACGCCCGGTTCGGAAACCAGCTTGACCGAGATCACCGCCTTCGGGTTCACCTGCTTGAGGTCGAAAATCAGCTGCGCCAAATCTTCAATCGAGTAGATATCGTGATGCGGCGGCGGCGAGATCAGCGTCACGCCCGGCACCGAATAACGCAGTTTGGCGATGTACGGGGTGACCTTATCACCCGGCAGCTGGCCGCCTTCGCCCGGCTTGGCGCCCTGAGCGACTTTAATCTGGATCACGTCGGCGTTCACCAGGTAGGCCGGGGTGACGCCGAAGCGCCCGGAGGCCACCTGCTTGATGCGCGAGACCTTGTTGGTGCCGTAACGCGCCGGGTCTTCGCCGCCTTCGCCGGAGTTAGAGAAGCCGCCGAGGCCGTTCATCGCCACCGCCAGCGACTCGTGCGCTTCCGGACTCAGGGCGCCGATCGACATCGCCGCGGTATCGAAGCGGGTAAAACAGCGCTTCGGCCGGCTCGACCTGATCGACCGGAATCGGCTCGCCCTGCGGGGTAATCGCCAGCAGATCGCGCAGCGTGGCGACCGGGCGCTCGTTAACCAGTTTGGCGTAACGCTGGTAGTCGGCATAGTCGCCGCTGTGCACCGCCTGCTGCAGGCTGTTGACCACGTCCGGGTTGTAGGCGTGGTATTCGCCGCCGTGGACGAACTTCAGCAGGCCGCCCTGATCCAGCGGCTTGCGCTTCAGCCAGGCGCGCTTGGAGAGGTTCTGCAGATCCTGCTGGAAGTCGCTGAAGCTGGCGCCGTTGATGCGGCTGACTACGCCCTGGAAGCACAGGTCGGACAGATCGCGGTGCAGGCCGACGGCTTCAAACAGTTTGGAGCAGCGGTAAGAGGCGACGGTCGAGATGCCCATTTTGGACATGATCTTGTACAGCCCCTTGTTGATGCCGTTGCGGTAGTTCAGCATCACTTCGCGGTATTTCTTGTCGATGGTCTGGTTGTCCACCAGTTTGGCCAGCGTTTCATAGGCCAGGTACGGGTAGATGGCGGTGGCGCCGAAGCCCAGCAGCACGGCGAAGTGGTGCGGGTCGCGCGCGCTGGCCGTTTCCACGATGATGTTGGCGTCGCAGCGCAGGCTCTTGTCCACCAGACGCGTCTGCACCGCGCCGACCGCCATCGGCGCCGGTACCGGCAGGCGGTTCGGGGCGATGGCGCGGTCAGACAGCACCAGCAGCACCGCGCCATCGCGCACTTTCTGTTCCGCCTCGTCGCACAGCGCGCGGATTTTCTGTTCCAGCTCCTGCTCGCTCGGGTCAAAGGTCAGGTCGAGCGTGTCGGCGCGGTAGTATTCGCCTTCCAGCGTGGTGAGCTGTTTGAAGTCGGAGTACAGCAGGATCGGCGATTTTGAAGCTAAGGCGGTGCGCCTGGCCTTCCGCTTCGCAGAACACGTTCATCTCGCGGCCGATGCTGGTGGCCAGCGACATTACGTGCGCCTCGCGCAGCGGGTCGATCGGCGGGTTGGTGACCTGCGCGAACTGCTGACGGAAATAGTCGTAGATAATGCGCGGACGGCTGGAGAGCACGGCGAACGGCGTATCGTCGCCCATCGAGCCGGTGGCTTCCTGGCCAATCTCACCCAGCACGCGGATCACCTGGTCCAGCTCTTCGCTGCTGTAGCCGAACTGCTTCTGGTAGGTCTCCAGCAGTGCGTCGTCCAGCTGACGACTGCCCACCTGCTCTTCCGGCAGGTCTTCAAACGGCACCAGACGCTTGACGTTCTTCTCCATCCACTCTTTATACGGGTGGCGGCTCTTCAGGTCGTTATCGGTTTCGGCGGAGTGCAGGATGCGGCCGCTGCGGGTGTCGATCACCATCAGCTCGCCCGGGCCGACGCGGCCTTTTTCCACCACTTCGTCCGGCTGATAGTCCCAGATGCCGACTTCAGAGGCGCAGGTGATCAGCTTGTCTTTGGTTATGACGTAGCGCGCCGGGCGCAGGCCGTTGCGGTCGAGGTTACAGGCGGCGTAGCGGCCGTCGGACATCACGATGCCCGCCGGGCCGTCCCACGGCTCCATATGCATAGAGTTAAAGTCGAAGAAGGCGCGCAGATCGCCATCCATCTCCGGGTTATTCTGCCAGGCCGGCGGCACCAGCAGGCGCATGGCGCGGATCAGATCCATGCCGCCCGCCAGCAGCAGCTCCAGCATATTGTCCATTGAGCTGGAGTCGGAGCCGGTTTCGTTAATGAACGGCGCGGCGGACTGCAGGTCCGGGATCAGCGGCGTCTGGAATTTATAGGTGCGCGCGCGCGCCCACTGGCGGTTGCCGGTAATGGTGTTGATCTCGCCGTTGTGCGCCAGATAGCGAAACGGTTGCGCCAGCGGCCAGCGCGGCACGGTATTGGTGGAGAAGCGCTGGTGGAACAGACAAATGGCGGATTCCAGACGCAGATCGGCCAGGTCGAGATAAAAACGCGGCAGATCGGCCGGCATGCACAGGCCTTTGTAGATGGTCACCAGGTTGGAGAAGCTGCAGACGTAGAAGCTGTCGTCCTGAATACGTTTTTCAATGCGGCGACGGGCAACGAACAGGCGGCGCTCCAGATCGCGCGGACGCCAGCCGGCCGGGGCATTGACAAAGATTTGTTCGATACGCGGCAGCGACGACAGGGCGATCTCGCCCAGCACGTCCGGGTTGGTCGGCACTTCGCGCCAGCCGACGATCGACAGCGTTTCATTCTGCAGCTCTTCTTCAACAATGCGGCGGCTGGCGCGGGCTTCTTCCTCGTTTTGGCTGAGGAACATCATGCCGACGGCATAGTTTTTGGCTAAACGCCAGCCGCGCTCTTCCGCAACCATACGGAAGAAACGATCGGGCTTTTGCAATAACAGGCCACAGCCGTCGCCGGTCTTGCCGTCGGCAAGGATGGCGCCACGGTGTTGCATACGGGCCAGTGCGTGGATCGCGGTACGCACTACCTTGTGGCTAGGTTCGCCTTCTATGTGGGCGATCAGGCCGAAACCACAGTTGTCCCTCTCTTGGGATTTATCGTACAACATATCAGTGAACCTCCCCAGGCTCTGCATGACTCTCACAACCTACTGCGAGGGGGCTTCCCAACTTCAGGCGAACGCCGACGGCTTATCCCCCCATGAAAGACATCATGATGGTGAATAATCCAATCTGCTTTTGCGCCCTCCGTTAATGGCCTCTCGTGACGGTTATCACAAGTGGTGACTACTTGTTTTAAGAGGGAGTCTTTAAATTACTGCATAATTATGACGAGTCGTTTGCCCGTCCAGAAAGCTTCCAGCGGACTTCCAACTTAATCCAGAAAGAATACGCAGGTCAAATATGGGCTTAAACCGCCTTTACATTCGCCATTAACGGTTTATCTATATGAAATATTTATATTTTTATGGGGATTTACTGACGTAAGGGCGCACTGACGCCGCCGAAGAAATGTGAGCTGTCTCACTATAGTGCAAGGTTCGAATCTCTGCACCATGCTAGTGCGGGCGCTAATATCAGAGCATTATGCTGATGTGTAAGACTATTCCAATGTTTATCACTATTTTTCATCGTCTTGTCATATAGCGCTAAATAACTGCTAAGGAATTAGAAAAATTCATCGCGGGCGGGGTGATTTTATTTGCGTTTATAATGAATAGTTATGCCGAGGTGCGCCTTTGAGAAAAAGCGTTGATCTCTGTCATCGTGGGAAAAGTCGTTTCTTATTAGCATCGGCGGCTTTGAACACAGAGAACCATCCAGAATATGCAGTTGCCGCAATTAGTCAATATGTTTGGCGCCGATCTTCAGCGGCGCTACGGAGAAAAGATCCATAAACTGACGCTGCACGGCGGCTTCAGCTGCCCGAACCGCGACGGCACGCTGGGGCGCGGCGGCTGCACCTTTTGCAACGTGGCGTCGTTTGCCGATGAGCAGATGCAGCGGCAGAGCATCGTCGAACAGCTGGCGGCGCAGGCGCAGAAAACGCAGCGCGCCAGGCGCTATCTGGCGTACTTTCAGGCTTATACCAGCACCTATGCCGAAGTGGAGCGGCTGCAGGCGCTGTACGGTCAGGCGCTGGCGCAGAGCGCGATGGTGGGGCTGTGCGTCGGCACCCGGCCGGACTGCGTGCCCGCCGCGGCGCTCGACCTGCTGGCCGGCTATCGCGACGCCGGCTATGAAGTCTGGCTGGAGCTGGGGCTGCAGAGCGCGCGCGATAAAACGCTGAAACGCATCAACCGGGGCCATGATTTCTGCTGTTATCAACAGACCGCCAGGCTGGCGCGCCAGCGGGGGCTGAAAGTGTGCTGTCACCTGATTGTCGGCCTGCCGGGCGAAACGCCGGCCGACCATCTGGCGACGCTGCGGGCGGTGGTCGACGGCGGCGTGGACGGCATTAAGCTGCACCCGCTGCATATCGTCAGCGGCAGCACGATGGCCCGCGCCTGGCAGGCCGGCCGGCTGGCGACGCTGACGCTGGACGAGTACGCCGCCAGCGCCGGCGAAATGATTCGCCATACGCCGCGTGAGGTGGTGTTCCACCGCATCTCGGCCAGCGCGCGTCCCCCGACGCTGCTGGCACCATTATGGTGCGCAAACCGCTGGAGCGGCATGCAGGCGGTCGGCGGCTATCTGCAGCGGCATGGCGCCCAGGGCTCGGCGCTGGGCCTCGCCGATCGTTACCATCCCTGAGCGCCGTTTTGCCGTCTTTTCCACACTTCCGCCGACGCAATCTCTGTAACGGGACGATTTGCGGTATGATTTAAGCCATATGTCTGTAGGGAGCCGTTCATGAAGCAAATCCGGGTGTTGGCCCAGTACTACGTTGATTTAATGGTGAAGCTGGGGCTGGTGCGTTTTTCGCTGCTGCTGGCTTCGGCGCTGGTGGTGCTGGCGATGGTGGTGCAGATGGCCGTGACCATGCTGCTGCGCGGCGAGGTCGAGAGCATCGATGTGGTGCGCTCTATCTTCTTTGGTCTGCTGATCACCCCGTGGGCGGTCTATTTCCTGTCGGTGGTGGTGGAGCAGCTGGAGGAGTCGCGTCAGCGGCTGGCGCGGCTGGTCGACAAGCTGGAGGAGATGCGCCACCGCGATCTGGAGCTGAACCAGCAGTTGAAGGACAACATCAGCCAGCTTAACCAGGAGATCGCCGACCGTATCAAGGCGGAAGAGGCGCGTCTGCAGGTGATGGACAAGCTGAAAGAGGAGATGGAGCAGCGCGAACTGGCGCAGATCGAGTTGGGCCAGCAGTCCGCCCTGCTGCGTTCGTTCCTCGATGCCTCGCCGGATTTGGTGTATTACCGCAATGAAGACAAAGAGTTTTCCGGCTGCAATCGGGCGATGGAGCTGCTGACCGGCAAAAGCGAAAAGCAGCTGATCGGCCTGACGCCGAATGACGTGTATGAGCAGGACATTGCGGATAAAGTGATTGAAACCGATGAGAAAGTGTTCCGTCACAACGTTTCGCTGACCTACGAGCAGTGGCTGGTGTATCCGGACGGGCGCAAGGCCTGCTTTGAGCTGCGCAAGGTGCCGTTTTACGATCGGGTCGGCAAGCGTCACGGCCTGATGGGCTTCGGGCGCGATATTACCGAGCGTAAGCGCTATCAGGACGCGCTGGAGAACGCCAGCAGGGAGAAGACCACCTTTATCTCCACCATCAGCCACGAGCTGCGTACGCCGCTTAACGGCATCGTCGGCCTCAGCCGCATTCTGCTGGATACCGAACTGAACGACGAACAGCTGAACTACCTGAAAACCATCCACGTCAGCGCGATTACCCTCGGCAACATTTTCAACGACATTATCGAGATGGACAAAATCGAGCGGCGCAAGGTGCAGCTGGACAACCAGCCGGTCGATTTCACCGGTTTCCTGGCGGATCTGGAAAATCTCTCCGGCCTGCTGGCGCAGCCGAAGGGGCTGCGCTTTGTGCTGGAGCCGCAGGCGCCGCTGCCGCAGAAAATCCTCACCGACGGCACGCGCCTGCGCCAGATCCTGTGGAACCTGATCGGCAACGCGGTGAAGTTTACCCAGCAGGGGAACATCACGGTGCGGGTGCGGCGTGAAGGGCAGGAGAAACTGGTGTTTGACGTGGCAGACTCCGGCATGGGCATTCCGCAGGATGAGCAGGACAAGATCTTCGCCATGTATTATCAGGTCAAGGACCAGCGCGGCGGCCGGCCGGCGACCGGCACCGGCATCGGCCTGGCGGTGTCCAAGCGGCTGGCGCAGAGCATGGGCGGCGACATCACCGTCAGCAGCCAGCCGGGCCACGGCTCCTGCTTTACGCTGACCATCAAGGCGCCGGCGCTGGAAGAAGCGGCGACGGAGGAGGAAAGCGAAGAGGCGCTGCCGCTGCCGGCGCTGCATATTCTGCTGGTGGAAGACATTGAGCTGAACGTTATCGTCGCGCGTTCGGTGCTGGAGAAACTGGGCAACAGTGTCGAGGTGGCGATGAACGGCCATGATGCGCTGGCGATGTTTGACCCGGACGAGTTCGATCTGGTGCTGCTGGATATCCAGCTGCCGGATATGACCGGGCTGGATATCGCCCGCGAACTGCGCGAGCGCTATGACGGGCAGGCGCTGCCGCCGCTGATTGCGCTGACCGCCAACGTGCTGAAAGACAAAAAAGAGTACCTGGAGGCGGGCATGGACGACGTTCTGAGCAAGCCGCTTTCGGTGCCGGCGTTGACCAAAATGATTCAGCACTACTGGGATCATCAACCTACTCATGCGACAAAGAAGACGGAGCACAACGCGATGCAGATTAACGAGTCGTTACTGGATACCGCCATGCTGGAGCAGTATATGGAGCTGGTGGGGCCGCAGCTGATTCATCAGAGTCTGGAGATGTTTGAGCAGATGATGCCTGGCTATCTGGCGGTGCTGGATTCCAACATGACGGCGCGCGATCAGAAAGGCATTGCCGAAGAGGGGCATAAAATCAAAGGCGCGGCGGGCTCGGTCGGCCTGCGTCATCTGCAACAGCTGGCACAGCAGATTCAGACGCCAACGCTGCCGGCGTGGTGGGATAACGTGCAGGACTGGGTGGATGAGCTGAAGCAGGAGTGGCAGAACGACGTCGCGATGCTGCGCGCCTGGGTAGAGAATGCAGAAAAAAAATGACCCCGACCGAGGCCGGGGTGCGCGAATATTGCGCCAACACCAGGGAAAACGTGAACCCGCGTATTGGTTTTAAGTTTCTGCTTGCGCAGGTTGTAGAAAATTCTGAAACCTCGAGGAGGTTTCCTATACATCATACAGCCAACAACATACCAAATGTAAGCGCTCTTGTTAGAAGATTCATTAAAATGTGTGATGTAGATTAGTGTTTGTCAACTTAGCGCACTAACTCATTGACAATATTGGTGAGGAGAACGGCGATGAAACAGGTTGGGGTAGTGCTCAGCGGTTGTGGAGTTTATGACGGTACGGAGATTCACGAGGCGGTACTGACGCTGCTGGCGCTGGATCGCGCCGGGGCGCAGGCGGTGTGTTTTGCACCGGATAAGCCTCAACTGCATGTAATTAATCATTTATCTGGGGATGAGACCGGCGAGCAGCGTAATGTGCTGACGGAGTCGGCGCGGATTGCCAGGGGCCAGGTGCAGCCGCTTTCCGCCGCGCGCGCCGAGCAGCTGGATGCGTTGATCGTGCCGGGCGGTTTCGGCGCGGCCAAGAACCTGAGCAGCTTTGCCACACAGGGCCGCCGAGTGTGAGGTGGATGACGATCTGGCGAGATTGACGCGGGAAATGCATAAGGCGAACAAACCAATTGGTTTTATGTGTATTGCCCCGGCGCTGCTGCCGAAGCTGCTTGACCAGCAGGTCAGGCTGACCATTGGTAACGATCCCGATCTCGGGGAAGTGATTGATACCATGGGCGGAGAACCGGTGATTTGTCCTGTTGACGATATTGTGGTCGACGGCGAACACAAGGTGGTGACCACGCCGGCGTATATGTTGGCGCAGTCTATCGGCGAAGCGGCCAGCGGAATTGATAAGCTGGTTTCACGCGTGCTGGACCTGACCGAATGAGAAAAAAGGCGGCGCGCAGGTCGCTGTTATCCCTGCCGTGGCGCTGGCTGAAGCGCGGGGTGCTGACGCTGCTCGGCCTGTGGCTGGCCGGCATTGTGCTGTTTGCGTTCCTGCCGGTGCCGTTTTCCGCCGTGATGGCGGAGCGGCAGGTCAGCGCCTGGCTGCGCGGCGACTTTGGCTATGTGGCGCACTCCGACTGGGTGGCGATGAGCGAGATCTCACCCAATATGGCGCTGGCGGTGATGGCCGCCGAGGACCAGAAATTCCCGCAGCACTGGGGGTTCGACGTCTCCGCCATTGAGAAGGCGCTGGACCACAACGAGCGGCGTCCGGCGCGTATCCGCGGCGCTTCAACCCTGTCGCAGCAGACGGCGAAAAACCTGTTCCTGTGGGACGGACGCAGCTGGCTGCGTAAAGGGCTGGAAGCGGGGCTGACCGGCGGTATTGAGCTGGTGTGGAGCAAACGCCGCATTCTGACGGTGTATCTCAATATCGTGGAGCTGGGCGACGGCGTGTTTGGCGTTGAAGAGGCGTCGCAGCGTTACTTTAATAAGCCGGCCCGGCGTCTCAGCGCTTCGGAAGCGGCGCTGCTGGCGGCGGTATTGCCGAACCCGCACCGCTTCAAGGCCGATGCGCCGTCGGCGTACGTGATACAGCGTCAGCAGTGGATTTTGCGCCAGATGCGGCAACTGGGCGGGGAAAGCTTCCTGAAGGCCAACCGGCTGGATTGAGCAGAGAGCGGGGCGAGGCGCAGGCCTCGCCCCGTGGGGCATTACTTCACGTAGGTAAAGGCGGTGGTGACGTGCTTGACGCCGCTCACCTGGCTGGCGATCTGCGCCGCCGACTGCCCTTCCTGTTCGGTCACCAGGCCGAGCAGGAACACTTCGCCGTTCTCGGTGGTGACTTTGACGTTGGAGGATTTGACCGTGTCGCTGGTCAGGATCTGCGAGCGCACCTTGGTGGTGATCCAGGTATCGGCAGACGCGGTGCTCAGGCTGACCGGCGTGCCCTGGCGGATCTCGTTATACACCTCGGTGGCGCCTTCCACGCCCATGGCGATCTGCTTGGCGCGGGCGGACAGGTCAGGACTCGGCGCCTGGCCGGTCAGCAGCACCTTGCCCTGATAGGCGGTAGCCACCACGCGGGCGTCTTTCTTCAGTTGTTGATCCTTGCTCATCGCATTTTCGACCCGCGCTTCCAGCGTGCCGTCGTCAACCTGCGTACCAATGGTGCGCGGGTCGGTGGCGGTTTTGGTCGCCACCGCTGCGCTGCCGACCACCACGGCCGGTACGCAGCCTTGCAGCATCAGAGCGCCTAGCAGCACGGCGTAAACAGTATGAAGCTTCATTCGAACTCCTTAATCAATCGTCCTGGTGGGGAAACAGCGTATTATCAATCAGGTCGCATAGGCAGTTTACCGTCAGCATATGCATTTCCTGAATTCGTGAACTGCGGTGTGATGGAATACGGATTTCTACGTCCTGCTGGCCCAACAGGCCGGCCAGCTCCCCGCCGTCGTACCCCGTCAGCGCGACGATGGTCATATCGCGGGTGACTGCGGCTTCAACGGCCTTAACAATATCACGGCTATTGCCGCGGGTGGAAATTGCCAGCAGCACGTCGCCGGTCTGGCCGAGCGCGCGCACCTGCTTGGCGTACACTTCATCATGCAGACGATCGTTGGTGATAGCGGTCAGCACCACATTATCCGCGTTCAGGGCGATCGCCGGCAGGCTGGGGCGTTCGGTTTCGAAACGGTTAATCATGCTCGCCGCAAAATGCTGGGCGTTGGCGGCGGAGGTGCCGTTGCCGCAGCACAGGATCTTATTGCCGTTGAGCAGCGACTGCACCAGCGTCATCGCCGCCCGGGAAATGGCGTCCGGCAGCGCTTCCGCCGCCGCGATCTGGGTCTGAATGCTTTCGGTAAAACAGGTTTTGATTCTTTCTAACACGTTGTCATTATCCAGGCCGGCTGCACCGGCAACGTAGAACTTATCTCATCGGCTTATGCCCGCGGCGGAGGTTTAATCCGCATTGAAGGCATTGGGTATCCATGCTAACTGGCTGCCGGTGAAGGCCAAAACGTCAAAACGGCAGGGCGAAGTGTCGAAACTGGCGCCTCGCCCCGCCAGCCAGACGGCGGCGGCGTGCAACAGGCGCTGTTGCTTGCGATAGGTGACGCTGGCGGCGGCATCGCCAAAGGCGGCGTTGCGCCGGTAGCGAACCTCCACGAACACCCAGGTCTGGCCGTCGCGCATAATCAGATCGAGCTCGCCGCCGCGCACCGCCACGTTGGCGGCGACGAAGACGAGCCCGGCGCGTTCCAGATAGCGGCGGGCCTGTACTTCATAGCCCGCCCCCTTGGTGCGTTGGCTCAGGAGGCCGGAACGATCTGACCCTGACGATATTGCAGCCAAGGCAGCTTCCTGTTGATCACGCAGTTAGACGATGCGGTCAGCGCGCCGGTGGCGCCGGACAGCTGGAACCCCGGCAGCTGACGCATTTCGGAGAAGTGGTTAGCCAACTGCCAGGCGTCCACGCCCATGGCGTACAGACGCATCAGGGAGTAGTCGTTGCGGAACTTGGCGCCGGCCTGACGCATCAGCTGCGGGTTGGCGCCGGCCATCATCGGGATATCGCTGAACTGCAGACCTTCCATTTCCAGACGGAAGTCCGGGCCGGAGCCGGCCTGGTAGCTGCGCGAGCTGGCGTACAGCGACGGCTTGCCGCGACCGTTGATGTTCATATCGATCATTGGCTTGATCAGCGTCAGTTGCGAGCGGTTGGCGACGATGTAAACCGCGTCGACCCGGCCGCCGGTGGCCGCCGGAATATCGCTCGGCGGCGCCGGGATGGTCAGGCCGGCGACGGTGACCGACTGCTGCGCCGGCGCGCTGGCGGCGACCGGGGTGCCGGACAGGCGGATGCCGGAGCGTACCGACTGGCGCAGTTCATTCACCGAGCCAATGTTCTGTTGCAGCACGGTGCCGCCGCCCTGTTGTTGCCACTCTTCGGCAAAGGCTTTGGCGACGCGGTTGCCGAACGCGCCGTGCGGCACCAGCAGCAGCGGCTGGCGCTTCTGTTGTCCCCAGATATGGCGGGCGGCGTCGCGCGCCTCATCTTCCGGCGACAGGGCGAAGTAGCAGACGTTCGGGTTGTCGCGCGGCGTTTCCGGCTGGTTGAGCGCCAGCACGTTCAGCGTGGTGCTGGTGTTGGCCAACTGGTCGACGTTGTTTTTCAGCAGCGGGCCGACCACCAGGGTCGCGCCATCCTGCTGCGCCTGCGCCAGCAGGGCAGACAGCGGCTGGCTGGAGGTGTCATACACCTTAATCTGCGCGTTGCTCATCTGCGGCTGGGCCGGTGCCGGCGTTGCGGCCGGTGCGCTTGGCTGCGCGGCGCTGATTGGCGCGGCGGCGTCTTCCTGCGCCGGCGCTGAGGTGCTGACCGCGCCGTTGGCGTTGATATCGCCGGACTGCGCGTCAGGCGCGGTTACCGGCTGCTCGGCGCTGCCGGCGGCCGGCTGCGCTGGCGGCTGGGACGGTGCCGGGGCGCCGGCGGTGCCGTTCTTCGCCGCTTCAAAACCCTGCTGGATGGCGTCGGCAAACACCTTTGCCTGGCCGTTCATCGGCAGCAGCAGGGCAATGTTGGAGGTAGAGGCCTGGGTCAGGTTCAGCGCCTGGTTCAGCTGGGTCGGCAGCGACTTGGCGGCCGGGTTTTGCGGATAGCGGTTCTGCCAGTCCTTGATGCCGGCTTTCAGCATGTCCGGATCCTGGCGGTTTTCCTGATAGACGCGCAGCAGATCCAGCCAGCCCTGCAGGACGTTTTCATCGGCGTTGATCACCAGGTTGTTCATATCCTGCGGCGTCAGCCCCAGCAGGGTTTTCCAGGTCTGGTCCAGATTATCCTGGTGCGCCTTGTCGTTCAGCAGCGGCTCCTGCGCGATATAGGCGCGGATCAGCGGCAGCGAGGCTTTGCCCTGATTGGCGGCGATCTGCGCCTGATAGAAGCGCACGCGCTGGTTCGGCGACAGCGTGTTGTTGTCGATGCCGTTCAGCGTATTGCGCGCGGCGCTGAGATTTTTGCCTGCGATCTGCAGCTCGGCGTTCAGCAGCTGGCGCTCCGTCTGCCGCTCGCCGCTCAGGTTCTGCGGCAGCGCGCCCAGCTGTTGGTTGGCCTGCGGCAGTTTCCCTTCGCGCAACAATGCGCGAATAGCAAGTAATTGCCAGTCAGCCTTGTTATCATCGCTGCTCTGCTGCATTTGCTGCAGATAGTAATCGGAGCTGGCGCTCGCCTCGTCCTGAATATTGGCGGGCGGAGTCTGCGGAGCCTGGCCTGGGCAGCCTGCAAGCAGCAGGGTAGCCACGATAACAGGCATAAAACGCCCTGCTTTGGTACGAACGAATTTTGAGGAAAGCATACTGTATCCAGTGATGTTTTTTTCAAGATGCTCAATATTAAATCGGCAATCCGGATGAAACAATGAATCAACACCAACAATCAGTCATTTCTGCATCAACGCTGTACGTGGTGCCCACCCCGATCGGCAATTTGGGTGATATCACTCAACGCGCGTTAGCGGTGCTGGAAAGCGTTGATCTGATCGCGGCGGAAGACACGCGCCATACCGGATTGTTGCTGCAACACTTCGCGATTAACGCGCGATTGTTTGCCCTGCACGACCATAATGAACAGCAAAAGGCTGACCAACTGCTGGCAAAACTGCAGGAAGGTCAAAGTATAGCCCTGGTTTCCGATGCCGGGACGCCGTTAATCAACGACCCCGGCTACCACCTGGTGCGGCGCTGCCGCGAAGCGGGCATCCGCGTGGTGCCGCTGCCGGGCGCCTGCGCCGCCACCACCGCGCTGTGCGCCGCCGGCGTCGCCTCGGACCGTTTCTGCTACGAAGGCTTCCTGCCGGCGAAAACCAAGGGGCGTAAGGATACGCTGCTCGCGCTGGCAGAGGAACCTCGCACGCTGATTTTCTATGAATCCACCCACCGCCTGCTGGACAGCCTGCAGGATATGGTGACGGTGTGGGGGCCGGATCGCTACGTGGTGCTGGCGCGCGAACTGACCAAAACCTGGGAGTCGATTTACGGCGCGCCGGTCGGCGAGCTGCTGGCCTGGGTGCAGGAGGATGAAGTGCGCCGGCGCGGCGAGATGGTGCTGATCGTCGAAGGGCACAAGGCGCAGGAGGATGCGCTGCCGCCGGAGGCGCTGCGCACGCTGGCGCTGCTGCACAAGGAACTGCCGCTGAAGAAAGCGGCGGCGTTGGCGGCGGAAATCCACGGCGTGAAGAAGAATGCGTTGTATAAATACGCGCTCGAGCAACAGGAAGGGTGACAAATCGGACGTTATGGCCTATCATCCGCGCCGGAGTTGACCAGACAGTCGCCGCTTCACTGCCGTCCTCATTGGGGAGACAGGTGGAGGGGAGGAAAGTCCGGGCTCCATAGGGCAGGGTGCCAGGTAACGCCTGGGGGGCGCAAGCCTACGACTAGTGCAACAGAGAGCAAACCGCCGATGGCCCGCGCAAGCGGGATCAGGTAAGGGTGAAAGGGTGCGGTAAGAGCGCACCGCGCGGCTGGCAACAGTTCGCGGCACGGTAAACTCCACCCGGAGCAAGGCCAAATAGGGGTTCACATGGTACGGCCCGTACTGAACCCGGGTAGGCTGCTTGAGCCAGTGAGCGATTGCTGGCCTAGAGGAATGACTGTCCACGACAGAACCCGGCTTACCGGTCAACTCCACTCCTCTTCAGACAAACGGGCTGGCGCGATGCGTCAGCCCGTTTGCTTTTGTCACGCTAACGGCGCGTTCTCACCACCTGATAGCGACGGGTGAAGTACTCCACCGGCGCGCTCCAGACGTGCACCAGACGGGTGAACGGAAACAGCAGGAAGATGGTCATGCCGAGCACCAGATGGATGCGGAAGATCGGCGCGACGCCGTCCAGATGCGCCGAAGCGCCGCCCTGGAAGGTGACCACCGCCTGCGCCCAGCCCACCAGTTTCAGCATTTCGCTGCCGTCCATATGCTGGGCGGAGAAGGGAATGGTGGACAGCCCCAGCAGGCACTGAATCAGCAGAATGCTGAGGATCAGGATATCGGCGGTGCTGGAGGTGGCGCGGATGCGCGGATTAAACAGCCGGCGCACCAGCAGCATGATGCCGCCGACCAGCGTCAGCACGCCGCACACGCCGCCCAGCACCATCGCCAGCTGCTGTTTGACGGCGATCGGCAGGAACCAGGCGTACATCCAGTGCGGCGTCAGCATGCCGAACAGGTGACCGAAAAAGATCCCCAGAATGCCGATATGAAACAGGTTGGAGGCCAGGCGCATGCCGCGTTTGTCCAGCATTTGGCTGGAGCCGGCGCGCCAGGTGTATTGCCCGTAGTCATAACGCAGCCAGCTGCCGAGCAAAAAGACCGTACCGCACAGATAGGGATAGATATCGTAAAAGAAGACGTTCAGAAACTGGATCATTTCGGGCCTCCTGAACCGACGTCGACATACTGCGGCGCGACGTCCTGGCTAAAGCGCCGCTGGTAACTCTGCTGCGGCGAGCTGTCGCAGGCGGCGCTGTTGTCGTCGATAAACTTCACCTGTTCCTCTTCCCACACCGCGTCCATCGCCTGCGGCGTATCGTCGCGCTCCTCCGCCGCCGCCTGGCGGCTGGCGTTGTCGCTGCGCAGCGGGCTGCCGGCCAGGGCCAGCAGCGTATCAAACAGCGGCTGCCATGCCGCGCCGCGCTGTTTCAGCCGGGCGCCGAGCAGCGCCAGAATCGGCGCGACGTTCTGCAGCCCTTCCTGCGCCTGCGCGGGGGGAAGAATGCTGAGGTATTCCAGATAGAGCGGCAGATAGTCCGGCAGCTCCCGTCGGGCCAGCTGCAGACCCTGCTGCTGGTATTGGCCCATCAGTTCCACCATCGCCTGGCCGCGGTCGCGGGATTCGGCGTGCACGTGCTCAAACAGCAGCAGCGAGGTGGCGCGCCCGCGGTCGAAAATCTCGCACCACTGCGCCTGCCGCTCCAGCAGCGGGGCGCTGAACAGCGTGCGGGTAAACGGCAGCAGCTCGGGCGCCCGTTGCTCGACCAGCGGGATGACCTCGTCGGCGGCGGCCCACAGATCGTCGTCCGGGTAGTCGATCAGCAGGCCGATGACTTTCAGGATTTGCATCACTTGCCCTCCGCCTTGTCCTGCACTTCGGTGATATTGATGGCGTCAATGCGGCTGCTGTTGAACAGGTTGAACTTGGTGTCGGAGCCGTGGCAGCCGTCGCCGAAGGTAAAGCCGCAGCCGTTGCGTTCCGGGAAGGCGTCTTCGGCCATTTCCCGGTGGCTGGTGGGGATGACAAAGCGATCCTCATAGTTGGCGATCGCCAGGTAGCGGTACATCTCCTCCACCTGCTCGACGCTGAGGCCGACCTCCTCCAGCGCGCGGGTGTCCGTTACGCCTTCCACGGTTTGCGAGCGTTTGTAGTGGCGCATCGCCATCATGCGCTTCAGCGCGCGCAGCACCGGGCCGGTATCGCCGGCGCTGAGCAGGTTGGCCAGATACTGCACCGGGATACGCAGGCTCTCCACCGCCGGCAGAATATTGCCGTTGTGCGGCAGCGCGCCGGCGTCGGCCACCGACTGAATCGGCGACAGCGGCGGCACGTACCACACCATCGGCAGCGTGCGGTATTCCGGGTGCAGCGGCAGCGCCAGTTTCCAGTCCATCGCCATCTTGTACACCGGCGACTTTTGCGCCGCCTCGATCACGTTTGCGGGATCCCCTGCTTCAGCGCCTCTTCGATCACCGTCGGATCGTGCGGATCGAGGAACACTTCACACTGGCGTTCGTACAGATCGGTTTCATGCTCGGTACTGGCTGCTTCTTCGATGCGGTCCGCGTCATACAGCAGCACGCCCAGATAGCGGATACGGCCGACGCAGGTCTCCGAACAGACGGTCGGCTGGCCGGATTCAATGCGCGGATAGCAGAAGATGCACTTCTCGGACTTGCCGCTTTTCCAGTTAAAGTAGATTTTCTTGTACGGGCAGCCGCTGATGCACAGCCGCCAGCCGCGGCACTTGTCCTGGTCGATCAGCACGATGCCGTCTTCTTCCCGCTTGTAGATCGCGCCGCTCGGGCAGGTGGCGACGCAGCTGGGGTTGAGGCAGTGTTCACACAGGCGCGGCAGGTACATCATGAAGGTGTTTTCAAACTCGCCGTACATCTCCTTCTGCATGGCCTCAAAGTTTTTATCGCGGGCGCGTTTTTCAAACTCGCCGCCGAGCAGCTCCTCCCAGTTGGGGCCCCACTCGATGTTGTCCATGCGTTTGCCGCTGATCAGCGAGCGCGGCCGGGCGGTGGGCTGATGCTTGCTTTCCGGCGCGCTGTGCAGGTGCTGATAGTCGTAGGTAAAAGGCTCGTAGTAGTCGTCGATGCCGGGCAGGTTCGGGTTGGCGAAGATCTTGGACAGTACGCCGACGCGGCCGCCGAGGCGCGGCTCCAGCTTGCCGTTGATCTTGCGGATCCAGCCGCCCTGCCAGGTATCCTGATCCTCCCAGTTTTTCGGGTAGCCGATGCCCGGCTTGGTCTCCACGTTGTTAAACCACGCGTACTCCATCCCTTCGCGCCCGGTCCAGACGTTTTTGCAGGTGACCGAGCAGGTATGGCAGCCGATGCATTTATCGAGGTTGAGCACCATGCCCACTTGTGAACGTATTTTCATTTTTTCGGCTCCTGTACCTGATCGTGGCCTTCACCGTCCAGCCAGTTCACGTTTTTCATCTTGCGGATCATGATGAATTCGTCGCGGTTCGAGCCGACGGTGCCGTAATAGTTAAACCCGTAGGCCAACTGGGCGTAGCCGCCGATCATATGGGTGGGTTTGGGGCAGACGCGGGTGACGGAGTTGTGGATGCCGCCGCGCATGCCGGTCACCTCGGAGCCGGGGATATTCATGATGCGCTCCTGGGCGTGGTACATCATGGTCATGCCGGGCGGTACGCGCTGGCTGACCACCGCGCGGGCGGTCAGCGCGCCGTTGGCGTTGAAGGCCTCGATCCAGTCGTTATCCGCAATGCCCAGCTCGCGCGCGTCGCTTTCGCTCAGCCAGACGATCGGCCCGCCGCGCGACAGCGTCAGCATCAGCAGGTTTTCGCTGTAGGTGGAGTGGATGCCCCATTTCTGGTGCGGCGTCAGGAAATTCAGCGCCTTTTCCGGGAAGCCGTTGGGCGGCACGGCGCGCATTTTGCTGACGCTCTGGGTATCGATCGGCGGCCGGTAGGCCACCAGGCTTTCGCCGAAGGCGCGCATCCACGGGTGATCCTGATACAGCTGCTGACGGCCGGACAGCGTTCGCCACGGGATCAGCTCATGGACGTTGGTGTAGCCGGCATTATAGGAGACGTGCTCGCTCTCCAGCCCTGACCAGGTCGGGCTGGAGATGATTTTTCGCGGCTGCGCCTGAATATCGCGAAAGCGGATCTTCTCATCTTCTTTATTGAGCGCCAGATGGGTGTGATCGCGGCCGGTAAATTCGCCGAGCGCCTTCCAGGCCTTCACCGCCACCTGGCCGTTGGTTTCCGGCGCCAGCGTCAGGATCACCTCCGAAGCGTCGAGCGCGCTGTCGATCAGCGGCCGCCCCTTGGCCGGCCCGGCGGTTTTGGTGTAATTCAGCTTGCCGAGGAACGCCACCTCGTTCTGCGTCTCCCAGCTGATGCCCTTGCCGCCGTTGCCGAGCTTATCCATCAGCGGGCCGAGCGAGGTAAAACGCTCATAGGTGGCGGGTAGTCGCGCTCCACCGCCACGATATTCGGCGCGGTCTTGCCGGGGATCAGGTCGCATTCGCGATGGCGCCAGTCCTGAATGTCGAACGGCTGCGCCAGCTCCGCCGGGGAGTCGTGCTGCAGCGGCTGCAGCACCACATCGGTTTCCTGCCCCAGATGGCCGACGCAGGTTCGGAAAACGCCTTGGCGATGCCTTTATAAATTTCCCAGTCGCTGCGCGATTCCCAGGCCGGATCGACCGCGGCGGACAGCGGGTGAATAAACGGATGCATATCCGAGGTGTTCATATCGTCCTTTTCGTACCAGGTGGCGGTCGGCAGCACGATATCGGAGAAACAGGCAGGTGCTGGACATGCGGAAATCGAGGGTGACCAGCAGATCCAGCTTGCCTTCAATGGCCGCCTGCTGCCATTCGACCTCTTCCGGCTTCACCTCGTCCGCGTCACCCAGCGCCTCGCCCTGAATGCCGCTGTCGGTGCCGAGCAGGTACTTCAACATATATTCGTGGCCCTTGCCGGACGACCCCAGCAGGTTGGAGCGCCAGATAAAACAGGTTGCGCGGGTGGTTGCCGCCGCTGTCCGGCTGTTCGCAGGCGAAGCGGATATCGCCGCTTGCAGCGCCTGCACGGTGTAGTCCACCGGAGAGGCGCCGACGGCGTCGGCCTGCGCCTTGATGCCGAGCGGGTTAACGTTCAGCTGCGGGGCGGAGGGCAGCCAGCCCATGCGTTCGGCGCGCACGTTGAAGTCAATCAGATGGCCGCTGAAGCGGCCGGCGTCGGCCAGCGGGGAGAGCAGCTCCTGCGCGGTCAGTTTTTCATAGCGCCACTGGCTGGCGTGGTTGTAGAAGAAAGAGGTGCTGTTCATCTGCCGCGGCGGGCGGTTCCAGTCCAGCGCAAACGCCAGCGGCAGCCAGCCGGTCTGCGGCCGCAGCTTCTCCTGCCCGACGTAATGCGCCCAGCCGCCGCCGCTTTGCCCCACACAGCCGCAGAACACCAGCATATTGATCATGCCGCGGTAGTTCATGTCCATGTGGTACCAGTGGTTGACCCCGGCGCCGAGAATAATCATCGAGCGGCCGTGAGTCTTATGCGCGTTATCGGCGAACTCCCGGGCGATGCGCTCGATATGCTGCTGCGGCACGCCGGTGATCTGCTCGGCCCAGGCCGGGGTATAGGCTTTGACCTCCGAAAAATCCCGGGCGCAGTGGGGATCGCCCAGCCCGCGCTCCAGCCCGTAGTTGGCCAGCAACAGGTCGTACACGCTGGCGACCCGCGCCTCGCCGCCGTCGGCCAGCGTCAGGCGCCTGACCGGCAGCTGATGCACCAGTACCGGCGTTTGCGGCACGCTGCGAAAGTGCGGGTTCTCATTGCCGCCGAAATAAGGGAACGCGACGCCGGCCACCTCATCCGTGTTCGCCCAGCAGGGACAGCCGCAGCTCGGTTTCCGCGCCGGCCGCCAGCGGCTCCAGGTTCCATTTGCCTTTTTCACCCCAGCGGAAGCCGATGGAACCGTTCGGCGCCACCGGCTCACCCGCCTGGCTTAACGCCACCGTCTTCCACTCCGGGTTGTTGCTCTCCCCCAGGTTATCGACCAGATCGGCGGCGCGCAGCATGCGGCCCGGCGCGTAGCTGCCGTCTTCGCGCGGTTCCAGCAGCACCAGCATCGGCATATCGGTATAGCGCCGGCAGTAGTTGAGGAATAGTCGCTGGGATTATCCAGGTGGAAGGCTTTTAAAATCACGTGCCCCATCGCCATGGCGAGCGCGCTGTCGGTGCCCTGTTTGGGCGCCAGCCACTGGTCGCACAGCTTGGCGACTTCAGAGTAGTCCGGCGTGATGGCGATGGTTTTTGCGCCCTTGTAGCGCACCTCGGTAAAGAAGTGCGCGTCCGGCGTGCGGGTCTGCGGCACGTTCGAGCCCCAGGCAATCAGGTAGCTGGAGTTGTACCAGTCGGCGGATTCCGGCACGTCGGTCTGTTCGCCCCAGGTCATCGGCGACGCCGGCGGCAGGTCGCAGTACCAGTCGTAAAAACTCAGGCAGGTGCCGCCGATCAGCGACAGATAGCGGGTGCCGGCGGCGTAGGAGACCATCGACATCGCCGGGATCGGCGAAAAGCCGGCCACGCGGTCCGGGCCGTAGTGTTTGATGGTCCAGACGTTGGCCGCAGCAATCAGCTGATTCAGCTCGCGCCAGTTGGAGCGCACGAAGCCGCCGTGGCCGCGCGCCTGTTTGTAGCCGGCGGTTTTTTGCGGATCGCTTTGAATGGCGTCCCAGGCGGCGACCGGATCGCCGTGCTGCTGCAGGGCTTCGCGCCACAGCTCAATCAGGCGCTTGCGCACCAGCGGGTACTTCAGGCGGTTGGCGCTGTAGAGATACCAGGAGTAGCTGGCGCCGCGCGGGCAGCCGCGCGGTTCGTGGTTGGGCATATCGGGGCGGGTGCGCGGGTAGTCGGTCTGCTGGGTTTCCCAGGTCACCAGACCGTTTTTAACATAGATCTTCCAGCTGCAGGAGCCGGTGCAGTTGACCCCGTGGGTAGAGCGGACGATTTTGTCAAACTGCCAGCGCTGCCGGTAACTGTCCTCCCAGTCCCGGTTGGTGTTCATCTCCTGGCCGTGGCCGTCCGCAAACGTGTCGCCTTTTTGCTTAAAGTAGCGAAAGCGATCGAGTAGCTTACTCATGACATTTCTCCTGACAGGGCTGCTCACACCCTGTGGTTACACTGCTCACAGATTGCTGATAGGGCCCGCTGCAAACGGGTCGATTATTTCTTGGCGGCTGAGCGGCGACCGTAAACCAGCCAGGTCACCAGCACGCAAACGATGTAAAACACCAAAAAGACTTTCATCGCGCCGACCGGCGAGCCGGTCATCGCCAGTGAGGTGCCGAAGGCTTTGGGGATAAAGAAGCCGCCGACGGCGCCGATGGCGGAGATAAAGCCCAGCGCGGCGGCGGTATCGGTCACCGCTTCGCGCTGCGCCTGCTCATCGCTGCCGCCGCGGGCCTTCACCCTGTCGAGGGTGATGCGGCGGAAGATCACGGCAATCATCTGGAAGGTGGAGCCGCTGCCCAGCCCGGCGGTGAGGAACAGCCCCATAAACACCAGATAGAACGCCAGGAAGCTGCCGGAACCGCTGCCCGGCAGGGTCAGGAACAGCAGGGCGGTAAACAGCGCCATAAAGATGAAGTTGATCAGGGTGACGCGCACGCCGCCCAGTTTGTCGGAGATCACGCCGCCCAGCGAACGCGCCAGCGCGCCGATAAACGGGCCGAAAAACGCCAGCTGCAGAATATCCACCTCGGGAAACTGCGTCTGGGCCAGCATGGCGAAGCCGGCGGAAAAACCCGATAAACGAACCGAAGGTCGCCAGATACAGCAGCCCTAACAGCCACAGGTGCAGACGCTTTAACACCGGCAGCTGCTCGGCGATCGAGGCCTTGGAGCTGGCGATATCGTTCATGCCGACCCAGGCGGCCAGGGTGCCGCCAGCAGCAGCGGCACCCAGATCCAGGCGGCGTTGGCCAGCCACAGCGTGGAGCCATCCTCCTGTGCGGCGCCCGGCACGCCAAGCAGGGTGAAGAGCGGCAGCAGGATCACCAGCGGCGCGATCATCTGCATCACGCTGACCCCGAGGTTGCCCAGGCCGCCGTTAATCCCCAGCGCGCTACCCTGCCGGGCCTTCGGGAAGAAAAAGCTGATGTTGCCCATGCTGGAGGCAAAGTTGGCGCCGGCGAAGCCGCACAGCAGGGCGATAATAATAAACACCCAGTAAGGCGTGGCGGGGTGCTGAATGGCGATGCCGAGCGCGATGCAGGGGAGCACCAGAATCACGGTGCTGATCACCGTCCAGTGGCGGCCGCCGAATATCGGCACCATAAACGAGTAGGGCACGCGCAGCAGCGCGCCGGAGAGCGAGGGCAACGCGGTCAACAGAAAGAGCTGGTCGGTGGTAAAGTTAAAGCCCACCTTGTTCAGGTTGACGGCGACGGCGCTGAACAACATCCAGACGCAGAACGCCAGCAGCAGACAACAGACGGAAATCACCAGATTACGACGCGCAATGCCCTTACCTTTATTGTTCCAGAAAGCCTCATTCTCCGGCCGCCAGTCACGCAAAAGATAGGGATTATCTTTCTCAGTTTGTTGCGACATATGCCCTCACTAAATGGCTAACTTAATGAAAACAAGCTTGAATTTTAGAATTTGCCGACAGACTGTTTTTTGACCTGTGAAACAGGTTTTAGATTGAAGCGTAGATGAAGAATGCGGGTTATGTGATATATCGACTTATTTAGTAAGGTTATGCGTGTAAATTTTTGTAACCGTTAATATCCAAATACATCAATCTTGAGTCTGGCTGAGGAAGAGAGGCAAAGCGAGCAGAAAGGTTGACGGCGGCAGCAAGGACTACCGCGATGAGGTCGTTATTGGCGCTTTTTTAGCGCACTCAATAATTCAGCCAGCGCTTCGGCATAGTTTTTGGCGGCGGCGTTACGTTCAATGGCTGAGTGTGCCCCTGCCGCCGTCGCCAGCGCGGCACCATGGGTGAAATCGACAATTATATCGACCCATAACCTGGCACCGGCTGACGGCAGCCCGCTTTGCTGCAGCAGTTGTGTAATGTCTGCGGTGATACGTCTGGCCTGTTCAGGGAACACCGTGGGCCGGCTGAAAATAAGCAGCGTCAGCCCAGGGTGCTGCAATACTTGACTGTGGTAAGCGCGTAACAACCCCGCAAGTCGGGGGAGGGGATCGCCGGTTGGTGAGGGGAAAACCTCTTGATACACCTTTTCCGCCAGTGCGGCGATCAAGCCGTCGCGGTCGCCAAAATAGTGATAGATCGTCATCGGGTTGATGTGCAGCTTCGTTGCCAAAGCGCGCATCGTAAAGGCTTCCGCTCCCTGCGTATCCAGTATCGCCAACGCAGCAGACAGGATCTCATCTGGCAAAATCACCCGGTTGTCGCGCGACGGACGGCCTGCCGGGCGGCTCATGAAGCAACTCGATAGCGTGACTGAACCAACCCGGAAGCGAAGGTACGGGTGTGCTCATGAACTAACGGAATATCGCCGGGAAGAGCGCCAAACAGAGCGCGCCCCTGCCCCAGCAACACGGGAATATGGGTGATCACCAGATCGGCGATTAGACCAGCCTGCAAAAATGACTGGATAATGCGGCCGCCATCGACATATACCCGCTGATGTCCTTCGGCTGCCAGCATCGTCATCGCCTGCGTTGGCGAGCAGGTAGAAAAACGAATTTTGCCGGTTAACTCGGCAGGGATGTGCTGTTCGTCCAGCGTACCTGAGAGGATGAGCACCGGGCGGGCGTATGGCCATGGGCGGACATGTTGTACGGACTCATAGGTTCCGCGGCCCATCAGTATGACGTCAATATTCTCAATAAAATCATCGTAGCCATGATCCTCCAGGGGATCGTCGCGTTCGAGCAGCCATCCGATATCGCCGTCGGTGCGGGCAATAAAACCGTCAAGACTTGTCGCGATGAAAACGTGTCCGGAGATCATTTCAATACCTATTATTTATACGTTGTATAAATAATAGTGGCGTCACAGAGCGATAACGTCAAATTTATCGTTCTAACCGGCGCTGAACGGCTCTGTACAGCGCCGGATGGAGTCAGAAACCACAGTCGCTCAGCCCCGGATGCTCGTCCGGGCGTCGGCCCTGCGGCCAGTGAAAGCGGCGTTCGGCGGCGGCTATCGGGCTGTCGTTAATGCAGGCGAAACGGGTGGTCATTAACCCCTGCGCATTAAATTCCCAGTTCTCATTGCCGTAGCTGCGATACCAGTTGCCGGAATCGTCATGCCACTCATAGGCGAAACGCACCGCAATTCTGTGCGCGTCAAACGCCCACAGCTCTTTGATCAGGCGATATTCCAGCTCTTTGTGCCACTTGCGCTGTAAAAACTGCACCACTTCATCACGCCGTTGACGAACTCGGCGCGGTTGCGCCAGCGGGTGTCCGGCGTGTAGACCTGCGACACCCGCAGCGGATCGCGGCTGTTCCAGGCGTCTTCGGCCAGGCGGACTTTTTGCCGGGCGCTGTCCAGCGTAAAGGGCGGCAGTGGGGACGGGTTTCCATCATCATTTCCTCGCGGTATGTAGACAGAGTTGTCTACATGCGCAGATTATCCGATGTAGACAGACCTGTCTACATGTTGCGATAATGTCCGCCAGGAGGCAGCCATGACCACAGCCGATTCACGCAGCGCGCGCGAGCGCATTATTGAAACCGCCCACGACCTGTTCTACCGCGACGGCATCCGCGCCACCGGTATCGACCGGATTATTAAGCAGGCCGGGGTGACCAAAGTGACCTTTTATCGCCATTTTCCCGCCAAAAACGACCTGATCCTGGCGTTTTTACGCTACCGGCATCAGCGCTGGATCGGCTGGTTCCGTGAGACGCTGGCGCGGGAGATGACGGACGGCGGCACGCTGGTGCAGGCGTTGCCCGCTACGCTGGCGCAGTGGTTCGCCACGGCGGATTTTCGCGGCTGTGCGTTTATCAATACGGCGGTGGAAATGGCCGACAGTCTGCCGGAGACGCTGGCGCTGGTGCGTGAGCATAAGCAGGATATGCGGCTGGCGATTGCCGCTTTTCTGCCGGGCGACCAGCAGGGGGCGCGCGCGGCGCACAAACTGGCGTTGCTGGCCGACGGGGCGATAGTGATGGCGCAGCGCGGGGAAAACGGCGACGAGACGCTCTCTTTGCTGCGCGACTGTGTGGCGGACAGCCTGAGAGGTTAGGCGCAGGCGTCTGGCCGTTACTCCGGCAAATCAATTAGCAAGGCGCGCAGCGGCGTTGCGGCGTGCAGCGTAAGCCGGGCTTCATTATGCACAAAAGCGCCGTCGCCGCAGGTCAGGTGCTGCGGCGCATGATGCTCGCCGTGGGCGGAACAGGCGCCGTGGATTGACTGCAGGTAGGCGCGCGCGCCGTGCAGCGGCAGCGTCAGCGTTTCACCCGGCGGTAAATCCAGGTGATGCACCCACACCTGCTGGCGCAGATGCAGGCTGCCCTGCGCACCGTCCGGCGAGGCCAGCAGCTGGTGCGGCTGCGGTTGCAGCGTCAGGCGCTGAATCCGCTCGTTGCTGCGTTCCGGGCAGGCGTCCAGCCAAAGCTGCATGCGCGTCAGAGGCGTGTCGGCGCCAAGATTCTGTTCGCCGTAGCTGACGCCGGCGTGCGCCGCCAGCAACAGGGCTTCGCCGGCGGCGGCGCGCACGCTGTTGCCGTCGTTATCGCGGTACTCGGCTTCCCCTTGCAGGATCAGGTTGATGATATCGACGTTGGGGTAGGCGCGTGGCTGCAGGGCGGCGCCCGGCGCCAGCACTTCCTGGTTCAGCACCCGCAGCGAGGCGTACCCCATCAGTTTGGGGTCGAAGTAGTGTCCGAAAGAGAAGGTGTAGCGAGCCTGCAGCCAACCAAAGTCAGCTTGCCCGCATTGTTCTGCTGTTCTGCATGTAATCATGGCAATGGGCTCTCTAATTTCAATCTGTATATCCTGAATAATTCGAGCGGCAGGAAGGCGGCAAAAGAAGGAATCCCGCTGCGTTGACCCGGGTCAGTGATTCGGGGGACTGAGCGCAGCCAACGCCTTTGCCGCTCGAAGTATGATGGGTATAAATGGTAAGCATCTGGACGGCAGATTGTTAGCCAGTTAATCTGGTTGCCATATTCAAATTTCCTGACAGAGAGATGCAATGGCCAGAGATCGGGCGTTAACGCTTGAGGCGTTAAGGGTGATGGATGCCATCGACCGCCGCGGCAGTTTTGCCGCGGCGGCGGATGAGCTGGGCCGGGTGCCGTCGGCGCTCAGCTACACCATGCAAAAACTGGAAGAGGAGCTGGACGTGGTGCTGTTTGACCGCTCCGGCCACCGCACCAAATTCACCAACGTCGGGCGCATGCTGCTGGAGCGCGGCCGGGTGCTGCTGGAGGCGGCCGATAAGCTGACCACCGACGCTGAAGCGCTGGCGCGCGGCTGGGAAACCCATATCACCATCGTCAGCGAGGCGCTGTCGCCGCCCAGCCTGCTGTTCCCGCTGGTCGACAAGCTGGCGCTGAAGGCCAATACCCAGGTGTCGATTTTCAGCGAGGTGCTGGCCGGCGCCTGGGAGCGTCTGGAACAGGGGCGGGCCGATATTGTGATCGCGCCGGATATGCACTTTCGCGCCTCGTCGGAAATCAACACCCGCAAGCTGTACAAGGTGATGAGCGTCTACGTGGCGGCGCCGGATCATCCGATCCATCAGGAGCCGGAGCCGCTGTCGGAAGCCACCCGGGTGAAATACCGCGGCATTGCGGTGGCGGACACCGCGCGTGAGCGGCCGGTGATTACCGTACAGCTGCTGGACAAGCAGCAGCGGCTGACCGTCAGCACCATCGAAGATAAGCGGCGGGCATTGCTGGCCGGCCTGGGGGTGGCGACCATGCCGTACGCCATGGTGGAAAAAGATATCGCAGAGGGGCGGCTGCGCGTGGTGGGGCCGGAATACAGCCGCGAGGCGGACATCATTATGGCCTGGCGGCGCGACAGCATGGGCGAGGCGAAAGCCTGGTTCCTGCGTGAAATCCCGCGACTGTTCGCCCAGAAATAGTGAAAACCTCGCCGAGCGGCGAGGTTTTTTTATTAACGGAAACGCTGGTCGCGGCCGTGCGGCTCATTCAAATCCTGCGCCGGGCCGATGGAGATAATGCCGTACGGATTGATGGTGGCGTGACTGCGGTAATAGTGATGGCGGATATGCGCCATATCGACCGTCTCGTCGACGCCCGGCAGCTGATAAATATCGCGCAGGAAGCCGTACAGGTTCAGGTAGTCGCTGATGCGCCGCTTGTCGCACTTAAAATGGGTGACATACACCGGGTCGAAACGCACCAGCGTGGTCCACAGGCGTAAGTCCGCCTCGGTCAGCCGGTCGCCGGTCAGATAGCGGTGCTGGCCGAGGATCTGCTCCAGCCGCTCCAGCGAAGCAAACACGCCGCTTACCGCCTCATCATACGCCTCCTGGCTGGTGGCGAAGCCGGCTTTGTAGACGCCGTTGTTGACGGTGTCGTAAATCCAGCCGTTCAGTTGATCAATTTTTTTCGCGCAACTCGGCCGGGTAATAGTCGCCGGCGCGTGCGCCGACGCCGTCAAAGGCGCTGTTGAACATGCGCAGGATGTCGGCGGACTCGTTGCTGACGATGGTCTGCCGCTGTTTATCCCACAGCACAGGTACGGTGACGCGGCCGCTGTAGTGCGGGTCGGCGCGCAGATAGAGCTGATACAGGAAGTCGGCGTGGTACAGCGGATCGCCGCTGGCGCCGGGGAAGTCGTCGGCGAAGGTCCAGCCGTTTTCCCGCATCAGCGGATTGACCACCGAAACCGGAATGATCTGCTCCAGCCCTTTCAGCTTGCGCATCAGCAGGGTGCGGTGCGCCCACGGGCAGGCGAGGGATACGTACAGGTGGTAGCGATCTTTTTCTGCATTAAAGCCGCCGTTGCCGTGTTCGCCGGGCTGTCCGTCGGCGGTGATCCAGTTGCGGAACTGGGAGGTGGAGCGCTTGAAGCGGCCGCCGGTGGATTTGGTGTCGTACCAGACGTCTTGCCAAACGCCGTCAACGAGTTGTCCCATGGGAGTCTCCTTCGTCTTGGATGACAGAGAGGGAGCCAGGCATGCCTGGCTCCCTTAAGGTTAGTTTACCACTTCTTGTTCAGCAGGCGGTCGATGCTGAAGGCGCCCGGGCCGGCGACCGCCAGTACGATATAACCGCCGGCGATGGTCAGGTTTTTCATAAACATCAGCTGGTTAACGCCCTCTGCAAAGTTGGTGTGGAACAGCAGCGCGGTCAGGATGGTGAAGCCGGCGGTGAACAGCGCGGTAGTGCGCGTCAGGAAGCCGAACAGAATCGCCAGGCCGCCGCCAAACTCCAGCAGGATGGTCAACGGCAGCAGGAAGCCCGGTACGCCCATCGATTGCATGTACTGCTGAGTGCCGGCGTAAGCGTCGCCCATTTTGCCGTAGCCGGCGACGATAAACAGGATTGGCATCAGAATACGCGCCACCAACAAACCGGTATCTTCTAATTTTTTCATCATTCACTCCAAAAGTTTTTTTGCGCCACGCTGGCTGTGTTATGTCATCCGGCGGTGTGCAGAGCGTTGTTCTGGCGCGCCGTCCGTTTCGATGGAATGAATGTTAATCGTGAAGCGTACACTTTGTTAGCAAGTAAAATTGCTATAATCTTTCAAAAATCATGAATATTTAGCGGGCTAACATTTTGAGATGAATATGCGGCGCGATGGCGCACGACGGCCGCCGCGAGCGGCAGCACGGAGTGCAGACAGGAAAGGGCGGACGGAAAGGATTAACGAGAGAGGGTTTTACGCAGCAGCCGCACGGTGCCCCAGGCGCTGAAGGCGCGACGCGACCAGCGAATCAGCTTGCCGGGGTGGCGCATGCCGTACAGGGCGACCGCGCCGGAGCCGAGCAGCAGGTACTTGCGCATGCCGAACAGGGTTTGATAACCACGGTCAATGTGTTCGGTTTTATCCAGCCACTGCGCGGCATTGTCGCCCAGGTCGGCGCGCTGCTGCTCGATCCGGTTAATCAGCTGCTGTTTTCTGACGGCCAGCGCCCGGCGACGGCTCATTTTTTCCCTCCAGCGCGGCGCGGTCCTGCTCCAGCTGTTTGCGCGTTTCGGCCAGCAGCGTGGTGCGCTTCGCTTTCACCAGCGTCCAGATCACGCCCACCACGGCAAGAAACAGCAGCACGCCGGTCGTCGTGCCCAGCGCCATCACGCGGTAGGCCGGGTCGATCGCCCAGAATAGCAGGATCAGCAGGCTCATCAGGCCGAAAGCGGTGAACAGCAGAGTAATGCCCACCAGCAGCATCAGCTGAATCAGGTTGGCTTTTTCCTCTTCCAGCTCGACGACCGCCAGTTTCAGCCGTGACTCCACCATGCCAACCAGGATGGTGATAATGCGCTGGCCGATGTCCAGGACCCCTTTGGCGGGGCCCTGTGCACGGGATTGCTCGTGCTCGCTCATATTAACGACGCGCCAGCAGTACGCCCAGCACGACGCCGACCGCAGCGCCGATGCCGATGCCGGTCCACGGGTTGTCGCGCACATAGTCGTCAGCCTGGCCGGCGATCTGCTTGGTCTGGCTGGCCAGCTTGTCGCCGGCGTCGCCCAGGCGGGCGCGGGTGTCTTTCAGCGCGCCTTCCGCTTTGGAACGCAGCTTTTCCAGTTCAGCCTTCGGCTTATCAGTGGAAGAGTTAAGCACCTCTTCCAGGGTATCGGCTAAGGACTTCAGTTCAGCGCGTAAGTTTTCTGCATCTTTTGCCATTTCTCTAACTCCTTAACGTTGACTGCAAGATATCCCAACATAACGGATTTTTTGGCGGCAGCAAAGCGAACGGGTGGCGAATATCACTGTGGAAACGATTATTTTCCTATGAATATTCCGAACCCGGCGCCTGTCGCCGGTGAACATTATTATTCCGCCTGCGCCTGTTTCAGCTCGGCTTCGGCTTCCGCCAGCTTCTGCTGTTTTTTGGCGACTTTATCCAGCTTGCCGCTTTGCTGAGCCTCTTTCAGCTCCTGACGGCGCTCTGCAACTTTGTGCTGTTTGTCTTCAATCTTTTTTTGCCGTTCGGCCTGCAGGCCGGCGTCGGTGCAATGGGCCTGCACTTCACCCAGCGCGGTTTTCAGCCCGGCGACGCGTTGGCTGTTGCCGTGCTGAGTCGCGTAATCAATCTGCTGCTGAATCTCCTGCGCTTTGGCGGCGCAGCCGCCCTCGGCCGCCATCGAAAATGAGGCGAAGGCGAAGAGGGAGAGGGCTAAAGGGGCGGTATAGCGTAATTTCATCTGTCGGTTCCTTGTTAATGGGATGCATGGGGATGTATCCGTTTCCTGCTGGGCGATGGAGGATTACGCGGCTGCCATCACCGTTATTCAGCATAGTCACTAAATCGTCCGGATAGCAAAGATCCACGCTGAAATGTCAAACGATTGTTGATTAAATGAACAGCTGCGCGCCTATCCCAGATCCTGCGGCGTCCTGGTCAGTTTGCGTATCCAGTGGCTGGGAGCGGGAGTTCGCTCAGCGCGATGCTGTAGCCGGGGGGCAGAATGGCCTGCAGCGTTTCCCGCGCCAGCAGCTGCTGTTGCGGGGAGTCCAGGCGGATCACCAGGCCATCGCCTTCCGGGGTAATGCTTTTAATACGGATGCCGCGCGCATCCAGACGCTGATAAACGTAGAAACCGTCCGGCAGCGACAGGCCTTGCTGGGTGGAGCGGATGCGCAGTTCGGTTTCGGTGCGCACCATGGCGGGCAGGAAAAATACGCACAGCGCCAGCAGAGCCAGCGCGACAATCAGTGCATACTGCCAGCGGGAACGCGGCGTGGTCACGCGCCGTTGCCCGTGTTTTGGCTGGCGCGCTTCTTACGCCACAGCACAATCAGCGAGCCGACCAGGCCGACCACCAGCAGCACCAGCGGCAGCATCATCAGGCAGAACATCAGCTGATCTTCGTATTTGCGGAACACCGGCGTTTTACCGAGCGCAAAGCCGAGGCTGGTCAGGATCACCACCCACAGCAGGCCGCTCATCCAGTTGAAGAACTGGAAGCGGGCGTTGCTCAGACCCGACAGGCCGGCGATGGTAGGCAGCAGCGTACGCACGAAGGCCAGAAAGCGGCCGACCAGCAGCGCCGACAGGCCGTGGCGGTGGAACAGCTGGTGCGCGCGCTGGTGGTAGTGGGCGGGCAGGTGCGACAGCCAGCCCTGCACCGTGCGGGTATTGCCCAGCCACTTGCCCTGTATATAACTGACCCAGCAGCCCAGACTGGCGCCGACGGTGAGAATAAAGATGGTGAGCGGGAAGTTCATGGTGCCTTTGGCGATCAGTACGCCGACCAGAATCAACAGGCTGTCGCCGGGCAGGAAAGCGGCGGGCAGCAGGCCGTTTTCCAGAAACAGAATCATAAACAGCAGCACGTACAGCGTCCACACCAGCGAGGGGTTCGCCAGCGTTTCGAAGTCCTGCTGCCATAAGGCATCCAACAGTTGTTTAATGATGTCCATCCAGTGTTCCTAAAACGTCTTTGCCTGATTTCTCTTAGCGGCCTGATTACCGGAATGCCGGCGCCGCAGGTGAACGGTGAGGTGTTTTTGCTTGTGAGTGATTACCCTACCGGTCATGAGTGGTAAGTCAGCGTTCCTCGGTACAGCATGTTGCTCGCTTGCCAGCCGCCGACCCGGCTTTGCTGGTGGGAGGAGCGGAGCATCCAGTTAACCTGTTCGAGGCGGTTGGATGCCGGCGCCGTCTGGCGCGGATAGCGGCTCTCTCGCCGCGCCTCTGTTAAAGCATAGGCGGGGATCGGTGAAACAACAGAGAGCGAAGAGATGTAGCTGGACGTGTTGCGCGGCAGCAGCAGCGGCCATTTTTTTCCCGGCGCCTTACGGCGCAGGTCGGCCGGCGGGCGCAGCGCCTGCGGGTAGTCGTCCTGGGCGGTTGCGTTGTGGTTGGGTTGGGCGTTTGGCTGTGCCGGTTGCGTCGTATAGAGCTGCTGGCCGGAGACCGCGCCGGTCCAGCAAAAAAGAGCAATCAGCATGGCAAACAACCAGCGCATGAATTCGCGTTCCGCCCCCGCAGTAATAAGGCTAAAAAAAGTGGTCCGATTTTAGCAAAGCCGCCCGATCGGCAACAGGGAAATCTCTGCTGCCGCCGGTGAATTATTACACGGGAAACGGCGCCGACGGCATTGATTCAGCGTATTTTACAATACCTGACATAAGGTAAGATTATTTGAACATCGTCGACTATTTATTGCCGCCGCTCGCGCTGTCCAGCTGCGGCAGCGGGTTCTCGGCAAACAGGTAGCGGTCAACGTTATATTCGAAGTCGTCGGTGGTGGCGTTGAACAGCATCTGCTTGGTGTTTTCCAGGTGCTGCCACATCGCCAGCTTGGCGGCGGCGGGATCCTTGCGCATCAACGCTTTGAGGATCTGGTCATGGTCGTCGCACCAGCTGTCGATCGAGCGATCGTCAATATGTTCGTGCAGCTTGATCCAGTAAGGGTTATGCACCCGCTGGCTCCACATTTTTTCGACGATGGTCGCCATCGCGGTGTTTTGCGTGGCGAGCGCGATCTGCACGTGGAATTTCAGGTCCCACTGCGAATCGCGGAAGCGATCTTCCCGCCGGGCGTTTTCCTGAATCTCCATCAGCTGCACGATATCCTGCTTGGTGACCTGGGTGGCGGCGAACTCGGCGATGTTGCTCTCAATCAGCTGACGCGCCTGCAGCAGCTCAAACGGCCCGACGCTGGCGAATTCGATGCTGTCCCCCGGCACCACCAGGTGCTTTTGCTGGTTGGAAATCACATGGATCCCGGAGCCTTTGCGCACTTCGACGTAGCCTTCCACTTCCAGCATGATAATCGCCTCGCGCACCACGGTGCGGCTGACGTTCATCTCTTCGGCGATATAGCGCTCCGCCGGCAGTTTGTCGCCGACCGGATAAACGCCGCCTTCAATGCGTTGTTTCAGTTCGGCGGCCAGTTGCTGATATAAGCGTCTGCTTTCGGTGAATTCCATAATGAGTGCTCTGCGCTAGGAAAGGTGGGTTGCCAACAGATTTGTTATACCACTTATCCGGTTTTGCCGCCAGTGAATGGCGGCGGGCCGCCCGGTGTTAGGCCGGGCGACGCGCGGGATCAACCGCCTGCGGCGGCGGTGTGCAGCGCTTCTTTTTCCCCGGCGGCGGCCGGGCGGTTTTTGCAGTACCGTCCAGATAAACGATGGCGCCCAAAATATCGAACACCGACAGGGCGGCGAACAGCGGGCTGAAGCCGAGCGTATCCGCCAGCGCGCCGACCACCAGCGCGAACAGGGTGCTGGCGGTCCAGGCGGCCATGCCGGTCAGGCCGTTGGCGGTCGCCACTTCGTTACGGCCGAAGACGTCGGAAGAGAGCGTGATCAGCGCGCCGGACAGCGCCTGATGGGCAAAGCCGCCGACGCACAGCAGGGCAATGGCGACATACGGGCTGGAGAACAGGCCGATCATGCCGGGGCCGATCATCAGCAGCGCGCCAAGGGTCACCACCAGCTTGCGGGACACGATCAGATTCACCTTGAAATACTTCTGGAACAGCGGCGGCAGGTAGCCGCCGACGATACAGCCCAGATCGGCGAACAGCATCGGCATCCAGGCGAACATGGCGATTTCCTTCAGGTTAAAGCCGTAGGCTTTAAACATAAACAGCGGGATCCAGGCGTTGAAGGTGCCCAGGCCGGCTCCGCCAGAAAGCGCGGCAGCGCGATGCCCCAGAACTGCCGGTTGCGGACGATCTGCCAGGCGGACATTTTTTTGGCGTTGCTGGTCTGGTGCTGGGCTTCCTGGCCGTCCAGGATATAGCTGCGCTCCTCGGCGCTGAGTTTCTTCTGGTCTTTCGGATGCTTATAGAACAGCAGCCAGCAGATGGCCCAGATCAGGCTCAGGGCGCCGGTGATGATAAACGCCATTTCCCAGCTGTGGGCGACGATGGCCCACACCACCAGCGGCGGCGCGATCATGCCGCCGATTGACGAGCCGACGTTAAAGTAGCCGACGGCGATCGAGCGCTCTTTGGCGGGAAACCACTCGCTGCTGGCCTTCAGCCCGGCGGGGATCATCGCCGCCTCCGCCATGCCGACCGCGCCGCGCGCCAGCGCCAGCCCGCCCCAGCTGTTGGCCAGCGCGGTGCCCATGCAGAACAGCGCCCATAAAATGGCGAACATCGCATAGCCCACTTTGGTGCCCAGCACGTCGAGCACGTAGCCGGCCACCGGCTGCATCACGGTATAGCAGGCGGAGTAGGCGGCGACGATATAGGAATATTGTTGGGTGGTGATATGTAAGGTGTCTTCCAGCGTCGGCGCGGCGACGGCAATCGCGTTGCGGGTCAGGTAACCCAGTACCGTGCCGATGGTCACCAGCCCGATCATGTACCAGCGTAACCCTTTGATTTTGCGCATGAGAAATCTCTCCCCGTCTTTAGCAATCGTCGCGCCCGTTGATGCTGCGCAACGTAGATAATGGTGATTTCCTGTCTGTCGTGGTGTAAGGCGTGTTCGGCTCGCCGGCGCTTTCCGCCGCGAGGTGAAGAGGCGAGACAATAACTTGTCATACAGATTTAAAAGTTGAGTGACATCACAAAAGTCATTATTCAGTTACGCAATAATATGAAGGCCATGCTGAGGTTTTTTTGCGATGAAACCCGCAGTTAGCGCGCCTTGAAGCGCCTTTTTTACCGTAAGCATGGCGAAAAAAACCTGGACGCCGTAATTAATTGGTGTGATAACTTTTAAAGCAATGAGGCGACAAAAACCCGCTACGCAAGCTGAGGACCTGATATGGCCACGTTTTTAAGCGAAGATTTCTTACTGGATACGGAATTTGCCCGGCGTTTGTACCATGAGTATGCGGCGCAGCAGCCGATTTTTGACTATCACTGCCATCTGCCGCCGGCGCAGATTGCCGAGAACTATCGCTTCAAAAACCTGTATGACATCTGGCTGAAAGGCGACCACTACAAGTGGCGCGCCATGCGCACCAACGGCGTGGCGGAACGTCTGTGCACCGGCGACGCCGGCGATCGGGAAAAGTTTGACGCCTGGGCGGCGACCGTGCCGCATACCATCGGCAACCCGCTCTATCACTGGACGCATCTGGAACTGCGCCGGCCGTTCGGCATTACCGGCACCTTGCTGTCGCCGGCGACGGCGGACGATATCTGGCAGCGCGCCAACGAGCTGCTGACGCAGGATGCGTTCAGCGCGCGCGGGATCATGCAGCAGATGAACGTGAAAATGGTCGGCACCACCGACGATCCGATCGACGATCTGCGTCATCACCGGGCGATCGCCGAGGACGGCGGCTTTGATATCAAGGTGCTGCCGAGCTGGCGGCCGGACAGGGCGTTCAACATTGATGCGCCGGCCTTTAGCGATTACCTGCAACGGCTGGCGGCCGTGGCGGACGTGGAGATCCGCCGCTTTGATGATTTACGCCAGGCGCTGAGCAAGCGGCTGGATCACTTTGCCGCGCACGGCTGCAAGGTGTCGGACCATGCGCTGGACGTGGTGGTGTACGCCGACGCCGACGAGGCGACGCTGGATGCGATCCTGAGCCGACGCCTCGACGGCGCGCAGCCGGATGAAACGCAGAGCGCGCAGTTCAAAACCGCCGTGCTGGTGTTTCTGGCGGCGGAGTATCAGCGCCGCGGCTGGGTGCAGCAGTATCACATCGGCGCGCTGCGTAATAACAACAGCCGGATGTTCGAGCATATCGGTCCGGATATCGGCTTCGATTCGATCAACGATCGGCCGCTGGCGCAGCCGCTGTCGCGTTTGCTGGATGCCCAGGCGCGCCAGGGCGGGCTGCCGAAGACCATTCTGTACTGCCTGAACCCACGCGATAACGAAGTGATCGGCACCATGGTGGGCAATTTTCAGGGCGAGGGGACGCCGGGCAAGATGCAGTTCGGCTCCGGCTGGTGGTTTAACGACCAGAAGGACGGTATGCAGCGGCAGATGACCCAGCTGGCGCAGCTGGGCCTGCTGAGCCGCTTTGTCGGCATGCTGACCGACAGCCGCAGCTTCTTGTCTTATACCCGCCATGAATATTTCCGGCGCATTCTGTGCCAGATGATCGGGCGCTGGGTGGAAGACGGCGAGGCGCCGGCGGATCTGGCGCTGCTGGGGGAGATGGTGAAAAACATCAGCTTCGACAACGCCAAAAACTATTTCGCCATTGAACTGGCTTAACCGTCGCCTACAGGTGTCTTATGCAGAGCTTTATTAAGATTCATGCGCAGGACAACGTGGCGGTCGCCCTGCGCGATCTGGCCGCCGGGGAAACCCTGCAGTTGGATGAGGCGCGCTGCCTGACGCTGCCGCAGCCGGTGGCGCGCGGGCATAAGTTTGCGCTGACGCCGATCGCCGCCGGCGGAACCATTGTTAAATACGGTCTGCCGATCGGCCACGGGGTGGCGGCGATTGCGCCGGGGGAACATATTCACGCGCAGAACGCCAAAACCAACCTGAGCGATCTGGACGACTACCAGTATCAGCCGGACTTCCCGGCCGTGCCGCCGCAGGCGGCGGATCGCGAGGTGCAGATCTATCGCCGCGCCAACGGCGAGGTCGGCATCCGCAATGAGCTGTGGATCGTGCCGACCGTCGGCTGTGTCAACGGCATTGCCCGCCAGATCCAGCGGCGTTTTCTGCAGGAAACCGCCGATGCCGAGGGCATTGACGGCGTCCATCTGTTCAGCCATCCGTTCGGTTGCTCCCAGTTGGGGCAGGACCATGAAAACACCCGCACCATGCTGCAGAATATGGTGCGCCATCCGAACGCCGGCGCGGTGCTGGTGATTGGCCTGGGCTGTGAAAACAACCAGGTCGACGCGTTTCGCGACACGCTGGGGGCGGTCGACGACGCGCGGGTACGCTTTATGGTGTGCCAGCAGCAGGATGATGAAGTAGAGGCCGGGCTGGCGCAGCTGCATGCGCTGTACCGGACAATGCGCGCCGATCGCCGCCAGCCGGGCAGGCTCAGCGAGCTGAAGTTCGGCCTGGAGTGCGGCGGCTCCGACGGGCTGTCCGGTATTACCGCCAACCCGCTGCTGGGGCGGTTTTCGGACTATGTGATCGCCAACGGCGGCACCAGCGTGCTGACCGAGGTGCCGGAGATGTTCGGCGCCGAGCGTATTCTGATGAGCCGCTGCCGCGACAGACAGACCTTCGACAAGACCGTCGCTATGGTCAACGACTTCAAAAAATACTTTATCGCCCACCAGCAGCCGATTTATGAAAATCCGTCGCCGGGCAACAAGGCCGGCGGTATCACCACGCTGGAGGAAAAGTCGCTGGGCTGCACCCAGAAAGCGGGGCAGAGCCCGGTGGTGGACGTGCTGAAATATGGCGAGCGCCTGCGCCAGCCGGGCTGAATCTGCTCAGCGCGCCGGGCAATGACGCGGTGGCGACCAGTGCGCTGGCCGGCGCCGGCTGCCATATGGTGTTGTTCAGCACCGGGCGCGGCACGCCGTACGGCGGCTTTGTGCCGACGGTGAAGCTGGCGACCAACAGCGAGCTGGCGGCGAAAAAGCCGCACTGGATTGATTTTGACGCCGGGCGGCTGATTCACGGCATGCCGATGGAGCAGCTGTTAACGCAGTTTGTCGATGAGATTGTCGCCATCGCCAACGGCAAGGCGGCGAAAAACGAGCTGAACGATTTCCGCGAGCTGGCGATCTTTAAGAGCGGCGTCACCTTGTGAGTGCTGCCGGCTGAAAAAATCAGGGGGCCGATATGGCCCCCTGTTTGGTTGTACTGTCAGATGTCGCCGTTGCTTAGCGCATTTTCAGCGGGTCGTCGTCCGCCAACCGCTGGTCTTCCGCCATACAGGCGGCGGCGGTGAACAGCACGTCGGTGGAGGAGTTCAGCGCGGTTTCCGCAGAGTCCTGCAGCACGCCGATAATAAAGCCGACCGCAACTACCTGCATGGCGACATCGTTCGGGATGCCGAACATATTACACGCCAGCGGGATCAGCAGCAGCGAGCCGCCGGCCACGCCGGACGCGCCGCAGGCGCAGACCGCCGCGACCACGCTCAGCAGCAGCGCGGTCGGAATATCCACCGCAATGCCCAGCGTGTGCACCGCCGCCAGCGTCAGCACGGTGATGGTGATCGCCGCGCCGCCCATATTGATGGTGGCGCCGAGCGGAATGGAGACCGAATAGCTATCCTCATTCAGATTCAGCTTCTTGCACAGTTCCATATTCACCGGAATATTGGCCGCCGAGCTGCGGGTGAAGAAGGCGGTAACGCCGCTTTCGCGCAGGCAGGCGAATACCAGCGGATACGGGTTGCGGCGAATTTTCCAGTAGACGATCAGCGGGTTGAGCACCAGCGCCACCAGCAACATACAGCCGATCAGCACCATCAGCAGCTGGGCATAGCCCCACAGCGCGTCGAAGCCGGTTTCCGCCAGCGTGGACGCCACCAGCCCGAAGATACCCAGCGGCGCACAGCGGATCACCGCCCGCACCACCAGCGTAACGGCGTGCGATGCATCGGTGATCAGCAATTTGGTGGTATCAGCGGTGTGGCGCAGCGCCAGCCCCAGGCCGATGGCCCAGGCCAGAATGCCGACGTAGTTGGCGTTAATCAGCGCGTCGAACGGGTTGGCCACCACGTTCATCAGCAGGCCTTTCAGCACCTCGGCGATGCCGCCCGGCGGGCTGATATCGACATTGCCGGTCACCAGCGCCAGATTGGACGGGAAGGCGAAGCTGAGCAGCACCGCCACCAGCGCGGCGGCGAAGGTGCCCAGCAGGTAAAGGAACAGGATCGGGCGGATATTGGTTTTCTGCCCCTGTTTATGGTTGGCGATCGACGCCATCACCAAAACCAGCACCAGCACGGGGGCTACCGCCTTCAGCGCGCCGACGAACAGCGCTCCGAGCAGGCCCACGGCCGAGGCGGCGGCGGGGGAGATGAATGCCAGCAGAATGCCGGCCACCAGGCCGACCAGAATTTGTTTAACCAGGCTGCCCTGTGTAATGCGTGTCAGTATTTTATGCATGATGCTTATTTAGCGTTTCCGCTTCCTGATGATGTTGCGTAATGGGTGCTGCGCCTCGGCAGGAACCGTGCCGGGCGAATTTTATGCGCACCTGTAACGAAGTGTGTTTGCTCTTTCAGTATTCAGTAAACACGCGGGTTGGGAAGTCTCTGATGTGAAATTCTGCGGGCGGATCAACTCTTGATAACATCCTGATTACATTTGTGTGATCGCAATAACATTTGGCGTTTAGCGCGATGAACAAACGATTATGGGGCGGAAAACCGCCCCGGGTAACAGATTATGGCGTCTTGCGCGCCAGCCGGTCGTTGCGATGGTTGACCCAGGCGTTAATCGCCAGCGTCAGCAGCAGGATGCCCGCCACCACGCCTAACGAAATGCCGATCGGAATATGGTAGAAATCGACGATCAGCATTTTGACGCCGATAAACACCAGAATCACCGACAGCCCGTACTTCAGCATCGAGAAGCGTTCGGCCACGTTGGCCAGCAGGAAGTACATGGCGCGCAGGCCCATAATGGCGAACAGGTTGGAGGTGAGGACGATAAACGGATCGGTGGTGACGGCGAAGATGGCCGGAATACTGTCGACCGCGAAGATCACATCGCTCAGCTCCACCAGGATCAGCACCAGCACCAGCGGCGTGGCAAACAGCAGGCCGTTGCGGCGCACAAAGAAGCGCTCACCTTCCAGGTTATCGGTCATGCGCAGGTGGCTGCGCAGCCACTTCACCAGCGGCTTGTCGCCGATAGCGCCGTCATCCTCCTTCGCCAGCGCCATTTTGATACCGGTAAACAGCAGGAAAGCGCCGAACAGGTACAGCAGCCAGGCGAACTGGGCAATCAGCCAGCTGCCGGCGAAGATCATGACGGTACGCAGCACAATCGCCCCCAGCACGCCGTAAATCAGCACGCGGCGCTGCAGGTTGGCCGGCACGGCAAAGTAGCTGAACAGCATCAGCCAGACAAAGACGTTATCCACCGCCAGCGCTTTTTCAATCAGATAGCCGGTGAGGAAGGCCAGCGCCTGCGTATCGGCCACGGCGCGGCCGGCGGTTTCGCTCAGGTAGTACCAGAAGCCGAGGTTGAACAGTAACGAGAGGGTGACCCCACACCAGCGACCAGCAGGCGGCCTGCTTCATCGACATGGCGTGCGAGCCTTTACGGCCCTGCAGCAGTAAATCAATGGCGAGCATCACCACGATAACGGCGGCGAAGCTGCCCCATAACCACGGGGTGCCAACGGTATTCATCATTATGTATCCTTCAAAAACAAAAACGGCCAACGTCGGAAGGACGCCAGCCGCTCTGTGAACGCTGCAAGCAAACCTCGCCTTCCGGCAAGGTCTCACTTACAACGTCGATGAAGGTGTTACACCTTGACCATCGGGTTGCCCGGTAACCGGATGCTTGCGCATCGTAATGACGATTAACCGGCAATGAAGTTACTCCCCTTTGCTGACGTAAAAAGTAATGCAAAATGTGTCAGCGGTCAATGTCTAATCCTCATCCGGCCAATGCCTGCTGCGCGCCGAGGCTGACGACAAACCCCTGCAGCAGCAGCCTGCTGAACGGCGTATCGTCCACCTGCCGTTGTTTTTGCTGATATTCCGCCTGCCGCGCCGGCTCCATCTCGGCCAGCCAGTGCAGATAGTGGCGCATGATCGCCGCGTCGAACTCCGGGTGAAACTGGGTGGTCAGCGCATTATCACCATAGCGCAGGATCTGGTAGTCATCCTGCGCCGAGCGGGCCAGCACCTCGGCGCCGGCGGCGGCGTCAGCACGCTTTGCGCGTGGATCAGGTTGGCCTTGAAGCGCGGCGGCAGCGTCATCAGCCGGCGGTCGCTCGCGCCGGCCGGCAGCAGCTCAATCTCCAGCGTACCGACCTCCATCCCCTGCGGGTGATAGCCCACCTCGCCGCCGAGCGCATGGGCCAGCAGCTGGTGGCCGTAACACACGCCGAAGATCGGCAGGCGGATCGCCATCGCCTGACGCAGCCATTCGGCCGCCTGCTCGCTCCACGGCAGCCGCTCCGTCACCATCGCCGGCGAGCCGGTGATCACCACGCCGCAGTAGTCAGCCGGCGCCGCGGCCGCTCCCCGGCGGGCAGGTGGACGATCTGCACGCGTTCGGCGGCCATGCGCCCCTGCTGCATAAACATCTGTTCAAAATTGCTTTGCGCCTGGCGGATGGCGTCGGGCGCATCGCCGGTTTGCATCAGTAACAGCGGCTTCATGGTGTTTCTCCATCGGCGGGGAAGACGACGCCGGTTTGCCGGCGGATTTCGCTCAGCAGGGCGGCGACGATACGTGAGTTTTCCAGCCCGGCATGCTCAACCTGACGTTGCGCCACCAGATCGGCAAAGACTTCGGCCTCATAGCGCATGGTGTTGTCATGCTGCGGCCGGCTCAGATCCTGCAGGCTGCCGCCGCGCGGCAGCAACGCCACGCCCTGGCACTCCGAGATTTTCTCGATCAGCAGCGCGCCGTCCTCACCCTGAATTTCACTGGCAAGCGCCGAGTCGCTGACTTTGGAATGGCAGATCGTCACGTCAAAATCGCCGTAATTGAGACAGACGGTGCCGTGGGCGTCCACGCGCTATCCAGCAGGGCGGCGCTGGCGACCAGCGACTGCGGCGCGCCGAACAGCGCCACCGCGCTGGCCAGGCAGTAATAGCCGATATCCATGATCGAGCCGTTGGAGAACTGCGGATTGAAAGGTGTTCGGGTTCTCACCCGCCAGATAGCGCGGGTAGCGGGAGGAATACTGGCAGTAGTTGAACAACGCCTTGCGCAGCTTGCCGACCTGCGGCAGCGCCTGGCGCAGAGTGAGAAAGTTGGGCAGGTGGGCGCTTTTGAAGGCTTCGAACAGCACCACCTGCTGCTGCCGCGCGCAGGCCAGCAGCTGCTCCGCCTCCTGCAGATTGGAGGCCAGCGGTTTTTCGCAGATCACATGTTTGTGATGGCGCATAAACAGCAGCGCCTGCGGGCAGTGCAGCGAATTCGGGCTGGCGATATACACGGCGTCAAAGGTATCGGACTGCGCCATCGCCGTCAGATCGTCAAACAGCTGTTCAACCTGATAGGGTGCGCCGAAGCTTCTGGCCTGTTCCAGGCGGCGGGAATAGACGGCGGTCAACTGCATTTTGCCGCTTTGATGAGCGGCGTCGATAAAGCGTTCGGTAATCCAGTTTGGTGCCGACGACGGCAAAACGAATCATAGCTAACTCCGGTGGCCTGATACTGATAAATCAGAGTATCACGCCGCGGCAGAAGGCGAATATTTGTCAATAATGCCTTAATTATCAATCATCAACGTACAGTCCGCCGAACAGCGACAGATGGGTGAGATACAGCCGGGTGTCAAATTCCAGCTGGTGATAGTCCGGCTCCATATGGCAGCACAGCTGATAAAACGCCTTGTTGTGATCTTTCTCTTTCAGGTGCGCCAGCTCATGCACCACGATCATGCGCAGGAAGGCTTCCGGCGCGGTCTTGAACACCGTCGCCACGCGGATTTCCGCCTTGGCCTTCAGCTTGCCGCCCTGCACGCGCGAGATGGCGGTATGCAGCCCCAGCGCGTGTTTCATGACGTGGATCTTGCCGTCGTACGCCACTTTGCTGATCGGCTGGGCGTTGCGCAGATAGTGGTTTTTAATCTCGGTAGTGAACTGGTACAGCGCCTTGTCGGTGGTGCAGCTGTGCACCTGCGGATAGCGCTGCAGCAGCACCTCTCCCAGACGCCGTTGCTGGATCAGCTGTTGTACCTGCGTTTGCAGATGGGCGGGGTAGCCTTGCAGATAGGTGAGTTCGGACATGGCGCGATAATCTTCAGTAGCCGTTCGGCCGGTTATTGTATGCGGTTTTTTCGCACAAATCCGGCAAAGGGCGGCGAATAGCAAAAAACATTTTACTGACGGACGTTTTTAGGGGATAAACAGCGCAAATTTATCAGTCAGGAGGGGCAATGAGCCAACTCGATCTGGGAACACAGCAACTTGAGCTGGAGCGTTATCCCCAACAAGAAGGCGCCGCACCGCTGCAGGCGTGGGAAGCGGCGGATGAATATCTGCTGCAACAGGTGGAAAATCAGGACGTTGCCGGACGCCCGGTGCTGATTTTCAACGACAGCTTCGGCACGCTGGCCTGTGCGCTGCACGCCCTGCGGCCCTACAGCGTCAGCGATTCCTACATGAGCCAGCTGGCGACGCGTCACAATCTGGCGTTAAACGGGCTGGATGCGCAGCAGGTGACGCTGCTCGGCAGCCTGGATGAGCTGCCGGCCGCGCCGGCGCTGGTGCTGATCAAGATCCCCAAGACGCTGGCGCTGTTGGAACAGCAGCTGCGCGCGCTGCGCAAGGTGGTCGGCCCGGATACCGTGATTATCGGCGGCGCCAAGGCGCGCGATATTCACACCTCGACGCTGCAGCTGTTTGAGCGCGTGCTGGGGCCGACCCGCACCAGCCTGGCGTGGAAAAAGGCGCGTCTGATTTACGGCCAGGTGGCGGACATCGTGCCGCCGGCGGCGGCGGAAACCACCAACTGGCAGCTGGACGGCAGCGAGATGCTGATCCACAACCACGCCAACGTGTTCTCCCCGCGGCGGTCTGGATATCGGCGCGCGTCTGTTCCTGGAGCATCTGCCGAGCGACCTGGAGGGCGAGATTATCGACCTGGGCTGCGGCAACGGCGTGGTTGGTCTGAAAGCGCTGCTGCAGAACCCGCAGGCGCAGGTGACCTTTGTCGATGAATCCTATATGGCGGTGGCGTCGAGCGAACTGAACGTGCGCCATAACCTGCCGCAGGACGTGGAACGCTGCCGTTTCGTGGTCAACAATGCGCTGGCCGGGATGGAAGGCGGCAGCGCGCAGGCGGTGCTGTGCAACCCGCCGTTCCACCAGCAGCATGCGATTACCGATGAAACCGCCTGGCAGATGTTCCTCGACGCCAAGCGCTGCCTGAAGGTGGGCGGGGAACTGCTGATCGTCGGCAACCGCCATCTGGACTACTACCAGAAGCTGAAGCGCCTGTTCGGCAACTGCGTGACCGTGGCGTCCAACCAGAAGTTCCTGGTGCTGAAGTCGGTGAAAACCGGCGCGCGCCGCTACTAAGAAGCATTCAGGGGCGCAGCGCGCGCCCCTGACGGTTTACAGCGCCATCGCCAGTCGGGTGCCCTGCTCGATGGCGCGGCGCGCGTCCAGCTCGGCGGCCACGTCCGCGCCGCCAATCAGATGGACGCTTTTCCCCATCGCCAGCAGCGGCTGCTGCAGTTCACGCCGCGGTTCCTGGCCGGCGCAGATCACAATGGTGTCCACCGGCAGGCAGCTGGCCTGTTCCTCACGCACGATATGCAGCCCTTCGTCGTCAATGCGCTGATACTGCACGCCGCTCAGCATTTTCACGCCGCGCATGCTCAGGCTGGCGCGGTGGATCCAGCCGGTAGTTTTCCCCAGCCCTTCGCCCACTTTGCTGGTTTTACGCTGCAGCAGGAAAATCTGTCGCGCAGAGCGGGGGACGTCGGCGCCGTCCGGCGACAGGCCGCCGCGCTGGCGCAGCTGCGTATCGATGCCCCATTCATGATTAAACGCCTGCGGATGCAGGCTGCTGGATTCGCCGTGCTGGCTCAGGTACTCGGCGGTGTCGAAGCCGATGCCGCCGGCGCCGATAATCGCCACCCGCTGGCCGACGGGCTTTTTGTCGCGCAGCACGTCCAGATAGCTCAGCACCCGGGCGTTGTCGATTCCGGGGATCGCCGGCGTGCGCGGCACGATGCCGCAGGCCAGGATCACTTCGTCAAACTCCAGCAGATCCTGCGCCGTAACCTGGCGGCCGAGCCGCAATGTCACCTCGCGCAGCGTCAGCTGACGCTGAAAATAGCGCAGGGTTTCATGGAACTCCTCTTTGCCCGGGATCTGCTTGGCGATATTGAACTGGCCGCCGATAACCGGCGCGGCGTCAAACAGCGTCACCCGGTGGCCACGGCTGGCGGCGGTGACGGCGAAGGCCAGCCCGGCTGGGCCGGCGCCCACCACCGCCAGACGTTTGGGGGATTGCGTCATCGTCAACGGCATTTCGCTCTCCCGGCAGGCGCGCGGGTTGACCAGACAGGAGGCCAGCTTGCCGTCGAAGATCTGATCGAGACAGGCCTGATTGCAGCCGATGCAGGTGTTGATCTCGTCGGCCCGTCCTTCGGCGGCCTTGCGCACGAACTCGGCGTCGGCCAGAAACGGCCGCGCCATCGACACCATATCGGCGCAGCCGTCCGCCAGCACCTGCTCCGCCACCGCTGGATCGTTGATGCGGTTGGTGGTAATCAGCGGAATGCCGACCTTACCCATCAGTTTGCGTGTTACCCAACTGAAACCGGCGCGCGGCACCATGGTGGCGATGGTCGGGATCCGCGCCTCATGCCAGCCGATCCCGGTGTTGATGATCGTCGCGCCGGCCTGCTCGATCGCCTGCGCCAGCCGTTCGATCTCCTGCCAGTCGGAGCCGTCCTCCACCAGATCGAGCATCGACAGGCGGTAGATCAGAATGAACTCGCGCCCCACCGCCTGCCGCACGGCGCGCACGATCTCCACGGCGAAGCGCATGCGGTTGGTGAAAGCTGCCGCCCCATTGATCGTCGCGCTGATTGGTGCGCGCGACCAGAAACTGGTTGATCAGATAGCCTTCGGAACCCATCACCTCCACGCCGTCATAGCCGGCCTGTTGCGCCAGCGCGGCGCAGCGGGCGAAGTCGGCGATGGTTTGCTCGATCTCCTGCGGCGTCAGCGCGCTGGGGCGGAACGGGTTGATCGGCGCCTGCAGCGCGGAGGCGCAACGGGGTGCGGCTGATAGCTGTAGCGCCCGGCGTGCAGGATCTGCAGGGCGATCTTGCCGCCCGCCTGGTGCACCGCCTCGGTGATGGTGCGGTGATGCGCCACCTGCTGCGGCTGCTCCAGCGTAGATGCGCCGCGGTACACCACGCCCTGCCGGTTGGGCGCGATGCCGCCGGTGACGATCAGCGCGACGCCGGCCGCTGCGCGTTCGCCATAGAACGCCGCCATTCTCTGCGGCCCGTCGGGCAGTTCTTCCAGACCGGTATGCATCGATCCCATCAGCACCCGGTTTTTCAGGGTGGTGAAGCCAAGATCCAGCGGCGCCAGCAGGTGTGGGTATAAGCTCATTGCACTCTCCATGGTTTCTTCCGAATCTTGGGCACGTTCGGCTGTTATTATTATGTCTGACCGCAAGTGGTCGGATGAGATAAATCTAGCCGCTGTCTTGCCGCTTGGGAATCCGCGTTGCGCTGAATGTGATAGCCGTCATGAATCTTCCTGCGTGTTTGCATATTGAACGACAGATCGGTTAGCATTTGCGCGTTATTTATCCATTCTCTCTGCGGAGCCTTAAGCAAAATGAACAATCACGCCTGTTGAATCCGGTCCCATGCTGAGCAGCCTTGCTGCCGGATGGGGTGCTATTGATTTCATTCAGGAGTGCCTATGGCTCATTTTGCGTCATCCCCTTATCTCGTTATTCATCAATTAACCTGTCGCTTTGCCGACGGTGAAACGCTGTTTGGCCCGTTAAACCTGAGCCTGGACCGCCGCCACTGCGCGCTGGTGGGGCGTAACGGCGTGGGCAAAAGCCGTCTGCTGCGCCTGCTGGCCGGGCGGGAGCCGCCGGCGGACGGCCATATCGAAACCCGCGGTCTGGTGGCCTGGGTGCAGCAGCAGTCGGCGGTAGAGCCCGGCGTGACGCTGGCGCAGTGGCTGGGCTACGGCGAGGTGTTCGCCGCGCTGGAGCGCGTGGCGCGCGGAGCGATGCTGGCCGAAGACGTCGAGCGGCTGGAAGGGCGCTGGGATCTGGCCGAACGGCTGCAGGCCGCGTTTGCCGAGGCCGGCTGAGCGGCTGCCATGCGCAGCGCCCGGCCTGTGAACTCAGCGGCGGCGAACGTATGCGCGCGGCCTTGTGCGGCGCGCTGCTGTCCGGCGCGGATTTTCTGCTGCTGGACGAACCGAGCAACCATCTGGATGCGGCGGGGCGCGACTGGCTGTACCGCCAGCTGGCGCAGTGGCGCGGCGGTCTGCTGGTCGCCAGCCATGACCGGCAGCTGCTGATGCGCATGCAGCGCATCGTTGAACTGACGCCGGACGGCCTGCACAGCTACAGCGGCGACTACCAGGCGTTCTGTCGCCAGCGTGAACAGGAACGGCAGGCGGCGCGTCAGGCGCTGGATCATGCGGAGCAAGCGCGTAAACGCGCTCGCGCCCGGCTGGTGAAAGAGCATGACGCCAGCCAGCGGCGCGCGGCGAAAACCCTGCGGGAGGTGGATAATCTGAATATCGCCTCTTTCGAGCGGGTGAAGTACAAAGGCGCCGCCAAAGAGAGCCTGGGCACGCTGTGCCGGCAGCATCAGCAGCAAAAAAGCGCGCTGGACAGCGCGGTGCATCAGGCGCAGCAGCGGGTTGAGGCGGAAAATCCGGTGCTGTTCACCCTGCCGGGCAGCGCGTTGGCGGCGGGCAAACAGGTACTGACGCTGGAGCAGCTGCGCCTGCCGTTCAGCACGCTGCCGCCGCTGACTGGCGGATGGACGGCCCGATGCGGGTGGCGGTCTGCGGGCCGAACGGCTGCGGCAAATCCACCCTGCTGCGCACCATTCTCGGCCAACTGACGCCGAGCGACGGCCGCTGCCGGCTGGCGGTGAACGCCGCCTATCTGGACCAGACCCTGAGCCAGTTCGACCTGCGTCGTTCACTGATGGATCATCTGGCATTGGAACGGATACCGATGGCGGCCGGGAGCTGCGCACCCGGCTGGCGCAGCTGCAGCTGGGGCCGAGCGCCTGACGCTGCCGCTGGCGATGCTGAGCGGCGGGGAGCGGCTGAAAGCGGCGCTGGCCTGCGCGCTGTGGCGTGAAAGCCCGCCGCAGCTGCTGGTGCTGGATGAGCCGACCAATCATCTGGATCTGGCGTCACTGCAGGCGATTGAGGCGGCGCTGCACGGCTATCCCGGCGCGCTGCTGGTGGTGTCCCACGATGAGGCGTTCCTGCAAGGGCTGGGGCTGACCCACCGGCTGCAGTGGCGGCCGCAGGGCTGGTTAGCGCAGGTTCTCTAGGATGCAGGCCAGCAGCTGCTCAAACGCGGCGGCCATCTGCTCTTCCGGCACGCAGGCAAAGCCCATCAGCAGGCCGCGCCGGCGGGTCGGCAGCATGTAATAGCGCGACAGCGGGCGTACCAGCACGCCGCGCGCGCCGGCGGCGGCGGCAATCGCCACGTCGTCGGCGCTGTCCGGCAGGTTGAGGATCAGGTGCAGACCGGCGTTGTTATTGAATTCGCTCAGCGCCTGTTTACCCAGATGCTGTTCGATCAGCGCGGTGAGAAAGGCGCGCCGCCTGGCGTACAGCAGCCGCATGCGGCGAATATGCGCGGTGTAGTGGCCTTCCTGAATAAACTGCGCCAGCGCCGTCTGGATCAGCAGGTGACCGCCGCGGTACAACTCGGCGTGCGCGGTTTTCAACGCCGCCGTCAGCGGCTTCGGCAGCACCACGTAACCGAGCCGCAGCGCCGGATACAGCGTTTTGCTGAAGGTGCCGATGTAGATCACCGGCGCGTCGGCCTCCAGCCCCTGCAGCGCGGGGATCGGCTGGCCGGAGAAGCGGAATTCGCTGTCGTAATCATCTTCGACGATCCAACCGCCGGTGTGGCGCGCCAGCGCCAGCAGACGCTGACGACGCGCCAGGCTCAGCACCGACCCCAGCGGATACTGGTGCGACGGCGTGACGAACATCAGCCGCGGCGCGCCGCTGACCTGTTCCGGCGGCACGATGCCGCCTCATCTACCGGCAGCGGCCGGATATCCAGGCTGTTCATACGCAGAATATTGCGGATGCCCCAGTAGCCCGGTTCCTCAATCCACACTTCATCATCCGGGTTGCACAGCATGCGGGTGACCAGATCGATCGCCTGATGAATGCCTTCGGTAATCAGAATCTGTTCCGGCGAACAGCGCACCGAGCGGGCGACGCGCAGGTAATCCACCAGCGCCTGCTGCAGCTCCGGGCTGCCGCCCTGATTGCTGTAGGTCAGCCGCTGCGGCGCGGGGCGGCGGCTGATGCGCGCCTGAATCTTGCTGAACAGCTGGTGCGGGAAGGCGTTGACGTCCGGCACGCCGGGAATAAACGCGCCCCACTGTTTGGGCTGGCGCTGGCGTGCTGCAGCAGCGCGTTGCCGCGCTGTGACAGTTCAACCGGGCGTTGTTCGCCGTCGCTGCCGACAGGCGCGCTGGTAGTGGATAAACAGCTGTCCGGCACCGTTTCTGCGACGAATGTTCCACTTCCCTGACGAGAAAGCACATATCCTTCTGCCAGGAGTTGTTCATAAACGGTTAAAACCGTGTTACGTGAGAGGCTCAGTTCCTGCGCCAGATCGCGCGACGCCGGCAGGCGGCTGGAAGGCGGCAGGCTGCCGTCCAGAATGCTGGTGCGGATGGCGTTATACAGGCGTTTATGCAGCTTGTCGTCGGGCTGTTCGCCGAGACGCTGCAGCAACAGATCGCCGCTGATTGAGCGCAATTGGATCCCTCAATTATTCGTAACTGGCACTCGATTATAGGGCCACATCCTGTGTAAATAAACGGCATTGTTTCAAGAATGTGAACAAACAGTTGAACGGCTATTGACCGGAGAGCAACCATGAAAAACGCAGAACTGAACCAACGTCGTCAGCAAGCCACGCCACGCGGGGTGGGAGTTATGTGTGGTTTTTACGCAGAGCGGGCGGAAAACGCCACCCTGTGGGATGTGGAAGGCAATCAAGTTATCGATTTTGCGGCCGGCATCGCGGTGCTGAACACCGGTCACCGTCATCCGAAAGTGCTGGCGGCGATTGAGCAACAGCTGCAGGCCTTTACCCATACCGCCTACCAGATCGTGCCGTATGAAAGCTACGTCTCACTGGCCGAGCGCATCAACCAGCGCGCGCCGATCGACGGGCCGTGTAAGACCGCCTTTTTCACCACCGGCGCCGAAGCGGTCGAAAACGCGGTGAAAATCGCCCGCGCCCATACCGGCCGTCCGGGCATTATCACCTTTGGCGGCGGCTTCCACGGCCGCACCTATATGACCATGGCGCTGACCGGCAAAGTGGCGCCGTACAAACTGGGCTTCGGGCCGTTCCCCGGCTCGGTGTTCCACGGCCAGTACCCGAACGCGCTGCACGGCGTCAGCACGCAGGACGCGATGAACAGTCTGGAGCGCATCTTCAAGGCGGATATCGACCCGAAACAGGTGGCGGCGATCGTGCTGGAGCCGGTGCAGGGCGAGGGCGGCTTTAACGTTGCGCCGGCGGAATTTATCCAGGCGCTGCGCACGCTGTGCGATGAGCACGGCATCCTGCTGGTGGCGGACGAAGTACAAACCGGCTTTGCCCGTACCGGCAAGCTGTTCGCCATGGAGCATTACGACAGCAAACCCGATCTGATCACCATGGCGAAAAGCCTGGCGGGCGGCATGCCGCTGTCGGCGGTGGCGGGCCGCGCCGAGGTGATGGACGCGCCGGCGCCGGGCGGGCTGGGCGGCACCTATGCCGGTAACCCGCTGGCGGTGGCCGCGGCGCATGCGGTCATGGACGTGATTGATGAAGAGCAGCTGTGCCAGCGCGCGCAGCGTCTTGGCCATCATCTGGTGGAGGTGCTGCAGCAGGCGCGCGCCAGCTGTCCGGCCATCGCCGAGATCCGCGCGCAGGGGTCGATGGTGGCGGTCGAGTTTAACGACCCCGCCAGCGGCCAGCCGTCGGCGGAATTCACCCGTCAGGTACAGCAAAAAGCCCTGCAGGAAGGCCTGCTGCTGCTGAGTTGCGGCGTACACGGCAACGTGATCCGCTTCCTGTACCCGCTGACCATTCCTGAAGAACAATTCACCAAAGCGCTGGGCATTCTTTCCCGCGCGTTGGCTGAATAAGGAGCGCATGACGATGAAACTGAGTAACCCCGAGCTGCTGCGCAGCCAGTGCCTGATCGACGGCGAGTGGTGTGCGGCGCAGAGCGGCAAGCGTGAAGCGGTGATCAACCCGGCGACCGGCGAAGAGCTGGCCACCATCCCGCTGATCGGCAGTGCAGAGACCGAACGGGCGATTGACGCCGCTCAGCGCGCCCAGCAGAGCTGGAAGCAGCAGACCGCCAAACAGCGTGCGGCGCTGATGCTGGCCTGGGCGGAGCACATTATGGCGGCGCAGGAGGATCTGGCGCAGCTGATGACCGCCGAGCAGGGTAAATCGCTGGCGGAGGCGCGCGGCGAAGTGGCCTATGCGGCGTCGTTTATTACCTGGTTCGCCGAAGAGGCCAAACGGGTGGACGGCGCGGTCCTGCAGGCGCCGCAGGCGTCGCAGCGGCTGGTGGTGATCAAGCAGCCGATCGGCGTGTGCGCGGCCATCACCCCGTGGAATTTCCCGGCGGCGATGATTACCCGCAAGGCGGCGCCGGCGCTGGCGGCCGGCTGCAGCATGATCGTCAAACCGGCGGAACAAACGCCGCTGACCGCGCTGGCGCTGGGCAAGCTGGCGCAGGACGCCGGCATTCCGGCCGGCGTCCTGCAAATCGTCACCGGCGAGGCGGCGCAGGTCGCAAGGTGCTGTGCGACAGCCCGGTGGTGCGCAAACTGAGCTTTACCGGCTCGACCGAAGTGGGGCGCATTCTGATGGCGCAGTGCGCGCCGACGATTAAAAAGCTGTCGCTGGAGCTGGGCGGCAACGCACCGGTGATCGTGTTCGACGACGCCGACCTGGATGCGGCGGTGGCCGGCATTATGGCCTCCAAATTCCGCAACAGCGGCCAGACCTGCGTCTGCGCCAACCGTATCTACGTGCAGGCCGGCATTTACGATCGCCTGGCGGCGAAACTGGTGACGGCGGTCGAAGGGCTGCAGGTGGGCGACGGCGCGGCGGAAGGCACCACGCAGGGGCCGCTGATCGATAAGGCGGCGGTGGAAAAAGTGCAGAGCCATATCGATGATGCGCTGATCAAGGGCGCGCAAATCGCCACCGGCGGCCAGCCGCACGCGCTGGGGAGAACTTACTTCCAGCCGACGGTGGTGACCGGCGTGACGCAGCAGATGCGCTTTGCCAGAGAGGAAACTTTCGGCCCGGTGGCGCCGCTGTTCCGCTTCCAGGATGAGGATGAGGCGGTGGCGATGGCCAACGATACCGAATTCGGTCTGGCGGCCTATGTCTTTACCCAGAACGCCGCGCGTCAGTGGCGGGTGCCGGAGGCGCTGGAATACGGCATGGTCGGCATCAACACCGGCCTGATATCCAACGAAGTGGCGCCGTTCGGCGGCGTGAAGCAGTCAGGGCTCGGACGCGAAGGATCGCGCTATGGCATTGAGGAATATCTGGAGCTGAAATACCTGTGTATCGACGTGAACGCGTAACCACCGGGAACTTAACCCCGCCCGGCGGCGCTGTTCGCCGGGCCGCAGAGGATGACTTATGCCTGCTGAAAACATCACATTCTCTCCGGCGCTTGCCGCCGGGGAGCGAGCATCTGCACCCGCCAAATCGCTGAGTTTCCTTGAGGGCGTGGCGATGATTGTCGGCACCAATATCGGCGCCGGCGTATTGTCGATAGCCTATGCCTCCAGCAAGGCCGGCTTTTTACCACTGCTGTTCTGGCTGGTGCTGGTGGGCTGTTTGACCACTATCACCATGCTGTACGTGGCCGAGTCCACGCTGCGCACCCGCGCGCACCTGCAGCTGAGCGGCCTGGCCAAGCGCTATGTCGGCGGCTTTGGCTCCTGGCTGATGTTCGCCTCGGTCTGCGTCAACAGCATCGGCGCGCTGACCGCCTATATGACCGGCAGCGGTAAACTGCTGCAATCTTTGCTGGGGATCTCGCCGGCGATCGGCAGCCTGCTGTTTTTTATCCCGGCCGCCGGGGTGCTGTATCTTGGCCTGAAGGCCATCGGCCGCGGGGAGAAGTTTATCAGTATCGGCATGGTGGTGATGCTCAGCGTGCTGGTGATCGCCACGCTGCTCAAAGACACCACCCAGATGGGGCGGCTGCTGGAGGGCGACTGGCGCTTTATGGTGCCGGTATTCAACGTAGTGGTGTTCTGCTTCTCGGCGCAGTATATCGTGCCGGAAATGGCGCGCGGCTTTGCCGATAAGCCGGAGCAACTGCCGAAGGCGATTATCGTCGGCATGGCGACCACCTTTGTGCTGCTGGCGGCGGTGCCGCTGTCGGTAATTGCGCTCAGCGGCCTGGATAATATCTCCGATGTGGCCACCATCTCCTGGGGCAGGCGCTGGGGCAGTGGGCGTTCTTCTCTGCCAATATCTTCGCGCTGTGCGCCATGCTGACCTCTTACTGGGGGCTGGGCGGCAGCTTCCTGACCAATATTTTCGACAAGTTCCGCCTGGGCAGCGACGAACTGCCGCTGCGTCGTTTCGCCGTGCTGCTGTTGGTGGTGCTGCCGCCGTTCGTGCTGGCGTACAGCGGTTTTGTCTCGTTTGTGAATGCGCTGTACTTTGCCGGCGTGTTCAGCGGCGTGGTGTTGTCGGTCATGCCGATGCTGATCCTGCGCGGCGCACGCAAACACGGCGATATGACGCCGCGCTGGCAGTGCAACTGGATCACCCATCCGCTGCTGCAGGCCAGCATTGTGCTGCTGTATCTGGCCAGCGCGGTGTATGCCATTGCCTCATTGCTGGGCTATCTGCCGGCGGGTTGGTAACAGACTCCCTCAAGTGGTGTGTTTTTTCTCTGGATTGAGAACGGCGGCGTCGTGGCCGCCGATTTTTTTATGATTTTCCCGCAGAGAGTGCCAGCCAGGCCTGCAGCGACGGGCGCTGCCACTGCCGTTGCACATAGCGTTGCAGCGTGTCCGGCAGCGGATCGCCATTCATGGCCAGGCGGTTGAGCATCAGCGCCAGATCGCTGTCGGCAATGCACCAGTCGCCAAACAGATTTTCCTGCCCGTGCGCCAGCAGCCCGCCGGCGACGGCGACCAGTTTTTCCGCCGCGGCCTGCCCGTCGGCCGACAGCGCCGGCCGTTTCTCACCGTTAAAAATTACCTCGGTCGGCCGTTCTGCGCGCAGCGGCGCCAGATCGCTGCGCAGCCAGGCCTGAACCTCACGCGCCTGCGCACGCTGCCTGACGTCAGCCGGATACAGCGGGGAGTGCGGGAACAATTCTTCCAGATATTCATCAATGGCCGACGATTCGCACAGGGTAAAGCCGTCGTGCGTTAGCGCCGGTATCCTTTGGATCGGGGAAATATCGGTATAGGCGGCATGCTGATGTTCACCCCGGGACAGATCGATCGGCTTGACGGTGAAGGGAATATTTTTCTCGCGCAGTGCGATAAATACCGACATGGCATAAGGGCTGAAAAAGTTGGCATCGGTATAAAGTACGGCGTCGGATTGGCTCATGGTGGGTCCTGTGATGTTGTGAGTCGGCATCCCGCATTAATGCCGAATAAATCATCATAAATCAATGACAAAAACTAATGATCCATTAGTTGTATTTATATGTATGTCGTTGTTGCAGCTCAGTATTTCAGTCTGCCTCACAGAATTGGTTAATTTCCCTCATTAATCATTTACCCCCAGCTAAAAGTGCGCTAGAAGTTACGGTAGGTTATTTTTTATTCTGCCATCTTCCTTTGGGTTGTAGCTTATGTTGGATCGAATTCGCGCACACACGCCTCTTGGCCCCGATGAGCTGATGTTCTGGTCGCTGCAGGGCAGCGAACAGCTCAGTCGTCCCTATGTTTTTCAGGTTGATCTGCTTAGCCAGAACTTCCATATCGACCGGCGCTCGCTGCTCGGGCAGACCGTCACGCTGGAAATCCCCACGCAGAATCTGCTGACGCCCCGTTACCTGAACGGCAAGGTGACGGCGGCAGCGGTGCGCAGCGAGGAAATCAATGATACGCGCTATGCGGTTTATCAACTGAAGCTGGAGCCGGATATCTGGCCGATGCTGCGTGACCGCAACTTCCGTATCTTCCAGCAGCAGACGGTGCCGGACATTGTCAAAACCCTGCTGGCGGAGCAGAACGTCGCCTGTGAGGACCAACTGACCGGCAGCTACCGTCAGTGGGAATACTGCGTGCAGTATCAGGAAAGCAGCTACAACTTTATCAGCCGGCTGATGGAGTTGGAGGGCATCTACTATTTCTGGCGCCATGAAATGGGCAAACAGACGCTGGTGTTGATGGATGCGCCCCAGCAGCATAAACCGTTCGAAGGCTACGAAAGCATTCCCTATCACGTTACGCCTTCCGGCGGCAGCACCAGCGAAGAGGGCGTCAGCCGCTGGGCGGTCAACGATGTCGTCACGCCGGGGATTTACAGCATTGACGACTACGACTTCCGCAAACCGAACGCCTGGCTGTTCCAGGCGCGGCAGAACCCCGCCTCGCCGCAGCCGGGCAGATTGACGTCTATGACTGGCCGGGGCGGTTTGTCGATCACCAGCACGGCGAGTTTTACGCGCGCGTGCGTCAGGAGGCCTGGCAGGCGGAGCACCAGCAGATCAGCGCTACGGCGACGGCGCTGGGCATTGCGCCCGGGCACACGTTTACCCTGCGCAATGCGCCTTACGCCGCTGATAACGGCCAGTATCTGGTGACGCAGGCGGAATATCACCTGCGAGAAAACCGCTACGCCAGCGGCGGAGAGAGCAGTGAGCACCGCATCGACTTCAACGTGATGCCGGCGGATGTGCCTTTCCGGCCGGAGCAATTGGCCGAGTGGCCGAAGACCTGCGGGCCGCAGACCGCCAAGGTGGTGGGGCCGAAGGGGGAATCGATCTGGACTGATAAATATGGCCGCATCAAGGTGAAGTTCCACTGGGACCGGCTGGCGGCGGGCGACGACACCAGCTCATGCTGGGTGCGCGTTTCCAGCGCCTGGGCCGGCCAGGGCTTCGGCGGCGTGCAGATCCCGCGCGTTAACGACGAGGTGGTGATCGACTTTATCAACGGCGATCCGGACCGACCGATCGTGATCGGCCGCGTGTATAACGAAGCCAGCATGCCGCCGTGGGCGCTGCCGGCGGCGGCCACCCAGATGGGCTTTATGAGCCGCACCAAAGACGGCACGGCGGACAACGCCAACGCCCTGCGTTTTGAAGACAAGGCCGGTTCGGAACAGGTGTGGATCCAGGCCGAACGCAATATGGACACCAACGTTAAAAACGATGAGAGCCATACCATCGGCAGCAACCGCACCAAAACCGTCGGCGCTGATGAAACCAGCCATATCAAACAAAACCGCACCAAAAATGTCGACGGCAATGAGACGGTGGCCATCGGCCAGAACCGCACCAAAACCATCAGCGGCAATGAGACCACCACCGTGAAGCAGAACCGCACTGAAACGGTGGAAGGCAGCGAAACCCTGACGGTGCAGCAGAGCCGTAATGAAACCATCACCGGCGATCACTCGGCCACGGTGAAAAGCAACCATACCTCGACGGTGGACGGCAACCAGGTGATGACGGTCAATCAGGATCGCACCCCGCACCGTAAACGGCAATGAGAAAGTCAGCGTGGTGAAGAACCGCAACGTGGATGTACAGGGCCACCAGACGCTGGGCGTTACCGGTAACCGTACGGCCTCGATCAGCGGTAATGAGAACAAGGTGATCACCAAGATGCAGGATGTCAGTATCGGCGAGGGCCGCAAGATCGTGATCGCCGGCGGAGATACACGTTATACCGACGGTACGGTGAGCGATAGCGCGTCGGAAAGTTTCAATATCAGCGTGGGTGGCTCTGCCGGCATCTCGATTTTGCCCGGCAGCATTGAGATTGTCGCCGGTGGCGCCAGCATTTACCATCAACGGGAGCGGTGTTATGGTCAACGGCACCAAAATAGAACTCAATGCCTGAGCAGATATCCATGATGCAGAGCCACGCAAGAAACCCCACCGAGCAGTTGATGGCCCAGTTGGAAGCGCAGTGGCTGGAGGCCAGTGAGGATCCGGCTGCGCGCCTGTTTATCTGGCGGGTCAGGGCTAATGCTGAAAGTATCGTGCATGCGTTTATCGCGCTGCAGCAGCAGCCGCCGAGCGATTACAGCGCGCCGGATCTGTTTATCGGCTTTATGGCGCCGTTCGACACCGGCTACGGCTATAGCCGGGCGCTGGCGGATGAGCTGATAGAGCGTTATGAGGCTAGCGAAGACGCGCAGGGCTGGGATTTTGACTCCCGTTTACCGTGCTTTAGCGCTGCGCAGTGGCAAACCTTGCTCGGTGATTTTGCCGAGCATCACCGCGAGCAGTTGCGCTATGTGGTGGCGGTGATGACGCCGGAACATATCAGTGATGAGGCGGCGCTGCAGCGCTGGCTGCAGCAAAACGTCGAGCGCATTGCTGCTGGCGTGCGCGTGATGCTGATTGATACGCTGGAACAACCGACCTGGCAGACGCTGCAGCAGGCATTTCCCCAGCGCGTACGGCTGATAACGCCGGATATTGACGGCATGTCACTGATGCAGCAAACCGCCAGCCAGCTCAGCGAGCATGATGGCGACCGCCTGCGCTGCCGGCAGTTTATGACCGATGCGGTGCTGCTGCTCGAGCGCGGCACGGCGCAGCAGGTTGAGGCGCGCGCCGGAATGGCGCTGGCGATTGCGCGAAAAAAAGGCTGGCTGGAGCAGCAGGTGGTGATGCACAACATCATCGGCGGCGGCTGGGTAAAGGGCAATGCCGCAGCTAAAGCGGTGGATGAGTACCGTCTGGCGCAGCAGGTGGCGCAGGGCATCGGCGATCCGTCACTGCGCGCCACGCTGCAGATGCAGAGCGCATTCGGCGAAGGCGGCGCCTGGTTCAGCGCCGGCGAGTATCAGAAGGCGGCCGGCGCCTATCGGCTGGCGGCGGGGCTGGCGCAAATGGCGGGCAACCGCATGCTGGCTATTGAAGGAATGCGGATGGCGGGGCGCTGTTTGGTGCTGGGCGGCGAGGAGAGCCAGGCGATGGCGGACTATGCGCAGGCGATCCATGCCGCGCGGCCGTTGTCCGCCGAAGAGCGCACGCAGACCACCTTGCCGTTGGCACTGCAGGATTTACTGCATCTTCAGGATGATAAACGCGCCCAGGCGCTGGAGCACTGCGCCGAACAGTATCAGCAGCGCAAGCAGCAGCTGATTTTACGCGCGGAGGGCGAGGTGGCGCAGCAAGGGGCAACGCCTCAGGCGGTGAAGCTGGCGGAGAACCGCCTGCAGCAGGGGCTGGAACAGAGCTTTCAGCAGGCGCGCAGCCAGCGTGAACAGCTGATCCTTGAAGGCTATCCCGGCTTTCGTCAGGCGATCGCCATCGGCCGTCAGTATTTGCATCCGCACTGGAACGGCCTGCCGGAGATCGCCCATCCGTTTGATGCGCCAACCGGCGAATGGTCGCAAATGCCGCAAAGCATGGCGCTGCCGTCGGAAGATGCCGCCAGCGAGTTTATTCAGCAAAACGAAGGCAAGGAAAAAGCATGAGGAAGGTAGTGATTATTGTGGCGATCACACTGTTGGTGATCGGATTTATCAGTTTGTCGGACAGTGAGTTGGCTAACGAGGCGCGTAATTTCCTGCGCGCCTTGCTGCGGGCGCTGTTCTGACGTCGGAACCAGGGAAGGTATAAACCGATGCATTCCAGTTCACACTTTGATCCTCAGCTGGGGATCGATATCCATACCTATCCGTTCGGACCGCTGCCGACGCCCCATATCGGCCTGGTGTTCGACGTCTTTGACTACATTCCGTTTATCGGCACCACGGTAGGGGTGAATGGCGCTAAACGCGCCAGCGCCGGCACCGGCGGCATGTCGGTGCATATCCCGATCGGCGGCGTGTGGCTGCCGCCGCTGCGCGCGCCGGGCGGCCCGCAACTGGGGGATGACGAGCTGTTTATGGGCAGCCGCACGGTGCGGGTGGACGGCGAACCGTTCGCCCGCATCACCATGCCGGTGCTGAGCTGCAACATGCTCGGCATGATGCCGCCGTTCCGCCCGAAGCGCGCCGCCGAGCCCAAGCCGCTGTCGCTGACGATGCCGCTGACTATCAACCTGGCCATTCCCAGTCAGGTGACCGTCGGTGGGCCGCCTACCATTAACGTGACGGCGATGCTGATGCGCGCCGGCCTGTTCGGCCTTGGCAAGGGACTGAAAAAGCTTAAAAAAAGCGCCGGCTACGGCAAGTTTATGAAGAAGTTTCAGGAATTTCGCCAGAAGCTGTTTAAAAACATGGATCCCGGGTTCCTCAAGTGCAAGGTGCTGCGGGCCGAGCCGGTGGATATCCGCGACGGCAGCGTGGCGCTGGCGCAGCAGGATTTCCTGCTGCCGGGGCGGCTGCCGCTCTCCTGGATGCGCAGCTACTCGTCGGCGGATATCGACGAAGCCGGCTACTGCGGCCACGGCTGGGCCACGCCGGCGGATATCACCCTGACGCGCGATGCGGGCGGGCTGATGCTGCTGATCCGCCCAGAGGGCATGACCGCCTTTGGCGACCTGCCGGCGCAGCCGGGCGCGAGCACGCGGCGGTGGGCCTGCCGGACGGCGGGCGGCTGTGGTGGCAGCAGGAGGAACGGCAGCGCCGCTGGATCTACGAAGGCAGCGACGGCGTGCAGCATCATTTTGATGACGACGACGGCGACACGCTGCCGCTGGCGGCGCTGGGCGACCGCAACGGCAACCGCTGGCAGTTTGTGCGCCGGCAGGGGCAGCTGACGCGGCTGGCGGAGTACGCCGGCGCGGCGGCGACCGGGCGCGAGGTGCATGTCACCGTCGAGCGCGGACGCATCATCGCCATGCGCCTGTACGAGGCGGCCGGCGACGCCTACTCGCCGCTGACCCGCTATGAGTATGACGGCGAGGGCCAGCTGGCGGCGCAGATTGATGCGCTGGGGGCGGCACGGCGCTTCGGCTATCAGCGCCGGCGCATGACGCAGCACCAGGACCGCAACGGCCAGCGTTTTTATTACGACTACGACGCCGACTGGCGGGTGGTGCACGCCTGGGGCGACGGCGGGCTGTACGACTACCGCTTTGTCTATCACGATGCGCTCAATGAAGTGGCGGTCACCGACTCGCTCGGCCATACCTCGCATATCCGCTTCGACAGCGGCGGGCTGCCGATTAGCGAGATCGACCCGCTGGGCGGCAACACGGTGTTTACCTATGACGACCTCGGGCGGCCGCTGAGCGTGACGCAGCCGGACGGGCGACGCTACCAGTGGGAGTACGAGCCGCAGGGGCAGATCGCGGCGGAGATCGGGCCGGACGGCAGCCGGCTGAGCCTGGAGTATAACGCGCTGGCGCAGCCGGAGACGGTGATAGACGAGAACGGCGCGCAGTGGCGGATGGCGTACGATGCGCGGGGCAACCTGCTGTCGCAGAGCGATCCGACCGGGGTGACCCGGCGTTATCGCTATGATGCGACGGGGCTGCCGGAGGAGTATCAGGGGGCCGACGGCGAACGGCAGACGCTGGAATATGACCGCTACGGCTTCCCGCGGCGGGTGACCAGCAACCAGCGCGGGACGCTGCAGCTGCGCTTTGACGTGCGCGGCAACCTGCGGCTGAAAACCGATGCGCTGGGGCAGCAGACCCGCTATGAGTATGATGCGAAGGATCGGCTGACGGCGCAGCTGTCCGCCACGGGGCGCAGGTGGCGATCGACTACGATCGGGAAGATCAGCCGCTGTGCTACCGGGATGAGGCGGGACGTGAGACGCGGCTGCGCTATAACGGCACCGGGATGGTGACGGAGTGCCGGACGGCGGACGGCGAGCGGGTGGCGTACCAGTATGACACCGAAGACCAGCTGACGGCGGTGGTGAACCCGCTGGGGCAGGCGTGGCGGCTGCAGCGCGACGCGCTGGGGCGGGTGACGGAGGAGCGTGACTACTGGGGGCAGGCGACCGGTTACCGCTGGGATGCGGGCGGCAGCCTGCTGCAGCGCACCGATGCGCTGGGGGCACGCTGACGTACGCCTACGACCGGGCGGGACGGCTGCAGGAAAAACGCAGCGGCGACACGCTGCTGACGCGCTACCGCTATGCGGCGGACGGGCAGCTGACGCAGTGCGAGAACCGCTGGCGGCAGCTGGCATGGCGCTACGACGCGGCGGGCCGGCTGTTGGCGGAGTCGCAGGACGGCTTTACGCTGCGGCACCACTACAATGACGCCGGGCAGCGTATTCTGCGCGAGAGCGACAGCGGACACCGGGTGGCGTTCAGCTGGAGCACGACGGGGCAGCTGGCGGCGATAGGGCTGAATGACGATGCGCCGGTGGCGCTGGGCTATGACGCGGCGGGCCGGCTGTGCCGGGAGCAGCTCGGTGAAGGGCTGGTGCGGGAGCTGACGTATGACGGCGAGGGGCGGCTAACCGCCCAGCACACGCTGCAGGGTGAGCTGCCGCTGTTCTCGACCGGCTACCGCTACGACCTGCAGGGCAACCTGACGGCGCGGGAAGACAGCGGCTGGGCACGGACCGCTACCAGTATGACGCGGTGGGACGGCTGCTGGCGCACGTCGACCCGGCGGAGCGGGTGCGGCGGTTTATGCACGACGCGGCGGGCAACCGGCTGGCGCTGACGGTGCGGGCGGTGAACGAGACGGCGGAAGGGTGGTTCCGCGAGGGCTGGCACAATGATACGCGCTACGTGTTTGACCGTGCGGGCAACCTGCGGCAGCGGCGCTATACTGACGGCAGCCGGCAGGATTTTGTCTGGGATGAGAGCCAGCAACTGGTGGCGGTGCATCAGGGGGAGTCGGTCACGCACTACGCCTACGACGGGCTGGGGCGACGGATAGGCAAGCAGACGGCGACGGAGAGCCGCTGGTTCTACTGGCAGGGCGATGCGCTGCTGGCGGAGGTGGCGGAGCCGGGGGCGAGCCGCTGCGTCCGCTGGCGCTGTACGACGTGGCCGGTCGGCTGCAGCGAGAGAAGCGGCAGGCGGCGCTCTTTAACAATCTGCGGAATACGTCTACTACCCCGGCAGCTTCCGGCCGTTCGCGCTGCTGACGCAGCAGGAGGGGGTACGCAGCAGCTACCACTATCACTGCGACCCGAACGGCGCGCCGGTGCGGCTGACCGACGTACAGGGCGGGCTGGTGTGGTCGGAGCAATGCGGGGTCTGGGGCGAGCCGGGGGCGGTGCATGCAGACCGGGTGGCCAACCCGCTGCGCTTCCAGGGGCAGTACTTTGATGCGGAAACGGGGCTGCACTATAACCGCTACCGCTACTACGATCCGCAGACCGGGAGCTATATCAGTCAGGATCCAATAGGGCTGGCTGGGGGGGTTAACCCCTATGCTTACGTCAATAATCCAGTCGTTTGGATCGACCCAATTGGTTTAGCTGGGTGTGCGAGTGTTGATGCGGATGGCGTTTTAAGTATTAAAAATAAATTCGAGCTTGGCTCCCCAGAAGATTTGGCATTGCGCAAGCACGTCGCTGATTGGAATACGCAGATTGAAATAAACGGAGGGTCAATGACAAGGCAGGCAGTAACGCCTGAAATGCGAGCTTTGGCGACTGACGCTGCGAATAATGCGAAAAAAGCAAATCCAGGATCATATCCTAAAGGTGTTTCTCCTGGACATACTCCAGATGTTGGTTGGGGAGGCGCTATTGAAGGACCAATAATTCCCCTTAACTCTAGGGTAAATAGCTATATAGGCGGTGCAACACAGGCTGTTCCAGTAGGGACTACATATTCCAAAGTTGTTCTTGTTTAAAAGAGGTGATTAAATGATAAAGGAAAATATTGAATCTGTAATTGTTAAAAGAAAATCTTTCAGTAGTCACGCTGAGTTTTCGCCAAACCACCCTGATCTATCATTTCAGGGAAATATACCTACCTTAGAAAAGGGAGTGTATCGGGAAGCTAGCCCGATGCTAATGGAACGATTTAAATATTATGGGCGATGGGAAAGTGCAACGCATGGTAATTGGTTAAGTATCAGTGATATGCAAGAAATTTGGAGTGATGATATACAAGATGATTTTATTGATTTAGTTAAGTTTCAGGCAGATTGTCTAAAAACAGACTGGCCGAACCATGCTTTTGGTTTATTTAAAGATAATCGACTTTCTTTATTTTCTGGTAGTGATGTAGGAAATGAGTCAATTTTCTTGTTATGGCTAGATGATGAAGTCGAGCCTGAGTTATGGGTTTATGATTCTAACGGGGAATCCAGATATAAAAATCTGAATGAATATCTTTTAGCATACTTACAAGATGATTTAAGCGCATCTACACGCTCATGGCGAGCTTAGAACTTCAGGATATTAATTCTAAAGCGTGAAGTGAGTATTTTGACAAAATTGTCCAGTGCTACTGACTAAACAGGAAGATACTTCTATAGTCCAGTACACGGTGTTGCTGACCGACGTGCAGGGCGGGCTGGTGTGGTCGGAACAATGCGGGGCCTGGGGCGAGCCGGGGGTGGTGCATGCAGAGCAGGTGGCCAACCCGCTGCGCTTCCAGGGGCAGTACTTTGATGCGGAAACGGGGCTGCACTATAACCGTTACCGCTACTACGATCCGCAGACCGGGAGCTATATCAGTCAGGACCCGATTGGGTTAGAAGGTGGGATAAACCTCTATGCCTATTCGCCGAATCCGCTGGGTTGGATCGACCCTCTTGGTCTAAGTTGTTCTCCTACATTTAACCCTCAAAAGAAACTTAAATATAAAGAGGGAGAGATGTCAGTTATGAAGCATATTTTAAGTGGGCATGCTAAAGATGCACTCCAGGAAAGTACAAGTAAATTCTTAACAAAAAGTCCAAAGAAAATAACTAAATATATCAATGAGGCTTTAGAAAAAGGGACTTTATCTTCTAATGGTAAAGAGTTGATTTATAAATTTTCCAGAGATATAGGAACAAACCTTGATGGCAAGACAACAAAAACAATAAAATTGTTTATTGACTCAAAAGGTTGGGTAAGAACAGCATTTCCTTTATGAATGAAATAAAATTATAGGCGAAACTATGAAAAAAAACACATTAGATGCGTTAACTGAATCAATATCTAACAGTGAAAAAATAAAAAAAATAATCATCAACAATATTCTGATGGAAGAGAGAAAAGAAATTAGATTAAATCTTGTTTATATTACCTATGATTTCTCATCTAGGTGTGTATTAATAGAATATTATGCTGAGGATAATGAGTATCCGGATGTAGAGATGAAATTTGATGATTTAATTGACTTTGTTAAAAAATAACACTGTGAACCGGAGTCGCTATATTAATTACTCCGTATTTTCACAAGTTTTCTTTTTATTAAACTAGAATCAGTAGTTAGGTAATAAGTTTATTATTTTCAACAGTAATGGTAATACTCTAGCAGCCTCCGCTCGTCTGCACTGCTGACGCAGCAGGACGGGGTACGCAGCAGCTACCACTGCCACTGCAACCCGAACGGTGCGCCGGTGCGGCTGACCGACGTGCAGCGCGAGCTGGTGTGGTCGGAGCAATGTGGGGCCTGGGGCGAAAGATAAGTGTCATTAAATATGCTCTTAGGTTCTATTGGGCAACTGGAAGTGATGGCTTATGTGAAAAATAGAACGTTTATTCTGGCAGGGAATTCACTTATTTTTATTGAAGGCTTTTCGGTTTATTTATATCACCAATTTTTTATAAGTTTAATTCATTAGTAGTATTTTCAAGGTATACTTTGAGGTGAATGCGTCCATGCGCTGCCAGTAAAGGACGACTGGCGCGGTAGCACTGTGATAATGCAACGGGATAACCAGGAGACGGCGAATTGACGCGGCCTCCTAATTTATTCAGCAAAAACAGAGGCGAGGACTAGAGATGAAAGGTGGCGATCCTGTTTATCAGCTTGTGTACACCGTTCTGACGTCGGAACCCGGGAAGGTATAGCCGATGCATTCCAGTTCACACTTTGATCCTCAGCTGGGGATCGATATCCATACCTATCCGTTCGGACCGCTGCCGACGCCCCATATCGGCCTGGTGTTCGACGTCTTTGACTACATTCCGATTATCGGCACTACGGTGAACGTCAACGGCATCAAGCGCGCCAGCGCCGGCACCGGCGGCATGGCGGTACATATCCCGATCGGCGGCGTGTGGCTGCCGCCGCTGCGCGCGCCGGGTGGCCCGCAACTGGGGGATGACGAGCTGTTTATGGCAGCCGCACGGTGCGGGTGGACGGCGAACCGTTCGCCCGCATCACCATGCCGGTGCTGAGCTGCAACATGCTTGGCATGATGCCGCCGTTCCGCCCGAAGCGCGCCGCCGAGCCCAAGCCGCTGTCGCTGATGATGCCGCTGACTATCAACCTGGCGATCCCCAGCCGGGTGATCGTCGGCGGACCGCCTACCGTCAACGTGATGGCGCTGCTGATGCGCGCCGGCCTGAGCGGCCTTGGCAAGGGACTGAAAAAGCTTAAAAAAAGCGCCGGCTACGGCAAGTTTATGAAGAAGTTTCAGGCATTTCGCCAGAAGCTGTTTAAAAACATGGATCCCGGGTTCCTCAAGTGCAAGGTGTTGCGGGCCGAGCCGGTGGATATCCGCGACGGCAGCGTGGCGCTGGCGCAGCAGGATTTCCTGCTGCCGGGGCGGCTGCCGCTCTCCTGGACGCGCAGCTACTCGTCGGCGGATATCGACGAAGCCGGCTACTGCGGCCACGGCTGGGCCACGCCGGCGGATATCACCCTGACGCGCGATGCGGGCGGGCTGATGCTGCTGATCCGCCCAGAGGGCATGACCGCCTTTGGCGACCTGCCGGCGCAGCCGGGGCGCGAGCACGCGGCGGTGGGCCTGCCGGACGGCGGGCGGCTGTGGTGGCAGCAGGAGGAACGGCAGCGCCGCTGGATCTACGAAGGCAGCGACGGCGTGCAGCATCATTTTGATGACGACGACGGCGACACGCTGCCGCTGGCGGCGCTGGGCGACCGCAACGGCAACCGCTGGCAGGTTGTGCGCCGGCAGGGGCAGCTGACGCGGCTGGCGGAGTACGCCGGCGCGGCGGCGACCGGGCGCGAGGTGCATGTCACCGTCGAGCGCGGACGCATCATCGCCATGCGCCTGTACGAGGCGGCCGGCGACGCCTACTCGCCGCTGACCCGCTATGAGTATGACGGCGAGGGCCAGCTGGCGGCGCAGATTGATGCGCTGGGGCGGCACGGCGCTTCGGCTATCAGCGCCGGCGCATGACGCAGCACCAGGACCGCAACGGCCAGCGTTTTTATTACGACTACGACGCCGACTGGCGGGTGGTGCACGCCTGGGGCGACGGCGGCTGTACGACTACCGCTTTGTCTATCACGATGCGCTCAATGAAGTGGCGGTCACCGACTCGCTCGGCCATACCTCGCATATCCGCTTCGACAGCGGCGGGCTGCCGATTAGCGAGATCGACCCGCTGGGCGGCAACACGGTGTTTACCTATGACGACCTCGGGCGGCCGCTGAGCGTGACGCAGCCGGACGGGCGACGCTACCAGTGGGAGTACGAGCCGCAGGGGCAGATCGCGGCGGAGATCGGGCCGGACGGCAGCCGGCTGAGCCTGGAATATAACGCGCTGGCGCAGCCGGAGACGGTGATAGACGAGAACGGCGCGCAGTGGCGGATGGCGTACGATGCGCGGGGCAACCTGCTGTCGCAGAGCGATCCGACCGGGGTGACCCGGCGTTATCGCTATGATGCAACGGGGCTGCCGGAGGAGTATCTGGGGGCCGACGGCGAACGGCAGACGCTGGAATATGACCGCTACGGCTTCCCGCGGCGGGTGACGAGCAACCAGAGCGGGACGCTGCAGCTGCGCTTTGACGTGCGCGGCAACCTGCGGCTGAAAACCGATGCGCTGGGGCAGCAGACCCGCTATGAGTATGATGCGAAGGATCGGCTGACGGCGCAGCTGTCCGCCACGGGGGCGCAGGTGGCGATCGACTACGATCGGGAAGATCAGCCGCTGTGCTACCGGGATGAGGCGGGACGGGAGACGCGGCTGCGCTATAACGGCACCGGGATGGTGACGGAGTGCCGGACGGCGGACGGCGAGCGGGTGGCGTACCAGTATGATACCGAAGACCAGCTGACGGCGGTGGTGAATCCGCTGGGGCAGGCGTGGCGGCTGCAGCGCGACGCGCTGGGGCGGGTGACGGAGGAGCGCGACTACTGGGGGCAGGCGACCGGCTATCGGTGGGATGCGGGCGGCAGCCTGCTGCAGCGCACCGATGCGCTGGGGGGCACGCTGACGTACGCCTACGACCGGGCGGGACGGCTGCAGGAAAAACGCAGCGGCGACACGCTGCTGACGCGCTACCGCTATGCGGCGGACGGGCAGCTGACGCAGTGCGAGAACCGCTGGCGGCAGCTGGCATGGCGCTACGACGCGGCGGGCCGGCTGTTGGCGGAGTCGCAGGACGGCTTTACGCTGCGGCACCACTACAATGACGCCGGGCAGCGTATTCTGCGCGAGAGCGACAGCGGGCACCGGGTGGCGTTCAGCTGGAGCACGACGGGGCAGCTGGCGGCGATAGGGCTGAATGACGATGCGCCGGTGGCGCTGGGCTATGACGCGGCGGGCCGGCTGTGCCGGGAGCAGCTCGGTGAAGGGCTGGTGCGGGAGCTGACGTATGACGGCGAGGGGCGGCTAACCGCCCAGCACACGCTGCAGGGTGAGCTGCCGCTGTTCTCGACCGGCTACCGCTACGACCTGCAGGGCAACCTGACGGCGCGGGAAGACAGCGGCTGGGGCACGGACCGCTACCAGTATGACGCGGTGGGACGGCTGCTGGCGCACGTCGACCCGGCGGAGCGGGTGCGGCGGTTTATGCACGACGCGGCGGGCAACCGGCTGGCGCTGACGGTGCGGGCGGTGAACGAGACGGCGGAAGGGTGGTTCCGCGAGGGCTGGCACAATGATACGCGCTACGTGTTTGACCGTGCGGGCAACCTGCGGCAGCGGCGCTATACTGACGGCAGCCGGCAGGATTTTGTCTGGGATGAGAGCCAGCAACTGGTGGCGGTGCATCAGGGGGAGTCGGTCACGCACTACGCCTACGACGGGCTGGGGCGACGGATAGGCAAGCAGACGGCGACGGAGAGCCGCTGGTTCTACTGGCAGGGCGATGCGCTGCTGGCGGAGGTGGCGGAGCCGGGGGGCGAGCCGCTGCGTCCGCTGGCGCTGTACGACGTGGCCGGTCGGCTGCAGCGAGAGAAGCGGCAGGCGGCGCTCTTTAACAATCTGCGGGAATACGTCTACTACCCCGGCAGCTTCCGGCCGTTCGCGCTGCTGACGCAGCAGGAGGGGGTACGCAGCAGCTACCACTATCACTGCGACCCGAACGGCGCGCCGGTGCGGCTGACCGATGTGCAGGGCGGGTTGGTGTGGTCGGAACAATGCGGGGTCTGGGGCGAGCCGGGGGCGGTGCATGCAGACCGGGTGGCCAACCCGCTGCGCTTCCAGGGGCAGTACTTTGATGCGGAAACGGGGCTGCACTATAACCGCTACCGCTACTACGATCCGCAGATCGGGAGCTATATCAGTCAGGATCCAATAGGGCTGGCTGGGGGAACAACCCGTATAGTTATGCGCCGAATTCTCTTAGCTGGATAGATCCTCTAGGGTTATCAGGGACAGGAGTACCGCATGGTTTTAAAAGTTTTGGACAATTTAAACAATTTGGCCAAGCATTACAGGCTGGAATGAGTAGATTAGGATATCCCGGCACTGTCTCATATATGCAAGGAAGTTCAGTGTCTGGTGTAAGCTTTTCTACAGGGCAACCTTTTGATGTTGGTCGTGTTAGTGATTTTGATGTTGCTATTTCACACCCAGAGCTATATCAGAGAGCAGAACAGTTAGGGATAGGAAAAGGTGGTCGAACTGGGCCAATTGATATGGGTAGTGATATGGCTAAGAAATTAGGTATTGATGATACTTTACAAAAATTGTCTAGAATGTCAGGTGGTAGACCTGTAAATGCTATGGTTTTTGAGTCTCCTGCTGAAGTCAAAGCGAAGGGGAAAGGAACTAGAATTCCTGGGCAATGTGGTGGGTGATAAATGAAAAAATTATACTTCCTAAAATACGGTAGTGATAAATCTAAAGAAGAAATAAGCGAATTACTGGATAATAAATGGGATATAACTTGCTCTGAACATGATAGCTCCTATTTTGGCGTATACCTCTCTTATTCTGGTCTTTATGCGGATAAATTAACTATCACGGATAATTATATCCTAGCATCCGAAGAATGGTTGGATGAGGAAAATAAGCACTTTAACACATTAGTAAAAGTATCTTTTATTAATGGGAAAAATGCTGACAAACTGAGCAGGTATAAATTTTTGAAAAGCTCGTTTAAACAGATGGATATACTATCGCTTATCAGTGATGAATGCCTTGAAGAAGAGTAATTAGCATTAGATAAGTTGCCTGAAAGATCTCTCCTGGGTCTTTCAGGCTATATTTATTATTTTCTACGCCAACATATATCCTGTCGTACCTGAATCATCATCTTGCCGGGTATCACGCTAATCGCCAACGGTTTCCCGGTCAGGTCGATTCACGTAGACACATGCCGCATGCCAAGATAAATCATCCCATTAGAAGGGGTATTTTAAGAAAAAACTCAATTCATAAATTAGAATTGTATAAGGATAACGCACGAAAATAACTGGTATTCTATACCGCCAGTGTGGCAGTGCACCGACGACCGGAGATTTTTTCCGGGACGTTATGATGCCGGCTGGAAAAATAGCGAGTAAGTGCCGATTGTCTGTGAGCTGAGTTTTTATCCTCGGCGGATATATGTTTACCGCCGCACATTTAATTTCATTAGGGATTTTTATGCGTTTATATCATCTGGCGTTAATACCTCTGCTGGTGATTACTGCCTGTAATCAATCAACGAGCCCCCCTTCCAGCGTACTCTCGACCGTACCCTATCAACGACAGGTGGTTGTTGATAACTCTCGGTTAGAAATATCTAAAAGTGCGCTGGAATACAATACTCATAAGATTCAGACGTTGCTTGGGGACAAAACAACGCTGTGCGCTATTTTAAAAGGTGATGCCTACGGCCACGATCTCTCGCTGGTCACGCCTATCATGATTGAAAACAATGTCTCCTGCATTGGCGTTTCCAGCAATCGGGAGTTGAAAACCGTGCGTGAACTCGGCTTTAAGGGCCGTTTAATGCGGATGCGCAGTGCTAACGAGCAGGAAATGCGCCAGGCTATTGAGTATGATACGGAAGAGTTGGTAGGCAATCTGGATATGGCGAAACGCCTGGATGCTTTGGCCGCCCAGCAAGGTAAAACGTTGCGTATCCACCTGGCACTTAATTCTGGCGGCATGTCACGTAACGGGCTGGAGGTCAGTACTCAGGCCGGCCTGGATGAAGCAAAAACGATTGCTCAATTACCGCACCTGAAGATTGTCGGCATTATGTCGCATTATCCGCAAGAGGATGCGGCGGCGGTGCGCCAAGATCTTGCCCGTTTCAAGGAGCAGTCCCAACAAGTTCTCGCTATTACTGGTCTAAAACGCGATGAGGTGATGCTTCATGTCGCCAATACCTTCGCTACCCTTACCGTGCCGGAGTCCTGGCTTGATATGGTGCGCGTTGGCGGCGTGTTTTATGGCGACACCATTGCCAGTAATGATTATAAACGCGTGATGACGTTTAAGTCCTCGGTGGCTGCGGTTAACCATTATCCAAAGGGGAATACGGTGGGTTATGACCGTACTTATACACTCAAGCGCGATTCGGTATTGGCTAACATTCCTGTCGGCTACGCCGATGGTTACCGCCGGGTATTCAGTAATGCCGGCCATGTCCTGATTCATGGGCAGAAGGTGCCGGTGTTAGGTAAAACCTCAATGAATACCATTATGGTGGACGTAACGGATGTGAAAGGCGTGGTCTCCGGGATGAGGTTGTGCTATTCGGCAAGCAAGCGGGAACGGAAATTACCGCTACTGAGGTCGAAGATATCAGCGGCGCGCTGTTCACCGAAATGTCAATTCTCTGGGGAGCCACCAATCAGCGGGTGCTGGTAGATTAATCGACGGTGGCCTGCGTCATTTTATTGCCACTGGAATACAGAACAACAAAAAAGCCACTCGTAGGAGTGGCTTAATTATATGATTTTAAAACTAAAATTTGGTGGCCCCTGTTGGGTTTGAACCAACGACCAAGCGATTATGAGTCGCCTGCTCTAACCACTGAGCTAAGGGCCATGCGGCAAGGATTATACGGTAGGGGATAGCGCAGGTCTACAGGCAGAATGTTGTGTGGTGCTTTTATACACAGCTGTAGCCTGTTGTAATTACTGACGGATTTTGCGATAACCAACGCTATGACTTGCTAAGGACTGTCGACATTATGGAACTTTTGGCGCCCCATCTGCGGGTGGTGTTTTGCGGCATCAATCCCGGCCTTTCTTCTGCCCATCGTGGCTATCCGTTTGCCAATGCCAGCAACCGTTTCTGGAAGGTGATTCATCTGGCGGGATTTACCGCCCGTCAGCTGGCGCCGGAGGAGTGGCAGCAGCTGCAGGAGTACGGCTGCGGCATTACGGCGCTGGTCGCGCGCCCGACGGTGGCGGCCAGCGAGCTGGCGCGTGAGGAACTGCGCCGCGGCGGCGAGGCATTAAACGATAAAATTCTGCGCTGTCAGCCGCGCGCGCTGGCGATCCTCGGCAAACAGGCGTTCAGCGATGCCTTCGGCATCCGCAAGGTGAGCTGGGGAGGCAGGCGCTGACGATTGGCGATACCGAGGTGTGGGTGCTGCCCAATCCCAGCGGACTTAACCGCGCGACGCTGGAGTCGCTGACGGACAGCTACCGTCAGTTGGCGTCGGCGCTGGAAAACGGACAATAAAAAACCCCGGCATGCCGGGTTTTTTTCATGGACCGATTAGTCGTCCAGGAAGCTGCGCAGCACTTCAGAGCGGCTCGGATGACGCAGCTTACGCAGCGCCTTCGCTTCGATCTGACGGATACGCTCGCGGGTAACGTCGAACTGTTTACCCACTTCTTCCAGCGTGTGGTCGGTGTTCATATCGATACCGAAACGCATACGCAGTACTTTCGCCTCACGCGCGGTCAGGCCGGCCAGCACGTCGTGCGTTGCGGAGCGCAGGCTTTCCGAGGTGGCGGAATCCAGCGGCAGCTCGAGGGTGGTATCCTCGATGAAATCGCCCAGATGTGAATCTTCATCATCACCGATCGGCGTTTCCATGGAGATCGGCTCTTTGGCGATCTTCAGCACTTTGCGGATCTTGTCTTCCGGCATCAGCATGCGTTCAGCCAGCTCTTCCGGCGTCGGCTCGCGGCCCATTTCCTGCAGCATCTGGCGCGAAATACGGTTGAGCTTGTTGATGGTCTCAATCATATGCACCGGAATACGGATGGTGCGCGCCTGATCGGCGATGGAACGGGTGATCGCCTGACGGATCCACCAGGTGGCGTAGGTCGAGAACTTATAGCCGCGGCGGTATTCGAACTTGTCTACCGCTTTCATCAGGCCGATGTTGCCTTCCTGAATCAGATCGAGGAACTGCAGACCGCGGTTGGTGTATTTCTTGGCGATAGAAATAACCAGACGTAGGTTGGCCTCAACCATCTCTTTCTTGGCGCGGCGCGCTTTGGCTTCGCCGATGGACATGCGGCGGTTGATATCCTTGACCTGCTCAATGGTCAGACCGGTTTCTTCTTCGATCTGGCGCAGTTTCTGCAGGCTGCGCTGCACGTCTTCAGCGACGTCTTTCAGTTTTTCCGACCATGGCTTGGCCATTGCCAGCGCGGCTTCAAACCAGGAATCGCTGGTTTCGTTGCCGGCGAACAGCGTGACGAAGTTTTTCTTCGGCATTTTGCACTGCTCAACGCACATCTTCATGATGATGCGTTCCTGGGTGCGTACGCGGTCCATCATGGTGCGCATGCTGTTGACCAGGAAGTCGAACTGCTTCGGCACCAGGCGGAACTGTTTGAAGACTTCAGACAGCTTCAGAATTTCTTCTGCGGACTTGGCATGGCTGCGGCCGTTGGCCTTGATCACCTGACGCGTCGCTTCGTACTGCTCGCGCAGTTCGGTGAACTTCTGACGGCAACTTCCGGATCGATGCTGTTATCGTCTTCGGAATCGTCGTCGTCATCGTCCTCATCGTCGTCATCGTCCTGTTCTTCGGTCGACAGTTCGGAGCCGATATGGGTGGCGGTCGGCGCAAGATCCTCTTCCGCGTTCGGATCGACGAAGCCGGTGATCAGATCGGACAGGCGAGATTCGCCCGCTTCAACGCGATCGTACTGCTCAAGCAGATAGGTGATGGCTTCCGGGTATTCGGCAACCGAGCACTGCACCTGGTTAATACCGTCTTCGATGCGTTTGGCGATGTCGATTTCGCCTTCGCGCGTCAGCAGTTCAACGGTACCCATTTCACGCATGTACATGCGTACCGGGTCAGTGGTGCGGCCAATCTCGGACTCAACGCTGGAGAGCACCTGAGCAGCCGCCTTCTTCAGCATCCTCATCGGTGTTGTTTGAGTTTTCAGCAAGCAACAGGTCATCGGCGTCCGGCGCTTCTTCCATCACCTGGATGCCCATGTCGTTAATCATCTGGATGATGTCTTCGATCTGATCGGAGTCGACGATATCTTCCGGCAGATGGTCATTGACCTCCAGCATAGGTCCAGATAGCCTTGCTCCTTACCACGGGTGACAAGTAGCTTAAGCTGTGACTGCGGTTTTGCTCCATAAGACGGTATCCACACTTCAGAGTATTTGGGTTGGTGTCGGTCGGCGAAACCGCCAACAATAGCATTTGGGGCGTTTTTGTTATTGCCGCGGCCCACTATGGCAGCATCTTGCAGGGCTTTGCCCTCGCTTTTAGCGGCACTTAAGCCGTTTGGTATTCAGTCTTTCTTCGCTAACGCCAGCTGCAATGACCACAGCTCCTGGCGCTCCAGCGGCGTTCAGGCCGTGCGTTCTGTCACGGGCTATCAGCTCTTCCTGCCGCTGTTCCAGCACTGAGTCGTAAAGATTCGTTAGCGTGTCAATAAAATGTTGTTCAACCATATCCTCAACGATCATATGGTTCCATGTGGCCAGCGTTTCAAGCTGCTGGCTGAATTTGTTGTCGCGATACAGCTCCAGAAGCTGCCCGGTGGTCAACCCCGGCTGCGACAAACAGGTTTGCACCAGTTCGACAAACAGCGGCAGCCCCGCCTGTTTGGTCTGCTCCAGCCCGTCCAGCGACGGCACCAGCGCGGCGAGCTGCGGATTTTGCACCAATAATCCTATCAGTATACGCATGGTTGTGCGTTTTAGCTGGGGCGCCTGATAAGTATTGGCGTTTTCAGCCTGTTTGGGCATTAATCTGTCGAGCTGGCTGTCGTCCAGCAGCCCCAGCTTGTTGCCGAGCTGCTGGCGCAGATACAGGCGCAGCGTTTCGCCGGGCACCTGGCTAATCAGCGGCAGCGCCAGCGCGCTCAGCTTGGTCCGCCCGTCCGGGCTGCTCAGGTCAACCTGCGCAGCAGGGTTTCGAACAGGAAAGTGGAAAGCGGCTGCGCCTGCTCCATTCGTTGTTCGAAAGCCTCTTTGCCTTCCTGGCGCACCAGCGTGTCCGGATCTTCACCGTCGGTAAAAAACATAAAGCGCAGCTGCCGCCCGTCGTTCAGGTAGGGCAGTGCGGTTTCCAGCGCGCGCCAGGCCGCTTCCCGGCCGGCCCGGTCGCCGTCATAGCAGCAGACCACGTTGTCGGTGGCGCGGAACATCAGCTGAATGTGTTCCGCCGTGGTCGAGGTGCCGAGCGAGGCGACGGCATAATCGATGCCGAACTGCGCCAGCGCCACCACGTCCATATAGCCTTCCACCACCAGCAGGCGCTGCAGCTGCTTGGGGTGGCTCTGCTGTGCTTCATACAGGCCGTACAGCTGACGACCTTTATGGAATACTTCGGTTTCCGGCGAGTTCAGGTACTTCGGCATGCCGTCGCCCAGTACGCGACCGCCGAAGGCGATCACCCGCCCGCGCTTGTCGCGGATCGGGAACATGACGCGTTCGCGGAAACGGTCGTAAGAACGCCCTTGATCGTTAGTCACCAACATGCCGGCATCGTTCAATGCGGTGCGGCCGTCGCGCTCGCGACCAAAGCGTTTTAATGCGTTATCCCAGCCGGCGGGGGCGAAACCGATGGCGAAATGGCGGATAACCTCGTCACTTAATCCGCGCTGCTGCAGGTAATCACGCGCCTGCTTGCCGTTCGGTTGCTGCAGTGACTGCTGATAGAACGTGCTGAGCTGTTCCATCAGTTGGTAAAGACTTTGCCGCTGATGGCGTTCGATTTGGCTCGGTCCGGTGCCGGCCTCGTAAGGCACTTCCAGCCCGTGCATGGTCGCCAGTTCCTCGATGGTTTCGACAAACTCGAGTCTGTCGTAATTCATCAGGAAATCGACGGCGTTGCCGTGCGCGCCACAGCCGAAACAGTGGTAAAACTGTTTTTCACCGTTCACGGTGAACGAGGGCGTTTTCTCGTGGTGGAACGGGCAGCACGCGTGGTAGTTCTTGCCCTGCTTCTTCAGCTTCACCCGGGCGTCGATCAGATCGACGATGTCGGTGCGCGCCAGCAAGTCATTGATAAATACACGCGGGATTCGTCCAGCCATAAGCCTCGGTTCGACTGCCTATAAACGAGAACAAGCCGCGCATTCCTTTCGGAAAGCACGGCCTTCGTATGCAACTACTCGGTCTGCGTGTTCTTGAGAAAGAAAAAATCACGCGGCGGGGTTACCCCGAAGGATTAATACAGACGAGTGCGGCGTGCGTTTTCGCGAGCCAGTTTCTTCGCGTGACGTTTCACAGCGGAAGCTTTAGCGCGCTTACGTTCGGTAGTTGGTTTTTCATAAAACTCACGACGACGAACTTCAGCTAAAACGCCTGCTTTTTCGCATGAACGCTTGAAACGACGCAGAGCAACGTCAAATGGCTCGTTTTCACGTACTTTAATTACCGGCATGTGCCTCTCACCTCAATAGAATTCGGTTTGCTGCTGGCCAAGCGCCAGCCTTTTCAAAATGGTGCGGAATTTTACTCCAACGGATGCTGCTTTGTAAAGCATCAAGTCAAAGAGAAAGCCGTCCGCCGGCGGGTGCTATCCGAATCAAGCTGCGCAATTTTGCGTCGGCCGCTGATTATAGACTAATCAGAAAAAATTGCCCGTTTTTAATTGCCGGCACATTTTTCGAGAGAATCAGCGACATAGCGGCGGGGCGCGGCTAAAGCGCGTGCGGCTGGCAGAAAATCGCGGTGATTGTGCTAAACTGGCGGCCGCACGTGAATGATGGGAAAGGTAATGCGAGTACTGGGTATAGAAACGTCCTGCGATGAAACCGGAATCGCAGTGTATGACGATCGGGCCGGTTTATTAGCCAATCAATTGTATAGCCAGGTGAAGCTGCATGCCGACTACGGCGGCGTGGTGCCGGAGCTGGCGTCACGCGATCACGTGCGCAAAACCGTGCCGCTGATTCAGGCGGCGTTAAAGGAAGCGAATCTGAGCGCGGCGGATATTGACGGCGTCGCCTATACCGCCGGCCCCGGCCTGGTGGGCGCGCTGCTGGTCGGCGCCACCATCGGGCGTGCGCTGGCGTTCGCCTGGAACGTACCGGCGGTGCCGGTGCACCATATGGAAGGCCACCTGCTGGCGCCGATGCTGGAAGACAACCCGCCGGCGTTCCCGTTTGTGGCGCTGCTGGTGTCCGGCGGCCATACCCAGCTTATCAGCGTGACCGGCATCGGCGAGTACACTCTGTTGGGCGAGTCGATTGACGATGCGGCGGGGGAAGCCTTCGATAAAACCGCCAAACTGCTGGGGCTGGACTATCCCGGCGGGCCGATGCTGTCGAAAATGGCGCAGCAGGGGCAGGCGGGCGCTTTACCTTCCCGCGGCCGATGACCGACCGTCCGGGGCTGGACTTCAGCTTCTCCGGGCTGAAAAACCTTTGCCGCCAACACCATCCGCGGCAACGGCGACGATGCGCAGACCCGCGCCGATATCGCCCGCGCGTTTGAGGATGCGGTGGTGGATACGCTGGCGATCAAATGCAAACGCGCGCTGGAGCAGACCGGCTTTAAACGCCTGGTGATGGCCGGCGGCGTCAGCGCCAACCGCACCCTGCGGGCGAAACTGGCCGAGATGATGCAAAAGCGCGGCGGCGAAGTGTTCTACGCCCGCCCGGAGTTCTGCACCGACAACGGTGCGATGATTGCCTATGCCGGCATGGTGCGGCTGAAAAACGGCGCCAACCCGGAATTGAGCGTATCGGTGCGGCCGCGCTGGCCGCTGGCGGAACTGCCGGCGGTATAAACCGCGGCGCTGCTGACAGATATTGAAAAACAGGGCTGGATTATCCGGCCCCTGTTTATTGTGATTACTCTTCCGGCTTGTCGGCGTCCGCCGCATCGCCCTTGTTTTTGCGGAACTTTTTCCAGATTTTCCCTTCCTGCCCGCGCCACAGTCGCTGGATATTATCGTGGTGACGCATCAGGATCAGGCAGGAGAGCATCGCCACCGGGAAGGTGAACTGCGGTTTGAACCACCAGACATAGAAGGGGGCGATCAGCGCGCTGACGATGGCTCCCAGCGAGGAGTAGCCGCTGAGCAGCACGGTCAGCAGCCAGGTGCCGGTCATCAGCCCGGTCAGGTCCCAGCCGATGGGCGCAATGGCGCCGAAGGCGGTGGCGACGCCCTTGCCGCCGCGGAAATGGAAGAATACCGGATAGATATGACCCAGGCAGGCGGCGATCGCCGTCAGCCCCAGATAGAGCGGCGGTACGTTGAGCTTATACGCCAGCCACACCGGCAGCATCCCTTTCAAAATGTCGAATACCAGCACTGCCGCCGCTGCAACGCGGCCGCCGATACGCAGGACGTTGGTCGCCCCGGGGTTTCCTGAGCCATGTTCGCGCGGATCTGGCAGCCTGGCGATCCGGCAAACCAGGATCGCGCTGGAGATGGAGCCACACAGATACGCGAAGATAATCATGCCAAGCGCGGTAGCACTCATAACGCGGTTCCGTTTAATAATGGTCGTTTTAATCTCAACATCTATGGATAATACGCATATTCCGCTGGAAGTGGTATCCGGCAAGGCCAAAAACAGAGAATGACGTGATGGATATCGTATTTATTGAGGAGCTTACCGTAATCGCCACCATTGGCGTTTATGATTGGGAACAAACGATTCGCCAGAAACTGGTGTTCGATATCGAAATGGGCTGGGATAACCGCAAGGCGGCCGCCAGCGATGACGTCAACGACTGTTTGAGCTATGCCGATATCAGCGAAGCGGTGATTCAACACGTTGAATCCGGGCGCTTTGCGCTGGTAGAGCGTGTCGCTGAGGAAATATCCGAAATATTGCTCCAGCGCTTTAAATCCCCATGGGTCCGTATTAAGGTCAGCAAGCCGGGCGCAGTGGCGCAGGCCAGCCGGGTTGGCGTTGTGATCGAACGAGGCCGGCGCCCGACGTAATACTGTCATGCTGATGCAACGAAAGGCCATTAACGTGGTCTGAAACGCAGAATTGTTTTAGCGGCAATGTCTTAAGCACTGCCGCTTTTTTATGTTTATAGCGGAAGAATTGTGGGGTAAGCGCGCACATGGCGGACATGCATTCACTGTTTGTGGCATTTGTTCTTGGGGTCGTTGAGGGATTAACGGAATTTCTGCCGGTGTCTTCAACCGGGCACATGATTATCGTGGGCGAGTGGCTGGGCTTTACCGGCGACAAGGCGAAAACCTTTGAAGTTATCATCCAGTTAGGGTCGATCCTGGCGGTGGTGGTGATGTTCTGGCGGCGTCTGTTCGGCCTGATCGGCATCCATTTCGGCGGCAAGCCGGTGGCGCACGAGGGGCATACGCCGGGGCATCTGAAATTAACCCACATTCTGCTGGCGATGGCGCCGGCGGTGGTGCTGGGGCTGCTGTTCCATGAGGTGATTAAATCACTGTTCGAGCCGAAAAACGTGATGTATGCGTTGGTGGTCGGCGGCGTACTGCTGCTGACGGCGGAATGGCTGAAGCCGAAAAAGCCGCGTGCGGTCGGTCTGGATGATATCACCCACCGTCAGGCGTTTATGATCGGCTGCTTCCAGTGTCTGGCGCTGTGGCCGGGCTTCTCGCGCTCCGGGGCGACCATCTCCGGCGGCATGCTGGTCGGCGTCAGCCGCTATGCGGCTTCCGAGTTCTCCTTTATCCTCGCGGTGCCGATGATGATTGGCGCCAGCGGGCTGGACCTGTACAAGAGCCTGCACTTCCTGACGCTGGCGGACCTGCCGATGTTTGCCGTCGGCTTTGTGACCGCCTTCCTGGTGGCGCTGGTGGCGATTAAGACCTTCCTGACGCTGATTAAGCGCATCTCGTTTGTGCCGTTCGCCATTTACCGCTTTATCGTTGCAGCGGCGGTATACGTGGTATTCATGTAAGCCGCAGGTTGGTGATTGAATAATAAAAAACCCCGCATCGCGGGGTTTTTTTATGGGGGCTACGGCTGGGGCTGCGCCGCTTTCCAGGTTGCCAGCGCCTGTCGGCGTCGGCGCTGCACTTCCTCACGAATCGCCGGGCCCTGCAGGCCGCTGGCCACCACCTCTTTCACCGATACGTCGCTGGCTATCCGGTACGCCTCGCGCAGATAGTCGCCCTGCGGATACGGCTGTTCCTCAAAGCCGGTGCGGCCGCGCGCGTCGGCCTCGCTGGTCAGAATGATTTGCTCCAGCCGCTGCGGCTTGCGCCAGACGTCGATGGCGTCGAACAACTTGAGCAGCGTTTCCGGCCGCAGTTTATTTACCGTATGAATCAGATCGTGATATTCAGCCACCAGTTTGGCCAGATCGCGCAGCGGGTTCGGCACCCTCAGGCGCTGGCACATGGCTTCGACCAGACGCACGCCTGCCGGCCCGTGGCCGTGGTGATGCGGCCAGTATTCTTTGGGCGTCAGCCCCTTGCCCAGATCGTGACACAACGCGGCAAAGCGCACGTCCGTCTCCGGCTGAGCCGTGCGGCGATCGCCAGCGTCATCAGGGTATGGATGCCGGTGTCGATCTCCGGGTGCCATTTCTCCGGCGCGGGCACGCCGAACAGCGCGTCGATCTCCGGGAACAGTACGCCCAGCGCATGGCAGTCGCGCAGCACCTGGAAGTACACCTGCGGGCTGCGGCTCTGCAGCGCTTTTTCCGTCTCTTTCCAGACGCGCTCGGCGGTCAGCGCCGCCAGTTCGCCGCTGTCGGCCATCTGGCGCATCAGCGCGGCGGTTTCCGGCGCAATGGTGAAGCCCAGGTGGGCAAAGCGGGCGGCAAAGCGCGCAACGCGCAGTACGCGCAGCGGGTCTTCGCCAAACGCCGCCGAAACGTGGCGCAGCACGCGGGCGTTGAGATCCTGCACGCCATGATAAGGGTCGACCAGTTCGCCCTCGGTGGTTTGCGCAATGGCGTTGATGGTCAGATCGCGCCGCAGCAAATCCTCTTCCAGCGTCACATCAGGGGCGGCATAGCAGGTAAAACCGGTATAGCCGTGGCCGGATTTGCGCTCGGTGCGCGCCAGCGCGTATTCCTCATGGGTTTGCGGGTTGAGAAAGACCGGAAAATCTTTACCGACCTGCTGGTAGCCCTGCGCCAGCAACTGTTCCGGCGTCGCGCCGACCACCACCCAGTCGCGGTCGACCACCGGCAGTTCCAGCAGGCTGTCGCGCACCGCGCCGCCAACCAGGTAAATTTTCACTGTCGTACTCCTGCGGTTAATACATTCACTATCAGATTACATGAATTGATCGCGCGCTGCCGCGCCAATAAAAAAGGCCGCCGCGGCGACCTTTCAGGCTGCGATAAAACGTTAGTTCATCCAGCGGTTGTTATTTTTACGTCGCGGCAGCAGGTGCGGCAACAGCAGGCCGAGCAGCAGACCGATGCCGGCGACGCCGCCGCCGTACATAAACCACTGCAGGATAATGGTGCGCTGCTTGTCGTCAAGCTGCAGATTGACCGCGTTCACCTTCTTCTGGGCGACCTGCAGCTGATTTTTCAGCGCCTGGTTTTCTTCCTGCAGGCCGCTGATGGTGCTGTCGCTGGCGGCCACTTTCTGTTGCATTTCGGCCGTGCGCTGGTTCCAGCTATTATCAATATTAGCCAGCTTGTCCGTCAGGGTCTGCACCTGCTGCTCCAGCTCCGGCACGCGGGTGCGCAGGCTTGGCGTGTTGCTGAGCTGGTCAAGCGGGATCCACACGCTGCGGCCTTTGGCATCGCGGATCTGTCCGTATTTGGTGCTGTCGTTTACGCTGAGCAGCGTGACTTCATCGCCGGCGTTCAGCGTGCCGACAATGCGGTATTGGTTGCCTGGGCCGCTGTGCACGTAGGTGTTCAGTTCATCGGAGATATAGCGTTTATCTTCGGCATGTGCGCCCCAAGTGATGCTGAAGCTCAGCAGGGCGAGGAAAATCAGGCGTAATTTCTGCATTTTTTTCATCGTTTCTGTATGAATTTATGGAACGATAGTAGAGATATCAGTCCGTTGACGCAACGGTAAAACCGCAATGTTCACGTCAGAATTGTGACGGATTCCGCGGGTTGCGCATCGTTCTATAACATAACAGGTTTTTTCTGCACCCAACAGGGTTCAGATGCCGTGAATCGCGGTAAGATAATTATTACCGCACGTCGTCGGGCGGGGCAGGTTTGATGCCGCATCCGCCGTGAAGAGCGACGCGAATACGCAACTTATTGGTGCAAAAATCTTATGACCGTTGAAATTGAACTGAAATTTATTGCCACGCCGCAGGCGGTTGCCGCGCTGCCCGCGCAGATGGCGGCCTGGCCGCATCAACACAGCGCACCACAGCGGTTAACCAATATTTACTTTGAGAGCGCCGATAATTTCCTGCGCCGTCACGATATGGGGCTGCGCATCCGTGGTTTTGACGACCGCTATGAAATGACGCTGAAAACCGCGGGCACGGTGGTCGGCGGCTTGCACCAGCGGCCGGAATACAACGTCGCTATCGCTACGCCGGAACTGGCGTTGTCACAGCTGCCGGCGGACATTTGGCCGCAGGGCTGCGACGTCGCGGCGTTGCAGCAGCAGCTGCAACCGCTGTTCCGCACCGACTTCGTGCGTGAAAAGTGGGTGGTTACTTACAATCAGAGCCTGATTGAGGTTGGCCTCGATCAGGGCGAGGTGCGGGCGGGCGAGCTGACGGAAGCCATTTGCGAAATCGAACTGGAGCTGCAGCAGGGCGAAACGCAGGACGTGCTGCTGCTGGCGGCCGAGCTGGCGCAACAGGGCGGGCTGCGTCAGGGTAGCCTGAGCAAGGCGGCGCGCGGCTATTATCTGGCGCAGGGCGCGACGGCGCGCGAGGCGCGCCCGCTGCCGGTATTGCATGCGCCGGCCAAGGCCAGCGTAGAACAGGGCATGATCGCCGGTTTAGAACTGGCGCTCGACCATTGGCAGTATCACGAAGAGCTGTGGCTGCGCGGCGACGCCGCGGGGCGGCTGGCGATTGCGGATGCGCTGGTGCTGATACGTCAGGCGCTGGTGGTGTTCGGCGGACTGGTGCCGCGCAAGGCCAGCGCCGGCTTGCGCAGCCGCCTGTCCGAGCTGGAGCCGCTGTTGGATGCCGCGGACGCCGAGGCGCAGACGCTGTGCTACAGCCCGGCTTATCTGCAGTGTAAGTTGGCGCTCACATCATGGTTGGTCAGCGGCGCCTGGCGCGCGTTTATTGACGCCAAGGCGCAGGCCAAGCTGGACGGTTCCTTCAAGCGCTTTTGCGACATTATGCTGGGGCGCAGCGCCGCCGACCTGAAAGAGGGCTTTAGCCGTCCGCTGAGCGACGACGAGTTCCAGGAGCAGCTGCCGCGTCTGAAGCGCCAGCTGGCGGCCTTTACGCTGCTGTCCGGCGCCTATGCAGATGCGCTGTCCGAGCCTTATCTGAACGGCTGGCGCGAGCTGCAGGCGGCACTGTCCGGGCGTCGTCAGGGCTGGTACGAAAGCTGCCGCAAGCAGGCTTTATCCCATGCGCCATTCTGGCTAAACGGCGCGGTTCGTTAATTATTCAGGCCTGTCGCCGGCGGGCCGTTATCAGGGGCATTCAGCATGTCGCCACTTTCAGTCGCATTACAGGTTCAGGCGCTGCAGGTTGTGCAGCGCTTTCAGGACGTTAACGGTAACGAGTGGGTGTTTGACGAGCGGGAGCAGCAGGCTCTGGCGTCGAGCGATTTCATCAGCGATACGCTGCTGAATCATCCGGACTGGCTGACGACGCTGCGCCGGCAGCCGCCGACGGCCGAGGAGTGCCAGCATTACGCCGCCTGGCTGCAGGACGCGCTGGAAGAGGTGAGTGATGAAGCGGCGCTGATGCGCGAGCTGCGCCTGTTCCGGCGGGAAACGCTGGTGCGCATCGCCTGGGCGCAGGCGCTGAACGTCTGCAGCACCGAACAGACCTTGCAGCAGTTGAGTGCGCTGGCGGAAACGCTGATCGTCAGCGCGCGCGACTGGCTGTATCAGACCTGCTGCCGCGAATGGGGCACGCCGTGCAATGCCGACGGCGTACCGCAGCCGCTGCTGGTGCTGGGCATGGGCAAGCTGGGCGGCGGCGAGCTGAATTTCTCATCCGATATCGACCTGATTTTCGCCTATCCGGAAAACGGCCAGACCGTGGGCGGCCGCCGCCAGCTGGATAACGCCCAGTTCTTTACCCGTCTTGGGCAGCGGCTGATCAAGGCGCTGGATCAGCACACCATTGACGGCTTCGTTTACCGGGTGGATATGCGCCTGCGCCCCTTCGGCGACAGCGGCCCGCTGGTGATGAGCTTTGCTGCGCTGGAGGATTACTACCAGGAGCAGGGGCGCGACTGGGAGCGCTACGCGATGGTCAAGGCGCGGCTGATGGGCGGCTTCGACGATCCTTACAGCGCCGAGCTGCGCGGCATGCTGCGGCCGTTTGTATTCCGCCGCTATATCGATTTCAGCGTTATTCAGTCGCTGCGCAATATGAAAGGCATGATCGCCCGCGAGGTGCGGCGGCGCGGGTTAACGGACAACATCAAGCTGGGCGCCGGCGGCATTCGCGAAATCGAGTTTATCACCCAGGTTTTCCAGCTGATTCGCGGCGGGCGCGAGCCTTCGCTGCAGGGGCGCTCACTGCTGCCGACGCTGCAGGCGATCGGGGAGCTGGGGCTGCTGCCGGAATCGCAGATTGCGGAGCTGGGCGCCGGCTATCTGTTTTTACGCCGGCTGGAAAATCTGCTGCAGGCCATCGCCGACCAGCAAACCCAGACGCTGCCGCAGGATGCGCTCGACCAGGCGCGGCTGGCCTGGGGCATGGGGCTGGCCGACTGGCCGGCGCTGCAGGCCCGGCTGGACGCGCATATGCGGGCGGTGAGGGCGGTGTTTGACGATCTGATTGGCGATGACGGTCCGGATGCGGAGGACGATCCGCAGTGCCAGCACTTCGCCGGCCTGTGGCTGGACGCGCTGGATGAACAGGAGATCGCGCCGCTGACGCCGCATCTCGGCGAAGAAGAGCGCCGCATGATGCTGCGCAGCATCGCCGAATTTCGTCAGGACGTTGATAAACGCACCATCGGCCCGCGCGGCCGCGAGGTGCTGGATCAACTGATGCCGCGCCTGCTGGCGGAAGTGTGCCCGCGCAGCGACGCGCCGACCGCGCTGGCGCGGCTGACTCAACTGCTGCTGAGCATTGTCACCCGCACCACCTATCTCGAACTGCTGGTGGAGTATCAGGCGGCGCTGAGCCACCTGATTCGCCTGTGCGCCGCTTCGCCGATGGTGGCCAGCCAGCTGGCGCGCTACCCGCTGCTGCTGGACGAACTGCTTGATACCAACACGTTGTATCAGCCGGTGGCGCCGGACGCCTACCGCAGCGAACTGCGGCAGTATCTGTTGCGCGTGCCGGAGGAGGATGAAGAGCAGCGGCTGGAAGCGCTGCGTCAGTTCAAGCAGGCGCAGCAGCTGCGTATTGCCGCCGGCGATATCGCCGGCGCGCTGCCGGTAATGAAAGTGAGCGATCACTTAACTTACCTGGCGGAAGCGATTATTGACGCGGTGGTGCAGCAGGCGTGGAACGATATGGTGGCGCGCTATGGCCAGCCGACGCACCTGCACGAACGCGAGGGACGCGGTTTTGCCGTGATCGGCTACGGCAAGCTGGGGGGCTGGGAGCTGGGCTACAGTTCCGACCTCGATCTGGTGTTCCTGCTGGACTGCCCGTCGGAGGTGATGACCGACGGCGCGCGCAGTATCGACGGCCGTCAGTTTTATCTGCGGCTGGCGCAGCGGGTGATGCACCTGTTCAGCACCCGCACCTCATCCGGCATTTTGTATGAGGTCGACGCGCGCCTGCGTCCTTCCGGCGCGGCCGGCATGCTGGTCAGCACCATCGAGGCCTTTGCCGAGTACCAGCGGCATGAAGCCTGGACCTGGGAGCACCAGGCGCTGGTGCGGGCGCGCATCGTGTACGGCGATACGGCGCTGCAGCAGCGCTTTGACGCCATTCGCCGCGATATTCTCTGCCAGCCGCGTGATGACGACACCCTGCGGCAGGAAGTGCGCGAGATGCGCGAGAAGATGCGCAGCCACCTTGCCAACAAGCGGCGCGAACTGTTTGATATCAAAACTGATGAAGGCGGCATTACCGATATCGAATTTATCGCGCAATATCTGGTCTTACGCTATGCCGCGGATGAGGCGCGCCTGACCCGTTGGTCGGACAACGTGCGGATTTTCGAGCTGATGGCCAATTACGACATCATGGCGGAAGACGAAGCCGCCGCGCTGACGCAGGCCTATGTCGCCATGCGCGATGAGATCCACCATCTGGCGCTGCAGGAGCACTCCGGCAAAGTCAGCAGTGAACGTTTCACCGCCGAGCGGGAGCAGGTGCGCGCCAGTTGGCATCGCTGGCTGGGCCAGCGGTAAGATTACCTTTATGCCGGTATTAGCCAGGTCTGTGATAATATCGGCGCCATTAAATTTATGACCTGTTTGGAGTTAACGGATGAAAGTTACGCTGCCTGATTTTCGCCGCGCCGGTGTGCTGGTGGTTGGCGATGTCATGTTGGATCGCTATTGGTATGGCCGACCAGCCGTATTTCACCGGAAGCCCCGGTGCCGGTGGTCAAGGTAGATACGATTGAAGAGCGTCCCGGCGGTGCGGCTAACGTTGCGATGAACATCGCCTCGCTGGGCGCCAATTCGCGTCTGGTGGGCCTGACCGGCATCGATGACGCGGCGCGGGCGCTGAACGCCAAGCTGGATGAAGTCAACGTGCGCTGCGATTTTGTCTCGGTGCCGACGCATCCGACCATCACCAAGCTGCGTATCCTGTCGCGTAACCAGCAGCTGATTCGCCTGGATTTTGAGGAAGGCTTCTCCAACGTGGATCCGCAGCCGATGCTGGAGCGCATCCAGCAGGCGCTGCCGCAGATTGGCGCGCTGGTGCTGTCCGATTACGCCAAGGGCGCGCTGAGCCAGGTACAGGGGATGATCCAACTGGCGCGGGCGGCCAAGGTGCCGGTGCTGATCGACCCGAAAGGCACGGATTTTGAACGTTACCGCGGCGCTACGCTGCTGACGCCGAACCTGTCCGAATTTGAAGCGGTCGTCGGCCATTGCAGCAGCGAAGAGCAGCTGGTGGAGCGCGGCATGCAGCTGGTGGCGGACTTTGAGCTGTCCGCGCTGCTGGTCACCCGCTCCGAGCACGGCATGACGCTGCTGCAGCCGGGACGCGAGCCGGTGCATCTGCCGACGCAGGCGCAGGAAGTGTTTGACGTCACCGGCGCCGGGGATACGGTGATCGGCGTGCTGGCCGCGGCGCTGGCCGCCGGCAATACGCTGGAAGAGTCCTGCTTCCTGGCGAACGCCGCCGCGGGCGTGGTGGTCGGGAAGCTGGGCACCTCGACCGTTGCGCCGATCGAGCTGGAAAACGCCATCCGCGGCCGGGCCGAAACCGGCTTTGGCGTGATGAACGAAACACAGCTGAAAAAGGCGGTGGCGCAGGCGCGTCAGCGCGGTGAGAAAGTGGTGATGACCAACGGCATCTTTGACATCCTGCACGCCGGCCACGTCTCCTATCTGGCCAATGCGCGCAAGCTGGGCGACCGCCTGATCGTTGCGGTCAACAGCGACGCCTCCACCAAACGCCTGAAAGGGGAAGCGCGGCCGGTCAATGCGCTGGAAAACCGTATGGTGGTGCTGGGCGCGCTGGAAGCGGTTGATTGGGTGGTGCCGTTTGAAGAAGATACGCCGCAGCGGCTGATTGCCGACGTCCTGCCGGATCTGCTGGTGAAAGGCGGCGATTACAAGCCTGAGGAGATTGCCGGCAGTAAGGAAGTGTGGGCGAACGGCGGTGAAGTTAAGGTGCTGAACTTTGAAGACGGCCTGTCGACCACCAATATCATCAACGCGATCAAAGGCGGACGCGGCTAAATTGGCGGCGTAAGCGCGATATCGGGCGCGGCATATCAGCCCGCTGAATACGGTGGTTGTCAGTGAGCGGACTGAAGCAGGAACTGGGGCTGGTGCAGGGCGTAGGGCTGCTGTCCACCTCGTTATTGGGCACCGGCGTGTTTGCGGTGCCGGCGCTGGCGGCGCAGCTGGCGCAGGGCGACAGCCTGTGGGCCTGGCCGCTGCTGATTGCGCTGGTGTTTCCCATCGCCATTGCCTTTGCGGCGTTAGGGCGGCATTTTCCCAGCGCCGGCGGCGCGGCGCACTTTGTCGCTATGGCGTTCGGTCCCGGATGGGGAAAGTCACCGCCTGGCTGTTTTTGTCGGTGATCCCGGTCGGCTTGCCGGCCGCCTTACAGATCGCCGCCGGCTTCTGGCAGTCGACGCTGGGGTGGAGCGCCGGCGGCCTGCTGCTGGTCGAGGTCGCCACCCTGCTGCTTATCTGGCTGCTCGGCACGCGCAGCGCCGGCTCCAGCGCCAATATTCAGACGCTGATCGCCGTGCTGGTGGTGGCGCTGGTGGCCGCCATTTGGTGGAAAGGCGATATTGAGCCGGCCGAGATCCCGTGGCCGGCGCTTGGCGACGTCGCGCCGGGCAATATGTTCCGCGCGCTGGCGGTGATGTTCTGGTGCTTTGTCGGGCTGGAGGCCTTTGCCCACCTGGCGACCGAGTTCCGTAACTCGGCGCGCGATTTTCCGCGCGCGCTGCTGCTCGGCATGCTGCTGGCCGGCCTGGTGTATTGGGGCGGCACCGTGGCGGTGCTGCATTTCCATGCCTATGGCGAGCATCAGGCGGCGGCGGCTTCGCTGCCGGGCATTGTGGTGCAGCTGTTCGGGCAGCATGCGCTGTGGGTGGCCTGCATTATCGGCTACCTGGCCTGTTTCGCCAGCGTGAATATTTACACCCAGAGCTTTGCCAGAATGGTGTGGTCGCAGGCGCAGAGCAAACCGCACAGCGCTTTGGCCAGGCTGTCGTCCGCACAGACGCCGGTCAACGCCCTCAGCCTGGTGGTGGGCTGCTGCCTGCTATTCACCTTGCTGATTTATATGCTGGATTTGCCGTTGGATACGCTGTTGGTCTACGCCAACGGTATTTTTGTGCTGATCTATCTGCTGTGCATGCTGGCGGGGTGCCGGCTGCTGGCGGGCCGTTCGCGGCTGATGGCGCTGGTGGGGGCGCTGCTGTGCGTGCTGCTGCTGGTGATTATCGGTTGGAAAAGCGCCTATGCGTTGGCGATGTTTGCGCTGATTTGGCTGCTGCTGCCGCGGCGGGCCAGGGTACGCGCGGAACAATAAGGGGCTGAGCCAGGTCAGCCCGCTGTGATTCAGGCAAGCGCGGCGTCGGGCTTACTCTTCTTCCTGCTTCGGCGCGTCGGCCTGTTTGCCTTCCAAAGCGGCAATGCGCTGTTCTAGCAGCGCCAGCTTTTCGCGGGTGCGCAGCAGCACCTGGGTCTGTACGTCGAACTCTTCACGGTTCACCAGGTCCAGGCGACCTAACTGCGCCTGCAGAACCTGACGCACTTTCTTCTCTACGTCTTCCCCGAATTCGCGCACGCCTTTTGGCATGGACTCATGCACCTGACGTGCGATCTGTTCAATTTTTTTCGGGTCAATCATGGCGTATCCCTTTCAGAATGTAATGGCTGTTGTTTAGTGTAATGCGAGTTGCGCGCCGGATAAACCACTACCTGATGTTTACACTGCGCTGCTTCACAGCGCTGCGGCTCATATCTTGAAAGGTGCGGGTGATAGCGTTATAGTCGTTCTGCTTATTCTCAGGGCGGGGTGAAAGTCCCCACCGGCGGTAAATCACCTGTTACGGTGAAAGCCCGCGAGCGCTCAGCCAGCCTGTAGGGCCGGTTAGAGGTCAGCAGATCCGGTGTAATTCCGGGGCCGACGGTTATAGTCCGGATGGGAGAGAGTAACGGTATCTGCCGGGCATATGCCCGCTTGCGTTATTTTTGGCTATGGCAATATAGCCACTCCTCAAGATCGCCCTGGTTCTGGTAATCCATAAATTTAATGAGGTTTTTTACCATGAATCAGACGCTACTTTCAGACTTCGGCACGCCGGTAGAACGCGTTGAACGCGCGCTGGATGCACTGCGCAACGGGCGCGGCGTAATGGTGCTTGATGATGAAAATCGTGAAAACGAAGGTGATATGATCTTCGCCGCAGAAACCATGACCGTTGAGCAAATGGCGCTGACCATTCGCCACGGCAGCGGCATTGTCTGCCTGTGCCTGACCGAAGAACGCCGTCAGCAGCTGGAGCTGCCGATGATGGTGACCAACAACTCCAGTCAGTTCCAGACCGCCTTCACCGTGACGATTGAAGCGGCGCAGGGCGTGACCACCGGCGTTTCCGCTTCTGACCGCCTGACCACCATCCGCGCGGCGATTGCCGATAACGCCAAGCCGAGCGATCTGAACCGTCCGGGCCACGTATTCCCGCTGCGCGCGCAGCCGGGCGGCGTATTGACCCGTCGCGGCCATACCGAAGCAACCATCGATCTGGTGGCGCTGGCGGGCTTCAAGCCGGCGGGCGTACTGTGCGAACTGACCAATGACGACGGCAGCATGGCGCATGCGCCGGAAGTGATTGAATTCGCCAAACAGCATGAGATGACCGTGCTGACGATTGAAGATCTGGTGGCCTACCGCCAGATGCACGAAAAGCAGGCGAGCTAAGGCGCGCTTTAGCATGACCCGATGAAAAAAGGCTGAACTCTGCTCAGCCTTTTTTATTGCGCGGCGTTTAGCCCAGCCCGCCGCTTTGCAGCAGCGTCAGGCTAAAGCCCATCACCGCCATGCCGCACAGCACGCCATAGCTGGGGTTGTTGTGAGGATCGATCTTTTTCGCCAACGGCATCAGCTCATCCACCGACAGCGCCACCATAATGCCGGCCACCGCCGCCATAATCGCCGCCATCATCACCGGCGAAATCAGCGGCCCCAGCAGCACAAAGGCCAGCAGCCCGCCGAGGATCTCCGCCAGGCCGGAAATTCCGGACCACAGCAGCGCCTTGGTTTTGGAACCGGTGGCGGCATATACCGGTCCGGCGACCGCCAGCCCTTCGGGAATATTGTGAATGGCGACGGCCAGGGCAATGCCCATCCCCAGCTCCAGATCGGCGCTGGCGGTGACAAAGGTGGCGATGCCTTCCGGGAAGTTATGCAGGCTGATGCCCAGCGTCAGCAAGATGGCGGTGCGTTTGAGATTGTGCGGTTTGATTGGCTGCTGCATCAGATCCTGCGGGTGCTGGTGCGGTAGCATGCGGTCGAGCGCAAAGTAGCCCAGCAGGCCCAGCATAAACATGCCGTAGCCGAGCATGGGCGACATGCCTGGCGTATGCAGCGCGGCGGGCAGCATTTCCATCAGTGAAATCAGCAGCATAATGCCGGCCGCGAAGCCGAGGGCAAAGGCCAGCAGCCGGTTGGACGGCTTCTGGCCGATAATGCCGAACAGCGCGCCCACAAAGGTGGCGCCGCCGGCCAGCAGGGTCAGAATCAACGGTACCGACATCGAGCGTCCTCTTTCGTATGCTAATGATAATTATTTATATTCAGATACTAACAGAGTAAAAGCATAAATCGAGCGGATTTGCCTGATTACTGGCATTGTTTTCACCGTTCAAATTTCTTGAATATCATCATCACGCTTACCCCACTGTGTCGGGCGAACAAACGGCGTAAGGTAAGCGCATAACCTTGATGACTCCGTAAAGGGGGAAGTGATGACGATTTCTCGTATGCCGGCGCTGTTTCTGGGCCACGGCAGTCCGATGAACGTGCTGGAAGAAAACCGCTATACCGAAACCTGGCGCCGGCTGGGGGAAAGTCTGCCGCGGCCGCAGGCGATCGTGGCCGTTTCCGCCCATTGGTACACCCGCGGCACCGCGGTGACCGCGATGGAAAGGCCGAAAACCATTCACGACTTTGGCGGCTTCCCGCAGGCGCTGTTTGATACTCAGTATCCGGCGCCCGGCTCACCGGAGCTGGCGGCTCGCCTGCAGCAGCTGCTGGCGCCGACGCCGGTGCTGGCGGATCGGGAGTCATGGGGGCTGGATCACGGCAGCTGGGGCGTGCTGATCAAGATGTATCCGCAGGCGGATATACCGGTGGTGCAGCTGAGCATCGACGGCACCCAGCCGGCGCAGTACCACTATGCGCTGGGGCGCAAGCTGGCGGCGCTGCGGGAGCAGGGCGTGATGATTGTCGCCAGCGGCAACGTGGTGCACAACCTGCGCATGGCGCGCTGGCAGGGCGACGGCAGCCCGTATCCGTGGGCCGAATCGTTCAACCGCTACGTACGCGATAACCTGCGCTATCAGGGCGACGATCATCCGCTGGTGAACTTTATGCAGCATGAGGGCGCCGCGCTGTCGAACCCGACGCCGGAGCACTACCTGCCGCTGCTGTATGTGCTGGGCGCCTGGGACGGCGCGGAGCCGATTAGCATACCGGTGGACGGTATCGAGATGGGGTCGCTCAGTATGCTGTCGGTGCAGGTCGGATAAAGTAAAAACGCCAGCGTTAAGCTGGCGTTGGCGTATACAGGGCGGGGCCGGTTTAGCCCAAAATGATATGCGGGTAGAAGCGTGACAGATCCTGAGTAATCAGCTCGCGGTCTTCGCGCAGGCCGATACCGCAGGCCTGATCGTTGATCAGCCAGCTGCCAATCAGCGTGTAGTTACCTTCAAACTGCGGCAGCGGGTGGAACTGCTGCACAATCATGCCTTCTTCGCCGTAAGGACCGTCGACGTTGGCCACTTCCTGACCGTTCTGCACGATGCGGATATTGGCCCCCTCGCGGGAGAACAGCGGCTTGACCACGTAGTGATCCAGCGGCGGGTGCTCATCCTCGGCAAAATAGGCCGGCAGCAGGTTGGGATGGTTGGGGAACATCTCCCACAGCATCGGCAGCAGCGCCTTGTTGGAAAGGATGCTCTTCCAGGCGGCTCCAGCCAGCGCACGCCGGCGTCCTCCAGCTTGGTGGAGAACATTTCGCGCAGCATAAACTCCCACGGATAGAGCTTGAACAGGTTGCCGATCACCTGGTTCTGCAGATCGGTAAACTGGCCCTTTTCCCCCAGGCCAATCTCTTCCATAAACAGGAACTCGGTGGGAACACCGGCTTCCTGTGCGCAGTCCTGCAGGTACTGCACCGTACCGCGATCTTCTTCGCTGTCCTGGCAGCAGGCCATATGCAGCAGGCCGAAGCCGTGATGCGCCTTCAGCTCGCAAAGCGTTCGATCAGCTTTTCCTGCAGGCTGTTGTACTGATCCGCCTGCGGATCCAGCTTGCCGGCGTTGATCTGATCTTCCAGCCAGATCCATTGGAAGAACGCCGCTTCGTACAGCGAGGTCGGCGTATCGGCGTTGTTTTCCAGCAGCTTGGGCGGGTTAACGCCGTCATAGGCCAGATCGAGGCGTGAATAGAGCGACGGCGCGTTGGTGCGCCAGGAGCTGCGTACAAACTCCCAGGTATGCTTCGGAATGCGGAACTTGGCCATCAGCTCATCGCTGGCGACCACTTTTTCCACCACCTGCAGGCACATCTGGTGCAGTTCTTCGGTGACGCTTTCGATCTCTTCGATCTGCGCCAGCGTAAACTGGTAGTAGGCGTCTTCACGCCAGTAGGGCTCGCCGTACATGGTGTGAAAATTAAAGCCGAACTCCGCCGCCTTGGCCTGCCAGTCCGGGCGCTCTGCAATGGCAATGCGTTTCATCGGTTAGCCACCCATGCTGCGGGAGGAGGTGCCGGAAGCCGCGCTGCGCTGCATGCTGGTCTGTTTGGCGACGGTTTCGCCAAAGCCGCCGCGCGTGATGGTGTTGGTGACGGCCGGTTTCGGCGCCATGGCGGTTTTCGGCACCGTCATGGTGCGGCCGCCGGCGGTGGCCGGGCCGTAGCTCTTGCCGGTGGCGTCAACGAACTTGCCGTTGGCCGGGCTGGCCGGGTTTTTCGAGGAGAACAGCGGCTGCTGCGCGAAGCCGGAACCGCCCATCAGGCGGCCCATCATATAGCCGGCCATCAGCGGCATCCAGAAGCTGCCGCTGCTTTGCGATTCTGCCGCCATACCGGCCTGGGCCGGCGCCTGCGTGCACTGCGCTTCGCCGAATTCGGCCACGCAGTCTTCACGGCTGGCGTACTTCGGCGCGGTTTTTTCCGCTTCTTTCAGCGCGTTGTTGTAGGCGGTGGTGCACTGTTCGCTCATGGACGGATTGGCGCGCGAGCAGTCGTCGGCGTTTTGATACAGCGAGACGGTCTCGTCGCTCTTTTCACAGCCGGCGAGCATAAATACGGCGCTGATGGCCAGCGCGACCGGCGCCATGCGGTAGCTGCGCCAAGACTTGCGGAACGTCTCTTGGTTGATGTTTTTTGGTCCGTTTCATCGTGGTAAATCCCATCTCGTGCGGGCTATGTTGCCCTTTCCCAGTAGTGGCGTAAGGATAGGGGAAAGCTGGTCAAAATTAAAGCTGAAACGCCGGTTCAAAATGCTATTTACGCAGCTATACACAAAATTGCCGGGTTGGTCGGCAACGGGCGGAAATATGCGTCGTTTGTGCCGGTTCGTTCGCGGAAAGTCCGCGCCTCTTGTTCCATACTGAAACCTCGGCAGGCGCCAAAAGCGGCGTCATTTGAAGGAGGCCAAGGTGAAAAAGCTGATTAATCAGGTTGAATCGGTGCTGGAGGAGCAGTTGCTCGGACTGGGCGAGGCGCATCCGGAACTGCTGGTGCAGCGCGATCCGCTGTTTGTCTGCCGCGCAGACGGCCCGGTGACGGGCAAAGTGGCGCTGTTATCCGGCGGCGGCAGCGGCCATGAGCCGATGCACTGCGGCTTTGTCGGCGCAGGCATGCTGGACGGCGCCTGCCCGGGAGAAATTTTTACCTCGCCGACGCCGGACAAAATGTTCGCCTGCGGGCTGGCGATCGACGGCGGCGCCGGCGTGCTGCTGCTGGTCAAGAACTACACCGGCGACGTGCTGAATTTTGAGACCGCCACAAGAACTGCTGCATGACAGCGGCGTGGCGGTGGCGACGGTGCTGGTGGATGACGATGTGGCGGTGAAGGACAGCCTGTTTACCGCCGGGCGGCGCGGCGTCGCCAATACTGTACTGCTGGAAAAGCTGCTCGGCGCGGCGGCGGCGCGCGGCGATTCGCTGGATGAACTGGTGACGCTGGGCCACCGGCTGAACAACCAGGGGCACTCCATCCGGCATTGCGCTCGGCGCCTGCACCGTACCGGCGGCCGGCAAGCCGTCGTTTACGCTGGCGGATAACGAGATGGAGTTCGGCGTCGGCATTCACGGCGAGCCGGGCATTGAGCGGCGGCCGTTCAGCGGTCTGAATCAGGCGGTGGATGCGATGTTTCACACCTTGCTGGATCACGGCCACTACCAGCGTACGATCCGCGTCTGGGATCGGGTGCAGGGCGAGTGGCGGGAAGAGCTGCAGACCAAGCGGCCGCTGGCGCGCGGCGACCGGGTGATTGCGCTGGTGAATAACCTGGGGGCGACGCCGCTGTCGGAGCTGTACGGCGTCTATCACCGCCTGGCGGAGCGCTGTGCGGAAACCGGGCTGATTGTTGAGCGGAGCCTGGTCGGCGCCTATTGCACCTCGCTGGATATGCAGGGCGTCTCCATCACTCTGCTGAAGGTAGACGACGAAGCGCTGTCGCTGTGGGATGCGCCGGTCAATACGCCGGCGCTGCGTTGGGGTTGCTAAGGAGGAAGCATGGCGTTAACAAAACAGCAGCTGGTTGACTGGCTGATGCGCTGCAGCGAGGTATTTCGCCGCGAGCGCGACTATTTGACCGAGCTGGATACGGCGATCGGCGATGCCGACCACGGTCTGAATATGAACCGCGGTTTCGAGCAGTTGGCGGCCAAACTGCCGTCGCTGGCGGAGCAGGATATCGGCGCGATATTGAAAAGCAGCGGTATGACGCTGTTGTCCAGCGTCGGCGGCGCCAGCGGCCCGCTGTTCGGCACCTTCTTTCTCCGCGCGGCGCAGGCGACGGCCGGCAAGCAGAGTCTGGAACTGGCCGACCTGCAGCAGATGGTGCAGGCCGGTGCGGAGGGCGTGGCGGCGCGCGGTAAGGCGCAACCGGGTGATAAAACCCTGTGTGACGTCTGGCTGCCGGTGGCGGACAGCCTGAGCCAGTCGCTGGCGCACTCTCTGGACGTCAGGGAAGCGCTGCAGCAGGCCGCACAGCGGGCGCAGCAGGCGGCGGAAAGCACCCGTTCCCATGCAGGCGCGCAAAGGGCGGGCCAGCTATCTGGGAGAGCGCAGCATCGGTCATCAGGATCCCGGCGCGACCTCGGTGATGCTGATGATCCAGGCGCTGGCGGCAGCGGCGGAGTAAGCGGGAGGCGAGATGATCAATATCGTAGTGGTGTCGCACAGCGCGCTGTTGGCGCAGGGCGTGGAGGCATTGGCGCGGCAGATGATGCGCCGCGACGGCTGCCGGTTGGCGCTGGCGGCGGGCGTGGACGATGAGCAGAACCCGATCGGCACCGATGCGCTGCAGGTCATGGCGGCGATTGAGTCGGTGGCCGACGGCGACGGCATCGTGGTGCTGATGGACCTGGGCAGCGCGTTACTGAGTGCGGAAACCGCGCTGGAACTGTTGGAGCCCGCGCTGGCGGCCAAGGTAACGCTCTGCGCCGCACCGCTGGTGGAGGGCACCTTGGCGGCGGTGGTGGCCGCCAATGCCGGCGGCGGGCTGGAACAGGTGCTGGCGGAGGCGCGGGGGGCGCTGCAGGCCAAGCAGGCGCAGCTTGGCGAGACGGCGTCGGCGCTGAACGCGGCCGAGCTGCCGCCGGCGCAGGGCAAAAGCGTCAGCTGGCGGGTGCAGAATGCCCACGGCCTGCACGCGCGTCCGGCGGCGCGCCTGGCGGAAGCGCTGGCGCATTTCGACGCTGAACTGGTGCTGGAGAAGGGCGGCCAGCGCGTCGATCCGCGCAGCCTGAATCAGCTGGCGCTGCTGCAGGTGGGCCATGGCGACACCATCCGGCTGAGCGCCGACGGCCGGCAGGCGGATGAGGCGCTGGCGGCGTTTAACGCGCTGGCGCAGCAGCACTTCGGGGAAGCGGTTTCCGGTGAACAGCCGCTGTCGCTGCATGGGGTGCCGGTGGCGGAGAGCGTCAGCAGCGGGCCGATTTTGCAGTGGCGCAGCGTCTGGCCGACGCTGCCGGCGCGGCATACCGGCGTCGACGATATTTTTGCATGAGCAGCAGCGACTGCGACAGGCTCTGCAGCAGACGCTCGGCGACCTGAACCGGCTGGCGGAGCGCACCGCGACGCTGATCGGCAAACCGCAGGCGGGGATATTCGGCGCGCACAGCATGCTGCTGGACGACCCGGATTTACAGCAGGCGGCGTACACGCGCATCGCCCAGCAGTGTTGCAGCGCCGAGCAGGCGTGGCGGCAGGAGCTGGAGGCCGTTGCGGCGGATTATCGCGCGCTGGATGACGACTACCTGCGGGCGCGTGAGCTGGATGTGCGCGATATCCTGCGGCGCACCCTCAGCTATCTTCAACAGCAGCCGATTGCGCCGATTACCCTGTCGGAGCCGGTGATCTTGGTGATGGACGAGATAATGCCGTCGGAGGTGGTGATGCTGGACCGGCGGCTGGTGCTGGGCATCTGTCTGAGCGGCGGTCATGCGCTGTCGCACAGCGCCATTCTGGCCAAGGCGATGGGGATGCCGATGGTGGTCGGCATGAGCGACTGCCTGACGCAGACCCGCAGCGGCCAGACGGCGATGCTGGATGCGGCGCGCGGCGTGCTGCAGCTGAGCGCATAAAAAAAGGCGCGGCAGATGCCGCGCCCGGAGTTCGTGTTGTCAGGCTGCCCCGTCAGTTACGGAACGGATTACGCGGCTGGCTGCCGGTTGTCGCCGCCGGAGCCGTAGGCTGCGGCGTTGCGCTGTTGACGCGGTTGGCCGGCGCCGGTGCGGCAACCTGCTGCATTGGCGCGTTGTCCTGATAGCCGTCGGCATAGGCGTCCTGACCGCGGTTCTGCGGCGCGACCGCGTCCGGCGCGGTAGAAACCGGTTGACCCAGCGCGCCGTTCAGCGTCAGCAGGTCATTCTGGTTCAGGGTGCCGAGCGCCGACTTGATGTTCAGCTGGTTGATCAGGTAGGTGTAGCGCGCGTCGGACAGCTGACGCTTGGCGTCATACAGCGTGGTGGTGGCATCCAGCACATCGACGATGGTGCGGGTGCCCACCTGGTAGCCGGCTTCCATCGCATCCAGTGAGCTCTGCGCCGAGATCACCGCCTGTTTGTAGGCGTTGATGCTGCTGATTGAGGCGTTGACGTTGTTGTACGAGGAGCGCACGGTCTGCACCACGGTGCGGTGCGAGCTTTCCAGCTGTTCGCTGGCGCCGACGAAGCTGTACTGCGCCTGCTTCACCTGCGAGTTGGTGGCGCCGCCGCTGTAAATCGGCAGGTTCAGGCTGATGCCGACCTTGTTCTGGCCGGCGTCGGAGTCAGGCGTAAAGTTGTTCGAACCGTGATTTTTGGTATTGGTAATACCGGTAGAGGCGCTCATATCGATGGTCGGCATATAGCCGGTTTGCGCATATTTGATCTGCTCACGCGCCAGATCCTGGCTCAGACGCGCCGAGAGCAGGCTCAGGTTGCGCGCTTCCGCCTCTTTCAGCAGGTTATTAACCGCTTCCGGCCGCGTGGTGGAGAAACGTTCGGTATTCAGTGAGGCCAGCTCCGGGTAGAAGGTGCCGGTCACCTGACGCAGCGCTTCCAGCGCGTTGTCCAGCGCATTGCGGGCGTTAACTTCGCTTGCCAGCACGGTGTCATAGTTGGAACGGGCGTTCTGCACGTCGGTGATCGCCACCAGGCCGACGTTAAAGCGTTGGGTGGTCTGATCCAACGTGCGGTACACCGCATCTTTCTGCGCCTGGGTGTAGGACAGAGTGTCAATCGCCTTCAGCACGTTGAAATAGGCGGTGGCGGTGTCGAGGATCAGCTTCTGCTCTGCGGTCTGGAACGTCACGTCGGAGATGCCGGCGGTCTTTTCCTGCAGCGTCAACGCGCGCCATTTGGACATATCAAAAAATGGTCTGGGTCAGCGCCAGCGAGCCTTGTGTGGTATCGCTGCTGGTATCCCTGGCGTCGCGATAGCCGCTGCCGTAGGTGTAACTGGCGCTCAGCCCCAACTGCGGCAGCAACGGGCTGCGCGACTCGTTGATTTTTTCGAATGCGGCATCGCGGTCAGCGGCGGATTTGCGCAGATCCGGGTTACTTTCCCTCGCCTGTTTATAAACCTGCAGCAGGTTCTCTGCCTGGCTCATTGCACTGAAGCCGCCCAGGCTCAGTCCGATAAGAAGGGGGAGCAGTTTCTTCATTTGCATTCCTTGTTGTGCAGCAATATTGGTATGTTAGCGCTGACGATAGTCTAAATAGTTGTCAATTCTAGCAGAGTCCGCGCTGGGCATAAGGTGGCTGAACGTGCCATCCGGCGGATCTTTTCGCGTTTGACCTGCCCTGTGAGGCACCGGCCGTCATGTCCGCGTCCGTGACTCCTGTTATCATGGTCAATAATCTACCACAACGCGCGGCGGGGGAAAGTCTCGCCGGTTCTGTCATCAAAACTGTTTATTTCACCGGCATACTCACGCAGGAGAACCGCGTTTATGAGCAACTTACGGCCTACGCCCGTTACTTTCGACAAAAATGATGTAGAAATTATTGCACGGGACACGCTGTACCGTGGTTTTTTTTCACTCAATTTATACCGTTTTCGTCATAAATTGTTTAACGGCGGCGTGAGCGAAGAGATTACGCGCGAGATTTTCGAGCGTGGTCATGCGGCGGTGCTGCTGCCTTACGATCCGCAGCGCGACGAAGTGGTGCTGATTGAACAACTGCGCATCGCCGCGGTCGATACCTCAGACTCGCCCTGGTTACTGGAAATGGTGGCGGGTATGATCGAAGACGGCGAAAGCGTGGAAGACGTGTGCCGTCGCGAGGCCGAAGAGGAAGCCGGCGTGACGGTCGGGCGCTGCAAGCCGGTGCTGAGCTATCTGGCCAGCCCGGGCGGCACCAGCGAGCGGCTGTCGATTATGGTCGGCGAAGTGGACGCCGCGACCGCCGAAGGCATTCATGGATTGAGTGAAGAAAATGAAGATATTCGTGTCCATGTGGTCAGCCGCGAACAGGCCTACCGCTGGGTGGAGGACGGTACGATTGATAATGCGGCGTCGGTGATTGCCCTGCAGTGGCTGGCGTTGCACCATGAATCGCTCAGAAAAGAGTGGGTCAACCCATGACAAAGCGCTATACCCCTGATTTCCCGGAAATGATGAGAGTGTGTGAAACTAATTTCGCGCAGCTGCGGCGTTTGCTGCCGCGCGATGACGAAACCGGGGAAACGGTGACTTATCAGGTGAACGGCGCCCGCTATCGGCTGACGATTGCGGAATCCACGCGTTACACGACGCTGGTGACGATTGAGCAGACCTTTCCGGCGGTCAGCTACTGGAGCCTGCCGGCGATGACGGTGCGGCTCTATCATGACGCGATGGTTGCGGAAGTGTGTGCCAGCCAGCAGATCTCTCGTTTTAAAGCGCGTTATGATTACCCGAATAAAAAAGTTGCATCAACGCGACGAAAAGCATCAAATTAACCAGTTTCTTGCTGATTGGCTGCGCTACTGTTTAGCGCATGGTGCGATGGCGGTTCCTGTTGTGTGATACCCGAGCGACGGTAAGCACGCTTGAAGTATGACGGGTAGAGACAGACTGAGATAACAAAGGACACCATTTGGAGAGCCTGTTTAAACTGCCCGTGGCGAGTGGGGCCAAGGTCAGGATTTTACAAATAACCGATACCCACCTGTTTGCCGGCGAGCACGAGACCTTGCTGGGCATTAACACCTACCGCAGCTACCATGCGGTGCTGGACGCGGTGCGCGCCCAACAGCGGGAGTTTTGACCTGGTTGTCGCCACCGGTGACCTGGCGCAGGATCACACCCCCGAGGCATATCGGCACTTTGCGGACGGTATCTCGCAGCTGCCCGCGCCCTGCGTGTGGCTGCCGGGCAATCATGATTTCCAGCCGGCGATGGTCGACGCGCTGGCCGCCGCGGGCATTACCCCTTCCAAGCATGTGCTGCTGGGCGAGCACTGGCAGGTGATCCTGCTGGACAGCCAGGTGTTCGGCGTGCCGCACGGCGAGCTGAGCGAATACCAGCTGGAGTGGATGGAGCGCTGTCTGCAGGCCTATCCGGATCGCTACACCCTGCTGCTGTTACACCACCATCCGCTGCCTTCCGGCTGCACCTGGCTTGACCAGCACAGCCTGCGCAACCCGCATATGCTGGGCGCGGTGCTGCTGCGCTACCCGAAGGTCAACACGCTGCTGTGCGGGCATATCCACCAGGAGCTGGATCTGGGCTGGCAGGGGCGGCGTCTGCTGGCGTCGCCGTCGACCTGCGTGCAATTCAAGCCGCACTGTACTAATTTTACCATCGACGATGTTTCTCCGGGCTGGCGTTATCTCGACCTGCTGCCTGACGGGCGCGTGGAAACCCAGGTGTGCCGTCTGGACAACGATGATTTCCGCCCCGATATGGATTCGGACGGCTACTGATGTCAACGCTGCTTTACCTGCACGGTTTTAACAGTTCGCCGCAGTCGGCCAAGGCGTCGGCGTTTAAGGCGTGGCTGGCCGACCATCACCCGCAGATCGAAATGCTGGTGCCGCAGCTGCCGCCCTATCCGGCGGAGGCGGCCGAACTGCTGGAGGATCTGGTGATGGCGCGCGCCGGCAGCACGCTGGGCGTGGTCGGCTCTTCGCTGGGCGGTTATTACGCCACCTGGCTGTCGCAGTGTTTCGCGCTGCCGACGGTGGTGGTTAACCCGGCGGTGAAGCCGTTTGAATTGCTGATTGATTATCTCGGGCAAAACGAGAACCCCTACACCGGCCAGCAATATGTGTTAGAGTCTCGTCACGTTTACGATCTGAAAGTCATGCAGATCGATCCTCTGGAGTCGCCGGATTTAATCTGGCTGCTGCAGCAAACGGGCGATGAAATTCTCGATTACGGCCAGGCTGTCGCCTATTACACTGCCTGCCGGCAGACGGTGGAGTCGGGAGGAAACCACGCCTTCGTCGGTTTCGACCACTACTTCCCCCAGATTGTGGATTTTTTAGGGCTCGCCCCAAAATGACAGACGTTGTGGCCAGACGACAAACGTGATGGCTCCAGGCGCGAAGGGAAACATGCGGTCTGAGCAGGCCGTTCGGCGCCTTCCTTTAACCACGAAAATATAATCAACGATGACTCAATCCAGCTATAACGCTGATGCCATTGAAGTACTCAGCGGCCTAGAACCAGTGCGCCGTCGTCCCGGTATGTATACCGACACGCAGCGCCCGAACCACCTCGGCCAGGAGGTGATTGATAACAGCGTCGATGAAGCGTTGGCTGGCCATGCAAAACGCATTGACGTAATCCTGCACGCCGATCAATCGCTGGAGGTGATTGACGACGGCCGCGGCATGCCGGTGGATATCCACCCGGAAGAGGGCGTGCCGGCAGTAGAGCTGATCCTGTGCCGGCTGCACGCCGGCGGCAAATTCTCCAGTAAAAACTACCAGTTTTCCGGCGGCCTGCACGGTGTGGGCATCTCGGTGGTCAACGCCCTGTCAAAACGGGTGGAAGTGACCGTCAAGCGCGACGGCAACGTTTACGATATGGCGTTTGAAAACGGCGACAAGGTGCAGGACCTGACGGTCAGCGGCACCTGCGGCAAGCGCAATACCGGCACCCGCGTCCACTTCTGGCCGGACGAACAATTTTTCGACAGCCCGCGTTTTTCCGTTTCGCGCCTCAGCCATCTGCTGAAGGCCAAGGCGGTGCTGTGCCCGGGCGTGGAAATCTACTTTACCGATAAGGTGAACAATACCGAGCAGCGCTGGTGCTACCAGGACGGCCTGACCGACTACCTGATGGAAGCGGTTAACGGGCTGATTACCCTGCCGGAAGCGCCGTTTGTCGGCACCTTCTCCGGCGACACCGAGGCGGTGGATTGGGCGCTGCTGTGGCTGCCGGAAGGCGGCGAACTGCTGACCGAAAGCTACGTCAACCTGATCCCGACCATGCAGGGCGGCACCCACGTTAACGGGCTGCGCCAGGGGCTGCTGGAGGCGATGCGCGAGTTCTGCGAGTTCCGCAATATTCTGCCGCGCGGCGTCAAACTGTCGGCGGAGGATATCTGGGACCGCTGCGCCTACGTCTTGTCGGTGAAAATGCAGGATCCGCAGTTCGCCGGCCAGACTAAAGAGCGCCTGTCGTCGCGCCAGTGCGCGGCGTTTGTCTCCGGCGTGGTGAAAGACGCCTTCAGCCTGTGGCTGAACCAGAACGTTCAGGCGGCGGAGCAACTGGCGGAAATGGCGATTTCCAGCGCCCAGCGCCGCCTGCGTGCGGCGAAGAAAGTGGTGCGCAAGAAGCTGACCAGCGGCCCTGCGCTGCCGGGCAAACTGGCGGACTGCACCTCGCAGGATCTGAGCATGACCGAACTGTTCCTGGTGGAAGGGGACTCGGCGGGCGGCTCGGCCAAGCAGGCGCGCGACCGCGAGTATCAGGCGATCATGCCGCTGAAGGGGAAAATCCTCAACACCTGGGAAGTGTCGTCGGACGAAGTGCTGGCGTCGCAGGAGGTGCATGATATTTCGGTGGCGATCGGCATCGATCCGGACAGCGACGATCTCGGCCAGCTGCGCTACGGCAAAATCTGTATCCTGGCGGATGCGGACTCGGACGGCCTGCACATCGCCACGCTGCTGTGCGCGCTGTTTGTGCGTCACTTCCGCTCGCTGGTGCAGGGCGGCCACGTGTATGTCGCCATGCCGCCGCTGTACCGCATCGACCTCGGCAAGGAAGTGTATTACGCGCTGGATGAGGAAGAGAAGGCCGGCGTGCTGGAACAGCTGAAGCGTAAGAAGGGCAAGCCGAACGTCCAGCGCTTTAAAGGCCTGGGTGAAATGAACCCGCTGCAGCTGCGCGAAACCACGCTCGATCCGAACACCCGCCGTCTGGTGCAGCTGACGGTCGACGATAACGACGTGCAGCAGACGCTGGCGGTGATGGATATGCTGCTGGCCAAGAAGCGTTCGGAAGACCGCCGCAACTGGCTGCAGGATAAGGGCGATACCGCCGAGCTGTCGGTATGACAATCCAGGTCAGCCGAGTTGTAAACGGTTGATCTGTCGAGCAAGGATGCTCATAGTTCTGCAATGTTGACGTTTCGTCTGTTGTTACATCATGTAATTTGCTGTTCCGCCATTAACCTGATGGCGGGAAAGCTTTCTTCCCCCCACGACCCTAACTACATACTTACCGCATACCCAATCCCCTAGGAGCGAACAATGAAAGATTATCCATTACTGGACAACCTCATGGGGGGATACTTTAATCAGGATGCAGACCTGATTACGGGTTCAACCGAACTGGAAGGAATGATTGATTATTACCTACAGGGGGCATCTAAGAATTTGCTGCGAAATTTAATCAGTGAAATGGACGATTTTCAAACAGCATATTCCGACGATCTGGACAAAGCGTTTTGCGAGCGCTATCCCGGAGATCTGGATATGTCGCCTGTCGGTGAGTTTTTTGATGTTTTCCGGCGACGGATCCAGACAGTATTAGGGCAAGATTAATAAGCGTGAGCCTGCAAAAAGCCCGGCGCAGTGGCCGGGCTTGTTGATTACAGCGCTTCTTCCAGCACCTGGATATTCACATCCAGCACGCTGTCCTTGATGGTGGCGCGATGCCGATGCATATGCTCCATCTCAAGGTGTTTTTCCAGATGCGCGATGCTTTCCCATTTTTCCAGCATGAACACCGAATCCGGCAGCGACTGTTTCCACGGTACCTGCGCCTTGATATCGACCAGCGGCTGGTAGCCGCCGCAGCCCTCTTCCGCCAGCACTGACGGGATCAGCTTCTCAATGGCTTTCAATACCGTCTCACGGTGGCCCGGTTTGACTTTGATTTCTGCAATTACGGTGATCATTACAACCTCTTTAACAAACGTGCGAAGGGTAAGTTAAGCAAATGTTTTCGCCAGATGCTCGCGATATCGTGCGATATCGTTTTTGAATATCCGGTTGTTTAATCACGTCGTTGCAGATAAAGGTCGGCAGCGCTTCCATTCCCAGGAACTCGTTGGCCTTATGGAAGTGCAGGTAAACGCCGTCCACGCCGATGCCGTGGAAGAACTGATCGGGGTCGGTAAAGGCCTCCAGCGGCGCGTTCCAGGTCAGGCTCAGCATGTGTTTTTTACCCTGCAGCAGGCCGCCGGAGCCATATTTTTTGCTGGCGTCCGAACGGGTGCGGCCGTCGCTGGCGTACAGCGAGCCGTGGCCGGCGGTAAACACTTCATCGATGTATTTTTTCAGGATCCAGGGTTCACCCATCCACCAGCCGGGCATCTGATAGATCACCACGTCGGCCCACAGATATTTTTGCACTTCGGCGTCGATATCGTAACCTTGATCGACGATGGTCAGCTGGACGTCATGGCCGGCGTCGCGCAGATACGAGGCGGCGACATCGGTCAGGGTGTCGTTCAGTTCGCCATTGGAGTGACCAAATTTTTTACCGGCGTTGATTAAAAGGATATGACTCATCGGGTTTCCTCTTGCGAATTGGCCCTGCGTCTTGTTCAGGCGGCGTGAACGCGCGGCATGAAACCGGTCAGGGGTGATAAAATGATGGAGAGAAGTTTACCCGCGCGCGCAGGTGAGAAAAATGCGCGCTGAGTCACATAACTTTTGCTGATTTGGCAATAATCCGCCGCTTAACGGCGGTCAACATCGCCCGCAAGACCGACAATGCTGTGACAGCATACGGCCAGATAAGGTACTATCGCGGGCAACAAACGACGAGCAATCACGGGCACTGCTTTTTTTGTGAACGACAGTCCTTTGCCCCAATGTCTAGGGATTGCCATGCCACGGTCTGAGGATAATTGAGTAATGAGTGATCTGACTCATGACGGTGTAGAGCGTTTACCGCTGCACACATTCACTGAAAACGCCTATCTGAACTACTCCATGTACGTCATCATGGATCGGGCGCTACCGTATATTGGCGACGGCCTGAAGCCGGTCCAGCGCCGCATCATCTATGCGATGTCCGAACTGGGCCTGAGCAACAGCGCCAAATTCAAAAAATCCGCGCGTACCGTCGGCGACGTGCTGGGTAAATACCACCCGCACGGCGACAGCGCCTGTTATGAGGCGATGGTGCTGATGGCGCAGCCGTTCTCCTACCGTTACCCGTTGGTAGACGGCCAGGGGAACTGGGGCGCGCCGGACGATCCGAAATCTTTTGCGGCGATGCGTTATACCGAATCCCGCCTGTCGAAGTACGCCGAAGTGCTGCTGTCCGAACTGGGGCAGGGGACGGTGGACTGGATCCCGAACTTTGACGGTACGCTGCAGGAGCCGAAGATGCTGCCTGCGCGTCTGCCGAACATCCTGCTGAACGGCACCACCGGCATTGCGGTGGGTATGGCGACCGATATTCCGCCGCACAACGTGCGCGAAGTGGCCGCCGCCGCCGTGGCGCTGCTGGAAAAACCGGGCGCCTCGCTGGATGACCTGCTGGCGTTTGTTCAGGGGCCGGACTTCCCGACCGAAGCGGAAATCATCACCCCGCGCGACGAGATTCGTAAAATCTACCAGAACGGTCGCGGTTCGGTGCGGATGCGCGCGGTGTGGAAAAAAGAAGACGGCAGTGCGGTGATCACCGCGCTGCCGCATCAGGTCTCCGGCGCCAAGGTGCTGGAGCAGATCGCCAGCCAGATGCGCGCCAAGAAGCTGCCGATGGTGGAAGACCTGCGCGATGAGTCGGACCATGAGAACCCGACGCGTCTGGTGATCGTGCCGCGCTCCAACCGGGTGGATCTGGAGCAGGTGATGAACCACCTGTTCGCCACCACCGATCTGGAGCGCAGCTACCGCGTCAATATGAATATGATTGGCCTGGACAACCGCCCGTCGGTGAAGGGGCTGGTGGAGATTATCACCGAATGGCTGGCCTACCGCCCGCGATACGGTGCGCCGCCGCCTGAACCACCGCCTGGAAAAAGTGCTCAAGCGGCTGCACATTCTGGAAGGTTTGCTGGTTGCGTTCCTCAACATCGACGAAGTGATCCATATTATCCGCAGCGAAGATGAGCCGAAGCCGGTGCTGATGCAGCGTTTCGGCATCAGTGAGACACAGGCGGAAGCGATCCTCGAACTGAAACTGCGCCATTTGGCGAAGCTGGAAGAGATGAAGATCCGCGGCGAGCAGGACGAGCTGGCGCAAGAGCGCGATCGGCTGCAGGCTCTGCTGGCGTCGGAGCGTAAGCTGAACACGCTGATCAAGAAAGAAATCCAGGCGGATGCGCAGACCTACGGCGACGACCGCCGTTCACCGCTGGCCGAGCGCGATGAAGCCAAGGCGATGAGCGAGCACGATTTCGTGCCGTCCGAGCCGGTGACCATCGTGCTGTCGGAGATGGGCTGGGTGCGCAGCGCCAAAGGCCATGATATCGATCCTGCCGGCATGAACTATAAGGCGGGCGACAGCTTCCGCGCCGCCGCCCGCGGCAAGACCAACCAGCCGGTGGTGTTTATCGACTCCACCGGCGCAGCTACGCGCTCGACCCGCTGACCCTGCCGTCGGCGCGCGGGCAGGGCGAACCGCTGACCGGTAAACTGACGCCGCCGCCGGGCGCGACCATTGAGCAGGTGCTGATGGCCGCCGACGACCAGAAACTGCTGATGGCCTCCGACGCCGGTTACGGCTTCGTGTGCACCTTCAACGATCTGGTGGCGCGCAACCGCGCCGGCAAGGCGATGATTACCCTGCCGGAGAACGCCAAGGCGCTGCCGCCGCTGGAAATTCACGGCGACGACGATATGCTGCTGTCGATTACCCAGGCGGGCCGCATGCTGATGTTCCCGGTGGCCGATTTGCCGCAGCTGTCGAAGGGCAAGGGCAACAAGATCGTCTCTATTCCGGCGGCGCAGGCGGCCGCGGGGGACGACAAACTGACCTGGCTGTTTGTGTTGCCGCCGCAGACGTCGCTGACGCTGTACGTCGGCAAGCGCAAGCTGACGCTGCGTCCGGAAGATTTGCAGAAGTTCCGCGCCGAGCGTGGCCGGAAAGGCACGCTGCTGCCGCGTGGTCTGCAGCGTATCGATCGCGTGGAGGTGGATTTGCCGCAGCGCGCATCGGCCGGGGATAGCGAAGAGTAAGTGCGGCGGGCGCCGTTTCCCAGGCGGCGCCCGCATAATTCACCGCTTTCCGTATTTATTTTCAAATAATTAACATTTCTGCGTATAAATTTATTGTGCGGATGCCCGGCCGGCAGGAAAATAGCGACAAGGCCGGGTATCATCGCCAGCGGGCGTGATGCCCTGCGCGCAAATAAAAATGATGGAAGGTATCTGCGTAGCGAATCAGGCTGCGTCGGCAGTGTGCTAATGAGGTTGTTATGTTATTAATTTTGCGTGCCGTTTTCGTCACTCTGTTCTGTATTCTGGTGTGCATTTTCGGTTCCATCTACTGTTTGTTCAGCCCGCGTAATCCCCGCCACGTTGCGACGTTCGGCCACCTGTTCGGCCGCCTGTCGACGGTATTCGGCCTGAAGGTTGAGATCCGCAAACCGGCCGATGCGGCGCAGTACGGCAAGTGCATCTATATCGCCAACCACCAGAACAACTACGATATGGTGACGGCGTCCAATATCGTGCAGCCGCGCACCGTGACGGTAGGGAAAAAAAGTCTGGCGTGGATCCCGTTTTTCGGCCAGCTGTATTGGCTGACCGGCAATCTGCTGATAGATCGGGATAACCGGGCCAAAGCGCACGGCACCATCGCTCAGGTGGTGGATCAGATTAAGAAAAAAGATATTTCCATCTGGATGTTCCCGGAAGGAACCCGCAGCCGCGGTCGCGGCCTGATGCCGTTCAAGACCGGCGCGTTCCATGCGGCGATTGCCGCCGGCGTGCCGATCGTGCCGATTTGTGTGTCGAACACCAGCAATAAAATCAATCTTAACCGCCTGAACAACGGCGAAGTGATTGTCGAGATGCTGGAGCCGATCGATACCACCCAATACGGTAAGGATCAGGTGCGCGAGCTGGCGACCCGCTGCCGCGAGCTGATGGCGGAGAAAATCGCCCGCCTGGATGAAGAAGTCGCGCAGCGCGAAGCCGCCAAAAAAATAATACGTTTTCACCGGCGGCGGTACTTTTTTAACGGCTTCAGGTCGTTAATGCCCGGCTTCCTGCTACGCTTAGTGGCATTAGCGGCTGCCGGGCTTTTGCATACGGTTTAGCATTTGTTTTCATGGAGAAAATATGTCACTCAGTCGACGTCAGTTCATTCAGGCATCGGGTCTGGCGCTGTGCGCGGGAGCCGTGCCGCTGAGGGCTGAAGCGAGCGGAGCGCAAATCCCGTTACCGGTCCCCCCGCTGTTGGAGTCTCGCCGCGGTCAGCCGCTGTTTTTAACCCTGCAGCGTACGCACTGGCCGTTTATCGCCAACCGCAAGGCCCCCGCCTGGGGCATCAACGGCATGTATCTCGGGCCGACGGTGCGGGTATACAACGGCGACGACGTTAAACTGATTTACAGCAACCGCCTGGCGGAGCCGGTGTCGATGACCGTCAGCGGTCTGCAGGTGCCGGGCACCCTGGTGGGCGGCGCGGCGCGACTGATGTCGCCGGGGGTGGACTGGTCGCCGGTGCTGCCTATTCGTCAGGCGGCGGCCACCTGCTGGTATCACGCCAACACGCCGGAGCGCATGGCGCCGCAGGTTTACAACGGCCTGGCCGGCATGTGGCTGGTGGAAGATGAGGTCAGCAAATCGCTGCCGCTGCCTAACCACTACGGCGTGGATGATTTCCCGCTGATCGTGCAGGACAAGCGGCTGGATAACTTTGGCACGCCGGAGTACAGCCCGCCGTCGCAGGGCGGTTTCGTCGGCGATACGCTGCTGGTGAACGGCGTGCAGAACCCGTACGTTGAGGTGTCGCGCGGCTGGGTGCGGCTGCGTTTGCTGAACGCCTCCAACGCGCGCCGCTATATGCTGCAGCTGAGCGACGGCCGTCCGCTGACGGTGATCGCCAGCGATCAGGGCTTTCTGCCTGCGCCGGTGGCGGTGCAGCAGCTCTCTCTGGCGCCAGGCGAACGGCGTGAGGTGCTGATCGATATGTCGAAAGGCGAGGAAGTGACGCTGAACGCCGGCGAAGCGGCGGGCATTATGGATCGCCTGCGCGGTCTGTTTGAGCCTTCCAGCCTGCTGGTGTCCACCCAGGTGCTGACGCTGAAACCGACCGGCCTGCTGCCGCTGGTGACGGATAATCTGCCGATGCGTCTGCTGGCGGACCAGCTGTTGGACGGCGGCGTCAGCCGCACACGGGAGTTCCGTCTGGGCGATGACGTGGCGGGGATTAACGGTGCGGTGCGCGATGTGAACCGCGTCGATCTGCAGACCCAGCAGGACAGCTGGGAGCGCTGGGTGATCCGCGCCGATACGCCGCAGTCGTTCCATATTGAGGGCGTGCAGTTCCTGGTGAAAAGCGTGAACGGCGCGCAGCCGATGGTTGAGGACCGCGGCTGGAAGGATACCGTTTGGGTTGACGGCGAGGTGGAGCTGGTGGTGCACTTTACCCAGCCGTCCTACGATCACTTCCCGTTCCAGTATTACAGCCAGACGCTGGAGCTGGCTGACCGCGGCAGCGCCGGGCAGTTTGTGGCGCAGCCAGCAGGTTGATTAATGGTGTTATTGACATGGTTTTCTGTAGAGAGCCGTGTCACTGGAATTGCCGTAAACGTGCGGTATTTCTCTGTCACTGAGGTGAACGGCAATTGCAGGGGCCGTAGGCGCGGCCCCTGCACCCGCGCCCGCGCTTAGGCACGTTCTGCCCTTCGGGTACCCTCACGGCGTCACCGTCGCCGGGCGGGTCGGCTCTACAGGCATCCCTGCCTGTGCCGCCTCAACCGGACATCCTTGTCCGGTTGCCCCTGGCTCGGGTTCCTTGTTCGGCAGCCCGTGATGCGCGCTAAAGGTCAACACCCGAATCTGTAATTACCGGGCGAGTTGGCGTATGGTTTTGACGGTCTGACCGATATTTTTCGAGGTGGATGCAATATGGCTGGGAGCCGAGTTTTCGGCCCCTGCAATTGCCGTTCATTATCGTGGCAGAGAAATGCCGATCGTTTACGGCAATTCTTATTACTCATTGCTTACAGAAATCGTGAATAAATATCCCTGCAGAGCTGACTGCTTATGCCTCCGGGAAGCGCTGGCGCAGCTGCGCCCAGTCCGGCGCGGCGTCGGCGCCGCGGCTGGCCACCACGCAGGCGGCGACGCGGTTGGCCAGGTCAACGGCCTGCGGCAACGGCCAGCCGGCAGAAAGGGCGGCCAACAGGCCGGCGCAGTGGGCGTCGCCGGCGCCGATCGTGTCCACCACCTCCACCGGATAGGCGGCGATATGCTGCGGCGGGTGCTTGCCGTCACAGATCCAGGCGCCGTCGCTGTCGAGGCGGCAAATCAGGGTGAAATTGCGGGCGGCGGCGTAGCGCTGCGCCGCCTCGACCGGATCACCGTCGCCGCACAGGATGGCGACCTCGTCGCGGTTGAGCGTCAGTAGGGTATGGCTGTCGCTCAGCATGGCGAAGAACTCCTCGCCGAGCAGGCCGACGCGCGGGCCGGGATCGATCAGCCGGTACTGGTCAAACGGCAGGCGGGTCAGCCATTCGCGCAGCGCGGCGCCCGGCTCGCCCACCAGCTCATAGCCGTTGGCGTAAACCAGCGTCTCCGGCGTCAGCGGCAGGGTCGCCAGCTGCGCCTTGTTCCACTGCGCTTCACAGCCGCTGACGGTGATAAAGGTTCTTTCGCCGTTCGGCTCGGCCAGCGCCAGACACCAGCCGTTATCCATCTGTCCGTGCCGCAGCAGCACCGGCAATCCCAGCGCCTGCATCGCCGCTTCTACGGCGACTCCCCATTCGCCGTTGCCGACCGGCATACCGTTCACCACCGACACGCCCAGCCGGCACAGCACGCGGGCGACGTTAAAGGCGCAGCCGCCAATTTGCCGCCCCTGCGGCCGGGCTTCAATATCTTCGCCGCTGACGGGCAGGCGCGGCAGCGTCATAACCAGATCGCCGACGGCGCCGCCCAGCACCAGCACCGGCGTGACTGCAGAAAATTCACTCATTTACTTACGTTCTCCGCCCGCGGCCAGAAACAGGCCGTAGGCGATAAGGCTAACCAGGAAGGAAACAAACAGCCCGAGGCTGGAATCCGCGAACAGGCCTTTGGCCAGCGGCCCGTCAATAAAGCCGCTTTTGGTGACCATCAGTCCGCTGAGGGCGCCGAGAAACCAGCAGCACAGCGGCACCGTACGCACGCCGCGATTCTGGCCGTTCAGGCCGTACAGCGCGTTGCCGTCGTAGCCATGATGGCGGCGCAGGCGCAGGTAGTCGAGGATGAATATCGCTTCCCAGGCGGCCAGAAACACGCCGCAGAACACCAGGAAGGCGATAAACGGCCCCATAAAATCGCCGGAGACGAACAGTACATAGAGGGCGATGGCCAGCACCAGCAGCGCATCCAGCGATACCGCCAGCGACTGTTTGACCTTGACGCCGATGGTCAGCAGGTTAAGGCTGGCGGAGTAAAGGCTCAGCACCGCAATGGTGACGATGCCGGCGGTCGCCGTCAGCAGATAGGGAATCGCCATCCAGGTCGGCAGCACCGAGCCAATCAGGGCGATCGGGTTGGCCGAAGAGGCCAGATCGGGCAGCTGCACCGACAGCAGAATACCGGTAAACATCAGCAGCACCAGCGGCAGGCAGGCGCCGCTCATCACCGCGGCGAAGATGCTTTTATTCGAGCTTTGCGGGCTTTGGTAGCGGCTGTAGTCCGCGCCGGCAATCGCCCAGCCGATGCCGGTGCCGGCGGCGATGATCGATACCGCCGGCAGGAAGCCGGTCAGCCAGCTGCCGGCGGGCAGCGCCAGCACGCGCTGCCATTCGGTGGTGAAGGCGATATACAGCACCACGACCAGCGTCATGCTGCCGAAGATACGGCTGAACCAGGTCTGCAGCCAGACCACGGTGTTTTGTCCGAGCAGGCTGACGACGATGGTCAGGCCGCCGAACAGCAGCAGGCTGACGCCGGTCAGCAGCGGGCTTTCCGCCAGCCCCATCGCCTGGAACAGCGCCGCCAGCGTCAGCGTGCCGGTAATGACGTTCACCGCCTCCCAGCCCATCAGGTTGATCCAGCTGAAGGCGGTGGGGGCGATATTGCCTTTTAGGCCGAAGATGACCCGCGACAGCGTCAGCGTCGAGGTGCGGCCGCGTTTGCCGGCGAAGCTGGTATAGCCGACCAGCGCAAAGCTGGCGACGCCGACCAGCGCGGCAAGCACCGACTGGATAAACGACAGGCCGAAGCCGACGATCAGCGCGCCGTAAACCACGCCGAGGATGCCGATATTGGCCGCTGACCATACCCAAAACAGCTCGATGGGCCTACCGGTTTGCTCCGCCTCGGGCACCAGATCGATGCCGGTGCTTTCAACTTTCCATGTTTCACTGCGGTTTATGTCACTCATGCTGCAGATTTACCCTTGGTTGCGCAGCGCCTCCAGAGCCGCTGCATATGGTTGAAAATCAATCTGATTCGCCTGGTTCAGTGTTTCAATCCATTGCGCCGGAAATGCTTCAATGCCGCGCAGCGCGCCGCAGATTGCCGTCGCCATCGCGCCGATGGTGTCGGTATCGCCGCCAAGGTTGGCGGCCAGCAGCGCACAACGCACCGGATCGCCATCCGCCAGCTCGACCAGCGCCAGCGCGCAGGGAATGGACTCAATGGTGTCCATGCCGGCGCCGACGGTGTGGTAAAGCTCGGCCAGCGCCTCGCTGTCCGTCAGCGGGCGCACGCGTTCTGCCACGTCCAGCGCCCATTGAATGCGGCGGCTCAGCGACGGGCTGAAGGTGGTGATCTGCTGTTGCTGCATCTGTTCCACCCGCGGCGGCAGCGCCTGTTTAATCGCGCGCCAGTCGTCGCCGTCGATGGCGCGGCTGACCGCCCAGGCAATCGCGAAGGCGCCGGCCACGGCGATATCAGATTTATGCGTCGGGCTACAGGCCAGACGCACGGCATCCATAAAGTAGCCTAAATCATTGGTGGATAACAGACATCCCAGCGGTGCGATGCGCATGGCGGCGCCGTTGGTTACGCCGTTGGCGGTGATTTCCGCGATGGGTTTGCCGGCGCGGATGGCGTACAGCGCGGCTTTGGAGGTGGGGCCGAGAATGTTTTTATTGAAGGCGTCGACCTGTTCTGCCCACAGCATGATGTGGTGGGCGATGCGTTCGGGTTCCACCTTGCCGTGAGCGGCGAGTAGCGCCTCCATCAGCGCTACTGCCTGCTGCGTGTCGTCGGTGTATTCGCCGGCGACAAAACCCGTCGCGGCAATATTCTCATCCGGGCCTGGCAGAAAGCGATCGATCCAACCAAAATAATCGCGTACCTGCCGTAGCGGCCACAGTTCCGACGGCATCCCCATCGCATCGCCGGCAGCTTGGCCATACAGCGCGCCAAGAATGGCGAGGTGAGGATTTTTTCTTATTGTCATGGGTATTCCCTGGTGTTGGTGCATGTTGAATTAAACACGTCAACGGTACCACCATAATGGCAAAATGGATCCAATGAAAGTCCATTACGGCAAAAATGTGATGCCAATCTAGATCCATTGCACAACTCTCGGCACAAACCTCCTGCTGCGGCAGTAAAATATGATAAAAGCAATCGCCAGAGAGGGCGCCGATATTGAGAGAGCAGTTTGATGAGTGATTTTAATGTGTGGCTGCGTCAGCAGCTGACGCAGGCGGTTGCCGCACCGCGCTATATGCAGTTGGCGGCCACGCTGGAGACGGCGATCAAACAGCGGGTGCTGGCCGCCGGCGATTTTCTGCCGCCTGAACGCGTGCTGGCCGAACAGCTGGCGGTGTCGCGGGTGACCGTCAGCAAGGCATTGAAACTGTTGGAAGAGAAGGCGTTGATTTCACGCCAGCAGGGCGTGGGCACCCGGGTGGCGGTATATATGGATTATTCGCTGTCGCAGGAGCAGGGCTTTACCGCCCAGGTGACGCGCAGCGGCGGCGCCGCCAGCAATCAGTGGCTGCTGCGTACCCGCGTAACGCCGCCGCCGGAGATTGCGCAGGCGTTAAATCTGGCCGAGTATGAGCCGGCGGTGAAGCTGCGCCGTCTGCGGCTGGTGGACGGCAACCCGGTCTCGCTGGAAACCACCTACATCCCGCCGCGTTTTCTGCCCGACCCCGAGCGGCTGGAGCATTCGCTCTACGCGCTGTGGCGCGAGCGCGGCATCGTACCGGAAGGGAAGCACTTCCTGCTGAAGGCGATCGCCTGCAGCGATGACATCGCCGGGCTGCTTAACGTTGCCAGCGGCGCGCCGCTGCTGCAGGTGACGCAGACCAGCCGCAACGCGCAGGGAGAGGTGCTGGAGGTCAGCGAAGTGCTGTGCCGCAGCGACGTGTACGAGTTTGAAGTCAGCAGTTAGCGGGCCGGCGCGCAGAAATAACCCTGCTCTTTTTGCCGATAGTGCGTATAATCGCCGCCCGGCGATTAATTAACCTGCAAAAGAGCACTGTCGAATGAGCACCACCAGCCTGATCCAACCGGATCGCGAACTGTTTTCCTATAAGCCTTACTGGGCCGAATGTTACGGCACCGCGCCGTTTTTGCCGATGTCGCGCGAAGAGATGGATCAACTGGGCTGGGACAGCTGCGATGTAATTATTGTCAGCGGCGACGCTTACGTCGACCACCCCAGCTTCGGCATGGCGATTATCGGCCGCATGCTGGAAGCGCAGGGGTTCCGCGTCGGCATTATTGCCCAGCCGGACTGGAGCAATAAAGACGACTTTATGCGCCTTGGCAAACCGAACCTGTTTTTCGGCATTACCGCCGGCAATATGGATTCGATGATCAACCGCTATACCGCCGACCGTAAACTGCGTCACGACGACGCCTACACGCCGGGCAACGTCGGCGGCAAGCGTCCCGATCGCGCCACGCTGGTGTATACCCAGCGCTGTAAGGAAGCCTACAAGGACGTGCCGATTGTGCTCGGCGGCATCGAAGCCAGCCTGCGCCGCATCGCCCACTATGATTACTGGTCGGATACCGTGCGCCGCTCGGTGCTGGTGGACTCCAAGGCCGATATGCTGATCTACGGCAACGGTGAGCGTCCGCTGGTGGAGGTGGCGCACCGCCTGGCCGCCGGCGAGAAGATCGCTGATATCCATGATATCCGCAACACCGCGGTGATGCGCAAGGCGCCGCTGCCGGGCTGGAGCGGGGTGGATTCCACCCGTCTGGATAAGCCGGGGCGCATTGAGCCGATTCCCAACCCTTACGGCGAAGACCTGCCCTGCGCCGACGGCGCCCAGCCGGAGCCGGAAGCCAAGCCGGTCACCGTGCGCGCCGCCAAGCCGAAGCCGTGGGAAAAAACCTATGTGCTGCTGCCGTCCTTTGAGAAGGTCAAGGCGGATAAAGTGCTGTACGCCCACGCTTCGCGTATTTTGCACCATGAAACCAACCCGGGCTGCGCCCGCGCCCTGATGCAGAAGCACGGCGACCGCTACGTGTGGATCAACCCGCCGGCGATCCCGCTGAAAACCGAAGAGATGGACAGCGTGTTCGCGCTGCCGTACCAGCGGGTGCCGCACCCGTCCTACGGCGAGGCGCGCATTCCGGCTTACGATATGATCCGTTTCTCGGTCAATATCATGCGCGGCTGCTACGGCGGCTGTTCGTTCTGCTCGATCACCGAGCACGAAGGGCGCATTATCCAGAGCCGTTCCGAAGATTCGATCATTCGCGAAATTGAAGAGATTCGCGACAAGGTGCCGGGCTTTACCGGCGTGATCTCCGATCTGGGCGGCCCGACCGCCAATATGTATATGCTGCGCTGCACCAACCCGCGCGCCGAGCAGACCTGCCGCCGCGCCTCCTGCGTGTATCCGGAAATCTGCACCTATATGGATACCAACCACGAGCCGACCATCAAGCTGTACCGCCGCGCGCGTGAATTGGCAGGGGTGAAGAAGATCCTGATCGCCTCCGGGGTGCGTTACGATCTGGCGGTGGAAGATCCGCGCTATATCAAAGAGCTGGCCAGCCACCACGTGGGCGGCTATCTGAAGATTGCGCCGGAGCATACCGAAAGCGGGCCGCTGTCGAAGATGATGAAGCCGGGCATGGGCAGCTACGATCGTTTCAAACAGCTGTTCGACCACTACTCCAAGCAGGCCGGCAAAGAGCAGTACCTGATCCCGTACTTTATCTCCTCGCATCCCGGCACGCAGGACGAGGATATGGTCAATCTGGCGCTGTGGCTGAAGAAAAATCGCTTCCGTCTCGATCAGGTGCAGAACTTCTATCCGTCGCCGATGGCGAACTCCACCACCATGTATTACAGCGGTAAGAACCCGCTGGGCAAGGTGGGCTATAAGTCGGAAGAGGTGTTTATCCCGCGCGGCGATCGCCAGCGCCGCCTGCACAAGGCTCTGCTGCGCTATCACGATCCGGCCAACTGGCCGCTGATCCGCGGCGCGTTGGAAGAGATGGGTCTGAAGCACCTGATCGGCAGCCGCCGCGACTGTCTGGTGCCGGCGCCGAGCATTGACGAGCAGCGCGAGAGCAAACGCCTGCAGCGTCGTACGCGTCCGGCGCTGACCAAGCACAGCGATATTCAGCGCCAGCGCTCACCGTCCAATAAGCCGCCGCGCAAGCCGATCCGCAGCGCTGGCGCCAAAGGCAAGGCGTAACCGCTGCTCGGAGCAGGCTAATGATGCCGGTCAGCGACTGACCGGCATTTTTTTCGCCGTATTACAGCCGGGCGTAGGCCGCTTCCACCTTCGCCAGGTAGCGCGGCGCCTGCGCCGACGGATGATGCTGGCGCACGTGCCACCAGAACGCCTCGGGAGACAGGCTGTTAATCATGCTGACCGCCTGACGGCGGTTGGCGGAAAAGGTGCGCAGCAGCGCGCCGGCGCCGTTGACGTAGGCCACTTCGGTGGCGTAGCGCAGCGTCACCGGGTTATCAATCCCCCGCAGCTGCCGCTGCAGCGAAGCCAGGTAGGCGGCGCCCAGATCGATATTGGTCTGTGGGTCGAGCAGGTCGTCATCGTCCGGGCAGCCGCTTTTCCCCTTAAACTGGTAGGCGTCGCAGCCGGCGGTGGAGGCCTTCAGCTGCATCAGGCCGACGGCGTTGGAGCGGCTGACCGCCGCCGGGTTAAAGCCGGACTCTACCTGAATCATCGCGGCGATCAGTTTGGCGTCGACGTCATACTCGTCGGCGGCGTCGGCGATGGCGCTATCAAAGCTGTGGCGGTCGTAGCTGACGGATTTGTGCTTGCTGGAACAGCCGGCGAGGATCAGTAGCGCCAGCGGGATGGCCAGGCGCGAGCAGGCGGCGATCGAAAATTTCATAGTGCTCCGTGCGATGGGAAGGTTTCAGGCATTGATAGTGCCATCATCGCCGGCGGGCAGGCAAAGATTTTGACCAAAAGCGCTACGGCGCGCACGGGGTGGAAAAAGGCCCGCGCGCGGCGGGCCGGGGAGGGAGAGGTTCAGCGGGCGGCGGGATCCGGCCCCAGACGCTTGCCGCTGTCCAGTTTGGCAATCTGGCCCAGCTCATCCTTATCCAGCTTAAAGTCGAACACCGCAAAGTTTTCGCGGATGCGCGACGGCGTGACGGATTTCGGAATCACCACCAGGCCGTTATCCAGGTGCCAGCGCACCACGATCTGCGCCGGGGTTTTCTCATATTTTTCCGCCAGATGCTTGATCACCGCCTGGTCGAACACGCCTTCGCCGCCCTGCGCCAGCGGGCTCCAGGATTCGGTGGCGATGTGATGCATGGCGTTCCAGGCGTGCAGCTGGCGCTGCTGCAGCAGCGGATGCAGCTCGACCTGGTTGATCACCGGCGTGACGCCGGTTTCATCCTGCAGGCGCTGCAGGTGCGGGATATTGAAGTTACAGACGCCGATGCTCTTCGTCAGGCCCTGTTCGCGCAGCTTGATCAGGCTGCGCCAGGCGTCGACATACTGATCCTGCGCCGGCCGCGGCCAGTGGATCAGGTACAGATCGACATAGTCCAGCCCCAGTTTTTTCAGGCTGGTCTCCAACGCGGCCTGCGGGTCACCCTGATCGTCATCCCACAGTTTAGTGGTGACAAACAGTTCACTGCGCGGTACCGAGGCTGACTGCAGCGCACTGCCGACGCCTTCCTCGTTTTTGTAAATAGCAGCGGTATCAATGGAGCGATAACCAACCTCCAGGGCTTTCGCCACGGCATTGGCTGTCTCTTCAATGCTCGCCTGCCAAACGCCGAGACCCAACTGCGGCATCAGATTACCGTCGTGGAGTTTGATGATGGGTTGCGTTGTCATGCGTATCTCCTTTTGACCTGATTGCCGACGTTAACCACGTCGGAAAGCTTGCTTTAATTTTAGACCCTGCCGCGCGGTTAACGTTGCAGTGCGTGAGGCTGGCCGCAGCGGTACGGCGTCGGGGGTCGTTGGCGACTGTCAGGAGTGCCGAAGGTTAGCGGTGCGTCGGCGATCCTGCGGAACCTGCTGTCATGCGTCTCCTCCGGTAAATGAGCCAAATGGCGAAAACAGAACTGACGGAGGCGCCGTCGGCGCGGGGAAAAGCGCCCGGAACGTCCGGGCGCAGGCAATACGTTATTGTGAGGCCGGGCGGCCAACGGCTGGCGCCTATGGCGCCGCAAATTGATCGGCCCGGCCTATAAGCCTAGCAGGAAATTGGCGGCGTGCGATTAACGCGCTGCCTGATAGATGCGCTCGCTGACCTCGAGAGTGATGTCCTGATGCTCGCCCAGCGCGGTCATGCCGTGCTCACGCAGCTTTTCCAGCAGGGCAGGGATGCTGCTGCCGTCGAGCTGGTAGTCGGCCATCCGGGTCGGCACGCCCATTTTTTCGAAGAACTCGGCGGTGGCGGCAATGGCGGCGTCGATGCGCTGATCGTCATCACCGTCGCGCAGTTCCCAGACGCGCTCGGCGTACTGCAGCAGTTTGTCGCGTTTTTGCGCCTTTTTCTCCCGCAGCAGCGACGGCAGAACGATCGCCAGCGTCTGCGCGTGATCCAGGCCGTGCATCGCCGTCAGCTCGTGGCCGAGCATATGGGTCGCCCAGTCCTGCGGCACGCCGGCGCCGATCAGGCCGTTCAGCGCCATGGTGGCGCTCCACATCACGTTGGCGCGCACCGCATAGTTTTCCGGTTCCGCCAGCGCGCGCGGACCGTCTTCCAGCAGCGTCAGCAGCAGGCCTTCGGCGAAGCGGTCCTGCACTTTAGCGTCGACCGGGTAGGTCAGATACTGCTCCAGCGTGTGCACAAAGGCGTCCACCACGCCGTTGGCGATCTGGCGCGGCGGCAGCGAATAGGTGACCTGCGGATCCAGCACGGCAAACTGCGGCTGCACCAGCGGCGAGAAGAAGTGCTGCTTGTCGCCGCTGCTTTTGCGGGTGATCACTGCGCCGCTGTTGGATTCCGAACCGGTGGCCGGCAGGGTCAGTACGCAGCCCATCGGCACCGCGCGGGTGATTTCACTGCCTACGGTCTGCATGATGTGCCAGGCGTCAGGGGAGGCGCTGTAGTCCGCCGCGGCGGCTATAAATTTGGTGCCGTCCACCACGGAACCGCCGCCGACCGCCAGCAGGAAGTCAATCTTCTCGGCGCGCACCACGTCGACCGCCTTCATCAGCGTTTCAAAGGTCGGGTTCGGCTCAATGCCGCCGAACTCGCTGACGCTGCGCCCCTGCAGCGCGGCGTGCACCTGATCCAGAACGCCGTTTTTCTTCACGCTGCCGCCGCCGTAGGTAATCAGAATGCGGGCGTCGGCCGGAATTTGTTGGCCCAGTTCGGCAATTTGATCTTTACCGAACAGAATTTTGGTTGGGGTATGGAGAATAAAGTTTTGCATGGTTTATTTGTCCAGTTTAAAGCCTTGTTGCTGAATGGCCGGAAGCACATTCGGGAAATAGATATGCTGGTAATAGCTGGCGGTGTTGCGGCTCCAGTCGTCGCCGTCCGCGCGGCCGGTCTGCTGCCAGTAGTCGCTCAGCGTCTGGTTATAGGCCTTGATAGCGTCCGGCAGGGTTTCGCGCTGATAGCGCTCCTCATGGCGGAAGCTGCCGATCGGCAGGCGCGGTTTCTGCTGCGCGCCCCGATCGACATGGCCGATCACCAGCCCGGCGACCGGGAAGGTCAGTTCCGGCAGCTGCAGCAGCTCGATCAGCGCCTGAGGATCGCGACGGATGCCGCCGATCGGCACGATGCCCAGCCCGTGCGAGCGGGCGGCGGTCATCAGCGCGCCGAGCGCGATGCCGACGTCGGTGCTGCCGGAAATCAGGCTCTCAATGCTCTGGTGCGCCGTTTGCTGCTGGCCGCCCATGGCGATGCCCAGCCGGGTTTTGTGCATATCCAGCACCACGGTGATAAACACCGGCGCTTGGGCGATCCACGCCTGGCCGCCGGCAATTTCGGCGATGCGCGCGCGCTGGACGGGGTCGCGGGTGACAACCAGCGAAACCTGCTGGGAGTTGACCGAGGTCGGCGCCAGATGGGCGGCGGCGATAATACTGTCGAGCACCTCATCGGCGATCGGCTGGTCGAGATAGCTGCGCTCGCTGCGGTGCGACGTCAGCAGGTCAATGGTCTGGTTCATGATCAGGCTGCCTTATCCAACTCCGCTCCGGTTGGCAAAACGGCGTCGGCCGCGCCCTGAAGGGACGGAACGACGGTTGCTGGGCAGAGGGGAGCGTTTCAGATTGACGACGGGAGCGGCCTCTTGCCTAAAGCTGTAAGGAAGATGGCGCCCGCTAATTTGTGGGGGCTATTGTCAGTGACAGGCAGCGGTATTAACAATGCACATTCCTGCCTGATGTTTGCCTATTTCTACAAAACGCTGTAGGAACGGGCGGCGTTTTATTATGCTTTATACCGTATTATTCCTCATCATATCGGAGGCAGCGTGAGCGACATTGACGAACTTCGGCGCCGGATGGCGCAGCAGGCGGCGCGCTTTGCCGTGGGCAACGGCTTTACGTCGTCGCCGGTGCCGCAGGTGGATATTCTGTATGCCGACCGGCACTACCCGCGCCAGCCGGTGATGTACGATCCCAGCATTGTGATTATTTTTCAGGGGCACAAGGTCGGTTACTGCGGCAGTAAGGTGTTCCGCTACGATCCGCGCAACTATCTGCTGATGACGCTGCCGCTGCCGTTTGAGTGTGAAACCTTCGCCAGCCCTGAGCAGCCGCTGGTGGGGATTTCGGTGCGGATTGATACCCAGATGCTGCAGGATCTGCTGATCGATATCGGCGACGACAACTATCTGACGGCGCCGCACGGCGAGAGCAGCGGCATCAACTGTGCGTCGCAGAATGATGAGATGCTGTGCGCCACCGAGCGTTTGCTGGACGTGATGGAAAAACCGCTGGATGCGCGGGTGCTGGGGCCGCAGATCGTGCGTGAACTTCTCTATTACGTGCTGTGCGGCCGCAGCGGCGCGTCGCTGCAGGAGCTGGTCAGCCGCCATACCCACTTCAGCCAGATCGCCAGGGCACTGCGGCGTATTGAAAAGCAGTATGCGGAGAGCCTGAGCGTGGAGGCGCTGGCCAGCGAGGTGAATATGAGCGTGTCGGCGTTTCACCATAATTTTAAGGCGGTGACCAACACCTCGCCGCTGCAGTACGTGAAATCCTACCGTCTGCATAAGGCGCGGCTGCTGATGCTGCACGACGGTCTGAAGGCCAGCACGGCGGCGATGCGGGTGGGTTATGAAAGCGCCTCGCAGTTCAGCCGCGAGTTTAAGCGTTTCTTTGGCGTCACGCCGAGCGATGAAGTGGCGCGGGTGCGGGATAACTACGCCGCCTGACGACCGACGCGGCGGCCGTCAGACGAAGGGTCAGGAAGCCCGGCGCTTTTTACGCCAGATCACCAGCATGGCGCCGATCAGCCCGAACACCAGCAGCGCCAGCGGCAGGATCATCAGGCCGGCCATCACCTGATCCTCATAGCGTTTGACGAGGGGAATCTGGCTGAAGGCGAAGCCCAGCCCGACCACCGACACCACCCACAGCAGGGCGCTCAGCCAGTTGAAAAACTGAAAGCGGGTATTGCTCAGGCCGGAGATGCCCGCCATGGTCGGCAGCAGCGTGCGCACAAACGCCAGAAAGCGTCCTACCAGCAGCGCCGTCAGGCCGTGGCGGTGAAACAGCACGTGCGCGCGCTGGTGGTACTGCGCGGGCAGCTGCAGCAGCCACCCCTTAACCAGCCGGGTATGCCCCAGCCAGCGCCCTGCAGATAGCTGAGCCAGCAGCCGAGGCTGGCGGCCAGCGTCAGAATCATCAGGGTCGGTACAAAGGACATCACGCCCTTGGCGATTAAGGCGCCCGCCAGCAGCAGCAGGCTGTCGCCGGGCAGAAAAGACGCCGGCAGCAGGCCATTTTCCAAAAACAGGGTGATAAAAAGCACCGTATAAACCACCCAAATCACGCTGGGATCGGCCAGAGCCGTAAAATCCTGTTGCCAAAGCGCGTGAACAATCTCTTTTAATACATCCATTTTCTGTCCCGTTGCGCCAGGTTCACCTTACTAAGCAAATATGATGCGGATTAGTGTACCTCTATTAGCGTAACCGGACATTAAATGACGCATAGAAATATGCTTGCGATGGATAATTTTCTCTATTACCCGGCAAATTTTTATCGATTGCCGGCCTGCAGACGCTCAAAGCCCGCCGCCAGATCGTCGATCAGGTCCTGCACGTTTTCCAGGCCGATATGCAGCCGCACCAGCGTGCCGGAAAAGTCTACGCCGCCGGCCGGGCGGATCGCCTCCAGCTCCTCCGGCTGATTCGCCAGGATCAGGGACTCATAGCCGCCCCAGGAGTAGGCCATGGTGAAATGGCGGAAGTGGTCGAGATAGTCGGCCAGCTGCGCCTCGCTCAGGCGCTGCTTCAGGACAAAGGAGAACAGCCCGTTACAGCCGCTGAAATCGCGCCGGTAAAATTCATGCCCTTTGCAGGCGGGCAGCGCCGGGTGGTTGACGCGGGCGACTTCCGGCCGCTCGGCCAGCCAGCGGGCGACGGCGATGCTGCTCTGCTCATGCTGTTTCAGCCGTACGCTCAGCGTGCGCAGGCCGCGGCTGGCCATATAGGCGGTATCGGCATCCACCATCTGCCCCATCAGGTAAGAGTATTCACGCAGCTGTTCCCAGCAGCGGGCGTTGGCGACCGCGGTGCCGAGCATGTAATCGGAGTGGCCGATGATGTATTTGGTGCCGGCCTGAATGGAAATATCAATGTCGAACTCCAACGCCTTGAACAGCACGCCGGCGGCCCAGGTGTTGTCGATCATAATGACAATCTCCGGATTCACCGCGCGCACGGCGCGCACGATGGCCGGAATATCCTGTATTTCCAGGGTGATCGACCCCGGCGATTCCAGGAACACCACGCGGGTGTTCGGCTGGATCAGCTCGGCGATGGCCTCGCCCAGCAGCGGATCGAAATAGGTGGTGGCGACATTCATCCGGCCGAGAATATGCGTGCAGAAATCCTGCGTGGGCTCATACACCGAGCCGGTCACCAGCACGTGGTCGCCGGCGCTGACGAACGACAAAATGGCGTTGGAGACCGCGGCGGCGCCGCAGGGATAGAGCACGCAGCCGGCGCCGCCCTCCAGCTCGGTCATCGCCTCCTGAAAGGCGAAGTGGGTCAGGGTGCCGCGGCGGCCGTAGAACAGTTCGCCGTGGGCGCGCTGCGCCGTGGCGTGCTTTTTATCGGCCACGCTGTCGAACACCAGCGAGGAGGCGCGCTGCGTCACCGGGTTGACCGCGCCGTGGGTATAGCGCTTGCTGCGGCCGGCGCCGATCAGCGTGGTATCGAGATTTTTGGACGTCATACGGCTTACCTGCTGGTTATGCATAGTGAAAACGGTGATGCGCACTACGTTAGCATGTTGGCAAATAGCCATCCAGACGTTTTTACTTCCGTTGATAAAAGCGGCGGTGATTCACTGCCTTCCCCCTGCCGCGCGGTGAAATACGCTGCATTGGCGGATAAAAAAAGCCCGTTTCTCGGCAAACGGGCCAACAGGCAACGTGAAAAGGGCGGCAGAGACGCGGTTCAGCCGCCCATTACGCCAAACAGATGCGGCAGCCACAGCGAAATGGCGGGAATATAGGTCACCAGCAGCAGCACCATAAACAGCACGCAGTAAAACGGCAGCATGGCTTTGACCACCGCCTCGATTTTCTGCTTGCTGACCGCGCTGGCGACGAACAGCACCGAGCCGACCGGCGGGGTGATCAGGCCGATGCCCAGGTTGATCATCATAATCATGCCGAAATGCACCGGGTCGATGCCCAGCGCGTTGGTGACCGGCAGCAGCACCGGCGTCAGGATCAGGATCAGCGGCGCCATATCCATCAGCGTGCCGAGCGCCAGCAGCATGATATTGATGCAGACCAGAATGACGTATTTGTTGTGGGAAATGGCGGTGAAGAACTCGGTGATGCGCAGCGGCAGCTGCATATAGGTCATCACCGCGCCGAAGCAGGCGGCGAAGCCTATCAGGATCATCACGATGGTGACGGTTTTGATAGTGCGGTACATCAGGTTGGGCAGCTCAGACCAGCGGTAGTCGCGGTAGATAAACATGGTGACGAAGAACGCCCACAGGCAGGCTACCGCCGCGGATTCGGTGGCGGTAAAGATACCGGACATGATGCCGCCCATGATGATTACCACGGTCATCAGCCCCCACAGCGTATCGAGGCAGATTTTCAGCGCCTGACGCAGCGGGATGGCTTCCCCCTTCGGGTAGCCGCGCCTGTGGGCGAAGCCGACGCACATCACCATCAGCGAGACGCACAGCAGCAGTCCCGGCAGAATACCGGCGACGAACAGCGAGGCGATCGACACCGTACCGCCGGCGGCCAGCGAATAGATCACCGCGTTATGGCTGGGCGGGATCAGGATCGCCTGCACCGAACCGCTGGCGGTGACCGAGGCGGCGTAGTCGCGCGGGTAGCCCTTTTTCTCCATCTCCGGCACCATCACCGAGCCGATCGAGGCGGTATCCGCCACCGAAGAGCCGGAGATCGCGCCGAAGAAGGTGGAGGCGACAATATTGACCAGCGACAGGCCGCCGCGCACAAAGCCGACGAAGATATAGGCGAAGCTGACCAGCCGGCGGGCGATGCCGCCTTCCGCCATAATGGCGCCGGCCAGGATAAAGAACGGGATCGCCAGCAGGGAGAACTTGTTGACGCCGCTGGTCATCTGAATCATCAGCGCCTCCAGCGGCAGATCGATCCACAGCGCGCCGGCGATGGCGCTCAGCCCCACGGCGTAGGCTACCGGCACGCCGATGGCCAGCAGCAGGGCGAGAGAGGCAAGCAGAATAAAGGCGTCCATAGCGCAGGCTCCGTCAGGTATTGCCGAGCATCACCAGCGGACGGTGGTGCTGCGGGCCGAAGAGTAACCGCTCAATCACGAACAGCAGCGTCACGGCTGAGCCAATCGGCAGCGGCAGATAGGCCTGGCCGGCGCTCAGCAGCGGGAACTCCGCCACCGGCTGCAGCCACAGCTGGCTGCACAGGCCGTAGCCGTAATAGAGAATAAACAGGCAGATTACCGTCATCAGCAGGTCCGCCAGCCGGCCGCAGCAGCGCTGCCAGAACGGCGGCAGGCGGTCGGTCAGCATATTGACGGCGATATGCGCGCCGGCGCGGTAGCTGACGGCGGCGCCGATAAAGGTAAAGGTGACCATGCACAGGATGGCGATCGGCTCCGGCCAGGCCGCGCCCTCATTGAGCACGTAGCGGCTGAAGATGCCCACCGGTATTACGGTGACCATCACCAGCAGCGCCGCGCCGGCCAGCCACATGGCGAGGCGGTACAGCAGATCCATCGCCTGATGATAAGCGTGCGCCATCAGCAACCTCCGACCAAGCAGGAAAAGGGGCGGTTATTGCACCGCGTTAATGCGGGCGATCAGATCCTGATGCGCCTTGCCGTACTGGTCGCGCACCGGCTGGGTCATCTTGTAGAACGCTGCGCGGTCGATGTCGTGGAACTGCACGCCGCCGGCCTTCATTTTTTCCAGCGCCTGCTGGTTATAGGCGGCCCACAGGGTGCGCTGTTCGGCCTGCGCCTCTTTCGCCAGCTTGAGGATCAGCTGCTGGTCGGCCGGGGTCAGTTGGTCCCATTTGACTTTGGAGTAGAGGAACAGCTCGGGAATAATAAAGTGGCGGCTCAGGGTGTAGTTTTTGGTTACCGGCAGATAGTTGTGGGCGATAAAGGTCGGCGGGTTGTTCTCCGCGCCGTCGATAACGCCGGTCTGCAGGCCGCTGAACACTTCGCTGACCCCCATGCTGACGGCGTTGGCGCCCATGGCTTTCAGCGTCGCCAGCGCAATCGGGCTGCCCTGCACGCGGATTTTCATCCCCTGCAGATCCTGCGGCTTCACCACCGGCTTTTTGGTGATCAGATTGCGGGTGCCGGAATCCATCCAGCCGAGGAACACCAAACGCGAGGTGGGGTCGTTGGTGATCTTGTCGCCGATCTCCTTGCCGATCTCACCGTCCAGCACCTTATGCAGATGCGCTTCGTCGCGGAAGATGTACGGCAGGGTGAACACGTCGATCTCCGGCAGAATCGCCGCCACCGGCGCCATGGAGACGCGGATCATATCAATCGCGCCAATCTGCGCCTGCTCAATCATCTGCTTTTCGTCGCCGAGCATGCCGCCGGGGAAGGTTTTCAGCTCCAGGCGATCCTGCGTGGCGGCCTTCAGCTTGTCGCCCAGATGTTGGACCGCGACGACATTGGGGTAGCCTTCCGGGTGGACGTCGGCGGCTTTGATTTGTTGCGCCAGTGCGGCCTGGCTGCACAGTAACGTGCAGAGCGAGAGGCACAAACCTGATAGGGCGTGGGGCAGTTTCATCGCAGATCTCCAGAGTGTCGGGCATCGGTTATTGTTTTTTCATCATCCCAGGCGCGCAGCGTGAACGGGAAAGGGGCGCGTCAGGCCGGTTTCGCGCTGCGTCAGTACAAAAGATAAACACAGTTGAAACCTGCTTGCTACATAATTGAAAAGCCGTTTTAAAAATAATTGATCGACGTCACTGTGAGGGGGAAAAAGCCCGCGCGTTTCGTGATGAGGTTAAAAAAACGACTAAACGGTGACGGGGTTGTTGGCGTTTGCGCGGGTAAATGTTACACAGCGGCGGGCGATAGCGCTGCGGCTGGCGCGGGTTAACGGTTTTTTGGACCGGAGATGCGTTATTGAGTAAATAATAATGATAACTACTATCAATCCGTGATTGGTTTGATATGATCGCACGCTGAATTCTGTTTAATTTTGATCGGTAATGGTTGGAGGCGCAGCGTGAAAACGGCTGGCAAGACTATGAATCAAAGAGCCCGCGGCGCTGGCCGGGGACAGTGGGGCGCCGCATTCGGGCGCGGTTTGATCGCGTCCATGGTGCTGGTGGCCGGGCTGGCCGGCAGCGCGCAGGCCGCGCCGGAAACTCAGCCGGCTGCTACCGAGAGCGCCTCTGCGGCAGCAACGCCGGCGCCGGCCAGCGCCGCGCCGCAGTCCGTGACGCCGGTTAACCCGGCGCCGACCGTTCAACCACCGGAAACGCGCGGTATGGATCTGTCCGTCTGGGGCATGTATCAGCACGCCGATGCGGTGGTGAAAACCGTAATGATCGGCCTGGTGCTGGCATCGATCATCACCTGGACCATTCTGTTTGCCAAAGGCAGCGAGCTGACGCGCGCCAAGCGCCGCCTGCGCCGTGAGCATCAGCAGCTGGCCGAAGCCCGCTCGCTGGATGAAGCCAGCCAGATGGCGCAGAGCTTCCAGCCGGAGAGCATCAGCGCCGTGCTGCTGAATGACGCGCAGAACGAGCTGGAGCTGTCGGCGGAATCCAACGACAACAACGGGATTAAAGAGCGCGCCGGTTTCCGCTTTGAGCGCCGGGTGGCGGCCTACGGGCGTCAGCTGGGCAAAGGCAACGGCTTCCTGGCCACCATCGGCGCGATTTCGCCGTTTGTCGGCCTGTTCGGCACCGTTTGGGGCATTATGAACAGCTTTATCGGCATCGCGCATTCGCAGACCACCAACCTGGCGGTGGTGGCTCCCGGCATCGCAGAAGCGCTGCTGGCTACCGCGCTGGGCCTGGTCGCTGCTATCCCGGCGGTGGTGATTTACAACATCTTTGCCCGCGTGATCGGCGGCCACCGCGCGCAGGTTGGCGACGTGGCGGCGCAGGTGCTGCTGCTGCTGAGCCGTGACCTGGATCTGGCGGCGACGGCGGAAGCCAAGCGCGCACAGCACGCACACCAGCTGCGGGCGGGGTGATCTATGGCGATGCGCTTAAATGAAGATTTGGACGACAGCGGCGAACTGCACGAAATCAACGTAACGCCGTTTATCGACGTTATGCTGGTGCTGTTGATCATCTTTATGGTGGCGGCGCCTCTGGCTACGGTGGATATCCGTGTCGATCTGCCGGCTTCGACGGCCAAGCCGCAGCCGCGCCCGGAAAAACCGGTGTTCCTGTCGGTGAAGGCTGACAAGCAGCTGTACGTCGGCGACCAGCCGGTGACGGCGGCGCAGCTGACCTCGGTACTGGACAGCCGCACTCAGTCCAACAAGGAAACCACCATCTTCTTCCAGGCGGACAAGAGCGTGGATTACGCCACGCTGATGAGCGTGATGGATACGCTACGCAACGCCGGCTACCTGAAAGTGGGGCTGGTGGGGATGGAAGGGGCTGCCAAGTAGTTTCTGCAGTTATAAGCAAGGCCGGGCATTGCCCGGCCTTGCTTTTATCACTGGTTGTTAAGCGCGCGCATGCGCCGCCGCGCGGGCAACCTGCTCATCGCTGGGGCGTACGCCGGTGTAGAGAACGAACTGCTCCAGCGCCTGCAGCGCAATCACCTCCGCGCCGGTAATCACCGCTTTGCCCTGCTGGCGGGCGTGGCGAATCAGCGGCGTCTCCGCCGGCAGCGCCACCACGTCAAACACCCGCTCGGCGGCGGCGATGCAGTCCGGCTCAAAGGCCAGCTGCTGCGCCTCGGCGCCGCCCGCCATGCCGATCGGCGTGACGTTAATCACCATCTGCGGCCGCAGGCTGCCCATCTCCGGCAGCCATGTATAGCCGTACTGCTGCGCCAGCGCCCGCCCGGCGCGCTCGTTACGCGCGATAATATGGCCGTTGCGCAGGCCGGCGTCGCGCAGCGCGGCGGTCACCGCTTTGGCCATGCCGCCGCTGCCGCGCAGGGCAAACGAGGTGGAGGGCGCGACCTGATGCTGCGCCAGCAGTTTGGCAACGGCGATATAGTCGGTGTTGTAGGCGCGCAGCAGGCCGCCGTCGTTGACGATGGTGTTAACCGAATCGATGGCCGTGGCGGAGGGATCCAGCTCATCGAGGAACGGGATGCAGCTCTCTTTGAACGGCATGGACACCGCGCAGCCGCGGATGCCCAGCGCACGCACGCCGCCGACCGCCGCCTGAATATCCTGGGTGGTGAATGCCTTGTAGATAAAGTTCAGCCCCAGCTGCTGATACAGGTAGTTGTGAAAGCGGGTGCCGAAATTGCCGGGACGGCCGGCCAGCGACATGCACAGCTGGGTATCTTTGTTAATTTCTTGCGACATGGGCGCTCCGTGGTAATTAGCGTTGGTCATGCAGCGCCAGCGAACCGGCGTGGCGCCAGTGAATGCTGCCGGGCAGGTACAGGGCGTTGTGTTCCGGCGGACGCTCGTCAATCAGCTGCGTCGCCAGCTCGAAGCTGTGCTGCGCCAGCCCGCGGCAGTCCTGCGCCACGGTGTCGATTTTCAGCGTCATGCAGTCGAACAGGTAGTGGTCGTCAAAGCTGCACAGGTGGATATCGCTGTCCATCAGCTGATGCTGGGTGAGATAGCGCAGCACCCCTTCCAACAGGCCGCAGGCGGCGGTAAACAGCGCCTTCGGCGGGCGACCGAGGCGCGCGCACAGGCCGGCGATCATTTCATAGCCGGAGCTGGGGTGATAGTTGCCGCTGATGATCCACTCATCCCGGGCGCTGACGCCGGCGTTTTCCAGCCCTTGACGGAAGCCGGCCAGGCGATCGCGCGTCGGCGACAGGCGCGGCTGGCCGCCGAGGAAATAGAACTCGTCGGGGTGCTGCCGGGCGACCGTTTCCACCAGCTGCGCGGTCGATGACACCGAATCGGTGATCACCAGCGGCAGCGACGAACCGTTAATCACCCGGTCCATCTGCACCACCGGCAGGCTGGCGTTAATCTTCTGGTATTCCGCGTCGTTTAGCTGGCTGGAGGCGACGATCAGCCCGTCAACCTGGCGCTGCACCAGATTGTTCACCGCCATCATCTCCTGCGCCGGGTTTTCATCCGAGCAGGCAATCAGCAGCTGCAGGCCGGCCTCGCGGCACAGGGTTTCCAGTTCACGGGCGATAACCGCAAAGCCGTAGTTGGTCATTTCCGGCACCACCAGCCCGAGGGTATGGCTGCGGGTCGAGCGCAGCGAGCGGGCGTGAATGCTGGGTTGGTAGTGGTGCTCGTTAGCCAGCGCCAGGATGCGATCGCGGGTATCGTCGGAGACGCGGTATTGCTTGCTGCGGCCATTAAGCACCAGGCTGGCGGTCGACTTCGACACGCCGGCCAGCCCGGCAATATCACTGATGGTTATGCGTTTATTCTTTTTCACTAACGGCATCTATGTTCATCGTAGGATGCCTTATTCTAACATGCATGGCCGCAGCGGCCAGTATTGCAGCGCCAGCGGCGCGGCGCCGTGCAGCCGCAGGTCTGGCGGCGCGGCAGGGAAGTAGCGCGAGCTCATCACCGCGGCGCCGCGGTTGATAAAGATCTCCACGCTGGAGCGGTCAAACAGCAGCTGCAGCTCCCGGAGATCGCCGCGCCAGTAGCGGTGTTCCGCCGCGCCGCTGCGCAGGTTAGTGCGCGTTAGCGTCAGCCGTTCTCCGTCCCAGGTCAACTGCATGGCGTCGCCGAAGCCGGCGTGGAACGGGCCGTGCGGCGTTAACCACAGTTCGGCGCTGCCGAGCGCCAGCGGCGGCGCGTCGTCGGCCGCTCCCAGCCAGCGGGTCAGATCCCCGCGCAGCTGCTGCAGTTCGGCGACTGGCTGCTGATACAGCCGGCCGTCGCGCAGCGTCAGCTCGCGCAGGCAGGTCATGGTGTGCAGCCAGCCGTAGCGCGTCGTCGGCTGCAGCTGTTCGTCCTGTTCCGGCACCCCCATCCAGCCCACCAGCAGCCGGCGGCCATCTTCCGCCAGCGTGGTTTGCGGCGCATAAAACTCGAAGCCGGCATCCAGCTCGTGAAAGTCACCGTGGCTGAAGCGTGCCGCCGGGTAATCCAGCTCGCCGACGAAATAACCGGCCTGATAGACGTTGAGATAGCGCTCCGGCTGCGCCGCCAGCCCCTGCGGGCAGCAAATCAGCACCTCGCGCCCGGCAAGGCGGAACAGATCCGGGCACTCCCACATATAGCCGAAGTCGCCCAGGCCGTTCAGGTGCGCGCCCGCGATCTCTCCCAACAGTGTCCACTGACGCAGGTCCGCGGAGCGCAGCAGCAGCACCTTGCCGCGGTCCTGCAGGTCGCGCGCGCCCAGCACCATGTACCAGTGTTGCTCATGGTGCCAGACCTTCGGGTCGCGCACGTGGCCGCTGTAGCCGTCGGGCAGCGGCAGCACCGGGCCGAGCTTGCGGTATTCACCGCGCTCATCCTCCTGCGCCAGACATTGGTAGGCGGTGCGCGAACCGTCGGGGTATTTCACATTGCCGGTATAGACCAGCATGATCTTGTCGTCCGCCGCCCACCGCCGAGCCGGAATAGCAGCCGTGGCTGTCGTAGCAGGCGTCGGGCAGCAGCGCCACCGGCTGGTGCTGCCAGTGCAGCAGATCGCGGGACTGCCAGTGGCCCCAGCATTTGCGGCCGTGGTCGCAGGCCAGCGGGTTCCACTGATAGAACAGATGGTAGACGCCGTTGTGCTGAATAAACCCGTTGGGATCGTTGAGCAGCCCGACGCTGGGCGCCAGGTGCCACAGCGGGCGGTGAGGATCGGCGGCGGCGCGCGTCTGGCCCTGCATCAGCGCCAGCGCGGTGTGTTTCATCAGGCTCAGCGCATCCATTATTTATCGTCCGTCTGGTATTTCAGCAGCAGGGAAAGGCCAAAGGCGCTGCCGAAGGCGATCGCCAGCCCGATGATATAGCTGAGCAGCGCGCTGGCCTGTACGATGGCCATGCCGGGAATGGCGGTCAGGCCGACGGCGTTCATGCCGACGTGATTGGCGACCACCCAGGCGCCGCCGAGCGCGCCGCCGGCCAGCGCGGCGAGGAAGGGTTTGACAAAGCGCAGGTTGATGCCGAACAGCGCCGCCTCGGTGATGCCGAGCAATGGCGGAGAAGCCGGAAGGCACCGCGATCGCCTTGATTTTGGCGTCGCGGGTTTTAAAGTACACCGCCAGACAGGCGCCGCCCTGCGCGATGTTGGCCATTGACCAGATCGGCAGCAGGAAGTTGACGCCGATATTCGGGTTGCCCAGCAGCCCGGCCTCGATGGCGTGGAAGCTGTGGTGGATGCCGGTGATGACGATCACCGAATACAGGCCGCCGAACAGCAGCCCGGCCAGCCAGCCGGCGTGGCGATCAGCGTGCTGAGCAGCAGCGAGATGCCGTCGCCGAGCGCGCGCCCCGCCGGGCCGATAAACAGCATGGCGACGAAGCCGGAGATAATCACCGTCAGGAACGGCGTCAGGATCAGATCGAGCGCATCAGGAATCGCTTTGCGCAGCTGTTTTTCCAGCGCGCTCATAAACCACACGCCAGCAGCACCGGGAACACCGTGCCCTGATAGCCGATCATCGCGATCTCCAGCCCGAAGAAGTTCATGGTGGAGAAGCCCTCGGCCACGCCCCAGGCGTTGGTCAGCGCCGGATGAGTCAGAATGCCGCCCAGCGTGGCGCCGAGATAAGGGTTGCCGCCGAATTCACGCGCGGCGGTGAAGCCAATCAGGATCGGCAGGATGATAAACGCCGCCGAGCTGAACATATCGAGCATCACGAACAGCGCATTATCAGGGCTGGCCCAGCCGTAGGTTTTCATCATGCCGAGCAGGCCCCATCAGCAGGCCGGAGGCGACGATGGCGGGAATGATCGGCACGAAAATATTCGACAGCAGGCGGGCGATGCGCTGCAGCGGATTGAGCTTTTTCGCCGCCAGATTGGCGGCTTCCGCTTTGCTGGATTCATTGACGTCCGCCGCCTTGATAAATTCGGCATGCACCTTGTTCACCAGGCCGGTGCCGAAAATCACCTGAATTTGTCCGGCGTTGCGGAAGCAGCCTTTCACCCCCTCCAGTTGCCCGATGGCGGCGGTATCGACCCGGCTGTCGTCCAGTAGCACCAGTCGCAGGCGCGTGGCGCAGTGGGCCGCGCTGGCGATATTGTCTTTCCCGCCGAGTAGCGGCAGCAGCGCCTGTGCGGTTGCGGTGACGTTCATGTGTTCTCCCTTTTAAATGCTAACAATGCCGCGCCGCAGCGCGGTCGGTGGTTCAGAAAAAGTATTTGAATCTGGCGCGCAGGCCGTAGCGTTTATCGTTATCGCCGTTGGCGATCTTATTGTCGGCGTCGGCCTCCAGCATGGAAGCATAGGCGCCGAGATACAGATTGAAGTTCGGCATCGCCATAATGTTGGGGATTTGGTATGACGCGTGAATGGTGTGAATGTCGTAGCGCCCCGGTTCGCTGAGCGGGTTGTCGATCTGCGCCGCCATGCCGTCGGTGGAAAACTCTTTGATGGTATTGCGGGCGTAGATATAGCCCAGCTCGAAGCGGCGCCACAGTACGTTGGCGCCGGCGGAAAAATCCTGCTCGCCGGCGGCGTCCAGATAGGCGGTGCTGAGGTTGGCGACGATGCCGTTTTCGGCGTCGTCGGCCAGGTTGTTCCAGCTGAGCGTCATGCCGTAGCCGTTACGTTTGGACTGGTCGACCCACTGGCCGCGCGCGTCCTGATAGCCGTAGGCGTTGTTGACCACGTTGCTCTCCATCGCCAGTGCGGCGCTGAAGCGATCTTTTTTCCAGGCGATCACCGGGCGCAGATAGGCAACATTCTTTTTGTTTTCCAGCGTGTTGCCATGATAGCTGTTTTCCTGGAACAGCGAGGTGCCGTCCTCCACCAGGGTGTTGAGTTCGAAATACCAGTCGCCGGCGGTTTTGCTCAGCATCAGGTTGCCGCCGCTGCTGCTGCGGCCGCGTCCCTCTTTCATCATGTAGATATAGCCGAAGCCGTCGGCATACAGATCGTTGGCGGTATTGCCGGAATATTCGATAAAGGTGTCCTGATTGAGCGGGAACATATCATAGGCTTCAAAACGGCCGATTTTGGCCTGCCAGTCCTGCTCCTTGCCGAAGAAGAACGCGGCGTCATCCAGGTTCATTTTGCCGCTCATGTCCGCCAGCGGCTGAACGCGAAAGCCGGAGAAGCGGCCGTCCGGGTTGCGGCGGTAGCCGTCCAGCCCGACCAGAATGCGGCCGTTAATGTCCCAGCGCTCGTTATCGCCGGGCTTCCAGTTTTTGTTATCGCGGGTTTTCAGCGAGGTCAGCTGGCCGCTGCGGCTGGCGCCGTCGAGGTTGAATTCCACATCGCCGTACAGTTTCAGATCGCTGAAATGGCTGAGCTGGAGGCCGCTGGCCGGCGCAGCGGCGGCGGGCTGCGGCGCGGGGCCGGCTGAGCGCGCTGCTGCTCGACGCGGGCGGTGCGCAGCTCCAGGCGCTGGGCCTGTTGTTCGGCGCGTTCGCTGCGTTGTTCCAGACGCTGCGCCCGCCGCTCGGCGTCAGCGGCGCGTTTTTCCGCCTGCGTGGCCCGTCGTTCCGCCTGCTGCAGGCGCTGTTCCAGCGCGCTGAGGCGGGCTTCGATGCTGTCGTTGGCGCTGACGGCCAGCGCGGGGGCGGTGATGAATAATCCTGTCGTTACAGCCAGATAGCGTAGTTTTTTCATGGTGTTCTATCATCCAGAAAGGTCATTATTATTGTTTGCTAAATTGCTAAACCGGTTTTTCTGGCGGAACGATAAACGAGGAGGCGAGCAGAAGGCAACGGAGTTGGCTAACCCGATTCAGCTATTGTGATCGAGTGCGCATTATTCGCGGAAACGGGGCGGGCTGGCGGCCCGCCCGTGAGGGTCAGGCAGGTTGTAACAGCAGCGTCGCCAGTTCGTCGGCGTGCGGCAAGGCGGTCATTGCTCCTTTGGCGGTGGTGGCCAGCGCACCGCAGGCCTGCGCCTGGGCAATCACGCCCGGCCACTCGTCGGCCTGCGGCAGACGGCCGAGCGCCGACAGCGCGGCCAGCAACCCGGCGACAAAGGCGTCGCCGGCGCCGGTGGTGTCCACCGGTACGACCGGCGTGGCCGGGAAGTGGCGCAGTTCTCGGCCGTCATGGACGCAAACGCCGTCTCCGCCCTGGGTGACCAGCAGCAGGCGCAGCGGGAAGTGGGCCAGCATCCAGTCAACCGCGGCGTGCATCTCATTGAGGTTGCTGATAAAGAGCAGTTCGTCCAGTGAGATTTTCACCACGTCGGCCAGCAGCAGCGCCTGCATCAGGCAGGGGCGGAGTTCTTCCGGCTGGCGCCAGACGTCGGCGCGGATATTGGGGTCGAAGCTGACCCAGCCGCCGGCGGCGCGGATGCTGGCCATGGCCGCCAGCGTGGTGCTGCGGCTTGGCTCCTGCGACAGGGCGATTGAACAGGCGTGCAGCCATTCGCCGGCCTGAAAGGCCGGCAGATCGGCGGGCTGCAGAAACAGGTCGGCGCTGGGGGTCACCATAAAGGTGAAGGAGCGCTCGCCGTCGCCGGCCAGATCCACCACCACGGTCGAGGTATGGTGCTCGGCGTCGGCGAACATCTGCGTGGTGTCGACCCCTTCGCTGTTCAGCACCTGGCGCAGAAAGGCGCCGAAGCTGTCGTCACCGACGCGGCCGATAAAGCCGCTGTCGCCGCCCAGACGGGCGACGCCGACCGCGACGTTGGCCGGCGCGCCGCCGGGACACTTCAGATAACTATTTGAATTTTCAGGAACCAGATCGACAACGGCGTCTCCCAGAACCCAGACTCGGTTTGCCATGTTTTACCCCGTTATTACTGTGGCTGATGGCGAGCTAAAATAGAAGAACCGGTTTAGCTATGCAACAGAAAAAATCGCCGCGCTGTCGGCGCGGTCGGAAGGATAAGAGCGTGCGGGCAGTGTGCGGTACGACGCTGCACTGGGTTGCCGACGATCGGCAAGATGGTCATCACGGTGGATATTCCAGTGAGATAAAGAACGTTAAATTTTAAATTAATCAAGTAACGTTTCGCTATGAGGCAGGGGAATGGATTATGTCATTACTCGTCCGTTTATAACGTTATTTCCTATCTTTATGTTTTATTTTTTGTATAGCTTATCGATTAATGATTATTAATGGTTAGGCTGCAACTTAACGCGCCTGTCGGGTAATTATGCTACTCGTTCTCTAAGTATTTTCTTTATAAGAATTAGGCTCTCTCTTGTTTGTTGCGTTAGCCGTTTTTTTTACCGTCTGGCCGCATGAAATCCGCGCGCTGATTGGCTATCATCCCACCTGCTGACCCTTCAGCCTGATAGGCGCCAGGGCGTGTGCGTGTCGCTATGGCCGTTCACCGGTGGCTATCTGTCTGAATGAATGGAAAGAGAAATTGGTCAGGTAGCGAATGGTTATTTAAGGATGATGGAATGAAAAAATCAGCACTGCTTGGCGCTATCGTTGTCGCTTTATCTACGCTTATGCCGGCACAGGCAGAACGCCACACCGTAATTTTTGATTATGCGCGCGCCCAGCTTGATAATTTCAGCGACCTGGACGGCATTAATATCAAATATCGTTATGAGTGGGGCTCCGCCCTGAGTCTGATGAACTCTTTCAGCGCGCTGGGCGGCGATAACCACAGCGCGAACGGCGGTAAAACCGAGCTGAATTATTATGCCTACAGCGTGGGGCCAGCCTACTACCTGAACCGCTATATGGTGATTTACGGTCTGGTGGGGCTGAGCCACAGCAATGTGAAAAACTCCGCCGCCTGGGCGACGGAGCAGAACAGCGGCAGAGCGCGCGGCAGCCGCGGCGCCAGTTCCGCCTCAGCCTTTGCCTACGGCGCCGGCCTGCTGTTTACCCCCCGGGAAAATATCGTGCTGGACGTCGGTTATGAAGGATCGCAGATCGATATCGGCGCCTGAACCGCGACGTGAATCTGTTTACCGTCGGCGTCGGCTACCGTTTCTGACCTTAAGCCTCCGTTGCTGAGCGGCGGGAAGCCGCCGGCGGCTCAGGGCTGACCCATCAGCGGGTCGCTGATACTGTGCCGGCCGTTCTCAAGCCGTCCGGCCAGCCGACGTAGCCAGCCCCGTTTATCCGTCAGGCTAATATCGTACCAGCCGCCGCTGGCGCTGACGTCGAGCGACAGCGTATGCGTTGCGCCGGCCGCCAGCGGGATGCGTTGCGCTTCCCGGCTGCCGTAGGGGCAGTGCGCCAGCGTTATTTCCTGCGCCTGCGCGCCGGGATTGAGCAGGGTCAGGCGCAGGCCGTCCGGCTGTCTCTCCAACCGCACCTCCGCCTGTGAATGCTGCAGGTTGCCGCGCAAAGCGCGGTGGAAACCGTTCGGCCCCAGCAGCCACAGATCGTAATCTCCCGCAATCTGCCACTCGTCGCTCAGCGCTTTACCCGCTTCTACGGTAAAGCGGCGCGGTATCTCGTCCAGCCGCAGCCGGTCGTAAACGTGGAACACCGCGCCCTGGCTGCCGCTATTGATCATATTCAGCGCCAGCAACTGCTGCTGGGGGTAGACGTTCGCTTCTACCTGCAGCTGATAGGGCAGCGCGCGTGACGGACGCGCCTGGCGTTTTTGTTGCGGCAGCTGCTGCTGTCCGGCGGCAGGCAGCGGCACCGGCGGCAGCTGTTCCTGACGCTGACGCAGCGCGTCGGCGGCGCGGCGGCTGGTGGTGTGCAGCGCCGGCAGTGTTTCATGGTTGGGATCGACAAAGTTAAAGGCCGAGGTCAGATCGCCGCAGACCGTCCGCCGCCAGTCGCTGATATTGGGCTCACGCACCTGAAAACGCTTTTCCAGAAATTGCAGCACCGAGGTATGGTCAAAGACCTGGGAGTTCACCCAGCCGCCGCGGCTCCACGGCGACAGCACCAGCATCGGCACCCGCGGGCCGGGGCCGTAGATGCCGGCGTCCGGCGGCGGCTGATCCGTGCTGCCCGGCGGCGCCGGGTGCTGGAATATTTCCGTTTCAAAAGGCACGGTGGATTTACCGGCGAAGCTGCCGTCGCTGCGCAGCGACGGCGCAGACGGCGAAGGCAGGTGATCGAAAAAGCCGTCGTTTTCATCGTAGGTGACGAACAGCACGGTTTTACTCCACACCTCCGGCCGTTCGGTTAACGCATTGAGCACCTCCTGAGTAAACCAGCCGCCCTGCACCGGGCTGGAAGGGTCAGGGTGCTCGGAGTAGGCTGCCGGCGCGATCAGCCAGCTGACCTGCGGCAGCTTACCCTGCCGTACGTCGTTGCGGAACCCGGCCAGCATCGCCTCCAGATCGCCGTCGCCGCCGGCCGGCAGGGTGTTGCCGTTGCCTTTATACAGCGGCGCGACGGCGTTGATGTGCTCGCTGTACGGCACAAAGTCCCTGAACTCTTTCGGCGGATTGGCCGGGTTGCCGGCCTTGATGCTGGCGGCGCGGTACTGGCGGAAGCCGGCCAGCGGGTTATCGCCGAAGTTATCCGGCAGGTACTGGTAGATCTTCCAGCTGACGCCGCTCTCTTCCAAACGTTCCGGGTAGGTCTTCCAGCGGTAGCCTTTGTCCTCGCTGCCGGGATGATCCCACTCATTGAGCACCACGGCGCTGTTATCCGGGCCGGGGCCGTTGCTGCCGGTCCACAAAAATAGCCGGTTGGGGTTGGTGCCGGCGTGCATCGAGCAGTGATAGGCGTCGCACAGCGTAAAGGCATTGGCCAGCGCGAACTGAAACGGCAGCTCCGGCTCGCGGTAATAGCCCATGGAAGTCGGCGTTTTGTGGCTCGGCCAGGCGCTCATGCGGCCGCTGTCCCAGGCTGCATGCGCGTCTGGCCAGGTGTGCGGCGTGCCGCTGACGCGCTGGGCGTTGCCGCGCTGCGCATCCAGATGATAGGGCAGCACCAGCCGCTCCGGCCCCTGCTGCTGCCACACGCTGCGACCGTCCGGCAGCGGGATGGTAAAGCGGTCGCTAAAGCCGCGGACGCCGGGCAGCGTGCCAAAGTAGTGGTCGAAGGCGCGGTTTTCCTGCATCAGAATCACCACGTGCTCCACGTCCTGCAGGCTGCCGGTGCGGTTGTTGGCGGGGATCGCCAGCGCTTTGCGAATTGAGGCCGGCAGCAGCGAAAATGCCGAACCGACGGCCGCCGCCTGTAACAGTTTTCTGCGCGAAAGGGTGGGCATGCGTCAGTAGGCTCCCTGCAAGTGAACGGCCGGCGGCAGCGCCGGCTGAGGCTGGCGGCACCAGCTGCGCCGCCGTTGACTATTGGTAATAAGTTTAGCTTATCGGCTGATTAATAAAGGGAAGTGTTATTTTTATGACAGAGCTGTGACGGTGCGCGGCCGCGCACCGTGCCGAGGGCGGTTAAAACGGCGCCAGCGTCTCCGGGTTGACCGGCTGCGCCTTGCCGCCGGACAGCATCACGATGCGCTCGGCGCTGCGGATGGTCTCCGGACGGTGGGCGATGATGATGCGGGTGACCGACATATTGCGGATGGCGTCGTTAATCAGCATCTCTTTTTCCACGTCCAGGTGGCTGGAGGCTTCATCCAGCACCAGGATCGACGGATTGCGGTACAGCGCGCGCGCCAGCAGCACGCGCTGGTTCTGCCCGCCGGACAGCGATGAGCCCATATCGCCCACCAGGCTCTGATAGGCCATCGGCATTTTCATAATGTCATCATGGATCTGCGCGATTTTAGCCGCCTGCTCGATGCGTTCCTGATCGGCTTCCTGGCTGAAGAAGCAGATATTATCGGCGATAGAGCCGGCGAACAGGATGTCATCCTGCATCACACAGCCGATGCGTTCGCGGTATTGGTACAGCCCGACGTCCTGAATATCGACGCCGTCGATCAGAATGCGCCCGGACTCCGGCGTCAGCAACCCCAGCAGCAGCTTGGCCAGCGTGGTTTTGCCCTGACCGGACGGCCCGATCAGCGCCACGGACTCCCCGGACTTAATTTCGAACGAGCAGCTGTCCAGAATCATCGGCTCGGTCTCGGCATAGCGGAACGATACGTTGTCCAGCGTGATGGTCGGCGAGGTACGCGCGATACTGCCCGCGGTTTCCGCATCGTGGCGGCCGTCTTTTTCCTGTTCGGTCAGGACGATATCCGCCAGACGCTCACCGTGCAGCCGCAGCATGCGGAAATCGATCCAGGCGTCCACCAGGCCGGAGCCGCGTGAGATAAACTGGTCGGCGAACGACATAAAGCCGATCAGCATGCCGGCGGAGAAGTTGCCGTCCAGCACCTGCAGCGCGGCCAGCCACACCAGCGCGATACGCCCGATGCCGGCGATAATGCCGTGGATGGTGCTGAAGCTGATGCTCAGGCGCTGCACGACGATGTTTTTGTTGGTGGTTTCCACCAGCGCGTTGGCGTAGCTGCTGACGCGGATATCCTGGCGGTTATTCAGCTTCAGGGTTTTGGCGCCGCGCACCGACTCCAGCAGAATCGACTGCGCCTTGGCGGCGGTGATGATGTGGTCTTCGTTGGCGTTGCGAAACGGGCGATAGGCGATCCAGCGGATGGCGGCATACAGCAGAAACTGCAGCACCACCACCGCAGCGAGCATCCTGTTATAGGTGAACAGCACGCCGAGCGTCACCACCGCCATGATGCCGTCCAGCACCGAGCTGATAAAGCGCGTCGTCAGCGTCTCCTGAATGGTGCTGACCGAGCCGAAGCGGGAAATAATATCGCCCACGTGGCGCGACTCGAAAAACGACAGCGGCAGCCCCAGCAGGTGCGAGCAGACGTTGGTGGTCCACTGCACGTTCAGCAGGCTGGAGAACCAGGTCATCACCCAGGAGCGCAGGGCGGTGATCAGGTTCTGGAACAGGAAGACGAAAATAAAGCCGACACTCAGCAGCGTCAGCAGATCGCGGTCGTCGGAGACCAGCACCTGGTCCATCACCCACTGCATGTAGAACGGCGTAATCACGCCGAACACCTCCAGCGCCACGGACAGCAGTAATATCTGGGTTAACGCAGAGCCGATGCCGGTGACGCTGCCGATCAGGCGGAACATCGACAGCGACTGTTTCTCTACCGCCGGCTTGAACGACGCCGACGGCAGCAGCTCCAGCGCCACGCCGGTGAAGCTGTTGGACACTTCCTTCATCGACACCACGCGCACTCCGCTGGCGGGATCGTGAATGACGATGGCGTTTTTCTTCACCTTCTTCAGCACCACAAAGTGGTTCAGGTTCCAGTGCAGAATGCAGGGGCGGCGCAGCTTGTTCAGCTCTTCAATCTCCAGGCGCAGCGCGCGGCCCGCCATGCCCAGGCTGCCGGCGACGCGCATCACGTCGGCCAGCGTGGCGCCTTTCATCGAGGTGGAGAAGCGGCGGCGCAGGCTGATCATGTCGATGTTGTATTTATAGTAATTGACCACCATCGCGACGCAGGCCAGGCCGCATTCGGCCGCCTGCGACTGCTGGATCACCGGCAGCCGCCGGCCGAAGCCGAAGTGAAGGTTCTTTAAGAATTCCATTGGAAAAATATGACTCCCTGTTAACAAGCGCAGTGATTACAAGCGGTGGCCAAAGCGTAGAGAGGCTCAAATACCCACTCGATGATCCGTCGCTTCTCAATCAAAAAATCCGCCTCAGCTTGATGCCCGAGCGCAGCGCAACGTCCTTGCCGTACAGGTTGATGGATTGCTTGTCGAGTTCGACCCCACCTGATACAGCCGCTCATGCACGTTTGGGTCGCCGGTGATGGCCATCACCTCCTGCGGAGAGAGGCGCAGCGGTCGACACCTCGACCACCCGCCCGCGCTGGACGCCGAATTTTTGATAGGGGTAGGCTTCATAGCGCAACATCACCTGTTGCCCCGGATTGATAAAGCCGATGGCGCGGCTGCTGACCATAATTCTGGCCTGCAGCCGGCTGCCCTGCGGCAGAATGTAGAGCAGCGGCTGGCCGCTGGCGACCACCTGACCCTGCTTGACCAGCGTGGCGCCGATGGTGCCGGTTTCCGTCGCCTTGATGTAGACGGCGCGGTGGCGACTCGTTCTCCGCCAGAGCGCGATCCACATCCGCCTGGCTGCGGTCGATTTCATTCTGCCGCTTGGAGAGGGCGAGCGGCAGCTCCCGCAGCTGCTGGCGCAGGGCGATAATCTTCTGCTCCAGATCCATCACCAGCCGGTCGGCGTCCTGCAGCCGGGCGCCGACCTCCAGCACGGTGTTCTGCTGTTCATCCACCTGCTGGTTAGAGGCGAAGCCCTGGCTGCGCATCTGCTGCAGCTTGTGCAGCTGATTGCTGGCCAGGTTCAGCTGCTGCTGACGCTTGACCTGCTGCTTTTTCAACAGCCCGATCTGCGATTCCAGCGAGCCGAGCTGCTTTTTCAGGCCGCTCATGGTCTCGGCGTGCATGCGGTGTTCGCTTTCCCGCTCGGACTGCAGCCGCTCATTTTGCAGCGTCAGCTGATCGTGCACGAACTGGCGGGTTTGCCCCATGGCGGTGGACAGTTCCGAGGAGATGGTCATCAGTACGCTGTTCTGCTCGACCTCGCTGCCTTTTTCCACCTGCATGTCGGTAATGGTGCCGGCCACCGGCGCGGTAATGTTGTAAATGCCTTTACTGGGCAGCAGGTTGCCCGTTGCGGTTTCTTTCTTGGTATAGCTGCCGAAGACGATAAACAAGACGATCAGCGTCACCAGACAGCTCGCCAGGGAGATGACCAGCCAGCGATACGGCGGCGAATAGAGGGAAACGGTCCCCATGACCTTGTTGTTATTGGCATCCAGCGCTTCCTGGCGAAAAAGTGACTGTGTCATCCTGAATCCTGGCGAAAAGTTATTGCGAGCAGCTAATCTGCGCGATGGCGTTATGGCCGAGATCGCCGGTTGCCCTGGCCTGGGAAACTTTGGCCATCAGCAGCTTGTAGCGCGCTTCGGCGTTGTTTTTTACCGCTTCGTAGTAACTTTGGTAGGCGTTCAGCTCATCCATTTTGGTGCGCAGCCCCAGCTTCTTGCCGGTGGCGGTGGAGCGGATTTTGTTCTGTTCCGAGCGGATCATCTGCTGGGTCGAGGTGACCAGCGAGCGGCTGTTGGTCATGTTCAGCAGGGCGTTGTGCAGCTCTTCCTTCACCTTCTGCTGGGCGTCGATCAGGCTGTAGCGCATCTGTTCGCGGGTATAGACCGCCTCGCGCGACTGCGACATCTGCTGGCCGCCGCTGAAAATCGGTACCGAGACGGAGACGCCGAGGTGGGTGTTGGTGCTTTTTGAGGTTGTGCCGAACATTTCGTCAAGCAGGTTGCTGTCTTCGGCCCGGCTCCAGTTGGTGCCGTACGAGGCCTGGAAGTTGACCGTCGGCAGATGGGCGCTGTGCGCCTGATAGACGCGGTTTTGGCGATTTCCCACTGGGCGCGCGCGCTGCGGATCTGGCTGTTGTGGGCCAGTGCGCGCTGGTAGAGATCCTGCTCTTTCCCCGTCTGTGCGCCCTGCAGCAGGCAGGCGGCGCTGATTGGCGCGATGGCGTCGTGCTCCAGGCCGGTCAGCCGGCGGTATTTGGTGGCGCGGCGCTCAGATTATTGTGCGCCTCGATCTCTTTGGCGCGGAACAGATCGCGGTTGGCCTGCGCTTCATCGACGTCGACGCGGGTGGCGTTGCCCAGCGAGATCGCCAGCGTGGTTTGCTGCAGCTCGTTTTCGTAAACCTGCGTGGCCGCCCGCGCGGCCTGGTGCACCTCATTCTGGTACAGCACGCCGGCATAGGCTTCGGCGACGTCATAGGCCAGCGTCTCCTGCGCCCGCAGCAGGTCGATATCGGCGCTGTCGGCTATCGCCCTGCCGCGCAGATAGTCGGCATATTTGGACAGATCGAACAGCGGCTGGTTGAGCGAGATGGCGTAATTATGGCGCGTTACTTTGGCGGCGTAGGTCGCCTTCGGCTGATCCTGCTGGTTGTAACCGCCGCTCAGCTGAATGGTCGGCAGCAGGCCGGCCAGGCCCTGGCTGCTCTTTTCACTTCCCGCCAGCTGGCGGTACATCGCCGCCTGCAGTTCCGGGTTGACGGCGCCGGCGTTGCGGATCGCCTCCCAGCCAGGGTGGTGGCGTTAACGCGCAGGGGAATAGAACGGCAGCCAGTAACAGCGGTTTAAGGGGGATCAATCCTTTGATTAAATGCATATCGTAGCCCATGTTAATCATGCAGTCCCTGCATAGATTTAAGTAATCACCGAAGATAGTCATTCGAATGAGATAAATAGAGAAAGTACGCGCCCTGGCATAAATGTTTTGCCATGGAGTTTATGCGGAAATAAACGCGTAATAATAACATTGTTAATTGTTTGTCAGATAAAGCTATAAATATAACAAATAAAATTCCAGCAATGCATTCATCACCTTTAATGACGGTGGTGATGCTGATTTTTTGTTTTATTTCAGTGTGTTCTGCTAGTTTTCTGCGCAGAGAATAATACTAAGAAAACAGCGCTGTCAATAACCTGCACTTTTAACGGTAAACTGCCTGTCATTTGTCAGAAATATCCATGTGTTTTATTTTTTACAGTTATTTAATTTGTTGTTGTTTACGCTGTTAAATTGGTTTTTTCTTGCATTTATTCGGTATTTTTTTAAGTGAAAAAGAGGCTTTTCGCCAGGCGGCCTCTCCCTGGCGACGGCGCCACGCGTCAATCCCGCGGATCGTCCATCACGAGCGGTGTTATCCGACTATAATTTCAGGGGTTAGCTGGAAACCTCGTCGATAAAAAGGAGTCGCATATGTTGAATATAGGAAATAGTCATTTACCCGCGCTCGATCCGCAGCTGGTGAAAAAGCAGCGCAGGCTGCTGCAGGTGCTCGCGTTGCTGTTGCTGGTGGCGGGGCTGTTCTGTCTGTTCAGTCCTTTCGCATCCGGCGCGGCGCTCAGCGCGGTGATGGGGATTTTTTTGCTGCTGAGCGGGATCGGGATGATTGTCGGCATGATCGTTAACCGAGCGCAAAATACCTGGCCGATGATCGGCGGTATTCTATTGGGCATCGCCTATCTGATTATCGGCTATATGTTTGTCACCCGCCCCGCCGTCGGTATTTTTACCATGGCGGTTTATCTGGCGGCGCTGTTTGCGCTGGGGGGCGTCTTCCGCCTGCTGGCCGGTTATCAGCTGCGCGCGATTCCGGGCAGTTGGATCCATTATGTGATTGGCGTGCTGGATCTGGCGATCGCCTGGATGCTGCTCAGCGCCGATGCGGCAACCTCGGTGATCCTGGTGACCACCATTGTCGGGATTGAAATGCTGTTCAGCGCCTTTGGCCTGTTTATGGTGACGCGACGCGTCCGCGTCGGCTGAGATCCCGCGGCCGCCGCCACCTTTTCCGATACAAGACCGCAATGAGATGATAACGCTATGGAATTTAAGGACTATTACACCATTTTAGGCGTTAAGCCCGAAGATGACCTCAAGGCGATAAAAACCGCCTACCGCCGCCTGGCGCGTAAATACCATCCTGACGTCAGCAAAGAGCCGGACGCCGAGGCAAAGTTTAAGGAAGTCGCCCGAAGCCTATGAGGTGCTGAAGGATGACGAGAGCCGCGCGAATACGACCAGCTGCGTCTGCACCGCAACGATCCGCACTTTGGCCGGCAGCGCAGCACAACGACAGTTACAACGCCGAAGACTTTTCGACATCTTCTCTTCCATGTTCGGCGAACGGCGCGGGCGCGCCAACAGCGTCAGCACCATGCCATGGCGCGGGCAGAACCTGGAGATTGAAGTGGCGGTGTTCCTGGAGGACATTTTTGCCGAGCAGACGCGCACCATCAGCTATCACGTGCCGGTATATAACGTGTTTGGCCTGGTAGAGCAGGAAATCCCGAAAACGCTCAACGTGAAAATACCGGCCGGGGTCAGAGAAGGGAGCGCATCCGCCTGAAAGGGCAGGGATCGCCGGGGATCGACGGCGGCGCCAACGGCGATCTCTATCTGATCGTCCGCATCGCGCCGCATCCGCGGTTTGATATCGTCGGCGATAATCTGGAGGTCGTCCTGCCGCTGTCGCCGTGGGAAGCGGCGCTGGGGGCCAAAGTGCCCGTGCCGACCGTCCAGCAGCAGATTTTGCTGACCGTTCCCGCCGGCACGCAGAGCGGCCAGCGGCTGCGTATAAAAGGCAAAGGGCTGCCGGGCAAGGGGCAGAAGGCCGGCGGCGACCTGTATGCGGTGGTGAAAGTGGTGATGCCGCCGAAGCCGGACGAACGGAGCGCGGCGCTGTGGCAGCAGCTGGCGGAAGCGCAGTCGGATTTCGACCCGCGTAAAGAGTGGAGTAAGTAATATGGCCAATATCAATATCACCTTTACGGTGACGGAGTTTTGTCTGCACGCCGGCGTCTCGCAGGATGAACTGGTTGAAATCGTCGGGCTGGGGGTGATCGAGCCTTGCCGGCCGGCCGGCGATGAGTGGCTGTTTGACGATGGCGCGCTGGCGGCGTTCCACCGTGCGCAGCGGCTGCACCGCGAGCTGGCGCTGGATTGGCCGGGCATCGCGGTGGCGCTGACGCTGCTGGATGAGGTCGAACAGCTGCGCGGGGAGAACCGGCAGCTGCGGCAGCGGCTGGCGCGTTTTATGGAAAACGTCTGAGTCACCGCCGGCGCGCCGTGACGCGCCGGCGGGTTGAAGGCTTTATTCGCGGAAAATGGCGCGACCGATCGCGTGCGCCTTCTCCAGGCAGCCCTCAGGGCTGCCCATCTCCGGCATCAGCAGCACTTCGCAACTCCGCAGCGGCGCGCCGCAATAATCGAAAATACCGTGCCCGATCTGGGTGGTTAAAGGCGTCGGCGTAGCCGCGTTTGACGAAGGTCTGCTGATTAACCGCCCCCAGCGCCACCAGATGCACCGGCAGGTGGGTCAGTTTTTTCACCACGCGCTCGCCGGAGGTGTCGTCATAGGCCCAGCCGTTGGTAAACACCCGATCGATCCAGCCTTTCAACAGGCCCGGCATGGACCACCAATAAACGGGGAACACCAGCACCAGCGCATCGGCGCGGTCGATGCGCGCCTGCTCGGCGAGCACGTCGGGCGGCACGGCGCCGGTTTGCTGAAACGCCGCCATATCTGCGGCGGAAAACGTCGGGTCGAAGCCTTCCTGCGTCAGGTCGGCGATTTCAACGCTGTGCGCCGGATCGGCCGCGGCGATGCCCTGGGCGATGGCGGCGGCGCTGCCGTGCGTCAGGGAGTGCTGCAGAGGATGAGAGACCACGATCAGTGCATGCATGGGGAGACTCCTGTTGCCATTAAACGGGAACGGACGTAGTGTTGAGGCTTCACGGTAACCTACCAATGGTAAGTTACCTTTAGTATATAGTGCCGTCGACAACAGGAGTCACCGTATGGCTGCAGCGCCTGCACGCCGGCGTTTATCGCGGGAAGCGCGTCACGCCCAGCTGATAGACGCGGCATGGCGGATTATTCGGGAAGAAGGTACACAAGCGCTGACCCTCGGCCATCTGGCGCTGCAGGCCGGCGTCACCAAGCCGGTGGTCTACGACCATTTTTCCAACCGTTCCGGTTTATTCGCCATACTGTACAAAGAGTTTGACCGCCGTCAGACCGCGCTGATGGATGAGAATATCCGCCGCGCGGCGCCGACGCTGGAGGCGCGGGCGGCGGTGATCGCTGCGTCCTACATTGAGTGCGTGCTGCAGCAGGGACGCGAGATGCCCAGCGTCATGGCGGCGTTGACCGGCACGCCAGAGCTGGAGCAGATCCGGCAGGAATACGCCGTCGGCTTTACGGAAAAATGCCGCGCGCTGTTCGCCCCGTTCTGCGGCGGCCAGCCGCTGCACGACGCGGCGCTGCGGGGGATGCTCGGCGCGGCGGAGGGGCTGTCTTATGCCGTGGTGAACGGCGTTGTGAGCGAACGGCAGGCCAAGGATGAGCTGTTTCAGGTGATTATCGCCATGGTGCAGCGTTGCCGCACCCTGCCGGGGAGAGGAGAACAGGATGAATAAGTCAACCAGAACCGCGCTGGTGTGGGGAGGGCTGTGCGCCCTCCTGCTTTATCGCACGCTGCCTGCGGATGCGATTATGTCGTGGCAGATGTTCCGGCAATACGGGGTTCCGGTGAGCCAGCTGGCGGCCAACGGACTGGTGCAGCTGCTGCCCGCGCTGGTGCCGCTGGGCTGTTTTTTTCGCATTACGCGCCAACGCGGCGGAACGCCGGCTGGCGGTGCTGACCCTGCCGGTAGTCGCCTGGCTGGTCAGCCATGTGATTCTGATTACGCTGCTCTATGCCATCGCGGTGAAAAGCGGCGGCGTGCCGCCGTATTCCGAAGGGCTGTCGGCCATGATGCTGCGGATGCTGAATATCGGCTGGCTGAGCAACGTGCTGGTCGCCGCGCTGACGATCGTCGCCTGCGGCTACGCGTTCTGGCGTGAAAGCCGACGCTAATCCTGCAGCAGATAGCGGCCCGGCGTTTTGCCCAACGCTTTTTTAAACATGGTGATAAAGGCGGTGGGGGAGTCGTAGCCGAGTTCATAAGCGACGTTCTGCACCGACTCCCCCAGCACCAGCATCCGTACGGCGACCATCAGCTGCAGCTGATGGCGCCATTTGCCGAACGTCATCCCCGTTTCCCGCCGTATAAACCGCTCAAAGCTGCGATCGCTCATCGCCAGCTTCTGCGCCCATTCGTGCAGCGTACTGCGGCTGCCGGGCGCCAGCATAATTTCGTCCGCCAGCTGTTTGATCTTGGCATTGCCGCTGATGGGCACATGCAGATGTTCAACCGGCATCTGCGCCAGTTCGTGCATCATCACCGCCGCCAGACGGCCGGTCGGGCTGTCGGCGGCGTAATCCTCCGGCAGCGTGGCGAAGTGTTTGATGATTTCACGCAGCATCGGACTGATTTGCAGCGTACAGCACTCGTCCGGCATGCCGGGATAGTCCGGCTCGACGAACAGCAGATAAATATCCACGTCGCCCATCGCCCGGTTGCTGTGCTCCATCCCGCCGGGGATCCAGACGGCGTGGCCGGTCGGCACCATCCAGTAGGCCTTGGCGACCTCACACACCAGACCGCCGCGCAGCGGCAGGATCAGCTGGCCTTTGCGGTGGTGATGAAACGGCATGTCCCGACGCGTTTCCGTGGCCGAGATATGGAGCGCCACCGCCTGGCTGGCGTTGGCGTCGGGATCGAACTCCTCGTAGCTTTGCAGTAGCGACATGGTAATTGGCCAAATTTAGAGATTAATTGCAGTTATATAAATATAAGAACTCATCATTGTAACTTTATAATACATCTACTCCAGTTACAGGGCCTGTAATCCTAGCGACGCATTACGCAAGCAAGACGTCATGCTGGAAATCAACTCAGCGAATAATATTATGAAATTCTTATCCTTTCGTGTGAAAAAGTCCCATCTTCTGCTGGTGGGCATACTGCTGGTGGCCGCCAACCTGCGGGCGCCCTTCACCAGCCTGGCGCCGCTGCTGGACGCCATCCGCCTCGATTTCTCCCTGAGCGCGGTACAGGCGGGCCTGATACAGACCCTGCCGCTGTTGGCGTTCGCGCTGTTTTCGCCGCTGGCCGGCAGCATTGCCGTTAAGTATGGCATTGAACGGGTGATCTTTGCGGCGCTGCTGCTGATTGCCGCCGGCATCGGTTACCGCTCTTACGGCGGCCTGATCGGCGTGTATGGCGGCACGGTGCTGATTGGCCTAGGCATCGCCATGGGCAACGTGCTGTTGCCCAGTTTGTTAAAACGCGATTTCCCCCAGCGGGTGGCGAGTATGACCGGCCTGTACGCCCTGATTATGGGGGTTGGCGCCGCACTGGGTTCGGCGGCGGTGGTGCCGCTGTCGCAGGTGTCGGCGCTGGGCTGGAACGGCGCGCTGTTCGCCACGCTGCTGTTTCCGCTATTAGCGGCGGCGATCTGGTTTCCGCAGCTTTCCCATGGAGCAGCGCGACAGGCGCGCGCCAGTGGTGCGTCGCAGCCGCATTCCGGCGGGGTATGGCGCGCCGCGCTGGCCTGGCAGGTGACGCTGTTCCTGGGGCTTAACTCGCTGATTTATTACGTGGTGGTCGCCTGGCTGCCGTCCATTTTGCGCTATCAGGGCTTCAGCGCCGAGCAGGCCGGCTCGCTGCACGGCGTCCTGCAGCTGGCGACCGCGCTACCGGGGCTGTTTACCGGCCATCTGCTGGCGCGGATGAAGGACCAGCGGGCGATTGCCGTGACGGTATCGCTGCTGGCCGCCGCCGGCCTGCTGGGGCTGCTGGCGCTGCCCGCTTTCGCCACGCTGTGGGTGGTGCTCTTCGGTATCGGTTCCGGCAGCACCATTATCCTGGGGCTGGCGTTTATCGGCCTGCGTTCCGGCTCGCCGGCACAGGCCGCGTCGCTCTCTGGTATGGCGCAGTGCGTCGGTTATCTGCTGGCGGTCGGCGGGCCGCCCGGCGTCGGGCTGCTGTATGACGCCACCCACAGCTGGCATGGCCCGCTGCTGATCTGCGCGGCGCTGGCGCTGGTGATGGCGCTGGTGGGTTACCTGGCCGGTCGCGACCGCTGTCTGGCGTCGACGGAGAACCACGCGCAGGAGGTACCGCTGAACGCAGGCTGCCTGTCTGACGAGAAACGTTAAAATGCGCGCTTGATACGGTGAGACAATACAGAGTGTGATAGGTTGGCAGGGCGGCGGTTGAATGACGCCGCTTCACTTTTTGGAATAAATCGCTCATGGAGGTTGTGATGCGGAAATATGTTTTGCTGACGTGCGCGCTGTTATTGCCACTTTCTTCTCTGGCGATGTCTTCAGCTTCGTCCTTGCAAAAAAAATAAGGATGCGGCGGCGGCTTATTGCGATGCGCAGTTTTCGGTGGTGAAAAATGCCTGGTCGGAGAGCAATGATGATGAAAATATTGCGCGCTCGATTGTTCAGCTGGAAGATAAAGGTTATCAGTTAGCCGATTTTGGTATTGATAAGGAAGAGTATGCGCGTGATTTGAAAACGGCGATTGCCGGAGTGCGTGATAATAAGGCTGCCTATCATAATCAGCAGGAAGAGTTTAATCGTTCATTGGTTGTTCAGATCGAAGCCTGTAAAGTACAAGCCGAGCATCGGTTAAACGCTAAATAATATTTTTTCTCTGAGCGCGCGAGTTTATCGGGCGCTTTTTATTTTGCCTGATTGCTGTACATTGTTGCATGCCTGTTATTACAGGTGATATATCAGCTGATATAGATTGATCGTTTCAGTTAGCAACGTCCTTTTATGATCGGCGTAGTTAATATACGCCGATCAACTCACCTTTTACCGGCAGTTCCTGAATGCCTTTCATTCGTTTAAAAATGTCGCTGATGTTTTTCAATCCCAGTTTTGCTAATGCGTTAAGTTTATGTGCGCTGATGGTTTTCGACTGAATACCATAGCGTATCGTCAGCCGGTTACTGGAATCGCCACACAGTACATCAAGTAATATTTGGCTTTCGCGATAAGACAGCGTGCCTTTTGGCGGTGATTTCCAACTCAGCTCCTCTTTCAGCGTATTGAAAATATAATAGCTTAGCTGTTCGAGCGGCTGCCGTTTGCTGATAACGCCCTTGTAGTGTGGATGGCTGCAGCAAAGTTGATGATAAAAATCAGTAGCTTGGTCAACCATCAGCCAAAGGTCGATACTCAGCCTGCGGCAGTGCTTCAGGCATTCTCTGATCAGCACAAAGTTGTCCTGAATATCCGCCTGGCTGCCGTCAGGGGAGAACAGCAGCGTATCGACGTTGGTGGTCGACAGAATACTTTCCAGCTCTGCCTTATTGCCGGCTTCCAGAATAGACTGCGGCGTTTTACCCTTGGCTAATAATAACTGAATAATGGCCTGCCGGAAGTAGCTATTCTCATCAAAGATTAAGATCTTCTTCATGGTTTTATTTACTCCATATCATTAATTTAACAAACCGATAAATATGTCACTTCCTGTCTGTGACATATGCGAAACTACGCCGTGGTTTTACCACTGGCGTAGTCCTTTAATTCATGCTTTCCGTTTAATCCAGATAGGCGATAATCCAGGCGCTGCCCTGTATGGTTCCTTCACCGCTGAGTTTGGTCAGTTCGCTGGTGATGCGGAACGTTTTACTGGCATCGATATGCGTGGATATTTCTTTTCCCTGCAATCCGCTGCTGGTATCGCTGATGGTTAATTTACTGCTGGCGCCAACGCTGCCGTCCGTATGTAAGAGGTCTAAATCCCCGGTGGCATTTTCTTGATAGTTAATAGTTACCGTTGTATTAACCGGGGAAGCACATGTATAGGTAAGATCGGCAAACGCCGTGTCATAGGTATTATCCGAAGATAACATTCCGTGATCTAATTCTATCGCGTTTGGGTAGGCGTTACAATACGCCGGTATGGTAATTTTACCGCCGGTTAACTTGATTGGAATGGTATATTTTGCCGGTTTGTAATTACCGGGGTCGACGGTGTCAAATCGGCGTGAGTATCCCCCCAATTGCATGGCCGGTATTGTAATTACGCCGTCAATGGTCTCTCTGTCCAAATAAAAATCCAGCGTTATCGGGAAAGCTGCGCTCAAAAAGCTGGCGGGATAGACCTCCAGGGATGTGCCCATGTCGCAAACGCTGGTGATCCCGCCGCCATTCCCCCAGCTTTCTGTTGATACGAGCGAGGTTACCTGTACCGAGAGGTTATTATTGATTTTAAAACGTCCGGTAACGGGGTCCTGCGGCAGGTCGATAAATATCCGCTGTTTGCCAAGGGAACTGTGCAAATTGCGATCGCCGCAGTGCACATCGCCGGAGACGGTTGCTGCATCAATAACGAAGCTGGCAATATGTCCCTGGGTGACGGTGCCCACGGTGTTAATTTCCACAGTCGATGCTCCGTCAATGGCGGTGACATCGTAGCCAGCGGCGCCGGCGGTGAAGCTGGCGCCCAGCAGCAGGGCGGGCGCAACGGCGGCGCGCAGATGAAACAAAGACATGGTTCGGTGACTCCAGCGAATTAACGGGTTAACGCCGCGCTTGCCGCGCGGCCGTTACAAATAGTGCAGAATAAAGTTGGCCGAGGCCTGAAACTGGCCGCCGCTCAACGCATCCTTATCGCCCTGCGCCACCAGCCGCGCCGTCACGATGATTTTATTTTCTGCGAGAGCATCACCCGGCAAGATAACCTCACCCGGCAGCGGCACCCATTGGTCCAGCGCGATATTGTGGCCGTCGATGCTGATGGCGATGCCCAGATTCTCTTTTGAGGTAGCCAATACGTGGTTGCCGAGCGACGGCAGCGTGCCATACGCCGTGGGTTTAACGTAAAGATTCAATGTCTTATTCGTCGTTTTGGCGCACGCAAACCAAAGATAAGCGGTTTTTTCCGCATTGCTGGTGCCCAGATCGCCAATCGGTACTTCGCCAAAATCAATGGCCATTTCGGCAAACCGTATACTTCCCACATCGCCGTCCCACGGTCCCGGTGTACCCGCGATGTAGCAGGCCGGGGTGACCAGCGTCGCCTTAACGGTGACCGGCACGTCCGCCAGACCGCCGGCGCACCAGAAAAGCAGCCCGAGGGCGCACCAGGCTAACGGACGTCTGCTGCGGAAATGACCTTTTCCTGACATGCTGTTTCTCCTTGCCATCATCACAGATAGCTCATTTCAAACGTCACCGTGGCGCTGTACTCCCCGGGGTTAACGTCGTTGCGGTCGATGACCAGCGGATAGACTTCAAAAAACAGCTCGTTGCTGCTGCCGATGCCGGTCTGGGTAATCACGCCCGCCTTGAACGGCGTTTCCAGCACGATCGGCTGGCCGTAGGCGTTATTCAGCCCCAGCACCACGCCGGTGCCGCCTTCGGTGGGCAGCATGCTCACGCCGTCGACGTTCACCACCTGCGGACTGTGGAACACCATCTGCACCTGCTTGTTCAGCGTTGCGGTGCTGCAGTCTTTAAAGCGCAGGGCAAAGCGGGTAGTCGGGCCGCGGCCGTAGTGCTGGAAATACTTCACCGACAGCAGCGGCAGTTCGACGCGATACGCGTCCTCTGCCGAATCGTGGATACACTGTTTTTCCAGCAGCGTACCGCTGAACTTCAGCTCGATGGGGCTGCTGTTCGCCATCGCGTTACCCATAGCGCCGATAGCCGATAACAGCGCGATACAGATTCCCAGATACCGGTTCACGGCCGGCCCTCCTTATACTTTTGCCGGGCGGGGATCCCGCCGCGATCGTTAACCCTTTTTCACCGTGCACTGCGCGGCGCTGCAGCTGAACGCCAGCGTCGGGCGGCCGCCGTAATCGTTGATATAGGTCAGATAAGGCGTGGGGTAGTGCTGGCCGGCCACCTTGACGCTGCTCTTCGGCGCGATCATCACCGACTTGAATTCGCCTTTGAGGGACCGATCTTTGCTGCCGGCCAGGCCGATCACCGTGATGTAGTACGGCGTCGGGTTTTCAACCTTGTAGCCGTTGCCTTCGACGTGCAGCACCAGTTCTTCCTGCCAGACCGCGTTGGCGGAAGGGATGATGCCTTTCGGCCGGTAGAACAGCTTGATCTTCGACTGCAGCGCAATCTGCAACACATTCGGTTTTTCGCTGCGCGGCGGTACTTCGCGCAGGTTCACATAGAACAGCGATTCCCGATCCTGCGGCAGCTGCTGCGCCAGCGGCGTGGCGGAAATGCGCAGCATACTTTTGGCGCCCGGCTCCAGCCGCTGTACCGGCGGTGTCATCACCAGCGCGCCGGTGGTTATCTTCTTCTGCTGCTCATCTTCCAGCCAGGCCTGGGCCAGGTAAGGCAAGTTTTTATTTTCATTGCTGATGTTCAGGCTGATGGCCTTCTGATCGCCGTTAAACACTACCCGGGTTCTGTCCAGGGCGACGGCGGCCTGTGCGTTGACGGCGCTGAATAAAAGGCCGCCCATCAGGACGATGCCGGCAACCTGTTTGTTGAATGCTTGCATAATGACTTCTTTACTCCATGGGTTGACGGTAAAACCGTGCATAAATTAATGTTTGCCGCCTGCGGCGGCGTTCTGCCGGCACGGCAGCAACAGATTTTGTTCATTGATGGCCGACGGCAGCGTGGCCCGGCACTGAACGCTATCGTTCCAGACCAGGTTCAGCGTCTCTTGCGGCGCAATGCCGCTCAGCCAGGCGATGCCTGCGTCACCGATGATGCCGACTTCCTGATTTTTGCTATTGCGCACCACGGCGCCGAATGGCGGCGTGCCGCCGCCGGCCAGACGGAAGGTGGCAAAGGCCTTGCTGCCCTGCAGCAGGCCAAAGCGCTGGTAGCCGATGGCGCCGTCGGTCAGCGCGGTTTCCACCACGCTCTTTTTCGCCTCGACATCGTCAGCCAGCCTGCTGACATCGATGCGGGTGGTGGTGCGGTAGTAACTGTTGACGTCGGTAACGACGCCGATCCCCCAGGCGTTGCTGACCACGCGGCCGCCGTTGATCGGCACGCCGCTGATGCCGTCGGTATCCACCATCAGCCGGGTGCTGCCGTTGTAGCCGCCGGCGTGCAGCGCTACGCCGCGCGGCGTGGCGGTAATGCCGCCGGTGGCGCTAAGCCCCAGCGAACGGTACTGCGCGCCGTCGATCGCGCCGTTGATGCTCACCTTGCTGCGCGCGCCATTATGGGTATACATGCCGCTGAGCTGGGCGCGCGATTTTTGATCGCCGCCGTGATCGACCCCGGCGTTGATGCTGTAGCTGTCCAGCCCCAGCCGGTCGTAATAGCCGATCCGGTGTCCGTACTGGCCCCGGGTGTAGCTGCTGTTGTAGCTGACGGTGCCGCTGCCCAGCGGCAGCGACAGCATCAGGCTGAACCGGTTTTCATTCTGCCCGCGGTATTGGCTGCGCATGGCCGTGGCGGTCAGCGAGGCGTTGCGCATCTTCAGCGCCGGCAGGTCAAAGGTGGTGCCAATATTGGCGCCGTACTGCTTGGTGTTGCCGCGATCCCAGTAGGTCTGATGCTCGTAGTTCAGCCCCAGTGAAACGTTGTCAAACCGCTTGTTGACGTTGAGCTGGTAACGCTCTTTCTGGTGGTTGGCGTCGTAGCCGCGATAGCGCTGATCCAGAAACTGCTGCATGCTCATATAGTTCTTTTCCGAGAAGCGGTAACCGGCGAAGGTCACGTCGGCCTGCATCTCGTCGAAGAATTTGGAGTAGCTCAGACGCCAGGACTTACCCTGTTTTTTGCTGTCATCGCGCACTTTGGCGACGGACTGGGTCACGTCAACGGCCACGGTGCCAAGCCCGAACAGGTCGCGCCCGCTGCCCAGCGCCAGCGACTGGTAATCGGCGGAAAGCGTTGAGCCGCCGTACAGCGTCCAGATATTGGACAGCCCCCAGGACGCCTCGCCCGAGGCGAATATCGGCCCTTCCAGATCGTGATCCCAGGTGGTGGGACGGCCGACGATCGCCTGATAGCGCAGCTGGCCCGGCCGCGTCAGATAAGGCACCGATGCGGTGGAGAGGCTGAAGGTGTGCTCCTCGCCGTTTTGCTCGGTGACTTTGACGTCCAGCGTGCCGCGGATGGCGCTGTCCAGATTCTGAATGCGGAACGGCCCGGCCGCCACGGTCGTTTCATAGATCACGCGACCCTGCTGCGTGACGGTCACCTTGGCGTTGGTTTGGGCGATGCCGATAATCTCCGGCGCATAGCCGCGCAGCCGCGGCGGCAGCATACGTTCGTCGCTGGCCATGGCGATGCCCGCATAGCGCCAGGAGTCAAACATCGGCGAGTTGACGTAATTTTCACCGATGGTCAGCGTCGAACTCAGGCTGGGGATCGGGCGGTACAGGTAGACGCGGCTAAAGTCCAGATTATGACGGCTCTTTTGCCGTGAACCGCTGCGGCTGAAGCGGCCCTGATAATCGCCGCGCAGGCGCCAGGCCCCCAGGTTCATGCCGAGCGTACCGTTGGCGCTGAGGGTCTGCCGGCGTCCCGAACTGCGGTTACTGGTAAAGGTGCCGGTGATGTTGTAATCCAGCAAAAAGCCGGGCAGGCCGTGGTCCCAGCGGGAAGGGGGCAGCCAGGAAGAGTCGGTGTACTCCAGCAGCGCCTGCGGCACGTTAATGGCCAGCGCACCGTTGCCGAGGTGCGGCATTAACGTTACGCCGGGCAGCGGACTGAAATCCACGCACTGGCCTTGGCGCCAGCTTGTCAGCTGGGCGGCGGCTTTTTCCGTTAATCCCAGCCGGTCGACCACTTCCTGCGGCAGACAGGCTTCGGGCAGTGCGGGGGAGGAGGCGTCATCCGAGGGGGCGTCGTCGCGCGGATAAAACGGAATATCCCCTTCATAACCGACGCTTTCGCCGTTAATACTCAGCGACATATGATAAACGCCGGGCATAATATAGCCGGCCTGCGAAAAGCGGGAAAAATCAATATTCGCTCTGTCTTCCAGATCTAATACGTCCGTATTAAACTCAACAGCGTTAGCCTCCCAGCTTACCAAAGCGGCAAGTATTGCAGAGGCTATGCGACTGATTATAAAACGTTGTTGAGACATAATTAATCATCCTGATTAAAAGCGAAAATCGCGGGCGTTGTGATCGCGTTAACAGCGGGCGATACGACGAATGCGCAGGCATTAACGATTTTCTGATACGGGCGTTACGTTTCCCTTAAGCGCCCGCCTGACGCTACTCGTAGCGCATCTTCAGCCCTAATACGGCGTAATAGGGGGGCGCCTTCGGCGTCAGTTCCAGAAGGTAGGTGGCGGTTGCCGGTTGGGCGCTGTGTCGTTCTGCCTGGCGATAATAGACCGGGTAATCTTCTCCGCTGGTTAGCGTTTTGTTTTCCGCATTTTTAATAATAAAAATATTCCCTGGTGCTGATTTATTTTTAAAGCTGATTTTAATCGCTTTATCTTCTGCATATTCACTGCTTTGTCCCGATAGCGTGCAATTATCGAAACGAATGGATAAAGGATAATTGAGCGTTCGCTGACCGTTATTTAATGGCTGCGGGTCGACATACAGCAATTGGGATGGGGTATCCAAGGTAATGGCGCATCCTGCAGCCAGAACCGTGCCGCTGAGCGTTGCCCGCCCGCGCAGCGGCAGGAGGTAACCGTTATCCTGCCTACTGAGGGCCAACACATCGGCATAGCCGTCGGATGCGGCGAGCAGCAGTAACAAACTTCCCAGCCAGCGTTGCATAGGATCCCCCATTTAAGCGAGCCGGAGGGGAGACCGTGCCCTCCGGCTCTGCCTGATTATTACTTGTAGCTAATCAGGAAGTTGGTTGATGCGCTGAAGTCACCCGGGGTAACGTCGGTAGCAACGTCGGCTTTCTGAGCAACCGCGGTGTAAACCAGGGTGTTGTCGCCGTCAACCAGGCCGGCGATAGCCGCTGGAGTACCGAAGGTAATGTCGGTGATGCCGATAGCCAGGCCGGTAGCCAGGCCGTTGGTTTTCAGCAGGTTTTTACCAGAGATCTGGTCGGCGCTGTTGAAGGTGATTTCAGCGGTTTTCTTGCCACCCGCACCGTCCGCCAGGCCGCAGTTCTGCAGTTTCAGTTCAAAAGTCTGAGCGGTGGTTTGGTTGTTGTTCAGCTGAGACTGAGACAGCTGACCGAAATCAACCTTAACGTCCATACCGTCCTGGCCTGGGGCCAGGTTACATGGGGAATCTACAACCTGGCCGTGGAAAGTAACTTTACCGGAGTTACCTTCGTAAGCAGCAGCGTTTGCGCCGAAAGACAGAGTAGCGGCGGCCATCAGAGCGGCCAGCGAGACGTGTGATAATTTCATTGTTAACTTCCTTTCCTTTTTATAAATGTGCTAACCGCGGCGGGTTGGCACTCCCACAGATAAATATCCCGCTGCCCGTCAGAGGCGATAGAGATATTTATTTGTGGCAGCGCATCAGCGTTCATTCCTGACTGATAGGCACAAGTTCCCTGCGTCGTTTTTCTTAACGACGTTGTATAGCGGATCTAATTATCGACTGATGAATTAGATTTTTCCTAGGTACTACTATAGTGATAGAAGCGTTATTCGTATTTGTCCTACGATTTATTTCTTTCTATGTATTCACAATGTTTATTTGTGTTTCTTTTTTGTGTTGCTGTTGGGATTTTACCTGCCTCCCGAATAAGCGAGATTATATTGGCTAGGATTTATCCTTGCAACTTTATACGTTTTCGCCTGTTTTGTTGTCTGGAGGTTTTTTTTCTTTGTGAAATAATTTTGTTTTTATGTTTTTTCTTTATTTATTAATGCGTTGAATAATCCATTTTTTGATGTTTGAAGAATGGTTTCCCGCTTGATTATTTCACTTATGGCAATATTTTCTTTGGTTTATAATTCCTTGTTTTTTCTGTTTTGTGGTTTTTTATCTTGTGATTTTCCGTGCTTTTTTGTTTTTTATGTTATTTTTTTAACATTTTGTGGTTTTTAAATTTTTTATATCCATTTGGATGTTCTTATTTTATTTTGTCCGAAATGTGATCTTTTTTTTGGGTATTTCTTATTTTTATATTTATCATAATTCTATTAAGTATGACATATAGGATTTATTACTCATTAAAAAGGAGTATGCGCTATTACTCTTTATTGTAAGTTGTATTATTAATTGGGAATTTACCTAGAAATAAAACAGAGGAAGCGCAGAATCAGGGCTGCGCTTCCTCTGCCACGCGACGGCTTTGTCTACGGCTGATGTTTAAGGGTTAGACGCAGCCGGCTTTTTTCCTCAGGCGGCAGAGCGGTGAAATACGAGCGGCCTACGCCGCCTCGCTGATTCTGACCACCACTTTACCGAAGGCGCCGCTCTCCAGACGCGCCAGCGCCAGCGGCAGCTCTTCCAGCGGATAGACGCTGTCGATCACCGGCGTGAGGCCGCCGGCGTCGAAGGCGGCGCACATCTCACTTAATGCCCGGCGGTGGCCGGTGCCGATGCCGTAAATCGCCAGATCCTTAAACAGAATCGGCTCCAGCGGCGACGATACGGTAAAGCCTTCCAGCGCGCCGATCAGGTGGATTTTCCCGCCGATGGCGCACATCGCCGCCGCCTGCCCCAGGTGCGCGCCGCCCGCCAGTTCGAGCACATGATCCACGCCGCGATCGGCGGTCAGCTGCAAAACGGCGTCGACCATGCCTTCTGCGTTGCGATCGATCACCGCATCGGCGCCCAGCTGTTTTACCGCCGCCATTTTGCCGGCGCTGGTGGCGACAAGGGCGCGGGCGCCCAGCATATTGGCGATTTGCAGGCCGAACAGCGCCACGCCGCCGCTGCCTTCGATCAGCACGCTTTCCCCCGGCTGCAGTTTGCCGCGCTCCACCAGCGCAAACCAGGCGGTCAGCGCCGCACAGGGCAGCGTGCTGGCGGCGTCATGGCTGAGCGAGGCGGGTTTCGCTACCAGCCAGTCTGCCTTCATCGCCACATATTCCGCCAGTACGCCGGGGTAAAAGCCGCCCAGGGTGCGGTAGGCCAGCTCGCGTGCGTTGCCGGGGCGCGCGCCGTCCAGCCACTCCGGCGCAAAGACCGAAATCACCTCATCCCCCGGCGCAAAGCGGCTGACCCGGCTGCCGGCCGCCACCACGCGGCCCGAGAGATCGGAACCGGGGGTAAACGGAAAGCGCAGCGGCAGGCCGCGGCCGCTGTCGATCACCCAATTATCGCGGTGGTTCAGGGCGACCGACATCACCTGCACCAGCACCTCATCCTCTGCGGGGCGGGGCAGCGCCGCCGTTTGCAGCGCCAGCGCCTGGCGTCCGAAGCCGCTCATTTCCCAACGTCGCATTGTGTTCATAAATGGTTATCTCCTCTGATAGCTGAGGCGTTTATTGTGTCGCAGGCGTAAAGGTGAATTAATACCCTATAATTCGCATGAACTGATGAATAGGACACAACAGTATGAAAGGGGCCGATTATGCCGAGCTGGCCGTCTTTATGGCGGTGGCGAAAGAGCGAAGTTTCCGCCGGGCGGCGCAGCGACTGGGGCTGTCGCCATCGGCGGCGAGCCATGCGATTCGCGCGCTGGAGCAGCGGCTGCACGTCCGGCTGTTTAACCGCACCACGCGCAGCGTCGCGCCGACGGAGGCCGGCGCACGGCTGATGGCGCAGCTGGAACCGGCGATGGCGGCGCTGGAAAGCGCGGTGCAGGGGGCGGGAGAAGCGCAGCTGACGCCGCGCGGCACGCTGCGCATCAGCATGCCGCGCCTGGCCGGCCATCTGGTGATGGTGCCGGCGATCGAACGCTTTATGGCGCGCTATCCGGATATTCAGCTGGAGCTGCTGCTGGATGACAATCTGCAGGATATTGTCGCGGCAGGGTTCGACGCCGGTATTCGCGCCGGCGATCGGGTGCCGAGGGATATGATTGCGGTCAGGCTGACGGCGGAGCTGCAGATGGTGGTCGTCGCTGCGCCGAGCTGTTTTCAGACGCAGCCGCCGCCGGCGACGCCGGAGGAACTTGGCCGCCACCGCTGCATCAACTACCGCTGGAGCGGCAACGGCGCCCAGTATCGCTGGCGCCTCAGCCGCGCCGGCGAGAGCGTTGAGGTGGATATCGCGCCCGCCCTGACGGTCAACGATATCGATCTGCTGCTGGCCGCCGCCGAGCAGGGGGCGGGGTTGGCGCTGCTGGAATCGCAGTGCGTGGCGCCGGCGCTGCGCCGGGTACGCTGGTGCGGGTGCTGCCGCAGTGGTGTAAACGGTGGCGGGGTTCCACCTGTATTACCCGCGCAACGGGTTTATGACGCCGCAGATGCGGGCGTTTGTTGATTTTATGCGGCTGGATGCGGCGGCAGGAGCGCGGCAAGAGTAGTGCTCATCACAAAACAGAATGAGTTGGCGTGATATATATAAGTGAAAGCTAAGCGCCGGCTCTGATGGCGGAGCATAGACAGATCGTGACGAATCTGGTGATTTAATATAACAACAAGGAGCGTAACATGAGGAAGGTAATCAGCACGGCGGTGGCATTGGGTTTACTCTGCGGTGCGCTGTCGGTGCATGCCGCGCAGACGCTGGAGCAGCGGCCGCAGCTGAAAATTATCAGCTATAACGCCTACTGGGGCATGAAGTCCGACACCTCGAAGGGGAAACAGAAGTTTGCCGAATGGGCCAGGCAGCAGGATGCCGATATTATCGCCTGGCAGGAGATGAACCACTTTACCCGCGAAACGCTGGAAGCCTTCGCCCAGAGCTATGGCCACCGCTATGCGGTGCTGCTGAAAGAGCCGAAGGTGGTGGGTGACGATGAATTTTTCCCGACGGCGATCACCTCTAAATACCCGATCGTCAACGTGCACAAGGTGGTGGATAACCTCTGGCACGGCGCGCTGTTTGCCGACGTGGGCCGCTATCACTTTGTCGTCACCCATATGAACCCGTTCCGCACCTCGCAGCGGATTGATGAGATGAACCTGATTCTGGATTCCATCAAATACGGCGCGGATCCGGACGGCAAATGGATCATCGCCGGCGACCTCAACTCGTTCTCACCGCTGGATAAAAGCGGCTATAACGAAAGCGAGATAGTGAAAGATCTGCAGGACAAAGAGGCCAAACGACCGGTGCTGCACAATCTGGTGAACGGCAAGATGGACTACACCGTGCAGCAAAATATTTTGTCGCGCGGCTTTATTGACGTGCTGAAGCTGAAGTATCCGAATACGTTCGTCGCCACCGCGCCGACGAAAATCTTCTACGACCAGGCCAAAACGCCGCTGCGCTATGACTACATTTATGTCTCACCGGCGCTGAAAAACGACGTGGCGGAGGTCAAGGTGCTGCGGGATGCATTTACCGACCAATACTCGGATCACTATCCGGTGCAGATGATCATTAACAACCGCTAAGCGGGCCGATTCTCAGCGTTGGTAGCGGCGGGCGAAGCTATTGCCGCCGTTGATGCTTGCCAAAACGTTTACGCCGGCTGCCGCGCAGATTATTTTCCCGTCTGATTCTGCTCAGTTCCTCTGGTGTCTCCCCCACATCGTTATTCCGCTTTTCGTGGCAATAATGTTTCTATATGACGTAATAAATTACGACTATTCCTAATAAAAGGATGAAAAATAATCTGCGCGTGATGCGTATTAATCTAACTGACGGTTTTATTTAACCTTTTACACCGGTAGGCGTTTATATGTTCGGTGCTTCTATCATTTTTTATTTTGGCCTGGATCACATATTTATTTGGAATTGATTCTTATTTACATAAGATATCCTTTTTTTTCAAATGGTTAATAATATCAGATTATGCAAGATTAAACCTGTTGACCTTCCACTAGGGGGAAGGTTTACGTTGGCGCGTAGAAAGGGAAGCCAAGACTTACATTCACGACATGGCATCTATGTCAATGATATCTATGACATAAGTCATTCATTTGGTGAATTGGAAAATTGCTTTAATAGGGACTCTATATTATTCAGCGACGGCGGTTCGCATGCCGTTAAATAATTTGTCGTTAAATTTATTAAGGGCAAGGTAATGAAACTGAATGGTCATACATTAAATGAAATAGAAGAAAAGGCGCTGGCGATTATTCATCGTGAGGTGGATGAATACACGCCGAAAATACCGGTAATGTATCTTGAAGGCGGCCATTACGATCCCCGTTATCCGGTTAATGAGTTTGCACAGAAATCATTGCGCCACGCGTTGGATATTGCCAATAACGCGATCGCCCGGCATAAGAAAGACCTGAAGATATCGCTGGGCATCTTAATTGACGATCTGGGGCTGCAATGCGGCGTTGAATCCTGCGAGATAGCGCCGGAGCTGCCGGAGAATAGCGATGGCGCGGAGGAACACGGCGAACTGCCCAACGCGCTGGCGGCGATTTTGGCGCAGTATAAAATCGTCAAGCGGGAGCGGATGGTGATACAGGGCGAAAGGGCCTGTAAGAACCGGGGGATACAGACGCTAAAACGCATTCTTGAGCGCCATAAAACCACGCCGTTTCCGGAACTGGAGATAGAAGAGTCGGCGGCGCTGACGAGGATATTTTTCGTGAATGAAGAGGGGCAGCGGGTACTGCTCGCCGAGTCGAAAGCGAAAGACGTATGGACGGCAAAATGCCCGGTGATTATGGCCCAGCACTACAGCGACGTTTATGACCGGGTGGCAAAACTGCATCCGCAGAGCCATGCGCTGCATATTATCGACTTTTCAGAAACCGATGATTACAACAAAGTGATCAACGGCGCGGACGTGGCGATGAAACTTTTCCTGCGTAATAAATCGGTTGGCAACCGGGCGGTAAAAATCACCAATATCTTCCTGTCATCATTTGATGATGAAGATTACATCATTCACTCGACGTCTCACTGCGCCGATTTTGTGGCGGTAGAAGCGTAATCGTTTAACCCGATACTGAATAAGGAAACGTCGATGTCCGTAAATAAACCGCAACCTAAAAATATGCGCTGTATCTGGATTATAATGCGACCACGCCCTGCGATGAATTGGTGCTGGCGGAGATGCTGCCGTTTTTTTGTCAGCATTTTGGCAACGCCGCCAGTATTTCCAGTCAGCAGGGGTTTAAAGCGCATTTGGCTGTTGAGCGCAGCCGGGAACAGATCGCGCAATTACTTCATGCGCAGGCTAACGAGATCATTTTTACCTCCGGCGCCACCGAAAGTAATAATCTGGGGCTGCGCGGCGTCTATGCGGCCTGTCGCGCCGGCGGCAATCATATTATTTCCTCCTCGATAGAACATCCCGCGACGCTGGCAACCCTGAAGGAGCTGGAGCGTGAGGGCGCCCGGGTGTCTTTAATCAAGCCCCTGCCGGACGGCAGCTTCGATCTCGATGCGCTGCAGGCGCTGATTACGCCGGAAACCATACTGATCAGCGTGATGTACGCCAACAATGAGCTGGGGGTGGTGAACCCGATCGCGGAGATCGCCGCCATCGCCGAGCGGCACAACATTCTGCTGATGTCGGATGCCACGCAGGCCGCGGGGAAAGTCCCGATTGATGTGCGGCAGTGCCCGATCGATATTCTCACCTGCTCCGCGCACAAGATATATGGGCCGAAAGGCATCGGCGCGTTATATCTGCGGCGGAAAAACGGCAAAAAAATTGTCGATCTGCATCCGCAGATCACCGGCGGCAATAGCGAGCAGGGCATGCGCGGCGGCACGCTGAATGTGCCGGGCATCGTCGGCTTTGGCAAGGCGGCGGAGCTGGCGGCTCAGCGTCTGCCGCAGGCGATGGCCAAGGCGCAGGCCCAGCGCGACCGGCTGGAACAGGCGCTGGCGCAGTGGGATAACGTGCAGATCAACGGCCGCGGCTGCCCCCGTTTGCCGCACGTCTCGAATATCTCTTTCAAACAGACCGACGGCGCCAAGCTGCTTAGCCTGCTGAAAAAGAGCGTGTCGGTCAGTACCGGCTCGGCCTGCTCATCCAGCAGCCTGTCGCCCAGCCACGTGCTCACCGAGCTGGGGCTGTCGGAAGAGCTGGCGCAGGCCACGCTGCGCTTCAGCCTGGGCTGGCCGACCAGCGATGAAGACATCGACGTTGCCCTGGCGGCGGTGAATCAGGCGCTGCACACGCTGTCTTCCGCCTATGCCGAATAAGCCCCTGCATCCTGACTGGCAGCACAACATAGCGAATATAAGGTCACCTCTATGAATGAGATATTAAGCCAACCGGCACAGACTGGGGATATCGCCGCGGAGGGCCGTCCGCGCGACGCCGCCGCGCCGCGCCTGTCGCGCCTGGCGGTGGAGCTGGACTACTCCGGCATTATCAAGCTGGCGTCCTATGTACAGCGGCAGATTGACGACGGCCGGCGGATCTGCGACCTGATTATCGGTGATTTTGATCCGGCGCGTTTCCCGCTGCCCGGCGTTCTGCGCCAGGCCATTTATCAGGCCTACGCGGATAATCAGCATGATTACCCGCCGCTGGAAGGCGTACTGCCGCTGCGCGAGGCGATCGCCGGCCTGTGCAAACGCAGCTTCGACGTTGAGTACGATCCGGCGAGTGAAATTATTATTTCCGGCGGCGCGCGCCCTTTACTGTACCTGGCGCTGTTGGCCGTGGCTGACCCCGGCGACACGGTGGTTTATCCCGCGCCCTCCTGGAACAATATGTATTATGCGACCCTGTGCGGCGCCAAAGGCGTGGCGGTGGAAACCACGGCGGAAAATCAGTTCCTGCCGACGGCGCAGGATTTCTTGCCCTATCTGCGGGAGGCGCGGGTCATCGCCCTGTGCTCACCGCAAAACCCGGTGGGCACCATGTTCTCCCGGCAGGCGCTGGAGGAGATTTGCGATCTGGTGGCGGCGGAAAACCGGCGGCGGCGCGGCCGGCAGAAGCCGCTGTACATTGTGTTTGACCAGGTCTACTGGATGCTGAGCTATCAGGCATTGCCGCACTATCAGCCGGTGCAGCTCCGGCCGGAGCTGAAAGCGTACACCATCGTGGTGGACGGCGGTTCTAAAGCCTTCGCCGCGACGGGGCTGCGGGTGGGCTGGGGCATGGGGCCGGCGGACGTCATTGATAAGATGAAGCTGATGATCGAGCATATCGGCGCGATCGCGCCAAAGGCGGAGCAGCTGGCCATGGCGGCGCTGCTGCATGATCACGCGCTGCTGCAGGATCATCTGGCGACCTTTAAGGGCCAGATCTTTAACTCGCTGCAGCTGCTGCATACCGGCATACAGCGGATGAAGGCGGAAGGGCTACCGGTAGACGCCATGGCGCCGATGGGCGGCATCTACCTGTCGATGCAGTTTAACCTGGCGGGCAGGGTGACGCCGGCGGGTCAGGTGCTGCGCACGCCCGAGGACGTGAGCCGCTATCTGATTGACCATGCCGGCCTGGCGGTCGTGCCGTTCAGCTATTTTGGCATGGCGCGCGCCGAATGGTGGTTCCGAGCCGCCGTGTGCGCCGTGCTGCCGGAACAGATAGAAAGCGCCTTGCCCCGGGTGAGAGATGCTATTATTGCCTTGGGAAACGGGCAATAACGGCGGCATAACGCCCGCTGACGTTTAATCCATGCCATAACACCGGCCGCCGTGTCACAGCGGCCGGATAACAAAGCGTTTGGTTACGCCATCCCCCGCGCGGCGCCGTTTTTTCTGTGGTGCCGCCGCATCAAATAAAAAAAGAAATACTTTGCAAAAAAGGATTGACCTTGACGTTAGGTCAAGGTTGACGATGGAGTCCAACTTACGCAAGGAGCCATTTATGAACCATTTACAGCTGCATATTCCGACGATGAAGTGCGGCGGCTGCGCCGCTTCGATCGCCAAAACCATCAAGGCGCGGGACCCGCAGGCGCAGGTCGATGCCGACCCGGCAACCAAGCGGGTGACGATCGCCAGCCGCGCTGACGGCGCCGAACTGATGGCCGATCTGGCCGCGGCCGGTTTCCACGCCAGCGTCGAGTCAGACTGAACAGCAAAAGGAGCGCCCTGCGGTATGGCGGGGCGCTGTAGTAGGAGGAGTTTGTTATGAGCACCCATTTGACGCCATCCCGATCCGGTGAGTCCGCCGCGATCGATTTCCCCGTCGTCGGCATGACCTGCGCCTCGTGCGTGGGGCGCGTGGAGCGTGCGCTCAAGGCCGTGCCCGGCGTCGCCGATGCCAGCGTTAACCTGGCGACCGAGCGCGCATTCGTCACCTTCAGCGGCGCGCCCGACGTGGCGGCGGCGGTGAAGGCGGTGAATGACGCGGGCTATACGGTAGAGCAGGAAACCATCAACCTGTCGGTGACCGGCATGACCTGCGCCTCGTGCGTGGGCCGGGTTGAACGCGCGCTGGCCGCGGTCAGCGGCGTCGAGCAGGCTACGGTTAACCTGGCCACCGAACGCGCGCAGGTGCAGGCCGCCGCCGGGGTGGATCCCCAGGCGCTGATCGCCGCCGTCGCGCAGGCGGGCTATGAGGCGCAGCTGATCGCCGCCGATAAGAGCGATACCGCCGATCAGGCGGTGCGTCAGGCGGCGGAACTGAGTTCGTTGAAAAAGGCGTTGCTGGTGGCCGTTTGCTTCGCGCTGCCGGTGTTCGTGCTGGAGATGGGCTCGCATCTGGTGCCGGGCATGCATGCCTTTATCGATCGCACCATTGGCACGCAGAACAGCTGGTACCTGCAGTTTGTGCTGACCTCGATCGTACTGTTCGGCCCCGGGCTGCGCTTTTTCCAGAAAGGCATTCCGGCCCTGCTGCGCGGCGCGCCCGATATGAACTCGCTGGTGGCGACCGGGGTCAGCGCCGCCTACGGCTATTCGCTGGTGGCCACCTTTGCGCCGCAGTGGCTGCCGGCCGGCACGGTCAACGTTTACTATGAAGCCGCCGCGGTGATCGTCGCGCTGATTCTGCTCGGACGCTACTTTGAAGCCCGCGCCAAGGGCAATACCTCGGAGGCCATCAAGCGGCTGGTGGGGCTGCAGGCCAAAACCGCCCGCGTGCTGCGCGACGGCAAGGCGGCGGAGGTGGATATCGCCGAGGTCAAACGTGAGGACATTATTGAAGTTCGCCCCGGCGAGCGCATCCCGGTGGACGGTGAAGTGCTGGAGGGCGAAAGCTTTGTCGATGAGTCGATGATCAGCGGCGAGCCGGTGCCGGTTGAGAAAAAAAGCGGCGCCGAAGTGGTCGGCGGCACGGTCAACCAGAACGGCGCGCTGACGTTTAAGGCGACCAAAGTCGGCAGCGACACCATGCTGGCGCAGATTATCCGCATGGTGGAGCAGGCGCAGGGCGCCAAGCTGCCGATCCAGGCGCTGGTGGACCGCATCACCATGTGGTTTGTACCGGCGGTGATGAGCGTGGCGCTGCTGACGTTCCTGGTCTGGCTGTTCTTCGGGCCGTCGCCGGCGTTGTCGTTTGCGCTGGTGAATGCGGTAGTGGTGCTGATTATCGCCTGTCCGTGCGCCATGGGGCTGGCGACGCCGACCTCCATCATGGTGGGCACCGGGCGCGCGGCGCAGCTGGGCGTGCTGTTCCGCAAAGGGGAGGCGCTGCAGTCGCTGCGTGATGCGGCGGTGGTGGCGGTGGATAAAACCGGCACCCTGACCAAAGGCCGCCCGGAGCTGACCGATCTGGTGCTGGCGCCCGGTTTTGAACGCGCGCAGGTGCTGGGGCTGGTGGCGACGGTGGAGGACAAATCGGAGCACCCGATCGCCCGCGCCATTGTCGATGCCGCGCAGCATGAAAACCTGCCGCTGTCGACCATCACCCGCTTTGAGTCGGTCACCGGCTTTGGCGTGAACGCCGATATCGAAGGGATGACCATCGCGGTGGGCGCGGATCGCTATATGCAGCAGCTGGGGCTGGACGTGGCGCAGATGGCGACAGACGCCGAGCGACTGGGCGACGAGGGCAAAACGCCGCTGTACGTCGCCATCGACGGCCGGCTGGCGGCGATGATTGCGGTGGCCGACCCGATTAAGGACACCACCCTGCCGGCGATTAAGGCGCTGCACGAATTGGGGCTGAAGGTGGCGATGGTCACCGGCGACAACCGCCGCACCGCGCAGGCGATTGCCCGTCAGCTGGGGATTGATGAGGTGGTGGCCGAAGTGCTGCCGGACGGTAAAGTTGCGGCCATTGAGCGTCTGGCCGCCGAATATGGGCCGGTGGCCTACGTCGGTGACGGCATCAACGATGCGCCGGCGCTGGCCGCCGCGCACGTGGGCATCGCCATCGGCACCGGCACGGATATTGCCATCGAGGCTGCCGACGTGGTGCTGATGTCCGGCGATCTGGGCGGCGTTTCCAGCGCGATTGCGCTGTCGAAAGCCACGCTGGTGAATATCAAACAGAACCTGTTCTGGGCCTTCGCCTATAACGTGGCGTTGATTCCGGTGGCGGCGGGCGTTCTGTATCCGCTGAACGGCATGCTGCTGTCGCCGGTGTTCGCCGCCAGCGCCATGGCGTTATCCAGCGTATTCGTGGTGAGCAACGCGCTGCGGCTGCGCCGCTTTACGCCGCCGCTGCGACAGGCGGAAGGGCTCTGAGCCTGAGGTAGTCAATGACCAAGGCACGCCGGCGACGGCGTGCCTTATTTTTTTCCCGTCCCGCCTTACTGCACCAGGTTATGGCTGATGGCGTACTTGACGATATCGGCATTGGCGCTGAAGCCCATCTTTTTCATCAACCGCGATTTATAGGTGCTGACGGTTTTATTGCTGATGGCCAGGGTGTCGGCGATGGCGTTAATCGACTCGCCGTGGGCCAGCATAATCATTATCTGCCGTTCGCGCAGGGTCAGGTTCTCGTGGGGCGCGCTGTTGCTCTGATACTGGGCGAAGACGATCTTCTGCGCCAGCTCATGGTCGATATAGCGCGCGCCGCCGGCGACGCTGCGGATGGCGTTCAGCAGCGCCTCCGGGTTGCGATCCTTGGTGATATAGCCCAGCGCGCCGTGTTCCAGCATGCGCTGGGCGATCTGCGGCTCATTAAACATGCTGAGCACCAGGATCTTCAGATCGGGGTGCTGGCTGCTGATGCGGTTGATCAGATCTTCGCCGCTGATCCCCGGCATGGAAATATCCAGCAGCAGCAGATCGACGTCGCCGGCGCGCAGCCGTTCCAGCACCCGGCCGCCGTCCGCGGCTTCGGCGACCACCTTGATGCCGGCATCCAGCAGGAACAGCTGCTTCAGGCCTTCGCGCATAATGGCGTGATCTTCGGCAATCATTAAACGTATTGGCTGGGTCATGTCTTTCTCGCTTTATTATTTATCAAGATTTTGTCGGTTGAGCGGGAAGTTGAGCCGTACGCGGGTGCCTTCGCCCGGTTTGCTGTCGATGGTCAGCCAGCCCTGCAGCATTTCCGCCCGCTCCTTCATCCCCGGCAGTCCCCAGGCGTTGGAGCGCACGCGCTGCTGGTCAAAGCCGCGGCCGTTGTCCACCACTTCGATCTCCAGCTTCTCGCCGCGCTGGCGCACAAAGATATAGACGCTGCTGGCCTTGGCATGGCGGGTGACGTTGGTCAGCGACTCCTGCACCACGCGGAAGGCGGCGGTGGTGCTGGAGTCGTCCAGCTGCAGCTTTTTCTCCGTGGTGGCGATCAGAATGCAGCGGCACTTCTGCTGGCGGTTAAACTCATCGCGCAGCCACTCCAGCGCCGGCAGCAGCCCCATATTGAGCATATTCGGCCGCAGCCGGGTGGAGACGTCGCGCACCACCTGAATGGTGCTGTCCACCAGACGCATCAGGTTTTCCACCTGCAGATGGACGGCGGCGTTATTTTCCGGCGACTGCATGCGGATCAGCGACAGTCCGACCCGCAGCGAGGTCAGGTGCTGGCCCAGCTCGTCATGGATCTCGCTGGCCAGGTATTTGCGTTCCGCCTCGCGCCGCGCTTCCTGATTGCGCGCCAGCAGGCGCAGCTGCTGGTGGGCGTCGCGCAGCTCTTTCTCCGCCAGCCGGATGCCGGTGATATCGCGGCCGATGGCCAGCACGCTCTCCAGTTCGCCCTCCAGATTAAACTCCGGCACGCTGCGCACGTGCAGCACGCGCTGCTGGCTCTGATGATCCAGCGCGATCTCGCCGTCGGTAGGGGTGGAGCTGCTCATGGTATGGGCGATCAGGCGCAGCAGCTCCATGCCGGCGTTATGGTGCGGCACGCTTTCGGTCAGCTTCCAGCCGAAGATCTGGCTTTCGCTGCGGTTAAACCAGCTCAGCACGCGCGGATTGACGTAAATACAGCGGAAGGAGAGATCGAAGCGCGCCACCATATCCGGCGAGTTCTCGACCAGCGCGCGGAACTGCTTCTCCCGCAGATGCTGAATCGCCTCCTTTTTCTTCAGCTCGCGGACATCGCTGACGATGCACAGCGCATGCGGCCGGCCGCCGTGCTGATAGCGGCTGGAGCTGACCTGGACGGCGATGATCTCGCCGTTGCGATGCTGGTGCTGGGAGGTAAAGGTGATGCCTTCCGGGCGCATCGTCAGCTTCCACCACAGCGCGGCGACATCGCCGTCCGCCAGTTCAGGGGCAATGGCGGCAAAATTGCTGCTGAGCAGCGCTTTTTTGCTGTATCCCATCAGGTTACAGGCGCGTTCATTGACGTATTTTATGGTTAAATCCTGATCGAGCAGGTAAATAGCGTCGTGAATGCGGTTGAGCGCAATGGACGATAAGGATTCCGTTGCCGTCAGCGAGGGATCGAGCCAGTGGAAAAAACGCTGCAATAGATCATCTCCTTGTTATCGCGCCGTTGCCGTCATGGCGCCAGCGCGGCTAATGCCGTGTATTAACCGCAGAGTAACGTAGCATTTTCTGAAAAAATAGGACTGGTTTCTTCGTTTACGCCGTTTTTTACGGCGCGCGGCGGTTATTTATTTTAGTTCGGATTTTCATTATTTTTATTTGAACGTTATTTTTACCGGCTATTTTTCCCTGGCGCGTCGGCGACAATCAGCGGAATACCTGGTTTTTCAGCGTTTCTCTGGCGCGCGACAGACGGGAGCGCACGGTGCCGATCGGGATATTCAGCTGCTGGGCGATATCCTGATAGCTGCCGTCATCGCCGATTAAAATCGTCAGCATACGTTTAATTTCTTCCGGCAGCCGGTCAATCGAGGTCAGGGCGGTGGTGAGCAGCCGTTGATGCTCGGTCAGCGCGCTCGGATCGTCGTCATGCAGCAGATTTTCCAGCACCTCATCATTCAGCGTATCAAACAGATAACGGTGCTGCTGACGCTTGTAGTGGTTGCGGATCAGGTTGATGGCGATGCCGAACATCCAGGTTTCCGGCAGTGAGGCGCCGGTAAATTTATGCCGGTTGCGCAGCACTTCCAGGCAAGGTCATCTGCGCGATATCTTCCACATCCTCCGTACTGGCGACTCTCCTTCGAATGAAATTAATCAGCTTTTTGTTCGATTGCTTGAAAATACCTTCCCAGTCCACGGGTATATCTATGGCGTTGGTCGGCATTGCGCTGGCAGTGAATGAATTCATCATTTTTATTTCTCCTTAAATAAAATCTCAGTGAGTTCACTGTTAAATAGCAAGCGCTGTGCCACTCTTATTTCGTAAATAGTGTGTTGTTTTTATTTGCCTTTATTTTTGTGTTCAGAATGTTCTGAGAAAAAAGCCGCAAAAAAACAAAAATAGTTGTGCAAGGATTGGCACTAATTTCATTTGGTTATTATTTGAATTTCCAATAACTCAATTCTTTTATTTTTTTTCGGAACCTGAAGCCGGCCGGCGCCACAGAAAGAGGGTCATCTTGATGAGGAACCGGCAATGTTGAAATCCTCCAGCCTGGCGTTTACGCCAAACCCGCTGCGCGCCCTGATGAAGCAGGGAGAGGTCGGACAGAATAAAAGCGGCGGCAAGGCCGCCGGCTATGTCGCCGCGGGCGCGGCCAGCGCCGACGATATCAAGGAAGAAGCCGGACTGATGTTTGGCGAAAAGGCGGAAAGCAAGAAGAAGGCCGAGCAGCGCCGCCTGAACCAGCACCACGTGCGCCACCGCCACCTGCTGAATAAAGTTGAACTGCACAAAATGTACGCGCTGCTGGATGCGCGCGATGCCGGGCGTCAGCAGGCGTCGCTGCAGCGGCTGCGCGACGCCTTAAAGCGTAAGGCGGAAACCGACGAACTGCTCGCCATGCTGGACGATGACCCGGCGCGCTGCGACCTGCTGCTGCGGGTGATGGAGCGCGAGGCGCGCAGCGACGGCGATGAAGAGCTGCGCCAGACGGTGGAGCAGCATCTGGAGGCGCTGGAGCAACACCATGGCGAGCGGCTGCGGGCCGGGCTGAATATCGCCGGGGCGATCGCCGAGCTGACCGACAATCCGCAGCACAAACAGAGCCTGCGCACCCTTTATTACGACAGCATCGTGCATCAGCAGTCGGCGATGGCGATGGTGGATCTGCTGCTGGGGCATTTTGCGCCGCAGGACTTTACCACCGGACTGCGCACGCTGCAGCGCGCGCTGGCCGACGATATCGCCGCGCTGGCCTCGTCGATCGGCGCCGGCGCGCTGCGCCATATTCAGACCGGGCTGTTCGAGGCCGGTCAGGTCAATCACACCCTGGAAGAGAGCCGGACACTGCTGGATCGCATGGCGGGCAAAATGGCGCTGGGCGACATGGATCACGTGGAGCTGGCGCGGCGGTTGCTGCATATCTGCCACAACGGCGCTTTTCAACAGGACTTCAGCCAGCTCGGGGACGACGTGGTGCCCGATGCGCAGCCGCGTCATCTCTCCATTTTCTTTAACGGCGTGCTGCCGCTGGTGCGCGATCTGCCGATCGGGCTGTGGAAAATCAAGGACGGGCGCCAGACGGCGCTGAAGCTGCTGGAAAACCACAATACGGCACTGCTGAAGGACGAACGTCGGCAGGCCAGACGCGAGTCGAAGCGCTAAGGGAACGTGATGAACAGCCTATTTGCCATCCTCAATAAAATTGCCATCAGCGCGATGCAGCGTTCGGAGATCGTCGGCGCGGCGTTTGCCCTGGCGCTGGTGTTTATGCTGATCGTCCCGCTGCCGCTGGGGCTGATCGACATGCTGATCGCCGTCAATATCTGCCTCTCCTCGCTGCTGATCGTACTGGCGATGTACCTGCCCAAGCCGCTGGCGTTCTCCACCTTTCCGGCGGTGCTGCTGCTGACCACCATGTTCCGGCTGGCGCTGTCGATCTCGGTGACCCGCCAGATCCTGATCCAGCAGGACGCCGGCCATATCGTTGAAGCGTTCGGCAACTTCGTGGTGGGCGGCAACCTGGCGGTGGGGATGGTGATGTTCCTGATCCTGACGGTGGTGAACTTTCTGGTGATCACCAAAGGATCGGAGCGCGTGGCGGAGGTGGCGGCGCGCTTCACGCTGGACGCCATGCCGGGCAAACAGATGTCGATCGACAGCGATCTGCGCGCCGGACTGATTGACGTGCACCAGGCGCGCAACCGCCGCAACGAGCTGGCGAAAGAGAGCCAGCTGTTCGGCGCGATGGACGGGGCGATGAAGTTTGTCAAAGGCGACGCCATCGCCGGGCTGGTGATTCTGTGCATCAACCTGATCGGCGGCTTCAGCATCGGCGTGCTGCAGCTGGATATGGCGCCCGGCGATGCGATGCATACCTACTCGATCCTGACCATCGGCGACGGCCTGATCGCCCAGATCCCGGCGCTGCTGATCTCCCTGACCGCCGGCATGATCATTACCCGCGTCTCTTCGGAGAGCGACAGCACGGAAACGCCGAACGTCGGCCGCGAGATCGCCGAGCAGCTCACCAGCCAGCCCAAGGCGTGGATCCTGGCGTCGATGGGGATGATCGGCTTTGCGCTGGTGCCCGGCATGCCGGGCGTGGTGTTCTCGCTGCTGGCGCTGATCACCCTCGGCGGCGGCGGTTTTCAGGTGTGGCGCGCGCGGCAGGAAATGCTGCTGGCGAAGCCGCAGATCGAAAACGAAGTGATCCCGCCGGAGCTGAACGGCCGCGAGGATCTGCGCCAGTTCAACCCGACGCGTCCCTGGCTGATCCAGTTCCACACCTCGCGCCGCGGCGCGGCGGAGACGCTGGATCTGGTGCAGGAGATCCGCCGGCTGCGCAACCGCATCGTTTACCACTTTGGCTTCACCCTGCCGGCGTTTGACATCGAATTTACCGATAAGCAGCCGGTCGATGAGTTCCGTTTCTCGGTGTACGAGATCCCGAAAGTGGTCGGCACCTTCGACAGCGCGCTAACGGCGCTGGACGTGCGGCAGTTGGAGAGCCTGAGCGAGGCGGAGCGCGCAGGCGCCGTCCCCGGCGATGAGGCGCGCGGCGAAGAGGATTATCTGTGGCTGACGGCGGAGCATCCGCTGCTGGCGCGTGAGGATCTGACGCGTCACAGCGCCGGCGAGCTGCTGCTGACGCGTATGGAAGACGCCATCCACGCCAGCAGCCCGCACTTTATCGGCCTTCAGGAGACGCGGGCGCTGATGAGCTGGCTGGATGCCGAACAGCCGGAGCTGGCGCAGGAGCTGCAGCGGGTGATGCCGCTGACGCGTTTTTCCGGCGTGCTGCAGAAATTGGTGGCGGAGCGCATTCCGCTGCGCTCCGTCCGCGCCATCGGCGAGGCGCTGATCGAACACGGCCAGCACGAGCGGGACGTCAACCTGCTGACGGAGCAGGTGCGCATCACGCTGAAAACCCACCTGTGCCACCAGTACGGCCAGCCGGACGGCATCCACGCCTGGCTGCTGACGCCGGAGCTGGAAGAGGCGCTGCGCGACAGCCTGCGCCAGACCCAGAACGACATCTTCTTCGCCCTGAGCCAGCAGCAGATCCAGCTGATTCATCAGGAGGTGAAGCAGGCCTACGCGCCGGGTCAGGACAAACAGGCGGTGCTGCTGGCGGCGCAGGATCTGCGCGGGCCGCTGCGGGCGCTGATTCAGGAGCGTTTCCACGCGGTGCCGGTGCTCTCTTTCGCCGAGCTGGAGCCGGCGCTGGCGGTTCAGGTGCTGGGGCGTCTCGACGTCGATCCGGCCTTCTATTCACTCACCCCCTGGGAGGATTAACGGATGTTTGAGCTGCGCGTACTGTCCGGCTATCACTGCGGCGCCGCCTTGCCCCTCAGCGGCGCGTCGTGGCGCATCGGCGGCGATCCGCAGGCCGATCTGCGCCTCGACGGCGTGGATCTGGCCGGCCTGAGTTACCTCCTCGGCTGCGACGACGGGGTCTGGCGGCTGAGCACGGAGCCGGCCTCGCAGGAAACCTGGACGCTGGAGGCGGATACGCCGTTCCAGCTGGCCGACGTCTGGCTGTGCGTGGCGCGCGCTGAAACGCCGTGGCACGAGGCGGCGGCGCTGCCCGCGCCGGCTGAGGCCAGCCCTGCGCCGCCGCCGGCCGCCCGTCGCCGGCTGTCCGGCGCGATGCGCGGCCTGGTGCTCGGGCTGTTTCTGCTGCTGAGCATTACGGTCGCCAGCTGGATCCTGCAGCCGACGATGGCGCAGACCTCCGCCGGCGAGGGGCGCACCGCCAGCTGGAACAGCGTGGAAGAGCTGCGTGCGCCGCTGCAGCAGCAGCTGCGAGAGCGCGAACTGATCAAACAGATCCGCATCAGCAAGCAGGGCGACGGCCTGCTGCTGAGCGGCGAATTAAGCAAGCCGCAGATGGCGGTGTTTGAACGCATGATGGCGCGCTTTTACGCGCACTACGGCGCGGCGGCGCCGGTGAAAAGTGCGGTGCGGCCGCAGGAGAAGAAACTGCCGTTTCGCATCGTGCAGGTCACCACCGGCCAGCGGGCCAATATCGTCACGGACGACGGCCAGCGGGTGTTTATCGGCGATGAGGTCGCCGGCCTGCGGCTGGCGGCGATCACCGACGATCGGATCGAATTCAGCGGTCGCGATCCGCTGACGGTGAAATGGTGATGACGGAGATCGCCGGCGGGATCGCCGCCTGGGCCGATCGTCAGCGGCGACGCCTGCAGGCGGCGGACGCGGTGACGGCCTACGGCCGGGTGACCGGCATCAGCGGCATCCTGCTGGAGTGCAGCCTGCCGCGCGCGCGCATCGGCGATCTGTGCCGCATCACGCGCGGTGAGCAGGAGAGCGTGCTGGCGGAGGTGGTGGGTTTTAACCCGCAGCACACGCTGCTGTCGGCGCTGGGGCCGCTGGACGGCATCGCCCGCGGCGCGCGGGTGACGCCGCTGTGGCTGCCGCACAGCATCAGCGTGTCCGAGGCGCTGCTCGGCAGCGTGCTGGACGGCTTCGGCCGGCCGCTGGATGAACAGAGCGTCGGCGCCTTTGCGCTGCCGGGGACGGGCGTTGATACCGTGCCGGTGGTGAGCGACGCGCCGCCGCCGACCGCGCGTCCGCGCATTGCCCAGGCGTTGCCGACCGGCGTGCGCGCCATCGACGGTCTGTTGACCCTCGGCGTCGGCCAGCGGGTCGGCGTGTTTGCCGGCGCCGGCTGCGGCAAAACCACGCTGCTGGCGGAGTTGGCGCGCAATACCCCCTGCGACGCCATCGTTTTCGGCCTGATCGGCGAGCGCGGCCGCGAGCTGCGCGAGTTTCTCGACCATGAGCTGGATGAGGCGCTGCGCAGCCGCACGGTGCTGGTGTGCGCCACCTCGGATCGCAGCAGCATGGAGCGCGCCCGCGCGGCCTTTACCGCCACGGCGATTGCCGAAGCGTTCCGCGCGCAGGGGAAAAGCGTGCTGCTGATCCTCGACTCGCTGACCCGCTTCGCCCGCGCCCAGCGCGAAATCGGCCTGGCGCTGGGGGAGCCGCCGGGGCGCGGCGGGCTACCGCCGTCGGTGTATACCCTGCTGCCGGGGCTGCTGGAGCGGGCGGGGCAGACCATGACGGGCAGCATCACCGCCCTGTATTCGGTGCTGATTGAAGCGGATTCGATGAATGACCCGGTGGCGGACGAAGTGCGCTCGCTGATCGACGGCCATATTGTGCTGACCCGCCGGCTGGCGGAGCGCGGCCACTATCCGGCCATCGACGTGCTGGCCAGCCTCAGCCGCACCATGAGCAACGTGGCGGAGCGGGAGCAGCTTACCGACGCCACCCGGCTGCGCCGCCTGATGTCGGCCTGGCAGCAGGTGGAGATGCTGATCCGGCTGGGGGAGTACGAGCCGGGGCACGACGCGATGACCGACGCTGCGGTGGAGGCGCAGGGCGCCATTAACGGTTTTTTACGCCAGGAGACGCGCGCCCCCTGCGCCTGGGAAGAGACTTTACAGCAACTGACGGAGGTAAGCGGCTATGCGCCGGAACAGCAACATTGATCATGAGCCGCAGCCGGACGAAGGCGATCGGGCGCTCGGCCAGGCGCTGGCGCTGATGCTGCCGATCCGCCGTCAGCGTCTGCAGCGCAGCGAGCGCCGCCAGCGGCGGGAGGAGCAGCAGCTCAGCGCCTGCCGGCGGCAGCTGCAGCAGACGCAGAGCCAGCTGGCGGCAACGCGGCAGGATTATCAGCAGCGGCGGGAACAGTTTGACCGACGCTATCTGGGCCGGCAGCCGCTGGAGCGTCTGCAGCACGGGCTTGATGGCGAACGCAGCGCGGCGGCGGCGGTGGAGACGGGTCAGCAGCAGCTGCTGGCCAGCCAGCGGCGCAGCGAAGAGCAGCAGCAGAAACTGCAGGCGGCGCAGGCCGAGACGCGCCGCCGCCAGCGCGAGCTGGAGAAGCTGGAGTGTCTGCTGCGGGAACAGGAGGAGGCGCCATGATCTCCCCGACGCTGCAGGAACACCGCGCTGCCCGCGAGCGCGCCAAACAACGGGAACCGGAGCCGCAGCGCCCGGCGGCGCAGCGGCGTCAGGAAGCGGCGGCGCGTCAGCCGCATAGCGGGCACGCGCCGGCCGGCGACGACCATCATCCGCTGCGTAAGGAACGCCCGGCGGGGAAAAGCCCCGCGCGTACGCCTGAACGCGGACGCGCGGCGGCCGAACGTCCGGCGCTTGCCGGGCTGCCCGCCGCCAGGCGGGATGAAGAGAGCTCCGCGGCGACGCCGGACGGCAACCTGTTCAGCATGCTGATGGATCGCGATGAGGCGTCCTTGCCCGGCGCGCTGCAGGTTGCGCCGCACGCCGCCGCCACGCCGCATCCGACGGCAACGCCGGCAAGCAGCGGCGCCGGCGCGCCGATGGCGCTGTGGCAGCCGCTGGAAAATGAGCTGGATCGGGCGCTGGTCAATCCGCCGGCTGGCCCGGTCTCCGTCACGCTGCTGCTGCCGCGCCTGGGGGATGTGGACGCCCGGCTGCAGGCGCTGCCGGCGGGCGGCTGGGACATTGCGCTGCGTTTTGCGCCGGCGGCGCTGGACGCGCTGGCGGCGCATGAGGAGCGCTGTCGCCACTCGCTGCGTCGCCGTCTGGCGTGCCGGGTGCGCCTGCGCTTTGAACAGCGGGGGGAGTGGGCATGAGTACGCCGCTGCGGCTGCGGCGGCAGAGCGCCGCCGAGGCCCGGACGCGCGGCCTTATCGGCCACGGGCTGCGTCTGCCTTTTCAACTGGGCGACAGCGCCGGCGAACTGCGTATCGGCCTGGACGCCGGCGAGCCGCGGGCTGCGGGCACGGCGCTGCGCTGTGCGGCCGGCCCGCTGTGGCTGAGCGAGGCGGAAGGCGTCTGCGGGCTGCTGTCCGACTGTCCGTCGCTGCCGGCGGACAACGATGAGGATCGCCTCTGGTACTGGCCGCTGTTCAGCCACGGCTGAGCGCGCCGCTTCGTGCGCTGTTCGGTGAGCTGAGCGCCGCCGACGGCGAGCCGCCCGCCGGTGCGCTCAGCGTGCGGCTGACGGTGACGCTGGGCGAGCTACGGGCGCAGAGCGCGCTGACGGCGGCGCCCGAGGTGTTATCCGACCTGCTGGCGGCGCCGGGCTGGCAGGGTGAACCGCACGATGCGCTGGCGGCGCTGCCGCTGACCCTGCCGTTCTGCGTCGGCGCGCTGAGCTTATCCCTCGCCGAACTGGCGCGCCTGCGGCCTGACGATGTGCTGCTGCCGCGCGAAAACACTTTCACCCCGCACGGCGCGGGGACGCTGCGCTTCGCACATTTCCGCGCCCAGGGCGAACTGGTCGGTGCGGAAGGGCGAAGCACTGGTTTTTATCTTACCGATCTGGAGACAACATCCGTGACATTTCCCTACAACGATAACGAGACAGAGAGCGACGTACAGGACGAGAGCAGCGTGGAATGGAGTGCCGATTCAGAGCCGGCCGGCGTAACGCTCGATCCTCTACCGCTGGCGCTGACCGTGCGCTGTGGGCATCTGCACCTGACGGTGGGCGATCTGCAGCGGCTGGCGCCGGGCGCCACCATTATGGTGGAGCACGTCCAGCCCGGCGAAGCGCTGCTGTGTCACGGCGACTACCCGCTGGCGAAAGGCGAGCTGGTGGATGTGGAAGGGCGGCTGGGGCTGCAGATTACCCATATGCTGCCGGGCGGCGTCAATCCGCTGGGACAGGGGCACTGAGGTATGGATGCGCAGTCGCTTAATCCGATGATGCTGGCGCTGTTTCTCGGTGCGCTGTCGCTGGTGCCGATGCTGATGATCGTCTGCACCTGTTTTCTCAAGATTTCCATGGTGCTGCTGCTGACGCGCAACGCGATGGGCGTGCAGCAGGTGCCGCCCAATATGGCGCTGTACGGCATCGCCCTCGCCGCGACGCTGTTTGTCATGGCGCCGGTGTTTAACGATATGAGCCAGCGGCTCAAGGCGATGCCGCTCGACTTCAGCAATATGGAGCGGCTGGAGTACACCTTCGGCAACGGCGCCGAGCCGCTGAAGGCGTTTATGACGCGCAATACCGACCCGGATATTCTGACCCACCTGCAGGAGAACGGCGCGCGCATGTGGCCGAAAGAGATGGCGCAGTCGCTGACGCCGCAAAGCCCGCTGCTGGTGATCCCGGCGTTTGTGCTGTCGGAACTGCAAAACGGTTTCAAGATCGGCTTTCTGATCTTTATTCCCTTCCTGGTGATGGATCTGATCGTCTCCAACGTGTTGCTGGCGCTGGGGATGCAGATGGTGTCGCCGATGACGGTCTCGCTGCCGCTGAAGATCCTGCTGTTTGTGCTGGTCAGCGGCTGGACCCGGCTGCTGGACGGCCTGTTCTATAGCTATCTGTGAGGCGGCGATGGATATACTGAGCTTTTTTCGTCAGGCGATGCTGCTGGTGGTGCTGCTTTCCGCGCCGCCGCTGATCGTCGCGGTGCTGGTGGGGGTTGTGACTTCGCTGCTGCAGGCGGCGATGCAGCTGCAGGATCAGACGCTGCCGTTCTGCCTGAAACTGGTGGCGGTCGGGGTGACGCTGGCGCTGACCGGGCGCTGGCTCGGGGTGGAGCTGCTGCAGCTGACGCAGAACGCCTTCGCCATGATGTCGCGGGTCGGCGGCTGATGCTGTGGGGCGATCTGCTGGATCAACTGTTCCAGTATCTGCTGGCGCTGCTGCTGGGCATGGCGCGCATTTTCCCCTGCGTGCTGCTGACGCCGATCTTCTCCTTCAATGTGATCAAAGGGGTGCCGCGCGCGGCGATCGTGGCGGCGCTGGCGCTGTTTATTGCGCCGGGGCTGCAGGCCGCCATCGCCGCCAACCCGCCGGAGCTGCTGACGCTGACGGCGCTGGGGCTGAAAGAGCTGATCCTCGGCGCGCTGCTCGGGCTGGTGCTGGGGCTGCCGTTCTGGATGATGGAGTCGGTGGGGGCGTTGTTTGACAACCAGCGCGGCGCGCTGATGGGCGGCCAGCTCAACCCGCTGCTGGGGCCGGACGTGACGCCGTTGGGCCACCTGATGCAGCAGTCGATGATTCTGCTGCTGATGGTGGGGCCGGGGCTGGGCACCATCACCCAGGTGCTGTGGGACAGCTACCGCCTGTGGCCGGCGCTGGCGTGGATGCCGCTGCCGGGCGAACAGGGCTGGGGCGTCTGGCTCGGCCTGCTGAAAACCACCTTTGTTGATATGGTGCTGTACGCCGGCCCGCTGGTGGCGCTGCTGCTGCTGATGGACTTTGCCGTCGGCATCATCAGCATCTACAGCCCGCAGATTCAGGCCACGGTGCTGACCATTCCGGTGAAGTGCCTGCTGGGGCTGCTGTTCTTCGTCCTGTACCTGCCGGTGCTCAACCATCTGGCGGGCGAGCGGCTGTTTGAGCTGCGCGATCTGAGCGCCATTCTCGGCACGCTGCTGCCGCCTGCGGAGGTCGGCCGATGAGTGAAAAAACCGAACAGGCCACGCCGCAGAAGCTGCAGGAGTCGCGGAAGAAGGGGCAGGTTGGCCAGAGTCAGGATATCCCGAAGCTGCTGATCTCCATCGGCATTCTGGAGGCGATCTTTGCGCTGGTGGAGGACGGCATGCAGCGGATGGAGTCGATGATGCTGCTGCCGCTGTTGCGCCTGCGCGACCCGTTCGGCCATGCGATGGAGGAGGTGCTCAGCGACTCCCTGCTGGTGCTGGCGCTGTTTTCCGCCATCGTCTGCAGCATTGCGCTGCTGCTGCGGGTGCTGGGGGGGTGGATCCAGTTCGGCCCGCTGTTTTCGGTGGAGGCGTTGCTGCCGAAGCCCGAATCGCTCAACCCGGTGAACCATTTCAAGAATATGTTCTCCGGCCGGCAGATGGCGCAGCTGCTGACCAGCATTATCAAGGCGGCCGCCATCGGTCTGGTGCTGTGGCTGTCGCTGGCGCCGGAGATGGGCAACCTGGCGCGTCTGGCCCAGAGCACGCTGGACGGTTTCTGGCACGGCGTGCTGCAGCTGTTTATCAGCTGCGCGCGCCGGGTGCTGCTGGTGCTGCTGGCGCTCAGCCTGATGGATTTCGGCGTGCAGCGTTTCTTCTTCCTCAAGCAGCAGCGGATGAGCCACGAAGATATCCGCAACGAATATAAGCAGAACGAAGGCGACCCGCATATGAAAGGGCACCGGCGTCAGGTGGCGCAGGATATCCTGAACGAAGAGCCGAGCGCGGCGCGCAACGTGGCGGTGGAAGAGGCCGACGTGCTGCTGGTCAACCCGACCCACTATGCGGTCGGGCTCTATTACCGCCCCGGTGAAACGCCGCTGCCGCGCCTGGTGTTCAAGGCGCACGGCGACGACGCGCACTATCTGGTGGATCAGGCGCAGCGCGCCCATATTCCGGTGGTGCGCTACATCTGGCTGACGCGCACCCTGTACCGCACCACGCCGGAAGGCAGCTGGATCCCGCGTGAGACGCTGAAGGCGGTGGCGCAGGTTTACCGCCTGCTGCGCGAGCTGGAGGACAGCTATCTGAATGAGGTGATCGAACTGGAAGAGGAGCCGTTCCCGTAACGGCTCCTGAGGGCGGTCAGGCGACGGGGCGCAGGCGCTCCAGCAGATCCGGCATAAAGTCGCGCACCTGGTGGCCGCGTTCGATAAAATCGTTAAGCAGCAGGGCGAAGCCGGCGTGATCCAGCAGGCTCAGCGCACGGCGGCTGCACAGGCGCAGGTTGCCCGCCGGATCCAGCGCCAGCCAGCTGCCGCCCATTGCGCCGATCTCAAAGTTCATCGTCAGCAGCGTCTGCAGCATGGCCGGCGTTTGCCAGGCCGGATCGGCGGGCAGAATCAGGCAGTGCAGCATCAGCACCTCGCCCGGCGGCGGCAGCTCCAGCACCGCCAGTTCCCGGCCGCGTTCATCCTGCAGGGCGCAGACGCCGTTTTCCAGCTGCAGTTCGGTGTTCAGGCCCGCGCCGTAGCGGGCCAGCAGTTTTTGGATATAGTGCGTTTCCACGGGTTTCTCCTCGGTGTTATGCATCTTTCAACAGTCGCCCCTGCGCCCACGCCCGGTTCAGCGGTTCGCTTAACGATGCGTTCTGACGGTCGGCGAGTTCGCCTTCCAGGCTGTAGCTCAGCGGCGCGTTTTGATCGACGCCGTAACTGAAGCCGATCTTGCCCAGCTTGCGCTCTTTCTCGATGCTGACGCTGCTGCCGCCGCCGATCAGAAAGCGCGGGGAGGTGATGCCGTCGCCCTTGGCCTTGCTTTCGACAAAGGCGATGGATTTGATGCGCATGTTGCGGCGATCCTGCAGCTGGCGCTCCAGATCCTGCCGCTGGATATTGCCGTGCAGCCAGTTCTCCACCAGCCGGCGGCGGGCCTCATCTTTCAGTTCCAGCGTCACCTCGGCCTTGGTGTCGGTGCTGAGCTGCATCTGGCGGATAAGCCCGGCGAGGCGCGGATCCTGCGTCATCATGGCGCCGATGCGGTTGGCGTTGCTGTTGGCGTGGTTGTCGTCCTGCATCTCAAAGCGGAAGGCATCATGGATCCAGTGCGGCAGGCTGTTGCTGTCCACCTTGGCCAGGTTGTTGTAGGTGGACTGATACTCCAGCGCACCGGGCAACGGCACCTTGTTATCCATGGCCTCGCGCTGGTGGATCAGTTTCTGCAGATCGCGGATCGCCGCATGCTGGCTGTTGTTCAGCGTTTTGTTGCCGAGCAGGTGAGAGCGGAAGTGCTCGCTCAGCTCCGCCAGCCGGGCCTGCGGCGAACTGTCGCCGGCGCTGCCCTGCACCGCGCTCAGCTTCCGGCCGTCGGCCGGGCTGGTGAAGGCCTTGCCGAGGCTCTCCGCGATCTTGTCGATATGGGTGTGATCCAGCGTCTGCGGCTCCGCCAGCTCCATATTGATTTTCTTTTTGGTGCGGCCGTCAAAGGTGTAGCGCGCCGCCAGCGCGCTGGTCGCCATAATCGGCTCGCGCGCGTGCTCGGTTTTGCTGCTGACGCCGACGGGCACCATAATGCGGGCGTCCAGATTACCCTGATTCAGGTAGCGCACCCGGTTATCGCTGCGGCTGACTTTGCTGCCTTCCGCGTTGTGCGCATCGCTGCGTTCGCGCTGGCCGTGGAGCAGGTTGGCGCCGGCCGACAGGCCGCCGCCGAGGCGGGCGCTGGCGACGTTGGTGGTCTCGTTTTTTGTTGGTCATCGGCAGGCCGAGGCTGGCCTGCGCCGAGGCGTTGATATCCAGGCTCAGGTTCCAGACGTTGCCGTTTTTCACCTTGTGGTCGATGGCCTTGTCCAGCATATCCATCGGCCTGAGCTGATTGGTGGTCAGCTGCTGCAGAAACTGCGGCAGCTCGTTATCGCTCAGGCTGAAGGTCATGCTGTTTTGCGACTGGCGCTGCAGGTTCAGCGGCAGCGACGCGCCGAAACGCACCACCGGCGACAGTTTGTGGTTGCCCTCCGGGCCGAAATTCAGGCTGTCCTCATTCAGGTGGCCGGTCAGCACGTTGACGCCGGCGGCGCCGAACACGTTCAGGCTGCCGCCGCCGTTGCGGGCGACGGTTACCGTCAGCCCGCTCTCCTCGCGGGTGAAGGCCAGGCTGTAGTCACGATCCAGATTCACCCGCGCGCCGACCGAACCGATAATCTGGTCGCCGGGCAGGGTGACGCTGGAGACAAAGCCGCTGTGGCCGTTGCCGAAGGTCAGCGCCTCGCCGTTTTTCAGCGCCAGCAGCTCCTCGCCGAGCCGCTGGGTCAGTTCCTCGCGGCTGCCGGTCTGGAACAGCGTGCTGGCGGTGACGTAGGTGCCGTGGTGCTGCTTGGAGAAGGCCTTGACCGTTCTTTTCATGCCGTCGTAATAGGCCTCAAGCTGGCGGGTGTTCTGGAAGCCCTGATCGGACAGTTTCTTCACCGGGTGCTGATCCCACTGTTCGTCACGCAGGCTGCGCACGGTGTCGCGCAGGGTGTTCAGGCGCTGCGGGTCGGACGCCGGAGCGGACTGACAGTCGCTCAGCGCCTGATGCAGCTTTTCCTGCGTCAGCAGATCGAGAAACAGGCGCGACTTCAGCAGGCCGATATCGTCGTGATAGTCGCGTTCGTCCTTCAGGTGGTTGATCACCACGCGGTGTTTCTCCATGGCGCTCAGGGTGTGCAGCGCGTCCTGCGCCGACTGCGAACCGTGGTTGTCCAGCAGGTGCCGCAGGGCGCCGGCCAGCTGCGGATCGCGCCGGCTGTGGCGGTTAAACTGGCCGCTGCGGGTGTGCAGCAGCTTGCTCGGGTTATCGATCACCCGGTTGTGCTCATCCACCACGCCGTAATGTTTGCCCACCGCGGCGCTGTGCAGGTTCAGGCTGCGCCCCAGCATTTCGCTGAAGCCGGCGATCTCTTTATGCAGCTGCTGGTGGCGGACGTCGTCGCTTTGCGCCAGCCCCAGCGCGCTGAGGCGGGTTTCCAGCGTTGACAGGCTGTTGAGCTCGGTGCCGCTGTCTGCGGGCGGCGTCGGTTTGGCGGCGATCTCGGCGGCCTTGGCGGTGATGTCGGCGGAGAGCTGCTGCTGGGCCTGATAGCAGGGTTTCAGCCCCTCGCGGCCGCTGGCGCGGTGGATAATTTCGTTGCCGAGGTTTTTCAGCGGACGCGGCATTTTGCCCTGGGGCTTAAACAAAAAGGCCTGCATGCGCTTTTTAAACGGGTTGTTCACCTGGCGGGTGTTATTGCCGCCGGCGCCGAACACCTCGAACTCGCGTTTATAGGTGATGCCGGTGCCGGGGATGCGGCCGCTCTTGCCGCTGGCGTCCAGCCGGTCGAAGGTCTGCTGCGAGGTGTCGCTGCGGTAGGAAACGGGCGCCGCCTCATCGGTGTCTTGCCAGCTGCCGTGGTGCCAGGTGGCGGAGCGGCCGGCGGCGTCCGCCGCCACCAGGCGGCCCTGCGCATCGTTGTGCAGGCTGGTCAGCGCGCCGAGATTCGGCGGCGGCGTCACCGGCTGCCAGGCGGCCGCCGCCTGGTCCTGCTGCCAGTTGCCCGAACGCAGCGCCGGCGGCAGCCAGCCGGCCGGCTCCAGGCAGAACAGCTGCCCGTTGCCGGTCAGGCCGAACAGCTGATGGCTGGCGTTGCCGGCCAGATCTTTCAGCCTGCCGGCCGGCGTTTGGGCGTCGGGCAGGCCTTCACGTTTGATGGGGAGCGGCGGCATGCGCTCGCGCCGCGCGCCGGGGATGATTTGGTGCAGCTGTACGCTGCCGTCTTCCCGCAGCGAGGCCAGACGCCCGTTGCCCAGCGCGGTGACGGTCTGGGTCCGGCTGTTCTTGTCCAGCCCGGTCAGGGCGAGATCGGCCTCCACGCTGTTGCGCACCCGCGTCAGATGAAACAGGTTGCCCTGGAGAGAGGCCTTGTTGCCGGCCTGATTGATCTTCAGCGGTTTGACTTCGCCGTCCTCCACTTTATACGCCTGGCCGTCCTGGCCGCGGATCAGGCGGTCAGCCTTTTCTTCGCTGGCCTCCCAGTGGCCGGTGACCTCATCGCGAAAGTGCACCTTGCCTTCAATCAGCGCCAGCTTGCCCAGCCGGCCCAGATCGACGACGTTGTGCGGCCGCGGCGCGCTGAGGCGCAGCCCCTTCTGATAGTCCATCACCATGCTGTCGGTCAGGTTCCAGCCGGGCGTGACGCCGGTGTCGCCCAGCTGGCAGCTGAATTCGTGATTGTGGCGGTTCTTCACCAGCGCGTGGATGCGATCGTCGCCGTCGTTCAGCAGCGCTGTCAGCTGTGCGTCAGGGTCGGAGAACAGATGGCGAATCTGGGTATCGCGGCCGTCCTGCTCCAGGTCCAGGGTCGGCGGCATGTCGCCGTCCGGCAGCGCGGCGCGGTGCAGGCGGCCGCCGTCGTCGAACGCCAGCAGTTCATTGCCGCGCAGGGCGATGGCGGCGGGGTAAAACGGCTGCGGCGTGCCGTTGCCTTCTCTATCCACCTGCAGTTGCAGCGGCCGGGGCGCGCCTTCCGCGCCCGCGGCGCGAAACAGCAGTTGCTGCTCGCCGGCGGCCTTGTCCGCCGTCAGCGCCAGCAGCGCGCCGTGGCGGTTGAGCGCATAGGCGGAGACTTTCTGGTTGAAGGTATGTTCGGTGCGGCCGCTGCTGAGGTTCAGCAGCCGTTTGTCGTCCTGCAGCGCAAACAGCTGGCCGTTGCCCTGGCGGCTGAGCTGGCTGAAGGGTTTGGCGTCGATATCGTGCATCAGCTGCCATTCGGCGGAGGTGTCGGGCGCATAGCGGTATAAGCGATCGCCGTGCAGGCGCAATGCCTGCTCGCCCTGACCGGTGCGGTAGATGCCGGTGAGTTTTTCCCGCAGCGCCTGCGCCGGCCTGTCGACCGTCTTGGGTTCGTCGCCGCCCCAGCTGACGCTGCCGTTATTGCCGGCGACGGGCGTCTGCTGCGGCGGCACCGACAGCCGGTGGCTGAAGGCGGTAAACGCCAGCGGATCTTCGTGCAGATTAATCAGCCGGTTCTGCCGATCGAGCAGCATATGGCCGTGTTCAGTACCGTTGTCATGCCAGCGGTAGCGCTGGTTATTGGCGTTGAGGGTGCTTTCCAGCAGCGGGCCCAAGGCTTCGCCGGCGTCGATATTCAGCGTGCCGTCGTCCCGGCGGCTTAGCCCCGTCAGCTGGGCGGCGGGCGTCTGGGACTGCCACTGGTGTTGGGTACTGCGTTCCATCTGGCGACGCTGCGTTTGCCTTTGCGTCAGCGCCGCCTGCTCCTCCGGCGTAAGGGCCGGCGGCTCTTCGGTTGCGCCGCCGATGTCGCCGAGCCGGCTGTTGAGCTGCATCGCCCAGTCGCCGGCCTCCGAGGACAGCGCGCCCAGCTGCGGCGCGGCGTTCGGGCGCTGGCGCAGGCCGGTCGGCGGGCGGGCTGATGTCGGCAGGGTGGGATGCTGCGTTGACGGGGCGCCGCTGCCGCGGACGGTGTTGCCGCTGCGGGCGGCGTTCTCGTCGCCGGTCCGCCGCACCCGATGGAACAAAGCGCCGATGCTGCCGCTGATGGATGTCGTCATAGCCTCTCCTTATCTCGCCGATAGCCGCCGCGTGCGGAGGACGGGCCTCCGCCGCCGCCGTCAGGGGTTAACCTGTACCCGGGTGTAGTCCGTCGGACCGTTGCGCAGGTCCGGCTGCCACCAGATGGTCAGGCTGTTGTCGCCGGACTGCGGCCGGCACTCGACGCTGGCGCAGCCAGGCGGCGCTTTCGGCGCGCAGGCGGCGAGCAGCATGGCCGCCAGCAGGGCGGCGATATAGCGGATAACCATAGTCTTCTCCTTAGCGGGCGCTGGCGATCAGGGAGGCGCGCCCCGGCCTGACCACGGCATTTTTTTCAAACGCGACGTACACCTCTACCGATTCGCCGGGACGCAGCTGCGAATGCGGCCAGGCGGCGACGGCGAGGGTGCGGTCGCTGCGGCAGGCGGCTTCATCAAAGCGCCGGGTGACGTTGCTGGTATTGGTGATCACCCCGACGGCGATTTGCACCGAACGGTTGCCGTACCACTGGTGGCGCTGCGCATCGTTGCTGAAGCCGGACGGGATGCGGCACAGCGTGCTCAGGGTCTGGCCGCTGCCGCCGGCCGTCATGCCGCTGGGCTGACGGTTTTCCGCCAGATCGCGCATTGCGGACTCCAGCATGCCCTTCATGTCGGTGTACTTGTGGCGGCGGTTGATCTCTCCCATGGCGCTGTTGAGCTGGTCGCGGTTTTCGCTGGCAATATAGCGGGAAGGATCCACCTGATCGCCCACCAGGTGCGGCGTGATGATAAACAGCCGCTCGCGCTGCGAGGTTTCATGCTGCGAGGTGGTGAACAGTTTGCCGATCAGCGGAATGCTGCCGAGGATCGGGATGCGCCGCTCATGATCGCCGCTCTCTTTGGTGTGGAAGCCGCCCATCACCAGCGAGCGTTTTGCCTGCACCAGCGCCTGGGTGCTGATGGCGCCGTTGCGGGTGCCTTCGGCGTCGCCGTCGTCGTTTTTGTTCAGTTTGCCGTCCTCAACGTCGACGATCAGCTGCACCGACGAGGTGGCGCTGCTTTTCCCGCCGATGGCGCGCGGCGTCACGCGCAGGCTGGTGCCGGCGGTGACCGCCTGGATATCCGCCACCCGCTCGCCGATGGCGCGCACAAAGGCGGTGTCGCTGAAGTCGATCACCGCCGGCTGGTTCTCCAACGTCATAATGGACGGGTTGGCGATAATCGACGCGGTGCCTTCGCCCTCCAGCGCCTGAATATCGGCGAAGAAGCGGCGAAAATCGGTGACGAACAGCGTGCTGGGGCCGGAGAGCAGCGTCGAACCGCCGGTAACGTTGCCGAACTGGCCGGCCCAGCTGCTCGACAGGCGCGCCATCTCGCTGCGGTCGATATCGACGATCAGCGCGTCGATCTCGATCAGTTTCTGCGGCACGTCGATCATGCTGACCAGCGACTGATAGGCGCTGCGGTACTCCGGCTTGTCGCGCACCAGCAGGGCGTTGTTGCGCACGTCCGCCGAGACCTTGCCGGCCAGGCCGCCGAGCGGATTTTTATCGCCGGCGCGGCCGTGGCTGGTGCCGCGCCCCACCAGTTGGCTGAGGATGCCCTGCGACTGGGCGCGCATCTGATCCATCTCGCTTTCGCCGCCCTGGCTGCTGTTCATGCCGCTGGCGCTCGGGCTGCTGCTTTGTCCCAGCAGTTCATTGAGGATGGTGGCCACCCCCGGCACCAGCAGGGTCTGATCGCGGTATTTGATGGTGCGGTCGGCCACCGAGGCGTACTTCAGCGGGAACGACATCATCTCTTTGTTATCGTCTTTGGGCTTTTCCGATTTTTTGGTGAAGTCGGCGATCATGGCGACATATTCCGGCGGCCCGGTGACCAGCACCACGCCTTCGTCCGGCAGTTCGCCCCAGCCGAAGCGCGGGTCGAGCAGGCCGACGCCCTTCAGCGCCTGTTTGATATCCGGCGCCGCGTCGGGCGAGATTTCCAGCCGCCGCGATACCTGCGCCGACTGCGCGCTGACGTAGAGCGTGTCGTTATAGACAAACCATTGAAAACGGTATTCCAGCGCCAGCCGGTTCAGAAATGCCTCCGGGCTGCCGGAGCGCAGTTTGCCGGTGATGTTGGCTTCGGGCAGCGAGCTGTCGTACAGCGTCACGCCGAAGCTATCGGCAAAATCTTCCAGGATGATGCTCAGCGGCGTGTTGTCGGCGGAATAGGCGTAAGCGCCGTTCTTCCACTCGCCGGGCGTAGCGGCCTGTACGGCGCCGATGCCGGCGCACAGCAGCAGCGCCGCCAGCGCCAGACGTCGCAGATGGGGTATCGCGGGCAGGGTTAGCACCACTCCTTACTCCTTGCTGTCCATGGTTGAGATGGGTTCAGACGATAAAAAAACGGCGGTTGATGACAAAGTGGTCTGTTAGCCCGAGATACCCGGGCCTAGCGTAACGAGGGGCGCTTCGGCGGCTAACGCCGCTACGACCCCATCGCCACGCTCTCCCTAATAACTGGCTTTGTCAGTTGTCTGACGGCAGCCTGGCGCTGCCGTGGGGCCGTTAGTTAATGGCGTCGATAATGGCTTTACGCATTCCGAACTTGAACTGCGTGTACTGCGAGCTGGCCCAGCTGGTGTTGGACATGTCCTGCAGCTGGTTCTGGAAGGCGTACATATCGCTGAGGCTGTAAGGCTCGCCCGACATCTCTTTGGCGAACTGATAGGTCTCGTTGTGGCTACGGTTGGCGGTGCTGGCCAGGCGGCGTTGTAATAAATCGTCGGAATACATAACGGGCTCCTCGGGATGAAAGGTTCCTCGTTGAGTGGCGTGCGTGGTGCGGCGGTTCCATCCGCAAAAAAAATTCTTCAGCCGGCCTCGGCGTCCGCCGCGCCCAGCGCCTGACGCAGCGCCTGCCAGCTGATATGCAGTTCGCCCTGTTCGGTGGTCAGCAGCAGGGTGTCCGGCGGCAGCGCGTCGTCGACCGCCGGCTGCCAGCGCAGCTCCGGCCGCTGCGTCAGCCAGTGCGTCGCCGCGGCGTGCCGCTCGCTATGGCAGTACAGCGTGGCGGCGACGGCGGACGGCTGTTTGGCGCGCAGCTGCGTCAGCAGGATATCCAGCTGCCCGGCCGGCGGCACCTGGTCCAGCAGGCGGCCGAGCGCCTGCGCCAGCAGCGCGTCGGCGGCGTCGAGCAACTGCTGCTGCTCGGCGCGGCGCTGTTGCTGCCAGTCGCTAAACAGTGTCTGGGCCTGCTGCCAGAAGGTCTCCTGCGCGCCCGCCAGCAGCGCGTCGCGCTCCGCTGCGGCCTGTTGGCGCAGCGCGTCGGCCTGCGCCCGGGCCTGGTCGAGCAGGGACTGTGCCTCGCGCTCGGCGTCGGCGATCAGCTGTTCGGCCTGACGGCTGACGGCCAGCGTGTCGCGGCCGAGCAACACGGCCTGCGGCGCCGGCGGCTGACGCAGGGGAATTTTTCTAAGTTGCCACATGCTGATGCTCCTCGCCGTTCTCCGCCAGCGCGCGCTGACACTGCCACAGCGCCGCTTCCCACAGCGGCTGCAACCGCCGTGGCTCCAGCGCCGGCGGCGACGGCGGACAGCGGCTGACGTCATCATGTTCAAACGCCATGCGCAGGCGCGGCCAGCAGTCGGGGTAGTGCGCCTGCAGCAGCGTCAGGCTGGTGATCGCCGGCGTCTGGCCGGCGGGCGGCGTCGGCAGCCAGCTTTCCGGGCGCAGTCCTTTGGCCAGCCGCCGGCACCAGATTTTCAGATCGCCGGGCAGCGCCGTCTCGCCGGTGCAGATTTCGGCGACCAGCGTCAGCAGCAGCGCGCGGGCGTCGGCGTCAAGGGTGAGCAGCGTCAGCAACTGCGGCTGCGGCCGGGGCAGCGGCGTATCCGTCACCCCAAGCCGCCGGCGCAGCGCCGCGCCGTGCACGCGCGCCAACGCGGCGGCCGGCTCGGGGAACGGCAGCGCTGGCCGCCAACTGGGGTGCGCGTCGCGCCAGAAGCCGCTGTGCCACCAGTTGAGCCAGCGCAGCGTGACGTCGGCGTCACTCATGAGGCTTTGCCCGCGTTCGCCGTTGCGCCTTTTTTCGCCGTGCGCCGCAGCGCAACGATGCCGAGGCCGATCAGCAGCAGCAGGCTCAGTACGCTGAACAGCGTCTTCACCAGCGAATACTGGCCGGGCGTCAGGGCGAAGGGGCCGAGATTGACCACCGGCGTCTGGTCGCGCCAGGCCTTGGCCGGCACGAAGACGATCGCCAGATCTTTATCTTCCCGCCCCACCAGGCCGGGAATGCTGGTGGCCACCAGACGGCGGATGCGCGGTTCGATGCTGTCGGGATCCAGCGAGTCGGCGTATTTGATAAACACCGAGGCGGAGGCCGGCTGCACCGGCTCCCCCGGCGCAATGCGCTCCGGCAGCACCACGTGCACCCGGGCGACCACCACGCCGTCAATCTGCGACAGCGTCGATTCCACCTCCTGCGACAGGGCGTAAATATAGCGGGCGCGCTCCTCCATCGGGCTGGAGATAACGCCGCTCTTCTGAAACACTTCGCCCAGGTTGGTGCGCGCCTTGCGCGGCAGGCCGGCGGCGTCGAGGATGTTTACCGAGCGCTCGATATCCGCCGCGGCGACCAGCACGGAAACGCCGCTCTTCTCCACGCGCTTGTCGGCGGCGATATGGTAGTGGTTCAGCGCCGCGACGATGTCGTTGGCGTCGCTCTCGGACAGGTTGCTGTTGAGCACGGTTTCATCACCGCAGCCGCTCAGCAGCAGGGCGCACAGCGCCGCCAGCAGGTATTTCACCAGAGGTTGTCCCATAGCCGTTACTGTAGGTTAGTGAGTTTATCCAGGGTTTGCGTGCCCTTGGCGATGATCTTGGCGTTCATCAGGCTCTGAATGTAGTAATCGGACAGGGCGGCGTTGGCCTGGCTGAAATCCGTCGGGTTGCTGGAGCGGGAGGCAACCTCCAGGTTGCGGAACGCCTGCTGCTGCGCGCGCTGATTATCGCTGATGGCGCCGCCGAGGCCGCTGAGCAGGTTCTCCTGGCCGTCGCCGGCCGGCGCATTGAGCGCGGCGCTGAAGGCGTGCATATCGTCCTGATTGGCGTCGGCGACGCCGCCGGCGGAAGTGGTGAGCGGAGCGCCGGCCAGTGACGGGCCGTTATGGGGTATTTTCATCGCAGATTCGCCTGTAACGAGGGGGAAAAGCAGGAGGACGCGGCTGCGCCCTCCCGGCGCGGCATCAGTACTGAATTTTGACCTGCGCGGCGGCGGAGCCCGCCTGAGCCGCACTGTCGGCGATGCCGTTGATGCGCTGGTTTTCCGCATCCAGTTTGGCCTTGTCGACCTGGTTTTGCTGCATTTCCGCCTGCACGCCCTGCATCTGGCTCATAAAGCTGCTGCCGCTGGTGGCGCCGGCAAGTTTCGTGGCGAAGCCGGCGCCGCCGGTGATGCCGTTGGCCAGGCTGGTGCCGATCGATGGTAATGACATAAATTTCATAACATTTCCTCTCATATCATAGGATGATAATGCGGGTACTTCGCTGATTGAGTGGCGGAGGAAAGGGGGCGGTTCCGGCGGCGAACGATTTTTTTTCGGCGACCCGCCGCGCGGCGGCGGCGTGGTTCGTCAGGCGTGTATATTGAGCTGCTTCAGGCGGTGGTAGAGCGTGCGGCGCGGGATGCCCAGTTCGTGCACCACGTCGTCGATGCGGTGGTCGTGGCGGTTCAGACAGTCGTGGATCAGGCTGCGTTCGATGCGTTTGAGACGCTCCTTCAGCAGCACCGCGCCGCTCTCCTGCGGCAGCGCCTGGTTGAGCGGCGGCAGGCCGAGGATAAAGCGTTCGGCCGCCGCCTTCAGCTCGCGCAGATTGCCGGGCCAGCAGTGCAGCAGCAGCGCCTCATCCAGCGCGGTGCTGCGCGGCGGGTGCGGCATGCCGAGCCGCAGCGCCGACTCGATGGCGAAGCGGCGGAACAGCGGGATAATCAGTTCGGGGCGCGAGCGCAGCGTGGGCGTCTCCAGCTTGATGGTGTTCAGGCGGAAGCAGAGATCGCGGCGGAAGCGGCCCGCCTCCACCAGTTGCTCCAGCGGCGTCTGCGCGGCGACGATCACCCGCAGGTTCAGGCTGATGGGTTTGGTGCTGCCGAGGCGCGTAATGGTGCGGGTTTCCAGCACGCGCAGCAGTTTAGCCTGCACCGTCAGCGGCATACTGTCGATTTCATCGAGGAACAAAATGCCGTTGTTCGCCGTTTCGAGATAGCCGGCGCGGGCGTGGCTGGCGCCGGTGTAGGCGCCGGCCTCGACGCCGAACAGCTCGCTTTCCGCCAGGCTTTCCGGGATGGCGCCGCAGTTGACGGGGACAAACGGCCGTTGCCGCCGGAAAGTTCATAGATGCGCCGGGCCAGCGTGTCTTTGCCGGTGCCGGTTTCCCCTTCGAGCAGGACATCCACGTGCAGCGGGGCGACGATTTTGGTTAACTTATGCAGATAACCGTGGATATCGTCGGGCGGCGCTGCGTCTGAGGCAGACGCGTGTGAGGCGTGACGTTCCCTGGCGCAATCGGCCGGTGCCCGCACGGGCATTCTGGAATCAACAGGCTTAACCATAACTTCTCCGATTATTCTAAACCAGCACAGAGCCCGCAGGTTTATGCCGGTTTAATTGTTGAGCTTCCTGAATCTTTTCTGACGACGTAAGACTGACAAAACATTACAAACTATTAGCGTTTGGTTACTTTCCTCTATTGCCTTCCCTGTCAGCTATCAGTCCAGGATGATTGTTCGGTAGTCTTTTTCCTGCTTCTTGTAGTCATTTCCCTACAGCGGCGCGGCAAGGCCCGCTGGCGCGCCGCCTGCACGTACGCCCCGTCACCACTGCGCTGTCAGATGAATTTTTTATGTCTGCGCCCTGCGTCACGCCGAAATCCGGCAAAGATGGAACCTGAGCGGCGGTAATGACACTCAGCTAGCGAGCCTCAGCCCGTTGAACGTCATAAATGTCAGGAAATTGTAAGTATGTTCTGGCGGGGACAGCTCGATACTTTTGCAGCGTTAATGATTAACCGGAGGTCTTATGAACGCGAGGTTGACTGGCAGTATGGCTGGAGAACGGAACGTCCGCGCGCCCGCAACGGGCGGCGCCGGTTGGATGCAGAACAGAGGAGGGTAACCTGATGACACTCAATATATCCGGTTCAGGCGGTACTCCGCCGCTGGTGGGGCAGCTGATTGAAAACGCCAGTGAAAGCATAGAAAAACTTGAACAGGCCGTCTCGCTGCCGCAGCAAAACGGGGCGGTGAAATTCAGCAATGGCGGCAACGCGGAACTGATGCCGCAGATGACGGCGCGCGAGGGGGCGGCGCAGCCTGCGCAGCAGGACGGGCTGATGCAGAAGCTGCTGATGCTGCTCGGTCTGCAGCAGCTGTTGGGCGGCGGCCAGACGCAGCCGGCCGAACAGGCGTCACGCCAGCCGGAAAACAGCGCGCCGGCCGGGCAGTCGTCGTCATCGGGCGGCGTGGGCGGCGTGATCCAACAGGTGATGCAGATGATGCAGCAGCTGATGCAGATGATCCAGCAGGTGATGGGCGGTAAAGGCGCGCAGGGCGCTGACGGCGTGCAGAACGGCCAGAATGGGCAGCCGGCCACGTCGGCCCGCAGCCAGCCGGAGGCGCCGGTATCCGGCGGGCAGTCTCAGGGCGGCGTGAACGGCCTGGTCCAGCAGCTGATGCAGATGATGCAGCAACTGATGCAGATCATGCAGCAGCTGGCGGGCGGCGGGCAGAAGAGCGCGGCGTCGGGCGAGGGCGGCAATGCGGAATCTAACGGCGCCGCTCAGCCGGCACAGCAGCAGGGCGGCAACATGCTGAGTAAACTGCTGGGGCCGTTGCTGCAGATGGTCGGGCTGGACGCGCTGATGTCGAAACTGGGCGGCACGCAGAACAACGGAGGCTAACGTTATGGTGAGCAATATCTCCGGCCAGGGGGTGTTTCCCCGTCAGGCCGGCCAAACGCTGGAGAACCCGGCAGAGGGCCTGAGTGAAACGCTGCAGACGCCGCAGCTGCGCATCGGGACGGTGAATTTCGGCAATGCGCCGGCGCAGCAGGCGGAGCAGCCGGAAGAGATGCCGCAGAGCGGCGGCCTGTTCCAGCAGTTGCTGATGCTGATCGGGCTGCAGTCGCTGTTGCAAAGCCCGCAGGCGGATATGTCGGCGATGTTTGGCGGTCAGGAAGGCGTCAGCGAGACGGAAAAGGACACCAGCGTGCCGCCGACCGATGACAACCTGCAGGGGCGGCCGCCCGGCGATACCCGCAGCGCGCAGGAGATTATCGACGCTAACCCGGTGCTGAAGAACCTCGGCGACCAGAAGGATATCAAGCGCGACGAGCTGAAAAAGCGCTTTGGCGACTGGACCGAGGATAACCCGGATCCGGCCAGCCGGGCTGACGCCGCTTACAATATGGCGCGGGTGCTGAACAGCATCAAGGGGCTGAACAACCGCGAGGGCGGCTCGCGCGGAGATTTGGCGAATAATGGCAAGATTGACGGCATCACCAAAGACGGCGACGCCCGTCACGGCACCGAAGCCGGCGTATTGAAAGATATCGCCGAACAGGGGCTGAAGGCCTTGCCGAGCAACGGTAATCTGCCGCAGACCAACGACAGCCACGTCCGGCTGGACGGCACCAACAAGGATAACTTCCAGTGGGCGATGGGCGAGATCGGTAAGGCGCTGTCCAATATTCCGATCCTGAAATCCGTGCTGGCGCCGATGTTCAACAATATGGGCGAAGCCCGCAGTCTGGGAGATGTGTTTACCGGCGCGCTGAAGGGGATTGGTGAAGGGGCGATGAGCGCCGCCCGCGGCCCGGTCGGCTGGGCGGTGACGCCGCGACGGATACCGCGCAGATCGTGATAGACAATGTGAAAAATAAGAAATAAGCCGTTAAGGCACCGGGGAAAGCGCCCCTGTACGGTAACGTGCAGGGGCTTTTTTTGGCGTGCGTCAGGCCGGCAGTTCGCCCTGACCGGTTTTGATGATATTGGCGAAGTTCAGCACCTTATCGACGTAGGTGGCGTCACCGGTGCCGGTTTTGGAGATATCGCTCAGATCGTTGAGGTTGACGTTGTTCGGGCCGGAGTTGTAGGCGCGCAGCGCCGCGCCCATATTGCCGTCAAAGGCGTTCAGCTGCTCCTTCATGTACAGCGCGCCGGCCATAATGTTATCCCGAGGGCTGTTCGGGTCGGCGTCCGGCCCCAGCAGATCGGGGTTTTTGCGCTGCAGATCGGCAAAGGTATTGCTGTTGACCTGCATCAGCCCGCTGTCCTGCAGGCCGTTGCCGCCGTTCACCGTGCTGGCGCCTAGGCTGCCGCGCGACTCCTGCCAGATTTGCGCCGCCAGCACCTCCGCCGGCACGCCGGTTTTATCGGCGGCATTCTGGATATCGTCTTGATACGGCTTCAGCGACTCAGGCAGATGCAGGCTGCCGGAAGCGCCGGAGGCGGACGTGGTGCTTTCCGTCGCGCCGGTTGCCGGTTGCTGGCTGGTTTGCTCCGGCGCGGTCTGCGGGTAACGCCCGGCGTTGACGAGCTGCCCTGCTGCGGCGTCTGCGAGCCGCCGTTCTGGCCGTTGGACAGCAGCTGCTGCGCCAGCTGCATAAACGGCGGCACGATCTGGCTGAACAGCATTTGCAGCAGGGTGGCGGAAATGGCGCTTTGCAGCTGCTGCTGGATATCGCCGCCGCCGAGCAGGCTGTCCATGTCGGTGCCTTGGGCGCCGCCGTAGCTGATCGGCAGCGGCGCGCCGCCGTCTGAGGCGTTGAGCACGGATTTCTGCGACAGATTATCGCTCAGGTTGCTGAAGTCTCCGCTCTGCCGAAGGGCTGCGGGACGGGTTGGATGATACAGAGAGCATCGGTGTCTCCTTGCTGCGGGTGAGTATCGTGATTGAGTGGCCGCCGCGGGCGGCGGGTTCCTGCCCGGTGTCGCCTCAGGCCTTGCCGAAGGTGACGTCCAGCGTCATGGCGTCGTATGGCGCATCGGGTTCTGGCCCTCCGGCAGCCGGTCATCGTCCGGGTGCATATAGGTCATACCGGTGCCGAGCGCGTCGGTCATAAACTGGCCGCCCTTGCGCATGGTGTCGCTGGAGCCGTCGTAGTAACCGGCAATGGTTTTATTGCCGGCGGAATCGGTGCTGACAATATCTGCCGGTGCGCGGTCGGCAATGCTCTGCCGATCGCCGATTTCAAACCCTGATGGTCGTGGCGTGAATGGCGGCGTTGCGGCCGTCGATATCGCTGGTATTGACGAAGCCGTTATAGAACTCCAGGCGGCTGGCGTCGTCCCGGTAGTTGCCGTCGGCGTCGGCCTGTTTCAGCAGGCCGGTAAAGTCGTTCTGATAACGCATCTGGCCGCTTTCCCCGGGGTTCAGGGTGATCTCGCCAACCAGCTGATTGTGCTGATCAAACTGGCCGATATTGATGTCGTGATCCTGCGTATTGGTGATATTGAAGGCGCGCGGCCCGCTGCCGGCGACGGGCCGCCGGCTCCGTTGGTGGACGATGACTGCGTCACCGGCGTGGCGGCGTGGTCGTTATTCAGCGCCGCAGCGTCGTTGCCGGATGAGGCGAGGTTGCGGAGGCGTTGGTATTGTGCTGCGTCGTTTCCTGCTCGCTGCCGCTCTGGCCCTGCATCATCCGCGACAGCTCCGCCATCAGCTGGTTTATCAGCGTGCTGACCAGCTGGCTGAGGGTATCGCCGGGGTTGGACTGCCCGTCGGTCGGCGTCGACGAGGCGCTGGTCAGTGGCGCGCCGAAATTGACGCTGTGCCCGGAACCCGGCGTGGCGAACTGCACCGCGCCGCCGGAAGCGGCCTGCTGGGAGAAGTCGGCGGAGGTCCAGGCATCATCCGCAGCCGGAGCGCCCGGCCATCCCGTGCCCGGGCGGTAGAGGGAAGAGATGTCGACAGACATGATGAGATCCTCGGGTTGGTAAATGGCCATAGTGAGTGGCGGCAAACCGGGGGCGGGTTCCCGAGGCGGGTTGAAACTGTGGGGAATATCTCAGGGCGACGCCGTGTCGGCGGGGAAGCGTGAGGCCGCAGAGCGTATCTGCGGCAGGATGGGCGCCGGGCCGATGCCGGCCGTGCGCTTAGGCGTTGATAAACTCGGCGATCGCCGCAGGCACGCTGGGGCGGCCGTTTTCCAGACAGGTGGCGACGAAGGTGGCGTCGGCATAGACCTGGCCGTTAACCCGGATCTGCTGCACAAAGTTCACCCGGTTGCGCTTATCGTTTTTCGCCAGTTCGCAGGTGACTTCCATCTTGTCGCCCTTGGTCAGGCTTTTGCGAAAGCGCAGGCTGTATTCCAGCACCATATACAGCCGTCCCTGCTTGAACTCCTCTTCGATATCGATGCCCAGCGCCTCTTTCATAAAGGCGTGGCGGGTCCACTCCATATAAAAGGGGTAGTAGAGGCCGTCAACCACGCCCTGAAAATCGATATGCGCTGCGTCAACCTCATAATTTTTTATATACATGGAATCGTCCCTTATGGTTGATGATGCTGATGATTTCACTCGAAATTAAATCACGATTAACCACCGGCGTTAAGTGAACTTCGCGATCTTCCGTGATATTGGCAGCAATGGGGCGGGGCGGCGTCAGCGCGGCGGAAAGCCGCGCGTCATGCCAGGTAAAGTGGGGCGTCAGCTTTTCTTCACAAACTCGGATTTCAGTTTCATCTGGCCGAAACCGTCAATTTTGCCGTCGACAGTGCAATCCTCTGTGAGCTGATGGGCGCTTTCCACGCAGGGTCTCTCCCGTCAGGATGAGCAGCCTGTCATTAAGCGTGAGCGCTATGTATTGATATTATTTGTCGCCAGCCGATGTTTTTGGTGGATTGTCAGCAGAAAACTCACCCATTATTTTTATATGTAACTTGCGCGTTAATTTTTATGCTCGCATGTGTCTGTGAGAAAAATTACCAATAAAGGGATTTTCTTGTGTTTATTGTTATTTGTCTAGGATTTTTCCTGTAATAGTGCTCGGCTTGTCACTCTTTTATCATTCTGTGATATTTTCAATTCCATTTTTAACCTGATTGATTTTTGGGGCGCTATGGCTCGCTGGTGCTTGGTTTGTCCCTATCTATGGTTTTTACGAACGGAAAGTCGGGTACGTAGCGATAATATTGAGTGTGCCAATTAGTTTTGTGGGTGCTATTTGTTTTTTAAATAACTTGTCTGTATGGAATGGGCGGTGCGGCCTTCCCAAATCATGCTGATGTTTTAGAACGCGATATATTTGAAAACCTGTCTTAGTCAGGTGTGCATAACAATGGTTTTAGCGACCTGATGGGCCTTGGTTGACGGTTATGGACGGTAGTTTTGTCAACTATAACAATGTAGCGGGGAGTGCGTCGGGTTGGCGGTTGAGGGATTTGACCATGGCTTCGGTCGCGACCTGCTGATGTGGGCTTCTCCCCGGCATACCGATGTGCGCATTTATTTGGAGAGTGTATTTACCATGATGCCAGAATGAATGTGGTCAATATTCGTTATCAGCGCGTAGGAGTAACGTATCGCCGCAGCTGAAGGTCACCGTGCTTGATGGGATGCAGGCGCCATCATAATAAAAAATTAGCCGTAATATAGTACGTATTAAACGTGATATTACTCTCCCGCAATCAATAAACATAGTGATTGCCCATTGGGTTTAATGGACATTAATCCCGATAATATACCGAGAATGATTATGCAAAATAAAAATATTTATGTGACGCAACCCTATTTGCCGGACTTGAAAGAGTTTATCCCTTACATGGAAAGTATTTGGGACAATAAAATACTGACTAACGGTGGGCCGATGCATGAGCGTCTTGAAAAAGAATTATGCGATTACCTGGGGGTGAATGAGGTAGCGTTATTTAATAACGGAACGATCGCTCTCCTGACTGCGCTGCAGGCGTTAAGAATCACCGGTGAAGTGATTACTACACCCTACTCATTTGTCGCCACGGCACACTCGCTGTTGTGGAACGGCATAAAGCCTATTTTTGTTGATATTGACCCCGTTACGCTAAATATGGATCCGGATAGCATTGAGGCGGCGATCACTCCACAAACCACGGCCATTATGCCGGTGCACTGCTACGGTAATCCTTGCGATGTGGATAAGATTCAACGGATAGCGGATAATTATAATCTTCGGGTGATTTATGATGCTGCACACGCCTTTGGCGTTAATGATGCGGGGGGCAGCGTGTTACGTCACGGTGACCTGAGCACTATCAGCTTCCATGCGACAAAAGTGTTCAATACGTTTGAAGGCGGCGCAATTATCTGCCCGGATAAAAAGACCAAGACCCGGATTAATAATCTGAAGAACTTTGGCATTGTTGATGAGACTACCGTTGTTGCTCCGGGAATCAACGGAAAGATGAGTGAGATTAACGCCGCATTTGGGCTGCTGCAGCTCAAGCATGTTGATAGCGCGATTGCCAGAAGAAAAGAGATCGATATGTATTACCGGGAGGCGCTAACCGGGGTTGACGGTATTACTCTTATTGCACCGACCGGACAGTTACGCGCCAATTACTCATATTTTCCTATTTTGATTGAAGACGATTTCAGAATGGATCGTGAAGCACTTTACGCCTTCCTGAAGGCGCGGGATATTTTCTCTCGCCGTTATTTTTTCCCGTTGATCAGCGAGTTTCCGATGTATCGGGGAATGCCGTCATCGGCCAAAGAGAATTTGCCGGTGGCGAATAACGTGGCCAGACGTGTGTTATGTCTTCCTATTTATCCAGACTTAAGTCATAGCGATCAGACGCGAATCATCTCATTAATCAAGGGGTAAGGATGACAGGTTTAATCAATGGAGCGGGTGAGCAGTATGGAAAATCAGCGTAAAATCGTCCATCTGTGTCCTGACGATAAGTTTATTGATAATGCGATCAGGATGTTTGAGGACGCGTTCCCGCAAGAGAATATTGTCTGCGTTTATACGAAAGGGCGTCCGGCTAACTATGTCAAAAACGGTATAGACTATCACGTTGGCGTGAAGGACGTCCTGTTAGGCATTAATAATGGTGTGATGAACCATGCCCGGATCGTGGTGGTTCATTCGCTGAGTAGCGCATGGTATCGGACTCTTGAGCGCCTGGCCAAAAATGTCCCCATTATATGGTTGGGCTGGGGGGCGGATTACTATGATATTATTTCCCCTCATTGCGGGATGCTGCTCGATCAAACCGCTGAGCTTGAAGGCAGAATACGGGCAGGAAAAAATAAAACGATTAAGGCGTATATTCAGCTGTTGTTTGATTCGATGTACCGCAAGGTTAAAGTCATCGAGCGTATAAATTATTTTGTCCCGGTGATACCTAACGAGTACGCCACGTTAAAATCAGCGAGGAAGTGGAGGGCGTTTCCTGCTCAGGCTGATTGGAACTATAGTCCTACTGGTCAGGAACTGGCGGATTATGTCAAGGCTCATGGCGTGGCAGAAGAAATGGGGCGCGATATCCTGCTCGGCAATAGTGCCACCAGTTCTAATAATCATATTGAAGCATTTGATATTATTGATGTTTTTAATTTATCCAGGCGGAAGTTGGTGGTGCCGCTGAGCTACGGGGATGCGCAGTATGGACGTGAAATAAAGCATATTGGTGAGGCGCGCTTTGGTGAGGGGTTTGATGCGCTAATTGACTATATGCCCATTGATACTTACATGAAAAAGATAGCGCGATGCGGGTTTGTTGTTATGAACCACGTGCGGCAACAGGCCGTCGGTAATATTATCATTATGCTTTATATGGGGCTAAAGTATTTCTGAGAGCCGAAAACCCGACGTATCGCTATTTCAAATCGATCGGCTTGACCCTGTTTTCTGTACAGGACATGGCAACAGATCCCTCTCATTTTGATACGCGGCTTACGTCAGAAGAGGTCATAAAAAATCGTATAATTCTCGACAGGTTTTGGTCAAATCACGCTTTGCTTGAAAAAACAAAGATATTGATAGCGACGGCTGCCGGCCCAGGGGCGATACGGTGAACGCTAAAAAAATCTCTGCATTTGCTGTGGGGCCCGTAGGCGCGGCGCTGCTTGGCGTTATTACACTGCCATTGATGACCTGGCTGTATTCGACGGAGGATATAGGACGAATCGGCATACTCAATATTGCCATATCATTTGTCGTGCTGCTGTTTGGTTTAGGGTTGGATCAAGCCTATGTCAGGCAGTACCATGAGGAAACGGTGAAGCCCGCGTTGCTAAAACTATCTCTGCTTCCTGGGCTGCTGCTTTTGTTGGCGATCTTCATTCTTTTATTTTTTACCCCGTTAAGCTTGTCTTCCGTTCTCTTTGACCTTCATGACCCTGCGGTTGGCACGCTCTGTGCGTTGATACTGCTGGCGTGTTTTGTCTCTCGCTTTTTATCACTGGTTTTGCGCATGCAGGAACGAGGGGGGCCTACTCTCTCAGCCAGGTGCTGCCGAAGTTAATGATATTGATGGTTATCGGCTACTTTTCGCTGGCGTATCGCCTGCATGACTTTATTCAGCTGATGCTGGCCAATACCGTTGGATACTGCAGCGTCTTATTGATTTTACTCTGGTCGACCAGGCATGACTGGCTGCCGGCGATCAAAGAAAGGTTTGATTACGGCAAGTTGCTGGGGATGCTGAAGTTTGGATTTCCTCTGATTTTAGGCAGCCTGGCATTTTGGGAATAACCGCCATGGATCGCGTTTTCCTCAGGGCATTTTCGACTTTTGAGCAACTGGCGGTATTTACCGTTGCCGCCAGTTTCTCCAGCGCGGCAAGTATTGTACAGAGCGTGTTTTCTACCGTTTGGGCGCCGATGGTTTATAAAATCGCCGATGATAAAACGCAGGGGGTAAACCTGGTAAATACCGTCTCTAAATATATGCTGATGGTCGTTGTCACTTTTTTCTGTCTTGGAGGGCTTTTCTCCTGGGTTGTGGATTGGTTTTTGCCTGAAAACTATCGGGAAGTTAAATATATTGTTATCGCCTGCCTGGGGTTTCCACTGCTATATACCCTGTCTGAGGTGACCGTCGTCGGCATCGGCATCAGTCGCAGAACGGTGTATTCAATGCTGGCCTCATTGTTGGCCCTGCTGGCTAACTTAGGGATCAATGCATATATGGTGCCCAGGTTTGGCGCCGCTGGCGCTGCCGTCAGTACGTGTTTTACCTTCTGGTTATTTTTAATCCTCCGGACCGAATTTTCTATCATTAGCTGGAATACATTCCCCAGAATGGAGATGTACCTGTTTAGCGGCTTGTGCGTGGTGGGCGCGTCTCTGGGCGCCCTGTTTGGCGATGCCATACGCAGCGAGTTGATTGGCTACTGGCTGCTGTTGCTGGTTTTATTCATGGCCAGAAATTGGCGTCTTATGGTGACTACGGTGAAAAAATACCACCTGATTTAAATCAGCGTCGGGTTTATTGTCGGGAAGATGACATTTTTAACTTCCCTTGGTCGGGATAAGCTTTTGGATATGGACGTAAGCATAAAAATGAAGAGTCAGACTTATAATATTGCCGCTACAAGGAAGTTTGAATTTTATCACGAGCTTTATATTGAGAGCATGCTGGCGAAATTCTACGAAAGGGTATACTTCGCCGTCATTACGCTGCAGCTTATTTTAGGCATCGTGATCATTTTCATTGGCCATCAGTCGGGGGCGGCCGGTATTTTGCTGCTTGCATTGGTCACAGTGATGATGGTCGTCAATCCACAGAGGAGATCGCTGAAGGCGAGACGCCGAGAAGCGCAGTATGTCGATATGATCGCCCTGATAGACACGTACAGTGATGATGAGCTAAGTGCCCATATTTGTGCGATTACCCGGGACAACGCCTGTGGGCGGGGGCTGGTTGAAAAAGCTGCCTATCTGCAGGCCGCCCACTACTTCGGGGCCATGGAGCTTGCCGCTGACGTTAAGAGGCAGCTTGGCTGCACCGATAAACTGGTTGCGTCACTTGCCGGCGGGCTTCCTTTATAGGTGGTGCGCATAGCAGTTGGTCAATGTGCGCATGCTAACGATGTTGTTACGCAGTACCGATGTAAACCGGCCTTTTATGGCCGGTTTTTTTTCGTCTGTTCAGCGGCATATCGGTGATTTTTACAGCCGTTAGTTTTTCTTCACAAACTCGGATTTCAGTTTCATCTGGCCGAAACCGTCAATTTTGCAGTCGATATTGTGGTCGCCTTCCACCAGGCGGATGCTTTTCACGCGGGTGCCGATTTTCAGCGTGGATGAGCTGCCTTTCACCTTCAGGTCTTTAATCACCGTTACCGCATCGCCGTCGGCCAGCAGATTGCCGTTGGCGTCTTTCACGACCAGCGCATCGTTATCGGCTGCGGGTTCGGCGTCGTTCCATTCGTGCGCGCATTCCGGGCAGACATACAGGCCGTTATCAACATAGGTGTATTCGGACTGACATTGCGGGCAGGCTGGGAGTTGCATAGTTATGGCCTCAATTTTGGTTAATAACAAGTCTAATCAAGATGTTAATCGGGGACTTCCCCTGCGCCGCCGCTATCGGCTTCGGCAGCGGGCGATAATGTGTCTGATGGTAACATTAAATGTGCATGACATTATAATGTTATTGGGATTATCATGCCCGATTGAGAGATAACCGAGAGCCAGACAACGTAATGACGGAACCTATCCGCCCGGCGGCGATTGCCCGGGTTTTACCGCATCGTTACCCCTTTCAACTGATCGATCTGGTGCTGTCGGACCCGCATGAAATGGCGCAGGGACGGGTGAGGAGCGCTGAAAAATATCAGCGCCAACGATACCTTACTGCAGGGCGGCGCGCTGACCGCGGGCCGTTTTCCTTCCGTATTGCTGCTGGAGGCGCTGGGCAGGCGCGGGGATGCTGGTTCATCATCGCCTGACGCTGCTGGAAGCGGGGCAGCCCTGCTATTTCGCCGCGATCCGGCGCGCGCACTTTTACGCGGCGGCCCGGGCGGGCGATCGCCTGCATTTGGATGTTCGTCTGCTGCGCCAGCGCCGCAATATGGTGCGCTTTTCCGGCGTGGCGACGGTGGCGGGGAAACGTCTCTGCGTGGCTGAATTTACCTGCGCCAGCTGATGGGCGCGCATGATCAGGGGACCCCGTGACTCGCATTGTTGATGATATTTTGCAAACGCTGCTGGACAGGGATCCGCTGGGGCAGGAGATCCACCGTGAGGCGGATGAATACGGCGATATTATCGTCACCGAACACAAGCAGTATCGCATGCTGCGCTTTGACGAGCTGTATGAGCAGAGCAAGGTGAGCATGCGCGCGCCCGCCTCGCCGATACATCACTATATCAAAGCGATGCTGATGGCGATTGCCTGGCGGGAAGAGGGCGACGTGCTGCTGCTGGGGCTGGGCGGCGGCAGCCTGCTGCGGGCGCTGCACGCTTACGATCCCGAGCGGCGGCTTGATGTGGTGGAACTGCGCTCCCGCGTGCTGGCGGTGGCCCGCAGTTATTTCACGCTGCCGGAGGCCGGCTGCGTGAACTATCACATCGACGACGCCGGCCGCTATCTGCGGCGGGTGCCGATGCGCCGCTACGGGTTTATTTTTTCCGATCTCTATTCGGCGTTCAGCATGTCGCCGCAGCAGGGCACCGAAGCGTTTCTGGAACGCTGCCGCGACGCGCTATGCGACGGCGGCTGGCTGGTGCTCAACTATCTGGAAATGCCGCACAGCCAGACGCTGCTGTACCACGCCCTGTACCGGGTGTTTACCGACGTCTTTTTCTGCGAAACCGGCAGCGGCAACGTGGTGATCTACGCCAGTTACGCAACGAATGCCTACCGGCTGCAGGCGCTGCAGACGCAGGCGCTGCGGCTGAGCCGCGACGGCGTGGCGGAGGTGGGCCATCTGGCGCGCTATCTGACGCGGCTGTAGTTTTCTGGCGAAGTTCGGCAGGGATGGTATTATAATTGGATTATCATAATCAGGATGGTAACACCATGGAAAAGAAGACCGCGCGTTTAACCGTTTTGATCGATCCGGAGAAGAAGAAAGCTCTGGAGACGCTCTGCCAGCAGCAAGATGTTACCCCCTCGCAGGTGGTCCGGCAACTGGATCCGGGATTATCTGCAAAAACATCACGTTGACTACCCTTCCCAGACCTCTCAGGCCAATCCCAAGGTCGAGACGCGCTGATTGCCAGGGCAACTACGCCGATTGGCCGGGGACGTTGCGTCCGCCTGCCGCTGTCGGCGCCGTTGCCCCTGCACGTTGTCTGATTATTCCTGCTATTTTCTCCTGATTCGCGTGCGATGGCCGCCGTTTGCCGTTTTTCCGGCACTATCTTCATACTGAAATTTGTTTAAGGATTTTCTTAAAAATCGTCGGGCGGGCCTCAGGCGTTGCGGAATGATTTCGTCTCGTAATATTATCATATTAGTTACATATCATTATAACGTCGTATCCGCTGTTCATCACGTCCCGACCCAAGGAGAGCAGGTTGCAGATAATCTCGCGTAATCGTCATGCCATCATGATCATGCTGTATTTGGCCCGGCATCCGGGACGGGCGGCGTCAACCACGGAGATCGGCGCCGAGCTCGGGATCTCCGTGTCCTATCTGGAACAGTTATTCACCGTGCTGCGGCGCGACGGGCTGGTGCGCAGCGTCCGCGGGCCGGGCGGCGGCTATCTGCTGGTTAAGCCGGCTGATGAAATCACCGGTGGCGGAGCTGTTTGTGCCTTTCCGCAAAGACGCCGACGTCAAGCATGAGCTGTCCGCAGCCAGTGCGGAATTTGTCGCGCTGTGGGCGCAGTTCTGCCAGCAGGCCAACCAGTTTTTCAGCACGCTGACCCTGGCGCAGATTGCCGGCGTCGCGTCGGCGGATGGCCGGCTGCCGCATCCTGCCGGCGGCTAGCCGTCGCAGCCAGGAGCCGTGCGGGCGGCCAGCGCCTCCGGCAGCGTTGAGTAGAAGGCTAGCCGGCCGTCAATCGGCCGTATGCGCGCCCGCGCCAGCGTTTTCAGCGGCTGGAAGGGAATATCCGTCACGATCAGCTGCTTACCCGGCGGCAACGCATCAATAAAGCGCTGCAGGGCGCTCAGTCCGCCGGCGTCCAGCACCGGCACCGCATCCCACTGTAGGATCACCGTCTGATACGCGCCGCTGCGCGCCAGCACCTCATCAAAACACCCGTTCGGCGGCGGCAAAAAACAGCGGGCCGTTCACGCGCAGCACCAGCGCATCCGCATCGTGGCTGAGCGTGCTCAGGCGCGTCATCCGCGCGATGCGGCGCATAAACAGCAGCGAGGCCAGTACGATGCCGATGGTAATGGCGATCACCATATCGAACAGCACCGTCAGCGCCATGCACAGCAGCATCACGATAATGTCATCCTTGGGCGCCCGGCGCAGCAGATCGACCACCTTATGGGCCTCGCTCATATTCCAGGCGACGAGCAGCAGCAGGGCGGCCATCGCGGCCAGCGGCAGAAAGGAGAGCCAGGGCGCCAGCAGCAGCAGGGCCAGCAGCACCAGCAGCGCGTGGATCACGGCGGCCAGCGGCGAGGTGGCGCCGGCGCGCACGTTGGCCGCCGAGCGGGCGATGGCGGCGGTGGCGGTAATGCCGCCAAAGAACGGCGCGATCAGGTTGCCCAGCCCCTGGCCGAGCAGCTCGCCGTTGGCGCTGTGTTTCTTGCCGGTCATGCCGTCCAGCACCACCGCGCACAGTAAGGATTCGATAGCGCCGAGCATCGCCATGGAGAAGGCGGCGGGAAGTAGGGCGGAAAGCGTCTGCCAGCTCAGCGTCATCGGCCGGCCGTCCGCTGCCGGCAGCGTCCACGGCAGCTGCAGCTGGGGCAAAATGGCGGGAATACCGGCGCCCTGGCTGCCGTCGGCCAGCTGATAGCTGAAGCTGGAGCCGATGGTGGCGACCTGATGGCCGGCCAGGCCAAGCAGCGCCATCACGGCGGCGCCGGCCGCCAACGCCGGCAGGTGGCCGGGCACGCGCAGCCCCAGCCGCGGCCAGACAATCAGCACCAGCAGCGTCACGGCGCCAATCAGCGTATCGCCGATATCCGCCGCGGGCAGCGCCTGCAGCAGGACGCCCAGCTTATCCACATAGCCGGCCGGCAGCGCCGTGAGCGGCAGGCCGAAAAAATCCTTCACCTGCAGCGTGGCGATGGTGATGGCGATCCCTGAGGTGAAGCCGAGCGTAACCGGCAGCGGAATATACTCAATCAGACGGCCGACGCGGGTCAGCCCCATCACCACCAAAAACGCGCCGGAGAGCAGGGTGGCCAGCAGCAGGCCGGCCAGGCCGAACTGCTGCGCCACCGGATACAGGATCACCACAAAGGCGGCCGTCGGCCCGAGACGCTGTAGCGCGAGCCGCCGGTGACGGCGATCACGATGCCGGCAACCGCGAGGTGTATAAGCCGTACTGCGGTGGTACGCCGCTGGCGATAGCCAGCGCCATGGCCAGCGGAATGGCGATAATGCCGACGGTGATGCCGGCAATGGCGTCTTTCAGCAGGCGCTGTCGTGAATAGGGTTCCTGCCAGCAGGCGGCGATGAGGGCGCTGAAGGGGCGTACGCGGTTGATCTTGTGTGTATTCATCTCAGGTAATAGCCAAATCAAAAAATAAAACGACATGGCGGGCCGGATGGGGTCCGTCTCGGTTACAGGCGATCGGGTAAATATTCTCCATAATGAAATTAATGTGTTAATTTCATTATAATGTTATTTGCATATTATGCTGCTATCATCAACCTAAGCAGGGGTGAAGTAAAGCGTGAAGCTCGCTCTTGATGCCTATGGACAGGGTAAATAAACCGCCAAGAGGGTCCGTTATTCCTAACTGAGGAAAATATATGGATTTTTTGCATGCGCAGTTACACCTGAAAACGGGCGACGTGGTGGAAGTGCATTGCGACCGCCCGTGCACCATCCTGCTGATGGATGACGCGGCGTTTGCGGGCTATACCCACGGGCAGCCGGGCCGTCACCACGGCGGCCATTGCGACGAACTGCCGGCGCGTTTCACCGCGCCTGCCGACGGCGTATGGCATGTCGTGATTGATGCGGGCCAGTTTAATTCCGCCCTCACCCACAGCATTAATATTTATCCGGTTAATTAGTCGTGCGCCTTCGCACCGCGAGGGCGCTTCCCTTTCCCGTTGCTCTGAGCGTCAGATAATGAAAATTGGTTACCTGTTCCCCGTGGCGATTATTATCGCCGCCGTTGTGTTACTGGCCTGGTTTATTCTCGGAGGGTATGCACTGCCGCAGCGCTGAGGCGGATTGATAATGATTTGTGGGGGAGTGAAGAGGGGATGGGGGGCCGGCTCTTACATATGGCCGGCTTGATGATCTATTGCGAACTGTCTTCGAGCTGTACCGAGACCTCTCTGAAGCCCTCGGGCTTTACTACGCTAACCCGATAGTGGGCGTTGGCAGACATCCAGCACTCACCGGCAACAAGACACTCAGGCTGCCGTTGGTAACCGGCGGCGGTCAGATAATCGCTGATTTGCCGGGTGTCATCGGCGTCGTAAAACGTCACCGTATATATCAGGGCCTGCGGCCGGATACGTTGGTATAGTCAAATTGATAGTGGTCTGATATACGCGGCATTTTCTTGAGCAGTTCCGGGGTATAAAACGCGTATTCTCTAGTGTCCTGCTCGGTGTATTGCGCGTAGCTGGCGAAATTCATGGTGATTGTGGGCCAATAGTAGGCAAATATGCCAACAACGGCAGCGAAAACTACGAACTTTTTCATGCCTGTTTCCTTCAGTTTTTACTCATCCTTGAACGTTCCTTCCCTGTTGAACAAATTTCCTTCTTACGTTGCGACGGCCTATGCAGCATAGCCGTGCGCTTTTATCTGTGATTCCTTGCGGCTGGAAGGGAAGGTGATTGTCTGTTTTTTGTCCGACATTGACCAGTGCAACATGCCGAACTTGCAGGCTGCGGACAACGCCATTGCCCGGCGGCTTAATCTATGGAAGGATGCGGCGCAACGTGCGGCAGGGCCGCTAACCGAGGGTGAAGAATGATAAACAGCGCGCTGTGGTACCGGGAATTTGGCGCGCCGGAAGCGGTGCTCCGGCTGGAAAACGCGCCGCCGGCCGCGCTGACGGCGGGGAACGTGCGGTCGCCATGCGGCTCGCGCCGGTGAACGCCTCCGATTTGATTCCGCTGAGCGGCGCCTACCGCCATCGCGTCGTGCCGCCGGCCGTCGCCGGCTATGAGGGCGTCGGCGTGGTGACGGAAACGACGCCGGGGCGGAGCATCTGCTCGGCAGGCGGGTGCTGCCGCTGCGGGGCGAGGGCACCTGGCAGCGCGTGGTCAGCTGCCCGGCGGCGCTGGCGGTGCCGGTGCCGGACGCGATAACGGACCTGCAGGCGTCCCGCGCCTATATCAATCCGCTGGCGGCGCTGCTGATGCTGGATTTGTATAACCCGGCGGGGCGGCGGGTGCTGCTGACCGCCGCCGGTTCCGACTGCGGCAGGTTGCTCGGCCAGTGGGCGCTGCAGCGCGGCGCGGCAGAGGTGGCGGGCATCTGCCGCTCCCCGGCGCATGCCGACACGCTGGCGGCCTGCGGTATTACCCCGGTGGCGCAGAGCGAGCGGATGCGCATTGACCAGCTGGCCGCCGCGGCGGATATCGTGTTTGACGCCACCGGCGGCGCGCTGGCGCAGCAGCTGCTGGAGGCGATGCGGCCGGACGGGCTGTTTGTCTGTTACGGCCTGCTTTCCGGGCAGCCGTTTACGCTGCAGCGGCGCTATCCAACGGTGCGCTGGTTCCATATCCGCAACTGCCTGGCCGACATCGGCACGGCGCAGTGGCAGGCCCTGTTCGGGCGGATATGGCCGCTGCTGGCGCAAAGCCGCTGCGGTGGGGCGCACATTTATTCGCTGGAGGAGTGGCGGGCGGCGCTGGCGCTGTACCGCCAGCCGGGGCGGCAGGTTAAGCCCGTGATGGATCTGCAGCCGTAAGATTCAGGCTGGCGAGCAGCTGCTCCTGCGCGGCCGCCAGCTGCTCGCGGTCGAGAAACGCCGTCGCCTGCAGCGGGAAAAACTGCAGCGAATGCAGGCCGATGCAGCCGAAGGCGGCGGTGAGATAGGGGGTGAGAAAATCCGGCTGTCTGGCGCGTTCGCCGCTGAATACCCCGCCGGCGGCGATGGCGATATACACCGGCTTGTCCTGCAACAGGCCGATCTTCTCACCGTCGGGGGCGCTGGCGATGGTGCGCCCCATGCGCAGCACCTGATCGAGCCACGCCTTCAGCACCGACGGCACTGTGAAATTGTTCATCGGCGTGCCCAGCACCAGCGCATCCGCCTGCTCCAGCTCCTGAATCAGGGTTTCCGATAGGTGCAGCGCGCCGTCCGCCGCCGGCGTACCGGGCGCGGCCAACGCGTTCGCGTAATCGTCGCCGGCATGGGCTATCGGCGCCAGGCCCAGATCGCGGCGCGTGATGCTAGCGTCAGGGTTGGCGGCCCGCAGCCGCGCCAGCAGGGCGGCGGAAAGCCGGCGGCTGTGCGAATCGCGCCGCGGGCTGCAGTCAATGTGCAGTATATTCATCGTATCCTCTCCCATCGCGGGCGGCAGCGCCCGTTAATCAGCATAGTCGCTGCCGTTACTGACGCATGCCGATCGCCAGGCGGTTAAAGGCGCTCATCAGGGCGATGGCGAAGGTCAGATCGGAAATTTCCACCTCGCTGAAGTGCGCGCGCAGCGGTTCGAAGTCTTCGTCGGGCGCATGGGTGGTGTCCACGTGCGTCAGCGACTCCGTCCAGGCCAGCGCGGCGCGTTCACGGTCGCTGAAGCGTTCGCTGACGCGCCAGCCCGCCAGCCCGTCCAGTTTGGCCTCCGCCATGCCGTCGGCGCGCAGCGCTTTGGCGTGCATCTCCAGACAAAAGGCGCAGCCGTTGATCTGCGACATGCGCAGCCAGACCAGCTCGATCAGCGCTTTGCCCAGAGGGCTGTTTTCCAGCGCGTTTTTGGTGGCGATCAGCCCCTGATAGGCGTCGGGAGAAAGGGTGTTGTACGGCAGGCGTTTTGGTGCGCTCATGGCGGATCTCCTGATAAAAAGTTATCGCTTTATTGCGTAGCCGCTACTGTAAGCGGCTAATGGCCTATAACATAGGTGCAAGAACTGAATAAATTAATGGGACATCCGCGATGGATATACAGCAGCTGCGGCCTGACCAGCAGCACGACGCGCCGCTCTACCTGCAGCTGTACCGGCGCTACCGCGAGGCGATTGCCGCCGGCAAGCTGCGTCCGGGGGACCGCGTGCCGTCGGTGCGCAGCCTCGCCAGCGAACTGAATCTGGCGCGCGGCACGGTAGAGACCGCCTATCAGATGCTGGTGAACGAAGGCTACTTTGTCGCGCGCGGCGCGGCCGGCACCGTGGTGTCGCCGCGTCTGGGCAAGCTGGCCGAACCGCTGGCGGCCTCGGTGCCGCCGGCTGTCGCCTCGCCTCATCCGCACGCCGTCAGCGGCGATGCGCTGTCGTTCCAGATGGGGCTGCCGGCGCTGGACGCCTTTCCGCGCAAGGTCTGGGCGCGTCTGGCGGGACGCTGCCTGCGCACGCTGGAAATGCAGGCGATGTATTACCCCGACCCGGCGGGCTATGGGCCGCTGCGGCACGCCATCGCCGCCTACCTGGGCATTTCGCGCGGCATCGCCTGCTCGTATGAGCAGGTGTTTGTCACTGCCGGCTATCACGGCGCGCTGGAGCTGGTGCGCCACACCCTGCTGCGGGCGGGCGACACCGGCTGGTTCGAGGATCCGGGTTATCTGTTTGCCCGACAGTATCTGGAGCGCGCCGGCCTGCGGCTGGCGGCGGTGCCGGTGGATGAGGAGGGGCTGAACGTGGCCGCCGGTCGCCAATGCGCCGATGACGCGCGCTTCGCGGTAGTGACGCCGACCCACCAAAGCCCGACGGGCGCGGCGCTGTCGCTGCCGCGGCGGCTGGAACTGCTGGAATGGGCGAGCCGCCGTCAGGCGTGGATTATTGAGGACGATTACGACAGCGAATTCCGCTACCACGGCCGGCCGCTGCCGGCGCTGAAAAGTCTGGATCGCGACGGGCGCGTGCTCTATACCGGCACCTTCAGCAAGGTGCTGTTCCCCGGCCTGCGGCTGGCGTATCTGGTGGCGCCGGCCGGGCTGGTCAGCCTCTTCCGGGACAGCGTCAACCATCTGCCCGGCCCCGGCTCGATGCTGCCGCAGGCAATGGTGGCCGATTTTATGGCGCAGGGGCATTTTGGCCGCCACCTGCGCAAGATGCGCGCGCTGTACGCCGCGCGGCGCGGTTATCTGGTCGATGCCCTGCAGCAGACGCTGGGCGAGCGTCTGCATATCCAGCCGCAGGCCGGCGGCATCCACGTCTTGGCGCATCTGCCGGCCGGGCAGGATGATAAAGCGCTGGCCATTGCCGCCGGGGCCGACGGGCTGTCGCTGCAGGCGCTGAGCGACTGGCGCGCCGCGCCGGCGGCGACGGGCGGGTTGCTGATGGGCTTTGCCAATTTCGCTACGGCGGAGGAGGCGACGGCGGCGGTGCAGCGGCTTAAGGCGGTGATGGCGTGAGGTATCGCCGCTTTACCCGGCAGGACGGCGGCCGCCGTTTTGTTTCTTTTGCGTCGTTATCCCGGGAAGGAATAATGACAATGGCCCCGCATGGGTTATTGTTGAATAAAAGATGCTATTGCCGGCATTAATCGCGGCTTTCCTTTTTTTAACGCATAAAAGGTTAATTCACCGCACCTGGCGCTATTTAAATTAATGAAATGATAATCACAGACGTTTCATTATGACACAGGTTGCATTAGGGGCATTAAAAGCAAAGGCGGAGCGGCTCTCCTTGCCGATTCCTGTTGAAATGTTGGCGTCCTGGGAAAATAGCCAAGAGGCGTGGTGTGTAAAAGATATTCACGGGGTCGTGGTTTATCTTAATGATAAATATCAAGAGTTTATCTCTTTGTTGCAGGGGTGCTCGGCGGTGTATCCGCAAGGCGTCAATCAGCATGATGAGCGGGTGTTGCGCGAGGTGAGGACAGTGATTGCCGTTGGCGTCTGTTTTGACCACGGATTGAATCGCTGTTTTCCTTTTTATTGTGAGCGCAGCCCCTATTTTAACCGACTGGCGGAGGTGGCCGGTATTATCAGTCACGTCCGGCCGGTTATTTCTCTTTCTCCCTCTTTTTTTTAAACGCTAACCGTTGGGGCGAAATGAGCGGCCAGAGGCCGAGCGATCTGTTTTCCGCCAAAGAATGGAACATCATTTTCCTATTGCTGCAGGGCTTTTCTGAAAAAGAAATGGCTCAGTGTCTTAATAGAACATTACGCACCATTAAGTTTCATAAGACGAATATATTACAAAAAACCCACTGCGCGCATACGCGGGATTTTGTGCTGCTGGCCCGTCGCCACGGCTGGCAATACTTTATTCCGCCGGTTTTTTTACAGCCTGGCTATTTTATCCGGCCCTGAACGTTTCACGTTGTTCCGGGAAAAAACTGTACCTTTGATACAGTCTGTTTTTTGGCCGCAGCCGTTACTCTGCCGCCTGTCGCCTTGCTGAATGATAAAGGCGCGGGAGCACTATTTTCTTGATGGAATATGTCAGAGGTACGGCTATGAACGATGTTAATAATCAACAGTTTCCCATACTGCTGGTGTCGCTGCATGAAGATGCGTCAGCTGACGATCGTGCGTTGGAGCTGGTGAAGCAGGCGCTCTCTTCACACAACCATTATGTCTTACAGACGGCAGCAACGAACAACCTGCTGGATGTTATCAAACATGAAATCGGCATCGGTTGCGTGATTATTCACGAGTGCGAAAGTGTCGCTGAAGCGGAACGCAACCGTATAATCAGCAGAATTATTCAGGGCATACGCACCTACAACAGCCGCATTCCCATTTTTTTTGCCGCGTCACGGCCGATTCTGGGCCGGCTGCCGACGGAGGTGATCAAAGAGATTCACGAATACATCAATATTTATGAAGACACCGCCAGGTTTATCGCCGGACGTATTCATCTGGCGATTGAGCACTATCGGCGCGGCCTGCTGCCTCCCTATTTTTCCGCGCTGAAGGGCTACGCCAGCGACAGCCCCTACTATTGGGATTGTCCCGGCCATCAGGGCGGCGTAGCGTATCTGAAGCATCCCGTCGGCCGCGAATTTATCAATTTCTTCGGTGAAAATATTATGCGCGCCGATATCGGCATCGCGACGCCGGAAATGGGCGACTGGCTGGAGCACAAGGGGCCGCCGGGCGAGTCTGAGCGCCGGGCCGCCGAGATTTTTTGGCGCCGACCGCACGTTTTACGTGACCGGCGGCTCTTCGCAGTCGAACCAGATCGTCGGCCATTCGCTGCCGCTGCACGGCAAAATTGCGCTGGTGGATCGCAACTGCCATAAGTCGGTCAACCATGAGCTGACGGTATGCGGCGCGCATCCGGTCTATTTCCAGCCCGAGCGCAACGGCTACGGCATTATCGGCCTGATCTCGGCCGACCAGTTCAGCGCAGAGTCTATCCGCAACAAAATCAACGGCAGCGCGCTGGCGCTGCGCGCCAGCAGCCCGGACGCCGAGTACGCGGTGATCACCAACTGCACCTACGACGGCCTGATCTATGACGTTGCGGCATTGACGGAAAAGCTGGGCGCATCGACGCCGCGCATTAAATTTGATGAGGCCTGGTACGCCTACGCCCGTTTCCACCCGCTCTACCGGGGACGCTTCGCCATGGATGTGCCGGCCTCGCCCCGGCAGCCGACGCTCTATGCGGTGCAGTCCACCCATAAAATGCTGGCCGCCTTTTCCTCGGCGTCGATGATCCATATCCGTAATTCGCCGCGGGCGCCGGTTGATTATGACGTCTTTAACCAGTCTTTCACCATGCACGGCACCACGTCGCCGTTCTATCCGATCATCGCCTCGATGGACGTGGCGACGGCGATGATGCAGGGCCGTGAAGGGCGGACGCTGCTTAACGGCGCGATTAATGACTCGATTGAGTTCAGGAAAACCCTGGTGACGGTCGGTAATAAAATCAAACAGGATATTCCCGGCGACTGGTTCTTTGACGTCTGGCAGCCGGAGCGGGCAGAGGTGGACGGCGACAGCGTGCCGTTTATCGACGTCCCTACCGAGCAGCTGGCGAACAACGCCGACTACTGGACGCTGAAGGCCGGCGAAGCGTGGCACGGCTTTGGCGAGATGCCGGAAGGTTACGCCATGCTGGATCCGATCAAGGTGACGATCACCTGTCCGGGGCTGAACGCGCAGGGCGACATGAGCGAATTCGGCATTCCCGCGCCGGTGGTGGCTAAATATCTGGATATGCAGCGCATCATTCCGGCCAGAAACGGCGATTACACGCTGCTGATTTTATTCGCTTTGGGATCGACCCAGGGGAAATGGAATACGCTGATCGACTTGCTGATGATGTTCAAACGCTACCATGACGACAATACGTTGCTGCGCGACATATTGCCGGAGGTTTGCCGCAGTGATGAACGTTATACAACCCTGGGGCTGGCCGACCTGTGCCGGGAAATTCATCAGGCCAATGGCGAACTGAATATTGCCCGCCTGTCTGACCGAGCCTGCGCGCTGGCGGCGACGCCGGTGATGACGCCATCGCAGGCCTACCGTCATCTGGTGGAGGACGGCACCGAGCTGGTCGCCGCCGGGGACATTATGGGGCGGGTGGTTGGCGTGATGGTCACCCCTTATCCGCCGGGTATCCCGATGATTATGCCCGGAGAAAAAGTGACGCCGGAGGCCGGCGCCATCGTCGAGTATTTGGTGGCGCTGCAGACCTTCGGCCAGCGTTTCCCCGGCTTTGAGCACGAACTGCAGGGCGTGGAGATCGACGATAACGGCAGGTATTGGGTGCGCTGTATTAAAGAGAGCGCGCTGAATCCTTCGCTGTACGCCTAGTCACCGTCGCTTCGCTATAGCGGGCGCCGCGACGCTCGCTATTGTCCCCCTATTGATGTTCGTCATTCATAAGGAAAATACTATGTCTTCCGTTTCCGCCGCCTCGGTGAAAAAGATGGGGCTGGTTTCTCTTACGCTGGTTACCGCCTCAAATATGATGGGATCCGGCGTATTTATGCTGCCGACCAATCTGGCCGGCATCGGTTCGATCTCGCTGTATGGCTGGGTGATTACGATTATCGGCGTGGTCGCCCTGGCGCTGGTGTTTGCCAAAAACAGCCTGGTGACGCCGCGCAACGGCGGCATTATCGCCTACGCCAACGACGCCTTCGGGCCGTTTATCGGTTTTCAGACCACCATTTGCTACTGGATCAGCGCCTGGGTCGGCAATGTGGCGCTGCTGGTCGCCGGCGTCGGCTATCTGAGCTACTTTTTCCCGCTGCTGCACAATCCGCTGGCTAGCTCCATCACCGCCATCGTGATTTTATGGGGCTTTATCGCCCTGGCGTCGCTGGGGGCGAACGTGGCCGGGCGCTCTCAGTCGTTCACCGCCGGCTGTATGCTGGTGGTGGTGCTGGGCATCGGCTTTATCGGCTGGTTCTGGTTTAAGCCGGTGCTGTTCAGCGAGGTGTACAACAGCACCGGCGGCAGCGACGTCTCCGCCATCTTCTCGGCCGCCTCGCTGGCGCTGTGGGGGTTTTTAGGGGTGGAGTCCGCCGTCGTTTCCACCGGACAGGTGGAGAAGCCCGAGTCGACGGTGCCGAAGGCCACGGTGCTGGGCCTGCTGATTGCCGCGGTGTGCTACGTCAGCAGCTGTACGGTAATTATGGGGCTGGTGCCGCATCAGGCGCTGGTGGGTTCCGCCGCGCCGTTTGCCGACGCCGCGCGCTATATGTTCGGCGCCATGGCGGGGGAGATTGTCTCCGCGCTCAGCATTATTGCCTGTTTCGGCTCTATTTCCGGCTGGCTGATTTTACAGTCAGAGGCGCCGAGAGCCGGCGCGTCCGAGGGGCTGTTCCCGCGCTTCTTCGCCGAGGTGAATAAAAACGACGTGCCGGTGAAAGGGCTGATTTTTACCGGCGTGCTGATGACGGCGGTATTATTAACCACCGCATCGCCGAATTTGGCGAAGCAGTTTCAGGTGATTGTTTTGATGTCGGTGTTCGCGTCGCTGCTGCCGTATATTTATGCGCTGGTGGCGCTGCCGATTATTATGGTGGCCAAACGGCTGAATAAAGGCGGCGGATTTATCTTTTATCTGTTGATGTCGGCGATCGGCATTTTATACAGCCTGTTTGCGCTGTTTGGCTCGGGGGCCAATGCGATGTTCTGGGGCGTATTGATGATGATGCTCACCATACCGCTGTATGCCTTTGTCGCCGCCGCCCGCGCCAAACGGGGCGCCAAGACGCTCTATCTCGACGATCCGCAGTAATCGTCGCCCGTCACCCGTCCCGCTGTTCCGGCGGGTGACGCGGCTCAGTAGGGCGGTGATGCTGAACCGTCCGCTTGTCTGTTGAGCCGCGCGCTAATCTGCGCCTTGGCGTAGCGGACAAAATCTTCGACCGCCGGCATGGCCGCCGCCCAGTCCTGCGTCGCCAGTCCCAGATACTCCTGTCGCGCCGCCTGCAGCGTGGCGGCATGCCCGGCGGGCAGCTGCGGCAGCAGCCAGGCCGCCGCTTCTTCCTTGCCGGTAATCGCCTCATGGACCACGCTGTACCAGATGCGCGCCAGCGTCAGGATAATATTGCGTTCATCCCCCAGCAGGTCCGCGCTTTCCTGCCACAGCGCCAGCGTATCCTGCAAGGTTTGCCGCAGATCGCGCGGCGGCACCGCAGGATACAGCCGTGCCGCCTCATCGCCGACCAGCGCCACGCTGGCGTGACGCGCCTTGGTCAGCAGAATGGCGATATCCGCGTCCTGTTGCGCCGGCTCATAGATCCCCGCCTCAATATCCTCGCGCTGCCATTCACCGAACTGCAGCTCTCTGACCGGCGGGTAGCGCCACGGCACCAGCTGTGCATACACCAGCATGGTGACTTCCAGCGCCCGTCGGCCATCCGCTGCGCCGGGGGGCGCGGACAGCGCCAGCAGCGCCGGCATCAGGCTCGCCCGCAGCGCGTTATCCAGCGGTGCGCGCAGCGTCACCAGCAGATCGAGATCGCTGTAGGGGCGCAGTCCGCTCTCCACGGCGGAGCCGTACAGATGGATCGCCATCAGGTTGCCGCCGAGCCGGCGGGTAAGGAGGTCGACGACGGCGTTGATTTGTTGTCGGGCTGAGTCTGTCAGAGGCGTTGTCATAGGGTGATTCCTGGCGTGTCCGAGCTTGAGTGTAGCGCGATTTTTGCTGTGTATGTCATGGCTGCTTTGCCATGGCATCAGAAATTGCGGAATAGATTAGCAGAATATATATAGCATTATTTTTATAAAAACTAATGCTATTTAATGAAAGGGATAAGTTATTACCTAATGGATATTTATAAATAAGCGTCTGTGGTGTTTGAAGATTTGTGCTCTGGTAGGGGGCGAGGCTTGCGGGGTTAAAATGTCTGCTTTACCATATGAAATCGTATGGCGTTTTTTGAGTGTAAATTAAACGAGTTATTAGAAAAGGATTATTTAACGGATAGCGATTCCGCCGGATATTTAAGGACAAATAATATGAAAAAACTCTCCTCTTTGTTATTGCTGTGCGTCGCCGTGATTTTTTCCTCCAATGCTACGGCGGGGCGCCAGGGCTGTGAAATCAAGAAAAGCAAAATCCGCACCCAGATGGAATACGCCAAACGCTACGGTAACTATAACCGGCTGGCGGGGCTGGAGCGGGCGCTGGCCCGGGTCGAGGCCGCCTGTTCCGACGGTTACAGCGGCGCCAGCTATCGCCTGGATGGCTATAGCGGAGCCAGCCGCCTTGACGGCTACAGCGGGGCCAGTGGGGTCAGCGGCCGTCTGGATAAAATCAGCGGTAAGGAAGACAAGGTAAAACGGCGCGAGCTGGAGCTGGATCGGGCGATCGCCAGCGGCGATATGGAGAAGGTGCGCGACAAGGCGCACAAGCTTAATGAAGCCAAACAGGAGTTGGCGGAAGCGCGGCGCTGGTAATCCGGCGGTAACAATAAAGCAGAAGGGTGGCCCCTTCTGCTTTTTTATCGTTTTTAGCCGTTGGAATAGGCCACGCCTGCCCGTGCGCGGCGGTTCAGCAGCACCACCAGCAGCGCCAGCGCGGCAATGATCGCCCCCATCACCGGCACAAAGGCGTAGCCCAGCCCGGCGGACACCACCGCGCCGCCGGCGGCCGCGCCCAGGGCGTTGCCGAGGTTAAACGCGCCGATATTGACCGACGAGGAGAGGCCGGGCGCTTCGCTGGCGACGCGCATCACCCGCATCTGCAGCGGCGGCACCACGCCGAAGGTGGCGATGCCCCAGATAACCATGCCCAGCGCCGCGCCGATCTCACTGCGCGCCAGCAGCGGCATCAGCAGCATCACGGTCAGCAACAGCAGCAGAAAGCCCTTCAGCGTATTACTTTCCGAACGGTCGGCGAACTTGCCGCCGAGGTAGTTGCCGATCGAGAAGCCCACGCCGGTCAGCATCAGCATCAGGGTGACGAAGGTCGGCGTGGCGGCGGTCAGCGTATGCAGCACCGGCGCAATATAGGTGTAGAGGGTAAACATCGCCCCGGCGCCCAGCACGGTGGTCAGCAGCGCGGCCAGCACCTGCGGACGCAGCAGCACCGACAGCTCACGCTTCACGTCCGGACGTTCGCCCGCTTCCCCTTTCGGCAGTGAGAACCACAGCCCCAGCATGGCGATCACCCCCAGCCCTGCGGTGGCCAGGAACGACATGCGCCAGCCGATGGTGGCGCCGAGCCAGGTGGCGGCCGGCACGCCGCCGATATTGGCGATGGTCAGCCCCATAAACATGGTGGCGACGGCGCTGGCCTGTTTTTCTTTAGCGACCACGCTGGCGGCGACCACCGAACCGAGGCCGAAGAACGCGCCGTGGTTCATGCTGGTGATAATGCGCGACAGCATCAGCGTGGTGTAATCCGGCGCGATGCTCGACAGCACGTTACCCAGGGTAAAAATCGCCATCAGGAACACCAGCGCGTTTCTGCGCGCGCGGTGAGACAGCAGCAGGGTCATCAGCGGTGCGCCGATCATCACCCCGACGGCGTAGGCGCTGATCAGCATCCCCGCTTTGGGTATCGAGACGTCCACCCCTTCGGCGATCACCGGCAGCAGCCCCATCGGGGAGAATTCGGTGGTGCCGATGCCGAACGCGCCCACCGCCAGCGCCAGCAAAGGATAATTAATTTTCATGTAGCAACTCCATTAGCCGCTGCCAAAGCGCGGAAAGATAGTGAAAGTGGCGAAAGTATGACATTGGTCACAGCAAAGATAAGCCGGCGGCGGGGGAAAAGATTTTTGCTGATTTGCGCACAATAAGGGGGAAACTGGGCGTGTTTTTGCAAAAGGGCCAGACGGGAAACGGCGGCCCGGGCAGGCCGCCGTGGATAAGCGTTACGCCGCGAAGCCGCCGTCGATGGTCAGGCTGGCGCCGGTGATAAAGCCGGCTTCCGGGCCGGCCAGATAGGCGACAAAGCCGGCGATCTCTTCATCCTTGCCGTAGCGGTCGAGGGCCATCAGCTGTTTCAGCTGTGCGGCGAATTCGCCGTCGTCCGGGTTCATATCGGTATCCACCGGGCCGGGCTGCACGTTATTGACGGTGATGCCGCGCGGGCCAAGATCGCGCGCCATGCCCTTGGTCAGGCCGACCAGCGCGGATTTACTCATGGCGTACGCCGCGCCGCCGCCAAACGGCACGCGTTCGGCGTTGGTGCTGCCGATATGGATAATGCGGCCGCCGTCGTTCATATGGCGCGCCGCTTCCTGGCTGGCGATAAAGACGCTGCGCACGTTAACCGCCAGCATGCGGTCCAGATCGTCCAGCGGCAGCTCTTCGATGCCGCCCATCGCAAACACCCCGGCGTTGTTCACCAGAATGTCCAGCTTACCGAAGTGCTGCGCCGCCTGCTGCACCGCCCGGCGCAGCGCTTCGGCGTCGGCGCTGTCGGCCTTGATGGCCAGCGCCTTGCCGCCGGCGGCGCTGATGGCGTCCACCACGGCGTTAGCCTTATCGGCGGAGGAGACGTAGGTCAGCGCCACCGCCGCGCCTTCGCGCGCCAGGCGCTGTGCGATAGCGGCGCCGATGCCGCGCGAACCGCCCTGAATAAAGGCGACCTTGTTTTGCAGAGGAAATGTTGTCGTCATGCTGTTTCTCCTTAAAGGGGTGAACCTACACACTGGGGGCCAGTATCGGAGATGTGCCGGGTGGGTAATGTTCAGAAAGAGCTATGCGCGCGGAAAACGGCCGCTTTTGCCGTTTTCCGCGCGCGGTGCGTTATTCCTGCGGCAGGCGGCCAATAAATGCCGTTATCGCCTGTTCAAGTCGGGCGTTTTTTTCGCTGAGGGTAAGCAACTGCCGTTGGATATCGTCGGCATCCGGGGCATGTCGACAGGCGGCTTCCAACCGTTCGTAAAGCGGGATCAATGCCTCCGCAGCGATAATCTGGGCCGACCCGGTCAGGCGGTGAGCGCAAATCGCCAGCGCCGCCCAGTCTTGCCGCTGGCATAGCTCCGCCGCCTGCGCCAGATCCTGCCGGTTGTCCTCCTGGGCGCGCAGCAGCATCTGTTGTAAAAAGGCCGTATTATTCATCGCCAAATTTTGCAGCGCCGGCAGGTCAATCAGCGTTTCCAGCGGCGCGGCGGCCGGGGAACGACTCGCGAGGGTTGCCAGCATTTCTTCCAGCTGCGGCAGACGCAGGGGTTTGAACAGGCAGTCATCCATACCGGCCTCCTGGCAGCGTACGCGCTCCTGCGGCTGTGCATTGGCGGTCAGCCCCCAGATGGCCACCGCGCTGTTGGTGGCCCGGATACGTTTGGTCAGGGTAAAACCATCCATAACCGGCATATTGCAGTCGGTAATCACCAGATCGTAATGACCTGACTGCCAGAGCGCGAAGGCTTTTTCACCGTCCGTCGCCTCATCAACCGCATGCCCTAAGGTATTCAGCTGGCGTCGCAGCAGTAAGCGGTTGGTGGCGTGATCGTCGACAATCAGGATCTTCAGCCGGGCTTGTGCGCTGGCCGTGGTGTTATGCGCTGATGTGTCGGGCACCCTGCTGCGCGCCGGCACCGTCAGCCGCACCGTCACCGTTGTCCCCTGGCCCGGCTGGCTGTCCAGCGTCATCGTGCCGTGCATTTTCGCCAGCAGCTCTTTGCTGATCGCCAGCCCCAGACCGGTGCCGGTCTGCATTTTTCCCGCCTCCAACTGGCTGAAAGGCTGGAACAGTCGCTGCCGCTCATGGCTGCTGATGCCGATGCCGCTGTCCTGCACCCGCAGTATCAGCGTTATTTGTCGCTCGCTGTCGCCGGCCGGCACGGCTTCGGCATAGACGTTCACCTCTCCCCGCTCGGTAAATTTAATGGCGTTGCTCAGATAGTTGGACAGTACCTGCCGCAGACGCTGCTGATCGACCCAAATCTCCTGATCGGCGGGCAGCAGGGAGTGGTATTGCAGCGTTAACTGTTTGTTGGCCGCCAACGCCTGGAATATCTGCACGGTTTCAACCAACAGCGTATCGGGGTCGACCCAGTCGGGCAGCAGATCCAGATTGCCCGACTCAATTTTCGCCATATCCAGAATATCGCCGATCAGGCCCAGCAGCGATTGCGCCGAGGTATAGGCCAGACGAATAGCCTCATCGTCGTCGTCATGGGTAATGCGTTTTTTGCGATCGTGGCGCACCAGTTCCAGCAGCCCAATAATGGCGCTGATCGGCGTGCGGATCTCATGGCTCATGGTGGCCAAAAAGGCGCTTTTCGCCCGACTGGCTTTGTCCGCGTTCTCTTTTTCCGCCTGGAGCTCCAGCAACAGATTTTCATGCTCGGTAATATCCTGCCAGCCGCAGATCAGTCCTGCGACGGCATCGTGGTTATCGGTATACACCGTGCACCAGTGGGACACCGTCCGCTGCTGAACGCCGTCGTACAGCTGCAGTGTGCGTGTCAATGCCTCTGGCATGGGAGGAGGGGCGTCATCCATCAGCGGCATCAGCGTCGGCAGTACGTTTGCCAGCGGATGGCGCTGGTCGAACAGCGGCAATTGCAGATGCTCTGGGGGAACGCGGGCAAAGAACGCGCTGAACGCCTTATTGCTGCTGATAATTTCCCCTTGCCGGTTGATCACGTAAATGGGTCTTGGCGCGCCGTTTAGCAGGGTATCGCGGAATTTTAGCTGGGCGAGCAGGTTGGTTTGCGTTTGCTGACGCACGCGCGCCTGTCGTCGCAGATAGAGCACCCAGCAGAGCGCCACCACCACCAGCAGCAAGGCGAGAATAGCGATGCCGTAAAAGCGGGCGCTGTAGAGGCGCCAGGTTTCTAAGTGCACCTTCGGCGCCGCCTGCCACTTGTTGATGATATGGCTGATATCGCTGGGTGGAATATCGGCCAGCGCTTTATTCAGGATACTGCTTAGCTCCGGGGCGTTGCGGCGCGTAGCGAATCCCAGCCATGCGGGGGATTCATCCAGGCGAAGGGCGATTTTGAGCTGGCCGCGGAAGTAGCTTTCCATCATGTAGTTGACCCCCAGCTGATTATGAATGGCGCCGTCGACGCTGCCTTCGCTCACCTGTTGCATCGCCAGACTGGCGTTGGCGACCTTGACCCAGCGGATGCCCGGATAGCGGCGCGCCAGCGCCGCCTGCATGCTGTTGCCGTCAACCACCGCCAGCGTCAGCGAATTGTTTAAATCCTTTGGCGCGCCGGGGCCATTGCGCACCACCAGCACAAACGGCGTTTGCAGGTAGGGGCGGGTAAAAATCAGCTGCTGCTCGCGCTCAACGCTGTAGCTGATGGCGGCCAGAAAGTCCGCCCGATCGGCATCCAGCAATTCGACCATTTCGCCAACGCTGTCGGCGATAACCGGTTTGAAGTTCATCCCGGTACGCAGATGGATCAATCGCAGCAGATCGGCGCTGATGCCGGAGAAATTGTGGTGTTCGTCCAGCGTGGTGAATGGTCCGTAAAAGGGGTTGATCACCACCCGCAGCTGCGGGTGCTGTTGCAGCCAACGCTGTTCCTGGGCGGTGAGCTTCAATGGTTTACGCAGCGTCGTCAGATCGGGGGAGTTCAACCACTGCTGAATAATGGCATTGCGCCGCAGAGACGAGACATCGTGCAGTGCGGCGTTGAGCGCCAGCAGCAGCGTGCGGTCTCTCTTGCGTACGATAAAACGGCTGCCGATAGGTTGATTCGGCAGCAGAGCGACCACGCTCAACGTGTTGATGTAGTTACGCTCAATCAGAAAGTTGGCGGTGAGAAAGTTGCCGATAAAATAATCGGTTTTGCCGGCAACCACCGAGGAGATTGCGCTTTGGTTGGAGGGAAAGCGCTGAATAACCGCCTGGGGATAGTGCGCTTTAATCACGCTATCGGCAAGGTAGCCTTCGGCAACGGCCAACCGCAGCGCTTGGGTCGTAGGAATGGGGCGGTTAGCCCGGGATTCCAGCCCGACCAGCGCCGGCGTGTTGGCGATATAGCTGCGACTGGCGGTTAGCTCCAACCCTTCAGGAGGCAGAGCGCCGTCGTTATCCGCCAACAGATCCGCTTTGCCCTCGGCGATGGCGGCCAGCGCGGCATCACGGCTGCGATAGAGCGTGACCTGGGGGATTAGCCCCAGATTACGGGTGATAAGGCTGAGATAATCAGCGGTGATGCCTTCGCAGGTGTCCGGGGCGCTCAGCATATCGAACGGCGGCATCGTGGGTTGCGCGATGGCGATGCGCAATACGCGTTTTTTCCCCAGCCAGCGCCAGGCGCTATTAGGTAACGCCACTTCCAGTTTTGGACCGCTTTCGCGGCTGAACAGATTTAATGCTGGCTGACTGGCAGAGTCGGCCGCGCGGCATGTTGGCAGGAAGATGATGCACAACAGCAGTATCACCAGACCTCGGATGTACATTTGGACTATTCTAGGTTATTGCGGCGGGCGAATTCAAACAGTTCCAGCTGGGTTTTACAGCCGATTTTTTCCATCAGCCTGGTTTTGTAGGTGCTGACGGTTTTATTGCTGATATTCATTTTTCCAGCGATGCGGACGTTTTCCATACCTCTGATCAAATAGCGGAAAACCTGAAACTCCTGCTGGGACAGCGTAAGCAGTTTATCTTTATCTTCCTGATAGGCGTTAAGTGCCGAGACGTTTTTATTCATCGGGAAGTAGCCGTAGCCGCTCATGGCGGCATTAATTGCCGCGACGATATTATTGAGATCGTTCTTTTTACTGATAAAGCCGTTGGCGCCGGCTTCTATTCCACGCTGGGCGTAAAACTCGGGGTTCTTGGCGGAAACAATAATAATAATCCCAGGGTAGCTTGCGGCGCGTAGTTTTTTGATAACCTCTATACCGTTCATTCCGTTGATGTCGATATCGAGGATGAGAATATCCGGATAATATTTGTCGACCAGCGTGAGCGTTTCCGTGCCATCCCCTGTTTCGGCTAACAGTGTATGTCCTTCATTTTCAATCACAAACTTGATCGCCATCCGTGCAAGCGGATGATCGTCGACAATGATCGCACTGGCCATAAATCCCCTTGAAATTAACGTTATGAGAAAGTTCTCACGCTGATTTTTGGCAGATTAACAGAAAAGTATAGCGATATTAATACCCACCTCTGTAGGACGAGAACCTACGCATGTAGGACACATCCTTCTTATCTTGGGTTGCCTCTCTTATGGTTCGGATTTGTCCGGCGAACATACACTGACCCCGCTGAATTAAACGCCGTTGAGGCAGTTTGGCATCTCCATCTAGCAAAGCATTTTTTTGAACAACGGATGTAAAGGCTAATGATTTGCATTACGGCCAATGCGTCCGGAATTAATTAAATCGGACATTACCCAAAAGGAAGTTTATTTATGAAAAAACATTTAGTTGCAATGCTGATCACCACCGCTACCGGCCTGGGCATGATGTCTGGCGCCAACGCTGCGGACGGCACCATCCATTTCACCGGCGCGATTATCGCCGATGCCTGTACGGTTGACGCCGATTCTCAGGATATGACCGTTAACCTGGGCACCGTATCCAGCACTGCATTCGGCGCAGCCGGTGATAAGGCCTCCCCAACGCGCTTTACCATTAACCTGGGTTCTTGCCCAACCACCCTGACCAGCGCATCGGTGAAATTCGACGGCGTTGCGGACAGCGCCAACAATGACCTGCTGCAGCTGGATGCTTCCGCCGATCCAACCGATGATGCCAGCGGCGTAGGCATTGAGATTTCGGATAATACCGGCACCGCGATTCCGTTGTTCACCGCTTCAAAAGAGTACCCGATTGATGCGACGACCAACTCGGCCAGCATGGACTTTACCGCACGTTACGTGGCGACCGCGGCGACCGTTAACGCGGGCGCGGCTAACGCGACCTCTCAGTTCACCGTGAACTACCAGTAATAGCGATGATGATACCGGCGCTGACGCGCCGGTTTTTTCGCCGTAAGCCAGGGTCAGACACTGGCAGCTTTGGCTTGTTCTTTCTTGCTTTTCTCACGCCCGGGGCGGCTTTGACAGAGGCCGAGACCGGAAACGGGGAACACCGTGGAAACAAAACATAGGTTATGCAAATGAAAACGACCTTTGTCAAAAAGATCGCCCTGGCGCTGTGCGTATTTAGCTTCTGGTCCGGCTATGCGCAGGCCGGCGTCGTCGTCGGGGGCACCCGCGTGGTATATGACGGCGCAAAACGAGAGGCATCGCTGTCGATCAGCAACCCGGATAAAACGCCGTATCTGATTCAGTCCTGGGCGGACAACGACGGGCCGGACGGCAAACAGAAAGCGGGCGCCAAGCCGCCGTTTGTGGTCACCCCGCCGCTGTTTCGCCTTGAACCACGCGGAGAGAACCTGCTGCGTATTATCCGCACCGGGGCGCACTGCCGGAGGACCGCGAATCGGTGTTCTGGCTGAATGTGAAATCGCTCCCGTCTGCGCCGCAGGGCGAGCGCAACGTGCTGCAGATCGCCGTTAAAACGCGCATCAAGCTGTTTTACCGGCCGGGAGGATTGCCGCGCATGTCGGAGGACAGTTACCAGCAGGTGAGCTTCCAGCGCCAGGGCAACCAGCTGCAGGTCAGCAACCCCACTCCTTATTTCCTGAGTTTCTTCTCGCTGAAGGTCAATGGCCAAACCGTGGACACCACCAACGTGATGGTGCCGCCGAAGGGCAGCGCGAGCTACCGTCTGCCGGCGAGCGCGGCGGGCGGCCAGGTGAGCTGGCAGCTGATTAACGATTACGGCGGCACCAGCAAAGTGTTTGCTTCCCCACTGAAATAGCGGCCGCCACGGTTGGTTAGGGAGATTTTCAGGTATGACCATCAATGTATGTTCGGCTTTACCCCGCGTCAGCGGACCGGAAGGGCGTCCGACGCCGTTGGCGGTGCTGATTGCCGTTGCCCTGAGCGTGCCGACGCAGGCGCAGGCGCGCGATGAATTTAACGTGCGCGCGTTGGAAATTGACAATCCGATGAGCGTGCCGGCGGATTTGTCGCAGTTTACCCAGGCCGGGGGGCAGGCGCCCGGCGACTATCGCGTCGATATTATGATTAACGGTGAGCCGCAGGATACCCAGAATATCAAGTTTGTCGCCGGCAAGGGCGGCAGGCTGCAGCCGGAGCTGACGCCGGCCCTGCTGGCGGACTGGGGGGTTAATCTGGCGTCGCTGCCTGCGTTTCAGGGAGTCGCGCCAGATACGTCGATTGACGATCTGGAAAAATATATTCCGCAGGCCACCACCCATTTTGACTTTTCCCGCCAACGTCTGGAGATCACCGTGCCGCAGGCGTCGATGAACCTGACGGCGCAGGGCGCGGTCGATCCGAAATACTGGGATAACGGAGTGCCGGCGCTGCTGCTGGGATACAGCTTCACCGGCGGCAATAGCTGGAGCGACGCGGCGCAAGGCCGTAACGACAACTATTTCCTGAACCTGCGCTCTGGCATTAACTTGGGGGCGTGGCGTCTGCGCAACTACAGCACCTGGAACTACAGCAGCGGCGGCGGCAGCGGTGACGGCGCGCAGAGCCAGTGGGACTCCATCAACACCTATCTGCAGCGCGACGTGCCGGTGATTAAAGGACAGTTGACGCTGGGGGACAGCTATACGCCGTCCGACGTGTTCGACAGCCTGCAGTTCCGCGCGCACAGCTGGCCTCGGACGACAACATGCTGCCGGACAGCCTGCGCGGCTTTGCGCCGACGGTGCGCGGCATCGCCAACTCCAACGCCAGGGTGACCGTCCGCCAGAACGGCACGGTGATCTACCAGACCTACGTGCCGCCGGGGGCGTTTACCATTAACGATCTGTTCCCCACCTCGGCGAGCGGCGATCTGCAGGTCACCATCACCGAGGCCGACGGCAGCGAACGCAGCTTTATTCAGCCGTTCGCCAACGTGCCGGTGATGCAGCGCGAAGGGCGGGCGAAGTACGCGTTTACCGTCGGTAAATATCGCGCGCCGAATCACTACAACGAGGAGCCGATCCTCGGCCAGGCGACGCTGATTTACGGCCTGCCGCATGATGTGACCGCCTACGGCGGCTTCCAGACCTCCGACAACTATAACGCGCTGGCGTTTGGTCTGGGCTTTGGCCTGGGCGAACTGGGGTCTCTCTCGCTGGACGCCACCCAGGCGTATACCACGCTCAGCGATGGCAGCAATAAAGAAGGGCAGTCGTACCGTTTCCAGTACTCCAAATCGATCGCCGCCACCGATTCTACCGTGACGCTGGCCGGCTATCGCTACTCCACCAAAGGCTTCTACACCTTCAGTGAAGCGGCGGACTACCAGTTGTTTAATGACAACAACTTCTTCAATATGCGCAACAACAAGCGCAGCAAGCTGCAGCTGAATCTGACCCAGAACCTGATGGGCGGCGAGTGGGGCGCGCTGTCGTTCTCCGGCTATCAGCAGGATTACTGGAACGCCGCGGGCTACGAGCGCAACCTGAGCGTGGGCTATAACAACGGCTGGAACGGCATCAACTACTCGCTGCTGTATACCTACAGCGCCTACCCCGGCCGGCAGAATGATAACAACCAGCAGCTGGCGCCTGAACGTCAGCATTCCGCTCAGCCGCTGGCTGCCGAACACCTACGCCAACGCCAGCGCCACGGTGGATAAAAGCGGTCGCGCGCGCTATCAGACCGGCTTCAGCGGTACCGCGCTGCCGGACAATAACCTCAGCTATAGCGTGACGGAAAGTTACGGCACCCACGGTGAAGGCAACAGCGGATCGTTGAACGGCAACTACCGCGGCCCTTATGCGCAGGTCAACGGCGGTTACAACTACAGCCGCGGTTATCAGCAGTTGAGCTACGGTTTACAGGGCGCAGTGGTGGCGCATCCGTACGGCGTAACGCTGTCGCAGCCGCTGTCCGGCGAGATGGCGGCGCTTGCTCTGGTGCGCGCGCCGGGAGCGGATGACGCCAAGGTGCAGAACCAGACCGGCGTCTATACCGACTGGCGCGGCTATGCGGTGGTGCCGTATCTGAACCCTTACAAACGCAGCCGCGTCGCACTCGACCCCGGTTCGCTCGGCGACGATGTGGATATCGACACTAACGTACAGAGCGTGGTGCCGACCGCCGGCGCGCTGGTGCTGGCCAACTTCAGCACCCGGGTGGGGCCAGCGCGTCTTGATGACGCTGACGCAAAACGGCCGCCCGCTGCCGTTCGGCGCTACGGTATCCGTGGATGGCGATGAGGCCAACACCGGCATTGTCGGCAACGATGGTCAGGTTTATTTAAGCGGGATAGCCAATCAGGGCAGTCTGACGGCGAAGTGGGGTAACGGCGCGGATAAAACATGCCGGGCCAGCTTCACACTGGATAATGATGCGAAAAATAAAAGCGTATCGGAGAGCGTATTAACGGTTAACGCCCGGTGTTTATAAACGGCGTTGCAGATCAATAATGTTCTATTTTCTCAACATTAAAAGACGGGTTTCTGGCGTGGCATTCGCTAACGATTAGCGAGTTATTATTAGACGCAAGGGGGGCGCCGGAATGGTGAATGCCTCCGTGATATTCACGATGAAATATAACTAGATCCTTCGCTAATAAATAGTTAAAGGCGGTTATTTATTTTTAATGAGCCCATGTTTCTGATGTGTGGTCATTATTGAAAAGGGAATATTCTCTTTATTCCCCGTGATGGTAAGTAGGCATATTTATACCGGTTCCGTTTGCATCGTGCCTGAACAAGGAGGTTCATTTCTCTGTTCCCATTTTCCCGTTGCGTTGTGGGAACAGAGATTTCTTTTTACACGGCAAAGGGCCACCACTATTTAACGACAAGGAATTCTCATGAAGAAAACGACGGCAGCACTCAGTTTGGTATTGGCCGCTTTTACCGCCGGCGCGCAGGCGGCCGGTCAGCCTGAAAGCTGGTACGCCGGCATCAAGGCCGGCTGGTCAGATTATTACAACGCTTCCATTCCACAGGGCTTCAGCCCGGATGCCGTCGGCGGCAGCCGTTACGGCATCAAGGGCAGCAACGCGGTGGGCGGCGTGTTTCTCGGCTACCAGGCCAACGACTGGCTGGCGCTGGAAGGCGGCTATGACTACCTCGGCAATATGGAGATCACCAGCAGCAACGGCAGCGGCGGGCGGCTGAAAGCGCAGGGGATACAGCTGGGCGTCAAACTGAGCGCGCCGCTGACGGCGAGCTGGGATGTATATGCGCGCGGCGGCGCGATGGGCTGGCGCAGCGATGTGCAGCGGGCCGGCGGCTCCACGGTGGATACCGGCCTCAGCCCGATGGCGGCGTTGGGCACCGAGCTGGCGCTGAGTGACAATCTGGCGCTGCGGCTGGAGTATCAGTACACCGCCAACGTCGGCGAGGGCGGCGGCAGCGGCGTGACGGCGGATAACGGCCAGACCAGCCTCGGCCTGCTGTACCGCTTCGGCGCGCCGGAGCAGACGGCAGCGCCGATCGTTCCACCGCGCGAGCCTGAACTGGAGGTGAAAACCATCACGTTGAAGGCCGACACGCTGTTTGCCTTTAACCGCGCCGATCTGACGCCGGACGGCCTGCAGGAAGTGCAGATCGTCGCCGAGGGGCTGCGCGCCCAGCGGCTGGATAATCTGCGCGTCGATGTCTACGGCTACACCGACCGGCTGGGGGCGGCGGATTACAACCTGGATCTGTCGCAGCGTCGCGCCCGCACGGTGGCGGAAGCGCTGAGCGATAGCGGTATTTCTCCGGCCAATATTAATGCGCGCGGCATGGGCATCAGCGACGCCATGACCGGCAGCCAGTGCGACGGCGTTCATCAGCGTGACGCATTGATTGACTGCCTGTCGCCGGAGCGCCGGGTAGATATTAACGTCCGCGGCGAGAGCGCCTACGTTTTCTAAACGCTGATGCGATCGGGGGGCGTGCACGTTAACGGCGGCGGAGGCGGAATGATGCGGCGTAACCTTCAGTATTGTGCTGGCCGTCGGGCATTGGCTGTACTGCACGTGTTGCTGATTGGCCTCGTCGCCGCGGCGGCGGCGCCCTGTTGGGGCTGCTGTCCGGCCTGGCGATTAACGCGCTGGCGTCGGAATGCGCCGTCGCCGCGTTAACGTCAACGTTTCCCCTGATTCACGAGCTGTATCTGGCATTTTGGCTGGTTCTTTGAGGGAGCTTCCGCTCCCATTGCAAGAGAGTTTCTCATGATGATTGCCCTTTTCCATCAGCGCGGGCGCGCCTTACGCCTGTGCGGCTGCGCCGCATTTTCTCTGTTGCTGAGCGGCTGCCTGTCTGCTCCGGAAGAGACGACGGCGCCGACGCCGACGGTGCAGGCGGCCCCAGCGCCGGCAGAAGCAACGGTAGCGCCGCCGCCTAAATCCGTGAATTCCATTGAGCAGTGCCGTAAGGCGCTGGATTCGCTGCAGAAGATTAATCCGCAGTCATACCGGCAGAAGAAAGCGTATTTTGACTCACTGCTCGGCTCCGTCGCGCAGTACAGCGCCGTGCGCGGCGAGGTCAGCGGCGGCACCAAAGACACCATTGACGCGCTGTACAAGTTCAAAACCAATAAGGTGTGCGCCGATATTGAAAATGAAGTAATGAACGGCCTGGTGCGGCGGGCGGAGAGGATGACGCCATGAAAGCGCGCTTAACGTTACTCTCTTTTTGCCTGCTGGCGGCGCAGGCCTCGGCCGGCGGGAACGCTGTTGATAATGAAGGGCTGCAGACGCTGACCTCGATTACTCAGCAAAACAGCGATATTCCGGCGCTGTTGAACTATGCCGAGCGGACGCCGGCGTTGCCTGCTCCTACTTCTGCGCCGACGGCGCCTGCGGTAAAAAACGGCGAGGCTTCACGGCTGATGAAAACGCTGCGCGAGCAGCAGGCGGAGATGGGGCGGCAGGAAAAAACAATCGCTGCCCTGCGCGCGGAGCTGCAGGCGTTGAAGCAGCGTCCGCCGGTCAATGATGCGGCGTTGCAGGAGGTGGAAAAGCTGCAGCAGGCGCTCAAGCAGCAGCAAGCTCACTGGCAGCAGCAGAAAGCCGCCATGACGGATGCGCAACAGCGGTTTACTCAGGCCGAGGAGGCGCTGCAGGGTAAAGAGCGTGAGCTGCAGGACAGCCGGCAGCTGCTGGCAAAGCAGCATGCCGAGCTGAGCACCCTGACGCTGCAGATGAAATAACGGGCGTGAACAGCGGGAAGCGGCAGAGCGTCGGGCGCATGACAGCGCGGAGAAGCTGGCGGCGCTGCAGGCGGAAAAACAGCCGCCGGTGCTGGATAGCGAGCCGCAGCAGCAGGCCTATGCGGTCGGCGCTTCGCTGGGGGGCGATATGCTCAAGCTGCTGGCCGATCGGGCGGCGCAGGGCGTATCTCTGGATCGTGAACGGGTGCTGGCGGGCGTTCACGACGCCTTCAGCGGTAAATATCGGCTGGATGAAAAGGCGCGTAATAAAGCCTTGTATGACAGCGCCGTCGCCGTCAATCAGCATCAGCAAAAAGAGAAGGAGCAGGCGCTGGCCGCAGGTAAACGTTATCTGGCCGATTTTAAAAAAAAGGGCGCGAAGTCGCTGCCTGACGGCGCCTGGTATCACATTGAGTATGCCGGCAGCGGAAAAATTGAAGCGGATAGCACGGTGGATGTCGTTATTAAGGAAAGCCTGCCGGACGGTACCGTGATTAGCGATATGGAACACAGTGGCAAAAGTTTTATCGCAACGGCTGGATGCTTATCCGGCCGTGTTCCGCGCCGCGCTGAGTAAGCTGGAAAATCACGGCAGCTTGCAGCTGATGGTTCCGCCGGAAAAAGCCTATGGCGATCGTGGTCTGCCGCCGAAGATCCCGCCAGGGGCGACGATGATCTATCAGATTCGTATTGTAGACGTGCAGAAAAAGTGATTTAGGTGTCATGGAGCATTATTCCAAGTGATTGTTTATAAAAGTCAGGTTTCATGAGTAAAGGTTTTTGATAGTGATATAAAACCAGATTAATGCTATGCGGTTAAGCTATGGATTATTGTTTTTAGTATGTTTTAAATGACAGTTTGATTCTGGTTTTATTTTTCATATGCGAGGTGTTTAATATTTCTGCGGAATTTTAACTTTTCATTAAATAATATGCTAAAGCATAAAGTAAAGAGGTGAGCGGATGATAAAGCGAATGGTGTATATATTTTTGTTGGGTGTGTCTTTTACTCCACTACAGCTAATGGCTGCATGCAATTGGTATACGGGGAGTCTTGGGACAATGAATATTAATGTTGGAACGTTAAATAACCTGGCAGAACAAAATATAGGGGGCGGTTGTTTTTCTCCAGAACTGTTTCCCTTGATAGTGTTGGTAGTCATTTCGGTATCCGGTGTGGGCGCATATACGCGCTTTAATATTTATGGCAGCATGAGCGGAAGTCCGGAAAGTGGGTATAGTGGTGTGTATCGGACAAATATTCCCGGACTGGGGATTCGTGTCAGTATGTGGAGCGATACAATTTACCATGAAACACCAACCACGCCAACAGTCGCCCCTTTTACATGGCGGATATTTTATAATACCAGCGAAAATTTTGACTATAATTATGGCTCTGGATATATACAGGTAAGAGTTGAATTAATAAAGACAGCGGAGTTTGTCGAGTCAGGAAATCTTAGTTATCAGGTTAATAATATATTGGTCGCAGAACAGTTGCCTGTGCAAAACCTTAATGTTACAGGACGGGGTGATCGGTGGGTGTTCTGTCAGTAACAGCGCTATTAATGTTCCCTTGGGTATTGTTCCTAGCAACCGTTTTTCTGGGCCGGGAGACACCGCTCAACCTACGGACTTTAATATCTCTTTACGTTGTAGTGTAGACACTAGAGTTAGCGTCAGGTTTGACGGTACAGCTGATGGTTCTGGCGCTACAGGTGTTATTGCCCTGGATCCGCCAACGAGCGGTAGTGCAGCTGAAGGCGTAGGGATACAGATTATTTATAATGATCTTCCCGTACCAATAGGTTCGGATATTTATGTGTTAACGCCAAGCAGTAATGGGAATATTGATGTGCCATTTATAGCTCAATATTATCAGACGAGAGATCGTATAAATAGTGGTCAGGCGAATGGTACGGTGACATTTACAATGTCATATGATTAGGTGGCTAATGTTATATTTGATGTAAACTGTATTGTAAGTGGTTGTTGCTTTTTTATGGGGCATGTATTTTATGTGTCCCATTGCAATGATTAATTAATTATCTTACACCACAATAAAAATAAACAGGATGCCGGTATGCAAAAGGTATTGTTGGTTGATTTTACCCATTCTATGACACAGACCTTTCACTATTTCTTTAATGCCTATTATTCCGGGCGCGTTTTTATATGATGCTATGTCACCACCGGATATTGGCGGCATGATCAGACGACGGCCGGACGTTAACCGCGAAATTGTGCTGTTTTATCTGTCGCGCAATATGACCCACTCGCCGCAGCAGTTACGCATTATATCTTCATTTTTCAACGTCTATCCGGACGTTAAGGGGGCGGCGCTGGTGGACAATAACCGAGCGGTGGCGGGCAGGCTTTACCGGCAGTTGCCGCTGTCGGTGATTTATCAGGGGGAGCCGTTGTCTGATATGGTGCGCATGATTAACCGCGTGCTGCAACACCGTAAGGTAATCAGCGAAAGACTCTGTTCCTATGAGGAAGAAGTGCGTGATTTTCTATGGGAAGAGAGAGTACGCCTGCTGACGCTGCAAGAGAAGAACGTCATGATTGATGTGCTGCAAGGGTTACCGCTGTGCAGGATTGCGCGTAATCATAATATTAAAATGAAAACTGCAGCCAGCCATAAGTATAATGCCTTTCGTAAACTCGGCGTGTTGCGAAAAATCGACTTGCTGCAGTTAAGGATTGAGTGGTTTTGACTCTGCCAATGCGCTTCTCAGCGTCGCTCGACGTAGATTTTATATCTTTGCGTAAACCGGTAGTGTTTATAAAAGCAAAAAATACTGAGAGAGAAAAGACAGACCGCGCTAATGAACTCCATATTAACCTCCTTGACGTTTGGATATTTAACTTACTCCTTCTGTGTCACTTAATGATTTGGACTATTCTTTTATTTTTGTAGGACCTTGCCGCGTGCCGTGGGACGGCGGCCTACTTTATTGGTCATCGTCCTACATTTTTAGAACTTTATGCAAAGCATGCGCCTGCCTGAGCACAGGAAGGCATCCTTTCTCACCGCAGTAAGGAGCGGAGGAAGAGAAGGGGGCAGGTTTTTTTGGGGATGTTTCTTGTGGATAGGAATATTCTTTTGCAAAACGTGCTGTCACCCTGTTTTGGTAGGGTGATAACTCTATAGGTTTATAAGTCGCATGATTTAACAGCACTTTTTTTGCATTACACGGCGTTTTTTGTCTTTTATTTCGATTACTCCTATGGAAATATCTTATTATTGATAGGTTGGAACGATCGACATTGTATTATTTGATCAGTTTTTTCATTGGTTTTACCGATCGTTTTTTTATTATTGATCGTTAATGTTGATCGTTATTTGTTTGCACAGTATGATTCAAAAAAACGCGATGAGGAATAAAGCTGCGCCGCTTGTTGCATTAGGCCTCCGTGGCTGGTTTAAGGGAAGATAATAGTGATGGTTATTTTTCATTTTCTCTGTTATTAACTGTTTTTCTGGCGTCATTATGGTATGTCGTATTATTTTGACGTATCCCTCATCTCTACGCTTTTTAATTGTCACCTTTTTTAATATATTTTTCTGACTGTTGTTTTTGCGGCGAAAATAAAATCGTGGATGCGCCGTGCAGCAAAATAAGCAAATAAAATAACAGCGTGTTTTACTGGTTGTCGATGTTTTTCGATATCGCCGGCATTAATGGTAATGATTTATGGACATTTTTTTCACGGAAGAAACGGGCGGGGTTGATAAGAATCGCCAGACTGCTTTCCCCTTGTACGGTAATGACAAACTATTATATTTACAGCCTGAGCCTGCTGCTGGAGGATCTGCTGGCGGATGAGGACGCGACAGAGCGGCAGCTGCCCGCTATCTGGGTGCTGAGCGGGTTTCAGGATGTTTTATCCTATATCCAACAGATGAAGAGAAATGCGGAGAATATCGTGATTGGCGATGAGCGGCATTATCGCCTGTTGTCCGGTATTTGCCAGCATTGGCGACATGTTTTTTATCCATGCTTCATTGCCCGTCGTGGAAATCAAAGAGCGCTTAAGATTTGTGATCCGCCGTAAGGCGGACGGCAAAATGCTGCGTGAATACCGTTATCACGATACGCAGGCATTTTCCGCCGGGGCGAGAAAAACGATTAAGCTGCTGCTCAAAGGGCTGCCGACCTGGCGCGTGGCGCAGGAGTGCAGCATTCATCACCGTGCCGTCAGCGTATATAAGCGCAACGTGATGCGGCGGCTGAACGTTAATAATACTCAGGAGCTGGTGATTAAGTGCCGGCTGATGGAGCTGCAGTGGTAGCACGCCCTACGGCGCAAGATAATGATGATAGCTATGCAGGCCTTACGGCCTGCATTTTTTTATCTGCCGTCAGGCAGCGGGTGAAGCGAGACGGCTTACCGCCTGCTCTAACGCGGCGATATCATCGCTGGCCAGCCAGGGCTGGATGCTGACGATATCCTCTTCCGGCAGGTCGTAAATCCGCAGCGCCAGCAGGCGCGCGATGGTTTCGTCTGCAAAGCGCCGTTTAATCGGCCGGGCCGGGTTGCCGCCCACCACGGTGTAAGGCGCGACGTCGCCCGTCACCACGCTGCCGGCGGCGACGATCGCCCCTTCGCCAATGGTGACGCCGGGCATTCAGCATCGCGCGCATGCCGATCCAGCAACCGTCGCCGAGCCGCGTATCGCCTCTGGGCTGGTAAGAGGCCTGAATGCTGGCCATAAACGGGTAAAGGCTCAGCCAGTCGGTGCGGTGGGTGTGGTTGCCGCCCATCAGAATCACCGTTTCCGCGGCGATGCAGACAAAGTTGCCAATCAGCAGGCGGTCCAGCTTGCCCAGCGGCTCCCACTGCCGGCTGTAGGCGTCGCCGTGCAGATAGCGCACCACGTCGCGTTCAAAGCCATTGTCCCAGCAGTCGCTGTAATAGCTGTGGCTGCCTTTAACGATAATATTCGGGTTGGTCACCGTTTGGTGTAACAGTTCGATCTTTGACCAGTGTTTTTCTGACATGGAACTTCTCGATTAATACATTGAAAAGGCCACGGAACGTGTTGTCTGTGGCAGTGTTTCCGTTCATCAACACTGCCGGATCAAGCGATAAGCGCTCGTTTTAATCGCGGGTTAACGGGCATTTCATCCTCCAAAGCGGCGGGCATTGTAGCAGTAACCACACACTTCGTCATGACTATCTGCCGGGCGGCCAATAAAAAGGCCGCCGATAAATCGGCGCCCTGTGTTTAGCCTCGGCAGCGTCAGGAGGCGTTGGTTTCTGCCTGACGAAGCGCCTTGCGGCGCAGCCGCAGTTTTTTCACCAGATGGTGGGCCTCCTTGGTGCTGGCCACCGTCGGCGGGGAGCCGCGCAGCGGCTTCTTGGCCGTTTCGCGCAGCGTCAGCACGGTGATAATGCCGATTACCCCGGCGCCCATCATATAGTAGGCCGGCATCATGATATTGCCGGTGGTGTCCACCAGCCAGGCGGTGATTAACGGCGTGGTGCCGCCAAACAGCGAGACCGACAGGTTAAAGCCGATGGCCAGCGCGCTGTAGCGCACGTCGGTGACGAATAACGCGGGCAGCGTGGCCGGCATGGTGCCGCTAAAGCAGGAGTGCAGCACGCCCAGAATCACCAGGCCGCCAAACACCGCCAGCAGATTGCCGGAAGCCAGCAGCATAAAGGCGGGAATGGCGAGCAGGATCAGCCCGGCGGCGCCCAGTGCGATCACCGGACGGCGGCCGATACGGTCAGTGGTGTAACCCCAGAACAACGTCAGCGGCATCATCACGAACATGATCACCATCACCAGCAGCAGGCTGCTGAGCTGCCCCAGCCCCAGAATGCCGCTGAGGTAGCTTGGCATATAGGAGGTCAGCATATAGTTGGAGACGTTAAACAGCAGCACCAGCCCTACGCATTTCAGGATAGAGACGCGGTACTTCTTCAGCATCTGCAGCAGGCTAAGACGCGGCTTGCTGTGCTCCAGCGCTTCCTGCTGCGCCATATGCTGCTGGAAGGCCGGCGTTTCTTCCAGCTTCAGGCGGAAGTAAAAGCCGATTAACCCCATCGGTGCGGCGATAAAGAACGGAATACGCCAGCCCCAGTCCATCATTGCCTGCGCGGACAGTGCGGAGGTGAGGATGGTGACCAGGCTGGCGCCTAGCAGGTAGCCGCCGATGGTGCCGAACTCTAAAAAGCTGCCCATAAAGCCGCGGCGTTTATCCGTCGAATATTCGGCGATAAAGGTGGCGGCGCCGGAGTATTCACCGCCGGTGGAGAAGCCCTGCAGCAGGCGGGCCAGCAACAGCAGCACCGGCGCCAGAATGCCGATGGAGGCGTAGCTGGGGATCAGGCCGATGCAGCAGGTGCCGATGGCCATCATGATCATGGTGATGGCCAGCACTTTCTGCCGGCCGATGCGGTCGCCCATCCGGCCGAACACGATGCCGCCAATCGGGCGGATCAGGAAGGCGGCGGCGAAGGTGCCGAAGGAGGCGATCAGCTGCGCCGCCGTGCTGGCGTTAGGGAAAAACACTTTACCGATGACCAGCGCCAGGTAACTGTAAACGCCAAAATCAAACCATTCCATGGCATTGCCCAGCGCAGCGGCGCCGACGGCTCGTTTGAGCATATCACTATCAACAATAGTAATGTCGTCAACGGTCAATTCCGGCGATTTATTGTTGAGAGGGAGGTGCTCATTCGGTAGTGTGGTTGGAGAGTGTTGGGAGGTCATATTTTCCTCAAAATAGTTGCGTGATATTTATCGTATTTGTTGTCCTGATGTAAAATAAGAACATAAAACTAACGTAATAACGTCAGGTTGGGGATTATTCGGGGGCGCTACTCTAATATACCCGCAGCGAGAATTGCAAGTTTCACGGGAATATTCATTTTATTCAGGTGGTTGTTTCTGTGGTTACTACAAGATGTGTCACGAGGTTTCATATTATCACCGTTTGTTGTGATAATGTGTAAATTAGCCTCCGCCAATATCCCTGCCTGTTTTCAGGTTTTTTATTGTATTTGTTATTGACGCTGGCGATGTGGCAAAAAATGGTTTTTTTATATTATTTTTATCGCGTCGCGGTTGTTTTTTTATAATATGACGTGCAGGCAGATATTCGCACGGCATAAAAGTGATATAATATTCCTGATTTATTTAGCGATTTTATCCGGGAGTTTTATTATAATCGTCAACTATCCGTCAGCCGTTGCAGAGCCTTATGCCCAATTCGCATAGCCCGTTAACCGATCCTCAGTTTGTTGCCGAATTACAGCAGCAGATGCTGCAATTCGCTCGCCTGCAGCTTAATGATTTTCATCAGGCGGAGGACGTGGTGCAGGAAGCCTTTGAAGGCGCAATGAAAAACGCGGGTTCGTTTGCCGGCAGGGCGGCGTGGAAAAGCTGGGTGTTTGCGATTCTGCGCAATAAAATCGCCGATACGCTGCGTAAGCGCTATCGCCAGGCGGAGGTGCAATCCGTCGATGAGGAAGATCGGCAAGACTTTGAGGCGCTGTTTGACGCGCAGGGGCACTGGCCGGCGGATGAACGGCCGCAGCGCTGGCATCAGCCGGACGAATCCTGCGAGCAGGCGCAGTTTTGGCAAATCTTCGAGCTGTGCCTGACGCAGGTGCCGGCTAAAAACGCCCGGGCTTTTATGATGCGTGAATTTATCGGCTTGGAAACGCAGGAAATATGCCGTGAAATGGCGCTGTCAGTGACTAATCTTAACGTAGTGCTGTGGCGGGCGCGTATGCGCCTGCGGGAGTGTTTATCACAGCGTTGGTTTAGCCGTGAAGGAGGCGAACATGCTTAACTGCCACCGTGCGACCCGCCTGATGTCCCAGGCGCAGGATGCGCCGCTGCCGTTGACCCAGCGGGCGGCGCTGCGTTTCCATCTGCTGTTTTGCTCCGGCTGTCGCAACTTTCAGCGGCAGCTGGTTGATCTGCGCGGTATCACGTCGGCTTTCGCCCAGGGTAAAGATCGGTCGACCAAGCGCTAGGCCATGCGCTTCAGCGCCGGCGCAGCAGGTGGTCAAGCGACAGCCTGCCGCCGCCGTAGCTCATCAGATAGATCTGCGCGCTCATCCACATAATATGCACCGGCCAGGCGTCCGGGTAGACGAAAACCTGAATCACCAGCGTCATCACCCACAGCGCCAGCGCGGAAAAGCGCGTCGCCAGGCCGAGCAGCAGCAATAGCGGGAAAAGGTGTTCCGCCACGGCGGCCAGGGTGGCCGCGATGGCCGGCGGCAGCAGCGGCAGCTGGTACTCGGTGGCGAACAGCGCCAGCGCACCGCTGGTCAGGTGCGGTATCCCCAGCCGCAGCGGCTCGCCGCCCAGAATATCGATCGTCAGCCCTTCAACCTTACTCTGCCCCGACAGCCAGAACGTGGCGGCCAGCGCAAGGCGCGCCAGCAGGCCGAGCAGGCTTTCCTGGACGATTTTCTGACTCCTTGCCGCCAGCGTATGCAGTAATTCCATGTTATTTCTCCTGCCGGCCGGATACGCAGAGGATCAGGCCGTAATGGTGTAAGCGCCGTAAGGCCGGGCGGGCGTCAAACTGCGCATCTTGCGCCAGCGCCGCCGCCAGCGCGTGCGTCAGGGGCCGTTCTGCCTGCAGCGCGCGAATAAAGCGCAGTTCTGCCGCATCGATGGCGATCAGACGCACGTCATCCTGATAGCGAAACAGTAAAACCTGTTCGGGGCGCCAGGGATCCAACTCCGTCGGCGCGGGATCCTGCTGATGCGCCGCCCACAGGCTGAACACGGCAAACGGCGAACTGAACAGGCGCAGCGAAGGATGCAGCCGCAGCGTGCTGTCGGCGGACAGCGTTGGTTCCGCGCCGCGCGCCGGCTTCCCATCCGCTGCGTGCAACGCTTCGATGCACAAGAGTTCAAGCTGCGTCAGATCCGCCAGCCACGGCCACTCCGCCAGCGGCGGAAAGTCGGCCAGCCAGGCGGGCAGCCGCGCGCCGTAACCGGCCAGCACCGGCGACGTCGGCGGATGCTGGCGGATAAACTCGGCCGCCATGGCGCGGAAGAAGTCGTCGCCGAGCTGCTGCACCAGCACCGGGCAGTTTTCCGCCAGCGCGTTAATCAGCGAGGCCATCACGTTGTTGCGGTAAACGGCAAAGCGGTAGGACGGATCGCTGCCGTTCCAGGTGGTTAACCCGCCGGCGCGGCGACGTCGCCGTCAAGCAGCGCCTGATACAGTGCGCGTTGCATCCTTCACCTCCGGTGTCATCAATGCCTCCGCCTGACGCGCCTCATCCAGCAGCACCGCCAGCGGCGGCAGATTGCTGTCCCATTCGATCAGGGTCGCCACGTTGCCGACCGCCGCCAGCGCAGCGCGATACAGCTGCCAGACCGGCGCGGCGACGCGGCCGTCGTGGGAGTCAATCAGCAGGCGGTCGCCGGCGGCGTCCTGATTTTCCGTATGGCCCGCCAGGTGAATTTCGCCCACCTGGTGCAGCGGCAGCTCGTGCAGCATGGCCAGCGGGTCGCGGTGGTGGTTGACGCCGCTGACGTAAAGGTTGTTGACGTCCAGCAGCAGGCCGCAGCCGCTGCGTTTTACCATCTCGCTGATAAAGGCGGTTTCACTCAGAGTGGAGGCGGCAAATTCAACGTAGGTGGCCGGGTTTTCCAGTAAAATCGGCCGCCGCAGCGCATTCTGCACCTGATCGATATGCGCGCAGACCCGCGTCAGCGTGGCCTCGGTATAGGGCAGCGGCAGCAGATCGTTGAGAAAAAAACCGTCATGCGTCGACCAGGCCAGATGTTCGGAGAACATCTGCGGCTGATAGCGTTCCACCAGCGCGGCGACGCGTTGCAGGTGGTGGCGATCGAGCGGCGCTTCAGCGCCGATCGACATCCCCACGCCGTGAATGGACAGCGGGTAGGCCTGACGGATGGCGCCGAGGGCCTGATGAAAGGGACCGCCGTCTACCAGATAATTCTCCGCGTGGATTTCAAAAAAGCCGACGTCGGGGCGCGTCTGCAGGATCTGGCCGAAGTGCTCCGGCTTCAGACCGACGCCGGCCCGCGGCGGAAGACCGCCCATCATGCTATGACCAGGCGCATCACGCTTGACGGCAGGCGGGGTATAAATTGTCATCGCTATTGCTCCTGTTGATGGGCGGCGAGAGCCTGCTTACATCTCTTTAAACGCTTCCAACTGACCAAAACCGGTCGACGAGGTCGGCGATTTCATTTTTACGCAGCTGCCGGTGGGCACCAGCTTCCAGGCATTGCCCTGGTAGTCGGTTTTGGCCGTACCGGCGCAGGTGGTGCCGGCGCCCGCTTTACAGTCATTTTTGCCCTTCAGCGATACGCCGTAGCATTTCTCCATATTGCTGCCTTCGGCCGCCACGGCTACGGTGCTTGCGGTGGCCAGCACGCTGCCTAACGCCAGCGCCAGCAGTGCGGTTGTAGTTGGCTTGTTCATTATTTCTTCCTCATGGTTGTAAAACGGATCGTTGTGTTGGCAGAAGCAAAGTGGCTTCTGAGGAGTTAGTCGCAGCGGGCGCGGATTTCTTACAGAAAAAATGAATTTTTATTTAAAATTATTCAATAACAGCGTGTTAGGTGGGGGTTGGGCGGGTTGGCGGGGCGTGTATTTAGCGATGCTGATGGGCGCGGCGGATGGCCTGCGGCGGTAGTCCGAACAGCCTGACGAACGCGCGGCGCATTCTTTCCGGATCGCTGAAGCCGACGGCCTGCGCGATGTGCTCAATGGGTTCGCTGCCTTCCTGAATCCGCAGGCGGGCCGCTTCAACGCGCAGGCGTTCGACCGCCTTGGCCGGCGTTTCGCCGGTTTCCTTCTGGAACATTCTGCCGAACTGACGGACGCTCAGATGCGCCGCCTCGGCCAGGCGTTCAACCGGCAGCGGCTCGTGCAGATGGTCGCGGGCGAAGGTGAGGGCGATGCGGATCCGATCGGAGGCCGGCTCCATGCGCGACAGGGAGGAGAACTGCGACTGGCCGCCCGGCCGACGGTGGTAGACGACCAGCTCGCGCGCCACCTCACGCGCCAGCTCCACGCCGCGATCGGCCTCCAGCAGCGCCAGCGCCAGGTCGATGCCCGCCGTTACCCCGGCGGAGCTCCAGATCGGTCCGTCGGCAATAAAGATACGATCCATATCGACCTGAATGGCGGGGTAGGTTTGCTGCAGCCGGTGCGCCAGACGCCAGTGGGTGGTGGCGCGCCGGCCGTTGAGCAGCCCGGTTTCGGCCAGTAAAAACGCACCGGTGCAGATACTGGCGATGCGCGGCGTGATGGCGGCTACGGCCGCCACGGCGCTGACCTGTTCGGGCGCCGTCATCGACGCGATGTCGCCGCCGACAACGATCAGCGTATCCGGCGTCGCCTGACTGACAGGCTGGCTGCCAACCGGCACGCCGGCGTCGCTTGGCACCATGCCGCCGCAGTGGGACAGCACGTCAAGCGTGTAGAACGGTTGGCCGGCGACCTTTCTCACCATATCAAACACGGCGAGCGGCCCTGCCAGATCGAGGATCTGGTGCCCCGGAAAAACAAAGAATCCAATGTTATGCATGGTGGCGTATTTTAAGGGAACTACGTCCTTTGCGCCACCGGCGTCTGCTTCCATAATCAGCGGCAGAGCTAGATTTTACGTTGACGAACACCGGAGGTCGCCGAGATGACGAAGCAGAGTGAAAGCAAGGTATCAGATGAGCAGCAGCCCGCTACGGGCCACACCCGCCGCGATGTGCTGAGGCTGGGCAGTCTGGCGTCGCTGGGGGCGGTTCTGGGGAGTGGAGCGCTGCTCAGCCTGCCGGCCGCCGCGCAGACGCCGGCCGACCGTCAGGCAGGAGGCAACGAGGCGGGCAGTATGGCGCCGGACCAGCCGCTGAATATCGTTATGGCGGTTTACCAGGGCGGCACGCTGCTCGACTTTGCCGGCCCGAGCGAAGTATTCCACCGCCTGCCGAACACCAACGTGCGCTACGCCAGCCTGAACGGCGGCCCGGTTACGCTGGAGTTTGGCGTAGTGTACGGCGAGACCGAGCGGCTGGCGGATATCGACAGGGCGGATCTGCTGTTGGTGCCGGGCGGACCGGATCTGAGCGAGCCGACCAAACCGGAGTATCTGGCGCAGATAAAACGCCTGGCCGCGGGGGCGCAACACATCACTTCGGTTTGCACCGGCTCGCTGGTGCTGGCCGCCGCCGGCGTGCTCAAAGGTAAGAGAAGCGCCTGCCACTGGGCGTTTGTTAACGATCTGGCCGACTATGGCGCCATTCCGGATCCGGCGCGCTTTGTGGAAGATGACAACGGCCGCTTTATGAGTGGGGGCGGCGTGACGTCAGGCATTGATTTCGCGCTGCGGGTGGCGGCGAAACTGCGCGGCCGGCTGAACGCCGAGTTTGCCCAGCTGATTATTGAATACGATCCCGATCCGCCGTTCCGCGCCGGCCACCCGCGCGTGGCGCCGCCGGAGGTGATGGCGCTGGCGAAAAAGAAAATGCCCGGCGGGCTTAAGGGGCTGCAGAAGATCCCCGGCGTTATTTAGACGTTGTCAGAACATTGCCCCTCAGCGGGGAGCGTGACCGGCCTTTCAGGCCGGTTTTTAATTATCGGCGGGGAAGAGACAGGCCTGCCTGAAGTGCTGAAATAGGATGATGTAGCGGTTTTTACTAAGGATTTCTGAGTACTAAAATTGCGGGTGCTATAGTTTCCGACTATTCTGCTTAATCATTGTTAGCCGTCGGATTTATTGAAATATTATGTTTGGTGCGGAAAAAAGCCGTTTATTGCGTGCAAATCTGGAGCATTTGCTCCGTAGTAAAGGTGAAACGCAAGTTTCCATTAGTGAAAGTACCGGGCTTAACCGCACAACCCTGTTTAAGATATTGGACGGCCGCGTCACCAGCGTACAGAAACAGACGCTGCGTAAAATATCCGATTTTTTCGGCGTCACCATGTATGAGCTACAGCATGTCGATATCGCGACGGCGGAAAAAATCGATGCCAGTATTTCCGTTCACGGCAATATGAATGCGGCGGCGCTGCCCGTTATTCCCCTGACGTCGCTGATCGAGCAGGTGCGCACCGGGCGTTCCGTCGGGGAGTTAACGCTCTCCTGGCCGCTGACCTACTATTATGGCCACGGGCCTAACTTGCTGGCCGTATTGGTGGATAGCAATCCGCCTGAACGCTATCGCTGCGGCGATACGCTGATTATTCGTAAAGGTGTTTATAAAAGCACTAACCTGAAGCTTCTTTTTAAGCGCGGTGCGGGTTTTTTTACCGATGCGCCGGCCTGCGTGGACGACATTGCGGCTGACATCACCGTATTAGGAGATATTCTTGAAGAACGTTATGGAAACTGAAGCTGAATATAAATTGATGGGGTTTGAACCCAATACTCATATGGCAAGGATCCTTATCCGGTCTTCAGGGAAGGTCTTGAATATTCATGCCAACGATCTGGAGCGCAGTGAGATATCGCACAGCTTATCTGCGCATGAAATAAAAGCGTTATATCGCCATATCTATATGGACGGGCTGGCGCCTAAAACCGAATACCAGGTACAAGATCGCAACGACCGCTCCTGGAGCACCTATGCCGTTTTTGTGCTGGCATTGGCCATCTTCTATCAGTTCAGCAATCTGGCGGCGATCAAGCCGGTGTATATCAGCTATTTCGATATTGTGGTGACGCCGGGCACGTTTATTTATCCCTTTACCTTTCTGGTCATTGACCTGCTCAATGAGTTTTATGGCTTCCGCCTGGCCAAGCGGGCCATTTTGTACTCGGTGGCGTCAAACGTGGTGATTACGCTGTTGTTATACTTATCCACCAAGCTACCGGTTATCCCGGGCTGGGGACTAAATGAGGCGTATAATGACTTTATGATGCAGCTGTACGTCGTGCTGTTTGCCTCGACGATGGCATTTATTACCTCTGAGCTATCCAACTCATGGATACTCTGCAAGGTGAAGGCCATGACCAACGCCCGCCACCTGTATCTGCGCATCTTCCTGAGCACCTTTGCGGCGTCCATTATCGACAGCTTTGTTTTCTGCCTGCTGGCCTTTTACGGCAAGATGGAGACCAGCGTGATCGTGAAAATGGCCATCATACAGATGATGATTAAATCGGTTTACGCGGTGTTAAACGTCTTCCCGGCCTATTACGCGCGTTTCCTTTACCGAAAATATATTCTTCATACCGAGTGAGACGACGTTTGGCCTTGTTCTCCATGCCGACAGGCGATGCCTTCCCTGATACAGACTGATGGCCGGCACGGGATGACGTTTCCCGTCGCTGGCTCCGGCTAAATAGCTGCTGAACCCAATATTAAGAAAAGCTCGTGGTTTTTCACGTGCTGTATACGCGGTTATCACCGCTGGCGGGCTGTGCCGCAGGGGAAAAGGCCTGTTAATCATAAATAAATCTGTTTTGTCATGCGGGTTTTGGACGTGGCTACAATATTGCTCCGCCTGTCGTTTTATTCTATCCATTTGATAAATAACTGTTTTGTTTTTTTATTGTTTTGTGGGGCATCATTTTTGTATTCATATGTTGCTTTTACGGGTAAGGAAAACTACATTGTTATGCAAGATAAAGATATCAAGGGTTATCCGTCGATAGCCGGCTAACGTAATACCAGGGAAGCACCGATAAAAGGGCGCGGAGCATATTACAGTCCTGTTATTCCAATAAAGTAAGTTTGAATCATCCATTGGCGTGAGCGTCCTGCTCACGCGCTTTTCTTTTCCCAGACCGGCCACGTCCATCTTGGCGCCGTCGCTGCTTGGGCCAGTTAATCATCGTTCTCTGCATCATGAAAAATCCCGCGCTACTTGTCCCTTGCGGATGCACCGTTATTACGCCGGTACGATGGATGGTGTATGGCACGTTGTCCTGCCGCTTCGCCGGCCACGATCGCTGCATAGCCAGGCAGACTGTGCCATCAACAACAACAGTTATCCATGTCACACTGATTGTGCTAATCAATGTATTTTCGGCATCTTTTTATAAACAAAACTGATTGTTTTTTTCGCTTTTCATTTAAGAAAAACCTCAGTATTTTAATTTATTTCATTATTTTCATTCGTTTGCATCGTTTTCTCTATGGGTTTTATGCGCGCTGATTTACTCATCCGACGACTTTTTCCATTAGCTGTGTATATGCTTTTTGACCTAATCAATCAGTGTGGCTAATGCAATTTTGCGGAGTGTTAACCCATGAGTACGGCAGAACAGAAAAAAAGTCGATTTAGTCATTGTTATTGATACCAGCGGCTCAATGGCCGATGAAGCAAAAGCCCTGAGCGCGGCGCTGGGCAACGCCGTCGAAGAGGCGAAAAAATCGTGCCCTTCTGACTTGCGGGTCGAGTTTTTGGGGATTGAGGGCACCTTTGCCGGCACCAAGTTTGACAAAACGGTGCGTAATTACCTTACCACTACGGCCAAGGCTGCAGGCAGCGCGTTAAAAGGGCGTTTACGCGACAGCGTGGCGAATGCCGGGGCGCAGGAAGACGTAGCCCGCGCGGTTGAAGACATCAGCAGCCATTTCGACTGGCGTGCCGGTGCGGAAAAAAATATCTTTGTGCTGGGTGATGAAAGCCTGGAAGGCGGGGAAATGGTGCTGGATGCGGCGCGTATCAAAGCCTGCGATGACGCTATCGCCACCGCGCTGGCCAACGGCACTAAAGTGCATTCTTATCTGGGCACCCCGCACGTCACCACACCTTACCCGACGCCGGCCGATGAAGAGGCTAATATCAAGGAATACAAACGCCTGGCGCTGCGCACCGGCGGTGAGCACTATATCTACACCAAGGGTATCGCTGATTTTACCCAGGTGCTGAAAGACACCATCTGCGCCAGTAAAGTGCCGCAGCAAGAGAGCATTGAGGATAAACAAGACGAAGCCGACAAGCTGGAAGGCAAGGAGCCGGCGAAAGATAAGCAACCGGCAGGCAACGGCGGCAACCTGTGTGAGCAATTGCCGGAGATCGTCAAAGCGGTAAATACGCTGGCGGATGTGCTGAAAGGGTTGGTGGATGCCTGCGGCCCCGGTAAGGCGGGCAACGCGGGCAGCGCGGGCAATACCGGCTGCAAGTGTCACGACCACGCCGCGCCGGTTGAAACGCCGCCGTCGCCTCCGGCGCCACAGCCCGCACCAGCCGCGCCGCCATTTACAGAATCCACGGATTTTTCAGGCAATAAGTTAAATAACTGGCAGTTCGGCCCGGCGACGCCTGAGCATGAGTTTTATACCGAAGATGGCAAAAGCCTGATTCGCTTCCCGACCACCAACGTTAAAGGGCAGACGCATAACGGCGTGCTGCTGTATAAAAAATATACTGAACTGCAGCCTGGCAAGCGCTATCGTTTCAGCGTCCGGGCGCGCCGGGATAATGATTATAAAGTGATCCCGGAGCTGTCGCTGCGCGTTGCCGGTGGTGATATTACCCCGGTGACGGCATTACGTAACAAAGGCGAGTGGTTGACCCTGAGCGGGGAGTTTACCGCCGCACAGGGCGAAAACTTACTGGAAATCTTCAGCCATAAGGCGAGCGGTGACGGTAACGACTTCAGCATTACCGATATCAAGGTAGAAGAGATCTGATGTCGCAGATTGCCGCCGGGCCTGATGAGCGGGTTCCGGTGGCAATCAATGCGCTATAGGCCATTTGCCTGGGTGATAAATAATGATGTCCGAACCTTCAGACGCTATTGATTCAACCTACCCGCTGTCAGGCTTTCGTTTCACTGTGAGCATTGGCGATGAGACCATGCAGGAGAGGGACGCCGATAAAACGCAGACCCGCATCGGGCAGGCCGCTGTGCAGCCGACGGAGTTTAATCAACAGGACTCCAGCGAAGCATAATACCGCTGGTTTTAACGCTGACCTTGCCGAGGCTGCCGATATGGGCGGCCTTTTTTATTTGCGCCGCCGCATCGGAGCCGTTGGTCAATAACCCTTTCGCCGCCGCCCGATCAGGCGCTATTATTTTGTCTCCCCGCCATCCCACCGTGATAAGGATTGCTTGCCGCTATGCCTGTGAATGTTGATCTGAACGGTCTGTACGCGTTTCGCGCGCTGGTCGAATACGGCAGTTTCCGCAGCGCCGCCGAGTCTATCTGCCTGTCCCAGTCGGCGCTGAGTCGCCGCATAGAAAAGCTGGAAGCGGCGCTGGGCGCCCGGCTGTTTGACCGCACTACCCGGCGCGTGACTCTGACGCTGTACGGGCAGACGTTTGCCGAACGTTCCGATCGGCTGCTGGCGAATTTTGAAGAGGTGATGGCCGACGTCAGCCAGGTCAGCCAGGAGCGGACGGGGCTGGTGACGGTGGCGACGGTGCCCTCGGCGGCCTATTACTTTATGCCTGAGGTGATCCGGCGCTTTCAGGCGAGGTACCCGCGCGTGCGGGTAAAGCTTATCGACAGCAGCGTCGGCAACGTGATTGAGGCGGTGATGAACGGCCAGGCCGATTTCGGCATCTGCTTTTCCGGCCATCCGCTGCCGAATACGGAGTTCTTACCGCTGGTGGAAGATGCCTACGTGGCCGCCTGCCGGCGCGACAGCCCGCTGGCGGCGCGCAACAGCCTGACCTGGCGCGAGTTTTATCAGCAGGAGTATGTGGGGCTGGATAAAGTCTCCGGCAACCGCAACCTGCTCGATCAGGCGCTGGGGGAGATTATCCCCGCGCGCCCCAGCCTGTGTGAAACCCGGCATGTGACCACCCTGCTGGGGATGGTGGAAGCGGGCATCGGCATTGCCGCCGTGCCCGCCATGTCGATGCCGCCCTCAGAGCACTCCGTTCTGAGGGCGCTGCCGCTGACCGAGCCGGCGGTCACACGCACGGTCGGCCTGCTTAAGCGCAGCGGACGCATCCAGTCTTACGTCGCCGCGGAGCTGGAACAGCTGATTACTGAACGGTATCACGCCGCTGAGCGGTCTGCGTCGCCGGAACCGATTTAAGCCCGGTCGCGGCAACGGTCTGCTGCGCCGCTGGCGAAGCGAGGAAGTCCAGCAGCGCTTTACCTTCCTGACGGTGCTCTGCATGGGCGGTTACCGCACCGGCAAAGCGGGTGATGTACTGCACGCTGTCCGGCAGTTCGCCGATAAAGGTCACGCCGGGCACCGGCAGCAGCTCGCTGACCTGCTGAAAACCGAGCGCATATTTACCGCCCGCCACTTCGCCCGCCACCGGGACGCGCTCCACCTTATGCGCCTTATCTTTCATCTGCGCTTCAATCCCCAGCGTTTTAAACAGCTGGCTGCTGACGTAGCGGCCGCTGGCGCTGTCGGAGTAGGCCACGGAACCGGCCTGCAGCAGGGTGGCGCGCAGCGCGTCGCGGCTGCTGATATCCGGCTTCGGCTGTCCCTGTTTGACCACCACGCCAATCGGCGAGTCGGCCAGCTCCACGCGGGAGCCAGGCTGCAGCCAGCTGCCTTTTTCCAGGTTTTTCAGCGCGTCGCCCACCATGATCACCACGTCGGTTTTTTCACCGCGCGCCAGCCGGTTAGGGATCGCCTGGGCGGATTGGCCCATCGAGGGGCCGGACACCAGAATGATCTTGTCGCCGCTCTGGGCTTCAAACTGCGGCGCCAGTTTTTCCAGCGCGGCTTTAAAACCGCCGGAAATCATCACGGTAACGTCTTTGGCCGCCGCGGCGGTGCTGAGTGAGGAGAGCACCAGCGCGGCAAGCAGGGAAGGATAAATTTTATGCATGCGTAATCTCTGACTCCGGGGTTAATGAGAGGTTTGCAGGGTCAAGCTGCGGCGGCGGTACAGGTACAGCGTCGCCAGCAGCGCGCACACCGCGGCAAAGCTCATCCAATAGCCCGGTGAGGCCTTATCCCCGGTGAACTCAATCAGCGCGGTGGAAATCACCGGCGTAAAGCCGCCGAATACCGCCGTCGCCAGGCTGTAAGCCAGAGAGAAGCCGGCAACCCGCACTTCCGTCGGCATAATTTCCGTCAGCGCCGGGATCATGGCGCCGTTGTACAGGCCGTAAATAAACGACAGCCACAGCAGGACGCTCAGCATCATGGAGAAGGTCGGGGTGGCGGCCAGCAGGGCCAGCGCCGGATAGGCGGTGGCCAGCGCCAGCAGCGTCATTGCCACCAGCACCGGTTTACGGCCGAAGCGGTCCGACAGCGCGCCGCCCACCGGCAGCCAGATGAAGTTGGAAATGGCGACCAGCAGCGTTACCAGCAGGCTGTCGGAGGCGCTCAGCATCAGCACTTTTTTGCCGAAGGTCGGCGCATAGACGGTAATCAGATAAAACGCCGTGGTGGTCATCGCCACCATTAGCATACCGGCGATAACCACCTGCCAGTTGGCTAACAGCGTGCGGAAAACCTGTCGCATCGCCAGATGGTTGCGGCGGGCGCTGAATTCCTCGGTTTCCTCCAGCTTACGGCGTAGCACAAAGATAAACGGCACGATGGCGCAGCCCAGCAGGAACGGCATACGCCAGCCCCATTCGCGAATCGCGCTCTCTTCCAGCGCCGCGTTCAGGGCAAAGCCGATGGCCGCCGCCACCATAATGGCGACCTGCTGGCTGCCGGACTGCCAGCTGGTGTAGAAGCCTTTACGGCCCGGGGTGGCGATTTCCGCCAGATATACCGAGACGCCGCCCAGCTCTGCGCCGGCGGAGAAGCCCTGCAGCAGACGGCCGATCAGCACCAGCAGCGGCGCCCACAGCCCGATGCTGTGATAAGAGGGGATCAGCACGATCAGGAAGGTGCCGGCGGCCATGATCGACAGCGTAACGATCAGCCCCTTGCGGCGGCCGACCTTATCGATGTAGGCGCCCAGCACCACCGCGCCGATGGGGCGCATCAGAAAGCCGGCGCCGAAGACGGCGAAGGTCATCATCAGTGAAGCGAATTCACTGCTGGCCGGGAAGAAGGTATGGGCGATATAGGTGGCATAAAATCCGAACAGGAAAAAATCAAACTGCTCAAGAAAGTTGCCCGACGTGACGCGCAGTATCGCACCGGCGCGCCCCCGGGTTGTCATGGGTGAGGTCGATGAGTGCATGGTTGTCTCCAGTCTGTGAGTGACGCTTTTAGCTGCGCCTGGCTCTGGAGACTGCCGGAAGGGCGGTAACTAAATAAGTGCAATTTATACATGGATTGATGTGCCGGACACATCAATCGGCAGCGGGGGAAGGAAATGAGCCATGTTAACAAAGAGTTAAAACTATCCGCGTCGATGTTTATTGTTTAGCAAGGTAATTGTTAGGTTGCTATTTTGTGACGGAGTTCATAGGCGGGAGAGGCGGAGTACCGCCGATGAAAAATCGGCGGTAACGTGCGGGACATAGTTGCCGGCTGGTGCTATTTTCATGCTCAGTCAGGCCTGAAAAAACGCCGCTGCGGGTTTGATCTCCCTAATAACGTCACCCAGTAAATCAAGGAATGAATATCCAGATGAAACATTTTCGTCTTTGCCTTATCCCCGTGCTTGCCGCATTTTCACTGCCGGTTTTTGCCCACCCGGCGACGCTGGATACCATTAAAGATGCTGAAAGCCGGCTCCACGGCCGAGTCGGCTATGCCGAGTTGGATCTCGTCAGCGGAAAAATGATGGATAGCTATCGCTCTGATGAACGCTTCCCCATGATGAGCACCTTTAAAGTTATTCTGTGCGGCGCGGTGTTAGCGCGGGTTGATGCCGGGCAGGAACAGCTTGATCGCCGTATCCGCTACCGTCAGAACGACCTGGTTGAGTACTCGCCGGTAACGGAGAAACATCTCGCAGAGGGGATGAACGTGGGGGAATTATGCCATGCCGCGATCACCATGAGCGATAACACGGCGGCAAACCTGTTGATCTCTACGCTCGGCGGGCCGTCGGGGCTGACCGCATTTTTGCGGAAAACGGGTGACTCGGTGAGCCGTCTCGACCGTTGGGAAACGGCGCTGAATGAAGCGTTGCCGGGTGACGAGCGTGATACCACCACGCCTGAGTCCATGGCGCGGACGCTGCATAATTTGTTAACGGGCGATGCCCTGAGCGCTGAGTCACGTCGGCAATTAATGCGCTGGATGGAAATGGATAACGTCGCCGGACCGCTTTTGCGTTCGGTGTTGCCGGCAGGGTGGTTTATTGCTGACAAAACCGGTGCGGGTGAGCGTGGTTCGCGTGGCATCGTGGCGGCGCTGGGGCCTGATGGTAAACCGTCGCGTATCGTCGTGATTTACCTGACGGGAACCAAGGCAACGATGGACGAGCGCAATAAGCAGATCGCCGATATCGGCGCTGCGCTGATAAATCACTGGTAAATACGGCCTTTTATTACCCCGGGCCGGTGACCTTTTTGCTGCATATCTAGGAGCAGGTGGCCGGCTTTATACATACTGATGCCGTGCGCGTCGGCTGACTGTCTGGTCACCGGCCAATCACCGTGCGGCGGAAGTTCGCCGTTGCCGAGGCGGTAACATTACCTTCAATGACGCCCGGCGGTCATTTCTTTTAGCGCGAGTTACAGGATGGCGACATATTTTATGCCGTCATTATTCTGTTTCAGCGCCTCGAGGCTACGCGGAATATCATTAAACGCAATGTGCTGGATGGGAGGCAGGGTCAGTTCGCCGCGTCCCATCTGTTGGAGCATCATCTCCCCGCCTTGACGCAGCTTGCCCCATTGGGCCGGGGTACCGTAGGGGTGAATCGCCGCCAGAGCGACTTCATGCAGTGAGATGCTGGTGGTAAACGCCGGCAGCGGGGACGTTTCGATCCGATCCTGAATACATACCAGATGCCCGTAATAGCCGAGCAAACCGGCCAGAGACAGGGCGCTTTGCTGATTCACGGTGTCGAAAGCGGCGTAGAGCGGCTTGCCGCCCAGTACCTCTTTCAGCGCCTGTTGCCACGACGCGTTGCGGTAATCAAATGCATGAATCACGCCGCGGGCGCGCAGCCGATCGTGGTGAATGGCGCTGGCCGTGACGTAGACATGGGCGCCCGCCTGAATCAGCAACTGGGTCAGCAGCCCGCCGGCAGCACCGCCGGCGCCGCTGACCAGAACGTGCTCACCGGCGAGATTAGGAACCTTGTGCGCCGCCTGCCAGGCCGTCAGTCCCGGGCACGGCAATGCCGCCGCGCTGGCATCGCTGATAAGATCAGGGACGGCGATCGGGGCATCGGCGCTGACCAGGGTATGGCGGGCAAAACTGCCGTCAAAACGCAGATCGGTGTGGTACATCACCCGGCTGCCCGGACGCAGATGGGTGACGTTGCGGCCAACGGCGCTGATGACCCCCATACCGTCTACGCCGGGAACCTGATCGGGCCGCCAGGCAGCGGATAAGCCGGCCATGAGTTTCCAGTCCACGGGATTAAGGCCAATGGCCCGGTTTTCAATCAGCACCTGGTTGTCCCCGGGTTCCGGCAGCTCTTTTTCCTGGCGCTCAAGCAGAAGGGGAGAGGCGTGATTTTTCCACAGCCAGGCTTCGGTTTTGATCATTAGGTTATCCTCCAGATTGCCCATTTTGTTGTATTAAAAGCCGTGATGAAAAGGAAACGCATGCGGCAGCAACCAGAGCCGGCCTTTTGCCGTAACAGGTTCGCCATCGGAATACCGAACAAGGGGGCTCTTGACGAGCGGACGTATGCGTTAACACGGGCATGATAATGCGAGATGGCGCAAAGATTATTCCGTACGCAGCAATTATCTATTGCTATTAGTGGTATTTATTGCGGCATGCTGGCCTGAAACGCGTTGCAGCGCGGTGGACGCTGGGCGTGGTAATGGCGTGCGTATTCTCAAGGACGGGGGAGGGGCCGCCGGGTATGCACTGCCGGCGGCCCTCGTGCGCTCCATGCCGCCGGATTATTGGCGATAGCGGGTCAGGCCGCCGGCTTCCAGCTGGCGGATTGCCGCTGCCCAGTGTTTTTGCGTTATTTCGTCGCTGCCGCTGCGAAAACGGGCCGACTGCTCCTTGACCTTTTCGACCGCGGCGGGAGGTGCGTAGCGCACGTTGTCCCGCCCGCCGGCGAGCGCCGCCACCTGAATGTTGCAGGCGCGCTCCAGGCCGTGCAGCTCGCGGAACGCGTGCTCAATAGTGACGCCGCCGGCTAACAGACCGTGGTTGCGTAAAATCATCACGTTGCTGTGGCCCAGATCGTTGACCAACCGCTGCTGTTCATCCAGATCGAGCGCGACGCCTTCGTATTCGTGATAGGTAATACGCGAATAATAGGCCAGCGCATGCTGTGAGAGCGGCAGCAGCCCGTCCTTCTGCGCCGATACCGCGGCGCCGTCTTTGGTGTGGGTGTGCAGCACGGCCTGCAGATCGGGACGCGCGCGGTGTATGGCGCTGTGGATGACAAAACCCGCCTGATTGATGCCCAGCCCGGAGGGATCGGAAATAATGTTGCCGTCCAGATCGATTTTCACCAGGTTGGAGGCGGTGATTTCACTGAATAGCAGTCCGTAGGCGTTGATCAGGAAATGTTCTTGCGCACCCGGCACGCGCGCCGAGAAATGCGTGTAAATATGATCGGTCCAGTTATACAGCGCCGCCAGCTGGTAAGCGGCGGCCAGTTTAAGGCGTATCTGCCACTCTTCCTGGCTGATGCCCTGTGTGACTTCATCATTTCTGGCGGTTGGAGTAGACACCAAAGACATACATAGCTCCCATTAATTAACGGTAGGTTGATAAGCGTTGGCCGCGATCACCAGTCGATTCCCTGGCCCAGTATTTTCAGGATGTCTTGCCGGTGCTGGATCAGTAGCGGATCGTCACGGTGGCGCGGATAAGCCAGCGGCACCGTAAACTGCGCCAGGATCCGGCTCGGACGCGGCGACAGGACGATCACCCGATCGCTCAGCAGCAGCGCCTCTTCAACATCGTGCGTCACCAGCAGGCTGGTATAGCCCCGGCTTTGCCAAAGGTTAATCAGTTCGCGCTGCATACCGATACGGGTCAGCGAGTCCAGTTTTCCCAGGGGTTCATCCAGCAACAGCAGGCGCGGTTCGTTGAGCAGGGCGCGTGCCAGCGCGGCGCGCTGCGCCATGCCGCCGGACAGCTGCCGGGGATAGGCATGGGCGAACTCACCCAGGCCGATACGGCTAATCAGCCTGTCGGCCTTGTGCTCCTGACCGCCGAGCCTTTGCGCCTGCGGCCCGAGCAGCACGTTCTGCCGTACCGTCCGCCATGGGTAAAGCGTGGGATCCTGAAAAACCAGAATTCGCTCGGGGCTGGGGGCGTCAATAGGTTGAGCGTCGGCCAGCAGGCGGCCGCTTTGCCGCGCCTCCAGCCCGGCCAGCAGGCGCAGGAGGGTGGATTTCCCGCAGCCGGATGGCCCCAGCAAAGAGACGCTCTCGCCGGCGGCAATGCTAAGGCTGATGTTGTCCAGCACGGCGATGTCCCGGTTATCCAGGGCGAAGTTGTGGCTGACGTTCTGCACGTCTATCGTGATGCCCGCGCTGGTTATCTGCGCCTGGGCGGCCTGAGCTACCATTTCATCACTCCTTGTTGCCAGCTGAGCAGACGGTTGCGTACGAAAAACAGCAGGCTAATCAGCCCCGAACACAGAAAGGCCATCACGATCAGCGCGGCATACATATTCGGGTAGGCGGCCCAGCCCTGCGCCCACTGTAAGTAAAAGCCGATACCGGCCTTGACCCCGACCATTTCCGCGACGATCAGCACCGAGAACGAGGCTCCCAGCCCCATAAACACCCCGACAAAAACGTTAGGCAGGGCGGCGGGAATCGCCACGTGGAAAATCAAAAAGCGTTGGCTGGCGCCCAGGGTGCGCGCCACGTCGTAATAGGCCTTATCGATATTGGCGACGCCGGACCAGGTGAGAACGGTTACCGGAAACCAGGTTGCCAGTGCGATTAAAAACACGCTGGCGCCAAAGCTGCTGGGGAAGATAAACAGGCACAGCGGCAGCAGGGCGGTCGAAGGCACCGGCCCCAGCAGGCGCAGGATCGGATGCACCCAGTAGCCGATGCGCTGCGACCAGCCGATAGCCATGCCGCTGATAAAGCCGGCCAGGGTGCCAATCATCACCCCCAGCAGTAATAACGACAGCGAGTGGTACAGGCTGTTGAGCAGCCGCGGCCAGTCGGTGAGGTACACCTCAATCAATGCCTGCGGCGGGGCGAAAAACGGCAGCGGCAGCGCGCCGGTTTTCGCCGTGAGCAGCTCCCACAGGCTGAACAACAGCGGCAGAGCGATCAGCCATTGCCCGGCGCGCAGCAGGCCGCGCCCGCGCCGATGCCAGCGCCGGTAGCTGAGCGCCAGAACCAGCAGCGTGACGCCCAGCGCCAACTGCAGCCCGCTCCAGGCCTGGCTGTACGGCCACGAGCGGCCGTGGTCAGGCCAGAAGGTGGTGATAAACCCGGCGGCCAGCCAGCATGCCGCCGCCAGCAGGCCGGTGAGCCAGAGCGGCCGCGCGGCGCTTTTTTCGCGTTTCTCGGCCCGGTCAAGCAAATACGTTGGCATAAATACTCTCGGCAAACTGGTGGGGATCGGTACTGGGCTTAATCACCTGCACCCGCTGTAAATCGCTGACGTATTGCGTCAGTTCGTTGACAAAGGCCGGCCCGACCGCGTGATGACCGTGCGCCTGGCCGTGGAGAATGCCGGCCACTTCTTTGACATTGGTGTTCAGCGCGTGGGCCATAAACGCATCGGCCACGCTTTCGGGGTGTTCTGCCGCGTAGCTGTGGGCATCCAGCAGCGCCTGCGTCAACGCCGCCGCCACGGGCTGGCGATCGCGCGCCAGGGATCCGCTGACGCCGACCACGCAGCAGCTGAGGTTGGCGTATTCGCCGCTCATATTGCTGGCCAGCAGCCGGTACTTACCGCTGTCCAGCAAGCGGTAGCTGAATGGCTCGCTGCCGCTGATGGCGGCGATCTCCTGTTTATCCAGCGCAACGCTCAGTAAATCCGCCGGGTAGACTTTCCACTGCACGTCGGCGATGGGATCGACGCCGTGGCGTTTGAGCAGGATGGCAAAGAAGTTCTTGTCGGGGCCGGCCATGTCGGTCACGCCGATCGTTTGGCCCTTCAGCGTGTCCAGACGGGTAAACGGGCTGTCTTTGCTGGTCAGTAAATTCAGGCAGCCGCCGTGGGTGCCGGCGGTGAGTTTCACATCAAAACCCTGTTCCAGCGCCTTCAGCCAGCGCAGGGCCATACCGATGCCCGCATCGGCCTTGCCGGTGGCGATCGCTTCCAGGAGCAGGTCGGTCGAGCTGCCGAAATTGACGAACTCAACGTCCAAATTATATTTGCTGAAAAAGTGTTGCTGCTCCGCCACCGTGACGGGCGCGATGCACACCGCGCTCTGGTTAATGGCCAGCTTCAGCTTATACGGCGCGGGCAGGCGCAGCGCATGGCCCTCCGCCTGCGGCATGGCCGACATATCGTGGGCGAATAGTCTGGGCGAGATGCCGGCTAACAACGGCGCCGCCAGCAGGCCGCTGCTCAGACTGAGGAAGCGACGGCGTGAATACCGGGCAGTGTGTTTCATGGCTGGTCTCCCTGCGGTTGTTGCGTCAACGGCGGTATGCTGAACCCCCGGTCAAAGGTGCGGGTAACGTCAAGCGGCTGCCGAATCAGCCCGTTAGCCAGATAAAAGTCGGCGGTGGCTTGCTGTTGGTGAACGGTTTGTTCATCAATCCGTTGCCAGCGTAGCCGGCGGCTGGCGAACTGTTCGCGCGCAATATCGGGCGGGAACCTGATGATTTTCCCCAGCGTTTCGCCGTAGCTGTCGAGATTGGCGTAGGCCCAGCGCTCCGCCTTGGCCAGACGATTGAGGTAATCCTGCAGAGCCTGGCGTTTGGCGCTGTCGCCGAGTGCGGCATCGGTGGCCGCCAGGAAGGTGTTGCCCGGCAGCAGGCCGGCGCCGCTGACCAGCACATGCCCTTGCCCGGTTTTCACCAACTGGGTCGTGTAGGGTTCCCAGGTGGCCCAGGCGTCGACCGAGCCGCTGAGCAGGGCGATCTTGGCATCCACGGGGCCTAAAAAGACCAGTTGGACGTCCGCGGTGGTCAGGCCGGCCTGCTGCAGCGCCTTCAGCGCGACAAAGTGGCCGATGGAGCCTTTACCGGTGGCGATGCGTTTGCCTTTCAGATCCCGGCCGCTTTTTAGCGGCGAGTTCTCCCCGACCAGAACCGCCGTGCCCGCCGGATTGCTTTTATCGACCGCAACGGCTTTCACCGGTGCGCCTTGCGCAAGGGCAAACAGCAACGGCGCATCGCCAATGATGCCGGCATCAACCGCGCCGGCGTTGAGCGCTTCGGCAAGCGGGGCGGCGGCAGGGAATTCGGCCCATTTGATCGCGTAAGGGAGGTTGCTGAGCGCGTTGGCCGCCTCCAGTTGTGAACGCATACCGCCTTTTTGATCGGCGATACGCAAGGTAACCCGCGTCTCGGCGGCCAGCGCCTGGCCGGTCAGTGCGAGCAGCAGTACAGCACCCAGAGTGTGTTTAAGACGCCACATAGTGATCCTTATCCTTCGGTGTAAAGTCAGTGCCCTGCGCGACGCCGGTCAAGGCCGCTTTGCCGGCGTTAACCCATGCGCTGTCGTTCTGCGGAGTATGTACCCGGCCGCACAGCACGTTGCGGTAGTGACGCTCCAGCGGGTTGTGGCGCGTCAGGCCGTGGTTACCGGTCAGCGCCAGCGCTTTGCCCACCGCATTGACGGCGTTTTCGGTGATGGTGATTTTCGCCAGATTGGCCTGTTCGGTGGTGAAGGCCTGCGCGGCCGCCTGACGCAGCAGGCTTTGGTTGACCAACAGCATTTCATCGATCTGCCCGACGTTTTCCTGCACGCGGGGCAGCGTGGCCAAAGGGACGCCGAGGCTGGCCGGCACGCGCTGCTGCAACCAGCCGAGCAGCCAGCGACGCGCCGTCTGGGCAATGCCGTCATAAATGGCCGCCAGCAGGGCCGTATGGGCGTTGGCGGCGGTCTGGATCCGCGCCGTATTGGGCGCCGGCGGCTGACCGGCCGGGTAAACGCTCACCGCATGGCTGAGCGGCACCTCAACGTTTTGCAGCACCACTTCATGGCTGCCGGTGGCGCGCATTCCCAGGTGGTTCCAGCTGGGGGTAAGGGTGATGCCCGCGCTGCTGCGCGGCACCAGCCAGGTGCCGACCAACGGGGTAGCGTCATCGCTGCGCGCCCAGACCGCCAGCCAGCTCAGCCCCTCAATGCCGGTGGTATAAAGCTTATGGCCGTTGAGCCGCCAGCCCGTCGGCGTGCGCGTCGCCACGGTGTGGGGCAGGCCGCCGCGCGTCGGGGAGCCGAGTTCCGGCTCTACCCGCAGGCTGTTGAGCAGCGCGCCGTGCCGCACCGCGCTGTGACTGACGGCGCTGCGCAGCGGCTCTGGCCAGTCGGTATCGGCAGCCAGGCGCAGGTGATGCAGATACTGCATGCAGACGATGAGCGCGGTTGAGGGTTCGCCCTGCGCGATGGCGCTGACCACCTGCTGCAGGACGGCAAGGCTGGCGCCCGCACCGCCGTAATCTGGCGCGCAGGCTAGCCCCAGCAGGCCATGCTGGTGCAGCCAGGCCAGATTGGCGTGCGGGAACGCGCCGCTGCGGTCGAGCTCGGCGGCCTGCTGCGCCAGCTGCGCGCGGATTTGTTCAAGCGGCGGGTGAATGTGCTGCTGCCCAAGCGACGGCGTAGAGCGGAGCGATGGCATGCGGAATCCCCTTGTCGTCAGGCGCTTTGTCTGGCGTCGCGCTGGGCGATTTTGGCGCGGGCGATCGGCAGCAGCTCTTTACCGTATTCCTCGGCATCGTTAAGCGGGTCGAAACCGCGAATCAGGAAATTATTCACCCCCAGATCGTAGTAATCGAGCAGGGCGTCGGCGACCTGCTCCGGGGTGCCCACCAGCGCGGTTGAGTTGTGCCCGCCGCCGTACAGTTTGGCGATGCCGGTCCACAGGCGTTTATCCACCACGTTGCCCTGCGCTGCGGTGGCCAACAGGCGTTGCGCGCCCACGCTGTTGGGCTTGTTTTTCGCCCCGACGCCGCGCTGCGCGACATGTTCTGTGGCGACGTGCAGGATTTCTTCCGCTTTTTCCCAGGCCTGTTTTTCTGTGGCGGCAATGATGGGCCGGAAGGAGACGCTGAAGTCGAGCTGGCGCTGGTGTTTGGCCGCTTCAGCCCGCACGCGCTGGATGGTTTCCTGGGTTTGCGCCAGCGATTCGCCCCACAGGGCAAAGACATTGGCGTGTTTGCCGGCGACGGCGATGGCCGCGTCTGACGAGCCGCCGAAAAAGATGGGGATATGCGGCGTCTGGAGCGGTTTGATGGCGGAAAAGGCCTGCTCGACCCGGTAGAAATCATTGTGGGCATCGAATGGCCGATCCTGGGTCCAGGCCTGACGCACGATGTCTAAAAACGCATCGGTGCGGGCATAGCGTTGATCGTGATCGAGATAGTCGCCGTCGCGGCGCTGCTCTGCGTCATTGCCGCCGCTGATGATATGCACCGCCAGACGACCGTTCAGCAGATGCTCCAGAGTGGCGAATTTGCGCGCCGCCAGGGTAGGGGCAACGAACCCCGGCCGGTGCGCCAGTAAGAATTTGATGTTCTGCGTCGACAGCCCGGCAAGCGCGGTGACCAAAAAACCGTCGGGTTGATCGGACCAGTGGCCGACCAGCAGCCGATCAAAGCCGGCAGCCTCATGAACTTGCGCAAAGCGGACAATATAGTCGCTGTCGAATATCGGGCCTGCCGGGGGGATGATTTCCGAAGACAGGCGGTGGCCGATCATGCCTAAAAATTGGACGCTCATTAGAACTCCTTGCCAGGATGCGTGATAGGGCTTGGCCGCTGCCTACGGATTGGCGATAAGCAGCGCTGTTTTTATACCCTATACGCAAGGTTCTAATGATCTAAATGCATTTTTATCATATCTTAATATGCATATAATTTATTATTGGGCTAACTCATTATTTTTATTCAATTAGTGCAACAGTTCCTGCACGATCTTCTCGGCAAAAAAAGTGGTGGGTTGCTGCAGGTTACCCAGCCCCCGGCTGCTGACCTGCCACAGCTGCACTTTCGGCTGGAAGTCGGCCAGTTCCATCACGGCGATCTCATGCTGATGCGGGCTGTGGATTAACGCGGCCTTCGGCACCAGCCCCAGCCCCAGGCCTTGTGCGACCAGGCTGATTTGCAACTGTGCGCCTGCGGTTTCCACGTTGATTTTCAGCCCCAGACTTTGCGACTGTAAATCGCGGGTTAGGCCGGCGCGCAGGCCGCAACCGTCGGGGTTCAATATCCAGCCGTGGTGGGCGCAGTCGCTGAGGCGGGTGGCGCTGAGATTGAGGTGCTTACTGGCGATCACGACAACCTCCAGCGGGCACAGCGCTTTTGCCTCCAGGCTGCCATCGAAGGTTTGCTGCGCCGGCCCCATGGCGAGCAGGCTGTCCAGCTCAACGTTTTCCAGACGTTTGAGCAACTGCCCGCCCCAGCCGCACATGACCTGCGGGCGCAGCTGCGGGTAATGTTGGCCGAGGGCCGCCAGCGCCGGCTGCAAGGCAATTTCACTCAGACTTTGCGGGATCCCCAGCCGCAGCGGGCCGCTGGGCTCTGCATCCTGATTAAGTAAGCTTTCCAACCGCTTGGTCTCACGTTTGATCGTCAGGCACTGTTCATACACGCGGCGGCCGATGGCGGTCAGTTTCAGCGGTTTGGTCTGGCGATCCAGCAGCGTGGCGCCCAGGCTTTGCTCAAAGCTTTGCAGGCGGCGGGTGATGGCGGACTGGCTGATGCCAAGGTGTTCCGCGGCCCGGTTCAGCGAAGCAAACTGCACTACTGCCAGCAGCGCATCAATATCGTCTGTACGCATGGGTTTCCTGTTTATGTGTATTGTGCATTTTAGTTTATCAAAAAAATGCATTTAGTTAATGTTTGGTTCTCTGTTAGCGTGCTAGGCAGGCCTCAGACAGGAAAGCCTTATGACAACGCCATTACCTTTAGACCGTTTACGTCAGTTCATCAAACATCTGGAGCAACTGCATCAGCAGCCGCTGAGCGATGCGGCGCGACTGGCACAGGCAGCGCCGCGGCTGGCCGAGCTGGTGCGGCAGGATGACTGGCTGGCGGAAGAATACGCCGCTCCTCATCCTCAGCACTATCAACAGTACCTGCTGCATATGGATGCCGAGCAGCGCTTTTCCATCGTCAGCTTCGTTTGGGGGCCGGGACAGATTACGCCGATCCATGACCACCGCGTGTGGGGGCTGATTGGCGTGCTGCGCGGCGCTGAAATTAACCAGCGCTACGTGCTGGACGCCCAGGGGATGCCCCGAACCGCGGGCGACGCCGAGCGGTTAACCGTCGGCCAGGTGGCGAAGCTGTCCGAGCAGGACGGGGATATTCACCAGGTCCGCAATGCGTTTAGCGATCGCGTTTCGATCAGTATTCATGTGTATGGCGGCAATATCGGCGCCGTCAGGCGTGCGGTGTACAGCGAAAGTGGCGTCGTGAAGCCCTTCGTTTCCGGCTACTCCAATCCGCAACCGACTCATATCTTGGACTTTTCTAAGGACGTGTAACTATGACTGCCTTTGTTTACCGTGATTTTCCCACGCTGCGCGCCGCGTTAGTGGCTGGTCAGGAACTGGCGTTGATCGATGTGCGTGAAGAAGCCGAGTTTGCGGCAAGCCACCCGCTGTTTGCGGTGAATATTCCGCTGAGCAAACTGGAGCTGGAAATCTATCGGCGTATTCCGCGCCGTACCACGCCGATCGTCGTTTATGACGCTGGCGAAGGGTTGGCTGAGCAGGCGGCAGGGCGATTGCGGCAGTTCGGCTACGACGATGTTGCCCTGCTGAGCGGCGGTCTGGCGGGCTGGCGTGCCGCCGGCGGTGAAATTTTTCAGGACGTGAATACGCCCAGCAAGGCGTTTGGCGAACTGGTGGAAAACCGCAGGAACACGCCATCGCTGACCGCAGAGCAGGTTAAGGCGCTTATCGATCGCCATGCCGATGTGGTCATCGTTGATGCGCGCCGCTTTGATGAGTATCAGACCATGAGCATCCCCACCAGCACCAGCGTGCCGGGCGCGGAGTTGGTGCTGAGGATCCATGCGCTGGCGCCGAATCCTGACACCCGGGTTATTGTTAACTGCGCCGGGCGTACGCGCAGCATTATCGGCACCCAGTCGCTGATTAATGCCGGCATCCCCAATCCGGTGGCGGCGTTACGCAACGGCACCATCGGCTGGGGCTGGCGGGGTTTGCGCTGGAACACCAGCAGCAGCGCCGCTACCCGGATAGCGCGGATAATCTGGCGCAGGCCCGACAGCAGGCGCGGCGGGTAGCCGATGAGGCCGGCGTAAGGCGCATTGACCGTGAAACGCTGGCGTTATGGCAGCGGGATACGGCGCGCACCACCTACCTGTTTGATGTACGCAACCCCGAGGCGTATCGCGCCGGGCATGTGGCGGGCAGCCACAGCACGCCGGGCGGGCAGCTGGTGCAGGAGACGGATCACTATGCCAGCGTACGCGGCGCCCGCGTGGTGCTGGTGGACGATGACGGCGTGCGCGCCAATATGAGCGCTTCCTGGCTGGCGCAGATGGGCTGGGAGGTCGCGGTGTTAGACGGCCTGACTGCCGATGATTTTAGCGAGCAGGGCGATCCCGCCGCCGTGCTGCCGCCGGCGCCGCCGGCAGATGAAATCACTCCCGCGCAGCTGGCTGAACTGCTGGAGCAGCCGGGGACGGTGCTGTTGGACTTTACCACCAGCGCCAACTACGTGGCGCGCCATATTCCCGGCGCGCACTGGGTTATCCGCTCGCGGCTGCCGTTGGCATTGGAAAACCTGCCGCCGGCCGAACGCTACGTGCTGACCTGCGGCAGCAGCCTGCTGGCGCGCTATGCGGTTCCGGACGTGGCCGCGCTGACCGGCAAGCCGGTACGGCTGCTGGCCGGCGGAACGCAGGCGTGGATCGCCGAAGATCGGCCGCTGGTGAGCGGGGAAGGTCGCCTGATCTCACCGCGGATCGATCGTTACCGCCGTCCGTATGAAGGGACGGACAACCCGCGTGAGGCGATGCAGGCGTATCTGGACTGGGAGTTCGGGCTGGTGGCGCAACTGGAACGTGACGCCACGCATGGCTTTAACGTGCTCTGAATCATCAGGCAAGACATGGCCGGTAAAGAGGAACGGTAGGATGAAGGTTGCTGTGTTAATTCGGGCCGCGGGGCTGAGCGCCGCGCTGCTGATGACATCGTTGGCGCACGGGGCGATCGGCGATGCCAGCTTGGTGCTGGGCGATCAGGCGCGCGGGCTGCGCAGTCTGGTTGAGGCCGCCGGCGTGATGAAAGATGCGCCCTATCAGTATCGGTGGGCCAATTTCCAGGGGGCGGCGCCGCTGTTTGAAGCGCAGCGCGCAGACGCCGTAGATACCTCCTATGCCGGGGATCTGCCGATCTTAATGGCCGCGGCGGGCGGGGTGGATTTTAAGTTAATTCAGACCAACGTGGGTTATGCCCAGTCTAACGGGATTATCGTGCCCAAAGATTCACCGCTCCACAGCGTCCGCCAGTTGCAAGGGCAGACGGTGGTGGTGTCGTCGGCGCGCGGCAGCATTTCGCAAAATCTGCTGTATGCGGCGCTGCAAGAGGCCGGGCTACAGCGGGAAGATGTACAGATCCAGTTTGTGATGCCCACCGACGCCAGCGCGGCATTCAATACCGGCAGAGTCGCCGCCTGGGCGGTGTTTGATCCCTATCTGGGCGTTGCGGAGCAGAACGGTGCGCGCCTGTTGCGCGATGGCCAGGGATTAACGCCGTCGCTTGGCTTTTTGACCGCCACCACGCGCTCACTGGCCGACCCGGACAAGCGGGCGGCCATTAAAGACTTTGCCGAACGCGTCGCCAAGGCGCGGCAGTGGGCGCTCGACAACCCGGAAGAATACGCCAAGGTTTACGCACGGCTGACGCGTCTGCCGCTCGATACCGCCCGACGCATTGCGAGCCGTACCTCCAAAGGTGTGCATAGCGTTAGTCAGCAGGATATCGACAGGCTGCAACCGGTGGCTGATTTGTTTTATCAGTTAAAGATATTACCGAACCCTGTGCAGGTGGGCGCTTTGGTTGATAAGTCATTGAGATAATACGGCCGGCATAGGCGATGTCTTCGGGGGCGGTGTCCGATGAAGAACCTTCCCCGGAAAATGAAAAATCCGCCGCAGGCGATTTGTATAAATAGGGGGAGTCGGACTGTCGGCAGTTGGGGTGCCCCTATCTTTTTTTCAGGCTTTTTGTTAGATGAATGCGCTCTCTTTTTTCTGATAGAACCTCATTGTGTTGCTACTCCTGCTGGATTTATTCGTTATCATAGTGAATACTCATTGAGCGGGTGCTGATAAGCTATAACTTATTGTTAATAAGCATGAATAATTCAATTTATTATTAATTTTCGTTATGGTTTTCAGGGTGAAATAAATGTGATGGTGGTATATTTAAAATGGATATTCGTAATGAGGTTGATAACGGTGGTCAGGTGGCAAAAGTGATGTTTCTTGTCCTGTTTGTTGCTCTGTTGCCATTTTTTTTCATAATTGGTATTTACGTTCAAGATCCAACATCTACCATGTTGAATAACGTTGCCTCTATTACCCGTCACCTGCCTGCAATTTATTCATTTAAAAGTCCTTTATTAAGCAAGGTGATGGATGTTTATGTGAAAACATCACCATTTGTTGCTTTTGTTTTGTTTTTGATTACAAACAAAAAACTTAGGTTAAAAAAGATAAGTCCAAAATGGTATTTGTTAAGACTCTATCTTTTGTTCTCTTTTTTTTTACATGGTATTGATTTATAGCTTCTTGCTTACTAATAAAGAGTTAACTAACTCGGCCCGGGTACTTAACCTCATGTCTACAAATGACATTTTCTTGTCATTCTTTTATATTAGCCTGTACTGTGTTATTTTTTTGTTTACTTATTTATATCTTTGGTTTTTTATCGGTACGTTTAGGGCCTTTAAAGAAAGGTGGTAAAACCACCTCTCTTTACTTTATTAATTCACTTGGCGAATTATTTCTTTATTTATCCTATCGGCCATTCCTGCATCAATAAACGAAGCTAAGTAGCTTATTCCTATGATTCCAAATATATTTAAAGCTGTTATTGCCAGGCCGGGGAGAGACATTGCACCAATGATGGCGCCAAACAATGCGATAGCCAGACTTGCCGCCATACACTCAGAACCCAGGATTCCACCTCTAGCATTAGGGGAGCCCAGTTCCCTGTTTCATATCCCTCTATGCTCTTCTTTCGAACTTTATCAACCTTTATTGCTACATCAGCGACTTTGAACGCCCTACTTAGATTCCCAAGCTTGTTTGCCATATCGTTGGCATTCAGGAGTTTCCACGCATTACTCAGCGCCTCACTGTCACCTTTTTTTTTATTTTCATTCCTGGGTTGGCCAGGATTTTATTTAGGGATGCCATGGCATCGGTATGGCTGCGAATGGTTTTTCCTTGAAAGTTTCTAACGTTTTCGGCGATTTCCTTTGACACTGATTTGTATTTTTCACCAATAACATCGCCGATTTTACCCCCCATGTCAGCGAGCAGTTCACTGGCTTTTGTTAATGCCTCTTTCTCGTCTTTTTTTAAATTTTGCTCTTCTATGATTTTACGGACTAAATCAATCTTAGCTAGCTCAAATTTGGCTCCAAGAGTTGCTTGTCGTGCGTTGGTTATTCTTACGCCCGAGTCTGAGTGATTAGCCCAGAAAGCATTATCCCTAATGATTTTATGCAATGTAGTGATGCGAGAATCAGAAATATCACCACCATATTGTTCTGTAATATTACTATAACTTTTAGTACCGCTGTTACCGCTGTCATTGAGTAAATCCGCAGGTGCCGGACCCAAATTGGTTCTGGCAGGATGTATATCATCATCGACCATAACGAAACCTTGAGTGACGGCCATGATGTTTCGATCTTCATCAATATAATAAAAAAGAATATGTTGCGGGTTTATACCTAGAGCTTTGGCTCGTGACTCACCGACAATTTGGAGCCGTGAAGAACGTTTTCCGCCAGACGAAGAACTCCCTCCATTTCCCCCAGCATTTCCACTGGGTCCTGTTGGCCTGGGCGACCGCTTGAACCCGAAACTGTCATGCTGTCCTCATTGCGTGGTGCAAGCAGCTTAAACTTTGTGTTTGTATTAAAAAACATGTTTACCTCCGTAAACTGACTATAAATTATCCTTAATTAATACTGTACATATATACAGTATTGGGTAATTTACAAGCACTCCACGTCGATGTCAACCCAAGGGGACGGAGGTTACTCGCTTGAGTTATTCTCATTATCCGGCGAACTGGGATGGTTTTCTGAACTTGCGTTTTCATGTCGGGATTTCTGCTGTCGTCAAATGTATTATGGTGAGCGTTTTCACTGTCGTTATTACCTGTAATCTCGACCAATTTATATAGTGAATGACAGTGAAGGTTCGTATAGAAAAGTGTTATTTTTATTCCGCTTTCCCTGGGCTCCTGACACTCTTTACCTGGGCGGTATAAAGGAGAGGGAGTGCAAAGATTGAATAGGGAATTTTTTCTAACAAGGAGACCTTTATGAAACGACCCTATGTGATTCTTTTTGTCTCTATGCTGATTGCGGCATTGATGACATCGGCATGCGCCCCTAAAACCAGCGTTGAGCGCCATGCACGACAGTATGTTTACGCGGCAGATGAGGGTTTCGATCCGCATTTTCGTATTAAAAAGTCCGACAGCGCCCGGTTGATGGTGCCGTTCTTCCAACAGTTCCGGGAGATGGGGATCAAGGACAGGGCGGCAGGTGTGTCCCGGGATGAGGCAATGAAACGGGTTTCCCTGTTCCGTAGTGAAGATTTCCTGACATCCATTCAGGGGAAAACAACGTTTGCGGGGCGGACTTACAATGATGACCGAAACCTTTCACCAAAAGAGCGTAAGGCCATGGGGGACGCGATTGAGGGTACCTATTTGGACGGCTATGAGGGCAGGCCGTAACGACATCTGTCTAAGTTAATTTATGTCAGTGTAATCGGCCCTTTCTTCTGCAGCGAACCCTGCATTTCCCCATATAGCGCACGCCTCCTCACGGGAGGCGTGCGTTCGATCAGAGCGATTTCTGTGACGCCAGCGGTTTTTGCGCCCGGCTGAAGGCCAGTTTGAGCAGCCAATACAGCAGGCTGGCGACCACCAGGGAGTTGAGCGTCGGCACGCCCCATTCGGTCGCCAGGCCGACGGCGCCGCCGACGATGCTGGCGACGATCGCCGCCCAACCGATGGCCGCTGTTTCATCCGGCAGCCGGCCTGCACGGCGGCTTTCGTCCAGGATTTTGCGTTGGCTGCGCAGCAGATAGTAATCAACCAGCATGATGCCGATAATCGGCGGGAAGACGACGCCGAGCAGCGTCAGGAAGTCGACGAAACGGTCGAGAATGCCCAGCACCGACAGCGTGGTGCCCAGAATGCCGATGGCCAGCGTGGTGTAGGTGTACTTGAGCTTTTTGCCGGTGATGCCTTCCACCGCGTTAACGATGCCTAATGACGAGGAGTACAGGTTAAGATCGTTGACGCGCAGGGTGGAGAACACCACCACCAGCAGACCGGCGCCGCCGGCCGCTTGCGACATGATGGTCACCACGTCGGCGGTGCCCAGCGTTTTGGCGATCAGGATCGCCAGGCCGTTAACTACGAATTCGCCGGCGACGATAGTGAAGACCGTGACGCCAAGCACGTGCTTGCCGCTTTTGGCATAGCGGGTCAGATCGGGCGTCATCAGGCTGGCGACGATGGCGCCGCCGACGACGATGGTGATGCCGGCGCTGATGGTCAGCGGTTCGCCCGGTGGTGCGAGCTGGATAATTTCATGCAGGTTATGGCCGGAAAGCGTGGTCAGCGAAATATAGGCCACCAGCATGATGAACATCGGCACCGCGATGCGCGCGGCAATGCGCAGCGCTTTAAAGCCGAACGCCACCAGGATGGTCAGCAACGAGCCGGATAGCCCGGCGGCCAGGCCAAAGCCCAGTTTATTGCCCAGCGCGAAGTCGAGCGACTTGGCGAAAATGGCGTTTTGAATGCCGAACCAGCCCAGCAGACTGACGGCCACCACCACGCCGATCAGCACCGATCCCAGACGGCCGAAGCCGCACCAGCGCGCCAGCAGGCTGCCGGATATCCCCTCGCGCATGCCCGCCAGCCCCAGGCCGTAGGTCACCACGCCGAAGATCAGGCTGCCGACGAAAATGGCGCTGAAGGCATCGGCCAGCGTCATGGCGTTGCCGAGCACGGCGCCGAGCATAAATTGGTCCAGTGCGGTCAGCATGCCCATATGCACGATGGCGACGCTGAGAAACGACACTCTTTTATCCTGCGGCACCCGGGTGAGCGGATAGTCTTCGATCTTTATCACGGTGAGAGCTTCCTTGTGGTTCAGATAAACTGAATGCCCTTGGTTATCAGGCGGTCGGGGATGTAGTTATCCAGATTAGCGTAGTGGCAATACTCTTCGAACTGCTGCTGGGTATGCACATCGGCTTTCTGGTAAATGGTGTAAATGCGGTTTTCGATGGTTTTATTGCTGACGCTATAGATTTTGGCGATCTCTTTCACCGTAAACCTTTGCAGCATAAGGAAAATAACATCAAGCTCGGCCCGGGTGAACAGCGCATGATTGACCTCGCTGGTCAAGATGCTGGGCTTTTGCTGATTGATGTATTTCAGCGGCGACAAGCTGTTCAGCGGTTTGGCGTTCCAGATCACGCCAATAATCTGCTCGTCGTCGTTATAGACCGGCAGCTTTTCGCTGATAAACGGCGTCAGGCTGTCTTTACCGTACCAATAGTGCGTTTCGATCACCGTGACCCGATCGCGCGCCGCCTCTGTCATTTTATCGTGCTCGATAAAGTCGGCGGCAGAGTCGGCCCAGTCGGCGGGGAATTCGTGGTCATATTTGCCGGCGACGTCGAAGTTCAGCGGCGTATTGGTATAGAGATAAGCGGCGCGGTTCATATAGAGGTGGCGGGACTGCCGGTCCTTGATGCCCCAAGGTTCGCTCAGGTGCTCCATCATGGTGACGAGGCCCTTAAAATAAGATTCATCATTTTTCTGCGAAGAGCCCATACCCACCTCAGGCCGCGCTACAGGTTTTTCGCCAGATAATGGCGGGTGTGGCGATGCGCATAATCCCCCAGCTCGCCGTAGAGCCGGTAGCCCAGTTTTTCGTAGAAGCCTCTGGCCTGGAAGTCGAAGGTATCGACGTAAGCCATATGGCAGCCGCGCTTACGGGCTTCTTCTTCGGCCAACTGCATCAACTGGCGGCCGTAGCCGCTGTTGCGGCACCGATCGCCGACCCACAAATATTGCACTTCCAGGCCGCCCCACCAGGTGCGCGCCACCAGGCCGCCGACGATTTGCTGATTGTCGTCGGTGACGGTCAGAAACAGCGGATGAATATCTACGGGCTGCGTTTTATGGTTGTGCGCCCACAGGCTGTCTATAACGAATGCTTCATCCTGCGGATTAGGGTTGTCGGTGATGTTGATATTCATCTTTAACTTAACTCTCTGATTAATTTATTTTAAATTGAATTTATCGTATTTTGGCCAACTGATTTTAATATCACTTTGGTTTATATATTTCAAGGGTGATTTTCACCCTGTTCCATCAGGTGAGGGGACGCTTATAGTGAATGCCACGGGGTGAAGAAAACAGTGAAACAGGCGCCGCCTAAACGCTGAAATGCCTCGCCTACATCCTCTTTTCCTAAACTTGCGCCTCACCAGGGTCCCATTAGGAAACTTACCCATACATTGAAAACCCCTCCATCATTGGTTATGTTGCGAGCATGTTTAGTTGAGGGAACAGGTATGGATACTGTTGAAGAGTTGGATGGAACTTACTTTTATAAAGGCGTCGCGAACCTATCAGCGCATGAGTTGCTGTTCTGGATCATGATTGATACCGTCGAGGAACAGTTAGGCGTTCAAGATGTTTTAGGCGTCGCCGCATTAATTCTGGGTGATAATTCTATACACGTACCAGGTAAACCGGGCACAGCAACACCAGGAACGTCACACGCATCGTTATTCTTCCGCAAACACTTAAACGTGCGCTTCAAACGCGCAATTTTACCAACGGTAACAAAAGGCTCAGTGCGAAAATTCAAGGTCAGAATGGTTAACAACCTCGGGGTGTTTGTCGGCCGTGCCGTGCCGGTTCTTGGCTGGGTGATTTTGGCTAACGACATCGCCCAAATCACGGTAAAAGCCACCACGCGCTACAACAAGATTGCCCGTGGAGAGGATAAGTTATGGTAAGTGATGAGGAGGTGCTGGCCTTCTTTCGTGAAGAGCTATCCGTTCTCGCGACCTTCACGTTTAAGACTATCCCGTTAGAGCTGGATGACCCGTTGCAGGAATATGCCGAGGACGATGAAGTAAAGTTTGCCATCGGAAAATACGATGAGGTGTTCGGTGTCGATGTCTCTGCCCTGGATTGGAACAAATACTATCCCTGGCGGCATGAATGGTTCTTCAGGAAATGGTTCACCAACAAACCGTTGGTACAAAGCAAACCACCGTTGACCGTACGCATGTTTGCAGAGTCTGCCAGAGCGGGTCGATGGTTGTACTGACAATGTCGTCACTTGAGCAAACCGTTTCTGTCCGTTATTGTTACCAAGGCTTGGTAATCCTTACCAAGCTGTATTTTGCTTTTTGCTATTCATCACTTCCGGCTGCCGTGGCCGGTTTTTTTTGCCTGAATCCTGCTGTTATAGCGGACAGCCTGAACCATGAGCTAAGGCTCCGCCGTCATGAAATGTTTGTACGGCTGAAAAACTGCCTGCTGCTTGCTCAGGAAAAGCATGAGATTGCACAGTCTGCGGATTGTGAGGCCGTTGCCAGGTTTTACTTTACGGTGCAGCAGGGGATGGTGACCCGCGCCCGCGACGGGGAAACGAAGGCCCAGCTGGATACTACGGCTAAATCGGCGATGCTGCTCTGGCCGGCGTTGGACTGGTTCCCTGACGTAGTTTTGATTTGGGTTAACTAGCCTTGAGGCATTGCTGAACAATGACATATGTAGGTTTGGTCAATGAGATTTTGCTGGGGAGACGTATTTTTTATAAGGTAACAAATAGATAATCGTGTGGCTGTTTTTACCAACCACCTTGGTATGGCCGCATCAACGATAGGCGGTTTGCGGTAAAATAGGAGGAGAGGGGCATTTCTTTCTACGCTTATCTTCTTCTATTCTCATATTGAACTCCTGTAGTGCATCTTGCACTATTATTTTTTCAGCACTTACTATTGTCATCCAGAATCCTACGGCCAGGGAAATAAGGCTCATTAAGTTAAAACTAGTGCTTCCCCCCAATTACCTAGCTTACCCAGTCGGCCGAAAAATAAAACATCCTACGCTTGAAAAAAGCAGAAAAACACCAAGTAACTCGATGAAATACAGGGCAGCACAACATAAGAAGAATAGGCTTATTGTCACCCAAATGATAGCTTTAGCTCCTGCATTACCGTCATAAAAAACCATGAGATCAGAAATAATAATATTATAGTGATAAGCATCACTATGCACATGGGGACCTCTTTTTTGTATATGGTTTATTCTAATTTTTTTTCGTTTTAATTATAAAGTTCCTGTGTGCACTAATATTGTTCAATAGGGTTTTATAGCTATTAAAATAATGATAACTAAAGCGATTATGTGTATTTTTTGTTTATGTAGGGCTATTGTTGTATTTTTAACCCCCTCGGTGAGGGATAATCTTGATTACTATATTATTCAGGCGTGGAGGTGTCAACAGGAATAGAAGTCGGGTAATGAATAGCATGCCAATGTGGTGTAAATGTATGTATACGGCATATTTATAATGAGAGCATGAATTTTTATGTTTTTAGGTTGATTTTTTATTTTGTGACTGCAGGTTTAAAAATTCTCAATCTGAGCTTGTTTTTACTAAAAATATTCAGGTTGATATTATCCCCGGATATTGTCCTGATGTATAACCGTGAGGTATAATTATTTTATCATCAAGTGATACATGGATGGGGGCGGTATCTTTTTAGGGACGATTTTTTCTGCAGAGAAAAAGGCCATTTTGTTTTTTTTGGTGTTTTTACATTTTCTCCTGCTGAGCGGATTGTGGATGGCGATTTCATTATGTATTTCGCTACGAGGAGATATAACAGGAATCGTCCGCTTGGAAAAAAAGGGGCGAGCATATGATCCTGTGGCGCTCAATTTTAAGCTTGTTAACTCATCTGAACGCCCGGTGATATTGAATCATATAGAATGGGCGATGGAAAAAGCGTTTTAGGGCGAATTATTCCAGATTGTTTACCCATCAGAATTGATAGCAGGGAGTCCAGGTGTTTACATATCCCTTTGAGTGGTAAGGGTGGTTTGGTGAGTTGGCTCGCGGGGGAAATTGATTTTTTCGGCTTGGATATAGATGGTTTAACATATTGGGTTGTTTTATCCACCGGGAATAAATATCCAGTTAGAACCGGAAGTAATATCAGTGCTGCTCTTTCCAGAGTTATGAGTAGGATTGTTTTTTTATGGAATGGTTAGTTTGTATGAGTTTTGTTTGCTGAATGCCTAAACACATCAATATTAAGTCTGTTAGTTAAGGCGGATTGCGGTATTTCTATTTGGTTAAATGTAGATTTTTTTAACAAATCATCTGTGATTGGTTTTCTTGTCTTTTTATTCGTATTTTCATATTTAAGAATTAAGGGATGTTAAGAAGGGGGGGTTAATGGCTGGCTGTTATTACGTTACCAAAAGGATCCGTCTTGGAGAAGCTAATTACATATATGTGTCGAGTTGCAATAATATTCCGCACCTTAGCAAACTTGAAGATTTAGGTCATTTTAATTCTCCATTTAGGGCAATGAGAGAGGCAAAAGAAAAAGGATACAGGCAGGTTTCGGTATGCCCTTGCAGTCAATGTCAAAATACCCGGTAATTTGAACCCGCCCTGATGGTATGTTAGACAGAGCGGGAAGGATGCGTCAGGGACTTTGACAATGTTTGCACGAGCAAACAATAACCTTTTCATACCCTCTTTTTAATGCTTCCTTTTCTGCATCTATAGGCGTGTCGAACAGTCCAAGGTATTCTCTGTAAATAATGCATGGGATATCTTTGCACCAACCAGCATGTATATCATGCATTCCCTTCGAGTTAACTATTCGACAGATGTAGTAATAATCACACATAGCAGACATTATGTTCACCATTAAAGTTGATTAGGTTGTAAAGAGTGTCGGCCCTGGTAAATATATTTTTGTTTTATAATTTTAAGGAAATTGACTAAATCTTCGCTGAGTCAGAAAGGGGCGCTGACTATCATCCGTTTTTGGCTGTGTGGTTTTCGTGGTGCGATTATTATTATGTGAGCCTTGATGTTTTTTTATCCTACTAGTCTTGGTTATAACATGATTACCTTGCTCTGGCATTTATCCGTCCTTTTATCCTGAGCGTGTAAAATAGTGACTAAATAATTTAGTCACCCTGGATTTTCTGTCAGCTTGGTTGGAATAATCAAGCAATGATCATTTTGCGTTCTTCTATAAGGCTATCGACGATTGTCGGATCCGCCAGCGTCGAAGTATCACCCAGATTACTGGTATCGCCGGCGGCAATTTTGCGCAGGATACGCCGCATGATTTTGCCGGAGCGGGTCTTAGGCAGTGAGTCGGCCCAGTGCAGGATATCCGGCGTCGCGATCGGCCCTATCTCTTTACGCACCCAGTTGCGTACTTCGGTATAGAGCTCTGGCGTCGGTTCTTCGCCGTGATTCAGCGTGATGTAAGCGTAAATCGCCTGGCCTTTAATATTATGTGGGGTACCGACCACTGCGGCTTCGGCGATTTTCGGGTGGGCAACCAGCGCCGATTCGATCTCCGCCGTTCCCAGGCGGTGGCCGGACACGTTCAGCACATCATCGACGCGGCCGGTGATCCAGTAGTAGCCGTCTTCGTCGCGTCGTGCACCGTCACCGCTGAAGTACATACCCTTAAAGGTCGAGAAATAGGTCTGTTCAAAGCGCGCGTGGTCGCCAAACAGCGTACGCGCCTGACCGGGCCAGGAGTCGACCATCACCAGGTTGCCTTCGCAGGCGCCTTCCTGCGGCGTACCGGCGTTGTCGACCAGCGCCGGCTGTACGCCGAAGAACGGCTTCGTGGCGGAACCGGCCTTCAGTTCGGTGGCGCCGGGCAGCGGGGTGATCATAAAGCCGCCGGTTTCGGTCTGCCACCAGGTGTCCATGATTGGGCATTGGCCGTTGCCTATCTTTTCGTAGTACCACTCCCAGGCTTCCGGGTTAATCGGTTCGCCCACCGAGCCCATAATGCGCAGCGAGTCGCGTTGGGTGCCTTCAATCGCCTTGTCGCCTTCCGCCATCAGCGCACGGATCGCCGTTGGCGCGGTATACAGAATATTGACCTGATGCTTGTCGATAACCTGCGACAGGCGGTTAACGCCAGGGTAATTCGGCACGCCTTCAAACATCAGGGTAATGGCGCCGCAGGCCAGCGGGCCATACAGTAAATAGCTGTGGCCGGTGACCCAGCCGACGTCGGCGGTGCACCAGTAAACGTCGCCATCGTGGTAGTCGAAGACGTATTTGAAGGTCATCGCCGCATAGACCAGATAGCCGCCGGTGGTGTGCAGTACGCCCTTCGGCTTACCGGTCGAACCGGAGGTATAGAGGATAAACAGCGGATCTTCAGCATTCATCTCTTCCGGCGGGCACTCGGCAGACACGCCGGCGGTCAGCTCGTGCCACCACAGATCGCGCCCTTCCTGCCAGTAACCGGGCTTGCCGGTACGCTGGAAGACCACCACGTTGTCGACGCTGGTTACGCCCGGGTTTTTTCAGGGCATCATCCACATTCTTTTTCAATGGCACCGAGCGACCGGCGCGCAGGCCTTCATCGGCGGTGATCACCAGGCGGGCGTTGGAGTCGATGATGCGCCCGGCTACCGCTTCCGGAGAGAAGCCGCCAAAGATCACCGAGTGCACCGCCCGATGCGGGCGCAGGCCAGCATCGCAACCGCCGCCTCTGGCACCATGGGCATATAGATCGCCACCACGTCGCCTTTTTTCACCCCCAGGCCTTTGAGCACGTTGGCGAATTGGCACACATCGTGATGCAGTTGTTTATAGGTCACATGCTTGGACTGGTCCGGGTCGTCACCTTCCCAGATAATGGCGGTTTGATCGCCGCGGGTGGCCAGATGGCGATCCAGACAGTTGGCTGCCAGGTTGAGGGTACCGTCTTCAAACCAGCGGATGCTGATGTTCCCCGGTGCGAAAGAGGTGTTTTTTACCTGAGTATAAGGCTTGATCCAGTCAACAATCTTGCCGTGCTCTCCCCAGAAGGCGGCCGGGTCCTGCACCGACTGCTGATAATACTGCTGGTATTGTGCCGGGCTAATCGGGGCACGTTCTGAAATTGCGCTGGAATTAAAAGGTCGAAACGATTCAGCCAACATATCACTTCCTTGCCGCTATAAATTAAACACCATGCCAATCATAAGGTTGGCTTCTGTATCTTATTATAAGAAAAACGCATTAGTATATAATTTTTTGCCATTATGATTGATTTCCTTAAAGTGTTCCTTTTGTAAAGTCGTTTGTTTTCAGTTGATTGCTGGTGTTTTTGTCATGCTTGTTTTTTTAATTGTGAGAGAGGATGGATTTCTACGAAGGGTTTCTTACAAAGTTAAACGGCTTAATGATTCGTGATTCTTATTAGTTTTGTTTAGGTAGCATTTAGTTTTAGGTGTGTATACACGGTAGGTTGGCGGGGAAGCCTGCGGCAGGTTTCTATATGCAGGGTTGTGTGAAAAATGTTCGACAACCACGTGCGCCACGTTATGTATCGCTGATGATGAGTCGTGGAGTGGGTTGATTGCGTAGAGCGGTACGAAAAAAACTCCAGAACTCTTTGCTGTTTTCTCCTGAAGGGGACCAGGCTATGGATTCATTGCGGAGCTTTGGGGGAGGCGGCCATACATTACTGAGGCCTGGGAAGGTGGCGGGAAGCATCAGTGCTGTTGATTAAATGAGCAGTTGGGTAACTTTCGCTGTGGTAGAGGCTGATGGCTATTTTTATCGATGGCACCAGAGAAGCGTTATGGATTTCGCAGAGGGGAGCGTAATGCTTTTTGCTGTCCGAGCGGGTGGTAAACCAGTTATGTAAAAAATGCTTTACGGTGCTATCGTAACTGATTTTTAAGTTTTGTTTAATTATTGCACGGCGGCTATTGAAAGTAACATCCCTGGCAAATATAGTTTCGAGAGGTAACGGATTGTCTGTCTATGTTACCTTTCCTGGTGTTGTTAATTATTTTTGCCCCTCACCTAGAGGGGCTTTTTTATTTATTTTCAATTTGTTGCATGCATTTTCTCATCGGTGTGTTTTTTTATTTTTGGTTGGGTGTTTTTTGATCTAATTGTACGTTCTGCTTTACGAATTAGATTTTTTAAAGTTAAGTTGTTTTTGATTATTTATTGAGGTGATAGTTTGTTTTGGTTATCATTTCAATCGAAAACTAACCCCCTAGTTAGTTTGTTAGTCTGTATTCGGATATTGAGATTTTTTGCCCCTTGGCAGTTAGGGGCATTTTTTTACTAGGTTTGGGATTGTATCGGCACATCAGCAGATGTGGTGCTGAAAGCTACGATGCAACGTATCTTATTACTCTGCAGACGTGGGACGTCTGCTGTTGTGATGTGAATCCTGATGAGAGATAAATACCGAATACTTCCGTTTCGCCCGGCGCTGTTTTCAGAGAGAAGCCCACAGGTGCAGATTCAGGGTTGGAGAGCTGCAAAATACCGTGATTAATCTCCCTTATCACGTGCCGCACGGCGATACAGCGTGCTGCGCGCGACGCCCAGCGCCTGCGCCGCTTTACTGATATTGCCGTCATAGCGCTGCAGCGTTTCACTGATCAGCCGTTCATCGTGACGTTCGCGCAGCGGCAGCGCTGGCGTGTGACGATACTCCGCCGGCAAATGTCTTTCGCTCAGCTCTTCGCCCTCATCGGCCAGCGCCAGCAGCACGCGCAGCAGGCTGCGTAACTGGCGCACGTTGCCCGGCCACGGCTGCCGCGCCAGCGTCGTCAGCAGCGCCGGTGACAGCCGGACGCCGCGCTGCGCGGCGCCCAGCTCCTGCCACACATCGTCAATAAAGCCCGCAATGTCCGGCCAGTCGCGCAGTGGCGGAATGGTCAGAGCAAACTCCTGCAGGCGATAGAACAAATCTTCACGAAACTCACCGTCGGCCACGCGCTGTGTCAGGTCGCGGTGCGTGGCGCAGATCACGGCAAAATTAACCGGCCAACTGCGGCTGGAGCCGAGCGGCGCCACCTCTTTTTCCTGCAGCACGCGCAGCAAACGGGTCTGCAGCGCCAGCGGCATATCACCGATTTCATCGAGGAACAGCACGCCGCCATCCGCCTCACGAATTTTGCCGATGTAGCCGTTTTTACTGGCGCCGGTAAACGCGCCTGGCTGGTAGCCAAACAGTTCGGATTCGATCAGCGCTTCCGGGATCGCCGCACAGTTGATGGCGATAAACTTGCCGGTGCGCCAGCGACTCTGCTGATGCAGCGCGCGGCTGACGTACTCCTTGCCGCTGCCGGTTTCGCCATAAATGCACAGCGAAACGCCGGCATCGAGCAGCCGCACCATTTTTGCGCCGTCACGCCGCAGCGCGCAGGGCAGATCGTATGCGGCACTGTCCGGCACGCTGAAGTGGCTGCGCTGTGGCGCGCGCAGGCGGAACCAGTAGCGCTGCATACCGATGTCGACGGCGGCGGGGATCGTGTTGGCCTGCTGCGACAGCTGTGGAAACAGCTGCTGAAACGTCAGGCTGGCAAAGCGATCGGCGCTCAACGCCAGTTCGCGCATGGCCAGCCGGTTGGCCGCCACCAGAACATTGTCAGAGAACACCAGCAGCAGCTCATCACTGGTGTCGATGCCCTGCTGCAGCGGATGCAGGCTGAGCAGCCACTGCTGTGGATGCAGGCTCTGCTTAACCCAGAGATATTCAATCTGTTTTGCCGCCGCGGCCACCCGGCTGAAGGTCTGCGGATGAGGAAAGTGCGCCGGACCGGAGACATCAATCACGCCGGCAACCTGGCCGTTTGGCATCTGCAGCGGCATTGCGGCGCAGTACAGGCCCTGATTGTGCGTCAGAAAATGCTGTCGGCCGTGAATTTCGCAGCCATCGTCAATCGCCAGCGCCGTGCCAATCGCGTTGGTGCCGCGTCCGCATTCACTCCACAGATTTCCGGGCGCCAGGGCAAAGCGCTGGGCTTTCTCCAGCGCCTGCGTGTCGCCAAAGGTATTAAGCACCAGCCCGCTGGCGTCGGATAAAATCACCACCGACTGCGTCTCCGCCATCTGCTGCGCCAGCTGTCGAATTACCGGCTGGGCAAACTGTTGCAGGCCGGCGTTGTTGGCTAATACATCGGCCAGTTCGCCCTGGCGTACGCGCGGGAAATCGTCGGCGTTGCGTTCCAGCCCATACAGCTGGCTGCGAAACCAGGAGTCGCTTAACAGTGGGTTGGCGTGCACGTCAGACGCGGCGGAATTTCCCTGCATACGTGACCTCATACCTCGGTGTAAATGTTGCAATACTGTAGCGTAATGGTTCTTTTACTGTTGCGATACGCAACACAGATACGGCTTTTTCTCTGGAGTGCCGGCAGGTTTAATGGCGGGGTTGTGAGCTAATTGATTGAAGATAAATAAATTTATAACGACATCGACGGGTTGAGAAAAAATTGGCACGCGCGCTGCTATGAAGGATGTGGGCAGTTGCGCTGCCCGTTCAGAACCTCTGACCTGATAATAAGGAGTTTGCGATGCGTTATGCACATCCCGGTACGCCCGACGCGCTGGTGACTTTCCAGGCGGCCTACGGCAACTACATCGCCGGCAACTTCACCGAGCCGCTCAGCGGCCAGTACTTTATGAATACCTCGCCAGTGGATGGCAGCGATATCGCTCAGTTTCCGCGCTCCGACGCGCGTGACATTGAGCTGGCGCTGGACGCGGCTCACCAGGCCGCTGACGCCTGGGGTAAAACCAGCGTACAGCAGCGCGCGAATCTGCTGTTGCAGGTGGCGGATCGCATGGAAGCTAACCTGGAGAAGCTGGCGGTGGCGGAGAGTTGGGATAACGGTAAACCGATTCGCGAGACGCTCAACGCCGATCTGCCACTGGCGATCGACCACTTCCGCTACTTCGCCGGCTGCCTGCGAGCGCAGGAGGGCAGCGCCGCCGAGATCGACGAAACCACGGTGGCCTATCACTTCCACGAGCCGCTCGGCGTGGTGGGGCAGATCATTCCGTGGAACTTCCCGCTGATGATGGCGGCGTGGAAGCTGGCGCCGGCGCTGGCGGCCGGTAACTGTGTGGTGCTGAAACCGGCGGAACAGACGCCGCTCGGCATTACGCTGCTGATGGAGCTGATTGGCGACCTGTTCCCGCCGGGCGTGCTGAACGTGGTGCAGGGCTTTGGCCGCGAAGCCGGTGAAGCGCTGGCAACCAGCAAGCGCATCGCCAAAATTGCCTTCACCGGTTCAACGCCGGTCGGGCGGCACATCATGGCCTGCGCGGCGGAAAATATCATTCCCTGCACCGTCGAGCTGGGGGGCAAATCTCCCAATATTTACTTCGCGGATGTGATGACGGGCGAAGAGGATTTCATTGATAAAGCGGTGGAAGGCCTGGTGCTCGGCTTCTTTAATCAGGGCGAAGTGTGCACCTGCCCCTCACGCGCGCTGATTCATGAATCAATCTATCAGCCCTTTATGGAGCGGGTGTTGGCGAAGATCGCCACCATTCGCCGCGGCGATCCGCTCGATACCGACACCATGATCGGCGCCCAGGCTTCACGCCAGCAATTTGACAAAATCCTCTCCTATATCGACATCGCCCGCCGCGAAGGCGGTCAGATTTTAGCCGGAGGGGAGCGGGCGCTTATCGCCGCCGAGCTGGATAACGGATTCTACATCCAGCCCACGCTGATCAAGGGCAACAACCAAATGCGTTGTTTCCAGGAGGAGATTTTTGGGCCGGTGATTGGCGTCACCACCTTCAGCGATGAGGCAGAGGCGCTCGCCATCGCCAATGAAACGCAGTTTGGGTTGGGGGCGGGCGTGTGGACGCGCGATACCAATCTGGCGTATCGCATGGGGCGCGGCATTAAAGCCGGCCGCGTCTGGACCAACTGTTATCACATCTATCCCGCACACGCGGCGTTCGGCGGTTACAAGCAGTCTGGCGTCGGGCGTGAAACCCACAAAATGGCGCTTAGCGCCTATCAACAAACCAAAAATCTGCTGGTCAGCTATGACACAGCGCCGTTGGGCCTGTTCTGAGTCCACATCCGATCAAATGGAGAGTGAAAGATGAATATGCAAATCAAAACCACCATGAAAGCCGCAGTGGTGAAATCCTTCGGGGAACCGCTGGTGATTGAGCAGGTGCCGGTGCCGTCCGTCGGGCCGGGGCAGATTCTGGTGAAAATCGCCGCAACCGGCGTGTGTCACACCGATCTGCACGCTGCCGAAGGCGACTGGCCAATCAAGCCCAATCCGCCGTTTATTCCGGGCCATGAGGGCGTCGGCGAGGTGGTGGCCATCGGCGAAGGGGTGAAGCACCTGAAAATGGGCGACCGCGTCGGCGTGCCGTGGCTCTACTCGGCGTGCGGCCACTGCGAGCACTGCCTCGACAGCTGGGAGACGCTGTGTCTGTCGCAGCAGAACGCCGGTTATTCGGTCAACGGCAGCTTTGCCGAGTATTGCCTGGCCGATGCCAACTACGTCGGCATCATTCCGGATAACGTGGCGTTTAATGAAGTGGCGCCGATCCTGTGCGCCGGGGTGACGGTCTATAAAGGCCTGAAGATGACCGATACCAAACCGGGCGACTGGGTGGTGATTTCCGGCATCGGCGGCCTGGGGCACATGGCGATTCAGTATGCGGTGGCGATGGGGCTCAACGTGGCGGCGGTGGATATCGACGACGACAAGCTGGCGTTTGCCAAGCGGCTCGGCGCCAGCGTGGTGGCCAATGCAAAACAGGTCGATCCGGCTCAGGTGTTCCAGGAGAGCTTTGGCGGAGCGCACGGCGTGCTGGTGACGGCGGTGTCGCCGAAAGCGTTTGAACAGGCCATTGGCACGCTGCGCCGCGGCGGCACAATGGTGCTCAACGGCCTGCCGCCGGGCAAGTTCGATCTGTCGATTTTCGACATGGTGCTGGATGGCATTACGGTGCGCGGCTCGATTGTCGGCACGCGTAAGGATCTGCAGGAGGCGCTGGATTTTGCCGGTCGCCATAAGGTGAAAGCCAACGTCGCGGTGGAGCCGCTGACCAATATCAACGATATCTTTGCGCGCATGCACGCCGGCAAGATTGAAGGGCGTATTGTGGTGGATATGTCGCTGTAATTCACGCTTGGCGGACAGCGGTGGGGTAGAGCGCCGCTGCCCGCCGTTGTCTCTACGCTATGGCGCCGCCGTGGGCCAAACGAACGCCACACCTGACGCTGCAGATAGCGTTACCTTCAGCGGAATATTACGTTATGGTGCTGATGCCAAACGTCGTGCAGCTTCGATGACAGAGGCCCGTCTTCTGGAATGTTCTTCCGCGCTATCAGTACCTGTTAACATACGAGCAACCTGCGGAACCGCGGACCACCATCCGGCCAGTGCCAGCACCAAAAAAGCCAGGTGATCTGCCTCAATGGCTTGGGTTACGCAACCTTGTTGCTGTCCGTCGGCTACTGCCTTGATCTTGTATCCATAGTATTCGCGGCGTTGTTCTTCGTCTGGAACCTCACCGCTGAACGTCAACCCCTCCCAGCGCATAAGCCGGCTCAACTCAGGGTTTTCAAGATGGTAATCGTAAACTCGTCCGGCATAATCGCCAATATTTTCGACTGCAAAGGATGTGACAGGTAGCACTGATGCTACTTTGGCCAACTCGCGTCGCAGCACGGCAGAAAACAGAGCACGCTTGTCGCCAAAGTAATTATAAATACGCTCCTTGTTAACGCCGGCCAGCTTGGCAACACGTTCCAGGGTGGTGCCATCAGGGCCGAAACGGGCAAATTCGCTTGTAGCCGCATCCAGAATTTTACGTTTAGTTCCCTCAATATCCCACGCCATCTTTTTACTCTCTCATCTATTGGTTGTTGCCGCCGCGTAATCATACTATAGTCAAATCCAACTAAAACGTTGGAGTTTTGGTTTCATGTTGAAAGGAGTCTGGAACAATGAAGAATACTGTCCTTATTTGTGGACATGGTCCTGGTATATCCCATGCTCTTGCGCGCCGTTTTGGCAAGGCGGGTTACCCTGTTGCGCTGATTGCGCGCAATGCTCGGCGCCTTGCTGATGCGGTAGCAGAATTGACGTCTGAAGGTATGAATGTTCGATCTTTTCCTGCTGACGTGAGCAAGAACGATGCAATACGAAGCGCTATTACGGATGCACGTGAAATGCTGGGCCCTATTGGTATTTTGCACTGGAACGCTTTTCTTGATACTGAAGGCGATCTGTTGTCCACATTGCCTGAGGAGCTGAACCAAAGCTTCTCGACCCGAGTTACCGGTTATATCACCGCAGTGCAAGAGTGTCTGACCGACCTTGTTGCTTCTAAGGGGGCGGTACTCGCTACCAGCGGTATTATGGCGCTTGATACACCGCAAATTAACGCTTTTGCCACTCAATATGCAGCACTTGCTATCGGCGTAGCCGCGCAACACAAAGCCACAAACCTTTTGGTGCAAACTCTTGCACCACATGGCATCTATGTCGGTGAGATTATCGTCAATGGCTTTGTCACGGGGACGCCGGGCGGCGATGGAGAAAGTCATACGATCGCTCCGGAAGACGTCGCTAAACAGTTTTGGGAACTCTATACCGCACGACAGGTACATTCCGTCATTATTGGAAAGACGGTGTCAACCACGGAGGTTGGATACGATGACTGAACATTCACAGGTTACTGCTCCGACGAATCATGGTTCAGGAGAAGCTGCGCGCCTTAATCAAGCGTATTCGGCGAACGGAAAGGTTGTCATACTCATGGTTGTTGTTGCGTTGTTGGTGTTGAGTCAGCTTTATCTGTCCATTCCTTTGTTGTCGTATGTCGGCCAGGCTTTCAGTCCGTCGACGCCGGGAGCGGTCACATTCGCTTTGGCCACCTGTTTTAGCCTGGCTTATGCCGGAGGATTTTTGCTCTGGGGACCATTATCCGATCAGTATGGTCGGCGTCCAGTGATTCTGATCGGGCTAAGCGCACTGTCCGTGAGCACTCTTGTATGTGCGATGGCGCCTTCGCTGCCATGGTTAGCGGGATTGCGAATAATACAAGGACTGGCAGCATCCAGTTTTGCCCCCGTAGCGTTGGCCTATCTTGCCGAAGCCATGCCGGCACGCCACCGGGCAACCGCCATTGGGGCAATGTCTACGTCTTTCCTCGTGGCAGGAATTTTTGGACAAGTGCTAGCAGGTTGGATGGCGTTAAGATGGGAATGGTTTTGGGTCTTCCTGGTCACCGGGGCCTGTTTGATAATCATGATTCCATTTATTTCTGTGATGGTAAAGGAACCAGGGCGCACCGTTGTTGATGGGCATCTTGGGCATCGTTTCGTCGCATTGGGTAAACTGGTTACACAACCCACTATCCTGCTACTGTCATGTGCGCACATCATGCTTCTTTTGTCTTTCGTTGCGATGTATACGGCATTGGGGCCGCATATGATGGGATTGGGTCTTGATCCGGCCAAGGTCATCATGCTGCGTCTGGTCGGACTGCCGGGAATGTTCATGGCCTTGTTGGTCGGGCCGTTGGCTGCGCGGATAGGCATGCCGGGTGTTGCCAAAACAGGTTATTTGGTGGCTGCTGCAGGATTGGCCGTTGAGGTCATGTTATCGCAATCTCTTGTTGGTATAGCGATAGGCAGCTTGATCTTTGTCACTGGTGTGGCTCTCGCTGTTCCGGCGATGATCACGCAGTTTGGAGAACTGGCGGTACCTAACCGCGCCGGAGGCATGGCGCTTAATGGGTTTGTACTGTTTGTTGGCGCCAGTATTGGCCCACTTATCGTGACATGGGTGCCTGGTTTTACTCCGATGCTGTTAGGGCTTACGGTAGTGCTTTTATTGGCGATAGCGTGTATTGCTGGTAGCGCATCGCTTGCTGCAGCGAGAAAGAAATCATAACTCGGTATTATTTCACTTAACTGATGACCCCATAGGATTAAACTCAAGTCCGTTTTTTCCGATGGGGGCGTATATCAATATTGGATGGCTATTGTGCTTAAACATTTTGTCCTTTCAGCCGTTATGATCAATGTCATGAAAGAAGTGTGGGGCACATAATATTCATTTTTTGATAAGCAATAAATTTAAGACCCTATAATATCTATGAAAAACATTATTTTCCTCCCAGTGCTGAGGGGTGTTTAGAAAGGAAGAGTCGACAACTCCCAAAAAATTCAGGAAAAGCCTCAATAAGTGAATCCTCCATGGGGGATGGCGTGCTGTGGCATGGCAGGGGGGAGCGTATAAGGGGGGAAGCTGGCTTTGCAAGCAGAGTTTGATGACGATTCCGTATCCCAGAAAGCGAAAAACCCGCCATAGGCGGGTTTTTCTGAATATGGTGCCCGGACTCGGAATCGAACCAAGGACACGGGGATTTTCAATCCCCTGCTCTACCGACTGAGCTATCCGGGCAACGGGGCGCATTAAACCGTAAAGGCCGGGAGCCGTCAACGGCTTTCTGCCGCAATGCGTTTGGTTGCTCCATTTTTAGTCAATCCGTTGCAACCCGGCAGGGCGTTCACAGACTCTGCCGCCGCTGTCGTTCCCGCACTCTTTCCCCGTCTGCCGCCTGTCTGCCCCTTTTTACTGCCGCCTGCCAGTTTTAACGAAAATTTAACCATTAATCATGCGTTTCCCGTTGAACAATGGCTTTTTTGTGCTCAATGTCACTTTAATAACATTGCTGGTCTGATATGTTCCTATAATAACATTTTTATATGTATGGCTATGCGCCCTGACAGGGCGGCATACAATTTCCCGGGGAAGAAATATGAAGTATCTCATTGGTATATTAAGCATTTTGGTTATTTATGCTTTGGCAGTTTTGGTGAGCAATAACCGTAAAAATATTCGCTACCGTCCGCTGGGTGTGATGTTGTTGTGCCAATTTGTTATGGCATTGTTACTGCTGAAAACGGACGCCGGCAATACCGGCATCGCCGCCGTGGCCGGGGTATTCGGCCATCTGCTGGCCTACGCCAATGAAGGCGTCAACTTTGTGTTCGGCGGCCTGCTGAATAAAGGGGAGATCTCGTTCTTCCTGTCGGTATTACTGCCTATCGTGTTTATCTCCGCGCTGATCGGCATTTTGCAGCACTGGCGCATTCTGGGCTTTATCATCAAGTATATCGGCCTCGGCTCAGCAAAATCAACGGCATGGGGCGTCTGGAATCCTATAACGCGGTGGCGTCGGCGATCCTCGGCCAGTCTGAAGTGTTTATCTCGGTGAAGAAACAGCTCGGCCTGTTGCCGGAGCATCGTCTGTATACGCTGTGCACCTCGGCGATGTCGACGGTCTCGATGTCGATTATCGGCGCCTATATGGTGATGCTGGAGCCGCGCTACGTGGTGACGGCGTTAATCCTGAACCTGTTCGGCGGCTTTATCATGGCGTCGCTGATCAACCCTTACCAGGTGAACCCGCAGGAAGACCTGCTGGACGTCAGCGAAGGGGAAAAGCAGAGCTTCTTTGAAGTACTGAGCGAGTACATCCTCGACGGCTTTAAAGTGGCGGTGATCGTCGGCGCGATGCTGATTGGCTTTATCGCCTTAATCGCCATGGCCAACGCCATCTTCGCTGCGCTGTTCGGCATCTCTTTCCAGGATATTCTCGGCTACCTGTTCTCGCCGCTGGCGTTCCTGATCGGCGTACCGTGGCATGAGGCGGTGCAGGCCGGCAGCCTGATGGCAACCAAGATCGTCAGCAACGAATTTGTTGCGATGCTGAACTTCTCGCAGGGTGATTTTAACTTCTCCGAACGCACCGTGGCGATCATCTCGGTATTTATGGTGTCGTTCGCCAACTTCTCCTCCATCGGCATCATCGTCGGCGCGATCAAGGCGCTGGACAGCAAGCAGGGGAATACCGCGGCGCGCTTTGGTCTGAAATTGCTGTACGGCTCAACGCTGGTCAGCTTCTTGAATGCGACGGTGGTGGGGCTGCTGTTTTAAGCCAGCCACATCGGGGCAGTTTGGCCGCCGGGCGGCCAATTTTTTACACACAGGGAAAGTAAGCATGAAACTATTAAAATCAGTCAGTAAAGTGACGTTATTAGCAGTGATGATATCCGGTGTCTGCCACGCCGCCACGGTGAATCTGCGGGTGATGGAAACCACGGATATGCACGGCAACATGATGGATTACGACTACTACAAGGATCGCGCCACGGCCCAGCACGGGCTGGTGCGCGCCGCCACGCTGATCGATGCGGCGCGGGCGGAAGTAGACAACAGCGTGCTGGTGGATAACGGCGACGTGATTCAGGGCAGCCCGATGGCCGACTATGCCGCGGCGCACCTGAAGAAAGGCGACGTGCACCCGGTTTATCAGGCGATGAACCGTCTGGACTACGCGGTGGGCAGCGTGGGTAACCACGAGTTCAACTACGGGCTGGATTACTTGCAGCAGGCGCTGAGCGGCGCCAAGTTCCCGTACATCAACGCCAACGTCTACCATGCCGACGGCGAGAAGCCGTACTTCAAACAGTATCTGATTGTCGATACGCCGGTGAAGGACAGCGAAGGTAAAACGCATAACCTGCGCATCGGCTATATCGGCTTTGTGCCGCCGCAGATCGCCCTGTGGGACCGCGCCCATCTGGAAGGCAAAGTGGTGGTGAAAGACATCACCGAAACGGCGAAAAAGCTGGTGCCGCAGATGCGTAAAGAGGGCGCCGACGTGGTCATCGCCATTGCCCACTCCGGCATCTCCGCCGACCCGTACAAAGCGCTGGCGGAAAACTCGACCTACTACCTGTCGCAGGTGCCGGGCATTAACGCCATCGCCTTTGGCCACTCCCACGGGGTCTTCCCGAGCGCCAGCTTTGCTGCGCTGCCGGGCGTGGATATCGCCAAGGGCACGGTAAACGGCGTGCCGGCCGTGATGCCGGGCCGCTGGGCCGATCATCTGGGGGTGATCGATCTGGTGCTGGAAGGTGAAGAGGGCAAATGGCAGGTGACGTCCGGCAAGGCCGAGGCGCGTCCTATTTATGACAGTAAGGCGGGTAAGTCGCTGGTGGCGGCGAAGCCGGAGCTGGTCGAGGCGCTGAAAAATGCCCACGACAGCACGCGTGAATACGTCAACAAGCCGATCGGCAAGCTGGCCGCCGGCATCGACTCCTATCTGGCCCTGGTGCAGGATACGGCGGCGATGCAGGTGATCCGCGATGCGCAGCGCGCCTATGTGGAACGCATGATTCAGGGCGATCCGGATCTGGCCGATCTGCCGGTGCTGACCGCCGCCGCGCCGTTTAAAGTGGGCGGCCGCAAAAACGCGCCGGATGACTTTGTCGATATCGCCAAGGGCGATCTGAGCTTCCGCAACGCGGCGCAGCTGTATCAATATGCCAACACCCTCGCCGCCGTGCGCGTGAAGGGCAAGGATGTGAAGCAGTGGCTGGAGTGCTCGGCGGGGATGTATAACCAGATCGACCCGAACAGCGAAGCGCCGCAGTCGCTGCTGAACTGGGACGGTTTCCGTGCCTACAACTTCGATATGTTCGATAAACTCAGCTACCAGATCGATGTGACCAAGCCGGCGCGCTATGACGTGGACTGCAACCTGATCAATCCGCAGGCGCAGCGCATTGCCTCGGTCACCTATCAGGGCAAGCCGCTGGATGACAATGCCGAGTTCCTGGTAGCGGTGAACAACTACCGCGCCTTTACCGGCAAATTCCCCGGCACCGGCGACAAGAACGTGGTGATCAATGCGCCGGATGAAGTGCGTTCGATCATCGCCGACTATATCAATCGCCAAACCCAGCAGCACGGCCAGTATGCGCCGGTGGCGCAGAACGGCTGGAGCATTGCGCCGATCGCGTCGGAGAAAAAGCTGGATATCCGTATGGAGACCTCGCCTGATGAGCATGCCGCGCAGCTTATCAAGCAGTCGGCGCAGCATCCGATGACCTATGTCGGCAAAGACGACATCGGCTTTGCGATTTATAAGGTTGACCTGCAGAGTCCTTCTGCGAATAAAAAATAATTTAGTACTCAAGAAATAAATAACACACGGGCTTTACCGGAACAGGTAAAGCCCGTAAACGCGCACCATCAACCGAGGGCGCCAGCCCTCTTTATTACTTAACTTCAATACCTGGGCGAAATAGAAAACGGAGCTTTTCTATGAAAAATAAAAAAATGGGATGTAAAAAAAGTAATTTGTTAATGATGTTACCTCTGGCGGCACTGGCGGCTTTTAATGTCGATGCGGCGGAAAATAAAAAACTCGGCGGCGTTTTTGCCGATTTTGTTGACGACAGCCATGCCGACCTCTCCTTTCGCCACGTATTTAAAAACCTGAGCACGGAAGATTACGGCTCGCGCTCCAACCAGACCGCGTGGGGGCAGGGCATTACGCTGGATTACCAGTCGGGCTATATCAACGATATGCTCGGAATGGACGCATCCTACTATGGCGTGGTCAAACTGGCCGCCAGCGATGACTTCTGGGGGCGCAGCGTGTTGTATAACGACGACGGCCGGGCGAAAGGCTTTAACAAGCTGGGGCAGCTGTATATGAAGGCGCGCCTGGGGGATGATGATACCTACCTGCGTCTCTACGGCGGCTGGCAGCAAATTAAAAAGTGGGGGGCGCTGAACAACTCTACCCGCGCCATTCCAAGCACCTATCTGGGCTGGCGTGGGGAAACCGGCAGCGGGCCGCTGCGCCTGCGCGGCGCCTATGTCACGCGCTACAGCGACAGGGATTCCCCGGATAAAGTGCACTTCCGCACCGCCGATAAAAAGCAGATCAGCCAGATTGCAACCGGCGAGCTGAGCTATACGCAGCGCGAATACGCCGCCCGCTACTTCTTCGGTGAAAGCCATAACTATCTCCAGCGCCACGGCCTGGAGATTGACTGGCGGCCGGCGATGCTGGCGGACTACCGCGCCGTGCTCGGCACCCAGCTCTATATGAACCACGGTCTGCAGGACTGGACCAGCATGTCGCCGAGCAAGAAAACCTTCGACCGCGATGCTTACCATGCCGCGCTGTCGGTGAACTGGCAGGCCGGACGCTGGAAAAACAAGGCCGGCTTCTCCTATACGCGCGCGCAGCTCTCTCAGGGACTGGGACGTTTCGAATGGCACCTGGCGAAGCTCAGCCGCGGCACCTTTAACTCGATGGCCGACAGCTGGGGCAACGACTATGTCGGCAACAACGAAAAAATGGTGGCCTGGACCTTTGGCTACGCCGTCACGCCGGAAGTTGAAATGGGGATGGTGACCAACTACGGTTGGGGCATGAAGTACCAGGGGCACGGCATCCAGCGCGGTGAAACCCTGATGTACTCGCGCTGGACGCCGTCCGCGGTGAAAGATCTCAGCCTGCAGCTGTCCGGCGGGCCGTCCTGGAACTACCAAAGCCAGAACAACCGGCCGAAGCTGACCGCCGACGGTAAACCGATGCGGGCACAGAACCACTCGATCGAACTGCAGGTCGATTACAAGTTTAATCTGTTCTAACGCCTCCTGATTCAGCGCAGAGAACTGCGCTGAATCAGCCATATAAATATACCCGTCATACTTCAAGCTGCAGATGCGTTGGCTGCGCTCAGTCACCCGAATCACTGACCTGAGTCAGCTCATCGGGATTCCTTCCCTTGCCGCCTTCCTGCAACTCGAATTATTTAGGGTAACTCCCCGTCATACTTCAAGCTGCAGATGCGTTGGCTGCGCTCAGTCACCCGAATCACTGACCTGAGTCAGCTCATCGGGACTCCTTCCCTTGCCGCCTTCCTGCAACTCGAATTATTTAGGGTATACGCAGCCTAAACGGTTGTTTGTTTTAACCTCATCGAATAATCAATAAGTGATATTTTCCCCTCTGACTGAGGCGCGTTTGCTGCCGTCTTGATGCGTATAAAAAAACATGTAATCATTGCGCAAATTTTCACTGCCGCAGAGGATTACAGGTATGACGGGGTTTATGACGTCAGCGCGATTACGCGCCACACATCTGCTGATATTTTGCGGTTTCCCGAGCGTTCCCCGCGACTACGCCGCCAGTTTCCCGCCGGCTATGCGGTAAGCCCATCTTTATGCTCGCTGTTAGGCATTATTAAAAATAGCGCTATCACGCTGATTTTACTGATGTCTATCGGTTGCTGCTGAAGCCAGTTCCCGATAACCTTGCGCCGCCTGTTTCGCGTCCGCGGGTCGCCGCAGGCGTTATTTACCGGGTAACTGCGGGTTATCTTGTCAGGTGCCGGCGGCACCGCCTCATCCTGCACAGTTTGAGAGTCAGCTCTATGAAAGAATTGAAAATCGCAACCAGCGCCAGTTTGGTCGCCAGCATTGAAACCCTGCGCCAGGTTGTGCGCGTCGAACACACCGACTATACCGACGTGGCGGCGGTGGTGGTTTCCGTCGACGACGTGAGCGACGGCGTTCTGGCGCGCCTGCAGGCGACCGGGTTTAACATTCCGGCCTTTGTCGCGGTAGAGGGCGAAGAGCAGCTTTCACCGGATTACCTGCCGCTGGTCACCGGCGTTTTCACCCTGAGCGGCGCCAGCAAGGCGTTTTATATGGCGCAGCTGGAAGCCGCGGCGGATGCCTATGAGCAGGCGCTGCTGCCGCCGTTTTTCAAAACGCTGAAAACCTATGTGGAAATGGAAAACGCCACCTTTGCCTGCCGGGGCATCAGGGGGGCGAGTTCTTCCGCAAACATCCGGCCGGCCGCCAGTTCTATGATTTCTATGGCGAAACCCTGTTCCGTTCCGATATGTGCAACGCCGACGTGAAGCTGGGCGATTTGCTGATCCATGAAGGATCGGCGAAGGATGCGCAAAAGCACGCCGCGCGGGTGTTCAACGCTGATAAAACCTACTTTGTGCTTAACGGCACCTCCGCAGCCAACAAGGTGGTGACCAACGCGCTGCTGACGCGCGGCGATCTGGTGCTGTTCGATCGTAATAACCATAAGTCCAACCATCACGGCGCGCTGATTCAGGCGGGCGCCACGCCGGTCTATCTGGAGACCGCGCGCAATCCGTTTGGTTTTATCGGCGGCATCGACGCCCGCTGCTTTAACGAGGAGTATTTACGCCAGCAAATCCGCGAGGTGGCGCCGGACAAGGCCGAGACGGCGCGGCCGTTCCGGCTGGCGATTATTCAGCTCGGGACTTACGACGGCACTATCTACAACGCCCGGCAGGTGATCGACACCATCGGCCACCTGTGCGATTACATTCTGTTTGATTCCGCCTGGGTGGGCTATGAAGGCTTTATCCCGATGCTGAAGGAGTGTTCGCCGCTGCTGCTGGAGCTGGACGAGCACGATCCGGGCATCTTCGTCACCCAGTCGGTGCACAAGCAGCAGGCGGGTTTTTCACAGACGTCGCAAATCCACAAGAAAGACGACCATATCAAGGGGCAGAAGCGCCACTGTAACCATAAGCACCTGAATAACGCCTTTATGCTGCATGCGTCGACCAGCCCGTTTTACCCGCTGTTCGCCGCGCTGGACGTCAATGCCAAAATGCACGCCGGCGAGGCGGGGCGGCGCATGTGGATGGACTGCGTACTGCTGGGGATTGAAACGCGCAAACAGCTGCTGCAGCGCTGCAGCCAGCTGCGGCCGTTTATTCCGCCGCAGGTGGACGGGCAGCCGTGGCAGAGCTTTGACAGCGAGCATATCGCCGGCGACGCACGCTTCTTCACCTTTGAGCCGGACGCGGCCTGGCACGGCTTTGCCGGCTATGCGCAGGAGCAGTATCTGGTCGACCCGTGCAAGCTGCTGCTGACCACGCCGGGTATTGACGCCCAGACCGGACAGTACAGCGAGTTTGGCGTACCGGCGGCGATTCTGGCCGACTTCCTGCGGGAAAACGGCATCGTGCCGGAAAAATGTGACCTTAACTCAATCCTGTTCCTGCTGACCCCGGCGGAAAACCCGGCCAAAATGGCGCTGCTGGTGGACAAGCTGGTGCAGTTCGAGCGCTACATTGAGCAGGATGCGCCGCTTAGCGAGGTGCTGCCGACGGTCTACCGCAAGCATGAACGCCGCTACCGCGACTACAGCATTCGTCAGCTGTGCCAGGAAATGCACGATCTGTATGTCAGCCATGACGTGAAACAGCTGCAAAAAGAGATGTTCCGTCAGGCGCACTTCCCGCCGGTGATGATGAACCCGCAGGACGCCAACGTGGAGTTTGTCCGCGATAACGTCGAACTGGTGCCGATTGCCCAGGCGGCAGGGCGCATTGCCGCCGAAGGGGCGCTGCCTTATCCGCCGGGCGTGCTGTGCGTGGTGCCGGGAGAAGCGTGGGGCGGCGCGGTACAGCGTTATTTCCTGGCGCTGGAAGAGGGGATTAACCGCCTGCCGGGCTTTTCGCCTGAGCTGCAGGGCGTGTATGTCGAGAAGAAGGACCACGGCTGGAAGCGGATCTTCGGTTACGTGGTCAAGCCGTAGTAACCGCCGCATGGCGTGAGGAAAAAACAGGGGCGCATTGCGCCCCTGTTTGCGTTACTAACGGCGACGATAGCTCTTCTGGGCGGTGTTCACCTTCACCAGATAGCGCCGCGACTCGCTGGCCGGGTGCTTGGTGGTCAGGGTGGTGTACACATCGCCCGGCTGCATGTCGTTGATGACGTCAAACGCCTTGCTGCGGTTGCTGGAGAACACGCGCAGCACGCTGCCGGCGCCGCCGTTGTAGGCGGTGATCACCGCGTAGCGCCGCGAGGTCGGGTTTTTGATGCCGCCCAGGTAGTTGTTCTGCAGAATCGCCAGATAGGCGGTGCCGGTATCGATATTATTCGCCGGATCGAACAGGTAGCTGCGGCTTGGCTTGCCCCATTTGCCGTGCATCTGGAACACGTCCTTGCCGGCGGTGTGCTGCACCACCTGCATCAGGCCGAGCGCGTCGGAACCGCTGACCGCATACGGGTTAAAGCTGGATTCGGTCTGCATAATCGCCAGAATCAGCGACTCTTCCACGCCGTATTTCTCCGAGGCCTTACGCACCATCGGCAGGTACTTGTGCGCACGTTTGTCCAGGTGGTTCGGCACCAGCTGAATGGTGATCGAATAGATCACGTGCAGGCCGGAGGTGCGTTTTTGCAGCTTGTTCTGCACCAGATAGTCGGCGAAGTGCGCCGCGCGCCACTCCCAGCGGATCGGCTGGCCGTTGTTATCCACTACCTGGCCGTACAGGAACGGTTCCTTACTGATCTGGATATCGTTGGCGTCGGAGTAGAGATCGACCGAGCTCGGGTCGTCGCCCATCAGCAGGGTGGTGACGATCGCCTTGCGCAGGCTGGCGGCCGGATCGGTCGGCGAGATGGTTTCAAAGGTGATGGTGCCGGCATCAAAGTTGATGTGGCTGCGCGTCAGATACTGGTCGGTATATTTGACGTAATCCTTCGGCCCGGCGATCAGAACTTCGTTCAGACCCCAGATATTTTCGATGTTGTGGGCGAACTGCCCCATCAGAATGTCGAAGCCGTTGGTGTCTTTCACCCAGGCTTCGTTGAACTCATCGCTTTTTTTACCGGAACAGGAAATCAATAAAGGTGCTATCACTAGCAAAGCTAAAATTTTCTTCATCTTAAGCCGTATTTTGATGAATGTAATCGGGCATTGCAGGGGCCAGCGCCGGCCCCGAAACAGGTTATTCGCTCGGCGGCGTGTAGCCTTCGATGTGGACGTCGTGGCCCTCAAACAGGAAGCGCACCATCTCCGCCTCCAGCAGCTTGCGGTCGTCCGGGTTCATCATATTGAGCTTTTTCTCGTTGATCAGCATGGTCTGTTTCTTCATCCACTCGCCCCAGGCTTCTTTCGAGATTTCGTTGAAGATGCGTTTACCCAGCTCGCCCGGATACAGTTGGAAATCCTGCCCTTCGGCGTCGCGCTGCAGGTAGGTACAAAAAATGGTTCTGCTCATGCTAGTTCCTCATCGGTGGCGCTGTTGCCAAATAGATTCGATTGGGTCGGCGGCTGCTTGACCAGCTGTTGCAGCAGGCGCTCAACAGGTGCGGCCAGCCCGACCGACGGCGGCTGCGCTAAGTTATACCAGAGACCGTCGCCTTCATCCATGGCGCCGCCGGCGTTGTCGAGCGGCAGCCACATCGGCACGATATCCAGATGGAAATGGCTGAAGGTATGGCGAAACGCCGTCAGCTGCTGCGCGTGCTCTGCGTTCAGACCCCGCTGCTGCAGCCAGAGTTCCATCTCCTGCCGGACGGCGAACTGCGGGAAACAGAACAGGCCGCCCCACAGGCCGACCGCCGGGCGCTGCTGCAGCCAGACGCGTTCGCCCTGTTGCAGCAGCAGGAAGTAGGCGGTTTTTTCCGGCAGCGTCTGCTTCGGCTTCTTGCCCGGATAGTTGGCCCAGCTGTGGTTGGCATAGGCGATGCAGCCGCCGCTGAGCGGGCACAGTTCGCACTTCGGCTTCGAGCGGGTGCAGACCATCGCGCCGAGATCCATCATCGCCTGGTTAAACTGGCCGACGCCCTGCGCCGGGGTGACCTCGCCGCTGAGCTGCCACAGGCGGTTTTCCACCGGCTTTTTACCCGGCCAGCCTTCTACCGCGTAGCAGCGCGCCAGCACGCGTTTGACGTTGCCGTCGAGGATCGGATAGTGCTGCCCCAGCGACAGCGATAAAATAGCGCCGGCGGTGGAGCGGCCGATGCCGGGCAGCGCGGCGATTTCTTCGAAGCTGGTCGGGAATTCGCCGCCGTGTTGTGCGACAATGGTCTGCGCCGCCTTGTGCAGATTACGCGCGCGCGCGTAGTAGCCAAGCCCGGTCCACAGATGCAGCACTTCGTCCAGCGGCGCGGCGGCCAGCTGGCTGACGGTGGGAAAACGCGCCATAAACCGCTGAAAGTATGGAATGACGGTGGCAACCTGGGTCTGTTGCAACATCACCTCGGAGAGCCATACTTGATAGGGCGTTTTATCTAATTGCCACGGCAGCGTTTTGCGCCCGTAGCGTTGGTACCATTCAAGCACCTGGTGCGAGAACTGGCGGGCTTGCATCATAATCGGGTTTCGTATCAGACAGATATTGATGCGCGATTGCAGCATAGTGCGGTGGTGGTGTAAACCGGAACTTTCCGACGCTGACGCTATCCGCGTCCCCGGCGGCGGGAAAGATGCCGCACAGAGAAGATGAACACTTGCTAAACCGGACTATCTTTGCATAATGCGCCTTTCCCTAATTGGCAGCCAAACAGACAGAAAGCACTATGATTAATGACGTCATCTCCCCGGAATTCGATGAAAACGGCCGCGCCATGCGCCGCATCCGCAGTTTTGTGCGCCGCCAGGGGCGGCTGACCAAAGGCCAGCAGCACGCGCTGGACCACTACTGGCCGGTGATGGGCGTGGAATATCAGACGCAGCCTGTCGACCTGACCGCGCTGTTCGGCCGCGATGCGCCGGTGGTGCTGGAAATTGGTTTTGGCATGGGCGCCTCGCTGGTGACCATGGCGGGCAACAACCCGCAGCAGAACTTTTTAGGGATAGAAGTCCACTCGCCGGGCGTGGGCGCCTGCCTGGCCGACGCTCATGAGGCGGGGCTCAGCAACCTGCGCGTGATGTGTCATGACGCGGTGGAGGTGCTGGAGAATATGATCCCGGACGGCTCGCTGGAGATGGTGCAGCTGTTCTTCCCGGATCCGTGGCATAAGGCGCGCCATAATAAACGCCGCATCGTGCAGACGCCGTTTGTCGAGCTGGTGCTGCGCAAGCTGAAGGTCGGCGGCGTGTTCCATATGGCCACCGACTGGCAACACTATGCGGAACATATGTTAGAGGTGATGAGCGGCGTGGAAGGCTACCGTAATCAGTCGGAAACCGGCGATTACGTCCCGCGTCCGGCATCGCGTCCGTTAACCAAATTTGAATTACGCGGCCAGCGTCTGGGACATGGCGTTTGGGATTTGATGTTTGAGAGGAAAGCATAATGGCTAAGAACCGCAGTCGTCGTTTACGTAAAAAGTTGCATATCGAAGAGTTTCAGGAACTGGGCTTCTCCGTCGCCTGGCGCTTTGCCGAAGGCACCGCGGTTGAGGATATCGACGCAACCCTGGACGCCTTTATTGATGAAGTGATCGAGCCTAACGGTCTGGCCTTCGACGGCAGCGGCTATCTGCAGTGGGAAGGTCTGATCTGCCTGCAGAAAATGGGGCACTGCACGGAAGAGCACCGCGAGCTGGTGAAAAAATGGCTGGAAGCGCGCAATATGGCGGACGTGAAAGTCAGCGACCTGTTTGATATCTGGTGGGACTGATCGCCGGTTGTGAATAACGGAGCCGGCTGCGTCCGGCCCGTCATACCGCGGAATTGTCGGAAGGTGCCTGAGGGCGCCTTTCTTTTATCCGGAGAATAAAGAGTTGGTAACAGCATTGGATAACGCGCTGCTGGCGGAGATTCTGCAGCAGGTGCGTCCGTTGATCGGCAGCGGCAAGGTCGCTGACTATATTCCCGCGCTGGCGGAGGTGCCGGCGGAGCGTTTAGGCATGGCCGTTTGCACCGTCGATGGCGCGCTGTATCAGGCCGGCGACGCGGCGGAACGTTTCTCCATCCAGTCGATTTCCAAAGTGCTGAGCCTGACGCTGGCGCTGACGCGTTATCAGGAGAGCGAGATCTGGCAGCGGGTGGGCAAAGAGCCTTCCGGCCTGCCGTTCAACTCGCTGCTGCAGCTGGAAATGGAGCAGGGCAAGCCGCGCAACCCGTTTATCAACCCCGGAGCGCTGGTGGTGTGCGATATGCTGCAGACCCGCCTGAGCGCGCCAAAACAGCGGATGCTCGAAGTGGTGCGCCAGCTGGCCGGCGAAGACGACCTGGCCTATGACGCGCGCGTCGCCCGCTCTGAGTTTGAACACTCCGACCGCAACGCGGCGATCGCCTATCTGATGAAGTCGTTCGGCAACTTCGAAAATGACGTGCTGACCGTGCTGCATACCTACTTTCACTACTGCGCGCTGCGCATGAGCTGCGTTGAGCTGGCGCGCAGCTTTGTCTATCTGGCCAATAACGGACGCGATCTGCAGGGTAATGCGGTGATCTCCCCGCTGCAGGCGCGGCAGATCAATGCGCTGATGATGACCAGCGGCATGTACGACGGCGCCGGCGAATTCGCCTACCGGGTCGGTATGCCGGGCAAGTCGGGCGTCGGCGGCGCATCGTGACGATCGTGCCCGACGAGATGGCGATTGTCGTCTGGTCGCCGGAGCTGGATGCCTCCGCAACTCGCTGGCGGGAACTGCGGCGCTGGAATTGTTGTCTCAACGGATTGGTCGTTCGATTTTTTAGATCCCGCAGTTGGTTACCCGCCTGACGGGTATACGGTTGGAAGGGAGTCTCAGGAGAAATTATGTTGAAGAAAACCGCTTTGGCGTTATTGCTGTTTACCGCGGCGCAGGCGCACGCCGCCTACCAGTGCAATGTTAAACCTCAGGACGATGTGATTATCAGCCCGCAGAGCGTGCAGGTGGTGGGCGCCAGCGGCAATCTGCAGATCTCGCCGGACGGCGATGTGACCCGCGACGGCCAGGCGCTGACGCTGAGCGACAGCCAGCGCCAGCAGGCCTTCCGCTACCAGACGGCGCTGCGTAAAGAGCTGCCATGGATCGATAACGGCGCGCAGCAGCACCTGGAAAAGGCGCGTGCGGCGCTGGACAAGGTGATCGTCAAGGAACTGGCAGCGACAGCAACGTGCGTAACCGCCTGACCACCCTGAACGGCCAGCTGAAGCAGCAGATGAACCGGATTATCGAACACCGCAGCGACGGCCTGGCGTTCCACCACAAGGCCATTGCGCAGGTGGAGCAGGACGGCCGCAATCTGGTGCAGCAGAGCATGGGCGGCGTCCTGCAGGACAGCCTGAACGAAATGGGCGTCAAGCAGGCGGCCAACAGCGGCGGCAACCCGCTGCAGGCGATTATGGGCAACCTGGGCGGCCTGCAGAAGGCAATTCAGAACGAGTGGAACAATCAGGAGCAGGACTTCCAGAACTTTGGTCACGACGTCTGCAACCGCGTCACGTCGCTGGAAGAACAGCGTAAGGCGCTGCTTGGCTCGTTTAAAGTAGCTGTGCATTTATTGTGGATAATGCGCTTGCCATAGGGTGGGGATTCTGACAGGCTGGTTAATCTATAATCAACGAAAAAGGAATGACGTTGATGCCTGTTGTATTACGTTTTCGCGGGTGCCGGTTTTTCTTCTATTCGAACGAAGGCAATCCGTTGGAGCCAGCGCATATTCATGTCAGGGATGCCGAGTGCGAAGCTAAGCTGTGGCTTATGCCTGAGGTGCGGCTGGCATATAACGACGGCTTTAGCGACAAGATGTTGAAAGTGCTGATGGCGGTAACGCAAGAGCATCATGCTCTGTTTCTGGAGGCGTGGAATGACTATTTCGGCTAAAAATGTTCGCTTTGATGATGTTTCGATGTGGGTGGAACTCAGCGATGGCAGAACGCTTGGCGTGCCGTTGGTTTGGTTTCCTCGTCTGCAGCATGCGAGTTCTGCTGAACGGGAAGAGTATGAACTCAGCGCCAGAGGTATCCATTGGCCGTTACTGGATGAAGATATCTCAATTGCCGGATTGCTCAAGGGGCGGGGGATATGACCCGGCGGCCCCACCATGCAGCCTGATAAAAAAGCGCCGGATTCGGCGCTTTTTTTATGGTTACTCGTCGGCTAAAAACAGCTCCAGCAGCGAGTTAAGGAACAGCTTGCCATGTTCGGTAATCTGCCAGCGGTCGGCATTTTCCGTCAGATAGCCTTGCGCCAGCGCCCGATCCAGCTGCGGGCGGATAACGCTCTCATCCAGCCCGGTATAGATGCGGAACTCGTCGCGCGGCGCGCTTTCCAGCAGCCGGAAGCGGTTCATAAAGAACTCAAACGGCCGGTCCGCCGCCGCCACCTCATGCTGCTTCGCCAGATAGTTGCCCTGCATAAAACCGCGCGGATGCTTGGTTTTCTCGGTGCGTACAATGCGTCCGTCGCTGAAGGTCAGCTTGCCGTGCGCGCCGCAGCCAATGCCCAGATAGTCGCCGAAGCGCCAGTAGTTCAGGTTGTGCCGGCACTGGTAGCCCGGCTTGGCGTAGGCCGAGGTTTCATACTGCTGGTAGCCGGCGGCGGTCAGCAGCTCGTGACCCTGCTGGAAAATATCCCACAGCGCGTCGTCATCCGGCAGCGGCGGCGGACGCGAGCCGAACAGGGTATTCGGCTCAATGGTCAGCTGATACCACGACAGGTGCGGCGGATTCAGGGCGATGGCCTGACGCAAATCATCCAGCGCTTCTTCCAGCGACTGGTCCGGCAGGCCGTGCATCAGATCCAGGTTAAAACTGCGCAGGCCGAGGCCGGTGGCCAGCTGCGCCGCGCGTTTGGCCTCTTCCGGCCCGTGGATACGGCCAAGACGCTCCAGTTTCTCGCTGCTGAAACTCTGCACGCCGATGGAAATGCGGTTCACGCCGGCGCGCTGATAGCCGCTGAAGCGGTCGGCCTCAACGGTGCCGGGGTTGGCTTCCATGGTGATTTCGGCATCCTTGGCGACGGGTATGCGCGCCCGCACGCCGTCCAGCAGGCTTTGCATCGCCTCCGCGCTCAGCAGGCTGGGGGTGCCGCCGCCGATAAAGATGGTGCTGACGGTACGGCCGCCGGTGAGCGGCAGGTCGGCATCCAGATCCGCCAGCAGATGGTCGACGTACTCCTGGTGCGGCACCTCGCCCTTCAGCGCATGCGAGTTAAAATCGCAATAGGGGCATTTCTGCACGCACCACGGAATATGGATGTACAGGCTGAGCGGCGGCAGTTGCACGGCGTTACTGGGCATTGCGCATCGCTTCCAGCAGCAGTTTCAGCGCCTGACCGCGGTGCGACACGGCGATCTTCTCCTCGCGCGTCAGCTCGGCGGCGGTGCGCTGCAGCGCCGGCACGTAGAAGATCGGATCGTAACCGAAGCCGCCGCGGCCGCGGAAGTGGTGGTGATCTCACCGGCCCAGCTGCCGTGGAACACCAGCGGCGTCGGGTCGGCGGCGTGGCGCAGATAGACCAGCACGCAGTGGAAGCGGGCGCCGCGCTGCCCGGCGGGCACCGCCTGCATGGCGTCCAGCAGCTTGTCCAGGTTCTGCTGGTCGCTGGCGTCTTCGCCGGCGTAGCGGGCGGAATAGATGCCCGGCGCGCCGCCGAGCGCGTCCACCGCCAGACCGGAGTCATCGGCGATCGCCGGCAGGCCGGTGACCTGCGCCGCGTGGCGCGCCTTCAGAATGGCGTTTTCGATAAACGTCAGGCCGGTTTCCTCGGCGGACTCAACGCCCAGTTCGGTCTGCGCCACGATGTCGAGGCCGAAATCGGCCAGCAGCGCGGCAAGTTCGCGTACTTTGCCGGGGTTGCCGGTGGCAAGAACGACTTTTTGCATAGTAATACCTTGAAGCTTTAATCAATCAGCGCCGCAATAACCGGCGGGCGCTGTTGCGGATGAATAATGCGTAACTGTTTATGCCGCCCCAGTTCGCCTTTTTCGATAGTGATGTTGCTCTTCGCCACTTTGAACTGCTTGGCGAGAAACTTGACCAGATGGGCGTTGGCCTGGCCGTCCACCGGCGGCGCGGTGATGGCGACTTTTATTTCGTCGCCATGCAGACCGATAATCTGGTCACGGCTGGCCTTCGGCTGAATATACAGCCTGATGACCAGCCCGTCCGGCAGCAGGGTGACGGCGCTCACAGCAGGAACCAGATCTCGCCGAACAGATCCATGCCCAGGTAGTTGATGAGATACAGGATCAGAATCACCACCATCGCCGAGAAATCAATGCCGCCCATGGCCGGAATGATGCGGCGGATCGGCGCCATTAGCGGCTCGGTCAGCTGATACATCACGTAGTCAATCGGGCTGCGGCCCTGGCTGATCCAGCTCATCAGGGCGCGGATAATCATCACCCAGAAGATCAGGTAGCCGGCGGACTTCACCAGCGAAATCAGGCCGAACAACAGATTATACGGGCTGAGCGCCATGGCGCCGCCCTGAATCAGCAGCAGCAGCGGATACTTGATGGTCATCAGCAGGAACGCCAGCAGCAGCGAGGCGCTGTCGATCGGCCCCAGCGAAGGCAGCACGCGACGCAGCGGCCCACCACCGGCTGGGTGATTTTCACCACGAACTGGGAAAACGGTTATAAAAATCGGTGCGCGCCCACTGCATCCAAATGCGCAGCAGCAGCACCATAACGTAAATATCAATAACGGTCTTGACCAGAAAAGTCAGCGTCAGCATTGCGTGGTTTCGCTCCTTAATTAGAATGATTTTTCCATTTCCTGCGCACGGGAAACGGCCGCCTGCATCGCCTGAGCGACGGTTGCCGGCAGGTGTTGTTCGTTAAACACGCGCAGCGCTTCGGCGGTGGTGCCGCCTTTGGACGTTACCTGCTCGCGCAGGGTCGACAGCGATGTCTCCGGGTTGGCTTCCACCAGCGCCGCCGCGCCGCTGGCCGCCTGCTGCACCAGTTCGCGCGCCTGCTGACGGCTGAAGCCCATCTGCTCGGCGGCCTGCTGCATGGACTCCATAAACAGGAAGAAGTAGGCCGGCGCGCTGCCCGCGGCGGCAATCACGCCGTTAATGCCGTTCTCGTCGTCCACCCAGCAGACCTTGCCCACCGAGCCCATCAGCGCGCCGGTGAAGTCGCGATCCTGCTGGCTGACCTGCGGCGGCGCGTACAGGCCGCTCATGCCTTTTCCGACCAGCGACGGGTGTTCGGCATAATGCGCACAATATTGAGCGACTGGCCGAGCAGCTGATAGAAACGCTCAACCTGAACGCCGGCGGCGATCGACAGCACCAGCTTGCCGTCAAAACTGACCTGGCCCTGCAGCGCCTGGCAGACGTCGGCCATCAGCTGCGGTTTGACCGCCAGCACCACCACATCGGCCTCCTGCGCGCAGGCGGCGTTGTCGGCGCTGCTGATAATGCCATAGTCGGCGGCCAATGCATCGCGATTGTTCGGCGACGGCGCGCAGACGCTAATCAGATTGGCCGGATAACCGCCGCTGACCAGACCGGCGATGATAGCGCGCGCCATATTGCCGGCGCCAATAAAAGTAATCTTGCGGTGTTGCATATCGTTCCTCGTCTGTGCTGTCAGGCCTGCGAATAATCACGGGCGCCAAATATCGCGGTGCCGATGCGCACCAGGGTGCTGCCGGCGCTAATCGCCGCGGACATATCATCGGTCATGCCCATCGACAACGTATCCGCCTGCGGGTAGTGCTGCTGCAACTGCAAAAAGGCCTGCTGCATGCGGCCAAAGACCTCCCGCTGCCGCTGAGGATCGGTCTCCGGCGCCGGGATGGCCATCAGCCCGCGCAGCGTCAGGCGCGGCATGGCGGCGACGGCCTGCGCCAGCATCTCCAGCTCGTCCAGGCCGATGCCGGATTTGCTCTGCTCATCGCTGATGTTGATCTGGATTAACACGTTGAGCGGCGGCATGTCGGCCGGACGCTGGTCGTTCAGCCGCTGGGCGATTTTCAGCCGGTCGACGGTGTGACACCAGGCGAAGTGTTCGGCGACCAGGCGGCTTTTATTGGATTGCAGCGGGCCGATAAAGTGCCACTCCAGCGCTGCGCCCTGTGGCTGCGCGCTGAAATGCTGAATTTTGTCGACGCCTTCCTGCACGTAGTTTTCACCAAAGGCCCGCTGTCCGGCCGCAATGGCTTCTGCGAGCGCCGCCACAGGTTTGGTTTTACTGACGGCAAGCAGCGTCACCTCTTCCGGAGCGCGTGCGCAACTTTCGGCAGCGCGAGCATACGGCTCCTGACATCCTGCAGATTCTGTTGGATAGTGCTCATTCTTGACCCGGGAGATAGATATGGATATCGATGAATTTGTGGCCCTTAGTGTAAAGCATAATGCTTCCGATCTGCACCTTTGTACCGGCCAACCGTTGATGATGCGCATCGATGGTGAACTTCAGCCGCTGGCGGGCGGCGCCGTCCTGCCCGCCGAGGCGGTGCAGCGGCTGTGCGCGGCGCTGCTTGACGAGCCTCAGCAGCGGCAATTACGGCGCGCCGGGCAGCTGGATTGCGCATTGACAACCGCGGGCGGCGCGCGGCTGCGCGCCAACTTTTTTTATCAGCGCGCCGGCGTGTCGCTGGCGCTGCGTCGTATTGCGGAATGCTGTCCGACGCTGGAGCAGCTGCAGGCGCCGGCGATTATCCCGGCGCTCACCGAGCGTGAGGAGGGGCTGATTCTGGTCACGGGCGCGACCGGCAGCGGTAAATCCACCACGCTGGCGGCGATGATCGACCATATCAACCGTCATCAGCGGCGGCATATTCTGACGCTGGAAGACCCGATTGAGTTTATCCACCACAGCGCGCTGTCGCTGATTCAGCAGCGCGAACTGGGGCGCGACACCCGCAGCTTCGACGCGGCGCTGAGCGCCGCGCTGCGCGAAGATCCCGACGTGATCCTGGTCGGCGAGCTGCGCGACAGCCTCAGCATCCGGCTGGCGCTGACCGCCGCGGAAACCGGCCACCTGGTGCTGGCGACCCTGCATACCCGCAACGCGCCGCAGGCGGTTGAGCGGGTGATCGACGTCTTCCCGGCGGAGGAGAAAGCCTACGTGCGCGCCCAGCTGGCCAGCGGTTTGCAGGCGGTCATCGCGCAGAAATTATTGCGCAGGGCCGAAGGCGGCAGAACGGCGGTGTTTGAGATCCTGACGGCGACGCCGGCGGTAAGCAGCATGATCCGTGAAGGAAAAACGCATCAGCTGGCCAGCGTGCTGCAAAGCGGCGCGCAGGCGGGCATGCAAACCTTTGCTCAGGGAATGCAGCAACGTATTGCGCAGGGAATTTTATAATGACACAATCCCGACGCGAGAATGATAATATGGATGTTGTGGTCTTTTATTTATAATTGGGCTGTTGCTCTTCCTTACGGTTATTAATTTCCCGGGAGGGCATAGTTATATTCTGGTTTTCTTGCCCATGAATAAGGATATTCTTATGGATACCTGGCTGGTGGTTGACGATCACCCGGCAATCTGTTTTGCCGTCAAAACAATGCTGGCGCAATTAGGTGATAATGTAATTATAACGGCGAATGGCGGCACCGAGGCGCTGGCGAAAATAAAAGAGAGCCGGCCCGGCATGGTGATTCTGGATATCATGCTGAATAAAATGGACGGCCTGCAGGTTCTCCAGCGCATTCGCCAGTTGGACAGCGCTATCAAGGTTATTGTCTATACCGGTCTCCCCGCAGAGAACTACGCGGAGCGGGCCATGCGCGCCGGCGCGCGCGGTTTCTTTCATAAAGATCGGGATATCAGCCAGCTGGTGCCGCTGTGCCAGCTGGTGCTGCAGGGTTACGCCTGTTTTCCTCATGATGCGGTGACGCCGCTGCTTAATACCTCGGTGCGAAATAATAATGCGTTGGCGCGCCTGTCCGATCGTGAATTAACGGTGCTGCGTTATTTGTCTGAGGGGCTGAGTAATAAGGAGATTGCCGACAGATTATTGCTGAGCAATAAAACTATCAGTACTTATAAGAGTCGTCTGATTGAAAAGTTCAATGGCAAATCATTAGAGGAAGTTTATGCGCTATTGAATGAGCAGGGAAGCTCGGAGACTCATGGCTAGATATCTATTATTTTTTTTGGCGCTGTTTTCCGGCGGTGTTTATTCCGTCACGCTATCGCCAAGCCGGGAAATCAATTTGGTCAGCCGCGGGCAGCAGGTGCAATTGGCGGATCCCGATCTGAGCAGCGACGACTGGCTGTGGCTGCGGCGTAAACGGGTATTGGTCTTCGGCCTGGCGCCGCCGAATTACCGCCGTTTGATATTACCAGCGGCGCCAATGATTATGGCGGCATCAATGCCGATTATCTCGGCATTCTCGCTTATAACCTCAACGTGCAGATCAAGGTGCGTTACTACGAAAATGACGCCGCTCTGCGGCAGGATCTGCTGAAAGGCGTGGTGGATATGGTCGGCAACGTGGCGGCGATGGGCGCAGAAGACCCCGGCCTGCGGCTGACCAGAGCCTATGTGCCGGCGGCGCCGGCGCTGGTGCTGCGCACCGACAGCCTGCTGCGCTTCCAGCCGCTGAAGGAGATTGCGATTGAGAGCCTGTACCGCAATAACCCGCGCATACTGCAGCGCTTCCCGTTGCGCACTACCAGAGCCTGGACGTTCCCCGCCGCGCGCTGGAGGCGCTGTCTTTCAAGAACCTCGACGCCTTTATCGGCGATGCGACGGTCGCCCGCTATCTGATTAATCAAGGTAATCTGAACAACCTGCGCATTCAGCTGCTGCCGCCGCAGGAGGTGCGCGGCTTTTCCTTCGGCCTGGCGCCGGACAACGTGCGTCTGCAGAAGATCCTCGATGCGGTGCTGTCGATCATTCCCGAAAGTACGCAGGCGGAGATCCAGAGCCGCTGGAACGGCGGCATTCCGATGTCGCAGGGGGGAGAGCACCTGCTGCTGACCTCGCTGGAGCGCAAGTGGGTTGAGGATCATCCGCACGTGCGGGTGGTGGTCAACGGCGACTTTCCGCCGCTGAGTTTCTTCGACGTGCAGGGCGGGTTTCGCGGGCTGAGCGCCGATGTGATGGACGCCATCTCCGACCGGACCGGCCTGAAATTCGATATTATCCGCGCCCGCTCGCTCAAGGACTCGCTCAATGCGGTGCACGCCGGCAAGGCGGACGTGGTGGTAGGGCTGACGCTGGATTCCGTCTGGCCAAACGGCCTGATGACCACCCGCTCGTTTCTGATCAACTCCTGGGTGTTAGTCGGGCTGGAGAGCCAGAAGGCGCAGGGCGAGCCGCAGGTGATAGCGCTGGTGGACGGCCATCCGCTGAAGGCATTTTTGCAGGAGCGCTACCCGGAAAGCCGCATTGTCAATGTGGACTCGCCGCAGGCCGGCATTGACGCCGTCAAAAAACGCCGGGTGGAGGCGTTGGTGCTGCCGATGATTAGCGCGGATTTCTTCCTGGCGCATGAACAGCCGTCCGGGCTGCATATTCTGGAGTCGCTGGATACCGAGCCGGCGCACTTCGTGATTGGCGTCGCCGGCACCGAATACCCGCTGGCGACCATTCTGGATAAGGCGCTGCTCAATATACCGCCGGAAGATATCCACGCCATGACCAGCAACTGGTACAACAATACTTACCTGCTTGAAGGGGCGCGCAGCAGCGGCAAGCGCTGGTTCCGCTACTATCCCGCGCTGCTGTTCGGCACCAGTCTGATGCTGATTCTGCTGGCTACGGCGTATTTCATCAGCCAGGTGCGCAACAAGCGGCAGCTGAGCCGGCGTTGCCAGCTGGTGATGGACGCCGTGCCGCTGCCGATCTATATGACCAACCTGCAGGGGCAGATCGTGATGGCGAACGCCTCGTTTTACCGCGCCATCGACGCTACGGCTGAGCAGATTATCGGCACCTCGCTGGATGATATCCCGCTGGGGCTGCCCGGCGCGTCGGACATTGCGCTGACCGACGGCGAAAAGGGCAAGGGGATGTTCGTCACCCGCTATTTACAGAGGGGTGAGCAGCGCCACACCCTGCAGCAGTGGAACTCGCTGTGGATCACCGAAGGGCATCGGGCGGAGGGGAAAATCGGCGGCTGGTTCGACGTGACCGAGCGCGACCGGCTGATCGAGCAGCTGAGTCAGGCAAAAGAGCATGCCGACCGCGCCAACCGCGCCAAAACCACCTTCCTGGCGACGATGAGCCACGAGATACGCACGCCGCTGAATGCCATTATCGGCATGCTGGAGCTGCTGCTGAACCGCCAGCCGGGCGATGAGCTGGCGGATATCGAACTGCTGGGCGTGGCCCATGAGTCGGCGCACTCATTGCTGACGCTGATCGGCGATATTCTGGATATTTCGCGCATTGAGGCCGACCGTCTGGTGCTGCACCCGCAGCGCACCGATATCCGGCGGCTTATCGAGTCGATGGCCATGCTGTTTGACGGCCTCGCCCGGCAGAAAGGACTGGATTTCAGGCTGGAGATCGATGCGGAAATTACCGGCGACGTATTGGTCGACCCGGTGCGCTTCAAGCAGGTGCTGTCGAATCTGGTGAGTAATGCGATCAAGTTTACCAGCCAGGGGCAGATCACGCTAAGCGCGGTGGTGGAGAAGGTCACCAAAGAGCATTTCGATCTGCGCCTGCAGGTTTCCGACACCGGCAAAGGCATCGATGCCCGCACGCTGAAGCGACTGTTCCAGCCGTTTACTCAGGGGCAGAACGACGTTGGCGGCGCGGGGCTGGGCCTGTTCATCTGCCGTAAGCTGGTGGCAATGATGGGTGGTTTTATCAGCGTCAACAGCGAGGTCGGGCTGGGCAGCGAGTTTACCGTGGCGCTCTCCGTGGCGCGCCTGCTGCAGGTGCAGGCGCCGCCGCCGAACGACAGGGCGCTCCCCAAGCCGGCGCGGCGTCTGCGGGTGCTGGTGGCGGAAGATCACCATGCCGGGCGCATGCTGCTGAGCCGGCAGCTGACGTATCTCGGCCACGCTCCCACCGCGGCGGAGGATGGCGAGCAGGCGTTGGCGCTGCTGGAACAGGCGCATTTCGACCTGGTCATCACCGATTGTCATATGCCGAATATGGACGGCTATAGCCTGAGCCGGCGGATACGGCTGAATGAGCGCGAGCGGCACCTTGCGCCGTCAACCATCTGGGGGCTGACCGCCAACGCACAGGAGAGCGCGCGCGAAGCGTGCCTGCGGGCCGGGATGGACGATTGCCTGTTTAAGCCGGTCAATCTGGCGATGCTGCGCAAGAAACTGCAGCGCCTGCCGGCGAGGGCGCCGGCGCATCAGGAGGATCTTCTCGCCCGGCTGCCGGCGGAGCTGCAGCAGCCGGCGGTGCTGCAGGAGTTTATCGCCACGCTGCTGGGCTGCCTGCATGAGGACGGCGACCGGCTGCGTCAGGCCATGCGGCGGCGGCCCGTGCCGTGGGACGATATACAGGCGCTGGCGCATAAGCTGGCGGGCGCCGCGCGGCTGCTGCACGTCGAGGCGTTGGACCAGGCGTGCCGGGCGCTGCAGCAGAGCCGCGATAATGGCGCTGGTTGAAGCCGTGCTGGATGAAGCGGCGCGGCTGGCCTCACGGCTTGAGGGACTACAGGAGAATCATCCTTTCCTACAGCGTGATTAAGATGCCGTTGGCTTTTAAGGTAAGCGGCAAAACTCTAGACTTGTTGTGGACAGGAAGGGGGGCATCGGGCTCTCCGCGTCCATGTAATGTTTAAGGATAATATGATGAAAAAGATGACTAAAATGGCGGTTCTGCCAGTAGTTATGGCGCTGGGTGTTGGTTTCTCTTCCATGGCGTCAGCCGCTTATAACTGCGACGCGAAGCGTTCTGCAATCGAATATCAGATCCAGCAGGCGGAAAAATACGGCAACTACAACCGCGTAGCCGGCCTGAAGCGCGCGCTGAGCGAAGTCAATGCCCGCTGCTCCACCGGCAGCGCCGTGGTTGACGTACAGAAGAAAGTCGAAAAGTTAGAGCGTAAGCTGATGGACAAGAAAGAAGACGTCCGTGATATCAAGGCCGATCTGCGCGAAGCCCAGGCGAAAGGCGACGTGAAGAAAGTGGCTAAATATCAGCGTAAGCTGCGTGAAAAGCAGGCTGAAGTTAAAGAAGTGGCCGCTGAACTGCGTCAGGCAAAGGCTGAGCTGGCGGCAGCACGTAAATAACCCGACCGACGGCGTTCGCGCACGGAAAGCGGCGAACAACCTGAGTGAGGAGCGAGGCGCTACTATTGCGCCTCTTTTTGGCGTGAGAAAACGCCGGAACAGTGTGGTTGATACTCAAGGAACGAATGAAGCCCGCCCTGCGTTTTACCTTACTGCCTTTGGCATTTGCCACCACTTGCGCGCTGGCGGAAGTGAACAAGATTTACCTTATTTTTAACGATACCTATAAAGGCCGCGCGGCCATTGAGCTGGATGCGGCGGCCGCACCGTGCGTGACGCCGAGCCTGCTCAGCGAGTGGGGCGTGCGGCAAAGCGTGGCCGCCAGCCTGGCGACCACGCCCGGGGGCTGTATATCGCCCGACGAACCCGGCGTGCAGCTGTTTTATGAACCGGTATCGCAGCTGTTGACGGTGGACGTTGCGCCGCGCATGGTTGGCGGCGGCGATATCAGCCACCGCTGGGACGACGGCGTCAACGCCGGTTTTATCGACTACCAACTCAACTATGGTCACTACTCCGCCGAACGCTATCGGGACGCCGAACGGCGCTATAGCCTGTTTGCGGAGTGGAATACCGGGCTGAACCTGGGCGCCTGGCGCCTGCGTTACCAGCCGATCTACCAGAAAGACGCCTGGGGGCAGCCAAGCTGGCATACGGAAAAAGCGCTGGCCTACCGCGACCTGAAGGCCTGGCGCGCGTTGCTGAGCATCGGCGATAACCATACGCCGTCGACCCTGTTTGATAACGTGAAGTACCGCGGCATTCAGCTGGCGTCGGACGATCGGATGCTGCCGGAGAGCCTGCGGCAGTTTTCACCGTGGATCCGCGGTATGGCGCGCAGCAACGCGGAGATTAAGGTGCGGCAAAACGGCGAGGTGATTTATCAGACCTTTGTCTCCCCCGGCGCATTTATCCTCAAGGACGTTTACCCGCCGGACCCCGATGGCGACATTACCGTTACCGTGCGTGAAAGCGACGGCACGGAAACCGAGCGCAAGCTGCCTTACTCGTCGATGCCGAATCTGGTGCACGGCGGCAGTTTCAGGTACGACCTGACGCTGGGTAAATACCAGCCCTATTTCGGTATCGAACAACAGCAGCCGCAGTTTGGCCAACTGTCCGTCAGCTACGGCCTGCCGGCGAAAACCACGCTGTACGGCGGCGTATTGCTGTCCGGCTGTATCGCAGCGCGCCGTGGGCGTTGGCAAAAGCTTTAACCAGTGGGGAGCGCTGTCGGCGGATTACAACTACGCCGCCGCTCGCCAGCCGCGCCGCGGCGCCGACGATCGCGGCGGTATGTGGCGTCTGCGCTATGCCAGAACGATCCCATCCTGGGAGTCCTCCGTCAGCCTGTTGGCGCAATACTACCCGCGGCAGCGTTACCGGACGTTTGGCGATGCGGTGGAGCAGCAGACGCTCTACTGGTGGGATTGGGAGGACGATCTGTTTATCGGCGACTTCGACGCCGAGAAAAAATACCGTCTGGAAGCGCGCTACAATCAGTACTTCTCCGAGTCGGACAGCCTGTATCTGACGCTGGCGCGTGAGGCAAAGCGCGGCAGGATAAAGGCGAAACCAGCGTGGAGCTGGGGTACAGCGCAACCTGGGGCGAGGTGGACGTTAACCTGTATGCGGAATACAGCCGCAGGAATTACGGCAAAGAGCAGGGGCAGATCGGGCTGTCGTTTTCAGTGCCGCTGGGCAAGCTGGCGCTGCCGCGTATGAAGTTGAACTACGATCACCGGCTGGCGAAAAACGGCGCCGACAGCCGACGGGTCGGCGTCAGCGGCACGCTGCTGTCGGACTACAGCCTGAGTTACGATCTTAGCACCAGTCAGAGCCAGAGCGCCGGCAGCAGCCAGGATGCCAGCGCCAGCTATCAGTACAACGCCGGTTCGCTGCGCCTTGGCTACGCGCGCGGCCGCAACTATCGTCAGCAGAATATCGAGCTGGCCGGCAGCCTGATGGCGCACGCCGGCGGCGTGACCCTGGGGCAAACGCTGGGGGAAACCATGGCGATTGTACAGGTGCCCGGTGCGGCAGGCATCGGCATCGACAACCAGTACGGCGTCACCACCGACTGGCGCGGCTATGCGGTGGTCAGCACGCTGACCCCTTATCGGGTAAACCGGCTGTCGCTGGACACCTTCGAACTGCCCGACGATGAAGAGCTGCCGCAGCCGGAAATCGAGGTGGTGCCGACGGCGGGAGCCATCATGTTCAGCCGCTTCGCGCCGGCGCAGAAGCTTACGCTCCAGGATGCTGCTCGAACCAGCTCTCCAGAATAACCACCGCCGAGGCGGAATCCACGCTGCCTTTATCCAGCGCGCGGAAGCCGCCGCGGTCAAACAGGTGCGAGCGCGCTTCCACGGTGCTCAGACGCTCGTCATGCAGTTCCACCTTCACGCCGAAGCGGCCGTGCAGGCGGTTGGCGAACTTGCGCGCCCGGGCGGTCAGCGGCTGTTCGCTGCCGTCCATATTCAGCGGCAGGCCGACGATAACCAGATCCGGCTGCCACTCCTGCAGCATTTTTTCAATTTTCAGCCAGTCCGGCGTGCCGTCCTGCGCCTTAAACGCCGTCAGCGCACGCGCGGTGCCGGTAATTTCCTGGCCGATGGCCGCGCCGATGCTTTTGGTGCCGAAGTCAAAGGCGATGAGGGTGCGGTTGCTCATCAGGCGTGCCCTGCATGGTTGGCGATGCTGCGGATATCGACGCCGAGACGGTTGGCCGCCTCGCGCCAGCGGTTGGCGATCGGCGTATGGAACAGGATTTCGCTGTCGGCTTCCGCGGTCAGCCAGGCGTTTTCCAGCACTTCCTGCTCCAGCTGGCCTTTTTCCCAGCCGGCATAGCCGAGGGCGACCAGCACTTCCTGCGGCTGCTCCGGCGTGCCCAGCGTCTCCAGCACGTCGCGGGAGGTGGTAATCATGGTCTCCGGCGAAATCTGAATGCTGGCGTCGAAGCCAGGCTGCGGCGTATGCAGAATAAAGCCGCGGTCGTCCGCCAACGGACCGCCGGCGTACACCGGCTTATCCAGGCTAATGGCCGGATCGCGATCGGCCGGCGCAATCTTCAGCTTCTCCAGCACGCTTTCCACCGTAAACTGCTCCACGGGTTTGTTGATCACCAAACCCATAGCGCCTTCTTCATTATGCTCGCAGATATAAATCACCGAGCGTTTGAAGCGGGGATCCTGCATGGTTGGCATGGCGATAAGAAAGTGGTGCTGTAAATTCATGGCGGTCTGTCGATTAGTGAGTAGGGTGGATAGTGGCGCCGCCGCACCGATATGGGCGGAAACGATGTGCAATCGGTAGCGCGGACGCAAACGCCCGCGCTGCCGTCAGCTTAGCGCGTCGCCAGACGTTTTTCGATAGCATCCATCAACATACCGGTGATGGAGATCGGGAAGGCCGCTTCGATTTCACGCACGCAGGTCGGGCTGGTGACGTTGATTTCGGTCAGGCGGTCGCCGATAACGTCCAGGCCGACGAACACCAGGCCTTTTTCTTTCAGCGTCGGCGCCACGGTGCGGGCGATCTGCCAGTCGCTTTCGCTCAGCGGGCGTGCTTCGCCACGGCCGCCGGCGGCCAGATTGCCGCGGGTTTCCCCTGCGCCGGAATACGCGCCAGGCAGTAAGGCACCGGCTCACCGTCGACCACCAGAATGCGCTTGTCGCCCTCTTTGATCGCCGGCAGGAAGTTCTGCGCCATGCAGAAGCGGCTGCCGTGTTCGGTCAGCGTTTCGATAATCACCGACAGGTTAGGGTCTTCCTGTTTCACGCGGAAAATCGAGGCGCCGCCCATGCCGTCCAGCGGCTTGAGGATGATATCGCCGTGCTGCTGGTGGAACTTGCGGATGTGCGCGGCGCTGCGGCTGACCAGCGTATCCGGCGTCAGCTCCGGGAACCAGGCGGTGAACAGCTTTTCATTACAGTCGCGCAGGCTCTGCGGTTTGTTGACGACCAGCGTGCCTTTAACCTCGGCGCGCTCCAGAATATAGGTCGCATAAATGTATTCGGTATCGAACGGCGGATCCTTACGCATCAGGATCACGTCCAGCTCCTGCAGCGCCAGATCCTGCTCGGCGCCGAAGCTGAACCACGCTTCCTTATCTTCCTTTACGCTCAGCACGCGCGTACGGGCGCGGCCGTCGCCGGCATGCAGATAGAGGTCGTCCATCTCCATATAGTGCAGCTCCCAGCCGCGACGCTGCGCTTCCAGCAGCATGGCGAAGCTGGTGTCTTTCTTGATATTGATGGATGAGATCGGGTCCATCACTATGCCGAGCTTAATCATTGTGCTTTCTCCTTTAACCCAGATCGCCGAAACGTACCTGGAGGGCGGTAATTGCGGTGAGCGCGGTGGTTTCGGTACGCAGAACGCGTGGCCCCAGCAGGATATCGGTAAATCCGTGCCCCGAGGTCATGGCGATTTCATCGGCGGACAGGCCGCCTTCCGGCCGATTAACAGGCGGACGTGGTTCACCGGCAGCGGCAGCGTATTGATGCTGTGGCTGGCGCGCGGGTGCAGATTCAGTTTCAGGCTGTCGTCCTGCTCGGCGCACCAGGCCTCCAGCGCCATGGCCGGGCGCACCTGCGGCACGCGGTTGCGGCCGCACTGCTCGCAGGCGGCGATGGCGATTTTCTGCCACTGCTGGAGTTTTTTCGCCAGCCGCTCGCCGGACAGCGAGACGCCGCAGCGCTCGGAAAACAGCGGCGTAATGGTGTTGGCGCCCAGCTCGATAGATTTCTGGATGGTAAATTCCATCTTGTCGCCGCGTGAGATCACCTGCCCGAGGTGCAGGTTCAGCGGCGATTCGCGATCTTCCAGCCGGCCTTCGCCGACGCGCACCCGTACGCTTTTTTTATCCGCCTGAGTGATTTCGGCGTCGAACACCTGGTTACTGCCGTCGAACAGCTGCAGCGCCTGGCCCTGACTCATGCGCAACACGCGTCCGACGTGGTTGGCCGCGTCTTCGCACAGGGCGACTTCCGAATGGGAACTCAGCGGTTCCGGGTGATAGATGCGAGGTATGCGCATAGTGACGTTCTAATCCTGACGAAATTCGCAGCCGTTAGCGCTGCGTCCTGAAAGACCAAGAGTATATACCCAAAGGCGGCCGAGCGGCAGCGGCGCCGTGGCCGCTGCCCTTATGCAGACTATTTAGCTTTTACGCTGCTGGCAAGGCCTGCTGAATATACGGGTTATGGTTTCCCTGTACCTTAGCGATGCGTGCCTCGCGGCGACATTCCCAGTCGCTGACCGGATACTGCCGGTCCCAGACCTCAAACAGCCGGGTCTGCTGGCGCGACAGGCGCAGCTGGTAGCGATCGCGCATATAGAAATAGGTGCGGGCGATGGCGCCGCGGGCGCGGGCCGGCGGCTCCGCCTGCTTGTGCTTGAAGTCGACCTTCATCGGACACTGGCCGTACTGGCCTTCGCCGCCGCGCCACTGACTGTACATAAAGTTATTGCGGTCGCCGTTCACTTCGCCAATCGCCGGCTGCAGGTTGTGCAGATCGGTTTCAATTTTACGGTACGCCGGATCCTTGTTGCAGTTTTTGCGCCCGCCGTCGCGCCAGCACTGCAGCTGGTGGCCGAACTGCCAGGCCGGCACCACGTGTTCCCACTCGATGCGGCCGGCGCGCTGGGCGTTTTTACGCGCCTGATAGCCGCAGCCGCTAAGATCGGGAACGCCTTTCTTGCCGTGCCACTGGATTTGGCAGCCGCAGTAGAAGCCTGCCGGGGGCGTCCTGATTGATTTTTACCGCTGCCGCTTTGGCCTGGGAGAAGTTGTTGATGCCATGCGCGTTCACCGCGCCAGAAAGGAAAAACCATTGCGAACAAAATTTTGCGAAGCATATTCCAAAACAGCTCAAAATCGGAAAAGCACGCAGGGTAGCGGAAGTCACCGGCAGTGGCAAATCAGGCTAATTATTTGTTTCTTCGGCAGAGTTGCCGGTGCTGGGCGAGCGGGGCGCTCCGGCCGCTGACGCAGAGCGGCGGCCGGGGGCCAAGTTAAGGATCTCTGGGGCGGTCAGTCGCGCAGCTCGCGCGTTTCGCCGGCGGCGAAACACCAGTTTCTCGCCGCAGCGGCGGCAGCGATACTCGCTTTCACCGCGCTGGATGCGGTTATGACGACGCACCGTCAGCTGATGCAGCTGGCAACGGCACTGATAGGGGGAAGGTTTTGCTCTGCACCGAGGCGATGCCGAACTGATGGGTGCGGCTGGCCGGCGTCTGCAGCACCTCTTCCATCATCCGGCGCCATTCGCTGCCGTGCGGCGCCGCCGCCTGACCGAAACGGCGGTACACCAGCAGGTGCGCCAGTTTCGTGCGGCACCACTTCATCAATAAACGCCTGCTTGTTTTCCATCAGCAGCACCGGGTTAAGGCGGATCTCCCAGTCTTGCAGCCAGGCGGTGCCGGCGCTGGTGCCGCGCTGTTGGTAAACGACCTTGGGTTCCGGGAAGTCTTCGGCAAAATGTTGCCGCGCCAGCTGCAGTTTTTCCCGCAGACAGCGCATCACTGCCTGTTGCAGTGCGATAGGGATTCTGATTTTGTTCATCGCCGTTAGCATACGACGCGGCGCGCGGGGCTGGCAATACGCCTCAGGCTGAAAAAAACGTATCGGTTTATGTAGGCGTACGTGCTTTTTTCATCACAATGCTAAGCCGATCGAGCGCTGCGGATTGTAATGAAGGTGTTAACTGCGGGATAATAAAACGTGCCAGATAAGTCTGTACCCGCAGTTCTCACAGGACGTGGTCGAAAAAGCTCAAACGGCGTAGCGCCCGCGATTCAGGGGCGTTTTGCGATTTAGCGCAATAACCGGCTACCTAAAAAATAAGTAAGGTGTGGTGAGTTTTTTTGACGCAGCGACCCGAGTCATGCGCTGAAAGTGTGAATTTAACGCAGCTAATTGTTGCAAGTGAGAGATAAATGTCGAATAAACCGTTCCATTATCAAGATCCGTTTCCACTGAAAAAAGACGATACCGAATACTATCTGTTAAGCCGCGACCACGTTTCCGTCGCCGAATTTGAAGGGCAGGAAGTCCTGAAAGTTGCGCCGGAAGCCCTGACCCTCCTCGCCCAGCACGCCTTCCACGACGCATCCTTTATGCTGCGCCCGGCGCACCAGCAGCAGGTTGCCGATATCCTTGCCGACCCGGAAGCCAGTGAAAACGATAAGTACGTTGCGCTGCAATTTCTGCGTAACTCAGAAATCGCCGCCAAGGGTATTTTGCCAACCTGCCAGGATACCGGCACCGCGATCATCGTCGGTAAAAAAGGCCAGCGCGTCTGGACCGGCGGCGGCGATGAGGCCGCGCTGTCGCGCGGCGTGTACAACACCTATATCGAAGACAACCTGCGCTACTCGCAGAACGCCGCGCTGGATATGTACAAAGAGGTGAATACCGGCAGCAACCTGCCGGCGCAGATCGACCTTTACAGCGTCGACGGCGACGAATACAAATTCCTGTGTATCGCCAAGGGCGGCGGTTCCGCCAACAAAACCTATCTGTATCAGGAAACCAAGGCGCTGCTGTCGCCGGGCAAACTGAAAGATTACCTGGTGGACAAGATGCGCACCCTGGGCACTGCGGCCTGCCCGCCGTACCACGTGGCCTTCGTGATTGGCGGCACCTCTCCGCCGAGGCAACGCTGAAAACGGTCAAGCTGGCCTCCACCAAGTATTACGACGGACTGCCGACCGAAGGCAACGAGCACGGCCAGGCGTTCCGCGACGTGGCGCTGGAAGAGGAGCTGCTGAAAGAGGCGCAGAACCTGGGGCTGGGCGCGCAGTTCGGCGGTAAATACTTCGCCCACGATATCCGCGTGATCCGCCTGCCGCGTCACGGCGCGTCGTGCCCGGTCGGCATGGGGGTTTCCTGCTCCGCAGACCGCAATATCAAGGCTAAAATCAACCGCGACGGCATCTGGCTGGAGAAACTGGAGCACAACCCGGGCCGCTATATCCCGCAGGAACTGCGTCAGGCCGGGGAAGGGGAAGCGGTGAAGGTGGATCTGAACCGTCCGATGGCCGAGATCCTCAAGCAGCTGTCGCAATATCCGGTTTCCACCCGTCTGTCGCTGAGCGGCACCATTATCGTTGGCCGCGATATCGCGCACGCCAAGCTGAAAGAGCGCCTAGAGCGCGGCGAAGGGCTGCCGCAGTATGTGAAAGACCACCCGATTTATTACGCCGGCCCGGCTAAAACGCCGGACGGCTATGCATCCGGTTCGCTGGGGCCGACCACCGCCGGACGGATGGACTCCTACGTGGATCTGCTGCAGTCTCACGGCGGCAGCATGATTATGCTGGCGAAGGGCAACCGCAGCCAGCAGGTGACTGACGCCTGTAACAAGCACGGCGGCTTCTACCTCGGCAGCATCGGCGGCCCGGCGGCGGTGCTGGCGCAGCAGAGCATCAAGAGTCTGGAATGCGTGGAATATCCGGAGCTGGGGATGGAAGCGATCTGGAAAATTGAAGTGGAAGACTTCCCGGCGTTTATCCTGGTGGATGACAAAGGCAATGACTTCTTCCAGAAGATTCAGAGCTCGCAGTGCACCCGCTGTGTGAAATAACGCGGCGGAAATAAAACGGGGACGGGCTGTGCGCCCGTCCCCGGATAAGTTTTCCCTACCAGGGCGCGGCGAAGGTCGCGCCCTGGTCTGTTTTAGCGTGAGCCGATATCGCGCAGCGCTTTGCCGGACATCAGATTACGCTCGATATGCTCCAGCGAAATGTTTTTGGTTTCCGGAATCAGCACGATGGTCAGCACGATAAACAGCAGGTTCAGCGCGGCGTAGACCCAGAAGGTGGGCGCGCTGCCCAGGCTGTTCAGCATGGTCAGGAAGGTGGCGCCGACGATCATGTTGGCGATCCAGTTCACCGCCGTGGAGCAGGTGATGCCGAAATCGCGGCCTTTCAGCGGCTGAATCTCCGAGCACAGCACCCAGATCAGCGGGCCGGCGCTCATGGCGAAACCGACGATAAACATCAGCAGCATCAGGACGGCGAAGTACTGTGCGGCGGTGCTGGCGATGCCGATATTCATCATGGTGCCGAGTACGCCCATGCCGATCGCCATCACCAGGAAGCCCAGCTTCAGCGTCGGCTTGCGGCCCCAGCGGTCAACCAGACCGATGGCGATAAAGGTCGCCAGCACGTTGACCAGGCCGACGATCACGGTGCCCCACATTTGCTGCGAGGTGCTGGCAAAGCCGGCCAGATCGAAGATTTTCGGCGCGTAGTACATGATGACGTTCATGCCGGTAAACTGCTGCATCACCTGCAGCAGAATGCCGAGGTATACCGCGCGGCGGAAATTCTTGTTGTCTTTGAACAGCGCCCAGCCGCTCTGTTTGATCTTCAGGCTTTCGCGGATCTCATCCAGTTCGGCCTTGGCCTGCGCCGTAGTATCACGCAGCATCTCCAGCACCTGGCGCGCTTCTTCATGCCGGCCGCGTGACGCCAGCCAGCGCGGGCTGCGCGGCAGGAAGATCACGCCGATCAGCAGCAGCAGCGCCGGGATGGTGATGATGCCGAGCATCCAGCGCCAGGCGCCGCTATAGCTGAACGCGGTATCCGACAGGTAAGCCGCCAGAATACCGATGGTGATCATCAGCTGGTACATGGAAATCATACTGCCGCGAATGCGCTCCGGGGCGATTTCCGACAGGTACAGCGGCGCGGTGAAGGAGGCGATGCCGACGGCCAGCCCCAGCAGCACGCGGGAAACTACCAGCACTTCGACGTTGGGGGCGAAGGCGGAACACAGTGAACCGATGACAAACAGCACGGCGCCGATCATCAGGCTGTATTTACGTCCCAGCCGGTAAGAGAGCCAGCCGCTGCCGACCGCGCCGACCGCGGCGCCGAACATCATGGAGCTGACCACCCATTCCTGCTGGTGGGCGGTGATTTGGAACTCATCGGCAAGAAACGGCAGCGCCCCGGCAATCACGCCGATATCGAGGCCGAATAGCAGACCCGCCAGTGCGGCGAGGAAGCAGACAAAGAAAGTCATCTGGGCATTTGACCGGCTTTTGCCTGTGGTTGTTACGGTACTCATAACGTCTCCAAAAGGGGAATATAAAACGCCGAATGGCTTTGAGGGTATGTTATTGATCACGGTGATTATTGAAAGTGCGCCGGATCACATTGATGTAATCGGTTACATTTTCAGCCGTTTTTAAGACGATTCTAATCATCGAGAAGGCATTTTGGAAAGCCATCATGGCCAAATAAGCGGCAGTGTCCTGATTGTAATCGTTTTCAGTCTGGCGGGCACGGGCGTGCGCCAGCGTCAAACGGGGGGCCGCCCCGTTGTTTCAGGCAGGATTATGCCACATCAGTGGCGGCGCCCGCCGCTGCGGGACGGATATTTTTTTTGCTGCACGATATCGGCCATGACCGCCAGGGCGATTTCCGCCGGGGTTTTACTGCCGAGCGCCAGGCCGATCGGCGCATGGATGCGGCTTAGCTGCTGCGGATTAAATTCGGCAATGTCCTGCAGCCGCTGGCGCCGGCGGGCGCTGTTCTGCTGCGAGCCCATAGCGCCGATATAAAACGCCGGGGTATGGATTGCCTCCATCAGCGTCAGATCGTCCACGCGCGGATCGTGGGTCAGGGCGACCACCGCGGTGTTGCCATGGCAGCCGCCTTCCTCAATAAATTTGGCCGGGAACTGCCGCACCAGCGTCACCGCCGGCGTTAACTGCGCGGCGAAGTTTTCCAGCGCGTCGGGGCGGTTTTCACACACCAGCACTTCAAAGCCCAGCGCGGCGGCGAATTCTGCGCAGTACAGCGCCACGCTGGACAGGCCGGCGATCAGCAGGCGCGGCGCGGCGGCGATATGCAGGACGATCTCCTCGCCGCGGCGTTCAACCCGGGTGGCGCTGGCAAAGGTGGTTTCTTGCAATGCGCTACAGGCGTACGGCAGCGTCAGGCGTTTGACCAGCGCGTGGTGGCCGTCCAGCGCCGCGGCCATCTGCGCCAGATAGCGAATGCTCTGTTCACCGGCCGGCAGGTACTCGATCAGCACGTCCAGCACGCCGCCGCAGGGCAGCGCCACGTTCGGCGTCAGGCCGCCTTCGCCGTAGCGCACCACCTGGCTGGCCGCCTGATAGTCGCCGGCGGCGATGCGCTGCAGAAAATCCTCCTCCACGCAGCCGCCGGACAGCGATCCGCAGTAGCGTCCGTCGGCGCCGGCCGCCATCAACGCGCCGGGAGCGCGCGGCGAAGAGCCATAGGTGGCCAGCACGGTGCACAGCCAGACCGGCTGTTGCTGCAGCCAGGACATGGCCTGACCGACGACGGTGATATCGAGATGTTGCATGGGTTATTCGTTGTCCGCTAGCTGAGAAGGGAGATCAATATCCATGACGATGGCCGGGTTATCAACCGAAATCAGGTGCACCTCGCGGCCAAACAGCACGGAACGTCCACCGTCGTCGCCGTGCAGAGCGCACAGCGCGTTGCGCAACGCGGCGGAAAAGCCGACGGGATGCCCCGGACGGCCGTTAACGCAGGGGCGGACGATCGCATGCTGCTGCAGCGCCGCCGCGGTCTGCCGGAATATATCCGGCGGCACGAAGGGCATATCCGCCAGATGGATCAGCCAGCCGTCCCACTGCGGACGGGCCGCCACGCCGGCGGCGATGGAGTCGCCCAGGCCGTGGCTGTCCAGCAGCACCGTCTCAACCTGCTGTTCGGCGCAGTGCCGGCGTACGCGCTGATTGTCCGGCCGGGTCACCACCACCAGCGGCAGGCCGCTGTCTTGCGCCTGTTGCAGCGTGCGGGCGAACAGGGTGCGTTCGCCCAAGGGCGCATTCAGTTTATTTCCGCTGCCGCCCGCCCGGATAAAGCGTTCACTGCGGCCGGCGGCGGCAATCACAATACCTGTTGTCATACCGATCACCTGCGTTTGCGTAACCACAACCGATTACCAAAACAGTAAAGATGTTAGGGGATCATTATGAGCAATTTTAACGCCTCATGGCGACGTTTTCTCAACGGCGCGGTGATTGCGGGGCCACATTACCAATTATCCGCCGGCGGTTCGCCAAACAGCGGCATGCCCTGTTCATCCCACTCCAGGGTTTTGATGCGCGTATGGCGGTTAGGGTCGTACAGCGGATCGCCGTCGATCTCGGTGTAGTTGCGGGCGTGGTACACCAGCACGTCGCTGCCGTCTTCATCCCGGGTGAAGCTGTTGTGGCCGGGGCCGAACTGGCGGTTGTCGTAGCTGGTGCGGAATACCGGCTGCGGCGATTTATGCCACTGCGCCGGGTCGGTCAGCTCGGCGTCGATGTCCGCCCACAGCAGCCCGAGGCAGTAATTCTCGTCGGTGGCGCTGGCGGAGTAGCTGATGAAGATCCGTCGCCCGTGGCGGATCACCGCCGGCCCCTCATTGACCCAAAACCCCCGCGTTTCCCATGGCAGTTCCGGTTTGCTGAGCATCACCGGTTCCCCCTGCAGCGTCCATGGGTTGGTCATCTCCGCCAGATAGAGGTTGGAATTGCCGCGAATGGCCGGATCCTTCTGCGCCCATAAATAGTAGTGCCTGCCGCGATGATGAAAGTAGGTGGCGTCGAGGGAAAAACTGTCGAGATGGCTGTAAATGCGACCTTTTTCCTGCCAGACGCCGGTGAGCGGATCGGCATCGCTGCACGCCAGCGCGAACATGCGGTGCTGGAACAGGCCGTCTTTGATCGCCGGGCTGTGGGCGGCGGCGAAATAGATGTACCAGACGCCGTCGATCATATGCAGCTCCGGCGCCCAGATCAGGGCGCTCATCGGCCCGCTGGCCGGCTTGCGCCAGATAACGTGCGGCGTGGCCTGCGCCAGGGCGCTCAGGCTGGCGGCGCGGCGCAGCTCCAGCCGGTCGTATTCCGGCACTGAGGCGATAAAGTAGTAGTTGCCGTCGCTATGAAGCAGGATAAAGGGATCGGCGCGTTGCGTAATCAGCGGATTGGGATAGGTTTTCATCGTGCTCTCTCTTAGCTGTGCCGGGTTTCAAGCTGGCGCTCACGGTAGTCGGCCAGCTCCTGGTAGTTGGCGCGGCGTTTGGCCAGGTCGCTCTGGATTTGTTGCATCAGGGTGCGATCCACCTTCAGCAGCCGCACCACGCCGGCGGTGATCAGGTAGCCGATGCCGGGGATAACGGTAAACAGCAGGACGATGCAGTCGAGCGCGCCGGCGCTCTGGCTGGCGGCGTCGGCCTGGTAGCCGGACAGAGACATCAGGAAGCCGACCATCGCGCCGGCCACCGCCAGTCCTACTTTCAGGAAGAACAGATTACCGGAGAAGCTGATGCCGGTGATGCGTTTGCCGGTTTTCCACTCGCCGTAATCATCGACGTCGGCCATCAGCGACCAGTGCAGCGGCGACGGGATTTGGTGCAGGATGTTCAGCAGGAAATAGGCCGCCACGATGCCCCAGGTCAGCTGTGGGTTAAGGAAATAGAAGGCGCAGGAGAACAGCGCCAGCGCAATGTTGGTCCAGAAGAACACCTGCAGTTTGCAGAAGCGGTCGGTGAGCGGCTTGGCCAGCGCGCTGCCGATCATCATGCCGACCACGCCGAGCGCGATAAACAGGCTGGCGAAGGACGATGACTGCTGCATGACATAGGTGACGTAGTACATGGTGGCCGCCATGCGGATAAAGCCGGGGCAGACGTTGCAGAAGGTCAGCAGCAGGATGCGTACCCACTGGTCGTTTTTCCAGACGTCTTTCAGATCGGCTTTTAACGCGTCGTTGGTCGGCACCGCCGGGCGGATGCGCTCCTTCACCGTGGCGAAGCAGAACAGAAACATAAACAGCGCGATCAGCGCCAGCACGCCCATCGCCATCTGGTAGCCGCGCGCCTTGTCAGCGCCGCCGAACCATTCGGCCAGCGGCAGCAGCGTCAGCGACAGCAGCAGGGTGGCGATGCCGACCATGATAAAACGGTATGACTGGCAGGAGACCCGTTCGTGCGGATCGGCGGTGATTACGCCGCCCAGCGAGCAGTAGGGAATGTTGATGGCGGTATAGGTCAGCGACATCAGAAAATAGGTGGCGAAGGCGTAGATTACCTTACTGTTATAGCTCCAATCGGGGGTGGTGAACATCAGCACGCTGAACAGCACGTAGGGCAGGGAGATCCACAGCAGCCAGGGGCGGAAGCGCCCCCAGCGGCTCTGGGTACGGTCGGCGATCGCCCCCATAATCGGGTCGGTGACCGCGTCCAGTACCCGCACCGACAGCAGCAGAATGCCCACCAGCGCCGGCGTCAGGCCGAAGATATCGGTGTAAAAATAGTTGAGGAACAGCATGATGGCGCCGCCAATCATATTGCATCCGGCGTCCCCCATGCCGTAACCGATCTTTTCTTTTATCGAAAGGGCATTGCTCTTCATGGACATTTTCTCCGCGCTGACAGGATCGGACTCAATGATGATGATTATTGTCTTGCCCGGCGGGGGGCGGTCAGGAGCTGATGGTTATAGAGATGGACAAACCCGCCATGGCGGGAGAAGTGTGAGCTTGCTAGCAAACTTGGCCGGGGAAGGGGAGCGGCAACGGCAAACAGCACGGTCGCAAGCCGTGCTGTCGTCAGGATAAGGCCGCTTTCAATGGCTCACGATATGGGAGCTGCCGAGGCGGTGTCCCGGTTTGAAGGCGTATTCGCGGGACGACCAGGCGATGGCGAACGAGATGGCCAGCAGGATCAGCAGCGCCCAGGGAAAAGAGCGGGCTCCCCAGGACTCCAGCAGCATGCCGCCGATGACGCCGCCGCAGGCGATCGCCGAGTTCCAGGCCACCACGTTCATGGAGAGCGCCACGTCGGCGCCGTCTCCCGCCGCATCGGCAAGCGCGGTTTGCAACAGGGTTGCCGCGCCGCCGAAGGTAATGCCCCAGATGATTACGCCCAGATAAATGACGGCGGGGTCTTGCGCACCGACGCCGAAGACCAGCGCGATCAGCGCGAAGGCTGCGAGGCTGGCCAGTACCGAGGTGCGCAGGTGGCGCTCCAGCAGCCTGCCGATGAGCCAGATGCCGGCGAGCGCCGCCGCGCCGAAGGCGAACAGCACCAGATCGGTTCGGTCTGCCATGCCGGCCGGCGCGATAAACGGAGCGATGTAGGTATAGAGGATGTTATGCGCCAGCATCCAGGTGATCACCACCGCCAGAACCGGGCGTACCCCGGGCGTGAGAAAGACCCGGCGCAGCGGCATGCGCTCATGGGCCGGCTGACCGGCGTAGTCGGGGACTTTGGCGTATACCCAGACGATCAGCAGCAGCGTCAGGGCCGACATGATCCAAAATGCGCTGCGCCAGCCGATAAGCGATCCCATAAAGGTGCCCAAAGGCACACCCAGAGAGAGGGCGATCGGGGTGCCCACCATGGCAATGGCCAGGGCGCGTCCCTGCTGAAAAGGCGCGACCATCCGCCGGGCATAGCCGGCCAGCAGGCTCCAGGCCAGTCCGGCGGCAACGCCGGCAAAGAAGCGGGCGATCAGCGTGACGAGGTAATGGGTCGAGAGCGCCGTCGCAGAGTTGAAGAGCAGAAAGCCGACAATGGTCAGCAGCAGGACATTACGCCGCCGCCAGCCGCGGGTGGCAATCGTCAGCGGGATCGCCGCCAGCAGTGAGCCCAGCGCGTATGCCGTCACCATTTGTCCGGCCAGCGACGGGTTAACGCCGAGGCCCTGACTGATTTGCGGCAGCAGGCCGGCGGGCAACGTTTCGGTCACGATACAGATAAAGCCCGTCATGGCCAAAGCCAGCAGGGCGGCGACGGGCAGGCGATCGGCGTTAGCCGGTATCGCCTGAGTGGATGAGTTATTCACGCAAAAGATCCTTTCGACGATGAGAAGTTTCCGGTCGCGCTGGGGCAGCCGGCGTCTGAAATATATCGATATCTATACCGATCGGTATAAATGTAATCATCATCGTCGTCACATTGTCAATGAATTATATATCGATTAGTATATATATCGTGAAAGATAAGGAGTCAGCGATGGCGCAGATGGGACGTCCCCGCAGCTTCGATCGCCAACAGGCCATCGAGCAAGCGATGTACCTGTTCTGGGAACAGGGCTATGAATCAACCTCGCTCAGTCAGCTGAAGGCGAGCATCGGCGGCGGCATTTCCGCGCCGAGTTTCTATGCGGCTTTCGGGTCGAAAGAGGCATTATTCAAAGAGGCCGTGCAGTGTTATCTGGAGAGCTATGCGCGCGTTACGGCGTGCCTTTGGGATGACGCGCTGGCGCCGAGAGAGGCCGTTGAACGGGCGTTGCGCCAATCGACGACCATGCAGTGCGAACCGGGACATCCGAAGGGGTGCATGGTTGCTTTCGGCGCCATGAGCGCGCCGACGCCCGCGCATGCCGACGTGGCCAAACCGTTGGCGGAATCGCGTGCGCGGACGTACGCCGGATTTATCCGCTGCGTCGAACGCGCCATTGCCAGCGGCGAGCTTGCCGCAAGCGCCGATGCCCGGACGCTGGCTACCGTCTTTAACAGTTTTTTGCTCGGCGTCTCAATATCGGCCCGGGACGGCGTTGAGGTCTCAACCTTCCTGGGGGCGATTGCCGAAGTGATGAAAGTCTGGGATGCGCTGCGTAAGCAGACGTAGCGGGCGGGACAAGGTATAAAAGGAAGCAGGCCCGCATCGGCGGGCCTGCGGAAAATCAGCGTACGGTGCTGCCGAGCGCCCGCTGGCTGCGCTGCTTGATGGCGTAGCCTACCGCCAGCACCGCCACCCAGAGCGGGATCAGCAGCACGGAGATGCGAATGCCCGGCGTCAGATACATAATCACCAGAATACCGGCCATAAACATCAGGCACAGGTAGTTGCTCAGCGGATACCAGAACGCCTTGAACTTCGGCTCCACGCCTTCACGGCGTTTTGCCGCGCGGAACTTCAGGTGGGCCAGGCTGATCATCGCCCAGTTGATCACCAGCGCGGACACCACCAGCGCCATCAGCAGTTCAAATGCGCGCCCCGGCAGCAGATAGTTAATCAGCACGCAGAACGCGGTCGCCAGCGCCGAGACGCCGATAGCGACGACGGGCACGCCGCGGCCATCCACCTTCAGCAGGCTTTTCGGCCCGTTGCCCTGCTGAGCCAGGCCGTACAGCATGCGGCTGTTGCAGTAGACGCAGCTGTTATACACCGACAGCGCCGCCGTCAGCACCACGATATTCAGCACCGTTGCCACCAGGTTGCTGTTCAGCGCGTGGAAAATCAGAACGAACGGACTGCCGCCTTCCACTACTTTGCCCACGGGTAGAGGGAGAGCAGAATCGTCAGCGAACCGATATAGAAGATCAGGATGCGGTAGATTACCTGGTTGGTGGCCTTGGGAATGCTTTTGGCCGGGTTATCCGCCTCGGCGGCGGTGATGCCGACCAGCTCCAGGCCGCCGAAGGAGAACATGATCACCGCCATCGCCATCACCAGCCCGCTGATGTCGTTAGGGAAGAAGCCGCCCTGCGCCCACAGATTAGTGACCGTGGCCTCCGGGCCGCCCATGCCGCTCAGCAGCAGGTAGGCGCCGAAGACGATCATGCCGATAATCGCCACCACCTTGATAATGGCGAACCAGAACTCCAACTCGCCGTACACCTTGACGTTGGCCAGGTTGATGGCGTTGATCGCCAGGAAGAATACCGCGGCGGAGACCCAGGTGGGGATTTCCGGCCACCAGTACTGCACATAGATGCCGACCGCCGTCAGTTCGGCCATCGCCACCAGCACGTACAGCACCCAGTAGTTCCAGCCGGAGGCGAAGCCGGCAAAGTTGCCCCAGTATTTGTAGGCGAAGTGGCTGAACGAGCCGGCCACCGGCTCTTCCACCACCATTTCACCCAGCTGGCGCATAATCAGAAAGGCGATAAAGCCGCCGATCGCGTAGCCCAGGATAACTGACGGGCCGGCCATTTTTATTGTTTGCGCGATGCCGAGAAATAACCCGGTGCCGATTGCGCCGCCTAAGGCGATAAGCTGAATATGGCGGTTTTTCAGCCCGCGTTTCAGTTGGTCGCCCTGTTGTTGACCATCCATCAGTGTTTACCCTCTGTCGTTGCAAATGCTCACACGTTGTAAATGCGTGATTACGATGTCTGTATGTTTTTGTTTACGGCGTTATCGCTATTAATTAAACGGCGCCGCTACCGTTTCATGAAGAATAATGTTATGCGGGAAAGTTTGCATCTCCTTTGTTTTTGCTGGTGATTAAGATTTCAGCAGTTTAGGCAACAAAATGCGGATTGTGTGATGAGAACGGCCGTTGTGTGCATGAAATAAGCAATAAATCACATAATTCGCAAAAAGATTGTTCTTACCTTCAACCGATGTCTCATCTTGCTGCTTCTCTGCGGCGGCTAACTCTTTATGGTCATAGCTATTCACCAAAGCGTCATAAACATGCAATAAATCTCCGGCATTGGCGGTTCACTCTGGAAGGATAACGGCGTGCCTCAACGAGGCAATGTGATCTGCGTCACATAAGAAGCCAGGGCGCGCGGGTAAAGCTTTGTAAATGGTATTACCACTGTAGGGGTAGCCGGCAGCGGCGGCGGGGTATTTCAGGTAGTAAAACGTGCGGGCCGTACGGTTTTCGCCAGGGGGCCATATGGACAGGAGGTGAATACTTTGTTACTTTTACCACCACCTTTGTGAAATTGGTATTACCAATTGACTCCGCGCTATTCGCAGAGAAGAAATCACCCATGGCCTATAGCAAAATCCGCCAGCCCAAGCTGTCAGACGTTATCGAGCAGGCAGCTCGAATACCTGATACTCGAGGGTACGCTGCGCCAGGAGAGAAATTGCCTCCGGAGCGTGAATTGGCGAAACAGTTTGACGTTTCCCGCCCTTCTCTGAGAGAGGCAATCCAGCGCCTGGAAGCAAAGGGGCTGCTGTTGCGCCGTCAGGGCGGGGGAACCTTTGTGCAAACCAACCTCTGGCAGAGCTTCAGCGATCCGCTGGCTGAACTGCTGGCCGATCACCCTGAATCGCAGTTCGACCTGCTCGAAACCCGTCATGCGCTCGAAGGCATCGCCGCCTATTATGCGGCGCTGCGCGGCACCGACGAGGATCTGGCGCGCATCCGCGACTGCCATATCGTGATTCAGCAGGCGCAGGACAGCGGCGATCTGGACGCCGAAGCCGACGCGGTCATGCAGTATCAGATTGCCGTTACCGAGGCGGCGCACAACGTTGTGTTGCTGCATTTGCTACGCTGCATGGGGCCGATGCTGGAACAGAACGTCCGACAGAACTTTGAATTGCTCTACTCGCGCCGTGAGATGTTGGCAAAAGTGAGCAGCCACCGCGCCGGGATTTTTGAGGCGATAGTGGCGCGCGAGCCGGAAAAGGCCCGCGAAGCCTCTCACCGCCACTTGGCGTTTATTGAGGAAATCTTGCTGGATCTCAGCCGGGAACATACCCGTCGTGAGCGATCGTTACGGCGGCTCCAGCAACGCAAGGAGTAAGAGCGGTTCCCGTCTTGGGGTAACACCAGCCCAATATCAGGGATAAAGCTCGCAGTGCTTAGTTAAGCACTTTAGCGGCAACTAAACTGATGAGCCTGTCTTCGTGCGCTTTGCCGCAGAGCGCAGGAAGACAGGCTCCAAATAAACCATTAGACAGATAAGGAATACCACCATGTCAGAACGTTTAAACAATGACGTGGATCCGATCGAAACCCGCGACTGGCTGCAGGCGATCGAATCGGTCATCCGTGAAGAGGGTGTTGAGCGAGCTCAGTTTCTGATTGATCAGGTATTGGGTGAAGCCCGCAAAGGCGGCGTTAATGTAGCGGCCGGTTCCGCTGCTAACGACTACATCAACACCATCGCGGTGGAAGACGAGCCTGACTATCCGGGCAACCTGGATCTGGAACGCCGTATCCGCAGCGCGATCCGCTGGAACGCCGTGATGACCGTTCTGCGTGCTTCCAAGAAAGATCTGGAACTGGGCGGCCACATGGCTTCCTTCCAGTCTTCCGCGACCTTCTATGAAGTCTGCTTTAACCATTTCTTCCGCGCACGCAACGCGAAAGATGGCGGCGATCTGGTGTACTTCCAGGGCCACATCTCTCCGGGCATTTACGCACGCGCCTTCCTTGAAGGCCGCCTGACCGAAGAGCAAATGAACAACTTCCGTCAGGAAGTGCACGGCAACGGCCTGTCCTCTTACCCGCATCCAAAACTGATGCCGGAATTCTGGCAGTTCCCGACCGTCTCCATGGGCCTTGGCCCGCTGAGCGCCATCTACCAGGCTAAATTCCTGAAATATCTGGAACACCGCGGCCTGAAAGACACCTCCGCACAGACCGTTTACGCCTTCTTGGGCGACGGTGAAATGGATGAGCCGGAATCCAAAGGCGCCATCACCATCGCCACCCGTGAAAAACTGGACAACCTGGTATTCGTCATCAACTGCAACCTGCAGCGTCTGGACGGCCCGGTGACCGGCAACGGCAAAATCATCAACGAACTGGAAGGCATCTTCGCCGGCGCAGGCTGGCAGGTGCTGAAAGTGATCTGGGGCGGCCGCTGGGACGAACTGCTGCGTAAAGACACCAGCGGTAAACTGGTGCAGCTGATGAACGAAACCCTGGACGGCGACTACCAGACCTTTAAATCCAAAGACGGCGCTTACGTGCGCGAGCACTTCTTCGGCCGTTATCCGGAAACCGCCGCGCTGGTTGCCGACTGGAGCGACGAGCAGATCTGGGCGCTGAACCGCGGCGGCCACGATCCGAAGAAAGTCTTCGCCGCGCTGAAAAAAGCGCAGGACACCAAAGGCAAACCAACCGTTATCCTGGCTCACACCATCAAGGGTTACGGCATGGGCGACACCGCGGAAGGCAAGAACATCGCCCACCAGGTGAAGAAAATGAACATGGAAGGGGTGCACCACTTCCGCGATCGTTTCAACGTGCCGGTAGCCGATGCCGACATCGAAAAACTGCCGTACGTGACCTTCGAGAAAGATTCCGAAGAGTACAAATACCTGCACGAGCGCCGCGAGAAGCTGGAAGGCTACCTGCCGAGCCGTCAGCCTAACTTCAGCGAGAAGCTGGAGCTGCCTTCTCTGGAAGACTTCGGCCCGCTGCTGGAAGAGCAGAACAAAGAGATCTCCACCACCATCGCCTTTGTGCGCGCCCTGAACGTGATGCTGAAGAACAAGTCGATCAAAGATCGTCTGGTGCCGATCATCGCCGATGAAGCACGTACCTTCGGTATGGAAGGCCTGTTCCGTCAGATCGGTATCTACAGCCCGAACGGCCAGCAGTACACCCCGCAGGACCGTGAGCAGGTGGCTTACTACAAAGAAGACGAGAAAGGTCAGATTCTGCAGGAAGGGATCAACGAACTGGGCGCCGGCGCGTCCTGGCTGGCGGCTGCGACCTCTTACAGCACCAACGACCTGCCGATGATTCCGTTCTACATCTACTACTCGATGTTCGGCTTCCAGCGTATCGGCGATCTGTGCTGGGCGGCGGGCGACCAACAGGCGCGCGGCTTCCTGATCGGCGGCACCTCCGGCCGCACCACGCTGAACGGCGAAGGTCTGCAGCACGAAGACGGCCACAGCCACATTCAGTCGCTGACCATCCCGAACTGTATCTCTTACGATCCGGCGTATGCTTACGAAGTGGCGGTCATCATGCATGACGGTCTGGTGCGTATGTACGGCGAAGCGCAGGAGAACGTTTACTACTACCTGACCACGCTGAACGAAAACTACCACATGCCGGCCATGCCGCAGGGCGCCGAAGAAGGCATCCGCAAGGGTATCTACAAGCTGGAAACCCTGGAAGGCAGCAAAGGCAAGGTACAGCTGATGGGCTCCGGCTCTATCCTGCGTCACGTGCGCGAAGCGGCGCAGATCCTGGCGAACGACTACGGCGTCGGCTCCGACGTGTTCAGCGTGACCTCGTTCACCGAACTGGCGCGCGACGGTCAGGACTGCGAACGCTGGAACATGCTGCACCCGACCGAAGAGCCGCGCGTGCCTTACGTTGCTCAGGTGCTGAGCGATGCGCCGGCGGTTGCGTCTACCGACTACATGAAACTGTTCGCCGAGCAGATCCGCAACTTTATCCCGGCCAGCGATTACCGCGTACTGGGCACCGATGGCTTCGGTCGTTCCGACAGCCGTGAGAACCTGCGTCACCACTTCGAAGTGGATGCATCTTACGTGGTGGTTGCGGCCCTGGGCGAGCTGGCTAAACGCGGCGAAATCGATAAGAAAGTGGTTGCCGAAGCAATCGCTAAATTCGATATCGATGCCGATAAAGTTAACCCGCGTCTGGCCTAAGAGGTAAAGAAGAATGTCTATTGAAATCAAAGTGCCGGATATCGGTGCAGATGAAGTCGAAATCACCGAAATTCTGGTGAAGGTCGGCGATAAGGTCGAGGCTGAGCAGTCGTTGATCACCGTGGAAGGCGACAAGGCTTCCATGGAAGTGCCATCGCCGCAGGCCGGCGTGGTGAAAGAGATCAAAGTGGCGGTCGGTGATAAAACCGAAACCGGCAAGCTGATCATGATCTTTGATGCTGAAGGCGCAGCGGCGGCTGCCCCGGCGCAGGAAGCCAAGCAGGAAACGGCTCCGGCTGCGGCGCCTGCTGCTGCGGCGGCGAAAGACGTTCAGGTGCCGGATATCGGCGACGACGAAGTAGAAGTCACCGAGATCATGGTCAAGGTGGGCGACACCGTGACCGAAGAGCAGTCGCTGATCACCGTGGAAGGCGACAAGGCCTCGATGGAAGTGCCTGCGCCGTTTGCCGGCACCGTTAAAGAGATCAAAATCAACACCGGCGATAAAGTGAAGACCGGCTCGTTGATTATGGTGTTCGAAGTTGCCGGCGCAGCGCCGGCAGCCGCTCCGGCTCAGGCTGCAGCACCGGCGGCCGCAGCGCCGGCGGCAGCGGCCGCCAAAGACGTGGCCGTGCCGGATATCGGCGGCGACGAAGTCGAAGTGACCGAAGTGATGGTGAAAGTGGGCGATAAAATCGCCGCTGAGCAGTCGCTGATCACCGTGGAAGGCGACAAGGCCTCGATGGAAGTGCCTGCGCCGTTTGCCGGCACCGTCAAAGAGATCAAAGTCAGCACCGGCGATAAAGTGAAAACCGGCTCGCTGATTATGGTGTTTGAAGTGGAAGGGGCTGCGCCAGCCGCCGCTCCGGCAGCCAGCGCCGCTGCGCCTGCACCGGCTCCGGCCCAGCAGGAAACCAAGGCCGCTGCGCCGGCCGCGAAAGCGGAAGGTAAAAACGAATTCACCGAAAACGATGCCTACGTGCACGCGACGCCGGTTATCCGTCGTCTGGCGCGCGAGTTCGGCGTCAACCTGGCGAAGGTCAAGGGCACCGGTCGTAAAGGCCGTATCCTGCGCGAAGACGTTCAGGCCTATGTGAAAGATGCGGTGAAACGCGCCGAATCCGCACCGGCTGCCGCTGCGGGCGGCGGTCTGCCGGGCATGCTGCCATGGCCGAAGGTGGACTTCAGCAAGTTCGGCGAGATCGAAGAAGTGGAAATGGGCCGTATCCAGAAGATCTCCGGCGCCAACCTGAGCCGTAACTGGGTGATGATCCCGCACGTTACGCACTTCGACAAAACCGATATCACCGAGCTGGAAGCGTTCCGCAAGCAGCAGAACGAAGAAGCGGCCAAGCGCAAGCTGGACGTGAAGTTCACCCCGGTGGTGTTCATCATGAAGGCGGTTGCCGCAGCGCTGGAGCAGATGCCGCGCTTCAACAGCTCGCTGTCGGAAGATGGCCAGAAGCTGACGCTGAAAAAATACATCAACATCGGCGTGGCGGTAGATACGCCAAACGGTCTGGTGGTTCCGGTGTTCAAGGATGTTAACAAGAAAGGCATCACTGAACTGTCCCGCGAACTGATGGCGATCTCCAAGAAAGCGCGCGACGGCAAGCTGACCGCCGGCGAAATGCAGGGCGGCTGCTTCACCATCTCCAGCCTGGGCGGTATCGGGACAACCCACTTCGCGCCGATCGTCAACGCGCCGGAAGTGGCTATCCTGGGCGTCTCCAAGTCTGCAATGGAGCCGGTCTGGAACGGTAAAGAGTTCATGCCGCGTCTGATGATGCCGATGTCGCTCTCCTTCGACCACCGTGTGATTGACGGTGCCGACGGTGCGCGCTTTATCACCATCATCAACAATATGCTGTCTGACATTCGCCGTCTGGTGATGTAAGGAAAAAAGGGCGCAGCATGCTGCGCCCTTATCGCTTCGGTAGCAGTTTTGTCGGTTTTTGCATGATTCGACAAGATTGTTGAGACACGGGTCACTTCGAACATGCTTTGCAGATTATTAACAATTCTGTAAACTGCTCGCGGTGTAAGCGTCCCGGTGGATGAAGGGCGTTATGAATTCGATTAAAAATATACCCTATAGATTTCACATGGCAGCCAGGCGGCAAATTTGTGAATTCCCAGGCTAAGTGGCTGGGGTGGAGCGAATGAAGCCAACAACGCGTCCAGGTGAAAGATGACGGGTATAAAAAATGACGTCTGACCCGCCGGACAATAAATTAAGAGGTCATGATGAGTACTGAAATAAAAACTCAGGTCGTGGTACTTGGGGCGGGCCCAGCGGGTTACTCTGCTGCCTTTCGTTGCGCTGACTTAGGTCTTGAAACCGTTCTGGTTGAACGTTATTCCACGCTGGGCGGGGTTTGCCTGAACGTGGGATGTATCCCTTCCAAAGCACTGCTGCACGTTGCCAAAGTGATTGAAGAAGCCAAAGCGGCTGGCTGAACACGGCATCGTCTTCGGTGAGCCGAAAACCGACATCAACAAGATCCGTACCTGGAAAGAGAAAGTCATCACTCAGCTGACCGGCGGTCTGGCGGGTATGGCTAAAGGCCGTAAGGTGAAAGTGGTGAACGGTCTGGGCAAATTTACCGGCGCTAACACCCTGGTTGTTGAAGGCGAAAAACGGCCCAAACCACCATCAACTTCGATAACGCCATCATTGCCGCAGGTTCGCGTCCGATCCAACTGCCATTTATCCCTCATGATGACCCGCGCGTGTGGGACTCCACCGATGCGCTGGAGCTGAAAACCGTCCCAGAGCGCATGCTGGTGATGGGCGGCGCATCATCGGTCTGGAAATGGGCACCGTTTACCACGCGCTGGGTTCCCAGATTGATGTGGTGGAAATGTTCGACCAGGTGATCCCGGCGGCGGATAAAGACGTGGTGAAAGTGTTCACCAAGCGTATCAGCAAGCAGTTCAACCTGATGCTGGAAACCAAAGTGACCGCGGTAGAAGCCAAAGAAGATGGTATCTACGTCACGATGGAAGGCAAAAAAGCGCCGGCGGAACCACAGCGTTACGACGCGGTGCTGGTGGCTATCGGCCGTGTGCCGAACGGCAAACTGCTGGATGCTGACAAAGCGGGCGTGGCGGTTGATGAGCGCGGCTTTATCAACGTTGACAAGCAGCTGCGCACCAACGTGCCGAACATTTTCGCCATCGGCGATATCGTCGGTCAGCCGATGCTGGCGCACAAAGGCGTGCATGAAGGCCACGTGGCGGCTGAAGTTATCTCCGGTCTGAAGCACTTACTTCGATCCGAAAGTCATCCCATCCATCGCTTACACCGAACCGGAAGTAGCATGGGTAGGCCTGACCGAGAAAGAAGCGAAAGAGAAAGGCATCAGCTACGAAACCGCCACCTTCCCGTGGGCGGCGTCCGGTCGTGCTATCGCTTCCGACTGTGCAGACGGCATGACCAAACTGATCTTCGACAAAGAAACCCACCGCGTTATCGGCGGGGCGATTGTCGGCACCAACGGCGGCGAGCTGCTGGGTGAAATCGGTCTGGCCATCGAGATGGGTTGTGACGCGGAAGACATCGCGCTGACCATCCACGCTCACCCGACCCTGCACGAATCAGTCGGCATGGCGGCCGAGATGTACGAAGGCAGCATCACCGACCTGCCTAACCCGAAAGCCAAGAAAAAGTAATTTTTCCGGCCTGAACGGTTGATAAACGGCTCCTGAAAAGGGGCCGTTTTTTATGGCGGCGGTAAAAGGCCGCTCAGCGAGCGGCCAGTAGCTTACTTGTTCTGGACTATCACGTTCAGCGTCAGGCTGTTGCCGTTGACCGACCAACCGCCTTTATCAACCCCAAACGCCGCGCCCAGTACAATGAGCAGGATAAATAACGAACTCCTTTTCATTGCGCGATCCCTGTGGAACCACGACCACCGCGATTTCACCGGAAAAATCCCGGCGGAACAAGCGCTTTGTGACGCTCGCATCGCGGTTGTTGCAGCACTGTTCTCAAGCCCGGTGACCGGCTGCTAAACGGCAGAACAGACCCGGAGAGATAGTAACGTGGAATCACCTTTTCCACATTCTTTTTGTTGATTTTTTAATCGTTATTGCGCAGAATGTCTCTGCTTTGTGGCGCTTGTATCGTACCTAATCGATGTAAGTATTCCGTCCGGCGCCTGCTAACGTCGTACGGAACAAAGAAACCGCCTTAACGGCGGTTTTTTTGTTTTTGTCGCCGGCGTTTTTTCCGCTGTTCAAGCAGTAGTTATTGTAATAGTGTGGACATTATGATGCGCCTGACGGGCGGGGCGCATCTGTCCGGCCGCCTTGTCCTGCCTGCATCGCAGCCGATTACTCTGTGCTCAACGATTCAGCAAAGATTTAATGTTGCTTTTATGTGAACGAATTAACAACCGATTCAAATCCTGATATGCTGGCTGGGCGGAACCGGGCACTGTACCTTACAGTCCAGGACATCGACAGCAGTGCCTCGTAATATCGCCGTGCGCTAAAAAAACCCGGTTTGATAACAAATCCGGAGTCTCAGAGGCAGCAGCCGACAGCGCTGCCGCTTCAGCGACGCAAGGTATGGACGCCAGGCACAATAAATGACAATGAGAGCGAGGAGAAAGTCGTGCTAGAAGAATACCGTAAGCACGTGGCCGAGCGTGCTGCAGAGGGCATCGTCCCTAAGCCATTAGACGCATCACAAATGGCAGCGCTGGTCGAATCATTAAAGAATCCGCCGCAAGGCGAAGAAGAATTCCTGTTAGACCTGCTGATTAACCGTGTTCCACCAGGCGTCGACGAAGCCGCCTACGTCAAAGCAGGTTTCCTGGCAGCCATCGCCAAAGGCGAAGCCACCTCCCCCCTGATTACTCCGGAAAAGGCCGTTGAACTGCTGGGCACCATGCAGGGCGGCTACAACATTCATCCGCTGATCGAAGCGCTGGACAACGACAAACTGGCGCCTATCGCCGCCGAAGCGCTGTCTCACACCCTGCTGATGTTTGATAACTTCTACGACGTGGAAGAGAAGGCCAAGGCGGGCAACGCCTACGCCAAGCAAATCATGCAGTCATGGGCCGATGCCGAATGGTACCTGTCCCGTCCGGAACTGGCGGAAAAAACTCACCGTTACCGTCTTTAAGGTGACCGGCGAAACCAATACCGATGATCTGTCTCCGGCGCCGGACGCCTGGTCGCGCCCGGATATTCCGCTGCACGCGCTGGCAATGCTGAAAAACGAACGTGACGGCATCGTCCCGGATCAGCCGGGCAGCGTCGGCCCGATTAAACAGATCGAAGCGCTGAGCGAGAAAGGCTTCCCGCTGGCCTACGTCGGCGACGTTGTCGGCACCGGCTCCTCCCGTAAATCCGCCACCAACTCGGTGCTGTGGTTTATGGGCGACGACATCCCGCACGTGCCGAACAAGCGCGGCGGCGGCGTAGTGCTGGGCGGTAAAATCGCCCCGATCTTCTTTAACACTATGGAAGATGCCGGCGCACTGCCGATCGAAGTGGACGTGTCCGAGCTGAATATGGGCGATGTGATCGACATCTTCCCGTACAAAGGCGAAGTGCGTAACCACGAAACCGGCGAGCTGATCGCCAGCTTCGAACTGAAAACCGACGTGCTGCTGGACGAAGTGCGCGCCGGCGGCCGTATCCCGCTGATCATCGGCCGCGGCCTGACCACCAAGGCGCGTGAGTCGCTGGGCCTGCCGCACACCGACGTGTTCCGCGTTTCCAAGCCGGTTGCGGCCAGCAACCGCGGCTTCTCGCTGGCGCAGAAAATGGTTGGCCGCGCCTGCGGCGTAGCCGGCGTGCGTCCGGGCGAGTACTGCGAACCGAAGATGACCTCGGTCGGCTCTCAGGACACCACCGGCCCGATGACCCGCGACGAGCTGAAAGACCTGGCCTGCCTGGGCTTCTCGGCCGATCTGGTGATGCAGTCCTTCTGCCACACCGCCGCCTATCCGAAACCGGTTGACGTGACCACCCACCATACGCTGCCGGACTTTATCATGAACCGCGGCGGCGTCTCGCTGCGTCCGGGCGACGGCATTATCCACTCATGGCTGAACCGCATGCTGCTGCCGGATACCGTCGGCACCGGCGGCGATTCCCACACCCGCTTCCCGATCGGCATCTCCTTCCCGGCCGGTTCCGGTCTGGTGGCGTTTGCCGCGGCGACCGGCGTTATGCCGCTGGATATGCCGGAGTCGGTGCTGGTGCGCTTCAAAGGTAAAATGAAGCCGGGCATCACGCTGCGCGACCTGGTGCACGCCATCCCTTACTATGCGATCCAGCAGGGCCTGCTGACCGTCGAGAAGAAAGGCAAGAAAAACATCTTCTCCGGCCGCATTCTGGAAATCGAAGGTCTGCCGGAGCTGAAGGTTGAACAGGCCTTCGAACTGGCGGATGCCTCCGCCGAGCGTTCCGCCGCCGGTTGCACCATCAAACTGGATAAAGCGCCGATCGAAGAGTACCTGAACTCCAACATCGTGCTGCTGAAATGGATGATCTCCGAAGGTTACGGCGACCGTCGTACGCTGGAGCGCCGTATTCAGGGCATGGAAAAATGGCTGGCGGATCCGCAGCTGCTGGAAGGCGACGCCGATGCGGAATACGCGGCGGTGATCGAGATCGACCTGGCGGAAATCGACCAGCCGATCCTGTGTGCGCCGAACGATCCGGACGATGCGCGCCTGCTGTCCGACGTGGCCAACAGTAAAATCGACGAAGTGTTTATCGGTTCCTGCATGACCAACATCGGCCACTTCCGTGCGGCGGGCAAGCTGCTGGATCAGCACAAAGGCCAGCTGCCGACCCGCCTGTGGGTGGCGCCGCCAACCAAGATGGATGCGGCTCAGCTGACCGAAGAGGGCTACTACAGCGTATTCGGCAAGAGCGGGGCGCGTATCGAGATCCCTGGCTGCTCGCTGTGTATGGGTAACCAGGCGCGCGTCGCCGACGGCGCGACGGTGGTGTCGACCTCAACCCGTAACTTCCCGAACCGTCTGGGCACCGGCGCCAATGTATATCTGGCATCGGCAGAGCTGGCGGCGGTGGCCTCACTGCTGGGGCGCTTACCGACGCCGGACGAGTATCAAACCTATATGGAGCAGGTGGATAAGAGCGCGGCCGATACTTACCGCTATCTGAACTTCAACCAGCTGGAGCAGTACACGGAAAAAGCCGACGGTGTGATCTTCCAGACCGCCGTGTAATTACCGCACGCTGTGAAAACCCGAATCGGGGGAGCCGCCAGGCTCCCCTTTTTTATGTCTGAAGTGTGACCATTTCCGCATTTGGTGTTTCCTAATAAATTGAAGTTTATAGGCTATTTTAAATTATTACTCTTAGGCTAACGGTGTCGCCGGGAGCTTGATTGATGGTAAATAGTTAGCGTCCTAACCTAATCCTGTCCGTAATTCTTACTGCGTGAAGCGTAAATCAATTAAACCGGGGAGGTTTAGCTATGTCGCTTTATCAACAGCCCGCACGCGTCTGGGATACCCGGCGTCAGGAGAAGCAGCGCCGGCTGGCCAGCGTGCAGGGGCAGGTGCAAGGAAAGGTGATCCCCACGGCGGAGCTAACCGCGGTGCTGGAACGGCTGATCGTGCCGGGTGACCGCGTGGTGCTGGAAGGGAACAACCAGAAACAGGCGGATTTCCTTTCCCGCACGCTGGCGCAGGTCGACCCGTCAACCGTGCACGACCTGCATATGATTATGCCGAGCGTCGGCCGCGCCGAGCACCTGGATATCTTCGAAAAGGGCATCGCCCGTAAGCTGGACTTCGCCTTTTCCGGTACCCAGAGCCTGCGTATTTCTCAGCTGCTGGAAGACGGCCAGCTGGAAATCGGCGCCATCCACACCTATATCGAGCTTTATTCGCGCCTGTATGTTGACCTGGTGCCGAACGTGGCGCTGGTGGCGGGCTTCAAGGCCGACCGGCAGGGCAACCTGTACACCGGCCCCAGCACCGAGGACACGCCGGCGCTGGTGGAGGCCGCCGCATTTAAAGACGGGATCGTCATCGCCCAGGTTAACGAACTGGTGGACGACGAAACCGACCTGCCGCGGGTCGATATTCCCGGCTCGTGGATCGACTTTGTGGTGGTGGCGGATCGGCCCTTCTTTATCGAACCGCTGTTCACCCGCGATCCGCGCCTGATCAAACCCGTCCACGTACTGATGGGCATGATGGCGATCAAGGGCATTTACGCCGAGCATCAGGTGCAGTCCCTCAACCACGGTATCGGCTTTAACACCGCCGCCATTGAATTATTGCTGCCGACCTACGGCGAACGCCTGGGGCTGAAAGGCAAAATCTGCAAGCACTGGACCCTGAACCCGCATCCGACCCTGATCCCGGCGATTGAAAGCGGCTGGGTGGAAACCGTGCACTGCTTCGGCGGTGAACTGGGGATGGAGGATTACATCGCCGCGCGTCCGGATATCTTTTTCACCGGCCGCGACGGTTCGATGCGCTCCAACCGCGCATTCTGCCAGATGGCGGGCCAGTACGCGGTGGACATGTTTATCGGCTCCACGCTGCAGATTGACGCCATGGCGCACTCGTCCACCGTGACGCGCGGGCGGCTTTCCGGCTTCGGCGGCGCGCCGAATATGGGCCACGACCCGCACGGCCGCCGCCATGCCACTCCGGCCTGGCTGGATATGATCGAAGAGCCGGATCCGCTGGCGCGCGGCCGCAAACTGGTGGTGCAGATGGTGGAGACCTTCCAGGCCGGCGCGAAGCCGACCTTTGTTGAAAAGCTTGAGGCGATCGACGTCGCCGAAGAGGCCGGCATGCCGCTGGCGCCGGTGATGATTTACGGCGATGACGTCACCCACGTGCTGACCGAAGAGGGCATCGCCTACCTGTATCGCGCCCGCTCACTGGAGGAGCGCCGGGCGATGGTCGCCGCGGTGGCCGGCATCACCGATATCGGGCTGGGGGTGGACGCCGCCAGGGTGGCGCAGCTGCGCCGCGAAGGCAAAGTGGCATACCCGGAAGATATGGGCATCCGCCGCACCGAGGCCGACCGTTCGCTGCTGGCGGCGGGCAGCGTGGCCGATCTGGTGGACTGGTCCGGCGGCCTGTACAACCCGCCGGCTAAATTCCGGAGCTGGTGATGAAACTTTCCCCCTGCAGCAAGGCGGCGCAGGCCGATGCCCTTGCGCTGCGTCTGGCGGACGCCGCCACCCAGGCGCTGATCGACGAGGCGCGCCTCAGCCCGAAGCCGGGGCTGGTGGACGCGCGCGGCAGCGGCGCGCATCAGGATCTGACGCTGGCGCTGATGGAGCGCTCAGCCCTCAGCCTGCATGACACCTTTTATGCGCTGGCCATCGCCGGCTGGCAGCGCCCGGCGGATGGCGCGCTGCGTCAGGAGATTGGCCGCATCGGCCGCGAGGGCGAGCGGCAGATGATGGCGGCGACCGGCGGGGTGAATACCCACCGCGGCGCCATCTGGGCGCTGGGGCTGCTGGTGACGGCGCTGGCGATGCGGGAGGGACGCGCCGACGCGCGACAAACCTGCCTGCGGGCGGCGCAGCTGGCGCAGTTGGCGGACCCGCCAGCCCGAAGTCGTTCAGCAAAGGGCTGCGCGCCTCGCGGCGTTACCGGGTGCCCGGCGCGCGGGAGGAGGCGCAGCAGGGGTTCCCGCACGTGATGCGTCTGGCGTTGCCGCAGCTGTGGCGCAGCCGGGCCGCCGGCGCCGACGAGCAGGCGGCCAGGCTGGATGCGCTGATGGCGATCATGACCAGCCTGAGCGACACCTGCGTGCTGTCGCGCGGCGGCTGGCCGGCGCTGCAGGCGATGCGGCAGGGCGCGCAGGCGGTATTGCTCGCCGGCGGTTACCAGCGGCCGGCGGGACGGGCGCAGCTGGCGCGGCTGGAGCAGCGGTTGCTGGCCTGTAACGCTTCGCCGGGCGGGGCGGCGGATCTACTGGCGGCGGCGCTGCTGCTCGATCGGGCGGCGGGCTGCTGAACATCTATTCGAGAGGACGTTATGGAACATATTGAATTGAGCTATCCGGCTACGGAACGTGTGGTCGGCCAGCGGTTGGCCGGCGTGGTTGGCTCCGGCGATATGGAAAGCGCTGTTTGAGCCAGCGGCGGGCGACGTGCTGCGGGTGGTGATTAAAACCTCGGTCGACGGCAGTCAGCAGCGCTGGCGGCATCTGTTTGAGCGCCTGGCGGCGCTGCGCAGCCTGCCGGCGGGGCAGTTGGAAATCAACGATTTCGGCGCGACGCCGGGGTGGCGCGTCTGCGGATTGAGCAGGTGTTTGAGGAGGCCGGCCATGCGTGAAGATCTCAGCTTTATTGAACTCAGCGCCCGTGAACGGGCGCGGCAATTACTCGACGACGGCAGCTTCCGCGAGCTGCTGGGGCCGTTTGAACGAATCACCTCGCCGTGGCTGGAGCCGCAGGGCATCGTCACCCAGGCGGATGACGGCATGGTGGTGGCCAAAGGCACCCTGAACGGTCAGCCGGCGGTGGTGGCGGCGGTTGAAGGGGCGTTTCAGGGCGGCAGCATGGGCGAAGTCTCCGGCGCCAAGATGGCGGCGGCGCTGGAGTTGGCGGCGGAGGATAACCGCAACGGCATTCCGACGCAGGCGGTGCTGCTGCTGGAAACCGGCGGCGTGCGTCTGCAGGAGGCCAATCTGGGGCTGGCGGCGATTGCCGATATTCACGCCGCCATCGCCGACCTGCGGCGCTATACCCCGGTGGTGGGCATTATCGCCGGCACCGTCGGCTGTTTCGGCGGCATGTCGATTGCCGCCGGCCTGTGCAGCTACCTGATCGTCACCCGTGAAGCGCGTCTGGGGCTTAACGGCCCGCAGGTGATTGAGCAGGAGGCGGGATTGAGGAGTACGACTCCCGCGACCGGCCGTTTATCTGGAGCATGACCGGCGGCGACGTGCGCTACCGCAGCGGTTTCGCCGACGTGGAGGTGGAGGATGCGTTGCATCAGGTGCGCGTCGCGCTGCTGGCATGCCTGGCGCGCGGCGTGCCGGCGCGGCACCGCAGCGAACGCCATGACTATTACCTGTCGAAACTGACGCAGTTTGACAGCCGTCAGCAGGCGGACGCCGCCGTGGTGGCGCAACTTTTTGCACGGGAGGAACGCCCATGAGCACACAGACAACCAGCCGCGGTGACTATTGGTTCTCGCTGCTGACGCAGGGAGCCGCGGAGCGGCGCGGGCAGTGCGCCTCGGTCAGGGTGGCCGACGGCGACCTCGACGGCCAGGCGGCGCGTTTTATCGCCGTAGTGCCGGATGCCGATAACCACTACCCGCGCGCCGCGCGCGGCGAGGTGGGGCTGCTGGAGGGATGGACGCTGGCGCAGGTGGTCAGCGAGGCGGTGGAGGCGGATCGGCACCAGACGCAAAAGCGCGCCATCGTGGCGATTATTGATGTGCCGAGTCAGGCCTACGGCCGCCGCGAAGAGGCGTTCGGCATTCATCAGGCGCTGGCCGGCGCGGCGGGCGCCTATGCCGCGGCGCGGCTGGCCGGGCACCCGGTGATTGGGCTGATCGTCGGCAAGGCGATGTCGGGGGCGTTTTTGGCGCACGGCTACCAGGCCAACCGGCTGATCGCCTTTAATGACGACGGCGTCATGATCCACGCCATGGGCAAGGAATCCGCCGCGCGCATTACGCTGCGTTCGGTCGAGGCGCTGGAGAAACTGGCCGCCACGATCCCGCCGATGGCTTACGACATCGGCCACTACGGCTCGCTGGGGTTGCTTGATCAACGGCTGGATATCCGCGATCCGCTGCAGGCGACGCCGCAGGAGCTGGCGCTGGTGCGCACGGCGGTGGTCGAGGCGATCGCGGACAGCCGGCGGCAGGGCTGCGGACTGGAAAACCGCCTGGGGGCGGACAATCGCCGCAGCTCCGCGCTGGTGCGCGAGCGTATGCGCGCCGAATGGTAACAGCGGCTTTTGTTAACGTCAGTTCGTCATAACCGGGCCGGAGAGGGGCAAGCCCTTTCCGGCTGATAACAACCAATCTCTACCTTCATCTGCATCTTGGCTGCGGGCAACCCCCAAACCAGTAATAAGAAACACATCGCACCTGAACTGACTGAAGTTTTTCTTTTTAACAGGTGATTTATGACTTACATCATTATTCATGCGCTGGCGCCAATCTTTGTCATCATGCTGCTGGGTTTTTACGCCGGCAAGACGAAAATGGTCGATAACCAGAATGTTTCTTTGCTCAATATCTTTGTGATGGATTTTGCGTTGCCCGCGGCGTTGTTCAGCGCCACCGTACAGACCCCGTGGCTGGGCATCGTGCAGCAGTCGCCGCTGATTGTGGTGCTGGTGTTGGCGATGTGGCTGACCTACGCGGCGATTTACTTTGCCAGCACCCGGCTGTTCCATAAGTCGCCGCAGGATGCAGCGGTGCTGACGCTGACCGTGGCGCTGCCCAACTATGCGGCGCTCGGCCTGCCGATCCTCGGCAGCGTGCTGGGTGAATCGCCGGGCACCTCGCTGTCGGTGGCGGTCTCCATCGCCTGCGGCTCGGTGCTGATGACGCCGTTCTGCCTGCTGATTCTGGAGCGGGAAAAAGCCCGCGCCGCTGGCGGCGTACAGCAGGCGGGAGCGCGCATGCTGCCGCTGTTGATGTGGCGCTCGGTGATTAAGCCAATCGTCTGGGGGCCGCTGCTGGGCGTGGTGCTGTCGGCCGTTGGCGTGCGGATGCCGGAGATGGTGCTGGCGGCGATCAAGCCGCTCGGGCTGGCGGCCACCGCGGCGGCGCTGTTCCTGACCGGGGTGATTTTGTCGGCGCGCCGGCTGCAGATTAATGCCTCGGTATTGCTGGCCAGCGTCACCAAGCTGCTGATCCAGCCGTTTATCGCCTGGGGCATCGTGCTGGTGCTGGGGCTGCACGGCAGCGTGGCGATCACCGCGATCCTGATGATTGCGCTGTCGGCGGGCTTCTTCGGCATCGTGTTCGGCAACCGCTTCGGCGTGCAGTCGCCGGATGCGGAAGCCACGCTACTGATAAGCTCGGTGCTGTGTATTCTGACGCTGCCGCTATTTATCACCCTGACCGCCGGTCTGTAACGGAGGAAACCATGATACGTCCGCATGACCTGCTATGGACGGATAACGCCGACGCGCTGATCTTTCCCGGCGCCGCGCCGGCATGGGCGACGCAGCGCCGGGAACTGCCGCTGGTGGTGCGGCGCGATTTGCCGCGCGACGGCGCCATTCCGGTAGGCATCCGCGGCGCGACGCGCGGCCAGCGGGCGGCGGCCTGGCTGCCGCCTGCGGCAGTGCGCCGGCGGGTAACGCCGCAGGCGCTGGTGGCCGGGCTGTCGGCGGCGTCGCCGTTTGCCGATTTGCCGCCGGTGCGGGCGCTGCTGAGGCTGGCGGCGCAGCCGTGGCGCTGGACGTGGGGCGTGACCGGCAGTTGCGGCTATGCGCTGGCGACCGGCCTGCCGGTGATGCATGCGGACAGCGATCTGGACCTTACCGTGCGCTGCCCGCAGCCCGTCGATCGTGCGGCGCTGCAGGCGCTGGCGCAGCGGCTGCGTACGCTGCCGTGTCGGGTCGATATGCAGATTGAAACCCCTCACGGCGGCTTTGCGCTCAACGAGTGGCTGCGCGACGGACGGGTACTGTTAAAAACCAACGGCGGCCCTTATCTGACCGATGCGCCATGGTCGGCGCTGCAGGAGTGATGATGAAGATTCTTTTTACCTTTCCCGGCCAGGGGCCGCAGACGCCGCAGATGTTGCACCAACTGCCGGACACTGCCGTCAGCCGCGAACTGCTGACGCAGGCGCGTCAGACGTTGGGGGAGGATCCGCTGGCGCTGGACGGTGCGCAGGCGCTGCAAAAAACGCGTGCGGTGCAGCTTTGCCTGTTGATCGCCGGCGTCGCCTACGCCCGCGAGCTGGAGCAGCACGGCGTGACGGCCGACTTTGTCAGCGGCCTGTCGATCGGCGCGTTTCCGGCGGCGGTGGTGGCCGGCGCCTTGAGCTTTGAGGACGCGCTGCGGCTGGTGGCGCTGCGCGGCGAGCTGATGGAGCAGGCCTATCCGCAGGGCTATGGTCTGGCGGCGCTGGTCGGTCTGCCGCAAAGCCGGGTGGAGGCGTTAATCGCGCAGGTGAACGGCGAGCAATCGCCGCTGTATCTGGCCAATATCAACGCCGATGACCAGATGGTGGTGGCCGGCAGCGATGAGGCGCTGAGCCGGGTGATGACGCTGGCGAAGCAGGCCGGCGCCGCCAGGGCCAGCCGTCTGGCGGTCAGCGTGCCGTCCCACTGCGCGCTGCTGGCGCAGCCGGCGGCCAGGCTGGCGGAGGCGATGCAGGCGGTGACGCTGCGGCGTCCGCGGGTGGCCTATCTGAGCGGCAGCAGCGGACGGGTGCTGTGGCAGCCTGAGCGCATCGCCGACGATCTGGCCTATAACATGGCGCGCACCGTGCGCTGGCACGAGGCGATGCGGGCGGCGTATGAGCGCGAGGTGCGGCTGGCGATTGAGATGCCGCCGGGCGCGGTGCTCAGCGGCCTGACGCGCAAGGTGATGACCGCGGGGGAAGCGCTGTCCCGCTGTCAGCTGGGGTTGGCGGCGGTAGTCGGCATTGTCGAACGCTACCGCCGTCAGGCTTAGCGGGGCCGCTCTGTGCGGGCGTACATGCGGCTCTCCGCCGTCAGCGCCAGCAGGTTCGGGTCCTGCTGCTGATTGCGGTTAATCACCAGCGCGATGGTCTGACGCATCTGGTAGCGTTCGCACAGCGGCATCAGCCGCACCGTGTGTTCGTAAACCTTTTTCATCCGGCCGGGCAGCAGCGTATAGCCGACGCCGGCCTGCACCAGACTGAGCATCGAGAAGATATCGTTGACCCGGGTGACGATTTCCGGCTCAAAACCGGCAATCTGAAAGGCCTCGGTAAAGCCGTGATAGGTGGCGAACCCTTCGGTCAGCGAAACGAATTTCTGGCGGCGGAAATCCTGCAGGTCTGCCGGGCCGTCAACCAGCAGTTCAGAGCTGGCGGGCGCGGCAAGAAAAATATCGTCTTTAAACAGCGGCTGGGTCTCAAAGCGCTGCGGGTCCACCTGGCTGTCGGAAACGGAGATCAGAATGGCGTCCAACTGCTGCGTCTGCAGCTGCGCCAGCAGCGCGGCGTTGGAGCCCATTGTCAGATTGATTTCCAGCTCCGGACGGCGCAGTTTCAGCCCCATAATCAGGCGCGGCACCGTTTCCAGCGTCAGCGAGTAGAGCGTGCCGAGCCGCAGGCGCTGCTGCCCGAAGCCGGCCTTCAGCCGCGTCTCCTCAATGCCTTTCTGGGTCAGCCCGACGATATCGCGGGCGTAGTCCGCCAGCGTATGGGCGGCGGGCAGCGGCTGCAGACTGCGTCCCTGATGAATAAACAGCGGGCAGCGGATGCCGGCCTCCAGCGTATGCAGCGCGCGGTGGACGCTGACGCTGCTCAGCGCCAGCCGTTCGGCGGCGCGGGCGATGTTTTCCGTCTCCATAAAGGCCAGAAAGATTTCCAGTTTTTTCAGGGTAATTTCACTGTCGATCATTGGCGCATCCCTTGGCGGTTTCAGCCCACCATCATAACAACAATCGCGGCGGGCGGCTTCCCATTGCCGCGCCAAGCCGCTATATTGCCCGCCGCAAAAAAAGAGCTGAACTTTGCGAGCGCTCGCTGAAATCGGGGCCGAATAACGCTGTACACTTATCATATACCCTAAATAATTCGAGTTGCAGGAAGGCGGCAGGAGAAGGCATCCCGATGAGCTTACAGCGGTAAGTGATTCGGGTGACTGAGCGCAGCCAACACACCTGCAGCTTGAAGTATGACGGGGAGAAATAGGCCTGGGGAGGGCGCACGATGGATTACGAATTTCTGCGGGATGTGACCGGTCAGGTAATCGTCAGATTTTCTATGGGACATGAAGCCATCGGCCATTGGATCAATGAAGAGCTGAAAGGCGATCTGAATCTGCTGGACCGGATTGAGAGCGGCGCGGCGCAGGTGAAGGGCAGCGAGCGTCAGTGGCAGCTGGAAGGCCATGAATATACGCTGCTGATGGATGGTGAAGAGGTGATGATCCGCGCCAATCAGCTGCTGTTTGAAGGCGACGAGATGGAGGAGGGGATGAGCTATTACGATGAAGAGAGCCTCTCCTTCTGCGGCGTGGAGGATTTTCTGGCGGTGCTGAAGGCCTACCGGCACTTTATGCTGAACTACTGAGCGGGGCCGTTGCCGAGCGGGCGGCGTTCTCCGCCCACACACCTACCCTTTTTGATTAAATAAAATCAAAAAATCATTTATCGGTCGTGATAACTGCGATCGCGCTCTCTATTTTTTATAATTTGATTCAATATAATCATTGTGATTAAAATAAATCAAAAATGTGAGGGTGCGATGAAACTGAAAGCGGCAATAGAGAAGATCCCCGGCGGGATGATGGTCGTCCCGCTGGTGCTTGGCGCGCTGTTGAATACTTTTACACCAGAGGCTTTAGAGATCGGCGGTTTCACCACCGCGTTATTCAAAAACGGCGCCGCGCCGCTGATCGGCGCTTTCCTGCTGTGCATGGGGGCCGGCATCAGCTTTAAGGCGGCGCCGCAGGCGCTGCTGCAGGGCGGCACCATTACCCTGACCAAACTGCTGGTGGCAATGGCGCTGGGGCTGGGAGTGGAGCGGCTGTTTGGCGCTGACGGCGTCTTTGGCCTGACCGGCGTGGCGATTATCGCGGCGATGAGCAACTCCAACGGCGGCCTGTATGCGGCGCTGGTCGGCGAGTTCGGCAATGAGCGCGACGTCGGCGCCATCTCCATTCTGTCGCTCAACGACGGCCCCTTCTTCACCATGATCGCGCTGGGCGCCGCCGGGATGGCCAACATTCCGCTGATGGCGCTGGTTGCGGTGCTGGTGCCGCTGCTGGTGGGGATGCTGCTGGGCAACCTCGATGCGAATATGCGTGAATTCCTGACCAAAGGCGGCCCGGTATTGATCCCGTTCTTCGCCTTTGCCCTCGGCGCCGGCATCAATCTGGAGATGCTGCTGCAGGGCGGGCTGGCGGGCATTCTGCTCGGGGCATTGACCACCTTCGTCGGCGGTTTCTTCAACATCCGCGCCGATCGGCTGGTTGGCGGCTCCGGCATCGCCGGAGCGGCGGCCTCCAGCACGGCGGGCAATGCGGTGGCGACGCCGCTGGCGATAGCGCAGGCCGATCCTTCGCTGGCGTCGGTGGCCGCGGCGGCCGCGCCGCTGATTGCCGCCTCGGTGATCACCACGGCGATCCTGACGCCGATCCTCAGTTCCTGGGTGGCGAAGCGTAATGCGGCGGTGAAGGAGAAGGCGGTATGAAAATGATCGTGATTGCCGATGATTTTACCGGCGCTAACGATACCGGCGTACAGCTGGCGAAAAAGGGCGCGCGCACCGACGTGCTGCTGAATGACCGGCAGCCGGCGCCGCGCCGCGGCGATGTGCTGGTGATCAATACCGAGAGCCGCGCGCTGCCGGCGGCGGAGGCGGCGCGCAAGGTCAGCGATGCGCTGCGCCCCTACTGTGGCGGTGAGCAGCCGCCGCGGGTGTACAAAAAGATTGATTCCACCTTTCGCGGCAACGTCGGCGCGGAAATCGCCGCGGCAATGCAGGCCAGCGGCGCACGGCTGGCGATTGTGGCGGCGGCGATACCGGCCGCCGGCCGGGTGACGCGGGACGGCGCATGCTGGGTGCACGGCGTGCCGCTGTTGGAGACCGAATTTGCCAGCGATCCGAAAACGCCGATCGTCTCGTCGCAGATTAACACCCTGATTAGCCGGCAAACCGATATCGCCATTGAACAACTGGATCTGGCGAGGGTGCGCGGCGCGGCGCTGGACGAGCGGCTGGCGCAGCTGGCGCGGCAGGGCGGCATTGTGGTGGCGGACGCCGAACTGGACAGCGATCTGGCGCTGCTGGCGCAGAGCATCGGCCGGCTTGCCACGCCGGTGCTGCTGGTCGGCGCCGCCGGCCTGGCCAATGCGCTGCCGTCGGCCTGGTATCTCAGCGAGCGGCAGCGGCTGCCGGTGCTGGTGGTGGCCGGTTCGATGAGCGAGGCCACCCGCCGGCAGATTACCTTCGCCGAACAGGAGAAATCGCTGGGCATTATCGATATCGACGTGCGGGCATTGCTGTCGGCGCAGGGCGCACAGGCCTGCGAGGAGATTGCGCAGCAGGCGGCGGCGATACTGCAGGCGCATCGGCACTGCGTACTGCGCACCTGCCGCGACGGCGATGCGCGCCGGCAGGTGGAGCAGCTGTGTGCTGAGCTGGACGTCAGCCGCCAGCAGCTGGGCGACCGCATCAGCCAGTCGCTGGGGGAGATGACGCTCGACATTATCAACCGTACGCGGATTGGCGGCCTGTTCCTGACCGGCGGCGATATTGCGATTGCCGTCGCCCGGGCGCTGGGGGCGGAAGGCTACCGTATTAACGGTGAAGTCGCGCCCTGCGTACCGTGCGGCACCTTTATCAACAGTGAGATTGACGACCTGCCGGTAATTACCAAAGCCGGCGGTTTTGGCGGCGAAACCACGCTGCGCGACGCGCTTTATTTTATTGAGGAGATGTACAGTGGCAAATAACACCATCGCGATTACCATGGGCGACCCGGCAGGCATCGGGCCGGAAATTATTATCAAGGCGTTGGCCGAGGGAGAACTGTCCGGCGCCCGCGCCGTGGTGGTCGGCTGTTTGGCCACGCTGCGGCGCATTCAGGCGCTGGGCATCACGCCGGCGGCGGAGCTACGGCCGATAGAGACGGTGGCGCAGGCGCGTTTTGCGCCGGGAGTGATCAATGTGATCGACGAGCCGCTGGCGGATCCCGCCGCGCTGCAGGCGGGGAAAGTCCAGGCGCAGGCGGGGGATCTGGCCTACCGCTGCGTCAGACGCGCCACCGAACTGGCGCAGGCCGGCGAGGTGCAGGGCATCGCCACCGCGCCGCTGAACAAAGAGGCGCTGCATCTGGCGGGGCATATGTATCCCGGCCATACCGAGCTGCTGGCCACGCTGACCCACAGCCGCGATTACGCCATGGTGCTGTATACCGACAAGCTGAAAGTGATCCACGTATCCACCCATATCGCCCTGCGTAAGTTCCTGGATACGCTGAGCGCCGAGCGGATCGAAACGGTGGTGTCGATGGCGGATACTTTCCTCAAGCGGGTGGGTTTTAGCCAGCCGCGCATCGCCGTCGCCGGCGTTAACCCGCACGCCGGGGGAGAACGGCCTGTTTGGCGATGAAGAGATTAAGATCGTCAGCCCGGCGATTGCAGCGGCGAAGGCGCGCGGTATTGATGTCTACGGGCCTTGTCCGCCGGATACGGTCTTCCTGCAGGCTTACGAAGGCCAATACGATATGGTGGTGGCGATGTACCACGATCAGGGGCATATTCCGCTGAAACTGCTGGGCTTTTATGACGGGGGTGAACATTACCGCCGGGCTGCCGTTTATCCGCACCTCCGCCGACCACGGTACGGCCTTTGATATTGCCTGGACAGGCAAAGCCAAGTCTGAGAGCATGGCGATCTCGATACAATTAGCCACGCAGCTTGCCTAATCAAGGGACTATGAAGCCACAACATCGTCTGGACCAGATTCTGGACTATTTAAAGGGCCATAATCTGGTCACGGTTGAACAACTGGTTACGGCGATCGACGCATCGCCGGCCACCATTCGCCGCGATCTGATCAAACTGGATGAACAGGGCGTGATCAACCGCAGCCACGGCGGCGTGGCGCTCAACCGCTTTATCCCCGCCCAGCCGACCACCAATGAGAAACAGCTGCTCCATCTGCAGGAAAAGCGCGCTATTGCCCAGCAGGCGCTGGCGCTGATTAAGCCCGGCGATGCGGTGGTGCTGGACGCCGGCACGACCATGCTGGAACTGGCGCGCAACCTGACCCATCTGCCGCTGCGGGTGATTACCGCCGACCTGCGCATCGCCCTGCTGCTGTCGGAGTTCAAGCAGATCGAGGTCACCATTATCGGCGGCCGCATTGATGACAGCAGCCAGTCCTGTATCGGCGAGCACGGTCGCCGCCTGCTGCGCGGCGTCTATCCGGATATCGCCTTTATCAGCTGTAACTCCTGGAGTCTGGAAAAGGGCGTCACCACGCCGACGGAAGAGGAAGGCCGGGCTGAAGCAGGATCTGGCGGCAAACGCACGCCAACGGGTGTTGCTGGCGGACAGCAGCAAATACGGTGCCTATTCACTGTTTTGCGCGACGCCGCTGGCCGGGCTGACCGATATCGTGACCGACGGCGCCCTGCCGGCGGAGGTGCAGCAGCAGTTAACGGCGCTGCCCGCGCGGCTGCATCTGGCCCAGTAGAGCGCAATGATGGCGGGCGTCATGCCCGCTCGACGTTATTTCCTTTCCCCGCACTTTTTACCGGCGGACAACGTGAGCTGCCCCCGGTTTAACGTTGATTTGTTTTGTATCCCTACCATTTTTAGGTTACATCTTGTTAATAAATATAATGCTTATTGTTACAAGCATACAACGGTAGGGGGAAGGGATGGATTGGGTAATCGCGGGGTTGTCGGCCGTTAACGGCGTGGTATGGGGCGTCCCGATGCTGATCGGTATTCTGGGCATCGGTATATTTCTGCAGATTCGGCTCTCTTTTTTGCCGATTCGCCGGTTAGGCACCGGCTTTAAGCTGCTGTTCGAGCGCAATCACCACCGCGGCGACGGACAGATTTCACCGTTCAACGCGCTGATGACCGCGCTGTCCGCCACCATCGGCACCGGTAATATTGCCGGCGTTGCCACGGCGGTGGTGCTCGGCGGCCCCGGCGCGCTGTTCTGGATGTGGATCACCGCGCTGGTGGGCATGGCGACCAAATATTCCGAGGCGGTGCTGGCGGTGCGTTTTCGCGAAGTCGACGCGCGCGGACACTATGTCGGCGGGCCGATGTACTACATCAAGCACGGACTGGGTAAAAAGTGGATGTGGCTGGGAACGCTGTTCGCCTTTTTCGGCAGTATTGCCGGCTTCGGCATCGGCAATACCGTGCAGGCCAACTCGATTGCCGAGGCGCTGAACAGTAACTTCGGCGTCTCCCACGCGGTGACCGCCGGCGTGCTGGTGGTGCTGGTGGGCGCGGTGTTGATCGGCGGCATTAAGCGTATTGCCGACGTGGCGGGGAAACTGGTGCCGCTGATGACGGTGGGCTATTTTGGCGCCGGCATTATCGTGCTGGGGTTGAACGTGAGCGAGATCCCGGCCGCCTTTTCGCTGATTATCACGTCCGCCTTTACGCCGGTGGCGGCGCAGGGGGGCTTTGCCGGCGCGGCGGTCTGGGCGGCAATTCGCTTCGGGGTGGCGCGCGGCGTGTTCTCCAACGAGGCCGGTCTCGGCAGCGCGCCGATCGCCCACGCGGCGGCCAAAACGCAGAACCCGATTCGTCAGGGGCTGATCGCCATGCTGGGCACCTTCATTGACACTATTATCGTGTGTTCCATCACCGGCCTGACCATTATTATCAGCGGTAAATGGATCAGCGGCGAGACGGGGGCGGCGCTGACCTCGACGGCCTTCTCATCCTCTCTGCCGGGCGGTAACTACATCGTGGCGGTGGCGCTGGCGATTTTCGCCTTTACCACTATTCTGGGCTGGAGCTTTTATGGTGAGAAGTGCATCCAGTATCTGTTCGGGCCGAAGATGATCGTACCGTTCCGCATTGCCTGGATCATTGCGCTGCCGATTGGCGCCACGCAGTCGCTGGAGTTTGTCTGGCTGCTGGCGGACACGCTGAATGCGATGATGGCGATCCCGAACCTGATTGCGCTGGCGCTGTTAAGCCCGGTGGTGTACCGCCTGACGCGCGAACATAATTCATGATGTGAACGCGCCCTCGGTTCAGGTTGACGGTACCAATCAGTAGCGGCGGGGGGGACTCAAACAGCGGGGCAGCCTTGGCTGCCCCGCGTGGTTTACAGATGCGGAATATTCCGCCCGTAATAGATCTCCTGCATCTCTTTCCACAGCAGATCGGTAATCCGTTGTCGTTCTTCCTCGCTCAGCGCCTCGGGTTTGGCGTTGAACAGATAGTGCTTCAGATCGAAATCTTTCAGCAGCATCTTGGTGTGGAAGATATTTTCCTGATAAACGTTCACATCCATCATGTGGTACAGCGCCTTCATATCCTCAGACATAAAGTTCTGGATCGAATTGATCTCATGATCGATATAGTGCTTCACGCCGTTGACGTCACGGGTGAAACCGCGCACGCGGTAATCCATGGTGACGATATCCGATTCCAGCTGGTGGATCAGATAGTTCAGCGCCTTCAGCGGGGAAATCACGCCGCAGGTTGAGACTTCAATGTCGGCGCGGAAGGTGCACAGGCCGCCTTCCGGATGGCTCTCCGGGTAGGTGTGTACGCAGATATGGCTCTTGTCCAGGTGTGCCACCACCGTATTGGGCAGCGGGCCGGGGTGTTCCGAGGTATCAACGTCTTTCGGATCGACCGGTTCCTCGCTCACCAGAATGGTGACGCTGGCGCCTTGCGGCTCATAGTCCTGACGTGCGATGTTCAGAATGTTGGCGCCAATGATCGAGCAGGTCTCGCTGAGGATCTCGGTCAGGCGGTTGGCGTTGTACTGTTCGTCAATGTAGGCGATATAGCCGTCGCGGTCGTCCGCGGTTTTGGCGTAACAAATATCGTAAATACAAAAACTCAGGCTTTTGGTCAGGTTATTGAAGCCGTGCAGTTTCAGCTTTTGCAATTTGGTTCACCCCCTTTGTTTCTCTCGGGTCTAACGTGGAATGCGCTCTTGCGCCGCTTATGCCGGTGATTCGGCCAGGGCGTTGAGCAGGTATTGCGGCAAGGCAAAGCTGCCGCCGTGGACCGCCGGGTTGTAATAACGGCAGTGTAAACCGCTTTGGTTAAAGCGTTGTTGCAGCGTGGCGAGGTCAAGCTGACGCAGCGCCGGGTTCTGGCTGGCCCAGGCAAAGGTCATGATGCCGCCGTAGTAGGTCGGGATTGCCGCCTGGTAAAAGCTGACGTCCTGGAAATAGTGGCTTAACCGGGTGTGGCTGTTGACGGCCTCATCCTGCTGCAGGAAGCAGACGCCGTTCTGCGCGACGAAAATGCCGTTCTCATTCAGACAGCGGGCGCAGCCTTCATAGAAGGCCGAGGTGAACAGGCTTTCACCGGGGCCGATCGGGTCGGTGCAGTCGGAGATAATCACGTCGAATTTTTCATCGGTCTGATTAACGAAGTTGACGCCGTCGTCGATCACCAGTTTGAAGCGCGGGTCGTCATAGGCGCCGGCATTGTGGTTTGGCAGGTACTGACGGCAGAACTCCACCACGCCGGCGTCGATTTCCACCATGGTGATCTGCTCAACGCCGCGGTGACGGCTGACTTCACGCAGCATGCCGCCGTCGCCGCCGCCGATAATCAGCACTTTCTTCGCCTGGCCGTGGGCCAGCAGCGGCACGTGGGTCATCATCTCGTGGTAGATGAACTCGTCGCGCTCGGTGGTCTGCACCACGCCGTCAAGCGCCATCACGCGCCCTAACACCGCGTTTTCAAAGATCACCAGATCCTGGTGTTCGGTTTTTCACGGTACAGCTCTTTCTCTACCGTGAAGTACTGACCGAAGCTGTCGTGCAGCGTTTCATACCAAATTTCTTTTTGGGCCATGTCGGGATGCTCCGTAATAACAGCCATGAAAAATCGGCGCAACATAATAGCTAACTCTGCTACAGGTTGCACGGTGGAATTTCACACAATCGGCGGAAAGGACGAGCGGCGGCGTAGGGCCGGCCGCCTTTAGTTGGCGTAGGCCAGCAGGCTGAGGGAGTCGCGCGCCAGCGATTTGCACTTGGTTGGCGTAGGGATGGCAATGCCGCTGAGATCGCGGTAGCTGTCCTCGCCCAGCGCCTTCATATCGAAGTGGTCATAATTGCTGAGATCCCAGCGGTTCTGTTGGGCAAAATAGACGATGGCGCGCTTTACCTGCTCGTTAGGCAAGTCTTTGTAACCACAGTTGTTTTTCAGATAGACGAACACCGCAGTCAGATCCGCCAGGTCTTCCGCCTCTGATTCATTGAGCGCCAGGCTGGCGTTGGAAAAGCCCAGCGTACTCAGCAACAGTATCAATAAAGTGGTCTTTTTCATCATGACAATGGGGCCGTTGGTTGTCTGCAGACGTTACCACACTTTTTCCTTTCCCACTCTACTTTCGTCCGCAGGGCGGCTTACAGCCGATTCGCCTGCACGTATGATTTCTGTGCGTTTCGCAGGAGGATTAACACAAGAGTGTATAACGATGACGGCATTAACTTTTCCCTGTACGGTGTTCGAAACCCAGAAACGGATGGATGACTATGGCGCGGCGGATATGCGCAGCGGTGACCTGACGTCCGGGCAGTTAAAGACGCAGTTTCGTTTGACGGACGTTTCCACCAGAGTAGCCCCCTATACGCTAAGGCGCATATTCTTAATGATAAGACTGTAAATAGTTCATTATTAAAAATAAGAAATGCTTTGGATGAAAATATCGATAGGGTTAATGGTTATTTTCTCAATGATAAGCTCTACAGGATAAGGGAAATTATTCTTGAGGGAAGGCTGCCCAAGTTCGATCGGTTGCAGGATAATTTTAACGGTATGGGGATAACCGTTCATGATACATGGGCAACGCACATTACTATAAAGTCGCTCCATATTGAGAATGGCGGCTATCGTGTCGCAGTGAACTACAAAGTACAGGATCACTTCGGTTTGGATACAGAGGATATTTTAAAGTTCAAGTTTAATCAGTTTCGTTTTTTTCGCATCTGGTTTGTACTGCAGCGCTATAACCAGTTTGGTTTTAAGCCGTTTATGACAAATATGGAAGCGGATGTAGAGTTGCAGGGGACGTGGTGATGAAGGGAAAATGTAAGGTAACGTTTGTTGCTTTGGTTGTCGTCATACTGCTTGGATTATTGATATGGATATTGGTTCGTCCGGTAAAAATTGTTGCCGTACATAAAAAAGGGGAGTTTGCTTCTGTTTTAGTTGAAAACTTCCCGCTTAGCGACCGGGGGAAAATGAATTGGTGGCTCAAAAACCAAAAAACACTAACAGAGCAATATGGGATTCCTGCCCCGGCAAAAGATAGCTACTTTTATGTCACATTTTGGAAATTTGGTGACGGTTACAAAGAAGAGGGCAAGTACGATCGACTGTGCTTTGACGATATGAAAGCGCCAAAGAACTGCATTGAAAAAGATGCGGTTTTCTCTGTCAGCCACAGCCGTAATCTGGGCACCGTTTTTACCACCTATGAAGGACGCTACAAACTGCAAGAAAACGGTGAGATTGTCGCATATAAGAGTACGTTTGAAGCCCGATGACGGAGCGCGGGAGCCGGTGCCTGAATAACTTGACGTAACCTAACAAAACAAGACAAATCAAACTATTATTGAACTTGACCTTCCACCAAGGGGAGGGTTTACGCTGGCCGGATATTTTTATGTAACTGGAAAAGGGAGTCAGCTATGTTACGTCGTGATTTTATTAAATATACCGCCGCATTGGCGCGGTCAGCGCATTGCCGCTCTGGAGCCGGGCCGCGTGGGCGGCCGATCTGCCCGCGCTGCCGATACCGCCGCTGTTGACTCCGGATGCGCAAGGCAAGCTGGCGCTGGCGCTGCAGACCGGCGAGATGAACTGGCTGCCGCAGGCGGCGACCAAAACCTGGGGCGTCAACGGCGCCCTGCTGGGGCCGGCGGTGCGTCTGCAACGCGGAAAAGCGGTGACGGTCGATATTAACAACCGGCTGCCGGAAGCCAGCACCGTTCACTGGCACGGGCTGGAGATCCCCGGCGACGTCGACGGCGGCCCGCAGGCGCTGATTGCGCCGGGCGCCACCCGCACCGTCCATTTCACCATCGACCAGCCGGCGGCCACCTGCTGGTTCCATCCGCATACGCACGGTAAAACCGGCCATCAAGTGATGATGGGGCTGGGCGGCCTGGTGCTGCTGGAAGATGAAGAGAGCAGCAAACTGCCGCTGCCGAAAAACCTGGGGCAAGGATGATATCCCGGTGATTTTGCAGGACAAGCGGCTGGGCAAAGATGCGCAGATTGAGTATCAGCTCGATATTATGAGCGCGGCGGTGGGCTGGTTCGGCGACCGCATGTTCACCAATGGCGCGCAGTACCCGCAGCACGTCGCGCCGCGCGGCTGGCTGCGCCTGCGCTTTCTCAACGGCTGTAACGCGCGTTCGCTGCAGCTGGCCGCCAGCGATCGGCGTCCGCTGTACGTTATCGCCAGCGACGGCGGTTTCCTCGGCGAGCCGGTGAAGCTGACGGAACTGCCGATGCTGATGGGCGAACGTTTTGAAGTGCTGGTCGACGCCAGCGACGGTAAACCGTTTGATATCGTCACCCTGCCGGTCCAGCAGATGGGGATGACGCTGGCGCCGTTCGACCAGCCGCTGCCGGTGCTGCATATTCAGCCATCGCTGGCGCAGGGGATCAAATCGATGCCGGACAGCCTGGTGAAACTGCCGCCGCTGCCTGCCGCCGCCGGCGCACAGCAGCGCGAGTTCCGCCTGATGATGGATCCGAAACTGGATATGCTGGGAATGAAGGCGCTGATGGACCGCTACGGACATCAGGCGATGGCCGGCATGAGTATGGACCACGGCAGCATGGGGCACGGCGCGCCGGAGAGCGGCGGCCAGATGGCCGGTATGGATCACGGCAAGATGGACCATGGCAAGATGGCCGGGATGGATCACAGCAAGATGGATCACGGCAGCATGGCGGCATGGACCACGGCAAGATGAAGCACGGTGAGCAGCCGTATGATTTCAGCCATGGCAATACCATCAACGGCAAGGCGTTCGACATGAACAAGCCGATGTTTGCCGCCAAACGCGGGCAGTATGAGAAGTGGGTCATCTCCGGCGAAGGCGACATGATGCTGCATCCTTTCCATATTCACGGCACCCAGTTCCGTATTTTAAGCGAAAACGGCAAGCCGCCGGCGGCGCATCGCGCAGGCTGGAAGGATACGGTGCGGGTGGAAGGCGCGCGCAGCGAGGTGCTGGTGCAGTTCAACCATGAGGCCAGTGCGGAACACGCCTATATGGCGCACTGTCACCTGCTGGAGCATGAAGATACCGGCATGATGATGGGCTTTACCGTCGCCTGACGGTAAAAATGGCAGGGCGGCGCACTCGCGTCGCCTCTGCTGTCAGGCTATGCTAGAATCTGCGCCTTTCTTCCGGCAATAGACCTGAATACTATGAAACACACTGTAGAAGTAATGATTTCCGAGCAGGAAGTTAAGACCCGAATCGCCGAACTTGGCCGCCAGATCACCGAACATTACCGCGACAGCGGCAGCGATATGGTGCTGGTCGGGCTGCTGCGCGGCTCTTTCATGTTTATGGCGGATCTGTGCCGCACCATCGAGGTGTCGCACGAGGTCGATTTCATGACCGCCTCCAGCTACGGCAGCGGCATGTCCACCACCCGCGACGTGAAAATCCTCAAAGATCTCGATGAAGACATCCGCGGCAAAGACGTGCTGATCGTGGAAGACATCATCGATTCCGGCAATACGCTGAACAAAGTGCGTGAAATTCTGGCGCTGCGCGGCCCGAAATCGCTGGCGATCTGTACGCTGCTGGATAAACCGGAGCGTCGTGAAGTAGAAGTGCCGGTCGAGTACGTAGGCTTCTCTATTCCGGACGAGTTTGTGGTCGGCTATGGCATCGACTATGCCCAGCGCTATCGCCACCTGCCGTACGTCGGCAAAGTGGTGCTGCTCGACGAGTAAGCAAGATCGGGGCGACGTGGTTAAACGCGCCCCCGTCAGTTTGGCGTGAGGCAGCAGCCTTATGCCTGCGGCGGCTGTAAGCCTTTGCTCTGCAGCAGCGTCGAAATGCCTTTGCGGTAGCCCTGTTCCAGGCTTTCGCGGCTGGTGGCCGTGACCTCCAGATCGCGCAGGCGTCCGTCCTGAATGCCGTATACCCAGCCGTGAATCATCACTTTCTGGCCGCGCTGCCAGGCGGACTGCATGATGGTGGAGTGGCCCAGGTTATGCACCTGTTCGATCACGTTGATCTCGCACAGGGCGTTGAGGCACTCTTCCTTTTCGAGTTTTTCCAGTTGCGGGCTATGCTTGTACCACAGATCGCGGATATGCAGCAGCCAGTTGTTGATCAGCCCCAGCTCCGGGTTTTCAACCGCCGCCTGCACGCCGCCGCAGCCCAGGTGGCCGCAGATAATGATATGTTCAACCTGCAGCACATCGACGGCGTACTGCACCACCGACAGGCAGTTAAGATCGGTGTGAATCACCAGGTTGGCCACGTTGCGGTGCACGAACAGTTCTCCCGGCTCCATTCCGGTCAGACGTTCGGCAGGCACGCGGCTGTCAGAACAGCCAATCCACAGAAAACGCGGTTTTTGCGCCTGCGCCAGTCGTTCAAAGAATTCGGGGTCTTCCTGGTTGATGTTGGAGGACCACGCTTGGTTATTGGCAATCAGCCTTTGTATCTCTTTCATGGAGGTTATGCGCCTGTAATGAATACTTTGCGTTGGAGTAATATAGGACAAGCGTCACAGTTTTGAAATCGGAACAGTGAATTTAACCGCACGGATTCAACTCGGCAGGCGCGCCGTTGATGGTAAGATCAGGGGAATTATTCAATAACATCAGTCTCGAATACATGGTCATAGGGTACCCTTATCGCTTATGAATTATGCACTGGAATTAACACAGTTGACCAAGACCTACGCCGGCGGGGTCAAGGCGTTGCGCGGTATCGACCTGCGCGTCGAAGCCGGTGATTTCTATGCTTTGCTGGGCCGAACGGCGCGGGCAAATCCACCACCATCGGGATTATCAGCTCGCTGGTGAATAAAACCTCCGGCAAGGTGCAGGTGTTTGGCTATGACACCGATAAGGACATCGTCAACGCCAAGCGTCAGCTGGGGCTGGTGCCGCAGGAGTTCAACTTCAACCCGTTTGAAACCGTGATGCAGATTGTGGTCAACCAGGCGGGTTACTATGGCGTGACGCGGCGCGATGCGCTGTCGCGCGCGGAAAAATACCTGACGCAGCTGGACCTGTGGGAAAAACGCAACGAGCGGGCGCGCATGCTGTCCGGCGGGATGAAGCGCCGCCTGATGATCGCCCGCGCGCTGATGCATCAGCCCAAGCTGCTGATCCTCGATGAGCCGACCGCCGGGGTGGATATCGAACTGCGCCGCTCTATGTGGGGCTTCCTGAAAGATCTCAATGCGCAGGGCACCACCATCATCCTGACGACCCACTATCTGGAAGAGGCGGAGATGCTGTGCCGCAATATCGGCATTATCCAGAACGGCGAGCTGGTGGAGAACACCTCGATGAAAGGGTTGTTGGCGAAGCTGAAGTCGGAGACCTTTATCCTCGATCTGGCGGCGAAAAGCCCGCTGCCGACGCTGGACGGCTATCACAGCCGGCTGGTCGACACCTCAACGCTGGAAGTGGAAGTGATGCGCGAACAGGGGCTGAACGGCCTGTTCAGCCAGCTGAGCGCGCAGGGCGTGCAGGTGCTGAGCATGCGCAACAAGGCTAACCGGCTGGAAGAGCTGTTTGTCACCCTGGTTAATGGTAATGGAGAAAAAGCATGACACGTTTGTACTGGGTGGCATTGCAGAGCATCTGGCGAAAGAAGTGCACCGTTTTGCGCGTATCTGGGTGCAGACCCTGGTGCCGCCGGTGATCACCATGACGCTGTATTTTATTATCTTCGGTAATCTGATCGGTTCGCAGATCGGCAGTATGCACGGCTTCACCTACATGCAGTTTATCGTGCCCGGCCTGATTATGATGGCGGTGATCACCAACTCTTACGCCAACGTCGCCTCGTCGTTCTTCAGCGCCAAATTCCAGCGCAATATCGAAGAACTGCTGGTGGCGCCGGTGCCGACCCACGTGGTGATCGCCGGTTACGTCGGCGGCGGCGTAGCGCGCGGCATCTGCGTGGGCGTGCTGGTGACGGCGATCTCGCTGTTCTTCGTGCCGCTGCAGATCCACGCCTGGTGGGTGATTGCCGCCACGCTGCTGCTGACGGCGATTCTGTTCTCGCTGGGCGGCCTGCTTAATGCGGTCTTCGCCACCACCTTTGACGATATCAGCCTGATCCCGACCTTTGTGCTGACGCCGCTGACCTATCTGGGCGGGTGTTCTACTCGCTGTCGCTGCTGCCGCCGTTCTGGCAGGCGGTGTCGAAGCTGAACCCGATCGTGTATATGATCAGCGGTTTCCGCTACGGCTTCCTCGCGTGCACGACGTGCCGCTGACGCTGACCATGGCGGTGCTGCTGGCGTTTATCGCCGTGTTCTACCTGCTGGCCTGGTATCTGATCGAGCGCGGCCGCGGTCTGCGCACCTGATGGCCGTTCCCCCTCCCGCCGGCGTGCTGCGGGAGGGGGAAAGTCCGTTATCCCGCCTTTTTCTCCCCACTGTAAATCGTGCTATGCTGATGCACCCTCGACTTTTGGTCATTACGCACGGTTAAAACACTCTCATGCGGTTTCACATCAAGATAGCGGCAACGCTGGCCGGCGTGTTGACGTCGCTGCTGGCGCCGGCGGCGTCGCCGGCCTGGTGTCGGCAGACAACGCGCTAAAATCCGGTTATATGGAAGCAAAACGCGACAGCGAGATCTATTCGCTGATCGGCGAACAGGTTATTCCGGTGGGCGAAGTGAAGGAAGGGCAGTTGGTGCAGGTCTTTCCGGCGGACGCGGAATATTATGAGCTGAAGTTCGGCCACGGCGTGGGGTTTATCGATAAGGACGACGTCGAGCGCCTTAACCGGGCGCAGGCGGAAAAGGTGAAAGATCCGCTGGGGGAGCTGAATAAGCCGCTGACCAACCAGAACCTGATCACCCGTCAGGCGATCAACGTTTACACCGCGGCGGATAACAAAAGCGAAATCTTCGGCATTCTGGAAGAGAACCTGCGCTATCCGATTATCGGCAGGCTGAAGGATCGGCTGAATAACACCTGGTATGAAATCAATCTCGGCGATCGGCTCGGCTACGTCAGCGAACTGGACTGTGAAGTCGATAATGGCATTCCGGTGCTGACCTATCACCACCTGCTGAAGAACGACGAGAACAAGCGTTTTCGCCACACCTCCACCACCACCTCGGACGTGGCCTTCAGCAATCAGATGACCTACCTGAAGCAGGCCGGCTACGACACCATTTCGCTCTACCAGCTGGAAGCCTATCTGAAGAACCGCATCAACCTGCCGGGCAAGGCGGTGGTGCTGACCTTCGACGACGGGCTGAAATCGGTGTATCGCTACGCCTATCCGGTGCTGAAGCAGTACGGCTTCCGCGCGACGGCGTTTATTGTCTCGTCGCGCATCAAGCGCCATCCGCAGAAGTGGAACCCGGATTCACTGCAGTTTATGAGCATTTCGGAGCTGAAGCAGCTGCAGGATGTGTTTGATATCCAGTCGCATACCCACTTCCTGCACCGTATCGACGGCTATAAGCGGCCGATCCTGCTGAGCCGCAGCCTGCACAATATCACGTTTGATTTTGAGCACTCCCGCCGCGCGCTGTCGCAGTTCAACCCGCATGTGCTGTATCTCTCCTACCCGTTCGGCGCCTATAACCAGAAGGCGGTGCAGGCGGCGGAAGACGCCGGTTTCCATCTGGCGGTGACGACGGTGCAGGGGAAGGTGAAGCCGGGCGACAACCCGTATAAGCTGAAGCGGCTGTATATTCTGCGCACCGACTCGATCCAGACGATGGCGGACCGCATCGCCAATAAACCGGGCACGGTGGTGCAGTAACGCCGATAAAAAAGGGGCTGAACCCGGTTCAGCCCCTTGCCATGTTTTCCGACCGTCAGGCAACCTGTACCGGCACCGCTTTCGCTTTGCGCTGCAGCTGGTTGTCCCCTTCAAAGTAGGCGACTTTCGGGTGATGCTGGCGCGCATCGGCATCGCTCATCTGTACGTAAGAACAGATAATCAGCAGGTCGCCGACGCAGGCGCAGCGGGCGGCCGCGCCGTTGACGGAAATAATGCGCGAGCCGCGTTCGGCGGCGATGGCGTAGGTGGAAAAACGCTGACCGTTATCAACGTTATAAATATCGATAGCTTCATATTCCAGGATGCCGGCGGCATCCAGAAAATCCTGGTCGATGGCGCAGGAGCCTTCATAATGCAGGTCTGCCTGGGTGACTTTCACCCGGTGCAGTTTGCCTTGCAGCATAGTACGTATCATAGCGTTACCTTTCACAGGCGTGAGTTAAGTTCCGACAGCGAACCGCCATATCGTCACCGATCTCCCCGGACTTGTCTACTTGGAAGGTCGGGGGGAGTAGTGACGACTGTGCAAAAAATAGTTACTCGGTCAGATCGACCTGCTGATTATCAATCAGTCGGGCTTTGCCCAGCCAGGCGGCCATCAGCACCACCGCGCGCCGGCTGTCGGCGCTGAGCGGCTGCAGGCTGTCGGCGTCGCGGATAAACAGCTCGTCCGGGGTGAAGCCGGCGTCGCGCAGCTGCTCGGCGGTCTGCGCCAGCAGTTCGTCAATCTGCCGCTCGCCGTTGCCCAGCCGCTCGGCCAGCTGGTTCATGATGCGGCTGAGCTGCGGCGCCTTCTTGCGTTCGTCCGCCGTCAGGTAGCCGTTGCGCGAGCTGAGCGCCAGACCGTCCTTGGCGCGCACGGTCGGCACGCCGACGATCTCGATGTCGTAGCCCATATCGGCCACCATTTTGCGGATCAGCGCCAGCTGCTGGTAATCCTTCTCGCCGAAGCAGGCCAGGTCCGGCTGCACCAGGTTGAACAGCTTGCTGACGATGGTCGACACGCCGCGGAAGTGGCCGGGACGGCTGGCGCCCTCCAGCATGGCGGAGATGCCGGGCACCTCGACGAAGGTCTGCTCGCCCAGCCCCTGCGGATACACTTCCGCCGGCGCCGGCGCAAACACCAGATCGACGTTGTTGCGGGTCAGCTTCTCACAGTCTTCCTGCAGGGTGCGCGGGTAGTTGGTCAGATCTTCCGGCCGGTCAAACTGCATCGGGTTGACGAAAATGCTGACCACCACGATATCGCCGCGGGCGCGGGCCTCGTCGATCAGCGTCATATGGCCGTCGTGCAGATTGCCCATGGTCGGCACCAGCGCGATGCGTTTCCCTTCCTGCCGGTAGCGGCGAATATGCTGGCGCAGCAGCGGCAGGGTCTGAATAATTAACATGTTGGCTCCCGGTTCAATAGGGCTGACGCTTAGTTAAATGAGTGCTCGGCCGCAGGGTAAATACCCTGTTCGACTTCCTGAATATACTGTTGCACCGCGCTGCGCAGGTCGCCGCTCTGGGCGAGGAAGTTTTTGGCGAACTTCGGCGTGTGGCCGCCGGTGATGCCGAAGGCGTCGTGCATGACCAGGATCTGGCCGTCGGTGCCGTTGCCCGCGCCGATGCCGATCACCGGAATGGACAGCATGGCGGTGATTTTGCGCGCCAGCTCGGTCGGCACGCACTCCAGCACCAGCAGCTGAATGCCGGCCTGTTCCAGATTCTTCGCGTCTTCAATCAGCTGGTTGGCTGCCGCGTCATCGCGGCCCTGCACCTTGTAGCCGCCGAAGATATTCACCGACTGCGGGGTCAGCCCCAGATGGCCGCACACCGGCACGGCGCGCTCCACCAGCATCTTCACCGTATCGCACAGCCAGCTGCCGCCTTCGATTTTGATCATATTGGCGCCGGCGCGCATCACTTCCGCCGCGTTGGCGAAGGTCTGCTCCGGGGTGGCGTATCCCATAAACGGCAGGTCGGCCAGCAGCAGGCAGGCCGGCGCGCCGCGGCGTACGGCGCGGGTGTGGTAGGCGATGTCGGCCACGGTGACCGGCAGCGTGGAGTCGTGCCCCTGCAGCGTCATGCCCAGTGAGTCGCCGACCAGCATGAGTTTGATGCCCTGTTCTTCAAACAGTCTGGCGAAGCTGGCATCGTAGGCGGTCAGCGTCGCAAACTTGCGCTGCTCCTGTTTCCACTGGCGTAAGTGGGTCACGGTGGTGGGTTTCATCACAACGTCTCCTTGGTAGCGCCGAGTGGCGTGCACCGGCGCTGGCGGAAAAAAAGTGCTGTCATTCTACTGTAACCCTCCGGGGGTGGGTAGCGACGATAGTTATGGTTAAGATGTTCTTAAGAACCTTATGATGTAATAAGTAAATCTCTCTTTACAGATGCCCTGGCCCAGGCGAAAAAATGGCCGCCCGCGGCGAAAATAAGGACGTGCATGAGAATTCTGCTGATTGAAGACGACAAGATTATCGGCGACGGCATCAAGGTCGGGCTGAGCCAGTTGGGCTTTACCCTCGACTGGTTTAGCGACGGCAAGCTCGGCAAACAGGCGCTGGGCAGCGCGCCCTATGATGCGGTGATCCTCGATCTCAGCCTGCCGGGCATCGACGGTCTCGATCTGCTGCGCGAATGGCGGCAGGCCGGCGAGGACGTGCCGGTGCTGATCCTGACCGCGCGCGATGCGCTGTCGCAGCGGGTAGACGGCTTGCAGAGCGGCGCCGACGACTACCTGTGCAAGCCGTTTGCGCTGGCGGAGGTGGCGGCGCGTCTGCAGGCGCTGATTCGCCGCCGTCACGGCAGGCTGAGCGCTCAGCTGACGCACGGCCGGCTGGTGTTCGACACCGCGGCGCGCAGCGTCACGCTGGACGGCGCGCTGGTGACGCTGACGCCGCGCGAGCTGGCGGTGCTGGAGCTGTTTTTACATAACAAGGGGCGGGTGCTGGCGCGGCCGCTGATTCAGGAAAAGTTGTACAGCTGGGACGATGAGGTGAGCAGCAACGCGGTGGAGGTGCATATCCACCACCTGCGCCGCAAGCTGGGCAACGGCTTTATCCGCACGGTGCACGGCGTGGGCTACACGCTGGGGGACGCCGAGTGAAGCGGCTGAGCCTGCGGCTGCGGCTGATTATCCTGTTCAGCCTGTTGGCGCTGCTGACCTGGGGTGTCGCCAGCGCGGTGGCGTGGAATATCACGCGCCACAATCTGAATAAGGTGTTCGATACCCAGCAGATGCTGTTCGCCAAACGGCTGGCGACGGCCAATCTCGGCGATATCTCAAGCGTCGGCAGCCTGCCGAAGACCAAAAAGCTGGTGCGCCACGGCAAGCGCGGCCAGCAGGATGACGACGCGCTGGCGTTCGCCATTTTTGACCGCCAGGGGCGCATGCTGCTGAACGACGGGGAAAACGGCGAGGATATTGTGTTTGACGCGCGGACGGACGGCTTTGTCGACGGCCGCCTGAAAGGGGATGACGACCGCTGGCGGCTGGTTTGGCTGACCAGCCCGGACGGCCGCCAGCGCATCGCCGTCGGCCAGGAGATGGAGTACCGGCAGGATATGGCCTGGGCGCTGGTGACCGGGCAGCTGACGCCGTGGCTGGCGACGCTGCCGCTGCTGATGCTGCTGATTGCCGTGGTGGTGGGGCGTGAGCTGCGTCCGCTGCGCAGCGTGGCGCAGGAGCTGCATCGCCGCGCGCCGGATGATGACGCGCCGCTTCAGGCGCACCGGGTGCCGAGCGAAGTGCGCCCGCTGGTGGACGCGCTCAACGCGCTGTTCGCCCGCATCGGCGCCATGCTGCAGCGCGAACGGCGCTTTACCTCCGATGCGGCGCATGAGCTGCGCAGCCCGTTGGCGGCGCTGCGGGTGCAGACCGAAGTGGTGCAGCTGGCCGGCGATAACGCCGAGGTGCGCGCCCCCGCGCTGGAGAAGCTGACCATCAGCATTGACCGCGCCACGCGGCTGGTGGACCAACTGCTGACGCTGTCGCGGCTGGATGCGCTGCCGGACCTGCACCAGCAGGAGCGCATCGACTGGCATCAGCTGGTGACGGCGACGCTGGCCGAGCAGGAGCGCGATGCCCATCGCGCGGGGATGACGCTGCGCTATGAGGCGCAGGGCGCCCCGACGCCGCGGCCGGGGCAGGCGCTGCTGCTGTCGCTGCTGGTGCGTAATCTGGTGGATAATGCGCTGCGCTATACGCCGTCCGGCGGCACGGTGACAGTCACGTTAACGCCGCGCGCGCTGACGGTGGAGGACGACGGGCCGGGGGTGACGGACGAACATCTGGCGCGGCTGGGGGAGCGCTTCTACCGGCCGCCGGGGCAGGAGCAGACCGGCAGCGGGCTGGGGCTGTCGATTGTGCAGCGCATTGCGGCGCTGCATGGCTTACGGGTCAGTTTCGCCAACCGGCAGGAAGGGGGCTTTGAGGTTCGGGTGATGCTGTAGCGGCAGGGCGCCCGCGGTTAACGGGCGTCAGGCCGGCTGCCACAGCGTCATGCCGTTCATCGGCACGCGCTGCAGACAGGCGGACAGCGGTTCGCCGTCCGGCAGAATCAGGTCGGGGGCGATCTCCGCCAGCGGGTAGAGCATAAACTCGCGCTGTTTCAGGCCGTAGTGCGGCACCGTCAGGCGCTCGCTGTCGATCACGCTGTCGCCGTACAGCAGCATATCGAGATCGAGCGTACGCGGTCCCCAGCGTTCATCCTTGCGCACCCGCCCCTGGTTGCGCTCAATCTCCTGCGTGTGATCGAGCAGCTGTTCGGCGGGCAGCTGCGTATCCAGCGCCGCCACGGCGTTGAGGAAGTCCGGCTGGTTCTGCGGCCCCAGCGGTTTGGTGCGGTAGAACGAAGAACAGGCGACCAGCCGGCTGCGCGGGAGATGCTCCAGCGCCTCCAGCGCGGCCTGAACCTGTTGCAGCGGCTGCGCCAGGTTGCTGCCCAGCGCGATATACACGCGGATCATTATGCCCCTTCTTTACGCGGCGCGCGGCGGCGCGGCCGGCGCTGACGTGAGCGGCGCGGCGCCGGGTCTTCGCCCAGCGAACCGAGCATGGTTTTCTGGCTTGCCGGCGTTGCGTCCTGGAACTCGGCCCACCATTCGGCCAGACGCTGCATCTCCGGGTTGTTCTCCACCTGGGCGCGCAGCGCCAGCAGATCGTAAGCGGCGCGGAATTTCGGATGTTCCATCAGCTTGTGCGCGCGCTTGCCCTGACGACGCGACAGACGCAGCTGCAGCTGCCAGATATCGCGCACCAGCGTGGTGATGCGTTTCGGGATCGCCAGCGAGCGGCACTGCTCGTCCAGCACGTCGTTCATCGCCAGCGCGAAGGCGTCGTAATAGGCCAGGCCGCTCTCCTGCGCCAGCTTCTGCGCGTGCTCCAGCAGCGGATACCACAGCATGGCGGCGAACAGGAACGCCGGGTTGACGCGCATGTTGTTCTGCAGGCGATGATCGGTGTTCTTCAGCACCTGCACCAGGATACGCTCCATCGGCGTATTGTGGTTCGGCGTGAACTGACGGGCGATCAGCGGGAACAGCGGCTGGAACAGCTGGTATTCGCACAGTTTCAGGTAGGTCTGGAAACCGTAGCCGGACTGCAGCAGTTTCAGCGACTCTTCAAACAGGCGCGCCGGCGGAATATCGTGCAGCAGCGATGCCAGGCGCGGGAGCGGCTCGGCGGTTTCTTCGCTGATGGTCATATCCAGCTTGGCGGCGAAGCGCACCGCGCGCAGCATGCGCACCGGGTCTTCGCGGTAGCGGGTTTCCGGATCGCCAATCAGGCGAATCACCCCCTGCTGCAGATCGCGCAGGCCGCCGACATAGTCGCGCAGAGCGAAGTCCGCCACGCCGTAATACAGGCTGTTGATGGTGAAGTCGCGACGCTGGGCGTCCTCTTCAATGGAGCCGAAGATATTGTCGCGCAGCAGCATGCCGCTCTGGGCCTGCTGCGAGGAGTTCTTGTCGTGCTCCGGATTCTGCTCGTGGTGGCCGCGGAAGGTGGCGACCTCGATGATTTCCGGCCCGAACATCACGTGCGCCAGACGGAAGCGGCGGCCGACCAGACGGCAGTTGCGGAACAGCTTGCGCACCTGCTCCGGCGTGGCGTTGGTGGTGATGTCGAAGTCTTTCGGTTTCTTACCCAGCAGCAGATCGCGCACGCCGCCGCCGACCAGATAGGCCTCAAAGCCGGACTTGTTCAGGCGATACAGCACCTTCAGGGCGTTCTCGCTGATATCTTTGCGCGAAATGGCGTGCTGTTCGCGCGGGATGACGGTCATCGGACGCGTGCCCTCGGCTGCGGATGACGGCGCGCGTTTGCGCGGCGCAGAGCGACGGCCGGCGTGCTCCCGCCCTTTATCGGCAGAGCGCTGACGCGGCGCGGCGGGTTCCTGGGCCGCGGCCTGCTCTTCGCGAACCGGCGCTTTATCGTTTGGCCGGCGCATCATCGCGGGCCGATTTGTCATCGCCGGTGAGTACCTTACGGCAAAAATTGGCTACTCGGGTAAAAATGGTACACCTCGATAGTGACGGATAAAAATGGCGCGCCCTTGCCGATGGCAAACCACAGCCGTATGGGGCCGCTGTGGTTTGACATCACTCGGGCTTATAAAAAAATAGCGGCTAATCATAGCTCACCATGGCGCCTTTGAGAATGCCGTTATGTTTTGCGGCAGGGCGAGGGCGGTCTGGCGCGGCACGTTCGCCAGCGTCCAGTGTTCGATGGCCCAGCTCAATAATAATGGCAGATCAAGATCTTGCCAGCTTTCCGGCAGCGGTTGCCGCAAAAAATGCAGCGCGGCGATCAGCACCGGTCGCGGGTCGCCGTCCGGCAGCGGCGGGGCGTGATTTTGCTTCGACAGCTTCAGACCGTGCTCCCCCAGCGCCAGCGGCAGGTGGATATAATCCGGCGTCGGCGCCTGCAGCTGGCGGTACAGCGCCATCTGGCGCACCGTCGGCTCAATCAGGTCGGCGCCGCGTACGATCTCCGTCACGCCCTGAAAATGGTCGTCGACCACCACCGCCAGGTTATAGGCGAACAGGCCGTCGCGCCGGCGGATGATAAAATCCTCCTGCGCCAGCGCCGGGTCGGCGCACAGCTCGCCCTGCAGGCCGTCGTGGAAGCGGTAGACCGGCGCGCTCTGGCGCAGGCGGATGGCGGCGTTCTGCGGGCCGAGCCGCCGTTCCCGGCAGTGGCCGTCGTACAGGCCGCCCGCCTGCTGAATGCGGCTGCGGGTGCAGGTGCAGTAATAGCTGAGCCCCTGGCGCTGCAGCCAGTCCAGCGTAGCGCGGTAGGCGTCGTGACGTTGGGATTGATAAAGCACCTGCCCGTCCCAGTGGAGGCCGTAGTGCTCAAGCGCGCGCAGAATACGGTCGGCGGCGCCGGCGACTTCACGCGGCGGGTCAATATCTTCAATGCGAAGCAGCCACTGCCCGTGGCGGGCGCGGGCCTGCAGAAAACTGCCCAGGGCGGCGATCAGCGAACCGAAGTGCAGATCCCCGGAAGGAGAGGGGGCAAAACGCCCCACATAATGACTTTCTGGCATAATAACTCTGTGCGGCGCGCCGGTAAGGCACGCCGCGGGTAATAACGACTGAATCAGCCGGCCATCTGCTTTTCGCGGATCTCGGCCAGAGTTTTACAGTCGATGCACAAATCGGCCGTCGGACGCGCTTCAAGGCGGCGAATGCCGATCTCTACGCCGCAAGATTCGCAGAAGCCGAAATCATCGTCTTCCACTTTCTTCAGCGTTTTTTCGATCTTTTTGATCAGTTTGCGTTCACGATCGCGGTTACGCAACTCGAGGCTGAATTCCTCTTCCTGAGTGGCGCGGTCCGCGGGATCAGGAAAGTTTGCTGCCTCTTCCTGCATGTGCGACACAGTACGGTCTACTTCGTCCCTGAGCTGGTTGCGCCAAGCTTCAAGAATGCGCTTGAAATGCGACAGCTGGGCGTCGTTCATATACTCTTCGCCCGGCTTCTCTTGATACGGCTCCACCCCAGCGATGGCGAGAATGCTCAAGGACGAGGTTTTACGGTTTTGCCCTTCTTGCATGTTGCTTCTCCTACATACACACGCACTATCGAATCCCCAATGCGGGGGAAAAAACAGGCCGCTATAAATAACAGATGGTGAGTAGGTTGGCAATTATTCCTGTCGCCCGCTTGACAATGGTGTGAAGGAAGGCGTATTTGGCGATCTAATCGTCGGCGGCCGATTTATTGACGGCCTGACGCTTTAATCGATAAAAAACGGTAACTTATCGGTGAGACAAATACCGTCAGGTGATAATTTAGCCCCATAACACACCACTTCTACTCCCGCCTGCTGAACCTGCGCCAACAGTGCCGCATAATGCGCATCTATATGATGAGCCGGGGCGACTTGGTCAATACCGCTGTGCAACACGGCAAAGAACAATACCGCACGCTGCCCGCTTTCCACCACGTTTTGCAGTTCGCGCAGGTGCTTCTGACCCCTGAGCGTCACGGCGTCAGGAAAGTAACCACGCTGTTGTTGCAGTAACGTGACAGACTTAACTTCAATATAGCAGTTAACCCGGTTTTCTGCCTGTAATAACAAATCGATACGGCTGTTCTCGCTGCCGTACTTCACTTCGCCGCTGATTTTACTGTAACCAGATAATTCACTGATTAAATTATGTTCGATGGCTTCGCGCACCAGCGCGTTGGCGCGCAGGGTATTGACGCAGATCCAGTCCCCCTGTTGGGTATGGGTCAGCTCCCAGCTGTGGGCGTATTTGCGCTTGGGGTTGTCTGAGATGGAATACCAGACGGTGTCGCCGGGGTGGCGCAGCCGGTCATGGCGCCGGTATTGGCGCAGTGCAGGGTAAAGGTGTCGCCCTGCGGCGTGACGACGTCGGCCAGAAAGCGTTTGTAACGTTTAATCAGGGTGGCGGATTGCAGCGGTGGCGTGAATTGCATGCGGTGTCTGTCCTAGCTGAGCGCCCACTGTTCCAGCGGGTGGTAACGGGTGCGGCCGTTGTCAAACGACGACTGATATAAGGAAAAATGCGTCACCGGCAGGTTCCAGCCCGGCGTTGACGGCGGCAGCGCCACCGGATGCACCGCAGCGCGCAGCAGGGTGATATGCGGGTGAAACGGCAGCGGGCTTTGATAGCAGCCGCTGCGCGCCGCCTGCGAGCGCAGCATCTGCGCCAGCTGCAGCAGGCCGCGCGGCGCGCGCTTGCAGCCGAGCCAGACCACGCCGGGGCGCGGCCAGTGGCCGAGATCGTCGAGCTGCAGGCTGAAGCCGGGCTGGCTGATGCGTCCCGCCAGCCTTTTTAGCGCCGCCTCCTTCTGGCTGCTGACCTCACCGAGAAACGCCAGCGTCAGGTGCAGGTTGGCGGCGGCGACCGGGCGACCGTCCTGCGGCGCGAAGGCGTCGGCGCGCCAGCGGATGACCTGCTGCTGCAGGCTGTCCGGCAAGGGCAGAGCAAAAAACAGACGGCGCGAACTGGACATGTTTCCTCGGTAACTGAATGAATCTCTGGGCGCAATGCTACAATGAGCGCCGTTGATTAACTACCCCGTGGAGTGTTTTGTGTCTTTATTGCCCGTCAGCCAGGTGCTGGATGAGTTGCTTGCCGCGCTGCGCAGCGCGCCGCAGGTGTTGCTGCACGCGCCGACCGGCGCCGGTAAGTCCACCTGGCTGCCGCTGCAGATCCTGCGGCAGGCCAACCTGCCGGGGCGCATCATCATGCTGGAGCCGCGGCGTCTGGCGGCGAAAAACGTCGCCTATCGCCTGGCGCAGCAGCTGGGGGAAGAGCCGGGGCAAACCGTGGGCTACCGCATGCGCGCCGAAAGCAAAAGCGGGCCGGCGACGCGGCTGGAGGTGGTCACCGAAGGCATTCTGACCCGCATGCTGCAGCAGGATGCGGAGCTGCAGGGCGTCTCGCTGGTGATCTTGGATGAATTCCATGAGCGCAGCCTGCAGGCCGATCTGGCGCTGGCGCTGCTGCTGGACGTACAGCAGGGGCTGCGTGACGATCTGAAGCTGCTGATTATGTCGGCGACGCTGGATAACGCCCGGCTGTCGCAACTGCTGCCGGCCGCGCCGGTGGTGGTGTCGCAGGGGCGCAGTTTCCCGGTGGCGCGCCACTATCAGCCGCTGGCCAGCCATCAGCGGCTGGAGGACGGCGTCGCCTCGGCGGTCAAGCGCCTGCTGGCGGAGCAGCCGGGATCGCTGCTGCTGTTTTTACCGGGCGTGGCGGAGATTTTTGCGGGTGATGGAGCGGCTGCAGGGCGAGGTCGCCGGCGATGTCGACCTGTGTCCGCTGTACGGCGCACTGCCGCTGGCGCAGCAGCAGCGGGCGATTCAGCCGGCCGCCGCCGGACGGCGCAAAGTGGTGCTGGCGACCAATATTGCTGAAACCAGCCTGACGATTGAGGGCATCCGGCTGGTGGTGGACAGCGGCCTGGAGCGCACGGCGCGTTTTGACGCGCGCAACGGCCTGACGCGTCTGATTACCCAGCGCATCAGCCAGGCGTCGATGGTGCAGCGCGCCGGACGCGCCGGGCGCCTGGAAGAGGGCGTCTGCTGGCACCTGTGCGCCAAAGAGCAGGCCGAGCGCGCCGCCGAGTACGCCGAGCCGGAAATACTGCACAGCGATCTCAGCGGCTTCTGGCTGGAGCTGCTGCAGTGGGGCTGCGTTGACGCCGGCCAACTGAGCTGGCTGGATCTGCCGCCGCCCGCGGCGCTGGCGGCGGCTCAGCGGCTGTTGCAGACGCTGGGAGCCGCCGATGAACAGGGCAAACTGACGGCGGAGGGGCGCCGGATGGCGACGCTCGGCTGCGAACCGCGGCTGGCGGCGATGCTGTGCGCCGGCGCGGCGCTGGGGGAGAACGGCCTGGCGACCGCCGCCTTGCTGGCAGCGCTGCTGGAAGAGCCGCCGCGTAACGGGCAATTGGATATTGATTACTGGCTCAGCCGGCCGCAGCCGCACTGGCAACGGCGCGCGCGCCAGCTGGCGCAGCGCCTGAAGGGGCGCGACGGCCGCGTGGACGCCGAACTGGCGCCGCGGCTGCTGGCGCACGCCTTTGCCGATCGTATCGCCCAGCGGCGTGGGCAGGACGGCCGCTATCTGCTGGCGAACGGCATGGGCGCGGCGATGAATCAGGATGAGGCGCTGTCGCGCGCGCCGTGGCTGATCGCGCCGGCGCTGCTGCAGGGGGCGAACAGCCCGGACGCGCGTATTCTGCTGGCGCTGCCGCTGGACGTTGAACGGCTGGCGGCGCAGCTGCCGGAGATGGCGCAGCAGCGCACCGCGGTGGAGTGGGATGAAGAAAAAGGCACGTTGCGCGCCTGGCAGCGTCTGCAGATCGGCCGTCTGACGCTGCGCGCCCGGCCGCTGGCGAAACCGGCGGACGACGAGCTGCAGCAGGCGTTGGTGGACTGGGTGCGCGCTCAGGGCCTGGCGGTGCTGAACTGGGAGGGCGCCGCCGGCCAGCTGCGCGCGCGTCTGCAGTGCGCGCGGGAGTGGCTGCCGGAGGCCGACTGGCCGGCGGTGGACGATGAGGCGCTGCTGGCGGAGCTGGAGCGGTGGCTGCTGCCGGCGCTCGGCGGCGTGCGCGATCTGCGCGGTCTGCGGCAGGTTAATCTCGCCGAGGCGCTGAGCAACCTGCTGGACTGGCAGCAGAAACAGCGGCTGGATAATGCGCTGCCCACTCATTACACTGTGCCGACCGGCAGCCGCCTGCCGATCCGCTATGAGGCCGGCAAGCCGCCGCTGCTGCCGGTGCGTCTGCAGGAGATGTTCGGCGAGCAGCGCAGCCCGATGCTGGCGGAGGGTCGCATCGCGGTGGTGCTTGAGTTACTCTCTCCGGCGCACCGGCCGCTGCAGATCACCGCCGACCTGGCGGCGTTCTGGCAGGGCGCCTACCGGGAAGTACAGAAAGAGATGAAGGGGCGCTACCCGAAGCACGTCTGGCCCGACGACCCGGCCAACGCGCTGCCGACGCGCCGCACCAAGAAGTATCAGTAGCTGAATTCGGATGTTTCTTCTGTTCAGTCGGCTGATGCGGGAACAGATTAAGCACAAACTTGAACGGCCATCCTGGCCGTGCAGCGTGGAGAGTGACAGCAATGGCCGGGGATGACCGCGAGCCCATCGGGCGCAAAGGGAAACCACCCAAGCGCAGCGCGCCGCGCAGGCCGCCGCGCCGTCGTCTGGATGACGACGATGATGACTACCAAGCAAATAACTTTCAGGATGAGTATGACGATGATGAATATAACGACGAGGAAGAACGCATGCCGCGTAAGGTAAAGGCCGCGCCGCCTCGTAAGAAACGCCGTTGGCTCGGCTTGATGCTGAAAATCATACTGGTGATCGCCGTGCTGCTGGCCGGCTACGGCGTCTATCTGGATTCGCAGATCCGCAGCCGCATCGACGGCAAGGTCTGGCAGCTGCCGGCGGCGGTGTATGGCCGCATGGTCAACCTGGAACCCGGCATGCCGTACAGCAAAGGCGAAATGGTCAAGCTGCTGGAAGGCATGCAGTACCGCCAGGTCAGCCGGATGACGCGCCCGGGCGAATTTACCGTGAAGGGCAACAGCATTTGAGATGCTGCGCCGTCCGTTTGACTTTCCGGACGGTAAAGAGGGGCAGATCCGCGCCCGTCTCGACTTCCAGAACGACCGCCTGGCGAAGATTGAAAACCTGGACAACCAGCGCAGCTTCGGCTTCTTCCGTCTGGACCCACGGCTGATCACCATGCTGCAGTCGCCGAACGGCGAGCAGCGCCTGTTCGTGCCGCGCAGCGGCTTCCCGGATCTGCTGGTGGACACGCTGATCGCCACCGAAGACCGCCCACTTCTACGAGCATGACGGCATCAGCCCTTACTCGATCGGTCGTGCGGTGCTGGCCAACCTGACCGCCGGCCGTGCGGTGCAGGGCGGCAGTACCCTGACCCAGCAGCTGGTGAAAAACCTGTTCCTGACCAACGAGCGCTCGCTGTGGCGTAAGGCCAACGAAGCCTATATGGCGCTGCTGGTGGACTACCGTTACAGCAAAGACCGCATCCTGGAGCTGTATCTGAACGAGGTGTACCTCGGTCAGAGCGGCAGCGACCAGATCCGCGGTTTCCCGCTGGCCAGCCTGTACTACTTCGGCCGTCCGGTGGATGAGCTGAGCCTCGACCAGCAGGCGCTGCTGGTGGGGATGGTGAAAGGGGCGTCGCTGTACAACCCGTGGCGCAACCCGAAACTGGCGCTGGAGCGCCGCAACCTGGTGCTGAAACTGCTGCAGAACCAGGGCGTGATCGACGCGGAGCTGTATAACATGCTCAGCGCGCGTCCGCTGGGCGTTCAGCCGAAGGGCGGGGTGATTACGCCGCAGCCGGCCTTTATGCAGCTGGTGCGTCAGGAGCTGCAGAGCAAGCTGGGGGATAAGGTCAACGACCTGTCCGGCGTGAAGATCTTCACCACCCTGGATCCGGTGTCACAGGACGCGGCGGAAAAAGCGGTTGAGGCCGGCGTGCGGCGCTGCGCGCGGCGCGTCACGTGAAAGATCTGGAAGCGGCAATGGTGATTGTCGACCGCTTCAGCGGCGAAGTCCGCGCGATGGTCGGCGGCGCCGAGCCGCAGTTCGCCGGCTTTAACCGTGCGATGCAGGCCCGGCGTCTGGTGGGGTCGCTGGCCAAGCCGCCGACCTACCTGACCGCGCTGTCCGAACCGGACAAATACCGCCTGAACACCTGGCTGGCGGATGCGCCGCTGTCGCTCAAGCAGCCGAACGGCAGCGTCTGGCAGCCGAATAACTACGATCGTCGTTTCCGCGGCAAGGTGATGCTGGTGGATGCGCTGGCGCACTCGCTGAACGTGCCGACGGTGAATCTGGGGATGGCCGTCGGTCTGGATCAGATCAGCGCCACGCTGCAGCGCCTGGGCATTCCGAAGTCGGAAATTAATCCGGTGCCGTCAATGCTGCTGGGCGCCATCGGCCTGACGCCGATGGAAGTGGCGCAGGAGTACCAGACCATTGCCGGCGGCGGCAACCGTGCGCCGCTGTCCGCAGTGCGTTCGGTGATTGCCGAGGACGGCAGCGTGCTGTACCGCAGCTTCCCGCAGGCGGAGCGCGTAGTGCCGGCACAGGCGGCTTATCTGACGCTGTACGCCATGCAGCAGGGCGTCGCGCGCGGCACCTCGCGCTCGCTGTCGGTGAAGTTCCCTAACTACCATCTGGCGGCGAAAACCGGTACTACCAACGATCTGCGCGACAGCTGGTTTGCCGGCATCGACGGTAAAGAAGTGGCGATCGCCTGGGTCGGACGCGACAACAACGGCCCGGCCAAGCTGACCGGCGCCAACGGCGCACTGACGCTGTACCGCCGCTACCTGGAAAACCAGACGCCGCTGCCGTTGCAGGTGCAGGCGCCGGAAGGGATCAACCAGATGAGCATCGATTCCGACGGCAACTTCCTGTGCGGCGCAGGCGGCTGGCGCACCATTCCGGTGTGGACCGACAACCCGGACGGCCTGTGCCAGGCCAGCCAGGCCGCGCTGCAGCAGCAACAGCAACAACAGCAGCAGGAGCAGGAAGAGCAGAAAGGCTCTGACGGCGTTGCCGGCTGGATTAAGGATATGTTCGGCCAGTAAGGCCGGCGTGAACGGCGGCCGCGACAGGCGGCGCGCCGATGCTAAAAACCCGTAACGGACGTTGCGGGTTTTTTTATTTTTCCGCTTAAGTTATTTCCATAGGGTTAACGGGGCTGAGTCAACGGCCCGGCGTCGGCCGGCGCGCCGAAATGCGCTTGCAGTTAAACTTCCCTTCTGCATAAAATGCGACGCTTATAATAATTATTATCGTTTACATTCTTCATTCAAATACATCAGAGAAACTATCATGGCTACCAAGCGTCCATCTCCATCACCAACGGTGTTCAACCGTTTCCCCGTGCGCGGCAGCGCGCTGGCCATCGCCGCCGCGCTGGGTGCCCTGAGCCTGTCGGCGCAGGCCGCTGACGGGGCGAAAGAAGATACCCTGACCGTGGTCGGCAGCGGCAGCCAACAGCAGGAAAGCGCCTGGGGGCCGGTCGGCACCTATGCCGCCAAGCACAGCGCTACCGGCACCAAAACCGATACGCCGCTGGTGAAAACGCCGCAGTCGGTCTCGGTGGTGACGCGCGAAGAGATGGAGATGCGTCAGCCGGACACGGTGAAAAGCGCGCTGGGCTACACGCCGGGCGTGATGGTGGGCAACCGCGGCGCTTCCACCGCCTATGATTCGGTTAATATCCGCGGCTTCAGCTCGGTCGGCACCAATCTCTATCTGGACGGCCTCAAGCTGCAGGACGACAACTATTCGATTTATCAGGTCGATCCCTATTTCCTGGAGCGCGCCGAGGTGCTGCGCGGGCCGGTTTCCGTGCTGTACGGCAAAAGCAACCCGGGCGGGCTGGTCTCGCTGGTCAGCAAACGGCCGACCGGCGAAGAGCTGCGGGAAGTGCAGTTCAAAATGGGCAGCGATAACCTGTTCCAGACCGGCTTTGACTTCGGCGGCACGCTGGATGACGACGGCGTTTACTCCTACCGCCTGACCGGGCTGGCGCGCAGCGAAGACCAGCAGCAGGTGGGGGAAAAATCCAAGCGTTACGCCATTGCGCCTTCCTTCAGCTGGCGGCCGGACGACCGCACTACCTTTACCCTGCTGAGCAGCTTCCAGGACGATCCGGACGTCGGCTACTACGGCTGGCTGCCGAAAGAGGGCACGGTGGAAAACGGCGTCAACGGCAAGCTGCCGACCAGCTTTAACGACGGCGAACCGGGTTACAACAACATCTCGCGCAAACAGCAGATGATCGGCTACAGCTTCGATCATGCCTTCAACGACGTGTGGAGCGTGCGGCAGAACCTGCGCTACACCAAGATGGACGTCGACTATCGCTCCATCTACGGCCTTGGCATCAGCGCGACCAACCCGAGCGAGCTGACGCGCGGCGTGATGAATTCGAAAGAGCATATGTCCAGCTTTGCGGTTGATAGCCAGGCGCAGGCCAAATTCGCCACCGGCGATGTGGATCACACCCTGCTGATGGGCGTCGACTATATGCGCATGCGCAACGATATCGTGTATGAGTACGGCACCGCATCCAACCTGAGCGTGGTGGCGCCGAACTACGGCAACGACAGCTACACCATTACCGGCAGCGCCAATCAGGTGAACCGTCAGGAGCAGACCGGCCTCTACCTGCAGGATCAGGCCGAGTGGAACAACTGGGTGCTGACGCTGGGCGGCCGCTACGACTGGAGCCAGACCTCCACCACCAACCGCGCGGCGCAAAATACGCGCAGCGAGCAGAACAACAGCGAATTTACCGGCCGTGCCGGGCTGAACTATGTGTTCGACAACGGCATTGCGGCCGTACTTCAGCTACAGCGAGTCGTTTGAACCTACCGCCGGTACCGATGCCTTCGGCAAGCCGTTCTCGCCGTCGAAGGGCAAACAGTACGAAACCGGGGTGAAGTACGCGCCGGCCAACCGGCCGATCACCGCCAGCGTGGCGCTGTACAGCTGACCAAGACCAACAACAAGGTCGCCTTCCCGGATAACCCGGTGTTCAGCATTCAGGGCGGTGAAATCCGCTCCCGTGGGGTTGAGGTCGAGGCCAAGGCGGCGCTGTCGGCCAACGTCAACGTGCTGGGCTCGTACACCTATACCGACGCCGAGTACACCAAAGACACTACCAATCAGGGCCATACGCCGGCGGCGATTCCGAAGCATATGGCGTCGCTGTGGGCGGACTATACCTTCCATGAAAGCGCGCTGAGCGGCCTGACGTTAGGCTCCGGCGTGCGCTATGTCGGCTCCAGCTACGGCGACGAAGCGAATACCTTCAAAGTTAAAGATTACACGGTGGTCGATGCGGCGGTGAAATACGATCTGGCACGATTCAACCTGCCGGGTTCATCCGTTGGCATTAATATCAACAACCTGTTTTGATAAAGAGTACGTCTCCAGCTGCTTCAATACCTACGGTTGCTACTGGGGCGCGGAACGTCAGGTGGTTGCGACCGCAACCTTCCGTTTCTAACCGGACAACCCCGGCGCGGCCGCGCTGCGCCGGGTAAAAATAGGGCCTATGCAGGATAAACATCTTCTTCAACAGGCGACGTTCACGCTGGATAACGTGAGCTTCGCCGTTCCCGGCCGCATACTGCTGCAACCGCTGTCACTGACCTTTCCGCACGGGAAAGTCTGCGGGCTGATTGGCCATAACGGCTCCGGCAAATCCACCTTACTGAAAATTCTCGGCCGTCATCAGGCGGCGACCGGCGGTCAGGTGCTGCTGAACGAGACGCCGCTGGCGCAGTGGGACAGCAAGGCGTTCGCCCGCGAAGTGGCCTACCTGCCGCAGCAGCTGCCGGCCGCCGAGGGCATGACGGTGCGCGAGCTGGTGGCCATCGGCCGCTATCCGTGGCACGGCGCGCTGGGGCGTTTTTCCGCCGCCGACCGTCAGCATGTGGAAGAGGCGATCGCGCTGGTGGACTTAAAGCCGCTGGCCGGCCGGCTGGTGGACAGCCTGTCCGGCGGTGAGCGTCAGCGCGCCTGGCTGGCGATGCTGGTGGCGCAGGACAGCCGCTGCCTGCTGCTGGATGAACCGACCTCGGCGCTGGATATCGCCCATCAGGTCGAGGTGTTGGCGCTGATCCAGCGTCTGAGCCGCGAGCGCGGCCTGACGGTGATTGCGGTGCTGCACGATATCAATATGGCCGCCCGCTACTGCGACCACCTGGTGGCGCTGCGCGGCGGGGAGATGATCGCCCAGGGCGCGCCGCTGGAACTGATGCAGGGGCCGGTGCTGGAGCAAATCTACGGCATTCCGATGGGCACGCTGCCGCATCCGAGCGGCGGTTCACCGGTGAGCTTTGTTTACTGATGCAACAGACTTCTTTTGACCCTTTTCGCCGCCGTCTGCTGACGGCGCTGGCGCTGTCGCCGCTGCTGAGCGCGCTGCCGGGCCGCGCGGCCGCACTGCCCGATCTGGGGCGCATCGTCGCGCTGGAATGGCTGCCGGCTGAACTGCTGCTGGCGCTGGGCGTAACGCCGCTGGCGGTGGCCGATATTCATAACTACAACCTGTGGGTGCGCGAGCCGGCGCTGCCGGCGACGGTGGTTGACGCCGGTCAGCGCACCGAACCCAACCTGGAGCTGCTGCAACAGCTGCAGCCGTCGCTGGTGCTGCTGTCGCAGGGCTATGGCCCGTCGCCGCAGCTGCTGGCGCCGATTGCGCCGACCATGGAGTTTGCCTTTAACGACGGCAGCGGCAAACCGCTGACCGTCGCCAAACGCTCACTGCGTCAGCTGGCGCAGCGGCTGGGATTGGAGAGCCGCGCCGAGCAGCATCTGCAGGACTTTGACGCCTTTCTCGGCGGCGCGCGCCAGCGCCTGCGGGCCTACACCCGCCAGCCGCTGCTGCTGTTCTCGCTGATCGATAACCGCCACGCGCTGGTGATCGGCCATCAGAGCCTGTTCCAGGAGGTGATGGACCAGCTCGGCATCGCCAACGCCTGGAGCGGGGAAACCAACTTCTGGGGCTCGGCGATCGTCGGTATCGAACGTTTGGCGACGGTGAAGAATGCGCGGGCGATCTACTTCGACCACGGTAATCAGCGGATGCTGGCGCAGGTGAGCGCGACGCCGCTGTGGCAGTCGCTGCCGTTTGTGCGTCAGCAGCAGCTGCGCCGGCTGCCGGCGGTCTGGCTGTACGGCGCCACGCTGTCCGCGATGCGCTTTTGCCGGTTGCTGGAACAGGCACAGGAGGCGCGCGCATGAATAGCAGACGGCGTATTTTACCTATCGCGCTGCTGGCGTTGCTGGCGGCTGCCGCCGGCGGCCTGAGCCTGTTCAACCTGCTGCAGCAGCTGCCGTTGCCGCAGTGGGGGCAGGCGCTGCGGGCGCCGGATATCGATAACGTGCAGCAGATGGTGTTCCATTATAGCCTGCTGCCGCGTCTGTGCATTGCGTTGCTGGCCGGCGCCGGCCTGGGGCTGGTGGGCGTGCTGTTCCAGCAGGTGCTGCGCAACCCGCTGGCCGAGCCGGCGACGCTCGGCGTTTCGGCCGGCGCGCAGCTGGGGCTGACCATCGCCACGCTGTGGATGCTGCCGGGCGGCGCGTTGACCGAACAGCTGGCCGCGATGGCCGGCGCGATCGTGGTCGGCGCGCTGGTGTTCGGCGTGGCCTGGGGCAAGCGGATGTCGCCGGTGACGCTGATCCTGGCCGGTCTGGTGCTGGGGCTGTACTGCGGTGCGGTCCAGCAGCCTGCTGGCGCTGTTCAACTATGAGCAGCTGCAGGGACTGTTCCTGTGGAGCACCGGCTCGCTGAACCCAGCAGGACTGGAGCGCGGTGCAGTTTATCCTGCCCGCGCCTGCTGCTGACGGCGCTGCTGGCCGCGCTGCTGATCCGTCCGCTGACCTGCTGGGGCTGGATGACGGCGTGGCGCGCAATCTGGGGCTGGGGCTGGCATTCGCCCGCTTCAGCGCGCTGGCGCTGGCGATCGTGTTCAGCGCCATGTTGGTCAACGCGGTGGGGGTGATCGGCTTTTATCGGCCCTGTTCGCGCCGCTGATGGCGAAAATGCTGGGCGCGCGCCCGGCTGGCGCACCCGGATGATGCTGGCGCCGCTGCTGGGGGCGCTGCTGCTTTGGCTGACCGATCAGCTGATGGTCTGGCTGGCGCTGGTCTGGCGGAAATTCCGACCGGCGCCGCTACCGGCGCTGATCGGCGCGCCGCTGCTGCTGTGGCTGCTGCCGCGGCTGCGCAGCGCCGCCACGCCGCCGCCGATGAATTTGGGCGACCGGGTGCCGGCCGAGCGTCAGCATCTGCCGCGCTGGCTGCTGCCTGGGCGGCGCGCTGCTGCTGGCCGGGCTGGCGGTGGCGCTGATGCTGGGGAAAAACGCCGCCGGCTGGCACTGGAGCGTCGGCGCGGAATTTGAGTCGCTGTGGCCGTGGCGCTGGCCGCGGGTGCTGTCGGCGCTGGCGGCGGGCGTGATGCTGGCGGTGGCGGGCACGCTGATTCAGAAGCTGACCGGCAACCCGATGGCCAGCCCGGAAGTGCTGGGCATCAGCTCCGGCGCGGCGTTCGGCGTGGTGGTGATGATGTTTATCGTACCGGGCGACGCCTTTGTCTGGCTGCTGCCGGCGGGCAGTCTGGGGGCCGCGCTGACGCTGTTGGTGATCACCGTGGTCGCCGGGCGCGGCGGCTTTCTCGACCGAACGGATTGCTGCTGGCGGGGATTGCGCTCAGCACCGCGTTTACCACCACTATCTATCTGCTGCTGGCCAGCGGCGACCCGCGCATGGGCGGCCTGCTGACCTGGATTTCCGGTTCGGACCTATGCGGTGACCGCGGCGCAGGCGATACGCACCGCGCTGATTGCCGCGCTGCTGGTGCTGCTGGCGCCGCTGTGCGCCGCTGGCTGACCATTCTGCCGCTGGGCGCGCGACGGCGCGTTCGGTCGGCATTGCGTTGACGCCGGTGCGCCTGAGCATTCGCTGCTGGCGGCGACGCTGACCGCGATGGCGACGCTGACCGTCGGCCCCGCTCAGCTTTGTCGGCCTGATGGCGCCGCATATGGCGCGCATGCTGGGCTTCCGCCGCGCGCTGCCGCAGCTGCTGATCGCCGCGCTGCTGGGCGGCCTGCTGATGGTGTTTGCCGACTGGTGCGGGCGGATGGTGCTGTTCCCTTACCAAATCCCGGCCGGCCTGCTGGCGACCTTTATCGGCGGCGCCGTACTTCGTCTATCTGCTGCGCAGGCAGACTTCGTAGCGGCTTTACTATTCCTCTCAAGGGTCCAGCATGCTGGACCCTTTTTTATCTCTGCATGAACACCACCTCCTTATGGAGGTGGTCAGCAACAAGTTGGCTCTGCCAGTAATGCTACTCATGGGAAAATCCGAATCTGTTATCCCCATAACTGATAAGGATTTAACCATGAGTAGATTCCAGAAAGCATCTCATGTGCTCTGGTGTTGTCAATATCATATTGTATGGACACCCAAGTACCGATTTCGCATCCTTAGGAATAATGTTGGCAAAGAGGTCTACAAGCAGATAAGGATCTCAAGTGAGGCAACTCGGGATAGAAGTGGTAGAGCTGAATGTTCAGATAGATCATGTCCATTTACTGGTAAAAGTCCCGCCACGTCTTTCTATTTCACATGTGATAGGTCATTTGAAAGGTAAAACAGCCCTTAGGCTGTTCAGCAAATTTCCCTATCTGCGGAAGAACAAGTTGTGGGGGAAATCACTTCTGGGCGCGGGTTACTGCGTAGATACCGTAGGTATAAATGAAGAAATGATAAGAAAGTACGTGAAGTATCAGGAAAAGCATGAAGTTGAAGAGAGCCAGCTTCCACTAAAAGAGGTGTGAAGCGAAGGCTCTCAGAGTCTGAGCCTAAGTACGCCCCTCTGGGGCGCTATCAATGCCACCTGCTATGCAGGTGGTTTTTTACGCCGCTGGCGGATCGCGCTGCCAGTAAAGCGGCTCGCCAAACGCCTCCACATAGTGATCGATCACCGCCCTGACGTTCAGCGGCGGACGGCGGGCGTGCGGATAGATGGCGGCGATCTGCTGCGGCTCGGTTTTTATCGCCGTCTCAAACTCCGGCAGCAGCCTGACCAGCTCGCCGTTTTGCAGCCGATCGCCCATCAGCCAGTCGGGAAACAGCACCAGCCCCATGCCGCCCAGCGCGGCGACCAGCAGCGTTTCCGCATTGTTGGAGGTTAACAGCGGGGAGAGCGGGTAGTGCACCCAGGCGTCGCCGGGGCGCGGAACAGCCAGCGGTTCGGCCCGGACGAGCCGCGATACACCAGACAGCGGTGGCGGCTGAGATCCGCCGGGCTGTGCGGCGCGCCGTAGCGGCGCAGGTAGGCCGGCGAGGCGGCGAGGTAGTAGCGCTGCTCGCCAAACACGCGGGCGTGGAAGGAGGAGTCCGTCAGCGTGCCGATGCGGAAGATGACGTCCGCAGCGTCGCGGTGCGGGTCGATATAGTCGTCGGTCTGCACAAGATCGATCAGCAGGCGGGGATAGCGGGCGGCCAGCGCGGGCAGGGCGGGTGCCACGTGGCGCTGGCCGAAGAACACCGGCGTATTGATGCGCACCAGCCCGGACGGCTCCAGCGCCCGCTCCTGCAGCTCTTTGCGCGCCTCGTCGAGCTGTTCGGTCATGCTGCGCGCATAGTCGATAAACAGCCGCCCGGACTCGGTTGGCATCACCGCGCGCGTATTGCGGTAAAACAGCTGCTGCCCCAGCGCGTCTTCCAACTGGTGAATGATGCGCGAAACCTTGGAGGCCGAAATGCCGCGCCGCCGCGCGACAGCGGAGAAGTTCTGCGCGTCGAAGACCTCGATAAAAATCTTTAATGCGCTGACATTAATCGCGTCGCTATCCAGCATTGATGCAAATCCTGCAAAGGTGTTTAACAGATTATACCGTTTTTTCCCCGCTTTCGCCGCTGTAAGCTGCGGCGTCTGATTGAGCGGAGAGCGTTTGCTATGCAACTTTTACTTATTTTACTGGTTATCGCGGGCGGGATGGGCCTGTCGGTGGAGGCGGGCCTGCTGGGGCCGTTGGGCGGCGAGGTCGGCGATCTGTGGGCGACTTTCAGCATCTTTGGCGTCGGCGCCGCGCTGACGTTTCTGCTGATGCTGTTTTTCAGCCCGCGCAACAGCCCGTCGTTTTTTGCCCAGCCGGGCTGGCAGCTGCTGGGCGGCGTGCTGGGGCCGGTTTATGTGGTGATCCTGACCGTGGCGACGCCCGCTATCGGCGTTGCGCTGACCATGATCGGCATTCTGGCCGGGCAGGTTTTCAAAAGCCTGATTATCGACCACTTCGGTCTGCTGGGGACGCCGCACCGCAAAATAGACGCCAGACGCATTCTCGCGCTGGTTTTCATCATCGCCGCGCTGGCGCTGGTCGCACAGGGTTAAGGGGGACGACATGACGATATTGATGATTCTGCTGGCGGTGGTCGGCGGCGCGATGCTGAGCATTCAGGCGGCGATCAACGGCCAGCTGGGCAGCAAGGTGGGCGTGTTCCGCAGCGCCTTTCTGACCTTTTCCGTCGGCGCGTTGATTACCGCGCTGCTGATTTTCTTCTTTGAACCCAAGCAGGCGGTCAGCCTGCTGGATGTGCCGAAATGGCAGCTGCTGGGCGCGCTGTTCGGCGTGCCTTATATTGTGATTATGGTGCTGGCGGTGCAGCGCATCGGCACGGCGGTAGCGACGGTGGCGGTAATTTTCGGCCAGTTGACGATGAGCATGCTGATCGACAACTTCGGCTGGCTGGGCAATGCCGCCATGGGTTTCTCCGCCAGCCGGCTGGGGGCGATTGTCTGTCTGGCGATCGCGCTGGGCTTTATCTACTCCAGCAGCCGGACGAAATCGGCGTAAGGGACGACGGCAGGATAAAAAAAGGCCGGGCATGATGCCCGGCCTCAGTCGATTGACAATGCCTGTTATTAGGGAAAGCGTGGCGATGGGGTCGTAGCGGCGTTAGCCGCCTGACAAATTTGCCGGAGCAAATTTGAACAACCGTAAGGTTGGCCCGTAGGGTGGGACGCAGGGATGCGTCCCATAATGCCCCTCGTTACGCTAGGCCCGAGTATCTCGGGCTATCAGACAACTTTGCCATTAACCTCGCCTTTCTGTTTGGCGCTGATTTATTTCAGGCCGGCGGCGTCGCGCAGCAGGGCGGCCTTGTCGGTCGCTTCCCACGGGAAGTGTTCACGGCCGAAGTGGCCGTAGGCTGCGGTTTCGCGGTAGATAGGCTTGAGCAGATCCATCATCTGAATCAGGCCGTACGGACGCAGGTCAAAGAACTCGCGCACCAGCAGGGTCAGCTGCTCGGTCGGCACTTTCTCGGTGCCGAAGGTTTCCACCATGATGGAGGTCGGCTCCGCCACGCCGATGGCGTAGGAAACCTGGATTTCGCAGCGGTCGGCCAGGCCGGCGGCAACGATGTTTTTCGCCACGTAGCGCGCGGCGTAAGCGGCGGAACGGTCAACTTTGGACGGATCCTTACCGGAGAAAGCGCCGCCGCCGTGGCGCGCCATGCCGCCGTAGGTATCAACGATGATTTTACGCCCGGTCAGGCCGCAGTCGCCCATCGGGCCGCCGATAACGAAACGGCCGGTCGGGTTGATGTGGTACTTGGTGCCGGCGCTCAGCCACTCGGCAGGCAGAACCGGCTTGATGATCTCTTCCATCACCGCTTCTTGCAGATCTTTTTGTGCAATCTCTTCAGAGTGCTGGGTGGACAGCACCACCGCGTCGATGCCGACGATTTTACCGTCGTCATACTGGAAGGTAACCTGGCTTTTCGCATCCGGACGCAGCCACGGCAGGGTGCCGTTTTTACGCACTTCGGACTGGCGCTGCACCAGACGGTGCGCATAGGTGACCGGCGCCGGCATCAGCACGTCGGTTTCGTTGGTGGCATAGCCAAACATCAGGCCCTGATCGCCTGCACCCTGTTCCAGCGGATCGGTACGGTCCACGCCCTGATTGATATCCGGCGACTGTTTGCCGATCGCGCTCAGCACCGCACAGGAGTTGGCGTCGAAGCCCATATCGGAGTGCACGTAGCCGATGTCGCGAACGGTGTTGCGGGTGATCTCTTCGATATCGACCCAGGCGCTGGTGGTGATTTCACCGCCAACCAGCACCATGCCGGTTTTCACGTAGGTTTCACAGGCAACGCGGGCTTTCGGATCCTGCTCCAGGATGGCGTCGAGTACGGCATCGGAGATCTGGTCGGCAATTTTATCAGGATGTCCTTCGGAAACGGATTCAGACGTGAAGAGGTGTTTAGCCATTGTATTCTTTACCTTGCATAAGACGGGTGGAAATTACTGCACAGCGCTGGAGATCCGGGCATCGAAGCGAAGGGTCTTCCGCTGATGGCGCGAGATGCATCCTGCAACGCCCCTCAGGCAAAGCCGTTAAGCAGTTTTTTCGGTTAACCAGTATATCCCTTCGTCTTCCACTCAGGCGGCGTCGTTGGCAGCCCGTTGACGTTCATCAGGTATATAGATGGATTAACATCTGGACGTCTATTTTAGGTTATGCTTTAGCCGGATTGCCAGTATTTTTTTGTCGTTTATCACTTTTCCGCCGCCGCACTGACGCCATTTTCATCGCTTGAAACAGTTTGCGGCAAATTTTCATTTTGCATTTTGCCCGTGTTATCGGTATAAACTGCGCGCACGGCTCATTTGCTGGCCAATACGGCGACAGAAGTTGTAAAGGTCTGTGAATCCGCTGCAGGCGTCCCGACGGACGCTGCCGCTTCATAGAACGGTCACGTTCTTACACTACTATTTAGAGGTCTGGTCGTTCTGCGGAACGACGCGCGTGGAGGTGGTTGGATTAATGATCCGTTGTCTACCGGCTGTTGGTTCCCGACAGCAGTGCCAGTCCGGCACCAATTCTTCAGTTATCTCCCGTCTTTTCTCTATATCACCTACCCGGTGTGATAAACACCTGGGCGCTACTCAGGATTCTCGGGCCGGCTAAACCCGCCTGACCGACGTTGCCGTCAGGCTGCGCCGGGCCGGCTGGTATTTCGCTCGTCTGAAGCACTGAACAAGGGTAGCCTGCAGCCTTCCTGTGGGATGTTTCTTGGCCTGATTCACGAGGTTTGAACAGGGTGTCTTACAATTATAGCGTTAACCAACCGATCGCCAGATGCGAACGGCCGGCCGATATGCCGCCGCCGCGCCAGGCTGGGTTGTTCTCGCGGGATGTAGCTGCGATAGTGGCTGACTACGTCGTCAGAACGGGAAATGAGGCAAATTAATGTCTGATGATCGACTAAATAACCGCGCGTCAGCAGCGGGTGAACCAGTTTCTTTGCGCTCCATGCAGGAGGTTGCCATGAATGATCGTAACGCCAGCAAGATGCTGCGTACCTATAACGTCGCCTATTGGGGCAATAATTATTATGACGTCAATGAGCGCGGCCACATTAGCGTGTGCCCGGACCCGGACGTTCCCGGTGCGCGCGTCGATCTTGCTGAACTGGTAAAAGAGCGTCAGAAAGAGGGGCAGCGCCTGCCGGCGCTGTTCTGCTTCCCGCAGATCCTGCAGCATCGCCTGCGTTCGATTAACGCCGCCTTTAAACGGGCGCGCGAGTCGTTCGGCTATCAGGGCGGCTATTTCCTGGTGTATCCGATCAAGGTCAACCAGCACCGGCGCGTGATCGAGTCGCTGGTCAACTCCGGCGAACCGCTGGGGCTGGAAGCCGGCTCCAAGGCGGAGCTGATGGCGGTGCTGGCGCATGCCGGCATGACCCGTTCGGTGATTGTCTGTAACGGTTATAAAGACCGTGAATATATTCGTCTGGCGCTGATCGGCGAAAAACTGGGGCACAAGGTGTACCTGGTGATCGAGAAGATGTCGGAAATCAATCTGGTGCTGGAAGAGGCGGAACGGCTGAACGTGGTGCCGCGCCTGGGCGTGCGTGCGCGTCTGGCCTCCCAGGGCTCCGGCAAATGGCAGTCCAGCGGCGGCGAAAAATCCAAGTTCGGCCTGGCGGCGGTGCAGGTGCTGAAGCTGGTGGAAACCCTGCGCGAGGCGGGGCGTCTGGACAGCCTGCAGCTGCTGCACTTCCACCTCGGGTCGCAGCTGGCCAACATCCGCGATATCGCCACCGGCGTGCGCGAGTCGGCGCGTTTTTACGTTGAACTGCACAAACTGGGCGTCAATATCCAGTGCTTCGACGTGGGCGGCGGCCTGGGGGTCGATTACGAAGGCACCCGTTCGCAGTCCGACTGCTCGGTCAACTATGGCCTGAACGAATACGCCAATAACGTGATCTGGGGCATCGGTGACGCCTGTAACGAGCACGGCCTGCCGCACCCGACGGTGATCACCGAATCCGGCCGCGCGGTCACCGCGCACCATACGGTGCTGGTGTCCAACGTGATCGGCGTGGAGCGCAACGAATTCAGCGAGCCGGAGCCGCCGGTGGCGGACGCGCCGCGCGCGCTGGAAAGCATGTGGGAAACCTGGCAGGAGATGAACGAGCCGGAAAACCGCCGCTCGCTGCGCGAATGGCTGCACGACAGCCAGATGGACCTGCACGACGTACACACCCAATACGCGCACGGCATGCTGGATCTGACCAAGCGCGCCTGGGCGGAGCAGCTGTATCTGAACATCTGCAACAAGATCCAGCAGCAGCTCGACCCGAGCAACCGCGCCCACCGGCCGATTATCGATGAGCTGCAGGAGCGGATGGCGGACAAGTTCTACGTCAACTTCTCGCTGTTCCAGTCGATGCCGGACGCCTGGGGGATCGACCAGCTGTTCCCGGTGCTGCCGCTGGAGGGGCTGGATCAGCCGCCGGAAGGGCGTGCGGTGCTGTTGGACATCACCTGCGATTCGGACGGCACCATCGATCATTACGTTGACGGCGACGGCGTGGCGACCACCATGCCGATGCCGCCGTACGATCCGGAGAACCCGCCGGTGCTGGGCTTCTTTATGGTCGGCGCCTATCAGGAAATCCTGGGGAATATGCACAACCTGTTCGGCGACACCGCCTCGGTTGACGTGTATATCTTCCCGGACGGCACCATTGAAACCGAGCAGTCCGACGACGGCGATACCGTGGCCGACATGCTGCAGTATGTGCAGCTGGACCCGACGGCGCTGCTGGCCAAATTCCGCGATCAGGTGAAAGAGACCGACCTGGACAATGCGCTGCAGGCGCAGTTCCTGGAAGAGTTCGAAGCCGGCCTGTACGGTTATACTTATCTGGAAGACGAGTAATGCTGCGGCGCGGATGGCGTCATCCGCGCCGACTTGAAGCCTGAGGCAAATCAGGCGATAATTCAGGCCATCAGCAGCGCTGAAAAGAACGTTTAAATAAATCCCTTCCTCGTCGGGCTAACGACGCGGAAGGGATTTTTTTTTGTTGGGCCTGTGACGTTGCGCCGCGGGCGAAATGTTGAACGATGAGGATTTACTATGAGCACCTTAGGTCATCAGTCCGATAATTCTTTAGTGTCCAATGCCTTTGGTTTCCTGCGCTTTCCGCTGAATTTTATGCCGTATGACAGCGATGCGGAGTGGGTGATCACCGGCATTCCCTTCGATATGGCGACCTCCGGCCGCGCCGGCGGGCGTCACGGGCCGGCGGCGATCCGTCAGGTGTCCACCAACCTGGCCTGGGAAGGCAACCGCTGGCCGTGGAGTTTTGACCTGCGTGACCGGCTGAACGTCGTTGACTGCGGCGATATCGTGTTCAACTTCGGCGATGCGCAGGATATGAGCGATAAGCTGCAGGCCCACGCTGAGAAACTGCTGCGGGCCGGCAAGCGCATGCTCTCCTTCGGCGGCGACCATTTTGTCACGCTGCCGCTGCTGCGCGCGCACGCCAAGCACTTTGGCAAGATGGCGCTGGTGCATTTTGATGCGCACACCGACACCTACGCCAACGGCAGCAAGTTTGACCACGGCACCATGTTCTATCATGCGCCGAACGAAGGCCTGATCGATCCGCATCACTCGGTGCAGATCGGCATCCGCACCGAATTCGACCATGATAACGGCTTTACCGTGCTGGATGCGGCGCAGGTGAACGACCGCGGCGTGGACGATCTGCTGACCCAGATCAAACAGATCGTCGGCGATATGCCGGTATACCTGACCTTCGACATCGACTGCCTGGATCCGGCCTTTGCGCCCGGCACCGGCACGCCGGTGATCGGCGGTCTGACCTCCGATCGCGCGCTGAAGCTGCTGCGCGGCATGCAGACGCTGAACATCGTCGGCATGGACGTGGTGGAAGTGGCGCCGGCCTACGATCAGTCGGAAATCACCGCGCTGGCCGCGGCGACGCTGGCGCTGGAAATGCTGTACCTGCAAGCGGCGAAAAAGCAGGCGTAAGCGAGAGTTGTGTAAACCCCGGTCTTGCCAGAGGCCGGGGTTTTTATGGAGACAGATATGCTGGCCAAACCATCTGTACGTCTGAACAAATATATTAGCGAAAGCGGGGTCTGCTCGCGTCGCGATGCCGATCGTTATATCGAACAAGGTAATGTTTTTATTAATGGCAAGCGTGTGGCGCTGGGCGATCGGGTATTTCCGGGAGACGTGGTCAAGGTTAACGGCCAGCTCATCGAGCCGCGTAGCGAAGACAACCTGGTCTTCATTGCGCTGAACAAACCGGTAGGCATTGTCTGCACCACGGAAAGCGGCGAAAAAGACAACATTGCCGATTTTGTGAATCACAGTACGCGTATTTTCCCGATCGGGCGGGTTAGATAAAGACTCGCAGGGGCTGATATTCCTGACTAACCACGGCGATCTGGTGAACAAGATCCTGCGGGCCGGTAACGAGCACGAAAAAAGAGTATCTGGTGACGGTCAATAAACCGGTCACCGATGAATTTATCCGCGGTTTAGCGGCGGGCGTACCGATGCTGGGTACGGTGACCAAAAAAATGCAAGGTGAAGAAAGTCTCCGCCTCGGTGTTTCGCATCGTGCTGGTGCAGGGGTTAAACCGCCAGATCCGTCGTATGTGTGAACATTTTGGCTATGAGGTCACCAAGCTGGAGCGCACCCGCATTATGAACGTCGGGCTGGCCGGCTTACCGCTGGGAGACTGGCGGGAATTGACGGATGATGAACTGATCGCGTTGTTCAAACTGATTGAGGACTCCTCGTCGGAAGCAAAACCGGCGAGCCGCAAGCCGGCGGTCAACAAGGCCAAAAAAGCCAGTAAACCCGCCGAAGCGCCGGCCGGGCGCAAGCGGTTCACCCAGCCGGGCCGTAAAAAGAAAGGGCGTTAACGGCAGTGCTGCGCTGCCGGCAAATCCATCCGGCGGCGTAGCCGCTACTTTCAGCCGTCTGGAGGCGTCCGCCCTTTATCGTTGGCCGCCGGGATGAACGGCCGATTAGAGGAAACGCCTTTAAGATCCGCGGCTTCGTTGCTTACGGGCGCTGCAGCAGCGCCCGGGCCTGGCGCATTTTGCCCAGCAGCACGCCGCCCGCCAGCAGCGTGACCAGCTGTGAGGCGATCAGCACCGCAAACCCGGACGACACCGTGCCCTGAGCGGCCATCACCCATCCCATCAGCAGCGGAATAAAGGCGGAAAACAGATTGCCGATTCCGTTGATAATGCCATAGGCGCTGCCGACCGCCTGCGGCCTGGCGTAGTGCTGCAGCAGCGTCGGGATCGCCGCGCCCTGCAGGCCCCAGCAGGCGTTGGCCGCCAGCAGGAAAAAGGCGATCCAGCCGGTCTGGCCGCTGTTCATCAGCCCGGCAACGCACAGCGCGGTGGCGCCGCCGCCGATGACGAAGATCAGCGGCGCCTGCTGCGGACGCATCCGGTCGAGCAGCGCACCGCCGAGATATTTCGCCCCGATGCTGACGATAAACGGCAGTGACGCCATGGCCCCCATCTGCTTCAGCGAAAAGCCTTTTTCATCGATCAGGTAGGCCGGCAGCCAGGCGCTGGAGCCCCACAGATAGCTGAGGGTGGCGATCTCCACCAGCATAATCCAGCCGAGCATCGGCGTATGCCAGGCGTCGCTGAAGGTGCGCCAGACGCGCGCCAGCACCGGCGTTGCGGCGCGCGGCGGCGGCGTGTTGTGCGCCGGACGGATAAACGTGCGGATCAGCCACAGCCCGGCCAGCAGATTGAAACCCGCCAGTAAATAAAACGACATCGCCCAGCCGAAGTGGGCCATCAGAAAGCCGATCAGCGGAAAGCCGATCGCCAGCCCGAGCGAGACGCCGAGCGCGCTGACGCGTTGGGCTTGCCCAGCTCATTGGCGGCAAAGTGGTCGCTGATATACATGGTTTTCAGCGAAAACAGCGGCCCTTCGCTGACGCCGAGCAGGGCGCGCACCAGCAGCAGCCACAGGACGCTGCCCGCCAGCGGCGAGGCGGCGGTCAGCAGCGCCCACAGCAGCACGCTGAGCGTCAGCGCGCGTCGGTATCCCATCAGCGTTTCCAGAAACGGCGTCAGCAGCAGCGCCGCCAGGCCGTAGCCGAGCAGAAAGGCGGTCATCAGCGTGCCCTGCTGCAGCCGGCTCTCCCCGAGGCCGAAGTGGTGCAAAAACGCCGGATTGACCACCATCACGGCGATATTTACCCGGTCGATATAGGCGATCACGATCAAAAACAGCAGGGCGAACACGCCGTACCAGCGCTGACGAGCATTCACAAAGCACTCCTTAACACGGTGATAAACCTGTGCGGCGGGCGAACGGGCGTTCGCCGGGCCTGAAGGCGGGATTATGGGTCTGGATGTTAAATTATTGTTTCAATAAACGCGCCTCTCACGGCGAGAGAAAACTTTTACGCCGCTTGCCATGCAAAAATCAACGCGTTTTTGCATATAAATTCACGATGTAATGCATAAATACCATCGTATTTTCATATCGGTGCATTTTTTCGTGATCTCCTCCGCATTTGTAATCTTTAAACAACCTTTTATTAACAATTGTCGCCTTGCTCCCTTGACGAAACATTCGCCAGTTTTATAGTGGGCGTATTAAATAAGAAACTGAGTTTCATATATGAAACAAAGAGATAGAGGGTTTTAGCAATGAGCTGGAAGAACGTGTGCGAAGTGTCTCAGGTTAAAGAAGATTTCCCTTACTCGGCGACGGTAGACGGCAAAGAGATCGGGGTGTATCTGATCGACGGGCAATATTACGCGCTGGAAGATGTCTGCCCGCACGCCTACGCCTTGCTCAGCCAGGGGTTTGTCGACGACGGCAAAGTGGAGTGCCCGCTGCATGAAGCGCTGTTCGACGTACGCACCGGCCAGTGCCTGCGCGAACCGGGCGGCCGCGATCTGCAAACCTTCGCCACCCGCGTGATTGACAACCAAATCCAGATCACCGTCATCGAGGAGGAGTAATTGATGCAACACATTACCGATTTCAACCCGTGGCTGCCGGACACCCAGCAGGTGATCCCGGCGCGCGAGGGCGGCAACGGGCAGATCCATCAGCCGGGCCACTATCAGAATGTGATCTGGCAGACGCGCGCCCGCGTGCCGGACGGCTTTGAAACCGCGCTGGTCGCCGCGCTGGAGGAGATCTTCGACGGCGGCGCCAGCGAACTGGATCAGATCGTCAGCGCGCTGAATCAGCGCCGGCTGTTCGATCGCAACGGCCAGCCGTGGAACGAAGCGGCGTTCCGCGAATTCCTTCACGTTAACGGTTTCTGAGCAGCACTGGGAGAAGACAATGACAGCAAACACAACATCCTCCGCGCAGACTTTACAGAACTACCTTGACCAGGGCTTACGCGGTATGTGGTATCCGGTGCTGGCCAGCTGGGAAGTGGGCAACAACCCGGTCGGCATCACCCGACTGGAGCAGCAAATCGTCCTGTGGCGCGACGCGCAGGGCGCAATCCACGCGCTGGAAGACCGCTGCCCGCACCGCGGCGCGCGGCTGTCGATGGGCTGGAACCTCGGCGATCGCATCGCCTGCTGGTATCACGGCGTTGAAGTGGGCGGCGACGGCGAGGTGAAAGACGTGCCGGCGGTGGACCGCTGCCCGCTGGTGGGGCAGAAATGCCTGCGTTCCTACCCGGCGCAGGAGGCTCACGGCGCGGTGTTCCTCTACTTCGGCGTCACCGCCGACGAAGCGCCGCCGGAACTGATCTTCCCGCAGGAGCTGGCCGATGAAGCTGCTTACAGCAACTTCCTGTGCACCGCCAGCTGGGACTGCAATTATCAGTATGCGTTGGAAAACGTGATGGACCCGATGCACGGCACCTATCTGCACTCTTCGTCGCACTCGATGGCGGAAGGCGACCGCAAGGCGGATATGGCCCTGGAGCCGACCGACAGCGGCTTTATCTTCAAGAAAAACGGCCAGATCGGCGTCAACTTCGACTGGGTGGAGTTCGGCAACAGCGGCGCCTACTGGATGCGCCTGTCGATCCCGTACAAACAGCGCTTCGGCCGGGCGGCCACTTCTGGATCATCGGCATGGTGGTGCCGGAAGACAAGGATCACTGCCGGGTATTCTTCTGGCGTATCCGCAAGGTGAAGGACTGGCAGCGCGATCTGTGGCGCTTTATGTACCGCAACCGTCTGGAGGCGCTGCACTGGGACGTGCTTGAGCAGGATCGCATCGTACTGGAGAACATGGCGCCGAACGCCCGCAGCGCGAATACCTCTATCAGCACGACGTCGGCCTGTCGCGTCTGCGCCGTATGATGCAAAAAGAGGCGCAAAAACAGCTGGCGATGCTGAGCGAGCTGGAGGCGGCGCAGTGAGCGGCCTGCTGGCGGACAAACGCATCGTGGTCACCGGCGCGGCGCGCGGCCTTGGCCGCAGCTTCGCCGCAGCGATCGCCGAGGCCGGCGGCCGGGTGGTGATGTGCGACATCCTGGCGGACGAGCTGCAGAGCGCGGCGGCGGCGCTGCGCGAGCAGGGCGCGCAGGTTGAAACGCAGACCATCGATCTGGCGTCGCCGGACTCGATTCGCAACGCCTTCAGCGCCATTGGCGCAGGCGGCGCGATCGACGGTCTGGTGAATAACGCCGCGCTGGCGACCGGCGTCGGCGGCAAAACCATGATGGAATACGATATCGAGCTGTGGGACCGCGTGATGCAGGTCAACGTGCGCGGCACCTGGCTGGTCAGTCAGGCGGCGGTGCCGCTGCTGGCGCAGCGGCCGCACGCCAAGATCGTCAACGTGGCGTCCGACACCGCGCTGTGGGGCGCGCCGCGCCTGATGGCCTACGTGGCCAGCAAGGGGGCGCTGATTGCGATGACGCGTTCGATGGCGCGCGAGCTGGGCGAACAGAACATCTGCGTCAACGCCATCGCACCGGGCCTGACGCGGGGTGGAGGCCACCGAATATGTACCGGCGGAGCGCCACCAGCTGTACGAGCAGGGGCGGGCGCTGAGCGGAGCGCAACACCCGGATGATGTGACCGGCAGCGTGCTGTATCTGCTGTCGCCGCTGGCGAACTTCGTCACCGGTCAACTGCTGCCGGTGAACGGCGGTTTCGTATTCAACTGACCGCCCGACGGCGAGAAGAAGGAACAGAGCATGGCGGATGAACAAACGTGTAAATATCTGATCCCCGGACTGGATCGCGGTCTGCAGCTGCTGCTGGCGTTTGGCGAGCAGCACAAGGAGATGACCTTTGCGGAGCTGCACCGTCTGGTCGCCATGCCGAAGGCGACCGCCTACCGGGTGGTGCAGACGCTGGAGCATCTGGGCTTTCTGGAGCGCAACCCGCGCACCAACACCTTCTCGCTGGGCATCAAGGTGCTGCGGCTGGGGTTTGAGTATATCGCCTCGCTGGACGTAGCGCAGGTCGGGCAGCCGGTGATCGAGCAGCTGCGCGATCGCAGCCAGTGCAGCAGCCACCTGGCGATCCGTGACGGACGCGATGTGATCTATATCGCCCGCGTCAGCGCCGCCGGTTCGCAGATCAATCAGGTCAGCGTCGGCACGCGCCTGCCGGTGCATCAGACCTCGCTGGGACGCATGCTGCTGACCCGCACCACGCGCGAGGAATTCGAAGGTCTCTATCCGCAGCAGAGCCTGCCGGGCAGCGGGCCGGGCACGCCGGCCGACCGCGAGGCGCTGTGGCAGATGGTGCAGCAGGATAAGGCGCGCGGCTATGTGATCGGCGAGTCGTTTTTCCGCCACGGCATTTCCTCGATCGTCTACCCGATCTTTAACCGCGATCTGCAGGTGGAGGCGGTGGTCAGCATTATGGTGCCGTTCGATCAGATCCCGGCCGAGGATCGCGAGCGGCTGCGGATGGAGGTGCGCGACGCCGCCGGGAAGATTTCCGACTTCCTTGGCGCGCCGCCGCGAGCCGAGGTCGGCTAGCACTATTTTCATGTGCGGCGGGCCGCTGCCCGCCCACGGGTTTTCCCAACGGCAAGGTTTAGCGACCGCGTGAGGCGCCTGAAAACGGGCGTCGGGGAACGATCATGCCTGAAACAGGCGTTTCAGAGAACGTGAGGCACAAACAATGAGCGTGATTGGCATCGAACAGCTGGAATTTGGCGTTGAAGATCTGCCAAAGTGCGAGAAATTTATGCGGGACTTCGGCCTGCAGGCGGCGGCGGATCGGCCGTCGGCATTTACCACCCTGAGCGGCGCCGGCGTGCAGCTGCGTCCGCTGGACGACGATGAGCTGCCGCCGGCGTTCGAAGGTGGCTCGACCCTGCGCCGCATGACCTGGGGCGTGGCCGGCCCGGCGGAGCTGGCGGAACTGGCAACGCGGCTGGCGCAGGTGCCGGGCTTTCAGCGTCTGGGCGAGACGCTGGAGTGCCGCGATCCCAACGGCATGACGCTGCGCTTTGTGGTCAGCCGTCAGCGCGAGGTGACGCTGCCGGTCACGCCGATCAATCAGTGGGCGACGTGCGCCGCATCGACCAGCCCAGCCCGGTCTATGAACAGGCGCAGCCGATCAATATCGGCCACGTGGTGTTCTTTGTCGATGACCTGGCGGCTACCGAGCGCTTTTACCGCGAGGCGCTGGGATTTCAGGTGTCCGATCGCTATATCGACCGCGCGGTGTTCCTGCGCACCCAGGCGCGCGGCGGCCACCATAACCTGTTCCTGCTGAAGCTGCCGAACCGCCCACGCGGGCTGAACCACGTGGCGTTCACCGTACGCGATATTCATGAAGTGATCGGCGGCGGTCTGGCGATGAATAAAGAGCAGTGGAGCACCTTTATCGGCCCCGGCCGCCATCCGATCTCCTCGGCCTACTTCTGGTACGTCAACAGCCCGACCGGCGGCGCGTTCGAGTACTACACCAATGATGATTTCCTGACGGAGAACTGGCAGCCGCGCGAGCTGGAGCATTCGCTGGTGTCGTTTACCGAATGGGCGGTGGAGGGCGGCATCGACCACGACACCCGCCGCCAGCATAAACCGGTGGAGGCGCTATGAGTCAGCCGATTTCCGCAGGCATCGTTATCGTCGGCGGCGGTCAGGCCGGCGGCTGGGCGGCGAAAACGCTGCGCGACCGCGGTTACGACGGCACCCTGTCGGTGGTGAGCGATGAACCCTACGATTTTTATGAGCGCCCGCCGCTCTCCAAGGCGGCGCTGCTGGACGATAAGGCGCCGCTCAGCCGCCTGTTCAGCGCCGAGACGGTGGCGGCGCTGGAGATTAACTGGTATCGCCCGCTGCGCGCCGAGCGCGTGGACGCCGCGGCTCAAACGCTGCAGCTCAGCGACGGGCGGCAGCTGCATTTTGACCAGCTGCTGCTGGCCACCGGCGGCCGGCCGCGCCTGCCGGACGCCAGCTGGGCCGACTGCCCGCAGGTGATGACCCTGCGCTCCTGGGACGATGCCGCGCGCCTGCGTCAGGGGCTGTTGCGCAGCCGCCGGCTGGCGATTGTCGGCGGCGGCTGGATCGGGCTGGAGATCGCCGCGTCGGCGCGCAGGCTCGGCGTCGAGGTGACGGTGTTTGAACGCCAGCCCGCGCTGTGCATGCGCAGCGTCGGCGCGGCGGTGTCACAGGCGCTGCTGGCGCTGCATCAGCAGCAGGGCGTGACGCTGCACTGCGACTGCGGCGATATCCGCCTGGAAACGCGCGGCGATGAGGCGTGGATCGCCAGCGCCGTCAGCGCGGCGCAGCCGTTCGATCTGGTGGTGGTCGGCATCGGCGTAGAGCTGAATCTGGCGCTGGCGCACAGCGCCGGGCTGCAGCTGGACGGCGGCGGCATCGTGGTCGACAGCCAGGGACGCACCAGCCATCCGGCGATCTTCGCCGCCGGCGACGTGGCGCGCCATCCGACGCTGGGGCTGTGTCTGCAGTCCTGGGCCTACGCGCAGAATCAGGCCATCAGCACCGCCGGCGCGATGCTTGATGCCGACGCGCCGGCCTACGACGACGTCGCCTGGCTGTGGTCGGATCAATATGACGCCAATATCCAGATCCTCGGGCGTGCCGATCGGCGGCGTGCATCAGGTGACGCGGCGCACGCCGCAGTCGCAGGTATTTTTCACCCTGAACGCTGACCGGCAGCTGGTGCAGATGGTGGCGTTTAACGACGCGCGCGCCATCAAACTGGGTAAGCGCTGGCTGGCCAGCGGACGGGTACTGGATCCGGCGCAGCTGGCGGATGCGGAATTTTCTCTGATGGCGTTGAAGTAATCCCGGCGGCTTGCAGGCAGCGCCTGTAAGCGCCAGAGGATAACGCCCAAGCGACGGGAGCGTTTCATGACTCTGCAACACATCGACGCCCGCGACGGCCGGGTGGGGGAGGCCGTTGTCGAAAATCAGCCGCAACGGGTGCGCTGGTCGGTGCCTATCGCGCTGTTTGCCTGCGTACTGCTGGCGTTTTTCGACAAGATCAGCATTGCGGCGCTGTTTTCCGACGCCGGTTTCCAGCAGGCGCTGGGCATCAGCTTTGACCCGACGCGTCTCGGGCTGCTGATGAGCGCCTTTCTGTTTTCCTACGGCTTCTCCTCGATGCTGCTGAGCGGCATCGGCGACCGGCTGAACCCGGTGCGGGTGCTGATCGGCATGATGGTGGTCTGGGCGGTGCTGATGGTGATGATGGGCTTTACCCGCTCGTATCACACCATGATGACGCTGCGCATTCTGCTCGGCATTGCCGAAGGGCCGCTGCTGCCGATGGCCTACGCCATTATCCGCCAGGCGTTCCCGCAGCGCCTGCAGGCGCGGGCCACCATGCTGTGGCTGCTGGGCACGCCGCTCGGCGCGGCGCTGGGCTTCCCGGTGACGCTGTTTATTCTCAACACCTTTCACTGGCAGGCGACCTTCTTCTTTATGGCGTTGCTGACGCTGCCGGTGATGCTGCTGGTGCTGTTCGGCCTGCGTCATCTGAAGGTGCAGCGGACGGCGCAGGGGAACCAGAGCACGCCGGCCGAGCGCAAACAGCACCGGCAACAGCTGCTGCGCAGCCCGCACTTCTGGATGATCTGCCTGTTTAATATCGCGTTTCTGACCTACCTGTGGGGCATGAACGGCTGGCTGCCAAGCTATCTGATCGAGGGGAAAGGCATCCATCTGGAACACGCCGGCTACCTCTCCTCGCTGCCGTTTTATCGCCATGCTGCTGGGGGAAGTGCTGGGGGGCCTGGCTGTCGGACAAGCTCGACCGCCGCGCGCTGGCCTGCTTCCTGTCGCTGGCGGGCGCCGGCGTGGGGCTGGCGGCGGTGCTGCAGCTGTCGGGCACCTACAGCGTGATTGCCGCCATGGCGCTCAGCACCTTTATGTGGGGCGCCGGGGCGCCCAACATCTTCGCCCTGCTGGCCAAGGCCACCAGCAGCCAGGTGAGCGCCACCGCCGGCGGCATTTTCAACGGCCTGGGGAATTTTGCCGGCGCGCTGGCGCCGGTGCTGATGGGGGCGTTGATCGCCGCCAGCGGCAATATGGACAGCGGCCTGCTGTTTTTGGTGGTGACGGCCTTCGTCGGCTGCATCATTTTGCTGCCGCTGCTGAAGAAATACTGAGTTTGCCAAATCAATTGAGGAGTGAAAACCATGTCTCAGGTTGACAACAAAGCCGGCGTCAAGCCGCAGGATATCGCGATGGCGGACTGGGTGGAATCACGCATCGCCCGTTTTGAAGGCCGCAAGTATGACTGGAACGCGCTGAAGTTTCAGGCGGATTTCGATCCGAAATACCGCCGCGCGCAGATGCGCTACATCGGCACCGGCGCACCGGCGTGGCGAGCGACACCAATACCGTGCCGGCCGGCAACTTCACTTTCTCCACCATGGTGCTGCCGTCGAAGTGCGAAGGCCGCTGCACCTGCATGACGACGTGGAGGAGGTGTTCTTTATGCTGAAAGGCACCATCACGCTGATGATTCAGGACGGCGAGGAGTATTACGAGACGGTGCTGAAGGAGCGCGACCTGATTTCGGTGCCGGCGGGTATTTACCGCGGGCTGTTCAACCACGGCGAGGAAGAGGCGCTGATGTGCGTGATGCTCGGCACCGCCAAGCCGGAGATCCCGACCTATCCGGCGGATCACCCGCTGTCCAGCGTGAAGCGCAACGGATGAATGCGCTGCCGGAACGCCAACAGGCGGTCTGCGGCGGCCAGCGGCTGAGCTGGCGTGAGGCCGGTCAGGGGCGGCCGGTGCTGCTGCTGCACGGCATCAGCTCCGGCTCCGCCTCGTGGCTGAAGCAGTTTGCCGACGCGCAATTGCTGGACGGCCACCGGCTGATCGCCTGGGATGCGCCGGGTTACGGCGCCAGCGACGCGCTGGCGAGTGCCGAACCGTTGGCCGCCGATTACGCCGGCGCGCTGGCGGCGCTGGTCAGCCATCTGGGCCTGCATCAGCCGCTGCTGGTGGGGCATTCACTCGGCGCGCTGATGGGCAGCGCCTATGCCGCCGCCTGTCCTGACGGCCTCTGCGGTCTGGCGCTGGCTGACCCGGCGCAGGGCTATGCAATGGCCGATGCGCAGAAGCGCCGCCAGGTGTTCGAACAGCGTCAGCAGATGATGCACACGCTGGGACCGCAGGGCTACGGGGAACAGCGCGCTGCGGCACTGCTGCGCGCCGACGCCGACCCGCAGGATATCGCCTGGGTGCGCCGCGGCATGCAGCAGCTGCATCCGGACGGTTTCCTCAGCGCCGCCTGGATGCTGGCCAACGATGATATCAACGGCTATCTGGCGCGCTATCGTGGCCCGCTGCAGGTGTGGTGCGGCGAACAGGACGCCATTACGCCGCCGGCGGCGGCAGAGGCGCTGGCCGCGCGGCAGGATGCGCCGCTGCACCTGATCGCCGCCGCCGGCACGCCAGCTATCTTGACGCGCCGGCGAGCTTTAACCGCCTTGTGCGGGACTTTACGGGAGCAATTCAACCATGAATTTCCAGATTGAAAACCGGGTGGCGGTGGTGACCGGCGGCTCGTCGGGCATCGGTTTTGAAACCCTGCGGCTGCTGCTGGCGGAAGGGCCAGGGTGGCGTTCTGCGGCCGCAGCCAGGACAAGCTTGACGGTGCGCTGGCGCAACTGCAGGCCGAGTTTCCGCAGGCGCAGATCCTGGCGCAGTGCTGCGACGTGCTGGATCCCGAGCAGGTGACGCAGTTCGCCGGACAGGTCGAGGCGCGCTTCGGCGGCGTGGATATGCTGATCAACAACGCCGGGCAGGGGTACGTCGCCCATTTTGAGCAGACGCCGCGCACGGCCTGGCTGCACGAGGCCGAACTGAAACTGTTCGGCGTGATTAACCCGCTGCAGGCGTTTCTGCCGGCGCTGGAGCGCTCGGATATCGCCTCGATTACCTGCGTCAACTCGCTGCTGGCGCTGCAGCCGGAAGAGCACATGGATCGCCACCTCGGCGGCGCGCGCTGCGCTGCTCAATATGACGCTGACGCTGTCGAAAGAACTGGTGGACAAGGGCATCCGCGTGAACTCCATCCTGTTGGGGATGGTGGAGTCGGGCCAGTGGCGACGCCGCTTTGCCGAGCGCAGCCGACCGCGAGCAAAGCTGGGAATCCTGGACGGCGGCGATTGCCGAGCGGCGCGGCATCCCGATGAAACGGCTGGGCAAGCCGCAGGAGCCGGCGCGCGCGCTGCTGTTTCTGGCCTCGCCGATGGCGTCGTTCACCACCGGCGCGGCGCTGGACGTGTCCGGCGGCTTCAACCGCCATCTGTAAGCCGGGAGCAGAACTGATGAAGAAAATCATGATGATTGGCTACGGCGCGATGGCGAAGGAAGTGTTGTCCCGCCTGCCGGAAGGGTAGAACCCGGCTGGATCGTGGCGCGCGAGCGCATCATGCGGCGATTGCCGCCGCGTTCGGCGGCCGGGTGCAGGCGCTGAGCGATCCGCGGCGACTGCGACGGCCGGCCCGATCTGGTGCTGGAGTGCGCCAGCCAGCAGGCGGTCGCCGAATTTGGCGAAGCGGTGATGCAGCGCGGCTGGACGCTGGCGGTGATTTCCACCGGCGCGCTGGCGGACGCCGGGCTGCAGCAGCGTATCCAGCAGGCCAGCCGCGACCATCACGGCCGCGTCTGGGTGCTGTCCGGCGCGGTGGCGGGCATGGACGGGCTGGCGTCGGCGCGGGAAGGCGGGCTGACCTGCGTCACCTATCAGGCCAGCAAAAGCCCGGCCAGCTGGCGCGGCAGCCCGGCGGAAACCCTGATCGACCTTGGATGCGGTCAGCGAGGCGCAGGTGTTCTTCGAAGGCAGCGCGCGTGAAGCGGCCAGGCTGTTCCCGGCCAACGCCAACGTGGCGGCCACCATTGCGCTGCACGGGCTGGGGATGGATGAGACGCGGGTGCGCCTGCAGGTGGATCCGCATACCCGGCGCAATACGCACCGGCTGCAGGCGCAGGGCGCCTTCGGCGAATTTCAGATTGAATTAAGCGGCACGCCGCTGGCCAGCAACCCGAAAACTTCGACGCTGGCGGCGCTGAGTGCGGTGCAGGCCTGCCGCCGTCTGCTGGACGGCGAACTGACGGCATAAAGGGGAATAACAGGATGGCGATACAAAAGATTTTTCTGGCGGGCGCTGGTGTGAAGGGCGCGGCGAGCCGATGCGCTCCACCTTTCCGGCCGACGGTTCGCTGAACGCCGAACTGCGCGCTGCCGACGTGAACGACGTTAATGAGGCGGTCGAGGCGGCGGAGCGCGCCTGGCGCGACCCGCAGTGGCGCGGACTGGTGCCGCATCAGCGCGCGGCGGTGTTATATCGCGTCAGCGATCTGATTAACCAACAGCTGGAGACGCTGGCGCAGCTGCAGACGCGCGACAACGGTAAGCCGCTGGCGGAAACCCGCGGTCTGGTGGCCAGCGCGGCGGCCACCGCGCGCTATTTCGCCGCCGCCTGCGAAGTGCTGGAAGGGGAGCTGCCCACCCAGCGCAATAGTGAAGTGATGACGCTGAGCCAGTACCAGCCACTGGGGGTGATCGCCGCCATTACGCCGTGGAACTCGCCGATCGCCAGCGAAATGCAAAAGGTGGCGCCGGCGCTGGCGGCCGGCAACGCGGTGATCCTGAAGCCGGCGGAGGCCACGCCGCTGATGGCGCTGAAGCTGGCGGAGCTGTTTGAACAGGCGGGGCTGCCCGCCGGCTTGCTCAGCGTGCTGCCGGGCAAAGGCTCGGTGATTGGCGAAGCGCTGGCGCGCCACCCGCTGGTGAAAAAAATTTCCTTTACCGGCGGCACTGGCACCGGTCGCCATCTGGCGCATATCGCCGCCGAGAAGCTGATCCCCACTTCGCTGGAGCTGGGGGGTAAGTCGCCGACCATCGTGCTGGAGGACGCCGATCTGGAGCAGGCGGCGCGCGGCATCTGCTACGGCATTTTCAGCTCGGCCGGCCAGGCGTGCATCGCCGGCTCCCGGCTGTTTGTGCACCGTTCGCTGTATCAGCCGCTGTTGACGCGCCTGTGTGAGCTGGCGGGCGGGCTGCGCCTTGGCGATCCGCGGCAGCCGGGCGTGCATATGGGGCCGCTGATAAATGACAAACATCGACAGAGCGTGGCGGCGTACGTGGCGCTGGCGCGTCAGGAGGGCGGCCGGGTGCTGATCGGCGGCGAAGCGCCGGCGGATCCGCAGCTGGCGGACGGCAGCTATTACCTGCCGACCATTATCGACGGATTGAGCAACGACGCGCGGGTCTGCCAGGAGGAGATCTTCGGGCCGGTGCTGGTGCGATGCCGTTCGACGATGAGCAGCAGCTGGTCGCCATGGCCAACGATTCGGTCTACGGCCTGGCCGCCGGCATCTGGAGCCGCGATTTCCCGCGCGCCATGGCGCTGGCGGAGCAGCTGGAGACCGGCACCGTCTGGGTCAACACCTACAAGACATTCTCGATTTCCACGCCGTTCGGCGGCGTTAAGCAGAGCGGCCTGGGACGGGAAAAAGGGCTGCACGGCATCAAGGCCTATATGCAACAGAAAAGCCTGTATCTGGCGCTGACCCATCAGGTAAACCGCTGGAGCGACTGAGCGCGGCGCGCGACCTATCCCTACGCATTAATATGATAAGAAGGCAGATGATGAGCGATAAAATAACGGTTGGTGAGGCGATAGCCCGGACTCTGGAGCAATACGCGGTGTCGGCGATGTACGGCATCATCTCGATTCATAATTTGCCGATCGCCGATGCCGTCGGGCAGCGCGGGCAATCCGCTTTGTGCCGGCGCGCGGCGAGGCGGGCGCGGTGACGATGGCCGACGCCCACGGCCGTTTTTCCGGCCTCGGGGTGGCGCTGACCAGCACCGGCGCCGGCGCGGGTAACGCGGTGGGGGCGATGATTGAAGCGCTGAACGCCAATACGCCGCTGCTGCACATCACCGGCCAGGTGGAAAAGGCGTATCTGGATGCCGACGCCGGTTTTATTCACGAAACCAAAGATCAGATGGGCTTCCTGCGCGCCTGTGCAAAACGCGCCTATCGGGTTAACAGCGCCGAGCAGGCGGTGGCGGTGATCCAGCGGGCGATTCAGGAGGCGCAGACCGTACCCTGCGGCCCGGTGGCGGTAGAGATCCCGATTGATATCCAAAGCAGCCTGGTCTCCAGCGCGGTGCTGACGCCGGCCGTTGCGCCACCGGCCCTGCCGGCGGCGGATGCGGCGGCGGTGGAGCGTTTGTACCAACGTCTGAAGACCGCCAAACGGCCGCTGCTGTGGCTGGGCGGCGGCGCGCTGGGCTGCGCGGCGGCGGTGCAGCGGCTGGCGGACGCCGGCGTGGCGGTGATGTCCAGCACCCACGGCCGCGGCATTCTGCCGGACAGCCATCCGCGCAGCCTGCGTGCTTTCCATAACTCGCCGAGCGTGGAGCAGATCCTGAACCGCTGCGACCTGACGCTGGTGGCCGGTTCACGCCTGCGCAGCAACGAAACCCGCACCTGGACGCTGCCGCTGCCGCGCCCGCTGGTGCAGATAGATATCGACCCGGCGGCGGCCAACCGCAACTATCTGGCGGATGAGCAGGTAAACGGCGACTGCGGTGCGCTGCTGACGGCGCTGGCGGCGCGCTTTACGCCGGGTGAGAAGGTCGATGCCGCGTGGGACGCCGACATTGCCGCCGCGGTGCAGCAGGCGGAACAGGCGCTGCGCGAGCAGTCCGGCGAATATGCCAAGCTCAGCGACGCCATCGCCGCCGCCCTGCCGGATGACGGTCTGCTGGTGCGCGATATCACCGTTTCCGGCAGCGTGTGGGGCAGCCGGCTGTTCCGCGCGCTGGCGCCGCTGTGCAACATCCACTCGCTGGCCGGCGCCATCGGTATGGGGCTGCCGATGGCGATCGGCACGGCGATCGCCAACCCGCAGCGTAAGGTGGTGGGGCTGGTGGGGGACGGCGGGCTGGCGCTGGGGCTGGGGGAGCTGGCGACCATGGCGCAGGAGCAGGCCAATATCACGCTGCTGATCATGAACGACGGCGGCTACGGCGTGATGCGTGGTATTCAGGACAAGTACTTCGCCGGCCGTCAGTATTACAACGAGCTGCATACTCCGGCATTCGCCCAGGTGGCGGAGGCGATGGGGCTGAAGGCCTGGAAGATAGACAGCGCCGCACAGTTCGGCGGGGTGCTGGCGGAGGCGATCAACTACCCGGGCCGTCGGTGGTGGAAGTGGATATGAAACAGGTCGGGCCGTTAACCTTTGCCGGGCCGCCGCAAAAGACGCTGTACTGAGTAAGCGCCGGGGACGGTCTGCCGTCCCTGTTTGCGTGATATGCATGGGGGTGAACGCCTCCGGGAACCGCTGCGCATTTTTGTCCACTTAACGCCAGTGTGATGACTAACGCTATCGTTTAAGGAGATAACCATGCTTAACGTTTCCAATACTACAAGCGCGGCGCGTAACGCCGCGCTGTCCGCCACTGCCGCCGCCGGCGCACAATTTACCGAGGTCGCCGCCTTAGGGCAGAAGATCGGCGAAGGCAGCCAAAAGGATGTGTTCCACTCGCTGCAAAACGCCAATCACTGTGTTTGTTTGTTCCGTCCCGGCACCACAGGTGTACAGTCCGCCGAACAGGTCGCGCAAAACGAGCAGGCTGCCACCCATAAGCTGAAAGAATTGGGGTTCCCGGTGGTGGACGTACATGGATTGGTTTCCCATAACGGGCAGTTTGGCTTGAGTAAAGAGTTTATTCGTCAGGCCATTGATGCTGCTGATATCACCCAGGGTAAACGGGAATTACCCGAGGAGAAAGGTTTCAATAAAAACGTGGAACAGGACTGCAACGATATTATTAAGCAGCTAAAAAGCCACAATTTGCATATCGATGATTTGCAGTTTCTGATCGATGAAAACGGCAGGGTGCGGATTAACGACCCGCGCAAGATAGAGTCTTCATCGCCGGAGAAAAGTATTGCGAAGGTAAAAGAGTTGAAAGGGTTTGCGGTGAATAATCTCTTGAGCGACAGCGAGTAATCTTGGTCGTGAACGGGGGCCGCAGCCCCCGTCAATAGTACGATTACTTGCCTTCGGCGGCGATGCGATCGCGGATATGCTGCGCGCGCGCTTCGGAAGACGGGTGATCGTCAAACATGCTGCTCTGACGTCCGGCTTCCATCTTGGCCAGTTTTTCGAAGCTGGTGACCAGCCCGTTCGGGTTGATGCCGCGCTTCTTCAGCAGATCGAACGAGTAGTCGTCCGCTTCGCTCTCTTGCTTCTGGGAGAACTGGGCGCTGACCAGCTTCTCGCCGATATCCGCCAGCTGCGACTGCGACAGCGAGCCGATGATGCCGCCGGTCGAGGCCGCCGCGGTGCGCAGCGCGACCGTGCCGTACGCCACCTGCATCGCCTTGCGGGTGTGGCCCAGCGCTACGTGGCCCATCTCATGGCCCAGCACGCCTTCCACTTCGTTGTCGTTCATCATGTCCATCAGGCCGCTGTAAACGCGGATACAGCCGTTGGCCATCGCCCAGGCGTTGACGTCTTTGGTGACGTACACCTTGTAGTTGGCCGGAGTGCCGTCGATATTATCGCCCAGCGCCGCCGCGATTTTATTCAGACGTTTGGCGTAGGTGCTGTTGGCCGGCGCGATTTTCGCCTTGCTGTCCATTTCGACGCAGGATTTATCACTTAACGCTTTGACATCGTCGTTGCTCAGGGTCGCCGCCTGGAACGCCTGCGCGCCGGATTGCATCAGGGTGTTGGGGTCGAGGTTTTGGCAACCGCTGACCAGCGTTGCAATACCTAATGCAATCAAAGAGGTACGGATCTTCATAAAGCCATCTTCCTGTGATAGTAACAAGGTTATTTATACTATTGAGCTGAAACAATTTCGCTCGCAACAGCCTAGTGTACGACACTCGACGGCAAAATAGTGTTATTCCGAAAAACGGGCCAATCGTGCTAATAAGTTGTGAACTCGCTCTCATTTACTATTAGGGATTGCCGGATTCATGCCGAGTCTGAGAAAATGCCAAACTTGACTGCTTTTTTCATCCGACTTGGAGTAAAACATGTCCTCTCGTAAAGAGCTTGCCAACGCCATCCGCGCCCTCAGCATGGATGCCGTACAAAAAGCAAAATCCGGTCACCCGGGCGCCCCGATGGGTATGGCCGATATCGCCGAAGTCCTGTGGCGCGACTACCTCAGCCACAACCCCACCAACCCGCACTGGCCGACCGCGACCGCTTCGTCCTCTCCAACGGCCATGGCTCCATGTTGATTTACAGCCTCCTGCATCTCACCGGCTACGACCTGCCGATGCGCGAGCTGGAAAACTTCCGTCAGCTGCACTCCAAAACCCCGGGCCACCCTGAGTACGGCTACACCGCCGGCGTCGAGACCACCACCGGTCCTCTCGGTCAGGGCATCGCCAACGCCGTCGCTTCGCCATCGCCGAACGCACCCTGGCCGCCCAGTTCAACCGTCCGGGCCATGACATCGTCGACCACAACACCTACGTCTTTATGGGCGACGGCTGCATGATGGAAGGCATCTCCCACGAAGTCTGCTCCCTGGCCGGCACCCTCAAGCTCGGCAAGCTGACCGCCTTCTACGATGACAACGGCATCTCCATCGACGGCCACGTCGACGGCTGGTTCACCGACGACACCGCCAAGCGCTTTGAAGCCTACGGCTGGCACGTGGTGCGCGGCGTGGACGGCCACGACGCCGACGCCATCAAGGCGGCGTCGAGGAAGCCCGCAAGGTCACCGACAAGCCGTCCCTGCTGATGTGCAAGACCGTTATCGGCTTCGGCTCGCCGAACAAGGCCGGCACCCACGATTCCCACGGCGCGCCGCTGGGCGAGGCCGAAGTGGCCGCCACCCGCGAGCAGCTGGGCTGGCACTACCCGCCGTTTGAAATCCCGCAGGACATCTACGCCCAGTGGGACGCCAAAGAGGCCGGTCAGGCGCGTGAAGCCGCCTGGAACGACAAGTTCGCCGCCTACGCGCAGGCCTTCCCGGAGCTGGCCGCCGAGTTCACCCGCCGCATGAGCGGCGAGCTGCCGGCCGACTGGCAGGCGCAGGCCAAGGCCTACGTCGAGCAGCTGCAGGCCAACCCGGCCAACATCGCCAGCCGCAAGGCGTCGCAGAACGCGCTGGAAGCCTTCGGCAAACTGCTGCCGGAATTCCTCGGCGGCTCCGCCGACCTGGCGCCGAGCAACCTGACCATGTGGTCCGGCTCCAAACCGCTGAACGAAGACCCGGCGGGCAACTACATCCACTACGGCGTGCGCGAGTTCGGCATGACCGCCATCACCAACGGCATCGCGCTGCACGGCGGCTTCCTGCCGTACTCGGCGACCTTCCTGATGTTTGTGGAATACGCGCGTAACGCGGTGCGCATGGCGGCGCTGATGAAGCAGCGCAACGTGTTCGTCTACACCCACGACTCCATCGGTCTGGGCGAAGACGGCCCGACCCACCAGCCGGTGGAGCAGCTGGCCAGCCTGCGCGTCACGCCGAACATGAGCACCTGGCGTCCGTGCGACCAGGTGGAGTCGGCGATTGCCTGGCAGTACGCCATCGAGCGCAACGACGGCCCGACGGCGCTGATTTTCTCGCGTCAGAACCTGGCGCAGCAGCCGCGCAGCGCAGAGCAGCTGGCGAACGTGTATCGCGGCGCCTACGTGCTGCAGGACTGCGACGGCACGCCGGACGTTATCCTGATTGCCACCGGCTCGGAAGTGGAGCTGGCGGTCGAGGCGGCGGGTCAGCTGACCGCAGCGGGCCGCAAGGCGCGCGTGGTGTCGATGCCGTCAACCGACACGTTCGACAAGCAGGATGCGGCCTACCGCGAAGCGGTGCTGCCGGCGGCGGTAACGGCGCGGGTGGCGATTGAAGCGGGCATTGCGGACTACTGGCTGAAGTACACCGGCCTGAACGGCGCGGTGGTGGGCATGACCACCTTCGGCGAGTCGGCGCCGGCAGACCAGCTGTTCAAGGAGTTCGGCTTCACCGTGGAGAACGTGGTGGCGCAGGCGCAGGCGCTGCTGAAGTAACCGGCGGCTAGCGGCCATCATAAACGGCCTTGGCAACCAGGACCAATGCCGGTCAGTGAAAGCTGACCGGCTTTTTTATCTCTGCATGAACACCACCTCCTATGGAGGTGGTCAGCAACAAGTTGGCTCTGCCAGTAATGCTACTCATGGGAAAATCCGAATCTGTTATCCCCATAACTGATAAGGATTTAACCATGAGTAGATTCCAGAAAGCATCTCATGTGCTCTGGTGTTGTCAATATCATATTGTATGGACACCCAAGTACCGATTTCGCATCCTTAGGAATAATGTTGGCAAAGAGGTCTACAAGCAGATAAGGATCTCAAGTGAGCAACTCGGGATAGAAGTGGTAGAGCTGAATGTTCAGATAGATCATGTCCATTTACTGGTAAAAGTCCCGCCACGTCTTTCTATTTCACATGTGATAGGTCATTTGAAAGGTAAAACAGCCCTTAGGCTGTTCAGCAAATTTCCCTATCTGCGGAAGAACAAGTTGTGGGGAAATCACTTCTGGGCGCGGGGTTACTGCGTAGATACCGTAGGTATAAATGAAGAAATGATAAGAAAGTACGTGAAGTATCAGGAAAAGCATGAAGTTGAAGAGAGCCAGCTTCCACTAAAAGAGGTGTGAAGCGAAGGCTCTCAGAGTCTGAGCTAAGTACGCCCCTCTGGGGCGCTATCAATGCCACCTGCTATGCAGGTGGTTTTTTACGCGCGCTTCACGTGCCGGGCTATTACACGCCGTTATGTTTATGTCATGATTGACCGGTGTGACATCCATACGTCTGTAGATGAGGGAACTATGAAAAAAACAGTTGTTGCGCTATCTGCGCTTTTCCTGGCCGCTCCGGTGTTTGCCAACACGGTTACCCATGCATCCGATGAGGCCGTAGCTGAAGCGCATAAAGGTGCTAACACGGCAAAAGAGACGTTGCATCAGGCGCAGAATAAAGGCGAAGCGCTGAGATCTGAGCATGCAGCGGAAGGGAAAAGTGACACCATGAGCCACAAGGTGAGTGAGAAATCTCAGGAAACCTGGCACAAGGCCAAAGAAGGCACAGAAAAGGGGTGGAACAGTACCAAAGAAGGCGCCGAGAAAGGCTGGAATAAGACGAAGGAAGGTACCGGCAAGGCCTGGGACAAGACCAAAGACGTGTCTGAAAAAACCTGGGATAAAACCAAAGAAGGCGCTGAGAAAGGCTGGAATAAAACGAAGGAAGGTACTGGCAAGGCCTGGGATAAAACCAAAGAAGGCGCCGAGAAAGGTTGGGATAAAACCAAGCAGGGCGCTGAAGAGCTGAAGAAAAAAGTGACCGAATAATCATACCGATTCGGAACATTAACAGCCCACGCGATGCGTGGGCTGTCGCGTTTATAGCATCCGCCAGACAAAACCCACTTTCAACATCGTCTGGCGATGAGCGCTGCTGCTGGAAACGGCGGTATTTTTTAACTCAATAAACGGCGCCAGGCTGGGGGTAAGCCGGTAGCTGACTTGCAGTTTTCCTTCCACGTCTTCCCGGTGGCCGCGATACAGCGGCTGATTGCTTTTTCTTATATTTAACGCCGTAATTCAGCGTTACCCGGCTATTTTATCGCCGTTCATTAACTGCCAGATTTGCGTCTGCTTACGTGCTTTTCCCGTGGTTCTTTTTATTTCATAGCGATACATCAGCGACAGCTTTTGATGTTTCGTATAGCGGTAGCTCAATTTCAGCTGCGGCTTATATTTACGGGAGTTGGCTTTTCTGCTCCAGCCCATCTCCGGCGTGACGTCCAGTAATGAATACGGCTGAAATTTCTGCTTCAAATGATATTTTAATTCATCGTGGCCGCCGTGGCGCCATGCGGCGCTCCCTGATTCCCGGGCCGCGCGTTTATATTCCAGACCGGCGCCGAAGCCGCCGGAAAAGCCATGGCTGATGCCCAGGCTCTCCTTATGGATCTTATCGACATCGGCAACCTCATGGTAATACTTCAGTTCCAGCGCATAAGCGTGGTGGACCGCACCGCTCAAGCACAGCAGCAGCGAAATAAGATATTTCATGATGGATGAGCTCCGCGCCGCGGTATTGCGGCGAAGCGGCCCGCAGGGAAAGGGTTCCGCTGCGGGCGTTTAGTCAGCGGTGATTACCACTCAGAGTGCCAGCCGATGTCCGGCAGCGCGTCTGAATCGATAGCCTTATGCATATGTTCCAGGCTGGAGGACAGCGGGCAGAGCGTACCCACGTCGGTGGTGCGGCACCCCGGGGCGCGGTATTCGGTTTTCAGCAGCGGATGCTTTGGCCCCGGCGGCGTCAGATTGCGGAGCTGATCCAGGCTCTGGGACTGGAACAGAATACGGATATAGCGCTGCCCGCTGTCGTTGTCGCGCCAGCGTTCGAATACCAGGCTGCCAGCCGGCGGAATATTGCCCTGAGGGTAGTTTCCCTGCTGCCAGTTAAAGCCCAGCAGAGTCCGCAGAAACGCAATATTGGTGTCATGGGCCACAATCAGCAGCCAGCGCGCTTCAGGCGGCCCTTTCGGGTCACGTTTGCCGGGCTGTAGCGCCAGCGCGATCTGGTTGAGCAGCACCGAGCCGCCGCGCCGGGCTACCAGCGGAATATCATTGGTCAGGCTGTACCGCAGGGTGAGCAGCGGCATCAGGGCGGCGACCTCAGTGGCGTTGCGGGCATGTCCAAAAGCGACCTGCTCCGGCGGTAGATTTTCGCTCCAGGCCAGGCGAATAGTCTCGGCCATATTCGACAGGACATTCAGCCCCTGAATCGCGACCTTGCCGTTGGCGCTGACCTGCGGCGTCCAGGGCTCATCGAATACCGGACAGTGGTCTGCGGCGCAGACCGCCTGCTTCAGGCGGGCGATATCACCGGCATAGCGCTGTTTTAACCGCTCGGGAGAGCCCTTCATCGCCTGGTCGATAGCGGCCTTGGCCTGCTGCGGATCCAGCGTGACCAATCCCATTTTCAGCGCGTGGAACAGCGGGTCGTGCTCGCCTTTCAGACCGTGAATCGCGACACCGCAGCCGGGGAACGCGCCGTCGGTCAATGCTCTGGCGGTAGCGCGGGTACGTTGCAGCGGGCTGGCCCAGACATAGAGATCGCCCGGAGCGGGGCATCCCGCCGGCAACAGGCCGTGCTGGCGCCAGTTCTCCGCTTCGGCCTGGCCTTTCAGCAGAGCGGCGGCATAGCCGTGACCGGTGAGCTCGCCGTCCCGGTTGTACCAGACCGGCCAGGCGCGCCCGCTCCCGGCCTCCATGGCGCTGCGGTTGCCCGCCGTTGGGGGACGAACTCCGTGGCGGCTGACTTCCACGACTTTTTCCAGCGTCCAAGAGGAGGCGGCCAGCGCGCTGTTGATGGAAATGGCAGTAAAGAACAGCCCCGCCAGTAATTTACGTAATCTAAACATGTTGTTGTCCTTATTGATTAGAAGTCGACCTGAATCAGTCGCTGACGGAGTGCCTGAGACTGTTGCGTCGGATAACAATAGCGGCGGTGATACAGGACATTGATAACGTCGCGCTATTTCGGTGGCGATTTCCGTGGGCAATTCTGTGGCCGTATGTCGTTTTCTTAGTATTGCACACGTGTGCAGATAGGGGTAAAAAAAAATGCCCGACCGGCGGAAGGCAGTATGGGCATATTTCCGACCCGGTTCTGTGATCCTTGCCAAATAAAATAAATATTCTTTTCTTTGTGTAAATAAAATAATAATTCCGATTTACAGCGGGTAATCAACCGAACGGGAATTGCCTTCTTAACCGACGGGTGTCGATCGTCGCCCATACTCCGGATAAGCAGTGATACGGCTTCAGAGGCCGGTTGTTCCACATTCTGGCACTGGGGAGCAACGGCTGGGCGGCATATCCGGCTGCGGAGGGGGAAGTCGGCGTAACGGGGTATCAATATCATGACGCTTATGATTTCCAGGACTGAAAACCGAAAAACTGTTGTCATCGAATAAAGCTGTTCTATCTGACGGGCCGGAGCCGTTGCAGATATTCCGCCAGCTGTCGTCAAACTCCGATGGGGTGGTGCGTCGCTAGTCTGAAGGCGCCGTTGCGGCGCCTTTTTATGCTGTGGCAGGGCCGATCAGGCTTTGGATGGCTCCAGTTGGGTCAGCTTCTGCACGTTCAGGCTGGCCAGTTTGCCGTCCAGCACCGCCAGGAAGTCATCGTGATAGCTCATCGCCACGTGCTCTTTCAGCGCCTGTTCGGAGACCCAGCGCTCAATAAACACGAAAGAGGTCTGGCCCTGATTCTGCAGATCGCGCACGTCGGGGATTTCGCGTGTTTCATGCAGGTCGTACTGCAGGCAGCCCGGCTCATTATGAGTTTGCGGCACCATGTTTCTGGCTGCCGTTCTGACAGCATCAACATATTCTGGTCGCGGGGTCAGGGTAGCGACGATCTTAACTTCACTCATTATTAGCTCCTTGTAGATGCCCGTAAATGTAAGGCGCGTGGGAAAAGACAGAGGAAAAACGGATCGGCGGCAGGCTGTTGCTAGTGGGCAAAAGTGTGCGCTAGATCATTTTATTACCGCAAAATGTCCGCGAGTTGCCGGACAAGGTGTCGGATCTGTTCCTTTTCAAAAAACTTTGGTTTATGCTCGGCTGAAGCGTTTCAGTTGGTGTGAACGGCCGCTGAAAATAACGCAGTGAGCGGTTATTTTTACGCATTCAGTTGGTGAATAATATTACTCGGTGATTCACAGCAGGCGGTTCGCTAAAGTATTCTATATAGATTAGCAGGATAACTCGTCAGCGCCACCCGCAATCCGGCGAATAAGTCTGGAAGGGTGGGCCATTTAGCAGGAACAAGCATGACCATCCGCATAGCGATAAACGGCTTTGGCCGCATTGGCCGCAGCGTTTTACGCGCACTGTATGAATCAGGGCGACGCGCCGAAATTTCCGTGGTGGCAATCAATGAGCTGGCGCATGCCGAAGGGATGGCTCACCTGCTGAAGTACGACTCCAGTCACGGGCGCTTTGCCTGGGACGTGCGGCAGGAGTGCGACGTGCTGACGGTGGGCGACGACGCGATTCGCCTGCTGCATCAGCCGGCGCTGGAGCAGCTGCCGTGGGGCGAGCTGGCGTGGACGTGGTGCTGGACTGCAGCGGCGTGTACGGCAGCCGTCAGGACGGCGAGGCCCATCTGGCGGCCGGCGCGAAGAAGGTGCTGTTCGCCCATCCCGGCGGCAACGATCTGGACGCCACCGTGGTATTCGGCGTCAATCATCAGACGCTGCGGGCGGAACATCGCATCGTTTCCAATGCTTCCTGCACCACCAACTGCATTATTCCGGTGATCAAGCTGCTGGACGATGCCTACAGCATCGAATCCGGTACGGTCACCACCATTCACTCGTCGATGAACGATCAGCCGGTGATCGACGCCTATCATACGGATCTGCGCCGGACGCGTGCGGCGAGCCAGTCGATCATTCCGGTCGATACCAAACTGGCCGCCGGCATCACCCGCATTTTTCCGCAGTTCTGCGATCGCTTTGAAGCGATCTCGGTGCGGGTGCCGACCATTAATGTGACGGCTATCGATCTGAGCGTCAGCGTGAGTTCACAGGTGAAGGTGACAGAGGTCAACCAGCTGCTGCAAAAGGCCGCACGGGGATCATTTCGTGGTATAGTTGACTATACGGAACTACCATTAGTCTCGATTGATTTTAACCATGACCCGCACAGCGCCATCGTCGACGGCACGCAGACGCGGGTCAGCGGACAGCACCTGATCAAGACCCTGGTCTGGTGCGATAACGAATGGGGCTTTGCCAACCGGATGTTGGATACCACCCGGGCAATGGCCGCAAGCGGTTTCTAGTACGGCGGCGCCGTTGGGGCGCGGCCGTGTAAACCCGCAGGATTCCAGGCGACAGGTCTGAAAGAGGCGGGGATAGGCAACTTTTAAGAGAATCAACCAAGAGGGTTCACCATGTCTGTAATTAAGATGTCCGATCTGGATCTGGCAGGAAAACGCGTTCTTATCCGTTCTGACCTGAACGTACCAGTGAAAGACGGTAAAGTGACTTCCGACGCGCGTATCCGCGCTTCCCTGCCGACGATCGAAGCTGCGCTGAAGCAGGGCGCGCGCGTGATGGTAACGTCCCACCTGGGCCGTCCTACCGAAGGCGAGTACAACGAAGAATTCTCTCTGCTGCCTGTTGTCAACTACCTGAAAGATCATCTGAGCAACCCGGTACGTCTGGCGAAAGACTACCTGGACGGCGTTGACGTTGCCGAAGGTGAGCTGGTAGTGCTGGAGAACGTGCGCTTTAACAAAGGCGAGAAAAAGGACGACGAAACCCTGTCTAAAAAATATGCGGCGCTGTGCGACGTGTATGTGATGGACGCCTTCGGCACCGCGCACCGCGCGCAGGCCTCCACCCACGGCGTGGGCAAGTTCGCGCCGGTCGCCTGTGCCGGCCCGCTGCTGTCCGCCGAGCTGGAAGCGCTGGGCAAGGCGCTGGGCAACCCGGCCCGTCCGATGGTCGCCATCGTCGGCGGCTCCAAGGTTTCCACCAAACTGACCGTGCTGGACTCCCTGTCTAAAATCGCCGATCAGCTGATCGTCGGCGGCGGCATTGCCAACACCTTCGTGGCGGCGCAGGGCAACAACGTCGGCCAGTCTCTGTATGAGCCGGATTTGATCGACAACGCCAAGAAACTGCTGGAAACCTGCGACATCCCGGTGCCAACCGACGTGCGCGTGGCCACCGAGTTCTCTGAAACCGCGACGGCGACGGTCAAGCAGGCCAATGAAATTCAAGACAACGAGCAAATTCTGGATATGGGCGACGTTTCAGCCGAGCGTCTGGCCGTTATCCTGAAGAACGCCAAAACCATTCTGTGGAATGGCCCGGTTGGCGTGTTCGAGTTCCCTAACTTCCGTAAGGGGACCGAAATCGTGGCGCGCGCCATTGCAGACAGCGATGCATTCTCCATCGCTGGCGGCGGCGACACCCTGGCGGCGATTGACCTGTTTGATATTGCCGACAAAATTTCCTACATCTCCACCGGCGGCGGTGCGTTCCTGGAATTTGTTGAAGGGAAACAGCTGCCAGCGGTAGTGATGCTGGAAGAGCGAGCTAAGCAGTAATTCTGACAACGGGGGGCGCAAGCCGCCCGTTTGTTTTATTCCGCGCCGGTTGCGGCTCGGAGTAGCAACGATTTACATCCATCTACCTGATGACTCTTGTCCGGACGCCCGGCGTGCGGACGGGGAAAGAAGGTACAACGGCAGACGAAACGGGACAAAGTAACATGTCTAAAATTTTTGATTTCGTAAAACCGGGTGTCATCACTGGCGATGACGTTCAGAAAGTCTTTGCAGTTGCTAAAGAGAACAACTTTGCGCTGCCGGCGGTAAACTGCGTCGGCTCCGATTCCATCAACGCAGTACTGGAAGCCGCGGCTAAAGTACGTGCACCGGTGATCGTGCAGTTCTCCAACGGCGGCGCCGCGTTTATCGCCGGCAAGGGCCTGAAGACTGACGTTCCTCAGGGCGCAGCGATTCTGGGCGCAATCTCTGGTGCTTACCATGTGCATCAGATGGCTGAACATTACGGCGTGCCGGTTATCCTGCATACCGACCACTGCGCGAAGAAACTGCTGCCATGGATCGATGGCCTGCTGGACGCCGGTGAAAAACACTTTGCCGCCACCGGCAAACCGCTGTTCTCTTCCCATATGATCGACCTGTCTGAAGAGTCGCTGGAAGAAAACATCGAGATCTGCTCCAAATATCTGGCGCGCATGGCCAAAATCGGCATGACCCTGGAAATTGAACTGGGCTGCACCGGCGGTGAAGAAGACGGCGTGGACAACAGCCATATGGACGCCTCTGCGCTGTACACCCAGCCGGAAGACGTGGCTTACGCGTACGAAAAACTGCACGCCATCAGCCCGCGCTTCACCATCGCCGCTTCGTTCGGCAACGTACACGGCGTGTACAAGCCGGGCAACGTCAAGCTGACGCCAACCATCCTGCGTGATTCTCAGAAATTCGTTTCCGAGAAATTCAACCTGCCGCACAACAGCCTGGACTTCGTGTTCCACGGCGGCTCCGGCTCCAGCGACGCAGAGATCAAAGAGTCCGTCAGCTACGGCGTGATCAAGATGAACATCGATACCGATACCCAATGGGCGACCTGGGACGGCATCCTGCAGTACTACAAAGAAAACGAAGCTTATCTGCAAAGCCAGCTGGGTAACCCGAAAGGCGCCGATCAGCCGAACAAGAAATACTACGACCCACGTGTCTGGCTGCGCGCTGCACAGTCAAGCATGGTGACGCGTCTGGAACAGGCCTTCAAGGATCTGAACGCGATCGACGTTCTGTAATCCCCCCGGCCGGTGCGGCGCGCCGCACCCGTTGCCTGATGCTGAAAAGGCTCCCCTGGCGGGAGCCTTTATTTTTGGGGCCTATCCGATATTTTTGCCTCGCTTTTGCTGGCAGAGTTGGCAACGCGCGCCATTGTTGGTTACCCTTACCCGGTGGTTTCCGCATCGGTTAATGCGATGTATTTTTGCGATTTCTCCCGCTGGGAGCTTGTTTAATTAGGACGTTAGAATGGAAGATCTCAACGTAGTAAACGGTATTAATAATGCCAGCAGCTGGCTGGTAAAAAATCAGGATCTGCTGATTCAGTATGCGGTGAATATCGTTGCTGCTATCGCGATTCTGATTGTAGGTATGATCGTTGCCCGCGTGGTCAGCAATGCGCTGAACCGGGTGATGAAACTGCGCGGTATTGACGCCACGGTGTCCGACTTCCTGTCGGCGATGGCGCGTTACGCCATCCTGGCCTTCACCTTTATCGCGGTGCTGGGGCGCGTCGGCGTGCAGACCACTTCGGTGATCGCCGTACTGGGTGCCGCCGGTTTGGCGGTAGGTCTGGCGCTGCAGGGCTCGCTGTCCAACTTTGCCGCCGGCGTGCTGCTGGTGGCGTTCCGTCCGCTGCGCGCCGGTGAGTACGTCGACCTTGGCGGCATTGCCGGCACCGTCGATCAGGTGCAGATTTTCTCCACCACGCTGCGTACGCCGGATAATAAAACCATCGTAGTGCCGAACGGTAAAATCATCGCCGGCAACATCACCAACTACTCGCGCGAGCCGAACCGCCGAGTGGATATCGTCGTGGGCGTCGCCTATAACGCCGATATCGACGTGGTGAAAAAGGTGCTGGGCGACGTGATCGCCGCCGACAAGCGCATCATGCACGATAAAGGCGTGACCGTTCGTCTGACCGAAATGGCGCCGTCTTCCCTGAACTTCGTCACCCGTTCCTGGACCACCAACGCGCAGTACTGGGACGTGTATTTCGATCTGATGGAAAACTTCAAGCGCGCGCTGGATGCCAACAATATCGGCATTCCGTTCCCGCAGATGGACGTTCATCTGTATCGTACCGAAGGCGCTTCCGCCAAAGCGGAATAACGCCGCCAGGGGCCGTCAGGCCCCTTTTTTTATCCTCTCGCCCGGTCATTAATCTTGTTAATACCTAATTAGAATTATCAATTTCACCTAATAATGACTTCTTCGTATGATGCGCCCGGTTAATCGACGTATCGGATGAGGACTTGTCATGCTTGCCGTTTTTCTCCAGGGCTTCGCCCTGAGCGCCGCGATGATTTTGCCGTTGGGGCCGCAGAATGTGTTTGTGATGAATCAGGGAATTCGCCGCCAGTATCACCTGTTGGTGGCGTCGCTGTGCGCGCTCAGCGATATCGTACTGATCTGCGCCGGTATTTTCGGCGGCAGCGCGCTGCTGCATCGTTCGTCGCTATTACTGATGTTGGTGACCTGGGGCGGCGTCGCCTTCCTGTTATGGTACGGCTGGGGCGCGTTCCGCACCGCCTTTAGCCGCCATATCGACCCGGTCAGCGTGGCGGAGCTGGCGCAGAGCCGCTGGCGCATCGTGGTGAGCATGCTGGCGGTCACCTGGCTGAATCCGCACGTCTATCTGGATACCTTTGTGGTGCTGGGCAGTCTGGGCAGCCAGTTTGCGCCGGAGGTGCGCGCCTGGTTCGCCTTCGGCGCGGTCAGCGCCTCCGCCGCCTGGTTCTTCGCGCTGGCGCTGCTGGCGGCCTGGCTGTCGCCGTACCTGAAAACGCAGCTGGCGCAACGAACCATCAATATTCTGGTGGGGCTGGTGATGTGGGCCATCGCCGCGCAGCTGGCCTGGCACGGCATGCAATAACGCCGCCGCCGGGGCTGGATCATAATTTGGCACTAATCTGAATCAAAAAAACCGGACGATATGCTAGGGTTGATGGCAAGGATCTGATTGTTGATGCCGGACGACGGCCGCGTAAATGAAGGTAAATTGCCTTTCGCCGCGGTGAAAGATCGGCATGAATAAGCAGGAATCAGAACAGCCTGTCATTTAAGGAGACACTGTGAAGCTAAAAGCATTGGCTATGGCCGCAATGGTTGGATTAGGAACGTTACCGATGGCGCTGCAGGCGGCGGAAGTGCCGGAAGGGCCGCACGTGGTGACCTCCGGGACGGCCAGCGTCGACGCCACCCCGGATATCGCCACCCTGGCGATTGAAGTCAGCGTATCCTCCAAGGATGCGTCGCAGGCGAAAAAACAGGTTGATGAGCGCGTTGCGCAGTATTTCGATTTCCTGCAGAAAAACGGCATTGAGAAAAAAGACATCAGCGCCGCCAACCTGCGCACGCAGCCGGAATACGATTACCTGAAGAGCGGCGAATCGGTGCTGAAAGGCTATCGCGCCGTGCGTCAGGTGCAGGTGACGCTGCGCAAGCTGGATAAACTGAACGAGCTGCTGGACGGCGCGCTGAAGTCCGGCCTGAATGAGATCCGTGCGGTGGAACTGGGGGTTGCGAATCCGGACGAGTACCGGCAGAAGGCTCGCCAGCAGGCGATTGAGAACGCCACCCAGCAGGCGGCGTCGCTGGCCCAGGGCTTTAAGGCCAAGCTGGGGCCGGTGTACAGCATCCGCTACCACGTCGCCAACTATCAGCCGATGCCGGTTGCCCGGATGTATAAGGCCGCCAGCGCCGCGCCGGAAACCAGCGCCGCGCAGACCTATGAGCAGCAGAGCATCCATTTTGACGATCAGGTTGACGTGGTGTTTGAACTGCAGCGCGGCGGCGCGCAGTAAGCCGCAGACAGTACAGCAGGGCGCCGGTAACGGCGCCTTTTTTAATCCTGGCGCAGCACCTGGCGGCCGTGCTCCAGCAGGGCGTCGGTCACTTTGCGCATCATGCGGCTTTCCGGCGCGAAGCGGTGCCAGAACAGCATCCGGCGCTGGAACAGCCCCGGGGTCAAATCGATCAGTTCGCCGGACGCCAGCTCCTTCTCGATCTGCAGGTGCGGGATCATACAACAGGTGGTGCCCTGACGCGCCAGCTGCACAAAGGCCTCCGACGAGTTAACGATATGGCAGGGCACGCTGCCCGGCGAGAGATCGAAGTTTTGCTGCAGGAAGGCCTGATGCATGTCGTCCAGATGATCGAAGGCGACGGCCGGCGCTTTCAGCAGCGCCGAGCGGGTGACGCCGTTCGGGAAGTAGCGCTCGGCAAAATCCGGCGAGGCGACGAACAGATAGTCCAGCGCGCCCAGTTGATCGACCAGACAGCTGGGCAGCGGCTGCGGCTGAATACTGACCGCGCCGACCACTTCGCCGCGGCGCAGGCGCTCCTGGGTGCGGGTTTCATCTTCCACCTGCAGGTTCAGACGGATCGGCGAGTCGGCCAGCACCGGTTTTAACGCCGGCAGCAGCCAGGTCGCCAGACTGTCGGCGTTGACCGCCAGCGACAGCAGCAGCGGCGTATCGACGCCGGTATCGTTGCCCAGCCACTCCTCTTCCAGCAGTTCCACCTGGTGCAGCAGCGCCAGCAGTTTCTGCCCCTGCTCGGTGGGGCGCGGCGGCACGGTGCGGACCAACAGCGGCTGGCCAAACAGGTTTTCCAGCTGTTTGATGCGTTGAGATACCGCCGATTGGGTGATGCAAAGTTTTTGTGCCGCGCGTTCGAAGCCGCGTTCACGGATCACCGCGTCCAGCGCTTGTAGCGTTCTGTAGTCTGGGCGTTTCATCGGAGAGATATCCCTTAATGTTAATGGTTTCTGGCACTATACCTTAAATAGCGCCGCTTGCATCACCGAGCAGGCGTGACGTCAGGCGTGCACGGGCCACAATTTGCGATCCATACCTGCATGCAGCGGAGCGATTTACCCTATAATACGCATACGTTTTCGTATATAGGCAATGGAAAATAGCATGACGCAGGATGAACTGAAAAAAAGCGGTAGGCTGGGCGGCGCTGGAATACGTGAAGCCGGGCACCATCGTCGGCGTGGGCACCGGGTCGACCGCCGCTCACTTTATTGACGCGCTGGGGTCTATCAAGGATCAAATTGAGGGTGCGGTGTCCAGCTCCGACGCCTCCACCGCCAAGCTGAAAAGCCTCGGCATTCACGTATTCGACAGCAACGAAGTGGATTCGCTGGATATCTACGTCGACGGCGCGGACGAAATTAACGGCCATATGCAGATGATCAAGGGCGGCGGCGCAGCGCTGACGCGGGAAAAAATCATCGCCGCCATCGCCCGCAAGTTTATCTGCATTGTGGATGCCTCCAAGCAGGTGGACGTGCTGGGCAAGTTTCCGCTGCCGGTCGAAGTGATCCCGATGGCGCGCTCCTACGTGGCGCGCGAGCTGGTGAAATTGGGCGGCCTGCCGGAGTATCGTCAGAACGTGGTCACCGACAACGGCAACGTGATCCTCGACGTGCACAACCTGAGCATCACCGATGCGGTGGCGTTGGAGAACAAAATTAACGGCATCGCCGGCGTGGTTACCGTCGGGCTGTTCGCCAACCGCGGCGCCGATGTGGCGCTGGTCGGCACCGCAGACGGCGTCAAAGTGGTCGAATAACCTGCGGCCGCAGATGCGGGCTGCGTCGTCCGGCGCGGCCCGTTGCCGGCATAATTCTCAGCAGAAAACATCTTTTCTTTAATTCGCCAAATTTGGTGACATATATCACATTTTTGTCATAACCTCGGCTAAGCTGCTGCCAAATTCTGCCTGCATGGCATTTTCAACCAGAATCCGCTGCCTGAACTGCCCCTTGCGCCACGGGCTGAGCAATCGTTTGTATTGCCGCCCGCGTTATTTTTGCTATGTTGGTGGTCGAGCTGTTTTATCTCTTCCCGTCATCCGGCTGCCGGCAAGGTGAAAACCCTGCGGGGCGCCCGCGAGCGGAAGAGGGGACAGCCGCTTCTGAAGTCTGAACATAGGGTCGGGTAAATGGCAAAAGTATCATTGGAGAAAGACAGGATTAAATTCCTGTTAGTGGAAGGGGTTCATCAAAGCACGGTGGATAATCTGCGCGCTGCCGGTTATACCAACATTGAATATCACAAAGGTGCGTTAGACACCGAGTCACTCAAGGCATCGATCCGCGATGCGCATTTCATCGGTATCCGATCGCGCACGCATCTGAGCGAAGAAATCTTCGCCGCGGCCGAGAAACTGGTGGCGGTAGGCTGCTTCTGCATCGGCACCAACCAGGTGGATTTGAAAGCGGCGACCAAACGCGGCATCCCGGTGTTTAACGCACCTTTCTCCAATACCCGATCCGTCGCCGAAATGGTGCTGGGCGAGCTGCTGCTGATGCTGCGCGGCGTCCCGTCGGCCAACGCCAAGGCGCACCGCGGCGTGTGGAACAAACTGGCCGTAGGCTCGTACGAGGCGCGCGGCAAGAAACTGGGCATTATCGGCTACGGCCATATCGGCACCCAGCTGGGCATTCTGGCCGAAGGGCTGGGGATGAAGGTGTTCTTCTACGATATTGAGAACAAACTGCCGCTGGGTAACGCGCAGCAGGTGCGTCATCTGTCCGACCTGCTGAATATGAGCGACGTCGTTACCCTGCACGTGCCGGAAACGCCATCGACCAAGAACATGATGGGCAAGGACGAGATGGCGCTGATGAAGCCAGGCTCGATCCTGATCAACGCCTCCCGCGGCACCGTCGTCGATATTCCGGCGCTGTGCGAAGCCCTGTCCAGCAAGCACCTGGCGGGCGCGGCGATCGACGTGTTCCCGGAAGAGCCGGCGACCAACAGCGATCCGTTCAATTCGCCGCTGTGCGAGTTTGACAATGTGATCCTGACGCCGCACATCGGCGGCTCCACGCAGGAAGCGCAGGAAAATATCGGCGATGAAGTGGCCGGTAAACTGGCGAAGTATTCCGATAACGGCTCTACGCTGTCAGCGGTTAACTTCCCGGAAGTGTCGCTGCCGGCGCACAGCCCGAACGCCAGCCGCCTGCTGCATATCCATGAAAACCGCCCCGGCGTGCTGACCCAGATTAACCAGATCTTTGCCGAAGAGGGCGTTAACATCGCCGCGCAGTATCTGCAGACCGGCCCGGAAATTGGTTATGTGGTGATTGATATCGAAGCGGAAACCGAACGCGCCGACGCAGCGCTGCAGCGGATGAAGGCCATTGCCGGCACCATTCGCGCCCGCCTGCTGTTCTGATTCGCGTTTCAGCGCTGATAAAAAGGCCGGGCTTGTCCCGGCCTTTTGCTATTGGGCGATTTGCCAGGCCCAGACTTTGGACGGGGTGACGATCTCCGGCAGCGGGATATCCCAGTGTTCGCTCGGGATGCTCTCCACCTGCTGACAGTCGTGCGCCAGTCCGATCGGATAGGGGCCGCCGTGCTGCCACTGCTGCAGCGTGCGGTCATAGAAGCCGCCGCCCATACCCAGGCGCTGCCCCTGAGCGTCGAACGCCACCAACGGCGCCAGAATGACCGCCAGCTGCGAGGTTGGCAGCACGTTACGCACGTCCAGTTCAGGCTCGAGAATATTAAAGCGGTTGGGGCGCAGCACGCTGCCGGCATGATAGTGCAAGAACAGCAGATTCCCCGGGCTGAACGGGTGCAGCACCGGCAGATAAAGCCGCTTGCCCATGCGCCACAGGCGCTCGATCAGCGGGCGGGTATCCAGCTCGCCGTCAAAAGAGAGAAACGCCGCGACGCTGTCGGCGGCAACAATGCGCGGATGGGCGGCGATGCGCTCGGCAGTCTGCTCGGCGAAAAGCTGCTGTTGCTGGGCGGAAAGCGCACGGCGTCGCTGACGGATTTGCTGACGGATAGCCTGTCGCTGCTGGGCGAACTGAGGTTGGAAATGCATCATGGGCATGATCGCATGGCGCGTTAAAGGCCGCGTAAACCTGAGAAAAGGGGGAATCTCCGAGATGCCGTCGCAGGCTGTAACCCTTGAACCCGAGGTTCAAGGTGAACGTACCGTCGCAATCTTAAGGCTTCTCGACAAGCGAGCATGCTCACCGATCGCGGAGCAATACATTCTGTTTGTACTAAATATCGGCTCAGGGGACTGGCCCGCTGGCAAACATCTCAGAGAAATTTTTTACTCATTGCCGAACCGTTAGCGTTCAGCAACTTATGTTATTCGAATTGTGCATCATCCTGACGGTCAGAGATGCGACCTTGTTCAAGCAGCGCCTGTTCAATGGTCTGTTGCAGCATACGGATGCGCTGTTCCATATTGGCCGCATAATCACGAGTTTTCAAGCGTTCTTGCGCAAGTTCGTGACAAACATTCAACGCGGCAATGAAAACCAGCTGTTCAGTATTTGTGACTCTAGTGCGAACTTTGAGATCTTGCAACCGCTGGTTAAGATCGTCCGCCGCCATGTTCAACGCATCTTGTTGTTCTGGCGGGCAATTTACCCTTAACGAACGGCCAAAAATTTGAATATCTACTGGTTGTGCAGACATGCCACCTTCCTGCCTAAATTTCGCGCCGGCTCCGGTCTATCGAAGCGGGGCGCCACTATATATACCTCGGCACCAAGATACAACCCCTTAAAACCCGGCATCTTATCCCGTGGTTATTCAGTAACCTGATGATAATCTACTGTGCGTTGCGGCGGCAGTCAAAAAAATAGCCAGACCGCGGCGAACGTTGCCATCATCCCGGCCAACCCTGACACAGACGGACTGTCACCGGCCACTGAAGGGGCGTGCTTATCTGGTATAACCACGGACCTTGGTGGTAGCATAACACGAACTTATCCTGCCAACGATGACGAATACGCATGTCTATACAGAATACACAGCTAAATTACTTCACTTTGTCCGCCGCGCTGAACCAGCAGGCGGTGGCGTTAACCGCGGCGGAAATGCACGGTTTAATCAGCGGTTTGCTGTGCGGCGGCAACAATGACGCCAGCTGGCGCACGCTGGTGCACGACCTGACCAATGAAGGCGTGGCGTTCCCGCAGGCGCTGAGCCAGCCGCTGCAGCAGGTGTACGATCAGATCCGCGAAACGCTGGCCGATGACGAATTTATGTTCCAGCTGATGCTGCCTGAAGGCGAGGCGGTCACGGTGTTCGAACGTGCCGATGCGCTGTCCGGCTGGGTTAACCACTTCCTGCTGGGCCTTGGCATGATGCAGCCGAAGCTGGCGCAGGTGAAGGATGAAGTGGGTGAAGCGATTGACGACCTGCGCAGCATCGCGCAGCTGGGCTACGACGAAGACGAAGACCAGGAAGAGCTGGAGCAGTCGCTGGAAGAAGTGGCGGAATACGTCCGTATGGCGGCGATCCTCTGCTATAACGAATTCAACCGCCGCCAGCCGACCGCGGTGGAAAACGTCAAACCTACGCTGCACTAAAATTCGTATCGACCGTGCGCTTCGGCCGACTTGATTTCAGGAGAAGGACATGACTCAGCAGGAATTTCAGAACCGCCGCCAGGCGCTGTTGGCGAAAATGGCGCCGGGCAGCGCGGCGGTGATCTTTGCCGCGCCGGAAGCCACGCGCAGCGCAGATTCAGAATATCCTTACCGCCAGAACAGCGATTTTTGGTATCTGACCGGTTTTAACGAACCGGAAGCGGTGTTGATTCTGATTAAGAGCGACGAAACGCACAGCCACAGCGTCCTGTTCAACCGGGTGCGCGATCTGACGGCGGAAATCTGGTTCGGCCGCCGTCTGGGGCAGGAGGCGGCGCCCGCCAGGCTGGGCGTGGACCGCGCGCTGCCGTTCGATGAAATTCATGAGCAGCTGCATCTGCTGCTTAATGGCCTGGATGTGGTGTACCACGCGCAGGGCGAATACGCCTATGCGGACCAGATCCTCTACGCCGCGCTGGATAAGCTGCGCAAAGGCTTCCGCCAGAACTTCCAGGCGCCGGCCACCGTGACCGACTGGCGGCCGTGGCTGCACGACCTGCGGCTGTTTAAATCGGCCGAAGAGCTGGCGGTGATGCGCCGCGCCGGGGAAATCAGCGCGCTGGCGCACACCCGCGCGATGGAAAAATGCCGCCCGGGCATGTTCGAATACCAGCTGGAAGCGGAGATTCACCACGAATTTACCCGCCTCGGCGCCCGCTATCCGTCGTATAACACCATCGTTGGCAGCGGTGAAAACGCCTGCATTTTGCATTACACCGAAAACGAAAGTGAGATGCGCGACGGCGATCTGGTGCTGATCGACGCCGGCTGCGAGTACCAGGGCTATGCGGGCGATATTACCCGCACCTTCCCGGTCAACGGCAGGTTCAGCGCGCCGCAGCGCGCGGTGTATGACATTGTGCTGGCCTCCCTCAACAAGGCGCTGACGCTGTTCAGACCCGGCACCAGCATCGGCGAAGTGAATGCGGAAGTGGTGCGCATTATGGTCACCGGGCTGGTGGAGCTGGGCGTGATGAAAGGCGACGTCGAGCAGCTGATCGCCGAACAGGCGCACCGCCAGTTCTTTATGCACGGCCTGAGCCACTGGCTGGGGCTGGATGTGCACGACGTCGGCCATTACGGTTCGCCGAACCGCGATCGGCTGCTGGAGCCGGGCATGGTGCTGACGGTGGAGCCGGGGTTGTATATCGCGCCGGACGCCGACGTGCCGGAGGCCTACCGCGGCATCGGCATCCGTATCGAGGACGATATCGTGATTACGCCGGACGGCAATGAGAACCTGACCGCCAGCGTGGTGAAAGACGCCGATGCGATCGAAGCGTTGATGGCGGCGGCAAGATAAGATGAGCGTAATTATCGTTGGCGGCGGGATGGCCGGAGCGACGCTGGCGTTGGCGCTGTCGTCGCTGACGCAGGGCCGGGTGCGCATTGACGTGGTTGAAGCCACGCGGCCGGGCGACCGGATGCATCCGGGATTTGACGCACGCGCCATTGCGCTGGCGCAGGGCACCTGCCAGCAGCTCAGCCGCATCGGCGTCTGGCCTGCGCTGCGCGACTGTGCGACGGCGATTTCTCAGGTGCACGTCAGCGACCGCGGCCATGCCGGCTTCGTCAATCTGTCGGCGCAGGACTATCAGGTCGAGGCGCTGGGGCAGGTGATCGAACTGTACGACGCCGGCCAGCGGCTGTTTGGCCTGCTGGAAAAAGCGCCGGGCGTGACGCTGCATTGTCCGGCCAAGGTGGTCGACGTGACGCGCAGCCGCGAGCAGGCCGTGGTGCAGCTGGACAACGGGCAGCGCCTGAGCGGCCAGCTGCTGGTCGCCGCGGACGGCTCGCGTTCCGCGCTGGCGCGCGCCTGCAACGTGCAGTGGCGGCAGCAGGACTACCCGCAGTTTGCCACCATCGCCAACGTCACCAGCGAGCAGGATCCGCAGGGGCGCGCCTTTGAGCGTTTTACCCGTCACGGGCCGCTGGCGCTGCTGCCGATGTCGCAGGGGCGCAGTTCGCTGGTCTGGTGTCACGACCGCGACGATCGCGAGCGGGTGGACGCCTGGGACGACGCGCGTTTTCTGCAGGAGCTGCAGCAGGCGTTCGGCTGGCGTCTGGGGCGGATGCTGCAGGTCGGCAAGCGCCACAGTTACCCGTTGAGCCTGCTGACCGCGCAACAGCACGTATCCCACCGGCTGGCGCTGGTAGGCAATGCGGCGCAGACGCTGCACCCGATCGCCGGGCAGGGCTTCAACCTGGGCCTGCGCGACGTGATGTCGCTGGCGGAAACCGTGGCGCAAGCGGCGCAGGCCGGCGAAGATCTCGGCGCCTATGCGGTGCTCGGCCGCTACCAGCGGCGACGTCAGCAGGACCAGCAGGCGACCATCGGCGTGACCGACGGCCTGATCAAACTGTTCGCCAACCGCTATGCGCCGCTGGTGGTTGGGCGTAATCTGGGCCTGATGGCAATGGAACATTTACCCGTGGTGCGCGATGCCTTTGCCAAACGCACCCTGGGCTGGGTCGAGCGCTAGGCTGACGCCCGCGATGCCGCTCCCCATTATTTAAGGCGTTTTTAAGGAATCAGCAGCATGCAATCATTCGATGTGGTTATCGCCGGCGGCGGTATGGTGGGGCTGGCGCTGGCCTGCGGCCTGCAGGGCAACGGCCTGCGCGTGGCGGTGCTGGAGCACCGTCAGCCGGAGCAGGGCGTTCCGGAGCAGTTGGCGCTGCGCGTTTCCGCCATCAACGCGGCCAGCGAACGTCTGCTGCAACAGATTGGCGTCTGGGACGATATTCTGCAGCTGCGCGCCAGCGCCTACAATGCGATGGAAGTGTGGGACCGCGACAGCTTCGGTAAAATCGCCTTCCGCGGCGATGAGTGCGGCTTCAGCCATCTGGGCCATATTGTAGAAAACAACGTGATTCAGCAGGCGCTGTGGCGCAAGGCGCAGACGCTGTCGGACGTGACGCTGCTGACGCCGGCGGCGTTAAAACAGGTCGCCTGGGGCGAGAACGACGCCTTTATCACGCTGGAGGACGGCCGCATGCTGAGCGCGCGGCTGGTGGTAGGCGCCGACGGCGCCAACTCCTGGCTGCGTCAGCACGCCGATATTCCGCTTACCTTCTGGGACTACCGCCACAGCGCGCTGGTCGCCACCATCCGTACCGAAGAGCCGCATCTGGCCACGGCGCGTCAGGTGTTTCACGGCGACGGCATTCTGGCCTTCCTGCCGTTTGGCGACCCGCACCTGTGTTCGATCGTCTGGTCGGTGGCGCCGGAAGAGGCAGAACGGCTCAGCCAGCTGTCGCCGGAGGCGTTTAACCGCGAGCTGAGCATGACCTTTGATATGCGTCTGGGACGCTGCACGCTGGAAAGCGAGCGTCTGACCTTCCCGCTGACCGGACGCTATGCCCGCAACTTTGCCGGCCACCGTCTGGCGCTGGTGGGGGACGCGGCGCACACCGTACACCCGCTGGCCGGGCAGGGCGTCAACCTGGGCTTTATGGACGCCGCGGAGCTGATTGCGGAGCTGAAGCGCCTGCAAAGGCAGGGCAAGGATATCGGCCAGCACCTGTATCTGCGGCGTTATGAGCGCCGGCGTAAACACGGCGCGGCGGTGATGCTGGCCAGCATGCAGGGGTTCCGCGAACTGTTTGACGGCAATAACCCGGCCAAAAAGCTGCTGCGCGATGTCGGCCTGCGGCTGGCCGACAGCCTGCCGGGCGTCAAGCCGAAGCTGGTGCGTCAGGCAATGGGGCTGAACGATCTGCCGGAGTGGCTGGCTTAACGTTGCTTCGTCAGAGAGTGTGATTCACACAGGGGCGCTATCATGGCGCCCCTGTTTTTTTATGCTTTCAGCCATCACTTTTCCTTATATTACCCTTCATTTGAAATAATCTAATTTAACGCCCGATAACCCATTAGTTTTTGTAATCCGATGAAAAAAAAGCCCAGGCCATAACTCCTTCTGTTACAGCGTGTTTGTTATATAACATCGGACATTTGCCGCTTTAATTGTTAATTTTGTGCCTTAAGGCGCATTTTTCCAGTGAAAAACTCTGCACACTAGCGCGACATTTTCCCTGCCGCACAGCGCGCCGGCCTATTTTAACTTATGGTTAAAAACGACGTTCGGTGATAAGTTCAGGTAAAGGGTATCGTTTGCGTCGTGCTGATGGCGCCGTTTTCGCCCCGGTCTCGCACGGCATTTTAACCCGGAACAGAGTCAGCCTGCCGCAGCGCGGCCGGGTGATGACGGGGACATGGTGAAAAGAGGGATAAGATGGCAAAGCAAACCCCACTGTATGAGCAGCACGTGGCATGCGGCGCTCGCATGGTCGATTTTCATGGTTGGATGATGCCGCTGCATTACGGCTCGCAGATTGATGAGCACCACGCCGTGCGTCAGGACGCCGGCATGTTCGATGTCTCCCACATGACCATCGTCGATTTGCACGGCGCCCGCACCCGGGAGTTCCTGCGCTATCTGCTGGCGAACGACGTTGCCAAACTCACCCAGCCCGGCAAGGCGCTGTACAGCGGCATGCTGAATGCCTCCGGCGGCGTGATTGACGATCTGATCGTGTACTTCCTGACGGAAGACTATTTCCGCCTGGTGGTGAACTCCGCTACGCGCGATAAGGATCTGGCGTGGATTGAGCAGCACGCGGCGCCGTATGGCGTAGAGCTGCGGGTGCGCGACGACCTGGCGCTGATCGCGGTGCAGGGGCCGCAGGCCAAAGAGCGCGCCGGCACCTTGCTGAGCGCCGAACAACAGCAGGCGGTGGCCGGCATGAAACCGTTCTTCGGCGTACAGGCCGGCGAGCTGTTTATCGCCACCACCGGCTATACCGGCGAAGCGGGCTATGAGATCGCCCTGCCGCAAGAGCAGGCGGCCGACTTCTGGCAGCGTCTGCTGGCAGCGGGCGTGAAGCCGGCCGGCCTTGGCGCGCGCGACACGCTGCGCCTGGAAGCCGGGATGAACCTCTATGGCCAGGAGATGGATGAAGGCGTATCGCCGCTGGCGGCCAATATGGGCTGGACCATCGCCTGGGAGCCGCAGGACCGTCAATTTATCGGCCGCGACGCGCTGGAGCAGCAGCGCGAGCAGGGCACCGAACAACTGGTCGGATTGGTGATGACGGAAAAGGGCGTATTACGTAATGAGCTGCCGGTGCGTTTCACCGATGAAGCCGGCCAGACGCAGGAAGGGGCGATCACCAGCGGCTCGTTCTCACCGACGCTGGGCTTCAGCATTGCGCTGGCGCGGGTGCCGGCCGGCATCGGCGAGCAGGCCATCGTGCAGATCCGCAACCGTGAAATGCCGGTGAAGGTCACCAAGCCCGGTTTTGTACGTGCCGGTAAGTCACTGATTGATTAATTACTTTTTGATTTTATTTTGAAGGAGTCGCGGGCGATGAGCAATGTACCAACTGAACTGAAATACGCTACCTCTCACGAGTGGGTGCGCAGCGAAGGCAATGGCGAATATGTGGTGGGCATCACCGAGCATGCGCAAGAGCTGCTGGGGGATATGGTGTTTGTCGATCTGCCGGAAGTCGGCGCCACCGTTGCCGCCGGCGACGACTGCGCGGTGGCGGAGTCGGTGAAAGCCGCGTCCGACATCTATGCGCCAATCAGCGGTGAAATCATCGCGGTGAATGAAGAGCTGGACGGCTCGCCGGAGCTGGTTAACAGCGATGCCTATGGCGACGGCTGGCTGTTCCGCATCAAGGCTTCTGGACGAAGCGGAACTCAGCAAACTGCTGGATGCCGCCGGCTATCAGAAGTCCATCGACGAGTAATGGTTACCACGCCCCGTACGCCGATGCGCCGGGGCGTTTTAGTTGTTAAGGCTACATCCCGTACCACGCAAGCATTCAGGAATTTGTCGCAATGACTCAGACACTCAGCCAACTTGAACACAGCGAAGCGTTCATTGAACGCCATATCGGCTCTTCTGCACAGCAGCAGCAAGAGATGCTGGAGGCGGTGGGCGCACGCTCGCTCAGCGCGCTGATCCAACAGATTGTGCCGGCAGACATTCAGCTGCCGGGGCCGCCGCCGGTTGGCGATGCGGTGACTGAACATCAGGCGCTGGCCGAACTGAAGGCGATCGCCGGCCAGAACCAGCGCTACAAATCCTATATCGGCATGGGCTACAGCTCGGTGCTGACGCCGCCGGTGATCCTGCGCAACATGCTGGAAAACCCGGGCTGGTACACCGCCTATACGCCGTATCAGCCGGAAGTGTCGCAGGGCCGTCTGGAAGCGCTGCTGAATTTCCAGACCGTGACGCTGGATCTGACCGGTCTGGATCTGGCCTCCGCTTCGCTGCTGGATGAAGCGACCGCCGCCGCCGAAGCGATGGCGCTGGCCAAGCGCGCCAGCAAACTGAAAGACGCCAACCGTTTCTTCGTCGCTGACGATGTGCATCCGCAGACGCTGGACGTGGTGCGCACCCGCGCCGAAACCTTCAACTTTGACGTGATCGTCGATAAAGCGGAAAAAGTGCTGGAGCTGGACGGCGTGTTCGGCGTACTGCTGCAGCAGGTGGGCACCACCGGCGAGCTGCACGACTACAGCGCGCTGCTGGCCGAGCTGAAATCCCGCAAGATTATTACCAGCGTGGCGGCCGACTTTATGGCGCTGGTGCTGCTGACCGCGCCGGGCAAGCAGGGCGCCGACGTGGTGTTCGGCTCCGCACAGCGCTTCGGCGTGCCGATGGGCTACGGCGGCCCGCACGCGGCCTTCTTCGCCTGCCGCGATGAGTTCAAACGTTCGATGCCGGGCCGGATTATCGGCGTTTCCCGCGATGTTGCCGGCAATACCGCGCTGCGCATGGCGATGCAGACCCGCGAACAGCATATCCGCCGCGAAAAGGCCAACTCCAATATTTGCACCTCGCAGGTGCTGCTGGCCAATATCGCCAGCCTGTATGCGGTGTATCACGGCCCGCAGGGGCTGAAGCGCATCGCCGAGCGTATTCACCGCCTGACCGATATCCTGGCCGCCGGGCTGCAGCAGGCCGGTCTGCAGCTGCGTCATGACAGCTGGTTCGATACCCTGACGGTAGAGGTCAAAGATAAGGCGGCGGTGCTGGAGCGCGCCCTGAGCTTCGGGCTGAACCTGCGCACCGACATTCACGGCGCGGTCGGCATCACGCTGGATGAAGCCACCTCGCGTGAAGACGTGCAGACGCTGTTTGCGGTGCTGGCCGGCGACGGCCACGGGCTGGATATCGACGCGCTGGACGCGGCGGTCAGCGCGGCGAGCGCCTCCATTCCTGCGCCGATGCTGCGTCAGGAACCGATTCTCACCCACCCGGTGTTCAACAGCTATCACAGCGAAACCGAAATGATGCGCTATATGCATCGTCTGGAGCGTAAGGATCTGGCGCTGAACCAGGCAATGATCCCGCTGGGTTCCTGCACCATGAAGCTGAACGCCGCGGCGGAAATGATTCCGATCACCTGGCCTGAATTCTCCGATATGCACCCGTTCTGCCCGCCGGAGCAGGCGACCGGCTACCAGATGATGATTGGTCAGCTGTCGCAGTGGCTGGTGCAGCTGACCGGCTATGATGCGGTCTGCATGCAGCCGAACTCCGGCGCGCAGGGCGAATATGCCGGTCTGCTGGCGATTCGCCGCTACCATGAAAGCCGCAATGAGGCGGGGCGTCACGTCTGCCTGATCCCAAGTTCGGCGCACGGCACCAACCCGGCCTCCGCCCAGATGGCGGGCATGAGCGTGGTGGTGGTGGCCTGCGACAAAAACGGCAACATCGATCTGCACGATCTGCGGGTCAAGGCTGAACAGGCGGGCGCGGAGCTGTCGTGCATCATGGTGACCTACCCGTCCACCCACGGCGTGTATGAAGAAACCATCCGCGAAGTGTGCCAGATCGTGCATCAGTTCGGCGGCCAGGTGTACCTGGACGGCGCCAACATGAACGCTCAGGTCGGCATCACTACGCCGGGCTATATCGGCGCGGACGTTTCCCACCTCAACCTGCATAAAACCTTCTGCATTCCACACGGCGGCGGCGGCCCGGGCATGGGGCCGATCGGCGTGAAAGCGCATCTGGCGCCGTTTGTTCCCGGCCACAGCGTGGTGCAGATCGACGGCGTAACCACCCAGCAGGGCGCAGTGTCCGCCGCGCCGTTCGGCAGCGCGTCGATTCTGCCGATCAGCTGGATGTACATCCGCATGATGGGCGCGGAAGGCCTGAAGCAGGCCAGCCAGGTGGCGATCCTCAACGCCAACTATATCGCCACCCGTCTGAAGGATGCGTATCCGATTCTGTATACCGGCCGCGACCACCGCGTGGCGCACGAATGCATTCTGGATATTCGTCCGCTGAAAGAAGAGACCGGCATCAGCGAGATGGATATTGCCAAACGTCTGATCGACTATGGCTTCCACGCGCCGACCATGTCGTTCCCGGTTGCGGGCACGCTGATGGTTGAACCGACGGAGTCGGAGAGCAAGGTAGAGCTGGACCGCTTTATCGACGCGCTGCTGTCGATCCGTGCGGAGATGGAGAGCGTGAAGCAGGGCGCATGGCGCTGGACGACAACCCGCTGGTGAATGCGCCGCACGTGCAGGCCGAGCTGGTGGGCGACTGGCAGCATGCCTACAGCCGCGAGCTGGCGGTGTTCCCGTCTGCGGCGGTGCGTGAGAACAAATACTGGCCGACCGTGAAGCGGCTGGATGACGTTTACGGCGACCGCAACCTGTTCTGCTCCTGCGTGCCGATCGGCGAATATCAGTAACGCGTCAGCGAAGAGTGACAACCCAGGGACACCGCATTATGCGGTGTCCCTTTTTTATTGGCGGCGTTCAGCAGTCGCAGACCAGATGAATATCCTCCGGCTCGCGGGCGAACAGTTCGGCATCGGGTTCGGCAAGCAGGCGACATCCCTGCGCCAGATAAAAATCGACGGTGCGCTTATTGGGGATGGAAGAAACGTACAGCCCGGCGGCGCCATGCTGCTGCAACTGCTGCAGGCAGTGCCGAAACAGCATTTTCCCCAATCCCTGACCGCGCCGCTCGGCGCTGACGTAGAAGAACAGCAGCTGGCGTAAATTTTGTTCCGGCCCGCGCGGCACGCTGTCCAGCGCCGCCGCTGCGACGATGATCTCCTGATCGAACAGGGCGAAGAAGCTGCCGCCGCGGTCAAAGCTCTCTTCATGCAGCGGCGTGTAGACTTCACGATCGTGCGGATCCCAGCCGCGGACGTCGTAGTAGTCGGCGTAAGCCTGCAGTTGTCCGTTCTGCAGCCGGTACAGGCGTGGTAATTTCTTCACGGCGGTCAATCTGCCAGAGTAGCTCAAGCTGATCCCGCGCCAGCGTTATGGGCGTCGTCATGTCACGTTACTCTTGTTGGGGCGGTTGCGTATCACCGCCTGACAAGCGGCTATGCATCGTGCAGCAGCGCGCTGCGGAAGGAGAGGATATGCGCCTGCGCCGCGCTTTCCGCCGCGTCCGCGTCCTGCTGCGCCAGCGCGGCGATAATCGCCCGGTGTTCGTCGATCACTTCCTGCATATGGCCCTGCCGGGAGAGCGAGGTCGCCCAGAAGCGCTGGGCGCGCGCGTGCAGTACGCTGAGAATATCCGCCAGCATGGCGTTGCCGGCGATCTGCGCCAGCGCCTGATGGAATTCATGATCCAGCGTCATCATGCGTACCCGGTCGCGCGCCTGGCAGGCGGCGTCGATCTGCCGGTTGATCGCCTCCAGCCCGGCGATCTGCGATGCGCTGGCGCGCTTGCTGGCCAGCCGCATGCACAGCAGCTCATTGGCCAGCCGCACCTCGATCAGCTCCAGCGCATCGTCGATCGACAGCGGCGCCACCATCACGCCTTTACGCGGGATCACCTGCAGTAATCCCTCATTCGCCAGCCGATGGATCGCCTGATTGATCGGCGTGCGCCCCATTGCCAGATCGTCCATCACCTGCGCCGTATTCAGATATTCGCCGGGCTTGTAGCTCAGCGTCACCAGCGCCTGTTTAAAGCGGCGATAGGCCAGTTCGTTCTGCGACAGGCCGGCTTCCTCTACCGTCGGGAATTCCCGGCGCTCTGCGTCAACGGTCTTCACACTTTGCTCCTGCAACCAGAAAGTTTTTAGACATAGTACACAAAAACATGGCACGGAAATCGCTTATTTAGCAACTGAAGATATAGTGAAATTTCACTGTTATTTAACACCAAGGAAACAGATGCCATGCAACTAACCTTCACTTTACTGAATCAGCGGGGGCTGAGGCGCTGAATGTGGCGATCGATCATCTGGTGATCGCCGGCTGGACCGGACGCGACCACGAGGCCATTTTGCACCACATCAGGGAGCTGGCGGCGCTGGGCGTGCCCCAGCCGAGTGCAATCCCGCTGTTTTATCGCGTGGCGGCCAACCAGCTTAGCCAGAGCGCCAGCGTCGAGGTGGTCGGCGGCGCCAGCTCCGGCGAAGCCGAACCGCTGATCTTTATCCACCGCGGCGAGCTGTACGTGTCGCTGGCCTCCGATCACACCGACCGTCAGCTGGAGGCGCACAGCGTTGCGCTGTCGAAGCAGCTGTGCGTCAAGCCGGTCGCCACGGCGGCCTGGCCGTTGCATGAGGTGGCGGAACACTGGGACAGTTTAATTCTGCGCGCCTGGATCTATGAGGAGGGGGAGTTCCGCCTCTACCAACAGGGCACGCTGGCCGGCCTGCGCACGCCGGGGGATTTGCTCGAGCGCTATCTGGGCGGCATGCAGACGCCGGAATGCCTGACGATGCCGCAGCCGCCGGAAGGGCTGGCGATGACCTGCGGCACCCTGGCGGCGATTGGCGGCATCCGCCCGGCGGCGGAGTTCCGTATGGAGCTGGTGGACGAGGTATTGGGACGCACCATCAGTCACGCTTATCGCAGCATTGAATTACCGGTGGTGGCGTGATGGAAAACAGGACATTACGCCAGGCCGCCGCCGCGCTGGCCTGCGGCGATGTGACGTCTGAACGGCTGACCGCCGCCGCGCTGGCGCGGATTGACGATCCGCAAGGGGAAGGGGCGCGCGCGTTTATCAGCGTCTATCACGACTGGGCGCGCCGGCAGGCGCGGGATGCTGACCGCCGGCGTGCGGCCGGGCAGCCTCTCTCCGCACTGGACGGCGTGCCGGTGTCGGTGAAAGACCTGTTCGACGTGGCGGGCGAAGCCACCCGCGGCGGTTCACGGGCGCTGGCGCACGCGCCGGCGGCGCAGCGTCATGCGGCGGTGGTACAGCGGCTGCTGCAGGCCGGCGCGGTGGTGATCGGTAAAACCAATATGACCGAATTCGCCTATTCCGGCCTGGGCATTAACCCGCACTACGGCACGCCGGCCAACCCGTGGCGACGCCAGGAGCGGCGCATTCCCGGCGGTTCTTCGTCCGGCGCGGCGGTGGCGGTCAGCGACGGCATGGGCTTTGGCGCGATTGGCAGCGATACCGGCGGTTCGGTGCGCATTCCGGCGGCGTTCTGCGGCCTGACCGGCTATAAGCCCAGCGCCAGCCGCATCGATATGGCGGGCGTACAGCCGCTGTCGCCGTCGCTGGACTCCGTTGGTGTGATTGCCCACGGCCTGGAGGACTGCATCGCGCTGGACGCACTGATTGCGCAGCAGCCGCTGCAGCCGCTCGCCCGGCCGCTGGCGCAGGCGCGTTTTGCACTGCCGCAGACGCTGGCGCTGGATGATCTGGACGAGGCGGTATCCACGGCGTTTCAGCGTGCGCTGCGGCAGCTGAGGCAGGCGGGCGCGCAGATTGACGCCCTGCCTTGCGACGAGTTTGCCGAACTGGCGGCGATCAACGCCAGCGGCGGCTTTACCGCGCTGGAGTCCTGGCAGTGGCATCAGACGCTGATTGCCGAGCAGGCGGCGGCTTACGACCCGCGGGTGCTGTCGCGCATCCGTCGCGGCGCGGCGCTGGGCGACGAGGACGGCAACCGGCTGCGGGAGCAGCGCCGCGACTGGCAGCGGCGGGTGACGGCGTCGCTGCAGGGCTACCATGCGCTGCTGATGCCCAGCGTGCCGTTTGTCGCGCCGACCATCGCCGAGCTGGAGGCGGACGAGGCGCTCTATTTCCGTATCAACGGCGCTGCGCTGCGCAACCCCTCCATCATCAATTTCCTGGACGGCTGCGCCGTGTCGCTGCCGATTCAGCCGCCGGGCGAGGCGCCGGTGGGGCTGATGGTCGCCGGCCTGACGCAGCAGGATGAAGCGCTGCTGGGCTGGGCGCTGTCCATTGAGCGCTGCCTGGCCGGCGCATAACCTTCGGCGGGCGCGCCCGCCTCATAAATGAGCTAACAGGAGAGTCCCATGACCGGAACCCCGAACGGAATGCTGTTTGTCGCCACCGACGTTGCCGCGCAGGATGAGGCGGAGTTCAACCGCTGGTATGACCGTGAACACGTAGAGGAACGGGTGCGCATCGACGGCTTTTTAAGCGGCGCGCGCTATCAGGCGCTGCAGGGCGGACGCAAATACCTGGGCCTGTATAAAACCGTCTCGCTCGACAGTTTTACCTCGCCGGCCTATCACGCGGCGTTCACCCGGCAAACGCCGTGGTCGGTGGCCAGCCTGGACAAAATGGTGAACCCGATGCGGCGGGTCTGCGCCGTGCAGGCGGTGACCGGCTTCGGCAGCGGCAGCCATCTTGGCGTGATCGCGCTGCCGACGGCCGACGCCGCGGCGTTAACGCAGCGCGTCCGCCAGCTCGGTGAGGCGCTGTCCGCCGAGGCGGGTTTTGTCTGCAGCAGCCTGCTGCTGCCGGATGCGGCGCTCAGTACGCCGCTGCCGAAAGAAGCGCCCGATAACCGCACGCTGTCGCCGATGCTGCTGATCGAGAGCAGCAGCGCCGCGGCCGGCGAACGTCTTAACGCGCTGGCCTGTCAGCGGCTGGATATCGCCGAAGAGTCCGCACTGCACTACGCCCTTGGCTGGCAACTCACCGCACAGGAGCTGAAACCATGAATACTTCAACCACCGACGCGCCGCTGGATAACGCGGCCCAGCGCAGCGAGAGCGCGCCGAACACCGGCAAACTGGCGGCGGCCAGCTCCATCGGCACCGCGCTGGAATGGTACGACTTCACCGTTTACAACATTATGGCGGCGCTGATTTTTAATCACGTTTTCTTCCCCTCCTTTGACCCGCTGGTGGGCACCATCCTGGCGTTTTCCACCTATGCGGTCGGCTATGTTTCGCGGCCGATCGGCGGCATGGTGTTCGGCCACCTGGGCGACGTGCTCGGCCGGCGCTTTGTGTTGGTCACCACGCTGCTGATTATGGGCGGCACCACCGCGCTGATGGGCATGCTGCCCGGCTATGCCAGCTGGGGCATCTGGAGCCCGCTGCTGCTTGTGACGCTGCGCTTTATTCAGGGTATCGCGCTGGGCGGCGAATGGGCCGGCGCGGTGCTGCTGGCGATGGAGCACGGTAAACCGCAGCAGCGCGGACGCAACGCGTCGTTCGCCCAGGTCGGCCCTTCCTGCGGAACGCTGGTAGGCACCGGGTTTATCACCGTGGTGACGTTGGCGATGTCGGCGGAGGATTTCCAACAGTGGGGCTGGCGCATTCCATTCCTGCTGAGTCTGGCGCTGGTGGCGTTCGGCCTGTGGCTGCGGCGCGGCGTGGGCGAGACGCCGGCGTTTTTGCAATTGGCGGCGAACCGCGATGTGACGCATGCGCCGCTGCGTGAGGTCTTCAGCCACCATAAGCGTCCGCTGCTGATTGCCGGCGGCTCACGCATCGGCTCCGACGTGCTGTACGCGCTGGTGGTGGTGTTTACGCTGACCTATGTCACGACGGTGCTGAACCTGCCGCGGCCGCTGGCGCTGGCCGCCACCATGTTAGGCGCGGTGGGCAACGCGATTACGGTGCCGCTGTTCGGCGCGCTGTCCGACCGTCTGGGCCGCCGGCCGGTGTATATCGGCGGCGCGCTGGCGGGGGTCGTCTGGGCCTTTGTGTTCTTCGTGCTGCTGGACAGCACCCAGCCGGTGCTGATCTGTCTGGCGGTGGTGGTGGGGCTGCTGATCCATGCGGCGATGTACGGCCCGCAGGCGGCGTTTGTCACCGAACAGTTTCCGACGCGCGTGCGCTATGCCGGTTCGTCGCTGGCCTACACGCTGGCGGGGATTGTCGGCGGCGGCTTTGCGCCGCTGATTATCACGTCGCTGTACAAATCGTATGACAGCACGCTGGCGATCTCGGCCTATGTAACGCTGACGCTGTTGATCACCCTGTGGGCGGTGTGGGCGGCCAGGGAGACCGCCCATAAGCCGCTGTAATGCCGACGCCGGGCGCAGGCCCGGCGCGTTATTACTTCAGCCAGCCTTTGCGCTGCGCGTCCTGCAGGTGGTGCAGCAGGTGTTGCCACAGCTCCGGATAGACCTCGGCAATCGTCTCGTTGCGCGACAGCACCTGCTCCAGCGAGATGCCGTTCTCCACCCAGCTTTGCCCCTCATTATGCAGGTTCATCAGCATCGGCATGGTGCGGTCCAGCACCAGCGCAAAGCGCGCGTCGGCGGTTTCGGCATCTTCATATTCCTGCCATAAAGCGGTGAAATACTCGCGCTGTGGCTCCGGCAGCATGCCGAACAGGCGGCGCGCGGCGGCGACTTCCTGATCGTGCACGGCGGCGCGGGCCGCCAGGTCGTACACCAGCACGTCGCCGGCGTCGATCTCAACGATGTCATGCAGCAGCGCCATCTGGATGACTCGCTGGATATCAACGTCCTTGCCGGCGTAAGGCGCCAGGCTCATGGCGGCGATGGCGAAGTGCCAGCTGTGTTCGGCGGAGTTTTCCTGACGCTGGGTGCCCAGCACCTTGGTGCGGCGCTGAACGCTTTTGAGTTTGTCGATTTCCATCAGGAACCGGATGACTTCGGTCATGGCGCCAAATTCTAATGCGGGTACGGCAGATGACATGGTACAGCCTCGGTGTAGGTGACGTTAAAACCCAGCGATTGTAGACCAGCGTCGGGGGGATTTCGATATTTTCAGCATGTTACAAGCGTTCACATTTTTATTTTAGCGTACACGTGTACACTGGAATTATTCTCAGTTAAGCTGCTTTTGCGTTAATTGCGAGCAATGCAGACGTTTTTGAGGGCTGGAATATTATGGGTAAAACGGACGTGGCGAAAGCCGGGACGCAGGCGGAAAATACGGCGAAATCAGCCTATCCATGGGCGGAAGAGATCGCCAACAGCGTCAGTCACGGCATTGGTTTGGTCTTTGGCATCGTCGGCCTGGTGCTGCTGCTTGGCCAGGCGATCGACACCGGCGCCGGCGCGACGGCGATCACCAGCTACAGCCTGTACGGCGGCAGCATGATCCTGCTGTACCTGGCCTCAACGCTGTACCACGCCATTCCTCATCAGAAGGCCAAACACTGGCTGAAAAAATTTGACCACTGTGCGATTTACCTGCTGATTGCCGGCACCTATACGCCTTTTCTGCTGGTGGGGCTGGGGTCGCCGCTGGCGCGTGGGCTGATGGCGGTTATCTGGGGCATGGCGCTGCTCGGCGTGTTGTTCAAGCTGGCGTTCGCCCACCGCTTTGAGGCGCTGTCGCTGGTGACCTATCTGACCATGGGCTGGCTGTCGCTGATCGTTATCTACCAGTTGGCGACACGGCTGGATATCGGCGGCGTGACGCTGCTGGCGGTCGGCGGGGTGGTGTACAGCCTGGGGGTGATTTTTTACGCTTCCAAGCGCTGGCGCTTCGGGCACGCCATCTGGCACGCCTTCGTGCTGGGCGGCAGCGTGTGCCACTTTATGGCGATCTATCTGTACGTCTGAGGTGGTTTGCCGCCCGGCCGCGCGCACTGAGCAACGCGGCCGGGCGGGCGAGGGTTACTTCTCTTCGACCAGCGAGTAAGGCAGCGGCATGATGCTGAGCTCGCCGCCGGCGTCCTCGCGCAGCCGCAGCGTGCTGTCCGCCTCCAGGTCATTATTCAACACTGCCTGCACCCACAGCGTACCGTCGGCCAGCTGGCTGGCGGCCAGCACGGTGCCGGTACGGCGCCAGTTCTCCCCCAGCTGCAGTTCCAGATCGTCCGCCGCGGCCGGCACCCGGCTGCCTTTCCCCGCCAGCCAGTACAGCGCGCGCTTGTTGGCGCCGCGGAACTTGGCGCGCGCCACCATTTCCTGACCGGTATAGCAGCCTTTGCTGAAGCTGATGCCGTCCAGCGCCTGCAGGTTGGTGGCCTGCGGGATCAGCTGCGCGCTGGTGGCCGCGTCGATAATCGGATAGCCAGCTTCGATATCCAGCGTCAGCCACTGACGGCTGTCGTTTTGTTCGGCCTGCTGCTGCAAGCGGCTGACCAGCCGTTCGGCGACCGCCGCGCTGGTGACCAGCAGAAAGCGCTCCGCCGGCTGGCTGAAGTGCAGCAGCGTGGTGTCACCGTCCTGCGCCACCGGATGCTGCGCATCGGGCAGCTGGCTGAAGACGTCCGCCAGCGCGGCGCGCGCCTGGAAGCCGGCCACGCCGAGCAGCACCACGTCATTATCGGCGGCGATGGTCACTTTTGAGAACACCGCATATTTTTTGATCTCCGCCAGCTGGCTGTCCAGCAGGCTGCGGCGCTCCAGATAGGCGAAGCCCTCACCGCGCCGGAACAGGCGCAGGTTGCTCCACATTTTTCCCTTGGCGTCGCAGTGCGCGCAGAGAACGTGCTGGTCGTCCGCCAGCGCCTCAACGTCGGCGGTAACCTGCCCCTGCAGGTATTTCACCGTGTCGGGGCCATTCATCGTCACCAGCGCCCAGTCTTCCAGCGAAATCAGCGTCAATGGCAGATGGGAAGAGGCGGAAGGCTGACGAGGTGGAAAAGGAGTCGTGAACGTCATAGTCGGTTCCTGATTTACGTTATATCCGGCCGGGTTCACCGCGGCGGCCGTCGCATGATGCCGGATATCCAGCGTGCCTGAAAGAGTCGTTCCTCCATGGTAAAAGAGGGCGCAGGCTTTGCAAACAGTTATTCCGCCGCAGCGCTTTTTTTGACATTTCGCGCTAACATTCTTCCCGCCGTGTATGTCAAATTGTTACTCTATACGTTTATGGCTCATGCTACCCTTGCACATCGTTCGTGAGCCGACGGAATTATATTGCGCGTGTGTTGCCATACGGTGTGTCGGTTGAACCCTATGCTGGCTTTGCCACGCTGAACAGAGGTTGGTCATAACAACATGGATATTAATAACAAAGCGCGTATTCACTGGGCTTGCCGCCGGGGAATGCGTGAACTGGACATCTCCATCATGCCGTTTTTCGAGCATGAGTACGATTCATTGAGCGACGACGACAAGGCGCTGTTCGTGCGTCTGCTGCAGAGCGACGATCCCGATCTGTTTAACTGGCTGATGAATCATGGCGCCCCGCAGGACGCCGAACTGCAAAGAATGGTGACGCTGATCCAGACGCGAAATAAAGATCGTGGCCCAGTGGCGATGTGATGTCCGCATCTCCTGGCGTACTCAGCTTGTCTCGCTGTTGGCGCATGGCGCGCTGATACTGCTGATTCTGATCTCGCCGTGGCCGGAAAGTTACGACCCGATCTGGCTGTTGCTGCTGACGCTGGTGGTTTTCGAATGTATTCGCAGTCAGACGCGTATTGCTTCGCGTCAGGGGGAGCTGCGCCTGCTTTCCGCGCCGCAGCGGGTGATTTGGCAGGGCAAGGAGTGGCGGCTGGCCCGTCGCCCCTGGATGCTGCGCGGCGGCATGCTGCTGACGCTGCAGGCGAGCGGCAAGCGCAAACGCCGCCGACTATGGCTGGCGTCGGACTGTATCAGCAGCGCCGAGTGGCGGCAGTTGTGCCAGCGGATGCAGCTGGCCGAGGATGAGTCTGAAGGCTAGGTTCGGGGGGCGCAGAGGCGCCCCTCGACGGTTACAATAGCGGTTCCATCTCCAACAGGATCTGTTCGCACCATTGCTGCAGACGATCTTCACTCATCTCATATTGGTTGACATCATCCAGCGCCAGGCCGACGAAGCGTTTGCCGTCGGCGGCCAGCGGTTTCGGGCTGGTGAACTCAAAACCGTCGGTCGGCCAGAAGCCGATAAACTGTACGCCGAGCGGTTTCAGGTGATCGTGCAGCATGCCCAGCGCGTCGAGGAACCATTCGCCGTAGCCGAACTGGTCGCCCATGCCGTACATGGCGACGATTTTACCTTTCAGATCGAGCGTGGCGAGTTGCGGCCAGACCGCTTCCCAGTCCTCCTGCAGCTCGCCGAAGTCCCAGGTCGGGATGCCGAGAATCAGTACGGAATAGTCTTCCATCAGCGTGGGGGAGACGTCTTTCAGATTATGCAGGTCGACCAGATCCTCACCCAGAATTTCACGGATTTTTTCCGCCGCCATTTCGGTGTAGCAGGTGCTGGAGCCGTAAAACAGACCAATCTTCATGTTTAAACCGTTATGTTGCCGTTCATGGAATTGCAACCAGTGTACCATAAGGCATAATGCCTCAGGTTGAATCAAATCAAGAGGGGTTGGCGTGCAACGGCAGGAGAATGCGCTGGTTGAGCAATTTTTAGATGCGCTGTGGCTGGAACGTAATCTGGCTGAGAATACGCTCGCCTCTTATCGTCTGGATCTGCAGGCGCTGACGGCCTGGCTGGCCGGGCGCGGCCGCACCCTGCTGGACGCCGAGGCGCTGGACCTGCAGGCGTTTCTGGCCGAACGGGTGGAAGGCGGCTATAAGGCGAGCAGCTCCGCGCGGCTGCTGAGCGCCATGCGGCGGCTGTTCCAATATCTGTATCGGGAAAAGCAGCGCGCCGACGACCCGACCGCGCAGTTGGCCTCGCCCAAGCTGCCGCAGCGCCTGCCGAAAGACCTGAGCGAGGCGCAGGTCGATGCGCTGCTGCAGGCGCCGTGCGTCGATCAGCCGCTGGAGCTGCGCGACAAGGCGATGCTGGAAGTGCTGTACGCCACCGGCCTGCGGGTGTCCGAACTGGTCGGCCTGAGCATCAGCGACGTCAGCCTGCGCCAGGGCGTGGTGCGGGTGATCGGCAAGGGCGACAAAGAGCGGCTGGTGCCGCTGGGCGAAGAGGCGGTGTACTGGATCGAAAATTATCTTGAACACGGCCGGCCGTGGTTGGTGAACGGGCAGGCGCTCGACGTGCTGTTCCCCAGCCAGCGCTGCAAGCAAATGACCCGGCAGACCTTCTGGCATCGTATCAAACACTATGCGATCCTAGCCGGCATCGACAGCGAACGTCTGTCTCCGCACGTGTTGCGCCACGCGTTCGCCACCCATCTGCTGAACCATGGCGCAGATTTACGTGTCGTACAAATGTTGCTGGGGCATAGCGACCTCTCCACGACGCAAATTTACACGCATGTAGCAACCGAACGACTGAAACAGCTACATCAACAGCATCACCCGCGCGCCTGAGGCACCGGGTTCGAAAGGAATGGAAGAATGAAAAAAGGTTTAATGCTGCTCTCCCTGCTGGTGGCTTCGGTGACCGGTTCCGCACATGCCGACGATGCGGCGATCAAATCGGCGCTGGGCAGCCTGGGCATCAAGCAGGCTGACGTTCAACCCTCCCCGGTGGCGGGGCTGAAAACCGTGCTGACCGACAGCGGCGTGCTGTACGTCTCCGAAGACGGTAAGCACGTGCTGCAGGGGCCGCTGTATGACGTCAGCGGCAAAGAGCCGGTAAACGTGACCAATAAGCTGCTGGGCAGCAAGCTGGACGCGCTGAAAGACCAGATGATCGTCTACAAGGCGGCGAAGGAAAAACACGTGATCACCGTGTTTACCGATATCACCTGCGGCTACTGCCACAAGCTGCATCAGCAGATGAAAGAGTATAACGATCTGGGCATCACCGTGCGTTACCTGGCGTTCCCGCGTCAGGGGCTGAACTCCCAGGCGGAAAAAGACATGCAGTCTATCTGGTGCACCGCCGATAAGGCCAAGGCGTTTGACGCGGCGATGAAGGGCGACGCGGTGTCGCCGGCGACCTGCAAAACCGATATCAGCAAACATTACGAGCTGGGCGTGCAGTTCGGCATCCAGGGGACGCCGGCCATCATCCTGCAGAACGGCATGGTGATCCCGGGCTATCAGGGGCCGAAAGAGATGGCGGCGATGCTGGACGCGCATCAGGCCGCGCTGCAAGCCGGCGGTTAATGGCCGGTGAGTATTATTAAAACCCAATTACGCCGCCGTGAGGCGGTGGGCGACGTGCAGCTTTCCGCTCAGCTGCACCCTTTGCTGCGCCGGCTGTATGCGCTGCGCGGGGTCAGCGAAGAGCGGGAACTGGAACGCAGCGTCAAAGGCATGCTGCCGTGGCAACAGCTGGACGGCATCGACGCGGCGGTGGATATTCTGCAGCAGGCGCTGGCGGACGGCCGGCGCATTATGATCGTCGGCGATTTTGACGCCGACGGCGCCACCAGCACCGCGCTGACGGCGCTGGCGCTGCGCAGCATGGGCGGCGGCGACGTGCAGTATCTGGTGCCGAACCGCTTTGAGGACGGCTACGGCCTGAGCCCGGAAGTGGTGGAGCAGGCGGCGGCGCGCGGCGCCGAGCTGATCGTCACCGTGGATAACGGCATCTCTTCCCATGCCGGCGTTGAGGTAGCGCATGCCAAAGGCATACAGGTGCTGGTGACCGATCACCACCTGCCGGGCGAGACGCTGCCGGCGGCCGAGGCGATCGTCAACCCCAACCTGCGCGGCTGTGCGTTTCCGTCGAAGGCGCTGGCCGGCGTCGGCGTCGCGTTCTATCTGATGCTGGCGCTGCGCGCCCGGCTGCGTGACAGCGGCTGGTTCGAACAGCGCGCGCTGGCGATGCCGAATCTGGCCGAACTGCTGGATCTGGTGGCGTTAGGCACCGTGGCCGACGTGGTGCCGCTCGATGCCAATAACCGTATTCTGGTGTATCAGGGGCTTAACCGCATTCGCGCTGGCAAGTGTCGGCCCGGTATCCGCGCGCTGCTGGAGGTGGCCAACCGCGAGGCGCGCAACCTGGCGGCCAACGATCTGGGCTTTGCCCTCGGGCCGCGGCTGAATGCGGCGGGGCGGCTGGACGACATGTCGATCGGCGTGGCGCTGCTGCTGAGCGACGACATTGCGCAGGCGCGCATGCTGGCTAACGATCTGGACGCGCTGAACCAAACGCGCCGCGAGATAGAGCAGGGCATGCAGGTTGAAGCGCTGCAGCTGTGCGACCAGCTGGAGCGCAGCAGCACGGCTCTGCCTTACGGCCTGGCGATGTACCATCCGGAGTGGCATCAGGGCGTGGTCGGCATTTTGGCCTCGCGCATCAAAGAGCGTTTTCACCGCCCGGTGATCGCGTTCGCACCGGCGGGCGACGGCATTCTGAAAGGCTCCGGCCGCTCGATTGCCGGCCTGCATATGCGCGATGCGCTGGAGCGGCTGGACACGCTGAACCCCGGGCTGATGATGAAGTTCGGCGGACACGCGATGGCCGCCGGCCTGTCGCTGGAAGAGGCGCGCTTTGACGAGTTTCGCCAGCGCTTTGGCGAACTGGTGGGCGAGTGGCTCGATCCGGCGATGCTGGAGGGCGTAATCTGGTCCGACGGTGAACTGGCGATGCAGGAGCTGACGCTGGAAACGGCGGAGCTGCTGCGCGAAGGCGGGCCGTGGGGGCAGGCGTTCCCGGAGCCGACGTTCGACGGCAAGTTCCGCATTCTGCAGCAGCGGCTGGTGGGCGAGAAGCACCTCAAGCTGATGGTGGAGCCACTGGGCGGCGGCCCGCTGTTGGACGGCATTGCGTTCAACGTGGACACCACGCTGTGGCCGGACAGCAGCGTGCGAGAAGTCGAGCTGGCTTATAAGCTGGACGTCAACGAATTCCGCGGCAACCGCAGCGTGCAGCTGCTGATTCAGCACCTGTGGCCGCGCTGAGGCGCAGCAAAAGATAACATCCAGGGGCGCCGCACGGCGCCCCTTACTTTTCCCTGGATAAACGCTATAAACTGTGGTCTGGATCCGTTAGAATTAACGGTTCTATGGCGATTGGGTCGCCTATATTCTCTCTGGTTCACGCCGCATTGCGCCGGCTCCCTTGCCGGGGGATATACAACCTCTAACGAAAGAACGCGAAAAACCATGTTTGAAATTAATCCGGTAAAAAACCGTATTCAGGACCTGTCTGAGCGTACCGCCGTTCTTAGGGGGTATCTTTGACTATGATGCCAAGAAAGAACGCCTGGAAGAAGTAAACGCCGAGCTGGAGCAGCCGGACGTGTGGAATGAGCCTGAGCGCGCACAGGCGCTGGGTAAAGAGCGCTCGGCGCTCGAAGCCATTGTTGAGACCATCGACGGTCTGCAACAGGGTGAGGAAGACGTCCTCGGCCTGCTGGAGCTGGCGGTGGAAGCCGACGATGAAGAAACCTTTAACGAAGCCGTGGTTGAGCTTGATCAACTGATCGTCAAGCTGGAACAACTAGAATTTCGTCGTATGTTCTCCGGAGAATACGACAGCGCCGACTGCTACCTGGACATTCAGGCCGGGTCAGGCGGTACTGAGGCGCAGGACTGGGCCAGCATGCTGCTGCGCATGTACCTGCGCTGGGCCGAGGACAAGGGCTTTAAAACCGAAATTATCGAAGAGTCTGACGGTGACGTCGCGGGGATCAAGTCCGCCACCATCAAGATTATTGGCGACTACGCCTTTGGCTGGTTGCGTACTGAAACCGGCGTTCACCGCCTGGTGCGCAAGAGCCCGTTCGATTCCGGCGGTCGTCGCCACACCTCGTTCAGTTCGGTGTTTGTTTACCCGGAAGTGGACGACAATATTGATATCGAAATCAATCCGGCGGATCTGCGCATCGACGTTTACCGCGCTTCCGGCGCGGGCGGCCAGCACGTGAACAAAACCGAGTCTGCGGTGCGTATTACCCACCTGCCGACCAACATCGTGGTGCAGTGCCAGAACGACCGCTCACAGCATAAAAACAAGGATCAGGCATTCAAACAGCTGAGAGCGAAGCTGTATGAATTCGAGATGCAGAAGAAAAATGCTGATAAGCAGGCGATGGAAGACAACAAGTCCGATATCGGTTGGGGCAGCCAAATCCGCTCTTATGTGCTGGATGACTCCCGGATCAAGGATTTGCGCACCAGCGTAGAAACGCGTAACACGCAGGCCGTATTGGATGGCGACCTGGATAAATTCATTGAGGCAAGTTTGAAAGCCGGGTTATGAGGAACAAAAATGTCTGAGCAACAACCACAGGGCGCCGATCAGGCGTTGGATCTCAATAACGAGCTGCAGTCACGTCGTGAAAAACTGGCGGCGCTGCGCGAGAACGGCATTGCGTTCCCGAATGATTTTCGTCGTGACACCACGTCCGACAAGCTGCACGCAGCATATGACGATAAAGACAACGAAGAGCTGGAAGCGCTGGGCGTAGAAGTGACCGTCGCCGGGCGTATGATGACCCGCCGCATTATGGGCAAAGCCTCTTTCGTTACGCTGCAGGACGTTGGCGGCCGCATTCAGCTGTACGTCGCGCGCGACGATCTGGCGGAAGGCGTGTACAACGAACAATTCAAGAAGTGGGACCTGGGCGATATTCTCGGCGCGCGCGGCAAGCTGTTTAAAACCAAAACCGGCGAGCTGTCGATCCACTGCACCGAGCTGCGTCTGCTGACCAAGGCGCTGCGTCCGCTGCCAGACAAGTTCCACGGCCTGGCCGATCAGGAAACCCGCTATCGTCAGCGCTACCTGGATCTGATTGCCAACGAAGAATCACGTCACACCTTCAAGGTGCGTTCCCGCATCATGTCCGGCATCCGCAACTTTATGGTGGGCCGCGACTTTATGGAAGTGGAAACCCCGATGATGCAGGTGATCCCGGGCGGCGCGTCCGCGCGTCCGTTTATCACTCACCACAATGCGCTGGACATCGATATGTACCTGCGTATTGCGCCGGAGCTGTATCTGAAGCGTCTGGTGGTCGGTGGTTTTGAGCGTGTGTTCGAGATCAACCGCAACTTCCGTAACGAAGGGGTATCGCCGCGTCACAACCCAGAGTTCACCATGATGGAACTCTATATGGCGTACGCGGATTACAAAGATCTGATTGAGCTGACCGAGTCGCTGTTCCGCACGCTGGCGCAGGACGTACTGGGCACCACCAAGGTGCCGTACGGCGATGAAGAGTTCGACTTCGGCAAGCCGTTCGAAAAACTGACCATGCGCGAGGCGATCAAAAAGTATCGTCCTGAAACCGACATGGCGGACCTGGATGACTTCGACAAGGCGAAGGCGATTGCCGAGTCTATCGGCATCAAGGTAGAGAAGAGCTGGGGTCTGGGCCGCGTAGTGACCGAGATCTTTGAAGAGACGGCGGAAAGCCATCTGATTCAGCCGACCTTCATCACCGAATACCCGGCGGAAGTTTCCCCGCTGGCGCGTCGTAACGATGAGAACCCGGAAATTACCGACCGCTTTGAGTTCTTCATCGGCGGCCGCGAAATCGGCAACGGCTTCTCCGAGCTGAATGATGCGGAAGACCAGGCGCAGCGCTTTGCTGACCAGGTTGCCGCGAAGGATGCCGGCGATGACGAAGCGATGTTCTACGACGAAGACTACGTGACCTCTCTGGAACACGGCCTGCCGCCGACGGCTGGCCTGGGCATCGGTATCGACCGTATGGTTATGCTGTTCACCAACAGCCATACCATCCGCGACGTTATCCTGTTCCCGGCGATGCGTCCGACTGCCAAGTAATCCGGCAGCCACCTTGAACAACCGGTGCGGGCAACCGCGCCGGTTTTTTTACGCCCAACGATAACTAACCGCTTAAAACATCGGCAGTTATGCGTTAACTCCGCTTGCCCGCCGCCCAGAAGCGGTTATAATGCCAAACGCACACCTAAGCGGGTGTAGTTCAATGGTAGAACGGCAGCTTCCCAAGCTGCATACGAGGGTTCGATTCCCTTCACCCGCTCCACGCCTTCTCAATAAATAATTCTACGTATAATCATTAAATTAGCTAAGGCTTCCTTGTTAATTACGCTGATATTTAACGTACGACCTCACCGATTTTTTTAACGTTCCGGATAGCCTTTCACTTTTCTCTATTAATAGCAGCCTGAACGAATGCGTAGGTGTTACGAGGCAATCCATTTTGGGGCTTACCATGTTTAAGTCTGCGGCACTGTTTATCGCCTGCTTTGTGATGCCGTGTGCTTAAAATAGCCAATGAAAAGGGCGCATAGCGCCCTGGATAGACGTTGCCAGAACTCGCTTCCATGGCGCCTCAAATCCCGCTGAACCAGTTATAGCCCTGATCCTCCCAATAGCCGCCGGGGTTGGTGTCGCTGACGAAAATGGCGGCGATATGCTTGGCGTTTTTAAACCCCAGCTTGGTGGGCACCCGTAGCCGCAAGGGGTAGCCGTATTCCGCCGGCAGCGCCTTACCGGCAAAATCCAGCGCCAGAATGGTTTGCGGATGCAGCGCGGTGGCCATATCGATGCTGGAGTAGTAGCGGTCCGCGCATTTAAAACCGACGTAACGTGCATTGAGATCGGCGCCGACATGCTGCAGAAAGATGCGCAGCGGCACGCCGCCCCACTGGCCAATCGCGCTCCAGCCCTCAATACAGATTAAGCGGGTGATCTGGCTCTGCTGCGGCAGGCGCTGCAGTTGCTCCAGGGTCCACGGCGCCGTTTTCGCCACCTTGCCGGAGACTTCCAGCTGATAACCGCTCAAATCGACTTCCGGCACGTTGTATTCCGGGTAGTAGGCGTTAAACGGAAAGGGATGCGTGATCTGATCAGGGCGGTAGGTCTGCGCCAGGCGCTGTCCGCTGAACAGCCAGGACTGGACCCGATCGTTCCAGCGGGACATCGCCCACAGCACTTTATCGACCTGATCGCCATCTTGCAGATTACAGCCGGTCAGCATCGCCACGCCGCCCAGGGTCAGACCGGAGCGAAGCAGCAGCCGGCGCTGCAGATTCACCAGCTGTTTTCTCTGATCCGGTTCCAGCGTCGGTGCGCGGGGCGACGATTTTTTATCCTTCACGTTTACCTCCTGACAGCATGGCCCACAGCGTGCGCGGTACGATCATCACCATCAGCAGGTGAATGATGACAAACAGTCCGACCGCCGCCATGGCGAAAAAGTGCACATAGCGCGCGATGTCAAAACCGCCGAACAGCGCCACCAGCCAAGAGAGGCTGCACCGGCTTCCAGATCGCCAGCCCGGAGAGCACCAGCAACAGGCCGAGCACCAACACGCCGAGATACATCAGCTTTTGAATCGCATTGTATTTGCCGTCGCGGTGTTGTAGCCGCAGCGTCAGCGCCAGCCAGATATCACGCCGCAGCGCGCTCAGGCGCAGTGGCAGCAGGTCGCGACGGAAGTGGCCGCTGAACAGGCTCCACAGCAGATAGCACAGTCCGTTGAGCGCCAGCAGCCACATCAGCGCCAGATGCCAGCCGATGGCGCCGCCCAGCCAGCCGCCCAGCGTGACGGCGGGCGGAAAGCGGAAGTCGAACAGCGGCGAGGCGTTGTAGATTTCCCAGCCGCTCATAAACATGCACGTCATGGCGAACAGATTAACCCAGTGGGTGATTCTGACCGGCCAACGATGCACCGGTCGCGACAGTGAGTCTTTCATCGCGGCCTCCCGCATTACATCGGCGGCACGGTACCGTCTTTACCGGCAGAAATGCGCGTGGCGACGCGTTCACCTTTGTCGTCAGTGGCGGAGAACAGCACGATATGCGCGCCGGGCTTCAGCAGGCTGCGATCGCCGGGATCGAGCGTCACAATCGGCGTGCCGTCCGGCACGATGACGGTTTTCTGCTGGTTGTTGTAATTGACCGTCAGGGTGCGGCCGTTGGCGTTCACCAATTTACCGACGGTGCCGTTGGTCATGGTATCGACTTTGCCATCGGCGGATTGCCAAGGGGAGTGGCCCTCACCGGAACCGCGCAGGCTGGCGGCGAAGACGTGCACCTCCAGCGCTTTTAAACTGCCGTCGGCCTGCGGGACGGCGGCGGTGCCAATAAAGCTGTCGGGTTTGATATCGGCAGTTGAGCCTTTCGATACGCTCAGCACTTTGGTCTGGTCGTTGAGTTTTACGCTGACTTTTTCCCCTTTACGGTCGGTCAGCTGCAGGCTGCTATCGGAAACCTGATCGATAGTGCCGCGCAGCGGGGCGATGACTTTGCCGGGCATTTGGGCGGCGGCGATGCCGCTGCACATCAGCAGGCTGGACAGCAGTAAACCGGCAATACGACGTTGAGTAAGCATAATGTTCTCCTGTGGTTGATTGCCGATTAAGCATGGTTGAAGGATTGGGACAGCACCATGTCTGTTTGATGACATTAATGTCATCAAGTCTTCTGGCGGAAACTGCTAATCTGTTGGCAGGTGGAATGAGGTGGCGAGAATGCGCATATTAGTGGTTGAAGACGATACCAGCACCGGCGACTACCTGAAAAAGGGGCTGGGAGAGGCCGGATACGGCGTTGATCTGGCGCGTAACGGCACCGATGGTCTGTTCCGGGCGTTGGAGCATGGCTACGACGCCATCGTGCTGGACGTGATGCTGCCCGGGATTGATGGCTGGCAGATTATTGAGGTGCTGCGCAAGAAAAGCGACGTGCCGATTTTGTTCCTGACGGCGCGCGATGGCGTGCAGGACCGGATCCACGGCCTTGAGCTGGGCGCCGACGATTACCTGGTCAAACCGTTTTCCTTTACCGAACTGGTGCTGCGCCTGCGAACGCTGCTGCGTCGCGGCACGGTGCGTGAGTCCGATCACTACGCGATTGCCGACCTGCACATCGATGTGCTGCGGCGCAGGGTAACGCGTCAGGAAACGCTGATTCCGCTGACCAATAAAGAGTTTATGCTGCTGCATCTGCTGGCGCGGCGGGAGGGGGAAGTGCTGTCGCGCACCATGATTGCCTCTCAGGTCTGGGATATGAATTTTGACAGCGACACCAACGTGGTGGATGTCGCCATCAAGCGGCTGCGCGCCAAAATCGACCGGCCGTTTGCGACCAAGCTGATTCATACCGTGCGCGGTATCGGCTACGTCTGTGAGGCGCGCCCGTGAGCGTGCTGGCCGAGCGCTGGCGGACGATGTCGCTGACGCTGCGCAGCGCCATCCTGTTCGCCGTGGTGGCGGCGCTGGTGGTCAGCGCTGCCGGCGGTTACCTGTACGGTGCGATGCGCCAGGAAATGGTTAACCGCAGCGATCTGCAGGTGACCGGGCGCATCGACTATTACCGCAAACTGTTGAGCCAGCGTTTTCTGGTGGAGCGGCTGGTTGCCAATACCGGGCTGTTTGAAAACATGCTGGGTAATGAGCAGGACGTATTGATTTTCCAACTGCAGGGGCAAAAACCGTTAATCAACGTAAACCCGGCCAAGCTGACGCTGCCGCCGGTGGTGCCGACGCCGGTCGGCCAGCCACAGCGGTTGGCGGCAGTGCGCGGCGGGGAGACGCCGCAGGGCGTGCCGATCCGGCTGGCATCGGCGCTGGTGCGGTTGGAGGACGGCAGCGTCCTGCAGATTTCCGTCGCCCATGTGATGGCCAACGAGCAGAAAATGCTGGCGCGTTACCTGTGGCGCGTGCTGGCGCGGTGGGGATGGCCTTCGTGCTGATTGCGCTGCTGGGATATTGGGTGATGCGGCGTGAGCTGCGGCCGTTAAGACGCATGGCGGCGCAGGCGGCGGCGATTGCGCCCAGCACGCTGTCAACCCGACTGAGCGAGCAGGGCGCGCCGCAGGAGCTGCAGCAGCTGATTGCATCATTCAACGCCATGCTCGACCGGCTGAACGAAGGCTACCAGCGCCTGACGCAGTTTTCCGCCGATCTGGCGCATGAGATCCGCACGCCGGTAGGGGCGTTGATGGGGCAGTGCCAGGTGGCGCTTTACCAGTCCCGCAGCGTGGAAGAGTATGAAACCCTGCTCTCCACCAAATATGGAGGAGCTGGAGCGCATCTCGCGCATGGTGGAGAATATTCTGTTTCTGGCCCGTGCCGGCAATGCGCACTCTGCGCTGAATTACCGTACGCTGGATATGGCGGCGGAGCTGCAGCGGGTGGCCGATTACTTCGAAGGCCTGGCGGAAGAGCGCGGTATTCACCTGGCGTGTCAGGGAGGCGGCCGGCTGTGGGCCGACGCCATGCTGTTTCAGCGGGCGCTGAGCAATCTGGTCGCCAACGCGGTGCGTTATGCCGATGAGAATAGCCACATCATACTGTGGGCCGGTACGGAGGGCGACGAACGGGTGGTGCGGGTAATCAATCAGGGGCCGCCCATTGACGCCGCGCACCTGGATAAACTGTTCGATCGCTTCTACCGCGCCGATGCCGCACGCAGCAGCCAGGCCAGCGGGCTTGGCCTGTCCATTGTGCGCGCCATTATGACGCTGCATGACGGCGAGGCAAGCGCCCAATGTATTCCGCAGCCGCCTGCCGCCCGCATCGTTTTCAGCCTGACCTTTCCGGCCCAGCCGCAGAGACAGATGTGACGGGTAAGGGGATATTCCCCCTTGGATAAAGCGGCGTCTTAAGCCCTGAGTTCTTCGTAAGACACCATAACGTGTTCGCGGAAGGCGGGGCGTTCCGTCAGCCGATCGTAGTAGCTGCGCAGGTTTGGCAGTGGTTGTCGGTCGATGTCTATATCGTAGTAACGATACAGCACGTGCCCGAATTGGATATCCGCGGCGGAAAATGTGTCGCCAGCCAAAAACGTCTGGCCTGCGAGGAGCGGTTCGGCAATCATCAGTTTGTTCTCAAAGGCCTGCAGCGCCTGGCCGATCGCAGCGGGATCGCGTTCAGCTGCGGGAGTACGCACCACGCGCCAAAAGATCGGCGCGGTAAACAGCAGCGCCACGTTAAGCTTTGACCATTCCATCCAGCGGTCTACATGGGTTCTGGCGATTAAGTCGGCGGGCCAGAATTCGTCCGGCGCATAACGGTTTGCCAGGTAGCGCAGGATGGCGCCGGTTTCCCACAGCGGCGGGAGGTCGCCATCCCGGAGTACGGGAATGGTGCGGTTCGGGTTCAGCGCATAAAATTCGTCGCTGTCCGTGCCGCCGAACCGGTGGCCGACGTCATGTCTTTGATACGGTAAACCCAGCTCGCCAATGCACCACATAAGCGCCTGTACATTGGATGAGCTTTTTCTTCCCCAAACTTCCAGCATGAACCTGTCCTTCGTGTAAAATGAATGCCCGCTAATGGGGCCGCCCGCTTTTTGACTGACCGTTTTCAGGTGTTAACATAGACGGTTATTATGCACCTTGCGTATACCATTATTGACATACGGCTGATTGAGGATAGGTTTTGAGCAGAGGGAACATATCTGCGGTGTGGCGCCGTTTGGCGGTGTGTCTGACGCTTGGCCTGTTGCTGGCGGGTTGTTCAGGCAAAAATAACTACAACCGTGATTATGATAAATTGCCTAAAGGCAGCTACAGCGGCAGCACCTATACCGTCCAGCGCGGCGATACGCTGTATTACATCGCCTGGATTACCGGCAATGAAGTCAGTACGCTGGCGCGCACCAACAATATCCGCCCGCCTTATAGCCTGGCGGTCGGACAAAAATTAAGAGTCAGCCCCGGCGCGACGGCAAAAAGCACCAGTCGCAAATCCGGCGGCAGTGTGCTGACGAAAAGCACGCCGCCGCCGGGCGTATCCCGCTGCTGGCGCTGGCCGACCGACGGCAGGATCGTCGCCCGTTTCTCCACCACTGACGGCGGGAACAAGGGCATCGATATTGCGGGCCGTCGCGGCCAGCCGGTATACGCCAGTTCCAAGGGCAAGGTGGTGTATGTCGGTAACCAACTGCGTGGCTACGGCAATCTGATCATGATTAAGCACGGCGAAGATTTCATCTCGGCCTATGCGCATAACGACACCACGCTGGTGCGTAACGGCCAGAATGTGAAAGCCGGGCAGAAAATTGCCACCATGGGCAGCAGCGGCACCAATTCCGTTCGCCTGCATTTCCAGATTCGCTATCGCGCGACGGCGCTGGATCCGCTGCGCTACTTACCGCCGCAGGGGCGTGTTCCTTCCTGCTGAACATCGGGGCCGGCATTTGCCCGGCCCCGTCTGCTTTACAGCGCCTTAACCAGCGAATCGCGGGTGATTTCGCCGATGGTTTTGGCGCCGGTCAGCGTCATCGCTACCCGCATCTCTTTATCAATCAGATCCAGCAGGTTCGCGACCCCGGCTTCGCCGGCTGCCGCCAACGCATACACGAAGGCGCGCCCCAGCAGCACGCTGTCGGCGCCCAGTGCAATCATCCGCACCACGTCCAACCCATTGCGGATGCCGGAGTCGGTCAGAATGGTAATATCACCTTTGACCGCGTCGGCAATTGCCGGCAGGGCGCGGGCGGTGGACAGCACGCCGTCCAGCTGGCGGCCGCCGTGGTTGGAAACCACAATGCCGTCGGCACCGAAGCGCACGGCGTCTTTGGCATCTTCAGGATCCAGAATGCCTTTGATGATCATCGGGCCCTGCCAGAACTCGCGGATCCACTCCAGATCTTTCCAGGAAATTGACGGATCGAAGTTGGCGCCGAGCCAGCCGATATAGTCCTCAAGGCTGGTTGGCGTACCGCGATAGGCCGATACGTTGCCGAGATCGTGCGGTTTGCCGTTAATGCCGACGTCCCACGCCCATTGCGGATGGGTCATCGCCTGCAGGATACGGCGCATGGAGGCATTCGGGCCGCTCATGCCGGAGTGCGCATCGCGATAGCGGGCGCCGGGCACCGGCATATCGACGGTGAAGACCAGCGTTTTCACCCCGGCCGCCTGCGCGCGTTCCAGCGCGTTACGCATAAAGCCGCGGTCTTTCAGCACATACAGCTGAAACCACATAGGCCGGTTGATGGCCGGCGCGACTTCTTCGATCGGGCAAACCGAGACGGTCGACAGCGTGAAGGGAATGCCTTTGTTGGCGGCCGCGCGCGCCGCCTGTACTTCACCGCGCCGCGCGTACATGCCGGTCAGGCCGACGGGCGCCAGCGCTACCGGCATCGCCAGCTTTTCGCCGAACAGGGTGGTTTCCAGACTCAGCTCGGACATATTGCGCAGCACGCGCTGGCGCAGGGCGATATCGGCCAGATCCGCCGTATTGCGCTGCAGCGTGTGCTCAGCATAGGCTCCGCCATCAATGTAGTGGAACAGAAAAGGCGGAAGTTTTGCCTGTGCTGCGGCCCGGTAGTCGGTTGAAGCGGAGATGATCATAATGCGTCCTTTACTTTATCGTTAACTTAAACTTACTGTGCTTCGCTCAGAATGCCAGTATCAGCGCCATGCCGGCGGCGATCGCGCCATAGGCCAGCATGGGCAGTACGGTTTTTCTGATGATCTTGCCCTCGGCCTGGGTAATGCCGAGGATTGAGCAGACGGCGATGATATTGTTCAGGCAAATCATATTGCCCATCGCGCCGCCTACGGACTGCAATGCCAGCGTCAGGTTGACGTTCAAACCGCTGCTGACGGCGATGGAGTGCTGGATACTGCCGAACGTCAGGTTGGAGACGGTATTTGAACCGGAGAAGAACGAGCCGAGCGCGCCGAGAAAGGCGGAAAACAGCAGCCAGCTGGCGCCGGTGGCGTCGGCCAGCGCCCGGCCGATAATCATTACCGGCGCGTTATCCCCGCCCAGCATCAGCAGATTGACCATGATCAGCGCGCCGAGCAACGCGATAAACGGCTTGCCGATGCTGCGGGTGGTCGCGCCGAAGATCTGGCCTACCTGCCGTCTGTTTAACCTGAACAGCGGAATGGCGAGTAACACCACCAGCAGGAAAGGGATCAGCGCCGGCACGTACAGCGTTTTATAGGCGGCCTGGGCGCTGGTGCCCAATACCTGCTGCAGTTCGATAATCAGCGCCTTGCTGATGCTGAGTTCTCCAAGCCAGCCCAGGCTGCCCTGCCACAGCAGGGCGGTGCTGTTAAGCAGGGATTTCAGCCCCAGCTGGTGAATGCGCGTGACGATCAGAATCACGATCAGCAGCAGCGTCGGCGCCATAGCTTTCAATACTTGGGCAAAGGGAACCGGCTGAGCGGTGGACGGAGTTCTGTCGCGTGTCAGGCCGATATTGGCGCGGGCCAGCAGCACCGATAACGTCAGGCCGATGGCACCGCCCAGCAGCGCCGGAAACTCGTAGTTAACCTGCGCCAGCAACAGGTAAGGCAGCGTACAGCTGAGCACGCTCAGCAGAATAAACGGCAGGTTTTGGCGGATCTGCTGCCAGGAAACGATAAAGCGCAGTGCCAAAATCGGAATGATCAGTCCGGCGACGGTATGGATCAACGCGGTTTGGCGGCCGATTTCCAGCAGGTCGGCGTCGCTCAGCCCCAGGTTGGCAAAGCCGAACCAGGTTGGCGTGCCTACCGCGCCGAAAGAGACCGGCACCGAGTTCATAACCAACGCCAGCATGGCAACGCGCAACGGGTTGAATCCCAGCCCAACCAGAATTGGCGCGGCGATGGCGGCCGGCGTGCCGAAGCCGCTGGCCCCCTCAATCATAAAAGCAAATGTCCAGCCGATAATCATTAGCTGGGCGACAGGGTTGGGGCTGATGTTTTCCAGCCAATTGCGCACCACGTTTTCCGCCCCGCTGATTTGCATCAGCTTATTGAGCAAAATGGCGCCGGCGATAATGGTGATCGGGGTGAAAACCGCCACCAGCGCGGTAATCACATTGGCATGTAATAGCAGTAAATCACCGTTGAACCACAGCAGCTGTAAGGCATAGACCACCAGGGCGGTTAACGGCAGAGCAATATAAGCGGGGACGCCTTGGTGTTTCGTCATCATCCATATCAATAAGATGATCGGAGCGATACTGAAAAACAGGGACATAGGATCCTCAGCGGTTATTATTTTTATGCGGTAGGGTGAGCGGAAAACGTCAATATCTGCGACGACATTATTCTAATCACAACATTATTCGATGTTCTATGTTGCATTTTTGCAACATTTGCGAAGCAGGCGTGCCAGGCAGTTAAGAGTGGAGGGGAAAGGAAAAAGATGAGGTATTTATCTTGTTTTAAATCATTGGGTTAATGCGTTGTTTTGTGTGATAAACGCGCGGAATCACATTTATTAGGCGTTAATTAGCCATAGATTATCGCCTAAAATCGCCTAATCAAATGCCCGTTTGCGGCAGCAAGGCGGGAAATAACGTGACGGCCTTCAAAAATAATGACTGATTTTTTTATAGCTGCTGATGATATGTTCGATCAGCAGGCGGGTTTTTAACGGTAAATTACGCGTGTAGGGGTAAACGGCATAGACGCCGAGCACCTTTCCGCAGTGGCCGGCTAATATTTCCACCAGCTTTCCATCCTGCAAATCTTCATACACCATGCAGCGGGGAACCATCGCGATGCCATGGCCGGCGATCACCGCTTTGCGAATGGCGCGGGCGTTATTGGCGGACAGATTGCCGTTAACCTGTAGTTCCTGGATCGCATCGTGGCCCGGCTGTTTGACCAGCCAGTTGGCGGTGCCGCTTTCCTGATAGGTATAGGTCAGACAGTTATGCGCCAGCAGATCGGTAGTGGTCTGCGGCTGCGGATGCTGCTTGAGGTAAGCGGATGAGCAGACGATCACCCAGCGAGAATCCAGAATATGCCTGGCGATCAGGCTGGAGTCAGGCATGGTGCCGGTGCGAATGGCTAAATCGATGCCTTCGTTGACCAGGTCGACAAAGCGATTTTCCAGCCGCATTTCAACCTTGAGCTCAGGATGTAACGCGCAAAACTCGGCGACGCTTTCACTGAGCAGCAGTTCGCCGGAAATGGTGGGTACCGACATCCGTATCGTGCCGGTCAGCGCCTCGCTTTTTTCACTGACGGCATACAGCGCTTCCTGCATTTGCACGCTCAGGGTTTTGGCGTGGCGGTATAGCATTGCGCCGCTTTCGGTGGGCGTCAGGCTGCGGGTGGTGCGGTACAGCAGGCGGGCGCCGAGCGATTTTTCCAACTTGCCGATCCGTTTACTGATGACCGAGCTGGTGATGCCGGCGCTTTCCGCCGCTTTACTGAATGAGCCGCAATCGACGATAAGTGCGAAGAGTATCAGATCGTTGGCGTATTCATGGGTTGGCAACATAGCGGCCGGATGTCCTGTATTAATGCAGTGGCGGATAGTGTACGGGCTGACGATGGGGAAGCAAACCATTACGGAGACGTTTTAACCGGGTTGCCTGGCTAACTGGTCGGAGCAGAACGCATCCTAAGATTCATAGAGATTATGCAAGAATAATCCTTTCTGTATTTATGTGTTGTATATAGCTATAAATCTGCATTTATTTTGTTTTTTGTTCTGATTATTGGTTTTTTGTGAGAAATATCCTGCATTCTTACTGCGTCAAAGTAGGTTATGACTTAATGGTTAGATGAAAATCTTATTGATATACGTATTCCTGATGGTTATTATTCTTTTAACTTTCATACACCAATAATTCCATAAATAGGAAACTGCATTTTAATAAATGTGGGTTATTTTCACGTTTGTTAAAAATAATCATCCCCCTCAGGATGAAGTAATGGTAATTTGTAGCAGTTAAACATAAGGATATAGTAATGAAAAAAGTAACTCTGCTGGCAGCGGAAGCGGTGATTGGCGGCAAGTGCAAAAAAAATTGCACTGACAGCTTTGAATGGGTTGGAACGGAGCCAAATGAGGTATGTACCATGATACGTACCTGTACTGACAAGTATGGTAAGGTACACCAAACGTCTATGCCGGCAGTTGACAGTAAACAATGTCGCAAAGATGGCTAATTGATTTTTTGATAACAGATATGAATTGATGTTAAAAATTACGGATGTGGCACGCTTTGCCGCATCCGCTTTTTGTGTTGCTGGACTTAAAGCATATAAACATGCTCTAAAAATAAATCTCTGTAATTTTTTATATATTTATTGAATTTGATGGACTCTCGTTTGCTTTCAGGATGAATAATTATGTTTAAAAAGCCATTAGCCCTTATAGTCTATACACTATTTATTATTGTAGTTTCTTCACTGATCACCACCGCTTACATCCATTATTTTGTGATGGGGGCGCATAGTGACGATGACGTACCGGCGCTGACGTTTATCAGCGATGAGCAGATTAAAAATAGCCCGTTAACCGATGAAAATACGATTGTCGAGATTTTCTCTTACGGCTGCCACTACTGCGCGGTTAATGAAAATAACGTGAAAGACCTCGAAGCTCAGCTGCCGCCGGCAGCAAGCTGGTCCGTCTGCATATCGGCAACCCGCAAAACAGCGGCCTGTCCGCCTATGCGCCGCTGTTCGCCACGCTGTCGGTGATGGGGCTGGAAGATAAATACCGTGAAAGCGCCTACCAGGCGATTATCAAAGAACGCCAGGACCTCAGCGACCCGGCGCAGCTGGGGCAATGGCTGCTGGATAACGGCATCGATCGTACGGACTATCGCAGCGCCAGCCAGTCGCAGGACGCCAAGGATCTGCTGGCTTATATGACGGCGGTGAGCAGCTACTACAAAGTGAACGCGACGCCGAGTTTTATCGTTAATAAAAAATGGTTGGCTCAGCAGGATAGCGATTTCCCGACCTTTAGCAAAAAGCTGCTGTCGCTGCTGAAAAACGATAGCCCGCAGGAACCGTAATGCGTTTCTTTGCGGTATGGGTTTACCTGAGCGCCTGTAACCTGTGGGACCGTGCGATCGGCCAATGGCATCGGGTGCTTTGGCTGCGTGCTCGGTTGCTGTGTCTGATACTGCGGCATACCGACTACCGTCTGACATTGGCGGTGAGCGAGGCCAGCCGTTGGCTGCCGTTCGTCAATCGCGGGCTGCGGGGGCGCGCCGCAGTGGCGCGCGCCAATCAGCGTTCCCTGCTAGGCGACGGACCGCAGGTGGACTTTATTCGTCAGATGCGTCGCCGGCAGGTGTTGGAACTGGCAGCGACCTACGGGCGCAATCCTCAACTGCTGGCGGAGATGGCGTCCTGCAGCGCCCAACTGAATCAGGTTGTTGCGCCGCTGCATGCCGCCGGTTCCCCGGTGATACTGGCGCCGCTGCATATGATTTCCGATATTCTGGCCGGGATGGTGGGCGGCGAAGTATCCCCCGGTAAAGCGACGGTGATCGTATCGTCCGGCGCTGAGGTGTATCAGGAGCAGGCGCGCAGGCAGGGCGGCGTTAATCTGGATTACTGCTCGATTCATGATGATAAGCGCGCTATTGCCGGCAACCTGACGTCCTCCCTGATGGATGCGGCCGACAATCAGAGAAATATCATTATCTTTCCTGATATTACGCCAGATTACACGGTAACCACCAACCGCGCCAGAACGGCGAAACTGCCTTGTCGGTTGTTCGACCGTCCTGCCAACGTGCACAGCGGCGTGGTGCGTTTGGCGCGCGCGCTGTCCGCCAGCGTGGTGTTTTATTACCTCTACTATGACCGCGGTATCAGAATTCATATTTTCCCGCCGGTAGAGGCAGCCGCACTGCCACAGGCTCTGCCTGAGGTTATTGAAACCGCACTGCGGCAGCGTCCTGAGGACTGGATGCTCTGGCATGCGCATTCGTTGTTTTTTATCAATGAATAACCTGGAACTGTAAAAAGAGATCATGGAAAAGATAATCCCGACGCAGGTGTTTCAAAGCGAAACCAACGAATGCGGCCTGGCCTGTATTGCGATGCTGGCGGAAACCCAGGGCATTGATGCGCCATTGGAAGAGTTGCGCACGCGTTTTCCAGCCTCCCAGCATGGGATGTCGCTGGCGACCTTAACCACCATCCTCGGCGAGCTGGCGATTCCTGCCTATCCGGTCTCCTTTGAGCATCAGGAGTTGGCGGAACTGCCGCTGCCGGCAATTTTGCACTACGGCGCCAGCCATTACGTTTTGTTGGCCTATCGTAAGGGCAATCACGTCTGCGTGATGAACCCGGCGATCGGGCAGCAGCTATTGCCGCTGGAGGCGCTCAAACAGGAAATCAGCGGCTATGCGCTGGTGCTGGATCATGAAACGCAACCGGATGCCGCCGCGCTGGCCGGCGTGAAGCGCAGTCAGCGTTTCAGCGCGCTGGAGTGCATGAGCATGCGGGAAACCTCGCGCCTGCCGGGCATTTACCGCCTGATGACGCTGGCATTTCTGATTTCTTTGACGCTGTTTATCATGCCAGTGATGGTCAGCAGCGCGATTAATGATGTCTTTTCGAGCGCCGGTGAGACCGACTTCCCTTATTTTTACTACCTGTTGGCGTTTGTTATTTCCACCTCGCTGGCCTTTGGCGTACGGCTGATTACCGAACGCTTTATCAAACGGTTTGTGGTACTCAACAGCGTGGCTGGTTTTTCCAGGCTGTTAGCCAACTCGTTAAACTTTTTTGATAAACGCGCGCCCGGCGAGATTTTCAGCCGTTTTGCCAACTGGCAGTCGGCCGCCGGACAAAAGATAGAGCTGGATAACGGCCTGCGTACCGACTGGATCGTCGGGGCGATCGCGCTGGGGGTGATGTGTTATATGAGCCCGCTGCTGGCGCTGGTATCCGTCGTCGGCGTAACGATGATGGGGCTGGTCAGCGTATGGGCCATTTACCGCGACCGTTACTATACCCAGCAGCTACAGGAAAAAAGCGCCGAGCAGAGCGATTTTATTCTGGAGACCATCCAGGGGTTCTCCACCATCAAATCTGCCGGACTGGCCAGCCTGCGCAAAGGGGCGTTTGCCCAGTATGCGTTGTCGCTGTTTACCTGCCGGCAAAAGCAAAAAATCTATGAGCAGATCAAGGGCAGTATCTATCAGCTGATCGGCAGCCTGGAGATGGTGTTCTTTATGCTGCTGGCGCTGCCTTTGCTGAAAAGCGGCGCATTGAGCCTGGGGGAGTTTTTTGCCTATAGCTTCGTGCGGGAGATTTTTACCTCCTACATCACCAAAATCTTCTTCGCCATTTTGCAAAAAAACCAGCTGCACGTGATCGACAAACGTGCGCGCGACCTGTTCCCGGCAGATGCAGAAACTGCGTCGATGCGGCGGCCGTACCGCCATTTGCCCGTAGCCTGGTTTACCACAATATTGTGTTCGCCTATGACGCCCAGCAACCGGTATTGCAAGGCATGTCATTTTCGCTGCGGCGGGGGGAGAGCGTTGCCATTGTCGGCGAGTCCGGCGCCGGTAAAAGCACGCTGCTGAAAGTGATGTGCGGCCTGATGCCGCCGCAGCAGGGCGATATCGTCGTTGACGACGCCCCGATTGATTACCGTCAGGCGCACGCGCTATTTTTCCTGCAAAGTCAGGAAGATATCCTGTTTAATGCCTCTGTGCTGCAAAATATCACGCTGTTTGATGAAGGCTTTGATGAAAGCCGGAGAGCGCGTATCGAGCACTCTTTACGCGGCCTTAATCTGGAGCCGGCGATTGCCAGGTTGCCGGGCGGCATGAACGCGCTGATTCGTGAAAGCCACGCCGGGTTGTCGCTGGGCAGCGTCAGCGCCTGCTGCTGGCGCGCGCCATGTACAGCAATCGGCCGATTCTGGTACTGGATGAACCTACCGCCAACCTGGATGAAGAGACGGCGCAGCAGGTGATGGATACCTTGCTGACGCACTGCAGGGAACAGGGAAAAACCCTGATTACGGTTACCCACAGTGAAAGCGTGCTGCCGAAGTTTGATCGGGTTTATCGGATAGCGGAAGGCCGGATCGCGGCGCTGACGCCATCAACGGTGCGCCCGATACCGTCAGCGACGCTGTGTGGCGAGGTCTGCTGATGCTGGTACGAAAAAATCGCAAGGCTGCTCTGGTACTGCTGCTGTTGCTGGCGTTGGCTATCGCCGCAGTCGTCAGTTTCTCTCTGCGCGGCTCGGCAGAACAAGCGTCGATGCCGACTGCCGCCGTCAGCCGGGGAGATATTGAAAAAACCGTGCTGGCGACCGGTATTCTTAAGCCGTCGCTGCAGGTTAACGTCGGTGCACAGGTTAATGGTCAGCTGACCAGGCTGTATGTCAAACAGGGTGACCGCGTGACCAAAGGTCAGTTGCTTGCCGAAATTGACCCGACGCTGCAGGAAAATGAAGTGCGCAAGTCGCAGGCTCAACTGCAAAGCGCGGTCGCGCAGAAGCAGGCATCAGAAGCAAGCCTGCAGCAGTATCAGCTGGAGTTAAAGCGCCAACGTCAGTTGGATCGCGAGGGTGCCGGGGTGAAAAGCGATCTGGAAAAAGCGCAGGCGCAGTATTCCACTCAGGTTGCCCAGGTGCGGATGAACGAAGCGCAAATCGTACAAATGGAAATGGCGCTGGAGACGGCCAAGGCCAACCTGGGCTATACCCGCATTCTGGCGCCTATTGATGGCGAAGTGCTGGGGATTGTCACCAAAGAGGGACAGACGGTCGTGTCGTCGCAGAGCGCGCCGACGATTCTGGTGCTGGCGAACGCCGACACCATGACGGTGCATACCCGCATCTCTGAAACCGATATTTTGAAAGTACGCGTCGGGCAACCGCTGTGGTTCTACGTGGTGGCCGATCCCAAACGCCGCTATGACAGCGTAATGGGTTCAATCCAGGAAGCGCCGAATGAGGCGCTGCGGGAAGACAGCCCGGCCTCCTCTTCCAGTCAGCAGCCGACGGCGGTGTACTACAACGGCGTATTTGCCATTGCCAACCTTGAGCGTCAGCTGCGTACGTCGATGACTGCACAGGTGTTTATCATCACCGCTCAGGAGAAAAATGTCTTGCGGATCCCGCTGGCGGCGCTGGGGCAACCGCAGGGGAAAGAGCGTTATCAGGTTCAGGTCAAGCGGGGCGCGAAACTTGAAGCGCGCACGATCGTCACCGGCATCAGCGACCGGCAGTTCATCGAAGTGAAAAGCGGGCTGAAAGAAGGGGAAGACGTGGTGCTGACGCAGATAGCAGGGGGGCAATAATGGCCGCTGCGGAGCCTATCATTGCGTTAAATAATATCTCACGCCATTTCTCGTCAGGTCCGGAAACCGTCGCGGTGCTGAAAAATATTTCGCTGACGATTAATGCAGGAGAAATGGTGGCGATCGTCGGTGCCTCAGGCTCTGGCAAATCGACCCTGATGAATATTATCGGCTGTCTGGATAATCCGACGTCGGGCGAAATGCGTATCAAATCAGTCTCTACGCAGTCGGCCAGCGGCGAACAGCTGGCCCAGCTGCGCAGCCAGTACATCGGTTTTATCTTTCAGCGTTATCACCTGATGCCCTATCTGAACGCCGCGGAGAATGTGGCGATTCCCGCGCTGTATACCGCGATGCCGGCGGGCGAGCGTCAGACGCGGGCCGAGTATTTGTTACAGCGGCTGGGGTTGCCGCATCGCATGGCATACAAGCCTGCCCAGCTTTCCGGCGGTCAGCAGCAGCGGGTCAGCGTTGCCCGGGCCCTGATGAACGGCGCCGAAATTATTTTGGCCGATGAGCCGACGGGGGCGCTGGACCGCAGCAGCGGTCAGGAACTGATGGAAATATTGCATTCGCTGCATCAGAGCGGCCATACCATCATCATCGTGACCCACGATCGCGACGTTGCCAGACAGGCGCAGCGCATTATTGAGATCAGCGACGGTGAAATTATTGCCGATCGCCAGAATGACAGCGTCACTCAAGGCGCTAAGCCGCAGACGCTGCCTGCGGCAACGGCAACCGGCCGCGCACCTTTGTGGCAAGGCGTACGCGAGGCCGTGCGCATGGCCTGGCGCTCGCTGTTGGGCCACCGGGTGCGCGCTTTTTTATCGATGCTCGGCATTATTATCGGCATCTCATCGGTGGTATCCGCCATCGCCGTAGGGGAAGGCGCGCGCCAGAGCATTCTGGATAAGATCAGCCAGCTGGGCACCAGCACCATGGAGATACGGCCCGGTCTGGGCTGGGATAAGCCGCGTCCCGATTTTGAACGTTCGCTGACGATAGACGACGTAGAGATGTTGGCGAAGCAGCCCTATATCGACGCGATTTCGCCGCAAATCAACAAATATATCAGCATTATCCGCGGAGGAAAGCAGGTGATGACATCGCTTTCCGGCGTCAGCGAGGACTATTTTCACGTGCAGGGGGTGACGTTGCTCAGCGGTAATGCGTTAACCAGGCGCGACCTCGATGAACGCGAACCGGTGGTGATTATTGATGCCGAACTGGCGAAAACCCTGTTCCCAGACGATGAGCAACCGCTTGGTGCGATCGTGCAAATCGCGGCACGCCGTTTCGCGTTAGCGGCGTTGCGGTGAAGAAGGGGGCGTTTATGGGCGGGCGGCTTAACGCCTGGGTGCCGTATACCTCATTACAGGAGCGCCTGGCGGGTGACGCGCCGCTGGAGTCCATCTCATTGCGGGTGGTCGACGGCTATGCGCTGGCGCAGGCGCAAAAAGACGTAGAGCTGCAGCTGGAGATGTTCCACGGCCGTCGCGACTTCTTTACGCAAACCAACGATCAGATGACGCAGACCATTCAGCAGGCGTCTGACTCCATGCAGCTGCTGATCACCGCAATTGCCGGTATTTCTCTGCTGGTCGGTGGGGTTGGCGTGATGAATATCATGCTGGTGTCCGTGACCGAACGGACGCATGAAATCGGCATTCGCCTCTCGGTCGGCGCCCGGCCGCTGGACATCATGCGCCAGTTTTTAATTGAGGCGATGGTGATCTGCACATTGGGGGGGATGGTTGGCATCGCCGGCGCGATGTTGGCGGGCGTTATGTTCTCCTGGTTTACCGACGAGTTCACCATGCTCTTTACCTGGCCGCCGATTGCGCTGGCCTGCGGTTTCTCTGCGCTGATCGGGCTGGGATTCGGCTTTTTCCCCGCGCGCAATGCGGCGCGGCTTCACCCTACGGAGGCGCTGGCGCGCGAATGAGACAGAGAAAAACCTTGGCGCTGTTGGGCTGTTTGATGTTGTCCGGCTGTGGCGCGCTGGTGAAGAGCGAATATCAGCAGCCGCAGGTAGCGGTTCCGGCGCAGTGGCGTACGGAAATTACCGGGCCGGCTTATTTGGCCGGTAGTGAACGGTGGTGGGATAGCTTCAACGATCCACAGCTTTCGCAGTTAATCACGCGCGTGTTAAGCAGCAATAACGATCTGGCGAAGGCGGGGCTGCAGTTGCAGCAGGCGCGTTTGGAAGCCGGGTTGACCAATACCAATTTGACGCCGGACGTGACGCTGAGCGGCGGCGCCAGCAATAGCAAGAACGTGCGCGGCGGCGGCGCCAGCGAAGATTACCACAGCTCACTGAGCCTGAGTTATGAGCTGGATCTGTGGGGGAAACTGGCGCGCAGGCGTGAACAGGCGAGCTGGCTGGTGCAGGCTACCGAGCAGGATCGGCAAAACGTCGCGCTGACGCTGATTGGCAATACCGCTGATTATTATTGGCAAATTGCCAGGCTTAATCAGCAGGTTGATGTGCAGCAACGGATGATGGACAACGCGCGGGAAACGCTTCGTCTGGTGCAGGCTCGTCATGCCGCCGGCGCTGCCAGTCAAATAGAACTTTTACAGGCGCGTCAATCCATTATCGATCGGGAAAATCAGCAGCAAAATCTGCAGCAGCAGCGTGAAGCGGCGCGTAACGCCCTGGCTATTTTATTCAATAATTCGCCGGATATGCGTCAGCCGGAGCGCCCTGGGCTGGATGCTGAACAGGAAGTGCCGATCGCCGCCAGCGTACCACTGGCAGTCATCGGTCGCAGGCCGGATGTGCAGGGGCGGAAAGGCGCCTGCGCGCCGCACTGGCCGGCTCTGATGCCGCACGGCTTAATTTTTATCCGTCGCTCTCTTTGACGGCCTCGCTGAGCGCCGGCAGCGCCCTGTTTCAGCAGTGGTTCAGTCAGCCGGTCAGAGCCTTGGGCAGCAGCGTCGCCTTGCCTTTTGTACAGTGGAACACCATGAGGCTTACGGCAGAAAAAGCTCAGCTTGATGTGCAGCAGCAGATCGTGGCGTTTCGCAGCGCGGTGTATAACGCGCTTTCTGATGTGGATAACGCCATGGCGCAGCGGTTGAGCTATCAGCGGCAGAAACGACGTATGCAGGAAAACCTGCGGCTAAGCCGGCAGCGGCTGACGCTGGCCGAGAGCCAATACCGCGCCGGTGCGGTGTCGTTGCAGACATTGCTTGATGCGCAGGATGCCCGCTTGAGCAGTGAAAACAGTTTGGCGGACATGCAATACAACTACCTGAACGCCACGATGAAATTATGGTTGGCATTGGGGGGCGCAGTGGATAAGGACGAAAGGACAGAGGGAAATGCTCATGAATAATATGTCTTCGCCACGTCGGGTGGTGGTCACCGGTTATGGCGCGGTAACGCCGCTGGGAGAGAATGCGCAGCAGAGTTGGGCGGCAATAATGGATCAGCGGCTGGGCTATCAATATCACGATCGCTCCGCCGCAGGGATTCAGTCGCGCTTCTTTGGGCTGGTTGCGTCAGAGCCAGATCTGAAGTCTGTACCGGCGGCGATTCGCCGTCGCCTGCCGCGCTTTGCGCGTTTGGCGCTCGGGGCGGCCAAAGAAGCCGTCGAGATGGCCTTTCAGGGGCAGCGCCCGTTGATTACTACGATCCGCTGGAGTGCGGGGCGATTATCGGCAGCGGCTGGGCCGGGCAGGATGAAAGTTACGACAATTTTGATATGTATCAGCGCAGCGGGTTAGGGTCGCCCTTTGCCTGTTTCCTTTCCATGCCAAACGTTGCGACCGCCGCCTGCAGTTTGCTGTGGGGACTGCGCGGCTATCAGAATACGCCGATCGCCGCCTGCGCGACCGGCACTATCGCTATCGGCGAAGCGTTTGAGGCGATCCGTTATGGGCGCGCCAGCATGATGTTGGCGGGGGCCGGTGAATCGCTGCGCTCCGATCCGGCGGTGTGGGATATTGATGTGCTGCGCGCTTTGGCGCGTGAGCAGCAGGATGCCGCCAAAGCCTGTTGCCCGTTCAGTCTGGACCGTAACGGGTTTGTGCTTTCGGAAGGCGCGGCGGTGCTGTGCCTGGAAGAGCGTGATGCCGCACTGGCGCGCGGCGCGGTGATTCTCGGCGAGATAAAGGGCTACGGCAACTATTCCGACGCGTTTGATTTTACCGCGCCGGCCGACGATAAGGTCGCCCGGGTAAAGACCATCCGGCGGGCGTTGGCGCAGGCCGGTATCGGGGTGCATGACGTGGATTACATCAATGCACACGGAACATCGACGCCGCTGAACGATCTGAATGAGACCGAGGCGATCAAACTGGCCTTTGGTAAAGCGGCTTATACCACGCCGCTATCGAGCACCAAGTCATATTCCGGCCACCTGATTGCCGCCGCCGGCAGCTTTGAATCGATTATCTGCTTGCAGGCAATGGAACATCAGCTGATGCCGGCGACCTGTAACCTGAAAAATCCCGATCCGGCCTGCGATCTGGATTACATCAGCGAAGGTCACCGTGCGGCGACGCTGCACAATACGCTAAACCTGAGTTTCGGCTTTGGCGGCGCCAATGCGGCACTGGTGATTGGCAGGGGGAACGATGCGGTTTAACTATACGCGTAACGATGCGGAGCAGTGGGCGGCATTTTCCGGTGACTACAACCCGATACATTTTGACCTGCAATGGGCGCGCAAGCTTGGCAGTGAGCGGCTGACGGTGCACGGCATGCGTGCGATGCTGGATATGAAGCAGGCTCTGAGCGAGGCGTTGCGGCCTGCGTCGTCGGATGCGCATTTTTTCCGCTTTAGCGCCCGATTGCGGCAGCCGGTACGCTGCGATCTTGATTATCGCCTGGACGTTGCCACAACGGAACATCAGGCAAGCGGCAGACTGTTGGATGAGAGCAACGATGAGTGCTGTTTCAGCGCCAAATTACTCCCTGCGGCGGCGTTTGACATCGCGGATGCTGCCCCTATCCAGCGTCTGGAGCGGCGGGATGTTGAGGTGCTTGGCCGGCGTTTTCCGGGGGACCCGCTGCTGCAGTGGAGCTTTTTGGATGCGCTGTTGTTCCAACGCATCGTGTCATCGGCGGCAATCTTGTCGGCAATAAAACAACGATTGCCGGCACTGCAGGCGCGGACGCTGATTGATGTGTTTGCGCAACTGTCGGTGGTGCAAACGCATCATGATGTGCATTTCAACGCCGGTTTGTTGACGCCCGGCGTACTATTTTCCGCTGAAGATACGTTGTCTTATGCCATCTTGCCGCCGCTGGTTGTTGGTGATGGCGACAGCGGGCTGGTGGTGAGGATAGATGTGCAGTGCTGGACGCCGCAAAGCCCGTTAGTGGCAAGTGCGATAACGTTAAAAACGGCGAGTTATGCACAACGGTAAGACTACATAAAAACATATTGATAAATAAGGATATAACCATGGAAAAATATCAACAAGTTTATGACACCCTGTGCGAGATGATTTGTGATGCCAAAGATCTGGATGCGTCTCAGCTTTCTCCTGACATGCCGCTGCTCCAGTTGAAACTGGACAGCCTGGACTATGTTGAAATGATGGTGCTGGCGAAACGGGAGTTCGGCGCCACGTTGAACGCAGAAATGTTTATTGAGCATCCCAATATGACGTTGGGCGAGCTGTGCCACGTGCTGGCCGAACAGAAAAAATAAGCCGATGGATAACTGGGTATTAGTGACCGGCGGCAGTCGGGGAATTGGTCGTGCGCTGGTGGAAGAACTGGCGCAGCGTTGGAATGTCGTTTTTACCTGGCGTAACGACGAGCAGGCCAGTCACGAGGTGGTTGCCGCCTGCGCCGATTTGCCTGGCAGGGTGAGCGGGTATCAGTGTGACGGCAGCAAGCAGGATGATGTCGATCGTCTGGCGCCTGAATTACTGGCCCGTTATGGTGCCCCTATGCGGTTATTCATAACGCTGGTGTGACGTTGGACGGATTACATATTCAGCAGCTCGGGGATACCTGGCGTCAGGTCATAGAAACCAACCTTAATGCGGTATTCTACTGGAATAAGCATCTGTTGCCGGCAATGATGTCGCAGGGAGAGGGCGCATTGTTGCTGATGTCCTCGGTCAGTGCGATTAAAGGCAATGTCGGGCAAACCGCCTACGGAGCCAGTAAGGCGGCGATGGTGGGGTTGGACGCTCTTTGGCACAGGAGTTGGGGCGCTTTGGTATTCGCGTCAATTGCCTGCTGCCGGGGATTATCGACAGCGATATGACGCGCAACATGCCGCCGGAAGCGTTAAGGGGCTGCGTAAACAAGTGCCGTTGCGGCGGTTGGGAACAGCACAGGAGGTCGCCGCTGCGGCGACGTTTATGGTCGGTGCTGAGAGCCGCTATATGACGGGGCAAACGCTGGTGCTTGATGGTGGGCTGACTGCCTGACGTAATCTGCTTTTTTGACGATTGAACAAAAGGAACAAGCCTGCCTTGTTCCTTTTTTTTACCTGAATAAACGCTAATCGCTATTATTGATGATACAGGTGTTGATTTTGATAATTATACCTGCGATATATCGACGTCTAACCGGAGTTTTCAATAACTTTAGTGAATGTCATAGGGTGTTGATTGGCGTATTTTTTCACCTTCAACTAAGACTTTTCTCTTTTACCACCGCGGTTGTGCGGTTTCCTTATGGCTGCTTCCTCTGATTATCTATAAGAAAAATCACGCCAGAAATCTCTTTTTTATTGATTTGCATTGCGTTTTTACATGTTTAAGATTTTCTTTGTTTCTCACTGTTTTTAATAAACTGCCGATTTCATCCTTTACCGGGAATATCAAATTTTTGATCTGGTAAGAAAAAGCTTCTTTATTGATTAATAAACGATCGCTCGGCAGGTTTAGACGGATATGGCTGTTACCTGCAAGCAAATCCGTTATACTCGCCACAGGATTGAGGACCTATCCTTTTAGATGGAGTAACGGCTCCAAACATCGGTTGTGGACATAAAGAGGGAATTAATAAATCCACACTTTCTTTGTGAGAAACAATGAGGCGCTATGAAAAACCGCAAGCATCTAACCCCATCCGAAGTCGAAAAATTACTCGAGGCAACGTTGAAGGGGAAGAACCCGGAGCGAGATTACTGCTTGATTTGGATGTGTTTTATTCATGGGTGCCGCGTCAGTGAGATCAACAGTTGGCGGTTGTCAGACATCGATCTGGAAGGGGGAATATCTATATCCATCGTTTAAAAAATGGTTTTTCAACCATTCATCCAGTATACGTGCGTGAAAAAAAATGTTTGCAGCGTTGGCTGGCGAAGAGAAAAAGCTACCGCGGCGCAGACAGTGAGTGGTTATTTCTTTCCAACCGAGGTTCCCGACTTTCTCGTCAGCGGATTTACTGGTTGATTAGAAATTATAGCCAGGCGGCAAATCTTGAAGTTAATGCGCATCCTCATATGCTACGTCATGGTTGCGGATATGCATTGGCCGACCGCGGCATTGATACGCGTTTGATTCAGGATTACCTGGGCCATAGAAATATTCAGAATACTGTCTTATATACAGCGAGCAATGCCGGGAGGTTTAAAGAAGTTTGGTAATCATGCGGTAACTAAATATTACTAATGAGTCATTTTGAACTAAATTGCAACATACTCTAAATTCGCCCCCAAATAATGTCAACACTCGCAGTGACAGAATTCCCCTCTCTGTGAAAAATCCTTTTTAAACATTGTGTTATCTGCGATTTTTCCGCCCTTCCCGCTCAGAGAAAACAGGGAGTCTTCCCCACCAAAAAAACAGAAGAATCCCAGATAAAATCTGACAGCCAATTATCCGGGTGATTCGTCTTAATTTTACAAATTATTCAGTGTTATATGTTGTCTTCTGTTTGTTTTTCCTGGATTTTTGGTTGAATATTTTAAATGAGTCATTTTAGTTCAAAATGAATCGTTTGGTTGGAAAAGTTAACACTGCCCAAACTTACGGCTGAGGTGGCTTCCGCGGTTCATGAACTAAATATCAAGGAATGGCGTAACGTTACGCCAGGAATATTCAAATGCATATCAATGCATTAATTTCTAAAGGAAAGGAAGTATGAAAAAGAATCTGCTCGCTGTTGCTGTGTTGGCCGCATCTGCGTTTTCCACCGCTGCTCTGGCTGCTGATGGTCAGGTTAACTTCACCGGTTCTATTACCGATGTAGCTTGTGAAATCGATGCGAACTCCAAGAACCAGACCGTTAACATGGGCAAGATTGCCACAACTGCGTTTGCTGGCGCAGGCTCTACTGACAAAGTCACCGCAGGTGACAGACGCTTCAGCCTGATTCTGAAAAACTGCCCGACTTCTGTAACGGCAGCTACCGTACGCTTCGGCGGTAAAATGGTTCCTGGCGCCGACGGCGTACTGGCACTGACCGATGCAGCAGATATGGCGGAAGGCGTTGGTATTCAGATTACCGATGAGCACAACAACGTGATCAACCTGGGTCTGGACTCTGCCGTATTCCCTCTGGTTAGCACCGCAGATAACAAACTGAACTTTATGGCGAGCTACTACGCGCTGGCTAGCCAGGTAACTCCTGGTTCTGCTAACGCTGTAGCACAGTTCACCATCGTGTATCAGTAAGGTTTTAACCGCCTGATTTTAGATCAGGCGGCGTAAATCCAGCCAGGGTAGTTCAGGCTGCCCTGGTTGTTTTCTTCACGGTTTAACCAGGCAGGCAATACGAATGAAAGTTTGGCAGAGTGCGTTGGTCGCAGCGTTATTGATGACAATGGGTGCTCAGGCTCAGGCCGGTGTGATTATCGGTGGAACGCGCGTGGTCTACGACGGAGGGAAAAAAGAATCCTCCCTGAGCATCAGTAATCCGGACAAGGTGCCGTATCTGGTTCAGTCCTGGATTGATGCCGGCGAAGACATCGCCGTTAAGGCACCGTTCGTTATTACTCCCCCTTTATTCCGTCTGGACGATGGACAAAATAATATCCTGCGCATAGTGCGGGCCGGCGGCGCGCTGCCGGAAGATAAAGAGTCTTTATATTGGGTCAATATTAAATCGATCCCTTCCGCACCAAAACAGGACAATACGCTGCAAATTGCGGTGAAAACGCGTATCAAGCTGATTTACCGGCCAAGAGGGCTGGAAGGAACGCTGAATGACGCCGCGCAGAAGGTGACATGGCAGCGTAATGGCAATGCCCTGCAGGTTTCCAACCCCTCGCCTTATTACCTCACTTTTTTCGACGTTAAGGTTAATGGCGTGGCAGTAAAAGACGCCACGATGGTTGCTCCGCGTTCCAGCGCGCGTTTCACCTTGCCAGCAGGTAATGCCGGCGGCGCATTGACTTGGAAAATTATTAATGACTTTGGTGGGGCCAGTAAAGCGTTCACGGCCAATTTATAAGGCATTTTGACCGTCTTTACATAAATATCCTGGGCACAGGCAGTGCCGGGGAAGGACGCGACCGCCGGCGATGCGGCGTCGCTGAAAAATGGAGTTATAAGGATGAATAACCCGAAGCGTAGCAGCCCTCGAGGGTTCAGACAAACCCCGCTTGCTTGGCTGATCTCTTGCCAAGTGGCGATGTTGATGGGCTTTTCCGGCTTGGCGCAAGCTCGTGACTACTTTAACCCCGCGCTGTTGGAAATTGATAACCCTGACCAACGTGGCGTAGACCTTTCGGTATTCGAGGAAGGTGATACCCAGGCGCCGGGGAAATATCGCGTGGATATTTATGTTAACCGCGAAATGGTGGAGACCCGCGATATTGATTTTTCTCTGAGCCGGGACCGCAGCGGTCGGAACAGCTTGCAGCCATGCCTGGACGGTGAATTGTTGGAAGCCTTGGGAGTGCGTGTCGATGCAATTCCTGCCATTAAAGCCGGTGGAAAGTGCGTTGATATCGCTCAGGCGATTCCTCAGGCGTCATCCACTTTCCGTTTTAACCAACAGCGTCTGGAATTAAGCATTCCCCAGGCAGCCCTTAAGATACGGGCGCGTGGTTACGTTTCACCAGAAAAATGGAATTCCGGCATACCGGCACTGTTGGCCAACTATAGCTTCAGCGGTGCGAATAATAAGGCGCGTCGCGGCGACAGTCGTGACAGCGACAGCTATTATCTGAACCTGCGCTCCGGGCTTAACCTGGGGGCGTGGCGTCTGCGGAACTATTCTACCTGGAACCGCGACAGCAATGGCGAGAAGCAGTGGCGCTCCATTAATACCTATCTACAGCGCGATATTATTGCGTTAAAAAGCCGCCTTACCCTTGGCGATAGCAGTTCGTCCAGCGATGTGTTTGACAGCGTGCCGTTCCGTGGCGCCCAATTAGCTTCCGATGACGATATGCTGCCAGACAGCATGAGAGGCTATGCGCCAGTGGTGCGCGGCATTGCCAAAAGCAACGCGCAGGTCTCTATTCGACAAAACGGCTATGTGATCTATCAGAGCTATGTGCCGCCAGGGCCGTTTGAAATTAATGACCTTTATCCGACGTCGGGCAGTGGCGACCTGAAGGTCACAATTAAAGAAGCGGATGGCAGCGAACAGAATATCACGGTGCCGTTTGCCTCGGTACCGGTGCTGCAGCGTGAAGGGCGTTTCAAATACAACATCGCCAGCGGTCAATTCCGTTCTTACCTTAATGACGTAGACAAGCGGCCATTCACCCAGGCGACAGGCATCTATGGCCTGCCGTGGGGGGCGACGATTTATGGCGGCATTCAGGCTGCCAGTAAATATCAGGCGTTGGCGTTGGGCTGGGGGCAGAACCTTGGTCTGTTGGGGGCCTTGTCAGCCGATGTGACGCAGGCCTGGACCAAGCCAGAGTTGCAGCCAAAAGAGCATGGTCAATCATGGCGTCTGCGCTACGGCAAGAGCTTTGCCGAAACGGGCACCAGCTTCAGCCTGGCAAGCTACCGTTATTCGACCAAAGGCTTCTACACCATGCAGGAAGCGTTGGAAACCTATACCAACGGTGCGTCGATCCGCTTCCCATTACATAAGAAGAGCCGTTCTGAGCTCACCATGAACCAAAACCTGTGGGAAGGCGCCGGGGCGTTGTCGTTGAGCCTGATGAACGAAGAGTTCTGGAACGACAGCCGCCGCAGCCAGTCTGCCAGCGTGGGCTACAACAACAGTTGGTCGGGCGTCAGCTACGGGCTGTATTACACCTATGCCAAGAATGGTTATAACAGCGATGGTTATCGTACTAATAACGAAGACCACATTGTGGCCTTCAACGTTAGCGTGCCGCTCAGCCGTTGGTTACCGGGTGCTAATGCGACCTATAGCGTTAACAGCAGCCGCAACGGTAATACCTCGAACCGGGTTGGGTTACATGGCACCGCGTTGGAAAGGAGTAACCTGAGCTACAGCATCAGTCAGGGCTATACCAGCCAGGGGCAAGGGGCCAGCGGTAATGCCAGCGTTGACTATCGCGGCGGCTTGGGGCAGGCGAACGTGGGTTACGGCTATGACCGTGATAGCCAGCGCCTGAGCTATGGCCTTCAGGGCGGTATCTTGCTGCATGAAAACGGTTTAACGCTGTCTCAACCGCTGGGTGACACCATTGCGTTGGTCAAAGCGCCGGGTGCCAAGGGCGTTCGTATTCAAAACCAGACCGGTGTGAATACCGACTGGCGGGGTTACGCCGTAGTGCCATATCAGTCACCGTATCGTCGTAACAATATCAATCTGGATACCACGACGCTGCCGGACGATGTTGATATGACATTAACCAGCCAGTCGGTGGTGCCGACGCGGGGGGCCGTAGTACGTGCAGAGTTTAAAGCCAACATTGGTCAGCGCGTGTTGATGACGCTGTTACGCCAAGGTGGCGCCGCGGTGCCGTTTGGCGCCACCGTTACCGATTTGCTCAATACGGATAACAGCGCGGCAATCGTCGGCGATGCTGGCCAGGTATACCTGTCCGGTCTGGCGGACAGCGGCAAGCTGAATGTGAAGTGGGGCAACGGGGCCTCGCAGCAGTGTCAGGTGACCTATAGCTTGGGAGCCAAAGTGCAGAACTCCACCATCCGTACGGTCAACGCTCAGTGTTTATAAGGTTTTAATTATGAAGCTTAAATCAATATTCAGGAAATTATCAGTTGCCTCAGTTTTGGCCGTTGCGGGAACTTATATTCCACAGGCATTGGCTGCGCCAATGCCTGGAACCTGTGAGAGGCGTGAGGGCGGAGCGCAGGAGTATCCTTTTTCTTTTAACGCATCGTTTACTGAGCCGGATCAGAATACGACAGGAAAAATTATTGAAAATGCGGCTGGAGGTGAATGGAATAGACCTGAAAGATATACGGTGACATGCGGTTGTACAAATATGCGAGAGGCATATGTTACAGCTATACCACTATTGAAGGAGTTGGATTATACCGGTGGTACCGATATAGAGGGTACTCCTTTGTCATATTATGCTCTGAATAATTTTTTGTCGGTGGCCAGCATGGTATATGTGGGCGGGGATGTTGAACAAAATATAGCCGTGCCATTCTACAACAAAGATAACAGAAACACAGGGACGCCGGTTTCATGTAGTGGGGCAAGAAACACGTTTAAGAGCGGCTCTCGAGGTCAGATTAACCTGCGTTTTCGTCGGCCTTTCGTTGGCGTGCAAGTCATTCCGCCGACGCGTTTGCTTGAAGTATATCTGTCATCAACTCCAGGGGTTAGTAGCCCGACCCCGGTATCCTATGTCACGATGAGCGGTACGGTGACAGTCCCACAAAACTGTGAAATAAGTCCGCAACCGGTGGTTATCAACTTTGGCGATATCATGTCAACGGATTTTAAACGTAAGGGGGAGATGCCGAAAAACTTCACACCGCATCAGCGGGATTTGACGTTAGCGTGTCGTAATATCTCAGATGGAGTGAAGGTCAGTCTTTCATTCCAGGGGGAGGCCGATCCTAGTGATCCGTCGGCATTAAAGAGTACGAATAAAGATATCGCTGTAAAAATTGAAGACTCGTCATCGAATGCTGTTATTTCGCCAAATAATGGGCGTCTTCCTGTGATGATGAATTATATGGATCAAACTGGAAAGACAGGAATAAATGTATACCCGATAAACACCTCAAATGAAATGCCAGAGGTCGGTGTTTTTAACTCGACGGCAACGATTCGTGTTGAGATTGAATAAGTTTTCATAGGTGTAGTTAAGCTGTGTGTTGTAAGTGTTTTATAAGGATATTACTAATGAAGGAACTTAAATTGAACGTGATCAAAGGTAGCATTGCGGCATTGCTGGCCGCGACCTTGGGGATGAGTCATGGAGCACTGGCGAACACCCAGTTAAATATTACCGGTACCATTAAGGCTTCACCGTGCATCGTGGCAGATGATAACGGCAGCGGCATTACGGTCGACTTGGGTAACGGCAGTGCCATCCAGGCGGCGACGTTGGCAGGAAAAGGTATAGGGACTGATTGGGTACCATTCAAATTGACGCTGAAAGATTGTCCGACCACCACCACAACGGCCACGGCAACCTTTAGCGGTACGCCGGCGGATGAAGGCCCTAATTTGTATAAAAATACCGGCGATGCAAAAAGCGTACAGATTGAATTGAAAGATGTTGCTGAAACTACCGAATTGGGCAACGGTGGTTTCCTGAAGCAAAGCATCGTGAATAATACCACGACCTACGACCTGAAGGCCCGTGCCTATACTACCGAGGGGGGCGCAACGCCAGGTTCTATCGTGGGTACGGTCATGGTTGCCTTTACCTACGAGTAAGTAAAGCCTTACTCATAATAAAGCTCCTTCGCATAGTGGAGGAGCTTTGTTAGAGCTTTATACGGTGAGGTATATTAAATGGAATTAATCATGCTGTTCTCATTTTTGCTTTTTTTATTTATCAGCATATTTTCTTTTTATATGCATGCGAGATTTATGGCAAAAAGAACAATTCACTCCGTCAGGATGATTATTAATAGTTAGTGCTGTTTCTGTTGCATCTGTAAATGTGAAATAGAGATCCCACAAGGAACAGGGAGAATTGCTATGACGACGGCTCATACTTATCAGCGGGGGAGCGCCCACGCACCTGGCATCAATGGAAAAAGCGAACAGGGCGTGATTGTGATGGAAGCCTGTCCAATGACGGCCCTCGGTATGCGCAATATTCTTGCGCAATCCTGTACACAGTCAGAAAACATCAAACAGGTTAATAACCTGGCTGCCATTCCTAATTTGATGCGCAGCCAGCCGACCTCATTGTTGATCATGGAACTGTGCGGCGAGTCTGAATCCGTGTTAGACGGGTTACGCCTGATCTCGCTGTGTCTGGAACACTGGCCCTCAACGGCGATCGTCGTTTGCACCGCGCTTGATGACCCGCGGGTCTTGCAGTTGCTTACCGTCTCAGGTGTCAAAGGGTTAGTGCTGAAACAGGAGCCGGCTATTGCGCTGGCGCAGTGTGTTCAGCAGGTATTGGCCGGGCGTCGTAGCTATAGCCATAAGGTACGTCAGCTACTGGCTAATCAGTCTATCGGCGGTAAGGCGCTGACCGCGCGCGAGTTGGATGTGCTGGCATATTTATTCTCTGGTAAAAGCGTCACTGCCGCCGCGTTGATGATGCACCGCGATGTACGCACCGTCAGTACACATAAGCGCAACGCCATGCTGAAGTTGGGGTTTCACAATGATGGTGAACTCTTTCTGCAAGGGAAATGGATGGCGAAAACTGGTCCGGTATTTGCCAACTGATTCTTTAATGGCGGAAGTTTTCTCTCGAATGGGTTATGCAAGTTATTGAGACAGGAGGTCTATATGCAGCCTTTAACGCCAAATTCTACCACTATCGCCTTAATGGACCGCTGCCCGTTAACATTAGTCGGGTTATCGAGCTTCATTGAAGGTCTTAATGCTCCAAGTCAGATAGTTGTGCAGGAAACCAGCATGTCGGCAGTTTCTGAAGCACTGCTGTATCAGCCTACAGACATCCTTATTACCGAACTGAGTGGGTTGAATGAGACAATTGCCGAGGGGCGGAAAAAATTATTAGAACTATGCGTGCAACTTCCGTCGCTGAGGGTCATTGTGTATACCCGTTGTCAAGCAGGTGACGAGTTAAAGGCGCTGTTGGAGCAGGTTAATATCAGTGTCATTGCCCGTGATGATACATTACCTCAGGTCGGTGAGTTCTTTACGCGTGTTTTTGATGGAGAACGCGTGCTGAGCCCATTAATAGGCACCTGCCTGGCGCGCAATGACAGCGAAGAAATTTACAACCTGCACCATTTAACGCGTTGTGAAAATGATGTGTTGACCTTTTTATTTAATGGTATGAGTTTACGCCAGATCGCGGAGCTGCAGAGGCGCAGTATTAAAACGATCAGTGCGCACAAATGTAACGCCATGCGTAAATTACAGGTGAAAAACGACAGCGAGCTATTTTCACTCAAGAAAAATATCACTCAGCAGTTTGTTGTGAGTGAGTAATAACATCGGCAGCGTTTGTAATAGTCGTTGAGACTTAATTGGCGTAGTGGTTATTTGCCTTTCACGGATAAGGATATGACGGTAGAGAGCCAATCAATATCGCGCATCGCACTATTCGTCTCCTGTCAGTTAACCGCTTACGGGCTTGAGCTGTTGTTGACACGTAGTTTGTCAAAGAAGCGAGAGTTTTGGCATTTAGGTTCTCTGTCCGGCGCTTGTCGGCGGTTATTACAGCATGCCGATATGCTGGTTATTTCTTTCAGCATGCGGCAGTCGGATTGGCACGCACGCTTACTGATGCTGGAAGCGCTGCGTAACCTTCGGCCGAAAATGCCGATTGTAGTCATCATTGATGGCTATATCCCATTTTTATTGCAACAGCTGAATGCCCTGCATATTGATGGGATTGTCAGCCAGCATGACTCATTAAATGAAATTAAAGATGTATTGACGCAAATTTGTGTTGAGAGAGACCCTGAACACCACGGTTTGAAAAGCACATTGGCAGTCCAGGTGGACGCCTGTGCGTTATCCCAGCGGCTCAGCATGTCGGAACTACAGGCGCTGCGTTATTTGCTTAACGGTCATTCATTGCTGCAAACGGCCACGAAGATGCGACGTAATAAAAAGGCGATCGTCGCGCTGAAAAATAAAGCTATGCGCAAGTTGGGAATTAGCCACAGCGCTGAACTGGTTGCGATGCGTGGCATGTTGGAAAACCAGTACCGTCAACGGTTGCCGCTGTCCAAATTGTGTATTGATAGCCGAACGTCAGTCATGGCGGGTCGCTAGGGTGTTAACGGACAGGTCGATTGAGAAACAGTAAAAACAAGGTTGCCGCCGCTAATGATGGCATAGGCCAGGGAAGCAACTACAGGTCATCCTCCAGTAAGAAAGGAAAAGGTAAATAGTGAAACATTTGCAGATAACCAATGGACATGCGCGTTTACTGATCGGCGTCATGATGGCGGGGAGCCTGTTGCTTACCGGTTGCCAGAGTAAAAAACCACGCAGCCTGGTATCTCCACCTGTGACGGTTACGCCAGCGCCGGCTCCGGCAGCCCCGCCGCCACCGCCGCCAGAAAAGAAAGAGAGCCGTATTAGCCTGTGCCAAAGTGAGCTGGCCTCGCTGAAGAAGGTGAACCCTAAAGCCTATGCGTTGCGCAAAGCCTATTTTGACAGCCTGGTGAATAGCGTATCGGTGTATGGCGCCGTGCGCGGTGATGTTAATGCCCTGACCAAAGATACGCTTGATGCGCTGTATAAATACAAAACGAATCAGGCCTGTTCGATGATTGAGCGTGATGTGCTTGATGCGTTGATCCGTAAAGGGGAGAGCGTGAAGTGAATCAGGGGATTAAGTATGGCTTTTTGTTTGCTCTGGCGTTGCCGTTTGGCGTCGGGGCAGCGGACAGCTTCAGTGATGAGCAAACGTTACAGTCGCTGGATGCCATCACCCGCAGAGTTGACGATGCGCCGGCACTCTTGCTACTGACGCCTTCTCAACTGGAAGCCATTGATTCGCCACCGGAACAGAAGACGGCACAACAAGCCAGAAGTAGTAACCAGTTGGATAAGCGAGCGGCGAAGCAAAACGCCGCTTCTTTACGAGAGCTGAAGTCGCAGCAGGCGAAAATCAATCAGCTCAATGCCGCGTTGGCTAAACAGAACAGAGAGCTAAAAAAGCTGCGCGAGGCTGCACGGGCGGATGGTGATTCACGTGCCGAAGTAGATCGTCTGAAAAAATCATTGCAGGAAAGCTTACAAAAAACGGAAAACATGCAGCAGCAGCTGTCGGCAATGAATGCGACGAAAAGTGACAAGCAGCAGGATAGCGCCAGATTACGGCAAGCGCTGGAGAAGAGTCAGCAACAAAGTTCAGAGTTACAGAAACAGGTAGCTGCATTGACCATAGCGCAGGATGAGCGGCTCAAACAGCAGAAATCTATGCAGGCAACGCTGGATGAAAGCCAAAAGCATGCTGAAGAGTTGCAAAAGCGATTGACGGCATTAACCGATCAGCGCAAACGCAAGGATAAAGGTAGCGCGGTGTTGCAGAGCGCTTTGGATGAAAGCAAGAAGCACGGCACGGAGTTACAGAAACAGCTGACGGCTCTGATATCCCAAGGCAAGGCAAAAGAAAAAGATGCTGCTGCATTGCAGAAGGCATTGGATGAAAGCAACAAGGAGCGCGGAGAGCTGCAAAAACAGCTGACGGCGCTGGCTGCGCAAGGCAAGACAAAAGAGAAAGACGTGACCGCGCTGCAGAGCGCGCTGGAAGAGAGCAAGAAAAGTGGCGCTGAGCTGCAGAAACAGCTGACGGCGCTGGCTGCGCAAGGCAAGACAAAAGATAAGGACGTCGCCACGCTGCAGAGCGCGCTGGAAGAGAGCAAGAAAAATGGCGCTGAGCTGCAGAAACAGCTGACGGCGCTGGCTGCGCAAGGCAAGACAAAAGATAAGGACGTCGCCACGCTGCAGAGCGCGCTGGAAGAGAGCAAGAAAAATGGCGCTGAGCTGCAAAAACAGCTGACGGCGCTGGCTGCGCAAGGCAAGACGAAAGATAAAGACGTCGCCACGCTGCAGAGCGCGCTGGAAGAGAGCAAGAAAAGTGGCGCTGAGCTGCAAAAACAGCTGACGGCGCTGGCTGCGCAAGGCAAGACGAAAGATAAAGACGTCGCCACGCTGCAGAGCGCGCTGGAAGAGAGTAAGAAAAGTGGCGCTGAGCTGCAGAAACAGCTGACGGCGCTGGCTGCGCAAGGCAAGACGAAAGATAAAGACGTCGCCACGCTGCAGAGCGCGCTGGAAGAGAGCAAGAAAAATGGCGCTGAGCTGCAAAAACAGCTGACGGCGCTGGCTGCGCAAGGCAAGACAAAAGATAAAGACACCGCCGCGCTGCAAAACGAGCTGGAGGAGAGCAAGAAAGGCGTGCTGGCGCTGAAAAAGCAGCTGGCGACGCTGGCGGATCAGGCAAAAGGACAAGAAAAAGAACATGCAGCTCTACAGCAGGAGCTGGCTGCGCTGAAAAAAGAGCGGGCTGCCCGCAAAGATGTTGTGGCTCCGCCGAAAACGGCTAACGAAATCCGCGACTATGCTATCGGCAGTTCATTAGGTAATGACGTGCTGGCGCTGTTGCAAGAGAAGATCGCTCAGGCATCAAAATCAATGAGCGAATGGCGTTTTCCGGCGTTCAGGATGCTTTAGTCGGCCAAAACAAGCTGGCTCAGGACAAAATCGCCAAAGCGCTCTATGAAACAGAAATGGCGCTGAACGAGAAGGAGAAGAAGTTAAAAGCAGAAACTGAACGACAAGGTTTACGCTATGTTGAACAGTTCAGAAAAAATAAGAGCGTCAAGAAATCTTCCAGCGGTTTTTATTACCGGATCGATTACCTTGGTGCCGGGAAGATAGATAATAGTGATACGGTCGCCGTGGTTGTGAAGGAAAGCCTGACCAACGGTAAAGTGATTAAGGATATGGATATTGCCGGCACCTCAATTTCACAGCCGCTTAGCAGTTATCCGGCTATGTTCCGTGACGCCATCAAGCAATTGCAGAATCATGGCACGATGACAATGGTGGTACCGCCTGAACTGGCATATGGCGATAAGGGGCTGGCTCCGGATATCCCTCCGGGATCCACCATGGTTTATAACATCAGAATCCTTGATGTATTGCCAGCAGACGGCGCAGCTGGCAATAAAAAATAGCGTTTATCGCTAGAGTAATCATGTGGGCGCGTTGAGGGTTGGCTTAGATATGTATGGCCCGAAAGCGCTCAACATTACTCGCGGTATAGATGACAGTATTTTGGATATTTCGATGCCCGAGGTAATCCTGGATTAGCCGGGTATCGACGCCTTTGTCCGCCAGGGCAAAGCCGCAGGAGTGGCGCAGCATATGCGGGTGCACCTGAACGCTGATGCCGGCGAGCTGCCCATAGGTTTTCATCAGGCGGTAAAGCTGTTGGCGTGATATCTGTCCGCCATGGCGTGACAAGAACAGCCATGGGCTGTCGGCTTCCAGGTAGCGTGGGCGTTGTTTGAGCCATTGTTTGATCGCCAGGCGTTCTCTTATCTGAATCGGGTGTTGAACGGAAAAGCCGTTTTTCAACCGGGCAACGTGCAGGCGGTTGGTATTAAGGTCAATGTCTTCTAACCGCAAGCCGCGTAGTTCACTAACGCGTAAACCGTGGATAAAACACATGAGTAACATGCAGCGGTCGCGGGCAGAATTGGGGCCGTGGGGAACGGCATCTATCATTTGTTCGACTTCTATATGAGTGAGGTATTTGCGTTTTTTCATACTCTTCCTTGATGAAAACAAAGAAACCATCATGGTTGCCTTGTGACTGAATTAAAACACTCAGACCATTTGTTAAGCAAATAAATAAGAAGTCATGTAAATAGGAATTATCTGTAAAACTGGTTTGTGGGCTGGGTAGGGGAATGCCATGGAGGTAAATTTAATGTGAGAAAAAATAGCAAATCAGATCATAATTTGATCAGGATTGCTCTGTTTTTAACGTGATGGTATACGGCTAAGCGGCGATTACTTTTTGAAGAGATGTATGATTTTTTTATGCGGTTGTTAATTGTTGTTTTGTTTTTGTGATATTTTTTTTGGGTTTGTCGGCTTTTCTCTTCCCTCATCTTAAAACTCTAATATTTAACCCGCTATTTATTGGTTTGTCTATTATTCATGAGTGAATGCTTATCGGCATGAGTTCCAGCGCGGCTTTTTTATGACTCTGAAAGCGGCTGGCGGTAGGGCTGCGGAAGCAACTACGAACTTCCTACGCCGCGCCATGGCGATGAGAATTGTTATTGCTATCACTCCCATGCTGATTACAATGCCAGCCATTGCATTCTGTTTAGAGGTGACTCATGGAGTTGCTACGGGTGGTGTACCACCAGTATCGTTGGCCGTTTCTGGCGGTGATGGCCCTGACGCTGGCCAGCGCCGCATTGGGGATCGGCATTATTGCCTTTATCAATCAACACTTAATGGCGGCCGCGGCCGAGAGCCCATTGGCGATATTGCCGCAGTTTCTCGCTCTGTTGGGCGTTCTGATGGCGGTCACCTTAGGGTCGCAGTTAGCGTTGACCACGCTGGGTCACCATTTTGTCTATCGTTTGCGCGGTCGGTTGGTGAAAAGCATCCTGGACACCGATATTGAACGTATTGAACACCTGGGCAGCGCCTCTTTACTCGCCAGTCTATCCAGCGATATTCGCAACGTCACCATGGCTTTCGTGCGTTTGCCGGAGTTGGTGCAAGGCGTTGTGTTGACGATTGGCTGTGCGGCCTATCTGGGGTGGCTGTCGCCGCCGATGCTGGCGGTGACGGCCGTTTGGGTCGCGGTCACCATTTTGGTCAGTTGGCTGTTGGTTTCTCGCGTATACAAACATTTAACCCAGGTGCGTGAAGCGGAAGAACAGCTGTACCAGGATTACCAGTCGGCGATTGACGGTCGGAAGGAGTTGGCGTTGAATCGCGATCGTGCGCAGCGCTTGTATCAGCAGACTTATCGGGCTAACTCCGATGAATACCGGCACCACATTATTCGTGCGGATACGTTTCATCTCAGCGCGGTGAACTGGTCGAATATCATGATGCTCGGCGCTATCGGGCTGGTGTTCTTTATGGCCAATGGTCTGGGATGGTCGGATACGGCAGTTGCCGCGACCTATTCGCTGACGTTGCTATTTTTACGTACCCCATTGCTGCAGGCGGTGGGCGCCTTCCCGATGCTGCTTGGCGCCGAGGTGGCGTTTAAAAAAGTAAAATCGCTCAAGCTGGCCGAGTATCAGCCCGATTTCCCGCAGACGGTCGCCATGCCTTGGCAAACGCTGGAGCTGCGCGATGTATCATTCCACTATGCGGCGGGTGAACAGGCGCAAGGGTTTGCCGTTGGTCCGTTGAACCTGACGCTTACCCGCGGGGAGCTGGTGTTTTTAATCGGCGGCAACGGTAGCGGCAAGTCGACGTTGGCGAAGCTGCTGACCGGGCTTTATCAGCCGGTCAGCGGGCAGATCCTCATTGACGGCGTGGTGCTGCAGCCGGCGGATCGCGATAATTATCGGCGTCTGTTCTCTGCTATTTTTACCGACTTTTATCAGTTCGATCGGTTACAGGGCGTGGACGGCGGGGAGCCGGATGCGGAACTGGTGGCTAGCTGGCTGGAAAAACTCAATATGCAGGACAAACTGGAGTTTGACGGCGTACGCGTTACCAATCCTCAGCTTTCGCAGGGGCAGCGTAAGCGCTTGGCGCTGCTGCTGGCGGTGGCGGAGCAGCGGGATATTTTGCTGCTTGATGAGTGGGCGGCCGATCAGGATCCGCAGTTCCGCCGAATCTTTTATCGGGAACTGCTGCCGGCGTTACGCGCGCTGGGTAAAACGGTGTTTGCCATCAGCCATGACGATCACTATTTTGAACATGCCGATCGGCTGTTAGAGATGCGCAACGGCAAGCTCAGCGAACTGACCGGCAGCGAGCGTGAACGCGCCAGCCGGGATTCCGTGGCGCAAATCGACTGATTGCCTCTTCCCGGCGCCGTGAGTGCGCCGGGTTAGGCGCACATTCCTCTTCCCCCGCATCGCTTTCCCGCCATAGTAGAATTCGTGATTAATAAATATCAATAGGGAATAACGGCGTTATCTATAGCTTTAAGCAATCGATGGTTTGTTCGTAATTAGTGTAATCTATAGCCGATAAACTATTAAACAGGCATGGGTCGGCGCGTTGAACGCGTTTGCCATGTGCCTACACAGTAGTAATTTAAATTGGGCTACGGCCGTGTAGTGAATGACTGGATTTTTTCTGTTTAGGGAAAAGCAATGGATAAGAAAAAAATTGAGGCGGAGAAGCCGTGCGTGCGCCGCAATAAAACGAAAATTCCGCCGTCGTGGCAGTTGAATGAGGCGCAGCGTGAGTTTATTGAAGATCTCTGGCAGGACGATGCGCCGGAATCGCCGACGCCCCGCCCGGCACAAAAGGATGCCCCTTAGCGAATTGTCACGCCGGCCGACTGCCTGGCAGCCGGTCCGGTTTTATCTGTTCTCTGTAACAATCTCTTGTTTGCCCGTCTTCCTGGCTGCCCTTCAGCCTGCTTTAGGCAATGCGTCTGGTGCGATCCGGGCGGGACTTTCCGACTGATGACTAAGCCGCCAACAGGTTTGGTGATACTTCGCCACGCTGTTGCGGTGCGCGACGCTGACCAGCGTGACATCCGGCAGGGTAGTCACCAGGCGCTCATACATCAGCTGTTCGGTTTCATCGTCCAGCGCGCTGGTGGCCTCGTCGAGGAATAAGATGTCCGGCCGGGTGAGTATGGCGCGGGCGAAGGCCAGGCGCTGCTGTTCGCCGGGAGAAAGGCGCTGGCTCCAGTTGTTGGCCGTACCCAGCCAGCGTTGCAAATGTTGCAGACGGCAGCTTTCCAGCACGGTCAGCAGTTGCTCGTCATGGTAGGTGCCTGCCGGGTGCGGATAACTCAGCGCTTCCCGCAGCGTGCCGATGGGCATATAGCTGCGCTGCGGCAGGAACAGGGCGCGCAGTGAGGCATCGCGGCGGATACTGCCCGCGCCGTAAGGCCAGATACCGGCGATGGCGCGCAGCAGCGTAGATTTACCACCGCCGGAAGGGCCGGCTATCAGTACGCGCTCGCCGCGCTGCAGCGTTAACGAGACATCGTGCACCAGCGGTTGGCCATCCGGCAGCTGCAGGCTGAGGCGGTTTAGCGCCAGCGGATGGGTGTCGTTGTCCTCCAGAACAATGCCGCGGGGTTGGTGATGCGCCTGTTCTACGGCGGCGTTAAAGCCGGCCAGACGGTTAACGCAGGCTTTCCAGGCGGCCAGGTCGTTAAAGGCGTCGATAAACCATGACAGCGCCCCTTGTACCTGCCCGAAGGCCGAGGCGATTTGCATCAGTCCCCCCATTTGAATGGCGCCGGAAAAGTAGCGCGGCGCGGCAACCAGTAACGGAAAAATAATGGCGAACTGGCCGTAAAAGTTGCTGGCGATGTTCAGGCGGCGGGTGATGCGCATAATGGACCACCAGTTATTGCGGATGGTGGCGAAACGTTCGCCCAGCTGTTGCTCTTCCTGCTTTTCCCCCTGATACAGCGCAATGGCGTCGTGGTTTTCCCGGATGCGGATCAGGCCGAAACGAAAGTTCGCCTCATAGCGTTCCTGATCAAAGCCCAGCCGCACCAGCGGTTTGCCGACCCAGCCGATGATCAGCGATCCCAGCAGCGCATACAGCAGGGCAAACCACACCATATAGCCCGGCAGCGTAAAGGCGTGTCCGTGCAGGGCGAAACTTAACGGCCCGCTGACGTGCCACAAAATGCTGACGAAGGAGAAGAGAGTCACCAGGCTGGACAACAACCCCAGCGACAGCGAGAGCGTGTTGCGCGTCAGGACATTAAGATCTTCGGCAATACGCTGGTCCGGGTTATCGACCAGCTGTTGCTGTTCGCTGTGGTAATAGGCCTGATGCGCCAGCCATTTACCCATAAACTTTTCCGTCATCCAACTGCGCCAGCGCATCTGCAATCCCTGCGTCAGATACACTTTCCACACCGCCAGCACGATAAAGATCAGCGCCAGATAGGTAAAACGCCACAGCTGCTGTTTGAATACCGGATAGTTTTTATTCTGCAGCGCATCATAGAACACCTGATTCCACTGATTGATCAGTACGCTGATGTAAACCAGCCCCAGCGACAGTGCGACAATGGCGATAAGCATCAGCCAGGCGCGTCCCTTTTCCTCGGAAACCCAAAACGGTTTAATCAACTGCCAGACGGCATGTTTTTGTGTGCTGTTCATAAGTTCTCGCCGTAAAAAACATGTTCAACAGCATCGCCAAGCTGGGGGCAACAAGCAAATCGCCAGTTGTAAGCAGGTTTAACACCCTCTAATCATAAGGAATATCAGGCTGAACCGTGAAGGGTGAAGCCGGCGAGCCGGCCGGTTATACTGGCGGAGATTTGAAACGGACCCCGAGAAGGAAGAGGTATGAGGGCATTGTTGCCGCCGCTACTGGCCTGTGGTGCTTTGGCAAGCTGGCCGGCGCTGGCGCAGATTGATGAACCGGATATTCACGCCGATTGCCAGAAGGTGGCCGGCTACGCCGAGCTGGGCCGCAGCGCTTACCAGAGCGGTGATTATATGAAGGCGGCAGGTATTTTTCGCGATCAGGCGGCCTGGAGCGAATTTTGCGGCTTCAGCGAGCGCGCGACGGCGACGGCGTATAACAACGTGGCATTGGCGCTGATGCGTGCCGGACAGTTGCTGAAAGCGCGTGCCTATCTGCTGCTGGCGCCGGACGACGATAAATCACGGCACAATATGGCGTTGTTAGAGCAGCGGCTGGCACAACAGCCGCCGGAGACCGGCCCAGCCGGTGTTTATTGGCAGTATGCCGGCCGCGGCGTCTGGAGCGAAGTGACGGTGGTTGCGCACGGTGAGCAGTGGCAAATCGACTATGCCGGTTACTACATGCCGGGTATGGGGCTGTATTACGGCCCCAATATGGGCGAGTTTGCCGATGTGTTGCCGATCGAGGACGGGAAAGCGCTGTACCATCAGGATGACGAGGATGATGAATCGGCCTGCGACGTGAGCATTGCCTTTAGCGACGATGCCGTGGAACTGGATTCTCAGGGCGACTGCGGTTTTGGCCATAACGTTCAGGCGGCAGGGCGTTTTATCCGGGTCGAGTAAAACGCCGCGCCGCCTTACGCTAAGGCGGCGGCGCTGCTCAGCATGGCTTTCCAGCCCGCAACGTTGTCCAGATAGTTGCCTGCCGCGATGGTATGCAGATCGCCGTTGCTGTCCTGCAGGGCGAAGGTCGGGAACCCCTGGCCGTGTACTTTGGCGAGAAAGGCCCGGCTTTCGGCGATATGCTGGGCGGTGGGGGCGCCGCGGTTAAAGCGCATCTCGGCAATAAACGGCGCCGAAGGCAGCCCCAGTTCGCGCGCCAGCGCCTCCAGCACCGGTAAATCCGCGATGCGCCGTCCTTCCTGGTAATGCGCCCGCTGAATCAGGTGCAGCATATCCAGCCCCCGGCCGGCCAGCTGTTGCGCCGCGAGGATGGCGGTTGTCGGCGGTTCGGAATCCATGATCGCCGTGTTGTCGCACAGCAAGCCGTTAAAGTAGGCTTCACCGAAACTCTGTCCGGTGAGTTCGGCGATGCGTTTATCCTGTGGAATAACGTAGCTGCGCCACTCCGGGGTGATTTGACGGCGGTTGCCGCCGGTCAGCATGCCGCCGCCGTGCAGGGCGATCGTCAGGCCGGGAATGGCCTGCGCCGCCTTGACCAGCGGGGTGGCGCCGTAGCACCAGCCGCACAGCGGATCGTAGACGTAATGCAGCGTGACGTTGCTCATGGGAACCTCTTTTGTTATCGGCGCTGCGTCGGGCAAGCGACGCAGCATGCCGGCAGTTTGTTTCAGCGGCGCGTTACTGCGGCCATTTCATCTCGCCTTTCAGCACCTTGGCGCTCAGCTCCAGGCTGGAAACGTCTTTCAGCGTCGGGTAGTGTTTTTCCATCGCCGTCACCAGCTGTTTGGCGTCCTTGGCCTGCGGCAGTTCGGCTTCCAGCACCTTCAGGTAGTTCTGGGTAAAGGTGACGGATTCCAGCGTTTGCGCCGCGCCGGGCAGGTAATGTCCGGGGACGACCCGCTGCGGCTGCAGCGTTTGAATGCTGGCCAGCGTTTGCTGCCAGTGCGCGCGCGATTCAGCGCTCTGGTTATCGGCAATCCACGGGTGGATATTGTTGCCGGCGACGGCCACGCCGCCCACGACGGCTTTCAACGCCGGGATCCACACATAGGTGCGCGCCGGCGTCGGGCCGTTCAGGCCTTTCACCTCAACCTGTTGACCGTCGATGGTGAAACTGTCGCCCGTAAGCGGCTGCGGCACGATCACCTGGGTCGGCGCATTCTCTTTCAGAATAGGGCCCCAATAGGCGACCTTGCCGTCTTTGGTGGCGTTGATTTCTTTAATGGTGCCCGGCGTCGCGATAATTTTTGCGTCGGGGAACGCGGCCTTAATCACGTCCAGACCAAAATAGAAGTCCGGATCGGAGTGGCTGATATAGACGGTGGTCAGTTTTTTTCCGGTCGCCTTGATTTTCTCCACCAGCTGCTGCGCATCGTTGCGCTGGAACTGGGCATCGATCAGCGCCACTTCATGCTGGCCGCTGATGATTTCAGAAGAAACCGGGAACACGCTGCTTTCACCGGGGTTGTAAACCTCCATCGTCAGCGCGTCTGCGGCGCTGGCATAGGTGCTGACGGCGGCGACGCCGGTCAGCGTCAGAGCGATAAGTGATTTCTTAAACATTGTCGGGGTTTCCTGTCGGTTTTAACGTTGCATAGATGTTAGGTTGCATGAATCGAATAAAAAACCGGATAATATGCAATTATTGATTGCATAAAACGGACGAATTATGGATCGCATTACCGCCGCTGAGGTTTTTGTCGCCATTGTTGAGCGCGGCAGCATGATTGCCGCCGCAGAGGCGCTGGATATGTCGCGCGCCATGGTGACGCGCTATCTGGCGCAGATGGAGCAGTGGGCGGGGGCGCGTCTGCTGCACCGCACCACGCGCAAACTCAGCCTGACCGATGCGGGCGAACGCACGCTGGAACGCTGCCGCCAGATGCTGGCGGTCGCCGGGGAGATCGATCTGGTCGAGGCGGAAGCCAATGTGGAGCTGCGCGGTCTGCTGCGCATCACCTGCTCACAGTCGCTGGGGCAAACCACGCTGGCGGCGGCGGTGACGCACTATCTACGGCGTTATCCCCAGGTGGCGGTCGATTTGCAGATGAACAACCGGGCGGTCAATTTGGTGGAAGAGCGTATCGATTTGGCGCTGCGTATCACCAATGAGCTGGATCCGAACCTGATCGCCCGGCCGCTATCGCGCTGCGCCTCGGTGGTTTGCGCGACGCCCGCCTATCTGGCGGCGCACGGAACGCCGCGCCAGCCGCAGGATCTGGCGTTGCACAATTGCCTGACCTACTCCTATTTCGGCAAAAGCCTGTGGCATTTTGAACATCGGGGCGTGCAGTCGGCGGTGGCGGTCAGCGGCAACCTGAGCGCCAACGAATCGGTGGTACTGCTGGCCGGCACCCTGCAGGGAGCCGGTATTTCATTACAGCCTTACTACTCCGCGGCGCCGCTGCTGGCCAGCGGCGAGCTGGTGGAACTGATGCCGGAGTATCGGCCGCAGTCGATGGGATTTATGGTATTTACACTTCGCGCCGCCAACTGCCGGCAACCTTGCGCACCATGCTGGATTTCCTGGTGGAGTGGTTTGCCAGCGATGAGAAGTGGCTGGCGACCCTGCGCGACTAGTATGCCGTCTGCGTAACATATCGTCACAGTTTTCATCGTCAGGCCATTCAAGCGCTTAGCGCGCGAACGCCGGCTTTTTATGCGCGCCGGACGACCCACGCTGGTTTTTCGCCGGCGCGGCATGGTATTTCTATAGCGTGCAAATGGCTATTTATGCTTAATAATTATAAGGTTATATCCTTTATTTAGCCCGGTTTCACACCTCTATCACCCTTATTGACGGGCGGCCTTTCAGGTCGACCGCGTTTGTTATTGTTTGTCTCTGGTCCACGGCGTCAGACGTCGGGACGGTTTAAGATTGGGAGCGTAATACATGCCTGTTTCTCTGCTGGCGCTGGCACTGAGTGCCTTTGCTATCGGCACCACCGAGTTTGTCATTATGGGGCTGTTGCCCGACGTGGCGGGCGATCTGCAGGTTTCCATTCCCGCAGCGGGGTGGTTAATCAGCGGCTACGCCCTCGGCGTGGCGATCGGCGCGCCGATTATGGCGCTGCTGACCGCAAGCCTGCCGCGTAAAAAGACGCTGCTGTTGCTGATGGCGATTTTTATTGTCGGCAACGTGATGTGCGCATTGGGCTATAACTACGGCTTCCTGATGCTGGCGCGCATTATCACTGCCCTGTGTCACGGCGCCTTCTTCGGCATCGGCGCGGTGGTGGCCGCCAATCTGGTGGCTCCTAACCGCCGGGCTTCGGCGGTGGCCCTGATGTTTACCGGCCTGACGCTGGCCAACGTGCTGGGCGTGCCGCTTGGCACTGCGCTAGGGCAGGCGCTGGGCTGGCGTTCCACCTTCTGGGCGGTGGCGTTGATCGGCGTCGCCTCCCTGCTGGCGCTGTACAGCAAGTTACCGACGGTGAAGGATGAAGCGCCGACTGAGCTGAAAAAAGAGCTGGCGGCGTTGCGCGGCGCTGGCGTCTGGCTGTCGCTGTTGATGACGGTGGCCTTTGCGGCCTCAATGTTTACGCTGTTCACCTATATCGCGCCGCTGCTGACCGAGGTCACCGGCGTATCGCCGCAGGGCGTCAGCTGGACCCTGCTGCTGATGGGCGTCGGCCTGACGCTGGGTAATATTCTGGGCGGCCGCCTGGCGGACTGGCGGCTGGGGGTGACGCTGGCGGGGATCTTCCTGGCGATAGCGCTGTTTGCCGCGCTGTTCAGCTGGACCAGCGGGGCGCTGATCCCGGCGGAGATTACGCTGTTCCTGTGGGCTGCCGCCTCGTTTGCCGCGGTGCCGGCGCTGCAGATCAACGTGGTGACCTACGGCAAGAAAGCGCCGAATCTGATCTCCACCCTGAATATCGCCGCCTTTAACCTGGGCAACGCGCTGGGCGCCTGGCTGGGCGGCCTGGTGATTGCCCAGGGCTGGGGCTGACGGCGGTGCCGCTGGCGGCGGCGGCCATGGCGTTGGCGGGGCTGCTGCTGTGCCTGATTACCTTTGGGCAGGCGCGTCGCCGGGCTGCCGTGCAATAACCGCCGCCAGACGGGCGGGGAAAGACGCCGCCTGCTGGTGTAAATGTTCGGCGAAGGCGGTGACCAGCGCCGAGGAGGGGCGGTGCAGCGGCCGGATCAGGCTGACGGTGAACGGCACCTCGATGCTGAACGGACGCAGCTCCACGCCGCCGGCGGCGGCATAGTCCAGCGCGGTCAGCGGGTTGACGATGGAAAGGCCGACTCCGGCCTGCACCATGGCGCAGACCGAGGCCGCGCTGTGGGTCTCCATGACCATGCGGCGGTTGACCTGCCGCTCGCTGAACAGCGCGTCCAGCAGCTGCCGGTAACTGTCGGTATTCGACAGGCTGATAAAATTTTCGCCGTTGAAGTCCTGCGGCGTGAGTTGCTTCCTGGCCAGCAGCGGATGCCCGCTCGGCAGTACGCAGACCTCATTCAGCGTCATCAGCGGAATACGCTCCGTGCCGGCCGGCGTCAGCGTATTTTCGGTCAGGCCCAGATCGTGGCGCTGCGCCGACAGCCACTCTTCCAGCAGCGGCGACTCCTGCGGCACCACGCTGAAGCTGACGTCCGGATAGCGTGCGAGGAACGGTTGGCACACCGCCGGCAGCAGCGACTGTGAAAATACCGGCAGGCAGGCAATGGAAAGCTGCGCCTGGTGAAACTGGCGAATGCCGTCCGCTGCGGTTTTAATGCGTTCCAGGCCGTAATAGGAGCGCTGCACTTCTTCAAACAGCCGTAATCCCTCAACGGTCGCCACCAGACGCCCCCGGACCCGATCGAACAGCCGCAGCTGCACCCGCTTTTCAAAGCGCGCCAGCTCGCGGCTGACGGTGGGCTGCGAGGTGTGCAGCAGCGCCGCCGCTTCGGTGAGGTTGCCGGTGGTCATCACCGCATGGAAGATTTCAATCTGGCGCAGGCTAATGGCGGACATGGCTTCTCCGATGCGGGCTGAGGCGTAAAGCCATATCATAAATGAATAGACTGCCGCTAAATAGATATTTTTCTCCCGGAGCGGCCTGCGGCACAATGGCGTCAACAGAATCAATAATGACTTGGGAACCACCGCCATGCCACGCGCTTTACATGACACCACCACCGCGTTGAACGCCGCCAACTTACTCACGCTGCCGGCCCGCTTCGGTTGCCCGATTTGGGCCTACGACGCGCAGATCATCCGTGAACGTATCGCCCAGCTGCGTCATTTTGACGTGATTCGCTTCGCGCAGAAGGCCTGCTCGAATATCCATATTCTGCGCCTGATGCGCGAGCAGGGCGTTCGAGTGGACTCGGTATCGCTGGGGGAAATTGAACGTGCGCTGCACGCCGGTTATCAGCCGGGCGGGGAAGAGATTGTCTTTACCGCCGACGTGCTGGATCAGGCGACGCTGGCGCGCGTCTGCGAACTGAAAGTGCCGGTAAACGCCGGCTCAATCGACATGCTGGAGCAACTGGGGCAGCACGGCGACGGGCATCCGGTGTGGCTGCGCATCAACCCGGGCTTTGGTCATGGCCATAGCCAGAAAACCAATACCGGCGGTGAAAACAGCAAGCACGGCATTTGGTATGCCGATTTACCGCGGGCGGTGGAGGTGATTCAGCGGCACGGTCTGCAGCTGCTGGGCGTGCATATGCATATCGGCTCCGGCGTGGACTATCAGCATCTGGAGCGGGTGTGCGACGCTATGGTGCAGCAGGTGATGGCGCTGGGGATGGATATCCAGGCGATTTCCGCCGGCGGCGGCCTGTCGATTCCGTATCAGGCCGGCGAAGAGGCGATCGATACCGAACACTATTTCGGCCTGTGGAACGGCGCGCGCGAGCGCATTGCCGCCCATCTGGGGCATCCGGTGAAACTGGAGATCGAGCCGGGGCGCTTCCTGATGGCCGAGGCGGGCGTGTTGGTGGCCGAAGTGCGGGCGGTCAAAGATATGGGCAGCCGTCACTTTGTGCTGGTGGACGCCGGGTTTAACGACCTGATGCGGCCGGCGATGTACGGCAGCTACCACCATATTTCACTGCTGCCTGCCGACGGGCGCGCTACCGACGGCCAGCCGCTGCGCGATACGGTGATTGCCGGGCCGCTGTGCGAATCCGGCGATGTATTTACCCAGCAGGCGGGCGGCGGGGTGGAAACCCGGGCGCTGCCGCCGGTGCGGGTGGGGGACTATCTGGTGTTCCACGATACCGGCGCTTACGGCTCTTCCATGTCCTCCAACTACAATAGCCGGCCGCTGTTGCCGGAGGTGCTGTTTGATCAGGGCGAGGCGCGGCTGATTCGCCGCCGGCAGACCATTGAGGAACTGATCGCGCTGGAACAGGTATAACCCCGGCGCGGGCGCCCGCTACGCGACATAGGGGCCGGGCGCCACCGACTCGCGCAGCTTCAGTTCGCCGGTAAACGGCGTCAGAGGCTGCACCTCTTCGCCGTTCAGCAGCCGCAACGCCTGGGCGATGGCGGCTTCAATCATCATATCGATCGGCAGATAGACGGTAGAGAGCGCCGGCTGTAGGTAGGCGGCGCTCGGCTCGTCGTCGAATCCAAAAATAGACACGTCCTGCGGCAAACGCTTGCCGGCCTGGCACAGCGCCTTCATCGCGCCGATCGCCATATCATCGTTGCTGGCAAACAGCGCGCTGAAGGCGGCATTGGCCGCCAGCAGCGTCTTGCAGCCGTGATACCCGCTGGGCACGCTGCTGTCGCCGTGCGCCACCCGCGCCGGGTCAAAGGCAATCTGATGATGCGCCAGCGCCTGCCGGTAGCCCGCCAACCGCGCCTGGGCGGTCGGCGTGTCAATCGGGCCGGTAATGCAGGCGATGTCCCGGTGGCCCTGGGCAATCAGATAGTTAACCGCATCGAACGCCGCCGCCTGCTGCTCGAAGAATACGCAGCGCTCGCGCGCCTGGGCAAATCGCGGTTGATCACCATCAGCGGCACCGGCAGGCGTTCAAACAGCGCCATCAGCGCCGCCTCGTCAGTGAAGCGGGTGTAGAGAATAATGGCGTCGCAGCGGCGGTCGGCCAGCAGCTGCACCGCCTGCAGCTCATCCTCCGGCGTATCGTGACCGTCGGTCACCACCAGATGCTTGCCGCTGGCTTCAATCTGCTTGGCGGCCTGACGCAACAGCCGGCCGAAATAGGGGCCGTCGAAATTGGACACCACCAGGCCAATGCTGTTGGAGCTTTTGTTAGCCAGCGACTGGGCGAGGAAGTTCGGCCGGTAGCCCAATTCATCCATCGCTTTGAACACCGCTTCCCGGGTGCTCTTTTTCACCTGTCCGGTGCCATTTAACACGCGCGATACCGTGGCTTTTGACACGCCCGCGCGAATGGATACGTCCAACATGGTGATCATGACCGGCTAACCTCTGTCTGCAAACGTCCGCTGTGGAAATGCTGGCAGTCTAGCATAGCCGCCGGCCAAGGGCAGCGCGCAGCTTCACGCCTGATGCGCGAACACTTCCTGGCGCAGCAGCACGATCTCCTGCGCCAGATCGTGACACAGCATGGCGGTCATCAGATGATCCTGCGCGTGCACCAGGATCAGATTCACCGGGATCTTGCCGGCGCCTTCATCCAGGCCGATCAGCTGCGTCTGTACGGCATGCGCCGCGCGGGAGGCGGCCTGCGATGCCGCCAGCGCCTCCTCCGCCTGCGGCCACTGTCGCTGGCGGGCCGCCTGAATCGCCGTCATGGCGTGAGATCGCGCTTCACCCGCGTTGATCAATAGCTCCATCACCGTCTGTTCCAGATCTATGCTCATTATATGCTCACCGGTATGCCAAAATTGGTTTTTTCATCATATTGGAATTCCAATATTGACTTGTGAGAGTGCGATCACAGAAAAATAATCCAGTTAACCTATTTTTTGGTATGCCAAATCGCGAGAGACGCGGTACGCGAATCGGTCATCTGAGCAAGCACAACACAATAGGGGCGTGTCATGTCATTTCGGGACCGGCTTATAGACTCTCTGGGAGCCTTTGCCAATAAATTCAACAGTTACAGATATATAATGGCTATCAAGGCATCGTTTATTACGCTGATGCCGGTAATTATCGTCGGCGCTTTTTCGGTGCTGATCTCGAATATGGTGATGGATCCCAAGAATGGCCTGGCGAGTTTCGCCATGTTCTCATTCCTGACGGATCTGAAGCCGATCATGAGCAGCATCAACTACGCCACGCTGAGCTTTCTCAATATCGGCGCGGTGTTTTTGATTGGCATTGAGCTGGGCAAAATCAACGGCTCGCGCTCGCTGTTTCCGGGGCTGCTGGCGGTCATCTGCTTTATCGCCGTTACGCCGACCACCGTCGAGCTGATGGTGAACGACCAGATGCAGCTGGTGAAAGACGTGCTGGCCAAGCAGTTCTCCGATACCCGCAGTCTGTTCCTCGGCATGTTTATCGCCATTTTATCCGTGGAGATCTATTCCCGGCTGGAAATGCTCGATCGCCTGAAGATCAAAATGCCGGAAAGCGTACCGCCTAACGTCTCCGCCTCTTTCTCGGCGCTGATCCGGCGATTATCACCGTGGTGGCGGTCGCCTCGCTGGGCTTTATCTTCCACCGCATTACCGGCATTTATCTGTATGACGCCGTTTATCAGGTGGTGCAGCGTCCGCTGGAGACGGTGGTGCAGAGCCTGCCGGGGATCCTGATCCTGATGTTTGTCGCCCAGCTGTTCTGGGTGATCGGCATTCACGGCAATCAGATGGTGAAGCCGATCCGCGAGCCGCTGCTGCTGGGCGCCATCATGGTCAATATGACCGCCTTCGAACAGGGGAAAGAGATCCCGAATATCATCACCATGCCGTTCTGGGACGTCTATATGAGCATCGGCGGTTCCGGCATTACGCTGGGGCTGCTGTTTGCGGTGATGATCGCCACCCGGCGCAAAGAGATGCGTGAAATCAGCAAACTGTCGCTGGGGCCGAGCTTCTTCAACATCAACGAGCCGGTGATCTTCGGCATGCCGATCATGCTCAATCCGATCCTGGCGATCCCCTTCATTATCACGCCGCTGATCACCGGCACTATCGGCTATTTCGCCACCAGTATCGGCTTTGCCGGCAAGGCGGTGGTGATGGTGCCGTGGACCACGCCGCCGATCGTCAACGCCTGGCTGTCCACCGCCGGCTCGATGGGAGCGGTGGTCACCCAGCTGATTTGCATCGTGGTCGCCACGATTATCTATCTGCCGTTTGTCAAAGTGGCCGCCCGCCGCGCGGAACAGGCCGAGCAACCCGTTATTCAGAACGCATGAGGTGAGCAATGAGTCAGATTTCCATGGAGATACCCCAGGACTTTATTCTCGGCGCGGCGGCTTCCGCCTGGCAGACCGAGGGCTGGAGCGGCAAAAAACAGGGGCAGGACTCTTACCTCGATCTGTGGTACCGGCACGATCGCCACGTCTGGCATAACGGCTATGGCCCGGCGGTGGCGACGGACTTTATCAACCGCTACCGTGAAGACGTGGCGCTGATGAAGCGCAGCGGCGTCGGTCACTATCGCACCTCCATCAACTGGTCGCGGTTTCTGACCGACTACGAGCAGGGCGTGGTGGATGAAGAGTATGCCGGCTATATCGACGCGCTGCTTGATGAGATGAAGCAGCAGGGCATCGAGCCGATGCTGTGCCTGGAGCACTATGAGCTGCCGGGCTACCTGTTGGAAAAATATGACGGCTGGAGTTCCAAACGGGTGGTGGAGCTGTTCGTGCTGTACGCCCGGCGGGTGTTCGAACGCTTTGGCGGCAAGGTGAAGCGCTGGTTTACCTTTAACGAGCCGGTAGTGGTGCAGACGCGGGTTTACCTCGATGCCATCCGCTGGCCGTATGAACAGAACACCGGCAAGTGGATGCAGTGGAACCACCATAAAAACCTGGCGACCGCCAAGGTGGTGCAATGTTTCCGCCAGATGGGCTGCGCCGGCAGCATCGGCGTGATCCTCAACCCCGAGGTTACCTACGCCCGCTCCGGCGCGCCGCACGACCGACGCGCCGCAGAGCTGTACGATCTGTTCTATAACCGGGTGTTCCTCGATCCGGCGATTCACGGCGCCTATCCGGCCGAACTGCTGAGCCTGCTGCAGCAGCACGAGGTCAGCGTAGACTGGACGGCGGAGGAGATGGCGATAATCCGCGACAACACCGTGGATGAGGTAGGCATCAATCTTTACTATCCGCACCGGGTGAAGGCCCCGAGCCGTGCATGGTGCAGCGCCACGCCGTTTCATCCGGCGATGTACTACGAGCACTTTGAACTGCCGGGACGGCGGATGAACCGTTCGCGCGGCTGGGAAATCTACCCGCGCATCGTGTATGACATGGCGCTGCGCCTGCGCGATGAGTACGGCAACATTCCGTGGTTTATCTCGGAAAACGGCATGGGCATTGAGCACGAAGAACAATTCAAAAATGCCGAAGGAGAGATTCAGGACGATTACCGCATCGAATTTATCCGCGAGCATATTTACTGGGCGCTGAAGGCGCGTGAGGAAGGGGCAAACTGTCAGGGCTATATGCTGTGGGCCTTTACGGACAACGTTTCGCCGATGAACGCCTTTAAAAACCGCTACGGCCTGATAGAGATAGAGTTGCACAACCAGCGCAACCGGCGGCAGAAAAAGTCGGCGCACTGGTTCCGCGCGCTGAGTGAGAGCCGCTGCCTGAGTTTCACCCTCGATGATGAAAACCGATAAGGAGTGCCCCATGAAACGTATCGTACTGGCCTGCTCGGCGGGCATGTCCACCTCGCTGGTGGTCACCAAGATGGAAAAAGAGGCGCAGGCGCGCGGGCTGGAACTGAAAATTTACGCCATCCCTGAGCAGAACCTGCGTGATGAGCTGCAAAGCTACGCCGGCGATATTATAGCGGTGCTGCTGGGGCCGCAGGTGCGCTTCAAACTGGCGGAAAATAAAAAGCTCACCGATGCCTATCAGATCCCGCTGGCGGTGATCGATTCTGTGGCGTATGGCACGTTAAACGGCGCAAAAGTACTCGATCAGGCGCTGGGTTTGGTAGACTAATCTGATTGTGAACCTACACAGGCCAGATACCCCGCCGTCGGCGGGGTACGGCATGGACAGACGTTTTTCAGGGTGAAACGGTGGATAAAGTCGTGATTCCGCAGGAAAAAAAGCAGTATCAGGAAATTGGCCGGGACCTGCGGCAGAAAATTCAGCAGGGCCATTTCGCCATCGGCACGCGCCTGCCCCCGGAGCGCAATATTGCCGAAACCTACGGCGTCAGCCGTACTATCGTGCGTGAAGCGCTGTTAATGCTGGAGCTGGAAGGGACGGTGGATATACGTCAGAGCTCCGGCGTGTATGTCATACGCATTCCCAACGAAAGCGTGGAGGAGGACGATCCCATCCTGCACGGCGAGGTCGGGCCGTTTGAAATGCTGCAGGCGCGCCAGCTGCTGGAAAGCAATATCGCCGCCTTTGCCGCCAAAATGGCCACCAAAACGGATATTGAAAACCTGCGCCGCACGCTGGAGCAGGAGCAGCGCGCCATCGTCGCCAATGATGAAAGCGGCGACAACGACAAGATGTTCCATTTGTTGATTGCCGGCGCCACGCAGAATCAGATGCTGCTGGATACGGTAAAAAGCATCTGGCAGCGGCGGGAGGCCAGCCCGCTGTGGCAGCAGCTGCACAGCCGCATCGCCACCAAAGGCTACCGCCTGAAGTGGCTGGCGGATCACCAGAATATTTTGGCCGCGCTGCGTCGCCGCGACGTGATGGGCTCCTACCAGGCGATGTGGCAGCATATGGAAAACATCAAAGGCACGCTGATGGAGCTTTCCGACGTCGATGCGCCGGAATTTGACGGTTACCTGTTTGAATCGGTGCCGATCTTCCAGGGCAAGCTGGTGTAATTCGGCGTTCAGCGCTGGCCTGGGCCGGCGACGGAGTGACGTCGCACCAGCGTCGGGCTGAACATATTGGTGACTTCCGGCAGCGGCTGGCCGTTGGCCAACGCCAGCGCCAGTTCCGCCGCCTGCGTCGCCATGGCGACCACCGGGTAGTGGATGGTGGTCAGCCTGGGGCGCAGATAGCGGGAAATCAGCACGTCATCAAAGCCGATCAATGACATCTGGCCCGGCACGTCGATGCTGTTATCGCTCAGCACCGACAGCGCGCCGGCGGCGACCGGGTCGTTATAACAGGTGACGGCGGTAAATTTTTTGCCGCGGCCGAGCAGTTCGGTCATCGCCTGCTCGCCGCCGATCTCATCCGGCTCGCCATAGGCAATCAGCTTCTCATCCACCGCAATACCGTGTTCCCGCAGCGCGTCCAGATAGCCCTGCAGGCGGTCGGCGGCGTCGGAAATCTGGTGGGTGGAGCAGATAATGGCGATGCGCTGGTGGCCCTGCTGAATCAGATGGCGCGTGGCCAGCCAGGCGCCGTAGCGGTCGTCCAGCGCGACGCAGCGCGGCTCAAACCCTGGCAGCGTACGGTTAATCAACACCATGCCGGGGATCTGCCGCATCCAGCCGCCCAGTTCGTCATCGGTCAGCTTTTTGGCATGCACCACCAGCGCGGCGCAGCGGTGGCGCACCAGCTGTTCAATCGCCTGACGCTCTTTTTCCGCTTCATGGTAACCGTTGCCAATCAGCAGGAAATTATGTGTGGCATACGCCACCTGTTCGACGGCCTTCACCATGGCGCCGAAGAACGGATCCGACACGTCGGACACCACCAGACCAAGGGTTTCGGTAGATTGCTGCGCCAGCGCGCGGGCGTTGGCGTTCGGGTGATACTGCAGCTGTTCCATGGCGGCCCGCACCGCGTTGCGCGAGGTTTCGCTGGCTTTGGGAGAGTGGTTTATTACGCGAGACACCGTGGCTACGGAAACACCCGCCAGCCTGGCAACATCCTTTATCGTAGCCATATTTGCTTCAACTTATTCCTAGGGTAATCGCTTACATTCCTCAGTCTTGCGGAAAACCGGGCGGGCTGCAAGTTGTTGCCGGCGTATCTGTGGCGTCACCGGCAGATTTTTGTCGGCGAGCCGGCTTTCTTGCAGGTAAAAGCCAGTGCGTTAGCGAAAAGTATGGGTGAACATGCCGCCTTGGGCGGTTGCCGAGTCGGCGAAGCTGAAGAAACGGCATGGTTATTCTGCCGCGATAAATAACGTTTTTATTGCTGCCAACAATATAAAAAATATCGATATTAATAATTAACTCATTCTATTTCTTGATATATAAAAGGAGAAAACCATCGGCCGTATCATGTTTATTATTACCGATTGGCCTTACACTGTTTTTTTAAATTATTTATTAATCAAGGAGAGAGTAATGAAAAATATATTGGGGAAAGGAAGGCGTTTGTCATTATTTGCCGCAGCGGCATCGATATTATGCGCCTCCGCGTTGACGCCTGCCACTTCATTGGCCCAGAGTAAGTTTAACCTGTCAGGTTTTTTACAGCAGAATCCGGACTTTAAGCCCGGCGCCGCCAACTGGTCAGCAGAAGGTTTGATGCCAGGCATGTCTTACTACGTTAAAACCTACACCGATAATGGATTAATCCTGGTTAAACTCTCGCTGGAGAAGTATAGCAAATTCGGTAATCATGCCGTTTTACATCAGTGTGAAAGGATCGGGGAGAAGTATATCCGCTGCGGTTTTTCTTATCAGCCGTACAGCGCCGGCTCCCGGCCTGTCAGCTATCGAGTAACCTATATGCGGACTGAACCCAGCTATTATCCGAATATATTAAGGTGTTCTGTCGATGGCTACTTTAATTACGGCTATAAGGAGTGCGTAACGAAAAATGACTGGCGCGGCTTATTAAATTGACGGCCTCGCGGCGGGCTGTCCGGCCCGCCCTGTTGACCTGGTCAGGCCCGGCGCCGCGCTGAGGCGATTTGTTCTTGGGCGCGACGCGACGGCGGTGTTATTTTAGGGGCATCATTTGTTACCTGAGTACATCATGCCGATTAAACGTTATCCGCAACTTGCACACTGGGGGGCGTATACCGCCGTGGTGGAAGATGGGCGGCTGATCCGCTGTGAGCCTTTCGCCGCCGATCCGCACCCTTCGCCGATGCTGGACGCGATTGTTCCGATGACCTATTCGCCGACGCGCATCCGCAAGCCGGCGGTGCGGCGTTCATGGCTGCAAAAGCGCGAGGGCAGCGACCGCACGTTGCGCGGGCGCGAGGACTTCGTCGAGGTCGACTGGGAGATGGCGCTCGATCTGGTGGCGGAGGAGAACCGCCGGGTGCGCGATCGCTACGGCGCGTCGGGCCTGTTTTGCGGCTCTTACGGCTGGTCTTCCGCCGGACGGCTGCACCACGCCAGTTCGCAGCTGCGCCGCTTTTACTTCGCCGGCGGCGGCGGGGTCGACCAGATGGGCAACTACAGCTGGGGTGCGGCGCAGTTCTTTCTGCCGTATGTGATCGGCAACTTTGCGCCGCTGACCGGGCAGGCGACCAGTTGGCCGAACGTGGTGGAGCACTGCGAAATATTCCTGGCATTTGGCGGCCTGGCATTGAAAAACGCGCAGGCATCCTTCGGCGGCGCGGCAGAGCATTCGTTAAGGGGATGGCTGGAGAAGCTGACGGCCAAAGGCACGCCAATCATCAGCATCAGCCCGACGCGCGACGACACCCCGGCCTTTGTTAACGCCGAGTGGATCCCGATTCGCCCCAACACTGACGTGGCGCTGATGCTGGCGCTAGGTTACGAGATTCAGCGCAGCGGGGCGCTGGATAACGACTTTCTGGCCAGCCACTGCGTGGGCTATCCGCAGCTGGCGGATTATCTGTGCGGCGCGAGCGACGGCGTGGCCAAAACGCCGCAGTGGGCCAGTGCGATCACCGGCATTCCGGCCGCGCGGATTGAGCGTCTGGCGCAGCAGCTCGGCGGCGCGCGCAGCTTTCTGACCTGCTCCTATTCGGTACAGCGCGCCCACCGCGGCGAACAGCCTTACTGGATGATGATCGCCCTGTCGGCGATGCTGGGGCAGATTGGCCTGCCGGGCGGCGGTTTCTCCTTCGGCTACGGCGCGATGAACGGCGTGGGCAACCCGCGCCTGAACACGCCGGCCCCCAGCCTGCCGGTTGGCGCCAACCCGGCCGGGCTGGCGATACCGGTGGCGCGTATCTGCGATATGCTGCTGCAGCCGGGCGAGCCCTATACGTTTTGCGGCGAAACCCGCGAGTATCCGGATATCCACCTGGTGCACTGGGCCGGCGGCAACCCGTTCCATCATCACCAGCAGCTGAACCGGCTGGTGGCCGGCTGGCAAAAACCGGATACGGTGATCGTGCAGGACATTTGGTGGACCGCCGCAGCGAAAATGGCGGATATCGTGCTGCCGGCGACCAGCGCGCTGGAGCGTAACGATATCGGCGGATCGGCGCGCGATCCCTATATTCTGGCGATGCATCAGGCGATTGCGCCGCAGCATCAGGCGCGCAATGATTTTGATATTTTCGCCGATCTGGCGGATCGCCTCGGCTATCGCCGCCAGTTTACCGAGGATCGCAGCGAGCGGCAGTGGATTGAGCATATTTATCAGCGCTGCGGACAGGCGCAGGAGCAGGCCGGCGTCGCATGGCCGACGTTTGAGGCGTTCTGGCGCCAGGGCCATGTGAAGCTGCCGCCGCCGGAGCAGGACGCGGTGTTTCTGGACGCGTTCCGCGCCGATCCGCAGGCGCATGCGCTGCAAACGCCCAGCGGCAAAATCGAGCTGTTCAGTGAAAAAATCGCCGGCTATCGCTACGACGATTTTGCGCCGCATCCGCAGTGGCAGCCGCCGGTCGAATGGCTGGGGGCCGAGCAGACGAAGCAGTGGCCGTTGCATCTGATTACCGTTCAGCCGGCCGATCGTCTGCACAGCCAGTTAGATCCGTCGCCGCAGGCGCAGGCCAATAAAACCGCCGGGCGCGAAACCCTGCTGATGCATCCGCATGATGCGGCACAGCGCGCACTTGCCGACGGCGCAGCGGTGAAGGTGATCAATGAGCGCGGCGGCTGTCTGGCCGGGGTGCGGATCACGGACGGCGTGACGCCCGGCGTGGTGGTGATGGCGACCGGTGCCTGGTTCGATCCGGGCTTCGGCGCGGAGCGCCATGAGCTGGAACAGGCCGGCAACCCGAATGTGCTGACGTTGGATATCGGCACCTCGCCGCTGACGCAGGGGCCGAACGCCATGAGCTGTCTGGTGGAGGTCTGCGCGCTGTAGGTTTCAGCGGGGAAGGCAGAGAATTCATAGCGTTATTAATCAGGATAACCAGAAATTTACAGCTGGTTTCATTTCGAGCATAACTCTTGCGATTCCCCGGTAGTTTCTTAATCGGCACCTCTCTAAAGTAGGTGATCCCAGAGGTATTGATTGGTGAGAAATCAACATACTCTGTATGTTGAAACCATTTTCAATTGCACCAACCTACGCGGATGCGTAGGTTTTTTTTTGCCTGTCGTATAGTATTCTTTCCCTTACAACGTGTTATGCCGCCCAATGACTGGGGGATAACGTATAAACGCTTATCCGGCTTCGTTGCCGGAATGCTACAGGGAGAGTCGTATGTTTATGTCCGTTATGCGCGCGCTGTTTCGCCTGCTGTTTCGCGTGCGTGTTGAAGGGGATGCCCGGCATCTTAATCAGCAGAAGCTGCTGATTACCCCCAACCACGTCTCATTTTTGGATGGCGTGCTGTTGGCGCTGTTTTTGCCGATCAAGCCGGTATTTGCCGTCTATTCCAGCGTCTCCGACAGCTGGTTTATGCGCTGGCTGAAGCCCTACATCGATTTCGTCTTCCTCGACCCGACCAAGCCGATGGCGGTCAAACATCTGGTGCGCGAAGTGCAGCAGGGCCGGCCGATCGTGGTCTTTCCCGAAGGGCGCATTACCGTTACCGGTTCCCTGATGAAAATCTATGATGGCGCGGCGTTTATCGCCGCCAAGTCCGGCGCGACGGTGGTGCCGATCCGCATTGACGGGCCGGAGTTCAGCCCGTTTGGCCGCATGAAAGGGATCTTTAAGCTGCGCGCCTTCCCGCAGATCACCCTGCATATTCTGCCGCCGACGCTGTTGCCGATGCCGGAGGCGCCGCGCGCCCGCGAGCGCCGCGAGCTGGCGGGCGACCATCTGTATCAGATCATGCTGCAGGCGCGCATGGCGACCCGTCAGCCGCAGACGCTGTTCGGCGCGCTGCTGGCGGCGCAAAAGCGTTACGGCGCCGGCAAGCCCTGCATTGAGGATATCGCCTTTAAGGAAGACAGCTACCGTACGCTGATTAAAAAATCTCTGGGCGTCAGCCGTATCCTGCAGCGGTTTACCGCCGAAGGCGAGCATGTCGGCATGCTGTTGCCGAACGCTACCATTACCGCCGCGGCGATCTTTGGCGCTTCGCTGCGCCGGCGTATCCCGGCGATGCTGAACTACACCGCCGGTTCCAACGGCCTGAAAAGCGCGATGACCGCAGCGACCATTAAAACCATCGTTACCTCGCGCCAGTTTTTTGGAAAAGGGCAAGCTGACCCACTTACCGGAGCAGGTGCCGGAGGCCAACTGGGTCTATCTGGAAGATCTGAAAGATACCGTCACGCTGGAGGATAAGCTGTGGATCCTGCGCCATCTGCTGCAGCCGCAGCGCGCCATGCTGCCGCAGCAGGCTGATGACGCCGCGCTGGTGCTGTTTACCTCCGGCTCGGAAGGCCATCCGAAGGGCGTGGTGCACTCGCACGCCAGCCTGCTGGCCAACGTGGAGCAGATCCGCACCATTGCCGACTTTACCCCGCGCGACCGTTTCATGTCATCGCTGCCGCTGTTCCATTCATTCGGCCTGACGGTCGGGCTATTGACGCCGCTGATGACCGGCAGCCGGGTATTTCTGTACCCCAGCCCGCTGCACTACCGCGTGGTGCCGGAACTGGTGTATGACCTTAACTGCACCGTGTTGTTCGGCACCGCGACCTTCCTGAACAACTACGCCCGCTTTGCGCATCCGTACGACTTCGCCCGCGTACGTTACGTGGTGGCCGGGGCGGAAAAACTGGCGGAGAGCACCAAGCAGATTTATCAGGACAAATACGGCATCCGCATTCTGGAAGGGTACGGCGTGACCGAGTGTGCGCCGGTGGTGTCGATTAACGTGCCGCTGGCGACCAAGGTGGGCACCGTCGGGCGCATCATGCCGCAGATGGAGGCGCGTCTGATGCCGGTGGCCGGCATTGAGGAAGGCGGACGTCTGCAGCTGCGCGGGCCGAACATCATGAAGGGCTACCTGCGCGTTGAACGTCCGGGCGAGCTGGAGCCGCCTGCCGCCGAAGATGAAAACGGCACTCTGCAGCCGGGCTGGTACGATACCGGCGATATCGTCACGCTGGACGCACAGGGCTACTGCACCATTCGCGGCCGGGTGAAGCGTTTTGCCAAGCTGGCCGGCGAGATGATTTCGCTGGAGATTGTCGAGCAGCTGGCGCTGCGGGCGTCGCCGGACGGCCATCATGCCGCCACGGTGAAAAGCGACAGCAGCAAAGGCGAGGCCCTGGTGCTGTACACCACCGACAGCGAACTGACCCGCGATGCCCTGCTGCGCGTTGCGCGTGAGCAGGGTACGCCGGAGCTGGCGGTGCCGCGTGATATCCGCTGGCTCAAGGCGCTTGCCGGTGCTCGGCAGCGGCAAGCCGGACTACGTTACCCTGCGTAAGATGGCCGAACAGCCGGAGAGTGCATCATGAGCCAGACGTTGAGCGACAACGCGCCGCTGCTGTCGCGCGGCATGATCGCGGTGATTTGCGCCCAGTTTTTATCGGCATTTGGCGACAATGCGCTGCTGTTTGCCACGCTGGCGCTGATTAAACAGCAGCTCTACCCCGACTGGAGTCAGCCGATCCTGCAGATGGCGTTTGTGGCGACCTACATCATACTGGCGCCGTTTGTCGGCCAGTTTGCCGACAGTTTTTTCCAAGGGTAGGGTGATGATGGTGGCCAACGCGCTGAAGCTGGCGGGCGCGCTGGCTATCTGCCTGGGGCTGAACCCGTTCCTGGGCTACACCCTGGTGGGGATCGGCGCGGCGGCCTATTCGCCGGCCAAATACGGCATCCTGGGTGAAATCACCAGCGGCGAAAAGCTGGTTAAAGCTAACGGCTTGATGGAGGCCTCAACCATCGCCGCGATTCTGATAGGCTCGGTAGCCGGCGGCGTGCTGGCGGACTGGCATATCCTGATCGCGCTGGCGGTCTGTGCGCTGGTGTATGCGGCTGCGGTGGTGGCCAACCTGTATATCCCGCGGCTGTCGGCGGCGCGGCCGGCGCAGTCGTGGCATCCCGCGCCATGACGCGCAGCTTTTTTGCCGCCTGCGTCACCCTGTGGCGCGACGGCCAGACGCGCTTCTCGCTGATTGGCACCAGCCTGTTCTGGGGCGCCGGGGTGACGCTGCGCTTCCTGCTGGTGCTGTGGGTGCCGGTTGCCCTGGGCATTGCCGATAATGCTACGCCGACGCTGCTCAATGCGATGGTGGCGGTGGGCATCGTGGCCGGGGCCGGCGTGGCGGCGCGCTTCGTCACGCTGGAAACGGTCAAACGCTGCATGCCTGCCGGCGTGTTAATCGGCGTCGCGGTGGCGTTTTTCGCGCTGCAGACCAGCATGTTCAATGCCTATGCGCTGCTGCTGATTATCGGGATGCTGGGCGGCTTCTTTGTGGTGCCGCTGAATGCGCTGCTGCAGGAGCGCGGTAAGCACTCCGTCGGCGCCGGCAATGCGATTGCGGTGCAGAACCTCGGAGAAAACACCGCGATGCTGCTGATGCTGGGCCTGTATTCGCTGGTGGTGAAAATCGGCGTGCCGGTGGTGGGCGTCGGGCTCGGTTTCGGCGTGGTATTTGCGCTGGCGATTAGCGTGCTGTGGTTCTCCCAGCGGTGGGAGCAAATAAAAAAATAGGGCGCGGCATTAACGCCGCGCCCTGAAGCAATAACCTGTTGACCAGAATATTTTAGAGGGGTTATGAACCGGTGCCATATTTAGCGTCAGGCGCCAGCGATGCGATCGCATAAATGCAGTAGGCGACCCATGACACCAACCTGACGTGGTTAAATACCGCAGGCTGCCGGCTCGCGTTTGATTATACGAGCGGCTAACCCCTTGTCCAGTAAGCAGGATTAAATACAAGAGCATTCTATATTGGTAAGGGGTTTATTTCCTGTCGGATATCAGTGTCAGACATCTATTTATTTCAAAGCTGCGGGCCGGCTATATTTTATCAGCATCATTAATAAATAGTGGGACGGTATTTACGTCCCACTCAGACTGCTGACAAAGCCTGTTATTAGGGAGAGCGTGGCGATGGGGTCGTAGCGGCGTAAGCCGCCGGAGCGCCCCTCGTTACGCTAGGCCCGAGTATCTCGGACTCTCAGACCACATTGTCATCAACCTCAGCGGGACGCTATTTACGTCCCGCTCTGGCGCAGGGGATTAAGGCGCCGGAATGGTGAAGCGGCTGTGAATATCTTCCAACTGCTGCAGCACCTCTTCATTGAGCGTCAGATTAAAACTGTCGATATTGGTTTTTAACTGCTCAAGCGTTGTTGCGCCTAATAGCGTGCTGGCGACAAACGGCTGCTGTCTGACAAAGGCCAGCGCCATTTGCGACGGATCCAGACCGTGTTTTTTCGCCAGCGCGACGTATTCGGCAATCGCCCGCTGCGCCTGTGGCGAAGAGTAGCGGGTAAAGCGGCTGAACAACGTGTTGCGCGCCCCTGCAGGCTGGGCGCCGTTCAGATATTTGCCGCTCAGCGTGCCGAAGGCCAGGCTGGAGTAGGCTAGCAGTTCCACGCCCTCAAACTGGCTGATTTCCGCCAGGCCGATCTCAAAACTGCGGTTGAGCAGGCTGTATGGGTTCTGAATGGAGACCATGCGCGGCAGCTCATGTTTTTCCGCCAGGTGCAGATAGCGCATGACGCCGTACGGCGTTTCATTGGAGACGCCGATATAGCGTATCTTGCCGGCGCGCACCTGCTCATTGAGCGCTTTCCAGCGTTTCCAGCAGCGTGACCGTTGCCATCTCATCGCTGTACTGATAGTTCAGCTTGCCGAAGTAGTTGGCGCTGCGCTGCGGCCAGTGCAGCTGATACAAATCGAGATAGTCGGTATTGAGACGCTTGAGGCTGTCGTCCAGCGCGGCGCGGATGTTTTTACGATCCAGCGCCTGCTGCGGACGGATAGCGCTGTCGTTATTGCGCGTTGGGCCGGCGACTTTACTGGCCAGCACGATTTTTTCGCGGTTGCCGCGCGCCTTGATCCAGCTGCCGATATAGCGTTCGGTCAGCCCCTGGGTTTCCGGACGCGGCGGTACCGGGTACATCTCGGCGGTGTCTATCAGGTTGATGCCCGCTGCCAGGGCGTAATCCAGCTGTGCGTGCGCATCGGCTTCGCTGTTTTGTTCGCCAAAGGTCATCGTGCCCAGTCCCAGCACGCTCACTTCTAAAGAACTGTGGGGAATTCGGTGGTATTGCATTAACGGCCTTCCTTAACTGATTTAGCGCGACGGGCGGCGCCCGGTGATACTGTTGCCGGCTCGTTTTGACGCCGGTAAGGCTATCGATACCTTGCTCGACTATAACCAAGCTGAATGGATGGCGAAAGGGGATTTATGCGACGGGAGAAGGGCAGGCTACCGCGGGGAGCGATAGCCCTGGCGGAGCGCAATCAGCGCTCGATAACCTGAGAAACCTGGTCACCGTTGATCTGGCGGCTGTTGCCTTTTTCATCTTTATAGCTGATAAGGCCGGTATCTTTATCGATCTCGGGCTTGCCCTGAGTCAGAATCATATTGCCGTCTTTGGTCGCCATCACGTAGTCGCTGGAGCAACCGGTTAAGCCAATCGCCATTTGCCAGCGCGGCGGCGGCCATTACCCACTTTTTCATGCTGCGGATCCTCAATAGGAAAGAATATTTTATAAGATTAGCAAATTAATGCCGGGAACTTGTCTCAGATAACTCTTATCTAACAGAGGATAAAGAAGAAAGGCGCTAACGAAGCGCCTTTTATTGCTTATTCTGCGTTGGTCGATTTTTTGCCGCGCATCAGGTTGAGCGCTTCGACCGACATGGAGAAGAACATGGCGAAGTAGATATAGCCTTTCGGCACGTGCACCTGGAAGCTTTCCAGCATCAGGGTAAAGCCGACCAGGATCAGAAACGCCAGCGCCAGCATTTTCACCGACGGATGGCGGTCGACAAACTCGCCGATGGGCCGGGCGGCGAACATCATCACGCCGACGGCGATCACCACGGCAGCCATCATGATAAACAGGTGGTCGGACAAACCGACGGCGGTAATCACCGAATCCAGGCTGAAGATAATATCCAGCAGCATAATCTGCACGATGGCGCCGAAGAAGCTGTGCACCTTGGTGTGGTGCTCCTCTTCCGTGCCTTCAATGGTTTCGTGGATCTCTTTACTGGCCTTCCAAATCAGGAACAGCCCGCCGAGCAGCAGAATCAAATCTCTGGCGGAGATGTCATGGCCCATCACGTTGAATAGCGGGTGGGTGAGGCGAATCACCCAGGCGATGGACGCCAGCAGAGCCAGACGCATCACCATGGCGGCCGCCAGCCCCAGCCTGCGCGCTTTGTTCTGCTGCGCCTTCGGCAGCTTCGCCACCACCAGGGACAGGAAGATGATGTTATCGATACCCAAAACGATCTCAAGTATGGTCAGCGTACCTAACGCCAACCAGGCATTGGGATCCATAATCCACTCAAACATTGCCCAGCACACCTTAAAAAATTCAAAGGGGAAAATTATACGCGTTTATTGGCGCGGGGGCACCGTTGACTAAACGCAAATTAAACAAAAGCGAATTATATTAAGAAATGTCTTGCCAATAACGCCGCGGTGAAGCCTTTTTTCAGATAGAAAGCCGCGCGGCAGCGTCATGATTGGCTGCCCTTGCTCGCCGATGGCTTCGGTCAGCGCCTTGCTGTTGGCGGCTTTGGGGCGCAGCTGCAGCACTTCGCCGTGGCGCGCGGTGATGCGCTCGACGTGGCCGAGCACGATCAAATCCATCAGCTCCTCCCAGTCGCGCCGCAGCATCTCATCTTCTTCCTCACTCGGGCTCCACAGCAATGGCGAGCCGATACGCCGCTGCGCCAGCGGGATCTGGCGTTCACCCTCGACCGGGATCCACAGTACCCGCGCCAGCTTATGGCGCACATGGCTGCTCTGCCAGGTGACGCCGCTGTTGCCGGTCAGCGGCGCGACGCAGACAAAGGTGGTTTCCAGCGGTTTGCCGGCGGCGTCGATCGGGATGGTTTTCAGCTCGATGCCCAGTTCGGGAAAATCCTGCTCCGGCTTGCTGCCGGCCATGGCGCCGAGATACAGCTCCAGCAGCATGCCGACCCAGCCTTTATCGCGCTTCAGGTTTGCCGGGATGGCGATCTGCGCCCGGGCGGCCAGCTCGCCAAGAGTATAGCCCGCCAGGCGCTGGGCGCGTTCCAGCAGCTGTTGTTCGTTTTCCGGCGGAGGCGGCAGGGGGGATAAAAACGCCATAAATTACAGCCTGTTTCTGGTGGTTAAAAAATGCACGGCATTTGCTCACAACCCTCACGCTAAAAGGCGGGTTGGGGAAAACAATAATAGTAGCATGATTTTTCATGGTTTTTTTTGCCGGCGGCCGGAAGGGAAACATTTGTTTTTCCGCTTGTGCACCTGAAGCCACCGACAATAAACAGGATCTTACACCTATTTATCCACAGATTTATGGGATAACCAAATTTTTCATGATTACTGGTTCGATCTACAGCCTTGACGGCGGGCGATTTTTTGCGAATTTGGTCCGATTTGTGCGTAAACTGGGACGAAATAATCTGTGGATAAAAACGGCGTTGGTGGATCTTTCGCCAGGGTAAGAACCTGACCGTGCCACAGATCACATTTTTCCCCTGTACATAACTGGGCGAAAACGATTTACTATACTGTTTTTAAAGTTAAAAAATAAAATTCCCCGTCCGGGGTTTTTCGTGCGGCGTTGAGTTTTACCGGCTTAATTCCTTGAGTTCTTCACACACCTATCCACAGAAAAAGTGAATAAAACCGGCCAAAAACCGCGTCCCATGTTTATAACTTTGCCAATATTCTGTGAGTTATCCCCAATGTTATCCGGCGCGCAGAGCCGTAAAGCAGTGGTTTACCGCCTGTAGCTTGTGTGAAACAATCAGAGCATCTTTGCGAATTTAGCTTATCGAGGTAGTCCGGTGGATCGATGATGGATGGCTACCGCCCGAATGTTCGGTATCGTAACTCTGTAATCGTCAGGGGCAGGTCCTGGGTGGGCCCGCCGTTACGGTCAGCACTCCTGGCAGTTTCCCCAAGGTGGGATTAACCCTGGCGAAACGCGGAACAGGCGATGTACCGTGAGCTGTTCGAAGAAGTGGGGTTGAGTAAAAAGGATGTGCGCATCCTGGCCTCGACCCGCAACTGGTTGCGCTATAAAATTGCCAAAACGTTTGGTGCGTTGGGGACACAAAGCCGGTTTGTATCGGGCCAAAAAACAGAAATGGTTTCTGTTGCAGTTAATGTGCAGTTGACGCGGATATCAATATGCAGCGCAGCAGTACGCCGGAGTTTGACGGCTGGCGTTGGGTGAGCTTCTGGTATCCGGTCCGTCAGGTGGTGTCGTTCAAACGGGACGTGTACCGCCGGGTCATGAAAAGAATTCGCCGCAACCGTGATGCCGCTGCAACAGCCGTCAGCACCGCGGCAGGCGCCCGCTTATCGCCGAAAGAGAGGTTAACTCAAGCAGACTATGCTCACGCGCTTGCGAGAAATTGTTGAGAAGGTGGCCGCGGCAGCCAGTCTGGACCGATGCGCTGGATATTTTGGGTCAACGAAACCTGTCTGGCGATGGATACCGAAGTCTGCTCCATCTATCTGGCGGATAACGATCGTCAATGCTATTACCTGATGGCGACGCGCGGGCTGAAAAAAACCGCGCGGGCGCACCATCGCTCTGGCCTTCGATGAAGGGGTGGTGGGCTGGTGGCAGCCGGGCGGAGCTGATCAACCTGGCGGATGCGCAGAGCCACCCCAGCTTTAAATATATTCCGCAGGTCAAAGAGGAGCATTTTCGCTCCTTCCTGGGCGTGCCGATTATCCACCGTCGCCAGCTGTTCGGCGTGCTGGTGGTGCAGCAGCGCGACCTGCGGCAGTTTAACGAAAGCGAAGAGTCTTTCATGGTCACCCTGGCCACGCAGATGGCCGGGATCCTCTCGCAGTCCCAGCTTAATGCGCTGTTTGGGCCGCTACCGGCAGACGCGCATCCGCGCGCTGGCGGCCTCGCCGGGCGTGGCGGTCGCTGAAGGGTGGCAGGACAGCAGCCAGCCTTCACTCGATCAGGTGTTTAAAGCCTCGACACTGGATACCGTCAGCGAACGTGAGCGCCTGACGCTTGGCGCTGGAAGAGGCCGGCGCGGAGTTTCGCCGCTTCAGCAAACGTTTTGCCGCCAGCGCGCAGAAAGAGAGCGCGGCAATCTTCGACCTCTATTCTCACCTGTTAAACGACGCGCGTCTGAAGCGCGAACTGTTTGCCGAAATCGACGCCGGCTCGGTGGCGGAGTGGGCGGTTAAACAGGTGATCGAGGTGTTCGCCGCCCAGTTTGCCGCGTTACAGGACACCTACATGCGTGAACGCGCCAGCGATTTACGCGCGCTTGGCCAGCGGCTGCTGTTCCATCTTGACGATACCACGCAGGGCGCGACCCAGTGGCCGCAGCGCTTTGTGCTGGGTGGCCGACGAGCTGACGGCCACTTTGCTGGCGGAAGTACCGCCGGACCGGCTGGCCGGGGTGGTGGTGCGCGACGGCGCCGCCAACTCCCACGCGGCGATTCTGGTGCGCGCCATGGGCGTGCCGACGGTGATGGGGGCGGATATTCAGCCCTCGCTGCTCAACCGCCGCATGCTGATTGTCGACGGTTATCGCGGCGAGCTGCTGGTCGATCCCGAACCGGTGCTGCTGCAAGAGTATCAGCGGCTGATTGATGAGGAGCTGGCGCTAAGCAAACTGGCGGAAGACGACGTCGAGCAGCCGGCGCAGCTGAAAAGCGGCGAACGGATCCAGGTGCTGCTCAACGCTGGTTTAAGCCCGGAACACGAGCAGCTGCTGGGCGGGCGCGTCGACGGCGTCGGCCTGTACCGCACGGAAATTCCCTTTATGCTGCAAAGCGGCTTCCCGTCGGAAGAAGAGCAGGTGGCGCAGTATCAGGGCATGTTACAGCTGTATCCGACCAAGCCGGCGACGCTGCGCACCCTGGATATCGGCGCGGACAAGCAGCTGCCCTATATGCCGATCAGTGAAGAGAACCCCTGCCTGGGCTGGCGCGGTATCCGCGTGACGCTCGATCAGCCGGAGATCTTCTTGATCCAGGTGCGGGCGATGCTGCGCGCCAATGCCGGCACCGGCAACCTGGGGATCCTGCTGCCGATGGTCACCAGCCTGGATGAGATCGACGAAGCCAAAAGCTTGATCGAGCGCGCCGGGCATGAGGTGGAAGAGATGCTGGGCTATGCGATCCCCAAACCGCGCATCGGCGTGATGCTGGAAGTGCCGTCGATGATCTTCCTGATCCCGCAGCTGGCTGAGCGCGTTGATTTTATTTCGGTCGGCACCAACGATTTAACCCAGTACCTGCTGGCGGTCGATCGCAACAACACTCGCGTGGCGTCGCTGTATGACAGCCTGCACCCTTCCATGCTGCGGGTGCTGCAGACGATCGTCGAACAGGGCGAGGCCGCCGGATTACAGGTCAGCCTGTGCGGCGAGCTGGCCGGCGACCCGATCGGCGCGCTGCTGCTGGTGGGGATGGGCTATCGCCACCTCAGTATGAACGGGCGCAGCGTGGCGCGTATCAAGTACCTGCTGCGGCATATCGAGCTGGCGGACGCTCAGCGCCTGACGCAGCAGGTGCTGCGCGCCTCGCTGACCAATGAGGTGCGCCACCTGGCCGCGACCTTTATGGAACAGCAGAATATGGGCGGCCTGGTGCGCGGCGGGCGCTGAATCGCATTCAGACTGATTTTTTTACAGAACTTTTCCCTGCGGCCCTCCCCGGGCGCCGTTAAGCTTATGTTATGATGCGGACCTTCCGCGGCGCGCCGCGGAAAGGACCCATCTAGCGATGTAGACCCAAGATTATTCAGGTTGCCGCCGGTCGGCAACGGACTGCGACCCCGTTGGGGAAGAATAATAGACGAGTTGTGGTGATAGATGAGCAATAGCTATCTGAGATTTCCTGAGTTTGATCCGGTGCTTTTTTCCATCGGCCCGGTCTCCTTGCACTGGTACGGTCTGATGTACCTGGTTGGCTTTGTCTTTGCCATGTGGCTGGCGATTCGCCGGGCTAACAAGCCGGGCAGCGGCTGGACGAAAGACGAAGTGGAAAACCTGCTGTATGCCGGTTTCCTCGGCGTATTCGTCGGCGGTCGCGTAGGGTATGTCCTGTTCTACAACCTGCCGTTATTCCTTGAGAACCCGCTCTATCTGTTCAAAGTCTGGGACGGCGGCATGTCGTTCCACGGCGGCCTGATGGGCGTGATTCTGGTGATGTTCTGGTTTGCGCGGCGTACGAAGCGCACGTTCTTCCAGGTCTCTGATTTTATTGCCCCGTTGATCCCCTTCGGCCTCGGCGCCGGCCGGCTCGGCAACTTTATTAACGGCGAACTGTGGGGCCGCGTGACGACGGATACGCCATGGGCGATGCTGTTCCCCGGCTCGCGCAGCGAAGATATCGCCATTGCCGCCGCCGACCCGGGCAAGTGGCTGCCGCTGCTGAACCAGTACGGCGTGCTGCCGCGCCACCCGTCGCAGCTGTATGAACTGCTGCTGGAAGGCGTGGTGCTGTTTATCATTCTTAACCTGTTTATTCGCAAATCGCGGCCGATGGGCGCGGTGTCCGGCCTGTTCCTCATCGGTTACGGCGCATTCCGCATTATTGTCGAGTCGTTCCGCCAGCCGGATGCACAGCTGGGGCTGTTTGACGGCGTTATCAGCATGGGGCAGATTCTGTCGATCCCGATGGTGTTGGCCGGTATTATTATGATGATCTGGGCGTACCGCCGTCGCCCGCAGCAACAAACTTCGTGAGGAAACATGAAACAGTATCTGGATTTAATGAAAAAAGTGCTCGATGAGGGCACCCCAAAAGCAGACCGCACCGGCACCGGCACGTTGTCGATTTTCGGTCACCAGATGCGTTTCAATTTGCAGGAAGGCTTCCCGTTGGTGACCACCAAAAAGTGTCACCTGCGCTCGATTATTCATGAGCTGCTGTGGTTCCTGAAAGGGGACACCAACATCGCCTATCTGCGTGAAAACAAGGTTACCATTTGGGATGAGTGGGCCGATGAAAACGGCGACCTGGGTCCGGTTTACGGTCAGCAGTGGCGCGCCTGGGGCGCAGCGGACGGTCGTCAGATCGATCAACTGAGCAAGGTGCTGCAGCAGCTGAAACAGGATCCGGATTCACGCCGTATCATCGTCTCCGCCTGGAACGTCGGTGAACTGGACCAGATGGCGCTGGCGCCTTGCCATGCGTTTTTCCAGTTTTACGTGGCGGACGGCAAACTGTCCTGTCAGCTGTATCAGCGCTCTTGCGACGTCTTCCTCGGCCTGCCGTTCAATATCGCCAGCTATGCGCTGTTGGTGCATATGATGGCGCAGCAGTGCGATCTGGAAGTGGGCGACTTTGTCTGGACCGGCGGCGACACGCACCTGTACAGCAACCATATGGAGCAGACTCAGCTGCAGCTGACCCGTGAGCCGCGTCCGCTGCCGAAGCTGGTGATTAAACGTAAGCCGGATTCGCTGTTCGATTACCGTTTCGAAGACTTTGAAATTGAAGGTTACGACCCGCATCCGGCGATCAAGGCGCCGGTGGCGATCTGATATCAAACGAGGCTTCTTTCAGGGCGCAACGTCGGTTGCGCCCTTTTTCGTTGTCGCCCGCGCTCGCTTGCGACCCCGCTAAACGTTGCGTATAACGCCGCATTTTTCCTGTATCTCCTCATCATTTACTTTTTTGTTTGCGCGCCGTTTTCCAGGCGGTAACCGAGACGCTGTTATCGTCCATTTTGGCGATTACACTCGTCGCCATGAACGATAACTTTCACCACGGCGTCAGCCGGCAGCGCGGCATCACGCTGATGGAGCTGCTGCTGGCGGTTCTGATTAGCGCGATGCTGAGCGGCTGGGGCGTCAGCCACTGGCGGCAGCACCAACAGGCGCTGCGGCTGGAGCAGGCCGCCCAGCAGCTGCTGGTGTTTCTGCAGCGCCTGCAGGCCGACGCCAACTGGCGCAACCGCACCGCCTTGCTGTGGTTTAAACCGCATGGGCGCTGGTGCCTGGGCAGCGGCGCGGAACCGGCTGACTGCCGGCAGCCGGCAAGATGGCGCTTCACGCCGCCGAGCGATGATATCCGGCTGCTCGACTTCACCCGTAAGGAGCTGGGCTTTTACGGGGTGCGCAACAGCGCGCAGGCCGGGCATATCCGCCTGGGCAATGACGCCGGCCAATTGCAGGTGGTGCTTTCCGGCCAGGGGCGCTTGCGCATTTGCAGCGTGGGGAGCGCGCTGCGCGGGATCCGCGCATGCTGACGCCGTCGCGCGGCTTTACCCTGCCGGAGGTACTGCTGGCCATGGCGGCGGGCAGCCTGATTATGCTGGCGGCGACGAAGGCCTATCCCGCGCTGCGTCAGCAAAGCGCGGCATTTCTCGGCGCCTATCAGCTGGAGCTAAGGCTGCGGCAGGCGGCGTTCGGCATTGAAAAAGATCTGCGCCGCGCGGGGTTCTGCGCCGGAAGGTGCGCCGGGCGGCCGCTGACTATCGCCCGGCATGCCGGGGAGGCGGCCGACAGCTGCGTCATCGTCGCCTATGACCTGAACCGCAACGGCCGCTGGGAAACGGCGGGCGACGAGGCGGAGAAGTTCGGCTACCGACTGCGCGCGGGCCGGCTTGAGCGCCAGCGCGGCGTCAGCCAATGCAACGGCGGCGGCTGGGAGAATCTGTTTGAGCGCGATGAAGTGCGTATTGAAACCTTCAGCATTCGTCTGCTGCCGGGTAACCACGGCCGGCGTCTGCTGCGCCTGACGCTGAGCGGCCGCTCGGCGAGTGCGGCGGGGCATGCGCGTTCAGTACGCTGGGATATCAACGTGGAGGCGCCGTCATCGTGAACGGAGCAGATTATCAACGGGGCAGCGTGCTGGCGGCGGTGATGCTGGTGTTGCTGATGGGCTTGCTGCTGCTGGGCGCTCAGCAAAAACAGCTCGATAGCGCGCTGTTGCTGGCGGTGGAACAGCGGCGTTATCTGCAGGCGTATAATCAGGCGTCGTCGGCGCTGAACTGGGGGCTGACGCAATCCTGGCCGCCCGCGTTGCTGAACGCCGGCGTCTGGCGCTGTCAGCGGCAGTTTTCGGCGGGGCTGCAGGCCTGCGTCAAGCGCGCTTCCCGGCCGGGCGTTATACTGCTGCGCGGGCTGGGGGAGATGCCCGCGGCGGAACCGCTCTGGCTGTATCAGCTGGCCACGCCGGACGCGCGTGGGCGGCTGCGGGCGGAACCGGGCGGCTGGCTGGACTTTTGCCCGGAAAAGGACGCGGCGGCCTGTGCGGACTAACGGCATCGGCGGAGCGGCCCGGCGTCAGCAGGGCTTCAGCCTGTCGGAAGTATTAATTGCGGCGCTGTTATTCTCGGTGTCGCTGCTCGGCCTGTTACAATACCATCAGGTATTATTACAGGGGCTGCAGCGGCAATGGCAGTATCGGCAGGCCTGGTCGCTGGCCCATCAGCAGCTGGAGCGGCTGGCCGCCGGCAGCGACGTAGACGACGCCCTGGCGTCCGGCTGGCGGCGCGAGCTGCAGCACGGCGAGGTTGACGGCGTTTGTCGGCAGCTCACGGTCACGATAACAACGCCGCTGCGTCAACAGGCCCGGCTCAGCCGCTGGTATTGCGGCGACGACTAACCCGGCGCGTATAGGATTTTCAAGGAGCCTCATGTTTACGGTTTATCATTCCAATCAGCTGGACGTGCTGAAAACGCTGACCAGCGTCCTGATCGCCAGAGAACCGTTGGCCGACCCTTTCCAGCAGGAGGTGGTGCTGGTGCAAAGTCCGGGGATGGCGCAATGGCTGCAGATGCAGCTGGCCGAGCAGTTCGGGATTGCCGCCAATATCGAGTTTCCGCTGCCGGCGACCTTTATCTGGGAAATGTTTACCCGCGTGCTGCCGGGCATCCCGAAAGAGAGCGCCTTCAGTAAGGACGCCATGACCTGGAAGCTGATGTGGCTGCTGCCCGATATGCTGACGCAGCCCGAATTTGCCCCGCTGCAGCACTATCTGACCGATGACGGCGATAAGCGCAAGATCCACCAGCTTGCCGGACGCGTGGCCGACCTGTTTGACCAGTATCTGGTGTACCGGCCGCAGTGGCTGGAAAGCTGGCAGCGCGGCGAATTGGTCGCCGAGCTGCCCGAAGCGCAGCAGTGGCAGGCGCCGCTGTGGGCGCGGCTGGTGCAGTATACCCAGGAGCTGGGGCAGCCGGAGTGGCACCGCGCCAACCTGTATCGCCGCTTTATCGCCACGCTGGAACAGGCGCAGCAGTGCCCGCCGGGGCTGCCGAAACGGGTATTCATCTGCGGTATTTCAGCGCTGCCGCCGGTCTATCTGGAGGCGTTGCAGGCGCTGGGCAGACATATTGATATTCACCTGATGTTCACCAACCCGTGCCGCTACTACTGGGGCGATATTCAGGACTACGCGTTTCTGGCGCGCTTGCAAAGCCGCAAGCGGCGTCGCCACCATCAGGCGCAGGAGCAGGGACTATTCCGCGATCCCGCGCAGGCGGCGCAGCTGTTTGATGCCGAGGGGGAGCAGCAGCTGAGCAACCCGCTGCTGGCGTCATGGGGCAAGCTGGGGCGCGATCACCTGTATCTGCTGGCGCAGATGGAAAGCCTGCAGGAGGTCGACGCCTTTGTCGATGTGCCGGCAGACAATCTGCTGCACGGCATACAGCGCGATATGCTGGAACTGGAGGATTGCGCGGTGATCGGCACCACGCCGGACACCTTTGAACGCAGCGACGCCAAACGCCCGCTTGACCCCGACGACCGCTCGCTGAGCCTGCACGCCTGCCACAGCCCGCAGCGCGAGGTTGAGGTGCTGCACGATCAGCTGCTGGCGATGCTAGCGGACGATCCGCAGCTGAGTGCGCGCGATATTATCGTGATGGTCGCCGATATCGACAGCTATACGCCGTATATTCAGGCGGTGTTCGGCAATGCGCCGGCCGATCGCTACCTGCCGTTCGCCATTTCCGACCGCAAGGCGCGTCAGGCGCATCCTGCGCTGCAGGCCTTTATCTCTCTGCTTGATTTACCGCAGAGCCGCTTTACCTCTGAACAGGTGCTGCTGCTATTGGAGGTGCCGGCGCTGGCCGCGCGCTTCGCTATTCAGGAGGAGGGGCTGCGCCTGCTGCGCCACTGGGTGGCGGAGTCCGGCGTGCGCTGGGGGCTGGATGACGATAACGTGCGCGAGCTGGCGTTGCCGGCCACCGGCCAGCACACCTGGCGTTTTGGCATCACCCGCATGCTGCTGGGCTATGCCATGGACAGCAACGTCGGCGACTGGCAGGGGGTGCTGCCGTACGACGAGTCCAGCGGACTGGCGGCGGAGCTGGCCGGCCAGTTGGCGGAACTGCTGACGCAGCTTGCCCAGTGGCGTCAGCGCCTCAGTGAAACGCGCACCCTGGCGGAATGGGCGCCGCTGTGCCGCCAACTGCTGGAGAGCTTTTTTGCCGCCGATGGCGACACGGAAGCCGCGCTGGCGCTGATAGAAAAGCAGTGGCACCAGGTGTTGGAACACGGCACCAATGCCCGCTATCCCGACGCGGTGCCGCTGAGCCTGCTGCGTGACGAGCTGGCGGCGCGTCTTGATCAGGAGCGGATCAGCCAGCGCTTTCTGGCCGGGCAGATCAACTTCTGCACGCTGATGCCGATGCGCTCTATCCCGTTCAAAGTGGTGTGCCTGCTCGGCATGAACGACGGCGTTTATCCGCGTACGCTGCCGCCGCTGGGGTTTGACCTGATGGCGCAGCAGGTAAAACGCGGCGATCGCAGCCGCCGCGACGACGACCGCTATCTGTTCCTGGAAGCCATTTTATCCGCGCAGGAAAAGCTGTATATCAGCTTTATCGGCCGTTCGATTCAGGACAACAGCGAACGTTACCCGTCGGTGCTGGTGACGGAGTTGCTGGAGTATCTGCAGCAGAGCTACTGTCTGCCGGGGGACGAAGCGCTGGATGTGGACGCCAGCGCGCGTCGGGTTAGCGAACATTTACTTCGCTGGCATGCCCGGATGCCGTTCGCGGCGGAAAATTTCATACCGGACAGCGAGGCGCAAAGCTACGCCGCCGAATGGCTGCCGGCCGCCGACGGGCGCGGCCAGGCGCACCCTGAGTTTAATCAGCCGCTGCCGGCCGAACACCGCGTTGAGATCGCGCTGGATGAGCTGCTGCGCTTCTACCGTCACCCAATCCGCGCATTCTTCCAGCAGCGCCTGGGCGTGAGCTTTGTGCTGGAAGAGACCGAGCTGCCGGATGAAGAGCCGTTTACGCTGGATAACCTCAGCCGCTATCAGTACAACAATCAGCTGCTGAATGCGCTGATTGACGGCGACGATGCGGCGAAGCTGTATCAGCGCATCAGGGCCTCTGGCGGCTTGCCCTACGGCGCCTTCGGCGAGATTTACTGGCAGAAGCAGCAGGAAGAGATGGAGGAGCTGGCGGCGCAGGTGCGTGAGGAGCGTCGGGAGAGCGGCAGCCTGGAACTGGATATCAGCGTGGCGGGCGTGCATATCGGCGGTTGGCTGCATCAGGTGCAGGAGGATGGCCTGCTGCGCTGGCGGCCGGCTGCCCTGTCGGCGGTGGACGGCATTCTGCTGTGGCTGGAGCATCTGCTGTATTGCAGCGCGGGCGGCCAGGGTGAAAGCCGCATGTTGGGGCGCAAGAATTCGGTCTGGCGCTTTGCCGCCCTGCCGGCGGACGCGGCGCAGGCGCAGCTGGCGGAGCTGGTGGCCGGCTATCAGCGCGGTCTGTGCCAGCCGCTGATGCTGCTCAATAAGAGCGGCTGGGCCTGGTTAAGCCAGTGCTATCAGACGGAAAATCAGGCAATTGACTGGAGCGAAGAGGCGCAGGCCAAAGCGCGCGCTAAACTGCTGCAGGCCTGGCAGGGCGACCAGCGCATTCCCGGCGAAGGGGAGGATCCTTATGTTCAGCGGGTGCTGCGCCAGCTGGATAATGAGGCCCTGGCGCAAATTTTAGCGGAAACAGAACGTTACCTGCTGCCGGTCGCCAGACACAATCTGGGATAATGGGCCCGGGTGGTGCGCCGTGGCGGGAGGTGGTAAAACTAGGTCTCGCCGTAGGTGAATAGCGGGTTTTAGCGTGACAGTAAGTACTTACCGGGGAGCTGTCGCTACGGCGTATTGTGACGCGTCGACCTGCCCGGTATGACATTTTTGTTGTTTTTTGATCGGCCTTGCCGGCGTCCTGGAACGGACGCAGCGGGGCGGAAATAGGGGTTTAATTTGGATATGCGCAGACGTTGGGCCCGCCTTTGCGGGGTAATGTTGTTGGTAGTATTCTGGGCGCCGTCAGGCTGGGCCGGGCAGGGATGGCAGCCGCTGGCGGAGAAAATCCATAAAAGCGAGCACGATCCGCGCCATTACCAGGCCATCAAGCTGACGAACGGCATGACGGTGCTGCTGGTCTCTGATGAGCAGGCGCCCAAGTCGCTGGCCGCGCTGGCCCTGCCGGTCGGTTCTCTGGAAGATCCTGACAGCCAGCTGGGGTTGGCGCACTATCTGGAACATATGGTGCTGATGGGCTCCAAACGCTATCCGGATCCGGAAAACCTGTCCGAATACCTCAAAAAACACGGCGGCAGCCACAACGCCAGCACCGCGTCGTACCGCACCGCCTACTATCTGGAGGTGGAAAACGATGCGCTGGAGCCGGCGGTGGACCGCATGGCCGATGCGATAGCCGAGCCGCTGCTGGACCCCGGCAATGCGGATAAAGAGCGCAACGCGGTGAATGCCGAGCTGACCATGGCGCGTTCGCGCGACGGCATGCGTATGGCGCAGGTCGGGGCGGAAACGCTGAACCCGGCGCATCCGAGCGCGCGCTTTTCCGGCGGCAACCTCGATACGCTGAAGGATAAACCCGGCAGCAAGCTGCATGAGGCGCTGACGAGTTTCTATCAACGCTATTACTCCGCCAATCTGATGGTCGGGGTGCTCTACAGCAACCAACCGCTGCCGCAGCTGGCGGCGCTGGCGGCGAAGACCTTCGGCCGGGTGCCGAATCATCAGGCCGACGTTGCGCCGATTACCGTACCGGCGGTGACCAAAGCGCAGCAGGGCATCATCATCAATTACGTGCCGGCGCAGCCGCGCAAGCAGCTGAAGGTCGAGTTCCGTATCGATAACAACAGCGCGGCTTTCCGCAGCAAGACCGATACCTATATCAGCTACCTGATCGGCAACCGCAGCAAAAATACGCTGTCTGACTGGCTGCAGCAGCAGGGACTGGCCGATGCCATCAACGCGGGCGCCGATCCGATGGTGGATCGCAACGGCGGGGTGTTTGTCATCAGCGTGTCGCTGACGGATAAAGGCCTGGCGCAGCGTGACCAGGTGGTGGCCGCGATCTTTAACTACCTGAACATGCTGCGTCAGCAGGGCGTCAAAAAAAGCTACTTTGATGAAATTGCGCACGTGTTAAATCTGGATTTCCGCTACCCGTCGATTACCCGCGATATGGACTATATCGAGTGGCTGGTGGATACCATGCTGCGCGTGCCGGTCGAGCATACGCTGGATGCGCCTTATCTGGCGGACCGTTACGACCCTGACGCCATTAAACGGCGTCTGGATGAAATGACGCCGCAAAACGCCCGCGTGTGGTTTATCAGCCCGAACGAGCCGCATAACAAAACGGCGTACTTTGTCGATGCGCCGTATCAGGTGAATAAAATCACCCCGCAGCGTTTTGAACAGTGGCAGCGCCTGGGACAGGGGATTTCGCTGTCGCTGCCGGCGCTGAACCCGTATATCCCGGATGACTTTACCCTCACCGCGCCGTCGCACCGTTTTACCCAGCCGGAAGTGGTGGTGAACCAGCCGGGGCTGCGCGTGCTGTATATGCCGAGCCGCTATTTTGCTGATGAGCCGAAGGCCGACGTAACCGTCGCCTTCCGCAACGCTGAAACCATGAATTCGGCGCGCAATCAGGTGTTGTTCTCGCTGACGGATTACCTGGCCGGTATCGCGCTGGATCAGCTGAGCTATCAGGCTTCGGTCGGGGGCCTGAGTTTCAGCACCTCGCCGAGCAACGGCCTGCAGTTTAACGCCAACGGCTTTACCCAGCGCCTGCCGCAGCTGCTGACGTCGCTGATTGAAGGCTACGCCGGCTTTACGCCGACCCAGGCGCAGCTGGATCAGGCCAAGTCCTGGTATCTGCAGCAGCTGGATGCTGCTGAAAAAGGCAAAGCCTTCGAACTGGCGATCCAGCCGATTCAGATGGTGTCGCGCGTGCCCTATTCGGAACGCAGTGAACGGCGTGAAGTGCTGAAAAACCTGACGCTGAAAGACGTGCTCGCCTACCGCGACGGCCTGCTGAAAAACGCCACGCCGGAAATGCTGGTGGTGGGCAATATGAGCAAGCCTCAGGTTGACCAGCTGGCGTCCGCGCTGAAGCAGAGCCTCGCCTGCCGCGGCGTGACATGGTGGCACGGGGAAAATGTCCGCGTTGATAAAAAACAGCTGGCAAATCTGCAGCGCGCCGGCAGCAGCACCGACTCGGCGCTGGCGGCGGTCTATATCCCAACCGGATATGATGAAATCAGCGGCATGGCGCACAGCTCACTGCTGGGACAGATCATTCAGCCCTGGTTCTATAGCCAGCTGCGCACCCAGGAACAGCTGGGGTATGCGGTGTTCGCCTTCCCGATGTCGGTCGGGCGGCAGTGGGGCGTCGGTTTCCTGCTGCAGAGCAACAGCAAACAGCCGGACTACCTCTATCAGCGCTATCAGGACTTCTATCCGAGGGCAGAAAAACGGCTGCACGCGATGAGCGCTGCGGACTTCGCCCAGTATCAGCAGGCGCTGATTAATGAACTGAAACAGCGGCCGCAAACGCTGAGCGAGGAGGCAGGGCGCTTTAGCAATGACTTCGAGCGCGGTAATTTTGCCTTTGACACGCGTCAGAAGCTGATCGCACAGATAGAGCAACTGACGCCGGCCAAGCTGGCGGACTTCTTCCATCAGGCGGTGATGCAGCCTCAGGGGCTGGCGGTGCTGTCTCAGGTCAGCGGCAGCAGCCAGGGCAAAGCCGATTATGCGGCGCCGCAGGGCTGGACCGCTTATCCGAACGCGTCCGCGCTGCAACAGACCATGCCGCGTCAGGTGGTTAAACCATGACGACTCTGACTCCGCAAACGCTCGATCCGTTAACGCTGCCGCTTTACGGCGAACGGCTGATTGAAGCCTCGGCGGGGACCGGTAAGACCTTCACCATTGGCGCGCTGTATTTGCGCCTGCTGTTGGGGTTGGGTAAGCAGGCGGCGTTTTCGCGCCCGCTGACGGTAGAGGAAATTTTGGTGGTGACCTTTACCGAGGCCGCCACCGAAGAGCTGCGCGGCCGTATCCGCAGCAATATTCACGGGTTGCGCATCGCCTGCATTCGCGGGCGGGAGCACTGCGACAACCCGCTGTTTGCCGCGCTGATGGCGGAGATTGACGATCTGTCGGACGCGGCGGCGCAGCTGCTGGCCGCCGAGCGGCAAATGGATGAGGCGGCGATCTATACCATCCACGGTTTTTGTCAGCGCATGCTGACCCAGAACGCCTTTGAGTCCGGCATTTTGTTTGAACAAACGCTGGTGCAGGACGAGCTGCCGCTGCGCCGGCAGGCCTGCGCCGACTTTTGGCGTCGCCATTGCTATCCGCTGCCGCTGGACGTTGCGCGCGCGGTCAGCCAGGAGTGGAGCGGGCCGGAAGCTTTGCTGAGCGATCTGTCCGCCTATCTGCACGGCGAGGCGCCGACGCTGCGTCAGCCGCCGCAGCAGGATGAAACGCTGCTGATGCGCCACCAGAAGATTGTGGCGCGCATTGACGCCATCAAGGCGCAATGGGTCGCGGCGGCGGCCGATCTGCACGATCTTATCAGCAGCTCCGGCGTCGATAAGCGCAGTTACAGCAGCAGACATTTGCCCAACTGGCTACAGAAGGTCGGCGAGTGGGCCGGGCAGGAGACGCTGGATTATCAGCTGCCGAAAGAGCTGGAAAAGTTCCGCCAGTCGACGCTGCTGGAGAAAACCAAGAAGGGCGAGGCACCGCGTCACGCCCTGTTTGACGCCGTCGACGGCCTGTTTGCCGAACCGCTGACGCTGCGCGACCTGGTGATGGCGCGCGCGCTGAGCGAGATCCGCACCTCGATTCAGCAGGAAAAGCGCCAGCGCGCCGAGCTGGGGTTTGACGATCTGTTGAGCCGGCTGGACGGCGCGCTGCAGAGCGCCGGCGGCGATCGGCTGGCGCAGGCGATACGTCAGCGTTATCCGGTGGCGATGATCGATGAGTTTCAGGATACCGACCCGCAGCAGTACCGTATTTTCCATAAGTTATATGTCGGTCAGGCGGAGTGCGGACTGCTGCTGATTGGCGATCCCAAACAGGCGATTTATGCGTTCCGCGGCGCGGACATTTTCACCTATATGCGTGCACGTTCTGAGGTAAGCGCACACTATACGCTGGAGACCAACTGGCGCTCTTCGCCGACGATGGTCGGCAGCGTCAACCGGCTGTTCTCGCGGCTGGAAAAACCGTTCCTGTTCGGCGAGATCCCGTTTATTGAGGTGGCGGCGGCGGATAAAAACCATCAGCTGGCGTTTGAACTGCATAACCGGCCCCAGGCCGCCATGCACTTCTGGCTGCAGCCGGGCGACGGCGTGGGAGTAAGTGACTACCAACAGCAGATGGCGCGGCTGTGCGCGACGCAAATCCGCGACTGGCTGAACGCCGGGCAGCGTGGGGAGGCCTGGCTGGCGGATGGCGACAGGCGGCGGCCGGTGCAGGCGTCGGATATCACCATTCTGGTGCGCAGCCGGGCGGAGGCGGCGCTGGTACGCGATGCGCTCAGCCTGCTGGCGATCCCTTCGGTCTACCTGTCAAACCGCGACAGCGTGTTCGATACGCCGGAGGCCAAGGATCTGCTGTGGCTGCTGCAGGCGGTGCTGGCGCCGGAGCAGGAGCGCACGTTGCGCAGCGCGATGGCGACCGGCCTGCTGGGGCTGGATGCGCCGACGCTGGACGCCCTGAACCATAACGAGCGGGCGTGGGACGCGCTGGTTGATGAGTTCGACCAATACCGCACGCTGTGGCTGCGGCGCGGCGTGCTGCCGATGCTGCGCGAGGTGATGACGCAGCGGCACCTGGCGGAAAACCTGCTGGCCAGCCCCGGTGGTGAGCGTCGGCTGACCGATGTGATGCATCTGGGGGAACTGCTGCAGGAGGCGTCGGCGCAGCTCGACAGCGAGCATGCGCTGGTGCGCTGGCTGGCGCAGCAGATCGCCCAGCCGAACAGCCAGTCGGACAACCAGCAGCTGCGTCTGGAAAGCGATCGTCACCTGGTGCAGGTGATGACGATTCACAAGTCGAAAGGGCTGGAGTATCCGCTGGTCTGGCTGCCGTTTGTCGGCAACTATCGCCAGCAGCAGCAGGTGCTGTATCACGATCGTCACAGCTTCAAGGCCCTGCTGGATCTGAATGCCGATGAAGAGAGCATCGCCTGGGCGGAGGAAGAGCGGCTGGCGGAGGATTTGCGCCTGCTGTACGTCGCGCTGACGCGTTCGGTGTACCACTGCAGCATCGGCATTGCGCCGCTTATTCAGGGCACGCGTAAAAAGCAGGGAGAGACCGATTTACATCGTAGTGCGCTGGGATATCTGGTGCAGGGCGGTCAGGCGGGGGACGCTGCCTGTTTGCAGAGCTGTCTGCAGCAACTGGCCGATGAAAGCATTGCGCTCTCGCTGCTTGAGACGCTTGATGAGCAGCCCTGGCAGCCGCAAAGCGTGAGGGCGGAGCAGCTGGCGGCCAGACAGGTCAACCGGCAGATGCAGGATTTCTGGCGGGTAACCAGCTATACCGGCCTGCAGCAACACGGCGCCGGGCTGATGCAGGATTTGCTGCCGCGGCTGGACGTCGACGTCGCGGGCGAGCAGGCGGTTGAAAGTGAGCCATCACTGACTCCGCATACCTTTCCGCGCGGCGCGGCGCCGGGCACCTTCCTGCACAGCCTGTTTGAGACGCTGGATTTTACCCAGCCGTTGGACCCCGTCTGGTTGGCGGAACAGCTGCAGCTGAACGGCTATGACGCATATTGGCAGCCGGTGCTGCAGACGTGGATGGAGACGCTGCTGCACACCGTGCTGAATGACAGCGGCGTTACGCTGGCGCAGCTGATGCCGCAGGCGAAACAGGCGGAACTGCAGTTTTATCTGCCGATCGGCCAACTGCTGCAGGCCACGCAGTTGGATGCGTTGGTGAAGCGCTACGATCCGCTGTCGGCTCGCTGTCCGGCGCTGGATTTTCAACGGGTGCAGGGGATGCTGAAAGGCTTTATCGACCTGATTTTCTGCTGGCAGGGGAAATATTACCTGCTCGACTATAAGTCCAACTGGCTGGGGGACGACAGCAGCGCCTATACGCAGCCGGCGATGGCGCAGGCGATGGCGGAACACCGTTATGACCTGCAGTATCAGCTGTATACCCTGGCGCTGCATCGCTATCTGCGTCACCGTCTGGCGGACTATGACTATCAGCGTCATTTTGGCGGCGTGATTTATCTGTTTTTGCGCGGCGTCGACGGTCAGCATCCCGGCAACGGCATCTTTGCCTGCCGGCCCGCCGCCGAACTGGTTGAGGGCATGGATCGGCTGTTCAGCGGCGACGACAACCCGGGAGACTCTGAAGCATGATGCAGCTACTACAACAGGCGGTCGCGCTTGGCGTGCTGCGTCCGTTGGACGTGCAGTTCGCCCAGGTGGTCGCCGGGCCGGAACGGCCGGATATGTTGCTGGCGGCGGCCTGCCTCAGCGCGGAAGCCGGTGCCGGCCACGTCTGTCTGCAGTTGGAGCAACTGCTGCCGGAGACATTATTCGGCGCCCGCCAGCCTGAGCTGGCGCAGGCGGTCTGGCGGGCCGCCGGTCAGCCGGACGTTGAGGCGTGGCGAGCCCTGCTGCTGTCGTCATTGGCGGTCAGCGACGGCAGCTTGCCGACGCCGCTGGTGCTGCAGCAGCAGCGTCTCTACCTGCAGCGCATGTGGCAAAGCGAAGGCGAGGTGGCGGACTTTATCGGCAGTGAGGATACGCCGCAGCCTATCGACCCACAGCGTTTACGGCCGATCCTGGATCGCCTGTTTGGCGAGGCGGAAGCGACGCCGGACTGGCAGAAAATCGCCGCCGCCGTTGCCGCTACGCGGCGCATTGCGGTGATTTCCGGCGGGCCGGGCACCGGCAAAACCACCACGGTGGCGAAACTGCTGGCGGCGCTGGTGCAGCTGGCCGATGGTGAACGGCTGCGCATTCAGCTCGCCGCGCCGACCGGGAAAGCGGCGGCGCGCCTGACCGAATCGCTCGGCAGCGCCAGCCGCCGGCTGGGGCTGACGCCGCAGCAGCTGAGCCTGTTTCCTTCCGAAGCCGCCACGCTGCACCGCCTGTTGGGCGCGCAGCCGAACAGCCAGCGCATGCGTTACCATCGCGGTAATCCGCTGCATCTGGACGTGCTGGTGGTGGATGAGGCGTCGATGGTGGATTTACCGATGATGGCGCGGCTGATCGCCGCCTTGCCCGCACATGCCAGAGTGATTTTCCTTGGCGACCGCGATCAGCTGGCCTCGGTGGAGGCGGGCGCGGTGCTGGGGATATTTGCCGCTTTGCCGAGCAGGGCTACAGCGAGGCGCGTGCGGCGCAGCTCAGCCAGCTGACCGGCTGCGTGCTGCAGGGGCAGCCGGCGCAGGCGGCTGCGGCGGTGCGCGACAGCCTGTGCCTGCTGCGTAAAAGCTACCGTTTTGACGCCAACTCGGGCATTGGACAGCTGGCGTTCGCGGTTAACGCCGGCGATGTCCGGGGCGCGCGCGTGGCGTTGGACGGGCGTTTTGACGATGTGGCCGGCTATCCGCTGGCGGAGACGGTGGACTATCAGGCGCTGCTGGATGCCTGCGTGGCGGGCTACCGCGACTACCTGACGCAGGTGGCCGCCGGCGTTGATGCGCAGCAGGTGCTGGATGCGTTCGGGCGTTTTCAGGTGCTGTGCGCCCTGCGGGAAGGCCCGTTCGGCGTCAGCGGGCTGAATGAACGCATTGAAACCGGCCTGCAGCGCGCAGGATTGATCCGGCGTGCGTCCGGTGCCGCGGGGCGTTGGTATCGGGGGCGACCGGTGATGATCGGGCCGCAACGACAGCGCGCTGGGGTTGTTTAACGGCGATATCGGTATTGCCTTGCCGGATGCGGCAGGGGAATTGCGCGTTCACTTTCAACTGCCGGACGGCAGCATCAAATCGGTGCAGCCAAGCCGCTTACCGGCGCATGAAACCGCCTATGCGATGACGGTGCATAAATCACAGGGATCGGAGTTTGACCATACGGTGCTGGTGCTGCCCAACCATTATCTGCCGGTGCTGACGCGGGAACTGGTGTATACCGCCATTACCCGCGCGCGTCAGCGGCTGTCGCTGTACGCTGCCGATAAGGTTTTGATGAGCGCCGTACGTACGCCGACGCAGCGCCGCAGCGGGCTGGCCGAACGCTGGCTGCTGGCGAGCGATGAACAGGGGCGCTAACCGCGCCCCTTAACGGTTTACAGGTCGGCCAGCAGGATTTTTGAGCGGCGCTGATAGTTGTACAGCGCCTGTTTCTGCATCGGCAGCACGTCCACCTCCGCCGGCGTGAAGCCGCGCTCCTGGAACCAGTGAATGCTGCGGGTGGTGAGCACGAACAGTTTTTGCAGCCCCATCTGCCGCGCCTGGCTTTCCACCCGCTGCAGCAGCATTTCGCCGCGCGATGAGCTGCGGTAATCCGGATGCACCGCCACGCAGGCCAATCTCGCCAATCTTCTCTTCCGGGAAGGGGTAGAGGGCCGCACAGGCGATGGTCAGGTTATCGCGCTCAATAATGGTGAACTTGTCGATTTCCATCTCCAACTGCTCGCGTGAGCGGCGCACCAGAATACCCTGCTGTTCCAGCGGGCGAATCAGCTCGAGAATGCCGCCGATATCATTGATGGTCGCCCGCCGCACCTGCTCGGCGCTTTCCATCACGATCTGCGTACCGATACCGTCGCGGGAGAACAGTTCCTGCACCAGCGCGCCGTCTTTCCTGATAGCTGATCAGGTGGCAGCGCCGCACGCCGCTGCGGCAGGCTTTGACCGCGCCGCGCAGGAAACGAACGGTGCCGGAGTGGTAGTCGCCGTTCTCCTCCAGCGCATCAAGGCGTTTCTGCGCATCGTTGGGGAACAGCTCGGAGATGATTTCGCCCTCGGCATCGGTCACCCCTTGCGAAGAACAAAAAGCCGATCATCTTTTCCGCTTTCAGCTTGCTGGCCAGCTGGGTCGCCACCTCTTCAGAGGTCAGGTTGAAACTTTCACCGGTGACGGAGACCGCCACCGGGCCGATCAGCACGATGGCGCCGCTGTCCAGCTGGCGGTGAATGGCCTCTTCATCAATACGGCGGATTACGTCCGCTGTGGTGGTAGTCCACGCCGTCATGCAATGCCCAGTGCTGGGCGATAATAAAGTTGCCCGCTGACCACATTGATATGCGCGCCCTGCAGCGGCGTATTGTTCAGGCTCATAGACAGCCGGCGGTGATATCCAGCTGCAACAGGCCGGCCGCCTGTTTGACCAGCTCCAGCGTCGGCGCATCGGTCACGCGGGTATGCTTGTGATAAGTCGGCTCGAGATGATGCAGCGCCAGATTGGCGTCAATCTGCGGACGCGCGCCGTAGACCACCACCAGGCGAATGCCCAGGCTGTGCAGCAACCCGATATCGTTGACGATATTAGTAAAGTTTTCATGCTCAATCGCCTCGCCACCGAGCATCACGACGAATGTCTTGCCGCGGTGGGCGTTGATATAGGGAACTGAGTGACGGAATCCTTGAACCAGCTCTGTACTACGTTCCTTCACGGCAAACCTCATGTGAATACTTATACGGTATTTTTGTATTTTTATTCTTTTCTGCCGCCGATAGCAAGGGGGAATTTGCGTTGTTTTCCCCGCTAACACTGTTAAATCGTTAATAAATTGAAAACCCATAAAAAGATTTTCTGATGACAGCGCCGAATGGATTCGTTAAAGTTTTCGCCATTGTCTCTATTTTGCTGTTTTTTTAGTCTACTGCTATTGGTTGGAGCCGCATGTCAAACGATAATCACAATCTGGGTCGCCGTCGTCTGTTGCAGGGGGTTACCGCAACCTGGTTGCTGAGCGTGAGCCGTGTCGGTTTTGCCGCGTCATCGCATGTCATTGCGGTGCGCGTCTGGCCTTCATCTACCTATACGCGCGTGACGCTCGAGTCCAACGTGGCGCTAAAGTACAAACAGTTTGCGCTGACCAATCCCGACCGGATTGTGGTGGATATTGAAGGCGTACAGCTGAAACAGCGTGCTGAAAAGGCATTGCCTCTCAAGTGCAAAACAGCGACCCCAACCTGAAGCAGGCGCGCGTCGCCAGTTTGATAAAGACACCGTACGTCTGGTGCTGGAGCTGAAGCAAAGCGTCAGCCCGCACATGTTCACCCCTGGCGCGGTTGCGGAATACCGCAACCGTCTGGTGCTGGATATGTATCCCAGCAAGCCGGCGCCGGGGGATGATGAATATGATCCGCTGTTGGCATTGCTGGAAGATTACAACAAGGGCGATCTGGAACGGACGCTGCCGGCGCCGGCGCAAGCGCCGCAAACCGGCAAGGCGGGCTGACCGGCCGATCGTCATTATGCTCGACCCGGGGCATGGCGGTGAGGATCCGGCGCGATCGGCAAGTACAAAACGCGCGAGAAAGATATCGTGCTGCAGATTGCCCGCCGCCTGAGAACGATGATCAAGCGCGAACCGAATATGAAAGTCTTTATGACGCGCAACGAAGACGTCTTCATTCCGCTGAAGGTGCGGGTGGCGAAAGCGCGCAAGCAGCGCGCCGATCTGTTTGTCTCCATCCACGCCGATGCCTTTACCAACCGCGCGGCGCGCGGCTCGTCGGTGTTTGCGCTGTCGACCAAAGGGGCGACCAGCGCCGCGGCGCGCTATCTGGCGCAGACGCAGAACGAATCAGATCAGATTGGCGGCGTCAGTAAAAGCGGCGACCGCTACCTGGACCACACCATGTTCGATCTGGTGCAGACGGCGACCATCAATGACAGTCTGAAGTTTGGCAAGGAAGTGCTGAATCGGATGGGCGGCATCAACCGGCTGCATAAGAACCGTGTCGATCAGGCCGGCTTTGCGGTGCTGAAGGCGCCGGACATTCCTTCCATTTTGGTGGAGACGGCATTTATCAGCAACGTGGAAGAAGAGCGTAAGCTGCGTACCAGCCGTTTTCAGCAGCAGATTGCGGAATCCATACTGGCAGGCATCAAGGCTTATTTCGCCAACGGCGGGGGCGAGACGCTAACGGGAAAGCAGGGCGCTGGGCTGCGGCCCGGCGTGATGATTTTGGCGTTTTGCGGATTTCAGATACAAAAAAACACCCCTGAGGGTGCCGATTGTCATCAATTGATTTTGGTTGCGGGGGCCGGATTCGAACCGACGACCTTCGGGTTATGAGCCCGACGAGCTACCAGGCTGCTCCACCCCGCGTCCGTCTTGATGCTTGTGCGTTGTCTGTCGTTTGGTTGCGGGGGCCGGATTTGAACCGACGACCTTCGGGTTATGAGCCCGACGAGCTACCAGGCTGCTCCACCCCGCGTCCGTTTAACGCATCTTTCTCGAACCCAACCCATAATAAGATGCCGCTGGTACAGCATCGGTTGGTTGCGGGGGCCGGATTTGAACCGACGACCTTCGGGTTATGAGCCCGACGAGCTACCAGGCTGCTCCACCCCGCGTCCGATGGATGCGCACTATACTCTCCATGCGTTATGTTGCAACCCCTTTTTGCAGATAATCGGCCTAAAGCCGTTTTTTGGCTTATTTAGTCCGCACATTGCTTTCTTTTTCATCACCCTGCGCGCCGAGGGATTTTTTATTGCAGCGATTCCTTTCTCCCAAGTGGTTTGTTATCTTTCGCCGGTATCCCCTTTATTTTTCAAGCTGCAGATGCGCGATGGGGCGGCCCGCCGTCTGCACCTCGAAATGTCTTGGGTGAAAGTCACACCTGTTTTTTTTTAAGAGAGCGCGCGATGAAAGGACGTTGGGGTAAATACCTGCTGGGCGGGTTAGTGATAGCAATCTTGGCGGGCTGTTCGTCAAAGCCGACCGACCGGGGTCAGCAATATAAAGACGGGCAGCTGGAGCAGCCGCTGGCGCTGGTGAATCAGCCGAACACCCGCGGCGTGCCGATGAACGGCAATGATTACGCCAACCAGCTGCTGGAGATCCAATATGCGTCTCCTTCTTTATTCAGCCGTAACAGCAACACCTACCAGGCGGTAAAGAGCTGGATGGCCTCCGGCGCCGATACCCGCCAGCTTAGCCAGTTTGGCCTCAGCGCCTACCAGATGGAAGGGGCGGACAACTACGGTAACGTACAGTTTACCGGTTACTACACGCCAGTGGTGCAGGCGCGCGCCACCCCGCAGGGCGAGTTCCGCTATCCGCTGTACCGCATGCCGCCGAAGCGCGGCCGTCTGCCGAGCCGCGCAGGCATTTATAACGGCGCGCTGGATGACCGCTACATCATCGCCTACAGCAACTCGCTGATGGACAACTTTATGATGGAAGTGCAGGGCAGCGGCTATGTCGACTTCGGCAACGGTCAGCCGTTGGTGTTCTTCGGCTACGGCGCAAAAACGGCCATGCTTACCGCAGCATTGGCCGGGTGCTGATCGACCGGGGCGAGGTGGCTAAGGCGGATATGTCGATGCAGGCGATCCGCAAGTGGGCGGACAGCCACAGCGAGGCGGAAGTGCGTGAACTGCTGGAGCAGAACCCGTCCTTTGTCTTCTTCCGTCCGGAATCCTTTGCGCCGGTGAAAGGCGCCAGCGCGGTGCCGCTGATTGCCAAGGCGTCGGTGGCGTCTGACCGCTCGCTGATTCCTGCCGGCACCACGCTGCTGGCGGAAGTACCACTGCTGGACAACAAGGGTAAATTCACGGGAAAATATGAGATGCGCCTGATGGTGGCGTTGGACGTCGGCGGCGCAATTAAAGGCCAGCACTTTGATATCTACCAGGGGATTGGGCCGGACGCCGGCCACGCGGCCGGTTTTTACAACCACTATGGCCGGGTGTGGGTATTGAAGGGCGGCAGCGGCGCGCCGCTGTTCAGCGCCTATCAGCCGAAGGTCAATCAGAGCGGGGGCCTGCTGGCGACGCGTTAATGGTTAACGTTCGTCGTCGCTAACCCGCAAGGGCCGGATTTTCCGGCCCTTATCATTTGCATAATTAAGGTAATTACAGCGTTATGAGCACACCCTATTCAGAAGCCTATCTGCAGCGTTTTGGCGGTACGGCGCGTTTGTACGGCCAGCAGGCGTTGGCGCTGTTCGCCCGGGCGCACGTCTGCGTGATTGGCATTGGCGGCGTGGGCTCATGGGCGGCGGAGGCGCTGGCGCGCACCGGCATCGGCGCCATTACCCTGATTGATATGGATGATGTCTGCGTCACCAATACCAACCGCCAGATCCATGCGCTGCGCGGCCACGTGGGCCAGTCGAAGACGGAAGTGATGGCCGAGCGTATTCTGGCGATTAACCCGGAGTGCCGGGTAACCTGCATCGACGATTTTATTACGCCGGATAACGTGGCGGAGCTGCTGGACAACGACTTTAGCTATGTGATCGACGCCATCGACAGCGTGCGGCCGAAGGCGGCGCTGCTGGCCTACTGCCGCCGCTTCAAGATCCCGGTCGTGACCACCGGCGGCGCCGGCGGGCAAATTGATCCGACGCGCATTGAGGTAGCGGATCTGGCCAAGACCATTCAGGATCCGCTGGCGGCCAAGCTGCGCGAGCGGCTCAAACACGATTTCAACGTGGTGAAAAACAGCAAGGGCAAACTGGGCATCGACTGCGTCTTTTTCCAGCGAAGCGTTGGTGTATCCGCAGCCGGACGGTTCGGTGTGCGCGTCGCGCAGCACCGCGGAAGGGCCGAAGCGGATGGACTGCAGCGCCGGCTTCGGCGCGGCGACCATGGTCACCGCGACCTTTGGCTTTGTCGCCGTTTCCCATGCGTTGAAAAAGATGATGGCGAAAGCCGCCCGTCAGGCATAACGCGCGGCAATGTCTTTGACCGCCGCGGCCAGCGCTTCCAGACCGCTGGCGCGGGTGGCGCTGAGCTGGGCGCGCAGCCCCAGGGTGTCGAACAGCGCCAGGGGATCGGCGGCCAGCAGCTGCTGCGGAGTTTGTCCTTCCACGGCGGTTAACAACACCGCCAGCAGGCCGCGTACAATGCGGCCTTCGCTGTCGCCGTAAAAAATGCAGGCGATGGTCGTCAAGCAACTGATGTCCTAACCAGACGCGGTTTTCACAGCCGCTTAGCTCTATCTCCGTGCTGCGCAGCGTTTCCGGCAGCGCAGGCAGCTGTTTCGCCAGCATCACCAGCTGGCGATAGCGGTCTTCCCACTGTTTCAGCGCGCCGAATTTTTCTGTCAGGGCCGCAGCGGTAATGTCGCGGCCGAAGGGATGGGGGGCAAGCATAGCGTCTCCGAAATAGCTGTATCTCAATCCGCCAGCAGGTCGACGGCATTCACCATGGCGTCGACCAGTCTGTCGACGTCTTCCGGCGTATTATAAGGGGCGAACGATGCGCGCAGGGTGCCGCTGACGCCCAGCGCCGCCATCAGGGGTTGTGCGCAGTGCTGCCCGGCGCGCAGCGCGATACCTTGTTCCGCCAGCAGCGTGGACGATATCGCTGTGATGAATACCGGCGATATCGAACGCCAGCAGGCTGGAGCCGGAACAGCGGAAACTGCGAAAGCCCGTCAGTTGCGCCAGCCGATGCTCGGCGTCGTCGGTTAACTGACGGGCGTAGGCTTCCGCCGCCGGCAGATCCTGCTCCTCCAGCCAGCTCAGCGCCGCGCCCAGACCCAGTACGCCGGCGATATTCGGCGTGCCGGCCTCAAAGCAGTAAGGCGGTTTTTGCGCGACAAAGCCGTCGAACGAGGCCTGGGTCAGCATTTTTCCGCCGCCTTGCCACGGCGCCATCTGCGCCAGCAGTTCGCTTTTGCCGTACAGCACGCCGATGCCGGTCGGGCCGTACAGCTTATGGCCGGAAAAGGCGTAAAAGTCGATGTTTAACCGCCGCACGTCCGCCGGACAGTGCACGATGCCCTGAGCGCCGTCGATCATGACTTTGGCGCCGACGCCGTGCGCCAGTGCGATCGCCTGCGCCAGCTCCGGACAGCCGCCGGTAACGTTGGACATCTGCCCAGCGCCAGCAGCCGGGTTTGCGCTGTCAGCAGCGCCGGCAGCTGTGTGAGGTCGGGCAGCCGGTCGGCCCCCAGCGGCAGTTTTATCACGCGGGCGCCGGTCTGCTGCGCGACCATCAGCCAGGGGATCAGGTTGGCATGATGCTCCGCCTCGCTGACGATGATCTCATCGCCGGGCTGCAGGCGCGGGCGCGCATAGCTTTGCGCCACCAGATTAATTGCCTCGGTGGTGCCGCGCGTCCAGACAATCTCTTCGGCGGCGGCGTTAATCAGTGCTGCCGCCTGATGCCGCGTCTGTTCAAAGCGGGCGGTGAGATCCTGAGCCGCCTTATGCTGGCTGCGGTGCACGGTGGCTGCGTCGCTGCTGTAAAACTGCTGGGTGGCGGCAATCACCGCCTGCGGCTTCAGCGCGGTGGCGGCGCTGTCCAGATAAACGCCGGGCTGCGCCACTGCGGGAAACTGGCGGCGGAAAACTGAGGGATTAAACGACGACATAGTGGATTATCATTGGTCGGAACACCTGCCGATCCTGTCCTATTTTGCCGCGACTGACAAGTCCATTGCGGCGCTTGCCTGGCATTCCGGTGTGAGTTTGTTATGCTGTTTCTACGGGTGCGCAACCTTGCCTTTAGGTATCTAAAGGTCTTTTACAGCATTTTTATCTACAAGGAGTCCAAGATGAAGAAGACGGCCGCAGTTATCTCTGCTCTGATGTTGACGTTCACGCTGGCTGCCTGTTCCAGTAACTATGTGATGCACACCAACGACGGGCGAACCATTGTCGCCGACGGCAAGCCGCAGGTTGATGAAGATACCGGGATGATCAGCTACAAAGATGCCAACGGCGTCGAGCAGCAGATTAACCGTGCCGACGTGAAAGAGCTGGCGGAAACCGATCAGTAAACGTCAGGCAAAAAAAAGCACCGCAATGTTTGCGGTGCTGCATAAATCACTATGGACAGACAGGGTAAATGTACAGGAAGTGAAAAAACAGTAGCTTAGCTACCATGTCCGGAATCGCCGGACAATTTGCAAACACAACATCACAACCACAAGCCAAAAGTTCATCGGCGTCCTCGACACCCAATCCCTTTTCGTTCCGGCCCGGGAAGTGCCGCCACTATAGGTATTTGCTGGCGTCTGCTCAACGGACAATTTATAATGCATCGGATAAAAAAAACTAATGAAATAAGCGCGTGGGAAGCGAGCTGACGCGCGTCTGTCAACGCAACCTGCTTTTAGGGTTGATTGTGTTGTAATTTTGTTACACAAAAGTAGCTAATTAATGTCTAAACGTTTACCGCCCCTTAATGCACTGCGGGTGTTTGATGCGGCAGCCCGCCATCTCAGTTTCACCAAAGCGGCCGAAGAGCTTTTCGTCACCCAGGCTGCGGTGAGCCACCAGATCAAGTCTCTGGAGGATTTCCTCGGCCTTAAACTGTTTCGCCGGCGCAACCGTTCCCTGCTGCTGACCGAAGAGGGGCAGAGTTATTATCTGGATATCAAAGAGATATTCTCCTCGATCAATGAAGCGACGCGTAAGCTGCAGGCGCGCAGCGCCAAGGGCGCATTAACGGTCAGTTTGCCGCCGAGTTTTGCCATTCAGTGGCTGGTGCCGCGTCTGTCTGGCTTTAACTCAGCTTATCCGGGGATTGATGTTCGTATACAAGCCGTTGACCGGGAAGAGGATAAACTGGCCGATGACGTTGACGTCGCCATTTTCTATGGCCGCGGCAACTGGCCGGGGCTGCGCGCGGAGCGCCTGTATGCCGAATATCTGCTGCCGGTGTGTTCCCCCAGCCTGCTGACCGGCGAGCGCGCGTTAAAATCGCCGGAGGATCTGGCTAATCATACGCTGCTGCATGATACTTCACGCCGCGACTGGCTGGCCTATACCCGGCAACTGGGGCTGCAGCATATTAATGTGCAGCAGGGGCCGATTTTCAGCCATAGCGCGATGGTGGTGCAGGCGGCGGTGCACGGGCAGGGCATTGCGTTGGTGAACAACGTGATTGCGCAGACGGAAATCGAAGCGGGCAGGCTGGTATGTCCGTTTAATGATGTTCTGGTCAGTAAAAACGCTTTTTATCTGGTATGTCATGACAGCCAGGCAGAACTGGGTAAAATAGCCGCCTTTCGCCAATGGATCCTGGCGCGTGCTGCCAGCGAGCAGGAAAAATATCGTTTCCGCTATGAACAATAAACCGGCGGCCTCAGGCGGCCGGTTACCGACTAAAGGTAAATAACGATGAGCAGTCGTTCGATGCTGATTTTTGCCGCGATCAGCGGCTTTGTATTTGTTGCTTTGGGGCGTTTGGCGCGCACGTGCTGAGCGGCACGCTGGGCGCCAATGAAATGGCGTGGATCCGCACCGGGCTGGATTATCAGGGGGTGCATACCCTGGCGGTGCTGGCGTTGGCGGTGGCGATGCAGCGCCGCGTCAGCCTGTGGTTTTACTGGAGCGGGGCGCTGCTGGCGCTCGGCACCGTGTTGTTTAGCGGCAGCCTGTATTGTCTGGCGCTGTCGCACCTGAAGGTCTGGGTCTATATCACGCCGGTCGGCGGCGTGTGTTTCCTGATCGGTTGGGCATTGATGTTGATTGGCGCTTTGCGTCTGAGGAAAAAGGCCGAGCGCCATGAATAAAGTTGCATTGTACTGCCGCCCCGGGTTTGAAAAAGAGTGCGCGGCGGAAATTACGGATAAAGCGTCTCAGCTGGAGATTTTCGGCTTTGCCCGGGTGAAAGAGAACAGCGGCTACGTGCTGTTTGAGTGCTATCAGCCGGACGATGCCGATCGGCTGGCGAAAGAAATTCCTTTCCGCGAACTGATTTTTGCCCGCCAGCTGATTGTCGTCGGTGAACTGCTGCGCGATCTGCCGCCGGAAGACCGCGTGTCGCCGATTGTCGGCATGCTGATCGGCGTCGTCGATCGCGGCGGCGAGCTGCGGGTCGAAGTGGCGGACACCAACGAAAGCAAAGAGCTGATGAAGTTCTGCCGCAAGCTGACGGTGCCGCTGCGCGCCGCGATGCGCGAGCAGAAAGTGCTGATGGCGCGTGAAAACCCGTCACGGCCGGTGGTGCACGTGTTCTTTATCGCGCCGGGCTGCTGCTATGTGGGTTACTCCTACAGCAACAATAACTCGCCGTTCTATATGGGCATTCCGCGGCTGAAGTTCCCGGCCGATGCGCCAAGCCGCTCAACCCTGAAGCTGGAAGAGGCGTTCCACGTGTTTATTCCCGCCGATGAGTGGGATGAGCGCCTGGCCAGCGGCATGCATGCGGTGGATCTGGGCGCCTGCCCCGGCGGCTGGACCTACCAACTGGTGAAGCGCAGCATGATGGTGCATGCGGTGGATAACGGCCCGATGGCGCCGAGCCTGATGGACACCGGCCAGGTGACACACCATCGCGCCGACGGTTTTAAATTTGAGCCGAACAGCAGCAAAATTTACTGGTTGGTGTGCGATATGGTGGAGAAGCCGGCCAAGGTCACCAGCCTGATGATTCAGTGGCTGGTCAAAGGCTGGTGCCGCGAGGCCATTTTCAACCTGAAGCTGCCGATGAAGAAGCGTTACGAAGAGGTCGCGCAGAATCTGCAGAGCATCCGGGAAGCGTTGGGCGCGGCCGGCATTAGCGCAGATGTGCATGCCAAACAGCTGTATCACGATCGCGAGGAGATCACGGTGCACGTGCGCCGCATGTGGTCCGCGGTGCCGGGCCGCCGCGACGAGCGGGATTGATGCGATAAGGGCGCTGCTTGCAGCGCCCTTAGTTTATCGGCAGCCGCAGCTGTTGCAGGTTGCCGTCCAGCGTCAGGTCAGTGCGCAGCGTGGCGATCTGCTTGCTGACGTAGGCCATTTCACGGTGCTGCTCCAGTTTATTGCGCCACTTTTCCGGCACTGCCGCCAACTGCTGATACAGCGTATCCAGATCCGTCGCCTGCTGTAGCAGCTGCACGGCGGTTTTCGGCCCGATGCCGGCGACGCCGGGGATCTTGCTGCTGCTGATGCCGGCCAGCCCCCAGTAATCCGTCAGCTGTTGCGGCGCCACGCCAAACTCTTTCTGCACGAAGGGCAGATCCAGCCAGCGTTTTTGAAAATAGTCGCGGATCTGCACCTGCGGCGCCAGCAGTTGGCAGTAGCCTTTATCGGTCGAGACGATGGTCACCTGGTGGCCGCCGCCGGAAACCTTAGCGGCCAGCGTCGCCGCCAGGTCGTCCGCTTCGTTGCCGGGGGAGTGCCAGCAGGCGACCCCCAGGCCGGCAAACGCCTCGCGCAGCTGCGGCATTTCCTGCTGCAGGTTGTCTGGCATGGGCGAACGGCCGGCCTTGTAGTCCGGCAACAGTTGGTGACGCCAGCTGTCGCCCCGGTCGTCTTCGTCAAAGACCGCCACCGCGTGGGTCGGCGCGCTGTGCTGAATCAGCTGCGCCAGCGCATGGCGGCAGGCGTCAACGCACGGCGAGCCTTGCACGGCGTGAATGCGGCGAATCAGATTCAGGGCGTCGACGATCAGTAAATGTATGGCCATGGTGATTTAGGTCGTAAAAAGGCAGGGCGGCCTGGCGCCGCCCTGCGGTTGGTCAGGTAATGATTTCATAGCAGGGCACATAGGCGCTGCCCGGCAGCTTCATGCGGTGCTGGGCAACAAAACCCTGCAGCAGCTGATCCATCTGCTTCATCATTTGCGGATCGCCATGCAGCTTGTACGGGCCGAACTGCTCAATGGCGTGAATGCCGTTCTCTTTCACGTTGCCGGCGACGATGCCGGAAAACGCGCGGCGCAGCGCGGCGGCCAGTTCTTCCGGCGGCTGCTGCGGCGACAGGTTGAGGTTGGCCATATTCTCATGGGTCGGCTCAAACGGCAGCTGCAGATCCGGGGCGATGCGCATCGACCAGTTAAAGCTGTAGGCGTCGCCGGTATTGCGGCGGTTTTCTTTCACCAGCGGCATCGCCTTTTTCATCTGGCGCGCCACTTCCGCCGGGTCGTCGATGATAATGGTGTAGTGGCGGCGCGCCGCGTCGCCGAGGGTATTCATGATGAACTCATCCAGTACCCGGAAGTAGTCGGCGCTCTCTTTCGGCCCGGTGAGGATCAGCGGCAGCACCTGCTCGCTGTTTTCCGGGTTCATCAGGATGCCCAGCAGGTACAGCAGCTCTTCCGCCGTGCCGACGCCGCCCGGGAAAATAATGATGCCGTGCGCGATACGCACGAAGGCTTCCAGACGCTTTTCGATATCCGGCATGATCACCAGTTCGTTGACCAGCGGGTTCGGCGGCTCGGCGGCGATGATGGACGGTTCGGTCATGCGATAAAGCGGCTGTTGCGGTAGCGCTGCTGGGCGTGGCCGACCGCCGCGCCCTTCATCGGCGCTTCCATGGCGCCCGGGCCGCAGCCGGTGCAGATATTCAGTTCGCGCAGGCCCAGCTCGCTGCCGACTTTACGCGCATACAGGTATTCGTTCTGATTGATCGAGTGGCCGCCCCAGCACACCACCATATTGGGGTCTTCGTCCAGATGCAGCGTGCGCGCATTGCGCAGAATCGAGAACACCAGGTTGGTGATATGGACGGAGTTTTCCAGATTCAGGTGCTGGAAGCGTCCGGCGCTGGCGATTTGCCCGTGCACGAACAGAATATCGCGCAGCACCGCGAACAGGTTGGCCTGCAGGGAGCGGATAATGCGTCCGTCGACAAAGGCGTCTTCCGGCGGGTTGACCAGTTCGAGTTTTACGCCGCGTTCACGGCGCAGTACGTTGATATCAAACGTTTCATAGCGCGACAGCAGCTGCTTGCTGTTGTCGGTCTGGCTGCCGGAGTTCAGCACCGCCAGCGAACAGTTACGGAATAAACGATACAGGTCGCTGCTGGCGGTACGCTTCAGCATGTCGACTTCCAGCTGCGACAGCAAATCCATTGAGCCAAGCGGGCTGATATGTGTAATCAAGGTAACTCCTTTGCACCCATGGCGGGGCGGTAGTAATCCATACGGCAGGACCGCCTCTCGGTATGGCGACCCCGCTTGCACACGCTGCGGTGAATAACGCCTGTCTGCTCTGCGGCCCCGTAATACGCGCGGGCGCCGAGATTTAACCTTACCGCCGTCCCCTGATTTTTACCAATGCAAACCTGCTATTAGCTCAGTTGTTGAGCAATGCTTCGCATTATTGGCGCGCCAGGCGGCCGTGCGTCGGCGCAAAATCGGTATTGCTGCGCCATGGGTTGATATCCAGGCCGCCGCGGCGGGTATAGCGCGCATAGACCGAGAGGCGCTCAGGCTGACAAAAACGCATGATGTCGTTGAAAATGCGCTCCACGCACTGTTCATGGAACTCATTATGATGGCGGAAAGAGACTAAATAGCGCAGCAACGCTTCGCGGTTAATCTGCGCGCCGCGATAGGCGATCTGTACCGAACCCCAGTCGGGCTGGTTGGTGATCAGGCAGTTGGACTTCAGCAGATGGCTGACCAGCGTTTCCTCCACCACCGGGCTGCCTGCCGCCGCGTCCTGCAGGTAGTCGGCGTTGAACTGATAGTCATCGATGCTGATGTCCTGCTGGTCGAGGTTTTCGCCCTGCAGTTGCGCGATGGGGCGTCCTTCAATTTCATCCAGACGGAACAGTTTCACCGTCACCTCGCCCTGCGCGCAGGCCGCCAGATCGCGCAGCAGCGTGCAGCGCACCGCTTCCCAGTTCTCAAAGCGGGTCTGGTTAAAGCTGTTGAGATAGAGCTTGAAGCTCTTGGACTCGATCAGGTTCAGGCTGAAGGCGTCGAGGCTGATTTCGCCCACCGCCACCTGCGGCAGCCCTTTGGCGTTGAGCCAGGAGAGTTCGTACAGCGTCCAGATATCCGCGCCGTGAAACGGCAGGCTGTCAGGATAGAGCCCCAGCGGCTCGCGGTTCATGCTGCGCGGCACCGGCTGCAGCAGCGCCGCGTCGTACTGGTCGTGGTAAGCGGTGGGTTTACCGAGCGTCAGCCCTGATAATGCCTGATGATTTTGATAGGAGGACATCTGCTGTCACCTTACTCCGGTTAGTGCTGAAAATTGCGTTGCAGCCGCGGTAACGCGCTTAACGCCGCGTCGCTGCAAGCAAGTATGCAAGGTTATGGGTACAATAGCCGTCAGTTTACCGTATGCGAGAGAAAATATGGACCATGATGTTACCCACGCTTTGCGTGAATTTACGCAGCGCTATGTGGCGCTCTGGCAGCAGCAGCGTGGCCATGCGCCGGCCAGCCGCGAACTGTACGGCGTACCCTCACCGTGCGTAGTGGAAAATCGCGATGAAGAGGTGCTGTGGTTGCCGCAGCCGTTTACGCCTGCGGCGACGCTGGAAAAGGTGGAAACCGCGCTGGAGCTGCGGCTGCAGCCGGATATTCACGCCTTTTATACGCAGCAATACGCCGGCGATATGGGCGCGCAGTTCGGTGAGCATCGGCTCAGCCTGCTGCAGGTATGGAGCGAGGATGATTTTATTCGCCTGCAGGAGAATCTGATTGGTCATCTGGTGACGCAAAAACGTCTGAAGCTGTCGCCGACGCTGTTCCTGGCAACCACGGAATCGGAGATGGAGATGGTGTCGCTGTGCAATATCAGCGGTAATGTGGTGCTGGAGCAGTTTGGCAGCGACCGGCGTACGCTGCTGGCGGCGACGCTGGGCAATTTCCTCGATGCGCTGCGTCCGGTGGCCGATAATTGAGCCAACGGCCAAAAGGTTTGTGAGAGATCTCGCACAAGGCTTGTGCGAGATCGCTTTTAATTTATCGGCGTCTAACTGCAAAAATTGATTTATTACCAGATGTATCAGTTGGTTAACGAAACGGCAAACGCTAACGTGTAACGCCTTTTTGTACTTTTGTCTCACAATCCCTTGTGGTGAGAAAGGAATTAAGCGATCTTATACCTGCCGAATGGAAGGCGGCTGGAGTCGGAAGCAGCGGGATGTTGCAGACTTCTGGATGAAGAAGCGGAAGCGCCCACTGAAGGGCGGCGGATGGCGTCAGGGCGATGCTCAGGATGTTTCAGGAAAGAAAGCAGGGACACCTCCAGGACGGAGATTGAGAGCCGGTACGGGATGGCCGGTGGGTCAGGGAGACTGAGGACCGCGTCAGGATGATGCTAGTTAAAGGATAGGCATGGACGTTGGGTCAGGATGGCCGCAGGAAAAGTTTTCAGGGATTGAGCAGGGAGCATTCCGTGTAGCGGGAAAGCTATAAAACGAACCGGGGGCACTGTTAATACAGTGCCCCCAACTTTTTGCCCGTCTTAAATGTTTAGCCGATCGCCCCCAGCGTATCCCCCTGGCCCTGTTTCTTTGGCAGCAGGAACAGCGTGGCGTAGATATCCAGCAGGTAAATGGCGGCCAACAGACTGATGGCCGCGGTGAAGGAGACCTGCGTCACCAGCGCGCCAATCACCAGCGGCCCCAGACCGCCAACGCCGCGTCCCAGATTAAACAGGATATTTTGCGCCGTGGCCCGCGCCTGCGTCGGGTAGATGTCTGAAATCAGCGCGCCGTAGCCGCCAATCATGCCGTTGACGAACAGCCCCATTACCGCGCCGGCCAGCAGCATCCAGGTCGGGTCGCTGAGTTGCGCGTAACACACCACCATCACCACCGCGCCCAGCTGATAAGCAATGAATATTTTCCAGCGGGCAAAGCGGTCGGCCAGTACGCCGAACAGCCAGATGCCGAAGGTCATGCCGACCACCGTTACCGCCGTCCAGATGCCGGACTTGGTCAGGGAGAAACCGAAGTTGCTTGCCAGATAGGTGGGCATCCAGATCATCAGGCCGTAGTAGCCGAAATTCTGCACCGAGCAGAGAATAAAAATACCTACGCTGGCGCGCCCGGTGGCGCGATCCTTAAACAGCAGCCCCAGACGCTGGCGGAAAGATAGCGCAGGCGCTGCGCTTTTTTGTCGCACGAACGCTTCCGGCTCCCCCAGCGTGCGGCGGATCAGGAAGGAGGCCAGCGCCGGCACCAGACCGACCAGGAACATGCCGCGCCAGCCGATGTGCGTCAGCAGCAGCGGCGTCAGAAAGGCCGCGGCCAGCACGCCAAGCTGCCAGCCCATGCCGACATAGGCGGAGGCGCGGTTGCGTTTTTCCGCCGGCCAGGCTTCGGCGATCAGCGCCATGCCGATGCCGAACTCACCGCCCAGCCCGACGCCCGCCAGCGTGCGATAGGCCAGCAGATCCCAATAGCCGACCGCCAGCGCGCACAGGCCGGTAAACAGTGAAAACATCAAAATGGTGACGGTAAGGATGCGGATACGGCCGAAGCGGTCGCTGAGGTGGCCGAAAATCACGCCGCCCAATACCGCCCCGACCAGCGTCCAGGTGACCAGCGAGCCGGATTCGGCAGAGGTGAGGTGCAGCTCGGCGGCGATAACCGGCAGCATAAAGCCCAGAATAAGCAGATCGAAACCGTCCATGGCGTAGCCGGTCACCGAAGCCAGCATGGCTTTACCGGGCGTTGCGTGTTGCTTTACAGCTGAAGTTGCGCTCATGTGTATCATCTTGTTTATTGGTTTACTTGATGGATATTGTGCCGCGCACGCCGCATCGTCACCAGCGCAAAATCTGTCGCGTCGATGGAATTTGGGCTATAACCGGTTAAATGCTATGCTCTGCCGCCTTTCAGCCCGCGCGCTGAGTTTTATCGCTTTGAACGATCGGAAATGCAGATGACTATACATAACCAGGTTCGCCTGTACTTGCAGGCTATCGAACAATCCATGCGCGATCTGGCGTTGTGGCAGGCTACGCCGCCGGCGCCTGAGGCGTTTAACAGTAGCGAACCGTTTTGCATCGACAGCATGCAGGCGGAGGAGTGGCTGCAGTGGGTGATGCTGCCGCGCATGTACGCGCTGCTGGACGCCAATGCGCCGCTGCCGACGCGCTTTGCCATCACGCCTTATTTTGAAGAGGCGCTGAAAGACAAGGAGCCGGCCTGTCTGCCGCTGTTGGTGGTGCTGCAGCGCCTGGACGACCTACTGAACCAAGAGCCGCAGTAATGCTGGAAATTCTTTATCAGGACGAGCACCTGGTGGCGGTGAATAAACCCGCCGGCTGGCTGGTGCACCGCAGCTGGCTGGACCGCCATGAGAGCGTATTTGTGATGCAGACGGTGCGCGATCAGATCGGCCAGCACGTCTTTACCGTTCACCGGCTCGATCGGCCGACGTCCGGCGTGCTGCTGATGGCGCTGTCCAGCGAGGTCGCCCATCTGTTGTCACAGCAGTTTGAACAGCATCAGGTGCAGAAAACCTACCATGCGGTGGTGCGCGGTTTTGTCAACGACGCGGCGACGCTGGATTATCCGCTGACGCAGGAGCGGGACAAGATCGCCGATAAATTTTTCCGATGCGGATAAAGCGTCGCAGCCGGCGCTGACCCACTATCGGCCACTGGCGCAGGTGGAAATGCCGGTGGCGATCGGACGCTATGACAGCGCGCGCTACACGCTGATGGAGCTGCAGCCGGAGACCGGTCGTAAACATCAGCTGCGGCGCCATATGACGCACCTGCGCCACCCGATCATCGGCGACAGCAAGCATGGCGATCTGCGGCAGAACCGCGGTATGGCGCAGCATTTTTCCTGCCGCGCCTGATGCTGCATGCCAGCCATCTGCGGCTTAATCACCCGGTAAGCGGGCAGCCGCTGCAGATTTCCGCCCGCTGGGACCAGACCTGGCAGGGGGTAATGTCACAGTTTGGCTGGCTGGAGGTTGTCCCTGAGCTTGCCAGGGTTGAGTTTCCGGCGGCTTACGGTCAAGCTAGCTAAGAATTTTTTCAGAGCATTAAGGGAGTTGTAAGCATGGCTCAGGTCGGTATTTTCGTCGGCACGGTATACGGTAATGCGTTGTTGGTGGCGGAAGAAGCGGAAACCATCCTTGTCGAGCAGGGGCACGAGGTCAAACTGTTCGAAGAGGGGACGCTGGAAGAGTGGCAGGCCTATCGTCAGCACTATGCGCTGGTGGTGACCTCGACCACCGGGCAGGGCGATTTGCCGGACAGCATCGCGCCGCTGTTCGCAGCGATTCGCGATCGGGTCGGCTATCAGCCGGAGCTACGCTACGGAGTGATTGCGCTGGGCGACAGCAGCTATGACAACTTCTGCGGCGCTGGTCGGGCGTTTGATGCGCTGCTGCAGGAGCAGGGTGCGACGCGCGTGGGAGAGATGCTGGAAATTGACGCCATGGAGCAGCCGGAACCTGAAGTGGCGTCCTGCCCGTGGGTGGAGCAGTGGGCGGCGCTGCTGAAGTAAAGCCTGCAGGGCGCGATAACCGCGCCCTGATGATTATTTGCCGCGGGTCAGCTTTTCCAGATCGGCCTCAATCTCGGCAATCTTGTGCGACACCACGCCTTCCAGATGACGCAGGTCTTCGAGGATTTTGCGTTTCAAATCGACTTCCACCTGATCGCGCTGGCACAGCTGATCCAGCTCATCGATCACATAGCGCAGGTTGGGGTTTATCTCGTGGATCTCTTTGTAGCCCTGGCCGGCGTTGTCGGCCACCACGGTTTTACGCTGACGCGGATATTTGAATTTCACGCTTTTGGCAAAGAACTCGCCTTTATCCTTGCGGAAATAGATCTTGAGGATGTCGTTATTGGCCTCTTGCCGCAGGCTATAACGATCGATATCTTCCGGTTGATTAATACCCAAGCTTTTCAAATTATCGTACATACGTCGCCCCTAGTAATAAGTATTATTCCACGTTAGTGAGGATGCCCGCGGTGCTTCAGATAAAAAAATAGCGGGTGAATCACCCGCTATTTAGCTTAGTCGATGGTGCGTAATAACTCATTAATGCCGACTTTGCCGCGCGTTTTGGCGTCCACTTTTTTGACGATCACCGCACAGTACAGGCTGTAGGTGCCATCTTTGGACGGCAGGTTGCCGGAGACTACGACGGAACCCGCCGGGACACGGCCGTAGTGGATTTCGCCGGTTTCGCGGTCGTAAATACGGGTGCTCTGGCCGAGGTAAACGCCCATGGAGATCACCGAGCCTTCTTCCACGATCACCCCTTCAACCACTTCGGAGCGCGCGCCGATAAAGCAGTTGTCTTCGATGATGGTCGGGTTGGCCTGCAGCGGCTCCAGTACGCCGCCGATGCCGACGCCGCCGGACAGGTGAACGTTTTTGCCGATCTGCGCGCAGGAACCGACGGTGGCCCAGGTATCGACCATGGTGCCTTCGTCAACGTAGGCGCCGATATTGACGTAGGACGGCATCAGCACGGTGTTGCGTGCGATAAATGCGCCCTGGCGTACGGTGGCCGGCGGCACGACGCGGAAGCCTTCTTTCTGGAAGCGCGCTTCGTCATAGTCGGCGAACTTCATCGGCACCTTGTCGTAATAACGGGTTTCAGCCCCGTCCATCACCTTGTTGTCATTGATGCGGAAAGAGAGCAGCACGGCTTTTTTCAGCCACTGATGGGTTACCCACTGGCCGTCAATCTTTTCGGCGACGCGCAGGGCGCCGCTGTCCAGCAGGGCGATGGCCTGGTTTACCGCTTCGCGCGTTACGGTGTCCACGCTCGTCGGGGTAATGTCCGCGCGACGTTCAAAGGCGCTCTCGATAACGTTCTGTAGTTGCTGCATTCTGTTCTCTGTCCTGATGTAGTGGTTCAACAAAAAGTTACTTGTATCACATTTTATCGTTTGGATTGAGGGCCTCTGTCAACCGTTGTTCCAACTTTCTGCGCGTTTGGGCGTTTAAAGCGCGCCGATCGCCGTCGGCCAGAATAAATAAATCCTCAACCCGCTCGCCGATGGTGGAAATGCGCGCGCCGTGCAGGGACAGCCCCATATCGGCAAACACTTCGCCGACGCGCGCCAGCAGGCCGGGCTGATCCAGCGCTGTCAGCTCCAGATAGCTGCGCCGGTCGGTATGGGTCGGCAGAAAACTGGCCTCCGTCGGCACGCTGAAGTGGCGCAGTTTGGACGACGGCCGGCGCACCCGCGGCGGCTGATAGTCGCGCTGGGTGATCGCCTGCAGCAGCGCCTGACGAATGGCGTTGTGGCGATCCTGCGCCAGCGGGCTGCCGTCCGGCTCCAGAACGATAAAGGTGTCCATCGCCATCCCGTCGCGGTTGGTGAAGATCTGCGCGTCGTGCACGCTCAGGTTGCGGCGGTCCATCTCGCCGGCGACGGCGGCGAACAGATACGGCCGGTCCGGGCTCCAGATAAAGATCTCGGTGCCGCCGCGCGTCGCCTGCCGACTGACCAGCACCAGCGGTTTGGTGGAGTCATGGGCCAGCAGGTGGCGGGCGTGCCAGGCCAGCTGATTGGGGGAGTGGCGCAGGAAGTAGTCGGCGCGGCAGCGGCTCCAGATACGGTGCAGCGCCTCTTCGTCGATATTGTCCATACGCAGCAGCGCCAGCGCCTGTAAACGGTGGTGACGCACGCGTTCGCGCAGGTCCGGGCTGTTTTGCATGCCGCGGCGCAGCTGCTTTTCCGTGGCGAAGTAGAGTTCGCGCAACAGGCTCTGTTTCCAGCTGTTCCACAGCGTTTCGTTGGTGGCGCAAATATCCGCCACCGTCAGGCAGACCAGGTAGCGCAGCCGCGTTTCGCTCTGCACTTCGGCGCTGAACTGTTGGATCACCGTCGGGTCCTGGATGTCGCGCCGCTGGGCGGTGACCGACATCAGCAGATGGCAGCGCACCAGCCAGGCGACCAGCTGAGTTTCCCGCGAATTGAGGCCGTGCAGCGCGGCGAATTCCACCACGTCCTCCGCCCCCAGAATGGAGTGGTCGCCGCCGCGTCCCTTGGCGATATCGTGGAACAGCGCGGCGATCAGCAGCAGCTCAGGGTGGGGCAGCCGCGGATAGAGTTCGACGCACAGCGGGTGGCGCGGCCGGGTCTCTTCATCGGCGAAGCTTTCCAGCTTCTGCAGCACGCGGATGGTGTGTTCATCCACGGTATAGGCGTGGAACAGGTCGAACTGCATCTGGCCGACGATTTTGCCCCACTGCGGCATATAGGCCCACAGCACGCTGTGGCGGTGCATCGGCAGCAGGGCGCGCGCCACCGCGCCCGGGTGACGCAGAATCGCCATAAACAGCTCGCGGGCTTCGGGAATGGTGCACAGCGGCTGTTTCAGATGACGGCGCGCATGGCGCAGCTGGCGTACGGTGGTGGAGTAGATGCCGCGGATGTCGCGGTTGCGCACCATCAGATAGAACATGCGCATGATGGCCTGCGGCTGGCGCTCAAACAGCGTCTCGTCGCGCAGGTCGATCAGATCGCCGCGCAGCTGGAAATCATCGTTCAGCGGACGCGGTTTCTCCGTGGCGTCCAGCGCCAGAATCGCTTCATCAAACAGCTGCAGCAGCATGTTATTCAGTTCGCTGACGCGGCGCGTTACGCGGTAGAAATCCTTCATCATGTGCTCTACCGGCTCGTTGCCGTCGCCTTTATAGCGCAGCCGCTGCGCCACGCTGAGCTGACGGTCGAACAGCAGACGGTTGTCATAGCGCGTCAGCTCCAGATGCAGCGCGAAGCGGATGCGCCACAGCAGGCTCTGGCACTCGTTCAGCTCATTGCGCTCCGCCTGCGTCAGAAAGCCGAAGCCGACCATTTCATCCAGCGAGGTGGCGCCGAAGTGGCGCCGCGCCACCCATAGAAGGGTATGGATATCGCGCAGGCCGCCGGGGCTGCTTTTGATATCCGGCTCCAGGTTGTAGCTGGTGCCGTGGTAGCGCTGGTGGCGCTCCTGCTGCTCATCAAGCTTGGCGTGGAAAAAGTCGGGGGAGGGCCAGAAGCCGTCGCTGAAAATGTGTTTTTGCATCTGCAGGAACAGCGCCACGTCGCCGCAGATCATCCGCGATTCGATCAGGTTGGTGGCCACGGTCAGATCGGCCAGCCCTTCCAGCAGGCACTCTTCCAGCGTGCGGACGCTGTGGCCGACCTCCAGCTTCAGATCCCACAGCAGGGTGATAAATTCGCCGACCCGCGCCGCCTGCGGCTCGCTCAGCCGCTGCTGGCTGAGCACCAGCACGTCGATGTCCGATAAAGGATGCAGCTCGCCGCGGCCATAGCCGCCCACCGCCACCAGCGCGGTTTCGGCAGCCTGCTCAAAGCCGTAAAAGCGCCACAGGCGGCGCAGCAGGCGATCGACGAACTCACTGCGCGCCGCCACCAGGCTTTCGGCGCTGGCGCCGGCGTCAAAGGAGGTCGCCAGCCAGTCCTGAAACTGTTCCAGCCGCTGCTTCAGCGCGCCGCACTCCAGATCGTCATCGCCATAGGTATCGGGAGAGGCGGGCGGCGTCAGCTGCGCGACGGCCGGCGGGGCAGGTGCACGAAAATCTTCAGACATGGGATGACCTATAAAAAAGGCCGGCAAAAGCCGGCCTGTGTAATGCGTTTAGCGTACGGCGCTGCCGCCGCGCTTACATGTCATGCGTAATGATGTTGGGGATGGTGTCATCCTTGCGCAACGTCATTATCTCGCAGCCGTTTTCAGTCACCACAATAGTATGCTCATACTGCGCCGACAAGCTGCGATCTTTGGTTTTTACCGTCCAGCCGTCTTTCATGGTGCGAATGCGGTAGTCGCCGGCGTTAACCATCGGCTCGATGGTGAAGGCCATGCCCGCCTGCAGCACCACGCCGCCGTCATCGGCGTCATAATGCAGCACCTGCGGCTCTTCGTGGAACACTTCGCCGATGCCGTGCCCGCAGTACTCACGTACGACGGAGAATTTCTCGGCTTCCACAAACTGCTGAATAGCCTTGCCCAGCGTGCGCAGGCGGATGCCCGGCTTGACCATTTTCAGCGCCAGGTACAGGCTTTCCTGCGTGATGCGGCACAGGCGCTCGCCCAGAATCGTCGGTTTGCCCACCAGGAACATCTTGGAGGTGTCGCCGTGCCAGCCGTCTTTAATTACGGTGACGTCGATGTTGACGATATCGCCGTCTTTCAGCACTTTGTCATCGCTTGGGATGCCGTGGCACACCACTTCGTTCACCGAGATGCAGACGGATTTCGGGAAGCCGTGGTAGCCCAGGCAGGCGGAGATCGCCTGCTGCTTTTCCGTGATGTATTCGTGACAGATACGGTCCAGCTCACCGGTGGTGACGCCGGGTTTGACGTAAGGCTCGATAATTTCCAGCACTTCGGCGGCCAGGCGGCCGGCTACGCGCATTTTTTGGATGTCATCAGCGTTTTTGATTGAGATTGCCATGAAATTCGTCCGAAGGTGTCGAGCTTGCCGACAATTAAGAAGATAGAAGCAGTCTGCTATGGTATCAGCCCGCCGGAGGGCTGCCAAATTTGATTTGCGCGCGCGGGCGGCGTTAAGGGGTTATACTGCAACAAAAGTTGGAGTCAGCGGCGGGTTTATGGTATAAAGCGCGCCGGCGATCCGCGACTTGCGTCCAAAAGACGTTGGAGCGGTGAGGCTGAAACTACTTAACTGCACTCAATTGTGTAAATAACACACACGTATCGGCACATGCGCCGGGGTGCCTCAGGTGAGAATCTCGCTCTGGGGTCGGCGTTATGGGATACGTGGAGGCATAACCCCAATCTAATCTATAGAGGTTTAATCATGGCAACTGTTTCCATGCGCGACATGCTCCAGGCCGGTGTACACTTCGGTCACCAGACCCGTTACTGGAACCCGAAAATGAAGCCATTCATCTTCGGCGCTCGTAACAAGGTTCACATCATCAACCTGGAAAAAACCGTACCAATGTTCAACGACGCTCTGGCTGAGCTGAGCAAGATCTCTGCCCGTAAAGGCAAGATCCTGTTTGTTGGTACCAAGCGCGCAGCAAGCGAAGCGGTAAAAGACGCTGCCAACAACTGCGACCAGTTCTTCGTGAACCATCGCTGGTTGGGCGGTATGCTGACTAACTGGAAAACCGTTCGTCAGTCCATCAAACGTTTGAAAGATCTGGAAACCCAGTCTCAAGACGGCACCTTCGACAAGCTGACCAAAAAAGAAGCGCTGATGCGTACCCGTGAACTGCAGAAGTTGGAAAACTCTCTGGGCGGTATCAAGGATATGGGCGGTCTGCCAGACGCTCTGTTCGTTATCGATGCCGATCACGAACACATCGCGATCAAAGAAGCCAACAACCTGGGTATCCCGGTATTCTCTATCGTTGATACCAACTCCGATCCAGACGGCGTTGACTTCATCATCCCTGGTAACGACGACGCAATCCGTGCAGTAAACCTGTACCTGACCGCCGTTGCTGCCGCAGTACGTGAAGGTCGCTCTCAAGATCTGGCCGTTCAGGCGGAAGAAGGCTTGGTAGAAGCTGAATAATAAGGCAAGCTCGACATCGAGCCCTTATTAACCAGGTATTGACATATGTTGGTTAGGGGGGCCTTAAAGGCCCCCTTTGCTTATCTGAATGAGAACCCTGTCCGATAGGTTCCGCGTTGTTGCCCGGCGCGACGGCGCGAAAGATATCGGGTAAATCTCCGAGTGGGATAACCGAGGAATTTAAAAATGGCTGATATTACCGCTGCCCTGGTAAAAGAACTGCGCGAGCGTACTGGCGCTGGCATGATGGATTGCAAAAAGGCGCTGGTTGAATCCAACGGCGACATCGAGCTGGCCATCGAGAACATGCGTAAGTCTGGTGCGATCAAAGCAGCGAAAAAAGCAGGCAACGTAGCTGCTGACGGCGTGATCAAAACCAAAATCGAAGGCAACTACGGTGTGATTCTGGAAGTTAACTGCCAGACTGACTTCGTTGCCAAAGATGGCGGTTTCCAGGCATTCGCTGACAAAGTGCTGGACGCGGCCGTTGCCGGTAAAGTGACTGACGTCGACGTACTGAAAGCGCAGTTCGAAGAAGAGCGCGTTGCGCTGGTGGCGAAAATTGGTGAAAACATCAATATCCGTCGCGTAGCCGTACTGGAAGGCGACGTGTTGGGCAGCTACCTGCACGGCGCACGTATCGGCGTTCTGGTTTCCGCTAAAGGCGCTGACGAAGAACTGGTTAAGCAGATCGCAATGCACGTTGCGGCCAGCAAGCCTGAGTTCGTGAAGCCTGAAGACGTTTCTGCCGAAGTGGTGGAAAAAGAGTATCAGGTTCAGCTGGACATCGCCATGCAGTCTGGCAAGCCGAAAGAAATCGCAGAGAAAATGGTTGAAGGCCGCATGAAGAAATTCACCGGCGAAGTTTCTCTGACTGGTCAGCCTTTCGTTATCGAGCCAAGCAAATCTGTTGGTCAGGTGCTGAAAGAGCACAACGCTGACGTGATTAACTTCATCCGCTTCGAAGTGGGCGAAGGCATCGAGAAAGTTGAAGCTGACTTTGCTGCTGAAGTTGCAGCAATGAGCAAGCAGTCTTAATGACTGTTAATGGAACCGCCGTCTGGCGGTTCCATTTTATATCCGCCGTATTTCAGGCCGCGCGCAGGGCGTCTTTTTCCTGCAGCCTGAATTATTTAGGATATATCTTTATCCAGATCCAGCCAGATTTACTCCGATGGCGGGCCCTGCCGGGTTATACTCTGCGCAGGCGCATTTCATCGGCCGAAACCCCCAATACTATTACTGCTGCTTAGGACAGAATAACCATGGCAACCAATGCAAAACCCGTATATCAGCGTATCCTGCTCAAACTGAGTGGCGAAGCCCTGCAAGGCGCAGAAGGTTTTGGTATCGACGCGAGCGTTTTGGATCGCATGGCTCAGGAAGTGAAAGAGCTGGTCGAGCTGGGCATTCAGGTCGGTGTAGTTATTGGCGGTGGCAACCTGTTCCGCGGCGCGGGCCTGGCGCAAGCCGGGATGAACCGCGTAGTGGGCGACCACATGGGAATGCTGGCTACCGTGATGAACGGCCTGGCTATGCGTGATGCACTGCACCGTGCCTATGTGAACGCCCGCCTGATGTCGGCTATCCCGCTCAATGGCGTATGTGATAACTACAGTTGGGCGGAGGCGATCAGCCTGCTGCGCAACAACCGCGTAGTGATTTTCTCCGCCGGTACCGGCAACCCGTTCTTCACCACCGACTCCGCCGCCTGCCTGCGCGGGATCGAAATTGAAGCGGATGTGGTATTGAAAGCCACCAAAGTGGATGGTGTATACTCCGCCGATCCGGTGAAAAACCCGGACGCTACGCTGTATGAACAGTTAACCTATCAGGACGTGCTGGAACGTGAACTGAAAGTCATGGACCTGGCCGCGTTTACGCTGGCGCGTGACCATGGCCTGCCGATCCGCGTGTTCAATATGAACAAGCCGGGCGCGCTGCGCCGCGTCGTGATGGGTGAGAACGAAGGTACATTGATCGGCAAGTAATTGCTGCTCGATACTGATTAAGCGGAGCGGGTGGCGACGTGCGCGCCTGCTCCCGGCAAGTAAAATTCACGGGCTATAATAAGCCTGCCAAGTAACCCGTTTCCAAAGGTTCGCAACGTGATTAATGACATCAGAAAAGATGCTGACGCACGCATGGAAAAAAGCGTCGAAGCATTCAAAAACCAAATCAGCAAAATCCGCACCGGCCGCGCATCACCAAGCATTCTTGACGGCATCATGGTGGAATACTACGGCGCTGCCACCCCGCTGCGTCAGCTGGCCAACATCACGGTGGAAGATTCCCGCACGCTGAAAATCAACGTGTTTGACCGCTCTCTGAGCCAGGCGGTGGAAAAAGCCATCATGTCCTCTGACCTGGGTCTGAACCCGTCTTCCGCCGGTTCCGACATCCGCGTTCCGCTGCCGCCGCTGACCGAAGAGCGCCGTAAGGATCTGATCAAGATCGTACGCGGTGAAGCAGAGCAGGGCCGCGTGTCCGTGCGCAACGTGCGTCGCGACGCCAACGACAAGGTCAAGGCGCTGCTGAAAGACAAGGAAATCAGCGAAGACGAAGAACGTCGTTCACAAGACGACATTCAGAAAATGACCGATGCCTACATCAAGCTGGTCGACGCCGCTCTGGCGGAGAAAGAAAAAGAGCTGATGGAATTCTAATCGGCTTTGCGCTGAACAAAGCGTCGCTTAGGCGGCGCTTTATTTTTTGCAGCTCAGATCTCGTTTTATCGTACTGAAAGATCGTGGACATCCGGTGCGTAAGGTTTCACACTGGAGCACCATCGATCTTATCAGACAGTTACTCAGAGCGAACTCATGAAGCAACTGACTATTCTTGGCTCCACCGGTTCCGTCGGCACCAGCACGCTGGCCGTTGTGCGGGAAAATCCTGAACGTTTCGCCGTGAAGGCGCTGGTTGCCGGCCGCAATGCGGCAGTGATGGCGCAGCAGTGCCTGGAATTCCGTCCGGCCTATGCGGCGATGGCGGATGAAGCCGCCGCCGGCCAGCTGCGTACGCTGCTGGCGGAGCAGGGCGTGGCGACCGAGGTGCTGGCGGGCGAACAGGCCGCCTGCGAGCTGGCGGCGCTGGATGACGTCGATCAGGTGACCGCAGCCATCGTCGGCGCCGCCGGGCTGCTGCCGACGCTGGCGGCGATCCGCGCCGGCAAGCAGGTGCTGCTGGCGAACAAAGAGTCGCTGGTGACCTGCGGACGTCTGTTTATGGACGCGGTACGGCAGAGTCAGGCGCAGCTTTTACCGCTCGACAGCGAGCATAACGCGATTTTTCAGAGTTTACCTGAGAGTATTCAGCGCCAGTTGGGATACTCTTCACTGGAAGATCATGGTGTTTCGCGCATTGTGTTGACCGGTTCCGGCGGCCCGTTCCGTACCACGCCGCTGGAACAGTTCGCCGCGATGACGCCGGATCAGGCGTGTGCCCATCCCAACTGGTCGATGGGGCGCAAGATCTCGGTGGACTCCGCCACCATGATGAATAAAGGTCTGGAATATATTGAGGCCCGCTGGCTGTTTAATGCCTCGGCCGAACAAATGGAAGTGATTCTGCACCCGCAGTCGGTCATCCACTCGATGGTGCGCTATGCCGACGGCAGCGTACTGGCGCAGCTGGGCACGCCGGATATGCGTACGCCAATCGCCCACGCGATGGCCTATCCGCAGCGCGTGAACTCCGGCGTTGCCGCGCTGGACTTCTGCCGCATTGGCGCGTTGACCTTCTCCGAGCCTGAGCGTGAGCGCTACCCTTGTCTGCACCTGGCCATCGCGGCCTTTGACGCAGGCCAGGCGGCGACCACCGCGCTCAATGCCGCCAATGAAGTGGCGGTGGCCGCCTTCTTGCAGGCGCAGATTCGCTTTACCGATATCGCGGCGGTGAACCAAAAAGTTGTCGAACGGCTGTCGTTGCAGGAACCGACCTGCGTTGACGCGGTCTTAGATATCGATCGCCAGGCGCGTGCGCTTGCCGCTGAGGTGGTGAAGACGCAGTACGCCTGAGCCCGCGATATTGTCTGATTTTGTTCGTAAATTGCGCGCGCCGCTCCGGGCCTGTTTGTTCAGGCTTCGCTGAGGTGATATAGTCTGCGCCACCTGTCAGCGGTTATACCGTTGAATAATGGCCTGATTGGTATGTCGAATACCTATTCGTTCCAGACGATGTCTGGGCTATCAGGACGTGCAGACGAAAAAGCCGTGTCGGGCACACGGCTTTTTTTGCGCGCAAGGGCCTGAAGTTCCGGAAAGGCTGTTGTGTTTCTATCGAGGAAATAAGTACGAGTTATGTCGTCCGCAAATCAACAAGAAGCTAATCCGTCCATTTCAGGGCCACGTCACGTTGCCATCATTATGGACGGTAACGGACGTTGGGCTAAACGTCAGGGCAAGTTGCGCGTCTTCGGTCATAAAGCAGGGGTGAAATCGGTGCGCAGGGCCGTCAGCTTTGCCGCCAGCCATCATTTGGATGCGCTCACGCTTTATGCCTTCAGCAGTGAGAACTGGAATCGTCCGGCGCAGGAGGTCTCCGCACTGATGGAGCTTTTTGTGCGTGCTCTGGACAGTGAAGTGAAAAGCCTGCACAAACATAACGTCAGGTTGCGCGTAATTGGCGATGTCAGCCGGTTCAGCGCACGTCTGCAGGAGCGTATCCGTCGCTCTGAGCAGCTGACAGAAAATAACGATGGCCTGACGCTCAACATCGCTGCCAACTACGGCGGCCGTTGGGATATCATGCAGGGAGTAAAGACTTTGGCCGAGAAAGTGCAGGAAGGTTTGCTGCGCCCGGACCAAATCAGTGAAGAGTTGCTGAGTGAACAGGTTTGCATGAGCGATCTGGCGCCGGTGGATCTGGTGATCCGCACCGGCGGTGAACACCGTATCAGCAATTTCTTACTGTGGCAGATTGCTTATGCCGAGCTTTACTTTACTGATGTACTCTGGCCTGATTTTGATGAACTTGTCTTTGAAGGTGCGCTGAATGCATTTGCACAACGTGAGCGTCGCTTCGGGGGAACAACACCTATCGGCGCCAATGCGTCCTAGGGGGAACATTTGCTGAAGTATCGCCTCATAACTGCTCTGATTTTAATACCGATCGTTATTGCAGCACTGTTTTTGCTGCCTCCGGTGGGATTCGCCCTGGTAACGCTGGTAGTGTGCATGTTAGCTGCGTGGGAGTGGGGCCAGCTGGCCGGTTTTGCTTCCCGTTCTCAACGTATCTGGTTGGCGATACTCTGCGGCTTTTTGCTGGCGCTGATGATGCTGAGCGTACCGGCCTATCATCAGTCCGTCCACCTGCTGCAGGTGGGCGGGCCGCTGTGGATGTCGCTCGGATGGTGGCTGGCGGCGCTGCTGCTGGTGCTGTTTTATCCGGGCTCCGCGGGGCTGTGGCGTAATTCGCGCCCGCTGCGGCTGGTGTTCGGCATCCTGACCATCGTGCCGTTCTTCTGGGGCATGCTGGCACTGCGTCAGTTCGGCTATGAGCAAAACCATTTTACCGGCGCCTGGTGGCTGCTGTATGTGATGCTGCTGGTCTGGGGCGCGGATTCCGGCGCCTATGTCTTCGGCAAGCTGTTCGGCAAGCACAAGTTGGCGCCGAAGGTCTCGCCAGGGAAAACCTGGGAAGGCCTGATCGGCGGTCTGGTGACCTCGGCGCTGATCTCCTGGCTGTTCGGCCGCTATGCGCCGCTGAACGTGGTGCCGGCGACCCTGCTGGTCTGCTCGGTGACCGCCGCGCTGGCCTCGGTGCTGGGCGACCTCACCGAGAGCATGTTCAAACGGGAAGCGGGCATCAAGGACAGCGGCCATCTGATTCCGGGACATGGCGGGATACTGGATCGTATCGACAGCCTGACCGCCGCCGTGCCGGTATTTGCCTGTTTGATGCTGTTAGTGTTTTAATCCGTCCGTGACGGGGAGTGTAGGGATGATGTTCAGCGTGCTCTGGAACCTGGTAGCGTTTATTATTGCACTCGGTATATTGATTACCGTGCATGAGTTCGGGCACTTTTGGGTGGCCCGCCGCTGCGGCGTCCGCGTTGAACGCTTCTCTATCGGCTTTGGCCGCGCCCTGTGGCGCCGCACTGACCGTCACGGCACCGAATTTGTTATCGCGCTGATTCCGCTGGGCGGCTACGTCAAAATGCTGGATGAGCGCGTGGAGACGGTGGCGCCCGAGCTGCGTCACCGGGCCTTTAACAATAAGACCGTCTGGCAGCGCGCCGCCATCGTCAGCGCCGGGCCAATCGCCAACTTCCTGTTCGCCGTGGTTGCCTACTGGCTGGTGTTTATCATCGGCGTCCCCAGCTTTCGTCCGGTTATTGGCGAAATATCACCACAATCTATCGCCGCTCAGGCGCAAATTTCACCCGGAATGGAACTAAAGTCCGTTGGCGGTATCGAAACGCCTGATTGGGAAGCTGTTCGTCTGGCGCTGGTGACCAAGATTGGCGATGACAAAACCGAGGTGGGCATTGCGCCTTTCGGCTCATCGCAGGTGGTGAATAAAACCCTGGATTTGCGCCAGTGGAAGTTTGAGCCAGACAAGCAGGATCCGGTGGTGTCGCTGGGGATGATCCCCCGCGGGCCGCAGATTGAATCGGTGCTGGCGCAGGTGCAGTCCGGTTCGGCAGCGCAAAAAGCGGGTTTGCAAGCCGGGGACAGGATCGTTAAAGTCGATGGTCAGCCTTTGGGGCGTTGGCAAACGTTGGTGAAACGCATTCACGACGGCCCGGGGCAGCCGCTGGCTTTAGAGATTGAAAGAAACGGCGCGCCGCTGTCGTTAACGCTGGTTCCGGACAGCAAGACGGCGGATGGTCAACGTATCGGCTTTGCCGGCATTATTCCGAAAGTGTTGCCGCTGCCGGATGAGTACAAGACGATTCGTCAGTTTGGACCGTTCTCGGCGCTGTATCAGGCCGGGGACAAGACCTGGCAAATCATGCGCCTAACGGTCAGCATGCTGGGTAAATTAATCACCGGTGATGTGAAGTTGAACAACCTGAGCGGCCCGATTTCTATTGCACAGGGCGCCGGGGCTTCAGCCGGGGTCGGGTTTGTGTACTACTTGATGTTCCTGGCGTTGATTAGCGTCAACCTTGGGATCATCAACCTGTTCCCATTACCGGTGTTAGATGGTGGGCACCTCCTCTTCCTGGCGATAGAAAAGCTGAAGGGCGGCCCGGTATCCGAGCGAGTACAGGACTACAGCTACCGCATAGGCTCGATTTTGCTGGTGCTGTTAATGGGTCTTGCACTTTTCAATGATTTTTCTCGCCTGTAAGGGCGGGGATAGGTTAGGAAGAACGCATAACAACGATGGCGATGAAAAAGTTGCTCATAGCGTCGCTGCTGTTTGGCAGCGCCACCGTATACGGTGCAGACGGGTTCGTGGTGAAAGACATTCATTTCGAAGGCCTGCAGCGGGTCGCCGTCGGTGCGGCGTTACTCAACATGCCGGTTCGCGTAGGCGATACCGTCACTGACGATGACATCAGTAATACCATTCGTGCCTTGTTTGCCACCGGCAACTTCGAGGACGTGCGCGTACTGCGCGATGGTAATACGTTGATCGTGCAGGTTAAGGAACGTCCTACCATTGCCAGCATCACTTTCTCCGGCAACAAGTCGGTGAAAGATGACATGCTCAAGCAAAACCTGGAAGCCTCCGGCGTCCGGGTCGGCGAAGCGCTCGACCGCACCACGATCTCCAGTATTGAAAAAGGTCTGGAAGACTTCTACTACAGCGTCGGTAAGTACAGCGCCTCGGTGAAAGCCGTGGTGACGCCGCTGCCGCGCAACCGTGTCGACCTGAAACTGGTGTTCACGGAAGGGGTTTCCGCAAAAATTCAACAGATCAACATCGTCGGCAACCATGCCTTCACCAACGATGAACTGATTTCACGCTTCCAACTGCGTGATGAGGTGCCGTGGTGGAACGTGGTCGGCGATCGCAAATACCAGAAGCAGAAACTGGCGGGCGACCTTGAGACCCTGCGCAGCTTCTATCTGGACCGCGGCTATGCGCGTTTCAACATTGATTCGACGCAGGTCAGCCTGACGCCGGACAAGAAAGGCATCTACATCACCATCAATATCACCGAAGGCGATCAGTACAAGCTTTCCGACGTGGTGGTGAACGGCAACCTGGCGGGCCATTCGGCCGAAGTCGCCCAACTGACCAAGATTGAGCCGGGCGAACTGTACAACGGCAGCAAAGTGACCAAGATGGAAGACAACATCAAGAAGATGTTGGGCCGTTATGGTTACGCTTACCCGCGCGTACAGACCCAGCCGGAAATCAACGACGCGGATAAAACCGTCAAGCTGCATGTCAACATCGACGCGGGCAACCGCTTCTACGTGCGCCGCATCAAGTTCGAAGGCAACGACACCAGTAAAGATTCCGTACTGCGCCGCGAAATGCGTCAGATGGAAGGGGCGTGGCTGGGCAACGATCAGGTTGAGCAGGGCAAAGAGCGTCTGAACCGCCTGGGCTACTTCGAGACCGTGGACGTTGAAACGCAGCGCGTACCGGGCACCGCCGATCAGGTTGACGTCACCTATAAGGTGAAAGAGCGCAACACCGGTACCTTCAACTTCGGCGTCGGTTACGGCACGGAAAGCGGCGTCAGCTTCCAGGTCGGCGTTCAGCAGGACAACTGGCTGGGCACCGGCTACTCGGTGGGCGTCAGCGGCACCAAGAACGACTATCAGACCTATGCGGAGCTGTCTGCCACCAACCCTTACTTCACCGTTGACGGTGTGAGTCTGGGCGGTCGTATCTTCTATAACGACTTTAAGGCCGACGACGCAGACCTGTCTGACTATACCAACAGCAGCTACGGCGTTGACGGTACGCTGGGCTTCCCGATCAACGAGAACAACTCGCTGCGCGCCGGCCTGGGCTATGTGCATAACAGCCTGTCCGACATGCAGCCGCAGATCGCCATGTGGCGTTACCTGAACTCGATGGGGCAGGATCCGAACACCATGGATCGCGCCAGCTACAAGGCGGATGACTTCACGCTGAACCTGGGCTGGACCTATAACAACCTTGACCGTGGTTACTTCCCGACCTCCGGTAACCGCACCACCCTGAATGGTAAAATCACCATTCCTGGCTCTGACAACGAATACTACAAAGTGACGTTGGACAGCGTACAGTACGTGCCGATCAACGACGATCGCACCTGGGTGCTGTTGGGCCGCGGCCGTCTGGGTTATGCCGACGGTCTGGGCGGTAAGGAAATGCCGTTCTATGAGAACTTCTATGCCGGCGGCTCCAGCTCCGTGCGTGGCTTCCAGTCCAATACCATTGGTCCGAAGGCGGTGTACTACAATTCCAACTCCTACAGCTGCAGCAACGGCACCAAGCTGTGCGGCTCTGACGATGCGGTCGGCGGTAACGCCATGGCGGTCGCCAGCATGGAGCTGATTACGCCTACGCCGTTTATCAGCGAGAAATATGCCAACTCGGTACGCACCTCGCTGTTCGTCGATGCGGGTACCGTGTGGGATACCAACTGGGAGAAGAGCCAGACCGCAGGGTATGACATTCCGGATTACAGCAAGCCAGGCAATATTCGCGTGTCTGCCGGTATTGCTCTACAGTGGATGTCACCGCTGGGGCCGTTGGTGTTCTCTTACGCCAACCCGCTTAAGGATTACGAAGGCGATAAATCCGAGCAGTTCCAGTTTAATATTGGTAAGACCTGGTAACGGTTTTACCTCTGCGTAAAACGTTGCTAAGAATCGCAATGGCCAGACTGTCGAAACGGCAGAGGGAGAAAAGTCTCATTGTTTCGTGAGATAAGTCTGGCAGATTGTGTATTTCACGTGTCGAATGACACAAACGGTGATGGTAAGGAGTTTATAGTGAAAAAGTGGTTGTGTGCCGCAGGCCTCGGTTTAGCAATGGCTGCTTCAGCGAGCGTTCAGGCTGCTGACAGTATTGCTGTCGTTAACGTTTCCAGCATTTTCCAACAGTTGCCAGCTCGTGAGACCGTGGCGAAACAACTGGAAAACGAATTCAAAGGCCGTGCAAGTGAACTCCAGAACATGGAACGCAGCCTGCAGACTAAAATGCAGAAACTGCAGCGTGACGGCTCTACGATGAAGGCAAGCGAGCGCAGCAAGCTGGAAAAAGACGTGATGGCGCAGCGCGAGCAGTTCTCCAAGAAAGCCCAGTCTTTCGAGCAGGACAATCGCCGTCGTCAGATGGAAGAGCGTAACAAGATCCTGAGCCGTATTCAGGATGCAGTGAAAACTGTTGCCAGCAAAGAAGGTTATGACGTGGTGATCGACGCCAACGCCGTAGCTTACGCAGGTTCTTCCAAAGACATTACTGCTGACGTGCTGAAACAGGTTAAATAACACATGCCTTCAATTCGACTGGCTGATTTAGCGCAGCAGTTGGATGCACAATTGCACGGTGATGGCGATCTCGTCATCACCGGCATTGCTTCTATGCATTCCGCACAAACTGGCCAAATTACCTTTTTGTCCAACAGCCGCTATCAACAGCAGCTGTCTTCCTGTCAGGCCAGCGCCGTGGTGCTGACCGAAGCAGATTTACCACACTGCCGCAGCGCGGCGCTGGTGGTGAAGAATCCCTACCTGACCTACGCGCGCATGGCGCAGCTGATGGATACCACGCCGGCACCGGCTCAGGATATCGCGCCGAGCGCGGTCATCTCTCCTGAGGCGCAGCTTGGGCAAAACGTGGCCGTCGGCGCCAATGCGGTGATCGAGTCAGGCGCCGTGCTCGGCGATAACGTGGTTATCGGTCCGGGCTGTTTTATCGGCAAGAATGCTCGCCTGGGCGCCGGTACGCGCTTATGGGCAAACGTCACCGTGTACCATGAGGTTGAAATCGGCCAAGGCTGCCTGATTCAGTCGGGTACGGTGATCGGCGCAGACGGTTTCGGCTACGCCAACGAGCGCGGCAACTGGGTGAAGATCCCCCAGCTGGGCACGGTGATCATCGGCGATCGCGTCGAGATTGGCGCCTGCACCACCATTGACCGCGGCGCGCTGGATAACACTCTGATCGGAAATGGTGTTATCATCGACAACCAATGCCAAATTGCGCATAACGTGGTAATTGGTGAAAATACCGCCGTTGCCGGCGGCGTTATCATGGCCGGCAGTCTGAAGATTGGCCGCTATTGCCAGATCGGCGGCGCCAGTGTGATCAACGGTCACATGGAGATTGCCGATCAGGTGGTGGTCACGGGAATGGGAATGGTTATGCGACCAATCACCGAACCTGGGGTATACTCTTCGGGTATTCCGTTACAACCCAACAAAGCCTGGCGTAAAACCGCCGCGTTGGTGATGAATATCGATGAGATCAGCAAGCGTTTGAAAGCTGTCGAACGAAAAGTCGGTAAAGACGACGATTCCCAATAAGCTTGCCCGCTGCATCACGGCGTATTCAGTCCCAAAATGAAATACTGCAGGCAATATCGTGCACGTATAGGGAAACGAAGTGCAAAATAAAGATGCAGCTTGCAGGATGATGGGTATAATCACCGCCGCCCGCCTAACTGGGTAGAAAAACGAAACGCGTTGGCCGCTTGCGGCTAAAAGCGCAAAGAGTTGTGAATTTGCGGCCTGCCTGATGATCTCCTTTTGGGGTCAACGCAGGCCGTGTTGTTGATGCCATCAGTTTTTTAGAGACAGGAAGAGTATTTTGACTACTGACACTCATACTCTAGATATTGCAGAAATTTTGGAATTGCTCCCTCATCGTTACCCATTCTTGCTGGTTGACCGTGTACTTGAGTTTGAAGAGCATAAATATCTGCGTGCGGTAAAAAACGTTTCCGTTAACGAGCCGTTTTTCCAGGGCCACTTCCCTGGCAAGCCGATTTTCCCAGGCGTATTGATCCTGGAAGCCATGGCGCAGGCCACCGGCATTCTGGCGTTTAAAAGCGTCGGCAAGCTGGAGCCGGGCGAGCTGTACTATTTTGCCGGTATTGACGAAGCGCGCTTTAAGCGTCCGGTCGTGCCTGGCGATCAGATGATTATGGAAGTTACTTTCGAGAAAACTCGTCGTGGCCTGACGCGCTTTAAAGGCGTGGCGACCGTCGACGGTAAAATTGTCTGCGAAGCAACCATGATGTGTGCCCGCAGCCGGGAGGCATAATCCGTGATAGACCAAACCGCCTTTATCCACCCAAGCGCGATTGTTGAAGACGGTGCCGTTATCGGCGCCGGAGCGCACATTGGCCCATTCTGTTACGTCGGCTCCCAGGTGGAAATCGGCGAAGGCACGGTGCTTAAATCCCACGTCGTGGTCAATGGCATTACCAAAATTGGCCGCGAAAACCAGATTTATCAGTTCGCCTCCATCGGCGAAGTGAACCAGGATCTGAAATATGCGGGCGAGCCGACGCGCGTTGAAATCGGCGATCGCAACCGCATTCGCGAGAGCGTGACCATTCACCGCGGTACGGCGCAGGGCACCAACGTGACCAAAGTCGGCAACGATAACCTGCTGATGGTTAATGTGCACGTGGCTCACGACTGCGTGGTGGGGAACTCCTGCATACTGGCCAACAATGCCACCTTGGCGGGCCACGTGGAGATTGACGACCATGCGATCATCGGCGGTATGACGGCTATTCACCAGTTCTGCATTATCGGCGCGCACGTCATGGTTGGCGGCTGCTCCGGCGTTGCGCAGGACGTGCCGCCTTTCGTTATTGCCCAGGGCAACCACGCCACGCCGTTCGGCGTGAACGCCGTTGGCCTGAAGCGTCGCGGCTTCGATAAGGATGAAATGCAGGCGATTCGCAACGCTTACAAAATCCTGTATCGCAGCGAAAAAACGCTGGACGAAGCCAAGGCGGAAATCGAAGCGCTGGCGCAGCAGCAGCCGGTGGTTCAGCAGTTCCTCGATTTCTTTGCGCGTTCCACCCGCGGCATTATTCGCTGAGTTATGTCAACACGTCCATTGACTATCGGACTGGTCGCCGGCGAGACCTCCGGCGATATTCTTGGCGCCGGATTGATTCGCGCGCTGAAGGCCCGTCACCCGGACGCGCGCTTTGTCGGCGTCGCCGGCCCGCTGATGCAGGCCGAGGGGTGCGAAGCCTGGTATGAGATGGAGGAGCTGGCGGTGATGGGCGTGGTGGAAGTGCTGGAGCGCTTGCCCCGCCTGTTGAAGATTCGCAAGGATCTGACCCGCCGCTTCAGCGAACTGGCGCCTGACGTGTTTGTCGGCATCGATGCGCCAGACTTCAACATCACGCTGGAAGGCCGCCTGAAACAGCGTGGTATCCGCACCATTCACTATGTCAGCCCGTCCGTCTGGGCCTGGCGTCAAAAGCGCGTTTTCAAAATTGGCAAGGCGACCGACCTGGGTGTTGGCGTTTCTCCCTTTTGAAAAGGCGTTTTACGATCGTTTCAACGTTCCCTGCCGTTTTATCGGCCATACCATGGCCGATGCGATGCCGCTGCAGCCGGACAGGCTGGCCGCGCGCGCCCGCACTGGGCATTGCGCCCGACGCGCGCTGCCTGGCGCTGCTGCCCGGCAGCCGCGGTGCGGAAGTGGAGATTCTGAGCGCCGATTTCCTGCAGACCGCGCAGCTGTTGCGCACCCGCTACCCGGATCTCGAGGTGGTGGTGCCGCTGGTGAACGCCAAGCGACGCGAGCAGTTCGAGCGCATCAAGGCGCAGGTTGCGCCGGACCTTCCCGCCCACCTGCTGGACGGCAAGGCGCGCGAGGCGATGATCGCCAGCGATGCGGCGCTGCTGGCTTCCGGCACCGCCGCGTTGGAGTGCATGCTGGCCAAGTGCCCGATGGTGGTGGGTTACCGCATGAAGCCGTTCACCTTCTGGCTGGCGCAGCGGGCTGGTGAAAACGCCGTACGTTTCGCTGCCGAATCTGCTGGCGGGGCGTGAAATCGTCACCGAGCTGCTGCAGCATGACTGCGTGCCGGACAAACTGGCCGCGGCGCTGCTGCCGCTGCTGGAAGAGAGCCCGCAGGCGGAGCAGTTGAAACAGACTTTCCTTGAACTGCATCAGAGCATCCGTTGCGGTGCCGACGAACAGGCCGCTCAGGCTGTGTTGGAGCTGGCAAACAAATGACCGAAGCCTTTATCTATCCCGACGCCCGGCTGATCGCCGGCGTGGACGAAGTCGGGCGCGGCCCGCTGGTCGGCGCGGTGGTTACCGCGGCGGTGATCCTTGACCCAGCGCAGCCGATCGCCGGCCTGGCCGACTCGAAAAAGCTCAGCGAAAAGCGCCGGCTGGCGCTGTATGATGAGATTATCGCCAAGGCGCTCTCCTGGAGCCTGGGACGCGCCGAGCCGGAGGAGATTGACCGTCTGAACATTCTGCATGCCACGATGCTGGCGATGCAGCGGGCGGTGGCCGGGTTGCATATTGAGCCGGATATGGTTTTAATCGACGGTAACCGTTGCCCGGCATTGCCGATGCGTGCGCAGGCGGTGGTGAAGGGCGACAGCCGCGTGGCGGAAATCAGCGCGGCGTCGATTCTGGCGAAAGTGACGCGCGACCGTGAAATGACCGAGCTGGATCGCGCCTTCCCGGAATATGGCTTTGCCCAGCATAAAGGCTATCCGACCGCTTTCCATCTTGAGCGGCTGGCCGCGCTGGGCGCCACCGAACATCATCGCCGCAGCTTTGCCCCGGTAAGACGGGCGCTGGAGCTGTAATCTGCGGGCCGAACCTGGCCTGACAATACGCTGGAGTTAACCCGGGTTCAGCCTGCTGAGCCCCCCATTTTGGTATCTGGATATGGCCGAACCTCGTTTTATTCACCTGCGCGTTCACAGCGACTACTCCATGATAGATGGGCTCGCCAAGACCGGTCCGTTGGTGAAGCGGGCCGCGGCGCTGGCGATGCCGGCGCTGGCCATCACCGACTTTACCAACCTGTGCGGCCTGGTGAAGTTTTACGGCACGGCGCACGGCGCCGGGGTAAAGCCGATCATCGGTGCGGATTTCCACGTGCAGAGCGAAGTGCTGGGCGATGAGCTGGCCGAGCTGACCGTCCTGGCGGCGAACAACGCCGGCTATCAAAACCTGACGCTGTTGATTTCCCGCGCTTACCAGCGCGGCTACGGCGCGGCAGGCCCGATTATCGACCGCGACTGGCTGATCGAACACCGCGAAGGGCTGATTCTGCTGTCCGGCGCGCGCATGGGCGACGTGGGCAAGTTTATGCTGCGCGGCAATCAGGCGCAGGTCGATCAGTGCCTGGAGTTTTATCAGCAGTATTTCCCCGACAGTTACTACCTGGAGCTGATCCGCACCGGACGCCCGGATGAGGAGAACTACCTGCACGCGGCGGTGGCGCTGGCGGCCGAACGCGGCCTGCCGGTGGTGGCCACCAACGATGTGCGCTTCCTGGTGGAAGATGACTTTGACGCGCATGAGATTCGCGTCGCCATCCACGACGGCTTTACCCTCGACGATCCCAAACGTCCGCGCAACTATAGCGTGCAGCAGTATATGCGCAGCGAAGATGAGATGTGCGAGCTGTTCGCCGATATCCCCGAGGCGCTGATCAACAGCGTCGAAATCGCCAAGCGCTGTAACGTCACCATTCGCCTCGGCGAGTATTTCCTGCCGCAGTTCCCGACCGGTGAGATGACCACGGAAGACTTCCTGGTTGCCAAGTCGCGCGAGGGGCTGGAAGAGCGCCTCGAGTTCCTGTATCCGGACCCGGAGGAGCGCGCCCGGCGGCGGCCGGAATATGACGAACGTCTGGATATCGAGCTGAAAGTCATCAACCAGATGGGCTTCCCCGGCTACTTCCTGATCGTGATGGAGTTTATCCAGTGGTCGAAGGATAACGACGTGCCGGTAGGGCCGGGGCGAGGTTCCGGCGCCGGCTCGCTGGTGGCCTATGCGCTGAAAATCACCGATCTGGATCCGCTGGAGTTCGACCTGCTGTTCGAACGTTTCCTGAACCCGGAACGCGTCTCGATGCCCGACTTCGACGTCGACTTCTGCATGGAAAAACGCGACCGGGTGATTGAGCACGTGGCGGACATGTACGGCCGCGAGGCGGTATCGCAGATTATTACCTTCGGCACCATGGCGGCGAAAGCGGTTATCCGCGACGTGGGCCGCGTGCTGGGGCATCCGTACGGCTTTGTCGACCGCATCTCCAAGCTGGTGCCGCCAGACCCGGGCATGACGCTGGAGAAAGCCTTCGCCGCCGAGCCGCAGCTGCCGGAAATCTACGAGGCGGACGAAGAGGTCAAGGCGCTGATCGACATGGCGCGCAAGCTGGAAGGCGTCACCCGTAACGCCGGTAAACACGCCGGGGGCGTGGTGATCGCGCCGACCAAGATTACCGACTTCGCGCCGCTGTACTGCGACGCCGAAGGGCATCACCCGGTGACCCAGTTCGACAAGAACGACGTGGAATACGCCGGGTTGGTGAAGTTCGACTTCCTGGGGCTGCGTACCCTGACCATCATCGACTGGGCGCTGGAGATGATCAACGCCCGGCGCGCCAAGAGCGGTGAGCCGCCGATCGATATCGCGGCGATCCCGCTCGACGACAAGAAAAGCTTCGACATGCTGCAGCGCTCGGAAACCACGGCGGTGTTCCAGCTTGAATCGCGCGGCATGAAAGACCTGATCAAACGTCTGAAGCCCGACTGCTTCGAAGATATGATCGCACTGGTGGCGCTGTTCCGTCCGGGGCCGCTGCAGTCCGGCATGGTGGATAACTTTATCGACCGTAAGCACGGCCGTGAAGAGATCTCCTACCCGGATATCCAGTGGCAGCACGAGACGCTCAAACCGGTGCTGGAGCCGACCTACGGCATTATCCTGTATCAGGAACAGGTGATGCAGATTGCCCAGGTGCTGGCCGGCTATACGCTGGGCGGCGCGGACATGCTGCGTCGTGCGATGGGTAAGAAAAAGCCGGAAGAGATGGCGAAACAGCGCTCGGTGTTTGAAGAGGGCGCGAAGAGCATGGGCATCGACGGCGAGCTGTCGATGAAAATCTTTGACCTGGTGGAGAAATTCGCCGGTTACGGCTTTAACAAATCTCACTCCGCCGCCTATGCGCTGGTGTCTTACCAGACGCTGTGGCTGAAGGCGCACTATCCGGCCGAGTTTATGGCGGCGGTAATGACCGCCGATATGGACAACACTGATAAGGTGGTCGGCCTGGTGGACGAGTGCTGGCGCATGGGGCTGAAGATCCTGCCGCCGGACATCAACAGCGGTCTGTACCACTTCCACGTCAACGATGACGGCGAGATCGTTTACGGCATCGGCGCGATTAAAGGGGTGGGCGAAGGGCCGATTGAGGCTATTCTTGAAGCACGCAACAGCGGCGAGCAGGGCTATTTTAAAGATCTGTTCGACCTGTGCGCGCGTTCGGATATTAAAAAGCTTAACCGGCGTATTCTGGAAAAGCTGATTATGTCCGGCGCTTTCGACCGGCTGGGGCCGCACCGCGCCGCGCTGATGAACTCGCTGCCTGACGCGTTGAAAGCGGCGGATCAGCATGCCAAGGCCGAGGCGATCGGCCAGGTGGATATGTTTGGCGTACTGGCGGAAGCGCCGGAGCAGGTGGAGCAATCCTACGCCAACGTGGCGCCGTGGCAGGAGCAGGTGGTGCTGGACGGCGAGCGGGAAACGCTGGGGCTGTACCTGACCGGCCACCCGATAACCCAGTATCTGAAGGAGATCGAACGTTACGCCGGCGGCATGCGTTTGAAAGATATGCACCCGACGGACCGGGGCAAGATGACCACCGCCGTCGGGCTGGTGGTTGCCGCGCGCGTCATGGTCACCAAGCGCGGCAATCGCATCGGTATTTGCACCCTGGATGACCGTTCCGGACGTCTGGAGGTGATGTTATTTACCGACGCGTTAGAAAAATACCAGCATTTGTTGGAAAAAGACCGTATCCTGATTGCCAGTGGACAGGTCAGCTTTGATGACTTTAGCGGTGGGCTTAAAATGACCGCCCGCGAGCTAATGGACATCAGTGAAGCCCGTGAAAAATATGCGCGCGGGCTTGCTATCTCGCTGACGGACAGGCAAATTGATGACCAGCTTTTGAACCGTCTCCGCCAGTCGTTGGAACCGCATCGATCGGGGACGATTCCAGTACATCTGTACTATCAACGGATCGACGCTCGCGCCAAGCTGCGTTTTGGCGCAACCTGGCGAGTGACGCCCACGGACCGCTTGTTGATAGACTTACGGACTTTGGTCGGTAATGAACAGGTGGAACTGGAATTTGACTAATATAGGAATGCTATGAGTCTGAATTTTCTTGATTTTGAACAGCCGATTGCAGAGCTGGAAGCGAAAATTGACTCGCTGACTGCCGTCAGCCGTCAAGACGAAAAATTAGATATTAATCTGGACGAAGAAGTTCAGCGCCTGCGTGAGAAGAGCGTTGAGCTGACGCGCAAGATTTTCTCCGATCTTGGGGCCTGGCAAGTTGCTCAACTGGCACGCCACCCGCGCCGTCCTTATACCCTGGATTATATCGAACATATCTTTACCGATTTTGAAGAGCTGGCGGGCGATCGCGCCTATGCCGATGATAAAGCCATCGTCGGCGGCATCGCGCGTCTGGACGGCCGTCCGGTGATGATCATCGGCCACCAGAAAGGCCGTGAGACGAAGGAAAAGATTCGTCGCAACTTCGGCATGCCGGCGCCGGAAGGCTACCGTAAGGCGCTGCGCCTGATGGAAATGGCCTCGCGCTTCAACATGCCGATCATCACCTTTATCGATACCCCGGGCGCTTATCCGGGCGTGGGTGCGGAAGAGCGCGGCCAGTCGGAAGCCATCGCCCGCAACCTGCGTGAGATGTCACGCCTCAACGTGCCGGTGATCTGTACGGTTATCGGCGAAGGCGGTTCCGGCGGCGCGCTGGCGATCGGCGTGGGCGACAAAGTGAATATGCTGCAGTACAGCACCTATTCGGTGATCTCACCGGAAGGCTGCGCCTCTATTCTGTGGAAGAGCGCGGATAAAGCGCCGATTGCCGCTGAGGCCATGGGCATCACTGCGCCGCGTCTGAAAGAGCTGCAGCTGATCGACTCGGTGATCCCGGAGCCGCTGGGCGGCGCCCACCGCGATGTGCCGGCGATTGCCGAATCGCTGAAGGCGCAGCTGCTGGCGGATCTGACCGATCTGGACGGCCTGAACAAAGAAGAGCTGCTTAACCGCCGCTATCAACGCCTGATGAACTACGGCTACTGCTGATCCGCTTGCCGACAAAAAACCGCCTGCGGGCGGTTTTTTTATGCCTGCGATTTACCGCGGCGCTCTTCTTCCACCAGGGCGTTTTCAGCCGTTTCCCCGTTGACGTCGGTCATGGCGGCCGATATGTTGCCAAGGGTCTGAATAGAAGGAGAAAACCATGCTGGCATTACGTCAGGTGCACCATATTGCGATTATCGCGTCCGATTATGCCGCCAGTAAGCACTTTTACTGCGATATTCTGGGTTTTACGCTGCAGGGGGAGTATTACCGCGCGGAGCGTGACTCCTGGAAGGGCGATCTGGCGTTGAACGGCCAGTACGTGATTGAGCTGTTTTCTTTTCCGTCGCCGCCGGCGCGGGTCAGCCGCCCGGAAGCCTGCGGCCTGCGCCATCTGGCGTTCAGCGTCGACGATATTGAGCAGGCGGTGGCGCAGCTGCAGGCCGCCGGCGTGGCCTGTGAACCGGTGCGGGTTGACCCTTACACCGAGTCGCGCTTCACATTCTTCAGCGATCCGGATGGCTTGCCGCTAGAATTATATGAACAATGAATGCTTAATCGGCGCGTAATGGCTCAGGTTGCGGGCTGAATATGCTATTATCGCGCGCCTGCCTTGGGTTCTCTTTGAGTTATTTCCGCCATGCAACAGCCTGTTTTTCGCGTCGGAGAGTGGCTGGTTACGCCGGCTGACAACCAAATCAGCCGTGACGGGCGTCAGAAGACGCTGGAGCCACGCTTAATCGATATGCTGTTCTATTTCGCCCGGCACCCGGATGTGGTGCTGAGTCGGGATGAACTGATCGAAAATGTCTGGAAACGTAATATCGTCACCAACCATGTGGTGACGCAGAGCATTTCTGAGCTGCGTAAGTACCTGAAAGACGGCGATGAGCAGAGTCCGGAATATATCATCACGGTGCCAAAACGCGGCTATAAGCTGGCGGCGCCGGTGATATGGTGCAGCGCCACCGCAGAGACGCCGTCGGCATCGCCGCAGGTGGCGGTGATTATGCATGAGCCGGAAGACGGCGATGAAGACGATGATGCGCCGGCCTATGTACCGCCGCCGCCGACGGCGGCCAAAGCGTCTGAACGCGCCGGCCGGCGGTTTTATCAGCGCTCGCCGTTCTGGGTATGGCTGTGCTTCCTGACGGCGCTCAGCGCCTGCGTGGCGTTTGTCGGCGTAGCCACGCTGTCATCGCGGGTGCCGGTGGCCAGCATGCCGATGCTGCTCAACCCGCGGGATATCGATATCCGCATCCAGGGCGGCAACAGCTGCAGCAACTGGATGCCGCAACTCTCCTACGTGGTGGGCATCAGTGAACTGATTGCCGATTCGCTCAACACCTACTCTACCTTCCTGGTGCATGACCAGACCAACTATAACTACGCGGGGCCGAGCAGCTCCGGCAAGTCGCTGACCATTGAGTTCGTCAACCAGCGCCACTATCGCGCCCAGCAATGCTTCCTGTCCGTACGGCTGGTGGATAACGCCGACAGCTCCATCATGCTGGATAAGCGCTATTTTCTTACCAAGGACAATCAGCGCACCATCCTGCTGGACCTGTTGGGCAATATGTCCGCCGTGCTGAAACAGCCGTGGCCGCCGCAGCTGCTGACGCGTCTGGATAAGCTGCTGCCGAAACAGGGGCCGGCCCTGCAGCAGTTCTATCAGGCGCACCAGCTGTTGATTCAGGGCGATATGGCGTCGCTGACGCGCGCCAGCGCGCTGCTGGATGAACTGATGCGGAGCGCGCCAGATTTCCTCTACATTGCCGCGGAAAAAACGCTGGTCGATTTATTACGTAACTCTTATCAGCCATTCAACAGCGAGCAGCTGGCTCAGCTGCAGCGCGATATTCAGCGTCTGGCGTCGGTGCCGGAATTACAGGACAGCCCGATTCTGCAGCAGATCTATACCGTAGAGGCGTTAGGGCAGGGGCGGGTTGACGAGGCGCACCGGGCAATAAATAAAGCGATCGATGTGCAGATGTCATGGCTGAATTATGTTCTGCTGGGTAAGGTGTATGAAATGCAGGGGCAGAACCATTTGGCTGCCGACTCCTATATTACCGCATTTAATCTACGCCCCGGTGAAAATACGCTGCACTGGATTCATAACGGCATATTCCAGACCTCGGTCAGCGCCGTGGTGCCCTATCTGAATAACTATACGCAACAATAAATAACGCGTACTGACCGCACCGCGAATGAAGATTGGCGGTGCGGTTATTTTTTTTGTTGGTTATTATATTTATTTTGTTAACGTAATGATGGGTTTTATTGATGTAAAGATCGGCTTTAATTAACAATCAATATTTGCTAATTGGCTGTTTTATCTGGTTGTTTATCTTTTCTTGACCCCTTGATATGTTAACCAAAAACCTCAGGTTATCATTTGTATGATCATGAGCGTAATATCACTTTATCTTTAGGACTTTATTTCCTTGCCTGTTTAACATCCTGAGCATCAAGTCAGGCGGCGCCGTCCGTTATTTCCATGCTGACTTATAAAAAATAACACTCAGGAGAAACTAACCATGGCTTCATCCAAGAAAATTGGGCTTATTGCCTGTACCGGCGTAGTAGCCGGTAATATGATGGGGAGCGGGATTGCGTTATTACCCGCGAACCTGGCTAGCCTCGGCGGTATCGCCATATGGGGATGGGTAATCTCTATTATTGGCGCAATGTCTTTAGCCTATGTCTATGCCCGCCTCGCCACCAAAAACCCACAGGAAGGCGGCCCCATCGCCTACGCAGGGGAAATTTCTCCGGCGTTTGGCTTCCAAACCGGCGTGCTTTATTACCATGCCAACTGGATTGGTAATTTAGCCATCGGCATTACCGCCGTTTCTTACCTTTCCACCTTCTTCCCCGCCCTGAATAACCCGATTCCGGCAGGCATCGCCTGTATCGCCATTGTCTGGGTCTTTACCTTTGTGAATATGCTTGGCGGTACCTGGGTCAGCCGTCTGACCACCATTGGGCTGGTGCTGGTGCTGATCCCGGTGATTGTGACTGCCGTTGCCGGCTGGCACTGGTTTGACATCGCCACCTATCACGCCAACTGGAACACCTCCGGCACCACCGACAGCCATGCGGTGATTAAAAGTATCCTGCTGTGCCTGTGGGCCTTTATCGGGGTGGAATCCGCCGCCGTCAGCACCGGCATGGTGAAAAATCCAAAACGCACCGTGCCGCTGGCCACCATGCTGGGCACCGCGTTGGCCGGCATTATCTACATCGCCGCGACGCAGGTGATGAGCGGTATGTTCCCCGCCAGCCAAATGGCCGCCAGCGGCGCGCCGTTCGCCGTCAGCGCCTCCGCCATTATGGGCAACTGGGCCGCACCGATGGTTTCCGCCTTTACCGCGTTCGCCTGCCTGACCTCGCTGGGGTCGTGGATGATGCTGGTGAGTCAGGCCGGGGTGCGCGCCGCCCATGACGGCAACTTCCCGAAAGTGTACGGCGAGCTGGATAAAAACGGCATTCCGAAAAAAGGCCTGCTGCTGGCCAGCTGCAAAATGACCGCGCTGATGGTGCTGATTACCGTGATGAGCTCCAGCGGCGGCAAGGCATCCGACCTGTTTGCTGAACTGACCGGTATCGCGGTGCTGCTGACCATGCTGCCTTACTTCTACTCCTGCGTGGATTTGATCCGCTTCGAAGGCGTTAACGTACGCAACCTGCTGAGCCTGATTGCTTCCGTCTGCGGCTGTGGCTTCTGCTTTATCGCGCTGATGGGCGCCAACTCCTTCGAACTGTCCGGCACCTTTATCGTCAGCCTGATCATCCTGATGTTCTACGCCCGGAAAATGAACACCCGTCAGGTCGCCAAACAGGCGGCTATCGAAGACAGCACCGCGGCGAAAGCACACTAAGCCGCACTCGCTAACCTACTGATATTTATCCAGTCCTTTTCCTGCCGACCTGTCTGCCGTGACGGGAAGGGGCTGGCTTTGCCAGGAGAAATACTATGAACGTTATTGCCATCATGAATCACATGGGCGTCTACTTCAAAGAAGAGCCGATCCGTGAGCTGCATCAGGCGCTGGAAACGCTGGGCTTCCGCCTGGTTTATCCCAACGATCGCGCCGATCTGCTGAAGCTGATTGAAAACAACGCCCCGCCTGTGCGGCGTCATCTTCGACTGGGACAAAATACAACCTGGAACTGTGTGAAGAAATCAGCCAGCTCAATGAATATATGCCGCTGTATGCCTTCGCCAACACCTATTCGACGCTGGACGTCAGCCTGAACGATCTGCGTATGCAGGTGCGCTTCTTCGAGTATGCGTTAGGCGCAGCGCAGGACATCGCCGCCAAGATCAAGCAGAACACCGATGAGTATATCGACCGCATTATGCCGCCGCTGACCAAGGCGCTGTTCAAATACGTCCGCGAAGGGAAGTACACCTTCTGCACGCCGGGCCATATGGGCGGCACCGCCTTCCAGAAAAGCCCGGTCGGCAGCCTGTTCTATGATTTCTTCGGCCCGAACACCATGAAGTCCGACATTTCGATTTCCGTTTCGGAGCTGGGATCGCTGCTGGATCACTCCGGCCCGCATAAAGAAGCGGAAGAGTATATTTCCCGCGTCTTCAACGCCGAGCGCAGTTTTATGGTGACCAACGGCACCTCAACGGCGAACAAAATCGTCGGCATGTACTCCGCGCCGGCGGGCAGCACGGTGCTGATTGACCGTAACTGCCACAAATCGCTGACGCACCTGATGATGATGAGCGACATTACGCCTATCTACTTCCGTCCGACCCGTAACGCCTACGGTATTCTCGGCGGTATTCCGCAGAGCGAGTTCAGCCGCGCCACCATCGCCAAACGGGTGAAAGATACGCCGAACGCCAGCTGGCCGGTGCATGCGGTCATCACCAACTCCACCTATGACGGCCTGCTGTACAACACCGACTTTATCAAGAACACGCTGGACGTGAAGTCGATTCACTTTGACTCCGCCTGGGTGCCTTACACCAACTTCCACCCGATTTATCAAGGTAAATGCGGGATGAGCGGCGACCGCGTGGAAGGTAAGGTGATTTATGAAACCCAGTCCACCCACAAACTGCTGGCGGCATTCTCGCAGGCGTCGATGATTCATGTGAAAGGCGATATCAACGAAGAGACCTTCAACGAAGCCTACATGATGCATACCACCACCTCGCCGCACTACGGCATCGTGGCGTCCACCGAAACCGCGGCGGCGATGATGAAAGGCAATGCCGGTAAGCGCCTGATTGAAGGTTCCGTTGAGCGTGCGATCAAGTTCCGTAAAGAGATCAAGCGGCTGAAAGTCGAGTCCGACGGCTGGTTCTTCGACGTCTGGCAGCCTGAGCATATCGACGAGGCCGAATGCTGGCCGCTGCGTTCCGACAGCGCCTGGCACGGTTTCAAAAACATCGATAACGAACATATGTACCTCGACCCGATCAAGGTCACTATCCTGACGCCGGGGATGAGCAAAGAGGGTGAGATGCAGCCGTTCGGTATCCCTGCCAGCATCGTGGCGAAATACCTGGATGAGCACGGCATTATCGTTGAAAAAACCGGGCCGTATAACCTGCTGTTCCTGTTCAGCATCGGTATCGATAAAACCAAGGCGCTGAGCCTGCTGCGAGCCCTGACCGAATTCAAACGCGCGTTTGACCCTGAACCTGCGGGTGAAAAACATGCTGCCGTCGCTGTATCAGGAAGCGCCTGAGTTTTATGAAGAGATGCGTATTCAGGATCTGGCGCAGAATATTCACCGTCTGGTTGAGCAGCACAATCTGCCGGATCTGATGTACCGCGCGTTTGAAGTGTTGCCAAGCATGGTGATGAACCCGTATCAGGCCTTCCAGAAAGAGCTGCACGGCGAGGTGGAAGAGGTGTACCTGGAAGAGATGATCGGCAAGGTGAATGCCAACATGATCCTGCCATACCCACCCGGGCCGTACCGCTGGTGATGCCGGGCGAGATGCTGACCGAAGAGAGCCGTCCGGTCCTGGAGTTCCTGCAGATGCTGTGCGAAATCGGCGCGCATTATCCGGGCTTTGAGACCGATATCCACGGCGCCTACCGTCAGGCGGACGGGCGTTACACCGTGAAGGTGCTGAAAAACGAGAAATAAGCGTAATCAGTCATTGGGAGGCGTTCGCGCCTCCCTCTGTTTTTTCGGCCTCCGACTGATGGGAGACACCTATGCAAACACCCACACAGCCGCGCGCTATCTACTATGTCGTAGCGATACAAATTTGGGAATATTTCAGCTTTTACGGCATGCGTGCGTTACTTATTCTCTATCTTACCCACCAACTCGGCTATTCCGACGCCCACGCTATCGGGCTGTATAGCGCCTACGCTTCCCTGGTTTATGTAACCCCCATTCTCGGCGGCTGGCTGGCCGACCGCCTGTTAGGCAACCGCGCGGCGGTGACCGCCGGTGCGCTGTTAATGACGCTCGGCCATGTGGTGCTGGGCTTTAGCGGTGCATCCAGCCAGTCGCTGTACCTGGCGCTGGCGATCATTATCTGCGGCTACGGCCTGTTTAAATCGAACATCAGCTGCCTGCTGGGAGAGCTGTATCAGCCGCATGACGCCCGGCGCGAAGGCGGGTTCTCGCTGCTGTACGCCGCCGGCAACGTCGGCTCGATACTGGCGCCGATCGCCTGCGGGCTGACGGCGGAGCGCTACGGTTGGCATATCGGCTTTGCGCTGGCGGGGATCGGCATGTTTGCCGGCCTGACCATCTTCCTGTGCGGCGGACGCCATTTTCACGGCGTGCGCGGCGTCAATCTGGTCCAGCTGCGCGCCGTTCGATGGGGCGTGCCGAACTGGGGCTGGCTGGCGGCGGCGTTGCTGCTGGCTCCGCTGTTTTTCACTCTGTTGCTGCTTTATGACCTGTCCGGCTATCTGTTGATGCTGGTTTGCCTGGTGGCGGCAGCGTGGCTGGCGCGTATCCTCTGGCGGGCGGAAGCCGCCCAGCGGCGGGCGCTGTGGCAAATTATCAGCCTGATGCTGCTGGGACGCTGTTCTGGGCGTTTGCGCAGCAGGGCGGCAGCTCTATCAGCCTGTTTATCGACCGTTTCGTTGACCGGCGCTGGTTTGACTGGACGGTGCCGACCGCGCTTTTCCAGTCGGTCAACGCGCTGGCGGTGATGCTGGGCGGCGTGGCGCTGGCCTGGCTGGCGGGCAGCGGCGAAACGGGCCGCCGTGCGCTGCGTATCTGGTGCAAGTTCGCTTTTGGCCTGTTGCTGATCGGCTGCGGCTTTATGCTGATGGCGATCAATGCGCGGCTGGGGCAATTAGGCAAACAGAGCTCGATGGGCATGATGATCGCCGGTCTGGCGCTGATGGGGGCGGCCGAACTGTTTATCGATCCGGTGGCGATGGCACAGATCACCCGCTTGAATATCCCCGGCGTCACCGGCGTGCTGACCGGCATTTATATGCTGGCAACCGGCGCGGTGGCGAACTATCTGGCGGGCGTGATTGCCAACCATACCGTGGAGCAGCAGACCAGCGGCGCCGCCGTACAGGCCTATACGCACTTCTTCGCGCAGGTGGGCTGGTGGGCCGGCGGCAGCGCCTGCGTGGTGATTGTGCTGCTGGGCGGCTGGTGGCTGGTGGCGCGTCGCCAAACGCGGGCGGTTAATGCTTGATTGATAATGGCCGGCGGGGTTACCTTGCAGCCATGTCGAGACGATAGAACCTATTCATGGACACCAATCAATTGATCGCCCGGCTGGCGGAACAGCTGGGAGAGCGCCGGCAGCTGATGCTGGCCTTCAGCGGCGGGCTGGATTCCAGCGTGCTGCTGCACCTGCTGGTGCAGCTGCGCCGTCAGCGTCCTGAATTGCAGCTGCGCGCGCTGCATGTGCACCACGGCCTCAGTGCGTTTGCCGACCGCTGGGTGGCGCACTGCCGGCAGCAGTGCGAGGCATGGCAGGTGCCGCTGACGGTGCGCCGGGTGCAGCTTGACCCGCGCGACGGCGGCATTGAAGCGGCGGCGCGCGATGCCCGCTACCAGGCGCTGCGGGCGGCGCTGCAGCCGGATGAATGCCTGCTGACCGCCCAGCACCTGGATGACCAGTGCGAAACCTTTCTGCTGGCGCTCAAGCGCGGCAGCGGCCCGGCCGACTGTCGGCGATGGCCGCCTGCGGCGCGCTGGGGGAGCATACGCTGCTGCGTCCGTTGCTCGGCGTCAGCCGTCAGCAGCTGGAGCACTATGCCCGGCGGCATACCCTGAGCTGGATTGACGACGACAGCAATCAGGACGCGCGTTTCGACCGCAACTTTTTACGTTTGCAGGTCCTGCCGCTGTTGCAGCAGCGCTGGCCGCACTTTGCCGAAGCGACGGCGCGTAGCGCCAGCCTGTGCGCCGAGCAGGAACAGTTGCTGGACGAGCTGCTGGCGGAACAGTTACAGACGCTGCAGGACGATGCGCGTTCGCTGGCGATCGACGGCCTGAGCGTTTGCTCCGCCGCGCGCCGCTTTGCCCTGTTGCGCCGCTGGATCGCGGGGTTTGCGGTCAGCATGCCGGCGCGGGAACAGCTGCAGCGGGTGTGGGACGAGGTGGCGCTGGCGCGCCGCGACGCCGAGCCGCAGCTGCATCTGGGAGGCTACCAGATCCGCCGCTTCCGCCAGCGGCTGTACCTGCTGCCGCCGCTGGCGGATTTGCACGACCAGCGCCTGGCCTGGACGGGGGAGACGCCGCTGACCCTGCCGGACGGCCTGGGCGTGCTCAGCCGCGAGGGCGGGGCGGATCGCGTGTGTGCGCCGCTGCCGCAGCAGCGCGTCAGCGTGCGCTTCGCGTCAGCGGTACGCTGCGCATCGTCGGACGTGCGCATTCGCGTGCGGCGAAAAAACTGTGGCAGGAGCTGGGTATTCCGCCCTGGCAGCGTGAACGTATCCCTTTACTCTATTATGATGAGCAGTTGATTGCCGCGCCCGGCGTGTTTATCACCGAGGCGGGGCGGCCGCAGCCGGAACGGGCGTTCTGGTCGCTGCGGTGGCAGAAAACTTAAGTCCCAATAGAGGAACGGCAATGAAATTTGTGAGCGTTGTTATTGCAGCCGCCGGGCTGCTCTGCCTGCCGGCGCTGGCCGCGGGCGATGCGGCGGCAGGCAAGAATAAATCCGCCAGCTGTCTGGCCTGCCACGGCGCGGCGGGCAAGGTGTCGGTGCCGATGTACCCGAATCTGGCCGGACAAAATGCTCTGTACCTTGAGCATGCGCTCAAGGCGTATCAGAGCGGCGACCGCTCCGGCGGCCAGGCCGAGGTGATGAAGGCGTATGTCTCCGGCCTGTCGGATGCGGATATTGCGGACCTGGCGGCGTATTACGCCAGTCTGAAGCCTTAAAGGACGACGAGGGCAGCCGTCCGGCTGCCCTGTAAAACGAAGGGGGCGGGTGTTCAGTCGGAAAGGCTGACGACGACGGTGCCGATTTCCGGATGACTGAAACTGCTGATGTGGTCCAGGCGCAGATCGCGCTGCTGGCCGTTCTGTTCGATGGTTAAATATTCAACACGCTTTTTTTGCAGCATATCGACGGCTTTGGCTTCGAACGCTTCGCCATCGCGTAACTCCAGCTTCAGAATAAGTTTATGCTGACAGGCGAGTTCCAGGTTGTCGTAATCATCGCAATTGATGGGTTGGTACTCATCATTCATCAACATAGTCGCTCACCAATAAGTTAGCGGCGGCAAAGGCCGCCTGTTCCCGAACGGAGGACGGCAGTGCGCCGTTGGCGGCCACATCGTCCAATGCCTTCAGTACACAGGTTAGTGCATCAGGCACGTAGCCAAGATCTCCGCTGCCGATCCCGGCGTAAAAACGTCGTACTAACTCACAGTATTGTTGCACAATTTCCTCCCTTAAGAACCGCAGAGCCATCAATAGTGCTAATGCGATGGCGCGCAGGTTTGCGGAGTTTGTCGATCCCCAACGACTATAGCACGCTGTTATTAAGTTATCAGCACCCCCGATTAGCGCGGCTGTGCCCCAGCTTTCCCTGCGTAAGCGGATGAAATCAAGTACACTGTGCGCTGGAAATAAGAGGTTACTCATGGCACTGAAAGCAACAATTTATAAAGCCACGGTCAATATCGCGGATATGGATAGGCACTTCTATCACGACGCCGCGCTTACCCTTGCGCAACACCCCTCGGAAACGGAACAGCGCATGATGCTGCGCCTGCTGGCGTGGATTTGCCATGCCGATGAACGCCTGACGTTTACCAAGGGATTAAGCGCCGATGATGAGCCGGAGCTCTGGCAGCGCAACGATCACAACGGTCTGGAGCTGTGGATCGAACTGGGGTTGCCGGACGAGAAGCGGCTGAAAAAAGCCTGCAACCAGTCGCCGCGCGTGGTGCTGTATGCCTACGGCGAGCGCGCCGCACAGGTGTGGTGGCAGTCGATGCAGAACAAGACGGCCGGCTACCGCAACCTCAGCGTGCGTTTTTTAAATGATGAGCAACTGGCCCGGTTGGCGGCGCTGGCCAGCCGCAATATGACGCTGCAGGCAACGCTGCAGGAGGGAACTATTTGGTTGTCCGACGCTCAGAGTAGTCTGGAAATCCAGTTTGCCGAGTGGCAACGGGCCGGAGAGTAAAGCGTGCTGGCGCTATCGCGAAACGTCGCCATTGCGGACCATGAGATCGTGCTGACGGCCATCCGCGCACAGGGCGCGGGCGGCCAGCATGTGAACAAAGCCTCAACGGCAATTCATTTGCGCTTTGACATCCGGGCCTCCAGCCTGCCAGAGTATTATAAAGAAAGATTACTGGCTTTTACGCATCATCTGATTACCAGCGAAGGGGTGGTGGTGATCAAGGCGCAGGAATACCGAAGCCAGGAGCTGAATCGCGAAGCGGCGTTGGCGCGCCTGGTGGCGCTGATTCATCAGGCGATGGTGGTGGAAAAAACGCGCCGGCCGACCCGGCCAAGCAAAGGCTCACAGCGGCGCCGCGTGGAAAGCAAAGTACGTAAAGGCGCAACCAAAGCGCTACGAGGGAAGGTTCGTCCCTGACATCTATCATCGAGATAAGAAGCACAGTAGGAGAAAAACTGTGAAAAAAATAACTATTGCCCTGTTATTAGCCGCAGGGACGCTGTCATTGTTCGGTTGTAATAATCATTATCAGCCCAAGGAGCAGGCGCTGCAGCCCATGAAGCAGAGCTATCAGGGCGTATTGCCGTGCGCCGACTGTGAAGGCCTGGACACCTCGCTGTTCCTGGATGAAGACGGCACTTTTGTGCTGCAGGAAACCTACCGCGGCAGCCGTGACGGCGATAAAACCTTCGCCAACTACGGCAAATGGGCGCGTACGGCGGACAAGCTGGTGCTGACCGACAGCAACGGCGATAAGCGCTATTTCCATCCGGTGGGGAAAAACCTGGAGATGCTGGACCAAAGCGGCGCGCCGATTGACTCCAAGCTGAACTATCAGCTGCAGCCGGTAGAAAAAGCGCTGCCGAAAACGCCGATGGCGCTGCGCGGCAGCTACACCTATATGGCGGATGCGGCAGTGTTCAAAGACTGTGCGACCGGTAAAACCTTCCCGGTGGATAACAACCTGGCGCTGGAGCGCGGTTACGCCAACAGCGGCGTGGAAGGCGGCGAGCCGGTATTCCTGATGCTCAGCGGCCACTTCAGCGTACAGCCGTCGATGGAAGAGGGAATGATGGAGAAAGCGCTGGTGCCGGACGGCAACATCAAGTTTGATAAGGCCAAGAGCTGCGACAACTGATTGCGGTAATAGCCAAACGATAAAAACCCCGTCACACCGTGACGGGGTTTTTTATTACCTGTCAGAATGCACCGGCGGCTTGTCTGCTGCCGATACGGCGCGATTATTGGCCTGCGATTTTGCGCGTAAATATATGCCTGGCTTGATATGGCCGATATAGGCCAGCGACTGGCTTGGCGGCAGAGTGGCAATATCTCCTTCCCGCATATGCAACAGGTCTCCGGGGCTTATCCAGCCTGGCTCAGCCTGGGTCAGAGGATGTCCTGCCTGTTGATAGGCCGCGAGGACGAACTGTGAGCAGAAGTAGCTGGTTTCATCACCCGTTGGCGAGCTGAGCTGCGCCGTAGCCAATCCCTGCACGCATTGCTGGCGAAAATCCTGTGAGAAAGGATTTAGCGAACACAGCTGTTTGGTCATCATAAAGGGCATCATCTTGATAATCCCCCGGTAGTTATAGCGGCTTCCGACCTTTTGCCTGGCGAACGCGGCAATCTGAGCGGCTTGCTCATGGCTTAAGCCCGGCAGACGCAGCGCGAACAACTTATCGCTCTGAGCGAGTGCATTCTCCAGGCTGACAATTTGCACGCCATTGCCGACGGCTTCAGCAACCTGGCCTTGGCCAATATAGATGGCGACATGGCTGACAGAAGAGGCGCTGAACAGGCGGATGCCCAGTGAGTTCAGGCCGATGGTTGAGGAAAACAGCAGATCGCCCGCTTGCAGGGCCGCCGGATCGATTTCCTGGAAGTTGTCACGCGGTGCAGAGCTGATGGCTTGAAACTGAATGTTGACCGGCCGCAGAGGGGTGAATTTCTCTCGTTCAGACAGTGCAATATTCATGGTGCAGCCCGCCAGCAAAACGATGGGCAATAAAGCGAGCAGGGAGTGAGTGATGTCATTGCTTAATCCTTTAAGTCATGGCTTCCATAGCAAAACACCCTGCGTTACAGGGTGTTTTATCTAGCGCTAGATGCAATCAGCGTTTTATCTGCTCAACCAGATAGGCAACGATATCGCCGGTCTTGAGCATTTGCTTCTCGCCGCCGCGGCGGTTCTTGTACTCGATCTCATCGTTGTCCAGGTTGCGGTCGCCGATGACGATAGAGTGCGGGACGCCAATCAGTTCCATATCGGCGAACATCACGCCCGGACGCTCTTTACGGTCGTCGAGGATCACGTCGATGCCGTGGCTGCGCAGCTCGGCGTACAGTTTCTCCGCCAGCTCCTGCACGCGGAACGACTTGTGCATGTTCATTGGCAGAATCGCCACCTGGAACGGCGCGATAGCGTCAGGCCAGATAATGCCGCGCTCATCGTGGTTCTGTTCGATAGCTGCCGCCACCACGCGCGTGACGCCGATGCCGTAGCAGCCCATGGTCAGCACCTGGTTACGGCCGTCTTCACCCTGGACGGTCGCCTTCATGGCTTCCGAGTATTTGCTGCCCAGCTGGAAGATGTGACCCACTTCGATGCCGCGTTTGATCAGCAGCGTGCCCTGACCGTCCGGGCTGGCGTCGCCTTCAACCACGTTACGGATATCGGCCACCTGCGGCAGCGGCAGATCGCGCTCCCAGTTGATGCCGAAGTAGTGTTTGTCTTCGATATTGGCGCCGGCGCCAAAATCGCTCATTGCCGCCACGCTGCGGTCGATAACCACCGGCACCGGCATGTTGATCGGGCCAAGCGAACCAGGGCCGGCGCCCACGATGGCGCGAATCTCATCTTCGGTGGCGAAAGTCAGCGGCGTTGCCACCCTGCGGCAGTTTCTCCGCCTTGATTTCGTTCAGCGCGTGGTCGCCGCGCACCAGCAGGGCAACCAGCGGGTGTTTGCTTCTCTTCGCTGGCGCGCACCAGCAGCGTTTTCACGGTTTTTTCCACCGGCAGCTGGAATTGTTCAACCAGCTCGGCGATGGTTTTGGCGTTTGGCGTATCGACAATGCGCAGCTCTTCCGTGGCAGCCGCGCGCGGCTGTGCCGGCGCAACGGCTTCGCCAGCTCGATGTTGGCGGCAAAATCGGACACGGTGGAGAAGACGATATCGTCTTCACCGCTGTCGGCCAGCACCTGGAATTCGTGAGAGGCGCTGCCGCCGATGGAGCCGGTATCCGCCAGCACCGGACGGAAATCCAGCCCCATGCGGGTGAAGATCTTGCTATAGGCTTCATACATGGCGTCATAGGTCGCCTGCAGTGATTCCTGCGTGGTATGGAACGAATAGGCGTCCTTCATCAGGAATTCACGGGAGCGCATTACGCCGAAACGCGGGCGTACTTCATCGCGGAATTTGGTCTGAATCTGGAAGAAGTTCAGCGGCAGCTGCTTGTAGGAGCTGATTTCATTGCGAATCAGATCGGTAATCACTTCTTCATGCGTAGGGCCGAGTACGAACGGACGCTCGCCGCGATCGACGAAGCGCAACAATTCCGGGCCGTACTGCTCCCAGCGGCCGCTTTCCTGCCACAGATCTGCGGGTTGAACCACCGGCATGGAAAACTTCGATCGCATTGGCGTTGTTCATTTCTTCGCGAACGATGTTTTCAACTTTTTTCAGAACCCGCAGGCCGGTCGGCAGCCAGGTGTAAAGACCGGAGGCCAGCTTGCGAATCATCCCGGCGCGCAGCATCAGCTGGTGGCTGTTCACTTCGGCATCGGCAGGGGTCTCCTTCAGAGTGGAGAGCATATATTGGCTAGTACGCATGGTGTTTTTGTTCCGTTAGAACTGCAAATTGCAACGGGCTGCCGGCAAGGCGGCCAAAATTGTCAAAAGTGGTTTAGTTTAACAGCGTGAGACGGTTGCCAAAAGAGAGCGGGACGAATTTTAACGCGGCTCCAGCGACAGCACCTCGGTCATGCCGGCGACGACCCGCCAGCGCACGTTGAAGTCCAGCAGCCAGACGGCGTAATCCCGTTCGGCGTCTTCCCCTTTACGGTAGGCCGGACGCGGGTCCTGCGCCAGTACCTGAGTAATGAAACGACGCAGCTGAGGGTAGCGCGTTTGCTGCTGTTGCAGCTGCTGTTCCGCCAGCGGTGAAAAGCTGACGGGCATATCCGCCGCCGGCGCCGCCTGGGCAAAGCCGGCGACGGCCTGCGGCTGGCTTTCGGCAAACGGCAGGTAGGGTTTGATATCCACTACCGGCGTACCGTCCACCAAATCCAGACTGCCGAGCTCCAGCACCACCTCTCCGCCCTGAATGCGCACTTTTTTCAGCTCGACCAGCGACATGCCGATCGGGTTGGGGCGGAAGGTCGAACGGGTGGCGAAGACGCCCATGCGGGCATTGCCGCCGAGACGCGGCGGCCGTACGGTGGGGCGCCAGCCGCCATCCATGGTTTGGTGGAAAATAAACATCACCCACAGATGGCTGAACGCCTCCAGGCCGCGTACGGCTTCGGCCTGATTGTAAGGCGGCAGCAACAACAACTCCCCGCCGCCGTCTTCTACCAGCCCAGGCTGCCTGGGAACGGCGAACTTTTCTTTATACGGCGAGCGGATAGTCCCGATCTGGTTGACAACAAATTCACTCATTTGGACGAAACGTTAAGTGCAGATCCCTGGCAGACGGCCTGCTGGTAGCAGCCGGCGACGCCTTTGACGATTTGGCAGTCGTGCAGCAGTACGGCGTTGGCCTTCATATAGGAGGCGCGGATTTGCATACGTTTACGTGCGGTCGTCATGTTCGGCGGGGAATCCTGGATGGTGGTCTGGCAGGATTCGCCGGAGACTTCACCCAGATCGCGGAATGGCTTGCCGACCAGCTCTTCAGCGCTTTTATACAGTTTTACCGGCGCAGGACGGGGTGCAGGCGTAGGCTTGCTTGACGTGGTGGTCGTGGGTTTGCTGGTACTGTTTGTCGGGGTTGATTCGGTATGCAGCATGGAGCAGCCGCTAAGCGCAAGCGCTAACAAACAGAGAGGTAAAGCACGCATAGAGATTCCTCTGCCTTTTCATAAAAGTGGCGCTATTGAAGCAATCTATGGTGAAAATAACAAGACGGGCCGAAGCCCGTCTTGCAATTATAGGAACAAAATAGCCTTAAGATTACGAGCTATCCGATGTAATTCCACCGCTTACAGCGCGGAATTACCAGCCTTTCACCGCGCCGCCGTTGAAGATCTTGTTTGCGGCTTCGTTGACTTCGTCAGACTGATAGGCCTGAACGAATTTTTTCACGTTTTCCGCATCCTTGTTGTTTTCACGCGCAACCAGCAGGTTGACGTAAGGCGAGTCTTTGCCTTCAACAAACAGACCGTCTTTGGCCGGGGTCAGACCAATCTGGCTGGCGTAAGTGGTGTTGATCACCGCCAGCGCGATTTGCTGGTCGTCCAGCGAACGCGGCAGCTGCGGCGCTTCCAGCTCAACCAGCTTCAGGTTTTTCGGGTTCTCGGTGACGTCCAGAATGGTCGGCAGCAGGCCCACGCCGTCTTTCAGTTTGATCAGCCCTTCGGACTGCAGCAGCAGCAGAGAGCGGCCCAGGTTGGTCGGGTCGTTCGGCAGCGCGATTTGCGAGCCAGGCTGCAGTTCGCTCAGCGATTTGATTTTCTTCGAGTAACCGGCGATCGGGTAGACGAAGGTATTGCCGACCGGCACCAGTTTGTAACCGCGGTCTTTGATCTGCTGATCCAGATACGGCTTGTGCTGGAAGGCGTTGACGTCGATATCGCCTTTGCTCAGCGCTTCGTTCGGCAGGACGTAGTCGTTGAAGGTCACCAGCTCGACGTCAAGGCCGTATTTGTCTTTCGCCACTTTCTGCGCGACTTCCGCCACCTGCTGTTCTGCGCCGACGATCACGCCGACCTTGATATGGTTTGGATCTTTTTCGTCCTGACCGCAGCCAGCCAGAGCCAGAGAGCCGATCAGTGCGCCGATTGCCGCGATGGATTTAAATTTTAACGACATATCCCTTCCTCTTAATAGACTCGCATACAAAGATGCTGTGCGCGTTGCTGTGAAACTTATTTATGGGTAACGGCTTTGACAATGCGATCGCCGCAGAACTGGATCAGATACACCAGGATCACCAGTAATACTAATACGGTATTCATTACCGTGGCGTTATATCCGATATAACCATACTGATAACCGATCTGTCCCAGACCGCCGGCGCCGACGGCGCCGCCCATGGCGGAGTAGCCCACCAGGGTGATCAGCGTGATGGTCGCGGCGTTAACCAGGCCGGCAGCGCTTCCGGCAGCAGGACTTTCTTGATGATCTGCAGCGGCGTGGCGCCCATGGCGCGCGCGGCTTCCACCAGGCCGGACGGGATCTCCAGCAGGGCGTTTTCCACCATACGGGCGATAAACGGCGCCGCGCCGACGGTCAGCGGCACAATCGCCGCCTGCAGGCCGATGGAGGTGCCGACGATCATCCGGGTGAAAGGAATCATCCAGACCAGCAAAATAATAAACGGAATGGAACGGAAAATATTCACCAGCGCGGACAGCACTTTATACAGCGCCGGGTTGGCGATAATTTGCCCCGGGCGGGTGACATACAGCAGCACGCCGACGGGCAGGCCGATGATAAACCCGAAGAAGCCGGAGACAAAGGTCATCATGACGGTTTCCCACACGCCACGCGCCATTAACCACATCATTGCCTCAGACATAACCCAGAACCTCTACTTTGACCTGATTTTCTTGCAGGAATTTAATGGTCGCCAGTGCGTCTTCATCGCTGCCGTGCAGCTCTGCCAGCATCACACCGAATTTCACTCCGCCCGCATAATCCATCTGCGCGCTGATAATATTGTTATTGACGTTAAAGCGACGCGCGGCTTCGGACAGCAGCGGCGCATCCACCGACTGGCCGGTAAACTCCAGGCGCAGCAGGGGTTGGCGGTCGCCGCTGCGTTCCGGGCTCAGGCGCTCGGCGTAATCGTCAGGAATATCCAGATGCAGCGTGGACTGAATAAACTGCTGCGCCAGCGGTGTTTTCGGGTGTGAGAACACTTCGCTGACACTGTCTTTTTCAATCAGCTGGCCCTGGCTTATCACGGCGACCTGATCGCAGATGCGTTTCACCACGTCCATTTCGTGGGTGATCAGCAGGATGGTCAGCCCCAGACGGCGGTTAATGTCTTTCAGCAGTTCCAGAATGGAACGGGTGGTGGCCGGGTCCAGGGCGCTGGTGGCTTCGTCGCACAGCAGCACTTTAGGCTGGCTGGCCAGCGCACGGGCGATCGCCACGCGCTGTTTTTGGCCGCCGGACAGGTTGGCCGGGTAGGCGTCGTGCTTATCGGCCAGGCCGACCAGCTCCAGCAGCTCGCCGACGCGCTTTTTGATGTCGGCGCGCGGGGTGTTATCCAGCTCCAGCGGCAGCGCAACGTTGCCGAAAACGGTGCGGGACGAAAGTAAGTTGAAGTGCTGGAAAATCATGCCGATCTGGCGGCGTGCGCGCGTCAGTTCACTTTCTGACAGGGCGGTGAGATCCTGGCCGTCTACCAGAACCTGGCCTGATGTCGGGCGCTCAAGCATATTGGCGCAGCGGATAAGCGTACTTTTACCGGCGCCCGATGCGCCGATAACGCCGTAAATCTGCCCGGCAGGGACGTGGAGGGTCACGTCGGAGAGCGCGTTAATGGTACGCGAGCCCTGCTGGAACACTTTGGTAATGTTAGAGAGTTTAATCATATTCTTCTTATTTTAGCGTGGTTGCCCGTGGCTAGATAAAAGTAAACCTTGGCGTGGCACCAAGGTATGCTCAGATGTTAAGGCGTCTAGACGTCCAAGTCAACGGGGGCGCTTTCACCGGCGTTCTCAGCATGGGGTAAAACATGCGATACTGTCCGCGTTTTCAGGCCCTCAGGAGCAAACCGGTGACACAAAGCGTTCCAGCTATTTTTTTAGATCGTGACGGCACGATCAATGTCGACCATGGCTATGTCCATGAAATCGATGACTTCCAATTTATTGATGGTGTGATCGATGCATGCCGTGAATTGAAAAACATGGGCTTTGCGCTGGTGTTGGTAACCAATCAGTCGGGCATTGCGCGCGGGATGTTCAGCGAAGATCAGTTTATGTACCTCACCGAATGGATGGACTGGTCGCTGGCCGATCGCGGCGTCGACTTCGACGGCATCTATTTCTGCCCGCACCACCCGGAGGCGGTGGTTGAAGAGCTGCGCCAGGTGTGCGACTGCCGTAAACCGCAGCCGGGCATGCTGCTGCAGGCGCAGCAGGAACTGAATATCGATATGGCCGCTTCTTATATGGTGGGCGATAAACTGGAAGATATGCAGGCCGCCGCCGCCGCGGGCGTAGGCACTAAAGTTCTGGTCCGTACCGGTAAAGCGGTAACGGCGGAAGGGGAGCAACAGGCCGATTGGGTGTTAAACAGCCTGGCTGAGCTGCCGCAGGCGATAAAACAGCGGGTTTAATCGGCGTTGTGGCGTAATAGTGAGCGGTTGAGAAAAAAGTGAATATTAATCCTTGTCATTCTGAATCGCCTCCCTATAATGCGCCTCCATCGACACGGAACATGTGAACAACTTCACAGAGTATCCGGGGCCGACAGAGAAAAAATCCTGAAAAAACGGGTTGACTCTGAAAGAGGAAAGCGTAATATACGCCACCTCGAGTTAGCAAGCGAAAGCGCGTAACTCACTGCTCTTTAACAATTTATCAGACAATCTGTGTGGGCACTCACAAGACGATATCCAGCATCTTCGGATGCAAAAAAAATATCAAGTCTTGAAGAGTGACTAACTGAAGTAAAATTCATGCAGTAAATCTTTGAGCAACAGCTATTAATTTAGCGAATCAAGCTTTTAATTGAAGAGTTTGATCATGGCTCAGATTGAACGCTGGCGGCAGGCCTAACACATGCAAGTCGAGCGGCAGCGGGAGGAAGCTTGCTTCCTCGCCGGCGAGCGGCGGACGGGTGAGTAATGTCTGGGGATCTGCCCGATGGAGGGGGATAACCACTGGAAACGGTGGCTAATACCGCATAACGTCGCAAGACCAAAGTGGGGGACCTTCGGGCCTCACACCATCGGATGAACCCAGATGGGATTAGCTAGTAGGTGGGGTAATGGCTCACCTAGGCGACGATCCCTAGCTGGTCTGAGAGGATGACCAGCCACACTGGAACTGAGACACGGTCCAGACTCCTACGGGAGGCAGCAGTGGGGAATATTGCACAATGGGCGCAAGCCTGATGCAGCCATGCCGCGTGTGTGAAGAAGGCCTTCGGGTTGTAAAGCACTTTCAGCGAGGAGGAAGGTGGTGAACTTAATACGTTCATCAATTGACGTTACTCGCAGAAGAAGCACCGGCTAACTCCGTGCCAGCAGCCGCGGTAATACGGAGGGTGCAAGCGTTAATCGGAATTACTGGGCGTAAAGCGCACGCAGGCGGTTTGTTAAGTCAGATGTGAAATCCCCGAGCTTAACTTGGGAACTGCATTTGAAACTGGCAAGCTAGAGTCTCGTAGAGGGGGGTAGAATTCCAGGTGTAGCGGTGAAATGCGTAGAGATCTGGAGGAATACCGGTGGCGAAGGCGGCCCCCTGGACGAAGACTGACGCTCAGGTGCGAAAGCGTGGGGAGCAAACAGGATTAGATACCCTGGTAGTCCACGCCGTAAACGATGTCGATTTGGAGGTTGTGCCCTTGAGGCGTGGCTTCCGGAGCTAACGCGTTAAATCGACCGCCTGGGGAGTACGGCCGCAAGGTTAAAACTCAAATGAATTGACGGGGGCCCGCACAAGCGGTGGAGCATGTGGTTTAATTCGATGCAACGCGAAGAACCTTACCTACTCTTGACATCCAGAGAACTTTCCAGAGATGGATTGGTGCCTTCGGGAACTCTGAGACAGGTGCTGCATGGCTGTCGTCAGCTCGTGTTGTGAAATGTTGGGTTAAGTCCCGCAACGAGCGCAACCCTTATCCTTTGTTGCCAGCGGTTCGGCCGGGAACTCAAAGGAGACTGCCAGTGATAAACTGGAGGAAGGTGGGGATGACGTCAAGTCATCATGGCCCTTACGAGTAGGGCTACACACGTGCTACAATGGCGTATACAAAGAGAAGCGAACCTGCGAGGGCAAGCGGACCTCATAAAGTACGTCGTAGTCCGGATTGGAGTCTGCAACTCGACTCCATGAAGTCGGAATCGCTAGTAATCGTAGATCAGAATGCTACGGTGAATACGTTCCCGGGCCTTGTACACACCGCCCGTCACACCATGGGAGTGGGTTGCAAAAGAAGTAGGTAGCTTAACCTTCGGGAGGGCGCTTACCACTTTGTGATTCATGACTGGGGTGAAGTCGTAACAAGGTAACCGTAGGGGAACCTGCGGTTGGATCACCTCCTTACCTAAAGATATCCTGACTGTGCAGTGTCCACACAGATTGTCTGATGAAAAAGTAACGAGCAGAAATACCTTTATAGGCTTGTAGCTCAGGTGGTTAGAGCGCACCCCTGATAAGGGTGAGGTCGGTGGTTCAAGTCCACTCAGGCCTACCACTTCTCTCCTATGCTGCGTTATGGCGCCGCTCGCATATTTCAATATGCGTCGCGACCCCACGCCTTGCCTAGAAGAGAAGTAGTAAACCGAAGGTCTCTGTCAGTGACTGTATGGGGCTATAGCTCAGCTGGGAGAGCGCCTGCCTTGCACGCAGGAGGTCAGCGGTTCGATCCCGCTTAGCTCCACCATATAAGTCCGAATATCAATACTTCAGAGTATATTGGCGACAGTATGCTGCGAAGTATTTTGCTCTTTAACAATCTGGAACAAGCTGAAAATTGAAACATGACGGCTGAAACTTGTCCCTCCGTAGAAGTTTGGGATGAGGAGTAACCTGTCATAGAGTCTCTCAAATTTATTACAACCCCTAGCAGGTTGAGCGAGCTAAGTGAAGTCAAGGCGCCCAGCGCGGAGGAAGCGGAGTGGACTTAATGTCCATGAGCATTCCGAGCACTGCGTAACGCAGAATTCACGACGCGCAGCCAACCGGCCAGACAGAAGAAACATCTTCGGGTTGTGAGGTTAAGTGACTAAGCGTACACGGTGGATGCCTAGGCAGTCAGAGGCGATGAAGGGCGTGCTAATCTGCGAAAAGCGTCGGTAAGGTGATATGAACCGTTATAACCGACGATACCCGAATGGGGAAACCCAGTGTGTTTCGACACACTATCCTGTCATGAATACATAGTGGCAGGAGGCGAACCGGGGGAACTGAAACATCTAAGTACCCCGAGGAAAAGAAATCAACCGAGATTCCCCCAGTAGCGGCGAGCGAACGGGGAACAGCCCAGAACCTGAATCGGCTTGTGTGTCAGTGGAAGCGTCTGGAAAGTCGCACAGTAAAGGGTGATAGTCCCGTACACGAAGATGCACAGGTCGTGAGTTCGATGAGTAGGGCGGGACACGTGTTATCCTGTCTGAATATGGGGGGACCATCCTCCAAGGCTAAATACTCCTGACTGACCGATAGTGAACCAGTACCGTGAGGGAAAGGCGAAAAGAACCCCGGCGAGGGGAGTGAAATAGAACCTGAAACCGTGTACGTACAAGCAGTGGGAGCATCCTTCGGGGTGTGACTGCGTACCTTTTGTATAATGGGTCAGCGACTTATATTTTGTAGCAAGGTTAACCGAATAGGGGAGCCGTAGGGAAACCGAGTCTTAACTGGGCGTCTAGTTGCAAGGTATAGACCCGAAACCCGGTGATCTAGCCATGGGCAGGTTGAAGGTTGGGTAACACTAACTGGAGGACCGAACCGACTAATGTTGAAAAATTAGCGGATGACTTGTGGCTGGGGGTGAAAGGCCAATCAAACCGGGAGATAGCTGGTTCTCCCCGAAAGCTATTTAGGTAGCGCCTCGTGAACTCATCTTCGGGGTAGAGCACTGTTTCGGCTAGGGGGCCATCCCGGCTTACCAAACCGATGCAAACTCCGAATACCGAAGAATGTTATCACGGGAGACACACGGCGGGTGCTAACGTCCGTCGTGAAGAGGGAAACAACCCAGACCGCCAGCTAAGGTCCCAAAGTCATGGTTAAGTGGGAAACGATGTGGGAAGGCACAGACAGCCAGGATGTTGGCTTAGAAGCAGCCATCATTTAAAGAAAGCGTAATAGCTCACTGGTCGAGTCGGCCTGCGCGGAAGATGTAACGGGGCTAAACCATGCACCGAAGCTGCGGCAGCGACGCTTAGGCGTTGTTGGGTAGGGGAGCGTTCTGTAAGCCGTTGAAGGTGGCCTGCGAGGGTTGCTGGAGGTATCAGAAGTGCGAATGCTGACATAAGTAACGATAAAGCGGGTGAAAAAACCCGCTCGCCGGAAGACCAAGGGTTCCTGTCCAACGTTAATCGGGGCAGGGTGAGTCGACCCCTAAGGCGAGGCTGAAAAGCGTAGTCGATGGGAAACAGGTTAATATTCCTGTACTTGGTGTTACTGCGAAGGGGGGACGGAGAAGGCTAGGCTAGCCGAGCGACGGTTGTCTCGGTTTAAGCGTGTAGGGGGGTGTTCCTGGTAAATCCGGAACGCTGTTAACCCTGAGGCGTGATGACGATGCACTACGGTGCAGAAGTAGTTGATGCCAAGCTTCCAGGAAAAGCCTCTAAGCTCCAGGTAACATCAAATCGTACCCCAAACCGACACAGGTGGTCAGGTAGAGAATACCAAGGCGCTTGAGAGAACTCGGGTGAAGGAACTAGGCAAAATGGTGCCGTAACTTCGGGAGAAGGCACGCTGGCGCGTAGGTGAAGTCCCTTGCGGATGGAGCTGAAGCCAGTCGCAGATACCAGCTGGCTGCAACTGTTTAATAAAAACACAGCACTGTGCAAACACGAAAGTGGACGTATACGGTGTGACGCCTGCCCGGTGCCGGAAGGTTAATTGATGGGGTTATCCGTAAGGAGAAGCTCTTGATCGAAGCCCCGGTAAACGGCGGCCGTAACTATAACGGTCCTAAGGTTAGCGAAATTCCTTGTCGGGTAAGTTCCGACCTGCACGAATGGCGTAATGATGGCCAGGCTGTCTCCACCCGAGACTCAGTGAAATTGAACTCGCTGTGAAGATGCAGTGTACCCGCGGCAAGACGGAAAGACCCGTGAACCTTTACTATAGCTTGACACTGAACATTGAGCCTTGATGTGTAGGATAGGTGGGAGGCTTTGAAGTGTGGACGCCAGTCTGCATGGAGCCATCCTTGAAATACCACCCTTTAATGTTTGATGTTCTAACTCTGCCCCATAATCTGGGGTGAGGACAGTGTCTGGTGGGTAGTTTGACTGGGGCGGTCTCCTCCCAAAGAGTAACGGAGGAGCACGAAGGTTAGCTAATCACGGTCGGACATCGTGAGGTTAGTGCAAAGGCATAAGCTAGCTTGACTGCGAGAGTGACGGCTCGAGCAGGTGCGAAAGCAGGTCTTAGTGATCCGGTGGTTCTGAATGGAAGGGCCATCGCTCAACGGATAAAAGGTACTCCGGGGATAACAGGCTGATACCGCCCAAGAGTTCATATCGACGGCGGTGTTTGGCACCTCGATGTCGGCTCATCACATCCTGGGGCTGAAGTAGGTCCCAAGGGTATGGCTGTTCGCCATTTAAAGTGGTACGCGAGCTGGGTTTAGAACGTCGTGAGACAGTTCGGTCCCTATCTGCCGTGGGCGTTGGAAGATTGAGAGGGGTTGCTCCTAGTACGAGAGGACCGGAGTGAACGCACCACTGGTGTTCGGGTTGTCATGCCAATGGCACTGCCCGGTAGCTAAGTGCGGAAAAGATAAGCGCTGAAAGCATCTAAGCGCGAAACTTGCCTCAAGATGAGTCTTCCCTGGGACTTCGAGTCCCCTGAAGGAACGTTTAAGACTAAGACGTTGATAGGCTGGGTGTGTAAGTGCAGCGATGCATTGAGCTAACCAGTACTAATGAACCGTGAGGCTTAACCTTACAACACCGAAGGTGTTTTAGAGAGACATGACAAAATCGTCGGGAACGATTTTGAACAACGCGGAGCGTTGGCCCCGAAGGGGTGAGTATCAGGATGATACGAATAATTTTCAGCCTGTTCTGTGATTGAAGTCCGAAGGATTTCGCGCTGAAGCAAGGCGGCAAGCGATGGCGGAGCAGGACATACATGAGTATGTGACTGTGACGACAGAGAGCGGCCAACGCGGCAGCAGCGTGAAAGACACAGGACGGGTAAAAAAGAATTTGCCTGGCGGTAATAGCGCGGTGGTCCCACCTGACCCCATGCCGAACTCAGAAGTGAAACGCCGTAGCGCCGATGGTAGTGTGGGGTCTCCCCATGCGAGAGTAGGACACTGCCAGGCATCAAATAAAACAAAAAGCCCCGTGCATCAGCACGGGGCTTTTTGTTTTGTCTGTTGGCAGGTGTTCTGCTCGAGCATGACATGCGACAAAGGCGCGATAGCGCGTTTGAACGCCGCTTGCGGCGGCCCCGCAGGGGCGAGGCTCGAAGAGCCGAGTAAAGTAGGACACTGCCAGGCATCAAATAAAGTAGAAAGCCTCATGCGAAAGCATGAGGCTTTTTGCGTTTGGTCGGAAAAATAAAATTTGCTGATAGTTCCCGAGCTAAGAGTGCGCCTGTAGCAACGCACTGTAACAGTGCGCGACTTTCATCCTACTGTTTAATGCCCATCACAAAAATCCCGCGAATATTCTTAGCCTGCTATCCACTAAGTTGTTAATTTATTGTAAACAACAAAGTAACAATATGCAGGGTGCCAAAACATTGGCTTGGAGAACAGATAATGACTGAAACAACCTCATCACTCGGGGATGCCGCTACGTTAGAGGCTCAGGATAAGAAAAAACGCATCTTTGCCATTGTCGGCGCTTCATCGGGAAACCTGGTGGAGTGGTTTGATTTTTACGTTTATTCCTTCTGCTCGATCTATTTTGCCGCCGCCTTTTTTCCGGCGGGCAACAGTACCACCCAGCTGCTGCAAACCGCCGGCATCTTTGCCGCCGGCTTTTTTATGCGGCCAATCGGCGGCTGGCTGTTCGGCTATATCGCCGATAAGCACGGCCGTAAGAACTCAATGCTGATTTCTGTCTGCATGATGTGCGCGGGATCGCTGGTGATCGCCTGCCTGCCCACTTACGCAGCGATCGGCAACTGGGCGCCGGTGCTGTTGCTGGTTGCACGCTTGTTCCAGGGGCTGTCGGTCGGCGGCGAATACGGCACCAGCGCGACCTATATGAGTGAAGTGGCGGTGAAAGGCAAACGTGGTTTTTACGCCTCTTTCCAATATGTCACGCTGATCGGCGGCCAGCTGTTGGCGTTGCTGGTTTTGGTAGTGCTGCAGCAAATCCTGTCTCATGCCGAGTTAGTGGCCTGGGGCTGGCGCATCCCGTTTGCGTTAGGGGCGGTACTGGCGGTGGTGGCACTCTATCTGCGCCGCTCGCTGAACGAAACCTCTGACGCTTCAACCCGTAATCATCAGGATGCCGGCTCGCTGCGAGGGCTGTGGAAAAACCGTAAGGCGTTTGTGATGGTGCTGGGCTTTACCGCGGCAGGGTCGTTGACGTTTTATACCTTCACCACCTATATGCAAAAATATCTGGTTAATACCGCCGGTATGGACGCCAAACTGGCCAGCGGCATTATGACGGCGGCGCTGTTCGTCTTTATGCTGCTGCAGCCGGTGGCCGGGGCGCTGTCGGATAAGATCGGTCGTCGTAACTCGATGTTGATCTTCTCTACGCTGGCGACGCTGTTGACGGTGCCAATTCTGTTTACCTTGAAAAACGTCTCCAGCCCCTATGCCGCCTTTGGTTTGATTGTGGTTGCTCTGGTGATCATCAGCTTTTATACCTCGATAAGCGGCCTGCTGAAGGCGGAAATGTTCCCGCCTGAGGTACGGGCGTTAGGCGTAGGGCTGTCTTATGCGGTGGCGAATGCAATGTTCGGCGGCTCGGCGGAATACGTCGCGCTGTCGCTGAAGTCGTTCGGTATCGAAAACGCCTTCTTCTGGTATGTGTCCGGCATGAGCCTGTTGGCGCTGCTGGTCTCGCTGAGGCTGCACCGTAAAGGGAAAGAGATTCAGCTGTAAGTCAGTGGGCGGCGTGGTACAGGCTATAGCCTGCCGCCGCGCCGGCAACGTCCCAGGCAAAATCCTTCCAGCTCCAGCCGGTGCCACCTTCGCGGCTGTCATACAGCTCTTTGGCGGCGCCGATGCTGATGGCGAACATCAGGCCGAAAGTGCGGCTGTGAGGCTCGCTCCAATTCTGATGGTCACCATAGGCGCTGCCGGCGGCGGCCAGCGCCGCGGAACCGATAAAATGCTGGGCTTTGTCCTTGCCGGTCCAGCTGTCGTTGGCCAGATGGCTGCAGCCGCTGGTGAATAACAGTGGAATAAGCAGGCAGAGATGTAATACACGCATAATGAAAACGTCCTGTCGTCATGGCGTACAAAAACCCCGGCATGTGCCGGGGCCTGGAAAGGTAATTATAGCGGAATCAGAGTATACGGCTAATCAACCGGTCGATGCGGATACGGCGTAACCGGCGGATCAGCTTACGGACTTTGACCGGGTACTGCTGAATGCTTTCCAATTCCTGATAGTGGCCGACCACGGTGGTATGGGCGCGGATGCATTCCAGCTCTTGGGCGCGCTGCTCACGCATTTCCTGGTTAGGGTCATGGATCAGAATGGCGTTTTCCAAATCCAGCCGCCAGGCGCGCGGGTTGAGGTTATTACCGGTGAGCAGCTGCCACTCGTCATCGACCCATATGCCTTTCAGGTGATAGCTGTTATCGCCGTCTTTCCACAGGCGAACGATCAGCTGGCCGGTATCGACATAGCGCTGCAGGCGGGTGATAAAGCGGCGCAGGTTGATTTCATACAGGTACGGCAGCGCGCCGATAATCTTGAACGGCTGATCCTGTGGAATATAGAAGTCGTTGGCGGTTTTGTCGCCGACGATAATTTCCACCTGTTTGCCCTGGCGCAGCAGATAAATGATATTGCGCACCAGCAGCGCCGGCAGATTGAAGTAAGGGGTGCACAAGGTCAGCTTTTGATCGGTGCAGGCCATCAGGTGATGGATGGTCTTGTTCAGCACGCTTTGCTTGCCCAGCCCGACCAGCGGCGTAACAGCCAGCTCATCGTTGCCCGCGTTGCCGCTGAAGCGGTAGCCGTCGTGGCGCAGGGCAAGGCGAAACTGCCGCGTTTCGTTTTTGATTTCCGGGCTTTTCGGGCGATCGCAGCGGTCCAGGCGCTGCACGGCGCCGGCGGTCAACAGATGCTGCCTGATGTAATCGACCATCGCGTTGGCCAGCGCAGCGTTGTTAAGCAGTTGGTAACGATCGTAACGGTATTTATCGTGCTGATGCAGATAGACATCGTTGATGCTGGCGCCGCTGTAGATGACGGTATCGTCAACGATAAAGCCTTTAAGGTGCAGAACGCCCAGTGCTTCACGGGTATTCACCGGCACGCCGTATACCGGCACGCTGAGGTCCGGGTGCTGCTGCGCCATGGCGCAGTACCAGTCGGCGTTGGTATTGGCCGCGGCGGCGCCGATACGGCCGCGCTGTGCGCGATGCCAGTCCACCAATACGCATATTTCCAGTTCAGGGCGCAGCTGCTTTGCCTGATACAGCGCGTTGAGAATATCACGGCCGGCATCGTCGTGCTCAAGATACAGGGCGACCAGATAGATGCGCTGCGTGGCGCTGGCGATCGCATCAAGTAAGGCGGTGCGGTAATCCGACGGCGCGTATAGCGTACGAACATCAGCTACCGACTGGGGAATTTTGGGCAGTTGTGCAAGGTGTTGTTGATGTTTGCTACGTTTAAATTTTGACAACATCACAGTGCGCTTCTTCTCTCATGATTAGATGGCCGGAACGCCACATGCAGACAACATAAAATCGAACAAGTGGTCGATAATACCATTAGTTGCCCCGATTGTGCGTATGTTTTGGCATTAAATGGTGGATTTGTAACGTGTTGCGACATAGCTCACCCCGGTTTGCCGGGCTTGAGCGGCAACGTCAGATTCACGACGCCGTCTTCCAGCTGCACGTCCACCATAAAGCCCAGCTTCTCCGCCAGCGCCACCATACCGCGGTTATTGGGCATGGTGATACCGCTCAGGCGCTGCAGACCGCGGCTGCGGGCATAGCCGATCATCTTTTCCAGCAGTTGACGACCCAGCCCCAATCCTTTCAGATCGGAGCGCACCAGGACGGCGAATTCGGCGTCGGTATTGTCCGGGTCGGACAGCGCGCGCGTGACGCCGATAATCTGCGCATCCTCGGCGACCGCAACAAACGCCATTTCACGATCGTAGTCGATTTGCGTCATATTGGCTAAGTCATCATGACTAAACTCATTGATCTCACTGAAATATCGGTAATAAAGATCTTCTTTGGTCACGCGGTCGATAAAGTGCTTCAGCGCCGGTTCATCTTCCGGCAGGATCGGCCGGAACAGGCAGTGCGCGCCGTTCTTCAGCGTGATGCTTTCTTCTAACTCTTGCGGATAGGGGCGGATGGCCAGCCGCGCCTGCGGGTCGCCGCTGAACGGCGCCAGCTGCATCGACACGTCCAGCAGCGTAAATTCGCTGCCGGTTGCCAGCACCGGATGAATATCCAGCCGGGCGATCTCCGGGCAGTCGAGGATCAGGTTGGATACCTGCACCAGCAGCCGGCTGAGGCCGGGAATATCCAGCGGGCGCAGGGCGCTGCGACCGCGGATCTTGCCGCCTTTTACCGCCTGCAGCACCAGATAGCGCGCCAGCGCCATATTGAGCGGCGGCAGGGCGACGGCGGCCTGATGCTCCTGTCGCCACTCTACGCCGCCTTCACCCAGCATAATCAGCGGGCCGAAGATCGGATCCTGTTCAACGGCGATCCGCAGCTCCTGCGCCCCGGCGCGGTTCGCCATGCTCTGGACCAACAGGCCGTGGATGCGCGCCTGCGGATAGGTGCGCTTGACGCGGTCGAGAATCGCATCGGCGGCGCGCTGCACCTCGGTGGCGGTGCGCAGATAGAGCATGACACCCTGAACCTCGGATTTGTGCGGAATATCCGGCGAGCGCAGCTTCAGCGCCACCGGGTAGCCGATCTGCTCGGCGATATGCACCGCTTCGGCGCTGTCGCCGGCAATCCAGGTCGGCAGCGTGCTGAGGCCGTAAGCCTGCAGGATCGGCTGCACCTCATGGGTATCCAGCTGGCTGGCGCCCTCGGCCAGCGCCTGATGAATCAGCTGGTGCGCGGCGGCGGTATTGGCGGTCAGGCCGACCGGCAGAGCCGGGGTTTCCTTCAGCTGTTTCTGATTGCGGCGGTACTCCACCATATGCATAAAGGCGGTCACGGCCCCTTCCGGCGTGCGGTAGGTCGGGATCCCGGCGTCGGTGAACAGCCGGCGGGCTTCCTGCGAGGAGTATTCGCCGCACCAGTTGGTCAGCAGGGTAATGCGCTTGCCGCGCGGGTGCCGGCGAATCGCCGCGACCAGCTGTTCCGCGGTGGCGGTGCCGGGCGCGGCGGCGCTGGGGGCGTGAATCAGCAGCAGCGCGTCGTAATCGTTGCTGTCCAGCAGCACCTGCAGCGCCGCCAGATAGCGTTCCGGCGTGGCGTCGTCATGCAGATCGAGCGGGTTGTTCAGCGCAATAAAGTCCGGCAGCGCTGCGGCAAGCTGCTGCTGCGTCTCTTCACTCAGCACGGCCGGTTTGCCGTTGCGCGCCAACAATTGGTCGAGCGCCATCGCCGCCGGCGCGGCGCCGTTGCTGAGAATCATCAGGCGCTCGCCGCGCAGCGGGTGCATATGGCTGAGGGTTTCCACCGCCGAGAACAGCTCGTGGGTATCCTGCACGCGCAGCAGGCCGGCGCGCTGGATAGCGGCGTCGTAGGCGGCGTCCAGCCCTTGCTGGCCGTTCAGCAGGCGCTGGGCCTGCTGGCTGCGGCCGCTTTTGATCACCAGAATCGGCTTATTGCGGGAAGCGCTGCGCGAGGCCGACAGGAAACGGCGCGCATCGTGAATATTTTCCAGGTACAGCAAAATGGCGCTGGTTTTGGCGTCGCGCGCCAGGAAGTCCAGCAGATCGTCGACGTCGATATCCTGGCTGTCTCCCAGTGCGACAAAGTAGGAAAAGCCGACTTCGCGCTGCTGCGCCCAGTCGAGAATGGTATTGGCGACGGCGGCGGACTGCGAAATAAACGCCAGCCGGCCCGGCAGGATCGGCACCGGCGAGAAACTGGCGTTGATGCCTTGCCACGGCGCCAGCAGGCCAAGGCTGTTCGGCCCCAGCAGGCGTATGGCGTAACGCTGGGCGCAGGCCTTCAGCTCGGCGAACTGTGCCGGCTGGGCGGAAAGAATAATCACCGCTTTGCAGCCGCGTTCGCCCAGCGCCGCCAGCAGCGCCAGATTGCGTGAGTCGTGAGTACAGAGTATCGCCAGGTCGGGGGCGATCGGCAGGCTGGCGACGTCGGCATAGGCCATCACGCCGCATACCGCCTTATAGCGCGGCGTCACCGGTAAAATCGGCCCGCTGAAGCCGCCGGCGAGCAGATTGTGCATCATCAGGTGGCCCGAGCGCCCCGGCCGTTGCGACGCGCCCAGCACGGCGATGGATTTGGGACGTAATAGCGCTTCCAGGCCTCGCTGACTCATAACCTCACTCCTTGAACGGCAACGTTGTCGCCTGATTTTAGGCGTTTTATGGCGATGTTGCTGTGATCGATGCCGCTGGACGCGTAGGTTTGCCGGCCAGATAGCGCTGGCGGAAATAGCGAAAGTGCTGGCTCAGGCCGATTGCGGCCGCGTCGTCGCCCGCCTGCTGCAGCAGCGCGGCGGCAACTTCGGCGGTGCAGTGCTGCTCGGCGCGGCTGGCCTCGCGCAGCTGATAGTCGGATGCGGCGGCGACGTCCAGTGAAAAGACCGGGAACTGATTGAGGTAAGGGCTTTTGCGGAACATTTTACGGGCTTCCGACCAGGTGCCGTCGAGCATGATAAACAGCGGCGGCTTGCCGCCCGTCGGCAGTTGGCTGTAGACCGGCCGTCCGGCATCGGCGTAAGAGGCGGGAAACACCACGTACGGCTGACGGTTCGGATCGCCGATCGCCGCCAGCAGCGCCGGATCGACCTCGGTGCGCGACCAGAGAAAAGCCTGGGTGTCCGGCAGAATATCGGCGATCAGCCGGCCGGTATTGCTGGGCTTGAGCGGTTCAGCGCCGAACATGATCAGGCAGAAACGGCTGGCGGCAGACTGGGGTTAATGGTCTCGCACAGGCAGTTTTTCTGCGGCAGCAGGCAGCCCTGGCAGCGGGCCACGCGGCAGCCGCGCGCCAGAAAAGGGCGGGTGGCGCGATCCAGGCGAAGCTGGCGCAGGCGAAGTACGGCATTGTCGGTCATAGCGATCCTGGGTAGGCCGGAACACGGCGGCGTCCGGGTAAAAACCGCTATTGTAACGCAGAAAGCGTCAGGGGGGATGGGCGCCGCCGCCCGTGACGGCGCGGCGGCGGGTTTTGCGTTACACTGATTCATCAAGCCAGTTGTCAAACGGCGCTTTAGGCATGGCGCCGTTTAGCATATCCACCATTTTCCCCTCGCGGAACAGCATGATGGTCGGGATGCTGCGGATGCGGAAGCGCGCGCTGAGTTCAGGCTCGGCCTCGGTATTGACCTTGACGAAACGGACTTTGCCCGCCGCTCGGCGGCGACGTCTTCGAAAATGGGCGCAAAGTTGAGGCAGGGGCCGCACCACGGCGCCAGAAATCGACCACCACCGGCAGGCCGTCCTGCAGTAATTTGTCCAGCGTCTCGGCGGTGGCGTTGATCACCTCGCCATCGAATAATTCATGGCCGCAGCGGCCGCATTTGGCGCCGTCGCTCAGACGGTCTTCCGGGACGCGGTTGGTGGCGTTACAAGCGGAGCAAACTGTATTCATGGGAACCTCGGGTACGGGTAGCTGACATGGCGCGCAAGCGTTGCGGCAATGTTTCGTTAATGCTGTTTATTATCGGCAAAAGCGTCTTGGTGAACAAAGAGGTTTGTTCAATGAATGTAATAGCCCGGATCTTATTCGTCCAAGTTGGTGGCTTAGCAGACCGACATCAGGTAATCTTCGCGCCTGCGCGTTGGTGGAGAAGACAATGAACGACTCATTTAGTGGCAAAAACGGCAAAGTTAAAGTGATGTACGTCCGCGGTGACGAAGACGGCGGCGACGATCGTAACAACAAACGTCCGGCAGGCAAAGGCCGTCCGGCGGACAAGTCGCGCTCTGGGCGCGGCGCTCAGGATAACAAGGCGCGCAGCGGCGATCGCGGCGGGCGTCGTCCGGCACGTGCGGAAGGGCGCGGCGGCAATGATTCGCCGTGGAAAACCGTATCGCGCGGCCCGGATGCGGAGCCGGCGTTCGACCATGGCGGCATCAGCGGTAAAAGCTTTATCGACCCGGAACAGCTGCGCCGCCAGCGTGCGGAAGAAACGCGGGTATATGGCGAGAATGCCTGTCAGGCGCTGTTCGCCAGCCGTCCTGACGCCATCGTGCGCGCTTGGTTTGTGCAGTCGGTGACGCCGCGCTTCCGCGAGGCGCTGCGCTGGATGGCGGCCAACCGCAAGGCTTACCACGTGGTGGATGAAGCGGAGCTGGCGAAAGCGTCCGGCACCGAGCACCACGGCGGCGTCTGTTTCCTGATCAAAAAGCGTCAGGGGCTGGATGCGACCACTTACCTGAAGACGGCGCCGGCCAGCGACTGCGTGCTGGCGCTGGAGGCGGTGGGCAACCCGCATAACCTGGGGGCGATCATGCGCTCCTGCGCGCACTTCGGCGTGAACGGCGTGCTGCTGCAGGATCCGGCGCTGCTGGAGTCCGGTGCGGCGGTGCGTACCGCAGAAGGCGGCGCGGAGCATATCAAGGCGATCAATGCCGACGATTTCCTCTCGGTGCTGGATACCTTCCGTCGGGCGGGCTACACCATCGTCACCACCTCCAGCCATAAAGGCGTGGCGTTGGCGCAGGCCAAACTGCCGGCCAAAATGGTGCTGGTGCTGGGCCAGGAGCGCGACGGCCTGAGCGACGGCGCCTGGCAGCAGGGGGATATGAACGTCTCCATTGGCGGCACCGGCAAGGTGGAAAGCCTGAACGTCTCGGTCGCGACCGGCATTCTGCTGGCCGACTGGTGGCGTCAGAATCAGGCGTAATGGCCAGATTGCGGTAAAAGAAACGGGCGCCTCAGGCGCCCGTTTTTTATCTCTGCATGAACACCACCTCCTATGGAGGTGGTCAGCAACAAGTTGGCTCTGCCAGTAATGCTACTCATGGGAAAATCCGAATCTGTTATCCCCATAACTGATAAGGATTTAACCATGAGTAGATTCCAGAAAGCATCTCATGTGCTCTGGTGTTGTCAATATCATATTGTATGGACACCCAAGTACCGATTTCGCATCCTTAGGAATAATGTTGGCAAAGAGGTCTACAAGCAGATAAGGATCTCAAGTGAGCAACTCGGGATAGAAGTGGTAGAGCTGAATGTTCAGATAGATCATGTCCATTTACTGGTAAAAGTCCCGCCACGTCTTTCTATTTCACATGTGATAGGTCATTTGAAAGGTAAAACAGCCCTTAGGCTGTTCAGCAAATTTCCCTATCTGCGGAAGAACAAGTTGTGGGGAAATCACTTCTGGGCGCGGGGTTACTGCGTAGATACCGTAGGTATAAATGAAGAAATGATAAGAAAGTACGTGAAGTATCAGGAAAAGCATGAAGTTGAAGAGAGCCAGCTTCCACTAAAAGAGGTGTGAAGCGAAGGCTCTCAGAGTCTGAGCTAAGTACGCCCTCTGGGGCGCTATCAATGCCACCTGCTATGCAGGTGGTTTTTTACTGGAAAATCAGTGGGCGCCGTCGCCGCCCCCGCCGCTGGAACTGAACGGCGGTTTGGCGAACCACACCAGCGCCAGCAGGATCAGGAACACCCCGGCCGACAGCCAGAAGATTTCGTTGGCCGAGATAATCAACCCCTGCGCGGTAATCTGCTGGGCGATATATCCCGAAGCCTGCTGCTGAGTCATGCCCAGCTGCTCAAGCTGACGGTACATCTCCTGCGACTGCGGGTTGTAAGGGTTCACAAACTCCGTCAGCTGCGAGTGGTGCATCGACTCGCGCTGCGTCCACAGCGTGGTGGTGATCGAGGTGCCGATCGAGCCGGCCAGCGTACGCACAAAGTTCGACAGGCTCGACGCCGCCGCCATGCGTTCCGGCGGCAGGCCGGACAGGGTAATCGTCGTCAACGGCATAAAGAAGCAGGCGATGGCGAAGCCCTGAACGAACTGCGGCCAGGCGGACGCGCCGAAATCCATACCCGGTTCAAAGGTATAGGCGCGCCAGTAGAAGCACACGGCATACATGATAAAGCTGAAGGTCACCAGCCGGCGCATATCCAGCCGGTGGCCGAACTTACCGATCAGCGGCGACAGCAGCACCGGGATCAGGCCGACCGGCGCCGAGGCCAGACCGGCCCAGGTGGCGGTGTAGCCGTACACCTCCTGCAACAGCTGCGGCAACAGGACGATAGCGCCGAAGTAGAGCATATAGGCCAGGCTGATGCACAGCACGCCGATGGTAAAGTTGCGCGACTTGAACAGCGACAGGTCCACCACCGGGTGGTCGTCCGTCAGCTCCCAGACCACCAGGAACAGCAGCGCCACCACCGCCACCACCGTCAGGGTGATGATTTCGGTGGAGTTGAACCAGTCCAGCTCTTTGCCCTGATCCAGCATCACCTGCAGCGAACCGATGCCCACCACCAGCAGAATCAGGCCGATGGTGTCTATCGGCTTGATCTCGGTTTTGGTTTCACGGCCACGCAGCGTTGCCAGCGCGGCGAAAATCACAAACAGTCCGATAGGAATGTTGATGAAGAAGATCCAGCCCCAGTGATAGTTGTCGCTGATGTAACCGCCGAGGATCGGGCCGAAAATCGGCGCGACGATCACCGTCATCGACCAGAGCGCCAGCGCCATGGCCCGCTTCGCCGGCGGATAGTTATTCAGCAGCAGGCTCTGGACAGCGGGATCAGCGGCCGGCCACCAGCCCCTGGATCACGCGGAAGAAGATCAGCATGCCCAGGCTGTTGGAGATGCCGCATAGCCAGGAGGCAATGGCGAACAGCGCGGTGGACCACAGGAACAGCTTCACTTCGCCGAAGCGCTTCGCCAGCCAGCCGGTAATCGGGATCGAGATGGCGTTCGCCACCCCGAACGAGGTGATGACCCAGGTGCCCTGCGAGTTGGATGACCCGAGGTTACCGGCAATGGTCGGTATTGCCACGTTGGCAATGGTGGAGTCCAGCACCTGCATAAAGGTCGCCATGGCGAGCGCGACCGTCATCCAGGCAAGCTGGGCTCCCTCAAGCGGTTTTTGTGCTGCCAAGGTAGCCTCCCGCTCGCTTAACCGGCGTTAGCATGGATAACATCGGCGATCATCTGGTTGACCGGCGCCAGCTGCAGCGTCAGCGCATCGCTCTGATAGCGCGGCTTGTCGTTGACCACGTTGGCCAGCATACGGCCGTTGAGGTCGCTGGTATCGACGTTCACCAGCGTAGACAGACCGATGCGCAGCGGATGATCGGTAATCTGCTTGGCGTCCAGTTCGATACGTACCGGCAGGCGCTGCACCACTTTAATCCAGTTGCCGGTGGCGTTCTGCGCCGGCAGCAGGGAGAAGGCGCTGCCGGTGCCCATATCGATGCCGACCACTTTGCCGTGGTACACCACGTCATCGCCGTAGACATCGCTGACCACGGTCGCCGGCTGGCCGATGCGCATATTGGCGATCTGCGTTTCTTTAAAGTTGGCGTCGACCCAGACGTGATCGGCCGGCACCACCGCCATCAGCGGCGAACCGGCGGCGATTTGCGCGCCGACCTGCACGCTGCGGCGTGAGACATAGCCGGTGATCGGGCTGACCACGCGGGTACGCTGCAGCGCCAGCCAGGCGTCGCGCATCTGCGCGGCGGCCTGTTGTACTGCCGGCTGCTGTTCCAGCGGCGTATTGAGCACCATCGCCTGGTTGGCGTTGTATTGCTGCACGGCCACTTCCAGCGCGGCTTTGGCGCTGGCGACGGCGTCGCGTGCGTGTTGCAGCTCTTCACGACCGATAGCGTCGACGCTGCCCAGCACCACGCGGCGCTTGAGGTCGTTCTCCGCCTTGCTCAGATCAGATTTGCGCAGGGCGATATTGGCCTGATATTGCTTGCTGTTGATGATCAGCTGGTGGGTCTGGCGCACGCTGTTGGCCAGCCCGGTTTTCGCCCGCTCGAACGCCTGTTCGGCATCGGTCGGGTCCAGCGTCAGCAGCACGTCGCCCTGTTTGACGTAGTCGGTATTATCAAAATTGATGCGCGTTACGCTGCCGCCGACCTGGGACATAATCTGCACCTGGTTGCCCGCCACGTAGGCATCGTCGGTTTTCCTGATGATGACGCAGCACCAGGAACCAGTACGCTAAATAAGCCACCCCAATAACAATAAAAATCACCGTCAGCAGAAGCAGCCAAAATTTACGCTGTTTCTTTTTGCCTGTCGGTTGCTGCGGGGTTTGTGTCTCCGCATTTGTGCTCATGGTTTTCTCCACGTTTTTCCTTGCTGGTTCAGGCGACGACGCACGCCGGCCGCCGTGAGACCGCTTTAATTATTTTTGGCTAGCGTTATTATGCTTTTTTTATCCGCGACCGCCGGGCCTGATAGCCGCCGCCCAGTGCGCGGATCAACCCTATCTTCGCCTGCATCATATTGCTGCTGGCGCTGAGCTCAGTCAGCTGCTGCTGGATCAGCTGCGTCTGACTGGATAACAGATCGTCACGCCCGATAATCCCTGCCCGGTAACGGGCGTTGGCGACCTGATAAACCTGCTGCATAGACTGCGAGGCCGAGGAGGCCTGCTGCAGCTGCTGGGCGGTGCTTTGCTGAACCGTAATGGCGTCAGCGGTTTCCTGCAGCGCATTGAGGATGGTCTGGTTGTAGGATTCCACCGCCTGATCGTAGAGGGCGGACTCTTCACCCAGCTTGCTGCGCAGCGCGCCGGCGTGGAAGATCGGCAGCGAAATCGCCGGGGCGATATTCCACGCCTGGCTGGCGGCTTCGAACAGGTTCGGGCTGGTGCCGCCGACGTTGGTGGTGGTCAGGCCGGCAAAGGCGGAAATCGACAGACTCGGGTAAAACTCTTTACGGGCCGCGGCGACTCGCTGGTTATAGGATTCCACCAGCTGACGCTGGGCCGCGATGTCCGGGCGTTTACCCAGCAGGTCGGCGGTCAGTTCGCCTTTCGGCGCCAGCAGTGAATCGGCCGGCAGTTTCACCGGACGTAAATGCTGCATCGCATTCGGCCCCTGGCCGCTCAAGGCTGCCAGCTGGTGTTTTAACTGCTCGATCTGCGACTGCAGCTGCAGAATCTGCTGTTTGGCTGCGTCGGACTGCGCTTTGGTCTGTTGCGGTACGTCGACGCCGGTCATCCCGGCCTGATATTGCCGCTGGCGCAGCTGCGTCAGGCGGTCGTTGTTCGTCACTTCCTGTTGCAGCAGCGTTTCCTGCGCGTAGTAGTTCTGCAGCAGGTAGTAGGCCGAGGCCACGGAGCTGGTCAGCGTCAGCGCCGCCTGTTCCTGCTCGGCGCGCGCGGCGTCAACCTGCGCCTTGGCGGCGTTGACCTGATTGCGGTACTTGCCCCACCAGTCAAATTCATAGGCCAGGTTCAGGCCGAGCGAGTTGGAGCTGGAGTATATGGGCTTTTGGGGATAGCCCAGGCCGGAGTTGACGTTCTGCGGGGTGCGCTGGCGGGTGGTGCCGGCGTTGAGGTCCAGGTTCGGGCCGTTGGCGGCGCTGGCTTCGCCCATCACGCTGCGCGCCTCACGCACGCGTGCGGCGGCCTGCTTGAGCGACGGCGAGTTTTGCAGCGCCTGAGTCATCAGGCTATCGAGCTGCGGGTCGTTGAGGGCGCGCCACCACTGCGGGCTGATGGCCAGCGAGCTGACCTTCGGCTGCGCCAGCTGCAGGTTTTGCGGATCCATCAGGGTAGACTGCGGAGCTATATTATCGGTAGAGGCGCACCCTGCCAGCAGCAAAACGGCGAACAGCGGGGTGAGTCTCCAATTTAATGGGGATCGCATAAATTTGGTTACCTGAACAGATAATGAAGAATTAGGATAACTGTTCTGTGACTTCCATTTGATCCAGACGTGCCAGTAGCTTGCGCGTCAGCTGTTCCAGCTGGCGTTGCTCGTCGTCATTGAGTGTGGACCAAAGGAAATGCAGACATTTGTGCTGCGGCGGCAGCAGTTGCGCCAGGAATTCTGTGCCTTTTGGCGTCAAGTGCAGATGCAGACAGCGGCGGTCGTTGTCGCTTTCCTTACGTTCAATCCACCCGCGTTTTTCCAGCTCATCGGCGATGCGCGTCGCATTGGTGCGCGAAGAGCCGAGTGCGGAGCTGAGCTCCGAAGGCTGAATGCTGTGGTTTTCCTGCGCATCCAGCGTAATCAGCGCCATAAACAATGTTTCGTTTATCCCTTGGGCCTTCAGCATTTTGTTGCGATTTTCCAGCAGCTTGCTCTGCATATGCATGCACAGCCGCGTCAGCAGAATTTCCTGATAGGGAAAGTCCTTCTGACGTTTGGCGCGGAAATTCAACATGTGTTCTATGGGAGTAAACGAGTTTTCCATCATTTGGGGGCCTCATTAATTACGTTTGGTATAGTAACGACAGTGATTAATAATGTAAATCTTCAGCTTGGTGAATAATTTAACAATTTGTGTCATTCATTCGCCGTGATTGCGCCATTAATCGCCACATTGCGTATGGTTATGTGAGGGGGCGCACATCATGGCCCACTCCCTTAACCCAAAATAATAAGTGTTTTTAAAGTAATGCCAAACGCCAGCGCGCCTATCAGCGTAGCGTAAATAATGCTTTTTGTGCGGTAGAAGCACAGCGCCAAGGCGGTAAAACCGGCCAGCGTCGGCACGAGTCTGGCGTGATCGCGCATCACCTCCGGGGTGCTGGAAACCACCAGCAGCGCGCAGATGGAGGCGATGCCGATACTGTCGAGCAGCAGGGCGATTTTGCCGCGCGGCATGCCCGGCCGCTGGCGCGCCGGGGCGAGCCGCAGGGGCAGATAACGGAACAGATAATTCGCGCAGCCCACCACCAGACCGATAAGCAACACATCAGCGTTCATCGACGTTCTCCGCTGTCGCCGGCGTTAACAGCGCCGCCAGGCAGCCGGCGCCGATGCCGCAGAGAATCGCCGCCGGAATGGAAAAACACAGCAGCCCCAGCAGCGCGCCGGCCAGTGACGCGGCGACGATCGCGCTTTGCGGGCGGGTGAAGGCGGCCAGCAGGAAGCTGAGAAACAGCGCGGGCAGCATAAAGGAGAGGGAGGCTTCGATAACCGGGAACTGCTCCAGCGGGCCATTGCCGAACAGGGCGCCTAGCGCCGTGCCCGCCACCCAGGAGAGCCATGAGCTGAGCGCGATGCCAAGCATCCAGTTCTCGCTCCAGCTGCGGCGGTCGCGGATCAGTCTGGCGCTGGCGGCGGCGAACACCTCATCGGTCAGGCCGAACGCCCACAGGGCGGTTTTTCCTGGCGACAGGCGGGCGTTAATGCGGTGGCGCAGCGCCGGCCCGTAGAGAATATGGCGGATATCCATCGCCATCACCGTCAGGGCGGAGACCCACAGCGACATCCCGGCGCTGAGCAGCGCGGTGATAACAAACTGGCTGGCGCCGGCATAGATGATGCAGGAGAAAAACAGGCTTTCCAGCGGCGAGAACCCCAGCTTTACGGCGCTGAGGCCAAAGGCGAACGCCACCGGCAGGTAGCCGATAACGATCGGCAGGCTGTCAAAAATGCCATTGGCGAAAGTAGAACGTACGGCGGAAGGCGTCAGGTTCTCGGAAGCTTGGCTTTGCATGTTGTCGGCGGCACAGAATAGGAGACCAATAGTTTATCTCCAGAACATTACCAGAGAGTGAGTAATGTTTATACCCTGTGCCGCTAATAAATTTCACTCGTTATTGTTTTCTTGCTAATCAGATTTTGACTGCCACTGCGGGTCGTGCCGCTGGCCGCGCCACCAGATCAACAGGCTGACGACGCACAGCGCGACCCCGACGGCGGCAACGCCGTACCAGCCCGCATGTTGATAGGCGGAGGCCGACAGCAGCGACCCCAGCGCGCCGCCGATAAAATAGCTGGTCATATAGCCGGCGGTCAGACGGTTGCGCGCGTCGGGCATCACGCGGTAAATCACGCTCTGGTTGGTGACGTGCACCGCCTGCACCGCCAGATCCAGAATAATGATGCCGATTAATAGTGCCCACAGTGATTGTTTAGCCAAAGCGATGGGTATCCAGGATAACAGCAGCAGGATCAGGCCGGCGCTGGTGGTGAACCCGGCCCGGCCTTTATCGGTCTGCTGACCGGCGTGGGAGGCGGCCAGCGCGCCGGCGGCGCCGACCAGGCCGAACAGACCGATAACCCCCTCGGAATAGCCGAACGGCGGCGCGGCCAGCAGAAACGCCATCGACGTCCACAGCACGCTGAAATTGGCAAATGACAGTGCGCCGAGCAGGGCGCGGGTGCGCAGCAGCGGCGTGGTGCCGAACAGTACGAAGATCGACTTCAGCAGCTGCGGGTAATTCAGCCCGCTGTGCTGTTTATAGCGCGGCAGCGCGCGCCACAGGATCAGCGCCATCACGATCATCAGCGCGCTGGCAACCCAGTAAATGGTGCGCCAGCCGCCGATGGAGGCCAGCGCGCCGGCAACGGTGCGCGCCAGCAGAATACCGAGCAGCAGGCCGCTCATAATGATGCCGACGGTTTTACCGCGCTTTTCCGGATGCGCCAGCGTCGCCGCCAGCGGCACCAGAATTTGCGCCACCACGGAAAACAGCCCGGTGAGCGCGGTGCCGAGGATCATCACCGCCAGCGTGCTGGAGGTGGCGGTGATCAGCATGCCCGCCGGCGGCCAGCAGCGTCATAAAGACGATCAGGCCGCGCCGTTCGAACATATCGCCGAGCGGCACCAGGAACAGCAGGCCGACGGCAATAGCCCAACTGGGCAGCGGTGACGATAAAGCCGGCCTGATTCACCGACAGGTTAAACTGATGGGCGATGGTTTCCAGCAGCGGCTGGGCGTAGTAGTTACTGGCGACGGCCAGACCGGTCGCGATGGCGATCAGTGCGGTCAGCGCCGGGCTGAGCCCCGGATGTTCTGTTGTTGTTTTCATCGTATGTCAGATAACTGGAAAAAGTGCGCAGAGTATCGGGCAGGAAAGCTGACAAATCCAATGTATAATTTTCATTTTATTTATCTCATTTCGCGATAGATGCCATGAACCTGAAACAGATCCGCTATGCGCTGGCGGTGGCGGAGGAACAGAGTTTTACCCGCGCCGCCCAGCGTTGTCATACCGTCCAGTCGGCCCTCAGCCACCAGATTGCCAAACTGGAGGAGGAGCTGGGCTGCGCGCTGTTTGAGCGCACGTCGCGCCGGGTGTCGCTGACCTCGGCCGGGCGCGCGTTTATTCTGCCGGCGCAGCGGCTGCTGTCGGCCCGCCAGACGCTGGTGGATGAGGTGGTGTCGGCCAGCGGCACGCTGTCCGGCACGCTGACGATTGGCACCATCTCAACACTGAATGCGATAGATCTGACGGAAAAAGCTGCTGCGTTTCATCGCCACCATCCGGCGGTCAATATTCGCCTGTACGTCGGCATCAGCGAGCTGCTGCTGGAGAACATCCGTCAGCAGCAGACCGACGTGGCGTTTGTCGGCCTCTGGCCGGGAGACAAAGATATGCTGCCGGTCTCGCACCGCCTGCTGAGCGATGAGCCGCTGGTGGCGCTGGTATCGCCCCGTCATGCGTTGGCCGGCAGCCGGCAGGTGACGCTGCAGGCGCTGGCGGAGGTGCCGCTGGTGGACTTTTACAGCGGCACCGGCGCCCGGCGGCAGACCGATCGCGCCTTTCAGGCCGCCGGCGTCAGGCGGCACGTCAGCTTTGAAATCGACCATATTGAATGGCTGGAGAATCTGGTGCGCAGCGGCCTGGCGACCGGCATCGTGCCGGTTTCCACCGCGCTGCGCCTGAGCGGTCTGGTGGCGGTGCCGATTAAGGATGGCCCGCGGCGGCAGGTGTACTGCGCCTGGCAGCAGCCGTTGTCCCGGGCGGCGGAACGCTTTTTACAGTTTAGCGGCCTGGGGCCGGCGGAGGCGTAGGAAGCGGCCCTCCCGTCGGGGAGAGGGCCGTGGGGAGGGGTTACTTCTTCGCGGCGGCCTGTTCGGCGGTTTTCACCCAGCCGTCAAAGGTCGCCTGGTGCGCCTTGATCCAGCCGTTAACGTGATTTTCGATATCGGCTTCAGACGCCTGGCCTTCGTGCATACGCAGGTTTTGGGCGTTGATATCGGCAATCGGCAGTTTCATGGTGGCGAACAGCTTGGCGGCCGCCGGGTTCTTCTCTGCCCACTGCTTGTTGGCGGCAATGCGCATGGTATTGACTGGGAAGCCGTAGTTGGCGCCGTTAGGCAGTTTGGTGTCGACGTTCTTCTGTTCGCCCGGCAGGGAGGAGAACGGCACCTGCAGCCAGACCACATCGCGCCCCGGCACCAGCACGTCGCTTACCCAGTACGGCGTCCAGGTGTAGTACAGGATCGGCTTGCCTTCCTTGAAGCGGGTGATGGTGTCGGCGATCATCGCCGCGTAGTTGCCCTGGTTGTGCGTCACGGTTTTTTCCAGGCCGTAGGCGCCAAGATGGTGGTTAATCACCGCTTCGCAGCCCCAGCCCGGCGTACAGCCGGTCATATCGGCCTTGCCGTCGCCGTTGGTGTCGAACAGCTTGGCGATTTTCGGATCTTTCAGCTGCTCGACATTGGTGATGTGGTACTTGTCGGCGGTTTTCTTGTCGATCAGGTAACCCTGTGCGGCGCCGCTGACGTACACCCCTTCGCGGTAGAACTTGGCATCGCCGCCGGCGGCCTTGTATTGGTCAGCGTGCAGCGGATCCCAGTTGACGGCGAGGAAGGTGGCGTCGCCGGAGGCGATCGAGGTATAGGCGACGTTGTAGTCGACTTCACGCGGTGGTTTAACGTCGTAGCCCAGTTTTTCCAGCGCCTTGCTGACCAGCAGGGTCTGGAAGGTCTCTTCTGAAATGGTGCTCTGCACCGGTTGTACCGAGATACCTTTTCCTGGCAAATCAGCAGCGGAAGCAACCTGTGAACCAATCAGTGTGGTAAGGGCGATAGCCCAGATTCCTGTAGTGCGCATAGTCTTTCCTCTGTGTTTGATGTTGTGGCGTGGTGGCCCGCCGGAACGCTGCCGGCGGGAAAACTTCTCAGGCTTTTTTCATAAAGGGCCGGGTTAGCAGACCGACGGGGCCGTGGGTATACCAGCGGCCCGCGCTTTTGCTGCGGCTGTCGCGCCCCAGCGACTGGGTGAGGCGATCGAGGATGATGGCCAGAATCACGATGCCGACGCCGCCGACGGCGGCCAGGCCCATATCGAGGCGGCCGATGCCGCGCAGCACCATCTGCCCCAGACCGCCGACGGCGATCATCGAGGCGATCACCACCATCGACAGGGCCAGCATCAGCGTCTGGTTAACCCCGGCCATAATGGTCGGCATCGCCAGCGGTAGCTGTACTTTGAACAGCAGCTGGCGCGGGCTGGAGCCGAATGACTCCGCCGCCTCGATCAGATCTTCCGGCACCTGATTGATCCCGAGGATCGTCAGGCGCACGATCGGCGGCAGGGCGAAGATAATGGTCACCACTACGCCCGGCACGTTACCGATGCCGAACAGCATGACGATCGGCACCAGATAGACGAACGCCGGCGTGGTCTGCATGGCGTCGAGCAGCGGCCGGATGATTTTGGCGGCGTGCCTACTGCGCGCCAGCCAGATACCCAGCGGCAGGCCGATAACGATGCAGAAGAACAGCGCCGTCAGCACCAGCGCCAGCGTGACCATCGCCTGCGACCAGGCGCCGATTGCGCCGATGGCGATCAGCGACACCAGCGTGGCGGCGCCCATGCCGAGGCCGGACAGCTGCCAGGCGATCAGCGAGAACAGGATAATGGCGATCGGCGCCGGCATGCCCAGCAGCAGCTGTTGGAAACCGCTCAGGATAAAATCGACCGGCACGCGGATGCCCTGAAACAGCGGGCGGAAATGCAGCACCAGCCAGTCGATGCCCTGCGTGACCCAGGAGTCGAACGGCACCCAGGCCTTGTGGAACGGGTCAAGCAGGTTGAAATGCTCCGGCTGGGCCGGTGCGCTGTTCAGCCAGTCCGCACCGCCCTGAGCGGCCTGCTGCCCGGCATCGTGCGCGGCGGGCGGCGGGTTGGCGGACCAGGCGTCGGCGCCGTGGCCGGCCGGCGCCTGGGCGGGCGCATCGCCGGCGGAGCCGCCGGTTGACCAGGGATCGCCGCTGCCGCCTGCGGGGGCGTCATGCGCCGGGGGATTGTGTGCCGGCGCGTCATGAGCCGGTGCGTTTTGCGCCGGGGCGTCCGGCTGTTCAGAGGCGTTTGCCCATGGATCCTGGTTTTTATCATCACTCATTCGCTGGGCCCTCTTTATCTAAAGCCTGCAGCAGCATGGCTTTGGAGATGATTCCGATATAGGTGTGCTCGTCATCGATAACCGGTACGGCGCAGGGCGCCTGCGCCACCAGCGAAATCAGTTCGCTGAGCGGCATATCGGCGGCGACCGGCGCCGGAGCCTCCAGCAGCGCGTCATCGAGGCTCTGATTGGCCTCCAGCGCTTTTTCCAGAGAATCTATCGACACCACGCCGACAAACTTCTGTCCGCGGTCGAGCACATAGCCATAGCCGCGGTCTTCGTCGCGCAGCAGACGCAGCGCCGAACGCGGGCCGAAACCGGGGGTCTTGCGAATCAGGGTGACCGGACGGCGCTGGGCGATATCTTTCGCGCTGAAGACGTGGCTGATATCGACGCCGCGGAAGAAGGTACGGACATAGTCGTTGGCCGGATTATTGAGAATTTCATCCGGCGTGCCGACCTGAATCACTTCGCCGCCCTGCATAATGGCGATGCGATCGCCAATGCGCATGGCTTCATCCAGATCGTGGGAAATAAAGACGATGGTGCGCTGATGTTTGGCCTGCAATTTCACCAGCTCATCCTGCATCTCGGTGCGAATTAACGGATCGAGCGCCGAGAAGGCTTCGTCCATCAGTAATATATCCGGATTATTCGCCATGGCGCGGGCCAGGCCGACGCGCTGGCGCATACCGCCGGACAGTTCATCCGGGTAGGAGTGGGCATAATTTTCCAGCCCGACCTGGCGCAGCGCCTCCAGCGCTTTTTGCTGCCGCTCCTGCAGCGGAATACCGGCCAGTTCCATGCCGAAGGCCGTATTATTGATGACATTCAGGTGCGGCATCAGAGCAAATGACTGGAACACCATGCTGATTTTATTTCTGCGTACCGTGCGCAGCGCAGACTCCGATATTTTTGCAATATCTTCGCCGTCGATGCGTACTTCGCCGCGGGTCGGGGTGATCAGACGATTGAGAAGGCGTACCAGGGTTGACTTCCCTGAGCCGGAAAGCCCCATGATGACGAAGATTTCGCCTTCTTCAATGGCCAGATTGGCATTTTTCACGCCAAGTGAAAGTCCGGTTTTTTCAAACAACTGGTCTTTGCTGAACCCTTTGTCTATCAGCTTAAATGCGCGATCCGGATGTTCGCCGAATATTTTATATAGATTCTTGACTTCTATTTTAATTGACATGCAATGTGCTGTTTCCTCTGGTTTATTTCAAACGATAAAGAACTTCCTAATACAAAAATAATAGTGCTTCATACCCTAACACAGTGAGCATTTGAGACAAGTCTCAATGTTATAAATGCCTGGAGCGGCGGTTTACATCAGGCATTATCTTGGCTATGGTAAAATTGCCAATGATTAAAATTATTGGCGGTGATGGCAAAATATTCCACTGCAGAGGGCGAATTTTATTATAAATATCCGCAGCCTGCGGAAGAAGGGGGGGCGATATTTATCAGGAAAAAACTGGCCTGCATTCAGGCTATTTTTTCGTGCAGACTGGCGGCGCGGTGGGTAAATTTCCGCTCGGCGGAAATAATAAAAAACCCGGCGGATGGCCGGGTGAAATTCATCAGTATTCAACAACAGACGTCGACATCGAGGGGATATCGCCGGGCAGTGTAACCGGCGACTGTGACAGCCTGATGTCAGGTTACGCCTTGCGGTACAAACGTCTGGGATGGCCGATATTGCCGTACACCATCTCAACCCGGACGAACTGCGTACTGACGCAGTACTCCAGATAGCGGCGCGCGGTGGTTTTGCTGATGCCGGCCTGTTCGACGATATCTTCGACCGCATGGGCGTAATCCGGCCGGCGCAGAAACAGAGCCTGCACCAGTTCCAGCGTATTGGGTTCAATGCCCTTGGCGCTCGGCTCGGTGGAGAACTGCTTGGACTGCAGGTTGTACAGGGCGTCGACGTTGCTCTGGTCGATCACTTTAAAGGTGCGCTGGGTCTGCACAAACTGCATAAAACGCTCCAGCGAGTTGCGCAGCCGTTTATACGACAGCGGTTTGATAATGTAATCAAAGGCGCCGTTGCGAATGGCCTGGCTGCAGGTGTGCATATCGCTGGCGGCGGTGATAAAGATCACCGAGCAGCCGGGGTTTTTAACCGCTGGCTCTTCCATCAGATCAATGCCTTGCCCGTCCGGCAGGTAATTGTCCAGCAGGATCAGGCGCGGCCGCTGCGCGTTGACCTTGGCCCGCGCCTCGCTCAGGGTGGCGGCATAGGCGGACGACGCGCAGGTTAAAATTCTTTTCGATAAACTCTGCATGCAGCGTTGCCAGCTGCGGTTCATCTTCGACGATCAAAACGTCCAGTGCTTCAGGTTGCATGCTTCGGGTGCCCGTTCGTTATCAATGCTTGGGGATAAACAGGGAAAAAATGGCGCCGTGCGGCTCATTGTCCGACACTTCGATACTGCCGTGCGCCTGGGCGACATAGCTGGCGACCAGGTGCAGGCCGATGCCGTGATCGCCGTGCGGTTTGGTGGATACGCCCTGGTCAAACAGCGTCTCGCGTATCTGCGCCGCGATGCCGCTGCCGTGGTCGGCGACCTCAATCACCAGCTCATTGCCGTTATCGTTGATATAGAGTTCTACCGCGTCGTGCGGCGCAGCGCAATGCAGGGTTGCTTCCACCGCGTTATCCAGCAGGTTGCCGATAATCGACATCAGTTCGGTTTCATTCAGCGCGGCCGGTATCTGGCGCAGCTGGCAGGCGGGGTCGAAACGCAGTTCTACGCCTTTCTCCCGCGCGCCGGCGTATTTGCCCAGCAGCAGGCCGCACAGCGCGGCGGAACTGAAACGCTGCGAAATAAAGTCGAGGATCTCCTGCGCGCCTTCCGACTGGGCCTCGACGTAGCGTATTGCTTCATCATAGCGCTGCATATGCAGCAGCCCGGCGAGGGTGGCGGTCCAGTTAAGCTGCTCGTGGCGCATGATGCGCAGGCTGTCGGCGTAGCGCTTCACCTGGCTGAGCTGGCTGCTCAGCGTATTGATGTCATTTTTATCGCGGAAGCTGATGACCCAGCCCTGCAGGCGATCGTCCTGCATGATGCGCACCCGGTTGGCGATCACCCGGACGTGGTTAAAACGGCAGACTTCGTCGTGGCAATCCTGGGCGAGCTGCGCCGGGCTGAAGAAATCCGGCTGCGCCTGGATCACCTCGGCGATATCGCGTCCCATCAGGCTGCCGGCCGGCTGACGCAGATCCAGCAGCTCGCGCGCGGCGTGGTTGATGGTGATGATCTTCTGCTGGGGATCGATGGCGATCACCCCTTCATAAATGGCTTCCAGCAGCGCCTTTTGTTGGCGCACCAGCAGGGCGATATCCTGCGGCTCCAGCCAGAACATCTGCCGTTTAAGATTTTTAGACAGCAGCCAGGAGAAAATAAACAGCGCGATCAGCAGCAGAATAATCGAACCGATAATTTGCGTCAGGGTGCGCGCATTTAAATTATCGATATGTGATTTAAGGTAGCCGACCGAAACAATACCGATCACCTGATTATTGTCATCGACGATCGGCGCTTTACTGCGTAATGAAATGCCGATGCCGCCTTTGCGAATAGAAATAATACTTTTACCTTCCAGCACCTCTTTATTATCGCCGCCGACCATTGCCGTGCCGTAACGGCCGGGATATTCGGAATGATACAGGTGGCGCGCGTGGCGATCGCCGATCACAATATAACTGGCGTCGCTGCTGGCGCGGATCTTTTTCAGCAGGGCGGCGATGGCGTGGGGATCCTGCCGCTGCACCGCCTGCGACAGCGAGGGGATCAGGGCGATTTCCGGGCCTGCACCTGCGCCCGCGCGCCCAGATCGCGGTGCAGCTGGGCGTCCAGCTGGTAATAGGTATAGGCGCCGATCAGCGTCAGCAGCAGGCAGGAAAACGCGACCAGACACAGAAACAGTTTGATTTGAAATGAGAGTTTTCTACGCATGGCGGCCGTCGTTCGGGAAGCTGATTGGGTGCTTACCCTATCACGAGATGCGTCGTAAGGCGTATTGCGTTCGATCAAGTTGTGATCGTCGCCGTCGCTTTATACTTGCCGTGGTGAATTCGGCGCTATTGTTTATAATTCAGTAAAGTTTAAATTAAATTATCTTTAAAACCATTAACACCACGCTGTATTTGACATAATCTGAATAAACACCATAGAAACCATAACCACCATTAAAAACCCTTTTTATCTTTGAACAGAATCACAGCGAATAATCTGTTGCATTATCTATGATGGCTGAACAAACCAATAAGAGGCCAGATTATGAGCACAACTGATGATTCTTATCTCGTTGCCGGCGATAAGACCGCAGACGTTCCGCTGCGGGAAAAGTGGTGGCGGATTTTGGACAATTACAAAATAGGCATTATTCCGCTGCCGTTCTTTTTGCTGGCCGGCGGGCTTATTTTGCTCGACTGTCTGGCGGGTAAGCTGCCCAGCGATATCGTGGTGATGGTGGCGACGCTGGCCTTTTTTGGTTTTGCCTGCGGCGAGTTCGGCAAGCGCCTGCCGCTGGTGGGGAAAATGGGGGCGGCGGCGATCTGCGCGACCTTTATCCCTTCCGCGCTGGTGCATTACGGCCTGCTGCCGGACGTGGTGGTGGAGTCGACCACCAAATTCTATAAGTCGACCAATATTCTTTATCTCTATATCTGCTGCATTATCGTCGGCAGCATTATGAGCATGAACCGCCAGGTGTTGATTCAGGGCTTCCTGCGCATTTTCGTACCGATGCTGTGCGGCGAGATCGTCGGCATGCTGGTGGGTATGGGCGTCGGTATGGCGCTGGGGCTGGAGCCGTTCCAGATCTTCTTCTTCCTGATCCTGCCGATCATGGCCGGCGGCGTCGGCGAAGGGGCGATCCCGCTGTCGATGGGCTACGCGACGATCCTGCATATGGAGCAGGGCGTGGCGCTGGGGCGCATTCTGCCGATCGTTATGCTCGGCAGCCTGACGGCGATCATTATGGCCGGCCTGCTGAACCAGCTGGGCAAGCGCTATCCGCACCTGACCGGCGAAGGCAGCCTGATGCCGAGCAAGGCGGGCGACGGCGAAATGTCGGCGGTGGAAAAAGTCAGCGGCAAGGTTGACGTCAGCACCCTGGCCTGCGGCGCGCTGCTGGCTATTCTGCTGTATATGGTAGGGATGTTGCTGCACCGTATGATTGGCCTGCCGGCGCCGGTCGGCATGCTGTTTGCCGCGGTGGCGGTCAAACTGGCGCACGGCGTGTCGCCGCGGATTCAGGAAGGCTCGCAGGTGGTGTACAAGTTTTTCCGCACTGCGGTGACCTACCCGATTCTGTTCGCCGTCGGCGTGGCGATTACCCCGTGGCAGGAGCTGGTGGACGCCTTTACCCTGCAAAATCTGATCGTGATCGTCTGCACCGTCGGCGCGCTGGTGGGCACCGGCTTCCTGGTCGGTAAGAAAATCGGCATGCACCCGATCGATGTCGCCATCGTTTCCTGCTGCCAGAGCGGGCAGGGCGGCACCGGCGACGTGGCGATCCTGACGGCGGGCAACCGCATGTCGCTGATGCCATTCGCCCAGATCGCCACCCGCATCGGCGGCGCGATCAACGTCTCCCTTTCTCTGCTGGTGTTGTCGCATTTCTTTGCCTGAGGCTATTCCTTAGTTTGTTCTTTGCCTTGCCCCGTCCCCACGGGGCTTTTTTTTAGCTGCTTAAAACGCCCAGTCTTCATCCTCGGTGATCACCGCCTTGCCAATCACGTACGACGACCCCGAACCGGAGAAGAAGTCGTGGTTCTCATCGGCGTTGGGCGAGAGCGCCGACAGAATCGCCGGGTTGACCTCCGCCATGGCGGCCGGGAACAGCGCCTCGTAGCCGAGGTTCATCAGCGCCTTGTTGGCGTTGTAGTGCAGGAAGGTTTTTACCTCTTCGGTCCAGCCCACCTCGTCGTACAGCTCTTCGGTGTAGTGCACTTCGTTTTCGTACAGATCCTGCAGCAGGTCGAAGGCGAAGCGCTTCACCTGCTGACGGCGGCGGCGTCGACCCGCTCCAGCCCTTTCTGGAATTTATAGCCGATGTAGTAACCATGCACAGCCTCATCGCGGATGATCAGACGGATCAGATCGGCGGTATTGGTCAGCTTGGCGCGGCTGGACCAGTACATCGGCAGATAAAAGCCGGAGTAGAACAGGAAGGATTCCAGAAACACGCTGGCGACCTTTTTCAGCAGCGGATCGTCGCTGCGGTAGTGCGCCAGGATGATATCGGCCTTTTTCTGCAGCGCGCGGTTCTCTTCGCTCCAGCGGTAAGCCTCATCGACGTCGCGGGTCTGGCACAGCGTGGAAAAAATCGAGCTGTAGGAGCGCGCGTGCACCGCTTCCATAAAGCTGATATTGGAATAGACCGCCTCCTCGTGCGGGGTGATGGCATCGCCGATCAGCATCGGCGCGCCGACGGTGTTCTGAATGGTGTCCAGCAGCGTCAGACCGGTGAAGACGCGGATGGTCAGCTGTTGCTCCTTCGCCGTCAGCGTGCCCCAGGAGGGAATGTCGTTCGACAGCGGCACCTTCTCCGGCAGCCAGAAATTGGCGGTCAGCCGGTTCCACACTTCCAGATCTTTATCGTCTTCGATTTTATTCCAGTTGATCGCCTGGACTCTCTGCAGTTTCATCATGTTCCTCACAGTGCGCAGGACACGCAGCCCTGAACTTCGGTGCCTTCCAGCGCCATCTGACGCAGACGGATGTAATAGATGGTCTTGATGCCCTTGCGCCAGGCGTAGATCTGCGCCCGGTTGATGTCGCGGGTGGTGGCGCTGTCGCGGAAGAACAGCGTCAGCGACAGCCCCTGGTCGACATGCTGGCTGGCGGCGGCGTAGGTATCGATGATTTTTTCCGGGCCGATGTCGTAGGCATCCTGGTAATACTCCACATTGTCATTGGTCATATAGGGCGCCGGGTAATAGACGCGACCGATCTTGCCTTCCTTGCGGATCTCGATGCGCGAGACGATCGGTGGATGCTGGAGGTGGAGTTGTTGATATAGGAAATCGAGCCGGTCGGCGGCACCGCCTGCAGGTTTTGGTTGTACAAACCGTGCAGCATCACCGACTGGCGCAGCGCCTGCCAGTCCGCCTGCGTCGGGATAGCGACCCCGGCGTCGGCAAACAGTGCGCTTACCCGCTCGTCTGCGGCAGCCACTGACGGTCGATATATTTGCTGAAGTACTCGCCGCTGGCATAGGCCGACTGTTCAAAGCCGCCGAAGCTGCATTGGCGCTCGATCGCCAGCCGATTGGAGGCGCGCAGGGCGTGGTAGGCGACGCAGTAAAAATAGATATTGGTGAAGTCGATCCCCTCCGGCGAGCCGTAGAAGATGCGCTCGCGCGCCAGATAGCCGTGCAGGTTCATCTGGCCGAGGCCAATGGCGCGTGAGGCGCGGTTGCCTTCGGCAATGGAGGGCACGGCGCTGATATCGCTCATCTCGGCCACCGCGGTCAACGCGCGGATGGCGGTTTCCACCGTGTTGCCGAAGTCCGGCGCGTCCATGGTTTTAGCGATGTTCAGCGAGCCCAGATTGCAGGAGATATCCTTGCCGATCTGCTGATAGCTGAGGTCGGCGTGGTAATGGCTGGCGCGGTTGACCTGCAGGATCTCCGAACACAGGTTGCTCATATTGATGCGGCCGGCAATCGGGTTGGCGCGGTTTACCGTATCTTCAAACATGATATAGGGATAACCGGACTCAAACTGAATTTCCGCCAGCAGCTGGAAGAACTCACGCGCGTTGATGCGCGACTTGCGGATGCGCTTGTCGCCCACCATTTCCCGGTATTTTTCGCTGACGCTGAGTTCCGACAGCGGCATGCCGTACACCCGTTCGACGTCATACGGCGAGAACAGGTACATCTCTTCATTGTTTTTCGCCAGCTCGAAGGTGATATCCGGGATCACTACGCCGAGGGACAGCGTCTTGATACGGATTTTTTCGTCGGCATTTTCGCGCTTGGTGTCCAGGAAGCGCAGAATGTCCGGATGGTGGGCGTGCAGATACACCGCGCCGGCGCCCTGTCTGGCGCCCAGCTGATTGGCGTAGGAGAAGGCGTCCTCCAGCATCTTCATGATCGGGATCACTCCGGACGACTGGTTCTCAATCCGCTTGATCGGCGCGCCGGCTTCGCGGATGTTGCTCAGCAAAAAGGCCACGCCGCCGCCGCGCTTCGACAGCTGCAGCGCGGAATTCACCGCCCGGCCGATCGACTCCATATTGTCTTCGATGCGCAGCAGGAAACAGGAAACCAGCTCGCCGCGCTGTTTTTTACCGCTGTTGAGGAAGGTGGGCGTCGCCGGCTGAAAACGTCCGGCGATCATCTCTTCCACCAGACGCTGCGCCAGCGTGGTATCGCCGGCCGCCAGCGTCAGCGCCACCATGCATACCCGGTCCTCATAGCGCTCCAGGTAGCGTTTACCGTCGAAGGTCTTCAGCGTATAGCCGGTGTAATACTTAAAGGCGCCGAGGAAGGTGGCAAAGCGGAACTTCTTGGCATAGGCCTGCTTGAACAGCTGCTTGATAAACGGGAATTCATACTGTGTCAGCACCTGCGGCTCGTAATAGCCTTCATCCACCAGATAGCGCAGCTTTTCCGCCAGATTGTGGAAAAACACCGTGTTCTGGTTCACGTGCTGCAAGAAATAGTGGCGCGCCGCCTGTTTATCCCGCTCAAACTGGATGCGCCCTTCGGCGTCGTAAAGATTGAGCATGGCGTTGAGCGCGTGGTAGTCCAGCGTCTCAGCGCCGGGTCGGATCAATTCTGTCGTTGCCAAAATGCGGTTACTCCCTGTCGTACGTTTGCAACGTCTTGTGCGGTGCCGAGCAGTTCAAAGCGGTAGAGAAAAGGCACCTGACATTTTTGGGCGATAATCTCGCCGGCGATGCCATACGCTGCGCCGAAGTTGGTGTTGCCGGCGGCGATGACGCCGCGCAGATAAGCACGATTGTGCGGATCGTTGAGAAAGCGGATCACCTGGATCGGTACCGCGCCGGTGGCGCTGCCGCCGCCATAGCTGGGTACGACCAAAATGTAGGGTTGATCCAGCTGCAGCTTTTCGCGGCTGCCGGCGATGGGAATGCGGATCGCCGGCAGCCCAAGTTTTTCAACAAACCTGTGCGTGTTCTCCGAACTGCTGGAGAAATAGACCAGTGGGTTCATCAGCCTGGCTCATGATGCCGCGGCGTGAAGCAGCGCGCCGATCTTGTCGGGGCGAAAACCCGACCAGTGATCGTCGCCGGCAACGATCACCGGAACCTGCTGGTAGCCTAATGATTTGACATGGTTGAGCGCTTGCCGATCCTGAGTGAGATCGACCACCTGATAGGCAATTCCCTGCTTATCGAATGCGCGATAGGTTGCGTTGCACTGGACGCAGTCCGGTTTACTGTAAATAATAATACTCATGATTCGCATTTACCTTTTGGTCTGAAGGAAAGGCGGTAAAGTCAGAAAGCGCAAACGGGTTTGGCATTTCCTGACGCGTCATCAACCCGTACGCTGTCCCCGTGGTTGATGTTTAAGATACTAGATATTGATCTTAATTTTATCAACCACGCTATATATGGTGTTTTGTCGGGTTTTGGCCTGAGGCCGCGCCGGGGCTGGATCGGCGGCGGAAAATTTTTTTATGGCGGTAAACGCAGGGGGCACCCGGCTGGCTTGGCGCTGAGTCGGCGGTGTTACGGAGGGATGAAAGTAAGTGGCCCGCGGTTTCCCGCGGGCCAGACGCACATCTGTTTTATCTTTATGACTGCAAGGGGTGTTAACGCCGGGCCGGCAGCGCGTCGGGCGTAATGCCCACGTTCTGCCAAGGTTTGTCATGCACATATTCATCAGCACATCTTGATAGTGTAGACCATTTTTTCAACTGCGCATCGGCAAGTGTGATAGTCAGCGTCCGCGGGTTTGTACATTTGGTTACTCAAGGAAACCAATCACTCACGGAAAGGCGACGGTGCTTCTTCTAGTATCTGCTGCAACGGCCCACGGGGGCTTACCGAAGAACGTACTGAGGAATGTAATGATGAAAAAATTATTAGCTCTGGCTGTTGCGGCAACGATGGGTCTGTCTTCTGTTGCTTTCGCGGCTGAAACCGCGGCTGCGCCGGCAACCGCTGCTGCACCTGCGACCGCTGCCGCACCGGCAGCTGCTGCGACTAAAGCGCCGGCAAAAACCAGCCACAAGAAAACTCACCACAAGAAAGCGCATAAAAAAGCCGCAGAGCAGAAAGCTCAGGCTGCAAAAGCGAAAAAACACGCTAAAAAAGCCCCGGCGCAAAAAGCGCAGGCCGCTAAAAAACATCACAAAAAAGCCGGCAAAGGCAAGAAAGCCGCTTGATTAACTGATGGTAATGCCAGACGCCAGGCGTCTGGCTGATTGAGTCTGATCCCGACACCCGGTCCCCCCCGGGTGTTTTTTTTAGGGCCGCCGGTCATGATAAATCGCTATCTGTTGGCGCTGATCTGCAGCGTACTTACCCTGTGCGGGCTGCTGGTGGCCTGGTGGCTGTTTCTGAACCACTTTTTGTAAGCGCCACTGCCGTCTGTCGGCGCACGTTTGCCCCTGGCAGATCCCGCATAACTTTCCCTCTCGCTGCACCGCCAAACGCCTGTCTGGCATGGCAGAAAGCTGCGCCATGCCGCCGTAAACCGTGCGTCAAGAATAGTCTGAAACCCCCGCGTAGAGGGCGAAAAATTATTGTTTCAGCCAATGATTCCGGTAAGGTCGCACGGCAGTCAGGAATGAGAGGAGAAAGCGATGTATTTACGGCCGGATGAAGTGGCTAAGGTGTTGGAGAGTGCCGGCTTCAAGTGCGACTCGATGAGCGACCAGGCTTACGGTTACCGTAAGGATGAGCACTATGTGTATGTGAACCGGGAAGCCCGGATGGGCAGAACCGCGCTGGTGATACACCCGGCGTTAAAAGAGCGCAGCCGCTATTTTGCGACGCCGGCGTCGCCGGTGCGCGCCAGCGAGCAATACCTTGAATTCCCGCAGGACGTCAGCGGCCAGCGTTACGGCATTCCCCACGGTTTCAGCTCGCGCGAAGCGCTGACCCGCTACCTCTACAGCATGTTTCTGTAATTCCGGCGCTGCGGGTTGCGTTGCGCCGCCAATCAGCCGTTGGCTACCGCGTCCAGATTAAAGCGCGCATTATAGGCGCGGCGGAACTGCGCCAGTTCAAACGCATCCAGATCCAGCTCGGCAAAGTAAAACAGGGCGGATTCCGTGTATTCCGCGTTCAGCTCCGGCGACAGGCCGGCGCGGATCAGCATATCGCGCCACTGGGCGAGCTGGACGTCGTCCGCCTCCTTGATAAAGGCGACGTAGATAAACAGCAGGTAGGCGGCCCGGTGCATCTCTTCGGTATAGCCATTATTCAGCATACGAATAAACGCCTGGCTGTTGCGAGCGCCCATCTCCTGCATCATCGACTCAATCAGCATGGGTTTGACCCGCAGCCACTGGGCCAGCGAGTCAACGGCCTTGCGGGTGTCGGACGTCAGGATCCGGTAGCCGGCGATAAATACGACGATCAGGACAGCGATGATAATCCACGTCATGGCGGTAGTTTCTACTCAGTGATGACCTGAGGCGCCGGGGCGGCGCCCGTCGTCTTAGTGTTGTTCGCCGCTGAAGTTCCCTGCGGCCTGCTGTTGATTTTGCAGATGGTGGTTGAACGTGGCGGCGTCTTTCGCCAGCGCGTCCAGATGTGCGCCCAGCATTTTGATCTGTTTTACCAGCGCATGCTGCTGCGGAACGGAAGTGGCGGTGCTCAGTTTACGCGCCAGTTGCTCATTTTGCGCATGCAGCGCGGCCTCACGCCGTTTGGCTTCCTCCAGCAGCGCCATTTCACGCTGTTTGGATTCTTCCAGCTGTTGTTGCAGAGCGTCATAGCTTTGTTGCCATTCGCGGTGCTGCCTTTCGAAGCTGGCCTGCAACTCATTCATTGCATTTTGAAACTGGATTTCCAGCTCGCGCATAGTCATGGTCTTCTTCCCTTTGCGGCACTCAGTAGTCTGTCTGCAGTATAACGAAAAGCGCGCGTAAGCTCACCCGTTGCGAACAAATGCAGACAAACTCCCGGTGTGCATCCGGAACTTGCAACCTGGCGACAGGGTCTTACAATCAACCAAATCCCCCGCAGCACAAGGAGCCACAGGTCGTTTCCGGTATCAATCCCCCAAGTGAGTGGCAGCGAGATGAGCAACGAAGATAAAGGCTTTTTTGAGCAGGCGATGGCGGACGTCATCCCGTTATCCGGGCGGCAGCAAACGCTGTATCTGCAACCGCAGTCCCAGGTCGATAAGCGCGCCCGGCGCGACGCGCTGGCGCAGTCAGAGGAAAACCCGCTCAGCAGCGATTTTTTGACGATTATTCCCGGCGATACGCCGCTCGAATACAAATGGGAAGGCATCCAGCAGGGCGTGCTGGATAAGCTGCGCAGCGGACGCTATGCGCCGCAGGCCAGTCTGCACCTGCTGAGGCGGCCGGTGGAGGCCTGCCGACAGGAACTGTACCGGTTTATCATGCTGGCGGAAAAACAGAACCTGCGTTCGCTGCTGATCGTGCATGGCCGCGGGCGTGATGATGAGAGCCATGCCAACATTGTGCGCAGCTACGTCGCCAAGTGGCTGGCGCAGCTGGAGCAGGTGCAGGCCTTTTGCCGCGCGCTGCCGCGTGACGGCGGCGAGGGCGCCTGCTATGTGACGCTGCGTAAATCCGCGGCGGCCAAAGCGGACAATTTCGAGCGTCACGCCAAGCGCAGCCGCTAACGTCGTGCGCTCAGGCTGACTGTAGATTGGCGATTTCCAGCAGGTTGTTATCCGGATCGCGCAGGTACAGCGAAAGCAGGGGGCCAATCGCGCCGGTGCGCTCTACCGGTCCCTCCTCAATGATGACGCCGAGGTCGTCCAGCTCTGCGATCACCTCGGCGAGCGGGGTGGAGGTAATAAAACACAGGTCGGCCGAGCCGGCCGTGGGGCGGTGGGCCTTTGGTTCAAACTCATGCCCCTGCCGGTGCAGATTAATTTTTTGCTGGCCGAAGCGCAGGGCCTTGCGGTCGCCGCGAAAGGTGATGATGTCAAACCCTAGTACCTGCTGGTAAAACTGACAGCTGCGTTCAATATCCGCCACCGTTAACACCAGGTGGTCCAGTCGTTCTATTTTCATGATTATCCGTATGGTCGCGCAGGGCGGCCGATGACGCAGGGCGCGTTAATCGGCCGCGGTGAACATTATTTACCGAACAGTTTATGGTCCAGCGAGTAGCGTCCGGCGCCGGTAACCGCCAGCAGCAACAACCCGCCGATAATGCTGACGTTTTTAAAGAAGTTAATTTCGTTGCCCATCATTTCCGCCCCCGTCATCTGCCAGAACGGATGGCCGATAAAGGCGGTGCCCAGCACGTACAGGGCGAACAGCAGCGCGATAGGGCGGGTAAAGATCCCGACGATCAGCGCGATGCCAAACAGGAACTCCACTACCACGGCGATAATGGCCGCCAGATAGGGCATCGGGGTGCCGTAACCTTCCATGGAGGTGACGGTTGCGCCGAAGTTGGTCAGTTTCATCCAGCCGAAAATGATAAACAGGATCATCAACAATATTCTGGCCAGCAGAATAACGCCGTCTTTTGAACTTTCACCCATTGCTAACTCCTTAGCCTCTGATAAACGTATGTTGTGTTGCTGCTTAAAGCGTAGACCATGTATCGTGGAATTCGAGGCATGGCGCGGGCTGACGGTTGGCAGAGGGGGGATATGGCGCACGGGCCTTCCGGGGGGAGGCGGCCTCCCCGAAAACGGCAGTGTTGAAAGAAGGTAAGGTGGGAAAAGAAAGGGTTAACGCGCTTTCTGTGCGGCCAGAATGAAAATCATCGGACGCTCTTGTTCTTCATCCAGCGCCGGGTTGTCACGGATTTGCTGCGCGGACGGCCCCCACTCATTCAGGTAATTGATGGTGAAACCTTGCTGCACCAGCATATTCAGGTAGCTGCCCAGCATGCGATGCTGCTTGATCACGCCCTCCGCCAGCCAATTGGAAATGCGCTGCCCTTCATGCTGATAACCGTTGACCGGCCAGGATTTTTGCCCGTCTTCGGCCACCAGCCAACCCTGCTGCCGCGGCGCGGTGTAGATGGGATGCTCCGCGGTGAAAATAAACCGGCCGCCGGGACGCAGCGCCTGAAAAACGCGGCTGAACAGCGCCGGCAGCTCAACGATGTAGTGCAGCGTCAGCGAGCTGTAAACCAGATCGGCGTGCGCCGTCGGCAGTTGAACCGTTTCCAGATCCTGCTGCTGATAGCGGATAGCGGCGTCGTCAGTCATGGATTGCGCTTTCTCAAGCATCTTGTGTGACAGATCGATACCAAGCACCTCACCGGCCCCTTGTTCGCGGGCATAGCGACAGAACCAGCCGTAGCCGCAGCCCAGGTCGATGACGTTTTTTCCCTGCAGCGCCGGCAGGATCTCGCGAATGCTGGCCCATTCCGGCGCGCCGTCGAGGCCGTGCTGCGAGCGGCTGAGCTGCGCGTAACCGTCAAAGAAGCGCTGATTGTCGTAGATATTTTGTGACATGGAGACTCCAATATTCAGGTTTAACACTGATTTATTTGATGGATAAATCGTCTGCCATAGTAAGTAGGTATAAGACTTTTTTTCCAGTGTGGTTAATCACGGGACGATTGCCATGTCCGGCTGAAATTTATATAACAGCCGTTGCGCTAACATTGGATTTCACCTTACAGACAGGATGGTTTATGCCGTTGTTTTACCGTCGTTTTTATCGAGTTTTTCTGGTATTGCTGCTGGGCCTGTGTGCGACGGCGCCCGCTGCCGCCAGGCCGGATTTGGATCGCCGGATTGGCGCTACGGTGGCGGACAGCGGGACGCCTGACTATGCCTTCAGCGACTTTCGTCTGGCGTCGGCGGATGGTGAACGCCATTACCGCATTCGCATCGCCAAGCCCAAACAGGCCGCGCCGGCCTCCGGCTATCCGGCGATCTATTTCCCTGGATGGCAACGCCGTCTTAATGCAGCTGAACGCAGGACTGCTGAAGCGGCTGGCGCAGGCGGAGCATCCGCCGCTGCTGGTGATGCTGTCGTACGATAACGATCTGCGTATCGATGCGGCGGGGCGCGCCTATGATTATACGCCAGCGCTGCCCGCCGGGCTGCGCGGCCACCCGGAGCAGATGCGCCACTGGCGCAGCGGCGGCGCCGATGCGTTTGCGACCTTGCTTGAGCAGCGCATCAAGCCGCAGGTGGCGGCGCGCGTCGCCGTGGATCCGCAGCGGCAAACGCTGTGGGGGCACTCATACGGCGCGCTGTTTGTGCTGCATACGCTGTTCCAGCGCCCGCAGTCGTTCCAGCACTACATTGCCGTAGAGCCTTCGCTGTGGTGGGGGAAGGGGGAGATTCTTCAGGAGGCGCAGGAATTTATGCGCCGGCCGCCGGCGTTGCACGCCCGTCTGCAGCTGTGGGTGGGGCAGCAGGCTCCGCAGACGCAGCCACACCCGGATGCGCGCTCATCGCAGCCGGCCGATGCCGCGCGTCAGCTGGCGCAGCGCCTGAATGCGCTGCCGGGCCTGCAGGCTGATTATCGTCAGTGGCCGGGGCAAAGTCATGGCGCGATGCTCAATACCGCCATCCTTCCGGCACTGGAAGCGGTGGCAACCGGTCTATAACCGATAAGAGAGCAATAAAAAGCCCGCAGGCTGAGCCGCGGGCTTTTTTATTAGCGGTCAGAAGACCGGGTGGGACGTTAGGCGATGGTCAGGTCGGCCGGTGCGGCGCTGGCTACGCCGTTAACGCTGACATCGGTGTAATGCAGGCTGTTAACCAGAGACTGGTGGTTCTGGTTAGTCAGGTAGATCACGCTGTCGGAATTATCGAGCGTACCGTTGTCGTTGTTATCGATGATGACATAACTGGCGTCTTTGCCGCCGTCGAATGCCACCGAGGCGATACCGACTTTCGAGGTCAGCGAGTTGCTGTTGCCCAGACCCAGAATGCCGCCCAGCAGGCCGACGACGCCGTTGGTCAGGCCACCAACCAGCGAGCCCAGCAGGCCGTCCATCACGTCAGCGGAGCGCAGACCGTAATCCGCCACCGAGCTGCCGGCCGCGCCGGAGAGGTGTACGCCGGAGGTGGTGTCAACGATGCTGTCTTTAGTGCTGTTGAAGTCGGTAATGGTGATACCGGCTTTGGTGGTGCTGCTCTTCAGCTCATAGGTGTTGTGGCCAGCGCCGCCGGTTACGGTGGTGTTGGCGGCTACGCTGAAGGTGTCGTCAGCGCCGGTGCCGGTCACTTTCATCTGGTAACCGTTCAGGCCCAGCGTGTTCAGCAGCGGGGTCAGCAGTGCGGTGGTGACGGAGCTCAGCGGCAGAATGTTCAGCAGCTGCACCAGGATGCCGTCGCCGGTACCGCCGTGCGCGGAATCCAGGTTGATGCCGCCGGTGTTGCTGGAGGCGTCAATGGTGCGCACGTTGCTGTAACCGCTGCCCAGCGTCAGATCCAGGTTGTGGTCGCCGGTCACTTTCAGGGTTTGTACCTGAGAGTTGGTGCCCACCAGATCCAGGATGTTGCTGAAGTCGCCCTTACCGCCGGAGGCGATATTGACGTTGGTCAGCGAGGTGCCGCCCAGCGCGCTGCTGCTGCTCGACAGGCTCAGGGAGCCGGCGTCGATGTCTTTGCTGCTGGTGGCGTTGAAGTTGATGTCGAATTTGTTGGTGGCGTTTTGACGCAGACCGATGCTCAGGTTGCTGTCAGCGCCGGCGTTGCCGGTAACGCTCAGCGCAGCGGCAGTGCCGCCGCCGGCGTTGATCACTTTGACGTTGTCTGCTTTGCCGGACAGTTCAAAACCTTGCGAACCCAGGTTGGTGGCTTTTGCCCCCTGGGTGACGCTGCCGCCGCTGGTGCCTTCCACGGTGGCGGTGCCGTTCAGCAGGCCAAAGTCAAAGGTGTGAGCGCCGGTAGCTACCGCCTGACCGTTCAGCGTGCCGCCTGATTTACCGACGTAGCCCGCCAGATCGATTTTTTCGAAATTGCTGAACTTGTCGGCGTTGCTGGTGATGGTGCTGCTGCGGATACCCAGCACGTTGCTGGTGGTGGCAACGGATTTGGTGATGAAGTTGGCGGAAATGGTGTCCGTGCCGTCACCGCCGTTGGCGCTGATTTTGCTGGATACGCTGTTGGCGCCGCTGGTGGCGTTACCTGCCCAGATCAGTGAGTCATTGCCTTTGCCCAGGTTAAAGGTGCCGGAACCATTGGCGATATTGGCGCTGGCGGATACGTTGACGGTATCGTTGCCGGAGCCGCCGTTCAGAATGACATTGGCGTTGTTCAGCGCGATGTTGACGCCGCTGTTGGCGCCGTTATCGGACAGGTTGACCGTTGCTGCGGCGCTGCCGCTGATGGTCAGTGCGCTCAGGTTATCGGCGAATTTCAGGTTCACGCTGCCGGCTTTATCCGCGTTGAGCTGTACCTGTTTCAGGATTGCGGTTTCCGCATTGGTCAACTGGTGGCTGCTGCCGGTGTTGACCGTGCCGGTCGCGTTGCCGCCGCCTTCGCTGACGTTCAGGCTGGCTGCGGTTTTATACAGCAGGTTTTCGCCGATGCGCGCTTCGAAGGCGTGCTGCTGAGTGATGGTGGTATCGTTGGTTGAGGTGGAGTCGCGCAGGTCGCTGATGATGGATTCAATGATGGTCTGCTTATTCGGCAGCGAGGTGTAAGCTGCCAGCTGTTCGGCGGTTGCCGCCACGCCGTGTACGATGGTGTACACGTGCTGGGCTAATTCGGTACCGTCGAGCTGACCAACTGTACGCTGAAACTCAGGGTAGTCCAGCAGCGTTTTGGTCAGGTAATTGACGCTGGTACCTTTGGCCAGCGCTTTACTCCAGGCTTCCAGCGACAGTGAGAATACGCCGCGGTCGGCAATGCCCAGCGCCAGAGAAACGGCGTCTTCCTGGTAATTCAGGGATGGCATGGTGGAGGCATCGCGATACAGCAGTTTATCAATGCTGTTTTCGAAGGTTGCCTGTTTGGTCAGGGTGGCGCTGTCAAAACCGTCATAAGTCAGCAGGTTATCGACCAGCGTGGCCAGCGCCTGAGCGGTAGAGCCGGTTCCCAGCAGTTGGGTGACCTGAGCGGCTGATGGCGTTTCACCATAAGCACGGGCATACACCTGCGAGATGATCTGTTCGCTACTTTGGCCTGCGTACAGCTGTTGTCCTTTCGCTGAGTTCAGGAAGTCTGAGGCTAACGCGGCGACCGTTTTTGCTCCGCTTTCCAACTGGTTGGCGTAGTAGTTAAACGCGTCGTTGGTCGTGGTGGCAGTCCCCAGAATCGAATAGTAAATAGACGCAGCTTGTTGCTGTGATGGTAATACGGAAGCCATAAGGGCATCACCTCATATCAGTTCAAATGGATACGAATTGTTGTGACATTTGCAACTTTTCGACGTATCTCTCCCCCTGAGATATTGCATGTCCCCAGAACACAAAAGAATCAGCAGGGCGAGTAATAAGCGACAATTGACGCACTGAGGGCATCATTGGCACCCTGTAAAAGAAAGTTCAACGAATGCAAGCTGTCAACGTTGGTTTCAGAATAAGAGAAATTTTCTCCTGTAATCTTCGCTGACAATAGAAGAGGGAAATTTTGTTTTGGTGAAAAAATAACGGGAATAATTAAGAAAAACGCCAGAGCAGAAAAACAACTGGTAAGATGAGTTGGTTGTGTGACGTTTCTATTGCGGAAATACTTCATTGCTGAGTAAATCTCTTATTTTTTATTATTAAATCATCATTATATTGTTGTTTTTTATTGTATTTTCATGGTGTTGGCTAGCGCGATGGATATGGTGCGAATAATATTTATGCGAAGGAGTTGAAACTGATGGGGTTGATATCTTAAACATCCCCCTCTCAAGTGTGGTTATTGGCGGTTTTGACGTGGGAAGGATATTTTTTCTCTAGGTTTTTAGCGCATGATATATCACCGCGATATATTCCTGCTTCATCTGTATGGATATTTAAATAATTGTTTTTGTTTTTTTGATTCTTATAAAAAATCAATGTGAGATTAATCCTAATATTATATTTGATGTGCGCATGCATTTTGGTGAAAAATAAGACTGCAAATGCGTCTTGTTATCATCAATGTCGAGGTGGGATCTGAACGGCGCTAAAAAAGAAAAAACCCGCAAAGGATCTTTGCGGGTTGGTGCTACTTGCCTTGGACGAGCGGGCTTCTCTTGCGGCGTGCCTTAGGCAATGGCCAGATCGGCCGCTGGTGCATTAGCGATGCCGTTAACGCTTACTTCCGTGTAATGCAGGCTATCGAGCAGCGACTGGTGGTCCTGATTGGTCAGATAGATCACGCTGTCAGAGCTGTCGAGCGTGCCGTTGTCGTTGTTATCGATAATGATATAGCTGGCGTCTTTACCACCGTCGAATGCCACCGAAGCAACGCCGACCTTCGAGGTCAGTGAGTTGCTGCTGCCCAGGCCCAGGATGCCGCCCAGCAGACCGACCACGCCGTTGGTCAGGCCGCCAATCAGGGATCCCAGCAGGCCGTCCATGATATCGGCAGAGCGGATGCCATAGTCCGCCACCGAACTGCCGGCCGCGCCGGAGAGGGTGACGCCGGAGGCGCTGTCGATGATGCTGTCTTTGGCGCTGTTGAAGTCGGTGATGGTCACCCCGGCCTGGCTGGTGCTGCCTTTCAGCTCATAGGTATTGCTGCCGGCGCCGCCGGTAACCGTCGTGTTGGCGGCAATGTTGAAGGTGTCGTCGGCGGCGGTGCCGGTCACTTTCAACTGATAGCCGTTCAGGCCCAGCGTGTTCAGCAGCGGGGTCAGCAAACCGGTGGTGATGGCGCTCAGCGGCAGAATGTTCAGCAACTGCACCAGAATACCGTCGCCGGTGCCGCCGTGCGCAGAGTCTAAATCAATACCGGCGGTGTTGCTGGAGGCATCGATAGTCCGCACGTTGCTGTAACCGCTGCCCAGCGTCAGATCCAGTTGATGATCGCCGGAAACGTTCAGCGTCTGCACCTGAGAGTTGGTGCCGATCAGCTTCAGAATATTGCTGAAGTCGCCCTGACCGCCCGAAGCGATATTCACCGTACCGAGCGCGGTGCCGCCAAGGGTGCTGCTGCTGCTGATCAGGCTCAGGGAGCCGGCATCGATATTCTGCGTGCCGACGGCATCAAAGCTGATATCGAACTTGTTGGTGGCGTTTTGGCGGAAAGCGATTTCCAGGTTGCTGTCGGCGCCGGCGTTGCCGGTAACGCTCAGGGCTGCGGCCGTACCGCCGGCGGCGTTGATCACTTTGACGTTATCCGCCTTGCCGGACAGGGCGAAACCTTGTGAGCCGAGGTTGGTGCCCTGAGCCGCCTGAGTGATGGTGCCGCCGTTGGTGCCTTCTACGGTAGCGGTGCCGTTCAGAATACCGAAGTCAAAGGTATTCGAGCCGGTGGTGACCGCCTGACCGTTCAGCGTGCCGGTGGATTTACCGATATAGCCCGCCAGATCGATCTTTTCAAAGTTGCTGAAGTTGTTGGCGTTGCTGGTAACGGTGCTGCTGCGGATACCCAGCACGTTGCTGGTAGTGGCAACGGATTTGGTGATGAAGTTGGCGGACAGCGTATCCGTGCCGTCACCGCCGTTGGCGGTGAAATTGCTGGAAACGCTGTTGGCGCCGGTGGTGGCGTTGCCGGCCCAGGTCAGCGCATCGTTGCCTTTGCCCAGGTTAAAGGTGCCGGTGCCGCTGGCTACGTTAGCGCTGGAAGAGAGATTAATGGTCTCATTGCCAGAGCCGGCGTTCAGCGTGATATTGGCATTGTGGACGGCGATGGCGGTGTCGCCGCGAGCGCCGTTGTCAGACAGGTTCACGGTGGCTGCCGCGCTGCCGTTGATGGTCAGATCGCTGAGTTTATCGGCAAACGTCAGGTCTACCGTGCCGGCCGCGTCGGCTTCCAGCTGTACGGTTTTCAGTACGGCGGTTTCGGCATTGCTCAGCTGGTGGCTGGTCTGCGTATTCACCGTGCCGGTCGCGTTGCCGCCGCCATCGGTGACGCTCAGTTTGGCTGCGGTTTTATACAGCAGATTTTCCCCGATCAGCGCTTCAAACGCGTGTTGCTGGGTCAGGCTGGCATCGTCTGTGGCGGTAGAGGTGCGCAGATCGTTGATAATGGCTTCAATAATACTTTGCTTGTCTGCCAGGGCGCCGTAGGTGGCCAGCTGTTCCGCCGTGGGGGCGGTGCCGTGCAGCGTGGTGAACACCTGGGTGATCAGTTCGCTGCCTTCCAGCTGACCGACGGTACGTTGGAATTCAGGGTAATTCAGCAGCGTTTTGGTCAGGTAGTTAATGCTGGTGCCGTTATCCAGCGCTTTGCTCCAGGCTTCCAGAGACAGGGAGTAAATACCACGGTCGGCAATGCTCAAGGCCAGAGAGACGGCTTGTTCCCGGAGTTCCAGCGAGGCCAGGTTATCGGCATCGCGGTACAGCAGATGGTTTACGCCGCTTTCAAAGTCTTGCTGTTTCGCCAGCGTGGCATCATCAAAGCCCTGATAATTCAGCAGGTCATCAATGAGGCTGGTCAGCGCCTGCTCTACCGTGCCGCCACGCAGCAGCTGGGTGAGCTGTTCCGCCGTTGGCGCTTCACCGTGCACCCGCTCATATACCTGAGAGACGATCTGCTCATTGGTTTGGCCTGCGTACAGCTTTTGTCCTGCGGCTGAGTTGATGAACTCGGCGGCCAGACTTTCTGCGGTTTTAGCGCCGCTTTCTAACTGGATGGCATAGCTATTGAAGGCATCATGCGCCAGCGTATTTGACCCCAGGATTGAGTAGTAAATGGAAGCAGCTTGTTGCTGTGATGGTAAAGAAGCCATAAGGATGTTACCTCATAAGTTCAAAAGGATACGAAATATCTTGTGACACTTTTAACTTCGGGCACGTAGCTTCCCCAGAGAGGCATGAGACTCTCAGAGAATAATGGCAATGGGGAGCAACGGGTGATTGCGGCACCGTGGTAACTGCGCCGTTTTCACCTGTATAAAAGAAAGTTCAACTAATAAAAACTGTCAATGTTTACATTAAGAAATATTTTGTTAACACCGTTTTTAAGGCGTTAGTGGCTGGTTTTTACTATTTAAAAAACTGATTTTATCAGGTTTTTATTGTGGGTTTGATTTGTTATTCAGGCTAATAGTTTTATGTTTTCGTGCTTATTCATGCTTGTTTTTTATTTTAATGTATTGATTTTTAATGTTTTTTCTGTGGTTTTGTGTGGTTGGTGTTGTTTGTTGCTTTTAGTTATTATTTAATTTTTAATGATTTGCTGTTTTTTACCATAAAATACTCTCGTCTCATTTTGTTTACGTTTCCTGTACTTCTTTCATTTACAAATTGGTGTTTTTGATGAAATAAGTTAACCCCGCGGTGGTTTTTATCTTTATTTTATGGGTTATATATCGTCGTAAAATAAATTAGCATACCTTCTTTAAATGGGAAAATAATCCATTGCTTTATGAGCAATTACAGAAAATCAATATCAGATTAGTCTTATTTTAATGATGGCGGGTGTCGGCTAGCGATGTGGAGGTAGTTGGTTTACAAAGAGTTGCGTGGATATGCGTTAGACGGGAAAAGGGGAGGTAAGATGCCAGAGTTGATGGTTACAAGAGGGAGGGGGTAGGGAAGGTGCCGGCGTGGAAGCGGACACTGTAAGGTAGGGGCTTTCGTGATGGGCTGGTGCTGTGGAATGGGGGCCTACATACGCCCTCGGTGCCGCTGATAGTGATTTTTACGCTGTATGGCGGCTATTGCGGCGTATACCATCGCCGCTACGGCGCTAAACAGTCGGACCCCGAGACTTGAGAAAGTGCGGGCTTTATGCCATTACAAAGCATTTGCCTGCATATCTTCAGCCGCTTTTCCTGTTTATGCTGCTGAAGCAACTGTGTATGGCGTTGGTGCTGAAGGCAATGTCGAGCGGTGAAGAAAGCGGGAAGGGAAAGGGGGCTTCGGTTGGGCCGATTGAGACGACGTGGTGGCTTTGGCGTATATCGAGGTTCCGGATTTTTGGGAAGGGGAAATCATTGTGACTTGCGTCAACAGAAATTGACGGCGGATAGAAAAGCTGGGTGGCATTGGGTAGTATTTGCTCAAAATGGACGAGTATAGGGAGATCATATGGCCATTAAGCAACTTACACCTCATAACGTGAGCCGAGAAATAAAATTAACAAAATTTCACCTGTGAGGTTTCAATGAGGATTAAAACTTCTTTGGTTGCTTTTCTGATGATTCTAATCCCAATAGCTGCTGTAGCCGCTAACGGAATAGAATATCAAGATAAAGCGACAGAGGACGCGGCTAACCTGGTAACTAAGTATACGCTTTCTGGTGACGGGGAAAGGGGGAAGTATCTAAAACAGTTGGAGAAAATGACTGCTAAGCACCCAGGGAATAACAATGTCAGGAACATGTATGCAAGCATATTAATTGCTGAGAGAAATTACCCCATGGGGTTAGAGCAATTAAAAATAATAAATAAAGATAATCCCAAGCCCGGTTCAAAACTGACAGAGTGTATGCTGATGGAAAAAACGGGTGAACGTGCTGGTGGCTGCTATCAGGGCGTCGTATCGCTATTTGAAGAGAGCCATACAGAAGATGACAACTATATCATAGCCCTTTACTTGTCTGGTAATCCTAAATTTGAAGCTGAGAAAAATAAGCTGATGGATTCAGGAAGACTAACGGAAGAGGAGAAAAATATATTGTCATTGAGCAGGGATAAGTTGATAGGCTCCGTGCTGCCTTGAGGCTGGTGCTTAGCTTGCAGTTTTTATGTCTCGGCTTTTTTGACATGCTGCGGTAGAGTCTGTGGGAATGAAAAGGTTTTGTAAGCTTTGCTAAGACGACGGCAGCTGCACGGTGATTAAGTGAGTAAGGGGATACCTTGGTCGAACTTATTCACATCATTAAATTTGATGCGGAACTTTACAATGACGAACGCTCAAAGCGGCTATCCATCCCTTTCTTTGCTTATCGATTTTTTGCGTGATTTTACCCGGGATCGCTGTACGCCAATCACTGCGCAGACATATCTTGAAGAAGATCTTGGCATTACCGGCGATGATGGTGCGGAGCTTTTAGAGGTGGTTGCACTGAGGTTTGGTGTGCTCTTGCATACGGACGAGGACGGTTATCAGACCACATTCGGTTTGGGAGATAACGAGTATCTTTTTCATTCAGAAGGGTTTGACCCACTTTGTATCGGTAGGTTGATAGGTTGGCTGCGTAATAAACCCCGTCCTGTTATTCGCGATCTGTCAGTGGGTGAGTTGCACCGTGCCTTGGTTGCGGCACAGAGGATTCAAAATTGACCCTGCGATTTTCCAAGATATTAAAGGGACACAAAAAAGCCCGCGAGCTGAGCTTGCGGGCTTTTTCGTCATTATCACCGGGTCTATCTGGTATCACCGGTGACCTATTTGGTGGAGCTGGGGGGATTTGAACCCCCGTCCGAAATTACTACACCGTCGGCACTACATGCTTAGTCCAATCTTTACATTCGCCGGCCAGCTGCGGATGGACACGCTACTGACAAACTAGCCTGATTGGATTTAACGCTTCAGCCCCAGGCAGGACGTCCACGCGATCTCTTTTGGGTTTGACCTCTCTTGATCCCCGTCCTAAGAGCGGAGGCTAGGGAGAGAGGGCTCTGAGCAGGTTATTAAGCTGCTAAAGCGTAGTTTTCGTCGTTTGCGACTATTTTTTTGCGGCTTTTTACGAGGCCAACCGCCCCTCGGCATGCTCCTTGGGCTTCGCAAATCCCGTCGAATCCAGAATCAGCCCCAAGTAACTGTCAGGCAGTATATCAGAAGTTTACGCTGCTATGCCAGCGGCTTAACGATTTGCGTTCTTCATGATACGGGCTTTCGCCGTCTGCCATTCGCGATCTTTGATGTTATCGCGCTTGTCGTGCTCTTTTTTACCTTTGGCAACGCCGATTTTCAGCTTGCTCCAGGCATTTTTCCAGTACATGGAAAGGGCGACGACGGTGTAACCGTCACGGTTGACGCGGCCAAGCAGCGAGTCCAGCTCGCGTTTTTTCAGCAGTAGTTTACGGGAGCGCGTTGGGTCGCATACCACATGTGATGAGGCCACGTTCAGCGGCGTGATGGTGGCGCCGAACAAATAGGCTTCACCGTCACGGAACATCACGTAGCTGTCACTGATATTGGCTTTGCCAGCACGCAGTGATTTTACTTCCCACCCTTGCAGAGACAGGCCGGCCTCAAGCTCTTCTTCAATGAAGTACTCGTAGCGGGCGCGCTTGTTCTGCGCAATGGTGGCTGAGCCGGGTTTGTATGCTTTTTTCTTTTTCATAAGGTGCTCATTATACTGGATGCCGCGGTGAAAGAAATCCTTTAGCGTTCAACGGATGCGCAAATTTTTGCGTTGGCGGGCGGCGGCCCGCGTAGCAGATTTTTTGTCTGACGCCAGATAAATGTTATTATCTGTGCGATTTATGTTGCTCAGGAAATGATATGCCCCAGATTAGTCGATCTGCGCTGGTGCCGTTTAGCGCTGCGCAGATGTACCAGTTGGTCAACGATGTTCACGCCTATCCCGAGTTCTTGCCGGGCTGCACCGGCAGCCGGGTGCTGAATGCGACGGACAGTGAAATGACCGCCGCCGTGGACGTTGCCAAAGCTGGTATCAGCAAAACTTTTACAACGCGTAACACGCTGCAGGATAACCATCGTATCAACATGCAACTGGTCGATGGCCCGTTCCGCAAGCTGATGGGCGGCTGGCAGTTTACGCCGCTCAGCCCGGAGGCGTGCAAGGTTGAACTGCATCTGGACTTTGAGTTCACCAATAAACTGATCGAACTGGCGTTCGGCAAGGTGTTTAAAGAGCTGGCCAGCAATATGGTGCAGGCTTTTACCCAGCGCGCCAAAGAGGTTTACAGTGTCTGAGATCCGCGTAGAGGTGGTTTACGCGCTGCCGGAACGCCAGTATCTGCGCCAGGTCAAGCTGGCGGCGGGCAGTACGGTCGAACAGGCGGTCGTGGCCTCCGGGCTGCTGGAGCTGCGCAAGGATATCGATTTGGCGACCAACAAGGTCGGCATCTATAGCCGTCCGGCTAAGCTGGGTGATGTGCTGAATGATGGCGACCGGGTGGAAATTTACCGGCCGCTGATTGCCGACCCGAAAGAACTGCGTCGGCAACGCGCGGAGAAAGCAAAAAAATAAGGCGCTGAGAGCGCCTTATTTTTTGAACCTCACCTGCCGAGTTGCAGCCTGTGACTGTCATACAAGATTAACCGCCTCTTGCATGGGCCGGCGGGCGGCCTGCAATTACTTGCCGGTCAGCGCCGGTTTGTTCTGAATATCCGTCAACACGCCGGCGCTGTCGAAGGTCAGGGTCAGCGTTTGCTGGGTGATCTTCTCATGGCCAGGCTGTTGGCGGAACACGTAGAACCAGGTCTGCGTGCCAAACGGGTCTTGCAGCATTGGCGTACCCAGAGTGTAAGCAACCTGCTGCTGAGTCATGCCTTTGTGGATTTTGCCCACGTCGGCGGCCGTCAGGTAGTTCCCCTGATTGATATCAGGGCGATAAACGATTTTTTCGAAAGTCGAGCAGCCTGCAGTCAGCATCACAAGAACCACAGCGGCAGCAGTCAGCATTTTACAGCGCATAGTAATCATATTCCTTTAGGGCATAGGATGCCGATGATAATAGACCTTGCAGCAGTTGGAAACCTTTATACCCTTCAACTTTCAAGCGGCTGCGGCGACAGCCGTGCATGCCTGCTCTGCGGGGCGGAACTTCGCCGCCCCTCAGGCCCGTCGGGCGGACGCTATGCAGCAAGTTGAAATCATTCAGGTTTACAGCGCTACATTCAGACCGCGGGAATATGAAAAAGTTGAGTTTTTTACGCGGCCAGCAGCTCTTTTGCGTTAGCCAGCGTATTCCGCGTGACTTCGCTGCCGCCCAGCAGGCGCGCCAGTTCCTGCAGGCGCGCGCGTTTACCCAGCGGCGACATCTGCGTTTCCGTCGCGGTGCCGTCGGTCTGTTTGCTGACGAAGAAGTGCTGATGCCCGCAGCCGGCGACCTGCGGCAGGTGGGTCACGCACATCACCTGGGTGGACTCGCCGAGCTGGCGCAGCAGGCGACCGACGATGGCGGCAGTCGGGCCGCTGATGCCGACGTCTACCTCATCGAAAATCAGCGCCGGCGTCTCCATTTTACGCGCGGTGATCACCTGAATCGCCAGCGCGATGCGCGACAGCTCGCCGCCGGAGGCGACCTTCGCCAGCGCCTGCAGCGGCTGGCCGGGGTTGGTGGACACGCAAAATTCAACGCGGCTTGCCCCTTCGGCGCCCAGATGTTCCGGCTCGAAGTGCACGTCGATACTGAACTGGCCGTGCGGCATCGACAGCGCGTGCATGCTGTCGGTAATCAGCAGGGTGAGTTCCGCAGCATAGTGCTGCCGCTGCTGATGCAGACGTTCCGCCAGCGCCATGGCCTGCTGATGGTGCTGGGTTACCGCGTCGTTCAGCTGTTGGTGGTCGCTTTCATACTGGGCCAGCAGTTCCTGCTCTTCCAGCAGTTGCTGATGCAGGGTCGGCAGCTCTTCCGGCGTGACATGGTGTTTGCGCGCCAGAGCGATCTGGCGTGAAATGCGCTGTTCCAGTTCATACAGGCGGTTGGGGTCAAGATCCATACGTTCGGCGTAGTGACGCAGTTCGTCGCCGGCCTCGCTGATTTGAATCGACGCCTCTTCCAGCATATCCAGCAGGCCGCTCAGTTTGTCATCCATGCCGATCAGCTCCAGCAGCAGGTGTTTGACGCTGTGCAGCTGGCTCAGCATGTTGTGCTCGTCGCTGTCGGCCAGCAGCTGCAGCGCCTGCTGGCTGAGCGTCAGCAGCTGGCCGCTGTTGGCCAGGCGTTTATACTCGGTGTCGATCTGCTCAAACTCGCCGCTCTGCGGCGCGAACTCGTTCAGCTCTTTCAACTGGTACTGCAGCAGCTGCTTGCGCGCTTCGCGTTCGATGGACTGCTGCTGATGGTGCGCCAGCTCGCGGCAGCTCTGGTGCCAGCGCTGGTAGGCCTGACGCATCTCCGCCATCAGCGCCGCTTCGCCGGCGTAGGCATCCAGCAGTGATTTTTGGTGGTCCGGCTTCAGCAGCAGCTGATGCGCATGCTGGCCGTGGATTTGAATCAGACGCTGGCCCAGTTCCCGCAGCTGCGACAGCGGGACGGAGGTGCCGTTGATAAAGCCGCGCGAACGGCCGTCGGCGCCGATCGTCCGGCGCAGCAGGCATTCGTTGCCGTCGTCCAGATGGTTTTGCTCCAGCCACTCGCGGGCGGAAGGCGTGTCGGCCAGGGAGAAGCGCGCGCACAGGTCGGCGCGGGAGGCGCCCAGCCGCACCGCGTTGCCGTCGGCCCGGTTGCCCAGGCACAGCCCCAGGGCATCAATCGCAATCGACTTACCGGCGCCGGTTTCACCGGTAATCGCCGTCATACCCGGTTGAAAGTCGATCTCCAACTCACGAACGATAGCAAAATTGCTGATGGTTAATTGCGACAGCATGGGAACCTTCCTGTGTATAAACACATAACTGTAATTTCATACAGTATAAACTGGTTTTATATACAGTAAAGTAGCTGAGCAAGATTTTAGAACAATTTTTTGGACCAGCCGAGTTTGGTGCTTAACGTATTGAAATAGCTGTAATCCTTTGGGTGAATAAGATTCAGGTGGAAATCACTGCGGCGAATGAGCACTTCTTCTCCCTCCTGGATTGGCAGGGCGATCTGGCTGTCGCAGCTGATCTCCAGATCGCTGCTGACGTGGGAAAACTTCAGCCGAATGGTGCTGTCGCCGTTGATCACCAGCGGACGGGCGGAGAGGGTATGCGGGAACATCGGCACCAGCGCGATGGCTTCCAGCGACGGCGTCAGTATCGGGCCGCCGGCGGACAGCGAATAGGCGGTGGAACCGGTTGGCGTGGCGATAATCAGGCCGTCGGATCGTTGGGAAAAAGCGAAGCGGTCGTCAATATACACCTCAAACTCGATCATATGCGCCACTTTGCCGGGGTGCAGCACCACTTCATTGATGGCGGTGCTGATGCGGCCCGGCTGCTGCCCGCGCTGGACGATGGCTTCCAGCAGGAAGCGCCGTTCGTTGATGTATTCGCCTTCCAGCACGTCCGCCAGCTGCTGCAGGGCGTTATCCGGGTCCAGATCGGTCAGGAAGCCGAGGTTGCCGCGGTTGACGCCGATGACCTTAATCTCGTAACGCGCCAGCACCCGCGCCGCGCCGAGCATATTGCCGTCGCCGCCGACTACCACCGCCAGGTCGGCCTGCTGGCCGATCTCCGCCAGGCTGCCGGTTACTGCTTCTTTCAGCCCCAGGTCCTTGGCGATTTGCTGTTCAACCATCACGTTATACCCGCGGGCGACCAGCCAGTGGAACAGCATCTCGTGCGTTGCCAGCGCCGATGGGTGACGCGGGTGGCCAACAATGCCAATGCAGTTAAATTTTTTATTCATTGTTGCGTTTTCCCTCACCGGGGCCAGATTATGTCTTACATTGTGACCGGTTGACTTGAAACCCCGGTTTTGATCCCCATAATAAGCCAAGTTGCGGGATTAATGCTAAAACGCGGAGATATTCATGAGTAGTAAAGAACACAAGACGCCAAACGAGCAAGTCTCGGAAGAAATGGAACACGCTCAGCACGAAGACGTGCAGCAGGAAGCAGGTGTCGATCTGCGTGATGCGCGCATTGCCGAGCTGGAGGCCCAACTGGCGGACGCTCAGCAACGCGAGCGCGAAAGCCTGCTGCGCGCCAAGGCTGAAGTAGAAAACATTCGTCGTCGTACCGAGCAGGATATTGAAAAGGCGCATAAATTCGCCCTGGAGAAATTCTCTTCCGATCTGCTGCCGGTGATCGACAACCTGGAACGCGGGCTGGAGCTGGCGGACCGCAGTAATCCGGAGCTGACGGCGATGGTTGAAGGTATCGAACTGACGCTGAAGTCCTTGCTGGACGTGGTGCGTAAATACGGTATCGAAATCGTCGGCGACGTGAACGTGCCGTTCAACCCGGATGTGCACCAGGCGATGAGCCTGATGGAGTCTGCTGACCATGAGCCTAACCAGGTGATGATGGTGATGCAGAAAGGCTACACCCTCAACGGCCGTCTGCTGCGCCCGGCGATGGTGGCCGTTTCCAAATAATCGTTGCATAGCGTTATGCAATGATGAAGAAAAGGCACCCCAGGGTGCCTTTTTGCCGTCTGGCTTACTGCTGCGGTAAATGCGGCATCCAGTCGATCGGCGTCAGCCCCTGCTGCTCCAGCAGTTGGTTGGCCTGCGAGAAGTGCCGGCAGCCCAAGAAGCCGCGGTGGGCGGAAAGCGGCGACGGATGCGGCGCTTTCAGCACGTGATGACGCTGACGGTCGATAAAGTTGCCCTTTTTCTGCGCGTGCGAGCCCCACAGCAGGAAGACGACGCCTTCACGGTTCTCATTCAGCGCGGCGATCACCTTGTCGGTAAATGTTTCCCAGCCCAGGTTGGCGTGCGAGTGCGCGCGTCCTCTTTCCACCGTCAGCACGGTGTTGAGCAGCAGTACGCCCTGTTCCGCCCAGCTTTGCAGGCAGCCGTGATCGGGGCGCTCGAAGCCCGGAATATCCGTTGCCAGCTCTTTATACATGTTCACCAGCGACGGCGGCGCCGGCACGCCGGGCAGCACGGAAAATGACAGGCCGTGCGCCTGATTCGGACCGTGGTAGGGGTCCTGACCGAGGATCACTACCTTAACGTCGGCCAGTTCGGTGAAGCGAAAGGCGTTAAACACGTCTTTTTGCGGCGGATAGATGGTTTTGCCGGCCTGACGCTCATTGGCAACAAAGGCGAGCGTGTCGACAAAATAGGGTTGCTCTTTCTCCTTGCCAATAACGTCATGCCAGGTGAGGGGAGTGGACATTAACGCTCTCCTTTGTTTTTGTTAATCATTCGTCGGGCATAGCTTACCGTTTAGCTGTACGGAGCGAAACCCGCATTTAACATTCCCTGTCGCCCTGCGGCGGTGCCGGCATGAATTGTAGTTTTTGTTGAAAATTTACAAAAATAATTGCGATTTCCGTTTGGGCAAATCTTGATGTAAAACATAAATTTACCCTTTTTTAGCATGTGGGCTTTGTGCGAAAATTGACTTTAATCAAGGAATTGCCGGGGTCGGGCTGGTATACAGAACGATAAATGGTTGATGGCTCAAACCTTGCTTGGCTCATCAATGACATCGTTTTTTTCGCCCTTGTACGGAGGCAATAACATGATTACCGGTATTCAAATTACTAAAGCAAACAATCAGGCGCTGGTGAACTCTTTCTGGCTGCTGGATAACGAAAAATCAGAAGCGCGCTGCGTGTGCGCCAAAGCCGACTATGCCGAAGACCAGATCGTGCCGGTCAGCGAACTGGGCGCCATCGAGTATCGTGAAGTCCCGATGGAAATGCAGCCAACCGTGCGCGTTGAAGGCGGTCAGCACCTGAACGTTAACGTTCTGCGTCGCGAAACGCTGGAAGACGCCGTGAAGCATCCGGAAAAGTACCCGCAGCTGACCATCCGCGTTTCCGGCTATGCGGTGCGCTTTAACTCACTGACGCCGGAACAGCAGCGTGACGTGATTGCACGTACCTTTACCGAAAGCCTGTAATTAGAGGCGCGGGTTTAGCGGGGGAGCTTAGGCTCCCCTTTTTTATGCCCGGCAATCAGAATTTAGAGCGGGATCACACTCTGGTGTTACAGAACTGCTCCGACCTGCCGATAGCTAATCTGGCGCTGGCACTCAGCGCGATGACTGAACTATCGACAAGGAGTCGGCATGAGCATGTCTTTAAGCTTTACCTCGGCGGCGTTGCCTGCCGTATCCCTGCCAGTGGTTCCCGAGCGGAGCGCGACAGTCCCGGCTTCGGCGGAGCCTGCCGCAGCCGAGCGGTTGCCCGCGGCGGCACAGGCGTCCGCGTCGCCACAGAGTCGGCAAACGCAGCAACTGCTGCATTCGCTGGTCAATGACGTCGCCGCGGCCGCCGCGCCGGCCAAGAGCGGACTGACGCGCGGGCAGGCGCCGCAGCAGGGGGATTATACGCTGGCGCTGCTGGCGAAGGACGTTTACAGCCTGGATGGGAAGGGGGCAGAAAATTTCAGCCGCCTGAGCGATGCGGCGTTGCTGGGCGCCGGTATTGAGCCTGCCGGCCTGCATGATACGGCATCGGGCTTTCAGGCGGGCATCTACCATGACGGGCAACAGTATGTGCTGGCTTTTGCCGGCACCAATGACTGGCGCGACTGGTTAAGCAATGTGCGCCAGGCGACGGGTTACGATGACGTGCAGTACAATCAGGCGGTATCCTTGGCGAAAAGCGCCAAAGCGGCGTTTGGCGAGCAGCTGGTGATTAGCGGGCACTCACTGGGGGGGCGGGCTGGCGGCCACGGCCGCATTAGCCACCGGTACGCCGGCGGTCACCTTTAACGCCGCCGGCGTATCCGATCATACCCTGAACCGCTTTGGCATCGATCCGGCAGCCGCCAGACAGGATGCGGAAGCCGGCGGCATTCGCCGCTACAGCGAGCAATACGACATGCTGACGTCAACGCAGGAGTCGACATCGCTGATCCCGAACGCTATCGGCCATCACATCATTCTGGAAAATAATGATACGTTAAGCGGTATTGACGACTGGCGGCCGAGCAAGCATCTGGAACGCAGCCTTGCCGCGCATGGCATCGATAAGGTGATTAATTCAATGATGGAACAAAAACCGTGGGAGGCACAGGCCAATGCCTGACAGAGTACGCTGGCCGATATTACTGATGTTATTGATATCGTTAGCAGTATGGGCGTTGTCGGGCAGGGCCGGGGAGCAGCAGATGAATCAGCAAACGACGCCGTTTAACGGTCTGGACAGCCAGCCGCTGGCGCTGGCGGTGGCCGCCGGCGATACGGCGCGCATTGCCGCTCTGGCGACGCCGCAGGCGCTTGGCGAGCGCGGTGAACAGGGTATTACGCAGCTGCAGTGGGCAATTTTACGTCAGCAGCCGGGCAGCGTGCAGGCGCTGCTGGACGCTGGCGCCGACGTGGCGCAAACCGGCATGGACGGCAACAGCGCGCTGCATATTGCGGCGATGGTGGCGGATGCCGGTTATCTGGCGCAACTGCTGGCGCAGCAGCCGGCGGTGATTGATGTGCGCAATGCCGTCAGCGGCGCCACGCCGCTGGCCGCCGCGGTGCTGGCCGGCCGGCCGACGCAGGTGCGTCAATTGCTTGATGCCGCCGCTGACAGCCGCCTGGCCGACCGGGTCGGCGATACGCCGCTGCATATCGCCGCCAGAATCAATGCGCCGCAGGTGGCGCTGATGCTGTTGCAAAACGGCGCGGACGCCGCGGCGGTTAACCAGCAGGGGCTGACGTTTCAGGCCTATTTCGCCCAGACGCCGCGGCATCTGCAGAATGATGCCATGCGTCAGGCGCGCCAGCAGCTGGATGACTGGCTACAGGCGCACCGGCTGGCGGCGCGCTATCGCGTATCCTGAGGAGATAAAAAAAACCGCCGGAAGGCGGTTTTTTTATATGGCGTTATTCGCCGTCGGCTGCCGGAGCGCCTTTCGGCTGGCGGCGTTTACCGACGTTTTTCGCCTCGCGGTGGCGAATTTTCACCTTGGCTTTCTCTTTGCTTTTGGCTTTGTTCTTATCCGCCGCACGCTTGGCCAGCACTTTCTTGGACGGCTTGCCGTTGCTCTTTTCGCTTGGCACGCGGGTTTTCGGCCGCAGCTCGTCAATCACCCGCGCCTTCAGCGGTTCATTCAGATAGCGGCCGACCTTGCCCAGCAGCAGGTGGTCGTGGGCCTCAACCAGAGAAATCGCGGTGCCTTTACGGCCGGCGCGGCCGGTGCGGCCGATACGGTGCAGATAGGTATCGGCGGTGCGCGGCATATCAAAGTTGAACACGTGGGTGATGTCCAGAATGTCCAGACCGCGGGCGGCGACGTCGGTGGCGATCAGCACGTTGACGCGGCCGTCCATCATGCGTTTCACCGCCTCGTTACGCTTGGCCTGCACCATTTCGCCTTCCAGATAGCAGGTGTTGATGCCCGCTTCCCGCAACCAGGTGGCCAGCTCATGCACGCGCTCGCGCTTGCGCACGAAAATGACCGACTTCTGCACATCCGGCTGCTGCAGCAGATGGATCAGCAGGGCGGTTTTATGCTGCACGTCGTCAGCGCGGTAGTACCACTGCAGAATTTTTTTACGCTCACGGCGGGAAGGGTCGGCTTCGACTTCCACCGGCTCGTTCAGAATGCGCTCTGCGAATTCGCGGATGGCTTCGCCTTCCAGCGTGGCGGAGAACAGCAGGGTCTGGTTACGCCAGCGCGTTTCGGCGGAGATGGTTTCAATATCCTGGGCGAAGCCCATGTCCAGCATGCGGTCGGCTTCATCCAGGATCAGCGTTTCCACCGCGCGGCAGTCGAAGTTCTCTTCTTTAATATACTGCAGCAGGCGGCCGGTGGTGGCGACCACCAGATCCTGGTTTTCGCTGAAGACTTCCGCGTGGTTCATATAGGCCACGCCGCCGGTAATGGTGGCGATATCCAGTGAGGTATGGGCCGCCAGCTCACGCGCCTGATCGGCGACCTGCATCGCCAGTTCGCGCGTCGGGGTCAGGATTAACACGCGCGGCGGGCCGGACTTCTTGCGAGGGAAGTCCAGCAGATGCTGCAGCACGGGCAGCAGGAAGGCGGCGGTCTTACCGGTACCGGTCGGCGCCGAACCCAAGACGTCGCGCCCGTCCATCGCCGGTGGGATGGCTTCGGCCTGAATAGCGGTCGGGCGGTCGTAGCCTTTATCACGCAGAGCGTTGATCAGGCGTTCATCGAGATCGAGTTCGGAAAAATTGGTTGCTGTCATGGTCTACCTCTACTTGGGGCGCCGATTATAGACGGGTTGGCCGCCGGGTTCATCCTTTTTAAGGCCGGAACGCTTTCACCACCCCGCAGATTGCCTTATGCTACGCCGGTTTTCCAGTCAGGTGCCTATCGTGAACAGTCAGTCAAAAGCCAGTTTCAAACCGCGCCGCGGCGGTTTTACCTTCAAGCAGTTTTTTGTCGCGCACGATCGCTGCGCCATGAAAGTCGGCACCGACGGCGTTCTGCTCGGCGCCTGGGCGCCGGTGAAGGCGGTCCGGCGGGCGCTGGATATCGGCTGCGGCAGCGGACTGATCGCGCTGATGCTGGCGCAGCGTACGGCGGATGAAGTGCAGATTGACGCCGTCGAACTGGATGCCGCTGCCGCCGTGCAGGCGCATGACAATGCGGATGCGTCGCCGTGGCCGCAGCGTATTTGCGTACACCAGCAGGATATTGAGCCGTTTTCCCGCCAACAGAGTGCAGCTTACGATCTGATTGTCAGCAATCCGCCCTATTTCGCCCCGGCGGTAGCCTGCCGTGACCGGGCGCGCGATGCGGCGCGCTATACCGAAACGCTGACCCATGACGTGCTGCTTGACTGCGCCGAACGGCTGTTACAGCCTGACGGCACGTTGTGCGTGGTGCTGCCGTATGAGATTGGCGAGGCCTTTGCCGCCGATGCGCAGCAGCGCGGCTGGCATCTGGCGCAGCGGGTGAACGTCAGCGATCGGGCGGATACTGCGCGCCACCGCATATTGCTGGCGCTGACGCGCACGCCGCAGGCGTGTGTCGAGAGCGATCTGGCCATCAAGCAGGCGGATGGCGACTACAGCCCGCCGTTCCGCCGTCTGATCGCTGATTTTTACCTGTTTTACTAAGGCTGCAGAATGGTCGGGCGCGCTTCCGGCAGCTGTTCCGGATAGTCCAGCGTGTAGTGCAGGCCGCGGCTCTCCTTGCGCGCCATGGCGCTGCGCACCATCAGCTCGGCCACCTGCACCAGATTGCGCAGCTCCAGCAGATTGTTGGAGATGCGGAAATTGGCGTAATACTCGTCAATTTCCTGCTGCAGCGTGTTGATGCGGCGCAGTGCGCGCTCCAGCCGTTTGGTGGTGCGGACGATGCCGACGTAGTCCCACATAAACAGCCGCAGCTCGTGCCAGTTATGCTGGATCACCACGCGTTCGTCCGAATCATCCACCCGGCTTTCGTCCCACTGCGGCAGCGTGCTGGCCAGCTTGATGGCCGGCAGGCGGCGCACAATATCCTCGGCGGCGGACCAGCCGTACACCAGGCACTCCAGCAGCGAGTTTGAGGCCATGCGGTTGGCGCCGTGCAGCCCGGTATAGCTCACCTCGCCGATGGCGTACAGCCCGTCAAGATCGGTACGGCCGTGCTGGTCAACCATCACGCCGCCGCAGGTGTAATGCGCCGCCGGTACGATCGGGATCGGCTGTTTGGTCAGGTCAAAGCCCAGCGTCAGCAGCTTGTCATGGATCATCGGGAAGTGCTGGATGATAAATTCGGCCGGCTTATGGCTGATATCCAGATACATGCAGTCGGCGCCGAGGCGCTTCATTTCATGATCGATAGCGCGGGCGACAATATCGCGCGGCGCCAGTTCGCCCCGCGGGTCGAAGTCCGGCATAAAGCGGCTGCCGTCCGGGCGCAGCAGATGGGCGCCTTCGCCGCGCAGCGCTTCGGTCAGCAAAAAATTGCGCGCCTGCGGGTGGAACAGGCAGGTGGGGTGGAACTGGTTAAACTCCAGGTTGGCGACCCGGCAGCCGGCGCGCCAGGCCATGGCGATGCCGTCGCCGGAGGAGATGTCCGGGTTGGTGGTGTACTGGTACACCTTGGCGGCGCCGCCGGTCGCCAGCACCACGGTTTTGGCGCGGTGCGTCTCTACCCGCTCCAGTTCGCGGTTCCAGACGTAGGCGCCCACCACGCGGCGGGTGCCGGGCAGGCCGATTTTGCTGGAGGTGATCAGGTCGACGGCGTTGCGGCGCTCCATGACGCAAATATTCGGATGGGCGCTTGCTTTCCCCACCAGTGTGGTCTCTACTTCCTTACCGGTGGCGTCTGCGGCGTGCAGAATGCGGCGGTGGCTGTGGCCGCCTTCACGCGTCAGGTGATAGCGCTCCTCGCCCTGGGCATTGGTTTCGGTATCGAACAGCACGCCCTGATCGATTAACCACTGGACGCAGTGGCGCGCGTTGCCGGCGATAAACTCGACCGCCTCTTTATCACAAAGCCCCGCGCCGGCAATCAGCGTATCGTCAACGTGCGACGCAATGCTGTCCGTTTCATCAAACACCGCGGCGATGCCGCCCTGGGCATAAAAGGTGGCGCCTTCGTTGAGCGGGCCTTTGCTCAGCACGGTGACCTTACCGTGTTGCGCCAGCCGCAGAGCCAGTGACAGGCCCGCAGCGCCGCTGCCGACGATCAGTACATCGCTAACATATTCAGAAGATGGTTGCATAACGTATGATGTGTGCAGAAGAAGAGTGAAAATCATGTTAGCCTAATTGTCCGGGCAAATGCCACGGATAGGGCGACATCAACAGAAAAAACAATGGCCGTATGGAACTTTGATTTCCATATGAACTCCAAGCGAGTGCTTGCTCAGGAAAAATGTATGGCTGGCAGTACAATTTCACGCGTGGAGACAGATTTGGGGAGAATTTACCTCGGATGAGCGAGCAGTTAACGGATCAGGTGCTGGTTGAACGGGTCCAGAAGGGCGATCAGAAGGCGTTTAACTTACTGGTGGTGCGCTACCAGCATAAAGTGGCGAGCCTGGTTTCCCGCTATGTGCCGCAGGGCGATGTGCCCGATGTGGTGCAGGAGTCGTTTATTAAAGCCTATCGCGCGCTGGAGTCTTTCCGCGGCGACAGCGCTTTTTACACCTGGTTATATCGAATCGCTGTGAATACAGCAAAAAATTACCTGGTTGCTCAGGGGCGGCGTCCGCCGGCAAGCGATGTGGACGCCAACGACGCTGAAAACTATGAAAGCGCCGGTGCATTGAAAGAAATTTCGAACCCTGAGAACTTAATGTTGTCAGAAGAGTTGAGACAGATAGTTTTCCGTACCATTGAGTCGCTCCCTGAGGATCTGCGTATGGCGATCACCTTGCGGGAGTTGGATGGCCTAAGCTACGAAGAAATAGCCGCCATCATGGATTGCCCGGTCGGGACCGTACGCTCGCGTATTTTCCGCGCTCGGGAGGCTATCGATAATAAAGTTCAACCGCTGATTCAGCGTTAGCGATGGCGGATACAGGAAGGGTATTTAGGCATGCAGAAAGAAAAACTTTCCGCTCTGATGGATGGTGAGTCGCTCGATAACGAACTGCTGAGCTCTTTATCGCAGGATCGGGCGCTTCAACAAAGCTGGCAGAGCTATCACCTGATACGTGACACGCTTCGGGTGATGTAGGACAAGTAATTCATCTCGATATCGCCGAACGTGTTGCCGCTGCACTGGAGAAAGAGCCTGCTCGTCTGGTTCCCTCTGCGGTGCCTGAATCTCAGCCGCAGCCGGAAACCTGGCAGAAAATGCCTTTCTGGCACAAAGTGCGCCCGTGGGCCAGCCAGCTGACTCAGGTCGGGGTTGCCGCCTGCGTCTCTTTGGCGGTGATCGTCGGCGTTCAGCACTATAATCAGCCTGATGCCACGCAGCCTGGCTCTTCGGAAGCGCCGGTGTTCAATACGCTGCCGATTATGGGTCAGCCGTCCCCGGTAAGCCTGGGCGTGCCGGCAGACAGTTTCTCAACCGGCAGCGGCCAACAGCAGCAGGTTCAGGAACAGCGTAAACGTATCAATGCGATGCTGCAGGACTATGAACTGCAACGCCGCTTGCATTCAAACCAGTTGCAACTTGATCAAGGCACGCCGCAGCAGGCCGCCGTTCAGGTTCCAGGCACCCAGTCTTTAGGAATGCAGCAGCAGTAATGAAGCAACTTTGGTTCTCCGTTTGTCTATTGACGGGCAGCCTGCTCTACTCAAATACCGCCCCGGCGCAGACCGCGTCCGGGGCGTTGTTGCAACAGATGAGCAGCGCCAGCCGTTCACTCAATTACGAGCTTGCCTATATCAGCATCACCAAGCAGGGGATAGAGTCGTTGCGCTATCGTCATGCTCTGGTTGAGCAGCAGGCGCTCGGTCAGCTATTGCATATGGACGGCCCGCGCCGTGAAGTGCTGCAGCGCGGCGACGGCATCAGCTATTTCGAGCCGGGTCTGGAGCCGTTTACCCTGTCGGGCGATCATATCGTTGATGCGCTGCCTTCCATCGTGTACGCCGACTTTACCCGTCTGGCAAAATACTATGATTTTATCTCCGTCGGCCGCACGCGGATTTCCGATCGCCCTTGCGAGGTGATTCGCGTGGTGGCGCGCGACGGTTCGCGCTACAGCTATATTGTCTGGATGGATGAAGAGACCAAACTGCCGCTGCGGGTGGATCTGCTTGACCGCAACGGCGAAACGCTGGAACAGTACCGGGTGATTTCGTTCACCGTGGGCGAAGAGGTGCAGAATGCGCTGAGCGGACTGCTGAAAGCCTCATTGCCGCCGCTGATTTCCTTGCCGGCGCTGGACAATGTTAAGCTTGGCTGGGATACGGCCTGGTTACCGGCCGGCGTCAGCGAAGTGGCGCGCAATCGCCGCAAATTGCCGAACGTTTCCGTGCCGGTGGAGACGCGGTTATACAGCGACGGCCTGTTCAGCTTCTCGGTCAACGTCAGCCCGGCGGGCAGCGGCGTTGGCACGCAGCTCTACCGCCAGGGGCGGCGGACGATTCAGACCGAATTGCGCAACGGCAAAGAGATTACCATCGTCGGCGAAGTACCGCCGTCAACCGCCAAGCGTATTGCTGACGGTATTTCCTTCAGGGGATCGTCGAAATGATGAAAGAGTGGGCCACGGTTGTTTCGTGGCAACAGGGCGTCGCGCTGTTGCGCTGCGAGCCGAAAGCGGGCTGCGGCAGCTGTAAGGCCCGTTCGGGCTGCGGTACGCGCGCTCTGAACGAGCTGGTGCCGGAGACCGAGCATCAGCTGCAGGTGCAGATTGAGCAACCGCTGGAGCCGGGGCAACGGGTCGAAGTGGGCATTACTGAAGGCAGCCTGCTGCGCTCGGCGATGCTGGTCTATCTGACGCCGCTGCTGGGTATGATGCTCGGCGGCGGTGCGCTGCAGCTGTGGCTGGCGACGGACGGCGCGGCGGCGCTGGGCGCGCTGTTCGGCGGCGTGGGCGCCTTTTTGCTGGCGCGTAAACTTGCCCGCCGTCTCGGTGAACAGGACGCCTACCAGCCGGTAGTGTTACAAATTGGCCTGCCTCCTACCGCGCTGCGTCTGCAGCCGGAATCCCCCCTGTCTGATTAAATAACTGACCGCGTCATCGCCGGGTTACGGTAGGCGGGGATGCGGTTGTTAATCATATGCTCCAGCAACGCAATAAACAGATCGGCGCTCAGCAGTGAAAAGTAGCACAGCGTGGCCAGCGTCTGGCCCTGCGCGTCACGCAGGCGGATCTCGCCGTGTTGCGGCTGGCTGTCCAGCGAGTGAACCTGCGCAATATCGATGCTGCCCTGCGGCGTGACCAGCGTTTTGGCGCTTAGCCGCAGCGTTTGGCCCGGCAGGCGATGCGGTTTGCCGCCGAGCAGCCAGGTGAGCCAGCGGCCCCGGCCGGTAAGGTAGTGAAAGGGCAGTTCTTCGCCCTGATACAGCGCATTGAGGGCGACCGGCCCGCGCAGGAGGATTTGCTGGCTGATGATGGTGTCGCGCAGCGCCCAGGCGTGGGACACGTTGCTGTATACCGTGCACCAGGGTTGATCGGCGGCGGTACGGAACGCCATGGCTTCACACAGGCCGCCGCACAGGTTGCCCAGCAGCGGCACGCCGCGGGTGCGGTAGACATCGACGATTTTCTCAAACGGAATAAAGCGTTCCTGGTGGTTATGGCTGTTGAACACTCTGACGCCGTGTTCATACAGGCGATAGGTCTGCGTGGGGCGCAGGAAATGACGCAGCGCCAGCAGGATACACGCCAGTAAGATGGTTACCGCGCCGGTTTGCAGCAAGGTCAGGATGCCGCGCTCTTCCATATTGCTCATCAGCGGCAGCATTAACAGCGCGCCGCCGATGGTTAACAGCAGCGCCGCCGCCGCCAGAATGCCCCAATTGACCTTTGAAAAATCGTGCCGGCTCAGCATCTGCCCTTTATCGATCATACGCACCTTCCAATCAACCTACAGAGATATGCTGGTGAACTCCGGTGGGCTTGCCGATGTAGTGCCCTGATTTCATCATTTTATGCGGAGCTCACCTCCTTTCTATCGAGGCGCGGGCGTCAGGTATATGGGTTTTTTCCTAAAGGGCGGCGGCAGATAATTAACTGATATTCAGCCTGTTTTTTCGCGGGTTTAAGAGTGCGTTGATTGCGCGGCGGCGCATTATGTATTAAGGGGCGGTGCAGCGTGCGTTTTTACCGATCTTTCCCCGGCCCGGCAAAATGTTTTTCCGATTAACATTTGTTTGCATCCACGGCTAGCCCCGACCCTATTAAACAGCGCATAATAGAATGTTTTCGCTGCAGCGATCGCTAGGTTTTCGCTGTTACGGCATGTAGAATGCAGCGATTCAGGCGAAAGACGGCCTAACCCAACTCACTGTCGCTTTAGGTCCATGCGGGTTTCCATAGGCGAGTAATTCAGAAATACCAAGGCAGAAAAACTTTTATAATGAAGCATATACGAAATTTCTCCATTATTGCCCATATTGACCACGGTAAGTCGACGCTGTCGGACCGTATTATCCAGATTTGCGGCGGCCTGACCGATCGTGAAATGGCCGCGCAGGTGCTGGACTCCATGGAGCTGGAGCGTGAACGCGGCATTACCATCAAGGCGCAGAGCGTCACGCTGGATTATAAGGCGCCCGATGGTGAAACCTATCAGCTGAACTTTATCGATACCCCGGGTCACGTCGACTTCTCGTACGAAGTCTCCCGCTCGCTGGCTGCCTGTGAAGGTGCACTGCTGGTGGTGGACGCCGGCCAGGGCGTAGAAGCGCAGACGCTGGCCAACTGCTATACCGCCATTGAAATGGATCTGGAAGTGGTGCCGGTGCTGAACAAAATCGACCTGCCGGCCGCCGATCCGGATCGCGCAGCGCAGGAGATTGAGGATATCGTCGGCATTGACGCCGCTGATGCGGTGCGCTGCTCCGCGAAGACCGGCGTCGGCGTGCCGGAAGTGCTGGAGCGCCTGGTGCGCGACATCCCGCCGCCGGAAGGCGATCCAGAGGCGCCGCTGCAGGCGCTGATCATCGACTCCTGGTTCGATAACTATCTTGGCGTGGTCTCGCTGGTGCGGATTAAAAACGGCACCATGCGTAAAGGCGACAAGATCAAGGTGATGAGCACCGGCCAGGTTTACAACGCCGACCGTCTGGGTATTTTCACCCCGAAACGCGTCGACCGCGACGTGCTGAATTGCGGCGAAGTCGGCTGGCTGGTCTGCGCGATTAAAGACATCCTGGGCGCGCCGGTGGGCGATACCCTGACCACTGCGCGTCAACCGGCGGAAAAAGCGCTGCCGGGCTTCAAAAAAGTGAAGCCGCAGGTTTATGCCGGGCTGTTCCCGATAAGCTCCGATGACTATGAAGCCTTCCGCGATGCGCTGGGCAAACTGAGCCTGAACGATGCCTCGCTGTTCTACGAGCCGGAAAGCTCCAGCGCGCTGGGCTTCGGTTTCCGCTGCGGCTTCCTCGGCCTGCTGCATATGGAGATCATTCAGGAGCGTCTGGAGCGTGAGTACGATCTGGATCTGATCACCACCGCGCCGACGGTAGTCTACGAAGTGGAAACCACCGGCGGTGAAACGGTGTATGTCGACAGCCCGTCCAAACTGCCGCCGCTCAACAATATCGCCGAGCTGCGCGAGCCGATCGCCGAATGTCATATGCTGATGCCGCAGGAGTACCTGGGCAACGTGATTACGCTGTGCGTGGAAAAACGCGGCGTGCAGACCAATATGGTGTATCACGGCAATCAGGTGGCGCTGACCTATGAGATTCCGATGGCGGAAGTGGTGCTCGACTTCTTCGACCGCCTGAAGTCTACCTCGCGCGGCTACGCGTCGCTGGATTACAACTTCAAACGCTTCCAGGCGTCTGACATGGTGCGCGTCGACGTGCTGATCAACAGCGAGCGCGTGGATGCGCTGGCGCTGATTACCCACCGCGACAATGCGCAGTACCGCGGCCGCGATCTGGTGGAGAAGATGAAGGATCTGATCCCGCGTCAGCAGTTCGATATCGCCATTCAGGCGGCTATCGGCACGCATATCATCGCGCGTTCAACGGTGAAACAGCTGCGTAAGAACGTTCTGGCCAAGTGCTACGGCGGCGACGTCAGCCGTAAGAAAAAGCTGTTGCAGAAACAGAAAGACGGTAAGAAACGCATGAAGCAGGTCGGCAACGTTGAGCTGCCGCAGGAAGCGTTCCTGGCCATTCTGCACGTAGGTAAAGACGGTAAGTAAGAGCGAAGGCTCGATAACAAGGGAGTTTGCATGGCGAATATGTTTGCCTTGATCCTGGCGATTGCCACGTTGGTGACCGGGATCATCTGGTGCCTGGAACGCTTTAAGTGGGCGCCGGCTCGCCGGGCGAAAATTGCGGCGGTAAATGAACAGACCGACGGCACGCTGGATGACAAGACGCTGGCGAAAGTCGCCAAGCAGCCGGGCTGGGTAGAAACCGGCGCCTCGGTCTTCCCGGTGCTGCTGCTGGTCTTCGTGGTGCGCTCGTTTGTTTACGAGCCGTTCCAGATTCCATCCGGTTCGATGATGCCGACGTTGTTGATCGGCGATTTTATTCTGGTGGAAAAGTACGCTTACGGGATTAAGGATCCGATCACCCAGACCACGCTGATCGAAACCGGCCATCCGAAGCGCGGCGATATCGCGGTATTTAAATATCCGCTCAATCCCAAGCTGGATTATATCAAGCGCGTTGTCGGTCTGCCGGGCGATAAGGTCAGCTACGATCCGGTGAATAAGCGCGTGACGGTACAGCCGGCGTGCGACAACGGCCAGTCCTGCGATAAAGCCCTGGCGGTCACCTATAATCAGGCGGCGCCGAGCGATTTCGTGCAGATGTTCAGCCGCAGCGGCATGGGCGAGGCCAGCAACGGCTTCTACAATATTCCGCTGAACGACAGCGTGCCGCAGGGCGGTATCCGCCTGCGTGAGCGTAACGAAACGCTGGGCGACGTGACGCACCGGGTGCTGACCGTGCCGGGGACGCAGGATCAGGTTGGCGCCTATTACCAGCAGCCCGGCAATCAGCTGGCCGAGTGGGTGGTGCCGGCCGGTCATTACTTCATGATGGGCGATAACCGCGATAACAGCGCCGACAGCCGTTATTGGGGCTTCGTACCGGAGAAGAACCTGGTAGGTAAAGCCACGGCAATCTGGATGAGTTTTGAAAAGCAGGAAGGTGAGTGGCCGACCGGCGTCAGATTAAGCCGTATTGGCGGTATTCACTAATTGCTATTTCTCCCCGTTCTGCCGGCGTCGTATTAATTTAATGCGGCTGAAGCAGGGCGGGGAGATAAACGCAGCATTCTGTTGCCGCTCGTTGTAGAATATCAGGCGATAAAAGTTGGTTCTGTTTGGAGCCACTGCAAACGAAACAGCTTTGGAAAGCAGGTCTGTTCCGTATGCTGTAAAGTTTTTGACGCATTCTTGATCTATTGGTAACTCATGAATCCCATCGTAATTAACAGGCTGCAGCGCAAGCTGGGCTACACTTTTCAACAGCAAGAACTTTTGCTGCAGGCGCTGACTCACCGCAGCGCCAGCAGTAAACATAATGAACGTCTTGAGTTCCTGGGCGACTCTATTTTGAGTTTTTGTCATCGCCAATGCGCTCTATCACCGTTTTCCTCGCGTTGACGAGGGGGATATGAGCCGCATGCGCGCCACGCTGGTGCGCGGCAATACGCTGGCGGAGATGGCGCGCGAGTTTGACCTGGGCGAATGTCTGCGCCTGGGTCCCGGCGAGCTGAAAAGCGGCGGTTTCCGCCGTGAGTCGATTCTGGCCGATACGGTGGAAGCCCTGATTGGCGGCGTCTTCCTGGACAGCGATATTCAGACCGTCGAACGGTTGATTCTTGACTGGTATCGCAGCCGGCTGGATGAAATCAGCCCGGGCGACAAGCAGAAAGACCCGAAAACCCGTTTGCAGGAGTTTCTGCAGGGGCGTCATCTGCCGTTGCCTTCTTATCTGGTGGTGCAGGTTCGCGGTGAAGCGCACGACCAGGAGTTTACCATCCACTGCCAGGTGAGTGGTTTGAGCGAACCGGTGGTAGGCACCGGCTCAAGCCGCCGTAAAGCCGAGCAGGCGGCAGCGGAACAAGCGCTGAAAAAGCTGGAGCTTGAATGAGCGAAGAAACACAATACTGCGGATTTATCGCGATCGTTGGCGTCCCAACGTGGGCAAATCCACGTTGCTGAACCAACTGCTGGGGCAAAAAGTCTCCATTACCTCGCGTAAGCCGCAGACCACGCGTCACCGCATTATGGGTATCGACACCGATGGGCCTTATCAGGCGATCTACGTGGATACCCCGGGGCTGCACATCGAGGAAAAGCGCGCCATCAACCGCCTGATGAACCGTGCGGCCAGCAGCTCAATCGGCGACGTAGAGCTGGTGATCTTCGTGGTGGAAGGCACCAACTGGACCGACGACGACGAGATGGTGCTGAACAAACTGCGCAGCCTGAAGTGTCCGGTGCTGCTGGCGATCAACAAGGTCGACAACGTTACCGACAAATCCAAGCTGCTGCCGCACATCGCGTTCCTCAGCCAGCAGATGAACTTCCTCGACGTGGTGCCGATCTCCGCCGAGAAAGGGATGAATGTCGACACCATCGCCGGCATTGTGCGCAAGCTGCTGCCGGAAGCGGAGCACCACTTCCCGGAAGATTACATCACCGATCGTTCCCAGCGTTTTATGGCCTCGGAAATCATCCGTGAAAAACTGATGCGCTTCCTGGGTGAAGAGCTGCCCTATTCGGTAACCGTTGAGATTGAGCAGTTCGTTGCCAACGATCGCGGCGGCTATGACGTGCACGGCCTGATCCTGGTTGAGCGCGAAGGCCAGAAGAAAATGGTGATCGGCAACAAGGGCGCGAAGATTAAAACCATCGGCATTGAAGCCCGCCAGGACATGGAACAGATGTTTGAAGCCAAGGTGCATCTGGAACTGTGGGTGAAGGTTAAATCCGGCTGGGCGGACGACGAACGTGCGCTGCGCAGCCTGGGCTATGTTGACGACCTGAAGTAACCGCCGATGGACGGCTGGGAGCGCGCTTTCGTCCTGCATGGGCGACCGTACAGTGAAACCAGCCTGATGCTGGATCTGTTTACCGAAGGTCACGGGCGGGTGCGATTGCTGGCCAAAGGCGCGCGCAGCCGCCGTTCCAACCTGAAGGGCTGTCTGCAGCCCTTTACTCCTCTGCTGGTCCGCTGGGGCGGGCGTGGCGAAGTCAAAACGCTGCGCAACGCCGAAGCGGTCTCCCTCGGTTTACCTCTCAGTGGCATGATGCTGTACAGCGGCCTGTATGTTAACGAGCTGCTGTCGCGCGTGCTGGAGCAGGAAGCCAACTATTCGGTGCTGTTCTTTGATTATCTACAGTGTTTGCAGACGCTGGCGGCGTCGGACGGTTCGCCGGAACATGCGCTGCGGCAGTTTGAGCTGGCGCTGCTGCATCACCTGGGTTACGGGGTGGATTTTCTGCACTGCGCTGGCAGCGGCGAAGCGGTCGACGACGGCATGACCTACCGCTATCGCGAAGAAAAAGGCTTTATCGCCAGCCTGGTGGTAGACCACTACAGCTTTACCGGCCGTGAGCTGCGTGCGCTGGCCGAGCGTCAGTTCCCGGATGCCGACACCCTGCGCGCCGCCAAACGGTTTACCCGCATTGCGCTGAAACCCTACCTTGGCGGCAAGCCGCTGAAAAGCCGCGAGCTGTTTCGTCAGTTCGTCCGTAAGCAACCGCATACGCCGGTTGACGACGCCTGACGTCCTTTCTGCTTTTGCCACTTTCTCCCGGGTGTAAACTGCGGGAACGAAAATTTCACTCTAAGAGGTTGTCATGGCTGATTTGCTGCTTGGCGTTAATATCGATCATATCGCCACCTTGCGTAACGCGCGCGGAACCCAATATCCCGATCCGGTACAGGCGGCGTTCACGGCGGAACAGGCCGGTGCGGACGGCATCACGGTGCATCTGCGTGAGGATCGCCGTCACATTACCGATCGCGACGTGCGTATTTTGCGCCAGACCATCCAGACGCGGATGAATCTGGAAATGGCCGTGACCGACGAAATGCTGGCTATCGCCTGCGAGCTGCAGCCGCAGTTCTGTTGCCTGGTGCCGGAAAAGCGTGAGGAAGTGACCACCGAAGGCGGGCTGGACGTCGCCGGCCAGCTGGACAAAATGACGCTGGCGGTTGAGCGCCTGACGCAGGCGGGCATTCAGGTTTCGCTGTTTATCGACCCGGACCACCGTCAGATTGATGCGGCGGTAGCGGTGGGCGCGCCGTACATTGAGATTCACACCGGCGCCTATGCGGAAGCGCAGGGCGAGCTGGCGGTGGAGGCGGAACTGCTGCGCATCGCGCAGGCGGCCCGCTATGCGGCGGAAAAGGGTCTGAAGGTCAATGCCGGTCACGGCCTGACTTATCACAACGTACAGCCGATCGCGGCGCTGCCGGAAATGCATGAGCTGAATATCGGCCACGCCATTATCGGGCAGGCGGTGATGAGCGGCTTGGCGTCAGCGGTTGCCGAGATGAAGCTGCTGATGCGGGAAGCGCGTCGCTAATGGCGGTACTTGGCCTTGGCACCGATATTGTAGAAATCGCACGCATTGAGGCGGTGGTTGAGCGCAGCGGCGATCGGCTGGCGCGACGCGTGCTGAACGCGGCCGAATGGGCGCTCTATCAGCAGCATCAGCAGCCGGTGCGTTTTCTGGCCAAGCGCTTTGCCGTCAAAGAAGCGGCGGCCAAGGCGTTCGGCACCGGCATTCGCAACGGGTTGGCGTTCAATCAGTTTGAAGTGTTTAACGACGGATTGGGCAAGCCGAATATTCGCCTGCATGAGCGGGCCGCGGAGCTGGCGCAGGAGATGGGGGTGACGAACATCCACGTTTCACTGGCCGATGAGCGTCGTTACGCCTGCGCGACGGTGATTATCGAAAGCTGATAAGGTGATGATAGACGGACGCCGCCGGGCGCAGCGTCCGTGAATTACAGCCTGTCGGCGTGGTGCAGCACCACGAATTTATCCCACAGCTGTTCCTGGCTTTCCGTATGCTGCGGATCGACCACGATGGTGTTATCAATCGGGCATACCTGCTGACAGGTGGGCGTATCATAGTGGCCGACGCATTCGGTGCAGCGCTCGGTATCAATCTGGTAGATGTCCGCGCCCATTGAGATGGCCTGATTCGGGCACTCGGGTTCACACATATCGCAGTTGATGCATTTCTTGGTAATCAGCAGGGCCATAGTAATAACATTTCCATCTTACAAATCAGGGAGCGCGCAGCAGCTATTCTGCCGCCGCGCACTTTACCATAAAACCATTTTCATTCTGGTTGTTTTTTGTCCTTTTCGGCGATTTTTATCGACGAGATCAAGCTTATTCCTACTGGCGCGGTATGGCGGTTGCTTTACCTGCACGGAGGTTGCGCCGGCGCGGATAGCGACTGTGTATGGTCTAAAAGGCGACGCTAAATCAGGATGGCCTTTCTATCCGGAGCCGTGTATATCCGGATAGCTTTTAAAGGGCGTTTTATGCATGATAAGGCTTTCATGTGCCATGTATGGCGATATATATCAGTGATTGATATAAATGGAGTTTATTTGTGAAAAATGAATGCTTTAATCCCGGTTATTATCATGAAGACGAACTCAGAGAGTGTGGGTTTAAGTCGGTAGGGAAAAATGTGTTAGTCGCTAAGAATTGCACCATAGTCGGCGTTGGAAATATCTCGTTGGGGGACAGTGTCAGAATTGACGGTTTCTCGACAATTATTGCGGCCGGTGATGGTTTTCTTGATATCGGTTCTTATGTCCATATTGGCGGCTATGCTGCAATTTTCGCTGGCGCCGGCGTTATTATGCGTGATTTTTCCGGCATATCGCAATCGGTAAAACTTTACTCAAAAAGTGATGACTATAGCGGCAGGTTTATGACCAATCCTACCGTACCCGCCGAGCTTACGGGCGTCGTCTCCGGAACGATTGTACTGGAACGGCATGTGATTGTTGGTGCTCAATCTATTGTCATGCCGGGGATCACCTTGGCTGAAGGAACGTCAGTCGGCGCCAACTCATTGGTGATGAAAAATACCGAAGAGTGGACGATGTATTTTGGCTCGCCGGCCAAGAGAATTAAAAACAGGAAAAGGAATCCGCTGGAATTAGAGAAACAATTACGCTGAATACGCGGCGGGGTGTTTTTATACATAGCTCTCCCAGCATGCCTCTTCATGTTGTTATGTCGGGAGAGTCGCGCCAGAATGATTTTTACGAGGCGACAACCATCATTGCCGGCTTCTGCACTGCGGATAGAGGCAGTGGTTAATAAATAAAGTTTATTTAAACCAGTTTTTTCATCAACTGTTCGCTATGTTTAATTCGCACCCGGGCATGATCCAAATCATGCTGAATTAACGCCATAAACAGCAAATCGGTGAGGGCGTATTGGGCGGTGCTGGAGGAAATGGCGGCGCTGCGGGTGCTTGGTTCTTCGGCAATGGTGTACAGGCAGTGGTCCGCACGCTGCTGCAGGCTGTTGGGGGAAAAGCAGGTGAGCGCCAGAACCTGTGCGCCGGCCGCTTTGGCTTCGTCGGCGGCCAGATTGATCTCACGCCGCTCCCCGCTAAAGGAAAGCGCAACCAGCAAGTCTTGCGGCTCCAGCGCCTGCACCGCGGCCAGCTGCGCATGCATATCGGCTTCAGCCACCGCCATCACGCCGATTTTCAGCAGCTTGAATGAGAAGTCTTTGGCCACCAGACCCGAGGCGCCGATTCCCATCAGGAACACCCGCCGCGCGCCGCGCAGCATGGTCAGCGCCTGATGCAGGCGTTCCTCACTGTTAATGTCCAGCGTCGCGCGCAATGCCGCCTGTTTTTCCAGCAGCAGTTTTTCGCCGACGGTTTTAAGCGTATCGCTGCTGAGAATGCGGTTATGCACGGTCACCACCGGCTCCGACTGCGGCTGCGCCAGCGTTTCACTCAGCGCCAGCTTCAGCGCCGGGAAGCCTTTATACCCCATCTTCTGTGCAAACTTGACCACGCTGGACTGGCTGACGCCGGCCACCTGGGCCAGTTTTTGTGAACTCAGATGGCGAGCCTCTTCGGCGTTGTGCAGCAGATAATCCGCCAGTTTGCGATCGTTCTGCGCCAATGCAGGATACATTTGACGAATGCGAAGAAGAGTACTCATGCCGTTATTCCTAATAGTGCCCGTGGGGGAGATGTTGCCATAACGGCGCGCTGGCGCGCAGTAAAAATTTTTGTGAGCGCGCCGGTATAAACTAGCAAATAGTGCTCGCTTTGTTGAATTAAATATTCAAATATTGGTATGTGTTTTTGAATTAAAAATTCCAGAGGCTACCCCATGAATTTAGGCGCACTAGTATCCGAAACCCGCAACCCAGAGACGATGACGTTGGATGAGATGTCGACGCTGGAGATGGTGACCTGTTTTAACCGTGAAGACCGGAAAGTGCCGCAGGCGATTACGGCGGTACTGCCGGAGATCGCTCAGGCGGTCGATTTGGCGGCCTCCGCGCTGCGGGCCGGCGGCCGGCTGATTTATCTGGGGGCGGGCACTAGCGGTCGCCTGGGTGTGCTGGACGCGTCTGAGTGTCCGCCAACCTTCGGCGTGCCGCACGGCGTGGTGGTGGGGCTGATCGCCGGCGGTCCGGAGGCGATGTTCAAAGCGGTGGAAGGGGCGGAAGATGACGCGGCGTTGGGGGAGCGTGACCTGCAGGATCTGGCGTTAACGCCGGTTGACATGGTGATCGGACTGGCGGCGTCCGGCCGTACGCCTTATGTGATCGGCGCATTGCGCTATGCGCGCCAGCTGGGCTGCCCGACGGTGGCGATCTCCTGTAATCCCGGCTCGCCGATCGCCGCGGAAGCTCAGGTGGCGATTTCCCCGGTGGTCGGCCCGGAGGCGCTGACCGGCTCGACCCGTATGAAGTCTGGTACGGCGCAAAAGTTGGTGCTGAACATGATCTCAACCGGCGCGATGGTCAAATGGGGCAAGGTGTACCAGAACTTGATGGTGGACGTGAAGGCGACCAACGTGAAGCTGGTGGATCGCGCCTGCCGCATCGTCGTCGAGGCGACCGGCGCGGAACGCAGTCAGGCTGAAGCTGCGCTGGCGCAGACTGATTTCGAGGTGAAGCCGGCGATTCTGATGCTGTTGGCCGGAGTCAGCGCCGAAGAGGCGCAGCGGCGTTTACAGGTGCACCACGGCTACCTGCGTGCGGCGTTGGCGGATTAATGGCTCATTGAGGTGATCAATGGATAAGACGGCGGCACTGGCCCGGCAGATTTTGGCGGGCGTCGGCGGCGAGGGGAATATCCTCAAGCTGGAAAACTGTATGACGCGGGTGCGCGTCGAAGTCAGCGATGAACAGCGGCTCGAACTGCCCCAGCTGCAACGGCTGGAGGGCATCAAAGGGTACATCAAGCAGGGCGAGCAGCACCAGTTTATCGTTGGGCCGGGCGCCGCCGCCAAGGTGGTGGATGAGATGCGCACCTTGCTGAGCGAGCCGGAGGCGGGCGTCGACGTCGGCGATAAGATTGCCGAAAATAAAGCCGCCGCCAAAGCCAAATATGCCGCGCCAATGAGCGGGGTGCTGAAAAAACTGGCTAATATCTTTATACCGCTGATACCGGCGTTTATCGCTTCCGGTCTGATTACCGGCATTATCAATCTCCTGAAGCGGCCGGATATTGCCGGCGATATCGCCCTGAACTACCCGAATATACTTGGCCTGCTGGCGATCTTCGGCAGCGCGGTGTTCACTATTATGAATATTCTGGTTGGCGTTAACGCCGCGCGGGTGTTCGGCGGTTCGCAGGCGATGGGCGGGGTGATGGCCGGCATTCTTTCCAGCCCGCAGCTGGCGCAAATCACCCTGTTCGGCGAAGCGCTGCAGCCGGGCGCGGCGGGGTGATCGCCGTGCTGCTGGTGGTGGCGCTGATGTGCTGGCTGGAAAAACGCTTGCGCCGGCTGCTGCCGGAGTCGGTTGAGCTGATTTTAAATCCGCTGCTGACCACGTTGATTACCGCGTCGCTGGCGATTGTGCTGCTGCAGCCGCTGGGCGGCTATATTTCCGATGCAATAACCCACGGCGCCAACCTGGCGCTAGACAAGGGCGGGCTGCTGGTGGGCGCGCTGCTGTCCGGCCTGTTTCTGCCGCTGGTGCTGTCCGGGCTGCATCAGGGGCTGGTGCCGATCCACGTTGAGCTGGTGCAGGCGCACGGCGCCAATCCGCTGCTGCCGATTTTGGCGATGGCGGGCGTGGGGCAGGTTGGCGCCACCCTCGCCGTGCTGCTGAAAACCCGTAACGCACGGCTGAAAAAGGTGATTAAGGGCGCGCTGCCGGTCGGGATTCTCGGCATTGGCGAGCCGCTGATCTTCGGCGTAAACGCTGCCGCTGGGCAAACCGTTTATCGGCGCCTGCCTTGGCGGCGCGGTCGGCGGCGCGCTGATCAGCTACTGGAAGGTGGCGACGGTGATTACCTTCGGCCTTTCCGGGCTGCCTTTGGCGCTGACCATCGTCTCGGGCAAGGTGATGTTGTATCTGGCCGGGATGCTGATTACGATTGTAGCAGGGTTTATTTTCACCTGGATTATGGGGTTTAACGATCCTGAGGAGTAGCGTTTGAGTGACCAACCACGCCAGAAGGCCGAAGAGTCGCGCCGCATTGTGTTCTTCGATCTGGACGGCACCCTGCATCAGGAAGATATGTTTGGCAGCTTCTTGCGCTTTTTATTGCGGCACCTGCCGCTGAATCTTGTTTTGGTGTTCCCGCTGCTGCCGTTGGTGGGTGCGGTGATGCTGATCGCCGGGCGTGCGGCGCGCTGGCCGATGAGCCTGTTGCTGTGGGCGATCACCTTTGGCCATTCGGAGACGCGGCTGCGGGCGCTGGAAGCGCGCTTTGTCAGTTATTTTCGCGCCAAGGTGACCGCATTTCCGGTGGTGCAGATGCGGCTGCGTCAGTACCTCGACGCGCATGATGCGCAGGTGTGGCTGATTACCGGCTCTCCGGAAAGGCTGGTGGAACAGGTATATCAGGATTCGCGGTTTTTGCCGCGCGTGCGGCTGATCGGCAGCCGGATAAGCCGCCGCTATGGCGGCTGGGTGCTGGAGATGCGCTGTCTGGGGGCGCAAAAGGTGGTGCAGCTGGAGCAGCGCATCGGCGCGCCGTTAAAACTGTACAGCGGCTACAGCGACAGCAAGCAGGACAACCCGCTGCTGTTCTTCTGCGAGCATCGCTGGCGGGTCAGTAAGGAAGGCGAGCTGCAGCAGCTGGAATAACGGAAAAGGGCAGGATGTGAATCCTGCCCTCTTTGTTTGAGCCGGGAAGCGAATACCGCCCGACGCGGAGTTTTACATTGCCGCTTTAAAGATGGCGACAATCTGCTCGTGGCTGGCCTGAATCGGGTTGGTGAAGCCGCAGGCGTCTTTCAGCGCATTGGCCGCCAGCGTATCGAAGTCTTCCTCTTTCACCTGCAGATCGCGCAGCCCGGCCGGGATGCCGACATCCTGCGCCAGCTTGCGGATGGCTGCGATACAGGCCGCCGCGCCCTGGCTGTCGTTCAGATTGCTGACTTCCAGCCCCATCGCCACGGCGACGTCTTTCAGGCGGCCGGCGGCGACGGAGGCGTTGAACTCCTGCACGTGCGGCAGCAGCACCGCATTGCAGACGCCGTGCGGCAGGTTATAGAAACCGCCCAGCTGGTGCGCCATGGCGTGCACGTAGCCCAGCGAGGCGTTGTTGAACGCCATGCCGGCCAGGAACTGGGCGTAAGCCATATCTTCACGCGCCTGCATATTCTTGCCGTCGTTCACCGCATCGCGCAGCGAGGCCATAATCATGGTTACCGCCTTCAGCGCGCAGGCGTCGGTGATCGGGTTGGCGGCGCTGGAAACGTAAGCCTCGATGGCGTGCGTCAGCGCATCCATGCCGGTAGCCGCCGTCAGCCCTTTCGGCATGCCGGCCATCAGGTGCGGATCGTTAACGGACAGGATCGGCGTTACGTGCTTGTCGACAATCGCCATTTTGATATGGCGCACTTCGTCGGTAATGATGCAGAAACGGGTCATTTCCGATGCGGTGCCGGCGGTGGTGTTAATCGCCACCATCGGCAGCTGCGGCTTGGCGGAGCGGTCAACCCCTTCATAATCTTTGATATCGCCGCCGTTGGTGGCGACCAGCGCGATGCCTTTGGCGCAGTCGTGCGGAGAGCCGCCGCCAAGAGAGATGACGCAGTCGCACTGATGCTCACGCAACAGCGCCAGCCCTTGTTCAACGTTGCTGGTGGTTGGGTTGGGGTGAGTGCCGTCGTACACGCAGCTTTGGATATCCTGCGCGGCAAGCAGCTGTTGCACCTGCGCCACCACGCCGATGTCGTTCAGCACCCGGTCGGTGACGATCAGGGCATGGCGCAGGCCTTGCTCTTGCATGGTTTTAGCCGCCTCTTCCAGGCAGCCGGAGCCAATCATGTTGACGGAAGGAATATAAAATGTTGCAGCAGCCATTGTGCGCTCCTTGAAGTTATTGATTTTATAGCTACTACGTTACGCCGTCCGGGCAGCGGGAGTTATGATCTACCACAATGATTTGGCGAATAAAACGCGTGCGCCGGGAAAAAGGACGGATGAAACCACGCCGCTGCGGACTGTCCGGCGACAAAAGAAGAGCGGGAATCGGCTACTGTGTATAATGCCCGCCGCAAAGCGCACGAGGAGCGAAATAATGAGCGAATATAATGATGATTACTGGATGCGCCAGGCGCTAACGCTGGCCCAGCGTGCGCAGGAAGAGGGCGAGGTGCCGTAGGGGCGCTGCTGGTGCTGGACAATCAGGTCATCGGCGAGGGCTGGAACCGGCCGATCGGCCGCCACGATCCCACTGCCCACGCGGAGATTATGGCGCTGCGGCAGGGCGGTGCGGTGCTGCAGAACTACCGTCTGCTGAATGCGACGCTGTACGTGACGCTGGAACCGTGCGTGATGTGTGCGGGCGCGATGGTGCACAGCCGCATCCGGCGTCTGGTGTACGGCGCGTCGGATGAAAAGACCGGCGCGGCGGGTTCGCTGGTGGATATTCTGCGCCATCCGGGGATGAATCATCAGGTGGAGATCACCGCCGGCGTGCTGGCGGAAGAGTGCGCCGCGACGTTGAGTAACTTTTTCCGCCTGCGGCGTGAACAGAAAAAGGCGCTGAAGCTGGCGCAGCGTGCGGCCGGCGCGGCGGATTAGTCGAGGCTGAGCGCCAGCTTGGCCGGCACCGCCGGGTAGCTCTGCATCATGGCGGCCTGCGTCTGCCGCTCCTGCTCGGCTTTTTTCTCTTTCTCCTGCAGGTATCCCACCAGGCTGACCTGATAGCGGCGGATGTTTTCTACGTAGTTATAGGCTTCCCGTCCGCGCGCATAGCCGTAGGTCAGCTGCGGGTAGTAGCGCTTCTGGCTGAGCATCGGCAGGCGCTGCTTTACATCGACCCAGCTGTCCGGATTGCCGCTTTGCATTTTGGTCAGCTTGCGCGCATCGAGCATATGCCCCCAGCCGATGTTATAGGCCGCCAGCGCAAACCAGATCCGCTCGTCCTCCGGCACCGTCGTCGGGATTTTCGCCATCAGGCGCTGCAGATAGAGCGCGCCGCCCTGAATACTCTCCTCCGGATCGAGGCGGTCGCTCACCCCAAGCCCGTCGGCGGTGGCGCGGGTCAGCATCATCAGGCCGCGCACGCCGGTCGGCGAGGTTGCCAGCGGGTTCCAGTGCGACTCCTGGTAGGCGATCGCCGCCAGCAGACGCCAGTCAAACGCCGTGGCGTATTTCTGGAACAGCGGCTGGTAGGTGGGCAGCACGGAGTCGATTGCCGACAGGAAGGTCTTGGTGTCCACATAGTCGAAGCTGCCGACATGGCCGAGGTATTTTTCTTCCAGGCGCGCCAGCGTGCCGTCTTCCACCATTTGGCTGTAGAAGTCCAGCATGGCGGCGTACAGGCTGTCGTCGCTGCTGCGTTTCAGGTACCAGGTGACCGGCTCCTCGTCGGCGACGTCGAAGGCCACCGCCAGCTGCGGATGGATGCGCTGCAGCAGCGCGATGCTGACCGAGTCGCCGATGGTGTAATCCAGTTTACCGGCGGCCACCTGTTCCAGCAGCTCGCGCGAGGTCAGATCGCTGGAGGATTCCCACTGCAGGTCGGGGAATTTGTCGTGTTTCAGCTGCTTCAGGGTGCTGACGTGGGCGGAGCCGGAGGCCACCGCCAGTTTGCCTTTTATATCGGCGAAGGTTTTCGGCCGCGCGTTGCCCAGCCGGTATACCAGCTGCTGAGACACGGAGTAGTAGGCCGGGCCGGTGCGGGCGCGGCTCAGACGCTCCTGATTGTAAATCAGGCCGGCGGCCAGAATATCGGCGTCGTTGTCGTCGAGATCGTCAAACAGATCGTTAATGTTTTGATGTGGCAAAACGACCAGTTTCACGCCCAGGTAATTGGCGAAGCGTTTCGCCAATTCATAGTCCAGGCCGCTCGGGCCTTTGGGCGTTGTGAAATAGGTTAACGGCGAGTTGAGCGTACTGATGCGCAGCTCTCCCCGGGATCTGATCTCTTCGAGTTGCCCGCCCTGTCCGCTGCGCCAGGGGATGTTCGGCCAGAGCGCGAGAGCCAGAAGCACGGCGATAACGCCGATGAGAATGTAGTTTAGCTTTTGGTGTTTCAAATAGTTATCTCGCGGCGACGCCTGTCTGCATCGGCCGGAAAGCATTTATTAGTATGGGGATATCGACAGTATTCGCGGGCATTTTGCGTAACAAAACGCCAGTGTGCAACTTTATTGACACAATATGACAATCAGACGGCAGAATTAGGAATTATCAAGAATCGCCACGCAAACGGTTTCGTCGGCGGCGCGGATTCTCTATAATGGCGCGCGTTTTCCCCTGTTGCGCCCAATGAAGCGCTGAAACCAGCTGCTTCGAAGACGAGAGAACTTTGATTATGGAAATACTGCGTGGTTCGCCCGCTTTGTCGGCTTTTCGTATTACCAAACTGCTGTCCCGCTGTCAGGACGCACAACTTCCGGTCAGTGATATCTATGCCGAGTACGTCCACTTTGCCGATGTTAGCGCACCGCTAAGTGCCGAAGAACATGCCAAACTTCAGCGGTTGCTCAAGTATGGTCCCTCTCTCGCCGAACATGCCCCGACAGGCCGCCTGCTGCTGGTGACGCCGCGTCCGGGCACCATTTCCCCGTGGTCCTCCAAGGCGACCGACATTGCCCATAACTGCGGCCTGACGCAGGTACTGCGTCTGGAGCGCGGCCTGGCGTTTTACATCAGCGCGCCGACGCTGGACGAGGCGCAGTGGCAACGGCTGGCCGCGCTGCTGCACGACCGCATGATGGAAACGGTATTTGACGATCTGCAGCAGGCACAGCAGCTGTTTGCCCATCATCAGCCGGCCCCTTACCAGACGGTGGACGTTCTGGGTGAAGGGCGCGGCGCGCTGGAGCAGGCCAACCTCAAGCTTGGCCTGGCGCTGGCGCAGGATGAAATTGACTACCTGCTGAATGCCTTTACCGGTTTGGGGCGCAACCCGACGGATATCGAACTGTATATGTTTGCGCAGGCCAACTCTGAGCACTGCCGCCATAAAATTTTCAACGCCGACTGGGTGATTGACGGCGAGCAGCAGCCGAAATCGCTGTTCAAAATGATTAAGAACACCTTTGAACAGACGCCGGATCACGTGCTGTCGGCCTATAAAGACAACGCCGCGGTGATGGAAGGTTCGCAGGTCGGCCGCTTCTTCGCCGCACCGGGCAGCGACCGCTACGATTACCATCAGGAAGACGCACATATCCTGATGAAAGTGGAAACCCATAACCACCCGACCGCCATCTCGCCATGGCCGGGCGCCGCAACCGGCTCCGGCGGCGAGATCCGCGATGAGGGCGCCACCGGACGCGGGGCGAAGCCGAAGGCCGGTCTGGTGGGCTTCTCGGTCTCCAACCTGCGCATCCCGGGCTTTGAACAGCCGTGGGAGCAGGACTTCGGCAAGCCGGAGCGCATCGTGACCGCGCTGGACATCATGACCGAAGGCCCGCTGGGCGGCGCGGCGTTTAACAACGAATTCGGCCGTCCGGCGCTGCTCGGCTACTTCCGTACTTATGAAGAGCAGGTCAACAGCCATAACGGCGTCGAGCTGCGCGGCTACCATAAGCCGATTATGCTGGCCGGCGGCATCGGCAACATCCGCGCCGACCACGTGCAAAAAGGTGAAATCACCGTCGGCGCCAAGCTGGTGGTGCTGGGCGGCCCGGCGATGAATATCGGCCTGGGCGGCGGCGCGGCGTCTTCCATGGCCTCCGGCCAGTCTGACGCCGATCTGGACTTTGCCTCGGTACAGCGCGACAACCCGGAAATGGAGCGTCGCTGTCAGGAAGTGATCGACCGCTGCTGGCAGCTCGGCGCGGAAAACCCGATTCTGTTTATTCACGACGTCGGCGCCGGCGGTTTGTCCAACGCCATGCCGGAGCTGGTCAGCGACGGCGGCCGCGGCGGTCGTTTTGAACTGCGCGACATCCTGAACGATGAGCCGGGCATGAGCCCGCTGGAAGTGTGGTGTAACGAATCGCAGGAGCGCTACGTGCTGGCGGTGGCGCCGGAACAGCTGGCGCAGTTTGATGAAATCTGCCGCCGCGAGCGCGCGCCGTACGCGGTGATCGGCGAGGCGACCGAAGAACAGCACCTGACGCTGAACGACGCGCATTTCGACAACCAGCCGATCGATATGCCGCTGGACGTGCTGCTGGGTAAAACGCCGAAGATGACACGCGACGTCACCCGGCTACAGGCGCAGGGCGAGCCGGTGGCGCGCGAGGCGATTACGCTGGCGGACGCGGTGAAGCGCGTGCTGCATCTGCCGACCGTGGCGGAAAAAACCTTCCTGATCACCATCGGCGACCGCACCGTCACCGGCATGGTGGCGCGTGACCAGATGGTCGGCCCATGGCAGATCCCGGTTGCCGACTGCGCGGTGACCACCGCCAGCCTCGACAGCTACTACGGTGAAGCAATGTCGATCGGCGAACGCGCGCCGGTGGCGCTGCTGGACTTTGCCGCTTCCGGTCGTCTGGCGGTCGGTGAAGCGCTGACCAATATGGCGGCGACGGAAATCGGTTCGCTCAAACGCGTGAAGCTGTCCGCCAACTGGATGGCCGCGGCGGGCCACCCGGGCGAAGACGCCGGCCTGTATGAGGCGGTGAAAGCGGTGGGTGAGGAGCTGTGTCCGGCGCTGGGCATCACCATCCCGGTGGGTAAAGACTCGATGTCGATGAAAACCCGCTGGCAGGAAGGCGACGAACAGCGTGAGATGACCTCGCCGCTGTCGTTGGTGATCACCGCCTTTGCCCGCGTGGAAGACGTGCGCCACACCGTGACGCCGCAGCTGCGCACCGACAAGGGTGAGACTGAATTGCTGCTGATCGACCTGGGCAACGGCCACAATGCGCTGGGCGCGACCGCGCTGGCGCAGGTGTATCGTCAGCTGGGCGACAAGCCGGCGGACGTGCGCAATGTTGAACAGCTGGCGGGCTTCTTTAACGCCATGCAGCAACTGGTGGCCGAGCGTGCGCTGCTGGCATACCACGACCGTTCCGACGGCGGCCTGCTGGTGACGCTGGCGGAAATGGCCTTTGCCGGCCACTGCGGCGTGGAGGCGGATATTCAGGCGCTGGGGACGGATACGCTGGCGGCATTATTTAACGAAGAGCTGGGGGCGGTGATTCAGGTCAGCGCCGACCGGGGTCGAGGCGGTGCTGCAGGCGTTTGCACAGCATGGCCTGGTGGATAACGTGCACCGCATCGGCCGCGTACTGCAGGGCGATCGCTTTGCGATCAACAGCGGCGGGCAGCCGGTATACAGCGAAAGCCGCAGCACCCTGCGCACCTGGTGGGCGGAAACCACCTGGCAGATGCAGCGCCTGCGCGATAACCCGTCCTGCGCCGATCAGGAGCATCAGGCCAAACAGAACGACAGCGATCCGGGGCTGAACGTCAAACTGACCTTTGCGCCGGACGAGGACATCGCCGCGCCTTATATTGCCCGCGGCGCGCGTCCGAAGGTGGCGGTGCTGCGTGAGCAGGGCGTCAACTCGCACGTAGAGATGGCGGCGGCGTTCCACCGCGCCGGCTTTGACGCAGTTGACGTGCATATGAGCGATCTGCTGTCCGGGCGTCGCGGCCTGCAGGACTTCCACACGCTGGTGGCCTGCGGCGGCTTCTCGTACGGCGACGTGCTGGGCGCCGGTGAAGGCTGGGCGAAGTCCATTCTGTTTAACGATCGGGTGCGCGATGAGTTCACCGCGTTCTTCCATCGTCCGCAGACGCTGGCGCTGGGCGTGTGTAACGGCTGCCAGATGTTGTCTAACCTGCGTGACCTGATCCCAGGCGCCGAACACTGGCCGCGCTTTGTCCGCAACCTGTCGGACCGTTTTGAAGCGCGCTTCAGCCTGGTGGAAGTGGCGGCCAGCCCGTCGCTGTTTATGCAGGATATGGCCGGTTCGCGGATGCCGATTGCGGTTTCACACGGCGAAGGCCATGTGGAAGTGCGTGACGCGGCCCATCTGGCGGCGCTGGAGAGCCATAATCTGGTGGCGCTGCGCTTCGTGGATAACGCCGGTCAGGTAACGGAGAACTACCCGGCCAACCCGAACGGCTCGCCAAACGGCATCACCGCGGTGACCAGCGCCAGCGGGCGTGCGACGGTGATGATGCCGCACCCTGAACGCGTATTCCGTACCGTCAGCAACTCCTGGCACCCGGAAGAGTGGGGCGAGGACAGCCCGTGGATGCGGATGTTCCGCAACGCCCGTCGCCAGCTGGGTTAACGGGACTTTTCAGGTCGGGCCGCAGCAGGCCGGCCGGTGCGAGATAAAGGGAACGGTGACGTTCCCTTTTTTAATTCCTTGAATCTAGATGTTTTTATCGGACGTGTCGGTATTTTGCGACAGTTGTGACTTGTACTGTCGCTAAAAGGTGACACTTAACCTATTGATTTATAATGGTCATGGTCGAATTCACTTAAGGTGTCGGGTTTTGGCGACGGCATGGCGAAGAAAGCAGCGACCGTAAGGCGCCGATGTTCGGATTGAAAATAGACAATAAAAATTAAATTTAAATAAAATCAATATATTAAAAATATTATTGAAAACTTGGCATGATGTGTGCATTATTATCTGCAGTTGCTCATTCAACTTTTTATGACGGCGCCGCCAGAGGGCGGACATCCTGCCTCATAAGCCTCCGAATGATGCCAAAGAAATGGTGCCTATCGTCCAACCAAACCGATAATTGCCGCTGACGCGACTTTATCAAGCATCGGGCGACACGTGGAGTGAGGCACCGCCTGTATCCAACTGTGATGAGCCTTTTCATCAATTCCGGATACATTAGGATGCTATTCGTCCTGTTCGATGCCAGCGTTCGCGCTACATCACCCAGGGGACGAGGCCAACGGGCATCCACATCTTCCTTGCGCTGGGGCGTCATGCCCCAACGTCAATTCTCAGCCTCCTTCGCGCCCACATTTTCCGTCATTATTCGCTTAAACCGCATACCCGGTAAAACTTCGCAACCGATTCCGGCGTTCAGGCTTTTCTCTTGCTGAAGACTCGGTTAGCATCAGGGCAGATAAGGGACAATGAGATGATTTCGTTGAAAAGATGGCGTTTATTCCCCGCTCGCTGCGCCAGCTGGTGCTGATGGCGTTTCTGCTGGTGCTGCTGCCGTTGCTGGTGCTGGCTTATCAGGCCTACCAGAGTCTCGATCATCTCAGCGCGCAGGCGGCTGACATCAACCGGACGACGCTGGTGGATGCGCGCCGCAGCGAGGCGATGACCAGCGTAGCGCTGGAGATGGAGCGCAGCTATCGTCAGTACTGCGTGCTGGTCGACCCCACGCTGGGGCGGCTGTATCAGAATCAGCGGAAGCAATATTCGCAAATGCTCGATGCGCATGCCCCGATCCTGCCCGATGAACGCTATTATCAAACCCTGCGTCAGCTGTTAACACAGCTGGCGACCATCCAGTGCCAGAGCAGCGGTCCGGATAAAGAGGCCTCGGCCCTGCTGGAGTCCTTCTCCAGTTCCAATGCGGAAATGGTGCAGGCGACGCGGGCGGTGGTGTTTTCCCGCGGCCAGCAGCTGCAGCAGGCCATCGCCGAGCGGGGCCAGTATTTCGGCTGGCAGGCGCTGCTGCTGTTTCTGGTCAGCGTGCTGCTGGTGGTGCTGTTTACCCGGATGATTATCGGGCCGGTCAAGGCGATCGAACGGATGATTAACCGGCTGGGGGAAGGGCGGGCGCTCGGCTCCGCCGCCACCTTTAAAGGGCCGCGCGAGCTGCGCTCTTTGGCGCAGCGTATTATCTGGCTGAGTGAGCGCCTGGCCTGGCTGGAGTCTCAGCGCCATGAGTTCCTGCGCCATATTTCTCACGAGCTGAAAACGCCGCTCGCCAGCATGCGTGAAGGCACCGAGCTGCTGGCGGACGAGGTGGCCGGCCCGTTGACCGCTGACCAGAAAGAGGTGGTGACGATCCTCGACCAGAGCAGCCGCCATCTGCAGCAGCTGATCGAGCAGTTGCTGGACTATAACCGCAAGCTGGCCGACGGCCCGTCGGAGCATGAGGCGGTGGCGCTGACGGAGATGGTGGAGCAGGTGGTGGCCGCGCACAGCCTGCCGGCCAGAGCCAAGCTGATTCGCACCGATATCGCGCTGGAGGCGAAAAAACTGCTGGGCAGAGCCTACGCTATTAATGCGCGTGCTGGATAATCTCTATTCCAATGCGGTGCACTATGGCAAGGAATCCGGTAACATTTGGATTCGCAGCCGTCAGGCTGGGCAACGGGTGCAGATTGACGTCGCCAACACCGGCACGCCGATACCCGAAGCCGAACGCGCCATGATTTTCGAGCCCTTTTTCCAGGGGAGTCATCAGCGAAAAGGGGCGGTAAAAGGAAGCGGACTGGGACTGAGCATCGCCCACGACTGCATCCGCCGGATGCGCGGCGAACTGCAGCTGGTTGACGTCGACGATGCCGATGTCTGCTTCCGTATTGAATTGCCATTAACCGCCGAGAACGAATAAATAATGTACACATGGTCTAAACGCGCTCGTTTACCGCAGACCGCACCTTCAACGTGCGCACAACAACGCGCTTTGCTCGGCAAACGTCCGCTCTCTTTATTGGGGACGCTGCTTTTTGTCCCGCTGTTGCTGGCCGGCTGCGCCGATCGCGCCGTCAGCGGCGGTTTGGGGCTGCAGCCGGAGGAGGCGGTGCCGGACGCCAAGGTGGTGGATTACCATATCGCGCCTTGCGACACCCTGTGGCAGTTGGACGGTAAAGACGCGCTGAATAATTCTCTGTACTGGCTGCGCGCCATGGACTGCGCCGAACGTATCGGTTCCACGCAGGCGCGCGCGCAGGTAAGCACTCTGCCGGCCGACAGCTGGGACGGCGTCTTTAAGCAAAGCATTCTGCTCGGCAGCGCCGAGCCAACGCCGGCGGAGCGTCGTCAGATGCTCGACCGGCTCAACGGCTATCGTCTGGATTTCCCAAGCTCTCTGCGTCCGTTGCTGCAGCTGTGGCGTCAGCAGCAACAGCAGCAGGTAGCGCTGGCGGAGGAACGCCTGCGCTACCAGCGCCTGCAGGAAAACAGCGATAGCCAGGTTGATGCGCTGCGTCAAAGCCAGGCGCGGCTGCAGAAACAGCTGCAGGAAACTTCGCGCAAGCTGGAGAACCTGACGGACATTGAGCGCCGTCTCTCCTCGCGCAAACAGCTGCAGGGGGAACTGCCGGACAATGGCGCAGCGCAGGGCAAGGCGGGTAGCGGCGCCGTGCGCAATGCGGCGGAGCCGGAAAGCCAGCCGGCACGAGGCACCGCGATCCCCGTCGAGCCGGAAGATACTTACGCGCCCCCTGAGGCCAATAAGGAGTCCGACGCGCAATGACAGCACGAAAAGCGGCCAATTTACTTCTGGTCGATGACGATCCCAGCCTGCTGAAGCTGCTGGGCATGCGTCTGACCAGCGAAGGTTTCCACGTGACGACCGCCGAAAGCGGGCAGGAAGCGCTGCGCCTGCTGGCGCGCGAGCAGATCGATCTGGTGATCAGCGACCTGCGTATGGATGAGATGGACGGCATGGCGCTGTTTGCCGAAATTCAGAAGCGTCAGCCCGGCATGCCGGTGATTATTCTGACCGCGCACGGCTCCATTCCGGACGCCGTGGCGGCGACCCAGCAGGGGGTCTTCAGCTTCCTGACCAAACCGGTCGATCGCGATGCGTTATACAAGGCGATCGACGAAGCGCTGTCGCTGTCGGCGCCGGCGGGCGATGACAGCTGGCGTGAAGATATTGTCACCCGCAGCCCGGCGATGCTGCGCCTGCTGGAGCAGGCGAATATGGTGGCGCAGTCGGACGTCAGCGTGCTGATTAACGGCCAGAGCGGCACCGGTAAAGAGGTGCTGGCGCAGGCGATCCACCGCGCCAGCCCGCGCGCCAAGAAAGCCTTTATCGCCATTAACTGCGGCGCGCTGCCGGAGCAGCTGCTGGAGTCGGAGCTGTTCGGCCATGCCAAAGGCGCCTTTACCGGCGCGGTGAGCAGCCGTGAGGGGCTGTTCCAGGCGGCGGCGGGCGGCACGCTGTTTCTCGATGAGATCGGTGATATGCCGCTGTCGCTGCAGGTTAAGCTGCTGCGCGTGCTGCAGGAGCGCAAGGTGCGGCCGCTGGGCAGCAACCGCGATCTGGATATTGACGTGCGCATCATCTCGGCGACCCACCGCGATCTGCCGAAGGCGATGGCGAAAAACGAATTCCGTGAGGATCTGTACTATCGCCTGAACGTGGTGAACCTGAAGATCCCGGCGCTGAACGAGCGCGCCGAAGATATTCCGCTGCTGGCCAACCATCTGCTGCGCGAGTCGGCCAAACGGCATAAGCCCTTTGTCCGCAGCTTCTCCACCGATGCGATGAAGCGTCTGATGACCGCCAGCTGGCCGGGCAACGTGCGTCAGTTGGTGAACGTGATCGAACAGTGCGTGGCGTTGACCTCGGCGCCGGTGATCGGCGAAGCGCTGGTTGAACAGGCGTTGGAGGGTGAAAACACCGCGCTGCCGACCTTTGCCGAGGCGCGCAACCAGTTTGAGCTGCACTACCTGCGCAAACTGCTGCAGATCACCAAGGGCAATGTGACGCAGGCGGCGCGCATGGCGGGCCGTAACCGCACCGAGTTTTATAAGCTGTTGTCGCGCCACGAGCTGGACGCCAACGATTTTAAAGAATGATACTTTCCTGAACCTGCCCGGGGCAGGTTCGCAACCAACTAAGCGGGCGTGATTCCTCCAGCCGGCGTTGCAAACGACGCGCTGAAGGGGAGACACTCCGGTTTGTGATGCATGGCAGAGCATAAAGTTATGAGCAGATCACTTTCCATTGCGTTGGCCCAGCTGAATTTGCTGGTGGGCGACATTGAAGGCAACAGCGAACGCATGTTGCAAATCGTGCAGGAGCAGCAGAAGGCGGGAGCCGATCTGGTCATGTTCACCGAGCTGGCGCTGTCCGGCTATCCGCCGGAAGACCTCCTGTACCGCGATGACTTTTATCAGCGCTGTGACGTGCAGCTGGGCCGCCTGCAGCAGGCGTCCGGCGACGTGGCGATTCTGGTCGGCCATCCGTGGCGCGAAGCGGGCAAACTGTACAATGCCCTGTCGCTGTTTGCGGAAGGTAAACTGCAGGCGCGCTACTTCAAGCAGCAGCTGCCCAACTACGGCGTTTTTGATGAAAAGCGCTACTTCCATGAAGGCGATGCCAGCTGCATCGTTGAGCTGAAAGGCTACCGTCTGGGGCTGCTGATTTGCGAGGATCTGTGGTTCCCGCAGCCGATCGACGCGCTGAAAGCCGCCGGCGCGGAGATCGTCCTGTCGATCAACGCCTCGCCGTATAACCGCGAGAAGCCGTATATCCGCAAAACGCTGATGGCCGGCCACTGCCGCCGCACCGATCTGCCGCTGGTGTATCTGAACCAGATCGGCGGTCAGGATGAGTTGATTTTCGACGGCTGTTCGAAGGTGTTTGACGCATCCGGCAATATGACGCACCGCCTGGCGGCCTTTGCCGAGCAGGTTACCCTGCTGCGCTTCAACGAGCTGGAGGTCGAGCCGATGACCGCGCCGGCCGCCGAACTGCCGCAGCTGGCGCAGATTTACGAGGCGCTGGTGCTGGCGGTGCGCGACTATGTGAATAAGAACGGCTTCCAGGGGGCGGTGCTCGGCTTGTCCGGCGGCATCGACTCGGCGCTGACGCTGGCGATTGCCGTTGACGCGCTCGGCAAAGAAAAAGTGCAGGCGCTGATGATGCCGTTCCGCTATACCGCCGATATCAGTATCGCCGACGCGAAAGAAGAGGCGGAAATTCTGGGCGTGGAGTTTGACGTGGTGTCCATCGAGCCGATGTTCGACGCCTTTATGGGGCAGCTGGCGCCGATGTTCGCCGGCACCGAGCGCGACACCACCGAAGAGAACCTGCAGGCGCGCTGCCGCGGCGTGGTGCTGATGGCGCTGTCCAACAAGCGCCGCAGCATCGTGCTTACCACCGGCAACAAGAGCGAGATGGCGGTGGGCTATGCGACGCTGTACGGCGATATGGCCGGCGGTTTCGACGTGCTGAAAGACGTGCCGAAAACGCTGGTGTTTAAACTGTCGGAGTACCGCAATACCGTCTCCTATGTTATCCCGCAGCGGGTGATTGACCGTCCGCCGTCGGCGGAGCTGGCGCCGGATCAGGTCGATCAGGACAGCCTGCCGCCGTATGACATTCTTGATGCGATTCTGGAAGGCTATGTCGAACACGATAAGTCGGTGGCCGATCTGGTGGCGGCCGGCTTTGACGAGGCGGTGGTGCGCAAGGTGATCCGTCTGGTGGATATCAACGAATATAAACGACGTCAGGCCGCCGTCGGGCCGCGTATTACCGCCCGCAACTTCGGCAAGGACCGTCGCTATCCGATCACATCCGGCTTTGGCCGCAAAAATTGGTAATTAAGGAACAGACATGAAGAAGATTGACGCGATTATCAAGCCGTTCAAACTGGATGACGTGCGTGAAGCGCTGGCGGAAGTCGGCATTACCGGGATGACCGTCACCGAGGTCAAAGGCTTTGGCCGCCAGAAGGGGCATACCGAGCTGTACCGCGGCGCGGAGTATATGGTCGACTTTTTGCCGAAGGTGAAGATTGAGATCGTGGTGGCCGACGATATCGTCGACACCTGCGTGGAAACCATTATGCAGACCGCGCAGACCGGCAAAATTGGCGACGGCAAGATCTTCGTCTTTGACGTGGCGCGCGTGGTGCGAATCCGCACCGGCGAGCAGGACGAAGAGGCGATTTAAACGATGCGCCGGGCAGGGGAGCCTGCCCGGCGGCGAGCCTTACAGGACTTTATGCGGGCCGAAGCATTCGTAATGCATGCGTTCGGCGTCGACGCCCATCTCCAGCAGCTGTTTGGCGACAAACTGCATAAAGCCGACCGGGCCGCAGAAGTAGTAGTGCATCTGCGGATTGACCAGCGTAGCGCGCAGCGCGCCGAGATCCATCAGACCGCTGGACTGATAGTCACGGCCTGCCACATCGTTCTGGCCCGGTTCACGGTACCAGACGTGACGGCTGAGGTTCGGCATCTCGGCGGCGATGGCCGCCACTTCATCGGCAAAGGCGTGCACCTGGCCGTTTTCCGCCGCGTGCAGCCAGTGCACCTCGGCCTGATGCTGCCCGGCGTGCAGCGTGTTGAGCATGCCCAGCATCGGCGTCTGACCAACGCCGGCGGAGATCAGCGCCACCGGCGTGTTCGGTGTGACGTCGAGGAAGAAGTCGCCGTGCGGCGGCGCGATATCGATGACGTCGCCTTCCTGCGCTTTCTGATGCAGGTAGTTGGACACCAGGCCGCGATCCTCGCGCTTGACCGCAATGCGGTAATATTCGCCGTTAGGGGCGGCGGTCAGGGAGTATTGCCGGATCTCCTGATGCTCCAGGCCCTCGTCCTTGATATACACCGCCAGATACTGTCCCGGCTTAAAGTCGACCACCTTGCCGCCGTCCACCGGCGCCAGAATAAAGCTGCTGATGATCTCGCTCTGCGGCTGTTTCTTCACAATGCGGAACGCGCGGCGATCGCGCCAGCCGCCGTCGCCATCGGCGCTCTCCTGATAGATTTGCCCTTCACGCTGGATAAATACGTTGGCCAACACGCCGTAGGCTTTGCCCCAGGCGTCCAGCACCTCCTGACCCGGGCTGAACATCTCATCCAGCGTCGCCAGCAGGTGGGTGCCGACGATCTGGTATTGCTCCGGCTGGATATTGAAGCTGGTGTGTTTTTGCGCGATGCGCTCCACCGCCGGCAGCAGCGCCGCCAGATTTTCCAGATTGCCGGCATAGGCGCAGATGGCGTCGAACAGCGCCTGCCGCTGGTCGCCATTACGCTGGTTGCTCATGTTGAAAATATCTTTCAACTCGGGATTGTGGGTAAACATGCGGTCGTAGAAATGGGCGGTCAGTTTGGGGCCGGTCGCCGCCAACAGAGGAATGGTAGATTTGACGGTGGCGATGGTTTGTTGGTCCAGCATGGTCATACTCCTGTATATGTCCGGCCTGCATCGGGGATCAGGCGGGTCATCAGTTTACCCCCACGGTGCTCCCTGTTTTTGCCGGGGCGCGGGGCAGCCTTATAATGCATCTTTAATGTTGTATTTTAAATGAATCTTATAGGCTTCTTAACAGGTTGTAAATACCCGCTTTTTTGTTGCGTGTTTGTTAACTGGCGATCCGCCTCACAGAACATGAAAAAAGCGCATCGGGCTGATGAGAAAATATCCGTTGAAATGCGGGAAGCGTAAATGGATTAAAGCCTTGCGCAGCCTCAAGCCAATCGTTTGCGTAAAAACCTCTGTCAAGGCCTATCCTCAATGGGGGAAAACAGTTTACACTGTGGCCCACAACCCAATACGGGTGATTTTAAGTTAGCTGATTGAGTCGGGAGATGCCGGATGTTAAAGCGTGAAATGAACATTGCAGATTACGATGCCGAACTGTGGCGCGCAATGGAACAGGAAGTCGTTCGTCAGGAAGAGCACATCGAACTGATTGCCTCTGAAAACTACACCAGCCCGCGCGTGATGCAGGCTCAGGGTTCTCAGTTGACCAACAAATACGCAGAAGGCTATCCGGGCAAGCGTTATTACGGTGGTTGCGAATATGTGGATATCGTCGAGCAGCTGGCGATTGACCGCGCGAAGGCGCTGTTCGGCGCCGACTACGCCAACGTGCAGCCGCACTCCGGCTCTCAGGCCAACTTCGCCGTGTACACCGCGCTGCTGCAGCCGGGCGACACCATCCTGGGGATGAACCTGGCGCACGGCGGCCACCTGACTCACGGCTCTCCGGTTAACCTGTCCGGCAAACTGTACAACGTGGTGCCTTACGGCATCGACGAGCAAGGCCAAATCGACTATGACGACCTGGCTCAGCAGGCGCAGACCCACAAGCCGAAAATGATCATCGGCGGTTTCTCCGCTTACTCCGGCGTGGTTGACTGGGCCAAAATGCGTGAAATCGCCGACAGCATCGGCGCCTACCTGTTCGTTGACATGGCGCACGTGGCCGGCCTGATTGCCGCAGGCGTCTACCCGAACCCGGTTCCTCATGCGCACATCGTTACCACCACCACCCACAAAACGCTGGCCGGTCCGCGCGGCGGCCTGATCCTGGCGAAGGGCGGCGACGAAGAGCTGTATAAAAAACTGAACTCCGCCGTGTTCCCTGGCGGCCAGGGCGGCCCGCTGATGCACGTGATCGCCGGTAAAGCGGTGGCGCTGAAAGAAGCGATGGAGCCAGAGTTCAAGGCTTATCAGCAGCAGGTGGCAAAAAACGCCAAGGCGATGGTGGAAGTCGTGCTGGAGCGCGGTTACAAAGTGGTTTCCGGCGGTACGCACAACCACCTGTTCCTGCTGGCTCTGGTAGACAAAAACCTGACCGGTAAAGAAGCCGACGCCGCGCTGGGCCGTGCCAATATCACCGTCAACAAAAACAGCGTACCGAACGATCCGAAGAGCCCGTTCGTTACCTCCGGCATCCGTATCGGCACCCCGGCGGTTACCCGTCGCGGCTTCAAGGAAGCTGAAGTGCGCGAGCTGGCCGGCTGGATCTGCGACGTGCTGGACAACATCAATGACGAAGCCGTTATCGAACGCACCAAACAGAAAGTGCTGGATATCTGCGCCCGTCTGCCGGTTTACGCGTAACCCGCGTTGCCGCACCCTGAAAAAACCCGCTGCGGCGGGTTTTTTTACGCCTGCTGCCGGGCAAAGTGTGAGGTATTTGGCACTATCACCTTATAGGTCGTAAGCGTTATTGCGGGCCGGTGTGAGCTCTGTCAAAGTATCGTCCACACACCGGAGGGAACATGGTTCTGCAATCAACACGCTGGCTGGCGCTCAGCTATTTCACCTACTTCTTTTCTTACGGCATTTATCTCCCGTTCTGGAGCGTCTGGCTTAAGGGCGAAGGGCTGGAGCCTGATGTCATCGGTATTTTACTGGGCGCCGGTCTGGTGGCGCGCTTTCTCGGCAGCCTGCTGATTGCGCCACGGGTAAAAGATCCCGCCAATCTGGTGACGGCGCTGCGTATTCTGGCGCTGCTGACGCTGGCCTTCGCCGTCGGCTTCTGTTTTGGCAACGCCTGGGCTGGCTGATGTTGGTTATTGCCGGCTTTAACCTGTTCTTCTCGCCGCTGGTGCCGCTGACCGACGCGTTGGCCGGCACCTGGCAAAAGCAGATTACGCTGGACTACGGCCGGGTGCGGCTGTGGGGATCGCTGGCGTTTGTGATTGGCTCCGCGTTGACCGGCCAGCTGGTGGCGGCTTGGGGGCATAGCGCCGTTTTATACTGTTTGCTCGCCAGCCTGTTGGCGATGCTGCTGGGCATGCTGCTGAAACCGACGGTGATGCCGCAGGGGAAGCGCGCGTGCAGAACCAGCCGCAGCGCTCGTGGCGTGAACTGCTGACGGAAGGGCCGGTCTGGCGCTTTCTGCTGTGCGTGACGCTGCTGCAGGGCGCGCATGCCGGCTATTACAGCTTTGCGTCGATTTACTGGCAGGAGTCCGGCTATTCGGCCGCCGCGATCGGCTATTTCTGGTCGCTGGGGGTAGTGGCCGAGGTGATCATTTTCGCCAGCAGCAGCGTACTGTTCCGGCGCTGGAACGCGCGCAGTCTGCTGCTGCTGTCGGCCTGCTGCGGCGTGCTGCGCTGGGGATTGATGGGGGGCCACTACCGAACTGGGATGGCTGTTGCTGGTGCAGATCCTGCACTGCGGCACCTTTACCGTCTGCCATCTGGCGGCGATGCGCTTTATCAGCGGACGCAGCGGACCGGACGTGATCCGCCTGCAGTCGGTCTACTCCGGCCTGGCGATGGGCGGCGGTATCGCGGTGATGACGGTGGTTGCCGGCTTCCTGTTTGAACACTGGCAGGGCGGCGTGTTCTGGGTGATGGCGGCGCTTGTGCTGCCGGCGCTGTTTATCCGGCCGCCGGCGGTCAGCGCAGCGCGTTAAGGGGTTTCCAGCAGCGCGCGCAGGGTCTTGCGCTGCCCGCGCGCCAGCGGCAGTTCGGTGTAGATCAGCGGCGGCTGGGTTGCCTGCATCGGCGTCGCGTAAGGAGTGATCACCAGCGTGACGTCTTGCGGCGCGCCGGAGCGCAGGAAGTCGCGCAGCGGCTGATATTTGATATTGAGCGGCAGCAGCGTCAGTTCACGCAGTTGATACTCCAGCTCCTCCTCCAGTTGCGGATTGTCCAGCGTCAGCAGCAGCACCTGTTTTTCCTGCAGGGCGTTGCCCTGCATCAGCCAGGCGCCGAAGCTTATCGCCACCAGGCCGGCCTCCTCGCGTGAAAAGGCAATGCCATACTCCTGCTCAAACGGCTCCAGCGCCTGCTGCGTGGTGCGCATCAGCCGCGGATATTTACGCACCACCTCTTCCAGCAGCATATTATCGATGCCAATGGCAAAGTGGCAGCGCTCCACCGCCGGCGCCAGATGGGCGAACAGGTGGGTGATCAGATCCGCCCGGCTGCTGAAGTTCATGCCGGAAAGCTGTTGGAAGCGCTCAACCATCCGTTCGATCGCCGCCATCAAACGTAAGTCTTCGTCGGAGTGGTCGCTCTCATAGCTGTGGTTTTTCAGCAGGGTGAACATCAGCACCAGAAAGTCCTGCTCATCGGCATGGGACGGCCGGCCGGACAGCGCCAGCAGCAGCGGGTAAAGCCGGGCGGCGGCCTGTTGCTCCGGCTTCTGATGCAGCCAGGCGCGCTGAGCCTCAGTAAACGACGGGTGGCGCTGCCGGCGGATTTCCCACAGGCAGTAGCAGAGATAGGGCGGCAGGAACAGACGGATGCGTTCCTCAATCGGCTGTTTCAGCGTGGCGACGCAGCGCTCCAGTTCGAGCTGCAGCCGGGCAGCCTGCGCATTGTCGAGGGTCAGCGCCTGATGCAGCCGCGGGCTGAAGGTCTCTTCCACAAACTGCGGGCAGCAGCGCAGCGCCCGCCGCAGCCAATGGATCAGGCAGAGGCGTTGATTCAGCGTGCTCCCTGTCAGCTGGTAGCCCTCTTCGGGGCTTCCGGCGATCGCCAGATGGTGGAATCGCTGGATTTCACTGTTCACCTCGGCAATATCCTGCCGGGCGGTGGGGAGGTCGACGCCGTTGATTTGGCTGATAGTCTCCAGTTTTACTGTGGGCGGCGGTGTATACAGCAGCAGCAGCAGGCGGCAGCGCCGCTGTTGACTGGAGAGCTCAGGCACGGGGGAGGTGTCCAGGCTCATAGGGGTATCCGGCAGATCACATTGATATGGGTTTAAGCATAGCAAAAGGTGTTAAAGCGGCGCGGTTCTGGCATCTGGTTTTACTTCGGCTTATAACTTTCGTCACAATTCTGGCGGGGTGCGATGCTGATTTTGCCATTTATTGTGTTATGTTATAACAAATTTACGGGTTGAAATGATGAAGCTAAGAGATTTACTGGTCGGTTTGGCGGCGTGGTATAGCCTGGATGCGGCGGCGCATCCGCACAGTTTCATCGATATGAACACCACCTTCGTGGTGCAGGAACGGCAGCTGGTCGGTTTGAAAATGGTGTGGGTGATGGACGAAATGACCTCGGCGGACCTGCTGTACGATGCGCAGAATGCCAAAAGCGACTCGGAAACCTGGAAGAAGCTGGCGGCGCAGGTGATGGCCAACGTGTTGGGCCAGCACTACTTTACCGATATCTACCGCGACGGCAAACCGGTGAAATACACCAATCTGCCGCCGGAATACCGGCTTTCCCGTCAGGGCCACAAGGCGGTGCTGGAGTTTGTCCTGCCGCTGGCGCACCCGCAGCCGCTGGCGGGGAAACCGTTCAGCATCTCCACCTACGATCCCACCTATTTTGTCGACATGAGCTACCAGGCTTCCTCCGCGATTCATCTGCCGGCCGAGATGGCGCAGCAGTGCCGCTTCGAGCTGTTTACCCCCAAGCCGGACGCCTCGCTGCAGGCGTATGCGCTGTCGCTGGATAAAAACGATTCGCCGGGAGAAGACCTGCAGCTTGGCCAACAGTTTGCCCAACGGATTACTTTACAATGTCACTGAACCTCGGGACTTCGTCGCTTCGCCGCCGCCACTGGGCTGTCAGCCTGTGGCCATTACTGTTGCTGCTGGTGGCGCTGGCGGCCGGCGCGCAACTGGTCTGGCACTACTGGCCGCAAATCATGCTGCAGAGCGTGGCGTGGCAGAAAACGCTGAACCAGCAGCTGGCGGCGCTGCTGCAGCAGGTGAAGGCCGATCCGCAGCGCGCCGGAATAACGCTGATGCTGTTCAGCCTGAGCTACGGCGTGCTGCACGCGCTGGGCCCGGGCCATGGCAAGGTGGTGATCTCAACCTATCTGGCGACGCACCCGACGCGGCTGAAAAGCAGCCTGAGGCTGACCTTCGCCGCCTCGCTGCTGCAGGGGCTGGTGGCGGTAGCGCTGGTGGCGCTGCTGCTGGGCGTGCTGCAGCTGTCGTCGCGTCAGCTGCATCAAAGCAGCTTCTGGCTGGAGCAGGGCAGTTACCTGCTGGTGGTGCTGCTGGGCGCGCTGCTGAGCTGGCGGGCGCTGCGCCGTCTGGCCGCAGCGCTGAAGGCGCTGAAACCGGCGCCGGCGCTGCGTATCCAGCGTCTGGAGCCGCTGGCTGACGATCACGTGCACAGCGCGGACTGCGGCTGCGGTCATCGTCATTTACCCAGCGACAGCGAACTGCAGGCCGGCGGCGACTGGCGCACGCGGGCGGCGATCGTGCTGGCGATGGGCATCCGCCCCTGTTCCGGCGCGATTCTGGTGCTGCTGTTTTCCAAGGTGCTGGGCGTGTTTGCCTGGGGCGTGGCGTCAGCGCTGGCGATGGCGCTGGGCACTTCGGTGACGATTTCACTGCTGGCGCTGTTGGTGCATTACGGCCGCCGGCTGGCGGAGCGCATCAGCGTGTCGCGCGCGTCGGCACATTGGCAGGCGGTGGCGTGGGGATCGCTGGCGTTGCTGGGAGGCGTGCTGCTGCTGTTCGCCGGCGTCATGCTTTACCTCAGCGCGCAGCCGGAGTTCAGCGGCGGGGTGCGGCCTTTCTCGCGTTAAGACGGCAGATATAACAAGGGCGAGGCATTAGCCTCGCCCTTGTTGGTGCTGACAGCGATTAACGCTTCAGCGCTTCGCTCAGTTCTTCGCGCATGGTGCCCAGCAGCGCTTTAACGACGCGCGGGTTACCGGCGACCACGTTGCCGGAGCTGAAGTAGTTGTGACCGCCGACGAAGTCGGTGACCACGCCGCCGGCTTCACGCACCAGCAGCTCGCCCGCGGCGAAGTCCCACGGCTTCAGGCCGATCTCGAAGAAACCGTCAACGCGGCCGGCGGCCACGTAGGCCAGATCCAGCGCGGCGGAGCCGGTGCGGCGGAAGTCGGCGCACTGGGTGAACAGTTTACCCACCAGGTTGATATAGGCCGGCGCGTGCTGCTTCGCCTTGAACGGGAAGCCGGTGGCCAGAATGGTGCCGTCGAGATCTTTGGCGCTGGTGCCGCGCAGACGGTAGCCGTTGAGCTGTGCGCCCTGACCGCGGGTAGCGGTGAACAGTTCGTTGCGCATTGGATCGTAAACCACCGCCACTTCGGTGCGGCCTTTGATGCGCACGGCGATAGAGACGGAGAAGTGTGGGAAGCGTTTGATAAAGTTGGCGGTGCCATCCAGCGGATCGATCACCCATTGTACATCGCGATCTTCGCCAATCAGCTCGCCGCGTTCTTCACTGATGATAGTGTGTTGCGGGTAAGACTTGCGGATGACGTCGATGATCAGATGCTCTGCATCGCGATCGACGTTAGTGACGAAATCGTTACTCCCTTTTTGGCTCGCTTCTACAGCGTCCGGAGTCTCGTAGTTTTTGGCAATCAGGTTACCGGCCTTGCGCGCAGCGCGCACGGCGATAGTCAGCATCGGATGCATGGGTATCTTCCACTAGGATGTTAAAGAACAGGAAACGGCGCGGAGTATAGCAGGTGTTCTGCCAAATGCCTAACCTCTTCACGGGTTAAATTGCAGACAGGCGTAACGCGCATGCCATTAAGTTGTCTCCTGTGATAGGATACTGCGATTTCCGACACCGCTCAGAGTTTGTATGCTGCACAATATCCGCATTGTTCTGGTTGAGACCTCTCATACCGGCAATATGGGCTCAACGGCCCGAGCCATGAAAACCATGGGTTTAACCAACCTGTATCTGGTCAATCCGCTGGTAAAACCTGATTCTCAGGCCATCGCGCTGGCCGCCGGCGCCAGCGATGTTATCGGCAATGCCACCATTGTTGACACCTTTGACGAAGCGATCGCCGGCTGCGGCCTGGTGGTGGGCACCAGCGCGCGCTCGCGCACCTTGCCCTGGCCGATGCTTGAACCGCGCGAATGCGGCGTGCAGGCGGTGAAAGAGGGCGAACAGGCGCCGGTGGCGCTGGTGTTTGGCCGTGAACGCGTCGGCCTGACCAACGACGAACTGCAAAAATGCCACTACCACGTGGCGATCCCGGCCAACCCGGATTACAGCTCGCTGAACCTGGCGATGGCGGTGCAGATCCTCGCCTACGAGGTGCGCGTCGCCTATCTTGACCGCCAGCAGGCGGATGCGCCGGCGCAGCCTGAAGAAGAGGCTTATCCGCTGGTGGATGATATTGAGCGTTTCTATCAGCATCTGGAACAGACGCTGCAGCGCAGCGGATTTATCCGCCCGACGCATCCCGGCCAGGTGATGAACCGCCTGCGCCGCCTGTTTACCCGCGCGCGCCCGGAAGCGCAGGAGCTGAACATTCTGCGCGGTATGCTGACGTCGATAGATAAGCTTGGTAAATGATTGAAATGTCAGTATTCGTTATGATTAATATCAAAACGTGCTAATACTTGAGTGAATTACTCGGTTAAATAGTTGACTGGATTACTAGGGAATGTCAGACTTTCCGCTATGTTTGACCAACAGGTAACCATTGACTATGAGACTGACATCCAAAGGCCGTTATGCCGTAACCGCTATGCTTGACGTGGCATTGCACTCCCAGGAAGGGCCCGTACCATTGGCTGATATTTCAGAGCGACAAGGAATCTCGCTCTCTTATCTGGAGCAATTATTTTCCCGTCTGCGTAAGAACGGTTTGGTAGCCAGCGTGCGCGGCCCGGGTGGTGGTTATCTGCTGGGCAAAGACGCCGGCGAGATTGCCGTCGGCGCGGTGATTACCGCCGTTGATGAATCGGTTGACGCCACCCGCTGTCAGGGGAAAGAAGGCTGCCAGGGCGGCGACCGCTGCCTGACGCACACCCTGTGGCGCGACCTGAGCGAGCGCATCAGCGGTTTCCTGAACGGCATTACGCTGGCTGAACTGGTCAACAATCAGGAAGTGCTGGATGTCGCCGACCGTCAGAATAATGACACGCGTCGTTCCGCCAACGGCCGCCAGGAAGAGACGATCATCAACGTTAATCTGCGCGCATAAGCAGCTGACGAATACTTGAGCATTTTGTTTTGGAAGTGATGTACGGAGCACAAGAGCAATGAAATTACCGATTTATCTGGATTATTCAGCAACGACGCCGGTTGATCCGCGCGTTGCTGAAAAAATGATGCAGTTTTTGACCCTGGACGGCACCTTCGGTAACCCGGCTTCCCGTTCCCACCGTTTCGGTTGGCAGGCTGAGGAAGCGGTAGATATCGCCCGCAATCAGATTGCTGAACTGGTGGGCGCCGATCCGCGTGAAATCGTGTTTACTTCTGGGGCGACCGAATCCGACAACCTGGCGATTAAAGGCGCTGCCAATTTCTATCAGAAAAAAGGCAAGCACATCATCACCAGCAAAACCGAACACAAAGCCGTGCTGGACACCTGCCGTCAGCTGGAGCGCGAAGGGTTTGACGTCACCTACCTGGCGCCGCAGAGCAACGGCATCATCGACCTCAAAGAGCTTGAGGCGGCGATGCGCGATGACACCATTCTGGTGTCCATCATGCACGTGAACAACGAAATCGGCGTGGTGCAGGATATCGCCACCATCGGCGAAATGTGCCGCGCGCGCGGCATCATCTACCACGTTGACGCTACCCAGAGCGTGGGCAAACTGCCTATCGATCTGAGCCAGCTGAAAGTGGACCTGATGTCCTTCTCCGGCCACAAAATCTACGGGCCGAAAGGCATCGGCGCGCTGTACGTACGCCGCAAGCCGCGCATCCGTATCGAAGCGCAGATCCACGGCGGCGGCCACGAGCGCGGCATGCGTTCCGGCACCCTGCCTGTGCACCAGATCGTCGGCATGGGCGAAGCGTACCGCATCGCCAAAGAAGAGATGGACAGCGAGATGGCGCGCCTGCGCACGCTGCGCGACCGTCTGTGGAACGGCGTGAAGGACATGGAAGAAGTGTACCTGAACGGCGACCTGGAGCAGGGTGCGCCGAACATCCTGAACGTCAGCTTCAACTATGTTGAAGGTGAATCGCTGATTATGGCGCTGAAAGACCTGGCCGTTTCCTCCGGCTCTGCCTGTACCTCCGCCAGCCTGGAGCCATCCTACGTGCTGCGCGCGCTGGGAATGAGCGATGAATTGGCGCACAGTTCGATCCGTTTCTCGCTGGGGCGTTTCACCACCGAAGAAGAGATCGACTACACCATCGATCTGGTTCGCAAGTCTATCGGCCGTCTGCGCGATCTTTCTCCGCTGTGGGAAATGTTCAAGCAGGGCGTAGACATCAACAGCATCGAATGGGCACATCATTAATTCTCAGGATTCAGGAGCAAGGTCATGGCTTACAGCGAAAAAGTAATCGATCACTACGAAAACCCGCGTAACGTAGGTTCTTTCGACAATGAAGATCCGAGCGTCGGCAGCGGCATGGTCGGCGCGCCGGCCTGCGGCGACGTGATGAAGCTGCAGATCAAGGTGAACGACGCCGGCATCATCGAAGATGCGCGTTTCAAAACCTACGGCTGCGGTTCCGCCATCGCCTCCAGCTCGCTGGTGACCGAATGGATGAAGGGCAAGTCGCTGGATCAGGCGGAAGCCATCAAAAACACCGAAATTGCGGAAGAACTGGAACTGCCACCGGTAAAAATCCACTGTTCTATCCTGGCGGAAGACGCGATCAAAGCGGCGATTGCTGATTATAAAAGCAAGCACGACGCCAAGTAATTTCAGGTAGGGGCGTAGCATGCTGCATGCTGCGCCCGCGTTTATTGGGACGCTGTCTGGCGTCCCGGGGCCGGTCCGCTCCCCGACGCCGGTTTGCCAGATGCAGGGGATATTGAGTGTGAGGTTGTTATGTCGATTACTATGAGCGACAGCGCTGCGCAACGCGTTCAGGCGTTCCTGAATAACCGCGGCAAAGGTCTCGGCCTGCGTCTTGGGGTTCGCACCTCCGCTGTTCCGGGATGGCGTACGTGCTGGAATTTGTTGACGATGTGAATGACGACGACGTTATTTTCGAAGACAAAGGCGTTAAGGTGATCATTGACGGCAAGAGCCTGGTCTACCTTGACGGCACCGAACTTGATTTCGTTAAGGAAGGCCTGAACGAAGGCTTCAAGTTCAACAACCCGAATGTCTCAAGCGAGTGCGGCTGCGGCGAAAGTTTCAACGTCTGATAGCCCGTCGTGTTCTTCCGCAGAGGCCTTGCGGATGGATGAGATGCCCCCGCACGGCGCGGGGGACCCGAAACCCTCACGATAACGCCCAGAGCACGCTATGGATTACTTTACTTTATTCGGGCTGCCAGTTCGCTATCCCGTGGACGGCAGCCTGCTTGCATCCCGCTTTCAGGATCTGCAACGCCAATTCCATCCCGACCGCTTTGCCAGCCAGCCGGAGCGCGAGCGCCTGATGGCGCTGCAGCAGGCGGCGACCATTAATGAAGCCTACCAGACCCTCAAGCACCCGTTAAAACGCGCCGAGTATATGTTATCGTTGCACGGCTTTGACCTGGGTAATGAACAGCATACCCTGCGCGATACGGCGTTCCTGATGGAACAGCTGGAGCTGCGCGAAGAGCTTGACGCCATTGAGCGTAAGGCGGATGACGCCGCGTTGACGGCCTTTGGCGAACGCCTTGCCGTCGCCGTCAGGCAGCGCAGCGCCCAGATGGTGCAGCAGTTGGACGACGAACAGTGGACCGACGCCGCCGATACCGTGCGCAAACTGCGCTTTTTGGACAAACTCCAGCAACAGGTTGAACAACTCGAAGAAAAACTGCTGGGTTTTGAGTGATTTTTTTAATTCTGGAAGCTCGACATGGCCTTATTACAAATCAGTGAGCCCGGCTTAAGCGCCGCGCCACACCAGCGTCGTCTGGCGGCCGGCATCGATCTGGGCACCACCAACTCGCTGGTCGCCACGGTGCGCAGCGGGCAGGCTGAAACGCTGCCCGACGCCGAAGGGCGTCACCTGCTGCCGTCGGTGGTGCACTACGGCGAGCAGACTACGCAGGTCGGCGTCGCCGCGCGCGCGCAGGCGGTGCAGGATCCGGCCAACACCATCAGCTCGGTCAAACGCATGATGGCCGCTCCCTGGCCGACGTACAGCAACGCTATCCGAACCTGCCTTATCAGTTCCAGGCCAGCGAAAACGGCCTGCCGATGATCGCCACCGCCGCCGGGCTGCTTAACCCGGTCAGCGTGTCCGCCGATATCCTCAAGGCGCTGTCCGACCGGCGCAGCAGGCGCTGGACGGTGAACTGGACGGCGTGGTGATCACCGTTCCCGCTTATTTTGATGACGCGCAGCGTCAGGGCACCAAGGACGCCGCGCGTCTGGCGGGCCTGCACGTGCTGCGTCTGCTGAACGAGCCGACCGCCGCGGCCATCGCCTACGGGCTGGACTCCGGCCAGGAAGGCACCATCGCCGTGTACGATTTGGGCGGCGGCACCTTTGATATTTCTATTTTGCGCCTCAGCCGCGGCGTGTTCGAAGTGCTGGCCACCGGCGGCGACTCCGCGCTGGGCGGCGATGACTTCGACCACCTGCTGGCCGACTGGCTGCGCGAACAGGCCGGCGTGGCCGACCGCAGCGATCACGGCCTGCAGCGCCAACTGCTGGATGCCGCAATCCAGGCCAAAATCGCGCTGAGCGACGCCGAGTCCGTGACGGTGAACGTCGCCGGCTGGCAGGGCGACGTGACGCGCGAGCAGTTCAACGCCCTGATCGCCACGCTGGTCAAACGCACGCTGATGGCCTGCCGCCGCGCGCTGAAAGACGCCGGCGTCAGCGCGGAAGAGGTGCAGGACGTGGTGATGGTGGGCGGCTCTACCCGTGTACCGCTGGTGCGTGAGCAGGTCGGCGCCTTCTTTGGCCGCACGCCGCTGACGTCGATCGACCCGGACAAAGTGGTTGCCATCGGCGCGGCCGTTCAGGCCGATATCCTGGTGGGCAACAAGCCGGACAGCGAAATGCTGCTGCTGGACGTGATCCCGCTGTCGCTGGGGCTGGAAACCATGGGCGGTCTGGTGGAGAAAGTCATCCCGCGCAACACCACCATTCCGGTGGCGCGCGCGCAGGAGTTCACCACCTTTAAAGACGGCCAGAGCGCGATGATGATCCACGTGCTGCAGGGCGAGCGCGAGCTGGTGCAGGACTGCCGTTCGCTGGCCCGCTTTACGCTGCGCGGCCTGCCGCCGCTGCCGGCGGGCGGGGCGCATATCCGCGTCACCTTCCAGGTGGATGCGGACGGCCTGCTGAGCGTGACCGCGATGGAGAAATCCACCGGCGTCGAGGCGTCGATTCAGGTGAAACCTTCCTACGGCTTGTCGGATGACGAGATCGCCGGAATGATCAAAGATTCGATGGCCCACGCGCAGAGCGACGTCGGTGCGCGCATGCTGGCGGAGCAGCGGGTGGAAGCCGCCCGCGTGCTGGAAAGCCTGCAGGGCGCGCTGGCGAGCGATGCGGCGCTGTTGGAGGCGCAAGAGCGCCAGGCCATCGACGCCGCCGTGGCCGCCTTGCAACAGGCGGTACAGGGCGACAAGCCGGCGGCCATTGAAGCCGCAATAAAAACATTAGATGCGACTACGCAAGATTTTGCCGCGCGCCGTATGGATGCCTCCATTCGACGGGCGCTGGCTGGCCATTCTGTGGATGAGGTTTAACCATGCCTAAAGTTGTTTTCCTGCCCCATCAGGACTTATGCCCGGAAGGGGCGGTATTGGACGCGGAACAAGGGGAAACCATCCTCGATGTTGCGCTGCGCAACGGGATTGATATCGAGCACGCCTGTGAAAAATCCTGCGCCTGCACCACCTGTCACTGCATCGTGCGTGAAGGCTTTGACTCGCTGGAAGAGAGCAGCGAGCTGGAAGACGACATGCTGGACAAAGCCTGGGGGCTGGAGCCGGAAAGCCGTCTGAGCTGCCAGGCGCGCGTCGCGGACGACGATCTGGTGGTGGAGATGCCGCGCTATACCGTTAACCACGCGCGCGAGCACTAATTGTTAGCCGTCAGCCTGAACGGGAGATCATAATGGGACTGAAATGGACCGACAGCCGCGAGATCGGCGAAGCCCTGTACGATGCCTATCCGGACACCGATCCGAAAACCGTGCGTTTTACCGACATGCATCAGTGGATTTGCGAGCTGGAAGAGTTCGATGACGATCCGCAGGCTTCCAACGAGAAAATACTGGAAGCGATTTTGCTGGTCTGGTTAGATGAAGCAGACTAGCGACTAATAGCGTAACGGGCTGCCATGGGCGGCCCGTTTATTTTGTATCCGACCGATAAAAACGAATCTACCCTCAATAATTCGGGTGACCGGGCGCAGCCAACACCGCCGTCACCTGAAGTTATGACGGGCATAAAGCATATACGGAGTAGGCTATGACGACTGAAACCATGCAGATTACCCTGTCCCACCAGCCCGCCGATGCGCGCTGGGGCGAAAAAGCCCTGCTGAGCACCAACAACGACGGCATCACCATTCACCTGACCGGTAACGGCAAACTGGGCGCAATTCAGCGCGCGGCGCGTAAAATCGACGGCCAGGGCATCCGCCAGGTGACGCTGGCCGGCGAAGGTTGGGGCCTGGAGCAAAGCTGGGCGTTCTGGCAGGGGTTCCGCGGGCCGAAGGGCCAGCGCAGCGTTGAATGGCCGCAGCTGTCCGCTGACGACCGCCAGGAGCTGGACCGCCGCCTGAAGATCGTCGACTGGGTGCGCGACACCATCAACATGCCGGCGGAGGATCTGGGGCCGGAGCAGCTGCGACCCGCGCCGTTGACCTGATGTGCGACGTCGGCTGCGATGCGGTCAGCTACCGCATTATCAAAGGCGAAGACCTGCGCGAGCAGAACTATGCCGGCATCCATACCGTCGGCCGCGGCTCTTCGCGTCCGCCGGTGCTGTTGGCGCTGGACTACAACCCGGGCGGCAATCCGGACGCGCCGGTATTCGCCTGCCTGGTCGGCAAAGCATCACCTTTGACACCGGCGGCTACAGCCTGAAGCAGAGCGCCTTTATGGATTCGATGAAGGCCGATATGGGCGGCGCGGCCACGGCGACCGGCGCGCTGGCGCTGGCGGCGGCGCGCGGTCTCGACAAGCGGGTGAAGCTCTACCTGTGCTGCGCGGACAATATGGTCAGCGGCAACGCCTTCAAGCTGGGGGATATCATCCGCTATCGCAACGGTAAAACCGTCGAGGTGATGAATACCGACGCCGAAGGGCGCCTGGTGCTGGCCGACGGCCTGATCGATGCCTCCGAACAGCAGCCGGAACTGATTATCGACTGCGCCACCCTGACCGGCGCGGCGAAAAACCGCGCTGGGCAATGACTACCACGCGCTGTTCAGCTTCGACGACGCGCTGGCGCAGGATCTGCTCAGCAGCGCGCAGGAAGAGCACGAGCCGTTCTGGCGTCTGCCGCTGGCGGAGTTCCACCGCAGCCAGCTGCCGTCCAAACTTCGCCGAGCTGAACAACATCGCCGGCGCGGCCTACAGCGCCGGCGCCAGCACCGCAGCGGCCTTCCTGTCGCACTTTGTCACGCGCTATCAGCAGGGCTGGCTGCACATCGACTGCTCCGCCACCTACCGCAAAGGCGCGGTGGATCAGTGGTCCGCCGGCGCGACCGGGCTGGGCGTGCGCGCCGTCGCCAACCTGCTGCTGAGCAAAGCGAAATAACGCTGAACATATCGTTAATAGATGTAAGGGGCCGGAGCGTTGGCCCCTTAATAATTGGAGTTGGTCATGAGTTCCCACCATCACGATACCGTCGCCGCTGACGACAATGAACTGGAGCGCCTGCTGAAGCTGGCGGTCAGCGAGGCGGCGCACCGGCCGGCATTTTTCCGCGAGCTGCTGGAGTCCACCGTTTATATTCTCGGCGACGGCGAGCAGGTGCAGCAAGAAGGCAATATTACGCTGGATGCCGATACGCCGGTGAACATTCAGCACTGGGAAAAGCAGGACGGCAGCAGCGTGGTGCCGTTCTTCTCGTCGCTGCGTCTGCTGCAGCAGGCGGTGGAGGACGAACAGCCGTTTATCGCCATGCCGGCGCGGGTGCTGTTTGAAATCACCCAGGGCGCCGAACTGTTCCTGAACCCGAAGGCCGAGTACGGCAAAGAGTTTTTACCCGGAAGAAGTGGCGCAGCTGCTGGCAAACGGCGGGGTGAGCAAGCCGGTTGAACACTACATCGACAAGGATTCGCAAATCCTGCTCGGCCAGCCGGAGGTGTATCCGGCGGCGATGGTGGATGCGCTGACCACGCTGTTCAGCCAGCGTAAGCCGGTGCGCCGGGCGTTTCTGGCGCTGATGCACGATCGCGCGCTGGATGAGAAACCCAACCTGCTGGTGGGGGTGGAAGTGGACGGCGATGCGGCCGAGATCGACGCGCTGATTCAGGAGGCGGGCAGCGTCGCCAGCGAGGCGCTGGCGGATGACGAACCGGTGGACTTCTGCCTGGTGTCGGAAAAAGAGCGCGGCGTCAGCCACTACCTGATTGCCCATACCCAGCCGTTCTATCAGCGGCGCTGGGGCAGCTGGCTGCGCAATATCATTCCTTCCACCGATACCAGCCAATAACGGCGCAGCGTGACGCGCCTGCGGGCTTTGGCGGCGAAATCGACGCCGGCGCTAATATTTTTTTAAAGAAATGTTGGTTTTCCCGTAGGCAAGCGTTAATAGCGCACATATAATTTGCGCCACTTGAACAAGGCCGGCGGATTTTTTCTGAGTCCGGCCGTATTAGGAAGTCAGACTGAGGCCATTATGACCGTAGAACGTACCTTTTCCATCGTTAAACCAAACTCCGTAGCCAACAACGACATCGGCGCTATCTATGCGCGTTTCGAGCGTGCGGGTTTCAAAATTATCGCCGCTAAAATGCTGAAGCTGAGCCGTGAGCAAGCTGAAGGCTTCTACGCTGAGCACAAAGGCCGTCCATTCTTCGATGGTCTGGTTGAGTTCATGACCTCTGGTCCAATCATGGTGCAGGTTCTGGAAGCGGAAAACGCTATCCAGCGCAACCGCGACATCATGGGTGCAACCAACCCGGACAACGCGCTGGCCGGCACCCTGCGTGCTGACTTCGCTGACAGCTTCACCGCTAACGCGGTGCACGGTTCCGACTCCCCGGAATCTGCTGCGCGTGAAATCGCTTACTTCTTCAACGACAGCGAAATCTGCCCGCGTTGATAGCGTTGGTTTCTTCCGACGAAAGATCATATTCACCGGCTGAAACAATAAAAATGCCCTGAATGCGTTTCCCGTCGTGGAAAACTCGCTACTAAAATTTGTACAATGCCGCGCCCTGGATGAGTCAACTTGTCCAGGGCGTGTTTTATCCCGCCAGAGTCCGCCGCCCAGAAAGCGCCGGCAGGGATAACAACACACTTCGCCCATTCTTGTTCCCGAGAGGGAGCCAGCCATAACGTGTAATAACGAGGCTAAAGATCATTATGTTAGAACCCATCGCGTCCGAGCACACCGTGTCTGAAAATAATTCTATGCAAGATCAATCCGTTAAAACGGAGCAACCGGCTGCCGCCAAAATTAACCTGCTGGACCTGAACCGTCAGCAGATGCGTGAGTTTTTCGCCTCGCTGGGGAGAAACCGTTCCGCGCCGACCAGGTCATGAAGTGGATCTATCACTACTGCTGCGATGATTTCGAGCAGATGACCGATATCAATAAGGTGCTGCGCGGCAAACTGCAGCAGATTGCCGAAATTCGCGCGCCGGAAGTGGCCGAAGAGCAGCGCTCGAGCGATGGCACCATCAAGTGGGCGATCAAAGTCGGCGACCAGCAGGTCGAAACCGTCTATATCCCGGAAGCCGACCGCGCGACGCTGTGCGTCTCCTCGCAGGTAGGCTGCGCCCTGGAGTGTAAATTCTGTTCCACCGCGCAGCAGGGCTTTAACCGCAACCTGCGCGTATCGGAAATTATCGGCCAGGTGTGGCGCGCGGCGAAAATCATCGGCGCGCAGAAGGTTACCGGCCAGCGTCCGATCACCAACGTGGTGATGATGGCATGGGCGAGCCGCTGCTCAACCTGACCAACGTGGTGCCGGCGATGGAAATCATGCTTGACGATTTCGGCTTCGGCCTGTCGAAGCGCCGCGTCACGCTGTCGACCTCCGGCGTGGTGCCGCGCTGGACAAGCTGGGCGACATGATCGACGTGGCGCTGGCGATCTCGCTGCACGCGCCGAACGACGCGGTGCGCGATGAGATCGTGCCGATTAACCGCAAATACAACATCGAAGCCTTCCTGGCCGGGGTGCGCCGCTATCTGGCAAAGTCCAACGCCAACCAGGGGCGGGTGACGGTGGAGTACGTGATGCTGGATCACGTCAACGACAGCACCGACGACGCGCATCAGCTGGCGGAAGTGCTGAAGGATACGCCGTGCAAGATTAACCTGATCCCATGGAACCCGTTCCCGGGCGCGCCGTATGGCCGCAGCTCCAACAGCCGGGTCGATCGTTTTTCCAAAGTGTTGATGGAATACGGCTTTACGACTATTGTTCGTAAAACCCGCGGCGATGATATCGACGCGGCCTGCGGCCAGCTGGCGGGCGAGGTGATTGACCGCACCAAGCGCACGCTGAAAAAGAAAATGGCCGGGGAACCTATCAAGGTGCAGACGGTCTGAAATCTATAGGAAGATTTTAGTTATCTAACAGCCTGTTATGTAAACAGCAATCCCTCAGGCGATCGGGTAACATCGTACAAGGAGTTTAAACGGCATGAAGCTGAAACCCTGGGGATGGTTGTTGACGGCAGGCCTGTTGGCCGGCTGCGCCGGCTCCGCGCCGGACAACCCGGCGGCGGCGCAGACGCGTTTTGCAGCTGGGTTTGGCGTATCTGCAGCAGGGCAACCTGGAGGCGGCGCGCAAAAAATCTGACGAAGGCGGCGGACGCCGCGCCGCAGGATTACCGGACCCAGCTGGGAATGGCGCTGTATCAGCAGCGCGTCGGCGCGTCCGACGCCGCGCGGCAGCGCTATCAGCAGGCGCTGAAATTGGCGCCGGGCAATGGTAGCGTCTTGAATAATTACGGTGCGTTTCTTTGCAGTTTAGGGCAGTATGTAGAGGCGCAACAGCAGTTTAGCGCAGCGGCATCAGCCGCCGATTATGGCCGGTTCGCCGACAGTCTGGAAAACGCGGGTTACTGTTTTTTCCAGGCGGGTCAGTACGATCGGGCGCGGCCGCTGCTGATCAAGGCCTTAAAGGCTGAACCGGATAAAGGTTCGCCGCTGTTGGTCGAGGCTGAAAAGCAATTTGGTGCGGGGAAACGTGCGCAGTCGCAGTTTCTATTGGATGTTTATCAGCACGTTCTGCCGGCCAGTGCCGACAGTTTATGGTTACAGATTCGTTTCGCCGCGTTAGCCGGCCGCCAGGACAGCGTTCAGCGTTATGGCAGGCAGTTGGCGCGAAGTTTTCCACAATCCAAACAGTACCAGCAGTTCTTAGCCGATGAATACTGAAGCCTCCCAAGACAAAACCGTATCCATGACGACAGGCGAGCGTCTGCGTCAGGCCCGAGAGCAGCTCGGGCTGAGTCAGCAGGCCGTTGCAGAACGCCTGTGTCTCAAAATGTCGACCGTACGCGATATCGAAGCGGACAACCTGTCGGACGATCTGGCTTCGACCTTCGTGCGCGGTTACATCCGCTCTTACGCCAAGCTGGTGCATGTGCCGGAGGATGAGCTGTTGCCGGCGATGGCCAAACAGGCGCCGGTAAAAATGGCCAAGGTGGCGCCGATGCAAAGCTTTTCATTGGGCAAGCGGCGCAAAAAGCGCGACGGCTGGCTGATGAGCTTTACCTGGCTGATCCTGTTTGTGGTGGTCGGTCTGACCGGCGCCTGGTGGTGGCAAAACCACAAGGCGCAGCAGGATGAGATCGCCAACATGGCCAACCAGTCGTCGGCGCAGCTGTCGCAGCAGAGCGAAGGCCAGTCGGTGCCGCTGACGGACAATAATGCCGATACGCAGACGCGGCGGCGGATGCCGGTTCGGCGCCAGCGCCGGCCGATAGCACGGCAGCCGCGCCTGCGGCCTCCGCACCGGCGGCGGGCGGCGATGCTGCCGCACAGCAGCAGCCTGCGGTAGTGGCGCCAAGCCAGGCCAGCATCCCTGATGCCGCGCCGGCCGACAACGGCGCGTCTCTGCCGACCGGCGATGCCGCGGTTGCCGCACCGGCGGTCGATCCGAATGCGCTGGTGATGGATTTTTCCGCCGATTGCTGGTTGCAGGTGACCGACGCCAGCGGTAAAACGTTGTTCAGCGGCATGCAGAAAAGCGGCGGCAAGCTGAACCTGACCGGTACAGCGCCTTATAAACTGACCATCGGCGCGCCGGCGGCAGTACAGATTCAATATCAAGGTAAACCGGTAGATTTAAGCCGGTTTGTGAAGTCAAACCGTGTTGCCCGTCTGACCGTTGCCGCGCAGTGATTGCGCGGCTGGCGTCTTGAGTGATGAGCAGCAATGGAGAAGAGTAAGTGATGCATAACCAAGCACCCATTAACCGTCGCAAATCAACACGCATTTACGTCGGCAAGGTGCCCATTGGCGACGGCGCGCGATTGCGGTGCAGTCGATGACCAATACCCGTACTACCGATGTCGCAGCCACGGTTAACCAGATCAAGTCGTTGGAACGCGTCGGCGTTGATATCGTCCGCGTTTCCGTACCGACCATGGACGCCGCCGAGGCGTTCAAGCAGATCAAGCAGCAGGTCAACGTGCCGCTGGTGGCGGACATTCACTTCGATTACCGCATCGCCCTGCAGGTGGCCGAATACGGCGTTGACTGCCTGCGCATCAACCCCGGCAATATCGGCAACGAATCGCGCATTCGCTCGGTGGTTGACTGCGCGCGCGATAAAAACATCCCGATTCGTATCGGCGTCAACGGCGGTTCGCTGGAAAAAGATCTGCAGGAAAAGTACGGCGAACCCACGCCGGAAGCGCTGCTGGAATCCGCGATGCGCCACGTCGATATTCTCGACCGTCTCAACTTCGACCAGTTCAAGGTCAGCGTGAAAGCCTCCGACGTTTTCCTGGCGGTGCAGTCGTACCGTCTGCTGGCTGCGCGTATCGATCAGCCGCTGCACCTGGGCATTACCGAGGCGGCGGCGCGCGCAGCGGGTCGGTGAAATCGGCTATCGGCCTGGGGCTGCTGCTGTCGGAAGGCATCGGCGATACGCTGCGCATCTCGCTGGCGGCGGATCCGGTGGAAGAGGTGAAGGTCGGCTTCGATATTCTGAAATCGCTGCGCATCCGTTCACGCGGCATCAACTTTATCGCCTGCCCGACCTGCTCGCGTCAGGAGTTTGACGTTATCGGCACGGTCAATGCGCTGGAGCAGCGCCTGGAAGATATCATCACGCCGATGGACGTCTCAATCATCGGCTGCGTGGTGAACGGCCCGGGCGAGGCGCTGGTTTCGACCATGGGCGTGACGGCGGCCACAAGAAAAGCGGTTTCTACGAAGACGGCGTACGCCAGAAAGAGCGCTTTTGACAATGAGCAGATGATTGACCAGCTGGAAGCCAAAATCCGCGCCAAAGCGGCGATGATGGATGAAAGCAAGCGCATCACGGTCAACATGCTGGAAAAGTAAGCACTATTGCCGGGCAGGCCTGATGTCTGCCCCCCAGATGAACCCGGGGGCGCTTGCGCATTGAATCGCGCAGGCGAAAGTCCCTATAATCGGGTTCATTTTTATATAAAACGAACAGAGAACTCACGTGGCAAAGAACATTCAAGCCATTCGCGGCATGAACGATTACCTGCCGGCAGAAACGGCATTATGGCAGCGTATTGAGAGCACCCTGAAGCAGGTGCTGGGCAGCTACGGTTACAGCGAAATCCGGTTGCCGATTGTAGAGCAGACCCGTTGTTTAAACGCGCCATCGGTGAAGTGACCGACGTCGTGGAAAAGGAGATGTATACCTTCGACGACCGCAACGGCGAAAGCCTGACGCTGCGCCCTGAAGGGACGGCGGGTTGCGTACGCGCCGGTATCCAACATGGTCTGCTGTACAATCAGGAACAGCGTCTGTGGTATATCGGCCCGATGTTCCGTTACGAACGTCCGCAGAAAGGCCGCTATCGTCAGTTCCATCAGCTGGGCGCCGAGGTGTTCGGCCTGCAGGGTCCGGACATCGACGCCGAACTGATCCTGCTGACCGCACGCTGGTGGAAAGCGCTGGGCATCGCCGAGCACGTTAAGCTGGAGCTGAACTCCATCGGTTCGCTCGAGGCGCGCGCCAACTACCGCGATGCGCTGGTGGCGTTCCTGGAGCAGCACGTCGAGGTGCTGGATGAAGACTGCAAGCGCCGTATGTACAGCAACCGCTGCGGGTGCTGGACTCGAAGAACCCGGACGTGCAGGCGCTGTTGAACGACGCGCCGCGCCTGTCCGAGTACCTGGATGACGAGTCGAAGACCCATTTCGACGGCCTGTGTGAACTTTTAACGCCGCCGGTATCCCATATAGCGTTAATGAGCGTCTGGTGCGCGGCCTGGATTACTACAACCGCACGGTGTTTGAGTGGGTCACCACCAGCCTGGCGCGCAGGGCACCGTGTGCGCCGGCGGCCGTTACGACGGCCTGGTCGAGCAACTGGGCGGCCGCGCCACGCCGGCGGTCGGCTTCGCCATGGGGCTGGAGCGTCTGGTGCTGCTGGTGCAGGCGGTGAACCCGGAATTCCAGCCCGATCCGACGGTGGATATCTATGTTATCTCCTCCGGCGCGGGTGCGCAGAGCGCGGCGATGCGTCTGGCGGAGCAGGTGCGCGACGCCGCACCGCAGCTGAAATTAATGACTAACTACGGCGGCGGCAACTTCAAGAAGCAAATCACCCGCGCGGATAAATGGGGCGCTCGCGTGGCGCTGATCCTGGGTGAAGACGAAGTGGCGCAGCAGCAGGTGGTGGTGAAAGACCTGCGTAGTGGTGAACAAGAAACGCTGGCGCAAAGCGAACTCGCGGCGAAGCTGGCTTTGATGTTAGGTTAAGGAGAAGGACACCGTGGAAGTCTATACCACCGAAAACGAACAGGTTGACGCTCTCCGCCGCTTCTTTGCCGAAAACGGCAAGGCGCTGGCGGTTGGCGTGGTGCTTGGCATTGGTGCCCTGGTTGGCTGGCGTCTCTGGCAGAGTCATCAGGACTCCAATATGCTGGCTGCCTCCCAGTCTTATCAGCAGACCAGCGAAGCGCTGGCTGCCGGCAAATCGGGCGACGTCGCCGCTGCGGAGCAGTTTATTCAGGCGAACGGCAACAGCTACGGCGTGATGGCGGCGCTGGAGCTGGCGAAGCATTTCGTTGAACAAAAAGATTTTGCGAAAGCGGAACAGCAACTGGTATTGGCGCAGGGGAAAGCGAAAGAAGATAACCTGTTGTCAGTGGTTAACCTGCGTTTGGCGCGCGTCCAACTGCAGGAAAAAAAGCTGGATGAAGCGCTGAAAACGCTGGATGGCGTCAAGGGCGAAGGCTGGGCGGCGATGCTGGCGGATATCCGCGGCGACGTACTGCTGGCGAAAGGCGACGCCAAAGGCGCGCGTGAAGCCTACAGCAAAGGTCTTGAATCCAATCCTTCTCAGGCTCAGCAGGCGCTGCTGCGCATGAAATTGAATAACTTGTCCAGCTAAGGGGAATTCCCAATGCAATTGCGTAAAACACTCTTGGTCGGGCTGGTTTCCGCCGCCCTGCTGAGCGGTTGTTCGCTGTTCAACAGCGAAGAAGACGTGGTCACCATGTCTCCGCTGCCAAAAGTTGAAAATCAGTTTACTCCGAGCAAAACCTGGAGCACTTCGGTCGGCGACGGCATCGGCGAATACTATTCGCACCTGCGTCCGGCCTACCAGGACGGCACCGTGTATGCTGCCGACCGTCATGGCATTGTGAAGGCGCTGGACGCCGACAGCGGTAAAGAAAAGTGGAAGGTTGACCTGTCCGAGAAAACCGGCTTCTTCTCAAGCAACCGTTCAGCCCTGCTGTCCGGCGGCGTGACGGTTGCCGGCTCCAACGCCTATGTGGGCAGTGAGAAGGCGGTGGTTTACGCGCTGAACACCTCTGACGGCACGCTGGCCTGGCAGGCCAAGGCCGCCGGTGAAGTGTTGTCCCGTCCGGTGGTGAGCGACGGCATGGTGCTGGTGCACACCAGCAACGGCCAGCTGCAGGCGTTTAACGAAGCCGACGGCGCGGTGAAGTGGACCGTTAACCTGGATATGCCGGCGCTGTCGCTGCGCGGCGAATCCGCACCGTCCACCGCCTACGGCGCGGCGATTGTCGGCGGCGATAACGGCCGCGTCAACGCCGTACTGATGCAGCAGGGCCAGCTGATCTGGCAGCAGCGTATTTCCCAGCCGAGCGGCGCGACGGAAATCGATCGTCTTAACGACGTCGACACCACGCCGGTGATCGTTGACGGCGTTGTCTACGCATTGGGGTATAATGGCAACCTGGCGGCGCTGGATCTGCGCTCCGGCCAGATTATGTGGAAGCGCGAGCTGGGCTCAGTGAGCGACTTTATCGTTGATGCCGGCCGTATCTATATGGTTGACCAAAACGACCGCGTGATCGCCCTGAGCACCGAAGGCGGCGTGACCGTCTGGACGCAGAGCGAGCTGCTGCACCGTAACCTGACGCCGCCGGCGATGTATAATGGTTATCTGGTGGTGGGCGATTCCGAAGGCTATCTGCACTGGATCAACACTACCGACGGCCGTTTCGTCGCTCAGCAGAAAGTGGACAGCTCCGGCTTCCTGTCTGCGCCGATGGTGGCGGGCGAGAAGCTGGTGGTGCAGGCCAAGGCGGCGAGGTTTACGCATTTACCCGCTGAGCCCGGTCGCTCCGGCTCTGAGACCCGCAGGCCAGGGCGTCATCGCCTGACGCCGTGCGGGCACAACGGCTCCTGAAACGTTCAGGGGCCGTTTCGTATTTTTATAAGCTGCGCTGCCGGTGTCCATCCGTAGCGTGGTAACGCATTGATAATTTAAGTAATAGAGGCTTCAACAATGATACCTGTCGTCGCGCTGGTCGGGCGCCCGAATGTGGGTAAATCCACCTTGTTTAACCGTTTGACACGTACGCGCGATGCGCTGGTGGCGGATTTCCCCGGGCTCACGCGTGACCGCAAGTATGGTCGTGCCGAAGTAGAGGGCAACGAATTTATCATCATCGATACCGGCGGCATTGACGGTACCGAAGATGGCGTCGAAACCCATATGGCCGGCCAGTCGCTGCTGGCGATTGAAGAAGCGGATATCGTGCTGTTTATGGTGGATGCGCGCGCCGGGCTGATGCCGGCCGATCAGGGCATTGCCCAGCATCTGCGCAGCCGTCAGAAGGCGACCTTCCTGGTGGCCAACAAAACCGACGGCATCGACCCGGATATGGCCAGCGCCGATTTCTATGCGCTGGGTCTGGGCGAGGTATACCCTATCGCCGCCTCACACGGCCGTGGCGTCACGCAGCTGATTGAACACGTGCTGGTGCCGTTTGTGCCGGAAAAAGAGCAGGAAGTCGAGCTCAGCGAAGAAGAGGCCAACGCCGCCTACTGGGCGGAGCAGAACGGCGAGCTGGAAGAAGAAGGCATTCCGGCTGACGAGGAAGAAGACTTTAACCCGCAGGATCTGCCGATCAAGCTGGCGATTGTCGGCCGGCCGAACGTCGGCAAATCCACGTTGACCAACCGTATCCTCGGTGAAGAGCGCGTGGTGGTGTACGACATGCCGGGCACCACCCGCGACAGCATCTACATTCCGATGGTGCGCGATGAGCGGGAATATGTGCTGATCGATACCGCCGGCGTGCGTAAGCGCGGCAAGGTGACGGAAACCGTTGAGAAGTTTTCGGTGATCAAAACGCTGCAGGCGATCGAAGACGCCAACGTGGTGCTGCTGGTGATCGATGCGCGCGAAGGCATCTCCGATCAGGATCTGTCGCTGCTCGGCTTTATCCTCAACAGCGGGCGCTCGCTGGTGATTGCGGTCAACAAGTGGGACGGCATGAGCGAAGAGGACCGCGAGCACGTCAAAGAGATGCTCGACTTGCGTCTGGGCTTCGTTGACTTTGCCCGCGTGCACTTTATTTCTGCGCTGCACGGCAGCGGCGTCGGCAACCTGTTTGAGTCGGTGCAGGAAGCGTACGAGTGCGCCACGCGCCGCGTTAACACCTCGCTGCTGACCAAAATCATGAATATGGCGGCGGACGACCACCAGCCGCCGCTGGTGCGCGGCCGTCGCGTGAAGCTGAAGTACGCCCACGCCGGCGGTTACAACCCGCGATCGTAGTGATTCACGGCAACCAGGTGACCGATCTGTCGGACTCCTATAAGCGTTACCTGATGAACTACTTCCGCGCTCGCTGAACGTGATGGGGACGCCGATCCGCATCCAGTTCAAAGAGGGGAGAACCCGTTCGCCGGCAAACGCAACACGCTGACGCCGACCCAGATGCGCAAGCGCAAACGCTTGATGAGCCATCTGAAGAAAGGCAAAAAATAAACCGGATATACCTAAACCAAGAGGTATGGCGGAGAGAACAGGGCGCGGCGTTGACTGCGCCCTTTTTTATTTAGCCAAAATCGTTTTATTATCTGAGTATTATTGTTGCCGCATTAAGTCTGAAGGAACACCATGTCCTGGGAAACCTGGAATTTCGCATTCAGCGTTACCGTACCGAATTTACTGATGATGCTGCTGGGAGTGTTCCTGCGCCAGCGGCGACTGATGGACGACCGTTTTATCGACGGCACCAGCAAACTGGTGTTCAACCTGGCGCTGCGTGCCTGCTGTTTTTCAGCATTGCCACCAACCACCCGCACATTCTGGCTAACCTGCCGCTGGTGATGTACGGCGCGCTGGGCACCGTCGCCACCTTCCTGATGCTGGAGATCGCCGCGAAGTGGCTGGTGAAAGAGCCGCGTGAGCGCGGCGTCTTTGTGCAGGGCGCTTCCGCGCCAATACCGCCATCGTCGCCTGGCCTACGCGATGACCGCCTACGGCGAAGAGGGCGTGGCGCTGGGTTCGCTGTACCTGACGGTCACTGTGATTTTGTTCAACGTGCTGTCGGTGTTCACCCTGACGCGCAGCCTGCAGGGCGGGCCGGATAAGAAAGTCAGCCATCTGTCCTGCTGCGCGCATCGTCACCAATCCGCTGATTATCGGCCTGGTGTGCGGGCTGGCGTATGCGCAGACCGGGCTGGGTATCCCGCAGGTGCTTGTACAGACCGGCGGTTATATCTCCGGCCTGTCGCTGCCGCTGGCGCTGCTGTGCACCGGCGCCAGCCTCGATCTGCGGGCGATGTTCCGCTCCTCCAACGTGGCGGCGCTCTCCTCGGCGGCCAAGCTGTTTGTGGTGCCGCTGCTGATGACGCTGGGCGGCTGGCTGTGCGGCTTCGAGGGCGCGGCGCTGGGGATTATTTTCCTGTTTTCCGCCACGCCGACCGCCTCCGGCAGTTACGTGATGACGCGGGCGATGGGCGGCAATGCGACGCTGGCGGCCAATATTATCGCCATCACCACCGTCGGCTCTTTCTTCACCACCGCGCTGGGGATTTACTTCTTACGTTCCTGGGGCGCAATCTGACAGGAGAAAACGGATGGACGCACTGTGTCCCGACTGCGGTCAGCCGATGACGTGGGTGAACGGTCACTTTCATTGCCAGGGTTGCCGGCGCGACTACCGGCAACTGCGGACTGCCCGGAGTGCGGGCAGCCGCTGCAGGAGCTGAAGGCCTGCGGCGCGGTGGATTACCTGTGCCAGCACGGCCACGGGCTGATTAGCAAAAAGCGCGTGCGCTTTCGCTATCTGCCGTTGGACTGAGACGCTGGCGCCGCGCGGCTATTTATCCACCTGGCCGGTCTCCCACAGATCGACCAGCGCTGCGGCGCCTCGCTTTCCGGATCAGCAGCACGATCTGGCTGCTGCCGTCCCGATCGGCGTAATCGATCTGCACGCGAAAGTAGCGCTGGTCGCCACAGCCGGGAGAGTCGGGCTGTCCTTCCTCGCGGGCGTAGGGCAGCGACTGATTGAGCAACTGCTCCAGACGCGCGCATTCATCCGGCGAGATATCGGCGATAACGATGCGCCGCAGCCCGGCCAGCTTGGGGATAAAGGCAAAGCCGCCTTCCCGGGCCAGCTCAATCACCGTTCCTGGCTGAGCGCCGGCAGCGGACGCATTACTCCACCCCCACTTGCCGCCAGGCTGCCTGTACTTTATCCGCCACCTGTTGGCTAAAGCGTTGGCCGGCGTGTTTCACGGTCAGCCTGGCGAAGGTGGCGAAGTCGGCATCCTGCGGCAACGCTTTGTCGCACAGCGTGTCGTACCACACCACGCCGGCCTGTTCCAGGCGTAGCGCCCAGGGCGCTGGCCGCCAGATAAAACGCGCGGTTGGGAATGCCGGAGTTGAGGTGTACGCCGCCGTTATCCTCTTTGGTGTCGATATAGTCCTGCATGCTGGCGGCTGCGGGTCCTTGCCCAGCAGCGGATCGTCATAGGCGGTGCCGGGGCGGACATCGAGCGCAGCCCTTTGCCGTTGATGCCCTTGGCCAGCAGGCCTTCACCGATCAGCCAGTCGGCCTGGTCGGCGTCTGCTTCAGATGGAACTGTTTGACCATTGAGCCGAAGACGTCGGACAGCGACTCATTCAGCGCGCCGGCCTGCTGAAAATAGACCAGCCCGGCTTCGCTTTCGGTGACGCCGTGCGCCAGTTCGTGGCCGACGACGTCAATGGCGATGGTGAAGCGGTTAAAGATTTCACCGTCGCCATCGCCGAATACCATCTGCTGGCCGTTCCAGAAGGCGTTCTGGTATTCGCGGCCGTAATGCACGCTGCCGGTCAGCACCAATCCCTGGTTGTCCAGCGAGTTGCGCTTAAAGGCCTGCCAGAAGAAGTCGTAGGTGACGCCGAGGTAGTCGTAGGCTTCGTCCACCGCCACGTCATGATTGCTGGGTTGACCCTCTTTGCGCACCGCCTTGCCCGGCAGCTGGGTGCCGTTTTGCGCGTCATAGATATCGCGCATCACGCTGCCGGCGGCGGCGCTCTGGCTGCCGGCGGCGCGCAGCGGCATATTGCCGAGCAGGCTCTGTACGTGGTTCAGCGTATGCTGGGCGCAGTCGCGCTGCGGTACGCTGCCGTGTTCAACGATCCGTCGCAGGATATAAGGCGGAATAACGGAACGAGCAAGCAGGTCAGACATTATGGCTCTCCTTAGGCTGTCGCGCCTGTTAACGCATCAGATACACGCCATTAAGTGTAGTTCACGCGTCGTAGAGCTTGTGGTGGTAAGTGCTCACCGCCGGCGTCGCCTGCTGCGCGTTGAGGCGCTTGACCGATTCGCGGATCGCCAGCCGCCCCTGCAGCAGCTGGTTACAGACCGGGGCGTCGGCCGCAGCATGCGCCGCTGCAACAGCTGGATGGCTTCAAAGCCTAGCTCGTCGCGCGGCACGTGCAGCGACGTCAGCGGCACGTCGTGGATTTCCGCCAGATTAAAACCATCCATGCTCATCACGGACATATCGTTGGGTACGCTGAAGCCGAGCCGCTGCAGGGCGTTAACCGCGCCGACCGCCATATAGTCGCCGCCGGCCAGCACCGCCGTCGGCAGCGCGTCGCGGTCGCCGAGCTGGCCGATAAACGTCGTGAGCGCCTGCTCGGCCTCCGCGCTGCAAAGCCGGAGGTGGTGACCAGCTGCCGGCTTTCATCGAACGGCATATGCTGCTGCAGATACGCCTGGCGAATACCGGCCAGCCGCAGCTCCATGGTGTGGCGGCGCAGACACTGCAGGTGCAGGATGCGCTGGTGGCCCTGCTGCAGCAGATAGCCGGCGGAAAATTCGCCGATGCGCTGGTGGTCGGGAGAGATGCTGTCGAGCCGCATGCTGCGGTCGCTGCAGTTGATTAATACGCAGGGCTTATGCAGATCGGCGGCCAGCGCGTGGATATGCTCATCGTCGATGCGATAATCAGCGCCGCCTGGGTTTGCGCCTCATTCATCTTGCTGAGGAACAGCGCCCCGTCGCTGTGCGTCTCTTCCAGCGCGCAGTAGCGGATCGGACCTCGTGCTGCGCCAGCGCGGCGATAATCCCCTGAATCACCCGGTAGTAAAAAATATCGGTGCGCACGTCAAACGCGCGCTGCGGCGCAAACACCATCACGCTGTTGAGCATCAGCCGTCCGCTGGAAATCGCCTGCAGAATGCCGTTGCGCTCGGCGCACTCCAGTACTTCTGCCGCGCGCTGCTGCTGGTATTGGCCTTGCCCGCCAATACCCGGGAAACCGTACTGATCGACAGACCGGTTTGGCGGGCAATTTCCTGCACTTTCAGCTTTCCGTTCATTTTGTGATCCCGTTCAAATCGCGCGATGAAAATTTTTTCATCAAGGCGGATTAGCGTATTTACTGGCGTTACCGACCTGCAGCGCCGTTGTTACTTAATGTATGAGAATTTTTGCAAAAAACCACGTTTCTCTCCTTACCGCGGGCCGATAGTCTGATCTGGTTCACCAATTTGCCGAGTTATCAGGCCAATTTGGCGGTTTTACTGCACCGGATTGTCGTAACAGGGCGGGGTTTGTACGCCGCTGTTAATCCCTCCGAATAACACATGTACCCATAAATAAGGCCGAGGTGACATAACCGACGCCGCGGAGCAGAGAAGATGAGTGTTGAGATAAACCAGGAAGCCGTACACAGCGGACGGCGCAAGTTCAAATCGTTACGCTGGTGGATGCTGGCGCTGTTTCTGCTGGGGGTAACGGTCAACTACATTACCCGCAACTCGCTGGGCATTTTGGCGCCGGAGCTGAAGACCAGCCTGAATATGACCACCGAGCAGTATTCCTGGGTGGTCGCCGCTTTCCAGCTGGCGTACACCCTGTTCCAGCCTCTGTGCGGCTGGCTGATTGACGTGATTGGCCTGAAGATGGGCTTTCTGATTTGCGCCAGCGTCTGGGCGCTGGTCTGTATGCTGCACGCCGGCGCGGGCAGCTGGCTGCAGCTGGCGATCCTGCGTTTCTTTATGGGCGCATCGGAAGCCGCCGCCACGCCGGCCAACGCCAAGGCGATCTCCGACTGGTTCCCGAAAAAAGAGCGGCCGATCGCCGCCGGCTGGGCCGGGGTGGGCTTCTCCATCGGCGCGATGCTGGCGCCGCCGATTATCGTGGTGGCCCACGTTTCGTTCGGCTGGCAGGGGCGTTTCTGTTCTCCGGCGCGCTGGCGATGGTCTGGGTGCTGCTGTGGTGGCGCTTCTACCATGCACCGCAGCAGCACCCTAATCTGAGCCAGCAGGAGCTGGCGTTGAATCGGCGCGGACAATGAGCCTGAACTGGCGCGCCTGCCGTTCTTTAAATCCCTCAAGCTGCTGGCCAAAAATAAAAAATTCTACGGCATCGCCATTCCGGCCTTTCTCGCCGAGCCGGCCTGGGCGGTCTTCAGCTTCTGGGTGCCGCTGTATCTGGCCAGCGAACGCGGTATGGACCTGAAGCAGATCGCCATGTTCGCCTGGCTGCCGTTCTTGGCGGCGGATATCGGCAGCGTCGCCAGTGGCTATCTCACCACGCTGTACCGCAAATGGTTCGGCTGCACGCGCGTGAATTCGGTGGTCGCCAGTTCGGTGACCGGCGCTTTCATGATGGTGTCGCTGGCGTTTGTGGCGATCACCAAAGATCCCTACCTGGCGATCCTGCTGATTTCGATCGGCGGCTTCGGCCACCAGGTGATCTCCTGCATGCTGAGCGCGCTGGTGGTGGAGTCGTTCGACAGAAACCAGGTGGCGACGGTTAACGGCATGCGCGGCTCCAGCGCCTGGATCGCCAGCTTCCTGTTTACGCTGCTGATCGGCGCGGTGTCCGACACCGTCGGTTTTGGCCCGTTGTTTGTGGCGATGGGCTTTTTCGACCTGATCGGCGCGCTGTTCCTGATTGCCCTGATTGCCGAACGCGGCAAGAAAAAAACACTTAACCCGTAAGATGGATGCCTATGAAAACGCTAAAGAACTGGACCCTGGCCGGCCAATATGACGACCGCATCGAGCTGCTGGTGGATGGACAGCACCTGTTTTGCCTCTACGTACTGGAAGAGGATCTGTTCCGCGTATTGCTGAAACGCAACGGCGAGCTGGCGCTGGACCGCACCTGGAGCATTGCGCCGCAGCAGGACGTGCCGTGGGAAGGGCGCGACCGCCTCAGCGTGGCGGGCTTTGGCCTGCCGGGCTACCGTCTGGAACAGCATGACCAGCGGCTGGTGGTGGCCAGCGCCGCGCTGCGGGTGACGGTGCACCAGCCATTGTGGCTGGAGTGGGAGTATTGCGGCGCCGACGGGCAGTGGCGCCCGCTGGCGGCGGACCGGCCGACCAGCGCCTATCTGCTGAATGCGCACGGCGACGGCGTGGCGCACTATCAGCGCCGCTTCGGCGGCGAGCGCTATTACGGGCTGGGGGAGAAATCCGGCGATCTGGAGCGCAGCGGCCGCCGTTTTGAGATGCGCAACCTGGACGCCATGGGCTACAACGCCGCCAGCACCGATCCGCTGTATAAGCACATTCCCTTTACCATCACCCGGCGCGAGGACGTCAGCTTCGGCCTGTTCTACGACAACCTGAGCAGCTGCTGGCTGGATCTGGGCAATGAGCTGGATAACTACCATCCGGCCTACCGCCGCTATCAGGCGGAGGCGGGGATCTGGATTATTACCTGTTCCTCGGGCCGCAGGTGCTGGACGTAACCAAAGCGCTGCTGCGCCTGACCGGTAAAACCCACTTCGGGCCGAAGTGGAGCCTGGGCTACAGCGGCTCCACCATGCATTACACCGATGCGCCGGATGCGCAGCAGCAGCTGCAGCAGTTTATCGCCCTGTGCCGCCAGCATGAGATCCCCTGCGACTCGTTCCAGCTCTCCTCCGGCTACACCTCGATTAACGATAAACGCTACGTGTTCAACTGGAACTACGACAAGGTGCCGCAGCCGAAGGCGCTGAGCGCGGCGTTTCATCAGGCGGGGCTGAAGCTGGCGGCGAATATCAAACCCTGCCTGCTGCAGGACCACCCGCAGTACGCCGCGGTGGCGGAGCAGGGGCTGTTTATCCGCGATTCACAAAGCGACGCGCCTGAACGCTCAAGCTTCTGGGATGACGAAGGCTCGCACCTCGATTTTACCAACCCGGCGACGGTGCGCTGGTGGCAGCAGGGCGTGACGCAGCAGTTGCTGGAGATGGGCATTGATTCTACCTGGAACGACAACAACGAATACGAAGTGTGGGACGGTGAAGCGCGCTGCCACGGGTTTGGCCGGCCGATCGCCATCAAGCATATCCGCCCGGTGATGCCGCTGCTGATGATGCGCGCCTCGATGGAGGCCCAACAGCGCTTTGCGCCCGGCCTGCGGCCGTACCTGATCTCCCGCTCCGGCTGCGCCGGCATGCAGCGCTATGTGCAGACCTGGAGCGGCGATAACCGCACCAGCTGGCAGACGCTGCGCTACAACATCCGCATGGGCCTGGGGATGAGCCTGTCCGGCCTGTATAACGTCGGCCATGACGTCGGCGGCTTCTCCGGCGACAAGCCGGACGCCGAGCTGCTGGTGCGTTGGGTGCAGAACGGCGTGATGCATCCGCGCTTTACCATCCACTCCTGGAACGACGACGCCACGGTGAATGAACCCTGGATGTATCCGGCGGCGACGCCGATGATCCGTCAGGCGATCAACCTGCGCTATCGGCTGATGCCGTATCTGTATACGCTGCTGTGGCAGGCCTGCGCCGAAGATGAGCCGATGCTGCGGCCGACCTTCCTGGATCATGAGCAGGACAGCCGCGTCTGGTGTGAGAACGACGACTTTATGCTGGGGCGCGATCTGCTGGTGGCCAGCGTGGTGGAGCCGGAGCAGCGTGAGCGTACGGTGTACCTGCCGGATAACCAGATGGGCTGGTACTGCTTCTACAGCGGGCAGTGGTTCAGCGGCGGGCAGAGCGTAACGCTGCCGGCGCCGCTGGAGCGTTTGCCGCTGCTGGTGCGGGCCGGTGCCGCTCTGCCGCTTTCGCGCCGTCTGGCGCACGTTGACGTGGCGGCGGATGACCAGCGCGAACTCAAGCTGTTCCCGCTGCAGCAGGGGGAAAGCTCGGGCTGCTGTATGAAGACGACGGCGAGAGCGACGCCTGGCGGCAGGGCGGCGCGCTGTGGCTGCGCTGGCGCATGCGCTGCGACGCGCAGCGCATTACGCTGACGGTGAGTTGTGAAGGGGATTTCCGTCCGGCGTGGCGGCAGCTGGCGGTGACGCTGCCGGCGGCGGAAACGCGCGAACTGTGGATCAACGGCGAGCGGGCGAGCGGTTATACGCTGGACTAAATAAAACGGGCGCCGTGACGGCGCCCGCTGATGACTATTCCGCCGCGCGCTTCTTGCGCGGCTTTTTCACCTTACTGATGGTTTTCACTTCGCTTTCCAGCCAGCCGTCCTGCAGACGGGTTTTCAGGATCTCGCCCACCTGCGCCTGTTTGGTGGTTTTCAGCACTTCGCCGCGCGGGGTTTGCGTCACGCTGTAGCCGCGCGCCAGCGTTGCCAGCGGGCTGACCGCTTCCAGCTGGCTGCAGGCGACGCCGAAGCGCTGACGGTAGCCGTTCAACTGACGCTCCAGCGCCTGCTGCAGCCGGTATTCCTGCTGCTGAATGCGCTGCTGGCCGCGGTGAATGCGCCCCAGCGGCTGCACCTGATTCAGGCGCTGCTGCAGGCGTTCGCTGCGGCGTTCGCTGTGGCGCAGCTGATGCTGCATGCCTTCTTCCAGCCGGCGCTGCAGCTTGAACAGCAGCGTCTGCTGACGCGCCAGCCGCAGGTGCGGATGCTGTTGCTGCAGACGGTGGTGCAGGCGGCTGAACTGCTGCTGGCGCTGCGCCAGATAGTAGTCCATCGCCATTTCCAGCCGCTGCTGCTGCGACTGCAGCTGGCGCAGCAGCTCCAGCTGATTGCGGCTGACCAGTTCGGCGGCGGCGGAAGGGGTAGGGGCGCGCAGGTCGGCGACGAAGTCGGCGATGGTGACGTCGGTTTCATGGCCGACGGCGCTGACTACTGGAATATGGCTGGCGAAGATCGCCCGCGCCACGCGTTCGTCGTTAAAGCTCCACAGATCTTCCAGCGAGCCGCCGCCGCGGCCGACGATCAGCACGTCGCACTCATCGCGTCGGTTGGCGGCTTCAATCGCCCGGACGATTTGCAGCGGCGCGTCCGCGCCCTGCACCGAGGTGGGGTAGATGACGATCGGCAGCGACGGATCGCGGCGCTGCAGCACCTGCAGAATATCGTGCAGCGCGGCGCCGCTGGCGGAGGTGATCACGCCAAGGCGTTTGGCCGGCTGGGCAGCGGCTGTTTAAACTGCTGGTCGAACAGCCCTTCGGCCGCCAGCTGCTGCTTGAGCTGTTCAAACTGCTGCTGCAGCAGGCCGTCGCCTGCCGGCTGCATGTTTTCGGCGATCAGCTGATAGTCGCCGCGCGGCTCATACAGCGTGATGCTGGCGCGCACCAGCACCTGCTGGCCGTTTTGCGGGCGGAAATTGACGCGGCGGTTGCTGTTGCGGAACATCGCGCAGCGTACCTGCGCGCGGTCGTCTTTCAGCGTGAAATACCAGTGGCCGGAAGCGGGCTGGGAGAAGTTTGAGATCTCGGCGGAGAGCCAAATCTGCCCCATCTCCATTTCCAGGAGCTGTTTAACCGTCTGATTCAGGCGGCTTACGGTAAAAATGGACGGTGCGGTAGGTAGCGACATGTGACCCAGATCAAATTTCAAAACAACCACTTAATTGACTGATACTACATGCCTCAAACAGCTAATCAAGAGTTTTTGTAAGAAAGTGCTGGAGGCAACCGATTCCGCTCTGTATAATGCCGCGGCAATATTTTATCTTTTCCGCATCCACCCTGGTGAGATATTGCCCATGCTACGTATCGCTAAAGAAGCTCTGACGTTTGACGACGTTCTCCTGGTTCCAGCCCACTCCACCGTTCTGCCGAACACCGCAGAATTAGGCACTCAGCTGACCAAAACTATCCGCCTGAATATCCCTATGCTGTCCGCAGCGATGGATACCGTCACCGAATCCGGCCTGGCCATCGCGCTGGCGCAGGAAGGCGGCCTTGGCTTCATCCACAAAAAACATGTCTATTGAGCGTCAGGCTGAAGAAGTCAGCCGCGTGAAGAAACATGAAAGCGGCGTAGTGACCGACCCGCAGACCGTAACCCCGTCCACCACGCTGAAAGAAGTCAAAGAACTGACCGAACGCAACGGCTTTGCCGGCTACCCGGTCGTGACCGAAGACAATGAGCTGGTCGGCATTATCACCGGCCGCGACGTGCGCTTTGTGACCGACCTGAACCAGGCGGTGACCGCGGTTATGACGCCGAAAGATCGTCTGGTGACGGTGAAAGAGGGCGAAGCGCGTGAAGTGGTGCTGCAAAAAAATGCACGAGAAGCGCGTTGAGAAAGCGCTGGTGGTTGACGAAAGTTTCCACCTGCTCGGCATGATCACCGTAAAAGATTTCCAGAAAGCCGAACGTAAGCCTAACGCCTGTAAAGATGAGCAGGGTCGCCTGCGCGTCGGCGCGGCGGTCGGCGCCGGCGCCGGCAACGAAGAGCGCGTTGACGCGCTGGTTGCGGCAGGCGTTGACGTACTGCTGATCGACTCCTCCCACGGCCACTCTGAAGGCGTGCTGCAGCGTATTCGCGAAACCCGCGCCAAATACCCGGATCTGCAAATCGTCGGCGGCAACGTCGCGACCGCAGCCGGCGCCAAAGCGCTGGTTGAAGCCGGCGTCAGCGCGGTGAAAGTGGGCATCGGCCCTGGCTCTATCTGCACCACCCGTATCGTGACCGGCGTCGGCGTGCCGCAAATCACCGCCATCTCCGATGCGGTTGCAGCGCTGGAAGGCACCGGCATCCCGGTTATCGCCGACGGCGGCATCCGCTTCTCCGGCGATATCGCCAAGGCGATCGCGGCGGGCGCATCCTGCGTGATGGTCGGCTCCATGCTGGCGGGCACCGAAGAATCTCCGGGTGAAATCGAGCTGTATCAGGGCCGTTCATTCAAATCCTACCGCGGTATGGGCTCGCTGGGCGCGATGTCCAAAGGCTCTTCTGACCGTTACTTCCAGACCGACAACGCGGCGGACAAACTGGTGCCGGAAGGCATCGAAGGCCGCGTGGCGTACAAAGGCATGCTGAAGGCCATCGTACACCAGCAGATGGGCGGCCTGCGCTCCTGCATGGGTCTGACCGGCTGCGGCACCATCGACGAACTGCGCACCAAGGCGGAATTCGTGCGCATCAGCGGCGCCGGCATCCAGGAAAGCCACGTGCACGATGTGACCATCACCAAAGAGTCGCCAAACTACCGTATGGGCTAACCCACGGCAGAGATGTTTATGCGTAGCGGCGTGGCGTGCCACGTCGCTGGCCCCGCAGAGCGGGGCCATCACCACGCGCTTATTGTTGTTTTTTCTCCTTTTGTTGCTGGAATTCGCCTCACATGACACAAAATATTCATAAGCATCGCATTCTTATTCTGGACTTCGGTTCGCAGTACACCCAACTGGTAGCCCGTCGCGTGCGCGAAATCGGCGTTTACTGTGAACTGTGGGCCTGGGACGTCAGCGAAGAGCAGATCCGCGAATTCAACCCGAGCGGCATCATCCTGTCCGGCGGTCCGGAAAGCACCACCGAACACAACAGCCCGCGCGCGCCGGAATACGTCTTCAACGCCGGCGTACCGGTGCTGGGCGTGTGCTACGGCATGCAGACCATGGCGATGCAGCTGGGCGGCCAGGTACAGGGCTCCAGCGAGCGTGAGTTCGGCTATGCACAGGTGGAAGTGACCACCGAAAGCGCGCTGATCCGCGACATTGAAGACGCCATTAGCCCGGCAGGCAAACCGCTGCTGGACGTGTGGATGAGCCACGGCGACAAAGTCACCGCCATCCCGTCTGATTTTGTCACCGTCGCCAGCACCGACACCTGCCCGTTCGCCATTATGGCCAACGAAGAAAAACGCTTCTACGGCGTGCAGTTCCACCCGGAAGTGACCCACACCCGTCAGGGCCAGCGTATGCTGGAACGTTTTGTCCTGGATATCTGCCAGTGTGAAGCGCTGTGGACCCCGGCCACCATCATCGAAGATGCGGTTGAACGCATCCGCGAGCAGGTGGGTGAAGACCAGGTGATCCTCGGCCTGTCCGGCGGCGTGGACTCTTCCGTTACCGCGATGCTGCTGCACCGCGCCATCGGCAAGCGCCTGACCTGCGTCTTCGTTGACAACGGCCTGCTGCGCCTGAACGAAGCCAAGCAGGTGATGGAGATGTTCGGCGACCACTTCGGCCTGAACATCGTTCATGGTGGAAGGCGAGCAGCGCTTCCTGGACGCGCTGAAAGGCGAGAACGATCCAGAAGCGAAGCGTAAAATCATCGGCCGCGTGTTCGTTGAAGTGTTCGACGAAGAAGCGCTGAAGCTGGACGACGTGAAATGGCTGGCGCAGGGCACCATCTACCCTGACGTGATCGAATCCGCCGCTTCCGCCACCGGCAAAGCGCACGTGATCAAGTCGCACCACAACGTGGGCGGCCTGCCGAAAGAGATGAAGATGGGTCTGGTTGAACCGCTGCGTGAGCTGTTTAAAGACGAAGTGCGCAAAATCGGTCTGGAGCTGGGCCTGCCGTACGACATGCTGTACCGTCACCCGTTCCCGGGGCCGGGTCTGGGCGTGCGCGTGCTGGGCGAAGTGAAGAAAGAGTACTGCGACCTGCTGCGCCGCGCCGACGCCATCTTTATCGAAGAGCTGCATAAAGCCGACCTGTACAACAAGGTCAGCCAGGCGTTCACCGTGTTCCTGCCGGTGCGCTCCGTCGGCGTGATGGGCGACGGCCGTAAGTACGACTGGGTTGTTTCGCTGCGTGCGGTGGAAACTATCGACTTTATGACCGCGCACTGGGCGCACCTGCCGTATGAGTTCCTCGGCCGCGTCTCCAACCGCATCATCAACGAAGTAGACGGCATTTCCCGCGTGGTGTACGACATCAGCGGCAAGCCGCCGGCGACGATTGAGTGGGAATAACTCCACGCTGATATCGCCCGTTTGATGGCATACAGATAAGACTAAGCCCGCTTAATAGCGGCTTTTTTTTGCGTTGTCTGCAGTACTACTATTCGCTGTTGCTTGTACGGTCCGCATACTGCCTAAATCTGCTATGGGTTGCGGGTTCCGCTCTGTGTCTCTGCGATAGTCCGATAGCCAGCGGCGCGGCGGTCGTATGCGATCAGGGATAACAGCAGTGCCAGGCCCAGTACCGAGACCATCGCGCCGGTCATGCCCGTATAGCCGATGCCGATGGTTCCGATCGTTACGCCGCCCAATACTGAACCCAGGGCGATGCCAGAGTTGAAACCCGCGATATTCAGGCCGCAGCGACGCCAAGGGCGTGTGGCGCATGCCGTTCGGCGATATGGATAAGGCGGGCCTGTAGAGCCGGTACGGAAGCGAAGCTAAACAGACCCAGCAGTGCAATCAGTATGCCCATGGTTACCGCAGAGGAGGCGAATAGCCACATTCCCAGCACGACCAGGGTTATGGCGGAGATAACGACCACGCTTGCATGGTTGACGCCCATCCGGTCGGTTACCTTGCCGCCGATGATGTTGCCGATGGCCGCTAATACACCGTAGGCCAGCATAAACAGGCTGACGTGGCGGGACTAACCTGCGTTACGTCGGTCAGCAGCGGCGCGATGAAGGTATAGGCCGTGAACGAACCGGCATAGCCCAAGACGGTAACCAATGCGGCCAGCAGCAGAGCCGGGTGGAAGATGGCCTTCAGAGCCAGTGCAACAGACTCGTTGCCTGTATGTTCCCCATTTCGAGGCGGTTCCTTCATGCCTAGCAGCAGGCCCAGGAAGCCAGAGCCCCGAATGCGGCAATCGTGCCGAGTACCGGTCGCCAGGCGCTTACCCCTCCCAGATAGGTACTGATGGGAACGCCGATCGCCATAGCGACCGTAAAGCCGCAAAATACCACCGCGACGGCGCTGCCGCTTTTTTGGCGCCGACGAGGCCTGCTGCCGTGCTGGAGGCGGCGGCGAGGAACAGACCGTGTCCGAGTCCGGCAATGAAACGCGCCACCAGCAGCATTGAAATGCTGGTGGCAAGCGCTGCGGTCAGACTGCCGATGGTGAAGATCAGCATCGTCATCAGCATGGTCCGCTTGCGTGACCAGCTAGCCGTCAAAGCGGTCAGCACCGGTGCTGCAAAGGTCGCCCCCAGGGCATACCAGGTCACTGCGTGGCCGACGCGTTCGATGTTGACGTTCAAACTTTGTGCCATGACGGCAGTCAGACCGATAGGGACGAATTCTGCCAGGCCCAGCGCAAAGGCGCTGAGCGTGAAAATATAGATGATGATTGGCATGACGCACTCTCTCAATAAATCGGGGGAAACGGCCATTGGCCGCCGCTGGCAAGCAGGGTAGAGAGCGTTGTGAGATATGAGAAATTATTATTTAATCTATAATCGATAAATATTTTTATAGCTTGGCGGCCCGCGGCTGATTATGCACCGACGTAGCCGAAAGGAAGACGATATATGAGCCATCTCGACCACCTGCGCACCTTTATTGAGGCCTACCGACTGCAGTCGTTCTCGCGGGCGGCCGAATCCTTGGGCATGACACAGCCTGCGGCATCTTTGCATATTCAGGCGTTGGAAGCCTTTGTTGGCAAACAGCTGTTTGTACGGCGAGCGCGCGGCGTTGCCGTAACGGAAGCGGCCGATGAATTGGCGCGGGCTATCGGCCGATGATCGATAGTTTGGAAACAAGGATGGCCTCCTACCGCAGCGGCGGTGAACTGGGGGGAACGGTGCATATTGCCGGGCCGTCTGACTTCATCTATTCCAGAATTGCGGCAGGACTGGCTCCGCTGATGGCTCAGGGATTCCGCATTAGGATACATACCGGCAACCCGGGAACGAATCTACGCACTGTTAAATAATTCCACGGCCGATCTGGCAATTACTGCCTCGATGCCGGATGAACGTTCACATGGTTTCGCCCGATTGCTGTCAGAACGTTTTTTGCTGGTGTTGGCGCCGGAGTTGGCGGAGCAACTGGGGCAGCGTCCCAGCGCCGAACAGTTTGCAGACCTTCCGCTGATTGCATTTGACGAAGATTTACCGCTGATTCGGCCCATTTGGACCGCACTGTTTCAATTAGCGCCAACCCTGCAGGCGACCTTAACCATTCCTGATTTGCGCATCATCCAGGATCTCGTCATTAAGGGGCAGGGTTGGAGCGTGCTCCCTGATTATCAGTGCGTCGATGCACTGGCATCGGGAGCGTTGGTTTCCCTCACCCCGCTCGAAGACGCGCCGACCAATAATCTGTATTTGGTTTGGAATAAGACAGCAATGCGTAATCCGCGCATTGCGCACGTGCGTGATTTTATGCTTGGCCTGTTTGACAAGGGGCATGACTGAGAGTGGGCACCCTCCGTTATTCACCGATATCAAATCAGGCTTAACCCGCTTAATTGAGGGATTTTCTCCGCTAATATTATGTCACTATTCCATCTAACGCGCGTTGCCCACCAGAATACCCGCGCCAGCAGGAGTAGGCGTTACATTTCCATCAAACTCTCTCGCTGCTGCCCTAAATCAGTATTAAGCAGAAAGCCATCACCTTCACGCCTCTTCTTGAACATAGTTTTACCACCGGCTGCTGGCTGGTTTTCATTATCCTGTATTTCCTCGGCTGAGTGCTCAATTACGTTATCTCACTTTGTGATTAATAGAATGCTCAAATGTGAACCATATCTCAAAAAATACGGCCATCTATTTAATGTGTTAATAGCCATATCGGGCTTTCACTTTTCGGTGGAAAACCGAAGGAATTAAACAACGTGCTGGTTTTTCAGGCCAGGTTCAGCGACAGTGGACATGGCCGGTGAGTTGCCAATCTCCCCGTTGGCTATAGTCCTATATAAGGCCTTTGTCACCGTGCTCACGGAAATAAAAAAACATAATTAATAAGTACAAAAACGTAATAGATTACCAGCCGTAATCTGTGTCAGAAAGTATTCCGCGTTCACAAACCAGGCAGGAGATGTGATAAAAATGAGTGAAAACATAATGCAAAGTCAGCACGATGAGTATCATAAACTAACGCGTGGAGAACGCATTGGTTATGGGCTGGGTGACTTTGCCCAAAATCTTGTTTTTGGGACAATAGGCGGTTTTCTTGCTCTACACATGTTGACTGTTAATGCAATCAGCACCGCAGCCGCGGGGTTTATATTTCTTTTTGTCAGAATTCTCAATGTGTTTTGGGACCCGATGGTCGGAACTTTTGTTGATAAAAGGAGTTCAGCGTCCGGGAAATACCGTCCCTGGCTGCTAAGAGCCGGTATTCCACTTGTTATTCTCTCCGCCTTGCTGTTTGCACCTATTCCTGAAGTGCGTGGCTCCGTGCCTTTTGCCTTCGTCGTTTATCTGGCGCTGGATTTGGTTTATTCGGTGGTGAATATTCCTTATGGTTCTCTTAATGCTTCATTAACCAGAGATCCTGTCTCAATCGATAAGCTGACGAGTACGCGCATGATGCTGGCCAATAGCGCCAACCTTCTTGCCTATACCTTATTTCCCATGTTCGTACAAATGGCTGCTCCCAAAGATCGCAGCATCAAGGATACCGGGTTTTTCGGGCTTAAGCTGGAACTGGGGAACTATACCGATCCGTCCGCCAGCTACGCGTGGTTTGGCGTTTATTCTGTGTATATGATCGTCGGGGCGGCGGCGCTTTTCCTGTGTTATAAATTAACCAAAGAGCGCGTTGTCGCTACGGTAGAGCAATCTGCCAATGTAAAAGCGACGGATTTATTCCTTGAACTCAAAAATAACCGGCCGCTTGTCATTCTCGGCGTGTTTTTTATGCTGGCCTTTACCTTCATGTTTTTTATGAATACGGTTAATGGTTTTTTCAATCAGTTTGTTGTCGGCCATTCGGAATGGATGGGCGCCGTTGGTCTTGTCGCCTCAATTCCAGGCATTTTATTCCCGGTTTTTTGGCCAAGACTCAAGAAAATATTTGGTAAAAAAGGGTTCTTCCACCTTTTTCTTGGCATGTTTATCGTGGGGGAATTGCTGACATACATCTGGTCACTCGATGGCATGCATGATGAACTCTGGCTAGCTTATATCGCAACATTTATTAAACAGTGGGGGTTAACGTCGGCGACCGGCTTTATGTGGGCGCTTGTCCCAGAGGTTATTGCGTATGGCGAATTAAAATCAGGCAAGCGAAACGCCGCAATTATTAATGCCATTATGGGGCTTTTTTTCAAAGTCGGCTTTACTCTTGGCGGCGCCATTCCGCTTTGGCTGCTGGCCGCTTATGGCTTTAACGAAGTCGCTGCCCAACAAGATGCAAACGCTATTGCTGGAATCAATATGACGGCGATTTGGATCCCGATAGCGCTAGCCTTTGTGTCGATGATCGTTATTCAATGCTATCCCATCTCAGATAAAAACATCACGGATATCAACCGTCAGCTCGATGAAATACGCATATAATTAAATGATTGATAAATAAGATAAATTTATTAAGAAGGTAAAGCCCTATGTCACTGATTCAAAACCCTATATTGCCTGGATTTAATGCAGACCCAAGTATTATCCGCGTCGAGGACACTTACTATATCGCAAATTCGACCTTTGAGTGGTTCCCCGGCGTTCGTTTACATGCGTCAAAAGACCTGGAGCACTGGAGTCTTCTGCCGAGTCCATTGTCAACAACGGCGCTTTTGCAGATGAAAGGGAACCCTTCATCAGGTGGGATCTGGGCTCCGGCCCTCTCTTATGCCGATGGCAAATTCTGGTTGGTTTATACGGATGTGAAAGTCACCGAGGGCGCCTTTAAAGACATGACCAACTACCTGACCACCGCAACGGATATCCGTGGTCCATGGGCCGATCCCATCAAACTGAATGGCGTCGGTTTTGATGCTTCGCTTTTCCACGACGATGATGGCCGTAAATACCTGGTGCAACAAACCTGGGACCACCGAGAGTACCGCCACCCTTTTAACGGCATTACGTTAACTGAATTTGATGCCGATACGCTGAAATTAAAACCGGAAACGGCGCGCACCATTTATCGGGGCACTGCGGTTGCGCTGGTTGAAGGGCCACACCTCTACAAACTGAACGGATACTATTATCTTTTTGCCGCTCAGGGGGGAACTGTCTTTACCCACCAGGAGGTTGTTGCCCGTTCAACCAGCCTGGACGCTGACAGTTTTGTAACGGCTCCGGGGGAGGTCTTCTTAACCAACGTAGATACTCCGGACAGCTATATCCAAAAACAGGGCCACGGCAGTCTGGTGTCAACCCCCGAAGGTGAATGGTATTACGCTTCACTCTGCGCGCGTCCCTGGAACCATGCCGGTGAGTCTGTCTACGATCCGCGCGGGTGGTCAACGCTTGGCCGGGAAACGTCGATTCAAAAAGTTTATTGGGATGAAGAGGGTTGGCCACGTATTGAGGGCGGCCACGGAGGAAAAACCTTCGTCGAAGGGCCAAAAGGTGCCGTTGGTAGCCACAGCGCAAGGGAGCATAGTCAGCAAGATGATTTTAAATCGTCGACGCTCGATCTCAACTGGAATACGCTCCGTGTTCCGTTCACCGAAAAAATGGGTACAACAGGCGACGGAAAATTGACGTTAATCGGACAAGGTTCTTTAGCGAATACTCATGACCTGTCGCTGATTGCCCGGCGCTGGCAGGCCTTCTATTTTGATGCGCAGGTTAAAGTTAAATTCAATCCATTTAATTACCAGCAAATGGCAGGTTTGACGAATTACTATAACGATCGTCACTGGAGCTTTGTATTCATTACCTGGAATGAAATTAATGGTGCGGTTATCGAGGTAAGTGAGAATAATCGTGGTAAATATACCTCGTATCTGAAAGAGGATGCCATAAAAATTCCGGAAGGTAGCGAGTATGTCTGGTTCCGCACAAGAGTAAGAAAGGAAAGTTATACCTATGAGTATAGCTTTGATGGGATTAACTTCAGTGAGATTCCGGTCACCCTGGATGCCGCTGTTCTTTCTGACGACTATGTATTGCAAAGCTATGGCGGGTTCTTTACCGGTGCGTTTGTCGGCCTGGCGGTCGTAGACTACTCCGGCTATGCCGCCAGCGCAGAGTTTTATAATTTTTCCTATCAGGAACATGGTGATTCGTTAATGGCAAATGGCAGTTATAGCTGGGAAGCCAGTGAATCACGCTTTAATTAAAGGCTAAAGTTGTAATTAAGATAATAAGTACAGCGTCAGTCGGGGGCTAATTCGTCCCTGACTGATTATGCGCACCCTCTGTGAAATTAACGCGGGTGCTGGCAGCGAAGTGTCCGATAGATACCTTACCGACCTGTTAACTGTTGGCATGACGTAATCACGTCCGTCAATATCTGATTGTTCTGACTATGGAGGATATTATTACGCCGATGTTATCACTGTACCTCTGAGAAATAAAAATAAAATCAACTTGTTTTGGTGGCGTCATTTCTATTGGCACCAGAACGGGATGGTTATTTTCTTAAAATATAATGAATTTGAGATAGCCATGAAAACTGTAAATAAAATCCCTTTAGCTATGGCGGCTATCGCCGCGCTGTGCCCTGTTTCCGTACTGGCGCAGGAATTCACCCAGGAACAGATTGACGCCATCGTGGCTAAAGCGGTCGATAAAGCGTTGGCCGAACGGCAGGTGAAAATTGACGCCGCAGCCGATAAAAAGATTGATGTCATTACCACCCCGCAGACCACCGCGGCCTCGCCGGACTTGGCGATCCCATTCGGCCTTAAATTCAGCGGCTATGCCCGCTATGGCGCCCACTTCCAGACCGGCGATCAGAAATATGTCGGCGTCGACGGTTCCTATAACGGCGCCTCGGCGATCGGCCGTCTGGGTAACGAAAGCAACGGCGGTGAATTCCAGATAAGCAAAGCCTTCAAAAGCGCCCAAGGGGCGATCTGGGATATTAACGTCATGTTTGACCACTGGAGTGACGAAGTGAACCTGAAAAAGGCCTACGTGGGCGTCACTAACGTGCTCGAATCTAACCCGAATGCCTACCTCTGGGCCGGCCGGGACTTCCACCAACGTCCGCAACAGGGGATCAACGATTACTTCTGGATGAACCACGACGGCCAGGGGGCCGGGGTGAAGAACTTTGATATTGGCGGCGTACAGTTTGACATGGCGGCGGTGTCGCAGGTGAAATCCTGTAGCCCGGAAGTGATGGCCGATGAGACGAATCCATCACGCATCACCTGCACGGGCAGTTCCGATACCGGCGATAACGGTCACTACGCGCTGACCACCAAAACCCACGGCATCAAGGCCGGGCCGATCGACGTTGAAGTGTACGCCAACTACGGCTTTGACTCGAAAGCGGTGGATAGCGACGAGCGACTCAAGGCCTGGCAGGGGGGACTGGTACTGAGCCATACCAACGACAGCGGGGTGAACAAGCTCATACTGCGCTACTCCGACAACGCGGATAACAGCGTTTACAGCAAGACCGACGATCTGACCACGGTCTACGCCAGCTTTGAGGGGAGCCATAAATTTACCCAGCAGGCGCAGGTCGAATATCTGCTGGCCTTCCATGATTATGATAACGGCAAGGACAACACCGACAACCGTAAAAACTATGGCGCCATCGTACGGCCGATGTACTTCTGGAACGACGTGCACTCCACCTGGCTGGAAGCAGGCTACCAGCGCGTAGACTACGATCGGGGCGGGGATAACAAGGGCTGGAAGCTGACGCTGTCGCAGAATATTGCCATTGGCATGGGGCCGGAGTTCCGTCCGATGTTACGTTTCTACGTCACCGGCGGTCAGGTGGAGAACGAACATACTGCCAAAGTTAATGGCGCCAGCAACGAACGTTTGGATTCACTGAACGTTGGCGGCATGTTTGAGGCGTGGTTCTAAGTTGGCAGGATAGCCTCCCAGGGAAGGGGCTTTGACGTCGCGTCAACGTACGCCGCTCCTCTTCTGCCAATAATGAATGCCGGCCCCAGGCCGGTTTTTTAAATTCTCAGCCTTAAAGATCGACTATAGCCCCTGCGGGCATCACTTGCCGTTCGCCCCATAACGCCGCGTTGCCCACCAGAATAGCAGCGCCAGCAGGCTGACCGCGGCGCCGAGCAGGCATACGCCCTGCCAGCCGGCGTAGGCGTAGGTCGCCGTGGTGCCGATAGCTCCCAGGCCGCTGCCGAGCGCGTAAAACAGCATATAGAGGCCGACCAGCCGGCTGTGGGCTTCGGGCGGGTACGGAAAATCATGCTTTGGTTGGTGACGTGCAGCGCCTGTCCCCCCAAATCGAGCAGTACGATGCCGATCATCAATGCGCCCAGCGACCATGGCATCAGCGACAGCGGCCACCAGGCCAGCAGCAGCGCCGCAAGCGCCGCCGCACTGGTGCGTTGGGCATATCCCCGGTCGGCCCAGTGCCCGGCCCGTGCGGCAGCCAGCGCCCCCACGACGCCCGCCAGGCCAAAGGCGCCGATGGCGGTGTGCGAGAAGTTATAGGGTGGGGCGCTTAACGGCAGCACCAGCGCGCTCCAGAAGATATTGAACGCGGCAAACATCAGCAGCGCCAGCATGCCGCGCACCTGCAACACTTTTTCCTGCCGCAGCAGCGCCAACATTGAAGCGAGCAGGCTCAGGTAGCGCATCTTGTGCGGCGCGACCGGCAGGCGGGGCAGCCGCTGCCAGAGCGGTAGTGCGATCGCCAGCATCAGTACTGCGGCGCACAGGTAGACGCCGCGCCAGCCCGCCAGATCGCTGATGCCGCCGGCAAACACCCGCGCCAGCAACAGGCCGATAAACACGCCGCTTTGCGCCGCGCCAACCACGCGCCCTTGCTCATGGGGCGCAGCGGCGCTTGCCGCATAGGCAATCAGGCCCTGGGTCATCGCGGTGCCCAACAGGCCCACGGCGAGCATGCCGGCCAGCAGGGCGGGAGCGGAACGCGCCAGACCCACCGCGACCAGCGCAGCCGCAAGGGCAAGCAGCTGTATGGCGATCAGACGGCGGCGATCGCTCCGATCTCCCAGCGGCACCAGCAACAGCAGGGCCAGGGCGCAGCCGAGCTGGGTGGCGGTGATCACGCCGCCGACGGCCGCCTGGCCGATGCCGAAGTCCAACGCCAGCGCGTCGAGCAGCGGCTGGGCGTAATAGACGTTCGCCACGCTCAGCCCGCTGGCGACGGCGAACAACCACACCAGGCTGCCGGGCATCTTCACCGGCTGAGTCAGCGCGTTGTCCGGTGGTAACGGTGAGGCAACAGAACTCTTCATAGCAACGTCCTTGCAATCTGGTTGCAAAAAGAAACTGATTGAATGCTAGGTCAGGCAGTTTTAAAATGCAACCAGAAAACCAACGGCCGCTGAGGAGGCGCTATGCCATCGCGTAAACCAATGCACGATGAACCCTGTCCGGTAGCACGCTGCGTCGATCTGATCGGCGATCGCTGGTCGCTGCTGATCGTTCGCGACGCCTTTGACGGCCTGCGCCGCTTCGGCGACTTTCAACGCAGTCTGGGGATGGCGCGGAATATTCTCTCCGACCGGCTACGCAAGCTGGTTGATGCCGGCGTGCTTGCCCTGCAGGGCGCCTCGGACGGTTCGGCGTATCAGGAGTATGTGCTGACGGACAAGGGGGAAAGCCTGTTTCCCGTAGTGGTGGCGCTGCGCCAGTGGGGGGAGCAGCATCTGTTCGAACGCGGCGAGCGGCACTCGCTGCTGATTGATAAGCACACCGGTGAACCGGTTCCTTTAATGAGTCCGACCGCGCGGGACGGCGGCGTGCTGGCGGCCAGCGCGACCGAAGTGCTCAAGGTAAAGTAAAAACATGCGTCTGGCGTGTTCAGCCGGCATCAATGTCTGCGGGGCCACGAAAGGTCCGACGCCATTCACTGGGGCTGACGCCAAACCGGGTCTTGAAACTTTGTCTGAAAGAAACGGGGGACTGAAACCCCGCCTCATCCGCTACGCTTTCAATGCTGTTATTGGTCGTTTCCAGCAGCTCCTGACTTCGTTGCAGACGCTCGGCATTGAGCCATTCCCCCAACGGGATGCCGGTGGCTTTCACAAAATGGCGCGTCAGCGTGCGCCTGCTCATATTAACAAAGCGGGCCAGTGAGTCGAGGTCGTGCGGCTTGTCCAGATTACGCCGCAGATAATCGATGAGCTCGTTGATTTTGCCGTCGCGGGTATTCACCGGAATGGGGCGTTCAATAAACTGGGCTTGCCCGCCCTCCCGATAGGGGGGGACCACCATTCTTCTGGCGACCCGGTTGGCAATGGCGGTGCCGTAATGGTCGCGGACAATATTGAGGCAGCAATCGATACCGGCGGCCGTACCGGCAGAGGTAATCAGACGTTCATCGGTGGTGTACAGTGAGTTGCTGTCCAGATGAACCTCCGGGAAGCGCTGCGTGAAGTCGCTTTCATACTCCCAGTGCGTTGCCGCGCGGTGTTGATCAAGCAAGCCGCTGTAGGCCAGCACGTAAGTGCCAAGACACAGGCCGACCACTTCTGCGCCGCGCTGCCAGGTGCTGACCAGTTTATCAAGCAGTAACTGAGAAGGCTTTTCATCCGGATCATGCCAGAAGGGCACGATAACAATATCCGCGCTGTCGAGTCGCTCCAGCCCATGCTCCACAGTGATGGACAGGCCAATATCCGACAGGACGACACCTGGCGTTTCCGCGCAAATATCCACCTGAAAGAGATTCGGTTCCGGCATCGCCGTGCCAAACAGGATGCAGGGCACCGAAAAATGAAACGGGCTGAACCCATTGGTGACAATCACCGCTACTTTCAGCGCAGGCATGGTGAACCTCACAGTTGTTGTTACCGCTCGTTTTCGACAGGCTGCGGCATACCCGCTGCATGATATTTTACCGCAGAACCGGCGGAGAGGGCTGCTCAGAAAGTCAGGGTTTCGCCATCGGCCGGAATCAGCACCTTATCTTCAATACCGTGTTCAAGAGTATATTCGCGTAACTCCGCACGGGTCAGCAGGCAGTGGTTAACCGACTCCATATGGGAAGCTACCACGGTCGTTTCGGGCAGCACCTGCAATGTGCGCAGCGTATCCTCTTTACCCATGATGATTGAACCGTAGTCATTGATCACGGCATCCCCGGTATTCAGCACCACAACATCCGGCCGGAAGCGCTGCAGGCTTCTGACATACGGTTTTACCCAAATGGTATCGCCGGCAATATAAAGCGTTTTTTCATCGTGATGGGTAAATACCAGACCGCATGCGTCACCCAGCAGCTCGGCCATGACGGTATTGGCATACAGGTCGTTGCTGCCGTGTTGGCCGTCGGTGGTGAAAATCGTCAGCCCATCAACGAAGCGGTTTTCGTCTGCTAGCGTACGGACGTTGATAAACCCTTGGGAACGGACCAGGGCGGCATCGTTATCGTTCTGGGTATAAATCAGCATGTCTTTCGGCACTAACTGCTGCGCCGCCTCGTCCCAGTGGTCGGTATGGGTATGGGTGATAATCACCGCATCAACGGCCAGCAGCTCTTCAATGGCGACGGGCAAGGCCACCATCGGATTGCGCAGATGCGAGCGCGCGCTGCCGGCAAAGCCATCCCAGGCATCCTTTTCCGCGAGCATCGGGTCAATCAGGAATTTTTTACCGGCATATTCCAACACCAGCGTGGCATTGCGGATTTGAGTCAGTTTCATGTTTGCTCCGGGGTGTATCTCGTTAACAGGTGCGGCTACCGCGATAACGAATTGCTCTGGCGGCGGCTGCGAGGTGCTTAACTGTACGGGGAGGGCGGCGCGGAGTGTGATATGTCCACAGGACATAAAGCGATGTAATCGGGTCAATCGAAGGTTTGGCGAATAATTCCGGCCGTGGCACACTGCTTTTTTCTTATTCAACCGTGGCTTGATGATGATCCGAGATTTTTGCACGTCTGATTCAGAGTCCGTACTGGACATTTTGGTTACGCGCGTCAATGCAGGCGCATCATTTTGTCGCCCCCGAGTTTTGGCACAGCCAGCTTGACGCGATGCGCGACGTCTACCTGCCCAGCGCGATCACCCGGGTGTTGGAGGCCGATGGTGCGGTCATCGGGTTCTGCTCTGTTTATCAGCAGACGCTGGCGGCGCTGTTTGTTTCCCCTGAGCATCAGGGAAGGGGAGTTGGTGCGCAATTGCTGGCCGACGCCATGTCAGCCAAATCGATGCTGGAACTGTCGGTGTATGCCGCGAATGCTTCCGCCATCCGTTTCTACGAAAAGCAGGGATTTGTCACCGTCAGAGAGCGGCTGGACGAGCATACGGGCCAACCGGAGAAGGTGATGTGCTGGCGAGCGTTATCGTGAACATATCGCGCAGCGATGCCTGGCCGGGACCGTGCCCGGCGTTTCATCTATACCCCGCCGCACAGGTCGGTAAAACTGCCGGTGACGAACGAGGCTTCATCGCTCAGCAGCCACAAAATGGCATAGGCGACTTCTTCCGGCGTGCCGCCCCGTTGCATCGGGAAGTTTTTGGCAATCCGGTCCACCCGCTGCGCCTCGCCGCCGTCGGCATGAATATCGGTGTAAATGCCGCCCGGACGCACGCAGTTGACGCGGATGCCGTCAGCGGCGACCTCTTTCGACAGGCCGGTGGTGAAGGTATCGACGGCGCCTTTCGACGCGGCATAGTCAACGTATTCGAAGGGGGAACCGCTTTTCGCTGCGCCGGATGACACGTTGACGATGGCGCCTCCGCGCCCCCCCGCGGGACAACGACATGCGTTTGATCGCCTCGCGTGAGCAGTAAAAATGGCTCATGACGTTGGTCAGCAGCACCTGTTGGAAGCGCTCGCCGTCCATATCAATCATCGCCATTTTTTGCTTCAGGATGCCGACGTTATTGACCAGATGGGTAATGGCGCCCAGCTGGCGGTCGATATCGTCAAACATGGCGATGACCTGACGCTCATCGGAGACATCGGCGCGGATGGCGATGCATTTCCCGCCCCGGCTTAAAATTTGATCGCGAACGTTAACTGCGGATTTTTCATCGTTTAAATAGTTCAAACAGATTGAATAACCCCGTTCTGCCGCCAGTAATGCCGTCGCAGCGCCAATACCGCGCCCTGAGCCCGTTATCAATAATACGTTATCGTTAATCATCATCCTGTCTGGTGCCTTATATTAGGAATAAAAAACAGAAGGTTAATTGCAAACAAATAAGAAAATACGGCGCTGTTAATATATAACCGACCAGGCTGAATAAATCGAATTTTTGCGGCGCGGTTCAGACGGCGCCCGACCGGGCAAAGTACGGCGACGGGTCGAAATTTTGGGAGCAGCAGCTGCTTAACACGCCGGTGCCGGGAAGCGCATAAGCGGCGTATCGCTTGCCGTCCGGCATCGGTTAATTCAGCCCGCGATAGCGCGGGCTTTTTTATTGCCGCCACGGCGGCATGCTATGCGGCGCCAAAACGTTCGATCACCTCCGGCAGCGCAATATGACCGCTGCAGGCGCCGCTGCCGGGCTGCATGTCGCCGCTTTCCAGCGCGGTGGCATAGATTACCGCGGGATCGGCCTCAAGGCGGCTTCTCAGCGCGGCCAGCTTCGGCCAGCGCGTTGATGCGGCCACCTGATGAATGTCGAGCCAGCGGGCGACGCCGATCAGAATTGCGTCCGCCAGCGTCGGACGATCCGCGAGCAGAAAAGGCATCTCACCGATCATCGCCTCGAGCTGGTCGTGACGCTTGATCACGGACTCGCGGCCCCATGTCTGCAACACATCCTTCATCATCGGGTTGGGCGGGGACATCTCCATCGCCGCCCAGAGCGGGCTGAAGGCGGCGGTGAAGCCGGTGTTGATAAACGCCATCAGCTGGTGCATACGGTCGGCGCTGGGCGACTGCGGGTCAAAGCTGATGCGGCGCGCGCTGTCCCGCGCCTCCAGCCAGGCGGCGATCGCCAGGTTTTCCGTCAGCACTTCTCCCCGTTCGGTGATCAGCGCCGGCGTCTCCACCCGCGGGTTAAGGCGCTGATAGGCCGGCTCGCGCATTTCGCCTAACATATCGACGCGGCACAGTTGGTACGGGCGGCCCAGCCATTCAAACGCAGCGACAAGCCCCATAGAACTTCCCGCCGGGAAGCCGTATAGCAGAATTGGTTCCATACTTAGGTTCTCCAGGATTGAGAGTGATGGCGCTGCGCAGCGATGTGTTACTGTAGCAGCCGGTTCCCGTAAGTAAATTACGCACTTTTTTGTTACCACGAGCCCCGATATGAAAGACCTGGTTTCCCGTTGCCCGATAGAAGAAGTGATGCAGGTTCTCAGCGGCCGCTGGCCGACGTTGCTGATCTACTACCTGCAGCATGGTTCCAGACGCTTTAACCAGCTGCGTCGGGATAACCCGACGATCTCGCACAAGATGCTGACGTTGGAACTGCGCAAGCTGGAGGATGCCGGCATCGTTCATCGCACGGAATTTGCGGGCTACCCGCGGCGCGTCGACTACGCGCTGACGCCGGCAGGAGAGCGGCTGGTGCCGCTGATTGATGCGCTGGGAGCGTGGTGGGAAGAGACGGATAGTCAGGGTGAAGAAAACGCATTGCGTGATGTCTATTCGGCGATGTAGGGCTATTCCGTTGGTCATCAACCAATTAGCGGTGTCGGCCGATTACTCTATTTTATTGGCGTAATAAATACGCCATATTCGCGTTGTTCATAATAAATTTATTGCTCGCCTTGCCATTAGCTAGAATTTATTCTACTTCGGCGTCAGGGAAAATAATTAACTAGCTGGCTGAATATTTTTTTAGCAAATCTATTGTGTGCTACTTTATTATTTTGTCTTGATATATATAACCTTTCATATTGTCTTACATTTTTATTTATTATCTCTGTGCATCTTGTATGTTGGCGGCGGTTTTTTCTGCTAGGTTTTTTTAACCCCCCAATATTAAGCGTGATAACCATGGAAAATGAAATTTTCCCAGGAGAGAGTTGCGCTCTGGCGACGCCGGTCAGCGATAGATTAGCCCTATTTCGTGAGCGACACTTTATCTATTTTCCTGCCTGTGAGCTTGGCGTCGGCAATAACGCAGTCGCGGAGGAAGCTCTGGTTTCAACATGGGAAAATTTACCCGTTGATAAATATTTACAGGGGAGCAGGCTGCGCCGGCGGCGTATTTGCAAATTTGATCTCAGCCAGCAGGGTGAGATAACGCCGTTGCAGGACTGTCATTTTTTTCAAAGCTCACAGGTCAATGGTCTATTAGGTGGCATTGAGCGCCTGTATCCCCGCAGCGAAAACGATTTTATTTCCTCATCGGTCGTTCAGCAGCTGCTGGCCCATCACCATGCGTTACTGACCCGTTTGGTGGGTAATCAGCGTTGGCTGGTGACGTGCCACCAACTGCGCGTCTGCTGTGATGCGCAGCAGGCGGGGCTGGCAGCGCCGGAAGGGCGTCATTCTGACGGACATGATTATATTTTTCAGCACCTTATTCAACGCAGCAACGTATTAGGCGGCGCCAGCGAAGTGTATGACCGTGATGGCAGGCAGGTGCTGACTCGGGTATTACAGGGTTTTCTCGACACGTTGCTGCTTGATGACCGCATGATGCAGCACGATGTCACACCGCTATATCCTGACGATCCGCTCAGGGCGGCATTTCGCGACATGCTGATTATTGATTTTGACCAAATACGCTGAGAGAAATATGGAAACGTCACTGATTTTGCAGTCCGACCCGATGATGGGGGAAGCCGACAGCTTGAGACAGCGATTCAGCGCTGCAAAGCAGCGGCGTGAAGCGACGATTTCGCTGACGGCAAACGAAAATGTGCTGTCGGAAAGTGCGCGTTGGGTAGGGCAAAGCCGGCATTATGACCGTTACTATTTCAACGGCCTGCTTAACGACGACTGCCGCTATGCCGCGCACTATAACGGTATGCAGTTTGAAGCGTTTCCTGAGGTGGCCTGGTTACAGGCGGAGGCCACCGCCGCGGCGCAGCGGCTGTTTGACGCTCCTTACATTGAGTATCGCGCGCTGTCGGGCGTACATTGTACGCTGGCGATGATCGCCGCCCTGACCGAACCAGGGGATGGTGTGTGGTCCCTGTCGCCGGCATGCGGCGGTCACTTTGCCACGGCGGCGCTGGTGGAGCGGTTGGGCCGGTGCAGCGGTTTTATCACCCTGACCGACGACGGCGAGATCGATCTGGCGGCACTGGCGTCAATGCTGCGTCAGCCGCCGGCGGCTGTCGTTCTCGACCACGGTCTGACCTGCCATGGCTTTGCGGTTGCGCCACTGCGCCAATGGCTGGACCGCCACGGCCTGACAGAGGTGCTGATTTTGTATGATGCATCGCATCCGTTGGGGCTTATCGCCGGTGGCGCGCTGGCTAATCCGTTGGATGACGGGGCCGATATCCTACAGGGCAATACGCATAAATCATTCCCCGGCCCGCATCGCGCCATTATTGCTACCCGCAACGCTTCCCTGGCGGCGCGTATTCAGGGGGGGCTGGATGCCGGTCTGGTGTCTTCGCCCAACTTACCTTGTTTGCTACAGCTATTCGTTACCCTGCGGGAAATGGCGTGTTTTGGCGCCGACTATGCGCGGCAGATGTGTCGCAATGCCTGGCTATTGGGGAGCGGCTGGCGGATCTGCCGGGATGGACCGTGCTGCCGACGCAGACCCATATGTTACTGCTACAGGGGGAGCAGAGCGCAGCGGCGGCTGCCGCCCTTAATGAACTGGGCATCCGGGTCAATAATAAAATGCGCTTTGGGCAACCCTGTTTGCGGTTGGGGCTGCAGGAGGTGACCCGGCTGGGAATAAGCGATGAACAGTTGGGGGCGCTATCGGACATCTTGCGCCAGGCGTTGCTGAATCCGACGAACGACAGGTTGCGCCCGCGGGTACAGGCGCTGGGCATGCAGTTACGGCAGGTGCATTACAGTTTTGATACTGAGGGGCGATGATGAAGGGCAATGCGTGTTTGATTATCGGCAATGTGCGCGAGGGTGAATATGAAGGCCTGTTGGCGGACGGCGTTGAGGTGCTACTGCTGGCGGATACCAAGCCGACGGCGAAAATCGCTGACGCCAGCCATCTGCAGCCGGTTGCCCGCTATGATTTTTCTAAGGGGTACGGCGAGGAGCTGCGACAGCTGGTGGCGGCGTTGCATACGGAGTATGCCTTTACCAGCGTGTTGAATTTTCGGGAAAGCTATGTGGCGGTCAGCGAGCAAATTTGTCAGGGGCATCCGGCGCTGCGGCATTTGCAGCGTCATGTCTCCCGCACGCTGGATAAGTTGCAGCAGCGCGCCTGTTTCAACGCCAGCGCCAATCGCGACTTACATGTGACATCCCGCCGCGCAACGATGGAAGCGCTACTGCAGCAGGCTGACGCGCTGAGCTGGCCCTGCGTGCTGAAGCCGGCCAGTCTATACAGCAGCCTGTTCGTCAAATGTTTACACAGCGCGCAGGATCTGGCGCGCTACGCACTGGAGGAGTGGCCAGAGCTGCAGGCGTACGTCGCGGGGAAAAGCCGGGAAACCAGTGAATTACTGCTGGAAGAGTACCTGAGCGGTTCCAATCACTCGATTGACTGCGCGATTACGCCGGACGGTGAGATAACAACTTTTCCGATTGTCGATGTGATCGCCGGCGTAGATATTCAGCGGCCGGATTTCCACCATTTTGCCCGCTATTCCCCCTCAACGCTGCAAAGTAATGAGGAGATGGTGGCGCGTTGTCATCGGCTGGCTCGGGATGCCGTCGCGGCGCTGGGACTGCGCGGCACTTTTGCACACGTGGAATTTATCCTCACCGCCGCCGGCCCGCGTATTCTTGAGGTCGGGGCCAGGCCGGGGGGCAGCCGTATCTATGTGATACGCCAGGCCTGGGGTATCGCAATGGATGCCTGTTACCACCGCGCGCTTTCTGGCCAGCCGTTACGCTTACCGGAGACGCCGGCGAGCGCTTTTGGCATCGCCACGCCGTTCGCACGCCACAATATTGTCTGGCAAGGGCTGCGGCATGAAGCGCAGATACGCCGGATCGCCGGGTTTCAGCAGTGGTATGCGTGGGTCGAGCCGGGGGCGACGATCGGCCCGGTCGGCAACGGTTTCCAGAATTATGTCTACATCGAGTTTCGAGGTGCGGATACCGCGGCGCTACGAGAGTCGCTGCTGCAGGTGGCGCAGATCGACGTATACGGTGAGAGGGAGCGGCCGGCGGTGATTGTGGTTGGTGGGCGAGACTCATCAATAAATTGGCCCGGCAGCGCAGAGATTGACGTGACGCTGATTCAGACGCCCGCGCAGTTGACCCCTTATCAGCGCCAGCATGCGGAAGTGTTGCTGACGGAGCGATTGGACGATTTGGCGCATTGGCTGCCGATATTGCAGGAGCGGCATCGACAGCGCCCTTTTAGCGCGATTGTTTCTTTCAATGAGCTGGGGTTGATGCCCGCCGCGCTGGCCGGCGAGCAGTTGGGCATCTGCCATAACCCCCGCCGCAGCGTAGAGCAGAGCCGCGACAAACTGTTGTTTCGACAGCTGCTGGTCGACGGGCCTTGGGCGCTGCCCGCCAGCCGGGTTGACGACCGCGCGCAGGCGCTGGCCTTTGTGCAGCGTCACGGCGCGTCAATTATCAAACCGATCGCCGGCTCCGGGAGCCAGGGGATATACGCAGTAAATAATGAGCAGGATTTGCGCGATATTCCGTTTGACGGCAATCAGCAGATTGAGGCGTTTGCCCGCGGTGAAGAGTTTAGCGTGGAGACGCTGAGCCTGGATGGCGAGCACCGCTTACTGGGAATCACGCGCAAATACACCACCGGCGCTCCCCACTATGTGGAGACCGGGCATGATTTTCCGGCGCCGTTGGCGCCAGAGGATGAACGGCTAATCGCTGAGGCGGTGCTGTGGCTGTTGCAGGCGCTGGGACATCGCTGGGGGCCGGCCCATACCGAAGTGAAATTGGACGGGCAGCGTGTGCAATTTATCGAAACCCAGACGCGTTTTGGCGGCGATCAAATTTGGGAAATGGTCTGGGGCGTGACCGGTGTACATCAGGCCGCCGCCACCATTGCGGCGATGGCAAAGACCGCGCTGCCGGCGACGCCCGCCGCCTATCAACGGATGTCGATCCGCTTTCTGAACGCAGCGGAAGGAGCCGCGCCGCAGGCGCCGCTCCCGGCCGGGTGGTTGATCCGCACCAGCCTTCAGCCGGAGAAATTCGGCAGGCCGGTGCGTTGCTCTTCAGAGCGCCATGGCTATTGGCTGTTTGGCTGTCAGGCATCGGACGAAACGGCGTTTCTCGCCGCCTTGGCCGATATGAATGTTAACCCTCAATTCAGCGAGTATTCCGATGAGTGATGTTCTCTACCGTATTGAAGGCGAAATGCATGAGGCGTTTCCTGTTATCTCCTTTTCGACCAATGTATATGACAATCCGGCAGATATTTTCGACTCTATCGAACGTCTGGCGCAGTACTTCCAGGCGGTAGAGTTTGAAATTGGCGAAGCCGCCGAGGAGGTATTCTGGCAACTGGACTGCGAACAGCGTTTGGCGCTGGCGGCGCAGATTAAGGCATTTACCACGCAACGCGGCGTGACCTTTACCGTCCATGCGGGCTGGTGGGGAAGGCAGTATAACCTGTGCTCGCCGGACGCCGAGGAGCAGGCGCAGGCGATTGAGTGTCTGGGGGCCGCGGTGCGTTTTTCTTTGGCTGCGGGGGCAACCAGCGTGACCTTCCACCCCGGCTACAAGGATAAGTATGACAACACCACGCTGTTGAACTGCCTGATTACGGCCATCAATCGGCTGCAGGAGCAGGTTGACTGTCGCGGTATTGCCCTGTGCCTGGAAAATATGGGCGGAGAGCGGCCTAAATACCCGGTGTTCAGCGTTGAGGAACATCTGCGTTTTCATCGTGAAACCGGGTGTTATATCACCATTGACGTGACGCACCTGTGCTCGCTGTATCCATACGGCGATGCGCTGTTCGACGCCATCGCCCGCCTGGCGCCGGTGACGCGTCATCTGCACATTGCCGATTTACAAGGCACGCATCACCAGCATCTGCCGCTGGGGGAAGGCAATCTGCCGCTGAGCGATGTCTTGAACCGTTTTGCGGCCGGCGGCTATCGCGGCGTGGCGGTGGTGGAGGAGTTTATCCCCAAGTACAGCACGGCCTTTTATCTTGAGAAGGCGCGCGAGTATCAACGACGGCTGGAGTCCATGCGGCATGTCCCTGCATGAACAGCAACTGACGCGCAGCGGCGGCAAGCATGATGTTTTACGCGGGCTGGCCGACGCGTCGCCCTTTGTGTTCTCGTTGCTGCTATCGTTTACCGTCATCGGCCTGCTGGCTTACCAGCAGGGGTTGAGCGGCGTGCATTCGGTGATTTTTAGCGGTGCGCTGATGTCGGCGCCGCTGCAAATGACCCTGCTGGAAGCGCCGCAACAGTCGCTTTCGCTGCTCACCGTGCTGCTGTCCGCACTGAGTATCAACCTGCGTTTTTTGGTGTTTACACTCAGCCTGCGCAGCAGCATGCGCGACGGCCCGCTGCGCGGCTATATTCCCGCGTTATTGGTGATGGCTAACGCCGCCTTTACGCTGATGTCGCTACGGCGCGAGAGCGCGCCGCTGACGCGGGCCTACTGCAACACCGTCAGCTTTACGCTCTATGCCGCCGCCTTGTGCGGCACCCTGCTGGGCTATCTGTTTGCTTCGCTGGCCGATCGCCATCTGGTGGAGCATATGTCGGTGATCATCGCAATTTTCATTGCTTCATCGCTGGGCAAACTGGCGCGCGATCGTCATCAACTGCTGGCGCAGGCGGTGGCGCTGCTGGCCTGTTTTGCCAGCGTGTGGCTGTTTGGCGCCATCAATTTGCTGGCGATCCTGACCATTACGCTGTTGCTGAGTTATCTCTATGACCGATAGCCGCTATTTTTGGACCTTTATCCTATGCTGTGCGTTGATCTCTGCGCTATGTCGGTTACTACCGTTATTAATCAACGTCGAGACGCTGCCTGCGTCGCTGCAGTCGTTTATCACCCGGTTGGCGAAATATATTTCCGTGGCTCTGCTGGTCAATATTCTCGTGGCCGCGCTGTGGCAACTGGGGCAGTTGCAGGGGGCGCACTACCAGTGGATCATTCCGGTGGCGCTGGCGTGGCTGCTGGGTCTGACCCCGCTGAAATCGGGCTATGCTTTCCTGATCGCTCTGGCCTGCTGGGGCGGTCTGCTGTGGTGGTGAAACACGTGTGCCGCCTGCGCTTCAGAAGATTTGTCAGCTCTTACTCACGCGCTACGGCTTTCTGCCTGCCGGGGAGCAACGTGAGCAGCGCCAGCGCGACGGGGAACAGCGATCCCCACAATACCGCATTCCAGCCGAACAGATTCAGCAGCGCGCCGGAGGAGAAGGAGCCGACGATCATCACGCCGAACACCACGAAATCATTAAGCGACTGCACCTGGGTTTTCTCTTCCGGGCGGTGGAAATCAATGATCTTTGTCGACGCGCCGGTAAAGCCGAAGTTCCAGCCGATACCCAGCAGGATCAGGGAAAGCCAGTAATGGGCAATCTCGGTGCCGCTCAGCCCGACGACCACGGACAGCCCGGTCATCAGCAGCCCCGCGGCGGCCACGGGCATCGCCCCGAAGCGGTTAATCAGCCGGCCGGTAAAAAAACCGGGGCCGAACATGGCGATAACGTGCCATTGAATGCCCAGATTAGCCGCCTGCTGAGAGATGCCGTGCATATGCATTGAGAGCGGCGCGGCCGTCATCAGGAAATTCATGATCATATAGGTGACGGCGCCGCTGAATACCGTGCGCAGAAAGCCGGGCTGGCGCACAATTTCCCGCAGCGGGCGGCCGCCGCTTTTGGCAGCGGCAACCGGCTCGGTGGTTTTGACGCCCGTCAGCACCCAGGCGGAGAGCGCAGCGACCAGCGCTTGCGCAACGTAGGTGATGGCAAAGGTGTGGGGCGGCCAGAGATCCATGGTGCCGGTGACCAGCATCGGGCCGATAACGCCGGCCGCGACGCCGCCGCCCATCACCAGCGACAGCGCCCGCGCGCGCCGCGCTTTATCCACGCCGTCCGTCGCGGCGAAGCGGAATGACAGCGCCACCGCGGCGTAGGCACCCCCTAAAAAGGCGGCGAGGCAGAACAGGGCGAATGAGCCGATAACGACCGCCAGCGCGGCGGCCAGGCCGGTGACCATCCCGGCGCCGGTACCGGCCATAAAGGCCGCCTTGCGGCCATATTTGCGCGCCAGCACGCCAAACGGCAGGATACAGGCCGCCATCCCCAGCACGAACATGGTGATGGGGAAGGTGGCTAGGGAAGCGTTCGGCGCAATCGCGTTGCCGACAATCGCGCCGGTGGCGTAAAACACCACCGAGTTCGCGCCGGCCAGCGCCTGAGCCGTTGCCAGGCGCAGGATATTGCGCTGTTGGTCCTTGAGCGGCAATGTGCTCGCTGTCTGCATAAGGTTACCTTTCCTGGTTGATTGTCGGCGTGTCTCCGGTGCGCACGCGCTTTGCTTGCAGTTTCCACTAAAATCGGCTTGTCGCACGCGTTATCAGCCATACTTCGGCTGGCAGCGAAGTATGGCCGGGTTCTTTGAGCCAGGATGTTTATCCCAAGGAAAAAGGAGCCCGTTATGTTTGCCATTAGCATCAACACCACCGCGTCCGCAGCGTTATTTCCCCTTATCGCCGGGGAGCGACATCATGACTGACTTTGATAGCGCCACGCTGCTGCTGAGCGGCGCGGTTTTCCTGCTGGCCGGGCTGGTGAAAGGCGTGACCGGCATGGGGCTGCCGACCGTGGCGATGGGGCTGCTGGGCGCGCTGATCTCGCCGGTCGCCGCAGCGGCATGCTGCTGCTGCCCTCATTGGTGACGAATATCTTTCAGCTGGCAGGCGGCGGCAATACGGCGGCGCTGCTGCGCCGGCTGTGGCCGATGCTGTTGATGGTGACGCTGGCCACGCTCTGTACCAGTGGCTGGATCGCAGCAGGCAACAGCAGCCGCACGCAGCTGGCGTTAGGCGTGGCTCTGATTATTTACGGCTTATGGACCCTGTCAGGACGCATTTACGCCGTCTCCGCCCGCGGGAGAAATACTTTTCGCCGGTTGTCGGGCTGGCCACCGGCATGCTGACCGGCGGCACCGGAGTTTTTGTTATGCCGGCGGTGCCCCTGGCTGCAGGCGTTGGGGCTGGAAAAAGATGAACTGGTGCAGGCGCTGGGCATCTCTTTTACCTGCTCGACGCTGGCGCTGGCGGCGGGGCTATGGTGGCACGGCGCCTTCCAGGCCGGTTCGCTGGGGCGTCAACGCTGGCGGTGCTGCCGGCGCTGGTGGGGCTGTTTGCCGGGCAGAAGCTGCGCCGGGTGATCTCACCGCTGCTGTTCCGCCGCTGTTTTCTGCTCTGCCTGATCGTGCTGGGCGTAGAGATGACGCTGCGGGCGCTCTGAAGGCGGCTGCTCGGTCGCGTTTATACCCGCAGATAGTCCGCCAGGCTGCGGGTATCGTCGGGGTTGACCCGGCGCGCCAGAACCGGGTCGAAAAAACAGCGTATTACCCTGCGGATCGCTGAGTTTTAACACGGTATGGTTTTGCAGTTCGAATCTGGCATTTGGCTTCACGCCGGGAATGTCCGGGCTGTCGCCCATGGCGATGGACAGCGGCGTATCAATGGTATGCAGCTCAACCTGATGGTGGCCGGCGCTGTTTGCCAGCGTCTGAAACAGTTTGCTGATGGAGGCCGCGTCGGCCTGCTGTTCGAGAGCAATATCATAAATATCGCGCTGGCTTTCAGCCGGGTTGAAGCGGACGGCCTGGCTGCGTTTATTTTCGTCCGCTAATTTTTTGCAGCAGGCTCAGGGTGCTCTCTTTGCCGTGGGTATGTTTGAACAACGGGGCGAATGCCCGCTGGATGTGCTGGCCCGCCTCCTGCTGTTTGGCCTCCAGCCCCGGTTCAGGGAAGGTGCTGATGCCCGCTCTCATCAGCGCATCCATAATGCCGCGGCCATACACGGCGGTTTCCTGCGGATGGCGCGCGCGAATATGGGCGGTTTCGTCGTTGGTGAGGGTGGCGGTGTTCAGGTAGTTTTCCATGCTGTCGCTGCGAAACGGGTTAACCGCGCGGCCCAGCAACGGATCGAAATAGCTGCTGTTGCCGTGCTCATCGCTTGATTTTTAACACCGCGTGTTCGGTCAGACGATGATGTTCGCCAGGCTGGCCGGCCGAGGGCACGCTGAGATTGCCGGCGACGGGGAAGGCGTGGGTCTGCGCCTTAAAGCCTGCCGCCTGCGCCATGACCAGGTAGAAGCGGCAGGCCGCTTTTGGCATCGCCGCGTTTTTCCTGCATGGCGGCCAGCAGGCCGCCCGGAAATGCCGGGTCGAAGCGGAAGGTTGCGGTTTTTTTGTCTTCCGCATGGAGTTTATGCAGCAGCTCCGCGGCGCTTTTTTCCTGCCCCGTTACGTGTTTGAACAGCGGCGCCATATTGCGCTGGAAGGTCTGGCCCATTCTGGTAGCGCTGGCGCGTCGTGCGGGTAGGCGACCCCGCCTTCCCGCATCAGCCCGTCGAACACCTTGCGGCCAAACGCTTCCCGTGCGGCGCCAGCCGCCGGGTCCGGCCGCGTCAGTTCTTCTACCGGCTCGTTATCTTCGGTGATTGCCGGCCCGTGAGGCGTGGGACGCGGCGCTGTTTGCTGCGGCAGCGGCTGGTTGGGGGGAAAAGGATTGCAGACGCTGTGCTGACGGCGCATCTGCCGTCGGGCGGCTTAGAGACGCTGGCGCTGTTTTGGCCGGGGACGCCGTCGGGAAGCGTCCTCCTGCGCAGCGGCCGTCGTTGTATCGGCAGACGGCGGCGTTGTTTTGGCGTCCGTCGGCCGTTGCGGCTCAGCGTCGCCAGCAGGCGCCGGGTGGCTGACGCAGGCGGGGTCCTGCGTGCCGAGCTGACGCACTATCTCATCCACCACAATATTCAGCAGTTCGATCAGCGGCCCGCGCGGATGGGGTTTGCCATGCAGGCTTTCATGCTGCGGCAGTCCGGTCAGCCCTTCTAGCAGCGCGTGGAGCAGGGCGCGTCGCTTGCTCAACGCTGTTGCCCCTGTTCGCTGCGTAGCCGGGCGGGTTGCCGTTGAGCACCTCAAGCAGCAGCTTCAGTCCCAGCGTCTTGGCGGAGGGCTGATGCGCCGGCGTGGTGGTGGCAGCCTGTGGATTGATCTGCCCAGTGAGGGGCATGGCCGCCGAATCTGACCTCGTCGCGATAGGCGTGGTTAAACGCCGCGCGGAAGGTGGCGCTGTGGGCGTAGGCCTCCTGCAGGCCGTGGGTTACCGTATGGTGCAATGCGCGCAGCGCGTTATTGCCCTGTTTGACGGCGGAGAGAAAACATGTCCGGCAGTTCACCGGGGCGGAACTTATGCGTTGCGTCGCCGAGTTTGGCTGAGAATGCATGGCGCAGCGGGCTTGGCTGAGTAAATTGTCGCATCATTGCCTGAGAGTGCGCGCTTAGCAGCTGGTCGTGCGCGCGTCCCGCCATTTGGGACAGGCCGGCGAAGCCATGGCGCTGGTGGTGCAAACTTTGACTGATGCCTTTTACCGCCGCGCCAAGCAGCGCAGGATTTAACCCGACCATAAATTGCCCTCCGTTCGCTCCGCCAACGTTTCATCATTGCTATCATAGTGAGTAACCACTGCGCGGAGAGGGTTCCCTCATGGCGAAGATTTTGCGGGCCGGGCCGACTAGCTGGCGGCGCTGTGCAGCAGATAATAGGCGTCGTCGCCTTCTCCTCCCTGGCTGACAATATGCCAGCCGTGCCGCCGGTAAAACAGCAGGGCAGGTTCGTTACGGATCAGGCATTTTAACGCGCCGATGCCGCGGAAGGTGGATTCCGCCTGTTTGAGCAGGGCGCTGCCGACGCCGCGCGTTTGCTGGGTCGGATCCACAAACAGGTTGTGGATGAAATCCTCCCGCCCGGTGAATGGAAACAAAGCCCAGCGGTATACCGTGCTCTTCAGCCACCCAAATCTCTTCCCCCAGCGTGGCGCGATCAAAAATCTTTCGGTTGGTAATGGCGGGTATCCCGCCAGTGAAAGGCGGTTTTACGTGCTGCCAAATATATGCGGCGCAGAAAGGGACGATCGGATTGTTGGTATGGCCGTATTTGCATCATGCTCCCTCGGTGGCGGACGCGCGGAAATCGAGCAGCGTCGACACCTGAGTATGTCGGAATATCATGCCGTTGGCGAGAGATAGAAAAAAGAGCAAATATAACTATTTGCTCTTAAAATAAGACGCGTTACCGGGCGGTGAGCATGGTGCTGCCGGCCCGGTTGATATTGGCGACGTTACTTGGTGTAACGACCTTCCCAGAAACCACGGACAAGGTTAAATACGCCGTCGGTGAAGATCTTGCCTACGCCTCTGGCCGCATTGGTGATGCTGCCGAGGATGGATTCGGCGCCCTGGGTGAGAGAACCAACAACACCACCCAGGAGACCGCCGAAGATACCGTCGAGACCGGCGATACCACCTGATACTTCATTGACTTCAACGTTAGATAATTCTCTCATGGTTTGTCCTTAAACATTAAATGAGGTAGATAAAAAGGGCTGGGATAATTACGGCTTGGTAATGGCAGACGCACATTCATTCAGCTCTACGGGCTTGCTGGAGGAGGTGACGTTGCCGAATTTGTCAACGCAACCTACGGTCCGGTAGCAAACCAACCCTGAGGATGATGGCGATACGTTATGGCTGACTTTACATCCCCAAGCGCCGCCAATAACGCTCATTGCTTTGCCTTGCGCTAATTTTTGCATAACTCTTAGTTATCCTTGTTGGTTATTACGGCGACTGAGCGCCATCCGCGTCAGGCTGTGAGTAATTAGCGGCGAGCGGCTGCGCTTGGCGCGTCCGGCGCAGGCTGAGTAGGACGGTTCGGACGGAAAGCGTTGACGAGTTTGTCCAGGAAGCCCATGCCCAGGCCAATGGTGGTGCCGATAGAGTTGGCGATATTGCCGACGATGTTGCCTGCGATACCGGTCAGGGTATCAACGCCGGCGTTGATGATATTGCCGATAATACCACCGAAAATGCCGCCGGAAACCGCTTCAACTTCAACGTTAGATAATTCTCTCATGATAAATTCCTTTTTTATTGAAAATAAAAGATTGTGTGTATAAATACAACGGTGACACCTTGGCGAGAACAGCCAAGGTGTTATTTAATATTACCCTCTTTTTTAATCTTATAAATACTGTTTACAGCGTTTTGTTGGTTTTAAGGAAAATTCTTGTCAGCTGAAAATAAGCCCTCCGACTTTATCCTAAATTCATCACAATTATATTTATTTAAGTGATGTTAAAAATATTATTATCGAGATTATTGCAAGATTACCCGGCGCAGAGCGTTCTGCCAGCGTCATCGACATGCCGTTGAAAGATTTGAATCCCGAGTGGGGCGGAGTATGATGTGGGCGCAGTCGCTATCCCTGTGGGATGTGCTGCGGAGACTCGGGTGCCCTTCACGACGCGTGAAGGCTGAGAAATACCCGTATTACCTGATCTGGATAATACCAGCGTAGGGAAGTCTTGGCGTCCTGACCGGCGCCCGCCTTCTTAACGCCGGTTGGGAGAACTATGATCGCTCGACCTGATGAATTGCCCGGCGCAACGGCCGCGGCCAGCTTACAGCTGCTCAAACAACATTCCCCGCTGATTCACTGCCTGACCAACGACGTGGTGCAAACGCTGACGGCCAACGTCTTGCTGGCGCTGGGCGCGTCGCCGGCGATGGTGGTTGAACCGTCCGAAGCGGCGCAGTTCAGCCGTCTGGCCGATGGCGTGTTGATCAATATCGGCACCCTGACCGCCGCCCGCGCGGAGTCAATGCTGGCGGCGGTGGAAGCCGCTAATCAGGCCGCGACGCCTGGGTACTGGACCCGGTGGCGGTCGGCGGGCTGACCTTTCGCACCGAGTTTGCCCACCGGCTGCTGGCGCTGCGGCGGCGGCGATCCGCGGCAACGCGTCGGAAATCATGGCGCTGAGCGGGCTGCAGGCTTCGGGGCGCGGCGTCGACAGCACGGCGGACTCCCTGGTCGCGCTGCCGGCGGCGCAGCAGCTGGCGCAGCGCAGCGGCGCGGTTGTGGCGGTTACCGGCGCGACCGACTATATCACCGACGGCCGGCGCAGTTGGGCGGTCAGCGGCGGCGATCCGCTGATGACGCGGGTGGTGGGCACCGGCTGCGCATTATCGGCAGTGGTGACGGCATTTTGCAGCCTGCCGGGCGAGCGGCTGGATCACGTCGCCGCCGCCTGCCGGGTAATGGCGCACTGCGGCGCGGTGGCCAGCAGGCAGGCCGGCGGACCGGGCAGTTTTACTCCTGCGTTTCTCGACGCGCTGTACCACTGGCAGGGGGAAGCGTGATGATGAAGCGTATTAACGCATTGACCATTGCCGGCACCGACCCGAGCGGCGGCGCCGGCATTCAGGCGGATCTGAAAGCGTTCTCGGCGCTCGGCGCCTACGGCACCAGCGTGATCACCGCGCTGGTGGCGCAGAACACGCGCGGCGTGCAGTCGGTGTATCAGATTGAGCCGGCGTTTGTTGCCGCGCAGCTGGATTCCGTGTTGAGCGACGTGCGCATCGACAGCGTGAAAATCGGCATGCTGGCCAATGCTGACATTGTACAGGCGGTCGCCGAGCGCTTGCGGCATTATCAGCCGCCGTTTGTGGTGCTGGATACGGTGATGCTGGCGAAAAGCGGCGATCCGCTGCTGGCGCCGGAGGCGGTGGCGTCGATCCGGCGTGAGCTGCTGCCGCAGGTGTCGCTGATCACGCCCAACCTGCCGGAGGCGGCGGCGCTGCTGGATTGCCCGCCGGCGGACAATGAGCAGCAGATGCGCGAACAGGGAAGGGCGCTGCTGGCGATGGGCTGCCAGGCGGTGCTGATGAAGGGCGGCCATCTCAGTGAAGACGAAAGCCCGGACTGGCTGTTCAGCCGCGGTGCGGAGCAGCGTTTCAGCGCGCCGCGCATTGCCACGCGCCATACGCACGGCACCGGCTGCACCCTGTCTGCGGCGCTGGCCGCCCTGCGTCCACGTTATGACGACTGGCCGCAGACGGTGGCGGCGGCGAAGGATTATCTGCAGCGCGCGCTGCAGCAGGCGGACAGCCTGGAGGTCGGCCAGGGCATCGGCCCGGTGCACCATTTTCATGCCTGGTGGTGAGCCAACTTTTTCGCGTTGCTGTGGTCTGAAGAGATCCACGCCTTTATTGATTCTCGAAGGGAGAATGACCATGACAGGAATGCATAAACTTCGTTATACGCTGTTGGGCGCACTGCTGGCCGTCAGCGCCGGCAGCTTTGCCCAGCAGGTGGTGACCACGGCGGATCTGGTTCAGCAGCCGGGTTACCAGAGCAGCTGGCAGCAAATGGTAAAAGGGCAGGCGCGGCTGCCGGGCTGGGCGCGTAAAGGCAGCGGCACTTCGACGCCGGCGGAAACGGTCAGCTGGCAGGGGCAGCAGTATCAGGTGGGCAATATCTGCAAGCCTCATGACTGCGGCAATAACTTTTTGATCGTCGCCTTCAAGGCGGACAAGTCGCAGGCCTGGGGCGTGCGGGTTTGAAGTGGAAGATCGGCCGGAAGCGGTGGCGCACCCGAAAAAGTACGCCAAATACCAGTGGCTCGGCAAGCCGGACAGCAATATGCAGGCGCTGCTGCGCCAGCAGTTTGAAAACAGCCCGGACTGGCAGTAAGCGTAATTTGCAGGGACGGGCGCGCCCGTCCCCTGATGGTCAGCCGATGCCGGCCTGATGCAGGTCGTGCAGGTTCAGCGCGCCGACCAGCTCCCCCTCGACATTCACCACCGGCGCGGCGCTGATATGCTGTTCGTGCAGCGCTTCCAGCGCTTCTCCCGCGCGCCACTGTTCCGGCAGGCGATAGCCGGGACGGGTAATCGCCGGGCTTAGCGGATCCTCCAGCTTGTTCCCCTGTACCAGCCAGCGGCGCAGATCGCCGTCGGTGAAGACGCCCACCACCTTCTGCTGTTCGTCGCACACCGCCACCAGTCCCAGCCCGGTGCGGCTCAGTTCCAGCATTGCCGCCATCACGTCGGCGCTTTCCCGTACCTTCGGCAGCCGGTCGCCGGTGCGCATCAGATGGTGTACGCGGTTGAGCAGGCGCGCGCCGAGGCTGCCGCCCGGGTGTGAGCGGGCGAAGTCTTCGGCGTTGAAGCCGCGCTGGCGCATCAGCGCCATCGCCAATGCGTCGCCGATCATCAGGGTGTTGACCGCGCTGGAGGTCGGCGCCAGCCCCATCGGGCAGGCTTCACGTTCGACGCTGATATCCAGCACGCAGGCGGCGGCCTGCGCCAGCGGCGAGGCCTTGCCGCCGGTAATGGCGATCACCGGGATCCGGCTTTCGGCCAGCAGCGGCAGGATCAGATCCAGCTCTTTGGCGCGGCCGGAGTAGGAAATAAAGATCATCACGTCGTTCGGCCGATCATGCCGAGATCGCCGTGCAGCGCTTCCGCCGGATGCAGAAAGAAGGCGGGCGTCCCGGTGCTGGCCAGCGAGGCGGCGATTTTCTTGCCGATATGGCCGGATTTGCCGATGCCGGAAATCACCGCCTTGCCGCGGCAGTTCAGCAGCAGTTCGCAGGCGCGGACAAAGTTGTCGTCCAGCCGGGCCAGCAGGCGCTTCGCTTCGGCCAGTTCAATCTCCAGCGTTTCACGGGCGAAGGTGAGCAGGGTGCTCGCGTTATCCATCAGTTTCTCCTGCTGAATGAATCAAGGCGGAAATATAGTGTGGGTTTGCCGGAGGAAACACGCGATACGCGATTTTTTTTAAACGGATCACAGTTTGCCGCATGGCGGCGGGAGGCGGAGAGAATGAAGCCGGGCGGTGCTGCCCGGCTTGTGCGGCGGCGTCAGGCGATGGTGACGCTGTCGTCGAGATAGGTATCCTGCACGGCGTTAATCAGCGCCACGCCGTCTTTCATCGATTTCTTAAAGGCCTTACGTCCCAGAATCAGCCCCATGCCGCCGGCGCGTTTGTTGATCACCGCGGTGCGCACCGATTCCTGCAGGTCATTTTCTCCGGCGGCGCCGCCGGAGTTAATCAGACCGGCGCGGCCCATATAGCAGTTGGCCAGCTGATAGCGCACCAGATCGATCGGGTGGTCGCTGGTCAGCTGGTCGTATACCCGGTCGTCGGTATAGCCGAAGTTGACGGCGCGGTAGCCGCCGTTATTTTCCGCCATCTTCTGTTTGACGATATCGGCGCCGATGGTGGCGGCGATATGGTTGGCCTGGCCGGTCAGATCGGCGCTGGAGTGGTAGTCGACGCCGTCTTTCTTGAACGCCGGATTGCGCAGATAGGCCCACAGTACGGTGACCATGCCCAGTTCGTGCGCGCGCTCAAAGGCGGCGGAGATCTCCTCAATCTGGCGGCGCGACTGCTCGGAGCCGAAATAGATGGTGGCGCCGACCGCCACCGCGCCCATCTCGAACGCCTGTTCAACGCTGGCGTACAGCGTCTGGTCGTACTGGGTCGGGTAGCTGAGGGTTTCGTTGTGGTTCAGTTTGACCAGGAACGGAATCTTGTGCGCATAGCGGCGCGATACCGCCGCCAGCACGCCGTAGGTGGAGGCGACGCAGTTGCAGCCGGCTTCGATCGCCAATTCGACGATGTTTTTCGGGTCGAAATAGAGCGGGTTGGCGGCGAACGAGGCGCCGGCCGAGTGCTCAATGCCCTGGTCCACTGGCAGAATGGACAGATAGCCGGTACCGGCCAGCCGGCCGTGGTTGAACAGGGTCTGCATCGAACGCAGCACGCTGTTGGGGCGGTTATTATCGATCATCACCCGGTCGACGAAGTCGCCGCCGGGCAGGTACAGATTCTCTGCGGGGATGGTGGTACAGCGTGTTGCAACAGGTCTTCCGCTTCCTTACCTAACAACTGCGCAATATCAGTCATGGTGAACTCCCGTTAAAGCTAATCCCTGGGCCGGAAAGTCGTGCTGATGGGTCACCGGCGTCGCGAAAAGCGGTGATTGAAACTGTAAGAACGATACTACTGAACTTGTATCGTCAGGGAGAAACAATAGATGCGATTGAGAGGAAATGCCATTTACGCGGCTCACGCGGCGGGGGGCGTGCGCCCCCGGAATTATTCGACCTCGAACCAGCTGCTGTTTTGCAGGGCGATCGGCGTGGATGGAGTAAATCATCTCCTGCAGATGGTCATGGGACGGCGCGTTCGGCGGCGTCCGGATCGTGCGCCTTCAGCGCGTCGAAAATGCGGTAGTGCTGCTGGATCAGCGTTTCCGGCGGCGACACTTCGCTCAGGCTGAGAAAACGCACCCGATCCATGGTGGCCTTGATGTTTCAATGGTTTCCCAGGCCAGCGGACAGTTGGCGATCTGCGTCAGCAGGCGGTGGAACTCATCGTCCAGCAGCAGGAACTCCCGCGTCTGTCCGCCGTTGGCCGCCAGCGCCTGACGCTGCAGATTATGCTCCAGCAGCGCCAGCTGCGGCGGCGTAATGCCGGCGCGGCGCGGCGCACGATGGCGCACTCCACCGCCTGACGGATAAAGCGCCCGTCCGCGACGCGTTTGGCGGGAAATTTTCATCACAAAGGTGCCGCGCTGCGGCAGTATCTGCACCAGTCCCGCCTCGGCCAGTTTTGATAAAGGCCTCGCGCACCGGCTGGCGCGACACGCTGAAACGGCTGAAAATCTCCTTTTCCGACAGCAGCGTGCCCGGCGCAATGGTGCAGTCGACGATATCCTTGCCGCAGGAAGCGGTAGATTTGCTGATTCACCGGCAAGGTGTTGGTAAGGCTGTAGTTTTCAGACATGGTGCGATCGGTTATCTGCAATGATTCACATGCCACCATACTAGCAGATTATTGTGCAACGGCGGGGGGATAAATCCGCCCGCCGGAGGGGCGATCAGTGGTGCCAGTCCTGATACTCCTGCTGTCGCGCCGCGGGGCGGTTTCCGGCATCAGCCACAGGCCGACGGCGGAGATCACGCCCAGCACCATCATATAGCCCGCCAGGCCGTAATAGTGGCCGCCGGTCATCTGCAGGATTTTACCGCCAGCAGCCGAGAATGCCGCTGCCGATCAGCGAGCCAATCTGCCAGATCAGCGCGATGCCGCTGCAGCGCACGCCGGGTCGGAAACAGCTCCGGGAAGTACGACGCCTGCGGGGCATAGCACATGCTGTGGCCGAGGGTCAGCACCACGATCATCGCCAACTGGGTCAGCCAGAAGTTATCGACGTTAAGCAGCATAAAGAACGGCACGATGCACACCACCTGCAGCAGCGCGCCAGCGATGTAGACCGGTTTGCGCCCCAGCCGGTCGGACAGGTGCCCCATCAGCGGGATGGCGAAAATCTCCAGCACCACCGCGACGATCATCGTCTCCAGCAGAATGCTTTCGCTCAGCTGGTTGGCCTTGCCGTAGGCCAGCACGATCACCGTGAACATGGCGAACGCGCAGGCTTCGATCAGTTTGGCGCATACGCCCTTGCCGATCAGGCCCGGATAGGCGCGCGCCACTTCCACCACCGGCCGGCTCTCCACCGCCTTGGTGGCGCGGATCTGGGCGAACACCGGTGATTCGTCGATCTTCAGGCGGATAAACAGCCCGACGATCACCAGCAGCAGGCTGAGCAGAAACGGGACGCGCCAGCCCCACGCCAGCATCTGCGCCGGCGACAGCAGGGCGGTCAGCAGGGCGAACAGGCGGAGGGCAGCAAAAAGCCGGCCGGCGCGCCGATCTGCACCCAGCTGGCGTAGAAGCCGCGCCGCCGGGGCGGGGCGTATTCGGCGGTCATCAGCACCGCGCCGGCCTGTTCACCGCCGACGCCGAAGCCCTGCAGCACGCGGATCAGGATCAGGGCGATCGGCGCCCAGATGCCGATCTTGTCGTAGGTGGGCAGCAGGCCGATGCAGAAGGTGCCGAGGCCGACGATCAGAATGGTGATCACCAGCGCCTTTTTACGGCCGACCTTATCGCCGATATGGCCGAAGACAATGCCGCCCAGCGGACGCGCCAGAAAGCCGACCGCGTAGGTGGCGAAGGCCGCCAGCGTGCCGACCAGCGATCGGCGCTGGGGAAGAACAGCTGGCCGAAAAACAGCACCGCGGCGGTGCCGTAGGCGAAAAAGTCATAGTATTCCGCCGCCGTGCCGATGGCGGAGGCGCTGGCGACGCGTTTTAACAGCGGTTGCGGGTCGCCGGCGTCGACGTCGTGCGTGGTGGTGGTCATCAGGTGCTCCAGGGTCAGTGGGCGGACGGCGCTGCGGGGCGCCGTTCTCTTTTTTAAGGTTTTAAGGTGTGCGGCTGCGCCAGCGGGCGCGGCGCGCGCACCACCAGCAGCACCAGCAGCGCGCCGAGCGCGGCGATGCCGCCGGCCAGAACAAAGGCGCTGTCGAACTTGCCGGTGTGCTGCACGATGTAGCCGGTGACGATCGGGCGACGATGCCGGAGACGCTGCCGACCAGATGAATAAAGCCGCTGGCGCCGCCGACGCGGGAGGCATGCACCACGTCCTGGATGATCGCCCAGTAGATGGCGCCGGGTGATATACAGGAAGAAGATCGACACCGACATCAGCAGCACCGCCGGCATCACGCTGCTGACGGTGCCGCCAGCGCTACGCACGCGGCGGCGGCCAGCAGGCTGACCACCAGCACAATCTTGCGCGACAGCAGCAGCTTGCCGGTGATGTTGAAGATCTTGTCGGAAATGTAGCCGCCGAGCGCCAGGCCGACAAAGCCGACGATCCACGGGATCACCGTGGTCAGGCTCATCTCTTTGATATTCAGGCCATGCGCCTGCACCAGATAGGCGGGGAACCAGCTGAGGAAGAAAAACAGGATGTAGTTGTAGCAGAAGAAGGCGAAGGCGGTCGCCAGAATGATCGGCTGTTTCAGGTAGTAGCCCAGACCATGCGCGTCGGCGCTGAGCGCCTCTTCCGGGTGGTGGGCTGCGGCTTTCTGCGCGTTGACCAGCGCCCGCTCTTCCTCACTGACGCGTTTGCTTTTCTCCGGGCTGTCCGCCGCGATAAAGAACCAGACCAGCATCCAGACGATGCCGACCGAACAGATAATCAGAAACGCCGGCCGCCAGCCGAACGCCAGCGCCAGATAGCCGACGATCGGCCCCGCTACCGCGCCGCCCAGCGGCGAGCCGGCGCTGAGCAGTCCCATGGCGGTCGCCGCCTGCTTCTTCGGGAACCAGCCGTTGATCATCTTGTTGGCGGAGGCGCAGATCGGGCCTTCCGCCATGCCGAACAGCACGCGCAGGATCAGCATTGAGTAAAAGCCGTTGGCGAACGCCGTCATGCCGCAGAAGATGGACACAGCCCGACCGCCAGCCCCATCACCAGCGTCGGGCCGAACCTGTCCACCGCCAGGCCGCCGACGAAGTTGAAGATCGCGTAGCCGAAGAAAAAGCTGCCGAAGATGATGCCGAACTGTTCGGCGTTGAGCAGCAGATCCTGCTCGATCATCGGCACGGTGATCGACAGCGCCACCCGATCGAGATAGTTGATCATGTAGACCAGAAACAGCAGGAGTACGAGGGTCCAGCGTAAGTTCTTAACCATGGCAAACACTCCACTTGGTGTCGTTTTAATCGTGTGCGTTGTGGTCCATTTCGGTATGTCGGGCATTATCAGCCGAACTGCAGCAGTACCTTGCAGCAGGTTTGGCGACCGTGTTCAAACAGGTGCAGCGCCGCTTCTACGTCGTCTGCCGCCACGCTGTGGGTGATCAGCCGCTCCGGCGCGATACGCCCCTCGGCCATCCAGTCAATCACCTGCGGGAAGCGGGCGCTGTTGAGGCGCGAGGAGAAGATCGACAGCTCTTTAGCGGTGATGCTCTGCTGGTTGATTACGCACGGCTCGGCGGAAAACCCCATAATGCCGATGCGCGCCGCCGGCGACGCCAGCTCGATGGCCTGCGGCAGAATATCGGGGTGGCAGGCGGCGTCGATAATCAGCGTCGGGCGGATACCGCGCTGCGCCAGCACCTCCGCCAGCGGTGTCTGCTGGTTATCGACCACCTCGTCGGCGCCGTTGGCGAACGCCATTTCCAGCCGCGCGGCGATGCGGTCGGCGACAATCACCTGACGGACGCCGTACACGCCTTTCAGCACCTGAATAGCCGTCAGCCCCATCGGCCCCGCGCCGTAGATCAGCGCCACGTCGCGTGCGGTCGGCTGCAGGTGGGCGGTGATATTGGCGGCGATGGTGAACGGTTCCACCATTGCCGCCTGCCGATCGCTGAGCGCGTCGGGGATGCGGTAGGCGTTGGCGGCCGGCACGCAGCTGAAATCGCTGAAGCCGCCGTCGCGGTGGACGCCGATCACCTGCAGCTGATGGCAGACGTTCGGCCGGCCGACCGAGCAGGGGTAGCAGTGGCCGCAGCTGACCACCGGATCAACCGTCACGCGCTCGCCGATGCGGGCGGCATCGACGTTTGCGCCGACGGCGTCAATCACGCCGCAGAACTCGTGGCCGATGACCCGCGGATAGCGGGGCGAACGGGTTATGGCCGTGATAGATATGTACGTCGGAACCGCAGATGCCGGCGAGCCTGACCCTGACCCGCACTTCGTCGTCGGCGGGCTGCGGCAGCGGGCGCTGGGCCAGCGTCAGGCGGCCCGGCTGTTCAATCACTACGCTTTTCATGCTGATGCTCTCCGTTACCAGTTCCACAGGGTGCCGTCTTCCAGCCGTGCGACCGGCAGATAGGCCGGATCGTAGGGGTATTTGGCCGCCAGCTTTTCGTCGAATTCAATGCCGATGCCCGGCTGGTCGCCCGGGTGCATATAGCCGTTGTCGAAGCGCCAGCTGTGGGGGAACACCTCCAGCATCTGCGCCGAATAGCCCATATACTCCTGCACGCCGAAGTTCGGCACCCACAGGTCAAAGTGCAGCGCCGCCGCCATGCAGACCGGCGACAGGTCGGAAGGGCCGTGCGAACCGGTGCGCACCTGATACAGCGAGGCGAAATCGGCGATGCGCCGCATGCCGGTGATGCCGCCGGCGTGGGTGAGCGTGGTGCGGATATAGTCGATCAGCTGCTCTTCAATCAGCTGCTTGCAGTCCCAGATGCTGTTAAACACTTCGCCGACGGCGATCGGCGTTACGGTGTGCTGACGGATCAGCCGGAAACAGGCCTGATTTTCCGCCGGCGTCGGATCTTCCATCCAGAACAGGCGGTAAGGCTCGACGCTTTTGCCGAAGCGGGCGGCCTCGATCGGCGTCAGGCGGTGGTGCATGTCGTGCAGCAGGTGTTGGTCGAAGCCAAATCTGTCGCGCACCGCCTCGAACAGCTTCGGGTGAAGTCGAGGTATTTCTCCGTCGACCACAGCTGCTCTTCCGGCCAGTGGCCCTTAGTGGCCGGCTCATAGGCCTGGCCTTTGCCTTTCGCCATGCCGTAGGTGGTTTTCATGCCCGGCACGCCGCACTGTACGCGGATCGCCTTAAAGCCCATTTCCTGGTGACGGGCGTAGTCGTCCAGCACTTCGTCGATGCTGTGGCCGGTGGTGTGGCAATAGACCATCACGCCGCTGCGCGACGCGCCGCCGAGCAGCTGGTACAGCGGCATCCCGGCCGCCTTGGCCTTGATGTCCCACAGCGCCATATCGATGGCGGAAATGGCCGACATGGTCACCGGGCCGCGGCGCCAGTAGGCGCCCTTGTAGAAGAACTGCCAGATATCTTCGATCCGCTGCGCATCGCGGCCGATCAGCTGCGGGCACAGGTGGTCGCGCAGATAGGAGGCGACCGACAATTCGCGGCCGTTGAGCGTGGCGTCTCCCAGCCCGGTAATCCCCGCGTCGGTAGTGATTTTCAGGGTGACGAAATTCCTGCCGGGCAGGTGACAAACACTTCGGCATTGATAATTTTCATCGCGTGCGCTTTCCGTTATTCAGGCTGTATGATGGGCGAACATATGCCATGAACTAACTACCATACAAGTATGAATTGCGCATTTTGCGGGCGGCGATCACATTTCATCGCGGTGCGGATACAGTGTAAAAAGGGGGAAGGGCGAAGCAGATCGCCCTTCAGAGGAGGGTTAGCCGAGCAGCTGGCAGTTAGGCGGCAGGCGGCACAGGATGGCGTCCGGCAGCACCTCAATGCGGAAATGTTTACCTTTCAGCGCTCGCCGTCGAGGTTAAAGGTCATCTCATGCGGCGCGTCGATCTCCAGCCAGGGCAGCGCGGCGCTGATGATGTTCTTGTTGTCGTCCTCGTTGAACAGGCTGGCGACCAGCGCCGGCAGCAGTTCGCCGGCGATCAGCAGGCGCAGCTGCAGCAGGCCGTCGTTGATCAGCGCATCCGGGCACAGCTGCTGGCCGCCGCCGGCCTGTTTGCCGTTGCCGATGCCGATCACCAGCGCCTCGCCGCGCCAGGTGAAGTCCGGCCCGCGGATTTCACAGCGGTCGGCCTTCAGGCTCTCCATGCGCAGCAGGCCGTGGATAAAGTAGGAGACGCCGCCCAGCGCCGCCTTGAGCTTTTCCGGCGTTTCGGTGGTGATGCGCGTGCCGAAGCCGCCGGTGGCCATATTGATAAAATAACGTTCGCCGTTGACGCAGGCCAGGTCGATCGGCACCGCGCGTCCTTTAATCGCCAGATTCAGCGCCTGTTCCGGCACCAGCGGGATATTACAGGCGGTGGCGAAGTCGTTGGCGGTGCCGAGCGGCAGAATGCCGAGAACCGGACGCTGTCCGGCCGGCACCTGCGCCAGCGCCGCGGCCACTTCGTTGATGGTGCCGTCGCCGCCGCCGGCGATCAGCGTGCCGACGCCCAGCTGCAGCGCCTCTTTCACGTAGCGGGCGGCGTCGCCGCCTTCCCAGGTGACGCGTACGTGCAGAATATCGCCTGCGGCCCGTAGTTTTTGCACCGCGGCGCGCACCAGCTCATCGCCGGCGCCTTTACCGTTAATGATTAGTAATGTTGGCGCGTGTTGACTCATCTCTGTTGTCCTGCCTTGCTGAAATCCGTTGGTTATCAACGATAGACTACCGGCAATACGGAAGCCATAAGAATATTCAGTTAAGGATATCGCATAGTAAAACGCATTTTCCGGTTTTATTGTGCGTTGCTGGGATATTGTTTTTGATGCGTTATAAAAGCGTGGGCGATATATTACTTAATCATGCCTGTATATATATTTTTACTGCCGATGGTTTTAGTAATAAATATAAAAAGTGAATAAAAGAAAGCGTGATATTAAAACGTCGCGGCGGGCACAAAAGAAAAAGCCAGCCCAAGGGAGATTGGGCCGGCCAAGGAGGTGGTTCCTAGTATTGCTATGCAAATATTCTCGTTCTTTATTTTAGCGGTTTGATAGTAACGAATTTTTCCGCCGATTGGTGTGATCCAATTCTAATATTTGCACATGTCTGACTTTTATTTTGTGCGCCTCCCCTCCAGTTTAGGATTTTTCCCGCAAATGGAGGGGATATTGCCATTCAACGTTGGCGTTTCGCGCGCGTTATTTTTCCGCTGCGTCGTTTGCCTGCGGTAAATTACGAATCAGCAGGGCGTAGCTGAGGTCGACGTCCGGCGGGATCGGCAGATACACCAGGTGGCCGTTGCCCGGCGCCACCGTTATCGCCTCGTCTTTTTTATTGCGCATCTCCGCCAGCGTAAACTGGATGTTGCCGCCCGGCGTCATCAGCTCCACGCTGTCGCCGCAGGAGAATTTGTTTTTCACATCAACCTCCGCCCAGCCGTCGCGGTGTACGCCGGTGAACTCGCCGACGAACTGCTGCCGCTCGGAAACGGAAGAGCCGTAGTCGTAGTTCTGATGCGCGTCGTGGGTGTGGCGGCGCAGGAAACCCTCGGTATAGCCGCGGTGCGCCAGGCCCTCCAGCGTGGTGAGCAGGCTGGCGTCGAACGGTTTACCGGCGGCGGCGTCGTCGATGGCGCGACGGTAGACCTGCGCGGTGCGGGCGCAGTAGTAGAAGGACTTGGTGCGCCCTTCAATTTTCAGCGAATGCACGCCGAGCTGCGTCAGACGCTCCACGTGCTGAATGGCGCGCAGATCCTTGGAGTTCATGATGTAGGTGCCGTGCTCGTCTTCGAAGGCGCTCATATATTCGCCCGGCTTCTGTGCTTCGGACAGCATAAACACCTTGTCGGTCGGCGCGCCGATGCCGAGCGTCGGCTCCACGGTCTGCACCGCAATCGGCTCATGCAGATGCACGATGTTGCCGGCGTCGTCCTCTTTGCCCTCTTCGGCCTTGTACTGCCAGCGGCAGGCGTTGGTGCAGGTGCCCTGATTCGGGTCGCGCTTGTTGATATAGCCGGACAGCAGGCAGCGGCCGGAGTAGGCCATGCACAGCGCGCCGTGCACGAAGACTTCCAGCTCCATCTCCGGCACCTGGCTGCGGATTTCGGCGATTTCATCCAGCGACAGCTCGCGCGACAGGATGACGCGCGTCAGCCCCATCTGATGCCAGAACTTCACCGTGGCCCAGTTCACCGCGTTGGCCTGCACCGACAGGTGGATCGCCATCTGCGGGAAGGCCTCGCGCACCAGCATAATCAGGCCGGGGTCGGACATGATCAGCGCGTCCGGGCCCATATCCACCACCGGCTTCAGGTCGCGCAGGAAGGTTTTCAGTTTGGCGTTATGCGGTGCGATGTTGACCACCACATAGAATTTTTTGCCCAGCGCGTGCGCCTCGTTGATGCCCTGCGCCAGGTTCTCGTGGTTGAATTCGTTATTGCGCACCCGCAGGCTGTAGCGCGGCTGGCCGGCGTAAACCGCATCGGCGCCGTAGGCGAAGGCGTAACGCATATTTTTCAGCGTGCCGGCCGGGGAGAGGAGTTCCGGTGTAAACATAGTGATTCTCAATCTGATTTCAAGTCAGCGGCGCGCCACCTGATGGCGCGACGAAAGCGGGGATTGTAGCGACAGTGCGCGCGGAAATCAGCAAGTAACCGGAGTTTTTTCGGGGGAATTGATTTATATCATGGTGAGACGCGCAGCGCGGACGCTGCGCGGGGGAAATCAGCCGGCGCTGAGGTCGCGCACGTCGGTGGTCGGGCCGTTTTTAATCACCGACTGAATGCCGTTTTTCGCGGCGCTGTCGGAGCTGTACATCTGGCTGGTGCCGATCACCTGATGGTTTTTTGGCCTTCAGCACGAAGTAGGGTTTGCCGTTGCTGCTGACTTTGCTTTCATACTGCGCTTCATGCGGAGAGTTGGTCTGCACCGAGGCGATGCCGTTTTCCGCCGACGCCTTGCTGGTGTACATCTCGCTGGAAAGAATAATTTCGCCGTTGCTGGCTTTTAACGTGAAGTGAAACTGTCCGTTGCTGCCGGATTTTTTTAATTCATAGTGGCCGTTTGCCATGGGTCCTTCTCCTGTAGGTTCAGACATACGAGTAGCCGCCGTCTCTCAGCGGCGGCGCAGGGCCGCTGCTGAAAGCTGCTGCTACTAAGTGTAGCCAAAGCCTTGAATGTCGGAGCGTTGAAGTCGTGCAAAACACGCAGGGCGGCGACGCGCGCGGCTCAGAGGCCGTTCACCAGCCGGCAGGGTTCGGCCTCCCAGCGGTAGCCGACGCCGTAGACGGAGCGGATAAACGCCTTGTCGCCGTCGAGCAGCTCCAGCTTGCGGCGCAGGTTTTTAATATGGCTGTCGATGGTGCGGTCGGTCACCACCCGGTAGTCGTCGTAGAGGTTGTTCAGCAGCTGCTCGCGCGAGAACACATTGCCCGGCTGGCTGGCCAGGGTTTTCAGCAGGCGGAACTCCGCCGGCGTCAGATCCAGCATCTGGCCCTGATAGCTGGCCTGAAAGCGCGGCTCGTCGATATGCAGCAGCGCGTCGTCCTGCCCCTGCTCGCCGGGGCGGTGGCAGCGCCGCAAAATGGTTTTCACCCGCGCCACCACTTCCCGCGGGCTGTACGGCTTGCAGATGTAGTCGTCCGCGCCGATCTCCAGCCCCAGCAGGCGGTCGATCTCTTCGATTTTCGCCGTCACCATCATCACGGGGATATCGCTGAAGCGGCGCAGCTCGCGGCAGACCGTCAGGCCGTCGCTGCCCGGCAGCATCAGGTCCAGCAGGATCAGCGCCGGCGGCTGCTGCTGCACCGCCGGCACCACCTCGCTGCCGTTGGTCAGCCAGCGGGTGGCGTAACCGGCGGCCTGCAGATAATCCACCAGCAGCTGGCCCAGTTTGGGTTCGTCTTCCACGATCATGATCTGTAACGGTTGGTTGAGCGTTTCCATCAGGGGCCTTGTTCTTTACCGGGGAGCTGGGATAAGGGAATTCTAGCGCAATGCGCACCCCGCCCAAAGGCGAGTGCTGCGCATAAATGCGTCCGCCGTGGGCTTCAGCGATATTCTGGCAGATCGACAGCCCCAGCCCGGAGCCGCCGCTGGCGCGGTTGCGCGAGCCTTCGGTGCGGTAGAAGCGTTCAAGGATGCGCGGCAGCTGATCGTCATGCACGCCGGGGGCGCTGTCCTGCCAGTACAGCAGCAGGCTGCCGGGCTTCACTTCGGCGCCGATCTCCAGCGTGCCGCCGGCGTCGGTATAGCGCAGGCTGTTTTCCAGCAGATTGTTAAACAGCTGGTGGAGACGATCCGGGTCGCCGAACAGCGGCGCGCGCTCCGGCAGGTGGGTGACGATCTGCAGCCCCTTGGCGTGGAAGCGCTCACGGAAGGCGGCGACCGACACCTGCAGCAGATGGACGCAGTCCACCTGCGATTTGCGGTAGGCCAGCGCGCCGAGGTCGGACAGCGACAGCTGGTGCAAATCATCCACCAGTTTGGTCAGCGTGGCGACTTCCGCCTGCAGCGAGCCGAGCGAATCCGGCGTCGGCTGGCGCACGCCGTCCTGCAGCGCCTCCAGTTCGCCGCGCAGCACCGCCAGCGGGGTGCGCAGCTCGTGGGAGACGTCGGCCATAAACGCTCGGCGCATGCGTTCGTTTTTTTTCCAGCGAGGTGGCGAGCTGGTTAAAGTCCTGCGCCAGCCGCCCCAGTTCATCCTGGCTGCTGACCGCGACGCGGGCGCTGAAATCGCCGGCCGCCAGCCGGTGGGTGCCGGCCACCAGACGCTTGACCGGCGCCAGCAGGCCGCGCGACATCAGCAGCGTGGCGGCGGCGGCCAGCAGCGCCGACAGCGCGGCAATCAGCCAGCTGGTGCGTTTCTGCTGACGATCGAAGTTGATGTCGGCGTTGCGCGTCAGCCGCTCCGGCGGCGTGGCGATCACCCAGCCGACGATCTGATTGTTATAGCGGATCGGCTGCCGGGTGCCCTCTTTGGGGAGCGGGCCGCTGTGGCCCACCAGACGGCGGAACTGGCTGTCGACCACCCAAAACTGCGTGCGCCAGCCCTTCGGCGGCAGGTTATGGCTGCTGTCGCTGCTCTGCTCAAACGAACGCATAATCTGGTACACCACCCGATCGTTGTTGCGCAGAAACGCCCAGTTGCCGTGGCGGCTGTACTGATCTTCCAGCGCGTCGCTCAGCATGGCGATGCGCTGCTCGTTGCTGTGCTTGATGTAGTCGATAAAACCGCGTTCAAAGCTGAGGCGCACGCCCAGTGCATGGTGAGCAGCACCAGCATACAGGTGGCGAAGATGGCCAGGAACAGCTTGCCGGTAATGCCTATTTTCATTCAATCCTCGTTGCGCGTGTCTGGCGCGCGGTTCTGGGTTTACGGCGCTGCGCTACTCCGGCAGCGGCTGCAGTTTCTTGCCGCGGCGCAGGCGCGTCTGCAGGCGGTCGAAATAGAGATAGACCACCGGCGTGGTGTACAGCGTCAGCAGCTGGCTCATCAGCAGCCCGCCGGCGATGGTGATCCCCAGCGGCTGACGCAGCTCTGCGCCGTCGCCGCTGGTCACTACCAGCGGCAGCGCGCCGAACAGCGCCGCCAGCGTGGTCATCATGATCGGCCTAAAGCGCAGCAGGCTGGCCTGGAAAATCGCCTCGCGCGCGCTGATGCCGCCGCGGCGCTGCGCGTCGAGCGCAAAGTCGACCATCATGATGGCGTTCTTTTTCACGATGCCGATCAGCAGCATGATGCCGATCAGCGCAATCAGGCTGAAGGCCGCGCCGAACAGTTCCAGCGCCAGCAGCGCGCCCACCCCGGCGGAGGGCAGGGTGGAGAGAATGGTCAGCGGGTGAATATAGCTCTCATACAGCACGCCGAGCACGATATACACCGTGGCGATCGCCGCCAGGATCAGGAACAGCTGCGAGCGCAGCGTCTCCTGATACAGCTGCGCAGTGCCGGCGAAGGCGCCGCGCACCGTCGGCGGTACGCCGAGCCCGGTCATCGCGCGCTCAATGGCCGCGGTGGCGTCGGACAGGCTGCCGCCGTCCGGCAGGTTGAACGAGATGGTCGACGCCGCCGTCAGGCCCTGATGGTTGACCGACAGCGGCGCGTTGGCCGGCCGCCAGCTGGCGAAGTAGGAGAGCGGGATGGCCTTGCCCTCTTTGTTGATCACAAACATCTTCTCCAGCGCGCTGACGTCCTGGGTATACGGCGGCGCGACTTCCATCACCACCTTGTACTGGTTGAGCGGCTGATAGATGGTGGAGATCTGCCGCTGACCGAAGGCGTTGTTCAGCAGGTTATTGGCGTCGCTGACGGAAATGCCGAGGCGCGCCATGGTTTCGCGGTCGTAGACCAGATCCAGCTCCGAGCCTTTGTCCTGCTGATCGGAGTTTACGTCCGCCAGCGCCGGCAGTTTCGCCAGCGCGGCGCGGATCTTCGGCTCCCATTCGCGCAGCGCGCCGAGATCGTCCGCCAGCAGCGTGTACTGGTAGCTGGCGTTGGCCTGGCGGCCGCCGGCGCGGATATCCTGCACCGCCATCAGGAACAGGTTGGCGCCCGGCTCTTTCGCCAGCTTGCCGCGCAGGCGGGCGATCACCTGCTGGGCGCTGCTGCTGCGTTCGGAGAGCGGCTTCAGCGAGATAAACATCGAGCCGGAGTTGGTGCGTGAACCGCCGGTAAAGCCGGTGACGTTATCCACGTCCGGGTCTTCACGCACGATTTTCATAAAGTCTTCCAGCTTGCTGCGCATCGCCTGGAAGGAGATGCTCTGGTCCGCCTGAATAAAGCCCATCAGCCGGCCGGTGTCCTGCTCGGGGAAAAAGGTTTTCGGGATGCTGACGTACAGCCAGACGTTGAGGGCGATGGTGGCGAGAAACAGCGCCAGCACCCAGCGCGCATGGCCCAGCACCCAGTTGAGCGAACGGCCGTAGCCCTGCTGCAGCGCGTTGAGCAGGCGTCCGAAGCCGCGCGTGCGGCGCTGGGCGCGCGCCGGCTGGTGGCGCAGCAGATAGGCGCACATCATCGGCGTCAGCGTCAGCGAGATAATCAGCGACAGGCCGATGGACACCGACAGCGTGACGGCGAACTCGCGGAACAGCCGGCCGGGCAACCCCTCCATCAGCAGCAGCGGAATAAATACCGCCACCAGCGACACGCTCATCGACAGCACGGTAAAGCCGACCTCACGGGCCCCCTGTAACGCGGCGTTGATCGGCCTGACGCCGGCTTCAACGTGGCGCGAGATATTCTCCAGCACCACGATGGCGTCATCCACCACAAAGCCGGTGGCGACGGTCAGCGCCATCAGCGACAGGTTGTTCAGGCTGAAGCCGCACAGGTACATGGCGGCGAAGGTGCCGATCAGCGACACCGGCACCGCCACCGCCGGGATCAGCGTGGCGCGGCCGGAGCGCAGGAAGATAAACACCACCAGAATCACCAGCGCGATGGCGATCGCCAGCGACTGCTCCACCTCCGCCAGCGAGGCGCGGATGGTCGGCGAGCGATCCTGCGCGATATTCAGCTGGATCGACGCCGGGATATTCTCCTGCAGGTCCGGCAGTTCGGCGCGGATGCGGTCGATGGTGGCGATAATATTGGCGTCCGGCGCGCGGCTGACGGTCATGATGATCGCCGGTTTGGCGTTGGTCATGCCGGCGTTGCGCACGTTCTGCACCGAGTCTTTCACCTCGGCCACGTCGCCGAGGCGCACCGCCGAGCCGTTGTTGTAGTGAACGATCAGCGGCTGATAGTCGGCGGCGGTTTTCAGCTCGTCGTTGGTCTGCAGTTGCCAGCGCTGCTGCGGATTTTCCAGCGCGCCCTGCGGCTTGCGCACGTTGGCGCTGCTGATGGCCTGGCGCACGCTGTCGAGCGACACCCCCTGATTGAACAGCGCGCCGGGATTGAGCTCGACCCGCACCGCCGGCAGCGAGCTGCCGCCCACCGACACGTCGCCGACCCCTTCGGTCTGGGCGATGCGCTGCGCCAGCTGGGTGGAGGCGAAATCATACAGCTGCCCCTGACTGTAGGTGTCGGAGGTCAGCGTCAGGATCATGATCGGCGCGTCGGACGGGTTGACCTTGCGATAGCTGGGACGGCTCGGCATGCCGCTCGGCAGCAGGCTCTGCGCCGCGTTAATCGCCGCCTGCACGTCGCGCGCCGCGCCGTTGATATCGCGATCCAGATCGAACTGCAAAATCACGCGGCTGCTGCCGAGCGAGCTCATCGAGGTCATTTCATTCACCCCGGCGATGCGCCCCAGCGCGCGCTCCAGCGGCGTCGCCACCGACGAGGCCATGGTCTCCGGCGAGGCGCCGGGCAGCGAGGCGCTGACCACGATCACCGGGAAATCCACCTGCGGCAGCGGCGAGACCGGCAGCAGGCGAAAGCCCATCACGCCGGCGATGGCGATCGCCAGCGTCAGCAGGGTGGTGGCCACCGGGCGATGAATAAACAGCGCAAAGAATCTCACGGCAGCTCCTGCGCGTCCGGCCGGCGGCGGGTGTTGCGCGCCAGTTTGTCAAACAGCAGGTAGATCACCGGGGTGGTGAACAGCGTCAGGATCTGGCTCATCACCAGGCCGCCCACCATGCAGACCCCCAGCGGCTGACGCAGCTCCGCGCCGACGCCGGTGCTGAGCATCAGCGGCAGCGCGCCGAGCAGCGCCGCCAGCGTGGTCATCAGGATCGGCCGAAAGCGCAGCAGGCAGGCCTGATAGATGGCGTCGTACGGCGTCATGCCCTGTTCGCGCTCCGCCGCCAGCGCAAAGTCGATCATCATGATGGCGTTTTTCTTCACGATGCCGATCAGCAAAATAATGCCGATGATGGCGATCACGTCCAGATCGTTGCCGGCCATCATCAGCGCCAGCAGCGCGCCGACGCCGGCGGTCGGCAGCGTCGACAGGATGGTTACCGGGTGGATAAAGCTTTCATACAGCACGCCGAGCACGATATACATCGCCACGATCGCCGCCAGAATCAGCCACAGCGTGCTGCCGAGCGCCGCCTGGAACGCCAGCGTCGCGCCCTGGAAGCGGGTGCTGATATCTTTCGGCAGGTTGAGGCGCGCCTCCGCCTGGGTAATGGCGTCCACCGCCTCGCCGAGCGAATAGCCGTCGGCGACGTTAAACGACACCGTCGCCGACGGGAACTGGTCGAGATGGTTGACCGACAGCGGGCCGAAGCGCTCCTCCACCCTGGCGATGCTGCGCAGCGGCACCATGGCGCCGTCGCTGCCGGCCAGCCGGATATCGTCCAGCGCCGCCAGGCCCGGAGTCTGGCTGACGTCGTGCTCCAGCACCACGCGGTACTGGTTGGCCTGGGTGTAGATGGTGGAGATCAGCCGCTGGCCGAAGGCGTTGTACAGCGCGTTATCGACATCGCTCATGCTGACGCCGAGGCGCGCGGCCGAATCGCGGTCGACGTTGACGTAGGCCACCAGCCCGCGGTCGAGCCAGTCGCTGGTGACGTCGGCCAGCTGCGGCGCCTGCTTCAGTTCGTTCATCAGCTGCGGCACCCACAGGCTCAGCTCATCCAGCGACATCGCCTGCAGCGTCACCTGATACTGGGTGCGGCTCACCTGGGTGTCGATGGTCAGATCCTGCACCGGCTGCAGGTAGAGCTTCACGCCGGGGATGTTGGCCGTTTGCTGCTGCAGGCGGCTGATTACCGCCGGGATCCGTTCGCTGCGCTCGCTGAGCGGCTTCAGGTTGATCTGCAGCCGGCCGCTGTTGAGCGTGGCGTTGCTGCCGTCGATGCCGACGAAGGAGGTCAGGCTTTCGACCGCCGGATCCTTGAGGATTTGCGCGGCGACCTGCTGCTGACGCTCGGCCATATTGCTGAAGGAGACGCTCTGCGGCGCCTCCAGCGTGCCCTGAATAATGCCGTTGTCCTGCACCGGGAAGAAGCCTTTCGGGATCAACAGGTACAGCAGCACCGTCAGCGCCAGCGTGGCGCACGCCACCCCCAGCGTCAGCCACGGGTGGTTCAGCACGCTTTTCAGCCACACGCCGTAACGGGCGATCACCCGTTCGAAAAAGCGTTCGCTGGCGGCGGAGAAGCGGTTCTGTTTACGCAGCGACTCGTGGCTCAGCATGCGCGCGCACATCATCGGCGTCAGCGTCAGCGACACCACGGCGGAGATCAGAATCGCCACCGCCAGCGTGACGGCGAACTCGCGGAACAGGCGGCCGACGATATCGCCCATAAACAGCAGCGGGATCAGCACCGCCACCAGCGAGAAGGTGAGGGAGATAATGGTAAAGCCGATCTCGCCGGCGCCTTTCAGCGCGGCGTCCAGCGGCTTCTCGCCTTTTTCGATATAGCGCGAGATATTTTCGATCACCACGATGGCGTCATCGACCACAAACCCGGTGGCGATGGTCAGCGCCATCAGCGTCAGGTTATTGACGGAAAAACCGAGGAAATACATGGCGGCGAAGGTGCCGACCAGCGACAGCGGCACCGCCACGCTGGGAATGATGGTGGCCGGCACGTTGCGCAGGAAGACGTAAATCACCATCACCACCAGCGCGATGGCCAGCAGCAGCTCGGACTGCACGTCGCTGACCGAGGCGCGGATGGTGGTGGTGCGGTCGGTCAGCACTTTCACGTCCACCGATTTCGGCAGGCTTTTCACCAGCGTCGGCAGCATCTCGCGAATGCTGTCGGCGGTGGTGATCACGTTCACTCCCGGCTGGCGCTGAATATTCAGCACGATGGCCTGATCCTTATTGGCCCAGGCCGCCAGTTTGCTGTTCTCGGCGCCCTGTTCGACGGTGGCGATATCCCGCAGGCGGATCGCCGCGCCGTCTTTGTAGGCGACGATCAGCTGGCGGTAGTCGTCGGCGGACTTCATCTGGTCGTTGGCCGACAGCGTGACCGAGCGGGTAGGGCCGTCCAGGCTGCCTTTGGCGGAGTTGACGTTGGCGTTGCTGATGGCGCTGCGCACCGTTTCGCTGTCCAGCCCGTAGGCCGCCACCGCCGCGGCGTTCAGCTTGACGCGCACCGCCGGGCGCTGCCCGCCGGACAGGGTGACCAGCCCGACGCCGGTGACCTGCGAGATTTTCTGCGCGACGCGGGTTTCCACCATATCTTCCACCTGCGTCATCGGCATGGCGCTGGAGGTGACCGCCAGCGTCATGATCGGCGGGTCGGCCGGGTTGACCTTGCTGTAGATCGGCGGGTAGGGCAGGTCGTTCGGCAGCAGGTTGCTGGCCGAGTTGATGGCCGCCTGCACTTCCTGTTCGGCCACGTCGAGCGGCAGCTCCAGCTGGAACTGCAGCGTCACCACCGACGCGCCGCCGGAGCTTTGCGACGACATCTGTTTCAGCCCGGACATCTGGCCGAACTGCCGCTCCAGCGGCGCGGTGATCGCCGAGGTCACCACGTCAGGGCTGGCGCCGGGGTACAGCGTCACCACCTGAATGGTGGGGTAATCCACTTCCGGCAGGGCGGATACCGGCAGCGCGCGGTAGCCGATGATGCCCGCCAGCAGGATGGCCACCATAAAGAGCGTGGTGGCGACCGGACGCAGGATAAACAGGCGGGACGGCCCGCCGTTAGCCTTATGCGGCGTCGGCTGCATCAGGATTTCCCCTGAACTTGCGGCTGGCGGCGCGGCGTTGCGGCCGCCGGCGTTTCCTGCGGCGTCAGCACTTCAACCTGAATGCCGTCGGTCAGACGATCGATGCCGTCGGTGACCACCCGGTCGCCGGCGCTCAGGCCGGCGGTGACCACCACCTGACTGCTGTCCTGCACGCCGGTAGTGATGCGGTGTTTGCTGACGGTGTTGTCATCCCCCAGCGTCCAGACGAAGTTGCCCTCATTGTCCATCTGCAGCGCCGCGGTCGGGATTACCACCGCGTTGTGCAGGGTGTCCACCTTCAGCCGCGCGTTGACGAACTGATTGGGGAACAGCGCGTCGTCCTGATTGTTAAAGCGCGCCTTGAGCTTGATGGTGCCGGTGGCGGTATCGATCTGGTTATCCAGACTCAGCAGGCTGCCGGTCGCCAACTGCTGTGAATTGGTGCGGTCCCAGGCTTCGACCGCCACCGCGCCGGCTTTCTGCGCTTTGAGCAGATCGGCGATATTGCCTTCCGGCAGGGTAAACACCACGTCGATCGGCCGGGTCTGGGTGATCACCACCAGCGGCGTGCTGCTGCCGCTGGTGATGTAGTTGCCGACGTCAACCTGCTTGAGCCCCACGCGGCCGTCGATCGGCGCGGTGATGCGGCTGTAGGTGATCTGCAGTTTGGCGCTGTCCACCGCGCCCTGGTCGGCCTTGATCGCCCCTTCGGTCTGGCGCACCAGCGCCCGCTGCGCGTCCAGCTCCTGGCGGGAGATCAGATTGGTTTTCACCAGCTGCTGATAGCGCGCCAAATCCTGTCTGGCGTTGGCCAGCGTCGCCTGGTCTTTCGCCAGCTGGCCTTCGGCCTGCGTCAGCTGCACCTGGAACGGCCGCGGGTCGATCTCCGCCAGCAGATCGCCGGCTTTCACCTGTTGGCCTTCGGTGAAGTGAATGGCCATCAGCTGCCCGTCGACCCGGCTGGTGACGGTGACGGTATTCGCCGCGCTGGCGGTGCCGAGGCGGACAGGTAGCGCGGCACGGTCTGCTGCATGGCGGTCGCCGCCTGTACCGGCGACATCGGCATCTTGCGCCGGCCGCCGTTACTCGCCTGTTTGCCGGCCGCCTGACGGGCGGATGGCAGCGGTTCAACGGGGGCGGCGGCGAAGAAGTGTCGCCAAATCAACACGGCGGCGATAACCAGCAGCGCGAGAACGACAAGGCGCAGGATCAGGGAGCGGCGTTGAGGTTTTGCATTCATGACGATGAAAATACTCCAAAGGCGGGCAACAAGCCGAAAGGCCAACTTCTTATAGGATACTAGTTTACCGGCCGCGACCGGGATAAAAATGGAGGAAAAATGGAGGAATCGTCAGTTTTCCATGAAGAGTACGCGGTTTTCTCCGGTTTTGCCGATGCGTGGCGCTACTGAAGCGCCTTCCGGGCGAGGGCTGGTCATGTGATGATGGAAATTCGGGCCGGGCTGATGAAGCTGAAAGCGAACTCCGTCAGCCCGTCTGCGCCTGCCACTGCTGCCGGCTCAGGCGGTACACAATGTGTTTGCGCAGGCGGTGGCCCGGCGGCAGGCGCGGATGCTCAAAATACTCGTCGGCGCAATGCATGCCGATGCGCTCCATCACCCGGCGCGAGGGGAGATTGACGGTGGCGGTAAACGACACCACTTCCGGCAGCTGCAGCTGGGTAAACGCATGATGCAGCGCCGCGCGCGCGGCTTCGCTGGCGAAGCCTTGTCCCCAGTGGGCGGCGGCCAGACGCCAGCCGATCTCCACGCACGGGGCCAGCGGCAGGTCGTCGCCGACCTGCGCCAGGCCGACAAAGCCGATAAAGGGGGCGATGCCCGGCCGCTCGACGGCCCATAATCCCCAGCCGTGCTGCTGCATAAACCGGCGGAACGTGGCGGCCTGCGCCCTGCTGGCCTCTGCCGACAGCGGCGCGGGGAAGTAACGCATCACCTGCGGGTCGGCGTTCAGCGCGGCGAAGGCGGGCAGATCCTCATCGCGCCAGGCGCGCAGACGTAAACGTTCGGTATTCAGCGTGACGACAGGCATCGTGGTTACCTCTGTAGGGGGCGCGACGCTGGCGTCGCGCCCGAGGGCGATGTTAACGGAACAGCGTCTGCGCCCAGCGCGCCAGCCCGGCGGTGACCGAGCCGAAATCATTGCCGCCGACGATCGGAATGCCGGGCAGCTGTTGCTGCAGCGCCGCGCGCAGCAGCGGCGAACGGGCGCTGCCGCCGGTCAGGTAGATAACGTCCGGCTGCGTCTGGCTGGTGGCCAGCGCGGCGGTGACCTGCTCCTGAATACGCTGCAGCGGCTGGGAGATTGCGTCCGCCAGCTGTCCCTGGCTGATGATTTCCGCCAGCTCCGGCTGGACAAACGCCAGCGGCACGCGGGTGGTTTCCTCGCCGGAGAGGGCGATTTTACTCTCTTCCGCCGCGCGCACCAGCCGGTAGCTCAGGCGCTGACGATACACCTGCAGCAGACGCCGCACCTTTTCCGGCTCCGCCGCATCGCGGATCAGATCGTTCAGCAGCCTGGCGTTGGCGCTGCTGTAAAACTCATTCTGCGCCGGCACGTCGTTGGTGGCGACCGCATTCCAGTATGGCAGCGCCGGCAGGGCGATGCCTTTTTCAGTTTCGCCGCCCATGCCGAACAGCGGCATCAGCTGCTTGAACGCCAGCATGATATCCAGATCGTTGCCGCCGACGCGGCAGCCGCTGTGGCCGATCAGGCTCTGCTGGCGCTCGGCGCTGTCGCGCCACTGCGGCCCCATCAACAGCACCGAGCAGTCGGTGGTGCCGCCGCCGATATCGACCACCAGCACGGTTTTCTCTTCTTGCAGCGTGGCTTCAAAATCCAGACCGGCGGCCACCGGCTCAAACTGGAACTCAATCTGTTTAAAACCGGCGCGCTGGGCGGCGCGCAGCAGGATGCCCTGCGCCTGGCGGTTGGCCTCTTCGCCGCCGGTGCCCTGGAAGTTGATCGGCCGGCCGATCACCGTCTGCTCGATCTGCTGCTGCAGCACGCCTTCCGCCTGCCGTTTGATATGGAACATCATGGCGCAGACCAGGTCTTCAAACAGCGCGATTTGCTGCGCCTTCAGCCCGTTGGCGCCGAGGAATGATTTCGGCGAGCGGACGAAGTACACCTCTTCCGGGTCCTCAACGTACTGCGCCAGCGCCTGCAGGCCGAACTGCAGGCTGTCGGCGTTGACCGGAATATCCTCTTCGCGGTTGAAGCTGACGGCGCGGCGCAGCAGCTGCTGATTTTCTTCGCTGCCGGTCGGCACCTGCCAGTGGCGGTGCAGACATTCGCTGACCGCCTCGCGGCTCGGCGCGCACAGCATCGACGGCAGATACGGTTCGTTGTTTTCCAGCGCCAGCAGTTCCGGGCCGTTTTCCCGCATTACCGCAACGGAACAGTTGGCCGTTCCGTAGTCAAATCCTATAAACATTTTCGTTCCCCATGCCAATGAAGGGGGGCGACTTTACCCGAGAGCGGGCGTCCGGGCAATGCAGCGCGTGCCGGACGGCGAAAATTTTAGCGATGGCGGTAAGGAGATGCTTAACTAAGCCTATCTTGATGTCCGAATTCCGCACGTCAGTCCGCAGCCCGAGCGCCATAATGATGAAAAAACTGACACCGAGCGTAGCCATGAGTGAACACCAGGCGTTATATGCCGCGCTGAGCGCGCGAGACCGCAAATTCGACGGCCGTTTCTTTGTCGGCGTTTCATCGACCGGCATCTACTGCCGGCCGGTGTGCAGCGCCCGCACGCCGAAAAGCGAGAACTGCAGCTTCTACCCGAGCGCCGCCGCCGCCGAACTGGCGGGCTTTCGCCCTGCCTGAAGTGTCGGCCGGAGCTGGCGCCGGGTCTGGCGCTGATCGATCTGGGCAACCGCTATGCGCAGGTGGCGGTGCAATTGATTGAACAGGGCTACCTGTCCGAGCACGGCTGCGAGGCGCTGGCGGCGCGGCTGGGCATTTCCGATCGCCATCTGCGGCGCATTTTTGCCGAGCAGTTCGGCGCTTCGCCCATCGACTATGCGCAGTCGCACCGGCTGCTGCAGGCCAAGCGGCTGCTGGCGGACACCGATATGCCGCTCAGCGAGGTGGCGTTCGCCGCGGGGTTCGGCAGCCTGCGGCGCTTTAACGAGCTGTTTAAGCAGCGCTATCGCCTGAGCCCGTCGGCGCTGCGCGACAGCAGCGGCCGGCAGACGCGCGCCGCCGCCGGCGGGCTGGTGTTTCATCTGGGCTATCGCCCGCCGTACGACTGGCCGCGCATGCTGAGTTTTTTGCAGGCGCGTGCGGTCAGCGGCGTGGAGAGCGTCGAGGACGGGCGCTATTACCGTTCGATGGCGGTGACGCTCGGCGGCGAGACGCATCAGGGCTGGGTCAGCGTACAGCCGGAAACGGCGCGCGACCGGGTGCGGGTGGAGATTGCGCCGTCGCTGAGCCGGGTGACCACCGAGGTGCTGCGGCGGATACGCCAGCTGTTCGATCTGGACGCGGCGCCGGACATTATCGCCGCCGCGTTAGGCTCGCTGGTGACCGACCCCGGCCTGCGGCTGCCCGGCTGCGTCAACAGCTTTGAGCAGGCGACGCGCGCGGTGCTGGGGCAGCTGGTCAGCGTAAAAATGGCGGCGGTATTCGCCGGGCGGATGGCGGAGCGCTGGGGGACGCCGCTGGCGCAGCCGCACGCCGGTATTACCTATGTGTTTCCGCAGGCCGGGCAGATTGCCGCGCTGCAGCCGGAGATGCTGCGGCCGCTCGGCATTCAGCTCAAGCGCGCCGCGGCGCTGATCGCTCTGGCGCGCGCGCTGGAAGAGGGGCGGTTGGCGCTGGATAATGTGCTGGATATTGAACAGGGCATCCGGGCGCTGACCGCGCTGCCGGGCATCGGCGACTGGACGGCGAACTATATTGCGATGCGCGCCTGGAGCTGGCCGGACGTGTTTCTGAGCGGCGACTACCTGATTAAGCAGCGCTTTGCCGGCATGACGCCGCGGCAGATTGAGCGCTATGCCGAACGCTGGCGGCCGTGGCGCTCTTACGCCACCTTGCATCTGTGGCATCACGACGGCTGGCAGCCGGAGGCATAAACAGACGGGCCGGCGCAGGCCGGCCCGGAAGGTTACAGCAGGAACAGGCTGGCGAGGCCGAGGAAGATGAAAAAGCCGCCGGTGTCGGTCAGGGCGGTGATCAACACGCTGGAGCCGACCGCCGGGTCGCGCCCCAGCTTCAGCATCACCATCGGGATCACCACGCCCATCAGCGCGGCGACCAGCAGGTTGAGGATCATCGCCAGCGTCATCACGCCGCCCAGCGCCCAGTCATCGTACAGCAAATAGGTCACCAGCCCCATAATGCCGCCCCAGACCACGCCGTTGATGATCGCCACTCCCAGCTCTCTGAGCAGCAGGCGGGAAATATTGCCTTCTTCAATCTGGTGCAGCGCCAGCGCGCGCACGATCATGGTAATGGTCTGGTTGCCGGTATTACCGCCGATGCCGGCGACGATCGGCATCAGCGCGGCCAGCGCCACCAGCTGCGAGATGGTGTGCTCAAACAGGCCGATCACCCGCGAGGCGATAAAGGCGGTGCACAGATTGATGGCCAGCCACGCCCAGCGGGTTTTTACCGCCTTGCTGACCGGCGCAAATACGTCCTCTTCCGGGCTCAGGCCCCCCATGCGGCGCAGGTTGTTGTCGCTCTCTTCATTGACCACGTCGACGATCTCTTCGATGGTCAGACGCCCCATCAGTTTGCCCTGTGCGTCGATCACCGGGGCGCTGATCAGGTCGTAGCGTTCAAACGCGCCGGCCGCCGCCTCGGCCTTGTCTTCCGGCTGGAAGCTGGTGGGTTCGCTGTCCATCACGCTGGCGACCTGCGTTTGCGGGTCGTTCAGCAGCACCGCCGTCAGCGGCAGCTCACCGAGCAGGGTGTTTTTACGGTCGGTGACGAAGATTTTATCGGTGGCGTCCGGGATGGTTTTACGCTGGCGCAAAAAGCGGTGCACCGCGCCCAGCGTCACGTCGGGCCGCACCGTGACCAGCTCAAAGTCCATCATCCAGCCGACGGTCTCTTTGCCGTAGTGCATCATCTCGCGCACCTGCGCGCGCTGCTCCGGCTCCAGCGAGGTCAGCAGGCGCCCCATCAGGTTGCGCGGCAGGAACTGCGCCAGATAGGCCTGTTCGTCGATATCCAGCGTTTTAATCGCCCTGAGCAGGTCTTTATCGCTCATCTCTTCGATCAGGCTGTCCCACACCGGCTCGGCGACTTCCACCAGCGTTTGGCCGCGGCGCGGCGGATCCACCAGCCGCCACAGCGCCAGACGCTCATCCTGCGGCAGCGCCTCCAGCAGGTCGGCGAGGTCGGCGGCGTGCATCTCTTCCACCAGCGCGCGAATTTCGGCGGTCTGGTCCATCAACGCCTGCCGGCTGAGCGGCCGATCGTCATCCGGCCGGCCGAGAATACCGTCGACCAGCGCTTTATTGTTCAGTAACAGGGACAGGATGTGCTGACGGTGTTCAGCCACCTTTTTGACATTATGTGTTGCGGCAGACATGGCATTCCTTAACGCTTGGCACGCAGAGCTCCTGAGTTATAACTTGTACAAGATAGAACATCGCAGAGTATGGCGTCATTTTTATGATAGGGACGATGCGCGGCCAGGAATGGGTAAAGCGTCTGTGGACAGACGGCTTACCCATTCGGCGGCCCGCGCGGTTACGGCGCGTCAGAGGCGCTGTCCCGGGATGAATTAAGCGGTTGACTGACGTGCTGTTCCTGAGCGGAAAGCTGTTTTTCCTGATGGTGGGGAATGGCGGCGATGGCGGTATACAGCAACCGGCCTATCAAAATGATAAAACTTACCAGCAGCACGATTTTGGTCATTTGTCCGGTGGTTCTTTTACGCATAGTGGGTCCGCAGGTCTCGCTTCCTTATGGCGCAGCCGGTGGCCATGCCCGTTATTTCCCCTTGGGTGAACTAATTTTAGTGGCGGCCGGCAAAACTTGTCCATGTATTTCACCGGAAAGAAAAATTATCCCGTTGTGCGTTGAATATTGGTTTGATTTTCTCCGGCGGCGCGGCGCGATTTTTTTATCGCATCAATGTTATGATTATTTTTAACCGGCAATCAGCTGTTAATTGATCTAAATCAATTTTTAACCCGCCGTAGCGCATAGAATTCGTGACCAGCTGTAAAATTTGCTGATTTTTTCATCATTATTACCCTGGCCATCGGAGATGAGCGGACGCCGCTTACTGACAGGCCGCTAAAGTCTGGATGATAAATAGCTTCGCGCGTCGGCGAAGATACTCACTTCATAATGGTTAAATTGAAACTCTGGAATAATTTACGCCACCGCTGGTGGGGCCAGCCCCTGCTCTGGAGCCTGGTGTTTATCCCGCTGGCCGGCTGGCTCTCCCCGCGCATTATGCTGCCGGAAGGGAAGGTGTATCTGGTCTATCTGCCGCTGGCGGTGTGCATTTCGCTGTTGATGGTGTACGACTGGATGGCGATCCCCGGCATTGTCATCGCCATCATGATCCGTTACAGCGCCCGGCTGGGGCCGGAAATCGGCATCATCATGACGCTGCTGTATCTGTTCTGCCTCGGCGTCTGCTGGCTGGGCTACCGCTGCCAGACGCAGCGCGACTGGTGCGCGCGCATTAACGTGCTGGGGTTTACGCCGCCGCGGCTGATCTGGCTGCTGGCGTTTCCGCCGCTGCTGTTTATCCTCAGCCTGCAGCTGATGATCGGCATGGGGCTGCTGCCGGATGAGATGGGCATGGTGTTCGGCAGAGCCAACCTGATGCATACGCTGGTGAATTTCCACGCGCTGCTGATCGCCGGCCTCTCTTCCACGCCGCTGTTCTATTTTGTGCTGCGGGTGCTGAATAATCCGCGCTTTCTGCGGACGCTGCGGCGCCGCTTCCGTCTGGAGGTCGCGCCGGGGGTGAAAACCGGCGAGACGCTGCTCTGGCTGTTGCTGCTGGCCGGCATGGTGTTTGCGCTGTGCTATCCCACCGGCGTCGGGCAGAAGGAGTTTTGGATCGACTACAGCCTGACGCTGCTGCTGCCGCTGATGCTGTACGGCGCGGTGCGTTTCGGCTATCACCTTAACTGCATCGCCTGGTCGGTTGCGCTGCTGGCGCTGTTTTTCAACTATCGCAGCTATGTGCGGGTGGACGGACGCCTGCACGATCTGGCCGTCGTTTCCTCGATGATGCTGGTATTTACCCTCAGCGTATTCCTGCTGTCGGCGATCAATTCCCGCCAGCTGGCGCTGTTCGCCAAAATGAAGCGCGCCTCGCTGCAGGACCCGATGGTCGGCCTGCCGAACCTGCGCGCCCTGAAGCGGGATTTGGCGCTGGCGCCGCGTTCGACGCTGTGCTTCCTGCGCATTGCCGAGCTGGACCTGCTGAGCCGTCATTACGGCATGCAATTGCGCATTCGCTTCAAACAGCATCTGGCCAGCACCCTGCGTAAGGGGTTGGCGGCGGACGAAGACGTGTATCAGCTGCCGGGCTACGATCTGGTGCTGCGGCTGAACGGCTACGATGACGAGGCCAAAGTGGCGGAGGTGCACGCTACGCTGGAGAACTTCCGGCTGGTCTGGAACGGGCTGCCGATTCACCCGCCGCTGGGCGTCAGCTACTGCGGCATCGCCGGGGAAGTGGAGCACCTGCATCTGCTGCTCGGGGAGCTGAGTTCGCTGGCCGAGCTGTCGCTGACCAGGCGGCGAGCCGGAGAGCATCCGCAACGACCGTCAGGACGTGCAGAACGAGGTGAAGCGCAAGGTGCGTCTGCTGCACCGGGTGCAGCGGGCGCTGGACAGCGACGGCTTTATCCTGATGGCGCAGCCGATCCACGGCGTGCGCGGCGACAGCTACCATGAAATTCTGCTGCGCCTGCCCGATGACAAGGGCGGTACGCTGTCGCCGAACGAGTTTTTGCCGGTGGTGCATGAGTTCGGCCTGGCGTATCAGCTGGATCTGTGGGTGCTGAACAACACGCTGAAGTTTATGGATCGCCACCGCGATACGCTGCCGAGCGCGCGCTTTGCGGTGAATATCTCGCCGCCGACGCTGTGCCGCCCGACGCTGAGCCGCGATGTGCGGCAGGCGCTGCAGCAGTACGCGATTGAACCGTACCAGCTGATTCTGGAAATTACCGAATCGCACCTGATGCAGGACATCCACTATGCGGCCACCACCCTGCGTGAGCTGCGCGAACTGGGCTGCCGCATTGCGATAGACGACTTCGGCACCGGCTATGCCAGCTATAACCGCCTGCGGATGCTGGAGGTGGATACGCTGAAAATCGACGGCAGCTTCGTGCGTAATATGCTGAACGATCCGGTGGATCACCAGATTATCGCGTCCATCTGCAAGGTGGCGTTAATGAAGCGGTTGCATATCGTGGCGGAATACGTGGAAAGCGAAGAGCAGCAGATGGCGCTGCGGGCGCTGGGGTCGACTATATGCAGGGCTACCATATCGGCCGGCCGGTGCCGCTGACCTCGTTGGCGGCCGACACGCAGGCCGAGCCGGCGTGACGGCAGGCGGCCCTCCGCGCAGGCGAAGGGCCGCAGAGTACGGCGTCAGGCGAGGCGCTGCTCGTCCTGCTGCGCGTCCTCTTCCTCAATGATCAGTTTCCAGCCGACAACATCTTTCCAGTACTCCTGCTCGCGCTCCAGATCCAGCTGCACCAGCGTATTCTGCGCCAGATAGCCGGCCGGGAAGCGCAGCGTCCAGTGATTGTCATCGGTAACCAGGCGCAGGGTTTCCGGCGTGGTGGTGGACTGCCGCTGGTTGTTCAGCAGCGCGCTCAGGCGCAGGAGCTGTATCAGCGGCAGATAGTGTTTTTTCTTGAACAGATTCAGGCGCGGCAGCTCTTCCAGCTTGATGGCTTTACGGTGGAAGCGCACCAGCGCCGCCAGCAGCAGCTGCTGTTCCTGATTAAAGCCCGGCAGGTTGGTGTTTTGCAGAATATAGGCGGAGTGCCGGTGCATGGCGCTGTGGTTGATGCTCAGCCCGACCTCGTGCAGCATGGCGGCCCATTTCAGCAGCGCTTCCAGCTGCGGTTGACCAGCTTGGTGTTTTGCGCCATCCACTGGGCGTACAGCAGCTCGGTGGTCGCCAGCACCCGGCTGGCCTGATCGCGATCGATATTGTAGTGCTCGGCCAGGCTTTTGGCGGTGCGGCTGCGGATATCCTGATGGCGGAAACGGCCCTCCATCTCGTACAGCACCCTTCGCGCAGCGCGCCGTCGGACAGGCGTAAATCGCGGATCGCCAGCGCGTCGAACACGCCGCATAAAATGGCCAGCCCCGGCACAAACACCGCCTGACGCTCCTCCGACAGCCCCGGCAGGCTGAGGGCGCTGAAGTTCTTGAACTGCAGCACCTGTTCGCTCAGCATCTCCAGCCGCTCGAGGGTGATTCAGGCCGTCCTTTTCTCCCATCGCCACCAGCACTTCGTGCGCCGCCTTAATCGAGCCGGAGGCGCCCAGCGCGTATTGCCAGCCCTGAATGCGGTATTGCCAGGCCAGGGTTTCCAGCTTTTGCGCCGCCGCCAGCCGGGCGCGGCGGAAGTTGGTGCGGTTGATTTCACCGTCAGGGAAAAAGATATGGGCGAAGCTGACGCAGCCCATGCGGCGGCTTTCCGCCAGCAGAGGTTCGAAATCTTCGCCGATCACCAGCTCGGTGGAACCGCCGCCGATGTCGATCACCAGCTTGCGGCCCTTTTCCGGCTGGGTGTGTTCCACGCCCATAAAGATCAGGCGCGCCTCTTCCTGCCGGAGATGATCTCGATCGGGTAGGGGATCACCTCGGCGGCGCGCTTCAGAAAGGCTTCGGCATTCACCGCCTGACGCAGCGTATGCGTGCCGACGATGGTGACGTTCTCCTCCGGGAAGCCTTGTAACCGTTCGGCAAACAGGGCCAGGCAGGCCAGACCGCGTTCTATTGCTTCTTCACTGAGCACATTGTTGGCATCCAGGCCGTCGGCAAGGTGAACCCGCTGTTTTAAGCGGCCCAATACCTGCAGGGCGCCGTTGACGACGCGGGCTATCACCATATGGAAGCTGTTCGAGCCGAGGTCGATGGCGGCGATTTCCAATGGCTTATGAGTGGCGGTGCTGTTTAGCGGCATAGTTACTGGCCTAATTTCCTGGTTGTTCCAGAGCTTTTAAGTAGTCGTAAATGGCAATCTGCGAACGTACTTTACGGCGGTTGCCGCGCGGCACGTACTGGTTGCTCAGCTCTTTATCAATATAACGGGCTTTGACGGTGTCGCTGAACTGGATCGCCAGAATATCCAGCACGCGCTGTTTCAGCGCCGGGTCCAGCAGCGGCGTCGCCACTTCGATACGGTAATCTATATTGCGGGTCATCCAGTCGGCGGACGACAGGAAGACCTTGGTGTCACCTTGATTTTCGAAAACGTAAACGCGATCGTGCTCCAGATAGCGGTCGACGATGCTGATGGCCTGAATATTGTCGCTGATCCCCGGCAGATTGGGAATCAGCGAGCACATGCCGCGCACCAGCAGGCGCACCTTCACGCCGGCGCCGGATGCGGTATATAACCGATCCACCAGCCCTTTATCCACCAGATTATTCAATTTCAGCGTAATGCCGGCCGGTTTGCCCGCCAGCGCGCTGGCGATTTCATGGTCGATCAGGTCATACAGCATGCGGCGCGAGTTCTGCGGCGACACCATCAGATAGTCGAAATGCACCGGACGGTAGGGGTTTTCAATAAAGTTGAACACCCGGCGCACTTCGTTGGTGATGCGCGCATCGGCGGTCAGCAGGGAGTAGTCGGTGTATACCCGCGCGGTTTTTTCGTTGAAGTTGCCGGTGCCGATATGGGCGTAGCGCACAATGGCGTCGCCTTCGCGACGCGAAATCAAAAACAGCTTGGCGTGGATCTTCAGGCCGGGGGCGGAGAAGATCACGTGCACGCCGGCCTCCGTCAGGCGTTTGGCCCAGTGAATATTGGCCTCTTCGTCGAAGCGCGCCTGCAGCTCGACCACCACCGTCACTTTCTTGCCGTTATGCGCCGCGTGGATCATGGATTCGATAATGCGCGAATCTTTCGCCACCCGGTAAATATTGATTTTTATCGCTAGCACGCTGGGGTCGAACGACGCCTGCCGCAGCCACTCCAGCACGTGCTCGAAGGTGTGATACGGGTAGTACAGCAGCACGTCTTTTTCCCGGATGGCGTCGAAGCCGTTGCGGAACCGGTCGAACCAGATATGGCGCAGACGCGGCAGCGGCCGGTTGACCAGGTTGCTTTTGCCGACGTTGGGGAAGCTGATAAAGTCCTTGAAGTTGTGATAGCGGCCGCCGGCGATCACCGAGTCGTAGTTGGAGATGCCCAGCTTTTCGCGCAGCAGCTCCACCATTTTGTTCGGCATATCGCGCTGGTATACAAAGCGCACCGGCTCGGCGGTCAGGCGCTGCTTCAGGCTGGAAGACATCAGCTCCAGCAGGCTGGATTCCATCTCCGTCACCAGATCGTATTCCGCATCGCGCGTCATCTTCATCGAATAGGCGTTGAGCGCATCGTAGTCGAAGAAGCCCTTGAAGATGTCATCCAGGCAGTAGCGCAGAATGTTGTCCAGCAGGATCATCGGCTTGCGGCGACGCGGTGCTTCCGGCGGCAGATTGACGAAGCGCGGCACCTTGTCGGACGGGATCTCCAGCAGCGCATAGTCGATATGGCTGCCGCGGATAATTTCCACCGCCAGATAGGTGTAGTCATCTTTCAGAAACTGCACCAGATTGGTGTCGTGATTGATCAGGATCGGCGTAATGTGCTGGCGTAGATGCTGCCTGAAGTACTGACGCAGCCAGATTTGCTGATTCTCGGAGACCTGGCGCTCATTGATCAGAAAGATTTGATTGCGCGCCATTTCCAGCAGCAAATCGTTATACAGGGTGTCGAATTCCTGATCGGTTTTTAACACCTTGGTCTGGATTTTCTTCAGCAAATGGCGCGAGGCGCCGGCAGAACCCTGTTCTTCGCTGATCAGGATGCGCCGTTTCAGATCGGCAAAGCGGACTTTGTAGAACTCATCGAGATTATTGGAGTAAATGCCCAGGAAGCGCATGCGCTCAATCAGCGGATTGTTCTTATCTGCGGCTTCCTGCAACACGCGCTCATTAAAGGATAACCAGCTTAGTTCTTTTTCGATGTAGAGCTTTTCCTGACCCATTATTACTCCGGTTAAATCATGGGAAAAATCGAATGGCATTCCCCTATGCCGGCCCAGGCCGCCTGCCGCGGAGGCGGATGGAGGCACCGTCGCCCGTCGCTCACGCCGCCTGGATGCCGCTCTAATGTCCTACAACATTATTGCGAGAGATTGACAGTAATGTCCAACAGATCTGCCGGCCGGGGGCGGTAAACTTTGTCATGCAAACGACATTAATCTGACATAAGATGCCCGGTTATCTTTTGGCGTAAGCCTGCCCTGCAACAAAGACAGAGACAGATGGTACAGACAACGGCAAATCAACTTCCCCGCGATCGGCGGCGCGCACGCATCGACCGCGGCGTACAGGCCATGGTGACCGTCAGCGGCCTGCTGGTGCTGATGATGCTGATGTTAATTTTCGTTTACCTGCTGTTCGCCGTACTGCCGCTGTTTAAGCCGGCCTCCGTCGACGCCTCGCCGGCGCTGAGGCTGAACCACGCGTCGCCGGCCCTGGCGCTCGGCATGGACGTTCAGCAGCGGGTGGGTTACCGCATTGACCGGCAGGGCGAAGGGCAGTTTTACCGGCTGACGGCACGGCAGGGGCAGGCGGCCGGCACGCTGCTGGCCAGCCAGCGGCTGCTGCCGGCGCCGACGCTGCTGGCCCGGGCGGTTGGGGCGCGCGATCTGTTTGCGCTGGCGCAGGCCGACGGGCGTTTTATTATCGCGCAGGCGGATTTCGCCGCCGCGCCGCAGCAGAAGCCGCACTGGAGTTTGCCGCTGGGTGCGCAGCCGCAGGCCCTGTTGCCGCATGCCGGCGCGCTGACGCAGCTGGCGCTGACGCCGGCGCGCGAGGCCGGAGCGTATCTGGTGGCGGCGGTGACCGAGCGGCGACAGCTGCTGTTGGCCCGGGTTGCGGCGCGGCAGCCGGCTGCGGTTAGCGCCATCGTGCTGAGCGACGACGTGCAGCAACTGGTGCTGGCGCCGGATGGCCGCCAGCTCTATCTGCTGAGCGGCAACCGGCTGGCGCGCTATCAAATCGACGGGACGCAGCTGCGGCTGCAGGAGACGCAAACGCTCGGTGAGCAGGCGCCTTACCGCCTGACGGCGCTGCCGGGCGGCAGCGCGCTGATTGTGCATGCCGCCGACGGCACGCTGCAGGAGTGGTTCGACGTGGAGAAAAACCAGCGCTGGCGCCTGACCCCGGCGCAGCAGTTCACGCCGCAGCCGGCCGCGGCGCCGCGGTGATCGCCGAGCCGTTCCGCCGGGTATTCGCTGCGCTGCAGCCGGACGGCGCGTTTGCGCTCTATTCCAGCATCCAGTCCCGGCCTCTGTTGCACGCCCGGCTGGCCGCCGGCGTACAGCAGGCGGCGTTTGCGCCGCGCGGCGACGGCCTGCTGCTGGAGACCGCGCAGGGCTGGCAGCAATATCGGCTGAATAATGATTACCCTGACGTGACCTGGCGCTCGCTGTGGCGGAAGGTCTGGTACGAGAATTATCCGCAGCCGGCGCTGGTGTGGCAGTCCACCTCCGGGGAGGACAGCTATCAGGCCAAGTTCAGCCTGATGCCGGTGATTTTCGGCACGCTGAAGGCCGCCGGCTACGCCATGCTGTTCGCCATACCGTTGGCGCTGGGCGGCGCGGTCTATACGGCCTGCTTTATGTCGCCGGCGCTGCGGCGGCTGGTGAAACCGGCGATTGAGGTGATGGGCGCGCTGCCGACGGTGGTCATCGGGCTGGTGGCTGGCATCTGGCTGGCGCCGGTTATCGAGCGTCATTTACTGGCAATACTGGCGTTGCCGCTGCTGCTGGCCGGCGCGGTGTTGCTGTGCGGCATAGCGCAGCAGCGCTGGCGGCCGGGCCGGCTGAGTCCGGGCGGCGATTTACTGCTGCTGTTGCCGGCGCTGGCGCTGACCGTCTGGCTGGCGATGGCTCTCGGCCCCTGGCTGGAGACGCAGCTGTTCGGCCAGCCGATGCACTTCTGGCTGGGGGATGACTTCGACCAGCGCAATACGCTGGTGGTCGGCGTGGCGATGGGCTTTGCGCTGGTGCCGGTGATTTTCTCGCTGGCGGAGGATGCGCTGTTCAGCGTGCCGACCACACTCACCCAAGGCTCGCTGGCGCTGGGCGCTACGCCGTGGCAGACGGTGGCGCGGGTGACGCTGCCGGCCGCCAGCGCCGGTATTTTCTCGGCGCTGATGATCGGCTTCGGCCGGGCGGTGGGGGAAACCATGATCGTGCTGATGGCCACCGGCAATACGCCGATCGTCGACGGCAGCCTGTTCCAGGGGCTGCGCGCGCTGGCGGCGAATATCGCCATTGAAATGCCGGAGGCGGTGTTCGCCAGCAGCCACTATCGGGTGCTGTTCCTGACCGCGCTGGTATTGTTCGTGTTTACCTTTATCGTCAATACGCTGGCCGAGGCGATCCGCCAGCGCCTGCGTGAGCGCTATAGCCAGAATCAGGAGGCGCCATGAGAGCCTGGTTAAAGTCGGGTTCCCCCTGGGTATGGCTGACCGCCGGCTCGGTCAGCGTCAGCCTGCTGGCGCTGCTCGGCATTTTGCTGCTGCTGGCGGGGCAGGGGATGCGCTACTTTTGGCCCAGCCCGGTCTATCAGTTTGAGCTGAATCAGGCGGCGGCCGGCCCGGTCACGCTGATTGGCGAGCTGTATCAGCAGCAGACGATTTCGCGCCAGCAGCTGCTGGAGGCGGGCGTGACGCCGCCGGGCGAGGCGGCGCAGCTCACCCGCTACCTGATTAAGGTCGGCAACCGCGAAAGTGAAGGGCAGGATTTCCGTACGCTGCTGGCCAGCGATGTGCGCCGCCAGAGCGCGCCGCGCGACCTGCTGGTGCTCGAGCGCAACAGCAACGGCACCGCCTATGGTTTTCTGGCCGGCCTGCTGGAGGACGGCCAGCCGCTGACCGGGCGCGATCTGAATCAGGCGCTGCAGCAGCGGCTGCCGCAAATAGCGGCGCTGTCGCGGCAGGCGCATGATATTCAGATTCACCAGATGGCGCGGATTAATGAGCAGTTTGCGGCGCTGAATCTGCGTGAGAAAAAGCTCCGGCGCGACCAGCGTTTTGATGCCCGCGCCCAGGCGCAGATGAAGGCCGAGCGGCTGGAGCTGCAGCGCCAGTACCGTCAGATGGCGGAGCAGCTGGACGGGCTGAATCGCGATCGTCAGCGCGATGCGCTGCTGCTGCGGGATATGCGCGGTCAGGTGCATACCATCCCCCTGAGCCAGATTCGCGATGCCTGGTTCCCCAATGCGATGTCTCTGGGGCAGAAGGTGGCGCACTGGGGCGAACAGGTGAAAAAGTTTCTGAGCGACAGCCCGCGTGAGGCCAATACCGAGGGCGGCGTGTTCCCGGCGATTTTCGGCACCGTGCTGATGGTGGTGCTGATGTCGGTGGTGGTGATGCCGTTCGGGGTGATCGCCGCCGTTTATCTGCATGAGTATGCCGGCAAGAACCTGCTGACGCGGCTGATCCGCATTGCAGTGGTCAACCTGGCCGGGGTGCCGTCGATCGTCTACGGCGTATTTGGCCTGGGCTTTTTTGTCTATTTGATCGGCGGCAGCATCGACCGGCTGTTTTATGCCGAATCCTTGCCTAACCCGACCTTCGGCACCCCCGGCGTGCTGTGGGCCGCGCTGACGCTGGCGCTGCTGACGCTGCCGGTGGTGATTGTCTCGACCGAAGAGGGGCTGTCGCGCATACCGGCCACGCTGCGTCAGGGCTCGCTGGCGCTGGGCGCCAGCCGGGCGGAAACCCTGTGGCGCATTGTGCTGCCGATGGCGGCGCCGGCCATGATGACCGGCCTGATTCTGGCGATTGCGCGCGCGGCGGGTGAAACCGCGCCGCTGATGCTGGTCGGCGTGGTGAAGTCGGCGCCGGTGCTGCCGGTGGACGATATTTTTCCGTATTTGCATCTGGAGCGTAAGTTTATGCACCTGAGCTTCCAGATTTACGATATGGCGTTCCAAAGCCCCAGCGTCGAGGCGGCCAGGCCGCTGGTGTTCGCCACCGCCTTCCTGCTGGTGGCGATCGTCGTCGGGCTGAATCTGACGGCGATGGGCATCCGCCATTCGCTCAGGGAGCGTTACCGGGTATGGGAGCAGTAACAGTGAGAATGAGTGTGGGGACCGCTTCATGGGATTAAAAACGCCGGGCAGCTTGCCCTGGCTGGATGTGCAGCAGCTTGGCGACCAGGATACGGCGCTGGCGGCTGACGGACTGCAGCTGTTTTACGGCGACAAACAGGTGCTGCATGATATTTCGCTGCGTATTCCGAAGCACCGGGTCACGGCGCTGATCGGCCCCTCCGGCTGCGGTAAGTCCACGCTGCTGCGCTGCTTTAACCGCATGAACGATTTGGCGGACAACTGCCGCATAGACGGCGAACTGCAGCTGAACGGCGAACGGATTTCCGGTGCGGAGATTGACGTGGCGGCGCTGCGGCGGCGGGTGGGGATGGTGTTCCAGCGCCCCAATCCGTTCCCGAAATCGATCTATGAAAACGTGGTGTACGGTCTGCGTCTGCAGGGGATCCGCGAACGGCGGGTGCTGGACGAGGCGGTGGAGCGTTCGCTGCGCGCGGCGGCGCTGTGGCATGAGGTGAAAGATCGGCTGCGGGAAAACGCCCTGCGGCTGTCCAGCGGCCAGCAGCAGCGGCTGGTGATTGCCCGCGCCATCGCCATCGAGCCGGAAGTGCTGCTGCTCGATGAGCCGACCTCGGCGCTGGATCCGATCTCCACCCTGACCATCGAAGAACTGATTTCGACGCTGAAGCAGCGCTACACGGTGGTGCTGGTGACGCACAATATGCAGCAGGCGGCGCGCGTTTCGGACTATACGGCGTTTATCCACCAGGGACGCCTGGTGGAATATAACGATACCGATGCTATTTTTACCTCGCCCCGCCAGCGGCGGACGGAGGATTACATCACGGGCCGCTACGGCTGAGGCTACTTGGCCTGCTGCGGCTCCGGCAGCGGCGGGGTCGCCTCGGCAGGGGCGTGGCGCGCGGTTTTCAGCGCCGTCACCTTGCCGGCGCCGGCGGCCGTTTGCGGCATCAGCTGAGACTGCCCGACAAACACGCCGCCTTTCTCAATGGAAAACTCGTCGGTAAAAATATCGCCGCGCATATGGCCCTTCGGCTGGATGGTCAGGCTGTCGCGTGGCAGCTGCCTTCGACGGAGCCGTTGATCATAATATGCTGGGCGTGAATTTCGCCTTTCACCTGGCCGGTCGGTTCGATGCGCACCTGGTGGGAGCAGGTCAGGCTGCCTTCGATCACCCCTTCGACAATAATATTGCCCTGGCCTTCGATGGTGCCGGTCAACTGGGTGCCCTGTGAGACAAAGGTGTCCTTGATAGCTTTGACCGGTTTGGCGCTTTCCATCAGCTCCGGTAATGGTGGCGGAACGGGATCGGCCTTGGCCGGTTCTTTCATTTCAGAGTGCGAAGAGCTGGCGTCCTCCGGTTTTCTGCTGCGCTTCTCTGTGGGATTTTTCTTGGATTTGTTAAATATCTGCATGGGGTCCTTCCTGTATATGCTATATATCGCTTGAATAATAAGTAATGAACAGAAGACGGCAGCCGTCACCAATATCGGATTCATCCCGTTATTTAAGAGAATATCCCAAGATAACCAGATAATGATTAACAGCGCCCATAAAATCCAGACATACCAAAGTCTATTGTATTTTCGCATCTTTCCTGATTAAGATAATCCATGCTTAAGTAATGTTTATTAATAAGCGGCAACAGCGTACGGCAGACACGATGTTGTCATTATCATTGATGGCGGTCAATAATGAATCATACCCGACATCGGCGGATTATTCACGATATTACGGGCTGTTATTGTCGTTGGTGATTTATTGCCGATATCCATTATATTAAATTAGAGTATCGGCAATAGTGAGATTTTATTTAACTAAATTTTCTGCTTTGGGCGCGGTTTTGAATTTTGCCAGGTATTGCGGCTGGAAAATGCACATGCGCAGCACGGTGCGGTACTCGCCGTTGACAAAGAACTCGTCAATCAGCTCCCCCTCCACCTCGAAGCCCAGTTTGCTGTAGATGTGGATCGCCTTGGGGTTTTCTTTATCGACGATCAGGTACAGCTTATACAGGTTCAGGACGGAGAAGCCGTAGTCCATCGCCAGCTTGGCGGCGGTGCTGGCATAGCCTTTGCCCTGGTGCGTCGGGTCGATAATAATCTGGAACTCCGCCCGGCGGTGAATATGATCGATCTCCACCAGCTCGACCAGGCCGACCTTCGCCCCTTCGTGCTCGATGATAAAGCGCCGCTCGCTCTGGTCATGGATATGTTTATCGTACAGGTCGGACAGTTCGACAAAGGCCTCATAAGGCTCTTCGAACCAGTAGCGCATTACGCTGGCGTTATTGTCCATTTGATGGACGAAGGTTAAATCATCCCGCTCCAGTGGGCGTAAGCGGACGCTGGCGGAACCAGACATGTGCATTCTCCTATGTGACTGACATACGCGAAAGTATAACGCCGCACCGGGTGGGAGAGGAAAAAAAACGGCGCCGCAGGGCGCCGTTGGAGGATGTGGGCGGGGAGACGCGCTCAGTCGGCGGCGTGTCCCTGCTCCGGCAGGCGTTCGCCGTCCAGCCAGGCGGCGTTGTCGCGCATCGCCAGACGGCCGTCGATAAACCAGCTGACCGCCAGCGGATAGATGGTGTGTTCCTGCGCCAGCACCCGCTCAACCACCTCATCTTCCTCGTCGCCGGGGAAGATAGGCACCTTGGCCTGCAGAATGACCGGCCCGCCGTCGAGCTGTTCGGTAACGAAGTGCACCGAGGTGCCATGTTCATCATCGCCGTTGTCGATCGCCTGGCGGTGGGTGTGCAGACCCGGATATTTCGGCAGCAGAGAAGGGTGGATATTCACCATCCGGCCGGCATAACGCTGGACGAACGGCGCGCTGAGAATGCGCATATAGCCGGCCAGCACCACCAGATCCGGCTGGTACTGGTCGATGGCGTCCGCCAGCGCGTCGTCAAACGCCTGACGGTCGGCAAAGGCTTTGGCATCCAGCGCGTGGGCGGCGATGCCCGCCGCCTCGGCGCGTTGCAGGCCATAGGCCTGCGCCTTGTTGCTGAATACCGCGACGATCTCGGCGGCGATCCGCCCCTGCTGGCAGGCGTCGATCAGCGCCTGGAGATTACTCCCCTGGCCGGAGATCAACACCACAATCTTTTTCATCACTGAATGACCACTTGCTGTTCGTCGGAAGATGCAGTGAGTTTACCGATTTTCCAGGCTTTTTCACCTGCCGCGTTCAGCAGGGCGATGGCGGCTTCCACTTCGCTTTCCGGCAGGGCGATCAGCATGCCGACGCCGCAGTTAAAGGTGCGGTACATTTCGTGGCGGCTGACGTTGCCCGCCTGCTGCAGCCAGTTGAACACCGCCGGCCACTGCCAGCTGGATTCATCAATCACCGCCTGGATGCCTTCCGGCAGCACGCGCGGGATGTTTTCCCAGAAGCCGCCGCCGGTCAGGTGGGCGATGGCGTGCACCTCGCGGTTGGCGATCAGTTCCAGCACCGACTTAACGTAGATTTTGGTCGGCGCCAGCAGGTGATCGGCCAGCGGTTTGCCGTCCAGTTGGGTGGTGGTCGGATCGGTATTGCTGACTTCCAGGATTTTACGCACCAGCGAGTAGCCGTTGGAGTGCGGGCCGGAAGCGCCCAGCGCGATCAGCGCGTCGCCGGCCTGAACCTTGCTGCCGTCGAGGATTTCAGACTTCTCGACCACGCCGACGCAGAAGCCGGCCACGTCGTAGTCGTCGCCGTGGTACATGCCCGGCATTTCAGCGGTTTCGCCGCCTACCAGCGCGCAGCCGGACTGCTTGCAGCCCTCGGCGATGCCGGTGATAACGCTGGCGGCGGTGTCGACGTCCAGCTTGCCGGTGGCGTAGTAGTCCAGGAAGAACAGCGGTTCTGCGCCTTGCACCACCAGGTCGTTGACGCACATGGCCACCAGGTCGATGCCGATGGTGTCGTGACGCTGCAGATCCATGGCCAGACGCAGTTTGGTGCCCACGCCGTCAGTGCCGGAAACCAGCACCGGTTCGCGGTATTTCTGCGGTAACGCGCACAGCGCGCCGAAACCGCCCAACCCTCCCATCACTTCCGGGCGACGGGTCTGTTTTACTACACCTTTAATACGGTCTACCAATGCATTGCCAGCATCGATATCGACACCTGCGTCTTTATAGCTGAGAGAGGTTTTGTCGGTCACTGCGCGATCCCCACGACGGTTTGCGGATTGAAAAAACGGGGTTTCCGGCCTTTATCTCCGGAACCCGGCGCGGCAATTCTAACAGTGCAGGCAAACGTTTGCGAGCGGCTTGTGAGGCCGATCTACATTTTCATCCCTATACTGATAATCATACTTTTGTTGATCCCGATCGGGCTATTGTAGGTGGCGCAGGGGGGAAAAGGCGGTATAATCCCGCGATTTTTTTGGCCGTCAACCACCTTAATAGGAGAAAAATGATGAAGATCGTTGAGGTGAAACACCCGCTGGTAAAACACAAGCTTGGCCTGATGCGCGATCACGAAATCAGCACCAAACGCTTTCGTGAGCTGGCTTCAGAAGTGGGTAGTCTGTTGACCTATGAAGCGACCGCCGATCTGGCTACCGAGACGGTGACGATTGAAGGCTGGTGCGGGCCGGTTGAAGTTGAACAGATTAAAGGGAAAAAGATTACCGTCGTGCCAATTCTGCGCGCCGGCCTCGGCATGATGGAAGGGGTGCTGGAGCACGTGCCTAGCGCGCGTATCAGCGTGGTCGGCGTTTATCGCGACGAAGAAACCCTGGAGCCGGTGCCGTATTTCCAGAAGCTGGTGTCCAATATTGAAGAGCGCATGGCGCTGGTGGTTGACCCGATGCTGGCGACCGGCGGTTCGATGATCGCCACGATCGACCTGCTGAAGAAAGCCGGCTGCAGCAGCATCAAGGTGCTGGTCCTGGTGGCGGCGCCGGAAGGGATCAAGGCGTTGGAAAAAGCGCACCCTGACGTTGAGCTGTATACCGCGTCCATCGATCAGTGCCTGAATGAGCACGGTTACATCGTACCGGGTCTGGGCGACGCCGGTGACAAGATATTTGGTACCAAGTAACTGATTAGCCGACTTAGCGAGTCGGCTTTTTTTATGCGCCCAGTCCTGCACGCGACGCCGTTGCCGTGCGGGCCATTGCGCATAGAACGCTGGGCTTGCATCACGTATAACGACCAAGAGGAACCCCCATGACCCGTCGCGCCATTGGCGTCAGCGAGCGACCGCCGCTGCTGCAGACCATTCCGCTCAGCCTCCAGCATCTGTTCGCCATGTTTGGCGCCACCGTGCTGGTGCCTATTTTATTTAACATCAACCCGGCGACGGTGCTGCTGTTTAACGGCGTCGGCACGCTGCTGTACCTGTTTATCTGTAAAGGCAAGATCCCGGCCTATCTGGGCTCCAGCTTTGCCTTTATTTCGCCGGTGCTGCTGCTGTTGCCGCTGGGCTATGAGCTGGCGCTCGGCGGCTTTATCGTCTGCGGCCTGCTGTTTTGTCTGGTGGCGCTGATCGTCAAGAAAGCCGGCACCGGCTGGCTGGACGTGATGTTCCCGCCGGCGGCGATGGGGGCGATCGTGGCGGTGATCGGCCTGGAGCTGGCGGGCGTGGCGGCCAATATGGCGGGGCTGCTGCCGGCTGACGGCGCGGCGGTGGACGGCACCCACCATCACCATTGCGCTGGTGACGCTGGGCGTCACCATCCTCGGCTCGGTGCTGTTCCGCGGTTTTCTGGCGATTATCCCGATTCTGATCGGCGTGCTGGTCGGCTATGCGCTGTCGTTCTTTATGGGCGTGGTCGATCTGACGCCGATTCGCGAAGCGCACTGGTTCGCGCTGCCCACCTTCTATACGCCGCGTTTTGAGTGGTTCGCCATTTTCACCATTCTGCCGGCGGCGCTGGTGGTGATTGCCGAACACGTGGGGCATCTGGTGGTCACCGCCAATATCGTTAAAAAGGATCTGATCCGCGAGCCGGGCCTGCACCGTTCGATGTTCGCCAACGGTATTTCCACGGTGATTTCCGGCTTCTTCGGCTCGACCGCCGAACACCACCTACGGCGAGAACATCGGCGTGATGGCGATTACCAAGGTCTACAGCACCTGGGTGATCGGCGGCGCGGCGATTCTGGCGATCCTGCTCTCCTGCGTCGGTAAGCTGGCGGCGGCGATTCAGGCGGTGCCGGTGCCGGTGATGGGCGGCGTCTCGCTGCTGCTGTACGGGGTGATCGGCGCATCGGGCATCCGCGTGCTGATTGATTCAAAGGTGGATTACAACAAGGCGCAGAACCTGATCCTCACCGCGGTGATCCTGATTATCGGCGTCAGCGGCGCCAAGGTGCATATCGGTGCGGCGGAGCTGAAGGGCATGGCGCTGGCGACCATCGTCGGCATCGGTCTGAGCCTGCTGTTTAAGCTGATCAGCCTGTTCCGTAAGGAAGAAGAGGTGATCGACGCCGAAGAGGGGCTGGAGCAGAAATAGCGCGCCATCCGGCGTTGAAGTGATAAAAGGGCGACGCGTCGCCCTTTTGTTTTGATGGCCGTTGTTTATTGCAGCTCTTGCTGGGTAACGACAATCCAGTTTTTATCGGCGGTCGCCGGTTGGCCCAGCGCCTGCTGCTGCTTGACCGCCTGCTGCTGCAACAGCTGCAGTTTTTGCTGGGTTTCAGCTTTACGGCCAATCCATAACTTTTTACCGTGCTGCGGATCGGTGCTGTTCAGCAGCATATAGGTATCGGAATACAGCGTATCGCCGCCGACCAGAATCGGTTTTCTCCACTGGTCGATATAGCCCAGAATGCTGCCGGCTTTGCCTTCAAACCAGGTCATCGGGTTGACGATATACGGGGTAATGGTCAGCTGCTGGTTATTTTCCGGCACGTAGTCGCCCGCTTTGATCTGCTTGCGTGCGGTGGTGAGTTCGCCGGTTTGCGTATTGCGCAGCAGCGTATTGACGCCGATGACGTTTTTGCGGTTTGACGTTATAGCCATATTTGGGATTGCTGGCGACCATGCGCACCAGTTCTTCGTGCGCCGCGCTCATGATATACACCTCAATGCCGTTTTCCTGCAGCCTGGCAAACAGTTGCTGCATGCCTTTCATCACGCGCGGCGGTTCAACGTTGCCGTTATGCAGTTTATTGTCCTTGATATATTTAACCGGTATTTTTTCTTTCAAAGCCATCAGTTCATCAACCTGCTGGCTGAGTTCCTGCAGCGTAAAGCCGGCGAATATCTGCGCCGCCCAAGGGTAGCAGATTAAATCATCGACTTCACACAGGCGGTGATAGTAGCTGTATAAGCTTTCCTTTTCGCCCAGGCTGTCATTGAACGGGATCAATACCAAGGAGGCCGGAATATTTTCCCGCTTCAGCAGACCCTTATTTTCCAGGTACGGAATAAGCGACTCTTCCAGATCGTTTTTATAGGTGGTGTTGTCCATATCAAATACGGCGAAGTCGCCTTTATTCGCCCGCTCGGCAATCAGCGTATTTAATTCCTGTGCCTGCTCTTGCGGCCAGGAGGTTAATTCCGTGGCATTTGCCATCAGGCAGGACAGCCCGGTGAATAATACTGCGGTGATTCCCATTGTTTTTCTAATGCCAAACATTAAGTTATCCTCTGTTGTTATTTTCCCCACGCTGATTATAAATAATCAGCCGTTAAAAAAATGGGGAGAGGTCGCATTTTGGCCAATATAAAACGTTGACCATCAATATAATATTGCCTGTTAAATACTATAGGTGCGAAGTTTGGTTTTCAATTTATAGGATGTGAATTTACCGTTGCGGGTAATTGGAGGCGAGCGACGTGGCGGACGCTATTTTCGGCAGCGGGGGGACGGTTGTAAACGGCGGACGTGAGAGAGGCGGCGGTTAAAAAAACGGCGTGAGCCGGCGCCGATGGCGTTGTTATCAACGTCAGTTCAACTGTACGCGTTTTCTATGTTAAACTGATGCCGTTTTCCTGCCAGTTTTGGTTGAGGTGCTTCTGAATACGCCGGCACAGCTTTCACTGCCACTTTATCTTCCCGATGATGAAACGTTCGCCAGTTTTTATCCGGGGGAGAATCCGTCCCTGTTAGCTGCGATCCAGTCTGCCGTTAGTCAGGAACACGGTAGCTATATCTATTTCTGGTCGCGCGAGGGCGGCGGACGCAGCCATCTGCTGCATGCGGCCTGCGCCGAGATGTCGCAGCGCGGAGAGGCGGCAGGCTATGTGCCGCTCGACAAGCGCGCCTATTTCGTGCCGGAAGTGCTGGACGGCATGGAGCAGCTGGCGCTGGTCTGTATCGACAACATCGAATGCATCGCCGGCGATGAAGAGTGGGAAATGGCCATCTTCAACCTCTATAACCGCATTCTGGAAACCGGCCGCACCCGGCTGTTTATCACCGGCGACCGTCCGCCGCGCCAGCTGAACCTGCAGCTGCCGGATCTGGCGTCGCGTCTGGACTGGGGACAGATCTATAAACTGCAGCCGCTGTCGGACGATGAGAAACTGCAGGCGCTGCAGCTGCGCGCCAAACTGCGCGGCTTCGAGCTGCCGGAGGACGTGGGCCGTTTCCTGCTTAAGCGGCTGGATCGCGAGATGCGCACGCTGTTTATGACGTTGGATCAGCTCGATCGCGCGTCGATCACCGCCCAGCGCAAGCTGACCATTCCGTTCGTCAAAGAGATCCTCGGTTTATAACGGGGCCGCGTGCCGGCCCCGCATCCCTTACAGAATATCCAGTACCTGCTCCGGCGGGCGGCCGATGCGCGCCTGCTGGTCTTTTACCACGATCGGGCGTTCAATCAGTTTCGGGTTTGCCGCCAGCGCCTGCAGCAGCTGCTGCTCGCTCAGGCCGTCGTCCGCCAGATTCAGCGTTTTGTAGAGCTCTTCTTTTTTGCGCATCAGATCGCGGGCGGAGCTGAAGCCCAGCTGTTGCAGCAGCGTGGCCAGCTGTTCGACCGAGGGCGGGGTGTCCAGGTACAGCACCACCTCGGGCTGGACGCCGTGCTGCTCCAGCAGGGCCAGCGTTTCACGGCTTTTGGAGCAGCGCGGGTTGTGGTAAATGGTGACGTTTTTCATCTGTTTCTTCCTTAAAAATCAGCTGCGCTGGTATTGACGGAACCGCTGCTGCAGCTGACGGAGTTGATCGATACGCGCATCATAGCGCGCCTGCTTCAGGCTGCCGAGTTTTTGCAGGGCGCTGGCGTTGCTCAGCAGGCCGATGGCCTGATCGAGCCGTCCCCCCAGCGCCAGGCTTTCGGCGCGGGCGGACAGCTCTTCATCGCGCAGCCCCTGCGCCGCGCTGGCCTGCGCCAGCAAGTCCCAGCCGTTGGGATCGTCGGGATGGGCGAAGGTATAGCGGTTGAGTATTTTCGACGCCTGCGCCGGCTGGCCGCCTTCGACATAGGCATTGGCCAGATTCAGCTGCAGCACCGGATTGTTGCTCTGCGCCGCGTTGGCGGCCTGCAGGCGGGAAATCGCCTGGGCGGCGCGTTTTTGTCCCAGATCGATATCGGTCATCAGATCCAGGAACCAGACGTTATCGCGGTCTTTATCCAGCAGCGGCTGGATCAGCCGGCGCGCGGCGTCGTACTTTTTCGCCTCGTAGAACAGGATGGCGCGCCCGTATTTGGCGGCGGTTTGCTGACGCACGTTGCCTTTTTCGTAGGCGCCGAGCACGTCTTCCGTCAGGCCGTAGCCCGCAGAGCTGTACATGCCGAGCGCGCGCACTTTCGCCATATAGTAGTCCTGGGTGGACTGGGTAATGCGGCGCGCCATTTGGTTGGCGCGGTTGCGGGCGTCGGAGAGGCGGCTGTCCGGCAGCGGGTGCGTCAGCAGCATTTCCGGCGGCTTGGAGGCATAGCGCGACTGATCGGCCAGCTTCTGCAGGAAGTCCGGCATCGCTTCCGGATCGAAACCGGCGCGCTGCAGCACCTGAATGCCGATGCGATCGGCCTCCTGCTCGTTGGATTGGGTAAAGCTGATCATTCCTTGCTGGGTGCCGGCCATGGTGCCGCTCAGCGCCGCCATGCCCATGGTCGGGTTGGCCATCGCCAGCAGGATGGAACCGAGCGCGCCGACCCAGGTCAGCGGGGCGTTGCGCTGCTGGTTCTCCATCGCGCGCGCCAGGTGGCGCTGCGTGACGTGCGAGATTTCGTGCGCCAGCACCGATGCAAGCTGACTTTCATTGTCGGTTTCACGGAACAGCGCCGTGTGCAGCACCACGTTGCCGCCGAAGAAGGCGAAGGCGTTGATTTCGTCGTTGCGCACCAGGAAGAAATGGAACGGCGTACGCACGGAGTAGGCGTTAGCCACCAGCCGGTTGCCCAGCTGGTTGATGTAGGTGCTTAACAGCGGGTCATTGACCAGCGGCGCGCTGGCGCGCAGCTGACGGACATAAAAATCGCCCATCGCCATTTCCTGACCGATGCTCAGGGTGCCGCCGGCGGTGGTGCCCATATCCGGCAGCTGATCCTGACTGGCCGCCATGGCGGGGGGCAGGGCGCTCGCGTTGAGCGTGCCGAGCAGCAGAACGGCGATCGCTTGTTTGGTCAACCGGGTGGTCATAGTCAGGGGTATCCCTCGTCATATCGTAGTAACTAGGACGTTTATCGGGCGCAAGAGTTCGGCCTCTTGCGCACAGAGTTCTTCTTCCGTGCCGAACTCTCCAGTACAATCAGCGCGCAGGTGAGTCAGCTCACAAAAATAGCGGCAGAGCGCGCGGCGCTGACCCATCTCATCATAGACAGCCGCCGGCCGCAATGAAACCTTTGCCCGAGGAAATCCGGGCTAAGATTGTGTTACAACAAGCATTCTGTTTTCCCGCTGCGCTGCCACGGAACGGCAGCCAACGATCCTCTGTTATGGAACCAAGGAGCAATCTCTGATGTTGGAGATGTTATTACAATGGTATCGGCGCCGTTTCACCGACCCGCAGGCGATAGCCCTGCTGGCGATCCTGGTGGCCGGATTCTGTATCCTCTATTTTCTGCATGGCATTCTGACACCGCTGCTGGTCGCGATTGTGCTGGCCTATCTGCTGGAGTGGCCGACCGCGCGTCTGCAGCGCATCGGCTGTTCCCGCAGCTGGGCGGCGAGCCTGATGCTGCTGGTGTTTGCCGGTATCGCCATGCTGCTGGTGTTCGTGGTGGCGCCGACCGCCTGGCAGCAGGGCATGAACCTGATGACCGATCTGCCGGGCATGGTGAATCAGTTCTATAACTTTGCGGCGACGCTGCCGAAGCGCTATCCGGCGCTGGTGGACGCCGGCATCATCGATATGATGGCGGAGAACCTGCGCAGCCGGCTGTCCGGCGTCGGCGAATCGGTGGTCAAGTTCTCGCTGGCGTCGCTGGTGGGGCTGCTGACGCTGGCGATTTATCTGATTCTGGTGCCGATGATGATGTTCTTCCTGCTCAAGGATAAAGAGCAGCTGCTGAACGGCGTGCGGCGCATCCTGCCGCGCGACCGCGGGCTGGCCGGCCAGGTGTGGGCGGAGATGAACCAGCAGATCACCAACTATATCCGCGGCAAGGTGCTGGAGATGGTGATCGTCGGCGTGGCGACCTATCTGGTGTTCCTGGTGCTGGGCATGCGTTATTCGCTGCTGCTGGCGGTGCTGGTCGGCTTCTCGGTGCTGATCCCCTATATCGGCGCGGTGCTGGTCACCATTCCGGTGGTGGTGGTGGCGATGTTCCAGTGGGGCGTCGGCGCGGATTTCTGGACGCTGATTATCGCCTATCTGGTGGTGCAGGGGCTGGACGGCAACCTGCTGGTGCCGATTCTGTTCTCGGAGGCGGTCAACCTGCACCCGCTGCTGATTATTTTGTCGGTGATTATTTTCGGCGGGCTGTGGGGGTTCTGGGGGGTATTCTTCGCCATCCCGCTGGCGACCCTGGTGAAAGCGGTGATCCACGCCTGGCCGGATGAGATGCTGGTTGAGCGCGACGGCGAATAAGCCTGCGCCCCGCCGTAAAAGCAAAGGCCCCGGAAACGGGGCCTTTGGCGTTATCAGCGCAGCGCTCTTCAGTGCGCCTGAAGATACTCCAGCACGATATCGTGGTGGTTAGTGGTCTTGAAGCTGTCAAACACCTTCTCCACCTTGCCGTCCGTACCGATCAGGAAGCTGATGCGGTGGATACCGTCATAGGTTTTCCCCATAAAGGTTTTTTCACCCCACACGCCGAATTGCTCGGCAACCTGATGGTTCTCATCAGACAGCAGGGTAAAGTTCAGCAGCTCTTTTTCGGCAAAGCGGGACAGCTTTTCCGGCTTGTCGGTGCTGATGCCCAGCACTTCAACGCCGGCCTGCTTCAGCTGATCCATATTGTCGCGCAGACCGCAGGCCTGCACGGTGCAACCGGGCGTCATGGCCTTCGGATAGAAATAAACCAACACCTTCTGTCCCTGGAAGTCGGCCAAACTAATTTCCTCACCGTCCTGGTCAGGCAAACTAAATTTCGGCGCTGTATCACCGGCTTTCAATGGGCTCATCACTACTCTCCATCTCTCTCATCATGCTGTGGATAGTTCACGACGTTAATACTGCCTTGTGCATTCAATTCTGTACATAGGCGATGGAAGGCTTGCTCAATATTTAACGCATCCGCCTTGCCGGGGCTGTGCGCGGTAATCTGAATATACAGCTGCGGCGGCCGATCGCCCTCGGCCGGCTGGGTGCGCGACACCAGCTCGGCGATATTCATCTGGCTGGAGTCGAACAGATCGGTAAAGCGTTCGATGATATGCGGCGAATCCTTCACTTCCACCTGCACCCAAACCGTGGCCGGCATTGGCGGGCGTTCGTGCGCATTGGTGCGTTTCATCACAATCAGCAGCTCAAGTTCGGCCCCTTTCTGCGGCAGGGTCGACTCGATCAGCGTAATGGCGTTCCAACTGCCGGACAGCAGCATAATAAAGGTGAATTCCTCGCCCAACATGGCCAGACGGCTATCTTCGATATTGCACCCGCAGCTACTGACGTGGCGGGTGATGGTGTTGACGATTACCGGTGCGGTCGGCGCCGAGAGCGGTAATCACCAGATAGTGTTCAGCGGGCTGTGGCGACATGGGGCTTCCTGTTGTGCTCAATGGAATACGCGGGGGATGGCCTCCGCCGGCGAAGACAACGCCGCGTATTTTGGGTATACCATGGTAAACACAAAAAAAACCGCCTGCCAAGCGCTTACAACGCCGTTGTTTGCTTGCTTTTGGTCAGGCAGCAAAAGTACCATGGGGTGACTTGTTTGTGGAGGGGACGGCCAATGTTTACGGGAAGTATAGTTGCACTGGTTACGCCGATGGACGACGCGGGCGCCGTCGATCGTGCGAGCCTAAAAAAACTGATTGATTACCATGTTGCCGCCGGACGTCGGCGATTGTTTCCGTCGGGACGACTGGCGAGTCGGCAACGCTTGCCCCATGATGAGCATGTGGACGTGGTCCTGCAGACGCTGGAGCTGGCCGATGGCCGCATTCCGGTGATCGCCGGCACCGGCGCCAATGCCACCGCCGAGGCGATTGCCCTGACTCAGCGCTTCAACGGCACCGGCGTCGCGGGCTGCCTGACGGTGACGCCGTATTACAACAAACCAACGCAGGAAGGGCTGTTCCAGCACTTCAAGGCGATTGCCGCAAGCACCGATCTGCCGCAAATTCTGTATAACGTACCGTCTCGCACCGGCTGCGATATGCTGCCGGCGACCGTGGCGCGGCTGGCCAAAATTAAAAATATTGTCGCAATTAAAGAGGCGACGGGGAACTTAAGCCGCGTTAGTCAGATCCAACTGCTGGTTGATGATGAAGATTTCATTCTGCTGAGCGGCGACGACGCCAGCGGACTGGACTTTATGCAACTGGGCGGTAAAGGGGTAATATCCGTGACGGCCAACATCGCCGCGCGTGAGATGGCGCAGCTTTGCCAACTGGCCGCGCAGGGCGATTTCGCCGCCGCGCGCCGTTTGAACCAGCGCCTGATGCCGCTGCATCAGGACCTGTTTGTCGAAGCGAACCCGATTCCGGTGAAGTGGGCCTGCAAGGCGCTTGGCCTGATTGCCAACGACACCATGCGTCTGCCGATGACGCCGCTGGCCGACGCCGCCCGCCCGATTGTTGAGCGTGCGCTGAAAAGCGCCGGTTTGCTTGAACCCTGAACGCGTGATGCCGCGGTAACGACGCCGCGGCGAGGGTGCGCAGGATGAAACTCTTAAAGGAAATTTGATGGCTTATTCATTGCAAAAGTCGACGGTGGCAAAAGTTGTCGGCATCTCCCTGGTGATGATGCTGGCGGCCTGTTCCAGCGATCAGCGTTATAAACGTCAGGTTAGCGGCGACGAGGCCTATCTCGACGCGGCGCCGCTCAAAGCGCTGAGCGCACCGGCCGGCATGATTCTGCCGATTCAAAATGGCAACTACGACGTGCCGCAGACCGCTGCCAAAGGCCAGGTCGGCAAGCAGCTGGACATTCGTCCGCCGGTGCAGCCGCTGGCCCTGCTGAGCGGTTCTCGCGCGCAGTACGCCGGCGACAGCGGCACGCTGCTGCTGGAAAACAGCCCGCAGAACCAGAACCTGTGGTCGCGCGTCGTCAGCCAGCTGCAGGCGAAGAACATCAGCATCGCTTCCCGTCAGGACGCCGGTCAGACGCTGACCACCGACTGGGTGAAGTGGAACCGCCTGGATGAAGACAACCAGTACGAAGGCCGCTATCAGATTAGCGTCCAGCAGCAGGGTTACCAGCAGGCGCTGGTGGTGAAAACCGTCGGTCTGCAGCAGCAGGGTAAAACCGAACAGGTGACCGACCCGTCTGAAGTACAGCGCTACAACGGCATGATGATGAACACCCTGGTGGAAGGGCTGGATAAACAGGAGAGCCTGACCAACGCCCAGACCGCCAACCGCGCCGGCGCGCTTGACGTGCAGAGCGGTGCTGACGATACCGGCCTGCCGGTGCTGATCGTGCGTGCGCCGTACACCGTGGTGTGGGACCGTCTGCCGCCGGCGCTGGAAAAAGTCGGCATGAGCGTGGGCGACCGCAGCCGTCCGCAGGGCACCGTGGCCGTGACCTACAAATCCCTGAGCAGCAGCGACTGGGATGCGCTGGGCGTGAAGGATCCGGAACTGACCGAAGGCGATTACAAGCTGCAGGTCGGGGATCTGAACAACCGCACCAGCCTGCAGTTTATTGCCAACAAAGGGAAACCGCTGACCCAGTCGCAGAACGACGCGCTGGTTGCGGTATTCCAGTCTGCGTTTAGTCAAACCAGCGCAAAATAATCAAAAAGGGGCCGCGGCCCCTTTTTGTTTTGCATAGACGGTATCGTTTGCGTCGGAGTTTTGGCACAATAGAAGCCCGTGCGTTGAGGCATTTTTTTAGAACTATTCTTTATTGGAGTAAGTAAGATGCAAAAGCTAGCTGAGTTGTATCGCGGCAAGGCAAAAACGGTCTACACCACTGAAAATCCGGATCTGCTGGTGCTGGAATTCCGTAACGATACGTCAGCACTGGATGGTCAGCGCATTGAGCAATTCGATCGCAAAGGGATGGTGAACAACAAGTTCAACCACTTTATCATGAGCAAGCTGGAAGAAGCCGGTATCCCGACGCAGATGGAACGTCTGCTGTCCGATAACGAAGTGCTGGTGAAAAAGCTGGATATGGTGCCGGTCGAATGCGTTATCCGCAACCGCGCCGCCGGTTCGCTGGTGAAGCGCCTGGGCATTGAAGAAGGCCTGGAGCTGAACCCGCCGCTGTTCGACCTGTTCCTGAAAAATGATGCGATGCACGACCCGATGGTCAACGAATCCTACTGCGAAACCTTCGGCTGGGTCGGCAAGGAACATCTGGCGCGTATGCGCGAGCTGAGCTACCGCGCCAACGAGGTGCTGAGCAAGCTGTTTGACGATGCTGGCCTGATCCTGGTGGACTTCAAGCTGGAGTTCGGCCTGTTCAACGGCGAAGTGGTGCTGGGCGACGAGTTCTCGCCGGACGGCAGCCGCCTGTGGGACAAAAATACCCTCGACAAGATGGACAAGGACCGCTTCCGCCAGAGCCTGGGCGGCCTGATCGAAGCCTACGAAGAAGTTGCGCGCCGCATCGGCGTAACGCTGGATTAATTACCTGCGCTAACGGGACGCGGCAAGCGCGTCCCGTCATTTCAGCCCCATTTCCGGAAAAATTCTGCATTTCCCTCCGCCGCAAACCTTTATACTGTAGTCACTGACAGGACAGACGATGCCACGTTCGCTATTGCGGGCAGCCGTCTGATTACCTACGATTATTAAAAAATTCATCTGGAGTTTACTTATGCGTTGGCAAGGGCGTCGGGAAAGTGACAATGTTGAGGATCGTCGCGGGCAATCTTCAGGTCTGGGCGGCGGCGGCGGTTTCCGCCCGCCGATCCGCGGCAAGGGCGGCATTGTGCTGCTGGTGGTGGTGCTGGTCGCCGGGTATTACGGCATTGATCTGTCGCCGCTGCTGACCGGCGGCGATGTAACGCCGCAAACCCAGCAGCAGAGCGCCAGCATCAGCCCGAAAGATGATGAGCTGGCGAAGTTCACCTCGGTGGTGCTGGCCTCTACCGAAGATAACTGGAAAGAAGTGTTCCAGCGGATGAACAAAACCTACCAGCCGCCGAAGCTGGTGATGTACCGCGGCGTCACCGCTACCCGCTGCGGCACCGGCCAGTCGGCGATGGGGCCGTTTTACTGCCCGGGCGACAGAACGGTGTATATCGACCTGTCGTTCTACCAGGATATGAAAGATAAGCTGGGCGCCGGCGGCGACTTCGCCCAGGCGTATGTGGTCGCGCACGAAGTGGGTCACCACGTGCAGAATCTGCTGGGCATCGAGCCGAAGGTGCGCCAGATGCAGCAGGGCGCCAGCCAGAAAGAGGTTAACCGCCTGTCGGTGAAAATGGAGCTGCAGGCTGACTGCTTCGCCGGCGTGTGGGGCAAGTACGCCGAGAAACAGCAGATGCTGGAAGAGGGCGACCTGCAGGCGGCGCTGAATGCGGCGCAGGCGATCGGCGATGACCGTCTGCAGCAGCAGGGCCAGGGGCGCGTGGTGCCGGACAGCTTCACCCACGGCACCTCCGAACAGCGTTACACCTGGTTTAAACAGGGCTTTGACAGCGGCGACCCGAACACCTGCAACACCTTCGCCAGCCGCTGAACACGCGCTTTTTATGTTGACCGAGATGCCGGCGCGCTTGCGCCGGCATTTTTATATCCGGGCTGAATAGTTATGTTACCGACAATGCAACAGCGCATGCAGCGACAGGGCCATCCGCCGGCTGCTGGTGTTAAGCGGCGACGCCGCCTGGTGCCGTCAGCAGGCGCAACGGCTGATGGCCGCCATGCCCGGCGACTGGCCGTTGGTGCGGCGGCGAAGCGCCGCACGGCGCGCAGGGCGCTGAACAGCGGCGAGGTGCGCGGCCTGTTGGGGCAGGAGCGGCTGCATGCGGTGTTTGACGCCGGCGACGGGCTGGACGTGGAGGCGTTGGCGCAGCTGGCCGGCGTGCTGCGCGCCGGCAGCTGGCTGCTGCTGCTGACGCCGCCCTGGCAGACGTGGCCGCAGCGCCGGGATGCCGACAGCCAGCGCTGGAGCGACAGCCCGCAGCCGATCGCCACGCCGCATTTTATCGCGCATCTGCAGCAGCGGCTGACGGCGGATGCCGAAGTCAGCATTTGGCAACAGGGTCAGCCGCTGCAGCTGGCGCCGCTGCCGGCGCGGCCGGACTGGCAGGCGCCGGACGGTTCCCCCACCGGGGAGCAGCAGGCGCTGCTGACGCAGCTGCTGGCGGGCGAGCGCGGCATTTGGGTGCTGACCGCGCCGCGCGGCCGCGGCAAATCAACGCTGGCGGGGATGCTGGTGCAGCGTTCGGCGCTGAACTGCTGGATCACCGGCCCCAGCCGCGCGGCGACCGAGGTTGCTGGCCGCTGGGCGGAAGACAAGGCGCAGTTCTGGGCGCCGGATGCGCTGCTGGCGCACTGTCGGCAGTCAGACAGCGCGCTGGCCGACTGGCTGCTGGTTGACGAGGCGGCGGCGATCCCCGCGCCGCTGCTGCAGCAGCTGATCGCCTATTTCCGCGGGTATTGCTGACCACTACGGTGCAGGGCTATGAAGGCACCGGCCGCGGCTTTCTGCTGAAATTTTGCGCCTCGCTGCCGCAGTGGCAGGGGCTGAGCCTGCAACAGCCGATGCGCTGGCAGCGGGCGACGCGCTGGAGCGGATTATCGATGATGCGCTGCTGTTTAATGAACTGCCGCCATGGCAGGCGGCCGGCCAGACGATTGACTACCGTCCGCTGACGCAGCAGCAGCTGTGCGGCGATGACCGCGCTGCTGCAGCGCTTTTACGCCTTGCTGACCAGCGCGCACTACCGTACGTCGCCGCTTGACCTGCGGCGGCTGATGGATGCACCGGATATGCAGTTTGCCGCCGCCGTGCAGGCGGACGGCGAGGTGGCGGGGGCGCTGTGGCTGACGGAAGAGGGCGGCTTACCCGCGGAGCTGGCTCACGAGGTATGGGCCGGCCGCCGCCGGCCGCGCGGCAATCTGGTGGCGCAGTCGCTGGCGGCGCACGGCGGACAGTGGTGGGCGCCGACCCTGCGTTCCCGCCGCGTAACCCGCGTGGCGGTGCTGCCGGCGCTGCGTCGGCAGGGCATCGCCCGCCGGCTGATTGAGCAGCAGCGGCAGCAGGCGCAGGGGCTGGATTACCTGTCCGTCAGCTTTGGCTACACTGAGCCGCTGTGGCGTTTCTGGCAGAGCTGCGGCTTTGAGCTGGTGCGCATCGGCAGCCGGCCGGAAGCCAGCAGCGGCTGCTACAGCGTGATGGCGCTGCTACCGCTCAGCGAGCAGGGCGAGCTGCTGTGTCAGGCGGCGCGCAAGCACCTGGCGCGTGACTGGCGCTGGCTGCAGCAGCGCATCGCGCTGACGCTGGAGCTCCCCGGCGACGACGGCGATCCGCAGCTCAATGAAGACGACTGGCGCGAGCTGGCGGGGTTTGCCTTTGCCCACCGGCCGCTGGAGGCCAGCTTAGGCGCGCTGCAGCGTCTGTTGCTGCACAGCGCGTTGCCGCTGCCGGCGCTGCGTGCGCACTTACAGCAGCTATTGCCTGTGATGCAGTGCGTGGCGCAGTGCCGCGTCAGCGGCCAGAAGGCGTTGCTGCGCCTGTGGCGGCAGGAGACCGGGCAGGCGCTGTCACAGCTGGATGAACAGCATTGCCGCCGCTGGCGTGAATGGAGCGCCGCCCGGCCATAAATAAACAGGGCGCCGTTTGGGCGCCCTGCGGTTATTTCTTTTTCTTCGGCCAGTCGTCTTCGTCGTCCCACTGTGCGTTGTTATCACGGTGCGGCGGCAGTTCGGGTTTATCGGCCAGGTACTTTTTGACGTCAACGCGGCGCAGTTCCTTAATGCCGCTGACCACCATTCCCACCAGTACCAGGAGGATCACCCACCAGTAATCTGCTAACCAATGCATATTTACACCTTTCCTTCTGCGCGTATAAAACGCGAAAATATTGCCGGCAGATGCTGCGTCAGCCATTCGCTGCCGGCCACGTCCTTATCCTGCCAGGCCGCCAGCAGCAGCGCCGGCGTCAACAGGTGTTCCGCCTGCTGCGCCAGCGGACGGTAGCTCAGGTGCCAGGGTTCAACAGCCACGCCGTCGCCGTCTTCGGTAAACGGGCGATAAAAGCCGAACTCGGCCATATGCGCCGTCAGCCACTGGTTCAGCGGCGCGAAGTAGCCGCCTTCCTCATATTCCCACGGCTCCAGCTGCAGCTTCTGATCCGCCGGCAGCAGCGTAGGATCGTAAATATCCAGATCGCTGCCCCAGTGATGGCGGCTGGCGCCCGGCAGCGCCGACCAGCGCAGAATGGCGGTGCAGCGCTCCTCCGCCGACAGCGGCCCGACGTCTATCGGACAGCTGTCATGATCTAAGACTGGTCGCTCGCCGCGAAATTTGCCATTCCAGATCGCCAGCTGCCGGTCGAAATCGCGGAAGGTGCTGGCGGGCTGCAGGTCAAACCCCGCCTGCGCGGCGGCCTGCTGCATGGCGAGAAAGGCCTGCGCCGCCTGCGGTTGCAGGCGGTGGTTGCCGACCAGCGGCGTCAGATGCTCGGTTGAGCGTCCGGTTAGCATTTCCGGGGTGATCATGCGATCAGTTGCTCCATAATGCGCTGATACATCCGGCTGAGCTGCTGCAGATCGGCGGCGTTCACGCATTCGTTGATTTTGTGGATGGTGGCGTTGACCGGCCCCAGTTCCACCACCTGCGCGCCCATCTGGGCGATAAAGCGCCCGTCGGAGGTGCCGCCGGTGGTCAGCAGCTGCGGCGTCAGCTCGGCATAATATTCAACGGCGTTGACCACCGCATCCACCAGCGCGCCGCGCGGGGTGAGGAACGGCTGGCCGGAAAGACGCCATTCAATACTGTAGTTTAGCTGATGACGCTCCAATAGCTCTTCGACCCGCTGTTTGATGAGGGCGTCGGTCAGCTCGGTGCTGAAACGGAAATTAAACTGTACAAACAGTTCTCCGGGGATGACGTTGTTGCTGCCGGTGCCGGCCTGGATATTGGCGATCTGCATGCTGGTCGGCGGGAAGTAGTCGTTGCCGCGGTCCCATTCGATGCTCACCAGCTCATTCAGCGCCGGCATGGCGCGGTGCACCGGGTTGTCCGCCAGATGCGGATAGGCGACGTGGCCCTGTACGCCGTGAATATGCAGGTTGGCGGTAATCGAGCCGCGACGGCCGTTCTTCACCACATCGCCGACGCGGTCGGTGCTGGACGGCTCGCCGACCAGACAGTAGTCCAGACGTTCGTTGCGCGCCATCAGCGCTTCAACCACTTTTACCGTGCCGTGGGTGGCGCTGGCTTCTTCGTCAGAGGTGATGAGAAACGCCAGCCGTCCCCGATGGTCAGGGTTAGCGGCGACGAAGCGCTCGGCCGCGACCACCATCGCCGCCAGCGAACCTTTCATATCGGCCGCGCCGCGGCCGTACAGCATGCCGCCGCGGATGGTCGGCTCAAACGGCGGGTTGTCCCAGCGGCTTTCATCACCGCTCGGCACCACGTCGGTATGGCCGGCAAACGCCAGCGTTTCGCCTTCGCCGCGCCAGGCCCAGAAATTTTGCGTATCTTCGAAATCCATCTGCTCGACGGTAAAGCCGATAGCCGTCAGGCGCTCAATCAGCATCGCCTGGCAGCCTTCGTCATGCGGGCTGAGGGAAGGGCGGCGGATTAACTGTTGCGCCAGATCGATTACGGGGCAAATCATGCGGTTACCTCGGCAATAAATTGTTGGTACTGCTCGGCCTTAAAGCCCAGCAGCGCGTGGCCGTTGCCGTCGTCCAGCAGCGGACGTTTGATGATGGCCGGCTGCGCCAGCATCAGGGCGATGGCCGCATCGGCATTGTCGCAGGCGTTGCGCTGCGCTTCGTCCAGCTTGCGCCAGGTGGTGCCGCGGGTGTTCAGCAGCGGCTGCCAGCCCAGCAGCTCGACAAAACCGCGCAGCTGCTGTTCGCTCAGCCCGTCCGCGCGATAGTCGTGAAATTGGTACGCCACGCCCTGTTCTTCCAGCCAGCGGCGCGCTTTTTTAATGGTGTCGCAGTTTTTGATGCCGTACATGGTCAACGTCATGGTGTTGTGCCCTTTTTTTGCCACGAAACACCGGGAATAACCGGTGAAAAAACCGCCGTCGGCGGTAAAGCGAGAATTAGCGTTCAGCATGCCGAAAAAAGGCGGTGAGTTCCACCGTACAATGCTCTGAAAGGCGCAGAATACGTGAAAAAAAACGCCGTGGACGCCGGCCGGTAAAATTTTGCTAATCCCGCCGGCAAGGTGATTAAAAAGATGAATAATCAGACTCAGCGCACGTAGCCATTATCCTGCAGCCGGCTGAGCGCCGCGCCTTCGGCAAACACCATGCCGGTGGTCAGATCGTGGAAGCCGTACTTTTTATAGAAGGCCAGCTTGTCGGGTACGGCGTAGATAAATATTTTGCCGAGCGGCGCCAGGTCGTCCATGATGCGGTCCATCAGCTGCCGGCCGTAGCCGCGGCCCTGAAAATCCGGATGAATCGCCACGTCGGCCAGATAGGCCACTGAAATGCGGTCGCTGATGGCGTGGGCGGTGGCAATCAGCTCGCCGTCCAGGTAGCCCCAGTAGCAAAACGCATTGTTGTGGTAGATCTGCTCGGTCAGCTGCGGGTCGCGTTTGCCCAGCCCGGCGGCTTCCAGCAGGGCCGCCAGACGCGTCCAGTCAACGCGATAGCGCAGTTGGTCGGTGACGATTTCCATGGATGCTCCTTAATGTGCGGTAACGGTGTTGCTGTTGTTCAGTATGCACACGGGAAAACAAAACGGCAGCGAAAATCGCTGCCGTTTCTTTAAGGATCAGCCGTCGCTATGCTCCGCCGGCGGCAGGAGTTTTTGCCGGCCGGGGAAGCGGCGCCGCACCAGCACAAAGAACAGCGGCACAAAGTAAATCGCCAGCAGGGTGGCGGAAATCATCCCGCCCATCACTTCGGTGCCGACCACACCGGCAAGCCATTTATGACGGGCCTTATTCCGATCTTATAGCGAAGACGTCTCCGCCATCATCGCGCTCCAGCAGCGACCAGCAGGCGCGGTGTTTATTGCCATGCTTGTCTTCAAAATCAGGCATAACCTGTGCGACCCGGATTTGAGCGTACTGTATAGTACCGTTGACAATGGTCGCCCAGCGTCCGGCAAACGGAGCAACCACGCCGCTCCAGCAGGTGATACGCACCGGCTCAAATGATTTGCCTTCATCTTCCTTATCCAGCTCCGCACTGGCCGCATCGAAGCGTCTATACCACTTCATTGTTGATTCTTTATCAAACTGAAAGTTATTGCGCTCTGAGTAGAAATGCAGCGAGCGTGAGCCATTAAAACGCACTGGTTTGATCATTTGGTTTACTTTTACCAGTAATGGCGGCAGTTCTTCAGTTTTCGTTTCGCCCAGCGCTGGCGGCAGTGCTCCGGCCTTGAGGATAATGCCGCTGTTATAGGGCAGCAGCTCTATTTCTGGCGTTTTCGCCAGACGGTGAGCCAGTGTCTTCACACCACCGAGTTTTTCCAACCATGGATTACCCAGAATGGTATACCAGCAGGCTCCTTTCAGGCTGATAGCTGCTCCAGTCCCTTCAAGAGTGCCAATAGAGTCCACCATTACGCCGGGGAAGCGCTGGGCCAGAGCATATTCGTAGGGGAACATTCGCTCAAACGCGTAAGGTAGAATAAAGGATAATCCGGCATAACCACTTTCAACGTTGAAGGTATTACAAAGCCACATCAGCCAGGACTGATAATGTTCCTTGCCATCAGGCTCTTTCAGCAAAGATAACGGGAATACCAGTTTAATCACCGAGCGATCATTATCATTATGGAAAATCCGTTTACCCATGATAAGTATTTCATACTCAGGTGCGTGATAATCAGTTTCAACACTCCCTAAGTACCAGGAAAAAATCTCTTCAGGAGATGAGTCCAGGATCATCTGTCGTTTTTTTTGATAGTTTTTTTCGGTGATTCCAACCCAGTTAGGGTCAGAGTCTTCTTCAGGTGTGGCTTAAATTCCTCGTAGTAACGATCCACACACTCCACCATCTTACGGCGGACTTCGGGAGTATGACCGTCTTTAAAAAACATGGTGATAATCAGCCCAAGATTCACCGCCGGACTGCCGTCCTTATACTTCACCGAGGCTTCCGGCAACCACTGCTCGATATAATTCAGCTCAAAATCCTTCAGTTCCATCATTATTCCTTATTGCGTTGCCAGTGTGCCGACCACACCGGCAAGCCATTTATGACGGGCCTTATTCCGATCTTATAGCGAAGACGTCTCCGCCATCATCGCGCTCCAGCAGCGACCAGCAGGCACGGTGTTTATTGCCATGCTTGTCTTCAAAATCAGGCATAACCTGTGCGACCCGGATTTGAGCGTACTGTATAGTACCGTTAACAATGGCCGCCCAGCGTCCGGCAAACGGAGCAACCACGCCGCTCCAGCAGGTGATACGCACCGGTTCAAATGATTTGCCTTCATCTTCCTTATCCAGCTCCGCACTGGCTTTATCGAAGCGGGCAAACCACGCCATGGAGGACTCTTGCTCAAACTGGAAATTTGCATGTTCGGAGTAAAAATGCAGTCCGTTATGGCCATCTTGCCGGATGGGTTTAATCAACTGGTTTACTTTTACCAGCAACGGCGGTAGGGCTTCGGTTTTTGTTTCACCCAGTGCTGGCGGCAGTGCTCCGGCCTTGAGGATAATGCCGCTGTTATAGGGCAGCAACTCTATTTCTGGCGTTTTCGCCAGACGGTGAGCCAGTGTCCTCGCACCGCCGATTTTTTCCAGCCATGGATTACCCAGAATGGTATACCAGCAGGCTCCTTTCAAGCTATTGGCTGCATCTCTGCCCTCAATCGTCCCTAGGGAATCTACCATTACACCAGGAAAGCGCTGGGCCAAAGCATATTCATAGGGGAACATCCGCTCAAACGCGTAAGGCAGAATAAAAGACAACCCAGCATAACCACTTTCAACGTTGAAAGTATTACAAAGCCACATCAGCCAGGACTGATAATGTTCCTTACCATCAGGCTCTTTCAGTAGTGATAACGGGAATGCCAGTTTAATCACCGAACGATCATTATCATTATGGAAAATCCGTTTACCCATGATAAGTATTTCATATTCAGGTGCGTGATAATCAGTTTCAACACTCCCTAAGTACCAGGAAAAAATCTCTTCAGGAGATGAGTTCAGAATCATCTGTCGTTTTTTTTGATAGTTTTTTTCGGTGATTCCAACCCATTTAGGGATCAGAGTCTTCTTCAGGTGTGGCTTAAATTCCTCGTAGTAGCGATCCACACATTCCACCATCTTACGGCGGACTTCGGGAGTATGGCCGTCTTTAAAAAACACGGTGATAATCAGACCGAGGTTAACTGCCGGGCTGCCATCCTTATACTTTACTGAGGCTTCCGGCAACCATTTCTCGATATAATTCAGCTCAAAATCCTTCAGCTCCATCATTATTCCTTATTGCGTTGCCAGTGTGCCGACCGCTCCGGCGCCCAGTACTGCCGCCAGAGTTTCCCACGCAGCGATCGCCAGACGGACAATCAGCAAAAATGCCGCCAGCAGGGCTTCCGGGATGCCCAGCGTCACCACCAGCACCCCCACGCCGACAGCGACCAGCACCACACCGACAGTAATCGCCACATCCGTCAGTACCTGTACCCAGTCGACCTGTTTTAACATCTCCAGCGTCATATCAGTTGCTTGCTGTATCGCCGACCATGCCGCTCTGAGCTGTTCGTCCGTCCACGATGCCACGCGCCGTCCTGTACTGCTGACCCACTGCCATACCTGGCTCCCCTGATAATATACCCATTCACCGCTGTCATTCAGCCAGCCGGCAACCTGGCTCAGCGTCTGTTGCATCTCGTCTGACAGGGCATCCCAGCCTGCGGCGACGTTGTTAACGATCCCTTCACTGAGGTCGGCAACGGTTTTCCCAATATAGCTCCACGGTTCTATCTTCGCCGGAGTGGGGAGAGCCGGAGGCCGGGGAGTAAAGATTGGCGGGTAGAGGAACAGCGGCCAATATTTCTCCCCGCTGGTCTGCCAGGCTTTCATCGTCACGTTAATGACTTGATCGCCCCACTGCTGCTCTTTATTTCGGCAATCATGGATTTCCAGTATGGTGATGCGTGTCTTATCATCACCGACAATAAACATATATTCATCATACTGTTCTCGTTCGAGCTTATCCCCCGGAAATTTGACCTCAACCAACCGTTCCAGATTATCCACATGCATCTGGCCTTCTGCATCCGATCCTGCCAGTCCTGGCCAGCGGTCGTATTTGTTCTTCACGATAATGATATCGGGACGACGGTAGATGCCCTTGCCCGGCACCGGAAAGGGGTTGATGGTATGCCGTCTTCCGGGGCCTTCTGCAAGTAACGTACTGCTGAGGAACGGGCGTGGTGGTATGGTCCGCATATCGAACGGCACTTCGGCCTTATACAACCACTGATAATTATGGTTGATTTCATCCAGCCGGATAAGCCCGCTCAGCATCAGTTGCTTGAGGCTCATCTGATAGCTTTTGCCCTCGCGGCGAATTTCAGCGGATAAGCGAGGAAAACGCATGGCGTATTCCACTTTGATGTGCAGATACTGACGGTTATCCGGGGTCGGCAGTCGGGACTGCTTCTCGGTCATTTCAACGCCGGTTGTCGTGCAGTCCCAGACCTTATTGTTCGTCCCGGTGGGGATATCCGCTGTCGGGGGGGCGGGTAAATCGGGCATGGTCATGACATCTTCTCCCTGAGTTCGGTTGCCAGTTGCTGATTGTCCTCATCACCGATAAACCACATGGTTTCTTTCGGTGCCGGCTTGCTCTGCACAATATGCAGCTCCACGTCTTCCTGTTCCGGGGTATAAACCGGCACGGTCCAGCCCTCATCGTCACTGTAGCCTGTTGCGACCTGCCCGGACGCTGTTTTCAGGTGGTAAGGTACCCCCGCCAGAATATTGCCCTGTTCATCACGGAGCTGGTAAACGGCGGAATAAATATGCGAAGTGCCCATCAGCGGGAACGACACAGGTATGTTTACGGGGACGGTGGCATGAGTACGCTTAACTTTGCGCGTATAGGTCGTATCCGTGCCGTACTCTATCTTCCCGCCTTCGATTTTCAGGTAGCTGCCGCCGCCAATTAAGGTCACTTTCTTCTTGCCCGCAAACAGCATGTCACTGGCCGATATCAGACTCAGTCTTTGCTCTGCGCTGATGTGCATTGCGCCGTTCTGCGCCTGGATTTGCAGCGGACCTTCGCTGGCGTTCAGCGTCAGTGAACCCGTGCGTGCGAACAGGCCGACACTTTCTCCGGCCAGCATGGCGGTGTGGCCCTGCGACCCGCTGCTGAAATCCCCCGCAGTATTCATCGCCACATTGTTACCGGCGGTCAGTTGCATATGCTCGCCACTGGTGAACGCCACGCCCTGCGGGCCGTGGAAATGGATCATCGCGTTCAGCGGTTGCAGACGCTGGTTGAACATCGCTATCTGACTGGCGATATCCGCCTCCAGCGCCTGTGCCTGTTCGGCGGCCGCCGCCAGCGCTTGCAGCTGCTGCTGGCAGAGTGTAATTTCATTAAGGGCCGTTGCCATATCCAGCACCTCACCTGCCGCTTTCTGCTGTCCGTCGGCGGTAATAAACAATCCTTTTGCCACGCGGATTACGCCGTATTCATCGGTTCTGAGTTCAAAGCCGGAGCCGCGCTGTGTGTTCTGCCGATCAACGATATGTCCCTGATTGAGCTGCGTGCTGCCAAATGGCGTGCTCAGTGCGATGTGCTCCTGCCCGCGCTGGTCTTCCATCCGTAGTTCGTTGTTTGCCGCGGTGCGCAGGATGTTCTGGCTGCGGTTCTCGCGGGTGACGATGTCCTGGTGGGCTGAGTCGTGGAACGCGTGGGCGATATACGGGCGGTCTATATCGCCGTCGTCATAGGCAATACCGACTTCGGTACCGTCAATCAGTGGCGTGTGCCAGCCGTAACTCTCGCCGGAATAGGGCTTGGCCTGACGGATCCACAGGTAGTTGTAACCCGGTTCGGCATCCTCATGGCTGAAGTCCAACTTCACCCGGTAACGGCCGACGTTGTCCAGATGGGCGTAGGTGTCGCCTTGCTCCCGGCTCTCAATACGGGCCGGCAGTGTACCGTGAATGACCGGGCGGGGGGATTTCAGTAGGGCGAAAGCAGAACCGTTCGCTGTAAGGCATCCCCCAGAGCGAAACATGCAGGCGTGAATCGCGGGAAGCCCAGAAAGAAGTGAAGGTAATGAGTACCCCGTCACTGAGGGCGTGAATTGTGCTGCCTGAGGTTTCCAGCACCTGGCCCGGTGTCAGGCCGCAGGCGTTGCTGAACAGATGCAGGCGGACAGATTGATTCAGTTCACGCTCATGGTGAAGTCGGGCATAAAAAGCCCCGCTTTCGGTTTCCGGCTCGCTGTCATCGCCAACTGCCAGAAACGGGCCGCCATAGCGGTAATGTTCCCCGGTAGTGACGGCTTCGTTGCGGACTACCACGGTCGAATCCATTGGTGTAGTCGCCGCACGGTAGTTGTAATCGCGGGTGCGGACCAACCCGGCCACCGTGTGGTGCCAGGCGCGCAGACCCCAGACAGATTCGGCGGCACCGTCATACAACGCAGATGGCTCTTGGTACGGCAGATGTTCTCCAAACTGGTAGAACTGCTGGCTGTCGGCAAAGGTCACGGTATCCAGCCCGGTAATCTCACTCATCCCGCACTGATACCAGATCCCCACCTCTGCCAGCAGGCGTTGGATAAATTCGAGATCGGTTTCCCGCCACTGTGTTATCAGCTCCCGCTGAGGGTAGCTTTGTTCAAGCCTGAAATTGAAATCCGCCCCCTCCAACCCGTGGGCCCGCAGTATTCGCTCCACAAGCTCCGGCACGCTGGTATTCAGATATACGGCACAGCGTCGGGTCAGGTTCAGCAGGGAAAGGCGAGAAGAGAGCGTCACCGCGTAGTGAGACTGGTCAGGGCTGTTCCCCAGCCACTCAAAACGGGTGATAACACCATGCACGCTCTTACCGGCGCGCATCAACAGGCTGGCGTACTTCAGCAGCACGTCGCTGTCTGTCACGTCTTGCCGGGTGGTGAACTCAATACGCCAGGAGAAGGGGCGGCTTAGTGCTTCAGTACCACGAAAACGCAGTACATCGGGGCTTACCGGGCTGTCGTTGATTGTCAGAGAATAGGGGAGAGACTGGTTCCATCAGATCAATCCTGAATATAATCAATAGCCTGAAATTGTCTGTCTATTAACCATGTAAATCAAGTGGAATAGTGGCGTTTTGCTCGCTTGCGGGTGTTTTTGCCCTAAGGGGCAGGAGGGGAGAGATCGACGGTGGTAGTACTGCAGCAATGCGGGCATGGCATCGAAAGATAGTTCGCCATTAGTGTTACGACGGGAACAGACATCATGGATGTTGCCCCGTATGCACATAGGAAAATAAAACGGCAGCGAAAATCGCTGCCGTTTCTTTAAGGATCAGCCGTCGCTATGCTCCGCCGGCGGCAGGAGTTTTTGCCGGCCGGGGAAGCGGCGCCGCACCAGCACAAAGAACAGCGGCACAAAGTAAATCGCCAGCAGGGTGGCGGAGATCATCCCGCCCATCACCCCGGTGCCGACCGCATGCTGGCTGCTGGAGCCGGCGCCCTGGCTGGTGGCCATCGGCAGCACGCCGAAGATAAAGGCCAGCGAGGTCATCAGGATCGGGCGCAGACGCATGCGCGCGGCCTCCAGCGTGGCGGCGGTCAGCTCTTTACCCTGTTGATGCAGCTCATTGGCGAATTCGACAATCAGAATCGCGTTCTTGGCGGACAGCCCGATAATCGTCAGCAGGCCGACCTGGAAGTACACGTCGTTTTCCAGCCCGCGCAGCCAGGTGGCGGCCACGGCGCCGATTACCCCCAGCGGCACCACCAGCATCACGGAGAACGGAATTGACCAGCTCTCGTACAGCGCCGCCAGGCACAGGAACACCACCAGCAGGGAGATGGCGTACAGCGCCGGCGCCTGCGCGCCGGACAGCCGCTCCTGATAGGACATGGCGGTCCACTCCAGGCCAAAGCCGTTCGGCAGCTGCTTGACCAGCCGCTCCATTTCATCCATTGCGGTGCCGCTGCTGACGCCGTCGGCCGCTTCGCCGACGATCTCTACCGACGCGCTGCCGTTGTAGCGCTCCAGCCGCGGCGAACCGTATTCCCAGTGGCTGGTGGCGAAGGCCGAGAAGGGCACCATGCCGCCGCTGCTGTTGCGCACATACCATTTATTGATGTCTTCCGGCAGCATGCGGAATTTCGCCGCCGCCTGCACATACACTTTTTTCACCCGGCCGCGGTCGACAAAATCGTTGACGTAGCTGGAGCCCCAGGCGGTGGAGAGCGTGTTGTTAATGTCATCCACGTTTACCCCCAGCGCCTGCGCCTTGCGCTGGTCGATATCAATCTGCAGCTGTGGGCTGTCGTCCAGGCCGTTGTGGCGCACGCGCGACAGCAGCGGGCTTTCCGCCGTCAGCTGCAGCAGCTGGTCGCGGGCGGCCATCAGCTTGACGTGCCCGAGGCCGCCATGGTCTTCCAGCTGCATGTCAAAGCCGGATGAGCTGCCCATGCCGCTGATGGCCGGCGGGCTGCTGGCGATCACCCGCGCTTCTTTGATGTTTTTGAAGGCTTCGCCGGCGCGGGCGATAATATCGAAGGCCGACTCGCCGGCGCCGCGCTGATCCCAGTCTTTCAGGCGCACAAACAGCCGCGCCACGTTCTGGCCGTTGCCGCCGGGGCCGGCGCCGATAATGGCGAACACCGACAGCACGTCGTTTTTCTCCGCCGTCAGCAGGTAGTTTTTCCACTTTTTCCACCACCTTGCTGGTTTGCTGCTGGGTAGAGCCGGTCGGCAACTGCACCTGCACGGTGAAGACGCCGCGGTCCTCCAGCGGCAGGAAAGAGGTCGGCAGCTTGATAAACAGCAGCGCCAGACCGCCCAGCAGCAGCAGATAAATCAGCAGGTAGCGCACGCCGTGGTGCAGCACGCGCGCCACGCCGCGCTCATAGCGCAGGGTGTTGCGGTTGAACATGCGGTTGAACCAGCCGAAGAAACCGCGTTTGCCGTGGTGGTGGCCTTTGGCGATCGGCTGGAGCAGGGTGGCGCACAGCGCCGGGGTCAGGATCATCGCCACCAGCACCGACAGCACCATGGAAGAGACGATGGTAATGGAGAACTGGCGGTAGATGGCGCCGGTGGTTCCGCCGAAGAACGCCATCGGGATAAATACCGCCGACAGCACCAGCGCGATGCCGACCAGCGCGCTCTGGATCTGCCCCATTGATTTGCGCGTGGCCTCGCGCGGCGGCAGGCCCTCTTCGCTCATCACGCGCTCCACGTTCTCCACCACCACGATGGCGTCATCCACCAGCAGGCCGATCGCCAGCACCATGGCGAACATGGTGAGGGTATTGATGCTGAAGCCGCAGGCGGAGAGGATGGCAAAGGTGCCGAGCAGCACCACCGGTACGGCGATGGTCGGGATCAGCGTCGCGCGGAAGTTCTGCATAAACAGGTACATCACCAGGAACACCAGCAGCACCGCTTCCAGCAGGGTTTTCACCACGTCGTGGATCGAGGCCTTGACGAACGGGGTGGTTTCATAGGCCACCTTGGCCTCCAGCCCGCGCGGGAAATACTGCGACAGCTCGTCGATTTTGGCTTTCACCAGCTCGTCGGTCTGCAGTTCGTTGGCGCCGGAGGCGAGCTTGATATTCATCCCCGCCGCCGGCATGCCGTTGTAGCGGCTGAGGTAGTCGTAGTTTTCGCCGCCTAGCTCAATAGTGGCGACGTTGCCGAGGGTCACCAGCGAGCCGTCCTGATTGACGCGCAGGGTGATGTCGCGGAACTGCTGCGGCGTCTGCAGCTGCGACTGGGCGTTGATGGTGGCGTTCAGCGCCTGCTTGTCGACCGACGGCGTGCCGCCGACCTGGCCGACGGCCACCTGGGCATTCTGCGATTTGATGGCGTTGACCACGTCGGTGGTGGTCAGGGCGTAGCTGTTGAGCTTGTCGGGATCGAGCCAGATGCGCATGGCGTACTGCGAGCCGTACACGTCCATACTGCCGACGCCGTTGATGCGGCTGAGCGGGTCCTGCAGGTTGGAGACGATATAGTCGGCGATGTCCTGCTTATCCATACTGCCGTCGGTGGAGACAAAGGCCACCATCATCAGCGTGGTGTCGCCGGATTTGGAGACCGTCACCCCCTGCTGCTGCACCGCCTGCGGCAGCCGCTTGACCGCGGCCTGCAGCTGGTTCTGCACCTGCTGCATCGCCTCGTTGGGGTCGGTGCCGGCCTCAAAGGTCAGGGTTACCGTGGCGCGGCCGGTGTTGGTGCTCTGCGACGACATATACATCATATTGTCGAGGCCGGTCATATTCTGTTCGATAATTTGCGTAACGGTATTCTCCAGCGTCTGGGCGGAGGCGCCGGGGTAGTTCGCACTGATGCGCACGTTAGGCGGCGCCAGATTAGGGTACTGTTCCACCGGTAATGAATAAATCGCCAAGGCGCCGGTGAGGCAAAGAATGATTGCCAGCACCCAGGCGAAAATGGGGCGATCAATAAAAAAATTGGCCATACAGTGCGAACCTCGTTATGAGTTGTTCTATCTTTATTACGCACCAACGTTGCGTTATATCAGAGCCTGGGAAGGATCCCGAGGCTATTGCACTTTACTCGGGATGGGCAGGGAAAGCGTGGAGAAAAAAAAGGAGATAGTGTAAAAAACGGTAGTTAGCGAACGTTCTGCACCGGAGATTACGCCGGATGCGGAAAAATTCCCCCGACGCTGGAGCAAACCATGGAATTAAACCCGGTATTCGCCCGCCGCTTGTACTTATGCTGGCTGATCGACCACAGCGAGCGTCCCAATGTGCCCAAACTGATGGAGCTGACCGGCTGGCCGCGCCGGACGCTGCAGGACGTGCTGAAAGCCTTGCCCGGACTCGGCGTAGAGCTGCAGTTTGTGCAGCAGGGCGTGCGCAACAACGATGGTTACTATCGGCTGGAAAGCTGGGGGCCGCTGAATAAAGGCTGGGTTCATCAGCACCATCAGGCCCTGCTTGACGCCATCGCCTGATGGGCTGCGGCCCGTTGCATTACTGACTTTTGTGTTCCAGGTACATCACCGTGGCGGCGACGCGCGAACGGACATCCAGCTTGCGCAGCATATTGCGGATATGCACCTTCACCGTCTCTTCGGAAATATGCAGCTGCGCCGCCACCTCTTTGTTTGACATGCCGCGCGCCACTTCCTGCAGCACGTCCAGCTCGCGTTCGGTCAGTTCGGCGAACGGGTTGTGCTGTTCGCTGCGCGAGGCGAGGTAGCCGGCGATCGCCTCGCTGATCACATTGTTGCCTTCCGCCGCCGCGCGGATATCTTCCAGCAGCTGTTCCGGCTCGCTGTCTTTGAGCAGATAGCCGTCCGCGCCGGCGTCGATCAGGGCGTACACGTCGCTGCGCGCGTCCGATACCGTCAGCACCACGATGCGCGCGTCGACGCCGTCGTCACGCAGCGCCTTCAGGGTATCCAGCCCGGACAGCCCTTTCATGTTCAAATCCAGCAGGATGATGTCCGGCTGTTTCTGCGCCGCCAGCGCAATGGCCTCATTGCCGTTGCTGGCTTCAGCGATGGTGCTGAACTGCGGATCCAGCCCCAGCAGCTGTTTGATGCCGCGTCGCATCAGCGGATGGTCGTCGACGATCATTACCTTATAATTTTTGCATCACCATGAAATGGCTCCCTGTCAGGTGTCAAGCCGCGCCGCTATGAGTATCGGCACGATAGGGCTGAATCTTATAAAAAATAGAAGTTTTTGGCGCCTGGCGCGCCTTTTTACCGTCAGGCGGTTAATTATGCCGGAAAAGACAAACTGACTTCCGTCCCGCTCTGTTGACCACGGGCAATGCGTAATGTTCCGCCAAGGCGGGCGGCGCGCTCGTTCATGATATTCAGCCCGTAATGGCCTTCCGGCTCATCAAGGCTGGCAATGCCGCAGCCGTTGTCGGTAATGGTGATCTGGTTATCGCCGCCTGCGGTTTTACCGCAGCGGATAACGATATCCTGCGCATCGGCATGCTTAATTGCGTTGAGCACCGCTTCACGCACGATCTGCAGCGCGTGCACCTGCTGCTGCGCATTCAGCGCCTGCGAAGGCAGCTCACAGTGTAACTGAATCCGCGCCTGGGTCAGAACTTTTAATGGCGCCAGCAGCTGCTGCAGCGCGGTGTTCAGGTCGGCGTCCTGAATACTCAGGCGGAAGGTGGCCAGCAGCTCGCGCAGCTGACGGTTGGCGTCGGCCAGCGCCTGGTCGAAGTCGTCGATGATGCTCTGCGCCTGTGACGGGCCGGCGGGCAGGGTGCGCTTCAGCAGCGTCATCTGAATACGCAGAAACGCCAGCGCCTGCGCCAGCGAGTCGTGCAGTTCGCGGGCGATGGTGGCGCGCTCCTCCATCAGTAAAAACTGCATATGCTGCTTTTGCGTACGGTTGAAGTAGAGGCCGCGGCCGAGCATGTTCGCCACGCTTTGCATCAGGTGCGGGTTGGCCGCCTGCTGGCGCGGCTGCCAGCAGAGCTGCCCCAGCGGCTGCTGCTCCTGGCTGATGGTCAGCTGCTGCCACTCGACATCCTCCTGCGGGACGCCGCTGCTCAGCTGCCAGGGGCTCTGCCCGTCCTGCACGTTGAGCCGCAGGCAGCGGAGCTGTTCGCTCTGGCGCACGATATGCAGCACTTTTTCAAAGGCGTGGCGGTCGATCTGGCCGCTGCTCAGCGCCTGTGAACAGCCGTACATCACCTCCAGCGATTTATTGGCCTGCTGCAGACGTTCGGTTTTTTCCTGCACCTTGTGCTCCAGCGAGCGATACAGACGGGAGAGTTCGTCGGACATGGCGGTAAACGCCTGCGACAGCACGCCCAGCTCGTTCGGCAGCGTTACGTCCAGCGGCGCGTGGTTAAAGTCGCGCTGCTGGATCTGCTGGCTGGCCGCCACCAGTTGCCTGAGCGGCGCCACCACCTGTTTGCGCATCAGGCGGATACAAAACAGCACCAGCGCGATAATGGTGATATAGCCGAGTACGCTGAACGCGGCGACGATCGCCAGCTTGATTTCCGAATAGCGCTGCAGCGCCAGCACGAAGTGGTCGATCTGGTTGACGTAATCAACCACGCTGGCCTGATACGCCGGCGCGCGGCCGGCGCGGATATGCTGCTCCAGCGGCTGCCAGGCCTGCTGCAGCGCCCGGTATTTATCGCGCACGTCGGCCGGTACGTAAAAGCGGCTGAGTTTTTGCAGCGCCGGCGCCTGCAGCGACTGGCGGTAGTGGCGCAGATGCTGCGGCAGCGCCGCGCTGTTCTGCGTTAGATCATACGCCAGGCGGTAGCTCTGCATGCGCAGCGAACCGGCGATATTCACCGCTTCGGCGTCGCGCAGGCTGTCGGCGACGGTGGTCAGCGCCAGGCCGGTGGAAAGAACCGACAGGGCGACAATGGCGATCAGGGCCTTGGCCAGGCTGCGGGTGACGGAGCGTTTAACAAGCAAACACGGATCCTTATCGGCTAAGCCAGTGGATTGTAGGGAAATATACCCTGAATACTTCGAGTGGCAGGCGGGCGGCAAGGGAAGGAACCCCGCTGAGTTTACACCGGTCAGTGATTCAGGTGACTGAGCGTAGCCAACGCGCCTGCAGCTTAAAGTATGGCGGGTATAGATATATTTTATTTATATTAAAGCCTATGCATTGATCGAGTCGATAAAAAGCCCCGTTTTGCCGGATGATGCCCCATATCCGAACGCCTTCTTTCGCTTCTCATTCCTGCCGGCGCTCCCCCCTTCGGTAGTAGCCGGGCGCGCCTACGCTAACAGCCCGTCGGCGGGTTGCTAAACAATATTCCGTACTTATTTGACCTGGCGCAACGAACCCCGCTGTTTACCCCTTTCGGGTGATTATATACCCCTATGATTAGCCCTATTTTTACCCTGCCAAAAAAAACACAGTGATTATAAGGACAAGCAGCATGGCCGGACTGTCGCGGCGCGGATTGCTCAGCGGACAATGGCGTCGTCCCTCCAACGTACAGCGTCCGCCCTGGGCGCGTGAGGAAGCCCCGTTTATCGCCGGCTGCAGCCGCTGTCACGCCTGTATCGACGCCTGTGAAACCGGCATGCTGATCGCCGGCAGCGGCGGCTATCCGGAAATCGATTTTTCCCGTGCGGAGTGCAGTTTTTGCCGCCGCTGCGTCGACGCCTGTGAAGCGGGCGCGTTTGACGTCGCGGCGGAGAGGCCGTGGCGGCTGCAGCCGGAAGTTTCAACGCGCTGTCTGGCGCTGCAGGGCGTGGAGTGCCGCAGCTGTCAGGACAGCTGCGATAGCGGGGCGATCCGTTTTCGGCCGCGCCTGGGCGGCATTGCGCAGCCCGTGCTGACGGCGGCGGCCTGCAGCGGCTGCGGAGCCTGCGTCGCCCCTTGTCCGACCGGCGCCATGGCGCTAACCCGGAGTGAACATCATGAATAACGAATGGCACGTCAGCGGTCTGCTGGTGCAGGCCCGTCCGGCGGCGTTTTCGCAGCTGGTTCCCGCGCTGTTGGCGATCCCGGAGACCGAAATAGCGGCGCAGGATCGCGAACAGGGCAAGCTGGCGGTGGTGATGCAGGCGGCGCACTCGCGCGCGCTGCTGGAAAAAATTGAGTCGGCGCGCAATCTGGAAGGCGTGCTGGCGGTGTCGCTGGTTTATCACCAGCAGGATGAGCAAGGTGAGGTAATGCCATGAAACTCAGTCGTCGAGACTTCATGAAAGCCAATGCCGCAGCGGCAGCCGCCGCGGCGGCCGGGTTGACCATTCCGACGGTGGCGCAGGCGGTGGTTGGCGGTACGGAAGAGATTAAATGGGACAAGGCGCCCTGCCGCTTCTGCGGTACGGGCTGCGGGGTGCTGGTCGGCACGCAGAACGGCCGCATCGTCGCCTCGCAGGGCGATCCGGACGCGCCGGTCAACCGCGGGCTGAACTGCATCAAAGGCTATTTCCTGCCCAAGATCATGTACGGCAAAGATCGCCTGACGCAGCCGCTGCTGCGCATGAAGAACGGTCAGTACGATAAGCAGGGTGAATTTACGCCGGTGAGCTGGGAGCGCGCCTTCGATGTGATGGCGGAGAAGTTCAAAGACGCGCTGCGCGCCAAAGGGCCGGATGCGGTGGGCATGTTCGGCTCCGGCCAGTGGACCATCTGGGAAGGTTACGCCGCCGCCAAGCTGTTCAAGGCGGGCTGCGCACCAATAACCTCGACCCGAACGCGCGCCACTGCATGGCCTCCGCGGTGGTGGGCTTTATGCGCACCTTCGGCATGGATGAGCCGATGGGCTGTTACGATGATATCGAGCAGGCCGACGCCTTTGTGCTGTGGGGCTCCAATATGGCGGAGATGCACCCGATTCTGTGGTCGCGCATCACCCAACCGCCGTCTGAGCAGCGATCGGGTCAACGTTTCGGTGCTGTCCACCTTCGAACACCGCAGCTTCGAGCTGGCGGATAACGGTATGGTGTTCGCGCCGCAAACCGATCTGGCGATCATGAACTACATCGCCAACTACATTATTCAAAACGACGCCGTCGACCAGGATTTCCTGGCGCGCCACGTCAATATCCGCCAGGGGGCGACCGATATCGGCTACGGCCTGCGTCCGACCCACCCGCTGGAGAAAGCCGCCAAGAACCCGGGCAGCGACGCGTCGGAGCCGATGAGCTTTGAGGCGTTCAAGGCGTTTGTCGCCGACTATACGCTGGAGAAAACCGCCGCGCTGAGCGGCGTACCGCAGGATCAGCTGGAAGCGCTGGCGAAGCTGTATGCCGACCCGAACGTCAAGGTGGTGTCCTACTGGACGATGGGCTTTAACCAGCATACCCGCGGCGTATGGGCCAATAACCTGTGTTATAACCTGCACCTGCTGACCGGCAAGATCTCCAAGCCCGGCTGCGGTCCCTTCTCCCTGACCGGTCAGCCTTCCGCCTGCGGCACCGCCCGCGAGGTCGGCACCTTTGCCCACCGTCTGCCGGCCGATATGGTGGTGACCAACGAGGCGCACCGCAAGATCGCCGAGGAAAAATGGCGGCTGCCGGCCGGCACCATTCCGGCCAAAGTGGGGCTGCATGCGGTGGCGCAGGACCGGGCGCTGAAAGACGGCACGCTCAATGCCTACTGGGTGATGTGCAACAACAACATGCAGGCCGGCCCGAACATTAATGAAGAGCGGATGCCGGGCTGGCGCGACGCGCGCAACTTTGTGGTGGTGTCCGATCCTTATCCGACGGTCAGCGCGCTGGCGGCGGATCTGATCCTGCCGACCGCGATGTGGGTGGAGAAAGAGGGGGCCTACGGCAACGCCGAGCGGCGCACGCAGTTCTGGCGCCAGCAGGTGCGCGCGCCGGGCGAGGCAAAATCCGACCTGTGGCAGCTGGTGGAGTTCTCCAAGCGCTTTACGGTGGAGGAAGTCTGGCCGGAGGCGCTGCTGCGCAAAGCCCGCAGCTGCGCGGAAAAACGCTGTACGACGTGCTGTATGCCAACGGCAGCGTCGACCGCTTCACGCTGGAGGAGATCCCGGACGATCAACTGAACGACGAGGCGCGCGCCTGCGGCTTTTATATTCAGAAAGGGCTGTTTGAAGAGTACGCAAGCTTTGGCCGCGGCCACGGCCACGATCTGGCGGCGTTCGATATGTATCACCAGGCGCGCGGCCTGCGCTGGCCGGTGGTTGACGGCAAGGAAACCCTGTGGCGCTACCGTGAAGGCACGGACCCTTACGTGAAAGCGGGCGAGTCGGTGCGTTTCTACGGCAAACCGGACGGCAAAGCGGTGATTTTCGCGCTGCCTTATGAGCCGGCGGCGGAAAGCCCGGATGAAGAATACGACCTGTGGCTGTCGACCGGCCGCGTGCTGGAGCATTGGCACACCGGTTCGATGACCCGTCGCGTGCCGGAACTGCACCGCGCCTTCCCGGAGGCGGTGTTGTTTATTCACCCGCTGGATGCCAAGAGCCGCAATCTGCGGCGTGGCGATAAGGTGAAAGTGCTGTCGCGCCGCGGCGAAGTGCTCAGCACGGTGGAAACCCGCGGGCGCAACCGTCCGCCGAAGGGCTGGTGTATATGCCGTTCTTCGATGCGGCGCAGCTGGTGAACAACCTGACGTTGGACGCCACCGATCCGTTATCCAAGGAAACCGACTTCAAGAAGTGCGCGGTCAAACTGGAGAAGGCGTAAGGCTGCCTATGAGCCGGCAACGAGACAAGGCCCCGGCGCGTCGTCGCTTCCTGCGGGATGCGGCGCGCAGCGCGCCGGGCTGGCAGGGATTGCGGCGCTGCTGGGGTTGCAGCAGCGTCAGTCGCAGGCGCGCGACGGTCTGGCGCTGCGTCCGCCGGGGGCGCTGGCGGAAGGGGATTTTGTCAACGCCTGCATTCGCTGCGGCCAATGCGTGCAGGCCTGCCCGTATCAGACGCTGAAGCTGGCGACCTTGCTGTCGCCGCTGGCGGCGGGCACGCCGTACTTTGTCGCGCGCGACGTGCCCTGTGAAATGTGTGAGGACATTCCCTGCGTGGCGGCCTGCCCGAGCGGCGCGCTCGATCCGCAACTGAGCGATATCGACCAGGCGCGGATGGGGCTGGCGGTGCTGCTGGATCATGAAAACTGCCTTAACTGGCAGGGGCTGCGCTGCGATGTCTGCTACCGCGTCTGTCCGCAGATTGACGCCGCCATCACGCTGGAGCTGCAGCGCAACCCGCGCACCGGCAAGCATGCGCTGTTTTTACCGACGGTGCACAGCGATGCCTGCACCGGCTGCGGCAAGTGCGAACAGGCCTGCGTGTTGGAGGAGGCGGCGATAAAAGTACTGCCGCTGTCGCTGGCGCGCGGCCAGCTGGGCGGCCACTACCGCTGGGGCTGGCAGGAGAAACAGCGCGCCGGCCAGGCGCTGGTGCCGGAAGGCGGCCAGCTGCCGGCGCACGGCGTCGGGGAGGGGAAATAATGGCGAATCCGGTTGCTCAGGCCGGCCGCGATGCGCGTCTGCGTCACGGCTGGTGGCGCAGTCACCGTTTTTTGATCCTGCGGCGCTGCAGTCAGCTGCTGATTTTACTGATGTTTCTCTCCGGCCCGCTGTGGGGCGTGTGGATCCTGCGCGGCAACTACAGCGCCAGCCTGCTGCTTGACACCGTGCCGCTCACCGATCCGCTGATGATGCTGGAAAGCCTGCTGGCCGGGCAGTGGCCGGCCTGGCTGACCTGGGTCGGCGCGGCGGTGGTGCTGACGTACGCCCTGATCGGCAACCGGGTGTTCTGCGGCTGGGTATGCCCGCTGAATCCGCTGACCGATCTGGCGGCCTGGCTGCGGCGACGGCTGGGGCTGCGCCAGTCCGCCACACTGTCGCGCCGGCTGCGTTACGGCATTTTGCTGATGGTGCTGGTAGGCAGCGCGCTCAGCGGCAGCCTGCTGTGGGAGTGGGTCAACCCGGTGGCGCTCACCGGACGCGGCCTGATTCACGGCGCCGCCGGCGATGCCGTCGGTTGGCTGCGCGGGCTGGCGGCGGCGTTTGGCGCCGGCGTCTGGCTGCTGCTGGCGCTGTTTCTGTTCGACCTGCTGGTGGTGGAGCACGGCTGGTGCGGCCACCTGTGCCCGGTCGGCGCGATGTACGGCGTGATTGGCAGCCAGGGTGTTATGCAGATCAGCGCGCAGCAGCGGGAGCAATGCACCCGCTGTATGGACTGTTTCCACGTCTGCCCTGAGGCGCAGATCCTGCGCGAGCCGCTGTTGTCGCCCGACGCCCCGCCGCAGGTGGCCAGCGATGCCTGCATCGCCTGCGGGCGCTGTATCGATGTCTGCGCGGAAAACGTATTCACAATAACAAGCAAATTTCATTCTTCGGGAGCCAAAAAATGAACAGCACCGTACTGAAAAAGCGCGGGGCCCTGTGGGCGGCGCTGATGTCTCTGGCCGTGGCCGGTTTCGCCTTTGCCGCCGGCGATGTCGATCTCAGCCAGTCGCCGGAGGTCTCCGCCACCGCCGAAGGGCAGATCACCATGCCCAAGCAGCAAGAGCGCATGGCGCTTAACTATGTCAATCAGCCGCCGATGATCCCGCACAGCATCGACGGCTATCAGGTGAGTAAAAACACCAACCGCTGTCTGCAGTGCCACGGCGTTGAGCACTACCGCACCACCGGCGCGCCGCGCATCAGCCCGACGCACTTTATCGACAGCGACGGCAAGGTGCGCGGCGACGTCGCGCCGCGTCGCTATTTCTGCCTGCAGTGCCATGTGCCGCAAACCGACGCGGCGCCGATTGTCGGCAACAACTTTGAGCCGTTGCCCGGCTTTGGCAAATAACCGGAGGAACTATGGCCGAACGTAATACTGATAAGAAACCGGGGCCGATTCGCCGTCTGTGGCAGTGGTGGCGCAGGCCGAGCCGGCTGGCGCTGGGCACTTTGCTGCTACTGGGCTTTGTCGCCGGGATCCTGTTCTGGGGTGGTTTCAACACCGGGATGGAGGTGGCGAACACCGAGCAGTTCTGCATCAGCTGCCATGAAATGCGTGAAAACGTGTACGAAGAGTATATGGAAACCGTGCACTACAATAACCGCAGCGGGGTGCGCGCCACCTGTCCGGATTGCCACGTGCCGCATGAGTGGGGGCCGAAAATGCTGCGTAAGCTGAAGGCCAGCAAGGAGCTGTACGCCAAGATATTCGGCCTGATCGACACGCCGCAGAAGTTTGAAAGCCACCGTCTGGCGATGGCGAGCAACGAGTGGGCGCGTATGAAAGCCAATAATTCGCAGGAGTGCCGCAACTGCCATAACTTCGAATATATGGATTTCACCGCGCAAAAAACCGTGGCGGCCAAAATGCATGACAAGGCGATTAGCGAAGGGAAAACCTGTATCGACTGCCATAAGGGCATCGCCCATAAACTGCCGGATATGCGCGAGGTGCCAAACGGCTTTTAAGCGCTTTATCGTGCTGAACCCCGCTTAGGCGGGGTTTTTTATGAGGCATTTTTTGCTACCGTAGCGACGTGAAATTTTGCAGCAATGAAAAGTGACCAAAGAAGGGTGTATGTCCGCAATAATAGGGAATGTAAAAAAAGAACTGCTCGCCGACAGTTGGTCGGTGCTTAATAAATATACTTTTGATTTACAGCGTAAGAACGGCGGCGTCGTTCAGCAGGTGCGGGAAGTGTATGACCGCGGCAACGGCGCGACGATTTTGTTATACAACCGGGAGAAGGGCAGCGTTGTGCTGATTAATCAGTTCCGCATGCCAACCTACGTCAACGGCAATGAGAGCGGTATGCTGCTGGAAGCCTGCGCCGGCCTGTTGGAGGGAGATGCGCCGGAATACTGCGTGCGTCGTGAAGCGATGGAAGAAACCGGTTTTCAGGTGGATAAGGCGCAAAAGGTATTCGAGGCCTATATGTCACCGGGCGGCGTGACCGAGATCGTCCATTTCTTTATCGCTGAATATCGTGACGAACAGCGCCGTACGGTCGGCGGCGGTATTGAGGATGAGGATATTGAGGTGGTCGAGCTGCCGTTTAGTGAAGCCATCGCCATGATCGCCGACGGCCGCATCAAGGACGGTAAGACCATTATGCTGCTGCAGTATCTGCAGCTGCATAATCTGATGTAAGGCAAACGAAAAAGGCGCCGCAAGGGCGCCTTGAGGTTGATGACAAAGTGGTCTGAGAGTCCGAGATACTCGGGCCTAGCCTAACGAGGGGCACTCCGGCGGCTTACGCCGCTACGACCCCATCGCCACGCTCTCCCTAATAACAGGCTTTGTCAGCAGCCTGAGGCGCCGCAAGGGCGCCTTTATTATGGCTATAATCCGCCGGTTACTTCAGCAGCGCCTGAGCTTGCGCCACCACGTTCTCCACGGTGAAGCCGAACTCCTTGAACAGCTGGTCCGCCGGCGCCGACTCGCCGAAGGTGGTCATGCCCACCACCGCGCCGTTCAGGCCGGTGTACTTCAGCCAGTAGTCCGCAATGCCCGCTTCAATCGCCACCCGCGCCGTTACCGCCGCCGGCAGCACCGCTTCGCGGTAGGCCGCATCCTGCTTGTCGAACGTGTCGGTTGACGGCATCGACACCACGCGCGCCTTGCGGCCCGCTGCGGTCAGCTGACCCGCCGCCTCGACCGCCAGCTCCACTTCCGAGCCGGTGGCAATCAGGATAACGTCCGGCGTGCCGTCGCAGTCCTGCAGCACGTAGGCGCCGCGATACACGTTCGCCAGCTGCTCTGCGCTGCGCGGCTGCTGCGCCAGGTTCTGACGCGAGAAAATCAGCGCCGTCGGGCCGTCGTTGCGCTCGATGGCGTACTGCCAGGCAATCGCCGACTCCACCTGGTCGCACGGACGCCAGGTGCTCATGTTCGGCGTGACGCGCAGGCTGGCCAGCTGCTCCACCGGCTGGTGGGTCGGGCCGTCTTCGCCCAGACCGATGGAGTCGTGGGTGTAGACGAACACGTTGCGCTGCTTCATCAGCGCCGCCATGCGCACCGCGTTACGCGCGTATTCCACAAACATCAGGAAGGTCGCCGAGTACGGCAGGAAGCCGCCGTGCAGCGCGATGCCGTTGGTGATGGCGGTCATGCCGAACTCGCGCACGCCGTAGTGGATGTAGTTGCCCGCCGGGTCTTCGTTCAGCGGTTTGGAGCCGGACCACATGGTCAGGTTGCTCGGCGCCAGGTCGGCGGAGCCGCCGAGGAATTCCGGCAGCAGTTTGCCGAAGGCTTCCAGCGCGTTCTGCGACGCCTTGCGGCTGGCGATGTTGGCCGGGTTGGCCTGCAGCTGCTCGACGTAGGCCTTGGCCTGCGCCTGCCAGTCGGCCGGCAGCTCGCCGCTCATGCGGCGGGTGAACTCGGCGGCCAGCTCAGGGAAGGCCTGCGCGTAGGCGGCGAACTTGTCGTTCCAGGCGGCTTCACGCGCCTGACCGGCCTCTTTGGCGTCCCACTGGGCGTAGATGTCCTGCGGGATTTCAAACGGCGGGTAGTGCCAGCCCAGCTGCTCGCGGGTGGCGGCCACTTCGCCTCGCCCAGCGGCGCGCCGTGGGAATCGTGGGTGCCGGCCTTGTTCGGCGAGCCGAAGCCGATAACGGTCTTGCACATCAGCAGGGACGGCTTGTCGGTGACCTTGCGGGCTTCCTCGACCGCCGCCTTGATGGCGTCGGCGTCGTGGCCGTCCACGCCGCGCACCACGTGCCAGCCGTAGGCTTCAAAGCGCTTGGCGGTGTCGTCGGTGAACCAGCCGTCGACGTGGCCGTCGATGGAGATGCCGTTGTCATCGTAGAAGGCGGTCAGCTTGCCGAGCTTGAGGGTGCCGGCCAGGGAGCAGACTTCGTGGGAGATGCCTTCCATCATGCAGCCGTCGCCCATAAAGACGTAGGTGTTGTGGTCGACGATGTCATGGCCCGGACGGTTGAACTGGGCGGCCAGGGTGCGTTCGGCGATGGCGAAGCCGACGGCGTTGGCGATGCCCTGACCGAGAGGACCGGTGGTGGTCTCGACGCCGGCGGTGTAGCCGTACTCAGGGTGGCCCGGGGTTTTGGAGTGCAGCTGACGGAAGTTTTCCAGCTCGCGCATCGGCAGGTCATAGCCGGTGAGATGCAGGAGGCTGTAAATCAACATGGAGCCATGGCCGTTGGAGAGGACGAAGCGGTCGCGATCGGCCCAGTGCGGGTTGGTGGGGTTGTGGCTGAGGTAGTCGCGCCACAGGACTTCGGCGATATCGGCCATACCCATCGGGGCGCCCGGGTGACCGGATTTTGCTTTTTGTACGGCATCCATGCTGAGGGCGCGGATGGCGTTGGCTAATTCTTTGCGTGAAGACATAGTAAAGCTCCGGATAATTACAGTTCTGCGGCCAGCATGTCTTCCAGCTTCTGCTGGTCAACGGCGAACAGGCGGATGCCCTCGGCCAGTTTTTCTACCGCCATCGCGTCCTGATTATGCAACCAGCGGAATTCTGCTTCGGCCAGCGGCGCCGGCTGATGGAAACCTTCGGTGGACGGCGTCAGTTTGCGCTCAACCGGCTGTTCGCTGTGCTTCAGCTGTTCCAGCAGGTTTGGCGCGATGGTCAGGCGGTCGCAGCCGGCCAGCGCCAGGATCTGCTCAACCTTGCGGAAGCTGGCGCCCATGATCACGGTCTGATAGCGGTGCTGTTTATAGTATTCATAGATATCACGCACGGACTTCACGCCCGGATCCTGCTCGACGTCGTAGTCGGCGCTCGGCTGTTTTGCCTGATACCAGTCATAGATACGGCCGACGAACGGCGAGATCAGGTACACGCCGGCTTCGGCGCAGGCGCGGGCCTGGGCGAAGGAGAACAGCAGCGTCAGGTTGGTGTTGATGCCTTCTTTTTCCAGCTCTTCCGCCGCCTTGATGCCTTCCCAGGTGGCGGCCAGTTTGATCAGGATGCGCGACTTATCGATCCCTTGCTCCTGATACATGGCGATCAGCTTGCGCGCCTTGGTGACGCACATACCGCGGTCGAAGGACAGGCGGGCGTCCACTTCGGTGGAGATACGGCCCGGCACGCTTTTCAGAATTTCGACGCCGATATTGACCGCCAGTTTGTCGCAGGCGTTGATCAGCTGGGTTTCTTTGTTGCCGCCCTGCTGGCGCGCGTAGTTCAGTGCTTCGGTAATCAGCGCCTTGTACTGCGGCAGCGCGGCAGCTTTCAGGATCAGTGAAGGGTTGGTGGTTGCATCTTCCGGTTCGAACTGGCGGATGGACTCAATGTCGCCGCTGTCGGCAACCACTACGGTCAACTGCTTGAGTGCGTCTAATTGGTTCATGTATAGCTCCTTGATTTACCCTTCATCTCTAAGGGGGCAGCAGCGCAGCAGCGCGCTTTTGCGCCATCAGGTTAAACGTCTATTTAATAGGGTGAACACACTGCATCATAGGTGTGCCAAATAAAATGCGCTTTTTCTGATTGTTGCGATGGATAAGAACAATGGATCCCGAGTAAACGCAGGCAGGGCGCGCATTGGCGCGCGCCTGCCCCTGGCCGGAAAGCGGTGTCAGCGTGGTTGGGCCGCCTGTTCGTAGTGGCTGATTTTCGCCACTTTGGGCGCCGATCCGCCGCCTTCAAACTCGGAGGCCAGCCAGGCGTCAACGATGGTTTTCGCCAGCTCCGCGCCGATCACCCGCGCGCCCAGCGTAATGATCTGGGCGTCATTGCTCTTGCGCGCCCGCTGTGCCGAATAGGTATCGTGGCACTGGGCGGCGCGTATCCCCGGCACCTTATTGGCAACGATGCTCATGCCAATTCCGGTACCGCATAACAGAATACCACGTTGATGCCGTTCGTTCCTGATGGCTTGCGCTACCTGGAAGGCGATATCGGGGTAGATCCCGTTATCGTCGCCGCGATCGCGGGTGTAATCGGTGACGGCGATATCGCGTTGCTGCAGATAGGCAACGATCACGTTCTTCAATTCAATGGCGGCATCATCGGCGCCGATGGCAATAGGCAACATAACGATCTCCTGGTTGATAGCGGAAAGGCTGACGATCCTCGCGGGGGCGTCTGCTGTTGAAGATATCGCCAATAATACAAATGTTCAACATTTGTTCTTTTGTTTTATCTGTTTTAAGTGTGAGCGGAGCATTTTAAGTGATGATGATCACGTAATTGGCGCTTGATAGCGCTTTTGTCGCGTTGAGAGGCGAGTTTTTGAGCGTAATCACAGTTTGAAAAGTTCATGGTGGGCAAATCTGTCGGCTGAGTTTAGTGTTCATTTGTTCTTATTTTGTATTAATGTTCATGATAGTGACCCAGCCAGAGGATAAAACTATGTGTCAGACCTGTGTAACAGCGGCAAAAATGGCGGACGGCATCCCAGAAACCATGAAGGCGATCGTTGCCTACGCGCCAAAGGATTACCGTCTGGAAGAGGTGGCGGTGCCGAAGATCGGCCCGAAAGAGATCCTGGTTAAGATCGAGGCCTGCGGCATCTGCGCCGGCGATATCAAGGCGTTTGAAGGCGCGCCGAGCTTCTGGGGGCGATGAGACGCAGCCGGCCTATATCAAGGCGCCGATGATCCCGGGGCATGAATTTATCGGCCACGTGGTCGGCTACGGCGAGGGCGTGGAAGGGTTTGAGATCGGCGACCGGGTGATCTCCGAGCAGATCGTCCCCTGCTGGCAGTGCCGCTTCTGCAACCGCGGCCAGTACTGGATGTGTGAAAAACACGATCTGTACGGCTTCCAGAAGAACGTCAACGGCGGCATGGCCGAATACATGAAGTTCACCAAAGAGGCGATTAACTACCATGTACCGGCGGATCTGCCGATTGAAAAAGCCATTCTGATCGAACCTTACGCCTGTTCGTTCCATGCGGTGCAGCGCGCCAATATCAAACTGGGGGACGTGGTGGTGCTGGCCGGGGCCGGTACGCTGGGTCTGGGGATGATCGGCGCGATCAAAAAATCCGGGCCGTCGAAGCTGATCGTGCTCGATCTGTCGGATGACCGGCTGGCGCTGGCGAAGACCTTCGGCGCGGATCTGACGCTCAATCCTACCCGCGACGACGTACCGGCGATCGTCAAACAGCTGACCGACGGCTACGGCTGCGATATCTACATTGAAGCCACCGGCGCGCAGAAGTCGGTGGAGCAGGGGCTGACGCTGATCCGCAAGCTCGGCACCTTCGTGGAGTTCTCGGTGTTCAAGGATCCGGTGACCGTTGACTGGAGCATCATCAGCGACCGTAAAGAGCTGGACGTGCTCGGCTCTCACCTTGGCCCGTACTGCTATCCGCTGGTGATAGAGGGCATCCACAACGGCGATTTGCCGACCGAAGGGGTGGTGACTCACACCCTGCCGCTGGAGCAGTTTGCCGAAGGTTTCGAGCTGATGAAACGCGGCATCGGGTCGATCAAAGTGGTGCTTAATCCAAACCTGTAAACCTGCGCCATTCCTCGGGTGCAGGCCTGCCTGCGCCTCCACAATGACATGTGTTGGGGTGTTCTATGTTGCACGGACTGATTCATCGCATTGGTCTTTCACCGAAACTGCTGCTGGGCTATGCCGGCGTGCTGGTGTTTATGATGGGGGAAGGGCTGGAGCAGGGCTGGCTGTCGCCCTATCTGATCGGCAAGGGGCTGAGCATTCAGGAGTCGGCGCTGCTGTTTAGCGTGTACGGCTTTGCCGCCGCCATCGCCGCCTGGTTCTCCGGCGTGCTGGCGGAAATTTTCACCGCCCGCCGGGTGATGCTGGCCGGCCTGCTGCTGTTCCTGTTCGGCTCGGTGTGTTTTCTGCTGTTTGGCCTGCCCAGCAATAACCTGTCGATTATGGTGCCGACCTACGCCCTGCGCGGGCTGGGCTACCCGCTGTTCGCCTACGGTTTTCTGGTCTGGGTGGCCTATGAGGCGCCGCCGGAAAGGCTGGGCTCCGCCGTGGGTATTTTCTGGTTCGTCTACAGCGGCGGGCTGAGCGTGCTGGGCGTGCTCTACTCCAGCATCATGCTGCCGTATCTCGGCGAGATTCATACCCTGTGGAGCGCGCTGATCTTTGTGGTGCTGGGGGCGGCGATCGCTCTGTTGCTGAACCGCGGAACGCCTGACGGGCAAAGCGCCAATAAAGAGAAGGCGTCGCTGAGCTATGTGCTGAAGGGCATCACCATCGCGTTTGAAAATCCGAAGATTGGTCTGGGCGGCATTGTGCGCACCATCAATACCTCGGCGGCTTACGGCTTCGTGGTGTTTATGCCGATGTACATGATGGATATGGGCTTCACCCGCACCCACTGGCTGCAGATGTACGCCGCGCTGTGGACGGTGAACATTATTTTCAACCTGATTTTCGGCGTGATCAGCGACGGCCTGGGCTGGCGTAACGTGGTGATGTGGTTCGGCTGCGTCGGCTGCGCGATTACCACGCTGATGTTCTATTACGCCCCGCAGTTCTTCGGCGCCAATTACCTGATCACCGTGGCCGCCGCCGGCCTGTTCGGCGCCTGCCTGGCCGCCTTTGTACCGCTGTCGGCGATTATGCCGTCGCTGGCGCCGGAGAATAAGGGCGCGGCGATGTCGATTTTAAACCTCGGCGCCGGCCTGAGCACCTTCGTCGGGCCGGCGGTGGTGGGGCTGTTTATCGGCAGCCTCGGCGCGGTCGGGGTGATCTGGATCTTCACCGGTCTGTATCTGTTCAGCGGCGTGCTGATGAAATTCGTCACGCTGCCGAAAGAAGCGCCCGGCGGGGCCAAAGACGCCAACCCCAGTTTGGCGAAAATATCCTGATGCAACGTGATACCCATCGTTTAGGGAGAGAAAGATGAACAATCAGCAACGGGCAGGCGACAGCGCGCTGACCCTACAGGGCAAGGTGGCGCTGATCACCGGCGGCGGCGCCGGCATCGGTTACGCGATTGCCGAACAGTATGTGCAGCACGGCGCCGCGCGTGGTGCTGCTGGACCGGGCCCCGACGTGGCGGCCACGGCGCAGGGGCTTGACGCCGAACATGCGCTGGGCCTCGTCGCCGACGTGACCGATCGGGCCTCGGTGGAACAGGCGCTGGCCGACGCTCTGGCGCATTTCGGCCGGCTGGACGTGCTGGTCAACAGCGCCGGCATCGTGGCGCTGAATCCGGCGGAGGAGGTGACGGAGGCGGAGTGGGACGCCACGCTGGCGGTGAACCTGAAGGGCGTTTTTCTTACCAGTCAGGCCGCCGGACGGCATTTTATCCGCCAGCGCAGCGGCAGCATTATCAACCTGGCTTCGCAGGCGGGCGTGGTGGCGCTGCCCAACCATCTGGCCTACTGCGCCAGCAAGGCCGGCGTCATTGGCCTGACGCAGGTGCTGGCGCTGGAGTGGGGGCCGCACAACGTGCGGGTGAACGCCATATCGCCCACCGTGGTGCTGACCGAACTGGGACGCAAGGCGTGGTCCGGCGAACCGGCGCGGCAGATGCTCGACAAAATCCCGGCTGCGCCGCTTTGCCGAACCGCAGGATATCGCCGCCGGCGCGCTGTTTCTGGCCGGCGACGGCGCAGCAATGATTAACGGCGCGAATCTGGTGATCGACGGCGGATACACCATTCAGTAATTCATCTTCAGGCGAGAGAGGCAGCAATGAACAGAATTATCAACGACCCCGACCACGTGGTGGAAGACGCGATTCAGGGCTATCTGCAGGCGCATCCCGACTATTTCAGCCCTACCGATAACGCCCGGGTGCTGAAGTATCCCGCCGCGCCGATCGGCGGCAAGGTGGGCATCGTCACCGGCGGCGGTTCCGGCCATGAACCGGCGTTTCTGGGCTATGTGGGCAAAAATATGCTGGATGCGGTGGCGATCGGCGAAATCTTCTCGTCGCCGACCGCCGGCGCTTTTCTTGACGCGTTTAAAGCCGCCGACGGCGGCGCCGGCGTCGCCTGCCTGTACGGCAACTATGCCGGCGATAATATGAACGTCAAAATGGCGATGAAAAAGGCCGCCGCCGCCGGCATTACGGTGAAAACCGTGGTGGCGAACGATGACGTAGCCTCGGCGCCGGCCAGTGAAATCGACAAGCGCCGCGGCGTGGCCGGGGAAATCATGATGTGGAAAGTCGGCGCTGCCGCCGCCGCCAAAGGCTATGACCTGGACGGGGTGATCGGCGCGGCGCAAAAGGCGATCGACAGCTGCCGTTCGATCGGCGTGGGGCTGAGCTCCTGCACCATTCCGGCGGTGGGCAAGCCCAACTTCCACATCGAGGACGGCAAAATGGAGATCGGCATCGGCCACCACGGCGAGCCGGGCATTGAGGTGTCGCCGATCCAGCCGGCGTCCGGCATGGCGGCGACCATGCTGGATTTCATCCTCGGCGATATGCCGCTGGAGCAGGGTGATGAGGTGGCGGTGCTGGTTTCCGGCCTGGGGGCCACGCCGGTGATGGAGCTGTATATTTATTATGGCGAAATCGCCCAGCGTTTGGCGGCGCGCGGCATCACGGTGCACCGGCGCTACGTCGGCAACTACTTCACCTCGCTGGAGATGATGGGCGTGACGCTGACGGTGATGAAGCTGGATGATGAACTGAAAACCCTTATTGATATGCCAAGCCAGTCGCTGGGTTTGACCCAGGTGGAGTGACGTGATGACAGAACAGATTTCTACGCAGTACGGTAATGAGATGGTCGAAGGCTGGTGACGGTGATCGTCAGCCACCGCGAGTTCCTGAGCGAGATCGACGGCGCAATCGGCGACGGCGATCACGGCATCAATATGGCCAAGGGTTTTACCCTGTGCGGCGAGGCGATGAAAGGCAAGACGCTGTCGTTGGCGCAGGCGTTTGATACGCTGTCCGATGCGCTGATGGAGGGCATTGGCGGTTCGATGGGGCCGCTGTACGGCAGCCTGTTTATGGGCATGGCGGACAGTGTGCGCGAGAAGGCGCAGCTGGATGCGCCGGCGTTTCTCGCCATGCTGCAGCAGGGGCTGAGCGAGCTGCAGGATATCAGCAGCGCCGGCGTCGGCGACAAGTGCCTGATGGATACGCTGATCCCGGCGGTGGCGGCGTTCGAGCAGGCGCTGCAGCGCGGCGATGACTTCTCCGGCGCGCTGGCGCAGATGAAGCAGGCGGCGGCGGATGGGCGCGACTCCACCCGCGATCTGGTGGCGAAAATAGGCCGCGCCAGCCGGCTGGGCGAGCGTTCGCGCGGCGTGCTGGATGCGGGGGCGGTCTCCTGCTGCCTGCTGCTGACCACGCTGGCGGAGGCGACGGAGCGGCGTTTGCAGACCGTGGCCGCCTGAGTTGCCGCGGCGTTTCGGCGCCGCCGTGATGCAACGCCAATTATTTAGGGTATATACTGGCGACAGTTAAGTTTTATCGCACAATGGGTTCAGAGACGCTGAGCCCATTTTGCCGATAACCGGCCAACCTGCCGTGGGGAATCGTGTAACGGATGGAAAAACAAACAGTGTCCCAGGATAACGAACTACTGACTGAAATTGCCGTTGCGTATTATCAGGACGAAATCACCCAGGAAGAGATCGCCAAAAAATTCGGCATCTCGCGCATTAAAGTGGGGCGTCTGCTCAAGCGTGCGAAGGAAGAGGGCATCGTTGAGATTACCGTGCGTTACCACCCGGTGTTCAGCACCCGGCTGGAACAGCAGATGCTGGAGCGTTTTCCCATCAGCCGTGCGCTGATCGCCCTTGACCATCAGGATGAAGATGAGCAGCGGCGGCAGGTGGCGGCGCTGGTGTCCAATTACCTGTCGATGTCGCTGAAGGATGATATGGTGCTGGCGGTCGGGCAGGGGCGCAACGTGGCGGCGATTGCCGATCACGTCGGCAGCGTGCCGGAGCGCAACTGCCGGTTTATCAGCGGTATCGGCGGCACCCACCGGCCCGGCGATGCGATTAACGCCGATCATATCAGCCGCCGGCTGGCGAAAAAGTTCGGCGGCAGCAGCGAGACGCTGTACGCGCCGGCCTACGTGGAGAACCGCGCGCTGAAGCAGGCCTTTATGCAAAACGGCACCATCAAGGAGACGCTGGACCGGGCGCGCAAGGCCGACGTGGCGCTGGTGGGCATCGGCGATATGAACGAGAACAGCTACATGGTCAAACTGGGCTGGTTTACGCCGCATGAGATTATCGACGCCAGCCTCAATCAGGGCGTGATCGGCGATATCGCCGGCTATGATTTTTTCAACGCCCAGGGGCAGCACGTGGACACGGTGATGAACGACCGGGTGATCGGGCTGAGCATCGACGAACTGCGTAAAATCCCCTGCGTAATCGCCATTGCCTCGGAAAACACCAAGGCGCTGGCGATCCTCGGCGCGCTGCGCACCGGCGCGATTGATATTATCGCCACCAGCGCGCTGAATATCCGCACCCTGCTGAATATGTCGCAGTAGGCGACAATCCTCCTCTATTCGCCATAAAAAGGGTCAGCACCGCGCTGACCCTTCGGCATTTCTTTAACCGGTTAATTGCTCAGGTTTACGTCAATCGCCTGGTAGAACGCATTGCCGGTATCGGCTACGTCCCACACAGCAAGGATCACGTGCGAACCGCTGCGGTCCGCCGGTATGGTGCACTTATGCGACACCTTGGCCGCCGGAATCGCGCCGCCGTCATCATACTGACAGAACGGCGTCAGATCGAAAGAGGCGCGGCTCAGCGGCTGTGAGGCGTCCCAACCCGGCTTGGTAATAAAGTAACGCCAGCTGGTGGTGCTGTGGCGCGCGGTGAGGTTCCAGGTGAAGGTGTTTTCGCCGGTGTGCAGATTCAGCTTGTTCCAGCGGGTTGGCGTTTGCTGATCCAGCTCGAAGAAGGTGGCTTTGTCGGCGCTGGCGATGTGGCCGTCCGGCGGACCGGCCTGCGGGAAGCCCTTCAGGCCTTCCACGCTTTGCGGTTCATACTGCACGCTGCCGCACTGGGTGTTGAGCTGCTGCTTGCACTGGTAGGCGCGGCTGGCGGGCGATTCCACATAGCCGTGCGCGCTGGCGGTGTGGGAGACGCCCAGCGTAGCGGCGCTGAGCAGGCCAAGGGTCATCAGAGTACGGGTCATAGTGTTCATGGTATTACTCCTGATTAAGGTTTGATGTTCGGGTAATGCTTATTTCACCGACGCATTAGCAGGCGAGAAGTTAAATAACCTGTCTGCATCGGCTGGTTATATTTTTTGTCCGGGCGGAGGAGGTGAATAACGGAATTATTTGTTGATGATGAACTGAATTTATTATTGTGAACGGCATTGTCGGTCACGTTGAAATAAATGCCGGCACGGATGCGGATTGACTAATACGATGGTTTATTTATACCGCGCATGACTTGCCGTGTCCGGCAGGGCTGGCGGTGTGGCCTGTTTTTTATCTTTTTCACCGTGGGAAATTAGCGTCAATTTTTTTCTTTATTCGTCAAAGAGGAATGTTTATGACCAGATTATCCCTGGATGCGATTAAAATAATCGACACCATCAAAGAGACCGGCTCATTTTCTATGGCGGCGGACGTGCTGCATAAAACGCCGTCGGCCATCTCTTACCGCGTCGCCAATATTGAAAATAAACTGAATGTAAAACTGTTTCACCGCCACGGCCCGGTGGTCAGCCTGACGGAGGAGGGTGAGTTTTTATTAACGGAAGGGCGCTGGATCGTCAACGCGGTGCAGGATCTGGAAAACCGCGTGCGCAATATCCCCAAACTGACGCACGAGATTCGCATTGTGGTCGACACCTTTTTCCCACACGCCTGCCTGACGCAGGATATCCGTGAATTTATTGGCCGCTATCCCCACGCCAGTATCAGCGTACGGCGTGAGACGTTGAACGGCGTCTGGGATGCGTTAAAAAGCAACCGGGCGGATCTGGCGATCGCTACCGGAGCGGTGCCGGATAACGTCGCGGCGAAAACGCTGATGCTGGGCAAGCTGGATTTTGCGCTCTGTATTTCTCCTTCACACCCGTTTGCCGCCCAGCGCAGGCCGGTGAGTAAACAGCAGCGGCTGGACGATATTCTGATCGCCATCGGCGACAGCAGCCACGAACTGCCCCGACGACAGGGTGAAGCGCTGCCGCTGCAGCGGCAACTGCAGCTGTGCGATGTGGAGAGCGCGCTGTCGCTGCTGAAACGCGGCGTGGGGCACGCGTTTCTGCCGCCGGCGCTGGTGGCCGCGGAGCTGGAGAAGGGCGAACTGGTGACGGCCGACGTCGACTGGGCGAAGGGGGATGAGATGCTGTGGCTGGCCTGGCACCCGGCCTGCCGGGGCGAAGCGTTTGACTGGTGGCGGCAGCGGCTGCGCGACAAGAGCGCACGGTTCGGCTGCGAAGGATATGAAATGGTGCGCGAGGGGGGATGCCGCTAGTTGCTGCCGACGCCGGGCTGGTTGGGCCTGCGGAACGGCGGTTTTTTTCTTGTCCATTCTGTGTTACATGTTTTTAACCTAATGCATACCTTTCATACATGAAGTTGTCCGGAAGCGGCAGGGCGCAGCGCCTTGCCACAACTTCAATTATTTCAGGTATCTGAAAGTTTCGCGCAGGGTTATGGCAGGCTTCAAAGTTTGCGGCGATTCTCTCACTATACTGGTGTAACAAAACAGCCTTACCTCAGATAAAAGTAAAAACAAAGGACCCTATAATGGACGAACAGCTCAAACAGAGTGCCCTTGATTTCCATCAGTTTCCTGTTCCAGGGAAAATCCAGGTCTCCCCAACCAAACCGCTGGCCACCCAGCGCGATCTGGCGCTGGCCTACTCGCCGGGCGTCGCCGCGCCTTGCCTGGAAATTGCCGAAGATCCGCTGGCGGCCTACAAATATACCGCCCGCGGCAACCTGGTGGCGGTTATCTCCAACGGCACCGCGGTGCTGGGGCTGGGCAATATCGGCGCGCTGGCCGGTAAGCCGGTGATGGAGGGCAAAGGCGTACTGTTCAAGAAGTTTTCCGGCATCGACGTGTTCGATATTGAAGTGGACGAAAATGACCCGGATAAGCTGATTGACGTGATCGCTGCGCTGGAGCCAACCTTCGGCGGCATCAACCTGGAAGATATCAAAGCGCCGGAATGCTTCTATATCGAGAAAAAGCTGCGCGAGCGGATGAAAATTCCGGTGTTCCACGATGACCAGCACGGTACGGCGATCATCACCACCGCGGCGGTGCTGAACGGCCTGCGGGTGGTGAAGAAAAATATTTCCGATGTGCGTCTGGTGGTATCCGGCGCCGGCGCGGCGTCGATCGCCTGCCTTAACCTGCTGGTGGCGCTGGGGCTGCATCGGCAGAACATCACGGTGTGCGACTCCAAAGGGGTGATCTACCAAGGCCGTGACGAGAAAATGGAAGAAACCAAGACCGCCTACGCCATCGAGGACAACGGGCAGCGCACGCTGGCCGACGCCATTCCGGACGCCGATATCTTCCTTGGCTGCTCTGGCCCGGGCGTGCTGACGCAGGAGATGGTGAAAACCATGGCGCGGGATCCGCTGATCATGGCGCTGGCCAACCCGGAACCGGAAATTCTGCCGCCGCTGGCGAAGGAAGTGCGCCCGGACGCGATTATCTGCACCGGCCGCTCCGACTACCCGAACCAGGTCAACAACGTACTGTGCTTCCCGTTTATTTTCCGCGGCGCGCTGGACGTCGGCGCCACCACCATCAACGAAGAGATGAAGCTGGCCTGCGTGCATGCGATTGCCGACCTGGCGCTGGCGGAGCAGAGCGACGTGGTAGCCTCCGCCTATGACGATCAGGATCTGTCATTTGGCCCGGACTACATTATTCCCAAGCCGTTTGACCCGCGCCTGATCGTCAAGATCGCGCCGGCGGTGGCCAAGGCGGCGATGGATTCGGGCGTGGCGATGCGGCCGATTGAAGACTTCGACGCCTACGTGGAGAACTGACCGAGTTCGTTTACAAAACCAACCTGTTTATGAAGCCGATCTTCGCCCAGGCGCGCAAAGAGATGAAGCGCGTGGTGCTGGCGGAAGGTGAAGAGGAGCGGGTGCTGCACGCCACGCAAGAGCTGGTGTCGCAGGGGCTGGCGTTCCCGATTCTGGTCGGGCGTCCGAGCGTGATTGAGATGCGCCTGAAAAAACTCGGCCTGCAGATGACGCCGGGCAAAGACTTTGAGGTGGTGAATAACGAATCCGATCCGCGTTTTAAAGAGTACTGGGGCGAGTATTACCAGATCATGAAGCGCCGCGGCGTTTCGCAGGAGCAGGCGCGCCGCGCGGTGATCGGCAACCCGTCGCTGATTGCCGCCATTATGCTGCACCGCGGCGAGGCCGACGCGATGATTTGCGGCACCATCGGCAGCTACCATGAGCACTATGAGGTGGTGAAAAACGTGTTCGGCTTCCGCGAGGGCGCGCACGTCGCCGGGGCGATGAACGCTCTGCTGCTGCCGAGCGGCAACACCTTTATCGCCGATACCTACGTCAACGACGACCGACGCCGGAGCAGCTGGCGGAAATTACCCTGATGGCGGCGGAAACCGTGCGACGCTTCGGCATTGAGCCGAAGGTCGCGCTGCTGTCGCACTCCAGCTTCGGCTCTTCCGACTGCCCGGCGGCGCGCAAAATGCGCAAAACGCTGGAGCTGGTCAACAGCATGGCGCCGGAGCTGGAAATTGACGGCGAAATGCACGGCGACGCCGCGCTGGTGGAAAGCATCCGTCACGATCTGATGCCGGACAGCCCGCTGAAAGGCTCGGCCAACCTGCTGATCATGCCGAATATGGAGGCCGCGCGCATCAGCTACAACCTGCTGCGCGTCTCCTCTTCTGAAGGGGTGACCGTCGGGCCGGTGCTGATGGGGGTGGCGAAGCCGGTGCACATCCTGACGCCGATCGCCTCGGTGCGACGCATCGTTAATATGGTGGCGCTGGCGGTGGTTGAGGCGCAGACCGCGCGCTGTAATCGTCGCGCGGTGGCGTATATGAGAAGGGCGCAGCGGATGCTGCGCCCTTTTGTCGTTTAGCGTCCGGCGAGCTGGCCGGCGATAGCGCGGATATCCTGCGGCGTGGTGCGGCAACAGCCGCCGATCAGACGCGCGCCGCTCTGCCGCCAGGCGTCCAGCTGGCCGATCAGGCTGCCGTGCTCGCCGTCGCAGGCGTGCCAGGTTTTGCTGACCGCGTCGTAGTGTTCGCCGGAGTTCGGGTACGCCAGCAGCGGCAGCGTGGTCAGCGCGGCCAGCGTGCGCAGCGCCGGGGTCACCTGTTCCAGCGCGATGCAGTTGACGCCGACCGCCAGCGCCTGCGGGCTGGCGTTCAGCAGGGCGGCGACCTCGGCAAGCGACGTGCCGTCGCTCAGGTGCTCGCTGTCGCGCAGCGTAAAGGAGAACCAGGCGCCCAGCGTCGGATAGTCCGCCAGCAGCGTCAGCAGCGCCTGCAGTTCGGCAAACGAGGCAGGGTTTCGCAGGCCAGCAGGTCAACGCCGGCGGCGGCCAGCGCCGCGATGCGCGGACGGTGGAAGGCGATCATCTCCGCCTGCGGCAGCTGATAATCACCGCGGTATTCGGAGCCGTCGGCCAGAAACGCGCCGTAGGGGCCGACGGAGCCGGCCACCAGCAGCGGCGCCGCCTGCGGCTGCTGCGCCAGATAGTCCGCGCGCGCCTGCTGCGCCAGCTGCACGCTGGTGGCGATCAGCGTCAGCGCCTGCTCCTCATTCAGGCCGCGGCGCAAAAAGCCTGCGGCGTGGCCTGGTAGCTGGCGTAATGGCGCACTGCGCGCCGGCGCGGAAATAATCCAGATGCACCTGATAGATAAGCGTGGGGTTTTCCAGCAACACCTTGGCGGACCAGAGCGGATCGCTTAAATCGCAGCCGCGCGCCTCCAGCTCGGTGGCCAGCGCGCCGTCGAGAATCAACGCGCGTTCGTCAGCCAACAGCGGGCCAGAGGATTATTAACCGACATGTTTTTCTCCTGCATTGAGTTCGGTGGTTTTTTTGCCTGCGCCGTGGCTGACATAGTAGGCGACATAGCACAGTGCGACAAACGGCAGGCCGCAATAGAGCGCTATGCGTTGTTCGGCGTCGAAGGCCAGGCCGATGCACGCCAGCAGACAGAGCGCGAAGCCGGCGATCGGCGTCAGCGGGTAGGCGGGCGCGCGGAACTTGAGGCCGCTCAGTGGCTGGCCGCTGCGCAGATAGCTGCGGCGAAACGCGTAGTGGGCCGCGCAGATGCTCAGCCACACCGCCACCACGGCGAAGCCGGAAATCGCCGACAGCGCGACAAATACCGTATCCGGCGCAATCACGCTGGTCAGCAGCGCCAGCACGCCGCCGAGCATGCTGAAGGTCAGGGCGTTAAACGGGATGCCGCGGCGGTTGACCCGGGCAAAGTAGGCCGGCAGCGTGCGCTGATTGGCCAGTGACCACAGCATGCGGCCGGAGGCGTACAGCCCCGAGTTGGCGGCCGACAGGATGGCGGTCAGGATCACAAAGTTGAAGATATCGGCGGCGTAGGGCACGCCGATACGCTCGAAGACCAACACAAACGGGCTTTTCACCACTCCGGCCTGCTCCATCGGCAGCAGGGCCGCCAGCACGAATACCGTGCCGATAAAGAACACCATCAGGCGGATCACCGTGGTGCGGATCGCCAGGGCACGACTTTTTCCGGGTTTTCGTTTCGCGGCGGCGATGCCGATCAGCTCCGTGCCGGAAAAGGCGAAGTTCACCGCCACCATGGTCATCAGAATCGGCAGCGTGCCGTTCGGCAGCCAGCCGGAGGCGGTCAGGTTATGCAGGAACGGCGCCGGCGTGCCGTCTTTCATCGGAATAATGCCGAACAGCGCCGCGCCGCCCAGAATGATAAACGCCAGAATGGTGACCACCTTGATCAGCGAGAACCAGAACTCGCTTTCGGCGAAGAAGCGGGTGGTGACCACGTTCAGCAGGAAGATCGCCGCGCAGAAAATCAGGCACCACAGCCACACCGGCGACTGAGGAAACCAGTACTGCATGCAGAAGCCGGCGGCGGTCAGGCTGGAGCCGAGCGCCACCGTCCAGGTCAGCCAGTACAGCCAGGCGACGGTGTAGCCGGTCGCCGGGCCGAGATAGCGCGAGGCGTAGACGTGGAACGCGCCGGTTTCCGGCATGGCGACGGCAAGCTCGCGAGGCACAGCATCACCAGATAAACCACCAGCGCGCCGATCAGGTAGGCCAGCAGCGTACCGAGTGCGCCGGTGGAGGCGATGATATAGCCGGTGTTGAAGAACAATCCGGTGCCGATCACGCCGCCGAGGGAAAGCATCACCAGATGGCGGGCCTTCATGCTGCGTTTGAACTGCCCTTCATGGCTGACAGAAGATGTTTGCATTTTTTGTCCGTATAGACGTCTAAGTATCTAAATGGCTAGTCGTTATACCCGCTCCGCGCGGCGAAATCAATGCGCAAAGCGGTTTAGCGCCAATTTGTTATTTGTAAATGATAATTGTTATCTATAATGGGCGCACGATCGGCAGAAGGATAACACTATGAAATTTTGGGTTTTCATCGCGGTGCTGGTGCTCAGCGCCTGCTCGCAGGTTCCTGCCGGCAGAACAGCGGCAAGGCCGCGCCGCCGCCGGGCGTCATCACCGATTTGCGCAGCGGCGAAACGCTGACGCCGCCGCAGCTGTTGGCGCGGCTGGCGCAGGCGCCGCGGCTGATCGTCGGGGAAAAGCACGATAACCCTTATCACCATCGCGCGGAGCTGTGGCTGGTGCAGCAGTTGCCGCAGCAGCGTCCGCAGGGCAGCGTGCTGCTGGAGATGATTAACCCCGACCGGCAGGCGCAGGTCGATGCGCTGCAAGCGCGTCTGCAGCGCGGCGAGCGGGTGGTGCCGGACGAACTGCCGGCGGAATTGGGCTGGCGGCAGAGCTGGCCGTGGGCGCAGTACGGCGATCTGGTGACCGCCGCGCTGATGGCGCCGTATCCGCTGTGGTCGGCCAATCTGGACCGCAGTGAGATTAGGGCGATTTATCAGCGGCCGCAGCTGCCGCCGGGCCGGCTATCCACCCGCGCGCGGTGCGTCAGGGGCTGGCGGAGACCATACGCGCCGCCCACGGCGGCCAGATTGAGGCGCCGCAGCTGGCGGCGATGGTCGCCATTCAACAGCAGCGCGATCGCCGTATGGCGCAGCGGCTGCTGGCGGCGCCGACGCCGAGCCTGCTGATTGCCGGCGGCTATCATGCCTCCCGGCTGGTGGGGGTGCCGCTGCATATGCAAGATTTACAGCCGGCGGTACGGCCGGCGGTGCTGATGCTGGTGGAGCAGGGGAGCGAAGTGGGTAAGGAGCAGGCCGACTACCTGTGGGCGACGCCGGCGGCGGATTAGCGTTTACGCTGCTGCAGCCACTTATCCAGCTCGTTGGCGAACTGCTGACGGTCGCGCTGGTTCAGGGCGTTCGGGCCGCCGGTCTGAATGCCGCTGGCGCGCAGGGTATCCATAAAATCGCGCATATTGAGCCGCTCGCGAATGGTGGCCGGGGTATAGCGCTCGCCGCGCGGATTCAGCGCCGCCGCGCCTTTTTTCTATCACTTCCGCCGCCAGCGGAATATCGGCGGTGATCACCAGATCGCCCGCTTCGCAGCGGCGGACGATCTCGTTGTCCGCCACGTCGAAACCGGCGGCCACCTGCAGCGTGCGCAGATACTTCGACGGCGGCGTGCGCAGCGGCTGGTTGGCCACCAGCGTCACCAGCGTGGCGGTGCGATCGGCGGCGCGGAACAGCACCTCTTTAATCACGTTCGGACAGGCGTCCGCATCAACCCAAATCTGCATTACGCCTCCTCCTGCAGCCAGTCGCGTACCGGCAGGAAGTCGCGGTACAGCAGCGCTTCCGGGCTGCCTTCTTCCGGCTGATAGCCATATTCCCAGCGCACCAGCGGCGGCATCGACATCAGGATCGACTCGGTACGGCCGCCGGTCTGCAGGCCGAACAGCGTGCCGCGGTCCCACACCAGGTTGAACTCGACGTAGCGGCCGCGGCGGTACAGCTGAAACGCACGCTCTTTCTCGCCCCAGCTCAGGGTCTTGCGCTTCGCCACGATCGGCAGATAGGCATCGAGGAAACCGTTGCCGACCGCGCGGGTAAAAGCAAAGCAGTGTGCAAAGTCCGGGCTGTTCAGATCGTCGAAGAACAGCCCGCCGATGCCGCGCGCTTCGTTGCGGTGTTTGATAAAGAAGTAGTCGTCGCACCACTTTTTATACGTCGGGTAGACCTCGTCGCCAAACGGCGCGCACAGCTGCTGCGCGGTGCGGTGCCAGTGCACCGCGTCCTCTTTAAAGCCGTAATAGGGGGTTAAATCAAAGCCGCCGCCGAACCACCACACCGGCGCTTCACCCGGCTTTTCGGCAATAAAGAAGCGCACGTTGGCGTGGCTGGTGGGGATATAGGGGTTCAGCGGGTGGATCACCAGGGAGACGCCCATCGCCTGGAAGCTGCGGCCCGCCAGTTCCGGGCGGTGCGCGGTGGCGGACGCCGGCAGCATCGCGCCGGAGACGTGTGAAAAGTTGACCCCGGCCTGTTCGAACACCGCGCCCTGGGTCAGCACCCGGCTGCGGCCGCCGCCGCCTTCGCGCGCGTCCAGCTGTCTTCAACAAAGGCGCCGCCGCCGTCGGCCTGCGCCAGTTGTTCGCAGATGCGGTCTTGCAGCGCCAGCAGAAAGGATTTTACTTCAGCGATATCAGGTGAGCTCATCGGGTGGTTCGCACGTCAGTCTTAAACAGCCGTCAAGTATATACCCAAAAGCGCCGCCGAGGCGATTAGGCCGTGCGCCGGCGGTCCGCCTCGCGCAAGAAGGCGAGAATGCCGTCGGCGATGGCGCGGGCGATCTTTTCGCGGAAGGCGGTGGTGCCGAGCAGCTGCTCTTCATGCGGGTTGGTGATAAACGAGGTCTCCACCAGCACCGACGGAATGGACGGGGATTTCAGCACCGCAAACGCCGCCTGCTCGGTGCTTTGGCTGTGCAGATGGTGCACCGGGCGGATCTGCCCCAGCACGTGGCGGCCAAGGGTCAGGCTGTTGTTGATGGTGTTGGTCTGCACCAGATCGAACAGCGCCTGCTGCAGATAATTATCCTGCTGCTTATATTTGGCGCCGGCCACCTCATCGGCGGCGTTTTCACGTTTTGACAGATAGCGCGCCATGGCGCTGCTGGCGCCGCGGTTGGACAGGGCGAAGACCGAGGCGCCGTTGGCCGACGGATTGGTGAAGCCGTCGGCATGGATGGAAATAAACAGATCGGCCTGATGCTGATGGGCGATTTCCACCCGCTGGAACAGCGGAATAAAGTGGTCTTCTTCACGCGTCAACCGCGCCTCGACGTGGTCGTGCTGGTGCAGAAAGCGGCGCACGTGGTTGGCAATTTCCAGCACCACGTGCTTTTCCTGTGCGCCTTCGTGGCCGACCGCGCCGGAGTCGATGCCGCCGTGGCCGGGGTCGAGCATCACCAGCCGTTTGCTGCCGGCCGGTTTGGCGGCCGGTTTGGCGTGCGCGCTGCGCAGCATGCCGCCGGACTCCCGCGCCTGCGCCGCGCCGGCTTTGCCGCCGAGCAGGGCGAACGCCAGGCCCGACAGCAGCAGTTGGCGACGTGAGGACGAGGTGTTCAGCGGGGTGAAGTTAAGAAAGGGTTTTAGCTGTTTTTTCATGCCGTTGTGCTCCGTCGCTGCAAACTATTTGCAATGTTATATCGTATTGAACGGCGGCGTTCGAGATGATAACTATTTCCATTTATTAACAGGGTTTCCGTTTTCAAGGGCGAAAAAGGCGTTCTCTTTCAGCATCCTTGCGGCAGCGCCGCTTATTTGGGGTAGGCCCGTCATCCTTCAAGTTACGGATGCGTTGGCGGCTGAATCACCGATCTGAGTAAGCTCAGCGGGATTTCTCCCCTTGCGCCTTTCTGTAACTGGAATTATTTAGGGTATATAATCAGAGAAATAACTCATTAACAGCGGCGAACAACGATGGAAATTCGCGTATTTCGGCAAGACGACTTTGAAGAGGTCATCACGCTTTGGGAAAGGTGCGACCTGCTGCGCCCGTGGAACGATCCGGAAATGGATATCGAACGTAAACTGCATCACGATGCCGATCTGTTCCTGGTGGCGGAAGTCGGCGGCGAGGTGGTCGGCTCGGTGATGGGCGGCTATGACGGCCATCGCGGTTCGGCCTATTATCTTGGCGTGCATCCGGATTATCGCGGCCGCGGCATCGCCAACGCGCTGATTAACCGGCTGGAAAAGAAGCTGATGGCGCGCGGCTGTCCGAAAATCCAGCTGATGGTGCGCGAGGATAACGACACCGTGGTCGAAATGTATGAAAAGCTCGGCTATGAAATCCAGGGCATTACCAGCCTGGGTAAACGGCTGATCGAAGATCAGGAATACTGAGCCGAGAGGGCGGCGCTGGCCGCCGCCCCGTCAGCGTTACTGGATTTTCTTGAGGTTTTTCACATCCACTTCCAGCTTGCTCCACTCTTTATCAACCTTACCTTCCAGCTGAACTTTATCTTTCGGCGTAATGGTCTGACCGTTCCAGCGTTTGTGGTCGATTTCCACCGTCAGCGTGCCGGTGGCGTCGCGGAAGGTGTAGGTGTCGTCGCCGACGCGCTGTTCAATATTGCCTTGCAGCATCACCCAGGCGTCATCGCTCATCGATTTCACCTTGTCGACCGTGGTCAGCGAAGCGCTGGGGCCGGAAAAACCGCCCTGCTGAGTCTGTTGCACGTTCTGCGCGCCGGGGCCGTCGAAGCCGCCCTGCTGCGCCAGAACCGGGGTGCTGCACAGGGCGATCAATGCTGCCAGAGTCAGTTTTTTCATTGTTAAGCTTCCTTTTCGTTTTGCAGTGAATCGTGCGCGCCGGCGAGCGGCGTCGCTCAGTTGATAGTGCTAAGTAAAGCACATCAATCTTAAGAGCTTCTTAAGCCGGCGCAGGAATTTCTGCCGGCAGGATTGAAATTGCCGGCGCGGACTCCCATCTGTGTCTGCACGACAACGGACAATTAAGGAAACGGCCGTGAAGCCTTCTCCCGTTTTTTCCCCGGATGATTACGACAGCCACGGCGTGTTGCGCCTGCCGCTGTGGTTCTGGGGCGTGTTAATTTTGCAGGCGCGCACCTGGCTGCTGTTTGTGATGGCCGGCGCCTCGCGCCAGCAGGGGGAGAGCATGCTGGCGCTGTTTTACCCCGACACCCGCTCTTTTTGGTACGGTATGGCGCTCGGCCTGCCGGCGGCGCTGGCGTTTTTGCTCAGCGGACGCCGGGCGCAGTGGCCGCGGCTGTGGCGCGCCTGGCGCTGGGTGCTGCTGCTGTCGCTGCTGGCGGCGCTGGGCGGTTCGCTGGCGGGCGTCTGGCAGGGGGAGGGCACGCCGCTGCTTGACGGCGTGCTGGCGCTGCTGGATGCGCTGGCGCTGGCCTATCTGCTGGTTAACCGCCGTCTGCGCGCCTGTTTCTCGGATTCCGCGCAGGAGTAGCGCGCCGGTTTGCGGCACTTTTCGCATTTTCTGCACTCCAAGCAGGCAACCGATGGTGAAGCGCCGGCCAGTGTGAGAGGCTGGCGTTCACATAACGCGAATAACCGCGGAGGCGCAGCCCGCCCCCGCGACCGATGTTAAGGAGCTACGAAATGAATATTCGCCCGCTGTTGTTAGGGCTGCCGCTGGTGCTGACCGGCTGTTCGACGATGTCCAATTTCTCCTGGTCAAGCCTGTCGCCGTTCAACTGGTTCGGCAGCAGTCTGGAAGTCAGCGGCAAAGGCGTCGGCGACATTAACGGCGGCACGCCGATGCTGGAGCACGCGATCGACGAGGGCCTGGACGGCAATTATCGCCTGCGTAGCGGCATGGGCACCAATAACGGCCAGATCGTCGCCTTTTATCAGGCGATGGACGGCAACGATATCAAGCTGGTGATCAGCGGCGAGCCGAAAGGCAGCGTGCAGCGGGTCGACGTGATGGATCAGGACGTGGTGACCGCTTGGGCAGCAAGCTCGGCACGCCGTTCAGCGAGCTGTACAGCAAGGCCTTCGGCGCCTGTAAGCCGGGCGAGGGCGAAGACGTCGGCAAGGTCGAGTGCGTCGCCGGCCAGAGCCGCTACGTCACTTACCTGTTCAGCGGCCAGTGGGCCGGGCCGAAGGATATCATGCCGCCGGACGATACCCTGCAGAACTGGACGGTCAGCAAAATTGTCTGGCACGCCAAGCCGCAGTAAACGCTCTGCGACGGCGTGAGCAATTTTCTTTGCGTTCAGGCAAGGTAATCCCGCCCGCTTGCGGTATGATTATGGCTGATTTTAACCGCGCGGGCGCGGCCTGCGCGGTGAGCGAATAAGGAACGAGGGTAACTACATGACACAGGTTCAGAGCGGTCTTTTGCTGGAGCACTGCCGTTTCGCCATTTTTATGGAAGCCATGGTTCAGGGGGAGTTTGCCGATCTGCGTCAGGGCTGCAAGCAGTTTTGCCAGACGCTGAGCGAACTGCAGCAACAATTCCCTGACGCCAAACTGGGGGCGGTGGTCGCCTTTGGTTACGACGTCTGGCACGATCTTTCCAACGGTCAGGGCGCGTCGGAGCTCAAGCCTTTCACCCCGCTTGGCAAAGGGCTGGCGCCGGCGACGCAGCGCGATCTGCTGATTCACATCCAGTCGTTACGTCATGATGTTAACTTTACCCTGGCGCAGGCGGCGCTGGCGGCCTTCGGCAACACCATCAAGGTGGAAGAAGAGACCCACGGTTTCCGCTGGGTGGAAGAGCGCGATCTGAGCGGCTTTATCGACGGCACCGAAAACCCGCAGGGCGAGCAGCGTGCGGAAGTGGCGGTGATTGGCGAAGACGACGCACAGGACGCCGGCGGCAGCTACGTGTTCGTCCAGCGTTATGAACACAACCTGCGCCAGTGGTCGCGCTTTAGCACCGAGCAGCAGGAACAGATTATCGGCCGCACCAAGCAGGACAGCGAAGAGCTGCCGCCGGAAGCGCGGCCAAACACCTCGCACGTCAGCCGCGTCGATCTGAAAGAGAACGGCAAGGGGCTGAAAATTCTGCGCCAGAGCCTGCCGTACGGCACCGCCAGCGGTAAGCACGGCCTGTTCTTTATCGCCTACTGCGCGCGTCTGCATAATATCGAACAGCAGTTGCTGAGCATGTTCGGTGAAACGGACGGCAAGCATGACGCCATGCTGCGCTTCACCCGCGCGGTGAGCGGCAGCTACTACTTTGCGCCGTCGCTGACGCGTTTGCTGGCGCTGTAATGCGCCGCGCGGGGCCGCAGCGCCGGCCCCGTCACCTCTCTTCAGCCCCGCCCACCATACCGCTCCGCGCCTGCCTTATAGCATTTGATGCTTGTAAATCACCAAACGGTATATAAAAGCGTTACGGATCTGCACCGAGTTATAAATACACTGATCACACGGGGGATAACACCCGACAGATTGATCGAGTAATAAGGTGCAAAATGAAACAGACGCGGGTTAAACATATGATGCTGAAAGGGTGGCTGGCGGCGGCGTTGCTGGCCAGCGGCACCGCTTCGGCCACTGAATTATTAAACAGTTCCTATGACGTTTCCCGCGAACTGTTTACCGCGCTGAACCCGGGCTTTATCCAGCAGTGGAATCAGCAGCATCCGGATGACAAGCTGACCATCAAGCAGTCGCACGCCGGCTCTTCCAAGCAGGCGCTGGCGATTCTGCAGGGGCTGCGTGCCGACGTGGTGACCTACAACCAGGTGACCGATGTGCAGATTCTGCACGATCGCGGCCGGCTGATCGCCGGCGACTGGCAGACGCGCCTGCCGAATAACAGCTCGCCGTTTTACTCCACCATGGCGTTCCTGGTGCGCAAGGACAACCCGAAAGGCATCCATGACTGGAACGATCTGGTACGCGACGACGTAAAACTGGTGTTCCCGAACCCGAAAACCTCGGGCAACGGCCGCTACACCTATCTGGCCGCCTGGGGCGCAGCCAGCCAGGCCGACGGCAATGACGCGGCGAAAACGCGCGACTTTATGACCCGCTTTTTGAAAAACGTGGTGGTCTTCGACACCGGCGGCCGTGGTGCGACCACGACCTTTGTCGAACGCGGCCTCGGCGACGTGCTGATCAGTTTTGAGTCGGAAGTGAATAACATCCGCAAGCAGTACGGTGAAGATAAATATCAGGTGATCGTCCCGCCGGTCGATATTCTGGCCGAGTTCCCGGTGGCCTGGGTAGATAAAAACGTCGAGCGCAACGGCAGCGAGCAGGCGGCGAAGGCCTACCTGAACTACCTGTACAGCCCGGCGGCGCAGCAGGTGATCACCGGCTATTACTACCGCGTTAACGATGCACAGGCGATGGCGGCGGCGAAGGATAAGTTCCCGCAGACCAAACTGTTCCGGGTGGAAGATCAGTTCGGCGGCTGGCCGCAGGTGATGAAAACCCACTTTGCCAGCGGCGGTGAGCTGGACCAGTTATTAGCGGCAGGGCGTAAGTAATGTTGTCGTTAGCCCGCTCCAGTAAACGCGTACTGCCCGGCTTCGGTCTGAGCCTGGGCAGCAGCCTGTTTTATACCTGCCTGATCCTGCTGCTGCCGCTGAGCGCGCTGGTGATGCAGCTGTCGCAGATGACTCTGGCGCAGTATTGGGAAGTGATCGCCAACCCGCAGGTGGTGGCGGCCTATAAGGTCACGCTGCTGGCGGCCGGCGTGGCCAGCCTGTTCAACGCGCTGTTCGGCATGCTGATGGCGTGGATCCTGACCCGCTACCGTTTTCCCGGCCGTTCGCTGCTGGACGGCCTGATTGACCTGCCGTTTGCGCTGCCGACCGCCGTTGCCGGCCTGACGCTGGCCGGACTGTTTTCCACCACCGGCTGGTACGGTCAGTGGCTGGCGCACTTTGATATCAAAGTGACCTTTACTTGGATTGGCATTGCGGTGGCAATGGCGTTTACCAGCCTGCCGTTTGTGGTGCGTACCGTACAGCCGGTGCTGGAAGAGCTGGGGCCGGAGTATGAAGAGGCGGCAGAAACGCTGGGGGCCACCCGCTGGCAGAGTTTTCGCCGCGTAGTGCTGCCGGAAGTCGCGCCGGCACTGCTGGCCGGCACCGCGATTTCCTTCACCCGCAGCCCTGGGCGAGTTCGGCGCCGTGATCTTTATCGCCGGCAACATCGCCTGGAAAACTGAAGTGACCTCGCTGATGATTTTTGTGCGCCTGCAAGAGTTTGACTACCCGGCGGCCAGCGCCATCGCCTCCGTGATTCTGGCGGCGTCGCTGCTGCTGTTATTCAGCATCAACCTGCTGCAAAGCCGCTTCGGCAAGCGTATTGGGGGGCATTAATGGCTGATATCTCTGCCTTCAACGGCGCACAGCGGCAGCGCATCAACTGGGGAAAATGGGCGCTGATTGCCATTGGCGTGCTGTTTTCACTGTTGCTGCTGGTGATCCCGATGATTTCCATTTTCGCCGAGGCTTTCTCCAAGGGCGGCGGCGAGATGTGGCGCAACCTGATGGATGCGGACATGCTGCACGCCATCTGGCTGACGGTGCTGATCGCGCTGATCACCGTGCCGATCAACCTGATTTTCGGCACTCTGCTGGCCTGGCTGGTGACGCGTTTCACCTTCCCGGGGCGCCAGCTGCTGCTGACGCTGATCGACATTCCATTCGCGGTGTCGCCGGTGGTGGCGGGCCTGATTTACCTGCTGTTCTACGGCAGCAACGGCCTGCTGGGTGGCTGGCTGGATGCGCATAACATCCAGCTGATGTTCTCCTGGCCGGGGATGGTGCTGGTGACGGTGTTTGTCACCTGCCCGTTCGTGGTGCGTGAGCTGGTGCCGATGATGCTCAGCCAGGGCAGCCAGGAAGACGAGGCCGCTATTTTGCTGGGCGCTTCCGGCTGGCAGATGTTCCGCCGGGTGACGCTGCCCAATATCCGCTGGGCGCTGCTGTACGGCGTGGTGCTGACCAACGCCCGCGCCATCGGCGAGTTCGGCGCCGTATCGGTGGTTTCCGGCTCGATCCGCGGGGAAACCTACAGTCTGCCGCTGCAGGTTGAGCTGCTGCAGCAGGATTACAACACCGTCGGCTCGTTTACCGCTGCCGCGTTGCTGACCATTATGGCGATAGTGACCCTATTTTTGAAAAGCGCTCTGCAATGGCGTCTGGAACGACAGAACGTGCGCCGCGAGCGGGAGGAAAACCAATGAGCATTGAGATTAACAACATCAGCAAATATTTCGGTCGCACCAAAGTATTGAACGACATCTCGCTCGATATTCCTTCCGGCGAGATGGTGGCGCTGCTCGGGCCGTCCGGCTCCGGCAAAACCACGCTGCTGCGCATTATCGCCGGGCTGGAAGCCCAGAGCGGCGGTACGCTGGGCTTTCATGGCACCGACGTCAGCCGGATGCACGCACGCGACCGCCGCGTGGGGTTTGTGTTCCAGCACTATGCGCTGTTCCGTCATATGACGGTGTTCGATAACATCGCCTTCGGCCTGACGGTGCTGCCGCGTCGCGAACGTCCCAATGCGCAGGCGATCAAACAGAAAGTCGAGCGGCTGCTGGAGATGGTGCAGTTGGCGCATCTGGCCAACCGCTATCCTTCACAGCTGTCCGGCGGGCAGAAGCAGCGCGTGGCGCTGGCGCGCGCGCTGGCGGTAGAGCCGCAGATCCTGCTGCTGGATGAGCCGTTCGGCGCGCTGGACGCGCAGGTGCGTAAAGAGCTGCGCCGCTGGCTGCGTCAGCTGCATGAAGAGCTGAAGTTCACCAGCGTGTTCGTTACCCACGATCAGGAAGAGGCGATGGAAGTGGCGGACAGCATCGTGGTGATGAGCCAGGGCAATATCGAACAGGTCGGCTCGCCGGTCGAGATTATGCGTGAGCCGGCCAGCCGCTTCGTGCTGGAGTTTATGGGTGAGGTGAACCGCCTGAACGGCGAAATCCGCGGTTCGCAGCTGTTTGTCGGTGCGCATCAATGGCCGCTGGCGTTCCAGCCGATGCATCAGGGCAGCGTCGAGCTGTTCCTGCGCCCGTGGGAAATGGAAGTCAGCAGCGAGAGCAGCGCTCGCTGTCCGCTGCCGGTTCAGGTGCTGGAAGTCAGCCCGCGCGGCCATTTCTGGCAGCTGACGGTACAGCCGATCGGCTGGCATCAGGAGCCGATTACGGTGGTGCTGGCGGAAGGGCATGACACGCCGGTGCGCGGCAGCCGCTACTTTGTCGGCGGCCTGAATGCGCGTCTGTATGCCGGCGAGCAATTGCTACAACCGGTTGCGCTTGCCAAAAGCGCCTGATAGTTTTTAATTCCCCATTAGAAAAATAACAGGGTCCGGCAGCGCCGGACCCTATTACATTATGCACAGGCAAAGATTGTGACAACGCTGGAACAACACATCGGCAATACGCCGCTGATCAAATTACAACGTCTGGCTCTCGATTCGGGCAGTGAAGTCTGGGTCAAGCTGGAAGGCAACAACCCGGCCGGCTCGGTCAAAGACCGCGCGGCGCTGGCGATGATCCAGCAGGCCGAACGGCGTGGCGAAATCGCCCCCGGCGACGTGCTGATCGAGGCCACCAGCGGCAATACCGGCATTGCGCTGGCGATGATTGCCGCGATGAAAGGCTACCGGCTGAAGCTGCTGATGCCGGAAAATATGAGCATGGAGCGTCAGGCGGCGATGCGCGCCTACGGCGCCGAGCTGATTCTGGTCAGCCGCGAGCAGGGGATGGAAGGCGCGCGCGATCTGGCGCTGGAGATGGAGCGTCAGGGGCAGGGCAAGGTGCTGGACCAGTTTAATAACCCGGATAACCCTTACGCGCATTTCACCACCACCGGGCCGGAAATCTGGCGCCAGAGTGAAGGACGCGTGACGCACTTCGTTTCCAGCATGGGCACCACCGGCACCATTACCGGCGTCGGCGAGTATCTGAAGCAGCAGAACGCCGCGGTGCAGATTATCGGCCTGCAGCCGGCGGAGGGCAGCAATATTCCCGGCATTCGCCGCTGGTCGCCGGCCTACCTGCCGGGGATCTTCCGCCCGGAGCTGGTGGATCGGGTGCTGGATATCAGCCAGGACGCCGCTGAAACCACCATGCGTCAGCTGGCGCAGCGTGAGGGCATCTTCTGCGGCGTCAGCTCCGGCGGCGCGGTGGCGGGGCCTTACAGATAGCCGCCGCCCATCCCGGCAGCGTGGTCGTGGCGATTATCTGCGATCGCGGCGACCGCTATCTGTCCACCGGGGTATTTAACTAAGCCGGCTTCCGGTTAAGCGACGCGCTCTGCGCCTTATCGTCTATCTTATGTTGTTACTCTTAGTCATTACGGAGAATGAATACGGTGAGATTCAGCGGAAAAAATATCGTTATTACCGGCGGCACCAGCGGTATGGGGTTGGCGGGCGCGCTGCGGGTGGTGGCCGAAGGCGGGCGAGTGGCGCTGACGGGATTGAATCCGGCGCGTCTGGCGGCCGCGGCCGAGCAGCTGCCGGCCGATTCTCTGGTTTTAAGCAACGATGCGGCATCGGAAGCGGATATCGAGGCGTTAGGCGCTGCGCTGGCGTCATGGGGCGTATTGACGGGCTTTGGCTCAACGCCGGCTATGCGCAGGTGGGAACGCTGGAGTCGGTGGATGCCGCAGCGTTTAACCAGATGATGAACGCCAACGTGCGGGGGCCGATGCTGCAGCTTGCCCGCCTGTCGCCGATGCTTAACGCCGGCGCGTCCGTTGTGGTCACCTCGTCATCTTCAACCTATGAGGGTGCGCCAACCACCAGCCTGTATGCGGCTACCAAGGGCGCGGTTGTCGCGATGGCGCGCAGCTGGGCGGCGGAGATGGCGGAGCGCGGCGTTCGGGTTAACGTATTAATCCCCGCCCGATCGAAACCAACTTCCGTCACTTTATGCCGGAGGCGTCTCGCCGGCAGTTTGAGGACTTCGTGGTGGGGCAGGTGCCGTTGAAACGGGCCGGCACCGCCGACGAAGCCGCCGCCGTCGCGCTTTTCCTGCTGTCTGATGATGCCTCCTATGTGACCGGCAGCCAGTACGCGGTTGATGGCGGCCTGGTCCGCTATTGATGGCGTACGCTATCCCGCCAAGCTCTGAACAGCGTCAATAGCTGTAAATCCTGTGACCGTATGCCGGGCGCTGCGCAGGGCTGTGCGTTGGCCGCCCACTGCGATGAAGCCGGCAACATGGCTGCCGCACCCTCACCGATACTCTTATTTTGCTGCGCACGGACTATGCTTTAGCCGGGGCGCGGAACTGTAAGGATTGAGTAAAACCGGCTGCGCAGTAAACGATTTGGCGGGAAGATAGCGCAAATAAGTGAAGGAGTAGTCATGAAAATTTTACTGGTCGATGATGACCTCGAATTGGGCACCATGCTGAGTGAATATCTGACGGCGGAAGGCTTTAACGCCAGCCTGGTGCTGACCGGCAAAGCCGGCGTGGAAGGGGCGCTGTCCGGCGACTATACCGCGATGATCCTCGATATTATGCTGCCGGATATGAGCGGCATCGACGTGCTGCGCGAAGTGCGCAAGAAGAGCCGCCTGCCGGTAATTATGCTGACGGCGAAAGGCGACAATATCGACCGGGTGATCGGGCTGGAGATGGGCGCCGACGACTATATGCCGAAGCCGTGCTATCCGCGTGAGCTGGTGGCGCGGCTGCGCGCCGTGCTGCGCCGTTTTGAGGAGCAGCCGGAGACGCAGGATGGCGATGCCCCCATCGTGCTGGCGGATTTGACCCTGAACCCCTCGACCCGCAGCAGCGAATGGCGCGGGCAGAGCTTCGATCTGACCGCCTCGGAATTCAACCTGCTGGAGCTGCTGCTGCGTTCGCCGGAGCGTGTGGTGTCCAAGGATGAGCTGTCGGAGAAAGGGCTGGGACGGCCGCGGGAAGCCTACGATCGCAGCGTGGATGTGCATATCAGTAATATCCGTCAGAAGCTGGCGGCGCTGCCGGGCTGCACGCTTGGCATTGAAACGGTGCGCAGCATCGGCTATCGCGTCAGGTAAGCATGATGCGCGGCAGACTGTTTTGGAAAATCCTGCTGGGTTATTGGCTGGTTTTTATCATCATGATGCAGGTCATGTGGGTCTCTTTCGCCGTTTACGGCAACCGGGAGCCGCCGGAGAATGCGCTGGCCCGTCGTTTGGTGAATATGCAGATCACCTCGGCGGTGTCGATGCTGCAAAGCGGCGGCATGCCGGCGCTGAACGCGATGATCGCCGACTGGTCGGCGGAGGATCGGCGCTTTCTTCGCGTGACGCCGGCATCGCAGCCGCCGGTTGAGCAGCTATCACCGCCGGTTGAGTCGGGGCGGATGCCGAAAAAAATTGTGGAGTGGGTGCGCGGCGCCGACCAGCAGGGCTATCTGCTGAGTTATGACGTGGAAGGTTTACGCGCCCAATACCGGATGAACAAGCGCTGGCACCTGTTCCATATCCCGGAGCCGATGGTGTGGATTGGCGGCATCGGCGGCCTGCTGTTTAGCGCCCTGCTGGCCTGGAACCTGACGCGGCCGATGCGCCAGCTGCGCGGCGGCTTTGACCGTCTGGCGCAGGGCGATTTGGCGATCCGCCTGTTCCCCCTGATGCGTCGGCGTCATGACGAACTGTCAGAGGTGGCGCGCGATTTTGACTCGATGGCGGAACGGCTGGAAGTATTGGTCAGCGCGCGTGAAGAGCTGCTGCACGATGTGTCGCACGAGCTGCGCTCGCCGCTGGCCAGGCTGCAGCTGGCAATCGGTCTGGCGCGGCAGAACCCGGATAACGTAGAGAACTCGTTGCAGCGCATCGAGCATGAAACCGGGCGGCTGGATAAGATGATCGGCGAACTGCTGGCGCTGTCGCGCGCCGAAAACGGCAACCAGGCGGGCGAGGAGTACTTCGACCTGTACGGCCTGGTGGCGGCGGTGGTGAACGATGCGCGCTATGAGGCGCAGGTGCCGGGCGTGGAGATAGCGCTGCAGGCCGATGACGAGCAGGAGTACACGGTGAAGGGCAACGCCGAGCTGATGCGCCGGGCGATCGATAACGTGGTGCGTAATGCGCTGCGTTTTTCCGGCAGCGGCCAGCGGGTAACGGTGACGCTAAAGCGCATGGAGCAGCAGTTCCATATCGTGGTGAGCGATCAGGGGCCGGGCGTCGAGGAGGCCAAACTGTCCAGCATTTTCGATCCCTTTGTGCGGGTGAATTCGCCCAAATCGGGCAAAGGCTATGGCCTGGGGCTGGCGATTACCCGCAAGGTGCTGCTGGCGCACGGCGGCCAGGCGGAGGCGCGCAACGGCGAGCAGGGCGGGCTGGTGATCACCCTGAGGGTGCCCGGCTGGCAGGCATAAAAAACGGCGCCGATGGGCGCCGTTGTTTTATCTTATCCGCGCTTACTTCTTGATGCGGATGATCGGGGTCTCGCCCACGGTAACGCTGCCGGACAGTTTGATCAGCTCTTTGATCTCGTCCATGTTGGAGATAACCACCGGCGTCAGGGTAGACTTGGCTTTCTCTTCCAGCAGAGGCAGGTTGAACTCGATAACCACATCACCTTTCTTGACCTTCTGGCCTTCTTCGGCAATGCGTTTGAAACCTTCACCTTTCAGTTCTACGGTATCGATGCCGAAGTGCACGAACAGCTCAATGCCGCTGTCGGATTCGATAGAGAAAGCGTGGTTGGTTTCGAAAATTTTGCCGATAGTGCCGTCAACCGGGGCAACCATTTTGTTGCCGGCAGGTTTGATGGCAATACCGTCGCCGACGATTTTTTCAGCGAATACTACATCAGGCACATCTTCGATGTTGACGATTTCGCCAGAAAGCGGAGCGACGATCTCAATAGTGCCCGTGTCTTTCTTGTCATCTGAAACCAGAGATTTCAACTTATCGAACAAACCCATGATCTTCTCCTAAGCATTTAATTGGGCGGCGTTCCAGTGTCGTGGAAGTTTAGCAGAGTGTCTTCTCTTCGATGAACTTATTCACACAGTTCATCAGATCTTGCGCCGTTGGCTGTGCCAACGCCTGCGCTGCCAACGCCTTCACATCTTCGAAATTGGTATTACGAATAATTTTCTTGATGCGCGGGATTGAAATCGCACTCATGCTGAACTCATCCAGCCCCATGCCCAATAACAACAGTGTAGCACGTTCATCGCCAGCCAGTTCACCGCACATGCCGGTCCACTTGCCTTCTGCGTGAGATGCGTCAATAACCTGTTTGATCAGGCCAAGCACTGATGGGGACATCGGGTTATAGAGATGAGAAATCAGCTCGTTGCCGCGATCTACCGCCAGAGTATACTGGGTTAGATCGTTTGTCCCAATACTAAAGAAGTCGACTTCTTTCGCCAGGTGGTGAGCAATTACCGCCGCGGCCGGGGTTTCGACCATCACGCCGACCTCGATGGTTTCGTCGAACGCCTTGCCTTCTTCACGCAGCTGCGCCTTCAGCGTCTCCAGTTCGCCCTTCAGATCGCGCACTTCTTCCACGGAAATAATCATCGGGAACATGATGCGCAGCTTGCCGAAGGCGGAGGCGCGCAGAATGGCGCGCAGCTGGGCGTGCAGGATTTCCCTGCGGTCCATGGCGATACGGATCGCGCGCCAGCCGAGGAACGGGTTCTCTTCTTTCGGCAGGTTCATGTACGGCAGGTCTTTATCGCCGCCGATGTCCATGGTGCGGACGATAACCGCCTGGGCGCCCATGGCTTCTGCAACGGCCTTATACGCCTGGAACTGCTCTTCTTCGGTCGGCAGCGCGTCGCGGTCCATGAACAGGAATTCGGTACGATACAGGCCCACGCCTTCCGCGCCGTTGCGTTCAGCGCCGGCGACGTCGCGCACGGTGCCGATGTTGGCGCAGACTTCAACCTGATGGCCGTCCAGCGTGATCGCCGGCAGGTCCTTCAGTTTGGCCAGATCGTTTTTCTCGGTGATATACAGGTTCTGCGCGGCTTTCAGTTCGTCGATCACGTCCGCGGTCGGGTTAACGTAAATCTTGTTGTTAACCGCGTCCAGAATCAGGTAGTCGCCGTTTTTCACCTGCTGGGTCACGTCGGTGGTGCCGACGATGGCCGGCAGCTCCAGCGAGCGCGCCATGATTGAGGTGTGGGAGGTGCGGCCGCCGAGGTCGGTAATAAAGCCCAGCACCTTGTCCAGGTTCAGCTGTGCGGTCTCGGAAGGCGTCAGGTCGGCGGCGACCAGGATCACTTCATCCTGAATGGAGCCCAGATCGACGATCGGCATCCCCAGAATGTTTTTCAGCAGACGTTTACCGATGTCACGCACGTCGGCGGCGCGCTCTTTCAGGTATTCGTCGTCCAGCTCTTCCAGCGCCTTCGCCTGACCTTCGATCACGGTATAGGCGGCGGCGTCGGCGGAAGCCAGATCGTCTTTGATTAGGGCTATGATTTCCTGCTCAAGCTCTTCATCTTCCAGCAACATGATGTGGCCTTCGAAGATGGCTTCTTTCTCTTCACCGAAGGTTTCGCCAGCTTTGGTCTTGATGACTTCCAGCTGTTCTGACGCCTTGGCGCGGCCTGCCAGGAAACGTGCGACTTCCTGCTCCACAAGGTCTGCGGAGATTTTCTTCCGGTTGATGACAATTTCATCTTCTTTCAGCAGGAGAGCCTTACCAAAAGCGATGCCCGGTGATACTAAAATGCCTGAAATCATAACCCTACCTTACTCTTGACTGGTGTTAACTAAAAAGACGGGCCGATTACTCAAGCTCTGCCATCAGTTTAACCAAGTGCTCAACGGCCTTCTGCTCGTCTTCGCCTTCAGCAGAAATGGTTACTACGGTCCCTTGGGTCAGGCCCAGAGTTTGCAGCTTGAACAGGCTTTTGGCGCTGGCGCTTTTGCCGTTGGAGGTCACGGTGATTTCAGACGTGAAGCCTTTAGCTTCCTTAACGAACTGAGCGGCTGGGCGGGTATGCAGACCATTCGGAGCGGTAATAGTAACTTCTTGCTGGAACATTGATGTTTCCCCAACTTATTGGATTAATATTGTGGAGCTAAAGTTTAGCCTAGCGGGGCGACTTTAGCTTGTCCGTCTAGCGCCTGACTATGGTACAGGGGCGAGGTTTGATGCAACCGAAAACGACGCTTTACCCCGTCCAGATCAAAAAAAACCGTACCGGCGGGCGTCGTTTCAATCCGCTCCCCATTATGCCGTGTTTTACGCCGCAGCGACAAACGCGTAAATCGATTCAGCGCAAATCAGAAGCGGGGAGACGATTAATTTTGTGCATCGAAATAATGGAAGGGTTAAATACTAGAGCCAAGGGGTAAAATCAATCTTTGGCGGGTGTAAACTTTGATCCAGCCCACAAAAAAGCACCCCGTGAGGTGCTTTTTTAGCTTTTTGTGCACCGCCTGAATTATTGCTGTAATTCCTGCTCGGTGAACAGATCGGCAAACAGCGCGGTGCTCAGGTAGCGCTCGCCGGAAGAGGGCAGGATCACCACGATGGTCTTGTCGGCGAACGCCGGCTCCTGGCTCAGTTTGACGGCGGCTTCCACCGCGGCGCCGGAGGAGATGCCGGCCAGAATGCCTTCTTCTTCCATCAGGCGGCGCGCCATGCTAATGGCTTCGTCATTGGTGATTTGCACCACGCGGTCAACCTGGTCCAGATCGAGGTTGCCCGGGATAAAGCCGGCGCCGATGCCCTGGATCTTGTGCGGGCCGGGCTTGAGTTCTTCACCCGCCAGCGCCTGGCTGATCACCGGCGAGTCGGTCGGCTCGACGGCTACGGTGGTGACGGCCTTGCCCTTGGTGTTTTTCAGATAGCGACTGACGCCGGTCAGGGTGCCGCCGGTGCCGACGCCGGAGATAAATACGTCCACGTCGCCGTCGGTGTCTTCCCAGATTTCCGGGCCGGTGGTCTTTTCATGAATTTCCGGTTCGCCGGGTTGCTGAACTGCTGCAGAATAATGTAGCGGTCCGGGTCGGTGGCGACGATCTCTTCCGCCTTGGCGATGGCGCCTTTCATCCCCTTGGCGCCTTCGGTCAGCACCAGGTTGGCGCCCAGCGCCTTCAGCAGCTTGCGGCGTTCGATACTCATGGTTTCCGGCATGGTCAGCGTCAGCTTATAGCCGCGCGCCGCGGCGACATAGGCCAGCGCGATGCCGGTGTTGCGCTGGTCGGTTCAACCAGTTCTTTGCCGGCGTCAGAATGCCGCGCTTTTCTGCGTCCCAAATCATATTGGCGCCGATGCGGCATTTGACGCTAAAGCTCGGGTTGCGGGATTCGACCTTGGCGAGGATACGTCCGTTACCGATACGGTTCAGACGAACCAGCGGCGTATGGCCGATTGTTAATGAGTTGTCTTCATATATCTTGCTCATAGCCCGTCCTTTAACTCTATGAATAATGTAGGGAACCTCGAAAGCATACGCTAACGCTCCCGTCAGGGAAGTAAGGAATTGGTATATTCATATGTTATTAGAGAATATGTGCCAGAAGGGTTAATTTTTCAAATTATATGTAAATTCAAGTCATTATTGGTGTTTGGCGTGCTTGCGCGGCGGAGAAGAACGGGAGCAACGGCCCGCCAGCGGGCCGTTGATCAGGGTAGGGCAGGGGATTAGCGGGCGACGAACTGGTGGCGGTAGCGGTCTACCCACATCGCCGTGGCGCCGCAGACCGCCACCGGCAGGATCACCAGATTGAGGACTGGGATCAGGGTAAACAGGCTGACCAGCGCGCCGAACTGCAGGTTATGCACCTTGTTCTGCCGCAGGGCGCGGCGCATATCGGCAAAGCTGACCTTGTGGTTGTCGAACGGGTAGTCGCAGTACTGAATCGCCAGCATCCAGGCGCTGAACAGGAACCACAGCACCGGCGCCGCCGTCTGGCCGACGACCGGCACAAAGTACAGCAGCAACAGCACCAGCGCACGCGGCAGGTAGTACGCCAGCTTACGCCATTCGCGCGCCATAATGCGCGGCACGTCTTTGACCAGGCCGACCATGCCGCTGTCCGGCAGCGGTTTACCGGTCAGCTGGCCTTCCAGCTGTTCGGCCAGCAGGCCGCAGAACGGCGCGGCAATCAGGTTGGTGATGGTGCTGAACAGGTAGCCGGCCACCAGCACCACGGAGATGACGGTGATCGGCCACAGCAGGTAGCTGAGCCACTGCAGCCAGTCCGGCACGTGCTCCATCATCTGCGGGATCCAGCCGCCGAGCTTGCTGAACAGCCACCAGAAGGCGGAGCCCATCAGCAGTACGTTGACCAGCAACGGCAGTACCACATAGCGCTTGATGCCGGGGCGTGAAATCAGGCGCCAGCCTTCGGCAAAGTAATGCACGCCGCTGGCGGAGGAGGAAGTTTGCTGCGAATAAGACATATCTTAAGTCATCTCGTTAACAGAACGGGCAAGCTGGCTATCATATAGGGATGATTTTCTGCTGACTAGCGTGTTGTTGGCTGAAAAAAAAGCAAAAAAGGCAGAATTATCATCTTTATTAGCATAAAGTTCAGCACGGACTTGCACTTGTCTGCACAGGCAAATAGAGTTAAAGAGTGAATGTTTGCCGCGGTGGCAATGTATTGGAACAACAGAGATAGCAATGATGCAGGATTTGCGTCTGATATTAATCGTTGTTGGCGCGATCGCCATAATAGCGTTGTTATTACATGGTCTGTGGACCAGCCGTAAGGAACGCTCGTCCCTTTTCCGCGATCGCCCAGCCAAGCGTTCTAAAAAAGAACGTGAACCAACTTCTGACGACGACTTCGACGACGGCGTGGGAGAAGTGCGCGTGCGCTCCGCCCATCCGCAGGAAGAGCCGTCGTTCGGCGATTTCGATGCCGCTCGCGAAGAACCGACGGCTGCGCCGAAGCCCGCTCCGGCGGCCGCACCGGCGCCGCGCGAGGTTCAGCCGGCTGCTCATCAGCCCGCGCCGCTGTCTCAGCGTCCGGACTACGATGATGTGCTGCTGGACGACTACGCGCCGGAAGCGAAACCCGCTGAAGAACCGGCCGAAGAGCAGCCTGCGCCGCGTCGTGAGCCGCGCGTTGACGATCTGCCGCCGGCAGAGCCGGAACCTGCCTTTGCGCCGGAAGCCGCGCCTGCGCCGCAGCCGGAAAGCAAACCGGCCGAACCTGAACCGGCAGCGGAACCCGCGCCGGCTCCGGAGCCTGCCAAGCGCAAGGAAACCGTACTGGTGCTGCACGTTGCGGCGCATCAGGGCGGCGTTATCGGCGGCGAAGTCTTGCTGCAGAGCGTGCTGCAGTCCGGCTTCCAGTTCGGCGAGATGGGCATTTTCCATCGCCATATCAGCCCGGCCGGCAGCGGCCCGGTGCTGTTCAGCCTGGCGAATATGGTCAAGCCCGGCTCTTTCGACCCGGATTCAATGTCTGATTTCTCCACGCCGGGCGTGTCGATGTTTATGATGGTGCCGTCCTACGGCGACGCCAATCAGAACTTCAAGCTGATGCTGCAGTCGGCGCAGCGCATTGCCGACGACGTTGGCGGCGTGGTGCTGGATGACGAGCGTCGCATGATGACGCCGCAAAAGCTGGAAAGTTACAAGGCGCGCATTCGTGAAGTGTTGGAAAACAACGCCTGACGGTTGCGATGCGCACTGAACATTACGTCTTCTGAAACCCCCACTCGCTGGGGGTTTTTTATCTCTGATGGTGAGCTATGGCCACAACAATCGAAACAATCAATCAACTGCGAACCCAATTACGCCATCATGAATACCAGTACCACGTGCTGGACGCGCCGGAAATTCCCGATGCGGAATATGACCGTCTGATGCGCGAGCTGCGCGCGCTGGAAGAGGCGCATCCCGAACTGATCACCGCCGACTCGCCGACCAGCGCGTCGGTGCAGCGCCGCTGGCGGCGTTTGACCAGGTGCGCCATGAGGTGCCGATGCTGTCGCTGGACAACGTGTTCGACGATGAGAGCTTCCTGGCGTTTTATAAGCGGGTGCAGGACCGGCTGAAAAGCAGCGAGGCGCTGACCTTCTGCTGCGAGCTGAAGCTGGACGGGCTGGCGGTCAGTCTGCTGTATGAAGACGGCGAACTGGTGCGCGCCGCCACGCGCGGCGACGGCACCACCGGTGAGAACATCACCGCCAATGTGCGCACCATCCGCGCCATTCCGCTGCGCCTGACCGGCGACAATATTCCGCGCCGGCTGGAAGTGCGCGGCGAAGTGTTTATGCCGCAGGCCGGCTTTGAAAAAATGAATGAAGAGGCGCGGCGCAAGGATGGCAAGGTGTTTGCCAACCCGCGCAACGCCGCCGCCGGATCGCTGCGCCAGCTGGATCCGCGCATCACCGCCAAACGCCCGCTGACCTTCTTCTGCTACGGCGTCGGCCTGCTGGAAGGCGGCGAGCTGCCGCGCAGCCACTGGCAGCGCCTGATGCAATTTAAAGCCTGGGGGCTGCCGGTCAGCGATCGCGCCAGACTGTGCAGCGGCAGCGACGAGGTGCTGGCTTTTTACCGCCAGGTTGAACAGGATCGCGGCGGGCTGGGGTTTGATATCGACGGCGTGGTGGTGAAGATTGACGATATCGACCTGCAGGAACAGCTGGGGTTTGTCGCCCGCGCGCCGCGCTGGGCCACCGCCTTTAAGTTCCCGGCGCAGGAGCAGATTACCCAGGTGCGCGAGGTCGAATTCCAGGTCGGCCGCACCGGGGCGATTACGCCGGTGGCGCGGCTGGAGCCGGTGCTGGTGGCCGGCGTTACCGTCAGCAACGCCACGCTGCACAATGCCGATGAAATTGAGCGTCTCGGGCTGCGCATCGGCGATACGGTGATCGTGCGCCGCGCCGGCGACGTGATCCCGCAGGTGGTGGGGGTGGTGGAAGAGCGCCGTCCTCTCGATGCGCGCGAAGTGGTGTTCCCGCAGCACTGCCCGGTATGCGGCTCCGACGTCGAGCGGGTGGAAGGCGAAGCGGTCGCGCGCTGCACCGGCGGTTTGATCTGTGCGGCGCAGCGTAAAGAGGCGCTGAAGCACTTCGTCTCCCGCCGGGCGCTGGACGTTGACGGCATGGGCGACAAAATCATCGAACAGCTGGTGGAAAAAGAGTACGTCAAAGATCCTGCCGATCTGTTCGGTCTCTCTGCCGGCCTGCTGACCGGGCTGGACCGTATGGGGCCGAAGTCGGCGCAGAACCTGGTGAACGCGCTGGAGAAGTCCAAACAGACCACCTTCGCCCGTTTCCTGTATGCGCTGGGCATCCGCGAGGTCGGCGAAGCGACGGCGGCCAACCTGGCGGCGCACTTCGGCTCGCTGGACGCGCTGCGTGCGGCGGACATCGAGGCGCTGAAACTGGTGCCGGACGTGGGCGAAGTGGTGGCGAAGCACGTGGTGAATTTCTTTGCCGAAGCGCTGAATCAGCAGGTAATCGACAAACTGGTCAGCGCGGAGATCGGCATCAGCTGGCCGGCGCCGGTAGTGGTGGCGGCAGAAGAGATCGACAGCCCGTTCGCCGGTAAAACCGTGGTGCTGACCGGCTCGCTGAGCCAGCTGTCGCGCGATGAGGCTAAAGACCGCCTGACGGCGCTGGGGGCGAAAGTCAGCGGCAGCGTCTCGAAAAAAACCGATCTGGTGATCGCCGGCGAGGCCGCCGGCTCCAAGCTGGCCAAGGCGCAGGAGCTGGGCATCGCGGTGATCGACGAAGCGGAAATGATCCGCCTGCTGGGTGACTGATGGAAAAGGAAAACCTGATTGAAATCGCCAATACGGTGATGCCGTTCGGCAAATACCAGGGGGCGGGTGCTGATTGACCTGCCGGAAGAGTATCTGCTGTGGTTCGCCCGTAAGGGCGAATTCCCCAAGGGCAAACTGGGCATGCTGATGGAGATGACGCTGGCGCTGAAGATTGAAGGATTGGACGCGCTGGTGAAACCGCTGAAACGCGGTTGACCACGGGGACGCATCGGCGTCCCCGTTTTTTTTACAGGGCTTTCGCCTGCGCCGCCTGCTGCTGTTGCCGCTGCTGCTTTTGCTGATAGCGCCGCGCCAGCATGGCGCAGGTCATCAGCTGCACCTGGTGGAACACCATCAACGGCAGCACCATGACCCCGACGCTGGCGGTCGGAAACAGAATATTAGCCATCGGGATGCCGTTCGCCAGGCTTTTCTTCGAGCCGCAGAACACGATGGTGATCTCATCCGCTTTATTGAACCCCAGCCAGCGCGCCATCTGGATATTGATCAGCAGCACGATGGCCAGCAGCGCCAGGCTGACGAGCAGAATAAACAGCAGCGCCTTCCAGCCCACCTGATGCCAGATGCCGTGCGTTACCGCCTCGCTGAAGGCGGCGTACACCACCAGCAGGATGGAGGTCTGGTCGGTTTTGCCGATCCACTTGCGGTGGCGGTCGATCCATTTGCCGATCAGCGGCCGCGCCAGATGGCCGGCGACAAACGGCACCAGCAGCTGCAGCACGATACTGCCGACCTGCTGCAGGCCGCCGGTTTCGCCGTGCACGTTCAGCAGCAGGCCGACCAGCAGCGGCGAGACGAAGATGCCAAGCAGGCTGGAAGCGGAAGCGCTGCACACCGCCGCCGCCACGTTGCCGCCGGCCAGCGAGGTAAAGGCGATGGCGGATTGCACCGTGGCGGGCAAAATGCACAGGTAGATAAAGCCGTTATACAGCTCCGGGCTGACGGCCACCGGCGACCACCACTTAAACAGCACGCCGAGCAGCGGGAAAATGATAAAGGTGCTGCACATCACCCACAGATGCAGACGCCAGTTATTGCTGCCGGCGAGAATCGCCTCGCGCGACAGTTTGGCGCCGTGCATAAAAAACAGCAGGGCGATGGCGGCAACGGTCAGGGTATTCAGCCAGCCGACCGCCACGCGCGCGCCGGCAGAAAGGAGGCCAGCAGCACGGTGGCGAGCAGCGTCAGGGTGAAGCGGTCGGGGAGAAATCTCATAGCGCTAAAACTCGTGCGGGAAAATAATAGGCAATAGTGTGGCGCGTCGGCATATAATAATAAAATTGATTTATTTAATTTATATATGAATGAAAATCATAAATTACTCTCTGAAGCAGCTGCGGGTGTTTGTCGCCATTGCGCGCCACGGCAGTTTTAGCCGCGCCGGCGAAGCAATAGGGCTGACGCAGTCGGCGGTCAGCCACAGCGTGAAAGAGCTGGAGGCGGAAATCGGCGTGCGTCTGCTGGATCGCACCACCCGCGAAGTGCTGCTGACCGACGCGGGGCGCCGGCTGGCAAATCGCGTTGAGCGCCTGCTGGATGAGCTGCAGGCGTCGCTGCTGGACGCGCGCAGCTTCGGCGTGCAGCGCAGCGGCACCGTACGGGTGGCCTCCAGCCAGACCATTTCGGCGCACCTGATGCCGCAGTGCATCGCCGCCGGCGAGCGGCAGTATCCGGATATCCGCATCCTGCTGCGCGATCAGGCGCAGCAGTGGGTGTTGAACAGCATCCGCAACGCCGAGGTGGATTTCGGCATCGTGGTCGATCCGGTGCAGGCGATCGATCTGGATTGCGAACCGATTCTGCATGAGCCGTTTTTACTGCTGTGCCGGGAGGATCACCCGTTTGCCGACCTGCCGCAGGTACATTGGTCGGCGCTGAACGGCAGCCGGCTGGTGCTGCAGGACTACGCCTCCGGCAGCCGCCAGCTGATCGACAGCGCGTTGCGTCAGCAGGGCGTGGAGGCGGAGGTAGTGCAGGAGATTGGGCATCCGGCCACGCTGTTCCCGATGGTGGCGGCGGGCATCGGCATCAGCATTTTCCCGGCGCTGGCGTTGCCGCTGCCGCAGGGCGGGCAGCTGCGGGTGAAACGGCTGCAGCCGGAGATCCATCGCGCCCTGATGCTGGTGCGGCGCAAAAACCGTTCGTTGTCGCCGGCGGCGGAGGCGGTCTGGCAGGTGGTGCGGGAGCAGGCGGCGCTGCTGCAACAGCAGCGTCAACGGCAGCCGGCCGGTTAACGTCAGATATAGACGTCCAGCGCGTTGTGCGGCGTTGGGCGGTTGACGCCGTCGGCCACCTTCATCTGCTCTGCCTGCTGTTTTTCCAACTCTTCTTTGCGGATGCGCGCGATCTCCGCCTGCAGCATGGCGATGCGCGCCTGAATCAGCTGTTTTTGCTGTTCGATCTGTTTGGCATCGCCGTCCGCGTCTTTTAACGCCAGCAGCTGCTGCTGTAAATCCTCAATCTGTTGCTGCAGCGCCTTGATGCGCGCCGACGCGCCCTGTTCTACGGGCGCGGCGGGCTGATTGCCGTCGCTCTTTTTCGCCTTGTCGGCCTCGGCGTGGTTATTCAGCGGCGTGGCCATCAGCAGCTGGCCGGTTTTGCCCGGCGCGCTGACCAGATGGCCGACCGCCGGCAGGGCCGGTTTGAGCGGAACGGGGGAGATGATGCTGTTTATCATGGCGCTGCTCCTGCGTCGGGTGAGGGTTCACTCTATCATCGGCAGGCAGCGCATAAACTTTAGCCGACGAGCTGCCGCAGGCGCGGCCAGCGCTGCAGCCAGCCTTTATCGGCCACGCGCTGTTGATAGGCGGCAACGTTGGCGCTTTTGGCATTAAAGGTAATGCTGTCGGCAAACAGCGCCTGCAGACCGAAGGGCGCAACCAGCGTAATGCCGTCGTCGGCGTTGAGGCGCGCGCCGACCGCGGTTTCGATCTCCGTCCAGTAGCTGATGGCGTCTTCGCTGCTGTGATAGGGCGCGCGTCCGGCGCGCAGGTGCATCCGCGCCTGGTTCTTCACCGACCAGGGCTGCGGCAGCCAGCCCTGCAGGCGCGCTTCCAGCATACGGTCGCGTTCGGGCTGCGTGCGCAGCGGATCAAAGTGGATCACGTCGATATCGTTCAGCGGCGTCGGCTGCGTATAGCCGTGCAGGCGATCCCAGACCAGATTGCGCACAAAACCGGCGCCGAGGCACCAGTCGCTCAATCCCAGACGGCGTGCGGTGCGCAGGGCGTTCATCCGCGTGTCATCTTGTTGTAACCACTCAATAATTTGCTGCTCTGGCTGCATAAAGTCTCCTTGGCTGCGGCTACTGTACCCTGAAGCGAAGAAGGATGAAATAACCCGGCGTATCAGGCCCAGCTGGGCGGCTGGCCGATATATTGCTGCAGCAGCGCGGTGAAGGCCGCCAGCCTGGCGGAAACCCGGGCTACCGGCGCAGCAGATAAATCCCTTGTTCCTCGCCGCGCGGGTCGTCCATCAGCGGCAACAGCGCGCCGCTTTGCACGTCCGGCCCCACTACCCAGTTGGGCAGGAAGGTGATGCCGATACCGCTGAGCGCCGCCATCCGCTGGGCGGTGAAGTCATCGCAGCGCAGCACCAGGTTGCAGCGGTTCAGCAGCGCGGCGTCGAGAATCTGCCCCCAGCAGGTTGGCTGTTGCTGATGCAAACGCGCGATCAGCCGGTGCTGCGGCAGGTCGGCCAGCGTATCCGGGCGGCCATAGCGGGCGACGTACGCCGGGCTGGCGCACATCAGCCAGCGCTGGGTGGCGATGCGGCGCGCGTAGAGCGAGCTGTCTTTCTGCTCGCCGATACGCAGCGCGGCGTCGAGGGACTCCTGTTTGGGGTCGGCGGGGCGTTCGGTGAAATCCAGCTCCACCGCCAGCTGCGGATAGCGCCGCGTCAGTTCCGGCAGCAGCGGCAACAGATAGGTTTTGCCGAAGGTCGGCAGGCAGCTGATGCGCAGTACGCCCTGCGGCACCTCGCCGAGTGAGTGCAGCTCGGCGCGCAGGGTCAGCATATCGGCCTGCAGCGCTGCAGCGCGGCTTTGCAGCATCCTGCCGGCGTCGGTCAGCTGCAGGCCGCGGGTTGAGCGGATAAACAGCGTGACCGCCAGCTGTTGCTCCAGCGTATCAATGTGGCGCACCAGCGACGAGGGCACCATACCCAGCTTGCGGGCCGCGGCGGAGAAGCTGCCCAGTCGGGCGACTTCCAGAAAAATCGGCAAATGTTCGGCATAACGGGTGTCGTTCATCTTTGCATTATATGCAAAAGCGTTTCTTATGAATATAGGGTTCTCAGCGCGGCGGCTTAAGCCTACTCTTTTTAAGGCGATAGGACGGCATAATCGCCGGTTTATCAAGAAGAAATGTATAAATATTACTGCTGTCATAACTTGTTACGTGGTTGCGGCGGATAGCCTCCGGCACGCCATTTTTTGCTTCAACACCAGAAAACGTTTTTATCACGACGGGCTTGGCGAAATTAAAGGTTAATAATGTTAATCATTTGTTTCCGCCCGCGTGGTTTCGACCCTGGCGGTCGATTTTTTGTTGCCGGCGGCTGAATCGTGCCAACACGAAACAGGCCGTGCAGCATAGCAAACGCGCGGACGCCGTATGTCCGCGCTGGTGGAGGAGTATTGCATGAACCAGAACCACGGGTGTTCCTGCGCGCAGCATTTGGCGCAGGGGTTTGCCAGCCAGTCGGCGACCACCGGCGAAGGGGAGATTTACCAGATATCGTTGATGAGCGCGCTGATCGGCGGGGTGTACGAGGGAGACGTCACCATCGCGGAACTGCTGCGCCACGGCGATTTCGGTCTGGGAACCTTCAACCATCTCGACGGCGAACTGATCGCCTTTGACCAGGAAATTCATCAGCTGCGCGCCGACGGCAGCGCACGTCCGGCGCGGCAGGATCAAAAAACGCCGTTTGCCGTGGTGACCTTTTTCAAACCCAGCGTCACACAGCATTTCGAACGTCCCATCACCAAGGCCCAGCTGCATCAGTGCATCGACGAACAGGTGGCCTCGCCCAATCTGTTCTGCGCGCTGCGCGTCGACGGTGAATTCAGCCATGTGGAAACCCGCACCGTACCGCGCCAGGAGCGTCCCTACAAGCCGATGCTGGAGGCGATAGAGGCGCAGCCGACCTTCGCCTTTACGCAGAGTCGCGGCACGCTGGTGGGCTTTCGCTCGCCGGATTATATGCAGGGCATCGGCGTGGCCGGCTATCACGAGCATTTCGTTACCGACGACCGTAACGGCGGCGGCCACGTGCTGGATTATCAGCTGGAGCGGGGCCGTTTGCAGTTCGGCGTGATCACGCGTCTCAACCTTCAGTTACCGCACGATGCGGATTTTCTGCGCACCAACCTCTGCCCGGAGGATTTGGACAGCGCCATTCGTTCTGCCGAAGGCTAAACAGGCCTGCGCCGTACTGGCTGCGGCGCAACAGCGGCGGTCGATTTTTTTACTTTATGAGGTGGAACCATGAAACAGCTTACAACGGATGAAAACTGGCAGTGCGGCGCCGATTTGGTGGTGAAGAATCTGGAAGCGCAGGGGGTGAAGCACGTGTTCGGCATCCCCGGGGCGAAAATCGACCGGGTGTTTGATTCGCTGGAGGATGCGCCGTCGATTGAGACCGTGGTGGTGCGCCACGAGGCCAACGCCGCCTTTATGGCGGCGGCGGTCGGCCGCCTGACCGGCAAGGCCGGGGTGGCGCTGGTCACCTCCGGCCCCGGCAGCTCCAACCTGATCACCGGCCTGGCGACCGCCACGTCGGAAGGCGATGCGGTGGTGGCGCTGGGCGGGGCGGTAAAACGCGCCGATAACCTCAAGCAGACCCACCAGAGTATGGATACCGTCAGCATGTTCCGCCCGGTGACCAAATATTGCGCCGAGGTGCACGCCGGCTCGGCGATTTCCGAAGTGATCGCCAACGCCTTCCGCAGCGCCGAGTTCGGTCGCCCGGGAGCCTCCTTTATCAGCCTGCCGATGGATATCGTCAATGAGCCGGTGAGCGCGCCGGTGCTGGCCGGCTGTCCCGCGCCGCGCATGGGCGCCGCGGCCGGCGAGGATATTCAGCGGGCGGCGGCGCTGATTCAGCAGGCCGCATGCCCGGTGCTGCTGCTGGGGCTGCAGGCCAGCCGGCCGGAAAACAGCGAGGCGGTGCGTCAACTGCTGTACCGCACGCAGATGCCGGTGGTCGGCACCTATCAGGCGGCCGGGGCGATTGACGTCAATCACTTTGCCCGTTTCGCCGGCCGCGTCGGCTTGTTCAATAACCAGCCGGCGGATCAGCTGCTGCAGAAGGCCGATCTGGTGGTCAGCGTTGGTTACGGGCCGATTGAGTACGACCCGTGCATGTGGAACGGCGCACGCCACCTGAAACTGGTGCATATCGACGTACAGCCGGCGGAGATTGACTGTTGTTACCGGCCGGACGTCGAACTGGTGGGCAATATCAGCGCCACCATTCAGGCGCTCAGCGCCAGCCTGCCGGGGCGGCTGGCGATCCCGACCGAGGTGGAAACCATTCTCGCCGATCTGGGTCGTCAGCGCAGTGAACTGGCCGAGCGCGCGGCGCGCCGCGGCGGCATGCCGATTCACCCGCTGCGCATCGTCAAGGAGCTGCAGGATATCGTCAGCGACGACGTGACGCTGTGCGTGGATATGGGCAGCTTCCATATCTGGATCGCCCGCTATCTGTACAGCTTCCGCGCGCGTCAGCTGCTGATTTCCAACGGCCAGCAGACCATGGGCGTGGCGCTGCCGTGGGCCATCGGCGCGGCGCTGGTGCGGCCGGGGGACAAGGTGCTGTCGATTTCCGGCGACGGCGGCTTTATGCAGTCGAGCATGGAGCTGGAAACCGCGGTGCGGCTGAAAACCAATATCGTGCACGTTATCTGGGTGGACAACGCCTATAACATGGTGGAAATGCAGGAGGTGAACAAATACCAGCGTAAATCCGGCGTGTCATTCGGGCCGATTGATTTTAAAGCCTACGCCGAATCCTGCGGCGCGGTGGGCTTTGCCGTCCAGTCGGTGGACGATCTGCGGCCGATGCTGCGTAAGGCGATGGAGATTCAGGGGCCGGTGGTGGTGGCGATTCCGGTGGATTACGCCGATAACTACAAGCTGATGGCGCAGATGAACTTCAGCCAGATGATTTAAGCGGGTTTATTGACGCCATCGAAAGATGACGGACTCGTTGTGGAGATCGTCGATAATAAAAAACCGGTCAGCGTGGCGACCGGTTTTTTCATTGCACTGCCGGGGAAAGATGTTTTCAGCCCGGCGTGACCCACGATCAGAAGTGGGTGTTGATGCTCATATAGAAGGTGCGGCCCGGTTCGTTGTAGGTGGCCGCCCCGGCGCCGGCGATATTGATCGCGCCGGTGGTCGGGTTGCCGACGTTCTGCGCATTGCCGGCGCGGAACTGGCGTTTGTCGAACAGGTTGTCGACCCCGGCGGTCATGCTGACGTTTTTGCTGACGTCGTAGGTGGCGCTGAGGCCGACGACGGCGTACGGGCTGACCTCGCGTCTTTCGCTGCCGGTGGTGGCTTCCCCTTTGTAGTTGTACTTCTTCGGCTTCTGACGACCGTACCAGGTCAGGGTGCTCTGCATCGACAGATCCTGCGTCGCCTGCCAGCTCAGGGTGGAGTTGAGCGTGTACTTGGGAATCACCGACAGGTAATCGCCGGTGGTTTTGTTCTTGTTCTCGATCATATAGGTCAGGTTATTGGTCCAGGAGATCGTTTCGCTGACCGGCACGTTCAGCGACCCTTCCAGACCCTGCACCACCGCCTTGGGCACGTTCTCCCAGCGATAGACATCGGTTTTACCGTTGCTGGTTCGGCTGATCGGGGTATAACCGGCCTCGATCTTGTTGCGGTAGTCGTTGCGGAAGTAGGTGACGCCGGCCAGCCAACCGTCGTTGTGGAACTCCAGGCCGATCTCTTTGTTGACGCTGGTTTCCGCTTTCAGGTCGTCGTTGCCCATCAGGTAGCAGCCGACGCCGCTGGAACTGTTGGCGCAGCCCTGGCCCTTGCTGTACAGGATGTAGTTCGGGTTGGTCTGGAACAGGTTCGGCGCTTTATAGGCGCGGGCGATGCCCATCTTCAGGGTGAAGTACTCCCCCAGCTCCTGCGACAGGTTCAGCGACGGACTCCAGTTATCGCCGGACACCGAGTGGTGGTCATAGCGCATGCCCGGCGTCAGCATGGTGGTGTCGGTGAGCTCGATATTATCTTCGGCAAACAGCGAGAAAATGCGCGCGGACGAGTAGGGGCTGCGGTCCGCGCTGGAAACGCCGTCAATATCGCCGCCCTGCAGCGCCTGGCTGACGATCGAACTGCTCTTCATCTTCTGCTGGTTCCACTCGGCGCCCAGCGTGGCGGTTTGCGGCACCCACATGTCGAACGGCACGCTGACTTCGCTGTGCAGCAGGATATCGTCCAGATCGGTGTCGTTAAAGCCGGCGTTTTTCTCGTTGAAGATCCCTTCGGTGCCGCCCGCCAGCCCTTCGTTCATCCGCGAGTTGCGGGTGTTTTCATATTGCACGTAGTTATTGGTGCTGACGCCGTTGTCCCAGGCGCCCTGGTAGCGTAAGGCGTAGGTTTCGCGATACATACGGTTAGCCTCTTTACCGTACATCTCCTTCACCAGATCATTGGTGTTGGTGTTCTGGGTATCGCCGGCGTACAGGTTGCCCTGACGGCCGTAACCGTATTCGAACTCCAGCGATTGCAGATGGGCGAAGTCCCAGTGCAGCAGGCCGTTGATGTTTTTATCGATCACCCCCTCACGGCCGGCCGGCAGGCTGTCGGCATAGTCGCCGTAGCGGGCGGACTGATGGCCCTGGTTGATATCCTGGGCGTCGGCCTGGGTTTTGCTGTAGCCGCCGAACAGGCGGAAGCTCAGCGTATCGGTCAACGGCCCGGACAGGCTGAAGTCGGTGCGTTTGGTGGCGCCTTCGTCTTTATGCTGCGGAATGTTGTAGTAGGCGTTCAGCGAGCCGTGGAGCTCTTTGGTCTGTTTTTTGGTGATGATATTGACCACGCCGCCGGCGGCGCCGCTGCCGTAGCGGGCGGCGGCCGGGCCGCGCAGCACTTCGATGCGTTCAATCATTTCCGGCGGCACCCAGGCGGTATCGCCGCGGGTATCGCGCTCGCCGCGCCAGCCCTGACGCACCGAGTTGCGGCTGCTGGCCGGCATGCCGTCGATCAGCACCAGCGTATTTTCCGGCCCCATGCCGCGGATATCCAACTGGCGGTTGTTGCCGCGCTGGCCGCTGGTGGAGTTGCCGGTCAGGTTGACGCCGGGCATGGTGCGCACCAGTTCGCTGATGTCGCGCGCCGGCGGGCGCTTTTTGATTTCGTCGGCGGTGATGGTGGAGACGCCGGGCGCCTGCAGGTTCTGCTTGGCGGCGGTGACTAAAAATGGTGTCTTCAGCCGGTTTTTTATCGTCTGCGGCGGCGGTTTTTTCCGCGTTTGAGGGGGTGTCCGTTTGCTGTGCGGCGTGCGCCAAAGTGGACGCGCCTAATCCCAGGCCGATCAAGGTCGCCAGGGAATAACGAGAAAGTGCGTGATTCATTGTGAATTCCTGCCGTTTTGCCATCCCTGCGGCGTAGCTCATGCCGACAGGGCAGCCGGTTGTCGTTTTTTATGTCTTCAATGATTCATGGATTGAATAAGCCGGAGACGCTCCCGGCATTCGACCCGCTGTCAATAATCGGCATCCGTCCCCGATGAAGAATACCGGCCCTGTTTATGGGCCCGTACACACTATTGCAAATGAAAATAATTATCAATAGTATTCGATTTACCGTATCTATATATGCGGTAGGGCAGCCGGATATTTTCCGTGCGCACAATGTGTTATGCCAACGACCAGGTGAGTGGGTGTTTTGAAAACAGAACAACAGCCAGCAAGCAGTACGTTATTAACAAGCAAACACGTCGGGAGCCATGGCTGGTGGCTGGAGATAGCCCGGCGCGGCACGCCGCTGGTGGAGCCGGCCGACAACGGCCGCTGGACGGTGACCTTCCTCTGGCGCGATCCGCAGGTTGCGAATTGACCTCCGCCTACCGGCGCGTCTGGATCAAACATTAATTGTCTGACCGACCATCATCAGCCGAATCCGCCGCAGAGTCTGCAGCGTCTGAGCGGCAGTGATGTGTGGTACTGGCAAACTGAACTGAACGCCGACTGGCGCGGCAGTTACTGCTTTATTCCCAGCATGGATGACCGGCCGCTGCGCGTCGACGGGGCGGATGCCCATGCCAATATGCATGCGCGACGCCACTGGTGGCATCAGGTGTTCGCCGGGGCGACGCACGACCTGCTGAACCCTTACCGCTCCTGGCCCGCCGCCGGCGGCAATATCGTCTCCGGGCTGCATATGCCAAAAGCGCCGCCGCAGCCGCCTGGCGCGATTTTGACAACTATGACGTCGCCAGCGGCCGCTGCGTTCCGCCGGCGCCGGCGCGTCTGCAGCACCATACCTGGCACAGCGAAACGGCTCGGCAACAGCCGCAAAGTGTGGGTGTACACCACCGGCGACGCCGATGCGGCGCAGCGGCCGCTGGCGATTCTGCTCGACGGCCAGTTCTGGGCGCAGCAGATGCCGGTGTGGGACCCGCTGATGCGGATGACCCGCGAGGGCCAACTGCCGGCAGCCGTCTATGTGCTGATCGATATTATCGATTTGCCGCATCGCGCCCGGGAGTTGGGCTGTAACGCCGAGTTCTGGCTGGCGCTGCAGGAAGAGCTGCTGCCGCAGTTGGCGCAGTGGGCGCCGCACAGCGCCGAGGCCGCGCGCACCGTGGTGGCCGGGCAGAGCTTTGGCGGCCTCTCCGCGCTGTACGCCGGCTGAACTGGCCGCAGCGTTTCGGCGCGGTGGTTAGCCAGTCCGGCTCTTTCTGGTGGCCGCGGCGCGATATGCTGCAGCTGCCGACCCCGCCGGAAGACGCCTGCTGGCTGCAGCGTCAGGTTGAAGAAGGGCTGGGCAACCACGGTTCGCTGAAAGTGTTTATGGAAGCCGGCATGCATGAACCGCTGGTGCATCAGGTCAGCGGCCAGATGGCGACCCTGCTCAGCCGGGGCGGCCACCGGGTGCATTACCGGGCGGTTGAAGGCGGCCACGATGCGCTGTGCTGGCGCGGCGGCCTGCTGGACGGCCTGCAGGCGCTTTGGCAGCCGACCTTTGCCACCGCCCACCAGGCCACGCCGGCCGCCAATCCTCGTCTGATTCAAGGAGCCCGCGATGGACATGCAGAACCCGTTTGACGACCCGCAGCAGCGTTGCCTGATTTTGTGCAATGCACAGCAGCAGTACAGCCTGTGGCCCGACTTCAGCCCGGCCCCGGCCGGCTGGCGTACGGTGTTCGGCCCGGCGGAGCGCGCCGAGTGCGTCGGCTGGCTGGAAACGCACTGGCAGGACATGCGGCCCGCCGCGCAGCGTGAACAACAATAATAACTGGAGCAAGTACGGTGTCAGAAATTTCTACATTAGCGGCGGGGCAGCAGGCAAGCCCGGAGATGCCGCTGGTTGCGGCGCAGCCCGGTATCTGGGTCGCCGATCAGCTTTCACCGCATGGCAATGCCTACGCGGTGGCGCATTATATTGAACTGAACGGCGTGCTGGATCCAGAGTGCCTGCTGCGCGCCATCGGCCTCGGACTGTCCGAAGCCGATACCCTGCGCCTGCGCTTTGAAGAGCGCGACGGCGTACCGCTGCAGTGGCTGGACGCGGAGTTTGCCATCCACGCGGCGGAATATGTCGACTTTACCGATTCGGCAGACGCCGAAGCCGCGGCGACGGCGCTGATGGATATCGATCTTAACGGCGAACTGCGGGTGAGCAGCGCAAACCGCTGTACCGCAACGTGCTGATGCGCGTGGCGGACGACCGCTGGTTCTGGTATCAACGCTATCACCATCTGCTGGTTGACGGCTTCAGCTTTACCGCCATTACCCGGCGCGTCGCCCATATTTACAGCCGGCTGCGCCGCGGCGAAACGCCGGATCCGACGCCGTTCAGCGGCTTTGGTGAGGTGGTGGCCGAATATCAGGCCTATCAGCAGTCCGCCGGCCGGCAGCGCGATGCCGATTACTGGCGCGACAAGGCCGCCCAGCTGCCGCCGCCGCGACCCTCAGCCCGCAGCCGCTGGCCGGACAGGCGCCGACCACGCGCATTCACCGGCCTGAGCCAGCACTGTTCGGCGCCGATTTTGCGCCGCTGACGGCGCTGGGTCAGCCGCATCAGCTCAACGCCGCCGATATGGCGGTGGCGCTGCTGGCGCTGTGGGTGTCGCGCCTGAGCGGCCAGCCGCACTTCAGCGCCGGCTTTATCTTTATGCGCCGCACCGGCTCCGCCGCGCTGTGCGCCACCGGGCGGTGATTAACGTTTTGCCGATGGCGATGCGGGTGGATCCGCAGGCGACGCTGACGGAGGTGGCGCTCACCCTCAGCGCGAGCTGAAAAAGGTGCGCCGCCATCAGCGGTATGATGCCGAGCAGGTGCAGCGCGATCTGGACGCATCGGCGATGCCGAGCCGCTGTACGGCACGGTGTTCAACTTCAAGATGTTTGATTACCAACTGGATTTTGACGGTATTACCGCATTACGCACGATCTGGCTTCCGGCCCGGTGCGCGATCTGGAAATTGCGCTGTTTATCGGCGACGACGGCCGGCTGAAGGTGGAACTGTTTGGCCAATGCGAGCGTTATCAGCGTGATGAACTGGCGGCCCACCTGCAGCGCCTGCCGCTGTTGCTGAGCCAGTTCAGCGCCCGGCCGCAGTTGCCGGTGGGGAGGCGATATGCTGACCGCCGCCGACCATGCGCTGCTGGCGCGGGTCAATGATACCGCGCACCCCGGTGGCGCCGCAGACGCTGAGCGGGCCTGCTGGCGCAGCAGGCGCAGCGCACGCCGATGCGCCGGCGCTGTCCGATGCGCATTTCCGCTTTAGCTACCGTGAAACCCGTGAACAGGTGAGCGCGCTGGCGCGTCAGTGAGCGACAAGGCGTACGGCCGGCGATATCGTCGCCGTGGCGCTGCCGCGTTCGGTGTTTCTGTCGCTGGCGCTGATGGCGATAGTCGAAGCCGGCGCCGCCTATCTGCCGCTGGATACCGGCTATCCCGATGAGCGCCTGGCGATGATGCTGGAAGACGCTGCGCCGCGGCTGATTATCACCGAACCGTCGCAGCAGGCGCGTTTTTGCCGGCCAGGGGGGAGATCCTTTTGTACGATGCGCCGCTGCCGCCGACCACGCTGCGCAGGTCGCGCTGACGGGCCGACGCGCATCATCCGGCCTACATTATTTTTACCTCCGGCTCCACCGGCCGGCCGAAGGGGTGCTGGTCGGTCATCAGGCTATCGTCAACCGTCTGCTGTGGATGCAGAACCACTATCCGCTCAATGCGCAGGACGTGGTGCTGCAGAAGACGCCGTGCAGCTTCGACGTGTCGGTCTGGGAGTTCTTTTGGCCGCTGATGGTCGGCGCGCAGCTGGTGATGGCGCCGCCGGAAGCGCACCGCGACCCGCAGCAGCTGCAGCAGCTGATCGCCCGCCACCGCGTCACCACTCTGCACTTTGTACCTTCGATGCTGGCGGCGTTCGTCAGCGCGCTGGAGGGGCGGGAGGCGGTCGAACAGTGCGCCAGCCTGCAGCGGGTGTTCTGCAGCGGCGAAGCGCTGCCGGCCGAGCTGTGCCGCCAGTGGCAGAGCCGCACCGCGGTGCCGTTGCATAACCTGTACGGCCGACGGAGGCCGCGGTGGACGTGACTTGGCATCCGGCCTGGGCGACGCCTTGGCGGCGGTGACCGGCGCCAACGTGCCGATTGGCCTGCCGGTGTGGAATACCGGGCTGCGTATTCTGGATGCGCGTCTGCGCCCGGTGCCGCCGGGCGTCGCGGCGATCTGTATCTGACCGGCGTACAGCTGGCGCACGGTTATCTGGGGCGTCCGGAGCTGACCGCCAGCCGCTTTGTCGCCGACCCGTTCGGCGACGGCGGTCGCATGTACCGCACCGGCGATGTGGCGTGCTGGCTGCCCGACGGGACGGTGGAATATCTGGGGCGCAGCGACGATCAGCTGAAGATCCGCGGCCAGCGTATTGAACTGAGCGAGATCGACACGCGCTGTTGTCGCTGCCGGGCGTACAGCAGGCGGTGACCCACGCGCTGGTGCTGACCGGGACGCCGGCGGATGCCGGCGGCGACGCACGTCAGCTGGTGGGTTATCTGGTGCCGCAGGCCGGGGTGACGCTGGATCCGGCAGCGCTGCGCGCCGCGCTGGCCGACCGTCTGCCGCCGCATATGGTGCGGTCGCGCTGGTGGAAATGGCGGAGCTGCCGCTGAGCGCCAACGGTAAACTGGACCGCAAAGCCCTGCCGCAGCCGCAAAGCGGCACGCGTAGCGCCGGCCGAGAACCGCTGCCGGGGCTGGAAAGTGAGATTGCGGCGGTGTTCGCCCGTCTGCTGCAGCGTGAGCAGGTATTTGCCGACGACGACTTCTTCGCCCTGGGCGGCCATTCGCTGCTGGCGATGCGCCTGGCGGCGGAACTGCGCCGCGATCTGGGTAAGGCGGTATCGGTGGGGCAGGTGATGGTGGCGTCGAAGGTGGAGCAACTGGCGGCGCTGCTGGCGGAAGAGCGCACGCAGGAAGAGGCCGACCGCTGCGGTTTCGACAGCGTACTGCCGCTGCGCACCACCGACGGCCCGACGCTGTTCTGTCTGCACCCGGCCTCCGGTTTTTCCTGGCAGTTCAGCGTATTGCCGCGCTATATCGATCAGCACTGGTCGCTGGTGGGCATTCAGTCGCCGCGGCCTGACGGCCCGCTGGCGCTGAGCGAGGATATGGATCAGGTGTGCGAGGCGCACCTGGCGACGGTATTGTCGGTACAGCCGCACGGCCCGTACCACTTTATCGGCTATTCGCTGGGCGGCACGCTGGCGCAGGGCATCGCTGCCCGACTGCAGGCGCGCGGTGAAGAGGTGGCGTTCCTCGGGCTGCTGGATACCTATCCGCCGGAAACGCAGAACTGGGACGTGATGCTGGACGATAACGTGCTGAAGGAAGTGCAGCGCGAGCGTGAACAGTTCCTGGCGGTATCGGAAGATACGCTGGATCCGGCGTTGGGCGAGACCCGTACGGCGATGTTCGACAATATCGAGGCTAACTACGCCGACTCGGTGCGTTTGCTGTCCCGCACCCATACCGCCAATTTCCGCGGTCAGGCGACGCTGTTTGTCGCCAAGCGTACGCTGCAGGCGGGAATGGACGTGCAGCAGACCTGGGCGCAGTATGTCGATGCGCTGCAGGTGCATGAGCTGGACTGCGCGCACGTGGATATTGTGTCGCCGGCGTCGTTCAAGGTGCTGGGGCCGCTGCTGAACCGTATCTTGCGTACGCTGTAGGCGGGCAGGGGGCGATGCCCCGCGGGTGATGACGTATAAAAAAGGCGCGTAAGCGCCTTTTTATCGTTAACCGGCTGTCGTTGCCGCCAGATTAAAGGGCGCTCGGTCGGGCGGCAAACAGAGGTATTTAAATCAGGAAAGCGGATCGCAAAATTCAGGGCTTACCCAACGGCACCACCAGCGGAGTATGCGACACCGGATCGTCGATGATCATGCATTTCAGGTCGTATACCTCCTCGATCAGCTGCGGCGTGACGATATCTTTCGGCGCGCCTTCGGCGATCACCTTCCCGCCGCGCATGGCGATCAGGTGGGTGGCGTAGCGACAGGCGTGGTTCAGATCGTGCAGCACCACCACCAGCGTATGGCCGCGCTCGCGGTTCAGCTGGCGCATCAGCTCCAGCAGCTCGATCTGGTGGGTGATATCCAGCCAGGTGGTCGGCTCATCCAGCAGCAGCAGCGGCGTTTGCTGCGCCAGCACCATGGCGATCCAGACGCGCTGACGCTGTCCGCCGGAGAGCGTATCGACCGCCTGTTCCGCCAGCTCCGCCACGCCGGTGGCGCGCATGGCGTCTTCCACCGCCTGCTGATCCTCCTCCCGCCAGCGGCTGAACAGGCGCTGATGCGGATAGCGGCCGCGGGCTACCAGATCGAACACGGTAATGTCGCCGGGGCGACCGACGTTTGCGGCAGCAGCCCGAGCTGGCGCGCCACCTCTTTGGTGGCATAGTCGCGGATGGGTTTGTCGTTCAGCCATACCTGCCCCTGTTGCGGCTGCATCAGGCGGCTGAGGGTGCGCAGCAGCGTCGACTTGCCGCAGGCGTTGGGCCGATAATAACGTCAGCTCGCCGTGCGGAATGGCGACGGACAGGTCGCTTGCCACGATTTTTTTGTCATAGCCCAGCGTCAGGTTTTTCGGCGCGCAGCGGCGCGGACAGCGGCGTTACAGTATTCATTTTTTACGTGACTCACGGATTAATAGCCAAATCAGGTAAATGCCGCCCAGACAGACGGTCAGTACGCCGACCGGCAGCTGATACGGCATAAACAGCCGCTGGGCGGCGACGTCGGCCGCCAGCAGCAGCAGGGCGCCGGTCAGCGCGGTCAGCAGCAGCACGTGGCGGTTGGCGCACAGGCGGCGGGCGATCTGCGGCGCCACCAGCGCGATAAAGGAGATTGGCCGGCGACGGCGGTGCCGCGGCGGTCAGCACCACGCCAAGCAGCAGCAACAGCATGCGCGAACGCTCCACCGGGACGCCCAGCGCGCAGGCGGCGTCGTCACCCATCTCCAGCAGACGCATGCGGCGCGACAGACCGCACAGCAGCAGCGTTGCCAGCGCCACCGCCAGCAGCGCCGGCTGGCTTTTGGCCCAGGTGACGCCGTTCAGCGAGCCGGCGCTCCACAGGCCGGCGGTCATTGACGCCTCCAGCGACGCGCTGACGATCATCCAGGTATTGGCGCCCATCAGCAGCGCGCGCACCGCGATGCCGACGATAATCAGGCGGAAGGCCTCAACGCCGTTGCGCCAGGCCAGCAGATAAATCAGCAGCGCGGTCAGCAGGCCGCCGGCCAGCGCGCCGCTGGTGATGCGAGGATGCCGCTGTTAAACAGCACCACGGCCACCAGCACGCCGCTGTAGGCGCCGGTATTGAAGCCGATAACGTCAGGGCTGCCCAGCGGGTTGCGCAGCAGCGACTGGAAGATTGCGCCGCTGATGCCGAGCGCCGCGCCAATCAGCAGCGCCATCACGACGCGCGGCAGACGCCACTGGGTCACGATCACCGCCAGATTGGCGGGCCTTCGCCGCGCAGGGCGTCAATTACCTGCGCGGCGCTCAGTGACAGCGTGCCGGCGCCGAGGGCGTAGACGGCCAGCGCGGCGCAGGCCGCGATCAGCAGCAGTACGGTCAGGGTGGCGGCGCGACAGGCGGGCGACGCGCTTCGCGCGGACAGAACCTCGCTATGGCTGCTCATCCGCGGGCTCCTTCTGAACATATGACGCTGGCGCACCAGCGCAATCAGCACCGGCGCGCCGATCAGCGCGGTGACGATAGAGACGCGCAGTTCCCCCGGCACCAGAAAACGGCCGATCAAATCGGCGCTGAGCAGCAGAATCGGCGTCAGCACCAGCGTCCAGGGTAAAATCCAGTGCAGCTCGGAGCCGGCCAGACGGCGGGCGATATGCGGCATCATCAGGCCGACGAAGGCGATGGGGCCGACGGCGGCGGTGGCGCCGCCGCACAGCAGGGTGATGGCCAGCAGGCCGAGCAGCTGGGTGCGCACGATGCCGGTGCCAGCGCGGTGGCCAGATCGCTGCCCATGCTCAGGCTGTTGAGGGCCTTGGTCAGCCACAGGGCGATCAGCGTGCCGAGGAGTATCGGCAGCGCGACGGTGCGCACCACCTGCATATTTTGAATATCCAGCGAGCCGGCCTGCCAGAAGCGCAGCTGGTCGAACACCTGCGGGTTCAGCAGCGAAATCCCGGTGGTCATGCCGTCCAGCACCGCCCCCAGCGCCACGCCGGCCAGCGTCAGGCGCACCGGGTTGAGCGTACTGCGCCCGAGTGCGCCCACCAGCGCCACCAGCAGCGAGGCGCAGAGCGCGCCGCCAAAGGCAAACCACAGATACTGGCCGATGTCGCTGGCGCCGAACAGCGACATGCCCAGCACCACGGCGAAGCCGGCGCCGGCATTGACGCCGAGAATGCCCGGGTCCGCCAGCGGGTTGCGCGACAGGATTTGCATCAGGGCGCCGGCCAGACCGAGCGCGATGCCGGCCAGCACGCCGATCAGCGTGCGCGGCAGGCGGGCGTCGGTGATGATCACGCAGTCAACGCCGCTGCACTGGCCGTTTAATGCCTGCAGAACGGTGGAGAGGGGGATAGATTGCGCACCCAGCGCCAGGCTGAGCGCCATGACCAGCAGCAGAATCAGTATGGCGAACAGCAGCGCATAAAGCCGGCGGCGAAAAGCGCGCGTAGTGCCTAAAAACAGAGCTTCCTGGTGCGCTGAAGCAGCGTGCGAGCAATTGTGTGTAAGCCGGAACATAACAGCCCATTATTCAATTGAATATTAATGATATTTATTATCATTATTGATTGTATTCATCTATGGTAGCATGAGTCGCTGCTCCATTGCAGTAGCAAGCGTGCAATTCCTTTTTAAAGTTGTGGTGATAAAAAAAATGAGTAAGCCCTCGATTTTGCTTGATTTTGGTTTGCTGAAGACCAATCAGGCGTTCCGCGCCGTATTCTGCGCGCGCTTTATCTCTATTTTGGCGCTGGGACTGATGGCCATCGCCATTCCGGTGCAGATCCAGGCGCTGACCGGTTCGACGCTGCTGGTGGGTCTGGCGGTAACGCTGGCGGGCGGCGGCATGTTCGCCGGCCTGCTGATGGGCGGCGTCTTGGCCGATCGCTATGAGCGCCGCCGTCTGATCCTGTTTGCCCGCTCCACCTGCGGCGTCGGCTTTGTCGGCATGTGCCTCAACGCGGCGCTGCCGGAACCGTCGCTGACGGCGATTTACCTGCTGGCGGTATGGGACGGCTTCTTTGGTGCGGTGGGCGTCACGGCGCTGCTGGCGGCGACGCCGGCGCTGGTCGGGCGTGAGAATATCGTGCAGGCCGGCGCCATCAGCATGCTGACGGTGCGCTTTGGTTCGATTCTGTCGCCGGCGGCGGGCGGCCTGCTGATCGCGCACGCCGGGGTGGCGTGGAACTACGGGCTGGCGGCGCTCGGCACCCTGTTGACACTGGTGCCGCTGCTGCGTCTGCCGCAGCTGCCGCCGCCGGAGCAGCCGCGCGAGCATCCGCTGAAGGCGCTGGCCGGCGGTTTTGCCTTTCTGTTCCAGAATAAAGTGATCGGCATGGTGGCGCTGATCGGCGCGCTGCTGACCATGGCCAGCGCGGTGCGCATCCTGTACCCGGCGCTGGCCGGCAACTGGGGCGTTGACGCGTCGCAGCTGGGCTTTATGTATGCCGCTGTGCCGCTGGGCGCCGCCCTCGGCGCCTTCACCAGCGGCCGGGTGGCGCAGGTGGCACGTCCGGGCTGGATGATGCTGCTGACCGCCATCGCCGCGTTTGTCGCCGTTGGACTGTTTGGCCTGATGCCGTGGTACGGTCTGGCGCTGGCCTGTCTGGTGGCCTTCGGCTATCTGAGCGCGCTGAACTCTCTGCTGCAGTACGGGCTGATTCAGAACCTGACGCCGGATGCATTCCTTGGCCGTATTAACGGCCTGTGGACCGCGCAAAACGTGGTGGGGGACGCGCTGGGCGCGCTGCTGCTGGGGGCGATGGGGGCGCTGATGCTGCCGGCCATGACCTCGACCGGTTTTGGCTTCGGCGCGGCGTTGCTGGGCGTGGTGCTGCTGGTGGTGATGGGCAGTTTGCGGCGGGTTACGCGCAGCGAACCGGAGGCGACCCTCCAGCCCGCTGCGGCGCAGGCTAGCGGGAAGTAAAGCGTTTTTCCAACAGCGCCAGCAGGTTGCTGGCGCTGTAGTAGTCCAGACGGAAGGTTTCGTTGCCGAGCGCATAAACCCGTTGGTTTTGCACCGCCGGCAGCTGCGCCAGGAATTTATTATTCATCAGACGCTGTACGTCGCTTTCGTCATTGGCGAACAGCAGCAGCGTCTGGCCATTCAGCCCCGCCGCCAGACTCTCTCCCGACAGTTGAACAATATCTTCACGTGCGCCCTGGCTGGTGCTGGTGTGCAGGCTGGCCGGCGGTTGCGCCAGCGTGAAACCCAGCTGCTGCAGCATTTTTCCCTGTGAGGATTGGGCGGTCCACAGATTGGCGGCCTTGCCGTCCTGGCGGAACACCAGGGCGGAAACCGGCTGCGGCGGCAGCGTGATGCGCTGTTTCAGCGCCTGTTCGCGGGCGGCGAAGTCGGCGGTCAGTTTCTCGGCCCGGGCTTCGTGTCCGGTGGCGTAGCCCAGCTCTTTCGCCAGCTCCTGCCAGCTTTTATCGTCATAGTTGACCACCAGCACCGGCGCGATAACGGACAGCTGATCGTACAGCTGCAGCGCGGAGTCGCCGCCGGTGGCGGAGATCACGATCAGGTCCGGCGCTTCGCCGGCAATGCTTTCGGCATTCGGTTCGCCGACGTACAGACGCTTCACCCCGCGCTGTGCGGCAACCTCTCCCCACTGGAGGAAAAAGCCCTGCTTATCGGTAAAGCGGCCGTTGGGGTTGGTGGCGCCGCTGGCGACCACCGGGGCGTCAATCGCCAGCAGGGTGCCGGTCAGGGTCACGCTGGTGGAGACGATGCGCGTCGGGGGCTGCTTGAGGGTAACGGGGCCGTGAGAGGTGTCAATCGTGCGGGGCCATTGTGGGGAAGCCGCCTGTGCCGCGGAGAGGGTCAGCAGCGCCAGCCCCAAAAGCAGGATCTTCTTCATCCGGGTAATCCTTGTTGGTGTCATTGACGAGTTCGCCTCGCCGTTAAATGCGGAAAGCTTAATGGTTATCATTTATCTAGAGAATACCACAATGTTTATACCATGATTATCAGGGTAAAGAAGTGTTTACGTTTATTGACATAGCGGGAGACGGAGGGTAATTTAGCGCCACGAAACACAAATGATAATCATTATTATATTGGTTATTATTGGCGAATAACAGAGGGCGTACCCATGGATACAGCCGTGAATGGTGCTCAGCAGAAGGCACCGCACGCGAAAGAGAACGAACAGGCGCATTTCGGCGTAGATCCGGCGTCAGGCTTCTTTTTCACATCTCCTTTTCGCAGTCTGACGACGCAAGGGTGCTTTGCCAATATCACCCTGCCGGCCGCCGGTGGCGATGATATCAACGGCGAGTTTCAGCAGGCCGTGCGTCATGCCTTTGATGAAGCGCGGCGGGCCGGCATTAAAAAGCCGGTGCTGTGCGGCGCGATCCCGTTTGACACCCGCCAGCCGTCGTCGCTGTTTATTCCGCAACACACCCAGTGGTTTGAGCGCGAAGCCTTTATGGCGGCGCGGCCGGCGGCCGATAACGACGGCCCGGAAATAGACGTGCTGAATGAATTGCCGGCGCAGGCGCCCTTTATGCAGATGGTCAGCGATGCGGTGGCGGCGATGACCGACGGCGAGCTGGACAAGGTGGTGCTGTCGCGCCTGCTGGAGATTGAAACCCGGCAGCCGGTTGAGCGTCAGGCGCTGATGGCGCGCATTATCGCGCAGAACCCGAACGGCTTTCATTTCCATGTGCCGTTGGCCGACGGGGCGCTGTTGGGCGCCAGCCCGGAACTGCTGCTGCGTAAATCCGGCGGGCAGTTCTGCTCCAACCCGCTGGCCGGCTCTGCCCGGCGCGACGCCGATCCGCAGCGCGACCGCGAAGTGAGCGAGAAGCTGCTGGCGTCGAGCAAAGATAACGTCGAACACGGCTATGTGACCGAAGGCATGCGTCAGGTGCTGACCGGCCGCTGCCGTTACCTGAATATTCCGCACGCCCCCGAGCTGCTGAGCACCAGCACGCTGTGGCATCTGTCGACGCCGATCGACGGCGAAGTGGACTGCCGCCGGGAAAATGCGCTGTCGCTGGCCTGCTTGCTGCACCCGACGCCGGCGCTGTGCGGCACGCCGACGCTGAAGGCGCGCGATCTGATTGCCGAGCTGGAGCCTTTCGACCGCGGCCTGTTCGGCGGCATCGTCGGCTGGTGCGACGCCGAAGGCAACGGCGAGTGGGTGGTCACCATCCGCTGCGGCACCGTACAGGGCCGCCAGGTGCGTCTGTTTGCCGGCGCCGGCATCGTTAAAGACTCTTCGCCGGAGTCCGAATGGCATGAAACCGGCACCAAGCTCAGCACCATTTTGCGTGCGTTTGGACTGAACCAAGGATAACAACACCATGAGTATTGCATTCACCCCGTGGCCGGCCGAGTTTGCCCAGCGCTATCGCGAGCGCGGCTACTGGATTGATAAACCGCTGACCGATATTCTCGACCGCCAGGCGGACAGCGACGCTACCGCGCTGATCGATGCCGAGAATCGCCTGAGCTACCGCCAGCTGCATCAGCAGTCGGATCGTCTGGCCGCCGCGCTGCTGCGCCGCGGCATTCAGCCGGGAGAAACCGCCCTGGTGCAGTTGGGCAATGTGGTGGAGTTTTATGTCACCTTCTTCGCCCTGTTGAAAATTGGCGTGGCACCGGTTAATGCGCTGTTCAGCCATCAGCGCAGCGAGCTGCACGCCTACGCTGAGCAAATCAAACCGGCGGTGCTGATTGCCGACGCTCAGCATGCGCTGTTCGGCAATGACGATTTTCTGGCGACCTTCCGGGCGCAGCATCCGTCGCTGCGCGTGGTGGCGCTGCGCAGCCACGCGCAGGGCGAGCAGTCGCTGGCGGCGATGCTGGCGGAAGAGAGCGGCGATTTCCGCGCGACGCCGTCCGCGGCCGATCGGGTCGCGTTCTTCCAACTGTCCGGCGGCAGCACCGGCACGCCGAAACTGATCCCGCGCACCCACAATGATTACTACTACAGCATTCGCCGCAGCGTCGAGGTGTGCCGTTTTGACCGCGAGACGCGCTATCTGTGCGCGCTGCCGGTGGCGCACAACTACCCGATGAGCTCGCCGGGCGTGCTGGGCGTGTTTTATGCCGCCGGTCAGGTGGTGTTTGCCGCCGATCCGGACGCCGGCCAGTGCTTCAGACTGATTGAACAGCATCAAATCAACGTCACCGCGCTGGTGCCGCCGGCGGTCACGCTGTGGCTGCAGGCGATTGAAGAGTGGGGCAGCAACGCGCCGCTCGCCAGCCTGCAGCTGTTGCAGGTCGGCGGCGCCAAGCTGGGTGAAAGCCTGGCGGCGCGCATTCCGGCGGAAATCGGCTGCCAGCTGCAGCAGGTGTTCGGCATGGCGGAAGGGTTGGTGAACTATACCCAGCTGGACGATGACGATCGCCATATCCTCACCACGCAGGGCTGCCCGATGTCGCCGGACGACGAAGTCTGGGTGGCCGATGACGATGGCAATCCGCTGCCGGTCGGCCAGGTCGGCCGTCTGATGACCCGCGGCCCGTACACCTTCCGCGGTTACTACCAGAGCCCGGCGCACAACGCCGACGCGTTCGACGCCGACGGTTTCTACTGCTCCGGCGATCTGATCCGCATGACGGAAGACGGCTATATCTGCGTGGAAGGGCGGCAAAAAGATCAGATCAACCGCGGCGGCGAGAAGATCGCGGCGGAAGAGATCGAAAACCTGCTGCTGCGTCACGGCGCGGTGATTAACGCCGCGCTGGTTTCCATGCCGGATGCGCTGATGGGTGAAAAGAGCTGCGCCTATTTTATCGCCGGCGAGACGTTAAAGCCGGTGGTGCTGCGTCGTCATCTGCGTGAGCAGGGCGTCGCCGAATTTAAATTGCCGGACCGCTTTGTGCAGGTGGAGAGCCTGCCGCTGACGGCGGTCGGTAAAGTTGATAAGAAACTGCTGCGCCAGCGCCTGCTGGACGCGCAGCAAGCCACCCAGGTCCAGGGAGATTGAACGATGGCCATTCCTAAACTCAATGATTATGCGCTGCCGGCCGCGGCTGAATTACCGGCCAATAAGGTGAACTGGACGGTTGAGCCACAGCGCGCCGCGCTGCTGATTCACGATATGCAGCAGTATTTCCTTAACTTCTGGGGTGAAGACAGCCCGATGATCAAGCAGGTGGTGGAGAATATCGCCAACTTGCGTCGTTACTGCAAGGCCCAGGGGATCCCGGTGTTTTATACCGCGCAGCCGAACCAGCAGAGCGATGAAGACCGGGCGCTGCTGAACGATATGTGGGGGCCGGGGCTGAACAAACATCCGGAGCAGCAGGCGGTGGTGGCCGCGCTGGCGCCGGAAGAGGATGACACCGTGCTGGTGAAGTGGCGCTACAGCGCCTTCCACCGTTCGCCGCTGCAGGACATTCTGCAGGAAACCGGCCGCGACCAGCTGATTATCTGCGGCGTGTACGCGCATATCGGCTGCCTGACCACCGCGATCGACGCCTTTATGCGTAACATCCAGCCGTTTATGGTGGCGGATGGGCTGGCGGACTTCTCGCGCGACGAACACCTGATGGCGCTGCGCTATACCGCCGGCCGCTGCGGCCGCGTGGTCAGCACCGCCGACCTGCTGCCGCAAAGTAACGGCATCGCCAGCAAAGAGGCGCTGCGGGCGCTGATCCTGCCGCTGCTGGATGAAGACAGCGAAGAGATGGGCAACGACGAGAACCTGATTGATTACGGTCTGGATTCGGTACGCATCATGGAGCTGGCGACGCGCTGGCGTAAAATCCGCGGCGATATCGACTTTATCGCGCTGGCCAAGAATCCGACCATTGACAGCTGGTGGGCGCTGCTCGCCGGAGAGCAGGCCGGATGAGCAGCTGGGACTTTAGCGGCAAACGCGTATGGGTAACCGGGGCGGGCGCCGGTATCGGCTTGCAGACCGCACGGCAGTTTGCCGCCGCGGGCGCCGAGGTGGTCGGTTTTGATCTGCGGTTCAGCGAGGCGGAATATCCATTCCACACCGAAGTGCTGGATATCGCCGACGCCGAGGCGGTAGAGCGCGTATGCACGCGGCTGCTGGCGCAACATGGCGAGCTGGACGTGCTGGTCAACGGCGCCGGCATTCTGCGTATGGGGCTGACCGACGCCACCAGCAGTGCCGACTGGATGGCCTGCTTGAACGTCAACGCCGGTGGGGCGTTCAATATGTTCCGTCACACGCTGCCGGTATTCCGCCGCCAGCGTCGCGGTGCGATCGTCAGCATCGCCTCCAACGCGGCGCACGTACCGCGCGTCGGCATGGCGGCCTACTGCGCTTCCAAAGCGGCGCTGCGCAGCCTGTGCCAGACGGTGGGGCTGGAAATGGCCGAATTCGGCGTGCGTTCGAACATGGTGTCGCCAGGCTCGACCAATACGCCGATGCAGCGCGGCATGTGGCAGGATGAAACGGGTGAGCAGAAAACCATCAACGGTTTCCCCGAGCAGTTCAAGCTGGGGATTCCGCTGGGGAAAATCGCCCAGCCGCAGGAAATCAGCGATGCCATTTTGTTCCTGGCGTCGGATATGGCCAGCCATATCACCATGCAGGATATTGTGATTGACGGCGGAGCAACGCTGGCGGCCTGAGGCTTGCCCGAGTGGTGACGACCGGATAGCGGGGCGCGGCGCAGGCTGCGCCCTTTTTTTGTCGTGGCGACAGCGAGGGCAGAGTCAGTAGGGCAGAATATTGTGCGGAGCACACATGCGAAAAAAGCGCCAAAAGGCGCTTTTTCTAATAGGGCGGGTCGTGCAGGATTGACTCGGCCTTTGGCCTCGCCCTGCGGGCAACGCTGCGCGTTGTCGTCTCGCTTCGCTGATTACTCGTCTCTGCGAGACTCGCCCTTCGGGCCAGCGCAAGCGCTGTTCAAAAGCGTAAACGCTTTTGTCTCATCCAACACGACCTTGGGGGGATATGTGATAGCAGAGTCGGAGATTATTGCGGAGCGCGCATGCGAAAAAAGCGCCAAAAGGCGCTTTTTTCTAATATGGTGGGTCGTGCAGGATTGACTCGGCCTTTGGCCTCGCCCTGCGGGCAACGCTGCGCGTTGTCGTCTCGCTTCGCTCGGCTCGAACCTGAACGCAGGTTCTCATCCAACACGACCTTGGGGGGATATGTGATAGCGGAGTCGGAGATTATTGCGGAGCGCGCATGCGAAAAAAAGCGCCAAAAGGCGCTTTTTTCTAAAATGGTGGGTCGTGCAGGATTCGAACCTGCGACCAATTGATTAAAAGTCAACTGCTCTACCAACTGAGCTAACGACCCATAGAAGTGGTGGGTGATGACGGGCTCGAACCGCCGACCCCCTCCGTGTAAAGGAGATGCTCTACCAACTGAGCTAATCACCCACTTCGGGACTTCCAGGTACTGCTTGAGCATGAAAATGATGGTGGGTGATGACGGGCTCGAACCGCCGACCCCCTCCGTGTAAAGGAGATGCTCTACCAACTGAGCTAATCACCCTCATTTTTCTTACTGCTCTTAACAAGATGGTGGGCGATGACGGGCTCGAACCGCCGACCCCCTCCGTGTAAAGGAGATGCTCTACCAACTGAGCTAATCGCCCCGTCTTGTTGGAGTCGCATTATAGGGATAGTTCAAAGTGAGTCAACGCTTTTTAAAATGATTTCAATCGTTCGCCGCAAATTTAAGCAGGATGCGATATTTATCGCCAGCAACGCCGATTCTTTGCGCATAATAGGATGAAATAGGACGTCGGCGGGGTGAAATAACCTTGGTGAACGCCGCGTCGGCGTTGAGGAATTAACGCGTAGTGATACAATGTTGCCCACTTTTTCCAATTCCGAGCAATTGTCGACACCCGTCGACGCGACGTTGCGTAATAAGGCAGTGATCCCAATGAAAATCAAAACCCGTTTTGCACCTAGCCCAACCGGCTACCTGCACGTCGGCGGCGCCCGTACCGCGCTTTACTCCTGGTTGTTCAGCCGTCATGCCGGCGGTGAGTTCGTGCTGCGTATCGAAGATACCGATCTGGAGCGCTCCACCCAGGATGCTATCGATGCGATTATGGATGGTATGAACTGGTTGAATCTGGATTGGGACGAAGGCCCGTATTACCAGACCAAACGTTTTGATCGCTATAACGCCGTGATCGACCAGATGCTGGAGCAGGGCACCGCCTACCGCTGCTACTGTTCTAAAGAGCGCCTGGAAGCGCTGCGCGAAAAGCAGATGGAAAACGGCGAGAAGCCGCGTTATGACGGCCGCTGCCGCGACAGCCAGTGCAGCCATACGGCGGATGAGCCGCACGTGGTGCGCTTCCGCAACCCGCAGGAAGGCTCGGTGATCTTTAACGACCAGATCCGCGGCCCGATCGAATTCAGCAACCAGGAACTGGACGATCTGATTATCCGCCGCACCGACGGTTCGCCGACCTACAACTTCTGTGTGGTGGTGGACGACTGGGATATGGAGATCACCCACGTGATCCGCGGTGAAGACCATATCAACAACACCCCGCGTCAGATTAATATTCTGAAAGCGCTGGGCGCGCCGGTGCCGGAGTATGCACACGTTTCAATGATTCTCGGCGATGACGGTAAAAAGCTGTCCAAACGTCACGGCGCGGTCGGCGTGATGCAGTATCGCGACGACGGCTATCTGCCGGAAGCGCTGCTCAACTATCTGGTGCGTCTGGGCTGGTCCCACGGCGACCAGGAGATCTTCTCTATCGACGAGATGAAGGAGTTCTTCACGCTGGACGCCATCAGCAAATCCGCCAGCGCCTTCAATACGGAAAAACTGCAGTGGCTGAATCACCACTACATTAACCATCTGCCGGCCGAGCAGGTCGCGGTGCATCTGGCCTGGCACGTTGAGCAACTCGGGATTGAAACGCGCAACGGGCCGGAACTGAAAGATATCGTCAAGCTGCTGGCGAGCGTTGCAAAACGCTGAAAGAGATGGCGGCGGCCTGCCGTTACTTCTATGAAGACTTCAGCGAGTTTGACGCCGACGCGGCGAAGAAACACCTGCGTCCGGTAGCGCGTCAGCCGCTGGAGACCGTACGCGCCAAGCTGGCGGCCATCAGCGACTGGACGGCGGAAAACGTGCATGACGCTATTCAGGGCGCGGCGGACGAGCTGGGCGTCGGCATGGGCAAAGTAGGGATGCCGCTGCGCGTCGCCGTGACCGGCGCCGGTCAGTCGCCGAGCATGGACGTCACGGTGCAGGCAATTGGCCAGCAGCGTTCTCTGCAGCGTATCGATATGGCGCTGGCCTATATCGCCGAGCGTGAAGCGCAAGCCTGATTGTAGCGCTGGAAGCATTAATAACCCCGGGAGCGCTCCCGGGGTTTTTTTTCGCCTGAGCTTAACGGCAATGCCTGCAAGCGGGAGAGGACAACGGTGCTGCCGCTATATAAAGCTCCGGCTTCCTGCTGAGCCGGCCGGGCAGCAAAGGCAGCGCCCGATCGAATTACGGAACAAACGGCGTATTTTTGCCCGTAATGGTTAATCTTTAACTGCAAACGCGCTGATTTGGCGGCTTTTTCAGCGCTTGATCGAGGAATTCAATTTAGCCGTTGACAGCGTACGGTGGGTTTCATATTATGCGCCCCGTTCACAGCACAAAGTGATTGTGAGTCGGGGCTATAGCTCAGCTGGGAGAGCGCTTGCATGGCATGCAAGAGGTCGACGGTTCGATCCCGTCTAGCTCCACCAACCTTCTCCTCAGAAAGGTTGGCGAAGACACCGTAACGCCGGTTAATGCGTACCACATTTGTGGGGCTATAGCTCAGCTGGGAGAGCGCTTGCATGGCATGCAAGAGGTCAGCGGTTCGATCCCGCTTAGCTCCACCATCATTTAGAAAAGCCGACCTTTGGGTCGGCTTTTTGCTTTGCGCGCTTGGCGCCATATCGCCCGTTATTCTCTGACCAATAAAAAAGGCCGCCGTAGCGACCTTGTTTACCGCAGCGCGGCGTTTAGCCCAGCACCAGACCGGCGATAGAGGCGGACAGCATGCTGACCAGCGTAGAGCCGTACACCAGCTTCAGGCCGAAGCGGGAAACCACGTTGCCCTGGTGTTCGTTCAGGCCTTTAATCGCCCCGGCGACGATGCCGATGGATGAGAAGTTGGCAAACGATACCAGGAACACCGACAGCATCCCCTGGCTGCGCGGCGTCAGCTCGGCGCTGATTTTCTGCAGTTCCATCATCGCGACAAACTCATTGGACACCAGCTTGGTCGCCATAATACTGCCGACCTGCAGCGCTTCATGCTTGGGAATGCCCATAATCCAGGCGAACGGATAGAAGAAGTAGCCGAGCAGCTCCTGGAAGCTCAGCCCGAAGGCGGCGCTGAACAGGGCGTTGACGGCGGCGATCAGCGCAATAAAGCCGATCAGCATCGCGGCAACGATAATCGCCACCTTAAAGCCCGCCAGGATATATTCCCCCAGCATTTCAAAGAAGCTCTGGCCTTCGTGCAGGTTGCCCAGGTGCAGCTCTTCTTCCTGGCTGGTGTCGTACGGGTTGATCAGCGACAGCACGATAAAGGTGCTGAACATGTTGAGCACCAGCGCCGCCACCACGAACTTGGCGTCCAGCATCGACATATAGGCGCCGACGATCGACATGGACACCGTCGACATGGCGGTTGCCGCCATGGTGTACATGCGCTTTTCCGACATCTTGCCGAGAATATCTTTATAGGCGATAAAGTTTTCGGACTGGCCGAGGATCAGCGAGCTGACGGCGTTGAACGATTCGAGCTTGCCCATCCCGTTCACTTTCGACAGCACGGTGCCGATAATGCGGATAACCACCGGCAGCACTTTGATATATTGCAGAATACCGATCAGCGCGGAGATAAAGACGATCGGGCACAGCACCTTCAGGAAGAAGAACGCCAGGCCTTTATCGCCCATGCCGCCGAATACAAACTCAGTCCCTTGTCCTGCAAATCCGAGCAGCTTGTCAAACAGCGCGGCGAATCCTTTTACAAAGCCCAATCCCGCTTCCGAATGCAGGAAGAAGTAGGCCAGTAACACTTCGATAACCAATAATTGAATAACATAGCGAATGCGGATGCTTTTGCGATCGCGGCAGACCAACAGCGCCAGAATCGCCACTACCACTAACGCTAACGCAAAGTGCGCAATATGGGACATGTGTGCTCCAAACTTGAGGCAGGCTGAATTTCGGTTGCCATTCTATGTAACACCAGGTTTAAAAACGAGACTTCAATTACAAATATAGAAAACTACACTGGGATTTTTCTCAAGACAGCACAGGAAATAGCCGAAAATCAATATGTTAATAATTATGCGCATTCGTAGGAATTTTGTGTTAATTTGAGTATTAGGCGTATTTCGCCCTGCATCTATGCCGTTTTGTAGGGGACAAAGCGTTTGAATTTGCTGCGATCTGTTCTTCAACCTTCGTTGCCGTCTATCACAGAGATAAGCATTACCGCATTAAATGCGATTGATAATTATTATCATCTTGGTAGGATGATGGTTAGCTTAATAATAGTAAGGGTTTCACGATATGCTGAACAGTCGCGCGGTTAACTCCTCAACATCTACCGACCGCCCGTCCAGAAAGATCAAACTTTCTTTGATGGGGCCGGCCTTTATCGCCGCCATCGGCTATATCGATCCCGGCAACTTCGCCACCAATATCCAGTCCGGCGCCTCCTTCGGCTATAAACTGCTGTGGGTGGTGGTGTGGGCCAACGTGATGGCGATGCTGATCCAGCTGCTTTCCGCCAAGCTGGGGATCGCCACCGGCAAGAATCTGGCCGAACATATTCGTGACCGCCTGCCGCGTCCGGCGTGTGGGCCTATTGGGTACAGGCGGAAATTATCGCCATGGCGACCGATCTGGCCGAGTTTATCGGTGCGGCGATAGGGTTCAAACTGCTGCTGGGCGTGACGCTGCTGGAAGGGGCGATCCTGACCGGTATTGCCACCTTCCTGATCCTGATGTTGCAAAAACGCGGACAAAAACCGCTGGAGCTGGTGATTGGCGGGCTGCTGCTGTTTGTTGCCGCGGCCTATATTGTCGAGCTGGTGTTTTCGCAGCCGCAGCTGAGCGGGCTGGTGAAAGGCATGGCGATCCCGGACCTGCCGAATGGCGATGCGGTGTTCCTGGCCGCCGGCGTGCTCGGCGCCACCATTATGCCGCACGTGATTTATCTGCATTCGTCGCTGACGCAGACCGCCGGCAACAGCTCCAAGGCGCAGCGCTACGCATCGACCAAAGTTGACGTGGCGCTGGCGATGACCATTGCCGGCTTCGTTAACCTGGCGATGATGGCTACCGCCGCGGCGGCCTTCCACTTTAGCGGCCACAGCGGCATCGCCGATCTCGATCAGGCCTACCTGACGCTGCAGCCGCTGCTGGGGCATGCGGCGGCCACGGTATTCGGCCTGAGCCTGGTGGCGGCCGGCCTCTCTTCCACCGTGGTGGGGACGCTGGCGGGGCAGGTGGTGATGCAGGGCTTCGTCCGCTTCTATATCCCGCTGTGGGTGCGCCGGGTGGTGACCATGCTGCCGTCGTTTGTGGTGATTATGCTGGGGATGGACGCCACCCATATTCTGGTGATGAGTCAGGTGCTGCTGAGCTTCGGTATCGCGCTGGCGCTGGTGCCGCTGCTTAAATTCACCGGCAACCGCGAGCTGATGGGGGAGATGGTCAACGGGCGCGTGGTGCAGAATATTGGCTGGCTGATCGTTGCCATCGTCGTGGGGTTAAACGGCTACCTGCTGCTGAGCAGCCTGTTCTAACCGGCGGCGCCGGCCGCAAAAATACAACAGGGCGCGAATTCGCGCCCTGTTTGCTTATCAGTCATCATCGTGGTGGTGGCGATGATGGTGTTCATATTCTTTGTAACGCTCTTTTTGGTATTTCCGATAGTCCTTTTCACGCTCTTTTTCGTACTTTCTGTACGCTTTTTCACGCTCTTTCTGGTACTTCTTATACCTTTTGTACTCATGCTCATCGTATTTGCGGTAGCGACCATCATGGTAGTAGTAATTTTTGCGCCAGTAGTCGTGGTCGCGCCAGCGATAGCCGTCCCAGTAGTAGCCGCGCCGGCTGCGCTCGCCCAGCTCTCGGCCGCGGTGGCTCTCCCACCAGTCGCGGTCACGCCAGTCATAGCCGTCCCAATAGTTACCGCGCCGGTCCTGATCGCCGATACGCAGAGAAACGCCGGGAAGTAAATCGATACTCAGGCCGTCCGCCTGCGCCTGCGGCGCCACGGGAACGGTAGCGGCCACGAAAACGGCGGCCAGTAGCAGAGGTTTGAACATGCTTTCTCCTTATTATCGACGGCGATAGGGAATAATGATGCGTCGTTTATTCTCTCTAAGCCGGCCTTATAGTTTTATGGTGCGTATATTAGCGACATCCTTGACGTAACCCTTTGAGGGAGAGTCTGAAAAAAGTTAACCCGTGGTTAGATTGAGAATTTTCTGTTGCGTAGCGGACGTTATTGGCCGTTTGGTCAGCGAGGTTGAGAACTTAGGCCGCCGTGTTTTCGCTCGTAATCTGCGCCTGCTCGACGATACTTAAGGGTATATACCGCAATCAGGCAGGTGACGCTTATGAACACCCACTATACGGTAGCTGATTATCTTCTCGATCGTTTGGCGCAGATTGGCATCCGCCATCTTTTTGGCGTACCGGCGATTACAACCTGCATTTTCTGGATCATGTGATCGATCACCCGCAGATTCACTGGGTGGGCTGCGCCAATGAGTTGAACGCCGCCTACGCGGCCGATGGCTATGCGCGCTGTCAGCCGGCCGCGGCGTTGCTGACCACCTTCGGCGTGGGGGAGCTGAGCGCCGTCAACGGCATTGCCGCAGCTATGCCGAGTATCTGCCGGTGATTCATCTGGTGGGGGCGCCGACGCTGCGCGCCCAGCGTGCCGGCGATATGGTGCACCATACGCTGGGGACGGCGACTTCGGCCACTTCGTGCGCATGGCGCAAGAGGTGACGGCGGCGCAGGCCAGCCTGACGGTAGATAACGCCAAAACGGAAATCGACCGCCTGCTGGGCGTGGCGTTAACCGAGCGGCGGCCGGTTTATCTGCTGCTGCCGGGCGACGTGGCGCAGGCGCCGCTGACGCCGCCGCTGTCGCCTCTGTCGCTGCCGGCTGCGGATTCATCGCCGGAGGCGCTGGCCGGGTTTATCGCCGCCGCGCGTGAACTGCTGCAGCCGGCGCGCCACGTCACGCTGGTGGCGGACTTTCTGGCCGAACGCTTTGGCGTACGACAGGCGCTGGCGCAGTGGATGAATGAGGTGCCCCTGCCGCACGCCACCTTGCTGATGGGCAAAAGCGTGCTGGATGAAACCCGCGCCGGATTTATCGGCATCTACAGCGGTGCGGCCAGCGATCCGCAGGTCAGACAGCGGGTGGAAGAGGCGGATGCGACCATACTGGTCGGCGTACGTTTGACCGACACCATCACCGCCGGCTTCAGCCAACGGTTAAGCACGGGAGAGGTGCATTGATATCCAGCCGTCTGTCGCCCGCGTCGGCCGGCAGGCGTTCAGCCCGCTGACGATGCCCGATGCGGTGCAGGCGCTGCATCAGCTGACGTCGACGCTGTGCGGGCAGTGGCCACGGCTGACGGTGAGCCGCCCCGAATTACCCGCCTCTGATGGCGACACGCTGGATCAGCACGCGTTTTGGCGTCAGCTGCAGGCATTTTTGCAACCCGGCGACGTGATCATCGCCGATCAGGGAACCGCCTGTTTTGGCGCGGCGGCGCTTAGCCTGCCGCAGGGCTGTCTGTTTATCAACCAGCCGCTGTGGGGATCGATCGGCTACACCTTGCCGGCGGCCTTCGGCGTGCAGACCGCGTTGCCGGACCGTCGGGTGCTGCTGCTGATCGGCGATGGCGCGGCACAGTTGACGATCCAGGAGTTGGGATCGCTGCTGCGTGACGATCTCAAACCGGTGATTTTATTGCTGAATAATGCGGGCTATACCGTTGAGCGCGCTATCCACGGGCCGCAGCAGCGCTATAACGATATTGCCGCCTGGGACTGGTGTGCGTTGCCGCAGGCGTTTGGCTCGGCTGCGGCCACGGTGCGGCGGGTCAGTACGCCGCAGCAGCTGCAGAGCGCGCTGCAGACGGTCAGCGACAGCAGGCAGCTGGCGTTGATTGAAGTGCTGTTGCCGCCGATGGATGTGCCGGAGTTGTTGGACAGCATCTCGCAGGCGATTCAGTTACGTAATGACGCCGCCTAGTCTGCCGTCCCCGCCAGCAGATGTTCCAGCAGCCACAACCCCGCCGGCCCGGCGGGGTAAGCTTTGACCAGACCGCATCCACGGAGAGCAGCATCGGCCAGCCGCGCGGGCGCAGTTCGCTCAGGCGGCCGTGGCCGTACTGCTTTACCAGCCAGTGCGGCAGAATTGCCCAGCCGAATCCCTGTTCCGCCATCTCCAGCAGCATCAGATAGCTGGGCGCCGACCAGACGCGCCCCTGCGGCTTATTGCGGCTGTCGATATAGCTGTTGAGATACAGCTGTCGGCTGCTGGCGAGCTGCTCCGGCGTTGGCTGTGGGATACCGGCCAGCGGATGCTGACGGGCGACGAAGATGCCCATTTCGGTGCGCTCCGGCAGCCGCGCCGCGGCGATATCGGGCGGGTAGTGCGGCTGAGCCGCCAGCATGCCCAGATGGGCGCGGCCGCTCTGCAGCAGGTCCAGCACGTCTTCCCCTTCGTCGACCATGCACTCCAGCTCAATATCCTGATAGCGCTGCTCAAACTCCAGCATCAGGCTTTCGTGGTGGCCCGGCTGATAGGTATCGGAAAACACGATGGTCAGCCGCGGCTCCACCTTGTCCGCCAGGCGGATACTCAGAGCATCCAGCCGCTCGCTGGCGGCGAGGATCTCCTGCACGTGCCCCAGCACCTTGTGGCCGGCGGCGGTCAGCGTCGGCAGGCGCGCCTGACGGTCGAACAGGATTAAATCGAGATCCGCCTCCAGATTGGCAATGGCGGTGCTGATGGTCGACTGGCTTTTATTCAGCTTACGGGCGGCGGCGGAAAATGAGCCGAGCGCCGCGGCCTCAACAAACGCCAGCAAGGCTTCGGGAGAATAGCGCATAGACATATCTACTTTATCGATGGAACCTATTTTTAATCTACGTAAAAAAACGATGATAATCACCTCACTTTTCCAACAATGAGTAAAAAACAGGTGAGTTATGCAACTGCAAAACAAGTCTTTCAGCGAACGTATCGTCCATGCGGTGGGGTTTGAGGCGATCGCGGTAATGATCTGTGCGCCGCTGGGGGCGTGGATCCTGGGGCGTTCCATGACACAGGTCGGCGCTCTGGCGGTGATGCTGTCCAGCGTCGCCATGCTGTGGAACATCATTTACAACGCAGGGTTCGACCGCCTGTGGCCGGTGAGCCGGGTGACGCGTAACCTGACGGTGCGGATACTGCACGCGGCCGGTTTTGAGACCGGTTTTATTCTGATTGGCGTGCCGATTGCCGCCTTTATGCTGAACCTGACGCTGGTGCAGGCGTTTATGCTGGAATTGGGCTTTTTCCTGTTCTTCCTGCCGTATACCGTCGTGTATAACTGGGCTTATGACGCGCTGCGTCAGCGCTGGCTCGCTTCTCGGCTGGCGGTGAAATAACCGATCGTCAAGCGTCGGCGGCTCAGGTAATGTCGTTATTATTTGTAACGTACAGCGGGGAGCGACGATGAAAGTGCTGGGACTGTTGGGCGGGATGAGCTGGGAATCCACCATTCCTTATTACCGTATGATCAACGAACAGGTGAAAACGCAGCTGGGCGGCCTGCACTCGGCGAAAATCGTGCTGTACAGCGTTGATTTCCACGAAATCGAACAACTGCAGCACCGCGGCGACTGGGAAGGCGCCGCCCGGGTGCTGGCGCAGGCGGCGACCTCGCTGCGCGCGGCGGGCGCAGAGGCGATCGCAATCTGCACCAACACCATGCATAAAGTGGCGGATGCGGTGGAGCAGGCCAGCGGCCTGCCGCTGATCCATATCGCCGACGCTACGGCGCAGCAGGTGCTTCAGCAAAATATCCGCCGCGTCGGGCTGTTGGGCACGCGCTTTACCATGGAGCAGGATTTTTACCGCGGGCGACTGCAGGATAAATTTGGCATTGAAGTGGTGACGCCGGTGGCGGCGGACCGCGACAGCGTGCACCGCATTATCTATGAGGAGCTGTGCCTGGGCCATATCCACGTCGCCTCGCGGGAGGAGTACCGGCGCATTATCAGCGATCTGGAACAGCAGGGCGCACAGGGCATTATTTTCGGCTGTACGGAAATCGGCCTGTTGGTCGGCCCGCAGGATGCCTCGGTGCCGGTGTTTGACACCACGGCGATTCATGCGCGCGCCGCGGCGGAGTATATGCTGGCGCGTTAGAGCGCACGCTTTACGAGCGGTTGTCTGGTTGGCTGAAACGATTTTTGTGATCCAGATCACTATTGAGCCGCCGTGCCGCGGGCAGCGATTGTTGTTTTCCCGGCGGGGTTTTACAGTGTGGGCAACTTGCCGTTTATTTAATTTTTTTGCGGAGAAAACATCGATGACCTATGCCCTCGTGGGGGACGTTGGCGGCACAAATGCCCGTCTGGCGCTGTGCTCGAAAGAGACGGGTGAAATCAGCAGGGCGAAAACCTACTCGGGCCTGGAGTTCGACAGCCTGGAAGCGGCGATCCGCCAATATCTGCAGGAGCATCAGCTGGAGGTGCAGGACGCCTGCATCGCCATCGCCTGTCCGGTGACGGAAGACTGGGTGGCGATGACCAATCACACCTGGGCGTTTTCGATCAAACAGATGAAGGCGAATCTGGGGCTGGCGCACCTGGAAGTCATCAACGACTTCACCGCGGTGTCGATGCGATCCCGATGCTGACGGACGCGGACGTGCTGCAGTTCGGCGGCGCTCAGGCGCAGCAGGATAAGCCGATTGCCGTGTACGGCGCCGGCACCGGGCTGGGAGTGGCGCATCTGATCCACGTCAACCGCCAGTGGGTGAGCCTGCCGGGCGAAGGCGGCCACGTCGACTTCGCACCGAACAGCGAAGAAGAGGACATTATCCTGGAAACGCTGCGGGCGGAGATGGGCCACGTCTCGGCGGAGCGCGTGCTGTCCGGTCCGGGGCTGGTTAACCTGTACCGGGCGATCGTCAAATCCGACGGACGGCTGCCGGAGAACCTGGCGCCAAAAGATATTACCGAGCGCGCACTGGCCGACAGCTGCATTGACAGCCGCCGTGCGCTGTCGCTGTTTTGCGTGATCCTGGGGCGTTTCGGCGGCAATCTGGCGCTGACGCTGGGCACCTTCGGCGGCGTGTATATCGCCGGCGGCATCGTGCCGCGCTTTATGGAATTCTTTAAAGCCTCCGGTTTCCGCGCGGCGTTTGAAGACAAGGGGCGGTTTAAGGATTACGTGCAGGATATCCCGGTGTTTATGATCACCCATGCGCAGCCGGGTCTGCTGGGCGCCGGCGCTCACCTGCGCCAGACGCTGGGGATTCAGCTGTAACGCGACAGACATGAGAAAGGGGCGCAGCCGTCAGGCTGCGCCCCTTTTTTATTGGCGGTCAATCAGGCTTTGACCAGATCCGCCGGCTGGTGTTCCTCCTGCTCGGCCGTGGCGGCCGGCTGCGGCGTTTTAATCAGCAGGGTGATCAGCAGGGACAGCAGCGACAGCACGCCAATCACTATGAAGGTAGCGTGGAAGCCGCCGAAGTATTTGGCGATAAACGAGCCGGCCAGCGCGCCCAGGCCGAAGCCCTGATAGATGATGCCGTAGTTTTTGCTGTGGTTTTTCAGGCCGAAGAAGTCGCCGACAATCGCCGGGAATACGGTGATATTACCGCCGAAGCAGAAGGCGACGGCGCCGACGCACAGGAAGAACAGGCTGTGGCTGAGGGTAAAGGTGCTCAGGGCGACAATTGCCAGCACGGTCACCAGCATGGTGAAGCTGATAACGCGCATCCGGCCGACTTTATCCGACAGGGTGCCGAGGATAATGCGCCCCGCGGTGTTGAAAATCGCGACGGCGGAGACGGTGTTGGCGGCGGTGGCGACGTCCATCCCGGCCAGCTGCACCCCCATATCCTTGACGATGCCGATCAGGTACAGGCCGCTCATACAGGCGGAGAAGAAAATTGCAAACAGCAGGTAGGCTTCTTTGGTCGCCAGCATCTGGCGCACGCTGTAGTCGGCGCTCTGGCCGCGCTGTGCCGCCGGGGTACGGGCCGTGGCCGGCTCTTTCAGCAGCAGCGAGCCGAGGACGATTAACGCCATCACGATCGCGCCCCAGTAGAAGAAGGCGGCGGAGACGCCCGCGTTGGCGATCAGCGCCGCGTTAACGTATTTGAACAGCAGGCTGCCGCTGCCGAAGGCGCCGACGGAGATGCCGGAAATCAGCCCCTTATTGGCCGGGAACCATTTGATCAGGTTGGACAGGGTGGAGATATAGGCGATACCGACGGCAAAACCGACCACCACGCCGGCCAGCAGATAAATCATATCCAGCGAGCTGACATAGGCGCTGGCGATCAGCCCCAGCCCCACCAGTACGCCGGCGGCCAGCGTCAGATTGCGGATGCCGAAGCGCTCCTGCAATTTACCGGCGAACAGAGTAGAAAACGCCAGGAAGAAACTGGTGATGGAGAACGTCGTGGCGACATCCGCCAGGCCCCAGTGGAATTTCTCCACCAGCGGCTGGTTAAACAGGCTCCAGGTATAGATAGTTCCCAGGCCCATCTGGCAGATGATGGTGCCCAGAACGATAAGGCTGCGATTTACCGGTTTTGTTCTCATGGCCGGTTTCTCCTGTTATTTGAGTGTGCGTTATCCGTGGTGAAAATGTGCGGAGCAAAGCGGCTCCGTAGTATGGGGTTATTATATGGCCGGGGCTGCGGCCGGCGGCGGATTGGGCATGAGTTGCCCCGGTGAGGGAATGAAATGCATCTGAGGGGGCATGAGTTGCCGTTTTTGGTGCAAAAACGTCGTCAAATGCCGCCCTGGAGATGTGATCTGAATCAAAGTTATCAACGATTTATTGCCCGGCGACGGCGGAAGATTGTGGGGGAATTGTGAAGGTTTCGTGCGGATGAGGTAAACCGGCGTTTGTCCGATGGAGCTGCCGCGGGCGTGGCATTAGGGTAACGGCAGGCGGATTTAATCCGTTAATGCAGGAGCCATAATATGAAAACCCAAGCACTTTTATTGGCGGCGCTGCTGGCGCTGCCGCTGGCGAGCCAGGCCGGAATTTTTATTAACGTCGCCCCGGACAGCGCATGGCGCGTCGGCGACCGCGACCATCGTGGCCACTACTGGGACGGCCACCGCTGGCGCGAAGCGCGCTGGTGGCGTGAGCACCACCGCGAGCATCGGCCGCCGCGCCACTACCGCGAGCATTTTCGCCGCCGCACCGGGCGGATCACCGGCCGCCGGCGCGGCATCACCATCGCCACGACGATCGCCGCGGTTAATTACAGGCGCATTAGCTGGCGGAACGCCTTGACCTTGCTGCGGCTGACCGGCACTTCAAACTCCAGGTCGCTCAGCCGCAGGATATAGGTGTTATTGAACCAGGGCACGATTTCGCGGATTTTCGCCAGATTGACGCAGTAAGAGCGGTGGCAGCGGAAGAAGTGCTCTTCCGGCAGCCGGGCGTAAAATTCGCTGATATTCATCGGCATGACAAACTCTTCACGGCGGGTGTAAACCCGCGTCACTTTTTCGTCGGCCGCCGCATAGTAAATATCGTTGATGTCGGTAACGATGATGCGATCGTTTTTGATCAGGTTAATGCTGTGGCCGCCGCGTCCGGCCGGCTGCTGCTGTTCGGCTGCGCCTGCGAGCGCGAGTGCTGTGCCTCCAGCTTTTGCAGCATGGTGACGATGCGCGCCTCGTGGTACGGCTTGAGGATATAGTCGAAGGCTTCGATCTCAAAGGCTTCCACCGCGTGTTCTTTATAGGCGGTGATAAAGATAATCGCCGGCCGCTGGGCGAACTTGCTGATGTTCTGCGCCAGCAGTACGCCGTCGAGCGACGGAATATTGATATCAAGGAAGATGGCGTCCACCTGGTGGTTTTGCAGGTATTTCAGCACCTCCAGCCCGTCATCGAAGGTGGCTTCGATGGTGATGCTGCTGTGCTGTTTAATCAGGTAGCTCAGCTCTTCCTGCGCCAGAAACTCATCTTCCACAATGATGGCTTTCATACTTTCCTCACGCTTCCTCTGCCGGCAGTTCGGCGGCAGGGCGCCGTTTGGCGCCGTCTTTGGTGATATAAAACGCAATTTCGGTGCCTGGCTCCAGACGGCGAATCTTCAGCCCGGCGCCGTACAGCAGCGAGACGCGGTGATGCACATTGAGCAGGCCGATATGGTTGCCCGGCATTTCGTTACGCGCCACGCGGTCGATCACTTCCTGGCTGATGCCGTGGCCGGTGTCTTTCACCGAAATCCGGATGCGTTCACCGTGATCCTTGACCGCAATCACCACCACGCCTTTGCCACGGCAGGGCTGAATGCCGTGCACGATGGCGTTTTCCACCAGCGGCTGGATCAGCAGGCTGGGAATACGCAGCGCGATATCGTCGTCGATATCGTAGATTACCGTCAGTTTGTCGCCGAAGCGCGCCTGTTCGATCGCGATATAATCCTGTACCTGGTGCAGCTCTTTACGGATGTCGATCGGCTCGTCGTTCAGCTCCAGGTTGTAGCGCAGGTAGCGCGACAGATTGATAATCAGCTGGCGCGCGGTGTCCGGGTTCAGGCGGATTAACGACGAGATGGCGTTCAGCGCGTTAAACAGAAAGTGCGGGTTGATCTTGCTCTGCAGCGCGCGCATTTCGGCCTTATCCGCCATCTGGCGCAGCTGTTCAATGCGGGACACCTCCATCTGGGTGGAGATAATCTGCGACAGGCCGACCGCCATCACCTTCAGGGTATTGGTGATCTGGTGCGCGTGGCAGTAGTAGATTTTCAGCGTGCCGCTGACTTCGCCCTTTTCCCACAGCGGGATCACCAGCTGCGAGTGGATCTGCGGCGTGGCGGGGCTTTCGTGGTTGTTCTTGATAATGATTTTGCCGTGGCGGATGCTTTCGCGCGTCACCCGGCTGAGGCTTTCCCGCCCGACCGGATAGTGCTCCTCGCCGACGCCGACGTAGGCCAGCACGCGTTGGCTATCGGTCATCGCCACCGCGTCGGCCTGAATATCGTGGCGGATAATATCGCAGATGGTGGTCAGCGATTCGCTGTTGAAGTTGCGGAAATAGGGCAGGGTTTTACGCGCGATATCCAGCGCCAGCTTGGCCTGGCGGGCGGCGATCACCTCTTTTTCATCCTCCACGCTCTGCACCAGCAGCACGATCAGGCCGATGCACACCGTACCGAGGATCATCGGCAGGGCGATTTGCGCCACGATCTCCAGCCCCAGCTCGGTCGGCGACGCCCACAGCACGATCAGCAGCATAGTCAGGCTCTCGCACAGCATGCCGCCGAGAATGCCGATGCGCCAGCGGCGCTCTTTTTTCACCTTCAGGTGGATATAGGCGGCGCTGATGCCGGCGATAATGCTGGTGATCAGGCAGGGCACCGAGGTAATGCCGTCGATATCGATCAGATAGCGGTGCACGCCGGCGATGATGCCGGTGACCACGCCGACCCACGGCCCGAACAGGATACCGCCGGCCATGATGGCGATCACCCGTACGTTGACCAGCGAGCCTTCAACGTTGATGCCGGAATAGGTGCTGAACAGCGCGAACAGCGAGAAAATGGCGGTGACCGCCGCCAGCTCCAGCGGCGTGTGTTCTTCCTTTTGCAGCAGCTGGCGGAACAGCCGGGTGCGCGTCAGGAAGAACAGGCAGATTAACATCAGCGCGGCACGATCGAATACCGCTAACAGCATTTCAAAAAAAGGGTGCACGACGGCGACTCACTGCGGTGAAACAAGGTGACGACCAGTATACCACAGCGTCGGGCACCGGCTCAGGGAACCCGCGCCCGTCAGCCCCTGGCCGTCAGGGTTTAAAGCCCGGAATAAAGCGCGTGACGTCCACTTCCATAAAGGCGCTGCGCTGGAACTGCGCTTTCAGCGCGTAGGGCACCGTGCAGTCAAAAATGGCCTTGCAGGCGATGCCTTCCGCGCGAATCGACGGGCTGAAGGCCGGCGACGACGAAGGATCCAGCGGATGGCAGCGCACGCCGGGAATAAATACCGTGCTGACGTCGCCCTGATAGCGAGTGGTCATCGCCCACATCACGTCATTCATATCAAACAGGTCGACGTCCTCGTCCACCAGCATCACGTGTTTCAGCTCTGAGAAGGCGGCGAACGCCAGCAGCGCCGCCTGCCTCTGCCGGCCTTCGTCGTTCTCCGAGCGTTTTTTCACCTGCAGCACCGCCAGATATTTGCCGGTGCCGGGGGGAAGGACAGTGTACGTTCTGCACAAAGCCGGGCAGCGCCCGTTCGACCATCTGCAGGATGCTGGCCTCGGTGGGGATGCCGGCCAGATTGGTGTGTTCATCGCTGGCGCCGATGCAGGTTTGCAGGATCGGGTGCTTACGGTGGGTAATCGCCTTCACCTTGATCACCGGCAGCGCCGCCTTGGCCTCCCCGGTATAGCCGGGGAACTCCGGCATCGCCTTGCCGCTGTGGGTGTGCTGATCTTCACGCACCCGCACCCCCGGCAGCAGCTCGCCCTCGATCACCACCTCGGCGTGGGCGATGGCGCGCGCCGCTACCGTCAGGCACGGCGTCAGCTCCACCGGCCGGTTGCGCAGCGCGCCGGCCACCGACAGTTCGTCGAAGCCCAGCGGCGTGGTGGGCGGCTCGAAGCAGGCGCCGATCTCAATGGCCGGGTCAACGCCGATGCTGATGGAGATCGGCAGTGCCTGGCCCGCCGCTTCGGCCTTCATGCGGAAGGTGTCAAGGTGGCGGCCGGGCACGAAGTACATCGAGATTTCATCCTTGCCCTGAACGCACAGGCGGTGGATCGTCACGTCGTGTTCGCCGGTTTCCGGGTCGGCGGCATAGCACATGCCCAGCGTAAAGTAGGGGCCGGCGTCGTCCGGCGTATTGGTCGGCGCCGGCAGCAGTTTGAGGATGTCGAAGTCCGGGTCGCTGGCCAGATGCACCACTTCCTGGCAGGCGGCCTGCTCGCGCGGAATTTCGATTGGCGCAATCGGATGACTGACCGACTCTTTCAGCAGCTGGGCCAGCCGGTCCGGCGTGCTGCCCAGCAGGTGGGCCACGCGCTTGCGCGACGCCAGCAGGCCGATCAGCACCCGCATATCGTCGTAGCCTTTAATGCGATTGAACATCATGGCGGGGCCGACGCGCGTCGGCCGCATCACGGTGCCGTGCGCGCCGACGTAGCGGTACACGCCGGACAGCTCGGCCATCGGGTCGACCGGTTCATCGGTGGCGATCAGTTCATCTTCAAACTGGCTCAGCAGCGCCAGGGCGGAACGCAGGTCGTGAACCTGCGGCAGTTCATTGAGTGTGGTCATCGGCACGATCCGTTAATGGTCAGAGTAAGAGGCGGTATAGGTTGTTATCTCTCCAGTGTCGGGCGGGGATTGATTTCTGTCTAATAGGGTTTAGCCTGTTTTTAATCATCATTCGTTATCACAGGACGGCTTATGAGCGACATCCGCCAGCTGTACTCGTTTATTGCCCTGGCCGACGAGATGCACTTCGGGCGTGCGGCGGCCAATGTGCATATTGCCCAGCCGGCGCTGAGCCAGCACATCAAACTGCTGGAACAACGCCTGGGGCTGCGGTTGTTTGAGCGCGATCGCCGCCACGTGGCGCTGACGCCGGAAGGGCGCGTGCTGCTGGAGAAAGCGCGCGATACCATCGGCCGCTATGAGGGGCTGCTGCAAGCCGCCGCCAGCCTGCGCAGCGGCGCCGACGGCGCGATCCGGCTGGGGTATGTCGGATCGGCGATTTACGATCCCGCCCTGATGGCGCTGATGCGCGACTACCGCCAGGCGCGGCCGGGCATTGAGCTGGCGATGGAAGAGCATGATGTGAACCGTCAGCTCACCCTGCTGCAGAGCGGCGACCTGGATGCGGCGCTGGTGCGTACGCCGGTGCCGCAGCTGCCCGGGCTGGTTTACCGGCAGGTGGTGCAGCGGGCGCTGATCGCGGTATTGCCGAAGGATCATGCGCTGAGCGAGGCCGGTACGCTGTCGCTGCGGCAGCTGGCGCAAGAGCCGTTTTTGATCCAGAACGATCCGCCGGGCGTCGGGCTGGCCTGGTCGGTATTGGCCGCCTGCCGCCGCGCCGGCTTTACGCCGCATCCGCTGAAAGCCACGCGCGACGTGGCGGTAACCATCGGGCTGGTGGCCCTGGGAATGGGCGTCGCACTGGTGCCGGAGACGCAGGCGCTGGCGCGACGTGAGGATATCAGCTATCACCCGCTGGACGATCCGCAGGCGGTCAGCACGCTGACGCTGGCCTACCGGCAGAATACCCAGCAGGCGGCGGTGAAGGATTTGGCCCGCTTTGTTCTGGCGCGCGCCGCGGGCTGAGCGGCGCGCGCGGGGCGGTTATTTCAGGCCGAGCTGTTCTCTGCCAAGCGGCGTCAGCAGCTCTTCACCGCTGCGGCCAATGAAGTCCACTTCGAAATCATCCGCGGCGAAGTCCGGCGGCGTGCGGCCGCTCAGGAAGCTGGGCAGCTGCCGCTGCAGATAGGCATCGTTCTTCGCGCAGCCCGGCGCGGCGGCGATATACATCACGTTGCTGTCGAACTCGCCGTGGTGCTCATTTTCCACCGCGTGGATCACGTCGCAGTGCCAGAATACGCAGTCGCCCGGCTCCAGATCCGGAATAGGGGAAATCCCCTGCAGTAAAAGGGGATGCCATTTCTCCGAAATCGACAGCGCGCGTCCCGGTGCGGCATCGCACAGATCGTCATCCGCCACGTCGTCCTGCAGCGCGCGCAGCAGCACGTAAGCCATGGCGTTGGCGATCGGCACCAGGTTCAGCGTCCCGGCGTGGGTACGCTGCGGCGTCAGCGCCGTCCAGCCCTGAAAAGTGCGGAACATTGAGCAGACCGCCGGCGAGGCGATTTCCCGCACCTCGGTGCGGCCGTCGGCGGCGAAAGGGTCGTAGCGTTGCCACTCGCCGGAGAACACGTGGCGATAGACATAGCGGAAATTCTCGTCCAGCCAGCGTTCGATGGTGCCGCTGTCGACATGCGGCGACAGGCCGAGGGAGGAGGAGTTCGGCGGGCGGCGGCGGGTGCGGTCGGCATAGGTGGCGACGCGCTGTGGATCGAAGTGCTGCTTACCGTCGCTTTCGCTTGCCCACAGGCTGTTCATGAAGACCTGCACCGCGTGCATGCGCCGATCCTGGCGTGCCTCCACCTGCGGCTTCGACCAGTAGATGCCGTAAATCTGCGGTTTGCTGGCGGCAGTTTACCGAAGTAATTATCCTCGGCGGCGTTTTTCAGCCGTTCGATAAAGTTGTTGCGGCTTAGATAGTCGCCGATTTCGCGGTTCCAGGCTTCGGCGGTGGCGCGCGGGAACACGCCGCGGATGGCGCAGGCGCCGCGCTGTCTGATCAGCGCCTTCTGCTGCTCGCTCACCCGCTGTTGCAGAATATCCTCAGCGTCGATTTGCGGCACCGGATTGTGGCCGGCGGCCAGCTCCTGGCGGATCTGTTCCACCTGCTGGCGAATGTTGTCCTCCAGCGCCAGAAACACTTCGCGGTAGTTGGGCAGCGCCTGGCGCAGCTGCCGTTTGACGTTCTTGATGGCGGCGGGGATATCGTCGATAACCAGTGCAGTCATAAGGTTCTCCTTACTATCGCCGGTGGGCGTCGTCGGTTACAGAGAGTAGGTAATATATTTGTTGTTTTTACGTTAATGATTATCTGGACTTTAACGAGGAAAATAAAGTGATATCTTTCATTCGAAACTTCCTCTTTTTTTGATTTTCGGAGATTACTGTCCCGAGGACGATGATGAAAAAGTTATCATTCAGGGGATGGACAGCCTGAATATGCTGCGATATGTTCAATAACAGGCCAAAAACTGGCCAGCGTCGCTCGGACGGTCCGGGCGCTTACGTCTCTTCGAGGAATCTATGGCTGATAATCACAGTCCGCGCCGCTTTACGCGCATTGAACGTCTTCCCCCGTACGTGTTTAACATCACCGCCGAACTGAAGATGGCCGCCCGCCGTCGCGGCGAAGATATCATCGACTTCAGCATGGGCAACCCCGACGGCCCGACGCCGCCGCACATTGTGGAAAAACTCTGCACCGTGGCGCAGCGTGAGGATACGCACGGTTACTCGACCTCTCGCGGTATTCCGCGCCTGCGCCGGGCGATTTCGCGCTGGTATCAGCAGCGCTACCAGGTGGATATCGATCCGGAAAGTGAAGCCATCGTCACCATCGGCTCCAAAGAGGGGCTGGCGCATCTGATGCTGGCGACGCTCGACCATGGTGATACCGTGCTGGTGCCGAACCCGAGCTACCCGATTCATATTTACGGCGCGGTGATCGCCGGCGCGCAGGTGCGTTCGGTGCCGTTGGTGGAAGGCGGTGATTTCTTTGGTGAGCTGGAGCGCGCCATCCGTGAAACCATCCCGCGGCCGAAAATGATGATCCTCGGTTTCCCCTCCAACCCGACCGCGCAGTGCGTGGAGCTGGATTTCTTTGAGCGGGTGGTGGCGCTGGCGAAGCAGTACAACGTGCTGGTGGTGCATGATTTGGCCTATGCCGATATTGTCTATGACGGCTGGCAGGCGCCATCGATCATGCAGGTACCGGGGGCGAAAGACATTGCGGTTGAGTTTTTCACCCTGTCGAAAAGCTATAACATGGCCGGCTGGCGCATCGGTTTTATGGTGGGCAATCCGGAACTGGTCAGCGCGCTGACGCGCATCAAGAGTTACCACGATTACGGCACCTTTACGCCGCTGCAGGTGGCGGCCATCGCCGCGCTGGAGGGCGATCAGCAGTGCGTGCTGGACATTGCCGAACAGTATCGCCAGCGGCGCAACGTGTTGGTGAAAGGCCTGCACGAAGCCGGCTGGATGGTAGATAACCCGAAGGCCTCAATGTACGTCTGGGCGAAAATTCCGCAGCCGTATGCCCATTTGGGATCGCTGGAGTTCGCCAAACGCCTGCTGGCGGAGGCGAAGGTCTGCGTATCGCCGGGCGTCGGCTTTGGCGAGTATGGCGACGATCACGTGCGTTTTGCACTGATTGAAAATCAGGATCGTATTCGCCAGGCGGTTCGCGGCATCAAGGCGATGTTCCGCGCCGATGGGCTTGTCTCACCGGCGGTGAAATAGCTTACCGGACTGCAAAAACAACCAAGGGGCGCCGGTGCGCCCCTTGTCGTTCTCGGGTTTGGTGGTCCGTCAGGAAACCATAAACATGAAGGTACCAACCCATGCAACCAGCATGAATGAAATTCCCATCAAAAAGTATTTCACTGAATAACTCCCCTCATGGAGTGCTCGCAAGTCAACGATCCCGATTGTTGTGCTGAGTATTTTATAGGACGTTCGCTACGCCCGGCCGTTTTTTTGTTATAAAAACAGTCCGTTGGCAGCCTGAACTTCCCGGTCGCCGCATTTTTCCGTTTGTGACAACGTGGGAAATGCGACAGGATCGGCGCTCAATGTACTCCCAATCTTTATGTTATTTCAATACTGTGTTTTTGATCACGTTTTTTGCCGTTTTTTTAATCAGTGCTCGTTGTTTATTCACTGATTTTTCTCAAAAGAGAGACAGCCAAGAGTGAATGGGTGAGAGGCCACCTTACGGAGGAGGCCACAACCCTACCAAAGTAGAATAACGATGGCTGCTACGGCAGACCAGAACAGCAGGCAAATGACCAGTACCGTTAGCCAGATATGGCGATATATCCACTTCATGTTTAACCTTTATCTGCGCCGGTGAAAGAGGTAACCCCCATCATCGGCAGTCGCAGGAGAATATTTAGTCCGGCGACGCACAATTTTTACTGTTTATCGCAGAGATGAACCGAGGCTCGGATTTCGTAGCCCAGCAAAAAGAGTGCCTGTTCCAGAGCTTCGGCTTTGGAAGCATAGGCGATATCCAACAGGCGATTCATCTGACCGGCGTTAAAACCCAGTTTGCGCGCCAGTAATGCTTTCGGCATCTGTTGTGCCAGTAGTGCGTTATGCAGCGCAATTTTTAGCTGCGCCAACAGCGGCAACGGCACACGCAGCTCTGCTGCGTCGCATGACGAGGGCGGTGGCACCACGCGGCCTTCATCAAGCTCAATAGCGATGGCGGTCAGCAGTGCGTCTTGTGCTTCCAGTTCGATGTCTTCGCGTTTATAGCTGGCGGTCTGAAATCCCGGGAAATCACGAAAGCCGATATGCCAGCAGTCGTTTTCATCATCAAAGTGGTAGTAGGCCGGGTAGTGGCTAGGCATAGCGGTTCCTGATCAATGGCAAGATTACAATGCGCAGCAGGGTAACATGACTCAGGAGATAAAAGAGGGGACACGGTGTGAAATGTCGTCCTCATTGATGAGGGGTTTATGTGAAAAGTCATCGTTAAATGATTCCATAACAAAGAATTATACGATCGAAGGTCTGTTTATTTTTTGAACTGCACGTGCTGTGTGTCAGGGCATTATAAATTAATTTAATAAATATTCATAATGTCTACAGTTTATTCTGCGTAAGAAAACGTGTTGTCAGTCGAATTTTCTAGGGTTTTTCTAGTTCATCGATGCAATAAATCAACAAATCTTAAACAAAAGGTTTGTTTTCTTGAGAGGAGAGTGGTTTATCAAGATTGTCGGCCAGAAAATCATGATTTTATTTAATGTAAAAATAATAAGTCAAATTTAGGCGCGAGCGGTGAAAACGGTTTAATCTTTGTTGGGATAAAATTGTTGTCAGTGTTTATTCTTGATTTTTTTATTAATTATAGTGGTGCTGGCAGTGATGAACATGATTCGCGAAATGATTTTTTTATTTAATGTTTATTTTTCATTGTATTACATCCCGTTGGTTCACCGGGGCGCTGGCGTGTCGGGAAGGGCGGATGTGCGGGTTATTTCGGAACGTGACTTAAATGCTTATTGCTGCGGTTGATAAACCATTAACGCGATCTTGGCGGGAAGGGCATCGATGATGACGACTTGCAGCACTGTCGGATGGCGGCCGTTGTGAGATTGGCAGGAATAATCAGGGCGAGAACAACATATAATAACCAGCCATAACTATTTAATTAACCACTTGGTTTTTTTACTTACCTGTGTTTTTTGTCGCCAGGGAGAGATGTGGTCATTACGATAAATGTGTTACGCCATCGGGGCGATTGTCTCCCGTCCATAGCATGGCCGTAGTGCAATTATTTCTGTTTATCGCTCAATAGGAAAGAACGGGGCCGGCGTGCTGAAAAGCGTGAATGGTACCCCCGACTGGAATCGAACCAGTAACTAGCCCTTAGGAGGGGCTTGTTATATCCGTTTAACTACGGAGGCATAGTGACGCTGACAGGCATTATACCCGTTTTTCTTCCCAGAATAAGCAGTTAGCGGTGCGTTTGGCTAATCATTCGCCAGTGACGGCTTCCGGCGGCGGCGGGGAGGGGCCGGAAGACTGGATGACGCGGGGTTAATACGCCGGTGGTGCTCCGGAAGTTGGGGGCGTCATCCTGCCGCCAGGCGGGAGAAATAAGTTGGTCAAATTGCAGAAAAAAGTAACAAGGGTTTAACGTTGGCGCATTTTTCTACGCATTATTGATCTGATGCGCAATATTACCCCTATCGGAGTAGTTTCTGCGCCGGCCGCAGGCTACGAGCCGCCGATCGCTTGTGCTATCATGCGCACACCCAAAGAAAAATAGCCGAGCCCTGCCCATGCTGGAAGCCAAAAACCTGAGTTGTGTCCGCGATGAGCGCACCCTGTTTAGCGGGCTGAGCTTTTCGGTGAATCCGGGCGACCTGGTGCAGGTGGAAGGACCGAACGGCGCGGGTAAAACCAGCCTGCTGCGCATTCTGGCCGGTCTGGCGCGTCCGGACGACGGCGAAGTGCGCTGGCGGGGCGAAAATACTCGCCGCAGCCGCGAACGCTATCATGCGGAACTGCTGTTCCTCGGCCATCAGCCGGGCATCAATGCGATGCTGACGCCGTTTGAAAACCTGCGCTTTTATCAGCGCGCCGCCCGCGGCGGCGACGGCCAGGCGATCTGGCAGGCGCTGGAGCAGGTGGGGCTGGTGGGGTATGAGGACCTGCCGGTGGCGCAGCTGTCCGCCGGGCAGCAACGGCGCGTGGCGCTGGCGCGCCTGTATCTGAGCGACAGCCCGCTGTGGATACTGGACGAGCCGCTGACCGCCATCGATAAACAGGGCGTTGCTGAATTGATTCGCCATTTTGAACAACATGCGCAGCAGGGCGGCATGGTAGTGTTGACCACCCATCAGGAGTTGGCCGGGAGCCAGCGGCCGGTGACGAAAATTCGTCTGCTGGACGCGGGGAGGGAGACGGCCTGATGTTTTTGACCCTGCTGCGTCGTGAACTGAAAATCGCCTTTCGCAAAGGCGCAGAAATCGTGAACCCGCTGTGGTTCTTTCTGATTGTTATCACGCTGTTCCCGCTGGGCGTCGGCCCGGAGCCGCAGCTGCTGGCGCGTATCGCGCCGGGCATCATCTGGGTGGCGGCGCTGCTGGCGTCGCTGCTGTCGCTGGAAAGATTGTTCCGCGATGATTTTCTTGACGGCTCGCTGGAACAGCTGTTGCTGCTGCCGACCCCGCTGCCGCTGGCGGTGTTAGGCAAAGTATGTGCTCACTGGGTGGTGACGGGGCTGCCGTTGCTGTTGCTGTCGCCGCTGGTGGCGCTGCTGCTGTCGCTGGACGTGCAGACCTGGCTGGCGGTGGCCGCCACCCTGCTGCTCGGCACGCCGACGCTGAGCCTGATCGGCGCCATCGGCGTCGGGCTGACCGTCGGGCTGCGCAAAGGCGGGGTACTGCTGAGCCTGCTGGTGCTGCCTCTGTATATTCCGGTGCTGATCTTCGCCACCGGCGCGATTGACGCCGCCGCGATGGGAATGCCGATCGACGGCTATCTGGCGATACTCGGTGCGCTGCTGGCGGGCAGCGTGACGCTGGCGCCGTTCGCCACCGCTGCGGCGCTGCGGGTAAGCGTGCACTAGCTAACAGATAAGAGCCGGGCAACGCCGACAAGAGCGGCCCTGGCGTATACATCATTGGCCGCCTTGCAGCGCAGGGCGGCGGACGTTTTCATTTACCGTGAGCAATGACAACAATGTGGAAATGGTTACATCAATTCGCCAGGCCCGAGCGGCTCTACCAGGTTTGTGGGCGCTTAGTACCCTGGCTCGGCGCGGCGGGCGTCGTCTGCCTGCTGCTTGGCTGGATATGGGGCTTTGGCTTCGCGCCCAAGGATTATCAGCAGGGCGATAGCTTCCGCATTATGTATATCCACGTGCCGGCGGCGATGTGGTCGATGGGCATTTACGCCTCCATGGCGGTGGCCGCCTTTATCGGCCTGGTGTGGCAGATGAAAATGTCCGATACCGTGGTCGCGGCGATGGCGCCGGTGGGCGCGGTATTCACCTTTATTGCGCTGGTGACCGGTTCCGCCTGGGGCAAGCCGATGTGGGGCGCCTGGTGGGTCTGGGACGCGCGTCTGACCTCCGAACTGGTGCTGCTGTTCCTGTATATGGGCATCATCGCGCTGTACAACGCCTTTGAAGACCGCCGCCTGGCCGGCCGCGCCGCCGGTATTCTGGTGCTGGTCGGCGTGGTCAATATTCCGATCATCCACTTCTCGGTCGAATGGTGGAACACGCTGCATCAGGGCTCCACCAATATGCAGCAAAGCATCGCGCCAAGCATGCGTACGCCGCTGCGCTGGGCGATCCTCGGCTATCTGCTGTTCTTTATTACCCTGACGCTGATGCGCCTGCGCAACCTGATCCTGGCGCAGGAGCGCCACCGCCCGTGGGTAGCCGCCCTGATTAACAAGGAGCGTCAGTCATGAATGCCGCATTTCCCTCCTGGACGGCGTTTTTCGCCATGGGCGGTTACGCCTTTTATGTGTGGCTGGCGGTGGCCGCCACGCTGATTCCGTTGCTGGGGCTGGTGTGCCACACCCTGTGGCAACGCCGGCAGCTGCTGGCCGATGTGCGCCGTCGTCAGGCGCGCGAACGCCGTATCCGCCAATCACAACATGCTAAAACATCGGCTGCGCCGCAGTCCGCCGCTGCGCGGGAGAAATCATTGTGAATCCACGTCGTAAAAGTCGCCTCTATCTGGCCCTGGTGGTGCTGGTCGGCATCGCGCTAACAGCCTCACTGGTGCTGTATGCGCTGCGCTCCAACATCGATCTGTTTTATACCCGGGCGAAATCCTGCAGGGCAAAGGGGAAAATCATGAGAAGCCGGAGGTCGGGCAGCGCCTGCGCATCGGCGGCATGGTGATGCCGGGGTCGGTCAAGCGCGATCCTGAGACGCTGAAGGTCAGCTTCAAGGTATATGACGCGCGCGGTGCGATCGCCGTCACCTATGAAGGCATCCTGCCGGACCTGTTCCGCGAAGGGCAGGGCGTGGTGGCGCAGGGCGTGCTGGGAGAAGGCAACGTGGTGAACGCCAAAGAGGTGCTGGCCAAGCACGATGAGAAATATACCCCGCCGGAAGTGGCCGATGCGATGAAAGAGAACCATAAAGGGCCGGCGTCGGCCTACCGCGCGCCGCAGGAGGACAGCCAGTCATGATGCCGGAGCTGGGAAGTTTTCTGTTGTGCCTGGCGCTGGCGGTATCGCTGCTGCTGAGCATCTACCCGCAGTGGGGAGCCGCGCGTCAGGACAGCCGCATGATGGCGGTGGCGCGTCCGCTGACCTATGGCATGTTCGCCGCCATTGCGCTGGCGTTTATCTGCCTGGTGCACGCCTTTATCGTTAATGATTTCACCGTGGCCTATGTCGCCGCCAACTCCAACACCCAGCTGCCGGTCTATTACCGCATCGCCGCTACCTGGGGGGCGCATGAAGGTTCGCTGCTGCTCTGGGTGCTGCTGCTGAGCTGCTGGTCGCTGGCGGTGGCGCTGTTCAGCCGCTCCATGCCGCAGGATGCGGTGGCGCGCGTGCTGTCGGTGATGGGGATGATCACCGCGGGTTTCCTGCTGTTTATCATCATGACCTCCAACCCGTTCACCCGCACCTTGCCGAATTTCCCGATCGACGGTCGCGATCTGAACCCGCTGCTGCAGGACGTCGGGCTGATTTTCCACCCGCCGCTGCTGTATATGGGCTACGTCGGCTTTTCGGTGGCGTTTGCGTTCGCCATCGCCTCGCTGATGGCCGGCCGGCTCGACACCGCCTGGGCGCGCTGGTCGCGGCCGTGGACTACCGCCGCCTGGGTATTCCTGACCCTCGGCATCGTGCTCGGTTCCGCCTGGGCTTACTACGAGCTGGGCTGGGGCGGCTGGTGGTTCTGGGACCCGGTGGAGAACGCCTCCTTTATGCCGTGGCTGGCGGGCACCGCGCTGATGCACTCGCTGGCGGTGACGGAAAAACGCGGCACCTTCAAGGCCTGGACGGTGCTGTTGGCGATCACCGCCTTCTCGCTGTGCCTGCTCGGCACTTTCCTGGTGCGCTCCGGCGTGCTGGTGTCGGTGCACTCCTTTGCCTCCGATCCGGCGCGCGGCATGTTTATCCTCGCCTATCTGGTGATTGTGATCGGCGGTTCGCTGCTGCTGTACGCCTTTAAGGGCGGCCAGGTGCGCAGCCGGGTGCAGCATGAAACCTTTTCCCGCGAGACCTTCCTGCTGGGCAACAACGTATTGCTGATGGCCGCCATGCTGGTGGTGCTGCTGGGCACCTTGCTGCCGCTGGTGCATAAACAGCTCGGCCTGGGCAGCATTTCGATCGGCGAGCCGTTCTTCAACACTATGTTCACCTGGCTGATGGCGCCGATGGCGCTGCTGCTGGGCATCGGCCCGCTGGTGCGCTGGCGCCGCGACGAACCGAGCAAGCTGTGGCGCCGTCTCGGGGTGGCGTTGGTGGTGACCCTGCTGCTGTCGATACTGCTGCCGTGGCTGCTGCAGGACAGCATTGCCGGCATGACGGTGGTCGGGCTGCTGATGGCGGTATGGGTGATTGTGCTGACGCTGATGGAGCTGCATGAACGCGCCACGCACCGCCACGGCTTCTGGCGCGGCCTGAGGCACCTGTCGCGCAGCCACTGGGGCATGGTGCTGGGGCACCTGGGCGTGGCGGTGACGGTGATCGGCATCGCCTTCAGCCAGAACTACAGCGTGGAGCGCGACGTGCGGATGAAGGCCGGCGACAGCGTGGATATTCACGACTATCACTTTGTGTTCCGCGACGTGCACGATATTCGCGGGCCGAACTACACCGGCGGCGTCGGCATTATCGACGTGACGCGCAACGGCAAGGCGGAAGCGACGCTGCATGCGGAAAAACGCTACTACAGCGTGGCGCGCAGCATGATGACGGAGGCGGCGATCGACGGCGGCCTGACGCGCGATCTGTACGCGGCGCTGGGCGAAGAGCTGGATGACGGCTCCTGGGCGGTGCGGCTGTATTACAAACCGTTCGTCCGCTGGATCTGGTTCGGCGGCGTATTTATGGCGCTGGGCGGGCTGCTGTGCATCCTCGATCCGCGCTATCGGATGAAGAAAAAACTGGCGCGTCAGGGCAAGCAGGAGGCGCAGGCATGAACCGTAAGCTGTTATTTATTCCCTTAATCCTGTTCTTATTGCTGGTGGCCGCCTTTATGGTGCAGCTGACGCGCAACGCCGGCGGCGAGGATCCGACCATGCTGGAGTCGGCGCTGATCGGCAAACCGGTGCCGACCTTTAAGCTGGAATCGCTCGATCAGGCGGGCAAAACCTACGATCAGGCGGTGCTGCGCGACGGCAAGCCGCTGCTGCTGAACGTCTGGGCCACCTGGTGCCCGACCTGCCGCGCCGAACATCAGTATCTGAACCAGCTGGCGAGCCGCGGCGTGCGGGTGGTGGGGCTGAACTACAAGGACGACCGGGCCAAGGCGGTCAACTGGCTTAACAGCCTGGGCAACCCGTACGCGCTCAGCCTGTTCGACGGCGACGGCATGCTGGGGCTGGATCTCGGCGTGTACGGCGCGCCGGAAACCTTCCTGATCGACGGGCAGGGCATTATCCGCTACCGCCACGCCGGCGATATGAATGAGCGGGTCTGGCAGCAGGAAGTGTTGCCGCTGTACCGCAAATACGGGGGGCAGGGATGAAGTTCGCCGCCGTGATATTGGCCGCGCTGCTGAGCTTCAGCGCCGCTGCGGCCATCGACACCTACCGTTTTGATTCGGTGGAGCAGGAGCAGCAGTACCGCGAGCTGACCGAACAGCTGCGCTGCCCGAAATGCCAGAACAACAGCATTGCCGATTCCAACGCTATTATCGCCGCCGATATGCGCGCCAAAGTCTATGAGCTGATGATGCAGGGGCAGAACAAACAGCAGATCATCGATTATATGGTGGCTCGCTACGGCAACTTTGTCACCTATGAGCCGCCGGTGACGCCGGCGACGCTGATCCTGTGGGTCGGCCCGCTGCTGTTTGTGCTGATTGGCGGCGCGGGTGGTGATTATGCGCAGCCGTCGCCGTGCCCCGGTGAATAACGACGAATTCTCCGCGCAGGAGAAGCAGCGTCTGGCGGCGCTGCTGGAAGAGACTGACAGGAAGAAACGCTAATGGCTTTTTGGCTGATGATTATCGTGTTGCTGCTGGCCGCCGCCGCGCTGTTGCTGGTGCCGGCCCTGCGGCACAACCGGGCGGACAACGCCACCAGCCGCGACACGCTGAACAAGGTGCTGTATCAGGAGCGCCTGGGCGAGCTGGAGCAGGATGAACAGCAGGGCGTGGTTGGCGAACGCCCTGAACTGGTGAAAGAACTGCAGCAAAATCTGCTGGATGATATTCCCGGCCAGGCGACGGCGCAGAGCAAGCCGATCAACCGCTGGGCGCTGCTGCCGGGCGTGCTGCTGCTGGTGGTGGTGGCGGTCGGTTTCTATCTGAAAACCGGCGGCCTGGCGCAGGTGGCGGCCTGGCGACAGGTGCAGGACCAGATGCCGGAACTGCGCGCCCGGGTCGCCAATGAGCAGGCGCAGCCGCTCAGCATGGAAGAGATTGCCCGCCTGGGGCTGGGGCTGCGCACCGCGCTGCAGCAGGACGGCCGCAATATTAACGACTGGATGATGCTGGGGCGGGTCGGCATGGCGCTGAATAACGCCACCACCGCCACGCAGGCGTTCGCCCATGCCTATCAGTTGGATCCGAATAATCTGGAAGTCCGGCTGGGGTACGCCGAGGTGTTGACGCGTTCCAACGATCCGGAGGATAACCGGCAGGCGTCGCAGATGCTGCGCAAAATGATCGCCGAAGATCACAGTAATCTGCGTATTCTCAGCCTGTTGGCGTTTAACGCCTTTGAACAGGGCGACTATCGCCAGGCCATCGGCGCCTGGCAGGTGATGCTAAAATTATTACCGGCGGACGATCGCCGTACGGAAGTGCTAAAGCGCAGTATTGAACAAGCAAAAGTACAGGCCGGCGAGGAAACTGTTAAACTTGGTGTCAATGTCACGTTGTCTCCAGAGGCAGCCAACGCATTACCCCAACAAGGGACGCTGATAATTTCGGTGACCGATGGCAAAAGCCGGTGCCGGTTGCTGTAAAACAATTACCTCTGAGCCGTTTCCCGCTGGCGTTCTCGCTGGATGACGGCAACGCCATGATGCCGGAGCGTTTGCTGTCGTCGCTGCATCAGGTGAAGGTGCGCGTACGGGTTTCTCATGACGGTCTGGCAACGCCGCAGGCCGGCGACTGGTTCGGTGAGAGTGCGCTGCAGACGTTCAGCGGTAACGGGCAGGTTAGCGTTCAGATAGATAAACAGGTCCCTTAATAAAAGACTGAACGTATTGTTTTTTATGGAGAAAAATATGAACTTTCGCCTGACTGGGCTGGCTTTCGCAACGGTGTTGCTCGTCGGGTGCGCCAGCACCCCTGAGAATGAACCCCAAGGGCGATCCGATCCTTTGGAAGGATTCAACCGGACGATGTTCGATTTTAACTACAACGTGCTGGATCCCTATGTGCTGCGGCCGGTGGCGGTAGCCTGGCGTGACTACGTGCCGCAGCCGGCGCGTAACGGCCTGAGCAACTTCACCTCCAACCTGGAAGAGCCGGCCAGCATGGTCAACGCCTTCCTGAAGGGCGACCCGTACCGCGGGATGATCCACTTCAACCGCTTCTTCCTGAACACCATCCTCGGTATGGGCGGCCTGATCGACGTGGCCGGCATGGCCAACCCGAAACTGGCGCGTGAAGAGCCTAACCGTTTCGGCAGCACGATGGGCCACTACGGCGTCGGCTACGGCCCGTATGTGATGCTGCCGGGCTACGGCAGTTTCACCCTGCGTGACGAGGGTGGCGACTGGGCCGATACGGTCTATCCGGTGCTGAGCTACCTGACCTTCTGGATGTCGGCCGGCAAGTGGGTGGTGGAAGGCATTGAGACCCGCGCCCAGCTGCTGGATTCCGACGGGCTGCTGCGCAACTCTTCCGATCCGTACCTGATGGTGCGTGAGGCGTACTTCCAGCGCCACGACTTTATCGCCAACGGCGGCGTGCTGAAGCCGGAAGAGAACCCGAACGCCAAGGCGATTCAGGGCGATCTGGACGATATCGATTCAGCGGAATAACCGCAGCGTTAAGCGATATAAAGAAAAACCCGCCAAACGGCGGGTTTTTTTATCGCGGATGCGGTCGGGCGTAACTTAGAAGGTGTAGTTGAAGTTAGCGCCGTACAGCCAGGCTTTACCTTCAGACTCGAAGGTGTATGGGCCTTCTTTGACGGTCACGTGCTGGCCGTGCATGTAGGAGACGCCCACGTCCACCGAGGCGTTCTGGTTAAACGCGTAGGTGGTGCCGGCGCTCAGCCAGAAGCGGTCCTGATCCGGGATGGAAATGGAGCGGTTCTGCGCCGGTACCGGGCTGTCATCGAAGGCGATACCGGTACGGAAGGTCCAGTTATCGTCGTAGTAGTAGGTGGTGCCCAGCGCAATGCGGTAGGCGTCCTTGAAGCCTTCATGCTTCTCGAACAGCGTCTGGCCGTTGCTGCCGGTGGCTCTCAGCTCCTGGAACTGGCTCCAGCTGGTGTACGCCAGGCTGTAGTGAATGGCCCACTTTGGCGCCACCTTGTTATAACCGGAAATTTCCCACATCTCAGGCAGATGCAGCGACAGAGAGCCAGGAATGGTGTTGCCGTCGGTGCCCCATGGCAGACCGGTCATGCCCTGCATCGGGTTATAGGCCGACGGGATGCTGCTCTTGTAATCGCCGTCGAAGTCGACTTTGATTTCAGAACGGTAGGTCAGGCCGTAGCGGTTGTTTTCATCCACTTCATACAGGATGCCGGCGTTCCAGCCGTAGCCCCACTCGTCACCCTTCAGGTGCGAAATCTGGGTGTCGGCAGGCATGCCGACCGCGGCGCCGCTTTCGCCGGCGTAGCGTTCGAGCTTGGCTTTCGCGTACAGCGCATCAAAACCGAGGCCGAAGCTGAAGTGTTGGTTCAGGCGGTATGCGGCGCTCAGATTGAGGTTAACGGTGGTCAGATCGGTTTTACCGCCGTACGGGCCTGCGGTATAGCCGTCGTTAAATTCGGTCGCCAGGCCGTAGTTGCTGGTGACCGAGCCGCCGACGGCCCACTGGTCGTTCAGCGGGTGAATATAGTGCAGGTTCGGGATCCACTGCGCCGGCGCGATGTTTTTCGCATTCAGGCTGTTGCCGGAGCGCGAGGTGCCGGAAATATCCACGTCCGGGTCAACAAAGATGGCGCCGGCGGAGAAGGTTGGGCGATCAAACATCATCATGGTCGCCGGGTTGCGGCTGGCTGAGGTGGCATTGTCGGCGACGGCGCCTTCACCAGAAAAAGAACGGCCTAAACCAGAAGAAGAGTATTCATTCAACTGGAATCCTGCGGCATACACGTTCGAAGAAATAATCGCCACTGCAGCTGCAAGAGCTGTTTTCTTGAATAGGTTTTTCTGGCTCATGACCAAAACCTCATTATGTGTTTATTATTTAAACTATGTTACACGCGGTAACAAGGAGCGCGGGATTGTAGGGTCCGTTATCCATCAGACAAATCAGACCAGTGGCTGAATTATAGGTCTGACCTGTTAAGATGTTGCAACTTTGTTTTTGAAATATTTCCAAGTTGATATCAAAAAAGAGATCTGCTTAACAAAACGCCAGCGGTAAATAACAAAATTCCTATCCTTTTTTATCAACTACCGATTTTTATTTGTGATTTCCATCACTTAAAACACCCACAGAGAGTAAGTGCTAGTGATCTGATCCGACGGGGAGTAAAATGGCTTACAGAATCTTGGGTCTTTGCGCCGGGTCACATTCCTGGCGTCGTGAGGAGAATTGACTATGTCAGATGCAATTAATAAATGCAGCGCGCAGGAAACAGCGGCGTGCTGCTGCGTGGATGTCGGCACCGTGATGGACAATACCGACTGCACCGCGTCCTACAGCCAGATTTTTAGCAGCGAGCAGGAAGCGCAGCAGACGCTGGCGGCGCTGACGGAAAAAGCGCGTTCGGTAGAGTCCGATCCTTGCGCGATCGACAGCAGCCTGCAGCCGGTGGACGGCGGCGTGCGGCTGAACGCTGATTTCACCTTTGCCTGCCAGGCGGAAACGCTGATTTTCCAGCTGGGCCTGCGTTAATCCCGCACGGTATTCTGCGCGGCGTCCGCCGCGCAGCCTCTCTTTAGCCCCTTGCGGGCCAATCCCCCGTTTTAAAGTTGCTCCTGCTCGCAGATTTCATCTCTGACGGTTTGCCAAATGTAAACATCTGGTTAACAATGACCTCATCAGGTCAGACCTGTTTGCGGATTGCGCTGACGTTACTTTCTTCAGGAGCATTTATGAGTAAGGCACTGCCGCTGGTCACCCGTCAGGGGGACAGAATTGCAATTGTTAATGGATTACGCACCCCGTTCGCCAAGCAGGCGACCGCCTACCACGGCGTGCCGGCGGTGGATCTCGGTAAAATGGCGGTCAGCGAGCTGGTGGCGCGCAGCGGCATCGATGCGGCGCTGATCGAGCAGCTGGTGTTTGGCCAGGTCGTGCAGATGCCGGAAGCGCCGAATATCGCGCGCGAGATCGTGCTCGGCACCGGCATGAGCGTGCACACCGACGCTTACAGCGTCTCCCGAGCCTGCGCCACCAGTTTTCAGGCGATCGCCAACGTGGCGGAAAGCATTATCGCCGGCAGCGTCAGCATCGGCATTGCCGGCGGCGCCGACTCCTCTTCCGTACTGCCGATCGGCGTCAGCAAGGCGCTGGCGCGCACGCTGGTGGACGTTAACAAGGCGCGCACGCTGTCGCAGCGTCTGAAGCTGTTCAGCCGGTTGAAATTCCGCGACCTGCTGCCGGTGCCGCCGGCGGTGGCGGAATATTCCACCGGCCTGCGGATGGGCGACACCGCCGAGCAGATGGCGAAGACGCACGGCATCGGCCGTGAAGAGCAGGATGCGCTGGCGCACCGTTCTCATCAGCTGGCGGCCAACGCCTGGGCGCAGGGCTGGCTGCATGACGAGGTGATGACGGCGTACGTGCCGCCGTATAAGGCGGAGCTGGCCGAAGACAACAATATCCGCAAAGATTCCAGCCTGGCCTCCTACGCCAAATTAAAACCGGCGTTTGATCGTAAACACGGCAGCGTAACCGCCGCCAACAGCACGCCGTTAACCGACGGGGCGGCGGCGGTGCTGATGATGAGTGAATCCCGCGCGCGGGAGCTGGGGCTGCAGCCGCTCGGCTATCTGCGCAGCTTTGCCTTCGCCGCCATCGACGTCTGGCAGGATATGCTGCTGGGGCCGTCGTACGCCACGCCGCTGGCGCTGGACCGCGCGGGCATTACGCTGGCCGACCTTACGCTGATCGATATGCATGAGGCCTTTGCCGCGCAGACGCTGGCCAACCTGAAAATGTTCGCCAGCGCGGCGTTCGCCCGCGAAAAGCTGGGGCGCGACGCGGCGATCGGCGAGGTCGATATGGAAAAATTCAACGTGCTGGGTGGTTCTATCGCTTACGGGCACCCGTTTGCCGCCACCGGCGCGCGGATGATTACCCAAACGCTGCATGAACTGAAACGCCGAGGCGGCGGTCTGGGGCTGGCGACCGCCTGCGCCGCCGGCGGCCTGGCGCGGCAATGGTTGTGGAGGTGGAATAATGAGCGCAGCGATCAACGCACTGCATGAACAGCGGGCGCCGCAGACGGCGTTTCGCCTGACCCTGCGCCCGGACAATATCGGCGTGATTACCATTGACGTGCCGGGGAAAAGGTCAACACGCTGAAGGCCGAATTTGTCGAACAAATAAATGATGTACTGATCCAGGCGCAGCAGCATAGCGCGCTGGAGGGGCTGGTGATTATCTCCGGCAAGCCCGATTCCTTTATCGCCGGCGCTGACATCACCATGATCGCCGCCTGCAACAGCGCGCAAGAGGCGCAGGCGCTGGCGAAGAAAGGGCAGAGCACGCTGGCGCAGCTGGCCGCTTTTCCGGTGCCGGTGGTGGCGGCCATCCACGGCGCCTGCCTCGGCGGCGGGCTTGAGCTGGCGCTGGCCTGCCATAGCCGCATCTGCACGCTGGACGACAAAACCGCGCTCGGCCTGCCGGAAGTGCAGCTGGGCCTGCTGCCCGGCTCCGGCGGCACGCAGCGGCTGCCGCGGCTGGTTGGCGCCGGCAAGGCGTTGGATATGATGCTGACCGGCAAACAGATCCGCGCCCGCCAGGCGCTGCGCATGGGGCTGGTGGACGATGCGGTGCCGCACGCCATTTTGCTGGAGACGGCGGTAGCGCGCGCCAGGCAGGGCTGGTCGGCGCGGCGCGAACTGCCGTGGCAGGAACGTTTACTCAATGGCCCGCTCGGACGCAGCGCGCTGTTCGCCATCGTACGCAAGAAGACTCTGGAGAAGACGCTCGGCAATTATCCGGCGGCGGAGCGGATTATCCAGGTGGTGCGCACCGGTCTGGATCAGGGCAGCGCCAGCGGCTATGAGGCCGAGGCGCGCGCCTTCGGCGAGCTGGCGATGACGCCGCAGTCAGCGGCGCTGCGCAGCCTGTTTTTTGCCTCCACCGCGCTGAAAAAGGAGCGCGGCGCGGATGCGCAGCCGCACGCTATTGCGCGGGTCGGCATTCTGGGGGGCGGTCTGATGGGCGGGGGCATCGCCTGCGTAACGGCGACGCGCGGCGGTTTGCCGGTGCGCATCAAGGATATCAATACTCAGGGCATTAACCATGCGCTGAAATACAGCTGGGAAGTGCTGGGCAAGCGGGTGCGCCGCAAGCGCATGCGTCCGGCGGAGCGGCAAAAGCAGATGATGCTGATTTCCGGCACCACCGATTACTGCGGCTTCGAGCAGGTGGATATCGTGGTGGAGGCGGTGTTCGAAGATCTGGCGCTGAAGCAGCAGATGGTGGCGGAGGTGGAGCAGCACGCCGCGCCGCATACCGTTTTCGCCTCCAATACCTCTTCGCTGCCGATTAGCCAGATTGCCGCCAAGGCGCAGCGGCCGCAGCAGGTGATAGGCCTGCACTACTTCAGCCCGGTGGATAAAATGCCGCTGGTGGAGGTGATCCCGCATGCCGCAACCAGCGCTGAGACTATCGCCACCACGGTGGCGCTGGCGCATAAGCAGGGGAAAACGGCCATCGTGGTGGCCGACCGCGCCGGTTTTTATGTCAACCGCATCCTGGCGCCCTATATCAATGAGGCGGCGCGCTGCCTGCTGGCCGGCGAACCGATTGAAGCGCTGGATCGGGCGCTGGTGGATTTCGGTTTTCCGGTGGGGCCGATTACGCTGCTGGACGAGGTCGGTATCGACGTCGGCACCAAAATAATCCCGGTGCTGGTGGAGGAGCTGGGGCCGCGTTTCGCCGCGCCGGCGGCGTTTGATGCGGTGCTGCAGGACGGCCGCAAGGGGCGCAAGAACGGCAAGGGCTTCTACCTGTACCCCAGCGAAGGGCAGCAGCGTCAGCGCAGAAAGCGCGCCGATACCTCGGTCTATACGCTGCTCGGCATCACGCCTAAGGCTCATCTGCCGCCGGCGGAAATCGCCCAGCGCTGCGTGATGATGATGCTGAACGAAGCGGCGCGCTGTCTGGAGGAAGGGGTGATTCGCAGCCCCCGCGACGGCGATATCGGCGCGGTGTTCGGCATCGGCTTCCCGCCGTTCCTCGGCGGGCCGTTCCGCTATATGGACGAGCTGGGTGCGGAGAAGGTGGTGAAAACCCTGCAATATCTGCAGCAGCAGCACGGCGAGCATTTTGCGCCGTGCGAACGTCTGCAGCGCATGGCACAAACAGAACGAGCGCTTCTATCCCCGTTAGCGAACGGCATGGCGGCCCGATTTGCACTACAGTAACAACAGGGCCGCGATGTGATCGCTATCACTCCTTGCGACACCTGTAATCCCGGACGCTGTACAGGGGGATCGGTGCGAGGTAACGTAGGCAGTCGGCGGCGGAAGGTGCGCCGCCGGCGTGAAATTTCGCGCATTGCGCGTGAATTTTAACCTGTTGAATTGGTTGTAAAGTGAACGATGGCTTCGCGCAAAGTCGCGCCGGCGGCGAAAAAACGGCGTTTTCTTTGCGTGAACTTTCAGGCAAAATGCCCGGCCGCCATAGAGAGACGGCGCGTTATCGTTTGGAAGCACGATGTGCTTTTGCGTTAATCAGGGGCCCGGCTAATGCGCCGGAGCCATTGAAGCGGCTGCTGCAATTACGCAGTTATTTTGTCAACAACAGCGGTGCACTATGCAAGTTTTGATTATGCGTCACGGAGAGGCGGCACTTGATGCGGCCAGCGATGCGGTAAGGCCTCTTACCCTCTGCGGCCGTGATGAGTCACGTCAGATGGCGGCCTGGTTGAACACCAAGTCTGTGGATATTGAACGCGTGCTGGTCAGCCCTTATCTGCGCGCCGAGCAGACGCTGGAAACGGTGCGCGACGCGCTGACGTTGCCGAAAGAGGCAGAAGTGATGGCGGCGCTGACCCCGGGCGGTGACGCCGCGCTGGTGGTCAGCTATCTGCAGGTATTGCGCAGCAGGGCGTGGAGTCGGTGCTGATCGTGTCCCACCTGCCGCTGGTCGGCTATCTGGTGGCGGAACTGTGCCCGGGCGAGTGTCCGCTGATGTTCGCCACCTCGGCGATTGCCTATGTCGAACTGGCGCAGGACGGCAGCGCCGGCAAGCTGGAGTGGCAGGTCAGCCCGTCACAGCTGATGGCGAAAGTCTGATAGCGCAATGCGCGCAAACCGCAAAGGGCGATGGTGAACATCGCCCTTTGTCATTTCTGCCGCCTAGTCGGCCAGCTCGACCAACAGCAGGATGGCGGCGCTGCCGCCCCATTCTTTCGGCGCCTGATGGAACGCCAGCACGTCCGGGTGCTGCGCCAGCCACAGCGGCGTCTGCTGCTTGAGAATATGTTTACCGTGCCCGTGCATCACGCAGGCGCAGTAGACGTGTTCGCGTTTACAGGCGGCGATCAGCGCCCCCAACTCCTGTTTGGCCTGCAGCTGCGTCAGCCCGTGCAGGTCGAGGAACAGATCCGGCACATAGTCGCCGCGGCGCAGCTTTTTCAGCTCAAACGGGCTGGCGCCGGGGCGCACGTAGCGGGTCGGGCCGTCTTCGTCCAGCTGCGGCTGAAACTCATCGGAAAAATAGAAACTGGCGTCGACCTGTTCCTGCAGCAGGCGCTGCGGCGGCGCCTGCTTGATTTTCGGCTTGGGCGGGCGATGGACGATGGTGTCCTGACGCAGCTTCTTGGCGCCCGTCACCGAGTCTCTGAAGAGCTGCAGTTCATCCTGGCTCAGCGGCGGTTTGTTCTTCATGGTTTTCATTCACTGACGGCTATTTTCGGCTAGTTTATCGCGTCGCGCGCGATCTGACGACGCAAAACTGTTGCCGTCAGGTTAAGCCAGGTTAATCAGAAGCGGCTAATCTTAACGCGATGGCCGCTTATTTCGCCCGCGGGCGGCGCATCGGCAACTTGCGGCGACGCGTATATAGCTGCTGATTTGTCGCGGGCTTCGTGGCAAACTATGCGGCTATCTCATGAATCACAGCCGCCTGCCGGAGGGCACATTGGACAAAATTTTCGTCGACGAAGCAGTGAACGAACTGCACACCATTCAGGATATGCTGCGCTGGACCGTCAGCCGCTTCAGCGCCGCCAATATCTACTATGGTCACGGAACCGATAATCCGTGGGACGAAGCGGTGCAGCTGGTTCTGCCGAGTTTGTATTTGCCGCTGGATATTCCGGAAGAGATGCGCAGCGCGCGTCTGACCTCCAGCGAGCGCCATCGCATCGTCGAGCGGGTGATCCGCCGTATTAACGAGCGCGTGCCGGTGGCCTACCTGACCAACAAGGCCTGGTTCTGCGGCCTGGAGTTTTACGTCGATGAGCGCGTGCTGGTGCCGCGTTCGCCGATTGGCGAGCTGATCAACGACCAGTTCAGCGGCCTGATCCCGCACCCGCCGCGCCATATTCTGGATATGTGCACCGGCAGCGGCTGCATCGCCATCGCCTGCGGCTACGCCTTCCCGGAAGCGGAAGTGGACGCGGTGGATATCTCCAGCGACGTGCTGGCGGTGACCGAGCGCAATATTCAGGCGCTGGGGTCGAACATCAGGTGATCCCGATCCGTTCCGATCTGTTCCGCGACGTTCCCGCGATCCAGTACGATCTGATCGTCACCAACCCGCCGTATGTGGATGCTGAAGATATGTCCGACCTGCCGGAAGAGTTCCGCTTTGAGCCGGAACTGGGCCTGGCGGCGGGCAGCGACGGCCTGAAACTGGTGCGCCGCATTCTGGCCTGCGCGCCGGACTTTCTCAGCGATGACGGCGTGCTGATTTGTGAAGTCGGCAACAGCATGGTACATCTGATGGAGCAGTACCCGGATATTCCGTTCACCTGGTTGGAATTTGCCAACGGCGGCGACGGCGTATTTATGCTGACCAAGCAACAGCTGGTGGACTGCAAGGCACATTTCAGCATGTATCGCAGCTGATGATTTTCCCTGGCCTGCCGCGGCAGGCCTGATAACAAAACAACGGTAAGGAGCCGTGATGGCAGGGAACAGTATTGGGCAGTTATTCCGCGTCACCACCTTTGGCGAATCTCACGGGGTGGCGCTGGGATGTATCGTTGACGGGGTGCCGCCGGGCATCGCGCTGACGGAAGAAGATTTGCAACACGACCTGGACCGCCGTCGTCCGGGCACCTCGCGCTACACCACGCAGCGCCGTGAACCCGATCGGGTGCGCATTCTTTCCGGCGTGTTTGAAGGCGTGACCACCGGCACCAGCATCGGCCTGATGATCGAAAACACCGATCAGCGTTCGCAAGACTACGGCGCGATTAAAGACGTGTTCCGCCCAGGCCATGCCGACTACACCTACGAACAGAAATACGGCGTGCGCGACTATCGCGGCGGCGGCCGTTCGTCGGCGCGTGAAACCGCGATGCGCGTGGCGGCCGGGGCGATCGCCAAAAAATACCTCGAGCAGAAATACGGCGTGAAGGTGCGCGGCTATCTGGCGCAGATCGGCGACGTCAGCTGCGAGCTGAAGGACTGGGAGCAGGTTGAACAGAACCCGTTCTTCTGCCCGGACCCGGACAAGCTGGAGGCGCTGGATGAACTGATGCGCGCGCTGAAAAAAGAGGGCGACTCCATCGGCGCCAAAGTCAGCGTGGTGGCGGAGAACGTCCCGGTCGGCCTCGGCGAGCCGGTGTTTGACCGTCTGGACGCCGATCTGGCGCATGCGCTGATGAGCATCAACGCGGTGAAAGGCGTGGAGATTGGCGACGGCTTTGCCGTGGTCACCAAGCGCGGCAGTGAAAACCGCGATGAAATTACCCCGGAAGGCTTCCAGAGCAACCACGCCGGCGGCATTCTCGGCGGCATCAGCAGCGGCCAGCCGGTGATTGCCCACCTGGCGCTGAAGCCGACCTCCAGCATTATGGTGCCGGGGCGCACCATCAACCGTCAGGGTGAGGCGGTGGATATGGTGACCCGCGGCCGTCACGATCCGTGCGTCGGCATTCGCGCGGTGCCCATCGCCGAAGCGATGATGGCGATCGTGCTGATGGATCACCTGCTGCGCCAGCGCGGGCAGAACGGCGACGTGCTGTCCGACGTACCGCGCTGGTAACCGCGCCCTATCCGGGCATCGTCACGATGCCCGTTGTTCCGACGGCGCGGCATGGCGCCGGTCCGCATGGCGAAATCAATGGATATCACGATGAAAAAAGGGTTGTTGGCTCTGATGGCGCTGCTGGCGTCAAGCTCCGCGCTGGCGTTGACGCCGTGGCAGAAGATCGATCATCCGGTGTCGGGGGCGGCGCAGGCCATCGGCGGTTTCTCTAACGGCTGCGTGATCGGCGCCCGGCCGCTGCCGCTGAATGCGGCGGATTATCAGGTGATGCGTCAGGACCAGCGTCGCTACTTCGGCCACCCGGATCTGCTGGCGTTTATCCAGCGTATGACCCGCGCGGCCGGGCAGCAGGGGCTGGGCACGGTGCTGATTGGCGATATGGCGATGCCGGCCGGCGGGCGCTTCAGCAGCGGCCATGCCAGCCACCAGTCCGGTCTGGACGTGGATATCTGGCTGCAGCTGCCGCATCAGCGCTGGAGCGAGCGACAGCTGCTGAAACCGCAGCCGATCGACTTGGTGAGCGGCGACGGCATGCGGGTGCGTGATAATCAGTGGCAGCCGCAGATTGGTTCGCTGATCAAACTGGCGGCGCAGGACGACGAGGTGGCGCGCATCTTTGTCAACCCGGCGATTAAACAGCGGCTGTGCGACGATGCCGGCAGCGACCGCGCCTGGCTGCACAAGGTGCGGCCGTGGTTTGGCCACCGCGCGCATATGCACGTGCGGCTGAGCTGCCCGCCGGACAGCCTGGAGTGTAAGGATCAGGATCCGCCGCCGCCGGGCGACGGCTGCGGGCCGAACTGGCCAGCTGGTTTGAACCGCACCAGCCAAGCTCGAAACCGGGCAAGCGGGTCGTGCCGCCGTTGCCGCCTTCCTGTCAGGCGTTGTTAGATAACCATTTTTCTGCGGAATAATTCATGGACTGGTTGATGGTCAGCCCCGAAATGCTCGGGGTGTTGTTTGCCGTGGCGTTACTGGCAGGTTTTATTGATTCTATCGCCGGCGGCGGCGGGTTGTTGACGGTGCCGGTGCTGCTGGCGGCGGGGGTGCCGCCGGCGGAAGCGCTGGCGACCAACAAGCTGCAGTCGGTGGGCGGCTCGCTGTCCGCCAGCCTGTATTTTATCCGTCGCAAGGCGGTCAATCTCGGCGATCAAAAGCTGACGATCCTGCTGACGCTGCTCGGCTCGATCGCCGGCGCGATCCTGGTGCAGCATATGCGCGCCGATCTGCTGCGGCAGATGCTGCCGCTGCTGGTGATCGGCATCGGGCTCTATTTCCTGCTGACGCCGCGCCTGGGGGAGAGCGACCGCCAGCGGCGTCTGAGCGCGCTGCCGTTCGGTCTGGTGGCCGGCGGCTGCGTCGGTTTTTACGACGGCTTTTTCGGCCCCGGCGCCGGTTCCTTTTACGCGCTGGCCTATGTGACGCTGTGCGGCTTTAACCTGGCGAAATCCACCGCGCACGCCAAGGTGCTGAACTTCACCTCCAACTTCGGCAGCCTGATCTTCTTTATCATCGGCGGTAAGGTGGTGTGGGGCATCGGCTTGCTGATGCTGGTCGGGCAGGTGCTGGGCGCGCGCATGGGCGCGCATATGGTGCTGACGCGCGGCCAAAAGCTGATTCGGCCGATGATCGTGGTGGTGTCGCTGGTGATGAGCCTGAAGCTGCTGTACGACAATCACGGCGCTGAAATCCAGCAGTGGCTGGCGATGCATATTTAACGGGTCAATCGGGCGGCGACGTGAAATAATAGCCGCCCTGTTTTTGTGGTTACTTTGAGTTTTTTTATGTCAGACACGCACCAATATCCCCAGCTGATTGAAATTTTTAATCAGTGCTTCAGCGACGATTACAACACGCGCCTGGTCAAAGGCGACGATGAACCGATTTACCTGCCGGCGGACGATGAGCTGCCTTACCACCGCATCGTGTTCGCCCACGGCTTCTACGCCAGCGGCCTGCATGAAATTTCCCACTGGTGCATTGCCGGCGCGGAGCGGCGCAAGCTGGTCGATTTTGGCTACTGGTACTGCCCGGACGGCCGCGATGCGCAGACGCAGAGCGAGTTTGAGGCGGTGGAAGTCAAACCGCAGGCGCTGGAGTGGCTGTTCTGCGTCGCCGCCGGCTTCCCGTTCAACGTCAGCTGCGACAACCTGAACGGCGACTGCGAGCCGGATCGCGTCGCTTTCCAGCGTAAAGTGCGCGCCCGGGTGCTGGAACTGCTGGAAAAAGGCATCCCTGAACGGCCGGCGCGCTTTATTCAGGCGTTACAATCGTTTTACAATACGCCGCCGCTGACGGCTGAGAGTTTTCCCTATCCGGAAGATTTGAACTGATTTTACTTTAAACCCCGCCTCTGGCCGGCGCGATGCCGCAGGGGAACATGAGGACATGCGATGATCGCTGAATTTGAAGCGCGCGTTTTGGCGCTGATTGATGACATGGTAGACCACGCCAGTGATGATGAACTGTTTGCCGGTGGCTATCTGCGCGGTCATCTGACGCTGGCGGTAGCCGAAGCGGAAGAGCAGGGCGAACACAGCGCCGAACAGCTGAAGGTGCGGGTTGAAGACAGCCTGCATAACGCCATTCGCGCCGGCGAGCTGTCGCCGCCCGATCAGGTATTGGTGGAAGCGATGTGGGAGAATCTGTACCAGGCCGCGCTGCCCACCGCCTGATGCCGCATGTTGCCGCCCCTCTCGCCGTGCGGGGAGAAGGGCGCGCCTCCGCCCGGTTTACAGCGGGCGACCCTTCAGCAGTTTTCTTACCCACATCCGGTTCGGATTGAGCGCCGCCAGCACCTCGGCGTCGGCCGGCAGCGGTTCGCCGAACAGCTGCGCCGCCAGGATCTCCGCCGCCAGCGGCGCGGAGCACAGCCCGCGTGAGCCAAGCCCGCCGAGCATAAACAGGTTCGGGTAGACCGGCGCCTGCTCGATCACTTCCCCACGCTGACGCCGCTGCGGCAGATTCTGGTACTGCGCCAGCGTTTGCCGGTAGTCCGGCAGCGCGCCGGCCATCGGCAGATGATCGCGGGTGGCGCTGCGCACGCCGCAGCGGGCCTGTCCGCCGCTGACGTCCGCCTGCTGCGTCCACGCCTGTTGCGGCAGGCAGCGCAGCAGCCGCGCGCGGTTTTCCTGCTGCTCCTGCTCGCTGTAGGCGGTATCGGTCACGCCGCGCTGGTAGCTGGCGCCGATGCAGTGCTGCTGATGCTGCGGGCTGACCGGCGTCAGATAACCTTCATAGCATAATACCTGTTGCAGCTGGCCCAGCGCCGGCGCGGTCGGAATATGGGACACCTGGCCGCGCACCGCGTACATCGGCAGCTCGGCGCACTGGGGCAGCGCCGCCAGCTGGTGGCCGTTGGCCAGCAGCACCACCTGATGCTGCCGGCTGGCGCCGTGGCTGAAGTCGAGCCGCCAGCCGCCGAATTCCGCCGTCAGCGCGCTGAGCCGGTGGCGGTAATGGCAGCTCAGCCCCTGGCGCTGCGCCAACTCCAGCGCGCCGCGGGTCAGCTCCGCCGGGCAGAGCCAACCGCCCTGCGGATAGTTGATGCCGCCGAAGCCGCTGTCGACGCTGCACAGCCGGCTGAGCGTATCGCGATCGGCGGCAAAGGCGAACGCTTCCGGCCAGTCGGTAGCCAGCATATTGCCGATTTTCGCCGCGCTTTTTTCATCATAGGCCAGCTGGCTGACGCCGCACCAGCGGTGTTCGAAGGCGACGCCGCGGTCTGCCAGCGTGTCGTACAGACGGCGGGCAAAGGGGAAGGCGGCGCTGAAAAAACGCTCCAGCACGTCGCCGCGGCCGTTGAGTAGCGGATACAGGGCGCCCTGACGGTTGCCGGAGGCGCCGGCGGCCGCTTCATCGTCCGCGCAGTACAGCGTGACGTTGGCGCCGCGCCGCAGCAGCGCCAGCGCGGTGAGGGCGCTGGCAATGCCGCCGCCGACCAGCGCGATATCCTGCGTTGTACCCGCGGCCGGCCGATGGAGCCACGGCGTCGGGTCGGGCGTCAGCGCGCTGTCCGCCGGCAGCGTGCCGACCAGCATTTCGCGCTTCTGGCCGAAGCCTTTGGTTCTTTCCACCGTAAAGCCCGCCTGCTGCAGGCCGCGGCGTACAAAACGGCGGCGGTAAAGGTGGCGAAGCTGCCGCCCGGCCGGGCGAAGCGCGCCATGGCGGCGAACAGCTGCTCGCTCCACATATCGGGGTTTTTCGCCGGAGCGAAGCCGTCGAGGAACCAGGCGTCGACCCTGATTATTGATGCTGTGGTCGAAGCGCGGCAGCAGCGCGTTGACGTCGCCGAACCACAGGTCGAGCGTTATGCGGCCCTCCGCCAGCAGCAGGCGGTGGCAGCCGGGCAGCGCCTGCGGCCAGCTGGCGCGCAGCTGATCGGCGTACGGCGCCAGCTCCGGCCAGCGGGCATGCGCCGCCGCCAGATCCGCCGGCTGCAGCGGAAATTTCTCAAAAGCTGATAAAGTGCAGGCGCTGCAGCGGGGCGTCGGGATTGGCCTGCAGATGGCGCTCAAACGCCTGCCACAGGGTTAAAAAGTTCAGCCCGGTGCCGAAGCCGGTTTCCGCCGCGATAAACAGCGGACGCGGATGTGCGGCGAAGCGCGCCGGCAGCCGGTTGCCGCCGAGAAAGACGTAGCGGGTTTCTTCCAGCCCATCCTGATTGGAAAAATAGACGTCATCAAACTGTTTCGAAACAGGTGTACCCTGTTCGTTCCAGGATAGCGCGGCGGTTTGGATGGGGGAGTTGCTCACGGTTGGTTGCTCGTCATTCAAGGAGGTAGCGCGATTTTAACGGCGCTGGCGCTGCGGCGCAAACTGGATAAGAATAAAGCTGAAAAACGCTGATCGGACTTGTTTCGGCGTACATCTGTACGCTAAAGTGCGAGGCAAAATCCCGAATGTAAAATTGTGGAAGAGGTATTGAATGAAACGTGCAGTGATTACTGGCCTGGGTATTGTCTCCAGCATTGGTAATAACCAACAGGAGGTCCTGGCGAGCCTGCAGGAAGGACGTTCTGGGATTACTTTCTCTCAGGAGTTAAAAGATTCCGGCATGCGTAGTCACGTATGGGGCAATGTTAAACTGGACACTGCCGGCCTGATCGACCGTAAAGTCGTGCGCTTTATGAGCGATGCTTCCATCTATGCTTACCTGTCCATGCAGGAAGCGATTCAGTCTTCCGGCCTGAAGGAAGAAGAATACCAGAATAACCCGCGCGTCGGCCTGATTGCCGGCTCCGGCGGCGGTTCCCCGCGCTTCCAGGTGTTCGGCGCTGACGCGATGCGCAGCCCGCGCGGCCTGAAGGCCGTTGGTCCTTACGTGGTGACCAAGGCCATGGCTTCCGGCGTTTCCGCCTGCCTGGCGACGCCGTTTAAGATCCACGGCGTCAACTACTCCATCAGCTCCGCCTGCGCCACCTCAGCGCACTGTATCGGCAACGCGGTTGAGCAGATCCAACTGGGCAAACAGGACATCGTCTTTGCCGGCGGCGGCGAAGAGCTGTGCTGGGAAATGGCCTGCGAGTTCGACGCCATGGGCGCGCTGTCCACCAAATATAACGAAACGCCGGAAAAAGCCTCCCGCACCTACGACGCCGATCGCGACGGCTTCGTGATCGCCGGCGGCGGCGGCATGGTCGTGGTCGAAGAGCTGGAGCACGCGCTGGCGCGCGGCGCGCACATCTATGCTGAAATCGTCGGCTACGGCGCCACCTCTGACGGCGCCGACATGGTTGCGCCATCCGGCGAAGGCGCGGTGCGCTGCATGCAGATGGCGATGCAGGATCTGGATGCGCCGATCGACTACATCAACGTACACGGCACCTCTACGCCGGTCGGCGATGTGAAAGAACTGGGCGCAATCCGCGAAGTGTTCGGCGACACCACGCCGGCCATCTCCTCCACCAAAGCGATGACCGGCCACTCGCTGGGCGCCGCCGGGGTGCAGGAAGCGATCTACAGCCTGCTGATGCTGGAACACGGCTTTATCGCCCCGAGCATCAACATTGAAAATCTGGACGAGAAAGCGGCGGGGATGGACATCGTCACCCAGCCGACCACGCGTGCACTGAACACCGTGATGTCCAACAGCTTCGGCTTTGGCGGCACCAACGCCACGCTGGTGATGCGTAAACTGCAGAAGTAAGTTTATTCGTCTGCTGGATAGATTCAGCATCAAACCATGGGTTCGCTTTAGCGAACCCATTTTTTTGCGCGCCAGTTGACGCATGCGCCGCCCGCCATTGACTGAAATCAAAGAATTTTATCCTGCCTCCGTCATGATGACCTCATTCCGTCTCCAGAGGCGAAAGGCATTCGCCGTTTAGCAATACTCTTGGTGACATATTTTCAGGAAGAATAAATGTCCGTTCAGGCCGCTCTGTCACAGTTTATGCACCGTCTGCGCTTCGTCAGCAAACGCGGCGGTGCATGGCTGTTGCTGCTGGTCTGGCTGCTGTTTAACGGGCAGTTAGCGCTGGCCGGCCACGGTTGCGACCTGCGTCCGCTAGGCAGTGCGGTTGCCGCCCAGCATATGGCGCACCTGCAGCCGGATGCGTCGGCGATGGCGCACCCTGCGGGCGCTGATGCGCTGTGTGAAAAGCACTGCGTGCCGGACAATGCGCAGCAGGATCACGCCAGCCTGTCGCTGGCGGCCCTGCCGGCCAGTTTTGGCCTATCGCTCGCCGTACCGCGCTTCGCACCGCAGATTTCCCGTTCCCACTGGCAAACGCCGCCGATAGCAGGGCCGCCGACAGAGGTTGTGTTCTGTCGGTTCCGTGAATAGCCAACCTCGCGTTTTACCGTCCCAGCGGACGGCATTTCGTGTTGGTTAACTATTTTATGGAGCTATCGTTATGCGTAATTTATTGAGCGTTGCCGTTTTTTCACTGCTGTTATCTCCCGTCGTTCTGGCCGCCGAGCCGGCGGCGTCCCACTCTGCCGCCGTGCACGATACGGCGGTTACCCACAGCCAAGGCGTGCTGAAAGCCTGGAATAGTCACAAGGTGTCGATTGCCCACCCGGCGATTGAGTCCTTGGGCTGGCCGCCGATGACCATGAACTTCCTGCAGCCGCAGCCGCCGTTGGCGGAGCTGCCCGCCGATACGCCGATTGAGTTCAGCTTCCGTCAGGTAGACGGCGGCTATCAGCTGATCGCCCTCAGCGCCAGCCAGCAGTAAGGAGCAGCATGTTCAACTTATTTTCTCACCCGATGCGGGTGGGCTGGCTGCTGCTTGCCTGTTGTTCGGCGGGCGCGCAGGCGGCCGGCCTGACGCTGGATCAATCGCTGGCGGCGGCGGAGCGTTACTCCGCCGAACTGTCCGCCAATCGCCATCAGGCCGCGGCGCTGCTCAATATGGCGGACTCCGCGCTGCAGCTGCCGGATCCCAAACTGAAGCTGGGCATTGAGAACGTGCCGGTGCAGGGCGGTAACGGACATCGCCTGACGCGCGACGGCATGACCATGGGGCGCGTCGGCATCATGCAGGATTACGTCAGCGGCGATAAGCGCCAGCGTAAGGCCGACACGCTGCGGGCCGAAGCGGAAAAAACCGCGGCCAGCAGCGCGACGATCCGCGCGCGCCTGCAGCAGCAGACGGCGCAGGCCTGGCTGGAGCTGGCGCTCAGCCGGCAAACCCTGCATGACGCCAGAGCGCTGGTCACGGAGAGCGAGCGCCAGATTGCCGCACAGCGCGCCGGCGTAGCCAGCGGCAGTTCGTCGGCCAGCGAGGTGGTGGACGCGCGCCTGACGCTGTTGGCGATGCAGGATCAAATCAGCATTGCCGAGCGCGATGCGACGGTGGCGCAGGCCAGGCTGACGCAGCTGACCGGACAACAGATCGACCAGGTTGCCGGCAAGCTGCCGCGTTTTGAGCGTTTGCCGGCCGACGGCGACGTGCTGCGCCAGGCGATACGCCAGCACCCGGAGGTAGTGCAGGCCAGCCGCGAGGCCGATGTGGCCAAGGCGCGTTCCGCCCAGTCAGCAATCGCCGCCATTCCCGACGTCGGCGTGGAGCTGTATTACGCGCGCCGCGCCGACGGTTATGAAGATATGGCCGGCGTGATGCTGAGCGTCGATCTGCCGCTGTTTAAAGCGCAAAGGCAGGATAAAAACTATGCCGCCGACGTGTCGCGCACCCTGGAGGCCAACGATCAGCTGACGTTGCTGATCCGCGACCACCAGGCGCAGCTGGACACCCTGCTGGCGCAGTACCAGACGGCGCAGGAGCAGTGGCAACGCCAGCAGCAGCAGGTGATTCCGCTGCAGCAGCAGCGCCTCGATCTGCTGTTGGCGCAGTACCGCAGCGGCGGCAGCAACCTTTCCGCGTGCTGTCGGCGCGCCGTGCGTTGCTGGATGCCGGTTGAACGCCGGTCAGGCCGCCCGCCAGCTGGCTCAGCTGTGGGCCGCCATTCGTTATCTGATCCCGCAGGAGACCCTCTGATGAAAATGCGTTTTAACCTTGCGTTATTGGCGGCGCTGGCGGCAGGCGCCGGGCCGGTTACTGGCTGGCGACGCCGTCGTCGTCCCGGCGCAGAGCGCAGCGTCAGCGGGCGAGCGTCAGGGTGCTGTATTGGTACGATCCGATGGTGCCGGGACAGCGTTTTGACAAGCCGGGGCCTTCACCGTTTATGGATATGGATCTGGTGCCGCGCTATGCCGATGAGGTTGAGGAACAGGGCGGGGTGACCATCAGCGCCCGTCAGCAGCAAAACCTCGGCGTGCGCACCGCGGCGGTGGAGCTGCGGCCGCTGACGCGCAGCTGGAGGCGTACGGCAGCGTAGCGATTGACGAGCGCGGCGTGCAGACCATCGCCGCGCGCGCCAACGGTCTGGTGGAGAAACTGTGGGTGCGCGCCAGCCAGCAGCAGGTGAAAAAAGGGCAGGCGCTGGCGCAGCTGTGGATCCCGGAGTGGCACGCGGCGCAGCAGGAGTATCTGGCGGTGCGCCGTCTGGGAGACAGCGCGCTGAGCGCCGCGGCGCGTCAGCGCCTGCAGCTGCAGTTTATGCCGGAGGCGGTGATCCGCGAGGTGGAGCGCAGCGGCCGGCCGCAGACGCGCATGACCGTGCGGGCGCCCGCCGACGGTTTTATCAACCGTCTGGATGTGCGTGAAGGCGCGCAGGTCAGCGCCGCGCAAGGGCTGTTTGAACTGGCGACGCTCGATCGGGTGTGGATGGTGATCGACTACCCGCAGGCGCAGGCCGGGGTGGTGCAGGTCGGCGATGCGGTCAGCGCCGGCAGCGCCAGCTGGCCGGGTGAGCGTTTCAGCGGCACGATCGACGAACTGCTGCCGAATGTTGACCCGCTGACGCGCACCTTCCAGGCGCGGGTGAAGCTGCAAAACCCGCAGCACCGGCTTAAACCGGGCATGTATCTGCAGGTGCGGCTCAGCCAGCCGGCGGCGGGGCAGCCGGTGCCGGCGATTCCGCTGGAGGCGTTAATCATGAGCGGCGACCGCAACCGGGTGCTGGTGAGCGAGGGCGACGGCTACTTTATGCCGGTCGAGGTCGCGACCGGTCGGCAGCAGGACGGCTGGGTAGAGATCACGCGCGGGCTGAAGGCCGGGCAGCGGGTGGTGACCGCCGGTCAGTTCCTGATCGACTCTGAGGCCAGCCTGCGCAGCGCGCTGCCGCAACTGGCGGCCGAACCTGCGCAGCACGGGGAGCATGGCGCGCACGGGGCGCATCAGCACCCGGCGGCGGAGACAGCGCCGCAAACCGCGGCGCATGGACAGCATACGGATCACAGCGCACACGGAGGTCATCAATGATAGCTGCAATCATTCGCTGGTCGCTGCGCAACCGGCTGCTGGTGCTGCTGGCGGCGGCGATGCTGGCCGGCTGGGGGATTTGGGCGCTGCAGAAAGCGCCGCTGGACGCCCTGCCGGATCTGTCCGACGTTCAGGTGATCGTCCGCGCCAGCTACCCGGGCAAAGCGCCGCAGGTGGTGGAGGATCAGGTGACCTATCCGCTGACCACCACCATGCTGACGGTGCCCGGCGCGAAAACCGTGCGCGGGTTCTCCATGTTCGGCGACGCCTATGTCTACATCCTGTTTGAGGACGGCACCGATCTGTACTGGGCGCGCTCGCGCGTGCTGGAGTCGCTCAGCCAGGTGCAGTCTTCGCTGCCGCCTCAGGTGAAAGTGGCGCTCGGGCCGGACGCCACCGGCGTCGGCTGGGTGTATGAGTATGCGCTGGTGGACAAAAGCGGTCGCCACAGCCTGGCGGATCTGCGCGCGCTGCAGGATTGGACGCTGAAGTTTGAGCTGAAGACCGTGCCCAACGTCGCCGAAGTGGCCAGCGTCGGCGGCATGGTGCGTCAGTATCAGGTGGTGCTCAACCCGGAAAGCCTGCGCGCGCTCAACGTCTCCCACCAGCAGGTGGTCAAGGCGCTGCAGGAGGCCAATCAGGAGGGCGGCGGCGCGCTGCTGGAAATGGGCGAGGCGGAATATATGGTGCGCAGCGCCGGCTACCTGAAAACGCCGGCGGATTTCGCCGATGTGGTGATTGCGGTGCGCGACGGCGTGCCGATCCTGCTGTCGCAGGTGGCGACGCTGCGTGAGGGGCCGGAGATCCGCCGCGGCGTGGCGGAACTGAACGGCGAAGGGGAAGTGGCCGGCGGCATTGTGGTGATGCGCTACGGCCAGAACGCGCTGGAAACCATCAACGCGCTGAAGGCCAAGCTGCAGCAGCTGCGGCAGACGCTGCCGCCGGGCGTGGAGATCGTCACGGTTTACGACCGTTCACAGCTGATTGAACAGGCGATTGATAATCTGTCGTTCAAGCTGCTGGAGGAGTTCGCGGTGGTGGCGCTGGTATGCACGCTGTTCCTGTTCCACTTCCGTTCGGCGCTGGTGGCGATGGTGACCCTGCCGCTCGGCATTCTCGGCGCGTTTGTGGTGATGCACTACCAAGGGGTGAACGCCAATATCATGTCGCTGGGCGGTATCGCCATCGCCATCGGCGCCATGGTGGATGCGGCGATCGTCATGATCGAGAACATGCATAAGGTGCTGGAGCAGTGGCGGCAGCGCCATCCCGAACGGCAGCCGGCGGCGCAGGACTACTGGCGTATCGCCGAGCAGGCGGCGGTGGAGGTCGGCCCGGCGCTGTTCGGCAGTTTGCTGATTATCACGCTGTCGTTTATCCCGGTGTTCACGCTGCAGGCGCAGGAGGGCAAGATGTTCGCGCCGCTGGCCTTCACCAAAACCTATGCGATGGCGGTGGCGGCCGGGCTGGGCATTACGCTGGTGCCGGTGCTGATGGGCTACTTTATCCGCGGCCGTATTCCCGACGAGCAGGCCAACCCGGTTAACCGCTGGCTGATCCGGCTGTACCAGCCGCTGCTGGCGGCGGTGTTGGCGCGGCCGCGTCTGACGTTGGGCCTTTCCGCGCTGCTGCTGGCGCTGACGCTGTACCCGCTCAGCCGGCTGGGCAGCGAGTTTATGCCGCCGCTCGATGAAGGCGATCTGCTGTATATGCCGTCGACCCTGCCGGGCATTTCGGTGCGTGAGGCGGGGCGTCTGCTGCAGCTGACCGACCGGCTGATTAAAACGGTGCCGGAGGTGGAGACGGTATTCGGCAAGGTCGGGCGGGCGGAGACCGCCACCGACCCGGCGCCGCTCACCATGCTGGAAACCACCATCCGCTTTAAACCGCGCGACCAGTGGCGGCCGGGCATCACCATGGACAAGCTGGTGGCGGAGCTGGACGAGGCGGTCAAGGTGCCGGGCATCGCCAACGTCTGGGTACCGCCGATTCGCAACCGGCTGGATATGCTCTCCACCGGGATTAAAAGCCCGGTGGGGATCAAGGTTAACGGCAGCGACCGGGCGGATATCGAGCGCGTCGCCGGGCAGATTGAGCAGGTGGTGCGGCAGGTGCCGGGCGTTTCCTCGGCGCTGGCGGAGCGGCTCAGCGGCGGGCGCTATGTTGATATCGATATCGACCGCCAGCGCGCCGCCCGCTATGGCGTATCGGTGAACGAGCTGCAGTCGATGGTGGCCTCGCTGGTGGGCGGTGAAAACGTCGGCGAAACCATTGAGGGGCGGGCGCGCTATCCGATTAACGTGCGCTACCCGCGTGAGATCCGCGACTCGCTGCAGGGGCTGCGCGATCTGCCGGTGGTGACGGCGAACGGCAGCCAGCTGCCGCTGTCGGCGCTGGCGGATATCCGCGTCAGCGACGGGCCGCCGATGCTGAAAAGCGAAAACGCCCGGCTGTCGGAGTGGATCTATGTGGATCTGCGCGGCCGGGATCTGAAGTCGGCGGTGGAGGAGATGCAGCAGGCGGTGGCGCAGCAGGTGAAGCTGCCGGCCGGAATTTCGCTCAGTTGGTCCGGGCAGTTCGAGTATCTGGAGCGCGCCAGCGCCCAGCTGAAAATCGTGCTGCCGGTCACCCTGGGGATTATTTTTGTGCTGCTGTTCGTCACCTTCAACAGCGTGCGCGATGCGCTGCTGATTATGGCGACGCTGCCGTTCGCCCTGATCGGCGGCGTCTGGCTGCTGTATCTGCTGGATTACAACCTGTCGGTGGCCGGTGCGGTGGGCTTTATCGCCCTCGCCGGGGTGGCGGCGGAGTTCGGCGTGATTATGGTGCTGTACCTGAACCAGGCGCTGCACAAACAGCAGCAAAGCAGCGGCGGGCCGCTGACCCGTCCGCAGCTGCTGGCGTCGATTACCGAGGGCGCGGTGCTGCGCGTCCGGCCCAAGGTGATGACGGTGGCGACCATTATGGCCGGGCTGCTGCCGATCATGTGGAGCGACGGTGCCGGTTCCGAAGTGATGCAGCGCATCGCCGCGCCGATGATCGGCGGCATGATCAGCGCGCCGATTTTATCGATGCTGGTGATCCCGGCGGTGTATCTGCTGATGCATAAATCGGCGGAGCCATCCGGGGAATAAAACGTTGATTAATTAGGCGAATTGGTATTTTTATTCCTCGGCGCGGTCGGTAATATGCCGGCAGAATTGCCGCCCGTAGGGGGTATTAGCGAGGTGAACGGCAATCGGAGGGGGCCGCAGGAGCGGTTCCTTTGCCACCAGGTGACGTCGCCGTTGCAATTCTCTACGGCGACAATTCAAGGACATCGCATATATACCCTAAATAATTCGAGTTGCAGGAAGGTGGCAAGGGAAGGAATCCCGATGCGCTTACATCAGTAAGTGATTCGGGTGACTGAGTGCAGCCAACACATCTGCAGCTTGAAGTATGACGGGTATATACGTCATTACGACAAGGAGTCTCACTAATGACCTTTCCCTCCCATCAGCGTATTGAACCCGGTTACTGCGTGGTTGAAACACCGGGGTCACTCTCTTCACAGGGCAACATGCTGTTCAGAAATCCACGCAGCGCAGCCGCCGGTTATTTTATGCGGCTAAATGCCGATACGCCTTGGCTGAAGCCCGGACATATCCTGATCGTTGCCGATCCGGCCAATTCCCAGCAAGGGCCGGCCCTAAGGCAGTTACGTCAGGCGAAGAATCGTGTTAACCAGACGCTGGCGCAGGCGGACACGCAACAGGCAAGTTTTCTGCAACGCCATTATGAGACGATAGCCACCGTTCTTAACGGCAGCAGTTCAGGGCTGGCCACGGCCAGCGATGCCGGAAAGCGTTACTTTAGCCGTATTGAAGAGATTCTGAAGCAGATCGAAAGGGCTTACCAGAATCAGTTCCGTACTCAGGGATCGTTGATTAGCCAGCAGTTTTTTGTGGAGCGTAACCGGTTATTCGCTGAACTTAAGACGATGCTGGATAAGCCGATTTTCAACCGCCTGCCGCGTAAAATTATTAATCTACATCCGTATGAGCGGATGAAAAGAGCCTTAAACTTATCCAGCCGTTCGATTGTCCATGAGTGGACGACGGCCGGCGTGGGGGCGATCGGCGGCTACTCGACCTATCTGGACGGCACCAGCAGAGCGATCAGGTTTATGCGCAGCGCCGGCTGGGTGGGGCTGGGTATTACTGCGACCAGTACGACCAATGATATCTATCATTCCTGTACGGTCGGCCGCGAAAGTGAATGTACCCGGGTCGCGTTCAGAGAGTATGGTTCATTTCTTTTTGGTACAGGTGGCGGCGCCATTGGCGGTAGTATGGGAGCGATGGCTGGAGGAGGCCTCTGCGTGGCGTTGGGTATTATCAGCGCACCGATGGCCGGTAGTGCGGGGCTTGCTTGTGCGATTATCGGTGCTTCTGCGGGAGCCTTGTTGGTGGCGCCGTGGCAGGTTCATTCGGTGGGATGGCCGGTGAAAACTTTTATAAAATAATAGGTAATAAATGATTTCGATTTTACTGGATGTCGGCACGATACTCTCTTTCCTGGCTATTTTTATCGGTTTTCTCACCATGATTTTTTTTGGGATAAACCGCAAAAAATATAAGCGCATTGTCGCCCTATATGCAAACGAGGGGTTGTACATGAATGATTTCAATCAACTCGCTGTATACTTTGGCTATTTTGGCAGCTATTTCCCAACGGATTTTTTCAATAAGTTATTGAAAAACAAAAAGATAAAAACAGGAAAGGATACCTTTGTGCCATCGGAGGCGTATACATTTCTGCAATCTCTTCCCCGCGAGTTAACGGGGTGGATCACGACATATCATCGGATGCATATCATCTGGTCGACCTTATTTTTGATAGGTTGCACCATGTTGGGGATTGTCAAAGTATTCGTGGGATACCCAATTGATTAATCAGTGTATTAGTGCCAATGACTGGCAGGCCGCATTGGGCCATTGCCAGTCATTGGCTATGTGGCGCTACTGCAGCAAAAACGCCTTAAACTGCGGTGTCATCTGCGCGCTGAAGCCGTCGTCGGTTTTGCTGATCATATACACCGCCAGCCCTTGCTGTTCCGCCAGCTTCATCGCCTTTTCGCTGCCGAGCACCATCAGGCCGGAGTCCCAGCCGTCGGCTTCCAGCGCGGTGGGGGCGATCACCGTCACCGAGACCAGGCGGTGGTTAATCGGCCGGCCGGTGTTGGGGTCAATAATGTGCGAATAGCGCTGACCGTTCTGCTCAAAGTAGTTGCGGTAGCTGCCGGCGGTGCTGATGCCGTAGCCCTGCAGATCCACCAGCGCCTGCACCGCGTTTTCCTGGTCGGTGGGTTTTTGGATCGCCACGCGCCACGGCTGGCCCTGGCCGTTAACGCCGCGTGAACGCACCGCACCGCCCACCGACACCAGGTAGTTGGTGATGCCTTTACGCGCCATCAGCTGCGCCAGCAGATCCGCACCGTAGCCTTCGCCAGCGTCGACAGATCGACATACAGCCCCGGCAGATCTTTTTGCAGCCACTCGCCCTGCGCATTACTGGTCAGCGTCAGGTGCTGCAGGCCGACGTTACGTTTGGCGGCGTCGATCTGCTGCTGGCTGGGAACGCTCACCGGACGTTTGTCCGGGCCAAAGCCCCACAGATTCACCAGCGGACCGACGGTGATGTTCATCGCGTCATGGGTATCGCGGCCGATGCGCTGGGCGGTGAGAATAATATCCGCCATGCCGCGCGGGATCGGCTGCGGCGCACTGCTGTGTGAACGGTTAAAGCGCGACAGCACCGAATCGGCGCGGTAGGTGGAGATATCGTCATTGGCCTGCTCCAGCAGCGCGTCGATCTCCTGCTGCAGCTGCTGACGGTTTTCCGTCACCTCGCCGCTGATTTTGACGCTGTAAAACGTTCCCATGGTTTTACCGGCGATATCCATCTGCGGGCGGGTGGCGGCGTTATCGCAGGCGGTGAGCAGCATCAGCGCGGCGACGAACGGCAGGCTTCTGGCGAAAGAGTAGGCCATGGCGGGATCCTTGAAGACAAAATAAAGGCGCTATAAATAGAGCAAAGCGCGGCAAATAGAAAGGGGCGGCGGCGACAAAATGCATTTTGTTGCACAACGGGAGAGGTGCCGGCGCGCTCAGTCGGGGCGCAGATGAGCCAGACGCGCCACGGCGGCGCTGATTTCTCCCGGCGTGAGCGCGGCAAAGCCCAGCAGCCAGCCGTCGCGCCGTGCGGCGTCGAGTTGGTAATGGGCCGCCAGCCCGGGCGTCAGCACGCCGACCTGTCTGGCCTGGCGGGTCAACGCCGCTTCGCAGCCTGCCGGCAGCCACACGCTGAGCTGCAGGCCGCCGTGGGTCGGCTGCGGCGTGGCAAAGTGCCGCCAGTGGCGTGCTATTTGCTGCTGCAGATGGTCGCGGCGGCTGCGGTACAGCTGGCGCATATAGCGGATATGGGCGGCAAAATGTCCCTGACGCATAAATTCCGCGGTGACGGCCTGATTCAGCTGGGTGGTGTGGCCGTCATAGACGCTGCGGGCGGTGACGAAGGCCTCCACCAGCGCCGGCGGCACAATCAGATAGGCCAGCCGCAGCGCAGGAAACAGCGATTTGGAAAATGTGCCGAGATACAGCACGTTGCCGGCGCGATCCAGCCCCTGCATGGCGGGCATCGGCTGGCCGTCATAGTGAAACTCGCTGTCATAGTCGTCTTCCACGATCCACGCCCGCTGTTTTTCCGCCTGCGCCAGCAGCGCCAGCCGGCGGGCCAGGCTGAGCGTCACGCCGCTGGGATACTGGTGCGAGGGGGTCAGGTAGATCAGGCGCGGAGCGGGCAGCGCGTCATGGGGCCGCATACCGGCGTCATCCACCGCGACGGGGGTGAGCTGTGCGCCGGCGCTGAGAAAAGCGTTGCGCGCGCCGAGATAGGCGGGATCTTCAATCCACACCCGGTCGCCGTCGTCCAGCAACAGGGTGGTGATCAGCTGCAGGGCCTGTTGCGAGCTGGTCAGCACGATCACCTGCTGCGCATTGCAGTTAACGCCGCGCGTTTGGTTGACGTGGGCGGCGATCGCCTCCCGCAGCGGCGGGTAGCCCTGCGGGTCGCCGTAGCGCATTAATGCTTCCCCCTGTCGCCGCCACTGCTGCGCCGTCAGCTGTTGCCACTGTTTAACGGGGAACAGGCGCAGATCGGGGGAGCCGGCGGCGAACGGCAGCGGTCTTTGCGGATCGCGGCAGCCGCCGGTGGCGACGATCTGGCTGCCGCGGCGGGAAAGCTGCGGGCGCGGCTGCGGCCGGCCGGGCGGGCGCATTTTGGTCACCGAGATGGCGACAAAGGTGCCCTGACCGACGCGGCGCTGTAAATATCCCTCGGCCTCCAGCTGGCCGTAGGCGGCCTCCGCCGTGACGCGTGAGACGCCTAAATCGGCGGCCAGCGTGCGGCTGGAGGGCAGACGTTGCCCGCAGGTCAGTGCGCCGCTGTGAATCGCGCGCCGCAGCGTACTGCAGACGCGTTCGCGCAGCGGGGTGTCGGCCTGTTCCGGCCGTTGGAACAGCGTCAGCAGCGTTTGTGTCATGATCGGTCTTATCGGTGATAAAAAATGGGTCTCATTGATAAGACCAAAATAGGGCATGCTTGTCATCATCATTTGATCGCAACTGAGGGTAAACAGCATGACGTATCGTTCACAGGTTTTAGCATTTCCCCGGCCGAAGCGGCAGAGAACCTGGCGTATCTGGCGGCAAAACTGCGTTTTTATACCGATGCCTGGGATGTGGCGGAGGATTTACGTCACGGCGTTGACGCCATCGTGGTCATTGATGCGCGTTCCGAACAGCACTATCTGGCGGGGCACATTCCCGGCGCCGTCAGCCTGCCGCACCGGCGGATGGATGAGGCCGGCACGGCGGCGCTGGATCGCGATAAAGTGTATATCACCTACTGCGACGGTATTGGCTGTAACGCGTCGACGAAGGGGGCCTATCAGCTGGCCCGGCTAGGGTTTAAGGTCAAGGAGCTGATTGGCGGGCTGGATTTCTGGCTGCGCGACGGCTATCCGGTGGTCAGCGGCGCGTCGCGCGGTTCTCTGGCGGGACAGCCGTCAGATGTCGACTGCGGCTGCGCCTGACGTCTACGGTTACAACACCAGCGCCAGGACGATCGCCAGCACCAGCAGCAGCGCAAGCAGCGTCCAGCCCCGCTTGCCGAGGGCGGCCTGCAGCGGCAGCACCACGTTGGCGATCAGCGGGTTGAGTTGCGGCTGCGGCGTTTGCGTTTCGCTGTGGATGGTCGGCGTGACGCCGGCTTTTTCCAACCGGCGGGCGAACAGCTGGTTCACCGCGTCGTTGACCTGCGCCTGGGTCAGCGGGGTATTGGCCGCGCAGTGGAGGCGCGTCTGGCCGTAATCCAGCAACTGCTGCTGCTCTTGCCGATCCGCCGGCTGTTTCAGCACCGTCAGCAGATTATTCAGCGTCGGGGCGTGCTGCGCGCTCAGCGCCGTTTTCACCTGCAGATACTGGCTCAACAGCTGGAAGTGGCGCGCCGGCAGCGGATCGTTGGTTTTTACGCCGACCAGATTAAACAGGCTTTGCCAGATTTTGGCCGGCGATTCGCCGGTGGCGGCGCTCAGGCGCGTCACCTGCTGCTGTAGGTTCTGATGCTCGGCCGGCAGGAGAGGGCGATCGCTGACGGCGCTCTGCTGCGGATGCGGAATGGTCAGGCTGCCGCTCTGCAGCTGGTTCAGCACCTGCTGCAGCTGCGGATGGCTGAGCTGGCTCAGCACGGTGTGGCCGAACTGCTGGCGGATAAAATCGCTGACCGCCTGCCGGTTATTGCCCTGCGGCAGCAGTTCGGTCAACTGCTGCAACAGCTGACGGCTGGCGTGATTTTGCTGCGCTTGTCCCAGACGCTGCTGCAACAGCTGCTCTGCCGGCTGAAAGTGGCGGGCCCGCAGTTCGCTGCCGTCGGTGGCGCCCAGATCGTGGCGCAGACTGGCCCAAATCTCGGCGGACTTGGCCGGGCTGAGGGCCATAATCTTGACCACCAGCTTTTCCAGCGTGGTGCGCTGCGCCGGAGAGAGCGGCTGCGTATCGGAAGTGGTGTTTTTCTCCCCGGATGGGGGGCGATCGGAAAGGTTGTGGGCGCCGGGGCCGCTCAAAGGTTGCATATCACCAGTCCTTCGCTGTGCAGAAAGAAGTCATACCCGGCGAAAAGCGCAGGTTCTATAAGTCGTATAGCGACTATGATACCTGTAAATTCCCCTTATCAATACCATCCGCGCGACATTTCTTTACAGGTAAAACGTTGCCAATCGTCTCGTCGCCGTTAAGATAGGCGGATTACGCTTACGAGGATGTCATGGTCAAACGGCAACAGATTGCAAAATGGTTTTTATGCCTGGCTTGCCTGGTCGTACTGACCTGCATGACGCAGCGCATGGCGAGCCTGCACGCGCTGCAACTGACGCTCGGCATCCCGACGGTCAGCGCCGCCGCGGCCGGTGACGACGGTGAGCCCGTTGCCGCCACCAGCCCGTGCGAGCTGAGCGCCAAATCACTGCTGGCCGCGCCGCCGGTGATCTTCGAAAGCGTCCTGCTGGGGCTGGGCCTGCTGTTGGCGCTGCTGGCCCCGGTGATCACCGCGCGTCTGCGCATTCCGCCGCCGCGTGCGGTTTCCCCGCCCACCCTCAGGGTGCACCTGCGATTATGCGTTTTCCGTGAATGAGTTTATCGCCCAACCTGGACGATAACTGACTCATTTACGGAGAAAAATATGTTGAATACCTTTAGGTCGGCGTTAGCCTGCCTGCTGCTGCTATGGCTGCCGATGCTGCAGGCGGCGGACAGCGGCTGGCTGCAAAGTCCGACCAACGATCACGCCAAGGTGCGGCTGCGCGCCGATACCTCTCAGGCCGGAGAAACGCGCCTGCTGCTGTCGGTAGAGCTGCAGAAGGGCTGGAAAACCTACTGGCGCTCGCCCGGCGAAGGCGGCATCGCGCCGGCGATCAAGTGGCAGGGCGAACCGCCGCCGTCGGCCGAATGGTTCTGGCCGGCGCCGCAGCGCTTTGACGTGGCGGGCATCACCACCCAGGGCTACCACGACGGCGTTACCATCCCGATCGTCATCAAGGGGCCTGCGCCGGCGAATCTGGCCGGCACCCTGACGCTGTCGACCTGCAGCAACGTCTGCATCCTGACCGACTATCCGTTCAAGCTGGATCTGTCGGCGGCCAATGACGCGCAGTTCAGCCATGACTTTGCCCAGGCGATGGGCAAAGTGCCGATCGCCAGCGGCCTGACGGACAATCTGCGCGTCGGTTACCGCAACGGCGAGCTGCAGATCAGCGCCGATCGCAACGCGGGCGCCAGCTGGCGTCAGCCTGCGCTGTTCTTTGACACCCTGCCGGATGCCGATATCGGCAAACCGGTCATCAGCCACAGCGGCGGCGGAATGCAGGCGCGGGTGCCGGTCAGCGACGGCTGGGGCGACGCCGCGCCCGATCTGCGCGGACAGACGCTGACGCTGGTGGTCGTCGACGACGGCCTGGCGCAGCAAACCACGCTGACCGTCGGCGAGCCGCTGGCGCTGTCGTCTGCGGACGGCGTAACGCTGTGGCAGGCGGTGCTGATGGCGCTGGCCGGCGGATTGATTCTCAACCTGATGCCGTGCGTGCTGCCGGTGCTGGGGATGAAGCTGGGCTCGATCCTGCAGGTAGAGCAGCGCGACCGGCGCAGCGTACGGGCGCAGTTCCTCGCCTCCAGCGCCGGGATTGTGGCGTCGTTTCTGGTGCTGGCGCTGCTGATGACCGCCCTGCGGCTGAGCAATCAGGCGCTGGGCTGGGGCATCCAGTTCCAGAACCCGTGGTTTATCGGCTTTATGGTGCTGGTGACGCTGCTGTTTAGCGCCAACCTGTTCGGCCTGTTCCACCTGCAGCTCTCTTCCGGGCTCAGCACCCGGCTGGCGACCCACGGCGGCCAGGGGATGAGCGGTCACTTCTGGCAGGGGGCGTTCGCCACGCTGCTGGCAACGCCGTGTACGGCGCCGTTCCTCGGCACCGCGGTGGCTTTTGCGCTGGCCGCGCCGCTGCCGGTGCTGTGGGGCATGTTCCTGGCGCTGGGCATCGGCATGAGCCTGCCGTGGCTGCTGATTGCCGCCTGGCCGGCGCTGGCGCTGCGTCTGCCGCGTCCCGGCCGCTGGATGAACGTGCTGCGTCTGGTGCTGGGCCTGCTGATGCTGGCATCGTCGCTGTGGCTGCTGAGCCTGATGACCAACCATATCGGCGTACAGGCGACGCTGGTGGTCGGCGGCGCGCTGCTGTTGGGCTTGCTGCTGGCGGTCTGGCGCCGCTACGGCGCGCGTTCGGCGGGCATCGCCGGCGCCAGCCTGCTGGTGGTGACCGGCCTGACGCTGCTGACGCTGTCGCTGACGGCGAACCTGTGGCGGCAGCCGCTGCAGGACCGGGTGACGTGGCAGCCGCTGAGCGAGCAGGCCATCACCCAGGCGCTGGCCCAGAACAAGCGGGTGTTCGTCGATGTGACCGCCGACTGGTGCGTCACCTGTAAAGCCAACAAATTCAACGTATTGATGCGTGACGATGTACAGCAGGCGCTGATGGCCGATGACGTGGTGGCGCTGCGCGGCGACTGGAGCCGGCCTTCGGCCGAGATTAGCGCGTTTCTGCAACGCCGCGGCAGCGTCGGCGTCCCTTTCAACCAGATTTATGGCCCCGGCAGCCCGGACGGCGTGGTGTTATCCCCTTTATTAACCCGCGATGCCGTTCTTAAAACCCTGTCCGCCGCCAAAGGAACTGAACAATGAAGAAATTACTGATTATTTTACTGCTGATGGTGTCCCCGGCGTGGGCCGCCGCGCCTTTTACCCCGGAACAGGAGGCGCGCGTTAAGGAGATGATCCGTGAAACGCTGGTGTCCAACCCGGATATTCTGGCGCAGGCGGTTGACGCCTGGCAGCAGCAAACCGCCGATCAACAGGTCAGCCAGGTGATCAAGCAGCAGGCGAAAACCCTGTATCAGGATCCGGCCAGCCCGCGCCTGGGGGCGAAGGACGCCAAGCTGACGATGGTGACCTTTACCGATTACAACTGCCCGTACTGCAAGCGTTTTGACCCGATGCTGGAAAAAATCGTCAAGAAATATCCGGACGTAGCGCTGGTGGTGAAACTGCTGCCGTTTAAAGGCGAAAGCTCGGTCAGTTCGGCGCGCATCGCATTGACCACCTGGCAGCAGAACCCGCAGCAGTTCTGGGCGCTGCACCAGCGGCTGATGGCGAAAAAGGGCTTCCACGATGACGCCAGCATCGCCGCGGCGCAGCAGAAAACCGGCGTGAAGGCGGTGACGCCGAGCGAGCAGAGTATGAGCACGCTGCGCACCAATATGCAGCTGGCGGAACAGCTGGGGGTGCAGGGCACGCCGGCGACGCTGATTGGCGATCAGATGCTGCCGGGGCGGTGTCCTACGAGCAGCTGGAGTCGCTGGTGAAACAGCAGCTGGCTCAGGCTGACAATGGCTAGGCTGAAGCGCTGGGGGCGCGAAATTGCGCTGCTGTTGCTGATGCTGGCGGGGATTCTGTTCGCCATGGACCTGTGGCGCGCACCACAGGCGCCGCCGGCGTTCGACAGCCAGCGCCTGACCACCCTGGACGGCGCGACGCTCTCGCTGGCGCAGCGTAGTCAGGAACGGCCGCTGCTGGTGTACTTTTGGGCCAGCTGGTGCGGCGTCTGCCGCTACACCACCCCCAGCGTCGCCAAGCTGGCGCAGCAGGGCGGCAACGTGTTGAGCGTGGCGCTGCGTTCCGGCGATGACCAGCAGGTGGCGGCCTGGCTGGCCGCCAAGCGGCTGAGTCTGCCGGTGGTTAACGATCCCGCCGGCGAGCTGGCAGCGCGCTGGCAGGTGGGCGTTACGCCCACCTTCGTCATCATCGATAAGGGCAAGGTGGTGCAGAGCACCACCGGCTGGACCAGCTACTGGGCATGAAGCTGCGCCTGTGGTGGGCGGCCTGGTAGCAGAGTATGTCAGGGGAGGGAGACCGGTGATGTAAAAACACACGTAAAGAAGTTTGTGTGGTAATTCACCGGTCTTGGCTCCCTGTTTTTAATATCTTCCGCTGTTGTTATGACCGTATCGTGGTTTTTTACATGATGGGTTCTCGTTCCCCTATACCGGCCACCGCGCATTGGGCTACTATTGCCTGCATTCGGTTAAATTGCCGGCACAAGTACGGAACCGATTATTGATATAATCTACGATTACATCGGACTATGAACGATTTAATTAAAAACCTCGCAATAGCAATTCTCGCCATTCAGGCCATAACTTTTTCCGTTTATGTTGGCGTGTATATTATCTATAGCAAACATTATAAGCGTCTAATCGCATCGTTCAGGGAGAAGTACGAATTCCCATTTCCCTATTCGTTTCATTGTCAGACCGGAATTTTCGGTTCGGTAGCAATTTGCTATTTCTTTATGATGCTCAGGGCAGGAAGGAAGGCGTTTTTCTTACCGAAAACAAGTGACTTCTATGCTTTCTCTAAGGAAATTCCAAGCGCGAAAATAAGTTGGTTGTCGACTTTGTTTTATTTGTCGCTGCTGTCTTTTTTCTGTCTGACTTTGATCGCCTTGTTTGCTGCCTATATCAAACTCTTTGCATAAAAAAGGGGCCGGATTATCCGGCCCCTTGTTGATGATGTTGCAGGTAACGCTTATTCGGCCTCGGCGGTTTTCACCGTCTGGCGGCGCTTGCGGATCGTGCGCAGCACCGGCGGCACCACCAGTACCGCGACCGCCAGCACCAGCAGGCTCTGGGCAATACCGCTGCCCCACAGAATGCCGTATTCGCCGTTGCTGATCGACAGCGCGCGGCGCAGGTTCTGCTCCAGCAGTTCACCCAGCACAAAGCCCAGAATCAGCGGCGACATCGGGAAGTGCATTTTACGCAGAATATAGCCGAACACCCCCAGCCCGACCATCAGCATCAGGTCGAAGGTGGTGCTGTGCACCGCGTACACGCCGACCGCCGATACGGCGGCGATCGCCGGTACCAGGAACCACAGCGGGATGGTCAGCATGCGGGTAAACAGGCCAATCAGCGGGATGTTCATGATCAGCAGCATCACGTTGGCGATCAGCAGCGCGGCGATCAGCCCCCAGACGATATCGGGCTGTTCGGTGAACATCGCCGGCCCCGGCGTGATGTTATACAGCGTCAGCGCGCCCATCATTACCGCGGTGGTGCCGGAACCCGGCACGCCCAGCGTCAGCATCGGAATAAACGAGCCGCAGGCCGAGGCGTTGTTGGCCGCCTCCGGCGCCGCCACGCCGCGGATATCCCCTTTGCCGAAGCTGTCGCTGTTACCGCTGATTTTCTTCTCGGTCATATAGGTCAGCGCACTGGCGATGGTTGCCCCGGCACCCGGCAGAATGCCGACGAAGAAGCCGACCACCGAAGAGCGCAGGGCCGGGCCGGCGCACTCTTTCGCCTCTTTGCGGTTAAACAGCAGCCGCCCGGTTTTGCGCACCAGCTTCTGACCGGCGCCGGTGCTCTCCAGCATCAGCAGGATTTCACTGACCGAGAACAGACCGATCACCACTACGATAAACTGAATGCCGTCGGAGAGGTGCACGCTGTCAAAGGTAAAGCGGTAGACGCCGGTGTTGGCGTCGACGCCGACCGTCGCCAGCCCGAGGCCGATCAGCGCCGCCAGCAGCGACTTCAGCGGGTTCTGGCTCATCATGCTGCCCAGACAGGCGATGGCGAAGATCATCAGCGCGAAGTACTCCGCCGGGCCGAACGCCAGCGACCAGCGGGCCAGCAGCGGGGCGAACAGAATAATGCCGCCGATGGCGATGATAGAACCGATAAACGAGCTGACCGCGGAGATCGACAGCGCCACGCCGGCGCGCCCCTGCTGCGCCATCGGGTAGCCGTCCAGCGCAGTCATGATCGCCGCGGCGTCTCCGGGCACGTTAAGCAGAATGGAGGAGATACGGCCGCCGTACTCGCAGCCGATATACACCGTCGCCAGCAGGATCAGCGCCGATTCCGCCGGCAGCTTCAGCGCGAAGGCCAGCGGCAGCAGGATCGCCACGCCGTTGATCGGCCCGAGGCCCGGCAGCAGCCCGACGATGGTGCCGACGAAACAGCCGATCAGCGCGATAACCAGGTTCTGTGGAATCAGCGCCACCTCGAACCCTTGTGATAAATATAACCAGGTATCCATTGTCGTTCCTTAATTCAGCCAGACGCCGAGCGGCAGCGTCACGTCGAGCAGACGGTCAAAGGCGTAATACAACGCCACGCCCATCACCACGCCGGAAATCGCCGCCGCCAATACGCGTGCGCCGAACAGCAGCGCGATGCTGAAGGTCAGCAGGGCGGTGGCCAGCGGAAAGCCCAGTAGCTCAAAAAGCCAGGCGTACAGCGACAGCGTGATAATCAGCACCAGCAGACGCTGCAGCGTGGCGCGGTGCGGCCAGGCCACCGCCTGCGGATGGCGCAGCAGCATCAGGACGGCGCACAGCGCCATCAGGCCGAGAATGATCAGCGGAAACGGGCGCGGCCCCAGCGGTTCATAGCTGTATTCGCTGTGAATGCCCCAGCCGATATACAGGCCGCCGATGCACAGCAGCAGCCACACTCCGGCAAAAATACGATCGCTCATGACATGCCTCCGGAGGAGTTGTTACTTGGCCAGGCCGAAGGCCTTCGCCTGCTCACGGTATTCGCCGACCTGTTTCTTCACGTAGGCATCCAGCTCTTTGCCGCGCAGGTTGAATTCAAACAGCCCGCGCAGGTCGCGCTGCTTCTTGAACTCTTCGGTCTGCTGCAGCTTGGCGAAGGCGTCGGTCCACCACTGGTACTCTTCGTCGCTGACTTTCGGCCCCAGGTAGAAGCCGCGGATCACCGGCCACACCAGGTTATAGCCCTGCTCTTTGGCGGTCGGCACCTCGGCCAGCTGGCCCGGCAGGCGCTCTTCCGAATACACCGCCAGCACGCGGATCTTGTCGCCCTGCAGGTAAGGCACCATCTCGCTCAGATCGCCGGAGACCGCCTGAATATGGTTGCCGAGCAGCGCGGTCACCGGCTCGCCGCCGCCTTCAAAGGCGACGTAGCGCATCTTGCGCGGGTCGACGCCGACCTCACGCGCCAGCAGCGCGGTTTTCATCCAGTCCTGGCTGCCGATCGAGGCGCCGGCGCCGAACACCACGCTGGTAGGATCTTTTTTGAAGGCTTCCATCAGGTCTTTCAGCGTCTTATACGGCGAGTCGGCGCGCACGGCGATCATGCCGTAATCGGTGCCGACCGCCGCCAGCCATTTGACGTCGTCCACGCCGTAGCGGCCGAACTTGCCCTGCGACAGGTTGAGCAGCGAGCCGCCGGAGAAGGCGACCACGGTGCCGAACTCCGCCGGACGCTGGGCGACGATGGCGTTATAGGCCACCGCGCCGACGCCGCCCGGCATATAGGTGACGCGCATCGGTTTATTGATGGCTTTGGTTTCCTGCAAAGACACCTGCAGCAGTTTACAGGTCAGGTCGAAGCCGCCGCCGGGTTTGGCCGGCGCGATACATTCGGTACGGTCGGGCGCTTCAATAGCGAAAGCCTGGTTGGCTGCCAACAGCAGAGCGGTTGCGGTCAGAGTACGGGTGATTATTTTTTTCATTGCCTTCCCCTAGGTATTTTTTCTTTCAGACTGTGAGAACTCCCGCTGACACGGGGTTGCCAAATTGTTAAAACATAAACCTTTCATTTACCTTTCAACGTATGGAAAAGTTTACAGGATGTGATATGCGTCTCTTGTTAGTGGAAGATCACCCTGAATTATCCCATTGGCTGCAGAAGGCGCTGACCGGCGCCGGCTTCGCCGTGGACGTCGCCTCAGACGGACTGATGGCCGACCACCTGCTGTTAAACGAACATTACAGTCTGGTGGTGCTGGACGTGGAGCTGCCGCGCCTCAACGGGCTGGATCTGCTGGCGCGGCTGCGCAAGCGCGGTCAGAACCTGCCGGTGCTGCTGCTGACCGCCCGCGCCGACGTCAGCGACCGGGTCAGGGGGCTGAATCTCGGCGCTGATGATTACCTGAGCAAGCCGTTTGAACTGGATGAGCTGGAGGCGCGCATCCGTGCGCTGCTGCGCCGCAGCGTGGGCGTCACCCAGCAGACGCTGCAGTTTGGCGCGCTTACCTACCATGACGAAGGTTACTTTTTACTGGATAACCGGCCGCTGGCGCTGACGCCGCGCGAACTGGCGGTACTGACCACCCTGATCCACCGGCGCGGCCGGCCGGTCGCCAAGCAGCAGCTGTTCGAACAGGTGTTTACCCTGTCCGACGAGGCCAACCCGGAAAGCATCGAGCTGTATGTGCACCGGGTGCGTAAAAAGCTGCACGGCAGCAACGTGGCGATCGTCACGCTGCGCGGATTGGGCTACAGCCTGGAGCTGAGCGATGAAGTGGTTTAAACCGCCTGGCTCGCTGTTTTATCAACTGTTGCTGTTTTTTGGTTTGCCGCTGACGATACTGGGCGGCATTTCTATCTATACCCACTACTTCAGCGCCACCCACGCCGCCACGCTGGCCTATGACCGCACGCTGCTGGCGTCGGCGCGCACCGTGGCGGAACGGCTGGTCGTGCGTAAGGGCAAGTTGGCGGTTGATGTGCCCTATGTGGTGCTCGACAGCTTCGAACGCAATATGAACGACCAGCTGTATTACGAGGTGATTTCACCGCAGGGCCGCAGTATTTCCGGCTATGACGATCTGCCGCTGCCGCCGCCGCACCTGGCGCGCTCCACGCTGTACCCGGCGTTGGTGCATTTTTACGACGCCGAATACGCCGGGCGACCGATCCGCGTTGCCGCGCTTTATCAGCCGATTAATGAGGGCGGCATGAGCGGTATGGCGACCATTCTGGTGGCGGAAACGCTGGAATCGCGTAACTATCTGGCGCGCCAGATGCTGCTGGCCGCGCTGCTCAGTCAGGGTACGGTAGTGGTGCTGACGCTGCTGCTGGCGTTTGTACTGCTGAAAAAGCTGCTCAAGCCGCTGCGTAAATTGTCGAGCGTGATGATGCGCCGCGATCCGGGCGAGCTGACTCCGCTGCCGATGCTGCTGCCGTGGTCGGAAATGCAGCCGCTGCTGCTGGCCTTTAACCGCTATACCGAGCGGCTGCGGGTGATGGTGGCGCGTCAGGAGCGCTTTAGCGCCGACGCCTCGCACCAGCTGCGGACGCCGCTGACGGTGCTGAAGACGCAGGTCGGCGTGGCGCTGGCCAGCGACGACCCGCAACAGTGGCGCGAAAGCCTGCTGGCGATCGGCAAGACGCTGGACAATACCGTGGCGCTGACCGACCGCCTGCTGTACCTGTCGCGGCTGAAGGCGCATGAATCGCGCAGCGAGCGCCGGCTGCAGCCGGTCAACCTGGCGCAGGTGCTGCGCGACGCCTGTTTCTCCCGCCTGCCGCAGGCGCGCAGCAACGGCATCGATCTCGGTTATGAGGGGGAGGCGGTATGCTGGATCGGCGGTGAGGCGCTGCTGCTGACGGAGATGTGCGCCAATCTGCTGGACAACGCGCTGAAGTACACGCCGCGCCGCGGCATGGTGACGGCGCGCCTGCGCGCGGCGGACGGTGAAGGCATTCTGGAAATTGAAGACAGCGGGCCGGGCATTACCCAGCAGGAGGCGCAGCAGGCGCTGCAGCCTTTCCGCCGTCTGGATAACGTGGGTGAACAGCCGGGCGCCGGCCTGGGGCTGGCGCTGGTGAAGGATATTGCCGCCTACCACGGCACGCGGCCGGAGTTGCTGAGCTCCGCAGAGCTTGGCGGCCTGTTGGTGCAGGTGCGCTTCCGCCTGTTGTCCTGAGGCGGCGGCGGATTATTCGCCGAGCTCGCCGGAGACCGCCGGCTGCGGTTTTTTACGTCCCAGCGGCGTGCGCAGGCGCTGGGACAGGATCACCCCCAGCAGGGTGACGCCGCCGCCGATCAGGTGGTAGTCGTGCAGCTGCTCATGCAGGAACAGCACGGCGATTGCGGCGGTGAATACCGGCGCCAGGTTCATAAAGATCGAGGCGGTATTGGCGCCGAGGCGGACCACGCCCTGGATCCACAGGAACGGCGCGATAATCGACGCCGGAATAGCGGCAAACAGCACCAGCGACAGGTTCTGGCTGTTCAGGCCGACGTCCGGCGCCATCAGGAAGTTCGGCAGCAGCAGCAGCACGCCGAAGGCGATCTGCACATACAGCGATTGCCAGTTGGGCAGGGCGATTGCCCAGCGTTTGGTCAGCACGCCGTACAGCGCGTAGGACGCGGTGGCGGCAAGCATCATCAGCTCGCCTTTGCCGATGCCGTGCTGCAGCAGCGCGCCCGGCTGGCCGGCGCTCACCAGCCAGATCAGGCCGCACAGAGAAATGACGCTGCCCAGCGCCACGCCGACGGTCGGCGCCACCCGCAGCAGTACGATGCTGATCAGAATGGTCAGCAGCGGGATCAGCGACACGATAATGCCCATAAACAGCGCGCTGACGCTGTGCGCGGCGTAGTAGGCCAGACTTTGATACAGCACCATGCCCAGCAGCCCCAGCACCAGCAGCTTGCCGGCGTTGGCGCGCACCGTGCGCCAGTTGCGGATCACGCCCGGCAGCACAAACGGCGTCAGCGCAACCAGCGCCAGCAGCCAGCGATAGAACGAGATCGCCGCCGGATCGATCGCGCCGGCCGACAGTTTGCTGACCACGGCGTTGACGGACCAGATCAGTACCGCCACCAGGGGAAAGAGTGCGTTCATGATAATTATTCTCAACAACGTATAACAGGACGCCCAGTTTACGCCTGTCTGGTTTATTGCATATACTGAAAACCAGACAAAAATCGCCGTAAACCAGACAACCTGCCGATAGGATCCCTATGCCGGAAATCCGTCATTTTGCCGAAGCGCTGATCCCGGCGCCGCAGCCGGTGCAGTTCCGCTGTGAAGCGTTCAATGCGCGCACCGAATTTCAGCCGCACCGCCACGTTTGGGGGCAACTGATGTGGGTGACCAGCGGGGTGATGGTCACCCACATTGGCGGACAGCGTTTTCTGGCGCCGCCGGAGTTTGTGCTGTGGGCGCCGGCGGGGGTGGAGCACTCCTGTTATAACCATAAATTGGCGCAGTGCCGCATGGTGGACATTGCCCAGCCTTTATGCCGTCAGATGCCGGCAACGCCTTGCCTGGTCAGCGTCACGCCGATTTTCCGCGCCATCGCGGATGATTTCTATGCGCGCCGGCAGTATATCCCGCAGAGCCGGGAGGACCTGCGGCTGTGCCGCGTACTGATCGACCAACTGCACCTGTCGCCGCGGCAGCAGACCTATTTACCCTCCTCGCAGGATAAGTTTCTGGCGCCGATCCTTGAGGCGCTGGAGCATTGTCCTTCGGACAACACGCCGTTGGCGCAGTGGGCGCGGCGGGTCTATACCACCGAACGCACGCTGTCGCGCCGCTGTCAGCAGGATCTCGGCATGTCGTTCAGCGAATGGCGCCAGCGGCTGCGCTTCCTGCATGCGGTGTCGCTGTTGGAGCGGGGGAAAACCGTGCAGGACGTGGCGCTGGAAGTGGGGTACAGTTCCGCCTCGGCGTTTATCGTGATGTTTCAACAGATTGCCGGCGCCACCCCTGAACGTTTCCGACGCGCATAGGCACGGCGGCGCGGGTGACTCGTGACGCAACCATAACTCAGGTATATGATCGGGCGGCAAATGGCCGTCCTGGGTTGGAGAAAGAAGTGAAAATACTGGTTGATGAAAATATGCCGTATGCGGTTGAGCTGTTCAGCCGTCTGGGAGAAACGCTGGCGGTGCCGGGCCGTCCGATCCCGCTGGAGGCGCTGGCGGACGCCGATGCGCTGATGGTGCGCTCGGTCACCAAGGTGAACGAAGCGCTGCTTGCCGGCACCCGCGTCGGCTTTGTCGGCACCGCGACCGCCGGCACCGACCATGTGGACGACGCCTGGCTGCAGCAGGCGGGCATCGGTTTTTCCGCCGCGCCCGGCTGCAACGCCATTGCGGTGGTGGAGTACGTCTTCTCCGCGCTGATGCTGCTGGCCGAGCGCGACGGCTTCCAGCTGCAGGATAAAACCGTCGGCATCGTCGGGGTCGGCAACGTCGGCTCGCGGCTGGATGCGCGCCTGCGGGCGCTGGGGGTGCGCACGCTGCTGTGCGATCCGCCGCGCGCCGATCGCGGCGACGCCGGCGAATTCTGGCCGCTGGAAAAACTGGTGGCGGAAGCCGACGTGCTGACCTTCCACACGCCGCTGAATAAATCCGGCCCTTATCACTCGCTGCATCTGGCCGACGCCGAGCTGCTGGCGGCGCTGCCGGACAACCGCATTCTGATTAACGCCTGCCGCGGCGCGGTGGTGGATAACGCCGCGCTGCTGCAGGCGCTGGAAAAGGGCAAGAAGCTCAGCACGGTGCTGGACGTCTGGGAGCCGGAACCGGAGCTGTCGCTGCCGCTGCTGGCGCGGGTGGACATCGGCACCGCGCATATCGCCGGCTATACGCTGGAAGGCAAGGCGCGCGGCACCACCCAGGTGTTTGAGGCCTTCAGCCGCCATCTGGGCCAGCCGCAGCAGATTGAGCTGGCCTCGCTGCTGCCGACGCCGGAATTCAGCGATATCCGTCTGAACGGGCCGCTCGATCAAGGCAGGCTGAAACGTTTGATGCACTTGGTGTATGATGTGCGCCGCGATGACGCGCCGTTGCGCAAAGTGGCCGGCCAGGCGGGCGAGTTTGACCGCCTGCGCAAGCAGTATCAGGAGCGACGCGAATGGTCGTCGCTGCGCGTGGCGTGCGATGACGACGCCAGCGCCGAGCTGCTGGCCCGGTTGGGCTTTAGCGTATGCTAAACGGCGCGCGGCTTTAAATATCAGGGCGGTGATGGCACCGCCCGTTTGTTTTGCATGTTAATGAAATATTCGGGAGATACCCCAATGTCTGACGGCTGGAATATCGCTCTGCTTGGCGCCACGGGCGCGGTAGGTGAAGCATTGCTGGAATTGTTACAGGAACGTCAGTTCCCGGTGGGCGAACTCTATCCGTTGGCCAGCGAACGCAGCGCCGGTGAAACGGTGCGCTTTAACGGCAAAACCCTGCAGGTGGAAAATGCCGAGGAGTTCGACTGGTCGCAGGCGCAGCTGGCCTTCTTCGTGGCCGGCGCCGAAGCCTCGGCGCGCTACGCGATTGACGCCGGCAATATGGGCTGTCTGGTGATCGACAGCAGCGGCCTGTTCGCGCTGGAGCCGGACGTGCCGCTGGTGGTGCCGGGCGTCAACCCGCAGGTGCTGGCCGATTACCGCAACCGTAATATCGTCGCCGTGGCCGACGGCATGGTCAGCCAGCTGCTGACCGCCATTAAGCCGCTGACCGAGCAGGCCGGCCTGTCGCGCTGCACGTCACCACCCTGATGTCGGTGTCCGCCCGCGGTAAGGCGGCGGTGGACGATCTGGCGGTCAGAGCGCGCGGCTGCTGAACGGCGTGCCGGCCGAAGAGGGCCTGTTCGCCAAACAGCTGGCGTTCAACCTGCTGCCGCTGCTGGCGGATGAGCAGGGCAGCGTGCGCGAAGAGCGGCTGATCGTCGATCAGGTGCGCAAGGTGCTGCAGGACGAAGGGCTGCCGATGTCGGTGACCTGCGTACAGTCGCCGGTGTTCTACGGCCACGCGCAGGCGGTGCAGGTGGAAGGGCTGCGGCCGATCGACGCCGATGAGGCGCGCGCCGAACTGCAGGACGCGGAAGATATCCAACTGAGCGATGAAGACGACTATCCGACGCAGGTGACGGAAGCTTCCGGCAGCGACGTGCTGAGCATCGGCTGCCTGCGCAATGACTATGGCATTCCGCAGGTGCTGCAGTTTTGGTCGGTGGCCGACAACGTGCGCTTCGGCGGCGCGCTGATGGCGATTGAAACCGCCGAGCGTCTGCTGCAGGAGCAGCTGTACTGATGTCCGAGCCGGCTGTAGCGACCCAGAAAATCGCGCTGGGCATTGAATATGACGGCAGCGGCTATTACGGCTGGCAGCGTCAGCAAGAGGTGCCGAGCGTACAGGCCTGCCTGGAGCAGGCGCTGAGTAAAGTGGCGGACGCGCCGATCACGGTGCTGTGCGCCGGGCGCACCGACGCCGGGGTGCATGCCACCGGCCAGGTGGTGCATTTTGAAACCCCGGTGCGCCGTAAGGACGCCGCCTGGACGATGGGGGTCAACACCCATCTGCCGCCGGATATCGCCGTGCGCTGGGTCAGCCCGGTGGCGGAAGATTTCCATGCGCGCTTCAGCGCCACCGCCCGCCGCTATCGCTATGTGATCTTCAACCACCGCTATCGTCCGGCGGTGCTGCAGCAGGGGGTGACGCACTTCTATCATCCGCTGGACGCCGATCGCATGCAGCGCGCGGCGCAGGCGCTGCTGGGAGAGAACGACTTCACCTCGTTCCGCGCCGTGCAGTGCCAGTCGCGCACGCCGTGGCGGAATGTAAAACACGTTAAGGTCACGCGTCACGGGCAGTATATCGTGGTAGATATAAAGGCGAACGCCTTTGTGCATCATATGGTGCGCAATATCGTCGGCAGCCTGCTGGAGATTGGCTGCGGTAACCAGGATGAAAACTGGATGCGCAGCTGCTGGCGTTAAAAGACCGTAATCTGGCGGCGGCCACCGCCAGAGCGGAAGGCCTGTATCTGGTCTCCGTGGACTATCCCGAGCGTTTCGCACTGCCGCAGGCGCCGATGGGGCCGCTGTTTTTAGCCGATGACTGAATAAGACGCGCCGTTGCGCCAGACCCCGCCAAGGGGCCGTTGTGCGACGCGTTTTGATTAATCCGCCGGCGGGGGAGACCTCCGGCCCAAGAGAGACGCTATGGACATCATCAAGTTTGTTATTGATTTCATTTTGCATATCGACGTGCATTTGGCCGAGCTGGTGGCGCAGTACGGCATGTGGGTATACGGGATTTTGTTCCTGATTCTGTTTTGCGAAACCGGCCTGGTGGTGACGCCGTTCCTGCCGGGGGATTCTCTGCTGTTCGTGGCCGGGGCGCTGGCCTCGTTACCGACCAACGATCTGAACGTGCATACCATGGTGGCGCTGATGGTGATTGCCGCGGTGGTGGGGGATGCGGTCAACTACACCATTGGCCGTCTGTTCGGTGAAAAACTGTTCAGCAACCCGAATTCGAAAATTTTCCGCGCAGCTATCTGGATAAAACCCACCAGTTTTATGAAAAGCACGGCGGCAAAACGATTATTCTGGCGCGATTTGTGCCGATCGTGCGTACTTTTGCGCCGTTCGTCGCCGGTATGGGGCATATGTCCTACCGTCACTTCGCCGCCTACAACGTGATTGGCGCGCTGGTCTGGGTGCTGCTGTTCACCTATGCCGGTTACCTGTTCGGCAACGTGCCGGTGGTGCAGGAAAACCTGAAGTTGCTAATTGTTGCTATTATCGTTGTGTCAATTTTGCCGGGCATTATTGAAATCTGGCGCCACAAGCGCGCGGCTGCTCGCCAGCAAAAACAGTAAAAAACATCGCTTAACCTATCGGTTCGACCAGTTTTTTATCTACAGCGTCGGGCCGATATGGTTTAATGAGCGACATTTATGGTCTGTTCCTGCGGACAACCCTGAATTCAGTGCCTTGGCGGCGCGCCTGTCGCGCCGGGGTCCGGGCGCTTTTTCATTGGCTGTTGCTGCGAAGGGATTGTTAAAGCATGAACTGCGAACTGGCGTCTGCCAGGTTCAAACAGAAAGGTCTTCGATGAGCTGGATTGAACGAATTCTTAACAAGAGCAATATCACCCAAACCCGTAAGGCGAGCATTCCTGAGGGCGTTTGGACCAAATGTGACAGCTGCGGTCAGGTTCTCTACCGCGCCGAGCTGGAGCGTAACCTGGAAGTCTGCCCGAAGTGCGACCACCATATGCGCATGTCCGCGCGTACGCGTCTGCACACGTTGCTGGACGAAGGCAGCGAAGTGGAAGTCGGCAGCGAGCTGGAACCGAAAGACGTTCTGAAATTCCGCGATTCCAAAAAATATAAGGACCGCCTGGTTGCCGCCCAGAAAGCGACCGGTGAAAAAGATGCGCTGGTGGTGATGAAGGGCACGCTGTACGGCATGCCGGTCGTGGCCGCCGCCTTCGAATTCGCCTTTATCGGCGGTTCCATGTCTTCCGTCGTCGGCGCGCGCTTTGTCCGCGCGGTTGAGCAGGCGCTGGAAGACAACTGTCCGCTGGTGTGCTTCTCCGCCAGCGGCGGCGCCCGTATGCAGGAAGCGCTGATGTCGCTGATGCAGATGGCGAAAACCAGCGCCGCGCTGGCCAAAATGCAAGAGCGCGGCCTGCCGTACATTTCCGTACTGACCGACCCGACCATGGGCGGCGTCTCCGCCAGTCTGGCGATGCTGGGCGATATCAACGTCGCCGAGCCGAAGGCGCTGATCGGCTTTGCCGGCCCGCGCGTCATTGAGCAGACGGTGCGTGAAAAACTGCCGCCGGGCTTCCAGCGCAGCGAGTTCCTGATTGAGAAAGGGGCGATCGATATGATCGTGCGTCGTCCGGAAATGCGCCAGACGCTCGCCAGCATTCTGTCCAAGCTGACCAACCAGCCGCAGCCGGCGTTTGACCAGCCGGAGCCGGTGGTCGTGACGCCGGAAAATCAGGCGGACGAATAAGGCATGCATACGCCGCGGCGGTCCGTCAGGCCGTCGCGACGCTCAACCGCCGCTGAGTGGCTATGCGGCGGTTGAAACGCAGAGCATCGCCTTGCCCGCGGTGAGGGTGGTGCCCTGATGGATTAATGAACCCAAGTTCAGTGATGGGACTCATGCAAAACCACCAAATTCCCCAAGCCACGTCGCCATTGAGCTCGTGGCTTTATTATCTGGAGCGTCTGCACAGCCAGGCGATCGAACTCGGCCTGGAACGCGTGCAAAGCGTTGCAGCGCATCTTGATCTTCTCACTCCGGCCCCGACGGTGTTCACCGTTGCCGGCACCAACGGCAAAGGCACCACCTGCCGCACGCTGGAAGCGATTCTGCTGGCGGCCGGCCTGCGCGTCGGCGTTTACAGCTCGCCGCATCTGGTGCGCTATACCGAACGGGTGCGTATTCAGGGCGAAGAGTTGAGCGAAGCGGAGCACTGCCGTGCGTTCGCCGCCATTGAAGCCGGGCGCGGTGACACCTCCCTGACCTATTTTGAGTTCGGCACCCTGTCGGCCCTGCAGCTGTTCCGTCAGGCCCGGCTGGACGTGGTGATCCTGGAAGTCGGCCTCGGCGGGCGTCTGGACGCCACCAATATCGTCAACCCGGACGTGGCGGTGGTCACCAGCATCGCGCTCGACCACACCGACTGGCTGGGCGACGACCGCGACAGCATCGGCCGGGAAAAGGCCGGCATCTTCCGCGGCGGCAAGCCGGCGGTGGTCGGCGAACCCGATATGCCGGACTCGATTCGTCAGGTGGCGGAAACGCTGGGCGCGCAGCTGTATCGCTGCGGCGACGCCTGGACCTTCAGCGAGCAGGGCGAACGCTGGCAGTGGCGCAGCGAAGGCACCACGCTGACCGACCTGCCCACGCCGAACGTGCCGCTGGCCAATGCCGCGACGGCGCTGGCGGCGCTGCACTATTCCGCGCTGGAAATTGACGAGCGCGCCATTTTCACCGGCCTGCAGCAGGCGACGCTGCCGGGGCGTTTCCAGACCGTGCAGCAGGCGCCGCGGCTGATCCTCGACGTGGCGCATAATCCGCACGCCGCCGGCTATCTGGCCGGGCGGCTGGCGCAGCTGCCGCGCGACGGCGGCAAGGTGCGTGCGGTAGTCGGCATGCTGGCGGACAAAGACATCGCCGGTACGCTGGCCTGCCTGCGGCCGCAGGTTGATGAATGGTACTGCGCGCCGTTGGACGTGCCGCGCGGCGCCGGCGTGGATCAGCTGGCGCAGCATCTGCCGCAGCCGCGCGCCTTTGCCGATGTTGAAACGGCCTGGCGACAGGCGATGCAGGATGCGGATAATCAGGATATTGTCATCGTCTGTGGATCGTTCCACACCGTCGCGCAGGTGATGGCGGCGTTAGACGAGATGCGGGGAGAGTGAGTGGCAAGTAAATTTCAGAACCGACTGGTCGGGACCGTGGTATTAGTGGCGCTGGGGGTGATTATCCTGCCAGGGCTGCTGGACGGTAAGAAAAAGCATTATGAAGATGAGTTCGCCGCGATCCCACTGGTGCCGAAGCCGGCGATGCGCGGGAGAACGACGCGATTCCGCCGGTAAGCCAGCCGCTGCCGACGCAGCCGCCGGCGGGCGCGGGGCGCTGGTGGAACAGCAGGCGGCCAATGAGGCGGCGACGCAGCAGGCGGTGAACCAGCCGTCGCAGAGCACCACGGTGACGCCGCCGCCGGCGGTCACCCAGCCGACGCCGCAGCCGAAGCCGGTTGAGAACAAACCTGCGCCGCAGCCGAAGCCGAAACCGGAAGTGAAGCCGCAGCCGAAGCCTGAGGTGAAACCGCAGCCGAAGCCGGCAGAGAAAGCGCCGTCCGGCCAGGCCTATGTGGTGCAGCTGGGGGCGCTGAAAAACGCCGCCAAGGTTAACGAGATCGTGGCGTCGCTGCGTCTGTCCGGCTATCGCGCCTTTACCGTGCCGTCGACGCCGGTGCAGGGGCAGATCACCCGTATTTACGTCGGCCCGGACGCGTCGAAGCAGAAGCTGCAGTCTTCGCTGTCGGCGCTGAATTCGCTCAGCGGGCTGAGCGGGCAGGTGAAGCCGTACAACGCGCGTTAACCCCGTTCTTCTGCCGCGTTTGGCAAGGCGGGCAGAAGAATCAGCTATGTAGGCGCGGCGATTAGGAATTTTTTTATCGCCGCTTTTTATTTGTAAATTGCTAGGGAAATCCCCTACGCAAACGTTTCTTTTCTGTTAGAATTCGCCGCGCATGGGAAATACCCCAGTGCATTCGGGCTGTGGCCGCTGTGCGACAGCCTGAAGGAGGAGGGGGCGTGCGGGGCATTTCACTATTGGAATGGTCATGGTCTGGATTGATTACGTCATTATTGCGGTGATTGGATTTTCGGCTCTGGTTAGCCTGATCCGAGGGTTTGTTCGCGAAGCATTGTCACTTGTGACATGGGGATGTGCGTTTTTTGTCGCCAGCCATTTTTATTCTTACCTCGCCGTCTACTTCACCCGTTTTGACGATGAACTGGTGCGAAACGGTATCGCGATTGCGATTTTGTTTATCGCGACCCTGATCGTGGGGGCGATTGTGAACTACGTGATTAGTTCACTGGTCGAAAAGACCGGGCTGTCAGGAACCGATCGGGTGCTGGGCATCTGCTTCGGCGCATTGCGCGGCGTGTTGATCGTCGCCGCGATACTGTTCTTCCTCGACAGTTTTACCGGCTTCTCGCAAAGTGAAGACTGGAAACAGTCGCAGCTGATTCCCCAGTTCAGCTACATCATCAGGTGGTTCTTTGACTACCTGCAGAGCACGTCGAGTTTCTTACCGTCCCACTTGCCGGGGCGGTAGCGGCTTAGGCTTAGAGGAAAGACAACATGTGCGGTATTGTCGGTATCGCCGGTTTTATGCCGGTAAACCAGTCGATTTATGATGCGTTGACGGTGCTGCAGCACCGTGGCCAGGATGCCGCCGGCATCGTCACCATTGATGCCCATAACGGTTTCCGTCTGCGTAAGGCAAACGGCCTGGTGAAGGATGTTTTTGAAGCACGGCATATGCAACGCCTGCAGGGCAATATGGGGATCGGCCATGTGCGTTACCCAACGGCCGGCAGCTCCAGCGCTTCAGAGGCCCAGCCTTTTTATGTGAACTCACCGTTCGGCATTACGCTGGCCCACAACGGTAACCTGACCAACGCGCATGAACTGCGGCAGCAGCTGTTTGAAAGCGGCCGTCGCCATATCAACACCACTTCCGATTCCGAAATACTGCTCAACGTGCTGGCCGCCGAGCTGGACCGTTTCCCGCACTATCCGCTGGAATCTGACAATATCTTTACCGCCGTGGCGGCGGTACATCAGCAGCTGCGCGGCGCTTACGCCTGCGTGGCGATGATCATCGGCCACGGTCTGGTGGCGTTCCGCGATCCTAACGGCATCCGTCCGCTGGTGATCGGCAAACGCACGCTGGAAGACGGCCGCAACGAGTATATGGTGGCCTCCGAAAGCGTGGCGCTGGATACGCTGGGCTTTGAATTCCTGCGCGACGTAGCGCCGGGCGAAGCGGTGTACGTGACGGAGAAGGGCCAACTGTTTACCCGCCAGTGCGCCGAAAACCCGAAAAACAACCCGTGCCTGTTTGAGTTCGTCTACTTCGCCCGCCCGGATTCCTTTATGGACAAGATCTCGGTATACAGCGCCCGCGTGCGCATGGGCCAGAAGCTGGGCGAGAAGATCGCGCGCGAGTGGGAAGATCTGGACATCGACGTGGTGATCCCGATCCCGGAAACCTCCTGCGATATTGCGCTGGAGATCGCGCGTATTCTGGAAAAACCGTACCGCCAGGGCTTTGTGAAAAACCGCTACGTCGGCCGCACCTTTATCATGCCGGGCCAGCAGGCGCGTCGCCAGTCGGTGCGCCGCAAGCTGAACGCCAACCGGGCGGAGTTCCGCGACAAGAACGTATTGCTGGTGGATGACTCCATCGTGCGCGGCACCACCTCCGAGCAGATCGTCGAGATGGCGCGCGACGCCGGCGCCAAGAACGTCTATCTGGCTTCCGCTGCACCGGAAGTTCGCTTCCCGAACGTCTACGGCATCGATATGCCTAGCGCCAATGAGCTGATCGCTCATGGCCGCGAGGTGGATGAGATCCGGCAGATCATCGGCGCCGACGGGCTGATTTTCCAGGACCTGGGCGACCTGATCGAAGCGGTGCGCGAGGAAAACCCGGATATCACCCAGTTCGAATGCTCGGTGTTCGACGGTATCTACGTCACCAAAGATGTCGATCAGGGCTATCTGGAGTATCTGGAATCGCTGCGCAACGATGACGCCAAAGCGCTGCGCGGCCAGGCCGAAGCGGAAAATCTGGAAATCCACAACGAAGGCTAAGCCTGTCCTCGCCATACCGATGCGCCGTGCACCGTCGCGGCGCATCGTTCCTGCCTGAACCTTGCTTCTCCGCCGTGATTACGGCAAAGTTGCTCCGACCCTTAGACTTTTTTGGCAGAGATCCCTCATGAAACGACTCATCATCGGCATTTCCGGCGCCAGCGGCGCGATCTACGGCGTGCGCCTGCTGCAGGTGCTGCGCGACGTGGCGGACGTGGAAACCCATCTGGTGATGAGCAACGCCGCCCGGCAGACGCTGGCGCTGGAGACCGCGCTCAGCCTGCGTGAAGTGCAGGCGCTGGCCGATGTGGTGCACGACTCGCGCGATATCGCCGCCAGCATCTCTTCCGGCTCCTTCAAAACGCTGGGCATGGTAATTTTGCCCTGCTCGATCAAAACGCTGTCCGGCATCGTTAACAGCTATAGCGACGGCCTGCTGACGCGCGCCGCCGACGTGGTGCTGAAAGAGCAGCGGCGTCTGGTGCTGTGCGTGCGTGAAACGCCGCTGCACCTTGGGCACCTGCGTCTGATGACCCAGGCGGCGGAGATGGGCGCGCTGCTGATGCCGCCGGTGCCGGCCTTTTACCACCGGCCGGCCAGCGTGGAAGACATTATCGATCAGACGGTTAACCGCGTGATTGACCAGTTTGACATTGAGCTGCCTCAGGATCTGTTTACCCGTTGGCAAGGCGCCAATTAACAATTCATTCCCCAATTTTGCACATTTGTGCAACAACGCACTGTATTGATGCGCGGCCCGCACCATAATGGGGCCGTTTCACCACGCTTGCTGTTTCATGGTATGGGCATCCAGGGGTTGCCCGTGGCGCGGCCGAACGGCCGGTTTCATATTTGCGGTTCTCGTCCAGGAAACAGTTTTGCGCAGGGCGGAGCCGTTCCCTCCGCGGCCTGACGCACGCAATGTGGCACGATTACTGCAAATTGATAGTGATTCAGTGGGGCACGCTTCCCGCAATGGCATCAAAAAAATAAAATCAATTTGAGGGTAATGTATGAAAAAGCTGGTTAAGGTTCTTCCGCTGGTTATGGCCCTGGCAGCGGCACACAGCGCATTTGCCGCCATCCCGTCAACGCTGAAGATCGGCACCGATCCGACCTACGCGCCATTTGAATCCAAAGATGCCAACGGCCAGCTGGTCGGTTTTGATATCGACCTGGCCAAAGAGCTATGTAAACGCATCAACACCCAGTGCACCTTCGTCGAAAGCGATTTCGACGCGCTGATCCCATCGCTGAAAGCCAAAAAAATTGATGCCATCATTTCATCGCTGTCGATTACCGAGAAGCGCCAGCAGGAAATCGCCTTTACCGACAAGCTGTTCGCCGCCAATGCCCGCCTGATCGCGCCGAAAGGCTCGAAGCTGTTGCCGACGGTGGAATCCCTGCGCGGCAAGAGCGTCGGGGTGCTGCAGGGCACTACCCAGGAAGCCTACGCCAACGCCTACTGGCAGCCGAAAGGGGTGACCGTGGTGCCGTATCAGAACCAGGACCTGGTGTACGCCGATCTGGCCTCCGGCCGTATTGACGCCGCCTTCCAGGACGAAGTGGCCGGCAGCGACGGCTTCCTGAAGCAGCCGCCGGGCAAGGACTACGCCTTTGCCGGCGAGTCGGTGAAGGATGACAAATTCTTCGGCGTCGGCACCGGCATGGGGCTGCGCAAGGGGGATACCGAGCTGAAGGCGGCGCTGGATAAGGCCTTTGCCGAGATGCGTAAAGACGGCACCTACGATAAGTTCGCGAAAAAATACTTCGATTTTGACGTCTACGGCGGCTGACCGCCCGTTCTCCTGCCGGTAGCCGCGGCGGCGCAGCACGTTGCGACCGCCTGCGGCTGCCCGGCGGGGATTGCTTACGCCTACTGACGACAGGATGAAGTACATGCTGCAAGGTTATTCTCAACTGATATTTGAGGGCGCGCTGGTGACGCTGGAGCTGGCGCTCAGTTCCGTGCTGCTGGCGGTGGCGATCGGCCTGATCGGCGCCGGCGGCAAACTCTCCAACAACCGCCTGCTGGCCTCGCTGTTCGGCGCGTATACCACGCTGATCCGCGGCGTGCCCGATCTGGTGCTGATGCTGCTGATCTTCTACGGCCTGCAGATCGCGTTAAACAGCCTGACCGAGACGCTGGGGCTGGCGCAGATCGATATCGATCCGCTGACGGCGGGCATTATTACGCTGGGCTTTATTTACGGCGCCTATTTTACCGAAACCTTCCGCGGCGCCTATCTGGCGGTGCCGCGCGGACAGATTGAGGCGGCGACCGCCTTTGGCTTCAGCGGCGGACAGACCTTCCGCCGCATTCTGTTCCCGGCGATGATGCGTTTTGCGCTGCCGGGCATCGGCAATAACTGGCAGGTGGTGCTGAAGGCGACGGCGCTGGTGTCGATCCTCGGTCTGAATGACGTGGTGAAGGCCACCCAGCTGGCGGGCAAGGGCACCTATCAACCCTTCTTTTACGCGCTGGTGGCCGGCGCGGTGTATCTGCTGTTTACCACCCTCTCCAACGGCGTCCTGCTGTGGCTTGAGCGGCGTTATTCCCTGGGCGTCAAGAGGGCCGAGCTATGATGGAGATCCTGCAACAGTACTGGCAGTCGCTGCTGTGGAGCGACGGCTACCGCTTTACCGGCGTGGCGGTGACGCTGTGGCTGCTGATAAGTTCGGTGGTGATGGGCGGGCTGCTGTCGCTGCCGATGGCGGTGGCGCGCGTCTCTTCCCGGCGCTGGCTGAGCTTCCCGGTGTGGCTGTACACCTACGTGTTCCGCGGTACGCCGCTGTATGTGCAGCTGCTGGTGTTTTACTCCGGCATGTACAGCCTGGAGGTGGTGCGCGGCAGCGAGCTGCTCAATGCGTTTTTCCGCAGCGGGCTGAACTGCACCATTCTGGCGCTGACGCTCAATACCTGCGCCTACACCACTGAAATTTTCGCCGGCGCGATCCGCGCGGTGCCGCACGGGGAAATTGAAGCCGCCAACGCCTACGGTTTTTCACGTTTCAAACTGTATCGCTGCATTATTCTGCCTTCGGCGCTGCGCACCGCGCTGCCGGCCTACAGCAATGAAGTGATTCTGATGCTGCACTCCACCGCGCTGGCGTTTACCGCCACCGTGCCGGACCTGCTGAAAGTGGCGCGCGATATCAACGCGGCGACCTATCAGCCGTTTTACGCGTTCGGCATCGCCGCGGTGCTGTATCTGGCGATTTCCTACACGTTGATCAGCCTGTTCCGCAAGGCGGAAAAAACGCTGGATGGCGCACGTGACTCATCGATAAAGGACGGAAATAACATCATGTCTGAGATTAAATTAGCCGTCAGCGACCTGCACAAACGCTATGGCGACCATGAGGTGCTGAAGGGCGTCTCGCTGGCGGCCAACGCCGGCGATGTGATCAGCATTATCGGCTCTTCCGGCTCCGGCAAGAGCACCTTTCTGCGCTGCATCAACTTTCTGGAACAGCCCTGCGCCGGCAGCATCAGTCTGAATAATGAAGATATCCGCATGGTGCGCGATAAAGCCGCCAGCTGCAGGTGGCGGATAAAAAACAGCTGCAGCTGCTGCGCACCCGGCTGACGATGGTGTTCCAGCACTTTAACCTGTGGAGCCATATGACGGTGCTGGAAAACGTGATGGAGGCGCCGGTGCAGGTGCTGGGGCTGGGCAAACAGGAGGCCCGGCAGCGCGCGGAGCGCTATCTGGACAAGGTCGGCATCGACCAGCGGGCGCGCGCCAAATATCCGGCGCACCTGTCCGGCGGCCAGCAACAGCGCGTTTCCATCGCCCGCGCGCTGGCGATGGAGCCGGAAGTGCTGCTGTTTGACGAACCGACCTCGGCGCTGGATCCGGAGCTGGTGGGGGAAGTGCTGCGCATTATGCAGCAGCTGGCGGAAGAGGGAAAAACCATGGTGGTGGTGACGCACGAAATGGAGTTTGCCCGCCACGTTTCCAATCAGGTGATTTTCCTGCATCAGGGGCTGATTGAAGAACAGGGGCCGCCGGCGCAGCTGTTCGATAATCCGCAAAGCCCGCGTCTGCGGCAGTTTTTATCGGGGGCGCTGAAGTAATCCTGCGGCGCTAGGCCGGCGGGTGAATCACCGACGCCAGCGCCTGCTCCAAATCCACATAGCGGAAGCGGAAGCCCGCCTCTTCCAGCCGTTTGGGCACCGCGTGCTGGCCGCCGAGCACCAGCACCGCCGCTTCCCCCATCAGCAGCCGGATCGCCCAGGCCGGCATACGCAGCCAGGCCGGACGCCCCAGGGTTTTCGCCAGCAGGGCGGCGAACTGCTCATTATGCGCCGGGTAGGGGGCGACCATATTGAACGGGCCGCTCAGGGTGGGGGTGTCCAGCAGAAACAGAATGCCGCTGACCATGTCGTCCAGATGGATCCACGGCAGATACTGCCGGCCGCTGCCGATCGGGCCGCCCAGCCCGAGGCGAAAAGGCGGCAGCATCTTCGCCAGCGCGCCGCCGTGCGGGGCCAGCACCACGCCGGTGCGCAGCAGGCACACCCGCGTGCCGTTGCTTTGCGCCCGCAGCGCCAGCGCTTCCCAGCGCTGACAGAGTTGGTGGGTAAATTCGTCGTGCGGCGCTTCCTCTTCGGTCACCACCGCCTGATCCTGATCGCCGTAGTAACCGACCGCGGAGCCGGAAATCAGCACCGCCGGCGGCCGTTCGCTGACGTGGATCAGCGCCGCCAGCCGTTCGGTCAGATCCCAGCGGCTGTGGCACAGGCGCGCCTTCTGCGCTTTGCTCCAGCGTTTATCGGCGATCGGTTCGCCGGCCAGGTTGATGACCGCGTCAATGCCGTCGAGGGAGGGGCGGTCCTGCAGTGAGGAACCAGTAGCTGACGCGCTCGCCAAACAGCGTGCGCGCATGCGCCACGTTGCGGGTCAGCACGGTTACCGTATGGGAAAGCGCCAGCAGCCGCTGCGTGAGACGGCGGCCGATAAGCCCGGTCGCACCGGTAATCAGGATATGCATGGCGGATATTCCCCCCCTTGCCTGGCGCCTTTAGCCTTCGCGGCGATAGCTCATGGTCATTGACACCGAATCGGCGTAGCGCAGGGCCAGTAGTTTATCGATCTCTACTTCAGCATAGGTCACCCACGGGTGCTGTTTCACGATATCGAGCACATCCTGGGTTAATTTTTCCAGCAGCGCGAAGCGGTTATCCTCGACGTGGCGGATGATGGCTTTGGTGATGGTGCGGTAGTTGAGCGCGTCGGCGATGTCTTCACTGTTGCGCGCCTGGTCGGCCGGGTAGTGGATGGCGACATTGATCAGCACGTCCTGCCGGTTATTGATCTCTTCTTCCTTGATCCCCGATGAAAGTACGCAACCGCAGGTTTTTTATGCGGATGACGGCGTCGGGTTGGCTAAATGACATCAGCAGTTCTCCATGTAATCTGATTGTTTGCGCCCAGAATACACGGAAAGTAGGGAAATGATAACGCCGAGGGGGGAAACTCTGCCGGCCGCGGCGGCCGGCACAGGGCGGTTAGGCCGGTTCGGCCAGCTTGTAGGCGCGTTCGGTGGCCGGACGGTTGCTGATGCGTTCGAACCAGTTGCGCACCGCCGGGAAGTCGGCCAGGTCGATACGCTGGCGCGGATGAGAAGACGACCCACGGGTAGGTGGCGATATCGGCGATGCTGTAGTTGTCGCCGCCAAGATACGGATGTTTTTGCAGTTCGGCTTCCAGCACGCCGTACAGGCGTTTGGTTTCCAAGTGGTAGCGTTCGATGGCGTAAGGCACCGGCTGCGGCGCGTAGTGGTTGAAGTGATGGTTCTGGCCGAGCATCGGCCCGAAACCGGCGACCTGCCAGAACAGCCACTGCAGGGTGGCGGCGCGTTCGCGCAGGCCTTTGCTCAACAGTTTGCCGGTTTTTTCCGCCAGGTACAGCAGGATTTCGCCGGACTCGAACAGGGCAATCGGCTCGCCGCCGTCTACCGGCTGCTGATCGACAATGGCGGGAATTTTATTGTTCGGAGAAATCGCCAGAAAGTCGGGTTTGAACTGTTCGCCGGCGCTGATATTGACCGAATGCAGGCGGTAAGGCAGCCCCACCTCTTCCAGAAACAGCGTGATCTTGTGACCGTTGGGAGTAGGGGCGTAATACAGGTCAATCATACTCTAATACTCCTTGTAAAACATCATGATAAGATGAAGCATGAACCAGTCGGCAGCATGTGAGCCATGAGATCATTCTTATACTGTTGCGCCGGTTTGTCCATTAAACCCGGCGCTGCGTCAGCGTCGAACGCAGACGGCCCGCACTCCAGCTTAGACCATCGCCGCCATTTTTCGGAAATTGGCCGTCGCCGGCGGCGCGTGTTTTTTTAGCCGCCTGTTCTACGCTAAAATAGCGCCTGTTTCGCGAAGAGGAGAAAGGGTATGAAGCTGATGTTTGCCTCAGACCTGCACGGCTCGCTGCCGGCGACCACCCCGGGTGCTGGAGCTGTTTGCACAAAACGGCGCCGACTGGCTGATCCTGCTGGGCGATTTACTGAATCACGGCCCGCGCAACGCGCTGCCGGACGGTTATCAGCCGGCGCAGGTTGCCGAACAATTGAATCGCTATGCGCACAAGATCATCGCCGTTCGGGGAAATTGCGACAGCGAAGTCGATCAGATGCTGCTGTCCTTCCCGATGGACGCGCCCTGGCAACAGGTGCTGTGGCAAAAAAGACGATTGTTTTTAACCCACGGTCACCTTTATCATCCCCTCCGCACTGCCGCCGTTATCGGCCGGGATGTTCTGGCCTATGGCCATACGCACCTGCCGCAGGCGCAGCGCTGCGGGGAGATTTACTGCTTTAATCCGGGGTCGGTCAGTCTGCCCAAGGGAGGCTTTCCGGCCAGCTACGGCATGCTGGAGGCGCAGACTTTGCGCGTGGTCACGCTGCACGGCGGCGAGGTTGTTGCAGAGGCGGCATTAACGCACTAATTTATACACACAATAAGAATCATTGAATACAGCTAATTGATCAACCAGCGCGCGATGACCCTCGCGCCAAAATAGAAGGTTTTATAGGATGGCGGAACAGGATCAGGCTGCAGCGACCGAGTGGGTTGATATCGTCAACGAGCAAAATGAAGTAATTGCTCAATCCAGTCGTCAACAGATGCGTGCGGAACGGCTACGTCATCGTGCGACCTATATTGTGGTGCATGATGGGATGGGGAAAATACTGGTTCAGCGTCGTACCGATACCAAGGATATTTATCCGGGTCGGCTGGACGCGACCGCCGGCGGCGTGGTGCAAAGCGGCGAGAACGTGCTGGACTCTGCGCGCCGCGAAGCGGAAGAAGAGCTGGGGATTGCCGGCGTGCCGTTTGCCGAGCACGGCCAGTTCTACTTTGAAGAGGAGCAGTGCCGCGTTTGGGGCGCGCTGTTCAGCTGCGTATCGCACGGGCCGTTTGCGCTGCAGGAAGAAGAAGTGGTCGAGGTGACCTGGCTGACGCCGGAAGAGATCACCGCGCGCTGCGACGACTTTACGCCGGATTCGCTGAAGGCGCTGTCGCTGTGGCTGACGCGCAACAACGAACAGGACTACGGCAAGCCGCTGGCGCGGGCGGACAAGCCGGAAGACGGCGCGGAAAACGCCTGATTCCCGCGAGTGCGAGTAAAAATAACGCCGGTCTTCTGACCGGCGTTGTCGTTTTCAGCAGCTGTCGCGGCGGCACAGCGTCGAGGGCAGCGAGCCTGCAGCGCACCACTCCCGGCCGTCCAGCCGCGCCAGCAGCGCCTGACCGGCCTGAATGCCGATCTCCCGGTGCGGCACCGTCATGGTGGTTAACGGCGGCTGGCAGACCCGGCTGACTTCGCTGTTGCCGAAGCCGACCACCGCCAGCTGTTCCGGCACTTTTACGTGGCGGCGCTGACACTCGTACAGCGCGCCGCAGGCCAGCTCGTCCGAGGCGCATACCAGCGCGTCCAGCTCCGGCCAGGCCAGCAAAAATTCCGGCAGCTGCTGGGCGCCGGTGGCGAAGCTGGCGGGCTGCGCGGCGTTGATCACCCGGTGCGGCGACATATGGCTGCGCAGCAGCGCCTGGTGCCAGCCCTGCAGGTGCTGGCGGAAAATCCACTGCTCCTGGTTGGCGCACAGCAGGCCGATATTCTGATAGCCGCCGGCGATTAGCGTGTGGGTCAGCTGGTACATGGCGGCGACATAATCGATGCCGATGGTGATATCGATCGGGTCATCGCGCAGGGCGCCGATCTCCACCACCGGAATATTGGCCGCCTGCAGCGCCTGGCGGGTGGTCGGCGAGTGTTCGACGCTGAGCAGCACCGCCGCCGCCAGATTGTAGGACAGCAGGGTGGTCAGCAGTTTCTCTTCACGCTCCGGATAGTGCTGGGATTCCGCCAGCATGATTTGATAGCCGGCCGGCTGCAGCACCTGCTGCAGGCCGGCGAACATCTCGGCGCAGCCGGACTCCGAAAAGCTCGGCACCACCATGGCGATGGTATAAGACGACGCTGAAGCCAGCGAACTGGCGGCCAGGTTGGGCAGGTAGCCAAGCTCATTGACCGCCGCCTCAATTTTCTCTCTCAGTTTGTCCGACACCTGTTCCGGCGTGCGTAACGCGCGCGACACCGTCATGGTGCCGACGCCTGCCAGCTGGGCGACCTCGGCCAGCGTAACCCTGCCGGTACTGCGGCGTTTCTTCCCGATCGACATGCGTAATCCTGACGAAAAATGCGCGTCATGCGCATAAGAGCCTGATGGGATAGGCTCCAAGTGAATGTGGCTGTAAGCAGCGCTGTCATTAACCCTTACTATCCCGCTATGGGATCCATTTTAACGCGTTCCTCTCACCAGCGATAAAAAACTGTGCGACAACGACGCCGGCGCATCATTTTTTTGATAGCGCTATCACAGAACCGGCGGATAACGTTTTGGTAGCGCTATCTTTGAGATCTTTATCACGGTGAGGCGCTAAAACGTTGATTAAAGTTTCTTCGTTGCCCGGGCCGGCGGCGTCGATGGCGACGCGCGGGACCAACGGGCGGAAGGAGGCAACGTGCTGAAACAGTGGCTGAAGGCAGACCATATTCAAGTGTGCGAGCGGGCGGATGACTGGCAGCAGGCGGTGACGCTGAGCGCGCAGCCCCTGCTGCAGAGCGGGGCGATCAGCACCGACTACCTGACGGCGATTTTCCGGCAGTATCAGGCGCTGGGACCCTATTTTGTGCTGGCGCCCGGCATCGCTATGCCGCATGCGCGGCCGGAAGAGGGGGCCAGGGCGCTTGGACTGTCGCTGCTGAAGCTGCACCAGGGCGTGCGTTTTCATTCACAGGACAACGACCCGGTGCGGGTGGTGGTGATGCTGTCAGCGCCGGACGGCGAAAGCCATATTGAGCTGATTGCCCAGCTGGCGGAATTATTTGCCGATGAGCAGGCGATGAATGCGTTATTCAACGCCGACAGCGTTCAACAGATTTGAGGATATTATCGACCGCTATTAATTCAATCTTTTATTTATATTCTTAATAGTAACTAGCGCAGAATAAACCCTGCGGCCTTACCCTACGCATAAAATCTGACAGGTGAAAATAATGAAGATTATGGCAATTTGCGGCTCCGGCCTCGGCAGCAGTTTTATGGTGGAAATGAATATTAAAAAGGTACTGAAGAAAATGGCCGTTGAGGCGGAGGTGGAGCACTCGGATCTTTCCTCCGCCACGCCGGGCGCCGCCGATATTTTTGTGATGGCGAAAGACATCGCCGACAGCGCCAGCGTACCGGCAGACCAGCTGGTGGTGATCAGCAATATCATTGATATTAACGAGCTGGAAAACAAACTGCGTGATTACTTTATTGCGCACTCCATTATCTAAGCAACGCAATTGGCGAGGTGGATATGTTTATCCAGGAAACGCTCAGATTTGTGGTTGATATATTAAAAGTCCCCGCGGTGCTGGTGGGGGTTATTGCGCTGATTGGTTTATTGGCGCAGAAAAAATCGTTTTCCGACGTGGTGAAAGGTACGGTAAAAACCATTCTCGGTTTTATTGTGCTGGGCGGCGGTGCGACCGTCCTGGTCAGTTCATTAAATCCGCTCGGGGGGATGTTTGAACACGCCTTTAATATTCAGGGCATCATTCCGAATAACGAAGCGATCGTGTCCATCGCGCTGGAAAAATACGGCGCCTCCACCGCGCTGATCATGGCGTTCGGCATGGTGGCGAATATTATCGTCGCCCGTTTTACCCGGCTGAAATACATTTTTCTTACCGGTCATCACACCTTCTATATGGCCTGCATGATCGGCATCATCCTGTCGGTCGCCGGTTTTGAGGGATCCCGTTGGTGTTTACCGGCGCGCTGACGCTGGGGTTGGTGATGGCATTCTTCCCCGCCATTGCCCAACGCTATATGCGGCGGATTACCGGCAATGACGATATCGCCTTCGGTCACTTCGGCACCCTGGGCTACGTGCTGTCCGGCTGGATTGGCGGCCGCGTCGGTAAAAACTCGCGCTCCACCGAAGAGATGAACCTGCCGAAGAATCTCAGCTTCCTGCGCGACAGCTCGATCTCCATCTCGCTGACCATGATCGTCATCTACCTGATTATGGCGATCAGCGCCGGGCAGGCCTACGTGGAGAGCGCGCTGAGCGGCGGGCAGAACTACCTGGTGTACTCGATTATTCAGGCCATCACCTTCGCCGCCGGGGTGTTTATCATCCTGCAGGGCGTGCGCCTGATTCTGGCGGAAATCGTGCCGGCGTTTACCGGCTTTTCCGAAAAGCTGGTGCCGAATGCGCGTCCGGCGCTGGACTGTCCGGTGGTGTATCCCTACGCGCCTAACGCGGTGCTGATCGGCTTTCTGTTCAGCTTCCTGGGCGGGCTGGTGGGGCTGTTCCTGCTGGGGCAGCTCAAATTGGTGCTGATCCTGCCGGGCGTGGTGCCTCACTTCTTCACCGGTGCGACGGCCGGCGTTTTCGGCAACGCGACCGGCGGCCGCCGCGGCGCGATGCTGGGGGCGTTCGCCAACGGCGTGCTGATTACCTTCCTGCCGATGCTGCTGCTGCCGGTGCTCGGCGCGTTGGGCTTTGCCAATACCACTTTCTCCGACGCCGACTTTGGCGTGCTGGGCATCGTGTTGGGCAATATGGCGCGCTTTATGAATAAGGAAGCGATCATGGTGGCGGTGGTGGTGATTTTTGCACTGCTGGTGGCGCACAACCTGCTGGGGAAACGCAAAGGCGCGCCATCCGGCGACGGCGTGAAAAAATAGTGAGGGCCGTGTAATGACAACAATAGATATCAGGGAGTTGCGCCAGCTGGCGCAGGCGATCCGTCTGGAGACGCTGAAGGCGCTGACCGCGCTGGGTTTTGGCCACTATGGCGGCTGCATGTCGGTGGTGGAGACGCTGGCGGTGCTGTACGGCGAGGTGATGCGCATCGATCCCGGCGATCCGGACTGGCCGCAGCGCGACAATTTTGTGCTGTCGAAGGGGCATGCCGGCCCGGCGCTGTACAGCACGCTGGCGCTGAAAGGCTATTTTCCGCAGGCGGAGCTGCAGACGCTCAACCAGAACGGCACCCGTCTGCCCAGCCATCCGGACCGGCTGCGCACCCGCGGCGTGGATGCCACCACCGGTTCTCTGGGGCAGGGCGTATCCATCGCCGCCGGCATGGCGCTGTCGCACCGGCTGGCGCAGCGTGATAACCGGGTGTTCTGCATTCTGGGGGACGGTGAGCTGAATGAAGGCCAGTGCTGGGAGGCGTTTCAGTTTATCGCGCACCACAATCTGAACAACCTGACGCTGTTTATCGATTACAACAAACAGCAGCTGGACGGCCTGCTGGATGAGGTGATCAAACCCTTCGATCTGGCGGGCAAGTTCCGCGCCTTTGGCTTTGCCGTCGCAAGCGTGCAAGGGGATGATATTGCGGCGATCCGTGCGGCGGCCGCGCCGCGGCGCAGCGGTGAGCAGCGGCCGCTGGTGGTGATCCTCGACAGCGTTAAAGGCCAGGGGTGCCTTATCTGGAGCAGATGGACAACTCGCACCATCTGCGGCTGACGCCGGAGGTGCGTCAGCATATTGAACAGGCGATTGCCGAACTGGAGGCGACTCATGTTTAACGACAGCGTGCAGTTGGAAAAAGATCCGATAGAAATGCGTCAGGTGTACGCCGGCATGGTGCGCAGCCAGATAGAGCAGGGCGCGCCGATTATCGCGCTGGAGGCGGACCTGATGAGCTCGATGGCGATGGATGGCGTACAGCGCGACCATCCGCGTCACGTGATTAACTGCGGCATTATGGAGGCGAACGTGATCGGCGTGGCGGCCGGGCTGTCGCTGACCGGGCGGGTGCCGTTCGTCCACACCTTCACCGCCTTCGCCAGCCGTCGCTGTTTCGACCAGCTGTTTATGGCGCTGGACTATCAGCGCAATAACGTCAAGGTGATCGCCTCGGACGCCGGAGTGACCGCCTGCCATAACGGCGGCACCCATATGTCGTTTGAGGATATGGGCATCGTGCGCGGACTGGCGCACTCGGTGGTGCTGGAGGTTACCGACGCCACCATGTTTGCCGATATTCTGCGCCAGCTGATGACGCTGGAGGGTTTTTACTGGGTACGCACCACGCGTAAACAGGCGACGCGTATCTACCAGGAAGGGGCGCAGTTCACCATCGGCAAGGGCAATGTGCTGCGTGACGGTACGGACATCACGCTGATCGCCAACGGCATTATGGTGGCCGAGGCGCTGCAGGCGGCGCAGATGCTGGCGCGGCAGGGGATCAGCGCGGCGGTGATTGACATGTTTACCCTGAAGCCGATCGACCGCGAGCTGATTACCCGCTATGCGGCGCAGACCGGGCGGATCGTCACCTGTGAAAACCACAGTATCCATAACGGGCTGGGTTCGGCGGTGGCGGAGGTGCTGGCGGAGCACTGTCCGACTCCGATGCGCCGGGTGGGCGTGCAGGAGCGCTACGGCCAGGTCGGAACACAGGCATTTCTGCAGCAGGAGTATGGCCTGACGGCGGAGCATATTCTGGCGGCGGCGCAGCAGCTGTTGTAAAACCGTGGCCGGCTTGCCGGCCTTAATGGCTATAAGGCCTACTAATTGGGGCTATAGGGCGATAATAAGCATCAGTAACTTCTATTTATCGCTTTATTTACCATCACGAGATAAGCCCTTAGTGGGGCTTTTCTCGTTTTTAATGATTATGGATAGTCAGCCAGATGGTAAAAGGGGATAATAAACAGCTGTTTTAATTAAAATAAATACAACAACTTACATTCAAAGAGTGAATAAATGTTGACAACAATGAGAGGTACATTCAGAAGATTAACTCTAGGTGAGATCACCCTGGCACGTTCTATATATAAAAATGCCATTAACTACAGCCTTGTTAAAGTCCACAATGCTGAATACTTCCCCTTTGGATTACAACATAAGGAAACAGCTGTTACACCTAATGGTGAACTCTATTGGCCTGCAAAGCATTTCAAAGAAGATTATTCTTTAGAAACAACGCGCTATCAGTGGTGGTTTATGCATGAAATGGCACATGTGTGGCAGTATCAAATGGGGATGAATGTACGACTTCGTGGTGTAATGAGTTGGTTGGTCTCTTATAAATATTCATTACCTGATTACAACTCATTAGCTGATTATGGTATGGAAGCGCAAGCTAGCATGATTGCGGACTATTTTATTCTTTCTCGTTATGGGAGAGAAAAATGGTTTGAAGTGAAATTAATGCAGGGCATTATTGGTCCCGATTTAAAAAGTCGTTATGAGCATGTGTTGAAAAGATTTTTGCGTGATCCGGCTGACAGGAAGAACCTAAAATGAAAAAAATTTATCCGCTGGTCATCGCCGTGTTACTCAGCGGTTGTATGTTTGAAAAGCAGCGTTTTTATACGGCAGAGGTCGCCTTACAGGGGAAGCATCTCTGTTTCTCTCTGCCGGCAGAGTACTTGGCGCCTGACGTCAAGGTTAACCTCGTTAGCATCGCCATCGACCAACGGCAGGGCAACCAAACGCGTGAGGTCTGGCGCAGAAGCACCATGCCGCCGCAGCCAGCGGAGTGGGTGACTGCCGGGCAATGTATTCCTTATTCCTTTAGCGCTTTTGAGAGCGATGTTCCCTATAGCGTGGTAATCAGCACCGTAGAAGGGCAGGACGCCGACAGCAAACGCATCTGGCAACGCAGCTTCTCGCTGAAGATCGTCGAGGGCAGCGTTGCGCAGGTTATCACCGGCGCGGAGCCTTGAATCAACCGGAACGTGGATAGCTGAAATGACAGGGGCCGGCATTGCCGGCCCCTGTATGCTGTCAGACGTCTGAATTACGCCTGGGCATCAGCCTGAGAAGACTGGATCGCCGTCAGAGCGACGGTGTAGACGATATCGTCGACCAGTGCGCCGCGCGACAGGTCGTTCACCGGCTTGCGCATGCCTTGCAGCATCGGCCCGATGGACACCAGATCGGCGGAGCGCTGCACCGCTTTGTAGGTGGTGTTACCGGTGTTCAGATCCGGGAAGATGAACACGGTGGCTTTACCGGCAACCGGCGAGTTCGGCGCTTTGGACTTCGCCACGTCGGCCATGATGGCGGCGTCGTACTGCAGCGGACCGTCGATGATCAGGTCCGGGCGTTTTTCCTGCGCCAGACGGGTCGCTTCGCGGACTTTTTCCACGTCGCTGCCGGCGCCGGAGTTACCGGTGGAGTAGGAGATCATCGCCACGCGCGGCTCGATGCCGAACGCGGTGGCGGAATCCGCCGACTGGATGGCGATTTCGGACAGCTGTTCGGCGGTCGGATCCGGGTTGATGGCGCAGTCGCCATAGACCAGCACCTGATCCGGCAGCAGCATAAAGAACACGGAAGAAACCAGCGAACTGCCCGGCGCCGTTTTGATCAGCTGCAGCGGCGGACGGATGGTGTTGGCGGTGGTGTGCACGGCGCCGGAAACCAGGCCGTCGACCTCGCCTTTTTCCAGCATCAGCGTGCCGAGCACCACGTTGTCTTCCAACTGCTCGCGCGCCACTACTTCGGTCATGCCTTTGTTTTTACGCAGTTCGACCAGGCGCGGCACGTAGTTTTCACGCACCTGCTCCGGATCGACGATCTCGATGCCTTTACCCAGTTCTACGCCCTGCGCTGCGGCAACGCGCTGGATTTCATCCGGGTTGCCGAGCAGTACGCATTCGGCAATGCCGCGTTCGGCGCAGATGGCCGCCGCTTTCACGGTGCGCGGCTCGTCGCCTTCCGGCAGTACGATACGCTTGCCGGCTTTACGCGCCAGTTCGGTCAGCTCGTAGCGGAACGCCGGCGGCGACAGGCGGCGCGAACGTTCGGAGGTGGCGGTCAGCGATTCGATCCACTCGGCGCTGATATGGCTGGCGACATAGTTCTGCACTTTTTCGATGCGCTGATGGTCGTCGGTCGGCACTTCGAGGTTGAAGCTCTGCAGGCTCAGCGAGGTCTGCCAGGTGTTGGTGTCCACCATAAACACCGGCAGGCCGGTGGCGAAGGCGCGTTCGCACAGCTTTTTGATCGGCTCGTCGATTTCATAGCCGCCGGTCAGCAGCAGCGCGCCGATTTCCACGCCGTTCATCGCCGCCAGACAGGCGGAAACCAGCACGTCCGGACGGTCGGCGGAGGTCACCAGCAGCGAGCCGGGACGGAAGTGCTCCAGCATATGCGGAATGCTGCGCGCGCAGAAGGTCACGGACTTCACGCGGCGGGTCATGATATCGCCTTCGTTGATCACGCGCGCCTTCAGGTGGCGAGCCATGTCGATGGCGCGGGTGGCGATCAGATCGAAGCTCCACGGCACGCAGCCGAGCACCGGCAGCGGGCTGTTGGCGAACAGCTGCTTCGGATCGACATTGGCGACGCTGGCCTTGGTGGAATCGTCGAAGATTTCCGACAGGTCAGGGCGGGTGCGGCCCTGATCGTCAACCGGCGCGTTCAGCTTGTTGATGATCACGCCGGTGATGTTTTTGTTTTTGCTGCCGCCGAAGCTGGTGCGCGCCAGTTCGATGCGCTCTTTCAGCTGCGCCGGCGAATCGTTGCCCAGCGCCAGTACAAAGACGATTTCGGCATTGAGGGTTTTGGCGATTTCATAGTTCAGCGCGTTGGCGAACTGATGCTTGCGGGTCGGCACCAGGCCTTCGATCAGCACCACTTCCGCGTCTTTGGTGTTTTCGTGGTAGCGCGCGACAACCTCTTCCATCAGCACGTCTTGCTGGTTGGAGCTGAGCAGGCTTTCTACATAGCTCATGCGCAGCGGCTCGGCGGCCGGAATGGTGGAGTTGCTGCGGATGATGGTGGTGGTCTGGTCGAGGGTATCGTCGCCGGCGCGCGGTTGGGCGATAGGTTTAAATACGCTGAGGCGAACGCCTTGCTGCTCCATGGAGCGGATGACACCCAGGCTGACGCTGCTCAAACCGACGCTGGTGCCAGTGGGGATCAACATGATTGTACGTGACACAGAATAGTCCTCTTCACGATGGATATGCGGTAGTCGCCTGATCGTGCACTGCGGCCGGGCGGCAAAGCGGTGCGACCAACGGGGCCGTCTGCGGCGGCGATAAGGCTTAAAAGCAACACCGCCAGCCGGAGCTGGCGGTGCCTGATAGATTACGCCGTTAGGCGGGCTGCGTCTTGCGCGATAACCAACTCTTCGTTGGTTGGGATCACCAGCGCCAGGCGGCTGCCGTCTTTGGTGATGGCGCCGGCTTTGCCGAAGCGGGCGGCCAGGTTGCGTTCATGGTCGACTTCGAAGCCGAGCAGGCCCAGCTTGTTCAGGGTCATTTCACGCACCATGCCGGCGTTTTCACCGATGCCGCCGGTGAAGATCACCGCGTCCAGACGGCCGTCCATCAGCGCGCCGTAGGCGCCGATATATTTCGCCAGGCGGTGACAGAAGACGTCCATCGCGCGCTTGGCGTCCTCTTTGGTGGCGTAGTTGTCTTCCACATAGCGGCAGTCGCTGGTGACTTCGGTCAGGCCCAGCAGGCCGGACTCTTTGGTCAGCAGCTTGTTGATCTGATCGACGCTCATGCCCAGCGCGTCATGCAGGTGGAAGATGATGGCCGGATCGATGTCGCCGCTGCGGGTGCCCATCACCAGACCTTCCAGCGGGGTCAGGCCCATGGAGGTATCGACGCACTTGCCGTTGCGCACCGCAGTGACGGAGCCGCCGTTGCCCAGGTGGCAGGTGATGACGTTAAGCTCTTCCACCGGTTTGTTCAGCATTTTGGCCGCTTCCTGGGTGACGAAGAAGTGGCTGGTGCCGTGCGCGCCGTAGCGGCGTACGCCGTGGTCGCGGTACAGGCTGTACGGCAGGGCGTACAGATAGGATTCTTCAGGCATGGTCTGATGGAACGCGGTGTCGAACACGGCGACGTTCTTATCAGCCAGAGCCGGGAAGGACTTCAGCGCTTCAGCGATGCCGATCAGGTGCGCCGGGTTGTGCAAAGGTGCAAACGGCACGGAATCTTTGATACCCTGCAGAACTTCATCGTTGATCAGTGCGGAAGCGGTGAACTTCTCGCCGCCGTGTACGATACGGTGACCGATGGCGGTCAGCTGGGCGGAGAGTTCAGGTTTTTGTGCCAGGATGGTGTTAACAATAAAATTCAGCGCTTCGCTGTGGGCTGCACCGGCACCGAGTGCCGCTTCTTGTTTACCGCCGTCCATTTTCCACTTGATGCGCGCCTCAGGGAGGTGGAAGCATTCAGCCAAGCCGGAAAGGTGTTCTTCACCGTTGATAGCGTCAATGATCGCGAATTTCAGGGAAGAACTGCCGCAGTTAAGAACCAGTACTAGCTTACTCGACATGGAAGTACCTACTTATAGTTCGTGTTGTTAAAAGAAAATCAAAAAACACGTTAGTGAATTAATCGTCAATCAGACAACAAGCGTAGCGCATAATGCCGTTGACATTTATGATTAACATCATGTGAAGCACAGAAAACACATGATGGTGAAAAAACCGGGTATTTCTCCGCGGCTTAAGTAATCTTGCTAGTTATAGGGCTGAAAATTGACAAAATTTGACAAACTTGTCGCTATCTTCTAGCCGGCCAAAAAGGCCGGAGTAGGATACCGATAGCCCGCGGTAAACACAAAATAAATTTAAAGCTTCAAATTTTTTAGTAGTGTGGTTGGCGCCACCCCTTTTTTTTCTGCGACGTTGAGGTATGCGATGACGAGCAAACCGTCCGGTTCCGTAAGTTGGTTTCAGGTATTCCAGCGCGGACAGCACTATATGAAAACCTGGCCGTCGGACAAGCGTCTGGCCCCGGTCTTTCCGGAGAATCGCGTTGCGCGCGCCACCCGTTTCGCCATTCGTTTTATGCCGCCGCTGGCGGTGTTCACCCTGACCTGGCAGATTGCGCTGGGCGGCCAGCTCGGCCCGGCGATCGCCACCGCGCTGTTCGCCTGCAGCCTGCCGATGCAGGGGCTGTGGTGGCTGGGCCGCCGTTCGCTGACGCCGCTGCCGCCGGGGCTGCTCGGCTGGTTCCACGAGGTGCGCGACAAGCTGGCGCAGGCCGGCCAGGCGCTGGCGCCGGTTGAGGGTACGCCGACCTATCAGTCGCTGGCGGACCTGCTCAAGCGCGCGTTCAAGCAGTTGGACAAGACCTTCCTGGACGATCTCTGAGTTCCTTCGCCGCCGGACCGCTGCGTCCGGCGACGCCAAACTTGGCGCAAATCAAAGAAGCGGCGGGTTGTGATTCCATGCCCCAAATCAGTATGCGATGCTCACGCCAATTTGCAGAACTGAGGACCCTAAACATGGAAATGACCCACGCCCAACGCCTGATCCTGTCGAATCAGTATAAGATGATGACGCTGCTCGATCCGGACAACGCCGAACGCTACCGCCGCCTGCAAACCGTGGTGGAGCGCGGTTTCGGCCTGCAGCTGCGCGAGCTGGATCGCGATTTCGACGAGATGAGCGAAGAGGTTTGCCGCACCATCATCAATATTATGGAAATGCACCATGCGCTGCAGGTGTCCTGGGAGAATCTCAAGGATCGCCAGGGGCTGGAGCCGCGCCGTCTGGCGTTTCTTGGCTTTGATGCGGCGACCGAGGCGCGCTATCTGAGCTATGTGCGTTTCCTGGTCAATACCGAGGGACGCTATACTCAGTTCGACGCCGGCAGCCACGGCTTTAACGCCCAGACCAAAATGTGGGATAAATATCAGCGTATGCTGGCGCTGTGGCTGTCTTGTCCGCGTCAGTATCATTTGAGCGCCGTCGAGATTGCGCAAATTATTAATGCATGATTAAAAAGAGGTTTCCTGTGGAGTGTAAAGGCTTTCTGTTCGACCTGGATGGTACATTGGTAGATTCACTGCCCGTTGTGGAGCGCGCCTGGACCCAGTGGGCCAACCGGCACGGCGTCGATCCGCAGGCGGTGCTGGATTTTATTCACGGTAAACAGGCCATTACCTCTCTGCGCCACTTTATGCCGGGCGCCAGCGAAGCCGATATTCAGCATGAACACGATCTGCTGGAACAGGTGGAAGCGCAGGATACCGACGGCGTACGCGCTCTGCCGGGGGCGGCGGCGCTGCTGGAGCGGCTGAACACGCTGGGCATTCCCTGGGCGATCGTCACCTCCGGTTCGGTGCCGGTTGCCAGCGCGCGCCGCCAGGCGGCGGGGCTGCCGCTGCCGGCGGTGTTTGTCACCGCCGAACAGGTTGAGCGCGGCAAACCGCAGCCGGACGCCTACCTGCTGGGGGCGGAGCGCCTGGGGCTGGCGCCGCAGGCGTGCGTGGTGGTTGAGGATGCAGCGGCGGGCATCGCTTCCGGCCTGGCCGCCGGCTGCCAGGTGATCGCGGTCAATGCGCCTGCCGATGCGCCGCAGCTGGAGCAGGTCGATCTGCGCCTTTCCTCCCTTGAACAACTGCAGGTTGACGGCGATGCGCACGGCGCGCGCATCACGCTGCGCGACTGATCGCCGCTATTCGCCGGCAAATTGATTAGACCCCGCATACGCGGGGTTTTTTTGTGCTAATTTTTAAGGCCTTGGAACCTGGCGGATGGACGAGGCCGATGTGAACAGCGAATTACTGTGGGTGTTGTGTTTATTGCTGGTGGCGATTGTGCTGTTTACCACCAACAAACTGCGCATGGATGTGGTCGCCTTATTGGTGATTATCGCCTTTGTGTTAAGCGGAACGCTAACCTTGCAGGAGGCGACGGTCGGCTTTAGCGACCCGAACGTGATTTTGATCGCCGCGCTGTTCGTGATCGGCGAAGGATTGGTGCGCACCGGCGTGGCCTATCAGGTCGGCGACTGGTTGGTGAAGGTGGCCGGCAGCAGCGAAACCAAAATGCTGGTGCTGCTGATGGTGACGGTGGCCGGGCTGGGGGCGTTTATGAGCTCGACCGGCGTGGTGGCGATTTTTATTCCGGTGGTGCTCAGCGTGGCGGCGCGGATGAAAACCGCGCCGGGGCGGCTGATGATGCCGCTGAGCTTCGCCGGCCTGATCAGCGGCATGATGACGCTGGTGGCGACGCCGCCCAATATGGTGGTGAACAGCGAGCTGGTGCGCGAGGGCATCCGCGGCTTCGGCTTCTTCGGCGTCACGCCGATCGGCATGCTGGTGCTGGTGCTCGGCGTGGGGCTATATGCTGCTGGCGCGGCGCTGGCTGGGCGGCGCCTCGCCGGACAGCCGCAAAGAGAGCTGGCAGCGCCGCACCTTCCGCGATCTGATCCGCGATTACAAACTGACCGGCCGCGCGCGCCGCCTGGCGCTGCGCGCGGCTCCCGCTGGTGGGGCGTTCGCTGGATGAGCTGCATCTGCGGGCGCGCTACGGCGCCAACGTGGTGGGCATTGAGCGCTGGAAGCGCTTTCGGCGGGTGATGGTCAGCGCCTCCGGCAGTACCGAGCTGCGCGAGCGCGACGTGCTGCTGATCGATATGTCGGCCAGCGACGTTGACCTGCGCGAATTCTGCGGCGAACAGCAGCTGGAGCCGATGGTGCTGCGCGGCGACTATTTCTCTGAGCAGTCGCGCAACGTCGGCATGGCGGAGGTGTCGCTGATCCCGATTCGGCGCTGCTGGGCAAAAGTCTGCGGGATAGCGGCTTCCGCAGCCGTTACGATCTCAACGTGGTCGGCATTCGCCGCAACGGCGAGACGCTGGCGGGCAAGCTGGTGGATGAACCGCTGGCGCTGGGAGATATGCTGCTGGTGATCGGCGACTGGAAGGCGATTCGCCAGCTGCAGAGCAAAACCCACGACTTTATCGTGCTCAACCTGCCGGCGGAGGTGGACGAAGTGGCGCCGGCGATGACGCAGGCGCCGCACGCGCTGTTTTGTCTGGCGCTGATGGTGGCGATGATGCTGACCGACGAGGTGCCGAACCCGATTGCGGCGCTGATCGCCTGTCTGCTGATGGGCAAATTCCGCTGTATCGATATGGAGAGCGCCTATAAGTCGATTCACTGGCCGAGCATTATTCTGATCGTCGGCATGATGCCGTTTGCGCAGGCGCTGCAGAAAACCGGCGGGGTGGGCCTGATCGTGCAGGGGCTGATGGACGTGGCCGGCGATATGGGGCCGCGCGTGATGCTGCTCTGCCTGTTCGTCCTGTGCGCGACGATCGGCCTGTTTATCTCCAATACCGCCACGGCGGTGCTGATGGCGCCGATCGCCATCGCGGCGGCGCGGGAAATGGCGGTGTCGCCTTATCCGTTCGCCATGATTATCGCGATAGCCGCTTCCGCGGCCTTTATGACGCCGGTCTCGTCGCCGGTAAATACGCTGGTGCTGGGGCCGGGGAATTACACCTTCGGTGATTTTGTCCGTCTTGGCGTGCCGTTCACCGTGCTGGTGATGCTGGTCAGCGTTGCGGTGGTGCCGTGGCTGTTCCCGTTCTGAACCCCGTCAGACAACAGGGCGCGGACGTCGCGCCCTGAAGGGGGATTACAGTTCGGCGTCCAGGCTGATCTCGTCCAGCGACAGGCTGAAGCTGGGGATAAACACCGTCATGAAGTACTCCATTTCCGGGCTGTTGCGCAGCTGCAGGGTTTTCTCCAGCCGCGCCTTGGCCAGCGTGAACTCCTGGTTGCCGCCGACAGTTCTTCCAGGCACTTCAGATAGGCGCACAGGGCGTCGGCCTGCTTGACCACCAACTTTTCATCCTCGCTGTAGCAATGCTCGTCGAGAATGCTGCGAAAGTCATTGCGCAGCTCTTCCGGGATCATCGCCAGTAATTTCTGCTGCGCCACTTTTTCGATCTTTTTATATTCATGGGCAATCTGCGGGTTGTAATACTTGATCGGCGTCGGCATATCGCCGGTGATCACTTCGCTGGCGTCGTGATACATCGCCAGCAGCGCCACGCGCTCGGCGTTCAGGTTGCCGTTGAACTTGCGGTTTTTAATCACCGCCAGCGCGTGGCGACAAACGCCACCTGCAGGCTGTGTTCGGAGACGTTTTCGGTGCGCACGTTGCGCATCAGCGCCAGCGGTTGATCAGTTTCAGGCGGGACAGGTGGGCAAAGAAATGGCTCTGGCTCATGGGTTTTCTCTACGGCAGCAAAGAACGTTATTTTGCTGACTACGGCGCGTTTATGCAAACGCGCCGTAGAGAAGGGGGAGTTTACTGGCGATAGTTTTCCAGGAAGCGCCCCAGCTTGCCGACCGCCATTTCCAGTTCGTCGACGCGCGGCAGGGTAACGATGCGCACGTGATCGGGATACGGCCAGTTAAACGCGCTGCCCTGCACCAGCAGGACCTTCTCCTGCAGCAGCAGATCCAGCACCAGTTTCTGGTCGTCGTGGATATTAAAACGCTTGGCGTCGATACGCGGGAACATATACAGCGCGCCCTGAGGCTTGACGCAGGAGACGCCGGGAATATCGTTGAGCAGCTCCCAGGTGCGGTTGCGCTGTTCGTACAGGCGGCCGCCCGGCTGAATAAATTCGCTGATGCTCTGATAACCGCCCAGCGCGGTCTGGATGGCGTGTTGCATCGGCACGTTGGCGCACAGGCGCATCGACGCCAGCATTTCCAGCCTTCAATATAGCCCTTGGCGTGCTTTTTCGGGCCGTTCAGCACCATCCAGCCCTGACGGAAACCGGCGACGCGGTAGGTTTTGGACAGGCCGTTAAAGGTGACGGTCAGCAGGTCCGGCGCCAGCGAAGCGATGGAGATATGTTCGGCGGCGTCATACAGGATCTTGTCGTAGATTTCATCGGCGAAGATGATCAGGTTATGTTCGCGCGCAATTTCGACGATCTGTTCCAGCAGCGCTTTGCTGTACACTGCGCCGGTCGGGTTATTGGGGTTGATGATCACGATACCGCGGGTGCGCGGGGTGATTTTACTGCGAATATCGTCAAGGTCCGGGAACCAGCCGGCCTCTTCGTCACACAGATAGTGGACGGCCTTGCCGCTGGAGAGCGAAACCGCCGCGGTCCACAGCGGGTAGTCGGGCGCCGGCACCAGCATTTCGTCGCCGCTGTTGAGCAGCGCCTGCATCGACTGGACGATCAGCTCGGATACGCCGTTGCCGATATAGATGTCCTCGACGGTGACGTCGCGCATGTCGCGCGCCTGATAGTGCTGCATAATCGCCTTGCGCGCCGAGTAGAGCCCTTTGGAATCACAGTAGCCCTGAGCGGTCGGCAGGTTGCGGATCACATCGACCAGAATTTCATCCGGCGCTTCAAAGCCGAAGGGCGCGGGGTTGCCGATGTTGAGTTTAAGGACTTTATTGCCTTCTTCTTCTAGGCGTTTGGCTTCTTTGAGCACCGGGCCGCGAATGTCATAACAGACGTTGTCCAGTTTGCTGGATTTCTCAATGGGGGACATAAAAAAACTGTGCCTTCTGCTGGGATAGGGCATTCCTACCGTGGAACGCCGCAACCTGCCCAATGTACTCCTGGTACCTGCGCTTTTGAAGGGCTGCGCACACCTTTGGTGCAAATGATCGGCTAAAATGGCGATTTTAACGATGATAAGTCTGGTTAAAATTTTTTGTTGGCGTTAAATTCTGTGTTTGGTTTCATTGTTGGTGTTTTATTGTGTTGGGCGCCTCGGGGCGTAAACCTGGCTGCACAGCGTGAGCGGGGCGGTTGGTCTGGCGTCGTCAGGCGACAGTGCCGCCTTTTAATGCTGAATGGGCGGGTATTCCCGGACTAGTCTGATAGCTTGATGAGTTATTCATCACCACACTGCTATATAAATAATATTTATATTAGAAAGCTTTCACTTTGTGACTTGGCTAACATTTGCGTAACTGCACGGGCTTTCACCTTGGCATCTTGGTTACCATTTGAATTTATTGGTTTATCCTTAAAATTTGTCGATTGTTTCAGCAATAAACATTCAGCATTCGTGAGCGGTTGCGTTAAAATAGCGCGCGAATATGAGAAAAAAGAAGCACGTTTAGTGTGGCAATTCAGCGGGATGAATGAGTAAAATTCTTGTTCCCCCTTTCCATCCAACACATTAGCGATGCGCTCATCCGGGCCAGTTAAGCGGCGGCGATAGGTTGCAGGCTAAAAGGCGATAGAGGTAACGAAATATAAGGAATTTTTTGCCCTCCACTTATGAGTGGGGTAGTGTCGTACCTGGCGCCGTTCTTTTAAACAGCGCCTAAAGAAATACACCAGGGTAGTTTCAAATATTATAGAATTTAAAAAGTGAAGAAAAACACTATGACCAATGCAAATCGTCCGATACTTAATCTCGACCTCGATCTGCTAAGAACTTTTGTGGCTGTTGCCGATCTGAATACGTTTGCCGCAGCGGCCGTCGCCGTCTGCCGTACTCAGTCCGCGGTCAGCCAGCAAATGCAGCGATTAGAGCAATTGGTAGGCAAAGAGTTATTCGCCCGACACGGTCGTAATAAACTTCTTACTGAGCATGGCATACAGCTGCTCGGTTACGCCAGAAAAATATTGCGCTTTAATGATGAAGCCTGCGCCTCGTTGATGTTTAACAATATCAAAGGCGTGCTCACCATTGGCGCTTCCGATGACACGGCCGACACCATTTTACCGTTCCTGTTAAACCGCGTAACCGCCGTCTATCCGAAACTGGCGGTAGACGTACGCGTCAAGCGTAGTCCATTTATGCTGGATATGCTCAATAACGGCGAGGTGGATCTGGCTATTACCACCGTCGATACCGTCGGGCACCCGCACGTGGTGCTGCGCACCTCGCCAACGCTGTGGTACTGCGCGGCGGATTACCATTTCCAGCAGGATGAGCCGATTCCGCTGGTGGTGCTGGATGAGCCTTGTCCTTTCCGCGCGATGGCGATCGAGCATCTGGACGAGGCCGGGATCCCATGGCGTATTGCCTACGTGGCTTCCACGCTGTCGGCGGTGCGCACCGCCTGTAAGGCGGGCCTGGGCGTTACCGTCCGTCCGGTGGAGATGATGAGCCCGGATCTGCGCGTGCTGGGGGCGTCGGAAGGTTTGCCGACGCTGCCGGAGACGCAATACACGCTGTGCAAGGATATCCAGTGTGAAAACGAGCTGGCGATGGCTATTTTCAGCGCGGTTCAGCAGGGCAATACCAGCTACAGCTTCCAGAATGCCGCATCTACAGAAGATGCGGTTGATGACGATGAATAGCGCCGGACGGCGCGTCGCGTAACCCTAAAACCTCTGCTGCGGCGGAGGTTTTTTTTTGCTCTTTTTTAGTAAGATTGCTATTTATAGTATCTTCGTTATTAATTCCTCTTATAACCTCTATTTGTTCTTCTCTTTGCCGCCGCGGCACGGCCGTTTTCGGCAAGAAAATTTTTTTCAGCGTTTTTTTCCCCGTTGTGCGAAAATCGAGAAGTCAGGTTTTTTCTGTGGATATTTTGCGGGCATACTGTGCGGTTAAAATTTGTGCGGTAGTTTATGAAAAATGTTAAAGAGCCACACTTTTTTTGAGGATTTCTGCTGAAAACGTGTCCTGGATCAAAAAAATACCCCTAGGTAGTGAGTGGAACAACAGGGAATACCTGAGAGAATGATATAGTAAAACTGAAATGTGCATATTGGTTGATATCTATCTGTTTCTACACAGCAAATGACTGACACGATTTAGCCTGGAAGCTGGCGCATGAAATGTTAATTAAATGATACGTATGTAAACTAATGTGTAGATACTTTTGTCAAAGTTGACAAAAGGTTATAGAAAGGAGTAAAAAGCCCACAGTAAAAACGCTGCTTAACGCATTGTAATAATAGCAGTTAGTTTTTTGTGGTTATTTATCCTTCCCTTAAATCGATGTGGTGCGCTAACTGCCGTGATAAGAGCAGAATGTTCGACGCCACTTTTGATGAGTAAGCAAAGAGTATGTCAACAACCACTGAAGTTATCGCTCATCACTGGGCATTCGCCGTATTTCTTGTCGTGGCCATCGGGCTGTGCGGCCTCATGCTGCTGGGCGCGTATTTCCTGGGCGGGAGAGCCCGTGCGCGTGCCAAAAACACCCCGTTTGAATCCGGTATCGACTCGGTCGGTTCAGCGCGTATGCGCCTGTCCGCCAAGTTCTATCTGGTCGCCATGTTCTTCGTTATTTTCGATGTAGAAGCCTTGTATCTCTATGCCTGGTCGGTCTCGATTCGCGAGAGCGGCTGGGTGGGCTTTATCGAAGCCGCCATTTTCATTTTGGTGCTACTGGCCGGTCTGGTTTATCTGGTGCGCATCGGCGCATTGGACTGGACGCCTGCTCGCTCCAAGCGTCAGGTTAAACCAAGCACGATCACTAACACCAACCGTCATCCGCAGTAGTTATTTGTGGTTAAAAACGAGGCATTAAGATGGACTATACGCTCACCCGCATAGACCCGAACGGTGAGAACGACCGTTACCCCCTGCAGAAACAGGAGATCGTCGCCGATCCTCTGGAACAACAGGTTCACCGCACGGTTTACATGGGTAAACTCGAACATGCATTGCATGACATGGTGAACTGGGGGCGTAAAAACTCTCTTTGGCCGTATAACTTCGGCCTTTCGTGCTGTTATGTGGAGATGGTGACCTCGTTTACCGCCGTTCATGACGTTGCGCGTTTTGGTGCGGAAGTGCTGCGCGCTTCCCCGCGTCAGGCCGACTTTATGGTGGTGGCGGGGACCTGCTTCACCAAAATGGCCCCGGTCATCCAGCGCCTGTACGAGCAGATGCTTGAGCCGAAATGGGTGATCTCCATGGGCGCCTGCGCCAACTCCGGCGGCATGTACGATATCTATTCCGTGGTGCAGGGCGTGGACAAGTTCCTGCCGGTCGACGTGTACATCCCGGGCTGTCCGCCGCGTCCGGAAGCTTACATGCAGGCGCTGCTGCTGCTGCAGGAATCCATCGGGAAAGAGCGTCGTCCGCTGTCGTGGGTGGTTGGCGATCAGGGCGTATATCGCGCCAACATGCAGTCGGAAAGAGAACGCAAGCACGGCGAGCGTATCGCAGTCACCAATCTGCGCACGCCTGACGAAGTTTAAGACGTTCATTTAACGTCCATCTTAATACGCTATTGGTAAACACAGCGAAAGTTAAGCTTGCAGCGATTTGACCCTTCAGTGTGGTGAAAAAATATTATGACAGATTCAACGACGCACGACGCTCTGCCTGACTGGCAAACCCGCGATCACCAAGGCGATCCGGTGATTGGCGAACTGCGCAACCGTTTTGGGCCGGAAGCCTTTACTGTTCAAGCAACGCGTACCGGTATGCCCGTGGTATGGGTCAAGCGTGAACAGCTCCTGGAAGTAATGACGTTCCTCAGAAAACAGCCGAAGCCGTATGTCATGCTGTTCGACCTGCATGGCGTTGACGAGCGTCTGCGCACGCACCGCCAGGGTCTGCCTGCCGCGGATTTTTCTGTTTTCTATCATCTGATTTCCATCGAACGCAACCGCGATATCATGCTGAAGGTGGCGCTGTCTGAAAAAGACCTGCACGTGCCTACCGCGACCAAGGTGTTCCCGAACGCCAACTGGTACGAGCGTGAGACCTGGGAGATGTTCGGCATCACCTTCGACGGCCACCCGCACCTGACGCGCATCATGATGCCGCAGACCTGGGAAGGCCACCCGCTGCGTAAAGACTACCCGGCGCGCGCGACTGAATTCGACCCGTTCGTTCTGACCAAGCAGAAAGAAGATCTGGAGATGGAGTCGCTGACCTTCAAGCCGGAAGAGTGGGGCATGAAGCGCGGCAACGAGAACGAGGACTACATGTTCCTCAACCTCGGCCCGAACCACCCGTCGGCGCACGGCGCCTTCCGTATTATCCTGCAGCTGGACGGCGAAGAAATCGTCGACTGCGTGCCGGATATCGGCTACCACCACCGCGGTGCGGAAAAGATGGGCGAGCGCCAGTCCTGGCACAGCTACATTCCGTACACCGACCGTATCGAATACCTGGGCGGCTGCGTTAACGAAATGCCGTACGTGCTGGCGGTGGAAAAACTGGCGGGCATCAAGGTGCCTGAGCGCGTCGACACCATCCGCGTGATGCTGTCCGAACTGTTCCGCATCAACAGCCACCTGCTGTATATCAGCACCTTCATTCAGGACGTCGGCGCCATGACGCCGGTGTTCTTCGCCTTCACCGACCGTCAGAAAATCTATGACCTGGTGGAAGCCATCACCGGTTTCCGTATGCACCCGGCCTGGTTCCGCATCGGCGGCGTGGCGCATGACCTGCCGCGCGGCTGGGATCGCCTGCTGCGCGAGTTCCTGGAGTGGATGCCGAAGCGTCTGGACTCCTACGTCAAGGCGGCGCTGAAAAACACCATTCTGAAGGGCCGTTCCGTCGGCGTGGCGGCGTATAACGCCAAAGACGCGCTGGACTGGGGCGTTACCGGCGCCGGCCTGCGCGCCACCGGCATCGAGTTTGACGTGCGTAAATGGCGTCCGTACTCCGGCTATGAAAACTTTGACTTTGACGTGCCGGTCGGCGACGGCGTCAGCGACTGCTACAGCCGCGTGATGCTGAAGGTCGAGGAGCTGCGCCAGAGCCTGCGCATCCTCGAGCAGTGCCTGAACAACATGCCGGAAGGCCCGTTCAAGGCCGATCACCCGCTGACGACGCCGCCGCCGAAAGAGCGCACGTTGCAGCACATTGAAACGCTGATCACCCACTTCCTGCAGGTTTCCTGGGGCCCGGTGATGCCAGCGAACGAATCATTCCAGATGATTGAAGCCACCAAAGGGATCAACAGCTACTACCTGACCAGCGACGGCAGCACCATGAGCTACCGCACCCGGGTACGTACGCCAAGCTTTGCGCACCTGCAGCAGATCCCGTCGGTTATCCGCGGCAGCCTGGTTTCCGACCTGATTGTCTATCTGGGTAGTATCGATTTTGTAATGTCAGATGTGGACCGCTAACTATGCATGATCAAAAAGATAATCACGTGAGTCACCATGTGCCTGAACCTGTCGACGCGGCCGCGCCAGCGAGCGGCGTTGAGGCGTTTGAGCTGAGTGCAGCGGAGCGTGATGCGATTGAGCATGAAAAGCACCATTACGAAGATCCGCGCGCCGCTTCCATTGAAGCGCTGAAAATTGTGCAGAAGCAGCGCGGCTGGGTACCGGATGGGGCGATTTATGCCATCGCGGAAGTGCTGGGCATTCCTGCCAGCGACGTAGAAGGCGTTGCCACGTTCTACAGCCAGATTTTCCGTCAGCCGGTAGGACGTCACGTGATTCGCTACTGTGACAGCGTGGTATGTCACATCACCGGTTACCAGGGCATTCAGGCCGCGATTGAGAAGAAGCTGAACATCAAGCCGGGTCAAACCACCGGCGATGGCCGTTTCACGCTGCTGCCGACCTGCTGTCTGGGCAACTGCGACAAAGGGCCGACCATGATGATTGATGAGGACACTCACAGTCAGCTGAAGCCGGAAGATATCGATAATCTGCTGGAGCAGTACCAATGATCAAAGACATTGTACGCACTCCCGAGATGCATCCGTTGACCTGGCGTTTGCGCGACGACAAACAGCCGGTGTGGCTGGATGAATACCGCAGCAAAAACGGCTACGCGGGAGCGGAAAAGGCCATCAAAGGCATGGCGCCGGATGAAATCGTCAGCCTGGTCAAAGACTCCGGCCTGAAAGGGCGCGGCGGCGCGGGCTTCTCCACCGGTCTGAAGTGGAGCCTGATGCCGAAAGACGAATCCATGAACATCCGCTACCTGCTGTGCAACGCCGATGAGATGGAGCCGGGCACCTATAAGGACCGCCTGCTGATGGAGCAGCTGCCGCACCTGCTGGTGGAAGGCATGCTGATCTCCGCCTTTGCGCTCAAGGCTTACCGCGGCTACATCTTCCTGCGCGGCGAATACGTCGAGGCGGCGGAGCGTCTGCGCCGCGCCATCGCCGAAGCCACCGAAGCGGGCTATCTGGGTAAAAACATTATGGGCAGCGGCTTCGATTTCGAGCTGTTCGTCCACACCGGCGCCGGCCGCTATATCTGCGGTGAAGAGACGGCGCTGATCAACTCGCTGGAAGGCCGCCGCGCCAACCCGCGCTCCAAGCCGCCATTCCGGCCTCCGCCGGCGTCTGGGGCAAGCCGACCTGCGTTAACAACGTGGAAACGCTGTGCAACGTGCCGGCGATTCTGGCCAACGGCGTGGAGTGGTACACCGGCATTTCCGGCAGCGAAGACAAAGGCACCAAGCTGATGGGCTTCTCCGGCCGGGTGAAAAACCCGGGCGTCTGGGAGCTGCCGTTCGGCACCACCGCACGCGAAATTCTGGAAGATTACGCCGGCGGCATGCGCGACGGCCTGAAATTCAAAGCCTGGCAGCCGGGCGGGGCGGGGACCGACTTCCTGACCGCCGACCACCTCGATCTGCCGATGGAATACGGCGCGATCGGCAAGGCCGGCAGCCGTCTGGGCACCGCGCTGGCGATGGCGGTGGACCACGAAATCGGCATGGTTTCCCTGGTGCGCAACCTGGAAGAGTTCTTCGCACGCGAGTCCTGCGGCTGGTGTACGCCGTGCCGCGACGGCCTGCCGTGGAGCGTGAAAATCCTGCGTGCGCTGGAAAAAGGCGAAGGGCAGCCGGGGGGATATTGAAACCCTGGAACAGCTGTGCCGCTTCCTTGGCCCGGGTAAAACCTTCTGCGCACACGCGCCGGGCGCCGTAGAGCCGCTGCAAAGCGCAATTAAATATTTCCGTGACGAGTTTGAAGCCGGTATCGCCGTACAGCATTTCAGCAATGCGCATGCCATCGGCGGTATTCAGGCCAACAACTTGTTGAAGCAACGCTGGTAAGCCCGCTTTTAGCCCGGCGTATTTCGCGGACGGCCACTCATGGCGCCGCCGGAAAATACGCGGGATAACAGAATTTTTGATTAACGCCTGCCGCAAAGCAGGCCATTTGGAAGCATGCTGACTATGGCTACGATTCATGTAGACGGCAAAGAATACGACGTTGACGGAGCAGACAACCTGTTGCAGGCCTGTCTCTCCCTCGGCCTCGATATTCCTTACTTTTGCTGGCACCCGGCGCTGGGAAGCGTCGGCGCTTGCCGCCAATGTGCGGTTAAGCAGTACCAAAACGCGGAAGACACGCGCGGCCGTTTGGTGATGTCCTGTATGACGCCGGCGTCTGATGGCACCTTTATCTCCATCGATGACGACGAAGCCAAACAGTTCCGCGAAAGCGTGGTTGAGTGGCTGATGACCAACCACCCGCACGACTGTCCGGTGTGTGAAGAGGGCGGCAACTGTCATTTGCAGGATATGACGGTAATGACCGGCCACAGCTTCCGCCGCTACCGCTTCACCAAACGCACCCACCAGAACCAGGAGCTGGGGCCGTTTATCTCCCATGAGATGAACCGCTGCATCGCCTGCTACCGCTGCGTGCGTTACTACAAAGACTATGCCGACGGCACCGATTTCGGTGTCTACGGCGCGCACGACAACGTCTACTTCGGCCGCCCGGAAAGCGGCACGCTGGAAAGCGAGTTCTCCGGCAACCTGGTGGAAGTGTGCCCGACCGGCGTCTTTACCGACAAAACCCACTCCGAACGCTACAACCGTAAGTGGGACATGCAGTTTGCGCCAAGCATCTGCCAGCAGTGCAGCATCGGCTGTAACACCAGCCCGGGCGAGCGCTATGGCGAGCTGCGCCGTATCGAAAACCGTTACAACGGCAGCGTAAACCACTACTTCCTGTGCGACCGCGGCCGCTTCGGCTATGGCTACGTCAACCTGAAGGATCGTCCGCGTCAGCCGCAGCAGCTGCGCGGCAATGACTGGATTGCGCTGAACGCCGAACAGGCGATGGAAGGGGCGGCGGATATTCTGCGCCAGGCCAAGAAAACCATCGGCATCGGCTCGCCGCGCGCCAGCCTGGAAAGCAACTTCGCGCTGCGTGAGCTGGTCGGCGCCGAGAACTTCTATACCGGTATCGCGCAGGCGGAACAGCAGCGTCTGGAACTGATGCTCAACGTGCTGAAAAACAGCGGCGTACATACGCCGGCGCTGCGTGAAATCGAAGAGTACGACGCGGTGCTGGTGCTGGGCGAAGACCTGACGCAGACCGGCGCGCGCATTGCGCTGTCGGTGCGTCAGGCGGTGAAAGGCAAAGCCCGGGCGATGGCGGCGGCGCAGCGCGTGGCCGACTGGCAGATCGCGGCGGTGCAGAACATCGGCCAGCATGCCAAATACCCGCTGTTCGTCACCAACGTCGACAGCACCCGTCTGGATGATATCGCCGCCTGGAACTACCGTGCACCGGTGGATGAGCAGGCGCGCCTCGGCTTCGCCATCGCGCACGCGCTGGACGCGGCTTCGCCGGCGGTTGACGGCCTGACGGACGATCTGCACAAGAAAGTCGATATTATCGTGCAGGCGCTGACCGGCGCGCGTAAACCGCTGATCGTGACCGGCAGCAGCGCCGGCAGCGAAGCGATGATCGAAGCGGCGGCCAACATCGCCACCGCGCTGAAGGGCCGTGGTTCCGAGGTGGGCATCACCCTGGTGGCCGGCGCCGCCAACAGCCTGGGTCTGGCGATGATCGGCGGCGGTTCGCTCGATCGCGCGCTGGAACAGCTGGCGAGCGGCCAGGCCGACACCGCCATCGTGATGGAGAACGATCTGTACCGTCACGCCGCGGCGGACAAGATCGACGCCGCACTCGCCAAGGTCAGCAACCTGATCGTGGCCGATCATCAGCGCACCGCGATTATGGATAAAGCCAGCCTGATTCTGTCAGCCGCCAGCTTTGCCGAAAGCGACGGTACGCTGGTTAACCAGGAAGGCCGCGCGCAGCGCTTCTTCCAGGTGTACGATCCGGCTTACTACGACGACGCCAAAAACAACGTGCGGACGGAAATTCTGGAGAGCTGGCGCTGGATGCACTCGCTGCACTCCACCTACACCAGCCGCCACGTGGACTGGACCCAGCTTGACGACGTGATCGAAGCCTGCGTCGAGGCGCTGCCGCAGCTGCAGGGCATCAAGGATGCCGCGCCGGACGCCAGCTTCCGCATCCGTGGGCAGAAACTGGCGCGTTCACCGCACCGTTACAGCGGCCGCACCGCGATGCGCGCCAATATCAGCGTGCACGAACCGCGTCAGCCGCAGGATAAAGACACCATGTTCGCCTTCTCCATGGAAGGGAACAACAGCCCGCTGGCCGACCGCCAGCAGATCCCGTTCGCCTGGTCGCCAGGCTGGAACTCACCGCAGGCGTGGAACAAATTCCAGGCCGAGGTCGGGGGCAAGCTGCGTCACGGCGATCCGGGCGTGCGCCTGATCGAAGCAGGGGAGGGCAGCCTCGGCTACTTCGCCAACGTGCCGGCCGCATTCCGTGCGGAAGGCTGGCAGGTGGCGCCGTATTACCACCTGTTCGGCAGCGACGAAATGTCGCAGCGCTCCGAGGTGATCCAGCAGCGTATGCCGGCGGCCTATGCGATGGTTAACCCGGCCGACGCCGCGCGTCTGGGCGTTAACGAAGGGGCATTGGTGGAGTTCAGCTGTGCGGGCCAGACGCTGCGTCTGCCGGTGCGCCTGAGTGAAACCCTGACCCAGGGCCAGGTTGGTTTGCCGCTCGGCTTGCCAGGGATCCCGCCGGTGCTGGCGGGTGCGAAGGTTGAAAATCTGCGGGAGGCGGCACGATGAGCTGGTTTACCCCTGAGGTGATCGAAATATTGATCGCCGTGTTGAAAGCGGTCGTGATCCTGCTGGTCGTGGTCGCCTGCGGGGCGTTCATGAGCTTCGGCGAACGCCGTCTGCTCGGCCTGTTCCAGAACCGTTACGGGCCAAACCGTGTCGGCTGGGCGGCTCGCTGCAGCTGGTCGCCGACATGATCAAAATGTTCTTTAAGGAAGACTGGGTTCCGACCTTCTCCGACCGGGTGATCTTCACCCTGGCGCCGATGATCGCCTTTACTTCCTTGCTGCTGGCATTCGCCATCGTTCCGGTCAGCCCGACCTGGGCGGTGGCCGATCTCAACATCGGTATTCTGTTCTTCCTGATGCTGGCCGGCCTGGCGGTATACGCCGTGCTGTTCGCCGGCTGGTCGAGCAACAACAAATACTCGCTGTTGGGGCGATGCGTGCCTCGGCGCAAACCCTGAGCTACGAAGTGTTCATCGGCCTGTCGCTGATGGGGGTTGTGGCGCAGGCGGGTTCATTCAACATGCAGGACATCGTTGAATCACAGGCTCACGTCTGGAATGTCATCCCGCAATTCTTTGGTTTCGTGACCTTTGCGATTGCCGGCGTGGCGGTGTGTCACCGTCACCCGTTTGACCAGCCGGAAGCGGAGCAGGAGCTGGCCGACGGCTACCACATTGAATATTCCGGTATGAAATTCGGTCTGTTCTTCGTGGGGGAATATATCGGCATCGTGACCGTTTCCGCCCTGATTGTGACGTTGTTCTTCGGCGGTTGGCAGGGGCCATTCCTGCCGCCGTTCATCTGGTTCGCGCTGAAAACGGCCTTCTTCATGATGATGTTCATCCTGATCCGCGCCGCGCTGCCGCGTCCGCGCTATGACCAGGTGATGTCATTCGGCTGGAAAGTCTGCCTGCCGCTGACGCTGCTGAACCTGCTGGCGACCGCCGCAGTTATTTTGTACAACGCTCAATAAGGGGTGAATAAACCATGACATTGAAAGAGTTAGTGGTTGGTTTCGGCACCCAGGTACGCAGTATTTGGATGATTGGCATGCACGCCTTCGCCAAACGCGAAACCCGGATGTATCCGGAAGAAGAGGTTTACCTGCCGCCGCGCTACCGTGGCCGCATCGTGCTGACGCGCGATCCGGACGGCGAAGAGCGCTGCGTTGCCTGTAACCTGTGTGCGGTTGCCTGCCCGGTCGGCTGTATTTCGCTGCAAAAGGCAGAGCAGAAAGACGGCCGCTGGTATCCGGAGTTCTTCCGCATCAACTTCTCGCGCTGCATTTTCTGCGGCCTGTGCGAAGAAGCCTGCCCGACCACCGCAATCCAGCTGACGCCGGATTTCGAACTGGGCGAGTTCAAGCGCCAGGATCTGGTGTATGAGAAAGAAGATCTGTTGATCTCGGGCCCGGGTAAATATCCGGAATATAACTTCTACCGGATGGCCGGTATGGCGATCGACGGCAAAGCGAAAGGCGAAGCCGAAAACGAAGCCAAGCCGATCGACGTGAAAAGCCTGTTGCCGTAAGGAGCCAGCAAGCATGGAAATTGCATTTTATCTGGCAGGTTTGATTGCGATTCTCGCGACGCTTCGCGTGATTTCGCATACCAATCCTGTGCATGCGCTGCTGTATTAATCGTCTCACTGTTGGCGATCTCGGCAGTCTTTTTCTCACTGGGCGCCTATTTTGCCGCCGCGCTGGAAATCATCGTCTACGCCGGCGCCATTATGGTGCTGTTCGTCTTCGTGGTGATGATGCTGAACCTCGCAACGCGGTGCAGCAGCAGGAGCGCGAATGGCTGAAGCCGTCGGTGTGGATTTGCCCCGGCCTGATGTCGCTGGTGTTGCTGGTGGTGCTGGTTATCGCCATCCGCAGCGTCTCCGACCAGGGGATCAGCGGCGAGATGGTCGACGCCAAGGCGGTCGGCATCAGCCTGTTCGGCCCTTACGTCCTGGCGGTGGAGCTGGCTTCAATGCTGCTGCTGGCCGGTCTGGTGGTTGCCTTCCATATTGGCCGTGAGCACAAGCCGGGCGAAGTGCTGAGCAGCGCCCCGGCGAGCAGCGAAATGGCGAAAAGAAAATCGGAGGAGCAAGCATGATCCCTCTTCAACATGGGCTGATTCTGGCGGCGATTCTGTTCGTACTCGGGCTGACCGGGTTGCTGATCCGTCGTAACCTGCTGTTTATGCTGATCAGTCTGGAAGTGATGATCAACGCCGCGGCGTTGGCGTTTATCGTGGCGGGAAGCTACTGGGGTCAGGCGGACGGGCAGGTGATGTATATCCTGGCCATCAGCCTGGCGGCGGCGGAGGCCAGTATCGGCCTGGCGCTGTTGCTGCAGCTCTATCGTCGTCGTCATACCCTGAATATTGATACTGTCAGTGAGATGCGCGGATGAACCTATTATATTTAACTATTCTGCTGCCGCTGATCGGGTTCCTGCTGCTGGCGTTCTCCCCGCGGCCGCTGGTCTGAAAATACGGCGGCGACGTCGGCGTCAGTTCTATCGGCCTGGCGGCGGTAGTCACCCTTTATGCGGCGCTGGATTTCTTCAGCCAGAAAGCCGCCGGCGTACAGCTGTTTGAGCAGCACCTGTGGACCTGGATGACGTCGGCAACTTCAACATCGACGTGACGCTGGTGCTGACGGCCTGTCGCTGACCATGCTGTCGGTGGTCACCGGCGTCGGGCTTCTTCCATCCCACATGGTTCGCCTCCTGGTACATGCGCGGTGAAGAGGGCTACTCGCGCTTCTTCGCCTACACCAACCTGTTTATCGCCAGCATGGTGGTTTCTGGTACTGGCGGACAACCTGCTGCTGATGTACCTGGGTTGGGAAGGCGTGGGCCTGTGCAGCTACCTGCTGATCGGCTTCTACTACAAAGATCCGGCCAACGGCGCGGCGGCGATGAAAGCCTTTATCGTTACCCGCGTGGGCGACGTGTTCCTGGCCTTTGCGCTGTTTATCCTGTACCACGAACTGGGCACGCTGAACTTCCGCGAGCTGATTGGTGCTGGCGCCGCAGAAACTGGCGATGGGCGACACCGCCATTACCTGGGCGACCCTGATGCTGCTGGGCGGCGCGGGTCGGTAAATCGGCGCAGCTGCCGCTGCAGACCTGGCTGGCGGACGCGATGGCCGGCCCGACGCCGGTATCGGCGCTGATCCACGCCGCCACCATGGTGACCGCGGGCGTCTACCTGATTGCCCGTACGCACGGCCTGTTCCTGATGGCGCCGGAAGTGCTGAACCTGGTGGGCATCGTCGGTGCGGTAACCCTGCTGCTGGCCGGCTTCGCCGCGCTGGTGCAGACCGACATCAAACGCGTGCTGGCCTACTCCACCATGAGCCAGATCGGCTATATGTTCCTGGCGCTGGGCGTACAGGCCTGGGGACGCGGCGATCTTCCACCTGATGACCCACGCGTTCTTCAAGGCGCTGCTGTTCCTGTCGTCCGGTTCGGTGATCCTGGCCTGCCACCACGAGCAGAACATCTTCAAGATGGGCGGCCTGCGTAAGAGCATTCCGCTGGTGTACGTCTGCTTCCTGGTGGGCGGCGCGGCGCTGTCGGCGCTGCCGCTGTTGACCGCCGGCTTCTTCAGTAAGGATGAGATCCTGGCCGGGGCGATGGCCAACGGCCATATCAACCTGATGATCGCCGGTCTGGTCGGCGCGTTTATGACCTCACTGTATACCTTCCGCATGATCTTCATCGTGTTCCACGGTAAAGAGCAGATTAAAGCGCATGCGGGCAAGGGCATCACTCACCATCTGCCGCTGCTGGTTCTGCTGGTGCTGTCCACCTTCGTCGGCGCGATGATTGTGCCGCCGCTGCAGGGCGTACTGCCGGCGACGACCGAACTGGCGCACGGCAGCGTGCTGCAGCTTGAAATCACCTCCGGTGTGGTGGCGGTTATCGGCATTCTGCTGGCTGCGGCGCTGTGGCTGGGCCAAACGTCGCCTGGTCAGCAGCGTGGCCGCCAGCGCGCCGGGCCGTTTCTTCTCGACCTGGTGGTTCCATGCCTGGGGCTTCGACTGGCTGTATGACAAAGTGTTCGTCAAACCTTATCTGGGCGTCGCGCGTCTGCTGCAAAGCGATCCGCTGAACAGCCTGATGAACATTCCGGCGGTGTTCTCCCGCTGGGGCAACCGCGGTCTGACGGTCAGTGAAAACGGACAGGTGCGCTGGTATATCGCGTCTATGGGTGTGGGTGCAGTGGTCGTATTGGCGCTGTTGATTTTTGGTTTAACTGAATAATTTAAACAGACGTAATTTCGGGTTCGGCCCTTGATGCTCAAGGGCCAGATAAATGTTTTAGATTATTCATATTAGGGACACAAAACGCCATGCTATTACCTTGGCTAATTCTTATCCCCTTTATCGGCGGCCTGCTGAGCTGGCAGTTCGAGCGTTTCGGCACCAAGGTGCCGCGCTGGATCGCGTTGATTACAATGGGGCTGACACTGGCGCTCTCGCTGCAACTGTGGCTGCAGGGCGGCTATACCTTGACCACGCCGCAGGGCATTCCGCAGTGGCAGGAAGAGTACCTGCGCTCGTGGATCCCGCGCTTCGGCATCAACATTCACCTGGCGCTGGACGGTCTGTCGCTGCTGATGGTGGTGCTGACCGGCCTGCTGGGCGTGCTGGCGATCCTCTGTTCCTGGCGTGAAATTCAGAAGTATCAGGGGTTCTTCCACCTGAACCTGCTGTGGATCCTGGGCGGTGTTATCGGCGTGTTCCTCGCTATCGACATGTTCCTGTTCTTCTTCTTCTGGGAAATGATGTTGGTGCCGATGTACTTCCTGATCGCGCTGTGGGGCCACAAGGCGTCGGACGGTAAAACCCGCATCACCGCGGCCACCAAGTTCTTCATCTATACCCAGGCCAGCGGTCTGGTGATGCTGATTGCGATTCTGGGCCTGGTCTTCGTGCACTACAACGCCACCGGCGTCTGGACCTTCAGCTATGAAGATCTGCTGAAAACGCCGATGTCGCACAACGTGGAATACCTGCTGATGCTGGGCTTCTTCATCGCCTTTGCGGTGAAAATGCCGGTGGTGCCGCTGCATGGCTGGCTGCCGGACGCGCACAGCCAGGCGCCGACCGCCGGTTCCGTTGACCTCGCGGGCATTCTGTTGAAAACCGCGGCCTACGGCCTGCTGCGTTTCAGCCTGCCGCTGTTCCCGGAAACCTCCGCCGAGTTTGCACCGATCGCCATGTGGCTGGGCGTTATCGGCATCTTCTACGGCGCCTGGATGGCGTTCGCGCAGACCGATATCAAGCGCCTGATCGCTTACACCTCGGTGTCCCACATGGGCTTCGTGCTGATTGCCATCTACACCGGCAGCCAGCTGGCTTACCAGGGCGCGGTGATTCAGATGATTGCGCACGGCCTGTCCGCGGCCGGTATGTTCATTATCTGCGGCCAGCTGTATGAGCGTCTGCATACCCGTGATATGCGCCAGATGGGCGGTCTGTGGGGACGTATCAAATACATTCCCGCGCTGTCGCTGTTCTTCGCGGTCGCTACGCTGGGGATGCCGGGCACCGGTAACTTCGTCGGCGAATTTATGATCCTGTTCGGCAGCTTCCAGGTGGTGCCGGTGATCACCGTGATCTCTACCTTCGGTCTGGTGTTTGCTTCGGTTTACTCGCTGATCATGATGCAGCGCGCCTATTACGGCACGCCAAAATCTGACCAGCCGTTGCCGGGCATGACCGCACGCGAACTGTTCATCATTCTGCTGCTGGTGGTACTGCTGGTGCTGCTGGGCGTGTATCCGCAGCCGATTCTGGATACCTCTGCTGCCGCAATGAGCAACGTGCAACACTGGTTTGGTTCGTCAGTTTCTGCAATTTCAACAACAAGGCCGTAATTCGCCATGACAATAACTCCTCAACAACTGATCGCACTGTTGCCGCTGTTGATCGTCGGATTGACGGTGGTGGTTGTGATGCTAGGCATTGCGTGGCGACGCGACCACTTTATCAACGCGACCCTGACCGTGATCGGTCTTAACCTGGCGCTGCTTTCGCTGTACTTTGTCGGCCAGGCTGGCCCGATGGACGTTACCCCGCTGCTGCGGGTTGACGGTTACTCCATGTTCTACACCGGGCTGGTGCTGCTGGCGAGTCTGGCGACCTGCACCTTCGCCTATCCTTGGCTGGTCGGTTATCCGGACAACCGTGAAGAGTTCTATCTGCTGGTGCTGATTGCCGCAATGGGCGGCATTCTGCTGGCGAGCGCCAACCATCTGGCCTCGCTGTTCCTGGGGATTGAGCTGATCTCGCTGCCGCTGTTCGGCCTGGTGGGCTACGCCTACCGCCAGAAGCGTCCGCTGGAAGCGGCCATCAAGTACATGCTGCTGTCAGCCGCCGCCTCCAGCTTCCTGCTGTTCGGCATGGCGCTGCTGTATGCGGAATCCGGCACGCTGGCGCTGTCCGGCCTCGGCAAGAGCCTCGGTGAAAACATGATGCACCAGCCGCTGGTTCTGGCCGGTATGGGCATGATGATCGTCGGCCTGGGCTTCAAGCTGTCGCTGGTGCCGTTCCAGCTGTGGACGCCGGATGTGTATCAGGGGGCGCCTGCGCCGGTTTCCACCTTCCTGGCCACCGCCAGCAAAATCGCCATTTTTGCGGTGGTGATGCGTCTGTTCCTGTACGCGCCGGCGGCCGACAGCGAAGCGCTGCGTACGGTGCTGGCGATTATCGCCTTCTGCTCCATCCTGTTCGGTAACCTGATGGCGATCAGCCAGACCAATATCAAGCGTCTGCTGGGCTACTCTTCTATCGCTCACCTGGGCTACCTGCTGGTGGCGCTGATTGCGGTGCAGACGCACCAGCTGTCGCTGGAAACCGTCGGCGTTTATATGGCCGGTTATCTGTTCAGCAGCCTGGGCGCCTTCGGCGTAGTCAGCCTGATGTCCAGCCCGTACAGCGGGCCGGATGCGGACTCGCTGTTCTCCTACCGCGGTCTGTTCTGGCATAAGCCGATTCTGTCGGCGGTGATGACGGTGATGATGCTGTCGCTGGCCGGTATTCCGATGACGCTGGGCTTTATCGGTAAGTTCTTCGTGATCGCGATGGGCGTCAGCGCGCACCTGTGGTGGCTGACCGGTGCGGTGGTGGTGGGCAGCGCCATTGGCCTGTACTACTACCTGCGCGTGACCGTCAGCCTGTACCTCAACGCGCCGGAAACGCTGTCGCGCGATACGCCGCGCAACTGGGCGCTGACCGCCGGCGGGGTGGTGGTGCTGATCTCCGCCGCGCTGGTGCTGGTGCTGGGTATCTATCCGCAGCCGCTGATTACGCTGGTGCAGATGGCGCAGCCGCTGTTCTGATTGCGTTGTTAACGTCAAAAAGGTCGCCGCGGCGACCTTTTTTTATGCCTGCAGTAATTACTGCGGACAGTTCTGAAATGCGGTTTCCAGCGCCTGCACCACCGCGCGCACCCGCGCGGCGCGCTGCAGATCGGGGTGCAGCACCAGCCAGATATCGACCCAGTCCTGGTTCTCCGGCAGCACCCGCACCAGATCGGGATCGTTATCCGCCAGGAACGAAGAGAGCAGGCCGATGCCGAGGCCGCTGCGGGTGGCGGAGCGCAGCAGCAGCTGCGAGTTACACTGCAGCACCACGTTCGGGTCGATCAGGGCTTCGCCGCAGAAGTTGCTCCAGTGGCGCGGCACCAGTTCGCGCGGGAACATCAGCAGATTGTGGCCGCGCAGGTGCTCGCCCTTGGCCGGCATGCCGTGCACGTCCAGATAGTGTTGCGTGGCGTACAGCCCCATCTCAATGGTCGCCAGCCGTTTGATAATCAGTTCGTCGGACTCCGGCCGCGCGCCGCGGATCGCCAGATCGGCGCCGCGGTAAGAGATATCAGAAATATTCACCGCGGTCAGCAGCGTCACGGTGATCTGCGGATGCTGTTCGCGCAGGCTGCGCAGCGCCGGGATAACGAAGGCTTCGGCCATGGTGTCGGTAGTGGCGATGCGCACATTGCCGCACAGGCTTTCGTCGCCGCTGGTCGCCTTGCGGGCGATGGCCTGCACGGCGTTTTCCATATTCTCTACGTCCGCCAGCATCTCTTCGCCCAGCGGGCTGAGGGAGAACGCCTTGGGAGTACGGATAAACAGCTTGGAGCCGAGGGACTCCTCAAAGGCGGAAATACGGCGTCCGACGGTGGCCTGGTCGACGTGTAGCTCATTTGCGGCCTTACGTAAAGTACCGCAGCGGGCTACGGCGAGGAAAAAGCGTGCATCATCCCAATTCATCAACGACTTCCTTCTTTGAGAGCGGCGGGATGCCACAGGGGGTTGTATTGGCTTATCCGTGTTGCAATGGGGGTTGCGCTAAAAATGAGTCACCCGTATCATAATTATCTATTATGTTTTATGGTATAAAAAAATGCATCATTGTGAAGCAATTTTGCATCTTTATTTTTACCTGCCGAACTTTATGCTAACGGATGCGCTGGCGTGATCTACCGCACAGTTCATCGTCGGCGACTCATTGGAGCCAGTCTCGATAGGCGGCAGCGCCTGGTGGAGATGCGCTCGACTCTCTATTGTGACTGGACATTAAACATGGCGTCTCACGCAGAAAATACGTGCGTTCCCGCAGCGGTGGCTAACGCGGGTGCGATCGCAGGCGGCTTCCCGGCCGCCGCCAAACCCGCGCTACACGGTAATAACGCCGACGTCATTATCCAGACGCTCGCCGAGCGCGGCATTCAGCATATCTTCTTGGTGCCGGGCAAACTGATCTATCCATTGATTAAGTCTATTGACGGTTCCTCGATCGCCGGGATCGTCGCAGCCCATGAAACCGCCTGCGGCTTTATGGCCGACGGCTATGCGCGCGCCAGCGGCAACTTCGGCGTGTGTCTTGGCATCTCCGGGCCGGGCACCATGAACTTCCTGCCGGCGATGGCGGCGGCGCAGGCGGATAAAATTCCGGTGATGTATCTGGCCGGCGGTATCGCCACCTATCACGAGGCGCAGGGCGCGTTTCAGGACGGCAGCAACAGCGGCATTGATGAGCTGACCATTGTCAAACGCTGCTGAGCAACGCGATTGAGGTGAAGCAGGCGCATACGCTGCGGCACGAGTTGCGCCGCAGCCTGTCATGCCTGAACGGCCAGCGGAAAGGGCGCACCTATTTGAGCGTACGGTGGATATACAAAAACGTCCGGCGCAGGAATCTTCCTCACCGGGAGCATCGCGCCGCCGTGAAACGGCGATTGACCTGCCGGCGCTGGACGCGCTGCTGGATGATTACCTGCTGCGCGGCCTGAATATCGCCTGCCTGGCCGGCAGCCGGGTGAATAATCCGCAGGATGCCGATTTGCTGCGCCGGCTGGCGGAAAAGTATCACCTGCCGGTCGCCACCACGCTGGCGGGGAAGGGAGCGTTCCCGGAGGGGCATCCGCTGGCGCTGGGCCTGTACGGCTTCGCCGGCCATACCCGGGCGGTGGAAACCATCAATGCGAAGAGGTCGATGTGCTGCTGGTGCTGGGGTGCGATTCTGAACCAGCGCGACAGCCTGAACTGGCACCCGCAACTGCACGGCACCAAAACGCTGGTGGTGATTGATGAAGACTTCGACCAGATCAGCTCGCACTATCAGCCGGACGTGCAGATTTTCTCCAACCTGAGCGCCGCGCTGCAGCACCTGCTGGCGGCGGCTGATAGCAACGAGCCTCACCTGGCCTGCGTGAATAAGCTGCGTAGCCAGTGGATGGGGCACGTCAGCCAGCTGCCGCTGGAACAGCGACAGCCGGACCGTACGGCGCGTATGATGGCGGGGGAAAAGCATCTGTATCCCGGCGAGGTGGTGGAGCATTTGCGCAGCCGCACCGCGCGGACGCCAATGTGGTGGTGGATTCCGGGGCGCACCGTATCTTTATGGCTCACCATTGGCAAAGCCACGGCGTTGGCGATTATCATACCTCCAGCGCGCTGGCGCCGATGGGCTGGGCGATTTGCGCCGGGATCGGCATCAAACTGGCGGCGCCGCAGCGTGACTGCCTGGTGGTGACCGGCGACGGCTGTATGCTGATGCACGGCATGGAGATTCAGACCGCCGCCCGCTACCGACTGAAAATGACCTTTTTGGTGATGAATAACTGCGCGCACGCGCGATGCATATCGACACCCTGCAGCAGAGCGGCGTCGGCGAGGCGTATACCGCGCTGCCGTCGCATGACTGGCGGGCGTTTGCCGGCAGTCTGGGCGTGGCCGCCGCCAGGGCCGCCACGCTGGACGAGCTGGATGCGGCGCTGGCCGCCGCAGCGGCGCATGACGGGCCGTATCTGATTGAAATGATGGTAGGGAACCATCGGGCGCCCAATCGTTTACTATGCCGAGAGCGTGGCGGAATATGAGCAACGCATCCGCGAACAATGATCGGGAGTATTTACGCGGTTTTATAAAATTGCGGAGTGATAACAATGATGTGTCGGTCGGGCGTAATGGCGGCCATGATGCTGGCCTGTATGAATGCGTTGGCGGAAGAGAGCCATGGCGAAGGGATTAATAAACAGACGTTGCTGAAGACGGAAAACTCCTGGGAAGGGACGCCGTACGGCCATTATCCCGCCGGCGCGCCGCAGATCACCATGCTGAAGGTGACGGTGGAGCCGAACCGGGTGCTGGCCTGGCATACGCACCCCTGCATCAGCGCGGTGCACATGACCGCGGGCAGCGTCTCGCTGACGGTGGCGAAGACCGGAGAAAAGCGAACCTTCCGCCAAGGCGATTCGTTCACCGATACGGTCGACATTGTCCATCAGGGGCAGGCAGGCGCGCAGGGGGCGGAGATGCTGGTGTTCTTTGCCTGTGCGGATAATCGCCCGCTGACCATCGCCGAGGCCAAATAACCGGCGGACTTATCAAGGCGGCGCGTTCGGCCGCGATTAACGGGGAATATATGGTTGCGTTATGGATGCTGGTGGCCAGCGTGTTTTTTGCGCTGATGGGCGCCAGTATAAAGCTGGCATCGGCGAAGGTCGGCTTTTTCGACATTATCTTTTACCGCTCGTTCGTCAATGTGCTGATCGTCGCCGCGTTGATTAAGATAAAGCGTCTCGGTTTCCGGACCCGGCATCTGGGGCTGCATATGAAACGCGCGGCGATTGGCAACGCGGCAATGTACTGCGGTTTCTATTCCCTGATCCATTTACCGATCGCCACCGCGACGACGCTGGGTTACACCAACCCGATTTTTCAATCGGTGATTACCTTTATCACCGCCAAGGGCCAGCTGACCGGCAAACTGCTGTTTTCGGTGCTGCTGGGTTTTGTCGGCATTTTGGTGCTGCTGCGGCCGGATATGCCGCACGGCGAGTATGCGGCCACGCTGATTGGTCTGCTGTCCGGCCTGCTGACCGCATTGGCCTATTTTAACGTGGGCAAACTGGTGCGCACCGGCGAGCCGGAACTGCGGGTGGTGTTCTATTTTTCACTGGTTGGTACGCTGGTGGGGCTGGTGATGGCCGGCGCGATCGGCTTTGCCGCGCTGGATGCCGTCACGTTACTGAATGTCTGTGCGATTGGCGTTTTCGGCAGCCTGGGGCAGATCACCATGACGCGCGCCTACGGCAGCGGTAACCCGGTGATTGTCAGCATTCTGTCCTACAGCACAATTATTTTCTCTACGCTGCTCGGCTATCTGATCTTTGATGAGAAACAGTCGTATATTGCCGCCGTTGGCATGGCGCTGATTATTCTTTCCGGCGGCCTGGCGATTTTGCGGCGCGCGCCGGCGAAGGTGCGCCGTCCGGCCGCGGCGGCGCAGGATTAAGCCTCCTCAACGGCCGGCGCTAAAGGCGATCTTTCTGCTTCGGCGCGCGATGATACGCGCGCCGTTTCACTATTTCATTTTTTTACTTTTATTTTTTTCACTTATTTTTAGCGTGTTAGCCGATAAATAACGGGAAATTTTATTTATCGCTTAGTCGATTCTCTTATATCCTTATGCGTAATTTATCCATCGCCAGGGCTAGGCTTATGCGTAACTAACAGTAATAATAGATACTTATAACGCATTCGTCTGATAGCTTACGAGAGTATATAACTGACGGCCGGTATGCATAATTGAATCACCCTGATGCATTCTTGGCTATTTTGGCGGTTATTCCTGAACGGTATGATAAACGCGTTTCCTGATACGTTTTGGTTTTCAGGAAGGGGTGTTTATTACGGCCAAAGGCCGCAAGTTTCAGGAGAAAGAGATGTCTGACGGAGTGGCCGTTGAAGAAGCCGCTAAAGTGAAATCGGGCGCGTCGCATTTTGCCATTTTGCTATTTTTGGCGCTGGCGTTAATGTCGGCACTATTAAATAGCAGTGCACCGACGCCGCTGTATCCGCTTTATCAACATGAGTTAGGTTTAACGTCAGTCAGCCTGACAATTATTTATGGTGCTTATGCCGGCGGCGTGCTGATCTCGCTGTTCGGCGTAGGCAATATGGCCGGCAAAGTTCGCGACCTGCGCAGCATGATTGTGCCGGCTTTGCTGGTGGTATTGGCCGGCGCGCTGCTGTTCTCCATGGCGGATTCGTTCGTGATGATGTTTATGGCGCGCCTGCTGGCCGGTATCGGCACCGGTGCCCTGACCGGCGCGGCGAACATTGCGCTGGTGCGCTTCGGGCCGAAAGACGGCGGTAAGGTGGCGGCGCTGATTGCTACGCTGTCCTTTACCACCGGCCTGGCGCTGGGGCCGATTTTCAGCGGTCTGGCGCTGCAGACCGGGTTTTACACCACGTCATTGCCGTTTATCATCATTATGGCGGTGGCGGCGATCGCGGCGCTGGGCGTGATGCTGAAGTGGCCGGGGTCGGCGGCGGTTGCGCCGGCGGGGGATGTGCAGAGCACCGCCGCACCGGCCAAGAGTTCGCTGGCAGATGGCCTGCGCGCTACCGGCATCAAGTTTTACCTGTGTGCCGGCGCGCTGTTTACCTGCTGGGCGGTGGCCGCCAGCATTCTGGCGATTGGTCCGAACGTCGCGGAGAAATTGCTGGGCATGCATAGCCGTGGTATGTATGGCTATGTGATCGCGGTTTACCTGGTGATTGCCGGTATCAGCCAGATTTTGAGCCGCCGGATTAACGCGCGTCACTCGCTGATGTTTGGCTGTCTGGCGCAGGCGCTGTCGGTGGTGGTGTTCGCCGAAGCGATTCAGATCCACTCGCTGGGTCTGGCAGCGGCCGGTATGGTTATCGCCGGCTATGCTTACGGGGCGATTTTTGTCGGCAGCGCGACGCTGGTGAACCTGATTTCACCGAAGTCCAGCCATGCGCGACTGATTTCGCTGTTTTTATGTGATTGCTTATATCGCCAACTGGGTGCCGATCCTGTTGGGGGTAGTTATCGACCATGCCAGCCTGCAGCTGGCGGTGAATTTACTGTTTATGGTCAGTGCAGTGGTATGCCTCGCCTTGGGGCTGCTGGTAACGCGAGCGGGATTCCCGCGCTAAGCCTGCGTTAGCCGCATACTGCACGACCGACGATTTCCCTGGTGTTGTTGTGTGTCATTTCCAGCGTGCTTGCACGCTGGTTTTTTTTGTCTGCTTCCCGCCTTGCCGCCGCCGCGTATTGCATGCGTTTGCTGATCGCGATCATATACAGCCGGACGCTTTTCGGTAAACTGCACGCTTCTTTTTTTACCAGGGTCGGTATTATGAATGTACTTGTTGCCATTGCCGTTACCACCGGCATTCTTTCTGGCATCTGGGGCTGGGTTGCCCTCAGCCTCGGGTTGATCAGCTGGGCGGGCTTTTTGGGCTGCACGGCATATTTCGCCTGTCCGCAGGGCGGGGTAAAGGGCCTGTTGGTCAGCACGCTGACCTGTTGCAGCGGCGTGTTCTGGGCGATGCTGATTATCCACGGCAGCGCGCTGGAGCCGGCCTGGAGCCTGCTGGGCTATGTGCTGACCGGCGTGGTGGCGTTCCTGATGTGTCTTCAGGCCTGGCAGCAGTGGCTTAACTTTGTGCCGGGCACCTTTATCGGCGCCTGCGCCACCTTCGCCGGCGACGGCGAGTGGCGTCTGGTGACGCTGTCGCTGCTGGTGGGGCTGCTGTTCGGCTTTGCGATGAAAAACAGCGGCCTGTGGCTGGCGGCGCGCGGGCGCCGGGCTGGGGCGCCGGCCGCCTCAACGGCGGGAGACGCCTGACGGGGAACGTCAGGTTAGCGGCTATTCGTCTGGCGAGCGCCGGCAATTGTTGTCTATAGTTTAGGGACGGCGAACCTGCTATGCCGTACGGATCTCGGCGCGGCGCTGAAATCCGGCGGCGACAACAATGGAGAACGGTGAAATGACAAGATATACGGACGAAAGTCGCACCAACCTTGATGACGATCTGCGCATGCTCAGCGATACCCTGCAGGAAGTGTTGGACTATTCGGGCGATCGCGCCGATCAGGCTTATGTGGATATCAAGAGCCATGCGGAGCAGGCGCTGAAAGAGGTAAAGGCGCGCCTGAACGACGCTTCCGAAGGGTATTACGCGCGCGCCAAAGAGGCGGTGCATCGCACCGACGATTATGTGCGCGATAACCCCTGGCACAGCGTGGGCATCGGCGCGACGGTCGGTCTGGTTTTCGGGCTGTTGCTGGCCCGGAAGTAAAGCGTCGTACTGAGGGCGGCCGCGCTGCGGTCGCCCGCTCTCTTTTTCTGATTGTTCTGTTTCTGCCTGGCCGCCGGGCTTTATTTTTCCGACTCTCTCGCGGTTTTTACCGTATAATCCCCTACATTTCGTTTGGTTAATGAGGTGGCGGTGGAACATATCTCAGCATTGTTGCAGCAGTTGCGTCAGCGGCTGGCGCAACCTTTCCCAGACGCGGCCGGTTTCCGGCAGATCTCCCTTCCCGTCAGTGACGCATGCAGCGACGACCTGCTGGCGTGGTTGGCGGCGCAATCCACGTTTCCGCAGTTTTACTGGCGTCATCGGGATGAGCAGGAAGAAGTGGCGGTATGCGGCGCGCTGCGCCAGTTTAGCGATGCGGCCGCCGCGCAGGCGTTTATAGCGGCGCACCCCACGGCGCGCGTCTGGGGATTAACGGCCTTTGACGGCCCATCCTGCCTGTTTTTGCCACGCCTGGCGTGGCAGCGGCGCGATAAGCGCGCGAGCCTGACGCTTAACCTGTTTACGGAAAATGCGGCGGAGACGGCCGACTGGCTGGCGACATTGGCGCCGGCGACGCCGATCGCGCCGCTGCGGACGACGGTCGAGACGGTGGCGCACTATCCCGATGCAGCGGGCTGGACGCAGATGCTGCAGCAGGCGCTGACGGCGATTGCCGCTGAGCGGCTGGAGAAGGTGGTCTTGGCGCGCTGCAGCCGTCTCACGCTGGCGCAGCCGCTGCCTGCGCCGGCGCTGATGGCGGCCAGCCGCCGGGTAAATCATCGCTGCTACCACTTTATGCTGCGTTTTAGCGCCGGTTCCGCCTTTCTCGGCTCCAGCCCGGAGCGGCTCTATCTGCGCGACGGACGGCGGCTGTTGACCGAGGCGCTGGCCGGCACGGTGGCTAACGACGGCGATGACGCCCGGGCGCAGCAGTTGGCGCAGTGGTTGCTGGACGACCGCAAGAACCAGCATGAAAAACCTGCTGGTGGTGGATGATATCTGCCAGCGCCTGCAGGGGCGCGTCAGCGCGCTGGACGTGCAGCCGCCGGAAGTGCTGCGTTTGCGTAAGGTGCAGCATCTGCGCCGCCGCATCGCCGGGCAGCTGCAGACGGCGGACGATGCGGACTGCCTGCAGCGTCTGCAGCCGACGGCGGCGGTTGCCGGTCTGCCGCGGCAGGCGGCGCGGGCGTTTATCGCCGCGCATGAGCCGGCGGCGCGCGGTTGGTACGCCGGCTGCGCCGGCTATCTGTCCGCCGAGCGCTCTGAGTTTTGCGTGGCGCTGCGCTCCTGCCAGATTGACGACGACAGCCTGCAGCTGTATGCCGGCGCCGGCATCGTCAGCGGCTCCGACCCGGCGCAGGAGTGGCAGGAGCTGGACAACAAGGCGGCGGCGCTGCGCAGTCTGCTGCAGCCGGAACCGACGACGGCTGAGGCCGCTGATTAATTGCGCGTATCTCCCTAATATTGATCGGCAAGAGGAATTCCTGTTAGCGGGATATCGCCTGTTTTTGCGCTGGCGCAAGGGTTGCCGGAATAACTGCTCATATAATTATTGTTAATGACTTTTAGTGCATTTGGTCGTGATGGTTATGTTCCCGGCCAATCGCTGTGACTTGTGAGCCAACTATGTCGACAAGTGTTTTTAACCGCCGCTGGGCGGCGTTGTTGCTGGAGGCGGTGTCCCGCCACGGCGTACGGCATGTGTGTATTGCGCCCGGCTCGCGTTCAACGCCGCTGACGTTAGCGGCGGCCGCCAACCCCGCCTTTATCTGCCATACCCATTTTGATGAACGCGGACTGGGCCACCTGGCGCTCGGTCTGGCGAAGGCCGGGCGCGAGCCGGTGGCGGTGATCGTGACCTCCGGCACCGCGGCCGCCAACCTGTATCCGGCGCTGATTGAAGCCGGGCTGACGGGGGAGCGGCTGGTGTTTTTCACCGCCGACCGGCCGCCGGAGCTGATTGACTGCGGCGCCAATCAGGCGATCCGTCAGCGCGGCCTGTATGCGTCCCATCCGGCGAGCAGCATCGACCTGCCGCGGCCGACGCCGGATATTCCCGCCCGCTGGCTGGTTTCCACCGTCGACGATGCGATGGCGCGGCTGTCGCACGGCGCATTACACATCAACTGCCCGTTTGCCGAACCGCTGTATGGCGGCGATGAGCGCGAGTATGCCGACTGGTCCGCCGCGCTGGGCGACTGGTGGACGGGAAACCGGCCGTGGCTGCGCGAGACGACGGCGCAGCAGACGCAGCAGGCGCAGCCGGACTGGTTTTTCTGGCGGCAAAAGCGCGGCGTCGTGGTGGCCGGACGCATCGACGCCGAAGAGGGCGAACAGCTGGCGCAGTGGGCGGCGACGCTGGGCTGGCCGCTGATTGGCGACGTGCTGTCGCAGACCGGTCAGCCGCTGCCGTGCGCCGATCTGTGGCTGGCGCAGCCGCAGGCGACGCGCCTGCTGGACAATGCGCAGCTGGTGATTCAGTTCGGCGGCAGCCTGACCGGCAAACGCCTGCTGCAGTGGCAGGCGAACTGCCAGCCGGAGGAGTACTGGCTGGTTGACGACCTGCCGGGGCGGCTCGATCCGGCGCAGCATCGCGGCCGGCGTATTTCTGCGACGGCCGGCGACTGGCTGGCGCTGCATCCGGCGCAGCCGCGCGCGCCCTGGGCCGCCGAGCTGCCGGCGTTGGCGCACGATGCATTCGAGACGGTGGCGGCTGAAGTACGCCACGACTTCGGCGAAGCGCAGCTGGCGCATCGCCTGCCGGAGCTGCTGCCGGAGAACGGGCAGCTGTTTTTGGGCAACAGCCTGGTGGTGCGGCTGGTTGACGCGCTGGCGCAGCTGCCCGCCGGCTATCCGGTGTTCAGCAACCGCGGCGCCAGCGGCATCGACGGCCTGATTTCCACCGCCGCCGGGGTGCAGCGCGCCGGCGGCAAACCTACGCTGGCGCTGGTGGGGGATTTATCCGCGCTGTATGACCTGAATTCTCTGGCGCTGCTGCGGCACTGTTCGGCGCCGACGCTGCTTGTCGTGGTGAATAACAACGGCGGACAGATTTTTTCCCTGCTGCCGACGCCGGAAGAAGAAAGGGAACGCTTTTACTGTATGCCGCAGGCGGTGGAGTTCCGTCATGCCGCCGCCATGTTCCAGCTGGCGTATGCGCAGGTTAGCGACTGGGAATCATTGCAACAGGCGGTTGAGCGCGGCTGGCGTCACCGCGGTGCGACGCTGATCGAGCTGCAGGTTACGCCAGCTGCGGGGGCGGAAACCTTACGCCGCCTGCTGGCGCAGATGGCGGCGCGCTGATGCTGGCCGCGCGCATACTGCAACGGGGCGAGCGCCAGCGCCCGTGGCTGGTTTGGCTGCATGGCCTGCTGGGCAACAATAATGAGTGGCGGGTGATCGCCGCCCGCTGCGCGCAATGGCCGTCGCTGGCGATCGATCTGCCGGGGCACGGCGAGTCGGCCGGCCAGCGCTGCCGCAGTTTTGCCGACGTCAGCCGGCAGATCGGCGCCACGCTGCGTCAGCATCAGATTGAACGTTACTGGCTGGTGGGCTATTCGCTGGGCGGGCGCATCGCCATGTATCACGCCTGCTACGGCGACACGGCCGGTTTGCAGGGGCTGGTGGTTGAAGGCGGCAACCCGGGGCTGACCAGCGATGAACTGCGCCGTCAGCGCTGCGAGCACGATGCCCGCTGGGCGGCGCGGCTGCGCGCCGAACCACTGGCGCAGGTGCTGGCGGACTGGTACCGGCAGCCGGTGTTTCACGAACTGAGTGCGCCTCACCGCGAGGCGCTGATTGAAGCGCGCTCGCACAATGACGGCCCGGCGGTGGCCGCCATGCTGGAGGCCACCTCGCTGGGTCGTCAGCCCTGGCTGGCGCCGCAGCTGCGGCAGTTGCCGCTGCCGAAGCTGGTGCTGTGCGGCGCCGAAGACGCCAAATTTCAAGCGCTGACGCGCGCGGCCGGCTTGCCGCTGCGCATCATCGAGCAGGCCGGGCACAATGCGCATCTGGCCAATCCGCGCGCGTTTGCCGCGCAGCTGAATGATTTTCTTGTTAATCCCGCTTAAAGGAATCGAACATGCTTTATCCGAATGAAGAACACCTGTATGCCGCCATCGACTGGCAAGACTGCAGCGGTGATTTCAGCGATATCCTGTATCACAAGTCGCATGATGGCATCGCGAAGATCACCATTAACCGCCCGCAGGTGCGCAACGCGTTCCGTCCGCAGACGGTAAAAGAGATGATTGAGGCGCTCGCCAATGCGCGCTACGACGACGGCATCGGCGCGATTATCCTCACCGGCGCGGGCGATAAGGCGTTCTGCTCCGGCGGCGATCAGAAGGTGCGCGGCGACTACGGCGGCTACCAGGACGACAGCGGCGTACACCACCTGAACGTGCTCGATTTCCAGCGCCAGATCCGCACCTGCCCGAAACCGGTGGTGGCGATGGTAGCCGGCTATTCGATCGGCGGCGGCCACGTGCTGCATATGATGTGCGACCTGACCATTGCGGCGGACAACGCGATTTTCGGCCAGACCGGCCCGAAAGTCGGCTCCTTCGACGGCGGCTGGGGCGCTTCTTATATGGCGCGCATTGTCGGCCAGAAAAAGGCGCGCGAAATCTGGTTCCTGTGCCGTCAGTATGATGCCCAGGCGGCGCTGGATATGGGGCTGGTGAATACCGTGGTGCCGTTGGCGCAGCTGGAGCGGGAGACCGTGCGCTGGTGCCGCGAGATGCTGCAGAACAGCCCGATGGCGCTGCGCTGTCTGAAGGCGGCGCTGAATGCCGACTGTGACGGTCAGGCCGGCCTGCAGGAGCTGGCGGGCAATGCCACCATGCTGTTCTATATGACCGACGAAGGTCAGGAAGGGCGTAATGCGTTCAACGAGAAACGCCAGCCTGACTTCAGCAAATTCAAGCGTAACCCGTAATGGCGGCCGCGGAGCGTAGTGCCGTCGTGTATCGCTACCGTCTGCCGATGGAGGCGGGCATTGTGCTGCGTCACCAGCGGCTGAAAACGCGCGACGGGCTGCTGGTGCATCTGCAGCAGGGCGAGCGCAGCGGCTGGGGCGAAGTTGCGCCGCTGCCGGAGTTCAGCCATGAATCGCTGGAGCAGGCGCAGCAGGCGCTGCTGAGCTGGCTGCCCGGCTGGCTGGACGGCGGTTTGCCGGCCGAGAGCGCGCTGCCGTCGGTGGCGTTTGGCGTCAGCTGCGCGCTGGCGGAGTGCGGGCGGCAGCTGCCGGCGGCGGCCGATTACCGCAAGGCGCCGCTGTGCACCGGCGACCCCGATGCGCTGTTTGCCGAACTGGCGGCGCTGCCGGGCGACAAGATCGCCAAGGTGAAGGTCGGGCTGTACGAGGCGGTGCGCGACGGCATGGTGGTCAATATGCTGTTGGAGGCGCTGCCGGATTTGCGCCTGCGGCTGGATGCCAACCGCAGCTGGACGCCGGCGCGGGCCGCCGGCTTCGCCAAATACGTCAACCCGGCGTGGCGTCAGCGCATCGCGTTTATTGAAGAGCCCTGCAAAACCCGCGACGAGTCGCGCGCGTTTGCCCGGGAGAGCGGCATTGCCATCGCCTGGGATGAAAGCGTGCGCGAGGCGGATTTTGTGGTGCAGGCCGAGGCGGGCGTGGCGGCGATTGTGATTAAACCGACGCTGACCGGCAGCCTGAGCCGCTGCCGCTTGCTGATTGAGCAGGCGCAGCAGGCCGGGCTGACGGCGGTGATCAGCTCCAGCCTGGAATCCAGTCTGGGGTTGACCCAGCTGGCGCGGATGGCGCACTGGCTGACGCCGGATACCGTGCCGGGGCTGGATACCCTGGGGCTGATGCAGGCGCAGCTGCTGCGTCGCTGGCCGGACTGCGCGCTGCCGCTGCTGGAGGTTGAGGCGCTGGAGTGCGTATGGCGCAGCTGAACGACTGGCCGTGGCGTTACTGGGCGCGGCGGCGGCCGGCGGACACCGCGCTGACGGTAGAGCGGCAGGCGATCAGCTGGCGGCAGCTGCGGCAGCGGGTTGATGCGCTGGCGGCCGGCTTCCAGCTTCAGGGCGTGACGCCGGGCTGCGGCGTGGCGCTGTGCGGCAACAATAATTATCCGCTGCTGCTGGCCTACCTGGCGCTGCTGCAGTGCGGCGCGCGGCTATTGCCGCTTAACCCGGCGCTGCCGGCGCAGACGCTGGCGGCGCTGCTGCCGGCGCTGGATATGCGGTTTGCCGTGGCGCCGGACGGTGCGCCGGCGGGAATAAGCGGCGTACCGCTGCTGGACGTCGATGCGGCGGGTAGCGCCGAAGCGTGCGACAGCGGCTGGCAGCCGGGGCGGCTGGCGACGCTGACGCTGACCTCCGGCTCCAGCGGCCTGCCCAAGGCGGCGGGCACAGCTGCGCCGGACATCTGGCCAGCGCGGAAGGGGTGTTGCAGCTGATGACGTTTCAACCCGGCGACAGCTGGTTGCTGTCGCTGCCGCTGTATCATGTCTCCGGGCAGGGCATCGTCTGGCGCTGGCTGGCGGCGGGGGCGCAGCTGGCGGTACGCGCCGGCATGCCGCTGGCGCAGGCGCTGGCAGGCTGCAGCCACGCGTCGCTGGTGCCGACGCAGCTGTGGCGTTTGCTCAGTCAGCCGCAGGCATCATTAACGCTGAAAGACGTGCTGCTGGGCGGCGCGATGATCCCGCTGTCCCTGACGGAGCAGGCGGAGGCCCGCGGCATCCGCTGCTGGTGCGGCTACGGCCTGACCGAATTTGCTTCGACGGTGTGCGCCAAGCGCGCCGATGGGCTGCCGGGCGTCGGTATGCCGCTGGCGGGACGGGAAATCCGCCTGGTGGATGAGGAGGTGTGGATCCGCGCGGCGAGCATGGCGCTGGGCTACTGGCGCGATGGCCGGCTGTGGCCGATCGGCGATGCGCAGGGCTGGTTCCACAGCCGCGATCGCGGCGTGATGGCGCAGGGTGAACTGCGCATTATCGGCCGGCTGGATAATCTGTTTTTCAGCGGCGGCGAAGGCGTGCAGCCGGAAGACGTGGAGCGGGTGCTGGCGGCGCATCCGCAGATCTCGCAGGTGTTTGTGGTGCCGGTGGATGACGCCGAATTCGGCCAGCGTCCGGCGGCGGTGATTGAAGGGGACGGCGAGCTGTCGCTGGATGCGCTGCTGCAGTGGGCGCAGGGGCGGCTGGCGAATTTCCAGCGTCCCGTGGCGCTGTGGCATTTGCCGGAGCAGTTAAAAGGCGGCGGCATCAAGATTGCGCGCCGGCAGGTGCAGGAGTGGGCCGGCCGGCAGTGGCGGGCGGCGGATCGATAAGGGGCCGATATTCACGGCCCCCGTTGGCGCTGGTTTTAGTTAAGGCCCAGCGCCTTGGCGACGCCGGCGCCGTAGTCCGGATGGACGCGGGTGAACAGCTCCACCTGACGGCGCTGGATTGCCTCAGGCACCTGCGACAGCTCACCGGCGATGCGGGTGAACATCCGCTGATGCTCTTCAGCGCTTAACAACTCAAACAGCGCGCGCGGCTGGCTGTAGTAGTCGTCGTCTTCACGGTGGTTCCAGTGGTCGGCCGCGCCCTCAATGCTCAACGGCGGTTCGCTGAAGTCCGGCTGTTCCTGATACAGGCCAAAGCTGTTCGGCTCATAGGTTGCGCCGTTGCCGCTGTTGCCGTCCACGCGCATTGCGCCGTCGCGGTGGTAGTTATGGAACGGACATTTGGCGCCGTTGACCGGGATCTGGTGATGGTTGACGCCCAGGCGGTAGCGGTGCGCGTCGCCGTAAGAGAACAGGCGGCCCTGCAGCATTTTATCCGGCGAGAAGCCGATGCCGGGCACCACGTTGGCCGGGTTCATCGCCACCTGCTCAACCTCGGAGAAATAGTTGTCCGGGTTGCGGTTCAGCTCGAAGAAGCCGACGTCGATCAGCGGGTAGTCGGCGTGCGGCCACACCTTGGTCAGATCGAAAGGGTTGTACGGCGTCTGCGACGCCTCGTGCTCCGGCATGATCTGCACCTGCAGTTTCCAGCGTGGGAAATCGCCGCGTTCGATCGCCTCGAACAGATCGCGCTGCGAGCTTTCGCGATCTTTGGCGATGATCGCCTCGGCCTGATCGTCCATCAGGTTTTCAATGCCCTGTTCGCAGCGGAAGTGGAACTTCACCCAGAAGCGCTGATTGTCGGCGTTGATCAGGGCTGAAGGTATGGCTGCCGAAGCCGTGTATATGGCGGTAGGATTTGGGCAGCCCGCGGTCGCTGAAGTCGATGGTCAGCTGGTGCAGCGACTCCGGCAGATGAGAGAAAAAGTCCCACTTGTAAACCGGGTTGCGCAGGTTGGTGCGCGGATCGCGCTTGACCACGTGGTTGAGATCCGGGAATTTGAGCGGATCGCGCAGGTAAAATACCGGCGTATCGTTGCCCACCAGATCCCAGTTGCCCTCTTCGGTGTAGAACTTCATGGCAAAGCCGCGGATGTCGCGCTCTGCGTCGGCCGCGCCGCGTTCGCCGGCCACGGTGGAGAAGCGCACGAACATTTCGGTCTGTTTGCCGATCTCAGAGAAAATTTTGGCGCGGGTGTACTGGAGTGATGTCGTGGGTGACGGTAAAGGTGCCGTAAGCGCCGGAACCTTTGGCGTGCATACGGCGCTCCGGGATCACCTCCCGGTCGAAGTGGGCGAGTTTCTCCAGAAACCAGACGTCCTGCAGCAGCATCGGACCGCGTTTGCCGGCGGTGATGACATTATTATTATCCACAACCGGCGCGCCGGCCGCGGTGGTTAATCCTTTCTTGCTCATCCTGTGCTCCTTGATATGGCAGTTAACTGTGATAGCGCATACTCGGGTGACTCAGCATTACCTGCGGGGCGTGTCGCCGCCGCGCATCGGTAAAAGCACTATTATTTGTAGACCTATTAATCCGCTGCGGCAAATAGGTCTGAGTTATTGTTGCCGGTAACAGTGAGAATTTTCCTGCCGGTGGGCAAAAATTTACATTCGTCTGATTGGAAAAGGTTTTTCTCAGGCAGGCTGCGCTGATAGGCTGTTGCGCTTCGGTATAGAGAGTTCGCGTTACGATGGCCCGTTCAGGCATCGCATATCAGGCGAACCGTTCAACGCAATAAGGGAAAGCACATGAAGAAAAGTTTAGTGGCATGCGCAGCAGGCCTGCTGCTGGTCAGCGGAACGGCGAGCGCCATCGGCGTGTCCGCCGAAGCCGGGCGCCATTACACCAACCTGGGCGTCGGCCTCGGCAGCAACAGCGCCGGGTTCGGCCTGAACGGCAACTGGGCGCGCAGCGATCATGACGGCAACGTCGGCAGCCTGGGGCTGACCTTCAGCCTGCCGGCCGGCCCGCTGAGCGCCACCGTCGGCGGCAAGGCGCTGTATCTGAGCCCGAAAGAGGGTAAGGACGGCGGGGCACTGGCGCTGGGCGGCGGTCTGGAGTGGACCATCAACCGCTACTTCAGCCTGCATGGCGAAGGCTACTTTGCGCCGGATGCCTTCACCAGCGGCGTGAAGTCGTACAGCGAAGCCAGCGGCGGCCTGCGCTGGAACGTTCTGCGTCCGCTGAGCGTGGATGTCGGCTATCGCTATATGAAGATGGAAGGGAAAGACGGCCACCGCGACAATACGCTGGCCGACGGGCCGTATATCGGTGTCGGTTTGAGTTTCTGATCCGACGCCAGCGCAATAACAACGGGGGCCGCCAGGCCCCGTTGTTATTTCCTGCTTAGCCCACCGCCGGCAGCAGCCCGCCGGCAATGCTTAACTGAATGGCAATCACCGCGATACCGCAGACAAACACCAGCGCCAGCGCCGGCGTTCCTCCCCACACGCGATACGCCGTCTGATGCTGGCGACGGGTTTTCCACACCAGCAGCGAAGGCAGCAGCAGCGCCAGCACCGCCAGCGCAATGGCGGCAAAGCCCAGCGCCAGCACGAAGCCGCGCGGGTAGAACAGTGCGAAGGCCAGCGGCGGCAGGAAGGTGATCAGACCGGTCTGCAGACGTCCCGCGGCGTTGTCCTTGCGTTTGCACAGGTCGGCCAGGAAATCGAACAGGCCGAGCGACACGCCGAGGAAAGAGGTCGCCAGCGCCAGGTCGGCGAACAGGTGCACCGTCAGTTCGACGTGCGGCGAGGCCACCACGTCGCGCATCGCCTGCAGCAGCCCGTTTAAGCCTGCCTGCTGCGCCAGAATGCCGATAAAGGTGTCTGAGTTAATGGTGCCGAGCGTCGCCAACTGCCAGAAGATGTAGGCCACCAACGGAATCGCGCTGCCGATGATAAAAATCCAGCGCAGTTTACGAATGTTGCCGCCCATGTAGTTGACGATGCTTGGCACGCTGCCGTGGAAACCAAAGGAGGTGAAGATCACCGGAATGGCCGACAGCGCCAGGCCCTGTTCCAGCGGCAGCGTCATCAGATTGGTTTGATGAATATTCGGCAGCATCAGGCCGAGCATCACGATCAAAAACACCACTTTGGCGCTGAACAGCAGGCGGTTGAACATATCCACCGAATGCGTGCCGATACACACCACGCCGCCGGCAATCAGGGTAAACAGCAGTACGCCCAGCGCATTGGACATATGGCTATTGGTCCACTGGCTGATGCTGGCCGCCAGCAACTCGCCGGCGCCGCTGATATAGGCGGCGTCAGGGCATACATCAAAAACATCATGCTGAAACTGGTGAGCCACTGCCCGCCGCCGCCCAGATAGCGCTTCGCCAGGGTGCCGAGGCCGGTATCGGCCTGTTCATGCTGGTAGACCTCCACCAGCAGCAGGGCGGTGTAACACATCAACAACCACAGCCCGATCAGTAAACTCAGGGTTACGCCAAAGCGACGCCGGCCGCCGCCAGCGGCATCGCCAGCATTCCGGCGCCGATAGAGGTGCCGGCTACGATAAAAACACTGCCAAGAGTGCGATTCTTCACGTTTTTCTCTGCGGTTGATGAGTTTGAAAAAATTATAGGTAACGATTTGCGTGAGCGGCAGGATAGTTGAAGGTGCAAAATATGTCAAACAGGCGTTACATTGCTTGTAAACTAATAATTACACCTGCGCGGGCGGTACGGTTATTCAGAAAAGTGCTTAGCGTGATAAGAAACGATTTATAGATAGTGAAAAGTTATTTACAGGCTTCTATAGTGGAATGACCAGAAAATGTGGGAGAGATCAATGTTAAGGGTTGAGATGCTCAGCACCGGCGACGAAGTGTTGCATGGGCAAATTATTGATACCAATGCGGCCTGGCTGGCTGACTATCTGTTCCAGCAGGGGATCCCGATGAGCGGGCGTGAAACGGTGGGGGACAGCCTCGCCTCGCTGATTGAAACGCTGCAGGCGCGCAGCCAGATTGCGGATATCCTGATCGTCAACGGCGGTCTGGGGCCAACCAGCGACGACCTCAGCGCGCTGGCGGCGGCGCAGGCCTCCGGCGTTGAGCTGGTGGAGCAGGCGGCGTGGATCGCCCGTATGGAAGCCTACTTCGCCGAACGCGGCCGGCCGATGGCCGCCTCCAACCGCAAACAGGCGCAGATCCCGGCTAACGCCGAGCTTATCGATAACCGCGTCGGCACCGCCTGCGGTTTTATGCTGCGGCTGAATAAATGCCTGATGTTCTTTACGCCCGGCGTTCCCTCCGAGTTTAAGACCATGGTTACGGAGCAGATCGTGCCGCGTCTGCGCCAGCATTTTACGCTGTCCGCGCCGCCGCTGTGCCTGCGGCTGACCACCTTTGGCTGTTCGGAAAGCGATTTGGCCGCCGAGCTGGACGGCATGCCGCTGCCGGAAGGCGTGGTGCTGGGCTACCGCTCCTCCAGCCCGATTATTGAGCTGAAGCTGACCGGCCCGCAGGCGCAGCGGGAGGCGATGGAGCGCGCCTGGCAGCGGGTGCGGCAGGTTGCCGGCGACAATACGATTTTTGAGGGCACGGCGGGGCTGCCGGCGGTGTTGGCGCAGCAGCTGCAGCAGCAGGGATTGAAGCTGGCGCTCAGCGAGCAGTTCAGCGCCGGCCTGATCAACCTGCAGCTGCAAAGCGCGGACGCGCCGCTGGCCGGGGGCGAGCTGCTGCCGTCGCACTGCCTGGAAACGCTGGAGACGGTGATCGCGCGCGCGCAATCGCTGGCGCAGCTGGCGGGCGCACAGCTGGCGCTGGCGGTCAGCGCGATGCAGGATGAGCAGGTCAGTATTGCGCTGCATACGCCGCGCGGCAGCGTCGGACAGACGGTGCGCTATCGCGCCTCACGCCATGGGTTGCGCCTGCGGCAGGAGTCGGTGGCGATGCTGGCGTTGGATATGCTGCGTCGCTGGCTGGCCGGCGGGCAGGTATGCGGTAAAAACGGCTGGCTGGAGATGGTGGAGATCATCGAATAGCAAAGCGTTGATGCTGATGATATATCCCTTATTAATCATAAAGTTATAGGGGGTATTCGTTGCGGGACAATGCTGCTATTCTGCTTGCGGGTGCTTGAGTCTGTTCGTCTTGAGCATGGTGTGGCAGGGCGGATAAATGAAAGCCCCAGACTGACTCTAAATCAGAATGGGGCTGCACATACCGCCTAGACACCGGTATGGTAGCCCCTTCACCGCAAGGAGGCAAGCAGTGCATAAAAAATATGCGCTACACCTGTTAGTTGTTGTATGCATTACGGTTTTAATATTCTTTGGAATGATAAAAGGTTCGCTCTGCGAGCTGAAGATTGACCAGGGGAATATTACTATCCATATGACGCTGGCATGTGATGTGAAGCGGTAATCATAGTGCGGGATAACGTGATACGGCGAAAGGCGGACAAGGCCGTCGCGGCGTTTCGCCAAGGTTGCTGCAGGGCGGCAACCGGGTTATCCCGCCTATTTCCGGCATCCGGGCGTTGGTTCAGGCACCCTTTTACAATTCCAGTTCGATATCCGCCTGCGGCATACAGCAGCAGGGCAGGATCTCGCCGTCATTGATAAACGCCAGCGGCTGCTGGCGATAGACCACCTGGCCCTTCACCAGCTTGAGCCGGCAGGCGCCGCAATAGCCGGAGCGGCACTGATATTCCACCTGCACGTCGTGCAGCTCCAGCACGTCGAGCAGGCTGTTTTTATCCGCCGGACAGCGTAGCTGCGTGCCGGAAGCCCGCAGCGTGACGGTTGGCGTCGCCATCTTACAGCTCGAAATCGCTCAGGTCGTCGGCGTTGACCTCGGAATCGATCTGGCCGACCAGGTAGGAGCTGACTTCCACTTCCTGCGGCGCCACCTGTACGTTGTCGGACACCAGCCAGGCGTTGATCCACGGAATCGGGTTGGAGCGGGTTTCGAACGGCGCGCCCAGCCCGACGGCCTGCATGCGGATGTTGGTGATGTATTCCACGTACTGGCACAGAATATCTTTGTTCAGGCCGATCATCGAGCCGCCGCTGAACAGGTATTCGGCCCACTCTTTTTCCTGCTGCGCCGCCAGGACGAACAGGTCATAGCACTGCTGCTGGCATTCAACGGCGATCTCGGCCATTTCCGGGTCGTCGGCGCCGGAGCGCATCAGGTTCAGCATATGCTGGGTGCCGGTCAGGTGCAGCGCTTCGTCACGGGCGATCAGCTTGATGATTTTGGCGTTGCCTTCCATCAGTTCGCGCTCGGCAAAGGCGAATGAGCAGGCGAAGCTGACGTAGAAGCGGATCGCCTCCAGCGCGTTGACGCTCATCAGGCACAGGTACAGCTGCTTTTTCAGCGCGCGCAGATTGACGGTGACGGTTTTGCCGTTCACCTGATGCTCGCCTTCTCCCAGCAGATGGTAATAGCCGGTCATCGCGATCAGATCGTCATAGTAGGACGAAATGTCTTTCGCGCGCTTTTTGATCTCTTCGTTGGTGACGATATCGTCAAACACCAGCGCAGGATCGTTAACGATATTGCGGATGATGTGGGTGTAGGAGCGGGAGTGAATGGTCTCGGAGAAGGACCAGGTTTCCACCCAGGTTTCCAGCTCGGGGATCGAAATCAGCGGCAGCAGGGCGACGTTCGGGCTGCGGCCCTGAATGGAGTCCAGCAGCGTCTGATACTTCAGGTTGCTGATGAAGATATGTTTCTCGTGTTCCGGCAGGGCCTGATAGTCGATGCGATCGCGGGAAACGTCCACTTCTTCCGGACGCCAGAAGAAGGACAGCTGTTTCTCGATCAGTTTTTTCAAAAATTTCATATTTTTGCTGGTCGAAACGCGCGACGTTGACCGACTGGCCAAAGAACATCGGTTCGAGCAGTTGATCGTTTTTTTTCTGAGAAAAAGTGGTGTAAGCCATGAGCCTGAATCCTTTGATACCACACAGATAGAGGCCGGATTGCTCCGGCCCCTACGTGCTGACTATGTAGGGGCCGAACGCCCGGCCCTCAGCGTTAATTAAATCTTGCAGGCGCCGCTTTCGCAGTCGTCGTCACCGCCTTTGGCCGGCAGAATATCTTCCTGAACGTCTTCGGCACCGTCACGGGTGTTTTGATAATACAGCGTCTTCACACCGAACTTGTAGGTGGTGAGCAGGTCTTTGAGCAGCTGCTTCATCGGCACCTTGCCGCCGGTAAAGCGGGTTGGGTCGTAGTTGGTGTTGGCAGAAATCGACTGGTCGATAAACTTCTGCATCAGGCCGACCAGCTGCAGATAGCCGTCGTTGCTCGGCATGTCCCACAGCAGCTCGTAGGCGTCTTTCAGACGCTCGTACTCCGGCACTACCTGGCGCAGAATGCCGTCTTTCGACGCTTTGATGCTGATATGGCCGCGCGGCGGTTCAATGCCGTTGGTGGCGTTGGAAATCTGCGAGGAGGTTTCCGACGGCATCAGCGCAGACAGCGTGGAGTTGCGCAGGCCGGTTTCCTGAATCTCTTTACGCAGCGTTTCCCAGTCGTAGTGCAGCGGCTCCTGGCAGATGACATCCAGATCTTTCTTGTAGGTGTCGATCGGCAGAATGCCCTGCGCATAGGTGGTTTCGTTGAACCACGGGCAGGCGCCTTGCTCCTGCGCCAGACGGTTGGAGGCTTTCAGCAGGTAGTACTGAATGGCTTCAAAGGTCTTGTGCGTCAGGTTGTTGGCGCTGCCGTCGGAGTAACGCACGCCGTGTTTCGCCAGGTAGTAGGCGAAGTTGATTACGCCGATACCCAGGGTGCGGCGACCCATCGCGCCGCGGTGGGCTGCGGTGATTGGGTAGTCCTGGTAGTCCAGCAGCGCATCCAGCGCGCGCACCGCCAGGGTTGCCAACTCTTCCAGCTCATCGAGGTTCTCAATGGCGCCGAGGTTGAAGGCGGACAGCGTACACAGCGCGATTTCACCGTTTTCGTCGTTGACGTCTTCCAGCGGCTTGGTCGGCAGGGCGATTTCCAGGCACAGGTTGGACTGGCGCACCGGTGCGATCTGCGGATCAAACGGGCTGTGGGTGTTGCAGTGGTCAACGTTCTGAATATAGATACGGCCGGTAGAGGCGCGTTCCTGCATCATCAGCGAGAACAGCTCAACCGCTTTCACGCGTTTCTGACGGATGCTGCTGTCCTGCTCGTATTTGGTGTACAGGCGTTCGAACTCGTCCTGATCGGCGAAGAACGCATCGTACAGGCCCGGCACGTCGGACGGGCTGAACAGGGTGATGTCGCCGCCCTTGATCAGGCGCTGGTACATCAGGCGGTTCAGCTGTACGCCGTAGTCCATATGACGCACGCGGTTGCCTTCAACGCCGCGGTTGTTCTTCAGCACCAGCAGGCTTTCAACTTCCAGGTGCCACATCGGGTAGAACAGCGTCGCTGCGCCGCCGCGTACGCCGCCCTGAGAGCAGGACTTCACCGCGGTCTGGAAGTGTTTGTAGAACGGGATACAGCCGGTATGGAACGCTTCACCGCCGCGGATCGGGCTGCCCAGCGCACGGATGCGGCCGGCGTTGATGCCGATGCCGGCGCGTTGGGAAACGTATTTCACAATGGCGCTGGAGGTGGCGTTGATGGAATCCAGGCTGTCGCCGCACTCGATCAGCACGCAAGAGCTGAACTGGCGGGTAGGGGTGCGCACGCCGGACATAATCGGCGTAGGCAGAGAAATCTTGAAGGTGGAAATCGCGTCGTAGAAACGTTTGACGTAGTCCAGACGGGTTTCACGCGGGTAGTTGGAGAACAGGCACGCGGCCACCAAAATATACAAGAACTGCGCGCTCTCGTAGATTTCGCCGCTGACGCGGTTCTGCACCAGGTATTTCCCTTCCAGTTGCTTCACCGCCGCGTAAGAGAAATTCATGTCGCGCCAGTGATCGATAAAGTCGTTCATCTGCTCGAACTCTTCGACGCTGTAGTCTTCCAGCAGATGCTTATCGTATTTACCCATTTCAACCATGCGCACCACGTGCTCGTGCAGCTTCGGCGGCTCAAACTGGCCGTAAGCCTTTTTACGCAGGTGGAAGATCGCCAGGCGCGCGGCCAGGTATTGGTAATCCGGCGCGTCGCGCGAGATCAGATCGGCGGCCGCCTTGATGATGGTTTCATGGATATCGGCGGTTTTGATGCCGTCATAAAACTGGATGTGTGAACGCAACTCTACTTGAGACACCGAGACGTTGTGTAAACCTTCCGCGGCCCAGTCGATGACCCGGTGGATTTTGTCGAGGTTGATGCGCTCTTTACGCCCATCGCGTTTAGTTACAAGTAGACTTTGGTTCATTTTTACCTGTCCGTGTGATTCCCCTATATGCAGAAGTGTAGTCGCTCTGCTCAGTATGTAAACACTATATATAGGGGGTGTTTATTAATGGGGTAACAAGATAGTGAGAAAGCCGGGGGTTTGCAAGTGAACAAAATGGCCCGATTTTGTGGATAACTTGGGGGTGAAATGTGAGGTTGCGTTGCCAGTGCGCGCCGTATCTGGCCCGAAGGATTGTCAATAAGCGCGATAAGATTTTCCTCTGATTTACAAAAATTTGATCGATTGCCGATTTCTTAAACGTTAGATAAAAACGGCATATTGATCGAACTTAATATGATTAAAAACAGTTTATATAGCGTTTTCAGTACCAAAGCGGAAAAACTGCAACATTGCGGGCGCAGCGCTTGACACGCCGGACGTTATCAGACCACGTCCGGCGCGGGATGACGGCGCTCAGCCGGCGTGCTGGGTATGAACCATATAGTTCACGTCAACGTTGCGGCCCAGCTTGAAATGGTCGGTGATCGGGTTGTAATGCAGGCCGATCATGTGTTTTTCCCGCAGCGGCGTGCTATCCACCCAGCGGATAAGCTCGGAAGGGCGGATAAACTTCTTATGGTCGTGCGTGCCCTGCGGCACCATCTTCAGAATATATTCGGCGCCGACCACCGCCATCAGCCAGGCTTTGGTGTTGCGGTTAATGGTGGAGAAGAAGACGTGGCCGCCCGGCTTGACCAGCTGCGCGCAGGCGCGCACCACCGAGGCCGGGTCCGGCACGTGCTCCAGCATCTCCATACAGGTGACGACGTCGTATTGCTGCGGATGGGCTTCGGCATGGCTTTCCACCGTTTCCTGGATGTAGTTGACGGCGACGCCGCTTTCCAGGGCGTGCAGCCGCGCCACCTGCAGCGGTTCCGCGCCCATATCCAGGCCGGTGACCTGCGCGCCTTCGCGCGCCATGCTTTCGGCCAGAATGCCGCCGCCGCAGCCGACGTCGAGCACTTGCTTGTCAAAGATGCCGTCGGCGCGCTGCATAATGTAGTTCAGGCGCAGCGGGTTAATGCGGTGCAACGGTTTGAATTCACCTTCCAGATCCCACCAGCGTGAGGCGACGGCTTCGAATTTGGCAATTTCCTGATGGTCGACGTTGGCGGCGCGGCCGGATGATTCAGCATTCATGGGCGTGTTGGGCTCCTTGTTCTCTTTGCGGCGGATTATACATGTTCTGCCGCCTCACTGTCGCCGTCGGCGCATTTTTGCCGACAAAGGCGGGTATATTTTTCCCGTAAAGCGCGCTTTGTGATATAGTTTTACACCTTTGGCACTATGCCAGGGCAGATGAATCATTCAGTATGAGGGATAGCAGCTCCATGAGCGACCTTGCCAGAGAAATCACACCGGTAAACATCGAAGAAGAGCTGAAAAGCTCGTATCTGGATTATGCGATGTCCGTTATTGTCGGACGTGCGCTGCCGGATGTTCGCGATGGGTTAAAACCGGTGCACCGCCGCGTGCTGTACGCGATGAATGTACTGGGTAACGACTGGAATAAACCCTATAAAAAATCCGCCCGTGTCGTCGGCGACGTGATCGGTAAATACCACCCGCACGGTGACAGCGCGGTCTACGACACGATAGTGCGTATGGCCCAGCCGTTCTCACTGCGCTATATGCTGGTGGACGGTCAGGGCAACTTCGGTTCCGTTGACGGCGACTCCGCCGCGGCGATGCGTTATACCGAAGTGCGCATGTCGAAAATCGCGCACGAACTGCTGGCGGATCTGGAAAAAGAAACCGTCGACTTCGTGCCGAACTATGACGGCAGCGAGCAGATGCCGGCGGTGATGCCGACCAAGATCCCCAACCTGCTGATCAACGGCTCCTCCGGTATCGCCGTAGGTATGGCGACCAATATTCCGCCGCACAACCTGTCTGAAGTGATCAACGGCTGTCTGGCCTATATTGATGATGAAAACATCAGCATCGAAGGGCTGATGGAACATATCCCGGGGCCGGACTTCCCGACCGCGGCGATTATCAACGGCCGCCGCGGCATTGAAGAAGCCTACCGCACCGGCCGCGGCAAGATGTATATCCGCGCCCGCGCCGAAGTGGAAGCGGACGCCAAAACCGGCCGCGAAACCATTATCGTTCATGAGATCCCGTATCAGGTGAACAAGGCGCGGCTGATCGAAAAGATCGCCGAGCTGGTGAAAGACAAACGCGTGGAAGGCATCAGCGCGCTGCGCGACGAGTCTGATAAAGAAGGCATGCGCATCGTGATCGAAGTGCGCCGCGACGCCGTCGGGGAAGTGGTGCTGAACCACCTCTACGCGCAGACGCAGATGCAGGTGACCTTCGGCATCAACATGGTGGCGCTGCATCAGGGGCAGCCGAAACTGCTGAACCTGAAAGACATTCTGGAAGCCTTTGTGCGTCACCGCCGTGAAGTGGTGACCCGCCGTACCATCTTCGAGCTGCGCAAAGCGCGCGAGCGCGCCCATATCCTGGAAGCGCTGGCGGTTGCGCTGGCCAACATCGATCCGATTATCGAGCTGATCCGTCAGGCGCCGACGCCGGCGGAAGCGAAGGCCGGACTGGTGGCGAAGCCTTGGGAACTGGGCAACGTGGCCTCCATGCTGGAGCGCGCCGGCGACGACGCCGCGCGTCCTGAGTGGCTGGAGCCGGAGTTCGGCATCCGCGACGGTAAATACTACCTGACCGAACAGCAGGCTCAGGCGATCCTGGACCTGCGTCTGCAGAAGCTGACCGGCCTGGAACACGAAAAACTGCTGGACGAATATAAAGAGCTGCTCAACGTCATCGCCGGGCTGATCTTTATTCTGGAAAGCCCGGAACGTCTGATGGAAGTGATCCGTGAAGAGCTGGTGGCGATCCGCGATCAGTTCGGCGACGAACGCCGTACGGAGATCACCGCCAACTCTTCCGATATCAACATCGAAGACCTGATCAATCAGGAAGACGTCGTGGTTACCCTGTCGCATCAGGGGTACGTCAAGTACCAGCCGCTGAGCGACTATGAAGCCCAGCGCCGCGGCGGCAAGGGCAAGTCCGCCGCGCGGATTAAAGAAGAAGACTTTATCGACCGTCTGTTGGTGGCCAACACCCATGACACCATTCTGTGCTTCTCCAGCCGCGGCCGTCTGTACTGGATGAAGGTCTACCAGCTGCCGGAAGCGAGCCGCGGCGCGCGCGGGCGTCCAATCGTCAACCTGTTGCCGCTGGAAGCCAACGAGCGTATCACCGCGATTCTGCCGGTGCGCGAGTATGAAGAAGGGCGTCACGTGTTTATGGCGACCGCCAGCGGCACCGTGAAGAAAACGGCGCTGACCGAGTTCAGCCGTCCGCGCAGCGCCGCATCATTGCGGTTAACCTCAATGAAGGCGATGAGCTGATCGGCGTCGATCTGACCGACGGCAGCAACGAAGTGATGCTGTTCTCCGCCAACGGTAAAGTGGTGCGCTTCCCGGAATCTCAGGTACGCTCCATGGGCCGTACCGCCACCGGCGTACGCGGCATCAACCTGGGCGACGGCGACAGCGTGGTGTCCCTGATTGTGCCGCGCGGCGAAGGCGATATCCTGACCGTCACGCAAAACGGTTACGGCAAACGCACCGCGGTCACCGAGTATCCGACCAAGTCGCGCGCGACTCTGGGGGTTATCTCCATCAAGGTCAGCGAACGTAACGGCCAGGTTGTCGGTGCGGTGCAGGTGGAAACCACTGACCAGATCATGATGATCACCGATGCCGGCACGCTGGTGCGTACCCGCGTCGCGGAGGTCAGCGTGGTGGGCCGTAATACCCAGGGCGTGACGCTGATCCGTACTGCGGAAGACGAAAATGTCGTCGGTCTGCAGCGCGTGGCCGAGCCGGTTGAAGATGAAGAGCTGGACAGTCTTGAGCCTGGCGAAGTGCCGGAAGAAGACGCAGCGCCGCTGGATGACGGCGACGACGGCGATGCCGCCGCTGACGATGCGGACGGCGAAAACGCCTGATCCGCAGGGGATTCCCCGTCGGCGAAAGTGATGAAAACAGGGCCTGGCAGCGATGCTAGGCCCTTTTTCAGATATATGGTTTAATTGCATCAGATTTCCCGGCGATAACCCGCGCGCAAGGCGTGCGTTACCCTCTCACTTTTGTATGGTATCCGATTGAAATACTTGGCCTCTTTCCGTACCACGCTCAAAATTTCCCGCTACATGTTCCGGGTGCTGGCCGTGTTGCTGTGGGCGCTGGGCGCGCTGCTGAGCACGTTCTATATTCTGAATATCCTGCACGATAAAGAGTCCGAACTGCGGCAGGAATATAACCTGAACTTCGACCAGGCGCAGGGCTATATCCGCCATTCGGCGGATATCATTCGCGATATCAAATACATGGCGGAAAACCGGCTGAACGGTTCCGTCAGCAGTCTGGATATTCTGGGCGGCATTTTCCCGGGCAAGAGCGCGCCGCCGGAGTTTTTCCCGCTGTACCCGGAGTCAAACTGCTCGCTGAACACCAACTACCGCAGCTCCCTCGATTCGCTCAGCAGCCTGATCCAGTATTGGAAAGAGAACTTTGTTGCTGCTTACGACCTGAACCGGGTGTTCTTTATCGGCGGCGACAGCCTGTGCATGGCGGAGTTCGGCAAGGGCAACGACGTGGCGGACCGGGAAAATACCCTGAAATCGCTGCATGAGCGCATTCTGACCTACCGCAACGCCAAGAATCAGGATAAAGACAGCAACCTTTACTGGATAAGCCCCAGCCAGCAGCGGCCGGACGTGGGGTATCTGTACGTGCTGGCGCCGATTTATATCGGCATAAGCTGGAAGCTATGCTGGGCATTGAGCAGACCATCCGGCTGGAGGACTTCGTCACGCCGGGCACGCTGCCGGTCGGCGTCACGTTGCTGGATGAAAACGATCGGCCGATACTGCGGCTGACCGACGGCGAGCGCTACGCATCGGCGCTGAGCAGCTACCCCGAAGAGCACGCCTATTTTGGCTACGTGGACAGCTATCATGATTTGATCATGAAAAAAAGCGCTGCCGCCGTCGTCGCTCAGCATCGTCTATTCGCTGCCGGTCAAGAGCGTGGTTGAACGCTTTAAAATGCTGATTCTCAATGCGGTGCTGCTGAACCTGCTGTCGGCCATCGTGCTGTTCACCCTGGCCTGGCTGTTTGAGCGCAAAATGTTCCTGCCGGCGGAGGAGAACGCCTTCCGGCTGGAGGAGCATGAGCAGTTTAACCGCAAGATTGGTCGCATCGGCGCCGGTGGCCATCTGTATCCTGCGCATCAGCGACGGCACCAATATCCTCAGTAACGAACTGGCGCACAACTATATCAACATGCTGACGCATGAGGACCGCGACCCGCATTACGCGCATTATCTGCGAGCAGCAGGTGAATTTTGTCGATGTGATGACCAGCGACAACAACAATCTGCAGATCAGCTTCGTGCACTCCCGCTACCGCAACGAGGACGTGGCGATCTGCGTGCTGGTGGATGTCAGCGCGCGCGTGAAGATGGAGGAGTCGCTGCAGGAGATGGCGGCGGCGGCGGAGCAGGCCAGCCAGTCGAAGTCCATGTTCCCTGGCGACGGTCAGCCACGAGCTGCGCACGCCGCTGTACGGCATTATCGGCAACCTTGACCTGCTGCAGACCAAGGTGCTGCCGGAAGGCGTCGACCGGCTGGTCAACGCGATGAACAACTCATCCAGCCTGCTGCTGAAAATCATCAGCGACATTCTGGACTTCTCGAAAATCGAATCCGAACAGCTGAAGATTGAGCCGCGCGAGTTTTCCTGCCTGGAGGTGATTACCCATATTGCCGGCAACTACCTGCCGCTGGTGGTGAAAAAGCGCCTGGGACTGTACTGCTTTATTTGAGCCGAGCGTGCCGGAGCGCATTTCCGGCGATCCGGTGCGTCTGCAGCAGGTGCTGTCGAACCTGTTGAATAACGCCATCAAATTTACCGATACCGGCTGTATTATTTTGCAGGTCTGCGCGCAGAACAATTACCTGACCTTCAGCGTGCGCGACACCGGCGTGGGGATCCCGGAGAAAGAGGTGACCCGGCTGTTTGACCCGTTCTTCCAGGTGGGGACCGGCGTCCAGCGTCACTTCCAGGGCACCGGGCTGGGGCTGGCGATCTGTGAGAAGCTGATCAACATGATGGACGGCGATATCGCCGTGGAGTCCGAGCCGGGGCTGGGCAGCATGTTCTCGGTCCGTCTGCCGCTGTTTAACGCGCCAATATCCGGCGCCGCAGCCGAGCGACGCCTGGCAGGGCAGAACGCTGTGGCTGGACGTACGCAACCAGCGGCTGGAGCAGTATCTGCTGGCGCTGCTGGATGCGCGCGGGGCGACGGTCGTGCGTTACGAAGGCCGGGCCACCACCTCTGCCGACGTGCTGCTCAGCGATTACGATCTGCAGCTCAATACGCCGCTGCTGGCGCAAATCTATTTCTCGATTGAGCATATCGGCCCGTCGCAGGAGCTGCATCCGGGCTATTGGCGGCACAGCACCTCGACGCCGCGTGAGACTATCGGCCTGCTCAACCGGCTGTTCGGCCTTGAAGAGGGCAATGCCAAGACGCTGATGCCGCTGCCGTCGCCGAGTAAAACCAGCGGCGTCGACAATGGCGATATCCGCCTGCTGGTGGTTGACGACCATCCGATTAACCGCCGGCTGCTGTCCGACCAGCTGACGTCGCTGGGGTATCGGGTGGTCACCGCCAATGACGGCGTCGATGCGCTGGGGGTGCTGAACCATGAAAGCGTGGACATCGTGCTGACCGACGTGAATATGCCGAATATGGACGGCTACCGTCTGACCCAGCGGCTGCGCGAGCTGAACTTCACCTCGCCGGTGATTGGCGTGACGGCCAATGCGCTGGCGGAAGAGAAGCAGCGCTGTATCGAGGCCGGCATGGATAACTGTCTGTCCAAGCCGGTAACGCTGGAAACGCTGGCGGAGACGCTGGCGATCTATTCCGCCATCGTGCGCAAGCAGAATCAGGATACGGCGCAGGAAGACGCGGAGTAGGGCAGGCGGCAGGGATAAAAAAACGGGGCCGTTCAGGCCCCGTTTTTGTTTCAGGATGGATTAGTCTTTATCCAACTGCGTCATACTGACGGAAGAGAGATAGTTGAGCAGGGCGATGTCGTTGTCGACGCCCAGCTTCATCATGGCCGATTTCTTCTGGCTGCTGATGGTTTTGATGCTGCGGTTCAGCTTCTTGGCGATTTCGGTGACCAGGAAACCTTCGGCGAACAGGCGCAGCACTTCGCTCTCTTTCGGCGACAGACGTTTGTCGCCGTAGCCGCTGGCGCTGATCTTCTCCAGCAGTTTCGCCACGCTTTCCGGCGTAAACTTCTTGCCTTTCTGCAGCGCCGCCAGGGCTTTCGGCAGGTCGGTCGGCGCGCCCTGTTTCAGTACGATGCCTTCGATGTCCAAATCCAGCACTGCGCTGAGGATGGCCGGGTTGTTGTTCATGGTCAGCACGATGATCGACAGCTGCGGATAATGGCGCTTGATGTATTTAATCAGCGTAATGCCATCGCCGTATTTGTCGCCGGGCATGGACAGGTCGGTGATCAGTACGTTGGCGTCCAGCTTGGACAGACTGTTGATCAGCGCTGTTGAGTCTTCAAATTCCCCAACGACATTCACCCATTCAATTTGCTCGAGTGACTTCCGGATGCCAAACAGTACGATAGGATGGTCATCAGCAATAATTACGTTCAGGTTATTCATGTAGTTGGTTACCTTGCTGCAGCAGTCTACTGACGAAAAAATCAATCTGACTGATGTTGTTCTCGATCTTAAGCGCATCACCGTCAGCGATGTGCTGTTCTAGCGATTCACACAGTTGCTTGCCGGGAAGCAAGTTTAACATGGCAAACACCCCTTTCAGGCGGTGAGCGGTTTTGGGACAGCGCCTCAAAATCACTGCTGCCCGCCTCAGTATACAGTTTTTTGACGTCATCGGGTACTGTGTCGATAAACAAGCCATAGTAATCACTTGATTTCAACTGTTTTTCATACAGTTGGATGTCATCTGCGCCGATTTCCCGCACGGTTTCAGGCTGATCCAGCGCCGCCATCTGCTGTTCGATCAGCAGCAGGATAGCGTCGATCATTGCGCTGCCGAGGTTGTAGTTAACGCGGATATAGCGCTTGTTCAACTGCTGCCAGCCGTTTTCGTCGCTGCTGAGCAGCAGGGTGTAGTCGTCGGCCCGCTGCGGGTTGTCGGTCAGCAGTACGTCGTAGTCGCGGTTGATTTTCCGCTCGTCGGCGATAATGCAGTCGGCGCCGTAGGCCTGCAGCAGGCGGGTGACGATGCCGCGGATTTCGTCGGACGTCACCTCCAGCAGGGCGGTGACGCCGTCCAGCAGTTTCTCCTGCTCTTCCTCATCCTGACGCTCCAGCGCCATCGGCACGCGGATGGTGTAACGGGTGCCGATATCGACCTTGCTGCGGATATCCAGCTGGCCGTTCAGCTTTTTACACAGCTGGTTGCACAGGAAAAACGTCAGGCCGGAGCCATGGTCGAAGCGGTCAACCAGCGTCTGGCTGAGGAACGGATAATTCAGGTTGCTGATCTCTTCGTTGGAGATGCCCGCCCCGGTGTCATTGATATGGAACACCAGCTGCTCCGGACGCTCCGGCTCGTGGTTGACGACGACGGAGATCTTGCCGTAGGAGGTGGTGATAATGGCGTAGCGGATCAGCAGCGACAGCGCCTTGCGCAGCGCGTTGGCATCGCCGATATAGGTTTGATTGACGTCGAGCTGATAGTGGTTGAACAGCGCCAGGCCCTTGCGGTTAAGCGCCGGCAGCACCTCTTTGAGCAGTTCGTCCACCAGCGCGGCCGGGCTGAACGGCTGGCTGGCCGGCTGCCAGTCCTGCGTTTCCAGCCGGGTGAGCAGGGTGATATTGTCAATCAGCGCCAGCACCGACGACGACTCGTCAAACAGCTGCTCCACCAGCTGCTGTTGCTGCTGCGGATCCGCCTGGGTGCGCAGCCGGTCGGCCATATCGTGGATCTGCTGCATCGGCTGGTTCAGCTCAATGCCGAGGTTATGCAGCATCAGCTTGCGCGCCTGCACGTTTTTATCGTATTCGCGCCGCGCCTGCTGCAGGCGTTTGTTGACCATCACCTCTTTATCCTGATCGTTGAGCAGGAACAGATAGGTTTCCGGCGCCAGCTGGCTGCGGAAGATGCGTATTTCATACACCTCATTGTTGACCGTCGCCTGGATCACGCCGTGGTGCTGCTGCGCCATATGGGCGATTTTCTGCAGGCTGAGGTGCGGCAGCAGGTGCTCGGCAATCTTGTTGCTGGCGATCACCGTATTGCTGGCAAAGTCATACACCAGCAGCCCCGAAGGCAGGCTGGCGATAATTTCCTGATTGAGTGCGCGCTCGGCGTCCAGCTCGTCGGCCAGCGTTTCGCTCGGCTGAATATACTGGTGACGGATAAAATAGATGGCGATCAGCGACAGCATGAACAGCACCAGGTTGGTCACCAGCAGCCACATGTTGTTGCGCAGCAGGTCGATGGCCAGGCTGAGCACCGATACGCGGTACACCATATTCAGCGGCGCGTTGGGCAGGCTGGCGCTGAATTCGACCCAGCTGCCTGACAGCGTTGCCTGCGGGCCGCTGGGTGCGCTGGCCGCATTGTCGTCTTCGCTGCCCGCCAGATCGGCGCTGTCATCGACCGGCTGCAGCTCGAAGTTGGCGCGCGCCATATTGAACGGAATGATGTCGTTGATCGGCAGGTCGAAGGCGATCACCGTGGCCAGATGGCCCGGCTGGTTAAAGGTGGTGCGGATGGAGAACGAATAGGCGTTCTGGAAACGCTGTTTGCGCAGGGTGGAGAAGCTTTCACGCTCGTCGAGCATATTGGCCTGCTGTAGCATTTCGGTGCGGCGATCCTCGCCGAGTTGGTCAGGTAGCTATCCCGGAAGCGTGACGTCAGATCCTTCAGCGATTGGGTGGTCACCAGGCTCAGGCTGTTATCCTGCCCGTTCAGGTAGTACATCGCGTAGTTTTCGGTATTGGCGCCCCAGCGGTTATCCAGATAGTCGGAAATATTGGCCATCATCGTCAACGTGTTGGCGTCATGATTGCCAAAAATTACCGCGTCGGTCTTTATATACGGCTTATCGACGTAGTAGACGTCCGGGCGCAGGCGTGTTTCCATCACCGCCGGCCCTTCCTGCGGCATCGGCGTATTGCCGAAGCGCTCATAAACCTGCTCGGTGACATAGCGGTAGATATCCACGCGCTTTTGCAGACTTTTGACGATGGTATTCAGCGCCGATTTTTTGTCGCTCAGGTAGGCATTGGTGTAGTTGTAGCCATACAGGCCGAGGCTGACGAACAGCAGCACAATAAACACCAGAAAACAGCGGATGATATTGCCGGAACTGATGGTCAGTTGTTGATTTTGCATAGTCGACGCAGCGTCCTGAGTTAACGGGTAACGGCTTTGGCGCTGGCGGTTACCGCCAGCAGCAGCACGGTGACGCAGCCGAAGGCCACGGTCAGACTGGAGACCTGGGCGATAAAGCCGATCAGCGCCGGTCCGGCCAGAATGCGGCGTAGCCGAGGGTGGTGACCGAGGCGATCGCCAGATTGGCCGGCATATCATGCTGGTTGCCCGCCGCGCTGAAGAGGATTGGCACCACGTTGGAGGCGCCCAGCCCCACCAGCATAAAGCCCAGCAGGGCGATCGCGGCGCTGTCGCAGACCACGGCCAGCGCCAGCCCCACGGCGGCGCACAGGCTGCCGAGCAGCAGCATCTTATAGCGCCCCAGCGCGTTGACCACCCGGTCGCCGTTCAGCCGGCCGATGGTCATGGCGATGGAAAACAGCGCATAGCCCAGGCCGGCCTGGCTGTGCTCGACGCCGCGCAGCGTCGTCAGAAACAGGGCGCTCCAGTCCAGCATCGAGCCTTCCGCCAGAAACATAATAAAGCACAGCGCGCCGATAAACATCACCCAGCCGCGCGGCAGAACGAACAGCGGGCCGCCGTCCTGCGCATCGCTGTCGCGCAGCAGGTTTTTCTGCGCCAGCGCGAGCAGCAGCACAATGGTCAGCACCGTAGCCAGTACGGCGGCAAGCGGCTCAGCCCCAGCCACAGCAACAGGCTGACGCCGCCGGCGCCGGCGATCCCGCCGACGCTGAAGAAACCGTGAAAGCCGGACATCATCGCCCGGCCGCTGGCGCGTTCGACAATCACCGCCTGGATATTCATCGCAACGTCAATCATGCCGATGGCGGCGCCGAACAGCAGCAGCGCCAGCCCCATGCCCGGCGTTGAATCCATCAGCACCAGCAGCGGCAGATCGATGCACAGCGCCAGCCCGGCCAGCAGGATCACGCGCCGGCAGCCGAGTTTACCGGTCAGCAGTCCGGTCAGCGGCATCGCCAGCAGCGAACCGGCGCCGATGCACAGCAGCAGTAAGCCCAGTGAGCCATCATCCAGGTTCAGACGGAGTTTAGCGAAAGGCACCAGCGGCGCCCAGGCCGCCATGCCGAGGCCGGAGACAAAAAAGGCGATGCGGGTGGCTATCTGTTCGGGAATGCCGGGCTGCTGCTGTTCGGTGCACAAAGTGGATGTCATGTGGGCATCAAGGATCTGTTAGAAAGCGGGTGGCTGTAAGTCGTGCTGTGTTTTTATCACAAAGCGCGATCGGGGTCGAAAACATTTGCGCACGCCTCGGCCTGTACGCCGGCTTTACGCACCAGCCACAGGGCGATCAGCTGCAGGATATAGCGCCGCTGCTGTTCGCTGAGTACCTGTCCGGCGGGAATGGCGTGCCATTTGGCCAGGCAGCCGCGGCAGCAGGTGGCGGTGGCATGCTGGGCGACAAACACCGGGTGGCCGCGCATCGGCGTCTGTTTACCGTCGTTTTTCGGCCACGCGTCGGCCAGCCGCCGGTCGATGAAATCGCGGGCATGGCTGAGGATCACGGCGATGCCTTTATTTTCCAGGTAGAGCCGGTCCTTATCATTCAGGCGGAATTTGGCGCGGAACGGAGAGGTCTGCAGCCGCTGCCACTGGGTATCGAGTTGAGAGCGCATACTGGTTTGCCGTCAGCAATAATCACCCGGCTAGAATAACAGATTTTATCTCGGGCGACGAACGGTTGCCGGCGGGGATATTGAATGGTTATCTGGTCAATAATTAAGCCGGAAGTGTTTATTTATTTTCCAGCTATCAAGGTGTAGACCAAAATAAAGAAAACGTTTAGCGATAAGTGCGGAAATTTAAATAGGCAATTATTTCTGTAAGTGATTATTTCTGGTCGGATAGTTTGCATGATGTCGCGCGGCGGAGGCAAAAACGGCAATAAAAAACCGGCCGGGGGCCGGCTGTAAAGTACAGGGATTATCATTACGATAATGAAGGTAATAATGAAAATAATGATGATAGCAGGTGAATTATAGTGGCTGTTTGCGACAGGTATTTTGACAGTATGTGCTTATTGATCGCTATTTTTGTATGGAATTCTACATTAGTTTAAGGTTTTGTATAACTAAGTGAATTTATTCAATTAAATTCATTTTTTGTCTTTAAATGCGCTATTTTGTTTGTCGGTAAGTTTTTGTGAAAGTTCGCCGGTATTTACATTTTGCAACCTTTGTTTGCGCCGTAGAAACACTATCGGACACTTGGTATCATTTTCTTTCTGGATTAATATAAACCGTGTTACCAGAATGGTAATGCACAGTCGTGCTAATAATGCTCAAAAGGGCAGTGGCCGTAGCTCGACATAATTAACGAGGATAATAACGATGAAACTTCGAGTACTCTCCCTGATTGTACCTGCCATGCTGGTTGCCGGCACCGCAGGCGCAGCGGAAATCTACAACAAAGACGGTAATAAACTGGATTTGTTCGGTAAAATCGATGGTCTTCACTATTTCTCTGACGACAATGGCACCGATGGCGACCAGTCTTACCTGCGTTTCGGCCTGCGTGGCGAAACCCAGATCAGCGACCAGCTGACGGCTACGGTGAGTGGGAATATCAGGTTCAGCTGAACAAGACTGAAAGCGAAAACGACTCCTTCACCCGTGTCGGCTTCGCCGGTCTGCGCTTTGGCGACTACGGCTCACTGGATTACGGCCGTAACTACGGCGTACTGTATGACATCGGCGCCTGGACCGACGTCCTGCCGGAATTCGGCGGCGACACCTACGGTGCGGACAACTTCCTGTTCCAACGCTCTAACGGCGTGCTGACCTACCGTAACAACGACTTCTTCGGTCTGGTTGACGGCCTGAACTTCGCCCTGCAGTACCAGGGTAAAAACGACAGCGCTACCGAATCCAACAACGGTCGCGACGTGCTGGCGCAGAACGGCGACGGTTACGGCATGTCTGCTACCTACGATCTGGGCTACGGCATCAGCGCGGCGGCGCTTACTTCTCTTCTGACCGTACCAACGAGCAGAATGGCTATAACAACCCGCGTATTCTGGGCAGCGGCGACAAGGCTGAAGCCTACAGCGGCGGCCTGAAGTATGACGCTAACAACGTCTACCTGGCGGCGATGTACACCCAGTCTTACAACGCTACCCGCTTCGGCAGCCGTGGCAGCTCCGCTTATGGCTACGCCAACAAAGCGCAGAACGTTGAACTGGTTGCGCAGTACCAGTTCGACTTCGGCCTGCGCCCTTCCGTGGCTTACCTGCAGTCTAAAGGTAAGGATATCGAACGCGGCTACGGCGATCAGGACCTGATGAAGTACGTTGACGTGGGCGCGACCTACTACTTCAACAAAAAACATGTCCACCTACGTTGATTACAAAATCAACCTGCTGGACGACAACGACTTCACCAAAGCCGCCGGTATCAACACCGACGACGTGGTGGCGCTGGGTCTGGTTTACCAGTTCTAAGCTTCAGGTTGTTTTGCATAACGCGGCCTTCGGGCCGCGTTTTTTTTTGCCTGCCGTCTGAGCACGGATTGCTAGCCCGCCCGAACCGCCCGGCTAGGCTTGCTGAGTAACCCTTACTCAGGAGGCTCTATGCCGCTCACCCTTGAACGCATCATTGAAACGGCGCTGTACGTCAGCGACATGCCGCGCGCCAGCCATTTTTATGAAACCGTGTTACGGCTGCCGGCGATGGTGGCCAAAGAGCGCTTTCGCGCTTACAACGTCGGCGGTCAGAACGTGTTGCTGCTGTTTATCCGTGGCGACGGACGGCAAGGGTTCCGCGAAGAGGCCGGCTATATACCGCCGCATGACGGCAACGGCCCTTATCATCTGGCCTTTGCGGTCAGCAGGGCGCAGCTGCCGCAGTGGGAGCAACGCTTAAGTCAGCACGGCGTGGAAATCGAAGGGCGCATGCGCTGGCCGCGCGGTGCGGAAAGTCTCTATTTCCGCGACCCGGATGGCCATCTGCTGGAATTGGCGACGCCCGGACTGTGGGATAATTATTAAATATCGTCGCGGCGTTTGATTAATAAAAATAAACGAACGGGGTAGGGAAGGCGTAATTAATAAATACGGCAAACCCTACCTTAATAAATTAAAGTATAAACGTGGATTTAATATTATTGGCGTTAATATTTTTCGGTGGAGCGCGCGTTTGATAGGGCTGGAATAATCGGCGGATAACCGGAGCGGGAATAATAACGGCGCTAATCGTGCCGGCGGATAATGGGGCGTGGAGGAAGGGCGGCAGCGTAATCTGCAGCGGCGGACTATGGTGGAACAGGCTGCAGTAACCGCAAAAATCGCCGCTGTCTTCGTCCATCATGCCGGCGGCGTGGTGCCGCGAAGCGGGGGCGTCGTCGGCCTGATGATGCATCATCATCATGTGCTCGCCCATCGGCATATTCATGCCCATCATACTGTTATGCTGCGAGTTTTTTGCCAACTGTGCGGAGATTAACGGCCCGGCAAACACCATCAGCATGGCAAACAGACCCAGCCAGGCCAGCGTGCGTATTGAGTGCGTTGACAGTTTCACCAGTATTCGGGCCCTTGAGCAGTGGAAAGCGCGGCATGTGATGCCGGCGCCAGTGTAACATCATTCACAAATTGCCAACACCATTAGAAAATTATTTGTTAATTAAAAATAGATCGGATAAATTCCCCCAGGCATTAAATTCACCTGTGGAAAATAATAATGACTGAACGCGTAAACGCGCTGCCTTCGGCTACCCAAAATATGCGCCGGCGGGTAACCACTCGCAGCTGGTTTATTCCCTTGATGATGCGCCTGCATTTCTATATTGGCGTATTTGTCGGTCCCTTTTTACTTATTGCCGCATTAAGCGGAATTTTTTATGCCCTGACGCCGCAGCTGGAATCTTACTGGTACGCCGAGCAGTTGTATAACCACAGCAGCGGACAGCCGCAGACGCTACAGCGGCAGATTGCGGCCGCACAAACGCAGGCGCCGACGGAGGCGCAGCTGTCCGCCGTGCGTCCGTCGCCGGCAGACGGCGAGAACACGCGGGTGCTGTTTAACGTCGATGGGCTGGCGTCCGGCGAACGTCTGGCGGTGTTTGTCGACCCGTCACGCTGCAGACCCACGGCGCGCTGGCGGTGTACGGCACCAGCGGCGTACTGCCGCTGCGCACCTGGCTGGATCAGCTGCACCGCAGCCTGCTGCTGGGGGAAGTGGGCCGCAACTACAGCGAGCTGGCGGCCTCCTGGCTGTGGGTGGCGGCGCTGGGCGGGCTGATTCTGTGGGGGGCGCGCAAACGCGCGGCGCGGCGTCAGCGCGGCGTGCGCGCTCTGCACCGGCAGCTGGGGGTACTGCTGTCGCTGGGGCTGCTGTTTTTCTCGATTACCGGCCTGACCTGGTCGAACTGGGCCGGCGATAATATCAGCGTGCTGCGCCATCAGTTCGGTTGGGCGACGCCGTCGCTGTCCACCGCGCTGCACGGCGGCTCTCATGACGCAATGGACGAGCATGCGGAGCACCGCGGCCATGTTATGGCGCCGGACGAGGCGGCGCCGGCGCTGGATACCGGGCTGTACGACCGGGTGCTGCAGCAGGCGCGCGCTGCGGGCATTGATGCGAATAAAGTAGAGATTCGGCAGCCGCAGGGCGCCGGGCAGGCCTGGTCCGTCAGCGAAATCGATCGCAGCTGGCCGACGCAGGTCGATGCGGTGGCGGTGGATCCGCATACCCTGGCGGTGACCGACAGCGTACGATTTGCCAGTTTCCCACTGGCGGCCAAACTGACGCGCTGGGGCATCGATCTGCATATGGGCATTCTGTTCGGCCTGGTTAATGAGCTGGTGCTGGTGGCGTTTGCCGTCGGGCTGGTGGCGATGGTGATCATGGGCTATCTGATGTGGTGGCGCAACCGGCCGACGCGGGCGGCGGAACGCGCGCCGCGCTCGCCGCTGATGCTGCTGCGGCGTACGCCGAAGGGGCCGCTGGCGCTGATTTTACTGGTGACGCTGCTGCTGGGGTACAGCCTGCCGGTGCTGGGGGCCAGCATTGTGCTGTTCCTGCTGGCCGACGTGCTGCGCTACGCTTGGCTGCGCCGGCGGCAAGCCGATTAACGCTGCTGATGAATCATCCGGTTAAAATAGCACCCAGTGTTAAAGCGCAGTTTGTGGAAAAACCTTTCGCCATCTAGACTTAGAAGACAATAAACGCACTCTAAGAGGACAAGCTATGACGAAGAAGTTGGTTTTAGCCGTTTGCACTACAGCAGCACTTTCCATTCTTGCCGGCTGTACCGCTTATGACCGCGCGGCGAGCTATGTAAAAGAGCCGGTGGTCAGTGATGTTAAAGTCGGGATGACCAAGCAGCAGGTACGCGCGATTGCCGGGCCGCCGTCAACCACGGCAACGATGGTTCATGCGCAGGGCACCTGCGATACCTATGCCGTCGCGCCGCGTGACGGCAAGGCGCAGACCTACTTTGTCAGCTACAACGATACCGGCCATGTGATGAACAAAGGCTATCAAAGCTGTTCAGACTACGACTCGCAGCCGAAGTAATCGGCGCCAGATGCCAAAGGCCGGACGACTGTCCGGCCTTTTTGTTGGTGGAGCCAGCGGAAAGTCCGCCGCCGTGCGGCAGAAAAAGCGGGCCGGACTGGTGAGATATTGCGCTGTTTTCGGCATGACTTGCACTTTTTAACCACTCTTGGCCTGAAGTTTGAGCAAACGCGCCGAAATGCCTATTTTTTTGTATGGCAACGCTAGACATTTCATAACGGTACCGTTAATATCTGCGCCCATTGGAAGGATGGCTGAGTGGTTTAAGGCAGCGGTCTTGAAAACCGTCGAGTGTAACAGCTCCCAGAGTTCGAATCTCTGTCCTTCCGCCAAATTCAAAACCCCAGGCTTTAAACAGCCTGGGGTTTTTTCGTTTTTGCTGTATGTCTTGGATGTTGGCTTCAGTGGTTGCTGAAAGCGATAACTACTTTTCACCCCTGATGGTTCCCGGCATATGGGGGATAGTTTAACCACAGTATTTTTATTGGTATTGATACATGGTAGTTTAAGAGCATCAATGGATTTGATGCGACATGAGTCATGTTACCGATAGCACATGTTAAGTTAAACGCAGATGGCGAATGGGCTGAATCACACCGATTAGATGAACATCTACGTTGTGTTGCCGTGTTTGCAGAGCAATTTTTTATACGCCCCATGTCAGGGTGGGCGGTACTTGTGGGGCGATGGCATGATTTAGGTAAATACCGACCATCCTTCCAAAGCTACATTCGTAATAAGTCAGGTTTTGAGTCAGAAAGTGCCCATATTGAGCAACAGAGTGGGCGAGTGATTCATTCAACTGCAGGCGCATTGCACGCAATTGATACGTTAGGTGCCGGCTATGGGCATATGTTGGCCTATCTGATTGCCGGCCATCATGCGGGTTTACCTGATTGGAGTGGCGGAAATGGATCACTACAGGTACGTCTTGCACAGGCGCAACAAGAATATACAGAATCAGTCTCCTCACAAGTACCTGCTGACATTCTGACAGCTGATGACCAACCTCTCATTAATCCAACATTAACTCCTGAATCGGTAGCTTTGTGGCTACGTATGCTGTTTTCCTGTCTGGTGGATGCCGATTATCTGGATACTGAGCGCTATATGGCACCGGACAAATTTGCCATGCGCGGCAATTACCCCACTTTGTCGGGATTACATAAGCGCTATCGTGATTTTATGGCCGGGTTGGTAGGGCGTGCCCCAAGTACACAGCTGCAGAAAATCAGGGCGGAGATACTTACGCAAACCCTGGCGGCAGCGGTTGGAGTACCCGGGATATTCAGCCTTACAGTGCCTACCGGTGGCGGTAAGACGCTGGCAAGTCTGGGATTTGCCCTTGAGCATGCGATCAAGCATGGAAAAAAAACGCATCATTTACGCCATTCCTTTTACCAGCATTATTGAGCAAAACGCGGCAGTCTTTCGTAGGGTACTGGGGGATGAGGCTGTATTGGAGCACCATTGTAGCCTTGATGATGATGGCAATGTATATAGGCGGTTGGTGACGGAAAATTGGGATGCTCCGGTGATTGTCACCACAAATGTACAACTTTTCGAATCGTTGCATGCATCACGTACGAGCCGCTGCCGCAAGCTGCATAACCTCATCGATAGCATCATCATCCTTGATGAAGCTCAACAATTACCACGCGACTTCCACCAGCCAATCACTAACGTCATGACACAACTCAGTGAGTTGTTTGGCGTTACCTGGGTGTTGTGTACAGCAACTCAGCCTGTATTGGCAGAAAGCCGGGATGTGTTTGGTAAGAAGTTAATGGAAGGGGTGAAGGATGTGCGAGAAATTATCGCTAACCCTGCGCATTTGGCGCAGCAACTCAGACGGGTAAAGGTTACCTTTTCTGCCGAACCTATGCATTGGCAACAGATTGCAGACGAATTGACCGGGGAAGAGTGTGTTCTTTGTATCGTCAACACGCGTCGCCATGCACGTGAACTTTTCAACTTGTTACCCGACGATGATAACCGTTTCCATCTTTCTGCTCATATGTGTGCGGCTCATCGTAGTCAGGTGATTACTGATATTCGCCAACGGCTTGAAGCTCGCCGTCAGGGAGATAAACGGCCATTGAGAGTTGTCAGCACTCAATTGGTAGAAGCAGGGGTAGATCTTGATTTCCCTGCGGTATTTCGTGCGATGGCGGGGTTGGATGCAATTGCCCAGGCTGCAGGACGCTGTAATCGTGAAGGTGTAATGGGGAAGTTGGGCAGAGTGTGGGTATTTATGCCTACAGACTCAGCGCCAGTTGGTCTGCTCCGGCAGGCAGAACAATGTACTGTGGCCATGTTGAAAGCTGGTCTGCTATCTGAACCTCTGTCGCCGCAAACTCTTGAACAATACTTCATGCGTCTTAATAGCCAAGGGGAGCGTGATAAGCACAAGATTTGTGAGAAGTTGACGGCCAAATACTCAGCAGATTCCCCTCTCATTATTCAATTTCGTGAGGCAGCCGACAGTTTTCGTTTAATTGATGATAAAGGCGTGGCGGTGATTGTGCCTTACTGCCCTGAGCATCAGGATGAAAGTCCGGTATTTATGCTGCTCAATACATTAGAAAGTGATCCCACGGCCAAATGGGGGCAACGAAAACTACAGCGTTACAGCGTGACGCTACCTGAGTCGTTGGCTGAAGCGTTACAAGCTATCGGTGCTCTGCAAGTTTGCGCAGGCCAGTTGGTGTTATTAGAAAGTCACTACCATCCATGTTGGGGAGTGGAATTACCGGATACGTTGTTATCTGTGGAACGTTCAGTTATTTGATCACGGAGAGAATATGGGATTTTGTCTGGATATCAGTGGTGATTTCGCCTGTTTTACGCGCCCAGAGATGAAAGTAGAGCGTGTGAGCTACGATGTCATAACCCCGTCAGCAGCCCGCAGTGTCTTTGAATCGATCTTGTGGAAACCGGCGATACGCTGGCAAGTGACCCGTATTGAAGTAATCAACCCTATACGTTGGATTAACCTGCGCCGCAATGAGGTAGGCTCGGTGATTTCCAGCCGTAATGTGAAAACGGCGATGAAGTCAGGCAAAGGGAGTCTTGGGCTTTATATCGAAGAGGATCGTCAGCAGCGTGCGGGGTTACTCCTGCGCGATGTCCGTTATCGTCTTTATGCCGAATTTCATCTCACTACTAAAGCGGGTGGCGGTGATAACGCAGCAAAGTTTGCCGATATGTTTCGCCGTCGGGCTGAAAAGGGGCAATGTATTAACCAACCCTATCTGGGATGCAGGGAATTTGCCTGTGACTTTACGTTAGTCAGTGATGCCGAGCGTCAGCCTCTGCCGTTAACTCAGGATATCGATCTGGGTTGGATGCTCTATGACATGGATTACAGCGATCCGACATCACCTAATCCCCTGTTTTTTCGGGCGCAGATGATACAAGGGCGAATTGATATCCCGGCCTTGGATAGCCCGGAGGTATACGTATGATCCTGCAAGCATTATGCGATTATTACCAACGCAAACAGGCCGAACCGAATACCGCGCTGGCCCCATTTGGTTTTGAAGAAAAAGGGATCCCGTTTCTGGTGGTGATCGATCGCGACGGCCGATTTATTCAATTTGAAGATACCCGAGCGATGGAGAGGAAAAAGCCAATACCCCGTCGTTTTATGGTGGCTAAAAGCGTAAAAAAATCCTCGGGGGTGGCGGCTAACTTACTGTGGGATCCTGCGAACTATGTTTTGGGGATTGATCAAAAAGACAAACCGCAACGCACGGAACAACAGCGGCAAAGTTTTATTGAGCAGATCCGCTTGCTATTGGGGGATGCAGTTACTGATGTTGGCGTAGCTGCCGTGCTGCGTTTCTATGAACGACCGGAACAGAATTTAACTGCGGATTTGCATTGGGCAGAAATTATTGAAACCAACCCGGTAATGACCTTTAGCCTGTTGGAGGATGGGGGACAGATTGTGTTCCATCGGCCTGCCGTGTTGGCGGCTTACCAGCAGTCTATTAACCTGCAGGGTGATGTGGCCTCCCGCTGCCTGGTCAACGGAAAAGTGCTGCCTGTGGCCAGGCTCCATCCCTCCATCAGGGGGGTATGGGGTGCGCACTCCTCTGGAGCCAGTCTGGTTTCATTTAATAAAGATGCATTCAGGTCATGGGGAAAAGAGCAGGGGGCCAATTCCCCGATCAGCGAGAGAGCAGCATTTGAATACACCACGGCACTGAATTACCTGTTAGAAACGAATAGCCCCAACCGTATGCAGCTGGGCGAAACCTCAGTCGTGTGTTGGGCTGCCCAAGATCATCCGCTGGAAACCCTGTTACCTTTCATTTTCGCCGATAGTCCTAAAGACGATCCCGACCGTAATGTTCGTGCTGTGACCAAGCTTGGCGACAGCGTGCATAACGGCCTTTATCAAGGGACCGGGGCCACTGAGCGTTTTTACTTGCTGGGGTTATCGCCCAATGCGGCACGGGTGGCTATCCGTTTCTGGCTGGTAGGGACAGTTGCAGATTTTGCTCAACGTTTGTGGCAATGGCTTGATGATATTGAGCTTGCGGGGAGTAGTGATTCGCCAAGACGCCCATCGTTGAAAACCTTGTTACGTAGTACGGCATTACTGGGTAAAGAAGAGAATTTGCCGCCTCACTGGGTGGGGGAGGTTGTACGGGCGATTTTATCAGGTTCACCTTTACCTGCTGCTTTACTCACTGGGGTATTGATTCGCATTAAAGCGGAATCAGGTGCGGTGAATGGTTACCGAACTGCGTTAATCAAGGCGTGGTTAAACCGCTATTTTCGTCAGCAAAAATTCAAGGAGGTCACTGTGGCACTCAATCTGGAAGAAGACCGTATCGGCTATCTATTGGGAAGGCTGTTTGCTGTGTTGGAAAAATTACAAACCGATGCAAGCCCAGGGCTTAATGCAACTATCCGCGATCGCTATTACAGCAGCGCCAGCTGTACGCCCAAAGCGGTGTTTGGCACCTTGATGCGTTTGCATACCCATCATCTGAAAAAGCTGGATAAACCTGGATATCGTATTGCGGCTCAAAATCGTATCCAAGAGATTATTGCGGCAATTACCGACTTCCCGGCCCATCTGGACCTGACTCAGCAGGGGCTGTTCGCTATCGGTTACTACCATCAACGTCAGGATTTAACTCCCAAGAAAACATCTACCCAAGGAGAGGCAGCATGAGTCTTAACAATCGCTATGAGTTCGTTCTGTTATTTGACGTCAAGGATGGGAACCCCAATGGCGACCCAGATGCGGGCAATTTACCTCGTGTGGATGCAGAAACTGGCCAAGGCTTGGTTACCGACGTCTGTCTGAAACGTAAAGTACGCAACTTTATCGGCCTGCATAAAGGAGAAATACCACCCTATGAAATTTACGTCAAAGAGAAAGCGATCCTGAATAAAACCCATGAGCGTGCCTATGAAGGGATTGGCAAGTCCGACTTGCTGAAAGGCGATGATAAAAAACGCAAGGGAGGGGATGCGGTAGATGAGGCTCGCCAATGGATGTGTAAAAATTTCTATGACATTCGTACCTTTGGCGCCGTGATGTCTACCGGTGTTAACTGTGGTCAGGTTCGTGGGCCGGTACAGCTTACGTTTGCCCGCTCCATTGAGCCTATTGTAGCGCATGAGCATTCCATTACTCGCTGTGCCGTGGCAACGGAGGCGGCAGCACAAAAACAGGATGGTGATAATCGTACGATGGGCCGTAAAAATACTGTGCCTTATGGTTTATATCGTTGTCACGGTTATGTTTCAGCGCATTTGGCACAACAAACCGGTTTCAGTGAGGACGATCTCAGGCTCTTTTGGGATTCTTTAATTAATATGTTTGATCATGATCGCTCAGCCGCTCGTGGCGAAATGAACGCCTGCGCTCTGTACGTTTTCAAGCACGACAGCGTATTGGGCAATGCCCCTGCTCGTAAACTTTTCGATACCATCAATATTGAACGTGTGACCGATGGCCCCGCTCGCAGTCTGTCCGATTACCGCATCAGTGTGACTGAGGAGCAGATTCCAGGTGGTGTAACGCTGCACGTTATGCTGGCGTAAGTAAGATGGCTGATACGCGACTGATTCCGCTATCCGCACTGCAGCATTATGCATTTTGTCCCAGACAGTGTGCCTTGATTCATAATGAGCAAGTGTGGGCTGATAACTGGTTGACAGCACAGGGAGCATTGCTGCATCAACGTGTGGACCACGGTGAGCCAGAGACCCGCAAAGGGATACGGTATGAACGTGGTTTGCCCGTCAGTGCGCCGCAGCTTGGTCTTTCCGGCAAGCTGGATCTGTTGGAGAAAGATCTCTCTACCGGGGCACTAACCCCGGTAGAGTATAAACGCGGTAAGCCAAAGCGTCATGATAGCGATGCTATTCAGCTTTGTGCACAGGCTCTCTGCCTGGAGGAGATGACAGGACAAGAGGTGGCTACTGGAGCTGTGTGGTACTGGCAAACTCGGCATCGGCTGGACATTGCCTTGGATAGTGCCCTGCGTCAGCGAACACTCTCGGTTATTGCCTCTGTTGCTGAACTGTTGCGTTCCGGTGAGACACCCAAATCTCAGTCCGGAAGGCACTGCAAGTCTTGTTCACTGCTTGATGAATGCCTTCCTGCTCAACAGCAAGATACCTCCATTACCTATGTGTCGGCGATTTATTCCTCAGCGGAGGAGGATAAATGAAGAAACTCCAGAACTGTCTTTATATCAATCGTGATGGTGCTTATCTGCATAAAGAGCGGGAAACATTATTGATCGAGCAGTCGATTGACGGCCAGCGCCAGAAATTGCTGCAAGTACCGATCCATTCCGTTGGTAATATTTTCTGCTTCGGTAATATTATGGTGTCGCCGCAATTAATGGGGTTCTGTGGTGAGAATGGCACCCAGCTTTCTTTTTTTGATCGCTTTGGCCGCTTCCAAGCTCGGGTGGTTGGTAAGCAAACGGGTAATGTGTTGTTACGTAGAGCACAATTTCGTTGTAGTGAAAATGGTGATGCGACGATCGCTCGTAATGTGGTGGCCGCTAAAATTCAATCGTCTCGGGTCGTACTGATGCGTCATTTACGCACTTATGGCGAACAAACAGATATTCGCGTGGCAACCCATAGGATGCGTCAGATTGTTGCGGAACTGGCCGTACAGACCGATATTAATCGGATACGTGGTTTAGAGGGGGAGGCTGCAAGCCATTATTTCGGTGTATTTGATCGATTATTGACTCGTCGCAGCGGTTTTGTTTTCGATGGCCGGAACAGAAGACCCCCTCGTGATCCAGTCAACGCCATGCTTTCATTTTTGTATTCGCTCATGTCTAAAGAGATCAGCGGCGCTTTGCAAGGCGTAGGGTTAGATCCACAAGTTGGTTTTTTACATGTTGAAAGGCCGGGGCGTGATAGTCTGGCGCTGGATTTGCTTGAGGAGTTTAGAGCCCCCATTATTGATCGGTTAGTGCTGACATTGATTAACCGACAACAATTGAAAACAGCGGATTTTACTACCGATATATTGGGAGGTGTGATCCTCAAGGAGGATGCCAGAAAACTAGTTCTCCAAGCATGGCAAACTAAAAAGCAAGAAGAAATTATCCACCCATTTTTACAAGAAAAGGTTGCAATAGGTTTATTGCCTCATGTGCAGGCTATGTTACTTTCCCGCCATTTGCGGGGTGATTTGGCTGTATATCCTCCTTACACATATCGTTGAAAGGTTCTCGGAATGATGGTTTTGGTGACCTATGATGTTTCTTTGGCTGATGCTGATGGCCCGCGTCGACTCCGACAGCTAGCTAAAATGTGCTTAGATTATGGCGTGAGGGTGCAATATTCAGTTTTTGAATGCGAAATTGATTCTGTCCAGTGGGTGAATTTTCGAGCCAAACTCCTCAGCATTTATAATGCAGAGGTTGATAGTTTACGTTTCTATCGACTAGGGAAGGAATGGAGAAACAAAGTTGAACATCATGGCGCCAAGCCCGCAGTTGATATCTTCAAAGATCATTTGATCATCTGAATTCTCTTCCGCCAACCTGTAGTCCTCACCAAAAGGCTGGCAGGTTGGCGCGAAACTATTACTATGAAATAAAAGAGAAATTTCTCTAGTCTGTTGATTAGCGGTGTATCTGTGCCTGGTTAACTGTGGGTTGGCGCAAAATGCTTGCTAAAGGTAGACTACACAAGTCCTTGCAATAAGGGAGTCGTGCCTCATGCAGGCACGTGGATTGAAACTCGCTGCTCGTTGCTCTTACGCTTAGCCATGCTCGTCGTGCCTCATGCAGGCACGTGGATTGAAACATCTACATCACCGGGCGCAATGTGGCCGGCGGCGTCGTGCCTCATGCAGGCACGTGGATTGAAACCCATAACTCACACCACAAATTTACTGTATTTATAGTCGTGCCTCATGCAGGCACGTGGATTGAAACTCATCACTGACGCAGGCCATTGTGAAAAATCTTGTCGTGCCTCATGCAGGCACGTGGATTGAAACGTGAATATCAGCGGGTTCAGCATGCGCAGGCCGTGTCGTGCCTCATGCAGGCACGTGGATTGAAACTTCTCAATACGAGCTTTGCGGTTATCGTATGGGGTCGTGCCTCATGCAGGCACGTGGATTGAAACATGGCTAATCAGGACCAGTCCGAGGAACAGCTAGCGTCGTGCCTCATGCAGGCACGTGGATTGAAACTTGATCATTTCGATAGTGTTCATTGTCCTTCCTCGTCGTGCCTCATGCAGGCACGTGGATTGAAACTGTATTTTCATGAGCAAAACAAACTGGCGCGTCGTCGTGCCTCATGCAGGCACGTGGATTGAAACAAGAACCTGATGAGTGACGTTATCCAGGGCGCCGTCGTGTCTCATGCAGGCACGTGGATTGAAACTCACTTATCGGTTGATCCCTCTCGGGGCCGGGTGTCGTGCCTCACGCAGGTACGTGGATTGAAACAGCACGTTTGTTTTGCCGCTGGCGCCGTACGCCTGTCGTGCCTCACGTAGGCACGTGGATTGAAACACCAACGACTGCTACGCGCTGGCATTGTATACCTGTCGTGCCTCACGTAGGCACGTGGATTGAAACATCATGAAATGTGTCGCGAAAGTGTGCCTGAGAACGTCGTGCCTCACGTAGGCACGTGGATTGAAATAATCGGGATGAGGGATTGCAGACGGTTGGCCCTGCCGTATTCCATGTAGATATGTGGGTTGAAATTGTGCTGCTTTGAGTAAATCTCATTAATCTTTATGGATTTCAAAAATCCCAGGCTTTAAACGGCCTGGGGTTTTTTCGTTGCGCCGCGGACGGCCTGAAAGCAAAGCGGCCCCGACAGGGCCGCCTGTGTAGGTTCAGCGCGGGAACACCACCGTGCGGTTCTCATAGAGAAATACCCGCCGTTCCACGTGCCAGCTGACGGCGCGCGCCAGGGTTACGCGTTCGATATCTCGTCCTTTTTCAATCAGATCCTCCGGGTAGTCGGTATGGGTTACCGGCTCCACGCTCTGGGCGATGATCGGCCCTTCGTCCAGCTCCTCGTTGATATAGTGCGCGGTGGCGCCCACCAGTTTGACCCCTTTGGCCCAGGCCTGATGGTAGGGCTTGGCGCCCTTAAAGCCCGGCAGCAGCGAATGGTGAATATTGATCGCCTTGCCCGCCAGCCGGCGGCACATGCCGTCCGACAGCACCTGCATATAGCGCGCCAGAATCACCAGCTCGGCGCCGGTCTCCTCAATGATTCGCCACACCTGCGCCTCCTGCTGCGGTCGGGTGTCGGCGGTAACCGGCAGGTAGTGGTAGGGCAGGCCGTGCCAGGCCACCAGCGGTTCCAGATCGCGGTGGTTGGAGATCACGGCGCACACCTCCACCGGCAGCTGGCCGGTACGGTAGCGGTACAGCAGGTCGTTCAGGCAGTGATCGGTGCGGGAGACCATAATCACCACCGGCACCCGATGTCCGGGCGCGGTCAGCCCGAAGCTCATCTCGAAGTTCGCCGCGCGCGGTGCGAAACGCGCCTCAAAGGCCTGGCTGTCGAAACCGGACGGCGGCCGAAACTCGGTGCGGATAAAGAAGCGCCCGGACTCGCGGTCGTCGAACGAGTTCTGTTCGGTAATGTAGCAATCGTTCTCCCGCAGGAAGGCGGTCACCGCATCGACCGTGCCGAGCCGCCCCGGACACTGGGCGGTCATGATCCAGCAGTCATTATTACGACTCATGCTCTGTTCTCCGTCACGGGATAACGCCAATGTCGTACTCTTCCCCGGCATCCAGCAGCCAGCGCCAGAGGTAATCCGCAAAGCTGCGTCTGACGATCAGCTCCCAGCGGGTCTCGTCGGGCCGGCGCAGCACCGCGGTGGTTTTGGCGAAGACGGTGGTCACCGCCTTGCCCGCGGGGAAATTGTCCGGATGAACGTCATAGACCACTGACTTCATCAGCAGCTCGCGAACTTTTTCCCCCCGCAGCTCCAGCAGCGTCTGGCCGCCGCTGACGTTGACGATGGCGTAGTGGGCGTCGCCCAGCGCCGCCCGCAGCCGTTTCTCCACGTCAAACTCGCTGCCTTCCGGCACGATCAGCAGCCATTCGTCCGGCGACAGCCATTGGATGCTGCTTTCGCCGTCGTCGCCGCTGACCAGCCCCAGCGGCTGGCCGGGGAGTCCGATCCCCAGCACGTCGCGTAGCGCCTGATCGAGCACGATGGCGCCGCCGCGCAGAATCAGATGCCCGCGGAACGGGTGCTCGCGCAGCGTTACGCCGCTGTGTTCGCCGGCCTCCGGCCGGCCGGTATGACGGTAAGACAGCGCCAGCGGCGATTCGCGCATCACCTGCGCCTTGGGGTGGCTGTTAAAGGTGCTTATCTTTACGACATCAGACATTTTGGCGCTCTCCTTTGGGATCGACAAAGATCGGGCTGACAATTTCGGCCTCATGGATCTGGCCGTCGACCATCGGCAGCCAGACGGTATCGCCCATTTTCTGGTGCCCGTCTTTCACTACCGCCAGCGCGAAGCCGCTGTCCAGGGTAGGGCTGTAGTAGCTGGAGGTGACGTGGCCGACCATCGGCATCGGGATCGGATGGTGGGGATCCAGCACAATCTGCGCGCCTTCTTCCAGCACCACCCGCGGGTTTTTCGGCCGCAGGCCGACCAGCTGTTTACGGTCGGTGCGCCGGGTGTCGGCGCGCGTCAGCGCCCGCTTGCCCACCCAGGAGAAGCTTTTGTCGTAGCCCACGCACCACTGCATGCCGAGATCTTCCGGCGTCATGGAGCCGTCGGTATCCTGGCCGGCGATAATAAAGCCCTTCTCGGCGCGCAGAACGTGCATCGTTTCGGTGCCGTAAGGCGTCAGGCCATACTTTTCACCGTGTTCGAACAGCGCTTCCCAGACGTGGCGCGCGTAGTTGGCCTGCACGTTCACCTCATAGGCGAGCTCGCCGGTAAACGAGATGCGGAACACACGCGCCGGAACGCCGGCCACCGTGCCGGAGCGCCAGTCCATAAACTTAAAGGTGTCGCGCGACAGGTCGATATCACACACCTCCTGCAGCAGGCGGCGGGACTCCGGCCCGGACAGGGAGAGGGTGGCCCAGTGGTCGGTCACCGAGGTGAAATACACCTGCAGATCCGGCCATTCGGTCTGATGCCACAGCTCCAGCCACTCCAGCACCGCCGCCGCACCGCCGGTGCTGGTGGTCATCAGGAAGTGGTTCGCCCCGAGGCAGCTGGTGGTGCCGTCATCCATCACCATGCCGTCGTCCTTGCACATCAGGCCGTAGCGCACCCGGCCGAAGCCCAGTTTCGCCCACTTGTTGGTGTAGATACGCTCCAGGAAGGTGCGGGCGTCCGGCCCCTGAATATCGATCTTGCCGAGGGTCGACGCATCGAGGATCCCCACGCCGTTACGCACGGCGCGGCACTCTCTGGCCACGGCCTCTTCCAGGGTTTCACTGCGTCCGTCGACGCGCTGCGGGAAGTACCACGGGCGTTTCCACTGGCCGACCTCTTCAAACTCCGCGCCCCGATCCAGATGCCACTGATGCATTGCGGTGTGACGTTCCGGTTCGAACAGTTCGGCGCAGTGGCGGCCGGCCACGGCGCCAAAGGCGACGGGCGTGTAGTTGGGGCGGAACACGGTGGTGCCGACCTCGGGGATGGCGCGCCGCAGACAGCGGGCGGCGATGGCCATGCCGTTGATATTGCCCAGCTTGCCCTGATCGGTGCCGAAGCCCATCACGGTGTAGCGCTTGATATGTTCGATGGACTCAAAGCCCTCGCGTATCGCCAGTTCAATGGCGGCGGCGGTGACGTCGTTCTGCAGATCGACAAACTGCTTCGGCGCCCGGGAGGTGGGCAGATCGTGCGGCACCTGATACAGCGCCAGCGCCGCGCCGTCGCGGCGTTTCGCCACCTCCGGCAGTGTAATGTCCTGCGGTTTGCCGCCGCTTTGTTCGGCGGCCTGGCGGCCCGCCGCCGCGCCGTCGCGCAGCGCCTGTTCGGTGGTAAACGCGCCGGTTACCGCGCCGGCGGCGATCATGCCCTCCACCTGCGGCGCGACAAAGCCCGGCACCTCATCGCGCCAGATCGGCCGCGCGCCGGTATGCACCGCCAGGTGAATCACCGGGCTGTAGCCGCCCGAGCTGGCGACGGTGTCGCAGTTCAGGGTTTCCACCCGATCCACCACCCGGAAACCGGCCGGGTCGATGCGGGCAACCCGCACGCGGCTGACTCGGGAGCCGCCCTGGGCCTCGATCACCGCGCTGCCGCAGAGTACGCGGATGCCGCGGGCGCGCGCCTGGGCCACCAGTTCGCCGTCCGGGTTATCCCTGGCGTCGACGATCGCCACGACTTCCCGGCCGCTGTCCAGCCAGTCCAGCGCGGCGCAGTAGGCCTGGTCGTTGCTGGTCGACAGCACCAGACGCTGGCCCGGCGTGACGCCGTAGCGGTGAATATAGGTGGAGAGGGCGCCGGCGACGAAGTTGCCGGGAATATCGTTGCCGGCGTAGACCAGCGGCCGCTCGTGGGCGCCGCTGGCCAGCACGATGCGTTTGGCCCGTACCCGGTGCAGACGCAGACGCGCGCGATGGTCCGGCGCCGTTTCACCCAGGTGGTCGGTGCGCCGCTCCAGCAGGGTGACAAAGTTGTGGTCGTGACGGCCGGTGGCGGTGGTGCGCGGCAGCAGCTGTACGTTGTCCAGCGTCGCCAGCTCGCGCAGGGTGTCCGCCACCCAGGCGACGGCGTCGCGGTCGTTTAACGGTTCGCGGCTGTCGAGCAGCGAGCCGCCCATCTCTTCCTGTTCATCCGCCAGCATCACCCGCGCGCCGCTGCGTCCGGCGGCCAGCGCCGCGGCCAGACCGGCCGGGCCGGCGCCGATAATCAGCACGTCGCAGTGCTGGTTAAGATGATCGTAGCGATCCGGATCGCGCGCCATCGGGCTGCGCCCCAGCCCGGCGCCCTTGCGGATATACTTCTCCCAGGTCATCCACATCGAGGCCGGTTTCATAAAGGTTTTGTAGTAAAAGCCGGGAGGCATAAAGCGCCCGAGCATTTTACCCACGGCGCCCATCAGATCGCGTTCGGTGCTGGGCCAGCCGTTGGTGCTGCTCGCCGTCAGCCCTTCATATAGCGCCTGCTGGGTGGCGCGCACGTTCGGCACCTGGCTGGCTTCTGTGCTGCCCAGCTGCACCACGGCATTCGGCTCTTCGGCGCCGGCGGCGACAATGCCGCGCGGGCGTCCGTATTTAAAGCTGCGGTTGACGATATCCACGCCGTTGGCCAGCAGCGCCGAGGCCAGGGTATCGCCGGCAAACCCCTGCAGGGTCTGGCCGTTAAAACGAAAATTCAGCGGACGGCTGCGGTCGATGCGACCGCCGTCGGCCAGACGATTCACCTGTTTCATGCGCCACCTCCGGCCTGGATCCGCTCATCGTGGGTTACGGTTTCAGTTTCGCTGTCGTCGCGGCGCGGCAGGGGCACTACATCGGCCCCGGCGCCGGTTTTCGGCTGTTCGCCAATCCGGTAGGTTTCCAGTATTTCGTAGCTCACCGTATTGCGCGCCACGTTAAAGTATTTGCGGCAGCCTGCGGCGTGTACCCAGAGTTCCCGGTGTACGCCGCGCGGGTTATCGCGGAAAAACAGATATTCTCCCCACTCTTCGTCGCTACAGGCGTCGGGATCCGCCGGGCGCACGATATGCGCCTGGCCCTTGGGGTGAAACTCTTCTTCTTCCCGGTGTTCGCCACACCAGGGGCACCAGATATGCAGCATCTTGCTTCCTCCTCGTCAGTGGGCAACGCCGGCGGCGCCGTGTTCGTCCACTAAAGCGCCGGTATTGAATCGATCGATTGAGAACGGAGCCGCCAGCGGGTGCGGCTTGCCTGCCGCCAGGCTGGCGGCGAATACGTGGGCCGAGCCGGGCGTGGCTTTAAAGCCGCCGGTTCCCCAGCCGCAGTTAAACCACAGCCCTTTGACTTTGGTGGCCGACAGAATCGGGCTGGCGTCCGGCGTGGTATCGACGATGCCGCCCCATTGCCGGTTCATGCGCACCCGCGAGAAGGCCGGGAACATCTCGACGATCGCCTGCAGCGTATGCTCGATGGTGGAGTAGCTGCCGCGCTGACCGTAGCCGTTGTAGCCGTCGATACCGGCGCCGATCACCAGATCGCCCTTGTCCGACTGGCTGATGTAACCGTGCACGTGGTTTGACATCACCACGGTATCCAGCACCGGTTTGAGCGGTTCGGACACCAGCGCCTGCAGCGGGTGGGACTCCAGCGGCAGCTTCAGCCCGGCCATGCCGGCCAGCACCCCGGAGTTGCCCGCCGCCACGCAGCCGACGGTGCGGGCTTCGATATCGCCGCGGGTGGTATGCACGCCGTACACCTGGCCGTCGCGCATCATAAAGCCGGTGACCTCGGTCTGCTGCAGAATATCCACGCCCAGAGCGTCCGCCGCGCGGGCAAAGCCCCAGGCCACCGCGTCATGGCGCGCCACGCCGCCGCGCGGCTGCCATGAGGCGCCCAGCACCGGGTAGCGGGCGTTTTTCGAACAGTCGAGCATCGGCACCAGATCCTGCACCTGGCGGGCGTCCAGCACCTCGCCGTCGATGCCGTTCAGGCGGTTGGCGTTCACCCGGCGACGGATGTCGCGCATATCCTGCAGGGTATGCCCCAGGTTGAGCACCCCGCGTTGGGAAAACATCACGTTGTAGTTGAGATCCTGCGACAGTCCTTCCCACAGCTTCATCGAGTGTTCAAACAGCGCCGCGGCCTCGTCCCACAGGTAGTTGGAGCGTACGATGGTGGTGTTACGGGCGGTATTGCCGCCCCCCAGCCAGCCTTTTTCCACCACCGCCACGTTGGTGATGCCAAACTCCTTCGCCAGGTAGTAAGCGGTACCCAGCCCGTGACCGCCGCCGCCGATGATAATCACGTCGTAGGCCTTCTTCGGCACGGGGTTGCGCCACATCCGCGGCCAGTTTTCATGGTGGTTGAGACCATGGCGCAGCAGACTTAAACCCGAATAATGTTGCATAGCGTCTCTTCCTGTCTGTTAGGCGAAAGCGGGGCGGGTCAGCGTCATGCCGTGGGCTTCGCCGTACACCGGATAGCGGGCGCACAGCTCCGCCACGTTGGAGCGCACCCAGGCTTCAATATTGCGCTGCTCTTCATGGTCGCTCTCTTTGCCGCGGGCCAGGGTGTCCAGAATGTCGCAGATCCAGTGCGCCAGCATTTCGCACTCGCGCAGGTCGAAGCCGCGGGTGGTGATCGCTGCGGTGCCGATGCGCAGTCCCGAGGTGACGAAGGGGCTGCGGGGATCGTTGGGCACCGCGTTTTTATTGACGGTGATATGGGCGCGCCCCAGCGCGGCATCCGCCTCTTTACCGGTAATGCCCTGACGGATCAGCGACACCAGGAACAGGTGGTTGTCGGTGCCGCCGGAGACCAGATCGAACCCGCGGCGGATAAACACGCCCGCCATCGCCCGGGCATTGTCGATCACCCGCGCCTGATAGCGGACGAATTCTTCGCTCATCGCCTCGCGCAGCGCCACCGCCTTGGCGGCGATCACGTGCATCAGCGGGCCGCCCTGCTGCCCCGGGAAGACCGCGGCATTCAGCTTTTTGTACAGCTCCTCATCGCCGCAGGCGGAGAGGATCATGCCGCCGCGCGGGCCGCGCAGCGTTTTATGGGTGGTAGTGGTGACCACGTGGGCGTGAGGCAGCGGGTTAGGGTAGCAGCGGGCCGCCACCAGTCCGGCGACGTGGGCCATGTCCACCATCAGCCAGGCGCCGACCTCATCGGCGATTTCGCGGAAGCGCCGCCAGTTCACCACCCGGGCATAGGCGGAGAAGCCGGCGATAATCAGCTTCGGCCGGTGCTCGCGCGCCAGCGCCTGCACCTCATCGTAATCAATTTCGCCGGTTTCCGGGTTCAGGCCGTACTGCACCGCGTTGTAGTGCTTGCCGGAAACGTTAGGCGCCGCGCCGTGGGTCAGGTGGCCGCCGTGCGCCAGGCTCATGCCCAGAATGGTGTCCCCCGGCGCCACCAGCGCCATAAACGCCGCGGCGTTGGCCTGAGCGCCGGAGTGCGGCTGCACGTTGGCGTAGTCGGCGCCGAACAGCAGGCAGGCGCGCTCGATAGCCAGCCGCTCCACCACGTCGACGTGCTCACAGCCGCCGTAGTAGCGTTTGCCCGGATAACCTTCGGCATATTTGTTGGTTAACTGGCTACCCTGAACCGCCATCACCTGCGAGCTGGCGTAGTTTTCGGAAGCGATCAGTTCGATATGGTTTTCTTGACGCACCATTTCGCCAACGACGGCGGCGAAGAGCTGCGGATCGGTCTTGTTCAAATCATCGGCATTCATCTGATTATCCTCAGGGTTAGCGCTGCGGCGGCACCATCCGCCTACCGTCAGCCAAGATAGATCGGGGGACGCCCCTGAAGATTGAACAGATGCGACAGCTTTATGTCACAATCGCGACATGTGTATTTAATGCGTTGTTATTTAAAGTTATTTAATAATGGGTTGTTTTGTATTTTTGCGCTTAATCGCGAAACGGCCGGCGGTTCATCGCGCCGCGGAACGCCGGCGGGCGCGCCGATATGTAAAAAGAAGGGATCGACCGTCTGCTCGTGGTCCGTTTTACGCGCCTGCGACGGGGAGTAGCCAAAGGTTTCGCGGAACTGGCGCGAAAAGTGGGCGGTGTCGGAAAAGCCGCACTGTTCGCCGATATCGGTGACGCTGCGCGGGGTGTAGTGCAGCAGCCACAGGCCGTAGCGCAGCCGCAGGTTGCGCATAAAGCGCTGCGGGGTGACCCCCAGTTCGTCGCGGAATTTGCGCTCGATATTGCGCCGCGAGGTGCCGATGCGCCGCGCCAGATCGTCAATCGACAGCGATTCGCCCAGGTGCTGGGAAATAATATCGATCGCCCGGCGCAGCGAGCGATCCGCCACCCGTTCGAACACCACCGGCTGCGGCTGGGGATGCTCGCCGCGCCGTCCTTCATCAATCAGCATAATATGCAGGCTTTTCATCGCCCAGGCGCGCCCCAGGTGGCGCTCCACCAGATAGGCGGCCAGATCCGCCGCCGCGCTGCCGCCGGCGCAGGTGATTACATCGCCGTCGTCGACGAACAGCCGGTCGGCCACCGGCGTCACGGCGGGAAAACGCCGGGTCAGATCGCCATGGTGATACCAGCTGACGCAGCAGCGCCGGCCGGGCATCACGCCGGCCTGAATCAGCGCGAACACGCCGGTGCAGACGCCCACCAGCGGCACGCCCGCCGCCGCCGCCCGGCGGAGGTAGTCCAGCGCCACGCGGTCGGTGCGGTCGTGCTCGTCCTGTACGCCGCCGATCACCACCAGATAGTCAAAGCGCGTCGGATCGGCAAAGGGTTCGCAGGGAGAAACGGCGGCGCCGCAGCTGGAAGACGCCGGTTGGCCGTCGCTGGTCATAAAGCGCCAGTGACAGCGCAGCTGGCGGCTGCGGTCCCCCTCATCGGCGGCCAGCCGCAGGCAGTCGACGAATGCGGCAAACGGCAGCAGCGTAAAGCGCTGCAGCAGAACAAAACCCACCGTTAGCAGCGGGGAGGCGTCAGTCATCAGAGATTCCTCGTGCCGGTCAGACGTTGACCGTCGCAGCATAGCAAGGGAACGCCGGCGGCGCACATGCTCAGGGACGGCCTCAGCACCACAGCGCGTCGACCGGCGTCTGCGCTGAAAAGTGGTGGGCCACCTGGGCCTGGAACAGTTCGGCGCAGGCCAGAGCGTCGGTAAGGGCGTTGTGCGCCGGATAGCGGGGCAGGTTATAGCGGGCGCGGCTTTCGGGCAGGCGCAGTGAAAAGCTGCGGCCGGCCGCCGAACAGCCGCGCCGCCAGGCTGACGGGGCGGCTGCGGTGCCGGCGCGCCTCCAGCGCCAGCGTATCGATACAGGGGAAGGCGATCCCTTCACCGATGCGCCGCTGCAGGGCGGCGTCGAGAAACTGCCGCTCGATGCCGCGGTGGTGCACCACCAGCACCTTGCCGGCCATCAGCTCGAGCAGCGTAATAAACAGCGCGTTCAGATCCGGCGCTTTTTCCACTTCGGAATGGGTAATACCGTGGATCACCACCGACTCGTTGCGCAGGCCGCCCGCGGCTTCAGCAGCCAGTGATGGCCGTGCCGCAGGCGGATGCGTTGCAGCGTCATCGGCACCAGACCGATGCTGACGATATCATCGCGGCGGGCGTCGGTGCCGGTGGTCTCAAAGTCCATCGCCAGCAGCGGCACCTGGTCGATCGCGGTGTCAGGCGCTACGGCGCCCGCGCGGTAGAAGGCCCGCAGGGCGGGGTGGCGCGCCTGACGGGCCAGTTCGGCCATCCGCGCCGGCCACGGCGGGGGACATTCGGCGGCGGCTGCCGTGATGCGGGGGTAAACGGATGCTTGCCGATATAGAACATGGGTGACCTCAGCGTATCCGGCCGGCCTGATAGCGGTATTTCAGGAACTTCTGGGCATTGCTCAGGATCTGGAAGGCATCCTTGAGGTTTTTGCGTTCGAAATCCGACAGGTTTTCCGGCTCGATATTGTTATCCGGCTGGCGTTCGGCATCCAGATCCAGCGCCTGATGGCGGATGCGCACCATCGAGATAAACTCCAGCGCGTCGCGCAGATCCTGGCCGCGCCCGTGCGGCAGAATATCCGCCTCGATAATTTCCTGCAGGCGGGCAAAAGAGTTGCGGGCGCGGGAGCCGATCGCCAGCGCATGCACGCGGATCAGATCCGCCAGCGGGGCGGTGCCGCGCCGTTTCATATTGATGGAGCGGCTGTGCTGGCCGGAAGGCTCCATCACAAACCCCTTAAAGAAGCCGAGCGGCGGCGTGCGCAGCAGCGCGTTGCGCGCCATGCAGGCCAGAAAGCGGGCGTTGTGGCGCGTCTGCTGCGCGATGCTCTGGTTCAGCTGTTCCGCCCACTCGGTTTTGCCCCAGACGCCGTCGAGGTCGAAAAGATCGCGCTGTCGAGCAGGCTCTGCGGCGTGGGCCGGCCGATCCAGTCGGCGAAGTAGCGCTCCCACACGGCGAGCGGCTGACGCCATTGGGCGGTGGTGGCCATAATTCCGCCTTTGCAGTAGCGGTAGCCGCAGGCCGCCAGACCGTCGCTGACGAAGGTCGCCAGCGCGAGGAACCAGTCGTCGTGGCGAAGCGGATCGAAGGCGTTGTCGATCACCAGCGCGTTATCCTGATCGGTGACGATCAGCTGCTCCTGACGCGCCATCGATCCCAGCGCCAGAAAACAGTAGGGCACCGGCGGCGGCCCAGCCGCTGCTCCGCCAGCTCCAGCAGGCGCTGGGTAAAGCTGCGGCCAATCACCGCCATGGCGCTGCCGATCATCTGCGAGTTGGCGTCTTCACGCACGATGCGCCTGAAGCAGGCGCGCACCTCGCCGCTCAGGGCGCGCAGTTCCTCGACGCTGTTGGCGTGGAAAATGCGGCTGACGACAAACAGGCTGTTCTGGGACTCATGGCGCAGGATATCCGACTGTGAAATCACGCCGATGGGCTGGCCCTGCCGCAGCACCGGCAGATGGTGCACGTTGTGGCGCATCATGGTCAGCATGGCTTCAAACACCATCTGGTGATGTTCACCGTAAATCAGCTCCGGCGTCATGATCTCGCTGACCGGCGTATCCACGCTCAACCCCTTGGCGATAACCCGGGTGCGCAGGTCGCGGTCGGTCAGCATACCGGCCATGCGGGCGGCGTTGCCCATGGCGCCCTCCGGCACGCCGGCGTTCATCACCAGCAGTGAAGAGACCCCCTCGGCGCTCATCGTGATGGCGGCCTCGCGCACGGTGCCGGAGGTTTCGATGGTGACCGGCTTACGGCCGATCAGCGTATCGATACGCGAGGTCAGCAGTTCGTTGGCGTCTTCGGAACGCGCCACGGTGTGGCGCAGCCGGGTGCGGTCTTCCACCTCCACCACGTCGGCGAACGCTTCATACTGCGTAAACAGCTGGTGGAACACCGGCGCGGGGATCAGCCAGGCCAGCGTGTCTTCCAGTGCGGTGACCGGAAAGCGCACGCTGCTTTCGCGCAGCAGGCCGAACTGGCCGAAATAGCCCCCCGCGCTGAGGCGGTTGTAGAGATCGCCGTTGCGCCGGTAGACCTCAACGGCGCCGCTGCGGATCACATACCAGGCGTCCACCTGCTGGCCGAAGGACAGGATACTGCTGCCCGCCTTGAAGTAGCTGACCTCGATACTGCAGGCCGCCAGGGCCAGCGCATCCAGAGGCAGCGCGTCGAAAGGCGGATAGCGCCGCAGAAAGTCGATAATGTCCTGATGTTCGGCCTGCATGGTGACCTCCGTGGCAGCCGTAATGATAGGGCGATTCAGCCGCGCTCCGCGCCGGCGTTGGTACGCAGCCGCGGTTCCGTCGCCAGCCCCTTCAGCACCGAGACCGCGGCAATCAGCAGCACGATGGCGAACGGCAGCCCGGTGGTCAGCACCATGGTCTGCAGCGCCACCAGTCCGCCGCCCAGCAGCAGCGCTATCGCCACCACGCCCTGGAAGCTGCACCAGAATACCCGCTGCGGCGTCGGCGCGTTGACTTTCCCGCCCGCCGAGATGATATCGATCACCAGCGAGCCGGAGTCCGACGAGGTGACAAAGAACACCACCACCAGCAGGATGCCGATCAGCGAGGTAATCTGCGCCAGCGGCAGCGTGTCGAGCATGGTAAACAGCTGCAGCGGCAGTTTGGCTTCGGCGACGGCCTTGTAGCCCAGATCAAAAAACTGGTGGATGGCGGTGTTGCCGAGGATGGTCATCCACATCACGCAGGCCAGCGACGGGACGATCAGCACCGAGATAAGAAATTCGCGCACGGTGCGGCCGCGGGATACGCGGGCGATAAACATGCCGACAAACGGCGACCAAGAGATCCACCAGGCCCAGTAGAAGGCGGTCCAGCTGGCGACGAAGTTGCTGTCGTCACGGCCGAAGGGGTTGGACAGCGCCGGCAGATACTGCAGGTAGGAGGCTAGATTGGAGAAGAAGCCGGTCAGCAGCGCCAGGGTCGGGCCGACAATGACGATAAACAGCAGCAGCAGCGCCGCCAGCATCATGTTGATTTCCGACAGGCGGCGTACGCCTTTTTCCAGCCCCGCCACCACCGAGAGCAGGGTAATGGCGGTAATGCCGATCACCAGAATAATTTGGGTGGGCTCGCCCATCGGGATGCCGAACAGATAGTTCAGCCCGGATGCGGCCTGGGAGGCGCCCAACCCCAGCGAGGTCGCCAGGCCAAACAGCGTGGCCAGCACCGCCAGAATATCGATGATATGTCCGGGCCAACCCCAGACCGCATCCCCCAACAGCGGGTAAAACACCGAGCGCATGGTCAGCGGCAGCCCCTTGTTAAAGGAGAACAGCGCCAGCCCCAGCGCCAGCATGGCATAGATGGCCCAGGGGTGCAGCGCCCAGTGGAAAATGGTGGTGGCCATGGCCAGATGGCGGGCGGTTGCCGGGTCGCCGGCGGCGGCGGCCAGCGGCGCCGTGTCGCTGCGCACGCCGTTTTCGATGCTGACGCCGCCGAGCGAGCTGGAGAAGTGCGACAGCGGCTCCGAGACGCCATAGAACATCAGGCCGATCCCCATACCGGCGGCGAACAGCATGGAGAACCAGGCCAGATAGTTGTAATCCGGCCTCGCCAGAGTACCGCCCAGCCGCACCTTGCCGAGGGGAGAAAACACCAGCGCCAGGCAGAGGATCACGAAGATGTTGCCGACGCTCAGAAAGAACCAGCTCAGGTTGGTGGTCAGCCATTTCAGTACGCTGCTGAAGATAGGCTCCATCTGGCTGTGAAACGCCAGCGTCAAGACGACAAAGATAACGATCGCCAATCCGGAGATGACAAACACGCGGTTATGAATATCCAGCCCGAACGGGCCGACGCTGACCACGATATTGTCCTGGCCCACCTGATAGTCGGTATCGTAGGGGTTAACCTCACCATCGGGTACCATCGGATCTTTTGAATCCGGCATAGTGATTCCTCCTAAGGGAATGGTTGGTGATTGTCTGAAGCCTGCGTGGGGACGGGCGCAGCCCCTGGTTGGTTCAGCCCGCCCAAGACGGATGATAGCGGTGGGGAGACGGCGCAAAATGCCTGTCAACGTCCTGACGGGGTCGATTTGCGACATGCGGCGCGGGGCGGGGGGCGACGGCGGTTTTCGGTCGGTGTGACGTCCGAAAGCGTCGTGAATCGGCATTTTTTTGCCCCGTATCCACAGTAATAATGGACGCTGACATTTCAGGCTCTCGGGAGAAGGTAATGAGTATCAGCGTCTTTGATCTGTTCAAGATTGGGATCGGCCCTTCCAGCTCACACACCGTGGGGCCGATGCGCGCCGCGCAGCGGTTCGTGCGGCAGTTAAGCGAACGGGGCGTGCGTGATGCGGTGACGCGCGTCCGGGTTGACCTGTTCGGCTCCCTGAGCGCCACCGGCGTGGGGCACGGCACCGATAAGGCGACGCTGATGGGGTTGATGGGCGAATCGCCGGATACGGTCGATCCCCGCACGATCGATCCCGCCATCCGTGCGGTGTGCGAAACCGGCTTTCTGACCCTGGCCGGCGGCGCCGGCGTGGAGTTCGACTGGAACCGCGACCTGCATTTCGTCGATGAAGTGCTGGCGTATCATCCCAACGCCATGCGCCTGACCGCCTTTGATGCGCAGGGCGTGGCGTATGAAAACACCTTCTACTCCATCGGCGGCGGCTTTGTGCTGGATGAGAGTGAAGCCACCGCCACCGCGCATCTGGTGCCGCAGGTGGCGCTACCTTACGATTTTAACTCCGGCGCGGAGCTGCTGGCGCACTGCCGGCGGCAGGGGCTGAGGATCGCCGAACTGATGCTGGAAAACGAAAAGGTATGGCGCGATGAGGCTGACATCCGCGCCGGTATCGCCGGCCTCTGGCAGGCGATGCAGGACTGTGTTGCCCAGGGGCTGGAAAATGAGGGCGTGCTGCCGGGCGGGCTGAACGTGAAGCGCCGCGCGCCCGGGCTGTACCGTTCCCTGCAGCGGGCGACGGGGGCGAATGTGATTGGCACCACGCTGTCGGCGATGGACTGGGTTAATCTCTATGCGCTGGCGGTCAATGAGGAGAATGCCGCGGGAGGGCGCATGGTTACGGCGCCCACCAACGGCGCGGCCGGGATTGTGCCGGCGGTGCTGATGTATTACATGCGCTTTAGCGAGCAGACGCGGGAGCAGGACGTGGTGGACTTTCTGCTGGCGGCGGCGGCGGTGGGGGCGCTGTGTAAGAAAAACGCCTCAATTTCCGGCGCGGAGGTGGGCTGCCAGGGAGAAGTCGGCTCCGCCTGCGCCATGGCAGCCGCCGGGCTGACCGAGGTGCTGGGCGGCACGCCGGAGCAGGTGGAGAATGCGGCCGAGATTGCGCTGGAGCATAACCTGGGGCTGACTTGCGATCCGGTGGCCGGGCTGGTGCAGGTGCCCTGCATCGAGCGTAACGCCATCGCCGCGATGAAGGCGATCAACGCCGCCCAGATGGCGTTGCGGGGCGACGGGCAGCACTTTGTGTCGCTCGATAAAGTGATCCGCACCATGCGCGATACCGGGCGGGATATGCAGGACAAGTATAAGGAGACGTCGCGCGGCGGTCTGGCGGTGAACGCGATAGAGTGCTGACGGTTGGCGGATGCCTGCCCGCTTATTGGGCAGATGCACCAGAAAAGCATGTGGCGATAGGGGATTACCCCACTCAGCACGAATTGTGCCAGCTCTGTTTTTTTGATCGCAACAGCGGTGCTAAATCACTATCGATGAATGATTATCGAGATATTGCGCATACATTTTAAATGTAAAAAGGAAGTGGCACATTTGTTGCCTTATTGTTTTCTGTGGAAGTGAAGAAGTATCAGACCCGTTTGTTCCCTCTCCTGACGAGAGACCACAGAGGCAAGAGCATATGTCTGAAGCAAATACATCATCCCGGGCGAGTATCGAAAATAATAAGACACATACGGTTGGTTTTTTACTGGTCAACAATTTCACCATGATGGCGCTGGCGACGGCGGTTGAACCGCTGCGCATGGCGAACCAGTTAAGCGGCCGCGAGCTGTATGACTGGCATACCATCAGCGAGGACGGCGGCGTGGTGATGGCCAGCGACGGCATTCACATTACGCCGGATTGTTCGATGGCCGACTCCAGCGCGCTGGACGTGCTGATTGTGGTCGGCGGCGTCAATATTACCCGCAGCTACAGTCGCCGTCAGGTGAGCTGGCTGCAGGCGATGGCGCGCAAGCAAATTCTGATTGGCGGCGTCTGCACCGGCCCTTACCTGCTGGCGGAGGCCGGGCTGCTGGACGGCTACCACTGCAGCGCGCACTGGGAGTGCATCGCCTCGATGCAGGAAGCCTATCCCAAGGTGCGCTGTACCAATCAGCTGTTCGTCATCGAGCGCGACCGCATGACCTGCAGCGGCGGCACGGTGCCGATGGACATGATGCTCAGTATGATCAAGCGCGACTTCGGCTATCAGCTGACGGCGGCGATCTCGGAGATGTTTATCTGCGATCGGGTGCGCAATGAGTCCGACTACCAGCGCATACCGCTGCGCCATGTGCTGGGCACCGCGCAGCCGAATCTGGTGGAGGCGGTCTCGCTGATGGAGGCCAATATCGAAGAGCCGATCGATCTGGATGAGCTGGCCACCTATGTGGGGCTGTCCCGGCGTCAGCTTGAACGTCTGTTTCAGAAGTACCTGCAGTGCTCACCGTCCCGTTACTATATGAAACTCCGCCTGTTCCGGGCGCGTCAGCTGCTGAAGCAAACCTCGATGTCGATTATCGAGATCGCGCTGGCCTGCGGTTTTGTCTCGACGCCGCACTTTAGCAAATGCTACCGCGAGCATATCGGCATTCCGCCGCGCGAGGAGCGGCGCGGCATACGCAGCCAGGCGCTGAGCGAAACCCTGCCGCAGCTGGTGACCACCGCGCTGCCGGGCCTGAACGGCAAGAAAGAGCGCGTGGCGTCGGCGGTGGCGGTGCGCGCCCTGAGCGAGGCGCGTTTTGAACCCACCTACGGTTCGGTGTCGCTGGGCTGGAGCTCGCCGCCCTAAGGCCGGCCTCAACTATCATCGCCGTCTGCCCGCAACGGGCAGGCGGCTATGCCGACCAGTCCTCCAGCGCCAGCCCGGGCACGCGCGCAAACTCCTTGTCATTATTGGTGACCAGAATGGCGCCAGTGGCGATGGCATGGCCGGCAATTGCGGTATCGTTGGGCCCGATCGGCGTACCGGCGGCGGCCAACGCGGCCTTCAGCGTCGTGGTTTCATCCACCGCGGCGCGGTCCCACGGCAAAATGGCGTCAAGGCGGCTGCAGAAGGCCTCGACCAGCTGCGTATGACGCGGTGAGGCCTTTTTACCGATCGCACCAAAGCGCATTTCGGCATAGGTAATGGCCGACACCACGATCCGATGGCGTTGCATCACCGCCTGCTCCAGACGCCGGATCGCCGCTGCTGGCTGCTCGCGCATAATGTAAGAGCAAATACAGGTGTCCAGCATGTAGGTGTGGCTCATGGTTTGACGCGTCCCTCGTCATTAATGATGTCTTCACGTTCCGTCATAAAGTCCGCATCGGCTTTGTCTTCCAGCAGAAACGATCCCCAGCTCGGCTTTACCGGCCTCAGGATGATGGTGTCGCCTTCACGGACGATCTCCAGTTCGTTGACGCCTGCAAAATCCATATCGCGGGGCAGGCGGATCGCGCGGTTATTGCCGTTTTTAAACACAGATACTGTTCTCATGTTGCTGCTCCTCGCCGGGTGAAAGCGTGTTGGTAGGCATAGGGCAAGTATATGTCTCAAACGTTCACTTGTATAGGCCAGGCATATGCCCATCTTTCCCCGGGAGGTGCGTCCAAACAAAGGCCCATGGTGAACGAAATTTTCTCCGGCGCGACATCGCGATGCGACATTTTCGAGACGCGCCGTATTTTTCGTTCGGCGTCGGTTGCGCTGTGGGTCAGGCAGGTGACGTTTTCAGAACACTTTCTTTGTAGGGTTAACTCTATGCTGTCGAACATCAGGGCCGCTCTGGCCGTTACAGACAGGGGTGGAAAGATGAACGCAGCACAGTTGCACAACGACGCCATTGTTATCGATGGTCTGGTGATCGCCAAATGGGATCGCGAACTGTTTGAAGATATGCGGCGCGGCGGTCTGACCGCGGCGAACTGTACGGTGTCGGTCTGGGAAGGGTTCCAGAGCACCGTGGACAATATCGTCGCGATGAACGCGCTGATCGAACAGAACGCCGATCTGGTGATGAAGGTGCGCACCACCGCCGACATCATGAGCGCCAAAGCGGCAGGCAAGACCGGCGTGCTGATGGGGTTCCAGAATGCCAACGCCTTTGAGGACCAGCTCGGCTACGTGCAGATATTCAAGGATCTTGGCGTCGGGGTGGTGCAGATGGCCTACAACACCCAGAACCTGGTGGGCACCGGCTGCTATGAGCGCGACGGCGGGCTGTCCGGCTACGGCCGGGAAGTGGTGGCGGAGATGAACCGCGCCGGCGTGATGTGCGATCTCTCCCACGTCGGCGCCAAAACCTCCGAAGAGGTGATTCTGGCGTCGGAAAAACCGGTCTGTTATTCGCACTGTCTGCCTTCCGGTCTGAAGGACCACCCGCGCAATAAATCCGATGCCGAGCTGAAGTTTATTGCCGACCACGGCGGCTTTGTCGGCGTCACCATGTTTACCCCGTTCCTGAAAAACGGCATTCACTCCACCATTGACGACTATGTCGAGGCCATCGAATACATCTTTAACCTGGTGGGGGAAGATCAGATCGGCATCGGCACCGACTTCACCCAGGGCCAGGATCAGGCCTTCTTTGAGTGGTTAACCCACGACAAGGGGTACGCCCGCCATCTGACCAGCTTCGGCAAAATCATCAACCCGGAGGGGATCCGCACCCTCGGCGAATTCCCCAACCTGACCGAAGCCCTGCTGCGTCACGGCTTCAGCGAACATCAGGTGCGCAAGATTATGGGCGAGAACTGGGTCCGCGTTCTGGGCGAAGTCTGGGGCGAATAACCGTCAACATAAAGATTGTCAGGGAGAAACCATGAGTTCACATGCACCTGAACTGCCGATAGCGGTAGACGACGAAACCGGCGTCTGGACCACTGATGCGCTGCCGATGCTGTACGTACCGCGTCACTTTTTCGTCAATAACCATATGGCGATCGAAGAGGAGATCGGTGAGGAACGCTATGCCGCCATTCTCTATAAGGCGGGCTATAAATCCGCCTACTACTGGTGTGAAAAGGAGGCTGAAGCCCACGGCATCGCCGGCGCCGCGGTCTTTGAACACTATATGAAGCGGCTCTCCCAGCGTGGCTGGGGGCTGTTTATCATCGAGGCGCTCGATCTGGAGCAGGGCACCGCCCGCGTGCGCCTGGAGCACTCCGCATTTGTTTATCAGTACGGCAAGGTCAACCGCAAGGTCGATTACATGTTTACCGGCTGGTTTGCCGGCGCCATGGATCAGATCGCCCAAAGTCTGGGCTACGCGGTCAGAACCCGGGCGGTCCAGACCCGGAGCGCTGCCGAAGAGGGAAGTGACTACGGCGTGTTTGAGGTAGCGCCGCTGTAATACGCGACGGCCGCCTGCGGGCGGCCTGGGTTTAAGCATTGAATCAGGGTGTAGCCATGTCCCAGTTTGATCTCCTGTTCCAGCCGTTGAATATCAATAAGCTGACCATCCGTAACCGCATCGTCAGCACCGCCCACGCCGAGGTGTATGCCACCGACGGCGGCATGACCACCGAGCGCTACGTTAAATATTACGAAGAGAAGGCGAAAGGCGGCTGCGGCCTCTGCATCTGCGGCGGCTCCAGCGTGGTGTCGATCGACAGTCCCCAGAGCTGGTGGAGCTCGGTGAACCTGTCGACCGACCGCATCATTCCCATTTTCAAAATCTGGCCGACGCGGTGCACAAGCACGGCGGCAAGATCATGATCCAGATTTCCCATATGGGGCGGCGTTCGCGCTGGGACGGTGAGAACTGGCCCAACCTGATGTCGCCGTCGGGCATTCGCGAGCCGGTGCACCGCGCGACCTGCAAGACCATCGAAGTGGAAGAGATCCGGCGGGTGATCGGCGACTTCGCCCGGGCGGCGGTGCGCGCCAAAGAGGGCGGCCTCGACGGCGTGGAGCTGTCCGCCGTGCATCAGCACATGATCGATCAGTTCTGGTCGCCGCGGGTCAACAAGCGTACCGACGAGTGGGGCGGCAGCTTTGAAAACCGCATGCGCTTCGGGATGGAAGTGCTGAAGGCGGTGCGTGAAGCGGTCGGGCCGGATTTTGTGGTGGGCATGCGCATCACCGGCGACGAATTCCATCCTGACGGCCTGAGCCATGAAGATATGAAGCAGATCGCCGCCTACTACGACGCCACCGGCATGGTGGACTATTTTGGCGTGGTCGGTTCGGGCTGCGATACCCATAACACGCTGGCCAACGTTATCCCGAATATGAGCTACCCGCCGGAGCCGTTCCTGCACCTGGCGGCCGGGATCAAAGAGGTGGTGTCGGTGCCGGTGATCCACGCGCAGAACATCAAGGATCCGAACCAGGCGCAGCGTATTCTGGAGCAGGGCTATGTCGATTTTGTCGGCATGACCCGGGCCCACATCGCCGATCCGCACCTGATCGCCAAGATCAAACTGAACCAGGTAGACCAGATCCGCCAGTGCGTGGGCGCTAATTACTGCATCGATCGTCAGTATATGGGGCTGGACGTGCTGTGCATCCAGAACGCGGCGACCTCGCGCGAATATATGGGACTGCCGCATATTATTAGCAAAAGCGACGGCCCGCAGCGCAAGGTGGTGGTGGTCGGCGGCGGCCCCGGCGGCATGGAGGCGGCGCGGGTGGCGGCCGAGCGCGGCCATCAGGTGACGCTGCTCGAACGCGGCGAGGAGCTGGGCGGCCAGATTTCGAATCGCCGCCCGGGCGCCGCAGCGCGACCAGATGGCGGGCATTACCCGCTGGCTGGCGATGGAGCTGCAGCGGCTGGGGGTGACGGTCCAGCTGGGAACCAACGCGGACGCCGCCACGGTGCGCGATCTGCGGCCGGATGTCTGCATCCTGGCGACCGGCGGCCGGCCGTTCCTTGAGCAAAACCCGGAGTGGGGCGCGGAGGACGGACGGGTGGTCTCCAGCTGGGACATCCTGACCGGCGCCGTCGAGCCGGGTAAAAACGTCCTGATTTACGACACCATCTGCGAATTTACCGGCATGTCGACCGCCGACTACCTGACCGCCAAAGGGGCGCTGGTGGAGCTGGTGACCGATGATATCAAGCCCGGCGTCGGCATCGGCGGCACCACCTTCCCGACCTATTACCGCAGCCTGTATGAAAAGGCGGTGATCATGACCTCGGATCTGGCGCTGGAAGCGGTATATCGCGAAGGCGACAAGCTGGTGGCGGTGCTGGAAAACGAGTACACCGGCCAGAAAGAGGAGCGGGTGGTGGATCAGGTGGTGGTGGAAAACGGCACCCGGCCGAACGAGGAGCTGTACTACCAGCTGAAGGCGGAGTCACGCAATCAGGGGCAGATCGATAACGAGGCGCTGTTTGCCGCGCAGCCGCAGCCGGTGCTGGCGGAGGCGGGCGAAGGCATGATCCTCTGGCGGCTGGGTGACTGCGTGTCGCAGCGCAACGTCCACGCGGCGATCTACGACGCACTGCGCCTGTGCAAGGATCTGTAACCGAACGCCCACCCGGGTTATTGCGAGAGAGGACACCATGATACTCGACAGATTACTCCCCGTGCTGCTGACGGTTGCGCTATTGCTAGCGGCGGTCGGCATCATCCGGCGCATCCGCCTGTGGCGCGCCGGCCGGCCGGAAAAGGTGGCCCTGCTGGCCGGGCTGCTGGCGATGCCGCGCCGCTATCTGGTGGATCTGCACCACGTAGTGGCGCGCGATAAGGTGATGTCGAACACCCACGTGGCGACCGCGGGCGGCTTTGTGCTGTCGATGCTGCTGATCCTGGCGGTGCATCTGTTCGGCATCCATAGCCGCTGGCTGGCCGGCGCGCTGCTGGGGGCGCTGGCGCTGATGCTGACCGGGGCGCTGTTTGTCTATCGCCGCCGCCGCAACCCGCCGTCCCGTCTGTCGAAGGGGCCGTGGATGCGGCTGCCGAAAAGCCTGCTGGTCTTCGCGGCCAGCTTTTTTATCGCCACGCTGCCGGCGGCGGGCATCCTGCCTGAAGGCAGCGGCGGCTGGCTGCTGGCGGCGCTGCTGACGGCCGGGATCGTCTGGGGGCTGGGGGAAATGGTGTTCGGCATGGCCTGGGGCGGGCCGATGAAGCATGCCTTTGCCGGCGCGCTTCATCTGGCGTTTCACCGCCGGCCGGAGCGCTTTGGCGGCGGACGCTCCACCGCGCTGAAAGCGGTGGATCTGGCGGCGCCGAAGCTGGGGGTGGAAAAGCCCAGCGATTTTACCTGGAATCAGCTGCTCGGCTTCGACGCCTGCGTGCAGTGCGGCCGCTGTGAGGCGGTGTGTCCGGCGTTCGCCGCCGGGCAGCCGCTGAACCCCAAAAAGCTGATTCAGGATATGGTGGTCGGCCTGGCAGGCGGCTCGGACGCCCGCTTTGCCGGCAGCCCCTATCCGGGTATTGAAGTCGGCAAGGCGTGCGGCGCACCGCATCAGCCCATCGTTTCCGGGCTGATTAATCCGGAAACGCTGTGGTCCTGCACCACCTGCCGCGCCTGCGTTGAAGAGTGCCCGATGATGATCGAGCACGTGGATGCGATTGTCGATATGCGCCGCTTCCTGACGCTGGAGAAGGGCAGCACCCCGAACAAGGGGGCCGAAGTGCTGGATAACCTGATCGTCACCGACAATCCCAACGGGTTTAACCCGCGCAGCCGCACCAACTGGGCGGCGGATCAGAACCTGCGCATCATGAAGGAGGTGAAGCAGGCGGACGTGCTGTTCTGGGTGTCCGACGGCGCGTTCGATATGCGCAGCCAGCGCATTCTGCGCGCTTTTGTGAAGATCCTGAAGGCGGCGGGGGTGGACTTCGCCATACTGGGGGATGAAGAGCTGGACAGCGGCGACGTGGCGCGCCGCCTGGGGGATGACGCCACCTTCCAGCGTCTGGCGAAGCGCAACCTCGCCACCCTGGGCAAATACCGTTTCAACCGCATCGTCACCACCGATCCGCACGCTTTCCACTGCCTGCGCAACGAGTATCCGGAATTCTGCCCCGAGGGCGAGAAGCCGGATTACGAGGTGCTGCACCATACCACCTTTATCAACGAGCTGGTGAAGGCGCAGCTGCTGAACCTGAATGACTACAAGGGCGGCAGCGTCACCTGGCACGACCCGTGTTATCTGGGGCGCTATAACGGCGAGTATGAGGCGCCGCGCGAGCTGCTGGCGGAGCTGGGCATCCAACTGGCCGAGATGGAGCGTTCCGGCTTCCGTTCCCGCTGCTGCGGCGGCGGGGGCGGCGCGCCGATTACCGATATTCCCGGCGAACGGCGGATTGCCGACATGCGGATGGAGGACGCCCGCGCCACCGGCGCAGCGCTGATCGCCGTCGGCTGCCAGCAGTGCACCGCGATGCTCGAAGGGGTGGTGGAGCCGCGTCCGGAGGTGAAGGATATTGCCGAACTGGTGGCGGAGGCGCTGGCGGAGCCGAGCGCGCCGCCGGTGGTCCGACGCAAGAGTGAACAACCTGCGATGGAGGTAGCCTGATGAGCGAGATTCTGCGCAGAGACCCGCGCGCCGAATGGATTGCGCGCAACCGTCTGCATCCGCAGCACGCGGCGATGATGATGCCGGCGGGCGAGTCGCGCGGCCCGTCCGGGCTGATTCGCCGCAACCCGCACGCCGTGGGCTTTATCGGTCCGAACGGCATCCGCCGTATTGATCGGATGAATGTTGGTATGCCGACCCTGCGCGGCGGCCAGCGGGCGGTCAGCGCGGTGCAGACGACGCTGCTGCCGCTGCACCGGGTGGAGCAGCCCGACTACTACATTGCGGTGGTGCCCGATATGGTGGGCGGACGGCTGAGCGATCACGACCGGGACGTACTGGGCCAGGCCCATGCGCTGATCCGCGAGATCGGCGGCGCCGGGGCGGTGCTGGCCGTGGTGTTCGGCGAACACCGCGAGCAGGGGTTCGCGACCGCCGGCGTTGACCGGCTGCTGGAACTCAGCGGAGACGGCTATCAGGCGTATGCGCCGGAGCTGCGCGTCGCCGCCCTGAGCGAGGTGGAGCGCCAGTTTGCGCCGCGCCACTGGCTGCTGCCGGACAGTGTGGCCGGCGGTTTTGAGCTGGGCTGCCGGCTGGCGGCGCGTCTGGGCGAGCGCCCGGCCACTCAGGCCTGGCGGGTGGATGCCGCGCAAAGCGTCTGCCGCGGGGCCGGCGGCAGTATCGATATTACCCGCGCCACGCCGCGTATGCTGCTGTTGGCGGCGGAGTGCGCCGATCCGGTGGACGAAACCCGCCATGAGGCGCTGCCGGTGCAGTTGCAGCAGGCGGTCAATGCGGCAACGCGCATTCGCGACGACGGTCAGGTGGCGGTGGATCCCAACGCGGTGGCGCTGGCGGAAGCGGAGTTTATCCTCTCGGCCGGCAACGGCGTGCAGGACTGGACGCTGTTCCACCAGTGCGCCGAAGCGCTCGGCGCCACCGAAGGCGCCAGCCGGGTGGCGGTGGACGATGGCCATATGCCGCGTCAGCGCCAGGTCGGCGCCACCGGCACCTGGGTCACCGCCCGGGTCTATGTAGCGGTGGGCATTTCCGGCGCAATCCAGCATCTGCAGGGCATCGGCCAGTGCGACAAGGTGATTGCCATTAACACCGACGCCGGCTGCGATATGGTGAAACGCGCCGCGCTCAGCGTGATTGGCGACAGCAGCGAGATTATGGCCCAGCTGATCCGGCTGGTCAGAGAGCACCATCAGGGGGAATTTGAACATGCAGCCTGAGAAGCAGAATGCAGACCTGCGCGTGACCGGCGCTGGTGTCGATCGGCAAGCATCCCGGCTCCGGGCGCGAGCGCCGCGCCGGCAGGACGCCCGGGCGGTGGAACTGGCGCTGACGCTGGCGCCGCAGGGGCTGGAGGTGCTGCACGCGGGTGACCCCGGCGCTGAAGCGCTGCGCAGCTATGCCGGTATGGGATTGAACACGCTGCGAGTGCTGGAGCAGGGCGAGTGCGCGGATGTGGTGCCCGCCCTGTGCCGCTATCTGAGCCAGGAGAAGCCGGATATCATCCTGACCGGCGTGCGCGCCGAGAGCGGCGAATCGTCCGGCATGGTGCCTTACCTGCTGGGGGAAACGCTGGGCATGCCGGTGGTGACCGGCATTGCCGATATCGTCAGTATCGACGGCGGCGAGGCGCAGCTGCTGCAGGCGCTGCCGCGCGGCCAGCGCCGGGCGCTCAGGGTGCCGCTGCCGTTTATCGCCAGCGTCGATCTGGCGGCGCCGGCGCCGCGTCAGAGCGCTTTCGGCCCCGCCAGCCGGGCGCAGCTGGCAAGTACGGCGGCGGGCGTTGCCTGCCACGACGAGCCAAAGCGAATGGAGCGAGGCGCCGGCGCGTAAGCGGCCGAAGCGTCTGCAGGTGGTGAAGGCGAAAACCGCCCCGCCGACCGCTTCAAGGCGGCGACCGCGAAGTCGCAGGGCGACGGCGGGCGCATTCTGCGTGATAAGCCGGCCCTGAGATGGCGCAGGCGATATTCGATCTGCTGCTGGAGAAGGGGTGGTGCGCGGCGGCCGGTAAGGCGCTGGTTTTTTTTATCTCGGAAAGGGACATCGCGTTGCCCGGCTCTCTCAGGCGAGAGGGCCGGGCAAAAGGGGAATCAGCCGTACTGCCGTTCAGCATCGGGCACGCCGATCGGTAGTGCTCACTATTATCCGCCGCGTCCATATTCTTCAGTACGTCTCGCTGTACCAATCCAGGAAGTTGATCACGCCAAATTCGTAGGTTTCCGAATACGGGCCGGGCTGATAGCCGATAGAGTTAATGCCGCGCTGGTTTCTCTTCACCCAGAATACGGTCCTGATCGTTGGTCGCATCCAGACCTGACGCAGGCGTTCCGGATCGTAATCGACGCCCGGCACCGCATCCTTATGTACAAACCATTTGGTGGTCACCAGCGACTCCTGGGCGGAGATCGGCAGCACCGGAAAACGATAAAGTGATCGCTCTGCATATGGTTCCAGGAGTTGGGCAGATGCAGGATGCGCATCGAGCCCAACTGACGGTTCTGAATGCGGCCGAGCAGCTTGGTGCAGCCTTCGCTGCCGTCGATGGTCATCACGTTGGCGCCCGGTTTCAGCGGCATGCGGACGATGCGGTTGCGTTGGCCGAAGCTTTGATGGCGATGCGGGATCCCTTCCTGATCCCACTGCTCCGCCTGCTGATTGTAGTAGGCGATAAACTCCGGCGTGGCGCGCGGATCGTTGTTGTCGTCCCACTCCAGCAGGGTGTTGAGCAGTTCCGGGTGGCTGCCCGCGCAGTGGTAGCACTCGCGGTTGTTTTCCAGCACCAGCTTCCAGTTGGCTTTTTCATACATCTCGGATTCGGTCGCCAGCTTGGTGTTTTTCCACGTCGTACGGCGCCATATACTCTTCGAGCGTCGCCAGGAAGTCATCAAAGTCGGACTCCGGCGCCTGCTCCGCGATGCAGACAAAAATAAAGCCGCCGCGGTGCGGCAGTGCGCCGGCTTCAGCCGTGCTGACGCGGCTCGAAGCCGTCGCCCATATGGGTGCCGGCGAACAGCAGGTTACCCTTCAGGTCGTAGGTCCACTGGTGGTAGGGGCACACCAGGTTCGCCACCTTGCCGCGCGGCTGCTGGCAGATGCGCGAGCCGCGGTGGCGGCAGGTATTGTGGAAGGCGTTGACGGCGCCGTCGGCGTCGCGCACCACCAGCACCGGATTCTGGCCGATTTCAAGGGTGAAGTAGTCGCCCTTTTTCGGGATTTCGCTGGTCATGCCGACGAACAGCCACTCTTTCTGAAACACCTCCTCCATATCAATGCGAAACATGGTCGGGTCGTTATACAGCGGCTGCGGCAGCGAGTAGTTCGGCTGCGCCGTTTGAGCAAGTCGGTCATCTGTTCGCGAGCATCGGTAATGCTGGCGCAGGTGATATTCAGCAGATCGTTATGACTCATGATGTTGCTCTTCTCATTCAGATCAAAGTGTGTCGCGCCCGCGCGCGGACGCATCCTGGTTGTAACAACGCCCCGTTCCCGGTCACCCCATTAGAGAAATGGGTCACTGTCACAGCAGATGCTGCACCCTGTCGAGAATAAGTTATGTTCTGGCTGCGACATCAATCCCCTCCGTTAGAGACGTCGAGGGAAACTATTGTTGTCCGGTGGTTTTTTTCAGATATCTCGATGTCGTGAATAAGTAAATGGCAAACGAGGGTTGAACTGAAAATTCAGTCGTATTACGGCCGCGCCGAACCATCGCGTGCTATTCATCGACACTGGCCCACAGGAAGCATTCCCTATGACCAACCAGACTATTTCGGTAGTAAATACCGGCGCTTTTGAGCCGGTAACCACCCAGACTTGGATCAACGGTCGTCATGCTGTGCGTTGCGTCAAAGTGATTCAGGAAACCTGGGATGTAAAACCTACTGCTTTATGGCCGAGCAGCCGATCATGTTCTTCTTTAAGCCCGGTCAGTTTGTCACCCTGGAGCTGGAGATCGACAGCGAGCAGGTGTTCCGCTCCTACACCATCTCCAGCTCGCCGTCGGTGCCCTACAGCTTCTCGATCACGGTCAAACGGGTGCCGGGGGGCAAGGTGTCCAACTGGCTGCATGACAACATGAGCGAGGGGATGGAGCTGGCGGTGCATGGTCCGGTTGGCCAGTTTAACTGTATCGACAACCCGAGCGACCGGGTGCTGTTTCTGTCGGGCGGCGTCGGCATTACGCCGGTGATGTCGATGGCGCGCTGGTATTTTGATACCAACGCCGACGTCGATATGGTGTTTGTTCACAGCGCGCGTACGCCGCGCGACATTATTTTCCAGCGCGATCTGGAGAATATGGCCGCGCGCATCGCCAACTTTAAGCTGAACCTGGTGTGCGAACGCTACGAGTCTGGGCAGAACTGGGCGGCTATCGCGGCTTCTTTAATCACGCGATGCTGGAGATGATGGCGCCCGACTTTATGGAGCGTGAAGTCTACTGCTGCGGCCCGACGCCTTATATGAAGGCGGTGCGCACCATGCTGCAGGAAGTCGGCTTCGATATGCGCCGCTACCATGAGGAGTCGTTCGGCGCGACGCCGGAACCGGTGAAAGAGCAGGCGCAGCAGGATGCCGAACAGGCGGCGGAAGAGGCCGAAGCGATACCGCGTTCCGATCTGATCCAGGTGTTCTTCTCCGCCACCGGCAAGAGCGTGCAGATCGCGCCGGGGGAAACCGTGCATGCCGCCGCCGCCAAGCTGGGGCTGCATATTCCCAAAGCCTGCGGCATGGGCATCTGCGGCACCTGCAAGGTGAAGCGGCTGGAGGGAGCGGTCGAGATGGCGCATAACGGCGGCATTACCGATGAGGACGTCGAAGAGGGTTATATTCTCTCCTGCTGCAGCGTGCCGACCGGGGACGTGGTGGTGGAGTATTAAGTTCGCGATAACGGAGGGGGCTGACCCCCCTCCGGGCGGCTCAGCGGGCGTTCAGCGCCTGCCAGCGCTGATACACGGCGATTGCCCCCTGATGCCGTTGCTGAATCATCGGCAGACGGCGTTCACCTATCGGCTTGGCGTACTCATCGTAGAAGGTTTCCAGCTCAAAGTACTTGCGGTCGTCCTTATAGAACGGCGCGTAGTCTTCGCGGGTGGTGAGGTAAATCACCCGTTTGGGGCTGCAGTAGTAGAGCGAGCCCAGACACATCGGGCACGGGCTGGCCAGAATATAAATGTCGCAGTCCGTCAGGTGCTCGGTGCCGAGCTTGCGGCAGGCGGCGCGCACCGCCAGTATTTCGGCATGCGCCGTCGGGTCGTTGGTCTGGGCGACCTGGTTGGCGCTTTCGGCGATGATTTCACCGTTGCGCGCGATGACGGTGGCAAACGGCCGGCCGCCTTCCTCCACGTTCTGCATGGCCAGATCGATCGTGCGTTGCACAAAATCCATAGCGTTCTCCTGCTGTGACTATCAGCGCCATGCCGCCGTCGGCATGGCGTCTGCGTGGGTTAGAACGGTTTGGTGGGCAGATACTTGCCGTCCAGCGTGATCACCGCGCGTGAACCGCCTTCCGGGTCGTCCACTTTCTGCACGTCCAGTTTAAAGTTGATGGCGCTGATAATGCCGTCACCGAACTTCTCATGCACCAGCGCCTTCAGCGTGGTGCCGTACACCTGCAGCATCTCATAGAAGCGATAAATAGTCGGGTCGGTCGGAATGCTCTGCTCAATGCTGCCGCGCAGCGGGATGCTCTGCAGCAGCGCGACTGCGTCGGCGTCAAGCCCCAGTTTCTCCCCCACGCTGGCGGCGGCCTGCGCCGGCAGCGCGTGCTGGCCGAGCAGGGCGGCGGTGACGAAGGCTTCGCTCAGGCCGGTGCCGTCGGTGATTTGGGCAAAGGAGAGGTCCTGGCGGGCCTTGGCCAGCAAAATAACCTCGGTCAGCGCCTGACGCGCGTGGTTGCTTACTTGAGACTGAATCATTAGGGTCACCTTATGGGTTGAAGACAAGGATTACACCGCCGCCGGCTGGCGGGCAGTGCGCGGGTTTGCGGATGGTCCGCCAGAGAAACAAAGGCGCCGCGTGCGCCATCGAAGGCATCGATGCCGCCGCTGGCTATGTCATAGACCCAGCCGTGCAGCGCGGCGCGTCCTTCCTCCAGCGCCAGACGCACCGCAGGGTGGGTCTGAATATTCGCCAGCTGGGCAATCACGTTTTCACGCACCATGTCGTCCACTTTGGTGCGCGGCGTCGGGTGCTGACGCGCGGCGTTAACGATGCGCGCCGAATCGGCGTAGCGCAGCCAGGCGCTGACCGCCGGCAGGTGCTCCATACAGCTGCAGTTGGCGACGGCGGTCATGGCACCGCAGTCGGAGTGGCCGCAAATCACGATGTCGGCCACCTGCAGGGCGGTGACGGCGTACTCAATCGACGCCGATACGCCGCCCGGCTCCGGGCCGTAGGACGGCACGATATTGCCGGCGTTGCGTATTACAAACAGATCGCCCGGCTCGCGCTGGGTCACCAGCTCCGGCACCAGACGGCTGTCGGAGCAGGAGATAAACAGCGCGCGCGGGCTTTGCCGCGTGGCCAGATCCTGGAACAGCGCGGCCCGCCCGGGGAAGATATCGCGCTGAAATTTAAGGAAACCTTCAATAATGTCTTTCATGGCTGCTCCCGCAACGGCGTAGTGATGGGATGCCTGGCAGGTTACGCCTGAGTATGTATAAGGTAAAATATCGGATATGGATAAACTGAATAACTAAAACTTATAGGTGGCGGCATGCTTCTGCGGCACATCAACTATTTTATTGCGGTTGCGGAGCACCGCAGCTTCACCCGCGCGGCGTCGGCGCTGCACGTTTCACAGCCGGCGCTGTCGCAGCAGATTAAACAGCTGGAAGAGCGGCTCGGCGCGCCGCTGTTTGACCGCAGCGGACGGGAAATTCAGCTGACCGACGCCGGGCAGGTCTATCTGCGCTATGCGCAGCGCGCCTTGCAGGATCTGTCCGCCGGGCAGCGGGCGATCCACGACGTCAGCGATCTGAGCCGCGGCGCATTACGCATTGCCGTTACGCCCACCTTTACCAGCTATCTGGTCGGCCCGCTGGTGGAGGCGTTTTATCAGCGCTATCCCCGGATCACGCTGTCGCTGCGTGAGATGTCGCAAGAGCAGATGGAGGAACAGCTGCTCGACGATCGGCTCGATCTTGGCATTGCCTTCGAAGAGGTGCGTTCGACGGAGATCGTTACGCAGCGTTTGCTGGTGGAAACGCTGGCGCTGGTGGTGGGCCGCCACCATCCGCTGGCCGGGCAGCGGACGCTTGGCCTGCAACAGCTGAATAACGAGGCGCTGATTTTATTGACGGCGGAATTCGCCACGCGCGAGCAGATTGACCGTTACTGCAGCCGCCAGGGCATTTATCCCCGGGTGCAGATGGAGGCCAACTCATTAAGCGCCGTGCTGGAAATCATCCGCCGTACGCCGTTATCTACGCTGTTGCCGGCGGCGGTGGCCAAAGAACAGGCCGGGGTGGTCGCCATCGCGCTGGAGCCGCAGCTGCTGCAGCGTACGGCGGTGCTGATGCAGCGCCGCGGGGCGTATCAGACCGCCGCCGCGCGGGCGTTTATCGCGCTGGCGCAGGAAAAATTACCGGATGACGGTTAAAAATCGCGCCCCGGGCTGACCGGGCGCGTCGGTCAGGCGCGTGCGACGCCGCGCAGCTGTTGTTGGCTGCTCAGCAACGCCCAGCCGCTCAGCAGCGCCACCATCATCAGGTAGTAGCTTGGCGCCAGGCTGGTGCCGGTGAGGCTGATAAGCAGGGTGCAAATCAGCGGCGCAAAGCCGCCGAACACCGTCACTGCCACGTTATAGCCGATCGCCATGCCGCTGGCGCGGGTCTCCATCGGGAACAGATCCGCCATCAGCGACGGCACGGTAGAGAAGTACACCGATTTCAACAGTGCCATCCAGCCAACCAGCAGCATCAGCGTCAGCGGCGTGGTGTGATTAACCACCAGCCGGAACGCCGGGTAGATGCTGACCACCAGCAACAGCAGCGAACCCCACATCAGCGGCAGCCGGCCGACTTTTTCCGCCCATAGCCCCACCAGCGGCGTCACCACCGTCAGGATCACGCCGGCCAGCAGCGTTGCGCTGAAGGCGACCGAGCCGGGCAGATGCAGGTTCTTGGTGGCGTAGGTCGGCACATAGTTGAGCATATAGTTGATGGCGGTGGAGATCACCATCAGCCCGATGGCCAGCAGCAGCAGATGCTTCTGGCTGCCCATCAGTGTTTTCAGCGGCGCTTTGGCTTTTACATGCTGCTTGAAGCTGGCCGGCTCATGGACGTGACGGCGAATATACAGCCCCACCGGGCCAATCAGCAGGCGAAGGCGAAGGGGATACGCCAGCCCCATTCCTGTATCTGCGCTTCGCTCAGCCAGTAGCTCATTCCCAGGCCGAACGCCGAAGCCAGCAGGGTGCTGGCGCCTTGGGTGGCGAACTGCCAGCTGGCGATAAACGCCTTGCGTTCGGGGAAGTGTTCCACCAGAAACGCGGTCGAGCTGCCGAATTCGCCGCCGGCGGAAAAGCCCTGGATCAGACGGGTGAGCAGGATCATCAGCGGAGCCGTCAGCCCGATGGTGGCGTAGGACGGCATAAAGGTGATGATAACGCCGCCGAGCATCATCAGGCTGATGGACGCCAGCAGGGCTTTTTTACGTCCGACGCGGTCGGCGTAGGCGCCCAGCACCACGGCGCCCAGCGGGCGGATCAGAAAGGAGACGCCGAAGCTGCCGAACGTCAGCAGCAGCGAGACGGCGGGGTCCTCGGTGGGGAAGAAGGCGTGGGCGATATAGCTGGCGAAAAAACCATACACGGCGATATCGAACCATTCCAACGCATTGCCGATGCAGGTGGCGAACAGCGTTTTGTACAGATGCGGTTTATTGCCGGCGGCCGGCGTCTGGGCAGAGATGCTCATCGCGTCGCCTCCCGCCGGCGCTGCGCCAGCACGTTGACGCCGTTGTCGCCGAGATCCCAGAACAGGCGCGTCATGATCTGCAGGCCCTCCCGGGCGACGGACTGCAGCAGATGTTCGTTGACGCCGTGCTGGCCGCAGGCCGGGTAGGAGTGCGGCACCCACAGCGTGGGCAGCCCGAGAATATCGGCGAACACGTCGTTCGGCAGCGAGCCGCCCAGGTTAGGCAGCAGCGCCGGTTTTTTACCGCTGGTGCGCTGCATAATATCGAGCGCCCAGTGCACCAGCGGATCCTGAGGATTGAGGCGGGTCGCGGGGGTACCGTGCAGCCACTCGACCTCGACATGGTCAAAGCCGTGCGCCTGCAGGTGGGCCTGCAGGTGTTCAACCAGCCGCTGCCAGTCGGTGCCGACCACAAAGCGCAGCTGGCAGACCGCCGTGGCGCTGGCGGGGATGGCATTCATCGGCCGCTGCGGATTGCCGGTCTGGTAGGCCAGCACTTCCAGCGTATTCCAGCCGTAGAGACGCTCGCTGGGGGTTAACCCGGCTTCGCCCCAGTGTTCGTCAATCTGCGGATCGTCGGGTTGGCCGCCGACGGTCAGCTCGCGCAAAATAGCGCGCATCGCCTCATCCAGCGCCGGCGGCTGTAAGGCGGCGACCTGCAGCTGGCCGTGCTGATTGACCAGCGCGGCGAGGGCGTTGGCGAGCTGGGTGCCGGGGTTGGTGAGCAGGCCGCCCCAGTTGCCGGAGTGGTAGGCGTTGTCCCGCGCGTGAATGCTCAGGCGGAAATTGACGCTGCCGCGCGAACCAAGAAACAGCGTCGGCTGAGTGGCGTTCAGCCGCGGGCCGTCGGAGGCGATAAACAGATCGGCCTGCAGCAGTTCGCGCTGGCGGCGACAGATCTCCGCCAGTCCGGGGGAGCCGATCTCTTCCCCCATTTCAAAGATCAGTTTGCAGTTAAAGCCCAGCTTGCCGCCGCGCGCCTGAAACACCTGTTCCAGCGCGGCGAGATTGATGCTGTGTTGTCCCTTGTTATCGGCGCTGCCGCGTCCGTACCAGCGGTCGCCTTCCTCATGCAGCTGCCAGGGAGAGAGGTCGCTGCGCCAGTTGTCATCGTCGCCGAAGACAACGTCGCCGTGGCCGTAGGTCAGCAGGGTCGGCAGCGCGGGATCTTCGATGCGTACGGCGATCAGAAACGGCCGGTTGGCCGCTTCTGGATTGTCGTACAGATGGAGCTCAAAGCCGAGCGCGCGCAGCGGCGGCATGATTTCCTGCTGCAGATACTGCATCAGCAGCGCATCGCGATCCGGCCGCTGGCTCTCCGTCTGCAGAACAATACGGCGCGCCAGCACCTGCCGAAAAGCCCCGCTGTCAAAATAGGCGTTTGCCTGTTGTACCGCGTCTTCACCCGTCATGATGGTATCCCGTTGTGTTTGTTGTTGATGTTGTGCTGCTTTTAGTTGTTGTCTGGGTATCTAAGCTAAAATCGAGGTTTGCCACAATTGTCTATTTAACAAACAAGCTTTGCTGTTATAACAAAGCTTATTTGCCCCGTTGCGAAGCATGCGCCGCCAGGAGGCCCCGTAATGATCAGTAGTGAAATGCGCTTTTTTCTGGCGGTGGCCAGCTGCGGTTCGCTGAGCGCCGCCAGTGAGCAGCTGTTTGTGGCGGTTTCGGCCATCAGCCGCAAGATCCAGCGGCTGGAGGCGCAGGTGGGAGCGCCGCTGTTTGAGCGCCATGCACGCGGGATGGTGCTTACCGAAGCCGGGCAGATTTTTGAAAATCATCTGCGCAAGAGCCTGCTCAATATTGAGCAGGCGGTGGCGGAAATTAAGGGGCTGAAAGCGGTGCGGCGCACGGCGCTGCGCGTGGCGTGCTCCAACGGCCTGGCCTTTTCGCTGCTGCCGCAGCTGATGGCCCGCTTCCGCGCGCAGAATCCGGCGGTGACCTTTGTGCTGACGGTGGCGGACAGTAAAAGCCTGGCGCGGCTGGTGCGCAACGGCGAATGCGATCTGGCGCTGCAGTTCAGCCTGCACCCCGAACAGGGGGTGGATGTGGTCGCCTCATGGGCGGCGCCAGTGCTGCTGCTGATGCACGGCGATCATCCGCTGGCGAATCAGCAGGTGGCGCTGGCCGACCTGTGCCACTATCCGGTGTGCTTGCCGGAGCCGGGCACCACGGTGCGACAGCTGTTTGATATCTGCTGCCAGATGAGCGGCACCTTTATTGAGCCGGTGCTGACCTGCGATAACTTCGCTGCGTTGTTCAACTTCCTGCAGGTTTCACCGCGTTCGGTGGCGATCTGCAGCCAGTTCACCGTATTGCCGCTGTTGCAGCAGCCCATCACCATCAAATCGTTTGGCGTTGACCCAGCTCAGCCAGCGTACGCTGCAGTTACAGCTGCCGCCGGGACGACAGCGTAGCGCCGCGCTGCAGCTGTTTGTCGACTTTGTCAGCGAGACGCTGAGCCGGGAAGACCGCGCGGTACGCCGGCGCTATGCGCTCTAAGGCGACGCGTCACGGCGGGAAGCGGAAGCGGGTGAAAAACCGCCGTTGGCGCGGTTATGGCGGCAAGCGCGGCTTTTTTCAACAACCGGTGTGCTAGCCCGTTGATTACGCTTGCCTGCCGGCGTCGCGCTGTATTATATTGCGCAGCACGGAGACGGAAGGTTTCCGCCAGAATTCGCCGGCTTAGCTCAGTAGGTAGAGCAACTGACTTGTAATCAGTAGGTCACCAGTTCGACTCCGGTAGCCGGCACCAATTAAAAAAGCCACCTCATTGAGGTGGCTTTTTTGCGTTATCGCCTCGTTGAACGTCCGCCGGCATGGCCGGCGGGTGGCGTCGTCTTACGGCAGCGCCACGGCTTTGTTTTTCTGGCCGCGTTCAATAATGGTTTTACCCAGCTTGATGCCCGGCTTTTCGACAAAGCGATACAGCAACAGGCTGATGCCGTAGGTAACGGGCAGAATAATCGCGGCGGCGGCGGCAAACCTTACCGGGCCGGCCAGGTCGGCAAACGCGCTGCCTGTGAGCAGATGCGCGATAACCGGCAGCACAATCAGCAAGTGCAGCAGATAGACCGAATATGAGACGTCGCCCAGAAATACGCTGAACTTGTTGGTGAGCACCCAGCGCGGGAGGCGCAACAGTTTGGCAATGGCGCTGTGCTCGGCACGGCTCCACAGGATGGTCGCCATCATCACAATCATACCGAGCTGCGCGGCATAGCGGAGCTTGTTCATACTGTCGTGCTGATACAGGCTGGCGACCGTGGCCAGCAGGGCCAACAGAATATAGCCGACGCTTTTATCACGTACGCCCTTGGCGATCAGCATACCGGCAATAAACAGGTTCAGCTTGATCAATATCATCGATGGCATCGGGAATGCGGCGAAGTAATCAGGCCACAGCGTTCTGGCGCCGACGCAGAGTAATACCACCGCGATACAGGCCGCTGCAAAGCCGAAGCGCATCACGCCCAGCATAATAAACGGGAACAGGAAGTAGAACTGCATTTCCAGCCCGATGCTCCAGTCCGGCAACACGGTATTAAATGAATAGTAGGGCAGGAAGCCAAACAGGAAGCTGACGTGGGTAAAGAGGTTCATCAGCGAACCGTCGCTGTAGCGGCTGGTATTGGTCTGGGTGCCCGGATAGAACTGGGCGATAGCGTCGCGCGCTTCGCCGAAATAGCTGCCAAAGCCAATGGCGAACACCAGCAGCACATAATAGAGCGGGGCGATACGGAAGAAGCGGCGCAGCCAGAATTTTTTGAAGGTGCTGGCGGCGGTCCAGGGCTCTTTCTCTTTACGCTCCATGTAGTTTTTCGCCATCAGATAGCCTGACAGCAGGATAAACAGGTCAACGCCCATGGCGGGGTCAGACAGGATGGGGAAGTGAAAATCGACCAGGATGCAAATATGTCCCAGAACGACCCACAGGGAAGCCAACCCCCGTAGCCCTTCCAGTTCTTGTGACCACTTCTTAGCAGGCTGCATTGGCGGTAACCCTCAATTGATACGCATTGTCACGGCAAAACGAATAATCGAAAGACTATAGCATCTCGCTCAAATGTTACTTATTGGTAGTAATCTGATTATTAATAGGTAACTAACAACGCGGTGGTGAATGCCGCGTTGTTATTTCATCAGTAAGTTTGCGGGCCAACGGAAGGTGCGCATTGCGCGTCGCTGCAGTGGGATACGGGCGGTCCGCCGTTATCTTCCGGCGGTGGCCCTTCTCCGGAAGAGCAGGCCGCCAGCATCAGCAGCGCTAATAGTAGCGGGATTGAACGTAGCATCAGACCTCCTTGCATACGGCTTTAGGGTTCACTTTAAAAGGTATAGCAGAGAAACCCCGGGCAGGCGGAGGAGAAGGGGAAATCTGAGCGCTAACCGCAGAAAGCCGTGCGTGGCGGGAAAATAATGCCGGAAGCGTCGGCGTGGGGCGAAGTATCAGCCCGCATGCCGCAGGGCGGCGAGCATAAAGCTTACTCTTTCCTCTAACGGTGCGCGCGGCAGTTCCAGCAGACGGTAACCGTATTGTTGGTAGGTTGCACGCATGACCTGGTATGTCATCTCCGCCTCGGCGAACGACTGCCTGCGCTCTGTGTCCTGGGCATAAATTTCACGCCACGGCGGGGCAATAAATACGCGCTCGGCATAGCGAAAGTGCGCTATGGCCTGCTCCAGATGAGCAGGAACGGGGAGTTGGCACAGCGTCAGATAGCCCGCCACGTCGGGAATACCGCGATCAAAAAAGTACGCCGTCTCGGCGCTGCCGGCGTGCTGCCACGCGCGTATCTCCCGGCTGAGCATCCGCTCGGCAAATGCCTGACGGTCTTCCCAGGGCAAGGCATTACCGCCGGTGGCGACCTGCTGCTGAATAATGGCCCGGCCCGCCTCCGTGCTGCATGCATAGCCGCGTCGGGCCAGGGCGTCAATCAGCGTGCTTTTGCCTGAACCCGGGCCGCCGGTCAGAATAATTCGTTGATTAATCATCTGTATTTCCTTGGGGAATGGGGGGATCGATTCTCTAACTTCCGATGCACCATAATTTATAAAGAACGTATAATGATTAGCATATTCAAATAGATAGGAGGTTTTATGGCAGGATTAAGATTGCCTTGAACAAGAGATTGCCATTACTATAACGGTGAATTTATAAACAAGGATGTGGAAGGATGGATACGGTTGAAGAGTTGGATGGTAAGTATTTTTTCAACGGAATGAGCCTCGACAAAGATGAACTTCTCCTGTGGCTGATTCTCGATGAGTTTCAGAAACAGTTCAGCGGGATGGTTGACTTATTGGCTATCGCCTCCATGTTGGTCAGTCTGCCCGTGATTCCCGTGAAGGGGAAGATCGGTAAGGCCTCTGGTAAAGGTACATCAGGAAGCAGCCCATTATCTATCGCCTCACGTACGCTAATTCAACAAAGGTTTAAGAAAGCCAAAAAAACTATTACATGGGCCAAATTAAGACGTGGCGAGTGGGCTTACACCACAAGTATTGGTGCCTATGTTGGCCGCTGGCTTCCTGGATTGGTGCAGTTCTGACAACCTATGATTTAGCTATAGTAACCCGTAATGTCACCCGCCGTTATGAGCTTATCATTGGGAAAGGGGGGGTAGGGAATGAATGAAGTTAATGAAGTCCACGAGTTACTCAGAAAACACTTCTGGGAAATGACGAATGATGCGTCGCTGAGTACAGGTAAAAAGAGCGTACTCCCTGAAGATGCTTATGGTTTTCTGGAAGAGTACGCGGATCAACTGCATGTTGATATGAGCAGTTTTGAGTTTCGCAAATACTTTCCAAACTCGGGGCTTTGGTTCTTACCCAATGCTATCCTCCCCAAACATATGCAAACAGATCGCCATAAGCCGGCGGCGTTAACTGTCGATATGCTGATTGAATCTGCCAAGGCTGGCCGGTGGCTCTATGATTAGCCACTCTCTGAAAGCCTCATTACCGGGTTGTAATTAAAGTTAGTGCCATCCCATGGCGTAATCCCTTCATTTCATTCGATAACTGTTCTATTTCTTAGGTGCGCTTAGCTTGTTACTTGGCGTATCCTCTCTCCTTTCTCTCATTGAGACCCGGAATAGCTCTGTAGGGCTTATCGCTGTGATTTTTATCGCTTTTTGGGATTTTGGGTGCATCTCTTTGATTGCCTTGAAAAAGAGATTGCCATTACTATAACGGTGAATTTATAAACAAGGATGTAGAAAGATGGATACGGTTGAAGAGTTAGCTGGAACGTACTTCTATGCGGGAAGGTATAATCTCAGTGCTAGTGAGTTGTTTTTTATGATCTTCTGTGAAGAGACGGCAACTCAGTTAGGTATTGAGGATATTGCCGCCGTAGCTTTTATCCATGCGGGGAGAAATATTTCACCAACACGGGGGAATTTTGGAGGGCTATACCTGATACCTCTTTTGCATCCCGACAGGCAAGAAAAGTATTTGGCAATAGAATGTTTCCTCTCGGATTGAAAATGCCATCGGTAATCGGAGGTTATCCTCCCTCAACGCTAAGACTGCGTATGGTAAGGAAAATGGGGACATTTGTCGGTCGTGCCGTCCCTGTTCTTGGCTGGGTCATCCTTGCAAAAGACATAACAGAGATTTCATTCAAATCTACGGTTAAGTACAACAGCATCGCACGAGGTGACGACAAGTTATGGTAGATAAAATTGAAGCGCGCATTTTTGAACTGGTGGAACCCTATAATGGGCGCTCTTGGCTAACGTTTAACAAGCCGGTTCTTACTGGCGATAGCGCGTTGAATCACACCATGAGAATGGATGAGCAGGAAGCGATGGAGCTTTTGGATGAAATTTTCACAGAATTTCACCTTGAACATGACGCCTTGGACTTCAGTACCTATTTTCCTGCTACTAAGGCGCAATCAAAACCCCTCACTATCAATATGCTGATTGAATCTGCCAAGGCTGGCCGGTGGCTCTATGATTAGCCACTCTCTGAAAGCCGCATTGCCGGGTTGTAATTAAAGTTAGTGCCATCCCATGGTGTAATCGATCAAACCTCTCTATGCCCTGGTATGTCGCGTAGCCATTTAGCGAATAGGGCGAAGCTGAAGCAGAGCGACAGGTGAGAGAGGGAACGTAGCTTGCGACGTTTCCCGTTAACCGACATGAGTGGGTTCGAAGAGCAGGGAGACTTGGAAAAGTGTGTGAATTTGACTGTTGCACATGTGCAGTGTTGTACATAAGGTAAAGGGGCTAACCTTTCGATTAACCCCTTGATCTATCTGGAATGTTTGGTCGGCATGAGAGGATTCGAACCTCCGACCCCCGACACCCCATGACGGTGCGCTACCAGGCTGCGCTACATGCCGACGCGATGCCAACAGTCTACCTTTTCCCGATGGCAATGCAAGATATCTGAATCCCGATTGCTATAGTTTTAAGCAACTTAGTTAGCGATAAAGCGTTTTACATCGGTCAGAACCTGCAGCAGCAGGGCCAGCTGCGGTTTTTCATCTTTTATCTCGCGGTCGTTCTTGTCGTATGAACGATAGCTGCCGTTATTTTCCAGCACGATGGTCTGTTCCGGCGTAGTGATCACCAGCTGCTTGCTGTCGCCGGTCGCCACCCAGTTATGGCGGCGCTGAGCGGTGAACAGGTCTTCGCCCTGAGAATAGTCATTGGCGGCGGTTTTTACGTGCAGCAGGCGCTGCATCAGGGTGCGCATCACGTCGTTGTGGCTGGTCATCTTATTGATGGTCTGCGCCGGCGTACCCGGCCAGTGGACCACCAACGGCACCTGCAGCTGCAGCGGGCCGAAGCTGGTGCCGGCGCCCCAACGCTCCTTGCCGCTGTCGTTGAATTCCACGCCGTGCTCGGCGGTGATCACCACCACGGTTTTCTCCAGCATGCCGCGTGCTTTCAGCGTCTCCAGAACCTGGGCGATTTGCGTATCGACGTCCTGCGCGCCGCGGCGGTAGCGTTGTATAAAGTCGTCAGGCGTCGCGTCCTGCGCATCGCCGCCGCGGAAGTTGAGGTATGAGAACCACGGCATACTACCGCCCTGGGCGTTCAGCCAATGCTGCCACTGTTGCGTGGTGGCGGCGTCGCTTTGCGCCTGCGGGGCCGGCAGCGAAAAGTCGGTCAGCAGCGCCTGGCGATACAGCGGCGCCTGGAAGCCGTCGGAGGAGAACAGGCCGAACTGATAGCCCTGCGCGCCGAGCGCGTTAATCAGCGCCGAAGGTTTGCGCGAGGCCAGAATACCGTCCAGATAGGTTTGGCGAGATGCCGTAGAACAGCCCCATCAGCCCGGTGTCGGCGTGGTTGCCCGAACTGTAATGATCGGTGAAGCGTACGTTTTCCTGCGCAAAGCGGGTGAGGGCGGGCATATCCTGCGCCACATCCTGGTTGCGAATGCCGTTCACCACAATCATCAGCAGGTTGTAGCCGCTGCCGTTATCGCGGTAGCTCAGATCGTTGAGTGGATACTCGACGGCCGCCGCTTCCGGGTTACCCTGCTGCACCAGGCGCCGCTCATACTCCTGCGGGTCGAGCAGGCCGTGTTTTTCCAGGAACTTGCGCGCGGTCATCGGGTACGACAGCGGCAGGTTGGCGCGCTGCATGGTGATCGGGCGATAGAAATTGGCGTCCGCCCAGATATAAATCAGGTGTGAGGCAAAGAAGGAGACGATAAACAGCGCCGCCAGCGGCTTGCCGAAGCTGCGTCGGTTCAGGCTGCGCAGCTTCTGCCAGCTCCAGGTGCCGAACAGCATCTCGATCAGGAAAATGACCGGCACGCAGATAAACATCAGCTGCCAGTCGCGCGCCAGCTCGCTCTGATCCGGGTTGACCACCAGCTCCCACACCACCGGGTTGAGGTGCAGGTGGAAGCGGGTGAATACCTCGCTGTCCACCAGCAGCAGCGTCAGCCCGGCGGTCGCCAGCGCGGCGGAGATAAAGCGTAGCAGCCGCTGCGACATCACCACGAAGGTGAGCGGGAAAACGATCAGCAAATAGATGGCGAACACGATAAAGCTGAAGTGTCCCAGTACGCTGACTATGGCATAGACGCGCCCGAGCAGCGACGCCGGCCAGTCGGTGACAAACAGGTAGCGGCTGCCCAACCCCAGGCTGAGCAGAATATTGAACAAGGCGAACCAGTGCCCCCAGCTGATCATCTGGGAGACTTTTTCACGATAACGCTGACGGTTTGTCACCATAAATTAAGTATTAATGCGCTTTATCTTCATGAATTGAAGCCTGCAGGGCTTCAGCAAACGATTTTGCCAGCGTTTGCCGCTGTGCGGGAGAGACGCTGGTGTTAATCAAATTGGTTACCATGTTCCCCAACACCATCAGGGACAGATCGGTGGGAGTATGGTGTTTTTCCAGAACGTTGACCAGCTCGGAGAGCAGTTGTTCAACGTGTTCGTCACTATAACGCGATGATTGTGGCATAAAAATTGAGCTCAAAACCTGACAAAGTCACATATCTTACCGTATAGAGCCGTGATTTTCCGCTCTTTTATCAATTCAGTTTATCTTTCTGCCTGACGCGGCGGCAATGCGTTGCCGGACGCCATCTTTCGAGTTGCAGCTCCGGGCCTTCAGTGTTTGAATACGCGCTCAAAGAACAGGAGGATTTATCATGAGTCTGGATATTGACCAGATCGCTCTGCACCAGTTGGTAAAGCGCGACGAACAAACGCTGGATGTGGTGCTGCGCGATTCCCTGCTGCCGGCCAACGCGGCGGTGGAAGAGATGATGGCGGAGCTGCACCGCGTGTACAGCGCCAAGAGCAAAGCGTACGGCCTGTTCAATGAAGAGAGCGAACTGGCGCAGGCGCTGCGCACCTGCCGCAAGGGCGACGAAGATTTTCTCGCCTTCAGCCGTGCGGCGACCGGTCGGCTGCGTGATGAGCTGGCAAAATACCCGTTTGCGGAAAGCAGCGTGGTGCTGTTTGGCCAGTACCGCTATCTGGCGGTGGAGTATCTGCTGATTGCGGTGCTGAACAGCTGCAACAGCATGCGGGTGAATGAAGAGCTGGATATCAGCACCACGCACTATCTGGACATTAACCATGCCGATATCGTGGCGCGCGTCGATCTGACCGAATGGGAAACCAATCCGGAATCCACGCGCTACCTGACCTTCCTGAAAGGGCGGGTGGGCCGTAAGGTCTCCGATTTCTTTATGGATTTCCTGGCGGCGTCCGAAGGGCTGGACACCAAGGCGCAAAACCGCGGCCTGCTGCAGGCGGTGGACGACTACTGCGCTGAAGGGCAGCTGGATAAAAACGAACGTCAGAACGTGCGTCAGCAGGTTTACAGTTACTGTAACGAGCAGCTGCAGGCGGGCGAAGAGATTGAGCTGCAGGCGCTGTCGGCGGAAATCGCGCCGGTGGGGGAAAAAGATTTCCTGCAGTTCTCCAGCGAGCAGGGCTACGAGCTGGAAGAGAGCTTCCCGGCCGATCGCGGCACGCTGCGTCAGCTGACCAAGTTCGCCGCAGCGGCGGCGGCATCAGCATCAACTTTGACGCCATGCTGATGGGCGAGCGCATCTTCTGGGATGCGGCGACCGATACGCTGACCATTCGCGGCACGCCGCCGAACCTGCGCGACCAGCTGCAGCGTCGTCTGAACGGCGGTAAATAAGCGCCGGACGACAGGCAATAAAAAACGCCGCGATTGCGGCGTTTTTTACTTCGGCGTCCCGAAATACTAAAGCTCGATAACGTTGTGCGATTAAGCGCGAACGAAGTCGATGTGAGCCAGTTTAGGCTTGAACGGGTGACGTTGCACTGCCTGAACTTTCACTTTAGTTTCTTTGCCGTCGATAACCAGCACGATAGCTTCATCGTAGAATTCTGGCTTAGCTTCCATGTTCTTTACAGAATCATGGTCCAGTTCGATAGCGATTGCAGCTTCTTCGCCCACCGTAAACGATAGCTGGGAATTTGCTGGCTGCGCGCAGGCGGCGGCTCGCACCCTTACCCTGCTCTTTACGTACTTCTGCATTGATAGTGAACATTGTTCTTTCTCTTAAAAGAAAATTTACCCTGCTACAGGCGACCCAGTAACAGGTTCGATAATTCGACCCCACCCGGGCGGACCCAGGTAAAGCGGGCGGCATTTTAACGGAAAGCCGCCGCCAGGGCAACGAAAACCTGCCGCAGCGGCGGACGGGATGCGTATCAGTACAGGGCGTCGGCGCGGCGGAAGCGGCCCTGATAATCAAACACTTTTTCGCGGATCTGCCAGAACTGGCCGCGCTTGCGCGCCACCACAAAGTCGGGGTGGCGCAGCAATGCCTGTTGCTTAAGCACGTCGGCCGCCTGCTGCCAGCGGAAGGGCACGCCGGGCGCCCGCTGGTGCGGCCGCAGAAACAGCATCTCAAAGGCTTTGCGCTGCGCGGCGTCTGCAGCCGGAAAACGCTCGCTGACGCTGGCGCCGTCTTCATCGTAGTAGGTGGCCTTCAGCCATTCGCCCTTGTCGTCGCGGCCGCTGCTCAGTTCCATACCGCCGCAGCGCAGCACCAGCGCGTCTTTCAGCTTGAGCGCCGCCTTGAGCATATCGTCGGGATCCCACCAGCACCGCCTGGCACTGATGGCAGCGGCGGCGGCGATATCATTTTCCGCGCCGCAGTGCGGCAGCTTTTAAAGCGGAAGCGGTAGTCGCACTGTTCGCGCTGACCGTCGTCATCCTCCAGCCAGCCCTGACAGCGGCGGCCATAGTGCTCGATAATCTCGCCGTCGGCGGTGCATTTACCCCAGAACAGGTTGGCGAAGCCGCAGCCGGGACAAAAGACCTGCACCGGCTGGCTGTCGCCGTGCGGCTTACGTACGCCGACCTCCGGGGTAAACAGATCGTGCGGGTTGCCGGCGTAATCGAGGATCAGGCAATCTTCCTTGCCCGGCGCCAGCCGCAGGCCGCGGCCGACGATTTGCTGATACAGGCTGACGGACTCGGTCGGGCGCAAAATGGCGATCAAATCCACGTGCGGCGCGTCAAAGCCGGTGGTCAGCACCGCCACGTTGACCAGATAGCGCAACTGCTGCTGTTTGAACGCCTCGATCAGCGCGTCCGCGCTCCGCCGGCGGCGTTTCCGCGCTGACCAGCGCCGCTTCGCCGGCGGCAGCAGGCCGTGGATTTCACGCGCGTGCTCGACGGTGGAGGCGAAAATCATCACCCCTTGCGCGTTTCGGCATATTCCACGATCTGGCTGATAATATGCGGCGTAATGCGAGCCTGACGCTTCAGCTCGCGGTTCAGGTCCGCCTCGCTGAACAGTCCGCTGCTGCCCGCCTGCAGCCGGCTGAAGTCATACTGCACAATCGCATATCGAGCCGCTCCGGCGGCACCAGATAGCCGTTCTTGATCATGTAACGCAGCGGCAGCTCGTAAATACAGTCGCGGAACAGGCTGCTGCCGTCGCCGCGGGTAAAGCCGTGGTAGTGGTACTGGTAAATCCAGCCCTTGCCCAGCCGGTAGGGCGTCGCGGTCAGCCCCAGCAGGCGCAGCTGCGGATTATGCTGCTGCAGATGCGAGATGATCTGTTGGTACTGGCTGTCGTCGTTGTCGCTGATGCGGTGGCATTCGTCGATAATCAGCAGTGAAAACGCGCTGTCAAACAGCGGCAGGTTGCGCGCGACGGACTGCACGCTGCCGAATACCACCTTGCCGTCGCTCTGCTTTTGCTGCAGCCCGGCGGCGAAAATATCCGCCCTCCAGCCCGTAGGCGCAGTATTTGGCGTGGTTCTGCGCCACCAGCTCTTTCACGTGCGCCAGCACCAGCACCCGGCCGCGCGCCCGTTTCGCCAGTTCGGCGATCACCAGGCTTTTGCCGGCTCCGGTCGGCAGAACAATCAGCGCCGGTTCCGGGCGCCGGCGGAAGTGGCTGATGGTGGCGTCGACCGCTTCCAGCTGATAGGGGCGTAGGGTAAATGCCATGTTGTCACGTCTCTGCCGCAAAAAATTGCGCTTATAGTACCGTTTGCCGACATGGGTTGCGACCTGCAACAAAATTGCCCTGTTACGGCAACCTTTCCATGGCTATAATCAGCGGACAGCAATCGCTGTTTCCCCACGCGATGTTACTGATTCACCCTCTTCGAACCGGCTATTGCACCTGGTGCAAGGGCGGGACGTCATATTTTTTAGCAATACGATCGAAGCGATCTGACAACGACAGGCAAAGCAGACTCAATGCGACTGGACAAGTTTTTATCTCAGCAGTTAGGTATCAGCCGTGCGCTGGTGGCGCGTGAACTCCGCGCGAAGCGCGTCATGGTTGACGGCGAAACGGTAAAAAGCGGGGCGCTGAAGCTGACCCCGGAGATGGAAGTCACGTTTGACGGCAACGTGCTGGAACAAATCAACGGGCCGCGCTACTTCATGCTGAACAAGCCGCAGGGCTATGTGTGCTCCACCGACGATCCGGACCATCCGACGGTGCTGTATTTCCTCGACGAGCCGGTCGCCTATAAGCTGCATGCCGCCGGACGCCTGGATATTGATACCACCGGGCTGGTGCTGATGACCGATGACGGCCAGTGGTCGCACCGCATCACCTCGCCGCGCCACCACTGCGAGAAAACCTATCTGGTGACGCTGGAACAGCCGCTGGCGGCGGACACCGCGCAGCGCTTCGCGGAAGGGGTGCAGCTGCACAATGAAAAAGATCTGACGCGTCCGGCGCGGCTGGAACAGCTGGAAGAGCATCTGGTGCGGCTGACCATCAGCGAGGGGCGCTATCACCAGGTCAAGCGCATGTTTGCCGCGGTGGGCAACCGGGTGGTGGAGCTGCACCGCGAGCGGATCGGCGCGATTACGCTGGACGAGGATCTGGCGCCGGGCGAATACCGTCCGCTGACGGAAGAAGAGATTGCCAGCGTGGGCGCGCCACACTTGCAGCAAGACTAATCGATAAGCGCGGCTGATTAAGGAGTCGTTGAAGGTGCAACATAACCGGACATCTCATCTCGGTTTGATTTTTATTCTGGGCCTGCTTTCCATGCTGATGCCGCTGGCCATCGATATGTATCTGCCCAGCATGCCGGTGATCGCTCAGGAGTTCGGCGTTGCATCCGGCAGCGTGCAGATGACGCTCAGCGCCTATATGCTCGGCTTTGCCGTCGGCCAGCTGTTCTATGGACCGATGTCGGACAGCATCGGGCGTAAGCCGGTGATCCTGTGGGGAACGCTGATTTTTGCCCTGGCCGGCTGCGCCTGCGCTATGGCGCAGTCGGTAGAGCAGCTGATTAACCTGCGCTTTTTGCACGGGCTGTCGGCGGCGGCGGCCAGCGTGGTGATCAATGCCCTGATGCGCGATATGTTCACCAAGGACGAATTCTCGCGCATGATGTCCTTCGTGATCCTGGTGATGACCATCGCGCCGCTGCTGGCGCCGATGATCGGCGGGGCGCTGCTGCTGTGGTTCAACTGGCACGCGATTTTCTGGACCATGGGCGCTGCGGCGCTGATCGGCTCGCTGCTGGTGGCGCTGTTTATCAAGGAAACCCTGCCGAAGGAGCGACGGCAGAAGTTCCATCTGCGCACCACGCTGGGGAATTTCGGCTCGCTGTTTCGTCACCGGCGGGTGCTGAGCTATATGCTGGCCAGCGCCTTCTCCTTTGCCGGCATGTTTTCATTCCTCAGCGCCGGCCCGTTTGTCTATATCGAGCTGAACCACGTGTCGCCGCAGCATTTCGGCTACTATTTCGCGCTGAATATCGTGTTCCTGTTCCTGACCACGTTGGTGAACAGCCGTAATGTGCGGCGCGTCGGCGCGGTGAAGATGTTCCGGCTGGGGCTGAGCGTACAGCTGACCATGGGGCTTTGGCTGCTGGTAGTCAGCGCCGCCGGTCTCGGCTTCTGGGCGCTGGTGATCGGCGTGGCGGTCTATCTGGGCTGTATCGCGATGATCTCTTCCAATGCGATGGCGGTGATTCTTGACGACTTCCCGCATATGGCGGGCACCGCCTCTTCGCTGGCCGGTACGCTGCGTTTCAGCATCGGCGCCCTGGTGGGCGCGCTGTTATCGCTGCTGCCGGGGCAGAGCGCCTGGCCGATGGTGTCGTCAATGGCGCTGTGCAGCATTATCGCCATGCTGCTTTATCTCTACGCCAGCCGGCCGCGCGCCGCTGCGGCGGCCTCCTCCCGTTGATGTTATCCGCGGGAGCCGGCATGTCGGTTCCCGCGGAGTAGCGTGTTCCTCCCGTCTTTTCGCATCATCATGATCTCCCTCGCCAATCAACGTTTAATTTGTTGCTAAATATAAGCATGCTAACCGACGCTGCCGATCGGTACGGCGCCGCATTTTGTTAAAAAAAGCCTTTCGCCTGGCGCTACGTCGGCGTGATAAATCAGCCGTAGCAGGCTGGCGGGGGGCTGGCGACTTATCAGGTTGTTGCTTTATTAATCATAATGTTAACAACGGCAGGGCGCGGCGTAGCGACGGCGGAATGTTTAATTGATGTAAAATTATGGCGAATCAAAGGTGATCGCAATGCAATAAAAAAGAGTTGAGATTGTGAGCGGAAAGGGTTACATATAACGCAAAAATGCGAGCTGAGTCGCAAAAATATGCCCAGAGGCACGCCCAGCAAGGGTAAAAACAGCGACAAATCAGCAAACGCCGGGTTCTGTTAATAGTTTGTGACAAAATATGCCGATGAAAGCGGGCAATTCGCAGCAGAGTCAGTATTGAACGGCTATAACTTAGTTACCCGGTGATGTAAAAAAAATGTTTCAACTTTTCAAACTAGGGATTTCATGTGGATAGTATCCAACTTTCGGTAGTGCATCGCTTGCCGCAAAGTTACCGTTGGCTATCGGGGTTCACCGGCGTTAAGGTTGAGCCGCTGCCGTTGAACGGTATCGACGAAGATAACAACCTGATTGGCCTGAAGCTGCTCAGCCACGATGGCAATGAAGCCTGGCGCGTGATGCAACAGCTTAAACTTACCCTGCAGGAGATTCAGGTCGACTGTGCGGTGGTCGAATGGGAAGGGGAGCCTTGCCTGTTCGTACATAGCCGGGACGAGAGCGCCACCATATGCCGTTTGAAAAACGTCGGCGCGGCGATCGCCGAACCGATGAGCGCGCAATACCCTTTCTGATTTCCCACCGATCTTTCTGCGCCGTTGCCGCATCTTGGCGGCGGCAGGCTGACGCCACGCCGCCTCCGCCCGTCCTGCTGACTCCTCCCTGAATCTTCTCCGTACGCCGCAGATCAGCGCTGCGCCGGCAGTCGCGCGGCTTTATTCACGTCGAACCACCAGTCGTCCAGACCGACGGCGTTGGTCGGACGGACTGACGGGGAGGAGAATTTGTCCCAGAAGGCATAGCGAACGTGGCTGGAGTACCACATCGGCAGCATATAGCGGTTCCAGGTCAGCACCCGATCCAGCGCCCGGCCGAGCGGCAGCAGCGCCTGCGGGTTATGCTGGTTTTTGACGATCTGCGCGAGCAGGGCATCGACCGCCGGATCGCTGACGCCGGCGGCGTTATAGCCGGCGTCACGTTTGCCGGATCCCCAGTAGAATGACAAATCGGCGTTGGGGTAGGCCATCGCCGGATAGACGATGGCGGCCATCGCGTAATCGCGCTGCCGCAGGCGCTGGGCGTATCGAACGGCATCGACTTCACGCGGTTGCAGCGTGATGCCCAGCTGTTGCAGGCTGTGCTGGAACGGCTGTACGTACTGGAAGGCGCTGTTGTCCGGCAGCAGCAGCTCGAAGGTCAGCGGCTGGCCGGTGCTGGCGTTAACCAGGCGCTGGTTTCTGACCTCCCAGCCGGCCTCTTTCAGCAGCCGGGCGGCGTTGAGCAGGTTTTGCCGGTTGTTGCCGCTGCCGTCCGAGCGCGGCGGCTGATAAACGCGGGTGAATACCTCCGGCGGCACCTGGCCTTTCAGCGGCGCCAGCAGCGCCAGCTCTTCGGCGTTCGGGTAGCCCTTGGCGGCGTAAGGCGTGTTCTGGAAATAGCTGTCGGTACGCTGGTAGGCGTCGGCGTAGAGCGTTTTATTCATCGCATCGAAATCGAAGGCCAGCGTAACGGCTTCCCGCACCCGGGGATCGTTGAAGGGCGGCCGCGTGATATTAAACGCCAGCCAGCGGGCGTTTTGCGCCGTCTGGCTGCTATCGTCACGTTTGACGATATAACCGCGGCTGAAATTATCGCCCTGATACTGGCTCGCCCAGCTTTTGGCTGAGCTTTCGCTGCGGAAATCATAGGCGCCGGCCTTGAAGGCCGCCAGCGCCGCCTGTTCATTCGGGTAGTAATCGTAGCGGATAGTATCGAAATTGAAGCGGCCGCGGTTGACCGGCAGACCGGCGGCCCAGTAGTCACGCACGCGCTGATAGGTAATCGAGTGGCCGATGCGATAATCGCTGATTTTATATGGCCCGCTGCCGAGCGGCGGCGTGCTGAGCGGTTCGCTGAGCTTATGCTTCTGCCAGAAGCTTTGCGGCAGCACTTTCAGCCCCAGCAGGCTGAGCATCTGTACGCGATCCGCTCTGCGCTGTTCGATGCGCACCGTCAGGCGTGAGATGGCCTTGACGGTAACGCCCTGATAATACGCCCGGAACTGCGGTACGCCTTCCGCCATAAATTTATCGAAGCTGAACGCCACGTCGGCGGCGGTGATCGGGCTGCCGTCCTGGAAGCGGGCGAGGGCGTTGATATTCAGCTCCATCCAGCGCATATCCTGCGGATAACGCGCCGACTCGGCAATCAGCGGGTAGTAGCTGGCCGGCTCGTCATCCGAGGTGGCGAACAGCGGGTCGTACAGCTCGCCGGTGCGCTGGCCCGGCACGCCGCGGCCGGCATAGGGGTTGAAATTGTCATAGCTGCCGATGGCCGCCAGCCGGATATCGCCGCCCTTGGGGGCCGCCGGATTGACGTAATCGTAGTGGCTGAAATCGTTGGAGTATTTGGGATCGCCGAGCAGTGCGAACGCATAGCTTTCATTAAGCTGTTCGGCGTGCAACCCTAAACTCAGTGCGGCAAGCACCAGAGCGGCAAAAACGCGCATGGACAGGCTCCTGCTGTATCCATCGGATGCCCGGCATCCCCGCCCGCTCACGGCGGCTGCGACGCTGGGCGTAAACAACCTAAGGACCGGTGGTTTCACCGGTCAGGCAATTATAGACCGAATTTGCCTGGCAAAAAGCGACAAAATCATCGATTTTCAACGGTTTGCTAAAATAGTAACCCTGCATGAAACTGACGCCGCGCTGCTGCAGGAAGCCGACCTGCTCAGCGGTTTCCACCCCTTCGGCCACCGTGCGCATCTGCAGCTTGTCCGCCAGCGTCAACACCGCGTCCAGCACCGGCGCGGTGACGGTATCCCGGCCGATGGTATTGACGAACCCGCGGTCGATTTTCAGGTAGTCCATGGTGAAGCGCTGCAGATAGATCAGCGCGCTGTGGCCGGTGCCGAAATCATCAATAGCAATCTCGATCCCTTGCCGGTGCAGCCAGTCAAACTCCTGCTGCGCGCAGTCTTCCTCCACGATATCGCGTTCGGTGATTTCAAACACCAGCGTAAAGTCGTGCTGCGGCAGCTGCGTTAACAGCTCCAGCACGTCCTGATGGAAGCCGGGGTCACGCAGGTGGGACGGCGCGATATTCACCCCCAGCTTGGCGCCCGGCGGCAGTGCTTCGGTCAGCTTGACGGCATCGCCGGCGATCAGTTTGAACAGGTGGCGGGTCAGCGGCACGATCAGGTTTTCGCTCTCCGCATAGGGGATAAACAGGTCCGGCGGGATGCGCCCCTCGGTCGGGTGCTGCCAGCGCAGCAACACTTCCAGACCGGAAATGGCGTTGCTGGCGGTATGGAACACCGGCTGATATTCGACAAAGAACTCATTGCGCTTCATGCCGCGCAGCAGCGCGCGTTCGGGGCTTTGGCGCAGCAGCATGGCGTAATAGCACAGCACGCCGATCAGCAGAGACAGCACCAGAGCGGCCAGCAGCGTCAGGCGGATGTCATTGCTGGTCAGTTTCTGATTATAGAACAGCAGCGCCAGCGGATAGCCGGGAATGGACAGCCGGTCGGACTGATAGGCCGGCAGACGGTCCAGCGGGACCAGATCGGCAGAGAAGGTGGTGAGGGCCTGGGTGCCCATAATCACGGCCACGCCGGAGTTTTTCGCGCCGGGCGTACTGAGCAGATAGGGCAGCAGATGAATATCCAGCGTGGCCAGGACGCCGTCGGCGCTGTCGCCGGGCTTGCGCAACCAGACCATCACGGCCGGCCGGTCGGGGATCATCGGCGTGCCCGCCTGCAGTTTCATATCCAGCGGCTGGTGCCCGTTAATTTCCGGAGCAATGGCTTTCAGTTCGCTCTGCATATCACCGGTGGCGGACGAACAGTAGGCGACGCCGTTTTTAATCAGCAAAAACGTGCGTACGTCCGGCGTGAACGCAGCGCGGTAGCCAATCTCCGGCAGGGCCGCCTGGCAGCCTTCCCGCGTCAGCGGCAGTATATTGCGCATTACGCCGGTCAGCGTGTTTAAATAATTCACGGCGAAGCGCTGGGTGCGCTGCGCAAGATCCTGGTGGAATTGCGCGCGTTGATGATAGATCAAAAACAACGTTGCCGAGCTGAACAGGATAAAAAAGACCAGGGCCACAATACAACTTTTAACCAGGCTGCGCCGACGATGTGATATATGGCGGGTAAATGCCTTTTTTAACCCCATGAGCCAGCCCCCTGAGCACGGCGTAATAGTTTGTTCTGCTTTTACTATATCTTATTCGCGCAGATTTGAGCATCAAGGAAGCGGGACGACGTGCGGTTTATTTATTTGCACTGTAAATAACGCATCACCACATCCACCGTCATCTGCCGGTAGTAGGCCAATTTCTCTTCCGCCGTGCGGCTGCCTTCAAATAAGGTATCGAAGGTATATTGGTTGGCGGCGTGGTGGAAACACAGCGCGCTGATAATACGGTGCACATCGCGCGCATTCATGTCGGGGGAGAATAATTCCTGCTGTTTACCCGCTGTAAAATATCTTCCAGCGTTTGCAGCGCGCTGGCGTTGAGTAATTTCAGCTTTTCCGACTGGCGGGCATACTGGCCGCGCTGCATGTTCTCCAGGCTGACCAGGCGGATAAACGCCGGGTGGGCGACGTGATAGTCGAAGTTGGCCTCAATCAGACGCTGCATGGCGGCCTGCGGCGGCAGCGTCGCCAGGTTGAGCGCCATTTCGTCCTGGCGGATATGCGCGTAGGCGTATTCCAGCACGGCGATATACAGCGACTCTTTATTCTTGAAGTGGTAAACCACCATGCGTTTGGTGGTGTCCGCCTGTTCGGCAATGCGCTCCAGGCGCGCGCCCTTCAGGCCCGCTTCGGAGAACTCCGCCAGCGCGCTGGCGAAAATACGCTGTTTCAGCCCTTCGGGGTCGTTTTTGCGGGGATGTTTTGCGGATGTTTCGCGAGCTGTACTCAAAATAGGCTCCGTAAAGTAGGCCGTCGCGGCGGGCTGGTGCTGACGTCGCGAACGGGAAGTCAGCCGCCACTGTAAAATCCGGCGGGCAAAAGTGCAAATCTCACCGCGGCGGCCGAAATAAAAACGCCGCCCGGAGGGGCGGCGTTGCGGCGTTCGTTTGGTATTCAGGACTTCTTTCAGGTCAGCTGTTGTTGGTCAACACCCGTCGCGCTTCGTGATAGCGCTTGTTCCAGTACACATTGGTCAGCTTGGAAATCATCACGCCATTGCTGGTGGACGCATGAACAAACTGATCGTTCCCCAGATAGATGCCGACGTGACGGCCGGTGGAACCGGAGCGGAACAGCACCAGATCGCCCGGGCGCAGTTTGCTGCGCTGCACTTTTTTGCCCATATCTTCCTGCTGATAGGTCGAGCGGGGCAGATCCATACCGAACTGTTCGCGGAAGGTGCGTTGCACAAAGGCGGAACAGTCGATGCCGCGTTTGCTTTCACCGCCCAGACGGTAGCGGACGCCTTTCCAGTCGGCGTACTGGTCCAGAATTTTTGACTTGATGTCAACATTACGCACCATGGCCTCGAATTCATCCTGAGAGGCTTGCAGTAAAAGACCGCCTTTGTCATTAACTGCATGCATCTCAGTTTGTGCGTTGTTCGAATTGGCCGTGTGAGTCGAACTACAGGCGGAAAGCAGGACTGCTGCCGCCATTGCGGGTACCAACCGCAACATGTATCTCAGAAAAGGTTGAGATTTGACCATTGTTCTCGAATTCCCTTGAAGTCCTTAACGACGAATGTCGTCACCTGAAAAATGCCAAACTGAACGAGGCCGGATTGCATCCTGCGTTATCCCCCATCGTCAAACGGCAAAAAAATGTGCTCTAACGCACACTTTTCCCGGTTTTAATAGCGAAAAGAGATAAAACAGGCACAAACGTTAAAGAGATTACCGGAAGATATGGGGGATTGCGAGCCTTTTTCTCTGACTTTTTTATCAGAATTAGCGATGTAACATAATGTAAAACTTCAGATAAAAAAAACGAAACCTGTTCGGACGATCCGGGCGAGCAACGGCGGGGCAAAATTGGGTGGGCGGCGGGAAAAAATGAGCGCAGGATTTGGCGGTGGTTTTCCCCCGCCGCGGAGGCGCTGCGGGGGAAGATAACCTCGGTTTATGGCCGGCCCGGGCGGTGTTTACCGGGCAACAGGCGATTTAACCCGTCAATCAGGGCATCGCTGGCCGGGGTCATCAGCCACCAGCTGGCGCCGACCAGCACCACGGACAATGAACCGACCGCGATATCGGTGAACCAGTGGGCGCCGATCATCACCCGCGGCAGTGAAAACACCACGACGATCGCCAGCGCGATAAGAAAGGCGCGGACGTTAAAGTAACGCAGCATAAAGCAGGCGAAAATAATCAGCATCATGCCGTGGTCGCCGGGGAAGCTGTCGCTGGAGGCGTCTTTGGTCGGAATGCCGGTCAGCTCGCTGACGCGGTTGATATTATCAAAGGTCAGCGTCGGGCTGGGGTGTTTCACCGGCAGCAGGTGCCCCAGCTGGTTCAGCACCACCGCGGTCAGCAGCATCACCACGCCGGTCACCAGCAGGCGACGGCGGCCATAGGCATCCTGTTTCAGATAAAAATAGAGGTACAGCAGCCCCATGGCGATCAGCGAAATGGCGTCAAAGGCGCGGTTATTGGTAATCGCCACCAGGTGTAAAAAGGCGGGATCGCTGGCCAGATGCTGATTAAAGAAGAAGAAAATGGCCGAATCCACTTTAAACCACAGCCCGTGGTTGGCGGGTAAATACCAGGACAAGAATAAGGCGATGCCCAGGATATTAAGGAGCAGAATACGGGGAAGATTACGGCGCGTCATGAAATAACCTGTGTCGATAGTCAAAAAACGATGATAACGGTAAAGCCGTCAGCCTAAACGAATCTTAAACAAAGCCGATTGCAACGCATTCCAGTCGGCGTCCGCGCTGTGGATCAATTCAATGCGGCTGTCCAGCGGCGGCGCAGGACGGGTTTCAATACTGAGATCCTGCCCCTGGCGGTTGATCACCAGCGTTCCTTCGGCAATGCGCACCACGCCTTTGGCGCGGTCGACCGGCGCCAGGCGGATCCACTCCATCATGCCGATGGTGTCAAACTCGGTATCGCCGTCAAAAATCCAGCCGCAGGCGGTGTAGCCTTGCCCCTGGTTCAGCGCCCGACGCCAGCGCGAGTTGGACGGCAGGCGCAGTGCGGCCAGCCCCTGGGGCGCGGCGTGCGCATGATGATGCTGTCCGTCGGGCAGTTCCGCGTGGTTGGTGCGCGGCAGGTCGAGCAGCGCGACGTCCATCTGTCCGCGTTCAATCTGGTAGACCGGCCGACCGGCGGCGGCGTTTTTCCTGCCAGCTTTGCAGCGCGTCGCGGTCGGCCGCCTGCCAGACGTCGCTTTTGTTCGCCATAATCAGGTCGGCGGCCGCCAGCTGATCGCGGAAGTTTTCATTGTCGCGATAGCGTGCTTCCCGCAGCTGGCGGGCATCCAGCAGGCAGACGGTGGCGCGCAGATCGATCCAACCGCCGTAGGTGTCCTGCGTCAGCAGCGACAGGATCTGCTTCGGATGGCCAAGGCGGTGGGTTCAATCAGCAGCCGGTCGGGTTTGGCCTGCTGCAGCAGCATATTCAGCCCGACCTGCATCGGCAGCCCGTTGACGCAGCACATGCAGCCGCCGGGATCTCTTTCAGTACGGCGCCGGAGTCGGCCAGCAACGCGCCATCAATGCCTATTTCACCAAACTCGTTGACCAACACCGCCCAGCGCTCATTTTCCGGCTTGTTCGCCAACAGGTGACGGATGGTGGTGGTTTTGCCGCTGCCGAGGAAGCCGGTGATCAGGTTGGTTTTCGTCATAAATATATTCCTGATGTTAATTTATTTAACAGTTCAATTATTGAGCATTATTGATGGGATTATCACTGACTCTCCCGGACACGTGTGCTGAATCACAAATCTTGCAGATAAAAATGCGCCTTTCTGGTTTCAAAATCCATCTTGCGATACAAGAAATTTCCTAAGGAAAATCACTATGTTCAGTGCGGTCTTTGTTGTTATTAGCTTGTTTTTCTCTGTTAATTGAGCAAGCACTCAACAATGTGGCATCTGTTCTTGAGATTACTCCTAGGTATATCCCCTATGTTTAAATTGGCTTAATAAAAATATGAGGTGGCCATGAATACCCATAGGTTTATCACTGTCGTAGGCGCATTGTGTTTATGGATGATGGCCGGCCATGCCGGCGCGCTCGGCGGCACCGTCCGCTTTATTGGCGCAGTGGTGGAGAGCCTTGCGAGCTGAATATTACGGCAACGACGGCGCAGACGGAATGTTATCGCAATGGGCGTCACTATCAAAAGCCAGCAATACACCTTGCCGAACTTCGAGACGACGCGCAAAGAACTGCCGCAGCATTTGGGTACGACGGAGATTCGCTGGGTGGACCAGCAACAGCAACTTGCCATAATGACGATAGATTATCGTTAACCGCCGGCCATACCGGGCGCGGTTGCCCGGCATGGCCGATCGTTCTGCTTATTAGTTACTGACCCACTCCTGCACCGTCTGACGCGCGCCGCGATCGCGCAGCGACAGATAGGCCTGCGTCACCGCCGCGACAAACGCCGGATCCTGCGGCAGCGCCTCGCCAAAAATGGCGTTGATCGCCAGCAGCTGACGCACCCGCTGCTTGTCATCCGGCGTGCTGGCGACCACCTGCTGCAGAGTGCTCAGCATCGGGTCGCGAATATCTATCGGCTGCCCGGCGTCGTCGATGCCGCCGACGTAACGCATCCAGCCGCGACGCCCAGCGCCAGACCGCTATACTCGCCGCCGTGCGCCAGGTGCCAGCGCACGGAGTCCAGCATGCGCTGCGGCAGCTTTTGCGAGCCGTCCATGGCGATCTGCCAGGTGCGGTGCTGCAGCGCCGGGTTGCTGTAACGCTCGATCAGCTGGTCGGCATAGGCGGCGAGATCGATGCCGCTGACGCTGAGCGTCGGCGCCTGTTCCGCCAGCATCAGCCGGCGGCGGCCTGACGGTAGTTGACGTCCGTCATGCAGTCGTTGATGTGCTGATAGCCGGCAAGATAGCCGAGGTAGGCCAGAAATGAGTGGCTGCCGTTCAGCATGCGCAGCTTCATCTGTTCGAACGGCAGTACGTCGTCCACCAGCTGTGCGCCGGCGATCTCCCACGCGGGTCGACGGCAACGAAGTTGTCTTCCACCACCCACTGAATAAACGGCTCGCAGGCGATGGCGCACTCGTCCTCGGACGCCGCCAGCGCCGCGGCGATTTCATCCAGCGTTTCCGGTGTGCCGCCGGCACGATGCGGTCGACCAATGTGCTGGGAAAGGTGACCTGCGCTGCGATCCAGGCGGCCAGATCGGCGTCGCGCGCCTGCGCCAGATCGATCACCGCATGGCGCACCACGCGGCCGTTTTCCGGAATATTATCGCAGGACAATACCGTAAACGGCGGCAGCCCGCGCTGGCGACGCAGGCGCAGGGCTTCACCAGCAGGCCGGGCACGCTGCTCGGCTGGTCGGGGTTGGCCAGATCGGGCGCGGATGGCCTGATGCTGCAGGTCCAGGCGTCGCTGCCGGGTTCAATACAGTAGCCTTTTTCGTAATGTCATGGAGACGATCGCCACCTGCGGTTCGCCAGCCTTTTCCAGCACCGCCTCCTACGCCTTCCAGTTTGCGGTGGACGCTGTCATGCACCGCGCCAATAACGATCGCCTGATTACCGGCGGCGCCTTTTTCCAACACCGTATAGAGGTGGTCCTGCCGGCGCAGCGTTTGCAAACAGCTTGTCGCCGCTGAACTGGCTGATTTCACACAGCCCCCAGTCGCGCCCTGACGGTTAAGCACCCGTCGGTCAGTAATGCCTGATGGGCGCGGTGAAACGCGCCGAAGCCGATATGGACGATGCGGCTGCGCAGGGCGCTGCGGTCGTAGCTCGGCTGTTGGACATCGGCGGGAAGCGGCTGGTTGGCGATCGTGTTCATGCAAAGCTCCGTAGCAAAGTAAATGGCTGGCCGGCGGCGGAAAAGCTATCAGACCAGTTGGCCGTGCGTTATCGGTAAGGCCGCGTGCGGACGGCATCGCATTCAGAGTGCCATAGCCGCCGCGGCGACGTTAGTCATTACGCCGCTGTCATGGCAAATAAAGCGCGAAGCGTGAGATGGATCAATCAAACGAAGTTTGCATTTTGACAGCGGCGGCGAAAGAGTAAGTTAAAGATGAATGACATCTATCGCAAGTTGGTATAACAACATTCTCTGAAATATGCGATCTGCCTCACCACAGGCGATCGGCAGGCGCAATAATAAGGATACGGTATGGAACAGACGTGGCGTTGGTACGGGCCGAATGACCCGGTTTCTCTGGATGATGTGCGTCAGGCGGCGCCAGCGGCGTGGTGACGGCGCTGCATCATATCGCCAACGGCGAGGTGTGGCGGTTGACGAGATCAAGGCGCGCCAGGCGCTGCTGGCGGAGAAGGGGCTGGTCTGGTCGGTGGTGGAAAGTATCCCGGTGCATGAGGATATTAAAACCCAGCGCGGTGACGCCGCGCGCTACATCGCCAACTACCAGCAGTCGCTGCGTAATCTGGCGGCCTGCGGCATTGATACCGTGTGCTACAACTTTATGCCGATCCTCGACTGGACGCGCACCGATCTGGCGTATCAGCTGCCGGACGGATCCAAAGCGCTGCGTTTTGATCAGATCGCCTTCGCCGCCTTCGATCTGCATATTCTGCAGCGCGCCGGTGCGGAGCAGGATTACAGCGCCGATGAACAGGCGCAGGCGCAGGCGTATTTCGCCGCGATGAGCGAGGCGGAGATCGCCAAACTGACCGGCAATATTATCGCCGGTTTGCCGGGGGCGGAGGAGGGCTACACCCTTGAGCAGTTCCGCGCGCGTCTGGCGGAGTATGAGGGGATTGATAAAGCGCAGCTGCGGCAGAATATGGCTATCTTTCTGCGGGCGATCGTGCCGGTGCGGAAGAGGCGGGATCCGCCTGGCGGTGCATCCGGACGATCCGCCGCGGCCGATCCTCGGCCTGCCGCGCATCGTTTCCACCATCGAGGATATGCAGTGGCTGAAGGAATGCGTCGACAGCATTTATAACGGTTTTACCATGTGCACCGGCTCCTACGGCGTGCGCGCCGATAACGATCTGGTCAAGATGATCGAAACCTTCGGTGATCGCATTCACTTCACCCACCTGCGCGCCACTTGCCGCGAAGAGAACCCGAAAACCTTCCATGAGGGAGCGCACCTGCAGGGCGATGTCGATATGGTGGCGGTGATTGAGGCGATTCTGAACGAAGAGCAGCGGCGACTGCGCGCCGGCGACCGCCGGCCGATCCCGATGCGTCCGGATCACGGTCATCAGATGCTGGATGATTTACGCAAGAAAACCAACCCCGGCTATTCGGCGATCGGTCGTCTGAAAGGGCTGGCGGAGATCCGCGGCGTGGAGCTGGCGCTTAAACGGCGTTTCTTCCCGGAACTTTTGCCGTAAAAGCGCGGGGGGGAAACCTAAAGGATTTCAAGTCGCAGCAAGGCGGCAAGTCCGCGAATCCCCGGGAGCTTACATCAGTAAGTGACCGGGGTGAACGGACGTAGCCAACGACGCTGCGGCTTGAAAGACGCAGGGTTTTTTAGTCGGCGCGGCTCATGTAGCGACGCTCGGCAATATGAATTCTGATCTTGTCGCCGTTGCTCAGATACTCCGGCACGTGGATCACCAGGCCGGTGGCCATGGTCGCCGGTTTGTTGCGCGCGCTGGCCGATGCGCCCTTGATGCCCGGTGCGGTTTCGACGATTTCCATATCCACGGTCTGCGGCAGCTCCAGCGCCAGCACCTGGCCGTCCAGCGTCAGTACCTGCATGCCCGGCAGGCCCTCTTCCGGAATAAACAGCAGTTCGTCTTCGATCTGCTCTTTTTTGAAGATATACGGCGTGTAATCTTCCTCATCCATAAACACGTACTCTTCACCGTCGATATAGGAGAAGGTCACCTTGCGGCGCGACAGCGAGATGGTGTCGAGGATGTCGTCGCCCTTAAAGCGCTCTTCCACCTTCAGCCCGGTGCGCACGTCGGAGAAGCGCATTTTGTACAGCGTGCTGGCGCCGCGGGCGCTCGGGCTCTGCACGTCGATATCTTTCACCAGCAGCAGTTTGCCGTTGTGGCTGATCGCCATGCCGCGTTTAATTTCGTTAGCTCTTGCCATAAAAAATAAACCTGTTTACGAGGAGTCTTGGGAGGTGGCGACACGTTACTCGCGCCGCGGCGTTCAGGCAAGTAGCGCGCGTGAAAATAAACGCGGATCAAGCGGGACGGCGCGCCGTCCCGCAGGCGGGATTATTTAAATACCGGCAGCATGCCCAGCAGCGCCAGACAGTGCGCGACGGCGTTAATCAGGCCGAACAGGATGATAAAGGCAATCATGCCGCGGCCGCCGGGGGCGCGATAGTCGGACTGCGGGAAACGGCGGCGGCTGGCGCGCGCCATCAGCGCCGGCACGATCACCGCCCACACCGTCGCCGCCAGGCCGGCAAAGCCGATGGCGTACAGGAAGCCGTTCGGGAACAGCAGGGCGGCCAGCGTTGGCGGCGCGAAGGTCACCAGCGCGCTTTTGGCGCGCCCGCAGCCGTCGTCGCTGAACTTGAAAAAGTCGGCGATATAGTCAAACAGGCCAAGCGATACGCCAAGGAACGAGCTGGCCAGCGCCATATAGGAGAACGCGTTCAGCAGCTGGCTGACGGTCTGGCTGCTGCTGTTGCCCATCTGTTTCAGCAGGCTGCCGATATTGCCGCCTTCGGCGATCACCTGTTTAAAGGCCTCGCGCGCGATATTGCCCTGAATGACATACTGCCACAGGATATAAATCGCCAGCGCCAGCAGCGTGCCGTACACCAGGCTGCGCACCACCGCGCCGCTGTCTTTATGGTAATACTTCACCAGTCCCGGCACGTTGCCATGATAGCCGAACGACGCCAGCAGATAGGCAGCGCGGCCAGCGCATACGGCAGATAGCTGGCGTCGCTGTTGTGCAGATCGAACAGCACCGTCGGCTGCACCTGGGTGAACATATTGCCGACCGACAGCGCGAAGCTAATGATCATGCCGCCGATAAGAATGGTGCTGAGCCGGTCAACGGCGCGCGTCGACAGCCAGACGATAAACGCCACCAGGATGGCGAATACCAGGCCGGCGCCGGTCTGGCCCACGCCGAGGCTGCTCGCCAGGGTATGGGCGATAATCGAGCCGCCGGCGGAAATATAGGCGTAGGTCAGAATATACAGCACGAAGGCGATCGACAGGCCGTTGATGCTGCTCCAGACGTTGCCGAGCAGATCCTTGACCACGGTGTGAAAACTGGCGCCGGCCGGATAGTGCAGCGTGGCCTCCAGAATCATCAGGCCGGAAATCAGCATACAGGCCCAGGTATAAATCAGCAGCGCGACCGAGCCGCTGAACCACACGCCGGAAGTGACAATCGGAATCGAGAACATACCGGCGCCGACGGCGGTGCCGGCAATGATCATGGCGCCGCCGAGAACGGAGGGGCGGGAAATTTTCTGGATGCTGTCCGCAGACATGGTGGCTCCTGGTGTGGCCGTTTAGCGCGTTGGTTCTTTTGTACTAGCGTGATGGTACGTGGTGACGCGGTGCATGTAAAGGGCTTATTACGCATAAAGAGTGCATGATTAGCCGATAACCTGTTGTTATCTTGCACAACCCGACGAGTCAGCGGCGGTGCCGCCGCGATCGACCTGACGTCGCCGCAGAATAAAACCCGGGGCCGGTATCGTTGCCGCGCCGCTTCTGGTATCGTCGCGCCTTTACCGTTACCGGGAGTTGCGTATGGAATGTCGTATTGATTGTGGGGCCTGCTGTATCGCGCCTTCCATATCCAGCCCGATACCGGGCATGCCGGACGGCAAACCCGCCAATACCCCTGCATCCATCTGGATGAGCGGCTGCGCTGCGGGCTGTTCCACTCTCCGCTGCGCCCGAAGGTGTGCGCCGGCCTGCAGCCCAGCCGCGAGATGTGCGCCGACAGCCGGGACGAGGCGCTGATCTATCTTGTCTGCCTGGAGGCGGAAACCGCGCCTTAATCCGCAGATAAAAAACGGACGCCGTCGCCGGCGCCCCGTGATGCGTTTCCCGCTAATCGTGCATCAGGCGCCGGCCGGCACCGCGTGGGCGGTGTTCTGCAGCGCTTCCCCCTGATACTTCTCGATCTCCAGCTGCGCCATCTGGCCGCAGTTGCCCTGCGCCAGGCTGGAAGTGCCGATATCGAACGTCAGGCAGTTGACGTTGCCGTTCTTGCAGATGGAGCCGGGCTGCGACGGATCGGCCGGATCGAACCAGGCGCCTTCGCTGATGCGCACCGCTCCCGGACGAACGTCCTCGCTGACCAGCGCGCCGACCAGGATCTGGCCGCGATCGTTAAAGGCGCGCACCAGATCGCCCGGGCTGATGCCGCGCGCCTGGGCGTCCTGCGGGTTGATCATGATCGCCTCACGATCGGCCACGGCGAGCTTCAGGCGCAGCGGCGTATTATCGAGCTGCGAGTGCAGGCGGTTGGCCGGGTGCGCGGTGTTCAGCGACAGCGGGTATTTCTCTGCCTCCGGTCCGCGATACCACTCGTGCGGCGGCATCCAGCTCGGAATGCCGCGGCAGTCCTGATAGTGCATCTTGGCGATGGCGTCGGAGTAGATCTCTATCTTGCCGGACGGCGTGCCGAGCGGGTTCAGCAGCGGGTTTTCCCGGTAGTCGGCAAAGCGCACCCACTGGGTGTTGGCCTCCGGCACCGGGAAGCGCACGTAGTTGTTGGACTGCCAGAACATATCGAACGGCGGCAGGGCCACGCGGGCGTTGCGCGCCTGCTGCTTCATATCGTCATACATGCCCTTCAGCCACTGGGTTTCGTCTTTCCTTCGGTAAAGGCGTCCTGTACGCCCAGCTTGGCCGCCATGGCGGCGAAGATATCAAAATCGTTGCGCGCCTCATGCTGCGGCGGCACGCACTGGTGCATCGGGAACACGTACAGCTGCGAGTAGTCGCCGCCCATTTCGAGGTCGTTACGTTCATAGCTGGTGGTGGCCGGCAGTACGATATCGGCATATTTGGCGGTGGCGGTCCAGTAAGGCTCGTTGACCACGATGGTGTCCGGGTGCTGCCAGGCCTTGATCAGGTTGTTGGTGTCCTGATGCTGGTGGAAGGTGTTGCCGCCGGCGACGTACACCATTTTCACTTCCGGGTAGGTGACGTCCGCGCCGTTGAACTGGATGGTTTTGCCCGGGTTGGCCAGACAGTCGGCGATGCGCGCCACCGGGATCGGCGTCGGCGAGTTGCGCGGCGCGTTGCCGGCGGAGATCCCGGCGACGATGCCGCCTTTGGCCGTCGGGCTGCCGCCGGAGGAGTAGTGGTAGCTGAAGCCGAAGCCGCCGCCCGGCAGGCCGATCTGGCCGAGCATCGCCGCCACGATCACCAGCAGCCAGTGCTGCTGCTCGCCGTGATGCTGGCGCTGAATGCCCAGCCGCCCATGATCATGGTGCGGTTGCCGGCCATATCGCGCGCCAGCTGGCGCAGCGCCTCGGCCTCCACGCCGCAGATATCGGCGGCCCAGTCGGCGGTTTTGGCAACGCCGTCGTCGTCGCCCAGCAGGTAGGCGCGAATTTGTCGAAGCCGACGGTATAGGTATGCAGGAAGTCGGCGTTATGCAGCTTTTCCGTCAGCAGGGTATGGCGATGCCGAGCAGCATCGCGCCGTCGGTGTAGGGACGCGGGGCGAGCCACTGCGCATTGACGAATTTGGCGCTGTCGTTGTGCACCGGATCGATGCTGATAACGCGGGTGCCTTTCTTCTTCAGCGCGGCAAAGCCGGTCTGGCCGTAGTGATCCGGCACGTTCCAGCTGTTTTTCAGCGTCACCATCGGGTTGCAGCCCCACAGGATCACCAGCTGGCTGTGCTCCACCACGTTCGGCCAGGCGGTCTGCTGCTCATAAACCTCCATCGAGCCGACCACGTGCGACATAATCACCTGCGCCGCGCCGGTTGAATAGTCGCCGGCGTAGCCGAGGAAGCCGCCGGTCAGGTTCATCAGCCGCTGCAGCAGCGTACGGCTGTTGTGCAGCATGCCGACGCTTTTCCAGCCGTAGGAGCCGGCGTAGATTGACTGCGGGCCGTGGTCCTTCTGCAGGCGGGTGATTTCGCCGCACACCAGCTCAATCGCCTTCTCCCAGCTGACGCGCACCCACTGGTCATGGCCGCGCAGATCGGTGCGGCTGCCGGGGCCGCCTTCCAGCCAGCTTTTGCGCACCATCGGATATTTCACGCGGTTTTCCGCATGCACCTGATAGGGCGCCATGGCGATCAGTTCGTTCGGGTAGGGATCGTCTTTGACCGGCTGGACGCCGACCATTTTGCCATCCTGAACGATGGCCTCAAAGGCGCCCCAGTGGGCGCCGGTCAGAATGCCTTTCTGCGCCTGACGCAGCGCCGTAAACTGCGGCAGCGCCTGGCTGACGGCCTGCGCCAGCGCGGATTTCGGCCACAGCCCTGCCAGCAGCGGGGCGGCGGCCAGCGCGGCGGCGCCGGTCAGGAAGCGGCGACGGCTGAGGGTTAACGGTTGCTGTAAATATTTGCTCATCTTCGCATCTCCCTTAAGACTTGGCCGCCGGCGGCATATCGCTGGCGTGTTTCTGCACGTACTGGGTCAGCACGCGTAACTGTTCCTGCGTTAACGACGTACGCGGGGCCATGCCTTTGATCACGCCGATCCACTGGTTGGCGTTGAAACGGTCAAGGGCGGTCAGACCGTGGCAGCCGGTGCAGTTGGCCGACATCATCTCTGCGCTGTAGCGCCAGATTTTTTGTTGATCGTCAATCAGCTGCTTGCGCGGCAGCCAGACCTGCAGGGCAACCTGATGCCAGACCAGGCCGGTTTCCGCATCGGTCAGGGTGTCGCCGGTAGTCAGCTGTTTGCGCGCCTCTTCGCCCAGCAACACGCTGAGGATGCGTTTGCCCTGGGCGGCGTAAAACACTTCGCTGACGCCGTCCTGCTGCCAGCCGTCGACGCGGGCCAGCACTTTGTCGCCGTCCTGTTTGAGCACGTGCACCTCGGTGGACGGCATCAGGTTGCCGGCGTTGTGGCTATCCTGCGGCTGCAGGAAGAACGGCTCGGTGGCGATGGTGTACAGCGTGGTGGCGTTCGGCGAGCTTGCCGCCGCGGCCTGCGCCAGCTCGGCGGCGCCGGCCTGGGTAGCGCCGCTCATATCGGCAGAATGTGGGCGACGCCCTTGTGGCAGTCGATGCAGGTTTCGCCCTGTTTGATCGCCACCGGGTGCTGCAGCCGTGCTTCCGGGCGCTGCGCCGTGATGTCCATGGCGTCAAAGCTGTGGCAGGAGCGGCAGGTGGCGAATCATTTTCCTTCAGGGTTTTCCAGACCGACTGCGCCATCGCCAGCTTATGCGCCTCGTATTTTTCCGGCGTGTCGATTTTACCGGTCATCTCACCGTAAATATCTTTCACCGCGCGGATCTTGGTCCATAAATAGTCAAGAGGCTGATGCGGTACGTGGCAGTCGGCGCATTCGGCGCGGATGCCTTTGGGGTTCTGGAAGTGCACGCTGCCCTGATATTCCGCCAGGGGCTGCTGCATGCTGTGGCAGGAGACGCAAAATTCGCTGTCGCTGGTTTTATGGAACACGGTGGCGGTGGCGGCCAGCAGCGCCGCCCCCAGCACGATGCCAAGCAGCAACAGCCATAGCCATCCCCACCGGCGCCGTTTTTCATGGTTCGTCAGTTTTTTGCTCATAGATAAGCCCGCTTATAATGATGAAATGCCCGATAACACGTGAAACCGGCTCTGCGGCCGTTATAACCGCGTAATTATAGAGGGTATCGTCAAAGTCACCTAACACATTAGGGTTATTAGCGGCAAAAAAGTGACATTTCCAGAAAAAAACGGCGCTATATTCTCTGGTATATCACGCTGTTGTGAACATCGGTGACGAAGCAGGTGGCGGGGGCATCACACAATTTGTTGCCAAAGCGTGATGCCGGCGATCAGCGCGCGGCGTGGTAGGGCAGTTGGTGCCGCCAGAGGTAGATCGCCATGCGGCTGGCTTCAAAGTGGGGCTCGGGCAGCGCTTCCGGCCGGCACCAGCGCATTCGGCACACTTTTTCCGGCTCTTTCAGCACGGCTTCACCGCCGGATGCGTCGCGAATCAGGCAGACGGACACGGTGTGTTTGCCTTCTTCCCGCCAGGTCTGCAGGTTGTTGCACACGCCGACGAACTGCGGCGGGCGATCTGCAGCCCGGTCTCTTCCGCCACTTCGCGCTGGGCGCAGCGCTCGAAGCTTTCACCGGCTTCCAGATGGCCGCCGGAATTGACCAGTAGGGGGCATGTTACCACAGCGTTTGCCCACCAGTATTTCTCCCTGCGGGTTGACGATAATCACCCCGACGCCGTTAACACCGCCATGCTTTTCTCCTTCAGCTAAACTTCAGCAATCTGTCTTTTCGCCCGTTCGCGCGTGCGAGCGAGGGGAAAATGTGCGTAACCTCAAAAATCTATCATATCAAAAGCGGCAAAGCTTGCTTTCAGCTATGGCGCCTCACATAGTGATTGAAACGTTTCAGCGTTATCGATCGATGCTTCGCGACAGATAGCGCTCCTTTTTCTCAATAAAGCTGAAACGATCAATTCAGCAGGAGAGGAGAACCATGTTCCAGTTGTCACAGCAAGACATCCATCTGGGCGCCGCCGCCGGCGGCAAACAGGATGCCATCCGGCAGGTGGCGGCCGCACTGACCGAGGCCGGCTGCGTCAGCGCCGCCTACGTTGACGGCATGCTGCAGCGCGAGCTGCAGACGTCCACCTATCTGGGCAACGGCATTGCCATTCCGCACGGCACCACCGACACGCGCGATCTGGTGCTGAACACCGGCGTGCAGGTCTTTCAGTACCCGCAGGGCATCGAGTGGGGCGAGGGCCAGACCGCTTATGTGGTGATCGGCATCGCCGCGCGTTCCGATGAGCACCTGGCGCTGCTGCGTCAGCTGACCCATGTGCTGAGCGACGACAGCGTGGCGCAGCAGCTGGCGCAGACCACCAGCGCGGAAGAGCTGCGCAGCCTGCTGATGGGTGAGAAACAGGCGGCGGAATTTCAGTTCGACGCCTCGCTGATTGCGCTGGACGTTAACGCCGACAGCCTGATGACGCTGCAGGCGCTGAACGCCGGTCGTCTGCAACAGATTGGCGCGGTGGATGCGCGCTTCGTCAGCGATGTGATTACCCGCAGGCCGCTGAACCTGGGACAGGGCATCTGGCTGAGCGACAGCAACGACGGCAACCTGGGCAGCGCGGCGACGGTCAGCCGTCCGGCGCAGGCGTTCAGCGAAGACGGCGAGCCGGTGGCGCTGCTGCTGACCGTGGCGGTCGCCGACGCGCAGCCGCTGACGGTGCTGAACTACCTCAGCGATCTGCTGCTGGCGAACAAAGCTGAACGCCTGCTGAAGGCGGATGCAGCCGGGGTGCTGGCGCTGCTGACCAGCGAGGTGGCGGAAGAGAGCGAAGTGCTGACCGCGGAATATGTGATTCGTAACGAACATGGCCTGCATGCCCGCCCGGGCACTGCGCTGGTGAATGTGATCAAACAGTTTAACAGCGATATTACCGTCACCAATCTGGACGGCAGCGGCAAACCGGCCAACGGCCGCAGCCTGATGAAAGTGGTGGCGCTGGGGGTGAAGAAAGGCCATCACCTGCGCTTTAGCGCCAGCGGAGAAGATGCTGAAGCGGCGCTGACGGCCATTGGCGAAGCCATCAGCAGCGGACTGGGCGAGGGCGTGGCATGAGCAGAAGAGTAGCAACCATTACGTTAAACCCGGCTTACGATCTGGTGGCTTTTGCCCCGAGATTGAGCGCGGCGAAGTCAACCGGGTGAAAACCGCCGGTCTGCACGCCGCGGCAAAGGCATTAACGTGGCCAAGGTATTGAAGGATTGGGCATCGACGTCACCGTCGGCGGGTTCCTCGGCAAAGATAATCAGGACGGTTTCCAACTGCTGTTCAGCGATCTGGGCATTGCCAACCGTTTCCAGGTGGTGCCGGGGCGCACCCGCATCAACGTCAAGCTGACGGAAAAAGACGGCGAAGTGACCGATTTTAACTTTTCCGGGTTTGAGGTATCGCCGCAGGACTGGGAGCGTTTCGTCTCGGATTCCCTGAGCTGGCTCGGCCAGTTCGATATGGTGGCGGTCAGCGGCAGCCTGCCGGCCGGCGTGGCGCCGGAAGCCTTTACCGACTGGATGACCGCCTGCGCGCCCAGTGTCCGTGCATCATTTTCGACAGCAGCCGCGAGGCGCTGGTGGCCGGGCTGAAAGCCGCGCCATGGCTGGTGAAGCCTAACCGCCGCGAGCTGGAGATTTGGCCGGCCGTCCGCTGCCGACGCTGAAGGATGTGGTGGAGGCGGCGCATGCGCTGCGCGATCAGGGCATCGCCCACGTAGTGATTTCCCTCGCGCCGAAGGGGCGCTGTGGGTGAACGCCTCCGGTGAATGGATCGCCAAGCCGCCGTCCTGCGAAGTGGTCAGCACCGTCGGTGCCGGCGACTCGATGGTCGGCGGCTGATCTACGGCCTGCTGATGCGTGAATCCAGCGAGCATACCCTGCGCCTGGCGACCGCGGTCGCCGCCCTGGCCGTTAGCCAGAGCAATGTAGGCATCACCGACCGTCCGCAGTTGGCCGCGATGATGGCGCGCGTCGACCTGAAACCTTTTAATCAATAGCAGGAGGCAGAATGAAAACGCTGCTGATCATTGACAGTTCCCAAGGGCAGGCGCGCGGACATCTGGCGCAGCGCATGCTCAGCGCTGCGGCGGCCAAGGCCGGCCTGCAGTTGGTTGACGCACCGGCGGAGGCCGAGTTGGTGGTCGTCGCCGGCGCAGCCGTGCCGGCGGACGAAGCGCTGAGCGGCAAGGCCGTGTATCTGGGCGACGTTGAGCACGCGGTGCGCGATGCCGACGCCTTCCTGGCGCAGGCCAAACGCGACGCGGCGCCGTATCAGGCGCCGGCCGTAGCGCCGGCAGCGGCAACGGCTGCGACGCCGGCCGCCGGGCCGAAACGCATTGTGGCGGTGACCGCCTGCCCGACCGGCGTGGCGCACACCTTTATGGCCGCCGAGGCGATTGAAAGCGAAGCGAAAAAGCGCGGCTGGTGGGTGAAAGTGGAAACCCGCGGCTCCGTCGGCGCCGGCAACGCTATTACGCCGGAAGAGGTGGCCGAGGCGGATCTGGTGCTGGTGGCCGCCGATATCGAAGTGGATTTGGACAAGTTCGCCGGCAAGCCGATGTACCGCACCACCACCGGACTGGCGCTGAAAAAGACCGCGCAGGAGCTGGACAAGGCGCTGGCGGAGGCGGAGGTGTTCCAGCCGTCGAAAAGCGGCGCTGCGCCGGCCGCGGCGAAGAAAAAAGAGAACAACGGACCGTATCGTCATCTGCTGACCGGGGTCTCCTATATGCTGCCGATGGTGGTGGCGGGCGGCCTGTGTATCGCGCTGTCCTTTATGTTCGGCATCAAGGCCTTTGAAGAGAAGGGCACTCTGGCGGCGGCGCTGATGCAGATCGGCGGCGGTTCAGCCCTGGCGCTGATGGTGCCGGTGCTGGCCGGCTATATCGCCTTCTCCATCGCCGACCGTCCGGGCCTGACGCCGGCCTGATCGGCGGCATGCTGGCGGTCAGCACCAACGCCGGCTTCCTCGGCGGGATTATCGCCGGTTTCCTGGCGGGCTATGTCGCCAAGGCCATCAGCGGCAAACTGCGTCTGCCGTCGAGTATGGAAGCGCTGAAGCCGATCCTGATTATTCCGCTGTTTGCCAGCCTGATCACCGGCCTGGTGATGATCTATGTGGTCGGTACGCCGGTCGCCAGAATCATGGAAGGCCTGACCCACTGGCTGCAGTCGCTGGGTACGGCGAATGCGGTACTGCTGGGGGCGATCCTGGGCGCGATGATGTGCACCGATATGGGCGGCCCGGTCAACAAGGCGGCTTACGCCTTTGGCGTAGCGCTGCTGAGCTCCTCCGTCTATGCGCCGATGGCGGCGATTATGGCGGCGGGCATGGTGCCACCGCTGGCGATGGGGCTGGCGACCCTGCTGGCGCGGCGTAAATTTGACAAGTCGCAGCAGGAAGGCGGCAAGGCGGCGCTGGTGCTGGGGCTGTGCTTTATCAGCGAAGGGGCGATTCCGTTTGCGGCGCGCGACCCGATGCGCGTCCTGCCGTGCTGCATCGCCGGCGGTGCGCTGACCGGCGCGCTGTCGATGATGTTCGGCGCCAAGCTGATGGCGCCGCACGGCGGCCTGTTTGTGCTGCTGATCCCGGGAGCGATTTCACCGGTGCTGATGTACCTGCTGGCGATTGTCGCCGGTACGCTGCTGGCGGGCGTGGCTATGCGCTGGTTAAACGCGCCGACGCGACGGCGCCGGCGGAAGCCTGAGCCACACATCGGCAGCAATAAAAAACCGGAGCCTTTGGCTCCGGTTTTTTTATCCCCGCGCCCGGCTACTGCTGGGCTTTCAGCCAGGCGATCTCTTCCGCCCAGATATCCGGATTGACGGTTTCGAGGATCAGCGGAATATTATCGAAGCGCGCATCGCGCATGATATAGCTGAACACCGTTTTGCCGATATTGCCTTCACCCAGGCTGTGGTGACGGTCGACGCGGCTGTTGAACTCGCTTTTCGCATCGTTCAGGTGCATGCCGCGTAGGTAGTTGAAGCCGACGACCTCGCCAGCTGCTTAAAGGTGTGTTCGCACGCCTCTTCACTGCGCAGGTCATAGCCGGCGGCGAAGGCGTGGCAGGTATCAATACAGACGCCCACGCGGCTTTTGTCTTCCACGCCGTCGATAATCGCCGCCAGATGCTCGAACTTAAAGCCCAGGTTGCTGCCCTGGCCGGCGGTGTTCTCAATCACCGCGGTCACGCCTTCGGTCTGATCCAGCACGATATTGATGGATTCGGCAATGCGCGCCAGACACTTGTCTTCATCGATCTGCATCAGGTGGCTGCCGGGGTGGAAGTTCAGCAGCGTCAGCCCCAGCTGTTCGCAGCGCTGCATTTCGTCGAGAAACGCCGCGCGGGACTTCTCCAGCGCTTCCGCCAGCGGGTGCCCCAGGTTAATCAGATAGCTGTCGTGCGGCAGGATCTGCCCCGGGCCGTAGCCATAACGCGCGCAGGCGCTTTTAAACTTATCAATAACCTCGGCAGACAATGGCGCTGCTTTCCATTGACGCTGATTTTTGGTGAACAGGGCGAACGCGGTCGCCTCCAGTTCGTGTGCGCGGATAACCGCCTGATCACGCCGCCTGACGCGCTGACATGTGCACCGACAAACTTCATTTGCAATCTCCTGTGTTAACCCGCGCCGGCTGCTGCCGTCTCCTGAACGAAGCGGTCGAACCTGCGAGGGTATCGCCTGGTCATTATGGCATTGATGGGCGGCGGTTTGAATGGCGGGAAGCGGGCAGGCCCGAATGACGGGCCTGCAAGGGGGGAGATTAGAACAGATGTTGCACGGCCTGGTTAATCACGCCGCCGCCGACAATCAGCCAGATAAACAGCAGGGTCGCCAGCAGAATCGGTTTGACCCCCGCCTGACGCACGGCGCTGATATGGGTGGTCAGGCCCAGCGCCGCCATTGCCATCGCCAGCATCCAGGTGTCGGCGGTAATCAGCTGCTGCACCAGCGCGGCCGGCAGCAGGTTAAAGGAGTTGAACCCGGCGACGGCGATAAACAGCACGGCGAACCACGGGATGGTGATGGCGGACTTTTCCGCTTTGCCGGCGCCGCTGCCGCGGCTGATATAGCCTGACAGCAGCAGCAGGAACGGGGCCAGCATCATCACGCGGATCATTTTGGCGATCACCGCGGCGTTTTCGGCGTCCGGGCCGATGGCATGGCCGGCGGCCACCACCTGCGCCACCTCATGAATGGTCGAGCCGGTATAGATGCCGAAGGTTTCCTGATCGAACGGCAGCCACTGGTACTGCAGGTTTAAATGATACAGCCACGGGTAGGCGAAGATCGCCAGCGTGCCGAACACCACGACGGTAGAGACCGCCACCGCCACCTTGCTGGACTCGGCTTTCAGCACCGGCTCGGTGGCCATCACCGCCGCCGCGCCGCAGATGCTGCTGCCGGCGCCGATCAGCATGGCGGTCTGGCTGTCGATGCCGAACACCTTTTTACCCAGCCAGCAGGCCAGCAGAAAGGTGCTGCTCAGCGTCAGCGCATCGATCACAATGCCGGTGGCGCCGACGTCGGCGATTTGCTGAAAGGTCAAACGAAAGCCGTACAGGATAATACCCAGCCGCAACAGGCGCTGTTTCGCCAGCTGTACGCCGGCGTGGCAGCTTGGCTGCAGCCAGGGGTACAGCGTATTGCCCACCACGATGCCGAACAGGATCGCCAGCGTCAGCGCGCCGAGGCCCAGCCCGGCAATCCAGGGCACCTCGCCCGCCCAGATGGCGAGCGCGGTCAGCGCGGCGGTCAGCGCCAGCCCGGCCAGCAGACGCGGCAGGCCGAATAACGGAAAGCGCCGTTCGGGGTAGGTTGTTGTGGTTGTTTCAGTCGCCATTGCTCAAATCCTTTCTCTCATTTGCTGCGGACAAGAGTAGGGCGTGGCGCTATAAAAGAGAAATTGATTATATGGTTATAATTAATCTGAATAAGTGGTAAATAAAAAGGGCCGCACGATGTGCGGCCCCGGTTGCTGCCCCGGACTACGGGGAAAAGAAGTGATGCGTATTGAGCTGTTCGACAATCCCCTTCGCGACGTAGTTTGCTCCGCTCAGGGTGAAATGGCCGTAATCGAAGGCGGCAGGCTGGCCGCTGGTGGTCATTTCCAGGCAGCGATCCCCCGGACAGACTAAATCGTAAACCGAGATGTAGTTGGTTTTCATCGAACTAGACAGGGCTTTGAGTTCACTGTCCATCAGTTTACGGCTTTTTACGACGGAGCGGCTGGCCAGCGCCGGATCGCCATTTTCCTGATAGGCCAGCAGTTCCGGCAGCGGCCCTTTATACTCGACGGTCGGCCCCAGGATGTAGAAGTTTTTGGTGTGCTGCTTCAGGTAGTTGATAGTCTTGATCAGCGCCGGTTTGTCGTATTCATTCCAGCGTGCAGAGACGATAACGCCGTCGATCTTATGCTTGATAAGCAACTCTTTGTAGACATAGTCCATAATGGCGGTGCAGCGGTTGCTGAACTTTTGTTCGGTGACCGGTTTGCAGCCGGAAGCGGTGGCCTGCATCAGGTTGACGTTTTCGCCCGCCGCCAGGCTGATGGCGCGCCACAGGTGGGCGCCATGGCTGTCGCCAATTAACACAAAATTCTTCTTCGTGTCGGACAGTTTCAGGCAGTGCTCTTTACTGTAAGTGCCCGATGCGCCGACTTCGCCATTAATAAAGCATTCGCCAAAGCGGTACTGGTAATTGTACTCATCGGTGGTGCGGTAATTAATGTAATCGGCAATTTTTAATGAGTTCTCGGAGAAACTGCCGTTGTCATATTGCCAGTAGCCGATGACTGACGTCAGCGAGGCGGCAAGCACCACGCTGGCGGCCGAGGCGGTAACAATACGTTTTGACGGCACGTTTTTCAGCTTATAGCGGAACGGAATTTCGATCAGATAGCGGGAGGCGATTGCCAGAATAAAGGTGCTGGAAAGCACCAGCAGGCTTTTCTGCCACAGCGCGCCGTCAAACAGGATATTGGTATAGACGATAATCGGCCAGTGCCAGAGATACAGGCAGTAGGAGATCATGCCAATATAGACAATCGGCTTGAACGCCAGGATCTTGTTGATAATGGCATCACGGCCGGAAAGAATAATCAGAAATGCACCCACGCAAGGGTAAAGGGCATTATACGACGGGAATTTTTTGGTGGTGTCCAGCCACAGGAAGCCAAATACGATCAGCGCCAACCCCAACAGACTCAAGCCGTGGCGGGTTGCGGATTTTTTCAGCAATGCGGACTGCTCCAGTCCACCCACCGCCAACAGAGCGCCGAGCGCCAATTCCCAGGCGCGGGTCGGCAGCATATAAAATGTCATGCTTGGCTGGAACTTCAATCCCAGCAGGCTGAGCATAAATGAGCCGATGATAATCAGCACAATCATCAGCGTGGTGCGGTTGCGGAAGAATTTTAATGCGGTAAACAGAATAATCGGGAACAGGATATAAAACTGCTCTTCAACCGCCAGAGACCAGGTATGCAACAGCGGTTTTAATTCTGCCGGCCCGTCGAAGTAACCGGTTTGGCTAAAGAAGAAAAAGTTGGAGGAAAATAACGTGGTGGCCAGTGCGCTTTTTCCCAGTTCGGCGACCTGCACGGGAAGCAGTATATGGTAACCGATAACCAGCGTGACGAGTAAAACGACGAATAATGGTGGGAGAATCCTTAAGCTGCGGCGTTTATAAAAGTCTACGTAGGAAAAGTCACCCTTAATATATTCCTGAAAGATAATGCCGGAAATTAAATAGCCGGATATTACAAAAAATATATCAACACCGGTAAATCCGCCGGGAATGCCGGGAAATCCCATATGGTATGCGATGACCGGCAGAACGGCGAGCGCCCGTAACCCGTCGATATCTGCTCTATATTTCACAATCCCACCTAAAGTAAGCAAAATGATGCGAAAGTATAAGCAAATCGTTAACATTATTTGAAGGGCGCTACAGCCGATTGAGCGTGATAATGCGCAAAATAGGATTAAGCTCAGTCTGCCCGACGCCGATGCGGCAAGATCGGGTTTGCGAATCCGTCAGGCTGCGGTAAGGTTATGCGTCTGTTTTAGCCGTTTGCTCCCTCCATTATTGTACTGAGACCGTTATGCATATCACTTTACGTCAGTTGGCTGTCTTTACCGAAGTGCTGAAAAGCGGCTCCACGACGCAGGCATCGCAGGTGTTGGCGCTGTCCCAGTCGGCGGTGAGCGCCGCGCTGGCCGATCTGGAAGGGCAACTTGGCGTGCAGCTGTTCGATCGGGTAGGCAAGCGGCTGGTGCTGAATGAGCATGGACGCCTGCTGTACCCCAAGGCGCTGGCGCTGCTGGAGCAAGCGGGAGAGATTGAGCAGCTGTTTCGTCATGACGGCGGGGCGTTGCGCATTGCCGCCAGCAGCACCATCGGCAACTATATGCTGCCGGCGATGATGGCGCGCTACCGGCAGGATTTTCCGGCCACGCCGCTGGAGCTGAACGTCGGCAACAGTCAGGACGTGATTAGCGCGGTGGCGGATTTCCGCGTCGATCTGGGGCTGATCGAGGGGCCGTGCCACATGCCGGAGCTGGTGACGCAGCCCTGGCTGGAGGATGAGCTGGTGGTGTTCGCTGCCCCCGATAATCCGCTTACCCGACAGCCGCTCACGCTGGCGACGCTGGCCGAGGCGCCGTGGATCCTGCGCGAGCGCGGTTCGGGCACGCGTGAAGTGCTGGACCATCTGCTGCTGGCGCACCTGCCGCATTTCCAACTGGTGATGGAGCTGGGCAACTCGGAGGCGATTAAACATGCGGTGCGCCACGGTATCGGCATCAGCTGTCTGTCGCGCCGGGTGATTGCCGAGCAGTTGGACAGCGGCGCGCTGGTGGCGCTGTCGGTGCCGCTGCCGCCGATGATCCGCACTCTGTATTTGATCCATCATCGCCAGAAACATATCTCCAACGCGCTGCAGCGTTTTCTCAGCTACTGTTTGCCCCCTGCCGAAGCATAAAAACCTGTGTTGTGTCACATAACTGACAGGAACTCAGGGAATTAGGGCTGTTGCTAATAATTGCCTCTGAATTATGAAGCTATCTTATATCACTGGAATGTTACTAGTGCGCCGGCGGGTATTTGTTACAATCCGCCCTCAATTTTTGGACGAGCAGATAGGGTAAGAATGGCTCAGCAGGATATAAAAACATCGGGGCAGCAACAGCCCGGACTCCGCCGCGAGTTAAAAGCGCGGCACTTAACCATGATTGCCATCGGCGGCTCTATCGGTACCGGTCTGTTTGTCGCCTCCGGCGCCACCGTGTCGCAGGCCGGCCCCGGCGGGGCGCTGCTTTCCTATGCATTGATCGGCCTGATGGTCTACTTCCTGATGACCAGCCTGGGCGAACTGGCGGCGTTTATGCCGGTGGCCGGTTCATTTTCCACCTATGGCGCCAAGTATGTGGAAGAGGGCTTCGGCTTTGCGTTGGGGTGGAACTACTGGTACAACTGGGCGGTGACCATTGCGGTCGACCTGGTGGCCGCACAGCTGGTGATGAGCTACTGGTTCCCCGACACGCCGGGCTGGATCTGGAGCGCGCTGTTCCTCGGCGTGATGTTCCTGTTGAACTACATCTCCGTAAAAGGGTTCGGCGAGGCGGAATATTGGTTCTCGCTGATTAAGGTCACCACCGTCATTATCTTTATTATCATCGGCATCCTGATGATTGTCGGCATTCTGAAGGGCGGCGAGCATGCCGGCTGGCAGAACTGGAGCATCGGCGATGCGCCGTTTGCCGGCGGTTTCTCAGCGATGATCGGCGTGGCGATGATTGTCGGCTTCTCGTTCCAGGGCACTGAGCTGATCGGCATCGCCGCCGGCGAATCAGAAAACCCGGGGAAAAACATTCCGCGCGCGGTGCGTCAGGTGTTCTGGCGAATTCTGCTGTTCTATATCTTTGCGATCCTGATCATCAGCCTGATTATTCCGTACACCGACCCGAGCCTGCTGCGCAACGATGTCAAAGACATCAGCGTCAGTCCGTTCACGCTGGTGTTCCAGCATGCCGGCCTGCTGTCGGCGGCGGCGGTGATGAATGCGGTTATTCTGACGGCGGTGCTGTCGGCGGGTAACTCCGGCATGTACGCGTCGACGCGTATGCTGTTTACCCTGGCGCGCGAGGGCAAGGCGCCGCGCATCTTCGGCAAACTGTCGAAGGGCGGCGTGCCGCGCAACGCGCTGTACGCCACCACGGTTGTGGCCGCACTGTGCTTCCTGAGCTCCATGTTCGGCAACCAGTCGGTATACCTGTGGCTGCTCAATACCTCCGGCATGACCGGCTTTATCGCCTGGCTGGGGATCGCCATCAGCCACTACCGCTTCCGCCGCGGCTATATGCTGCAGGGGCATGATTTAAACGCGTTGCCGTACCGTTCCGGCTTCTTCCCGCTGGGCCCGGTCTTCGCCTTTATCCTGTGCCTGATCATCACGCTGGGGCAGAACTACCAGGCCTTCCTGGAAGACAAGATTGACTGGTACGGCGTGACCGCCACCTATATCGGCATTCCGCTGTTCCTGATCATCTGGTTCGGCTATAAGCTGACGCGCGGCAGCCGTTTCGTGAAGTACCGCGATATGGAATTCCCGACGATTAAATAGCGGTGTTCGACCAACGCGGCGTGATGCGTCGCGTTGGTTTACTGACTGTCCTGCCGGCGTTTTTTCCTTTTCTGATGCATACCTCGTTACAAATTCCTCCTCAGACGTCATGGTCATCGACGTGATTGATAAGTATTATCGTTTGCTCTATTGTTGACGTCCGCTGCATCTCCGCAATGATGCTTTCCAGAATCTATGATCGCCGCCGTGGGCGGTGATGTCGTCGTAACAGGTACCCGAAATCATGAGCGTAACCACCGATCCTTTACCAGACGCGAGCGGCAAGTCCGGCGTCCAGGTTATGGGGCGTTATCAGCATATTCTCCGCCACCGTTTATTGATTATGGGCGCGCTGGGGATCGCGATAGTGGCTTCGCTGGTGTTGGATTTCACCATGGGGCCGTCCGGCCTGTCCTTATCCAGCCTGTGGCAGACGCTGATTCATCCGGCCAGCGCCGATGCCGGCACGCGGGTGATCGTCTGGGATATCCGCATGCCGTATGCGCTGATGGCGGTGGTGGTCGGCCTGGCGCTGGGGCTGGCGGGCGCGGAAATGCAGACCATCCTGAACAACCCGCTGGCAAGTCCCTTTACCCTTGGCGTCTCGTCGGCGGCGGCCTTCGGCGCGGCGCTGGCAATTGTGCTCGGCATTGGCGTGCCGGGGATCCCGGACCAGTGGTTTATTTCAGCCAACGCGTTTATCTTCGCGCTGCTGGCGGCGCTGATGCTGGACGGCATCACCCGCTGGACGCGGGTGGCGACCTCCGGCGTGGTGCTGTTCGGCATCGCGCTGGTGTTCACCTTTAACGCGCTGGTGTCGATGATGCAGTTTATCGCCAGCGAAGATACGCTGCAGGGGCTGGTGTTCTGGACCATGGGCAGCCTGGCGCGCGCCTCATGGGAAAAACTGGGCATTCTGCTGGCGGTGTTCGCCGTGCTGCTGCCGCTGTCGATGATGAGCTCCTGGAAGCTGACCGCGCTGCGTCTGGGTGAAGACCGCGCCGTCAGCTTCGGCATTGACGTACGCCGCCTGCGGCTGACGACGCTGCTGCGCATCAGCATTCTCTCCGCGCTGGCGGTGGCGTTTGTCGGGCCGATCGGCTTTATCGGCCTGGTGGCGCCGCATATCGCGCGTCTGATCTTTGGTGAAGATCACCGTTTCTACCTGCCTGCCAGCGCGTTGATCGGCGCACTGGTGCTGTCGATGGCCTCGGTGGCGTCGAAAAACCTGGTGCCGGGCATCATTATTCCGGTCGGCATCGTGACCTCGCTGGTGGGGGTGCCGTTCTTCCTCAGCATTATTCTGCGTCACCGGGGGAACGTCTGATGAGCCAGGGACTGCGTATTGAGCATTTTTCCGCCGGCTATCCCAAACGTCCGGTGATTAACGACCTGTCGGTAGCGCGTCTGGCGCGCGGCGATATTACCGTGCTGCTGGGGCCGAACGGCAGCGGCAAATCAACCCTGCTGCGTTCGCTGGCCGGTCTGAACCCGGCGCAGGGCAAGCTGTGGCTGGACGACAACGATCTGATGGCGATGCCGTTCGCCCGCCGCGCCGAGCAGGTGGTGTATCTGCCGCAGTCGCTGCCGGCCGGGGTGCACCTGCACGTGCTGGAGTCGATCATTGTCGCCCAGCGCGCCTCCGGCGGCCGCAGCAACGCCGGCAGCGAAGCCGAGGTGATGGCGCTGCTGGAACAGCTGGGGATCGCCCATCTGGCCCTGAGCTATCTCGATCAGCTCTCCGGCGGACAGAAACAGCTGGTGGGGCTGGCGCAGTCGCTGATTCGCCAGCCTTCGCTGCTGCTGCTGGATGAGCCGCTGAGCGCGCTCGATCTTAACTACCAGTTCCACGTGATGGATCTGGTGCGGCGCGAAACCCGCAAGCGTAATATCGTCACGGTGGTGGTGGTGCACGATATCAATATCGCGCTGCGTCACGGCGACCACGTGCTGATGCTGAAGGACGGCGAGCTGATTGCCGATGGCGCGCCGGAGGCGGTAATCACCCCGCAAAGCCTGGCGCAGGTGTACGGCGTGCGCGGACGTATCGAACGCTGCTCGCAGGGTACGCCGCAGGTATTGATTGATGGCTTGGTGAATGCGCCGGTGGTGTGATGGCTAACCCGCCTGCAATGGTTACGGAGGACCGCAGTGCTTTATTTTCAACTTCTAGGTGCTATTTTTGCGTGGTTGGCTATCGCGCTGTTTATCTGCGCATTTGTTTACTTTGGTATTAAAAAGAAGAAATACGCAGAGCTGATTGATTTATACAAGGCTAATGGTTTTTCTTTTCCAGGTCTCTACGCTGTTTTTTCACTGGCTGGTTTTTTCGGTTGTTTCCCTATGGCGTTATATTTTAAACGTTTGCTAGCGGAAAAGAGCGTGTGTATGTCTGGTGGTGAAAACATACCTCTGGCTGCTTATCACCTTATCAAGTCTCAACCTGCAGCGCTAACTGGCTGGGTGAGTAAACTGTATTACCTCTGGTTGTCGAGCATGCTGTTTTTTGTACTGGCAGCGGTTTGCGCCGTCTTGGTCAAGTTTTTCTCTGGCTGATTCGGTAGGAGAGGGTAATCCTTACATAATAATATAAAAAGGCCCGTTGCCGGGCCTGCTATGAACATCAGAAGTTATAGCTCATCCCTACGGTGTAGCGACGGCCGTCCAGCGTGGTGTTGTAGTGCTCGTAATCCACGGTCTTATCGAGAATGTTATACACCCCGCCGGTCAGCTGCAGGTTTTTTGCCGCCTGATAGCTGACGCCGACGTCGACGAAGGTATAGGACGGCGTGCTCTTGGCCATTGAGGTGCGGCTCAGGTACTCCGAGGTTTTACTGCGGAAGTTGACGCGGGTCCACAGATCGACGTCGTGCGTCGCCTGCCAGTCCAGCACGGTGTTGAACATATGCTTCGGCATCTGGTTCAGCGGTTTACCCTGGAACTGGCCGCTTTTCTGCTCCGACTCGGTGTAGGTATAGTTGGTGGTCAGCTGCCAGTCTTTGGCGAACTTCCAGCCGGCGGTGGCTTCGATGCCGCGCATATTGGCCTTATCGACGTTGACGCGGTCGCTGATAAAGTCGTAATCGATACCGCCGAGAGAGCAGCCCGGCTCGTCCTCGCAGCGCCTGACTTCGGTGATCTTGTCTTTGAAGTCGGTATTGAACAGGGTGATCCCGGCGTTCAGATTTTGCTGGTTATCCCACAGCAGGGCGATCTCTTCGCTCAGGCTCTTTTCCGGCTTCAGATCCGGGTTGCCGACGATCATGCCTTTGCTGGAACCGCCGCCGGTGGCCTGGCCCCAGCTGGCTGACGACTGACGCAGGTCCGGCGAGCGGTAGCCGGCGGAGACGCCGCCCTTCAGCGTCCACTGTTCGGCCAGATGCCAGACGCCGTACAGGCGCGGCGTCCAGTGGCTGCCGTAGTTTTGGTCGCGATCCATGCGGATGCCGCTGGTCAGGCTGAAATCATTGGTCATTGCCCACTCGTCTTCGGCAAACAGCGCCCAGCTCCAGCGGGTCAGCTGGTTGACGTCCCGCGCCGATTCCAGCTGGTTGCCGCCGTCGCTCAGTTTTTCGTAGCGATACTGGCCGCCGATATTCAGCATATGATCGCCCAGCGCAAACTGGTTCTGGGTATTGAAGATGGTGTTATACATCTTCATGTTGCGGCCCGGGTTATTGGTCTCTTCGCGCTGGATATAGCTGCTGGTATTGCCGAAATCGTAATAGCCGTTGTGCGTCAGCGAGTAGTTGGTGCGGGTATACAGACTGTCGCTTGGCTGGTTGGGTTTGCAGCTGCCTTTGCGGCAGCTTTCCGTCGCGGTGGATTTGCCCGGCGTACTGTTGCGGTCCTGCAGCGAACGGCCAAGCTCAAACTCAAACTCATTCTGCTCATCCGGCGTCAGGCTGAACACCGCGGTGCCGCTGCGCATGCGCTGTTCATTATAGCCGTTGACGATTTTGTCCTCCGCGCGGTGGGACAGCAGGCCGTTGACGCGCAGGCCGAGCAGGCCTTCAATCAGCGGGCCGGAGGCGTAGGCGTTGGTCTGGTACAGATCGCCGGAGTCGCGGTTTTCCTGGAAGGTGGCGTCGGCGTGCACCGAGCCGCGCCAGCCCTGCGTGGTGGAGGTTTTACGGGTGATGATGTTAATCACGCCGCCCATCGCGTCGGAGCCGTACAGCGAGGACATCGGCCCGCGCACCACTTCGATACGTTCAATGGCTTCCAGCGGCGGCAGCCAGCCCTGCTCGATCCCGGCGTTGTCGCTGTTGGGGCGGGTGCCGCGGGTATCCACGCGTTTGCCGTCGATCAGAATCAGGGTGTATTTGGATGACATGCCGCGGATGCTGATATCGCTGCTGCTGCCGCCGCCGGTGACCACCACGCCCGGCACGTCTTTCAGTGCGTCGGTCACGTCGCGGTAGGCTTTATTTTCGATCTGCTGACGCGGGATCACCGAGATAGAGGCGGCGGAATCCTGGATTTTCTGTTGGAAACCTGACGCGGTGACCACCATGGTGTCCTGTTCGGCGGCCAGAGCGGCCTGGCTGGCGAGTGCGGCGATAATGAATGCGGTGAGTTTGTTATAGCTTGGCTTTTCCATGGGATAACAATTCCTGGCCCAGAGCGGCAGAACAAGGTTGTCTGCCAAAAGAGTAAGTACAAATGAAAACCCATTAAATTCCGGAGAATTCAATGGCCCGCGTGAAAACGTGAGGCTATTGTAAGGAAATAATAGAGAATGTAAATGCAAATGATAATTCATATCATTTGTATATTTGATCAGGGTTTTAGATAAGAAACAATGCAGGGACAGGGACAGGGACAGGGACAGGGCGGCAATACGGCCGGCCCCCTTCGGCAGAAGAGGGCGCAGGGCGAAGAATCAGAAGGTGGTGGGGGTGTGGGCGCTGATGATGCGGCACTCGCGGGCCGAGGTATTGCTGAAGCTGTGGGCAATGCCGGTGTTGATGGCGTAGCTCTGGCCGGCGCTGAGCGGGTAGCTCTGGCCGTTGATGGTCAGCACGATTTCACCTTCCAGCACGGTGCCGATCTCCTCGCCCTGATGCTTGATTTTTTCCCCGGTGGTGGAGCCGGGCTGATAGGTTTCCAGCATCATTGCCAGATTGCGCGTCGGGCTGCCGTTATGCACCAGCTTCATCGAAACGCCCTGGCTGCCGATTTCGATCAGATCTTCCGCCTCGATCACCACTTTAGGTTCATCCGTACGCTCCGGCTCGGCAAAAAACTCGGACAGCGACAGCCCGTAGACCTTCAGGAGCTTCTGCAGCGTACTGATCGCTGGGCTGACCTTGTCCTGTTCAATGGTGCTGATGGCGCTGTGGGTCAGCCCGGACAGTTCGGCGACCCGCCGCTGCGACAGGCCTAACTGCTGACGGATTTGCGACAGGCGCTTTCCTGGCGCCAGGGGGATTTCGCTCATAGCGGTACTTCCTTCTGGTGGCTGCGACAGGCAGAGGTAAAACCGTGATACGGCGAAAGGGCGCCGCACGATCGTGGTAGCCGAATATCTGGCGTATCCATCATACGGAGGAAAGGATGGAAAATATATTGCCCATGCCTGTCTCCGCTAAAACGGAAAGAATATAGATGAAAACGGCGCTTACGGGTTTTTCGCCGAATGAAACGCACGCCGTTTCCGTAACTGATGAATAATCACGCCGCATTGTAACATTCGCCGGGCGTTAATGTTAATAGCATGTTTCTCTCCGTGGCCGTTATTTTGAGCGCGGGGCGCGGGGCGGGCAGCATGCCGCGGATTGGGTGTTGAAAAATGGCTGAAAGGGAGTAAGGTAAAGCCTAAGAAATAACTAAAGGTAATATCAGTCGCTGAAATATCCAGCTAAACGAAGGATTTTAGTGCGGTTGCCGAAAAGAATTTGCAGTTAGAGGGCTTCTGGATCTTGTCATCCAGAGGTTTTCTGATGCAAAATACGCGCAATGCAGAAATAGCCGACGTTTTAAAGCGTCGGTTATTTTTTTGCATCTAGTTTTGTAAACCGAGCGTTTCATACACAAGCGAGGCCGGACTCCGAGCCGGATAGATAAACAGTTTTGTGCACGATCAACCAAAAACTTCATTGGTCGTGACTCATGAGGAACAGAAAGATGGGGCAATTTTTCAATACAGCACCGGTGCCCGCCGGCTTCCGCTGCACCCGCGGCGATTACGGACCAGCAGCCAAGGTTTCCTTGATGCATATCCCGGCTCCCCTTACCCCTCTTTTAGAATTAAGTCGCCTGTTGCGAAGTTTCCCCGCAACCTTGAGTCTTAGCGTGTCTACTCTCCGCAAGTCTGAAGGTAAGGGGGGGCTGAACAATGTCCGATAACATCGTCAGCGCCGCTCCGGCACAGCGCGCGCAACTGCGCAAAACCCTTACTCTGGTACCTGTGGTCATGATGGGCCTGGCTTATCTGCAGCCGATGACCATCTTTGATACCTTTGGCATTGTTTCCGGCCTGACCGACGGTCACGTCGCCACCGCCTACGCCTTCGCGCTGCTGGCGATTTTGTTCACTGCGCTCAGCTACGGCAAACTGGTGAAGAAGTTCCCATCGGCCGGTTCTGCCTATACCTACGCGCAGAAGGCCATCGGGCCGCACGTCGGCTTTATGGTGGGCTGGTCATCGCTGCTGGACTATCTGTTCATGCCGATGATCAACATCCTGCTGGCCAAAATTTACCTGGAAGCGATCTTCCCGGGCGTGCCGTCGTGGATCTTTGTGGTGGCGCTGGTGGCGCTGATGACGCTGTTCAACCTGCGCGGCATCAAGCTGGTGGCGAACCTGAACTCCATTATCGTGGTGGTGCAGGTGGCGATCATGGTGGTGTTCCTCGGCCTGGTGATCAACGGCGTGTATCACGGCGAAGGCGCCGGTACGCTGGTGAGCAGCCGTCCGTTCTGGTCCGACAATGCGCACGTGGTGCCGATGATTACCGGCGCGACCATTCTGTGCTTCTCGTTCCTGGGCTTTGACGGCATCAGCTCGCTGTCTGAAGAAACCAAAGATGCCGAGAAGGTGATCCCGAAGGCCATCTTCCTGACGGCGCTGATTGGCGGCGTGATCTTTATCGTGGTGTCTTACTTTGTCCAGCTGTACTTCCCGGATATCTCCCGCTTCAAGGATCCGGACGCGTCCCAGCCTGAAATCATGCTGTACGTGGCCGGCAAGTTCTTCCAGTCGGTGATTCTGGTGTTCTCCTGCGTGACCGTACTGGCGTCCGGTATGGCGGCGCACGCCGGCGTATCCCGTCTGATGTATGTGATGGGCCGCGACGGCGTGTTCCCGGAGCGTTTCTTCGGCTATGTGCATCCGAAGTGGCGCACCCCGGCGATGAACGTACTGCTGGTGGGGGCGATCGCCCTGTCTGCGGTGTCGTTTGACCTGGTGACCGCGACGGCGCTGATCAACTTCGGTGCGCTGGTGGCCTTCACCTTCGTTAACCTGTCGGTGATCTCGCAGTTCTACATCCGCGACAAGATGAACCACGGGGTTAAAAAATACCGTGAACTATCTGATTCTGCCGGTGCTGGGTGCGCTGACCGTCGGCGCGCTGTGGCTGAACCTGGAAAGCAGCTCGATGACGCTGGGCCTGGTATGGGGCGCAGTCGGCCTGATTTACCTGGCGTTCGTCACCCGCAGCTTCCGTCTGCCGGTGCCGCAGGCGAGTGAAGACGTGGCGTAAACGCTAAGCGTTAGCGCTGAATAAAAAAAGGGCTGAACATTGTTCAGCCCTTTTTTGTGCCCGCAGATTGGCGGATGGAATCAGCGCATTTCCAGCCGCGGGATCACCGACATGCCGACGCGCAGACGTGCGATATCGCTCTGGTTCGGCTCCAGCTGGATTTTCACCGGCAGGCGCTGCACCACTTTGGTGTAGTTGCCGGTGGCGTTGTCGGCGCTGATGGCGGCGAAGGTGGCGCCGGTAGCCGGCGCGATGCTGTCGACGTGGCCGCGCAGGGTGACGCCGGGCAGGGCGTCGACGCTGATGGTGACCGGCTGGCCGCGGCTGACGCTGGACAGCTGGGTTTCCAGGAAATTGGCCAGCACATAGCTCTGCTCAAGCGGCACCACCGCCAGCAGCCGCGTACCGGCGCTGACCCAGGCGCCCTGACGCACCGCCCGCTGACCGATCACGCCGTCGATAGGCGCCACGATGCGGGTATAGGAGAGATTCAGACGCGCCTGATCGACGCTGGCCTGCGCGGCGGCAATATCGGCGCCGGCCTGTTGCCGGCTGGCCTGCAGCACGCCGACTTCCTTGCGTGCGGATACCACGGCGGCCTGGTTTTGCTTGACCTGCGCGGCGGCGCTCTGCATGGAAGAGGCGGATTTCAGCTGTTCATCGGCCGAAATGGCGTTGCTTTTCAGCAGTCGGCGGTAGCGCTCGGCATTTTGGCCGGCATAGTTCAGCGTCGCCTTACTGGCGCTGACGGCCGCTTCGGCCTGGGCGATATTGGCCTGCTGCTGCTCCAACTGCGCCTGAATGCTGGCCAGTTTGGCGCGGCTGATCTGCAGGTTGGCCTCGGCGGTTTCCAGCGCGACGCGATAATCGCGGTCATCAATCGTCGCCAGCACGTCGCCGGCTTTGACCTGTTGGTTATCCTCGACGTTGACGTGTTGAATATAGCCGGACACCTTGGGGGCGACCAGCGTGTAGTCGGCGGTGACCACCGCATCGGTGGTGCTGTAGTCGTGGCGGTTGCTGAATGACCAGATGGCAAAGGCGCAGGCCAGCAACAGCACCAGCAGCAGCGCCAGGATTAATGTCCGTTTGGCAGGTGTAAAACTCATAGTTATGGTCTCGATGTTTTAGGTGCTAAAGGTAATAGCGTTTGTGGCGGATAGACGCGTTTTGGCAGCCAGAGGGTCAGCAGTACCAGTAACAGCGCGCAGCCGATAATCAGTAAATAGGCGTCGCTGATGCCGAGGATCAGCGCCTGGTGTTTCACCAGCGTTGAAAAGTGGCCGAGGTTTTCCGCCGAGCTGACGCTGCCGTCGGGCAGCAGTGGCGCACTGGCGCTGCTGCTGTCTCCGCTGGCGGCGGTCATCAGCCACGGGCGGTTGCCCAACTGATCGACCAGAACGTGCGAATGGAACTGCTCGCGCCGGTTGAGGAAATGGGTAACGAGCACCCCGGCCGCCACGCTGGAAAAACCGCGCACGGTGTTAAATATGGCGGAGGCGAACGGCCCTTCCGGCGGCGCCACCACGCTGGTGGAGCCCATCAGGATCGGCAGAATCATCATCGGCTGACCAAACGCCTGCAGTATCTGGATCAGCCAGAAGTTCTGGCGCGCCCACTCGGCTGTCAGCTGCATGCCCAGCAGGCAGGAGAGCATCATCACCCCGGCGCCCAGGGCCAGCATCCAGCGGCTGTCTACCCAGCGCCAGTTCAGCAGCGCGGCGATAAACGGCGCGATAACCAGCTGCGGCAGGCCGACGACCAGCGCCAGCGGTGCAAACTGGGCGGTGCGGAAGCCTTCCACCTGCGCAAAATAGGCGGACGGCAGCGACGACCCCGACAGCGACAGCATCAGCACCGCGGCGAGCGCCAGCAGGCCGAAGGCCAGGTTTCTGCGCCCCAGCATCTGCAGCTTGAACAGCGGCAGCGGGTGAAACCACTCGTTAATCAGAAACACCGCCAGCAGCGCGGCGGATGCCAGCAGCATGGCGCCAATAAGCGGCGAATTCAGCCAGTCCAGCCGCTCCCCTGGGTGAGCGCCAGCAGCAGCAGCGCAATGCCGCTGCAGCCGGTCAGCATGCCGAACAGATCGGCCTGTTTCAGCCTCTCCAGCCGCAGCGGATCCTGCGGCAGCCCCCAGCCGATCAGCAGCGCGGCGACCAGGCACAGCGGCACCACCTGCCAAAAGGCGAACTGCCAGCCGACGCTGTCGGTCCACAGTGCGGTCAGCGACGCAGCGACGTTCGGTCCGAAGGTGGCGGTCAGCGCATAGGCGGCCAGGCCATAGAGTTTAATTTTGGGCGGCAGAAAACGCAGCGCGACCGTCATCAGCAACGGCGGCAGCGCGCCGCCGAACAGTCCCTGAATCACCCGCAGGGTAATAAAGGGTGCGGCGCCGGTGGCAAAGGGCTGCAGGATGCCCACTGCGGCAAAGCCGCTGATAACGATCAGGGCGAAGCGCCGCAGGGAAAAAGTGACGGCCAGCCAGGGCGCCACCATCATCGCCGCTACTTCGGCGGCCTGATAGGCAGAGGTGATCCAGCTGCCCGTGTCATAATCAATACCGATCGCCGCGCGGATATCCGCCAGCGCCAGACTGGAGATGCGATCGTTCAATCCGGATGTCAACGCGGCAATCAGCACGCCGACTAACCCCAGCGCCAGGCGCAGGGTAAAAGGGTGCGGCGGCGGCGCGGCCGCAGGCTGGGCTGTCATATGAGTACTCCAGAGAGGGGAATTAATCGATGCGGTGTACTGTATTGTGATACAAGTCGCGATTTATATTATATTGTGATGCATTGTATTGCAATGTGATACAGTGCGCGCGTCAAAGTAAGAGTGTTACAATGGACGAGAACCGCACGAAAAGGGAAAGTGTTATGTCTGAACCGCCAATAGCCCGCGATGACGAAAGGACGAAGGGTATTCAGGTCATTGCCCGCGCCGCAAAGATCCTCAATGCGCTGGGTGAAAAACCGAACGGGATGAGCCTGGGCGAGATCGCTCAGCGGGTCGATCTGCCGCGCTCAACGGTGCAGCGTATCGTCGGCGCGCTGGACGAGGCTCAGCTGGTGCGCAGCCACGGCAGCGTCGGCGGGGTGCGTCTGGGGCCGGCGCTGCTGCGCCTGATTACCAACGTGCATACCGACGTGGTGGCGATTGCTCAGCCCTGGCTGCAGGCGTTGAGCGATGCGACCGGGGGAAACCGTGTCGCTGGCGCGGGCCAACGGCCTGCAGCTGGCGGTGGTTCACTATATTGTTGCCGAGCGCGAACTGCGCGTGGTGCCGCGGCTGGGCATGAACCTGCCGCTGTACAGCACCTCCGGCGGCCGGGCGCTGCTGGCGCTGGATACCGACGATGCGGCCCGCACGCTGCTGGGGGAAGCCTATCCGGCGATTACCGATTTAACGGTGCGTGATTTTCCCGCGCTGATGACGCGTTTGGCGGAGATTCGCCGCACCGGGCTGGCTTACGATCGCGGTGAGACGCTGGAAGGCATCTCCACCATGGCGGTGGCGATCGACACCATCCTCGGGCGTTTCTCCATCAGTTTGTTGATCCCCGGCCCGCGCCTGCAGAAAAATGAGGCGCATTACCGGAGTGAAATTCTGAAGTGCAAAGAGGCGCTGATCGATGAAATCGGCAAGGCGGCGCTGCGTGATGAATAGGAGTCTGAGATGAAAACGTTATTGGTGGCGGTGGACAATTCGGATGCGACGCAATATGTGCTGGCCCTGGCGGCTGAGCAGGCGCGGGCGCTGCAGGCGCAGGCGCTGGCGGTGTGCTGCATCGATGCGGGTTACGCGCTGACGGTGAACGGCGATGAACCGGGCGGCGAAGATCCGGCGGATTTTGCCTATGCCAATGATGAACAGCAGACGGCCGAAGCGGTGGTGCGGCAGGCGCTGGCGGTGTTGAGCGAGGCCGGCGTCAGCGCCAGCGGCAAGGTGCTGGTTGGCGAAGCGGCGGAGGCGATCGTGGCGGAAGCGAAGGCGCAAAAAGCGGCGATGATCGTGATGGGGCGCCGCCAGATGTCATCCTTTAACCGTCTGTTAAAAGGGTCATGCAGCGTGGCGGTGGTTGAGCATGCGCCTTGCCCGGTGCTGATTGACGTGCGCGCCGACGGTTAACCTGCGGTGGGCCTGGCCCACCGCAAATTATCAATCAGCCGACCAGCTGCTTGCCATAATCAAACAGCGCTTTTAACTGCGCCATTTTGGCCTTATCACCTTCATGCTGGTTGTATAGCGCTTCCAACTGCAGAATATAGGCCTGCACCCGCTCGGCGTTGAGCGCTTCGCGGCGGTGCTGCAGCCAGCGGCGCTGTTCGGCATCGTCCCAGCGTGTTCGGGTAATTGCGGGCGCGATAGCGGAACAGCAGCTCCTTCATGCGGCCGTCGCCAAAGGCCAGATCCAGCGCCGGCAGATTTTGCGGCTTGGTTTGCAAAATGATCTTCATCGCCGCTTTATCGGCATCGCTGAAGAAACCGTCATACAGCTTGGCGTCGACGTCGTCGGCCGGGGTAAAGGGTTCCGCTTCGGCATACAGCGCCACCACTTTCTCACGCACTTCCGGGTGCTGACGCAGGATCTGCAGGTTGTTCAGGCAGGCCTGGCGGTCGATGCCCAGCCGTTCAGCATTTTCCGGCAGCAGGGTTTTGGCCGGCGCCAGCACCGGGCATTTATTGATATGCACCAGCTTGATCGGCGCCGGCGGCTGGTCGGCGGCTAACTGGTCGCGGCGGGTATACAAACGCTCACGCAGCTGGTCGGCATCCAGTTCCAGCAGCGGGGAGATATCGCCGGCCAGATCGCAGACGATCACCGCATTTTTATTCTCCGGGTGCCAGGCCAGCGGTGCGACCCAGCTGGTGTTGCTGCGCGCTGCGCCGAACATGCCGGATACGTGCACCAGCGGCGTCATCTCGGCAATATCGATCAGCGCGTTCAGCTTGTGCTTGTTGCGGTGCTGCAGCAGATAGTCGAACAGGCGCGGCTGCGCCTGCTTCACCAGCTTGGCCATGGCGATGGTGGCGTACACGTCCGACATGGCGTCGTGCGCCTGTTCATGCTCAACGCCGTTGGCGCGGGTCAGGTGCTCCAGGCGGAAGCTGGGGAAGCCCTCGTCGTTTTCCGGCCAGACGATCCCCTCTGGCCGCAGGGCGTAACAGGCACGCATCACATCCAGCAGATCCCAGCGTGAATTACCGTTTTGCCAGCTGTAGGCGTAAGGATCGTGGAAGTTGCGGTAAAAGATATTGCGGCTGACCTCATCGTCGAAACGAATATTGTTGTAGCCGAGGATGCAGGTGCCGGGAACGCTGAACGCTTCGTTGATCTGACGGGCGAATTCGGCCTCACAAACGCCTTTGGCCAGCGCCTCCTGCGGCGTAATGCCGGTGATCATCACCGCTTCCGGGTCCGGCAGATAGTCATCCGCCGGGTGCAGTAGATCACCAGCGGCTCTTCGATAATATTGAAGTCCATATCGGTGCGCACGCCGGCAAACTGGGCCGGACGATCCAGCGACGGGCTCTTGCCAAAGGTTTCGTAGTCGTGGATGTAAAACGTGTTCTGTCTGCTGTTGTTTTTCACTGTCTGAGCTTGTCCGCGTTTGTCATCTGATTGACAGATTTAAAGGTGTTGCACCCTGTTTATCCGCTGCGTTTGCTATATGGTAAACCATATTCGGGCAGTCCAGAAGAGGGGGATACTCAGTGCGTAGCCCTTCCATGGGTTGGCAATTTTATTCGCGTTATTGTGGGGGAGTGAGTTGAGGGAACGGGAGTGCTCTGTTATCGCACATAGATAAAACAGAAAAATGTTAGGTACGGTTTTTATCATGATGTTGTTAAGCTGGTTACAATAAAGGCCTCCAATCGGGCATCAGAAACATATTAGGGGAATGTATGGGCTGCAGTGGTCGTTACCATTGTGCGATAAGTAAACAAAACCGTGCAGTGAGCTATTAGGTAACTAGTCTCTATTATGACATATGTAGCCAGTCGGGCAGATACATCATCGCCCCTCCCAAGAGTATTGAAAGTGACCAGATGAGAAAGAGGTAAAAATAGCGTTTAATCCAACGGGTTTCACTTTTAGGTAAGGTATTGATGAAATCGTAAGATTCATCTCCAAGGTACTCAGTTTTAGACAATCGGATGCGTTTACGGGTCAGAAGCTGCCAGAAAAATATGGTGACGATCATACTGCCAAAATACCTGCGGAAACAGCAAGAATATCGAATTGCCGCATAAACAAACCATGTGACATGTATTTTGAAATTGTATTTTTATAGTTTTTTTTTATAACAGCAAAATAAATAATGCTAAAAATAAATAGTAGCATCCCCAGGAAGGCGATTATTGTACCAATGTTTCTAATTGCATCACTCATAATTTACCTATGTCACCTAAACAAGATATTGGCCATGCCGCTTCCTACGCGACCACCAATAGCCTCGCCTGCTGCGGTTCCAGCATATGCCCCAATGCCACTGCCTACGATGGCACATGCTACGCCAGCACTACCGGCCATCGGGGCGCTGATAATCCCTAAGGCAACGCAAATTCCACCCCCAGCCAAGGCACCCCAAGTGCCTCCAGCTGAACCTAATCCGACTCCGGCAACAAAGGCTCCGTATTCTTTGAAGGCAACGTGACCGCATTCGCTCTCACGGCCGGTTGTACAGGCATGATACACGTCATTAGTCGTGCTAGTCGCTGATATTGCCAGACCCACCCATCCAGCATTCTTCATAAACTTAATGGCTCTGTTGGTGCTATCCAGATAGGTCGAATAGCCCCTAATCGCACCTACGCCAGCCGTAGACCACTCATGGACAATAGAGCGGCTTGATAAATTTAAGGCGCTTTTGATGCTTTCATACGGACGCAGGTTCAAGATTTTACGCGTCAGCCGGCTGAATACAGGTTTATCCAGCATTGCTTTGAGCTCACCAAACAGGCAATTACGTTCGACAAAAAACTGCTGGCCAATCAGCGTACCCTGAGTGCGGAACTGGTTTTGGTATGTGATCTCTATTCTCTGCAGGATTTCATCAATTCGTTGAAAGTAACGTTTCCCTGAATCACTGGCGATGCCTAATCCGGTGCTGCTGCCATTAAGTATGGTGGCGAGGGTGTCGTAGTTACGCTGCAGGAATGTCGCCTGCTCGGCATCCAGCTGCGCCATGGCTTTATTCACCTGGTTTTTGGCCTGGCGTAAATGATGCAGGGCTGGGCCTTGCTGGGGTTGTGCGGATCGGCAACGATCAGAATATGTCCCGGCTTTACCCATGGCGTATCGGCATTAAGCTGCAGGTAATAGCGGGCGGCTTCGCTGTTTGGGTTTCTGAACAGCATGTTTGCCTGTGAAGTGAACGAGCCAGGGGTTTCAACAACGCAGTAACCAGGTTCAATCCGTTGACGGGGCGGTAAGGCCATGGGGTGACTCCTTGTCATCGTTGATAGGGGCGTTTTAGCTTATGTACCTTAAACTAACCTTACCCCTGGTTTCAACGGCTACAGGTCAGCAACCAGCCACATATCGGCTTCTTCAAACATCTCTTCCAGCAGGCGGTTCAGTTTTTCTTTGTCGCTCTTGCTGGCATCCGTATTCAGGCCGTTTGCCTGCATGGGTTTGACCCTCACGTCGGCGTCGGGAAAAATCTTGTGCACCCGCCTTGTCAGTTCGTCCTTGATCATCTCGGCTGCGCCGGGCAGCCCCTGAACATTCCGTTGGTCAAAAATCAGCTCTACAAACATATCATCATCTTTAGGTTACTGTGATTGTGTACAGTATTTTGTCTGTGAGCGCTTCTGCCGTCAAGTAGAGCAGAATACGTCCGTGGTATATGCACGATTTTTATCGCTGCGGATGGCTGGCCGCGTTGCACTTTTGTTCTGCAGAATGGATTGGCCGATGCTGGTAGTCATACCGCGTGCAGGCCAAGCCGATGAGCGCGCTCCAAAACAGGGCGCACAGCAACAGCACGGCTAACCAAACTTTTTTGTTGTAGCTCATGATGATTCCAGAATACAGAGCAAGAATTTTCCGCTATTAAGGCAGGTGAAATATAAATGCTTGCTCAACAAAAAGAGGAAAGGGTGAAAGTATAAAATCAAGAGTGTAACTAAAGTTATCGTTTTTCTTTCACGGTAAACCTTAATAAAACCTTAACGAAGTGATTTAATGTTTTTGTGAATTATTGATTGATGATGCGTTTAGTTGTTGCCATTTACACTCCGTTTTATTCTATCCCATACGAGTAAAACAACATGAAAACTTTGCTGCTGACGGGCGCCACCGGCTTTCTGGGCGGTGCAGTGCTGGAGAAGTTATTAACCGATCATCATCAGATAAATTACCTGCTGTTAGTGCGGGCAGAAAATAGCGAGCAGGGCCTGGCGCGTATTAAACAGAACATGGCGAAGTTTAATCTGTCGCCGGAAGTATTAAATAAAATCACGCCGGAGAATATTTTATTGGGTGATTTAGCCGACGCGGAGCATTTCCTGAACGATGCGCGTTTGGATAGCGTGACGCAGGTAATTAACTGCGCGGCGGTGGCGTCGTTTGGCAATAACCCGCTGATCTGGAAAGTCAACGTTGCAGGCACGCTGGCGCTGGCGAGCAGAATGGCGCAGGTGGAGGGGCTGCAGCGTTTTTTACACGTCGGCACCGCCATGTCCTGTACGCCGGAGCCGGGCACGCTGGTGGCAGAAAGCGGCGAGTTCGCCGCAGACGCCGAGCATCTGGTGGAATACACCCGCTCCAAATCCGCCATTGAACAGCTGATGCGACAGCGGCTGCCGCAGCTGCCGCTGGTGATCGCCAGACCGTCGATCGTCGTCGGTCATACGCGCCTTGGCTGCCAGCCCTCCAGCAGTATTTTTTGGGTATTCAGCATGGCGCTGATGCTGCGCAAATTTATGTGTTCACTGCAGGATCAGATTGACGTAATTCCGGCGGATTACTGCGCCGATGCGCTGGTGATGCTGCTGAACGGCGAACAGCTGGAGAGCGATGTGTACCATATCTCCGCCGGGCGGAGCGCAGCGTCAGCTTTGCCGATATTGACCGCGCCATGGCCAGCGCGCTGGAGCAGGCGCCGGTCGGCGAGCACTATGCGCAGGTCAGCTATGAGGCGCTGGTGCAGATGCGCCGCCAGCTGAAGGATATCTTCGGCCCGTGTAATGAGCGGCTGATGTTAAAAGCGATGCGCCTCTACGGCTCGTTCGCCATGCTCAATGTGCGCTTCTGCAATGACAAACTGCTGAAGCTGGGGATGCCGCAGCCGCCGCGCTTTACCGATTATCTTGCGCACTGCGTGGCCAGCACCCGCGGCCTGTCGATTCCGCAGCAGATGGCCGTGGATTTTAAATAAGCCCGCTTACCAGGATGAGGATGACCAGAACACCCGGCCGAGCACCACCAGCTGATCTTTACGCTGCTGATAGCTGAGGCACTCATCCTGGTACTCTTCGCGGTTCAGCGAACGGATCACCACGCCGCCGTCCGGCTGCTCCAGCAGCACTTTGACACGCAGGAGATTGCCGTGGCGGATGGCGTAGGTTTTGCCTTCGCGGATGCGTACATCGTCGGTATTGATGCCGACCACGTCGCCGTCCTGCAGGCGCGGCTCCATGCTGGAGCCGGAGATGCGGATAATCCGTGCGGCATTCACCGGCACGCCCATTTTGTGCAGGTAGTAGCGGCGGAAAATCAGCGAAAACTCTTCACGGTCGACGATTTCATAGCAGCCGTCGCCCGCGGAAAAATCAATGTCCAGCAGGGGGATTTCCACAAACTCTTCCTTGTCCTGGTCGGTGTCTTCCCACACCACCGGCTTCAGGCGGGCAGGCTGAAAATCTGACGCCGTATCGACGTTATCAAAGGGTTTGGGCCAGCTGTTTTTCATGGAAGACATCGAACCACCCCTTGGGTAAATTCAGCCTGGCCTCAATCCGCCTGGCGAGGTTATCGCCAAGATTGCGTGAGGATTTGTCCCGATGATTTGGCTCAGCGTGGCGCGGAGGACTCAACCAGCGCGGCGAACTCGTTCTGGTTGATGCCGTTACGCGCGTAGCGGGCCATCAGGTCGCGCAGATTGTTGCGCCTTATCTCTTTGGTTTCCATTGGTGGATCATCGCACTCTTTAGCAAAAAGGTAAATATTTTCTCTGCTAAAAATGCTTGCTAAAAATTTAGCATTTAGCTAAAAATAAATGCGTGATGATGTTCATGTCACCCAAACTTCGCGTATCATGACGATGTGCGAATACCTTTGAACAGCCAACGCAAAGAGGGAATCTGCGATGTTCACTATCGATTACAACAGCTACCGTTCGGTAGCCAGCTTTAACCGCCGCGTGCGCTTTCTGGTGCTGCACTACACTGCGCAAAATTTTGCCGACTCGATCGCCTCGCTGACCGGCCAACGGCGTCAGCGCGCACTACCTGGTGCCGGATCCGAACGATGCCGGCTATCGGGAAGCCGGGTTCGACGGGCTGCGCATCTTTAACCTGGTGGATGAACAGGAGCGTGCCTGGCACGCCGGCGTCAGCCAGTGGGGGGCGCGCAACAGCCTGAACGACACCTCGATCGGCATTGAGATCGTCAACCTGGCCAGCGGCGACGGTGAAGATATCACCTTCCCGCCGTTTGATCCGCAGCAGATTGAGGCGGTGATCCAGCTGACGCGCAATATTCTGCAGCGCTATCCGGATATTTCACCGGTCAACGTGGTGGCGCATTCGGACATTGCGCCCGGCCGCAAGAGCGACCCCGGCCCGCAGTTCCCGTGGCATCAGCTGTATCTGGCCGGTGTCGGCGCCTGGTATGATGAGGAGACGCGCCAGCGCTATCAGCAGCGCTGCTGCTGTCAGTTGCCAGACCGGCAACAGCTGCTGGCGCTGTTTGCCAAATATGGCTATGACATCAGCGCCGCCGGCGACGACGAGGGCTACCGCCAACTGGTGCGGGCGTTCCAGCTGCATTTCCGCCCGCAGAAATATGACGGCGTCATGGATGCGGAAACCGCGGCGATCCTGCAGGCGCTGGTAGAGAAATACGTGGCATAACGGCCAACCGGGCGCGCTGGCTGCGCCCGGTTTTCCCGCCGCGGGCGCCGTTTTTCTGCATTTCCGGTTATCCTTTTTCGCCCCGGCTCCGCTACACTGAGGGTTTTCCGTTATCAGCAAGTGGATACACCGTGCGTCTGGATCGTGGCATTTCCTCGTTTGAACATCTGATCTATCGTCATTACCGCATTGTGCACGGCGTGCGCATCGGGCTGGCGTTTATCCTCACCTTTTTACTGATCCGCCTGCTGGACGTGCCGGAGGGCACCTGGCCGCTGATTACGCTGGTGGTGGTGATGGGGCCGATATCGTTTTGGGGGCAACGTATCGCAGCGGGCGCTGCAGCGCATTGCCGGCACGGTGTTTGGCGCCGCCTCCGGGCTGGTGGCGCTGTATCTGGCGACCTATTCGCTGTCGCTGATGCTGCTGTGGTGCGGGATAGTGATGTTCGTCTGCGGCTACTTTACCCTCGGTAAACGGCCCTATATGGCGCTGCTGATTGGCATTACGCTGGCGGTGGTGTGCGGCGAGGGCAGCGGCGATATGCAAACTGCGCTGTGGCGCAGCGGTGATGTAATCTTCGGTTCGATACTGGCGCTGCTGTTCACCAGCATTTATCCGCAGCGCGCCTATATTCTCTGGCGGATGCAGATGGCGGAGTGTTTTCGCACCGCCGGGCAGATTTACGGCGGCTATCTGTCGCTGAACGTGGTGGAGCGGCCGCGGCTGGAACTGCGCCTGAAGCGCCTGCTGAACCAGGTGGTGAAGCTGCGCAGCCTGATCGCCCCCAGCAGTAAGGAAAGCCATATCTCCGTTGAAGTGTTTGAGGCGGTGCAGACCCTGAGCCGCAACCTGGTCTGTACGCTGGAACTGCTGGCCGACGCCTACTGGGCCTCGCGTGAGACGCATTTTATTATGCTGAACGCCAAGAAGCTGCGCAGCGCCCAGCTGTTGACGCTGCGTTCGCTGGAGACGCTGGCGGCGATGATGGAGCACGGCGGTCCCGGCCTGCCGCAGCAAACCATCGGCGAGCTGGGGGAGATCTCCGCCGAGCTGAAAACCCTGATGCAGGAAGCCGGCGGCCAGCACGTTGAAGCGCCGATTTACGGCTATGTGTGGCTCAGCATGCAACTGGCGCAGCAGCTGGAGGAACTGAGCGATCTGCTGAAAGTTTGTACCGCCGACAGCGCAGAATAGTGGGTGAGATCATTAAGCGTGCGCTTCGGGTTTTGGCCGCGCGGCTAAAGTGGGTAAGATAGTGGCATTGGGAGTTGTGCCGCACCGCCACAAACCTGTATCTTGAGAACATTGTGGCCGTAAGCAAATGAATCTGTGTATTACTAAAGCAAGGGTTATAAAGATGGATAATGCAACTAAGCCGAGTTTCCAGGATGTTTTGGAGTTTGTGCGTATGTTCCGCCGTAAAAACAAGCTGCAGCGTGAAATCGTCGATAACGAAAAGAAAATCCGTGATAACCAGAAGCGCGTACTGCTGCTGGACAACCTGAGCGAGTACATCAAGCCGGGCATGAGCATCGAAGACATCCAGGGCATCATCGCCAATATGCGCAGCGACTATGAAGATCGCGTTGATGATTACATCATCAAAAATGCCGATCTGTCGAAAGAGCGCCGCGAGCTGTCTAAAAAGCTGAAAGCCATGGCGAAGTGAAGTAACCCCGGGTTTCCCCCACAGGCCAGATATGCATCTGGCCTGTTTTATTTTACCTGCCTCAAAGTTATGCACGCTACCCGTTGCCAGCCGGTAAACCACGCTTTAGTCTGATATTGAAACGATGTTTTAGTATTAAACCAATGCGTAGGGATCACTCATGTCTTATTGTGCAAATGCTTCCCGATATGACCAGATGCAATACCGTTATTGCGGCAACAGCGGGCTACAGCTGCCTGCTCTGTCGCTGGGGCTGTGGCACAACTTTAGCGATGGCCACAGCCTCTCTTCCCAGCGGGCGCTGCTGCGTAAAGCGTTTGATCTGGGGATTACCCATTTTTGACCTGGCGAACAACTACGGCCCGCCGCCGGGTTCGGCGGAAACCCATTTCGGCCAGCTGCTGCAGCAGGACTTTCTGCCGTATCGCGATCAGCTGATTATTTCCACCAAGGCCGGCTACGATATGTGGCCCGGTCCTTACGGCAGCGGCAGCTCACGCAAATACCTGCTGGCCAGTCTCGATCAGAGCCTGCGGCGGATGGGGCTGGATTACGTCGATATCTTTTATTCGCACCGGGTGGATGAACACACGCCGATGGAAGAAACCGCCGCGGCGCTGGCGCAGGCAGTGCAGAGCGGCAAGGCGTTGTACGTGGGGATCTCCTCCTATTCCACCGAGCGCACCGTGGCGATGGCGGCGCTGCTGCGGGAATGGAAAATTCCGCTGCTGATCCATCAGCCGTCTTACAGCATCCTGAACCGCTGGGTTGAAAACAGCGGTCTGCTGGACGCGCTGGAACAGCAGGGGACGGGCTGCATCGCCTTTACGCCGTTGGCGCAGGGCCTGCTGACCAATAAGTACCTGCACGGCATTCCGGATGATTCGCGCATGAAGCGCGAGCAGGGCGGTTCGCTGAAAGAGAGCATGCTGTCCGCGCAGAACCTGCACAGCATTCAGCTACTGAACCAGCTGGCGCAGCAGCGCGGACAAACGCTGGCGCAGATGGCGCTGAGCTGGCTGCTAAAGGACCGGCGCGTCACCTCGGTGCTGATTGGCGCCAGCCGGCCGGAGCAGTTGGAGGAAAATTGCCAGGCGCTGAACAACCTCACGTTCAGCGCGGCGGAGCTGCAGCAGATCGATGAGCACGCGGCCGATGGCCGGCTGAATCTCTGGCAGGCGTCGTCCGATCGCTAAACGCCGGAAAGCAAAAAGCCCGCTTAAGTTGCCTTAAGCGGGCTTTTCTAAATATGGCTCCTCTGACTGGACTCGAACCAGTGACATACGGATTAACAGTCCGCCGTTCTACCGACTGAACTACAGAGGAATCGTGTGAACGGGGCGCATAGTAACGAGCCGGCGGGCTTTGTCAAAGCGCTAACGGCATTAAACGGTGCGTTCGCTGGCTTAATAAGCGATTTGGCGCCATTTTTCAGCATGTTAATACCGAGGCGGACGGTTTTTACGCGCAGAAAAGGTGCAGTCGTCATTGCCTGGCGCGTTGTCGCCGGCGGTTGCTGGCCGTCAGACCGGCGCGGTGCACCAGGCGGCGGATTTGGCGTTGCTAAGCCGGCTTTTAGCTATTTTCCATATAGTTAACAAAAAAATAATAACCCTTCTTAGGTTGATACTTTCCTTTTCACCTTACTGTTTGTTGGGATTTTTCTGTGTTAGCATGATGGCTTGTGTGGGAATACCCCTGATAAATAGGCCGCTGCGCGCTCGCCAGGCGGTTTGATACCTATAACAGCACCTCATAACGGCACAGATACCTCGCCGTTGTCGGATTTCTGGGATTTTGAAAGTTATGAAAAAAACTATCGCAGTAGTAACGTTTTGCGCGTTACTGGCGGGTTGCCAACAGGCTGGCAACCGTTCCGTGACCAAGGCGGAGAAGGCGGAGCCGGCGCAGGCCACGGAAACGTCCTCCATGTTGCCAACCCGGCCGGAGGTGAGTGTGGGCAATGACGCCGCCCTGTATACCTGCATGAAAGAACTGAATGCGCTACAGCAGGTTGCGCCGGCGGCCTATCAGAGTAAAAACGCCGAGCTAAACCAGATTCTGGCGCAGGCCAAACTCTATACGCAGGTGCGCGCCAATCTGAGCAGCGAGATCAACGGTATTCTGGACTCCGGCTATCAATACCGCATCGGCAAAACCTGCAATGACATTCGCACCGCGTTAACCCAGGCGCTGGTTGAGCGGGTGGAGAAAATCTGACGGACGAAGGCGGATAACGCACCGGCACTGTGGATGGCGTCCGACAACGGCCGTCATCCTTTTTCCGCCGCCTCTGGCCGGCGTAAGTAAAAAAATCGCCATAAAAGTGTGATGGGTGTCGCGTTTTTTCCAACAATTGGATAAAATCTCTCCATTGCTTCCCACCTGTTCTGGATCTTGTTTACTCATGAACGAAGTCGCCGCTTCCCGCCGCACAGCCTGGCTGCGCGTTGTCGTGCTTGCCGTTTCCGCCTTTATCTTCAATACCACCGAGTTTATCCCGGTCGGGTTACTGAGCGATATTGCACAAAGCTTTGCCATGCAGACCGAGCAGGTGGGGCTGATCATTACCATTTACGCCTGGATTGTCGCCGCCGCCTCGCTGGTGTGCATGCTGCTGACCAGCAAAATCGAACGGCGTAAATTGCTGATTGGCGTATTTATCCTGTTTATCGCCAGCCATGTGCTGACCGCGGTCGCCTGGAACTTCACCACGCTGGTGATCTCCCGCGCCGGCGTAGCGCTGGCGCACTCGGTATTCTGGTCGATTACCGCCTCGCTGGCGATCCGCGTGGCGCCGGCGGGCAAAAAAGCGCAGGCGCTGAGCATGCTGGCGGGCGGTACCGCGCTGGCGATGGTGCTCGGCCTGCCGCTGGGGCGCGTCGTCGGGCAGCTGCTGGGCTGGCGGATGACCTTTATCGGCATTGCGGTGGCGGCAACGCTGGCGCTGCTGATGCTGTGGCGGCTGCTGCCGGTGCTGAAGAGCGAGCATTCCGGCTCGTTGGCCAGCGTGCCGGTACTGTTTAAACGCCCGGCGCTGGTCAGCCTGTATATGCTGACCATCATCGTGGTGACGGCGCACTTTACCGCTTACAGCTATATCGAGCCGTTTATCCAGCGGGTGGCCGGCCTGAGCGACAACTTCACCACGCTGATGCTGCTGCTGTTCGGCGCGACCGGTATTATCGGCAGCCTGCTGTTCAGCCGCTACAGCGAGCGCTTCCCGTCCGGGCTGTTTATGAGCGCGATTGGTCTGTTGGCCGTCTGTCTGCTGCTGCTGTTGCCGGCCACCGGCAGCGAGTTGCACCTGACGCTGCTGTGCGCGTTCTGGGGGATGGCGATTATGGCTATCGGCCTGTCGATGCAGGCGAAGGTGTTGAGCCTGGCGCCGGACGCCACCGACGTGGCGATGTCGATTTACTCCGGTTTATACAACCTGGGTATCGGCGGCGGGGCGCTGCTGGGCAACCAGGTCAGCCTGCATCTCGGCATGCCGAACGTCGGCCTGGTCGGCGCGCCGCTGGCGCTGATTGCGCTGGGATGGTGCGTACTGAACTTCTACCGCAGCGAACGCCTGCAGCACCACCGCGCCTGATGCGCGCACCGGCCGGCGACGCCTCTTCGCCGGCCGGTTAAATTTTCCCCTCAGCTAAACCGCATCCCCGCAGTTTTTTATGCTTAATTAATTTCTTTAGCCTGCTATTTAAAAATTTAACTCCGTCCGCGAATCATTAGCATAGACAATTAACGTCAATGTTATCGAGAGGTTGCGGGTGAGTGATACTTTTGTGGTGGATAACCGGCAGGCCGGCGCGCAATCGCCGATTTATGAGCAGGACCTGTCGGCCAGAATCGACGCGCTGCCGGCTTCGGCCGGGCTGTGGCGCTTTATTACCCTGCTGTCGTTAGGCGGCTTTTTCGAGCTGTATGACCTGTTCCAGACCGGCTACATCAGCGGCGCGATGATCGCCGAAGGTATTTTCCACCTCGGCGCCGACGGCGTGTTCGGCGTCTCCGATCAGGCGGCGTTCGCTTCGGTGACCTTCCTCGGCCTGTTTGTCGGCGCCAGCCTGCTCAGTCCGTATGCCGACCGCTTCGGCCGGCGGGCGACCTTTATGTTTGCGCTGGCCTGGTACGGCGCCTTCTCGCTGCTGCTGGCGCTGCAAAATCAGGCGGAATGGATCTTGCTGCTGCGTTTTCTGGTCGGCGTCGGGCTGGGCATTGAGCTGGTGACCATCGATACCTATCTCACCGAATGGATCCCGGCGCATTTACGCACCCGCGCGTTCGCCTTTGCTTTCTTTATCCAGTTTTTGTCGGTGCCGGCGGTGGCATTGATGTCATGGTGGCTGGTGCCGCAGACTATTTTCGGCCTGACCGGCTGGCGCTACGTGGTGATTATCGGCGCGCTGGCCTCGCTGGTGATTTGGCTGGTGCGTAAAGGCCTGCCGGAGTCGGCGCGCTGGCTGGTGCAGCAGCGGCGCTACGGCGAGGCGCGGCAGGTGATGGCGGGCATGGAGCGGCGCTGCGGCGTGACGGACGCGCCGTCGTTTCCGCAGCGCGATGCGCCGGCGGCGGAAGAGGGGCGGCAAGGGCGGTTTCGCGATATCTGGTCGCCGCGCTACCGCGGCCGGACGCTGATGCTGGTGGTGATGAACTTCTTCCAGGCGATCGGCTTTTTCGGCTTTGGCAACTGGCTGCCGGCGCTGCTGTCCGGCAAGGGGGCTTCGGTGACCCACAGCCTGCTGTATGCGTTTTTTATTACGCTGGCCTATCCGCTCGGTTCGTTAATCTGCAGCCGCTTTGCCGACCGCATGGAGAACAAGTGGCAAATCGTGCTCTCCTGCCTGATGACGGTGATCTTCGGCTCGCTGTTCGCCTGGCAGAGCAACCCGCTGTGGCTGGTGCTGTGCGGCTTCTTTATCACCTGGTCGAACGCCTGGCTGACCTACAGCTATCACTCTTATCAATCGGAAGTGTTTCCCACCTTTATCCGCGCCCGCGCGGTGGGGTTCTGCTACTCCTTCAGCCGCTTATCGACGGCGTTCAGCAGCATTATCATCGGCGTGATCCTGCAGTATGGCGGTTCGGCCGGCGTGATCGGCTTTATCGTCTTCAGCATGCTGATGGTGATGGGGGTAATCGGCATTTTCGGGCCGAAGACCCGCGGCCGCGATCTGGAAGCGATTTAAGCGGCGAGGAAAAGAACGGCCCGGATTGCCCGGGCCGTTTACCGTCAGCGGAACGGCGGCTCGTTAAAGGTGCGCAGCTTGCGCGAATGCAGGCGCTCGCCCTCGGCGCGCAGCAGATCGATAGCGTGGATGCCAATCTGCAGGTGCTCGGAAATCGCCCCTTCATAAAAGCGGTTGGCCTGCCCCGGCAGCTTGATCTCGCCGTGCAGCGGCTTATCGGAGACGCACAGCAGCGTGCCGTAAGGCACGCGGAAGCGGTAGCCCTGCGCGGCGATGGTGGCGCTTTCCATATCGACCGCCACCGCGCGGCTGAGGTTAAAGCGCAGCGCCGAGGCGGCGTAGCGCAGCTCCCAGTTGCGGTCATCGGTGGTGACCACCGTGCCGGTGCGCAGCCGCTGCTTAACCTCTTCCCCCGGCATGCCGCTGACCTGCTTGGTGGCGTCGTACAGCGCGCGCTGCACTTCGGCGATGCTGGGGATCGGGATGTCCGGCGGCAGCACCGCGTCCAGCACGTGGTCGTCGCGCAGGTAGGCGTGCGCCAGTACGTAATCGCCGATCGACTGGCTTTCACGCAGGCCGCCGCAGTGGCCGATCATCAGCCAGGCGTTCGGCCGCAGCACCGCCAGATGGTCGCAGATGGTTTTGGCGTTAGAGGGGCCGACGCCGATGTTAATCAGCGTAATGCCCTGGCCGTTGGCGCCGATCAGGTGGTAGGCCGGCATCTGGTTGTTCTTCCACGCCAGATCGGACACGGCCTGCTCCGGCGACGGAGTATCGGCGGTGATATAGATACCGCCGGCGCAGGAGAGCGCCTGATACGGGCTGTCCGGATCGGCAATCTCGCTGCATGCCCAGCGGACAAACTCATCCACATAACGGGTATAGTTGGTGAACAGCACAAACTGCTGGAAGTGTTCCACCGGCGTGCCGGTGTAGTGGCGCAGGCGCGCCAGCGAGAAGTCGGCGCGCAGCGCGTCGAAGTGCGACAGCGGGAAGGTATCGCTGGCGTGGGACAGGCCGTCGGCGGTGTCATCGCCGATTTGCGCCAGTTCGGGCACCGGAAAATGCTGCGCCAGGCCAGCGCTCATGGAACGGTCCAGCTCCAGCGAGGAGCCGTCGATCACGTACGGATAGGGGATTTCGCGCTGCGAGGGGGCCACGTCGATGATGGCGCCATACTCTTCCACCAGCAGCGTCAGCTGGTCTTCCAGGTAGTGGCGGAACAGCGCCGGCCGCGTCACGCTGGTGGTGTAGCAGCCGGGATGGGTGAAGCGGCCATAGGCGCGGGTTTTCTTGTCGCTGGGGGCGGCGCCGTGCCAGCTGACGCGCAGTTCCGGGTAGACAAACAGCCCGGCGGCGCGCGCCTGTGCGTCCGGCAGCGTGCCGTTATCAATAAAATCGCCAATCGCCGTTCGCAGCGCCTCGACCGCGCTCTGGTAGCGGGCTTCCAACTGATCCAGCGCGTCTGCGACCGTGTGGTTACTGCCTGTTTTGCTTTGAGCCATAGTACCTCTGAACGTATGGTTGTTCGACCGCGGGTATTGTAAGAAAGTAGCATATTCTCAATATGTTACAAATGTATATCCGCGTGGCGGCCGGTGTCGCTGCCGCCACGCGCGCGTGGCGAATTCTTCGCATAAAAAACTTTGCAGGATCGGCAGGGATCAAACATGATTTAAAACAGGGTTTCGTTTTATGCCATGGAGCAATGTTGAACGTATTTGCGCAGCTTCGTCAACGGGTGATCGCCACGCCGTGGTACCCGAAGCGGAAAAGTTACCGCGTGCTGTTTCGGCGCGAGATCGTGCCGCTGGCGGTGCCGATCCTGCTGGAGAACGCCTGCGTCCTGCTGATGGGCGTATTGAGCACCTTTCTGGTGAGCTGGCTGGGCAAGGAGGCGATGGCCGGGGTCGGGCTGGCGGACAGCTTCAACATGGTGATTATCGCCTTTTTCGCCGCGGTGGATCTCGGCACCACGGTGGTAGTGGCGTTCAGCCTGGGCAAGCTGGATCATCAGCGGGCGCGGGCGGCGGCGCGTCAGTCGCTGGTGCTGATGACGGTGGTGGCGCTGTTGCTGGCGGCGGTGATTCATCTGGCCGGCGCGCAGATTATTGATGTGATTGCCGGCGCCGCCACGCCGGAGGTGAAGGCGCTGGCGCTCTCCTACCTGCAGACCACGGTGTGGAGCTACCCGGCGGCGGCGATTGCGCTGATCGGCAGCGGCGCATTGCGCGGCGCGGGCAATACCAAAATTCCGCTGCTGATCAACGGCGGCATGAATATCCTCAATATTATCATCAGCAGCGCGCTGATTTACGGCATCGCGGGCTGGGACGGGCTGGGGTTTATCGGCGCAGGATTGGGGCTGACCCTGTCGCGCTACCTTGGCGCCGTCGCGATTATTTATGTGCTGGCGATCGGCTTTAACCCGTCGCTGCACATTACCCTGAAGAGCTATTTCAGTCGGCTGCAGCTGTCGATTCTCAAAGAGGTGCTGGGCATCGGCATTCCCGCCAGCATCGAGTCGGTGCTGTTTAACGGCGGTAAACTGTTGACGCAGATGTTTGTCGCCGGCATGGGCACCAGCGTGATCGCCGGCAACTTTATTGCCTTCTCGATCGCCTCGCTGATTAACCTGCCGGGCAACGCGCTGGGGTCGGCGTCGACCATTATCGTGGGCCGACGACTGGGCAAGGGGCAGATCGGCCAGGCGGAGCGGCAGCTGCGGCATATTTTTTGGCTGTCGACCCTGGGGCTGACGCTGCTGGCCTGGGGCAGCGCGCCGTTCGCCGGGCTGTTTGCCGCGTTCTATACCCAGCAGGATGATGTGAAAGAAGTGGTGAAAGTGCTGATCTGGCTGAACGCCGCCTTTATGCCGATTTGGGCCGCCTCCTGGGTGCTGCCCGCCGGGCTGAAGGGGCGCGTGACGCGCGTTTCGCCATGTGGGTATCGATGCTGGGCATGTGGGGCTGCCGGGTAGTGGCCGGCTACGCGCTGGGGATCGAACTGGGCATGGGGGTGACCGGCGTCTGGCTGGGGATGTTCCTCGACTGGGCGGTGCGCGGCGCGCTGTTCTACTGGCGTATGGTCAGCGGCCGCTGGCTGTGGAAGTATCCGCGCCACAAACAGGATGCCACGCCGCAGGATTAGTTCTGCGGGTAGCGGGTATAGGGATTGTTGTTATTGAGCGACGGCAGAAACATGGCGCCGATCAACGCCAGGTGCGGCAGGCAAAACCAGCTGAAACACCAGGTGCCGCTGTAGCCGCCATCGTGCAGACGGCGGATATTGCTGGCCAGCAGCGGCAGCACGAAAATCATGACCAGGATCCATAAAAGCGGGTAATTCATCACCACCTTTAGCGCCAGATAGAACACAAACCACAGGTGCTGAAATACCACCAGCGTAATATAGAATGCGCGGCTGTCGCGCCTTTGATATTGAACGACTGTCGGTATCCCTGGTAGATCACATTTAACAGGTAAATGATGACATCCTCCATGATGCACATTTCTTATATATCAATAAGTTAATAATTTATCGACCATGGAGGAAGAGAGCAAGCGTTTGTTGCTTACCCTGTAATGAGCGTTAGTTAGTGGGATGTCGTTAGCAGTCTGTAGGGTTGAAGCGTCGTGACGGACATCTAAGACGCTTATGGATTGAAACTGCTATAAAGGGTTAGTTATGTTACGGAAATGACGCATTTTAACGCAAAGGAGTTGCGTATATCGTGAAGAAATTACCCGGCAATCTGTATCACCTGTTTTATGACGAGTTACCGCCAGCCCGCTATGACAGGATCATCAACCCCCGTGCAGCGTGGTATGAAGTATGCCAACATTATGTGTTAGATACTGGCAGCTCCTGCGGTTTTAATATGTTCGGTGATGATATACAGCTACGCTCGCGATGGGATAATCGTGTGTTGAATGATACTGGCCGCTACGCCCGCAAGTTAAAGGGTGACATAGAATGCGGCAATGTCGTTTACATTGATGATAAAGAAGCATGGAATAGCTCGCGCTTTGCATTTTATATCAATGAAATAGGACGTTTGGTGAGCTGTGGCAAATTTAATTTTTTTGTGCTGAACGGTAGCAACCGCATCATTGACTACTACGAGCAGGCGATATGGAACAGGGGGGAAGGCCCGCGACCTTTGCCAACTGTAAGGTCTGCAGAATATTGCACGCCACCACAGCACGCTCAAGCAGCAAAAAAGCAGCCTGGCACGTTGAATAGCAGAGCCGTTGGGCGGTTGTTGGCCGCCGGGGGAATATACAATCAGAACGTGGAAGGTTTTGCACAGACGGCTAAGCAGTTGGGCGGCGATGCGGCCGAAGGTTTTACCCAGGTGGCTAACCCTCAGTCGATAGGTTCGCTGGTTGCATTATCTTCGATAGTTGCTGTTACTCGTATGCCCGGCGGCAACATTGCTAACATAAAGTCGTTAGAGGAACTTCAGCATTTTCTAGGGACGTACAAGGGTGATAAAAAATTACTCAACAATATTGATGTTATTAAAATGGATTATATTCAGAGACCGAGAGGTGAGTTAGTTGCGTTACGCTCTGAATTCAAAAACAAAGCAAAGGGTAATTTCCTGCGGGATATTGCAAGCCATGATGATATTGTCACGAGGTTTGACTCAGTGAGTAGGGAAAGAATGCTGAAAGGACTTAACCCTGAAGGATGGGAAGTACACCATAAATTACCATTGGATGATAGCGGAACTAACAGCTTTGATAATCTTGTTTTAATAAGTAAAGCGCCAGAGCATCGGGTGTTTACTACGGCACAATATAGAGTAACGAAATCACTGGATGAGAGTAAAACTGTACTGTGGCCTGTACCAAAGGGTGTTGTATATCCTTAAATTGAGGTGGTTATGCTTAATATTAAAAGTGTAGTGCAGGAGTTTCAGGAAATCAGTGCTAAGCTTGGTAATTCACTTTTTCCTGCTTACCTGGGGGAGGTTGTATATCATGATTTTGGTCGAGGCATTGATAAAAACCAAGATAACTTTTGGCTTGAGTATATCGAGTTTGCGCGCTTGAGTGATGGCCTTTTAGCTGATTCGGTGAGTTTCTTTGGGTTGGGGTATTACGATTGGGCTGATTTCAATAACCTCTATAAAAATAATGATATTTTCACAAAAGAGAAAGGTATGCATCATGAAGGTCTTGATGGTTTAATTGTTGTTGGTTCTAATGATACGGATATACTGGTTTACGACACGAAAAGTTTTCAGTGGGAAGTTCGAGACCGTATTGCAATTGACTTTTCAACCGATTCATTTAGTACGCTTGCGGAACTCATCAACGCCCAAATACTGGAACTAAAAAATATACATGGTGATTTATTATGAAAAAGCCGCCCGTAGGCGGTCTCCTGCTGTTCAAGGGATAACTTATTTATCCGTTGTTTTTCCCGCCATTTGCTGCAATAGCCAGTGCCGCAGCGCGATGATATCCGCCCGCTGCGCCGCCTCTTCGGTGGTAACCAGATAATAGCGTGCGCCGGGCAGCGACTCGTCAAACGGCGCGGTGAGCACGCCGCGCTGCAGCAGATCGTTCGCCAGCAGCCGGCTGGCGATCACCACGCCTTGTCCTGCCACCGCCGCCTGCAGCGCGTGCGTTTCATCGCTGAAAATCAGGCCGCTGTCGCAGTCCAGCCCGTCAGGCCCGTAGCGCCGCCGCCAGTTTTGCCAGGTGGGCGAGTCGGCGGGCACGTGCCGCTGCTCCACGTGGAACAGCGTGGCGGTGCGTAAATCCTCCTTTTCTTTGATGCCGAGCGACGGGCTGGCCACCAGAATAAAGTGGTCTTCATACAGCAGGGTGCTGTGCAGCTGGCTTTCCGGCGTTTCGCGGTAGCGGATGGCGGCATCGACGGTGCGCTGGCTCAGGTCTACCCGCTCGACGCTGGTGTGCAGACGTAAATCGATGGTCGCAGCTGCGCCTTAAAATCGGCCAGGCGCGGCACCAGCCAGTGGGTGAGGAAGTTGGAGGTGGTGGTGACCGTCAGCGCCGGCGGCTGGGCGCGGTGCATAATCTGCGCGGTGGCGCTCTCCAGCGCGGCGAAGGCGCTTTGCGTTGCGGCGTATAACAGTTCCCCGGCATCGGTCAGGCGGACGCCCTGGGCGCTGCGCTCACAGACCCGGCATTCCAGCATCGATTCCAGCAGCTTGATCTGGTGGCTGACGGCGGTGGCGCTGACGCCCAGCCGTTCGGCGGCCAGCTTAAAGCTGAGACAGCCGGCGACGGCATGAAAGGCGCGCACGGCGCCCAGCGGCGGTAAACGGGGCTTTCTCATGGCTGAGTTATTCTCATCTGTGAATGAAATCTATGACTTTGATCGTCTGATTATACGCAGGATAAGCTGATAACACCGCTCACAGAGGGTGAGTTTATTTCATGATTATTGCGTATAGCGCAGGAGGGGCGATGATGATGACGTTATCCCAACAGCCGGCCGCCGGCGCAGTTGCGTCGCCGGGCGCGGTGCTCCGGGCGATTGTGTTCAGCGTACTGCCGTCTGCGGCGCTGCTGTTATTCAGCCAGTACGGCGGGGCGCAACCGCTGCCCGCTTTGCTGCTGCCGCTCAGCCTGGCGCTGGCGTTTGCCTGCGGCGCGGCGCTGGGACGCTGGCGTCCGCTGGCGCAGCGGCCGCAGCTGGTGGCGGCGCGCTATGGTCTGCTGCTCGGCGCTGCCGGTCTGCTGTGGATCCTGCTGGCGCTGCACGGCGGTCTGGCATGGACCATGCTGTTGCCGGGGCCGGGGTGACCGGCCTCGGGCTGGGCGCGGCTTACCAGAGCCAGCGCGCCGTCGCACCGCCGGGACAGCGTGCGGTGAGCGCTCGTATCGCCATGGCGCTGACCTGCGGCGCGGCGCTGGCGGCGACGCAGTGGCTGCAGTGGCAGGCGGCGCCGGCCGGGCTTAACTTTGCCCTGGCGCTGCTGGTGGATATGACGCTGTTCGGCGCGCTGCTGGCGCGCATTGTCGAACGCGACCGGGAAAACGACGCCTGCCGCTGCGGTTAGCCCGTTTTTTCGCTAAGCAACGCAGAAATGCGTATTTCCCTTCCGGGCCGCTAACGGCTTTACTTTGCTCAGGCGTCAATCACTGACTGAGGAGGGGAGCATGAAGCGTTTACTGGCTTTTTGGCGGTTCGGCCGCGGGACACAGGCCGAACCGCAGCAGAGGGGGCAGGACGGCGACAGCGCCGCGCTGCTGGATACCATGCTGGCCACCAGCCAGTTGTATGGTTTTGAGTTCCATCCTTCGCTGCTGCGCCATTATGGAAAATAATCGCTACCGCCGCGCCATGCGCTACAGCTATTGGAATGAGCTGTGCGTCACTGCCTGACTAAAAGGCGGTGTCGAGCTCTGCCTGCAGGTTGTAGTCATCATCAACCAGTAACAGCGTTTTCCATTTATCGAATGTCAGGCAGGGATGCGAGGTGCCGAAGATCAGGATATCACCGACCTGCACATCGCTGTCAGGCGCCAGCTTCAGCATACAGTGCTGATCCATGACCTCGCTGCTGGTATAGGCGCCGGGCCGGAACGGCAGCGCCTTGCCCGCCTGGTAATGGGCGACCGGCTGCGGCAGCCCGGCGTCAAAGGCGCAGTCACGCTTGCCGAAATTCACAATCGCCAGCCCGGCTTCCGGCACCGATTGCACCATCGCCACCAGCTGCAGTGCGGCGCTGAGATCGCCGCCGAGATCGCAGGCGATACGGTCGCGCGCCCGCAGCGCATCCTGCGCCTGTTGATAGATGCCGTTGTCATGGGTGATATAGCAGCCGGGACGAATCACAATCCGGCAGCGCGGCGGCTTCTGCGCCGTCAGCCAGATGTTGCATACCACGTCATACCAGACGGTGCCCGCACCGGTCAGAATAAACTCCCCGTCGACATGGGCCGCCATATCGCAGGCCAGCGCCGCCGCCGCGCCGAGCAGGGCTTCTATCTGCGGCTGCGGATCGTCGCCGTGCAGCACGCCTTCATACAGCTCCAGCCCGCGCAGCCGCAGCCCCGGCAGGCCGGCGACCTCGGCCGCCAGCGCCAGCGCCTCCGCCGTGCTGCGGCATCCGCAGCGGCCGCCTGGCACGCCCAGCTCCACCAGTACGTCCAGCGTTTGCCCCTGTGCATCAAAGAAGGCGGCAAGCGCGGCGGCGTTGCTCACGCTGTCGACGCAGCACAGAAAGTCGCACTGCGGATACTGCCGCTTCAATTGCGCGACCAGCTGCATATTGGCTTTCCCCACCAGCTGGTTGGCCATCAGCACCCGTTCGATGCCCGCGGCCATGGCGGCCTGCGCCTGCCAGGCGCTGCCGACGCCGATGGCCCAGGCGCCGGCCGCCTGTTGCTGACGGAAAATCCACGGCGTCATGGTGGTTTTGCCGTGCGGCGCGAGGGAAACCCCGCGCCTGTCGGCGTAGCGCTGCATCCAGCGGATATTGTTGTCCAGCGCGCCGGCTAGGATAACGGCGGCCGGCAGGCAGACCTCCTCGCGCAGCAGATTACCGGCGCTGGCGCGCATCGGCGCCGCTTTATGCGTTGCGTGACTGATAGCTGTCATTTGTTTTCTCCTGCCAGCGGTCCGATCGGTTTGGCGTCGCTGTGGGTGGTTTCCCGTTCGTCGGTGATCATTTGCAGCACTTCTTCGCGTGACAGTTTATTTTTCGGGGTGAGCAGGGTGACGACCACGGCGGCGAACAGGCTGACGAGCAGCGCCGGGAGCACCGGGTTGCCGAGCGCCTGTGACCAGGCCGGGATCAGAATCACGGTCAGTGAGGTCAGGCTGCCGCCCAGCAGCGCGGCAATACAGCCCTGCCAGTTAAAGCGCAGCCAGAATTTACCCAGCAGCACGGTGACGCACATGCCCGACATAATCATTGAAATCATTTTGGTGATATAGCCAATGATGTCATTCGAGGTCAGCGCGAAAATCAGCGCCAGCAGGATCACCAGCAGCAGGAAAATGCGCGACAGGTTGATGGCCTTCTCCGGCGGCGGCATTTTCCCCGTCACCATGGTGTAAATGTCACGCAGAATGATGGATACCCCGGCAATCGCATCCGAGCTGCCGGACGACAGGTTGGCGGACATGCCGGCAATCAGCACCACCATGGCCAGCGCGGCCGGCAGGGCATTGGTGGCGAACAGGAAGGCAAAGCTGGGGTTTTCCAGCTCCGGGTTCATCACATGGGTCGCCATGCCGATAATCGCCGGCAGGAAAGAGAAGCCCATATACAGCAGGCCGGTAATCACGAAAGACTGGCGGATGGAACGCGTCGAGGCGGCGGAGTAGATGCGCTGACGGTAGGACGGGGTCGCCAGTACGCCGATGCCGATGACGATCGCCAGGGAGAGCGCCGGCCACAGGCCGAGCTTGCCAATGCCGAACAGCGTAAAGGCCTGCGGATCGGTGTTGGCTACCAGGGTATCCCAACCGCCGACGTAGCTGACGGACAGCGCGGCCAGCACGATAAAGCCGACGAACAGCACGATGGACTGCAGCGTGTCGATCCAGGAGACGGCTTTATAGCCGCCGATGCCGACATAGAAGATAAAGCCGACGGCGATAATGATTTTGGCGACGGTGATATCGATATCCGCCGCCCAGGCCAGATACAGCCCGCCGCCGAGGATATGCGCGCCCAGCCAGCCGATAGAGGCGAGGAAAATCAGCAGGGCCACCAGGTTTTTCACAATGCGGCTGCCGCCGGTGTAATAGCAGATCTCCTCGCTCATGGTCATAAAGCGCAGTTTTCTGACCGGGCCGAACAGCCAGGCGGTCAGCAGGATGCCGGTTGCACCGCCGATGCCGTACAGCATGCCGGCCCAGCCGTTGGTGTAGCCAAAGCTCACCGCGCCGATGCTGGAGCCGGTGCCGACCATGGTGCCGACGGTAGAGCCGAGCGTCAGCAGCATCGGCAGCTTCCGGCCGCCGAGTATAAAGTCTTCCCCTGTCTTCTGGTGGCGGGTGACGTACCAGCCGACCGCCATCATGACGAAGGCGTAGAGGAGAAACCAGATCAGGAAATTGTTGTGTTCCATAATATTCCCTTAGGTAGCGTTAATGCCGTTAGTTTTGTTTGTAGTTGGCGTTAAAACAGGTGATGTCGACCTCGACCATACAGTCGACGACCAGATCGGCCACGCAGCACACGCGGGCGGGCGGATGCTCGGCAAAAAACTGGCGGAAGACTTTATTGAAGGACTGGAAGTAGCGTGCATCGGTCAGGAAGACCTTCATATGCACAATGTCTTCCTTGCCGAAGCCCGCCTCGCTCATGATGTCGAGGCAGTTTTGAATCGCCTGGGTGGACTGGGCGACGATGCCGCCGTCGATAATCTCCCCGTCGACCATCGGCGTCTGGCCGGAGACGTACAGCCAGCCGTCTGCGCTGACCGCTTTGGCGAACGGCAGGTTCTGGCCGCCGGTGCCGGTGGAGCCGGTAATTCCGTAACGTTTAATCATGATGTCCTCTTCTCGGGTTAATGGTTTCTGCTCAGGAATTTCCCGGCGCGCCGGCCGGTCATCTGTTGTTGGCTATAGGTCAGTACGCCGTTGACGAACACCTGTTCAATGCCCTCGGCCCGCTGTTTCGGCTGCTGAAAGGTGGCGGCGTCGTTGATGCGCGCCGGGTCGAACACCACCAGATCGGCGAAGTATCCTTCCCTGATCAGCCCGCGCTGCCGCATGCCGAAGCGCTGTGCGGACATGCCGGTCATCTTGTGCACCGCGGTCGTCAGCGGGAACAGCCGTTCATCGCGGCTGTAGTGGCCCAAGACGCGCGGGAAGGTGCTCCACAGGCGCGGATGAGGATTGGGATCGCACGGCAGGCCGTCGGAGCCGACCATGGCGCTGGGGTGAGCCAGGACGCGGCGCACATCGGCTTCATCCATCTGGAAATAGATGGCGCCGGCGGGCATCAGCCGCTGGGCGGCGTGGTGAATATCGCTATCCCAGGCGGCGGCGATTTCCAGCAGGGTTTTGCCCGCCATTTCCGGGTGCGGCGTGGACCAGGTGATCAAAATGTCGTAGTCCGCCGTAACCTGCTGCGGATCGAGGTTGGAGGAGCCGGCGCGGTACGGGTAGAGATCGCAACTGATATCCTGGCGTTGCTGATACTTCTCTATCAGCGCCAGCGTTTCTACCGTGCGCCCCCAGTTTTTGGCGCCCGCGCACTTATGGTGGGAGATCTGCACCGGCACCCGGGCGTGACGGCCGACGTGAAATGCCTCATGCATGGCGTCGATGATCCCGTCATATTCGGTGCGCATATGCGTGGTGTAGATGCCCTGATGCTCGGCCAGCAGCTCCGCCAGCGCGCAGATCTCTTCCGTTGAGGCGTTAACGGCGTTGCCGTAGGAGAGGCCGGTGCTCAGCCCCAGCGCACCCTGCTGCAGCGCCTGCCGCAGAACGGCGCGCATGGCATCGATATCGGCGCTCTGCGCCGGTTCGTCCAGGGACGCCACAGCGTTGTTGCGCAGCGTGGTGTGGCCGATCAGCGTGGCGACGTTCACCGAGGGCATGACCTCATCCACGGTGCGGCGATAGCTGGCCAGATCCGGGTAACGGAACTCCGCCAGCTCCCCCAGCAGGTTGAGCGGGTCGGGCACTTCGTCTTTCATCTGCGCGCAGGCGGCGCTGATGCCGCAGTTGCCGACGATGATACTGGTGACGCCCTGCGAGGTTTTCTCGATATAGTCCGGGTGCTTGATCACGATCAGATCGTCATGGGTATGAACGTCGATAAACCCGGGAGCCAGCACCCGGCCGCGGCAGTCCAGCGTAACCGCCGCGTCCTCATCAATGGCCGGCGCGATGCGGGTGATGCGATCGTCGCTGACGGCCACGTCGGCGGTGTAGCCGTCACCGCCGGAGCCGTCGATCACGGTGGCGTTTTTAAACAGGTAGTGATGTTTCATAGCGATACCTTTAAGCGTTCTGGTTGGCATGGGAGCGGTAGGCCGCCGCAAAGGCCTGCGCCTGCGCCGCGGTGCGGGCCGGCGTTTGTCCTGCGCGGTACAGATCGTTGCCGAGGCCGGCGCCGCTGCAGCCCGCCAGCAGGTAGGCGCCGAGCGTTTCCGGCGTGACGCCGCCGACGGCGTAGAGGGCGATATCTTCAGGCAGCACCGATTTCAGCGCGCGTACATAGCCGGGGCCGAACTGGCCGGCGGGGAACAGTTTGATTTGCCGGGCGCCGGCCTCGATGGCATTGAAGGCCTCCGTCGGCGTCGCGCAGCCCGGCAGCGCCGGCATGGCGTGGTGCAGCGCCCGGCGGATCACCGCAGGCTGCGTTGCCGGCGTCACAATAAACTGGCAGCCCGCCGCCGCCAGCTGGTCGACGTCGGCGACGTTTACCACCGTGCCGGCGCCGATCAGCGCTTGTCCGCCATAGCGTTGGGCCGCGTGGGCAATGCTGGTCTGCCATGACGGCGAGTTCAGCGGGATTTCAATCGCCTCAAAGCCGGCCTCAATCAGGACCGGGATGTGGTCGTCGACTTCATCGGGCGTAATGCCGCGCAGGATGGCGACCAGCGGTAGCGTAAGGTGCATTTTCATCGTGAATCTCCGGATGAGACGGCGTCGGACGGCGACGCGTACGGCGTTGCCGCCTGACGCATGATGATTTCCATCACGCGGATAGCGCCGATGCAGGACAGCGGCCGGGCGGGATCTTCGTCAACCAGCAGCGCGTCGGCGGTGAAAAAGGGATCGGCGGCGATCAGCGCGGCCAGCGCCTGTTGCAGGATCGGTTTGCCGCTGATGACCACGCGGGTCTCCGGCGTCAGCGTCAGCGCTCGGCTCTGTTTCATCGCCTGGATATCGGCGCAGAGCGTAACGCCCAGCAGATAGCTGGCTTTCTGGTCGTGGCTGGCGGCGGTAAACAGATCCAGCAGCCGCACGGAGAAGCAGGCGCGCGAAAGGCCGGTGCGCCGGCAGGCGTCGGCGCCCTGCAGCAGATAGTCGAGCTCCAGGCGGGCGGCGAACTGTCGATCCAGCGAGCCGGCCAGCAGGGAGTGGTGGGTGAGCGCATCCAGTAACTCGCCGGCCATGGTGGTGGCGCAGGCGGCAATGCGCTGCTGTCGATCGATACTGACGAACTTCGAGTGTGAGCCGGGCAGTACGATCACCGCCGGGCCGGGCACGGCCTGTAATGCCAGCAGGCCGAAGGTTTCCACTTCTTCGCCGCGCATCACGTCCATCATATCGAGGTTGGTGAGGTTCACCGTCGGCAGGGCGTTTTTGACGCCGGGAATAAACCAGATCGGCTGCGGAGCGATGGCCGGAATATGGCGCGCTACCGCGCCGTTCGCCAGCTGTTCAACGCTGACCGGCGCGCTCAGGTGGGGAAGCGGGCAGAGCCCGACATCGGCGGTGATCATGCCGGACGCCACGATCGCGCAGCGATCGAGCGTACAGCCCTCAGCCTGCGCCAGCGCGCGATCCAGGGCATCCTTAATCCCGGCGGTGAGCGTCGCCTGGCTGCCGGTTTTGGCGCTGTCGCGCACCCCGACCGCCGCGCAGGCGTCGGCGATGATCCTTTTATCTTGCCAGATACGCACCCGGGTATTGGTGGTACCGGAATCGATGGTGACGATGAACATATCGTTTCCTTAGTAACTAAAATTTCGGAACGTCATTCCTTTTATTTAGGCTATTTTTTATAAATAGGAATGTCATTCCGTTTTTTATCAATTGGTGAAGGGGGTCACAAACTGCGGGCGGGGAAAGACGAAGCAAGATATTCAATGCACTGAAAACAAACGAATTTTGTAGGATGTGGCATTGCGGCTACAATAACGGGAAATTTTCGAATGGGGGTAACAGGATGTCAGGTGGCGAGAGCACGAATGCTTCCAGCATTGATAAGGTTTTAACGCTGTTGGAAGAAATTGGAGACCACCCCGAAGGCATATCGCTGGCGGCGCTGGTCAAGCGCACCGGGATAGCGAAAACGACCGGATTCCGTATCCTGGAAACCCTCAAGGAGCGGCAGTATGTGATGCTGGACAGCGCGACGGAGCGCTATCATCTGGATCTGAAAAGCCTGGAGCTGGGGATTAAAGGATTAATGAATGTGAACCTGGTTGAGGTTTCCATTCCGTATCTGAAGAAGCTTTCCGCCAAAAGTGAAGAAACCTGTTTTCTGGGGGTCTACAACGAAGGCCACGTGGTCTACCTGTATAAAAGCGAAGGGACGCTCTCCATCCAGACCAACGCGCAGCTGGGCGCGCGCCTGCCGGCCTACTGCACCGGAATTGGCAAGGCGCTGCTGGCCTTCCAGCCGCAGGAAGAGATCGACCGCGTACTGAGCAAACCGCTGACGGCGTTTACCGAGAAAACGCTGGTTGACCGAGTGGCGCTGTATGAGGTGCTGGCGGATATTCGCCTGAAAGGCTACTCACTCGACAATGAAGAGAACGAAGAGGGCCTGACCTGCGTGGCGCGCCCGATCTTCAACTATACCGGCAGCGTGGTCGGCGCGCTGAGCGTCGCCGGGCCGACGCACCGTATGCAGCGTAAAATCGAGCGGGTTAACCAGGAGCTGGAGCAGGTGTGCTCACTGATTTCCCGCCGTCTGGGCTATCTGGGGAAATAGTTTTTCCCGGCGCGGCTAACGTCGTGCCGTTTGCCAGAGGGGGGGCGGCATGGTTAACGGGAACGCCCGGCAGGGCGCGCTTAATCATGCCGGTGGCCGCGGCTCAGGCGGCAAAAACTACCGTTTGCGCAATATTTGTACATACTGTGTAAAGCCGGGGAAGCGTTTCCCGGACGCGTGCTGAAGGCCAGCCGGCGCTTCACGCGTTAGTTATCCGGTTGTCTAACATAAGGATTGCGCTATGCGTTGGCCTCAGCACGCTTTGGTAATCTGCACCGCCGCGATGTTATCCCTTCTCACATTTTCCGCTCATGCACACGGCGATAAGCGCAGCGGTGTCGAAACTGAAACGCTGCTGGAATCGGAACACGCCTGGGACGGTACGCAGTATTCCGCCTATCCACAGGGTACCCCGCAGCTGTCGGTGCTGAAGATCACCATCGCCCCCAACAGCAGTCTGGCCTGGCACCAGCACCCGATCCCGAATGCCGTCTATGTGCAGAGCGGCGTGCTGACGGTGAAGAAGAAATCCAACGGAGAAACACGGCAGGTCACCGCTGGTCAGGTGCTGCCCGAAATGGTGGATACTGCCCATCGCGGCTATACCGGCAACGAGGGCGCGGTGCTGATTGCGTTTTACGCCGGTAAGAAGGGTGTGCCGCTGTCGGAGCCGACGGGGGAGAGGTGAGCGGGGAGGCAGTTGATATTTGACGTCGAGGATGGGAAAGTGTCAGAAGTGGACGTATGTCTTCCCCGTATCATTCCAAGCATATCATGCATCCGCAGGCTCTAATCCCGGAATAGGCAGCAAAGATTGTCAGAGCTTCGGTTCGAAGCCCTTTGTATAGTCGATAGACGACTTAGCTAAAATTGCAGTAAATTACCGTGCTCAAGGAGCAGATGGCGCGCGACGATGTTAGTTTCGTAATTGTTACGTTTTGGTGTATTGAAAAGCAGGATAAAATGAGAAGAAATCTTCAGTATATGTGTTGGCTACTAGGGGCATTCGTGAGTGGCGCATCAGCAGAGCAATACGGTACTCCTCTATCAAGTTGCCTCAATGACCAAACCATCCCGTTTATTAACACAGATAAACCCGCAGTTGAGATAGTTGATACTGCGTACGAGCAGTGCAATAAAGAGAATCTAAAATGGAAAGAAGAGCGTAAACCATTATCTCCTGAAATAGTTGCCAAACAGGATGGGGAACTTCATGACTTTTATGTGCGTATGATTGAAATAAGGCGTAAAGCCGCAGATAAAGCAAAGTGACTATAGTTTTTCTTCTCATTATGATAGAAGGTGAGACAGGAACTTTGCTGAATAAACGAAAGTTTGGCTGAAGTGCAAGTTTACAGTAAAGATGATTAGGTTTGAAAACATAAACACACCAACATTATAAAAGGGATGCAATTGTGTTGAAAAAATTAGTAACGGGACAACTAAGTTTGCCAATGACGTTCTGGGGGGGGGGTTGCGGAGGTCTGTTTATCGGTCTTATTGGTCTGGCAGGCATACATACAGGCCATACGGCAATGGTGCCGTTGTCTTACATACTTAAAACGGTTCTTTTCGGCGCGGTTCTTTCCGGTATTACGTCCATCCTTCGTAGAAAAATCACAGTGCTTGGTGCTCTTGCATTTTTTGTTGTCTTGATTCAGCTGATAATGAGCATCGTAATGATTTTAGGGCTTTCCTCATTGCTGTTTACGTAATTGAGTTAGAAATGAAAAGTATTTTCAAGGGAATAGACTACGGATTTGGCAGGTCTGTTATCACTCAGGAGGGGAATAATAATGGTACAGAGGGTGGGAGCTGGCTATTGCCCTGTTTCGGGGGAAGGAACCACTCCTATTATAGGGGGGAATAGACGTTTCATTGATAGATAACTACAGTATGCTCGGTGATTCTTCGGGCCAGGAGTGCAACTCTTACCATTTTCTCCGGTCCACACCGGTCCACTATATCCACCACATCCCCCAAAGCAAAAAGCCCGCTTAAGTTTCCTTAAGCGGGCTTCTCTAAATATGGCTCCTCTGACTGGACTCGAACCAGTGACATACGGATTAACAGTCCGCCGTTCTACCGACTGAACTACAGAGGAATCGTGTGAACGGGGCGAATCATAGCGAGCCGCCGCGGGCATGTCAAAGGGGGATTACGCATTCTGTGACTGTTTGCTTACAGAATGCGCAATTGCTTGAGTTTTTTGCAGATTTAGCATATTTCACCGCCAAAAGTCTTGCCCTGTCGCGGGGAGGAGGGCGTCAGGCGACGGCGACGCCGCGATAAATCCGCTGCGGGCGGCCGACCTTGCCGTAAACCATCTCCGCCGTCAGCTGCTGGTGCGCGCTGCAAAACTCCAGGTAGCGGCGGGCGGTGGTGCGGCTCAGCCCCAGCTGCTGCGCCACGCTTTCGGCGGTGTGGCGCGCGGCCGGGTCGCTGAACAGCTCGCGCACCTTGCCCAGCGTCAGCGCGTCGATGCCCGCCGGCAGCGCCGCCTGCCGCTCGCTGCGGGCGTAGGTGTTGAACATCTCGTCGATGCGCTGCTGGCTGACGCGGGTTTTTCCCTTCAGCGCCTGCCGCCGCTGGCTGAAGCGCTGCAGGGTCTGCGCCAGCCGGTCATAGGCCAGCGGCTTAATCAGATAGTCGAATACCCCGTAGCGCAGCGCTTCGGCCACCGTATCCATATCGCTGGCGGCGGTGATAAACACGATGCCGCCGCCGTAGCCCTGCAGCGTCAGCTCACGCAGCAGCTCAATGCCGCGGCCGTCGGGCAGGAAGTTATCCAGCAGGATCAGGTCGGGCTTAAAGCGCTCGCACATCGCGCGCGCCTGCGCCAGGTTGCCCGCCAGCCACATCTGCCGGCAGTTGCCGTGCTGCCTGATAAACTCGGCGTGCATCTCCGCCAGCGGCGTTTCGTCCTCAACGATTAAGATATTCAGCCATTCCATATGCTTCCCCGATGAAATAACGCGTTAGCTGAAGGTAATAGATCTTCGGCCATCGGGTTACCGCGTCAGATCAATAAAAACGATAAAAATAATTAAGTAAATAAAAATCATTAAATAACTTATTAATCGCCAACGCTTTGTGAATTAGGTCAATTATTACCGCAATATTTCCCTTTACCATAATTTCCAGCTTACCTCTTTGTTGTTATATCCGGCATAACCTGATGGTTTTTAAGTTGTTATTTGGCCGTTATTGTTAATTCAAACCGGGTTTTGTATTTAAATTGTTATATTAGCGAGCGAGTTATGTTGGCGGGCGCCATATTTAATCGAGTCTACAGAACGGAGCATCAGGCCATTGCCGATATTCGCGCATTTCTGCGCGCCAATGAGCTGAATATGGATACGACGGTGGAAGTTTTTATTACCGTTACGCAGAACGATAAATTGGTGGCCTGCGGCGGCATCGCCGGCAATATTATTAAATGCCGTCGCCATCAGTCCGCAGCTGCGCGGCGCCGGGCTGGCGCTGTCGCTGGCGACCGAGCTGGTCAATCTGGCGTACGAACGTCATCACAGCCAGCTGTTTATCTATACCAAAACGCAAAACGCCGACCTGTTCCGCCAGTGCGGCTTTTACCCGATCGCCGACGTGCCGGGCATTGTGGTGCTGATGGAGAACAGCCCGTGCCGCCTGCAGCGCTATGCGGCGCGGCTGGCGACACAGCGCCGGCCGGGCGGCGTGATCGGCAGCATCGTGATGAACGCCAACCCGTTCACCCGTGGCCACCAGTATCTGATTCGCCGCGCCGCCGCGCAGTGCGACTGGCTGCACCTGTTTCTGGTGCGCGAAGACACCTCGCGTTTTCCCTATGAAGACCGGCGTCGGCTGGTGATGCAGGGCAGCCGCGACATCGCCAACCTGACGGTGCATGAAGGCTCGCAGTATGTGATCTCGCGCGCCACCTTTCCCTGTTACTTCATCAAGGAGCAGGGCGTGGCCGACGACTGCTACACCGAAATCGATTTAAAAATCTTCCGCCAGTATCTGGCGCCGGCGCTGGGCATTACCCACCGCTTTTGTCGGCAATGAACCCTTCTGCGCCGTGACGGCGAAATATAACCGCGATATGCGCCACTGGCTGGAAACGCCGGCGCTGCCCAGTCCGCCGATCCAGCTGGTGGAGATTGAACGCCTGCAGTATCAGGGCACCGCCATCTCCGCCTCCTGGGTGCGCAAACTGCTGGCCGCCGGCGATTTCCACGCCGCCGCACCGCTGGTGCCGGAAGACACCCTTTACTACCTGCAGGATCTGCAGGCGCGACGCCAGGCTCACGCGGCGTCGCCGGAAATTTGAGTCCGCACAATCAGGTGAATGATGAAGATAATCCGAGAAGCAATGGCCGGCACGCTGGAATCCAGCGATGTGATGGTGCGCATCGCGCCCGGCGACGGCCCGCAGCATGACCTGCTGATTGCCAGCAGCGTAGAGAAACAGTTCGGCGCGGCGATCCGCCGCACGCTGCTGCAGGTGTTGAACCAGTACGGCGTCGAGCCGGTGCAGGTGATGGTTGACGATAAGGGCGCGCTGGACTGCGTGCTGCGCGCCCGGCTGGAAACCGCGCTGATGCGCGCCAGCGACGGCGGCCAGCTGCCCTGGGAGGTGAACGATGAAAACGCTGAATAAATCCCGTCCGCGCCGCAGCATGCTGTTCGTGCCGGGGGCCAACGCGGCGATGGTCAGCAACGCCTTTATCTATCAGGCCGATGCGCTGATGTTCGATCTGGAAGACTCGGTGATCCTGCGGGAAAAAGACGCGGCGCGCCGGCTGGTGTACCACGCGCTGCAGCACCCGCTGTATCAGGAGGTGGAAACCATCGTGCGGGTCAACGCGCTGGACTCTGCCTACGGCCTGGCGGATCTGCAGGCGGTGGTGCGCGGCGGCGCCGACGTGGTGCGGCTGCCGAAAACCGACAGCGCGCAGGACGTGCTGGATATGGCGGATGAAATCGACGCCATCGAACGCGCGTGCGGCCGGCCGCAGGGCAGCACCGGCCTGCTGGCGGCGATTGAGTCGGCGGCGGGCATCACCAACGCCGTCGCCATCGCCCAGGCGTCGCCGCGCCTGATCGGCATCGCGCTCGGCGCAGAGGATTACGTGCGCAACCTGCGCACCGAACGTTCGCCGGAGGGGATTGAGCTGCTGTTCGCCCGCTGCTCGATTCTGCAGGCGGCCAGGGCGGCCGGCATTCAGGCGTTCGACACCGTCTATTCCGATGCCAACAACGAGGCCGGTTTCCTGCAGGAGGCGGCGCTGATCAAACAGCTGGGCTTCGACGGCAAATCGCTGATCAACCCGCGGCAGATTGAGCTGCTGCACAACCTGTACGCGCCAAGCGCCAAAGAGGTGGCGCATGCCGAGCGGGTGGTGCAGGCCGCCGAGGCGGCGGCGCGCGAAGGGCTCGGCGTGGTGTCGCTGAACGGCAAAATGGTCGACAGCCCGGTGATTGAGCGGCGCGTCTGGTGCTGCAGCGCGCGGCGCTGTCCGGCATTCGTGAAGAAGCAGCGCACAGCGGGGAGGCGCAATGAAACGTCAACAGTGTCCGGTCGATCTGCATCAGCTGGCCGGCTATCAGGAGAGTTCAAAAGCCAACCGGCAGGCGGCCAGACCGCGCGACAGAAAGCGCTGCGACTCATTGCAGGAGGCGGTGCGCCGCAGCGGCCTGCAGGACGGTATGACCATCTCGTTCCACCACGCGTTCCGCGGCGGCGATCTGGCGCTGAACCAGGTGATGGCGACGCTGGCGGCGATGGGCTTTCGCAACCTGACGCTGGCTTCCAGCTCGCTCAGCGAGTGCCATGCGCCGCTGGTGGAGCATATCCGCCACGGCGTGGTCAGCCGCATCTACACCTCCGGCCTGCGCGGCCCGCTGGCGGAAGAGATTTCACGCGGCCTGCTGGCGCAGCCGGTGCAGATCCACTCCCACGGCGGGCGGGTCAACCTGATTGAATCCGGCGAGCTGCATATCGACGTCGCGTTCCTCGGCGTGCCGGCCTGCGATGAGTTCGGCAACGCCAACGGCTACAGCGGCGACGCCTGCTGCGGTTCGCTCGGCTACGCCAAAGTGGACGCGCAGCATGCCGACACCGTGGTGCTGCTGACCGAAACGCTGGCGCCGTACCCGCACCATCCCGCCAGCCTGGCGCAGGATCGGGTCGATCTGATCGTACAGCTGGAGCGGGTCGGCGACGCCGACAAGATCGGCGCCGACGCCACCCGCATGACCTCCAACCCGCGCGAGCTGCTGATCGCCCGCCGCGCCGCCGAGGTGATCGCCGCCTCCGGCTACTTCAGCGAGGGCTTTTCGCTGCAGACCGGCACCGGCGGCGCGTCGCTGGCGGTGACGCGCTTTCTGGAGGACAAGATGCGCGCCCGCGGCGTACGCGCCGGCTTTGCGCTCGGCGGCATCACCTCCACCATGGTGGATCTGCACGAGAAGGGGCTGATCGGCAAACTGCTGGACGTGCAGAGCTTTGACCGCGCTGCGGCCGGTTCGCTGGCGCGTAACCCGCAGCATATCGAAATCAGCGCCAATCAGTACGCCAACCTGACCTCGAAAGGGGCGGCGGTGGATCGGCTCGACGTGGTGGTGTTGAGCGCGCTGGAGATTGACACCGGTTTTAACGTCAACGTGCTGACCGGTTCCGACGGCGTGCTGCGCGGCGCCTCCGGCGGCCACTGCGACACCGCCGACGCTGCGCGGCTGGCGATTATCGTCGCGCCGCTGGTGCGCGGTCGCATCCCGACGCTGGTGGATAAGGTGACCACCCGCGTTACGCCGGGCTCCAGCATCGACATTCTGGTTACCGATCACGGGATTGCCGTCAACCCGGCCCGCCCGGAACTGGCGCAGCGGCTGCGTGACGCCGGACTGGCGGTGGTCGATATCGGCTGGCTGCGCCAGCGCGCCCTGACGCTGACCGGTGAGCCGCAGCCGATCGCCTTCAGCGACAGGGTGGTGGCGGTGGTGCGCTACCGCGACGGCTCGGTGATTGACGTGGTGCGTCAGGTGGCGGAGTAGCGTATGACGACTCTGCATCCCGAACGGGCCGCCAACCGCGCCGTCGGCCTGACGGAACTGCTCGCCGCCCGCGAGCAGCGGCGCGACCGCCAGCAGGCCTGGCTGGCGCGCCACCCGACGACGCTGGTGGTGCTGACGCCGCTGGCGCCCGGCGCGCTGAAGGACAGCCCGCTGACGCGGCGCATCTTTAACCTCGGCTGGCAGGCGCTGCGCAACGAGCAACGGCGGCAGGGCTGGCATTGCCTGCGCGCCGAGGCGCTGGGACTGCCCGCCGGCGGCGAAGGTTTTATCTCGCTGCAGGCGCCGCGCCGCAGGTGAAGCAGTGCTGCATCCGGCTGGGAGGAGACGCATCCCGCCGGGCGGCTGTGGGATATCGACGTGCTGGACGCGCAGGGGCGTATTTTGTCGCGTGATGACTGCGGGCTGCCCGCCCGGCGCTGCCTGCTGTGCGACCAGCCGGCGCGCCTCTGCGCACGGCAGCGGCGTCACGACGTCGGGCAGCTGCTGGCCGCCATGGAGGAGACGCTCAATGCTGCGCTCGCTGCCCGCTAGCTGCGCCTGTTTGCCGCCGCCATCGGCGGACGAGCGGTGTTTTGCCCTGCATGCCTACCGCGCCTTGCTGAGTGAGGTCAACCTGACGCCGAAGCCCGGCCTGGTGGATCGTGACAACAACGGCGCGCACCGGGATATGCATATCGGCCACTTCTACCGCAGCGCGCGCGCCATCGGCGTCTGGCTGCCGGCGCTTTATCCGTCAGGGCGGCAGGATGCGGCGCTGCCGGCCGATCGCGTGCTGGCGCGGCTGCGGCCGCTCGGTCTGGCCTGCGAAAACCAGATGTTCCGCGCCACCGGCGGCGTCAACACCCACAAGGGCAGCGTATTTGCGCTGGGGCTGCTGTGCTGCGCGTTCGGTCGTCTGCCGCCGTCGGGGCGTACGCCTGCCGCGCTGTGTGCGGAAGTGGCGGCCATCTGTCGGGGGCTGACGGCGCGTGAGCTGCGGCGCAACAACGCCGGACAGACCGCCGGCCAGCGGCTGTACCGCCGGTATGGTCTTGGCGGCGCGCGCGGCGAGGCCGAAGCGGGCTTCCCGCTGGTGCTGCACGGCGCATTGCCGCGCTATCTGCGGCGGCTGCGGCAGGGCGATGACGCGCAGAGCGCGCTGCAGGACTGCCTGCTGTGGCTGATGGCGCACAACGACGATACCAATGTCGCCGCGCGCGGCGGCATGGAAGGGCTGCGCTGGCTGCAGCAGCGGGCGTCGCAGCTGCTGGCGCAGGGCGGCGCCGGCGGCAGCGAGGGCAACGCGCGACTGCGCCGGTTTGACGCCGAGTGCATTGCCCGCCATCTCAGCCCCGGCGGCAGCGCCGATTTACTGATGATCACCTGGCTGTTGGCGCAGATGCCGCCGGCGGCCTCACAGGAATAATAATGCTGCGTTCAGGAGAACCTCTATGAGTCCGTTGAAACAAAAATTCGCCAAGGCGCTGGCGCCGCTGGTGGTATTGGCGGTGCTGCTGCTGATCCCGGCGCCGGACGGCATGCCGCCGCAGGCGTGGCGCTACTTCGCCATTTTTGTCGCCATGATTGTCGGCATGATCCTGGAGCCGATCCCGGCGACCGCCATCAGCTTTATCGCGGTGACGGTGGGGGTGCTGGGAGCGCCCTGGGTGCTGTTCAGCCCGCAGGAGCTGGCCGAGCCGGGCTTTAAGGCCGGTAAAGAGGCGCTGAAGTGGGGGCTGGCCGGTTTTTCCAGCACCACGGTGTGGCTGGTGTTCGGCGCGTTTATCTTTGCCCTCGGTTACGAGGTCACGGGGCTGGGGCGGCGCATCGCGCTGTTTCTGGTGAAGTTTATGGGCAAGCGGACGCTGACGCTCGGCTACGCGGTGGTGATTATCGATATCCTGCTGGCGCCGTTCACCCCGTCCAACACCGCGCGCACCGGCGGCACCGTGTTCCCGGTGGTGAAAAACCTGCCGCCGCTGTTTGACTCGTTCCCCAACGACCCGTCGTCGCGGCGCATCGGCGGCTACCTGATGTGGATGATGGTGGTCGGCACCAGCATCAGTTCGTCGATGTTTGTCACCGGCGCGGCGCCGAACGTGCTGGGGATTGAGTTTGTCAGCAAGATCGCCGGCGTGCATATCAGCTGGATGCAGTGGTTTATGGCGTTCCTGCCGGTAGGGCTGGTGCTGCTGATTATCGCGCCGCTGCTCTCCTATTACCTGTACAAGCCGGGCGTCACCCACAGCAGCGAGGTGGCCGGCTGGGCCGACGGCGCGCTGGCGGAGATGGGTAAGCTGAGCCGTCAGGAGTACACCCTGATCGGCCTGGTGCTGCTCAGCCTGTGCCTGTGGGTGTTCGGCGGTAAAGTGGTGAACGCCACCGCGGTGTGCCTGCTGGCGGTGTCGCTGATGCTGGCGCTGCACGTGGTGTCATGGAAGGCGATCACCCAATACTCCAGCGCCTGGAACACGCTGGTGAATCTGGCGACGCTGGTGGTGATGGCCAACGGCCTGACGCGCTCCGGCTTTATCGACTGGTTCGCCACCACCATGAGCACCCACCTGAGCGACTTCTCGCCGACGATGACCGTGGTGGCGCTGGTGCTGGTGTTCTACTTCGCCCACTACCTGTTTGCCAGCCTGTCGGCCCACACCGCCACCATGCTGCCGGTGATCCTGGCGGTGGGCAAGGGGCTGCCGGGCGTGCCGATGGAGCAGCTGTCGATTCTGCTGGTGCTGTCGATCGGCCTGATGGGCGTGCTGACGCCGTACGCCACCGGCCCGGGGGTGATTATCTACGGCTGCGGCTACGTGAAGTCGAAGGACTACTGGCGGCTGGGGGCGATCCTCGGCGTGCTGTATATCGCCGCCTTGCTGCTGATCGGCTGGCCGATCCTCAGCCTGTGGTATTAAACCTTCTTTCGGCGGCCCGTTAGGGGGCCGCCGCTCTGCATTGCGCCGCGCGTGATAATCCTCACACCTTTTCTTGCCGAACCCCGCCATGATGTCTGGTCAGGCTAACTGACTAAAAACACACACAACAGGGACCCTTAGCGATGAAGAAAAACAAGATACTGCTCTGCCTGCCGCTGCTGTTTTCCGCCTCTGCGCTGGCGGAAACCGCCGACTATCAGCTGGAGCAGGTGCTGGTGATGAGCCGCCACAACCTGCGCGCGCCGCTGGCCAATAACGGCAGCGTGCTGGCCAACTCGACGCCGCAGGCCTGGCCGCAGTGGGATACGCCGGGCGGCGAGCTGACCACCAAGGGCGGGGTGCTGGAAGTGTATATGGGGCACTACTTTAACGCCTGGCTGAAGCAGGCCGGCCTGCTGCCGCAGCAGGGCTGCCCGACGGCGGACAGCGTCTACGTCTACGCCAACAGCCTGCAGCGCACGGTAGCCACCGCGCAGTTCTTTACCAACGGCGCGTTCCCGGGCTGTGACGTGGCGGTGCACCATCAGGAAAAAATGGGGACCATGGACCCGACCTTTAACCCGATCATCACCGATAACAGCGAGACGTTTAACCAGCAGGCGCTGAAGGCGATGAACGACAAGCTGCACTCGCTGCAGCTGGATGCCGCCTACCGGCAGCTGGCGCAGATCACCGACTACGCCGACTCCAGCGCCTGTAAAACCGACAAACAGTGCGACCTGACCGCGGCAACCAGCACCATGAGCGCGGTGCCGGGCAAGGAGCCGGGCGTCGCCGGCCCGCTGCGGGTGGGCAACTCGCTGGTGGACGCCTTTATGCTGCAGTATTACGAAGGCTTCCCGGCCGACCAGGTGGCGTGGGGCAAGGTGAAAACGCCGGAGCAGTGGCGGCAGCTGGCGCAGCTGAAAGACGGCTATCAGGATTCGCTGTTCACCTCGACGGTGGTGGCGCAGAACGTCGCCAAGCCGCTGCTGAGCTACATCAACGGGGCGCTGATCGGCAAGGCGAAGGGCGAAGCGCCGAAGCTGACGGTGCTGGTGGGGCATGACTCCAACATCGCCTCGCTGCTGTCGGCGATGCGCTTCAAGCCTTATCAGCTGCCGCAGCAGTATGAAAAAACGCCGATCGGCGGCAAGCTGGTGTTCCAGCGCTGGCACGATAAGCAGGGCGATCGCGACCTGCTGAAGATTGAGTATGTCTATCAGTCCACCGAGCAGCTGCGCAACGCCGACAAGCTGACGCTGCAGCATCCGCCGCAGCGGGTGACGATGGCGCTGGAAGGCTGCCCGATCGATAAAAACGGCTTCTGCAGCTGGAGCGATTTCGAAAAAGCGATGAAAACGATGCTGTAACGGCTATTGCCCCTTTCTCCGGTGAGAGAGGGGCTGTACGCCCGCCCGTCACTCGCATTACACTGCTCCCAGTCGATCCTAAACTGCGGAACCGCCGTGCTCACTACGTTTCTTACCGATATCTGCTGGCTGCCGGTCAGCGACTTTCCCGGCCGGGTTATCCGCGGCCGTTTCAGCCTGACGGCCTACCATGACGCGCTGTGGCAACAGGCGGCGCTGGCCGTTCCCTGACCATCTGTCCGCGGCGGTGGCGAAGCGCCGGGCGGAGTATCTGGCCGGACGCCTGCTGGCGCGCCAGGCGCTGGAGGCGCTGGGGCATCCGCAGCAGCTGGTGGCGCGCGGCGCCGATCGCGCGCCGGTCTGGCCGGTCGGCATTGCCGGCGCGCTGAGCCACAACGCGGATACCGCGCTGTGCGCCGTGGCGCCGGCGACCCGCGGCGGCGGCGTCGGGCTGGATGTGGAAACGCAGATGCCGGCGCAGCGCGCCGAGCAGCTGTGGAGCGGGATCGTCAATCCGGCGGAGCAGGCGTGGCTGCGTCAGCAGCCGCTGTCGTTCAGCCTGGCGCTGACGCTGACGTTTTCCGCCAAAGAGAGCCTGTTCAAGGCGCTCTACCCGCAGGTGCGGCGCTACTTTGATTTTCTCGATGCGCACATCGTCGCGCTGGACCCGCAGGCGCAGACCTTTACGCTGGCGCTGCTGCAGGATTTAACGCCGCAGTGCCCGGCCGGGCGGCGTTTCAACGGGCGCTTTACGCTTGATGGTGACAACGTAACTACGTTTATTTTCTTCTGAATCAATCTATTAGACGGATATCTTCGCCGCTGACGGCGGCGCTGGACAAGCGCGTTTTCGCCGCTACAATAAATACTGGTTAAATAAACAGGTATCGGCGATGACGATCGATCTTTTTGAAGACGCGCTGCCGGCGCCGTGGCGCGAGGAGATCGCCCCCGGCGCGGTGGTGCTGCACGGTTTTGTGCGCGACCACGGCCCCGAGCTGCTGGCGGCGGTGCGCGGCGTGGTGGCGCAGGTGCCGTGGCGGCATCTGACCACGCCCGGCGGCTATACCATGTCGGTGGCGATGAGCTGGTGCGGCAACGGCTGGACCAGCGACAGCCGCGGCTACCGCTACGCCGAGCGCGACGCGCGCAGCGGCCGCCGCTGGCCGGCGATCCCGCCCATTTTGCTGGCGTTGGCGGACGAAGCCGCGCTGCAGGCCGGCTTTGGCCACTTTACGCCGGACTCCTGCCTGATCAACCGTTACGACCCCGGCAGCAAACTGTCGCTGCATCAGGACAAGGACGAGCGCGATTTCGGCGCGCCGATCGTCTCGGTATCGCTCGGGCTGCCGGCGGTGTTCCAGTTCGGCGGCCTGCAGCGCAGCGACCGGGCGCGGCGCATTCCGCTGGCGCACGGCGACGTGGTGGTGTGGGGCGGCCCGTCGCGGCTGTGCTTCCACGGCATTCTGCCGGTGAAGGAGGGCTACCACTCGCTGGTGGGGTCACAGCGCATCAATATCACTCTGCGCAAGGCGCTGTAAGCCGCGGCTGCTGCGCCAGGCAGGCGACCAGATGGTCGATAAACACCCGCAGCCGGGCGGGCAGGTGCGGCGTCGGCGCATACAGCAGCCACAGCCCGCCGCGATAATTACTGAGAAACTCCCACTCCGGCAGCACCTGCACCAGCTCGCCGTCCGCCAGCGCCTGCCGGGCGGTAAAGTACGGCAGGCTGCCGATGCCGATATGCTGCCTGACCGCATCCAGCCGCACGCCGGTGTGGTTGGCGGCATAGCGCCCGCGCACGTTGATCGTCTGCGTCCTGCCCGCGCGGCGGAAACGCCAGCGTGCGTCGTGCGGCGTCTCCCCCAGATAGATGCAGCTGTGCTGCGCCAGCTCCTGCGGCTGTTGCGGCGTGCCGTGCTGCACCAGATAGTGCGGCGTGGCGCACAGCAGGTGCTCAATCTCCATCAGCCTGCGGCCAATCAGGCCCGGCGACGGGCTGTCGGTGATGCGCAGCGCCAGATCCACGCCGTCGTCAATCAAATCCATATAGCGGTCTTCCAGCCGCAGGCGCACGTCCACCTTGGGGTAGCGCTGCAGAAAGGCCGGCATATGCGGATGCAGCACAAAGCGGCCGACCGCTTTCGGTACGCTGACGCTGACCAATCCTTCCGGTTCGGCATGGTTTTGCCCGCTGAGGCTGAGCACCGCCTCGGCCGCCGCCAGCATCTGCCGGCAGTACTGCAGGGCGCTCTCTCCCGGTTCGCTCAGGCGCAGTTTACGGGTGGTGCGGTGCAGCAGCCGCAGCCCCAGCGCCTGTTCCAGCTTGCTGACGCTGCGGCTGACGGCCGAAGGCGACGCGCCCAGCCGGCGGGCGGCGGCGGAGAAACTGCCGCTCTCGGCCACCTGGACGAATACGGCCATCTCGGCCAGTAATGCGGAGGCTTGATTTGTGATCACAGCGCAAAAGTCCATTCTTCTGGTAACGGATTATCCTCTGATTATGACATGAATATACTGTGTGCAGGGTGAATCAACCGGAGAATAAACGATGACCGAACGACGTTATTACTACAGCGATGAACTGCAGGGGCAGGCGCAGCTGTTGGATTGCCGGCCGCTGGAGGACGGTAACCATGCGCTTGTTCTGGACGGCACGCTGTTTCATCCGCAGGGCGGCGGCCAGCCGGCCGACGGCGGCAGCCTGAACGGCGAGCCGCTGCTGCGGCTGGTGCCGCACGGCGATGATATCCTGCACGTGGTGGCGCGGCCGCAGCCGCCGGGGCCGGTTACGCTGGCGGTTGACGGCCGGCTGCGCGCGCTGCATGCGCGCTGGCACTCCGCCGGCCATCTGATTGGCTATCTGGGGGAGACGCAGGGCTGGCGGCCGGTGAAGGCGCACCACTGGCCGGGTGAGGGACGTATTACCCTGGCGCCCGGCGACGGCGTCAGGGCGCTGGAGCAGGCGTGGCTGCAGCAGGCGATGAATACGCTGATCGCCGCCGACCTGCCGCGCCGTCAGCAGCAGGAAAAACGGCGTGCGTCAGGTCGGCTTCGGCGATTTGCCGGCCTACGGCTGCGGCGGCACCCACGTGCGCTCGCTGGCCGAGCTGGGCGAGGTGACCATCAGCGCGCTGAAAATGAAAAAGGGTCAGCTGGTGGTGTACTACACGTTGTAGGCCGTCGGGCCGCCCGCCTTGTGCATTTTCTGCAAAAGGAATGCGATATTTGTTCGTTCAACCGCGCGCCGTTTTGGTTTGTTATCTAAGCGATAACTTACAGAAATATAAGGGCGGGTATGGTGAACTTTTCGGGCAAGATTTTAGCGCGGGGAATCGCGCTGACGCTGGGCGCCGCGGCGCTGAATGCGCCGGCAGGGGCGACGGTGCAGGGCGGCACGCTGGTGTATCTGGAGCAGCAGGCGCATACCAATCTTTATCCGCCGTCGGGCGGCTTTTACCCCAACGGCGGCATTCTCAACCAAATCACCGACAAACTGACCTACCAGAATCCGGACACGCTGGCGATCGAACCGTGGATCGCCGAGTCGTGGAGCAGCAACGCGGATAAAACCGAATATACCTTCAAGCTGCGGCCGGGCGTGACCTTCTCCGACGGTACGCCGCTGGACGCCAACGCGGTAGCGAAAAACTTCGACACCTACGGCCTGGGCAATGCGGCGCTGAAGCTGCCGGTTTCCGAAGTGATCAACAACTACGCCCGCAGCGAGGTGATCGATCCGCTGACGGTGAAGTTCTATTTCAAGCGGCCGTCGCCGGGCTTTCTGCAGGGCACGGCCACCATCGGCTCCGGGCTGGTGTCGCTCGGCACGCTGCAGCGCAGCTATGAGCAACTGGGCGATGCGCGCCATATCATCGGCTCCGGGCCGTTTGTGGTCAGCGATGAAAAACTGGGGCGCGAGGTGACGCTCAGCGCGCGTAAGGATTACCGCTGGGGCCGCCGGCGTTGAAGCAGCAGGGGCGGGCCAACCTTGATCGGGTCAAGGTGATCGTCGCCGGTGAAGACAGCGTGCGCATCGGCGCGCTGCTGGCCGGCCAGGCCGACTTTATCCGTCAGATCCAGGCGTATGACGAACGGCCGACCCGGGAGCAGGGGTTTACGATTTATGCCGCGCCGACCCGCGGCGTCAACGACAGTCTGGCCTTCCGCCCGGATAACCCGTTGGTCAGCGATCTGCGGGTGCGCCGCGCGCTGCTGCACGCCACCGACAGCCAACAGATCGTCGCGACGCTGTTCTCCGCCAACTATCCGCCGGCAAAATCGGTGGTGGCGTCCGGCGCGCCCGGCTTTGTCGATCTCTCCTCCTCGCTGACCTTTGACCCGGCGCTGGCGAACCGGCTGCTGGACGAGGCGGGCTGGCGGCGCGGCGCCGACGGCCTGCGGGAGAAGGACGGCAAAGCATTACGCCTGACGGTGTATGAGTCGCTGCCGCAGCCGCAGAACAAGGCGGTGCTGCAGCTGGTTTCCCAACAGTGGGGCAAGGTGGGCGCGCGGCTGACGATCCTGCCGGGCGATGCCGGCAGCAAGGTGGCGGATAACCTCGACCCGCAGAAAACGCCGCTGGCGGTGATCGAGGTGGGGCGCGCCGACCCGGACGTGATTAAGAGCCAGTTTTATCCAGAGAACCGCGACGGTCTGCTGCAGCAGGGCGGCGCCGGTAAAAACAGCCGCTTCAGCGATGCGCGGCTGAATGCGCTGCTGCTGGGGATCGCCAGCGAAGTCGACGCGCCGCAGCGGCTGAAGATTGCCGCCGACGCCCAACGCTACCTGCTGGAGCAGGCCTATGTCATCCCGTTCTTTGAAGAGCCGCAGGTGTTTGCCGGCGCGCCGTATCTGCACGGCGTCAGCTTTGAGGCGGTGGGACGGCCGAGCTTTTACGGCGCGTGGCTGAATAAACGCTGAGGAGGCGAGATGAGCCGATATCTGAGCGGCCGCATCGGCCAGGCGCTGCTGGTGCTGTGGGCGGCGTTTACCCTGTCATTCCTGCTGCTGCAGGTGCTGCCGGGGGATGCGGTGCTGATCCAGTTCCAGAATCCGGAGATGGGCCTCAGCCCTGAACAGGTGGCGCAGCTGCGCGCCGCCTACGGCGCCGACTTGCCGCTGTGGCGGCAGTATCTGCATACGCTGGGCAATTTTTTACGCGGCGATATGGGGTATTCCCTGCAGGCCGGCGTTGCGGTCAGCGATCTGCTGGCGGCCAACCTGCCGGCGACGCTGCAGCTGGCGGCGCTGGGGTTGATGCTGGCGCTGCTGCTGGCGCTGGCTATCGCGCTGCTGGCCAACCTGACCGGTTTCGGCAGGCTGCGCGCGGCGCTGCAGGCGTTGCCGGCGCTGTTTGTCTCGGTGCCGACCTTCTGGCTGGGTATTGCGCTGATCCAGCTGTTCTCCTTCCGCCTGCGGCTGGTGCCGATTATCAACCCCGGCGAATGGCAGGGGCTGATACTGCCGCTGGTCACGCTGGCGCTGCCGATTTCCGCGCCGCTGGCGCAGATCCTGCTGCGCAGCATCGACCGGGTGCGCACCCAGCCGTTTGTCGCCGTCGCCCGCGCCAAGGGAGCCAGCGCGGGGCGGGTGTTGCTGCGCCATATTGCGCGCAACGCCATGCTGCCGACGCTGACCATCGCCGGCATGCTGTTTGGCGAGCTGATCGCCGGCGCGCTGGTGACCGAAACGGTGTTCGGCCGCAGCGGGCTGGGGCAGCTGACCCGGCAGGCGGTGGAGAATCAGGACGTGGCGGTGCTGCAGGCGATCGTAGTGATCTCGGCGGCGGCGTTCGTTGCGATCAACTTACTGGTGGATCTGCTGTATCCGCTGCTGGATCCGCGTCTGAATCACTATGCAGGAGCCGGAGTATGAGCACGCTTTTCTTTGATAAACCGGCGGACGGCGCCGGGGGACCACGCCGCCGCTACCTGCGGCTGCCGCTGTCGCTACTGCTGGCCTGGGCGGTGGTGATCGTGGCGGCGCTGTGGGCGCTGGCGCCGGGGCTGTTTACCGGCTATAGCGCGGTGGAGGGCATTGCCGGCGCGCACCGTCTGGCGCCGGGCGGCGAACACTGGCTCGGCACCGATCAGCTGGGGCGCGATCTGTATGCGCGCATGGTCTACGGCGCCGCCCAGACGCTGAGCGGCGCGCTGGTGGCGGTGACGGTGGGGCTGCTGGCGGGCAGCGCGCTGGGGATGACCGCCGGCGCGCTGGGCGGCGCGGCGGACGCGCTTATGATGCGTATCGTCGACGTGCTGCTGGCGATCCCCGGGCTGCTGCTGGCGCTCAGCGTGATTATCCTGCTGGGCTTCGGCACGGTGAACGCCGCCATCGCTGTCGGCATCACTTCGGTGGCCAACTTCGCCCGTCTGGCGCGCGTCGAGGTGGTGCGGGTGCGCCGCAGCGACTATGTCGAAGCGGCCTACGGCAGCGGCGGCACCTTCCGCGCGGTGCTGTGGCGGCATATTCTGCCGAACTCGCTGACCTCGGTGCTGGCGTTTTCGGCGCTGCAGTTCGGCAATGCGATCCTGGCGATCGCCACGCTGAGCTTCCTCGGCTACGGCGCGCCGCCGCCCACGCCGGAGTGGGGGCTGCTGATCGCCGAAGGGCGCAACTATCTGGCGACCGCCTGGTGGCTGACCACCTTTCCCGGCCTGGCGGTGATCGCCGTGGTGCTGGCGGCCAACCGCATCGGCCGGACAAACGGAGGACGCACGCTATGACGCTGCACAGCGCATTATTACAGACTGCTTCCGCGCCGCTGCTGGCGCTGTCCCGGGTCGCCATCGGCTATCAGGGGCGCGACGGGCACCGCCAGGTGGTTGATGACGTCTCCTTCAGCATTCAGCCGGGCGAAGTGGTGGCGTTGGTGGGGGAATCCGGCTCCGGCAAGACCACCACCGCTCAGGCGATCATGGGGCTGCTGGCGGAAAACGGCCGGCTGGAGCAGGGGGAGATCCGTTTTAACGGCGTCGATATCGCGCACTGGTCGTCGCGACGGATGGAGGCGCTGCGCGGCGCGCAGATCAGTCTGATCCCGCAGGACCCGGCCAGTTCGCTGAACCCGGTCAAAACCATCGGCGAGCAGGTGGCGGAAATTATTCAGATCCACCGCCGGCTGCCGGCGAAGCAGGTGCGCCAGCAGGTGGAGGCGCTGCTCGGCCGCGTCGGGCTGTCTCATCCGGCGCAGCGCGTGCATCAATACCCGCATCAGCTGTCCGGCGGCATGAAGCAGCGGGTGCTGATCGCTATCGCCATTGCGCTGCGGCCGGCGCTGATCATCGCCGATGAGGCGACCAGCGCGCTGGACGCCACGGTGCAAAAACGCATTCTCGATTTGATTGACGAACTGCGGCGCGAGTCCGGCACCGCGGTGCTGTTTGTCACGCACGATCTGGGCGTGGCGGCCGAACGCGCCGATCGCATTCTGGTGTTCCGCCACGGGCGGATCCAGGAGCAGGGCGCCGCCGAGGTGCTGTTGCGCCATCCCGCCCATGACTACACCCGCCGGCTGTTTGCCGATGCGCCGGCGCTGAGCAGCCGGCCGGCGCCGGTAAGCGATGGCCGGCGTGAGCCGACGATCGTGGTCAGCGGGCTGGTGAAGGATTTTCGCTTCGCCGGACGTCGGGGCGAGCCGTTTCGCGCCCTGGATCGGGTGTCGTTCAGCGTGGAGCAGGGCTGCACCCATGCGCTGGTGGGCGAGTCCGGCTCCGGCAAAACCACGCTGGCGCGCTGTCTGCTGGGCTTCGAGCGCCCGGATGCCGGCCAGATTAGCGTCGACGGCGTCGATCTGACCCGGCTGCGCGGCGAGGCGCTGCGGCAGTTCCGCCGCCGTATCCAACTGGTCTATCAAAATCCGTTTGGTTCGCTCGACCCGCGCCAGACGCTGTATCAGGCGATCGAGGAGCCGCTGCTGAACTATGCCGCGCCGGGCAAGGCGGAACGCTATCGCCGGGTGCGCGAGCTGTTCGACCGTGTGGCGCTGCCGGACGAGCTGCTTAACCGCCGGCCGCACGAGCTTTCCGGCGGCCAGCGTCAGCGGGTGGCGATCGCCCGGGCGCTGGTGCTGCAGCCGCGCGTGCTGGTGCTGGACGAGGCGACCTCGGCGCTGGACGTCACGGTGCAGGCGCAAATCTTACGCCTGCTGCAGACGCTGCAGCAGGAGCTGGGGCTGACCTATCTGTTTATTTCTCACGATCTGGCGACGGTGCGGCAGATCTCGCACGGCGTTTCGGTGCTGCAGCACGGGCGGCAGGTGGACTATGGCGCTACCGACGCGGTCTTTGCCCGGCCTGGCAGCGCGTACACCCGCCAGTTGCTGGATGCCATTCCCGGTCGCCATTTCCGCCGCGACTTTCAGCCTGTTAAGGATGCCTATGAGCAGTAAAAGACTTGGTTTTTTCACCCGCCTGCTGGACCGGGGCAGCGCGCAGGAACGCTACCGGCTGGCGCTGGAGCAGATCGTGCAGGCGGAGCGCGTCGGTTTTGACAGCGCCTGGGTGGCGCAGCACCACTTCCATGAGGACGAAGGCGGGCTGCCGGCGCCGCTGGTGTTTCTGACGCACGCCGCGGCGCATACCCGGCGTATTCGTCTGGGCACCGGGGTGATCACGCTGCCGATGGAGTCGCCGGTGCGGGTGGCGGAAGACGCCGCGGTGCTGGATCTGCTGTCCGGCGGGCGGCTGGAGGTGGGGCTGGCGGCGGGCGGCACGCCGTCGGCGTTCAGCGCCTTTGGTCTGGACGCCGGCCAGCGCAATGCGGCGTTCAGCGCGCATCTGCACACCCTGCTGCAGGCGTGGCGCGGTGAGCCGCTGGGCGACGAGGACAACCGGCTGTATCCCGCCGCACCGCAGCTTGCGCGCCGCGTGTGGCAGGCGACCTTTTCGGTGGCGGGCGGTGAGCGCGCCGGCCGGGCGGGCGACGGCTGATGCTGTCGCGCACCCAGCCGCGCCCGGCGGACGCGCCGGATATGCCGCTGGACGCGCTGCAAAACCCGATTATCGACGCCTATCTGGCGGCGCTGCCGCCGGGCGTTGAGCCGCGCATTATGGGATCGCGCACCCTGTTTGTCTGTGAGGACAACGCCAGGGCGCGGGATTTCGCCGCGCAGGGACTGAGCCGCGGACTGGAGCGGCTGCGCGCGGCGGGGCACCGGCCGGCGGACGAGTCGCTGGACGGCCTGATCCGCGCCTTTGACGTGCACCTGGGCACGCCGGAGCGGGCGATTGCCTCGCTGCAGCAGGACAGCGCGCTGGCGCGGGTGACCGATCTGGCGTTTCAGGTGCATTCGATCGATCCGCCGCACCGCGAAATTTTACGCTCCATCGCGCTGATTGCGCGCGACGTCGCGCCGGCGCTGGGCTGGCGGCGGTCAGAACCGGCTGCGGCCGCACCATCTCATCAGACAGAGGAAAGGGTATGACGGACAGTAACGATCTGCTGGCAACGCTGGCGCAGGCGGAGCGTTCCGCCGAACTGACGCAGGCGCGCATTACGCGCCAGGGGGCGAGCGACGCGATTCAGGCCAGCTATCACGCCTTGTTTGACGCGGAAGAGGAGGATTTCCCGGCGGATGAGCGCGCGCTGTTGGCGCAACGCATCAGCGAATGGCATGGCGCGAGCGCGCTGGCGGCGCACTATGCGGCGCGGCAGCAGCGGCGTCCGGCTACCACGCCGCGGCTGAGCGCGGCGCTAGACCATGCGGAGCGGCTGGCGTTTAAGCTGGCCGAGGCCGCGCCGGAACATTTACAGGCGCTGCAGCAGGCGGGCTGGTCGCCTGCGGCGATAGTCACGCTGTCACAGCTGATCGCCTTTGTCAGTTTCCAGAGCCGTCTGCTGTACGGCTATCGGCTGCTGGCCGGCGACGTGCCGCCGGCGGCCGAGCCGGTGCCTGCCGCCAGCTGGCGCCGTGCGCCGCTCACCCACGGCGGCCGCCCCGCGCCGCCGGCGTTCACCCGGCAGGAACTGGGCTGGGAGCCGTGGATCGCCGCCAAGCCGCTGGCGGAGTTCGACGCCGCAGGGCTGGCGCTGCTGGCGCGTTTCGGCCATACCGATTCCGACTATTTCCGCCTGCTGGCGCGCAATCATCCGCTGCTGGAGCAGCGCACGCTGGCGGACCGGGCGATTTTCTACACTTCCGGCGGGCTGGCGCGTCAGGATCGCGAACTGGCGGCGACGGTGGCCAGCAAGGTTAACGGCTGTATTTATTGCGCCTCGGTGCATGCGCGCAAGGCGGCGCAGCTGTCGAAGCGGGAAGAAGAGGTGCAGCGCCTGCTGGATGTCGCGCCCGGCGGCGTGCTGAGCGCCGGCCAGCAGGAGGCGTGGAGTGCGCAGATTGAGTTTGCCGCCGCGCTGTCGGCCACGCCGCCGCGGGCGGATGCTGAACAGCTGGCGACGCTGCGCCGTCAGGGACTGAGCGAACTGGCGCTGTTGGATCTGGTGCAGTCGACGGCGTTTTTTGCCTGGGCCAACCGGCTGATGCTGACGCTGGGCGAACCGTTTGAGCCTTAGGCCGTCGGTTTCCGGCCTTTTTTGCCCCCCGTAGCACGTGCTACGGGTTTTTTTATGCCGTAACGTCCGCTAACGGCATAACTTGTGACCCGCCTCACGTCGTTTCCCTGATTTTATCCCCGATGCTTGAGAACGCTCTCATTCCGGTTTATTGGCGTTGGAAACCGGTTTCCATATCGTTTCCAATGGCGGTGAGAAACGCATCCATCCATCACTGGGGTAATAACAATGAAGAAGATTATGCTTTGCTGTTCTGCGGGGATGTCGACCAGTCTGCTGGTGAAAAAAATGACGGCGGAGGCTGCCAGCCGCGATCTGCCGGTGGAGATCGCCGCCTACAGCGCGGGGGAGTTTGACGAGCAGTTCAGCCGCTATCAGGTGGTGCTGCTGGGGCCGCAGGTGAAATATATGCTGCCGGCGCTGTCGGCGCGCGCAGCGGAGCAGGGCATTCCGGTCGCGGCGATCGACATGATGGATTACGGCATGCAGCGCGGCGATAAGGTGCTGGACTTCGCGCTGGCGCTGATCGCACAGCAGGGAGAGCCGGCATGACGTCCCTCTATCAGGCGATGGTCAACCTTATCGAGCAGAAGGTGACGCCGCTGGCCGGCAGCGTCGGCCAGCAGCGCCATGTGATTGCGATCCGCGACGGCTTTGTCTCTGCGCTGCCGTTTATGATCATCGGCTCGTTTATGCTGGTGTTTATCTTCCCGCCGTTCTCCGCCGACAGCAGTTGGGCCTTCGCCCGCGGCTGGCTGAACTTTTCCCTGCAGTATCGCGAGCAGCTGATGCTGCCGTTTTACCTCAGCATGGGGGTGATGACCTTCTTTATCTCGGTGGGGATCGGCGCCAGTCTGGGGCGGCATTATAAGCTTGACCCGATTATGACCGGCCTGCTGGCGCTGATGGCGTTTCTGCTGGTGGCGGCGCCGTACCGCGATGGCACCATCTCCGCGCAGTATTTCTCCGGCGAGGGGATTTTCACCGCCATTATTACCGCGCTGTATGCCGGTGAAGTGTACGCCTGGCTGAAGCGACACAAGATCACCATCCGCCTGCCGCAGGAGGTGCCGACCGGCGTCGCGCGCTCGTTCGAGATCCTGATCCCGGTGGTGGTGATTGTCGCCACCCTGCACCCGCTCAACCTGCTGGTGCAGAGCTACACCGGCATGATTATTCCTCAGGCGATCATGCATCTGCTGCAGCCGCTGGTGTCGGCGTCGGACTCGCTGCCGGCGATCCTGATCTCGGTGCTTATTTGCCAGGTGCTGTGGTTCGCCGGTATTCACGGCGCGCTGATCGTCACCGGCATTATGAACCCGTTCTGGATGACCAACCTGGCGCTGAACCAGAGCGCGCTGGCGGCGGGCGCGGCGCTGCCGCATATCTACCTGCAGGGCTTTTGGGATCACTACCTGTTGATCGGCGGCGTCGGCTCCACGCTGCCGCTGGCGTTTTTACTGCTGCGCAGCCGGGCGGCGCATCTGCGCAGCATCGGCAAGATGGGCGTGGTGCCCAGCATCTTCAACATCAACGAACCGATCCTGTTCGGCGCGCCGATCATTATGAATCCGGTGTTTTTCCTGCCGTTTATTCTGGTGCCGATGATTAACGCCACCTTCGCCTATATCGCCACCAAATTGGGTTGGGTGGCGCAGGTGGTGTCGCTGACGCCGTGGACCACGCCGGCGCCGATCGGCGCCTCCTGGGCGGCGAACTGGGCGCTCAGCCCGCTGTTGATGTGCCTGTTCTGCATGGTGCTGTCGGCGCTGATGTACTACCCGTTCCTGAAGGCCTATGAGCGCACGCTGATCAGGCAGGAGCAGGAAAAACAATCACCACAGGGCGGCGAAGCCGCCGTTAATTCCTGACATAAGGGGTCGTGATGAAATATGCATTTCCGCAAGATTTCTGGTGGGGCAGCGCCAGTTCGGCGCCGCAGAGCGAAGGCGAAAGCCTCGGCGGCGGCAAAAAGCGCCACCATCTGGGACGAATGGTTCCGCCTGCAGCCGGAGCGCTTTCACCAGCAGGTCGGCCCGCAGCAGACCTCGGATTTCTACCGCTGCTGGCGCGACGATATCGCCCTGCTGAAGCGGCTGAACCACAACAGCTTCCGCACCTCGATCTCCTGGGCGCGGCTGATCCCGCAGGGGCGCGGCGAGGTCAATCCGCAGGCGGTGGCGTTTTATAACCAGGTGATTGATGAGCTGCTGGCGCAGGGCATTACGCCGTTTATCAACCTGTTTCACTTTGATATGCCGCTGGCGATGCAGCAGCAGGGCGGCTGGGAAAGCCGCGAGGTGGTGCAGGCGTACGCCGAATTTGCCGATGTCTGCTTCCGCCTGTTCGGCGACCGGGTCAAGCACTGGTTCACCTTTAACGAGCCGATTGTGCCGGTGGAGGGGGGCTATTTGTATGACTTCCACTACCCGAACGTGGTGGACTTTAAACGCGCCGCGACCGTGGCCTGCCACACCATGCTGGCCCATGCGCTGGCGGTGCGTAACTATCGCGCCCGCGCACAGGGCGGGGAGATCGGCATTATCCTCAACCTGACGCCTTCCTACCCGCGCTCCGCCAACCCGGCCGACGTGCAGGCGGCGCACATCGCCGATCTGCTGTTTAACCGCAGCTTCCTCGACCCGGCGCTGCGCGGCAGCTACCCGCAGGAGCTGGTGGCGCTGCTGCGCCAGCACGGGCAGCTGCCGGCCTGCCAGGCGGAGGACGCCGCGCTGCTGGCGCAGGGCGTGGTGGATCTGCTGGGCATCAACTACTACCAGCCGCGGCGCGTCCAGTGCCGCGACAGCCTGGTTAACCCCGACAGTCCGTTTATGCCGGAGTGGTTCTTCAGCCACTATGCGATGCCGGGCCGCAAGATGAACCCGTACCGCGGCTGGGAGATTTACGAAAAGGGCATCTACGATATTCTCACCAACCTGCGGGAAAACTACGGCAATCCGCGCTGTTTTATTTCCGAGAACGGCATGGGGGTGGAGGATGAGCGGCGCTTTGAGCAGGACGGGCAGATCCAGGACGACTACCGCATCGATTTTATCCGCCAGCATCTGCAGTGGGTGCACCGGGGCATCGCCGAGGGCAGCCGCTGCCTGGGTTACCATATGTGGACCTTTATCGATAACTGGTCGTGGTGCAACGCCTACAAGAACCGCTACGGCTTTGTGCAGCTGGATCTGGCGAGCCAGCAGCGGCGCATCAAGAAAAGCGGTGAATGGTTCGCCGCCACCGCCGCCGCCAACGGATTTGAGGAGCCGCGCTGATGGACGATTTGGAAAGTACGGTGATGGAGATCATCGTCAACGCCGGCCAGACGCGCAGCCTGTGCTTCAGCGCGCTGCAGGCGGCGCGCGACGGCGATTTTGCCCAGGCGCAGGCGCTGCTGCGGCAGTCCGATGAGTTTTCCCGCGCCGCGCACCGGGTGCAGACCCGGCTGATCGAGCAGGACGGCGGCGAAGGTAAAACGCCGATGACGCTGATTATGGTGCACGCGCAGGATCACCTGATGAATGCGATACTGGCGCGGGAGCTGATCGCCGAAATGGTCGAACTTTATCAACGACAACGGCCGTCGGCTCAGGGATAATCACCGGCGGGCCGTCGGCCCGCTTTTGTTCATCAGCAGGAAGACCCGCAGTTATGGCCAATATCAATGATGTTTCCCGCCTGGCGCAGGTATCGAAAGCCACGGTGTCCCGGGTGCTGAGCGGCAGCCGCGGGGTAAAGGAAGAGAGCCGGCAGGCGGTGCTGCGGGCGGTGGAAACGTTGAACTATCGTCCGAACGCCGTCGCCCAGTCGCTCACCAGCCAGAGCACCGGCTGCATCGGCGTGATTTGCGCCACGGAACACGTGCAGCAGGCGACCGGTTATCTCCAGGCGCTGGAAAAACAGCTGAGTCGCCAGCAGAAGCATCTGCTGCTGCGTTTTGCCAACGACGCCGCAACGCTGGGCGCGGCGGTGGCGGAGCTGAGCAGCGGCTGGTGCGATGCGCTGATCGTGGTCGGCGCGCGTTTTGCGCTGCCGCCGCTGCCGGACAACGCGGTGTGTCTGGACTGCGTTACGCCGTCGACGGCGAAAAGCGTGGGGGTTGACCACCCGTTTGCCGCGGAAACCGCGGTGCACTACCTGGCCGGCCAGCAGCGGCGGCAGATCGCCCTGATTAACTTTACCGCCGGCGACGCCGCCGAACAGGTGCTGCAGGGCTATTGTCACGCGCTGGAAATGCACCTGATCCCCTATAACCGCCGGCTGGTGGTGGACGATGAGCCGGTGACGCGCATTGCGCTGCAGCGGCTGCTCAACGGCGGGATGCCGTTTAATGCGCTGTTGGTGACCGACGACTGCCAGGCGCAGGAGGCGCTGACGCTGCTGGCGCAGTATCAGCGTCAGGTGCCGGGGCAGGTGATGGTGTTCAGCCTGGACGGAGCGCCGCAGTGGCCCGGCGCGCCGGCGGTGCCGTCGATCGCCTATTCGCTGGATACGCTGGCGCAGCGCGCGCTGGCGCTGCTGAGCGGCGCAGAAGAGCGCAGCCTGCTGCGCGGCAGCCTGACGGCGGGCTGAGCCGGCCCGCCGCCGGCCGTGCTTTCGCCCCCCAACGCGGCAGGCCCGCAAGAATCGATTATGCTTAACTGTCGTCAGGCATGTTTTTCTCCCTGCAATCATTTGAGCGGCGTCCCGTCATCGCGCGGGTGCAGTCATCGCTATACCGTCTGGTGCATAACGGCCACCCGTTATCAGCAAATAGAGGTCATAACCATGATGAGCCATCGCGGTATGATATTGACGACGCTGCTGCTGTGGGCAAACGGCGGTGAGGCGGCGGCCGAACCGTTGCCGTTTAGTCCGGAGGAGCTGCGCGCAGGCCTGCGGGAGAGCGCCGGCGGGCTGAAAAATCTCTATCAGGAGTTGTCGATTATCGGCACCACGCCCGGCATCAGCGCCGCTAATTTCCGCCCGACCCACGACTCCTCCGACCCGCTGGATATCGATTCCTACAAGCTGGCGCCGAAGTATGCTTTTGATATCGGCGTCGACGGATTCAGACCGTATATCGAAGGTACGTTCGGCTATGTCAACAGCGATCAGACGCTGAATTTCGGCGATTCTGACGGCATGGCCAACCGGCTGGATCTGGATACCCGGACCCTGTCGCTGCTGGGCGGCGCCGGGGCGGAATTTGATATCGCCAGCGGCACCATCCTGCGGCCGATGCTGCTGCTGGGCTATTCACGCACTTCCAATAACACCGCCTCCAGCGGCCCGTCGGGGATCTGTTCCATGAGGCGGGCAAAGGGTTACTGGTCGATTTTAAGATCCACAGCCTGTTGTACGGCGGCGCGCTGGAGATTGAGCAGAATCACCGCTGGGACAACGACGTCGGCCTGACGGCCAACCTGCGCTACAACTATCTGGTTGACGACAGCTATCGCGCCAGCGATCCCGAGCTGGAAGGGCGCAATGACTTCAGCGTGATGACCGCCGCAGCGGAGCTGAACGGCCCGACGGATCTGGCGCTGTTCGGCGGCCGCTGCGCTGGATCGGTTTTGTCACCGGCACCTATCTGCCGGAGATCAAAGACGACATCGGTTTTGACTACTTTGTGGAGATCGGCGGCGGTATCGAAATTGTCGACGGCGGCGTTATTCCCGGTATCGACGGCGTGAGCCTGCGCGGCTCCGGCCTGGTCGGGGACGGGGTTAAGGGCTGGAGCGTCGGGCTGGCCGCCGAGTTCTAGGGGCCGGGCCGTGCGCCTTAGCCTTACTTTCCTGTCGTTTTCACCGCCCGCGCTGCGTTGCCCCGGACGCGGTTCCCCCCTTACCGCGTCCCTGCGCTGCGCGCCGTCACTTTTACGGCAAATTGTTACGTCACACACATTCTTTACTGAAACCGGTTGCAGAAACCGGTCGCAGTTCCTATTCTGCAACCGGTTTCATTATTGCGAAATACTCAGGCGGCAGTCATAACCTTTACGATAAGGTATTAAAATAATGACAAAAATAAGAGACTATGCCCGGCTTGCCGGCGATATTCTGGCGGAGGTCGGCGGGCAGGATAATCTGGTGAGTTTTGCCCGTTGCGCCACCCGTCTGCGGCTGGTGCTGAAGGAGACGCCGCCGCAGGCGGAAGCGCGGATTAAACAGCTGCCGGGCGTCATCATGGTGGTGCAGAGCGGCGGACAGTTCCAGGTGGTGATCGGCGTACACGTGGCGGAGGTGTATGACGCCTTTTCCGGCCTGGTCGATCCGAGCCAGTTAAAAACCGACGGCGCCAAGGTGCGTCTGGTGGATGCGGTGATCGGCTCCATGTCGGCGATTTTCGCGCCGATTGTGTTCGTGCTGGCGGCGGCGGGTATTCTGCAGGGGGCGCTGATCGTCGCCAGACATTTTGCACCGCAGCTGGCGGACGGCGGCACCTTTGCGGTGCTCAACTTTATGTCCTGGACGCCGTTTGCCTTTCTGCCGGTGCTGATCGCCATTACCGCGTCGCGCTTTTTCCGCTGCAACACCTTTATCGCGGTGCTGTGCAGCTGCGCGCTGATTAACCCGGAGTGGGGCGCCATCGCCGCGCGCATCGCGCAGGGCGAAGCGATCACCTTCCTCGGCCTGCCGCTGGCGGAAACGGTGTACACCTCGTCGGTGCTGCCGCCGATCTTTATGATCTGGTGCCTGTCGTATGTGGAGAAGTACGCCCGTCGGGCGATCCCCGACGTGGTCAGTGAGCTGTTCACCCCGCTGGTCTGTATGCTGATTATGGTGCCGTTTACGCTGCTGCTGATCGGCCCGATCACCAGCTCGGCGGCGTTCGCCATTGCCGGCGGCTACAACTGGCTGTTTGAGACCGCGCCGGCGCTGGCCGCCGCCCTGATTGGCGGCGTCTGGCAAATGGTGGTGATCTTCGGCGTGCACTGGGGTATTACCCCGGTGATTATGGCCAACTTCGACGCGCACGGTCGCGACTCTTTTCAGGCTTTCCAGACCATTGCGGTCGTGGCGCAGATGGCGGCGGCGCTGGCCGTCGGCTTTAAGTCGCGCAACCCGCAGTTTAAAACCACGGCGTTTTCCGCCGGCGTCACCGGCGTCTTCGGCATTACCGAGCCGGCGCTGTACGGCGTCACCCTGCGGCTGAAAAAACCGTTTATCTGCGGCTGTATCGGCGGCGCGTTAGGCGCACTGGTCACCAGCTTCTTCGGCAGCTACTACTATGCTTATGCAGGGTTACCCAGCTTGCTGACCGTGGTGAACGCCATCAGCGCGGAAAACCCGATGTCATTTATCGGCGAACTGGCCGGCGTCGCAACGGCGATTGTCAGCACTATGGCGATGGTGTACGCGGTAGGCTTTGACGACCCGCCGCTGACGCTGGACGGCGTTACACCGGCGGCGGCAGGACAGCCGGCGGCCGACGAATCGGCGGCGCAGCCGCGGGCGGTGACGCTGCTGTCCCCGGCGGCGGGGCGCTATGTGCCGCTGGAGCAGGTGAACGATCCTAGCTTTGCGCAAAAACTGCTGGGCGAGGGCCTGGCGATCCGCCCGACCGACGGCCAGATCCTGGCGCCCTGCGACGCGGTGGTCTCGTCGGTGATCGACAGCCGCCATGCGGTCGGGCTGACCTGCGGCAACGGCGCCGAATTGCTGATCCACGTCGGGCTGGATACGGTCAAGCTGCAGGGGCGGCACTTTGACACGCTGGTGACGGTGGGCCAGCAGGTGAAGGCGGGCGAGCCGCTGATCCGCTTTGAGCAGCAGGCGATAGAGGCGTCGGGGTATGACGTGACCACGCCGTTTGTGGTGCTGAACAGCGATGAGTTCGCGGTGCGCCTGCTGGACGTAAACAGAGAGGTTGCCTGCGGGCAACCGGTAATGCAGATTGGGTAACCAACAGGAGCGATGATGAAAAGCGTATTTCCGCAGGATTTTCTTTGGGGCGGCGCGGTTGCCGCACACCAGGTTGAAGGGGGTTGGGATCAGGGCGGCAAAGGCCCGAGCATTTGTGATGTGCTGACCGGCGGCGCGCACGGCGTGCCGCGCGAGATCACCCAGGCGGTGGTGCCGGGTAAATATTACCCGAACCATGAAGCGGTGGATTTTTATCATCACTATAAAGATGACATCAAACTGTTCGCCGAGATGGGGTTCAAATGTTTCCGCACCTCGATCGCCTGGACGCGAATTTTCCCCAAGGGCGATGAGTCGGAGCCGAATGAAGAGGGGCTGCGCTTCTATGATGAGATGTTCGATGAGCTGCTCAAGCACAATATTGAACCGGTCATCACCCTGTCGCACTTCGAAATGCCGCTGCATCTGGTGCAGCAGTACGGCGGCTGGACCAACCGCCAGGTGGTCGATTTCTTTGTCCGCTTCGCCGAGGTGGTGTTTGAGCGTTACAAACACAAGGTGAAGTACTGGATGACCTTCAACGAAATCAATAACCAGCGCAACTGGCGCGCGCCGCTGTTCGGCTACTGCTGTTCCGGCGTGGTGTACACCGAGCATGAGAACCCGGAAGAGACCATGTATCAGGTGCTGCACCACCAGTTTGTCGCCAGCGCGCTGGCGGTGAAGATTGGCCACCGCATCAATCCTGAGATGAAGATTGGCTGCATGCTGGCGATGGTGCCGCTGTATCCGTTCTCCTGTAAGCCGGAAGATGTGATGTACGCGCAGGAGTCGATGCGTGAACGCTATGTCTTCACCGACGTGCAGCTGCGCGGCTACTATCCGTCCTACGTGCTGAACGAGTGGCAGCGCCGCGGTTTCAACATCCGGATGGAAGCGGGTGACGAACAGATCCTGCGCGAGGGCTGCTGCGACTATCTGGGCTTCAGCTACTACATGACCAACGCAGTGCAGGCCGCCGGCGGCGAGGGCGACGCGATTTCCGGCTTTGAGGGCAGCGTGCCGAACCCGCACGTAAAAGCCTCTGACTGGGGCTGGCAGATTGACCCGGTCGGCCTGCGCTATGCGCTGTGCGAGCTGTATGAGCGCTATCAGAAGCCGCTGTTTATCGTCGAGAACGGCTTCGGCGCCTATGACAAGGTGGAAGAAGACGGCAGCATCAATGATGATTACCGCATCGACTACCTGAAGTCGCATATCGCCGAAATGGGCAAGGCCGTCAGCTATGACGGGGTGGAGCTGCTGGGCTATACGCCGTGGGGCTGCATCGACTGCGTCTCCTTCACCACCGGCCAGTACAGCAAGCGTTATGGCTTTATCTATGTGAACAAGCATGACGACGGCAGCGGCGATCAGTCGCGTTCGCGCAAGAAGTCGTTCTACTGGTATCAGGGGGTGATCGCCTCCAACGGTGAAACCCTTTAAGCGGGGCAATCCCCTGATTGATATGCGTTGATACGCCGACAAAACCTGCCTGCGCGGCAGGTTTTTTTTTGCCTTGTCCACGCCGGCTGACGGATAAAAATAATAAGCTATAACATCTTGTTCTGAATTTATTTTCTTAATAAAGCTATCTTAGCGCTTTAGGCGAAATTTATGACTCTCAGCGAACGGGCGAGGATTTTTGCGACTCAGGCGCATGCCGATGCGGGCCAGAAGCGAAAATTCACCGACGAACCTTATATTGTGCATCCGGCCGCCGTGGTCGAGCTGCTGATGTCTGCGAATCCTAGCGAAGAGATGATTGCCGCGGCCTGGCTGCATGACGTTGTTGAAGATACCGGGGTCACGCTGGCGGCCATCGGCGCGCTGTTCGGCCCCCGGGTTGAGCAGTACGTTGAGATGCTGACCGACGTCCGCACCCGCAGCAGCGGCGGTGAGCGTATTGAGCGTAAAAACGCCAACCTGCGGCACAGCGCCCAGGCCCATCCGTCAGCCCAGACCATCAAGCTGTGCGACCTGATTGATAATGCGCGCTGCGTGGTGGAGCGGGACCCGCTGTTTGCCCGCGACTATCTTCTGGAGATGAAACGCCTGTTAACCGTGATGACTGCCGGTGACGCTGTCCTGTATGCGCGCGCCCTGAAGGTCTGCGATGACGGCATCGCCCGGCTGCACCGGCAGCTGGGCAATGACGCGTGGTTTATCCAGGGCTGGGCGCGCTATGAGCAGCATACGCCGCTTAGTGCGGTGACAGGGTGGTCAGGAACAGAATTGTCGGGATGGTGATCGGCGCCAGCACGGTCTGCACCGAGATAATGCCGGCCGATAAGCGGTGATCGCCCCCGAGCAGTTTGGACATGATATAGGCAGACGGCGTACAGGGAAGCGCATTAAACAGCACCACCGTGGCCAGCACCGGGCCGCTGATGCCCGACCATACGCCAATCAGCAGCGTAATGAGCGGAACGAACAGCAGTTTGACAAAGGCGGACTGCAGCACTGCGCCTTGGGACGCGCGGGCGGCCCTGAGATCCAGCCCGGCGCCCACGGCCAGTAATCCCAGCGGCAGCGAGGCGCCGCCCAGAATGTGCAGAATGTCGCGCACCGTCTGCGGCAGGGCGATCTGCAGGGCATTAAACAGCAGCCCGGCCAGCACTGAAAGAATCACCGGATTACGCGCCAGCGCCCGTATGATCTGCGATGCGGCCGGTTTTGCGCCCCGGCCGTAATACATCAATATAATGATGGAGGCGACGTTCAGCAGAGGAATGGCCACGGCAATGCTGATCGAGGTGACCGTCAGGCCGGTGCTGCCATAGGTCGCGGCCGCCGCCGCGACGCCAATATAGGTATTGGGGCGTAACGCGCCCTGTATCACCGATGAAAACACCGGGCCGGACTGTTTACTCAATCCGCGCCACACCCATAGCGTGAAGGCCGCCATCACGACCGCCCCCAGCAGCGACCAGGCGATAGGGCGGATGGGAAAGTCTTCCAGTTTGGCCGTGGCCACCTGCGAGAACATCAGGGCCGGGAATAACCAGAAGTAATTGAGCTTTTCACAGGGCAGCCAAAACTGCACGTCAATAAAATTACGTGAACGCAGAAAATAGCCCAGCGCGATCAGAAAGATGATTGGAGTCAGGGCGAGCAGTATCGTCGTCATGGCGGTCAGATATATCCCTTGGTCAGTACTACCACGCCATAGACCGCAATAAACCCCGTCAGCAGGCCTTCATAGACGCCGGAGCTGGTGCGGCGGAACAGGATGCTGCCGACGCTCCAGTAAATAAACCAGGCAAGCGGCGCGGCCAGAAAGCCGGCAATGCTCAGGGCGTGGGGTTTTAGCATAATCAGCGTTATCAGCTGGATGACGCCAAACATCAGGTAGTAGCGGGAGACGGTATTACGTATCGCGGTTTTCTCACGCTGCGTGCTGGATGCATAGAGGGCCAGCAGGGCGCCGCCCATATTGGTGACGCCATGTACGGCGCCCATCAGCAGTAAATAGGCGCGCCGTTGCTGGATAAGCCGGTTGCTGATAAACGTTCTGAAGCTGGCGCTGAGCCTGACAAGGGCGGAAAAGATCAGGATCGGCCCAATAATCAGATCAAGATTAACCTTCAGGCCGGTGGTGACCAGTACGGAAAGGAAAATGATAACGGCCAGGCCGCAGAGCAGCATATTGCGCCTTTCCGCCCTTTCGGTCGCCCAGCCGTTGCCGCCATAGAGCTGGGTGAATGAAATCAGCACTGATGAGGGTAACAGCAACCCGAGTACGGATGAAAAGTCATAGCCCAACAGCAGCAGCGTTGGCGTCCCGAACACCAGAATGCCCATCCCGAACAGCGACTGAATGACGGAGAAGAGTAGGATAGCGATCAGAAAAAGGTATTCATGCTCCATTTACGCCACCTCAGCGTTATTGAATACTTTCCGTTGGTTATGCAGCCAGGCTTTGACGTTGAGAGTACGGATCACATTGCCGTCGGCGCTCTGGCTGTCCTGCCGGGCCTGAATAATGACCACGTAATCGTCGCCGTGCAGGTATCCGCCGTCGGTCAGTACGCGCAGAAGAGGCTCTTCTTCCTGGGCAAACAGCTCGCTGGCGTCATTAAGGTAAAGACCGGTGACATTTGGCAGAAGATTCCAGCTGCGGGTTAATTGTTCGTGCGCGCCTACGGCCAGGACGGGCAGGCCGGTATCAGACATTGCCGCGATGCGTACGGCATACCCCGTCCGGGAGAGCACCACCAGATGCGTCAGCGGTAAGGCTTCGGAAAGCGCGCGGATAGTGCGGCGGAGATCGCTTTCACTGCTGATGCGGGCAGGCGACGCCGCGGGATTGCGCCCGGCGGCGGCCAGTGCGGCAATACGGCTGATGCGGTCAACGGCTTCGACCGGGTAGCGCCCTACGGCGGTTTCACCTGAAAGCATCACCGCCGATGCCCCGTCAAGCACCGCATTGGTGATATCGCTGACTTCGGCCTTGGTGGGGAGAGGGTTGTCAATCATGCTGTGCAGCATTTCTGTCGCCACGATGGTCGGCTTACCCGCCCGGGACGCTTCGCTGAGGATCCGTTTCTGATACAGGGCGACGTGGTCAATGGAGGTTTCTACGGCCAGATCGCCACGGTCGATCATAATTACATCCGCGGCGTCCACAATATCGGCAAGATGAGCGATGCCGCCGCTGTTTTCAACCTTTGCCACAATGCGCGGAACGGGGGCTGCGATCAGCGCGCGAATGGCCTCGATATGCTCGCGGCTTTCGACAAAGCTGATGCCGATATAATCAACGCCAATGGATTTGGCAAAGGCAATCATGGCGCGGTCTTTGTCGGTGACCAGGGATTGCCCCAGGTCAATGCCGGGGACGTTGATGCCTTTGCGGCTTTTTAATTTGCCGTCCATATTTGCCCGCAGGTAGATGTCCCTGTCCTGAATTTTTTCCACCACGAAGGACAGTGTGCCGTCGTCGGCAAAAATCTGGTTGCCCGCGGATAATTTCTCATGCAGGTGTTCATAGCCGACCGGCACTTTTTCCGTGCCGTCATGGCGGGTGTCCGTCGTCAGAATGATCGTATCGCCGCGGTTAAATGAAGGCTCATGAGCAAGCTGCAGCGTGCGAATTTTGCGCCCCGGAATATCCAGCAGAATCGGCACGTCCGGAACGGTGTGGCGCAGCAGGGCCACGGTTTCAGCGTGCCATTCCGGCGTATTGTGCGAGCCGTTTAAGCGCGCAACGGACATGCCGGCATGACGCAATTTAATTAATACGTCGGGGTGGTTTGAGGCTGGGCCGATAGTGGCGATAACGCGAGAGTGGGTCATAAATGGCTCCTGTTTCAATTTCGGCTATTTATGACAGTTTTATGACGGCACGATAAATCATTAAAAAACATTTAATAGATAAAATGATTATTACGCAGAAATATTCTCCGGAGAACTAAGGAATGGCTTCATTTCTATTATTTAGAATTATATATATTATTTTTTTCTAATTATAACCCCCACGCTGGCAGCTCAGACAAGGGGGGAGCGTTGGCCGGTTCTTCACACTCTGTTTATGCTGCCGCCGGCCGGTTATCCCGGCCGGCGGCGCCTCAGATTTTCTGGCACAGCATGGTGGGGAAGGAGAGATGGCTGAACAGGATCAGATTCTCGTTCAGTTTGGAGATGTCCACCGGGTAGCCGGGCGTTTCCCCGCCGATTTCATAAAAATAAGCCAGCATCGCCTGCGGCGTATTATCCAGCGGCTTGGGCCGGCTATGGGTAAACTTCACGGTGTAAAAGCCGTCGCGCGCGGCGCGGGCATAGGTAAAGTAGATCATTCGGTCCAGATGTGCGGCTTTCTCGCGGGTTTGTATCGTGCCGACAATATCCACGTAGCCTTTTCCCGCCGGCTCGAAGAAGTAGTGTGCGTTCGCATGCAGTGAAATGGGCGTGTTTTCCGTCACGTTTTTGCGGACCCGCATTTCGGCTTCACAATGCAGCAGCGCCGTGGCGGCACGGGCCGGAAATTGCGGGGCCGATAACAGCGCTATCAGGCTAACCATAAAACAGATTCGTGTCTTCATGCTAATTCCCTGCAAAATTTTTGATGGTGTAGCAGCGTTCGTATTTTTCCGTGGTGGTGACCGAACAAACGCCCATAAAGCTGACCTCGTTGAATTTATCCTCGGCCCACATTTTTTTATAAAAGATCACGTTTTTGATGTGTCGGCAGTCCAGCTTTTCTGCGGCAATATCCTGTTTGGCCATAGCGATCTGCACGTTTTTGCCATAGGCATTTTTATAGTCCAGCGAGTACACCTCGCAGCTGCCAAGGGTGAAAAGGTAGGAGTACGGCTCCGGCACAATCTTCAGCTGCCTGGGCGTGTGAATATAGTCATACCCCAGCCAGACGCTTAATACGCCGAGTAACGCCATGGCGATACCGCGTTTTACATAGCGGCGGCGTGCGCCGCTTTTAGCGGCCGGCGTTGTTGTCAAAGCCGTTTTCTCGCTCAGTTCGTGCTGCCGTTGCTCATCGATGCGTTTGTCATCCTCGCTCTTTTTTTCTTCCTGTTCTCGGTGCTCTTCCTGCGGCGGTGAGGTGGCCCGCTGGGCGATCGCATCGGCGTCGGAACGGGTTTCCGCATGCATAATAGCGCGTAACGCCGGCTCTATCTCGGCGTCCAGACGAAAGCCGACCTTCGGCACGGTAGTGATGATCTTTATGTTTTCACTCAGGCTGGAGAACGATTTGCGCAGCTCGCTGATATAGGTATTTAAGTTACTGTTGGAGCCGGTAAAACCATAGTCCTCCCACACGTTGCGCAATAAAGTTTCTCTCTCCAGCGTGGTGCCGTTGAATTTGATTAACTCCAGCAATAAGCGGTTAGCCGGGTTGGATAAGTTCACCTTTTGCGATGGATCGTTATGTAAAGCGAGCGTTTTTTCCGATGGTGTATAAACAATGATTAAATTTATTATGTATTTCATAAGGATGGGATGATTCCTAGTTATAATAATGTTTATAGGGTTATACACTCGGTAAACGACCGTCAAGTCACTATGGTAAATATTTTCACTTAATATAATCCAGCTAAACTTGAGCCTGGTTAAAAAAACTTTACGCGACAAATAAAAACTTATTATTCTTTATTAAAATCTTTGTATCTATGTTTTGTTGGTGTAAAAAACTATATATCTTGCTGTTTAAGGTATGTTTTGCTGTTTGTTGCCGATATTCCCTATCATTGTCATCGCTGTCACGGCAGACCTGTATACCTGTTTGATGGGAGTCTGTTTCCTGACATTCAGAGGTAAAAACTCTCTAATAATGGAATAAGAAAATTCTTCTGTTTATAGGTTGATTCGGAATGCATATCACTTTCATTGCGTAAGTGTGGGCGGTGTGCAGAGAAGGCAGGGAGGCATGACAATGCGCATTAATAAATGCACAACCATGACACTACATTGGAATTTAATAAGGAATTTAACAAATGAAATTAAACAAAATCATGATGGCCGGCGTATTGGTATTCGGTGCTTCCACCATGGCGCACGCAGGCAATCAGGGACAAGGGGTGGTTAATTTCAAAGGAGCGATTATTGATGCGCCATGTTCCATCTCGCCAGAAACCGTTGATCAGACCGTCGATCTGGGGCAAATCTCCAAAGTGGCTCTGAAAGACGGCGGCAAATCCGTCAAGAAAGAGTTCCAGGTGCTGCTGGAAAACTGCGAGCTGGAAAAAGACAAGAGCACCGTTTCTCTGACCTTCACCGGCGTTGAAAACAGCGACGGCCGTCTGGAAATTAACGGTACGGCAAAAGGTGCCAGCATCGCGCTGGTGGATACCGCAGGCAAACCAATCAAACTGGGCACCGCAACTGCCGCACACAAGCTGGCCGAAGGTAAAAACATTCTGCGTTTCGGCGCTTACCTGCAGGGTGACGGTGCGTCTGCAGCGGTCGTTCCTGGTGATTTCACCAGCGTTGCTGACTTCACCATGTCTTACCAGTAATCGCCAGCGAGTCAATGAACACATGCGGGTAGCCATACCCGCATGTTATCCCATAAAGGATTATGTGGTGGAAACGTGATGCGTTGGTTGAAACCCTGGATAACCGCGGTTCTTTTATTGTTATTGGTAATGCCTGCTATGGTTCCTGTCGCGTCCGCCGCTCTATCCGGCTGGGGAACGGTGCATATGGGGGGCGCGATTATTGACAGCGCCTGTGCGATTGCGGCCGGCGAGCGCGATCAAACGGTCGATATAGGGACGGTTCCCGTCAGTCAGATCATCAGTCAGGGGCAGGGTAACGCCATTCCTTTTAGCGTGCGCCTCGTTAACTGTTCGCTGGAAAGATATGCCTCAACGCTGCCCGACTGGCACTATTTTCGGATCACCTTTGACGGACCGGCGGAAAGCAACGGGTTCGGCCTGCAGGGTGAAGCGAAAGGCCTGGCCATCCAGATTAGTGATGAACAAGGCAATGTGGCTGCGCCCGGCGTGGCGATGCCCAAGAACGACATTCACCCAGGGAATATGCAGCTGAATTATTTTGTCAAGCTGGTTGGGAATAAACAAAGGCTACGTACCGGCGATTATTTTTCTACGATCAGATTCAAGCTCGATTATTACTGATCGGTAGCCGATAAATTTATATTACGCAAGGTCTGCAGATATGGATTGGTGTTCTGCTAGGGGTTTCTTTCGCCCGAAAACAATAGGGATATTAATTGCGCTCGCCATTAACGGTTTACCTGCCTGTGTGCTGGCGAGCGACGCAATTGAATTTAACACCGACGTGTTGGATTTGAATGACCGAAATAATATTGACCTCAGCCAATTTTCTCGTCGCGGATATATTATGCCGGGTGCATATAACATGACGATCCGGCTGAATAAACATGAATTACCGGAACAGCAGGTTATGTTCTATGTGCCTGACGATGACGACAAGGGCAGTCAGGCCTGCCTCTCTCCGGCGCAGGTGGCGCAGCTGGGGCTGAAAGAGGATATCAACAAGAAACTTACGTGGTGGCATAACGGCGAATGTCTGGATATGCACAGCCTGAAGGGGATGGAGGCTACCGGCGATCTGTCGGCGGCGGCGCTGTATCTCAACATGCCGCAGGCCTATCTGGAATATACCTCCGAGGACTGGGATCCGCCCTCGCTGTGGGATGACGGTATTTCCGGCCTGCTGTTTGATTATAACGTCAACGCGCAGGGCACCCGCCAGCAGCGGGACGGCGAGCGCGATTATGACTTCAGCGGCAACGGTACCGCCGGCCTGAACGTCGGCGCCTGGCGCCTGCGCGCCGACTGGCAGGGCAATATCAGCCATCAGAGCGGCAGCGGTCAGGGCACGGAAAAGAAGCTGGACTGGAGCCGTTACTACGCGTTCCGCGCCCTGCCTGCCTGGCGCTCGCGCCTGACGGTGGGGGAAGACTACCTGGATTCGAACGTGTTCGACAGCTTCCGTTACACCGGCGCCAACCTGCGCTCCGACGACAATATGCTGCCGCCTAACCTGCGCGGCTATGCGCCGGAGGTGGTCGGCGTGGCGAAAACCAACGCCAAGGTGACCGTCAGCCAGCAGGGGCGGGTGCTGTATGAGACGCAGGTGGCGGCGGGGCCGTTCCGCATTCAGGATATTAATGACGCCGTGTCCGGCAAGCTGGACGTGCGGGTGGAAGAGCAGGACGGCAGCGTGCAGAAGTTCCAGATGGAAACCGCCAGCATTCCGTACCTGACCCGGCCGGGCAGCGTGCGCTACAAACTGGCGGCGGGCAAGCCCTCCGACTGGCAGCACCGCACGCGCGGGCCGATGTTTGTCGGCGGTGAATTTTCCTGGGGCGTCAGCAACGGCTGGTCGCTGTTCGGCGCAGCATCCTCGGCGGTGATTACAACGCGCTGTCGCTGGGGGTAGGCCGCGATCTGCTGATGCTGGGGGCGATTTCGTTTGACGTGATCCAGTCGCGCGCGCATATCCCGCAGGATGGGACGCTTAGCGGCGGTTCTTATCGGGTGAACTACTCAAAAAACTTTGATGAGTACGACAGCAACATCACCTTTGCCGGCTATCGCTTTTCGGAAAGAACTTTATGACCATGAGCGAATATCTGGATGCGCGCTACTACGGCTATCAGATTGGCAGCAGCAAAGAGATGTACACCATCAGTTTTAATAAGCAGTTCCGCGACCTGGGGGTCAGCACCTTTATCAGCTACAACCACCAGACCTACTGGGACCGGGCGGCGAACGACCGCTACAACCTGACGGTATCGCACTACTTCGATCTGTGGTCGATGCGCAATCTGAGCCTGTCGCTGTCGGCTTACCGCAATACCTATGACGGCGTCAAAGACGACGGCGCCCATTTGTCGCTGTCGATCCCCTGGGGCAGCAGCGGCAGCCTGAGCTACAACGCCTCAATGGCGAAAGGGGATAACGGCAACAGCCTGAGCTATTACGACCGTATTGATGAACACAATAACTATCAGGTCAGCGTCGGCAAGACGCGCAGCGGCGCCTCGGTCAGCGGCTATATGAACCACGAAGCCGATGCCGCGCAGCTGAGCGGCAATATCAGTTACCAGGAGGGGCAATACGCCGCGCTCGGCCTGTCCGCGCAGGGCGGGGTGACGCTGACGCTGGAAGGCGGCGCGCTGCACCGCGTCGGCACGATGGGCGGCACGCGCCTGATGCTGGATACCGGCGGCGTCGCGGGCGTACCGGTGCGCGGCTACGGCAGCACCAGCAGCAGCAATATGTTCGGCAAAGCGGTGGTGACCGACATTAACAGCTACTACCGCAATAAGGCCAGTATCGATCTGAACGAACTGGCGGACAACGCGGAAGCCAGCGATTCGGTGGTGCAGGCCACCCTGACGGAAGGGGCGATCGGCTACCGACGCTTTAATGTGATTGCCGGTGAAAAGGCCATGGCGATGATTCGTCTGGCGAACGGCGATACGCCGCCGTTCGGCGCCACGGTGTTTAACCTGCGTAAGCAGGAGACCGGCATCATTAACGATAGCGGCAAGGTTTACCTGAGCGGCATCAAGGCGGGCGAAAAAATGCGGGTGTTCTGGAACGGCGCAGCGCAGTGCGCCATTTCGCTGCCGGATCCGCTGCCGAAAGACGGTTTCAACCACCTGTTGCTGCCGTGCCGGCCGCTGGAACCGTCGGCCAACGCGGCGCGGTAGCCTGTTCTTCCGGCATAGCGCAGTTTTTATGATGATTGAATGGAGTAATGAAGGAATGAAACCAAGTACTTTGCTGATGATGTCCGCCTGCCTGCTTAGCGGTGCGGCGATGATACAGCAGGCCAGTGCCGCCATCGCCCTGGATCGCACCCGCGTGGTGTTCGACGGCGGCGCGAAATCCGTCAGCCTGAACGTCAGCAATCAGAACCAGCAGCTGCCCTATCTGGCGCAGGGGTGGATTGAAGACGAACAGGGCAACAAGATCAGCGACCCGCTGGTGGTGCTGCCGCCGGTGCAGCGTATTGAGGCCGGCAAGCCGAGCCAGGTGAAAATCCAGGCGCTGCCGGGCGTCAAACAGCTGCCGCAGGACCGGGAAACGCTGTTCTATTTCAACCTGCGTGAGATCCCGCCCAAAAGCGACAAGCCGAACACGCTGCAGATTGCCCTGCAGACGCGGGTCAAACTGTTTTACCGCCCGCCCGCGATTATGCAGGGCGTCGAGGCGCTGACCAAACCCTGGCAGGAAAAGCTGACGCTGACCCGGCAAGGCGACCGTTATACGGTGAATAACCCGACGCCGTATTACGTCACGCTGGTGGATGCCAGCAGCCGGAAGAACGGCAAGAGCGCGCCGGGTTTTGAACCCTTTATGGTGCCGCCGCTGGGCAACGCCAGCCTGTCGGTCAGCGCGGCGGCGCTGGGCAGCGCGCCGGTGCTGACTTACATCAACGATTACGGCGGCCGTCCGCAGCTGACGTTCCACTGCGCCGGCAACGGTTGCCAGGTCGTGGCGGAAAACCACCGCAGTTAAGCCGGTAAGGGGGCAAGGGAATGACCATCATACGCAGTCAATCAGGCCTGTCGGTCGCCATGCTGTTGCTGTGCGCGTCGGGGCTGGCCCCGCGCGCCGCCGCTGCGGCGGATAACTGGCAGGTGGAAGGCGCCAACGGCGTGCTGCACGTGCACGGTGTGTTGACGGAAAGCGCCTGCCGGCTGGAGATGAGCTCCGCCGAACAGAGCGTATCGCTGGGCAATACCGGCAGCGGGCGTCTGCAGCAGGCGGGCGATCGCGGCGAGCCGGTGCTTTCCAGCTGCGGCTGCGCGACTGCATCCGCACCAACGGCAGCAGCCGGGACGAGCGCGGCGGCGTATTGAGCTGGGGCGCCAACCAGCCGCTGGTCAGCGTGCGTTTTATCGCGCCGGCGGATGATGACAATGCGCAGCTGATTAAAGTGCAGGGCGTCTCTGGTTTAGGCCTGCGCATGCTGGATGCCGCAGGGCAGGATATCCGGCTGGGTTTTCGCGGTAAGCCGCAGTTCCTGACGCCGGGTCAGGACGTGCTGACGTACCGGGTGATGCCGGAGCGCACCGCCGCGCCGCTGCAGGCCGGCGCGTATCACAGCCAGATTAATTTCAGGCTGAATTATGACTGAACGGCGCAAGCGTATAACCAGTGATTGAACAGATGGCAACAGGACGCGGGCCATTTTCTTAAGGCCGACGGAGAGGGTTTATGCATCGTTATTCAAGCCGCAACCGGAGTATTTGGCCGGCGATGGGGATATTTTTGCTGGCGCCGGTTTTTTCCCCCGCTCAGGCGGTGACGGGCGGCAGCGGCGGTACGGAAATAAAAATTTTTGGCACGTTAGTGGAACCGCCGCCGTGCCAGATTAATAACAATCAGGTGATCGATGTGCCGTTTGGCGAGATTGGGGTCAACAGAATCGACGGTAAGAATTATTTACAGCAGATCAATGCGCCGCTGGATTGTAAAACCAGCGAGGTGAAATGGGATCTCTGGATGGAGGTTCACGGCCAGGCGACGGCGTTTGATAAAGCCGCCATCCAGAGTTCCGTTACCGATCTGGGGATCCAGCTGATGATGGACGGTCAACCGCTGGAGCTGAATAAGCCGGTGCTGATTTCGCCTGTCCGGCGCTGAAATTTGAGGCCGTACCGGTAAAAAAAGCGGGTGCGGAGCTGCCTGAAGGGGCGTTTGACGCCTCTGCCACGCTGCTGGTGGAGTACCAGTAATGTTTTGGGATCATTGGCGAAAAGGAGCTGCCATGCGAACCGTCATTTACCGTCAGGGCCTGGCGCTGCTGTTAAGCCTGCTGATGCCCGTCCCCGTGCTGCAGGCCAAGGAGAATTTGTATTTCCACGGCTCGCTGGTGGCCGAGCCCTGCACGCTGGCGCCTGAGGATGCAGAGATCGAACTCGACTTTGGCAACGTGGTGGATAAGTACCTGTACCTTAACCAGCGCACGGCCGGAAAAATGTTTTCCATCCGTTTGACGCAGTGCGATATCAGGCTGGGGAGCCTGGCGGAAATCACTCTGAAAGGGGAGGAAAGCGGCGCGCTGCCCGGCCTGCTGCAACTGGCGGGCGGCAGCCTGGCACAAGGCGTGGCGATCGGGCTGGAATCCACCGAAGGGCAGCCGTTGCCGATCAACAAGGTCTACCGTCACCAACTGCATGACGGCAGCAATACCTTTAACCTGATGGGCTACGTGCGGGCTGAGCCTGACGCGCTGAAGAACCATACGATTACGCTCGGCAGCTTTAGCGCGGCGTTGACGCTGATGGTTGATTATCCCTGAGCGGGACGCAGAGAAACGTCATATCACATGGTCATGACGAATGAGTGAATGGAGAAAGAGGAGCAGAGAATGAGGATAACGGCTGTGTTGCTGGGAGCACTGACGGCGCTAGCCGTTCAGGCGGAGCCGAATAATACCTGCTGGTCTGATCCGGTTAATATCGCTTCGGTGGACATTTCGTTGGCGTCTTTCTCCAGTAATCGGGCGGGCGCAGAGGCACGGATGACATATTCAACCAATCCGCAACGGTTCAGTGCTATCTGCAACCGAAGCGCTGAAGGCTTTACCATGACGCATTACGTTGATATGGGGCCGAGTTTGATACCGTCGGATATCAATCCCGGTTATTTTAAATTGAGTAATGATATTGATATCAGGATTGCTAGTGAGAGCATGAATTCTCCGGGGTATAGGTATTTCCCTTTGGCTCCTCCTTACTCATTAGAGGCAAATGGTAGGCCGCCTGTCGGACAAGGCGTTGTAGTGAATGATTTCTATGTCGCCGGGAGTGGAATAATAGATTTAAGATTAAGGCGGGATATTATTGGCGGGGCGATCGTGGTGCCCTCCAATACCGAGTTGTTCTCCGCCTACCGGATTATGAATTCTCGGCCTTTTGCACCACGTGCCAGTCGCCCAGTCGTCCAGGCTCGCACGCGTTCTGGCGGACAGGTGATACCGGTGACGCCGGAATGTTCGATTAATCAGGGAAATACGATCGGTGTTAATTTCGGCGTACTGCAAACGAGCCGGATTTCCAGTGAAAGCCGTAGTGACGCGTTCTATAGCAAAGATATTTCCTTGAACTTTAGCTGTAATACCAGCCTGACGCAGGATATTAAGGTGCAGCTGGTGGCAGACAGCACAGATTTTTCTGCCGACCTTATCCGTTCCGATCACCGTGAGTTGGGATTCTCGCTGAAGCATAATGGGAGTTTTGTTAAACCGATGGGCTCATTTATCGCCCGGATTGAGAAAGGGGCGGGGAGTGAGAGTATCGTCTTGGCACCGGTAAAAGATCCGCATGTTTCATTGCAGGGCGGTGAGTTTCACGCCTCAGCGACGTTGGTGATTACGTCGCTTTAGTATGGGATAGTGAGAAGTTGTTTACATTATATTATGGATATGAAAAATAACATGAAATGGACGCTGTTGTTGATCCCGTTATTATTCTGGCTGCCCGCCCACGCGGAGCTGGATAATACCTGCTGGGGGGATCCGGTGAATATTGCTGTGGTGGATATTGCTGCTGCGCCTTTTACCAGAAATACCAAAGGGGCTGAAGCAATAATGAAGTATCGAATGAACCCTATAGAGTTTAGTGGGATTTGTAATAGGAGCGTAAATTATATGTCAATGACCCATTATGTTGACATGGGGCCGACGCTTGTACCCTCTGAGATGAATGCTGGGTATTTTAAATTAACTGATGATGTGGATGTTAGGATAGGGAGTGGCTCACCAATTAAATACTTCCCTTTGGTACCTTCTGATGGGTTGATTGGCTTGAAGTCTCCCAGCTCATATGGGGAAAATATAAAGGTTTCTGGGTTCAGTGTGGCCGGTAGTGGGATCGTGGAGATAAAATTAAGGCGGGATATTATTGGCGGCGCTATTGTCGTACCGTCAGATACCGAACTTTTTTCAGCCTACAGGGTTATGGATTGGCTACCTCCTCCGCCGCGACCAAGCCGGCCGATAGTTCAGGCGCGTACCAAAGGCGGCGGACAGGTGATAGCGATAACGCCGGAATGCTCGATTAACCAGGGTAACGTTATTGAGGCGAATTTCCATACGCTGCAAACGGATCAGGTGGTCAGCCGCAGCGATGGCGAACGCTACAGTAAAGATATCGCCCTGCGCTTTAGCTGTAATAGCAGCCTGACGCAGGATATTAAGGTGCAGCTGGTGGCGGATAGCGCCGGTTTTTTCATCAGATCTTATCCGTAGCGATAATAGCGCCTTAGGGTTCGCGCTAAAACATCACGGTCAGTTGGTGAAGCCGATGACCTCATTCCCCGCCCGGCTTGACGCGGGGACGGGCAATGCAACGGTTACCCTGACGCCGGTAAAGGATCCTGACGTTGCGTTAACCGCCGGTGCTTTTAACGCTTCGGCCACCTTGGTGATTACGTCGCTTTAGCTTCCGGTTTTCTTAAAAACTTATTCTGCTTTAAATTAACGTTTAAATAAGACTCCGTAAGAACGCTGTCATCTTATTTGTTCTTATTTTATCTGATAATCATGCCTCTGGTGTTTTATAAGTGGAGTAATACACCGATCATGAAAGGGCTTGGCGGGTGCGCAATAGTTGGCTATGGGGTGAATTAAATAACGGTGTCGCTGCAGGCCGCCTGTCGTATCAGTAGCTGTTAAGCCTCATTGCTGAATAAATATATTTATCTGCCAGGCGACAGTCTTGTTTATTTTAATCAGGGATCGTTTTAGGAATGGCGTCATTGAAAATAACGCATTGTACTACCGCTGTGTTGTTATATCAGCGGCTGCCGGCGCTGGTTTTGTGCCTGTGGTTTGTCGTTGTCATGCATATTTATCTACCAAACGGCGGCGGTATTGGCCTGAACCTGCCGCTCAATGTGCTTACCTGGATGGCGATGGCCGGGGTGACGCTCATTATTTGGCAATGCCGGCCAAAAAATAAATATCTTACGACAACGCTGGCCGGCCGATTATTTTTTATCGGCGCGGCGCTGCTGTTTATTCCGTTGGCCTATACGCAGCCGGAGTGGCTGGCGCAGGCCGGCTGGCGTCTGGCGGGGCTGGCGGGCGGCCTGCTGTTTTACTTCACCCTGTCGCAATATCGTATGCCGCTGCGTTTTCGTCGCCTGCTGCTGCAAATGATGCTGTGCGCGGTGGCGCTGCAGGCGGCGCTGACGCTGTGCCAGCTGTTCTGGCCGGGGCTGACGCAGGCGTGGATGGAGTATGTGCCCGGCGGTCGTCCCTATGGCATTTTCCAGCAGCCGAACGTGCTGGGCAGCTTTATCGCCATGGGCGTGGCGCTGGCGCTGATGCTGTGGCTCCAGCCGCAGTTTCGCCTGTCTGTTCGGGTTGCTGAACGCTGGCGCAGCCGGCTGCTGGCCGGATTGCTGCTGCTGTTGCCGGCGGTGCTGGTCTGGGTACAGTCGCGCACCGGCTGGCTGGCGGGCATGGCGGCGGCGATGCTGATGCTACTGATGCACCGGCGTAATGCGCCACGGCGCAGCCTGACGGCCGCGCTGTTGATGGCGCTGGGGGCGGGACTGGGGCTGCTGGCGCTGTGGCAGGGGTTACTGGCTGAGCAGGGGCTGCGCCATGTCAGCCATACGGTCTCCAACCATGCGCGTTACACCATGCTGCGCGACACGCTGGCGATGATTGCCGAACAACCGTGGTCAGGCTGGGGATACGGCGGTTTTGAGTACAGTTTTCAACATTTTCGCGTGCATCAGGCGCTACCGACCGCCGTGACGGAGATTGCCCGCCATCCGCATAACGAGCTGCTGCTGTGGTGGGTGGAAGGCGGCGTGGTCGCCCTGGCCGGCGTCGGGCTGTTTATCGCCGGCGGCATCGTCCTGCTGCGGCACATCCTGCGCCTGGCGCAGGGCGAGAGACGGCGGGAAGCCATCGCGCTGCTGCTCGTGCTGTTGCCGCTGCTGCTGCACACCCAAACGGAATACCCCTTTTACCTGTCGTTGCCGCACTGGATGGCGTTTTTGATGCTGCTGGCGATGCTGGAGCGGCGCGCCATGCCGGTGATGCGTCGCCGGCGTTTGTCGCCGTGCTGGCGCATGCCGCTCGGCCGGGGAATACAGGCGCTGGCGTTAGCGACCCTGGTGATGATGACGGGGGCGTTAAGCGGCGGTTATACGCTGACGCTGGCGGAAAGGGGCGGTTTTCGGCTGATGGGCGAGATGGACGCCATGTCATGGTTTAGCGATTGGGCATATCGCGATCGTCGTCAGTTTGACCGGCAAATGTCTTCTCTGCTGACGTTTAACCAGACGGGAGATGAACGGCGTTTGCAGCAGTATGCATCCTGGGCGGACCGTTATTTGAGGCGTCGCGTTGACGCCAATGTTTACGCCGCGCTGATCCAGATTTTGCAGTACCAGCAACAGGACGTACCGGCGGAACAGCAACGACGTGAGGCGGCGCTGTTGTTTCCTACAGACGCGCGTTTTCAGCCTATGACATCTGATGAGGGAGCGTTATGAATCAGACCATTTCCGTTTTTATCGATGACCCGGACCTTTTTTTTTGTCGCGGGCTTAAGGCTGGCGCTGGAGCAGCACTTTAGCCTCCGGGGGATTGCACTGTGTTATTTATACAGTACGGCCTCGCCGGCCGATCTGGTGATTATCGCCGCCGGGGAAGGGGTTGCGGGGCAGTTTTGCCACCTGCCGCGTCCGGATTATTGGATGCCAACGGCATACCTGACCCTGCGTGAGCGGCCGGAAGTGCCGCTGCTGACGCTGCCGGCCTGCCAGCGGGAAACCGGCCGCCTGTACCGTTGCGATCCGCTGGAAAAAATCATGCGCCAGATTGACGTCGCCCTGCAGGCCAGTGAAATGCACCATGCGCGTATGCATCGCTGTTATTGGTGCGACAAGCATGCATTAACGCCGCGCGAATATGAGATTGTGCGGCGTTTCGGCCGTGGCGAACTGCCGCAGGATATTGCGGCGCAGTTGCGGCTCAGTGTCAAAACCGTCAGCCTGCACAAACGCGCGATGATGCGCAAGATGCACCTGAGGAACAACGCAGATTTGTATCACTGGCTGCAGAATGGCGGCTTAAACAACCCGCCGGTCTCATCACGATAAAGACAAAAAGGCAGATGCCGTTATGCCTCTGCCTGCTGCTATTGGATCAGAATCGCTTAAAACGCTACTCATCGGGGCGTTCAGGCAGAATTTTAACAATAAGGTATACAGCGGCGATACTAATGGCAATGTATATAAATCGTTCATGCCATGTTTCAAAGTGGAAGAACCAGTAGATACATAAAAAAACCAACGCCCCGCCAAGCAAAGAAACAGCATACTCCAGGAAGCTATGAAACATGCGCTTCCCGATTGATAATCTTTCTTTTTTATCACTTGCCATAACTAACCTCTTTCTCTACAAGGTCCAGAATCTGATTGAATGCTGCTTCTCCCTGCGATCTTCTCACTCTTAATGCTTCAACAAAAGGATGCAATGCCGGCTCAACAAGAAAATAAAGGAAGTCATGGTTTCTTTGACGCAGCGCGTAATATATTTCTGGTTCAGTGCGTTGAAGCCGTCGAGAGGTATAAATACTACGCTCTGCCATGCCGCCTGCCAATAGCGTATTGCCGACAATACCGCCTCGCAGTGCGACCATAAGAGTGCTGCGCTGGGCTATCGATGTTGCTATTTTTTTTGATATTATGGAGTTGGTTATTGCACGGCCAAATATGGACGATCCAATTTTAGCGTAAATTTTATCTCTTTTATTTTCGGGCATGTATTGATTGAATTTGTTTAATACGGTTTCTATCGTTCTTGCAAGATTTTCATTTTGAAGAATGCCGTATCGAACAGCTTTAATAAGTCTGAGGCGTTCCGTATCCCGGTGATGTCTGGAGTCAGTGTCCAGATAACTATAAGCCAGATAGCCTAAGTCTTGAGGCACCGATAATACGCCATCAACGAAACCAACGGCCGTTTCGGGAGAAATAATAATCTTCGCGATACGCTTCGCTATGTCTTTGTAAGTTTTCATACAGATTCCCTTCTTACTATTTTTTTCGTTAGACTAAAGCAAAGATAAAGTAAAAACAACTCTAATTTTAATTTGTGCTCTTTTGTGGGAGGAAAACAAATGAATTATAAATATAACAATTAACTGACCCCGGAAATACTGACAATAATGAATCAATCAGCTTTTACGATTGAGAAATTGACTCGATGAATGATTAAGTGCGTACGCTGATTGAAGGGGGGATTGGACTTGGACTGACCCGTATGCGGCAGGAGCGGCTGCCGGCCCTGGGGAGTCCATGGTTTGAATGAAAAGAGCTCTTAAGTCTGCCCCTGACTTTCCCACTTTTTCGAAATCTTTATCTCTTTTTTTAATTTGTCAATAAAAGGTATATGCCCGCAAAATCAGGTCTAAGGCAGGGCAGGTGTTGCTCTATGAATGATAAAACCCCTCTGATGGCCTTGCCTCTTTTACCGCACCTCTTTTGTGGTTTTGACAGCGTTTAACCAGGAAAAGGCTTCTTTATGACGTTATCTAAGTTACTGCTCCCTTTGCTGATTGCCGGGAATCTTTCTTCTGCGTGGGCTGCCGAACAGATTGTTTCGTCTTCCACCACCTTTCATGTCACCACTGATGATGCGCTGAAAAGTAAGCTTCCGGCGGATATTGCCAAACGCGGATATATCGTTGCAGGCACCAATCCGAATACTCCGCCAACCACTTTTTTTCAGGAAGACAATAAAACGCTCGCCGGGCGTGAGATTGATGTGATGAATGCCGTGGCGGCAAGGCTCGGTGTGGAAGTGCGCTGGCAGGATACCGGCGGTTTCGACAACATCATTCCGGGGCTGAAATCCGGTCGCTATGACGTCGCGCTATCCAATATCAATGCGACCAAAAAACGTCTCGAGCAGGTCGATTTCGTCAGTTATTACGATGCGTCGCGCTTGGGTGTGATCTCGCGTAAAGACGCCAATATTGCGCCATTTACCTCTTTTGATGCGGTGTGCGGGCAGGAAGTAGGGGCAGGAGCGGGCACTACGCAGATCGGGCGTCTTGAAGCGGCCAGCAAAATTTGTACTGATGCCGGTAAACCGCCGATCAAGATTGCCGTATTCCCGGATCGTCCTTCAGGCGTACAAGCTGTGGTCAGCGGTCGGGTACCGATGTTCTTCGGCCCGTATGAAGGTCTGACGTATCAGGTTAGCCAGGTTAAACCGCTGGCGCTGACCGGCACCATTCATGTGGATGATGCGCCTGTATCTGTGGCGTTTTCTAAACAGTCGGGACTGGAAGATGCGGTGCAGGCATCCCTGAACTCGCTGATCAAAGACGGCACTTACCAGCAGATCCTCGATAAATGGTCCATCGGTTTTGGCGCAGTCAAAGAATCAAAACGTAATGAAGAGATTTTCGGATGAGCAGTGAAACACACGAACAGCAGCCGGAAGCACTGCGGATCGTCGGTAAAAAATATATCGGGCGCTGGATAAGCGCCCTGATCGTATTGCTGATATTGCTGGCTATGGGGAACTCCATGCTCAGCAATCCGCGTTTTGAATGGTCGGTGATCGCCGAAAACTTTACCGGCCCGTCGATCATTCAGGGCGTACTGATGACGTTGCAATTGACCGCAATTTCCGTGGTTTTTGGCTTTGCAGGCGGCACGGTTCTGGCATTGATGCGCCTGTCATCCAATCCGGTGCTTGTCGCCGTCAGTTGGGGGTATACCTGGTTTTTCCGCGGGGTGCCGATGCTGGTTCAGTTGTTTCTCTGGTACAATATTGCCGCGCTTTACCCGAATATTTCGATTTCGCTGCCGTGGGTAGGTGAAATCTGGAGCGCTTCCGCGAACTCCCTGATTAGCCCGTTCAGCGCCGCCGTGATTGCATTAGTCATGCATCAGTCTGCCTATGCCGCGGAGATTATTCGCGCCGGTATTCAGAGCGTCGGCGCTGGACAAATCGAGGCGGCACGCGCCTTGGGTTACCGCCCGTCGCAGATATTTCGCCACACCATTTTGCCGCAGGCGATGCGGGCTATTCTGCCTCCTGCGGGGAATGAAGTGATCGGTCAGCTGAAAGCCACGGCGGTCGTTTCGGTGATTTCATTACAGGATGTGCTGTTCTCGGCGCAGATTATTTATCAGCGCACCTATGAAGTGATCCCGCTGCTGCTGGTCGCCACATTGTGGTACCTGTTGCTGACGTCGTTGCTGTCGGTGATCCAGTATTACGTTGAACGACATTTTAGTCGCAGCAGTCACCGTAAGGTGAAACGTAAAGTCACGAAAACCGGAGCAGTCCGCACGGTCAGCACTGTCAGTCTCAGCGCAGGAGAAACCAGCCATGGGTGAAGCCATTGAATTTCGCAAAGTCACCAAGCGTTTCTCCGGTAATACCATTCTGGATGAAATCAGTCTCGATATTCCGGCCGGTTCGGTCACGGTGATCCTCGGGCCTTCCGGCTCAGGGAAATCCACCTTGCTGCGCTGTATCAATCATCTTGAAAAACTTGATGGCGGCACAATCCGCATCGGTGGCGAACTGGTTGGTTATCAACAGAAAGGAACCGCGTTGTATGAACTGGGCAGCCGCAAAATTGCCGCACAGCGCAGCCGCACCGGCATGGTGTTTCAGCAATTTAACCTGTTTCCGCACCGTACGGTTTTGCAAAATATTATCGATGCACCGCTGCGGGTGAAGAAGCAAAACCGTCAGCAGGTAGTCAGTAAAGCCCGCGCGTTGCTCCAGCAGGTCGGATTAGGCAGCCGCGAAGATGACTGGCCTCAGCAGCTTTCCGGTGGTCAGCAACAACGCGTGGCAATTGCCCGTGCGCTGGCGATGGACCCGGAAGTGATGTTATTCGATGAACCGACCTCCGCGCTGGATCCCGAACTGGTGGGCGAAGTGTTGCAGGTGATCAAAAAGCTGGCGCATTCAGGGATAACTATGGTGATCGTCACCCACGAAATCGGCTTTGCACGTGAAGTGGCGGATAGCGTCATCTTTATGGAGGGCGGAAAAATTGTGGCGTCGGGACCGACGAAAAGCGTGCTGGATGAAGCGGAGAACGTCCGTGTCCGCCATTTTCTGTCGACTGTTTTATAACGTCATCCCGTCACCCGTTTCCCAAACAACATCTTTGCCAGCCGTGGCAGACTGCCGCGGCTGTCCAGCCTGCTCAGTGCCACGATTTCTGTCCGCTGTGCGTCAGTGAAATCCGGCAAGCAGACGCGCAGTTTCGCCGGTAAATCAAACGGGATCGCCAGACTTTGCTGACGGGTGAAACGCCGTTGCAGCAGACTGCCGTCGCGTAAGAATACCGTCACCTGATGAAAACGTGCAGCGGGGTTCAGCTCGTCCGGCGGTGCGGAGAAATCCGGGCAACGCGAGACACGTCCTGCCAGCGCGGCTGTGCCTGCGTCCACCGCCTGCGGGGTGAAATCCTCTAAACGTAAGTTTCCGCGCAGCAGACAGGCTGCAATCACGTATTCCAGACTGAACCGCGCTTCAACGCCGGTTGCCGGTTTTCGCACCGACGCCGCAATATCACCGCCCGGCGGGAAAGACACCTCGATCCGTTCGATGGCGCCGATCAGTGCGTCTGTGCTTTGACCGGTTTGCAGCCAGTCATGACGAATAGTCCGCGCGGCATCGGCAGCGCTGTGCGTGCCACCGCAGGTCGGATAGGGTTTGAATTCCAGACCGGGCGAGACAATCCGCCACGGCGCGCCCCAGTCTGAAATGAGTTTTTCCGGCTGTTGCTGGCCGGCGCAATAAGCCGATAAAAAGCTGTCAAGCACATTGTCTGTCTGGCCGTGAAAGCCTGCCAGCATCAGCTGTGCGGCAATGACGGCGGTCTGCGCCGCTAACCCGGCGTGCAGCGGTTTGACGTCACTGCCGAACTGCGCACGTAAACCTGCGGATTGCGTCGCCGCGATACCCAGAATCAACGCCGTTTGCCGTTCAGTGGCATTCACCAGCCGCGCACAGGCCGCGGAGGCCGCAATCGTGCCGAGCGTGGCGGTATTGTGAAAACCGAGTTTGTAATGCTGAGAACCGGCGGCCAGCCCGAGGCGTCCGGCCATTTCCACTCCGGTCACGTACGCATCGAGAAACTGCGCGCCGCTGATGTCTGGTCGTTGTGAGGCCAGCGCCAACAGCGCGGGCAAAATCACCACGCCGGGATGGCCGCGAAAGTCGGGATGGAAATCATCAAAATCCAGCGCGTGACCGGCATACCCGAGCAGTAACGCGTGAGTTGCCTGATCGTCAGCGCGGTAAACCTGATGCAAACTGTTCAGTCCTGCATCGGGTAAATCGCCGTGTAAAACCGGCAGGTGACTGCCAGAAAATCCAGCAACCCTTCGCGGGCTGCTTCATGAGCGGCTGGAGAAGGGGATGAACTGAGGATAAGTTTTGCCAGCGACTGCGTTAATGTCATAGGCTCATCTCCCGCTTCAAGCCCGAGTAACCGGAGATAATAAATCAACGAAATGTTCACGCTCGCAGAGCGCATGCAATTGCGTCAGAAAGGGGCTGAAACCGGGATCCCGTCGCGCTGGCGTTGCCGATACCTCTGGTTTTCCGGTTCACCAGCCACTACCTGGGTATCAGGGCGCCATTTCCCTTCCTGGAGTAATTTGTCGTAATGCGACGGCATTGATATGCCGTGAGAATCAATGCCCAGCAAATCGGTTTCCAGCGCAATATTTTCGGGCATTCCCCACCCGGTAAAAATGGTCATGGCCTGCTGAAGACGTAATTGCGCCGAAAAATGCTTCCGCTGACTCATGCGATTTTATCCTTACGGAGAATTTCCTCACTGAGAGTGCGCAGCGCTTGTACCGCCAGTTGCGACAGGTAATGTGCAGTCGGAAACAGGGCGCGATCATCAACGCGAAATTGCGGATGATGCAGCGCGTAAGGGCCGCCGGAGCCGATCATGATGAACGCGCCGGGCAATTTTTGCTGATAGAACGCGAAGTCTTCCCCAATCGGGCTGGCTTCAACGCGGCGGGCTTCGAAGCCGGAGCCTTCACCATGCGCCAGCGCGAAATCCACCCATTTGGCCGTGTTGTTCACCGACGGTGGGCCGGGTTGCCAGTCGAGGATGATGTCGGTATCAAATGCAGCAGCGATGCCCGCGAGAACCTGCCGGAAACGGCGTTCTATCAGTTCCCGTGTGTCCTGATTAAAGGTGCGGACGGTGCCTTCCAGCCAGGCGGAATCCGGGATCACGTTCCAGGTACTGCCGCTGTGAACCTGAGTGATGGAAACCACCGCGTTGTGTGCGGACTGCACGTTGCGGGCGATTAGGGTTTGCAACGCGGAAATCACCTGTCCGGCGATAATAATCGGGTCGTTGCCTTCGTGCGGACGTGCCGCGTGGCTGCCGGTACCGGAGATGGTGATCGCAAAGCGATCCCACGGCCCGCTGTTAATGCGCCTTCTTTGCTGCCGATAACGCCGACCGGTAAAGAAGGATCGTTATGAATGCCGAAAATGACGGCGGCGTTGTCGAGTGCGCCGGTGTCAATCAGCGCCGGGGCACCGTGACCGGTTTCTTCCGCCGCCTGAAACAGAATGCGCACCGTGCCGAAAAGAGAATCTTCCTGTGTTTTCAGCAAAATCCGCCGCGCCAAGCGCCGCCGAGGTATGGAAATCGTGGCCACAGGCGTGCATCACACCGGGATTTTGCGAGGTGTAATCCACTCCGGATTTTTCTTCAATCGGCAGGGCATCAATATCAGAACGCAGCACCACCAGTTCGCCGGGATTGATGCCGCCAATTTCTGCCACCAGACCGGTTTTTAGCGGCAAATCTATCACGCGGATTTGATACTTCTCCAGTACCGCCCGGATGCTGGCTGTGGTGTTAACTTCTTCGTTGGACAGCTCCGGATGGCGGTGCATGTGGTGGCGAAAATCCTGAATAAACGCCGCCAGCGGCTGATGTTCCTGCGTGATATCTGACATTTAAGCTCCTGTAGGTGGCTGATGTTCCAGCCAGCGGGTGTGGCCTTTTGCATCGAGAATTTTTTTCAGGTACAGCGTGGTGTGTCCTTTGCCGAGGTCTCTTTCGAAGACCGGCTGAAAACCCAGTTTCAGGTACATATCGCGCAGCCACGGGTGGCTGGTGGCGGTGCCGAGTGAGTAAGCCGGGGCTTTCAATTCGCGGCTCAGAATGTTGTCTTCCAGCCAGCCCAGCAGTTTTTTTGCCGAGTCTTCTGACCGGAGTAATCTGGATGCGTGCCGAACCAGCCAATGTGCGGCAGGCCCATGGGGCCAGGCATTGCACCCCACGGGAAGCGCAGGGTCACCGAAGCCACCATCCGCTGGTTATCAAAGAGCGCAAACACCGCATGATCGTCGAGGGTGTTGTGTCACGCGTGCCAGATCGGTGGTGGCAGCATCAAACTGAATCCCGGAGTGTTTTTGATTGGCGCGTAGGCGGCCAGCATCAGCGCCAGATAATCGTGTTTATCATCCAGCGTCAGCCGCCTGAAATGCTGTGTCATAACCCGGGTTCCTCAGGCGAAGTCAGATGACCGGGACTGCACGGCAAAGCGGATGACGTCATCGACTTTTTGCGCGGGGCTGCCGGTGTAATGGGCCGGATCCAACCCGTGGTCAAGATCCTGTTCAGTAATACTGGTCGCCAGCTTCGCAATGCTCAGCGCGGCCTGTTGCGAAATCACACCCAGTTCACCTTCGGCTGATGCCAGCGCAACGTCGACATTTATTTGCTGTGTCAGGCGATTTTGCGCTGACCAGATTTTCCGCATTTCTGGTGTGCCAAAATTATTACCAAGTAAAAGAAAAGCTATCGGATGTGAGGACATAATACTCTCTTCTTAATAAGGGTTGATTAACGTTGTTTTTAAGGTTGTAATTAAAAACAAACCAGTCGGATATAAGGGAATTTCAGACGCATCTGTTTTTATTTCGTTAAATTAGTCCTGCCTGACACTATCATTTCTTTTATTTAGCACCGGATGCAAGGGGTTTGTAGGTTATAGCGAAAATTAATCTATGCTATTGCGAATAAGTTAATAAGGATGCGCACTTAGCTCTTTTTTAATTTTTTCAATTCCCGTAGGATATTTTCAAGAACACTTGAATATATCCCACATCAAGTTCCCGTTTAATTACGGGCAGTTTCTCTTTAACCAGACGACAAATACAGGGCATCGACGTGTTCGCCATAAAATCACCGCAGACCTATCATTATCAACCGGGCCTGCTTTCACGCACCGGTGAGCTGCTTGCCGATCATTCCTCCGATATCGCGATCATCACCAGCCCGAAAGCGTGGCGGGCGGTGAATCCGCAACTGGAAGCCAGCCTGAAGGCGGCCGGTATTCGCTGGCAGGTCAATTTTCTCACCACGGAATGCTCCGATGCGGCTATCAAAACGCATCTGGTCAGCGTACGGGAACAAAACGCCACGCTGGCACTGCCGCCACTGAATGGCGACCGTGACATGATCATCGCGGCCATTGCCCGCGAAGTGAAATTCTCCACCGAAAATGCCGCCCGCTTGCCGTTCTCAATGGCTGCGGAAAATATCGAAAAAGCCCTGCGGGCAACTGAAATTCACCATTATTCTCAGGGATAACGCCATGACCTCTTCTTCATCTTCTTCAAAAAACACCCATCAATTGCGTCTTGGTCTGTTTGTGCAGCCGCTCGGGCATCATGTCAGTGGCTGGCGCTTAACTGAAAACCTCGGTTCGCCGACCGATATCGACTGGCTGACGTGGATCGCCAAAAAAGCCGAAGAGGGAAAATTTGATATGTTCTTCATTGGCGATGCCCTGGCAACCAGCGTCTACCGTTTGCCGTCTACCATGGCGCGGCTCGAACCGCTGACTCTGCTGTCGGCACTGGCAGTGCAAACCCGCCATATCGGGCTGGCCGCCACGGCTTCAACGACATTCAGCAATCCGTTTAATCTGGCACGCAGCTTTTCTTCTCTTGATCACATCAGCCACGGCCGGGCGGCGTGGAACGTGGTGACGTCGTTTTCAACGGATGTGGCGCGCAATTTCAGCCGTGACGATATGCCCGCGCATGCTGAACGTTACGCCGTAGCACATGAGTTTCTCGAGGTGACGTTCAAACTGTGGGAAGGCTGGCAGGAAGGGGCGGTGCAGCCGGACAACGCCAGCGGCCAGTATTTCGTCAATGAGAAAATCAATTCGGTGAACCATCAGGGCAAGTATTTTCAGGTACAGGGGCCGCTGAATATTACCCGTTCGCCGCAGGGGCGTCCGGTGATTATCGAAGCGGGTTCTTCTGCTGACGGCCAGAAACTGGCAGCGGCCACCGCCGAAGTGGTATTTACCGCTGCCGCAACGCTGGAAGAAGCACAGACGTTTTACCGTGCGCAGAAACAGCAGGTGAAAGAGGCCGGACGTAACCCGGAACATGTGCTGATTTTGCCGGGCGTAATGCCCATTGTCGGCCGCACACGGGAAGAGGCGCGCGAAACCTGGCGCGAACTGAATTCGCTGGTAGATATTGATAATGGCATCCGCCAACTGTCCACCCGCTTTAATATGGATCTGAGTGTGTTTCCGCTCGACGGGCCGGTGCCGGATGTGCCTGCCGGTGAAGGTAATCAGAGCCGTGTGAAACTGCTGACCGATCTGGCGTATCGCGAAAATCTGACCTTACGTGAACTGGCCGCAATTGCTGCCGGTTCGCGTGGGCATCGCGTGCTGATCGGTACGGCGGAAGATATCGCCGATGATTTCCAGCATTGGCTGGAAGAAGGCGGGGCAGACGGTTTTAACATCATGCCTGCAGTGATGCCGGAACAGCTTTCGCTGTTTGTTGAGCTGGTGATCCCCGAATTGCGTCGTCGCGGGTTGTTCCGTGAAGAATATGAATTCAGCACGCTGCGTGAAAACCTCGGTCTGCCTGAGCCTGACTTTACCCCTCAGTCTTAACTTTAGCGTCGATGACGATTTCTTTGTCAGGCCGCGTTCAGCGCGTGTCACTTTCCGCTAATGCGGCGGAGAAACAGCACCCCAATGACCTGAAAAAAGCCGGAGTGGATATTTTGAATCTCACCACCGGCGAACCGGATTTTGATACACCCGATCACGTTAAACAGGTGGCATACGAGGCGATTGCGCGTGGCGAAACTAAATACACGCCGACGCCGGGGACTCCGGCGTTGCGTGAGGCACCAGAGAAACATCGGGACAGGCACCTAAGCCGAGGTGGGATTCTTTACCATTGAGACGATATTTGAGATACCAGAGACGTGACTCGAAAGGTACAGGCCATGATAATCGGAAACTTTGAAAGGTTGAGCGGATGGTTTTAAGCTGCGGATTGTAGTGTTGAGACATATGGCGCTCACACCATAATCGAACTGACATGACCCAAAAGCAAACCACCAATCTTTCCCGATGCGGAGGGGGAATGAAAATGCATCGGGAAGGATTTTCACGCTAACTTTTTGAATCTAATTCGTATAAAGATTCGTGAAGATGCATGAAAACATAAATATGGCTCCTCTGACTGGACTCGAACCAGTGACATACGGATTAACAGTCCGCCGTTCTACCGACTGAACTACAGAGGAATCGTGTGAACGGGGCGCATAATAGCGAGGCCGCCGGGGCTTGTAAAGCCTGAAAAAACGCATTTTGGCGCGTTTGCTGCAAGAATGCCCAACCTGCTGCATTCTTGAGTGGTTGGACGCGCGCCGGCAGGCAACATTGCTTCTTTTTGGTGCAGCGGGCCGCCGCCGCCGGCGTTTGCGCGCATATCGCCGCCGCTGGAGGTTGTCGCTTTTCCCTTTTTTTTTAGCCTGTTGGCGACGTTATTGGTTTTTCCCCCTGATTATGGCCCGGATCTTGCTGTGGGGTTAACGTTGTTCTTTTGCGCATAACGGGGGCTCCATGAATTTCAGACGTCTTAAATATTTTGTCAAAATCGTCGATATCGGCAGCCTGACGCAGGCAGCGGAAGTGCTGCATATTGCGCAACCGGCGTTAAGCCAGCAGTTGGCGACGCTGGAAGGCGAACTCCAGCAGCAGCTGTTGATTCGCAGCAAACGCGGCGTGATGCCGACCGAGGCGGGCAATATTCTTTATGCCCACGCGCAGACGATTCTGCGCATGTGTGAGCAGACGCAGGCCGCCGTCAGTAATATCGGGCTGGCGGTCAGCGGGCAGGTCGCGCTTGGTTTCGCATCCGGCTGCGCCGCCGCGCAGCTGGCGACGCCGCTGCTGCAGGCGATGCGCGATGCGCACCCCGGCATTCTGCTGCGTCTGCATGAAGATACCGGCCCGGCGCTGACCGATCAGGTTGCCAGCTGTGCGCTGGATATGGCGGTGATATACGGCGCAAAGGCGCCGCAGGGGTTCAACACCACGGTGTTGGCGAAGGAAGATCTGTATCTGGTGGCGTCGCGTTCGGTACCCAACCCCGGTGACTACATCGATCTGCGGGCGCTGGCGCGGCTGAACCTGTTTTTACCGCACCGGGGAGACAGCGTGCGCGATCAGGTGGAAGACGCGATGGCGGTGCGTAAGCTGGCGCTGAACGTGGTCGGTGAAATTGAATCGCCGACCATGCTCAGCGCCGCCATCGCCGGGGGACTGGGGGCGACCATTCTGCCGGAGTCCGCCGCGCGGGCGCTGACCGGCCCGGCCAGAGCCTGGATGGCGCGCATCAGCAACCCGTCGTTGGCGCTGCCCTTGGCGCTGTGCGTGTCCGTTCAGCAGCCGCTGTCTGAAGCGGCGCAGGCGGTTAAAGCACAATTATTGGCGATGATTACCGCGCCGAACCAGCCGAAACGCGCGCTGACGCTGGTGCAGTAACGCCGCCAGGCGACTGTTTCTTCCTACCTTTCCCCGGCAGCGGACGGCGCAGGTTGCCTTCCGCACGTCTTTTCTGAATTGTTGCGCCCTGCGTGGCGCATTCTTTGTTCCTCTGCCAGCCTTATTGGGCCGCGGTTGGCGGCATAATAACAATCAAACAGAGGGATGGTATATGGAAAAGCTCTGGGGGCATCCATCGTTACCGGTCAAAACCCGGCTGTCGCGGCTGTATGTCGCGCTGGCGGCGGCGCTGACGCTGGCCGGTACGGTCGGCGCGGCCTATGCGGAAAACATCAATGTCGAAAACGGCGAGAAGCGGATCAGAGAGGTGGACGGCGCCGGATTCGGTAAGGTCAGCGGTAAGGGCAGCGAGTGGCGGGTCAGTGATGTACTGTCGATCAGCGCCGGGCTGTATGTGCTGGATGGCGGTGTGATGAGCATCGGCCGGCTGGATTCGGCAGGCTCGATTGTTGGCACTAACCGTTCGACGGAAATTGTCGTTAGCGGCAGCGGTTCGCATCTGCAAATAGAAAGTTATCCGAGAATTGAAATCCTCTCTCTGTCCGATCATGGCCGTTTTAGCAGCGCGAGTGATAGGTTAGAGATCCATGGCGGCCTGATAATAGGCAGTCGCGGCACCCTGGATGGCCATGCGCAGGATGATGAAGATGTGGTGGAGAAAGGGTGGGATATTTTTACCCTGGGGGAAGCACAGGCGCCCGGCATATTGGATCCTAATATCGTCGTCTTCTTTGATCGTGATACATATTTGGGCGGGCGCTGGAACTCCCTCATCTTCAACCATACTGCGGATGACTATCAGTTTTGTCAACAGCGTCAGGGACGACGAGGGACATGCGTCAATAGCCAATTTTGCCGGCAATACCACCATGTCCGGCGACCTCAGTGAGTTCCACGGCGATATTTTCGTTAAAGGCGGCAAGCTGACGATTAACTCTGATGTGGGGCGCTACAAGAGTGATCCTCCTTATCAAGGTTTATACGTTGAGCGCGGCGGTACGCTGATCCTCAACGGCACCATCGGGGGATTTGGACGCGGCATCGGTTTTACCACTTCACTGTTTGTTGATCCCGGCGCGAGGCTGGGCGGCGATGCGACCATCGGTCGTACGATTATCGAGGGCGGCGGCCATATTGCTCCCGGCGACGGCAGCACGGGCAAGTTCGACATCAACAGCTATCTGACCTTTAAAGACGGCGCGTTTTATGACGTGGATATCGCCGCCGACGGCCGCAGCGATACCATGGCGGTGGTCGGTCAGACGACGATCGGCAACAACGTGAAGGTGCTGGTGAATATGCTGGATCCCTACACCAGCTATCAGGATGAACAGACCTACCGCATACTCACCTCCGAAAAAGATATTGCCGGCATGTTCAGCGAAGCGGTGCTGGATTCGGCCTTTCTGGAAGCGACCTTTAAACGCGGCCAGCAGTTTATCGATCTGCTGATTAAACAAATTACCCCCGGCGGTGATGTGACGCTGGACGGCGATCGCCACGTTTCCCAGTCTGTCTCCTATGCCGGCGCGGTCAGTATGGGTCAGGATAAAGCCAGCAAGTGGTTGATAGACGGCGGTACGTTCAGCGCTAAAAAGCTGATTATCGGCTCTGAACGCCAGTCGCAGGCGGCGGTGCAGGTGGAGAACGGGGCTAAATTGGTGACCGAACGGGCAAGGATCGACTACGGTCTGGATGATGCCGACTATCAACACCGGCCGATGGCGACGATCAGCGGTAAAGGCAGTGAGTGGCAGGTCAACGACTGGCTGTCGCTCGCCGGCAAGTTGGACGTGCTGGACGGCGCGCAGGTGAAGGTTGGCGATCTGCTGGCCTCTGAACGTCCCGCCGAGGCGAAAAAATCTGCGGAAATTTACGTCAGCGGTGAAGGCTCGCATCTGCACACCCGGGGAACTACCGACGCCGATGTGCTGGCGCTGGCAAACGGCGGGCGCTTCAGTAACGATAATAAACAGTTAACGCCGCGCAGCGCGCTGGTGATCGGCAGCCGCGCCTCTTTTGACGGCTATTCGGCGGATGGCCCTTACGGCCACGAGATCTGGCCGCTGCCTACGCTGGGCGAGGCGCAGGCGCCCGGCGTGATTGACCGCGATATTGTGATCACCACGCCAACCGACCATCGGGGTATGCGGGGGTCGATTATTTTTAACCATACGTCGGACGACTATCAGTTCGCCAATACCATCATCGGCAGTGGATCGATGGCCAACGTGGCCGGGCAGACCACGCTGACCGGCGATCTCTCGCAATACGGCGGGGCGCATTTTCGTTAAGGGCGGCAAGTTAACGATTGACGGTGATGTAGGCACGAACGTGGAGGAGTCCGAAAAACTACAAGGGTTGGCGGTAGAGAACGGCGGAACGCTGCTGCTTAACGGTAATGTGGGGCATATCATCGAGGTTTCTCCAGGGTTTACGGATTTTTCAACGGCATTGTTCGTAGGCAGCGGCAGTGTACTGCGCGGTAATGCGACGACAGGCCGGGTGAGTATCGGGCGCGGAAGCCATCTTTCCCCCGGGGATCCTGACAATAACGCTATCGGTCAATTTATCATTAAGAGTAATTTGGGCTTCAATGAGGGCGCGTTTTATGACGTTGATATCGCCGCGGATGGCCGCAGCGACTATGTGAGGTCACAGGGCGGCGCCTACATTGATAAGAACGTCAAGGTATTGGTCAATACCCTCGATCCGCACACCAGCTATCGGGATGGGCAAACCTACCGCATTCTGACCGCCGGCGGCGGCGTTAACGGTATGTTCAGTGAAGCGGTGCTGGACTCGGCCTTTTTGGACACGGAGTTGACGCGCGATCATCAAAACGTCGATCTGACCATCCGGCAGAAAGAGACCGGCGGCGGTGGTGACGACGGCCATAGCGGCGGCGGTGACGATGGTCATACCGGCGGCGGTGATGACGGCCATACCGGCGGTGGTGATGACGGCCATAGCGGCGGCGGTGACGATGGTCATAGCGGCGGCGGTGACGATGGTCATAGCGGCGGCGGTGACGATGGTCATAGCGGCGGCGGTGATGACGGTCATAGCGGCGGTGGCGACGACGGCGATAGCGGCGGCAAGCCGGACGCGCCGGGCATCTTCCAGACGGTGGCGACCAGCGACAACCAGTGGAACACCGCCGGGGGCGCTGAGCTCGCTGGCGCAGCAGGGGCCGTCGCTCGGGCTATACAACGCGCTGCTGATGCTGAACGCGGCCGAGGCGCGGGATGCGTTTAACCAGCTGTCCGGCGAGCAGTATGCGTCGGTGCAGGCGAGCCTGCAGCAGAGCGGCACGCTGGTAGGCAGCGTGGTGAACCAGCATATGCAGACGATGTTCGACGGCGACAGCCTGACGGTGCCGCCGCTGGCGATGAGCCTGGTGCAGAGCCCGGAGCGCGAGCGCAACGGGGCCTGGGGTCAGATGTTCGGCAGCTGGACGCGCAGCAAGGGCGACGGCAACGTCGGCAAGCTGGACAGCAACACCGGCGGTTTTCCTGGTGGGGGCAGACCGTGAGCTGAGCGACGGGGTGCGGGCGGGCGCGTACGCGGGCTACAGCCGCACGCGTTTCGACGTAGATAGCCGGGCGTCGTCGGGCCACAGCAACAACTACCATCTGGGCCTGTATGGGGCGGGTCAGCGCGATGCGCTGGCGCTGCGCGGCGGTGTGGGCTACAGCTGGCACCGGATAGAGAGCGAGCGCAACGTGGGCTTCGGCGGCTATCGCGACCGTCTGACGGGGGATTACGACGGTAATACGTTGCAGGCGTTTACGGAGCTGGGCTACCGGCTGCGCTATGAAGCGGCGAGCGTGGAGCCGTTCGTCAACCTGAGCTACGTGCGTCTGCATACGGATGCGGTGCAAGAGCAGGGCGGCGCGGCGGCGCTGAGCGTGAAGGATGAAACGATGAACACCTTCTACTCGACGCTGGGGCTGCGCGGTGCGACGGATATCCCGGTGTCAGGGGTAGACGTAACGCTGCACGGCAAACTGGGCTGGCAGCACGCGTATGGCGATACGGACACTTCGGCGCGGATGGCGTTCGCCAGCGGCGACAGCTTCACCAGCAAGGGTGCGCCGGTGGACAAGGACGTGGCGGTGGTGGGCGTTGGTCTTGATGTGCCGCTGACGCGTTCAACGCGGATCGGGGTATCCTATCAGGGGCAGTATGGCTCTCAGCAGCAGGCCAACTCGGTCAATGCACAGCTGACGGTCTCGTTCTAACCCGCCGTATTTACAGGTGCGGGCTGCCGGATTCTCCGGCAGCCCTTTTTATTTCAAACAATCCTATTCTGAATTCCGGCGCCCGCGTGGCGCATTCCCCGTTCCTATGCCAGCCTTATTGTGCCGCGGTTGGCGGCATAACAATAATCAAACAGAGGGATGGTATATGGAGAAGCTCTGGGGGTATCCATCGTTACCGGTCAAAACCCGGCTGTCGCGGCTGTATGTCGCACTGGCGGCGGCGTTGACGCTGGCGGGTAATATCAGCGCGTCCTATGCGGAAAATATTAAGGCAGAGGATAGCGTGGGACGCGCGGGCGATATTAACCCGATATATGTGAACGGCGCATTTATTATCGGCAGCCTGGATGGTACTCCGTCCCAGGATGAAAACGGTAAGGTATGGCGGCTGTCGACGTCGGGGCCGGCGCAGGCGCTCGGTGTGCTGGATGCCGACATCGTGGTGGATACCGATACGTATAATATGGGAATGTCGAATTCTATTAGCTTTAACCATACCACAGATGGTTACCGCTTTGTGAATGCCATCATCGGCGACGGGACAATAGCGAATGTTGCCGGAAATACGGAGTTAACCGGCGATCTCAGTCGTTATAACGGGCACATTTTCGCCAAAGACGGCAAGCTGACGGTTAATACCGATATCGGCACGGAAGATGACCTGCTGATCAGAACGCAGCATCTCTATGCCGAAGATGGCGGGACGTTGATCCTTAACGGCACGATAGGGAGATTTGCGCGCAATATCGGTTTTTCAACCTCACTGTTTGTTGAACCCGGCGGCATACTGGGCGGCACCGCGACCATCGGCCGCACGGTGGTGGAGCGTGACGGGCATTTTTCCCCCGGCGACGGCGGCATCGGCAAGTTTGATATCAACAGCTATCTGACCTTTAACGACGGCGCGCTCTATGATGTGGATATCGCCGCCGACGGCCGCAGCGACAGTACGGCGGTAGTGGGCCAGACCACCATCGGCAAGGACGTCAAGGTTCAGGTTAATGCCCTTGACCCGCATGCCAGCTATCAGGATGGACAAACTTACCGCATCCTCACGTCTGAAAAGGATATCGACGGCACGTTCAGCGCTGCGGTGCTGAAGTCGGCGTTTTTAGACGCGACGCTTGAGCACGGCAAGCAGTTTGTCGATCTGATCGTGAAGCAGCTCGGGGCCGTCGGCGATGTGATCCTGGACGGTAGCCGGCATATTTCTCATTCGGTCTCCTATGGCGGTACGGTCAGCGTCGGGCAGAATCAGGTCAGCGATTTACTGATTGACGGCGGCACCTTCAGCGCTAAAAACCTGGTGGTCGGCTCCGAGAGCCAGCCGCAGGCGACGGTGCGGGTGGAGAACGGCGCCCACCTGGTCACCGGCGATGCCACGGTGAGCTATGGGCCGGACGATACCGACTACCGATACGGCCCGAAAGTGGCCGTCGCCGGTAAAGGCAGCGAATGGCAGATTGCCAACCGGCTGGCGCTGGCCGGCAAGCTGGATGTGCTGGACGGTGCACAGGTGACGGCCGGCGAGCTGGCGGTGGCCGACCGGCCCTGGAACGGCACAAAAAGCGCGGATATTTACGTCAGTGGTGAAGGCTCACGCCTGCATTCTCAGGGGCGCAGCGACGTTGATGTCCTGTCATTAGCTGACAATGGCCGCTTCAGCAACGACGGCGGCAAGCTGGCGCTGAAAAAGGCGCTGGTTATCGGCAGTCGCGCTTCTTTTGACGGCTATGTGCCCGCAGATGGTGATAACAGTTGGACGCCGCCTACGTTGGGTGGGGCGCAGGCGCCCGGGCTACTCGATCCGGGCATTGCCCTGACCGCGCCGACCATTATTTTTAACCATACCGCAAGTGATTACACGTTCGCCAATACTCTCACCGGCAGCGGCGTGATGGCTAATGTCGCCGGTCAGACGACGTTGACCGGCGATCTCGGCAATTACTTCGGCGATGTGTTCGTCAAGGGCGGCAAGCTGACCATCAATACCGATCTGGGCACCAATCCTGATTATCAGCTGTTAAAAGAGCATAAACTGCGCGTTGAAGACGGCGGAACGCTGATCCTTAACGGTACGATGGGAATGTTTGCCCGTAATGTCGGCTTTTCGACCTCACTGTTTGTTGAATCCGGCGGCGTGCTGGGCGGCGATGCGACCATAGGCCGCACGGTGGTGGAAAACGGCGGCCATCTTTCCCCCGGAGACGGCGGCATCGGCAAGTTTGCTATCAACAGCTATCTGACCTTTAACGACGGCGCCTTCTACGACGTGGATATTGCCGCAGACGGCCGCAGCGACAGCACGGCGGTCGTGGGCCAGACCACCATCGGCAAGGACGTCAAGGTCCAGGTTAATGCCCTTGATCCGCATGTCAGCTATCAGAATGGACAAACTTACCGCATCCTCACGTCTGAAAAGGATATCGACGGCACGTTCAGCGCCGCGGTGCTGGACTCGGCGTTTTTAGACGCAACGCTTGAGCACGGCAAGCAGTTTGTCGATCTGATCGTGAAGCAGCTCGGGCCTGTCGGCGATGCACTTCTTGACGGTAGCCGGCATATTTCCCATTCGGTTTCCTATGGCGGTACGGCCAGCGTCGGGCAGAATCAGGTCAGCGATTTACTGATTGACGGCGGCACCTTCAGCGCCAAAAACCTGGTGGTCGGCTCCGAGAGCCAGCCGCAGGCGACGGTGCGGGTGGAGAACGGCGCCCACCTGGTCACCGGCGATGCCACGGTGAGCTATGGGCCGGACAATACCGACTACCGATACAGCCCGAAAGTGGCCATTGCCGGTAAAGACAGTACATGGCAGGTAGCCAACCGGCTGGCGCTGGCCGGGGAGCTGGACGTGCTGGACGGTGCACAGGTGACGACCGGCGAATTGGTGGTGGGCAACCATCCTTGGGACAGTACAAAAACGTCAGAGATTTATATCAGCGGTGACGGGGCGCACCTGCACTCTCGGGGATACAGCGGGGTGGGCGTGTTGTCATTAGCCAACAATGGCCGCTTCAGTAACGATGGCAGTAAACTGGCGCTGAATACGGCGCTGATTATCGGCAGCCGCGGCTATTTTGACGGTTATTCGCCTACGGATGTCAATGGTCATGAGATCTGGAATCTGCCGGCGTTGGGTGAGGCGCAGGCGCCAGGCATCCTGGACCCGAACATTGTGGTGGATACTTTAACCTACAACATGGGCATGCAGCGTTCCATCATCTTTAATCACACTGCAAGCGATTACCAATTTGCCAATACCGTCAACGGTGACGGCACGATGGTTAATGTGGCCGGCCAGACCACGCTGAGCGGAGATCTTACCGGATACAATGGGTATGTTTTCGTTAAGGGCGGCAAGCTGACGCTCAATGGTGACATGGCGACCAACATTAGTTTTTACCCAAGGTATCAGGAACTGCGTGTGGAAGATGGCGGTACGCTGATTCTTAACGGCACCGTGGGTGCTTTTATCGAACAATCACTGGGTAACCCGGGTTTTTCCAGTTCGCTGTTTGTTGAATCCGGCGGCGTGCTGGGCGGCAATGCGACCATTGGCCGTACGGTGGTAGAAAGCGGCGGCCATCTTTCCCCCGGCGACGGCGATATAGGTAAATTGACCGTCAGGAGCTATCTGACCTTTAAGGATGGCGCGTTCTACGATGTGGACATTGCCGCGGACGGTCGCAGCGATACGGTGGGGATGCAGGGTGAAACGACTATCGGCAAGGACGTTAAGGTGCTGGTCAATGCCCTTGACCCGCACACCAGCTATCAGGACGGACAGACCTATCGCATCTTAACCTCTGGCGACGGTATTAAAGGCATGTTCAGCGAAGCGGTGCTGGACTCGGCCTTTTTGGACACGGAGTTGACGCGCGATCGGCAAAATGTCGATCTGACCATCCGGCAGAAAGAAACCGGCGGCGGTGACGGCGGCCATAGCGGCGGGGGTGATGACGGTAATACCGGCGGCGGTGACGATGGTCATAGCGGCGGCGGTGACGATGGTCATAGCGGCGGCGGTGACGATGGTCATAGCGGCGGGGGTGACGATGGTCATAGCGCGGGGGTGACGACGGTCATACCGGCGGTGGCGACGACGGTGATAGCGGCGGCAAGCCGGAGGCACCGGGCATCTTCCAGACGGTGGCGACCAGCGACAACCAGTGGAATACCGCCGGAGCACTGAGCTCGCTGGCGCAGCAGGGGCCGTCGCTCGGGCTGTACAACGCGCTGCTGATGCTGAACGCGGCCGAGGCGCGGGATGCGTTTAACCAGCTGTCCGGCGAGCAGTATGCGTCGGTGCAGGCGAGCCTGCAGCAGAGCGGCACGCTGGTAGGCAGCGTGGTGAACCAGCATATGCAGACGATGTTCGACGGCGACAGCCTGCCGGTGCCGCCGCTGGCGATGAGCCTGGTGCAGAGCCCGGAGCGTGAGCGCAACGGGGCCTGGGGCCAGATGTTCGGCAGCTGGACGCGCAGCAAGGGCGACGGCAACGTCGGCAAGCTGGACAGCAACACCGGCGGTTTCCTGGTGGGCGCAGATCGTGAGCTGAGCGACGGGGTGCGGGCGGGCGCGTACGCGGGCTACAGCCGCACGCGTTTCGACGTCGACAGCCGTTCGTCGTCAGGCCACAGCAACAACTACCATCTGGGTCTGTATGGTGCAGGGCAGCGCGATGCGCTGGCGCTGCGCGGCGGTGTGGGCTACAGCTGGCACCGGATAGAGAGCGAGCGCAACGTGGGCTTCGGCGGCTACCGCGACCGTCTGACGGGGGATTACGACGGCAATACGCTGCAGGCGTTTACGGAGCTGGGCTACCGGCTGCGCTATGAAGCGGCGAGCGTGGAGCCGTTCGTCAACCTGAGCTACGTGCGTCTGCATACGGATGCGGTGCAGGAGCAGGGCGGCGCGGCGGCGCTGAGCGTGAAGGATGAAACGATGAACACCTTCTACTCGACGCTGGGGCTGCGCGGTGCGACGGATATCCCGGTGTCAGGGGTAGACGTAACGCTGCACGGCAAAACTGGGCTGGCAGCATGCGTATGGCGATACGGACACTTCGGCGCGGATGGCGTTCGCCAGCGGCGACAGCTTCACCAGCAAGGGTGCGCCGGTGGACAAGGACGTGGCGGTGGTGGGCGTCGGTCTCGATGTGCCGCTGACGCGTTCAACGCGGGTCGGGGTGTCCTATCAGGGGCAGTATGGCTCGCAGCAGCAGGCCAAACTCGGTTAATGCACAGCTGACGGTCTCGTTTCTGATTTATCCGCGACAGGATGACGGAAGATGATCGTTAACGCCCGATGATGCCATCGGGCGTTTTATTTTGTAGACACGGCAGTGATAAAAAAACCGCCGAGGAGGGGGAGATTTCAACGGCGGTTTATCGTTAAGGGCGCATTATTCTACGTTTATGGCCAGTTCGCGTTCTGCCCGTGATTTATGGCTCCAGATAAACGACAGCGCCATCAGCGCGGCGAATAACAATATCGTGGCGGTCATGGCGCCGGTCATGCCCAGCGATGCGGTAAGCAATGAGGCGACGCTGATGGAGACAAACGCCACCGTGGTGACCATAAAAGCCGAGCGAGCTGGCGCAGGCGCCGGCCTGGTTGGCGAAATGTTTAATCAGATAGGCAGAACCGGTGGGCACCAGGAAGCCGTTACCGAAGGTGATCAGGCAGAAAGGCGTGATAATCTTCCAGGCGGAGGTGATAGGGATGAAAATGGGGGTGATAAACAGCAGCGCCGCGCCGGTGCAGCCCAGGATAATCCCGGCCCGCATACAGCCGCCGTCACCCAACGACGGGTACAGGCGTTTGGCCACTTCGGTACCGGCGATAAACGTCAGGGCAATGGGCAGGTACATTAGGCCGATCGTGCTGGCGGAATAACCGATATGCGACAAAATAAACGGCAGCAGCGATAAAAACACCAGGTACTGGGTAATGCCGCAGGCGATCGCGCCGGCATGCCCCATAAAAAAGCGGCTCGACAAGAAGGAACCGTAGCTTTTCAGCACCCGTGAGGCAGAGAAGCGGCTGCGGTTAGCCGGCGCCAATGATTCCCGATAGATAAACAGCGTCCAGGCGAGCAGCGCCAGCGTCAGGGCGAACAGCAGCCAGAACACCATTTTCCAGCCAAATGCGGCGGTCACGTATCCGCCAATCAGCGGCGCCAGCGCCGGCGAGAGGCCGCCCAGGGCCATCATCATGGTGAATAATTTCTGAACCTCATGCCCCTCAAAGAGATCGACAATCATCGGTTGCCACAGAACATAGGCCGCGCAGCAGCCAATGGACTGAATCAGGCGACACAGCAGGAAAACTTCGATGCTGGTCGCATACAGGCAGCCCAGCGTGCCGGCCAGAAACAGCGCCAGGCCGACCACCAGCGGCGCTTTACGCCCCAGTTGGTCGGAGAGGGCGCCGTAGAACAGCTGGCCGAAGGAGAAACCGGCCATATAGATGCTCAGCGACAGGCCGACATTGCCGGCATTGGTCTGATAAAACTGCTGAATATTGGCAAGCGCCGGCAGGTAGAGATCGGAGGCAAACAGCCCGATCGTGGACAGCAGCGCGACGTAAACCAGAAACAGAACTTTCTTTGTACCTTGCATGGTAGCTCTCATCATCAAATTAAACGGTGCCCGGCCGCTTGCGGCCTTAAGGCATTTACCAGGTAACCGGCAGCGCTTTCAGGCCGTATAGCACCATCTCGTCGCGATAGGCCAGCGATGTCTGCGGCACGGCGATCGACAGATCCGGAATGCGGGTGAAAATGGCGCGGAAGGCGATGGCCAGTTCGGCCCGGGCGAAGTGCATGCCCAGGCATTTATGGATGCCGTGCCCGAAGCCCAGTTGGGTTTTTTCGCAGCGGTGCAGATTAAAGGCGTCCGGCTGCTCAAACACCGTTTCATCACGGTTGGCCGAACTCAGCATGATCAACACGCCTTCACCCGCTTTGATGTGCTGGCCGCCGATCTCCAGATCCGCGGTGGCCGCGCGCGGCAGACCCGCGTGGTTGATGGTCAGGTAACGCACCAGTTCATACACCAGGTCGTTGCCCAGCGACGGATCGGCAAGGAACGCCTGGCGTTGCTGCGGGTTATTGATCAGCGTCACTACGCCCAGCCCCATCGCCAGCGCCATCGTGTCGTAGGCGCTGAGCAGCAGCAGGGCGGCCAGACCGACAATCTCGTCATGGCTGGGCTGGTTATCGGCCTGGGCTTTGCGGATCAGTCTGCCCAGTAAATCTTCGCCCGGCGCCTGCTCTTTTTCCGTCACGATACGGTCAAAGTAACCCATAAGCTCAATCGCCGCCTGCTCCGCCTGGGCGGGCGGCGTACTGCGATCCAGCACGGTGTCGGTGCGGCTTTGCACAAAGGGATGGTCCGCCACCGGCGTGCCCAGCAGTTCACAGATGATTTTGGCCGAAGCGGGAACGGCGAACGCCTTCACAAAGTCGACCGGGGGTTGCAGCGCCAGCATCTCCGTCAGCTGCTGGTCGATAATGGCGGCCATCCGTGGTTTTAGCTGCTCAACGTGCGAGTTGAGAAACTCCTCGGTGACGGATTTACGCAGGCGGGTGTGGTCCGGCGCATCAAGCTGGAGGAAAAAGCCCGGCGGAGGCGGCACTTCGCCGGAAATATAGGTCGGGAAACCGGTGCTGCGGGGGTCGGAGCTTAACCGGCGATCGCTCAGCGCTTGTTTAACATCATGATATCGGGTAACCAGCCAGGCAAAATCGCCGCGCGGCGTTTTTACCCGGACGACCGGGCACTCCTGGCGAATAAAACGGTACTCTTCCGGCGGATTGAACGGACAGGCGCGTTTGGTAGGCAAACATTCCAGATGTGGGACGCTATTCATCATTTTCTCCCGGCCGTTCAGGCCGCCGTTTTCTTCAGTTCACGCGCTAAAAAAGGCGTGCAGTTGTTCAACGGACGGGTTATCCCACAGAGTGGTGGGATCCAGCTCCAGGCCGAGATGATCCTCAATTTCGCCGATCAGGGTCAGCGTAAACACGGAATCCATGCCGTAATCGGCAAAGTTGGCATCCTCTTTGATGGCCGCAGGCGCCAGCCGGCAATAGGTGGCGACGCGTTCGATCAGCCAGTGTTTCAGGTCGTTTGCAGTAGCGTTCATGATTTTTCCTTACTCATTGTTTTTTGGTTTTTATTGTTCTGCGCAAAGCGCATGGTCAATCTCGCGCCATAAGGCGTGCAGCCTTGGCCCGATCTGCGGGTGTTCAACCAGCGTTTGCTCGCTGGCGTCCGGCAAGACATACGGCGCTTCCAGGGTGGCGCACGGGCTGCAGGCGTCTATCTGCCGGCAACCCATGATTTGCAGCGTTTCCGCCAGCTGCGCCTGCGCCAGTTCCGCGCGGATGGAAATATTCGGGAACGCCAGCGGCTTATCGAGCAGCTCGCCGCTGCTGACAATCCAGTCCAGGGCGTTTTTCATCACGCCGGTGACGCCGTGGGCATACTCCGGGCTGACCAGCAGCAGCAGATCGGCCCGCGCCAGGGCGCTGCGCCAGTGGACGACGTTGGGATCGCGCGTCTCCTCGTTGTCTGCGTTAAACAGCGGGATCGCATCCAGACGCGTATAAATTTCAAAATTCAGGTGTGCGGGGCGTACGCGGTCCATCGCGCGTAAAAAACAGGCTGTTTAACGAGGCGGCGCGCAGGCTGCCCGAAACGCCTAAAATATGAAAGGTCTTGCTCATACAACTAACTCTCCCAACCCTGTAGCGGGTATTGCATCAAATCGAAACTGACCTGCCGCTGGTAGGCGTCGCGCAGATAGTCGAACACCCGATCGCTCTGCGCCTCCGACAGCCGTCGTCGGCGTTCAGTTGCAGGTGCGTCAGCTGACGCTTCACCATCAGCTGCGTCAGCGGCAGCGGTAGTTTTTGCGGCATGGCGCGGTGCCAGGCCAGGCAGGCGGCAATGGCGATCAGACCGGCGTACAGCGCGCTGAGGCGGTAGTGGCCGGCCGGCGCGGCGGCGGAAATATCACGCGGGTCGAGCGCCTGCAGGTCGCGCAGCAGCTGCGATCTGGCGGTGATGACCCGCGTCGCCAGCGCGTCATCCAGCAGCGCGGCGTTGTGCAGCAGGCTGTCCAGCAGCGGGTCGCGTCCGCCTGGCGCCACCTGAAGGCGGGCGAAATCGATAGGCTCTTCAATCGGCGTTTCCGCAGCCAACTGCGGCGACAGCTCGGCCGGCTCGGCGACCGCGGCGGTTTTTCGCGCCAGCATAAACAGCAGCGGCAGCAGCGTCAGCTCGCAGGCCGGGCGGCCGATATGCGCGAAGCCGGCGGGTTTGACGTCGCGCAGCAATTTCTGGAACAGGCCGTACTCGCCGTCGGTCTGGTAAAAAACTGGCGCCCAAGTGGTCGGCCAGACGATTCATGGCGCCGATCAGCAGTTTAGGCACGACAATCTTGACCGCCGGGGCATACAGACAGCAGAACGCCGGGTGAAGGTGAAGCGCGCGGGCGCTCAGCCGGCTGAAGCTGTCCGCCAGCAGCAGATCGAGCAGGGCGTTGCTCAGGATTTGCCGCGCGGCGGGAAACTCAGCCAGACAATGGCCGTATAAATGTCGCTGCAGGCTAAAACGCGTCGCCAGACGCAGCCCGGAATCGAGAATACCGACAAACATCCCCGGCAGCAGGGTGCGCGTCACCTGGAAGGAGCGCATGGCGGTTTCCAGCGCTTTGCCTTCCTCACCCATCAGCAGTTGATCATCGGCCATCGCCGGTAGGCGGACACGTTCGCAGCGGATGCCGCCCAGCTGTACGCCGCGCATTCCCACGCTTTGATGGCGGGGTAAGTCCTGCAGCGCGCCGGCGGGCAGCTGCGCCCGGGCAACCAGTATTTGCGTGTGGCTGCGGCTGCCGGGCTGCGGCGAGGTGCGGGCGAAGGCGACGAAATGGCTGCAGCGGGCAATATTGGAGGTGACCTGCTTTTCACCATCCAGTACCCACTGCCCGTCCTGCCGCGTGGCGGAGAAGGCGACCGCCGTCAGATCGTTGCCGTGCTCCGGTTCATAATAGGAGCAGGCCAGCTTTTCATTGTCGCGCAAGGCCTGAGCGACGGTCTGCTGCTGTGTCGGCGAGCCGATCGCCCAGATATTGCAGCAGGCGATAAAGCTGCTGCCGGCGTAGCCCAGCCCCAGGCAGGGATCTTTACGGTACAGCACCCGGAACAGATCCATCAGGGTATCCATGCCGCGCCACTGCCCGCCCAGCGCCGGCGGAATCAGGCACCGGCTGAACCCCAGCGCATCGAGCCGGGCTTCGCCCTCTGCCCACATGCTGTCGGCGTTGTCCGCGGCCAGGACTTTAGCGGACCAGCCGGCGTAAGCGTCGTCGCCGGATGGCGTTAACCCGCGTTCAAGACGGGCGACGGTCAGCGTATTGTCAACGTTCATGGTGCGCTCCCTGCGATAAAAGGGTGTCGTCGTCACCGCACGGATGCTCGGCGAACGACTGCTTTAACGACGGCCAGGCCGCGTGTTGTTCCGGGCCAGCGGCCAGATCGAGATGGCGGGCGATCAGGTGCAGGCACAGCGGCAGCCAGTGGCGGCGGCGGCCAGGCGCATGCTGAAGCGCGGGGTTATTGAGCCAGAACAGCAGACAACAGGCTGCGATAAACAGCCACTCGTAGCGCTGCAGCCCCTGTAGGACCGGCTGTGGAACCGCCGGCCAGGCCAGCGGCGCGGCGGCCAGCTCGTCGACGGTTTGCCGGCTGACGCGCAGAAGCTCGCCGAGCAGGGCGTTTAGCCCCATATCTTCCGCAGCCTCGGCATGCCGTTGCTGCAGGCGCTCAATCAACGCCGGCAGGCCTGCACCAGTGAACAGCCGTTGCGGGAAAAGATGGTCAGCGACGCCAGCGGCAGCGCTTCCGGCTGCGGGGCGTCCAACTGCGCCAGCTGGTCCAGCGCGGCGAGATCCGCCGTGCCTTTTTTGAAGTGTCTGATCAGCGTCGGCAATTGCGGCACCAGGGCGACGCGGTTCACTATCGTGCTGCCGTCGAAGATGGGCACAATTTGGTGATCGCGGATTAATTTCTGGAATGCGCCGCCGGCATACAGGTCGCTGACAAATCCCCGGGCGCCCATCTGCTCTTCGAGCCGCGTGAGCTGCTGAGCGACCAGGCTGGGGATCGCCGCTTTCGCCAGGGCGGAGATCACGCTCATTTCCTGCGGCAGGTAACCGGCGTGGCGGGCGGCGACCCAGGCGGTCACCTCCGACAGCCAGGCGACGGTCGTCGATTCAGCCAGCAGCGTCTGCACCGTATCCAGTTCTATCATTCGCCGGCCATACAGCCGGTGTTGCTGAACCAGTTCAAGGGTCAGTTTGATGCCGGCGTCCAGCGCGCCGACCGACAGGCCGCAGCAGGCAGTGCGGGTGAGCTGGAGCGCGCGCAGCGTCAGTTCAAGCCCCTGGCCGGCTTCGCCGACCAGCGCTTCCGCCGGCAGGGGGGCGTCCTGCCACCGCTGGCCGCTGATATCGGCGCCGCGGATGCCATAGGTGTTCACTTTGTCGAGGTGACGCCAGCAGCCGGGCGGCAGCCGGCGCGTATCCACCAATAGTACGCTTAGATTGCGCGCACCGCCGGGAGCGTCGCCAGTGTTCGCCAGCACGGTAATAATGTGGCCGCGCGTGGCATTATTGATCAGCCACTTTTCTCCTTGCAGACGCCAGCCTGACGCCTGGCGGGTTGCCGTGGTTTGCGTCGCCATCAGATCGGCGCCGCGGCCGCGCTCCGTCAGGCCCCAGGCCAGCGGCTCATGGGCCAGCAGCGCCTGGCGGATCTGCGCGATCTGCTGCGGCGTGCCGCCGAGCCAGACGCAGACGGCGCCAAGGAAGGTTTTTCCGTGCCCGATGGCGACGGTGAGATCGATGCCCGCCAGCGCGCGCCAAAGCTGCGTGATTTGCTCAAGGCCGCGCAATTTCCCGCCATGCTGCGCCGGCAGATAGAGCAACTGCGCGCCCTGCCGGTTTAGCCAGGCGACCGTTTCCGCCGGGAAGGCGGCGTCGTTGTCCTGCTGCATCAGACGTTCGCGGTTGCAGGCCTGTTCCGCCTCCTGACGCCGGTCCGCGGCGTCCTCGGCGCTCAGTGGCGCGGCGTGAACCGGCGCCAGCGCCTGTAATAGTTTCTCCATCAGGCCTCCCCGGCGCTGTGCGCCGGCTGCGGCCGGCCCAATGCGTCGCTGGCGGCGTTGGACAGCCACTGATGACGCGTGCGCAATGTCTGCTCGAAGAAGCGCTGTTTCATCGCCGTGCGCTGGATTTTACCGCTGGTCGTCCGGCTGACTTCGCCCGGCGGCACCAGAATCACGGCGGCGAGCGGCGCGCCCCATTCGCTCTGCACCCAGCTTTGGATCTGCGCGCTGAACTGGTCGAGTTCGGCATCGTTAAATGAACCGGGTAATTCATGGCAGACCACCAGCGTTTCCTGCGCCGCCGCCAGGTTAACGCCGAAGACGGCGCCGTAGCGTCCCGCCAGCGACGGAAACTGACGGCGCAGACCGTGTTCAATATCCTGCGGATAGAGGTTTTTACCGTGAGTGATAATCACCTCTTTGATGCGCGCGCTGACGAAGATCTCGCCCTGTTGCAGGAAGCCGATATCGCCGGTGCGCAGATAGGGCCCCTGACCGCATGCGGTATAGGCGGCGAAAGTTTCTTCGGTGGCCTGCGGCTTATTCCAGTAGCCTTTGGCGACGCTGCCGCCCTGGAGCCAGATCTCACCGCTTTCGCCGGCATCGAGCAGCCGACGGCTGTGGGGATCGACAATTTTCACCTCATAGTGTTGCGCCGCGCCGCAGCTGACGAACCGGCGCGCGGGTTTGCCGGCTTCTTCCTGCCGGACGACGATGCGCGGCGGGCGCGGCGGCGCGCCGGAAATAAACACCGTACACTCCGCCATACCGTAACAGGGCTGCATGGCGCTGGGCTTAAAGCCGGCGGCGCGGAAATAGTCGGTAAACTCGGCGATGGTGTCGGCCTGCACCGGCTCGGAACCGTTGATCAGGTAATGCAGCGTGGAGAGATCCAGCGCGCTCAGCTCGTCCGGGGTGATGCGACGGCGGCAGAGTTCAAAGGCGAAATTTGGCGCGCAGGAGTGGTTGATAGCGAAGCGCTCAATCATCTGCAGCCAATGCAGCGGTCTTTTCAGGAACTGGGTGGGCGTCATCATGTAGCAACTGCTGCCCAGCAGCAGCGCCGGCAGCAGCTGCGCCATCAGTCCCATATCATGGTACTGCGGGATCCAGCCGCCGAAGCGGGTGTCATCGGCATAACCCAGCGTCTGCTGGAAGCTGGCGGCGTTATGGATCAGGTTGCCGTGCGTCAGCATCACGCCTTTAGGATCGCCGGTGGAGCCGGAGGTGTACTGCAGGAGCGCCAGTCCGTCGCGCGTCGGCGATGGCAGCGGCAGCGACCGGCACGGCGCGTCATCCCGCAGGGCGATAATCTGCACCGGGCAGTGAAGCGCGGCCTGCTCAAGCCAGGCCTGAACGGCCGTTTCGTCCTCCGGCGAACACAGCAGCGCCGCGATGCCGGCGTCGCGCATGATGTTGTTCAGACGTTGGCGCTGGTGCTGATACTGGGTCGGCAGCGGAGAAGGCACCGCGACCATACCGGCGTACAGGCAAGCGAGGAAGCCGACGGCAAAATATTCGCTGACCGAGGTCGGCAGCAGGATGCGGCTGCCCGGCGCGCAGGTATCGTGCAGGTCGGCCGCCAGATGCAGCGCCGAGTTACGCAGTTGTCGGTAACTGACCGGGCGATTTTTTTCATCGCGCAGCGGATGGTTCACCCTCATCAGCGCCAGGGCGTCAGGGGTTGCGGCCGCGTGATGATCCAACGCCGCCGGCAAGGTGTTAAAACGAGGGGGAGTAAGCGTCATGAGCAGCAGCCTCCGCAGGTGGCAATTACGTCGTCCGGTGCGGGCAAAAAGCCGCTGGCAATAAAGTAATCAACGTAGCGGTTGAGTAACGCCTGATCGAGCGGCTGGGCGGCAATGCTGCTGCCCGCGAGCGCCCGGCTCAGGTTGCTGTAGTCATAATGCGGGTTCGCCCCCTCATCGCCGGCGTCTTTAGACGGCACGTCCTCGCCGAACAGTGAGAAGAATTTACCCAGGGCGTTGTCCTCGCCGTTTTCCAGCGCGTTGGCCAGCCGCTGATACCACTGCGGATAGCTGACGGCATCCAGCCTGAAGCCGTAGACGCGCAGCATGTCGATAACGGCGCTCCAGTGTACGGGGGCCGACTGCGTCAGGTGATAAATTTGATTCTGCTCCCCGGCGGACAGGGCGATATGCGCGACGGACTGCGCGCAAAAGTCTACCGGCGAGATTTCCAGCATCACGTCAAACGGCAGTGCGGTTTGCAGCTGAATACAGCTTTTAATGGCGGCATTCAGGTAGGTGTCGGTTGAACAGGCGCCGTTGCTCTGAGCGCCGGTGATTTGTCCCGGACGGTAAATACAGAACGGCAGGCCGCGCTCTCCGGCCAGCGTAATCAGCCGTTCGGAGACCCACTTGGTTTGCCGGTACCCCCCGGCCAGACCGTCGGGATGCGCGAGCGGTTCTTCGCGGAAAGCGTGCTCGCCTGGCTTGCCGGGAAACACCGACAGCGAAGAAATATAGTGCAGCGGCTTGATGCGCTGCGTGCCGGCCAGTCGCAGCACTTCCAACGTACCCAACACGTTGGTGGGCTTTAACTGACGGTACGGCATGGCGTAACTGGAGATCGCTGCATTATGCACGATCATCTCAATATCCTGGCACAGGTGCCGCCAGGTGGCTTTATCCACGCCTAAATAAGGCCGGCCGACGTCGCCGGGAATGCCGACAATGCGCATTTCATCGCCGGGCTGCCGCAGGCCATACTGCTGCAGATTGCCCAGAATGCGCTCAAGCGCCTGTTGAGGATCGTCAGAGCGGACGATCACCCACAGCGTGGCCTGGGCGCGGTCGAGAAACTCCCGCAGCAGGAACGCGCCGGTATAGCCGGTGCCGCCGGTGAGCAGAATATGGCGGAAATCGCGGGTTATCGCCGGCAGGGCGTCCGGCTGAACGCGGATATCATCCGGCAGCCGGGCCTCCGCCAGCAGTTCGCTGTCGCTGAGGTTCTGCAAACCGGTCGCTGCGGTGCGGTGCTTGCCCTTGATATAGGCGGCAAGGGCGGCGACGGTCGGGTTTTTAAACACGTAACGCAGGCCGATCGGCGTATCAAACAGCCGGCGTACTTGCGACACCATCTGCACCACCGACAGGGAATCGCCGCCCAATTCAAAGAAGCTGTCTTCAATGCCGACCTGCGAGACGGACAGCACCTCCTGCCAGATCCGGGCGATTTTTTCCTCATGCTGGTTGCGCGGGGCGATGTACGCCTGCTGGCTGCGTTCATTTCTGGACGGCGCGGGCAGGTGTTTACGATCTATCTTGCCGTTGGGCAGCTTAGGCAGTTCAGACAGCACCACAAAATGTGCGGGCACCATCGCTTCCGGCAGTACGTCGCGAATAAAGTCGCGCAGCTGTCTGGCGACCTCGGCGTCATGCTCCTGCGCCAACGGGTTGTTCGAGAGTGTGGTCGATACGGTCATGGTCAGTTTTTTTTCCATGTTAACAGCGCTCACTGGGATACCTCGGCGGTGCCGGCGCGGCGGCGCCCGGATGACAGAGCCTGGTGTTGCGTCAGTTCCAGGTCGAAGTGGCGCAGGCCGTCTTCCTGGCTCAGGGTCAGCCGTACCTGGTAGCCCAACGCCTCAAAGTGGCTGGCGATATCTTCCGGATAGAGGCGGTCTGGCTCGGACACCTCCCACAGCCGTTTCTCAATATCCCAACGGGTCTGATCCTCGTGGGCTGCCGCCAGCAGCGTCATCAGATCGAGGCTGGCCTGCAGGCGGTAGTTAGGCAGGTTGCGGACGATGATGCGCCGCTGCGGGTCGATATCGCGCAGTTGGCCGCACAGCGTCGTCAGCGCCTGCGAGCCGAAATCGGCGCCGAGCCAGTCCAGTGCTTCGTAAGGCGCGCCGCTTTCCTGCCGGCTGATAATGACGTCATAGCGGAAGTCGTTCAGTTCGTTTGCCCGCTTGCCGCGTTTAAGCTCCAGCCGGAGTTTGCGCGTGCTGCCGAACAGCGTGTTGAAGGCGTGGAAATAGCGGAACGACAGGCACAGCTCTTTTTCTGCCGCCATATCCCGGGCGATCTGCTGACGGATTTCCGCGACGCGGGCCAGCGGCGACGCTTTAAAGAACTGCACGCTGGTGTGGAAGGCCGCCAGCTCATCCAGACTGCGGACGTCGCCGAGATAGATCGCGCCCTCTTCGTCAGTAATGCGCAGCGCTTCTTGCAGCACGTTCTTCAGGTAGCCGAGATCCGGGAAGTACTGGATAACCGAGTTCAGGATCACCAGCGCGTCCGGTCTGGCCTCAATGGCGGCAAGCTGCATGGCGTCGCCTTGGGTGAACTGAATGTGCGCCGCGTTCTGCAGCGCCGGCGGCAGCGACTGACGGGCAACTACCAGCGCCTCGGCGGACAGGTCCAGCCCGTGGTACGACTGGCTGTCCAGCGCCAGATGGCGCATGATTTGCCCCATCCCGACACCGACGTCGATCAGATGAGCACGTTCGCAGGCGCGGATTTTGTTCAGCGTGTGGCCCAGCCATTCGCGCATCTCAACCGGCGGGATCGGCTCGCCGGTGTAGCTGCTGAGCCAGCCGGCAAACTGCCGGTCCTGCTCCTGGCTAACCTCATAGTTGGCGCGATCCTGGTAAGCGTTATTCCACAGCTGCCCCCAGTGGGCGATCAGGTTATCTGCCGAACTGTCGGTCTGCCGGCGATCGGCGTGCGTTTCAATATACGCCACCAGTTCATGGCGGTCGTTTTCCAGCCTGGCGGCGATGACGGCGACATTCTGCACCAACGGATGCCGTGACAGCGCGCTTTCTATTTCATCAAGTTCGATCCGGTGGCCGAGAATTTTGACCTGGCGGTCAATACGGCCGACAAACTCGATCTCACCGTCGGCATTCCACAGTGCCCGGTCGCCGGTGCGGTAGAAAGGACGGCCGAAGTCGGGCTGCATCACGAAGCGTTCGGCAGTCAGCGTCGCTTTGCCCAGGTAGCCCTGGCAAACGCCGTCGCCGCCGATCCACAGCTCTCCGGGTACGCCGATGGGGCTTGGGTGGCCGCCGGGGCCGAGGATCAACATCTGGGTGTTGGCGATCGGTTTGCCGATCGGAATGCGTCGCGCCGAGGTTGCCGAACCGGCGGGTAACGGATGCACGCTCGACCAGATGGTGGTTTCGGTCGGGCCGTACATGTTGTACACCGTGGCGGCGAGCCGCTGGCTTAACTGTTGCGCCAGCCCGGCCGGGAAGGCTTCCCCGCCGATCAACACCGCACGCAGGGCGGACATCGCCTCAGCGGCGGCCGGTTCGGCCATGACGGCGGTCATAAAGGAAGGGGTGCTCTGCACCATACTGATCTGATGGCGCTGCAAAAGCTCGGCAAAACTGAACGGCGCATCGCGCTGTTCATTGCGGTGCAGCTGTTGCAGTTGTTCGAGCGCCTGCAGCCCTTCCATCACGCGGTCATTATCAATGCCGAAGTCGATCAGCCCGGCAATTTCATCCACGCCTGACTGGTGCAGCTGGTTCAGCAGCGGCATGACGCTTTCCGGCGAGCCAAACAGGCCGGAGCGCTCGAAATAGCGTTCGACCGCCATATCAAGCAGCGACTCCAGATCGTCGGCCGGCAGATCCTGCTGGAATGTCAGCCCCATACTGGCGCTCAGTTCGCTCAGCAGACCGGTTGAGGTGCGCAGGTAGTCGCGGAAGGGGCCTTTGGCCACCGACTTGGCGAGCTGTTCATCCGGCAGCAGGAAGGTATGGATCATCAAGGTGACGTGTCCGTCTCCCGGATGACCGGCGCTGCGCCATGCCTGACGATAGGCGGCAATCTTTTGTTCAAGCTGTACAGTATCCTGCCCCAGCAGGTGCGTCAGCAGATTGACGCCGTACGTACCCGCCAGCTCGAAGGTGGTGATATCGCCGGAGGAGGTGAACCAGATCGGCAGCTCGCTCCGCACTGGAGACGGGTACACCGTCAGGTCGACCTCTTGCCCGCTGCCGTTCACGCGGCGCAAACTGCCGCCTTGCCACAGGGTGCGCAGCTCTTTGAGCTTTTTCAGCATGACGGTTTTACGCTGCGGGTAACTGTCCGGCGCCAGGGCAAAATCGTTGGTATTCCAGCCGGAGGCGAAGGCCAGCCCGACGCGGCCGGCGGACAGGTTATCAACCAGCGCCCACTCTTCGGCCAGCCGCAGGCTATCGTGCAGCGGCGCGACAACGCTGCCGCAGCGCAGCTCGACGCGCTGGGTCACGCTTGCCAACGCCGCGGACATCACGGACGGGTTCGGGTAAAGACCGCCGAAGGCGTGGAAGTGGCGCTCCGGTGTCCAGACGGCTTTAAACCCATGGGCGTCGGCATAGCGCGCCGCGTCCATCACCAGCTGGTATCCCTCCTGACGACGTTCGTTATTGGTTGCCGCGCCAAAGAAGAACAGGCTGAAGTCCAGGCTGCGCTCGCGGGCGTTCTCCTGCGGCGCCAGGTTGTTGATCAGATTTTCCGGCGCCAGCACCACGCTGGCGCCGCGTGTCAGCGGCCAGAAAATCTCCAGAACGGAAATATCAAACGAAATACTGGTCAGCGCCAGCAGGCTGTCGTCCGGCCGGCAGCCGACCGCACCATCCATACCGATCAGGAAGTTGGTCAGGTTTTTCTGCAGGATAACGGTGCCTTTCGGCTGACCGGTGGAGCCGGAGGTATAAATGATATAGGCCGGCGTATCGTGCTGCGCCAGCGGCTGCGGGTTGTGATGACGCTGCCCGAGCAATTCGCGGTAGGACGGCCACTCGATACGGGTGGATACCGGCAGTTGCGGGGTGTCGCGCTGGGTCACCAGACAGGCCAGACCGGCGTCCTTCACGATATAGTCCAGCCGTTCAGCGGGGTAATCGGGATCCAGCGGCAGCCAGGCCGCGCCGGCTTTATGGATGGCGATCAGGCTGGCCACCAGTTCAATGCTGCGGCGCAGACAGACCCCGACCAACGCTCCCGGTTTGACGCCGGCGTCCTGCAGCCGCGCCGCCATGGCGTTGGCCAACTGATTGAGCTCGTCAAAGCTGACGCGCTCATCGCGACAGCACAGCGCCTCCCGATCCGGATGTTGCTGCGCCTGACGTTCGAACTGGCGGTAGGCGCAGTCGTCAGCCTGATAGTTGACGGCGGTTTGATTCCACTGCTGCAGCAACGTCTCCTGGACGGACGGCATCAGCGGGGCGGTCAGCACCGCTTGCAGCGGCGCGGCGACCATCTGTTGCAGCGCCCGCAGATAATAGTCCGGCAGCAGATCGCACAGGGTTTCGCTGAGCTGGCCGATATTACAGTCGAACCAGAGCGACAGCTGCTGACTGACGGGATCCATCAGATAGTTGACCGCCAGCGTAAAGTTGGTGTCGGCCACGCCGAAAGCCTGGGAAATCACCGAGTTCTCATCCCCCAGCTACGGTGGAAGTCCATATAGTTGATGTAACTGTCCAGCACGATTTCCTGGCCATAGTCGCGCTGCATAGCTGTCAGCGGGTAGCGGCCCCAGCGCCAGGAGTCGGCCTCGAAGCGTGCGATGCGCTCGGCCAGTGCGACAAATGACTCCGTCTCCAGCGACAGGGCCAGCGGCAGCGTATTCAGGAAGACGCCAATCATTTTGTCGGCGTCCTGTGCGGCGGGCCGTCCGTTGAACACCAGCCCGGTGGCGACCGCCGTTTGTCCTGTCAGCACGGCCTGCACTTTAAGGTGTGCGGCGACCAGCAGCGCTTTCAGAGGGAGCTGATGGGCCGCCGCCAGCGCATGGAGGGCGGGCGTCAGCGCCGGCGGCAATGGCGCGCGTACGCATTTATGCCGGGTGGCGGATACCGCTTCCCGACGCGGCAGCGGCGCAGGGTTCAGTTCGGCAAGTTGGGTTTGCCAATAGGCTGCGGCCTGCGGATCCTGCATGATTTGCAGTTCCGCCGCGATAAAATCGCGGTAATGACTCTGTAGCGCGTCACGTTGCGGCTGACGTCCCGCCTGCAGTTCGCGGTAATTCTCGACGATTTCGTCCAGCATCAGCAGGTCGCTCCAGCCGTCCAGCACCACATGGTGCTCAATCACGGAAAGCTGGAAACGTTGCGGGTGCAGTGCGTGAGTGTGGAACGTCAGGCAGGGCGCGTTATTCAGCGGCAGGTGGCGGAATTTCGCCTGCTCAACCCAGTTTTGGATAAACGCCTGCTGCTGCGCCGGCGCCAGATGGCTCAGCGACGTTTCCGCCGCGATGCTGACCGGCGCCTGCGGGTGCACCAGTTGCACGGGCTGGCTGTAGCTGGAGAGGTCGAAGCTGCTGCGCAGCAGCGGGTGACGCCGGCAGGTTTCTTCTACCGCCTGTTGCAGCAGCGCCGGCTCCAGCGCGAGCTCCACGGTTAATGAGGTGACGACGCGGTAGACCGAGGTGTCGCGTTCGATTTCCGCCTGCCAGGCCATCGATTTTTGCATGGCGGACAGCGGATAGGCGTCTTCCAGCCCGGCGGGCATACTTTGCCGGTCCTGTTCACTGAGCAGCGAGAATGGCGCGATGGCGACGTGCTGTTGCGCCTGGAACGGCGTGAGCTGTTTGGCTAACTGGCGCAGGTTGGGGTTGCGGTACAGGGCGCTCAGTTCGACGGCGTAGCCCGCCTTCTCCAGGGCGCTGCGCACCCGAATCGCCATCATCGAGTCGCCGCCCAGGCTGTAAAATGCGGCGTCCGGGGCGATGTCGTCACGTTGCAGCACCTGCCGCCATACGGCGGCGACCCGTTGCTCATCCGCCGTCAGCGCCGCAGCTTCCGCAGCCGGTTGTTGCTCAGGGGCCGGCAGCGCTTTGCGGTTGACCTTGCCGTTGCTGAGGTAAGGCAGCGTCGGCAGCATGACCCACAGCGCGGGCACCATATACTCCGGGAGGACGCTGCCGAGCCGGCGCGCAATGTGCTGCGCCGCGGTCGGGTCGTCATCCGCGTTGTCCAGCACCAGATAGCCGACCAGCTGTGCGGCGTCGGCGCCGCTGCGGTGCGTCGAGACCACCGCATGTTTTACCTGCGGCAGCGCCATCAGCTGGGCCTCGATTTCTCCCAGTTCGATACGCAGCCCGCGGATTTTCACCTGATGGTCGATACGGCCTAAAAACTCCAGGCCCCGCAGCTCCGTCAGGCAGACCAGATCTCCGGTGCGGTACAGTTTTTCACCTTGCGGCGCCAGCGGTTTTAGCGAGGCGGGCAGCGGCAGGAAGCGCTGGGCGCTCAGCGTCGGCTGATTGATATAGCCTTCGGCAAGCTGCACCCCGCCGATATACAGCTCGCCGACGCTGCCCGGCGGCAGCGGACGCTGCTGCGCATCCAGCACCCAAAGCTGGGTATTGGCGACTGGGTAGCCGATCGGCACGCTGCTGGCCGGTACGGCTGCGGCCGCGCAATGCCAGTAACTGACATCGACCGCCGCTTCGGTTGGGCCATACAGATTATGCAGCGCACAGTGGGGCAGATGCTGATGCGTCCGTTCGACGCTGGCGATTTTTAACGCTTCGCCGCTGCAGAACAGCAGGCGCAAAGCCGGCAGCGGTTGACCGTTAAGCTCGGCTAAAAACAGGTCCAGCATCGGCGGCACAAAGTGCATGGTGCTGATCTGCGCGGTTTGCAGCAGGGCGATGAGCCGGCGCGGATCCTTATGGCTGCCCGGCGGCGCGACCACCAGCGTTGCGCCGACAATCAGCGGCCAGAAGAACTCCCATACCGAGACGTCGAAGGTAAACGGGGTTTTTTGCAGGACGCGATCGCGCGGGGTGAGCGCATAAGCTTCCTGCATCCATAAAATGCGGTTGGCGATCGCGCGATGGCTGACGACGACGCCTTTGGGCTGGCCGGTCGAGCCCGAGGTAAAAATAATATACGCGGCGGCATCCGGTGACGGAGCGGGCAGGCTGATGTCCGGCCGGTGATCGGACAGGGCGCCGGCGTGAATTTCCTGTACGGCGGCATCCAGCGCCGGCGGCGTATCCAGATAGATCAGGGTGCGGATGGCGGCCTGTTCAAGCTGGGTCTGCAGGCGCGCCCTCGGCAGTTCCGGGTCAAGGGGCACATAGGCTGCGCCGGCCTTTTGAATGGCGAGCAGCGCGACGGTCATGGCCAGCGAACGTTCGCCGTACAGGCCGACGGCGTCGCCGGGCCGGACGCCGTGCGCCAACAGATTACGCGCCCAGGTTTCACTGCGCTGGATCAGCGCGCGGTAACTCAGGGTATCGTCGCCAAACTGCAGCGCGATGGCGTCCGGCGTTTGCTGCGCCTGACGGTCAATGTATTGCGGTAATGTCCGGTGCAGATCGTACGGGCGCGAGGTCTGGTTGAATGCGCGCAGGGCCTGCTGGTCTGCCGGCAGCAACAGCGTTTGCGCCGGGCAGTCGATAGCCTGGTGGGTCAGACACCAGCGCATAAATTGCATCAGCCGGTCGGCATGACGCTGGAGCAGCTCGGCGCTGTGGTTATCCGGGTTGGCGTCCCACAGCAATTCGATGCCGTGGCGGCGGATAAAGATCGTCAGGGTCAGATCGGCTATCGGCCCGGTGGTGAACTGATGACATTCGACCTGGCGATCGCCAAACACGAGGGCTGCTCAAACGAGATAATATTGAGCAGCGTGTGGGTCAGTTTATCCTCCGGCGCCCCCAGTCCCAGCGCCCGGTGGATATCCTCATTGCGGTATTGCTGGTGTTTAATTGCCTGCGCCAGCAGCTGGCGGGCATGTTGCGTCAGTTGCTCAAAGCTGTCGATACCGTCAAATGACAGCCGCAGCGGTACTTCATTGGCGTGCATGGCCGGCTTTTGCAGGGCGATCTGATTGGCGCGTCCGGTGACCGCCAGCCCAAGATGGATATGCTGTTGTTGGGTCAGGCGATGGCAGTAGGCGGCGAAGAGCGCCAGAAGTAGCTGTGACGGCGAAGCGGTATGGGCGGATGAGGAGGCGGTAATCTGTTGGTAGAGATCGTCGTCGACGGTATGTCTGATTTGCAGCAGGTCTCTGGCGAATGTGGATTTCCGTGCGCCCAGGGTGGTCGACCCTTCGGCGTGCGCCAGATGCGTTGTCCAGAAATCCCGGTCGCGCTGGCTGCGGGGACCGGCGGCGTAATTATCGCTATGATTAAACCAGGCGTCGTTGCTGACCCAGCGGGACGGCGGCACCGGCGTATTATGCCGCTCGGCGTTATAGATTTCCGCCAGGCGCGCCGTCAGTAGAGATTGGCCATAACCATCAAGCACCAGGTGGTGATATTTGCAGTAAAGCAGCGTTTGTCCCGTTTCCAGCGCGATCAGGTGCCATTGCAACAACGGCGCTGAGCCGTCCAGCGCGAAAGGGAGGCGGGTTTGTTGCGCCATCCACTGCCGGGCCTGCGTCATTTCGGCAAAGCGGTGGTGAAAAATCAGCGCGCGGGCGGGGAAGTGCGGTGACTGGACGACATCATCTTCCGTCTCCTGGACACAGACGCGTTGTAACTCGGCTTCTTCGCCGAGCCGGTTCAGGGCGGAGTCAATGCTGTTCAAGCAGAGGTCATCCCCTAAATCAAGAAAGAAACTCGCATTGAAGCGAAAGTTTTCCGTATCAAGTTTGGCAGCGGCCCAAATTGCACGCTGTGCCGGCGTAAGTTTATTTAATGACATTGTCATTCCAGTTTGCGCTAAGAGATAAATGGATACTTGGTTGCGTTCATTTATAGCGATACAGGCCGCTGCCAACGCTGACGCTTTTCCTGAACATATCGGTTGGGCGCAACAATCCCCCCGTTCCGACATAATCAGACGGTTCAACGGCTTAATGATCAGTTTCGTTCACTGTGTGTTACACGGGGGCAGTGGGTTCGGGCAAGGGGCAGCCCGCTCTTATTATTTTAGAGATAATAGATCTGCCTGTGCGGGTGTTTACGTTGGGGCTAAGTGTGTCGCATTGTAAATTTCCGTCCTCTGAAAACGGTATTATTATGCACAACAATAATGAATTTAATTAACGCATTGACTATATTCAATAGCGATCGGTAAGGCAAATGGTTAACGCGCATTACATGTTACAAAATGTTATCCAACTGTTAACCCATTGCTTTGCCTCGTGTTAATTCGCTTGTTATTGTTTTTATTATATTTTTTTGACTTTTATATGAATGTGCCGCTGCAGGCGCTGCCCGTTATCTCCATTTTATCTGATGAAGGGCGGGCTGGTTATCTGTAGCGTTACTTGATTTTTCGCAGAGTTATGATTGGGCCGGCATGACCTTTCGAACGAAAATGAATAACGCGAAAAGGCGGGGTGATGATGTTTTATGACGGGAAGCGGCGTTTTTTATTGAAGATATCACGGTAGAGGGAGACTATCGTTAATCACGCTAAAAACAATTAGCAGGAAAATTAATTGTTGCGTTATTCACAGATGCATCGGTTGAGGTGATAATTAATTTCGTTATTACCAGGCAGGACGCGTGGCGGGTAATATATCGGATGTGGCAATTAAAACATCGGTCGGGAACGGGGCGTCGGATTGACTCGCTGTTAAGCAAAAAGCCCGCTTAAGTTTCCTTAAGCGGGCTTTTCTAAATATGGCTCCTCTGACTGGACTCGAACCAGTGACATACGGATTAACAGTCCGCCGTTCTACCGACTGAACTACAGAGGAATCGTGTGAACGGGGCGCATCATATCCAGCCGCCCCGGGTGTGTCAACGCTAATTTAGCGCTTTTGATTCAACTGCTCAGCAACTGAGCAGGGCGGGCGTCATCACGCGTCGCCATCGCCGTGCGCGGCCTGCCAGCGCTGCAGCCGCGCCAGCGGATCCTGACGGTAGAAACGGCAGAACTGCGGGTATAACGCCGGGAAGCGCTGGGCCAGCAGGTCCGGCGCGCTGAAGAAATATTCCGACAGCACCGCGAAGCACTCGGCGGGGTCGCTGGCGGCATAGGCGTCGATGCTGGCGGCTTCCTCGCCGACCAGATCGATTTCGTCCTGAATGGCGTCCATCGCGCCGTGCAGCTCGTGCTCCCAGAGCGCCACCTCGCGCAGCGGCATCGGCGGTACGCCGTTGGCGACGCCGCCGTTACGCATATCCAGCTTATGCGTCGCCTCGTGGATCACCAGGTTAAACCCGGACAGATCGAACGAGTCCTGCACGTCCTGCCAGTTCAGCACGATGGGGCCTTGTTCCCAGCTCTGTCCGGACTGCACCACCGGCCCGGAATGCACCAGCCCCAGATCGTCCTGCCACTCTTCTTCCACCACAAACGGCGAGGGATACAGCAGGATCTCATTAAAGCCGTCCAGCACGTCGACCCCCAGCTCCAGCACCGGCAGGGCGAACAGCAGGGCGATACGCATCTGCATCAGCGGCGTCAGCGCCAGCCCCTGCAGCGGCACGATGCGCTTTTGCTGCAGCAGCTTTGCAGCCAGCTCCGCCAGCCGGCGGCGCTCATCGTCGTCAAGCGGCATCAGCAGCGGAATAGCCAGCGCTTCCTGCCACTGGTCGGGCGTCAGCGCCGGAGAGGGCGTGGTTTTCCATGGCCATTTAATCATCGTGGGCACTCATCAATGCTTATGGGTACGGTAGCGTCAGGCTTGCCTGAGTAAAAATGCCGCAAAGCCGGCCGTGATAGCAAGTGTTTTAAGCGGGAGGCATAAAAATGCGCACGGCGACTATTCAAGCACTTAGCGACGCCTGCGTCAGCGAGCGCAATCACAGTTAAGCGATATACCCGCAGGGGCTATGCATGGCGATTCAGACGCGTGGCGATGGATTAACGGAGGCGGAGAAAAGTTTCACCGGTAAAACTTTTATGGCGGATAATTTATTTTATTCTACCGGGCGCGCATTGCCTCTGTTCATTTCTTGACAACATTTTGGCCGGTTGCTAATAGTTAAGCCATATATTAAATAATAAACAAAGTTCAATATATGAAACTAATGCCGGGGAGTTATGATAATGGTTCGACGGTGGATAATGAGGCGGAGATTCTGGCCTCATTTCAGCGCCGCAGTCGTGATATTTATCAGGCGTTCAACCATGACGCTAATATTCCTTACGGAAAATTAGCGCGTCAAACGTTTGACTGGCTATATTCCCCGCATCCTGCCGTTGGCACGCTGATATTTATTCACGGCGGCTACTGGCAGTTTTGTAATAAAGAGGACTTTGCCTTTATCGCCGCAGCGCCGTTGGCGCTGGGGATAGACGTGGTGCTGGTGGAGTATAGCCACGCGCCGCAGGCGACGCTGACGGATATCGATGGAGAAATCGGCGCGGCGCTGAGCGCGATCCAGCGCCGACTGGCGCAGCGGCCGCCGCGCGGCCCGGTCTGGCTGGCCGGGCACTCGGCCGGCGGGCAGCTGGTCGCCCGTTGGCAGCAGCATCCGCTGGTTGATGCGGTGTTCCCCATCAGCGGCATCTTTGAAACTGGAGCCGCTGCTGGCGACCTACGTCAACCACCGGCTGCGGCTGACGGCGGCGGAGATCGCCGCGCTCAGCCCGGCGCGGCATATTCCCGAGCGGCTTACGCCGATGACGCTGTACTACGGCGCGCTGGAGCTGCCGGAACTGATCGGGCAAAGCGAACATTACTGCCAGGCGCTGCGTCAGCAGGGCCTGACGGTCGGGCTGCAGCCGGTGGCCGGCGCCAATCATTACAACGTGCTGGACGCGCTGTTTGCCGCCGACGGCGCGTTGATTCAACAACTGCAACAGGGGGAAGATGGCCGATGAGAACCATCGTTGACACCGGGCTGCCGGATATCGGGCAGCCTTTTTCATGGGCGACGCGCGGCGGCGGCATGCTGTTTACCGCCCACGGGCCGGTGCGGGCGGACGGCAGCATCGAAACCGGCGCGGCGGAGCGGCAGATTGCGCTGACGTTCGACAATCTGGCGCAGACGCTGCGCGCCGCCAACAGCCACAGCGATAACGTGCTGCAGGTAATTATTTATCTGACCGACGTGAACGACGTTAAATTGCTCGATGAGATATATAAACGCTATTTTAATCCGCCGTACCCCAATCGTTCGACGGTGATTGTGGATAAACTGGTGGTGCCGGGAATGAAAATAGAAATTACCGTCACTGCCTGCGATTAAATTATTTACGTATAGATCGCCAACGTCGATATCGTTATTTTTTTTGAACAATATTGCGGTCGATAAATATATCGGGCCGGGGGTTGCTGTGTTCACCGAACGGCTGTTTTACGCGACCGGCATTATTGGCCGGCCGTTTCCCGTCATGCATCAACAAGGTAGAGCATAATGAAAGATCAGGCGCGTTTTGATGAGATCGCCAGGCGGCAGGGCGGACTGAAAAAGCAGCTGACGGCCGGACAGATGTCGATGCTGGCCATCGGCGGCGCGATAGGCACCGGCCTGTTTCTCGGCAGCGCTTATGCGATACAGATGGCCGGGCCGAGCGTGTTGCTGAGCTATCTGATTGGCGGCGTGGTGGCGCTGCTGCTGATGGGCTGTCTGGCGGAGATGACCTCGCAGCACCCGACCTCCGGCTCGTTCGGCGATTACGCCGAGTTTTATCTCAGCCCGCTGTGGGGTTTTTTACTGCGCTACTCCTACTGGTCATGCGTGGTGCTGGCGGTGGGCACCGAGGTGACCGCTATCGGCATGTATATGCAGTTCTGGTTCCCGGATACGCCGGCCTGGCCGTGGGTGCTGCTGTTCTCCGCCGCGGTGGTGGTGATTAACCTGGTCGGCGTGAAGTCTTTCGGCCAGGTGGAATACGCGCTGTCGACCATCAAGGTGCTGGCGATTGGCGCGTTTATCGTTATCGGCATCGGCATTCTGAGCTTTTCCGCCAACCCGCACTTCGGCCTGCACAATTTTACCGCGGGCGGCGGCTTTTTCCCGTTCGGCCTGAGCGGCATGTGGTTTGCGGTGATCGTGTCCATCTTCAGCTACCTGAGCATCGAGATGATTGCGGTCGCCGCCGGCGAGGCGAAGAATCCGGTCGTGGCGGTGCGCAGCGCCTTTAAGGGCACCATTTTGCGGCTGTTTATCTTCTATATGCTGTCGATTGCGCTGATGCTGGCGCTGGTGCCCTGGCGTCAGTCCGGCACCGGGGAAAGCCCGTTTCTGCTGGCGATGAACGTCATTCACCTGCCGGCGGCCGGCGGCATCTTTAACTTTATCGTGCTGATTGCCGCCCTGTCGGCGATGAACAGCCAGCTGTATATCACCACCCGTATGCTGTTTTCGCTGGCGCGCGCCGGGCAGGCGCCGGCGGCGCTGGGGCGGGTCAGCCGGCGCGGTATCCCGCTCAACGCGCTGGCGATGTCATGCATCGGCATTGTGGTGTCGATCGTACTCAGCCTGGCGGCGCCGGAGAAATCCTTCGCCGCGATGATGTCGATCTCGGTATTCGGCGCCTGCTTTACCTGGCTGATGATTTTTATCACCCACCTGTTTTTCCGGCGTCACCACGCCGGGACGCACCTGAGGTTTCGCCTGTGGGGGTTCCCCTATACCACGCTGCTCGGGGCGGGCCTGATGCTGGCGCTGATGATTTCCACCGCGTTTACCGACTTCTTCCGTATGACGCTGTGGTTCGGCATTCCGTTTACCCTGCTGCTGGCGGGTGCTTATTTATATCGACTGCGCCGCCGGCCGGCGGACCATGCGGTGAGGCCGACGCCGGGCATAGAGTAGCGGGGCGGAAGCGCCTACTGCAGGAGTATGCGTGATTTTGCGACGGATTCTGAGAGTAAAAGTATAGCCTTTTATTTATAGTGGTTTTACCGGACTTTAAATAACGGCAGGAACAGGGAGTGATGATGCAAAGGGAAGAAGGAAGGCTCAGACTTTTGACGTTGCGGGAGGTCGCTTTAGCAAAGACTGTTTTTGGTGGTTCAATTGATTATCCCAGAGTGTGGGTTCATTGTGACAGTTATCTCCCGTTTGGTTTACAGCGTAGTGGTACAGCAATGGCGCCAAATGGTGAGCTGTACTTTAGAAAAGAGCTATATATGCCGGATTTTGCGGCACTACATGTAACGACCGAAATAGAACATCTCTTTATTCATGAAATGATGCATGTATGGCAACATCAGAGGGGGATGTGGGTGAGGACTCGTGGCTTGCTGAGTTGGGCCACTAGTTATTCTTATATGCTGGATGGAAAGCCAATGCTGAAATACTCATTAGAACAACAGGCTCAGATAGTGGCTGATTATTATGTATTAAAGACATACGGGTTTGATGAGTGGGATATTCAGCGCCGGAAACCACGCCCTGTGGTTACCTATAGAGGGCGGCCCGATAGAAGAACCATTGGGGGGAAAATACCGTGCAACGCTTGCCCGTTTTCCATAAGGACTCACCATTGTGCTAAATATCAAATTAACCATTGTGGTCTGTAGCGCTGTGCTGCTGACTGCCTGCGAGTCCAGGCTGCTGGATATCCAGCCAGCCGAGGTGACTATCAAGGATAATCGTCTGTGCGTGTCTATCCCGGCAGGGAAAAATGAATACCTGAACGGATTACAAATCGTTGATGCAGAGGGGCGCATTTTCCGCAAATATTTTGCTGCAGACGCCAGCGTAAATCCCGTCCCCGTATTTTCCGGCCGCTGTATTCCTGATTTCGGTTATTCGTTTAAGGCGGGCGGCCAATATGGTATCCAGGTGGAAACTTTCTTTACCGATGCCCGGCGGCCGGCGGGAACAGCTACTCGGCGTCGTTCAGACTGTACCGCGAGCATGGTTCGCTCAAGGTGGCCGCGACACGGTGACGGATTGCCCGCGGCGGCCCCCCGTCGGCGGCTTACAGCTGGCTTTTCGGCACCAGGCGATCGCCGAAGGTCAGCCGCTGGCGGTCCGGCTCCGGCTCGCTCAGCGGCGCCACTTCCCGCAGGGTGGTTTTGCAGCGCGTCACCAGATCCTGATACTCCTGGGTGCCGACGCGCTTCCAGCTCAGTTCCTGTTCGGTCAGCTCGCGCAGCACCCGCGCCGGGCTGCCGAGCACCAGCTTATTGGCGTCAAATACCGCCGCGGCCTTGATAAACGAACAGGCGCCGACGATGGTGTTTTCACCGATGACCGCGCCGTCCATCACCACCGCATTCATACCGACCATCGCGTTGCGGCCGATCCGGCAGCCGTGCAGGATCGCGCCGTGACCGATATGGCCGTCCTGTTCCACCACCGTGTCCTGCTGCGGGAAACCGTGCATCACGCAGTTGTCCTGAATATTGGCGCCGTCCTCAATCACCAGCCGGCCGAAGTCGCCGCGCAGGCTGGCGTTGGGGCCGATATACACCCCTTTGCCGATAATCACATCGCCGATCAGCACCGCCGTCGGATGCACATAGCTGCTGGGGTCGACCACCGGCGTCAGGCCGTCAATTTGATATACAGGCATGGGGTTACTCCTCAATAGGTGACGTTATCGCGCGGCAGGCCGCCAAAGCGCCGGTAATAGCCGGCTGCGGGCGCCGGCAGGGCGCCGATGGTGGTTTCCGCCAGCGCGCTGACATACTCCGTCGCGGCGCGGTCGACGCGCTGATAAATATTGATGCACAGGTTGCGGGCGATTTGCCCTCCCACTGGGCGGGCAGCAGCGCATCCGGCAGCAGCGGGTCTTTCAGCACCACGCGGCGGAAGAAGTGAATTAATAATAGCTTGATCTGAAAGCAGCGCCGGGGCGTCAGCGCCGCGTCGTCCGCCTCGCGCAGCAGCGCCATCAGCGGGCGGAAGGAGACGATAAACTCATGATAGTAGCCGGCGACCTGCTCCAGCGCCCAGCAGTCGGCCACCCGCTGGCGCAGGGTGTCTTCGGAGCGGGCGTAGGGATAGTCGGCGCGAAAATAGATCACCTGCTCGCTGGCGTTCAGCTCGCCGAGCAGGGCGGTGACGTCGGTCTGCGCGTGCGTCGGCGCCGCCATCAGGTTGCTGGCCAACTGGCCGAACCCCAGCCAGCCCAGCTGTTTCTTCAGCCGTGCGCGCTCGCTTTTTTCCGCCGTTTCCAGCAGCAACAGCTCCCACTTGCCGTCCCACTCTGGCTGCTCGCTCAGGTAAATCTTGGATTCGGCGTGGCGGAACTGGCGCATACCCTGTTCGGTCACGCGGTAATAGCTGCGGCGGCCGATTTTTTCTACGTCCAGCCAGCCCTCTTTTTGCAGGCGGAATACTGAGGTGCGCACAAAGCGATCGCCAAAGCCCATCGATTCCAGCAGGGCGCTCAGGCTGCCCAGCCACACTTCGCCGCCGCGATGGCTCAGCGCATCGCCATACAGGGAAATAATCAGCGACGTGCCGCTAATCGGCTGAGCCTCTAATGCATGGTGGATAAAGTCATCCAGTTTTTGTTCCATATTTTTCCACGAGTTAGGCTACGGTGAGTCACCACATTACCATATCCCTCTGCCGCTGCCAGCGGCAGCGCCGTCCCTGGCGCCGGCGGCGTCAGCGGGGACGCAGGTCAACCACCCGCTGCGCCTTGCCTTCCGAACGCGGGATATCGCCGCAGTTGGCGATGCTGACGTCGGTGCTGACGCCGACGATCGATTTGATATGGTGGCGCAGCTGGTGGCAGATATCGCAGCGCTGCTGGTGGCTGAGGTGGAGCGCCGTCTCCTTCAGCTCCACCCGCACCGCCAGCGTATCCAGGTGGCCGGCGCGGCTGACCTGCAGCTGATAGTGGGGCGACAGATGTTCGAACTGCATAATCTGCTCTTCAAGCTGCGACGGGAAAACGTTGACGCCGCGGATGATCAGCATATCGTCGGAACGACCGGTGATTTTGCCCATGCGCCGCATCTGGCGCGCGTCGCCCGGCAGCAGGCGGGTCAGATCGCGGGTGCGGTAGCGGATCACCGGCAGCGCCTCTTTGGTCAGCGTGGTGAACACCAGTTCGCCGTGCTCGCCGTCCGCCAGCGGCGCGCCGCTGTCCGGGTCGATAATCTCCGGCAGGAAATGGTCTTCCCAGATGGTGGGGCCGCCGCCGCTTTCGGCGCACTCCATCGCCACCCCCGGCCCCCATCACTTCCGACAGGCCGTAAATATCCAGCGCCTTGATGCCCATGCGGGTTTCGATTTCATGGCGCAGCGCCTCGGTCCACGGTTCGGCGCCGAACACGCCGATACGCAGCGAACAGCCGCGCGCGTCGCCGCCCAGCTTGCGCTCCAGCTCGTCAATCAGCGTCAGGCAGTAGGAGGGCGTCACCATAATCACGTCGGGCTTAAAGTCGAGGATCAGCTGCGCCTGCTTTTCCGTCTGTCCGCCGGACATCGGGATCACCGTTGCCCCCAGCCGCTCTGCGCCGTAGTGGGCGCCCAGCCCGCCGGTAAACAGGCCGTAGCCGTAGGCGACGTGCACTTTATCCCGCGACGTGGCGCCGGCGGCGCGCAGGCTGCGCGCCACGATGTCGGCCAGTTGTCGATATCGCGCTGGGTATAGCCCACCACCGTCGGCCGCCCGGTGGTGCCGGAGGAGGCGTGCACGCGCACCACCTGTTCCATCGGCACGGCGAAGGTGTCGAACGGGTAGTTGTCGCGCAGATCCTGCTTGGTGGTGTAGGGGAACAGCGCCAGATCGCTCAGCTGGCGTAAATCGTCAGGGTGGACGCCGGCCTGATCGAACTTGCGCTTATACATCGGCACGTTCTGGTAGGCGTGGTTCAGGGTCCACTTCAGGCGCCGCAGCTGCAGCGCTTCAATCTCGTCGCGCGAGGCGAACTCAATGGTGTCGAGGGGCTGGGGATTGGTTGTCATTATTTTGGCCTCAGTGTTAGACGCGTTCAATAATCATGGCGATGCCCTGACCGACGCCGATGCACATGGTGCACAGCGCATAGCGGCCGTCCCGCCGTTCCAGTTCGTGCATGGCGGTCAGCGCCAGTCTGGCGCCGCTCATGCCCAGCGGGGTGGCCGAGCGCGATGGCGCCGCCGTTGGGGTTGACCTGTTCGGCGTCGTCCGGCAGGCCGAGCTGGCGCAGCACCGCCAGCGCCTGGGCGGCGAACGCCTCGTTAAGCTCAATCACGTCCATTTGCGCCAGGCTCAGCCCGGCGATCTCCAGCACCCGGCGGGCGGCCGGCAGCGGGCCGATCCCCATCAGGCGCGGCTCCACGCCGCAGGCGGCGGTGGCGACAATGCGCGCGCGCGGCGTCAGCCCCTGCTGCAGCGCCATCGCCTCCGAGGCGACGATCAGCGCCGCCGCACCGTCGTTAACGCCGGAAGCGTTGCCGGCGGTGACGCTGCCGGGCTGGCGGAACGGGGTTTTCAGCGCCTGCAGCTGCGCCAGCGAGGTTTCCGGGCGCGGGTGTTCATCCTCGCTCACCCGGGTCACCGCGCCTTTTTTCCCTGCAATGCTGACCGGCACGATTTCCTGCGCCAGAATGCCGGCGGCCTGCGCCCTGGCGGCGCGCTGCTGGCTGCGCAGGGCGAAGGCGTCCTGATCGGCGCGATCGATCGCGAACTGCGCGGCCGACGTTTTCGGCGGTTTCCGGCATTGAGTCGGTGCCGAACTGCTGCTGCATCAGCGGGTTGACGAAGCGCCAGCCGATGGTGGTGTCAAACATCTGCGCCTGGCGGCTGAAGGCGCTGTCGGCCTTGCCCATCACCAGCGGCGCGCGGGTCATCGACTCTGCGCCGCCGGCCAACAGCAGATGCGCTTCGCCGGCCTTGATGCTGCGGGCGGCGATCGCCAGTGCGTCCAACCCGGAGCCGCACAGCCGGTTGACGGTGGTGCCGGAGACGCTCTGCGGCAGCCCGGCCAGCAGCAGCGCCATGCGCGCCAGGTTGCGGTTATCCTCCCCGGCCTGGTTGGCGCAGCCGAGGATCACATCGTCAACCTGCGTCCAGTCGACCTGCGGGTGACGCGCCATCAGCGCCCGCAGCGGCAGGGCGGCCAGATCGTCGGCGCGCACCGTCGCCAGCGCGCCGCCGTAGCGGCCGATCGGCGTGCGTACCCCGTCGCAGATAAAGGCGTGGTTCATGGCTGTTCCTCCAGAAGCTGATGGCCAAGGCGGTGGCGCGGCCGCGGAACCAGGCCACGGTTTTCCCCCGTTGATTGATAATTTCCACGTCGTACAGCCCGCCGGTTTTACCCTGATGACGCACCTCGGCGCTGGCGATCAGCCGATCGCCGGCCAGCGCCGGGCGGATAAAATCGATGCTGCAGCCGGCGGCGACCGCCGCCAGCCCCTGACTGTTGCAGGCGTAGGCGAAGGCGGTATCGGCCAGGCTGAACAGCTGGCCGCCGTGACAGGTGCGGTGGCCGTTCAGCATCTGCGGGCCGACCTCCATGCTGACCTGCGCGAAGCCGCAGTCGACCGCCTCCAGCCGCATGCCCATCGCCTGGGCGCAGCTGTCTTGTTGAAACATATGTTCGGCGCAGCGCTGCGCCAGCGCGCGCGGCGTATTGGCGTTCATGATTCGGCTCCTGACGGGGGAAGGGCGTGGCCGGCGGCGTAGCGGCGCAGCAGCGGCAGCGGACGGTAGCGCTCTTCCAGATAGAAGCGCTGCAGATTTTCCAGCGTGGCGAGGATGTGTTTCCAGCCCAGCGCCTGTCCCCAGGCCAGCGGCCCGCGCGGATAGTTAACGCCGAAGCGCATGGCGTTATCGGTATCGGCGGCGCTGGCGATGCCTTTGTTGACCACGTCCAGCGCCTCATTGACCAACATGGCGACGGTGCGCATCACCAGCAGGCCGGGATAATCCGGCAGGGTGATGACCCGTTTTCCCAGCGATTGCAGGAACTGAATCACTTTGGCGTTATCCTGAGGGTTGTTTTGCGCCGCGCAGCTGATAACCAGGGTGTCCGCCCGCCGGTAATCGGCCGACAGATCGAACAGCACCACCGGCGTGCCGGTATTCTCGGCCACCTGACTGGCGGACTGGCCGTTAGTTAACATAAAAGTAACATCATCGATCGTCGCCAGCGGGCTGGTCTGGCCGGGTTGTTTGACCGAGGCCGCATTTTCCGTCAGCAGCGCGGCGAAATCCGCCAGCGGCGACCAGTCGCCGTGCAGCGTGACCCGGGCCAGCGGACCGGCATGCGCCGCGGCGGCGTAGCTTGCCTGCGGCGCATCGGCATCGTCGCCATAGCGGTAGAAGCCGCGGCCGCTCTTGCGCCCCAGATGGCCGGCGGCCACCCGCTCCTGCTGCGCCAGCGACGGGGTGAAGCGCGTATCGTTGAAGAAGGCGTGAAACACCGACTGGGTGACGGCGAAATTAACGTCCTGGCCGATCAGGTCGGTCAGCTGCAGCGGCCCCATGGCGAAGCCGCCGGCGTCGCGCAGCACCGCGTCCAGCGTCGCCGCATCGGCGATTTGCTCTTCCAGCGCCCGCAGCGTTTCGGCATAGAACGGCCGGGCGACGCGGTTGACGATAAAGCCCGGCGTCGAGCGGCAGTGCACCGGCCGCTTACCCCACTGCAGCGCCAGCCGGTTCAGGCGTTCACGCGTCTGCGCGCTGGTTTCCAGCCCGTCGACAATCTCCACCAGCTGCATCAGCGGTGCCGGATTGAAAAAGTGCATGCCGGCCATGCGCTGCGGATGTCGCAGCGCGGCGGCGATGGCGGTAATCGACAGCGACGAAGTGTTGCTGGCGAACAGCGTATCGGCCGGGCAAATCTCCTCCAGCTCGCGGAACAGGTCCTGTTTGATCGCCAGCTTTTCCGCCACGGCTTCGATCACCAGCGCGCTGTCGGCCAGCTCCGTCAGCGCGCCGGCGATGCGGATGCGCGCCAGCAGCCGTTCGCTGGCGTCGCGATCCGCCTTGCCGGCATCGACCCGGCGCATCAGGCGTCGGCTCAGCGTCTCGTACGCGCGCTCGGCGGCGGGGCGGTCAATATCGTACAGGGCGACCGGGTGCCCGGCGGCGGCGGCGACCTGCGCGATGCCGATGCCCATGGTGCCCGCGCCGATCACCGCCACGGGCGGGGTAAGGGAAGTTGCGTTCATGATTATTTTCCGCTGAAGACCGGTGGGCGTTTGGCGAAGAACGCGCTGACGCCTTCGCGATAGTCGTCGCTGCGGCCGCCCAGACGCTGCAGATCGCGCTCCAGCTCCAGCTGCTGATCCAGCGTGTTGGTGGCGGCGCTGTAGATGGCCTTTTTGATCAGCCCCAGGCCGTAGGTCGGCTGGGTGGCCAGGTGGCGCGCCAGCGCCTGGGTATGGGCCTCCAGCTCGCCGCCGTCCACCACCTGCCAGATCAGCCCCCACTCCTGCGCCTGACGGGCGCTGATCTTATCGCCGAGCATCGCCATGCCCATCGCGCGGGCGTGGCCCGCCAGACGCGGCAGGAACCAGCTGCCGCCGGAGTCCGGCACCAGCCCGAGCTTGCAGAAGGATTGGATAAAGTTGGCGTTGTCGGCGGCGATAACGATATCGCAGGCCATCGCCAGCGCGGCGCCGGCGCCGGCGGCCACGCCGTTCACCGCGCAGACGATCGGCTTGGGCAGCGCGGTCAGGCGGCGGAATCAGCGGGTTGTAGAAACGCTCAACCGACAGGCCGAGATCCGGCGCCTGCTGGTCGGCGTTGACGGTGCGGTCGTTCAGATCCTGGCCGGCGCAGAAACCGCGTCCGGCGCCGGTCAGCAGTACGCAGCGCACCGCCTCATCGCGCTCGGCGAGGGTCAGCGCTTCCGCCAACTGGTGGTGCATCTCATCGTTAAAGCTGTTCAGCCGGTCGGGGCGGTTCAGGGTGATGGTCAGCACGCCGGCGTCGAGGTGAGTGAGAATCAGGTTGTTATCCATGGATCAGCGCCCTTTATAGTGTGGGGTACGTTTTTCGAAGAAGGCGGCAATGCCTTCACGACGATCTTCGGTGGCGGCCAGCGCGGCAAACTGCTGGCGCTCCATGGCCAGCCCCTGCGTCAGCCCGGTTTCATCGGCCTGACGCAGCGCCTGTTTGGCGGCGCGCAGCGCCAGCGGCGCCTGCTGCGCGATGCGCGCGGCGAGCTGCTGCGTGCGCTCCAGCGTCAGCGCGTCGACGCAGACTTCGCTCACCAGCCCGCTCTGCAGCGCCAGACGAGCGTCGATGGCTTCGCCGCTCAGCACCATCTGGCTGGCGCGGGACTTGCCGACGCAGCGAATCAGCCGCTGGGTGCCGCCGGCGCCCGGCATCAGGCCGAGGGTGATCTCCGGCAGGCCGAAGCGGGCGCTTTCGCCGCAGATTACGATGTCGCAGGCCAGCGCCAGCTCGCAGCCGGCGCCGAGCGCATAGCCGTTGACCGCCGCCAGCAGCGGCTTGCTGAACTGGGCCAGCCGCTGCCACAGCAGTGGACGCGGATCGCGCAGGGTGGCGGGCAGATCCTGCTGCTGCAGTTCGTGCAGGTCGGCGCCGGCGGCAAAAAAGCGCGCGCCGCCGGCGATCACCACCGCGCCGGTGTCGTCGTCGGCCTCGGCCTGCTCCAGCCGTTCGACCAGCTGTTGCAGGCTGGGGGTGCTGAGCGCGTTACGCGCCTGCGGGCGGTGCAGCGTCAGGGTGAGCACGCGGCCCTGCTGCTGATGCAATATCCAGGGGGTTGTCATCGGCGGCTCCTACACGTCGAAGTCCAGCGTCACGCCGTCGCCTTTCGGCCACGACTGACAGCTGAGGATGTAACCGGCGGCCAGCTGATCCGGCTCGAGGCTGTAATTGACGCCCATCTCGACCTCGCCGGCGATCAGCTTGCATTTACAGGTGGCGCAGACCCCGCCTTTACAGGCGTAGGGCAAATCCGCCCCCTGGCGCAGCGCGGCGTCGAGAATGCTGTCGTCCTGCGCCGTCACGTCGATCTCCTGGCGGCGGCCGTCGAGCTGAATCGCCACCCGGGTGGCGTTGCGCCCGGCGGCATCGGCCGGTCTGACGCTGACGCCGCTGGTGTTGAAGCGTTCGCTGTGGATGCGCTCGGCCGGCATGCCGGCCTGTTCCAGCACGCGCTGGGCGTCGTCCATCATCGCTTCCGGGCCGCAGATAAAGGCGTGCTGATAGTCGCTGAAGTCCAGCAGCGTCGCGCCGATGGCCTGCAGGCGTTCTTGGTCGATGCGGCCGCTGAGCAGCGGGCTGTCCAGGCTCTCCTGGCTGAACAGGTACAGCGGCTGGAAGCGCTGCGGGTAGCGGTTTTTCAGATCGGACAGCGCCTCTTTAAACATCACTGAGCGGCTGCTGCGGTTGCCGTAGATCAGCGTGAACTGGCTGTCCGGCTCCAGCAGCAGGGTGGCCTTGATGATGGACAGCATCGGCGTAATGCCGGAGCCGGCGGCGATGGCCAGATAGTTGCCGTGGCGCTGCGCCTGCGGCTGGTAGCCGAAGCGCCCCTGCGGCACCATCACCTCCAGCGCGTCGCCGACCCGGAGCCGTTGATTGACAAAGGACGAGAAGCGCCCCTGATGGATGGCCTTCACGCCGATTTGCAGCAGCCCGTCCTGCGGCGCGCTGCAGATGGAGTAGCAGCGGCGCAGCTCTTCGCCATCGAGGCTGGCCTTCAGCGTCAGGTGCTGGCCGGGGTATAGCGATAGGCGCTTTTCAGCTCGTCGGGCACGCGCAGGGTAATGGCGACGGCGTCCGGCGTTTCGCGTTCAATAGCGGCGACATTCAGGCGATGAAAAACCGTCATGATGTTCTGCGCTCCTAGATGCATTTGAAATAATCGAACGGCTCACGGCAGGCGCAGCAGCGGTAGAGCGCTTTGCAGGCGGTGGAGCCGAACTCGCTGATTTTCTCGGTATCTTCACTGCCGCAGCGCGGGCACTGCACCAGGCCGTGGCTGTCCGGTCTGTCGCAGGTGTGGCCCTGCGGCGGCGCGACGCCGTAGGCGCGCAGCCTGGCGCGCGCGTCGGCGTTCATCCAGTCGGTGGTCCAGGCGGGATCGAGCCGGATAGCGACCGTCACCGGGCTGAAACCGGCGGCGGCCAGCTGGCGGATGATGGCGTCCTGCAAAAATTCGGTAGCGGGACAGCCGGAATAGGTGGGCGTAAAAATAATGCGCCAGCCGTCACCGTCGCGCTCCACCTTGCGCACCATGCCCAGATCGGTAATCGACAGCACCGGCAGCTCCGGATCGCTGATCTGCTGCAGGCAGTGCCAGATCTGCGGGATCTCGGCGGGCTCCAAGTGGGGAAGGATCATCAGCCACCTCGCTACCAGTTGCAGTTGGGGTAGGCGCGCTGCAGGAACTGCATCTCGGCGAGGATAAAGCCGAGGTGTTCGCTGTGTTGGCCCTGTTTGCCGCCGAGGCGGTACGCCGGCTGCTCCGGCAGCGTCAGCGTGGCCTGACGCAGGGTGTCGCTGACCAGCTCCTGCCACGGCGCCTGCAGCCGGCGCGGATCGACGGCGATGCCCTGGTCGGCCAGCTCCAGCTCGGTGTCGTCGGCGTGGAACAGCTCGGCGGTAAAGCGCCACAGCGCATCCAGCGACTGCTGAATTTTCTGATGGCTGGTTTCGCTGCCGTCGCCGAGGCGGATCATCCAGCCCTGGCTGAAGCGCAGGTGATATTCCGCTTCTTTCAGCGATTTGGCGGCGATAGCCGCCAGCTGCGGATCGCGGCTGGCGCTGAGTTCGCGCTGCAGCAGCAGGTGGTAGGCGTCCAGCAGGAACTGGCGCACCAGCGTATCGTTGAAGCCGCCGTTCGGCTGTTCGGCCAGCAGCAGGTTATGGAATTCGCGCTCGTCGCGGCCGAACGCCAGCCGGTCCTCGCTGCATTCCGGGCCGATCAGCGTGGCGGCGTAGCCGAGGATATTGCGCGCCTGGCCGAGCAGGTCGAGGCCGATATTCGCCAGCGCCAGGTCGATCTCCAGCTCCGGCGCGTGGCCGCACCAGGCGCACAGGCGCTGCGCCAGAATCAGCGGCGTATCGCCCTGACGCAAAAGATAGGTAATACGGGGATCGCGTTGCGTCATGGCCGCCTCACATGTTCTTGATGCCGTCGGGAATGGTGTAGAACGTCGGGTGGCGGTAGATCTTGTCCTCCGACGGGTCGAAAAAGGCCTCGCGATCTTCGGCCTGCGAGGCGATCAGGTGGCAGGACTGCACCACCCAGATGGAACAGCCTTCGTTGCGTCGGGTGTAGGCGTCGCGGGCGTTTTCCAGCGCCATCCGGTCATCGGCGGCGTGCAGGCTGCCGACGTGGCGATGCGCCAGTCCCTGTTTGCTGCGGATAAATACTTCATACAGCGGCCATTCGGCGTGAGTCATGGGTAAATCCTCCTGTTAAGCTGCCCGCGTGCGGTTTTTTTCGGCGTGCGCCATGGCGCCTTCGCGCACCCAGGCGCCGTTTTCCCAGGCCTGGCGTTTGGCCTGCAGACGTTCGTGATTGCACTGGCCCTGGCCTTTGATCACCTGGTACAGCTCGCTCCAGTCGATCTCGCCGAAGCGGTAGTGGCCGCTGGCCTCATCCCAGGCCAGATCCGCATCGGGGGCGGTCATGCCCAGCGCTTCGAGCTGCGGGACGGTGTTGTCGACAAACTTCTGCCGCAGTTCGTCGTTGCTGTGGCGTTTGATTTTCCACGCCATGCTCTGCGCGCTGTGCGGCGAGTCGTTGTCGCTGGGGCCGAACATCATCAGCACCGGCCACCAGAAGCGGTTGATGGCGTCCTGCAGCATGGCCTTTTGCTGTTCGCTGCCGTGCGCCAGCGCCATCACCGCCTCATAGCCCTGGCGCTGGTGGAAACTCTCCTCTTTACAGATTTTCACCATCGAGCGGGCATAGGGGCCGTAAGAGGCGCGGCACAGCGCCACCTGGTTGACGATGGCGGCGCCGTCCACCAGCCAGCCGATCACGCCGACGTCAGCCCAGTTCAGCGTCGGGTAGTTAAAGATGGAGGAGTACTTCATCTTACCGTCGAGCATCTTCTGGTAGATGTCCTGCCGCGAGCAGCCCAGCGTTTCGGCGGCGCTGTACAGATAGAGGCCGTGGCCGGCCTCGTCCTGCACCTTGGCCAGCAGCACCGCTTTGCGGCGCAGGGTTGGGGCGCGGGTCAGCCAGTTGGCCTCCGGCAGCATGCCGATCACTTCCGAATGCGCGTGCTGGCCGATCTGGCGGATCAGGTTCTGCCGGTAGGCGTCCGGCATCCAGTCTTTGGCTTCGATGGTGGTATCGGCGGCCAGCTTGGCGTCGAAGTGCTGCTGATGTTGAGCGTCAGTGGTCATGATTACCTCATTGATGATTCGTATTTTTAAAGTGAATAATAAAAATGTGAATCACTTTAATAACCATAAAGCTACAAGCTGATAACCTAAAGATCAAACACGGTTGTCAGGGTTTTGCGACGCTCTTCACAATGGGTTGATTTAATTTATTGATTTAAAATTGATTTGTTTGGCGATATTTTCTATTGCGGCGGGCGTACGGTCAGCTTTACAGCGACGTTGTTTGCTTTTTGTTAAATTTTACCTTGGCGCTGACTGGAAAATATGTGATACGTAATTACGCTTTGTGATGTCACTTTATGAATTCAGGAGAAGCCGCATGCAGCAGTTGAACAGTTACCTGTCGGGGCGTTGGCTATACGGCCAGGGGCAGGCTCGCGAGATCCGTCACGCACTCACCGGCGAGCCGTTGTATCAGGTGTGCTCTGAGGGGCTGCCGCTGGCCGATAGCCTGCGCTATGCGCGGGAGCAGGGCGGCCGCGCGCTGGCGGCGATGACGTTCCAGCAGCGCGCGCAGATGATGAAGGCGGTGGCGAAATACCTGCTGGCGCACAAAGAGACGCTGTATGAGATCTCGTACCAGACCGGCGCGACGCGCAACGACGGCTGGGTGGATATTGAAGGCGGCATCGCCACGCTGTTCTCCTATGCCGGCCTGGCCGGTCGTGAACTGCCGGACGACACCCTGTGGCCGGAAGACGAGCCGATCCCGCTGTCGAAGCAGGGCCAGTTTGTGGCGCGCCACGTGCTGACCTCGCGCCCCGGCGTGGCGCTGCATATTAACGCCTTCAACTTCCCCTGCTGGGGGATGCTGGAAAAGCTGGCGCCGACCTGGCTGGCGGGCATGCCGGCGATCGTCAAGCCCGCCACCGCCAGCGCCCAGCTGACGCAGGCGATGGTGAAGCTGATTATCGACAGCGGGCTGGTGCCGGACGGGGCGCTGCAGCTGATTTGCGGCGGCGTCGGCGATCTGTTTGACCATCTGGACTATCAGGATGCGGTGACCTTTACCGGTTCGGCGCAGACCGGCCGGCAGCTGCGCGCCCATCCGCAGCTGCTGGCAAAGTCGATCCCGTTCACTATGGAGGCCGACTCGCTGAACTGCTGCGTGCTGGGGGAGGACGTTACGCCGGAGATGCCGGAGTTTGCCCTGTTTATTAAAGAGGTGTGCCGTGAGATGACCAGCAAGGCGGGGCAGAAATGCACCGCCATTCGTCGGGTGATGGTGCCGGCGGCGCAGGTTGAGGCGGTGAAGCAGGCGCTGCTGCAGCGCCTGGCGGCGGTGAAGGTCGGCGATCCGCGGCTGGAGCAGGTCAGGATGGGGGCGCTGGTCAGCCTGGAACAGCGGGACGACGTGCAGAAGAAGGTTGAGCAACTGCTGCACAACGGCTGTGAACCGCTGTGCGGCGCCAGCCTGCAGTCCTTCAGCGTGCAGGGGGATGATGGGCACCAGGGCGCGTTTTACCCGCCGACCCTGCTGTACTGCGCCGATCCGCTGCGCAATACCGCGGTGCACGATATTGAAGCCTTTGGCCCGGTCGCTACCCTGATGCCGTACGACAGCGGCGAGCAAGCGATTGAGCTGGCGCTGCTGGGGCAGGGCAGCCTGGCCGGTTCGCTGGTCACCGCCGATGCGGCGGTGGCGACGCGCTTTATCCGCGCCGCCGCCTGCGCCCACGGGCGGATGCTGGTGCTGGACAGCGCGGCGGCGGCGGAGTCGACCGGCCACGGTTCGCCGCTGCCGATGCTGATGCACGGCGGGCCGGGACGCGCCGGCGGCGGCGAAGAACTGGGCGGCCTGCGGGCGGTGAAGCACTATATGCAGCGCACCGCGCTGCAGGGCAGCCCGAGCATGCTGGCGGCGATCGGCAAAGAGTGGGTGCGCGGCGCCGAGGCGCTGGAATCACCGGTTCATCCGTTCCGCAAGTATTTTGAACAGCTGCCGATCGGCGAAAGTCTGCTCACCGCGCGGCGTACGGTGACCGAGGCGGATATCGTCAACTTCGCCTGCCTGAGCGGCGACCATTTCTACGCCCATATGGATAAGCTCGGCGCGGCGGAGTCGCTGTTCGGCGAGCGCGTGGCCCACGGCTACTTTGTGGTGTCGGCGGCGGCGGGGCTGTTTGTCGACCCGGCGTCGGGCCGGTGATCGCCAACTACGGCATGGAAAACCTGCGCTTTATCGAACCGGTGAAGATCGGCGATACCATTCAGGTACGGCTGACCTGTAAGAAGAAAATCCGCAAGCCGCAGAAAAGCGCGGAAGATCGGCCGCACGGCGTGGTGGTGTGGGATGTGCAGGTGCTGAACCAGCATCAGCAGGCGGTGGCGCTGTACAGCATTTTAACGCTGGTGGCGCGCCAGCAGGGAGATTTCCCGTCATCCGAGGCGCAATAAACCGCTTCTCTTTCCTGCGGGGCCGCTGCGGCCCCGCTGTTATTGGCGCCGCCGTCAGGCGTGACAAACCTGGTTCTTGCCGTTTTTCTTGGCCTGATAGAGCGCCGCATCCGCCTGTTTTATCAGTGCGACCGGCGTGCTGTCGGCGGCGTTGCCGGGCGTCTGAACGGCAACGCCGATGCTGACGGTAATCTGGCCCAGCGGGCTGCCTTCGTGGGGGATCTGCATCTGGCGCACGTGCGCCAGCACCCGTTCAGCGCAACCCATCGCGCCCGCCAGATCGGTATCCGGCAGGATGATGGTCAGCTCTTCGCCGCCGTAGCGCGCCACCAGATCGCCGACGCGGTTGGGCATCGCCTGCAGCAACTGGCCGATCTGCTGCAGGCAGCGGTCGCCGGCGACGTGGCCGTAGATATCGTTGTACTGTTTGAAGTAGTCGATATCCAGGATCAGCAGCGCCAGATTGCGCGCATAGCGGGCGGCGTGGTTGCTGTGGTTGGCCAGCGCCATATCGAAGCGGCGGCGGTTGGCCAGCCCGGTCAGGCCGTCCAGCAGCGCCAGCTCTTCCAGCGTCTGATTCATCTGCGTCAGCTGATCGCGGGTGCGCACCAGCTCCGCCTCTGTCTGCAGGCTGTGGTTGATTTGCCTGATCAGCGTGATGCCCAGCGCCAGCAGGATCGCCAGCAGTATGCTGCCGCCGAGGGCGAACAGCCCGGTGTCTTTACGCCAGCTGCTCAGTACGTCGTGCTTCGACAGCCCGGCGGCGATCACCAGCGGGTAATGCGGTACGCGAGAGTAGCCGTAAATACGCTCCACGCCGTCAAACTTCGACACCAGCGTGGCGTTGCCGAACGTTGAATAAGGCAGAATCTGCCGGAACAGCACGCCGAGGGACACGTTTTTGCCGATGCTTTCCGGCGCGTACGGGCGACGGTATAAAATGGTACCGTCCGCCAGCAGCAGGCTGAGCGCATCCTGATCCTCAAGGGCGAAGTCATCGTAAAAGTCGCGGAAATAGTCGACATACAGCGTCGCCAGCACCACGCCGGCGAAGCTGCCGTCCGGGTTATTCAGCCGGCGCGAGATGGGGATCACCAGATCGTCGGTCGAGCGGCTGCGGATCACTTTACCGATATAGAAGTTATTATCGTTGTGGCGCTGATGATATTGGAAATAGGCGCGGTCGCCGTTGTTGGCGTGAGCGCCGGTCCGGCCGAAGGATGTGACCACCCAGCGCCCCTGCGCGTCGAAGATAAAGCTGCCGTGCAGCTGCGGTGAGTTATTCACCTGATCGTGCATCACCTTTTGCAGGCGTCGCTGCTGCGCGGGGCCGAGGCCGTCGTGCTCGGCGCGCTCTTTCAGCTCCAACAGGCTGTTATCCACCTGTTTAAAGGTGTCGTAGGCATGCTGCGCCAGCGAGCGCGCCAGATTGGAGGCGCCGTTATCGGCGCTTTGCAGGTCGAGCTTGCGGGCGTGCCAGCCTTGCCAGATGTTAAACACGAGCAGCGTAACGACGACGATAACCACGAACACGGCGGCCTGAAACAGTAACGGCGAGGTGCCGGATTTTGCTGACTCTGGAGGCGGTTGCGTCATATCATCCTGATTATCGGGTAGTGATTAATACGAGTAAGGCATTGGCTGATGCTGCGTTGACACCCGCCCGGCCAGGCGGGGGCGGAGTGATAAATTTAGTACAAGTTAACTGATTAATACAGGCAGGGAGACAAGGTGTCGGACTACATGATCATTACGCTGTTGACGTTGACGGCCTATTATCCGCTGACGCTGGCGGCGCTGGCCGTGATGATGGCGATCGCCGTACGGCGTTGGCGATCGCCCTATTGGCGGCTGGCGCTGCTGCTGTTGACGCTGCTGTTTGTGCTGTTCGCCATGGCGGCCTACAGCTGGCATCACGCGCGCTGACGCCCGCCGGGCTATTCGACGTTGATCATCCAGTTGACGCCGAACTGGTCGGTCAGCATACCGAAGCCTTTGGCCCAGAAGGTGGGTTGGAAAGGCGTGGTGACCGTGCCGCCCTGCGCCAGTTTATCAAAAATGTCTTTACCTTGCTCCACGCTGCTGGGGTTCAGCGACAGCGAGTAGCCCCGGTGGGCGCCGTTGTCGCCGCCTTCCTGCGGGCAGCCGTCGGAGGCCATCAGCACGCCGTCGTCGATCAGCAGATGCGCGTGCATCACCGCTTCCGGGTTGACCTCCGGCATGTCGTCCTGTTTGGCGTCGGCGGGCAGATCCTTATAGCGCATCAACATTTCCAGCCTGGCGCCCAGGTGCTCGACGTAAAAATTAATCGCCTGTTCGCAGTTACCGTTAAAGAACAGATAGGGTTGAATCTGCATGGTATGACCCTCGGATTAGCTCCAGCTCCCACCGCCTGAGGCGCTGAAAATGGTTTCGCCGGGCAACTGTTGCCAGGCGTGATTTATCAGTGTAGCGCCTGGCGGCAGGAAGACCGCGCGGGGGATCACGCTCTGCGCATACGGCATGATTAACCGAAAAAGCGGGACAGTGCATCCCGGTTTTCGCCGATTATCTGTGCGGCAAGCCTTTCTATACTCAACAGCACCTTCACTAAAGGAGCTTAAGGTTATGGGAAGTCAATCTCTTGATGGCAAAGTGGTGCTGATCGCCGGCGGGGCGAAGAATCTGGGCGGGCTGGTGGCGCGCGATCTGGCGCAAAACGGCGCGGCCGCGGTGGTGGTGCACTATAACAGCGACAGCAGCCGCCCGGCGGCGGAAGAGACGCTGGCGGCGGTCAAGGCCGCGGGGGCGCAGGCCATCGCCGTTCAGGGCGACCTGACCCGGCCGGCCAACGTCGCGCGGCTGTTTGAAGAGGCGGTTAACGCCTTCGGCAAGGTGGATATTGCCATCAACACCGCCGGCCTGGTGATTAAAAAGCCGATCGCCGAGGTGACGGAAGCCGATTACGACACCAGCTTTGACGTGAACGCGAAAGCGGCGTTCTTCTTTATCCAGCAGGCGGGGAAACATCTGGCGGATAACGGCCGGATTGTCACCATCGTCACCTCGCTGCTGGCGGCCTATACGCCGTTTTATGCGGTCTATCCCGGCAGTAAGGCGGCGGTAGAGCACTTTACCCGCGCCGCGTCGAAGGAGTTTGGCGAGCGGGGGATCAGCGTCAATGCCATCGGGCCGGGGCCGATGGATACGCCGTTCTTCTACGGGCAGGAAAGCGAAGAGGCGGTGGCCTATCACCGCAGCGCGGCGGCCCTGAGCGCGTTCTCCAAGACCGGGCTGACCGATATTGAAGATATTGCGCCGATCGTCAAATTCCTAGTGACCGACGGCTGGTGGATCACCGGGCAGACGCTGTTTGCCAACGGCGGCTATACTACCCGGTAATTGACAATAAAACTGGCTGCGGCGCAACGCCGCGGCCGCAGCATGAGGCGCCGGGTGGATAAAATAGGGAGACTGCGGGTCTTTATCCAGGTCGCCGAGGTGGGCAGTTTTGTGCGCGCCTCGGAAATAATGCTGATGCCGAAAACCACGGTGTCATCGGCGGTTCAGCAGTTGGAAAGCGAGATGGGCGCCCGTCTGTTCCACCGCACAACGCGGCGGGTGCAGCTGACCAGCGACGGCGAGCGCCTGCTGGAGCGCGCGCGCGTCCTGCTCGATGAGATGGCGGCGTTGGATCGGCTGTTTTTACCGCCGGATGCGTCGATCGGCGGCCGGCTGACGGTGGACGTGCCCAGCCGCATTGCGCGGCGGATTATTGTGCCGGCGCTGCCGGAGTTCTTTACCCGTTATCCCGATATTCAACTGTTTCTCAGCGCCAGCGACCGCCATATCGATCTGGTGCAGGAGGGCGTGGACTGCGTGGTGCGGGTGGGGGAGCTGCATGACAGCAGCCTGGTCAGCCAGAGTCTGGGGCGGTTGGGCATGATCAACTGCGCCAGCCCGGCGTATCTGCAGCGGCAGGGCGTACCGCTGCGTACCGAACAGCTGACGGCGCACTGGGTGGTGGGTTATGCCCAGCCGAGCCTGATGACGGCCAACGTCTGGCAGTGGCGGCAGCAGGGAGAGCCGGTGGAAAAGGCGCTGCCCAGCCGGGTGACGGTGAATAATGCGGAAAACTATATCGGTTGCTGTCTGGCGGGAATGGGGCTGATTCAAATCCCGCGTTTTGACGTGCAGCATTATCTGGACGACGGGCAGTTGGTGGAGGTGCTGCCGCAGGCGCGCGCGCCGGCGATGAATCTTGCGCTGCTGTATCCGCACCGGCGGCAGCGTACGGCGCGCTTCAGCGCCTTTGCCGACTGGTTCGGCCGGCTGATTGCGCCATTTTGCGAAACGGCGCAGTCAGCCGACTGAGCTAGTAGAGAGACGCTTCGCCTGCGGGGCGCGTCTTGAAGCGGCGGTGCAGCCACATATATTGGTCGGGGGCGAGCAACACCTGATCCTCAACCACCTGATTCATATAGGCGGCCGCCTTGGTGTCGTCATCCAGCGGGAAATCGTCCAGCGGCGGCTGAATAATCAGCTCGTAGCCTTTGGCATGCGGCAGACGGCGCGGCACGAAAGGAACGATGGCCGGCCGGCCCATGCGCGCCAGCATATAGGTGCCGGTGGTGGTGGCGGCGTCCGGCACCGCGAAGAACGGTACAAATACGCTGCTCTGCCGGCCGTAGTCATGGTCCGGCGCATACCAGATGATTTCGCCCTGTTTCAGGCAGCGGATCATGCCTTTGACGTCCTTGCGGTCAATCATGTACTTGTTGGAGCGCAGGCGGCCCCAGGTCTGTACATATTCCATCAGCTTGTTGTTGTGCGGACGGTGAACGCCGATGCCCGGGTTCTGCATGCCGAAGATGCGCGCCCCCAGCTCCAGCGTCAGAAAATGCATGCCGATCAGCAGCACGCCGCGGCCGCCTTCACGTGCTTGCTGCATATTTTCCATGCCGCTGACGGTAAACCAGCGGGAAATCCGCCAGTCTGGCCAGAACCAGGCCATGCCGACCTCAAACAGGCCCATGCCGACCGACTCAAAATTGCGGGTCACCAGGGCTTCACGCTCTGCCGCGGGCATTTCGGGGAAGCAGAGCTCCAGATTTCGGCGGGCGATATTGACCCGGCGCGGCATAAAGCGCTTGGCGATTCTGCCGAGCAGATGGCCGAGGCGATAAATAAGCGGATAGGGGAGAAGAACCAATAAATAAAGTAGGCCGAGACCGATCCAAAGCAGCCAGTATCGAGGGCGCAAAAAAGAGCGCTCAAAAGTTGGGCTTAATAACATTTGCTTTCAACTTCCTGCTGTTACGTTTTTTTCTCAAAGATAGATTTGGTGAATGATAATAATATAATTTGAAACAACCGATCGACTTTTTCCCTTTAATGCCATTTCGCGCCTGCTGTCCGGCGGGAGCGAAAGCTGTCTGATGATTCAGACGACGTGAAATAGGTAACGCGCTGATTTTTGACTATAGTAATAAGGTGCCATGCGCCGTGGCGTTCGGCACCCTGGCGTTGCCGATGGGCGACGAAGCAGGTGAAACATAAGGCGGAAAGACGCGCTTACACGGGCTGTAATGCAGGCTTTCCAGATTATGTTATGCTAAGGAATTGAAATGTTTGTTAAAAATGATAGCAAAGATGGTGTAGAATCGGCCGGCGGCAGCGCCAGGGCGTGTGCATGTGAAGTGCGCGCCTGTGTGAAAGAAGCTGCCGATCGTTCTTGTCGTTATGTTAAAGACAACCCGTGGGCAGGGGTTGGCGCCGGTGCCGTTATTGGCCTGGTAGTCGGTTTCCTCTTGGGCAAAAAGTAAATAGGGAGAGTACAAATGGGCATCATTTCCTGGATCATTTTTGGTTTAATCGCCGGTATTCTGGCTAAATGGATCATGCCGGGTAAAGATGGTGGCGGCTTTATCATGACCATCATTTTGGGTATTATCGGTGCGGTTGTCGGCGGCTGGATCAGTACCTTCTTCGGTATGGGTCGCGTCGATGGCTTTAACTTGGGCAGCTTTGTGGTTGCCGTAATCGGTGCTCTGGTGGTGCTTTTTGTCTACAGAAAGATCAGAAGCTAATCCGGTGCTGATCAATAATGAGGGTCGCCGCGGCGGCCCTTTTTCGTTTAATTACAGGTGACGATCGCCCGGCCGATGGGCGGCGATCCGAGAAGGGGAAGAGTATGGGCTTGTTAGATGGCGCATTAGGCAATGTTTTAGGCAACGTGCTGGGTAATGCACTGGGTAACGGCGGTAAAGGCGGGATTGATATCGCGGCTATTCTGCAATGGGTTGAACAGCAGGGCGGCTTGCAGGCAATCCTGAACAAGCTGCAGCAGGGACAGCTGGGTGATATCGTCGGCTCCTGGTTGGGCAACGGTGAAAACCAGGCCATCAGCGGCGATCACGTGCAGCAGGCGCTGGGCAGCGATGCCATTGCGCAGCTGGCCGCCAAGCTGGGCGTTGACGCTAACCAGGCGTCTGAAACCGTCGCGCAGCTGCTGCCGACGCTGGCGGATAAAGCCTCGCCAAACGGTGAAGTCAAACAGGACGAACTGGCCAGCTACGTAGGTAAGCTGTTCAGCTAAATCTTGATGCCCCGGTGCGCCGGGGCATGTTTACATCGGACCTGCCACGCCTGCGCCGCAGGCGGATTTAAGAACCTCCTTGCTTGATCTCCAAAATATTCCTGTGATCGCCGCTGGCGGACACCGCGCTGTTTGTGGCAACCTTTGGCTGCCGCGCGGATGTGCGCGGCCGGCCGGCGCGTAACTCCGCCGTGATTAACCAACAAGAGGAACGTTGTGTGACAGGGATTATCTCAATACTGACGTGTTTATTGGCGTTGGTGACAATTGCGCCGATTTCAACGCATCCGGCCTGGTGGATCCGCGTATGGGATTTTCCCCGCCTGCAGATACTGGCGCTGGCGTTATTGACGCTGGTACTGAATGTAGCGCTGTTGCCCTGGTCATCGCCATGGGTCTGGGGGCTGGCGGCGGTCAACCTGGCCTGTGTGATTTATCAGGCGCGCTGGATTTATCCCTATACGGCGCTGAGCAAGCCGCAGGTGCTGGATTTTACCGGCTATGATAAAAAGCCGCGGCTGCGCATTCTGGTGGCCAATGTGTTGACGCCGAACCGCCATGCGGAAAAGCTGCTGGCGCTGGTGGCGGCGGAGCGACCGGACGTGCTGGTGGCGGTGGAAACCGACGGCTGGTGGGAACAGCAGCTGACGCCGCTGGAGCAGGATTACCCTACACGCTGAAATGTCCGCAGGACAACCTGTACGGCATGCACGTTTATTCGCGTCTGCCGCTTGGTGACGCGGAGATTCAGTACCTGGTGGATAAGGAGATCCCGTCGATGCATATGCTGGTGCAGCTGGCGGACGGGCCGCAGGTGCGTCTGCACTGCGTGCACCCGATGCCGCCAGCCCGACGGAGAATGATGAATCGGAAGATCGCGATGCGGAGCTGGTGCTGGTAGGGAAAAGCGTGGTGGATGCGCAAACGCCGGTCATTGTCACCGGCGATCTGAACGATGTCGCCTGGTCTACCACCACGCGCCTGTTCCTGAAAATCAGCGGGCTGCTCGATCCGCGTCGCGGCCGCGGCATGTACAGCACCTTCCATGCCGGCTATCCGTTCTTACGCTGGCCGCTGGATCACGTGTTCCACAGCGATGATTTTGTGCTGGGCAGCCTGCGTCGTTTACCCGGCATCGGCTCTGACCACTTCCCGATCATGGCCGAGCTGGTGTACTCGCCGAAGAAAGGCGCGCAGCAGGAGAGCCTGCAGCGGGAGAGCGAGGATGAGGCGCTGGCCGAGGAGAAACTGGCCAGCACCGACGCCACGCCGGCGGACGTTCACGCCCCGGCGCCTGAGCCGTTGACCCCGCCGCCCGGCGGGGTCAGCGTTTACAGGGTCAGCATAATCTTGCCGATATGCGCGCTGGACTCCATCAGCCGGTGCGCGTCCGCCGCCTGCTCCAGCGGGAAGGTCTGAAAGATGTGCGGTTTGACCGCGCCGCGTTCCAGCAGCGGCCAGACTTTTTGCCGCAGATCGGCGGCGATTTGCGCTTTATCCTGCACGCTGCGCGCGCGTAGGGTGGAGCCGGTATGGGTCAGTCGTTTCAGCAGCAGCGGCATCAGGTTCAGCTCCTTCACCACGCCGTTCTGGGTGCCGATTTGCACAATGCGCCCGTCCATCGCCGCCGCCTGATAGTTTTTCGCCACGTATTCCCGGCGATCAGATCGACAATCACGTTGGCGCCCTTGCCGTTAGTGGCTTTCATCGTCTGTTCGACAAAGTCTTCCGTGCGGTAGTTGATGGCCACGTCGGCGCCGAGCGCCAGGCTGGCGGCGCGTTTTTCTTCCGAGCCGACGGTGGTGATCACATGGGCGCAAAATGCCTTGGCCAACAGGGTGGCGACCGTACCGATCCCGGAGGTGCCGCCGTGGATCAGCACGGTTTCGCCGGCCTGCAGATGGCCGCGCTGGAAGACGTTCACCCAGACGGTGAAGAAGGTCTCCGGAATGGCGGCGGCCTCCGTCATGCTTAAGCCCGCGGGAACCGGCAGCGCGTTGCTTTCATGCACCCGGCAGTATTCGGCGTAGCCGCCGCCGGCGATCAGGGCGCAGACGCTGTCGCCGATGCGATAGTGCTGGACGCCTTCGCCGACGGCGACCACCTCCCGGCGATCTCCAGCCCCGGGATATCGGATGCGCCCGGCGGCGGCGCATAGTGTCCGCGCCGCTGCAGCACGTCCGGACGATTGACCCCGGCGGCGGCGACCCTGACCAGAATTTCTCCCGCTGCCGGCTCTGGCAGCGGGCGCATGGCCGGCTGCAGCATTTCCGGGCCGCCGGCGGCGGCAATCTCAATAACGCGCATCTGTTCGGGCAGGCGTGTGGCGGTCATGCGGTTCTCCTTATGCAATGAGGCGATGCTACATCTCAGTGTAGATAAATAAGCGTTGCGGGACAGTATACGGAGAATGTTACAGCAAGCCGGAACGGCGGATGTAGAAGAAAGGGCGGTTGACGCTCAGGAAGGCGTAAAGCGCCGCCGGAAGCGGCGTAGGATTAATCATTAGGAGGAATGCGAAATCCTTTCAATGAAACAACGAAGTGTTCTTTTCCCTTGGTGATTTTGGCGCCGCGATCGCACCATAACGTAGCGAGCTGAAAGAAATCATCGCTGCCGATATCGTACGCCAGCTCAATCTTTTTCGCCGTGCCGGAACGGATAAGCGTTTCCGCCTGCTGATGGTTAACTGCTTTTATAGTAGCCATAGACGATCCCTGGAATAACCGATAAGGATAGGGCGTCGATTATCATATGGCTTTATTGTGACGCTAGTGTGACGTTAATGTTACTTGCTGGCGGGAGGCAAGCCGGGGCGATTCCCCGGCAAGGGAAGGGTTTAGCGGTCGTTTGGGCGCACCAAACTGCTTTTTCTGACGCCTTTGAAGTGTTTATACATCGCAAAACCTGCGATACCAGCCAAACCGGCCAAATTAATAAGTATTCAGTCGCCATAACGTGACCTCGATAAAGTGCCCTGGAAGGGGCATAGTTGTGACGGAAATCACACTGAGCAGCAATGAGAAGATTCCTGAAGCGCGACGCCGCAATGCAGGCATAAAAAAAGCGCCTATAGGGAGGCGCATAAAAATTTACAACACAGCTTGTAGTGTTCATCACCAGGAGGAGTGGTGAACTTGGCACTATTTTATGGCCTGGCGCAGCAAGACGATATAGGGATAACTCCGAAAGCCGTTGTGGCAAAGAGATGGCTGAAAACAACGCCTTGTGCGCTAAAAACGCGCACAGGGCGTAAAAACTGAACGAATGACGGACTTTAACGCCGCCGATGACGAAAAGAGTTGCTATTAAACACCCATCGTGCGTTAATGCAGTCGGCCTGTTGGTACAGACCTATTTATGCACGACATTTTGGAGTAAAGTAGTTCAAATCTAGAGCGTTATCCCTGATAGCCTTCTTTGACGAATTTCCTTTCCGGTGCCTCCATAAGTAACTGATAACCGGCTATTTAACGCTGCCGATGGCGGCTAACATATTTTATTAAAGGAAATCGACATGTCCAACATGATCAAAGGTCAAGTGAAGTGGTTCAACGAGTCTAAAGGTTTTGGTTTCATCACTCCTGCAGACGGCAGCAAAGACGTGTTCGTACACTTCTCTGCAATCCAGGGTAACGGCTTCAAAACTCTGGCTGAAGGCCAGGACGTTCAGTTCTCTATCGAGAACGGCGCTAAAGGTCCATCTGCGGCTAACGTTACCGCTATCTAATCGGCTCTTCGCTGATTAACTAAAAACCCGCCAAGGCGGGTTTTTTTGTGTCTGGCGAAAAAATTTCTGTCGGATGATGAGCACCTCACTGTTAGTGCCTGGTATAACCGATTGGTCGCCTGCAGTCCAAACCCGTAAACTCCGGAAGGCGAACCAAACCCTGTTTCAGCGCGGTTACTCGGTATACTCACTGCGATAAATTTCGACGCTCACTAAATTTAATTCCGTTGACTGATAAAAAGATACCACATCTTTGCTTTGCGCCGAGCGCCAGCATTCAGCTTCAGTCTGGCACTGTTGCTGTGGTTGATAACCTTTAGAAACCAGGTAATCACGAATTTTGCCGGTATCCGTTGTGCCGTTGAACTGTATGCCGAATACCAACGCCTGCGGACCACTGATGTTGCTATAATTAAATTCATAATTATTTGAAATTCTTGGCATATTTTTCAGTAGTTCGGGGGTGTAATATTCATACTCCCGCGTATCTTGTTCGGTATAGTGGGCGCTGCCGGCAAACTCCATCTTCACGTATGGCAAGGCCGCAGTCAGTACAATCCCGGCGGCTACTATCACGCCCAACGCGACAGTGACATTTTTTCTCACAGACCACTCCTGTGCTCCCCCGAACCCATCCGATGGCCAGGCTGACCAAAAAGCCCATGAGGAAGATCCCAACTGCAGCGCCTATTGATTGCCACCATTCATCAAACCAGAACAGTGCAACAAACGCGGCTATAGAGAATAGGCCCAAGACAACCGACTCGACTAAATCAGCGGTTTGACGTCCCACGAATTTGACGAATTTAGCGAGAAAGGATTTTATCGAGTTCATTATCAACACCTGCGCAAAACTGCTGTGATGGGCTGCTTATGTAAATTAGGTATGGTTCGAGGAAGTCCTCGACAAGAAAATAGGCCATATCAAGGTTCATTCCCGCACTTTGTAATAGAGCCACGGATATTTCACTTGCATCCTACGTGATGCTAGAGCGGATTGCTCGATCATCCCTTGGAACATGACAATGTTCAGTGATACCGTGGTGCTGTATGAGATGAACCGCTTGTAAATCATCCCGTAGCTGGCCTTGCGGATAAGGGTTGATGCTATTTTATTGGCGACGTAAAACTGTGCTAGGCTGCGGCCAACTAACTTCCCCTCAACGCGGTTTAGTTTTCCGTTGACCGTTTTTTTGCCGTTATCATTTAGCTTGGTGTAAAACTCAGTGATGACAATCATCACCAGTTTTCTGATCGGCTCTTCTTTGTTTACTGCAGAACGAATTAGGGCGATAAATCGCTCTGTTTCTTTGCTGTTCCGCGCTTTAAGGTCACTGCCAGCAGCGCCAGAACCTTCCCATGTACGGCGGACACTATACCCAAATGTTACTGGTATAGATGCAATCCCTTCAGCGATCCCCTGCGCAACTTGCCTTGCGTCCATATGTCTTCCTTAAGTTAAATCAACCTAATTCAATCTAAGCGAAGGATAACCGGTGGCGGCGGCGTATATCAATTCTTGTTGTTTCCACTTCGTGATGCGTGGCGCAAAGATCCATCCCGTTGCACTTTTGCAAAACTTCCGGCGCTGTCCAAAACACCCGTCAAGCTTCGCCACACCTGACATCAAGGTACTGTTCGCTTATTGCCGGAAAGGTGTTAGCTCATCTGCAGAACCTCACGGAATACAAAATAGGTCATTTCATATTATAAAGTTAACATTTTTACCAAGCTTTTCGTGTCGATCTGCTTTTGCAAACCGTTGAAAAACGTTGCAATGGCCTATCTTTCGCAGAAGCCCAACCATGGCGTGGGCTGAGGGTGGCAATTACGGAAAAGATCCTTTGCAAAAATTTTATAAAGTAAATCGTGCAGACGGGGGCTGTGTAGAGCGGTTTCCGTGGCGTATGGCTCCGTGCCCTGGCTGTTCTGCGTGGCGTGGTGTTGCGTTCGTTGATGAGGTGATTCTGGGAACTCATTTGAAGAAAACGCAGGATGAAAATAACATACTGATTATTATTAATTTACTTTATGTACTTAATGTCTTTTTACGCCTGAAGATAAAAAAAGCCCGCCACTGCCGGCGGGCAAAAGTTCCTTGTTACTTCTTCATTTGCAGGCACCTCTCTGGGGGGAGATACCGTGATACAGACTACCCGCCAGCGGTGTAAGATTCTGCTGGCAGAGTGTTAAGAATGCGAAAAAGCGCGGCGGCAGATAAAATGGCGGCCGGATGTCCGGCATCGCGTACGCTGTTATACACTGAGAGCAACAAACGAGGAGAGGTAATGATGAAAGTCAACGATACGGTAACGGTGAAGACCGACGGCGGTCCGCGGCGCGAGGGCACCATTCTGGCGGTGGAGGTGTTTAATGAGGGCACGATGTATCTGGTGGCCCTGGAGGATTACCCGGCCGGCGTATGGTTCTTCAATGAGATAGACAGCCGCGACGGCACCTTTGTCGAGCCGCACAATGCGCAGAAAGATTAGCTGAGCTGACCAGTTGCCGCGTTCATAAATGGATTCGGCCGGTTATTTTCACCCTGCGTAATGATAACGTCATGCCCGTATGCTGGGAATAAATATGAATAACCCGCTGCGGCAAAAAATGTCGCAGTCAGGCGCTTCATGTTTAATGACAAAATACGTGGTTATACGCAATTTTGTGGTTATTCAAGCCGGTCGATGGCCGATTGCTGTGGTGATATTCCCGTCATCAACGGCTGTTAACAAATATTCCGCTGGTCAGCGTATCGGTTAACCGCACCACGTGATAGATGATCTGCTTATTATGCGTTTTAATCTTGCGCTTGATATTCCCTTTATGGGAGGAGACCGTCTTTGCCTTAATTTGCATCTGGTCGGAGATCTGGATGGTGCCCTGTCCGGACATCCACATACGTAACATATTCGATTCGGTTTGGCTTAGCGTGACCGGCGTTTGGTCCAGAGTGGTCTTCTCCGAGCGGGTGGTCGGCTTGCGTTCCAGGTAGTGGCTCAGCAGCTGATTCATCGTCTCCGGCTTGATGGACTTCGACGAGATGATGACATTTTTACGCACATATAAGTAGTCGTCAAAATGCACGTTGGTGATGGCCATAAAGATGAAGAACAGCGTATCCGGATGCAGTGAGATCACCCGTTTAATGCGTTCCGTGGCGTTGCTTTCATGGATGAAGCAGTCTTCGTTAATAAATACCAGACTGGGTTTCAAACGCGTGCACTTTTCGTGCAGATTATCAATGTCTGTCGCGGCGTTTATTTGCCGTTTTTTCACACCGTTCGATGTCAGGTAATCCGTTAGACCCAATCGCGTATAGCTGCATGAGTCCATGATGATCGTTGGCATATTGCACCCCACTTAAATCCGTTTTACCGCGGTAATAATGAGAAAAAGCCTGAAAGCCAAAAGGCAAAAAAATCAAAATATCACTAATTAAGAATGTTCTACCAATAAACGCGAAGCGGCTCAATGATATTTTCTGACTAACCTTAGCAAACCGATGAATTCATAAGTTTGACTTAAGTTAGCATGACGCATCGTCAGCGCCGCCAGATCACAACATTCGTCCTGTAGCCTAAGACGGCTAAGCACCGCTCGCCTGTTCATCGAGTCTGTTTATCATGTCACGATTTTAAATTTCACATTGCTAGGAAAATTCTTAAAAAAAATTCATGTGTTGTTTTTTTGATTGCTATTGGTCTGTTTTTTGTACGCATTTTTTCTTCCCTAACCTCGATGGTAGAAGAAAAATCCTATAATTCACTGGGTTAGAGTGGCGTCTCATTTTGTTGAGAATGGTAATCTTTTCATTTTGTATCATCATAGGTCTTCTGTTGTCACATTTCTTTAATATTTCTAGTCTATTTTTCGTCCAGTAAAACAATGTAGAACAAAGAATTAGCATTTTGTTGATGGTTCGTTGATGAATGTGTGACAGGGGAGTGAGCACCCATTGGTTTTTCTGAACTATTGCTGGCGACATTTTGTGCCCGGTACTTGCGCCCGGTAGGCGATCCGCTTAATTTGCTTGGGTTAACCCATTCTATGGAGAGGTCGATGGTGAGGAATAATCAGTTTGGTCAATGCATCGGCGATGCGCTGCCAGAGTGGCAGCCTGCAGGAGAGCCGGGACTGCAGACGCTGTGCGGGCGCTTTTGTCGCCTGGAGCCGCTGGATATTCAGCGCGATGCCGCAGCGCTGTTTCACGCCTATCAACTGGCTGAGGATGGCCGCGACTGGACGTACCTTTCCCATGAATACCCGCAAACGTTGGATGAATTTACGCATTACCTGCAAAGTCAGGGGCAGGCCGGCGGCAGAAAAACCATGACGGTGTTTGACCAGAGCAGCGGCAGGGCGATCGGCAACTGCGCTTTTTTGCGCATCGACCAGGCCAATGGCAGCGTGGAACTGGGTATGATCAACTGGTCGCCGCTGATGCAGCGTCAGGTGAGCGGCAGTGAGGCCATCTTTCTGATGTTGCGCCATGTTTTCGACGATCTCGGCTATCGCCGCTGCGAGTGGAAATGCGACCAGCTTAACGCGCCGTCGCGTGCGGCGGCGCTGCGTTTTGGCTTCAGTTTTGAAGGCACCTTCCGTCAGGCGGTGGTGGTCAAGGGGCGCACCGCGATACCGACTGGCTGTCCATGCTGGACAGCGAATGGCCGCAGCGCCGCGCCGCCTTCAGCCGCTGGCTCGCCGCCGACAACATGGACGACGACGGCCGGCAAACTCAGCGGCTGCAGGCGTTCGCCGCCTGGCACGCCGGCGCCCCAGGGCGGTCACGCCGCTGTAAAACGGCACGTCCGTAGCGCTTCCAGCGCCAGCGCGATATCTTTCTCTTCCGTCATCCAGTTCACCAACGCGGCGCGGACTGCCGGCTGGCCGCGATAGCGGGTGGCGGTGCAGCGAATCGCGCCGTGTTGGTTCAGACGCTCCAGGAAGCCGTCGCGCGCCGCCTCGGCGTCGCCGACCACGTCCGTCAGGGCAAAGCACACCACGTTGAGATTGACCGGCGCCAACAGCTGGAAACCCCGGCTGGCCGCCAGACCCTCGCCGAGCCGTTTTGCCAATTGGACGTTGCGTTCGACCATATCGCGCACGCCGCTGCGGCCGTAGGCGACCAGCGACATCCACAGCGGCAGCGCGCGGAAGCGACGCGAGTTCTCCGGCGTCAGATGCAGATAATTATCCGGACGCAGGTCCGGCGCTTCCAGATAGGCCGACTGGTTCTGAAACACCTGCATCTGCAACGCCAGGTGGCGGGTAAACTGGATGGCGCTGTCATAGGGCACATTTAACCACTTATGCGCATCGACGGTGATGGAGTCCGCCTGCTGCCAGCCTTCCAGCAGCGGGGCGTAGGCCGGGGAACTGGCGGCGATGCCGCCGAACGCCGCATCGACATGCAGCCAGAACCGTAGCGCTCGCGCAGCGCCAGCAGCCGCGGGATATTGTCGAACGCCACGGTATTGACCGTGCCGGCGCTGGCCAGCACCAGGGTCGGCGTCGTCGGGTGCGCGGCCAGATGGCGCTCCAGCACATCCGGGTCAATGGCTTCCGAATCCGGCAGGGTGGCAATAAGCTGCAGCGCGTCGCGGCCGATGCCCAGCATGCTGAGCGCTTTTTCGCTGCTGGAGTGGGGGCTGGCGGCCAACACCTGCACCTTGCCCAGCGCCGCCATGCCTTGCTGGGCGACATTGACGCCGCACCGTTCCCCAGCCACTGGCGGCCAATCGCCAGCCCGCAGAAGTTGGCCATCGTCGCGCCGCTGACCAGGGTGCCGCTGAAATCCGCCGGCAGGCCGAGCAGGCTTTTCAACTGTTCAATCGCCGCCAGCTCAATGGCGGCGGCGACGGTGTCATGGCTGAGCTGGCTGTTTTGGTCGATGGCGCTGACCAGCCAGTCGGCGGCCAGCGAGGCGGGCGTGACGCCGCCGGTGACAAAGCCGAAATAGCGTGGGCCGGCGCTGGCGGAAATCCCGTCGGCGTAGCGTTGCCAGAAGTAGTCCAGCGCGGCCTGCGCGCCCACCCCCTCGTCAGACAGGCGATCGTCGCCGGGCTTGAGCTGTTGGGCCGCAAGCGGCGGACAGACCGGGCGTTCATGCAGCCCGGCCAGGAAGGTGGCGGCCAGTTGACGGACCTGGTCAAGAATTTGTGGGAATTGGCTTAAATCCTGCTGCAAAGATGGGTGCATCATTGGCTCCGGTCATAGCGTGGTGTAGTAAGCGTAGAGTAAACGGCTTGCCAGCCGGGGAAAATCGAGAAAAAATGGCACTTTTGGATAGCAAGGCTAACCAGTGAAACTTGAACGTCTGCCTCTGCAGTTTCTGCCAACCTTTATTATCGCCGCGCGGTTAGAAAACTTGCGTGCTGCGGCGCAGCAGGTGCATTTGACGCACGGAGCCGTCAGCCAGCAGATTCGGCAGCTGGAGCAGGCCCTGGGATACCGGCTGTTTGAACGCCGCGGCCGCGGCGTGCGTTTAAACGGCGCCGGCCGCGAGCTGCTGGCGGCCGCGGAGCCGGCGCTGCAGGCGCTGGAGCAGGGCGTTCTGCGCGCGCGCCGTCGACGCCGGGCAGGGGCTGCGCATCAGCGTATTGCCATCCTTTGCCCACTATTGGCTGTTGCCGCGTCTGCCCGCGTTCCAGGCGGCGCATCCGGATATCGTTTTGGATATTGATGCTTCTCTGGCGGTGCAGGATCTGGCGCACCACGGGTTCGACGCGGCGATCCGCATCGGCGCCGGCGAGTGGCGCGGCGTGCAGGCGCAGCGGATTGCCGACGGTGAGGTGATTCCGGTCGCGACGCCCGACCTGGCGCAGCGCTGGCAAACGGCGCTGTTGCAGGGAGATGAGGCGCTGCCGCTGCTGGAGCATGACGTCACGCCGTGGCGCGCCTGGTTCCGGGCGCGGGGCATGGCGGAGTGCGGGAGACCGTTAGCGCTGTTCAACGATGCGGGGCTGCTGCTGCGCGCCGCCGAGCAGGGCTTTGGCATTGCGCTGGTGAAGAGCCTGCTGGTCAGGGATATGCTGGCCGCCGGCAGGCTGGTGGCGCTGGCCGATGCCTGGCGGCCGGAAGGCATTGATTACTACCTGGTCTGGCCGCAGGCCAATGATAACCCGGCGGTGCAGCGCTTGCTGGCCTGGCTGCAGCAACAGCTGTGACGCGCCGCTTGCGGCTAATTGTTGGCGGCGATTATTATTTTGCCGTCAGGTTGACGCTTCGTTTAATAAAACCCGCTTTACTTCATAACCCTGCATTATTATACTTCGCACAAAATCTATCAGGAGAAATTAATTGGACAGTTTTAGTTGCGATAAATTAAATACGGCAGGCTGACCTATCTTCTTCTGATTTGTTGCTTGCCGCTTTTGGCGGGCAGCACCTTCCCAGTTATTTCTGTGTTGTGCATCCCGAATAATAACGCTGTCTCCACCGCCTGCGCGTCGTGGAGGATTGAATTCGGATAGCGATATGGCACTTTTCCGCTTTAGCCTGTTCCCTCCAGGCCTCCCTTCGCACTTGCACTGAGCCAGGCTCGGCGTGCGTTCGGCCATGCTCTGCGCAGCCTGGTCGGCTGATTCTGATCAACGTGCTTCACCCGCTGGGTGATAAGGAGGCGTCATGGACGATCATCCCGGATTTTTATGGTCTGCGTTACCTGCGGAATAATCTTTCCTGCCGGTAAATATAATTAAATAAATTCTTTCTGCGCGACGCCAATATTTTCCTGGCGGGGGCACCCTTGCGCGCAGAATAAAAATAAGAGCATAGCGTTATGACTTTCTTCAACCATAAAACTCATCGCCATTCGCAGGGCCATGAGTCGTATGCCATCGCGCAAGAGGCAAAAAACAGCATTGACCAGACGCTGGCGCAGCTTAACTGCAACCGCCTGGGTCTGACGCAGGACGACGCGCAGGAGCGGCTCGCCTACTACGGTGCGAACCAGGTCGCCCATGAGAAAGCCCCCCATGCGTTGCTGCAGCTGCTCGGCGCCTTCAACAATCCGTTTATTTTCGTGCTGATGGTGCTGGCGGCGATCAGTTTCTTTACCGACTACTGGCTGCCGGCGCAGCGCGGTGAAGAAACCGATCTCACCGGCGTCATCATTATTCTGATCATGGTGACGTTGAGCGGACTGCTGCGCTTTTGGCAGGAATACCGCACAAATAAAGCAGCGGAAGCGCTGAAAAGCATGGTGCGCACCACCGCGACGGTGCTGCGCCGCAGCAGCTTCAGCACGCAGCCGCTGGTGGTGGAGATCCCGCTGCGCGAGCTGGTGCCGGGGGATATCATTCAACTGTCGGCCGGCGATATGGTGCCGGCGGACGTGCGGCTGCTCAGCTCGCGCGATCTGTTTATCAGCCAGGCGATTCTGACCGGGGAAGCGATCCCGATTGAAAAATATGACACGCTGGGCAGCGTCAGCCAGAAATCCTGCGACGCGGCAGCCGCCAGCGAAAGCCAGCTGCTTGAACTGAGCAATATTTGCCTGATGGGCACCAACGTCGCCAGCGGCACCGCCAGTGCGGTGGTGGTGGCCACCGGCGGGCAGACCTATTTCGGTTCGCTGGCGAAATCAATCGTCGGCAGCCGCGCGCAGACGGCGTTTGACCGCGGGGTGAACAGCGTCAGCGGGCTGTTGATCCGCTTTATGCTGGTGATGGTGCCGGTGGTGTTGTTGATTAACGGCTTTACCAAAGGCGACTGGGGCGAGGCGGCGCTGTTTGCGCTGGCGGTCGCCGTCGGCCTGACGCCGGAAATGTTGCCGATGATCGTCAGCTCCAACCTGGCGAAGGGCGCTATCGCCATGTCGCGGCGCAAAGTGGTGGTGAAGCGGCTGAACGCCATCCAGAACTTTGGCGCCATGGACGTGCTGTGCACCGATAAAACCGGCACCCTGACGCAGGATCGCATTATTCTGGAGCACCATCTGGACGCCGGCGGCGCGTCCGACCGTCAGGTGCTCTACCTGGCATGGCTGAACAGTTTTCACCAGAGCGGCATGAAGAACCTGATGGATCAGGCGATTGTCCGCTTCGGCCGCGGCAAACCGGGGATTGAAGCGCTGGGGCGTTACAGCAAAGTGGATGAACTGCCGTTTGATTTTATCCGCCGCCGCCTGTCGATCGTGGTGCAGGATGAACGGCAGCAACAGCTGCTGATCTGCAAAGGCGCGGTGGAGGAGATGCTGGCCATCGCCAGCCATGTGCAGGAGGGCGACAGCCGGGTGGCGCTGGATGAGCCGCGCCGCGCGGCGCTGCTGGCGCTGGCTAACCAATATAATGAGGACGGCTTCCGCGTGCTGCTGCTGGCGACGCGCGAACTGGGTGAGCAGGGCTGCGCGCTGCCGCTCAGCGTGGATGATGAACGCGACCTGGTGATCCGGGGGCTGCTGACCTTCCTCGATCCGCCGAAAGAGAGCGCGCTGGCGGCGATCGGCGCGCTGCAGGAGCACGGCGTGGCGGTGAAAGTGCTGACCGGCGATAACCCGGTGATCACCTGCAAAATCTGCCGCGATGTCGGGCTGGAGCCGGGCGTACCGCTGTCCGGGCCGCAAATCGAGCTGATGGACGATCGCCGGCTGGCGCAGGAGGTGGAACTGCGCACCGTGTTTACCAAGCTGACGCCGCTGCAAAAATCCCGCGTGTTGAAAACCCTGCAGGCCAATGGCCATACCGTGGGTTTTCTCGGCGACGGCATCAACGATGCGCCGGCGCTGCGTGATGCCGACGTGGGTATCTCGGTAGACAGCGGCACCGATATCGCCAAGGAGTCGGCGGATATCATCCTGTTGGAAAAAGATCTGATGGTGCTGGAAGAGGGGGTGATCAAAGGGCGCGAGACCTTCGGTAACATCATCAAGTACCTGAATATGACCGCCAGCTCTAACTTCGGCAACGTGTTCTCGGTGCTGGTTGCCAGCGCCTTTATCCCGTTCCTGCCGATGCTGGCGATTCACCTGCTGATTCAGAACCTGATGTATGACATTTCACAGCTGTCGCTGCCGTGGGACAAAATGGATAAGGAGTTCCTGCGTAAGCCGCGCAAATGGGATGCCAAAAATATCGGGCGCTTTATGATCTGGATTGGCCCGACATCGTCGATTTTCGACATTACCACCTACGCGCTGATGTGGTTTGTGTTTGCCGCCAACAGCGTTGAGCACCAGGCGTTGTTCCAGTCGGGCTGGTTTATTGAAGGGTTACTGTCACAAACGCTGGTGGTGCATATGCTGCGTACCCAGAAGATCCCGTTTATCCAAAGCACGGCGGCGCTGCCGGTGCTGCTGATGACCGGGCTGGTGATGGCGGTTGGCATCTATATTCCGTTTTCACCGCTCGGCGCCTGGGTGGGGCTGCAGCCGCTGCCGTGGGAATACTTCCCGTGGCTGGCCGCGACGCTGGTCAGCTACTGCGTGGTTGCGCAGCTGATGAAGCGTTTTTATATCCGCCGCTTCGGCGCCTGGCTGTAAGCGACGGCGGCCGGTTACCATAGCCAGGTAATCAGCAGCCCCAGCATAATTGTCAGGGTGAAAGAAAACAGCGTACCGAGCATCACATACTCGGTACGCATTTTATCGTCGCTCTGGCGCAGGTCGCCAAAGCGGAAAATCGACTTGGCCGCCAGCAGAAAGCCGATGGCCGGAATATGCCCCAACAGCACAAAGGACAAGATCAGCGTTCTTTCCAGGTAGCCGATCTGTTTGCCGGCGCGCAGCAGTGAATCGTTGTCCGCCTTGGCGTTCGGCGGCATCTGCGGCGTCCAGCTTGCCAGCAACTGCCCAATCAGCAGGCCCATCGGCATATAGATCAGCCCGTACCCCAGCGCCGCCAGCCCGACGCGCCAGCCGTCGACACGCTGCCATAACGCCTCAAGCAGCACGCTAACCTGCGGCACAATGGCCAGCCACAGCAGCACCATCACCAGCAGATGCAGGCCTTGATCCAGCAGGAAACTAGCCGCCGGCTTCATTGGCGCCATCAGCGTCACCTTCGCTAAATCAATCAGATAGTGGCTGACGCCGACCGCCAGCAGCGTCAGCAGCACGTCCGCCGACGATAAGCCGCCGTGCAGCATAGCAAAGCCGGCGACGGCCCAGGCCGCCACGACGCCGTGCAGCAGGGCGTGCAGCAGTAAAAAACGCGAACGATGGCGGTGACGAGCCTTATCTTGCACCCAGGCGCGGGGCTGCAGCGGGAAATCCGCCAGCAGATGGAGCACCAGCAGCCAGATCAACAGCGGCGCATAGGTCAAATCCATACTTAAATGATCCTGTTAATTGCATCAATGAACCGGATAATTTCATCATAGGCCGCGCGCTTCAGCGTTGCGGAGACGGTTGATGCCGCCTTGCGCACCGCGGCGGCCGCCTGCGCGTTGGTCGGCGCCAGCATGCGCGCCTGCACGACCTGCGCTTCTGCCTGCGACAAACGGCTAAGGTTATGATCTAGCATCGGCAGCAGATCGCTGACAATGGCATTGGCGCGTTCATTGTCAATTTTCAGAGCCAGCCTGCAATTTTTTGTCATCTGGTCCAGCGCGTTGCCGGAATTGAGGAAGGCGCTGCCGTAGCCGTCACCCCGGCCCCGGCGTTTGCCCAGGCCGACGGCGATGCGCGCATCCCAGAGCGCGTCAGCATGGTGCGCTTTTAAGGCGCAGCGCAGATAGACCGCCAGCCACAGGCCGTGCTCCGGCCGTCCCACGGCCTGAAACGCGTCGCCGCGGAAAATCTCAAACTGCGTCAGCTGGTTGGCCTGTTGCAGCGCCGTGAGTTCGGTGTGTAACTGTGCGAGGTAACGCGGGTGTCAACGCGTCGTGAGTTGACGAGATCGCCGGTGATAACGCTGATTTGCGCTTTCATATAAGGCTGTCCAGAAAACGAACGGACCTTTAAATTCGCATCTGGAGGCGAATTTGTCAATTATTCGTACTCAGATACGAATTTTGGTGATATTCGTATCCTGAGGCGAATTTTTATGTGTGGAATAAACGGGAAAATCCAGGCGTGTCAAGGTTTAGAAGCTTTTCATCATCACTTCGCGCGGCTGTTCTGCGCCGTGCTTGAGCAGATAGTCGAATGACTTTTCCGTCTGCTTAAGCTGCTGCAGGAACGCCTGCGGTGAGAGATCGTGCTGTTTGCCGCTCATATAGGCTAATGCCAGTTCTTTGGCCTGATAACGTGAAAAATTGTACATGGCGCCCCCTTTGGCGATGTCGGATTGTCATTGCGGCGATTGTAGAGCGCTGTCTGAAACATGAACAGCGGCTTTGCCGTATCGATTCGATAGCTGAAACTTTCACGCCGTACGGCGTGGTCGAACGGTAATATATGAATTTCCATATATGTCCTTGACAGCGTTCCGTGCGGGTCTACTATTTGCCGGACGATGAGATAAGGAGCCTGCGCAACGATGCTGACGCCATTACAACTGTTTAAAAACCTGTCGGACGAAACCCGGCTGATGCTGGTGCTGCTGCTACGGCAGAGCGAAGAGCTGTGCGTGTGCGAACTGGCGGCGATTTTGACGCTGCCGCAGCCCAAAATCTCCCGTCATCTGGCGATGTTGCGCGTAAGCGGTCTGCTGCTGGATCGCCGCGAGGGCAAGTGGATCTACTACCGGCTCTCGCCGCATATGCCGGCCTGGGCGGCGGGCATTATCGAGCAGGCCTACCTTAGCCAGCAGGCGGCGTTGAGTCGGCTGGTGAAACGCGTCGGCGACGACGGGCTGGCACGGTGCCGTTAAGGCAAAGCATGTCATCTGACACATTCGAATTTTCGAATATAAAACCCAAAAACAAGGAGCGAGTATGTGGCTGGCAGGCGCGATTTTTATCCTGACCATCGTATTGGTTATCTGGCAGCCGCGGGGACTGGGCATCGGCTGGAGCGCCTCACTGGGCGCGCTGCTGGCGCTGCTGAGCGGGGTGGTGCAGCTCAGCGATATCCCGGCGGTGTGGCATGTCGTCTGGAACGCCACCGGCACCTTTATCGCGGTGATTATTATCAGCCTGCTGCTGGATGAGTCCGGCTTCTTTGAATGGGCGGCGCTGCACGTTGCTCGCTGGGGCAAGGGGCAGGGACGGCGGCTGTTCTGTTATATCGTGCTGCTGGGGGCGGCGGTAGCGGCGGTGTTCGCCAATGACGGCGCGGCGCTGATCCTGACGCCGATCGTGATCGCCATGCTGCTGGCGCTGGGCTTCAGCCCGGCGGCGACGCTGGCGTTTGTCATGGCCGCCGGCTTTATCGCCGATACCGCCAGCCTGCCGCTGGTGGTCTCCAACCTGGTGAACATCGTATCGGCGGACTTCTTTAAGCTGGGCTTTAATGATTATGCGGCGGTGATGGTGCCGGTCAATATCGCCGCCATTATCGCCACGCTGGCGATGCTGCTGCTGTTTTTCCGCAAGGATATACCGGCCCGCTATGACGTGGCGCTGCTGAAGACGCCGCGTGACGCCATCCGCGATCTGTCGACCTTCCGCGCCGGCTGGGCGTGCTGCTGCTGTTGCTGGTCGGCTTCTTTGTGCTGGAGCCGCTGGGCGTGCCGGTCAGTCTGGTGGCGGCGGTGAGCGCGCTGGTGCTGCTGCTGGTGGCGAAAGGCGGCCGGACGATCAATGTCGGCAAAGTGCTGCGCGGCGCGCCGTGGCAGATTGTTATTTTCTCGCTGGGGATGTATCTGGTGGTATACGGCCTGCGCAACGCCGGGCTGACCGACCTGCTGTCGACGGTGTTGAACCGCCTGGCGGAACAGGGGCTGTGGGCGGCGACGCTGGGCACCGGTTTTATCACCGCGTTTCTGTCTTCGGTAATGAATAACCTGCCGACGGTGCTGATCGGCGCGCTGTCGATTGACGCCAGCAGCGCCGGCGGCGTGGTGAAAGAGGCGATGATCTACGCCAACGTGATCGGCAGCGATCTGGGCCGAAAATCACGCCGATCGGCAGCCTGGCGACGCTGCTCTGGCTGCATGTGCTGGCGCGCAGGGATATCCGTATCACCTGGGGCTACTATTTCCGCGTCGGTATTGTGATGACGTTGCCGGTGCTGTTCGTGACGTTGGCCGCTCTGGCGCTGCGTCTGTCGTTGACGGCTTAACCTATGGGAATGCTAATGAAGACCATCACCATCTACCATAATCCGGCCTGCGGCACGTCGCGCAATACGCTGGCGCTGATCCGCAACAGCGGCGTCGAGCCGACGATCGTGCTGTATCTGGACACGCCGCCGAGCCGTGAAGAACTGCGCCGGCTGATCGCCGAGATGGGCATCCCGGTGCGGGCGCTGCTGCGTAAAAACGTCGAGCCGTATGAGCAGCTGCAGCTGGCGCAGACGCACTGGAGCGATGAGCAGCTGATCGATTTTATGCTGCAACAGCCGATACTGATTAACCGGCCGATTGTGGTAACGCCGCTCGGCACCCGGCTGTGCCGGCCGTCGGAGGTAGTGCTGGATATTTTGCCGGACGCGCAGCAGGGGGCATTTACCAAGGAAGACGGTGAAAAGGTGGTTGATGAACACGGGCGACGGCTGCGTTAAGGCGGGACGGCAGAGCGGCAAGCCGCTCTGCCGGATCTGTCAGCCTAAATCGCCGCCGGCCACCGGCAGCACGCTGCCGTTAATATAGCTGGCCGCGTCGCTGGCGAGGAATAAAATGGCGTCGGCCTGTTCGTGCACCGTGCCGTAACGGTGCATCAGGCTGCTGTTCAGCGTCTGATCGACCACCTGCTGATACCACGCTTCCTCCTGCGGCGTCGGCGTCTCCCGGTTGCGCGGCGTCAGGCGCGGCGGCGCGTCGGTGCCGCCCGGCGCGGTGGCGTTGATGCGGATGCCGGCGCCGGCGTACTCAAACGCCAGCGAGCGGGTGAGCGCATTCACCCCGCCTTTGGCGGCCGAATAGGGCACCCGGTTGACGCCGCAGGTGGCGACGGAAGAGACATTGACGATCGCGCCGCCGCCCTGCGCCAGCATGTGCGGCAGCACGGCGCGACAGCCCCACAGCGTCGGGAACAGCGAACGACGGATCTCCGCTTCAATCTGCGCCGGCGCATACTCGGCGAACGGCCGCGCCCAGATGGTGCCGCCGACGTTGTTCACCAGAATATCCAGCCGGCCGAAGTGCCGCTGCGCCCGATCGATGGCCGCCTGCGTCTCCTCCCAGCTCTCCAGATCGGCCTGTATCGCCAGCGCGTCGCAGCCCCGCTCCTGCAGCGCCGCGGCCACCTCCTGCAGATAGGGCGCGCGGTCGATCAGCGCCAGCCTGGCGCCTTCCCGCGCCGCCTGTTCGGCCACCGCCTTGCCGATCCCCTGTGCCGCACCGGTGATTGCCATCACCTTGTGGCTAAAACGTAGCTGTTGCATCAGCGACTCCTTGCGCCGTCTGGCTGGGGGCGAATTTTTCATAGTGGAAACTGGCCGGCGTAAAGGCGCGCCGGCGGAAATCGTGCAGCACCGCCTCGACCATCGGCGGCGGGCCGCACAGGTAGACGTCCACGTCGCCGTCGTGCAGCAGCGCGTCATCCAGATGCTGGGTGACGTAGCCTTTGCGCGCCGCCTGCGAGGCGTCGCTGGCGACGCAGGTCAGGTAGCTGAAGTCACTCAGCCGCGATCGGTAACCGTCCAGTTGCTCCAGCTTCACCAGGTCGCAGTCGTGGGTGACGCCGTAGAGCAGCCGCACCGGCCGTTGGACGCCGTCCTGCGCCAGTTGCTCCAGCATCGATAAAAAGGGCGCCAGCCCGGTGCCGCCGGCGAGAAACAGCAGCGGCCGCGTCACGTTGCGCAGATAAAAGCTGCCCTGCGGGCCGTGCAGACGCATTTTGTCGCCGGGGCGCGCCTGTCCGCTCAGGTAGCTGCTCATCGCGCCGCCCGGCACGTTGCGCAACAGGAACGACAGCCGGCGCGCGTTGGGCGGTGAACTGAACGAGTAGGCGCGGCGGGCGTCGCTGCCCGGCACCTCGATATTGACGTACTGGCCGGGCAGAAAGGCGATGCCGCTGTGGATGTCATCCAGCTGCAGCGTCAGCTCCAGCGCGCTGTCCGACAGCGCAGCGGCGCTCACCACGCTGGCGGAGAAAGTTTCGCAGCCGGTTTTGCACAGCGCGGAGGCCATCGGCACGTCGATCACGCAGTCGGAGTGCGGCACCATCTGGCAGGTCAGCACCTGGCGCTGTCCGGCCTCCTCTGCGGAAAGGGCGTCCTCGAGGTAGTCATCCCCCAGCTGATAGTCGCCGCGTTCGCAATGGCATTTACAGCTGCCGCAGACGCCGTCGGCGCAGTCCATCGGCAGATTGACCTGCTGACGATAGGCGGCGTCGAGCACGGTCTCACCGGGGTTGCATTGGATAAAGCGGCTGACGCCGTCTTCAAAATTAAGTGCAACGCTATAGCTCATCATCGCCCCCATCAAACATGGTAAATATCAATCACATGACTGATATAGTCGTTATTGAGACGGATCGTTTTGCTCACAATCTGCGGCTGCTCGCCGTCGAGCGCAATGCGGCAGCGGCAGCTGCCGAAAAACAGATCGGTTTTCTGATAGCGGTGGCTGTGGGTGCTCCAGTTGTAGCGCACCTCCACCTCGTCCGCCGTGGCGGAGAGCAGCTCCACGTTGCTGATCTGGTGGGTGGTGCGCGGCTCCGGCGTGCTGGCCGCCGAGCGCTCGGTTTTGATGCGGTAGACGCGGTCTTCCAGCCCTTCGCGGTTCGGGTAGTAAATCAGCGACACTTCGCGCTGCGGATCGCGGGTGAGCCGGTCGTCCTCGCCCCAGGAGGGCATCCAGTATTCGACCTGCGGGCTGTAGCACGCCAGCCATTCGTCCCACTGACGGTCGTCCAGCAGGCGCGCCTCACGGTATAAAAACTGTTCGATACGTTGCTGTTGGCTCATGACTGCACCTCGTCGTCGTTCAGGCTGCGCAGCAGGGTCTGCTGCCAGTGATGGTGATGGGGGATATACAGCGCTTCATCCTCGGCGCGCAGGCCGCTCATCAGCGGACGGATCGCCATTGCCCGTGCGTTGTCGTCGGGGCCTTCCAGCCAGCGGGTGGCGCCGCGGCTGATATCGCTCCAGGGCATATTGCCGGCGAGATAGCCCTGCTGGCAGGCGCGGAACTCTTCCAGATCGTCCGGCGTGCCCATGCCGCTGACGTTAAAGAAGTCTTCATACTGGCGGATGCGCAGGGCGCGGTCTTCGGCGCTTTCTCCCTTCGGCGCGAAGCAGAAGGTGGTGACCTCGGTTTTATCCACCGCGATGGGGCGCATCACCCGCAGCTGCGTGGAGAACTGATCCATCAGGTAAAGGTTGGGGTAGATGCACAGGTTGCGGGTATGGTTGACCATAAAGTCGGCGCGCGTCTCGCCGAAGCGGTCGCTCAACCGGCGGAAGTGTTTGAACACCGGCCGCACCTCCGGGTTAATCGCCCGGGTCCACAGCAGCATATGGCCGTGTTCAAAGCCGTAGACGCCGCCGGTGCTTTTCGACCAGCAGGTGGCGTCCAGGGTTTGGGTGCTGTTGGCGTCGTGGCTGCGGCGCGACATGGTCGAGACATAGTTCCAGTGCACCACGCTGACGTGATAGCCGTCGACGCCGTTCTCCATCTGCAGTTTCCAGTTGCCGTCATAGGTGTATGACGAAGCGCCGGTCAGTATTTCGATGCCGTCTTCCGCCTGGTCGACAATCAGGTCCAGCACCTGACGGGTATCGCCCAGATACTCCTCCAGCGGCAGTACCTGGTCGCTCAGGCTGCCGAACAGAAAACCACGGTAGGAGGCGAAGCGCGGCAGGTGTTTCAGATCGTGCGAGCCGGCCTGTTTGAAGCACGGGGGATAGCCGCCGACCTTTTCGTCTTTGGCCTTGAGCAGGTTACCGGCGTTGTTAAACGTCCAGCCGTGGAACGGGCAGGTAAAGGTGGCCTTGTTGCCCGTTTTGCGGCTGGCCAGCATCGCGCCGCGGTGCGAGCAGCTGTTGATCATTGCGTGCAGCTGGCCGTGTTTATCGCGGGTAATGATCACCGGTTGGCGGCCCATCGTCAGGGTATAATAGTCGCCCGGCTCGGCGACCTGGCTTTCGTGCGCCATATAGACCCAGTTGCCTTCAAAAATAGCCTTCATTTCCAGTTCAAATATCGCCGGGTCGGTAAATATCCCGCGGTTACATTGATAAACGCCTTGCTCTTTATCTATCCGTATCGAATTTTTAATTTTCTGTTCCAGTGTGGAATAAATAGCAGTTGTCGATGAGTTCATGCTAATGACCTCGTTAATCACGTTGCGTAGGGTGCCCTGGGAAAATATATTTCCCATGGCGATTATTATGGTTTTATGGGTTTATTAACTTTCCAGCGCGCGCGGGCGTTTAATCCGCTGTTCCTCTGCGCTGTCGCCGGCGGCGTAAAGCATAAAATCAAAGCGGATTTCGGTATGTTCACCGGGCAGATCGCGCTGTGCGGCCAGCGCCGGGTCGCTGATTTTGACCGGGTCGGCGATCAGTTCATCGCGCGTGGCGAAGGCAAAGTCGTCCCACAGATAGCGGTCGCCGTTCAGGTTGATTTGGGTGGTGAGGTGCTTGTGTCCGGGGGCGGCGACAAAAAAGTGGATATGCGCCGGGCGGTTGCCGTGGCGGCCAAGGCGATCGAGCCACGCCTGCGTCGGGCCGTCCGGCGGGCAGCCGTAGCCGGAGGGCAGAATGCTGCGCACCGCGTAGCGGCCATCGGCGTCGGTTTTCACCCGGCGGCGCAGGTTGTAGTCGCTCTGCGATTTGTCGAAGAACGAGTAGTTGCCCAGCGTATTGGCGTGCCAGATATCGACGACGGCCCCCGGCAGCGGATGGCCGTGCTGGTCGCGCACCTGGCCGTGCAGCCACATGACTTCGCCGCTGTCCGCGCCGTCATCCATCCGCGCGTAGCCCTCGCTCAGCGGCGCGTTGGCGACATACAGCGGCCCTTCGATGGTGCGCGGCGTGCCGCCGTTCAGGCCCTGCTGGCGTTCACGTGCGTCCTCACGCATATCCAGGTAGTGCTCCAGCCCCAGGCCGGCCGCCAGCAGCGCCGCTTCCTGCCGGCCGCCGAGGCGGTGCAGGTAATTGACCGCCTGCCAGAACTCTTCCGGGGTAATATCAAAATCGTCGATCAGCTGGCAAATATTGCCCAGCAGCTGGCGGGTGATGGCTTTAAAACGCGGATCGCCGTCGTTGCCGGTTAAACCGCTGCTGATATCCAGCAGCTTGCTGACGTCTTCAGACTGATTGAAGGATACGGACATTGCAGACTCCTCATTATTATCGCGCCGTCATAATGGCGATGGCCGACAGCGGCGTATCGCCATTATTCAGGCAGTGCTCGGGTTGATTACGCCGGAAATAGCCGGCTGGCCCGCGGAGATGGTTTATTTTCTGCTTTATTTATCGTCATCCATAAATAGATGACGGATGTCGGCATAATGCCTCAATATGCATTTCCATATAGGGGAACAGCGGCAGCGCCGATAATATCTCGTGCAGCTCGCTATTACTGTCAACGTCAAAAATACTGACGTTGGCGTATTTCCCCGCCACGCGCCACAGGTGGCGCCATTTTCCCTGCGTCTGCAGCTCTTGCGCATAGCGCTTTTCGCGCAGTTTGATCTCATCGGCGACGGCGGCCGGCATATCGGACGGCAGTTGTACGGACATTTCGACTTTGAACAGCATCAGACAGGCTCCTTTAGGTGCGCTGATAAAAGCGCAGTTTGTCTTCATCGACCTCGATGCCGAGGCCCGGACCGTCCGGCAGCGTGACCTGCCCGGCGGCGAAATTCAGCGGCTCGGCGATGATGTCGTCTTTTAACAGCAGCGGGCCGAACATTTCCGTGCCCCAGGCCAGCTTCAGCGTTGACCAGGCGTGCAGCGACGCCACGGTGCCGATGCTGCCTTCCAGCATGGTGCCGCCGTACAGCGCGATGCCGGCCGCGTCGGCGACGTGCGCCAGTTTCAGCGCCTGCGCCGGGCCGCCGGCCTTGGCGATTTTCAGCGCATAGGCGCCGCGGAAGCCGCCGGCGGCCAGCGCGTAGCCGTCATGGGCGTCGGCCACCGCCTCATCGGCGAGAATCGGCAGGGTAAAGCGCTGGCTCAGCTGCGTCAGCGCGGCGCGGTCCCACAGCGCGACCGGCTGTTCCACCAGATCGATGCCGATTTCCTGCAGCGCGGCCATGCCGCGCACCGCGGTGGCGGCGTCCCAGGCCTGATTGACGTCGACGCGGATACTGGCGTCCGCCCCCAGCGCCCGGACGATCGCCGTGGTGTGGCGCAGGTCGTCGGCCAGCGCTCTGGCGCCGATCTTGAGTTTGAAGGCGCTATGCCGGCCTTCCGCCAGCAGGCGTTGCCCCTCGGCGATATCGCGCTCGGTATCGCCGCTGGCCAGGGTCCACAGCACCGGCAGCTGCCGGCTCTGCGCGCCGCCGAGCAGGGTGCTGAGCGGCTGATTCAGCGCCTTGCCCTGCGCGTCGAGAAACGCGGTTTCCAGCGCCGATTTGGCAAAGGTATTGCCCTTTACGCTGGCGTTCATCCGGTTGACCAGCGGCGTCAGGCCGTCAAAATGCTGGCCGACCAGCAGCGGCGCCAGATAGGTGTCGATGGCGGACTTGATCCCTTCCGGGCTTTCAGGTCCGTAGCTCAGGCCGCCGATGGTGGTGGCTTCACCCCAGCCGACCAGGCCGCCTGCACAGGTGATACGGACGAGGGTCAGTGTCTGGCAGCCCATGGTCGCCATCGACAGTTTGTGCGGCCGGATGGTGGGGATATCGAGCAGCCAGCTTTCAATACGTTCAATACACAGCGTCATGGTTTACACCTCGGTCAGAAAGTCGAGCACCCGATGGGCGAACAGCGTCGGGCAGGCAATATTGGCAATGTGCGAGGCGGGCAGGGTCGTCAGTTCGGCCTGCGGCGCGTTCTCCTGCAGGAAGTGCGCGTCGTCCGGCGTGGTGACCGGATCCAGCTCGCCGGCGATCGCCAGCATCGGCTGCGGCATGCGCGCAACCTCGGCCCGCAGATCCGCCAGCGCCAGCGCGTCGCAGCAGGCGGCATAGCCGGCGGCGTTGCCCTGCGCCAGCCGTGCGATCAGCGTCGCCACCTGCTGCGGTTCGCGGCGGCGGAATTCCTCGCTGAACCAGCGCGCCGGCGAAGCGGCGGCAATTTCCGCCAGGCCGTCGCGGCGCGCCTGTTGTGCGCGCTGGCGCCAGCCTTCGGCGCTGCCGATACAGGCGGCGCTATTGGCCACCACCAGCCGCCGCAGGCGCTGCGGCTGATAGCGGTTCAGCCACAGGCCGGTCAGCCCGCCCATCGAGATGCCGCAGAAATGTGCGCGCTCCACCTCCAGCCGGTCGAGCAGGGCGATGACGTCGCGGCCGAGAATTTCCAGCGTCAGCGGGGCGGCGGGCAGCGGCGTGCCGCCGTGGCCGCGCTGGTTATAGCGCAGCACGCGGAAGTGGGCGCTGAACAGCGCCATTTGCGGCTGCCACAGATCCAGCGTGGTGCCCAGCGAATTGGACAGCACCAGCAGCGGCGCATCGGCCTGGCCGTCAAGGCGGTATTCAATCTCCATCACACCCTCTCGATAATCATGGCGATGCCCTGACCGACGCCGATGCACATGGTGCACAGCCCGTAGCGCCCGCCGCTCTGCTGCAGCTGATAGGCGGCGTTCATCACCAGCCGGCCGCCGGAGGCGCCCAGCGGATGGCCGAGCGCGATCGCGCCGCCGTGCGGGTTGACCTGCGGCGCATCGTCCGGCAGCGAGAGGGCGCGGGTCACCGCCAGCGCCTGCGCGGCGAAGGCTTCGTTCAGTTCAATCACGTCCATCTGTTCCAGCCGCAGTCCGGCGTTGTCCAGCACCTTGCGTACCGCCTGCGCCGGGCCGAAGCCCATGATCGCCGGTTCGATGCCGGTTACCGCGCTGGCGACGATGCGCGCCAGCGGCTGCAGGCCGTGCCGGCGCAGACCGTTTTCGCTGGCCAGCAGCAGGGCGCAGGCGCCGTCGTTCAGCCCGGAGGCGTTGCCGGCGGTAATGCTGCCCTGTGGGTGAACCACCGGCCGGAGTTGTTCCAGCGCGGCCAGGCTGGTGGCGCGCGGATGTTCATCCTGGCTGAAGCACAGCGCTGCGCCTTTTTTCTGCGGGATATTTACCGCGATCAGTTGGCTGGCGAAGAAGCCGCTTTCCTGCGCGGCGGCGGCGCGCTGCTGGCTGCGCAGGGCGAAGGCGTCCTGATCCTGCCGGCTGATACCGAAGCGCTCCGCCACGTTCTCGGCGGTTTGCGGCATGGAATCGACGCCGTACAGCGCTTTCATCTGTGGGTTGATAAAGCGCCAGCCCATGGTGGTGTCTTCCAGCCGCATGGCGCGGCTGAAGGCGCTTTCCGCTTTACCCATCACAAACGGCGCGCGCGACATGCTCTCGACGCCGCCGGCGATCAGCAGGTCGCCTTCGCCGCTTTTAATCACGCGTGCCGCCATCGCGGTGGCGTCCAGGCTGGAGCCGCACAGCCGGTTGACGGTGCAGCCGGGCACGGAGACCGGCAGCCCGGCCAGCAGCAGCGCCATGCGCGCCACGTTGCGGTTATCTTCGCCGGCCTGATTGGCGCAGCCGAGCAGTACGTCGTCCAGCGCGCTCCAGTCCAGCTGCGGGTGGCGCTGCTGCAGCGCCTGCAGCGGCAGAGCGGCCAGATCGTCGGCGCGGATCCCCGCCAGGCTGCCGTTCAGTTTGCCGAACGGGGTGCGCACCGCGTCACACAGATAGGCGTGAGTCATCGTGTTGTTCTCCGTGTTGCAGGGCAAAGGTCAGTTCAACCGGGGTGATGTCCTGCAGCTGGCGCGGCGTCAGGCCGGCAAAAATTTCGCGTACCACCAGTCCGCGGTCGGTGACGTCGATCACCGCCAGATCGCTGTAGATGCGGGTGATGCATGCGACGCCGGTCAGCGGATAGCTGCACTCTTTGACGATTTTGCATTCGCCTTTTTTGGTCAGGTGTTCGGTCATCACATACACCTGACGCGCGCCGATCGCCAGATCCATCGCGCCGCCGACCGCCGGGATCGCCCCCGGCGCGCCGGTGCTCCAGTTGGCCAGATCGCCCCGTTCCGATACCTGATAGGCGCCCAGCACGCAGATATCCAGGTGGCCGCCGCGCATCATGGCGAAGGAGTCGCCGTGGTGGAAGAAACAGCCGCCCGGCAGCAGCGTCACCGGCTGCTTGCCGGCGTTGATCAGCTCGGGGTCTTCGTCGCCGGCCGCCGGCGCCGGCCCCATGCCGAGGATGCCGTTTTCACTGTGTAAAAAGATCTCTTTATCGGCGGGCAGGTAGTTGGCGATCTGGGTCGGCATGCCGATGCCCAGATTGACGTAAGCCCCTTCAGGAATATCACGCGCGATACGTTCGGCCAGCTGTTGATGCGTCAGTTTTGACATGATGGATCCTCAGGCCGAAAGCCGTTGTGGGGTGGAGGGCACGCCGACCACCCGTTGCACGAAAATGCCCGGCGTGACCACCGCCTCGGCGTCCAGCTCGCCGAGGGGCACCAGTTGGCTGACCTCGGCAATGGTGCAGCCGGCGGCCATCGCCATAATCGGGCCGAAGTTGCGGCCGGTCTGGTTATAGACCAGGTTGCCCCAGCGGTCGGCGCGCGCGGCCCTGATCAGCGCGAAGTCGGCCTTCAGCGGCAGCTCGAACACGTAGTGCCGGCCGTCGATTTCGCGCACCTCTTTGTCCGCCGCCAACTGGGTGCCGTAGCCGGTCGGGGTATAGATGCCGCCGAGGCCGGCCCCCCCCGCCTGAATGCGCGCCGCCAGGTTGCCCTGCGGGAGCAGCTCCAGCTCCAGTTCGCCGCGGCGGTAGAGTTCGTCAAATACCCAGGAGTCGGACTGGCGCGGGAATGAACAGACGATTTTGCGTACGCAGCCGGCTTTCAGCAGCGCCGCCAGCCCGAAGTCGCCGTTACCGGCGTTGTTGCTGATCACCGTCAGGTTGCGCGGGCGGCGGCGGATCAGGGCATCCAGCAGGGCGTAGGGCTGGCCTGCCGGGCCGAAGCCGCCCACCATCACGCTGGCGCCGTCGGCAATGTCGGCGACGGCGTCATCGGTGGACGGCACGCTTTTATTAATCATTTCTTCTCCTCGATAGGCTGATTTCTGACGCCATATTGGCCAGGCTTAAATTCAACTTAGGGGAGGAAAAAATCGCCAGCAAGTGCGAATATCAGATGTTTGTGCGATTATCGGACGGTTTGTTATTTTGATGTTAATTCTGTGATGCAGCTAACTAATTCACCCCTTTGCCGCCGCAGACGGGTTGCATTAGCCGGCGGCAGGGGGTATTTGCATGATTATTAACAAGAAGGAGAGGCGGGATGAGTGATATGCCGGCGTTGGGCGACGGTGAACTGCAGCGGCTGCAGGAGATCGGCGAGCTGAGCAATGATAAATACAAGGGCGATCCCAATTTTATGGCGTCGCTGGCGCGCGGGCTGGAGGTGTTGCAGGCCTTCAAGCCGCAGTATTCACAGATGTCAGTGTCGGAAATCAGCCAGATCACCGGCATTCCGCGCGCGGCGGTGCGGCGCTGTCTGTACACCCTGAAGGCGCTGGGGTTTGTACACTGTCCTGACGGCCGCCACTACCGGCTGTTGCCGCGGGTGCTGACCGTGGGACATGCCTATCTCTCCTCGTCGGAGCTGGCGAAGACGGCGCAGAATTCGCTGGATTACCTGAGTAAGCAGCTCGATCAGTCCTGCTCGGTGGCGACGCTGGACGGCGATAATATTCTGTATATCGCCCGCGCTTCGGTAAAACGCATTATGACTATCGACCTCGGGCGCGGCAGCCGGCTGCCGGCGTACGCCACCTCAATGGGGCAGGTGCTGCTCAGCGCGCTGGACGAGCCGCAGCTGGAGGAGTATTTGGCGCGGGTGACGCTGGAGCCGCTGACGCCGTTTACCGTGGTCAGCGAGGCGCAGCTGCGCGAACAGCTGGACCGGGTGCGGCGTCAGGGCTATGCGATTAACGACCAGCAGTTGGAGGTCGGCCTGCGATCTATCGCGGTGCCGATGCATTCGCGCAAAGGCGGCGTGGTGGCGGCGATGAACGTCGGCGTCAACGCCTCGCAGATATCGGCGCAGGCGCTGCGCGAACGGGTGCTGCCGTTGCTGCAGCGCACGGCGATGGATCTGGCGCTGCTGTTGTAACGTCGTCGGATGCTTCCGGATAAGCGGCATGATGCGCCCGCTCTGGTGGGGTCTGGCGAAGACATGGGTTGAAGAGATCTTCAACCCATGGTGATAACGCAGGTGAATGGTTGCGCGCCGTTAGCCGGCGAGGGTTACGCGCACCGGTACGGATTTATAGGAGGGAGTGCCGCACTCCGGATCGATGTAGTCCAACGGCACCAGCACGTTGGCTTCCGGGTAGTAGGCGCCGACGGAGCCGGGGGCGATGTTGTAAGAAATTACCGTGATATTTTCCAGACGCAGCCTGCGCCCGGCGGCGACGGTTTCGATATGCACCCGATCGCCGTGCTCCAGACCGCGTTTTTCCAGATCGATATCGTGCATAAACAGAATATCGCGCCGGCCGAATACGCCGCGGTAGCGATCGTCCATGGCGTAGATGGTGGTGTTGTACTGGTCGTGGCTGCGCAGGGTGATCAGCCGCAGTACATCATCGCCCTGCACCTCGGCGTCTTCCTGCACCCCTGTGAACACCGAGAACATCGCCTTGCCGCTTGGCGTCGGCCACTGACGTTCGGTCGGCGGCAGCGGCATGCGGAAGCCGCCCGGCTGCGCGATGCGCTGATTGTACTGTTCAAAACCGGGGATGGTTTTTTCAATCAGGTCGCGGATCAGACTGTAATCGGCCACCAGTTCCGACCACGGCACCTTGCTGTCCGGCATGGCGGCCTGCGCCAGCCCGGCGACGATCGCCGGTTCGGAACGCAGCAGCGGCGAGGCCGGCTGCAGTTTGCCGGAAGAGGCGTGCACCATCGACATGGAGTCCTCCACCGTTACCGACTGGCGGCCGCCGGCCTGAATATCCAGCTCGGTGCGCCCCAGGCAGGGCAGGATAAAGGTTTCTTTCGCCACCAGCAGGTGCGAACGGTTGAGCTTGGTGCCGAGGTGGACGCTCAGATCGAGCGCCTGCATCGCCGGGAAGCACAGCTCGGGGTCCGGCAGGGCGACGGCGAAGTTGCCGCCGAGGCAGATCAGGGCCTTGGCGTCGCCCGCCACCATCGCCTGCATGGCTTTCACCGCGTCATGGCCGTGCGCTTTCGGCGGCGTAAAGCCGAAGACGGCTTCCAGATTGCGTAAAAATTCCTCCGACGGTTTTTCCGTGATGCCGACGGTGCGGTTACCCTGCACGTTGGAGTGGCCGCGCAGCGGGCAGATCCCGGCGCCCGGCTTGCCGATATTGCCGCGCATCAGCAGCAGATCGGCGATCAGGCGCACGTTGGCGGTGCCTTTGTTGTGCTGGGTGATGCCCATGCCGTAGGTGATGATGGTGGCGTTGGACTTGGCGTAGGCCAGCGCCACTTTTTCCAGATCTTCGCGCGTCAGGCCGCTTTCGTTTTCAATCGCCGGCCACGGCGTAGCCGCAAGATCGGCGGCGAACGCCTCAAAGCCCTGGGTGTGCCCGGCGATAAAATCGCGGTCGAGCGCCGTGCTGTTTGCGCCCTGCGCGGCGTCGTACTCCAGCAGCGCCTTGGCGATGCCCTTCAGCGCGGCGGCATCGCCGCCGGCCTTCACCTGATAGTAGGTGGAGGCGATATTGGTGGAGCTGTAGGTCGCCATTTCAATCACGTTCTGCGGATCGGCAAAGCGCTCCAGCGCCCGTTCGCGCAGCGGGTTAAACACGATAATCGGCACGTCGCGGCGCGCCAGTTCGTGCAGGGTGCCCATCATGCGCGGGTGGTTGGTGCCCGGGTTGTGGCCGATGGATATCACCAGTTCGGCGTGGTCGAAGTCATCCAGCGAGACCGTGCCTTTGCCGATGCCGATAGACTGCGGCAGGCCGACGCTGGTTGGTTCGTGGCACATGTTGGAGCAGTCCGGGAAGTTGTTGGTGCCGAACTCGCGGGCGAACAGCTGGAACAGATAGGCGGCCTCGTTCGAGGCGCGTCCGGAGGTGTAAAACTCCACCTGATCCGGCGACTGCATGCCGCGCAGCACCGTACCGATGCGCAGGAAGGCCTCCTCCCAACTGACCGGCCGCAGGGTGTCGCTCGCCTTGTCGTATGCCAGCGGGTGCGTCAACCGGCCGTAGCCCTCCAGCTCAAAGTCGGTTTTCTCCAACAGCGCGCTGACGGTATTGGCCGCCAGAAACTCCGGCGTGACGCGTTTGCTGGTGGCTTCCCAGGTCACCGCCTTGGCGCCGTTTTCACAGAACTGGAAGGTGGAGTGGTGCTCTTTATCCGGCCAGGCGCAGCCTGGACAATCAAAGCCGTCCGGCTGGTTGGTGCGCATCAGAGTGGCCGGTGCTTCAAAGGTCTCCATCTGCGTTTTTACCGCGATGGCCGTCGCTTTCAGTGCTCCCCAGCCGCCGGCCGGGCCGTCATAGGGCCGGATACCGGGAACTGCGCGTTTTTTCTTGGTCATATCAACTCCTGAACTCCTCGTAGCGGGAGATATTTTTATGCGGGAGAATGCATTGGCCGGCGCCGTTTGACGGGAGACCGACCACGACTTACTACGGCCTGAACATGACGCGTGCGTCATGTCTTGCTCTGCGCAGGTGAAACAGAGCGAGCGGGGTCAGACCGTAATAAATGCTGTACCGGTAACGCGGCCGCGCAGACGCCGCCTTGCCGGGGTAATAGTGTGCTGAGCCGTCTCCTGTTAAGTTAAAATGAATTAACTTCGGATATTTATGGGGCGCTTGCGGGCGCCGCCGGGGGATTATTTTTTTTGCGATCATTAACCGGTGTCGCGGTAATAAATATTCCCCGGATATTCTCTGGTGTGAAATTAATGCGGCGTGCAACGAATAATTATTTTTATTTTGGCATGCAGCGCGTTGAGTAACACGCTGCACGTTTTATTATTTCCGTGAAATATTTATGACGCGCCTTAGTGCAGCTGAGGCGTATTGGTGCGCGTCGCCAGCTGTTCTAACAGCGTAGCCGACGGGATAAAGAACAGGCTGCCGGTCACCGCGCGGCTGAAGTCGAGCAGCCGGTCATAATTGCCTTCCGGGCGGCCGACAAACATATTTTCCAGCATCTGTTCAATCGGTTCCGGCGAACGCGCATAGCCGATAAAGTAGGTGCCGAACTCGCGCATGCCCGGCCGGCCGAACGGCATGTTGTCGCGCAGGATTTTCACCTCGTTGCCGTGCTCATCTTCAAGGGTGGTGAGCGAGCTGTGGGAGGAGGAGGGCTTTACCTCCTCGTCTAGTTCGATATTGGACTGCTTGTGACGGCCGATAATGCCTTCCTGCTGCTCCACGCTCAGGGCGTTCCAGCCGGTCATATCGTGCAGATACTTCTGCACCAGCGCGTAGCTGCCGCCGGCAAACTCGGCGTCTTCTTCACCGATCACCGTAAACGCGGCGGCTTCGCGGCCTTCCGGGTTTTCCGTGCCGTCGACGAAGCCGATCATCGCGCGCTGGTCGAAGTAGCGGAAGCCGTGCACCTCATCGACGACGCTGACGGCGTCGCCCAGTTTATCCAGCAGCTGAGTCGCCAGTTCAAAACAGAGATCCATATCGTCGGCGCGAATATGCAGCAGGATGTCTCCCGGCGTAGCGACGGCGACGCGGCCGCCGGCGCCGATCTCGCGGAACGGGTGCAGCTGCGCCGGGCGCGGCTGGCCGAACAGCGTGTTCCAGGCGGTCGAGCCGAAGCCGCAGACGCAGGACAACTTCCCGGCCGGCGCTCTTTTCCCCACCGAACGCACCAGCGCAGCGACGTCGGCGCACCAGTCGCGCACCGTGGCGTAGTGCTCGGGCGCGGCGTTGAGGGTGGCGACAATAAAGATGGCGCTGCGCGTCACCGGGCTAAAAACTGCTTGTGAATCATCGTAATTGTTGTTCATGAGTCCTTTGCCGTAAAAGTGAGAATGCACCTGATATTTTAGAAGTAAAAAGTGGCGAGTGCCAAAGGCCCGGCTGAATAGGAAACCGGCATTTTACTTTATGGTGTCAGCATCAACATATCCGTTACAGCCACAATAACAGAACTTAACAGGGTGCGTGATAGATTGTATCTATTGCGCAATAAAACCAACCAATTTGACGGTATGTTGCCCGGAGGTAAAATAATTTCACATCGCAGAAATAGCCGACATTAAATAACTAAAATATTGATTAGCTAGCGGCCGGCTATTTATTAAAAAGATATCGAGACAATTATGAAATTCAAATCAAAAATAAAGCCGTATAAAGCGGCCGCGGGCGGTTGGGGCTCACTGGAAGCCACCACGCGGTTTGTTTTTGATAGCAAACAAGCGCTGAAAAATATGGTCAACCTGATGCGGATGAATAAATCCAAAGGGTTTGACTGCCCGGGCTGCGCCTGGGGCGACGATAATAAAAGCACCTTCAGCTTCTGTGAGAACGGCGCCAAAGCGGTGACCTGGGAAGCGACGCGGCGTCACGTCGACAGAGAGTTCTTCGCCGCGCACCGCGTCAGCCGCCTGTATCTGGAAAGCGACTATTTTCTGGAATATCAGGGCCGGGTGACCGAGCCGATGCGCTATAACCGCGCTACCGACCATTATGAACCCATTAGTTGGGATGACGCCTTCGCCCTGATCGGTCAACACATTAAAGGGATGGATAATCCGAACCAGCTGGAGCTGTACACTTCCGGGCGCGCCAGCAATGAGGCCTCCTGGCTGTACCAGCTGTTCGGCCGGGTGCTCGGCACCAATAACTTCCCCGACTGTTCCAATATGTGCCACGAAGCCAGCGGCTACGGCATGCAGCAAAGCCTGGGGGTGGGCAAGGGCACCATCCATCTGGACGATTTTGACCAGGCGGACGGCATCTTTGTGTTCGGACAAAACCCCGGCACCAACCACCCGCGCATGCTGCACAGCCTGCGCCACGCCGCCGAGCACGGCGCGCGCATCGTCACCTTTAATACGCTGCGTGAGCGCGGACTGGAGCGCTTTGCCGACCCGCAAAAACCGCTGGAAGTGGTGACGCCGTTGGCCGGCGAAATCAGCCACCGCTATTACCAGCCGAACCTTGGCGGTGATATGGCGGTGGTGCGCGGCATGGTGAAAGCGCTGGCGGAAACCCACCGTGCGCGCGTCGATGCCGGCAAGTCCGGCCTGTTCGACGCGCAGTTTATCGCCGAGCATACCGCGGGCGTAGAGCGCTATCTGCAGGAGGTGGCGGACACCGACTGGGCGTTTATCGAGCGTCAGTCCGGCCTGAGCGAGGCGCAGATCCGCGAGGCGGCGCAGATTTATCAGCACGCCGAGCGGGTGATCTGCACCTGGGCGATGGGCATCACCCAGCATAAACATTCGCTGGCGACGGTGCGCGAGATCGTCAATCTGCAGCTGCTGTTCGGCCAACTGGGCAAACCGGGCGCCGGCCTGTGCCCGGTACGCGGCCACAGCAACGTGCAGGGCAACCGCACGATGGGCATTGATGAACAGCCGCCGGCCGCCTTTCTGGACAGCCTCGGCGCGCACTTTGGCTTTGCGCCGCCGCGCGCCCACGGCCACAATACGGTGGACGCGCTGAGCGCCATGCTGCGCGGCGAGGTGAAAGTGCTGATCGCGCTGGGCGGCAACCTGGCCGCGGCGGCGCCCGACAGCCGGCGTACGGAAGAGGCGCTGCGCAACTGCGACCTGACGGTGCATATCAGCACCAAGCTTAACCGCAGCCATCTGGTGACCGGTAAAAAAGACGCGCTGATTCTGCCGGCGCTGGGGCGCACCGAGCAGGATATTCAGGCCGGCGGCAGGCAGTTCGTTACGGTGGAAGATTCCTTCAGCATGGTGCACGCCTCCGAGGGCATCGGTAAACCATTGTCTGACAGCCAGCGTTCGGAAACGGCGATCGTCGCCGGTATCGCCAACGCGGCGGTCGGCAACACGCCGACCATCAACTGGCTTGAACTGGCCGGGGATTACAACAAAATCCGCGACCATATCGCCGCCACCATTCCGGGCTTTGACGACTTTAACCGCAAGTGCGAGCTGCCGGGGGGCTTCTACCTGGGCAACGCGGCTGCCGAGCTGCGCTTCCGGACGCCGTCAGGCAAGGCGCAGTTCAGCCATGCGCCGCTGCCGGCCACGCTGTTCCCGCAGTTGGCAGCGCAGCAGGAGGTGCCGTTCGTCCTGCAGACGTTGCGCTCCCATGACCAGTACAACACCACCATCTACGGCCTGGATGATCGCTACCGCGGCGTGTACGGCCAGCGTGAAGTGCTGTTTATGAACCCGGAGGATATCGCCGCGGCCGGCTATCAGGCCGGTGAGCTGGTGGATATTGAAACCATCTGGAACGACGGCGTGAAGCGCGTGGTCAGCGGTTTCAAACTGGTGAGCTACGCCATTCCCCGCGGCAATCTGGCCGCCTATTACCCGGAAACCAACCCGCTGGTGCCGATGAACAGCATCGGCGACGGTACCGGCACCCCCACCTCCAAATCGGTTCCGGTGAAGATTACCCGCACGGCAAGCAAAACAACTCAACGGATTGCATAAGGCATTCCTCACGCCGCCGGCGTGGGGAGGGCTTTGTGCCGCACGGCGGTCTGCGGCCATCAGGCTGCGGCCCGCTTTTACCTGGCAAGCGCCGCAACCTGGAATAGCAATAAAACGCATGGCTTATCAAACGATCATAATGGTGATACTCAGGGGTGAACAATGTTTGGATTAGATGCCTTTTATCTGGCGAGGATACAGTTTGCCTTTACTGTTTCCTTCCATATTATTTTTCCGGCCATCACCATCGGGCTGGCGAGTTTTCTGGCGGTATTGGAAGGCCTGTGGCTGAAAACGCGTAATGAAACCTACCGCGAACTGTACCACTTCTGGTCGAAGATCTTTGCGGTCAACTTTGGCATGGGGGTGGTGTCCGGTCTGGTGATGGCCTACCAGTTCGGCACCAACTGGAGCGGTTTTTCCCAGTTCGCCGGCAGCATTACCGGGCCGCTGCTGACCTATGAAGTGCTCACCGCCTTCTTCCTGGAGGCCGGCTTCCTCGGCGTGATGCTGTTCGGCTGGCACCGGGTGGGGCGCGGGCTGCACTTTTTCGCCACCTGCATGGTGGCGCTCGGCACGCTGATCTCCACCTTCTGGATCCTCGCGTCCAACAGCTGGATGCATACGCCGCAGGGCTATGCGATCGAAAACGGCATCGTGGTGCCGGTCGACTGGCTGAAGATTATCTTCAACCCGTCGTTCCCTTACCGGCTGCTGCATATGTCCACCGCCGCTTTCCTGTCCAGCGCGTTCTTTGTCGGCGCGTCGGCGGCCTGGCACCTGCTGCGCGGCAATGACACCCCGGCGATCCGCAAAATGTTCTCAATGGCGCTGTGGATGGCGCTGATCGTCGCGCCGGTTCAGGCGATGATCGGCGATGCGCACGGTCTGAATACCCTGGAGCATCAGCCGGCGAAAATCGCCGCGATTGAAGGCCACTGGGAAAACCCGCCGGGTGAGGCGACCCCGCTGGTGCTGTTCGGCGTGCCGGATATGGACCAGGAGACCACCAAGTACAAACTGGAAATTCCGTACCTCGGCAGCCTGATCCTAACCCACAGCCTGGATAAGCAGGTGCCGGCGCTGAAGAGCTTCCCGAAAGAGGATCGCCCGAACTCCACCATTATCTTCTGGTCATTCCGCGTGATGGCCGGGCTGGGCATGCTGATGATTCTGCTCGGCGTGGTCAGCGCCTGGCTGCGCTGGCGCGGCCGGCTGTATCAGTCGCGGCCGTTCCTGTGGTTCGCCCTGCTGATGGGGCCGTCCGGGCTGCTGGCGCTGCTGGCCGGCTGGTTCACCACCGAAATTGGCCGCCAGCCGTGGGTGGTGTACGGCGTGCAGCGCACCCGCGATGCGGTGTCCGCGCACGGCGATATGCATATGACGTTCAGCCTGCTGGCCTTCCTGCTGGTGTACTGCTCGGTGTTCGGCATCGGCTATGTGTACCTGATGCGTCTGATTAAAAAAGGCCCGGAGCAGCATGACGATGAACCGGGCGCCGGCACGCCGGCGCGTCCGCTGTCTGCGGTGCAGGATCCGTTAAATTCGCCGCAAGGGAGAAACTGAGATGGGTATCGATCTGTCAATTATCTGGTTTGCCATCATCGTGTTCGCCACCTTGATGTACATCGTTATGGACGGTTTTGATCTGGGGATCGGCATCCTGTTCCCGTTCAATAAAAACCCGGTTGAGCGCGACATGATGGTGAACACCGTGGCGCCGGTGTGGGACGGCAACGAAACCTGGCTGGTGCTGGGCGGCGCGGCGCTGTACGGCGCTTTCCCGCTGGCCTATGCGGTGATTATCGACGCGCTGTCTATCCCGCTGACCGTGATGCTGGTGGGGCTGATTTTCCGCGGCGTCGCCTTTGAGTTCCGCTTCAAGGCCACGCCGGAACACCGTCCGTTCTGGGATAAGGCGTTTATCGTCGGCTCGATCGTCGCCACCTTCAGCCAGGGCGTCGCCGTCGGCGCGCTGCTGAACGGCTTTGCGGTCAGCGGCCGCAGCTATGCCGGCTCGACGCTGAGCTGGCTGGCGCCGTTCCCGCTGTTCTGCGGCCTGGGGCTGGTGATCGCCTATGCGCTGCTGGGCTGCACCTGGCTGATTATGAAAACCGAGGGCGGGCTGCACCGCAAGATGTCGCAGCTGGCGATCCCGCTGACGCTGGCGCTGTTGGCCGCCATCGCCGCGATCAGCATCTGGACGCCGCTGAGCCACGCGGATATCGCCGCGCGCTGGTTCAGCACGCCGAACCTGTTCTGGTTCCTGCCGGTGCCGCTGCTGGTGCTGGCGGCGGCCTGGGGGATTGTGCGCTCGGCCTATAGCCGCCGCGCCAGTTTCGGGCCGTTTATGTTGACGTTGGGGCTGATTTTCCTCGGCTTCAGCGGCCTTGGCATCAGCATCTGGCCGAACATCATTCCGCCGTCCATCTCCATCTGGCAGGCGGCGTCACCGCCGCAGAGTCAGGGCTTTATGCTGGTGGGCGGCCTGCTGATTATCCCGGTGATTCTGGCGTATACCTGTTGGAGCTACTACGTGTTCCGCGGAAAAATCAAACCGGATGAAGGCTACCACTAAGAGGAGATAACCCGCATGAAACCTGCCGTAGAGAGTTCTCCCGCCCTGTGGCGGAGGATGATGTGGATGGTGGTGATTTGGGGCGCCAGCGTACTGGCGCTGGGGGTGGTGGCATCGGTATTTAAACTGCTGATGGTCGCCGCCGGTATGAAGAGTCACTAATAAGCCGCGCCGGGCCGTTCTGGTCCGGCGCAACGCGCCTGCCGCGTCATCGTGTTCCGCGCCGACGCTTTCTTTTCACTGTTTTTGCGAGGTAGGGCAGATGACACACTTTACCGACCCCTGGGAACGCAAGTTCTACTATTTGCGCCTGTCGATTACCGATGTATGTAACTTTCGCTGTCGTTATTGCCTGCCCGACGGTTACCGCCCGGCGCAGGGGAATAACAAAAGCTTTCTGACGCTCGATGAAATCCGCCGGGTAACGCGGGCGTTTGCCGCCGCCGGCACGGAAAAAGTCCGCCTGACCGGCGGCGAACCTTCGCTGCGTCGGGACTTTTGCGAGATTATCGCCGCGGTCAGCGACAATCCGGCGATCCGGCAGATCGCCATGACCACCAACGGCTACCGCATGGCGCGCGATGTGGCCCGCTGGCGCGACGCCGGCTGACCTCGGTTAACGTCAGCCTCGACAGTCTGGACGCCAATCAGTTTTATGCCATTACCGGCCAGGACAAATTCAGACAGGTGATGGACGGCATCGACGCCGCGTTCAGCGCCGGTTTTGCGCAGGTGAAGGTCAACACTGTGCTGATGAAGGATGTGAATCACCACAGCCTGCATACCTTCCTGGAATGGATTAAAACCCGGCCGATTCAGCTGCGCTTTATCGAGCTGATGGAAACCGGCGAAGGGCGTGAGCTGTTCCGCCGCCACCATATTTCGGGCGCCACGATCCGTGACCGCCTGCTCGCCATGGGCTGGCAACGGCAGCCGCGGGAGCGCAGCGCCGGCCCGGCGCAGATCTTCGCCCATCCCGATTATCAGGGGCAGATTGGCCTGATCATGCCGTATGAAAACAACTTCTGCGCCAGCTGCAACCGGCTGCGCGTCTCCGCGCTGGGGAAACTGCACCTGTGCCTGTTCGGCGACGGCGGCGTTTCCCTGCGTGATTTATTACAGTCCGACGACCAGCAGCAGGCGCTGCAGGCGCGGATTGCCGACAGCCTGCGGCAGAAAAAGCAGACGCACTTTCTGCATCAGGGCAACACCGGTATTACGCAGAACCTGTCGTTTATCGGCGGATAATTTATTGGAGAGTCATCATGATCGATATTCTGTTTTTTGCCCAGGTGCGCGAGCTGGTGGGCTGCAGCCGCCTGCAGCTGCCCGCCGATTACGCCACGGTGGAAGGGCTGCGTCAGGCGCTGCTGGCCCGCGGCGAACGTTGGGCGCTGGCGCTGGAGAGCGATAATTTGCTGGCGGCGGTGAATCAGACTCTGGTGCCTTTTGAACACGCGGTGCGCGCCGGCGATGAAGTGGCGTTTTACCCGCCGGTAACCGGGGGCTGAGATGCAGGATAAAATCGTGGTGGGCGCCGCGCGTTTCGATCTGGCGCAGGAACATCAGTGGCTGTCGGCGTCGGACGACGACGGTGCGGTCGTGACCTTCGTCGGCAAGGTGCGCAGCGCCAATCTGGGCAGCGCGGTTAACGCGCTGACGCTGGAGCATTACCCGGTATGACGGAAAAAGCGCTGGCGGAGATCGTGGCGCAGGCGCGCGGCCGCTGGTGGCTGGGGCGGGTGGTGGTGGTGCATCGCGTGGGCGAACTGCCGGCCGGCGAGGAGATTGTGCTGGTCGGCGTCAGCAGCGGCCACCGCGAGAGCGCCTTTCTCGCCGCGGAGTTTATTATGGATCAGCTGAAAACCCGTGCGCCGTTCTGGAAGCGCGAGGCCACCGCGCAGGGTGACCGCTGGGTCGCCACCCGGGAGAAAGATCGCCTCGCCGCTGAACGCTGGCGATAAAAAAGCCTGTGTTACAGGCTTTTTTACCGTTGAGCGTCAGGTCAGGTTGAAGTAGCGATCCGGTTTATGCAGCGCCGGCAGCGGCTGCTGATCGTTCATTTCCATCAGGCTGCGCTCGATGCTGTTGCAGATGGCGCTGAGCGGCAGGTCGTTGGCGGTGGTGCCGAACGGATCTTCCAGCTCTTCGGCCAGCGAGTCCCAGGACAGGAAGGTGTAGGAGATAAACACCGAGACAAACGGCGTCATATAGTGCAGGTCGGCCACCAGCGCAAAGGGCAGCAGGGTGCAGAACAGATATACGGTGCGCTGCAGAATCAGGGTATAGGCAAACGGCACCGGCGTATTGGCGATGCGTTCGCAGCCGCCGAGCACGTGGGCAAGCTCGTCGAGTTTATTATCCAGCATCTTGTAGGTGACGTCGCTGAGCCGGCCGGCCTGACGCAGCTGGCCGATTTCATGGCCGAGCAGCAGCAGGATGCGGTTGGTTGGCATCGGGCTGGCGTTGACCTCCGCAAACGCCGATTTCGGCAGAATACGGTACAAATCGGCGGTGGCGTCGGTGTGGCGCAGCTGGTGCTTCAGGCTCCAGCTAAAGGCGATCAGATACTGGGTGATATGGCGGTGCAGCGTTTTCTCTTCCGGCAGCAGGTTTTGCAACTGGCGCAGCAGGGTGCGCTCGGCAATCAGCAGCGTGCCCCACAGCATGCGCGCCTCAACAAAGCGGCTATAGCTGGCGTTGTTGCGAAAGCCGAGAAAAATGGCGATGGCGATCCCCAGCAGGCTGAACGGGGCGACGGTTAAATGGATGCCGAATTGCTCATACCATTGATAAAAGGCAATGGCGATAATCGACATCAGGACATTTAATCCCAGGCGAAAGGTTATTTTTGACAACACCGAGCCGCGCCAGTCAAACAGGCGCAAAAACCAGTGTTGGTTTGGGCGAATGATCATAATGTCAATATTTCCTGATTTTTATTGAAATATTTTATTGGTTTAATAGTAGGTGATATTTTAACGGATAATCACATTATTGAGAATAATCCATTGAACTGCGGCGTCACTTTTTATTATTGATAAAAGGGTGAGAGGTTTCCTGCGCGGTCTATTACGCCGGTGGGAATAATAGTCCGCACCGGCGTGAGAATAACGGCGGCTTATGCGCCGCCGGAGCGCCACAGGCGCTGCGGATGCGTATAGACGGTGGCGCGCCCCGGCTTGCTGAAGCCGACCAGGGTCAGATTACAGCGTTCGGCCACGTCGACCGCCAGGCTGGTGGCGGCGGAGACGGCGAACAGAATCTCAATGCCGCACGCCGCGGTTTTCTGCACCATCTCGTAGCTGGCGCGGCTGGAGACCAGCACCGCGCCGGCCTGCCAGCCCTGTTGGCTGCGGTACCCCAGCAGTTTATCCAGCGCCACGTGACGGCCGACGTCTTCACAGCCGCCGCTCAGCTTGCCGTCCGGCTGCAGCCAGGCGGCGGCGTGGGTGCAGCCGGTCAGCTGCCCGACGCTCTGGTAGCTCTTCAGCTGCGCCAGCCCGGCATCAAGCTGTGTTAAATCAAAGCGTTGGCTGAATGGCAGCGGGGCGAGGGGGCGGGTGACTTCCTGCAGCTGCTCTACGCCGCAGACGCCGCAGCCGGTGCGCCCGGTCATGCTGCGGCGGCGCTCTTTCAGCTGCATAAAGCGCCGGCTGGAGAGTTCAATATGCACCTCAATGCCGTTACACACCGGCTGCGGCTGAATATCGTAGATCTCATCGGCGGCGTCGATAATCCCTTCCGACAGGGAAAAGCCGATGGCGAAGGCCGCCAGATCTTTCGGCGTCGCCATCATCACCACGTGGGAAATGCCGTTATACACCAGTGCGACCGGCACCTCTTCCGCCAGCCAGTCTTCCTGCGCCTGCTGCAGATTATCGCGCTGCCACACCGGGCGTTTAACCATGCACGCATCGGTGTTATTTTCGGGCGCATTCGCTATTAAATGTTTATTCATCATCTCTTCTTGCCGGCTGTGATTAAGATAACGACGCGGCTTAACGGTCGAGGGATTATTATACATGGATGGCGGGGGAGATTCCCGTAAATATTGGCGGATTTTTATTATCCGGCACCATCGGATTTATTTTTTATTATCTGAATAAAGTCATTCAGCAGTATGCTGTCATCGTCACTTCTGAATATATAATTTAATGGCGAGCGGCTGAGTCGTTTTGCCGTCAGCGGCCGGTAGACCACCTCCGGCATATTGATATTCTCTGCCCACTGGGTCGTGATGCAGGAGCCGTAGCCGCCGGAAACCAGCAGCAGGCTGGTCATGATGTCTTCGCAGTAATTGGCAATGTTGAGGCTGACGTTTTCCGCGATAAACGCGTCGTACACACGCTGCGCCATGCCTGACAGCGACGAGGCGGGGTAGAGGAGCATGGGTTTATCGGCCAGATCGGCCAGCCCGATGCGCGTTTGCCGACTGAGCGGGTCGTTGGCATTGATCGCCACCAGATATTTTTCGTCCCCGATGGCGCCTACGCTCAGCCCGCTCTGGCCGGCGGCAAAGCGGCAAAAGCCGATATCGATTTCCTTGTTTCTGAGCGCTTCCAGCTGTTTTTCTTTGGACATATTCAGCAGCCGGACATTCACATCGGGCTTCTGCTCGCGCAGCGTTTTCAGGTAGTCGGGCAGCCGGTGGATGACGCCCCAGCTGAAGATGCCGATGACCAGTTCGCCGCTGCAGCCGCGGGCGCTGAGCTGTACGCGGCTGGCGACGCCCTCGGTCAGCGCGATGATTTTACCCGCTTCGTTCAGCAGCACTTTACCGGCTTCCGTCAGTTCCACCTTGCGCGTGCTGCGTTTAAACAGCGCGGTGCCGAGGCTGTGTTCCAGCTGCTGTATCTGGCGGGTGAGCGGCGGCTGCGTCATGTTGAGCTTTTCCGCCGCGCGGCGAAAGCTGAGTTCGGTGGCGACGTAAACAAAGCTTCTGAGCTGATGGATTTCCATGTTTACCATCCTCATTGATTCTATTTCGGTATCAATACTAACAGATAAAGCAATTCTCAGCGCATCGCCCATCTTCTAACCTGACAAACATCCCATCAGACGAGAAGAGAGAGCCGTATGAAAGTGATTACGCTGGAAGAACACTGGATATCTGAGGAATTCAAACGCTATTACCCCAAGGCCGGGAGCGTGGGCTGCGACGCCGACATCGCGGTTCTGACCGATATCGGCGAACGGCGAATTGCCGTGATGGACCAGCACGGCATTGATATGCAGGTGCTGGGGCACGGTATGTTTCCCGCCACAACGGTGAGCGCAGAACAGGTGATGAAAACCAACGATCGGGCGGCGGCGGCGGTCGCGCGCCATCCTGACCGCTTTGCCGCTTTTGCTGCCCTGCCGCTGGCGACTATCGGCGCTGCTACAGATGAGCTGGCAAGAACCGTGAGCCAGTTTGGCTTTAAAGGCGCGATGATCAACGGCACGGTGGACGGCAGGTTCCTTGACCACCCCGATTTCTGGCCGCTGCTGGCGAAGGCGGAAGAGCTGGGCGTGCCGCTTTATCTGCACCCGGCCTATCCGGCGGGGGCAATCAGTAAACCCTATTACGAAGGCGATTTCAGCGATCTGGTGTCGTTCACGCTGGGTTCTACGGTTGCAGGCTGGCACTGGGAAACCGGCCTGCACGTACTGCGCATGATTGTCGCCGGTATTTTCGACAGATTCCCCCGGCTGCAGATTATTATCGGCCATCTCGGCGAGCTGATTCCTTTTTACTGGGAGCGCATCGAATACTGGCTGGAGCCGCGGGTGGAGAATCTGCGTAAACCGGTCAGAGACTATTTCAACAGCAATATTCATATCACCACCAGCGGCTACAGCACGCTGCCGCCTTTCCAGCTGGCGCTGCAGACCTTCGGGCTGGATCGGCTGATGTTTTCCGTCGACTATCCGTTTAACCCGCTGGCGCCGGCCGTCTCGTTTTTGCATAACCTGCCGTTGACGGAGCCGCAGAAAGCGCAGCTCGCCGGCCAGAATGCCGCGCGGCTGCTGCGGCTTTAATGCCGCAATCATGACTGACGACACCTGAGCTTACTCTGAACGGGGGCGCGGACTCCCTATATCAAGGCCGTCCTCAGCAGAGGCGGCCTTACGCTACCATTTACCCCACGCTGCACTATTCTTAAGTCACGCTGACTCTGCTGTTGGAGGTACGAGTGTCTTACCTGTCCGGGCGCCTGTTGCTGGCTCTGCTGTTCTGGTGCGCGCTCTATTTTCTTACCGGCTACCTTTCTCTGTATATGGACGCGCCCGTCACCCGGGTTGCTTTTGTCTGGCTTCCGGCCGGGGTGGCGGTCAGCGCCTTTCTGATCTTCGGCCGGGCCTACTGGCCGCCGCTGTTTCTGGCGCTGTTTCTTACCCGGGTGCTGCTGGACGTTACCCTGCGGCATACGCTGGAAACCTCTCTGGCGCTGTCGGTGATATCGCTGACCAACGCCCTGGCGGTGGCGTGGTGCGTCAGGCATTTTGCCGCCGGGCGCGATCGGCTGCGCAGCGTCGGCGTCTGGCTGCTGGCGACGCTGGGCACCAGCGTGATTTCCGGCGTGCTGGGCGGCGGCTGGCTGGCGCTGAGGCATGAGATTGATTTTGTGCAGACCGTGTGGATATGGTGGGCCTCCAACGTGGTCGGCACCATTTTGTTGACCACCATTTTGATGGGGCTGCGCTGGCGTTCCGCGCCGTTAAGTGCGCGTCAGCTGCTGTCCGGCGGCGTACTGTGGCTGCTGTTGTGCCTCAGCGCCTGGTATGTGTTTCACCAGCCCGTCGGCGGGCCGCGCGGCGTCGCGCTGCAGTTTGCCCTGGCCTGCCTGCCGGTGGCGCTGATGATTGCGATCCCGGTGGTGAGCGGCAACCGGTTCGGCGCGTTCTCCTTCCTGTGTTTCAGCATCATCGTGATTTACTACTCCTGGCAGCGCTACGGCCCCTTTTTTATCCCCGGGCTGCGCGACGGTGAATCGCTGCTGCTGGCGCAGTGCTACCTGTCCGCCACCGCGCTGCTGCTGACTTTTGTCTACGTACAAAAGCGCGAGGCGGAAAAACACGCGGCGCAGGCGGCGGAGGAGCGGGTGGCCGGCCCCGGACAGGGGAAGGCGGCCTACCATCTGGAGCCGCAGAGCGGGCGGCTGACGTGGGATAACACTATCAATACCCCGCTGAGCCGGCAGCTGGCGGCGATCAACAACGTCGAACAGCTGTTTGCGCTGCTGTCGGCGGAGGATCGCGCCGCCATGCAGCAGCGCTGGCAGCGGGTGCAGCAGCAGGGCGCCAGCGATGATCTCTTCCGCTTCCACCTGGCGCTGCCGCCGGGCAACCGGCTGGCGGTCAGCGAAAGCCGGCTGCTCGGCCTGCGCGGGCCGGCGGGCGTGGTGATTGTCGGCTACTGGAGTGAAGAGCCGCACAGCAAAATCTCTGTCCATTCTCCGCAGGGGGCGTAAATATGCTACAGCTTGCCTTGTTGCTGTCCGGCGCTGATTTTGTCAGACGCTATGCCCGCTGCTGGCGGTTATCGGCCTGCTGTGGGGCGGGCTGGGGGTTTCCATCTTTATTGACGGTCTGCAGGGCATCCGCTATTTCCCCCTGCATATCTTCGGCATTCTGCTGCTGATTGAAAGCCTGGCGACGTTGATCCTGGCTCCCGGCGGCGTCGGCGCGCAAAAGGCGGTGCTCTACTTTAAAGGCGGTATTTTCTGTTTTGTCGCGCTGCTGATTTTATCCGGGCGTAACAGCAGCAATCTGTTGCTGGCGATTATCTTCGGCTTCGCTTTCTTTATCACCGGGCTGTTTGTGATGGCCTCGGCCTGGGTGGTGCGCTATCACGGCTGGCGACGGGCGTTTGCCGCCGGCGTTGCGCAGCTGCTGTTCGCGCTGTTTCTCTTCTTCCCGTACCCGACGCACCATCACGGCACCGTTTCACAGTTTCTTGGTGTGATTATGATCGTCGGCGGCCTGCAGTGCCTGCGTCTGGCCTGGCGCGCCTCCCGCCTGCGCGACGGCGCGGCGGTGTTTAACCTGCTGGCGCCGGGCGGGTTGCTGACGGAAACGGCCGCGCCGCCGCAGGAGCCAGAGCCGCAGCCCTGCAACGGCCCGCTGGTGGTGCATATCTGGACGCCGGAAGGCTCGGCGGCCAGCACGCCGATCCGCCGGCCGCTGTTTAACCGCTATATCGCCGCGGTTGACGCCAACGGCGTGATCTCCACCGGCCATGCGGCGCTGGAAATGCCGCCGGAACTGTATATCAGCCTCTACCCGGCGGTGGATATCGACCGTTCGCCGTCGGAGTTTTTCAACACGCTGAAGGCGATTCAGGAAAATAACGTCGCCGGGCAGTATCAACAGAGCTACGCCAGCGAGTCGGCGGCGTGGTGCGAGTCCGATCGCAAAATCGTGTTCCATGCTTTTAACCCCGCCGGGCTGCGGCGCTACTGGGCCAGCTACCGCCAGACGGAGGTGTACAACCTGACCTGGCGCAACTGTTCCAGCAGCGTGGCCTACGGGCTGGAGGCGGCGCTGGACGGCGTGTTCGCCCGCGGCGGCTGGCTGACGTTTGCGCGCCTGTTTTTTATCCCCGAACTGTGGATTGCCGCCCAGCTGCGCAAGCGCGCCACCACCATGGCCTGGACGCCCGGTCTGGCGCTGGACTATGCCCGCGCGCTGCACGCGATTGTGCATCCGGCGCGCCTGTCATGGCGGCGACGCCGGCGTCAGCGGCAGGATCAAGCCTCCTGATGGCGCATGCGGAGAAGAACGGCGCGACGCCCTGGCTGGCGGAGTACGCCCGGCTGGCCGGCGTGGTCTGGCTGGATAACGACCGCTTTCAGATGCGCAACGTACGCAATTTCCGCTACCGCAGCGTTGGTGAACCGCTGCCGGCATGGGACGACCGCAGTTTCCGGCTGAGTGAGCTGACGGCCACCGATCTGGTGCTCTCTTACTGGGGCGGCAACGCCATCGCCCACGTATTTCTCAGCTTCGGCTTCAGCAACGGCGAGTGGCTGGCTATCTCGATTGAGACCCGCCGGCGGCAGGACCAGCCGTGGTCGGCGCTGGGCGGTTTTTGGCGAAATTACCCGGTGATCTATGTGGCGGCCGACGAGCGCGATCTGATCGGCGTGCGCAGCGATGTACGGCGTGAGCGGGTCTGGCTCTATGGTTTGACGCTGACGGCGGAGCAACGTCGGCTGTTGCTGCGCGATTACCTGCTGCGTATTGAACAGGTGAATGCGCAGCCGGAGTGGTACCACACGCTGTGCAATAACTGCACCACCAATATTCTGCGTCACGGCCGGGCGGTGTCGCCGGCGGTAAAGTATGACTGGCGGCTGCTGCTCAGCGGCTTTGCCGACCGTTACTGTTACCGGATGGGGCTGCTGGACAGCCGGCTGCCGTTTGCCGAGCTGAGGCGGCGCAGCCGGCTGATGCGTCCGCCGGAGGCGGTGATTGACGACGATTTTTCCCGGACGATCCGCCGCGGGCGTTCAGCGTGATGCCGTGCGGCGGCTTAACGACAGCGCGGCAAACAGCGCGCACAGCAGCGCGGTCATATACGGCAGACCGTGGGTGGCGGCCTCCATTGCCGCGCCGCCCAGCAGCGGGCCGAGCAGGGCGCCGGCGCCCCAGGCGATCGACATGGCGGCATAGATCCCCGCCAGCTGCGCGCCGCGAAACTGCGACCCCACCCAGGTGATGGCGACGGTATAAATGCCGACAAACACGCCGCCCCAGACAAACAGCAGGCAGTAAGCCAGCAGCGGCGTGGTCAGCAGCAGCGGCCACACCAGCGCGCCGAGGGCCGAGATGGCCGCCAGCAGCGTCATCAGGCGACGGCGGTCCACCTTATCCGCCAGCCAGCCCAGCGGCAGCTGCAGCACGATGGCGCCGAACATCAGCACCGAGATCAGCAGCGTCGCCCGGGCCTCGCTCCAGCCCAGGCTGATGGCGTACAGCGACAGGAAGTTCATGCCCGCCACTTCAATCGCGGCGTTCAGCCCGGTGGCGACGATCGCCAGCATGGCCAGCTGCAGGCTGCTGCGCAGCCCGATCGGCGTCAGCTCCTCGCCCGGCAGGCGCACCATGCCGGCGCGGGCAATCAGCGGTACGGCGAGCAGGGCGATCAGCGCGCCGGCGACAAACGGCCCGGCGCTGTCGCTGCCCATCAGCGTCAGAATCAGCGGGCCGGAGGCGAACCCCAGCGACATCCCGGCGGTATACAGCGCCATGGTTTTTCCTCTGGCCTGTTCGACGGTGGCGTCATTCAGCCAGGTTTCGGTCAGCACCATGATGATCTCGGTAAACACCCCCAGTCCGAAGCGCAGCACAAACCACGCCGGCAGCGGCAGCCAGGGAAACAGCAGAAACAGCAGCGCGATGGCACCGAGCGAGACGCACATCAGCATCAGCGGGCTGAAGCGGCGGAACAGCTGGGGCAGAAACGGGGCGATGGCGAACACCCCGAGGGCGTGCATGGCGGCGTTCAGCCCGATGCGGGTCTCGCCATAGCCGCTATCCGCCAGCTGCAGCGCGATCAGTGGCGCGCTGAGCCCGTAGGTCAGGCTGAAGACCGAAACGGAAAAGATCACGGACAGAATGGTGCGGTGCGCCTGTTGCATGGAGGGTCGATCCTTTCGGCAGGAAGCGGCGATGGGTGACGGCGTTCGGTGAGTGAAGTATAGCAAGCGCGGGAAAACGCGCGCCGGCGGTGCACCGGCGCGTCGTGGGGTTATTTTTTGATCGGAACCACCAGAATATCCGTATGCAGGGTGTTGATGGCGTTCCTGGCGGAAGAGAACAGGTTGCCCCAGAGATCCTGATGGTGGCCGAAGATAAACAGGTCGATGCCTTTTTCCGCGGCGGCGTATTTCAGTTCATACGCCAGCTCGCCGCGGCGGACGATAATTTCCGTTATCGGGTAGGTGGCGGCCTGCAGCAGCGGCGCCATCTCCGCTCTGATCTTCTCCTCAAACTGGGATTCGGAGAAGTTCGCCACCGGGCGACCCAGCTCCGAGTAATAGGAGGCGTGGTGCTCGTCGACATAAATCAGCGACAGCTTCGCCCCGAGCGCCGAGGCGAGAGCAATACCTTTGTCGATAAGCAGATGCTCCTCATCCAGCAGCGAGGTGGCGACGGCAATATGCTGGTAGCTCATGAGACCTCCTGTTTTGTCAGCAGCGGCACCACGAGGACATCGACATCCAGATGATTAATCGCCTGCCGCGTGGTGGAGAACAGGTTGCTCCACACGTCGTGGTGGTGGCCGAAAATAATCAGGTCGATACCGCGCGCGTCGATTTCTTTTCTCAGCTCCGGCAACAGCTCGCCCGACACGACGATCGAATCCGGTATCGGATAGGATGATTGCTGGGCAATGGCGGCGAGTTGCTTGCTGGCGGTGACTTCGGCGGGCACTTCGCCGCTGTAGTGGTAGGTCTGCAGGCCCAGCGCTGAGTAATAGGGCGCGTGGTGAATATCGACATGAATTAATGACAGTTTTGCATCACAGGCATCGGCCAGCGCCGCGCCTTTTTCTAACAGCTGCCGGTTGTCGCCGTTAAGATCGACGGCAATCACGATATGTTGATAGCTCATGGCGCCTCCTTTGGGTACTGGCCCAATGCAGAGAACGATCCCACGCATCCATCCGTTGTAAACGGGGGTTAGTAATTAGTTTAGTACAGAAATTACCTGCGGCCCGACGACTGTTGCAAACGCAGCGCTAGCGGGCTGCGCCAGCTTCAATGCGGCTTTGCAGAAAGTCGATAAACGTCCGCACCTTCTCGGAGACGTGGCGGGTATTGGGGTAGAGGGCGTAGATGCCCTGTGTGGGAAAAACGGTGGTCGGGCAGTAAGCGGGTTAATGCGCCGGCGGCGATATCTTCCTGCACCAGCCAGGCGGGCAGCAACGCCACGCCCGCGCCGCTGCGGGCAAACGCCAGCAGCGAAGCCGCGCTGTCGGCCATGATAGCCGGAGGGTTGGCGGCCCGGAACAGCACGTTGTCGCCGGCCGGCGTCAGCACCTGCCAGCTCAACGGCGTGGCGAGGCGGCTATGGGCGATCCAGCGCGCCTCCTGCAACTGCGCCAGGCTGGTGATTGCTTCGCGATGGTGCGCCGCCAAATACTCCGTTGACGCCACTGGATAAATCGCAAAGCGGTCGATCAGCCTTGCGTGGTGCGTTGAGTCCGCCAGCTGGCCGAGGCGTATCGCCACGTCAAAACGTCCGGCGACCAGATCGTCGTTTTTTGACGAAGATACGTGCTGGATGCGCAGCTGCGGGTGCAGAGCGGCGAACGCCGAGAGCGCGGGCACCACCACCTTGGCGCCATATTCCGGCGTGGTGGTGATGCGCAGTATACCGCTCAGGCCGCTATGGTCGCTGCGGACGTCGTCCAGGATCTGTTCCGCATCCCGCAGCAGCTGCAGACAGCGCAGATAAAAACGCTCGCCGGCGTCCGTAACGGCCACCTGCCGGGTGCTGCGGGTGAGCAGGGAGACCCCGAGTTTCTCCTCCAACTGCTTGATATTAAAACTCACCACCGCCTTGGTTAGCCCCAGCGTCTGCGCCGCACCGGTAAAGCTGCCGGCTTCCACGACTGCCACAAAGATTTCCAGACGCTGCATATTCAACATGGGCTTGCCTTACGTGGGTGAAGGATTGTCAAAATAATTTTGACAGTGTAACGCCGAGGGGCCGATTTATCTTTATTTTTATGATTTTATACTATGCGCACCGTGTTGTTTTTATGAGTAGCCTATGAATTATCGGGTGCGTGTCGCCAGCGTGTATCTGCTGGGATTTTTTATCGATCTGGTCAACATGTTTATCGCCAACGTGGCCTATCCGGATATCGGCCGGCAGCTTGATGCGCCGGTCAGCCAGCTGGCGTGGGTGAGCAACGGCTACATTCTGGGGTTAACCCTGGTTATTCCCCTCAGCAGCTGGCTGGCGAAGCGCATGGGAGCCAAGCGCCTGTTTATGCTCTCGCTGGTTATTTTCATTATCGGCACCTGCGGCGTGGCCGGCGCCTACAATATCGAACAGCTGATAGCCTGGCGCGTGGCGCAGGGGCTGGGAGGAGGGCTGCTGATCCCGGTCGGCCAGACCATGGCCTATTCCCTGTACCGCAGCCATGAGCGGGCCAGACTCTCTGCCGTGGTGATGCTGGTGGCGCTGATGGCGCCGGCGCTGTCCCCGGCCATCGGCGGCGCACTGGTGGACCACGTCAGCTGGCGCTGGGTATTTTTAGTCAGCCTGCCGCTGGCGTTTGCCGCCTTGATCCTCGCCGCCTGCTGGCTGAAGCCTGACGCCCAGGGCGGCTCCGCCGGGCGGCTGGACTTCAGCGGTCTTATCACCGGCTGTCTGGCGCTGACGCTGATTTTGTTAGGGCTGACCACGTTGGGTGAGTCCGGTCGCCTGGGACTGGGCGCGGCGCTACTGGCCGCCGGGCTGGTGCTGATGGGCGGGTATGTGCGCGCATCGCTACGCAAAGCGCAGCCGTTGCTTAATCTACGGCTGATTCAGCAGCCGATGCTGCAAACGGCGATGCTAATCTATCAGCTGATCCCCGGCATTTTTACCGGCGTCAGCCTGGTTGCGATGCTGTACCTGCAGGATCTGCTGGGTATGCACGCCACGGTGGTGGGGGCGATGATGCTGCCGTGGGCGATCGCCGCGTTTGTCGCCATCTCTCTCACCGGCAAAACGTTTAATCGGCTTGGGCCGCGCCCGCTGTTTATCATCGGCTGTCTGGTGCAGGGTTGCGGCATCGGCTTGCTGGCGCTGATTGGCAGCGCTGATGAGATACTGCTGGCGATCTGCGCCTACGCGCTGATGGGCTTCGGCGGCAGCCTGTGCAGCAGCACCGCGCAGAGCTCGGCGTTTATTCAGGTTAATGACGCCGAACTGGCGGATGCCAGCGCGCTGTGGAACATTAACCGCCAGCTCAGCTTCTGCTTTGGCGTAACGTTAATCAGCCTGCTGCTCAACGTATTGCTTAATCTCTCCGGCATGCTGCCCGCACAGGCTTACCGGCTGTGCTTTATGTTGGCGGCGGCCAGCGCTGTTATTCCCGTTTTACTCTGCCTGCGGATTGCTAACCGCAGCGTTATTCTTACGCTTAATCAGGAGAAACCATGAACCGTTATTTTCAGGAAGTTTTGGATGCTCATGCGCTGATTCTCCGCTGGCTCGGCGATGCCGACAGCCCGGCGGCGGTGTGTGATGCGCTGTTGGCGCGTTTTAGCCCGGACTATTCCATGGTGACGCCGGGCGGCGCACTGCTTGATTACGCCGCGCTGAACACGTTTTTTCGCAGCCAATGCGGCGCAAGGGCGGGGTTGACGCTTGAAATCGACAATATGCAGCTGATTGCGGAGAGCGCCGGCGGGGCGACCGTGACCTACCGGGAACGGCAGCAGCTGCCGGGCCAGGAGGCGACGCTGCGTTTTTCCACCGTGGTGTTTGAGCTGGGGGCGGATAATCAGGTGATATGGCGGCATCTGCAAGAAACGGCGCTTCCCGCTTAGGCGACGTTAAGCGCCGAGGTTATGGAGAGCATCCGGGCAAGGGAGTGCGGTCGGCATTGCCAACAGCGTCAAGAAAAGTGAACGCCCGACGCCGGGACGGCGCGTGCGTTCTGCGAGGCAACTCTCGTTTATTGTTAAGCAGTTGTTGCAAGGATGGGCTATTGTTTTCTCACGGTTTAGTAATCGGAACATTGTTTCATATTTGAAACTGTGCGGAGAAAACAGATGAATCAACGGGAAATAGAGAGCACGGTCGTTACCGATTTTTCCAAGCGTATGAGCTACGGCGACTATCTGTGCCTGGACCAGTTGCTGGACTGCCAGCATCCGCTGTCCAACCCGCAGCATCATGATGAAATGCTGTTTGTGGTGCAGCATCAGACCTCGGAACTGTGGATGAAGCTGATGCTGCACGAACTGCAGGCCGCGCGCCTGCTGGTACAGCAGGACAAGCTCAGCCACTGCTTCAAGATCCTGGCGCGGGTCAAGCAGATCCAGCGGCTGCTGTTTGAGCAGTGGGCGGTGCTGGAAACGCTGACCCCGTCGGAGTACGTCGAGTTCCGCAACGTGCTGGGCAACTCGTCCGGCTTTCAGTCGCATCAGTACCGTTCGATTGAGTTTTTGCTGGGGAATAAGAATGCGGCAATGCTGGAGGTGTTCCGCAACGACGAGGCGAAATACGTCGCGCTGAAAGCGATTCTGGACGCACCGAGCCTGTATGATGAGTTTCTGCTGTACCTGGCGCGCCGGGGGCTGCCGGTGCCGCAGGCCTGCGTGGAGCGGGACTGGACGCAGCCTTACCAGCGCAACCCCGATTTACTGCCGGTATTTAAAACCATCTACGATAATCCGCAGACCTACTGGGAAGCCTATGAAATGGCGGAGAAGCTGGTGGATATTGAGGAGAGTTTCCATCTGTGGCGTTTCCGCCATATGAAAACGGTGGAGCGGATTATCGGCTTTAAGAGCGGTACCGGTGGCTCCAGCGGCGTCAGCTTCCTGAAAAGGGCGCTGGAGCTGACCTTCTTCCCGGAGCTGCTGGATGTGCGCACCGAGATCGGCGCCTGACGTCGGCAGGGCGCCGGCGGGTTACATTGTCCGGCGCAATGCCTGCAGCCGATCCAGACAGGCCTGCCAGTATCCGGAGATGATAAGGCCGGCAAGGTGGTTGTCGCTGAAGCGGTCCATACGCAGATGGGCGGTCATCAGCTTGCGCAGCAGCGTTAAATCGGCCTGCGCCAGCGTACGCCGGCAGGTGAAACGCGGATCGCCGCCGCGGGAAAATTCATTCGTCCAGTCGAAGACAAAGATAAACTGATGGCGGCTCAGGGCCTGAATATGGCGCAGCAGTGGGTCATGGGGCACCTGGTCAAGCCGCCATTGGGCGCCCGGCGGCGGCGTAACGCCTGCAGCGCTGTCCAGCACTGCGTCGATATCTGGTTTACTGAGCGGGGGGATGGCGGTCATGGGAAGTCGTCCGTGTTGTTGTTGGGCGGTTTATCAGGATTTTAACCACTTTGGCGACTGTCGCCGTCGAAGGTGACGGCGGTCAGCTGGTGTTCGGCGTCGTACTGAAAACGCTGTTCAACGCCGAGTATTCTGGCTGCGGGGGACGGCTGTTATACAGCCGCTGCCAGTAGAATGGAATATGAACGAGGGGGAGGGAAGTCGGTTCCCCTAGTCGTGGCTAAGGTGCAGCATATTTCCTACTTTTAAAGATTATTCCCTATTCTTCACTTCAAATTGCCAACATACAATTCGTTAAATATAGTATCGTCATCTAATTCCGAAAATGAATTGAAGTCATCAATTTCATCAGGCATTCCATAGTAAATGGAGAAATTTTTATCTATAACAAGATATCCTTTTATTATTTCTTGTTTTTTAGACCTTCTCCGTATTTCTAAGGCTGTAATTCCCGGGTATAACTTTTTATTAAAGCTACCTTGGTAGGGAGGAGTGCACCATAACGCTACAATGATATTGTTACTATCGCAGGTGAATGATATTGCACCGTTAAATATATTGTATAAGGAGTAATTGCCTGTGGTGGTTTTGAAAGTCATACTTACTTATGGGATGTTTTTCGCCAATAGATTTGATAACATCATTAACATTATCACCTAATGATATACCACCTATGGATTTACCAGGGATTATGTCCATATCTAAACCAATGATCATATTCTTCATTAATAACTCCAAGGGTTCATTAAAACTCCATCAACATAAACAGGAGGGTTTTTTATTCTGTTATATCGTTCGAAATTACCATGTCCAATTCGGCCATAGACCGATTCTACAGGATCATTGGATTTTATTACCTTCCAGTAGTCACCATTGTGAGTCTTACCTGAAGGGTTGTAGTCAAGATGATATACCTCACCGGATTTAGTGGTTTTCTCAAAAACAACATGTTGTGTCTTTTGTAGTGTTGCACTTTGAGGGTATGTGGCTTTCCAACCTTTATTTTTTAAATGTACCTCAACATTTTCAGGTTCTTTCCCAGTTGGCAAATCAACATGGCGACTAGTTATTCGGTTTCTTTTGTTGAACCGTTTTAGTGAATTACCGCAACTCAACCCCAATGGAACCACCCATGTTAATACAATAGGGAATAATGTGGGATTTCTAGCTTCAAATGTTATAAAACATAACCCAGAAATTATAACATGGATGTTTCCGGGTATGTTATTCATGGGGTGTAATTTTGTTGGTGATTATTTCATTTTATTTCAAATAAAAATGGTGATTAAATTAATCACAATAAACATATATATTGAATGACTTTTCCTGAGCGTCATCCAAAAATAAAATGAGCTCATTGAATTCGGTTATTTTTTCTTTCTGAGATGATAGAATTATAGATATTTCATTTTTTAATGATCCAACCTCAGATGATAAAATGGTTGCGTCTGAGTAGTAATCTGCAATCTTTCTCATTGTTGGGAATTTGTTATTAGGTTTTGCATGCTGGAGTAACCAGCTATGCATAGCTTCGTTCATTGAGAATACACAAGTGTCTGTGGTTATTTCTTTTTGATGGTTACTAGCGAATAATTCTAATGCCATAATATACTCTTATCTATAATGTAGGAAATGCTGTTACTATTTCACCATGTCTATCCAAGACGACGCGAACTTTACTTTGTAATTCAATCTCGCCTGTTTTGTTTGTTAATTCGAGATCCAATTACCTTGCCAAAGTCATGTTCATAAGCAACTCTTCCGAATTCTTGGTGTGTGACACTTCCTTTTCTCACTGTTTTTTCTATTATTTTCTTTAAGTTCTGTTCACTGCCGATATCGAATTTACTTTTGTGACTCCAGCGCGGACTGGTTTTACGAAAATGGCGATCATAGACATGTTTCCAGCCTTTCTTCGACCATTTTATGTGCCTTGAGCACATCAACCCCAACGGGTCCACCCAGCTAATCGGATCTGGGGTATACGCATAGGTATTCACCCCGCCCGCCAGCCCGATCGGATCTGACTGGGTAAACCTGCCGCAGTTCGGATCGTAGTAGCGGAACAGATTGTAGTGAAGCCCGGTTTCCCTGTCCAGATACTGGCCCTGATAGCGCAGGTTCTGCTGTGTGGCGAGGGTGCCGCTTTCGGCGTCGGTGGCGCCCCAGGCGGAGAAGCGGCCGTGCCAGACCACTTTCCCCTGCGCGTCGGTCATGCGCTCCGGCAGGCCGTTGAGCTCGCTGTGGTACCAGTACACCTCGCTGCTGTCGCCGTGACGGTCGACGCGGGCCAGCGGCTCGTAGCTGTCTTCCCGGTAGAGATATTGGGTGCTGCGCTGCGGCTGGTCGGGATTGTGTTCACCCACCATCTGCAGGCCGTTCCAGTGGAACAGGGTGGTCTGCGGCTCGCCGTGGTGCGGGTAGAGGGTTTTCCGGGTGCGGCGTCCCAGCGCATCGTAACGGTATTCGGCGCGCTGATGGCGGCTGTCGCCGTCGAAGGTGACGGCGGTCAGGCGGTGTTCGGCGTCGTACTGAAAACACTGCTCGACGCCGGTGCTGCCGTCGCGACGCCAACTGAGGCGGCCGAAGCCGTCATAGCCCCAGCGGTGGCCGTTCAGGCGCTGCAACAGGTTGCGCCAGACGGTGGTAGCCGGGCTGTCGCTGCGGTTGCCGGCGGGGTCGTAGTAAAAACGCTCCTCGCGCTGCGGCAGAATGCTGTGGGTCAGCTGTCCGCGAGCGTCATAGCCGAAGCGGCGCTGCTGGAACTGCGGCCCGTCGGTGAGGTTGTCGTTCTCAATCAGCTTCTGCTGCACCACCAGGTCCTGACGGTCCCACTGGTAGCGACGCTCGAACACCAGCGGGTGGCTGCGTTCGCTGCTGGCGCGGCGCAGGGTGATGCGTCCGACGCTGTCGTAGCGGGTCTCCTGGGTAACGGCGCCGAGGGTGCAGGCGACCTCCCTTACGCGCCAGTGGTCGCCGTCCGCCGCTAGCGGTATCTGACGCACAGATTCGGTGGCGTAGCTGTGCTAGGCCCAGGCCTTCTTCAGCACTGGCGTCGGGGCTGTTGAGAAAATTGTGCTCGATAGATGCTTAAGGGAATTAAGGATATACTGGTTTAGTGGATTAAATGAAGATTAAATAAAAAACCGAGGAAGACTTAATGAGCCCCCCGGTTTTTTGGAATGTAAAATATTATCAACCTTTTCTATAATAAATATCGTCCCCCAGTAAACTAGGGAGTTTAGATAACCTATAGTCCTTTAATGAAGAATGATTAACTGTGCTATATGACTCTAGCAAGTCCTCCGACCGCCCATCATCTTCCCATAAACAGACTGGGCATATATCATACTGCCCTCGTTCTGGTAAGGTTAAGTAACCGCAGCAGGGACATTTATTTAATTCTGGTTCATTACCGAAGATCACAAAATCTAAATTAAATGACTGTTTAAGGAAGCGAGATAAATATTCATTAGAAATACCAAAGAATATTATTTCAGTGTGAAATTTAATGAGGAAGTCCTGAACATCATCATCATATATGTTTTCATATGCAATAGGCTCGCCAGACTCTTCGTCATTATACTCCGCAAATAACAAATTTTCTATATCAGCTTTTGATAATAATGATATCTTATATATTGAGAATATTTCAATTGCCGATTTTCTTGTGATTGTAATCATTTGTATACCACGTCAGATGGAGATGAACCTGTTTTTTGTAAAGCTATATCAATTGCATCAGTGAACGGATCTTTTGTTACAAACTCAGGTTGAGCTTTATAGAATGATAGTATTTCTCTATTTTTAGCATTTCCGACAAGAACTCGATTAGTCGCCGGATCAAATTTTATAATCTGGTTTCCAATTTTTGCTTGTTTATAACTCGGTGAGTTATCTATAAGGAAATCTTCCATGAGTTCATGATATTTTTTCATCGAAATATCACCAAATTCACCTTGTTCAAGGACATGTTTTTTGTAATGCTCACTGAGCTTACCTTTAGCCCATTTATTAGGCCCCTTCTTCCAATTTACTTCACAGGTAAATAAACCAAAAGGATCCACCCAGCTAATCGGATCTGGGGTATACGCATAGGTATTCACCCCGCCCGCCAGCCCGATCGGATCTGACTGGGTAAACCTACCGCAGTTCGGATCGTAGTAGCGGAACAGATTGTAGTGAAGCCCGGTTTCCCTGTCCAGATACTGGCCCTGATAGCGCAGGTTCTGCTGTGTGGCGAGGGTGCCGCTTTCGGCGTCGGTGGCGCCCCAGGCGGAGAAACGGCCGTGCCAGACGACTTTCCCCTGCGCGTCGGTCATGCGCTCCGGCAGGCCGTTGAGCTCGCTGTGGTACCAGTACACCTCGCTGCTGTCGCCGTGACGGTCGACGCGCGCCAGTGGCTCGTAGCTGTCTTCCCGGTACAGATATTGGGTGCTGCGCTGCGGCTGGTCGGGATTGTGTTCACCTACCATCTGCAGGCCGTTCCAGTGGAACAGGGTGGTCTGCGGCTCGCCGTGGTGCGGGTAGAGGGTTTTTCGGGTGCGGCGTCCCAGCGCATCGTAACGGTATTCGGCGCGCTGATGGCGGCTGTCGCCGTCGAAGGTGACGGCGGTCAGGCGGTGTTCGGCGTCGTACTGAAAACGCTGCTCGACGCCGGTGTTGCCGTCGCGACGCCAGCTGAGGCGGCCGAAGCCGTCATAGCCCCAGCGGTGGCCGTTCAGGCGCTGCAGCAGGTTGCGCCAGACGGTGGTAGCCGGGCCGTCACTGCGGTTGCCGGCGGGGTCGTAGTAAAAACGCTCCTCGCGCTGCGGCAGAATGCTGTGGGTCAGCTGTCCGCGAGCGTCATAGCCGAAGCGGCGCTGCTGGAACTGCGGCCCGTCGGTGAGGTTGTCATTCTCAATCAGCTTCTGCTGCACCACCAGGTCCTGACGGTCCCACTGGTAGCGACGCTCAAACACCAGCGGGTGGCTGCGCTCGCTGCTGGCGCGGCGCAGGGTGATGCGTCCGACGCTGTCGTAGCGGGTCTCCTGGGTGACGGCGCGAGGGTGCAGGCGACCTCCCGGTGCAGCTTGTCGCGCTGCCAGCCGGCGATATCGTGCCGCTGGCCGGCGGCCAGCAGTGCGGTCTGCAGCAGGTGGCCGCTGCCGTAACGCAGCTGGGAGAGGGTGCTGCCGTCGGGCATGTGGGTGGCGCTGAGGTTGCCGAGAGGGTCGTGGCTGTGCTGCCAGAGTCCGCTGTGGTTCTCTTCGGCGCAGAGGTTGCCGGCGGCGTCGCGGCTAAAGCGCAGGGTCTCCGGCCAGTCGGGCTGTTCGCCGCGCGCCTGTGCCTGCTGCCACAGCGCCAGCGGCGCGCGCCGTACTTCCAGCGTGCGCGCCTGGTAGCGGTATTCGGTGCGGCTGTCGGCGGTCTCTTTGGCGCTCAGGCGGCCCAGAGCGTCATAGCTCAGGCGGGTGTGGAGCGGCTGTGCCGCGTCGCCGTCCTGCGCCAGTGGGTACTCGGTTACGGCGCTGACTTGTCCCTGCACGTTGTACCGGTACTGCCGGCGGCGACCGGCGAAGTCGCTCTGGGCCAGCAGGCGGTGGCCGGCGTCGTAGTCAAACTGCCAGCGCTCGTTGTTGGGGTTGACCAGCGCGGTGAGGCGGCCGAAGCGGTCGTACTGATAGCGGGTCTCGATGCCGGCCGGGTCGACGGCGCAGGTGATTTGGCCGCGCACGTTGCGTTCGACGCGGCGTTCGGAGAAGGCGTCGATGTTCTCGCGGCAGGGCAGGCCGGCGCGGTCATAGTCGTAACGGGTTTCCCGGCCGTCGGGGCGCACCAGTGCCTGCAGACGTCCGGCGGCGCTCCAGCGGTAGCGGGTGGTGTTGCCTTCGGCATCGCAGGTGCGGAGCAGAAGGCCGGCGTCGTCATACTCGCGGCGGCTCTGGTGGCCGGAGCAGTCTTCGTCGCGGGTCAGCTGGCCGAGGGCGTTCCACCAGAAGCGCTGGGTGTTGCCGAGCGCGTCGGTGCGGGTCAGCAGGTCGCCCTGGTCGTTCCAGGTAAAGCGGCTGTCGTTGCCGAGCGGGTCGGTCAGCGTCACCACGTCGCCGAACGGGTTGTAGCGGTATTGCCAGCAGGCGCCGTCGGGCAGCACCTCTTTTAACGGCAGCGCCCAGGCGGGGTGCCAGGTGGTCTGGGTGGTGTTGCCGAGCGGATCGCGCACCAGGATCAGGTTGCCGCGCTCGTCATAGCCCAGCTCCCAGCGCTGGTCGTCCGGGGTGATAACGGCGCTGAGGTTCTCCCGCAGCGCGGCCCAGCAGAAGCGCCAGCGGGCGCCGTAGCTGTCGGTATAGTCGGTAATGCGCAGCAGGCTGTCCCAGCGGTGTTCGGTGGTGCCGCCGGACAGGCAGGTGACGCTGGCGCGGCGGGCGGTTTCGTCCGCCTCCAGCAGCCAGTGCTCCAGACACTGCTGCTGCGCGTCCAGCACCTGATACTCGCTGACGCGCCAGTGGTCGCCGTCCGCGGCGCGCTGCCAGCGGTAGCTGACGCGCAGGTCGGTGGCGTAGCTGTGCCAGGCCAGCAGGCCGCTGGCGTCGTCCCAGCCGTAGCGGCGGGTGACGATGGCGTCGGCGTCGCGCACCGCAATCAGCTGCCCCTGCGGGCTGTAGTCATACTGCACCAGCAGGCGTTTTTCCTGTTCGAGGCGCTGATGCACCGCGATCAGGCGGCCGTGGCGCGCGTCGTAGCTGAGCTCGACATCCAGCGCCTGGTTGTCGCTGGAGATGGTGACCAGCTGTCCGGCGCTGTTCCAGGCGTAGTGGTGGCAGTTCTCGTGGCGGTCGTAGATGCGCGCGATGCGCCATTCGCCGACGCGGGCCGGATCCGGCTCATACAGCTGGTGCTCGCCCTCGGCGGTCTGCAGCAGCATCACGCCCTGCAGCGAGCAGTAGAGTGTGAAGCCGTCTTCGGTAAAGCGGATAACGTCGCCGGGGTGACGTTGCCGAGGCCGGTCTCGCGGCCGGAGGCGTCGCGCAGGATAAACTGCGGCTGGCCGTTGCCGTCCAGCGTGCGCAGCAGGCGCGTTTCAAACGGCAGCATCCAGCCGACGCCAAGCATGCCGGCGGCGCGGTTGCGGCTGTTGTACAGCCGCTGCCAGTAGAGCGGGATGCGGTCGGGGAGGGTGAAGTCCAGCTCCTCCTCGCCGGCAAGAATTTTGGCGCCGGTGGGAATATGCACCGGGTGGCCGGTCTGGGTGGCGGCCACCAGCGTTGCGCCTGCGGCGGCGCCGGCGGCGTTACCCGCCAGATCGGCGGCGGCCACGGCGGCCAGCGCGCAGCCGGCGTCCTTCAGCGCCTGGCGGGCATCACGCGGCGGAACAGCGCCTGGCCGAGTTTCATGCCCTGTTTGCCCAAAGCCCCGACCAGGCCACCGGCAAAGTAGGCCAGCGCATTTTTGCCGCTGCGAATATCGCGCACCACGATGCCGTCGCCGCCGATGCGCACGCGCGGGTTGTCCGCCACTTCGATCTTGGCTTCACAGGTGCTGCGGTCGCCGTTGCGCGCGGCGGGGTGGCCGTTGATCAGCACCTTCTTCGAACCTTCGGCCAGGAAGTTGACGTTTTCCGCCATATGGCCCTTGGTGCAGGCGACGGTGTCCTTACTGGCCGGGGTGGCGTACGGGCTGGCGCTCTCAACGGTGGGCTGGGTGATATCGTCCCAGACGTCGCCGAGCCAGTTTTTGACCGATTCGCCGTCGATGCTGGCGACCTTGTCGATCAGCGGGCCGGGATGCATCACGCTGGAGATGATGCCGCCGGCCACCGCCAGGGCGCTGTCGATCAGGCCCGGGCCTTCTTCAGCGCCAACGTCGGGGCTGTTGAGAAAATCGTGGTCGACGGTGCCGGCGGCGCGGGCCGCCGGCTTGCCTTTCATATGGACGTTGTCGGAGCCGCTGGTGATAAAGGCGTCGGGCGGGCCGGTGCCGATCAGCGTATCCACCAGCGCGCCGGCGGCGGTGCCGATTTTCTCCGGAATGCCGGAAACCATGGCGCCGGCGACCAGGGCGATGCCGACCGGTGCGCCGAGTCCGGAGGAGATCAGCGCGGTGGCGCCGGCGTAGATGCCGGCATAGATGGCGCCCTCCACCAGGCCGCTGACAAAGTCGGCCAGCAGCGAGCTGTGCACCAGCGGGTCGCCGAGACGCGCGGCGGTTAAATCAGACATCGCTTACGCCTCCGCTGCGTTGCCGGCCGGAATAAATCCCTGGCGGATCTGTTCCCAGGTGGCCTGCGCGTCGGCGGCGAAGCCGGCGCTGGTGCTGAAGGTCAGCACCAGCAGGTGGCTTTCCAGGCGCACCGCCAGCAGTTGCTGTTCGATGGCGATGCCCTGGTTTTCAAAGCGCACGCTGACCGCCCGCGCCGGCAGCGGGCCGAAGCTGCTGTCCTCCACGGCGCGGGCGCTGAATTTCTTCATATCGCGTTTGACCTTGGCCAGCTGCTGCTGCAGGTAGGCTTCCTCCTGGCCCGGTTTGACGTCATAGGCACGGGTGGACCACCAGCGTGGCGCGCGCCTGCGGCAGTTTGAGAATGGTCACGCTGGTGTCCTGCGCGCCTCCGGCAGCGTCAGAGTGCCTTCGGACAGGGCATAGCGGGTTTGCTGCGTCATGCGTTGCCCTCCGAGGAGCCTTTGAACACTTTAGCGACTTCCTGCGTGATCTCCGCCGGGGTCGGCTTCGGCGTTGCGCCTTTGGCCGGCTTCTTGACGTTGAGATCCAGCGTGCCGCCGGTGTTGATTTCGCCCTGCGCGCTGGCGTTGATTTCAAACTGGGTGCACTGAATCGAGACGGTGCCGTTCGGGTTGAGCGTCAGCTTGCTGTCGCCGCTCACCAGCGTGATACCTTCGCCGGAGCTGAGCATGATTTGCTGCTGCGTCTTCATCGCATAGTCGCCGCCCACCAGCTCGCTGCGGTTGTACTGGGTTGACTGGCGGTATTCGCCGTTAACCTGGCTTTCGTGGTTTTTGGTGACGATAAAGTTGTGATGGCCGCCGACGGAGTGGCTCTCATCATTTTTGACGTTGGTGTCCATATTGCGCTCGGCCTGGATCCACACCTGTTCGGAGCCGGCCTTGTCCTCGAAGCGCAGGGCGTTGGCGTTGTCCGGCGTGCCGTCCTTGGAACGGCTCATAAAGCCCATCTGGGTGGCGGCGGCCGGCAGCGCCCACGGCGGCATGCTGGCTTCGTTATACACGCGGCCGATGACGATCGGCCGGTCCGGATCGCCGTTGATAAAGTCGATCACCACCTCGTCGTTGACGCGCGGGATCTGTACGCCGCCGAAGCCCTGGCCGGCCCAGGCGCTGGAGACGCGCACCCAGCAGGAGCTGGTGTCGTCGCCCTTGGCCAGCCGGTCCCAGTGGAACTTCACCTTGATGCGGCCGTATTTGTCGGTCCAGATCGACTCGCCCTGCGGGCCGACCACGCGGGCGGTTTGCGGGCCGTGGGTTTTCGGCCAGGAGGCGCTCTGCGCCGGGCGGAACTGCACATCGGCCGGGATGACGGTGAAGTCGATGCGGTGCACGCTGCCCTGCGTATCGCCGCTGGCGTAGCTGTTTTCCCGCAGGGTATAGCGGGCGGAGAGCGTCAGGTATTCGCCGTTATCGGACATATAGGGCGCTTTGGTCAGCGTAAAGGTGTTGCCGGGCGCGATGCCCAGCGCGGTGGCGGTGCCGGTCACCTGCTGATGCTCGGCCTGCCAGGACTCCTGCCGCACGCGCGCATAGAATTCGCCCTGCTGATGCTCGGTGTAGCGGCCTGGCCAGTCATAGACGTCAATCTGGCCGGGGGCCGGCGAAACCGGGTTCTGCCGCGCCTGGAACAGCCATGCGTTGGGCTTGCGGAAGTCGTAATCGTCGACGCTGTAGATGCCGGGGGTCACCTGATCGGCCAGCGTCCACTGGCTGATGCCTTCTTCATCGGTGACGCCGCCGGACGGCGTGACGTGGTAGGGGATGGTCTCATAGCCGGGGAACGGCTGATGATGGTGCGGGTTATCCGCCAGCACCATGGTGTGTTTATCCTGCTCGTGCTTGAAGTAGTAGTAAATGCCTTCCAGCTCCATCAGGCGGCTGATGAAGTTAAAGGTGGATTCACTGTACTGCACGCAGTAGCCCCACTGGCGATAGTCGCCGGTCAGCTGGTCTTCCAGCTGAATGTTCTGTTCGGCCAGCAGGGCCTTGACGATTTGCGGGACGGTCTGTTCCTGGAAGATGCGGAAGTTGCGATCCTTGAGCATCGGCCACAGGTCGGGCTGTACGCGTAGGGTATACACCGAATAGCGGGTGCCGCTGATCTCTTCGCTGCTGACGGCGATGGCGGTGATTTTGCCGTTGAGATAGCGGGGCGGGCGCAGCAGTCCCGGGATGGGGATCTCCAGGGTCAGCGGCTGGCCGAGCAGCGCCTTGCGGTCCAGGCGGGCGTCGGTGCTCAGCAGTTCGATGCGGAAATCAAACGGCGCGGACAGGGCTTCGGTGCCCTCCAGCGAGCGAAACAGCAGTTGTTCAGGGCCAAGCGGCGTATAAGCTGTGATGCGGTCTAACATAGAAACATCCTTGGTGAATGACACTCCTCGTTACGGCGCAAGCCTTGGACCGGGGCAGTGATGTCAATCGCGTAGAGATAAAACGGCGCCGTCAGACGGCGCCGGAATAGGGGATTGATTAACCGGCGTCGGCCGGCGTTACCAGCCAGGTGCCGGCATGTTTGATCGTCAGCTGCTGGCGGCGCAGCTGGTCGTCGTTACGACGGATTTCCAGCTGATAGGTGCCCGGCGCCAGATCCAGGCTGGCGAAGCCGTTGGTGCTTGGCTGCAGCGTCTGGACCTTGCCGTCCAGCGTCACTTTCTCACCCGGACGCAGCGGGAAGTAGACCATCGCCACCGGCGCAGGCGGCGGCGCGGCTTCCTGTGCGGCGCTGTCCACCTGCGGGGCGCTCTGCTGCGGCGACAGCGTTTTATCGGCCGGCGCGCCGTTGTCCGCCGCGGCGGTCGCGGCGTCGTCCGGAGAGCTGCTGAGCCAGGAGATGACGCCGATCACCAGCAGCGCGGCGACGCCCGCGCCGATCATCATTGGGCGGGAGAACTTCATGCTGCGGGCGGTCACGCTGCCGGCGGCGGCCGCGCTGGCCGCCGGGTTGCTGGCGACCAGCAGGTTTTCCGGCGCCGCAGCCGGCGTGCTGATAATTTCGGCCTCGTCGGCCACCGGCAGGTGCAGCAGCGCGGCCATCTCATCGATGGTTTGCGGCCGCTCTTCCGGCTTCAGCGCCAGCGTCTGGTCGATGACGCGCAGCAGCTCCAGCGAGTAGCCCGCGGGGCGGCGTTCGCTCAGCGGCTGGTAGGTGTCTTCAATGCTGCGCACCACGCTGACCGGCGGCGGGTTGCCGACGATCAGGGTATGCAGCACCGCGCCGAGCGCATAGATATCCGTCCACGGCCCCTGTTCACCGTCGCTGTTTTCGGTGTATTGCTCAATGGGGGCAAAGCCCGGCTTCAGCATGATTTCCGTTTCGTCGGACAGGTTGCCGATCTCTTTACGCGCCGAGCCGAAGTCCAGCAGCACCGGCAGCTGGTTCTCCTGGATCTGGATGTTATCCAGCGAGATGTCGCGGTGCAGGTAGCCTTCCTGATGGATGGTGTCGATCGCGCTGAACAGCGGCGGCAGCAGTCGGCGGATCCACGCTTCGTCAATCATCGCCGGCTGTTGCAGGCGGAAGTTTTTCAGCGTGGTGCCGCTGTAGAACTGGGTGCCCATGTAGGCCGTGCCGTTCTCTTCCCAGAAGCGCAGCACGTGCAGCAGCCCCGGGTGAGAGAAGCGGCCAGCAGGCGCGCCTCCTGGATAAAGCTGTTCAGGCCGGCCTGGAAGGTTTTGCTGAAACGTTCGCCACGCAGGCTGAGGGTCAGATCGTCATTGCGTTTGGCCAACTGGGTCGGCATGTACTCTTTAATGGCGATGGTGCGTTCAAGCTGGTGGTCGTAGGCGCGATAGACGATGCCGAAGCCGCCTTCGCCGATCACTTCCTTGATCTCGAACTCGTTGAACCGATAGCCGAGCGGCAGACTGTTTGAGTTCGGTTTTTTGATCCCGTTTCCGGACATAATGACTACTCTCTGTGATCAACTGGCCGCCGCAGCGGCCGGGGCATTAAGCCTGAAATTGACAAATAAACTCGTTGTTTTGCAGCGCGATATGCAGCTGGCGGTAACGCTGGTCGTTGGCGCTGGCCGACAGCAGGGTATGGCTGATCTGCGGCAGCAGGGTGTTGGTCAGGATGGCGTCGACCATACGCCCGCCGGATTCCACCTCGGTGCAGCGGCTGACGATTTGTTCGATCACCGCGTCGTCGAAGGTGGTGGTAATGTCGTGGTTTTCCGTCAGTCGGCGCTGGACGCGGCCCAGCTGCAGACGCACGATGTTGCCCAGCGTGGCGTCGGTCAGCGGGTAGTAAGGCACCACCAGCAGACGGCCGAGCAGCGCCGCCGGGAACACCTCCAGCAGCGGCTGGCGCAGCGCGCCGCTCAGAGCTTCCGGCTCCGGCATCAGGTCCGGGTCGCTGCACAGGCCGGCGATTAAATCGGTGCCGACGTTGGAGGTCAGAATAATGATGGTGTTGCGGAAATCAATATGGCGGCCTTCGCCGTCCTCCATCCAGCCTTTGTCGAACACCTGGAAGAAGATTTCGTGCACGTCCGGGTGCGCCTTTTCAATTTCGTCCAGCAGCACCACGCTGTAAGGACGGCGGCGCACCGCCTCGGTCAGCACGCCGCCCTCGCCGTAGCCGACATAGCCCGGAGGCGCGCCCTTCAGCGTCGATACGGTGTGCGATTCCTGGAACTCGCTCATGTTGATGGTGATGACGTTCTGCTCGCCGCCGTACAGCGTTTCCGCCAGCGCCAGCGCGGTTTCGGTCTTACCGACGCCGGACGGGCCGGCCAGCAGGAAGACGCCCACCGGTTTGTTCGGGTCGTCCAGCCGGGCGCGCGAGGTGCGCACGCGACGGGCGATCAGGTCCAGTGCGTGACGCTGGCCGATCACCCGTTCGTTCAGGGTATCGGACAGCTGCAGCACCGCCTCGATTTCGTTTTTCACCATGCGGCCCAGCGGGATGCCGGTCCAGTCGGCGACCACGGCGGCGACGATATTGGCGTCCACCGCGGCGAAGATCAGCGGCGTTTCGCCCTGCAGCGCGGCCAGCTGCTGCTGCAGTCCGGCCAACTGAGCGCGCAGTTCATCCGCCGACGGCGCTGGCTCTGCGGCTTCAGCCGGCTCCGCGCTCTCGGCGCGTTCCTCTGGCGCCTGTTCCCCGTCCTCCGGCGCGGCGTCGTCGGCCGATTCTGCGTCCTGCTGGTGCAGCTGGGCGCGCAGGTCGATGATCTGCCCAATCAGCCCCAGCTCTTCCTGCCAGCGTTCGCTCAGCTGCGTCAGCTGTTGCTGCAGCTCGCTCAGCTGCGCTTCAATCGCTGCCGGGCGCTGCGGATCGCCGATGCCGACCTTGGTTTCACGGCGGGCGATATCCAGCTCAATCTGCAGCGCGTCGATGCGGTGGCGGCAGTCTTCCACCTGCGCCGGTTCGGCATGCTGGCTGACCGCAACGCGGGCGCAGGCGGTGTCCAGCAGCGCCACCGCCTTATCCGGCAGCTGACGCGCAGGAATATAGCGGTGGGAGAGGCGCACTGCGGCGTCGACCGCCTCGTCGAGCAGCAGCACGCGGTGGTGCTGCTCCAACGGGCTGACGGTGCTGCGCAGCATCAGCAGCGCTTTTTCTTCGTCCGGCTCGTGTACCTGCACCACCTGGAAGCGGCGGGTCAGCGCCGGGTCTTTCTCGATATATTTCTTATATTCCGCCCAGGTGGTGGCGCCGATGGTGCGCAACTGGCCGCGCGCCAGCGCCGGCTTCAGCAGGTTGGCGGCGTCGCCGGTGCCCTGTGCGCCGCCGGCGCCGATCAGCGTATGAATTTCATCGATAAACAGAATGATCGGCGTCGGGCTGGACTGTACTTCATCAATCACCGTCTGCAGGCGTTTTTCAAACTCGCCCTTCATGCCGGCGCCGGCCTGCAGCATGCCGATATCCAGCAGGTACAGCTGCACGTCGCGCAGCTGCGGCGGCACGTCGCCGGCGACGATGCGCAGCGCCAGGCCTTCCACCACGGCGGTTTTACCCACGCCGGCCTCGCCGGTCAGCAGCGGGTTGTTCTGCCGGCGGCGCATCAGAATATCGATAATCTGGCGGATCTCTTCGTCACGGCCGCTGACCGGGTCGATCTCGCCGCTGCGCGCGCGCGCCGTCATGTCCTGCGCGTACTGCGCCAGCACGCTGCCGCCGGACTGGCCGGGCACGGCCGCGGAGGCCGGCTCGCCGGCGGTGCTTGGCGCCAGGTCGTTTTCCGACGAGCTGCCGACAATGGCGGCAAACTGATCCATCAGCAGATCGGCGTTGATGCGATCGAACTGGCCGGAAATCGCCTTTAGCAGATGGCGCAGGCTGTAGGTTTTCAGGATCCCCAGCAGTAAATGGCCGCCGCGGATGGCGTGCGCGCCGAACTTCAGCGAGCCGTAGACCCAGGCGCGCTCTACCGCGCTGTCGATATGCTCGGACAGGTCGGAGATGGCGCTGGCGCCGCGCGGCAGGCGGTCCAGGGCGTCGACGATATCGCGCGTCAACTGGTCTTCATCGAGGGCGAAGTGGCGGATAATCTGCTGCAGATCGCCATCCTGCGCCTGCATCAGCTGATGCAGCCAGTGCGCCAGTTCAACATAAGGGTTGCCACGCAGCTTACAAAAAGCCGTGGCGCTTTCCAGGGAGGTGAAAAGCAGGCTATCCAGTTTGCCAAAGAGTACCGAGCGGCTGATTTCTGACATGGTTTTCCTCGTAGGGGCAGGGCAGTCCTGCCTGCGTTTTAAACATATCGATGTAATTGACGGGCGCGGCGTCGCGCGCCCCGTTAAATATCTTCCAGCGGTTCCGGGCTGAAGATCAGATCGCCGGCGTCGTGCTGACGCCGTTCGGCGGCCATCCAGCTGCTGAGTCCCAGCCGCTGTGCGCCGCCAAGCTGGGTGCCGATCAGCTGTTCCTTCGCCAGAATCAGCTTGACCTCCCAGACAAATTCAATGCCCAGATACTGGCGCACCCAGTCGCGCAGCTGCTCGCACAGCTCGGCGCCGGGCAGGAAACGGTCATACTCCTGCTGCGACATCGGGCCGAGTTCGATGCGGAATTTGTGCTGCACGTCGCGCACCGCCACGCCGAGAAACGCCGATTCCCCAGGCGCGGGGCGCCGCGCCCGCCTTTCAGCCGCGCCTGTTCGCGCGGGTCAACCCGCAGCCAGTGCGGCACGTTCTCCACGATGCGCACCGGCACCTGGAAATAGCCGCGTAAAATTTTGCTCAGGCCTTCCGGGTCGCGGCTGTGGCGAATCAGATGTCCGGCCATAAAATGCTTGGCGTGCGCGTTGATGCTGTCGCGCTGGCGCTGCGCCGGCTGGCCGTTGCCGATCAGGCTTGACAGATAATCGTTAAAGCTGCCGTTGTCGGGCCGGTCGAGCGACACCGTCGGCTGCGCATCGGCCCAGGCGCGGTAGAACAGCAGCGTCAGGCGGTGATGAAACAGGTTGGCGAAGGCCGTCAGGGTGCTGTCCTGATGGTGATAAATCCGTTCGCGCGCGTACTCGGTCAGGTGCAGCGGCAGCGGGCCGTTGGGGCCGAACAGGCCGAAGCTCAGAATCGACACGTCATGCAGCGGGCTGCCGCTGCGCGGCGTGACCTTGGCCAGCGTCGACGGCGCGAATGAAAGCGACGGCTCCTGCCCCAGGCGCAGCATCTCATGGCGCGGCAGCGGGGCGCGTCCCAGCAGATAGGGCTGGCCGCCCTGGGCGTCCAGCCGCCGCAGCAGCTGGAACAGATCGTAACGGTAAGGCGCGGCGCGCAGCCGCAGCCAGAAGTCGTCCGGCAGGCGGTGCAGCGCGTTGATCTGCGGCGCATCGCTGGCCGGCAGTTCGGTTACGCTTTCACTCATATTAGCGTCCTTTTGCCCATGCGCGCCTGCCAGTGGGCGATTTCACCGCGCTGCTGGCTGGACAGCGTCATTTCGGTAAAGGTATTCATCGCCACCAGCCGTGAGAACAGCCGTTCCAGCACGCTGCCGAGCAGATAAGGGCTGTTGCCGGAGAACGCCTGATCGTCGACGGTGAGATCGATGGCGATGCCGCGGGCGAACACGATCGGCCCCGGCTCCGGCACCCGGCGGTACACCGGCCGCAGGTTGCAGCTGCGCACGCCCTGGATCTGTTTGGCGATCGCCGGCTCGCTCAGGTTGCCGTACAGGCCGAGCAGCTGACGCAGGCTGGCCGCGCCCTGTTCCGGATCGCCGTCCATCAGGCTCAGGTAGTTAAGCTGCAGCTGGCTGATCAGCCGCCAGGTGATCATGCCTTCCGCCAGCGCCGGGCGCGGCGGCGTCGGCCCTTTACGCAGGAACACCCGCTTGATCGGGATGGAGTCCGGCATTACGAAGTTGCCCTGATCCTGCTGCATCAGCATCAGCGGCAGGTCGCGGCTGGTGCACAGCACGTCGGCCGTCAGGTATTTCAGATCGCTGTGCCAGGGCGACTGGCGCTCATCCACCAGCGAGACGAACACTTCGGAACCGACATAGCCGGTGCGGGTGCCGTAGCGCCGGGCGTGGGAGGAGAGGGTGCGCTGTTCGCGCCGCAGCGAGAAGTAGGCGCCGTAGTTGCCGTCATCTTCGCTCAGCGTGCTGTAAAACGGCCGGAACTCCTGTTCGTAGCGTTTTTCGCTGGCGCTGCCGCCCAGCCGTTGCACCGAGAACACCTCATAATCCAGCGGACGGATATTATCGACCACCAGGTGGTATTCATGATTTTTTTCGTTAAGGGTGATGCGTTCGGCCACTTTCGGGAACAGGTTGATCACCGGCGTGCAGTGCAGCGCCAGGTGGCTGACGTCGATCACCCGCTCCAGCGCGGCGTCGTGCCGGTCCAGCAGCACCACGATCTCAAACTGACGCAGTGTTTTTTTGCTTTCGCGCACGCTGCGCAGCAGCGGCTGCAGGCCGCTGATGCTGAAGAACTGGAAGCGCGCCGGGAAGGCGAAGTATTCCTGCAGCAGGCGGTAGCCGTCGAAGTTGCGCAGGTCGTTCGGCAGCAGCGCCTGTTCCGGGGCAAAGCCCTCCTGACGCAGCGCGTCATCCGCCAGCACGCGCCGCTGCGGCTGCGGCTCCACCGTCTGACACAGCATGCCGACGCTGTGCTGCATCAGCAGTTCCAGCAGCTGCTGCGCCTGCATGTCCGGCCCGGAGAGGTAAAACATCAGGTTGTCGAGATCCAGACTGTTCAGCGTAACGCTGTCGTAGCACTCGAGCCGGATGCGCAGCGCGCTGACGCAGCCGCGGTTTTGCAGCCCGAGGGAGGAGAACGGAATATCGGCCGGAATGCCGCCCAGCTCCACGCTTTTCAGCCGCACCGGCTGCAGCGTGACGTCGTGGGCGGTGGTGTAGCTGCAGGTGATGCCGTTCTTCTTCAGCGTCTGGCTGTCCATCATGGTGCCGCGCGGAACGGTAAAACCGTTGCTGATGTCGCCTTTGCTGCTGTCCGGCTGCAGCTCGGCTATCGCCATCGACGGCGTGGGCGACAGGTAGTTCGGGTAGATAATTTCCAGCAGCCGCTGGGAGAAACGCGGAAATTCCGCGTCCATCTTCAGCTGTACGCGCGAGGTCAGGAAGGCGAAGCCCTCCATCAGCCGCTCAATATAGGGATCCGCCACGTCGATGCCGCGCATGCCCAGACGCCCGGCGACCTTCGGGTACTGCTCGGCGAACTCCGCGCCATCTCGCGCAGATAGGCCAGTTCGCGGTTGTAATACTCTAACAGTTTACTGTCCATCGCCTTACCCTATGTCTTTCAGATCGAAGTGGCCGTTTTCCAGGTCGACGTCGGTTCTGAACAGAAACTCCAGCGGATAGGGCACGCACCACAGGCGGCCCTTGATTTCAATTGATAACACGTTGTGCAGTTCCAGTGAGCCGGTGTCGGAGACGCAGCGCACCTGCAACCCTTCGGGCAGTATGCGCGGCTCAAAATTCAGGATCGACTCGGTCAGCGCGCGCTGGATATCCTGCCATTCGATGTCCGACATCCGCTTGCCCGCCAGCGAGGCGACGCCGTAATTCACCGTGGAGCGGCGCACCTGAGGAAAATCGCCGAGGTCGAGATTCGCTTCGCTGTTGACGCAGTTAAACAGCCACTGCAGATCGCGCAGCACGCGCCGCCGCAGTTCGCTGTGCGAGACCAGATTGCGGACCTGCGCTTCCTGCTTTTTATGCGGTTCGTCGTCGGTCAGCAGGTCGAGCAGCACCGGCTGCATCTTGTCGCGTGAGGTCAGACGTTCGCTGTCCTGGCGCTGACGGTATCCCTGCCGGCGCAGATCGTCGCCGTTATGATTGCCCCATAGGTGCTTGTCGTTCATCTCAGGCGTCCTGATCGAAGCTCAGCTGACGTAGGCTGTGCAGCGGAAACTCGTCGCTGTCGCTCAGCCAGGTTTTCAGGCCGTAGCCGAGGTAGTGCGGGCTGTCGCCGAGCGGCTGCCATTCGGTGCGTTTGCCGAGCAGCAGAGCATCGTCGCTGTCTGCCGCCAATGGATAGCGCGCCGGCAGTTGGCACACCTGTTCGCGGCCGTCGGTCAGGCGCACCAGCGCATGGCTCCACACCAGATCGATGGCGCTTTGCGGCGCTTGAAACTGGATCTCGGCGATGGCGGAGAACGGCAGCCAGTAATAGGTGCCGTTGAGCGCCAGCTCGCATACCGGGCCGAGGCGGCCGTCGCCGTCGGTCAGCCAGTCGAAGGCGACGGTTTTTTCCTCACCGCCATCCGCCAGCAGCAGGCTGCCGCTGCCGGCCGGCGCGTCTTCCAGCGCCTGATCACGCAGCGCCTGCGCCTGTGCGGCGTCGCCGGCCGCGTCCAGCTGCAGCGCCTGAATCATCAGCCCGAGCCAGGGCTGATCCTGCTTCAGCAGCGCCGGCGCGGCCTGGCCGGCAAACACCGCCTGACGCTGCAGTTCGGCCTCGACCGACTGCAGCAGCAGCAGGGTGGTCGGCTGCGCCATTGGTTTCAGCGCCTGCCAGGATTTGAGCTGTGCTTTGGCGCGCTGCCAGTTGCCGCTCAGGCACAATAGCTGCACCAGCGCCGCGCGCAGATCGGCGTCGGCCGGGCGCGCTTTGATATCGGCTTCCACCGCCAGGGTGGCTGCGCTGATGGAGCCGCCTTGTAATACGTCGGTTAATGATTTCACAACAATACCTCTTAAATCAGTGGGCGGCGTTCTGGACGGTCAGATAACTGCCGCTGGCCGGGTCGACCCGGTCGGCGGCCAGTTGATCCACCAGCCGTACGCTAAGCGGTTCGCGATAGGCTTTGAGCAGCGGCTGCCAGGTTTCACGCACCTTGGCGACGCGCTGTTTCACCCGTTCGGCGTCGGCGGCCTGCTGGCGAGGGAGCTCGGCGATCAGCGTGCCGCTGAAGAACCAGGCGTGCTGGGCGCTGTCAAACGGCAGCACCAGATAGCTGCCGGCCACCTGCGGATTGGCGAGCACCATACGCTGACGGTTGGCGCTGACCACGGTCAGCGTCTTGCCGGTTACGTCAATATTCATCAGCGGGTAGCCCTGCAGGAAGCTGATGGCCGGCGAACTGCTTTTGCCGTTGCTTTGCAGCTGAACGTTGTCGCTGCCGCTCAGCCAGCCGTCGTTTTGGCAGGTGAGGTTGCCGCCGGAAGGAATGAACATCGCACTGCCGGCGTCGCTGCCTTGCCAGTAGGTGCGGAACTTGCAGCCCTTCGGCAGTTCGAACACCTGCGCCGGCGTGGCGTCGGCCTGCGGCGAGCTGACGGCGACCGCGGCCGGCGGCATCGGAGTTTCCTGCTGCGCTTCCGGCGCGGCTTCCGGCTGCGTCTGCGGCGCCGGCGCGGTTTTAACCTGCGGCTTCCAGCGTTGGTTTTTCTGCGCGTCGCCGGCGGCAAGCTGATTGCCGGCCTTGTCGGTCAGCGTCCACGGCAGCTGGCTGACGGCGGGGCACTGTTTGGCCAGCAGGCTGCCGACCCGCGGCAGGAAGCCGTCCAGCACGGCGGCGTCCTTGGCGTTGGCAGAGACAATACGCAGCGGAATGCTCGGCGCACACCAGCTCTCCGGCTTGTTATTTTTGACGTTGTCGATAAAGACTTCGAGTTTCTGGCTGGGGGAATACACCAGCCGGTAATTTGCCGCGTGAACGGCGGGGACCGCCATCAGGGCGATCACACCGGGCATCCAATATTTCATCGTTAACCTTAGCTGTGTTATTGCGGTTCAGTCGCGCGTGAGAAAACGTTCGGCATCCGCCAGTGAATGCAGCAGCGTGGTCTCTTGCGGGGAACCAATCCATACGGCGATAGCGCTGTAGTTATCGCTGTTGTTGTCTTTCTTCCATGCCTGCTGCATCAGGGCGATCCACTCGCTGGGGGAGTTGACCATATGCAGCGATTGCTCCAGTTCGGCCTGGGTGAAACTGTGCCAGAAGCCGTCGGTGCACAGCAGGAAAACGTCGCCATCTTCCAGCTGCAGTACGTCGCTGTAGGTGGCGTCGCGTTCTTCATTCAGCCCCAGCGCAAAGTACAGCAGGTTGCTGTTGATGCCGCTGGTCTGGTAGCCGGCGTCCTGCATTTGCCTGGATCAGGCTGTGGTCGGTGGTGACCGCGTGCAGGTAGCCGCGGCGGAACAGGTACAGGCGGCTGTCGCCGGCGTGCGCCCAGTAGGCCAGCTGATAATCCCGGTCGATAAACAGGCTGACCAGCGTGGTGCCCATTTTGCTGTACTCTTCGGACTGGCTCTGCTGCTGGTGGATGGCCGCATTTGCCTGCGAGATATGCTGGCGAATGCTCTGCGCATCCAGATGTTTTTCGCCGTTGAAATTATCCAGGATGGTGTCGCGCGCCAGTTTGGCGGCGACTTCGCCGCCGGGAAAACCGGCGATGCCGTCACACACCACGAAGCAGGCCGCACGGTTGCCAACCACTTCGCCGGTCTGATCCTGGTTTGAGGCGCGGCCGCCCTGATTAGAGGTAGAGGCTATGGTGATATTCATTACACGTCCGGTTTGGTTTGGGAGTCTTTGTACTGATTCACTTCAACATCATAGGCATGCAGGAAGGCTTCGCCAAACAGCGTATGGAAGTCGTCTTCGATCTCGCCCGAGGTCTGCTGGTAATTTTTCACAAAATAGTCCCACAGCGCCGCTTTGCGGTTGGAAGGCAGCGCCAGACGCGGGGCGGAGCCCTCTTTACGCGCTTCTTCTTCCAGCCGGTCCGGGTTAAAGGACTGCAGCATGGCGGCGATAATGGCGCGAATGCCGGCGATCATCCCCAGCTGGTGCGCCTGCAGGTCGATAAGCGCATCGCGCACCGCCTGTTCCGGCGGCATAAAGCCCGGCATCTGGCTGCCGAACATCTGCATCAACACGGTTTTCCCGGACGGCAGCAGTTTGAACGGGTTATTGGCCTCGTCGAGGATCATGGTCATCTCCGCCTTCACGCCGCGTTTAAGAATGGAGCGTGAAGAGAGCAGGGCGACGGTGCCCTGGGAGAACAGGCTCAGCAGACGGCCGACCTGACGCACCTGTTGTTCGTCAAAATGCGGCTGCGGCTGCAGATCGTCCAGGCCGATGCCCTGCAGCAGCGCGGCGAGCAGCGGGCCTTCCAGCGCGTCGCCGTTAGGCGCGGCAGCGCCCTGGGCGCGGGCGTTCTGGTAGGCGATGGGGTCAATGCCCAGCCGGTTGCCCGGGCGGGTGCGCGGCTGCGGTTCGGCATGCGGCGCGGCCTCCGGCTGTATCAGCGGCTCGGGCGCCGGGCGCGGCGCTTCCTGCGGTGCGGCAGCTTGCGGCTGAGGCTGTGGTTTCGGCGTCGGTTTTGGCTGAATTTGCGGTTGCGGTTGCGGTTGCGGTTGCGGTTGCGGTTTGGCCTTTGGCTCGATCTTTGGCTGCGGCGCAGCCTGCGGTTTTGGCGGCTCAGGCGTTGCTGCCGGCGTTTGCGGCGCGACTGCGCTCGGTGCAGCTTCCGGCTGCGTCAGCGGCACGGCGCCGCCCATCAGCAGCCCCAGCGGATCGTTGCTGTTTGTTGCACCCGGCGCGCTAGGCGCACCGGAGTCGCCGAACAGCGCCAGCGGATCCAACTCTTCGTCTTTATTATTGCTGCTCTCCGTCACCGCCGGCTGCGGACGTTTTGACGCCTCAGGCTTGGCCTGCTTCGGTTGGTTTTCCGCCAGCAGTGCGCTCGGGGTGGTATCGGTCAGAATATTATCGCGCTCGAAGGTGCTGTCGGTCTTAAACAGTTCGGCCGGGTCGGTCTGTTTTTGCTGCAGCTGATGCAGATCGACATCGCCAGCCAACTGGCCCAGCGGGTCGCTGGGGTTCAGCTCGCGCTGCGGCCGGTCGAGCAGCGGATTATGGTCGGGCTGCGGCGCAGGCTCCGCCTTCGGCGGTACGGCCGCGGCGGCGGTGGCCGGAGTGAACTCTTCCACCAGGCTGTCCCAGATTTCGTTAGGATCGGCGCGGCGCCGTTTGCCTTGGCGGCCGGCGGGGCATCGGCGACCGGCGCTTGGGCGACCGGTTGCGCTGCCGGTTGTTGAACCGGCGCGGCCTGTTGATTCAGGTCGTTGACCTGGATCTGGTAGTCATCGATACCGAGGATATCGCCATCCTGCAGCTCCACCTGACGGCCGCGCTCCAGCGGAATATCGTTAAGCAGGACGCGGGTGACGTTGCCGCGGTTGGTGATGCGGCACTCGCCGTCAGCGGAAATATGCACAATGGCCTGCAGGCGGGAAATTGCACGCTCTTCATCCGGCAGAACCAGGTTGTTGTCTACGCTGCGGCCGATGGTGCCGCCCGGCGGCAGGAAGTCGCAACTGCTTTGCGGCGGGTTTTGGCCATTTTTGTTTTTTACAATAGAAAATCGCATAAGGCATTCCTGCTGATTAGGTTTGATGCAAACTGTTTTCACGCCCATGGCTGCGGGTAGTGATGGATAAAAGGTTTATTGCCGTTCTGACGGCGGTGTCTCGGACGCGTCTTCAAAGTTAGTGACGGGCGGCAATAACAGAAAATAAGCGACTATAAAAAATATGCTGCCGTACCAGACTTCAGGGTAATCGGGGAAGTCGATAGCCGGGTAAATGCGGGTCAAAGATAGCTTCACCGTCAAGACAAATGGCGGTTTGCAGCACGATGCAGACAACTGTCACGCCAAAGTGCGCAGTAAAATAACGGAAACCAGTGCAGGCGTATGGTTTTTTTACGTAAAAAGTAGAGCCCCAGCAGTACCGCAATGGATATCAAAAAATAGCTAACAGGGAATCCGTAGGAGTAAGGGGTAAGTCGATAGTGGCATGCTCATTGTTAACCTTGTTTTTTGTTTTTATGTTGGTTTTTACTTTCATTCTTTGGTTTTTTGTAATATGTGTTGCGGTGGTAGAAGAAATAAATAGATGAAAACAAAAACAACCCACCGAATCGAATTATATTGTAATCATTTAAATCAGTCTGGTGGAATGTGTTTATAAAATCTCTTCCGTAGGCGAAAACGGAGTATTGCAAAAAACCAATGGCTACCACTATGAGGGTGTTTACAAAGAATAGTAAGTAACTGTGCCGTTGGTTTGAGAAGTTTTTGAGTAAATAAAGTGCGACTACTGATGCTATGGATATAAGGTAATAACTAAATACTAGTCCGTATGAGTATGTAGATAGCGTAACGTCATTATTCATTGAGGCATCCATATCTCGTAATGCTTATAAATTATTTTTTATAGTATGTGTTTTCTCGGTAGCAAAAAAGAGTAGGCGATAGTGAAAAACACCCCCCGTATTGCACAACTTGATACTTGATAAAATCCACTGGGTAAAAAAGGCTAAAGAAGTAATCACCTTCGCCAAAAATAATAAATTGCACCGCACCACAAATGACAACAATGATCGTTGATAAAATAAAAAGCGGATAGCTATGCTTTTGTGTGACGTATTTCTTTAAATAGAAAAGAAAAACAAAGAATATTATGGAAATGATAAAATATGAAAACACAAAACCATATGAGTAGTTAAAGGTGGAAAGGGTGACATCATTGTTCATTACCAACCCATTACTTTTTATCTTTATATTTTTCGATGATGCTATCAAGTTCCCGGCTATGATAGAGATCAATGCACTTGGCTAGCGTCATCGGTTCACCGGACATGCTGTCATAATGTCTGGTAAGAAACTGTTGAGCCAGATTGCGCACCGCGCTATGTGCCTCAAGTGAGTATTCGCCAAACTCACTATAGCTCTTGCCACTGCGGCAGCGTCATTTTTAACCTCTGTTGCCGAATAGCCTTTGGCAATACAAACGCTGATAGCGTAGTTCTTCAGATAGCTCACTGCATCACCGTGGGTAAGATCGCGGTGCAGCATAGACAGATAAAGAGGTGAAGAAACAGGCCAGGCTAAGGCAGCCAAGAAACGATAATTTATTATTTTTCATAATTATCTTTTCCATGTTTTACGTTGTTACTTTCCATGCTGGCCGCCACCGTAAAGCGTTTGTTTTATTCACTGATGACTGCGTATTTCTTGAAAATATTTTTGGCTTGTTCTGATGTTGGTAATGAAAGACAGGCCAATGTGTTATAGCTTCCGGGCACTGAACCGCTACTCTTTTTTTGCAGGTACTGATGTATCAGCACTTCGCTGCTGTCAAAGGCCTCGATCGGTAGTTGACTGAATTCAAGATAAGCACTGGCAGAGCGGAATGCATCCTGCCGGGTGCTTTCTGAGTCAGTAAATTCACCGATGCAACGACTGATTAGCCAATTGTCATAGATTTTATTTTGTGGCAGATTTTCTATCTTAATATTTTCAGCGAACAGTGACGTTGAAAATAACAAGGTGATTATTGAGATGGAGAGAGTATTTACTTTAATATCCATAGTGACGCCACCTCTGGAACAAAACTACCGTTTTCAGGATCGCCCATAAAATGGCAGGAGTCAGAACAAATATCACCATTCCATAATGTGACATGCCCTCTGGCATTGTTCCATCCATTACCAAGAATGACCATGATTCCTTTTTTACCTGAAAACTTTGCTGGGGTAGGAGATCTTTCAGTAATGTCGGGTTTACCAAAACGCTCTTCTAAAAAGCGAATCATATCATTGACTCTATAGATATACCACTTCTTATCTTTTCCAGAAACGGCTGCATATCCTGAATTTGCAGGGATAGATATTCCTGTATAATTAAGTACATAACTCATTCGGATGGGGCAGGCATTTTGAAAAATACCTTTTTCAATATTGCTTTTAACTTTTCCACCGATCAGTGCGCCGACCTGGCTTACACTGATATTAACTTCAGAAAATCGAATCCATGCTGGGCCAAATGTGGGTCTTTGCATGCTGCATTTCCTTTGCTTATATATAAACCCCCGGCCGCAGCCGGGGGAGGACAGATTAAGCTTCGCGGTTTTCTTTGATGTTCCAACCTGCGCTGCTTTCTGCGCCTTTACCACCTTTATCGCTCTGCTCCCAGTACTGCTGTTTAACTTTAGCAGCCTGGAAGGAGTAGGTTACGCCAACGGTGTCTTCACCGCCTGAACCGGTGTACTGCACAGCGGTAACCAGTACGTCGTCCAGGGTGATTTTTACATACTCAACCTGAGTACCGCCGGCTTTACAGACGGACAGTTCGACTTTGGTCAGGTGCTTACCGCTGGAGCAGTGCTTCAGCAGAGCCGGGTGGATTTATCAACCAGCGCGTTAACGTGCAGGTCGTTAAAGCACACTTTACCGGCGCCGCCGCCGCCGCCCACGCTCATGTTGCCCGGCTGGGACGCGCCCCAGGAGAAAGAAGTGATGTCGGTCCAGCCTTTGTGGTTGGAATCTTTAGATTCACCGCTGGCGCCTTCAACTTTCAGGAACATATCAATAGCCATAGTTTATTTACTCTTTTTAAGGGTTAAATAATATTAACGTTGCGTTGAAAAAATCAGGTAATAGCAGCAGGAATTGGAAATTTGGCAATGCACTACCATTTAACGCTCCTTGTGCCATGCACCTTATGAAAATACCGAAGGCTATCGGTATTGATTATCGAGATACTATTTAAAAGAATAATGTCTCAATAATTACTTATGCGGATTATCTGTTTCCCATGAATGATTTGGATTGCCGACGATTAACGTGCGGGACAAATCATCTAATTCAGGGCTGTGATATAACCGCAAGCAGTTCAGGGTGACACCCTGACTGTTTGTTTCAGATTCGCTATGAAATTCATTGGTTCTTGCCTTGAATTTATCAATAAGCGCGTTGATTTTATCATCTCCAGACTCTATATCAAACGGTATCCAGTCTCTTATCGCATTAGCCGTTCTGGCCGCGTCAATAGAAAAAGTTTTGTCTGAATCAGAAACCTGAGATAAACAACGGGATAATGCCAGTTCTTTGACCGCCTGCTGATAAGGCATTTTCTTGATAAATGCTACCGGGTCATGGATATCTTTAGCAAATGATTGCAGGGAAAGACTTATTAAGACCGTAGTGAGACTGGTTATTATCAACTTACTCATGGTAATTCCCAGAAGTTAGCATGTGTGGTCGAGTACTGAGCACTAGCCTCATTAAAATAACAATGATCGGAACACTGAGAGCCATTCCAAAAGGTTGCGTGTCCACCAGCGTTACTCCAACCCGTAATTTCGAATAGAATTAGCCCTTTCCTATTAGCCAGTTGAGTTACAGGCAATTGCGGATAACTCATTATTAAATCTGGCTTTCCCCATGTAGTGGTAAGGTAGGCAATCAAGTCCCTGACTCGAAAAAAAATACCATTTCTTATCTGCGCCAGAGACGGTTAACTGACCTATCCTGGGGACGGGGTGGCCTGTGTAGTTAAGAACGTAACTCATTCTTACTGCACAACTGTTTTCCCATCCGCCTTTATTTACAGGGATATCGAAATTGCGCTTTACAGCACCACCGATAGTATTTTTCACTTTTCCCAATGGATCATTGGGATCATAAATATTTTTTGCAGCAGCCCATGCTGCAAGAAAACGTGGCCTCGTGCCCATAGACAATATCCTTATCTTAATCAGGCTGCGCATTACCGCAGCCCGTCATCGGCGCATCAGGACGCGTCGTTTTTCTTCAGCGAAGGCAGTTTCGACACCAGACGCAGGGAAACGGTCAGACCTTCCAGCTGGTAATGCGGACGCAGGAAGAACTTGGCGCTGTAGTAGCCCGGGTTGTCTTCGATCTCTTCCACCTGAACTTCCGCCGCGGCCAGCGGTTTGCGGGATTTGGTTTCCTGCGAGGAGTTGGCCGGGTCGCCGTCCACGTAGTTCATGATCCAGTCGTTCAGCCAGCGTTCCATATCGTCGCGCTCGCGGAAGGAACCGATTTTGTCGCGCACGATGCACTTCAGGTAGTGTGCAAAGCGGCAGCAGGCGAACAGGTACGGCAGGCGCGCGGACAGCTGGGCGTTGGCCGAGGCGTCGGCGTCGTAGTATTCCGCCGGCTTCTGCAGCGACTGGGCGCCGATAAAGGCGGCAAAGTCGGAGTTCTTGCGGTGCACCAGCGGCATAAAGCCGTTTTTCGCCAGTTCCGCTTCGCGACGGTCGCTGATGGCGATTTCGGTCGGGCACTTCATATCCACGCCGCCGTCGTCACTCGGGAAGGTATGGCACGGCAGGTTCTCTACGGCGCCACCGGATTCCACCCCGCGGATTGCGGTACACCAGCCGTACTCTTTGAAGGAGCGGTTGATGTTGGTCGCCATCGCATAGGCGGCGTTGGTCCAGGTGTAGTTGCCGTGCGTTGCGCCGTCGGTATCTTCTTCGAAGTCAAATTCGTCAACCGGGTTGGTGCGGATGCCGTAAGGCAGGCGCGCCAGGAAGCGCGGCATCACCAGGCCCAGGTAGCGGGCGTCTTCCGATTCGCGCAGGCTGCGCCAGGCGGCGTATTCGGTATTCTGGAAGATCTTGGTCAGATCGCGCGGGTTGGACAGCTCCTGCCAGGATTCCATCTGCATCACGCTTGGCGCGGTGCCGGCGATGAACGGACAGTGCGACGCGGCGCTGATCTTGGCCATTTCGCCCAGCAGTTCAACGTCCTGCGGGCTGTGGTCGAAGTAGTAGTCGCCCACCAGGCAGCCGAACGGCTCGCCGCCGAACTGGCCATACTCTTCTTCATAGATTTTCTTGAAGATCGGGCTTTGATCCCAGCCCACGCCCTTGTGGCGCTTCAGCGTGCGGCCTAGCTCTTTCTTCGAGATGCTCATAAAGCGGATTTTCAGCAGCTCGTCGGTTTCCGAGTTGTTGACCAGATAGTGCAGGCCGTGCCAGGCGCCTTCCAGCTTCTGGAAATCTTCATGGTGAATGATTTTGTTGATTTGCTGCGACAGCTTCTCGTCAATCTCCGCGATCAACGCCTGAATGGTGCGGTAAGCGTCGGAGGATACGGTCACGGTGTTTTCCAGCGCCTGCTGCGCCAGGGTTTTCACCGCGTTGGCGACGGCTTCTTTCGCCTGATCGGTCTTCGGACGAAACTCTTTGTTCAACAGCGCGCTGAACTCGTCGTTGGATAAGGTTTCGCTGGTCTGTAACGCTTGTTGTTGCTGAGGCGAGTTGCTCATCAATTAATCCTCACGCTCGTTATTGTCGTCTTTTGGCTCTGCCGGTTTCGGCGCGTTAGTCAGAGATTTCAACAGCTCCGGGTTTTGCAGGATCTGGGAGATCAGCTCCTCGGCGCCGTTTTTACCGTCCATATAGGAAAGCAGGTTGGACAGCTGGGTGCGTGCTTCCAGCAGGCCGTCCAGCGAGTCAACTTTGCGGGCGATGGCGGCAGGGGAGAAGTCGTCCATGCTTTCAAAGGACAGATCGATATTCAGTTTCCCTTCACCGGTCAGGGTATTGTCTACCTGGTAGGCCACGCGCGGCTTCAACGACTTCATACGCTCGTCGAAGTTGTCGATGTCGATGTCGAGGAACTTGCGCTCGTCGACGCTCGGCTGCGGGTCTACCGGTTTACCGACCAAATCCGCCATCACACCCATTACAAACGGCAGCTGAATTTTGCGTTCTGCGCCGTAGATTTCGACATCATATTCAATCTGGACGCGCGGCGCGCGGTTGCGGGCGATGAACTTCTGTCCGCTGCGGGATTTCGAGTTTGCCATGAGTTACTCCATCTAATGACGATTAGGAACGATTGCCATCGCTGACGGCGTCGTTCAAATTCTGGCCTGCGTCTGTTACTACAGGCAACGATAGTGGTCGAAACGAAAAACGACAAGCTGAGGTTCAGTTTCAGTTATTGTCGTCGTTATCAGTGCGCCCAAGAATGGTTTCCAGTTGGTTGAGACCATCGGGCGCCAGGTCGCGGACGATTTGCATAAAGTCCAGGGTAATCAGGCGCTGCACGCGGTCAATCATCAGCGGCGCCGGATGGCTGGGCTCATTCAGTTGAAAATAGTTTTTTACCTTTTCCAGCATCAGCTGGGCATCGTCGCGCGACTGGATCTGCGCGCTGCGCCAGTTGTGCACCGCCGCGGCGGCCGGTACGGCGCCGGCAGGGGCGGCGGGCTGCTGCTCGTCGTGCGGTTCCGGCGCGGCGACCTCCGGCTGCGCCGTAGAGCCGGCCTGCGCAATGACGTTGAACATCTTCAGCAGGATGTGCATTTCCGGCAGCGCGCTCTCACCCAGGTGGCGGGTCACGATGTCGCGAATGGCGGCCAGCTGCTGGAGGATGGTGCGCACCAGCGTTACCGCCGGCTGCTCCTGCTGGGCCAGCTCATCCTGCAGACGGCGCGGCCGCCGGGGAAGGTGGCGCACTCCTGTTTGCTGCCGTCCAGCAGCGAACAGGCGTCGCGCAGCGTAATCTCGCCGGCGGCGCTTTTCAGCAGCCAGGCGGAGCGTACGCAGCTGGTCAGGGCGGACTTGTCGCCGAGGTCGGCCAGGACGTTAATACGAAACAGCGGATCCGCCTCGCCGTCGAACTCCAGCAGCGGCAGCAGCGGTTCCCAGTAGCGGTCCAGCGCCTGATGAATCAGCGTCAGGCCGTCCGCATAGCCTTGCAGGCCGCGCAGCTGCGTCCAGGCGCGGGTCAGCGGCAGCATGACGCGCAGATCCTTGGTGCGTTCGTGCAGCGCGGTCGCCAGGCGTTCCACCTGCACCCAGTCCGGCGCCTCGGCCGGAATAATGGTGTCGCCGAACTGCTGCTCAGCCTTGCCGGCGCAGGCCTGCTCCATCGCTAAAAAGTCAGCGTCATACTCCAGGTTGTCGCCGCAGGGAGAATCCGCGTCAATCGGGGTCAGCAGAGTTTCGATAGCCATACTCAGTCTCTAGATAAATGAAAACGCTGTTAATCAAACATTTGCGGATATTGCCCGCCGCGGCCGGGGCGCGCCCAGCCGTTAGGCTCGAACAGCAGCGAGAACAGTTGCACCGTCAGGTTGCCGCTGTGCACGTGGGTGTAAAGCGGATGGCCGTCGCACTGATTGGTCCACCAGAAACTGGTGTACTGCGCCGGGTCGAAGCAGTCGGCGGCCTGTTGCCAGCCGAGGCCCGGCAGATCCGGATGGCGGAAGCCGATAATCGACAGAATTTCCGATTCGCTCTCTGCCGGCGGCGTCGGCAAGGCCGGTATCTTCAGCAGGCTGTGGTCGATCTGCTCGGCGGAAAAACCGTTGCGCACGCCGTTGAGCAGGGTATGCCCCAGCTGGCGGTACCACTCTGCCGCCATGTTCAACTGCTGAACGTGCCACTCTTCCGGCGTAAACAGGCGGATGGCGCAGATCGGGTAGTGGCGTCCCACGCGGTCGCGCGCCGGCAGCAGGCAGCCCAGCTGGATATATTGGCTGCCGAGCGTCGCGGGGATGACGAAGTTCCATACCGGCGCATTGCTGAACGGGTTGCTGGCGTTGTCGGGCAAGTTCTGTTTCTGGCTGACTAAGCCATTGTGAAACCACTGGGCCCAGTTACTGACCACTAAGTCGGGCAGGCGGCGCTGTAAAAAATCACCGGCGGTGGGAATCTTTCCATACCAGCCGATGCTCGCTGTCGGGCTTTGGTCGTTGCTCATGGTAATGAATGTCCTTTCGGGGCTACGGGCAGGAGAATGCCGGCAGCTGGAACGGATTGCGGATACTGTTGGCGGTGAATTCCAGCGTGACGCGGTGGCCGTCGAGGTTGAACGTCGCCTGACGGCTCAGGCTGCTGCCGCCGGCCGACAGGCTGGCCATATCGACCATCCGGTTCAGCGCCCAGGGGCCGCTGGTCAGCCGGCTGGCGGTGGTGCCGTTCGCCAGCGCCAGCTGCAGGTGAACCTGATTGGTGTTGCGGGTGCCTGGCCAACTGACCACCAGCGGCACCAGCGGACCATGGCTGTATTTGAACAGCTGCCCGTCAATATCCAGCGTCATATTGAGAATATCGTTATCCATCCGCACCGGCCTTACCGTCACGCGGTAAGACGGCGTGGCGGTGCCGTTGGCAAAAAACGCATCGCGGATGCGCTGCGCCTGCTGGAACGAGCGCAGAATGCCTTCGCCGCCCGGCAGGGTTTTACCATCGACGCCCGGCGTGAAACGCCAGTTGGCGCGGGTGGTGTCCACTTTGCCCTGCAGGTTGTCGCGGAAGAAGCTGTCCATCAGCCCGCTGTTGGGGGCGAACATGCGCGCCAGATCGTCCGGCGTCACGTCCCGCTGCGAGCGCGAGGAGAGGGGATAGCGGCCAGCTATCGCCTGCCGGCAGAAGCTGCCGACCTCAAAGCTGATGCGCTTTTTTACGTTCTCCATCTCCTTACGCTGGGTATCGCTGCTGGCGCCGATCGCCAGTGACAACAGCATCTGTTTGAACGGCGTCGGCAAACGGCCGGACTCCGCCTGCAGGCGCGGGATCACGTCGCTCGGCGGTGCGGACATGCCGCTGTTGGCCGCGCCCTGCACCGCAGTCAGATAGCTGTACAGTTCGTCGACCTGCTTGAGCACGCCGTCAAACACAATCGCCTTGCTGCCTTCGCCCTGGCCCTGAGCCAGCTCCAGCAGCGGCGCGAAGTGCGCCATCACCACCTGTTCCGGCTGGGTGGAGACGTCGCCGTCGGCGTTGTTCGTCCGGTTGGTGAACAGAGCCTCCAGCGTGCGGTTGGCGCTTTGGTTGATGGATTCGCCGGCCTTATCCGCCAGCGAACGTGCTTCCTCAGCGTCTTTTTCTTCCCGCAGCGTAACGTTTTTACCGACGTTGACCAGCAGGTTGCGCATCGGCGACGGGTTGCCGGACAGCAGGCGCGCGCTGCTGATGCGTTGCGTCAGGTTGCCGATGTGCGCCAGCTGAATATCCCCCAGCAGCTCATCCCAGACGTCGATAAAATCCTGCATATAAAGCTGACGTACGGTCTTGGTCAGGTCGGCGCTTTTCTGCTCCGGCGTCTGGGTGTTCAGCACCCAGACATCTTCCTGACGCAGCGTATCGGTCACTTTATCGATATTACTGTCGAACGCTTTCCAGTATCCCTGCGGAGTAAACAGGCCCGGGATGCCGTCGGTGACCGGCTTGCCGCTTTTGCGCGAAAACGCCAGCTCGGTCTGCGGACCGGCGAGATCCACCAGACGCACCGGTTTAATCTCGGTCTGATTCAGCAGCAGACGCTTCAGGCGGCCATAGACGCGCTGCGACAGCGGCGCGCGGTTGATGGCGGCCTGCGCCTGGGTGACCAGCGCTTCGTCCCTGGCGTAAGGCGATGCCTGAATCTGGCCGTCAAGCAGTTGGCTCAGGTGCCATTCCAATTGCTGCAGCTGTTTTTTGGTACTGCCCTGCGGCAGGTTGCGCTGCAGGTTGAGCATCACCCAGGCGCGCAGGAATTTGCCGTCGTACTGCTTCGGCAGATACAGCATCTGGTAAGCCTTCAGCGCTTCGTAGCTGAAGTCGGCATCGCCGTGGTTATCGTTGCGCAGGGTGGTGGCGATCTGCTGCGCCACCTGCGGCAACAGCAGCTCTTTCAGCGTTTTCTGGTACAGCGCGTTGCTGGCGTCGCTGACCTGGTCGCCGCGATACAGCCCCATCCGGTAAGTAAACGGCGGATCGTCCAGCGAGAAGTTCTGGCTGTCCGGCAGATGCAGCACGCTGTTCAGGAACGGCAGCAGGGCGAACATATCGCCGGAGTCCAGCTGCGTCAGCCCCTGGCCCTGACGCTCCACGGACGGCGCCTTGGCGGAAACTTCGGCCAGATAGGCCTTGTTGTTGCCGTAGCTGGTGAACCAGAAAATCCCCAGAATCACCAGCACCAGCGCCAGGCCGATATAGCCGGCCCAGTGCAGCGCGCGGTTGCGGTATTCCCACCAGCGGTTGCTGCCGGCCAGCCCGGACTCCTGGAAGATCACCGATTCCAGCGTCTCTTTCAGGAAGAAGCTCTGCCCTTTGGCCGCCGGGATAGGCGCCTCGTCGTTGACGCTGTCCCAGGAGGTCTGGCCGCCGTTGCCCTGCGCGCCGTTGGACGGCAGCTGCAGATAGCGGTTCAGCTCGCCCATCACCCGGTCGAACGGCAGGCCTTCCTGGGTGCCGCTGGTAAAGTAAATGCCGCGCGGCGTGAAGCGGGTTTCAAAGCTGGAGGTGGCGAACACCACGTCCAGATACTGCGCCAGCAGCGGACGCAGTGCGGCGAACTCCTGCGGGAACAGATAGCTCTCTGAGCGCTGGCGCGCATCGTGCTCGACCAGCAGCGTATCCGGCAGCGCCGCGTCGAGGCGCTGTTGCAGCAGCGTATACTGCTGCTCAAATTCGCCGCTGAGGTTAAAGTCGGGCTGACGTGAGCGTTCATACGGGAAGGTGAACCCCCAGATCTGGTCGCGCTGCGCTTTGTCAAAGCCGCTGAAGTAGGCCATAAAGCCGTTGAGCAGGTCGGTTTTGGTCACCATCACGTAAACCGGGAAGTGGATGCCCAGCTGTTCGTGCAGTTCAATCAGTCGCTTACGCAGCGCGCTGGCCTGCGCGTTGCGCGCTTCGGCGCTTTCCGTCATCAGATCGGCGACGCTGATGGTTACCATCACGCCGTTAATCGGCTGGCGGGTGCGGTACTTTTTCAGCAGGTTGACGAAGCTCTTCCACTCGCCGGCGTCTTCTTCCCGCTGGCTCTCCTGAGTGGTGTAACGGCCGGCGGTGTCCAGCAGCACGGCGTCGTTGGTGAACCACCAGTCGCAGTTGCGGGTGCCGCCGACGCCGCGCAGCGCGGATTTGCCAAAGCGGTCCGCCAGCGGGAAGTGCAGGCCGGAGTTCACCAGCGCGGTGGTCTTGCCGGCGCCCGGCGCGCCGATAATCACGTACCAGGGCAGCTGATACAGATACTGGCGGCTGAAGCGGGTCATCCAGCGGTGTTTATCGCCCTGACCGGGCGCAAAGCGCGCCTTTTTCAGCAGTTGGGCGGCTTCGTCAAAGCGCTGCGCCAGCAGCTGATCCTGCTGCGGCTCCGCCTTGGCGTCGGCGTCGTCGGCCGGCGTCTGCTCGCTGGCGCGCAGGTTGCTGAGCAGCTTGCGGTTAAACCAGGCGCTGTAGATGCGCGGCACAATGCGGCACAGCACCCAGATCAGATAGATCACCGCAATAGTGATGATGCGGTTCAGTTCCGGCTCCAGCGGACGGTAATCGCCGATGGCCACCAGCGGGCCGATCATCCAGATGATGAACGCCAGGGCGCTGATGCCGGCAAACCCCCATAACAGGCGGCTGGTGATGATGGAGAATAACGTACTAAGCATTACTTTCCGTTTCCTTGCTGCAGTCCATTGATTTCCGCCTGAGTATTTTCTGGCGCAACCAACAGCGTAATTTCAACCCGGCGGTTCAATGCACGGTTCTCTTTACTGTTATTCGGCGCGACCGGATTACTTTCGCCGCGGCCTTCCGCTTTCACCCGCTGAGGGTTATCAAGATGCTTTTGCAGCCGTTCGCTGACCGCCTCGGCGCGCGCCAGCGACAGTTCCCAGTTCGAGGCGAAGCGGGCGCTGCGGATCGGCTGGCTGTCGCTGTAGCCGGTCACCAGAATCTTGCCGCTGACGCCGTTCATCGCCTTGGCGATGCGGTCGATAACCGGGACGTACGCCGGGCGGACGCTGGTGGCGGCGGAGTTGAACAGCCCGTCGCCTTTGAGGATCACCACGCTCTGCTGCGCTTCGTCGCGCACCACCACCAGACCTTCGGCGATCTCTTTGCGCAGGAAGCTCTTCAGGCTCAGCACCGGCGGCGCGGCCGGCGCCGGGTTGCCGATCGTCACCTGCGGCAGGTTGGTCTGGTAGATTGAAGCCAGCACCGGGCTGGTGGCATCCCCCAGACGCCAGTTGAGCACGATAAACAGCAGCGAGGCGAGAAAACCGGTCAGCGCCGCGCAGGCCCACAGCGGCACCAGCGGCCGCCACAGTTTTTGCTGCACCGGCAGGTCGACCGCGTTGGGCGACAGCGGCGGCGCATAGCCGCCGCGTACCGAACGAATCAGCTGCAGCAGGCGCTGTTTCATGGTTTCCAACTGCGAACGGCCGTTCTCCATCACCCGGTAGCGGCCTTCAAAGCCCAGCAGCAGGCAGTAGTTGACCAGCTCCAGCAGGTTGATGTGCTCGCGCGGGCTTTGCGACAGTTTGGCCAACAGCTGGAAAAATTTTTCGCCGCCCCAGGTTTCGTTATGGAAGGTCACCAGCAGGCCGCTGCCCGACCAGACGCTGTTGCTGCCCCAGGGGGTGAGGGCGGCGGCTTCATCCAGCGCGGTGCACAGGCAGTAGCGCGCGCCGATAATCACTTCATACGGCAGATTGGCGCGCTGACCGCGCACTTCGAAACGGCGAACCTCATCGATCAATTGCTGACGCAGCTGCGCCGGATTGGCGTGCGTCGCCGACTGCCGGATTTGCGAGATCGCATTCAGCAGCGGATTGGCGGCGGCCACCAATGGGTTGTCCCACTGCGCGGCCTGGATGTTTTCCTGTGTCATAGCTTATCGGTCCGTATGGCTGCGAATAGCCCAGAATTCCATGTCCAGACCCGGGAACTCCCCTGCCAGATGCAGGGCGAAGGCGCTGGATTTTTCCATCTGCTTCCACAGATCGCCGCCTTTCTCCAGTTCGAAGTAGGTATAGCCGGCGTGGTAGGGGATCTGACGCGGCGCGGCGGGCATGGTGCGCAGGCCGATGCCCGGCAGCTGCAGCTGCACCAGATCGCGGATGCGCGTGACCGGGGCGATTTTCATCTGCGCCGGGAAGTGGGTCAGCAGCACGTCGGCGGCGACGTCGGCGCGCACCGCCAGCACAAAGCCGAAGTCGCGCATCATTTTGGTGTCCTGCACCGTCGCCACGTTCAGCCCGTGCGAACGCTCGACCAGGGTGAGCTGGATGGCGTTGTCTTCCAGCACTACCGACAGTCCCTGGCGCAACAGCAGCATCAGCTTGCCGAAGCTCAGCGCCGGGTTGTCGTGGTCGTACACCGGCAGGCGGCCTTCCGGCGTGCGCTGCGGTGAAAAGCTGGACAGCTCGGTGGCGAACTGCAGCCACTCGGCAAACAGGCGTTCCGGGTGCAGATGCTCCAGATGCCAGGCATGACTGACCTGGCCGAGATAGCGGTTTACCAGCTGCAGCAGCATAAAATCGACCATTTCGGAACTGCCGCCGCGGCCCGGCTGCAGCAGCCGCTGGCTCATCTGCTGGCTGCGCTGCTGCAGCAGGCCCTGCAGATCGTTGATAAAGGTTTTCAACACCGGGCTGCTCTGGCAGTTGAGCGTCGGCGGAATCAGGTCCGGCTCCAGGCGCAGGCTGTTGTCGCCGCGTTTTTCCAGCACGCGGGTGACGGTCAGCGCGGTCCATTCGGCGTTCAGATCGCTTTCCAGCATCAGGCGCAGGCGCAGGTTGCCGAACTGCAGCGCCGCGCTGCCGACGGAGACCGCGTTCAGGTCGTCCACTTCGTTTTCATAAGCCAGATAGCGCGCCAGCGCGTCCGGCGACTCCTGGAAGATGACGTCTTCACGGCCGGCGCGGTAGGTCGGCAGTGCCAGAACGACGTTTTCACCGGTTTTGTTTTCGGCAATGGCCAACGGGGCCGGCGCCTGCTGTGCGCCGTTGAAACGGAACGGCGTGCCGTCCGGCATAATGCCGCTGGCGGCGGTCAGGGCTATTTTCCCCTGACGCAGCAGGGTCTGATCCAGCTCAAGGGTCAAAAAGCCCCAGAAACACCCGTTATGCGCCTGTCCCCAGTTACGCACGTAACTCTCGAGGTAGTTTTCCGCCTGCTGGAAGTGGTGGGGACGCAGAAACATCCCTTCACTCCAGACCACTTTATGAGCATCTTTCATCATCACACCTATGTAGGGGACGGGCGCGCCCGTCCCAAATTATCAGTCTTCGTCCTTGACGATGCGCAGACCGTTAACATCGGCCACAACGTGCGCCTGCAGCTCATCCGGCGAGAATTGCCAGACCTTATAGAAATTGGTTTCGGTCGGGGCAGGCATCGGCAGTGAAATGCGCCAGGCTTTGCCGTCCAGGTTCTGGTATTCGGCGATCACCCCGATATAGCGCGTCTCCAGCGTGCTCTGACCGTTCAGCTTTTTTGCCGGTCTGGCCAGGCGTCAGGAAAAACTGGTCGCTGTCCTGCAGGCTGTTGCCCAGTACGCTTTTGGCGTCGTTCTGCAGGCTGAAGAAGTCGGCATCCATAAATTCCGCGTCGGAGCGCAACAGCAGCACGCGCACCTTGATCGGGGCGGGGCTCTGGCCGGCGTTGGCATTGACCTGCGGGGCGGCGTCAAACGTCAGGCCGTAGCGTGACGGGACGCTTTTCGCCGAAGACATACAGCCGCTGAGCAGCAGCGCGCCCAGCATCAACAGGCTAAAGCCCCACAGGCGCGGGGCGAATGATGATTTCATTATCAATGACTCCCAGCGGAAGGGGATTACTCCAGGATCCAGGTGGCCGATTTGGCGTCTTTACAGGCCTTGCCGTCGCTGCCGACCTGGACGCAGTTTTGCGGTTTGGCGGCGGCGCGTGCGCGGCGCGGCCGGTCGTTGCGCAGGGTGGCGCGGTATTTGTTTTCAGGCACGCCGGCGTTGCCCTGGATGTAACCCATCAGGTCGCCGCCGCGCACGGCGGAGATGGCCAGCCACTCATTTTCCACTTCGCCGAGCGCGTAGAAGGACGCGGCATTGTCGAGGCGCGTCACGGTGGCGCCGCCGTAACCCGGTTTGGTCATGACGCTGGCGGCGTACAGGCTGCGGTACTCTTTATCAATCGGTTTGAACTGTTTCGGTGCGGCGATCGCCATACGGTGCTGCAGCTTCACGCCGTTGACTTCGCTGGTGACCAGGGTGTCTGAACTGATGACCTGCGGCGGCGGCGGGGTTGAACAGCCGGCAAGGATCAGGGTGGAAAGCAGTGTCATCGTAAGCCGTATTTTCACAATATCCTCTTTATATCTCTTGTTGTCGGCGAGAAGCGCTGTGGTTGATCGACGTTCATCGTCGCTGCGGCTGCGCATTGGCGAAGTGGACGACGGAGAACGACGCGCGTTGCCATAGGGAAATGGTTCTGGACTGATTCCGCTGTGTGTTGCTGCGGCAGCATGCGTGTGCCTGCGGCGCGGCGCCAGTCCGGATGCATTTCTGTTGAGGTAAAAGAGTCAGGCGGCGGGATAGCGTGAAGCCGGCAGGAAAAACGACCGTCAGCATCCCGCCGTGACACGGCTGCGCCTGGACGTCGCGTTTTCCCTGCGGTGGAGTGAACAGCAGGCGCGGGGAAGCCGCCATTTTCACCTGGGCAAAAATGGCGGCTTCCCCGAAGATAAAAGTCCTGCCGGTGGCCCAGACAGGAAGAGACGCCGTAGCGTAACAACATGGTAGCTTTCATTGTGTGTGTAAGGCTTCCTGTGGATATCAGCGCACTGCCACGCAGCACCGCTCAAAACAATCCCGTGTTAGGTTTTATAGATATCAGGCTACGTCACAAGAAATACGTGCAAAGGGCAGGGACGTTAAAGGTAACGTTCCCTAAATCAAATCATTGTGCGTATGGACAGCATGGTTCAGGCATCCGCGTGGGGCGGAAAGCGCTCATGCTGCGGGTTACGCGTTATTTATCAGGCTGGAAAACAGCGAATAATGTGATGATTTTTACTTAATGATTAGCGGGCGACTGAACGTCGTGGACAGCGTGCAGGCCGGCGGTTGAGGGACGCTGCGCTCATGAACCCGCACTCTGCTTAATGATAAGCGCCGCCTGATTATCACCGGTTCAGGCATAGCTACCGCACGGGATTAACGCGCGATCCCGAGGGCGTGCCTGTCACAAACAGAACGATTAGCTGTCCAAATATTTAACAATTTTTACACATCCACGGGTTTGGCTGCAGTTTACAATAGCTATAGGCATTTGCAAAATGATGGCCTTTAACCCATTTTGGTGAAACTAACTTACGCAATTTTTTATTTTTATGCAATATAAACAGCGAGTTAAAATGCATCCCATTTCCCTCGTGTATGCTTTGGTTAAATGGTAATACCAAAAGCTAATGAGTCATACGTCTCTTAACCCTCTTAATTAAAACTATTTTTTAACGAAAATTAACTTTTCGCTGATTTTCTATCCTTACCATTTACATGATAAATCTAAAGAAATATATAAATTAATCGAATGTTATTTCGGATAAATCTCATTTCTGGTGGATGTAAGGAGGCGTTTGTTGGTTATAAAACACCCACTTGCTGAGGGGGGGAGATGGCAGGTTTCTAGGTTTTTTCTTGCAATTAAGCTAATGAGTTGAGTTGAATCCGAGTTGTGCCGCCGGGAAAGGACTCCCCGGCGGGTACGGGCAGGTTATTCCGCTGTGACGCGAACGATCAGTTTGCCGAAGTTCTTTCCTTTAAGCAGGCCGATAAAGGCCTGCGGGGCGTTTTCGAGACCGTCAATGACATCTTCACGGAATTTGATATGCCCTTGATCGACCCAGGTTTCCATCTGCTGCAGAAACTCACTGAAGCGCGGCGCGTAGTCGTCAAAAATGATAAAACCCTGCATGCGGATACGCTTACGCAGAATCAGCGCCTGTAACGCTGGCAGGCGGTCCGGGCCGTCGGGCAGGGCGGTGGCGTTATATTGCGCGATAATACCGCAGACGGGGATGCGCGCTTTGGCGTTCAGCAGCGGCATGACGGCGTCGAACACCGCACCGCCGACGTTTTCAAAATAAACGTCAATGCCGTCCGGGCAGGCCTGGGCGAGCTGCCTGGCAAAATCGTCGGCGCGGTGATCGATACACTCGTCAAACTGTAGCTCTTGGCGGACATAGCGGCATTTCTCCGCGCCGCCGGCGATGCCGACCACGCGGCAGCCTTTCAGTTTCGCCACCTGGCCGACAACCGAACCTACCGCGCCGCTGGCGGCCGCGACCACCACGGTTTCACCAGGCTGCGGCTGGCCGATATCCAGGAGTCCCATATAGGCGGTAAAGCCGGGCATGCCCAATACCCCAAGCAGGCGTGAGGGATGTTTCAGCTGCGCGCCAAGATTGCGCACGTTGCTGCCGTCGGTCAGCGAGTAATCCTGCCAGCCGGTACTCCCCACCACCCAATCGCCGGGGGTAAAGTCCGGGTGATGCGAGGCGACGACCCGCGATACGGCGCCGGCGACCATCACGTCGCCGACTGCCACCGGGGGAGCGTAAGACGGGGCGTCGCTCATCCGGCCGCGCATATAAGGGTCGAGCGACAGATAGACGGTGCGCAGCAACGCCTGGCCTGCGGCAGGCTGCGGTACTTCGGCCGTTTCCAGGCGTAAATTTTCTGCTGTGGGTTCGCCGTGCGGCCGTGAAGCGAGCACGATTCGGCGGTTATTTGGCGATGGTTGAGACATGGAGCACTCCCGATCTGTGAATACCAGCACTCACTCAGTCTAGTCAGAAGCGGCGAAAATCAGCCAACGGAAAATGCTGCGCGCTGCTAGAGCGGTACGATCAGCACATCGGTCTGGCTGGTATCGATAAACCGCGCGGCCGAGCAGCTCAGTTTGTTCATCAGGTGGTCGCTGTGGTTGCCGCAAATAACCAGATCAAAGCTGCGTTGCTGATTGGCGTAAGTCAGGCCGTCTCCCAGCTCTCCCTGCACTACCAGTAAATCGGCGATGGGATAGCCGGCCTGCTGACGGAGCTGTTCCAGGAACAGGCGGGTCTCTTCTTCCATCAGATTACGCAGATCGCCGAGCATCGGGCCGGCGAAACTATTATACAGTTCCGGATTGGCCACCATGCTGAGCAATGTGATCTGTCCGTTATAGGGGCGGACGATGGAGACCGCTTTTTGCACTAATACCTGGCTGTCGGCGGCAACGGCAACGGCGACCAGTACCTTTTGATATCCCATATTTCCTCTCCATCTATTGTCCCGATAAATAATCGTAGAAGCAGATGAGGGAAATATCCGTGTTTTTCATCACGCGCGACAATAAATTTTCTGAAAAGCCTTTATTTAGCAATAAAAGATAAATACCGTTGCGCGCGTCATGGGGGGATGAGGAAAAATTAAAGCACGCGTGCCCATAATGTTTTAGGAATTTTACCCAGGTCAAACAGCTTGCCTGAAACCAGCTCGGCACGCCGATGATCCGCCGCGCGGTACATGTTGCCCATTTCTGTATCATTATCAATAGAGTAGTGCAGCTTGTCATAAACCTTTTCCAGGCTGTCCAGGCTGGAGCATTTACGAAATGTCATCAGGTATTCTAAGGTCGTTGTCATGATTTAAATATAGCCTGTTAATAGTTGTGATTGGGGAAAATCACTGGTGTAGAGTGATTGCACCGTTGTCGTGTATGGACGACAGACTAAAAAGTAACAATTATGGCGAAAAACGAGCGCTAGCGAAAAAATAACGCGTCAGGTGCCTGTAAACGCCAGAATAGTAATATGCCCGTGAGCTGTCAGCAATGCGGCAACGCGTGATTTTTTATGAATTCAGCCTAGTCTTAAGCTGGCGGGCGTATGCGGGCTACATTTTCAGATTTATGTCAGTCGCGGTGCGTTAACTATTTTCGACTGGCGTCGGCGGTACTGCGTCATATCTGCCCGGTGCGCAGCAGAGCGGAACGATGGCGGGAATGTGTAAAAGATGTTCGCCAGTGCGAACCCCGGCGGTAAAAGAGATCGGTATATTGGCCCTTCGCAGAGAGAGGAGCCGGCAGGTGCCGGCGCACTGACTGATGTAAGACGCATAACATTTTCTCAAAGAATAAATAAAAAACATTCACAGAACTAACGTCGAGAATATGACATTCGCTGGCGTGCTATTAATTCGGCTGTTGCATCGTCAGATAATTGCGGTTGAGAAGTAGAAAAAAACAATTAAAGGAATAAATAATTGTGCCGATAGTAAGATTAACGGATTTCATAACTTTATTTTATGACGGCATTGCGTAACTGTGGATATGCTTTGTTACATCTCTTGGCTTTAGCGCGGCGTCGGCACTACGTTTTCCTGGGATTATTCTCTATTGCCGAATAGCGATGCAGTTAAATCCGCACTTTTTGCGCTATCTTATATGTAGATAACCTTATAGTTAACAAGGCTAACTCTTAGCGTGCTGAGGATTGAACTGCCGTTAACTAGCTATTTACTCTGCATTTATCCGAGATATGCAGATTTTTGTTCTGTGATTTCGCTTTGGTGACGCTTTTGTTCGAATTGATCTAAAAAAGCTATTTTTTTGGCTGATAAATATCTCTTTTAAGACGTTTTTTTACTTGTGCCGTTTTTTTGTGCTCCAAGTTGTGCAAAAAAAGTGCTACTCATCCAATATTTGAATCAAAATCAGTTCATTTTTGTGATCGCGATCACATTGTATTTAAAATTGCCGTACACCTGCGTTGTGTGTGCTAACGGTTCAGGGGTAGAGTTGCTGTTGTTTAGGAATAATCCTATTAACTTGTAAGAAAGATTCATCGTGATTCAGCCCCTTGCTGAACAGGATGGTGCATATCTATTCATGTGTATTTTGAGTGCAAAGCATTTACTGAATGACGCTCCGCGAGTGTGAAATCGGCAGTTTTTTTCACGGATGATAATCAGGGATTCATTTGCCAACGTCGAAAAAACCCAAGTCACGGGCGATAAAATTATCACCCAGCGTATGTTTTTAAACATAGTCTGTCGGGATGGGAAATATGGGTACGTCTGAATTACTTAAGCATATATACGACATCAACCTGTCGTACTTACTTTTAGCACAGCGTTTGATTAATGATGAAAAAGCTTCGGCAATGTTCCGTCTGGGGATTGATGAGGATATGGCTGACGCGCTGTCGCATTTAACCTTGCCGCAAATGGTCAAGCTGGCGGAAACCAACCAGCTGGTGTGCCATTTCCGTTTTAACGATCATCAAACCGTCACGCAGCTGACGAAAGAGTCGCGTGTCGATGACCTGCAGCAGATCCATACCGGGATTTTGCTTTCAAGCCATTTATTGCAAGAGCTTTCCGAGAAACAGGACGGCGCGATGAAGAAAAGGGCCTGAAGATGGCGGATAAGAGTATTGTCAAGGAAGCCAAGGATATCCAGCTCGCCATGGAACTGATCGCTCTGGGGCGCGTCTGCAGATGCTGGAAAGCGAGACGCAGCTCAGCCGCGGCCGATTAATCAAGTTGTACAAGGAACTGCGCGGCAGCCCGCCGCCGAAAGGCATGCTGCCGTTCTCTACCGACTGGTTTATGACCTGGGAACATAACATCCATTCGTCGATGTTTTATAACGCCTATTGCTTCCTGCTAAAAAGCGGACAATGTACGGGCGTCGAGGCGGTCATCAAGGCCTACCGGTTGTATCTGGAGCAGTGCCCCCAGCAGCCGGGCGAGCCGCCGCTGCTGGCGCTGACCCGCGCCTGGACGCTGGTGCGCTTTGTCGACAGCGATATGCTGCAGCTCTCCGCCTGCAGCTGCTGCGGCGGTACCTTTTATCACTCATGCGCACCAGCCGCTGAACAATTTTGTCTGCAGTTTATGCCAACCCCCATCCCGCGCGGTAAAAAGACGTAAACTTTCGCCGCAGCTGGCCGATATTATTCCACAACTGCTGGACGAGCCGGTTAAACGCGCAATGTAAGCCGGAGTTCCTCCGGCTTGCGGCATCAATTTATCACCCATTCGTAGGGGGAGTCCGGCAGCTCCCCTCGGCGCAGATTATTGCGCCGCTACGATGGCGTTTGGCATTGCTCCCGTCCTCCATCCACCTCGTTTAAGTAAGGAATGCGTGTGTTAGTTATTTTGGGTTACGTAGTGGTTCTGGCCACGGTATTTGGCGGCTACATGATCGTGGGCGGCACCTTGGCGCGCTGTATCAGCCGGCGGAATTCCTGATTATCGGCGGCGCCGGGTCGGCGCGTTTATCGTCGGTAATAACGGCAAAGCGATCAAGGCCACGCTGCGCGCCATGCCGACGCTGATGCGCCGCTCAAAATACAACAAAGCGCTGTATATGGATCTGATGGCGCTGCTGTTTCGCCTGCTGTCCAAATCGCGCCAGCAGGGGATGCTGTCGCTGGAGTTCGATATCGATAACCCGCAGGAGAGTGAAATTTTCTCTAATTATCCGCGCATTCTTGCCGATAACCATTTAGTGGAATTTATTACCGACTATTTAAGGCTGATGGTGAGCCGGCAATATGAACGCGTTTGAAATTGAAGCGCTGATGGATGAAGAGATTGAAACCTTCGAGCAGGAAAGCGAAGTGCCGGCAGGCAGCCTGGCGATGGTCGGCGACTCGCTGCCGGCGTTCGGTATCGTCGCCGCGGTGATGGGCGTGGTGCACGCGCTGGCCTCGGCCGACGGCCGGCGGCGGAGCTGGGGGCGCTGATCGCCAATGCGATGGTGGGGACGTTCTCGGGATCTTGCTGGCCTACGGGTTTATTTCTCCGCTTGCCACCCTGCTGCGGCAAAAGAGCGCGAGAAACGTCAAAATGATGCAGTGCATCAAGGTCACGCTGCTCTCCAGTCTGAACGGCTACGCGCCGCAAATCGCCGTCGAATTCGGCCGTAAAACCCTGTACGCCACGGAGCGTCCGTCCTTTTGTGGAGCTGGAAGAGCATGTGCGTCAGGTGCGGGCGCCGGCGCAGCAGGCAGCGGAAGATGAGCGGCATGAAGCAGAATCATCCGGTCGTTCTGGTTCGCAAACGCAAGGCGCATCATAACGCGCATCACGGCGGCTCCTGGAAGATTGCCTACGCCGATTTTATGACGGCGATGATGGCGTTCTTTCTGGTGATGTGGCTGCTGGCTATCGCCAGTCCCGCAGGAACTGACCAAATTGCCGAGTATTTCCGTACGCCGCTGAAAGTGGCCCTGACCGCGGCAACAAGAGCAGCGCCGAAAGCAGCCGATTCCCGGCGGCGTGACGATCCCACCCAGCAGGACGGGTTGGTGAAAAAGCAGACGGATGCCGAGCACAGGCGGAGGCGCGACGGTTCAACAAGCTGCGCGAGCGATTGGATCAACTGATTGAGTCCGACCCGCGCCTGCGGAACTGCGGCCGCATCTGCTGATTAACCTGATGGATGAGGGGCTGCGCATTCAGATTATCGACGCAAGAACCGGCCGATGTTCAAAACCGGCAGCGCGCAGGTGGAGGACCATATGCGCGATATTTTGCGGCCATTGCGCCAATTCTGAATGATTTACCCAATAAAATCAGCCTGTCGGGCCATACCGACGACCTGCCTTACGCCACCGGTGAGCGCTATTACAGCAACTGGGAGCTGTCTGCCGACCGCGCCAATGCCTCACGACGCGAGCTGATTGCCGGCGGGCTGGCGGAAGGCAAAGTGCCTGCGGGTGGTGGCATGCCGCCACCATGAGTCTGAAGCAGCGCGGGGCGGATGATTCGATGAACCGTCGCATCACGATTCTGGTGCTGAACAAACAAACGCAGCAGGATCGAACATGAAAACGCGAAAAGCGAGCAACGGAAATCAGTCAGCCGTTGGCGCTGAAGCAACTGCGCCGCAGCCTGCCGCACCGTCTTCTCCGGTTTCAGCCGAGGCGGCGACGCAGACGCCGCAGCCAGGGGAGGGCGGCGGCTCTGCCGTCAGCGACGGACGTTTCAACCCTCGTCGGCGCCACCGCCGGAGGGACCGACGACGGCCATCCCGCCGGCGCCGGCGGCAGGCCCATCGACTAACCCACAGCGTCTCACAGTAGAGGTGATCCCGTGAGTATGGATATTAGCGCTTTTTATCAGACTTTTTTTGATGAGGCAGATGAACTGCTGGCCGATATGGAGCAGCACCTGCTGGAACTGGATCCGCTGGCGCCGGACATTGAACCGCTGAACGCCATTTTCCGCGCGGCCATTCGATTAAAGGCGGGGCGGCCACCTTCGGTTTTACCATCCTGCAGGAAACCACCCATCTGTTGGAAAACCTGCTGGACAGCGCGCGGCGCCAGGAAATGAGCCTGAGCACCGAGATTATCAACCTGTTTTCTGGAAACCAAAGACATTATGCAGGAAGCAACTGGACGCCTATAAAACGTCACAACAACCCGATGCCGACAGCTTTGCCTACATCTGTCAGGCGCTGCGGCAGTTGGCGCTGGAAGCGCAACAGGACGCTCCCGCGCTGCCGGCTGCCGCGGCCGCAGAGGCTGAAGCAGCCGTAGAGGCGTCGCCGCCGCCAGCAGCTGCCGGCAACGGCGGACTGCATATCTCTCTGACCGACCTGAAACCGAACGAAATACCGCTGCTGCTGGAAGAGCTGGGCAATCTCGGCGAAGTGCACAATCCGCAGCAGAGCGACAGCAGCCTGTCGGTGACGCTGCTGACGTCGGTCAGCGCAGAGGATATCAGCGCGGTGCTCTGTTTTGTGCTGGAGCCGGAACAGATCGCGTTTGCCGCCGCCGAGGCTGCAGAGACTTCAGAGGCCGTAACGACAGCGGAACCGACCGCGCCGGCGCCGCACGTCGCCGCGCCGGCGGCTGCGGCTGCGGAAGCGCCAAAGCCGCGCAGCAAAGCGACAACGGAGTCCAGCAGTATTCGCGTGGCGGTGGAAAAGGTGGATCAGCTGATCAACCTGGTCGGCGAGCTGGTGATCACCCAGTCGATGCTGGCGCAGCGTTCCGGCACGCTGGACCCGGTAGCCCACGGCGACCTGCTCAACAGCATGAGCCAGCTGGAGCGCAACGCGCGCGATCTGCAGGAGTCGGTGATGTCGATCCGCATGATGCCGATGGAGTACGTGTTCAGCCGCTTCCCGCGGCTGGTGCGGGATCTGGCCGGCAAACTGAATAAACGGGTGGAGTTAACCCTGCAGGGCAGTTCCACCGAACTGGATAAGAGCCTGATAGAGCGCATTATCGACCCGCTGACCCACCTGGTGCGCAACAGCCTGGACCACGGGATTGAAGATCCGCAGGCGCGCCTGGCGGCGGGCAAGCCGGAGGTCGGCAACCTGATCCTGTCGGCGGAGCATCAGGGCGGCAATATCTGCATTGAGGTGACCGACGACGGCGCCGGGCTGAATCGGGAGAAGATCCTGGCCAAGGCGGCCGCGCAGGGGCTGGCGGTCAGCGACAGCATGAGCGACGAAGAGGTGGGCATGCTGATCTTCGCGCCGGGCTTTTCCACCGCTGAGCAGGTGACCGACGTCTCCGGCCGCGGCGTCGGCATGGATGTGGTGAAAAGAAATATTCAGGAGATGGGCGGCCATGTGGAAATCCATTCGCAGGCGTCCAAGGGCACCTCGATTCGTATTTTGCTGCCGCTGACGCTGGCGATCCTGGACGGCATGTCGGTCAAGGTCAATGAAGAGGTCTTTATCCTGCCGCTGAACGCGGTGATGGAGTCGCTGCAGCCGCAGGCGGAAGACCTGCATCCGCTGGCCGGCGGTGAGCGGGTGCTGCAGGTGCGCGGCGAATATCTGCCGCTGGTCGAGCTGTACCGCATCTTCGACGTCGCCGGGGCGAAAACCGAAGCGACGCAGGGCATCGTGGTGATCCTGCAAAGCGCCGGCCGGCGCTACGCGCTGCTGGTGGATCAGCTAATTGGCCAGCATCAGGTGGTGGTGAAAAACCTGGAAAGCAATTACCGCAAGGTGCCGGGGATTTCCGCAGCGACCATTCTGGGCGACGGCAGCGTGGCGCTGATCGTCGATGTGTCGGCGCTGCAGACGCTGAACCGTGAAAAACTGCTGCCAGACGCGGCGGCGTAATTCGATAACCGACTTTGGATAGGGCATGAATATGGCTGGATTGGCAACCGTCAGCAAAATGGCTGGCGAAACCGTAGGACAGGAGTTCCTGATTTTTTACGCTGGGTAATGAAGAGTACGGCATCGATATTCTGAAAGTGCAGGAGATCCGCGGTTACGACCAGGTAACGCGCATCGCCAATACGCCGGCGTTTATTAAAGGGGTCACCAACCTGCGCGGCGTGATCGTGCCGATTATCGATCTGCGGGTGAAGTTTGCCCAGCAGGATGTGTCTTACGATGAGAACACCGTGGTGATCGTGCTTAACCTCAGCCAGCGGGTGGTGGGCATTGTGGTGGACGGCGTGTCCGACGTGCTGTCGCTGACCGCCGAGCAGATCCGTCCGGCGCCGGAGTTTGCCGTTACGCTGGCGACCGAATACCTGACCGGGCTTAGGGCGTTGGGCGAACGGATGCTGATTCTGGTGGATATTGAAAAGCTGCTGAGCAGCGAAGAGATGTCGCTGGTCGACAGCGTGGTGAAAAGCGCCTGAGCCGGGCGCCGCTGCGCCGGCGCGGCGGCGGACAGCTCACACAAAATAGTTACCCGCAACCATAAAGTTCTCTTTAGTACCGCCGATAACCCAGACAGATAACGTTTTGGGATTTTTCCGAGTGGCATTCCAAGAAGGGGACACATGTTTAATCGTATGAAAGTCGTGACCAGCCTGCTGTTGGTGCTGGTGTTGTTTGGTGCGTTGCAGCTGATCTCCGGCGGGCTGTTCTTCTCCTCGCTCAAGAGTGATAAAGAAAACTTCACCGTATTGCAGACCATCCGACAGCAGCAGTCGGAGCTGAACGGCAGCTGGGTGAGCCTGCTGCAGGCCCGCAACACGCTGAACCGCGCGGGCATTCGTTACATGATGGACGCTAATAAAATCGGCAGCGGCGCCAGCGTGCAGGACCTGCTGGCATCGGCCCGCAGCGCGCTTGACGACGCGCAGCAGCGCTATGCCGCGTACGAAAAAGTCCCGCTTGGCGAGCGCCAGGACCGGCAGGATGCGGAAAAGCTGAAACAGCAGTATGGCGTGTTATACGGCGCGCTGTCGGAACTGATCCAACTGCTGGACGACGGCAAGATCAACGCCTTCTTTGACCAGCCGACCCAAAGCTATCAGGACGCCTTCGAACAGGTTTATGTCGCATACCTGCTGAAAAACGGCGAGCTGTACCACGATGCGGTGGAAGCGAGCGAGCATTCCTACAGTTCGGCGATCTGGACGCTGGCAAGCGTGCTGGTGGTGGTGCTGGCGGCGATCGTGCTGGTGTGGACCGGCATTCACCATATTTTGGTGCGCCCGCTCAATCGCATTATCGAACATATCAAACACATTGCCGCCGGCGATCTGACCCAGTCGATCGACGTCAGCAGCCGCAATGAAATGGGCGTGCTGGCCGCCAGCCTGCAGCATATGCAGGCGGAGCTGACCAACACCGTCAGCGGCGTGCGCCAGGGCGCGGACGCCATCTACAGCGGCGCGTCGGAAATTGCCGCCGGCAATAACGATCTCTCCTCCCGCACCGAGCAGCAGGCGGCCTCGCTGGAAGAAACCGCCGCCAGCATGGAGCAACTGACCGCCACGGTGAAACAGAATGCGGAAAATGCGCGTCAGGCCAGCCAGCTGGCGCTGAGCGCTTCCGAAACCGCACAGAAGGGCGGCAAGGTGGTGGCCGACGTGGTGCAGACCATGCACGACATCGCCGGCAGTTCGCAGAAAATCGCCGATATTACCGGCGTTATCGACGGCATTGCTTTCCAGACCAACATTCTGGCGCTTAACGCGGCGGTAGAGGCGGCGCGCGCCGGTGAACAGGGGCGCGGTTTCGCGGTGGTCGCCGGTGAAGTCCGCAACCTGGCGCAGCGCAGCGCGCAGGCGGCGAAAGAGATCAAAGGGCTGATTGACGACTCGGTCAGCCGCGTCGATATGGGTTCGGTGCTGGTGGAAAGCGCCGGCGAAACCATGGGCGATATCGTCAACGCGGTGACGCGCGTCACCGACATCATGGGGGAAATCGCCTCCGCGTCCGATGAGCAGAGCCGCGGTATCGACCAGGTCGGCCAGGCGGTGGCGGAGATGGACCGCGTGACGCAGCAGAACGCCTCGCTGGTGGAAGAGTCGGCCTCTGCGGCCGCGGCGCTGGAGGAACAGGTCAGCCTGCTGACGCGCTCCGTCGCGGTATTCCGCCTGCGGGACAGCGGGCAGCAAGCTTTCAGCGCACCGGTTATCAGCAAACCGGCGGCCCCGAGCATCGCGCCGCGTAAAGCCAGCGCCGGTGAGATGCAGGATAACTGGGAAACGTTCTGACTCTGCGATCCGCTGGCCGCCGCGTGCTGCAGCGCGGCGGCCAGCGGGGAGAGCGCCTCTGTTCCGTCGTCGGACGGATGCAAGGAGATTCATCGTGTTTAACCGAGTCCGTATTTCCATCAGCCTGTATCTGCTGATGTTCTGTTTTTGTCTGATGCAGCTGATCAGCACCGGCCTGTCGTTCAGCGCCTTTCGCGCCGACAGCCGCAGCTTTACGGCAATCACGCAGGGGAGCCAGCAGCGCGACGCGCTGACGATGAGCCGGGTTGCGCTGCTGCAGGCGCGCAATAGCCTGAACCGCGCCGGTACCCGCACGGCGCTGCGGCTGCCGGCGGAGCAGGTGAACGCCCTGCTGGAGGACGCCCGCCGTTCACTGCAGAGCGCCGAGCGGGATTTCAGACGGTTTCAGACGCTGGCGCCTGCCGGCGAGCGGGCGCGCAGCCTGACGCTGCGCTACCAACAGCTGCACGCTGCGCTGCTGGAACTGAGCGGTTTTCTGGCGAGCGGCGACCTGCAGGCGTTTATGGATCAGCCCACGCAGCAGATCCAGACGCAGTTTGAAACGGAACTGACCCACTATCTGCAGCGGCTGAGCGGCGAGATGACGCAGGCGCAGCAGACCAATCAGCGGGCCTATACCCTGGGCAGCTGGATGCTGACGGGGGCGGTGCTGATGCTGTTCGTCGTTGCCGGCTGCGCGATCTGGTGGCAGCAAAGCGTGCTGCTGGGGCCGCTGAAGAGCATGCGCCGTCACTTTGAGCGCATCGCCGCCGGCGATCTGGCGACGCCGGTGGTGGTGACGGGCAACAATGAAATCAGCGCGTTATTCGCCGGGCTGCGGCAGATGCAGCAGTCGCTGACCCACACCGTCGGCGCGGTGCAGGACGGGACGGAGGCCATGCTGATCGGCCTGCAGGAGATTGCGGAGGGCAATAACGACCTCTCCTCCCGGACCGAACAGCAGGCCGCCTCGCTGGAAGAAACCGCCGCCAGCATGGAGCAGCTGACCTCCACGGTGAAGCAGAATGCCGACAATGCGCGCCAGGCCACGCAGCTGGCGCGCGACGCCTCGGCCATTGCCGCCAAAGGCGGCGAGCTGGCGGGCGAGGTGGTTAACACCATGCACGCCATCGCCAGCAGTTCGCAGAAGATCGGCGCCATTACCGGCGTGATCGACGGCATCGCCTTCCAGACCAACATTCTGGCGCTTAACGCGGCGGTGGAGGCGGCGCGCGCCGGTGAGCAGGGACGCGGCTTCGCCGTGGTGGCCGGCGAAGTGCGCAGTCTGGCGCAGCGCAGCGCGCAGGCGGCAAAAGAGATTAAAGGCCTGATCGATGAATCGGTCGGGCGGGTGCGGCAGGGTTCGACGCTGGTGGAACATTCCGGCGACACCATGCAGGACATCGTACGTTCGGTGACGCGGGTCACCGACATCATGGGAGAAATCGCCTCCGCGTCCGATGAGCAAAGCCGCGGTATTGAACAGGTGACGCAGGCGGTAACGCAGATGGATCAGGTGACGCAACAGAACGCGGCGCTGGTGGTACAGGCTGCCTCTGCCGCCAGCGGGCTGGAGGAGCAGGCGATCGCCCTGGCTGATGCGGTGTCGGTATTCCGCCTGGCGGACGCACATGCCGGCGCGTCGCCTTCAGATCGTTTACACAGGCACAAGGAGACGCCAGATTGTCAAACATCATAATACAGGCCTATTTCCCGGGTAAGGCGCAATGAAGCCCTTACCCCACGGCGCGGCGACGCCGCTGGTGCAGATGGCGCAACGCCTGCCGCTGTCCGACGTGCATTTTCGCCGTATCAGTCAGCTGATTTATCAGCGCGCCGGCATCGTGCTGGCGGAGCATAAGCGGGAGATGGTCTACAACCGCCTGGTGCGCCGCCTGCGTCTGCTGGGCATCAATGACTTCGGCAGTTACCTGGCGCAGCTGGAGAGCGACGTTAACAGCGCCGAATGGCAGGCGTTTATCAATGCGCTGACCACCAACCTGACGGCGTTTTTCCGCGAGGCGCACCACTTCCCGATCCTGCCGAACATGCCCGTTCACGGCCGAACGGCTACAGCGTCTGGAGCACCGCCGCCTCAACCGGCGAAGAGCCGTATTCCATCGCCATCACCCTCAGTGAAACGCTGGGGCAGCGGGGCGGCGGTTTTCAGGTCTGGGCCAGCGATATCGATACGCAGGTGCTGGAGAAGGCGCAGGCGGGCATCTATCGGCAGGAGGATCTGCGCACGCTGACGACGGGACAGCTGCAGCGCTACTTTTTACGCGGCACCGGGCCGCATCAGGGGCTGGTGCGCATCCGGCCGGAGCTGGCGGCGCAGGTGCATTTCCAGCCGCTGAACCTGCTGGCGCCGCAGTGGGATCTGCCGGGGCAGTTCGACGCCATCTTTTGCCGCAACGTGATGATCTATTTCGATAAGGCGACGCAGGAAAAGATCCTGCGTCGGTTTGTTCCCCTACTGAAGCCGGCGGGCTGATGTTTGCCGGTCATTCCGAAAACTTCAGCCAGATTAGCCGGGATTTCTACTTGCGCGGGCAGACCGTGTATGGCCTGACCAAGGAGAGGTAATGAGTAAAATCAGAGTGTTAAGCGTAGATGATTCTGCCCTGATGCGGCAGCTGATGTGTGAAATCGTCAATAGCCACGCGGATATGGAGATGGTGGCGACCGCGCCGGACCCGTTGGTGGCGCGCGATCTTATCAAAAAATTCAATCCGCAGGTGCTGACGCTGGACGTCGAAATGCCGCGCATGGACGGGCTGGAGTTTCTTGAAAAACTGATGCGTCTGCGGCCGATGCCGGTGGTGATGGTGTCGTCACTGACCGGTAAAGGCTCGGAGATTACCCTGCGGGCGCTGGAGCTGGGGGCGGTTGACTTCGTCACCAAGCCGCAGCTGGGCATCCGTGAGGGCATGCTGGCGTACAGCGAGCTGATCGCCGAAAAGATCCGCACCGCCGCCCGTGCGCGCCTGCCGTCGCGTACGCGCGCCGCCGCGCCGGCGATCCTCAGCCATACGCCGCTGCTCAGCAGCGAAAAGCTGATCGCCATCGGCGCCTCCACCGGCGGCACCGAAGCGATTCGCCAGGTGCTGCAGCCGCTGCCGGCCACCAGCCGGCGCTGCTGATCACGCAGCATATGCCGCCGGGCTTCACCCGTTCCTTTGCCGAACGCCTGAACAAACTGTGCCAGATCACGGTGAAAGAGGCGCAGGACGGCGAGCGGGTGCTGCCGGGGCACGCTTACATCGCGCCGGGTGATCGCCACCTGGAGCTGACGCGCAGCGGCGCCAACTATCAGGTGAAGCTGCATGACGGGCCGCCGGTCAACCGGCACCGGCCGGCGGTGGACGTGCTGTTCCGTTCGGTGGCGAAGTTTGCCGGACGCAATGCGGTCGGGGTGATCCTGACCGGTATGGGCAACGACGGCGCGGCCGGCATGCTGGAGATGCACCGCGCCGGCGCCTATACCCTGGCGCAGGATGAAGCCAGCTGCGTGGTGTTCGGCATGCCGCGCGAGGCGATCGCCGGCGGCGGCGTCAGCGAGGTGGTGGAACTGGAACGGATGAGCCAGCGCATGCTGGCGCAAATCGCCGGGGGGCAGGCGCTGCGTATCTGACGCCCCGCATGAATTTAGCCGACGTCGTCGGAAGTTCCGGCGGCGCGGCCGTTGCTGCAATTGGCCCAATAATGGGCATCAAACCTTAGGACTAACTATGGCAGATAAAAATCTCAGATTCCTCGTGGTGGACGACTTCTCAACCATGCGTCGCATCGTCAGGAACTTACTGAAAGAGTTGGGCTTCAATAATGTGGAAGAGGCCGAGGACGGCGCCGACGCGCTGGCTAAACTGCAGGCCGGCGGTTTTGACTTTGTGGTCTCCGACTGGAATATGCCGAATATGGACGGCCTGGAGCTGCTGCAGGCGATCCGCGCCGACGGCCAGCTGGCGACGCTGCCGGTGCTGATGGTGACCGCCGAAGCCAAGAAAGAGAACATCATCGCGGCGGCGCAGGCCGGCGCCAGCGGCTACGTGGTGAAGCCGTTCACGGCGGCGACGCTGGAAGAGAAGCTCAATAAGATCTTTGAAAAACTGGGCATGTAAGGAGAAAGCGCCATGACAAATATTCCGATGCCTGCCAGCGACGCGGCGAGCGCGGGGGAAATTATCGCCCGTATCGGCCAGCTGACGCGGATGCTGCGCGACAGTATGCGCGAGCTGGGGCTTGACCAGGCCATTGCCCAGGCGGCGGAGGCGATACCGGATGCGCGCGACCGGCTGGACTATGTCGTGACCATGACGGCGCAGGCAGCGGAACGCGCCCTGAACTGCGTCGAAGCGGCGCAGCCGCGTCAGGCGGCGCTGGAAACGGGCGCTGCGGCGCTTCAGACGCGCTGGGATGCGTGGTTCGCCGACCCGATCGAGCTGGCGGATGCGCGCGTGCTGGTGAGCGATACCCGCCAGTACCTGGCGCAGGTGCCTGAGCACACCGCCTTTACTAACGCGCAGCTGCTGGAAATCATGATGGCGCAGGATTTCCAGGACCTGACCGGGCAGGTGATCAAACGCATGATGACCGTGGTGCAGGAGATCGAAAAGCAGCTGCTGATGGTGCTGATGGAGAATATTCCGGAACAGCCGGCGAAAGAGAAGCGGCCAAATGACAGCCTGCTCAACGGCCCGCAGCTCGATCAAAACGGCGTCGGCGTTATCGCCAATCAGGAGCAGGTGGACGACCTGCTCGACAGCCTCGGTTTCTGAGCGACACCGGGCGCGGGTCACCGCGTCCGGTGATATTTTTGCGAAACGTTGCGCATCCTGCAAAGTATATAGCATTGCTATATACATGAGGTTGATTATAATTTAACCCATAACGCCAGGAGGTGAAAAATGACTATCGGTTCCGTTTTTACCAATAATCGCTCGCAGGCGGTACGTTTGCCGGCAGAGGCGCGTTTTCCTGATTCGGTGTCGAAAGTGACGGTGCGCGTGGTGGGTAAAGAGCGCGTTCTGGCCCCGGTGGAAAATACCTGGGACAGCTTTTTTGACCAGGAGAGCCTGTCTGGTGATGATTTTCTGAATGAAAGAGCCGCGCAGTATCAGGCTGAGCGGGAAAGTTTTGAATGATCACGCATATGCTGGATACCAATATTGTCATCTATGTGATCAAGCGTCGACCGCGTGAAGTGCTGGCGGTATTTAATCAGCACGCGGGAAAAATGGCGATATCTGCCGTGACCTATGGTGAGCTTGTACACGGCGTGGAAAAGAGCGCCAGGCAGGTTGAGAATCTGCGCGTCGTCGAGGATTTTGTTTCCCGGCTGGACGTTTTGCCCTACACCGACAAGGCGGCTGCACACTACGGCAATATTCGCGCCGATCTTGAACGTAAAGGCACGCCGATTGGGGTTAACGACCTGCATATCGCCGGCCATGCCCGCAGTGAAGGCTTGGTATTGGTCAGCAATAATTTGCGCGAGTTTGCCCGCATCGACGGTCTGAGGCTGGAAAACTGGTTGTCATCACCAATCATTCCGCCATCTCGTCCCTCATCCTCGAAATAACTCATCTTTTCCCACGCTGTTCCATCAATAAACTCCGCGTTTTTTTGTCATGCTGATCGCCATTTTATTCCTTCCCGGCACGGTGAGCAGACGGTGGCTGAAGAGAGCGATCTGGAAAAAAGCGAGGCCCCCACGCCCCACCGGTTGGAGAAGGCGCGGAAAGAGGGGCAGATCCCGCGTTCGCGCGAACTGACCTCGATGCTGATGCTGATCGCCGGGCTGGCGTGTCTGTGGCTGGGGGGCAGCAATATGGCCCGGGAGCTGTCGCAGATGCTGGCCGGCGGGCTGCATTTCGACCACGGCATGGTGAATAACGACCGACAGATGCTGCGCCAACTGGGCACGCTGCTGCGTCAGGCGGTCTGGGCGCTGTTGCCGGTGCTGGCGGGGCTGGTGCTGGTGGCGCTGACCGCGCCGATGCTGCTGGGCGGACTGCTGTTCAGCGCCAAATCGCTCAAGTTCGATCTCAAACGGCTGAACCCGCTGTCCGGTCTGAAACGCATCTTTTCCAGCCAGGTGCTGGCGGAGCTGCTCAAGGGCGTGCTCAAGGCGCTGCTGGTGGGCTGGGTGACCGGTCTGTATCTGTGGCACAACTGGGCGGCGATGCTGCATCTGGTGACGCAGCAGCCGCTGGATGCGATGGGCAATGCGCTGCAGATGGTGGTGTTCTGCGGGCTGCTGGTGGTGCTTGGCCTGGTGCCGATGGTGGCGTTCGACGTGTTTTATCAGCTGTGGAGCCACTTCAAAAAACTGAAGATGACCAAACAGGATATCCGCGACGAGTTCAAGGAGCAGGAGGGGGACCCGCACGTGAAGGGGCGGATCCGCCAGCAGCAGCGGGCCGCCGCCCGTCGCCGCATGATGGCGGACGTGCCGAAGGCGGACGTGATTGTCACCAACCCGACGCACTACGCGGTGGCGCTGCAGTACAACGATAAGAAGATGAGCGCGCCGAAGGTGCTGGCGAAAGGCGCCGGCGACATAGCGCTGCGCATCCGCGAACTGGCGGGAGAGCACCGCATACCGCTGCTGGAAGCGCCGCCGCTGGCGCGGGCGCTGTACCGTCACAGCGAGATTGGCCAACATATTCCCACCACCCTGTACGCCGCGGTCGCCGAAGTGCTGGCCTGGGTGTATCAGCTGCGCCGCTGGCAGCGGGAAGGGGGGCTGATCCCGAAAAAACCTGAACATTTACCGGTGCCGGACGCACTGGACTTTGCTGGAGAAAGTAACGCTGATGGCTAATTTGGCCTCCCTGCTTCGTTTGCCGGGGAATTTTAAAGATACGCAGTGGCAGGTGCTCGCCGGCCCGGTGCTGATTCTGCTGATTCTGTCGATGATGGTGCTGCCGCTGCCGTCGTTTATTCTCGATCTGCTGTTCACCTTCAATATCGCGCTGTCGATTATGGTGCTGCTGGTGGCGATGTTCACCCAGCGGACACTGGAGTTCGCCGCCTTTCCCACCATTTTGCTGTTCTCAACCCTGCTGCGCCTGTCGCTTAACGTGGCCTCGACCCGCATCATCCTGATGGAGGGGCATACCGGCTCCGCGGCGGCGGGGCGGGTGGTGGAAGCCTTCGGCCACTTCCTGGTCGGCGGCAACTTCGCCATCGGCATCGTGGTGTTTATCATTCTGGTGCTGATTAACTTTATGGTGATCACCAAGGGGGCCGGGCGTATTGCCGAAGTCGGCGCGCGCTTTGTGCTGGACGGCATGCCGGGCAAACAGATGGCGATCGACGCCGATCTGAACGCCGGGCTGATTGGCGAAGAAGAGGCGAAAAAACGCCGCGCCGAGGTGACGCAGGAGGCGGACTTCTACGGTTCAATGGACGGCGCCAGTAAATTTGTGCGCGGCGATGCGATTGCCGGCCTGATGATTATGGTGCTGAACGTGGTCGGCGGCCTGCTGGTCGGCGTGGCGCAGCACGGCATGCCGCTGGGGGCGGCGGCGGAAAGCTACACGCTGCTGACCATCGGCGACGGGCTGGTGGCGCAGATCCCGGCGCTGGTGATCTCTACCGCTGCGGGGGTGATCGTCACCCGGGTGGCGACCGATCAGGATGTCGGCGAGCAGATGGTCGGCCAGCTGTTCAATAACCCGCGCGTTATGCTGCTCAGCGCCGGGGTGCTGGGGTTGCTGGGGCTGGTGCCGGGGATGCCGAACCTGGTGTTCCTGCTGTTTACCGCCGGACTGCTGGGGCTGGCCTGGTGGCTGCGCGGTCGCGAACAGCAGGCGCCGCGCCAGCCGGAAACGCCGGCCGCGACGCAGGATAATCCGCAGGCGCTGGAGGCCAGCTGGTCAGACGTTCAGCTGGAAGATCCGCTGGGGATGGAGGTGGGCTACCGGCTGATCCCCATGGTGGACTTCCAGCAGGATGGCGAACTGCTGGGGCGTATCCGCAGCATCCGTAAAAAATTCGCCCAGGAAATGGGCTATCTGCCGCCGGTGGTGCATATCCGCGACAACCTTGAGCTGCCGCCGGCCCGCTATCGCATTCTGATGAAAGGGGTGGAGATCGGCAGCGGCGAGGCGCATCCGGGGCGCTGGCTGGCGATTAATCCCGGCAACGCGGCGGGCGAGCTGCCCGGCGAGAAAACCGTCGATCCGGCCTTCGGTCTCGAGGCGGTGTGGATCGACAGCGCACTGCGTGAGCAGGCGCAGATTCAGGGCTTTACGGTGGTGGAGGCCAGCACCGTGGTGGCGACCCACCTCAATCATCTGATCGGCCAATTCGCCAGCGAGCTGTTCGGCCGTCAGGAAACGCAGCAACTGCTGGACCGCGTAACCCAGGATATGCCGAAGCTGACCGAGGACTTCGTGCCCGGCGTGGTATCGCTGACCACGCTGCACAAGGTGCTGCAAAACCTGCTGGCGGAACGCATTTCGATTCGCGATATGCGCACCATTATTGAAACGCTGGTGGAGCACGCGCCGACGCAGAGCGACCCGTATGAGCTGACCGCCGCGGTGCGCGTTGCGCTGGGACGGGCGATCACCCAGCAGTGGTTCCCGGGCAACGGCGAAATACAGGTGATTGGCCTGGATACCCAGCTGGAACGCCTGCTGCTGCAGGCGCTGCAGAACGGCGGCGGGCTGGAGCCGGGGCTGGCCGAACGGCTGCTGGAACAGGCGCAGCAGGCGCTGCAGCGTCAGGAGATGCTCAGCGCGCCGCCGGTGCTGCTGGTCAACCACGCGCTGCGGCCGCTGCTGTCGCGCTTCCTGCGCCGCAGTCTGCCGCAGCTGGTAGTGCTGTCGAATCTGGAGATCAATGATGAGCGCCAGATCCGCATGACCGCCACCATCGGTGCCGCCTGATGATGCGCCTGTGGCTGCTGCTGTTACTGTGCGGCGCGCCGGCGGCGCAGGCGGTTTCCGGCTCCTGGGCGGCCGATGCGCTGGGGGCGACGTTGAGCCACGGCGGCATCAGCGCGCAGTCGTCCGCGCTGCGGCCGCCGAATGCGCTGCCGGACGATCGGGCGCGCATCGTCAGCGTCAGCTGGCGCTATTTGCTGACGTCGCCGCCGCCGGCCGGTTTGCAGGTGCAGCTGTGCATGCCGGGGCGCTGCGTAGCGCTGGCGGGCGCCAGCGGTACCACGCAGGCGTTTGCCGGCGCGCCGGCGGCCAGCGAGCTGCGCTTTGGCTATGTGGTGCAGACGCGCGGCGCGCTGTTTCCCCCGCTGCGGGTGCTCAGCAATCAGGTGATCGTCAATTACCAATAGTTCCGCAGCCAATCCATCCGGTTCATCATATCCCTGGAGCAGGGGAGCGCGCTGCCGGGTTGAGGGATATCCCTCATTTACAGGTGAGTTCAACCTTCTATAGTTAGATGGTCAATCCATACAGCACCGGAGGCAACCATGGCAAACGTACAAGCTGGCAATAAACACCCGACCCCAGATCCCGCAGAGGACAATGCGTTCTTCCCCTCGCCCTATTCACTAAGCCAGTTTACTTCGCCTAAATCTGACCTGAGCGATGCAAATTATCTTGAACCCTATACCGGCGGTCGCTGGAAGATCCTGGTGGTTGGCGCAGATGAACGCTATCTGCTTACGGATAATGGCACCATGTTTTCGACGGGAAACCACCCAGTGGAAACGCTTCTGCCGATGTATCATCTGGACAAAGCCGGTTTTTCTTTCGATATCGCTACGCTTTCCGGCAACCCGGTTAAATTTGAGTACTGGGCGATGCCATCGGAAGACGAAGAAGTAAAGGGATTGTTCGCCAAATATCGTGATCAGTTCAAGGAGCCTCTGAAGCTTGCAGACGTTGTAGAAAAAGCGCTTGGCGATGATTCAGACTATATCGGGGTGTTTATTCCTGGAGGGCATGGCGCCTTGATCGGTCTGCCTGAAAGCCGGGAGATGAAAGCCGTCCTTGAATGGGCTGTTGCACATGACAAGTTTATAATCTCGCTCTGCCACGGGCCGGCGGCCTTCCTTTCTGTTGGCAACAACCCAAACTTTTCAGGTTACAAGATCTGTGCCTTCCCTGATGCTCTCGACGCCCAGACCCCGGACATTGGCTACATGCCCGGTCATCTGACGTGGAAGTTCGGAGAAAAGCTGAAAGCACTTGGCTTCGACATTGTGAATACGGATATTTCAGGTGCCACGCATCAGGATCGGAAGATGCTGACGGGTGATAGCCCTCTGGCTGGGAACAATCTTGGAAAGCTGGCGGCCAAAGCCCTGCTTGACGAGGTTGGCAAAAAGTAAAATCTATGCCGGTAGACGACGCGATTCGAGCTGCAATGATTATTGAAGGCTGCCATAGTCTGGCAGCCGTTCAAGACGCAGTTCGCACTTTCTCAAAACCGTACGGTTATGATCGCTATGTACTGTACTCCGCCAGCTCAATGAGCGATGAAATTGTAGAGCGTATCTACTGGGTAGAAGGGGAGTGGTTTGGCGATGGCGAGGCCATCGATGCTACGACCTACATTCGCCGTTGCCCGGTGACACGACATATTTTGGCGGTGGACGCGCCTTTTTTCTGGACCAAAGTTTCAGATAAACGGGGAGAGCGGTATCGCGTCGTTCGCAAACCTCAAGGGCCAGGTATCCATGGTCTGCAAATCCCGGTCTTCGGACCACACGGATTGGCAGGTGCCATGAGCCTTGGCGGAGAAAGAATCGATGCCTCTTCTAAGGCCCGTCTATCACTACATGTAGTGGCAACATCCGCTTTTTTCTCGGCCCGGAGGTTGATGGACTTGCCCATGGGAGAGGAAAGTAGGCAGCTTTCAAAACGCGAATGTGAGGTCCTGGCATGGACGGCTGTCGGCAGGCGACAGGCTGACATTGCAGCCACTCTCGGGCTATCCATACGCACGGTAGAAAACCACCTCCGTCGAGCCCGTCACCGTCTTGGTGTGGCAACCACCGCCGAAGCCGTCAGAATGGCGATTCGTAACGGTGACATCGAGGGGTGAGCCGCTTCGGGCATCCGCCGTCTTCCGATTTCCACGCCAAAGTCAGCGAGCAGGACGGGGAGTTGATTCGCGACAGCAAACTGTTTCCGGACGGCCGCCGCCGTATTCTGACGAAGTCGTAACCAACGGGTATATCTAAGAGGGCTGCCGTTTGGTCTCGCCGCGTCAGGTTATATCGTGGCCGGCTTCGGGTTGGCGTGCTGTTTAGCCTCTGCGCCGCGCTGGGGGCGCTGTGCGTCTGGAGTCCGCTGGCGAAGGTTCCCTGACGGCGCAGGGTTACACGCCGATTTTACGCCCCAGCAGGCTGCCGCCGCGCGACTGGCCGTCCGGGCCGTACAGGGTTTTATTCTGTTTGTTCAGTACCGCCAGCGCCTGCGCGTTATGCTCGATATGGCGGCCCAGCAGCAGACCGTTGTGCTGGTTTTGCTCACGCAGCCGCTGGCTCAGCTGCTGCACCTGTCGCCAGCGCGCCGCCAGCGCGTCGTGGCCGGCATAGGGCGCTTTCAGGCCGCCGCTTTCCAGCCGTTGCCGCTGCTGTTCCTGATGGCTGACCGTCGCCAGCAGCTGGTTTTTGTTATCGGTGACGCGCTGCAGCGCCGGCCCCGGCAGGCGGCTGGCGCACAGCAGGGCGTGTTCTTCCGCCAGCGTGCTCTCCAGCTCGCCGAGCGTTGCCAACAGCTTGTCCAGCTGCAGTGTCAGGCTTTCCATGGTGTTGATTTACCTTTTCTTCCCGGGTTTTTAGCGTGAACCAGAGGTCCACTGGCTGTCGTTTTGCATTTCCTGCAGCAGTGCGTCGGCGATTCTGCCGGCGTCCATGGTGAGATCGCCGCTGCGAATCGCCTGTTTGATCGCCTCTACCCGATTCATATCGATATCCTGGCTGCCGGGCTGCATCAGCTGCGCCTGCGCGTCGCTGAGTCTGACCTGCGTTGCGCTGTGGCCGTTTTCCGCCTGGGCGTTTTTACGCGCTTTCAACGGCGTTTCCGCCGCGGTGTCGCGGGGCTGCACGGCGGAAATTGCCTGCAGCCGCTGGGTGCGATCGATACTCATGTTTACTCTCCATCTACGTTGCCGCATGTGCGACGACGGAAGTCGTTATTGCTCTGGCCGCCCGGCAGAGGGCCGGCCGATGCCGTTGATAGTGTAACTATCGGCAGGCCGGCGTAAACCTTTATACCCAGCGTAATTCCTTTCCTCGCCGCCTTCCTGCAACGTGAATTATTTCGGCTATACAGGGTGAGGCGCCGACTTTCATAACGTAATGCGGATGTCGCCGTTCTCATCGACCGTGCCGCTGACGATCCGCCCGGAGGCCATGCGCACCCGCACGCTCTCATCGGCGGCGGCGTTATTCATCGCCTTGCCGTTGCCGCTGATGTTAAATCCTTCGCCCTGAACCCACACCTGCACCGGCTGGCCGGCCTTCACCCGCCAGGGGCGGCGCAGCATCGGGGCGGTCAGCGGCTGGCCGCGGCCGATATTGCGCAGGCTGACGGCGCCGAGGGCGCGGCGTTCGTCGCCGAGCGCGCGCGGCGGCAGCGTATCCAGCCGACCGCGCACGGTTTTAATGTCCGCCGCCGTCAACGCCTGGCCGCTGCGGATGGCGCGCGCGGCCACCAGATAGCGGCCGGTCGCCGCCACCTGCGTCTGAATAAAACGGCGCTCGTCGCCGCAGCGGGCGGAGAGGGTCACGGCGCCCCAGAGGCGGGCGCTTTGCGTCAGCGCCAGCTGCGGCGCAGCGCAGGACGGCCACTGCGTTGCCGGCGTACGCACCTCGACGCTGACCGTCACCGGGCTGCCGGCAAACTGCGCCTTGATAAAGCGTTCGACCTGGCCGCCGAAATCGTCGGCGCTGGCCGGTAACGCCGGCAGCAGCGCCAGCAGCATAACTCGTAATCGCAACCCCGACCTCCCGGTTCTTATCCGCGCCAACGCCGCCGCGGCGACCTGTCTGATGGGCGATAGTGTACCCGGAGTCCGTGCCGGCTAAGCGGGCAAATAGCGACGCATTTGACGTTTATTCTCACGATAGGTTGGCCATAGCGACGTTTATGCTGTCGGCTCCAAATTCTAACCTCGTGAGGGAGCATGCTCGACAAACTGGACGCCAGCCTGCGTTTCGGTCAGGAGGCGCTGAACCTGCGCGCACAGCGCCAGGAGATCCTGGCGGGCAATATCGCCAACGCCGACACGCCGGGTTATCAGGCCCGGGATATTGATTTCGCCAGCCAGCTGAACAAGGTGATGGCGCAGGGACGGCCCGGCGGCAGCGGCGTGGCGCTCAGCCTGACCTCGGCGCGCCATATTCCGGCGCAGAACCTGCAGCCGCCGCAGCTGGAGCTGCTGTACCGGGTGCCGGATCAGCCGGCGGGCGACGGCAACACGGTGGATATGGACCGCGAACGCACCAACTTTGCCGATAACAGCCTGAAATACCAAACCGATCTGACGCTGCTCACCGGTCAGATCAAAGGCATGATGTCGGTGATTCAAGGATAAGACGTATGTCACTACTGAACATTTTTGATATTTCCGGCTCGGCGCTGAGCGCGCAGTCGCAGCGGCTGAACGTCAGCGCCAGCAACATGGCCAACGCCGACAGCGTCACCGGGCCGGACGGTCAGCCGTACCGCGCCAAACAGGTGGTGTTTGAAGTGGCCGCCGCGGCCGGCCAGCCGACCGGCGGCGTACGCGTCGCGCAGGTGGTGGAGGATCCGGCGCCGGCGCGCATGATGTATCAGCCGGGCAACCCGCTGGCGGACGCCCGCGGCTACGTCAAGATGCCGAACGTCGACGTGGTCGGCGAAATGGTCAACACCATCTCGGCCTCGCGCAGCTACCAGGCCAACGTCGAGGTGCTGAACACCACCAAGTCGATGATGATGAAAACCCTTACGCTGGGTCAATAACCGGAGCTTTTATGGGCATTGCCGCAACCACCAATGAACCGCTGGACAACACCGTCGCCGGCGCCAACGCCAGAAGCGGCGTGGGCGGCAACAGCAGCCAGGATCTGCAAAACAGTTTCCTGACCCTGCTGGTGGCGCAGCTGAAAAATCAGGACCGACCAACCCGATGCAGAATAACGAACTGACGACCCAGTTGGCGCAGATCAACACCGTCAGCGGCATCGAAAAACTCAACACCACGCTCGGCTCGATTTCCGGCCAGATCAACAGCAACCAGTCACTGCAGGCCAGCGCGCTGATTGGCCACGGCGTGATGGTGCCGGGTAAAGACATCCTGGTGGGCAGTAAAGAGGGCAAGGTCAGCACCACGCCGTTCGGCGTCGAGCTGGAGCGCGCCGCCGACAGCGTCACCGCCACTATCAGCGACGCCAGCGGCAAGGTGGTGCGCACCATCGAGATCGGCGGTCTGAGCGCCGGGGTGCACGCCTTTACCTGGGACGGCACGCTGGAAGACGGCAGCAACGCGCCGGACGGCGCCTATACCGTCGCCATCAACGCCAAGGGCGGCGGCGAACAGCTGGTGGCGAACCCGCTGCGCTTCGCCATGGTGAACGGCGTTACCCGCGGCGCAGACGGCGCCAAGCTGGACCTCGGCCTGGCGGGCCAGCGCCACGCTGGAAGATGTGCGCCAGATCTTATAACAGGCAGTGTCTGCCGCGTGTATTCAGCGACGGCAGTTTTAACGTACCTATTTTGTTTTTTGGAGACTACACATGGCTTTTTCTCAGGCAGTCAGCGGCCTTAATGCGGCGGCGACCAACCTCGACGTGATCGGCAACAATATCGCCAACTCCGCCACCGCCGGGTTTAAATCCGGCAGCGTATCCTTTGCCGATATGTTCGCCGGCTCGCAGGTCGGGCTGGGGGTCAAAGTGGCGGGCATCACGCAAAACTTTAACGGCGGCACGCCGACCAGCACCAACCGCGCGCTGGATATCGCCATTACCGAAAGCGGCTTCTTCCGCATGCAGGACAGCGACGGCGGCATTTTCTATACCCGCAACGGTCAGTTCAAACTGGATGAAAACCGCAACCTGGTGAATATGCAGGGCCTGAAGCTGACCGGCTACCCGGCAGCCGGTACGCCGCCGACCATCCAGCAGGGGGCGGACCCGCAGCCGCTGAGCATCCCGGAGGGGATGATGAACGCCAAGGCGTCCACCTCCGGCGCGATGGTGACCAACCTGAAGTCCACCCACAAGGTGCCGGAGAACGCGACCTTCGATCCGACCAAGTCGGACTCCTATAACTACGTCAACACCATCACCACCTACGATTCGCTGGGCAACGCGCACAACATTAATGCCTATTTCGTTAAAACCGCCGACAACAAATGGGACGTCTACACCCAGGACGGCAGCGTTGACGGCGCACCGGCCGCCAAGGCCGGCAGCCTGAACTTCAACACCAGCGGCACCCTGACGGAAACCCTGGACGCCGCCGGCAACCCGAGCGCCACGGCGTTCAGCCTGACGATCCCGATGTCGGCCAAAGACGGCGCGCCGGCGCAGGACTTCACCCTCAGCTTTGCCGGCAGCATGCAGCAGAACGTCGGCAGCGATTCGGTGAGCAAAGTATCGCAGGACGGCTACAGCGCCGGTGAATACACCAACTTCCAAATTGAACAGGACGGCACGGTGGTCGGCCTGTACTCCAACCAGCAAAAACAGGTGCTGGGGCAGATCGTGCTGGCTAACTTCTCCAACCCGGAAGGGCTGGCGTCGCAGGGCGACAACGTGTGGCAGGAAACCGGCGCGTCCGGTCAGGCGCGCGTCGGCGTGGCGGGCGGCGGCGGCTTCGGCAAGCTGACCAGCGGCGCGCTGGAGTCTTCCAACGTCGATCTGAGCCAGGAACTGGTCAACATGATCGTCGCGCAGCGCAACTACCAGTCGAACGCGCAGACCATCAAGACGCAGGACTCCATCCTGCAGACGCTGGTCAGCCTGCGCTGACGGCGCGGTTAAAGGAAGCGAGTTATGGATCACGCGATTTATACCGCGATGGGCGCGGCGCGCCAGACGCTGGACCAGCAGGCGATCACCGCCAACAACCTGGCCAACGTCTCGACGCCGGGTTTCCGCGCCCAGCTGGCGGCGCTGCGCGCGGTGCCGGTCGACGGGCCGAGTCTGCCGACGCGCACGCTGGTCGCCGCCTCGACGCCGGGCGCCGATATGCGTCAGGGCGCGCTCAACTACACCGCGCGGCCGCTGGACGTGGCGCTGCAGCAGGATGGTTTTCTGGCGGTGCAGCTGGCCGGCGGCGGCGAAGCCTACACCCGCAACGGCAATATCCAGATTTCCGCCGAGGGGCAGCTGACGGTGCAGGGGCGGCCGCTGCTGGGCGACGGCGGGCCGATCGAGGTGCCGCCGCAGTCCGAGATCACCATTGCCGCCGACGGCACCATCTCGGCGCTTAATCCGGGCGACCCGCCCAATACCATTGCGCAGATTGGCCGGCTGAAGCTGGTTAAGGCGGAGGCCGCCGAGGTGGCGCGCGGCGATGACGGCCTGTTCCATCTGACGCCGGCAAGCCGGCAGCAGCGCGGCAACCAGCTGGAAAACGACCCGCTGGTGCGGGTGATGCCCGGCGTGCTGGAGGGCAGTAACGTCAACCCGACGGAAACCATGGTCGATATGATCGCCAACGCCCGCCGCTTCGAAATGCAGATGAAGGTCATCCACAGCGTGGATGAGAATGCACAACGCGCCAACTCGCTGCTGTCAGTGAGCTAAGGAAAACAACATGATCCCATCATTATGGATTGCCAAAACCGGTCTGGACGCGCAGCAGACCAATATGGACGTGATCGCCAACAACCTGGCGAACGTCAGCACCAACGGCTTCAAGCGCCAGCGCGCGGTGTTTGAAGACCTGCTGTACCAGACTATGCGCCAGCCGGGGGCGCAGTCCTCCGAGCAGACCACGCTGCCGTCGGGGCTGCAGATCGGCACCGGCGTGCGGCCGGTGGCCACCGAGCGGCTGCACAGCCAGGGCAACCTGTCGCAGACCAACAACAGTAAAGACGTGGCGATCAAGGGACAGGGCTATTTTCAGGTGATGCTGCCGGACGGCAGTCAGGCCTATACCCGCGACGGCTCGTTCCAGATTGACCAGAACGGCCAGCTGGTGACCGCCAGCGGTTTTCAGGTGCAGCCGGCGATCACCATTCCCGCCAACGCCCTGAGCATTACCGTGGGGCGCGACGGCATCGTCAGCGTGACCCAGCAGGGGCAGACGGCGGCGCAGCAGGTCGGCCAGCTGACGCTGACCACCTTTATCAACGACAGCGGTCTGGAGAGCGTTGGGGAAAACCTGTATCAGGAAACCGAAAGTTCCGGCGCGCCGAATGAGAGCACGCCGGGGCTGAACGGCGCCGGGCTGCTGTATCAGGGCTATGTGGAAACCTCCAACGTCAATGTGGCGGAAGAGCTGGTGAACATGATCCAGGTGCAGCGCGCTTACGAAATTAACAGCAAGGCGGTCTCTACCTCCGATCAGATGCTACAGAAACTGACGCAGCTGTAACCGACGCAGACACATCAGGGCGCAGCCCGCTGCGCCCGCTTAACTTTTGTAAACAAAGGCGATATTTGTTGTGCTAACCACTCTTTTGACGCTGCGCCGGCCATCGCAGGGCAAATACGCGCTGGCCGTTACGGCGCTGCTGACGCTCAGCGGCTGTGCCTATATGCCGCACAAACCGCTGGTCGACGGGGCCACCAGCGCGCAGCCGGCGCCGGCGACCGCGCCGGTGCCGAATGGCTCGATTTTTCAGACGGTGCAGCCGATGAACTACGGCTACCAGCCGCTGTTTGAGGATCGACGGCCGCGCAATATCGGCGATACCCTGACCATCGTGCTGCAGGAAAACGTCAGCGCCAGCAAGAGCTCGTCAGCCAACGCCAGCCGCAACGGCGCCAGCAAATTCGGCGTCGCCACCGCGCCGCGCTACCTCAGCGGGCTGTTCGGCAATGCGCGCGCCGATATGGAGATGTCCGGCGACAGCAGCTTCGGCGGCAAAGGCGGGGCGAACGCCAACAACACCTTTAACGGCACCATTACCGTCACCGTCAACCAACTTCTGGCCAACGGCAATCTGCACGTGGTGGGAGAAAAGCAGATCGCCATCAATCAGGGCACCGAGTTTATCCGCTTCTCCGGCGTGGTGAACCCGCGCACCATCAGCGGCAACAACTCCGTGACCTCGACCCAGGTGGCGGACGCCCGCATTGAGTACGTCGGCAACGGCTATATCAACGAAGCGCAGAGCATGGGCTGGCTGCAACGCTTCTTCCTCAACCTCTCCCCGTATTAAGGAATCGCGATGCTGAAGAAATTAGTGATGGCCGCGCTGCTGGCGAGCCTCAGTCTGCCGGCGGCGGCGGAGCGGATCCGCGATCTGGTGACGGTGCAGGGCGTGCGCGACAATGCGCTGATCGGCTACGGGCTGGTGGTGGGGCTGGACGGCTCCGGCGACCAGACCATGCAGACGCCGTTCACCACCCAGAGCCTGAGCAACATGCTATCGCAGTTGGGGATCACCGTGCCGCCGGGCACCAATATGCAGCTGAAAAACGTGGCGGCGGTGATGGTGACGGCCAGGCTGCCGCCGTTTTCCCGCGTCGGGCAAAATATCGACGTGGTGGTCTCCTCGATGGGCAATGCCAAAAGCCTGCGCGGCGGCACCCTGCTGATGACGCCGCTGAAAGGGGTGGATAACCAGGTCTACGCGCTGGCGCAGGGCAACGTGCTGGTCGGCGGCGCCGGCGCGGCGGCCGGCGGCAGCAGCGTGCAGGTCAACCAGCTGGCCGGCGGGCGCATCAGTAACGGCGCCACCATCGAACGCGAGCTGCCGACCACCTTCGGCCAGGGCGGCGAACTCAATCTGCAGCTGAACGATGAAGACTTTACGCTGGCGCAGCAGATCAGCGATGCGATTAACCGCCAGCGCGGCTACGGCACCGCGACGCCGCTGGATGCGCGCACCATCAAGGTGCTGGTGCCGCCGGGCAACAGTTCCCAGGTGCGTTTTTTGGCGGAGATTCAGAATATCAGCGTGCGCGTCGGCGCGATCGACGCCAAGGTGATCATCAACTCGCGCACCGGCTCGGTGGTGATGAACCGCGATGTGGTGCTGGATTCCTGCGCGGTGGCGCAAGGCAATCTGTCGGTGGTGGTAGACCGGCAAAACAGCGTCAGCCAGCCGGATACGCCGTTTGGCGGCGGGCAGACGGTGGTGACGCCGAATACCCAGATTTCGCTGCAGCAGCAGGGCGGTTCGCTGCAGAAGGTCAACGCCAGCGCCAATCTGAATAACGTGGTGCGCGCGCTGAACGCGCTGGGGCGACGCCGATCGACCTGATGTCCATCCTGCAGGCGATGCAGAGCGCCGGCTGCCTGCGGGCCAAACTGGAAATTATCTGATGAGCAGAGACGTTACCAGCCTGGCCGGCGCGGCCTACGACGCCCAGGCGCTGAACGGGCTGAAAAGCGCCGCGGCCGCCGACCCGCAGGGCAATCTGAAGCAGGTGGCCCGCCAGGTGGAAGGCATGTTTGTGCAGATGATGCTGAAAAGCATGCGCGCCGCGCTGCCGAAAGACGGCATGCTGAGCAGCGACCAGACCCGGCTGTACACCTCGCTGTACGATCAGCAGATCGCCCAGCAGATGTCGCAGAAGGGCTGGGGCTGGCGGATATGATGGTGCGCCAGCTCGGCAGCGCCGGTACGCCGCCGAGTGAAACGGCCGGCACGGTACCGATGGCGCTGGATGGCGAGCGGCTGCAGGCGCTGCCGCGTCAGGCGTTGGAGCAGATGGTGCGGCGCGCGCTGCCGCCGCTGCCGTCGGTGCCGGGCGGTACTGCGCCGCTGAACAACGGCAACTTTGTCGCCCGGCTGTCGGCGCCGGCGCGTCTGGCCAGCCAGCAGAGCGGCATTCCTCATCTGCTGATCGTGGCGCAGGCGGCGCTGGAGTCCGGCTGGGGGCAGCGTGAAATCCCGACCGCCGACGGTTCGCCAAGCCATAACCTGTTCGGCATCAAGGCGGGCGGCGGCTGGAACGGCCCGGTGACCGAGATCGCCACCACCGAATACGAGCAGGGCGCGGCGAAGAAAATCAAGGCGCGCTTCCGCGTGTACGGCTCCTACGTGGAGGCGATTGCCGACTACGTCAAACTGCTGACCGGCAACCCGCGCTACGCCGGCGTCGCCGCCGCCCGCACGCCGGAGCAGGCGGCGCACGCGTTGCAGCAGGCGGGCTACGCCACCGACCCGCACTATGCCCGCAAACTGGTCAGCGTAATTACGCAGATGAAAAGCGCCGGCGAGCAGGTGGCGAAGGCCTACAGCCACGATTTGCAGGATCTGTTCTGAGCATTACGCCCGGCAACGTGTCGTTAGTTGTGTCACGTTTGCCGGTAAATTCGCCTGATTATGGGCGATAAGCGGCAGTGTGCCAACCCTGTCACCTATCTTGCCGCGCGCCGCGACGGCGTGAGTTTTTCCTCAAGTTTTCCGCCGCCGGGCCGATAACCCAGACAGGCTGGACGGCATCGTTCAGCAACCCGATGACACCCTGTGGGCCTCCGGCGCCGCAGCATAAGGAATCTCTATGTCCAATAGTTTAATCAATACCGCGATGAGCGGCCTGAATGCGGCGCAGGTGGCGCTGAGCACCGTCAGTAATAATATCTCCAACTACAACGTGGCCGGCTATAACCGCCAGACCGCCATTCTGGCGCAGAACGGCGGCATGGGCACCATGGCCGGCTTTATCGGCAACGGCGTCACGGTCACCAGCGTAAACCGCGAATATAACCAGTTCATCACCAATCAGCTGCGCGGCGCGCAGAGCCAGGCCGGCGCGCACAACGCCTATTACGAAAAAATTTCGCAGATCGATAACCTGCTGGCGGACAAAACCAATAACGTGTCGACCAATATGCAGGACTTTTTCAAAAGCCTGCAGAACGTGGTCAACAACGCCGGCGATGACGCATCGCGCAACACCGTGCTGGGCAAGGCCAACGGCCTGGTGAACCAGATCGGCAACGCCGATAAATACCTGCGCGACCTGGACGCCGGCGTTAATCAGCAGCTGAGTGAAAGCGCGGTACAGATTAATAACTACAGCCAGCAAATTGCCAAGCTGAATGATGAGATCACCCGCCTGCGCGGCAGCAGCGGCAGCGAACCCAACGCTCTGCTCGATCAGCGCGACCAGCTGGTGACCGAACTGAACCAAATCGTCAATGTGCAGGTGACGCAGCAGGACGGCGACGCCTACACCGTCTCTTTCGCCAACGGCCTGACGCTGGTGCAGGGCAGCAATACCTATCAGGTGGAAGCGGTGCCCTCCAGCGACGACCCGGCGCGGTTGACGCTGGGCTATAACCGCGGCAACGGCGCCAGCGAAATCCCGACCGGGCAGATTACCGGCGGCAGCGTCAGCGGCGTGCTGAAGTTCCGCAGCGAGGCGCTGGACGGTGCGCGCAACCAGTTGGGGCAATTGGTGTTGGCGATGGCCGACAGCTTTAACCAGCAGCACCGCGCCGGTTTTGATATTAACGGCGAGCCGGGCGGCGACTTCTTCAGCTTCAGCGGCGGCCGGGTGGTAGAAAACAGCCGCAACGGCGGCAACGCCGAACTGAGCGTCAGCTATACCGACACCGGCAAAGTGCAGGCCAGCGATTACCGCGTCGAGTTTGACGGCAGCAACTGGCAGGTGACGCGCCTGTCGGACAACGTCAAAGTGAATGCCACCGCCGGCACCGACGCCGACGGCAAGCCGACGCTGGAGTTTGAAGGATTGCGGATCGGCATCGACGGCACGGCCAACAAGAACGACAGCTTCACCGTCAAGCCGGTCAGCGACGTGGCCGGCAATTTGAAGGTGGCGATTAGCGACGCCGGCAAACTCGCCGCCGCCGGCAGCGAGGACGGCGGCAGCGGTGATAACGACAACGTTAAAAAACTGAGCGACCTGCAAACGCAAAAGCTGGTGGACGGCAAGGCGACGCTGAGCGGCGCTTACGCCAGCCTGGTCAGCAACGTCGGCAACCAGACCGCGACGGCAAAAACCAACAGCGTTGCGCAGGGCAATATTGTCAAGCAGCTGACGGAGCAACAGCAGTCGGTATCCGGCGTCAATCTGGACGAGGAGTACGGCGAACTGCTGCGTTTCCAGCAGTATTACATGGCGAACGCGCAGGTGATTCAGACCGCCAGCTCAATGTTCGATGCTCTTCTCTCCATCCGTTGATTAAGGAACCCAGACTATGCGCATGAGCACCAGCATGATGTACCAGCAAAAACATGCAGGGTCTGACCGACCGGCAGTCGCTGTGGATGACCTCCGCCAAACATTTGTCCAGCGGCACCCGGGTGCTGACGCCGTCCGACGATCCGCTGGCGGCTTCGCAGGCGGTGATGCTGACGCAGTCGCAGTCGGAAAACAGCCAGTATGCGCTGGCGCGTCAGTTCGCCCTGCAAAGTATCACCATGGCGGAGAAAGTGACCGCCAGCGCCGCCGGCAGCATCAAGGATATGAAAGGCCTGCTGGTTAACGCCGGCGACGGCGTGCTGAGTGATAACGACCGCGCCTCGCTGGCGACCCAGCTGCAGGGGCTGAAGGATCAGCTGTTGGGCCAGGCCAACAACTCTGACGGCAACGGCCGCTATATGTTCGGCGGTTTTAAGGATGACCAGCCGCCGTTTGTTCAGCAGGACGACGGCAAGGTGGTGTATCAGGGCAGCAGCCGGGCGATTGAGCAGAAGGTCGATGCCAACCGCACCATGACCGTCGGCTATACCGGCGATGATATTTTTATGTCGCTGACCAGCAACCCGAAGCCGGAGCCGGACGGCAGCGCGCCGGTGAGCAACGTGTTCGACAGTATCGACCTGGCGCTCAAGGCGCTCAATACGCCGCTGCAGGACGCCGACGACGCGACGCGTCAGCAGGTGCAGGCGGATTTGGACAAGGCGCAGCGCGGGCTGGACAACTCCTACAACAACGTGCTGACGATCAATTCCAAGCTGGGTACGCAAATGCAGGAAATTGAGACCCTGGATAATATCGGCAAGGTTCGCGATGCCAACAACCAGGTTCAGATGAGCGCGCTGGTCGATGTGGACGTCGTCGAGGCTATCTCTTCTTATTTCCAGCAGCAGGCCGCATTACAGGCTTCGTATAAAACGTTCGGCGATATGCAGGGCATGTCGCTGTTTCAGATGAACCGTTAATACCGACCATCGTGCGCCGTCATTTGCCGGCGCACGCCAATTTGGCTGCGCGAAGGGGAGCGAACCGTGCTGACGCGGGGCGAACTTCTTAAAACCGGGCGCAGTCGTTTGGCCCGTAGCGCTTTTTCCCACTAAGGTTTGGCGCTACGGGCTTTTTTTATGCGTTAACTGCGCATGCCGCTGAGCACGTCCGCCAGCCGGTTAAACACCTCGCCGAACAGGTGTTCGCAGAACGGCGCCAGCATCGGCATCATCATGCCGAGCGTCAGCATGCCGATGGTCATGGTGACGGGAAAGCCGATGACGAACACCGACAGCTGCGGTGTAACGCGGTTAAGCAGCCCCAGCGACAGGTTCAGCGTCAGCAGCAGACAGATCAGCGGCAGCGCCAGCATCACGCCGTTGATAAAGATCAGCGAGCCGGCCTGCGCCAGCGCCAGAAAGCCGTTGCCGCTCAGCGGCTGCGGGCGGATCGGCAGGGTGTGGAAGCTGTCCGCCAGCAGCGATATCAGCCACAAATGGCCGTCGAAGGATAAGAACAGCAGCATCGCCAGCAGATTGAGCAGGCGCGCCAGCACCGGCATGTTCGGCCCGCCGGACGGGTCGAAAAAGGTGGCGAACGACAGGCCCATCTGCATGCCGATCACTTCGCCGGCGGTGCGCACCGCCGCAAAGGCGAACTGCATGGTCAGGCCGAGCGCCACGCCGATCAGGATTTGCTGCAGCGCCAGCCACAGGCCGGCGGCGGAAAAAATCGGGGTCTCGCTGGCCGGCAGCGTCGGCGCAATCAGCACCACGATCAGCCCGCCCAGCCCCAGCTTCACTTTTTTGCCAATCTGCTTTTCACTCAGCAGCGGGGCGGTGGCGATCAGCGCCAGAATCCGCAGCAGCGGCCAGAAATAGTGGCTGAGCCAGAGGGTGAACTGCGAACTGTCGAGGTTGAGCATGGTTAACCGATAATGTTGGGCAGGTTGCTGAACAGCATGCGCATATAGTCCAGCAGCAGGTTGAGCATCCACGGGCCGGCGATAATGATGGTGGCCACCACCGCCAGGATTTTCGGGATAAAAGACAGCGTCATTTCGTTGATCTGGGTGGCCGCCTGCAGCAGGCTGACCACCAGCCCGCTGACCAGCGCCGCCAGCAGCAGCGGGGCGGCCAGCGCCAGCGCCACTTTCATCGCCTCAACGCCCAGCGCCATTACCGATTCAGGAGTCATTGCGTTTTTCTCCGCATAGGGCGGCGCTCGCGGCCGAGCGCCGGGGGAAGGGGATCAGGAATAAAAACTCTGCGCCAGCGAACCCAGCAGCAGCTGCCAGCCGTCGACCAGCACAAACAGCATCAGTTTGAACGGCAGCGAGATGGTGGCCGGCGGCACCATCATCATCCCCAGCGCCATCAGCACGCTGGCCACCACCAGATCGATAATCAAAAACGGAATAAATACCGTAAAACCGATCTGGAAGGCGGTTTTTAACTCGCTGGTGACGTAGGCCGGCAGCAGGATGCGCATCGGCACCGCCTCCGGGCCGGCCAGCGGCGGCTGATGGGCCAGCCGGGCGTACAGCGCCAGATCGGTTTCCCGCGTCTGGCGCAGCATAAATTCGCGCAGCGGTTGCGCCCCTTTTCCATGGCGACGTCGAGCGCGATTTTGTCCTGGCTGAACGGCAGGTAGGCATCCTGATACACCTTGTCGAACACCGGCGACATGATAAAGAAGGTCAGAAACAGCGTCAGCCCCAGCATCACCTGGTTCGGCGGCGCGGAGGGAGTGCCCAGCGCGTTGCGCAGCAGGCCCAGCACGATAATGATGCGGGTAAAGCTGGTCATCATCAGCAGCATCGCCGGCAGGAAGGTCAGCGAGGTCAGCAGCACCAGCGTCTGCACCGGCAGCGACCAGCTCTGGCCGCCGCCGGCGAGCGGCTGGCTGATAAGGCCCGGCAGCTGCGCCAGCGCCGCCGGGCTGACCAGCAGCAGGGCGGTCAGCGCGGGCGCGCAGCGGCGGATCGGACGGGCGGGACGCGTCGGCGACGCGGGGGACGGGCGTTGGGATGCATTCATGCCGATTTTTCCGGGCGTTGCAGGACGTTGTGTATCAGTTGACGAAAGTTGGCCGGCGGCGCGGCGCCGTCGGCATCAGGGGCGGCAGGCGGCGCGCTCAGGGTGTGCAGCGGCGTGATCTGCTGCGCGGTAACCCCCAGCACCAGCCAGGTGTTGTCCACTTCCACCACCACCACGCGTTCGCGCTGGCCGACCTGGCAGCTGGCGCGCAGATTCAGCAGCGCGCCGCCGCGTTTCTGCGGCGCAAAGCCCAGGCGGCGGAACAGCCAGCCGGCCAGCAGGATCAGCAGCAGCACGCCGCCGAGCGCGCTGCTGACCTGAGTAAGCACCGAACCGGTCGGCAGGACCGGTTCGGCAGGCTGGCTGACGTGCGTCTGCTGCGCGTCGCTCATCGGCTCAGGCGCCGCATACGTTCGGACGGGGTGATGATATCGGTGATGCGTACGCCGAACTTATCGGCCACCACCACCACTTCGCCCTGGGCGATCAGATAGCCGTTGATCAGAATATCCAGCGGCTCGCCGGCCAGCCCGTCCAGCGCCACCACGGAGCCCTGCGACAGGCGCAGCAGCTCTTTGATGGTCATTTTGGTGCGGCCAAGCTCCACCGTCAGTTTGACCGGAATATCCAGAATCAGGTCGATATCCTGCAGGCCGCCGATGGCATCCTGCGCTTCCAGCGTTTTGAATACGCCTTCGGTGGTGGCGCCGGGCTGCTCCGCGGCCTGTTGTTCGTTAAACGCGTCAGCCCACATATCGTCTACGGATTCCTTTGCTTCGCCAGACGGTTGTTTCGGGTCACTCATTGGGCCGTTCCTCACTCAGAGCATGCAAAATAGGGTTAATCAAATGTTCAACGCGCAGGGCATACTGCCCGTTCAGGGTGCCGTATTGGCTGGTCAGCACCGGCACGCCGTCGACGTGCGCGATCAGGCGTTCCGGCTTGTCGATCGGCAGGACATCGCCGGGCTGTAGTTTCAGTACCTTCGACAGACGCATCGGTATGTCGACAAAGTTGGCGATCAGCTCCAGCTCGGAGTGCTGCACCTGCTTTGCCAGGGTTTCGCGCCAGCGGTTGTCCTCCTGACGTGAATTTTCCAGCGGCGGGTTGGTCAGCAGTTCGCGCAGCGGCTCAATCATCGAGAAGGGGATGCAGATGTTGAATTCGCCGGTCAGCGCGCCGATCTCCACCTGGAACGGCGTGGTGACCACGATATCGTTCGGCGAGGTGGTGATATTGGTGAATTTCACCTGCATCTCGGCGCGCACATACTCCACGTCCACCTTATAAATCGCGCTCCAGGCGTCGCCGTAGGCGTCCAGCGCCAGCCGCAGCATGCGGCGGATCACCCGCTGTTCGGTCGGGGTAAACTCGCGGCCCTCCACCTTGGTCGGGAAACGGCCGTCACCGCCGAACAGGTTATCGACGGCGATAAACACCAGGCTGGGCGCGAACACGAACAGCGCGGTGCCGCGCAGCGGGTTCAGATGCACCAGGTTCAGGTTGGTCGGCACCGGCAGGTTGCGGGCGAACTCGTGATACGGCTGGATCTTGATCGGGCCTACGGTAATGTCTGGGCTGCGGCGCAGCAGGTTAAACAGCCCCATGCGGAACTGACGGGCAAAACGTTCGTTAATGATTTCCAGCGCCTGTAGCCGTTCACGCACCACCCGGCGCTGGGTATTGGGATCGTAAGGCTTGACCTCGCTCTCATTGCCGACCATCGCCGCAGGCTCATCGCCCGAGCTGTCGCCGTTGAGTAGCGCGTCAATTTCCGCCTGAGAAAGAATACTGTCGCCCATAGTGGATTACCGCAGGATAAAGGCGGTGAACAGCACATCGCTGACCACCTGCTTGGGTTGGCCGTTAACCAGCGGCGGGCTGAGCACCTGTTTGATCTGCGCCACCAGCTGCTGTTTCCCCTGTTCGTTGGCCAGCTGCGCGGCCTCCTGCCGGGACAGCAGCATCAGCAGACGGCTGCGCACCTCCGGCAGAAAATCGTTCATCTGGCGGCGCGTCGCCTCATCCGGCAGACGCAGCGTCAGGCCGATGTACAGCACGCGGTCGGGGTCGTTGTCCGGCGTCATCAGGTTGACGGTAAAGGTGTCGAGCGGCATAAAGACCGGCGCCGCCGGCGGCTGCGGTTTGGCCGCTGCGGCGCTGCCGCCGTGATCTTTTTGTTGCAGCAGCCACCAGCTGTAGCCCGCCGCGCCGCAGGCGGCGACGGTGATTAACAGCAACAGGATGACCAATAGCGGGCGCTTTTTCGGCGCCGTTGGCAGGGTGTTTTGTGACATTACTTAATCAAATTCCTGTTATTGGCACGCGCAGAGCCTGCGTCCGTGCGTCCCCCTGACGGCAGGGGGAGATAAAGATGGCGTTATTATCCCGTCTATCCCGGCATGCAATAGCCTGAATAGGCGGGGAAAAACGTGTCAGCTTCGGCGTTTGCCGCGGCGCGTCAGGCGAAGATATCGACGCCGTCAACCGCCCGCGCCAGCGCCTGCAGGGCCGGCGGCGCGGCAGATGCTTCGGTGGGCAGCTCCGCGCCGCCGTGCTGCTCACGGTAGGATGACGGCCGGCCGTGCTCCTGTGAGGTCTGCTGCTGCGACTGCTGCGGCGACGGGTCGCCGCCAACGCTGCTCTGCCCCAGATTGATGCCGCTTTCCGCCAGCGCATGGCGCAGCTGCGGCATGGCGGCTTCCACCGCGGCGCGCACCTGGCCGTGCGCCGAGGCGATATGCAGCTGCGCCTGCTGATCGTCCAGCTTCAGGGTAATCTGCAGCGAGCCCAGTTCCTGAGGATGCAGACGCAGTTCGGCGCTCTGCTGGCCGCCGCGCTGGAACATCAGTACCTGTTGGCTTAACGCCTGTTGCCACTCCGGGCTGCCGAGCGGCGCGTTCAGCAACGGCGCAGCCGGGGCGGTTGGCGCGGCGGCAGGCTGTGGCGTCGTGAACTGCACGCCGGAGGCCGGCGATGCTATGGCGTGCTGCGGCGTCGGGGCCGGTGCGCCATCGCCATTCAGCGCGAGGCGTTCAACGGAGAAGGCGTCGGGTTTGGTCGCCGGCGGCAGGGCGGCGTCGCTATTTTGCGGCGCAGACGTCTGGCGTAGCGCGGCCGGCGTTGCGATGCGCTCGGCAGGCGGCGCGGCATCGTCATGCAGCGCGGTCATCAAGGCGTTCGCCGGCGCCGGCGTGTTAGCGGCGGGGCGGTGATCCGCCGGCGGCGCAGCGGCGCGTTGCTCGTCCGGCAGCGGCGCTGCGGTTGGCGGCAGCATCGCCAGCAGCGCCTGCAGGGTGGCGGCATCCGGCGCGTCCTGTGCTTTCAGGGCCGCAACGGGCGGCGATTCCGGCTCGTCGTCCGGCGTGGTTGCCGCGTCGGTCGGCATGCGTTCGGTCAGGTTCGCCAGCGTTGCCAGCCGTTCCGGCGTGCTCAGCAGCCGGCTGAGCGCCTCGCCGTTCGGCGCTGGCTGCGCATCGGCGGCCGGCGTCTGCAGCTGCGGTGCGTCCGCGCGTTGCCCGGCGGGGCGAAAGCGTTCGCCCAGCAGCTGTGCGAACGCCGATGACAGCGCATCGCTATCGGCAGCCGGCGTCAGGCCGTCGGTTGCGGCGTCGCCGGCCGGCGTCATCATGGGCAAAAGGGTGAGATTCATGGGTTACTGTTCCTGTGTGAACGACGTTGAGCAAACTCATCCATCAATTTTTGGTCGCGTTTATTTTCCCGCTGCTGCTCGGCGTGCAGCGCGCGCGTATGCAGGGTGTCGAAGGCGTTCAGCCGCTGCTGTTTGTCCTGCCACTGCGTCGTGGCCTGCGCGACTTTTTCGCTCCACTGCCGCAGCTGCTGGCGGTGCTGACCGATGGCCTGTTCCAGCGTGGCGATAAACTGCTGATAGTTTTGCCAGCTGGCGGACGCCATGCCGTGGTTCAGCGTGGCGTTGAGTTTCTGCCGGTATTCATCCTGGTAGTTAAGCAGCATGGAAAGCTGCTGCTCCGCCGCCTGCTGCGCCTGGCGCGCCTGCCCCAACTGTTGGGTGGCCTGTTCCACCGCCTTTTGCGCCAGATCGCGCAGCGTCAGCAATGGCGAGTGTGATTTCATCGTGCCGTGCTCCCGGTCGGTTAAACGATCAGCTGTTGCAGCTGCTGACAGGCTTCGTCATAGCCGCTGCGTTCGAAAATGCCCTGCTGCAGATAGGCCTCCATTTGCGGATACAGCGTCATCGCCTTGTCCAGCAGCGGATCGCTGCCGGCCGCATAGGCGCCGACGCTGATCAGATCGCGGTTGCGCTGATAGCTGGCCAGCATCTGTTTGAAATCGCGCACCCGACGGTAGTGATCCTGGTCGATCAGCGCGGTCATCGCGCGGCTGATGGACGCTTCGATATCGATCGCCGGGTAGTGACCGGATTCCGCCAGGCGACGCGACAGCACCACGTGGCCGTCGAGAATGGCGCGCGCCGAGTCGGCGATCGGGTCCTGCTGATCGTCCCCTTCGGTCAGGACGGTATAAAAGGCGGTGATGGAGCCGCCGCCGCTGATGCCGTTGCCCGCACGCTCCACCAGCGCCGGCAGTTTGGCGAATACCGACGGCGGGTAGCCTTTGGTGGCCGGCGGTTCGCCGATCGCCAGCGCGATTTCCCGCTGCGCCATGGCGTAGCGGGTCAGAGAGTCCATAATCAGCAGCACGTGCTGGCCGCGGTCGCGGAAATCTTCGGCGATGCGCGTGGCGTAGGCGGCGCCCTGCATCCGCAGCAGCGGCGACACGTCGGCCGGCGCGGCGATCACTACCGAGCGGGCGCGACCCTCGGCGCCAAGAATATTCTCGATAAAGTCTTTCACCTCCCGGCCGCGTTCGCCGATCAGCCCGACCACGATCACATCGGCCTGGGTATAGCGCGCCATCATGCCGAGCAGCACGCTTTTACCAACGCCGGAACCGGCGAACAGCCCCATGCGCTGGCCGCGGCCGACGGTCAGCAAGCCGTTGATGGTGCGTACGCCGACGTCCAGCACCTGTTCGATCGGCGTGCGCTGCAGCGGGTTGAACGGCGCGGTGGCCAGCGGTGCGCGATAGCCGGTTTCCGGCGCCGGCAGGCCGTCGAGCGGTTTGGCGCCGCCGTCCAATACCCGGCCGAGCAGGGCGGGGCCGAGCGGCAGCTGTTTGCCGGCGCTTTGTCCCTCCGGCGCGAGGCGGGCGTACACCCGCGCGCCGGGTACAATGCCTTCCACATCTTCCAGCGGCATCAGAAACAGGTGCTGGCCGTTAAAGCCGACCACTTCGCTTTCCACTTCCTGGATCTCGCCGGCGCAGTGCCGTTCGATCAGGCAGGTGGCGCCGAGCGGCATCTGCAGGCCGGTGGCCTCCAGCACCAGCCCGGTGGCGCGGGTCAGGCGGCCGTAGCGCCGCACCGGCGGCGCATGTTGAATGCGCTGCTCCAGCGTATCCAGCGCGCTGAGCCAGCGGCCGAGGCGCGGCGTCGTCATACGTCCCCCGGAGCCGCCAGGCGGCAGATTTCGTGCCAGCGGGTAGCCAGGCTGGCGTCGAGATCGCCTTCCTCGGCGCTGACTTTACAGCCGCCGGGATGCAGTTCGCCGTCGGCCAACAGCCGCCAGCCGTGCAGGCTCAGCGTCACGCCGAGCTGCTGTTCCACGCGCGGGTAGTCGTCGGGGTGCACGCGCAGCTGCGGTTTGCCGCTGAACATCGGCTCCTGCTGAATCAGCTGTTGGATCTGCGCCAGCAGGGCGGTGCCATCGCAGACCGGCGGCTGGCCGAGAACCTGCTTGGCGGCGGTGAGCGCCAGCTGCATCAGGCGCGCGGCGATCACGCTGTCCAGCGCGTCCAGCGTCTGCTGGAATTCACCGACCATCTGCCGCCACTGCTCGGTCAGCGGCTGCTGCTGCAGTTCGCTCTGTTCGATCCCCTGCTGACGGCCTTCCTCCAGGCCTTGCTGGAAGCCTTCCTGGTATCCTTGCTGCCGGCCTTCGTCATGGCCCAGCTGATGGCCCTGCTGCTGCGCCTGCAGCCGCAGGGCTTCCAACTGTTGCCGTTCGCTTTCCGCCTTATCCAGCGGCGCGCTCTCCGGCATGGCCGGCGGCAAATCGGTTTCCGGTGCGGTTTCCGTCGCCGCGGGCGTCGCTAAATCGTTAAGCCGCCACGGCTGCCAGGCGAGTGGGCTGCTGTCAGACATAGGTATCCTCGCCGCCGCCGATAATCATCTCGCCGCTTTCCGCCAGGCGGCGGACGACCAGCAAAATGGCCTTCTGTTCGTTTTCCACCTGCGACATGCGTACCGGGCCGCGGTTGGCCAGGTCGTCGCGCAGAATGTCGGCGGCGCGCTGCGACATATTCTTGAGGAACTTCTCGCGCAACGGCTGTTCCGCACCTTTCAGGGCAATCAGCAGCGATTCGCCTTCCACCTCCTGCAGCAGGCGCTGGATACTGCGATCGTCGACCTCCACCAGGTTCTCGAACAGGAACATTTCGTCGATGATCTTCTGCGCCAGTTCGCCGTCGTAGTCGCGCATTGCGTCGATCACCGCCTCTTCCTGATGGGTCTTCATCAGGTTGATGATTTCGGCGGCGGTGCGCACCCCGCCCATTTTGCTGCGTTTGAGGTTCTGGCCGTCGAGCAGGTTGTTGAGCACTTCGGTCAGCTCCGCCAGCGCCGCCGGCTGCACGCCGCCGAAGGTGGCGATACGCAGCATCACGTCGTTACGCAGGCGCTCTTCGAACTGCGCCAGAATATCCGCCGCCTGACCGCGCTTCAGGTGCACCAGAATGGTGGCGATAATCTGCGGGTGTTCATCGCGGATCAGATCGGCCGCGCTCTGCGGCTCCATAAAGTTGAGCGTTTCCATCCCGGAGGTGGTTTCGCGCGATTCGAGAATATCTTCCAGCAGGCTGGAGGCGCGCTCTTCGCCCAGCGCTTTCACCAATACCGAACGCAGATAGTCGCTGGCATTGACGCTGAGGGCGGCGTACTGTTCGGCGTCGTCCTCAAACTCCGTCAGAATCTCGCCCAGCTGTTTGTGCGATACCTGCCGCATGCTGGCCATGGTGCCGCTCAGCTGCTGCACTTCACGGGACGAGAGGTGTTTAAACACCTCGGCGGCGCGGTCTTCTCCCAGCGTCATCAGCAGGATGGCGCTTTTTTCTGTACCTGTCAGACTCATAATTCGTTACTCATCCATTGGCGGATTACCAGGGCGATAATGCGCGGATCTTTATCCGCCAGATCGCGGATGCGCTGGCTCTGGACTTCGGCGCTGACGCGCTGCTGCGAACGCTTGCGCTGCACCAGCTCCTCGTTGCTCGGCTTGCTGCCGCCTTCGGCAGGGTGGGCCGGCGCGGCGGCTGCGGCGACGGCGGCCTGCTGCTGCGCCTGGCGGTTTTGCCACTGCGGGCGCACCAGCTTGCGCCACAGCAGCCAGGCAATCAGTGCAATCAGCAGATAGCGGCCGGCGTTCAGCAACTGACTCGATAAAGTGCTGCGACTGCCAGAACGGCAGTTCGGCGCCGCCGGTTTCCACATCGCTGAACGGCGAGTTGACCACGTTCAGGCTGTCGCCGCGATCGCTGGAATAGCCCATGGCTTCGCGCACCAGCGCTTCCGCCTGCGCCAGCTGCGCTTTGCTCATCATCACCGGTTTGCCGTCTTTATCCGTGCCGAGGGTGTTGAGCACCACGGCCACGGACAGGCGCTGCACCGTGCCGGCTTTGTGCTGGGTATGGCGGATGGTGCGGTCGACTTCGTAGTTGGTGGTTTCGTCGCGGCGGCTGTTCTGCGGCCCGCTGACGGCGTTTTTGCTGCGGCCATTGTCCGCCGCGTTTTTGTCGGCGTTGGCCTGTGCGTCGGCGTTATTGGCCGGCGGCGTTTCAACCGGCGCCGTCGGCGCTGCGCTTGGCTGATTGGAGAGCGCGCCCGGCACGCCGCCCACCTGCGGAGCCGCCTATCTGAATCGCTCTGGCTCAGCTGGCGCGAACGGATGGCGGCTTTTTCCGGCGTCGGGTTCGGCTGGTACTGCTCGTCGGTCTGCTCGCGGGTGGCGAAATCGATCTGTGCGGTCACCTGCGCCCGGACGTTGGCGCTGCCGACGATCGGCGCCAGAATCGCCTCGATACGGCGCTGGTAGCGGCCTTCCACTTCGGCGGCGTATTTCAGCTGCGCGGCGTTAAGATCGCGTCCGTTGCCGTCGGACTGCGTCAGCAGGCGGCCGGCCTGATCGACCACCGTAACGTTGCCCGGCGGCAGGCCGGCCACGCTGCTGGCGACCATATAGACAATGGCGTTGATCTGGCCGTCATCCAGCGCGCGTCCGGCTGCAGCGTCAGAGTGACCGAGGCGGAAGGGGACTTCTGTTCGCGCACAAACAGCGATGGCTTGGGCAGCGCCAGATGCACCCGCGCATTCTGCACCGGCCCCAGCGATTCGATGGTGCGCGACAGTTCGCCCTCCAGCGCCCGCTGATAGTTGATCTGCTCGCTGAACTGGCTGATGCCGAATTTTTCCTGATCAAGCAGTTCAAAGCCGACGGCGCCGCCTTTTGGCAGCCCTTGCTGCGCCAGGCGCAGGCGGGTTTCATGGACGTTTTCGGCGGGGACCATCAGCGCCGAGCCGTTGTCGGCGAAGCGGTAGGGGATGTTCATCTGCGTCAGCTGCGTGACAATCGCACCGCCGTCGCGGTCGTTCAGGTTGCTGTACAACACGCGGTAATCCGGACTTTTCACCCATAACAACAGCGCCACCACGATGGCTATCGCGGCGGAGGCCGCAATCAGCAACGGGATTTTGGGATTGGCGCGCAGGCGGTTCCACTGGGCCTGAAGGCCGTTTTCACGGTTCTCACCGTGGGCTATTGAGGCGCTCATGCTGGCCCCTTACCTGGCTGAACAAAATGCTTAGCGTTGTGTGGTGACAAAACAGACTCCATGATGCACATAACTTGACGGGTTAAAACTGCCCCCATTTTGGGCATGCCATTATTTGCCCCGGGGGCGGATTTTGATGGCCCGATAAGCCGCGTTTTTTTGCGGTTAATTAACCGCTTTAGCGACGGGGGCCTGTGCTAGGGTGTGCGTCATCAAAATTGTCTCGGGTGTCCCGACAACCAGCACAGGGGAGCAGAATGGCGATTCAGGGGATTGAGGGCGTACTGCAGCAGTTACAGGCCACGGCGCTGCAGGCCGGCGGTGCAACCGCTGCTCAGCCAACGCAGGGCGCCAGCTTTGCCGCGGAGCTGAAGGCGGCGATCGGCAAAATCAGCGATAACCAGCAGGCGGCGCGCAAGCAGGCGCAGGATTTTGAACCTGGGCGTGCCGGGCATCAGTCTGAATGATGTGATGGTCGATCTGCAAAAGTCATCGGTATCGCTGCAGCTGGGTATCCAGGTGCGTAATAAGCTGGTGGCGGCGTATCAGGATATTATGGGGATGCAGGTGTAGCCTGTTAAGACGTCTATTTTATAACGCATTTATGGCTACCCTTTTTATTATGGGGGAGTGAGGCTAGGTGGCTGGTTTCTGATCTGATACGGCCATCTTTCCTTGTGCTATGCATTTTTTTTTGAGGGGGTTCTCGCATTATCTTAATGTTATTGAATTGCATGCTGCCTGCCCCCGCTCTGTATATCTCTGCGCTTGCGTGATGTTTTATTATCATTATTAAAAAATCGTCACGTGAACTATTAATAATCATGATGTAAAATGATTCGCCCCATTTAATGAAGGTATTTTTCACTTTTTTTGATGGGTAATTAATGTGAGCAATCATTCAAGTATATATCGCGTGGTTAAAAATCTTAACCACGCGAGTACATAAGTTATGCTTTATGGCTAGGGATAAGTATTGATTTTTTGGTGGGATCGATTTTACATATCACTTTCTTCCCCATATTAATGAAAGGTTTTTCTATCATTAAGTGTGTCACATAAGAGACTAATATTATAATTATGGTTAATGTAATAAACTTAGGTGCGCCAGAAGAAAGTGCGTTAGGTAGTTGTATTGAATGTTTTGCTATAAATTCAAGCACTATAGCCTGCATTAAATACATCGAGTAAGAAACATCCCCCAGGAAAGATAATGACTTGCAATTAAAGAGTGATTTCGCTTTCTCAATTAACAGAGATGAAAACAATACAGCAGCGGCGATCATTCCCCAGGTGGTTGGTCCATGACCAAAGAATTTTTTCGAGATAAGCATGTAACAACATGAATAATATTAATAAAGTTGATAGAGTGGTGACCAGCGCTCTGTTTTTAAGGATAAATCCATTATCTACTTTTAATACATAAAATATAAATATTCCATAGATGAAATCTATAAACATAGGTGAGGATAAGAAGGTTTACAGGAAAGTGTAATACGCTGTTAGGTATAAAGTTAAAGTTATTGTAACCACTGAGAGAAACGGAGTTATTAAAGTGTAATTGGATTCCCAATACACATAGAATAATAAAACCGCCGCATATGATGCCGCGATATCGGTGTGACAGCATCATTGCCACCCAGAAAATACCATAAAAGGCTATTTCATAAGTAAGAGTCCATGCCGGCATTAGCATATTGTAGCCAAAGAAAGGCGATCCATCACTGTAGTTGCTGTTTAATGGAATTAGTGAACGGAAAAATAGCTCGTAGTTGCCAGACTGTGATATAAATACAAAGTAAAAAACAATGCATGATATAAGTAGTGGGTATATTCTAAATACTCTGCGGAATAGGTATTTCACACTTTGCATGTTTTCTTTTTTCTCAGTGGCGTACATTATAACAAAACCACTGATTACAAAGAACAGGTCGACACCAAATGCAGCGCTTTCAAAAAGAATATCACCCATATTTTTTATTGAGTATATATTGTTCAGGTCGAACCGTAGATGGTAAAAAATCACAAGCAATGCGGCAAAACCACGTAAATACTGCACGCAGTTAATACGCATTGAATCTTTATTATTCACTGTGTGTAAACTCCATTTTTTAAAAATTACAAATTTTTTATAACTAATTCACCATCAGGTGATTTTTTTTTCGTCTTCCATAGCTTGTTGAAGCTGTGCTTGGTACTTTGACTGAAAGGTTCTAGATATCCTTTCTCTTCAAGATGAAGTGTGGTGGGTTTTCCTAACTTGCTGTAAGCGCACCATTTTTTGCTGTATGTTCGTACTTTTCATCACCCCGTTTGAATTTTACGTTAAGGAATCGAAATATTATGTCATGAATAGCCACTGCGTAAAACAGGTGGCGCATCATTCAGGCAAGTTTGTGTGCTAGGTCAATTAATGATGGTTGTTTTATCTACAATCAAGGTGATGAACCCCCCGTGCCGGATGCGAGTGCGTAATAGGCGTTCAAGCTAGGAATGATAACATATTTTAATAAAAACAATGTGTTATTTGATTGGGGTTTGTACGGCTCACTGGAAGGAAGAAGCTGTATAATTTCTGTTGTTTGCCGGATTACATCATACTAGAGCGAGTAACCTCAGTTGACAGATTTTCCGCTTTTGCTGCAACCGCTACGGCGGCAGTAAATCAGGGTCGGCAAGGCAATGCCAAACAGTAAATATCGGTACTATTTCTCCAGGAATGGTTATGTGGTGAAGCATCGGGCATGGTCGATCGACTCATGTTAAACCGGCACCTTGCCGGTATAGGTGACGTCACGTGGTAAAAAAGAAATTTGTGATTGCTTTTTGTTCAACTATTCTGAGTATGAAAGTGAAGAAGTGTTTATGAATTTTTAGTGTCCTCTTTCATAACTGGAGGTGGTTGCGATGCAGAGTGATCCCTATTTTTTACGAGTGGCCAGGGGCGAGGTTATCCTGTCGCAGGTCTCAAAGATGTTGGGATGGAAGTTCGTCCACTATGATGATGATGCGATGAAGGTTCAGGTAGAATATGACGCCGAAGACTTGTTGACCAATCCACTGGGCTGTATCCAGGGCGGCATTCTGTCGGCCATGCTGGATGATGCGATGGGGCCGGCGGTGTATATGACGCTGCCGACGCCGCTGCTGGCGGTAACGATTGAATCAAAAACCAGCTTTATCAGCCCGGCACAGCCGGGAAAGATCAAAGGCTTTGGTAAAATAGTGCGCAAGACAGGTTCTATCGTATTTACCGAAGGCTTTTTACATAATACCGATGGTGAATTGATCGCAACAGGCAGCGCAACATTCAAACTGGGCAAATATGGCAGGCTGCCGATTCCCTGGCAGGGGTAGGCAATCTGCAGGCGCCGGCTGTCGGCTTGGTGAGCCGGCGCCAATATTGATTAATAATGCTAAATTATAAGATCAGCATATAAATACGCTTTATCGCGAAAGCATTATCGCGGCCAACCGGTGAGGGACGTCGCGTCTCCTGACGTGACGCCTCTCTCTATAAGGGAACATCGTCATCCAGGCTATCCAGAGTAATTAAAGAAAAATCTTTATTCAGCACGTTCACCTGCTTGATGCATGGCCGATCGGCTAATGGCCGACATTGACTGGCGATCTTTTCATCATGAATGCCGAGCCAGTCGGAAAACAGGTTCAGAAAGTCCAGGCCGCTGCGCTCCTCCGCTATATGGCGCTGTTCGCTTGCATCATAACTGGTAATGAAAAGCGGCACATTGAATGACTGCTTGTACAAATCGCTGTGTTCCATATAGGCATCATCTTCGCCTTTGTTAAATTGCCCCAGGCCATGATCGGCGAAATAGAGCATCGACCAGCGCTTCTTTCCGCGATCCGCCATCTTTTGTATCTCGTGGAGCATCGTGTCGGTATTTTTGATGCTCTGTACATAACAGGAGATATCCTGGCTGATATAAAAACTCATCAAAGTGTCCGTCCGTTCTTGCACAGGATTCCGGATGGGAACCAATCAGGTGAATGACGATAAGTTTCTTTGGTGCCCGGTCGGATAGCGGCATCCTGAATAGTGGGAAGTAAGGCGCTATCCGGGTAGTAATTGTGATCGTTGGAGTCGCCTTTTTTGACAAAATGGCTGACGTCGGCCTGTTTGCCGACGTCAGCCACGGGACCGTCATAGAGACCGAAACGTCCCTGATTTGATAGCCAGAAGGTTTTGTATCCGGCCTTTTTTGCCAGGCGAATAAAGCTATTGTTGTATTCTACATGGCCATTCTGCGCTAAGTAGAAGGAGGCGACGAGCGAAGGAACGGTAGCAAAACTGGCCGAATGATAATGATCGAAGAGAATGCCATTGGCCTGGCTCATAAACGGTGTGTTATTCAAACTAAAACCGTATGCATTCATGTAATCCTGCCGGACGCTTTCTCCGATCACTAAAATAAAGGTGTCATAAGGAGATGTCTGGGTTGTCGGCTGCCAGGTGTCGGGCATCGCCAGCAGCGAGGCGCTTATTTTTTCCTGCTGGGTGATAATCTTGTAGGGTCGGTAGATATCATAAACAAAACGATAAGGTGAAAATTTGATATCTGCCTGACTGATATCGCCATGTTTGATATATGAGTGGGCCGGGTTGAAGGAGATAACGGCTACCGTCAAAGCGATATAAATAGTGGCTAGCCGGTTTTTGATGTGCTTTGCCTGTTTTGCAATCAACATACACAGGATCGCTATCAGAAACAGCACGAATGACAGAATAATGCTGCCTGCAGGCAGCATGCCTAAAAATTCAGCGCTTTCTGCCAGGCTGGTATAGCGTGCGGCTGCTACGGTATTTAGCGACGGAGGACCATATTTGACGGCGACAGGCAGATAAACGGCGGCAATGACGGTCACTATGGTCAGGGTTATCTTGGCGGCGACAGGTGAAAATTTGGCCATAACAATGAGAATCAGAGCCAGTGCAACCGCATAGCCGGGACGAACCGCATAGCCAAAGGAGAAGTTAACCAATAAGGACCATAGAATAAACAGGAGGAGAAGAGTTTTGTTATTTAATAGTTTCATATTTTTGCTGTGGTGATAGAAAAGAAATTCAATTCGTCTGAGCGAAAAAACCGCAATGATTATATCACTTTACATTCACTCAATCGATGCGTTATGGGCTATTTCCTGAGTCGAATGTCTCGAATGGCGTGAAAAGTAACCGGTTCACGGTATCGGATATGCCGGGGCGAGAGACGGCAAGCAGAAGTATATACCGTGCCGTTTTTCTCGTATTACCACGCAAAGAAAAAGCGTGTGCGTGCAGGCTGAAAATCATTAATTATATTTATTGGTTTCTTATAAGAATATTCATGTTAATGTTTATATTAGGGGGAGGGATAGGCTACTGTTGCTGCGATACAGTGATTTAGATCGACATATGCAATTTTTCACTAATAAATAAGTGTTAGCGCCTAGCCCTTTCTATGTTATTAAATTAAAATGGCTGCGTTTTGGTTATATGACTCACTCAGGGAATGTTATGAGTATAAAAAGTGAAGCTGGATGGCGAAAAATAAGTATTGTAATAATAGCCATTCTCATTGTATTAGCCTATATCTTGGCTAAGCAGTGATCTTATCGCGGCCATGCATTGCATGGCCGTTTCTGCTTTCAGGTGTTTGTGACGGGCAAGACCGCTGGGAGTGCAACCCCTTACTTAACAAATACATAACCAAAAAGCACAAAATAATTAAACTTTTTTTGGCGTGAAATTATAATTCCTGCGATTTTGACAGAACGACTCTGTAGGACGGATTCTATGGTTGCAGCAATTATCATCGGTATTTTCCTTGTCAGTTTTATTTACGCCCACTCCCGCGGGCAAGAAAAACAAAAAGTTGGCAGGCAGCTTTTCGATCACTCCACCTTTATGGGGCCGGTCAACATGTTTATGACCGGCTTCTCCCGCCTGCCGGCGAAACAACCTTACTTTGCTCCGCAGACCTTTCCCGAGCTGCAGCCGTTGACCGACAACTGGCAGGTGATTCGTGAGGAGGCCCTGCGCCTGCAGGACCACATCAAGGCGGCGAAAAGTCACAATGACGCCGGGTTCAACACCTTTTTCAAGCGCGGCTGGAAGCGTTTTTATCTCAAATGGTATAGCGACACTCACCCTTCGGCGCTGGCGTTATGCCCCAATACCGTCGCGCTGCTTAACCAGATCCCGTCGGTAAAGGCGGCGATGTTCGCCGAACTGCCGGCCGGCAGCCATCTGGGCAAACACCGGGATCCTTACGCCGGGTCAGTGCGTTATCACCTGGGGCTGGTCACGCCGAATGACGACCGCTGCTTTATCGAGGTGGATCGCCAGCGTCACAGCTGGCGCGACGGCCAGGCGGTGATCTTTGACGAAACCTATGTGCACTGGGCGCAAAACGGCACGGATCAGACGCGGATTATCCTGTTCTGCGATATCGAACGGCCGATGAAGTGGGGCTGGGCGCAGGCGGTGAACCACTGGGTCGGCAAGACGTTGATGTCGGCGGCCAGTTCGCCCAATGACGAGCAGGACCGCACCGGCTTTATCAACCGTATTTTCAAATACGTCAATGCGATCCGTGATGCGGGCCAGCGGTTGAAAAAGCGCAACCGCCGCGGCTATTACCTGCTGAAATGGCTGCTAATTGCCGCCATCTTCGCCGCCATTATTATCCCGAGCCTGCGTTAAGTCATTGCGCCATTGCCCACTCCCTTGGGAAATGGCGCATATCGTTAGCCGCTTGCCGGCTCCATCACGCGCTGATGCCCGCGGATGGCGGTCGGGGCAAAACCGAAGCGCTTACGGAAACGTTCGGCAAAGCGCGAGGCGCTTTCATAGCCGACGTGTTGAGCAATGGCGGAAATCGGCCAGTCGGTAGATTGCAGCAGCGCCAGCGCGCTGCTCATGCGCACGTCAATCATCAGGTTGCGCAGGGCGGTGTTTTCCGCCGACAGCTTGCGCCGCAGCACCACTTCACTCATCGAGAGACTGGCGGCCACCTTTGCCGCACTCCAGATACTGTGCGGATCGGTGGCCAGACAGCGGCGTACGCGCTGCGTCAGATCCTTGACTTCGCCGTGGACGAATTTAACGCCGTACTGCGCCAGCCAGAGCAAAATCTCCAGCAGCTTATGGCGGGTAATCGCCGGTGGAAAACTGTGATGCAGCGTCAGCGCCAGATGCGTGGTTTCAAAACTGTGAATAAACCCGCAGGGAATATTCGGCAGCGCGCGGACGCCGGTAAACGTGCCGGCCGCGGGCGCCTCGTTGGGGGCGGCGGCGAACAGCTGCGGGTCGCAGGTGATCAGATGGCAGCTGAAGCGGCCATCGCCAGACAGGCTATTAATAATATCAACGGTTTGTCCGCCATCAATCAACAGTAAATCGCCGGTGTTCGCCACCACTTCATGCTGTTGCCAACGGATGCGCTTGCATCCCTCCTGGATCAGGTACAGGTGAGGTTGTTCGAAATACACTGAAGGGAGTAACAGTTCAGTATGTTGAATAATATGCGCCGAGCTACCGATCCCGGGACAAAGATTAATTGTGCGTTCCATCGATATTCGCTTCGCAGCCAGTCTCTGAGAATATCTTTACGCGTTGCCGACCATCGGGGCAACTTTTTTCCATACGCGATGACGCGCAGTCCTGCTTATTTCCTGCCAAAAATTAATTTCCTGCTGAACAGAAAACGTCCATGTCGGGATGATATTTATCCACGATCTATCCCGCCGGGCCAAACGGTATCCGTCAGGAAAACCGCCGCCGCCGAGAATAAAAAAACAGGATAAACGAAAAGCGTGTCGGGCGTTAAGCCCCATCAGGCGTACGGCCTGCGGCGAAAGCCGGGTAAGGCGCTTATTGGCCCTGCGGCTCCCCTAACAGCAGGGCGCGGTCGTGAAATTGCCCGTAGGTGGCGTTAACGGCGCTTTGCCGCGTTGACCGATCGATTAAGGATTTTAATTCTGTCAGACGCTGCTGCAATAAGGCGCGCAGCTGCGTTTCATTATCCAGTATTTGCTGCAGCTTATGGCGCAATAGCTCCTGCAGCGCCATGGATGACGCCATCACGTCAGAGAAGTCAGCGGTTTTTTCTACCGCGGTGACATAGCTCAGCTCAAGTTCCACCAGACGCTCCCAGTCGCCGTTCTGCGCCAGCGCGAGCATTTGCGCGCTGAGGGTGGTGATTTGTTGATATGCGGATAACAGTTGCTGTTGACGTTCCATTACATGACGTCCTGCGCGGGTTGATAATTGGGGCCGATTTGTCGCCAGGCGTCGGCGATATTTTCCAGCAGTTTCGCCACTTCGTCGAGCGCCTGCAGGTCGTTATGCAGGTTGGCCTGCAGCAGACGGCGTTTCATATAGTCGTACAGCGCATCGAGCTGCGCGGCAATCTCGCCGCCTTGCTGGTGGTCTAGCCCGCTTTTCAGGCCGTTGTCGATAATGTTTATCGCCTTGGACAGCGCCTGGCCCTTGCCGGTGATATTGCCTTGTTCCATCAGTATGCGTGCGCGGACAGGGCGCTTTGCGCCCCGTCGAATAGCATTACGATTAACTGATGCGGACTGGCGCTCATGACGCCGCTTTCCAAACCAACCTGTGCGTAGGCCTGCGTTCCGCTACGGTTATACATGCTGTTGTTTACCTGTCTTTAGACTGCTCAAGAGAACTGTTGGGTTAAATAGCTGCTGGTGCCGTTGAGTTTGGTCAGAACGGTATCCAGCTGGACGAATTGCTGTTTATAGCGGTCGATGGTGTTCTGAATGCTTTCCGACACGCGGTCGATTTGCGTGTTCAGCCGGTCGAGGCTGCTGTTGATGCTCTTGGTGGAGCTCTCGATAATGCCGCCGGCCTTGATATAGTTCTGGATCTCGTTATGAATCTCCGTCGCCATACCGCTGTCTTTACCGTTGCCGGCAAAGAAGTTCGCCACCTGGTCAGGTTTGTCTTCAATCGCTTTTTTCAGTTTGTCACTGTCGATTTCCAGCTTGCCGGTTTTGACATCGGTCTTGATGCCCAGGTTGCCGAGGCCCTTGAGTTCCGGGTTATTTTGCGCGGTGCTCAGCGCGTTCTTAATCGATGACTGAATGCCGCGCAGGGTGTTGTCCCCCAGCAGCGCGCCGTTACTGGTCGACTGCTTTTCGCCGCTTTTTACCGGCGTGTATTTGGTCAGCGAGTTAAAGGTATCCAGCAGGGAGTTGTAACTGTCGACCCACTCTTTGATCTTGTCGGCGGAGCCGCTCTTGTCGGCGTCAATCACCAGGTTCTGCGACTCGCCGGGCTTGGTGAGGGTCTTCAGATCCAGCGTGACGCCCTGCAGCGCATCGGAGATAGAGTTGGTGCTGCGCTGAATCTGCGTGCCGTTAATGGTGACTTTGGCGTCCTGGCCTTTCACCGTTTCCTGCAGCGCGCCCGTGCCGCTGGTGCTGTCGTAGTTCAGCACCGCGCCCAGTTTGTCGTCGTTATTCACCTGCACGGAGATTTTGCTCTCTGCGCCCGGGGTGCTGGCGCTGATGGCCAGTTTGTACTCATTGTCGCCGACGCGCATGATGCTGGCGTTGACGCCGGCCTTGGCGCCGTTGATGGCGTCGCGCATTTCCACCAGCGACGTCTGGTCGTCGCCGAGCGGAATGGTCACCGCTTTCGGCGGGTTGCCGGAGGTCAGGGTGAGGGGAGCGGTCGCTGGCGCCGCTTTCGCCCAGTTTCTCCGTCTGGCTGGCAATATGGGCTTTAGTGGTCAGCGTTTGCGGCTGCGCCAGCTGGTCGACGGTGATGGTGTAGTTGCCCGGCACCGCTTTGGCGTTGGTGGTGACGTTAAACTGATCGTGCTTGCTGGCGGTGGTGTTGGTGAAAAATTCCGGCTTGGCCAGCTCTTTACTCAGGTTGTCGAACTTCTCCAGCGCGCCTTTCAGCGTGCCGTAAGCGGTCAGCTTGGCGTTATAGCTGCTCTGCTGGGTGGTGTAGGGCGTCAGACGCTGCTTTTCCGCCTGGCTCAGTTTGTCCAGTAATCCATTCATGTCCATGCCGGTGCTGATGCCTAATGAACTGATCGCTGCCATGGGTCGTGCTCCTTGTTGGTTGTATTCACTTAATGCGTTATCGGCCCGGCGGATAAAAAGTTTACGCAGAAAAGTAAAAAACGATGGCGCAATAGAAGAGGGAAAAAGCGTGTTATTTACGCCATTGGGCAATGGCGAAAAAAAAATAAAAAAAATCTAAAGGTTGCAAGGGCAGCGCCGATACCTGAGTGGACGGTGATTGACGCCGTGGGCAACAGCCCGAACCTTTAATTGTGAATATGAATGACGCTATGCATTCATACTGATTCGTAAGGAAACTCACACTATGGCACAAGTAATTAACACCAACAGCCTGTCGCTGATGGCGCAGAACAACCTGAACAAATCTCAGTCTTCTCTGGGCACCGCGATTGAGCGTCTGTCTTCCGGTCTGCGTATCAACAGCGCGAAGGACGATGCGGCCGGCCAGGCGATCTCCAACCGCTTCAGCGCCAACATCAAAGGCCTGACTCAGGCGTCCCGCAACGCTAACGACGGCATCTCCCTGGCGCAGACCACCGAAGGCGCGCTGAACGAAGTTAACGACAACCTGCAGAACATCCGTCGTCTGACCGTACAGGCGCAGAACGGTTCCAACTCTGACAGCGACCTGAAATCCATCCAGGACGAGATCACCCAGCGTCTGTCTGAAGTTAACCGTATCTCTGAGCAAACTGACTTCAACGGCGTGAAAGTGCTGAGCAAAGATCAGTCTCTGACTATCCAGGTTGGCGCTAACGACGGCGAAACCATCAACATCGATCTGCAAAAAATCGATGCCAAGCAGCTGGGTCTGGAAGGTTTTGACGTGACCGTTAAAGGCCCGACCGCGGGTAACGAAGTTGCCAAGGGCGCAACCATCAAGGCCTCTACCGGCGAAGACGTGAGCTACGATCCGGCGGCAAGCGGTCTGGCGGCAGGTAAGACGCTGATTACCGGTAAAGATGCGGACGGTAAAGACACCATGTTCGTTGAAACCACCGATGCGGCCACCGGCGCGAAAACCTACGCGGGAGCGACCGTGGATAAAGACGGTAAAGTCACCGAAGACAGCACCGCCGTTACCATGAAAACGCCGCTGGATACCCTGGACAAAGCGCTGTCTCAGGTTGATAAACTGCGTTCTTCTCTGGGTGCGGTACAGAACCGTTTCGATTCTGTCATCAACAACCTGAACAGCACCGTTAACAACCTGTCCGCTTCCCAGTCCCGTATTCAGGATGCCGACTACGCGACCGAAGTGTCCAACATGAGCCGCGCCAACATCCTGCAGCAGGCTGGCACCTCCGTGCTGGCGCAGGCTAACCAGTCGACTCAGAACGTGCTGTCTCTGCTGCGTTAATCCCCGCTCTCCGATTAACTGTCGCTTATCACCCCGCCTGCCTCGGCGGGGTTTTTTTATGCCCGTGCGCCGGCGTTGAGCCGCATGGGGTAAATAAGGCCCGTTTTTTGCGGCTGTTCCGCCGATTGTCATTGCGTCCACTGCGGATAATAACGCTGACTCCTTAATCCGCAGGTTTTAGACATAGTGAGCGATCTGTATACCGCCGAAGGCGTAATGGACAAAAACTCCCTCTGGCTGCGCTACGTTCCGCTGGTGCGCCACGAGGCGCTGCGCCTGCAGGTCCGGCTGCCCGCCAGCGTCGAGCTTGACGATCTGCTGCAGGCCGGCGGCATCGGGCTGCTGAACGCCGTCGAACGTTACGACGCGCTGCAGGGGACCGCCTTTACCACCTATGCGGTGCAGCGCATCCGCGGCGCAATGCTCGATGAGCTGCGCAGCCGCGACTGGGTGCCGCGCAGCGTGCGGCGTCACGCCCGCGAAGTAGCGCAGGCGATGCAGCGGCTGGAGCAGCAGTTGGGGCGTCCGCCTGCCGAGCTGGAGGTGGCGCAGGCGCTGGACATTTCGCTCAGCGATTACCGTCAGATCCTGCTGGATACCAATAACAGTCAGCTGTTCTCCTACGACGAGTGGCGCGAAGAGCAGGGGGAAAGCGTCGAGCTGATGCTGGAAGGGCATGAAGAGGCCAATCCGCTGCAGCAGCTGCTGGAGGGCAACCTGCGTCAGCGGGTGATTAACGCCATCGAAGCCCTGCCGGAGCGCGAGAAGATGGTGCTGACGCTCTATTACCAGGAGGAGTTGAACCTGAAGGAGATTGGCGCGGTGCTGGACGTCGGCGAATCGCGCGTCAGTCAATTACACAGCCAGGCGATTAAACGTCTGCGCGCCCGTTTGGCAAATGATTGATCGGCGATAACAGGAGCTATCATTATGTCTGGAACAGTACTGAAAAAGCGGCCGCTAAGCCGCTATATGAAAGATTACAAACACACCCAGACCCACTGCGGTCAGTGCGGTAAACTGCTGGACCGCATGGCGCTGGTGTTTCGCGGCAAGATCATCAATAAAGAGGCCATCGCCCGTATGGATCAGCCGATCGATGATCAGGTATGGCAAAACGTGCAGCAGGAGCTGACCGCGCTGTGCCGTTTCTGCAGTGAAATTTCCTGCAACAGCCACCCCAGCTATTTCGACATTATGGCGTTCAAGCAGTACCTGTTCGAACAGACCGAAATGAGCCACAGCACCGTGCGTGAATACGTGGTGCGCCTGCGGCGGCTGGATGAAATGCTGACCGCACGCAACTATCCGGCGGATAAATTCAGCAACGGCGGCAGCCACCACCTGATTGACGACCTGCCCAGCGCCGGACATAACAACTATCGCATCGCGCTGCGTAAATACGACCAGTATCTCGCCTGGCAGAAGAGCTACTAGGCCCGTGGCGGCCGTCTGCGGGCGGTCGCCGGCACTCCCATGATGAATAATGAGTGATTATTGACGTCACTTCTGTTACACCTAGCTGTCAGACGTTAATACCGCTTTACTGGGAGTAAGCTGTGAATCTGCAACAGCAACTGGCGCAATTCCCGCGCCTCGATTTGGTTGGCTCCGCCACGCCGCTGGAGAAACTGTCCCGCCTTTCTGACTACCTTGGCCGTGAAATATACATCAAACGTGACGACGTCACGCCGATGGCTATGGGTGGCAACAAACTGAGAAAACTGGAGTTTTTGGCCGCCGATGCGCTGGAGCAGGGGGCCGATACGCTGGTGACCGCCGGCGCCATCCAGTCCAACCACGTCCGCCAGACCGCCGCCGTCGCCGCCAAACTTGGCCTGCACTGCGTGGCGCTGCTGGAAAACCCCATCAATACGCAGGCGGAAAACTACCTGAGCAACGGCAACCGCCTGCTGCTGGATCTGTTCAATACGGAAGTGGTGATGTGCGATGCGCTGCACGCGCCGCAGCAGCAGCTGGAGGAGCTGGCGACGCGTCTGGAAGCGCAGGGCTTCCGGCCTTATGTGGTGCCGGTGGGCGGCTCTAACGCACTCGGCGCGCTGGGCTACGTGCAGTGCGCGCTGGAAATCGCGCATCAGGGCAAGGACGTTGCCTTCAGTTCCGTGGTGGTGGCCTCCGGCAGCGCCGGTACCCATGCCGGTTTGGCGCTCGGGCTGCAGCAGCTGCTGCCGGACAGCGAACTGATTGGCGTCACCGTTTCACGCCGCGCTGAGGAGCAACTGCCGAAGGTCGAACAGATCCGGCAGGAACTGGCCCTTGCGCTGGGTCTGGAGGCGCAGGCGCCGATTACGCTGTGGGATGACTATTTTGCACCGCAGTACGGCATGCCGAACGACGAGGGCATGGCGGCGGTGCAGCTGCTGGCGCAGCAGGAAGGCATTTTGCTTGACCCGGTGTATACCGGTAAGGCGATGGCCGGGCTGATCGACGGCATTGCTCAGGGGCGTTTCCGCGATGACGGCCCAATCTTGTTTGTGCACACCGGCGGCGCGCCGGCGCTGTTCGCCTATCACCCGCAGGTATAGGCCGGCAGGTAGTTATATTCCATTCTGGACTATATTTATTAGGTAATATTCCTTTATACCGCGATGCAGGCTGTTAAAGTCCTGAAATCAAAAAAGATAACATTTTATACGGGGTATCTATGCTCTTTTCCAAAGTTCGACGCCAACTGGCACTGGGGATGATGGCGGTGGCGCTGACCGCCGGCCTGACGGCAAACACCTTCGCGGCAGACAATCTGCTGGAGCAGGTCAAACATAACGGCACGCTGAAAGTGGGGCTGGAAGGCACCTATCCGCCGTTCAGTTTCCAGGGGGAAGACGGTAAGCTGACCGGCTTCGAAGTGGACTTCGCCAACGCGCTGGCGCAGCATCTGGGCGTCAAGGCCAAGCTGAGCCCGACCAAATGGGACGGCATGCTGGCGTCGCTGGATTCCAAACGCATCGACGTGGTGATCAATCAGGTCACCATTTCCGACGAGCGGAAGAAAAAATATGACTTCTCCACGCCGTACACCGTCTCCGGCATTCAGGCGCTGGTGAAGAAGGGCAATGAGGGGCAGATCGCCAAACCGGAAGACCTGAAGGGTAAAAAGGTCGGCGTAGGCCTCGGCACCAACTATGAACAGTGGCTGCGCGAAAATGTGCAGGGCGTTGACGTGCGCACCTATGACGACGACCCGACCAAATATCAGGATCTGCGCGTTGGCCGCATCAACGTGATTCTGGTGGACCGCCTGGCGGCGCTGGATCTGGTGAAGAAAAACCGGCAATACGCTGGCGGTCGCCGGCCCGGCGTTCTCCCGTCAGGAGTCCGGCGTTGCGGTGCGTAAAAATAATCCGGAGTTGCTGAACGCCATTAACCAGGCGATCGCCGAGATGCAGAAAGACGGCACGCTGGCGAAAATCTCTGACAAATGGTTTTGGTGCGGACGTAACGAAATAATGCAAGAAAGTATTCAACTGGCGCTGGATTCAGCGCCGTTTTTATTGAAGGGCGCCATACTCACGCTGCAGCTGAGCCTGGGCGGGATGGCGCTGGGGCTGATTCTGGGCTTTCTGCTGGCGCTGATGCGCCTTTCGCATTTCTGGCCGCTGTCGTGGTTGTCGCGTATTTACGTGTCACTGTTCCGCGGCACGCCGCTGATTGCCCAGCTGTTTATGATTTATTACGGCCTGCCGCAGTTCGGCATTGAGTTTGACCCGTTCCCGGCGGCGCTGATCGGCCTGTCGCTCAATACGGCGGCCTACACCTCGGAAACCCTGCGTGCCGCTATTTCTTCCATTGATAAAGGTCAGTGGGAAGCGGCGGCCAGCATCGGCATGTCGCCGTGGCAGACCCTGCGCCGGGTGATCCTGCCGCAGGCGGCGCGCACCGCGCTGCCGCCACTGGGCAACAGCTTTATCGGGCTGGTGAAAGACACCTCGCTGGCGGCGACGATTCAGGTGCCGGAACTGTTCCGTCAGGCGCAGCTGATCACCTCGCGCACGCTGGAGGTGTTCACCATGTATCTGGCGGCATCGCTGATCTACTGGCTGATGGCGACGCTGCTGTCTGCGCTGCAGAACCGTCTGGAATCGCACGTTAACCGTCAGGATAAGGAATAAGCCCATGAGCGCCATCGAAGTAAAGGACGTAGTGAAAAAGTTCAATGGCCATACGGTGCTGCACGGTATCGATCTCGAGGTGAATTCCGGCGAAGTGGTGGCTATTATCGGGCCGAGCGGCTCGGGGAAGACCACGCTGCTGCGCTGCATCAACCTGCTGGAAGTGCCGGATTCCGGCACTATCCGCGTGGGGGATATCGAGATCGACAGCGCGCGTTCGCTCGGTAAACAGAAAAGCCAGGTGCGCGAACTGCGCCAGCAGGTGGGGTTTGTGTTTCAGAACTTCAACCTGTTCCCGCACCGTTCGGTGCTGGAGAACATCATTGAAGGGCCGGTGATCGTGAAGGGCGAAGAGCGCGCCAAGGCTGAGCAGCGCGCTCGCGAGCTGCTGGCGAAGGTCGGGCTGAGCGGCAAAGAGCAGGCCTATCCGAAGCGCCTGTCCGGCGGTCAGCAGCAGCGGGTGGCGATCGCCCGCGCGTTGGCGATGCAGCCGGAAGTAATCCTGTTTGACGAACCCACCTCGGCGCTGGACCCGGAGCTGGTGGGCGAGGTGCTCAACACCATTCGCGCGCTGGCGGAAGAGAAGCGCACCATGGTGATCGTCACCCACGAGATGAGCTTTGCCCGCGACGTCGCCGACCGCGCCATCTTTATGGACAACGGCCGCATTGTCGAACAGGGGCCGGCGAAGGCGCTGTTTGCCGACCCTCAGCACCAGCGCACCCGTCAGTTCCTCGATAAGTTTATTAACCAGTAAACGCTGCCGGGCGCGGTATGCCGCGTCCGGCTTGTTCAGCCGTCCGTGCTCTGCATCACACTATCGTCGTTTTTGGGCAGAGAATCTGTATCAGGTTCTATACTTGGTCGTTGGCTGGTGCCATCTCGTCTTTTAGCTAGGGAAGGATCTCATGAGCGGCAGCGGAACGCAGTTTGATTTTGTGGCGCTGATGCAGGAAAAATCCAGCGCGCATGGCTTTGTGCTGGATGACGATCAGTGTCGCGTCGTGGCTCGGCTGGGCAGCCTGATCGCTGCGCAGGCGCCCCGCCCGCCGCATCATGCCGGCGGCGTTTATCTGTGGGGTAAGGTCGGGCGGGGCAAGACGTTTATCCTCGACGCGTTTTTATGATGCGGCGCCAATCCGCAGCAAACGCCGCGTACACTTCCATTATTTTTTCCGTGAACTACACCAACGCATGGCCGCACAGGATAACCGCGGGCGGTCAATAACCGAGGTGTTGAGCGCGCAACTGGGCGACTGCCGGTTATTGTGTTTTGATGAGTTCCATCTGCACGATATTGGCGACGCGATGCTGATCAAACCCCTGCTGGAGTTTATTTTTCAGCGGCAGATTGTGTTGGTGACAACCTCCAACTATCCGCCGGATGAACTGCTGGCCAACCCCCTCTACCACCAGCGCTTTGTGCCTTCGATAGCGTTAATCAAACAGCATATGGAGATCTTCGCGCTGACCGGCGGGCAGGATTACCGCCTGCTGGGGGCGAATGACAGCACGCCGTTTTGCGAGGGCGTCTATCTTAGCCCCGGCAGCGCAGAGCAGCGCCGGGCGTGCGGGCTGCCGCAGCCTGACGGTGAGCACGCCCTCGAGGTTGGCTACCGCAGGCTGGCGGTGCTTTCTCCCGCCGGCGACGTTCTGCACTTTTCTTTTGCGGCGCTGTGCGTGGCGCCGACGGCGGTGATGGATTATCTGGCGCTGTGTGAACGCTGCCGCTGCTGGATTATCGAAGACGTTCCGGCGCTGGCGACCCAGTCTGCGGCGGCGCAGCAGCGTTTTATCAACGTGATTGACGTGCTCTACGATCAGAGTTGCCGGCTGTATATCATCAGCGACTACCCGCTGGACGCGATGACTGACGGCGTGGCGCAGGAAGATATCCAGCGCACCCGCAGCCGGCTGAGACAGCTGAAACACGCCGTGCCGGCCGGCCGGCCATAACATCAGGCTGATACCGACATGCAAGACGCACTGCAGCTTTCCCATTATCTGGTGCTGGCCGGCGCGCTGCTGGCGGCCTATGTGATCTTCGGCATTGCCGGGTTCGGCACCGCGCTGATCGCCAGCCCGGTGATGGCGCTGTATATCCCGGTGGCGAAAATCGTGCCGTTGCTGGCGCTGTTGGATATGTGCGCGGCGCTGGTCAATGTGAGCCGCGACGGGCGCAACGCAAACCGGCCGGAATTAAGGCGGCTGATCCCGCTGATGATCGCCGGCAGCCTGATTGGCGCGCTGATCCTGCTGAGAACCCGACCCGATATCCTGCTGTTGGCGCTGGGGATCTTCGTGGTGCTGTATGCCGTCTACGCCCTCAGCGGCCTGAAACCGGATCGCCGCTTTTCCGCCAAAGCCGCCGTACCGTTTGGCCTGGTCGGCGGCGTGTTCAGTGCGCTGTTCGGCAGCGGCGGTTTTATTTACGCGATTTACCTTAGCGGACGCATTGAGCGCAAAGAGGCGATGCGCATTACGCAAACCACGCTGATCGGCCTGAGCACGCTGACCCGGGTGGTGATTTTTGCGCTGGCCGGGGTCTATTTTGACGCCGATCTGCTGCTGTTGGCGTTGGCGCTGGCACCGGGGATGCTGCTGGGTATCACGCTTGGCCGCTATTTCACGCTCAAGATGTCACGTGAACAGTTCCTGAAACTGATTAATATGATCCTGCTGGCCTCGGGCAGTATGCTGATTATCCGCTATCTGTCCGCCGCGCTGTGAATTTAAGTTTATTCCTAGCAATATCTGTGAGTTACGTCGATCAGATAGACCGCTGTCGTTGTTGAAACCCTGACCAGGAATCGGGAAAGATACCTTTGCACCCGCAGAAGCCTATGCCTTTATGCAGTCCCTGCCTCGCGAATTGGCGGGATGGATCACGATATATTATTGGATGCATTTTATCTGGATGAACATGATTGCGGTTGGCGGCGTCATGTTGGTGATTGCCAAACTCGCGGGCGTCGATCCTAACGCCTGAGCTTGAAGTAAGAGGGCGTCATAACGCGTTACCTGAGGTTTGGCTATTCCGGGGCGTCAAACGATACTACCATCAAGACAAACCCCGCCAAAGGCGGGGTTTGTGTTACTACGAGCCGGCCGATCAGCCGATGGTCATCAGGCTGGCGTTACCGCCGGCGGCGGCGGTGTTGACGCTCAGCGAGCGTTCAACCAGCAGGCGCTCCAGCAGGATATTGGTTTCGCCGTGGGTGAAGCCCTGCACGGAGACGATGGCGCCGCTGCGCTGAGCGATCTGCTCGCACAGGTTCCGCAGCTGATCGGCGTCGCCGTGATGCATGGCGGCGTCGAACTCCACCTTATCGCTCTGCCAGTCTTTGGTGAATGCGATGCGCGCCTGCACCTCATTCGGCAGACGGCGGTACAGCGTGCGCTGCAGCTCGGCTTCCGGCCACAGCACCTGGCTGCCGACCGCCAGCACGGCGGCGAGCTGCGTCAGCGCGTCGGCGTCGTTATCCGCCAGGCACAGTACGCGCTCGCGCGGCAGCAGGGCGTAGGTGTTGCGTTCGCCGGTCGGGCCAGGCAGCGGACGTACGGTGCCGCCCTGGCCGAGCTCGGCATAGCGCTGCGCCAGCTGCGCCAGATCGCGCAGGTTTTCTGCCACCGCCCACTTCTCCAGCGCCTGATGCGGCGCCAGCAGGGCCGGACGCGCGCTGGCCTCCATCGGACGCTCGGCGTCCTGACGATCCAGCGTGCGCTGCACCGCGTCTTCCGGGCGGTTGGCCAGCAGGCGGTAGAGGTACAGCGGGCCGCCGGCTTTCGGGCCGGTGCCGGACAGGCCTTCGCCGCCGAACGGCTGGACGCCGACCACCGCGCCGACCATATTGCGGTTGACGTACAGGTTGCCCACCTTGGCGCGTTCGGTCACCCGCGCGATGGTTTCATCGATACGGGTGTGGATGCCCAGCGTCAGGCCGTAACCGGCGGCGTTGATCTGATCGACCAGCGCTTCCAGGTTGGCGCGACGGTAGCGCACCACGTGCAGCACCGGGCGAAGATCTCTTTCTGCAGTTCGTCGAAGCTCTCCAGCTCAATCAGCGTCGGCTTGACGAAGGTGCCGCGCGGCCACTCTTTCTCATCCTGCGCGTTGCGCTGCGCCGCCTGATACACCTTGCGGCCTTTGGAGCGCATGGTCTGAATATGGCGGTCGATGCCGGTTTTGGCTTCGGCGTCGATCACCGGGCCGATGTCGGTGGACAGACGTTCCGGGTTGCCCATGCGGCATTCCGCCATGGCGCCGCGCAGCATTTGCAGCGTGTGTTCCGCCACGTCTTCCTGAATGCACAGCACGCGCAGTGCGGAGCAGCGCTGGCCGGCGCTGTCGAAACGCGGAGGCCACCACGTCGGTGACCACCTGCTCGGTCAGGGCGGAGGAGTCGACGATCATCGCGTTCAGGCCGCCGGTTTCGGCGATCAGCGGCGTCGGACGCCCCTGCGGATCCAGACGTCCGGCGATGCTGCGTTGCAGAATGCCGGCCACGGCGGTGGAGCCGGTGAACATCACGCCGCGCACGCGCTCGTCATTAACCAGCTGCGCGCCGACGGTTTCCCCGAGGCCCGGCAGCAGCTGCAGCACACCGTGCGGAATGCCGGCCTCCAGCAGAATGCGCACCGCCTGTGCGGCCACCAGCGGCGTTTGCTCCGCCGGCTTGGCCAGCACGCTGTTGCCGGCGGCCAGCGCCGCGGCGATCTGCCCGGTGAAGATGGCCAGCGGGAAGTTCCACGGGCTGATGCACACTACCGGCCCCAGCGGACGGTGGCTGTCGTTGGCGAAGTCATCGCGTACCTGACCGGCGTAGTAATACAGGAAGTCGACCGCTTCACGCACTTCGGCGATGGCGTTGTTAAAGGTTTTGCCCGCTTCGCGCACCAGAATGCCGATCAGGCTCTGCAGCTGGCCGTCCATCAGCTCGGCGGCGCGCTCCAGCACCGCGGCGCGCTCTGCCGGCGGGGTAGCGAACCAGATCGGGCCGGCGGCGGCGGCGGCGTCCAGCGCGCGGCTGACTTCACCTTCGGTCGCTTCACGGACGTAGCCGACCACATCGCTCGGCTCGGCCGGGTTAATCACCGGCTGCTCCACGCCCTGGTCGCTCTCTGCGTCGATAATCGGATCGGCGCGCCACTCTTGCGCGGCGCTGGTGAGCAGGGCGCTGGACAGCGAGGCCAGGCGATGCTCGTTCGACAGATCCAGGCCGCTGGAGTTAACGCGTTTTTCGCCGTACAGGTCGTGCGGCAACGGAATTTTAGGATGCGGCAGGCCAATCTGGCCTTCGCTGGCGGCCAGCGCCTCGACCGCCAGCACCGGATCGGCCACCAGCTCGTCGAGAGACAGCGTGGTGTCGGCAATGCGGTTGACAAACGAGGTGTTGGCGCCGTTTTCCAGCAGGCGACGCACCAGATAGGCCAGCAGCGTTTCGTGGGTGCCGACCGGCGCGTAGATGCGGCACGGGCGGTTCAGCTTGCCGTCGGCGATTTTACCCACCACCTGCTCGTACAGCGGCTCGCCCATTCCGTGCAGGCACTGGAACTCATACTGCCCCGGATAGTAGTTGTTGCCCGCCATATGATAAATCGCGCTCAGCGTGTGGGCGTTATGGGTGGCGAACTGCGGGTAAATCAGATTCGGCACCGACAGCAGCTTGCGCGCGCAGGCCAGGTAAGAGACGTCGGTGTAGACCTTGCGGGTATAGACCGGGTAGCCTTCCAGGCCGTCCATCTGGGCGCGTTTGATTTCGCTGTCCCAGTAGGCGCCTTTCACCAGACGGATCATCAGGCGGCGACGGCTGCGCTGCGCGATGTCGATCACCGCGTCAATGGCGGCCGGGCAGCGTTTCTGATAGGCCTGAATCACGAAGCCGATGCCGTTCCAGCCGGCCAACTGCGGTTCGAAGCAGAGTTTTTCCAGCAGGTCGAGCGAGATCTCCAGGCGATCGGCCTCTTCGGCGTCGATATTGATGCCGATATCGTACTGACGCGCCAGCAGGGTCAGCGACAGCAGCAGCGGATACAGCTCCTCCATCACCCGGTCGTACTGCGCGCGGCTGTAGCGCGGGTGCAGGGCGGACAGCTTGATGGAGATCCCCGGGCCTTCATAAATGCCGCGGCCGTTGGAGGCCTTGCCGATGGCGTGGATGGCCTGCTGGTAGGAAACCATATAGGCCTGCGCGTCCTCCTCGGTCAGCGCGGCCTCGCCCAGCATGTCGTACGAGTAGCGGAAGCCCTTGTCTTCCAGCTTGCGCGCGTTGGCCAGCGCCTCGGCGATGGTTTCGCCGGTGACGAACTGCTCGCCCATCAGGCGCATCGCCATATCGACGCCTTTACGGATCAGCGGCTCGCCGCTCTTGCCGATAATGCGGTTCAGCGAGCGCGACAGGTTGGCCTCGTTATGGGTGGACACCAGTTTACCGGTGAACAGCAGGCCCCAGGTGGCGGCGTTCACGAACAGCGACGGGCTGCGTCCCAGGTGGGAGTGCCAGTTGCCGGTGCTGATTTTGTCGCGGATCAGCGCGTCGCGGGTTGGTTTGTCCGGAATGCGCAGCAGCGCCTCCGCCAGACACATCAGCGCCACGCCTTCCTGTGAGGAGAGTGAGAACTCCTGCAGCAGGCCTTGCACCATGCCGGCGCGTCCGTGTGCACTCTTTTGGTTCCGCAGCTTCTCGGCGATGCCGTAGGCCATCTTGTGCGTAGCCTGTGCAAGATCGGCCGGTAAGCGCGCCTGTTCGAGCAACATCGGCACCGCTTCCTGCTCCGGACGGCGGTAGGCGGCGGTAATAGCGGCGCGCGTGACCGACTGCGGCAGAATGTGTTCGGCAAATTCCAGGAACGGCTGGTGGGACTCTTCCTGCGGTTGCGGCATAATGTCGTCCGCTTCGGCGCTGCCGGCGGCATTAACTGCAGGAATTTCAGGGATATCGGAACCGCTCTCAAGGCGTTCGAGATAATTAAAAATGGCTTGTTTGATTAACCAGTGCGGCGTGCGATCGATGCGTTGTGCAGCGGTTTTAATGCGATCGCGCGTTGCTTCATCAAGCTTGACGCCCATAGTGGTCGTGCCCATACCATCCAGCTCCTGTGAGTTTAGAACCTATCCCGGCAGGCTATACAAATTCCGGGCCGCTTTTAGCCTGCGGGGATAGGCTCGTGAAATATGTTGTGTCTGTCTGAAGGCTGACAATATCCTGCATGTTGCAACTTTGTGCAACCTTGTTAAATCAGGATGATTAACGAAGTGTGAGTTAACTCGATTTTTTGACCGCGGGAAGCGGCATGATTTTTGCTCATTATTCAGCGATGGCCGGGGAATATGCAGTATAACCGGTCACCCCTGAATTTTTATGGCTAATGCCGTCAGGGTGCAACTACAAATGGGTAGGGGGAGTGCAACCGATAACCTGGTTAAATGTGACGCAGGGTGAACTTTGTGTAACTTTGTTGTTAAAAGTGTTGTTGAATAGCAAAAAGGTCATCTAGGATAGCCAGCGGTCTGACAATACCGGGCAGAAACTAGTATCGACTACGCACTGCGCCGACGGCGTTTCGTTCCGACGCGTCGGCAGGCGACAGACACCGCACTACAGCGCGAATTAAAACACCCGAAAGAATTCACGGCGTTGCCGGCGAAGGATGAAGGGGAAAATGAAAGTGGAGAGTTGAATGACAATAAGCACACCTATGCTGGTGACCTTCCTGGTGTATATCTTCGGGATGGTGCTGATCGGCTTACTCGCCTACCGGGCGACCAACAACTTCGATGATTACATCCTTGGTGGCCGTAGCCTGGGCAGCGTGGTGACCGCGCTCTCCGCCGGCGCGTCTGATATGAGCGGCTGGCTGCTGATGGGCCTGCCGGGCGCGATTTTTCTGTCCGGCATCTCCGAAAGCTGGATCGCTATCGGCCTGGCGATCGGCGCCTACCTGAACTGGAAGCTGGTGGCGGGGCGGCTGCGGGTGCATACCGAAGCCAACAACAACGCGCTGACGCTGCCGGACTACTTCACCAGCCGCTTTGAAGACAACAGCAAACTGCTGCGGGTGATTTCGGCGGTGGTGATCCTGGTGTTCTTCACCATCTACTGCGCCTCCGGCATCGTCGCCGGCGCGCGCCTGTTTGAAAGCACCTTCGGCATGAGTTATGAAACCGCGCTGTGGGCCGGCGCGGCGGCGACCATTCTGTACACCTTTATCGGCGGGTTCCTGGCGGTAAGCTGGACCGATACCGTGCAGGCCAGCCTGATGATCTTTTGCGCTGATCCTGACGCCGGTGTTCGTGATTTTGGCCGTCGGCGGCATTGATACCTCCCTGCTGGTGATTGAGGCGAAGAACCCGGCCAACCTGGATATGCTGAAAGGGCTGAATCTGGTGGCGATCCTGTCGCTGCTCGGCTGGGGCCTGGGCTACTTCGGCCAGCCGCACATTCTGGCGCGCTTTATGGCGGCGGACTCCCACCGCACCATCCGCAGCGCACGCCGCATCAGCATGGCCTGGATGATTCTGTGCCTGGCGGGCACCATCGCGGTCGGCTTCTTCGGCATTGCCTACTTCGCCAATAACCCGGCACAGGCGGGCAACGTCTCGGAAAACGGCGAGCGGGTGTTTATCGAACTGGCGATGATCCTGTTTAACCCGTGGGTGGCCGGTATCCTGATGTCGGCAATTCTGGCGGCGGTAATGAGCACCCTGAGCTGCCAGCTGCTGGTGTGCTCCAGCGCCATCACCGAAGATTTCTACAAAGCCTTCCTGCGCAAGGGCGCCAGCCAGCGCGAACTGGTGTGGGTCGGCCGTGTAATGGTGCTGGTGGTGGCGTTGATCGCTATTGCCCTGGCCGCCAACCCGGAAAACCGGGTGCTGGGGCTGGTGAGCTACGCCTGGGCCGGTTTCGGCGCCGCCTTCGGGCCGGTAGTGCTGTTCTCCGTCACCTGGTCGCGCATGACGCGCAACGGCGCGCTGGCCGGGATGCTGATTGGTGCGATCACCGTACTGGTGTGGAAACAGTACGGCTGGCTGGATCTGTATGAAATCATCCCTGGCTTCCTGTTCGCCAGCATCGCCATCGTGCTGGTCAGCCTGATGGGCGGCAAGCCGTCGGCCGCCATGACCGAACGTTTCGACCAGGCGGAAGCGGAATTCAAAGCCGAATAACGTCTGCAGACGATAAGCTTTGCTAACAGACGGCCTCCCACTGCGGAGGCCGTTTTTTTTCAGGCGCCCGCAGGTTGGCTAAAATTGCCCATAGCTGAGTTGGCCGGTGTTGTTCTGCGGACGTCATCCGCATAAGAGAGAAATTGTGAATATAACCCCATGTCCGCTGGTGCTGATCCCCGGCTTTATGCTGGATGAGACGCTGTGGCAGCGGTTTCAAACCTGTCTGCCGGCCGGCTGGCCGGTACTGCACGGCGCGTTGAGCGGCGGCAAAACCATCCGCGATATCGCCCGCCATCTTGCCGAGACGCTGCCGCCCAGGTTCGTGCTGGTTGGCTTCTCGCTGGGCGGCTATATCGCCAGACAGCTGGCGGCGGATTACCCGCAGCGGGCGGCGGCGCTGGTGCTGGTGGCCAGCTCGCTGCGTGAGGACACCGAGCAGCAGATGGCGTCGAAGCAGCGGGCGGTGCAAAGCCTGTCCGCCGCCACCTTCAGCGGCCTGAGCCGCACGGCGATTGCCGGTTCACTGCACCCTGACCGCGCTGCGGATACGGCGCTGATTGCGGCGATCAGACAGATGGGCAACCGGCTGGGCTACGCCGCACTGGCGAGCCAGTCGGCGCTGCGCAGGGCCGATGTCCCCGCGGCGGCGATACAGTGCCCGACACTGGTGGTCGCGGGCGCGCAGGACGCGCTGCGCTCGCTGGATGAGGCGCAGGAACTGACCGCGGCGATTGCCGGCGCCACGCTGCAGGTGCTTGACGGCAGCGGACATATGCTGCCGCTGGAGCAGCCGCAGGCGCTGGCCGATACGCTGGTCCGCTGGCTGAACGAGCAGGGAATTGATTAGCGGCCGCCGTCTCCGCGCTGCTCCCATCCCGGCACGGCTTTTGCAGGTTTCCGCCTATTCTTGCTGAACGGAGCCTGCACCATGAGTCGCAATGCCGCCTTTCCGCCCAGCGCCGCCGATTTCCTGCTGGCGTCGAAACGCTGTGAAATTACCGTCCTGCAACAGCTGCTGCACATGGGGCAGCTGGTGGGAGAGGTAAGCCAACTGATCCATATGCTGCAGCGCGAGCGGGGCACGGTGAATATTTACCTCTGCTCACAGGGCGCGCTGTTCGGCGACCGGCTGGCGGCGCGGCGGCGCGATGTGGAACAGGCCGAGCGGGCGGTACAGCGCCTGCTGGCGCAGCTGGATGCGACCACTGCGCCGCTGGCGGTCGCCGGCCGGCTGTTCGGCCGCATCGCCGGCGCGCTGCAGCATCTCACTCTATTGCCGACGCTGCGACAGCAGGCGGAGGCGCGCCGTCTGACGCCGGAGGAGGCGATGCAGCATTTTAACGCGATCGTTCACAGCCTGCTGGCGCTGGTGTATGAGGCGACGGACGCCTGTCTGGAGCCGGCGATGGCGCGCCGGCTGATCGCTATGTTCAGCTTTATGCAGGGTAAAGAGCTGGCCGGGCAGGAGCGGGCGCTGGGGCGGCGGGGTTTGCCGCCGGGCAGTTTGACGATGCGGCGCAGCAGCGGCTGCCACAGCTGATTGACGGCCAGGAGCGCTGTTTTCACACCTTTGTCGAGTTTGCCGACCCGGCGTCGCTGGCGCAGTGGCGGCAACTGCAGCAGCAGGACGACCGCGAGTTTGAACGCCTGCGACGCATGGCCTGCACCCGGCGGCAGCCGGGCGGCGATCTCAGCCTGCGCTGGTTTGACATAACCTCGGCGCGCATTGACGCGATGAAACAGATTGAGGACCGGCTGGCGGCCGCGCTGATGGACGGCTGTCGCGCCAGCCTGGTCGCGGCGCAGCGGGCGCTGACGCAGCCGGAGCCAACGTGGCCGGCGTTGGAGCCGGGCTATACGGTGTTTGTCAGCGCGCCGGCGGCCGACGGCGAAGCGCTGCTTGACGACGGGGTTAACCCGCAGCTGGGGCGCTCGCTGATGGCGATGATCCGCCAGCAGTCGCAGCGGCTGCAGGCGCTGTCGGAAGAGCTGGCGGCGACGCGCGCCACCCTGCAGGAGCGGCGCGAAATCGAGCGCGCCAAAAGCCTGCTGATTCAGCACCGCGGCCTGACGGAAGAGAGCGCCTATCAGCTGCTGCGTAAGATGGCGATGGACCAGAATAAGCGTCTGATTGATATTGCCCGCGCCATGCTGGCGGTGGCGGACATTCTGCCGGGGAAATAGCCGCCCCTGTTTTGAGGATATTTGCACGCCCTCAGTGCAGACGCTGCCTCGCCGTTGTGCAACGGCCGCACCGCGGCCGGCGGCAGGCCGCATAAACCGGCGCAGGGAAAACTGGCACGCAAGCTGCATTACTGTACGCGTTATCGGCCAACGGCGGTTGATGACCTGACTAATTCGGATAAAGGCGTCCTTGCTGTGCGTTTCACCGTGGGTGGAGCGTGCAGACGGGACGCCTTTTTTTGTTTTTCACACCCAGATGAGGAGCTGTTGATGACGCACACCAAATCGCCGGGAATGGCGCTGTCGCGCCGCCGCTTTCTGCTCGGCAGCGCGGCGTTGGGCGGCAGCATGATGGCGCCGGGGCTGTTCAATGCCGCCTGGGCCGCCGGCTCGGACGCGCCGGAGAAAAAGCGGCTGCGCGTCGGCTTTATTCCGCTGACCGACTGCGCCTCGGTGGTGATGGCGGCGGTGAACAAGTTTGATGAGAAATACGGCATCGAAATCATACCCAGCAAAGAGGCCAGCTGGGCGGCGGTGCGCGACAAGCTGCTGTCCGGCGAGTTGGACGCCGCCCCATGCGCTGTACGGCATGATTTACGGCCTGCAGCTGGGGGCCGCCGGCCCGCAGCGCGATATGGCGGTGCTGATGACGCTCAACAACAACGGCCAGGCCATCACCCTGGCCAACCAGCTGAAACAGGCCGGCGTGCGCGACGCCGCCGCGCTGAAAACGCGGATCGACGGCGAAGAGAAGGCGCCTACAGCTTTGCGCAGACCTTCCCCACCGGCACCCACGCCATGTGGCTGAACTACTGGCTGGCGGAGGCCGGCATCCACCCCTACAACGACGTGCGTAACCTGGTGGTGCCGCCGCCGCAGATGGTGGTGAACATGAAAATCGGCAATATGAGCGGCTTTTGCGTCGGCGAGCCGTGGAACCAGCGCGCGATTGCCGAAGATATCGGCTTTACCGCCGTTACCACGCAGGAGATCTGGCCGGATCATCCGGAAAAGGTGCTGGGCGCCACCGACGCCTGGGTGCGCGCCCACCCCCAACAGCGCGCGCGCCCTGACGGCGGCGGTGCTGGATGCCGCGCGCTGGATCGACGCCTCCGACGCCAACCGCATCGCCAGCGCCAACCGGCTGGCGGGCGCGCCTACATCAACACCAACGCGGCGTTTCTTACCGGCCGCATGCTCGGCGACTACCAGAACGGCCTGGGCAAACGCTGGCAGGACGCGCATGCGATGCGCTTTTTCCGCGATGGCGAGGTGAGTTTCCCGTATCTGTCAGACGGCATGTGGTTCCTGACCCAGCAGCAGCGCTGGGGATTGCTGCGGAGCGAGCCGGATTATCTGGCGGTCGCCACGCGTATTAATCGCATCGATATCTATCGACAGGCGGCGACGGCGGTCGGCGGCGTTAGCCTGCCGGCCAGCGCGCTGCGCGCCAGCACCCTGTTCGATGGTAAACGCTGGGACGGCAGCAACCCGGCGGCATACGCCAACAGTTTTGCTGTTAAACGTGACGTGAGAGGTAGGCAATGAAGAATCTGGCTGAACGAATCGACGCCGCCGCCGAGCCGGTGAGCGCGCAGATTGTCCCGTTGAAAGAGACGCCGCCGGCCGCCCCGGCGCCGGAAACCGTTGCGCCGCCGCGCCGGCGTCTGCGCGTGCAGCCGCTGCTGCGGCGCGCGCTGCCGGCGCTGTTGGGGCTGCTGTTGGCGATCGCCGTCTGGCAGGTTGTGGCGCAAAACAGCCAGGGGTTCCCGACGCCGCTGGCGACCTGGCATGCGGCGCTGACGCTGTTCGCCGACCCGTTCTATTACGCCGGGCCGAACGATCAGGGGCTGGGGTGGAACGTGCTGGCGTCGCTGCAGCGCGTGGCGGGCGGCTTCGCGCTGGCGGCGCTGGTGGGCATTCCCGTCGGCTTTCTGGTCGGCCGCTTCGCCTTTATGGCGCATATGCTGGGGCCGATTATCTCCCTGCTGCGGCCGGTCAGCCCGCTGGCCTGGCTGCCGATCGGTCTGCTGCTGTTTCAGCGCTCCGAGCCGGCGTCAACCTGGACCATTTTTATCTGCTCGATCTGGCCGATGATCCTTAATACCGCTGAGGGCGTCACGCGCATCCCGGCGGATTACCTCAACGTGGCGCGGGTGCTGAAGCTGTCGGAGTGGACGGTGATGCGCAAAATCCTGTTCCCGGCGGTACTGCCGTATGTGCTGACCGGCGTACGCCTGTCAATCGGCATCGCCTGGCTGGTGATCGTCGCGGCGGAGATGCTGACCGGCGGCGTCGGCATCGGCTTTTGGATCTGGAATGAGTGGAACAACCTCAACGTCGAAAACATCATCGTCGCCATCCTGGTGATTGGCGTGGTCGGCCTGCTGCTTGAGCAGGGACTGATGTGGTTGGCAAAACGTTTTAGCTATCAGAGCCAGTAAGGAGCCGCGATGAAACCGATTATTCAGATCCAGAACGTCAGCCAGCGCTTTGCAACGCCGCAGGGTGAGTTTGTCGCCCTGCATCAGGTCAGCGTCGACATTCAGCCGGGGGAAACCGTCAGCCTGATTGGCCACTCCGGCTGCGGTAAATCTACGCTGCTGAACCTGATCGCCGGGCTGACGCTGCCGAGCGACGGCGTGCTGCTGTGCGACAACCGGCAGATCGCCGGCCCCGGCCCGGAGCGCGGGGTGGTGTTCCAGAACCACTCGCTGCTGCCGTGGCTCACCACCTACGAAAACGTGGCGCTGGCGGTGCATCAGGTGTTTCGCGGCCAGATGAGCCGCGCGGAAATGCGCGAATGGATCGTCCATAACCTTGAGCTGGTGCATATGGGCCATGCGCTGGATAAGCGGCCGCATGAGATTTCCGGCGGAATGAAGCAGCGGGTCGGCATCGCCCGCGCGCTGGCGATGAAGCCCAAAGTGCTGTTGATGGATGAGCCGTTTGGCGCGCTGGACGCGCTGACCCGCGCCCACCTGCAGGATGCGGTGATGGATATTCAGCGGCGGCTGCACACCACCATCGTGCTGATCACCCACGATGTTGACGAAGCGGTGCTGCTGTCCGACCGGGTAATGATGATGACCAACGGCCCGGCCGCCACGGTCGGCGAAGTGCTGCAGGTCGAACTGGAGCGTCCGCGCGCGCGCGTCGCACTGGCGGACGATCCGGCCTATCACCGCTACCGCCAGCAGGTGCTGACGTTCTTGTACGAAAAGCACGCCAAGGCGGCCTAGGAGATGGCTATGACAACGCAGCAACGCCTGGTGGTGATCGGCAACGGTATGGCGGGCATGCGGCTGGTGGAGACGCTGTGCCGGCTGGCGCCGCAGCGCTATGACATCACGGTGATCGGCGAGGAGCCGCGCGGCAACTACAACCGCATTCTGCTGTCGCCGCTGCTGGCGGGAGAGAAAACCTTCGATGAGGCGCTGCTGCATCCGCCGGCGTGGTATCGCCAGCATGGCGTCACGCTGTTGCATGGTGAAACGGCGCTGAGGCTGGAGCGCCAGGCGCGGCGGGTGATTACCAGCGGCGGCAGCGTAGGCTATGACCTGTTGGTGCTGGCCACCGGTTCGCGGCCGTGGATGCCGCCGACCCCGGGCATTGAGCTGCCCGGCGTGTACGGCTTCCGCACCCTGGACGACGTGGAGGCGATGCTCGGCCGCTGCCGTCCGGGCGCGCGGGCGCTGGTGGTGGGCGGCGGCGTACTGGGGATTGAGGCGGCGGCGGCGCTAGCCGCCCGCGGCATGTCAGCGGTGGTGGTGCACCGGGGCGAGTGGCTGATGGAGCGGCAGCTGGATGCGCGGGCGGCGGGCCTGCTGCAGAGCAATCTGGCGACGCGCGGCATTGCCTGCCATCTGGCGACGCAGGTCAGCGCCTTCTATGGCGACGGCGGGCTGCAGGGCGTCAGACTGAGCGACGGGCGCGAACTGCCCTGCGAGCTGGCGGTGATCGCCGCCGGCGTGCGTCCTGCCGTGGCGCTGGCGCAGCAGGCGGGGCTGACGTGCCGGCGCGGCATTCTGGTGGATGACCGCCAGCAAACCGACGATCCGGCGATCTTTGCCGTCGGCGAGTGCAGCCAGTTGGGGGAAACCACCTTCGGCCTGGTGGCGCCGTGCTGGCAGCAGGCGACGCTGCTGGCGCAGCGGCTGGCCGGGCAGGAGAGCGAACCTTTCCGCCCCGCGCCGCTGAACACCCGTTTAAAGGTCAGCGGTATCGACATGCTGTGCGCCGGCGAGGTGCAGGCGGCGGACGACGATGAGGTGCATTACGCCGAGGATCCGCAGGCGCAGCACTACCGCCGCCTGCTGCTGCGCGATGGCCGGCTGCACGGCGTGCTGCTGTACGGTGACGCCGGCGACGCGCAATTTTATCTGCAACGGCTCGGCTGCCCGGTAACGGATCCGGCGGCGCTGCTGTTCGGCAGGACAGAAAGTGAAGCCGCAGCGACGGCGAACGAGAGGAAAAACGATATGCACAAGCCCGTATTGTTGGTCGCCGGTCACGGCATGGTGGGACATCATTTCCTGGAGCAGCTGGTGGCGCGTGAACTGCACCAGCGCTACCACATCGTAGTGTTTGGCGAAGAACAGGTGGCGGCGTATGACCGCGTGCATCTGTCGGAATACTTCTCCGGTCGCAGCGCGCAGTCGCTGTCGATGGTGGAAGAGGGGTTTTTTGCGCGCTACGGCATTGAACTGCGGCTGGGCCTGCAGGTGTGCGCCATCGACCGTCAGCGTAAGTGCGTCACGGACAGTGAAGGGCGGGAGACCGCCTATGACCAACTGGTGCTGGCTACCGGGTCGTATCCGTTTGTGCCGCCTATCCCCGGCAACCAGCGGCCGGACTGTCTGGTGTACCGCACGCTGGACGATCTGGCGGCGATTGCCGCCAGCGCTGACGGCGCGCGGGTCGGCGTGGTGGTGGGCGGCGGCCTGCTGGGGCTGGAGGCCGCCAACGCGCTGCGTCAGCTGGGGTTGGAAACCCACGTGGTGGAGTTTGCGCCGCGTCTGATGGGGGTACAGCTGGACGACGGCGGCGCCGCCATGCTGCGCAAGAAAATCGAAGCGCTGGGGGTAACGGTGCACACCGGTAAGGAAACGCGGGCGATTGAAGACGGTTTGTTACACCGTCACAGCATGCATTTTGCCGATGGCGAGCGGTTGGAGAGCGATCTGATCCTGTTTTCCGCCGGCATCCGGCCGCGCGACCAGTTGGCGCGCGAGTCCGGCCTGACGCTGGGCGATCGCGGCGGCATCGTGATTGATGACCAGTGCCGCACCAGCGATGCGGCGATTTTCGCCATCGGCGAGTGCGCCCTGTGGAACGGACAGATTTTTGGCCTGGTGGCGCCGGGCTATCAGATGGCGCGCACCCTGGCGGAGACGCTGGCCGGCGGCGAGGCGCGCTTTGGCGGCGCGGATATGAGCACCAAACTGAAACTGCTGGGGGTGGAGGTGGCGTCGATCGGCGACGCCCACGGCCGCAGCGCCGGCAGCCAGAGCTACAGTTGGGTTGACGGGCCGGCGGAGATTTACAAAAAGCTGGTGGTCTCCGCCGACGGTAAAAAACTGCTGGGGGCGGTGCTGGTGGGCGACAGCGCTGAATACAGCACGCTGTTGCAGACGATGCTGAACGATCTGCCGCTGCCGGCGGCGCCGGAAAGCCTGATCCTGCCGGCCGGCGCCGGTGACGCGCCAAAGGCGCTGGGGTAGCCGCCTTGCCGGCCGGCGCGCAGATCTGTTCCTGTCACAGCGTCAGCAAGGGCGATATCGGCGCGGCGGTGGAACAGGGCTGCGGCGATCTGGCGGCGGTTAAGAGCTGCACCAAAGCGGGCACCGGCTGCGGCGGCTGCACGGCGCTGGTTAAACAGCTGCTGGAGCATGAGCTGGCGCAGCGCGGCGTCGAGGTGAAAAAGGACGTCTGCGAACATTTCGCCTATTCGCGCCAGGAGTTGTACCACCTGGTGAGGGTCGGCAATATCCGCAGCTTTGACGCGTTGATGGCCAAACACGGCCGCGGCCACGGCTGCGAGGTCTGCAAGCCGCTGGCGGCGTCGATACTGGCCTCCTGCTGGAATGAGCACCTGCTGGAGCCGCAGCATCTGCCGCTGCAGGACACCAACGACCGCTTCTTCGCCAATATTCAAAAAGACGGCACCTATTCGGTGGTGCCGCGGGTGCCAGCCGGCGAAATCACGCCGCAGGGGCTGATCGCCATCGGGCAGATCGCCCAGCGTTATCAGCTGTACACCAAAATTACCGGCGGTCAGCGGGTGGATATGTTCGGCGCGCGGTTGGAGCAGCTGCCGGAAATCTGGCAACAGCTGGTGGAGGCCGGCTTTGAAACCGGCCACGCCTACGGCAAATCGCTGCGCACGGTGAAGTCCTGCGTCGGCTCCAGCTGGTGCCGCTATGGCGTGCAGGATTCCACCGGGCTGGCGATTGAGCTGGAGAACCGCTACAAGGGGCTGCGCTCGCCGCACAAAATCAAGATGGCGGTCTCGGGCTGTACGCGTGAATGCGCGGAAGCACAGAGCAAGGACGTCGGCGTTATCGCCACCGATAAGGGCTGGAACCTCTATCTGTGCGGCAACGGCGGCATGAAACCGCGCCATGCCGATCTGTTTGCCAGCGATCTGGACAGCGCCACGCTGGTCCGCACCATCGACCGTTTTCTGATGTTCTACATCCGCACCGCCGACCGGCTGCAGCGCACCAGCACCTGGATGGATAATCTGGAAGGCGGGCTGGACTATCTGCGCCAGGTGGTGCTGGAGGATAGCCTCGGCATTGGCGACGAGCTGGAAAGTGAGATGCAGGCGGTGGTAGCCAGCTACCAGTGTGAATGGCAAACCACGCTGGCCAGCCCGGAGAAGCTGCGCCAGTTCCGCGCCTTCGTCAACAGCGACCAGCCGGATGAGGCGGTGGCGTGGCAGCCGGAGCGCGGACAGCGCCGACCGGCCGAGGCGCGCGGCGAAGTGATAACGCTGCAGCCGGCGCGGGGAGACGCGGCGCAGTGGGAACCGGTGTGCGCACTGAGCGATATACCGGCGCACAGCGGCATCGCCGCCCGGGTGGCCGGGCGGCAGGTGGCGCTGTTCCACCTGCCGGGCGTCGGGGTGTATGCGTTGGCCAACCGTGAGCCGGGCAGTTCGGCTAACGTGCTGGCGCGTGGCCTGCTGGGCGACGTCGCGGGCGAACCGGTGGTGATCTCGCCGTTGTACAAGCAGCGTTTCCGCCTGCGCGACGGCGTCAGCCTGGAAGACAGCCAGCTGCGCCTTGAGGTCTGGCCGGTACGGGTGGAGCAGGATCGGGTCTGGGTGTACGGCAAACCAGGGCCGCTGCAGCCGCAGGCGCAGGAGATGGCCGGGGTGGCGCTGTGAGCGCGCCGCACTGCACCACCTGCCCGTACTGCGGCGTCGGCTGCGGCGTGACGGTGGAGACGCGGGGTGACGGCGTCACCGTCAGCGGCGACGAGGCGCATCCCGCCAACGGCGGCCGCCTGTGCGTTAAGGGCAGCGCGTTGGCGGAGACGCTGGATCTGGACGGCCGGCTGCTGCAGCCGCAGGTCGACGGGCAGCCGGTCGGCTGGCCGCAGGCGCTGGATACGGTCGCCCGGCGCTTTGCGCGGATTATTGCCCGGCACGGGCCGCAGGCGGTGGCGTTTTACGCCTCCGGTCAGCTGCTGACGGAGGATTACTACGTCGCCAATAAGCTGATGAAGGGGTTTATCGGCGCGGCCAATATCGACACCAACTCACGCCTGTGCATGGCGTCGGCGGTGGTGGGTTATAAGCGCGCCTTCGGCGGCGACGCGGTGCCCTGCAGCTATCAGGACGTTGAGCTGACGGACGTGGCGATCCTGTGCGGCTCCAACGCCGCCTGGGCGCATCCGATCCTCTATCAGCGGCTGGTGCGCGCCCGCCAGCAGCGGCCGGCGCTGAAGGTGGTGGTGATCGACCCGCGCGCCACCGCCAGCTGCGACGACGCCGATCTGCATCTGGCGCTGCGCCCCGGCAGCGACGCCGCACTGTTTAACGGCGCGCTGCACTGGCTGGCGCAGCAGGGGCTGTTGGATGAGGACTTTTTACAGCGTCACACCGACGGCGCGGCGGCGGCGCTGCAGGCGGCGGCAAGCTGGACGCCGCAGCGGGTGGCGACGTTCTGTCAGCTGCCGCTGGCGCAGGTGATGGCTTTTTATCGCCTGCTGGCCGATGCGGAAAACTGGCTGACGCTGTATTCGATGGGGATAAACCAGTCATCGAGCGGGGCCGACAAATGCAACGCCATTATTAACCTGCATCTGGCGGGCGGCCGCATCGGCAGGGCGGGCAGCGGGCCGTTTTCGATAACCGGTCAGCCGAATGCCATGGGCGGGCGCGAGGTGGGCGGGCTGGCCAACCAACTGGCGGCGCATATGGGCTTCGACGATGCGGACGTCGACCGCGTGCGGCGCTTCTGGCGGGCGCCGAACATCGCCCGCCGGCCGGGGCTGAACGCGGTGGATCTGTTCCGCGCGGTGGCCGACGGCGCGGTGAAGGCGGTATGGATTATGGGCACCAATCCGGTGGTGTCGCTGCCGGACGCCGACCGGGTGCGGCAGGCGCTGAAAGCCTGTCCGCTGGTGGTGGTGTCTGAAGTGATGGCCGACACCGATACCGCCGCACTGGCGCATATCCGCCTGCCGGCGCTGGCCTGGGGGGAGAAGGAGGGCAGCGTAACCAATTCGGAGCGCTGTATTTCACGCCAGCGCGCCTTTCTGCCGCCGCCGGGCGAAGCGCGCGCCGACTGGTGGATCCTCAGCCAGGTGGCGCAGCGTATGGGCTACGGCGAGGCGTTCGGCTACCAGCATCCGGCCGAGATCTTCAGCGAACACGCGGCGCTGTCCGGCTTTGAAAACCACGGCGCGCGGGCGTTCGATATCAGCGGGCTGGCCGGGTTGGATCGCCAGGCCTGGCGGCAGATGGCGCCGCTGCAGTGGCCGGTTAACGCACAGCATCCGGCGGGCTGCCGGCGTCTGTTTAGCGACGGGCGTTTCTTCCACCCCGACGGTAAGGCGCGGCTGCTGCCGATCACCCCGCGTCTGCCGCAGCATGCGCCGACGGCGCGCTATCCGCTGGTGCTCAATACCGGACGCATTCGCGACCAGTGGCACACCATGACGCGCACCGGTAAAACGGCGCGGCTGATGCGCCATATCAGTGAACCGTTCTGCGCGCTGCATCCACAGGATGCGGCGGCGCTGGGCATCGCCGACGGCGAGCTGACGCGTCTGGCCTCGCGCCACGGCTGGATGATTGCGCGCGCGCAGCTGACGACGGATCAGCCGCGCGGCAGCGTCTTTGTGCCGATGCACTGGAACGACCGTTTTACCGCGCAGGGCGGGTGGACAGCCTGATCCCGCCGGTGGTTGATGCATTGTCCGGCCAGCCGGAGAGCAAGCATGCGCCGGTGCGCGTCGACCGCTGGCCGGTTTGCTGGCAGGCGGAGATTTTCCTGCGCGACGCCGCGCCGCCGCCGCCCGGCGTGTACTGGAGCCGAGTGACGCAGCGGCAGGCGACGCATTTTATTATGGCCGGACAGCAGCCGGTGACGGAGTGGGCGGCGTGGCTGCAGCAGCACTTTGGTCTGGAGGGCTGACGCTGCAGAGCGCGTCGCTGTCGCAGCACGGTTATCACCTGATCGGCTGGCGGCAGGGCGCGGTGCAGCTGGCGTTTTATGCGCGACGACAGGCATTGGCGCTCGACCGGACGGCGATTCTGGCCGCCTTCGAACAGGCGCCGTCGCCGGGGGCTGCACGGCTGGCGCTGCTGGCCGGCCGCGCCGCGCCGGGGCAACTGGCGCAGGGGCGGACGGTGTGCAGCTGTTTTGGCATCGACGAGCCGCAGATTTTGGCGGCGATTGGCCAGGGCTGCGGCAGTACTCAGGCGCTGGGCGAGGCGCTGCAGTGCGGCACCAACTGCGGCTCCTGCCTGCCGGAATTAAAAAAACTGCTGGCGCAGTGCGCCGGCCGGCGGGTGGCCTGACGGGCGGGCTGCGCCGCCGCTACAGCGCGCCGCTAATCTGCAGCTTGGCGAATACCGTCGGCAGGCTGTCGGTCAGCAGCGCCTGCAGATCGCCGTACCAGAACTGCTGCACGCCGATCAGGTTGATGTACAGATAGGAGCCGACGCCGAGGCTGAAGCACAGCAGCGTCAGCAGCACCCGGCTGACGGCGTCCCGCAGCTGACCGCAGATGATAACGATAAAGATCAGCACGAAAATCATCATATTGAACGAGTAGCGGTTGGCGACCTCTTCAAAACTGCTGGTGGCGAAGAAGATGGCGCAGGTATAGAGAAACATCAGCCGCACCGCGTAGGCGCTCTGCAGCGCCGGGTGTTCGGGGTGGCGGAAACAGCGGCGGGAAAACTGGTACAGCGCCTCCACCACGCCGATATACAGCAGCGTGATCTGAATTTTCCGCAGCGGATTGTTGCCGAAGCTGCCGCTGACGTAGGCCTCGGCGCGCGTCGCCAGAAAGTCGTTGCCGGCCAGCGCCAGCAGCTTGGGCATCAGCAGCGCGCCGCCCAGATAGCAGGCGGCGAACGCCGCCAGCGCCGGCAGCGTGCCGATGGTGCGCCAGCGCGCCGGCAGCAGCAGGAAGGGCAGAAACAGATAGGACGAAAAGTGGCTCAGGGAGGCCAGAATAATCCACAGCAGCATCGGCGCCCGCCGCCGTTCCGCCGTCGCCAGCACCAAAAATGACAGCGCCAGCCCCTGACGCAGCAGATTGCCGTACAGCCCCTGAAAGTTGTACTGGCAGCAGAACAGAAACAGGATCACGACAAAGTAGACCCGCGTCAGGCGATAGACGCCCAGGGCCAGCAGCGAGAAGCTGAGAATAAAGAAGGCGGCGAAGGCGGCGTTGCCGCTGCCGAACAGCATGGCGCTCAGTTTGAACAGCAGGTGTGAGAGAAAGTCCGCGCCGGAAAACTGCGCCAGCCACTCCGTCAGGCTATAGCCGCTGTAGTTCTGCATCTCAAGGTAATAACTCACCTTGTCGTTCATGCGCGGCTCCAGCGTTTTGGTCGCCAGCGGCACCGTGGAAATCAGCGTCAGGATCAGAAACGCGGCCAGATTCAGGCGGCGGCTGGGCCGTTGGCGCAGCAGCATCACGGCGGCGATCAGCCCGCAGCACGCCGTCAGCGTGATATAGGGGGCGATCCAGAGGGCCAGGGCCAGCGGCGGCAACAGCCAGCCCGCTGCGGGAAAGCGCGTTTCCGGCACGCCGGCGGCCGCGGCGGATGAGTTTGGCATAAGCGGTTCTCCGTTGCCTGAATGTCCCTGAATGCGTAGTGCAGGCTAACATCCGCCGCTCCCTGCACGCATGTGAGTTTTGGTGAAATGGCGCAGGTTTCACCCCGCCGCCGGTTGACGGCGGGGTGATAGGGGAAAACCGCAGAGGTGAAATTCGGTGAAATATGGCGAATAAAGCGGCAAGGCGTGGGCCTTGCTGCGCTTATGCCGCACCGTCGCCGGCCGGCTGACGTTTGGCCGGCAGGAAGCGACGGGTCAGCGCATTGCGCACCGGCACGACGAAACGCTCCTGGAACAGCAGGCACAGCAGCACGCTCAGCAACAGATACAGCAGGTAGCCGGCGATTGACAGTTTGACCTCGCCGGCGGCGGCAATGCAGGCGCTCCAACTGCTGAAGCAGCCCAGCGGATCGCCGCGCAGCCACTGTTCGGCGGTGCGGAACAGGTTAAACAGCGGCACGTGCAGCGCAAAGATCGACAGCGAGGCGGCCCCCAGCCGCGGCGACCAGTGCTGCAGCCAGCGGCTGGCCGGGGTGCGCGCCAGCGCGCTCAGATAGACCAGCGCGCACTGCGCCGGCAGCAGCAGACCGTTGTGCAGCAGGAAGTACCAGTATTTGGCGCCGCCGTGGGTGAACAGGAAGGTGGCGGTAACGAAGCAGACGGCGATAAAGGCGACGCAGCCCCAGCGCCAGGCGGCGCCGTGCGGCACGGCGTCGGCGCGCCGCTGGCGGAAGATGGCGTAACAGACGATGCCGGCCAGAAACTCCGGCAGACGGAACAGCGGGCCGCGCTGCAGCAGGCCGGTATACGGCATGCCGTACAGTTGGTGCCAGATCACCCAGATCGGCGGCAGCAGATACAGCCCCCACAGCAGGACAAACCACAGTTTTTTATTCCGCACCGCCAGCAGGCGCGGCGCCAGCAGCGGAAACAGCAGGTAAAAGAAGAACAGGGTGGACAGCGACCACAGCGGCGCGTTGAAGGTCAGAAAATAGGGATTCCAGGCCTGCAGCATCAGCAACTGCAGCAGCGCGTTAAACGCCAGCTGCGTGTTGGTCATATAGTGGCGGAACATTTCCGGGTTGGTTGCCCCCAGATCCTCGTGGGTATCGTAAACCACAAAGCGCAGGCTGGCGCCCGGTCCCTCCGGCGGAATCGCCCACCACTGCATCAGGGTTAGCGTCAGGATGGAGATCAGCAGGGCGGCGATATGAATCGGGTACAGGTTAAAGAACCGCTTGGCCCAGAAGGTGCGTGCCGGTTCGCGCATCTGATTGCCGTTGAAATAGACGTGGCTCAGCAGAAAACCCGACAGGATAAAGAAGGTGCTGGTGGCGAAGAACCCCATACTGGTAAGCTCCGCCAGCATCGGGACGCTACGGATCTGCGGATACTGGTGGGCGGTGTGATACACCATCACATAGCACCCCAGCAGAAATCTCAGCCACTCCAGGCCGATAAAACGCTCTTTACTTGGTTGTTTATGGCCCACTCAGCCTCCTGCTCTGCACGTCAAAGTGGTTCGAAGCATAGCAGGTTTCATGCCATTGCCGATTGAGTTTTATCTGATTGTTTTCTCAGAGCCGCGGGCTATGCTGCGGTGTCGCCGTTGGTCCCCGGCGACTCACGAATTACGGCCGGCGGCCTGTGCTATAGTGAAGACATCTTTGGCGGTCTGCGGTTCGGAGTAACCGTGGCAAAAAGTGAGTTTAACCCTCTCCCGTGGACGGGGATGCGGTGCGAGTTTAATGGCTGTTTTGATTCAACATTTTCGTAAAATAAAATCTGTTGCTGACGGCAGCGCGGCCCGCCGGGCGTCGCTGCTGTGTCTGTTGCTTCCCCTGCTGCCCGTTTTGCCCGCCGCGGCGGAATCCCCGCCGGCGCCCGACTCCGTGCTGAACCGCAATAAAAATGCCGCCGCCGATCTGCCGGAGCTGGGCGGCAGCACGGTGCTGGAAAGCGCGCGGGAAAAAGAGTGGGCGACCAAGGCCAAATCCTTTGGCGAGAATAGTAATCTGAACAAAGTGTCCCGGGAGCAGCTGCGCGCCCGGGCGGAGAACTACGCCATCGGTCAGGCGACCGGCCTGCTGCAGCAGCAGGCGCAGGATCTGCTGTCGCCGCTGGGCACGGCGAATGTGTCGCTGGCGCTGAGCGCTGACGGCGATTTTGCCGGCAGCAAGGGGCAGCTGTTCAGTCCGCTGTACGATGTTAACGGCCTGCTGACCTACAGCCAGCTTGGCTTCCAGCAGCGCACCGACAGCTCGCTGGCCAATCTTGGGCTGGGGCAGCGTTGGATCAGCGGCGACTGGCTGCTGGGTTACAACACGGTGTTTGACAGCGATCTGGAGAACCAGCGCAATCGCGCCAGCGTCGGCGCCGAAGCCTGGGGGGATTATCTGCGTTTTTCCGCCAACTATTACCAGCCGCTGTCGGCGATGCGTCAGCAGCAGAGCGACGGCGTCTTCCTCAGCCGTCCCGCGCGCGGCTATGATATTACCACCCAGGGCTACCTGCCGTTTTACCGCCAGCTTGGCGCCACGCTGAGCTATGAGCAGTATCTTGGCGACAATGTCGATCTGTTCGGCAGCGGCAATAAACAGCGCGACCCGCGTGCAATGCAGCTGGGGCTGAATTATACGCCGGTGCCGCTGATGACGCTGAAGGCGCAGCACAAGCTGGGGGACGGCGGGGAAACGCAGGATAACGTGGAGCTGTCGGTCAATTATCGCTTCGGCGTACCGCTGTCAAAACAGATCTCGCCGGAATATGTGGCGCAGGCGAAGTCGCTGCGCGGCAGCCGCTACGATCCGATTGAGCGCAACAGCGTGCCGGTGCTGGAGTTTAAACAGCGCAAGACGCTGCAGGTGTTCCTGGCGACGCCGCCGTGGAATCTGCAGCCGGGCGAAACGCTGCAGCTGGTGGTGGACATCCGCGCCAGCAACAAGATCGTCCGCGTCAGCTGGCAGGGCGATACCCAGACGCTGAGCCTGACGCCGCCGCGCAATAATACCGATCCGCACGGCTGGAGCGTGATCATGCCGGCCTGGGATGATACGCCGGGGCGGAAAACCGCTATCGGCTGTCGGTGACGCTGGAAGATGAAAAACAGCAGCGCGTGACCTCTAACTGGATCACGCTGCAGCTGACGCCGCCGCTGAACGCCGGCGACGGCCGGGAAGAGGCGCTGCCCGAGCCGAAAATGCTGCAGACGCCGCCGGTGCCGGCGCTTAACTGACGGTTTTGCCCTGCAGCACCCACACGGCGGCCTCGACGCGGGATTTGAGCTTCATCTTCTTCAGCAGGTGTTTGACGTGCACTTTTACCGTGCTTTCGGTGATCATCAGCTTGCGGGCGATCAGTTTGTTCGGCAGTCCCTGGGCGATCAGCTTCAGAATATCGCGCTCGCGCGGGGTCAGCTGACGGATATCGCGCTCGGCGGCCGGGCGGCTGTCGCGCAGGCTGGCGGCCAGGATCGGCGTTAAGGTTTCGCTCAGCACCATCTGCCCGGCGGCGGCCTGATGCAGCGCCTTCAGCAGGGCTTCCGGCTCCATATCTTTCAGCAGATAGCCGTCGGCGCCGCGTTTGAGCGCGCTGACGACGTCGTCTTCATGGTTGGAAACGCTGAATACCACCACCCGGCCGGACAGGGCGGTCAGCCGCAGCTGGTCGAGGGTTTCCAGACCGTTCATGCCGGGCATATTCAAATCCAGCAGGATCAGGTCCGGGTCAAACTGTTCCGCCAGTTCAACGCCCTGGGCGCCGTTGCTGGCCTCGGCGATAACCTGCAGGCGGGAATCCATGCTGATAAGCTGCTTCACGCCGTTGCGCAGCATGGGATGGTCGTCAATCAGCAGTATGGTGGCGGCACCTTCGGTGGTCATAACTTCTCCTGTAAATGTTCAATGGCTGACGGCGCGGCTCCCGCTATTTCATGGGATCTCCGGCCGGAAGACCACGCTGACCGTCGTTCCGCCGGCGTCGCCGGAGACGATCTCACAGCGGCCATGCAGGTTTTTGGCGCGGTCGCGCATAATAATCAGCCCGTAATGATCGGGACGTTCGCTGTTGGGCGGCAGCCCGCAGCCGTTATCGCTGACGGTCAGCGTCACTTCCCCCTGACGGTTGGTCACCTGAATGCGCACCTCCGTCGCCCTGGCGTGTTTGTGAATGTTGCTCAGCGCCTCGCGGGCGATTTGCAGCAGGTGGATCGCCTGGTACGCCGGGACGGTGCGCGGCCCGAGCTGATAGTCCAGCGCGATGTCGATACCGAGGCGCGCGTTAAATTCCCGCACCGTACTCTGCAGCGCCGCCAGCAGGCCGGGTTCGGTCAGCTGCAGCCGGAAGGTGGTCAGCAGTTCGCGCAGTTGGCGGTAGGCGGTGTTCAGCTCTTCGCGCATCTGCTGCACCAGCGCCAGGCTATCGGCCGGCAGGGCTGCGCCCTGCATCTGCAGGCAGCTGGTCTGCATCTTCAGACACGACAGGGACTGGGCGATCGAATCGTGCAGTTCGCGGGCGATGGCGGCGCGCTCCTCCATCCAGGATCAACTGCTGCTGATGGTCGACCTGCCGCTCGATCGCCAACACGCTGGTCAGCTGTTCGACCAGCGTGCCGACCAGTTGCCGGTGTTCGTCGCTCAGCGGCTGCCGGCTTTGCGCCAGCAGGAGGCCGTAGTTGCCCAGTTTGTCGCTCAGGCTCCAGCTGAGCGTCGGCCCTTCATCCGCCAGGGGCTCGTCACCCAGACAGGCGCGGCAGTCCGGATTATGGCAATGCTCCGGACGCAGCGCTTCCTGGCTGCTGAGCTGTTGAAACTGCTCCTGGCTGTTGTTTTCGTACAGCCTGACCTGCATGGCGCGCAGCGGCGTCAGGGTCTGCAGCTGGCTGAGCACCGGCATCAGTCGGCTGCACATCGGGTCGCTGGTATGCAGCTGACGGCTGGCGTGATAGAGAAAGCGCAATACCTGATTTTTTTGCTGCAGATCGGCGGTTTTTTCCGCCACGCGCTGCTCCAGCCGGGTGTACATGGTGGACAGTTCGTCCGACATGCCATTCAAGGCGCCGCCGAGCGAGGCCATTTCATCCTGCCGTCCGCGCTGGGGGAAGCGCCGGCTGAAATCGCCGCGCCCGACCGCCATCGCCATCGCCACCAGCTGGCGCCAGGGGTGCAGCAGCCGGCGCCGCAGATAGCAGACGGTAACGGCCAGCAGCAGCAGCGTCAGCGCGATAAACACCCACTGCACCAGCGTTGCCATCTGCAGACGACGTTCGGTCTGACGATCGATATCCGAGACCAGCGCATCCAGCAGGCCGACGAAGTGTGCTACCTGAGGGGCGGCGTCAGCGGGCCGCTGAGCCTGGCGCAGCCGGGGCTGCAGCGTGTGCTGCCAGTAGTCGCGCAGCGCATAAAATTGCGGCGTCAGTCCTTCCTGCGCCACCGAACGTTGTAAATCCCGGCTGTCGGCGTCACGGCTGAGTTCCGCGATCAGCCCCTCGCTGCGCGCGTCCAGCGGCAGCGACGCCAGCAGGCGGTAGCTCTGCATGCGCAGCGACCCCGCCTTGTTGATGGCATGCGCATTGCCCTGAATGCTTTGCGCCATCCAGGCGGAGATGCCCATACCGCCGCTGCCAAGCAGCGCCAGCAGCAGCATCAGCACGGCGACCTGATTAACGATGGAGAGCGGGGCCAGCAACGATTTCATAGGGCGCGGGTTCCTGAAAAACGACGGCGAGACGACAGCGGAGATTGGGCGCAGACGCCGCGGCTCCGCTAACAATTCGGCGCTATTTTTCATTATCCCTGCAGATAACCCCATACCTCTAACGAAGTACCACTTAGTTTCACCGCCCATCGGCAAGAGGGTTCCCGCGCTGCCGGCTTCCGCTTAGCTAATTGAATAGCAAGCTTATTTAAACCGGCGTGCGCTTACTCCCTAAGAGAGTTAGGACTTTTTTGCCGCGCTGACTACCTGCACCCGGCTTGATTTATGTCAACTTTGCGCTACCGGGGGGACTCTAGGGTGGGCGCAATTATCAGCGTGCTTTCGAGGTTATTTATGTCGCACATAGCAACGTCATCAAACAAAAAAACGGGCGCGGTTATTCAGGACTGGCGGCCCGAAGACAGTGAGTTCTGGCAGCAGCGGGGCAGCGTATCGCCAACCGCAACCTGTGGATTTCGATTCCCTGTCTGCTTCTGGGTTTCTGCGTCTGGATGTTGTTCAGCGCCGTTGCCGTCAACCTGAATAAGGTCGGTTTTAACTTCACCACCGATCAGCTGTTTATGCTGACCGCGTTGCCTTCGGTATCCGGCGCGATTATGCGCGTGCCGTACTCCTTCGTGATACCGATTTTCGGCGGCCGCCGCTGGACGGCGATCAGCACCTGCCTGTTGATCGCGCCTTGCCTGTGGCTGGGCGTGGTGGTGCAGGATCCCGCCACGCCGTTCCATATCTTTGTCATTATTGCGCTGCTGTGCGGCTTCGGCGGCGCCAATTTCGCCTCCAGCATGGCGAATATCAGCTTCTTCTTCCCTAAAGCGAAGCAGGGCGGCGCGCTGGGGCTGAACGGCGGCCTGGGCAACCTCGGCGTCAGCGTGATGCAGCTGGTGGCTCCGCTGGCGATTACGCTGGGGATGTTCGGTCTGTTTGGCGGCAGCGGCCACCTGCAGCCGGACGGCAGCCAGCTGTGGCTGGAGAACGCCGCCTGGATCTGGGTGCCGTTTTTACTGGTCGCCACGCTGGCGGCCTGGTTCGGCATGAACGATCTGGCGGCCTCCAAGGCGTCGCTGCGCCAGCAGCTGCCGGTGCTCAAGCGCGGGCATCTGTGGCTGCTGAGCCTGTTGTATCTGTCTACGTTCGGCTCTTTTATCGGCTTTTTCCGCCGGGTTCGCCATGCTGTCGAAGACCCAGTTTCCGGATGTGGTGATCCTGCACTATGCCTTCTTCGGCCCGTTCCTTGGCGCGCTGGCGCGTCCGGTCGGCGGCGCGCTGTCAGATCGCTTCGGCGGTGTCCGCGTGACGCTGATCAACTTCGTGCTGATGGCGCTGTTTGCCGGACTGCTGTTCCTGACGCTGCCAAGCGCCGGCTCATCCGGTTCCTTTATCGCCTTTTACGGCGTCTTTATGCTGCTGTTCCTGACGGCGGACTGGGCAGCGGCTCCACGTTCCAGATGATCGCGGTTATTTTCCGTAAAATCACCGTCGACCGCGTCAAGGCCGCCGGCGGCAGCGACGCTGAGGCGCAGCGCGAAGCGGTGACCGATACGGCCGCGGCGTTGGGGTTTATCTCCGCCATTGGCGCGATAGGCGGGTTCTTCATCCCGAAAGCTTTCGGCACCTCACTGGCGATGACCGGTTCGCCGGCCGGAGCGATGAAAGTCTTCCTGGTGTTTTATATACTTTGCGTGGCGGTGACCTGGCTGGTATACGGACGTAAGGCGCGCGGGTAACACGCTTTTCCCGGCAGGTATCTTTGCGTTAAGAGAGATACCTGCACCAATGGAATTAATGACTGTAATCTCAAGAAATTTAAACAGGAATATAGGTAAGCTTCCTAATAAAATGTAGGCCTTCACCCAATGGCTCAGTACATTATCTAATATGGCGCTGAATGTCGGATTATTTACGCTAATCATTTCCGTGCATCTTTCCCTGTAACGTCTAAACTATAGTATCACCCCAGTATTTTCTATTTTAATTTAATTGTCCGCCAATCATTCAATGAGATTAATCTCATTCTTCTTTCATGCCATTATTTATAATCAACTTACAATAGGATTAATTCGAAAATTATATTTATCAATGCGTTGCCTTGTTGTGTTAAGAATGAAATTTTACAAATTCATTGCAGATGGCAGTCCGTCTTTAATTTGTATTTTTATGTTTAAATTCAAATAATTGTAATGTTGCTAGGTGAGTTTTCTGCGAAAGACTGAGGTTTCCATAAGGCCTGAAAGGTAGGCGTTAAAATTATATGGATATGTATTGATCGCATAAGTGAAATTGAATTTTCATATGAGTGAAAATATAAATTCGCCAACTTGTTGAGTTTACATTTGATTTCTTGGTCGTTTTTTCTTATTTCTATACCACGCGTGCAGGAGTGGGCTCATTAAGGAAATTAACGTGGATCTCGACAAAAGAATAACGATCAGGAATCTCAATGTATTGATCCCTTCCAGGAAAAGCACCCGTCTACGTTGGAAGGAGTATCAAATACTCTCTCTGCTGGTGGCCAATTCTCCTGAACTGGTGACCCGGGCGGAAATTATAGAAAGCATCTGGAAAGGCACCTATTGCTCTGATTCGACGATAAATCAGACGATTAAATCGATTCGTCAGAAGATAGGCGACAGCGATCACACCATTATCAGAACTATCCCTCGCTTAGGCTACAAGGTTGAAAACCGCGCAATATTTAATTTCCTGAGCGATGATAGCCATGATGAAGAACCTATTTTAGGTTCTGGCTACATTTCTTCAGGGGATATTCAACAGGAATCATCTGAAAGTTTGGCGGAGGGCGTGCTTCTGCAGAGGTGGAAATAAGTGACGAGCATGAGCCGGGGATGGCGCAGGAAAAAATAGCATCCCGGCGCCACTTTTGGCATCGACAGCCGTTTAACGCGCCGCAGAAACGGCCGGGACGTTTTTCCCTGCTGATTGCCCGCGCTGTCAAGTGGCTATCCGCGCTGACGTTATGTGCGGTTATCGCCAATGTTTTCTTTTATCTGGGGGAAATCGCATGCACACCCCGGAGCGGGTGATGCTGACTTTAAAACTGGGCAATCCCGATGCGCCCGCGTCGCACTCGCTCTTATGCCTGTATCAGGGAGACAAGTCGCTGCAGGTGACGATTGAGTGCATCGATCCCAAAAAGGGAGAGTTTCAGCAGCAATACCGCGACGACGAAATAAAGGACCGCGGCGAAATTCAGCTTACTCTGCCGGAACATTTGATAAACGCATTTATTCCACAGGAAAGAGAAAATTAGCTAAAGAGAAATTTCACTTTCAACCCTATTTCACATGGCACAGCGGCTGCTATTTTATTTTTTGTTATTTGAAAGGGAGCATTAATTTGTTCAGTCTGTAAAGGAAATGATGGTTAATCGCCATTGGTTTTTCGTCTGCATTAGTCGGCGGGAATAACGATAACAGGCTGAGTGAATATTATGGATGAGCGGAAAGTAGCTATTATCGGTGGTTCTGGTTTTATTGGCACGCGTTTGGTCAAACGCCTGCGTTCACGCAGTGACATCACCCTACGCATTATTGATAAAAATCCGAGTGAAGCCTACCCCGAACTTTATCAATACGGCGATATAACGCAGCCGCAAACCCTGCGCGACGCGCTGAAAGGGTGTGATGCGGTGATCAATCTGGCGGCGGAGCACCGGGATAACGTGCAGCCCCACCGCGCTTTACTATCAGGTGAATGTGGAGGGGGCGCGCCACCTGTGCCATCAGGCCGCAGAGCTGGGCATCCGTCAGATGATCTTTACCTCTTCGGTCGCCGTTTACGGCTTTGTCCAGCAGGAAACCGGTGAAGACGGCACCTTTGCCCCTTTTAACCATTACGGCAAATCCAAACTGGAAGCGGAATATGTTTATGAAGCCTGGCGCAAGGCGGATAAGCAAAACAAGTTGACGATCATCCGGCCGACGGTGGTCTTTGGCGAAGGTAATCGCGGCAACGTTTATAACCTGCTGCGCCAAATTGCCGGCGGACGATTTGTCATGATTGGCAGCGGGAATAATTTCAAGTCGATGGCCTATGTCGAAAATATTGCCGCCCGGCTGGAATATGCGCTTGACCAACAGTCCGCTTATCAGGTCTGCAATTATGTCGATAAACCCGATTTGACCATGAATCAGCTGGTGACCACGGTGTCTGCTTCGCTGGGTAAAAATAACAGGACGCTGCGTATTCCCTACTGGCTGGGGCTGTGCGGCGCCGGTGCGTTAGACCTGGTGAGTAAAATAACCCGCGGCAATTTCCTGTCAGCCGCGTGCGCGTGCAAGAAGTTTTGCGCCAGAACGCAGTTTAAGAGCGACGTGCGCAGCGATTTTGTTGCGCCTGTGGCTTTGGATGATGCGCTCGGCAAAACCATCAGGCATGAGTTTGGCGCGCATTAACGCAAGGGAACGCTGACGCCGGCGTGCGCAACGCGTCGCGCCAAGGGCAAGGAGGGACGATGCTTTATCAACTGGGAGTGATATTTTTTTTGGCGCTGTTGCTGATGGCCTGCGTCAGGCGAATCGCCGTGAAACTGGCGCTGGTGGATAAACCCAGCGCCCGCAAACAGCATCAGGGGCATATCCCGCTAAGCGGCGGCATCGCGATTTATCTGTCGGTGGTGCTGTTTTCACTCTGGCAACCGGACGGCATCCCGCATATGGCGACATATCTGTGCTGCGTGACCGGCCTTGCTGCTGCTGGGCGTGCTGGACGACCGTTTTGAGCTGCCGGTCGCGCCGCGCATGACGGTGCAGGGCGGGCTGGCGCTGGTGATGATGCTGGCGGCCGGCATGCAGCTCTCCTCGCTGGGGCGTCTGTGGGGCGACGAAACGGTGCAGCTTGGCTACGGCGCTCTGCTGGTGACGCCGTTGGCGGTATGGGGGCGCGATCAACGCTTACAACATGGTTGACGGCATAGACGGCCAACTGGGCATTCAGTGCTGCGTGACCCTCTCCGGGCTGACCGTACTGTTCGCCCTGGGCGGCCGCCCGGGCGCGGTGTTCTGGTGCCTGAGCCTGATCGCCACCCTGGCGGCCTATCTGCTGTTTAACCTCGGCCTCCTGGGGCGCCGCAACCAAGTCTTTATGGGCGACGCCGGCAGCATGGTGATGGGGTTTACCGTGCTGTGGCTGCTGCTGGCCGCAACGCAGGGCGGCGATGCGGTGATGCGTCCGGTCGGCGCGCTGTGGCTGATCGCGATGCCGCTGATGGATATGGCGAGCGTAATGCTGCGTCGTATCGCCCGGCGTCAGAGTCCGTTTCGCGCCCGGGCGCGATCATCTCCACCATATTCTGATACGCCGTGGCCTCCGTGCCCGTCAGGCGTTGGCGGTCAGCGGCTGTTGGCTATGGCGTTGGCTGCTTCGGCCTGTTCGGCGAGCTGCTGGGGCTGCAGGAGAATCTGATGCTGGCCGCATTTTTGCTGTGTTCCCGGCGGTTATTTTCTGCTGGGGCGCGAGCCGCGGCGGACAAGGATGGCGTCCGGTTCGCCGGCTGCCGATCGTTAATTTTTTGTAGCAGGATGCTTGCATGAATCGTGTTTTTTCCCGTCTGGCGCTGGCGTTTATCCGCCGCGCTGCTCGGCAGTTGCAGTCTGTTCCCCGGTTCTCATTTGCCGACGGCCGGTAAGCATAAGGTTACGCTGGCTGACGATGCCGCTGCGCCGACGCCGCGTGTGGAGGTATACCGCATGACGCCGATGCTGTTGGCGGAAATGCGGCGGGTGGCGCCGTCAGCGCGGCCCAATCCGCAGTTGGAGCTGTTCCGACAGAACTATCAATACCGCATTGGCGTCGGCGACGTATTGAACGTCACGGTGTGGGATCACCCGGAGCTGACCACGCCGGCCGGGCAGTATCGCAGCGCCAGCGATACCGGCAACTGGGTGCATACCGACGGCAGCATTTTTTATCCATATATCGGCAGGCTGCAGGTAGCGGGGAAAACCCTTGAGGAGGTGCGCAGCCTGATCGCTGCCCGGTTGGCGGAAGTGGTTGAGAATCCGCAGGTGGGCGTCACTATTGCCGCATTTCGTTCGCAAAAAAGCCTATGTCACCCGGTGAGGTGAACGTCTCCGGCCAGCAACCGATCACCAATGTGCCGCTCACGGTGCTGGATGCGATCAACGCCGCAGGCGGACTGACCGAAGCGGCTGATTGGCGCAATGTGATCGTGACGCGACAGGGAAAAGAGCAGGCGATCTCTTTACAGGCACTGATGCAGTACGGCGATCTGAGCCAGAATCTGCCGCTGACGGCAGGGGATATTCTTTACGTGCCGCGCAACGACGACCAGAAAGTATTTGTGATGGGCGAGGTTGGCAGGCAGGCCACCCTGAAGCTGGACCGCAGCGGCATGACATTGACCGAGGCGCTGGGCAACGCCGGCGGCATGAGTCAAACGTTGGCAGACGCCACCGGCGTCTTCGTTATTCGCCCCCGGCCGCGACAAGGACGGAGGCCGTTGGCGGCGCTGTACCAGTTTGACCTGTCGGACGCTACCGCGTTGGCGATGGGTACGGAGTTTTACCTACGGCCGTACGACGTGGTGTATGTCACCGCGGCGGCGGTAACGCGCTGGAACCGGTTGATTAGCCAATTGGTGCCGACTATTTCCGGGTTGAACGATCTGAGCGAGGCTACGTTGCGGTTGCGCAACTGGTAAGGGCAGGGGCAATGCAAGGAACAGCGATGATAAAAAATAGTGTGCAGCCTGTCGCAGCGGCGGCCAGAGAAGAGACGCTGGAGTGGGAGCGACTGCTTGGCTCGCTATGGGACAACCGCTGGCGTCTGGCGCTGGCAACCCTCCTGGCGGCGCTGCTGGGGGGGCTTTATGCGCTGCTGGCGACGCCGGTTTATGAGGCGACGGCGATGGCGCAGGTGGAGCAACCGACCAGCGGCGCGTCGCTGCTGCGTCAGTCGCTGGATAACGCCGGCGAGCAGTTTTTCCGCCACGCAGGATGAAGTGGCGCTGGTCAATTCCCGTTATGTGCTGGGGAAAACCGTGGACAGTCAGGGGTTGACGGTGCGCGTCAGCGCAGACACGTTCCCGCTGGTGGGTAAAGGTATTGCGCGCCTGTTGGGTAAGCCTTTGCCACAGTTGGCGATAGCCGAACTGGCGGTGCCGGCGGATATGCAGGGAGAACCCCTGACCTTAAGCGTGCGGGAAGACCAGCGCTTTACCCTGAGCCAGGACGGACGAACGCTGCTGCGCGGGCGGGCGGGGAAACGTTGCAGGACGGCGCATGGCGCCTGCGCGTGACGACGCTGTCAGCCGAACCGGGCGCGACGTTCAGCGTTGTGAAGTTGGCGCGTCAGCAGGCGATTGACGATCTGCGCCGTACGCTGAGTATCGCTCTGGCGGGTAAAGAGAGCGGCATCATGACCTTCAAACTGGAAAGTGAAGACCCGCAGCGCGCCAAACGGGTGCTGCAGAGCATCACCGAAAATTATCTGCAGCAGAATATCGATCGTAAAACTGAAGAGGCCCAGCGCATGCTGGCTTTTCTGGCGCGCCAGTTGCCGCAGATCCGCGCTTCGCTGAATCAGGCGGAGAACCGGCTGAATCAGTTCCGCCGGCAGAATGATTCGGTGGATCTGTCGCTGGAGGCCAAATCAGTACTGGATACGCAGGTGCAGCTGGAGGCGCAGCTTAACGAACTGACCTTCAGAGAGTCGGAGATATCCAAACTGTATACCCGCGCGCATCCGGCGTATCGCGCCCTGTTGGAAAAACGCGCCACGCTGCAACAGGAGAAAGCGCGTCTGGGCAAGCAGGTGCAGAATCTGCCGAAAACCCAGCAGGAGGTGCTGCGGCTGACGCGCGATGTGCAGGTTGATCAGCAGGTGTATATGCAGCTGCTGAACAAGCAGCAGGAGCTGAACATCAGCAAAGCGGGCACGGTGGGGAACATTCGCATTATCGATGCGGCGGAAACGGCGATTAAACCGATCAAACCGCAGAAAATGCTGATCGTCATCCTGGCGCTGCTCAGCGGCGCGACGATTACCGCCGCGATAATTTTGCTGCGCAGCGCCTTCCATCGGGGGATCGGCGATACCGCCGCGCTGGAAAAATGCGGTATCAATGTGTACGCCACGGTGCCGCTGTCGCTATGGCAAAGCAAACGCAACCGCAGCCAGCAGCTGTTGTTGACGCGCGCCGGCGGCGAACGGCTGCCGATACTGGCGCAGGAGCAGCCGGAGGATCTGGCCGTCGAAGCGTTTCGCAGTTTGCGCACCAGCCTGCACTTCGCCATGACGGAGGCGAGCAACAATATCCTGATGATCTCCGGCGCCAGCCCGGCCAGCGGGAAAAGTTTCGCCAGTATCAATCTGGCGGCGGTGCTGGCGCAGGCCGGCCAGCGGGTATTACTGATCGATGGCGATATGCGCAAGGGGTTTCTGCACCGCTGGTTGAGTAACGACGCGCAGCGGGGGTTATCCGACGTACTGGTCGGCCAGCTGGAGCCGAGCCTGTCGGTGCGTACCACGGCGATAGCCAATCTGGATTTTGTGCCGCGCGGACAGGTACCGCCGAATCCCTCCGAGCTGTTGATGCACCCGCGTTTTACGGATTTCTTGTGCTGGGCGGGACAGCGTTACGACATGGTGCTGATCGATACGCCGCCGATCCTGGCGGTTACCGATGCGGCGGTTATCGGACATCACGCTGGTACATCGCTGATGGTGGTGCGTTTTGCGGCCAATAGTATCAAACAGGTTGAAACCAGCCTGCGTCGCTTTGAACAAAACGGCGTCATTGTCAAAGGGGTGATCCTTAACGGCGTGGTGCAAAAGGCCGTGACCGATGTCGGCTATTACAACTTCGCCTACCCGAGTCATCGGGAAGAGGGCGAGGCGGCGTCAGGAACCTAGTCGTATGAAGGCGATTTTGCACAATGCGTTCTGGCTGATGCTGGAGCGGGTATCGCTCAGCCTGTCGGGGGTGTTTGTCTCGGTCTATGTGGCGCGCTACCTGGGGCCGGCGCAGTTCGGCACGCTGAACTACCTGTTGGCGACTATCGCCATCGTGGTGCCGCTGGCGCAGTTGGGCGCCGACAGCGTGATCTTCAACCGCGTTGCTCGCCGCCAAGCCAGCGGCGTTCGGCTGATGCTTGCCTCCATGCGCCTGCGACGGCGGCTGTTTTTACTGCTGGCGCTGCCGCTGTGGCTATGGAGTTTTTATCATCACCCGGCGCCGCAGACCTGGATGAGCACGCTGCTGTTGGCAAGCGCCTATTTTTCCGTCCAGGACGTATACAAGATTTACTACGACGCCCGGCTGCAGGCGAAGCGTAATACGTTGATTAACAATCTGGCGTTAACGCTGGCGATTGTGCTGCGGCTGGCGCTGATCGGCGCGGCGCTGCCGCTGGTATGGTTTGCCGTACCGTATTTAATCGCCAGCGCGCTGCCGTATCTGACGCGCCTGTGGCTGTTCCGCCGGGAACCGTCGCCGCCGGCGCTGCATAGCGCACGCGCGTCTCGGCGCTATGACCGCTACCTGCTGCGCGTCGGCCTGCCGCTGGCCGCCGCCGGGCTGTCGATCGTCATCTATACCCGTATTGACCAGATTATGCTCGGCAACCTGCTCGGGCCGCAGGCGGTGGGGTGGTACAGCGCTGCCGTGACGCTGAGTCAGGGCTGGACCTTTATTCCGCTGGCGCTGGTAACGTCGCTGATGCCGGGGATTGCCCGCAGCGCCGCCGGCCCGGAGCGGGCGTACCGTATCCGTCTGCTGTGCCTGCTGGCGCTGCTGATGTCGCTGCCGGCGCTGCTGATACTGAGCGGCTGCGCCACGCCGCTGGTGACCTGGCTGTACGGCGATGCGTTCCGCCCGGCCGCCGGCATCCTGGCTATCTGTACGCTGACCGCGCTGTTTTCCGTATTGGGGACGGTGGCGTACCGCAACATGGTGCTGCTGGCGGGCTATCGCTTTATTGCGCTGAAAATGCCGCTGGTGGCGTTGGCCAACGCGGCGATGAACGCCGTGCTGATCCCGCGTTACGGGCTGCTCGGCGCGGCGCTGTCGACGCTGCTGGCCGAATTTCTTTCTCTGTTTGTTTTGAACGCTTTTTTCCGCGGCGGGCAGATCGTTCGCCTGCTACTGACCTGTTATTACGCCCTGCCACGTTTTATTCGCACGCTAAGGAGGCGGCATGCTTAATCGTTTATTTAGAGGGATCGTCCGGCGTCTGCCCGACGCGCTGCACCATCAGGTGAAATATGCGCTGCGTTTTAAGCGATTACCGCATTTGTCCAGTCCGCGCGGTTATGGCGAGAAGTTGATGCGGCGTAAAATTTATCCGCGCGCTATTTACACCAGGCTGTCTGATAAATACCGGGTGCGCGAATTTATTGCCGGGCTTTGGGGAGAAGAGTACCTGATTGAGCTGTATGCGCACGGCGAGGCGCTGAGTTACGACGTTTTTAGCCGTCTGCCGCGTCAGTTTGTACTCAAGGCCAATCACGGCAGCGGTTATAACCGGCTGGTATTTGATAAGGAGCAGGTCAGCTATGCCGAGTTATATGACCAGTCCCAGCGCTGGATGCGCGCCAACTTTTATCAGCAAAGTCGCGAGCGCCACTACCGCGATATTACCCCCTGCATCATGGTTGAGCGGCTGCTGCTGGAAAACGGCGAGGTGCCGAACGATCTTAAATTTCACTGCTTCAACTGTGATGGCGTGATCCGCATATTTATCCAGGTGGATTACCACCGCTTCGGTGAACACCGCGGGGATATCTTCGATGAGCGCTGGAACCGCACTGAAATCCGCATTGGCCTGCCCAATGCAGAACAGCCCGCCGCCGCACCCTCGCAGCTGGCGGAGATGCTGCCGTCTGGCGCGGTTGACCGTGCGGCAGTTTTCCTATCTGCGGGTTGATTTTTATCAGGTGGGCGAGCGGGTTTATTTCGGCGAACTGACGTTTACGCCCGGCGCCGGCATGACACGTCTGCAGCCTGAGCGCATCGATCAGGAGTGGGGCGACTATTTTACCGAGTAGCGTACGGCATGACGTCGGCGTTGCCTTACGCCCGTTATGACCGCGGATAAACGCGATGATCTACCACTATCCTTGAGGTAAGAAATGGATTTCTCAATTGTTATGCCAATTTATAACAGCGCAGGATTTTTACCGAAGACGCTCTCCCGCATTTTTGCCGCCTGCCGGGGATTCGACTATCAGGTGATTCTGGTGGACGACGGCTCGGAGGCGATTGACATCGCCCAGGTGCGGCAAATCGCCAGCGCCCACAGCCAGGTGATGCTGCATGAGAAGAAGCAAAAGAGCAATGCGTCGGTATCGCGCAATCTGGGGGTACGGCTGGCGGAGGCGGAGGTGGTGTTTTTTCTCGACGCTGACGATTACTTCACCACCAACTATCTTATCCGCCGCCTGAAGCACCATGAAGACGTCAGCATCGACATTATTTTCGGCAATTACGCTGAGGTAAGCGGTCTGTCGGTGCGCGACTACACCTTTCAGTATCAGAGCGGCAGCGCCGGGGAGGATTTCCTGTTCCTGGAGATGGGTGACATCCGCTCTTCCACCATCAGCATGCGTAAAAAAAGCGACCGGCGCTTTTTGTTTCCCGAATTTCTGGCGAAGCATCAGGACTGGGGATTTCTGGTTAATGCCACCAATTTGGGCGCACAGGTCGCACACGATGTCGGCGGCGGCGTATATCTGGACGTTGGCCGCACCAGCCGGATGAGCGCGCGGTTGAATCTGGAGGCCAGCGATCTGTTTATCGACGCTTTCCTGCACGCCAGCGAGCGGCATATCAGCGGCTTTGCCTGCAAACATTTGCTGGCGTCCCTTTATAGCGAAAACCAGCAGGCGTTCAACTATTACTCCTCACGCATTCTGCAGCATTCGCTGAGCGGTAAATTCAAATTGATCAAGCTGTACGGCGACTGTCTGACGCGGCTGGGAGTGTTCCCGTTGGGTGGCCGCCTGCTGCGCCATGTTCGTAACGGTTTTTGGAGGTGAGATGACGCCGCGCAATGTTGCCATTGTGATTGAAAACATCGCCGGGAAAGGCGGCACCGAACGCGTCGCCAGCGGATTGGCCAATGCGCTGGCCGACGACAGCGGCGCGCAGGTAACGCTGTTTTCCCTCGGCGGTGAACCGGCCTTTTTTCCGCTGACGCCGGCGGTGACGCTGCGCCTGCTGGACGACCGCGCGCCGTTTTGGCCGTGGCGCCTGGCCTGGACGCTGCGCAGGGAACGTTACGACGCCATCATTATCGTCTCGATGGGGCGGCTGTCGGTGGTGATGACGCCCTATCTGCGTTTGCTGTGCCCCGATGGCCGGCTACTGCTCAGTGAACACGTCAGTTTTCAGCAGTATCCATGGCCGATGCGCTGGCTGAAGCTGCTGGTATATGCCCTGGCCGACCGGGTGATTTTGCTGACGCAGCAGGATCGCGCGCGGATAAGCCGCTGGATCCGGCCGGAAAAATGCCTGGTGATAGAAAACGTTTCGCCGTTTGCATCGCAGCCGCTCGACGGCAGCCAGCGGCGTAATGTCGCGCTGGCGATTGGCCGACTTACCGAACAGAAGGGATTTGATCGGCTGATCGACGCCTGGCGACAGATCGCCCGGCTGGCGCCGTCGTGGCAATTGTTGATCGTCGGCGACGGTCCGGCGCGGCCGGCGCTGCAACTGCAGATAGCGCAGGCCGGGCTGGAGCATCAGGTTACTTTGCTGCCGGCGACGCAGGACGTGGCGAGCTATTTACCGCCAGGCCAGCGTGTACCTGATGACGTCGCGTTATGAAGGGCTGCCGATGGTGCTGATCGAGGCGTTGAGCTTCGGCCTGCCGCTGGTGGCTTACGACTGTCCGACCGGACCGGCGGAGCTGATAACGTCCGGCGTTAACGGTTACCTGGTGCCGGACGGCGATCGCCCGCAGTTTTGCGAGCGGGTGATGGCGCTGATTATGGATCACGCGCTGCGGCAGCGCTTTGCGCAGGCTTCCTGGCAGCAGGCGCAGCGCTTTACGCCGGCGCGCATTTACCCTGAGTGGCAACGGATTATCACGTGAGGAATATATGGAAAAAGTATCAGTCATTATGCCGGCCTATAACGCGGCGGCCTCCATCAAGGCGTCGATTCTGGGCGTGCTCAACCAGAGTTTCAATGATTTTCAGCTGTACGTGATTGATGACGCCTCCAGCGATGAGACGGCGGAGATCGTGGCGTCGATGAAGCACGATCGCGTGACCTATGTCCGCAACCCGCGCAATCTGGGCGTGGCAGCCACGCGCAACATCGGTATCGAGATGGCGCGCGGTGACTATCTGGCGTTTTGCGACAGTGATGACGTCTGGCTGAGCAATAAGCTGGCGCGCCAGGTGGAAATTTTGCAGTCCGGCCGTTATGACGTGGTGTGTTCGCATTACTACACCTTCGAACAGGACCTGCATCAGGTGAAGAACTATCGCGGCGCGGCGGAGATTATCGACTATGCGGCGATGCTTCGCAGCAACCGCATCGGCAATCTGACCGGTATCTATAATCAGCGGCGCACCGGCAAGGTGTATCAGCAAGCGGTCGGCCACGAAGATTACCTGATGTGGCTGGCGGTGCTGGAGCGGGCGTACAACGGTCTGGCGTACTGCGTACCGGAGCCGCTGGCGTTTTACCGGCTTTCCAACCACTCCCTGTCCGGCAACAAACTGCAGGCGGCGGACTGGCAGTGGAAGATTTACCGCCAGTATCTGGGGCTGTCATACCAGAAATCCTGCTATCTGTTCTTTGCCTATCTGCTGAACGCGGCGATGAAACGCCAGTGAGCGGCCTGATGCCGGCGATCGCCGCCGCCGCGCTGCTGCACGCTATGCCGCCGCAGGATTGCGCGCCGAATCTGTTGCACAACCCCGGTTTTGAACAGGGGCAGCAGGGCTGGCGCGGCGCAGGCGCCGGGCCGGATAGCGTGGCGCACGGCGGCGCGGCCAGTCTGCGTTATCACAATCCGGATGACGCCCGCTACCGCACCTTCAGTCAGACCATCGCGGCGCAGCCCGGCCAGACGATCGCGTTCGGCGCCTGGCTGAAAGGGCGCGGGCTGCAGGGGCCGCCGCAGGATCGCGGCGCCAGCGTGTATATCCAGAGTTTTGATGCGCAGGGGCGCTTTCTGGAGGGCCGTTACCCGGCGGGGATCGTCGGCGACAGCGACTGGCGACCAATCTCGGCCGGTACCGCGTCCCGCAGCGGGCGGCGCGGGTGACGCTGGGGTTATACCTGCGGCGCGGCACCACCGGCACGGCGTGGTTTGACGACGTTTACGCCTGTGCGCTGCCGCCCCAGGCGACTCTCTATCCGGCAAACGGCCGCACGCTGATTGAAACGCCGCAGCCGCAGTGGGTGACGGTCAGCAGCGTGCTGCTCGACCGGCAGCGCAAGGTGATCGACCAGACGAAGCGGCGGCGCTATATCGCCGATCGTCAGTGGCTGACCTATACGCCGCCGCCGCTGCCCGCCGGGGGAATACCGTCTGCGGCAGCAGGTGACCGAGGCGGCGACCGGACGGCGGCGCAGCAGTGAAATTGCGCTGGATATCGGCCAGCCGACGCCGGCGGTGACGATTGACGGGCAGGGCTTTACCCGTCGCCACGGCGAGCGGCTGTTTCCGCTGGGGATATACTCCACCCGCGACGGCGATGACGATTTGGCGCGCATCGCCGCCGCCGGTTTCAACAGCGTGCTCAATTATCGCTATGGTCTTGGCAAGGACGCCGACGGTTTTTTTCCGCCGCAGCCGGCGTCACGGGCTGCAGGTGATTTACGCCATCAAAGATCTGTATGCCGGCAGCCGTTTTGCGCCGGCGACGCGCGGCAGCTATGCGGCACTGGCCGCTACTCAGATTAACCGGCTGAAAAATCAGCCTAATTTATTGGCCTGGTATATCAACGATGAGCTGGGGCTGGAGTTTTTGCCGCAGATTGCCGCCAGGCACCAGCAGGTGCAGCGGCTTGACCGTCACCATCCGACGTTTCAGGTGCTGAACAAAACTGCCGCGCTGGACGACTATTACAACAGCACGGATATTTTGGCGACCGATCCCTATCCGGTCGGTTCGGAGCCGCATCTGCGCCGCACCCTGCATGATACGTTGCAGACCGTGCGCGCAGCGCGCGGGGTGAAGGGCGCCTGGATGGTGATTCAGATTATGGATCACGCCGCTTACGACAGCCGCCGTCAGGCGCGGGCGCCGACGGAAGATGAAGTCCGCGCCCAGGCCTGGCTGGCGCTGATCGGCGGCGCGCGCGGGCTGCTGTTTTACTCCTACAACGACCTGTTTTATCAGCAGCAGCGCGGACGTTTTGAACGCGCCGCGTTTGCAGCACAGTGGCGCGGCATTGCGCGCGTCGCGCGGCAGATCAGCAGTTTCAGCCCCTATCTGCTTACCGGTGACGGTGTAACGTTACAGCTCGAAGGCCCCGCGGCGGCGCGGATCTTTGTGCGCGGCGACAGCGCGCTGCTGCTGGCCGCCAATCCCGAGGCGCGCACGGTGACGCTGCGCCTGACGCTGCCGGATGGCTGGCATCATCAGACAGAGCGCACGCTGACGATGTCGTTGCCGCCGTTTGGCGCCATCCACCTGCCGTTGCAGCGTTAACGTCGCGCAGAGGTACCCCCAAATAGCCGGCAGCAGCGCGCACTTTGTGCATTGGGGCCGGCGATTTTAATTTCTGTTTTTAAATCAACAACAAACATCTTTTCCTGTGCTTATCCGAAAGGGGTACTGGCGTGCATGCGCGCGTTTTTCGCATGGCGTTGCGTTGATTTCAATCAATTTGCCGCCGCCGCTGCATCAGTAGCCTTGGCCGCAGAGTGAGCAGTGACCTACGTCGCGACGACCCTAGACCCGAACCGCCGGCGCAGCCGCCGGGCAGTAAGGGAAAATAACGATAAGAGCCTTCAGGAGAACTCCGGATGAGCAAGTTTTTAGACCGGTTCCGCTATTTTAAGCAGCTGGCGGAACCGTTTTCTGGCGAACACGGCCAGACGCTTAACAGCAACCGAGACTGGGAAGACGGCTACCGCAGCCGTTGGCAGCACGACAAAATCGTGCGTTCGACCCATGGTGTTAACTGCACCGGTTCGTGCAGCTGGAAGATCTACGTGAAAAATGGCCTGGTGACCTGGGAAACCCAGCAAACCGATTACCCGCGCACCCGCCCCGATCTGCCGAACCATGAACCGCGCGGCTGCCCGCGCGGCGCCAGCTACTCCTGGTATCTCTACAGCGCCAACCGCCTGAAGTATCCGCTGATGCGTAAACGCCTGCTGAAGCTGTGGCGTGAAGCCAAGGCGCAGCACAGCGATCCGGTTGAGGCCTGGGGCGCTATCGTCAGCGATCCGGACAAGGCCAAGAGCTATAAAATCGCCCGCGGGCGCGGCGGTTTTGTGCGTTCCAGCTGGCAGGAGGTGAATGAGCTGATCGCCGCCTCCAACGTCTACACCGCAAAAACCTTCGGCCCGGACCGCATTATCGGCTTCTCGCCGATTCCGGCAATGTCGATGGTGTCTTACGCCTCCGGCGCGCGTTATCTGTCGCTGATCGGCGGCACCTGCCTGAGCTTCTACGACTGGTATTGCGACCTGCCGCCGGCGTCGCCGATGACCTGGGGCGAGCAGACCGACGTGCCGGAATCCGCCGACTGGTACAACTCCTCCTACATTATCGCCTGGGGCTCCAACGTACCGCAGACCCGCACGCCGGACGCCCACTTCTTTACCGAGGTGCGCTACAAGGGCACCAAAACCGTGGCGGTGACGCCGGACTACGCCGAAGTGGCCAAACTCTGCGACCAGTGGCTGAATCCGAAGCAGGGCACCGACAGCGCGATGGCGCTGGCGATGGGCCATGTGATGTTGAAGGAGTTCCATCTGGATCGTCAGGTCGGCTACTTCCGCGATTACGTGCGCCGCTATACCGATATGCCGATGCTGGTGCTGCTGGAGCCGCGCGCCGAGGGCTATTACGCCGCCGGCCGGATGCTGCGCGCCAGCGATCTGGTGGACGCGCTGGGGCAGGACAACAATCCGGAATGGAAAACCGTTGCGCTGGATGAGAAAAGCGGCCAACTGGTGGCGCCGCAGGGCTCGATTGGCTTCCGCTGGGGTGAGCAGGGCAAATGGAACCTGGAGCAGCGCGCCGGCCAGGGGCAGCAGGAGGTTGAGCTGCAGCTGAGTCTGCTGGGTTCGCACGATGAGGTGGCCGAGGTCGGCTTCCCGTATTTCGGCGGCGCGGAAAGCGAACACTTCAGCAGCGTAGCGCTGGAGCAGGTGTTGCGCCATCAGCTGCCGGTTAAGCGGCTGCAGCTGGCGGACGGCAGCGAAGCGCTGGTGGCCAGCGTTTACGATCTGACGTTGGCCAACTACGGCCTCGATCGCGGGCTGGACGACGCCAACTGCGCCGTCGACTACGACGACGTCAAGGCCTATTCGCCGGCCTGGGCGGAGCAGATTACCGGCGTTTCCCGCCAGCATATCATCCGTATTGCGCGCGAATTTGCCGACAACGCCGAGAAAACCCACGGCCGTTCCATGATTATCGTCGGCGCCGGGATGAACCACTGGTACCACATGGATATGAACTACCGCGGCCTGATCAATATGCTGATCTTCTGCGGCTGCGTCGGCCAGAGCGGCGGCGGCTGGGCGCACTACGTCGGCCAGGAAAAGCTGCGTCCGCAAACCGGCTGGCAGCCGCTGGCGTTCGGCCTTGACTGGCAGCGCCCGCCGCGCCAGATGAACGGCACCTCATTCTTCTACAACCACTCCAGCCAGTGGCGTTATGAAACCGTCGGTACCGAGGAGCTGCTGTCGCCGCTGGCGGAAAAATCCCGCTTCAGCGGCAGCCTGATCGACCTTAACGTGCGTGCTGAACGTATGGGCTGGCTGCCGTCCGCACCGCAGCTCAATACCAACCCGCTGCATATCGCCGCACAGGCGGCCGCGGCCGGGCAGTCGCCGCTGGATTACACCGTGGACAGCCTGAAACAGGGGGCGCTGCGCTTTGCCGCGGAACAGCCGGACAATCCGCAGAACTTCCCGCGCAACCTGTTCGTCTGGCGCTCCAACCTGCTGGGCTCCTCCGGCAAAGGCCATGAGTATCTGCTCAAGTACCTGCTGGGAACGGAAAACGGCATTCAGGGGAGCGATCTGGGGCAGCAGGGCGGCGTTAAACCGCAGGAAGTGGAGTGGCAGGATCGTGGCGGCGAAGGCAAGCTGGATCTAGTGGTGACGCTCGATTTCCGCATGTCCAGCACCTGTCTCTATTCCGATATCGTACTGCCGACCGCCACCTGGTATGAGAAGGACGATATGAATACTTCGGATATGCATCCGTTTATTCATCCGCTGTCGGCGGCGGTCCGATCCGGCCTGGGAGTCGAAAAGCGACTGGGAAATTTACAAGGGCATCGCCAAGGCCTTTTTCCGAGGTGTGCGTCGGCCATCTGGGCCAGGAAACCGACGTAAGTGACGCTGCCGATCCAGCATGACTCCGCCGCTGAGCTGGCGCAGCCGCTGGGCGTGCAGGACTGGAAAAAGGGCGAATGCGATCTGATCCCGGGGAAAACCGCGCCGCATATTATGCTCGTCGAGCGCGACTACCCGGCCACCTATGAGCGCTTTACCTCGCTGGGGCCGCTGCTGGATAAGCTGGGCAACGGCGGTAAGGGCATCAGCTGGAACACCCAGAATGAGGTCGATTTCCTCAAACAGCTGAACTACGTCAAGGCCGACGGCCCGGCCGCCGGCCGGCCGAAGATCGACAGCGCGATCGACGCGGCGGAAGTGATTTTGTCGCTGGCGCCGGAAACCAACGGCCAGGTGGCGGTAAAAGCCTGGCAGGCGCTCAGCAACGTCACCGGCCGCGATCACACCCATCTGGCGTTGAACAAGGAAGATGAAAAAATCCGCTTCCGCGATATTCAGGCCCAGCCGCGCAAGATCATCTCCAGCCCGACCTGGTCCGGCCTGGAAGATGAGCACGTGTCCTACAACGCCTGCTACACCAACGTACATGAGCTGATCCCGTGGCGCACCCTCAGCGGCCGCCAGCAGCTGTATCAGGATCACGAGTGGATGCGCGCCTTTGGCGAGAGCCTGCTGGTGTACCGTCCGCCGATCGATACCCGTGCCGCGCAGCCGCTGCTGAACCGACAGCCGAACGGCAACCGGGAGAAGGCGCTCAACTTCCTGACGCCGCACCAGAAATGGGGCATCCACTCGACCTACAGCGACAACCTGCTGATGCTGACGCTGTCGCGCGGCGGGCCGATCGTCTGGATGAGCGAAGAGGACGCCACCGAGCTGGGCATTGCCGATAACGACTGGATTGAGGCGTTCAACGCCAACGGCGCGCTGACCGCCCGCGCGGTGGTCAGCCAGCGCATTCCGGCCGGCATGACCATGATGTACCACGCCCAGGAGCGCATCGTGAATATTCCGGCTCGGAAATCACCAGCCAGCGCGGCGGCATCCATAACTCGGTCACCCGCGTCTGCCCGAAACCGACGCACATGATCGGCGGCTATGCGCAGCTGAGCTATGGCTTCAACTATTACGGCACCGTCGGCTCCAACCGCGATGAGTTTGTGGTGGTGCGCAAAATGAACCGTATCGACTGGTTGGACGGCGAAGGTAACGACGACACCCAGGGCAGCCAGCAGGAGAAAGCCAAATGAAAATTCGTTCGCAAGTCGGCATGGTGCTGAATCTGGACAAATGCATCGGTTGCCATACCTGTTCGGTCACCTGTAAGAACGTCTGGACCAGCCGCGAAGGCGTGGAGTACGCCTGGTTCAACAACGTGGAAAGCAAACCGGGCGTCGGCTATCCGCACGCCTGGGAAGATCAGGAGAAATGGCAGGGCGGCTGGATCCGCAAAATCAACGGTAAGCCGGAGCCGCGCATGGGCAACCGCGTCGGCGTGCTGTCGAAAATCTTCGCCAACCCGCACGTGCCGGCGCTGGATGATTACTACGAACCGTTTGATTACGACTATCAGCATCTGCATACCGCGCCGCAGGGCAAACAGCAGCCGATCGCCCGGCCGCGCTCGCTGATTACCGGCCAACGTATGAAGAAAATCGAAAACGGCCCGAACTGGGAAGAGATCCTCGGCGGCGAGTTTGCAAAGCGTTCGCAGGATCAGAACTTCGCCAATATGCAAAAGGCGATGTACGGCCAGTTTGAGAACACCTTCATGATGTATCTGCCGCGCCTGTGCGAGCACTGCCTGAACCCGGCGTGCGTGGCGACCTGTCCGAGCGGCGCCATTTACAAACGCGGCGAAGACGGCATTGTGCTGATCGACCAGGACAAGTGCCGCGGCTGGCGCATGTGCCTGACCGGCTGCCCGTACAAGAAAATCTACTTTAACTGGAAGAGCGGCAAATCGGAGAAGTGCATTTTCTGCTATCCGCGCATCGAGGCCGGCCAGCCGACCGTCTGCTCGGAAACCTGCGTCGGACGTATTCGCTACCTCGGCGTGCTGCTGTATGACGCCGACCGCATCGAACAGGCGGCGTCGACGGAAAACGCGCAGGATCTGTATCAGAGCCAGCTGGACATCTTCCTGGATCCGCACGATCCGGCGGTGATTGCCCAGGCGCTGGCGGACGGCGTGCCGCAGAGCGTGATCGACGCCGCGCAGCAGTCGCCGGTGTACAAAATGGCGATGGACTGGAAGCTGGCGCTGCCGCTGCACCCGGAATACCGCACCTTGCCGATGGTGTGGTACGTGCCGCCGCTGTCGCCGATTCAGTCGGCGGCGGATGCCGGCGAGCTGGCGCACAACGGCGTGCTGCCGGACGTCGACAGCCTGCGCATCCCGGTGCAGTACCTGGCGAACCTGCTGACCGCCGGCGATACCGCGCCGGTGCTGTTGGCGCTGAAACGCATGCTGGCGATGCGCCACTACAAGCGCGCCGAAAGCGTGGACGGCGTGACGGACACCCGCGCGCTGGAAGAGGTCGGCCTGAGCGAGGCGCAGGCGCAGGAGATGTACCGCTATCTGGCAATCGCCAACTACGAGGACCGCTTTGTGGTGCCGTCCAGCCACCGTGAGCTGGCGCGCGAGGCGTTCCCGGAAAGTAAGGGCTGCGGTTTCAGTTTTGGCGACGGCTGCCACGGCAGCGACGGCAAGTTCAACCTGTTCAACAGCCGCCGCATCGACGCGATTGACGTGACGCAGAAAACCGCGCGTCAGGAGGATGCCTCATGATGACGTTACGGATTATCGCCCGCCTGTTGGACTACCCGGACCAGGCGCTGTGGGAGCATCAGGATGAGCTGCTGGCGGCGCTGGAGCCGGCCTGCGAGCTGGATCTGCACTACAGCGCGTTGCTGATGCAGTTTATCCGCGATCTGTGCGCCCGCCCGCTGCTGGACGCGCAGGCCGATTACTGCGAACGGTTTGACCGCGGACGCGCCACTTCGCTGCTGCTGTTTGAACATGTGCATGGCGAATCGCGCGATCGCGGGCAGGCGATGGTCGACCTGATGGCGCAATACCGCGCCGACGGGCTGCAGATTGACAGCCGCGAGCTGCCGGACTTCCTGCCGCTGTATCTGGAGTATCTCGCCAGCCGCAGCGATGAAGCGGCGTGCGAAGGGCTGCAGGACATCGCGCCGATCCTGGCGCTGCTGGGGGCGCGCTTACACCAGCGCGGCTGCGCATACGGCGTGCTGTTTGACATCTTGCTGGCGCTGTCCGGCAGCGATATTCAGGCGCAGGCGCTGAAGCAGCAGGTGGCCGCAGAGGCGCGCGACGATACGCCGCAGGCGCTGGATGCGGTATGGGAAGAGGAACAGATTAAGTTTCTCGGTGAACCGCAGGGCTGCGCCTCCGCGCAGCAGACCGCGCATCAGCGGCGTTTTGCCGGCGCGGTGGCGCCGCAGTACCTGGACCTGTCGGATGCGTTAACCGGAACCAAAGGACGCTAATCATGCAATTTCTGAATCAGTTTTTCTTCGATATCTATCCGTATCTGGCGGGGACGATTTTTCTGGTCGGCAGCTGGCTGCGTTACGATTACGGCCAGTACAGCTGGCGCGCCGGCTCCAGCCAGATGCTGGATAAAAAGGGCATGCGGCTGGCTTCCAACCTGTTCCATATCGGCATTCTGGGGATCTTCTTTGGTCACCTGTTCGGCATGCTGACGCCGCACTGGATGTATCAGGCGTTTTTACCGATCGACGTGAAGCAGAAGCTGGCGATGATCGCCGGCGGTATCTGCGGGCTGATGACGTTGGCGGGCGGGGCGCTGCTGCTCAAACGTCGTCTGACCAATCCGCGGGTGCGGGCGACCAGCAGCGTTGCCGATATCCTGATCCTGACGCTGTTGGTGGTGCAGGTGTGTCTGGGCCTGCTGACCATTCCGTTCTCCGCCCAGCATATGGACGGCAGCGAAATGATGAAGCTGGTGGGCTGGGCGCAGGCGGTGGTCACCTTCCAGGGCGGCGCGTCACAGCATCTTGACGGCGTGGCGCTGATTTTCAGGCTGCATATGGTGCTGGGGATGACGCTGTTCGTGCTGTTCCCGTTCTGCCGCCTGGTGCATATCTGGAGCGCGCCGGTGGAGTACCTGACCCGCCGCTATCAGCTGGTGCGTAACCGTCGTTAATCCTGCTCTCCGCGCCGGCTGATGGTTCGCCGGCGCGGATTTACAGTTCCTTCCTCGTCGCCTCCCGATGATTTTCCGCGGAAAACCTGCCGCATCTGCGACGCGTTACGCAGTTCACTAATTGAACAGTAACGCCAATGGCGCTACAGTCTCTCCACCTTAACTCAGGCCACAGGAGGTGGAACATGCGTCGCTTGCCCTTACTGGTATCCAATGAAATTGACGACAGTTTAAACGCTATGGCCGCCCGCCATGGATTAGCCAAAACGGAGGTGATTGTGAAAGCCTTTTCATTACTGGCGCTGGCCGATCACCACTGGATAAGACAGGACGGCACCACGCTTGCCGTGGTGCGCGACACCGAAGGCGGCGAACTGGAGGTGATCGGCAAGGTGCAGGGGTTGTTTTAATGGGGGCTCCACGGCGGGAGAAGCTGGTGGACGTCGGCGCGCTGTACCTCGACGCGACGGCGACGTTTGACGAAATGGAGCGTTTGCGTCTGGCCAGACAGGTGCTGAGCGGTCTGTTTGTGATTAGCGTCGGCGTCTTTGCCGCCCACGCCTACTGGGGTGACAATCAGCCGCTGCGGCAGGTGTTTGAACTGCTGAAAATCGGCGCGCTGCCGCTGGTGACGCTGGTGGTGTCGTTTTATTTTCCGAACGGCGCCGCCGGCCGGTAAGGCGGGCGGCGCAGGCGGTCAGTTGACCTTCAGTGCGATTTCATCCCCGCCGCGGTCATCAGCATGCGGAAGATCGTCGCCACCACAAACAGCCCCAGTACGCTGGCGCTCCAGATAATCACCAGCCAGCCGACGCGTTTCCACCAAGGGGCGGCGTCTTTCTGTTTCATCGTCGCCTCCTTCATCAGTGGTAGCCCTGTTCATGGCTCACCTTGCCGCGGAACACGTAGTAGCTCCAGAAGGTGTAGACCAGAATAATCGGGATGATGAACAGCGCGCCCACCAGCATAAAGCCCTGGCTCTGCATCGGCGACGCCGCTTCCCACAGGCTGATGGACGGCGGGATCAGCAGCGGCCAGATGCTGATGCCCAGCCCGCTCAGGCCGAGGAACACCAGCAGCAGCGTCAGCAGAAACGGCGAGTAGTGCGCGTCGTTATGCACCCCGCGCCAGATGCCCCAGGCGCTCAGCAGCACCAGAACCGGCACCGGCAGCAGCCAGAACAGGTTCGGCAGGCTGAACCAGCGGTCGGCGATTTCCGGGTGCGCCATCGGCGTCCAGATGCTGACCAGCGCCAGAATCACCAGCAGAATCACCAGCAGCGGCGTCGCCAGACGGTACATGCGCGCCTGCAGTTCGCCGGCGGTTCTCATCACCAGCCAGGTGCAGCCGAGCAGGGCGTAGGCGACCACCAGCCCCAGGCCGCAGAACAGCGCGAACGGCGTCAGCCAGTCGAGCGGGCCGCCGGCATAGGCGCGGTTCTCCACCGGGAAACCGTTCAGAATGGCGCCGACCACGATGCCCTGACAGAACGTGGCGAGCAGCGAGCCGCCGATAAAGGCTTTATCCCAGATATGGCGCTTGTCGGCGGTGGCCTTGAAGCGGAACTCAAACGCCACGCCGCGGAAAATCAGGCCGATCAGCATCAGCGTCAGCGGAATGGCCAGCGCGTCGAGGATCACCGAATACGCCAGCGGGAAGGCGCCGAACAGCCCGGCGCCCCCCAGCACCAGCCAGGTTTCGTTGCCGTCCCAGACCGGCGCGACGGTGTTCATCATCACGTCGCGGTCGCCGCTGTCCTTGACCCACGGAAACAGGATGCCGATGCCCAGATCGAAACCGTCCATCACCACGTACATCATGGTGCTGAACACGATAATCAAAAACCAGATAAGCGGAAGATCGATACCCATGTTCAACTCCTGTCGTCCAGATGCTCTTTGACCGCGGACAGCGGACGTGCCGGCCGGCCTTCGGTGTCGTCCGGCTGCTGGCCTTCATGCGGCTGCGGCCCTTTGCGGATCAGCCGCATCATATAGGCGTAACCGACGCCGAACACCGAGCAGTACACCACGATAAACGCCAGCAGGCTGATGCTCATATGCAGTTCACCGTGGGCGGAAACCGCGTCTTTGGTGCGCAGCAGGCCATAGACCACCCACGGCTGACGGCCGATCTCGGTGGTGAACCAGCCCGCCAGCAGGGCGATTAACCCCGACGGCCCCATCCACAGCACGAAGTAGAGGAAGGGTTTGGAGTGATACAGGCCGCCGCGCCAGCGCAGCCACAGGCTCCAGACGCCGGCCAGAATCATCAGCAGGCCCATGGCGACCATCACGCGGAAGCTCCAGAATACGATGGTGGAATTGGGGCGGTCTTCCGGCGGGAAGGACTTCAGCGCCGGGATCTGCTCCGTCAGGCTATGGGTGAGGATCAGGCTGCCGAGATAGGGCACCTCCAGACTAAAGCGCGTCTCTTCTCGCTCCATATCCGGCCAGCCGAACAGGATCAACGGCGTGGCCTCACCGGCGACGTTTTCCCAGTGTCCCTCAATCGCGGCGATTTTGGCCGGCTGATGTTTGAGGGTATTCAGACCGTGGGCATCGCCGATAAATGCCTGAATCGGGGCGACGATCAGCGCCATCCACATCGCCATCGACAGCATGGTGCGCATCGCCGGCGTATCGCGGCCGCGCAGCAGGTGCCAGGCGGCGGAGGCGCCGACGAAGAAGGCGGAGGCCAGGAAGGCCGCGGTGGACATATGCAGCAGCCGGTAAGGGAACGACGGGTTAAAAATCACCTTCAGCCACTCTACCGGCACCACCTGGCCGTTGATGATTTCATGACCCTGCGGGGTCTGCATCCAACTGTTCGACGCCAGGATCCAGAAAGTGGAAATCAGCGTGCCCAGCGCCACCATACAGGTGGCGAAGAAGTGCAGGCCGGGGCCGACGCGGTTCCAGCCGAACAGCATCACCCCCAGAAAGCCGGCCTCCAGGAAGAAGGCGGTCAGCACTTCATAGGTCAGCAGCGGTCCGGTGATATTGCCGGCAAATTCGGAGAAAAAGCTCCAGTTGGTGCCGAACTGATAGGCCATCACCAGGCCGGAAACCACTCCCATGCCAAAGTTGACGGCAAAGATTTTCGACCAGAAATGGTAGAGCTGCCGATAGGTGTCATCCTGTGTCTTCAGCCATAAACCTTCCAGCACCGCCAGATAGCTGGCGAGCCCGATTGTGATTGCAGGAAATAAGATATGGAAGGATACGGTGAAGGCGAACTGTATTCTGGCAAGCTCCAGTGCATCAAGACCCAGCATAGCGCCCCCTAGGGTTGTACATAATGTGACCTCTTCAGTATAGACGTATTTTTTTCAATGACCTCCCGGCGAAAAGTGCGCGGAGACGGCCGTCTGGCGGCGGGGAAATCGTCCGTGAAGCGCGGCAGGAGAGCAGAGAAAACTTGGCGGTCAGTTAAACACGGAGTACAGTGACTATAATAGTGACAGTTATTTTACTTTTACCTATAACAGTTTGTTTTGGCCTATTTATGACACGATATGAACAATTGGCGCAGCAAATCCGTGAGCAGATCCAGAACCGGGTGTGGCGCGCCGGCGATAAATTGCCCTCGCTGCGGGAGAGCGGCCGGCGCGCCGGACTCAGCCTGATGACGGTGGTGCAGTCATATCAACTGCTGGAGAGCCAGGGGTGGATCGTGGCGCGGCCACAGTCCGGCTATTACGTGGCCGCCCGGCCGCAGCCGCTGCCGCAGGCGACGCACGGTGAAAAGCTGCTGCTGAGCGAGCAGGTGGATATCAACGCCTTTATTTTTGACGTGCTGCAGGCCTGCAAGGATCCGCAGATTGTGCCGTTCGGCTCGGCGTTTCCGGACGCGACGCTGTTTACCCAGCCGAAGCTGGCGCGGGCGCTCAGCAGCGTGGCGCGCAAGTTTACCCCGCACAGCTCGCTGGTTAACCTGCCGCCGGGCAATGACGCGCTGCGGCGCAACATCGCGCAGCGCTATGCGTTAAGCGGCATGCAGGTGGCGCCGGATGAAATCGTCATTACCGCCGGGGCGATGGAGTCGCTTAGCCTCAGCCTGCAGGCGGTCACGCAGCCCGGCGACTATGTGGCCATTGAGTCACCGGCTTTTTACGGCGCGCTGCAGGCGCTGGAACGGCTGCGGCTGAAAGCGGTGGCCATCCCCACCCACCCGCAGCACGGGATGGAGCTGGAGCCGCTGGAACAGGCGCTGACGCAGTACCCGATCAAGGCCTGCTGGCTGATGACGCATTTCCAGAACCCGCAGGGCGCCAGCATGCCGGAGGCCAATAAGCAGCGGTTGGTGGCGTTGCTGCGGGAAAGGCAGATTGCGTTGATTGAAGATGATGTTTACGGCGAACTCTATTTCGGCGCCGAGCGGCCGCTGCCGGCCAAGGCGCTGGACACGGACGGCCTGGTGCTGCACTGCTCGTCCTTTTCCAAATGTTTGGCGCCGGGCTTTCGCGTGGGCTGGGTGGCGGCGGGCCGGCATGCCGCGCAGATCCAGCGTTTGCAGCTGATGAGCACCGTATCCGCCAGCGTACCGATGCAGATGGCGATTGCCGATTACCTGCTGCACGGCGGTTACGATACCCATCTGCGGCGTTTACGCCGCCAGCTGGCGCAGCGGCAGAGCGCGATGCGTCAGGCGATTGCGCATTACTTTCCCCCGACCGTCAGCGTCAGCCAGCCGGACGGCGGCTATTTTCTATGGCTGGAGCTGCCTCCGGGCCTGTCGGCGATGGCGCTGTATCAGCGCGCGCTGGCGCAGGGCATCAGTATTGCTCCCGGGCGCATGTTTACCACCGGCGACCATTTCAACCACTGTTTCCGTCTTAACGCCTCGTTTGAGTGGAGCGAACGGCTGGAGGCGGCAGTCTGCACCCTCGGTGAGCTGATCCGCCAGCTGACGCCGCAATCCTAGTCTTTTCTCCCGTTTCGCTGGGGCAAAATAGGGCATGTGCACCGTTATGGCGCACGGTTGGGCGGCCGACGTCAGTCAGGCCGCTTATTTTTTGCGAGCGCGATCAGAAAAAAACAAAACTTTTTGCGAATGAATAGTATTTCGTTGCCCGTGGCGTTTTCAGGCTGCATTTTTACATTTATGCAGTATAAATGCATAAAATATGCATATGTATGCATTATAAGCCGTTGTTTTAACGAAAAAAAATGAGAAATGCCTCCCAAATCCGCTGTTGGCACAATAACTGCTCTACACTCTTTATCAAACGGCATGTATTTTAACTGTCCGTTAACATTAATGGCCCGTTGTCGGCCGAGCTACGCGACAGATATAGTAAAAAATCGCCTTTATGTAACAGATTTGTGTCTAAAACGCCGCTGAAGAAGAGCATTATCATCGTCAGGCGCCACCAGATTCCGCGCGATTTTTTATCTTGTTGTAACGCTTTACCGTACAGAAACGGCCTTTCGGCTCAAAACTCTGTTTTTCGCTTACGTCATGAGGTCACTATGGAACAGCCAATCGCAGTTACCCGCCAGTCTTTCGATGACTGGATGATCCCGGTTTATGCGCCCGCCGATTTTATCCTGGTGCGCGGTGAAGGCTCCCGCGTCTGGGACCAGCAGGGTAAAGAGTATATCGACTTTGCCGGCGGCATTGCGGTGAATGCGTTGGGCCATGCGCATCCGGTGGTGAAGGCCGCGCTGGTGGAGCAGGCCGGCAAACTGTGGCATCTGGGCAACGGCTATACCAACGAGCCGGTGCTGCGTCTGGCGAAGATGCTGATTGACGCCACCTTCGCCGACAAGGTCTTTTTCTGTAACTCCGGCGCGGAGGCCAACGAAGCGGCGCTGAAACTGGCGCGTAAATATGCGCTGGATAACTTCGGCGCCGAGAAGAACCAGATCGTGGCGTTCAACAATGCGTTCCACGGCCGTACGCTGTTTACCGTTTCCGCCGGCGGCCAGCCGAAGTATTCCCAGGACTTTGCGCCGCTGCCAGGCGGCATTACCCATACGGCGTATAACGATCTGGCTGCGGCGGCGGAAGTGATTAACGACCGCACCTGCGCAGTGATTGTCGAGCCGATTCAGGGCGAGGGCGGCGTACTGCCGGCCGACGGCGAATTCCTGCAGGGGCTGCGCGAGCTGTGCGATCGTCACAACGCGCTGCTGATTTTTGATGAGGTGCAAACCGGTATGGGCCGCACCGGCGATCTGTACGCTTACATGCAGTACGGCGTGGTGCCGGACGTGCTGACCACCGCCAAAGCGCTGGGCGGCGGCTTCCCGATTGGCGCGATGCTGACCACTGACGCGCTGGCGAAAACTCTGGGCGTCGGTACGCACGGCACCACTTACGGCGGCAACCCGCTGGCGACGGCGGTCGCCGGCGCGGTGTTCTCGCAGATCAATACGCCGGAAGTGCTGAGCGGGGTGAAACAGCGCCACCTGTGGTTTATCGAAGAGCTGAATAAGATTAATCAGCAGTACCCGATTTTCGCTGAGATCCGCGGCGGCGGTCTGCTGATTGGCTGCGTGCTGAAGCCGGACTATGCCGGCAAAGCCAAGCAAATTACCCAGTATGCCAATGAAGAGGGGGTGATCGCGCTGATCGCCGGGCCGAACGTGGTGCGTTTCACACCGTCGCTGGTGATCCCGGAAGCGGACGTACGCGAAGGACTGGCGCGCTTTGCGCGAGCGGTAGCACGTATTTGCAGCTAATTTCTCGGCGGCGTCGGCAGCGGCGCCGCCGAATGACTTAGAGGTTCGCATTATGATGATTATTCGCCCCATTGAGCGTCGTGATTTGTCAGATCTGCTGACGCTGGCCGGTAAATCCGGTATTGGCCTCACTTCTTTGCCGCAAAATGAAGACACCTTGTCGGCACGCATTGAGCGGGCGTTAAAAACCTGGCAGGGCGAACTTCCCCCCGGTGAACAGTGCTATCTGTTTGTGCTGGAAGACAGCGAGCGCCAGCAGGTGGTGGGCGTCAGCGCCATAGAGGTGGCGGTCGGCCTGACCGAGCCGTGGTACAGTTTCCGGGTCGGCTCGCAGGTGCATGCTTCCAAGCCGCTGGGCGTTTACAAAACGGTGCCGACGCTGTTTCTCAGCAACGACCACACCGGCCACTCCGAACTCTGTACGCTGTTCCTTGACCCGGATTATCGTCACGGCGAGAACGGCAAATTATTATCTAAAGTGCGCTTCTTGTTTATCGCCGCCTTCCGTGAGCGCTTCGCGCGCAAGCTGATTGCCGAAATGCGCGGTTTCTCCGATGAAAACGGCCGTTCGCCATTTTGGGAAAACGTCGGCAACCACTTCTTTTCTATTGAGTTCGCCGAGGCGGACTACCTGAGCGGCACCGGTCAGAAAGCGTTTATCGCCGAACTGATGCCGAAGCACCCGCTGTACGTCGACTTCCTGTCGCAGGATGCGCAGCAGGTGATTGGTGAAGTTCATCCGCACACCGTGCCGGCGCGCCGCCTGCTGGAGGCCGAAGGCCTGCGCTATCAGGGCTATGTCGATATTTTCGACGGCGGCCCGACGCTGGAGGCGGAAATCGACGAGATCCGCGCGGTGAAACACAGCCGGCTGGTGAAAGTGGTGCTGGATGAGACGCCGATGCGCGACGATGCGCCACTGCTGCTGGTGGCCAACGAAAACTATCAACACTACCGCGCGCTGCTGATGGCGGCAGATGTGTACGACGACCGTCTGCATATGAGCGCCGCCACCGCCGCGGCGCTTGGCGTGGAGCAGGGCAGCCCGGTGCGCGTGGTGGCCCTTTTTACACAGGAGAGAGTTTAATGTCACATGCGGCACTGTTAATTAATGGCGTCTGGCGCGCGGGGCACGGCGCGACGTTCAGTAAAACCGATCCGGTCGACAATCAAATGCTGTGGCAAGCCGAGGCCGCCGATGCCGGCGACGTGGAGGCCGCATGCGAAGCGGCGCGCAGCGCGTTTCCCGCCTGGGCGCGCACGCCGTTTGCCGAGCGAGAGCAGCTGGTGAAGCGCTTTGCCGCGCTGCTGGAAGAGCATAAAGCGCAGCTGGCGGAAACCATCAGCCGTGAAACCGGTAAACCGCGCTGGGAAACGCTGACCGAAGTGCAGGCGATGATCGGCAAGGTCGCCATTTCCCTGCAGGCCTATCAGGCCCGCAGCGGCGAGAGCCGCAGCGAAATGGCCGACGGCGCGGCGACGCTGCGCCACCGTCCGCACGGCGTGCTGGCGGTGTTCGGCCCTTACAATTTCCCGGGGCACCTGCCGAACGGCCATATTGTGCCGGCGCTGCTGGCGGGCAACAGCGTGGTGTTCAAACCCAGCGAGCTGACGCCGCTAACGGCGGAGGTGACGCTGCGGCTGTGGCAGCAGGCCGGGCTGCCGGACGGGGTGATCAACCTGGTGCAGGGCGGGCGTGAGACCGGTGAAGCGCTGGCGGCCAACCCGCAGATCGACGGCCTGCTGTTTACCGGCAGCGCCGGCACCGGCTATCAGCTGCATCGCCAGCTGGCAGGGCAGCCGGAGAAGATTCTGGCGCTGGAGATGGGCGGTAACAATGCGCTGATCGTCGAGGAGATCGATAATTGTGATGCGGCGGTCAATCTGGCGATTCAGTCGGCGTTTATCTCCGCCGGCCAGCGCTGCACCTGCGCACGGCGTATTCTGGTCAAGCGCGGCGCGCAGGGCGACGCTTTTATCGAACGTCTGGTGCAGGTGGCGGCCACGCTGCGCATCGGCCGCTGGGACGCTGAGCCGCAGCCGTTTATGGGCGGGGTGATCTCGTCGCCGGCGGCGGAAAAAATGCTGGCGGCGCAGGATTACCTGCTGTCGCTGGGCGGTCGGGCGCTGCTGACCATGCAGCGGCTGGAAAGCGGCAGCGCGCTGCTCAGCCCGGGGATTATCGAGGTCAGCGAGGTGGCGGCGCTGCCGGACGAGGAATATTTCGGGCCGTTGACCACCATTATCCGCTACGACGATTTCGACCAGGCGCTGCGCATCGCCAACCAGACGCGCTATGGCCTGTCGGTGGGGCTGATCTCGCCGCGGCGCGCCCAGTTTGAGCAACTGCTGCTGGAGGCGCGCGCCGGCATCGTCAACTGGAACAAACCGTTGACCGGCGCATCCAGCGCGGCGCCGTTCGGCGGCGTCGGCGCATCGGGCAACCATCGTCCCAGCGCCTACTATGCGGCGGACTACTGCGCCTGGCCGATGGCGTCGCTGGAAAGCGAAACGCTGCAGCTGCCGGCCAGTTTGTCCCCTGGCGTGTCCTTTAATTAATCGCAGAGGGGCCGGTCGGCGATCGGTCCCGGGAGAGCGCAATGGCGGGATATGAGGTCAATTTCGACGGTCTGGTGGGGCTGAGCCACCACTATGCGGGATTGTCGTTCGGCAATGAAGCGTCTACGCAGCATCAGAACAGCGTTTCCAACCCCAAGCTGGCGGCTAAACAGGGGCTGCTGAAAATGAAGGCGCTGGCCGATCTTGGCTTCCAGCAGGGCGTGCTGCCGCCGCAGGAGCGTCCGCATCTGCCGACGCTGCGGCGTCTGGGATTCAGCGGCAGCGATGAGGCGGTGCTGGCGCAGGCGCAACGTCACGCGCCGCGCCTGCTGTCGGCGGTAGGATCGGCGTCGTCGATGTGGACCGCCAATGCGGCGACCGTGTCGCCATCGGCCGACAGCGCCGACGGCAAAGTGCATTTCACCCCCGCCAACCTGAATAATAAATTTCACCGGGCGATTGAGGCAGACACCACCGCCGCCGCGCTGCGGGCCATCTTCAGCGATACGCGCCATTTTGTTCATCACGATCCGCTGCCGCAGGTGGCGCTGTTCGGCGATGAGGGTGCGGCCAACCATAATCGTCTGGGGGCGACTACCAGCGGCGCGGGGTGCAGGTGTTTGTGTACGGGCGGCAGGCGTTTGGCGGCGAGTACGCACCAGAGCGCTACCCCGCACGCCAGACGCGTGAGGCCAGCGAGGCGATCGCCCGTCTGCACCAGTTGGACGAACGGCATACGGTGTTTATTCAGCAGAACCCGGCGGTGATCGATCAGGGGGTGTTTCATAACGACGTGATTGCGGTCAGCAATCAGCAGCTGCTGTTCCATCATCAGCAGGCATTTTTACATCAACAGCAGGCGCTGGATGAACTGCGCCGCAAGATGGCGGCTATCGACAGCGAACTGGTGACGATTGAAGTGCCGACGGCGCGGGTTTCGGTGGCGGATGCGGTGGCAACCTACCTGTTCAACAGCCAGCTGCTGACCAAACCCGACGGCAAGATGATGATTGTGGTGCCGGAGGAGTCGCGCGAGCATGCCGGCGTCTGGGCCTACCTGAATGAGATGGTGAGCGACGGAGGGCCGGTCGACCAGATCCAGGTGTTTGCGCTGCGCGAGAGTATGCGCAACGGCGGCGGCCCGGCCTGTCTGCGGCTGCGGGTGGCGCTGAATGAGACGGAGCTGCGCGCCGTAAATCCGCGGGTGATGATGAACGACCAACTGTTTGCCACGCTGAATGACTGGGTCGATCGCTATTACCGCGACCGTCTGACGGCCGCCGATTTGGCCGATCCGCAGCTGCTGCGTGAAGGACGGGAAGCGCTGGACGCGCTGACCGCCATCATGGGGCTGGGATCGATTTATCCGTTCCAGCAGTGAGCCTGATAACGCAATTTGAACCGATGGGGGAGACATGCTTGATCTATTGGCCGTGACCTTGGCGGGTGAAGTGCCTGCGAAGCAGCAGGGAGAAACGGCGGCGCTGAGCTGGCGCTGGCTGGGGGAAGGGCTGCTGGAGATCTGTCCGCAGCAGGGCTACCAACAGGCGGTGCTGCTTTCCGCCGGTATCCATGGCAATGAAACCGCGCCGATCGAGCTGCTTAACCAGCTGGTCAGCGACGTATTGCACGGCGAGCGACGCTTGGCGGTGCGCTTGCTGGTGGTGCTGGGTAATCCGGCAGCGATGCGCGCCGGCCGGCGCTATCTGCATGCCGATATGAACCGCATGTTTGGCGGGCGCTACCGCGATTTTCCGGCCAGCGGTGAAACGGCGCGTGCGCAGCAGCTGGAGCAGGTGGTCAGCCATTTTTTCCAGCATGAAACGGCCGAGCGCTTCCATTACGATCTGCATACCGCCATCCGTGAGTCGCGCCTGCCGCGCTTTGGCATTTTGCCGTTCCAGACGCGCAGCTATCATCCGCAGCTGCTGACGCTGCTGGATGCGGCGGAGCTGGACGCGCTGGTGGTGCACCGGGCGCCGGGCGGCACCTTCAGCCACTTTACCAGCGAGCATCTGGCAGCAGCCAGCTGTACGCTGGAGTTAGGCAAGGCGCGTCCTTTCGGCCAGAACGATCTGACGCAGTTTGCCGCCATCAATCGCGTGCTGCAGGGGTTGGTCAGCGGAGAGACGCCGTCGCCGCGTCAGGGGCCGGCAATGCGCATTTTCCGCGTGGAGCAGTCGTTGATTAAGCGCCACCAGGACTTTGTGCTGCATCTGAGCGATGATACCGCCAACTTTACCGAGCTGGAGCAGGGGCGTCTGATTAGCGAGCAGGCCGGAGAGGCCTATCGGGTGCAACATGCCAAAGAATGGATCCTGTTTCCCAACCCGCAGGTTGCGCTGGGGTTGCGGGCCGGTATGTTGCTGACGGAGGTTGAACGCAGCACGCTGTTTTAGCCGGCGCTGCGCGCTTATCAATAAGGCCCGGTTCCGGGTCTTATTATAGATTGCCTCAGGTTTAAACTGTCCACGCCACTCGCTGTCAACCACCATCGTAATATCGAGGTCGTTGCTTTCTCTCCGTAAAAATAAAAACTCACGCCTTTTACGCATATTTTATGTCGTCTGTTAACGGCGGCGCGATTTCCTTCGGGGTTTCATATATTGAACCCTTAACGGCTAAAGAAGCTAGATGAATTAAGAAAGTCATAAATGTGAATTAAATAACGCTTTTTGTTATCGTGCTAATAATCACTGTCTTGCGCCTTCTGTCAAGATATTGCGCCAGCTCGCACTTTATTGCACCAAACCGGTGCGTCGCACCATTTTGGTTATAACATATTGTGCAAATTCATTATAAATCATGCCGTTATAAGCTATCTTTATGTAATAAAATGTTACACTAAATCATGCTTTCTCCACGTTATTTTGCGCAGATTTTTATTTGCAGTGGGGATTCATGATGCTAATGTCACATAACCCTTTATTAAGGGGATTTATAAGATATTAAATGATAGCGATCACAGCCCAAAGTATAAATTGGGCGTGAGGGGCAGGGTTTAGCTAAATAAACAGGAAAATAATGATGAAACGCAGTGTATTAACCGCGGCGCTGGCGCTGGGCGCCATCTCCTCATGGACCAATGCGGCAGAAATTTATAATAAAGATGGAAATAAGCTGGATCTTTATGGTCGGGTCAATGCCAAGCACTACTTTATTCATAACGATGAGAGCGGCGGCGATAAGACCTATGTGCGTTTCGGTTTCAAAGGCGAAACGCAGATTAACGACCAGCTGACGGGCTACGGCCAGTGGGAGTACAACGTCCAGGCCAATAACTCAGAGGGCAGCGACGCCAACAACGGCACCAAGACCCGCCTGGGCTTCGCCGGTTTACGCTTCGGCCAATACGGCTCCTTTGACTATGGCCGCAACTACGGCGTGGTTTACGATGCGGAATCCTACACCGATATGCTGCCGGAGTTTGGCGGCGACTCCTACAGCTATACCGACAACTTTATGACCGCCCGCTCCACCGGCCTGGCGACCTACCGTAACCGTGACTTCTTCGGCCTGGTCGAAGGGCTGAACATTGCGCTGCAGTATCAGGGCAAAAATGAAAGCCGCGAGCTGCAGCGGCAGAACGGCGACGGCTATGGCCTGTCGCTGGACTATCAGGATATCGGCGGCAGCGGCATCGGTTTTGCGGCGGCCTATTCGGATTCCAACCGTACCAGTGAGCAGAAGCAGGCAAATTACGGCGGAGGCGACAAGGCCAGCGCCTGGACGACGGCGGTGAAATATGACGCCAACCAGGTGTATCTGGCGGCGATGTATGCCGAAACCCGCAATATGACGCCAATCAGCGTCGGTGGCGTGAAGGGCTTTGCCAACAAGACGCAAAATATTGAGCTGGTGGCGCAGTACCAGTTTGAGAACGGCCTGCGTCCGTCACTGGCCTATGTGCAGTCGAAGGGGAAAGATATTGAAACAATAGGGGATGCCGATCTGGTGAAGTATTTTGATATTGGCGCGACCTATTACTTCAACAAAAATATGTACACCTATGTGGACTATCAGATTAACCAGCTGAGCGATGATAATAAGCTGAAGCTCAGCAACGACGATATCGTGGCGGTCAGCCTGACCTATCGCTTCTGACGGCGCGTCGCGGGAGACAAGAGAGACGTCGGGGCTGCGTATCTGCGCAGTCCCGGTATGGCATCAGAACGCCACATACTCACTGGCGGGCAGCCAGAAACCGTCAATAAAATCTTCCACCGGATAGCAGCCGGCGTGGCGCAGGTTCTGCTCTTTCATCGCCACCAGGCACTGCTGCTCATCACGCAGAATATCCACCATGATCTCGGTGCAGCCGCCGTCCAGATAGCAGACAAACATCACCAGGGCGTACATTGTGCGGTACCTCCTCTGCCGTTATTCGCGCGCTTAACGCTATTGTGGCACGGTTTTTCTGCTTAATCATTAACCCTAATGGATGGATTAATCATCTATATGATTAATTTAGGATTACTCTAACCGCCTAATCCATTGGGTTTTATTGAAAATCCATCCGACGATGCTAAGCTTAACGGGTCATTATGTAATGAACGTGGTGCTTACCGCATGCAGCGGCAGAGTATCTCTTTCTCAACTCAGGAGTGAATATGGGATTGTTTAACTTCGTTAAAGAAGCAGGCGAAAAACTGTGGGACACAGTGACCGGTAATGCAGACGCGGCCGATCAGAGCGCTAAACTGAAAGAGCACCTTAACAAGAGCGGCCTGCCGGACACCGATAAGGTGGATGTAAAGGTTGTTGATGGTAAGGCAGTGGTCAGCGGCGACGGCATTTCTCAGGAACTGAAAGAGAAGATCCTGGTGGCCGTGGGTAACGTCGCCGGCATCAGCGGCGTGGAAGACCACATCACCGTCGCCCAGTCAGCGGGTGAAAGCACGTTCTATACCGTGAAAAAAGGCGATACGCTGAGCGCGATCTCGAAAGAGGTGTACGGCGACGCTAACCAGTACAACAAGATTTTCGAAGCTAACAAGCCGATGCTGTCCAGCCCGGACAAAATTTATCCGGGCCAGGTGCTGCGTATTCCGCAGTAATCGTACGTTGAAAGCCCGATCGACGATCGGGCTTTTTTATGTCGAAATGAATTAGTTTTGCTTATTTATTTGTGTTTTTTCATAAAACATATGAATATTGAGCGTCTGCATCAACCGGGGTTGGCAGGGATTGTTGACCGAGGGGGGCAAAGTTGATAGCGTCTGCGGGATTCGGGGTTTGAAGTAGGTGAGCAAACGACAGCCTGAGCCTGTACGCCGTGCCATCTCTTCAAGAAAACAACAAAATGCTGAAGACAGAACTCGTGAGACAACGGCGCAATACCCCGCAGGATAAAACCTACCGCGACACCTTGGGTGACGCACAGTTTGCCGTTTTGGTGCTGCTTATTGCATCGGGCGCACTGATTTTTTTTCACTTTGGCGGCCACGCTATGGCTGATGTGATTATTTTTAACAACGGGAGAAAAAATGGAGCATGAACTCCATCACGAAACCAAACTGATTGCCATTATCGGGCTGTTGGTTTCCGCTTTGCTGGTGGTATCCATTCTATTTGGCATCACCTATTTTTCCGACCTTAAACACGCCGATGAAAAATTGGATGTTAAAGACTGTTACATCAAAAACCCATAGCTCTCCTTAACGCGCCCTCCGTAGTACGGTAAACATTCTGACCGCATATCGGAGCGAACGATCAAATATTGACGCGTATAAAGTAAGGTTATTCGTCACTGTCGACATCGACAGCGCGTCATTATTATTTTATCGTCTTTAACCCTGTTTTAAGTGAGGGGATAAGCGCTTTGCTCACGGCCAATTTAATGTGGCAAGATGTTTAATGGCTCTCGCTATATATCCGTATCGTCCGGCGTGAAGTTATCCCTGGAGCGGCACTATTTTCTGACGATGTCGCCGCTGGCGCTATCCCGCTACGCTCCCTTTCTTATTGATATCAGTTATTTTTATATAACTTAATATATCAAAATGTTGATTAACGGCGCCGTCGGGTGTGTTATGCCGTTCGCTGTGATTACAGCAATGAATATCATTTGCATCTTTTATTCTTTTTTCGCTTCTTTGATTGATTTATTGTGATCAATGAATCATGTTTGTTAATAAATAGTTTTGTTAGGCTAAATAGTGATCTGAAGCAAGTTATTCTCTGGTGTAGTCGTATAGGATCTTTCCTAGAAAGACCCGGGTTATCAGCCCTTCAGAAAGAAGTAAGAGAGGTAGTATGAGCCAAATACTCTATCGTGCAAGATTATCCCATGTTGTTGTTGCAACGGCGGTGTTTTGGATCTCACTTGCAGCTATGGTAGTAGCTGCGTTTTCTTAAACCAGCAAGCATGATGAAAAAACCCGCCGCGGCGGGTTTTTTTATATCTATTAATTATTGATAGCGCTTTTAATATAATTAACTGGTCGGATGTCGTTCTGATTAATTCACTGGTCGCTCGTTTTCATCTCAGTGCGGATCAGGCCATTTTCTGATGGATAACGTGCAGCGGGGGATCGATCGGCAAATCGACGCTGAGATCCTGACGAAAGTCATAGGGCGTAATATTGAAACGTTTGCGGAACATGTAAGTAAAATGCGATTGCGAGCCGAAGCCGAAATCCAGCGCGATATCGAAAATCGAGGCGTTGCTGCTGCGTAATTGGTAAACCGCCCCCGCCAGACGCCGTTCGCGGATATATTTGCCTAATGAGATCCCGGTCGCTTCTTTAAACAGCTTTTGCATATGCCACAGGGAGTAGCCTGAGTAGTCTGCCAGCTCTTCAAGGTGGATCACCCGGCCAAGATGGGTTTCAACCCACTGACTCAGGGCGCAGACCAGCGAGAGGTGATGTTCTTGTATCATCAGTGCATCTGTGTGGAATCGACATACAGCGAAGTATACACAACTTGCCGTCGCCGACAAAAAACGCCGCGCCTGTATCACATAATCCGACCGCTAACGCTTGTCAGCCGCTAACGAATACCGCTAATCTGATGCACAGCCTGCTGCGCTGGTATCAGGTAGCCCGGCCGCATAGGCACCAGACAGAAAGTCCACCGTACAACGCAGCGTTGATGGGGTGATTACTATGTTAGCGACCATGATTATTACTCTGGTTGTCATTGTTGGCGTGGCCGTGTTTCTGGCGGCGCCGGCGGTGAGAGTGAAGAAAGCGGAAGGTGTGGGAGGTGAAAAACAGTGAGATGCTTGTTGACCGCGTCCGGGAAAGGGCGTTGACGCTCCGCAAAAAAGCCTGGGTATGAAACCCGGGCTTTTTCATTGAGTCATTAGACGTTTTTACGTTCAACCGTCTCTTCGCCCCAATACAGCTGGTCGGCATCGGTTCTGGCGAAGGCCATCTCCAGTGCTTTATCGCTGCCTTCCTCCCAAATCTTTTGCGCCAGCGCTTCATCATTCCCTGCCAGTTCAAAAATCGCTTCGGCGATCTCGACCGAAGTTTCACGCAACGTAGCCCAAGATTTCACGTTGTGGTTGGCCATAATTCATCTCCTGTGTGATGTTGGCTGATGATGCCTACCAGTATAGGTCAAATACGCTGCAGATTTTGATGTCGGATGCGCCGTTTTATTGAAAATTCAGGCTGAAGCGGCTTTGGTGCGGCAAAGCCGCAATCAGCATGATATTCTGTGCGGCGTTTGTTTAAAGAGGAAATGATTATGTCCAATGCGTTAACTCACGATCAGGAAATCGCCTCCGATCTGGTCGCCTGCCAGCTGGTGATTAAGCAGATTCTGGATGTTATTGATGTGATTGCGCCGACCGAGGTGCGCGACAAGATGGCCGGCCAGCTGAAAAGCATTGATTTTTCAACGCATCCGGCAGGCGCCGACCCGGTGACCAAGCGGGCGATTGAAAAAGCCGTTGCCTTGATTGAGCTGAAGTTTAAGCAGGATTAAGCCTGGCCGCCCTGAGCAGGCGGCCGACCGGTGGTGTGCTTAGTCCACCACCGTTTCAATTTTCTTGAACAGCGGACAATCGGAGATGCCGATCACGCCGTTGTCGCCGTGTAAATATTGCGCGGTCGTCACGTTGCGCGCCGTGAGATATTTACACTGTAACCCCAGTCCGCCGACATTTTGTTGGCTGCCGATCAGCACCCCATAGCCGGAAAACAGTAACGCGCCGTACAGCACGGCCACCAGCACCACCAGTTTGATTAACTTACTCATTCTTACTCCTTGCAAATAGGCTGTTGCGATATAGCCACGCCGGAGGGCGGGACGCAACCGTAACATTCTTAAATTCGTACCATCAAGCAGGAAATCTAAACGGCGAGTTAAACTTCGTTTAACTTTCCTGTGATAAACTGCAGGAAGTCAACTGGGTAACAATGAGGCTGCTAAGTTTGTTGCGAAACAAAATTCTGCTGATCGTTGCGACCGTGCTGGCATGCCTGTTTTTTTAACCTGCTTGCCCTCGATAGCTATTGTGATCAAGGTGGAAACTTTGCGTTAGGGATCTGTTCGATAACTCGGATTATTCCTTGGTAAAACCTGGGGAGTGGAGCATACAAGGATGTTTTTGTTCAGCGCGGAGTGGTAAGATAGCGACTGATATTTAGCTGTAGGTAGGGTTGTTTATGTTTGATGCAGGGTTTTCTCCGTCGCTGCTCTCTTTGGGATTGCGTTGGTCGCGCTGTTGCTGGGGCTATGGGTATGGTTTTTGGTCAACCGCGCCAGCGTGCGGGCCAACGAGCAGGTGCGCTTATTACAGGAAATCGTCGAACAGCAACAGCAGCAAACGGCGCTGCTGAAGCGGATAGCGCGTCAGTCACGCGGCGAAGCGTTGTCCGCCGGGACCGACGACGACGATCTCGGGCCGGCGATGGAGTTCAAAGATTTTATCCCCGAGCGCTAAGGCGCGTCATCTTTGGTGAGAAGGCGGCAGGACACGGTCGGTTATCTCAGTTTCAGTTTTAACCATCAGCCTTCTCACCACCCTCAAAAAAAGTCATCTCCTGATAGGGATGCCGGCGGCAGGCAGCCAGACGGCTGGCCAGGTCGCCGGCATGCAGCTCCAGCCGGTGGCCGTCAGGATCGAGAAAATAGAGTGATTCGCCTTCGCTGCGGTTGTTTTTCCATTCGTTAACGCCGGCCTGGCGCAAACGGGCGACGCTGGCGGCAAACTCCGCCTGCGGCACGCTGAAGGCATAGTGCGTGTAATCGGCCGAGGGCGCCGCTGTATCGTCCTGCGACAGGCATAACCAAAGGTCGCCGGCGGACAGGTAGGCGCCCTGTCGCCAGCGCGCCATCGGCGTCAGCCCAGCGTGTGCGCATAAAAGTGAAAACTGCGTTCGATATCGCGAACCGCCAGCGTCAGGTGATTCAGTCCTGTCAGCATGCCATTCTCCGGAAATGTGGTAATCAGTACGGTGTAAATCGCCGTTGACGGTGCGGCGTCGGGTGAAATTCATTAAGACAGGTAATGTAAATCCTGTCTGTCATAAAACTGTCGTCTTACCATCGTAATGTAGCGCCAACCCTACGAAAGATGGATAAAGCCGATGATTAAATGGTACGAAGAAAGCGACGCCGAGGTAAACCGCAGTATTGCATTGATTACCGGAGAAAATCCGGACAAATGGTACCCTTACGGCGGCGTAAAAGGTAAAGACTACTGTAAAAACCCCTCCGATGCCTGGCCGATTATCTACGCCAATAAAATCAGCCTGAATCCTGCCGAACACAGCGACCCGTCACAGTGGCAGGCGCGTATCTCCACCGCCCAAGGTGAGTGGCAGGCGGACAGCAGCAGCCCGCTGCGCGCCGCGATGATCTGTTTTCTGCTGAGCCAGCAGCCGGGCGACGCCTCTAACTAAACGTCATATTAATGTTTTCCATAATCTGACAACGGACCTGTCTGCGGCGGAGGCTGTTTATGAAACGCATTATTAAAGGTGATACCAATCTGTCCCACCTGGTGGTTGCCCACGCGGCCATTGACCGTCATGCCGAAAGCTTCGGCCAGCGCCGCCAGGGCTGGCCCTCGACCTACCTGATTAAATACCAGAACGATCGCGTGGCGGTTGAAGTCGTCACGCGTCGCCAATCCTATGTTGCCACGTTGATGATCGGTGCGCGCACGCTGACGAAACTGTGCAGCCTGCCGGGCTGAACGGGCCGTTTACCCGCCTTATCAGAGTGAAACGTCGCGTCGGGGGCAGCATGCTTCCGGCGCTAATCCTTGATGCACACGGGGTTAAGTGTTAAAAAGCCGCCCGCAGATACAATAATTGATTGGCGAAACTTTGCGCAGTTGCGGCAGGGTCATCAGCCATATGAGGATAAGATGGGCGGTCAGCATCAGGATACCCCGCTAAAACGCGGCTTAAAAAACAGACACATACAACTTATTGCCCTTGGCGGTGCCGTCGGCACCGGCCTGTTTCTCGGCATTGCGCAGACCATTAAAATGGCCGGCCGTCGGTGCTGCTCGGGTACGCCATCGGCGGTTTTATCGCTTTTCTGATCATGCGGCAGTTAGGTGAAATGGTGGTGGAAGAGCCGGTTGCCGGCTCCTTCAGCCATTTTGCCTATAAATACTGGGGCGAGTTCGCCGGCTTCCTGTCCGGCTGGAACTACTGGGCGATGTTTATCCTGGTGGGGATGGCGGAACTGACCGCCGTCGGCATCTATATTCAATACTGGTGGCCGGAGATCCCGACCTGGGTATCCGCCGCGGTGTTCTTTGTGCTGATCAACCTGATTAATCTGGTGAACGTGCGTATTTATGGCGAAACGGAGTTTTGGTTTGCCATTATTAAAGTCGCCGCCATTATGGGGATGATTTTCTTCGGCGCCTACCTGCTGGCCAGCGGTAGCGGCGGTCCGGAAGCCGGCATTGACAACCTGTGGCTGCAGGGTGGTTTCTTCCCGCACGGCGTGGAAGGGCTGGTGATGGCGATGGCGGTGATCATGTTCTCTTTCGGCGGACTGGAGATGGTGGGGATCACCGCGGCGGAAGCCGCCGACCCGCGCCGCAGCATTCCCAAGGCCACCAACCAGGTGGTGTACCGCATTCTGATCTTTTATATCGGTTCGCTGACCGTGCTGCTGTCGCTTTATCCGTGGGCGAAAGTGGTGGAGGGCGGCAGCCCGTTCGTGATGATCTTCCACGCGCTGGACAGCAACCTGGTGGCGACGCTGCTGAATGTGGTGGTGCTGACGGCGGCGCTGTCGGTGTACAACAGCGGGGTGTATGCCAATAGCCGTATGCTGTTCGGGCTGGCGACGCAGGGCAACGCGCCGAAGGCGCTGACGCGCGTCAATAAGCGCGGCGTACCGATTTTGTCGATTGGCCTGTCGGCGCTGGTGACTTCGATTGGCGTGCTGATTAACTACGTGATGCCGGGTAAAGCCTTTGAACTGCTGATGGCGCTGGTGGTGTCCACGCTGGTGATCAACTGGGTGATGATCTGTCTGGCGCACCTGAAATTCCGCGCGGCGAAAAATCGCCAGGGGGTGATCCCGCACTTCAAGGCGCTGTGGTACCCGTTCGGCAACTATCTGTGCCTGGCGTTTCTGGCGATGATTTTGCTGATCATGTACTGCACCGACGGTATTCGTATTTCCGTACTGCTGATGCCGATCTGGATTGGAGTGCTGTGGCTGGGCTTCACGCTGACGCGTCGTCGCGCTGCGGCCACCGATAATAAAAACGGCGCGCGGCGCATGCCGTAAGCCTGAGGGAGGCGCGCCATGCGCCTCCCGCGTTCGTTAGCGACTGCCGGCGTGCAGGGTGCGTTTGCCCTGCGGATGGCGGCTCGCTCCCAGCATTTTTCTGCACAGCAGGAACAGCGTGGTGATGATATCAATTGCCACGACGCTGACCATCATCAGCCCCAGCACCAAAAAGCTCATCATGGCGCCAGCCAGCAGCACCAGCGGCGTCGGAACGCGCAGGCGACGCAGTTTCATGGCGGCGTACATTTTCCAATACTGTGCCTGCGCCCGCATTGCGCTGCGAATACGCCCCAGACGGCTGCGCGACCGGCGTGATGTTGAACGACCCATAACCTCTCCTTTTCTGATTGTCCCGAACAGTAAAACATAAAGTTCTTAAGAGATACTTAACAGGCTCTTGGCGGCCCTGCAAAACGTACAACGTCTCAGACAACGGGATTGGCGAAAAGGTCGGCCGCGCCGTATGCTATTTCGTCGGGCGTGTTAACGCTGCGGATCTTAACTGCAGGAGCCAGCCGTGAAGCGAACAGCAAACAGAACGAGGGCGGTCAACCGCTACTATGACGCCGAGAAGGCGCATCATACGCCGCATGGGTTCCGCAACCCGGAGCCTTCTCTGCGGCGTGAAGGGGATCTGCGCCGCTGGCAGGATGAGCGCAAGCGGCTGGGGTTGCCGCAGCCGCCGCAGCCGGCTACCGGCGCTTTGTCGAGCAGTGGTGGCAACCGGCGGACCTGGGCGGCGACCATGACGGCGTCTGGTGGCTGGGGCATGCGGCGCTGCTGTTGCGCCTGTCCGGGCGTTATATCCTGATCGACCCGGCGCTGTCGCAGCGGGCATCGCCGCTGAGTTTCTACGGTCCGCAGCGGAAAACGCCGGCGCCGCTGTCGGTGGCGCAGCTGCCGCAGCTGGATATGCTGCTGATCTCCCACAATCATTATGACCACCTTGACCGGCGCACGGTGCGGCAGCTGGCGCAGCGCTTCCCGCAGGCAACCGTGGTGGTGCCGCTCGGTCTGAAGCGCTGGTTTCGCCGCTACCGGTTTGCCCGGTTGAAGAACTTGACTGGTGGGACAGCCTGACGCTGGGAGAGATAACGCTGCATGCCGTGCCGGCGCGGCACTGGAGCATGCGCTCTTTGTGGGATCGTAACCGCTCGCTATGGTGCGGCTGGGTGATTCATCACCCGGCGCTGCGCTTCTATTTTTCCGGCGACAGCGGTTATTCCGAGCGTTTGGCGGAGATTGGCCGGCGGCTGGGGCCGTTCGATCTGGCGGCGCTGCCGATTGGCGCTTATGCGCCGCGCTGGTTTATGCAAGAACAGCATATGGATCCGCAGCAGTCGGTGACGCTGTACCAGCAATTGGGGGCGCCACGCGCCATTCCGATGCATTGGGGCGTCTTTGAGCTGGCGGACGAGTCGCTGGATGAGCCGCCCGAGCAGCTGAGGCAGGCGCTGCAGGCGGCCGGCGTTGAGCCGGACGGCTTCCGGCCGATTAAGATCGGCGCGCAGATTACGCTGCCTACGGGCCGATAATGATTCCGTCGGCGGGGTCATACCCGGCGGCGTTAATTAGGCGTCTGGCGTTTGTTGCTCGGAATAAATAAGCGTTATTTGCCTCATGCTGGGGCAAAGGATTTATTTTGGTGCAACGCTATTTTTCACTGTAAGAATAATGGCGTTTGTCGCTGTTTTTTAAATAGGTAACGGCGATGCATTTTATCACCGTGGGGCGGTTTTCGCATGGCGGCGGCGCGGGCCAATGGTCAGAGGAGTTACCGGGCGCGGGCGATAGATAAATGCCGCATATCAAATTCCATAAATATTCAAAAATATTTAATCTTCCGGCAAGAAATGGCGTCATCCTGTACGGCGATCGCGCGCAGGCGGAACGAAAGTTTTGTTAAATTCCCGATGGGGCGGGGAGCACAGGGCATGCGCGCTACAGAGCAGAAAAGAGGAAAAGCTTCAACATATTTTAGCGTGTTCAGCCCGTTGTCGCGGTCGACCGTTTCAATTATGTGCGACGCGTCCATCAGTGATTAAAAATGGCTTGCCATTGCATACAGAGTATGTGATAACGCAATTGGGTAAAACGAGGTACAGTTCTGTATATGTGTGGCATTTCTATCAGTAAAGAAGTTCTGAGTAAAGACGTTAACGTTGAATACCGCTTCTCTGCCGATCCTTATCTTAGTGCCTCAAGCAGTAACGACTCTAGTTTGTCTATGTAACGCCTACGGGCGGTTTAAACAATCCAAAGGAAATACTCAAGATGGCAAAGATCAAAGGTCAAGTTAAGTGGTTCAACGAGTCTAAAGGTTTCGGTTTCATCACCCCGGCTGACGGCAGCAAAGACGTGTTCGTACACTTCTCTGCAATCCAGGGTAACGGCTTCAAAACCCTGGCTGAAGGCCAGAACGTTGAGTTCGAAATCCAGGATGGCCAGAAAGGTCCATCAGCAGTAAACGTTACTGCTATCTAATCAGCGTCAGCTGTAAAAAAGCCCGCCAGCGTGCGGGCTTTTTCGTTTCTGTCTCTCAGGGATTGATCATGACGGCGGCGTACTGATTACGCCCCTTGATATCGGGATGCTGCGGATCCCGCGCGCGGCGGTGGCTGTTGCGGCGGAAACTGGTGTATTTAAAACGCTGTGGCTGCTGCGGGTCGTCGTTTAGTGTACAGATGGTGCAGCTGCCGGCGCGATCGACGGCGGCAAAACCCAGCGCCGTCAGTTTATCCTGCGCGATGGCGGCCAGATCCAGGTGGCGAAAACGCGGGCTGATCAGCGCGGGCGGCTGCGGCAGACGGCGCTGAAACTGCTCCACCAGCTCCTCGTTGACTTCATAACAGCAGGGGCCGGCCGCCGGCCCGATGGCTGCCACCCAGTTGGCGGTCGTATCATCCTGCGCGATACGCTGCGCCAGTTGCTCCAGAATACCGTCCAGCAGGCCGCGCCAGCCGGCATGCACGGCGGCGATTGCCGTGCCGTCGCGGCGGCTGAATATCACCGGCAGGCAGTCTGCGGTCAATACGCTGAGCAAAATACCCGGCTGCGTGGTGTAAAAGCCGTCCGCTTCGCCGCAGGGCTGGCCCGGCCGCAGCACATCCACGATGCGCGTGCCGTGCACCTGTTTTTTCTCGGGCAGCGTGGCGCGGTAGGGCTGCAGCGGAGCGGGCATCAATGCGCTTTTGTTGCCAAAGCCGTGCTGAATGGCCGGGATGCTGCTGAGCAGCGCGGAATAATCGGTCATGGTCTGATAACAATCCGTAGTGGGAAACCTGACGAGCAGTGTAGCGGGCTTGTTCCCGCTTTGGCTAGCGCCGGCTGCACGTCGGGCGCCGGCGCGCCTTGCATCAACACCCGGGCTTATTTAGACTAGCCGCGCCGTATCTCTCTGGAAGCCAAACCCATGTCTTATCTTTGCCCGTTGTGCCAGTCGCCGCTTGAGTTCAGCCAGCAGCAGTGGCGTTGTGAAAATAACCATCAGTTCGATCGTGCAAAGGAAGGCTACGTCAATCTGTTGCCGGTACAGCACAAGCGTTCGAAGCAGCCTGGCGACAGTGCGGAGATGATGCAGGCGCGGCGCGCCTTCCTTGAGGGGGCGTTTTATCAGCCGCTGCGCCAGCGGGTGGCCGAGCTGCTGGATAATGCGCTCGGCGCCGATGCGCAGGCGCTGTTGGATATCGGCTGCGGCGAAGGCTATTACACCGCCGCGGTGGCCGAACGGCTGCGTCAGCAGCGCCAGATGGCGGTCTACGGGCTGGACGTGGCCAAGGTCGCCATTCGCTATGCCGCCAAGCGTTACCCTGAGGTGGCGTTCTGCGTGGCGTCCAGCCATCGCCTGCCGTTTGCCGATGGGTCTCTGGATGCGGTATTGCGCATTTATGCGCCCTGTAAGGCGGCCGAACTGGCGCGGGTGGTGCGACCGGGTGGGGTGGTTGTGACGGTGTCACCGGGGCCGCGTCATCTGTATCAGCTGAAAGCGCAGGTTTATCAACAGGTTCAGTTGCATGATGAGCATGACGAGGTGCTGAGCGGTTTTCACCGTGAGCACAGCGAGCGGTTGGCGTATGCGATGACGCTGCCCGGCGAGCAGGCGGCGAATCTGCTGCAGATGACGCCGTTTGCCTGGCGCGCCTCGCCGGAGGTGCAGCAGCGTCTGGCGGCCAGTTCGGCCTTTGACTGCGAGACGGATTTTGCCATCAGTTTGTACCGCCGTCAGGCGTAGGCGGGGCGAAAAAAAGGCTGAACAGCGTTCAGCCCTTAATAATCTCGCTGGCTGCGGCTATCAGGACAGGTAGCCCAGATGGTCCAGCAGAATATTCACGCCGATGCCAATCAGCACCAGGCCACCGAGAATTTCGGCGCGTTTGCCCAGCAGCGGGCCGATAAAGCGGCCGATCATCATCCCCAGCGTGGCCATAATCATGGTGGCGCAGCCGATCGCCATGGCGGTATGCACGATATTCACCTGCAGGAAGGCCAGGCCAACGCCGATGGCCATAGCGTCGAGGCTGGTGGCGATGGCGGTGGCGACCAGCAGCCAGAAGCCGTGGCGTTTGACCTTTTCAACCTCGTCCGGGCGGTTGCGCACCCCTTCAACGATCATGCGCATGCCGAGGATAAACAGCAGCCCAAAGGCGACCCAGTGATCCCACTCCATAATGTATTGGCTGGCCAGCAGGCCCAGCGCCCAGCCGATTAGTGGGGTGATGGCTTCAATAACGCCGAAGATAAGACCGGTGCGGAGTGCTTCGCGAAAACGCGGTTGATGCAGACTGGCGCCTTTGCCGATAGACGCAGCAAACGCATCCATAGACATGCCGAAAGCGAGGATTAAAGTAGCGGATAGATTCATGTGAAATAGTCTCGGCCGGGCGGCTCCATATACACGTAACCCACCCCCAACCAAACGACGGAGTTACGTGCCTATGGTCTCGCCAACCTGACTCTGGCTGCCCGCACCACGTTTCAGACGACAAAACGAGTATGTTGATACGGGCGTTTCTGATTTTCGTTAATCAGAAACCGGCTACTCCCCAATGACGGGCGCAACCTTACCATATTATTTTTGCCAAAGACAACGTTTAATTCCTGTGGGTATTTGATGAAAGTGATAATTGTTTTCATTAAATATTTTCAGGCGAAATATAAAACAGATAGTGATGCCGTTATTGTGGAAATAATAAGCGAAAAATCGGCGACGTAGTGGTTAAATTAGCCATCCCCGTCGCCTGATTTGATGTATTGCAAGTGAGTTATAATTTAATTTTTTGATTTTCAACAAAAAATTCATAAATCTTTTGCAGGTCGTCTAACTGGGCGACCTGAATCAATAAGCGCCGCTGTTCCAACGCAATCACCAGAATGCCGTCTTCGGTTAAATTCATTGCCTTGATGCGGGAATAGGCAATAAAGGCATTGGCATAAAAGAAGCCCTGCGTTTTAAATAGCAGCGTCGGCCAGCGAATATAAGCAAGATATATGGCAACCAGCGCCAAAGCGATTAATAACCAGCTGGTCAGTGGTGAACCCTGACTGACCAGATTGCGGTACAGCAAAATAGCCAGCAGCGCGACAAAAATCAGGCTGTCGATGCGGCTGCGGCGTTTGAGTTTTACCTTGAGCAGCGTCGGGCCTTGACGCCTGTCCTGAATGAATTCGTCATACACGGCGTACAGCAACAGTAAAACGATAAACAGCGCGATGGCGATATCCGTCAGCGACATCTTAAACTCCCTAACAGCAAAAAGCCGGGGGCAGGCCCCCGGCATATAACGGTGGTTTATTCACCCAGCAGGCCGATCCAGTAGCCGAAGATGCCGATGACAAAGAACCCCAGAATGATCCACAGCGCATTGACCTTTTTACGCAGCAGCCACATACAGCCGAAGGTCAGCAGCAGCGGGATCAGGCCCGGCATCAGCTGGTCGAGAATGGTCTGCACCGTGGTGACGGTGGTATGCCCGGTCTGGTCGGTGATTTTTGACACCACCAGCGGAATGTTGACGTGCGTCCACTTGTTGACCAGCGCCCCCATGACAAACAGGCCGAGAATCGACGCCCCTCCGTCAGTTTCTGCAGGAAGCCGCCGCCCATATCGTTAACGATATCGGCGCCTTTACGGTAGCCGTAGGCCACGCCGTAGTAACGCACCAGCATCCGCACCAGGTTAAACAGCACGAAGAACAGAATCGGCCCCAGCAGGCTGCCGGTCAGGGCGATGCCGGCGCCCAGCGCGGCGAACACCGGGCCGCATGGTGCCCAGAAGATCGGATCGCCGACGCCGGCCAGCGGCCCCATCAGCCCGACCTTGATGCCGTTGATGGCGGCGTCATCGATAGGGGCGCCGTTAGCGCGCTGTTCTTCCATCGCCAGCGTGACCCGAGGATCGGCGCGGCGACGTAAGGGTGGGTGTTAAAAAATTCCAGGTGGCGTTTGATCGCCTGTTTGCGCTGGTCGTTGTTTTCCGGGTACAGGCGGCGGATTGCCGGCACCATGGAGAAGCAGAAGCCCAGCGCCTGCATACGTTCGAAGTTCCACGATCCCTGAAACAGGTTAGAGCGGATAAATACGCCGCGAACGTCGGCCGGCGTCAGTTTCTTTTGAGCTGTAGTGGTATCAACCATTTCTCTCACCTATTCCTAGTCCAGTTCGTTATCAAGGTCGTTCGAGCGGGGCGGGACCGCCCTGAACCACCTGCGGCTTGTTATATTTAGGGCTGAGCTGGATATACAGCACGGCCATCACCACGCCGATAACCCCCAGCGCCACCAGGTTGAAGTCGGTAAAGGCGGCGGTAACGAAGCCGGCGTAGAAGAACGGCATCAGATAGCCGGCGCGCATCATATTGATCACCATGGCGTAACCAACCACGACGATCATGCCGCCGGCGATATTCAGGCCGGAGGTCACCACTTCCGGGATGGAGTTCAGCAGCGCGTGCACCCCGGCGGTGCCGACGGAAACCGCGACGATCACGGCCGGAATGGCGATACGCATCGCCTGCAACAGCAGGGCGGAGACGTGCAGCCAACTGATGGCGCGCAGGCTGCCGCGTTCGGCCGCGCTGTCCGCCGCGTGCTGGAAGGCGACGGTCAGCGTACGCACGATAATGGTTAATACCTGGCCCGCCGCAGCCAGCGGAATAGCCAGCGCGATACCGGCGCCGACGCTCTGCCCGCCGGCGATAACCAGAATGGTGGAAATAATGGAGGCCAGTGCCGCATCGGGCGCCACCGCGGCGCCGATGTTCATCCAGCCGAGGGCGATCATTTCCAGCGTACCGCCGATAATAATGCCGGTTTTCATATCGCCGAGGATAAAGCCGATCAGGGTACAGGCGACCAGGGGACGGTGGAACTGGAACTCATCCAGTACGGAGCCCATGCCGGCAATACAGGCAACGATAAATATCAGTACAATCTGAAGCGTGGTTATCTCCATTGCACTTCTCCTATTGACCAAGAGCGCTGAGTAGAATAATGGCGGCTGTCGCCATTAATTAAGTTTGTTTATCAGGTCCATCATTTTTAAACGCGTATCGGACGAGACCTTGCGGACTTCCAGTTCAATGCCGCGATCATTGAGTTTTTTAAACGCCTCGATATCTTTCTCATCCACCGAGACGGCATTATTCACCTGGGTTTTTGCCCTGGCGGAACGCCATACCGCCGATATTGACCGACTTAATGTCAACGCCGTCTTCCACCAGACGCCAGACGTCGGTCGGATTGGTAAACAGCAGCATCACGCGGTCATTGGCGTATTTCGGGTTGTTCCACACGCGGACCATTTTCGCCACGTCGACCACGTGGGCGGTGACGCCCGGCGGGGCGACCTGGGTAAGCAGGGTTTTGCGCACGTTGTCGGCGGCGACCTCATCGCTGACCACGATAATGCGCGACACATTGGTTTCCTTGGTCCAACGGGTGGCGACCTGGCCGTGGATCAGACGGTCGTCGATGCGCGCCAGGCCGATTTTCATATGGTCGTTTGGGGCCAAGGGCCACGGCGGGCGCGGCGCTGGCCGGTGCCGGCGCAGGGGCGGCAGCTGCGGGGGCGGCGCTTTCCTCCGGCGGTTTTTTCAGCGCCTTCACGCCTTCGCGGCCGGTTTCCACCGCGATGGCGACCAGTTCATCGAAGCCCGGGTCGTCATCGCGCGCCATAAAGGTTTCCACCAGCATGGGAATGTTGGCGCCGGTGACCACTTCATAGTTTGGCTGGTCGACGGCGACCCGGCTGGCGGCGTTGAACGGGCTGCCGCCCCAGGTATCCACCAGAAACAGCAGGCCGCCGCTGGTATCAAGACCGCGGATTTTTTCCTGGTATTTTTCGATTAAAGTTTCGGCATTCTCTCCGGGAACGAAATCGATAAAGGCGACGTTGTCTTGTTCGCCCAATAGCATTTCCGCCGTTTTCAGCAACTGCTCTGCGGCGCTCCCGTGCGTGCCGATGATAATAGCTATTGCCACTCGCTACCTCCTCGTTAAACCTCAGGTACAGATCGTTGTTTTTGCCGTCTTCCTGACGGTCACTTTCACGCTGCAGATCCATTATGGGTGAAATTCGGTAAGGCGGCGTCGGCCGGGTCGCCGTATTGTTACCGGCCGGCCGGATGGACCGCGCGTCCGTCATTTATTTTAGTGAGCGAAAAAATAAATAGTGTGACGCTGCTCCGCTATTAACTAAGATAAATCGCATGTTTTTTCAGCTTGTTGGCGGGCTCACGCGATGATTTAAAATTGGCTTGGACAGTAAAAATTTTCCTGATACAGTATCCGCTTCTTTCATTATTAGGAGTGAAGGGCCTCAGCCCACCCTATGGACTGTCACCGAAGTCGCTGTTTTCCAAGGTTATACCCGCCACCTGTTGGCACCACACAAGCAAACACGGCCGTCCGGCCATTTCCCGGTACCATCATCCCGAACTTTTGCTATTTCCGCCGCACCGCGTCCGACATGCGTTTCATCGCCCCTGCGCGTCGCCTGGCTAATCCGTCTTTTTTCCGGAGTCTGACATGGAATTTTTAATGGACCCCTCAATTTGGGCCGGGTTACTGACCTTAGTGGTATTGGAAATCGTCCTGGGTATCGACAACCTGGTGTTTATTGCCATTCTGGCGGACAAACTGCCGCCGAAGCTGCGTGACAAGGCGCGTATTATGGGCCTGTCGCTGGCGCTGATTATGCGTCTGGGGCTGTTGTCGGTAATTTCATGGATGGTCACGCTGACCACGCCGTTGTTCAGCGTGGCGGACTTCAGCTTCTCCGGCCGTGATTTGATCCTGCTGTTCGGCGGCGTGTTCCTGCTGTTTAAGGCCACCATGGAGCTGCACGAACGGCTGGAAGGGCGCACGCATCAGGGATGAAGGCAACCGCGGTTACGCCAAATTCTGGGCGGTGGTGGTGCAGATTGTGATCCTCGATGCGGTGTTCTCCACTGGATGCGGTGATTACCGCCGTCGGTATGGTGAACGACCTGCCGGTGATGATGACCGCGGTGGTGATCGCCATGGTGGTGATGCTGATGGCGTCGAAGCCGCTGACCAACTTCGTCAATGCGCACCCGACCATTGTGGTGCTGTGCCTGAGCTTCCTGTTGATGATCGGCCTTAGCCTGATCGCCGAAGGTTTCGGGCCTGCATATTCCGAAAGGTTACCTGTATGCGGCGATCGGTTTTCTCGATCCTGATCGAACTGTTTAACCAGATTGCGCGCCGCAACTTTATCAAGCACCAGGAGCGCCGGCCGATGCGTGAGCGCACTGCGGAAGCCATTATGCGCTTGATGGGGCAGCAGCGTGCGCAGCAGCAGACGACGGAAGACGTGCGGCTGCCGGCGGATGAGACCTTTGCCGAAGAAGAGCGCTATATGATCAGCGGCGTGCTGACGCTGGCTCGCGTTCGCTGCGCAGCGTGATGACGCCGCGTACCGAAATCTCGTGGGTAGATTGCGATCGCTCACGCGATGAGGTGCGGGCGCAGCTGCTGGATACGCCGCACAGCCTGTTCCCGGTGTGCCGGGATGAGCTGGATGAAGTGATCGGCGTAGTGCGCCGCCAAGGATCTGCTGGTGGCGCTGGAGCAGGGCGAGGATATCGCCGAGTTTGCCGCGCGTACGCCGCCGATCGTGGTGCCGGAAACCATGGATGTGATTAACCTGCTGGCGGTGCTGCGTCGCGCCAAGGGGCGTCTGGTGGTGGTTACCAACGAGTTCGGCGTGGTGCAGGGCTGGTGACGCCGCTGGACGTGCTGGAGGCGATCGCCGGCGAGTTCCCGGACGAGGATGAAACGCCGGATATCGTGGCCGACGGTGACAGCTGGCTGGTGCAGGGCGGTGCGGATCTGCACTCGCTGGAGCAGGCGCTGAACTGTCAGGATCTGGTGAGCCCGACGGAGGACTATGCGTCGCTGCCGGCTTCCTGCTGTCGCACTACGGTCAGATGCCGGCGGTGGGCGAGGTGCTGGAGCAGAACGGATTGCGCTTTTGAGATCCTGGCGGCGTCCGAATACCGCATTGAACTGGTGCGAATCAGTCAGGGTGCAGCCGGAACAGGCAGACCCCGAATAATCATCATCAACCGGAGGCTCAGGCCTCCGGTTTTATTTCTCCCCCGAACCCGGCTCTTCCGCAGCGGCGCGCTGACGTTCTTCATAGTCCTGCAACCACTGCGGAAACGCCTGAATCGGCATCGGCTTGGCAAAATAATACCCCTGCAGCGCATAGACCTGACGCAGACACAGGTAATCGGCCTGTTCGGCGGTTTCCACCCCTTCAGCTACCAGCTTTAACTTCAGACGGTGGGCGAGCGTAATAATGGTATCGGTGACGGTGGCGTTGATGGCGTCGGTACCGATGGCGGCGGTAAAGGCGCGGTCGATTTTCAGCACGTCCGGACTCAGTTTTTTCAGATAGCTGAGTGAGCTGTGGCCGGTGCCGAAGTCATCAATCGCCAGCATAATGCCCAGATCTTTCAGCGCGCGCGAATATGTTCGTACTGAATCTCCGACAGCGCGGTACGTTCGGTCAGCTCCAGCATCAGCGACGGCATCGGATTGGCCGGCAGCCAGATACGGCGGATATCGGCCAGGATCGTCTGCGCGTTGAAATGCTCGGCGGCGACGTTGATGCTGATATAAAACGAAGGGCGCGGCGGAAACAGCGCCAGATTTTCCACCACCGTGGTCATCAGAAAGCGGGTCAGGGGGTTAATCAGACCGTGCTGCTCGGCCAGCGGGATAAACACGTCCGGCGAGATCCAGCCCTGCCGCTTGCTGTTCCAGCGCAGCAGGATTTCGATGCCGAGACAGCGGCCGCTGGCGCCGTTGATGATCGGCTGACAGTAGACCTGGAATTCGCGGCGGTTAATGGCATGGCTGATATGGTACGACAGGCTCATGCGGTTGGCGGTAATCAGATAGACCACGTAGGCGGCCAGCAGGCTGATCAGCAGCGCCAGCGGCACATGGGCGGGCAGCGCCTCAAGCGCCATACGTTGGGTTGAGGGGCCAAACAGCGAGATAGTAAAGGGGGTAGCGATTGGAGGCGGCGGTGTAGCGCAGATCGCCGCGTAGGGCGCTGCTGTCGATAATTTCGCGTTTGGCGTACTCCAGGCTCTGGCCGTCAACGTTAAGCACGATGCGCTGCGCATAGGGCAGCTGCGGCTCCAGCAGGAAGGTCGACAGCAGGTCGATATTGAACACGTGCAGAATGCCGCTGCGGCTTCCCGGCTCTGCGGCGTCCACATGATCAGCGTCGGCACCCCTTTGGCCACCGCCAGCGACGGACGCAGCGCCAGCTGCGTATCGGCGTCCGGATGCAGCTGCGGGAACAGGGCGTCAAGCCGGTACTGGCGCGGGCCGAACAGGCTGGAACAGTAAATATCGTTATCTTTGACCAGCAGTACGGAGCGCAGCGCCTGGTTTTGCGCCGCGCGGTAGCGCAGCGTCGGGGTGACGATATTGCAGGGGCGGCCAATCAACGCCATGGTGTGTCGGGCCTGTTCGCTGGCCGGCTGCAGCAAACGTTCGATTTTGGCAACGGTGTGCGCTGCCAGCTGCTGCTGGCTGCGGTCGATGGTTTTAACTTCCTGATAGTAGCGAATGTATAATGAGATAAAGAGGATCGCCAACCCAACCGCGCCGGAGAGCAACCAGCGATAATGGCGGTACTTGTTGACAGCAAATTGGGTCATTAACATCGACGTTGAATCCTTGTTGCGCTAAGTCATCCAATGTACAGCATCGGACTTTCTCCTACCCTCTGATTCTCGGCTAATTTTAGCCACGATGGTAGAGGGTGGAATGGTAGCGTAATAATTTATTTCAGTTGACGGGAACAGAGGGATAAAACGCGGGTTAAACCGGGGATAGAAGCGCAGTACGCCGCTGATGCGCGGGTGACGTTGTCACTTATATCAATTAACTGGCTGAATTACAAACAAAAACCCCGCCGTTTGGCGGGGTTTTTCGGGCTTAGTCACACTGGACTTTAATCGCCAGACCGCCGCGCGAGTCTCGCGGTATTTGGCGTTCATATCTTTACCGGTTTCGTACATGGTCTCGATCACCTTATCCAGCGACACGCGTGGTTCGCTGGTGCGGCGCAGCGCCATGCGCGCCGAGTTGATCGCTTTTACCGAGGCGATGGCGTTGCGTTCAATGCAGGGAACCTGCACCTGTCCGGCCACCGGATCGCAGGTCAGCCCCAGATTGTGCTCCATGCCGATTTCCGCCGCGACGCAGACCTGCTCCGGGCTGCCGCCCAGCAGCTCGGCCAGGCCGGCGGCGGCCATGGAACAGGCCACGCCGACCTCGCCCTGACAGCCGACTTCCGCCCCGGAAATGGAGGCATTCATCTTATACAGCGCGCCGATGGCGCCGGCAGCCATAAAGTAGCGGATGTAGATATCCGGGCTGACCGACTCGATAAAGTGGTCGTAATAGGCCAGCACCGCCGGCACGATGCCGCAGGCGCCGTTGGTCGGCGCGGTCACCACGCGGCCGCCGGCGGCGTTTTCTTCATTGACCGCCAAGGCAAACATATTGACCCAGTCGATGACGTTCATCGGGTCGTTGGAGAGTTTGTCGGAGGCGACCAGCATGCGGCGCAGGGCCGAGGCGCGGCGCGGTACGCGCAGCGGGCCGGGCAGCACGCCCTCGGTATTCAGGCCGCGGTCGATACAGGCGCGCATGGTCTGCCAGACGTTGCCGAAGTAGGCCTCAATGTCCTGCTTGCTGTGCAGCGCCAGCTCGTTCTGCATCACCATGCCGGACAGCGACAGGCCGGTGTTATGGCAGTGTTCGAGCATTTCACGCGCCGAATGGAAAGGATAGGGCACCGTCACTTCACTGACGTCGGCTTTGCCGAAATGCGCTTCGTCGACGATAAAACCGCCGCCGATGGAATAGTAGGTGTTGCTGTAGACTTCTTTATCGCCGGCGAAGGCGTGGATGCACATGCCGTTTTCATGCAGCGGCAGGTTGTCGCTGCGAAACACCATGCCGCCGTCGCGCGGGAAATCGACTTCGTGCAGGCCGCCTGCCAGCATCAGACGCTGACGTTGTTCTACATCGCGGATAAAACCCGGAATACCGTCAATATCGACGCTGTCCGGCAGGTTGCCGGCCAGGCCGAGGATGATGGCGATATCGGTATGGTGACCTTTACCGGTCAACGAAAGTGAGCCGTAAACATCCACGGCTACACGCGTGATAGAAGGCATCAGGCCTTTATTTACCAGATCGTCGACAAACTGTTTGCCGGCTTTCATCGGTCCAACCGTGTGAGAGCTGGACGGGCCGATGCCGATCTTAAACATGTCGAAAACGCTAATCACGCTAGAACTCCTTAAAGAGGCATATTGTTATGGCTGCGGCGGTTAAAAACCGTGCAGGGAACAGCGATATTGTAAAGAGGCCTTACGGGTTTGGCGCTCTTTTTCGCATGAAATAAAATAATCCATGGCGTTACCAAATAGGTGGTGGCGACGGGCGTGACGCCTGCCGTAAAACGGCGCCGCGCTGAGTTTCTCTCGGGCCATCGCGCCGGCGTTTCCTTCACCGCGCGCCGTCGGCATAACCCTATTTGCTTAGAGGTTTATACCAATTGACCGTATTTTACAGGGATATCGTAATGTTTAAGAGAGGGTTTACAGTTTTTTTAAAACCTCAATGGCCTGCAAGATAGTGGAATTGGCAAACAGATGAAGTGATGGCGATCGCTTTTCGCGCAGAAAGCCGGAATAATCCGTGAACGAGATGTGATAGCGATCACTTAAACGCGGGCTTACAGGCTGACCTGCTGCGCCAGACGGCGGATGATGGCGGCGGTCAGGCCCCAGACGAAACGGCGCTGATACCAGGATAGATACACCCGGTGGCGATAGCCGTTGCGGTGAATATCCAGCGGATAATAGCGCGACAGCGTCAGGGCTTCGTGCAGCGGCATTTCGAAGACGTCCGCCACTTCACCCTCATTGGCGTGGAAGCGCACATCGGCCGGCACCAGGCCGACGATGGGCGTCACGCGAAAGCCGCTGCTGCTGTCGAGCGGCGCCATCTGGCCGAGCACCTGCACCGCGGCGGGCGGAATGGCGACCTCTTCTTCGGCTTCACGCAGCGCGGTGGCAATCAGCGACGCGTCTTGCGGATCGGCCTTGCCGCCGGGAAAGGCCACCTGTCCGGCGTGTTTGCGCAGCGTATCGGCGCGGCGGGTCAGCAGCAGCGTCGGCTCCTCCCGGCAGACGATCGGCACCAGCACCGCGGCGGCGCGCACGCCGTGCGACGTTTGCACCGCCTGCGGCTGCTGCAGCTGAAAACGGCTGACAAAGTCGGCCAGCGTGGTGGGATAGGTCGGCGGGTTCACGAAGGGTTAAACTCCCCCAGTTGCGGTAAGATTCGGCCTACTTTATCAAAAGTTTCCTGATATTCCGCCTGTTCCTCACTGTCGGCCACGATACCGCCGCCGGCGGCGCAGTGAATGCGGCCGTTTTCGGTCATCAGCGTACGGATGGTGATGTTGGTGTCCATGGTGCCGCAGGCGCTGAGATAGCCGATACTGCCGCAGTAGGCGTTACGCCGCTGCGGCTCCAGTTCCTCGATAATTTCCATGGCCCGCACCTTGGGGGCGCCGGTAATCGAGCCGCCGGGAAAACAGGCGCGCAGCAGCTCGCTCGCCGGCGTGGCGGCCGGCAGCCGGGCGGTAATGGTGCTGACCAGATGGTGCACCGCAGGGAACGGTTCGACGACGAACAGTTCAGGCACGCGTACGCTGCCGGGCTGCGCGACGCGGCCGATATCATTGCGCAGGAGATCGACGATCATCAGATTCTCGGCGCGGTCTTTCGGCGACGCGGCCAGTCGCTGCGCCTGCACCGCGTCCTGTTGCGGGTCGGCCAGCCGCGGCAGCGTGCCCTTGATCGGCCGGGTTTGTACCTGCTGGCGCTCCAGCCACAGAAAACGTTCCGGCGAAATGCTCAGCACCGCATTGTGCGGCAGCCGTAAAAAAGCGGAAAACGGCGCGCGGTTGCTGTCGTTCAGCCGCAGGAAGGCCTGCCACTCGTCGCCCTGATAGGGGGCGGAGAAACGCTGAGCCAGGTTGATCTGGTAGCAGTCGCCGCTGCGCAGGTAATGTTGAATACGCTGGAATTTCTCGCCGTATTGCGCCCGCGTCATGTTCGCCTGCCAGGGGCCGGTGAGCCGGAACGCCGCCGGCGCAGGCCGCTGATGACTCCTCAGCCACTGCCAGCGCTGCTCGACATCGTCGTAGCTCAGCAGGGTAAGCCGCTGCCGATGGTGATCGGCGATCAGCGCCCAGTCATAAATGCCGACGGCCATGTCCGGCAGCGCCAGCTCCGCCTCGGCCAGCGTCGGCAACGTTTCCACCCGCCGCCCCAGATCGTAACCGAACAGCCCCAGCGCGCCGCCCTGAAACGGCAGATCGTCGTCGGCCGACGGCGAGAAAGGCAGCGCCGACAGCTGCTGTTGCAACAGGGTGAAGGGATCTTCCGTTGAACTCAGGCTGTCGCCGTCACGGTGGATTTCCGTCACCGCGCCGTGGGTGGTCAGCGTGGCGCAGGGGTCAGCCACCAAAATATCAAACCGGTTATGCGAGTGCTCGGCAAAGCCGGAATGCAGCAGCATGGCCACGGCTGCGCGGACAACGGGGAAAACAGCTGCAGCAGCGTATCGCGGCTATAGGGCAGGGATTTAAGGTGCGGAGCGGTGGCAGTCATGAATTGTAATAAACCTGGCTAACGGGACGTCGGTGTTGGGGCGCTAGTTTGCCACATCAGCGCGCTTTGCGCATGCGTAGCGCACAGGAAAGAAGATAGCCGGCTAAGCATTTTTTGCTCCTTAAACGAAATTTAAATATGCAAAGATTCACGAATGTTTACAGGGCAATAACATTTCCTTGAGTGATAACTGATCTTTGCGCTCACGGCGACCTTATGGTGCGTTAACCAATACGCCTGCGGTATGCAGTATCAGACGGGGCTGTTTTTGCCTGATAAGAAGCAAATAGAGCAAAATTATGTCGTTAATGCTGAGCGTTATCGTCCCGATGCATAATGTGGGCGAATTACTGGAGCCATTTCTTGAGTCTTTATTGGCGCAACAGGAACAACGTCTGGAAGTTATTATCGTTAATGACGGCGCCACCGATGGTTCCGCGGAAATAGCGCACCGCTATGCGGCACGTTATGAACATATTCAGGTGATCGATCAGGCCAATGCCGGGGTTTCCGTGGCGCGCAACCGCGGCTGGCGGCGGCGCGTGGTAAGTACGTCGCGTTTCCCGATGCGGATGATTTATTATCGCCGGAGATGTACGCCACACTGATCGCGCAGGCGGAAAAACATCAGCTGGATGTGATGCAGTGCAACGGCGAACGTTATTTTGAACACAGCGATGAACTGTTGCCGATTATTCCAGCGCAGCGTCTGGCATCCACTGAGGTTATTAGCGGACCGCGCTGGTTTGAGCGTGCGTTAAATTCGCGAAAATTTATTCACGTGGTGTGGCTGGCGATTTATCGGCTTGATTTTATTAAGCAACACCGGCTCTATTTTGAACCGGGTCTCCATCATCAGGATATTCCGTGGACGACCGAAGTGATGTTTAACGCCAAGCGGGTGAAGTACCTCAGCACGCCGCTGTATCGCCAGCGCGTACACGGTCAGTCGATCAGCAACCGCCGCCGCACCGGCGCGGCGAACGTCGACTATCAGCGCCACTATATGAAGATCATCGAGATGCTGGTGGCGCTGAACCGGCGCTATGCCGACCGCATCGCCATCCGCCCGGCGTTTCACTGGCAGATTACCCGCGAGGCGCTGGGGATTTGCCACAGCGTACGCCGCGAGCCGGAACTGGCGGCGCAGCAGCAAATCGTGCGCGAATTTTATCAGCGCGGCATGGACAGCATCATGGCGGCCAATGCGCGCGGCATTAAACAGAACTGGCATGTAATGCTGTGGCGCCATCGCCTGAAACAGTGGCGCAGCGAGGATAGCGGCTGTTCGCAGGCTGCGTGACGCCGGGCTTGCGGCGATGGTAACGCGCGGTATAATCCCCTCCAAATTTGCCGGAGGTATAAACATGCTTGGAATGCCGTCGCTGAACCACCAGGAACAGCAGGAAGCCGCAGAGCGTATCCATCAGCTGATGGAGCAGGGCATGAGCAGCGGCGAAGCCATCGCCCGCGTTGCGCAGGAAATTCGTGAAAAGCATCAGGGCGAGCGGGTTGCCGTGCTGTTTGACGAGGAGGAGGACGGCGCGCCGGAAGCGCAGGATGCCTCCGGGATGCCGAGCCGCAGCGCGAAGACGAAGAAGACGATTACTGAGGTCATATCCGGGCGCCGCGTCCTGCCGCGCCCGTTTCTTTGGGTTAACCCCGAACCACCACCGCCGCCGCTGCCCGTTTGGCCCGTTCAACCGCCTGATCGGTGGTGTCACCGCAGGCCAGCGCGACGCCTAAACGACGCCGGCCGGCAATCGTCGGTTTGCCGAACAGGCGTATCTGATTAGTGCCCTCCAGCGCCTGCGCCAGGCCGCTAAAGTGCAGATCGTCGCTGTCGAGCGTGGGGAGGATCACGGCGGAGGCCGCCGGGCCGAACTGGCGAATGGCGCCGATCGGCAGGCCGAGAAAGGCACGTACGTGCAGCGCAAATTCCGAGACGTCCTGCGAAATCAGCGTGACCATGCCAGTGTCATGCGGGCGCGGCGATACCTCGCTGAAAATCACCTCATCGCCGCAGATGAACAGTTCTACGCCGAACAGGCCGTAACCGCCGAGCGCTTTAACGACCTGGGCGGCAATCTGCTGCGCCCGCTCCAGCGCCAGGGCGGACATCTGCTGCGGCTGCCAGGATTCGCGATAGTCGCCGTCTTCCTGACGGTGGCCGATGGGCGCGCAGAAATGCACGCCGTCAACGGCGCTGATGGTCAGCAGGGTAATTTCAAAATCGAATTTGACCAGCCCTTCAACAATAACCCGGCCACCGCCGGCGCGGCCGCCACGCTGGGCGTAATCCCAGGCGGCGCTCAGTTGGGAAGGGTCGCGCAGCAGGCTCTGACCTTTGCCGGATGAACTCATCACCGGTTTGATAATGCAGGGGTAGCCGATATGCGCTATCGCCTGTCGGCAGCTCTCTTCATCGTCGGCAAAGCGGTAAGTGGAGGTGGGCAGCCCAAGCGTCTCTGCCGCCAGACGGCGAATGCCTTCACGGTTCATGGTCAGGCGAGTGGCCTCGGCGCACGGAACGACGTGGTGACCCTGCTGCTCCAGCTGCACCAGCATGTCGGTGGCGATAGCTTCAACCTCCGGCACGATATAGTCGGGACGTTCCTGTTCGATAACGGCCTTTAGCGCTTCGCCGTCCAGCATATTGATGACGTGGCTGCGGTGCGCCACATGCATTGCCGGCGCGTCGGCGTAACGGTCGACGGCAATCGTCTCCAGCCCCAGACGCTGGCATTCGATCGCCACTTCTTTGCCCAGTTCGCCGGATCCGAGCAGCATGACGCGGGTGGCGCCGGGGCGCAGGGCGGTTCCAATCGTTAGCATAATTTCGTACCTGATGTGAAAGTGAAGCCAAATGCAAACCAGCGCGCAGTATATACGAAAACGATTGCGTTGACAGCCGGCGCGCCTGCCGCCCGCGACCCGCGTCGGTTATCTCACAGGTTGCGTGTGTTGAATTAAGGTGTGGTGAGAAGGCTGGCGTGTGTTGCTGAAGTGGGACGCGCGCTCGGAACCTATACGCCCCCTTGGCGCTGCGATTAGCGTTTGAATTTACGGATGCTCCACTTGATGACAGACATCAGGAGGGCGGCGGTGATGAGCAAATAGCCGAGAACTACAGGTAGGAACGCGGGGTCCCGCTCTCCGTCAGTCTTGGCGATACCGGCCTCATTCATCCAGTTGCCCAACATGATGACGGTTGAGTCAACCAGTTCCTTGAGTAGTGGGACCTTGTTGAGAACAAGGAACGACACTACAAAGCAGACGACGAACAGAGCTACAGTTTTAAACATTGCAAGCCTCAAAGTTGGTCGATCCCGTTACATCCACGCGTCCATAAGCAAGGAGTTCCAGACGGGAGCCGGGGACCTTGAACTTCTTACGCTGAATGATTGCTTGGCGGAATCGGTTGAAGTCTGGGATATTGTAGAAGGTTATGCAACCGTGTGACTCTCCGCTACCGTCTGGCCTTAGTGGGTGAATCCGAAAGCTTCCTCTGTCTCTGCCATTAATCCACAGATTATCGGTGAGGGTATGGAAGCTGTAGAGGCCGAACCATTCATCGTGATTGGTCCCGTTCCAGAAATCCTTCGCGAAAGTCTGTAGCCGGTTGCGCATGCTTCCCTGTGGGCGATCGACAATCCAATACTGACCGGGAGGCAATGCCGCCGCATCCTTAAAGGAACATTCGGGCCGATTAATCATTGAAGGTTTGCCGCTGAATACCGGGAAAACACCAACGCCATAAACATGGAACTTCAGAACACGGCGGTCGACGGACACATCGTTATAATCCATTCTGCATATCTGCATCAGCAACTCTCCTTAGTTAACTGCTCCTGATAGAAATTATGCAGAAATAGTAAACAGCCGGGAACTGCCTAATCGCTTACTTTTTGTCCTTATTTTCGGTCGATAATCCTAGGCGTTTTCTTTGTCGACCGGAAGTCTTGTCAGCTTGTTTCGCATGTCGGTGTCTTCAGGTCTGGCCGACAGCCGGAGTCGGACCTCTTTACCCACCGAGGTCTGGCGAGGGTTCCCACTTTGTGTCGGCTTTGTGTCGGGCGCGGAGTTTTACCGGCGGTTGAGGACCTGAGGTCCTACAGCCAGGAAGAGCCACCAAGCCAGGGAGTCTATCGCCTGAAGCTTCCATAATCAGCACCTTACGTTAAAGCTGTGGTGCCGGTTTCACCCTGAATCAGCGAAAAAATTTGCCCTGCAGGCATGATTATGCGTTAATAATCGGCGGTGAAAGAAGACCTACATAACGCAGGGCCTTCGCGCCGTAAGTGCCGTAAAGGCAGGTTTATCAAGTAAAGGAAAGTCAAATGGCTAAGATCACTGGTCACGTAAAATGGTTTAACGAAAGCAAAGGCTTCGGCTTTATCACTCCAGCCGACGGTTCTAAGGACGTTTTCGTTCATTTTTCCGCAATCGTTAGCGATGGCTTCAAGACTCTGGCAGAAGGCCAGCAGGTTGAGTTCTCCATCCAGGACAGCCAACGTGGCCCGGCTGCAGCCGATGTTGTTGCTATCTAATTAGCGACCCGCTGCTGAAAAACCCGCTTCAGGCGGGTTTTTTTTACGTGCATTTGCCGGGAACGGCCGCCAGGTATTATGACGCCGCCGGGCCTTCTCTGTTATCATCTGCCCCCAGAATCAGCTGCCGTCCGGCAGCGCCGCCTTTTCATCCGCCTATAAAGAGTTTATCGCCGTGAGCACAGTTTCCTTTTCTTCCCTGCCGCTGCCAGCCGCACAGCTGGCTAACCTCAACGAACTGGGGTATGCCGCCATGACGCCGGTGCAGGCCGCGGCGCTGCCCGCCATTTTGCAAGGGCGGGACGTTCGCGCCAAGGCCAAGACCGGCAGCGGTAAAACGGCGGCGTTCGGCATCGGCCTGCTGGATAAAATCAACGTCGGGCAGGTGGCGACGCAGGCGCTGGTGCTGTGCCCGACGCGTGAAACTGGCCGATCAGGTCAGCAAAGAGCTGCGCCGTCTGGCGCGCTTTACCCAGAATATTAAAATTCTTACGCTGTGCGGCGGCCAGCCGATGGGGCCGCAGCTGGATTCACTGGTGCATGCGCCGCATATCGTGGTGGGGACGCCGGGACGCGTGCAGGAACACCTGCGGAAAAAAACGCTGCAGCTGGACGCGCTGAGCGTGCTGGTGCTCGATGAAGCCGACCGCATGCTGGACATGGGGTTTGCCGACGATATCGATGACGTGATTGCCTATACGCCACCGCAGCGTCAGACGCTGCTGTTTTCCGCCACCTATCCTGACGGCATCGAGCGCATCAGCGCCCGCGTGCAGCGGACGCCGCTCAACGTTGAAGTGGCCGACGACGACGCGCCGCTGACCATCGAACAGCGTTTCTATGAGACGACGCGCGACCAGCGTCCGGCGCTGCTGCTGGCCGCCATCCGTCACTATCAGCCGGCCTCCTGCGTGGTGTTTTGCAATACCAAGCGCGATTGCCAGAGCGTGTGCGATGCGCTGGAAGCACGCGACATCAGCGCGCTGGCGCTGCATGGCGATCTGGAACAGCGCGATCGCGATCAGGTGCTGGTGCGTTTCGCCAACCGCAGCTGTCGCGTTCTGGTGGCGACCGACGTTGCCGCGCGCGGTCTGGATATCAAGGATCTTGAGCTGGTGGTGAACTACGAAATGGCCTTCGACCCAGAGGTGCACGTACACCGCGTCGGCCGCACCGGCCGCGCCGGCATGAGCGGCCTGGCGATCACCCTGTGCACGCCGCAGGAAATGGTGCGGGCGCACGCGTTGGAAGAGTATCTGCAGCTGGATCTGACGTGGGCGCCGGTGAGCGAACTGAGCGGGGCGAGCAACGCGCCGCTGGAGGCGGAGATGGCTACGCTGTGCATCGACGGCGGCCGCAAGGCGAAAATCCGTCCCGGCGATATTCTGGGCGCGCTGACCGGCGAGGCGGGGTTGACCGCGGCGGAAGTGGGGAAAATTGATATGTTCCCGATGCATGCCTACGTGGCCATCCGCAAAAACAGCGCCCGTAAGGCGTTACAGCGCCTGCGCGAAGGCAAAATCAAAGGGAAAAACTGCAAGGCGCGCCTGCTGAAATAATTAACCGCGGAGGCCGCTTGTGCCTCCGGATAGCATTACTTATACTGTATAAATAAACAGTATTTAAATCTTTTGGGGAATACGCATGGCGGTTGAAGTTAAATACGTAGTGGTCAGAAACGGTGAGGAAAAAATGACGTTCGCCAGCAAAAAGGAAGCCGATGCTTACGACAAAATGCTCGATCTGGCCGATAACCTCGGTGAGTGGCTGCAGCAGGCGCCGCTGGCGCTGGACGAGGAACAGCGTGACACGCTGAGCTTCTTCCTGGCGGAGCATAAAGAGATGCTGACGCACATTCTGCGCGGCGGCGCGCCGCAGCAGGCGGACGCCAAGGCGGCAAAGCCGAAGGGCGAGAAGAAAACGGCGGCAAAAGCGGAAGGCGCGTCTGAAAAACAGGCCGCTTAAGCACTATGTTGCAGCATTGTGATAAAAAAGGATCTAAAATGGGCGGTGAAATCACTTTCTTCAGCCGTTTCGAGCAGGATATTTTAGCCGGACGCAAAACCATCACCTTGCGTGATGCCAGCGAATCGCATTTCCAACCCGGCGAAGTATTACGCGTCAGCCGTCATGAAGACGGGGCGTTTTTCTGTTTTATCGAGGTGCTGTCGGTGACGCCGGTCCGTCTGGATGCGCTGAACGAGCAGCATGCCAGGCAGGAAAACATGTCGCTCGATGCGCTGAGGCAGGTTATCAAGGAGATCTATCCGGGAGTGGATGAACTGTTTGCGATCGTATTTCGCACACGTTGATCGCCTGCCAGGCCTGATGCCATCAGCGCTCTCCGGATAGTGTAACGACAACTGGAGGGTATATGAGAGCAACAGGATTGGGGCTGGCCGCCGCGCTGGCGGTTATCGTTGGTTTTGCCGGCGGCGCTCAGGCGCAGCAGCACGAGCAGCGGACGGCGAAAGTGGGCCTGTGCAGCGGGCTGCAGGCGGCGGACGTGGCCGCACAGGTAAAGCGCGACTTCCTGCAAAACCGCATTACGCGCTGGGCCTCGGATAAAAAACTGCTTGGCACCGCAACGCCGGTCGCCTGGGTCAGCCCGGACGCGGTCAGCGGCGAGGACGATCTCTGGCAGGTGCCGTTAACGGTGCGCGGCAGCAAAACAGATAAAACCTATCGCGTGACCCTTAACTGTAAAACCGGCGATATCGCCTACAGCGAACCGCAGTAACTCTGCGACAGGGCGCGGCAACGGCGCCCTGATTGACCAACCTTTCTCGCCAATTTGCCTGACGCTTCACACAAATTTTCCCCGCCATACGTTAATTGACAAAAAATCCCCTAATCTGGCGTTTCAGCGGCGTGCCGGCACCGGCGCCCGTTCGCTTTACTATCCATGCGAGGGGATGCGATGAAAAACAGTTGGATGCAGCAGATTCAATCGCTGTTGGGGCAAAAAAGCGGCTCGAACGGCAGTACCGAAGGCATCGGCAAGTTATTGGCTCCCGGCGCGCTGGGCGGGCTGGTTGGCGTATTGCTGGCGAATAAATCCTCGCGCAAGCTGGTCGGCAAGTTTGGCAAGAACGCGCTGATTATCGGCGGCAGCGCCGCAGCGGGCGCGGTGCTGTGGAACAAGTACAAATCGCGGGTGAAAGCTACCCACCAGGATGAACCGCAGTTCGGCATGCAGTCGACGCCGGTTGATCTGCGCGCCAAGCGGCTGGTGCAGGCGCTGGTGTTTGCGGCGAAAAGCGACGGCCATATTGACGACGATGAGCGCCGCGCCATTGACGACAGCCTGACGCAGCTGCAGATCGGCGAGGAGGCGCAGGCCTGGGTGCAGCAGGCGATTGAACAGCCGCTCAACCCTGATGCGCTGGCGTTCGGCGTGAAGAATGAAGAGGAAGCGCTGGAAGTGTACTACCTCAGCTGCATGGTGATCGATGTCGACCACTTTATGGAGCGGGGCTACCTTGATGCGTTGGCGAGCTCGCTGAAAATTCCCGACGACGTCAAGCAGGGGATTGAGGGCGACGTGAACCAGAAAAAACGTGAACTGGCATGACCTGACGGCGCCGCAACGGATAAAAGCTGCGGCGCCTACTTGTTAAGGCGGGGGCAATCATGCCACCCTACGTCCATCAATGGACGTAAGTGGATGATTTGGTAATGATGACCCCTCCGAAGGCGGAAAAACGCCCGTACCCGATGACGATGCACGGCGATACCCGCGTTGATGATTACTACTGGCTGCGCGACGACGAGCGCAGCGATCCGCAGGTGCTGGCGTATCTGCAGGCGGAAAACGCCTATACCGACGCCATGCTGCAGCCGCAGCAGGCGCTGCGTGAAGCGCTGTATCAGGAAATGGTGGCGCGCATTCCGCAGCAGGAACATTCTGCGCCCTATGTGCGTAACGGCTACCGTTACCAGACGCGCTACGAACCCGGCAATGAATACGCGCTGTATGTGCGCCAGCCGGCGACAGAGAGCGACGACTGGCAGACGCTGCTGGATGGCAACCAGCGGGCGCAGGGGCGTGAGTTTTATACTTTGGGCGGCCTGGATATCAGCCCGGACAACCGCATGATGGCGGTGGCGGAAGATTTCCTGTCGCGTCGCCAATATGATATCCGCTTTAAAAACCTGCCGGATGACGTCTGGGCGGAAGAGGTGCTGGAAAACACCTCCGGCAATTTCGAATGGAGCAATGATTCCGCCAGCGTGTATTACGTGCGTAAGCATCCGCAGACGCTGCTGCCGTATCAGGTCTACCACCACGTTGTGGGCACGGATCCGGCCGATGACCGGCTGGTGTATGAAGAAACCGACGACACCTTCTATGTCGGCCTGGAAAAAACCACCTCAGAACGCTATATCCTGATCCACCTCAGCAGCACCACCACCTCGGAAATTCTGCTGCTGGACGCCGACCGGCCCGATGCGCAGCCGCAGGTGTTCGTGCCGCGTCGTAAAGATCATGAATATGCCATCGATCACTACCGGCAGACCTTCTATATCCGCTCCAACAAAGACGGCAAAAACTTCGGCCTGTATCAGAGCGATACGGCGGACGAAGCGCAGTGGCAGACGCTGATCGCCGCGCGTGATGCGGTGATGCTGGAAGGTTTTGAGCTGTTCCGCGACTGGCTGGTGGTGGAAGAGCGCAGCGCCGGCCTGACGCAGCTGCGGCAAATCCACTGGCGCAGCGGTAAAGAGCAGCGCATCGCCTTCGACGACCCGACCTATGTCACCTGGCTGGATTACAACCCGGAGCCGGAAACCGCGCTGCTGCGCTATGGCTACTCCTCGATGACCACGCCGGCCAGCCTGTATGAGCTGAACCTCGACAGCGGCGAGCGTCGGTTGCTCAAACAGCAGGAGGTCAACAACTTTACGCCGGAAAACTACCGCAGCGAGCGGGTGTGGGTGAAGGCGCGCGACGGCGTTGAGGTGCCGGTTTCGCTGGTGTACCGCACGGATCGGTTTAACCGGGGCGGTAATCCGCTGCTGGTGTACGGCTATGGTTCTTACGGCAGCAGTATGGATCCGGCTTTCAGCGGCAGCCGCCTGAGCCTGTTGGATCGCGGCTTTGTGTTTGCGCTGGCGCATATCCGCGGCGGCGGCGAGCTGGGGCAGCTGTGGTATGAGGACGGCAAGCTATTCAACAAGCAAAACACCTTTAACGACTTTATCGACGTAACCGAAGCGCTGGTCGAACAGGGCTATGGCGCCGCCGGGCAGGTGTACGCCATGGGCGGCAGCGCCGGCGGGTTGCTGATGGGCGCGGTGATCAATCAGCAGCCAGAGCTGTTCCACGGCGTGGTGGCGCAGGTGCCGTTTGTCGACGTGGTGACCACCATGCTGGACGAGTCGATTCCGCTGACCACCGGTGAGTACGATGAGTGGGGCAATCCGAACGAGAAACCGTATTACGACTACATCAAACAGTACAGCCCTTACGATCGGGTGCAGGCGCAGGCCTATCCGCACCTGCTGGTGACCACCGGCCTGCACGATTCGCAGGTGCAGTATTGGGAGCCGGCCAAGTGGGTGGCGAAACTGCGCGAGCTGAAAACCGACGATCGTCAGCTGCTGTTGTATACCGATATGGACTCCGGCCACGGCGGCAAGTCCGGCCGTTTCAAAGCCTATGAGGATATCGCGCTGGAATACGCCTTTATTCTTTCGCTGGCCGAATAACGAGGTGACGGGCGGCCTGCGCCGCCCGTTGCGTTAGCCAATCAGGTAGTACTTCAGCGTGTGCTTCATGTCCGGGTTGAGGTCGGTGAGGTTTTTCAGCATCCACTGTAAATAGCCCGGATCCTCCTGGGCGATTTGCTCAATCAGCCGGCCGCGATATTTACCGAACTTAAAGGTCTTTATCAGCGCCGGCCGTTCGGTGATATCGGCCATCTCCTCGGCGCTCCAGGAAGAATCCTTGATAATCCGTTGCAGCAGGGCGGCGGTGACGTAGCAGTCATACAGCGCCCGGTGCGGGTACAGCGTGTTGTCCTGCGGCAGCTGCACGTCAAGGTTCAGCGCATAGCGCAGATACTGGTTGCCGTACTTGATATCCGGGTACAGCATGCGCGCCAGCTTGAGGGTGCAAATCCAGCGGCCCTGCATCTCCGGCAGCACGCCGCGGTCGAAGGACGCGTTATGCGCCACATAGTAGTCGCTGCCGATATAGCGACCGATGGCGACGGCGATCCGCGGCTTATCCTCGACCATCGCCTCCGTAATATGGTGAATGGCCATTGCGTCAATGCTGATGGGACGGTCCGGGCACACCAAATCGTTCATCGGGTTTGCCAGCTGGCCGTCGATCAGATCGACGGAGGCGATTTCAACAATGCCGCCGTCCAGGCCGCAGGTTTCAGTATCAATAATGCGTAACGTCATGTCATGCTTTCCTCTTTTTCCTGCCAGCATAACGGCTGTCGTGGCGGTAGCCAAACGCTGCTTGCCGGATCTGTGCGATCGGGCGATTGACCGCTGTTGATAAAAACGCCGCAAGGTGGCGGCTGATTAACCATTATTGCGGCTGGCCGTATTCATTTTAAGCAAACGAACGCGAACGGGCGGTGATCCGTCGGAGTTTTCAGGTTTTACCGTTGACCTGATGCCGGGCTTGGGCTTTGATGAAGGCATCATTCACAGAGAGACGGAAAGCGCCATGGAACAATTACGCGGGTTATATCCGCCGTTAGCAGCGTATGACAGTGGCTGGTTGGATACCGGAGACGGTCATCGGATCTACTGGGAATTAAGCGGTAACCCGGAGGGGAAACCGGCGGTGTTTATCCACGGCGGGCCGGGGGCGGCATTGCCCCTTATCACCGGCAGCTGTTTGACCCGGAGCGCTATAAAGTATTGCTGTTCGATCAGCGCGGCTGCGGGCGCTCGCGGCCGCACGCCAGTCTGGACAACAATACCACCTGGCACTTGGTCGACGATATTGAGCGGCTGCGTGAAATGGCCGGCGTGGATCAGTGGCTGGTCTTCGGCGGCTCCTGGGGCTCGACGCTGGCGCTGGCCTATGCGCAGTGCCACCCGCAGCGCGTCAGCGAACTGGTGCTGCGCGGCATCTTTACGCTGCGTAAGCAGGAGCTGTCGTGGTATTACCAGGATGGCGCCTCACGCTTCTTCCCGGAAAAATGGCAGCGCGTACTGTCGATTCTCTCCACTGAGGAACGTCAGGATGTGATTGCCGCCTATCGCCGGCGTCTGACCAGCGACGACCTCGAGGTGCAGCTGGAAGCGGCAAAACTGTGGAGCATCTGGGAAGGGGAAACCGTTACGCTGCTGCCCAGCAGCGAGTCGGCGGCATTTGGCGAGGATGACTTTGCGTTAGCGTTTGCCCGCATTGAGAACCATTACTTCACCCATCAGGGCTTTTTGCAAAGCGACGATCAGCTGCTGCGCAACGTGCCGCTGATTCGCCATATTCCCGCGGTGATTGTGCATGGCCGCTATGATATGGCCTGTCAGGTGCAAAACGCCTGGGATCTGGCGCAGGCATGGCCGGAGGCTGAACTGCATATTGTTGAAGGGGCGGGGCACTCGTTTGATGAACCGGGGATCCTGCACCAGCTGATGCGGGCTACCGACCGCTTTGCCGGCAAAGCGGTCTGAGCGTTTGAACGCGGCGGATAGGGGAAGCGCGCATCCGCCGCGGCTGTTATTTGCTTTTCGGTTCGTAAGGCAGGCGTGAGAACTTGTGCGATTCCATCCGGTAGTGGATGACGCGCTCGCGGAAATAATCGCGCAGCTGTTCAGGTTGCTCACGCTCCACCACTTCAGGGATCACCGGCATGTTGTAGCGCTCTTTGAACGCCACGCCGGAAGCGGCTAAATCCACGTTAACCTTGTCCATCTCTTCTTTCGAGAGTTCTGCCAGATTGTATCCCACGCTATGCTCCTTACTGATACCGCATTTATCTGCGCAGAAAGGTAATGCACCGGGCGGCGGTTGGCAAGCCTGGCGTGCCGTTACCGTTGCGCGGTCAGGGAATGATAATTATTTTTATATGCGGGGATAGGGAATGTCATTATGACTTATCTTTGTGATAACCAGCGGCGTTATTTTAAATAAGAATGATTCGCCTTTAGATTTATTGGCAAGATGAAAATAATTATCATAAATATTTTCATCGCCGCGATTTAATTATAACAGTCTGATAATTAAGTAAATTAAAATTAATTCCACTTTGATGTAAATCAACTGTTTTTATTTTGTTTTCGGCGGGGCATAATACGCGGCATATAAAGAACTGGCCTGCGAAATTAAAAGGAATAACTATGCTGACGCAAGAAATGACCAAGCAGCTGAATGAACAACTCAACCTGGAGTTTTATTCGGCGAACCTGTATTTGCAGATGAGCGCCTGGTGTGCGGATAAAGGCTTCGAAGGCGCCGCCGCCTTCCTGAAGGAGCATTCTCAGGAAGAGATGCAGCATATGCAGCGCCTGTTCGACTACCTGAGCGATACCGGCGCGCTGCCGCTGCTGGGCAGCATTGCCGCGCCGCCGGTGGAGTTTGAGTCGCTGGCCGATGTCTTCCAGCAGACCTACGAGCACGAGCAGCTGATCACCCGTCAGATCAACGAACTGGCGCACGTGGCGATGACTACCCACGATTACTCAACCTTCAATTTCCTGCAGTGGTACGTCGCCGAGCAGCATGAAGAAGAGAAACTGTTCAAATCCGTGCTGGATAAGCTGGCGCTGGTCGGTACCAGCGGCAACGCGCTGTTCTTTATCGACAAGGATCTGAAGAAAATGGGCGCGGCCGGCGAAAGCAGCAGCAACGGCCAGCTGTAATCTCAGCCCGAAAAAAAACCGCACCAGGCAGATGCCGGTGCGGTTTTTTTATGCCTGTCGTTAATGCGGGTATACAGCGAAACGTGCTGCCATTTTGAAAAATGGCAGTGATGTGCTCGACTTGATAATCACTCATCGTTATGATCCAACAGGATTCGCTGTCCGGGAGCGGGGAGCCGCGTGCGCCATGCACGGCCTGTTCCTGTTCCCGCGGCGTCACCATCATGCCGGGTTGGGGCCGCTGACTCCCCCTCAATGAATAGGGTTGCCGTGCGCAACGCGGGGATTCTGGCTCTGGCGTGGTTTTGACCCGCGAGTGCCCGTAATGATTCGGCTGGCAGGAGCGCCATGCTGCCTGCACCCCGGAGGCTGACGGGTATTCCATCCTCATCTTTGTATTAAGGGATACCACTGTGATCGGTAAAATTCGCTCCTCATCTCGCCTGCTCGCCACGCTGTTCGCGCTGTTTGTCGGTTTTTCTTCGCAGCAGGTTTTAGCGCACGCCCACCTTAAAGTACAAACCCCCGCGGCGGATGCCACCGTCAGCCCGGCGCCGCAGGCGTTGACGCTCAGCTTCTCGGAAGGCATTGAGCCGGGCTTCAGCAAAGTCAAACTGACCGGCCCGGACAATCAAGTGGTTAAGACCGGTAAACTGCAGCTGGACGCCAAGGATAATGCCAAGGCCACTATTGCGCTGACGCAGCCGCTGGCGGCGGGGAAATATCTGGTCGACTGGCACGTGGTTTCCGTTGACGGTCATAAAACCAAGGGTCAATACAGCTTTACCGTAAAATAAGCGATGACTCTGGCGACTCTGTTTGTCCTGTGTCGCTTCGTGCACTTTACGGCGGTGATGCTGATGTTCGGCATCGGTCTGTTCACCGCCTTATTGTCGCCGCAGCGGCTCTCCGCGTTACTTTCCCGCGATCTGCGCCCTTGGCTGGCTGGTTCGACGCTGGCGGCCGCCGTTTCAGCCGTAGCGCTGTTGGCGGTACAGGCCGGCCTGATGGGGGACGGCTGGCAGGATGCCTATCAGTGGGATATCTGGCTGGCGGTGCTCGGCACCACCTTTGGTGAAGTGTGGCGCTGGCATCTGGCGCTGTCGCTCTGTGCGTTGGCGGCACTGTGGTTGCCGCTGCGCCTGCGCGCCGCGGCGATCGCGCTGCTTGGCGGATTGTTGCTGATCAGCATGGCCTTTATCGGCCATGCGGCGATGCACAGCGGCCTGTTCGGCACGCTGCACCGCCTCAGCCATGCGCTGCATCTGCTGGCCGCCGGTTACTGGTTTGGCAGCCTGCTGCCGCTGCTGGTCTGCCTGCGCTACCTGCATCTGCCCCAGTGGCGTGCGGAAGCGGTAACCACGCTGATCCGTTTTTCCCGCTGGGGACATCTGGCGGTGGCGGTGGTGCTGATCACCGGCGTCCTCAACGCCCTGATGATCGTCGGCGGCTGGCCGCTGGATATATCGTCGCCGTATCAGCGTTTGCTGCTGATAAAAAGCGCGCTGGTGCTGCTGATGGTGGGCGTGGCGCTGACTAACCGCTATGCAATCGTGCCGGCGCTGCACAGCGTGCCGAATCTGGCCCAGCGCGGCGTAATCTTAGCCTGTTGGAGTGAGCTGGCGCTGGGCGGGGCGGTACTGCTGCTGGTCAGCCTGTTTGCCACCTATGCGCCAACGTGATATTGCGACTTGCGGTATCCCCCTGGATTACGGGAAAATTGAACCAAATAGCTACTGAAGGTCATTACATGAAACGTGCATTATTAGCCCTCGCACTGCTGGCGGGCGCAGGCGGCGCACTGGCCGCGGAAGGTCTGGAAAACGTCACCAAGCTGGAGTTCGGCAAGCAGTGGGCATTCACCAAAGAGGAAGTCACGCTGCAGTGCCGTAAAGACGGCGCGCTGTTTGTGCTGAACAACAGCACGCTGATGCAGTATCCGCTTAATGATATTGCCCAGGCGCAGGTGGCCGCCGGCCAGCAACGCGCGCAGCCGCTGGCGACCATCCTGCTGGATGACGCCAATCACCCCGGGGAAAAGATGAGCGTCGAGCCGTTCCGCGCACGTGCGCAAACGCTGTGTGCCAAGTAGGGCCAGGCGTCGCGTTGGCTTATCAATAGGTTAACAATCGGGTGAATTCTGTACGCATTTAATGCCACGTAGAAACTATCACCCGCCGTGCGCCTGGCTGGCAAAAGCCGCCGTGTAGGCTACGCTTAAAGTGCATGGCTGAACAAGCCCTGCAATAAATGCCAACTTTTAGCGCACGGCTCTCTCCCAAGAGCCATTTCCCTAGACCGAATATAGGAATCGTATTCGGTCTTTTTTTGTGTGATTGATTTTTAAGGGATTATTTTCGATTGTCCGAAAATGGCCGAGTTTCTGTATTAGGCTTCTTTTATAGCCTTAAGCAATCCTTGCCCGCGAATCCAGCTATTTTCCCGTCATTGCTTCGGATTTATATCCTAATAACTTCTGCGCAACGTCCTTTCCTTTTTCCCGCTCATACATCTTGAACGCCTAGCTGTTCCTCGACAGTATCAATCGTGATCCAGAACAGTAACTCATGCGCTGATAGGTTTGCGAACCCTTTATAGAAGTATGTTTCACCTAGCTGTTCAACCGTATCCATAGACGCTCCTTGTCGAAGGGTATGACCGTGACAGCATACATACCGCGCGCTGCGGCTGGCCGCGAGTCCGATCTGGCCGCCGGACTTACGCTGTGACGCCGCTCGCCGGGTTTGTCAGCAGCCGGCGAAACGACGTCTCCGAACCCGATCCGGAGAAGACCCTTAACTCGCGCATCACCGCTCGCTGATCGCGCGGTCGGCCCAGCCGCGGTAGAACGCCCGGTACTTGAGCACCAGCTTGTCGTACTTGCTGTACGCGCCGCCGCCGTCCGGTTTCATCCCGTTCCAGATTTTGACGTCGTACTGCGCCGCCTGTCTGGTCTGCAGCCCGAACAGCATGTAGTCGGTCGCACGGCGCAGGGCGCCGCCCACCTTTTTGATCGAAATAAGCATATGCATGATGTTCTTGCCGTCGCTCACCGGCGTCACGCACTGGAGCAGCTTGTATTTGAAGTCGCCGTCCAGGGAGACGGTCATAACGCAGCCGCCGGGGTAGCCATCGAAGTGCAGGTTCATCTGCGACATATTCAGACCAAGCGCGCGCGCCAGCATGCCGAAGGGGCCAAAGTAGCGGTCCACGGTGAAGTCGATCCCGGCGCCGAACCACGCGCCCGCCTGGGCCAGCGGCTCTAGCTCCGGCCAGCGCTGCCAATCGTCGAACAGCCTGAGTTCGAAGGCTGAGATCGGGAGTTCGTGCACGGGGGCTGCGTGCTGTGCGTCGTAGAAATTCTCGACGATACGCAGCACCGCCGTGGTGGTCTCAAACGCAAAGTGCAGGTGCATAAAGTCGTCGTTGTCGACGTCGGCGGCGGTGATTTCGGGCAGCGGATGCAGCGGCTGCGGGGAGCCGTACCAGACCCACACGTAGCCGTAGCGCTCGGTGGTGATCCACGTCGGCTGACGCACCGAGCGCGGCACCGGCTCCAGTTTACGCACCGTCTGGCTGTGGCCGGGGATGTGCACGCACTGGCCCTGTTCGTCGTATTGCCAGTGATGAAACGGGCACTGGATGCAGCCGTCCTTGACCTGTCCGTCGGCCAGGTTCGCGCCGAGGTGCGAGCAGTGGCGATCCATCACCACGGCCTGTCCTGTCGCGCCGCGCCATGCCACGCACGGACGGCCGAACAGCGTCAGCGCCTTCGGCTTGTCCTTGAGCTCGCTGGAGCGTATCGCCACGTACCAGCTTGCGGCGACGGAGGTGGTCGCGTCGTACGCCTTCGGGGGATGATCCTTGACGCTCACTGATTGCAATTGAATGTCGTTCATCGTTTGGTTCCTCGACGGCCGGCTACTTCTTCTGCATCAAGCCGATGCGGGTGGTGATGTACGCCTTGAGCAGCGCGAACATCGGGTTATAGTCGAAATACTTTTTCACCTCCGCCGGCGCGCTGGTTTGTGTCCAGTACATCAGCTTCATCGCCGGCAGCAGGCTGTGCTTCGAGTTGTTGAGCTGCGGCTTCTCCCCGGTGATGCAGTAGCCGAAACCAAACATATGCTTGGCGAAATCCCGTTCGTCGATGAGGGCGTGAATCCGCGCCGCGGCCTCCTCAGGCGGTTTCTGGCCGGTGCTCACGGCCTCGATCTCGGCTTTGGCGTCGTTGAACAGCTGGTAGTAGCCCTCCATGTCCGCGCACAGATAGCCGAGGTATGGCGGATCGTTATCGAGATGATCGAGGTCGCCATCGTTGCGCGACGCGCGGAACCGCGCATGGGCCTGCACAAGCCGGAACTGCCCGAGGATCGTGCCGACCGCCCACAGCCGGTGGAAGGCGTCCCACAGGCGAAAGTCCGAGAACGCGGTGTAGCAGCAGCTGACGAAGTCGTCGTTGTGGTCCAAAAGCTTTTGCTGCAGGCGCTCAATGTACTCGAAGCGCTCCGGGGAGAAGTCGTCGTCGCGCAGCGCCTTGATAAGGCGTGCCGCGAGCGCGTGGATGGTCACCGCGGTGTTCTCAAGCCCGCGGGAGAAGAGCGGGTCGATAAAGCCGTTCGCGTGCAGCATCAGGCAGTAGCGATCGCCGACGCAGGCGCTCGACGAGAACTGCAGGCGGTCGGTTCTGACCCAGTCACGCACCGGTACGGCGTCGCGGAACTGCGCCCCGATGCTGGGAAAGCGCGCGAGAAACTCGTCAAATTCCTGCTGTGCGGAGATGTCCGTTTTCGGGTAGATACGCGGGTCGAGCTGCAGGCCGACGCTCACCAGATTGTTGGTCGAACGCGGGTGGTTGTTGAACGGAATCACCCAGAGCCAGCCGCCCTTGAACATGTGGTGTAAGGTTCCCTCGTGCCAGCGCCAGCGCTGCCCCTTGACCTTGAAGATGTCGTCGAACGGTTTCACCCCGATCATATGCGTATAGAGGCTGCGTGAGTGCGTCTTGAAGCGGCACGGCTCTTCGCGGAGATTGAACTTGATCGCCAGCGGCGCGCGCGGGCCTCCGCAGTCGATCATATAGCGGCCGGTGAAGCGTTCGTTCTGCGCGGTGGTAATCGCGACGCCGTCTTTATCGGCGTGGAATTCGGTCACTTTCGTATTCTGGAGCACCGTGCAGCCGTATTTAATGGCGGCCTGCAGCAGGTAGGCGTCGACGTCTTGCCGGTAATAATGGCTCTCCGGTCCCCAGGGCAGCTCGGGAATGACGCACTGTGTGAACTCCTTCGGATCGTGCTCCTGGCCGGGTTTGTGGAACACAAAACCGAAGTTGCGCTTGATGCCGGTGCTCGACGCCACGTAACGCTGCGTCGAGTAGAACGACGTGATGTGGTCGAGTTCCGGAATGCCGTAGCGATCGGCGATGATGCGGTTCATCAGCGAGGTTTCGGGAATCGACGATTCGCCGATCGTGAAGCGCGGGTGCGACGACGCCTCGACGATCAGCACGCGAAACTGCTGTTTGGCCAGGATGGCTCCCATCTGGGTGCCGGACATGCCTGAGCCGATGATGATCACATCGAAGTGGTGGTTATCGCGCCCGTTCGCCGGGCTCTTCTGAGTCATGAGGGCAAATCTCCTAATGAGAGGAAACAGACAGCCGCGTGCGTCAGGACGGGTTGAGAGCGGCGCGAAGGCGGGAACGTGCGGCCAGCGTGAGCGTGAGCAGGTCGCCGAGCATGCTGGGCGCGTATCCGCCACTACCGACCGAGGGACCGCTGCGTCCGGCTTCGTATACCCGTTCCGCCAATTGGTGATGCGGTGCCCGGAAGCGCAGCAGGATCACGAAGAGCCGGTTGAGGGCCGTCAGTCCGGCCCGGACGGATTCGTCCTGCGCGCCGGCCGCTTGCGCCTCGGCGATCGCGCGGTCTACCAGCGCCGGCTTCCCGGCGAAGCGGGCGTAGACCGCGCGGTATCCAGGAAGCACGTAGGGCAGGTAGGTCTCTTTGAATTCCAGATAAACCGGATGATCCGATTGCGAGCCCCACAACACATGCTCCAGCACGAACAGGGGCATTTCTACGGCGCCGGGGCCAAGGTAGCTCTGGCCTCCGATTTGAATCGGTTCGTAGAAGGGGCGTAGCTCATCGTAGAAGACCTGCGGCGAGATAAAGCGGTACGCGTAGACGATCGATTCAACCATTTTTTGCAGATAGGCGGCCAGCTCGTCGCACCCCTGCACAAACGCGGGCGAGCGCAGGGGCACCTCAGTCAGCTCGACGGTCACGGCGATGGCCGCTTCGAGCGCCGCCATCGACATGCGTACGCTCTCGAGCAGGTGCGTTTCGTCGTCGAGCCCGGAATAGCTGCGCTGCGCGTCGGCCGCTGAAGGGTTCCAGACCGTCACATGCAGCAGCGTCTCGCGCGGCGGCATCTCGGTGATGCGCGCCAGGTCGAGCAGCAGCGGCTCCAGCCCGGGCACCGCGTCCGCCGGCTCTTGTCCGTGTCGCTTGAGCGAGCCCAGGAAGAACCCGATGTCCCGCATCGCGGCGGCGGCTTCGGTGAAGCCCCAGCCGGCAGGCACGCCGCCCAGCGGCAGGAACTCGCGCAGCAGGCCGACGATGCCGGGTACGTCCTGATTACGGTTCAGGCCCGGCAGCTGCAGTACCCGCGGGCGCGCCTGCAGCGGGTCGCAGGCCGCCACGGCTGCGTGGGTGGCGGCGAAGGCACCAGCCCGATCCAGGGCGCGTTCCACTACAGGATCTCCGGCGACGCGGGCCGCGACTGTTCCGCGTAGCCTTTCTGCAGCGAACGCAGGTAGTCATAGTTTGTCGGCAGGCTGGTGCGCAGACGCTCCGCCTCGTGCTGGATGCTGGCGAACATCGCTTCGGCCTTGTCGATCGATTCCGGCCGCAGTTGCAAAAGCGGCAGCGAGCGGTCGGGCAGCATGTCCAGGCCGGCAAAGATGCAGTAGTAGTTGCCGTTCAACCAGAAGTTCTTGAACTCAAAGTCGAAGGTGTCGTAGTAGGTGGCATCGTCGAACGAGGTGGTGGTCAGCGGCAGGCCCGCCTTGTAGCGCTCAATTTTCTCCTGGATGGCGTCGGAGAGCCGCAGTTCGTGCCGGTTGGCGAGCCAGAACGCGGTGTCTTCACGCGCGGAGGTGAAATAGTGCGCCTGAACAAAATCCCGGCAGTCGTCGAACATGTAGACGATCTCGGCGTTGAATGCGTCAGCCAGGCGCGGGTCGAACGCGGTGTCGGGGAAGTGCTTCACGAGTTGGTAAAGCGCCGCGTAGATGAAATAGATCCCCGTCGATTCCAGCGGCTCCAAAAAGCACGACGCCAGCCCGATGGAGACACAGTTGTTAACCCACGCCCGCTTGTTGCGCCCGACCCGGAATTTGATTTGGTTGAGCGGCTGATTGTCCGAAAGACCCCACAGGTTGAGGAAGTCGCTGGTGGCCTGGTCGCGCGAGGTGAACTTGCTTGAGAAGACGTAGCCGCTGCCGAACCGGCCCAGCATCGGGATCTTCCAGGTCCACCCTGCGTTCATGGCGATCGACGAGGTGTACGGCTCGACGCCCGCCTGCGTGTCGTCGTTGGGGACGGCGGAGGCAACTGCGCTGTCGCACAGCAGGTAGTCGGACATGTCAATGAAAGGCTCCTTCAGAGCCTGATTGATCAACAGCCCCCGCATGCCGGAGCAGTCGATAAACAGGTCCGCTTCGAGCTGGCGGCCTTCCTTGGTGAGCAGGCTGGAGATGAAGCCGTGTTCGTTCAGCTTAACTTCCACCACCTCGTCGACCACGCGGTTCACACCGCGATCGACAGCCCAACGTTTGAGAAAATCAGCCACCAGGTGCGCGTCGAAGTGCCACGCGTGCGACATCTGACGGCTGCCGTCGTGCAGGCAGGGCGCCAGGTTGCCATCGAGCGCTCCGGGCTGTGGGTAGCAGGCGTATGCCATCGACTGTTGAAAACCCTGTTCGCGCTTGCGCAGCCAGTAATGGGTGAGCGGCACGCCGTCGCAGTTCGGCACGTTGCCGAACAAATGGTAGAAGTAATCGTTATGCGAGGGAGAAGGAGGCTTTCTCCAATTGACGAATTTGATACCGGCTTTGAATGCGCCGTTCACCTGGGGCATCCACTCTCGCTCCGGTATTCCGAGGAAGTCGAAGAACACCTTCTGCAGGCTCGGAATGGTCGCTTCGCCGACGCCGATCCGCGGGATCGCCTCAGACTCGATAAGCGTAATATTCGCCTGTTGCTGGAGCGCCCGGACGAGGTAGGAAGCGGACATCCAGCCCGCAGTGCCGCCGCCCACGATGACAATATTTTTGATCGGTTTGCTCATGACACTTCTCCCATTAGGAGCCGGTGGAGGTATTAGACTGGAGTCTAATTCAGGTTAGACTTTAGTCTAAAAAGTGCAAATGCCGCTTCCGATTTAACGGCATCACGCCGGTATTGCGGGAAACTCAACGCGGGTTGAAAGGTATATTTATGAAGAGTAGCGATTATCACGCAGTTATATTCGATCCGTTTTTTTATTGTTGAAAACAATATGTTAAATCCCCGAACAACCACTTTCTTGCCCTGGTTGCTGAGCGTATGGCGCGCCGTCTTATTATTTCCGCTGCGAAGTGTGCGGGGAGCGGTACGTGCTTAAAAATAAACGGATAGTAGGACGGCAAGTTAATCTAGTTTGGGCAAGGCAGGGGAGGAGCAGAAGATTTAATGTAAATAAAGGTAAATGAAAAGGGTTGTCGCCAACCCTCTTCCTGGTGGAGTTTATAGGCCAACACTGGCTCTGATATGTTTTACATATGAGTCGGCCCATGTTTTTGTCAGGTGGTTTTTATCAAACATCATCGGCACGTTGTTTTTGTCGATATAATCACAACGGCCCTGACTGCAGTTAAGATCAAATACGTCAATGTAGTTGATGCCGCTTTGCGCCAGCTGTTCTGACATCCAGCGGTTACTCGCCCTTGACTCTTTGGTGACCAGCTGTTCTATTTTACTTTCCGGCGTTTTTTGCGCAATCTTGTAAAAATCGATGCTGAAGGTCTTGGTTTGCCCGATAATAAATACTTTATCCTTACCAATTTTATTAATCACTTCGGTAAGTTTTTTCCCCAGATCCCGATCTTTGTTTACCATCCAGTTGGCGGAGAGCAGAATATAGTCCACCTTGTTGTTTACCAGGAAGTCGTTATAGATATAGTTGAATAAATCGGTGCAGCGTTTTTCTCCGGTCTTGCCGTTTACCGGCATGCAGCCGGATGCTGCCGCTTGCATCACATTGTAATCAGAAAACACTTCATTGACCGACTGGTAGAGTTCGGCTGCATGGCTGTCGCCAAGCACCAGGATATTCTTCTTATCGTCTGCGGTTTTTAAACAGACTTCTTTATCAAAGAATGAAATATCATTGGTCTTGGTTGACAGGAAGCAGGTGCGATTATGGTTACCGAACTGCCGGATCCCTTCAGGGCTGGCAGCATAAGTTTTGAATTTCTCCAGCGCGATAGTGCCGGGGGATACCCAGTGCTTATTGACTTCCGTTGCCGTCGCGCCAAAGGAGATCGCGGCGAATGCGGCGGCGGCAGTGGCCAGGTAGGCGTAGCTCTTGCTGAACAGGCGCTCAAAGTATTTATAAGAGATATAACCCAACGCGAAAGACAGAATGATGCCGATAGTTGCATTGAGCGTCGTGAACTCAATGGAGTTATTGGCCATAAATGAGACCACCGGCCAGTGGAAAAGGTAAATGGAATACGATGCGGAACCGATGCTCTGTATAACGCTATTTTTGAACAATGTTTCGCTATTGCTGAGATTGGCATGGATGATGGCGCCGGTCGCCAATACCGGGATCAGTGTCATTCCGCCTGGCCAGGGGGCGCTCTCTTTTACAAACAGGAAGAAGGCGACCAATACAAGAACGGCGACGATTTCGGTCTGCTTGGCATAGGGATTTTTAAGCCGTGAGGCAGACACATAGGCGCCGATCATCAGCTCCCACATGCGGGTAGGCAGTAAGTAGAAGTTTGCGCTCAGGTGGGACTTACCAAATAGAATGCAGAGCAGTACCGAGCAAAGAATAATTAACAGATAAAAGTGACTTTTGTAATGTTTAAATAAATTGCCAATGACCAGAATTAACGGGAATATTAAGTAAAACTGCCATTCAACGGACAGCGACCAGGTATGTAATAACCAGTTGAAGTCAGATGTTGCGGAAAAATACCCGCCGCTGTGCAACAGGTAGTAAATATTAGAGGTGAAGGTCAAGGCGCTGAGCGTTTGCTTAAACTCTTCCTTGGCGCCGTTAGGCGTTTCGGAATACAGTGCGAGTAAAAAGGTGAAGATGACCATCATCAATAGCGCAGGGTATATCCTCTTGAACCTTTTTCTGTAAAAATCAATCACCCATGATTTTTTCCCTATCTGCTTTTGACATATTTCGTTCATTAAAAAACCGGAAATAACGAAAAATATATCAACCCCAGCGAAACCACCATATGCAAATTCGAATTTAAAATGGAATAAGACCACCATCGTAACGGCAAGAAATCTTAATCCATTAATGTCTAGTCTAAAGTTCATTTTCACTAACACCCAGAAAACAAGAAAGATCCTGGAAAATAGCATTTTGTCAGAGAGCACAGCAACGCGGTTAATTCTTATTTTTAGCGGGTTGTCGGATGGGTTAAATTTTACAATCTTTAGGATAATGGCCAATTATTTATTATTTTTGTAGGGTGCCGGAAGGGAGAAGGGAGCCTTAAATAAATAAAAAATCATAAATTACATAGTGTTAAGAGTTTGTTAAGGATGAGCGTTCACCTGTGTCAAGATGTGTAAATAACAAATTTTTAATGTAAATGAGGCATGGGCGAGAGATTTTTCCGCGGCCGTGGCGGAGATTTATAGGAAAAATCCCCATTGCATAGAAATGGGATGCCGCACGCCACTGTTGATGTTGCCTAACGTATTTTTGCTGATGCTGGCGTATTGAATTTTATGTGATCTCTGTTGGTTACTGTCCCCAGGGCTGCTCGCTGACATACTGCAGGAAGCTCATCATACCCAGGCAAACCAGTACGCCAACCATTACTATTATCACTAATCTCATAATGTTACCTTCCAGTCGTTTGGTTATCTGTTTCGTTATTCGCACGCCGGCAGGCGTGTGAGTAAAGCAACTTATCTGCCTTACGAATTATTGGCGACCCAGTATAACCAGAACTGGCCAAGGTTGGGAGTCAGGCGGCTAAAGGGTGGGAGCGAGGGCGTAACAGCGGGCAGATATTTACTATCGGCATAATGGCATCGGGCTAGCCAGGTCGTCGGCTGGTTGCTTTATGATCCGGACTATGCAAACCCTTTTTTTTACGATGTTTCTAAGTTATTGATATATATTGGTTGAATTGAATGCGAGAAAAAGAGCCTTTTCGGGCGTAATCGGCAGGAGTGCTTTTAAAAACAATAGGCTAGTGCTAATCTGCAACAGTTCACTGCCGTACAGGCAGCTTAGAAAGGTAAAAATCATCTAGCCTTGGCTATCGCCAAGTTCACTGCCGTACAGGCAGCTTAGAAACTGAAATACTCGACGAATTAACACGGCGATTTGGTTCACTGCCGTACAGGCAGCTTAGAAAGACAGCAGGGAGCAACGACAGAACGCCGGATGGTTCAGCCGCACAGGCAGCTCCGTCCCTTGCTGTGATTCTTATGCCTCAACGCGATGACAAACCATTTCGATATTGTGGCCGTCCGGCGCAATCACAAAGGCAGCGTAGTAACTGGCGTGATAATTGGGACGCAGGCCTGGTCCGCCGTTATCTTTACCGCCGGCCGCCAGCGCTGCCCGGTAGAAATCATCCACCTGCCGGCGGCTGTCGGCGATGAACGCCAGATGCAGCTGCGCCGGCTGCGCCGTGGTCTGGTACAGGCACAGTGAGGTATTGTCGGGGGCGGCGATCTCTATCCCATAGTCCGGCGCGCCTTCATCCACCACGCTCACGCCCAGCGGCGCTAGTGCCTTAAGAAAGAAATTTTTGCTGGCCTCATAGTCGCTAACGCCAAATTTTACGTGGTCAAACATAGCTTCCCTTACCCGTGATGAGCCGTGCGCTCACTCCAGTATAGCCGTGCGGTCCGGGTATACTGCCACGCTGCGGTTTTTTCTTCTTTCTCGTTTTGACGGGGAGCGGCTTTACAACTATAAAAAATAAGACCTGAGTATCACAATTGATGGTTTATCTGGGGTACTATGTTTAATAATGAAGAAGATTTCCTGAATGCGTTACCGGAAAAGCTGCGTGAACCTATTGCTAAATTTATGACCGCCGTTAAAAATACGTTTGATTCTCTAAACCCTGACTCCTCTGATTTTTTCAAAGGCGTTATTGGCACCGTAAAGGGATTGTTCACCGAGGTGGGGGACTTTATTCACGATCGCGTCAGCCATATTTCTGATCTATTCAGCAAACCGCTTAAATTCTTCAAGGATACTCTGGAAGGCGTGAAGGATCTGGCCGGTAAAGTGGGGGATATCTTCCATGATATCAAGGATAAATACGATCAGCTGACGGATAAACCCAGCCATATTTTCGACGGTATTAAAAATTGGTTCGATGGCCTGCTGGACGGCAAACATGAAAAAACCAGCGATGCGGAGTTTAATCTGTACCAGGAGGGTCACGATAATGCGGCGATCGCCCACAGCGCTATTGAAGCTAACGGTGTTGCCGCGGCTAATGCGGATATGCACTCGGTGATATAAGCGGCGCAAGAATGGCACGACCCGGCCCTTTTACTCAGGCGGCGCCGGGCGTGCTGTTGTTGCTTAGCCGCTACTCTTCCAGCGGTTGGCCCTGCTGAAGGAGCCATAGTCGTTAAACCTGACGCCCATCTCTCTCATCACGCGGTGCGCTTTTGCGGCGGTCAGCTGCCGGATATAGAAGGGTTCATTAACCACGAAGTGGTGAATACTGTGCGTACTGCCGAAATTAAAGCAGAACAGCTGCAGCGGCCATAGCCACCAAGGGTTCATCACCTGCGTTTGCTGCAGGAGATTGTTGTGCTCTACGTCGCCATGATAATGCATATTTGAACTGACGAAGTGCAGGCAAAAACTCCAGAGAATATTGGGGCCGATCAGCACCACCACCAACATATCAAGATCGCCGATCAGCGCCTGCGCACCGGCGGACCAGGCAATCGGCATGCCGAGCAGCGCGGCGGCCACGTCCACGCCGTGTACCAGCAGAAACAGATACCACAGCCCCCAGGTCAGCATGGCAACGGGGAAGAACGCCTTGATCCCGGTCATCACCATCCCCAGACGGTCGCCTTTATCCTTGTCCTGCCAGGCGACGACGGCCATCGCCACCATCAGATCCGCCGTCATCAGCAGCCGCAGCACTCCCCAGCGGGTGCCGTTACTGAGCGCGCGCTCTTCAATATCCAGCTCTGAACCGGAATACTGATGATGTTTAAGGTGCAGCGTTTTGCGCGCCCACGGGTTAGCGCTGCTCGGCCTGACGATCCACACCAAGGCCATCATCAGGTGGTACATAAAGCGGTTTTTTTTAAAGTAGAGGCTATGGATTAAATCGTGTTCTATCTCATGGGCTAAAGAGAGACACAGCGCATTCAGGATCAGACATAGCCACCAGGGAATCTGCTGATTGAGGTAGAGCGCCGAGACGACGACCATGGAAAACAGCGCGAAGAGCAAGATGCCAAGGCCAATGGCGTTCTGATATTTCAACACGGGGAAACGCTGCTTAACGTCGCTGCCTGCCGCGATAATGTTTTTGCGGATATATTTTACCCGCTCGGGCAGGCTGAGCGGCTGGGGTTCATCGACCATTGATACGTCCTCGCTATCCGGTTAACTGCTGTCGAGTGCTCTTCAGGCTCCCTGAGCGGTTGTCTCCGGCCACGTCAGCCAGGATGAATTCCATGCAATAAAGAAGGTAGAAATAATTAGCAAATTATCAAGCATCACTTAAGTTTTGGTGCGGGCGATAGATTTGCTCAGGAATGATTTATCTGCTGATTATTCAGTGAATAACCTCTGGCGTTTCCCGTATTTGATTCTGCTGTTTCGGATTTTTGCGCAGGGAAAAACTATCGCGAAGTGAATGGAATTAAAGGGGGAGAATAGGGGGCAGAAGCCCCCTAAGAGAAGACGGCGGTTAGTGCGCCAGGCTTTGGACGATCTGGTAAACCGCCTTTACGCGCTCATCGTTAGGGAAGTTTTTATTCGCCAGCATCACGACGGCGGTTTTTTGCGCGGGATAAATACCGCGTAGGTGGCAAAAGCCGTTAGTCGAGCCGGTTTTGTTGTACCAGGCCTGCTGCTGAGGAGCCTGCGGCGGGGTTATCGCCTGCGCCGGCGTGCCATCCATGATCACCTTCACATCGTTGCCTGCCAGCAACGTTTCCAGCTTCACCGGATACGGGTAGCTTTCCCACATCAGATCCTGGGTAAACTCGCTGGCGCGGTAGTAGCCGCGATGAACGCCATCCAGCGCCTGTTGCCAGTCGGGCGTCACCTTGACCAGCCCCATATTGGCGTTCAGGTAACGGATCAGATCGCTGCTGCTGGACTTCAGGCCGTAAGATTCAGCGTCCAGCGGGCCGGGGGTAACGCGCACCGGTTTATCCTCTTTATTATAGCCCTGCGCATAATCTTGCTGGGCGGCCGGCGGCACATTGACGTAGCTGTGCGTCATTCCCAGCGCCGGCAGCAGGCGCTGCTCCATGGCGGTGGCAAACGGCTGCTCCAGGCTGTTGGCGGTAATCATGCCCAGCAGGCCGATGCCGAGGTTGGAGTACACCCGGTAGCTGCCGATCGGGTGCGACGGCTGCCACTGGCGGTAATAGTCCATCAGCTGCCGTTCATTGGTGACCTCATCCGGGACAAACAGCGGCAGGCCGGAGGTGTGGGTCGCCAGGTTCAGCAGGCTGACGCGGTCGAAGGCGCTGCCGCGCAGCTGCGGCAGGTAATGGCTGGCCGGCTGCGCCCAGTCAATCTTGCCGGTGTGCTGCGCGTAGGCGGCCAGCGTGGCGGTAAAGGTTTTACTCAGCGAGCCGATCTCAAACAGCGTGTCCTGCGTAACCGGCTGTTTGCTCTGTTTGGAGGCCACGCCATAGTTATAAAACTGCGGTTTGCCGTCGACGGAAACGGCGAGGGTCATGCCCGGCACCGCATACTTTTCCATTAACGGCTGTACGATCTTGTCGATGTCCGTCTTATCGACGGCGTGGCTGAATGCCGGCAGCAGGGCCAGGCACAGGGGAAGCAGGGTAAGCGTTTTTTTTCAGCATAATTAAAGGTAACCGAGGCGATGCATCAGATGTCTGGGAATGCCGAACCCGCAGGTTCGGCGCCGATCGTTAATGCGCAAATTTTCCTGTTGCGCTGAAACTACATCATAGAACAGTTGCGTATCGTTATTATCATTAATTATGCGAATAATCTTGATCAGGGCAGGCCCAGCCAGCGCAGCAGCGCGGTCACCGCAGCGGCGGCGATCAGCACGATAATCAGCGGCACCTTACGCCAGGTGAGCAGCAGGCCGGTCAGGACGCCGACCACCCGCGCCGCGCCGGCGAAATGTTGGTCCTCGAACAGCGTGGCGATAACCGCGACCGCCAGCAGCAGCGTGGTGGCGGCATCCGCCAGCAGATCGCGGGTGGTGGTGGAAAAGGACATCTTCCGGCCGAGCATCGCGCCGCTCAGGCGCAGCAGATAGGTGCCGGCGGCCAGGATAATCATACCGATAACCACGGATTGCAGTGACATTAACGCGTCCTCTTTCTGATCAGCAGGCCCAGCAGGGCAAACAGCACCGGCATGCCAATGGGCGCCCAGGGCACGGCCGCCAGCGCAAACGCGGTGCCGGAGGCGGCGGAAAGCAGGGTGCGGCGGTTTTTCAACGCCGAAACGATCAGCGCCAGGAGAATCGTCGGGAAAACGGCGTCCAGACCAATACTGTGCACGTCCGGGATCAGGTTGCCGATGGAACCGCCGATAATCACCCCCAGCGGCCAGCACAGCGCAATGCCGAGGCCGCACAGCCAGTAAGCCGCCTTGCGCGCCGCCAGCGTCGATTGTGATACGCCGAACACCACGCTTTCATCATTCATAATGTGGCAGCCGAGAAAGCGCGCCGGGCCGTGGCCGATTAAATCCTTCACCGCCATGCCGAAGGGCATATGGCGCGCGTTGACCAGCAGCCCGGCGGTGGCGGCGGCAAATGGGCTGCCGCCGCCGGCGACAATGCCGATAAACAGAAACTCGGACGCGCCGGCCAGCACCAATACTGACAGCCCCAGCGGCACCCATAACGGGAAACCGTAGCCGATGGCCAGCGATCCGTAAGAAACGCCCACGATGCCATCGGCCAGGCAGACCAGCACGATGCCTTTGACCACATTACCGTTTAGCGCGCCAAAGCGGTTGAGCCTCATCTCCATTACCTTATAACGAACGAAAGTTCTGTTATAATGAACAACGCCAAGCCGTTTTACAAGTCGAACGATCGTTCGTTATAAGGAAAGAGTGACGTATTTATGACGCAACCGATAGCCATTATTGCCGAGGCGCTGATGCGTGAACGCCAGCGCGCGGGGCTTTCTCTGGCGGAGGTCGCCCGGCGCGCGGGCATTGCCAAATCCACGCTGTCGCAGCTGGAGGCGGCGAACGGCAATCCCAGCCTGGAAACGCTGTGGGCGCTGTGCGTTGCCCTGGATATTCCGTTTGCCAGGCTGATGGAGCCGCAGCAAAACAGTACGCAGGTGATTCGCCGCGGCGAAGGGCCGACGGTGGTGGCGGAAATGGCTAACTATACCGCCGCGCTGCTGGCGACCTGCCCGCCGGGCGCGCGGCGCGATATTTATCTGCTGACCACCCAGCCCGGCGCCGATCGTATTTCACAGCCGCATTCCCCCGGTTCGGTGGAGCACATTATTATTACCCAGGGGCGGGCGCTGGTCGGGCTGACGGAAGCGCCGGTCGAACTGTATGCCGGCGACTATATCTGCTACCCCGGCGACAGGCCGCATATCTTCCAGGCGCTGGAGCCGGATACGCTGGCGGTGCTGGTTTCGGAGCAGAACTGAGCCGCTGACGCCGCTTATGCGCCAGCTTTATTAACTATTGTAATCAGCGTAATTACTTTCATTCTCATTTAGCCGTCACTTATAATCCGTGCGCCTGCCGTTTTTATAGCCATTAATAAGAATGCTAATTAATTTTGTCCCGCGTTTGCGACGTTCAGCGTTGCGGCGGTTGGGGCGGGGGATCCTGGCGGCAGGCATCCCCGGCAGGGCATTCGCATAAACAGGGATTTCAGGAGAATGTTGATGAAACGGAGCGTACCGCTATTGATGGCGGTGTTGATGGGCGCGGCGTCTGCGGCGTCGGGCGCCGCCTTTGATTTACAATACCACCCGCCGGCAGCGGCCGAGCAGAAACCGGCCGATACGCCGCCGTCCCATCAATCCGCGCCGCGCCACCAGATATGGAATGCGGAAAAACTGGCGCAGGACAATCAGCGGGCGGAGAGCCGGGAACAGGCCGAGGCGTTGGCGGACTATCAGCGCCAGCGGCAACGCACGCAGATGCTGGGGGAGCAGCGGGGCGGACGGCATCCGCACAGCACGCGCCCGGCGGCCAGAGACTATCAGGTCAACTGTATGCCACCGGCGTATCGCGGCAGTCTGAAGTGGGATGACGAAGGGCGCGAGCCCAGCCTGTGCGGGAGCATTAACTGGGATTAACGCGGAGAGTAAACAACAAAAGGCCGGACGCTGTTAACGTCCGGCCCTTACGCGTACGGCACCACCTTTTCAGGAGGCCATCGCTTCTTCAACAAACAGAAAACCGTTCATCACGTCGTTGAAATAATCGGCCGCAAAGCGGCTTTCCATATAAATAAAGTGGCCAGCCTGCGGTACGGTAATAAATTCGCAGTTATTGATATAGTTACTGAGTTCCTTAATATCTTGCGCTGTAGTGTATTCGTCCTGCTCGCCGTTGATGAACAGTATCGGCGTATCGATTTGCCGGAAGGTATCGATATAGTCCGCCTGATTAAATTCGGTAATTTGCGCGACGTGGTAACGCACCTGTTTTTGCGCTGATTCGTCAAACTGTCTCAAGTGTTCGTAGTTCACCTGCTTCAACAGATTCGGCAGATATTTGCCAACCTCGGTATTGAGCAGCATCGCCGCTTCATCGCCTTTGCCTTCATCCAGTAATTTCTTGCCCTGACTGACGTAGTAATTCATCGCGTCGTTCACCTTGGTGGAGAACGAGGCCACCACGGCTTTGCGGATGGAGCGAGGGCGGGAGGAGAGCGCCATCAATGCTGCCAGTCCGCCCCAGGAGATGGAGAGCAGATAAGACGGTTCATAATGGTTAATCAAACTCTGCAGAATGAAAACCTCATCGGTTTTCGACAGCGGTTTGGTTAAATCATTATGCTCACGGGACTGACCGAGGAACGGCAGATCGAAGAGAATGACGTTAACCCGGTTCTTGAAGTTACGTACGCAGCTGCGAAAAGCCAGCGTGGTTGAAAAAGATCCATTAACGCAAATGACGGAATCCGTGACGCCTGGATAAATATATCGCTCTACATAGACCTGCCAGTCACCGACGCGAACAATTTCTGTTTCTGGTTTCATTTCCCACCCCCATGAATAACAATAAAATGATGCCAGCCACTCAGCGTGGCGCAGCAAGCCCTGGAGAATATTTGAAAATCATTGCGTTCCGGTTATTTTGTGTCTGCGGCCAGTGCGGCCGCAGAGCGATATTATGAGTCCGGAGATTACGCTGCGTGGTGTACGGCAGCGTCAGCAGCGTCAGTTACGCCGTTAACTTCTACAGCAGCTGGGGTAGCAGCAGCGGCAACGTCGCCACCGGTGTGTTCCAGTGCAGAGATCAGCGCGTCGGTCGCGTCGGTTGCGCCATCGGTTACGCCGTCGGTGACATGGTCAACCACTTTACCGACGTCGCCGCCCAGGTCGCTGATTTTATCCAGCACGCCGCTGACAAAATCAGTCACATTGCCGGCCAGGTCGCCAACGGTGCCAGCCACATCACCCACCAGGCCCAGCAGAGAGCCTGCTACGCCGGAAAGCAGGCCGCCAACGCTGCCGGCTACGCCGCTAATCACACCCCACAGGCCGCCGCTGCCTGAAGTCACAGCGTCAACGACGCCGCCGATAGCGCCGGTGGCGTTGTCAACGGTAGAGTCGACCAGATCGCCAACGGTGCCAGACACGCCGCCAACCAGGTCGCCGGCGGTGCCGGTAACAGAACCAACCAGATCGCTTGCGGTGTCAGCGACGTCTTTCACGATATTATCAGCCATAAATCCTCCTAAAAACCTTGCAGGGTTTTGCATTAACAGGGTAAGCATCCAAGCGAGAGTTATTCATCCGTTCGCCTATAAAGTTAGAACCAGATCACGTCGATGATCAAAGTTTAATTAAGTATTAAACCCATGTTAAAAAGTTATAAATCGTGTATTTTTTTATAAATCTAATAAATATCAATTAATTGGATTTCTGGTTTGCTCATCGGAGAAGTAAAATTTTTAGGAATAATTCTATTCACACAGTTTTATTACTGTTGTTTTATTAATTAATTGTGACGCAAATATTACCTTAGCAAGATGTTTTGAAATTGTTAGGAAAACTTACGTTTTTCGCTAAACTTTGCTGGCTTTATGCACCGCCGGCGCAACAAGCGTCTGCAGCCGGCGACGGGGAGGACGGGAAAGCGCGCACGGCGGGTGCCGGTGCGCAAAGTGGTGAAGGGGGTTAGCGGCAGTACGATTGCAGCAGGTTCAGCGCATCGGCATTGAGCTGATAGAGATACACCGGCCGGCCGGTGGCGCCGTACATGATGCGGGTGCTGAGGATTTCGCTGTCGGCCAGATAAATTAAATATTTACGGCACGATACCCGCGAGATGCCGATGGCGTTAGCCAGATTATCGGTGGAGAACTCCTCGTCGTGCTGCTGTTCAATCCATTCACAAACCGTGCGTAGCGTCATGCTGGTCAGCCCTTTCGGCAGCTTCTTGTTTTCATTGCCGTTCGGCTGGCGGCGCAGCAGGTTATCCACGTCGGACTGCGCGCAGAAGGTGCGCTGCGCCAGCAGCTGCGACTGCTGCTGATAGTGGCTCAACGCCTGTTTGAAGCGGGTGAACTGAAACGGTTTGATCAGATAGTCCACCACGCCGTAATGCAGCGCCTTTTGCACCGTATTGACGTCGCTGGCGGAGGAGATAACGATCACGTCGGTCTGCTCGCCTAGCTCACGCAGCGCCGGCAGCAGGTCCAAACCGTTCTCCTGCTTCATATAAATATCCAGCAGCACCAGATCGATCCTGGCGCCGCCGTCGGTAAGCAGGGCATGCGCCTGCGCCAGCGTCGCCACCGTGGCCTGGCAGTGAAAGCCCTTGACCTGGCTCAGGTAATATTTATTGAGTTCCGCCACCATCGGATCGTCATCGACAATCAATACGTTAATCATGTTTTAGCTCTTGGCCTGATAGGGAATATGCACATAGAACTGGGTCAGTTCACCCGGTTCAGAGTCAAAATCAATACTGCCGCCCAGCTTTTGCAGGTGGCTGAGAATTAATGCCAGGCCGATGCCGCGTCCCGACCCTTTGGTTGAAAATCCCTGTTCAAAAATGCGCGAGCCGATGATCGGATCGATGCCTGGACCGTCGTCACTGACGATACAGTGTAAATGATTATCATTGTGATGGAAGCTCAGGGTGATTTCATGTCCCTCTTCGCCGTCGATGGCCTCAATGGCGTTTTCGATTAAATTACCCAGCACGCTGATCAATACGTGGGTGGTTTCCGCATCTGCGGTTTCCGGCAGCAGGCTGTCTTCGTCAATCACCAGATCGATGCCGGCCTCCTGCGCGCGGTTGATTTTGGCGATAAAAAAGCCGGCGACTTCGGGTGATTTTACCCGCCGCAGCAGGGTGCCGATCTCTTCCTGATAGGTGCTGGCGGTATTGATCACGTAGTTTTCCAACTGCTGATAGGCCTTCATATGCAGCATGCCGAGGATCACGTGCAGCTTGTTCATAAACTCGTGCGACTGCACCCGCAGCGCGTCGGCGTACTGCGTCATGCCGCTGAGGCGCTGCAGCAGTTGGCTGACCTCGGTTTTATCGCGGAAGGTCGCAATGGCGCCCACCACCTGACCCTGAACGATCACCGGCACGGTATTCACCAGCAGTTCACTGCCGTTGAACGCGATCTGCCGGTCGCGCCGCGGCTTGCCGTTCTCCAGCACCTCCGCCAGATGCAGCTGCGCCGGCCAGTGTTTGCTGGCGGCGTCGAGCAGCAGGTTTTCAAACGGCCCGCTCTGGCGCAGCAGCCGTTTCGCCTCATCATTGACGATGCTGATGCGTGATTGATTATCGACGGCAATCACGCCTTCTTTAATCGACTGCAGCATCGCATTGCGCTGTTCAAACAGGTTGGAGATTTCGTAAGGCTCAAAGCCGAGCATAATGCGTTTCAACGCTTTTACCAGGCAGAACGTACCCAGTGAACCGACCAGCGCGGCGAAGGCCAGCGTCCAGTAGATAATCCAGCGGCTCTCGTCGATAACGCGCTCGACGGTGTCCAGCGCGATGCCCAGCGCCACGACGCCGATCTGCCGGTGCCGGGCATCATAAACCGGCACAAATACCCGCAGCGCCGGGGCCAATGCGCCGCGGTTGATGGCGCTGTTCAGCTGGCCGCGCAGCGCCGGCGCCAGATCGTTGCCGATAAAATGATGGCCGATCAGCTCCGGCTTGGGATGCGAATAGCGGATGCCGTCCATATCCAGCACCACCACGAACAGCAGTTCGTTATGCTGGCGCACCTGCTCGGCGAAGCGTTGAATGGCGCCGTCCTGCCGCCGGCTTTGTAGCCCGTCGACGATGGTGTCGGACAGCGCCAGCGTTTCGGCGATGGCCATGGCCTTGCGCTGCAGCTGGCTTTGCCCTTCATGGTTCATCTGAACAAAAAACAGGGCGTACACCACCATCAGCACCGAGGCGATAATGGCGGACACCATCAGCGTGACCGAGGTGCTGAGCTTCAGCGGAAGCCTTGGCTGGGACATGAGAATTCTCCGGAGCAGGTTGCGACGCGCTATTCTAACGGGGAAAGGGGACGGGCGCAGTTACCGGCTGCAGATTTCCACGGCCGGCGGCGGGTACGGCGTTATTTTTACGCTATGACGCCGGGTTATGACTGCTGGTAAAGCGCCAGCGCCTGCTCACCGTCGGCGCCCTGATGCACGATCGCCATCAACGCGCGCACCACCTGCGCCGGGTTATCGTGTTGATAAACGTTGCGGCCGTACACCATGCCGCTGGCGCCCTGCGCCATCAGCGCGGCAGACTTGTCCAGCACCGCGCGCAGCTCGCCCTTGCCGCCGCCGCGCACCAGCGTCGGGCAGCGGGCCGCTTCGACGACGCGGTGAAAATCTTCCACCCGCTCGGTCGGGTCGGCCTTGATGATATCGGCGCCCAGCTCACGCGCCAGACGCACCAGCGGCACCATCTTTTCCACGTCGCCGATTGAGCCGTAGGCGGCGCCCTGGCCGGCCGGCGCCATAACCAGCGGTTCGACCATCAGCGGCATGGCGTAGCGCTCACAGGCGTGACGCAAACGACCGATGTTCTCCACGCACTGGCGGAAAATGCCGGGTTCATCCGGGATCATGTACAGATTGACCACCACCGCGGCGGCGTCCATCTGCAGGGCGGCGAGGATCGGCTGCTCCGGGTTATGCAGTACCGCCCACATTTCGCGGTGGCGGGCGGCGTTATAGGCATTGCCGACGTCGGTGCGCATCACCAGCGCCGGTTTATCGCGCTGCGGGGCGTTTTGCAGCAGATCGGCCTGGCCGTAATTGACCTGAATGGCGTCCGGCCGGGCGGCGATCAGGCTGTGCATCACCCGTTCGATATTCTCCAGGCCGGACAAGAAATCCGGCTCATTGGCGATGCCGTGATCGATCGCCACATCCAGACATTTGCCCTGATTAAACAGCCGGTTCATCCTCGCCTTATTGCTGATTTGCATCTCCAGTCTCCGTCTGATTGGTCGTCTACACAGTATTGGCGAGGATAGGTCGTACGGAACGAATAATCGTGTAAATTGCGCTGCTGCTCGCAATTTTTAGCCGGGCCGGGGGGAGAGGGGCGCTCAGGTCAGAAAATCCTCCCGCTGCGGAGTAAAGGTATCCAGCAGTACGCCGGCCTCCAGGCAGACGCAGCCGTGCACCACGTGGGGACGTTTATATAGCGTATCGCCGGCGCTGACCTGATGCGTCTCATCGCCGATGGTAAACGCGAAGCGGCCGGACAACACGTAGGTCAGTTGCTCATGAGGATGGCTGTGCAACGGCCCGACAGCGCCGGTGAGGAAGTGTACTTCGACGGCCATCATGCCGCCGCCGTGCGCCAGAATGCGGCGCGATACGCCATCCCCCAGCGTTTCCAGCCGGGTATTCTGCTTAAATACGAACATTGATGCTCCTGATAACGAATGAGACCGGATGGGGTTAAATTAAAACGTTGTTTTAATTTTAGCAAGGGTGCGCGTCGCCGGCGGAACGTGGAATATTGAACCAACCGACAACCGCCGGTGCGTTGACAGTTGCGCGCGCGGACCCGGCGACAGTATGCTAAACCCTGCGGCACCCACGGGTGCGCTCGACTATCGCCAGGAAATAAGGGAATCCGCTATGCAAGTTACACGTCGGTTATTGCCACTGATGCTGCTTATACCGCTGTCGGCGCCGTTATTGGCGATGGCGCAGCAGACGCCGCCGGACAAGGGCCGTTCCGCGTCTTTGGCGCCGATCCCCAGCCAGCTGCTCGGCCAGTGGCGCGTGACAAAAACATTGCCGACGCAGGCCGACGCCTGCTGGGATCGGCAGCAGATCGACAGCGTGCTGAATACGCAAATCAGCTACCAGCGAGACGGTTTTAGCTGGAATAACCAGCAGCGGCGCAGTTTGGGCGTGGTAAGCAGTACGGTTGAGGAGCAGGAGTTTGTCGAGGACAACTCGGAGGCCGACTCTGATACGCCGGCCGTTGATTTCGCCATGCTCGGCATTATCGCGCCGGCGGTAGAGCGGATCGCCATCATGCATACCGCGAAAGACTCGGCCGCCAATACGCCGGATGCCGACGAGTTCCCCGGGGCGACGGTGCTGATCAAAAATCCGGATACGCTGATTTTCTCCCTGTGCAACGTGTACTTTGAGGCCCAGCGTCAGCGCTAAAGGCTGGCGTTACACTGTCACTCTAACCACGTCGATCCCGCTCTTTTGCAGCCCGTTAAGGCAGTCTGCGGGAATGCCCTCATCGGTGATGATGGTGTCGATACGCTGGGTATCGATAATTTTATGCAGGCTGGAACGGTTGAACTTGCTGGAGTCGGTCACCACGATAATCCGCTCTGCCACTTCGCACATCCGGCGGTTCAGCCGCGCTTCATCCTCATTGTGCGTGCTGATGCCGCGCTCCGGGTCAATGGCGTCAACGCCGAGAAACAGCATATCGAAGTGATAATTCTGCAGCGCCTGTTCCGCCTGATCGCCGTAAAAAGAGAGCGACTGGCGGCGCAGATGGCCGCCGGTCATTAACAGCTCCACGCCTTCCGCCTCCAGCAGCGCATTGCCGACGTTCATGCCGTTGGTCATGGCGATCACCGCCTGGTGGTGGCGCATCAGCCGGGCTATCTCGTAGGTGGTGGTGCCGGAATCGAGAATCACCCGGCTGCCGGGCAGGATCATCTCGGCCGCAACCCGGGCGATAGCCTGTTTTAACGCCATATTCAGCGAACTTTTCGCTTCTACGCTGGGCTCCGCGGCGGGCGACGCGCCGTCGCAGATCAGCGCGCCGCCGTAGGCGCGTACGGCGATGCCCTGTTTTTCCAGGAACGCCAGATCGTTGCGGATCGTCACCGTGGAGACGCCAAACCAGGCGGAAAGATCGTTAACCTGCACGCTTCCTTGCTGCCGCAACCGCTGAATGATCTGTTCACGCCGTTCGCTGGTGCCGGTGACGCGCTTGTCAGCGGAAAAGTCGCTGCTGCTCATAAGAGCTCCTTTCATTAAGTCTTTCGTTTCATTTCGATTCGTCTATTAACTCCTTTCCTTTGACAGAATGCAAGCGTAAAAACGCCGTCGTCAGTGCGCTGGCTCACGTCTGCTTCCTTTCGTTGGCTTTCTTTTGTGAAACGGATCGGAAAATTAATATCTTTCGTTTTGTTTTTTAAAATCTCTGCAGCAGGATGAAAGAAACGAAACGAAAATATGTTGCCGTGCATCGGCCGGACGGGGGGAGGAAAGTGAAACAGCTTACAGAGATGGTTATCAGGCATAAGCAGGGGCAGGAGAACGGTATCTACGCCGTGTGCTCCGCGCACCCGTTGGTGCTGGAGGCGGCGCTGCGCTACGCCCGGCGGCAGCAGACGCCTTTGCTGATTGAGGCGACGTCCAACCAGGTCGACCAGTTCGGCGGCTATACCGGCATGACGCCGGCGGATTTTCGCGGTTTTGTCTGTCAGCTGGCGCAGCGGCTGGATTTTCCCTCGTCGCAGCTGATCTTCGGCGGCGATCACCTCGGCCCCAACCGCTGGCAGAACCAGCCTGCCGAACAGGCGATGGCGCAGGCGGAAACGCTGATTGAAAGCTACGTCGCCGCCGGTTTTAAAAAGATTCACCTCGATTGCAGCATGTCCTGCGCGGATGACCCGCAGCCGCTGAGCGATGCGATCGTCGCCGAACGCGCCGCGCGGCTGGCGCAGGTGGCCGAACGCACCTGCCGCGCGCAGTTCGGCGTCGCCGATTTGGTGTATGTGATCGGCACCGAGGTGCCGGTTCCCGGCGGCGCCCATGAGGCCCTGACGACGCTGGCGGTCACCGCCCCAGAGGCCGCGCGGGCGACGCTGGCCGCGCACCGTCAGGCATTTGAGCGGCAGGGGCTGGATGACGTCTGGCCGCGCATTATCGCGCTGGTGGTGCAGCCCGGCGTCGAGTTCGACCATACGCAGGTGATTGACTACCAGCCGCAGCAGGCCGTGGCGCTCAGCGCTATGGTGGCGTCCTGCGATACGCTGGTGTTTGAAGCCCACTCCACCGATTACCAGACGCCGCAGGCGCTGCGCCAGCTGGTGAAGGACCACTTCGCTATCCTGAAAGTCGGTCCGGCGCTGACCTTCGCCCTGCGCGAGGCGCTGTTTGCGCTGGCGGCGGTGGAGCAGGAGCTGCTGCCGACGCATGCCTGTTCCGGTCTGCGGCAGGTGCTGGAACAGGTGATGTGCGAGCGGCCGGAGTACTGGCGCAGCCACTACCATGGCGATGAGTCCGCCCGCCGGCTGGCGCGCGGCTACAGCTACTCCGACCGTATCCGCTACTACTGGCCGGACGAACAGATCGAACGGGCGTTTACCCAACTGCTGCATAACCTGGCGGAGACGACGATCCCGCTGCCGCTGCTCAGCCAGTATTTACCGCTGCAGTATCCCAGGGTGCGGGCGGGGACGCTGGCCGCCGCGCCGCGAGCGCTGATTATCGACCATATCCAGCACGTTCTGGGCCAGTATCACACCGCCTGTCAGGGCGAGGCCCGGCATCACGCATAACAACAACGAGGAAAACGCTATGCCGAACATTGTATTAAGCCGCATCGACGAACGCCTGATTCACGGGCAGGTAGGCGTGCAGTGGGTCGGGTTCGCCGGGGCGAATCTGGTGCTGGTGGCCAACGATGAGGCGGCCGCGGACCCGGTGCAGCAGAACCTGATGGAGATGGTGTTGGCGGAGGGCATTGCGGTGCGCTTCTGGCCGTTGCAGAAGGTGATCGACAATATTCACCGCGCCGCCGATCGGCAAAAAATCCTGCTGGTGTGCAAAACGCCGGCGGATTTTCTCACGCTGGTGCAGGGCGGGGTGCCGGTAACGCGTATCAACGTCGGCAATATGCACTACGTCGAGGGCAAACGGCAAATTGCCAAAACGGTCTCCGTCGACGCCGGCGATATCGCCGCGTTTCACGGCCTGCAAGACGCCGGCGTGGCGTGCTTTGTACAGGGCGTACCGACGGAGCCGGCGTTGGATCTGTTCAAACAACTGTGAGGAATAGGCGATGGAAATCAGTCTGTTGCAGGCCTGTGCGCTGGGCGTTCTCGCCTTTATCGCCGGCCTGGATATGTTTGACGGCTTAACCCATATGCACCGTCCGGTGGTGCTCGGCCCGCTGGTGGGGCTGATCCTCGGCGATCTGCATACCGGCATTCTGACCGGCGGCACGCTGGAGCTGGTGTGGATGGGGCTGGCGCCGCTGGCGGGGGCGCAGCCGCCCAACGTAATTATCGGCACCATCGTCGGCACCACCTTCGCCATTACCACCGGGGTAAAGCCGGACGTGGCGGTCGGCGTCGCGGTGCCGTTTGCCGTGGCGGTGCAGATGGGGATTACCTTCCTGTTCTCGGTGATGTCCGGCGTGATGTCCCGCTGCGACAGGATGGCGGCCAACGCCGACACCCGGGGCATTGAGCGGGTGAACTATCTGGCGATGCTGACGCTGGGGTGTTTCTACTTTCTGTGCGCCTTTCTGCCGATTTACTTCGGCGCGGAACATGCCAAAACCGCGATCGACGTGCTGCCGGCGCGGCTGATTGACGGCCTCGGCGTGGCGGGCGGCATGATGCCGGCCATCGGCTTCGCCGTGCTGCTGAAGATCATGATGAAAAACGTCTATATCCCCTATTTTATCATCGGCTTTGTGGCGGCGGCCTGGCTGAAGCTGCCGGTGCTGGCGATTGCCGCGGCGGCGCTGGCGATGGCGCTGATCGACCTGTACCGCAAAGGCCCTGAAGCCAACACGCCGGACCCACGGCAGGAGGAGTTCGAAGATGGTATCTGACCAACGCACGCTGCCGAACAATGTCTCTGGCGGTGAAGAGACGCTGCTGTCCGGCGCCAATGAGAATGTGTACGAAGACCAGCGCGTCGGCGCGGAACTGAGCCGCAAGGACATCAACCGCGTCGCCTGGCGTTCCATGCTGCTGCAGGCTTCGTTCAACTATGAGCGCATGCAGGCCTCCGGCTGGCTGTACGGGCTGCTGCCGGCGCTGAAAAAAATCCATACCAACCCACGCGATCTGGCGCGGGCGATGAAGGGGCATATGGGGTTCTTTAACACCCACCCGTTTCTGGTGACCTTCGTCATCGGCATTATTCTGGCGATGGAGCGCTCCAAGCAGGACGTCAACAGCATTCAGAGCACCAAAATCGCCGTCGGCGCGCCGCTGGGCGGCATTGGCGACGCCATGTTCTGGCTGACGCTGCTGCCTATTTGCGGCGGTATCGGCGCCAGCCTGGCGCTACAGGGGTCGATCCTCGGCGCGGTGATCTTCCTGCTGCTGTTTAACGTGGTGCACCTGGGGCTGCGTTTTGGTCTGGCCCACTATGCCTACCGCATGGGCGTGGCGGCGATTCCGCTGCTGAAAGCCAATACCAGGCGGGTCGGCCATGCGGCGTCGATCGTCGGCATGACGGTGATTGGCGCGCTGGTGGCGACCTACGTGCGCTTGGCGACGACGCTGGAGATCACCGCCGGCGATGCGGTGGTCAAGCTGCAGAGCGACGTGATTGACAAGCTGATGCCGGCCTTCCTGCCGCTGGCGTACACCTTGCTGATGTACTACCTGGTGCGGCGCGGCTGGAGCCCGCTGCGGCTGATCGCGATGACCGTGGTGCTGGCGATAGCCGGCAAATTTGCTCACTTTTTGTAAGCCGGAGGCGTTGACGATGATAGGCATTATTCTTTGCGGCCACGGCGGTTTCGCCAGCGGGCTGGCGCGGGCGATGACGCAGATCCTGGGCGAACAGCCGCAGTTTATGGCGATCGACTTTACCGAAAGCGCCAGCACGGCGCAGCTGACCGCCGAGCTGGAGCAGGCGGTGGCGGCGCTTGATGCGCAGGAAGAGCTGGTGTTTCTGACCGATCTCTTGGGGGGCACGCCGTTTCGCGTTGCGTCGACGCTGGCGATGCAACGGCCGGGGCGGGAAGTGATTACCGGCACCAATCTGCAGCTGCTGCTGGAGATGGTGCTGGAGCGGGAGGGGCTGAGCAGCGAGGCGTTCCGCCGGCAGGCGCTGGAGTGCGGACGGCGCGGGCTGACCAGCCTGGCGGATGAGCTGGGCCGCTGTCGGGCGGAAAAACCGTTGGAAGAGGGCATCTGACCCTCGCGTCCGCCCGCTGACACCAAACCATACGCAAGGCCGCCGCGCGATTGCCAGCGGCCGATGCTGACGTTACACGACTAAGGATTGAGCTATGCCACACACCGAGATTTTCTCCACCGCGACGCCGGACAGCTGGACAGAGGCCGAAATCCGTCAGCAGCCCGCCAGCTGGCTGCGGGCGCTGGAGAGGCTGGACGACCTGCGCCGGCCGCTTGAACAGTTTCTTGCGCCGCTGCTGCTTGACGGCGATTTACGCATTGTGCTGACCGGCGCCGGCACCTCGGCGTTTATCGGCGAGATTATCGCCCCCTGGCTGGCGCGCCATACGGGCAAGAATTTCAGCGCGCTGCCCACCACCGACTTGGTCACCAACCCGCAGGACTACCTGAACGCCGCCCATCCGCTGCTGCTGGTCTCCTTTGGCCGTTCCGGCAACAGCCCGGAAAGCCTGGCGGCGGTTGAGCTGGCCAATCAGCTGGTGCCGGAATGCCATCACCTGGTGATTACCTGCAATGAGGGCGGCAGACTGTACCAGAACGCGCGTGACGACGGCAACGCTTTGGCGCTGCTGATGCCGGCGGAAACGCACGATCGCGGCTTTGCCATGACCAGCAGCATCACCACCATGATGCTCAGCTGTCTGGCGGCGTTTGCGCCGACGGTATTCAATGCCCGCCGGTTCGGCGACGTGGCCGAGCGTTGCCAGCGCATTCTGGCGTCGCTGGGGGATTTCCGCACCGGCGTGTTCGGCAACCAGCCGTGGCAACGCGTCGCCTACCTCGGCAGCGGCGGCCTGCAGGGGGCGGCGCGCGAGGCCGCGCTGAAAGTGCTGGAGCTGACCGCCGGCCGGCTGGCGGCGTTTTATGATTCGCCGGCCGGCTTCCGCCACGGCCCGAAATCGCTGGTGGATGACAAGACGCTGGTGGTGGTGTTTATTTCCGGCCATCCCTATACGCGCCGTTACGATTTGGATCTGCTGGCCGAGCTGCGCCGCGAAAAACAGGCGCAGCGCGTGGTGGCGATTGCGGCGCAGCCGGATGCGGTGATCGAACAGGGGCCGCATATTCTGCTGCCGCCGGCGCGCGAGTTTAACGACGTGGAGCTGGCGTTCTGCTTCCTGATGTACGCGCAGGTGTTTGCACTGAGCGAATCGCTGAAGGCGGGCATCACGCCGGATACGCCTTCCGCCAGCGGTGCGGTCAACCGGGTGGTGCAGGGCGTGGTTATTCATGCATGGCAAGCGTAGGGGAACATCATGAGCATTATTTCCACCAAGTATCTGTTGCTGGACGCGCAGGCTCGCGGCTATGCGGTGCCGGCGTTCAATATCCACAATGCCGAAACCATTCAGGCGATTCTTGAGGTGTGCGCCGAGCTGCGTTCACCGGTGATCCTGGCGGGTACGCCCGGCACCTTCAAGCATATCGCCTTTGAGGAGATCTACGCGCTGTGCAGCGCCTATTCCGCCAGCTATCGGATGCCGCTGGCGCTGCACCTTGACCACCATGAATCGCTGGATGATATCCGCCGCAAGGTGCAGGCCGGGGTGCGCAGCGCAATGATCGACGGCAGCCATTTGCCGTTTGACGATAACGTCCGGCTGGTGGCATCGGTGGTGGAGTATTGTCATCGCCACGACTGTAGCGTGGAGGCCGAGCTGGGCCGGCTGGGCGGCGTGGAGGACGATATGGCCACCGATGACGAACAGGCGTTTATGACCGATCCGCAGGAGGCGCGCCGCTTTGTAACGCAGACCGGCGTCGACAGCCTGGCCGTCGCCATCGGTACCGCGCACGGCCTGTATACCCAGCGGCCGAAGATTGATTTTCAGCGCTTGGCGGCCATTCGCGATGTGGTCAGCGTGCCGCTGGTGCTGCACGGTGCCAGCGATGTGCGGACGAGTTCGTCCGCCGGGCGATCGCCCTCGGCGTCTGCAAGGTCAACGTGGCCACCGAGCTGAAGATCGCCTTCGCCGGCGCGGTGAAGCAGTGGTTTGCCGACCATCCGCAGGGCAACGATCCCCGTTACTACCTGCGCGTGGCATGGATGCGATGAAAGAAGTGGTCAGAAATAAAATCAGTCTGTGCGGCTCGGCGGGAAAAATCGGCGCGGAACCGGCGCTGACGGCGTAACGCCGCCTGGTGATTAGCGCAGTCTTCAATAACAACAATAAGGATCTCTGGTATGAAGAAAGTCTTCCGCGTGGCGCTGTTGACGCTGCTGGTGGCCAACGGTGCGGCCGCCGCGCAGTACGCGCTCGATAATGAAAATATTGCCGTGACCTTTAACCAGGATAAGTCGGCGCTGACGATCAAGGATAAGGCCGACGGGGGGCAGCTGGCGCCGCAGGAGCTGTTTTTTCTGACGCTGCCTGATGAGACGGTGATTCACGCCGCAGATTTCACGCTGCAGAGCGTCAGCCAACAAGGGAGGCGATAACGCTCACCTATACGCGCCCTGACTTTAACGTCAGCGTGACGCTCAACACGCTGCACGGCAAGTATGCGCGCATCGATTACAAGATTAGCGCGCAAAAGCAGGCGCGCCGGGTGGCGAAGATTACCTTCTTCCCGACGAAGAAGCAGGCGCAGGCCCCTTATGTTGACGGTGCGATCAATAGCTCACCAATTATTGCCGACTCGTTCTTTATTATTCCGGAAAAGCCGATCGTCAATACCTACGCCTACGAGGCCACCACCAACCTGAACGTGGAGCTGGCGACGCCGATTGAGCCGGAAGCGCCGGTCAGCTACCGGATCTATTTCGGCACCTTTCCGCAGCCCGGCCAGCTGCGCCGCAGCGTGAACCAGTTTATCAATGCGGTGCGCGCGCGGCCGTATCAGCCTTATCTGCACTACAACAGCTGGATGGATATCGGCTTCTTCACCACCTATACCGAGCAGGACGTGCTGAAACGCATGGACGAGTGGGATAAGGCCTTTATCAGCGGCCGCGGGGTGAAGCTGGATGCGTTCTTGCTGGATGACGGCTGGGATGACCGCAGCGGACGCTGGCTGTTCGGCCCGGCGTTCCGTGACGGTTTTGGCGCGGTGCGGGACAAGGCGGCCAGCGTGCACAGTTCGGTCGGCCTGTGGCTGTCGCCGTGGGGCGGCTATAACAAACCGCGCGATATTCGCGTTTCCCACGCTAAAGAGTACGGTTTTGAAACCGTTGACGGCAAGCTGGCGCTGTCCGGCCCGAACTACTTTAAAAACTTCAATCAGCAGATCGTCAAGCTGATCAAGAACGAGCATATCACCTCGTTCAAGCTGGACGGCATGGGCAACGCCAACGCGCACCTTGCCGGCAGCCCGTTTGCCTCGGATTTTGACGCCTCGATCGCGCTGCTGGACAACATGCGCGCCGCCAACCCGCAGCAGTTTATCAACCTGACCACCGGCACCAACGCCAGCCCGTCCTGGCTGTTCTATGCCGACTCTATCTGGCGGCAGGGCGATGATATCAATCTGTACGGCAAAGGATCGCCGGTGCAGCGCTGGATGACCTACCGCGATGCGGAAACCTACCGCTCTATCGTCAGGAAAGGGCCGCTGTTTCCGCTGAACTCGCTGATGTATCACGGCATTATCAGCGCGGAAAATGCCTACTACGGCCTGGAGAAAGTACAGAGCGACGCTGACTTTGACGATCAAGCATGGAGCTTCTTCGCCACCGGCACGCAGCTGCAGGAGCTGTATATCACCCCGTCGATGCTGAACGATCACAAGTGGGATACCCTGGCGCAGGCGGCGAAGTGGTCGCGGGATAATGCGGCGGTGCTGGTCGATACCCACTGGATCGGCGGCGATCGACGCTGCTGGAGGTGTACGGCTGGGCGTCGTGGCAGCCGGAGAAGGGGATTTTCGGGCTGCGCAATCCGCTGGATAAACCGCAGACCTATTACCTGGATCTGAGTAAAGCGTTCGAAATCCCGCAGGGCGTCGGTGACCGCTTTAGCCTGAAGCCGGTTTACGGCAGCAACGCCACCTTCCCGCAGGCGTATCAGCAGGCGTTGGTGGTTACCCTGCAGCCGCTGGAAACGCTGGTGTTTGAGGCGACGCCGGTGAAATAGCCGCGGTGCAACGCCGGGCAACACCCATCCACGCCTCGGCGTGGATGGGTTGCTATTGGTTCAGGCCGGCTCGCCGCCAATCACCTGGCGGATACGTTGGGCGATATGTGCCACGTGGGTTTCCAGCGCAAAGTGGCCGGTATCGAGCAGCTCGACGACGGCGTGCGGATTGTCGCGCCTGAAGGCTTCCGCACCCGGCGGAATGAAAAAGGGATCGTTCTTGCCCCAGATAATCAACGTCGGCAGCTGGGTTTGGCGGAAAAACGCCTGAAAGTCGGGGTAGCGCTTCAGGTTGTTGGCGTAGTCGAGAAACAGATCCAGCTGGATGTCCTTGTTGCCGGGGCGCTCCAGCAGCAGGGCATCCAGGTGCCAGGTTTCGGGTGCGACGCGTTCCGGGTCTGACACCCCATGCAGATATTGCCAGCGAATGCCCGCCAGATTCAGCACCGCGTCGTTAACCGCCCGGCGGTTCTCGGCGGAGGCGTCCTGCCAGTAGGCGCGGATTGGCGCCCAGGCGTCGCCAAGCCCTTCCAGATAGGCGTTGCCGTTTTGCGAGATAAACCCGGTCACCCGCTCGGGGTGATTGAGCGCCAGCCGCAAACCGGCCGGCGCGCCGTAGTCGAAGACGTACAGCGCGTAGCTTTCCAGCCCCAGAGCCTCGACAAACTGCGTGAGGGTCTGGCCCAGTGCGTCAAAACTGTAGCGGTATTGGCGTTCCGCGGGGATTTCGCTGAAGCCGAAGCCGGGCAGGTCCGGCGCCACCAGGTGGAACTTATCCGCCAGCAGTGGGATCAGCTCGCGGAACTGGTGAGATGAACTGGCAAAACCGTGCACCAGCAGCAGGGTCGGGTTTTGCGGCTCACCGGCTTCACGGTAGAAAACGCGTACGCCGTCGGCATCGGCGTACTGATAGCGTACGGGGAAATGGCGGTTCATGGTCATAATGCGGCTCCCGATGTAACTGTTAAATATGTTTTTAGTGGTTACTTGCGGGGTTTAGTATGGTGCTATTTTGTAACCTGTCAAATGTATTTTTAACGGTTACCATGGCGGTGTTGGCCGATGGAATACGAGGAGTGGCAGAGATATCTTTTTTATTCATTGGGTTAGCGGCATAGGAATAGCGCTTACCTTCACACAACAATGTCGTAACTGTTAATTTATTATTTTATGGGTTACTTTATCTGGCATTGATATACGTTGGAGACGTCGATGTCCGCTCATTCCCATAGCGTTGAAGGTCCGCTGTTTGTCGCCGACCATGGCGCGCTTGATTTCTTGAATACGCTGGCGCAGCTGAACGGGCAGCCTTATGATTTTTGGCAGTCCGATGATGATGTCCGCCACTGGCTGGAACAGGCCGGTTTGGCCGCTGCGCCGGACGCGCCGGCATCGACCGACGGCGAGCTGCTGCATGAGGCGCGCCGGCTGCGGGAGGCGATAAGAATCCTGGTTAAACAGAAAAAGGCCGGAGAAACGCCGGACCCTGCGGTGCTGAACCGCTATCTGAGCGCCGCCGTCAGCCATCAGCAACTGGTGGCGGATCGACAAGGCGGGCTGAGTATTAAACGCATCTATGACGGTAAAACGCCGACGCGGCTGCTGGCGCCGGTGGCGGAACTGGCGGCGTCGCTGCTGGCCGATGCGCATTTTGATTTGGTGCGTGAATGCGAGCACCCCGACTGCACGCTGTGGTTTTATGATCGCACCAAATCGCATCGCCGCCGCTGGTGCAGCATGGCGCTGTGCGGCAACCGCGCGAAGGTCGCCAGATTTCGTCAGCAGAGGCAGTAAACCGCCGCCGCACGGTTTGCCCGCTGGGTGATAAAACCGTATCGCTTTACGGCTGACGCTTGTCCATCGGCACCGGCTGATTCTCCCGCTTTCCATCTCCGTTTTCCGCTTTATTTCAGTCCGTGGCTCACACCGGGTGGGCCACATCCGGCGTCGCTAATGGTGAATTCTTTTCAGCACCACATTGAGTTGGACGCTATTAATTATTCGTCTAATCTTTGTAAGGATTAACACCCTTATTCATTTCTGTAGCTATTCTGATACACGCCTCCTAAACCCGCAGAGCGGGGGGAGCCACTTTCTGAGCCTGCAAGCTGAACGGCTGTCGTTGTGAGCACTACTTTATCTGGAGCGGTTAGCGATGGAACTCAACATCAATAATAAGATTTATCAGACCGATGCGGACGCGGATACGCCGCTGCTATGGGTTATCCGCGACGATTTGGCTATGACCGGGACAAAATATGGCTGCGGGCTGGCGCAGTGCGGCGCCTGTGCGGTGATGGTGGACGGCCAGGCCGTGCGTTCCTGCGTGACGCCGCTGGAGACCGTCGCCGGGAAAAAAATCACCACCATTGAAGCGATCGAAAGTGATGATGTCGGCCAGCGCGTGGTGGCGGCGTGGGTCAAGCATCAGGTACCGCAGTGCGGCTACTGTCAGTCAGGCCAGGTGATGGCGGCGACTGCCTTGTTGAAGCACAACGCTCATCCCTCGGACGAGGAGATTGCCGCGGCGATGGTCAATCTATGCCGCTGCGGCACCTACAACGCGATCGGCGCCGCCATTCATGAGGTTGCAGGGAAGGGAGACAAGGTATGAACCTACGCGATCACGATCTGGCAGCGCTGGGTGAGCAACCGGTTAATCTTTCACGGCGTCGTTTTCTGTTGGCCGGCGGCAGCCTGGCCGGCGTGCTGGTGCTGGGCGTCGGTTTGCCGGTTGGGCAGGGCCGCGCCCAGACGGCGCAGGCCAGCCCAGCGCCGGGCACGCGGGTGCCGGCATTTCTCGAAATCCGCCCGGATAGCTCGGTGAAATTCCTTTCGCCGTTTATCGAAGGCGGACAGGGAATATTTACCGCCATGGCGCAGATTGTGGGTGAAGAGCTGGATGCCGATCCGGCGACCTTTATCGTCGAGAATGCGCCGGCCGGTTCAGAGTATCAGGTGATGGATAGCGGGATGCGTATTACCGGCGGCAGCCAGTCGGTACGATCCAGCTACACCACCATGCGTCGTCTTGGCGCGCTGGCGCGGCAGATGCTGTTACAGGCTGCGGCGGCGCAGCTTTCCGTGCCGGTTGAGCAGCTGCATACCGAGCCGGGGTGCGTTATCCATGCGCTGTCCGGGCGCTCGCTGAGCTATGGCGAACTTGCCGCACGCGCACGCGATTTGGCGGTACCGTCGCCGGATTCGGTGACGCTGAAAGATCCCGCCCGGTTCCGCTGGATCGGCAAGCCGGTGCAGCGTCTTGATATGCACGAAAAATCGACCGGCAAGGCCGTCTATACCATCGACTGCCGCGTTGACGGCATGCTGCATGCTGCGGTCCAGCATGCGCCGCGGCTTGGTCTGCATGCCGGCCAGCTGCGTAATGAAGAGCAGGTTAAGGCGATGAAAGGCGTGCACTCGGTGCATGTACTGCCGGGGGCCGTTGCCGTGGTGGCGGAGCGCTGGTGGCAGGCGAAACGCGCCGCCGAAGCGCTGCAGGTTGAATGGCTGGAGCCTGACGCGCCGGACGGTAACTATATGCCTGCTGATTTTTCCTCCGAGGCGTTTGCCGCCGCGCTGGCGCAGGAGCCGGGCGAGGGGGAAGATGCGGAGGTGAAGGGCGAGCCGGCGCAGGCAATGTCAGCGGCGCAAACCACGTTGAGCGCAACCTATCACAGCCAGTATCTCAATCATGCCCAGCTTGAACCGCCTTCGGCGCTGGCGCGCTTCAATGACGACGGCACCCTGGAGCTGTGGATCCCGAATCAGGCGCCGGAAATGTTTCAGGCCGACGTGGCCAAACGCACCGGACTTGCCCCTGAAAAAATCATTATCCATTCACCGCTGCTCGGCGGCTTCTTTGGCCGCCACTTTGTTTACGATACCGCGATGGTTTATCCGCAGGCTATTGCGCTGGCCAAAGCGGTTGGCCGGCCTATCAAGCTGATCTGGAGCCGGGAAGAGGAATTCTTGCGCGATACCCATCGTCCGATGGCCGCGGTGCGCTTTCGCGCCGGCCTGGATGCAGAGGGCTATCCCGTGGCGCTGGAGGCTATCAGCATCTGCGAGGGACCGAGCGAAGCGCAGACAGGTAAACACGGCGACCAACTGGATCCCAGCGCGTTAGAAGGGCTGACGGGTAAAGCGTACGCCATTCCTAACGTGCGCATCGCGCAGATCTATAAAAAGGGGCCGGTCCGGCTGGGCTACTGGCGCTCGGTGGGCAACTCAATGAATGATTTCCTCTATGAGTGCTTCCTCGACGAGATTGCTGATAAAAGCAAGCTGGATCCTTTCGCCTTGCGCCTGCATTTATTGCAGGGAAGCCAGCGGCTGACGACGCTGCTTAACGCGGTGGCGGAGATGTCGGGCGGATGGCAGGCCGGTCCTTATACCGCGGCTGACGGCAGCCGCCGGGCGCGCGGCGTGGCGATGGCCTCGCCGTTTGGCAGCGAGGCGGCGGCGATTGCGGAGGTGTCCATCGAACAGGGCCAGGTAAGGGTGCATCAGGTGTGGGAGGCGATCGATCCCGGCAGCATCGTGAACCCGGCTATCATCGAGGCGCAGGTTAATAGTGCGGTTGCTCTCGGGCTGTCTCAGGTGTTGCTTGAGGAGAGCGTGTATGAGAAAGGGCAGCCGGTGGCGCGCAACTACGATATGTACCCGATTCTACCGCCGTCGCGCATGGCGCAGGTGCAGGTACGCATTATCGAGAGCGGCGCCAAAATGGGCGGCATCGGCGAACCGCCGCTGCCGCCATACCGCCGGCCGTGGCGAATGCCGTCTCCCGCCTGACCGGCGAGCGGATCCGCAGCATGCCGCTGTCGCGTTTTAACTTTAGCTGAGCCGCAGGCGCTATAGGGAAAGAACCATGAAACTGAAAAGGCTTGGCCTGATAGTGGCCGGTTTGGTGGGTGCCGCCGCGGTGGCGACCGTGTGGCTGTTGCGCACGCCTGCCTCTACGTTTGATCATGCGCCGGCTGGCCAGCCGGCAGCCTCCGCCGATTTGATCCGCCAAGGGGAGTATGTCGCCCGGCTCGGCGACTGTGTGGCATGCCACAGTACGCCGGACGGCGCGCCTTTCAGCGGCGGCCTGGCGATGGCGACGCCGGTTGGCAAAATCTACACCACCAACATTACGCCGGATGACGAAACCGGCATCGGGCGCTATACGCTGGCCGATTTCGATCGTGCGGTGCGCCATGGCGTGGCGCGCGACGGCCATCGTCTGTATCCGGCGATGCCGTTTCCTTCCTACCAGAAGCTGAGTGATGAGGACGTGGCGGCGCTGTATGCCTTTATGATGCAGGGCGTTAAACCGGTATCCCGCCAGAATAGCCCGACGGAGATTCCGTGGCCGCTGAATATGCGCTGGCCGTTGGCGCTGTGGAGCGCGGCGTTTTCCCGCGGCGGGCCTTATCAGGTGCAGGAGAGCCAGAATGCGCTGTGGAACCGCGGCGCGTACCTGGTGGAAGGGCCGGGGCACTGCGGCAGTTGCCATACGCCGCGCGGGCTGGCCTTTAATGAGAAGGCGCTGGACGCCGGCAGTCAGGACTATCTGGCCGGCGCACTGTTGGACGGCTGGTATGCGCCAAGTCTGCGTAACGATGCCAATACCGGCATCAGCCGCTGGAGCGAAGAGGACGTGGTGACATTTCTGAAGCAGGGGCGTAACCAGCACGCCGTGGTGTTCGGCTCAATGACCGATGCGTTCAATAACTCAACCCAGTTTATGAGCGATGACGATCTGCGCGCGATCGCCCACTACCTGAAAGCCTTGCCGCCCGGCAGTAACAACCGCGGCAGCGCCTGGCAATATCCGCAGGGCACTGCAACGGCCGGCAGCGGGAGTCATCCCGGCAGGCAGACGTATATGGCGCGCTGCAGCAGCTGCCACGGGGCCGACGGCCGCGGTCAGACGCCGTGGATCCCACCGCTGGCCGGCGCGACCTCAATGCAGGTTGACGCTTCGTCTTCCATTAACGTAGTGCTGAACGGCTCTGCGCGCATAGTGGCGCACGGCGTACCCGACGCCTATCGCATGCCGCCGTACCGTAAACAGCTTACCGATCGGCAGACCGCCGAGGTGCTGAACTTTATCCGCACCTCGTGGGGGAATCAGGGCGCGGAGACGGATGCCAAAGCGGTGGGAGAGCTGCGTGAGAAGACCGATCCCGCCAGCAGCAGCGTTATTATCCTGCAGATGCGGTAGGGGGCGTATATGGGCAAACGGACTGAATGATAAGGTAAGTGCCGCTGGCGCCAGCAGCGTTGTGCGGCGCCGAATTTTGGCGGCTGAGATGAACGCCAACTTCTGGTTTGGAGCCTATGACTATACTAAGCCGGTATTATTGGTGCAGTATGGCGCCGTGTGGTAATCCGTCAAGTGAACCAGATTTTTGCAACAAGAGCATATCTTATCCAGCAGGTGCTATTTGTTGCGAATTACGAAATGGCTAGATATTCTGAGGTTAATTTTGAGAACCTATGATCCTCAGGGAGGATAGAGCGATGGTCAAGAGATCTGGTCGGACTTTCAAATATGGAGATATGCCAATAAGAGCAAAAACTGTTCAGGTGGTGCAGGAGCAGTTTGGCGGAGCAGCAACAGCCGTAGAGGTGGATGAATATTTGAAGTCTATTTATCCAAATTATAGGGATGATACTCGCCTCAATCTCATTGTTAATACTGTTAACTGCAATAGAAGTTACTGGAGCTTTAATAAAACAGCTAGAAGAACAGATGATGAGTCTCATCGGCACCATACATATGACCGGTTGTTTAAACGCGGGAATATATTTGAAATATATAATCCTTTAGTCCATGGCGTATGGGAATTATATGAAAACTCACAAGGGAAGTGGTGTTTTAGAGAGGTGAAATCTGAATTTGAAGAGGCTGTAGATGCTGCATCTAGACTATCATCTGGACAACGCAGTGAAATATTAGCTACCAAGAGTAAAAATCCCGATTTTATAGAGGTGACATCGCGAGTATTTAAGCGAAACCCATATGTTGTTGCAGAGGTTATATTTAGAGCCAATGGTAAATGTCAATGTTGTAAACGTGATGCGCCTTTCAAACGTGAAGATGGTACGCCATATCTTGAAGTTCATCATATCGAATGGCTGTCTAGAGGTGGAGAGGACTCTGTTGAAAATGCGATCGCGTTATGTCCTAACTGCCATAGGCAAGCCCACTACGGAGTGCTTAAATTATCTGCTATTAATTCATGCCATTAGGGTAGAAAAAACTTAAATGCTGCTTCTATGTGATCGTTTATCCGAGCGTGCTTCAGTATGAAGCCGCTCTTTGTTCTGAAAGGTTCACTTAATGTACTAGAGTATTTTGCTATGGTAAGTAATAATAAATAATTGACTTTGTAAAAAGTTTAACTATAGGAATAAAATATAAAGAAATGATATCATTAGATACAGATAACTAGATAGGAATCGCCAATTTCTTTTAATAACAAACAGAGTATTTCTATTTTTTCTGAACCCTCTCACTTTATCTAGTCTAAAATTAAGAGCATCTTTTTCAGACGGAGTAATGTTGGATTCTTTTATTTTATTAACTATTGATGACTCTGTTTCTGAAAACGAATGCTTGTGTTTTATTTTTAAAAGTTTTCCAGAGAATAGTAATATGGTGAGGATGAATGCGGTAATTTGAAACACATGGTTAGGTATTCCCCAACAACCAAAGGTTGTTAGCAGAGTCCATTCTGCTACTGATTCCTTCTGCAGACTCTTCCACCATTGGTTCATATCATTTGCATACAGCCTTATGTCTTTTTTTATAGCTTGGTAATTTCTGCTGCTCACATTAATTTCCTTTTTATATGTACTGTAAGAAGCTATTTGTTTATGACAATTCGCTCCTAGTTAATCATGTTATTTTGAATGCTGGCGAAATCAGCAATTGTTGTAGGTTTTATCTATTTTTATATTAAATGCTATTTTTTCAATTTCAAGAAATTATGATTAAAATCGTAATGCCTTGTTAATGAAAAATCCACGCAATTGCGTGGATTTTATAAGGATTAATCGTTTTTCTCAGGCATTCTGCGATGCCGTATGACTTAGACGTTAAACAAGAAGTTCATCACGTCGCCGTCTTTGACGATGTACTCTTTACCTTCCGAGCGCATTTTGCCGGCTTCTTTCGCGCCTTGCTCGCCCTTGTAGGTAATGAAATCGTCAAAGGCGATGGTCTGCGCGCGGATAAAGCCTTTCTCGAAGTCGGTGTGGATCTTGCCGGCCGCCTGCGGGGCGGTAGCGCCGACCGGGATGGTCCAGGCGCGCACTTCTTTGACGCCGGCGGTGAAGTAGGTCTGCAGGTTCAGCAGCTGGTAACCGGCGCGGATCACGCGGTTCAGGCCCGGTTCTTCCAGACCCAGCTCGGCCATAAACTCGTCGCGCTCTTCGTCATCCAGTTCGGCAATGTCGGATTCGACGGCGGCGCAGACGGCCACTACCACCGAGCCTTCAGCGGCGGCGATTTCACGCACTTTGTCGAGGTACGGGTTATTTTCAAAACCGTCTTCGTTCACGTTGGCGATGTACATGGTCGGCTTCAGCGTCAGGAAGCTCAGGTAGCGGATGGCCGCTTTCTCTTCCGCGCTCAGATCCAGTGCGCGCAGCATGCCGGCGTTTTCCAGGTGCGGCAGGCATTTTTCCAGCGCCGCCAGTTCGGCCTTGGCGTCTTTGTCGCCGCCTTTGGCTTTCTTCTGGATGCGGTGCATGGCGCGTTCACAGGTGTCCAGATCGGACAGCGCCAGCTCGGTGTTGATCACATCAATGTCCGACGCCGGATCAACCTGGCCGGAAACGTGGATGATGTTGTCGTTTTCAAAGCAGCGCACTACGTGGCCGATCGCTTCGGTTTCGCGGATGTTGGTCAGGAACTGGTTACCCAGACCTTCACCTTTGGAAGCGCCTTTCACCAGGCCCGCGATATCGACGAATTCCATGGTGGTCGGCAGGATGCGCTGAGGCTTGACGATCTCGGCCAGCTGGTCCAGACGCGGATCGGGCATCGGAACCACACCGGTGTTCGGTTCAATGGTGCAGAACGGGAAGTTGGCTGCTTCGATACCCGCTTTGGTCAACGCGTTGAACAGGGTGGATTTGCCTACGTTTGGCAGGCCGACGATACCGCATTTGAATCCCATGTTGTAATCACCTTAAATATCTTAACTAACAGCCAGTTAGCATTAACTGGCCGCATAAAGGGCAGAATAATTGCGTCATTATACACGTAATGCGCATCTATCACGATCCCGGCGTTAGGTCTGAGAGTTTTGCTTACGAAGTTTGTGTTGAGATCTTGCTCACGTTTCAACATACTGTTCACTATCTTTAACCAACCGGAAACGTGCGGATGTACTTCTTGCCTACGCCACCCTGATTTTTCCCGCCAGCTTACTCTCTTTGTAACAGCATTGGCCTGGCGCCAGCGCTGATGTTTTTTCGCTGCCTGCTTCAGGCATGCGCAGTTGTTGTACCCTCAGACTATCTGGAAAATGTATGTTTAACCTGAGCAACCTCAGGCTGGCGGACGTCAAGAATGAAGTCCTGGCCGGTTTTGTTGTCGCAGTATCCATGATCCCGGAAGCCGTCGGCTTCTCCCTGGTCGGCGGGCTGTCGCCCATCGTCGGCCTGCATACCGCCTTTATTATCGGCCTGACCACGGCGCTGTTCGGCGGCAAACCCGGCATGGTATCCGGTGCGGCCGGCTCCATCGTGGTGGTGTTAATGAGCCTGTCGGCCCAGCACGGTATGGATTACGTACTGTGGGCGACCCTGCTTGCCGGCGTGATTCAAATTCTGATCGGCGTTTTCCGCCTGGGCAAATTTATTCGTCTGGTGCCGCTGCCGGCGATTCACGGCTTCGTCAACGGGTTGGCGATCGTGATTATGCTGGCTCAGCTGCATATGGTCGCCGGGCAGGGGCCGCTGATGTATGGTCTGGTGCTGCTGGCGATTTTGGTGGTGGTGTTTTTCCCGCGCCTGACCAAGGCGATCCCGTCATCGCTGGCGGCGTTGATCGTGGTGTCCGCGCTGGCGATCGGCCTGGGGCTGAATACGCTGCGGGTGGGGGATTTGGCGGATATCTCCGGCAGCCTGCCGCACTTTAGCCTGCCGATGGCGCCGTTTACGCTCGATATGCTGAAGGTGGTGCTGCCATACGCTGTGATTATCGCGCTGGTCGGTTTGATCGAGTCGCTGTTAACCATGACGGTGCTAGATGAAATGGGCAACAGCAAAGGCAACGGCAACCGGGAAAGTATTGCTCAGGGGGCAGGGAACACCCTGTGCGGGCTGTTTGGCTGTTTTGCCGGTTGTGCGATGATCGGGCAGTCGATCATTAACTTCACCTCCGGCGGCCGCAGGCGTATCTCTGCGGCGGTTGGCGCGGTGTTGCTGATTCTGTTTGTGGTCAGCCTGTCATCCTATATTGGTTATATTCCCGTTGCCGCACTGGCCGGGATTATGCTGGTGGTGTGCTATAACACCTTTGAGTGGAGTTCATTGCGTCGCTTAAAAAGAATGCCGAAAGAGGATGCCTTTATTCTGCTTACCGTTACCCTGATTACGGTATTCGCAGATTTGGCCGTGGCGGTGATCAGCGGCGTAATTATTTCGGCGTTGGTGTTTGCCTGGAAACAGGCGAAAATATCTATTCGTGATAAAAAGGAAGAAAACAACACCGTTATTTATTCTTTAGCGGGGCCGCTATTTTTTGGCTCCACCACGGATTTTGCCGAACTATTCGACCCGGCAAACGACCCTGCGCTGGTTATTTTAGATTTTGCGCAGACGAGGGTGATGGATTCCAGCGGCGTTGAGGCAATTGATAAGCTCACCGCACGCTATCTGGCCGCCGGTAAGACGGTACGTCTGCGACATCTCAGTGCCGACTGCGTCAGTTTGCTGAAACAGGCCGGTCCGTTCTGCCTCCATGAGCTTGACGACCCCACCTATCGCGTAGCGGCGGACTGATGTACCAAACCCCAATAATAAATATTATTGGGGTTTTTCCTAAGACTAGTCCATTAAAAAAATAATCATTTTCTATTTATTGCATCGCCGAAGATAAACTTTTTTGTAAAGTTTTGGATGTGATTTATGGTTGTGTGCATTGAGGGCTTGGCTATTTCAGCTTTTCATTCTTTAGGTGCCTGGGGGATATCAAGGAGGATAGGTTAAATGAATGGGATATTTATTTATATAGCGCCAGGTTTATCAATTCTATCATTACTTTCTTTTTCACTACATAGCCGTAATAGGCTGAAGAAAAAGCCCGTGCAGCGTCATTGGCTCAGAAAAAGGCGCCATTCTTTACGCCGACGTCTGGGCGTTACTCGCCTCACATCGCATTCCCGTTCGCCTCAGGCGGCAAATTGTAGTGAAGCATCATGCCTGTGCCACCTCTGTACGGCGGAAAGCAAAGTCAGGCTGCGCAGCAATCACGCAACCTGACATAGGCACTTAGCTGCCGGCTTTAAACGCGTGCAGACGGTTCATGGCCTTGGTCATGCCGTCTTTTAGCAGCACCTCGGTGCAACGCAGCGATTCATCGATGGCGTCATCGATCAGGCTCTGCTCGCTGGCCGGCGGTTTACCCAGCACGAATCCCACCACCTTGTTGCGGTCGCCCGGATGGCCGATGCCAATCCGCAGGCGATAAAAGTTCGGGTTATTCGCCATCTTGCTCTGGATATCCTTTAAACCGTTATGACCACCGTTGCTGCCGCCCAGCTTTAACTTGGCGACGCCCGGCGGCAAATCGAGTTCATCGTGGGCGACCAGGATCTCATCCGGCTGGATGCGATAGAACGACGCCATGGCCGCAACGGCTTTACCACTCAAATTCATAAAGGTGGTCGGCACCAGCAGGCGAACGTCGTTCCCGGCCAGGTTCAGACGTGCGGTATAGCCGAAGAATTTGCCTTCCTCTTTCAGCGGCTGGTTATGGCGTTGCGCCAGTTGATCTACATACCAGGCGCCGGCATTGTGGCGCGTCTGCGCATATTCGGCGCCAGGGTTGGCCAGGCCGACAATCAATTTGATACTGCTCACGGAGAGATTCACTCTGCTCAAAATAATGGAAAGGGCATTAGTCTACCTTCCGCGGCGCCGAATGACAAAACGCGTCGCATCCGGCGGTAAATGGCAGCTCATTACTTGCAAAAGTTAATAATGCAGATGGGTTATAGTTCAGGTTTAGAGGGATCTGCCGCTGCTAAAGTAAAGAATTGTCAGTATTAATTGCACATCTGTGATCGCCAGCGCAATACCCTTGCTGCGGGAGTGTCTATAATTAATTCATCAAAGGGAGTTAACAATTACTTATTCATCCCGCTGGCATTTAGCGCTATGGAGGTGACATATGAAACGTAAAAACGCGGATGTGATTGGTAACGTTCTGATGGGGCTTGGGCTGTTGGTGATGATTGGCGGCGTTGGCTATTCCATTGTCGCCGAGGTTTCGCAGTTCAATTTGCCGCAGTTCTTCTCTCACGGGGCGATATTCAGCATATTTATTGGCGCCCTGTTGTGGCTGGCCGGCGCGCGTATCGGCGGACGCGAACAGGTTGCGGATCGCTACTGGTGGGTAAAACACTTTGACAAGCGTTGCCGCAATAGCCAGCACCACCATTCATCGCATTAGTCATTACGTTGAGGAGACCGGTTGACCGCAAGGCGTGGTGACGCGTAATCAGGTTTGACGCTATGAACGCTTTAACATAGAAAACCCGTTGTTGCTGACGCTTCAACGGGTTTTTCTTTTACTGCGTCTGGCAAACTCTACATCGGCGCGGGCTGTCCGCGCCGATGGCGAATTAATGCTCGAACATCGCAGAGATTGACTCTTCATTGCTGATGCGGCGGATGGCTTCTGCCATCATGCCGGACAGCGTCAGAGTACGTACGTTTTTCAGTGCCTTGATTTCTGGCGACAGCGGGATGGTGTCGCAGACGATCACTTCATCAATCACGGAGTTCTTGATGTTGTCCACGGCGTTGCCGGAGAAGATCGGGTGCGTCGCGTAGGCGAATACGCGCTTGGCACCGCGCTCTTTCAGAGCTTCTGCCGCTTTACACAAGGTGCCGCCGGTATCGATCATGTCATCGACCAGGATGCAGTCGCGGCCGGCAACGTCACCGATGATGTGCATGACCTGAGAAACGTTGGCGCGTGGACGACGTTTATCAATAATGGCCATATCGGTATCGTTGAGCAGCTTGGCGATTGCACGGGCGCGTACCACGCCGCCGATATCCGGAGAAACGACGATCGGGTTTTCCAGGTTCTGCTGCAGCATATCTTCCAGCAGAATCGGGCTGCCGAACACGTTATCAACCGGCACGTCGAAGAAGCCTTGGATCTGTTCAGCATGCAAATCCACGGTCAGCACCGCGGTCAACCCCGACGCTGGACAGGAAGTCGGCAACCACTTTGGCGGTGATTGGCACACGCGCCGAGCGTACGCGACCGGTCCTGACGGGCATAGCCGAAGTAGGGGATAACGGCGGTGATGCGGCCTGCAGAAGCGCGCCGCAGGGCATCGACCATCACAACCAGTTCCATCAGGTTGTCATTGGTGGGTGCGCAGGTGGACTGGATGATGAAAATATCACCGCCGCGTACATTTTCGTTGATTTGCACGCTCACTTCGCCGTCGCTAAAACGACCTACAGCGGCGTCACCAAGGCTGGTGTACAAACGGTTGGCAATACGTTGTGCTAGTTCCGGGGTGGCGTTACCAGCAAAAAGCTTCATATCAGGCACGAGAAGAACCTCAGGCTTGCGTCCAGAGAAGATGCTATTGACGGCCGGCCAGCCTCAAGGGGCTGTTGAGCATGGCTGCCGCAATAGACATACGGGTATGTAAAACTTATGAGGCGTAGTAGCGCAGGGATACAGGGCCGAATAATACGGGCCCTGCGCAACGAAACGTCGAGCTACGACTCAAATTTGCCCGGAACGGGTACGATGTAGTGGTGAAATGTTAACGCCACGCGCTACAAAACCACGCAACCACGCCGGGGCTTGATTTAACACCTGGCGGGCTTCGGGCTCGGTGTTGAACTCTGCAAACACACAAGCACCTGTGCCGGTCAGGCGTGACGGCGCGTATTGTAACAGCCAAGAAAGAAGCTGTTCAACCTCGCGAAAACGTTTTCTTGCGATCGGTTCGCAATCATTGGCGTATGGCAATTGCAACAGTTCATTTAACGGCCGCACCGGCGTGTCGCGTTTCAGTTCGGCGTCGCCGAAAATCAGCGGCGTGGGAATGCTGACGCCGGGGTGGGCGACCAGGTACCACTTTTCCTGCGGGTCGGCGGGCTGCAGCCGTTCACCGATGCCCTCGGCGAATGCGGCGTGGCCGCGTACAAAAACCGGTACATCCGCGCCGAGGCTCAGCCCCAGTTCGGCCAGTTGCTCATCGCTGAGGCCGCACTGCCACAGGCTGTTCAGCGCCACCAGCACCGTCGCCGCGTTTGACGAACCGCCGCCCAGACCGCCGCCCATCGGCAGCACTTTCTCTATACGGATGTCGGCGCCGCGCGGCGGCGTGGCGATCTGCCGTTCATCGCAGTAGCGCTGCAGCAGGCGCGCGGCGCGCACGATCAGATTGTGTTCATCCTCTACGCCGTCCACCGGCGTCAGCAGGCGGATCTGCCCGTCCTGACGCGGGATGATGGTCAGCGTGTCGCCGTAATCGAGAAACTGAAACAGCGTCTGCAGCTGGTGGTAGCCGTCTGCGCGACGGCCGGTGATATATAAAAACAGGTTTAACTTTGCCGGCGAGGGCCACTGCTGAATCATTTGAGCGTCCAGTTATCCATTTTCAGCTTGATGCGTTGGTCGCCCTGTTGCAGTTCCAGACGGCTTGGCAGCTGGGGCTGAGTATCGCTGTTATAGTCCTGATAGCTGACTTTCCAGCTCAGGCCCTCCTGCTGGTAATTCAGTTTGCTCAGGCGGTAGCGGTCATCCAGGGTAAAATCGGTGGCTTCCCCGGGCAGGCCGAGCATCCACTGGCGCAGATTGTTCATCGGGATCGCCATGCCGGTCATCTTGCGGATCATCTCCTCGGCGTTATCACTGACGTAGCGCTTGCCCTGATTATCGGTCAGCTGCACCACGTTTTTCTGCACGTTCAGCTCCAGCTCGGTGCTGCCGAGCGGGTTGGTCAGCAGCAGACGGTAGCGATCCGCCGAATATTGCTGCCAGAAGAAGCGGGCATAGACCTTTTTGCTGTCGGACAGGTAGGCGAAAGCGCCGCGGGTCTGATACTGGTTCAGCTGCTGCACCGCCTGCTCATGGGCGCGCCATTCGGGAGACGTCGGGCTGGTGGCCGGGCCGGTCGGCCGGGTAGTGGTACAGGCCGCCAGCACCAGGCTGGCCAGCGGGATAAGGCGTAGCAAACTGACTTTGCGGATAGGCATAACGATTTATTGTCCTTTTGTCCTGGCGGGCTGACGTTACGTCACCCATTTTTGCCACCACGCTAACGGCACGGGCGCGCAGCGTCAATACTCTGCTGCAGCGCGTCCGGGTCAGAGCGGACGGATGCTCATAGTGTACGCGGAGATGGGCGGAAGGATGTAGCAAGAAGATGAAAAATGCGGTTTTTTCTTAGAAACGGGGCGCCGCGCCGACAAGGCGGGCGCCCGTACGATCAGAAGTCGTAACGCAGACGTACGACGGTCATATCGCCAAGGTTGTCGGTGCTGGAGGTGAACACGTGCTCCACATCGGTACGGAAGCCGTAGTCGAACTGGAAGGTGATGCCCAGGCCGTTATCGATACGCTGATAGTTGCGGCCGCTGACGTATTCCAGGCGATCGCCCATCACGTAAGGGGTGACGGATTTCAGCGCATACTGACCCACCGGTGCGGTGTAGCCGGCGTAGTATTCAATACCCCAGGCGTCGCCGGCGAAGTAATTGTGCACGTCGGTCTGCTTGGTGGTCAGGAAGTTATTGTACCAGCCGCCGCCGAAGCTGAAGGTCCAGTTGTCAGGCTTCCAGCTCAGCGCAGTGCCCAGAATGTTCTGGTCGTAGGTTTTGCTGTCGCCGCCGGTCGGGTCACGCATTTCCGCCCGGGTGTAGTTCCACGCGGTGCCCCAGGTCAGATCGCGGGTCAGGTGGTAATCGACGCCCAGTGAGCCGCCGCCTTTACGCTTGTAGCGCAGGCCGTTGCCCGGCAGGTAGTCGCTGTCGTTGAACAGGTAAGAGGCGTATACGTCGGCATCGCCGAAGGTCTGCTTGTATTTCAGCATCTTGCGGGAACGGTAAGAACCGTCGTAGTCGCCGTTGATGCCGTTGCCCGGCGCCTGGGCCAGCATGTCGTAGTCCCAGATATCGGTTTTCGCGCCGACGACATCATAATAAACGCTGTTTTGCTGGCCGAAGGTCAGCTGGCCCAGGTCTTGCTCTTCAGACCGGTGTACAGCATACGGCGGCTGGTGTTGTTGGCGCCGTCGGCGTAGTGGTTGTCCCAGTCGAACAGGGCCGGGATGTTGACGCCCAGTTCGTAGTAGCTGATCCAGCTGATGTCGTCGAACAGGTAGTAGTCAGCGGCAAAGCGGAAGCGGGTGCCGCCGTCGAAACCGTTGCGTTTGTAAGAGCCTTTATCGCCGTCGCCGGTCATCATATTGAACTGCGGACGGATGCTGCCGCCGACGGTAAAGTTGAGACGGCTCAGCGGATCGCCGGCCTGCGGATCCTGCTTCAGTAAGGTGATTTCCGCCTGGGCGGCAAAGGCGCTGCAGCCGGCGATCAGGCCAACGGCCACGCCGCGGGCTAAACGACTCATTTTATGTGCCATATCCATACCTGCTTTTTTATATTTATACAATTTTTAATTCCGACGAATGGCACGTATCGATGCGCAAACCATCCGCGGCGTCTTTTATAATGCATTATCGTTTCGTGAGCCGATGATATCCGGGCAGAAGCGATAAACCGCTATTATTCGCTATGTACGAATTTATACGGCGCGGAATTATGCGAACAGCCGGACAGAAATTCAATAATAACAGTTGGGAAGGTTGCCAATGGTTATAATCATAACCAACTATTGATTAACGTCCGTACAGATTCAGCGACAGAGAGCTTTGGCGCGGCGAATTTTATCTGGCCGGCAAAAAGCGCTAAACTAGGCATAACTTGCGATCGTTACCTGATGTCATCGGCCAGCGGCGTCGATTCTTTAGTTTTGATCGCCATTATAAATTAATGGTTTGTTTTTAAGCGGTTGTTTGATGTGTAGCGGCGATGGCAGCGATTGGCGTAAGATGCGCTTGTTGCTTTTATTGATGCCGCGCATCAAGTAGAATGCCGTCAACGAAACCCGTACCAACATAAGTATTACTTGAAGCAATGACCCTGCTTGCCTTAGGCATTAATCATAAAACCGCTCCGGTTGCTTTGCGGGAAAAAGTCACCTTTTCTCCAGAAAGCATTGACCAGGCGCTCAATAGTCTGCTCCAGCAGCCGCTGGTGCAGGGCGGAGTCGTGCTGTCCACCTGCAACCGCACCGAGCTGTACCTCAGCGTGGAGCAGCAGGAGCATATTCACGAGCAGCTGGTGAGCTGGCTGTGTGAATACCATCAGCTCAGTCCGGAAGAGGTGAAAAAGAGCCTGTACTGGCATCATGACAATGATGCGGTCAGCCACCTGATGCGCGTTGCCAGCGGCCTGGATTCACTGGTGCTGGGCGAGCCGCAGATCCTTGGCCAGGTGAAAAAAGCCTTTGCCGAATCCCAGCGCGAGCAATCGCTGTCCGGTGAGCTGGAGCGCCTGTTCCAAAAATCCTTCTCCGTCGCCAAGCGCGTGCGTACCGAAACCGAGATCGGCGCCAGCGCCGTTTCCGTGGCGTTTGCCGCCTGTACGCTGGCGCGGCAGATTTTTGAATCGCTGGCGGATTTGAACGTGCTGTTGGTGGGGGCGGGTGAAACCATCGAACTGGTGGCGCGCCATCTGCGCGAACATCAGGTCAAGCATATGATTATCGCCAACCGCACCCGTGAACGCGCGCAGCTGCTGGCGGATGAAGTCGGGGCCGAGGTGATTACGCTGCCGGAAATCGACGCGCGCCTGGCCGATGCCGATATCATTATCAGTTCCACGGCCAGCCCTCTGCCGATCATCGGCAAGGGCATGGTTGAGCGGGCGCTGAAAGCGCGCCGCAACCAGCCGATGCTGCTGGTGGATATCGCCGTTCCGCGCGATATCGAACCCGAGGTCGGCAAGCTGGCGAACGCCTATCTGTACAGCGTTGACGACCTGCACGCGATTATCCAGAACAACCTGGCGCAGCGTAAGGCGGCGGCGGTGCAGGCGGAGTCCATCGTTCAGCAGGAAAGCACCAATTTTATGGCCTGGCTGCGCTCGCAGGGTGCGGTGGAGACCATCCGCGACTACCGCTCGCAGGCCGATCAAATCCGCAGTGAAATGGAAGCCAAAGCGTTGGCCGCCATTGCGCAGGGGGCCAACGTGGAGCAGGTCATCCATAAATTGGCTCACAACCTGACCAATCGTCTTATTCATGCCCCTACCAAATCCCTTCAGCAGGCTGCCGGCGACGGCGATGTGGAGCGGTTACAAATATTACGCGACAGCCTCGGGCTGGATCAGCACTAGTTTCTCTCTATTTACAGGGTTTAAAACCACGCATGAAGCCTTCTATTGTTGCCAAACTGGAAGCGTTACAAGAGCGCCATGAAGAAGTGCAGGCGCTGCTCGGCGATGCCGGCGTTATTGCCGATCAGGACCGGTTCCGGGCGCTGTCGCGCGAATATGCGCAGCTGACCGATGTCAGCAACTGCTTCCTGCAGTGGCGTCAGGTGCAAGACGATCTTGCGACCGCCGAGATGATGCTGGAAGACCCGGAAATGCGCGAAATGGCGCAGGAAGAGATCAAACAGGCCAAAACGGTGACCGACGAGCTGGAGCAGCAGCTGCAGCTGTTGCTGCTGCCGAAAGATCCCGACGATGAGCGCAGCTGCTTCCTTGAAGTGCGCGCCGGCACCGGCGGTGACGAGGCGGCGCTGTTCGCCGGCGATCTGTTCCGCATGTACAGCCGCTATGCCGAGGCGCGCCGCTGGCGGGTCGAGGTGATGAGCGCCAACGAAGGCGAGCATGGCGGTTATAAAGAAGTGATCGCCAAAGTCTCGGGCGAGGGCGTGTACGGCCTGCTGAAGTTTGAGTCGGGCGGCCACCGCGTGCAGCGCGTGCCGGAGACCGAATCCCAGGGGCGCATTCACACCTCGGCCTGCACCGTCGCGGTGATGCCGGAGGTGCCGGAAGCTGAACTGCCGGATATCAACCCCGCCGATCTGAAAATCGACACCTTCCGCTCCTCCGGGGCCGGCGGCCAGCACGTTAACACCACCGACTCGGCGATTCGTATTACCCACCTGCCGACCGGCATCGTGGTGGAGTGCCAGGACGAACGTTCACAGCATAAGAACAAAGCGAAAGCGATGTCGGTGCTGGGCGCACGCATCCGCGCCGCCGAAGTGGCCAAGCGCCAGCAGGAAGAGGCGTCAACCCGTCGCAACCTGCTGGGCAGCGGCGACCGTTCCGACCGTAACCGCACCTATAATTTCCCGCAGGGCCGCGTGACCGACCACCGCATTAACCTGACGCTCTATCGTCTGGACGAGGTGATGGAAGGGAAGCTGGATATGCTGATCCAGCCGATCGTGCAGGAATATCAGGCGGACCAGCTGGCTGCGTTGTCCGCCGAGCAAGAGTGATGGATTATCAAGGCTGGCTGAAGGCCGCCGCCGCGCGGCTGACGGAGAGCGACAGCGCCCGGCGGGATGCGGAAATCCTGCTGGGCTTTGTCACCGGTCGCGCCAGAACCTATCTGCTGGCGTTTGGCGAGCGCAGCCTGACCGCGCAGGAGATCGCGCAGCTGGAGGCGTTGCTGACGCGCCGGGTGCGCGGCGAACCGATTGCCTATCTGGTGGGCGAGCGCGAATTCTGGTCGCTGCCGCTGTCTGTTTCCCCCGCAACCCTGATCCCACGGCCGGACACCGAGTGTCTGGTCGAACAGGCGTTAGCGCGCCTGCCTGCAGGCGGCTGCGCCATTCTCGACCTGGGAACCGGCACCGGCGCCATTGCGTTGGCGCTGGCCAGCGAACGTCCTGATTGCACGGTAACCGGCGTGGATTTCCAGCCCGAAGCGGTGGCGCTGGCGCGCCATAATGCGCAAAAATTGGCGATTGCCAATGCGCAGTTCGTTCAGGGCAGTTGGTTTACGCCGCTGGCCGGACAGCGCTTCCAGCTGATTGCCAGTAACCCACCCTATATTGACGCCGCCGATCCGCACCTGTCGCAGGGGGATGTCCGCTTTGAACCGGACAGCGCGCTGGTGGCTGAAGAAAACGGCCTGGCAGACCTGCGTACCATCGTGCGTCAGGCGCCGGCGCACCTGTTGCCGCGCGGCTGGCTGCTGCTGGAACACGGCTGGCAACAGGCGGCCAGCGTGCGTGAGCTGCTGGCCGAGGCGGGCTTTAGCGCCGTGGAGAGCTGCCGCGACTATGGCGGCAATGAACGCGTAACGCTGGGCAGTATCTGCCGGCGCAAGAATAATCACTGGAAACAAAAGGGAACGATTATGGCCGCCTACGCCGCGTTAAAAAATTTGCATCTGCTGACGGTAACCATCAGTATTGTTTTGTTTGTATTGCGTTTTTTCTGGAAATGGCGTAATTCGGCGATGATGAGCCGGCGCTGGGTAAAAATAGCGCCGCATATTAATGACACCGTGCTGTTTCTGAGCGGCATTGCGCTGGTGGTCACGCTCCAGCTTTATCCGCTGCTGGGTATGGACTCCTGGCTGACCGAGAAGCTGTTTGGCGTTATTATCTACATCCTGCTTGGCTACGTTGCGCTGAGCAAGAACGTCCGCAGCGCGGGGTTACGCACGTCGGCATTTATTCTGGCTTTAGGCTGCCTTTACCTGATTATTAAACTTGCCACGACGAAGATACCGTTTCTGATGGGATACCTATGAGTAGCATTGCTGATTTCGAATTTAATTCCTCACCGCTGAGCGCAGGCGTCATCCTGGTGTCTCAGCGCGTGCGGCGCGATTTTCCCGCCGCCGACGTGGCGCGCCAGCTGCAGCGATTGTCGGAAGAAGCGCGGGCGGCGGTGCCGGACGACCTCAGCCAGGAACAGCAATTAGAAGCACTCATTGAGCTGTTTTACCACACCTGGGGATTTGGCGGGGCGAGCGGTGTTTATCGCCTTTCCGACGCCATCTGGCTCGATAAGGTGCTGGAAGGCCGTCAGGGTACGCCGGTATCGCTGGGCACCATCTTTTTGCACATCGCTCATCAGCTCGGTTTACCGCTGATGCCGGTTATTTTCCCGACCCAGTTGATCCTGCGGGCCGACTGGATGGATGATGAGATGTGGCTGATCAATCCGCTTAACGGCGAAACGCTGAGTGAGCATACGCTGGAGGCCTGGATTAAAGGTAATCTGGGGCTGTCCGCCGATCTGGAAGATGACGATCTGGACGAAGCGGAAAATAATATGGTGGTGCGCAAGATGCTGGATACGCTGAAGGCCGCCCTGATGGAAGAGAAGCAGATGGAAATGGCGCTGCGCGCCAGCGAAACGGTGCTGTGTTTTGACCCGGACGATCCCTATGAGATTCGTGACCGTGGTCTGATTTATGCGCAGCTGGACTGCAACCACGTGGCGATTTCCGACCTCAACTATTTTATCGAGCAGTGTCCGGAAGATCCGGTCAGCGAAGTGATCAAAGTACAGATCCACGCGATCGAACCCAAACAGGTGACGCTGCACTAATTTTGGCGACTTACCCTCAATAAAGGCGAAAGCATGAAACAGAAAGTGATTAGCATTGGCGACATCAACGTAGCGAACGACCTGCCGTTTGTGCTGTTCGGTGGTATGAACGTGCTTGAATCGCGCGATTTGGCGATGCGCATCTGCGAACACTACGTCACGGTGACGCAAAAGCTGGGTATCCCTTATGTCTTCAAGGCCTCGTTTGATAAGGCCAAACCGCTCTTCCATTCACTCTTACCGCGGGCCGGGCCTGGAAGAGGGGATGCGTATTTTTGAAGAGCTGAAGCAGACCTTCGGCGTGAAAACCATTACCGACGTGCATGAGGCCGCCCAGGCGCAGCCGGTGGCGGAAGTGGTGGATGTGATCCAGCTGCCTGCGTTTCTGGCGCGTCAGACCGACCTGGTGGAAGCGATGGCGAAAACCGGCGCGGTGATCAACGTTAAAAAGCCGCAGTTCGTCAGCCCGGGCCAGATGGGCAACATCGTGGAAAAATTCAAAGAGGGCGGCAACGACCAGGTCATTCTGTGCGATCGCGGCAGCAACTTTGGCTATGACAACCTGGTGGTCGACATGCTGGGCATCAACGTGATGAAAAATGCCACCGGCGGTCATCCGGTGATTTTCGACGTGACCCATGCGTTGCAGACCCGTGACCCGTTTGGCGCGGCCTCCGGCGGCCGTCGCGCTCAGGTTACCGAGCTGGCGCGCGCCGGGATGGCGGTGGGCTTGGCCGGGCTGTTTATTGAGGCGCACCCGGATCCGAACAACGCGAAGTGCGACGGCCCGTCGGCCCTGCCGCTGGATAAACTGGAGCCGTTCCTGGTACAGATGAAAGCGATCGACGATCTGGTGAAAAGCTTCCCGGAACTCGATACCAGCAACTGATTTTCAGCTGCCTGAATGGAAAAAGCCCGACATGACGTCGGGCTTTTTTATTGCTGCCGTTGAGCCGGCTTCAGACCGCTGCCAAATGAGCAGGCTGAGTGATACCTGCCAATCCTGTCGCGGGTTCCGGCAGGGGAATAGTTTTTAGGTCGCTGATGTTAAAACCTGCAGCTGATTTTCCCGGTAAATACAGATTCGGGTGTTGACCTTTAGCGCGCATCACGGGCTGCCGAACAAGGAACCTGAGCCAGGGGCAACCGGACAGGGATGTCCGGTTTGAGGCGGCACAGGCAGGGAAGCCTGTAGAGTCGACCCGCCCGGCGACGGTGACGCAGAGAGGGCACCCGCGTAGCGGGCAGAACGTGCTTAAGCGCGGGCGCGGGTGAAGGGGCCGCGCCTACGGCCCCTTCAATTGCCGTTCTCCGTTATCGCAGAGAAGTACCGCACGTGTACGGCAATTCTAATTATTCAGTGCCAACAGAGGCTATACCCTGAACGAGAGTCTGGAATAGGACGGTGAGGGAGGGATGCATTCGCTGCGCTCACCCTGCGGGCAGCCTTCGGCTGTGCAAAACGCTGCCGCGTTTTGTCGAACCCTGTCGAGGGTTCTCACCCTCCCGGAGCGGGGAATATAAAGCAAAAAAGCCTGAACGTGAGTTCAGGCTTTCTCTTTGAATATGGCGGTGAGGGAGGGATTCGAACCCTCGATACACTTTCGCGTATACACACTTTCCAGGCGTGCTCCTTCAGCCACTCGGACACCTCACCATATTGTCGTTGCGCTGAATGCGTCAGGGCAACGGGCGCTACTATAGGGAGTGAGAGCAGATGGGTCAAGCTTATTTTTTTGGTTTCGTAACGGGTGGTTAAGTTGTGTTCTCTTTGGCTGAAACTCCGACAAAGTTATTAGGGATTACCGTCTGGCGATAATTTTTAGCATTCCCCATCGAGGATGCTTATCCTCCCGGCGCGGGAATATAAAGCAAAAAAGCCTGAACGTGAGCTCAGGCTTTCTTTTGGAATAGGACGGTGAGGGAGGGATGCATTCGCTGCGACTGCGCATTAGGGAAATAGTTTTAACTCGTTGACGTTAAAGCCGTAGCTGATTTTCCCGGTAAATACAGATTCGGGTGTTGACCTTTAGCGCGCATCACGGGCTGCCGAACAAGGAACCTGAGCCAGGGGCAACCGGACAAGGATGTCCGGTTGAGGCGGCACAGGCAGGGAAGCCTGTAGAGCCGACCCGCCCGGCGACGGTGACGCAGAGAGGGCACCCGCGTAGCGGGCAGAACGTGCTTAAGCGCGGGCGCGGGTGAAGGGGCCGCGCCTACGGCCCTTCAATTGCCGTTCTCCGTTATCGCAGAGAAGTACCGCACGTGTACGGCAATTCTAATTATTCAGTGCCAACAGAGGCTATACCCTGAACGAGAGTCTGGAATAGGACGGTGAGGGAGGGATGCATTCGCTACGCTCACCCTGCGGGCAGCCTTCGGCTGTGCAAAACGCTGCGCGTTTTGTCGAACCCTGTCGAGGGTTCTCACCCTCCCGGTGCGGGGAATATAAAGCAAAAAAGCCTGAACGTAAGTTCAGGCTTTCTTTTGGAATATGGCGGTGAGGGAGGGATTCGAACCTCGATACACTTTCGCGTATACACACTTTCCAGGCGTGCTCCTTCAGCCACTCGGACACCTCACCATATTGTCTGTCGTCAGCGCCTTGCGTTGTCGACGGGCGCTAATGTAGGAGAAACTGATCCCAGCGTCAACACTCTTTTTACGCTTTCCGTCCGTTTAGCCAAACTTACAGCAATTTGCTGATTTCACGCGCAATAATCAGCTATTTATTCTTCACCTGCATGCAGAACGTGGCTGATAAGGTGTTGATAAATGCTGGTGGTATATTATTTGAGCGCTCAGTGTATCTGTAGATTAATATTCCACCAGTTCGCACCGATGCTTTGCCGATGTATTCATTAATACTGGATTATTAGTCAAATATGCCGCTAAATGGAATGGCGAGCGTACGGAGATTTTTGCAAGGAAATACCCACCGCCGTGACGCTTGCCGCGCGATTTATGCGATTTCACCGGTTGCACCGCTCTTTACCGAGCGCGGCGCCGGCGTAGGGCAAAAGAGCGCAGACAGGGATAAAACCATCAAATAATAATGCGGTAGAGGTTTGCTTTGACTGACTCGGAATCCACACTGGCGGCGCCGTCGCGCTATGCCACCCCCTCCGGCGCGGGAGCGCTGTTCTTTATTCAAATCTTCGCCACGCTGGGCTTTGCCGTGCTGTACTCCACGCTGGTGCTGTATGCCACCAAGCGTCTGGGTTCAGCGAAAGCAGCGCCAACGCCATGATGGGCGTATTCGGCGCCTTTAACTATGGCCTGCACCTGTTTGGCGGCTACCTGGGCGGGCGCTATCTCAGCAACCGCAACCTGTTTGTCCTGGTATGGTGCTGCAGTGGCGGGATGTGCGTGATTGCGCTGGCCGGCGTCTGGGGGCTGTATTGGGGCTGGCGATGTTCCTCACCGGCAGCGGGCTGAACGTCACCTGCATTAATATGATGCTGACGCAGCGGTTTAAACCGAGGACGACCGGCGCGAGTCGGCATTCTTGTGGAACTACGCCCGCGATGAACCTGGGCTTTTTTGTCGGTTTCAGCGCCGCCGGTTATTTCCAACTGACGGAAAATTACCGCGCGCTGTTCCTGTTCGCCACGTTGGGGAACGCCGGGGCGATTATCGTGGCGGCTCTACGCTGGCGCGTGCTGGGCGATCTCAACACCCCGTTGCTCAATGCGACGCCGGCGCAGTATCGTCGGCGCCTGCTGGCCGGCCTGGCGGTTCTGGTGATTCTGGTGCCGGTGATTCGGCTGATGCTGACCCATGCCGAGTTCAGCGGCTACTTTGTGATTGGCGTGGGGTGCGCCGTTTTCCTGCTGCTGTGCCTGATTACCCTGCGTCACCATCCGCATGATGAACGCCGGCGGATGAGCGCCTACCTGATTCTGGCTCTGGGATCGCTGGTGTTCTGGATGCTGTATCAGCTGGCGCCGATGGGGCTGATGCTGTTTTCTGAACACAATATCAACCTGAACCCGTATGGCATTCATGTTGCTCCGCAGTGGATCCAGAATATCAACACGCTGGTGATCGTCATCGGCGGCCCGCTGCTGGCCTGGTGGTTTAACCGCCTGCGCGCCCGCGGCTGCAATATTGATATTCCCCTGCAGTTTTCCGGCTCGCTGTTCTGTATGGGGCTGGGGATGCTGGTGTTACCGCTGGGCATCAGCCTGGCGGGCGGCGACGGACTGGTGGCGTTTAAATGGATCGTTATCAGCTATGTGCTGCAGAGCATCGGCGAATTGCTGATCTCGCCCATCGGTTACGCGATGATCGGCAAGCTGGCGCCGGCGCGCTATCAGGGGCGTGATGATGGGTGCTGGATGATGGTGACCGGCGTCGGTTCGGTGCTGGCGGGTTATGTGTCCGGTCTGATGCCGGAAAACAGCGGCAGCACGCCGTTGCTGACCAATCCCGGCTATAGCCATATCTTCAGCCTGCTGGGCTGGGGAGCGGCCGGCGTAGGCGTGGCGCTGTTGATTCTGATCCCGCTGCTGCGCCGCCTGATCCAGCGCGCCTAAAGGCGCAGCGATGCTTTTCTGCGTGAAACAGCCCCACTGGTCGGGGCTGTTTTTATTTGTCGGTTTTACTCTTGCATCTTCTGCCGATTCGCGGAACCCTGAGGGGACAATAACAGCAAACCTGCAGGAGCCTCTCTTTTCATGAACATCATGTTTTACCATCCTACGTTTAATGCACAACAGTGGCAGGCCGGCATGCAACAGCGTTTACCCGGTTCGACGCTGCGTATCTGGCAGCCGGGGGGACGACCGCCCGGCGGACTACGCGCTGGTCTGGCTGCCGCCGTATGAGATTGCTGGCCGGGCGCCATCAGCTGAAAGGCGTGTTCGCGCTGGGGGCCGGCGTTGACGCCATTTTTACAGCAGGAGAGACAGCGTCCCGGCACCTTGCCGTCCGGCGTGCCGGCTGCTGCGGCTGGAAGATACCGGCATGGCGCAGCAGATGCAGGAGTATGCCCTGAGCTATGTCCTGCGTTATTTTCCGCCGTTTCGACGAGTACCAGCAGCAGCAACAGCAAGGGCTGTGGCAGCCGTTGGAGCCGCATCAGCTGCAGGATTTCACCATCGGCATTCTTGGCGCCGGCGTCCTGGGCAAAAGCGGTGGCGCAAAAGCTGGTGGATTTTGGCTTTAACGTACGCTGCTGGAGCCGCAGCGCCAAGCAGATTGACGGCGTGAGCAGTTTTGCCGGTGAGGCGCAGCGGCCGGCATTTCTGGACGGCGTCAAGCTGCTGATTAACCTGCTGCCCAACACGCCGGAAACGCCAGGGGATCCTCAACGGTGAGATGTTTGCCCATTTAGCGCCGCAGGCGTACCTGATTCAACCTGGCGCGCGGCGCGCATCTGGTAGAGGACGATTCTGCTGGCGGCGCTGGAACAGGGGCAGATAAAAGCGGCGACGCTGGATGTCTTTGTGCAGGAGCCGCTGCCGCCGGCGCACGCCTTCTGGCGTCACCCGGCGGTGACGATGACGCCGCACATCGCCGCGATTACCCTGCCTGAACAGGCGATGGACCGGGTGGCCCAGAATATTTTAGCGCTTGAGGCCGGAGAGGCGCCGACGGGGATTGTGGATATTCACAGAGGTTATTAATGAGCCGGTTAACTGCTATGCTAAAGCGAAACTGCGTCAGCCGTTTTGCGCATGGCGGCTGACCCAAGAATAAGGAGAAGCAATGTACCCCGTTGATTTGCACATGCATACCGTTGCCAGCACCCACGCTTACAGCACGCTGCATGATTATGTCGCCGAAGCCAAGCAGAAGGGCATTCAGCTGTTTGCCATTACCGACCACGGCCCGGACATGGCCGATGCGCCGCACTACTGGCACTTTATGAACATGCGCGTCTGGCCGCGTCTTGGTGGACGGCGTCGCCATTTTGCGCGGCATCGAGGCCAATATTAAGAACCTGAACGGTGATATTGACTGCACCGGCCCGATGCTGGACGCCATCGATGTGATTATTTGCCGGTTTCCACGAGCCGGTGTTTGCGCCGCAGGATCGCGCCGCCCATACCGAGGCGATGATCGCCGCCATGGCGCAGGGCGACGTGCATATTATCAGTCCACCCGGGTAACCCGCGTTATCCGATTGATATTCCGGCGGTTGCCGCCGCCGCCGCGCGTTACAACGTCGCGCTTGAGCTGAATAACTCGTCGTTTACCCATTCACGTAAGGGCAGCGAAGCCAACTGTCGGGCGATCGCCGCCGCGGTGCGTGACGCCGGTGGCTGGCTGGCGCTGGGGTCAGATTCGCATATTGCCTTCTCACTGGGCGGTTTTGAGCACTGTGAACGCATCCTGGCCGAAGTAGAGTTTCCGCAGGAGCGCATCCTTCAACGTCAGCCCGCGTCGTTTGCTGAATTTTCTTGAGCAACGCGGTAAACCAGCGATTGCGGAACTGGCCCGATCTGTGACATCGTCACGGCAAAATTTCGCCTTTGTATAGGATGTCATCATGAATGAGTTTTCCATCGTCTGCCGCGTGCTGGGGACGCTGTTTTACCGTCAACCGCAGGACCCGCTGCTGGTGCCGTTGTTTAGCCTGATTAAGAGGCAAACTGCAGCAGCACTGGCCGCTGGAGCAGGATGAGCTGCTGCAGCGTCTGCAGCAGGGCTGCGAGCCGCACCTGCTGGCAGCCGACTTCAAACGCGCTGTTCGTCGGCAGCGAATGCAGCGTATCGCCGCTGCGTTCAAAGCTATGTCGAGGGCGCGACGGAAAGCGAAGTGCGCAGCTTCCTGCAGCAGCGCGGCATGCCGCTTGGCGAGGCGTCGGCGGATCACTTCGGCTCGCTGTTGCTGGCGGCGTCCTGGTTGGAAGATCAGTCGCAGGAAGATGAAGCGCAGGCGCAAATCACGCTGTTTGACGATTATCTGCTGCCGTGGTGCGGACGCTTCCTCGGTAAGGTTGAAAGCCCATGCGACCAGCGGTTTTTACCGCACGTTAGCGGCGATTAACCCGCGACGCGCTGCAGGCGATGCGTGATGAACTGGCGGAGTATGAAGAGCAGGACGGTTCTGACGACGAACAGCCATAAACCATGTCGGGCGCAGCGGGCGCTGCGCCTTGATACGGTGAATTAATCGGTAAACGGAATCACCAGTTCACCCGGCTTCACTTCCAGCCCTTTGGCAGTTTGCGCGCCATGGCTTCGGTTTTACTCTTGTCCGGGTTCAGCACGTAGGCCGGCTTCTGGTTGAAGTAGCTTTTCAGCGACTGGTCCAGATAAGGCGAAATCGCCTTCATCACGGTATTCATTTTTTCCGGCTGTACTTTATAGTCGGTCAGTTCCATATCCTTGAGGAAAATGGCCCCTTTTTCGCGGTCATAGGTCGGCTGCGCCTTCAGCGTCAGCTGCATGTCCGCCTGCTGCGGCCCCAGGATCGAGGTGATGTCCACTTTGGCGTTGCCGGAAAGGGTAACCTTGCCCGGTTCGCTGCGGCCGATCTGGCTCTGCAGCTGCGTCAGCACGATATGCGCATCCACCAATCCCGGCACGCCGATTTGTTTCTGGTAATCATTGTGTTTTTGCAGGTAGTCATTAACTTCCTGTTCGCTGAGCGTGTACTGGGTCAGCTTGTTGCAGCCGGCCAAAGCACCGACAAACATCAGGGCGGCTGCGCCCATAACCATCTTTTTCATACGTGCCTCATAACTACTGCTAATAAAAAATGCTGATAATGAATTGATTATCATTATAAACATGCGCATATCCGTAACCCAAGCGATAAACCCTGCGCGCGTTGATAGTGCGCGGGAATCGCCGGGACGCCTATCGGATAACGCCGAATCTCCCGCGGCTCAACGCCGCAGCCGCAGCGCCAGCAGGACGATGCCGCCAAGGCAGGCCAAACCGCCGAGCAGCGGAAACAGCGGCACGCCCCACAGCCGCGGCGAGGCCTGCATCAGGTAGGGCGCCAGGCCCAACGCAAAGGCGGCGGTGACAATGGCGATGGCCAGCGTCAATGCCGACCGTTCCAGCGCCTTGCTCAGTTGGGCGAGGTTGCTAACGTTGATGTCGGCGTTAAGCTGGCCGCGCGTCAGGCGCCGCAGCAGCAGTCGCAGGCTTTGCGGCAGTTCGTCGCCGGCATCCAGCGCGTCGGCGCCCAGCGTCAGCATGCGCTGACGCAGCGCCTCCGGCGCGTAACGCCGCAGCATCAGCTGTTGCAGCATTGGCTTTAAGGTGCGGATGATATCGAAGTTCGGATCCAGCCGATGCAGCACGCCATCGGCGGTGATCAGCGCTTTAAACAGCAGTGCCAGATCGGGCGGCAATGCCAGCCGGTGTTCGCGGGACATGGTCAATAGGTCGGTCAGCGCCTTGCCGAGCGTTAAGGTACCGAACCCCTGTTTATCCAGGAAATTTTGCGCTGCCAGTTCCAGATCCTGTACGTCGGGGTTATGGCTGTCGGACCAGACGAGCAGCGTGCTGACGATGCCTTCGCTTTGCCGTTCGGCAATCGCCTGCAGCACGCGCAGCAGCTGATTGCGCCGCGTTGCCGACAGTTGTCCAACCATGCCGAAGTCAATAAAGCCGACGCGGTTGCCCTCCAGCGCCATTACGTTGCCGGGGTGCGGGTCGGCGTGATACAGCCGGTGTTCCAGCACCATGCGCATAAACGCCTGCGCGCCGCGCTGCGCCAGCAGCGGGCCGTCAAAACCGGCCTCCGCCAGCTGCTGCGGGTTTTCCGGCGCGATGCCGGGTAAAAATTCCTGCACCAGCAGCCGCTTGCTCGACCACTGCCAGTAAATCTGCGGGATTTTCACCTCCGGCTGCTCGCTAAAGCGCCGGGCGACCTGTTCACAGTTGTGGCCTTCGTGGGTCAGATCCAGCTCGTGATTCAGCGCGGTGGCCAGCGCCTGCACCATCTGCACCGGGCGGTAGCGCGCCAGCGCCGGGCTTTGCTGCTCCACCGTTTCGGCCAGATAGCGCAGCAGGCGCACATCGGCCTGAATGGTTTTTTCCAGCCCGGGGCGCAGCACTTTGACGATTACCGCTTCGCCGCTGTGCAGCCGGGCGCGGTAAATTTGCGCCATGGAGGCCGCCGCCAGCGGTTGGCTGTCGAACTGTGCGAAGATCTGCTGCGGGTCGCCGCCGAGATCGGCATGCACCTGGGGGGCCAGCGTCTCCCAAGGCAGCGTGGCCGCCTGACTGTGCAGCTTGTCCAGCTCGCGGGTCCAGCCGGCGTCGAGCAGGTCGGAGCGGGTTGCCAGTATCTGGCCGAATTTGACAAAGGTCGGCCCCAGCGCCTCCAGTGCCGCGCGCAGACGCTCGGGCAGTGAGAGCGCGCCGTCGTCCGCCTGCTGAGCGCCTTTGCCGCCGGCCAGCAGCGGGCTTAATCCCAGCAGGCGCACCACATCCTGCAGGCCGTAGCGGATCAGCACCGTAGAAATCTCGGCCAGCCGCGCTCGATCGCGCGCGGTGACGAACACCATTTTCAACATCTGTGCGCTCCTCCTTTGACCGCAGCAGCGGCGCTTACTGTTCCATATCCAGCAGCAGCGGGATATCGCTGCGTTCGGCCATGCGGTTACGGTAGGCTTCAACCGGTTCCGGCAGCGTGACGCCGGCAACGATGGACAGCGAGCGCAGCAGTGGGAACAGGTGAATATCATCTTCCGACAGCGTGCCGTTGACCGCCTCCGGCGAGACGATCAGCGCCGCCAGCGCCGGCAGATCCTGTTCCAGCCGGGCGATAAGGTCGGCGCTGTTGGCCAGATGGCGGGAGAAGTCGCCGATTGCCGCCTGCTTCTTATTAATAAAGTACTGGCGGGCGTTGTCGGTGGCGAACTCTTCAAAGTCGGCCTGGGCGAAGCGCGGCAGCAGCAGCTGCGATGTATATTCCGCCGTCTGCGCCAGCCATTGGCTAAGGACCGGGTTGCTGGGGCCGGTCAGCAGCGGCTTACCGTCCAGCCGATCGATATAGTGCACGATGTCCATGCTCTCCGGCAGATAGCTGCCGTCGTCTTTTTGCAGAATCGGCGCCATCTTTTTACCGATCATGGTGGTCGGCGTGATTTCATCGTCGTTCAGCAGGGTGACCAGACGCACCGGTTTACCCTGCAGGCCGAAAATCATGCGCGCCTTAACGCAGAATGGGCAGTGATCGTAGATAAACAGTTTCATACTCGCTCCCGTTGTCAGGTGATTGCCGCAATAATTAGCACAGCTTACCGATGCTGTCGCACGCTATTCTTGCGGGAAGGTGCCTAATCCGGCACAGTCCACCGTACCACGGCAGATTGTGACCGGGGAGCGATTATTCCTCTTTGGCGGGAAGGGCATTGAACACGTCAATCAGATGCTGGCGCGCCTGTTCCAGGTCGACCTTATCGCGTTCTGTAGCGGCGTTAACCTGTTGCAGCTGTTCAATCACCTCGTGTTTCAGCGCGCTGTTATCCGCCAGAATGCGCGCCACGGCGGTTTCCATCAGCGTGGAGCGGGCATAGATCATGCGCAGGTTCAAAACCATATGTTCCAACAGCTGGGGCAGGTGATTATTTTCTTCGGACATGCTGACGACTCCTGAGGTGAATGTACTACCAGAATAGCAGCTGGTGTAAATATTGCTGATTTTCTGGTGACTTAGCGCGTTTTTACGCCTGATGGACAACACGATGACCGGCTGCCGCTGAAAGAAGAACGACGCAATAACGGGAGCATGCCGACAAAAGTGCGGGAAAAAAAGCTGACCGCTTATTTACTGAGCGTCTGGGGTTTTACCTGTGAGGCCGGCTACGGTTATATTCAATAACGGGGAAATTCGGCGTATGCCGTTTGATGCATAGGGCGCAGTCCCGGCACTCTCTTTTTATCGAACCGTTCCGAATTGCGGGGGAAATGATGTTCGGCTATCGCTCTGCATCACCAAAGGTACGTCTTACCACCGATCGTCTGGTCGTCCGTTTAGTGCATGAACGTGACGCCTACCGTCTGGCGGATTATTACGCGGAAAATCGCGCGTTTCTCAAGCCCTGGGAGCCGGTGCGCGACGAGAGTTACTGTTATCCTTCCGGCTGGCAGGCGCGGCTCGGCATGATCATGGACATGCAGAAACAGGGCAACGCCTACTACTTTATACTGCTGGATCCGGATGAGCATGAGGTGCGCGGCGTCGCCAACTTCAGCAATGTGCTGCGCGGCTCCTTCCACGCCTGCTTCCTGGGCTACTCCCTCGGTGAGAAGTGGCAGGGGCAGGGATTGATGTATGAAGCGCTGCAGTCGGCGAATCGCTATATGATGCGTCAGCAGCGCATGCACCGCATTATGGCAAACTATATGCCGCATAATCAGCGCAGCGGCGCGCTGTTGGCGCGTTTGGGCTTTGAGCGCGAAGGCTACGCCAAGGACTATCTGCTGATCGACGGTAAGTGGCAGGACCACGTGCTGACTGCGTTAACCAACAAAGAATGGCTGCCGCCACGGTGAAAAACGAGCATGAAATATCAATTAAGCGCGCAAGAAGCGCGGGTAATCGGCTGCCTGTTGGAAAAACAGGTGACGACGCCGGAGCAGTATCCGCTGTCGCTGAACGCCATCACGCTGGCCTGTAATCAGAAAACCAACCGTGAACCGGTGATGACGCTGAGCGAAAGCGAGGTTCAGGATGTGCTGGACGAACTGGTGAAAAAACACTTTCTGCGTACGCAAAGCGGCTTTGGCAACCGGGTGGTGAAATATGAACAGCGTTTCTGCAATTCCGAGTTCGGCCAGCTGAAACTGAGCGACGCGGAGCTGGCGCTGGTTGCCACCTTATTGCTGCGCGGCGCCCAGACGCCGGGCGAACTGCGCACGCGCGCCGCACGGCTGCATGATTTTAACGACGTCGCCGAGGTGGAGCAGCAGCTGCAGCAGTTGGCCGAGCGGGAAGACGGGCCGTTTGTCCGGCGTCTGGCGCGTGAACCCGGCAAGCGTGAAAGCCGCTTTGTGCATCTGTTCGGTGCCGAACAGGCCGCGCCGGAGGGCGTTGATGAGCCGCAAGAGCAGGAGGCGTCATTAAGCCGGCGCGTCAACGCATTGGAACAGCAGGTGGCGGCGTTGACGCAGCAACTGCAACAGCTGATGGCGGAGCGACAGCATGACTAAATTACGTATCGGCGTGGTTGGCCTGGGCGGCATTGCGCAGAAAGCGTATCTGCCGATCCTCAGCCACGCCGCCGACTGGCAGCTGGTGGGTGGTTTTTCGCCGAACCGGCAAAAGGCGCAGCCGCTGTGCGACAGTTACCGGATGGCCTGTTTCTCGCGGCTGGATGAGCTGGCGCAGCAGTGCGATGCGGTTTTCGTACACAGTAGCACCGCCAGCCACTTTAGCGTGGTGAAAAGCCTGCTGGAGCAGGGCGTGCATGTCTACGTCGATAAACCGCTGGCGGAGACGCTGGAGCAGGGGGAGCAACTGCTGGAGCTGGCGCAGGCGCGCGGCAGGGCGCTGATGGTGGGCTTCAACCGCCGCTTTGCGCCGCTGTACGGGCAGCTGCAGCAGCAGATGCGCCAGCCGGCGTCGCTCCGCATGGAGAAGCACCGCGCCGACAGCGTGGGGCCGAACCTGCTGCGCTTTACCCTGCTGGATGACTATCTGCACGTGGTAGATACCGCGCTGTGGCTGGCCGGCGGCGACGGCCGGCTGCTGGGCGGCCGGCTGAGCGCCAATGACGCCGGTGAAATGCTGTATGCCGAGCACCATTTCCGCTGCGGCGAGACGCTGGTGACCACCAGCATGCACCGCCAGGCGGGCAGCCAGCGGGAAAGCGTGCAGGCGGTGACCCGCGGCGCGCTGTATCAGCTGGACGATATGCGCCGCTGGCGGCGTGAAGACCGCGACGGCGTGCTGGAGCAGCCGGCGCCGGGCTGGCAGACCACGCTGGCCCAGCGCGGTTTTGAGGGGGCGGTGCGCCACTTTATTCAATCGGTGGCGAATCAGACGCCGCCGCAGACCGGCGGCGAACAGGCGATTTACGCCCAGCGGATGATTGAACAGATACTGCGCGACGCGGATTTGCCAGGTAACCCCATGTAACATATGGCGTTGGCTATTCTGCCGCGGATGCGTAAACTGAAGCCGTTTCTTGACTGACGCCTGCTGCTGCAGGCGTTGATATTTACACGTAGTACTCACCAGAAAAACCACATGAACCTACTAAAATCACTGGCGGCCGTCAGCTCGATGACGATGTTCTCCCGGGTGCTGGGCTTTGCGCGTGACGCTATCGTCGCCCGCGTTTTTGGCGCCGGCATGGCGACGGATGCCTTCTTCGTGGCGTTTAAACTGCCGAACCTGCTGCGCCGTATCTTTGCCGAAGGCGCGTTCTCACAGGCCTTTGTGCCGATCCTCGCCGAATATAAAAGCCAGCAGGGTGAAGAGGCGACGCGCACCTTTATCGCCTATGTCTCCGGCCTGCTGACGCTGGTGCTGGCGTTGGTGACGGTGGCCGGGATGCTGGCGGCGCCCTGGGTGATCTATATCACCGCGCCGGGCTTTACCGACACGCCGGACAAATTCGCGTTAACCTCGTCGCTGCTGCGCATTACGTTCCCTTATATTTTGCTGATCTCGCTGGCCTCGCTGGTGGGGGCGATTCTCAATACCTGGAACCGTTTCTCAATACCGGCGTTTGCGCCGACGCTGCTCAACGTCAGCATGATCGGTTTTGCCCTGTTCGCCGCGCCTTACTTCAATCCGCCGGTGCTGGCCTTGGCCTGGGCGGTGGTGGCCGGCGGCGTGTTGCAGCTGGGTTACCAGTTGCCGCACCTGCGCAAGATCGGCATGCTGGTGCTGCCGCGCATCAAGTGGCGTGATGCCGGCGTATGGCGGGTGATGCGTCAGATGGGGCCGGCGATCCTCGGGGTGTCGGTCAGCCAGATTTCACTGATTATCAACACCATCTTCGCCTCGTTTCTGGTTTCCGGCTCGGTGTCCTGGATGTACTACGCCGACCGCCTGATGGAGTTCCCTTCCGGGGTGCTGGGCGTGGCGCTGGGCACCATTCTGCTGCCGTCGCTGGCGAAGAGCTTCGCCAGCGGCAACCATGATGAATATTCCCGTCTGATGGACTGGGGGCTGCGCCTGTGCTTCCTGCTGGCGCTGCCGAGCGCGATTGCGCTGGGTATTTTGGCCAAGCCGCTGACCGTATCGCTGTTCCAGTACGGCAAGTTCAGCGCCTTTGATGCGGCGATGACGCAGCGCGCGCTGGTGGCTTACTCCGTTGGCCTGATGGGGCTGATCGTGGTGAAGGTGCTGGCGCCGGGCTTCTACTCGCGTCAGGACATCAAAACGCCGGTGAAAATCGCCATTGTCACGCTGATTATGACGCAGGTGATGAACCTGGCGTTTATCGGCCCGCTGAAGCACGCCGGGCTGTCGCTGTCTATCGGTCTGGCGGCCTGTCTGAACGCCTCGCTGCTGTACTGGCAGCTGCGCAAGCAGGATATTTTCCGTCCGCAGCCGGGCTGGGCGCTGTTCCTCACCAAGCTGGTGGCGGCGGTGCTGGTGATGTCGGCGGTGCTGGTCGGCATGCTGTGGCTGATGCCGGCCTGGGACAACGGCAATATGCTGGAGCGTCTGCTGCGTCTGGCGGCGGTGGTGGCGGCCGGCGTGGTGGCCTACTTCGGCGTGCTGGGCGTGCTGGGCTTCCGGCCGCGGGACTTTGCCCGCCGCGTTGCCTGACAGCGCCGCGTGCCAGAACAATAAAAAAGGGTCGCCTCTGGCGACCCTTTTGCTATGCGAGAACCGGCGATTACATCCGCTCGACGGTTTCGATCCCCAGCGTATCCAGACCGGTTTTCAGCGTCTTGGCGGTCAGCAGCGCCAGCTTCAGGCGGCTCTGACGCGCTTCTTCGCTGTCGGCGTTGAGGATTTGGCAGTGTTCATAGAAACCGGAGAACAGGCCGGCCAGGTCGTACAGGTAGCTGCACATCACGTGCGGGGTGCCTTCGCGCGCCACGACGGTGATGGTCTCTTCAAACTGCAGCAGACGGGTCGCCAGCGCAATCTCACGCTCTTCGGTCATCACCAGCGGCAGCGTCAGGTCGCTTTCGTCGATGCCGGCGCGTTTGAATACTGAAGCCACGCGGGTATAGGCGTATTGCATATAAGGCGCGGTGTTGCCTTCGAAGGACAGCATGTTGTCCCAGTCGAAGATATAGTCGGTGGTGCGGCTTTTCGACAGGTCGGCGTACTTGATCGCGCCGATACCGACGGCGTTGACCACGTTTTGCAGTTCATCGGCCGGCATATCCGGGTTTTTCTCGGCGATCAGCTTGCCGGCGCGCTCAATGGCTTCATCCAGCAGGTCAGACAGCTTGATGGTGCCGCCGGAACGGGTTTTGAACGGCTTGCCGTCCTTGCCCAGCATCATGCCGAAACATATGGTGTTCAAGGGAGACCGACTCCGGCACGTAACCGGCTTTGCGCACGATGGTCCAGGCCTGCATCAGGTGCTGGTGCTGGCGGGAGTCGATGTAGTACAGCACGCGGTCGGCGCCCAGGGTTTCGTAGCGGTATTTGGCGCAGGCGATATCGGTGGTGGTGTACAGGTAGCCGCCGTCCTTTTTCTGGATGATGACGCCCATCGGATCGCCGTCTTTGTTTTTGTATTCGTCCAGGAATACCACGGTGGCGCCTTCGCTTTCCACCGCCAGCCCCTTGGCCTTAAGGTCGGCCACGATGCCCGGCAGCATGGCGTTGTACAGGCTTTCACCCATTACGTCGTCTTCGGTCAGCGTGACGTTGAGGCGTTGATAGGTCTTCTGGTTCTGCGCCATGGTGATATCCACCAGCTTGCGCCACATTTTCAGGCAGTAGTCATCGCCGCCCTGCAGCTTGACCACGTAAGCGCGCGCACGCTCAGCGAACTCGGCGTCTTCGTCGTAGTGGCGCTTGGCTTCACGATAAAATTGCTCCAGATCCGACAGCTCCATTTCGTCGGCGTGCTCGTTCTGCACTTTTTCCAGATAGGCGATCAGCATACCGAACTGCGTGCCCCAGTCGCCGACGTGGTTGGCGCGGATCACCTTATGGCCGAGGGAAGCTCTGAGTACGGGCGGCAGCGTCGCCGATAATGGTGGAGCGCACGTGGCCGACGTGCATCTCTTTCGCCACGTTAGGGGCGGAGTAGTCGATAACGATGGTCTGCGGCGCTACCGGCGCAATGCCCAGTTTCGGCGCGCGCAGCACGGCGTCGGCCTGCTGGGCGACCCAGGCGGCGTCAAGGAAGATATTGATGAAACCCGGGCCGGCGATTTCGACCTTGCTGGCGATGCCGTCCAGTTGCAGCAGGGCAACCACTTTTTCTGCCAGCTGTCGTGGCGGCATGCCAAGCTTTTTTGGCAACGGACATGACGCCGTTGGCCTGATAATCACCAAATTGCGCTTTAGCAGATTGGCGGACCTGTGCTTCGCAATCGGCAGGTGCGCCTGCGGCAATCAGCGCCTGGCTGACTTTATCTGAGAGAAGTGCCTGAATATTCACCGGGATACCTTAAATGACAGATGCAAAGACGCCTGTTGCGCCTTTACGGATTCAACGGTGGCTCTGGGGGGACGTTACGTCCGCAGCCAACCACAAAACAGCCTGTAATTGTAACCGATTGATGGCCTCGCGTCAGCAGTTGCGGCGGGGATGGAGGATAAAGTCTGAGAGGGAAGAGGCGCGACAAAAGGAGAACGTCACCCACTGCTTGCACAAGTGGGTGGCCGGATTCACAGGTGTTGTTATCGGGGTGATAAAAAGAGTACGGGAAAGTTTCCGTTACTTCTTGCGACGACGTCCATCGAACGCACTGCCACGGCGCGTTTTGAAATGGCGCAAAATTGCATAAACGGCAATAACGATGAGTACTACAGATATCGTTAAAAGAAACATAATCATTTTCTCAGCTATAACATGGTTTCAAGCTAACTTAATTACTATGCTGAATCAATTAATGATGGGCGATTTAAGATAAGTCTCAGGATTGCTGACTAAAAAATATCTTTTTAAACAGTGATGTGCGTTAGGTTTGTGTGCAAATAATAAGCAGTGGTGTTGCATTGGAATACTTTATGTAAATGCTATTGTAGAACAGGCTTTAAACGGGGAGAAGTTATTTTTATTATTTTAATTTGCATGCAAATTGTGAATATTGTGACCCTGTGGAATTATACTAATTTTCTTATGGGAAAAATCCTAAAAAATATATGAGGCACGAATGGTTAATGGATGGGGAAATAATTCATCCGGCGTGTTTTCTCTTGCCGGTCGCTGCCGTATTGCGCATTGGCGGCGGCGTGATGATTTCCGCGCCGGCAGATGTAGCTCTCGGCGCCCAGGCGCGGTAAATTACGCCCTAAAAACAGCCTTAGCGGACAATAATGTTATGAACCCTTTATCGACCATTGCCGAGTTGCAGGACCTGGCGCTGGATTTACCCCGTTTTGAACAAACACTGACGCAGTTCGCCCAAACGCTGCAGCTTGATTTATCACAGTTTGCGGCTGACCATATTTCGGTACGCTGCCATCAAAACGCGACGGCGGAACGCTGGCTCAGCGGCTTTAAGCAGTGCGCCGAGGTGATGTCCGACGCGGTCATCAACGGACGGCCGATTTATCTGTTTGACCTGCATCAGCCGTTACAGCTGGGGCCGTGGCGGATTGACTGCATTGAACTGCCGTTTCCCGGCGACAAGCGTTACCCGCATGAAGGGTGGGAGCATGTTGAACTGGTGATCGCCGGCGATCCGCAAACGCTGTATGCGCGCGCACTGGCGCTGCTGCCGGACGCCGCGCTGCTGACGCCGGGCATCAAGCTGAAGCAAAGCGCGCCGCAGGGGGAAGGCGAACGCCTGCCGAACCCGACGCTGGCGATTACCGACGGCAGCGTCACCATCAAATTTCATCCGTACGCCATTCGCGATATCGTCGCCAGCGAACGCGGCTAAGCGGACAGGGCGCGCACCGCGCGCTCGATCCTCTCCAGTGCGCGTATCAGCAGCGCGCGCTGGCAGCCGAAATTCAGGCGTACGAAGCGGCGGTCGCCGAAGTCCAGTCCGGGGCTCAGGCCGACGCCGGCCTGCTCAAAGAAGGCATGCGGGTTATCGACCGGCAGCCCGCTGCAGTCAATCCATGCCAGATAGGTGGCTTCAATCGGCGCCAGACGCAGGCCCGGCAGGGCATTGATGCGCGTCATCACCAGATCGCGGTTGGCGCGCAGGTAATCAAGCTGCCGATCGAGCCACGGCTGTCCATCCTGATAGGCGGCCTGCGCGGCGACCAGCGCCAGCACGTCGACCTCCGGCACCAGGCCGCGACGCGTACGGCACAGCGTGCGTCGCAGCTGCTCATTGGGGACGATCGCCATTGACGCGCCAAGCCCGGCGATATTGAAGGTTTTTGACGGCGACATCAGCGTGATGCTGCGCTGGGCGGCGTCTTCGTTCAGGGCGGCGAAGGGAATATGCTGCAGGCCGGGTTCCAGCAGCAGATCGCAGTGGATCTCGTCGGAACAGACAATCCAATCATGCTGCCGGGCAAACTGCTGCAGCGCCAGCAGCTCATCACGGCGGTACACCGTGCCGCCCGGGTTGTGCGGATTGCACAGCAGCAGCAGTTTCTCCTGGCCCTGCAGTTGTGCGGCGAGCGCCGGCAGGTCGGGCAGCCAGCGTTGGTTCTGCAAACGCATCGGTATCGACAGCTGGCTGCGTTCGGCAAACTGTGCGGCCTTACGAAACGGCGGATAGATGGGCGACGGCGCAATGGTGCCCTGGTCCTCGCGGGTAAATGCGCGTACGCACAGATTCAGGCCGCAGACCAGCCCGGGCAGAAATACCAGCCATTCAGGGCGGATGCGCCACTGGTAACGTTCCGCCATGCGTTGCACAAACAGCGCAATGAGCGCCGGGGAAGGACGCCCGTAACCGAATACGCCGTGATCGACACGCCGATGCAACGCCTCGATCACCGCCGGCGGCGACTGGAAATCGGTATCGGCCACCCACAGCGGAATAATATCGCGATCGTGATATTTCTCCCATTTCACGCTGTCACTGTGACTGCGGTCTATCCATTGATCAAAATTGAATGCCATAGTTACTCCCTGAATGGTTTTTCGCTGATACTTGCAGCCTACGCGACAAGTAGGCGGATTAACAAGGCGGGTAGTAAGTTGGCCGTCATCTGGAGGTGACCATGATTAAACTGGAAGTTTGTTGCTATAGCGTCGATTGCGCGCTGACGGCTGAACGCGCAGGAGCGGATCGGATCGAGTTGTGCTCCAGCCAAAGCGAAGGGGGCCTGACCCCCAGTTACGGTTCATTAACGCTGGCGCGGGAGAGGCTGGCGATTCCGGTGCATCCCATCGTCCGGCCGCGCGCCGGAGATTTCTGCTACAGCGCCGTTGATTTCAGCGTGATGAAAAACGACGTGGCGCAGATGCGCGATCTGGGGTTCCCCGGCGTGGTGATCGGCATGCTGGACGAAGAGGGACATATCGATCTGCCGCGCATGCGTGAGGTGATGGCGCTGTGCGGCGATATGGCGGTGACCTTCCACCGGGCGTTTGATATGTGCCAAAACCCGATGCAGGCGCTGCAGCAGCTGACCGATTTGGGCGTGGCGCGTATTTTGACCTCCGGACAGCAGCAGAATGCCGAGCTGGGGTTGCCGCTGCTGCGAGATTTGCTGCAGGCCAGCCAGGGGCCGGTGATTATGGCCGGCGCCGGCGTGCGCTTAAGTAATCTGCATAAGTTTGTCGATATCGGCATTCGGGAGCTGCACAGCTCTTCCGGGCATACGGTACCGTCCACCATGCGCTACCGCAAAGCCGGCGTCACTATGTGCGCCGACAACGAGTTTGACGAGTTCAGCCACTATTGCGTTGACGGTGAAATGGTCGAGGCGATGAAAGGCGCCCTGGAGTTGGTCGATCCGCTGGCGCAGAGCGCGTAGTCCCATCGCAGGGCAAACTCGTAAGTATGTATGTCGCCCGGCCTTTGCCGGGTTTGTTATTTTTGCCGCCGGGCAAACAGCATGCTGAGTTTTTGCTGCCGCGCGCCTGCGGCGCGTCTCACCGGAAGGGCATGATCTCGCAGCGTCTAGCTCATTGTTTGTACAGCACTTAGACGCGAACCGTGGAAAGAGCGATCGCGCCTATGGCGTTCCTCCCATGCCGACGTACATCGCATTCCCGTCTTGTGTTGGTTACCTCTTTTTGGTGAATTATTTTGTAAGATCTTTCCCGCCAACCCACCTCGAATACCACTTGGTTTTCAGATTCCCATCGGTTATATTTAGCGGAAATTCCAGATACCTCCCGGTATTCGACTGGGCGTTATTTATTTTCTCTATCGAAAAAACATGGCAAGGACAGTTTGATGAATCATGCATTTGTTACCGGTGCAACGGGATTGCTTGGCAATAATCTGGTGCGTGCGCTGCTCGCGAAAAAACATTAAGGTAACCGCATTGGTGCGCAGTGCGGAAAAAGCAAAAAAACAGTTTACTGATTTACCCGTTACCTATGTGGAAGGGGATCTGTGCCGGCCGGAAAGTTATCAGAGCGCATTACAAGGGTGTGATGGCCTTTTCCATACCGCCGCTTATTTTCGCGATAGTTTTAAAGGCGGCAAGCATTGGCAGGAATTGTATGACACCAATGTGAAAGGCACGGCGGATTTACTGCAGGCGGCCTGGGATGCCGGTATTCGTCGTATGGTGCATACCTCATCAATCGCCGTACTGTGCGGTGAACAGAATCAGCTGATTGATGAAAGCATGTCGCGTAATAGTAAAGATAAAGATGATTATTATCGCAGCAAAATTTTAAGTGAAGAAGTAGTCCGCGACTTTCTGAAAGAACACCCGGATATGTTTGCCTGCTTTGTTCTCCCTGGCTGGATGTTTGGTCCCGGAGATATTGGGCCGACTTCGTCAGGGCAATTTATTATGGATTATATCGGTAACAAAATCCCGGGCGTATTGCCGGCCAGCTTCAGCGTTGTGGATGCACGCGACGTGGCCGAGCATGAAATCCTGGCTATGGAGCGCGGTCGCCGTGGCGAGCGTTATCTGGCGGCCGGGCGGCATATGACCATGGGGGGGATTGATGGGCGAACTGGCACAGGTCAGCCGCGTCCCGGCGCCGACCAAGGCCGTTCCGCTGTTGATGCTGCGCGTGTTGGCGCAGGGGTATGAGATTTACCACCGTTTGACGAAAAAACCGGTGTTATTAAGCAAATCGAGCGTGGACCTGATGTCACGTGAATATCTGCGTACGAACTTTAGTCATGATAAAAGTCGACGAGAGTTAGGCTGTAAATTCCGGCCGCTGAATGAAACGTTGAGTGACGTATTGCAATGGTACCAGCAACATAATTTCCTACCTGCTAAATAATCAACGTTAGTTTTTGCTGGCTTACTTGAAATAATATCTAGGGATACGTGATGAACACTACAACTGATAGTGAAGGTTTTCTCCATCGTTTTTTGGAAATTACCAGGGAGTTTCCGGAAACGCCTGCAATTAACGACATTGATAATAACGTTACGCTCAGTTACCAGGAGCTTAAACATATTGCTGAAAAGCGAAAGCGGACTTTTAGTCTGTTAGGGGTTAAACCCGGTGATAACGTTGCGTTAATTCTGCCAAATGGCGTTGAGTTTATTGCCAGTTACCTCGCACTGGTCAGCCTGGAGGCACTCCCCATTATTATCAACAGTAAACTGACGTCATGGGAAATAAGTCAGCTGTTCGATAAGTGTCATCCTGATTTCATTATTACCTTCTCGGAATTTTATCAAAAACACGCTGCGCTGCTGACGCCGCCATCACCAACGTGGCAGATATTATTAAGCGATAAGACGCCGTCTTGCGCACCCCGCGAAGATGTACACCATTTGACGCAGCAGCCCGACGGTGATGCGGCGGCGCTGACGGCGCCGCACGGCAACCCGGTCGTGGCGCTGCAGTTTACCTGGCGTGGCTATGCGCGGCCTTTCCCCGTGGCTCACCGCTACCTGGAAATGACGCGCTCTACCGACGGACTGCACGAGCATTTCCATCCGCAGGGCGTTGGCAGCGTACATTTGGTCACGCTGCCGCTGTACGCCATTTTTGGTTTGTCGGTGATGCTGATTTTCCCCCTCAGCGTCGGGGCAACGCTGTTGGTGACCAACAGCCTGCTTAACCGCGATCTGGCTGAGGTGCTGGCGCAGCATCAGGTGACATTCGCCTGCCTGGTGCCCGACGTTATCCGTTATTTCAACGGCCGCCTGGCCAAGCGAAAATCGGCCCCGGCGGGTCTGCACCCGCAGCTGATGATTTATTCCGGCGGCGGACATTTACCGGCCGGGGAGGCGGAAAGGCTCAGCCAACTGTTGGGCTGCGGGCCGGTGCTGCAGGGGTATGGCTTGACCGAAAGCTTACCGATCGTGGTGCAAAACACCCGTGGCGAACAGCATCGCGGAGCCATGGGGCAGGCGATTCGCGCTGCGGAAATTCGTGTGCTCGGCCCCGGCGGGCAAGAGGTGCCGGCGGGACGCATCGGCGAACTGGTGGTGCGCGGCCCGATGATTGCCGAAGGATATTACCAGGATGAGGAAGCCACCGCGCTGTTCTTCAAGGATGGCTGGCTGCACACCGGCGATCTGGTGTGGCGTGATGCGCAGGGGCACCTGTTCTTTGTCTGCCAGCGGCTGCGCATTTCTAAAATCCGGGCGCAGATGATCGATCTGGCCGAGATAGAGCGGGTGGCCGTACGTCATCCGCAGGTGAAACGGGCGCGGGCCTGGGTTACGCGCGATAAACATGAGGCCAACGTGTTGTGCCTCAGCGTCGAGGTGTCCGATGCGCAGCTGGTCCAGCAGGAGCTGTTGACGTTTATGGGCAACTATCTTTCGGGGTTCAAGCTGCCGCGGAAAATCGACATGCTGCCTGCCCAGGGGGTGGAGCATGCCGCATGAGGAAACATCCCGTCGCGTGCTGGCCGTGTTCGATTTCGACGGCACTCTGACCCATCGCCATACGTTCTGGCGCTATATCCGTTTTATTCACGGTTCAGCCGCTTTCTGGGGCGGGATGGCGCTGATGCTGCCGCGCATCGTCGCGGTGTTGCTGAAAATCACGCCGTTGATGCAGGCGCGCCGCGCCTTTATTCACCACTTTTTTGCCGGGCTGAGCGTTCCCCGGGAAAGCGCACTGGCGCGCCGCTATGTGCATGAAAAACTGCCGGGCTATCTGCGGCCGCAGGCGTTAAGACGGCTGCGCTGGCACCAGCAGCAGGGGCATGTCACCGCCCTGGTCAGCAATTCGCCGGAAAACTACCTGCTGCAGTGGGGGCGCTCGCTCAATATCGACATTATCTGCGGCACCCGGCTCGGCAGCGACGGGCAGACATTGAGCGGTGAGGTGGACGGCGAGGATTGCGTCGGCAGTGAAAAGGTGCGCCGGCTGCGTGAAAAGATGACCGATCTGGATAACTACCAGATTTACGCCTACGGCGACTCTTCCGGGGATGCTGAATTATTGGCCATCGCCGATGCGCCTTTCTACAGGAATTGGTACTAAACATGGAAAAACAGCCTTTACCACATGCTGAACACCCGCAGGTGTTGATCGTCGGCGCCGGGCCGGTTGGCCTGACGTTGGCGATTTTACTCAAGCAGTACGGCGTCCCGTTGCGGATTATCGAAAAGAACGCGGGGCCGTCTACGTCGACCAAAGCCATGGCGATCCACTCCCGCACGCTGGAAGTGTTTCGGGAACTGGGCATTGCGGATCGGGCCGTTGCTCAGGGTTTTGCCATCAAGGCATTTTCGATTCAGGCGAACCAGCGCCGCATTATCAACTACAACTTTTCGCTGTTGGAAGCCGCATGGCCCATGCTGCTGAGTCTGCCGCAGCCGGATGCGGAAAAGCTGATGCTGCAACGGCTGGAAGCGCTCGGGGTCAACGTGGAATGGAACACCACCCTGAACGATATCCGGCAGGGAGGCCGACGGCGCCAGCGCGCTGCTTCAGCAGGGGGATGGTGAAGAGCAGTGGGTGTCCTGCCGCTGGCTGTGCGCCTGCGACGGCGCGCGCAGCACGGTGCGGAAAAAGCTTAACCTCAGCTTCGACGGTTCAGCCTATGACTCCTATTTTATGTTGGCCGATGCCGATATTGAATGGGATCAGCGTCGCGATGAAGGGGCCTTCTTCCTGGGCGCTGCGGAAGGGTATGTCGCCATTGCGCCGATTGACGGCAAGGGACGCTACCGGCTGTTCTTTGAAATGCCTCATGCGCTGCCGCCGGAGGGCGAGCGTCCGCAGCTGGATTTGGCAACGTTCCAGTCATTGTGTGACGGTCGCGGCCAGCAGATGACGCTGTCTAACCTGTCATCCACCACGCTGGCGGCCTTTCAGCACCGTCAGGTAACCCAGCTGCGTCACGGCGCCATTTTCTTGCTTGGCGATGCCGCCCATATCGGCAGCCCGATAGGGGGACAATGGATGAACCTCGGGCTGTCAGAGGCTTACAACCTCGGCTGGAAACTGGCCTGGGTGGCGCGCGGCTATGCCGGGCCGCAACTACTGGACAGCTACCACGAAGAGCGTTATCCGGTCGCGCAGGAAGCCGAAAAAACCGCGCATCGACTGACAAAACTGATCACCACCCGCAAACGTCCCCTGGTCTGGCTGCGCAATAACCTGCTGCCGCTGATCTCCGGCCGCAGCAAGGTGCAACGCAAACTACCGTCGCTGATCTCGGGCCATCATTACCACTACTGCGGCAGCCGGTGGGTGCTGAATGAGTTGAAGAAAGGGGAGCGCAACAGCTGGCGTAAAAAGGCGGCGCAACGGGCGCTGCCGGTTGCCGCGCCGCGCGCCGGACAGCTGGCGCCGGACGTGATGCTCTGGGCTGCGCCCGGAACGCAGGCTCAGCCGCTGAGTGAACTGTTCCGTCAGCGCTATCTGCTGCTGATATTCACCGCCGCAGAGGGTGATTCGGCGCTGGTCGCCGGTTGGCAGGCGATGGCGCAGGCGTTGGTCGCCGGCTATCAGGGTATTGCGGCGCGCTGCGTCTCTGACGCGCTGAGCGCGGATGAGCACGATGGCGAACCGCGGCTGATTGCCGATCCGGACTGGCGGCTGCATCGCCGCTATCACGCGGATGCGGGCTGCCTGGTGCTGATTCGCCCGGATGGGTATATCGCCTTCTTGGGCAAGGATGCCGACGCCCTCAGCGACTTCCTGCAGACCACCGCCGCGCTGCGTCAGCAGCATGATGCCGCCGTGACCGACCTATTGGACGATGTGGCGGCGTGAACCGGCCTGAGATGAATCATTTCTTCCGAAACCCGTTGGAAAAGCGCTTATGAAAATGGATATGAACCCGGCAGTTCAGGAGTTTATTGCTGCCAACAGCAGAATTACTCAAAGCTATTTTGCCTTTACCGAAAAAGTGCTGGCTCTGGTGAGCAACAGCCCGAATCAGCAGCAGGTTTTACTGCAGCTGCTGGCGCAGACGGAGAGCGTGACCCAGACGTTTTTAGCCGCGCATCAACAGCTGCTGACGGGAGAGGCGCCGCAGCTACCGGCCGTCACGCCGCCGCTGAACTTCGGCGCAGCGGAAACCCCGGCCGTTTTGCCGGTTCCTGCGCAGCCGGCCGTCGCTCAGGCAGCGGCGGAGGAGAGCCATGAAGCCTGGCTGCGCCGACAGCTGGCGGAGATGACCGGTTTTCCTGCGGCTGACATCGATCTTACCCAGGAATTTGAACAGCTGGGGCTGGATTCGCTCGGTCGGCAGGACGTGCAGGAAGCGCTGCTGCAGCGCTATCCCCGTGCGGGCAAGGCGGCTCTGTTTGACGCGGCGACCCCGGCGGCGTTACTCGCCGGTCTGGGCGAACCGGCTTCGGAGCAACGGGAAACCCCAGCGCCGGCGTTTTGCGCCGAGCAGGTTATGCGGCGCATCGTGGCGGATCTGACCGGCTTTGCGCCCTCTGATATCGATCTTACTTTAACCTTCGATGAGCTGGGGCTGGACTCTCTCGGCCGTCTGGATGTGCTGGAGGCGCTGCAGTCGGAGCGTCCCGAACTGAAGGCTCATGCGCCGCAGTTTACCAATCTGCAAACCCCCGGCGCGATGATCGCATTGCTGGAAGAAAAATTGTCGGCAGAACCTCCGCTGGAGGCTGCGCTGTTGCAGCTGCTGAAAAAGCTCGGCACGGCCAACGACGGCGATATCAATCTCGAAACGCCGTTTGACCGCTATCTGACGGACGGGTTTACGCAATCCTCGGTGTGGGAAAATTTATCGCCGCAGCATGATATTTGCCACTTCGCCGGCGAGGCGCTGATGTCCCGACGCAACGCCGGCGAGGCGTTGGCGCTGTTAAATAGACTGGGGTAAGCCGCACATGAGCCATGACTTTACGGCATCCGGCACCGCGTCTCCCGCTTATTGTTTCAGCGCGATGGCGGGTGAGTTTCCGGGCGCGGCCTCGGTTGAGGATTTATGGACGCTGCTGACGCAGGGGGAAAGCGCGCCGTTACGTTCGCTGCTGCCGCACTGGCAGGTTGATGCCGACGCGGTGTTGGCCGAACGGCCCGGCACGCGTAACCGGGTCTATCTGGATCAGGCCTTTACCCTGGATGAACCGGCCGGCGCCGCGTCGCGTCAGGCGGGGATTGGCCTGCGCGTGTTGCAGCGGTTGCTGCAAGAGCCGGGGCTGATGCCGGAGCGGTTGGCGCGGGGCCGTACCGGGCTGATTCTGGCCACCTCCTGGAGCGATGAGAGCTATTTTCTGACGGAAAACGGCCTGGCGCCCGGCGAGCAGGTGCGCCTGATGGCCGATCGGCTGCAGCTCGGCGGGCCGGCTTTCACGGTTGATACCGCCTGCAGCTCATTCCCTTATGCGCTGGAAATGGCGCAGGGCGTGATCAACAGCGGGCAGGCCGACAGCGTGGTGGTGATGGCGATCAATACCGTCCTGCCGCTGGCGCTCTATTTAGGCTTTTCACAGCTGACGGCGTTTTCCGGCGATGCGCGCCTGCGCGCCTTTGGCGCGGAGGCCAACGGCATTGTTCCGGCGGAGTGCGCCTGCGCGTTTCTGTTGGAGCCGCTGGGCCAGGCGCAGGCGGCCGGGCGCGATCCCCTCGGGCTGCTGACGGCGGTCGGGCTGTCGTCTGACGGTGCGGAAGGCTCGGTCTTTTCACCCGGTCAGCAGGCGCAGCTTACGGCCTACCGGCGCGCATGGCAGGGGTTGGATCCCGCCAGCGTGGATTATCTGGAGACGCACGGCACCGCGACGCCGCTGGGGGACGCCACCGAGCTGGCGTCGCTCGGGCAGTTCTTCACCGCGGATAACCCACGCCAGACGCCGCTGACGATCGGCTCGATCAAGGCCGCCGTGGGGCATACGCTGGCTGCCGCCGGCGGGCCTTCGCTGGCGAAAGCATTGTTGATGCTGCGCCATCAGCAGATCCCTCCGCAGCCCGGCTATACGCCGGATCCGCGCGTAACCTCCGGCTTGTTGCGTCTGGCAACGGCCGACGCCAGCGGCCCGGCAAACTTACGGCGGCTGGCGGTTTCCAGCTTTGGCTTCGGCGGCGCCAACGCCCATATGATTATCGACCGCGTCGGCGCGGAACACGCCGTGCGGCGCCAGGCGGCGCGGCAGGTTGGTTATATTACGCTGAACCTGTCCGTTCTGGATGCTGATGCGGCATTGGGCGGTGCATTCAGTCTGGCGGAGTTCCAGCAGAAACTGCAGCAGCCGGCAGTCTGCCGGCCTTTCCCCGCCGGACGTCTGGCGGCCAATGCTGCGCAGCCGCTGGCCGAGGGGCACTATCTGGCGACGGACTGCGTGATTGATACCCATGGCTATGCCATGGGGCCGAAGGCGTTGGACCACGTTGATCCTTTTAAACTGTTGGTGACGGCATTAACCGGCCGCATCGTTGCCCGTCACCCGACGCTGGCAAACAGTGCCGATACTGCAATGATGATGTGCTGCAACCTGGGGGGCGAGAGTTTTGCCAATGCCTATGCGCGCAGCGAATTCTTCCGCTCGCAGCAGGGGGAGGCGCCCGATGTGACGGTCGCAGATGTGGCGACCATGCTGCCTTCCATGCTGTCAGGCTATGCGGCAAAAATTTTTGATTTGCGCGGTTGCCATCAAACCCTGGCCGGCGAGGCGGGGCTGCTGTGGCAGACGCTGCTGACCCTGCCGCATTGGTTTGAGCGCGGCCTGCAACAGGTGCTGTTGGGGGCCGGGCGCTATATCAGCAGCCACAGCGAGCTGCGTCACTGTCAGCAGGCTCAGCCGCGGCAGGGGGAAGCGGCCGCCATCATGCTGCTGAAACCGTGGCGGCAGGGGGATGATGCCCTGGTGGTGCTACGCGGCGCCGTGCTGGCGACGCATGCTGATGACTTGTCGGCGGCGTGCCGGATGGCGGGGATGGAGCCGCAGCAAATTTCTCAGACCACGGTATGCGAGCTGGATGCCGCCGGCCAGACGCAAACGCAGCCTCTGCACCAGCATTGCGGCTGGCTGGCGGAAGCCAGCGGTATCGAATATCTGTTACAGCAGATCGTAACGCTGGATAAATACGGCGTGATTGAAGTGCGTCGCCAGGGCAAACCGTGGCTATGGCTGTTCAGTGAACGCATGCGGGCCTGGTCAGCGCCGCAGGAGCAAGGGCGGCAGCGGCTGCCTTATACCCTGCGTTTCGCCACCCGACGGCGGCAGCCGTTGAACCATTGCCAGCCGCCGCGCCGGTGCCGGCGCCGACGGCCGAGTCGCTCAGCGGGCTGGCGTTGCTCAATAAACAGGTGACCGATACGCTGCTGGCAGGGCTGCACGCGCGGCGTACCATCATGCAGACGTTGCTCAACACGCGCAGGCGCGGCGTTTCCCGCCACCATGTTATCAGCGATGCGGGTCAGAACGCGGACGGCTGGCAGGCGACGCTGCGGGTGAATGAACAACACCCTTATTTCTTTGATCATCCGCTGGATCACGTGCCGGGCATTTTACTGATCGCCGGCGGCCTGCAGCTGGTGGAGCTGGCCGGCATCGTCAATGCGGGGCAGTTTATTAATGACATGCACGTGCGCTTTCTGCGCTATGTCGATAAAACCGCCCCCGTCAGCCTGTCGGTGAACGGGCAGCAAGGCGGGGAGTGGACCATCGTCATCAGACAACGGGCGCACATCGCCTGCCGTATTACGTTTACGCTGAAGACGGCCGCCTGCCCGCCGCCGATGGGGGCTATCCGGGCGGTAGCGCCTTGTCGGCGGGCCGACCTGCTGCATAAGCACCGGCCGGAAAACGTGCTGGTGGGCGAGCTGTTCAAAGAACAGGAGCACTATTCAGTGCTGACGACCGCGCTGCCCGACGGGCATTTCTTTACCTATGGCGATGAGAAAAACCTGTCGATGGTCTATTTTCTGGAGATTGCCCGCCAGTGCTACATGCAAATTGCCCACGATGTGATGCGGGTCCCGCTGGGGGTACCGATGAACCTGGTGACGCTGCATTTTTCCCTGAATAACGCGATACCGCGCCAGCGCACGCTGTGCGTGGCGGCGGAGCATGCGCAATTGCCGGCGGGCGGTTATGGCCGCACTAACCTTATCAACCTGTCGCTGCGGATGGGAACGCAGCGATTAGGGGAAGCCCGGATCGTCGCGCAGGCGTTGGAAAAGCATGACGTGGCCGATCCGGCATCGACCTGAGGACAACACCAATGAATACCTTAACGTTTAGCGTCGACGTCGCGGCTCCGGCCGACGTTATTTGGGCGATTTGGGCCGATCTGGAAGCATCGCCGCAGTGGGACACGGATGTGGTGAGCTGCCGTCTGGAAGGGGCGTTTGCCCCGGGCACCCGCGGGCTGTGCAAATTAAAGAACGGGCTGCGCATGTCGATTGTGTTGGAGGAGATAGACGTGGGGCGCCGCTGGCGTAACGCCGCCCGGCTGCTGGGCGCCACGCTGCGTTTTGATCATCAGGTAGAGGCGCTCACGCCTGCCACCTGCCGCGTGACCCACCGGGGCGATGTCAGCCAGGTTAATCCCTGGCTGTGGCGCAAAGTGATGCAGGCGCTGTTACGCCCGGCGTTGAACAACGCATTGCGTAATCTGGCTCACCTGGCCGAGCAACGCGCACAAGAGGCGCCATCGATATTGCCGGCATCCGCCGTGCGAGAGCAGTAATAATGTTAACAACGGAAGAGTGAGAAAATGAAAATACGGAGCCTGTTGTGGTTGAGTATGTTGGGCGTCTGGAATGCGGCGCAGGCGGCTGAAACCGGCCCCTATATTGGGCTGGAAGGCGGGGTTAACTGGGCATCCTCGCAATACCTTCGCCAGCAGCAACTCGATTTTGTCCAAATGAACTTTAAAAAGCCGCTGGACAGCGGCTATGTCTATGGCGGCCTTGTGGGATGGCGTTTTCTGTCGGGCGTGCGTACGGAACTGGAGCTTAACTACCGCAAAAATACCCTGAGCAGTTTCAGTCAACGCTATTATGAGGGGAACAGCAGCGCTGCCGGGCGCGGCAGCGAAGCCTTTACCGGCGCGTTTGCCAACGTTTGGTATGATATTCCCTGGCGTCTGCACATTACCGACAACGCCGTCCTGCGGCCTTACGTTGGCGGCGGGATGGGGTACGGACGCCTGACTATTAAAGGGCTGGCCGCGGAGGGCGTGCACTTCGGGCAAACGCATAATGATGACGTGGCCGCCTGGCAGCTCGGGGGCGGCCTTATCGCCCAGATTGGCGACGATTACAGCGTTTCACTGGATTATCGCTATCTGCGAACCGCATCGGCGAATTACGGTCTGATTGAGGGGCTGCCGCCGCAGGATGTTATTACCCACTACCGGGCCGAGTCGCTGATGCTGGGGCTGCACTACAACTTCTGATATCGTTCGGAATATTCGCAGCCCATTAAAAAGCCATCGTAAAGATGGCTTTATTATTTTGTGTAATCAAATTGTTAGAGCCGTATCTTCCGGGCATTTATGGCGGATTCCTTACGTCCTTTGGTTAAATTCCTATATAATCGGTCGCAGATTGCGTGAATGCAGTGAAGTATTTTTATTTGCCAGGAGTCCATCAGCATCATGAAAAAACGCCTCAACCGTGAAGAAAGCCAACAGGCGACCCGGGAAAAACTGCTGACGACCGCCACCGAGCTGATTGTGGCCCGCGGGGTGCATGCCAACAGTATTAATACCATTGCGGAAGAAGCGGGCTTTTCCAAAGGGGCGTTTTTTTCTAATTTCGCCAGCAAAAATGCGCTGCTGCTGGAAGTAATGCAGCGCTTTAAGCAGCGCGAGATCGCACAATTACAGCAGGTGCTGACGGCCGATCTGGATGATGATGCGCTCGATCGGGCGCTGGCGCAGTATATCGCCGAGCTGAAAAACAACCGCGACTGCGCCGTGATGGACGTAGAGCTACAGCTGCTGGCCCTGCGCGACCGGGAGTTTGCCGAGGCGTATCTGGCGCTGCACCATGAAAATGCGCATATTTTTGGTGAGCTGATCGCTTTTATTTTCCGTCATGCGGGCAAAGCGCCGCCTCAACCGGCCGAACAGATGGCGACCCTGTTTATCGCTATGATTGAAGGCCTGATCCTGCAGCAGCATGCCGATCCGGGCAGCCAGGTGGCGCTGGTGCTGGAGGCGCTGATTCAGACGGCGCCGCCGCTGGCCTCGCCCTAGACCATTGGCTTATCTTGCATGGCTTAAAAACCCGGCTTTTAGCCGGGTTTTTTTATGCTGTATAAACACTTAACTAAGATTTTTCCTGTGATATATTCCTGCCGCAACGTTAATTTTTTACATTATTAGGCAATATGATTAACCCGATAGTCACGCAGTTGAAAATAGGGTGCGCGCGTTTGTGGCCGCATCCGTTAGCCGCAGGGAATAAAGAGATCGCACTCGCCAGCCTTGGCGCCGGCCTGGGGCTGATGGTCGCCGGCTGGGTCAGCCACTGGATGCTGGGCAGCGTCAATTTATGGTTTGTCGCGCCGATGGGCGCCTCGGCGGTGCTGCTGTTTGCCGTGCCGGCCAGCCCGCTGGCGCAGCCGTGGTCGATTGTCGGCGGCAACCTGGTGGCGGCGCTGATTGGCGTCAGCTGCGGCAAGCTGATCGGCGATCCGGGCCTGGCCTGCGGCGTGGCGGCCTGTCTGGCGATCGGCGTGATGTTTAAGCTGCGCTGCCTGCATCCGCCGAGCGGGGCGGTGGCGCTGACGGCGATCCTCGGCGGCGAGGGGGTGAAACAGCTGGGCTATGCGTTTGTCTGGTCGCCGGTGCTGCTCAATTCCGTGCTGATGGCGCTGCTGGCGATAGTGTTTAATAACCTGCTGGGCCGACGCTACCCGCATGCGTTAGCGCCCGCCGAGGTTAAGCCGCAGCCGGCGCCGCTTGAGGTGCCGATTAGCCGCGCCGATCTGCACCAGGCGCTGCTGGACGGCGAGTTTCTGGATATTGACGAAGACGACCTGCAGGCGCTGCTGCAGCGTGCGGAACAGCTGGCGCAGCAGCGTCATCGCACCGGCGCTTGATGCCCCCTAAAATGCCCGGCGACCGCCGGGCATTGATTGACCTTCCTGCCGCGTGCGCGGCGATATGTTTCCCCGCCTTTAAATCGCGTTTTTTTCACCGTTATTACCGGCCGGTAGGGTATTTTTCGCCGGCGTCGTCGGCTGGTGCGCCACACAACGGCAATGAGTTTATAACCATTAAATTTTTGTGGATATTGGTGGTGCAGCAAGTGCTGCGAACAATTAATCACAAGGAGTTTTAGTTATGAAATTTATTCCGGGTTCAGTTCTCCATGGCCTGATTGCCGCTAAAATTGGCGAAACCGTTGCGGGCAACTATGTAAAGCTGCAGGAGGGATGGAGTGTCGACGGTGTGCAAAATCAAGCCGATGGCTCTGTTAAGATGGCTGTGTTCTATTCCATATTATTTTTAGATTTGGCAGAGCAGAAGTATTATTCCATCATGCAGGTAGGTACGGTGTTGTCAAAGGACCAGTATGGACACACTTTGGTTGTTCAGCAGCCTTTTAAATCTTTACGACCGGACTCTACCATGGATGTCCTCGACTCATGGCCGGTTAATGTTCCCTATCCAACGTTCCAGGCGGAAAGGGCTCATGGCTGATTTTTGTCGGTAATCAACCCTGCATGGCCGGGCCATGCAGGGTTTTCCGACGGCGTTACGGCTTTCTCGCCACCAGCACGGCGCGGCGCGGCGCGGGTAGCCTTCCCGGGTTTTCGTCGGATCGTCGGGGTCGAGGAAGTCGGCCAGCGATTCGCTGGTCATCCAGCCGGTGCGGCGCTGCTCCTCTAGGCTGGTGACGCAGACGTCGGCCACCTTCACATCGACAAAGCCGCATTTTTCCAGCCAGCCCTTCAGCGCTTCGGTGGACGGGATAAAGTAAACGTTACGCATCTGCGCGTAGCGGTCGCCCGGCACCAGCACCTGATGGCGATCGCCTTCCACCACCAGCGTTTCCAGCACCAGTTCGCCTTCGCGCACCAGCTGATTTTTCAGCTGATACAGGTGATCCAGCGGCGAGCGGCGGTGGTACAGCACGCCCATCGAGAACACGGTGTCGAAGGCCGCCAGCTCCGGCAGCTGTTCAATACCGAGCGGCAGCAGATGCGCGCGCTGGTCGCCGCCCAGCAGCTTGCGTACCGCCTCAAACTGGCACAGGAACAGCTGCATCGGGTCGATGCCCACCACAAACTGCGCGCCGGCGCCGACCATCCGCCACATGTGGTAGCCGCTGCGCAGCCGACGTCGAGCACGGTACGGCCCGCCAGCGGCGAGATATGCGGCAGCACGCGGTCCCACTTCCAGTCGGAGTGCCATTCGGTGTCGATATCAATGCCGTACAGGGAAAACGGCCTTTACGCCACGGCATCAGCGTGCGCAGCATGGTTTCAATGCCTTCCAGCCGGCCGGCGGACAGCGGCTGCTGCATGTCGGCCTGCACGCCGTGCAGCAGGTCAAGCCGATCCGGCGTCAGCAGCGGCAGGTGTTCCACCGCGTTAAACCACTGCTTGAATTTGCCGTGCAGCGATTCGCGCTGCCAGGCGCTGAGCTGCGCGGGCAGGGTGTCCAGCCAGTGGCTGAGCGGACTTTTGGCTATCTGCTGATAAAAATCGCCGAACTCGATCATGCGCTTTCTCCCGCTTTCAGGGCGATCAGCGAGCCGAAGTTAAAGCACTGGAACCACACTTCCGCGTGTTCAAAGCCGGCCTGCTGCAGGCGCGCGCCTTATGGCTTCAACCGAGTCGGTCAGCATCACATGCTCCAGCATGCTGCGCTTCTGGCTGATCTCCAGTTCGCTGTAGCCGTTGGCGCGCTTGAAGTCGTGATGCATATTGAACAGCAGTTCGCCGACCGGCGCGTCCTCAAAGCTGAATTTCTCCGACAGCACCAGCGCGCCGCCCGGGCGCAGGCCGCGGTAAACCTGCTGCAGCAGGCGCAGGCGATCGGCCGGCTCGAGAAATTGCAGGGTGAAGTTCAGCACCACCATGGAGGCGTTTTCGATATTGATATCGAGGATATCGGCCTCAATCACCTCGACCGGCGTATCGGCGCGGAAGGCGTCGATATGGCGCCGGCAGCGCTCGACCATCGCCGGCGAGTTGTCCACCGCAATGATTTTGCAGTCCGCCACGCTGATATTCCGCCGCATCGACAGCGTGGCCGCGCCCAGCGAGCACCCCAGATCGTAGACCTGGCTGTTTGGCTGCACAAAGCGCTCCGCCAGCATGCCGATCATGGAAATAATATTGGAGTAACCGGGCACGGAGCGCTGGATCATGTCGGGGAACACTTCGGCAACGCGTTCATCAAAGGTCCAGTCGCCCAGTTTGTCGATGGGGGCGGAAAAACAGAGTATCGCGGTTTGGCATAGCGGCAAAAAATCAGGTCAGAATTCGAAGGGGCGTATTCTAACAGATATCGCCGGCAGAGATCACATTATCGATGTGGAAACAGGCGGCGTCGCCGCCTGGAAAGGGGGATCAGTGCAGCGTGAAGATCAGCTCCCAGGGCAGATAGTAGGTATTCGCCAGCACCATCAACACCAGAGAGATATAGGTAGCGATCATGCCTGAGGCGCGCCAGCGGGCTTCGCGGTTGCGCAGGCCATAGAAATGCACCAGACGTCCGGCGATCAGCAGCAGGCGCTGAGGTGGATCAGCCATACTTCCGCGCCGTTCATTTCCATCAGCACAGCAGCACGGCGGCGATAGGAATATATTCCACGGCGTTGCCGTGCACGCGGATGGCGGTCTGCAGTTCGTAAAAGCCGCCGTCGCCGTAGGCGACGCGGTACTGCATCCTGAGTTTGACTACGTCGTAAGAGAGTTTAATTAACAACAATGCGCCGAGCACCACATAGAGCGCGCTTACCATTTTGAACTCCATTCCCTAACCAAAAACTGGCCCTGCATAATAGCCGCCATTTGTACGGCTGTCGCGGAGAAAAATCTGATGTAATTCGCCAGATTAATTGGTTAAAACAGTGAGTCTTGCTCGGGCCAGTCGGGCGCGGCCGGTAGCGACGGGAGCTTTTCCCGCAGACGCTGCCAGATTTTTGCGCCTGCTGCGGAGAGTCGCCGTTATCCGGAGTATGAATAAACAGATAGGGCGTATGCTGCTGCCAGTCCGCCAGTTTATGTTGCCAGGCGTTGAACCAGCGCAGGTTGTCGTCCAGCACGTCGCCGCCGATAAAGCGCACCAGCGGATTGGCGGCGGTCACCAGAGCGTGCACCGGCAGCTTCGGCTTTTTTTGCTGGGCGTCGCGCACCGCCGCGCTGTGCGGTGCGGCGTGGTGCACCGGCCGGCTGTCGAGGATCACCCGGTTAATGCCGCGCTGGTGCAGCCCTTGATTCAGCAGACGCTCTTCCTCCCCTTTGGCGAAAAAGGCGGGGTGGCGCACTTCGACGCCGTAGGTGAATGCGCCGGGCAGGGCGTCGAAAAACGTCCACAGCGCCGGCAGCTCCGCCGGGCCAAACGCCGCCGGCAGCTGCAGCCACAGCTGGCCGATACGCTGCTCCAGCGGCGCCAGACACTGGAAAAACGTCTGTACGTCGGCGTCGCAGTGGCGCAGCGCCGCCTTGTGGCTGATCTCAGCGGGAAATTTAAAGCAGAAGCGGAAATCGTCGTGGGTCATCGCGCGCCAGCGCTGTACGATCTCCGCTTTCGGCAGGGCATAAAAGGTGGTGTTGCCCTCGACGCAGTTAAAATAGCGGCTGTAGTCCGCCAGGTCCCGCAGTCCGATGCGGTTCCAGGCGGGGTGGTGCCATTGCGGTAATCCGATATACATCCGTTCCTTCGCCAGTTACCGGCTGCCCGGCGGGCAGCGCAAAAATAGAAAGCGTCTACGTTAACCCGTCGCTTACAGCGCGGCAAGAATTTCGCTGGTGCTGCGTACGCGCGCCAGGCGCGGGAAGATATACTTGAAGGCGAACTGGTGCATGTCCGCGTTCGGCGCGCTGCACATATCTTCGGCGACCACCAGTTCGAAGCCGCGCTCCCAGGCGTCGCGCGCGGTGGATTCCACGCCGATATTGGTGGCGATGCCGCCGAGCACGATGCTTTTGATGCCGCGGCGGCGCAGCTGCAGCTCCAGATCGGTGCCGTAAAACGCGCCCCATTGGCGTTTGGTGACCAGAATATCGTTGTCGCTGACCGCCAGCGTTTCCGGGAAGGTCCACCAGTTAGCGGGCAGGCCGCCGACCGGCGGCGGAGACGGTTGATCAACCGGCTGCTTCAGCGCTTCGTCGAAGCCAGCCGACCAGCCGACGCGCACCAGAATCACCGGCGCGCCAAGGGCGCGGAAGCGTCCCGCCAGATGGGCGGCGTGGGTGACCACCTGTTCAGCGCTGTGCGGGCCGCCGGCAAACGGCAAAATGCCCTGTTGCAGGTCAATCAGCACCAGCGCGGTGGTTGAGGTATCAAGTTTCAGCATGGCGTTGCCTCATTAGGAAAGGGGATGGGAGCGGCGTTGCCGCATTCACACGTAAACTTAGGCTACGTGAACATTTGCGCCGCTGTTAACGGGAAATTTGTTAATCAATGTGTGGTTCGGACAAAAAGGCATCATTTAGTCGCAGAACAATACGCGCTTCGCACTTATCGGGCGGATGAATTTCCTTTATAATGGCCGCCTTTTTTCAACTCTCTTTAATCCAACGACCTATGCCGATTTACGAATATGCATGTGGTGCTTGCAATCATCGATTAGAGAAATTGCAGAAATTTTCCGATGCGCCGTTGACCGACTGTCCGGCGTGTGGGCAGCCTGCGTTGACAAAATTGATCTCCGCGGCCGGATTCCAGCTGAAAGGCACCGGCTGGTACGCGACTGATTTTAAACCGGGCAACAAGAGTTCATCAGATAACAGCGGCGCCCAGGGCAACACGTCCGGCGCGGCATCGGCTGAGTAAAAGGATAGCGTATGCGTACTGAATATTGCGGGCAGTTGAATCTGTCCCACGTGGGCCAGGAAGTGACTTTGTGCGGCTGGGTAAACCGTCGCCGCGATTTGGGTGGCCTGATCTTTATCGATATGCGCGATCGCGAAGGCATCGTGCAGGTGTTCTTCGATCCGGATAAAAAAGCGGCGTTCGACAAGGCGTTCGAACTGCGCAACGAATTCTGTATCCAGATCGTCGGCACCGTACGTGCGCGTCCAGACAGCCAGATCAATAAAGATATGGCCACCGGCGAAGTAGAAGTGTTCGCCCATGCGCTCGAGATTATCAACCGTTCCGAGCCGCTGCCGCTGGACGCCAACCAGACCAACAGCGAAGAAGCGCGTCTGAAGTACCGCTACCTGGATCTGCGTCGTCCGGAGATGGCCGACCGCCTGAAAACCCGCGCCAAGATCACCAGCTTTGTCCGCCGCTTTATGGACGACCACGGCTTCCTGGATATTGAAACGCCGATGCTGACCAAAGCGACGCCGGAAGGCGCGCGTGACTATCTGGTGCCGAGCCGCGTGCATAAAGGCAAGTTTTACGCGCTGCCGCAGTCGCCGCAGCTGTTCAAACAGCTGCTGATGATGTCCGGCTTTGACCGTTACTACCAGATCGTCAAATGCTTCCGCGACGAAGACCTGCGCGCCGACCGTCAGCCTGAATTTACCCAGATCGACGTCGAAACCTCCTTTATGAGCGCCGAGCAAGTGCGCGCCGTGATGGAGCAGCTGGTGCGCGAGCTGTGGCAGGATGTGAAGGGCGTGGATCTGGGCGATTTCCCAATCATGACCTTTGCCGAAGCGATGCGTCGCTACGGTTCCGATAAGCCGGACCTGCGTAACCCGCTGGAGCTGACGGACGTGGCCGATCTGGTGAAAGACGTCGAGTTTAAAGTGTTCTCCGGCCCGGCCAACGACGCCAAAGGGCGCGTGGCGGCCATCCGCGTACCGGGCGGCGCGCAGCTGACCCGTAAGCAGATCGACGAATACGGCGCATTTGTTAACATCTACGGCGCCAAAGGGCTGGCGTGGCTGAAAGTGAATGACCGCGCCGCGGGGATGGATGGGGTACAAAGCCCGATCGCCAAATTCCTCAGCGCCGAGGTGCTGGAAGCGATGCTGGCGCGCACCGACGCGCAAAGCGGCGATATTCTGTTCTTCGGCGCCGACAGCGGCAAAATCGTCACCGATGCGATGGGCGCGCTGCGTCTGAAGCTGGGCCGCGATCTGCAGCTGACCAAGCTGGACGCCTGGGCGCCGCTGTGGGTGGTTGACTTCCCGATGTTCGAAGAAGACGGCGAAGGCGGCCTGGCGGCGATGCACCATCCGTTCACCGCGCCGCGCGACACCTCGCCGGAAGCGCTGGCGCAGGCGCCGACCGATGCTATCGCCAACGCCTACGACATGGTGCTGAACGGCTACGAAGTGGGCGGCGGCTCGGTGCGTATTCACCGCAGCGAAATGCAGCAGACGGTGTTCGGCATTCTGGGCATCGACGAACACGAACAGCGTGAGAAATTCGGCTTCCTGCTGGATGCGCTGAAGTACGGTACGCCGCCGCACGCCGGTCTGGCCTTCGGCCTGGACCGCCTGGTGATGCTGCTGACCGGCACGGAAAATATCCGCGACGTGATCGCCTTCCCGAAAACCACCGCGGCCGCCTGTCTGATGACCGACGCCCCGAGCTTCGCCAACCCGGCGGCGCTGCAGGAGCTGTCCATCAGCGTGGTGAAAAAGGGCGCGGCGGACGACGCCAACTCAGAGAACGCGTGATGAACTATAAACGCCCCGAGTCGGTTCTGGGTGGTGATTTATGCGCGTTCCAGCGGCCGGGTGCTAATGTTACAGCGGCGGGACGATACCGAATTCTGGCAGTCGGTGACCGGCAGCCTGGAGGCGGATGAATCGCCGCTGCATGCCGCGCAGCGTGAGATCAAAGAAGAAGTCGGCATCGACGTGTTGGCGGAGAATCTGCCGCTGTTCGATTGCCAGCGCTGCGTGGAGTTTGAACTCTTTGTCCACTTGCGACATCGCTATGCGCCGGGAACCACGCGCAATAAAGAGCACTGGTTCTGTCTGGCGTTGCCCGCAGAGCGCGATCCGGTGATTACCGAGCATCACGCTTACCAATGGCTTGAGGCGGCGGACGCCGTCAAACTGACCAAGTCGTGGAGCAACCAGCAGGCGATTGAAGAGTTTGTGATTAATTCAGTCCAGTAGTTTTTTTTTGGAGATTTTTTATGGCAGGTCATAGTAAGTGGGCCAACACAAAACACCGTAAAGCGGCGCAAGACGCCAAACGCGGTAAGATTTTCACCAAAATTATTCGTGAACTGGTCACGGCGGCCAAGCTGGGCGGCGGCGATCCTGATTCCAACCCGCGCCTGCGCGCGGCGATGGACAAAGCGCTGTCCAACAACATGACGCGCGACACCATGAACCGCGCCATTGCCCGCGGCGTCGGCGGTGAAGACGACAGCAACATGGAAACCATCATCTATGAAGGTTATGGTCCGGGCGGCACCGCCATCATGATCGACTGTCTGAGCGACAACCGTAACCGCACCGTGGCGGAAGTGCGCCACGCCTTCACCAAGTGCGGCGGCAACCTCGGCACCGACGGTTCCGTCGCCTACCTGTTCACCAAAAAAAGGCGTGATCACCTTTTGCGCCGGGTCTGGATGAAGACAGCGTGATGGAAGCGGCGCTGGAAGCCGGCGCGGAAGATATCGTGACCTACGACGACGGCGCCATCGACGTGTTCACCGCGTGGGAAAACCTGGGTGAAGTCAAAGACGCGCTGGCGAGCGCCGGCTTTACCGCCGAGGCGGCGGAAGTGTCGATGATCCCGTCGACCAAGGCCGATATGGATGCGGAAACCGCGCCGAAGCTGCTGCGTCTGATCGATATGCTGGAAGACTGCGACGACGTGCAGGAGGTTTACCACAACGGTGAGATCTCCGACGAGGTGGCGGCTACGCTGTAATGCGTGGTCAATCTGGCGCTGTGGCAACGCAGCGCCTGACGCCGTGGACGGGCAAGACGGAGCGGACGATATAATGGCGATTATCCTTGGTATCGACCCCGGCTCGCGCATTACCGGCTACGGCCTGATTCGCCAGCAGGGGCGCCAGCTGTCGTATATCGCCAGCGGCTGCATCCGTACCGTGGTGGACGATATGCCGACGCGGCTGAAACTGATTTACGCCGGCGTCAGCGAGATCATTACGCAGTTCCAGCCGGATTTCTTCGCCATCGAACAGGTGTTTATGGCCAAGAACCCGGACTCGGCGCTCAAGCTGGGGCAGGCGCGCGGCGTGGCGATCGTCGCTGCGGTCAACCAGAATCTCGAAGTGTTTGAGTACGCCGCCCGTCAGGTTAAGCAGACGGTGGTCGGCACCGGCGCGGCGGAGAAGGCGCAGGTGCAGCACATGGTGCGTTCACTGCTCAAGCTTTCCGCCAGCCCGCAGGCGGACGCCGCCGATGCGCTGGCGATTGCCATCACCCACTGCCATCTCAGCCAGAACGTGCTGCGGATGAGCGAAGGGCGCTTAAGCATGGCGCGCGGGCGTTTAAAATAAGCGTTATCAGGCTGCGGAGGGATAACGGGCGGATAACGACGGGCTGGATATTCATCCAGCCTTTTTTATGTTATAAGCTTAGCAGCATGGCATGGCATGGCCGCGGGCCGTGAACAAGAATTGAAGCTGGAGGGTAAATGATAGGTCGTCTCAGAGGGAATATCCTGGAAAAACAGCCGCCGCTGGTGTTGCTGGAAGCGAACGGCGTCGGTTATGAAGTGCATATGCCGATGACCTGCTTCTACGAACTGCCGGAGCTGGGGCAGGAAGCGATCGTATTTACCCATTTTGTGGTGCGTGAAGACGCGCAGCTGCTGTATGGTTTTAACGATAAGCAGGAGCGCGCGCTGTTCCGCGAGCTGATCAAGGTTAACGGCGTGGGGCCGAAGCTGGCGCTGGCGATCCTGTCCGGCATGTCGGCGCAGCAGTTTGTCACCACGGTAGAGCGTGAGGAAATCACCGCGCTGGTGAAATTGCCGGGCGTGGGTAAAAAGACCGCCGAGCGTCTGGTGGTGGAAATGAAAGATCGCTTTAAAGGGCTGAACGGCGACCTGTTCGCCAACAGCAGCGAAATCAACCTGCCGGCCCGCGCCGGCAAGGCGTCCGAAGCGGATATCGAAGCCGAGGCCGCTGCGGCGCTGGTGGCGCTGGGGTACAAGCCGCAGGAGGCCAGCCGCATGGTCAGCAAGGTCGCCAAGCCGGGCGCCGATTGCGAAACCCTGATCCGCGACGCGCTGCGTGCGGCCCTGTAACTGCCGGTAAGGATAAAACATGATTGAAGCCGACCGCCTGATCTCAGCCGAGCCGATCACGGAAGAAGAGGTGATCGACCGCGCCATCCGTCCCAAAATGCTGGCGGAGTACGTGGGGCAACCGCACGTGCGCGAGCAGATGGAAATCTTTATTCAGGCGGCCAGGCTGCGGGGCGACGCGCTCGATCACCTGCTGATTTTCGGGCCGCCGGGGCTGGGTAAAACCACGCTGGCTAACATCGTCGCCAACGAGATGGGCGTCAACCTGCGCACCACCTCCGGCCCCGTGTTGGAGAAGGCCGGTGACCTGGCGGCGATGCTCACCAACCTTGAACCGCACGACGTGCTGTTTATCGATGAGATTCACCGTCTGTCGCCGGCGGTGGAAGAGGTGCTGTATCCGGCAATGGAAGACTATCAGCTGGATATCATGATCGGCGAAGGGCCGGCGGCGCGCTCGATTAAAATCGATCTGCCGCCGTTCACCCTGGTGGGCGCCACTACCCGCGCCGGCTCGCTGACCTCGCCGCTGCGCGACCGCTTCGGCATTGTCCAGCGGCTGGAGTTTTACCAGGTTGCCGATCTGGAGCATATCGTGTCGCGCAGCGCCAGCTGCCTGGGGCTGACGCTGTCGCCCGACGGCGCGCATGAGGTGGCGCGCCGTGCGCGCGGCACCCCGCGTATCGCCAACCGCCTGTTGCGCCGGGTGCGCGACTTTGCCGAGGTGCGCGCCGACGGCCAGATGACCGGCGAGGTGGCGGCGCAGGCGCTGAATATGCTGAATGTGGATGCGGAAGGGTTCGACTATATGGACCGTAAGCTGTTGCTGGCGATTATCGATAAGTTCACCGGCGGCCGGTGGGGCTGGATAACCTGGCGGCGGCGATTGGCGAAGAGCGTGAAACGATCGAAGACGTGATTGAGCCGTTCCTGATCCAGCAGGGCTTTATCCAACGCACGCCGCGCGGACGCATGGCGACCAACCACGCCTATAAGCATTTTGGTATTGAGCGCGAAGAGTAAGCCTGCGGACGAACCGGCGGAAAACAGAAAACAAAAGGGTCGCATTAAGCGACCCTTTTTACTGATTGCGCGCGGTGATTACGCCTGTTGCTTTTTAGCCAGGCTGAAAACAAACAGCATGGCGGCGCACAGCACCACCGACGGCCGGCCGGCGTATCGTAAAACGCCGAGAAGGTCAGGCCGCCGGTTACCGCCAGCATGCCGATCAGCACGGCGATGCCCGCCATCTGCTCCGGCGTGCGGGCAAAGCGGCGCGCGGTGGCGGCCGGAATAATCAACAGCGAAGTGATAATCAGCGCGCCGACAAATTTCATCGCCAGACCGATGGTCAGCGCGGTCACCATCATCAGCACGATGCGCGTGCGCGCCAGATTCACGCCGTCAACGTGCGCCATCTCCGGGCTGATGGTCATCGACAGCAGATTACGCCACTGCCAGTAGAGCACCAGCAGCACGATCGCCACGCCGACGGCAATCATCATGATGTCATCCGTGGTGACCGACAGCAGATCGCCAAACAGGTAGGCCATCAGGTCGACGCGTACATCGGACATCAGCGCCACCACCACCAGGCCGAGCGACAGCGCGCTGTGCGCCATAATGCCCAGCAGGGTATCAAGCGAGAGCTGCGGACGCCGCTCCAGCCACACCAGCAGCAGCGCCAGCAACAGGGTCACGGCGATAACCGCATTAGAACGGATTAATATCCAGCAGCAGGCCGAAGGCGACGCCCAGCAGGGAGGCGTGTGCCAGCGTATCGCCGAAATAGGACATACGGCGCCAGACGACAAATGAGCCCAGCGGCCCGGCGGCGGCGGCCAGCAGAATACCGGCCAGCCAGCCCGGTAATAACAGTTCGATCATGCGTCACGACTCCCGGTTTTCTTCAATACGATACGTCCCTTTAAATCGTGACGGTGGTTATGGTGGTGGCGGTAAATGGCCAGCTGCTCTGCGCCGCGGTTGCCGAACATGGCGATAAACTCAGGGTGCGTCGACACCACTTCCGGCGTGCCGGAACAGCAGATATGCTGGTTCAGGCACAGCACCTCATCGGTTTTCGCCATCACCAGATGCAGATCGTGGGAAACCATCAGCACGGCGCAGTCCAGCTCATGACGCAGTTGATCGATCAGATCGTACAGCGCCAGCTGGCCGTTGACGTCGACGCCCTGCGTCGGCTCATCCAGCACCAGCAGCTGCGGGCGGTTTAACAGCGCCCGGGCCAGCAGTACGCGCTGGGTTTCGCCGCCGGACAGCTTTTGCATCGGCTGCTCCAGCAGGTGCGCCGCCTGTACCCGTTTGAGCGCCGGCAGAATATCCGCCTTTTTGACCTCGGGCTTGAGGCGCATAAACCGGCTGACCGTCAGGGGCAGGGTGGCGTCCAGGTGCAGCTTTTGCGGCACATAGCCGATGCGCAGGCCCGGCTGACGCTCAATGTCGCCTTTGGTCGGCGCAATCAGCCCCAGCACCACCCGCACCAGCGTAGACTTACCCGCACCGTTCGGCCCCAGCAGCGTCAGGATGCGGCCGGGTTGCAGGCTGAGAGACACGTTCGACAGCACGTTGCGGTTGCCGAACGAGACGGAGATATTTTTTAACGTTGTCAGTGTAGACATTTCCGATTACATCTTGCAGAACTTACCGAATGTTATAATATCACGCTTCGCTGACAAACACGACGGGATAACACACGATGATACAGAAAAAAAAATGGCTGCAGCGCGCGCTGCTGGCAAGCACCCTGATGATGGCCGGCAGTGCGACGGCGGCGGTGGTAACATCGATCCGGCCGCTGGGGTTTATTGCCTCCGCCATCGCCGATGGCGTAACGGAAACCGAAGTTTTACTGCCGAACGGCGCGTCGCCGCATGATTTCGCGCTGCGTCCTTCTGACCTGCGGCGCCTGCGCTCGGCCGACCTGGTGGTGTGGGTCGGCCCGGATTTAGAGGCGTTTCTCAGCAAGCCGCTGCAGCCGATTGACGCGCAAAAGCAGCTGTCCGTCGCCGCGCTGCCGGCGGTGAAGCCGCTGCTGCAAAAAGATGCCGAAGGGGGGCACGACCATGAAGGCCACGGCGACGAGCATCAGCACGAGCACGATCATGGGCACCATCACGGCGAATATAATATGCACCTCTGGCTGTCGCCGGAAATGGCAAAAGTGACTGCGATCGCGATTCATGACAGATTGTTGGAACTTATGCCGCAAAATAAAGACAAACTAGACGCGAACCTGCGTCAATTCGAGAATCTGCTGACGCAAACTGACAAAAATGTTGGTAAGATGCTTACGCCTGTGCAAGGTAAGGGATATTTTGTTTTTCATGACGCTTACGGCTATTTCGAAAAACACTACGGTTTGAGCCCACTGGGCCATTTTACCGTTAACCCTGAGATCCAGCCTGGAGCACAGCGCTTACACCAAATTCGAACACAGTTGGTTGAGCAGAAAGCAGTATGCGTTTTTGCTGAGCCACAATTCAGGCCGGCCGTAATCAATGCCGTTGCCAAGGGTACCAAGGTGCGTTCCGGAACGCTGGACCCGTTGGGTAGCGGCATCGCATTGGGGAAGGACAGCTACGGGAACTTCCTGACAGCGCTGTCAAACCAATACGTGAGCTGCCTGAAGTAAAGCTTATGAGGATATCCAAGAGTGCAGCAGATAGTCCGAACTATCGCTCTGGCGTATAACAACCTGCCACGGCCCCACCGCGTCATGCTGGGGTCGCTGACAGTCGTCACACTGGCCGTCGCCGTCTGGCGGCCTTTTGTTTATCACCCAGACCATAATCCCATCGTTAAAAACGTCGAGTTAGAATCCAGCCAGTTACATTCGCTGCTGCCTGAGGCCAGCGAACCCATCGATATCGATCAACCCACCCCGGATGATGACATCCCGCAGGATGAGCTGGACCAAAAGGTCGCCGGCGAGGAAGGGGTGCATGAATACGTGGTCTCTACCGGCGATACTCTGAGCAGCATTCTGACGCAGTACGGCATCGACATGTCGGACGTCACGCTGCTGGCCTCGCAAAACCGCGACCTGCGTAATTTGAAGATTGGTCAGCAGCTTTCCTGGACGGTGAACGATACCGGCGATCTGCAAACGCTGACCTGGGAAGTTTCCCGCCGCGAAACCCGCACCTATGAGCGCGTTGGCAATAATTTCAAATCCAGCGAGGAAACTCAGGAAGGCGAGTGGAGCAACAAGGTCATCAGCGGCCGGTTGAACGGCAGCTTTGTCGCCAGCGCTTCCGCCGCCGGGCTGAGCCGCTCTGAAATCAGCGCGGTGACCAAGGCGCTGCAGTGGCAGCTGGACTTCCGCAAGCTGCGCAAAGGCGACCAGTTTGCGGTGCTGATGTCGCGCGAGCACTTTGAGGGCAAGCGTGAGCAGAGCCAACTGCTGGGCGTACGTATGCGCACCGGCGGTAAAAACTACTATGCGATTCGCGCCGAGGACGGCAAGTTCTACGATCGTCAGGGTTCCGGCCTGGCGCGCGGCTTTATGCGTTTCCCGACCATCAAGCAGTTCCGCATCTCCTCCAACTTTAACCCGCGCCGCGTTAACCCGGTCACCGGGCGAATTGCGCCGCATAAAGCGTCGATTTTGCCATGCCGGTCGGCACGCCGGTGCTGGCGGTGGGCGATGGCGAAGTGGTTATCGCCAAGCGCAGCGGCGCGGCGGGCAACTATGTGGCGATCCGCCACGGTCGCCAATACACCACGCGCTATATGCACCTGAAGAAACTGCTGGTGAAGCCGGGACAGAAAGTGAAACGCGGCGATCGCATCGCGCTTTCCGGCAACACCGGACGTTCCACCGGGCCGCACCTGCATTATGAATTCTGGGTTGGCCAGCAGGCGGTTAACCCGCTGACGGCGAAACTGCCGCGTTCCGAAGGCCTGAGCGGTAAAGATCGCCGCGAATATCTGGCGCAGGTAAAAGAAGTGGTGCCGCAGTTGCAGCTGGACTAAGCCTGTCGTCACGCGTTATTTATTGGCCCGATCCGCGATCGGGCCTTTCCCGTATCTGGCGTTTCGCCGTGGCGAATTGCAAATTCATCATCTGCAATTATTATACCCAATAGCCTTTGAACGGCGCGCACGCGGGGAAACCGCAGCGCAGCGCGCATGTCTGGGATAATAGCCGGGCCGCTAAGTTAAGAGTTGGTGCATGCAAAACGAAAAAAAATCGAACGTAGAATTTATCCCGCAGTTTCAAAAAGCCTTCCTTCATCCGCGCTACTGGGGCGTCTGGTTGGGAACGGGGCTGATGGCCGGCGTATCGCTGGTACCTGCGCGAGTGCGCGATCCGCTGCTGGGCGGTTTGGGGCGGGTCGCCGGCAAGCTGGCGAAGGGCGCCCGTCGTCGCGCCCGCATTAATCTGCTGTACTGCCTGCCGGAGGTGCCGGAAAGCGATCGCGAGCACATCATTGATGAAATGTTCGCTACCGCGCCGCAGTCGATGGTGCTGATGGCGGAGCTGGCCTGCACCAACCCGCAGCGGGTGCTCAAGCGCGTGCGCTGGCATGGCGAAGAGGTGCTGGATAAAATCCGCGAGGAAGGGCGTAACGTGATTTTCCTGGTGCCGCACGGTTGGGCGGTGGATGTGCCGGCGATGCTGATGGCGGCGCGCGGTCAGCCGATGGCGGCGATGTTCCATAATCAGCGCAATCAACTGGTGGACTACCTGTGGAATGCGGTAAGGCGCAAATTTGGCGGCCGCATGCATGCGCGCAACGACGGCATCAAACCGTTTATCAGCTCGGTGCGGCAAGGGTACTGGGGCTATTACCTGCCGGACCAGGACCATGGCGCAGAGCACAGCGAGTTTGTGGATTTCTTCGCCACCTATAAGGCGACGCTGCCGGCGGTCGGGCGCCTGATGAAAGTGTGTCGCGCGGCGATCGTCCCTCTGTTCCCGGTGTATGACGGTAAAACCAGCATGTTGGATATCTATATTCGCGAGCCGATGGATGACCTGGCGCAGGCTGATGACCATCGCATCGCGCGGCGGATGAATGAAGAGGTGGAGAATCTGGTGGGGCCGAATCCCGAGCAGTACACCTGGATCCTCAAACTGTTGAAGACGCGCAAGGAAGGGGAGATCGAACCCTATTCGCGCGATGACCTATACCGCTGATGTTTACCTGAACCCGGATGTAAAAAGGCGCCATAACGGCGCCTTTGGTTTGTTTACGCATGTACCATGCATCCGCGTGCGATCAGCCGATCGATAACCGCGGGTAACGGGTAAAGTTATTCCAACGTAAATCCAGCCGGCGTAAATTTTTCATCTCACACAGCTGAGTGAGCTGGCAGAATGTATCCGGCAGTTGGGTGATGGCATTGTTGGCGAGGCTCAGCACGTTGAGGGCGCTTAGCATACCAAAGCCGTCCCGTTCCAGGCTAGCGGTGCGTTCGGCGTCGGAATGCGGGGTATGTTGATGCAGCACGCCGTACTTTCCTTATGGTTGGGACAACGTTGAAGGGTTACCGAAGCGGTAGAAATATGCCGGCCTGCGAGAACAGGCCGGCAGATAGCGGATGAGGTTACTCGATACGCAGGATACGGCTGGTATTGGTGGTGCCGACGGTGCCCATCACGTCGCCCTGGGTGACCAGCACCAGATCGCCGGACAGCAGGTAGCCTTTGTCACGCAGACGGTTGATAGCGTCATTGGCGGCGGCAACGCCGTCGGTGTGGCTGTCGAAATAGACCGGCGTGACGCCGCGGTACAGGGCCGCCAGGTTTAACGTATGCTCATGGCGCGACATGGCGAAAATCGGCAGGCCGGAGCTGATACGGGACATCATCAGCGCGGTGCGGCCGGATTCGGTCATGGCGATAATTGCGGTTACCCCTTTCAGGTGGTTGGCCGCATACATCGAAGACATGGCGATCGCCTCTTCGATATTGTCGAACTGCACGTCCAGCCGGTGTTTGGAAACGTTGATGCTGGGGATTTTTTCCGCCCGAGACAAACGCGCGCCATGGCGGCGACGGTTTCCGCCGGGTATTGGCCGGCCGCAGTTTCCGCCGACAGCATCACCGCATCGGTGCCATCGAGGACGGCGTTGGCTACGTCCATCACTTCCGCACGGGTTGGCATCGGGTTGGTAATCATCGACTCCATCATCTGGGTGGCGGTGATCACCGCGCGGTTCAGCGTACGGGCGCGGCGGATCAGCGTTTTCTGAATGCCGACCAGCTCCGGATCGCCGATTTCGACCCCGAGGTCGCCGCGCGCCACCATCACCACGTCGGACGCCAGGATGATATCGTCCATCGCTTCTTCATCACAGACGGCTTCCGCCCGTTCAACCTTGGCGACGATTTTGGCATTACAGCCGGCATCGCGCGCCAGGCGGCGTGCATAGTGCAGGTCTTCGCCGGTGCGCGGGAAGGAAACGGCCAGATAGTCCACGCCAATCTTGGCGGCGGTGACGATGTCGGCCTTGTCTTTTTCGGTCAGCGCAGCGGCTGACAGGCCGCCGCCCAGTTTGTTGATGCCTTTGTTGTTGGACAGCGGGCCGCCGACGGTCACTTCGGTAAACACCTTCATGCCCTGAACTTCCAGCACCTTCAGCTGCACGCGCCCGTCGTCGAGCAGCAGCACATCGCCCGGCACCACGTCGGCAGGCAGGCCTTTATAGTCGATGCCGACTTTTTCTTTATCGCCTTCGCCTTTCGCCATTTCGGCATCAAGCAGGAATTTATCACCGACATTCAGGAAGACCTTGCCTTCCTTGAAGGTGGATACACGAATTTTTGGCCCCTGAAGATCGCCGAGAATAGCCACGTGCCGACCCAGTTTGGCGGCGATTTCGCGGACTTTATCCGCGCGCGCCAGGTGGTCTTCTGCACTGCCATGGGAAAAATTAAGCCGAACTACGTTGGCGCCGGCAGCAATGATCTTTTCCAGATTATTGTCGCGGTCGGTAGCCGGACCCAGTGTAGTAACGATTTTGGTTCTTCTGAGCCGTCTGGACATGTATTACTCCGTTGACTGGTGAAGCAAATAAAAAAGTGTTGCGATAAGCATCGGATAACGCGAACCGGCGCGAAACGTCATCATAGCCACGCTTCATGACGCTGGTGTCACACCCGGGTTATCCGCAGGAACGTGTTACACGGTACAACCTATAGTGCCGCCGATCAAATCGCCTCGCAGAGGCTGTCCGGCGGCGAATGAGGGCCGTTTCGATTATGACTCGAAACTGTTGGGAATCTCTACGTCTTTATCAAAGCGCGATTCTTTCAACGCTTCCTTGACGCGCTTCAAGTTATCTCTGAATTTATCCCCGCGGCGCAGGGTAAAACCGGTCGCCAGCACGTCAATCAGCGTTAACTGGGCGATGCGCGACACCATTGGCATATAGACGTCGGTATCCTCCGGCACGTCGAGCAGCAGCGCCAGGGTGGCTTCCCGCGCCAATGGTGAATCGTGCGAGGTCACGGCGATCACCGCAGCGTCGTTGTCGCGTGCAAGACGCGCCATTTCCACCAGGTTCTTGGTGCGGCCGGTGTGTGAAATCAGCACCACCACGTCGCCTTCACCGGAGTTCATGCAGCTCATGCGCTGCATCACGATATCGTCGAAGTAGGCGACCGGGATATTGAAGCGGAAGAATTTGTTCATGGCGTCGTGAGCGACCGCCGCGGAGGCGCCGAGGCCGAAGAAGGAGATTTTTTTCGCCTGGGTCAGCAGGTCAACCGCACGATTTATGGCGGCGATATCCAGATTTGCCTTTACTGTATCCAGGCTGGCCATCACCGATTCAAAAATTTTGCTGGTGTAGGCCTCAACGCTGTCGTCTTCCTCGACGTTGCGGTTGACGTAGGGCGTGCCATTCGCCAGGCTCTGCGCCAGATGCAGTTTAAAATCGGGAAAACCCTTGGTATCAAGACGGCGGCAAAAGCGGTTTACCGTCGGCTCGCTGACGTCGGCCATACGCGCCAGCGTGGCGATGCTGGAGTGGATCGCCGTTTGCGGCGATGCGAGGATCACCTCGGCGACTTTTCTTTCGGATTTGCTCAGTTGCTCTAAATGGCTCTGAATTTTTTCCAGCGTATTCATATAACGGGTGTCACTCATGGGTTTTTACCCTGCAAATTTCCGGTTGCCGATACGCAAAAAACGCGTCTGATGTGCGGTGAGCGGCGTGAAGTGCCGGCCGGCGTCAGGTTGCAACGAGAAATCAATTGGGTATATCGATTTCAATCAAAGGAGAAATCAATGCCGGTTTAATGAAAATATACTACGTGCTGGTAACCGTTGGCAGTCTCGACAGAGCGTTTGCTGGGATTTTTCACCAGAATATGAGCTGTGTCTAACTTTCATAATGGTAAAAGAGTAACAAAAAAGACAGAAAATTACAGTTGGTGGCAACGCGGGCGGCATCGACCGACGTTCAGCGTATAGCCATATGGTTTCTGGCGTTTTTCTGCTTTTAATCCGGGTTTACTGGCCGTAGGTAAAGAGAGTACATTAGTAATGTAAGAAAATTACAAATATCCTGCAACGAGGAGATGAACATGGCGGTAACCTCTACAGCCCAGGCGTGCGACCTGGTTATTTTCGGCGCGAAGGGGGATTTGGCGCGCCGTAAGCTGCTGCCTTCCCTGTACCAATTAGAAAAAGCCGGACATATCCACCCGGACACCCGCATTATCGGGGTGGGCCGTGCAGAGTGGGATAAAGACGCTTATACCAAGGTCGTCAAAGAAGCGCTTGAAACCTTTATGAAGGAAAAGCTGGATGACGAACTGTGGGCTACGCTCAGCGCGCGATTAGATTTCTGTAATCTTGATGTCAACGACAGCAAGAATTTTACCAAACTGGGCAAAATGCTGGATCAGGAAAGCCGCACCACCATCAACTACTTCGCGATGCCGCCAAGCACCTTCGGCGCGATCTGCAAAGGGTTGGGGCAGGCCAAGCTGAACAAAGAGCCGGCGCGCGTGGTGATGGAGAAGCCGCTGGGCACCGATCTGGCTTCCTCACGGCTGATCAACGATCAGGTTGCCGAGTTCTTCAATGAGAGTCAGGTGTACCGCATTGACCACTATCTGGGCAAAGAGACGGTATTGAACCTGCTGGCGCTGCGTTTTGCCAACTCGCTGTTCGCTTCCAACTGGGATAACCGCACCATCGACTCGGTGCAGATTACCGTTGCGGAAGAGGTGGGCATCGAAGGGCGCTGGGGTTACTTCGACCAGGCCGGCCAGATGCGCGATATGATTCAGAACCACCTGCTACAGGTGCTGACCATGATCGCTATGTCGCCGCCGGCGGATCTGACCACCGACCGCATCCGCGACGAGAAGGTCAAAGTGCTGCGTTCGCTGCGCCGTATCGACCAGCGCAACGTGCGTGAAACCACGGTGCGCGGCCAGTATACCTCCGGCTTTGTGCAGGGGCGTAAAGTACCCGGCTATCTGGAGGAAGAGGGCGCCAACAAGAGCAGCAACACGGAGACCTTTGTCTCTATCCGCGTGGATATCGACAACTGGCAGTGGGCCGGCGTGCCGTTCTATCTGCGTACCGGCAAACGCCTGCCGGCCAAATGCTCCGAAGTGGTGGTGTACTTCAAGAACCCGCCGCTTAACCTGTTCAGCGACTCGTATCAGCAGCTGCCGCAGAACAAACTGACCATTCGCCTGCAGCCGGATGAAGGGATTGAGATCCAGGTGCTGAATAAAGTGCCGGGTCTTGATCATAAGCACCATCTGCAAACCACCAAACTGGATCTGAGTTTCTCGGAAACCTTTAACCAGGAGCACGTTGCCGACGCCTACGAGCGTCTGCTGCTGGAGAGCATGCGCGGCATTCAGGCGCTGTTCGTCCGCCGTGACGAGGTGGAAGAGGCCTGGAAGTGGGTCGATTCCATTATGGACGCGTGGAAAGCCGACAACGAAGCGCCTAAGCCTTATCAGGCCGGCACCTGGGGGCCGGTGGCGTCGGTGGCGATGATCACCCGCGACGGCCGTTCCTGGAACGAGTTCGAATAAGTCGTGATGCCGGCAGCGAGTCTGCCGGCTTTTTTTTTGCCTGTCGTTCGGGCTGAGGGTACGGCCGGACTTTTCAGACCCTGGTCTGAAAGCCCTGTGGCAGGGGCGTGCCATACACTAACCTCAATGTGGAGAAGAAAACGATGAATCACTGGAAAACCAGCGCGCAGCAGATCCTGAGCGCGGGCCCGGTTGTGCCGGTTATTGTGATTAATAAGCTGGAGCACGCGGTGCCGCTGGCGAAGGCGTTGGTCGCCGGCGGCGTGCGGGTGCTGGAAGTGACGTTGCGCACCGAGTGCGGGCTGGATGCCATCCGCGCCATTGCCAAAGAGGTGCCTGAGGCGATTATCGGCGCCGGTACGGTGATCAACCCGCAGCAGCTGCAGGCGGTGACCGAAGCGGGCGCGCAGTTTGCCATCAGCCCGGGGCTGACGGCCGATCTGCTGCAGGCGGCGACCGCCGGCACGATCCCGTTGATTCCGGGCATCAGCACCGTCTCGGAACTGATGCTGGGGATGGATTACGGTCTGCGCGAGTTCAAATTTTTCCCGGCGGAAGCCAACGGCGGCGTGAAGGCGCTGCAGGCGATCGCCGGTCCGTTCCCGCAGGTGCGTTTCTGTCCGACCGGCGGGATCTCACCGGGTAATTATCGCGATTATCTGGCGCTGAAAAGCGTGCTGTGCATCGGCGGTTCCTGGCTGGTGCCCGGCGATGCGCTGGAGCAGGGCGACTATGCGCGCATCACCGAACTGGCGCGCGAGGCGGTGAACGGCGCGCGCGGCTAAGCCTTGCCGCACCTGGCTTTGCCGCATTCTTGCACAATGCCGTTCCGTCAAAGGCTCAACCATTTGTTGAGCCTTTGTTTGTTTTTATTTGATATAAGTTTCTTATTTTTAACTTATTTTTCCTTGGTTTTTAATGGAAATGGCGGTTTGCTTTATTATTTGGCCTGTGGTACAACTATATTCGTTAAACTTTTCCATAATGAGGATATTGAGCAAACCGTACGGGTTTTGTGATAGGTACGGCTGAAGATAGCGAGATAACTATGATGACAACAAATAAAAAACCCCCTTAGAACCTCTACCTGTCAGCTTTTTCTGTCTGCCATCCTTGCCAGTGAGCATCACTGGTGCAGTGAGCTATAGCGTCTTTCTCCCTTAACCGGTCGCGGTAAGGCTGGATTTTCCTGGCTTTATCTTCGCATCACCGGGCACTCTTTTTTTATAACGTTTGGGTCAGTTTATCCCCAGGGATCTCTGCGTCCTAATGCGGCCAAATGCCGTGCGGACGAGATAAATCGGGATAAATATGCCTTTGCGTGCGTTATTCGCCGTTTGGGAGAAAAATCATGATTTATTGGCTTTTTTTAGGGTTGGCTATTGCCACCGAGATTATCGGCACCTTGTCGATGAAATACGCCAGCGTCAGCGGGGGCGTAATGGGTCACATGGTGATGTATGTGATGATCACCGCTTCGTATATTCTGCTGTCCGTCGCCATCAAGCGCGTCGCGCTGGGCGTGGCCTACGCCTTATGGGAAGGTATCGGCATTCTGTTTATTACCCTGTTCAGCGTGCTGTGGTTCGATGAGCCGGTTTCCATGCTGAAGCTGCTGGGGCTGGCAACGTTGATCGCGGCATTATGCTGGTGAAGTCCGGCACCCGTAAGACGCCGTCGGCCGGTGACGCGCGAGGTGAACATCATGCAACAGCTTGAGTGGGTTCATATCGGTTTTCTGGTGCTGGCGACCGCGCTGGAGATTGTCGCCAACATTTTTCTGAAAATGTCGGACGGCTTCCGCAAAGTGTGGCTGGGCCTGCTGTCGTTGCTGTCGGTACTGGCCGCCTTTAGCGCATTGGCGCAGGCGGTGAAGGGGATCGACCTGTCGGTCGCGTATGCGCTGTGGGGCGGTTTTGGTATCGTCGCCACCGTGGCTGCCGGCTGGATCCTGTTCGGTCAGCGTCTCAATGGCAAAGGCTGGCTGGGAATTATGCTGCTGCTGACGGGGATGGTGCTGATCAAACTGGCATAAAGGCGCCGCAGCGGCGCCATGGCCATCGTGCCGCGGTCTGAAAGGCCCGCGGCATAAGCATTACTGGGCGGCGATGATTTTGATTTCAACCTTGTATTTCGGGTTCATCAGCTTCGCCTGCACGGTGCAGCGCACCGGCGCGCTGCCGGGCACTACCCAGGCGTCCCAGGCGGCGTTCATGGCGGCAAAGTCCGCCGCGTCGGCGAGAAATACGGTGGCGTCCAGTACGCGGCTTTTGTCTGAGCCGACGCGCGCCAACAGGACGTCAATCGCCGCCAGGGCGTTGGCGGTCTGTGCCGTCGCATCCTCATCCAGGTTTTCCGGCACGCTGGTGTAATAGACGGTTTCGTTATGCACTACGGCTTCCGACCAGCGCTGTTCAGGATCAATGCGTTCGATATTCATTCAGTTATCTCCATATTGTTGGCCCGCTTAGGGTAGCACAGCATGACGCCCGTTGCTGCCTCTGCACGGCGCGGCGGAATGTGTATATAATCACAGCTGAATTTTTTGGCGGTGAGGCAGCGTGGCAGACGATTTCGCAAACAGACGGCGCATTGGCGCAGGCAATTACAGGGTTTAAACCGCGTGAAGCGCAGCGGCTGATGGCCGAAGCGGTCGCCGAAGCCATCAACTTTAAGCAGGAGCTGGTGGTGGAAGCGGGCACCGGCACCGGGAAAACCTTTGCCTATCTGGCGCCGGCGCTGCGTTCGAATAAAAAAGTGATTATCTCCACCGGCTCCAAGGCGCTGCAGGATCAGCTGTACGCGCGCGATCTGCCGACCATCGCCAAAGCGTTGCAATTTAAAGGTAAGCTGGCGCTGCTGAAAGGGCGCTCCAACTATCTGTGTCTGGAGCGTCTGGAGCAGCAGTCGCTGGCCGGCGGCGAAACTGGCGGGCCAGACGCTGATCGATCTGGTGCAGCTGCGCGGCTGGTCGTCGCAGACCGTGGAAGGCGATATCAGCAGCTGCAGCGACGTGGCCGAAGACAGCTTTGTCTGGCCGCTGGTGACCAGCACCAATGACAACTGTCTGGGCAGCGACTGTCCGCAATATCAGGACTGCTTCGTGGTCAAGGCCCGCCGCAAGGCGATGGACGCCGACGTGGTGGTGGTTAACCATCACCTGTTTCTGGCGGATATGGTGGTGAAGGAAAGCGGTTTTGCCGAGCTGATCCCCGAAGCGGACGTGATGATTTTCGATGAGGCGCATCAGATCCCGGATATCGCCAGCCAGTACTTTGGCAAGCAGCTGACCAGCCGTCAGCTGATGGATCTGGCCAAGGATATCACTATTGCCTACCGCACCGAGGTGCGCGACGTAGCCCAACTGCAAAAAAGCGCCGACCGCTTGAACATGAGTACCCAGGATTTCCGGCTGGCGTTGGGGGAGCCGGGGTTCCGCGGCAACCTGCGCGACGTGCTGAACCAGCCCAACGTGCAGCGCGCCTTACTGCTGCTCGATGATGCGCTGGAGCTGTGCTACGACGTGATGAAACTGTCGCTCGGGCGTTCGGCCTTGTTAGACGCCGCGTTTGAACGCGCCAGCCAGTACCGCACCCGTCTGAAGCGTTTGAAGTCGGTGAACGAGCCTGGATTTAGCTACTGGTATGAGTGTAACGCGCGTAACTTCGTGCTGGCGTTAACGCCGCTGACGGTGGCGGAGCGTTTTCGTGAGCTGCTGGATGATAAGCCGGGCAGCTGGATTTTCACCTCGGCAACGCTGTCGGTGAATGAACAGATGGGGCACTTTACCGAGCGGCTGGGGCTGAACAAGGCGAAGACGCTGCTGCTGCCCAGCCCGTTTGACTATGCCAACCAGGCGCTGCTGTGCGTACCGCGTTTTCTGCCGTCGCCGAATCAGCCGGGCGGCGCGCGCCAGCTGGCGCGGATGCTGCGCCCGATGATTGAGGCCAACCAGGGGCGCTGTTTCTTCCTGTGCACCTCGCATCAGATGATGCGTGAGCTGGCGGAAGAGTTTCGTGCGTCGATGACGCTGCCGGTGCTGGTGCAGGGCGAAACCAGCAAGGGGCAACTGCTGGCGCAGTTCGTCGAGGCGGGCAACGCGCTGCTGGTGCGACCAGCAGCTTCTGGGAAGGGGTGGACGTACGCGGCGATGCGCTGTCGTGCGTGATTATCGATAAACTGCCGTTTACCTCGCCGGACGATCCGTTGCTCAAGGCGCGTATTGAAGACTGCCGCCTGCGCGGCGGCGATCCGTTTAACGAGGTACAGCTGCCGGACGCGGTGATCACCCTCAAGCAGGGCGTCGGCCGCCTGATTCGCGATACGGACGACCGCGGGGTGCTGGTGATTTGCGACAACCGACTGGTGATGCGCCCCTACGGTGAAGTCTTTCTCAACAGCCTGCCGCCTACGCCGCGCACGCGCGATCTGGGTAAGGCGATCGCCTTTTTGCAGCAGGAATAACCGGCCTGCCGCGCCAGTGCGGCTGCGGCTATGCCGGTAATCCGGGCTGTGCTACAATGCGCGCCCTGTAAAAAATACTGATATTTCCCGCCTGAGGTTTGGCATGTCCACGCGAATTTTAGCGATCGATACCGCAACGGAAGCTTGTTCCGTTGCCCTCTGGAATCAAGGCGAAACCCACGCCCTGTTTGAACTGTGCCCGCGTGAACACACGCAGCGTATTCTGCCGCTGGTGCAGCAGGTGCTGGCCGAGTCCGGCGTAACGCTTGGCGAACTTGATGCGCTGGCCTTCGGGCGCGGCCCGGCAGCTTTACCGGCGTGCGTATCGGCATCGGCATTGCGCAGGGGCTGGCGTTAGGCGCGGATTTGCCGATGCTGGGCATTTCCCACCTTGCAGACCATGGCGCAGGGCGCGTGGCGAATGACCGGCGCGCAGCGCGTGCTGGCGGCGATCGACGCTCGCATGGGCGAGGTGTACTGGGGCCAGTTTGAGCGTCAGCCTGATGGTCAGTGGCTGGAAAGTGAAGGCGAGGCGGTACTGTCGCCGGAGCAGGCGCTGGCGCGCGCGCAACGCCTGCAGGGCGACTGGGCGCAGGCGGGCACCGGCTGGCAAACCTACCCGGAGCTGGTCGCCGGCGCGCCGATTACGCTGCATGACGGCCAGATGCTGCTGCCGCAGGCGGAAGATATGCTGCCGCTGGCGCTGCACGCCTGGCGGCAGGGAAAGGCCTGCCGCGTTGAGCAGGCGGAACCGACCTACCTGCGTAATGAAGTCACCTGGAAAAAACTGCCGGGGCGTGAATAGTCCGGTATACGTTATGTGCGCTTTATTCGGCACAGGGAAGTAAGATTCTGCAACTTGCGGCGTAAAATAACGGTCGAAGTGACAGAAATTTCAGGAGATTGCGATCATGTTAATCCGTACTGTCATTCAAACGATGCACGCTGCCGGCGCTGGCCGGCGGCGTTTTGATGCTTTCCGGCTGCGTCACCGTTCCCGATGCGATTAAAGGCTCTTCGCCGACGCCGGTCACGGAACTGGCGTCGGTGCAAAATGCGCCGAGCCTGTTTAACGGCGCGGAGGCCCGCTTTGGCGGCAAAGTGGTGAACGTGGCGAATGAGCAGGGCAAAACGCTGCTTGAAATCGCCGCGGTGCCGCTGGATGACGGCGCCCGGCCGATCCTCGGTGAGCCGTCGCGCGGGCGGGTGCTGGCGACGGTCAACGGCTTCCTTGAGCCGACGGATTTCAAAGGGCACCTGGTCACGGTAGTTGGGCCGATCACCGGCGTGAAGCCCGGCAAAATCGGCGCGACGCCGTATAAATTCGTCACCATGAACGTCAGCGGTTTTAAACGCTGGCGGCTGACGCAGCAGGTGGTGATGCCGCCGGCGCCGATGGGGCCATGGGGCTGGCGCAGCGGCCCGTGGGGACCGGACTGGGGGCCAGGCTATGGTTGGTACAGCCCCGGACCGGCGCAGGTGCAAACGATCGTTACCGAGTAAGTTACGCAAAAATTCAATAGATTCTGAAGGCGGCTTATTAGCCGCCTTTTCTTTTGGCGCAGGGAATCGCCGGTAATTAGTGACACGCATCGCAACCTGAAAATTGTTTAAAACCCAAACTGGTCTGCTGAGTTAAGATATTGTTATAACCTAGCTGGGCGTTTAGGGATGCGATGATAATGAGAAATGATTTCGGGAGTAATACCTTGGAAAAGGTCTGGTTAAAACGTTATCCGGCAGATGTGCCAGCAGAGATTGACGCCGATCGCTATCCGTCATTGGTGGAAGTATTTGAAAATGCCGTGCGGCATTATGCGGATCAGCCCGCGTTTATCAATATGGGCGAGGTGATGACCTACCGCAAGCTGGAAGAGCGCAGCCGGGCATTCGCCGCCTATTTGCAAAATGAGCTGGGGCTGAAGAAGGGCGATCGCGTCGCGTTGATGATGCCGAACCTGCTGCAGTATCCCATTGCGCTGTTTGGCATTCTGCGCGCCGGCATGGTGGTGGTTAACGTGAACCCGCTCTATACGCCGCGCGAACTGGAGCATCAGCTCAACGACAGCGGCGCCAGCGCCATTGTTATCGTCTCCAACTTTGCCCATACGCTGGAAAAAGTGGTCTTCAAGACCCAGGTCAAGCACGTGATCCTGACGCGGATGGGCGATCAGCTCTCGGCGGCCAAAGGCACGCTGGTCAACTTTTGTGGTGAAATATATTAAACGTCTGGTGCCCAAGTACGATTTGCCGGACGCCATCTCTTTCCGCACGGCGCTGCAGCGCGGCCGCCGCCTGCAATATGTCAAACCGGACATCATTAACAGCGATCTGGCCTTTTTACAGTACACCGGCGGCACCACCCGGGGTGGCGAAGGGCGCGATGCTGACCCATCGCAATATGCAGGCCAATCTGGAGCAGGCCAAGGCGGCCTATGCGCCGCTGTTCCGCGCCGGACAAGAGCTGGTGGTGACCGCGCTGCCGCTGTACCACATCTTTGCGCTGACGGTGAACTGCCTGCTGTTTATCGACCTGGGCGGCCGCAATCTGCTGATTACCAACCCGCGCGATATTCCCGGCCTGGTGAAAGAGCTGGCCAAATACCCGTTTACCGCCCTGAGCGGCGTCAATACCTTGTTCAATGCGTTGCTCAATAACGAAGAGTTCCTCAAGCTGGACTTCTCGACGCTGCGCTTCTCGGTCGGCGGCGGCATGGCGGTGCAAAAGGCGGTGGCGGACAAATGGGAGCAGACCACCGGCAAACATCTGCTGGAAGGCTATGGCCTGACCGAGTGCGCTCCGCTGGTGGCCGGCAACCCATACGACCTGCAGCATTACAGCGGCAGCATCGGTTTGCCGGTGCCGTCGACCGACGTACGTCTGGTGAATGACCAGGGGCAGGATGCCGCCCCGGGCGAGCCGGGCGAACTGTGGGTCAAAGGACCGCAAGTTATGTTAGGCTATTGGCAACGTCCTGATGCCACGGATGAAGTGCTGAAAGACGGCTGGCTGGCGACCGGTGATATCGTTACGGTGGATGAGCAGGGCTTTATTCGCATCGTCGATCGTAAAAAAGATATGATTTTGGTGTCGGGTTTTAACGTTTATCCGAATGAAATTGAGGATGTCGTCAGCCAACATGCTAAAGTGCTGGAGTGCGCGGCGATTGGCGTGCCGAGCGAAGCCTCCGGTGAAACCGTGAAAATTTGCGTGGTGAAGAAGGATCCTTCGCTGACCAAGGAAGAGTTGCTGACCCATTGCCGTCGGCACCTGACCGGGTATAAAGTGCCTAAAATTGTTGAGTTCCGCGACGAGTTGCCGAAGTCGAACGTCGGCAAAATTCTGCGGCGAGAACTGCGTGACGAACAGGCGAAACCCAAGGCGGCTGATGCCGCCTGACGTTGTCTGGTCACACTTACTTATCAACAACGCCGGTGAATGCCGGCGTTGTTGTGTTTTGGCTCATGAAATAAGAGAATGAAGTTTTGAATTATACGTTGATCACTACCGATGCCGGATTGCAGCAGGTCTGCGAACAGGCCAGAACACATGCTCAGATCGCGCTTGATACCGAATTTGTCAGAACGCGCACCTATTACCCGCAGCTTGGCCTTATCCAGTTATACGATGGTGAACAACTCTCCCTGATTGACCCCCTGCCGATTACCCAGTGGCAGCCGTTTATTGATCTGCTGAGCGACAAAGCGGTGGTGAAATACCTGCATGCCGGCAGTGAAGATCTTGAAGTGTTCCTGAATGCGTTCCAAACCTTGCCGACGCCGCTGGTGGATACCCAGATCCTGGCGGCGTTTACCGGCCGGCCGCTGTCGTGCGGGTTCGCCACGCTGGTTGCCGCGTATATGCAGGTTGAGTTGGACAAAAGCGAGTCGCGCACCGACTGGCTGGCCAGACCGTTGACCGAACGCCAGTGCCAGTATGCCGCGGCCGATGTGTTCTATCTGCTGCCGATGGCCGGGCAACTGGTGCAGGAAGTGGAGCAGGCCGGCTGGACCGAAGCGGCGAGCAACGAATGCCTGCTGCTGTGCCAGCGTCGCAGCGAAACGCTGGCGCCGGAGCTGGCCTACCGCGAAATCAATAACGCCTGGCAGCTGCGCCCGCGTCAGCTGGGCTGTTTGCAAAAGCTGGCCGCATGGCGGCTGCAGCAGGCGCGCGCCAGCGCGATCTGGCGGTTAATTTCGTCGTGCGGAAGAGAACCTGTGGGCGGTGGCGCGTCATATGCCGGCCTCCATGGGAGAGCTGGACGCATTGGGCCTGAGCGGCCCGGAGATCCGTTTCCACGGAAAACGCTGCTGGCACTGGTTGCCGAGGCCAACGCGCTGGATGAGGCTGCGCTGCCGCCTCCGGTCGCCAACCTGGTTGAGCATCCGGGTTACAAGAAGGTGTTTAAGGAAATCAAAGCGGCGATTGCCGCCGTCAGTGAGCAAAGCGGCTTAAGCAGCGAGTTGCTGGCGTCGCGTCGCCAAATTAACCAGCTGCTGAACTGGCATTGGAAACTGAAAAACAGCGACTGCCAGCCGGAATTAATCAACGGCTGGCGTGCGGGATTATTAGCCGAACCATTATTGGCAATCCTACAGAGTTATTAATCTAACGGGAACGGACGCGGGGCAGGGGAAAAGGAAACTGCTCCGTGTTATTGCGGGATGGATTTTATTTCAGATAATACTGGCGCCAGTATTAAGTTTAAAGAACATTACTACCAGATTAATTGGGATTAATCTCAAACGGTAAAAATAGCGCTTTTGCTGTTTTCCCGTTCAATGTCTGGACACATATACAGTGCCCCCCTGCAAAAATACAGGGGGAGATTTATGGTGTCGCGATCATTTAGCGGCTTCTTCTGACTCCGGCAACGTGACGTTGAGCTCCAGAACCGAAATATCGTCTCCTTTCTGCTCAAACTGAAGGTGCAGCATCTCCGGGTCAATCTGAATGTACTTACAGATGACGGCCAGGAGGTCACGCTTCATATCGGGCAGATACGGGGGCTCACTGTCCCCCTTGCGACGCTCTGCAACGATAATCTGCAGCCGCTCCTTGGCTACAGAGGCTGTACTTTTTTTGCGGGACAGAAAGAAGTCTAACAAAGCCATGGTTTATCCCCAAAAAGGCGTTTCAGGAAGCCCTTCTTCTCTTCTTCGATGAAGCGGAATGGGCGTTCTTCTCCTAACAAACGGTTAACGGTGTCGTCGTATGCCTTACCGGCATCGGACTCGAGATCCAGAATCACAGGTTCACCCTGGTTGGATGCGCGCAGTACGGACTGGTCTTCCGGGATAACCCCGACCAGAGGAATGCGCAGAATTTCCAGTACGTCTTCCATGCTCAGCATGTCGCCGCGGCTGACGCGGCCCGGGTTGTAACGGGTCAGCAGCAGGTGCTCCTTGATCGGATCCTTGCCCCTGTTCGGCACGGCGCGATTTGGAGGACAGGATGCCGAGAATGCGGTCGGAGTCACGTACCGAAGACACTTCCGGGTTGGTGGTAATGATGGCTTCATCCGCGAAGTACAGCGCCATCAGCGCGCCGGTTTCAATACCGGCCGGTGAGTCGCAGACCACGAAATCAAAGTCCATCTCGCCAAGTTCGTTGAGCACTTTCTCAACGCCTTCGCGGGTCAGCGCGTCTTTATCGCGCGTTTGAGATGCGGGCAGAATGTAGAGGTTTTCGGTGCGTTTGTCTTTGATTAACGCCTGATTCAGCGTGGCGTCACCCTGAATTACGTTAACGAAGTCATAAACCACGCGACGCTCACAGCCCATAATCAAGTCAAGGTTACGCAGACCGATATCGAAGTCGATAACGACGGTTTTCTTGCCTTGTTTGGCCAGACCGGTCGCGATGGCTGCGCTCGAGGTGGTCTTACCAACCCCCCCTTTACCCGATGTAACAACAATAATGCGTGCCATGAAGTGGTTCCTTGTCAAAAGGGCTCAATTTAAAGGTTGTATGGTTAAAGCGTTATCCAACAGGCTGAGTCGTACTGCCTGCCCGAACGAATCGGACGGGATCTGGTCGCTCAACCAGTACTGCCCTGCGATAGAGACTAGCTCAGCGGCCAGATGGGTGCAAAAAATCTGACATGAGGCATCGCCCGATGCGCCAGCCAGCGCACGACCGCGCATCATGCCGTAGATGTGAATATTGCCGTCGGCAATCACTTCTGCACCGGCGCTGACGCTGCTGGTCACGATTAAATCGCAGTTGCGGGCATAAATCTGTTGGCCGGAACGGACAGGCGTACTGATGACGCGTGTTTTGGCGGGCGCGTTGTCGGCTGCCGGCTCGGGAGTCGGCGCCGGCGCTTCGGCGGCGGCCACCTTGTGGCCTTTGCCTTCACTCAGCAACGGCAGACCGGCACGGGCAACCGCCCGTTTTTGCCGTTCGTCTTTGCAACCGCTGATGCCAACTACCCGCAGACCTGCCGCTGCGACCGCCTGTTGGAGTTCTTTCCAGTTTGCGTCGCCGTTAAGCGCTGCAATGTTGATAACAACAGGGGCGTTTTTCAAAAAAGCGGGAGCTTGTTCCACTTTTTCTTGCAACGCCTCGCGAATTACCCCGGGTTCTGAATTATGCAAATGAACAACCGATAGGGTAAAACTGCTGCCTTTTAGCTCAATTGGCGATTGTGACATCTATCCTGACTCAGTTTCAGCAACTTTAAATCCCCGGAATTCCACTCGGGGTGCGATATTCCGATGTACTAGAAGCATGTTATAGTCAGAGTTATATCCAGGCAAGACACTGTCCCAATTAAATAGAGTTAAAAATATGCTTTGTGTGATCTATAGAAGTTCAAAACGCGATCAAACTTATCTTTATGTCGAAAAAAAAGACGACTTCTCGCGCGTGCCGGAGGATTTGCTGAAAAGTTTTGGCGTCCCGCAGTTCGCCATGTCGCTTAATCTGGACGAACGGAAAAGATTAGCCAATGCGAATATTGATAAGGTGAGAGAAGCCCTGAAAGAAGAGGGGTTTTATCTGCAGGTACCGCCGCCGGTAGAAAATTTATTGAGCCAGCATTTGAGCGGCGGAAAATAATTGTCGTTCGCCCCGCGGGCTGAGCGGGGCGGAATTGAATTGCAGAAAAGGACACCGCGATGAGATTGTCGACCACGGCGTTGACGCTGACTACCTTGATACTGGCCGGCTGCGCCAGCCACCACAATCCGGCGCAGGCGGCGTCTGCAGCCGCGCCGTCCGAGTCGGAACGGCTGCTGAAGCCCGCCGTCGCAACCCCTCAGGCGCCGGCCGCCAATACGCTGGCCGCAACCGGCCGCGATCCGGCCCAGTTTCCCGCCTATGTAGAGCAGCTCAGGAGCGAGGCGCTGGCGCAGGGACTGAGCCAGCAAACGGTCGACGGCGCTTTCGCCAATGTTCATTTTGTCGATCGGGTGATCAAATCCGATCGTAATCAGCTGGAAAAGAAAATCACCCTGGATGTTTACCTGCAGCGTGTGCTGTCGGCCAGTAAAACGCGGCAGGGGCGCGAGATGATGCGCAAGTATCAGCCGCAGCTGGCGCGGGCGACGGCGCGCTACGGCGTACCGGAGCGCTATATTGTGGCGCTGTGGGCGATGGAAAGCCATTTCGGCAAGATTCAGGGTAAGGAAGACGTGGTGTCCGCGTTAGCGACGCTGGCGTTTGAGGGGCGCAGAGAGGCGTTCTTCCGCAAGCAGCTGCTGGCGGCGTTGCAAATTATCGAACAAGGGCATGTGACGGCCGGGCAGCTAAAAGGCTCGTGGGCGGGCGCGATGGGGCAAAGCCAGTTTATGCCCAGCTCTTTCCTGACCTATGGTGCGGACGGCGATGGCGATGGACGGATTGATATCTGGAACAATGTTGATGACGTTTTCGCCTCAACCGCCAACTACCTGGCGACCGAAGGCTGGCAGGCGGGCAGCAGCTGGGGACGCGAAGTCAAACTGCCGGCAGGCTTCAGCGCCGGCGATCTGGGGCTGAAGACCCGCGGCCGCACGGTTAATCAGTGGGCGGCAATGGGCGTTACGCAGCCTGACGGCGCCGCGCTGCCGGATGCGACGCTGCGCAGCTGGGTGATCACGCCGGACGATGCGCAGGGGCGCGCGTTCCTGGTGTATGATAACTTCCGTACCATTATGCACTGGAACCGTTCATATTATTTTGCCATCAGCGTGGGTATGACTGGCGGATGCCGTTGGGCAATAAGCCGCAGCGGCGGGCCGTCAGCGATACGGCGCTAACGTCACGACAACGGCCTGGCCTGCGGGCCGAGCCCCTACATGATTTGTAGGGAGAAACGGAATGTATCAACATCGAGACTGGCAGGGGGCCTTACTGGATTTCCCGGTAAGCAAAGTGGTGTGCGTAGGCAGTAATTATGCTGACCATATTAAGGAGATGGGCAGCGCCAAGTCCGCCGAGCCGGTGCTGTTTATCAAACCTGAAACTGCACTGTGTGATATCCGCCAGCCGGTGGCGATCCCCAAAGATCTTGGCGCGGTGGCATCATGAAGTTGAGCTGGCGGTACTGATCGGCACGCCGCTGAAGCAGGCGAATGAAGATCGCGTGGCGCGGGCGATCGCCGGTTATGGCATTGCGCTGGATCTGACGCTGCGTGACCTGCAGGCAGGGTTCAAGAAGGCCGGTCAGCCTTGGGAAAAGGCCAAAGGCTTCGACGGTTCTTGTCCTATCTCCGGCTTTATTCCAGTCGCCGAATTTGGCGATGCGCAAAATGCCGAGCTGACGCTGAACGTCAACGGCGAGATCCGCCAGCAGGGCAATACGCGCGATATGATCACGCCGATCCTGCCGCTGATCGGCCTATATGAGCCGTTTCTTCACCTTGCGCGCCGGCGACATCATTTTGACCGGCACGCCTCAGGGCGTCGGGCCGATGGCCTCGGGCGATATGCTGAGCCTCTCCTTAAATGACAAAACGCTGACCACGCGCGTGATTTGATTCCGTCGGCCGCCGTGTAAAAACGGCGGCAATGCTTGCATCTGCCGGCTAAAATGTCTATATAGTGCCCCTCGCAGTCTGTATGCAGGCTAAAATTCATTTACTTATCCTTAATGTCGAGCGCGCAGCCCGTCGGGCTTGCCGAGAGCATTAAGGGGATATACCGGATTTCAACATGTCACAACGTCCTTTTTGGCAGAGCAAAACGCTGGCGGAAATGTCAGAAGAAGAGTGGGAATCGCTGTGCGACGGTTGTGGGCAGTTGCTGTCTGAATAAACTGATCGACGAAGATACCGACGAAATCTACTTTACCAACGTTGCCTGCAACCAGCTGAATATTAAATCCTGCCAGTGCCGCAATTATGAGCGTCGCTTCGAACTGGAAGAAGACTGCATCAAACTGACGCGGGAAAACCTGGTGACGTTTGACTGGTTGCCGCCTACCTGCGCCTATCGCCTGATCGGCGAAGGCAAGCCGCTGTACCCCTGGCATCCGCTGATCAGCGGCTCCAAGGCGGCGATGCACGGTGAGCGCATTACCGTCCGCCCATATTGCCGTGCGTGAAAGCGAAGTGGTGGATTGGCCAGGACCATATCCTCAATAAGCCGGACTGGGCGCGCTGATTGCATTGAAAGAGGGCGGGAAATATGGGCGGCAGGAATGCCGTTCAGAACCGCCGGTAGCCTCATCGCGTTGCCATTAGTGCAACAACTCAAACCAGCCGGATGTCCGTCGGTCTGCGCTAATCTCCCGCTTTTTTCTCACATTCCTCTCGCCGTAACGCAGCGGCTTTTTTGTCGCTTTTATCGCCATGTTCAATGCGCCGGGTGTCAGCGGTATTATCGCCATGCAGCGGCTTTATTAGCGTAGTTTTATCCGCGAACTGTACACCGCTCTTCGGCAATCACTTCATAACGGCTTCTATTACGCCGCATGACGTCACCCGATTTTGGAAAACAGCAGGGTGGTGAGAAATGATGCAGACCCACCACCCAAGGCAATTTCAATTCTGTTCATAGTTTCTGTTGCTGGATAACCAAGAGTTATGTGCTCGTCCCGGCCCAGGCGCCCAGTTACCCCCCCGTTAAGGCAAGGTGCTTTCCGCCACTCTGGCAGAGCCGATGGCGCAACATACCCGGCTAATCGGCAAGAGTAAACATGTTGTCGCAGCGGCAGGAAATGTGGGGGGTCGATGAAAAAATGCACAAACCATTAACCAACCTTATTAATAATGTTTCATTTTATATGTGTGGCTATTGATGTGGGGGCCATCATTGCCTAAGTTTGAAAGGCGTACTTAACGAGGGGTGCAATAAGGGGAGTGAAGTATGTCTGATGAAAAACGTCTTAATCTGCTGGAAAAAGTAGCTATTGTGATGTTCGCAGCATTGATTGCCTATTTTGTGCTGACGTTTGGTCTGTCGCTCCCTCAGGGCTGGATCATTCTTGGCCCTATCCAATGAGATAGATGCTTACGTCTTTACCAGGGAAACATATAATAAATAGGCATATACACTATTACTTGCGCAGTAGATTCACCGCATTACAGGGGGGACCTGCAATACGGTGATGATCTCAGCTAGGTTTCATTCAGCGCGCATTTTCTACACATTGGCAGCGTGAATTTTCCCTGGCGCACTTCTTTGCGCAGCCGGCGAAAATCCTCACTGTGCCAGATCTCCAACAGACTTTGCTCCTTCACATTACCGAAGCTGTGGGTGATATGGTAATCGTTGGTGCAAACCACTTCGCCGGTATAGGTAATAGAAATCTCATCCGACACGTAATGGCAGTGCTTCATTTTCCGCTCTTTTTTGGGTTTAACCGTACCGCCGCGGTTAAATAGCGTCAGCCCGTCGAGCGAACGGATTTTGATCTCCCCATGTTTGACATAGTCGCTGTCTACCATGCTGGTCAGCTTCTTAGGCAAATTCTTGGTGTGTTTGGTAACCAGAAAACCGCTGACGCCGGCCTGCATACATCTGTCGTACAGTTCTTTATCCAACAATAATCCGTTGGTGTGGATAATAATTTCGGCGTTAGGCAGTTTTTTCCGGGCATAGGCCATCAGTTCAGGCAAGCGTTGATCCAGTAATGGCTCGCCAAAAAAGTGGGGGGAAATACGGCCTTTATAATTTATTGCCGACAGGTCATCAATTGCCTTTCTGAAAACCTCCTCCGGCATATAATTAACCCCGCGTCCTCCGTTGAATGACGTCGGGCAGTAGCTGCACTTGAGATTACACTGTGAATTGATTTCAAAATCGAGCGCGGTGAAGATATCTCTGTTTTTATAGCCGTAAGTCAGTACCTTATTAAATGCGTTATACCATCCGCGCAGGGTGGGTTTTACCGGCTCAGGCATATTTTGCGCCATCAGTCGGTAGAATGAATTAAGAACTAGGGGTAGCCGCCATAATATTTTCCGCCATTGCTCAAAATTTTAGGTATAGCAGATGAGATGAAGAAATCCAGGCGGCGGATATCTCAAGGGGCAGGAAAGCTTACGGGAAGGAATATTTTTTGTTGGATTGCTTGGCGTTACTTTTTCATTAAGATTTATCCTAAATGAAACATGGGCGCGGTGCGCCCATGTTTCAGCGTACTATGAATCGCCGCGTTTATAGAGCGTGTGGAATTTGGCCGTCATAAACAAAATAGATCCCCCCGACGCGCCGAAGAGCAGCGGGTTAACCGAGCCGGAAAACAGCCACATTGCCAAGAAAATGAGCGGCATCATATACGTGAAGGCGCCGTTGCTCTCTTTGGATACGGCCTTCAGACAGGTGAAGACGATCAGCAACAGCAGGCAGGCGCAGCCAATGATGCCCAAGGACATCAACATGGATAACGTTTGGCTTTCATAGAGATACTTCGTGGTTTCTGAACGCAGGGCGTTCGGAATGTAGTAGCCGATACCATGACCAAAAATAGGCATTTCCATAAAGGAGTTATAGAGCGATCTATTCTGCCATTCACGGTAGGAGTCAGAGACCGAGTTATTCGTGTTATTACCGAACCGCGTTTCGATAACTTTGAACAGCATATCCCCAACTGGCGTGAATATAATAATAAAGGACAGGATAACTGCTGTAATGATGCTGATTTTAAATATTTTAGATGCCTTGGCCTCAATGAGAATGGCAGCAAATACCATGAATAACGTCTCCGCCCAGAAGGCGCGCGACAGTGTCAGGATCATGGAAATCATCAAGAGAACAAAGGTTATCGACGTTTTTTAACTTGTTATCTTCGTTATGAATCAGTTCACGGGTAACAAAGTATAAAAAGAACGGCACTGCGGAATCCAGTGGGATCTGCAGACGGGCAAGAACGGTATCTTCAACGCCCAACGACATCATCTGAATATTCCACGTATCACGCAACCAGGAGATAATATCATTAACGCCGATCCCGGCCACCACGGAAAGAACGATAATAAATATCTTGGCTATGGCGACATAAACAAAACAGTACTTTAAGGTACGGTATATCAGCGTTCTGTTTGCTTCGCTGATATCACTGCTGGCGAGAAGGAAGACGGCAACCACAATCGCCAGGAAGATATCCCTGGTCTGGCCAATAATATTGCCGAACTCATTACCCATAATGATGGAGTAAATATCTGCGGCTAACAGAAACAGGATAAAGGGAACCAGCTTTAAAATTGAACGTTGCAACATCTCCTTGCGCGTGAGCATATATAGCGCCATGGTGACAATGATCAATGGGCTTCTCAATGCCATCAGATAGATTGACATCTTGATAGTAAGAGTTGACTTGCTTATCTTCATATTTCCTTGCCAACCTGAATGTTGATTAACATTATTCTTTTTTCGCCGTGAAATTTTCAGATTATCGCTACTCACCGGTGCTGTCTACAGGCGTTGTGAGCGTTTTGGTGCAGGCGAGCGCTGGACGGCCTGAGGCCGTTGACTGCGTATTTTACGGAAGCAACCCTGGCATTGTGACTGGGCCTATCATGACAGGGAAAGTTGTTTTTATTCACTTGGTTAACCTATTGACGGTGTGAGCATCGTCGGAGCTCAGGTTGATCATCGTGGTATTCTGGCATTCAACCATCATTGTTTCACGCTTTTTGCTGCAATTTAGAGTTTTCCGACTGATGGATAATGAGTGACGCATAATCAGAAAAATTACGCTAAAACGTGCTGTATTGATACGAAAAAAGGCGCCGTCAGGCGCCTTTCAGATTGATGCCGATGCTTTATTCAGCATCAACCTTGCTGACGTGAACGCACTGCCTGGCTGATCAGCACGATCGCGGCGACCAGCAGATAGGCGGCGAAGATGCCGACCAGCCACTGTGGCATTTCCAGCGTCAGGAACTTCCACTGGCTGACCGAGCAGTCGCCGGAGGCATGAAATACGGCCGGCATCCATTTGTCCAGCGGCAGCCAGGAAGGGAAGTTGACGAAAAAGTCGCAGGTATTGAATGGCGAGGGATGCAGAATCAGCATGGTGTGATCCCATGCCAGTTTCACGCCTTCCCAGGCGCTGTAGATCCACAGCAGAATGGCGGCATAGCGCAGCGGCGTTTTCGGCGCGACAGCGCCCAGCAGCGAGGCGCCCAGGATGCCAAACAGCGCACAGCGCTCATAAATGCACATCACGCAAGGTTGCAGCAGCATAACGTGTTGGAAATAGAGCGCGGTCAGTTCCAGCGCCAGCGCGGTGACGGCCATCAACAGCCATGCGCGGCGTCCTTGTGAGCAGCGCTTAAAGAATCGCAACATATCTTGAGTCTTCCATGCAGTAACCAATTGAACCGGCAGTGTAAACCAATTCAACCGCGTTGCCAGCCATCAGATACCCTTTTCGCGGTAACAAAGTATGGCTGGCAACGGTAACGGCGCGCTGAATCAGTGTTCAACGGCATCCAGCGGCGGCAGTGTGAGCCAGTGCCACTGCGTCAGCAGGTCGGTAACGGGCGCCAGGGTATACTCGACGCACAGCAGCCCGACCAGCGCCAGCACAATGGTGTACGGCAGCGCCATCCACACCATACGGCCATAAGAAAGGCGCACCAGCGGCGCCAGCGCCGAAGTCAGCAGGAACAGAAACGCCGCCTGTCCGTTTGGCGTGGCGACCGACGGCAGGTTGGTGCCGGTGTTGATCGCCACCGCCAGCATTTCAAACTGCTTCAGCGAGATGGCGCCGCTGGTGAGAGCGGCTTTGGCTTCGTTGATATACACCGTGCCGACGAAGACGTTATCGGAAACCGCCGACAGCAGGCCGTTAAACACGTAGAACAGCATCAGCTGCGCCGACGGCTCGGCCTGCAGCACAAATGCGATCACCGGGCTGAACAGATGTTGTTCGATGATCACGGCGACCACGGTGAAAAATACCGTCAGCAGGGCGGTGAACGGCAGGGCTTCCTGGAACGCCTTGCGATGGCATGTTCGTCGGTCACGCCGCACAGCGAGGTGGCGAGAATAATCACCGACAGGCCAATCAGGCCGACTTCCGCCAGATGCAGGGCCAGCGCGGCGACCAGCCAGATGCCGATCAGCGCCTGCACCACCAGCTTGATTTTTTCCTGACGGTTGCGTTTGGCGCTGGCCTGGCGGTCAAACTCGGTTAACACCTCGCGTACGCGTTCCGGCAGCTGTGCGCCATAGCCGAAGACGCCAAAAACGCTCCACCAGCAGGCACACCAGCAGCCCGCAGACAAAGACCGGCAGGGTGACCGGCGCCATGCGCAGGAAGAAATCGATAAACCCCCAGCCGGCGCTTTTGGCGATAATCAGGTTCTGCGGTTCGCCGACCATGGTCATCACGCCGCCGAGCGCGGTGCCGACGCCGGCGTGCATCAGCAGGCTGCGCAGGAAGGCGCGGAACTGTTCCAGCGTCTGTTTACGGTCATCGCCGTCGATGCCGCTGTCGTCGTTGACGTTATGCGCGCCTTCCGGCTGGTTGGAGGCGACGTTATGGTAGATAGAGTAAAACCCGCTGGCGACGCTGATCACCACGGCGACGACCGTCAGGGCGTCAAGAAACGCCGAAAGCACCGCCGCCGCCAGACAGAACGCCAGCGACAGCAGCATCTTGGAGCGGATATTCAGCAACAGCTTGGTAAACACGAACAGCAACAGCTGCTTCATAAAGTAGATGCCGGCCACCATAAAGATCAGCAGCAGCAGCACTTCGAGATTATTGGCGATTTCTTCACCGACGTGCGCCGGGCTGGTCATGCCGATGGCGACCGCCTCCAGCGCCAGCAGGCCGCCGGGTTGCAGCGGGTAGCACTTAAGCGCCATCGCCAGGGTGAAGATAAATTCCGCCACCAGCAGCCAGCCGGCGGCGAAGGGGCTTACCAGGAAAAAAGACCAGCGGATTAACCGCCAGAAATATCAGGATGGCTAACTTATACCAGTCAGGGGATTGGCCGAGAAAGTTTTTCACAACGGCGCTGCGTGTTGTCATTTCCATATTATGTCTTGCTACCTTGAATAAAAATTGCTGCTACCCTACCAACGCTGGCGGTAGCGATGCAACCGCGGCAGAAATTTCAACCTAAAATTCATGGGTTTTCGCCGTTTTCGGCTGTTTTTTGCCAGCTTATGCACACTTTCGTTTATAGTTTCCCGCTCGTACTATGTCATACCAGCATGATCTGGTATGATCAGCTGACTACTATTAATTATATCGTTGCAACGGAACGTCAAACACATGGTCATTAAGGCACAGAGTCCAGCCGGTTTTGCGGAAGAGTACATTATTGAAAGTATTTGGAATAATCGCTTCCCTCCTGGCTCTATTTTGCCCGCGGAGCGTGAGCTATCTGAACTGATTGGTGTCACGCGCACCACATTACGCGAGGTTTTACAGCGTTTGGCGCGCGATGGCTGGCTGACGATTCAGCACGGCAAGCCGACCAAAGTGAATAACTTTTGGGAAACATCCGGCCTCAACATTCTGGAAACGCTGGCACGCCTCGATCATAACAGCGTCCCGCAGCTGATCGACAACTTATTGTCGGTGCGCACCAATATCGCCTCTATCTTCATCCGTTCAGCGGTGCGTAACCACCCTGAGGAAGCGCAGGCCGTGCTGGCGAAAGCGTCGGAGGTTGAAGATCAGGCCGAGGCGTTCAATACGCTGGATTATGAAATTTTCCGCGGCCTGGCCTTTGTGTCCGGCAACCCGATTTACGGGCTGATCTTCAACGGCCTGAAAGGGCTGTATACCCGCGTTGGCCGCTACTACTTCTCCAACCCGGAAGCGCGCAAGCTGGCGCGTACGTTTTACAGCAAACTGTCGATGCTGTGCCATGAGAAAATGTACGACCAGGTGATGGAGACGGTGCGTAACTATGGCAAGGAGAGCGGCGCGATCTGGCAGAGTATGCAGGGCACCATGCCGAGCGATCTGACCGAAGTGCGCCGTTAACCACAACGTGGCGTAGGCAGATAACTAAAGGGCGCATCTTGCGCCCTTTTTGCTGCGCGTTAAAGCGTACTGGGGCGCGGCGGGCAGCGCTCCAGCAGTTCGACGCTGCCGTCTTCGTTCTGCTGCTCCAGGATTACGTCAAACCCCCACAGCCGGTACACATGCTTCATCACCTCGCGGCGGCTTTTATCCAACGGCGCGCGCTCCTGCGGCACGTAGCGCAGCGTCAGCGAACGGTCGCCGCGCAGATCAACGTTCCACACCTGGATATTGGGTTCGTGGTTGCTCAGGTTGTACTGCGCCGACAGCTCCTGACGTATCGCCCGGTATCCCGCCTCATTATGGATGCCGAGATTTCCAGGTAGTTGTTGCGGTCGTCGTCCAGCACGGGTGAACAGGCGGAAATCGCGCATCAGCTTCGGTGACAGGAACTGGCTGATAAAGCTTTCATCCTTGAAATCGCGCATGGCGAAGTGCAGCGTTTCCAGCCAGTCTTTGCCGGCAAAGTCCGGGAACCAGTAGCGGTCTTCTTCCGTCGGCGACTGACAGATGCGCTTGATATCCTGGAACATGGCGAAGCCCAGCGCATAGGGGTTGATGCCGTTGTAATAGGGGCTGTTATAGGGCGGCTGGTATACCACGTTGGTGTGGCTGTGTAAAAACTCCAGCATAAAGCGTTCGCTGACGCGTCCTTCGTCATACAGATGATTGAGAATGGTGTAATGCCAGAAGGTGGCCCAGCCTTCATTCATCACCTGCGTCTGCTTTTGCGGGTAAAAATACTGGCTGACCTTGCGCACAATGCGCAGGATTTCCGCTGCCACGGCTCCAGCAGCGGGGCGTTTTTCTCCATAAAGTAGAGAATATTCTCCTGCGGCTCGCTGGGGTAGCGACGCTCTTGCTCCGGCGCGTCTTCGCGCTCGACGCGCGGCAGCGTTTTCCACAGCGAGTTTACCTGGCTTTGCAGATACTCTTCCCGGCTTTTTTGGCGGGCTTTCTCTTCCTGCAGCGAAATCTTTTGCGGACGCTTATAGCGGTCTACGCCGTAGTTCATCAGCGCGTGGCAGGAGTCGAGCAGCTTCTCCACCTCTTCGACGCCGTAGCGTTCTTCACATTCGCTGATGTAATGGCGGGCGAACAGCAGGTAATCGACGATGGAACTGGCGTCGGTCCAGCTGCGAAACAGGTAGTTGTTCTTGAAGAATGAGTTGTGCCCATAGCAGGCATGCGCCATCACCAGCGCCTGCATGGTGATGGTGTTTTCTTCCATCAGGTAGGCGATACACGGGTTGGAATTGATGACGATTTCATAGGCCAGCCCCTGCTGCCCATGCTTGTAGAGCTGTTCGGTCTCGATAAATTTCTTACCGAATGACCAGTGCGTGTAGTTAATCGGCATCCCGACGCTGGAGTAGGCATCCATCATCTGCTCAGAGGTGATGACCTCGATTTGGTGCGGATAGGTATCCAGTTTGTAATGCTTGGCGACGCGGTCAATCTGATCCAGATAGACCTGCAGCAGCTCAAACGTCCAGTCTGGTCCATCGCTCAGACGTTTTTCATCCATAATTTGATCATGTGTTGAAGTTGTCATCAGCGCACCCTCATTGTGTACGGGCCATGCTCATTACGGCGGCCCTTCATCAATCGTAGCTCAAAAAAGAACAGGGCGAGGGGGTTATAAAGTCTAAAAATTCAACGTCCTGTCTGAGTTCGCCGGAGAGAGGGGGATGAAAGACGAGTTTTTTCTGCTGTTTCACTGCCGATTTCGTGTCGCATGATGTGTTGAGTTTTGCCGGTAAAAGCAGATTAATACTCTGTTTTGTTTGCTGGGGTTGATTTTATATTCTGTTAACGAGCTGTTGCACATTAGGCCGGTTTTTAATGAATGCATTGCAGTCATTGATTTCTCTCCGGTGCGGTATTCTCTCCCTAAACCGGCTTTTACCGCAGCTTATCGCTATTTAAATTCGGCTATTGCAAAAGGAAGCGGCTTGAACGATAAATTAATTGTGAAATCTGTCACGATTAAAAATTAATTTGTTGGATGGTTTTTTCCACTGAGTTAATTTGCCGTCAACAGAAGATTATGCTTTGTTAAGCCTCGGGCTGGAGTCAGTGATGCGAGTGTTGATTTTAGGTAGTGGAGTGGTTGGCGTCGCCAGCGCCTGGTATCTGGCGAAAGCCGGACATGAAGTGACGGTGGTCGATCGTCAGCCGGGGCCGGCGCTGGAAACCAGCGCTGCCAACGCCGGCCAGATCTCGCCGGGTTACGCTGCGCCGTGGGCCGCGCCCGGCGTGCCGCTGAAGGCCATTAAATGGATGTTCCAACGCCATGCGCCGCTGGCGATCCGCCTGGATGGCACCAGCTTCCAGATCAACTGGATGTGGCAGATGCTGAAGAACTGCAACACCTCCCACTATGCGACCAACAAAGGGCGAATGGTGCGTCTGGCGGAGTACAGCCGCGACTGCATCAAGGCGCTGCGTCAGGAAACCGGTATCGAATACGAAGGGCGTCAGCGCGGCACGCTGCAGCTGTTCCGCTCGCAGCAGCAGTTTGAGAACGCGGCGAAAGATATCGCGGTGCTGGAAGACGCCGGCGTCCCTTACAAACTGCTGGAGTCCAGCCAGTTGGCCACGGCGGAGCCGGCGCTGGCGCAGGTGGCGCACAAGCTGACCGGCGGCCTGCAACTGCCGAATGATGAAACCGGCGATTGCCAGCTGTTTACCCAGCGTCTGGCCAAGATGGCGGAGCAGGCGGGCGTGACCTTCCTGTATGACCAGCATGTCGATCGTTTGCTGGTGGACGGCGATAAAATTACCGGCGTGCAGTGCGGCGGGCAGACGCTGACTGCGGACAGCTACGTGGTGGCTTTCGGTTCCTATTCGACCGCGCTGCTGCGCGGGCTGGTGTCGATCCCGGTTTATCCGCTGAAAGGCTACTCGCTGACTATTCCAATTACCGATGAAGCGGCGGCGCCGTACTCCACGGTGCTGGATGAAACCTACAAGGTGGCCATTACCCGCTTTGACCAGCGTATTCGCGTCGGCGGCATGGCGGAAATCGTTGGTTTTAATACCGAACTGGAGCAGAAGCGGCGCGAGACGCTGGAGATGGTGGTGCGCGATCTGTATCCCAACGGCGGTCAGGTTGAGCAGGCGACATTCTGGACCGGCCTGCGGCCGATGACGCCGGACGGCACGCCGATTGTCGGCCGCACCTCGTTAAAGAACCTGTACCTTAATACCGGCCACGGTACGCTGGGCTGGACGATGGCCTGCGGTTCCGGCCAGCTGCTTGCCGACCTGATCTCCGGCATTACGCCGGCGATCCCGTTCGACGATCTCTCCGTGGCGCGTTACAGCGGTGGCATGACCCATTCGCAGCGCGCACCGCTGAACGACGCGCATCCGGCGCGTTAATCCCCACGGCCGGCCGCAGGGCAGACTGCGGCCGGCGTCAAAACGGCTGAAGGAGAGCCCATGCCCCGCCCAATTACCGCAACGCTGCATCTGGCGGCGTTCGACAACAACTTACAGGTTATTCGCCGTCAGGCGCCCGGCGCGAAAGTGTGGTCGGTGGTGAAGGCAAACGCCTATGGTCACGGCCTTAAGCACGTCTGGCGCAGCCTGGCGAATACCGACGGCTTTGCGTTACTGGATCTGGCGGAAGCGGTGCTGCTGCGCGAGTCCGGCTGGCAGGGCCGATTCTGCTGCTGGAGGGTTTTTTCCAGCCGGAGGATCTGGCGCTGGTCGATCGCTATCAGCTGACCACCGCCGTACACAGCGACTGGCAGCTGGCGGCGATTGCCGATGCGCGTCTGACGGCGCCGCTGAATATCTATCTGAAGCTGAATAGCGGGATGAACCGGCTGGGCTTCGCACCCGACCGGATACGCAGCGTCTGGCAGCAGGCGCAGGGGATTGCCAATATCGGCGCCATGACGCTGATGAGCCACTTCGCCACCGCCGATGAGGCGCGCGGCGTGACACAGCAAATGGCGACCATCGATCGTGCGGCGGCGGATCTGCCACTGCCGCGCTGTCTGGCCAACTCGGCGGCGACGCTATGGCACCCGGATACGCACGGCAGCTGGGTGCGGCCGGGCATTATCTTGTACGGCGCATCGCCGAGCGGCAATTCGGCTGATATTGCCGCCACGGGGCTGCAGGCGACGATGTCATTGCGCAGCGAGATTATTGCCGTGCAGACGTTAAAATCCGGCGACTGCGTCGGCTACGGCTGGCGTTATACCGCCAGCGCGGTTCAGCGGATCGGCATTGTCGCCTGCGGCTATGCCGACGGTTATCCGCGCCATGCGCAGAGCGGTACGCCGGTTTGGGTTGACGGCGTACTGACGCGCACCGTCGGCACGGTATCGATGGATATGCTGGCGGTGGATCTGACGCCGTGCCCGCAGGCGGCCATCGGCGCGGAGGTAGAGCTGTGGGGCCGGCATTTGCCGGTGGATGACGTGGCCGCCGCAGCCGGTACGCTGGGGTACGAGCTGCTGACGGCATTAACGCCGCGGGTGCCGGTGGAGGCCGGCGCTTAACATTAACTGACCCGGTTTAACTGGCCTTTTAACTGTTTACTGCGCTGCCGGGCGTGCAGCGCCAGTAAACAGCCTGTCGCCATCACTAATGCCAGCGCCATTTTCGGCTGCAGCGGCAGCGCCATCGCCAACAGTCCCAGCGCCGCGCCGCCGGCCATCTGCACAAAACCCACCAGCGCCGAAGCCACGCCGGCCTCATTGGAGTAAGGCTCCAGCGCATAGCTGGTGGCCGGGCCCATCACAAACGCCAGTCCGGCGCAGCCGATGGCAACCGGCAGCATATAGGCCAGCCAGTGGGTTTGCGCCGCCGGTGACAGGAAGGCGATGTCAAACAGCAGGGCCGCACATCCCAGTCCCATCAGCACGCCGCCGGTCGCCAGGCAAAATGGCCGGCCGACCTTGCGGATCACCCGGTTGACGAAAAAACTCACCAGCATAATCCAGAAGCCGTTGGCGCCGAATGCCACGGAAAACTGCAGCGGCGTCAGGCCGGCGGTGCCCATCAGCACATTCGGCGCCAGCGAGACGTAAGTGAGCGCCATGCCCATGGCGCCCGAGTTGACCACGGCAAAAGAGACAAAGCGTGACTGACCCAGGATCCGTGCATACTGGCGTACGGGCAGCCCTTTTACCGGCCGCGTATCCGCCGGCCGGGTTTCCGGCAGGCGCAGGGCGATCAGCACGAATACCAGCAGCGCGTAAAGGACCAGGAACCAGAAGGGAGCGCGCCAGCCGAACGCTTCCGCCAGCAAACCGCCCAGCAGCGGCGCCAGCGCCGGGATAATATTCAGCGTACCGTTGAGGAAGCCGAAGGCGCGCGCGGCGTCGTCGCCGTTCATGCGGTCACGCACGCCGCTAAACGCCACCACGGCGGTACAGCAGACCGCGACGCCCTGCAGCAGGCGTGAGGCGATAAACAGCGTCGGGCTGTCGGCCAGCGCGGCCATCGCTGCGCCAATCATATACAGGATGATGCCGGCCAGTGCGACCGGCTTGCGGCCATAGTTATCCACCAGCGGGCCGGCGACGACCTGGCCCAGCCCCAGCACCAGAATAAACAGCGAAATAGTGGATTGGATCACCGCTTCGCTGCTGTTCAGGCCCAGAGCGATAGCCGGTATGGCCGGCAGATAGAGGTCGATGCCTAACGGTCCCAGCAAGACCAGGCTCAGCAGGAGAAAGAGAAATTTTTGCATAATAAAAAGTAGCACATCCGGGTGGCAAAGTGGCTTAGGGTAGTGCCTCCGCGGAGAAATGAAAAGCGCGGCGCACCATGTTGTTATACCGTCAGCGCGACCACGGCGCTGAAGGCCGTGCAAGCGCGCCCGTCCGGGCTAGGGCAGCGGTGCGGCGTCGTGACGAAAATAGCAGTTGGCCACCACGTCAGCGACGTATCGGGCCTGATGCTTGGCATCGTCCAGCGCCCGGTGCGGCGTGCCTTCGAACGGTCGGCTCTTTTTCGGGTTAAAACCGTGCAGGTCCGCCAGCGTTACGAGGGTGCGAACGTCCTGCGTATGCCAGAACTTCCATGGGCAGGGCATCGCCAACTGCTGAAAGGCGTGCTCCAGAATGGCGCAGTCAAACTCTTTGCCGTTGCCCCAGACCTTGACCGTATCGGTGCTGTGCATATGCATAAAGCGGCTCAAGTTGGTCAGCACGCGTTTTAGGCTGTCGCTGCCGCTAAAGGCGGCCTTGCGCGCCTCATCGGATTGTTTGGCCCACCAGGCGACGGTGTCCAGACCGATCGTTCTGCCGTCCTGTTCTTTTTGTGGGCTGACGGCCGCTTCAAACTCCTCGCCCAACTGACCGGTTTTCGGATCGAAAAATACGGCGGCAACCACCAGTATGACCGCGCTTGGTTTCACATCCAGCGTTTCTATATCCAACATCACATGGTGCATCGGGTTTCTCTGCTCGCCAAAACGTGATCACAGGATACTACAAAGCCGACATGGTCGCGCAGCATCAATTCAGGGCAGGCGTAAAAGGGGGAATCACGGTATGATACGCCTAGATTTTGCTGGAGGTAGTCGCCGGAGTGAGAACGCTGATCTTTATTTGTTGCATGTTGGGGTATGCGCTGGTGCTGGGGTACCTGGGCACCTTTGTGGCAGACAAAGTCTGCGAGGGCTACAGCAACTACAGCAAAATTTGTCGCATGGTGGATATCACCGAACCGCATATTTCTGACGCGCCGCCGCCTTCGGCCAGATAATCGCCGATTTCTCCTCTTTCTCTGCTGTTATCCACCGGACACCGTCGCCAGTTTTCCTGCTGATAAATGCCGAGCATGCTTGAATTCCCCATCCATAAAAGATAATAATTATCATTGTTATTATCTTTACAATTATTTTCACTTGCTTAACACCAGCGCACCGCATCACGCACAGACCGGACGGTCATCGAAACCGTTTTGTCTCTTTGCGGTGCAAATTTTATGGCTTCCAATAGGAATTACGGCTATGTCTGGGATTTTTCCTGTCAAACGCTCCCGTCTGTTCTGCGCCATCGCGCTGTTTTTACCGCTCTCTTCCTGGGCGGAAGATACGCTGCTGGTGACCGCCGGGCCGGCGGACACGGCGGACTCCGCCACCCACGGCTACACCGCCGGCACCAGCCAGGGGGCGACGAAAACCGACCGTCCGCTGATTTTGACCGGGCAGACGGTGTCGGTGGTGACGCGTCAACAGATGACCGACCAGAATGCATTAACGGTTAACGATGCGCTGAAGTATACGCCGGGGGTATTCACCAATTTTTCCGGCGGGGCGACGCGCTATGACACTATTGCGCTGCGGGGCTTTCATGGCGGCGATGTGAATAACACCTTCCTGGACGGGCTGCGGTTACTGAGCGACAGCGGCAGCTACAACGCGCTGCAGGTTGATCCCTGGTTCCTGGAGCGGGTTGACGTGATTAAAGGGCCGTCTTCGGTCATGTACGGCCAAAGTATCCCCGGCGGTCTGGTGGCGCTGACCAGCAAACGGCCGCAGTTCGCTACGGAAGGGCACCTTAACCTGACGGGCGGCAATCACCATACCCAAGGCGGGGCGTTTGACGTGACCGGCGCGCTGTCGGATCAATGGGCATACCGGCTGACGGGCATGACGCGCAGCAGCGATACCATGTATGACCACCAGCGCGAAGAGCGCTACGCGATCGCGCCGTCGCTGCTGTGGCAGCCGAGTGAAGACACCTCGCTGCTGCTGAAAGCCTACCTGCAAAAAGATCCGTCCGGTGGCTATCACAGCGCGGTGCCGGCAGACGGCAGCCTGTATGCCAGCCAGGGCGACAAGCTGGGGCGGGGATTCTTTGACGGCGACAGCCGCCATAATGTGTTCAAGCGTTGGGAACAGATCTACAGCTACGCCTTCTCGCACCGGTTTAACGATATCTGGACCTTCCGGCAAAACGCCAGCTATACCCATTCGAACGTTGAACTGGAGCAGGTTTATCAGGCGGGCTGGAATGACGATCATACGCTGCTGAACCGCTACTACAGCGGTTCTAATACCTCGCTGGACGCCTACGCCGTGGATAATCAGCTGGAAGCCGAGTTCGCCACCGGTCTGTTGGACCATAAGGTGCTGCTGGGGCTGGGCTATCAGCGTTTCCGCAATAATCTGTGGGATGAGGCCGGCGGCGCTTCGCCGCTGAACCCTTATACCGGCGAGGCGGAGGAGCCATTGCTGACCGGCGTCACTCGCACCGACTCGCGCCGCCGCTACCAGCAAACCGGCGTCTACCTGCAGGATGAGATCGCCCTGAATAACTGGTATCTCAACCTGGCCGGCCGTTACGATCGTCTGGAAAGCAAAAATACTAACCTGACTGCGGACAGTAGCGATTCGCGCAACGATCACCACTTCAGCGGTCGCGCCTCGCTGCTTTATCACTTCGACAACGGCTTCTCGCCGTATGCCAGCTACAGCACGGCGATCACCCCGGAAGCGTTGGCGGATAAAGACGGCCATATGCTCAAGCCCAGCACCAGCAAGCAGTATGAAGTCGGCCTGAAATACCAGCCGCCGGGCAGCACATCGCTGTACAGCGTGTCGCTGTACGATCTCACGCAGAAAGACGTGGCGAACCGGGTGGTGCAGCAGAGTTACTACGATCCTGCCGGGAAGGTGCATTCGCAGGGGATTGAACTGGAAGCGCGCTCTCAGGTGACCGATCGCCTTAATGTGATTGCCGGTTACACCTATAACAAGGTGAAATTTAAAGACGCCATCGACGGCAATAACGGCAATACGCCGTATCTGGCGCCGGACCAGATGGCGACGCTGTGGGGGCAGTATGATGCCGGTTATGGGCTGAACGTCGGCGCGGGCGTGCGTTATATTGGCAAACAGTGGGCGGATAATGAGAATACCCGGCGCATTCCGTCCGTGACCTTACTGGACGCTTCGGTACGCATGAATCTGGCGCAGGTGGCGCCGACGCTGAAGGGCGCCTACGTCCAGCTGAACGTTAATAATCTGGCGGACAGAAAATACGTCGCGGCCTGTTACGGCACCAGCTACTGCTATTGGGGGCAGGAGCGCAGCGTTGTCGCGACGGTGGGGTACGATTTCTGACAGACGATCGCCGCGCCGGCATGGATGGACGGCGTGGCGATTTCAGCGGCGTTGGCCGGCCTCAGAACAGGGAGAACAGTAAAACGACCGGTAAACTGAGGGGCCAGGTGAGGCCGATGGTGAGGGCGCTGAGACAGCGAATTTTAATCGTATCCCGGCTGACCAGATAGGTAAAAACCACAGAGAATAAAAAGCCAAACAAATAAAAATATTGTGTTGCAACCCACAGCGACGACATGAAACTCATTCCAGTAATATTTCTCAGCGCGCATTCTAGGAGCATCGCCGCGTATAATCAACGACCAGCGCCGACTAATCACGTGGCGCGTTATTCCCTGACGTCATATACCCCCATTAAAAATAAGCGTTAAGCCGGCGTAAGACTACGCCGAAAAATAGGTGCAGCGCTGATAAACTTTTGAAAATATTAAGCAGATATAATAGGTTGACAGAGTACAAGCACACTGAGGAGGCATTATGGGCTTTTGGCGTATCGTATTTACCATCCTTATACCGCCGCTGGGCGTGCTGCTGGGCAAAGGGTTGGGCGGCGCATTTATTCTGAATATTATTCTGACGTTGCTGGGATATTTCCCAGGCCTGATTCATGCATTTTGGGTGCAGACCAAAGATTCCTGATAGAAGAAGGGCCGGGGGGATACCCGGCCCTGAGAAACGGCATTCAGGCGGTTTGAGTATGGAACAGCTCGCGGAATACCGGATAGATATCGTCCGGCTCACGAATGTGCTGCATGGCGAAGTTGTCGAACCTGGCCTGTAGGTTTTCATATTCACGCCACAGGGTTTGATGCGCCCGGCGGGTAATTTCGATATAGCTGTAGTAGCGCACGATCGGCAGCAGTTTTTTCGCCAGCAGTTCGTGGCACAGCGGGGAGTCATCGGCCCAGTTGTCGCCGTCCGACGCCTGTGCCGCATAGATATTCCACTGCGCCGGGTTGTAACGTTCCTCCACCACCTCGCTCATCAGCTTCAGCGCGCTGGAAACAATGGTGCCGCCGGTTTCCTGCGAGTAGAAGAATTCCTGTTCGTCGACCTCCTTGGCCTGCGTATGGTGGCGGATATACACCACCTCGACGTTTTTATAGGTGCGGCTCAGGAACAGATAGAGCAGGATATAGAAACGTTTGGCCATATCTTTCGTTGCCTGATCCATCGAACCGGAAACGTCCATCAGGCAGAACATTACCGCCTGGCTGGACGGCTCCGGACGGCGTTCATAATTCTTGTAGCGTAAATCGAAGGTATCGATAAAGGGCACGCGTTCAATTTTCTGCCGCAGTTCGGCAATCTCCTTACGCAGCTGCTCCTCTTCCAGCAGCTGCACCGGCTCGGTGTTCTCCAGCGTGGTCAGCTGTTCTTCCAACTGGCGCAGTTCGCGACGTTTGCCGGCGGTCATCGCCGTGCGGCGCGCCAGCGAGTTTTGCAGGGAGCGCACGATGCTGATGTTGGCGGGCACGGCCGTTGGCGGTAAAGCCGGCGCGATGGGTTTTAAACTCGGTAAGCTGTTTGTACTCATTTTTCTTCAGGTTCGGCAGCGCCAAATCCTCAAACAGCAGATCGAGATACTCATCTTTGGAGATTTGGAACACGAAAATCATCCTGGCCTTCACCGTCCTGACTGGCGTTGCCCTGGCCGCTGCCGCCACCGCCGCCGCCCTGCGGCCGCTCGACGCGGTCGTTTTGTACAAAGTGATCGTTACCGGGATGGACGCGATGGCGCGTGCCGCCGCGCCCCTGATGGAACATCGGTTCGTTGATATCGGCGTTGGGAATCGATACGGATTCGCCACTCTCTATGTCGGTGACCGAACGCTTGTTGATGGCCTCGGCGATCGACTGTTTGATTTGCGACTTGTAGCGGCGCAGGAAGCGCTGGCGATTCACCATGCTTTTGTTTTTGCCGTTCAGCCGTCGATCAATGAAATAAGCCATAGTTCCCCCAACCATTGCCAACTTTCTATGCCCTGTAGCCCGCGAGCTGCAGCCCGCGGGCTATTAAGGCATCCCTCTACGACGTCACTCGCAGCGCGTTATCAGGAGGATTTTCTGACCCGCAGATACCATTCGCACAGTAAACGCACCTGCTTGCGGGTATACCCTTTTTCCATCATGCGATCGACAAAGTCGTCGTGTTTTTTCTGCTCGTCCGTTGAGGTTTTAGCGTTAAAGGAGATGACCGGCAGCAGCTCTTCGGTATTCGAGAACATTTTCTTCTCGATAACCGTGCGCAGCTTCTCATAACTGGTCCAGTTAGGATTGCGGCCGTTATTGTTCGCCCGGGCGCGCAGCACGAAGTTGACGATTTCATTGCGGAAATCTTTCGGGTTGCTGATGCCGGCAGGTTTTTCAATTTTCTCCAGTTCGGCGTTAAGCGATTCCCGGTCAAACAGCTGGCCGGTATCCGGATCGCGGTACTCCTGATCCTGGATCCAGAAGTCCGCATAGGTTACGTAGCGGTCGAAAATATTCTGGCCGTACTCGGAGTAGGACTCCAGATAGGCGGTCTGGATCTCTTTGCCGATAAACTCGGCGTATTTCGGGATCAGGTAGCCTTTCAGGTGCTCCAGATATTTTTCCGCCAGATCCTGCGGGAACTGTTCGCGTTCAATCTGCTGTTCCAGCACGTAGAACAGGTGCACCGGGTTGGCCGCCACTTCGGTATGATCGAAGTTGAACACGCGCGACAAAATCTTGAAGGCAAAGCGGGTCGACAGGCCGTTCATCCCTTCGTCCACGCCGGCATAGTCGCGGTATTCCTGATACGACTTGGCCTTCGGATCGGTATCTTTCAGGCTTTCACCGTCGTAAACGCGCATTTTCGAGTAGAGGCTGGAGTTTTCCGGCTCTTTCAGCCGCGACAGCACGGTAAAGCGCGCCAGCGTTTCCAGCGTGCCCGGCGAGCATGGCGCGTGGGTCAGCTCGCTGTGGTCCAGCAGTTTGTCGTAGATTTTGATCTCTTCCGACACCCGCAGGCAGTACGGCACCTTAACGATATATACGCGGTCCAGGAAGGCTTCGTTGTTTTTGTTGTTGCGGAACGTCACCCCATTCCGATTCGTTGGAGTGGGCCAGAATAATGCCGTTGAACGGCAGGGCGGAGATGCCTTCGGTACCGTTATAGTTGCCTTCCTGCGTGGCGGTCAGCAGCGGGTGCAGCACCTTAATCGGCGCCTTAAACATTTCGACAAATTCCATCAGCCCCTGGTTGGCGCGGCACAGGGCGCCGGAATAGCCGTAGGCGTCAGGATCGTTCTGCGCGTGGTTTTCCAGTTTGCGGATATCCACCTTACCGACCAGGGCCGATATGTCCTGGTTGTTTTCATCGCCGGGTTCGGTTTTGGCGATAGCGATCTGTTCGAGAATCGACGGACGTACTTTCACCACCTTGAATTTGGTGATGTCGCCGCCAAACTCATGGAGGCGTTTCGCCGCCCATGGCGACATAATGGTGCCGAGGTAGCGGCGCGGAATGTTGTACTCTTTTTCCAGAATGCCGGCGTCTTCCTGCGGATTGAACAGGCACAGCGGATGGTCGTTCACCGGGCTGCGCTCGCCGTTGGCGCTTAACGTGTAGATAGGCACCAGCTGCATCAGCGCTTTCAGCCGTTCGGCCAGCGAGGACTTACCGCCGCCGACCGGCCCCAGCAAATACAGGATCTGTTTTTTCTCTTCCAGGCCCTGTGCGGCGTGTTTCAGGTAAGAGACGATCTGTTCGATAGCCTCCTCCATGCCGTAGAACTCTTCAAAGGCCGGATAGCGCGCGATCACGCGGTTGGAGAACAGGCGCGACATGCGGGATTCAAGCGCGGTGTCGACCATGACCGGTTCACCGATAGCCATTAGCAGTCGTTCTGCGGCATTGGCGTAGGCACTGCGATCTTCCCGGCAAATGGTAAGAAATTCCTGCAGTGTGAACTCTTCGTCCTTGGCAGCTTCATAGCGCTGGCGATAGTGGTCAAATATGTTCATGGCGATGCCCGTCCTTTCGTTATTAGCACAGGTTAAAGGGAGCGGGTGATAGACCCGTTGGGATTGAGACTGCGGCCGTAGCGCCGCAACTCAATAACATTGAGTACCTATTCCGGCCCCCGAAAGAAGAAGTTAAAACCTGAGTACAGCAACCCGTCTGCCAACCTGTTGCGCTTATTATCGCGAGTTGCGCTGTATTGCCACTGGGCTCAGGGTAATTTCAGCTTCTGATTTAAGCTTAGTTGGCATAGCGGAAAATTTCCTGTCAGCGAAAAAGCTTTTTTTAAGTCATATCAATGACTCAGTTATTTCAGGGAAAAAGGAGAGCCTTATTGGCTGCGGCCTGAGGGGGGAAACGTCATGTTTCTGACATGCTTTATACATATTTCGGCATTAATGTGGCCGATCCGGTGCGATTTAACATGTAAAGATAAAGCGCGTCACTAAAATTTCACCTAGAATATGGCGCTATTTTGACGACGCCGATCGGATAATGGTATGACAATGCCGCGTCTCGGGCGGCGTCAGCGGAGTTTGCATCGGGACGCGCGTTGCCAAGCCGGCGGCGTAACGTGTTTATACAAGAACAACGAAGGGGAATCGAACGGGTGAAAATTTTCAAATTCAAAACGTTGGCAATCGCCGGCGCGCTGCTGTGCGCGCAGGGCGCTCAGGCTGGAACCTGGTCGCTGGGGGCATCGGCGCTGCTGACGCCGGACCCTTACAAGGGCAACAACACCCGCCTGTATCCGGTGCCGGTGATCAACTATGACAGCGAGGATTTTTACTTCCATACGCTGACCGCCGGCTACTACCTGTGGAACGATCAGGTCAATAAGCTCAGCGTGATGGCGTACTATTCACCGCTGCACTTCAGACCGGGCGACAGCGACGACGATCGCATGAAGCGCCTGGATAAGCGCCGCGGCACGCTGATGGCCGGGATGGCTTATTCGCACAACGCCGAATGGGGCACGCTGCGTGCGGCCTTCAGCGGCGATACGCTGGATAACAGCAACGGACTGGTCGGCGATCTGGCCTATCTGTACAAGTTCCAGCTGGGCGACTGGAGCCTGGCGCCGGGCGTCGGCGTGACCTGGAGCAGCAAAAACCAGAATAAATACTACTACGGCGTGAGCGACAATGAATCGCGTCGCAGCGGCCTGAACAGCTACAAGCCGAGCGACAGCTGGGCGCCATACCTGGAGCTGACGGCGAACTACCAGATCAACAAGAGCTGGAACGCCTTCTTTATGGGCCGCTACGTGCGCCTGTCTGATGAAGTCAAAGACAGCCCGATGGTGGACACCTCGTACGACGGCATGCTGTGGAGCGGTGTTACTTACACCTTCTGACGGCGGCTGTACGCCAAGAGAAAAGGGGCGCGTGCGCCCCTTTTGCTTATCTGCCGTCCGGGCGGCTCAGGCGCCTTTGCGGCAGCGGAAGGTGACCGCCAGACGGGCCGGCTGTTCGCCCTGCGCCAGCAGCGGCTTGCTGAGGCGCCCGGTTTCAACGCACACCATGGTCTTGTAGCCGTCGTTGGCCATATCCGCCATGCTGCAGGATAGCTCCGCCCCCGGGTTCCAGGCGATCACATCGCTCATATGGTGGTGCTGCACTTCAATCGTGCGCTGCAGCGCCGGATCCTTGATCAGGCTGCAGGCCGCCGGCTGGGTGTAAATGCGGTCGGTCTGGCCGCTGAAGGTCACCTCGCCGCTCTGGCGGGCCTCGGCGCCGTTGGCCACTTTATCCAGATACGTCTCCCCGAGCCCGGCAACGCTGACCCTGGCGATATCGCCGATTTGGAAATAGCTGTGCAGCGCCGCGGTGGCCTGATAGTCGCCGTGTGATTCCAGCTCGATCTCACAACTTTCCCCGAGTTTGAAGCGGGCGATCAGCATGAAAGCGTGCGGCCACAGCTTGCGGGTCTGTTCGTTATCCTGCAGCGTAAAGGTGAGGATAACGCCGTCCTGGTCTTCGTCGTGGGCGGTCAGCCGCCAGGGTTGGTTACGTGCAAAGCCGTGCGACGGTTTGCCGGCCGGGCCGAACCATGGCCAGCAGATGGGGACGCCGCCGCGGATGGCGCTGCCGGTTTTAAACGGGGTGTTATCGCTCAGCCAGATGACGGGCCGTTCGCCGCTCGGCTGCCAGCTGATTAAATGCGCGCCCTGCAGCGTCACCGCCGCGCGGACTTTGGGGTGAGACACCACCACCACGCTCAGTTCGTCCAGCTGCCGCTGGCTGATATACGGGGAGATCTGCTTGCTGATGGGCAGGGTGAAAACTTTTTCGTTCATCGTGTCACCTTATCGATCGCCATTTGCTCTCGCTGAGCAGGGGAGAAAACCAATAAAAAAGGGCGACATGAATGTCGCCCTCATCAATCAGCTGTACATCACGCCATTATTTGGAGATGTGAGCGATCAGATCCAGTACTTTGTTGGAGTAGCCGGTTTCGTTGTCGTACCAGGAAACCAGTTTCACAAAGTTGTCGTTCAGTGCGATACCCGCTTTGGCATCGAACACGGAAGTCAGTACTTCACCGTTGAAGTCGGTAGAAACCACGTCGTCTTCGGTGTAGCCCAGAACGCCTTTCAGCTCGCCTTCAGCGGCTTCTTTGATGGCTTTCTTGATGTCTTCGTAAGTCGCGGATTTTTCCAGACGTACGGTCAGGTCAACCACAGACACGTTTGGCGTTGGAACGCGGAATGCCATACCGGTCAGTTTGCCTTTCAGCTCTGGCAGAACAACGCCTACCGCTTTTGCTGCGCCGGTAGAAGAAGGGATGATGTTCTGGGATGCGCCGCGGCCGCCGCGCCAGTCTTTGTGAGACGGGCCATCAACGGTTTTCTGCGTTGCAGTGGTAGCGTGAACGGTGGTCATCAGGCCTTCAACGATGCCGAACTTGTCGTTGATGACTTTAGCCAGCGGAGCCAGGCAGTTAGTGGTGCAAGATGCGTTGGAAACGATGTCCTGGCCAGCGTATTTTTCAAAGTTGGCGCCACGTACGAACATTGGGGTCGCATCTTTGGAAGGGCCGGTCAGCACAACTTTCTTGGCGCCTGCGGTGATGTGTTTACGTGCGGTTTCGTCGGTCAGGAAGATACCGGTTGCTTCAGCAACAACGTCAACACCCACTTCGTTCCACTTCAGGTTAGCCGGGTCTTTCTCTGCGGTAACACGGATGGTTTTGCCGTTAACAACCAGGTGGCCGTCTTTAACTTCTACCGTGCCGTTGAAACGGCCGTGGGTAGAGTCATACTTCAGCATGTAAGCCATGTACTCTGCGTCCAACAGATCGTTGATTGCAACGATTTCGATGTCAGAACGTTCCTGAGCAGCACGGAAAACAATGCGACCGATACGGCCAAAACCGTTGATACCTACTTTGATAGTCATATATTCCACCAGCTATTTGTTAGTGAATAAAAGGTTGGTTGTAAAATTACAAAAACCTTACCCAGCGTCAAGCGGAATCGTGTCAATTCTTGCGGCAAGTCAAAGCGGAGAGCTGAGTTTGCACGCTTATTGTACATTCCGTTTGCGTTCGGCCTCATTGGGCAAATGGGGGCAAACCGCCAAGTTTAAAGAGCGCTCGGGTCAGATATGTGATCCTTATCACATAACGCCCCGGCGTGGACTTTATGCGCTACAGTTTAGGCTAAAAAGGTCTGCAGTGCTGTTAATTTTTTGTTATCATTAATCATTGTTTTCGTTGACATTATCCATATTTTGGGAATCGCATCTATGAGCAAAGAGAACGCCCCCCACACCCCGGTCACGGAACTGAATGAAATACAACGTTATGTGACCCAGGAACGCGGTACGGAAGCGCCGTATTCCGGCAAATTGCTGCAGAACAAACGCGATGGTCTCTACCACTGCCTGTGCTGTAACGCACCGCTGTTTTATTCCGAAAGCAAGTATGACTCCGGCTGCGGCTGGCCCAGCTTCTATGAGCCGGTCTCTGACGACGCCATCCGCTATCTTGATGATAATTCGCATAATATGCAGCGGGTTGAGATTCGCTGCGGCAACTGCGACGCGCACCTGGGCCACGTGTTCCCTGACGGCCCGCAGCCGACCGGCGAGCGTTATTGCGTTAACTCCGCTTCGCTGAGCTTTACCGACGCGGCCAACGGCGAGAAGACGGCTGGCTGAGCGAATTTTGTCAGAAAAATCGATTCAGCTATTATTCAACGGCAGTAGGAATATGAGTGAAGGACGGCCCTGATGGACGTGAAGGATTTGGTTGCGGCGATGACGCCGGAGATCTACCAGCGCCTGGCGCAGGCGGTGGAGTTGGGTAAATGGCCGGACGGCGTGGCGCTGACGCCGGAACAGAAAGAAAACAGCCTGCAGGCGGTAATGCTGTGGCAGGCGATGCATAACCACGATCCGCAGCATATGAGCATCGGCACCGACGGCCAGATCGTGATGAAGAGCAAGCAAGAGTTGAAGCAGCAGTTTGCCGCAGAGCCGCTGATTAAGCTGAAGCCGCAGTAAGCGGCGGGCAGGGCGCGGAATGAAAGCGGGCGACGTCAGGTCGCCCGCCGTTCGTTTAGCGTTGCAGAAATTGTGACAAGGTCACTAATTGCGCGCCGGCCTGCTGCATCGCCTGGAGCGCATGTTCGCTGTCGCCGGGCTGCAGATTGACGCCGCGGCAGCCATCGGTAATCACCTGAACGGCATAACCCAGCTGCAGGGCATCCAGCACGCTGAACTTCACGCAGTAATCGGTCGCCAGCCCCATGATGGTCAATGCGCTGACGTTGCGCTCCCGCAGCCAGTCATCCAGCGCGGTTTTTGCCCGGTGGCCGTTATCAAAAAACGCGCTGTAGCTGTCGATGGCCGGATCCTGTCCTTTACGAAATACCGCATCGATTTGCCGCTGCTGCAGGCGCGGATGAAACTCGGCGCCGGCGCTTTCCTGCACGCAGTGCACCGGCCACCAGACCTGCGGCAGTCCCTCCAGTTCGCCCAGTTCCCCGATCCGCCCTGATGAATTTACGGCAAAACTGCGATGCTGCGCCGGGTGCCAGTCCTGGCTGGCGATCGTCCAGTCGCCGCGGTCACGGCAGGCGGCAATCGCCTGGTTAGCCACCGCGATGACGGCGTCGCCGTCCGCGACCGCCAGCGCGCCGCCGGGGCAGAAGTCGTTTTGCAGATCGATCAATAACAGGGCGCTGTTCATCGTTTCTCCCGGCGTATCAGCCTGCGGTCGTCAACTCGCCGCGTAAGTCCTGCTGCATCTGCAGGCGGATTTCTTCCGGCGTCAGCGGCAGGCTCAGCAGATAGTGCAGTTTCGTCAGGGCCGCCTCAACGGTCATATCAAAACCGCTGATGACGCCGGCGTGCGCCAGCGCATTGCCGGTGGCGTAGCCGCCCATATTTACCCGGCCGGACATGCACTGGGTGAGGTTGACCACCACGATACCGCGTTCGGACGCGGCGCGCAGCTCATCCACCAGTTCAGCCTTTTGCGGGGCGTTGCCGACGCCGTAAGAGCGCAGAATCAGCGCCTTGACCGGCTGCAGCAGGAAGTTGCGCACCACCGCGCCGGAGATGCCGGGGTAAATCGTCACTACGCCGATCGGCTGCGGCGTAATATTGTGCACCTTCAGTTCGCCGCGGCAGGCCGGTGAAGGGATACCGCCCTGGCGGCGGATATGGATGCCGGCTTCCAGCAGCGGCGGCAGGTTGGGCGAGGCGAAGGCGTCAAAGCCGTCGGCATGCGCCTTGGTGGTGCGGTTGCCGCGGAACAGCTTGTTGTTGAAGAACAGGCTGACCTCATTCACCGGGTGGTTGGCGGCCAGGTACAGCGCGTTCAGCAGGTTGGTTTGCCCGTCGGAGCGCAGTTCCGCCAGCGGGATTTGTGACCCTGTCACGATTACCGGCTTATCCAGGTTCTCCAGCATAAAGGAGAGCGCGGAAGCGGTGAACGCCATGGTGTCGGTGCCATGCAGGATCACAAAGCCGTCGTAGCGGTGATAGTTGTCTTTGATATCGTCGGCGATATGCTGCCAGTCTTCCGGCGTCATATCGGAGGAGTCGATCAGCGGCGCATATTCGTGAATGGTGAAGTCAGGCATCTCCGGGCGATGGAATTCAGGCATCAGCGCCAGCTGGCGCTGTAAATGGCCGGAAGCCGGAATATAGCCCTGTTCGGAACGCTGCATACCGATGGTGCCGCCGGTGTAGGCGACGTAAATGGATTTTTTTTGCATGGCAGGGAGTCGGTAAGTCGGTAAGTAATAAGATGGGCTGAATTATAGGACGATAATTCCAGAAAAAAAGCCCGGCGTGCGCCGGGCTGAAGATTAATTGTTTAACGGACCTCGCCGCAGGTCAGACAAATGGCGTAGCGGTTCTGCGGATCGTTCATATTATTAAACAGACCCGGCTGCTCTTTCATCGCCATTGCCACCGAGGCCAGCGGCGCCGGCAGCATCGACTGAATGGCGGCCGGCAGCATGGCGTGGATGGAGACGCCAAACTGGCTGAGCACCATGTCCGCCATGCTCGGCGAGTCGACGAACCAGTTCAGCTGCCACTGCTTCAGCTTGGCCAGTTCGGCGGCTTTTTTCACCGCGTCATCGAAGTCGCCCAGCTGATCGACCAGCCCGTTGGTTTTGGCGTCGCTGCCGGTCCAGACGTGGCCCTGCGCGATTTTATCCACCTGTTCCGGCGTCATTTTGCGCGAGTCCGCCACCAGGCCGATAAAGCGCTTGTAGCCGTTCTCGATGTTGAGCTGCATCATCTGCGCAAACTCCGGCGGCAGCGCCTTGGTCACCGCCAGATCGGCCAGCGGCGAGGTCGCCACGCCGTCGGTGTGCACGCCGATGCTGCCCAGCGTGTCCTGATAGGTATTGATCACGCCGAAGATGCCGATAGAACCGGTCAGGGTGCTCGGGCTGGCGATAATGTAGTTCGCCGGCGTAGAGATCCAGTAACCGCCGGAGGCCGCCATGCCGCCCATTGATACCACCACCGGCTTGCCGGCGGCGCGTGCGGCCGCCAGTTCAGAGCGGATCACTTCGGAAGCGCTGACGCTGCCGCCCGGGCTGTTCACCCGCAGCACGATGGCTTTAACCTTCGGATCCAGGCGCGCCTGACGCAGCTCCGCCGCGGTGGTGTCGCCGCCGACCGTGCCCGGCGTCTGCTGGCCGTCCATGATGGCGCCGCTGGCGAAGACCACGGCGATCTGGCCTCCCTGTTCCGGCGTTGGCGCAGGCTGGTAGTCATAAATGCTGATGGCGTTGAAGTCGTTGGTCTGTTTGTTCCAGCCGAAGGCCTTGACCAGCTGATTCTCCATGACGGTGCGTGACGCCAGCTCATCCACCAGCTTGTTGTCGAGCGCGTATTTGGCGGTATCGCCCTGGGCGGCCTGCAGACCGCTGAGCACGCCGGCGGCGCCGGGGAACAGCTGCTGCGGCGTGATTTGGCGGTTGGCCGCCACGGTGTCCAGGTAGTTCTGCCACAGGTTGCCTATCCAGCGGCTGTCCGCCTCGCGCGCGGCCGGCGACATATCGTCGCGCAGCAGCGGCTCGACCGCCGACTTGTAGGTGCCGACGCGGAAGATGTTGGTGCTGACCTTCAGCTTGTCGAGCAGGGTTTTATAATACAGATTATTGGTGGCGAAGCCGTGCAGGTCGACGTTGCCCTGCGGCGACAGGTAGATCTTGTTGGCGTAGCTGGCCAGGTAGTACTGCGTCTGGTTGTAGCTGTCGCCAATGGCGTAGATGGGTTTACCGCCGTCGCGGAATTCGCGCAGCGCCTTGCCGATATACTGCAGCGACGGCTGGTCGGCGCCGGCGAAATCATTCAGCTGCAAGACCAGCCCGGTAATGTTCTTGTCATCCTTGGCCTTGCGGATGCTGTCGACCAGATCGAACAGCGAGTTTTCCTGCAGTTCGCTGGCGGAGGCGCCGAGGAATTCGCGGCTGCGCTGCAGCAGACGGTTTTTCATGCTGGGCTGATCGACCACCACGCCGCTCAGGTTAACCAGCAGGGCGCCGTGGGTGGTTTCCGTCGGCGGGCTGCTCTGGAAGGCAAAATAGATGCCGACGCCGATCAAAATCAGCACGATTAAAAACAGATTGAGGATAAATTCTCTGACAAAATTCAGCAGACGCCATGTCCACCTGAACGTTCCGGCAATGATACGCCACAATGTATGCATGTTTTCTCCAAACATGGGCTGAGGATGTTCCGTTATCCTAATGAGCGGCCAGCCAAATGTCAGCTTTAAATCACCGTCGGCTGCCGTTATTGTCAACGCTGTAACTTGCCGTTGAGCTATGCTACCGTGATGAAAATGAAAATTGTTATCAGGAGTTTGTGATGGATGCGCTGGATCTATTGTTGAATCGCCGTTCGGCTGCGCGTTTGGCGGCCCGGCGCCTGAAGGCGAAGTGCGGCAGAACATTATCAATGCCGGATTGCGCGCCCCCGACCACGGCGCGCTGCAGCCGTGGCGCTTCGTATTGATTGAAGAGCAGGGGCTTGAGCGCTTCAGCCAGCTGTTGCAGTCCGCCGCACGGCAGGACGGGCTGGACGATGCGGCCATCGACAAGGCCCGGCAGGCGCCGTTCCGCGCGCCGCTGATTATTACCGTGATCGCCCACTGCAGCGACAGCCCCAAGGTGCCGCACTGGGAACAGGTGGTGTCCGCCGGCTGCGCGGTGCAGGCGATGCAGATGGCCGCGCTGGCGCAGGGGTTTAACGGTATCTGGCGTACCGGCGCCTGGACCGCGCATGCGCAGGTGCGCGAGGCGTTCGGCTGCCGGGAACAGGACGAAATCGTCGGTTTCCTGTATCTGGGCACACCGCAGCTGAAGGCGGCCACCAAAGTTGTCGCGCCGGACAGCGCGCCGTTTGTCAGCTACTTCTGATTTTTCCGGGCAAGACGCAAAAAACGCGCAATATCCCGTAATTTTGTACTGTTTATGAGCAGGTCGACGCATTATCGTCGGCTTGCTCTTATCAATCCCTCCGGCAAGCGCTACCCTGTATTCCAATTGATTGAAGTTGTACCCAGGTGGCATATCAGTGCGCCTTCAGCCGGGTGACGCATCGGGCTGGCATCGCGGCAAATATGCTATCTTGAAGGCCGTTAACCGAAGGAAGTGGACTATGACATCGCCAACCATCCGCCTGACCCAGTACAGCCACGGTGCTGGCTGCGGCTGCAAGATTTCCCCGCAAGTACTCGAAACCATCCTGCACAGCGAACAGGTCAAATTCGTCGACCCGCGTTTGCTGGTGGGTAATGAAACCCGCGATGACGCGGCGGTCTACGATATCGGCAATGGCACCGGCGTGATCAGCACTACCGATTTCTTTATGCCGATCGTCGACGATCCGTTCGACTTCGGCCGTATCGCCGCGGCTAACGCCATCAGCGACGTGTATGCGATGGGCGGCAAGCCGATCATGGCGATCGCCATTCTTGGCTGGCCGGTCGCCAAACTGCCGCCGGAAGTGGCGCAGCAGGTGATCGACGGCGGACGTTACGCCTGCCAGCAGGCGGGGATTGCGCTGGCCGGCGGCCACTCCATCGATGCGCCGGAGCCGATTTTCGGCCTGGCGGTGACCGGTATCGTCAGCACCGAGCGGGTGAAGAAGAACAGCGCCGCGCAGGCCGGCGCCAAACTGTTTCTGACCAAGCCGCTGGGCATCGGCGTGCTGACCACCGCCGAGAAGAAAAGCCAGCTGCGGCCGGAACACGCCGGGCTGGCGACCGAGGTGATGTGCCGGCTGAACCTGCCGGGCGCGGAGTTTGCCGAGGTTGACGGAGTGAGCGCCATGACCGACGTGACCGGCTTTGGGCTGCTGGGCCACCTGAGCGAAATGTGTCAGGGATCCGGCCTGCAGGCGACGCTCTGGTTCGACCGGGTGCCGAAGCTGCCGGAGGTTGAACGCTATATCGCCGAGGGCTGCGTGCCGGGCGGCACCGGCCGCAACTTTGACAGCTACGGCCACCTGATTGGGCCGATGAGCGACGTACAGCGTCAGCTATTGTGCGATCCGCAAACGTCGGGCGGGCTGCTGCTGGCGGTGATGCCGGAGGGCGAAGCGCAGGTGCAGGCGATCGCTGCGCGCCACGGCCTGCAGCTGGAGGCCATCGGCGAACTGCACGGCGCGGTAGCCGGCAAGCCGATGATCGAGGTCCAGTAGCGGTGACGGTGCAACACAGGGCGGACAGCAACGACTACCGCCAGATTTTCCTGCAGGATGTGCCGCTGATTGACGTCCGCGCGCCGATCGAGTTCAACGCCGGCGCCTTTCCGCAGGCGGTAAACCTGCCGCTGATGGACGATCGGGAACGGCAGGCGGTGGGCACCTGTTACAAGCAGCATGGCCAGCAGCAGGCGATCGCGCTGGGCCACAGCCTGGTGAACGGCAAGGTCCGCCAGGCGCGCACCGAAGCCTGGCTAGCCGCCTGCGCCGAACGGCCGGCGGGTTATATCTATTGCTTCCGCGGCGGGTTGCGCTCACAGCTGGTGCAGCAGTGGCTGCGCGAGGCGGGCGTTGACTATCCGCGGATCGTCGGCGGCTATAAGGCGTTACGCCACTATCTGCTGAATATCCTCGAATACAGCGCCGAGCTGCCGATGGTGATCGTCGGCGGCAATACCGGCTGCGGTAAAACCCTGATGGTGAACGAGCTGTCGAACGGCATCGATCTGGAAGGGCTGGCGCGTCACCGTGGTTCGTCGTTTGGCCGTACGCTGGCCGGGCAGAGCGCGCAGATCGATTTTGAGAATCGTCTGGCTGTGTTATTGCTGAAAAAACAGCATGGTGGCTGCCGTCAGTGGGTGCTGGAGGATGAAAGCCGCCTGATTGGCGCCAATAGCGTGCCGCTGCCGGTGTTCAACCGTATGCAGCAGGCGCCGGTCGCGGTGATTGATGACCCGTTCGAGGTGCGTCTGGCGCGCCTGCAGGCGGAATATATTGACGATATGCACCAGGCGTTTACCCGCGCCTACGGCGAGCAGGACGGCTGGCAGCGCTACGGCGAATACCTCCACCATGGGTTGTTCGCTATCCGGCGTCGTTTGGGTATGGAGCGCTACCAGCTGCTGACCCAGCGGCTGGAGTGGGCGCTGCAGTTCCAGCACGCCAGCGGCAGCAGTAACGCCCACCAGGAGTGGCTGGTGCCGCTGCTGCAGTACTATTACGACCCGATGTACCGTTTCCAGTTGGAAAAGAAAGCCCAGCGGATTGTGTTCCGTGGCAACTATGCTGAAGTAAGAGAATTCCTGATGACGTATAGCCAGAAAAACGGTGAATAATGCGACTGTTTATAGCCGAAAAACCGAGTTTGGCGCGCGCCATTGCTGATGTGTTACCCAAACCCCACCGCCGCGGCGATGGCTTTATCGCCTGCGGCAAGAGTGATGTGGTCACCTGGTGCGTCGGCCACCTGCTGGAGCAGGCGCAGCCGGACGCCTACGACAGCCGCTTTGCGCGCTGGTCGCTGGCGGATTTACCGATCATCCCTGAAAAATGGCAGCTGCAGCCGCGTCCGTCGGTCAGCAAACAGCTGAACGCGATTAAAAAGCTGCTGCAGGAGGCGGATGAAGTGGTGCACGCCGGTGACCCGGATCGCGAAGGGCAACTGCTGGTGGATGAGGTGTTGGATTATCTGGCGCTGACGCCGGAAAAGCGTCAGGCGGTGCGCGCTGCCTGATTAACGATTTGAACCCGCAGGCGGTTGAGCGTGCGGTAGAGCGTTTGCGCGATAACCGGGACTTTATCCCGCTGTGCGTGTCGGCGTTGGCGCGCTCGCGTGCCGACTGGCTGTACGGTATCAATATGACCCGTGCCTATACGCTGCTGGGGCGCAACGCCGGCTACGACGGCGTTCTGTCGGTCGGGCGGGTGCAAACGCCGGTACTGGGGCTGGTAGTGCGTCGTGATGAAGATATTGAAAACTTCGTACCGAAAGATTTCTTCGACGTAAAAGCGCATATCGTGACGCCGCAGGAGGAGCGCTTTGTCGCCCTGTGGCAGCCGAGCGAATCCTGTGAGCCGTACCAGGACGAAGAAGGGCGTTTACTGCACCGCCCGCTGGCCGAGCACGTGGTGAAACGCATTGAAGGGCAGCCGGCGCTGGTCACCGCTTATAATGATAAGCGTGAGTCTGATACCGCACCGCTGCCGTTTTCGCTTTCCACCCTGCAGATCGAGGCGGCGAAGCGCTTCGGCCTCAGCGCCCAGCAGGTGCTGGATATCTGCCAGCGTTTGTATGAGACCCACAAACTGATTACCTATCCCCGTTCCGACTGCCGCTATCTGCCGGAAGAGCATTTTGCCGGCCGCCATGCGGTGCTGAACGCCATCAGCGTTCACCAGCCGGATCTCTATCCGCAGGAGGTGGTCGACAGCGAACGCCGCAACCGCTGCTGGGATGATAAAAAGGTCGATGCGCACCACGCGATTATCCCGACTGCGCGCGCCAGTAAAGCCAATCTCAGCCCTGATGAGCTGAAGGTGTACGGGCTGGTGGCGCGGCAGTACCTGCTGCAGTTCTGTCCGGACGCGGTGTTCCGCAAATGCGTGATCGAACTGGATATTGCCGGCGGCAAGTTCGTTGCCAAGGCGCGCTTCCTGGCCGAGGCCGGTTGGCGCACCCTGCTGGGCAGTAAAGAGCGGGATGAGGAGAACGAGGGGGCGCCGCTGCCGGTGGTGGCCAAGGGCGATGAGCTGTTGTGCGAGCGTGGCGAAGTGGTGGAGCGGCAGACTCAGCCCCCGCGTCCCTTTACCGACGCCAGCCTGCTGTCGGCGATGACCGGTATTGCACGCTTTGTGCAGGATAAAGCGCTAAAGAAAATCCTGCGGGCGACCGATGGTTTAGGTACTGAAGCTACGCGTGCCGGCATTATTGAGCTGCTGTTCAAGCGTTCGTTTCTGTACAAAAAGGGGCGTTATATCCATTCGACGGAAACCGGACGGGCGTTGATTCACTCCCTGCCGGAGCTGGCGGCGCGGCCGGATATGACCGCGCACTGGGAGGCGACCCTGACGCAGATTAGTGAGAAATCCTGCCGTTACCAGGATTTTATGCAGCCGCTGGTGGGAACGCTGCAGGAGCTGATTTATCAGGCTAAACAGAGCCGTGCCAGCATGGCGTTTCGCGGGTTGCCGCCGCCGGCCAACGCCGGCGGTAAAAAACGTAAAAAGAGCGCTACCAAGGCGCGGGAGAAAAACGCATGAATCAGCGGATATCGCTGGCAATGGCCGCCGTTGGCCTGCTGTTTTCGGCCATGGCCGGCGCACACCGCGGCGACGTAGACGTGCTGGTGCCGGTGACGCCGGAGATCTGGGGCTCGGCAAAGAGTACGTCGGCGCCGGCGCCATGCTCGCGCTGCTGCGTGTATCAGGACAAGAACTACTCGGAAGGGGCGCTGCTGAAGGTTGAGGGCGAGCTACTGCAGTGTCAGAGTGATAAAACGCGGGTCGGCACCCAGCCGCTCATCTGGGTGCGCGTGAATAGGTGACCGTGTCACGTGCGCCGGGGCGTTATGTCGCGCAGGTAGTCGGCCAGCAGCGGGATATCCGCCGGCGCCAGCGGGTAGGCGCCAGCCTGCTGCGGTTCGACCCATACCAACGCCGAGTGGCAGCGCTGTTGCAACTCACCGCGGAACGTATCACCCGCCAGGCGTGCAGGCGAATAAGGCGTTCGCCCGTTTGCCAGCTATTGCTGGCGACGTAACTGCCGATCGCCGCTTCAATACCCAGTTCTTCCGCCAGCTCACGGGCTAGCGCCTGCGGCTGGCTCTCGCCGCTCTCCACCTTGCCGCCGGGAAACTCCCACCGGCCGGCCTGGTCGCTTTGCGCATCGCGCTGCGCCAACAGAATTTTACCGTCGCGCGCAATAATGGCCGCAACTACATCAATGGTTTTCATACTTTTATCTGAATAAAGCCCCGGCACGGCGGCCGGGCGAGATAATTACAGCGAGAACTCGGCCCAGACGGGCGCGTGGTCGGACGGTTTTTCCATACCGCGAATCTGGTAATCAATGCCGGTTGCGACGCACTGTGCCGCCAGCGGCGTGCTGGCCAACAGCAGGTCGATGCGCAGGCCGCGGTTGTCATCGAACCCTTTGGAGCGATAGTCGAACCAGGAAAATTCGTCATTACGTTCCGGGTTGGCGTGGCGGTAGGTATCAACCAGACCCCAGTTCAACAGGCGCGCCATCCACTCGCGCTCTTCCGGCAGGAAGGAGCACTTGCCGGTGCGCAGCCAGCGTTTGCGGTTTTCATCACCGATGCCGATGTCATAATCGGTCGGGCTGATATTCATATCGCCCATAATAAGCACTGGATTTTCTACCGACAGTTGCTGCTCAAGGTAGTCCTGCAGATCCTGATAGAAACGGGTTTTGGCCGGGAACTTCACCGGATGGTCGCGACTTTCGCCCTGCGGGAAATAGCCGTTAATTACCGTCAAGGTGCCCTGAGGCGTGGCCAGGTCGGCCATGATAATGCGCCGCTGCGCATCTTCTTCATCGGTCGGAAAACCACGACGTACGGCAATGGGCGCTTCTTTGGTCAGCAGCGCTACGCCGTAGTGGCCTTTCTGGCCGTGGTAGAACACGTGATAGCCGTGCTTGCTGACTTCTTCCAGCGGAAACATGTCGTCATGAACTTTGGTTTCCTGCAGGCCGATCACGTCGGGCTGGTGCTGTTCGATAATTGCGGCCAACTGGTGGGGACGCGCGCGCAGTCCATTGATATTAAAAGAGACAAACTTCATGAGCGGTGCCGTTTTCACGAGAAAAATGTGTTGTGATAGTAGCAGAGTTTGGCGCTAAATGTAACGTAAGCCAGCGACGGTTGCCGCTGGCCATCAGCGATTATTTGGCCCAGCGGTCGTAATTTTTCGGCTGGTAGTCGTCGAACTGCTGCAGTAATACCGACGCTGAGTCACTGGTATGCAGGGTGTCGAGATAGTCATGGCGCATAAAGCCCTGATCGGCGACGTGCTGCAGGAAGTGATTTAGAGGGCGGTAGAAGCCGTTGACGTCCAGCAGCCCGACCGGTTTGTTGTGGTAGCCGATTTGGCCCCAGGTCCAGATTTCAAACAGCTCTTCCAGCGTGCCGATACCGCCCGGCAGGGCGATAAACGCATCCGCCTGTGCGGCCATGCGCGCTTTGCGGGTGTGCATATCGGGCACCACCTCCAGTTTGGTCAGGCCGCGGTGCGCGGTTTCTGCTTCGACCAGGCGCTCGGGGATAATGCCAATCACTTCGCCGCCGGCTTCCAGTACCGCATCTGCGACAATGCCCATCAAGCCTTTTTTGCCGCCGCCGTAGATTAAACGCCGCCCCTGAGTGGCTAACGCATGCCCGAGCGTGCGGGCGTGGTCGGCATAATCGGGGTTAACGCCTTCGCTGGCGCCGCAAAAAACGCAAATATTATGACGCATGCACTTATCCTTTCATTACTGCGTAAAAGAAGCATGTGGTATAGCTAATTGTGCCAGGGAGTTCAAGTTTGAGCGCTGAAAATGGGTTGGAATCGTGTATTTCGCTATGTTTGTCGCGTAATTGGTCAGAGGGGATGGTGGTGGGGGAAGGATTATTCGTCGCTGCGCTCCTCACCCTTCGGGCCGCGCTGAAGCGCGTTGTTTCGCTACGCTCAACCGAACCTTGTCGAAGCTTCTCATCCTTCCCCTGTGCGGAGAATTATGTGGCTTTTGAGACGTTGGAACGTGTTGGGACTTTTGCAGAGATGGTGGTGGGGGAAGGATTATTCGTCGCTGCGCTCCTCACCCTTCGGGCCGCGCTGAAGCGCGTTGTTTCGCTACGCTCAACTCGAACCTTGTCGAAGCTTCTCATCCTTCCCCGGTGCGGAGAATTATATGGCTTTTGAGATGTTGGTGCGTTTGGGAAGCTTTGAAGAGATGGTGGTGGGGGAAGGATTCGAACCTTCGAAGTCTGTGACGGCAGATTTACAGTCTGCTCCCTTTGGCCGCTCGGGAACCCCACCATGGTATGCATGGATTTACAAATTGTAGACGTAAGGCAAATTAAACCCTACTAATTCGAACCTTTTCCGTACGGTATCCATAGGGATTTTTCCGTGCGGCTTAACCTGATTGCTCAGATTAAGAATGGTGGTGGGGGAAGGATTATTCGTCGCTTCGCTCCTCACCCTTCGGGTCGCGCTGAAGCGCGTTGTTTCGCTGCGCTCAACTCGAACCTTGTCGAAGGTTCTCACCTTCCCCGTACGGTATCCATAGGGATTTTTCCGTTTGGGTTAACCTGATTGCTCAGATTAAGAATGGTGGTGGGGGAAGGATTCGAACCTTCGAAGTCTGTGACGGCAGATTTACAGTCTGCTCCCTTTGGCCGCTCGGGAACCCCACCACGAAATTCGTGGATTTTACGAATTTTAAACTACCAGGAAGCTGACCGGCTTCCCGTGCTACCTCGGCTGCGTAAGCGCTGTCTCGGTAAGCGGGGCGCATCATATCAAATGAAGCGCCGGTGTAAAGCATTGAAATGCAGAAAATGAATTGTTTGCCGTTTTTTTATTCTTGGCGCTGCATCTGTGAACAGAGTGCGCCATTTTTGCGCCATCTCCTGCCCTCGGCAGCACGGCAGGAGATGGCGAATGAACGGCTACAGAATAACGGTGCGGTTGCCGTAGACAAATACCCGCTGCGCCAAGACGTGATACAGCGCGCGGCTGAGTACGTTTTTTTCTACGTCGCGACCGGCGCGCATCATATCTTCGGCGGAATAGGAGTGATCAACATGGATTACGTCCTGCATGATGATCGGGCCTTCATCCAGATTGTCATTTACATAGTGCGCCGTGGCGCCGATGATTTTCACCCCGCGCTCATAGGCCTGATGATACGGCCGTGCGCCGATAAACGCCGGCAGGAACGAGTGGTGAATGTTAATGACCTGGTTAGGGTAGTGCTGGACGAAAGCCGGCGTCAGTACGCGCATATATTTGGCCAGCACCACATAGTCGGGCTGATACTGATCGATTTGGGCAATCATTTGCTGGTCGTGCTGTTCACGCGTCAATCCCTCATGGCTGACCAGATGGAAAGGAATGTCGAAGCGTTCCACCAGCGTTTGCAGGGTGTCGTGGTTGCCGATCACCGCGGCGATTTCGACATCCAGGCCGCCGTAGGCGCTTTTCATCAGCAAATCGCCCAGGCAGTGGGCCTCTTTGGTGACCAGCACCACGATGCGGCGACGGCCGGCGCTGTGCAATTCGCGCGCGGAGCCTTCCGGCAGCGCATCATCCAGGTCGGCCAGCAGCGTGGTGTCGTTGAAGATGCCTTCCAGTTCGGTGCGCATAAAGAAGCGTCCGGTGCGATGGTCGACAAACTCATTGTTTTGCACGATGTTGAGCTGATGTTTGTAGCAAATATTGGTGATCTTGGCGATCAGGCCTTTCGCGTCAGGGCAGATGGTGCGTAATACTTTACGTTGTACATTTTGGTGTGGCATGGATGAGGATCCTGTCTGATACTGAAGCGCCGGCCGTTACCGGCGTCAGCGTACTTTCCGCTGCGAACTTAACGCCCGCAGCATTTTTTATATTTTTTCCCTGAGCCGCAGGGGCACGGGTCATTTCGTCCCGGTTGCGGCCGGGTGCCGTCGATATAGTACCAGCGTTGCTCCAGACGAAGGAAGCGGGAGCGTTCATGCATAGCCTGGGGGCCGTCATGCTCCGCGTCGGTAAAGCGGGCGATAAACTCGACGAAGCCTTCATTATCGTCACGACCGTTTTGTTCCGCCACTATCGTCAGGCCCAGCCAGCGGGTGGTGCGAAAACTCTCGGTGATGGAGTCACGCCACTGCGCAGCGTGACAATCCGGATGCCAGCTGGCAATCAGGTAGTCAACCTGCTGTTTGACATAGGCCGTGTAGCGCGAACGCATCAGCTTGCCCGGCGTCGGTGCGGTTTCAGCACCGCTGATATAGGGCTCGCAGCAGGCGTGATACTCGGCGCCGCTGCCGCAGGGGCATAATTCAGACAAAAATAACTCCTAAAACCTGCGGCCATTGTCAATACTGGCCGATATTCAAACATATTGAGCGCATATGTTACCTAACAATATTGAGCGGTGACAATGTACCCTGACGGGACAGGGTGCAAAACCATTGACCGGCAGAAGGCGAACGAACATGCGACAAATCAAAATCGGGCTGGCGTTAGGGGCAGGATCGGCCAAGGGCTGGGCGCATATCGGCGTTATCAACGCCCTGAAGAAAATGGGGATCGAGCCTGATATTGTCGCCGGCTGCTCCGTCGGCTCTCTGGTGGGGGCGGCTTATGCCAGCCACCGGCTGCCGGCGATGGAAAAATGGGTGCGTTCATTCAGCTACTGGGACGTGATTCGTCTGATGGATCTTTCCTGGCGGCGCGGCGGCCTGTTGCGCGGCGAACGGGTGTTTAATGCGGTGGGGCAACTGCTGCGCGTTGATGATATTGAACAGTGTGCGATGAAATTCGGCGCGGTCGCCACCAATCTCAGCACCGGCCGCGAGCTATGGTTAACCCGCGGCGATATCCACCAGGCGGTGAGGGCATCGTGCAGTATGCCGGGGTTGCTGTCGCCGGTGTGGTTCGACGGTTACTGGCTGGTGGACGGTGCGGTGGTGAACCCGGTTCCTATCTCGTTGACCCGTGCGTTGGGGGCGGATATCGTCATTGCGGTTGATTTACAGCATGACGCGCATTTAATGCAGCAGGATCTGTTTTCAGTACGCAGCGAAGCGGAAGAGCCGGCGGTGATGGCGGACAGCTGGCGCGGACGGCTGCGTGAGCGGATCGGTAAAATGCGTATCAAGAAAACCAATCTTACGCCGACCGCGATGGAAATAATGAGCACGTCGATTCAGGTGTTAGAGAATCGTCTGAAACGTAACCGTATGGCGGGCGATCCGCCGGATGTCCTGATACAACCTTATTGCCCGCAAATATCCACGCTGGATTTCCATCGCGCGGAGGAGGCTATCGCCGCAGGAAGTATGGCGGTGGAAAAACAGCTTGAGCAACTGTTGCCGTTGATAAAACAAAAATAGTTGCCGCTATTGACGGCAAAACGCCATGTCGGGCTGATTTCCGGCAGGCGCAAGTGGCCATTTTGAGCCACTATTACAACATGAAAAGGGAAGAGGCTCGGCTAATGGCACTACCACTGACAGGCAAGCGCATTCTGATTGTTGAAGACGAGCAGGTCTTTCGTTCGGTGCTTGTCGGCTACCTGACATCGTTGGGCGCACAATCGCATGAAGCCAGTAACGGTTTGCAGGCGTTGAGCGCCGTGGAGGATATCCAGCCCGATCTGATCCTGTGCGATCTGGCCATGCCGGAAATGGGCGGGATTGAGTTTGTTGAGCATCTGCGACTGCAGGGCGACAAGATCCCGATCCTGGTGATTTCGGCCACCGATAAAATGGCGGATATTGCTAAAGTGCTGCGGCTGGGCGTGCAGGATGTGCTGCTGAAGCCGCTAACCGACCTTAACCGCCTGCGTGAAGCGGCGCTGGCCTGCCTGTATCCCAATATGTTTACCTCGCCGGCGTTAGAGGAGGCCGACCTGCTGCAGGACTGGGATGCGCTGAGCAAGAATCCTTCCGAAGCCGCCAGCCTGCTCAAGCAGCTGCAGCCGCCGGTGCAACAGACGATTGCCCACTGCCGTATCAATTATCGCCAGCTGACTACGGGCGAAAACCCGGGGCTGGTATTGGATATCGCCGCGCTGTCAGAGAATGATTTAGCGTTTTATTGTCTGGATGTGACCCGCGCCGGTGATAATGGCGTGCTGGCTGCATTATTATTGCGCGCTTTATTTAATGGCTTGTTACAAGATCATTTAGCCAATCAGCGCCATCGCCTGCCGCAAATGTCAACATTGTTAAAACAAGTTAATCAATTATTGCGTCAGGGGAAGTTGGACGGACAATTTCCCCTGCTGCTTGGTTACTACCATGCCGAATATAAAAACCTGATCCTGGTTTCCGCCGGCCTGCACGCTAACGTCAATACCGGCGACAATCAGATCCAGCTGAGCAACGGCGTGCCGCTGGGCACGCTGGGGCGGCTTACATGAACCAGATCAGCCAGCGTTGCGCCGCCTGGCAGTGTCAGGTGTGGGGAACGGGCGGTCGCCTGCGGCTGATGCTCAGCGCGGAATAAATACGCGGCAATGCCCATATATTTGATATGATTTACCCCGCTATTAAGGGCGAATAATCATCACTAACCCAGGACTTGGGTAATTGTCCTAATTTCTCCCGATTTCATTACGGGGTAATGCTCGCTGCTATTTAGCTGGTATACTCCGAGAGTTTTGTATAACGGATAAAAGCTCATAAATTGAGCGCTGTTTAAAGAGAGGAATAATGTCTGCTTTAAATCGGAAAGTCAGAAAAGCAGTGATCCCGGTGGCCGGATTAGGCACACGGATGTTACCGGCAACAAAAGCGATACCGAAAGAGATGCTGCCGCTGGTGGATAAACCACTGATTCAATACGTTGTTAATGAATGTATTGCCGCAGGGATCAACGAAATCGTTCTGGTGACGCACTCCTCTAAAAATTCTATCGAAAACCATTTTGATACCAGCTTTGAACTGGAAGCCATGCTGGAAAAACGCGTTAAGCGCCAGTTGCTTGACGAGGTTCAGTCCATTTGTCCGCCGGGCGTCACGGTGATGCAGGTGCGTCAGGGGGTTGCCAAAGGTTTGGGGCACGCGATCATGTGCGCTTATCCGCTGGTTGGCGATGAACCGGTGGCGGTGGTGCTGCCGGATGTCATCCTGGATGAATACAGTGCGGACCTGAGCAAAGACAACCTGCATGAGATGCTCGCGCGTTTCGAACAGAACGGCACCAGCCAAATCATGGTTGAACCGGTGCCGCAGGAAAACGTCGGCAGCTACGGCGTTGCCGATTGCAAAGGTTACGATCTGCAGCCGGGTGAAAGCGCGCCGATGGTCAGCGTGGTGGAAAAACCGTCTCCGGCGCAGGCGCCGTCCAACCTGGCGATCGTTGGGCGTTATGTGCTGTCTGCCGATATCTGGGCGCTGCTGGCGCAGACACCGCCGGGAGCGGGTGATGAAATCCAGCTGACCGATGCTATCGATATGCTGATGCGCAAAGAGCCGGTAGAAGCTTACCACCTGAAGGGTAAAAGCCATGATTGCGGCAACAAACTGGGCTATATGCAGGCGTTTGTTGAGTACGGGCTGCGTCATGCCAGCCTGGGCAAAGAATTTTCCCAGTGGCTGCAGCAGTTTGCCGCCGCTGAAAAGATCTGATCCATTTTCCGTCTTAATTTGAAAAACTAGGATTTCCCATGAAAGTAACCGTTTTTGGTATTGGCTACGTAGGCTTGGTACAGGCTGCGGTGCTGGCTGAGGTTGGTCATGACGTGATGTGTATTGACGTTGATGAGCGCAAGGTCGAAAACTTGAAGAAAGGGAACATCCCTATTTTTGAACCGGGCCTGACCCCGTTGGTGCAGCAGAACTATGAAGCGGGACGGCTGCACTTCACCACCGACGCCAAGGCCGGTATCGAACACGGCATCATTCAGTTCATCGCCGTCGGTACGCCGCCGGATGAGGACGGCTCCGCCGACCTGAAATATGTGACCGCGGTAGCCCGCACCATTGCGGAACACATGACCGATCATAAAGTGGTGATCGACAAGTCCACCGTGCCGGTCGGCACTGCGGATAAAGTGCGCCAGGTGATGGCTGACACGCTGGAAAAACGCGGCAGCACGCTGACTTTCGATGTGGTTTCCAACCCGGAATTCCTGAAGGAAGGGGCGGCGGTTGCCGACTGCATGCGTCCAGAGCGTATTGTTATCGGTACTGATAACAAAGACGTTATCGAGCCGATTCGCGAGCTGTATGAGCCGTTCAACCGTAATCATGACCGTATGATTATGATGGATATCCGCAGCGCCGAGCTGACCAAATACGCGGCTAACTGCATGCTGGCGACTAAAATCAGTTTTATGAATGAAATCTCCAACCTGGCGGAGTTGCTGGGGGCGGATATTGAGAAAGTGCGTCAGGGCATCGGTTCCGACTCGCGCATCGGCTATCACTTTATCTATCCGGGCTGCGGCTACGGTGGTTCATGTTTCCCGAAAGACGTACAGGCGCTGATCCGTACCTCGGAAAACATCGGCTACCAGCCAAAACTGCTGCAGGCGGTGGAGCAGGTGAACTACCAGCAGAAGAACAAGCTGGTGCAGTTTATCAAACACTACTTCGGTGAAGATCTGCGCGGCAAAACCTTCGCGCTGTGGGGTCTGGCGTTCAAACCGAACACCGATGACATGCGTGAAGCCTCCAGCCGCGTGCTGATGGAAGCGCTGTGGGCTGCGGGCGCCAGCGTCCAGGCTTACGACCCGGAAGCGATGAACGAAACGCAGCGTATCTATGGCGACCGTGACGATCTGAAACTGATGGGCACCAAAGAAGCGGCGCTGAAAGGTGCCGATGCGCTGGTGATTTGCACCGAATGGCAGAACTTCCGCGCGCCGGACTTTGACGTGATTAAAGGCGCGTTGAAGCAACCGGTTATCTTCGATGGGCGTAACCTGTACGATCCGGAGCGTTTGCAGAATCGTGGCTTCACGTATTATGCGATTGGCCGCGGCGCATCGGTGCAGCCGGTCATTTAAGAGGTGAGTATGAAATTTTTGGTTACAGGCGCCGCCGGGTTTATTGGTTATCACGTTGCCGAGCGTTTGTTGACTGCAGGGCATCAGGTTGTCGGTATCGACAACCTGAACGATTATTATGACGTTAGCCTGAAAGTCGCGCGCCTTGACCTTTTGGCCGGGAATCCGGCCTTTCAGTTTATCAAACTGGATCTGGCGGACCGTGAAGGGATCGCAGCATTGTTTGCCGAACACCAATTCCAACGGGTCATTCACCTTGGCGCTCAGGCCGGGGTGCGTTATTCGTTGGATAACCCCATGGCCTATGCCGATGCTAACCTGATCGGTCATTTAAACGTGTTGGAAGGGTGCCGGCATAATAAGGTTGAGCATCTGCTTTACGCGTCTTCCAGTTCGGTTTATGGCCTTAATCGTAAGCTGCCGTTCTCTACGGAAGATTCTGTCGATCATCCGGTGTCATTGTATGCGGCGACGAAAAAAGCCAATGAGCTGATGTCACACAGCTATTCGCATTTATATGGCTTACCCACTACCGGCCTGCGTTTCTTTACCGTGTATGGCCCGTGGGGGCGCCCTGATATGGCGCTGTTCAAGTTTACCAAAGCAATATTGGCCGGCGACAGCATCGATGTATATAACCATGGTGAGATGCACCGTGATTTTACCTACATTGATGATATTGCCGAAGCCATCGTCCGTTTGCAGGATATCATTCCGCAACCGAACCCTGAGTGGAGCGTTGAGCAAGGCTCTCCGGCCACCAGTTCGGCACCGTACCATGTCTATAATATCGGCAATAGCTCGCCGGTTAAACTGATGGAATATATCAGTGCGCTGGAAAATGCGCTGGGCATTACGGCGCAGAAAAATATGCTGCCGATGCAGCCCGGAGATGTACTGGATACCAGTGCGGACACCAGGGAATTGTATAGCACGATTGGCTTTAAGCCGGCGACCAGCGTCGATGAAGGGGTGAAACGTTTTGTCGATTGGTACAAGGCGTTTTATCACGTGCAGTAAACGAACAGTTTACTGGGAAAATTAAAGGGGCGATGGCCCCTTTTTCTATTTCCGCTGACAGCATTGTCTGACATGCCTGTCTCATTTTACCTCACGGAATGGGATATTGGCGGCGGGGAAGGCAGGCAGCAAAAAGGCTCCCGCAGGAGCCTTTTTAGTGCGATTAAGCAGCGCTATTACAGCAGGAAATCATCCAGAGATTTGCCTTGCTCTTCGATAGCTTTTTTAATCACGGCTGGAGTACGGCCCTGGCCAGTCCAGGTTTTGGTTTCGCCGTTTTCATCTTTATATTGGTATTTAGCTGGACGTGCGGCACGTTTTGCTTTACCCGCGGATTTAGCGGCCATAGTTTGCAGCAGTTCGTTAGGATCAATACCGTCTGCAATCAGCATTTCGCGGTATTGCTGCAGTTTACGGGTGCGCTCTTCGATTTCTGCCTGAGCCTGGCTGTCTTCTTCGCGACGTTCGTTCACAACAACTTCCAGTTTCTCAAGCATCTCTTCCAGAGTGTCCAGGCTGCATTCTCTGGCTTGTGCGCGCAGAGTACGGATGTTGTTCAAAATTTTTAAGGCTTCGCTCATTGTCCTAGTCTCAATTTATATTGGTGGGGGGGCGTCTGGATAATAATAGAGTGCTCTTTTCTTTTCTGCAATAGCCAAATTGCGAAGAGTACCCAAATATGCCATTTAAAAACCATGAGTCCGGAACACGCCGGGTTATTACACCGCTTTATGTTCGGCTTTAATGGTGAGGTTTTTAAGTCAATTTTTCAACAGCTATTGCACCTGTTTGTGAGGCGCGGGCTTTCATTGCCGGGAAATAATTGCATTTTATATCGATATTAGCCTCGGTATTGGTGAGTCAACCCATCATGAAGGTATGTAAACAATGGGGGTATATACGTAAAGATTTTGTCAGGAAGTGATGTTTGAGGATGAAGCACTATAAATGGCGAACCGTCACCGGTGAGTAATTTATTTAGGTAACAATGATGGGGCGCGACTATACGGTGCTACGCCTTAACCTAATGGGCAGAGCGTCACTTTTATCTCCGGCCAAACCATTAGCATTAATTAATAGTACGCAGGGCCACTCGTCGGTGGTAAATAGCCGAAAGGCGAACGGGGCGACTGGGCGTTTTACGATACTCGCTTATCGGTACTGGGCGGGGTGCCAGCTTATGATACACTTGATTCTCAGAATCGATGTCTGAATATTTCTTATACCACCTGGAATTGCTGGCTCATGGCTCAACTTTATTTTTATTACTCGGCAATGAACGCGGGAAATCCACCGCGCTGTTGCAATCTTCATATAATTATCAAGAACGTGGTATGCGTACGCTGGTGTTCACCGCAGAGATTGACCACCGCTTTGGCGTCGGTAAGGTTAGTTCGCGGATCGGCCTCTCATCGCAGGCGCAGCTGTATAATAATGACACTTCGCTGTATGCCATGATTAATCAGGAACATCTGCAGCAGACGGTGCACTGTGTGCTGGTGGATGAGAGCCAGTTCCTGAGCAAGGCGCAGGTTGAGCAATTATGCGACGTGGTCGATCAGCTGGATATTCCGGTATTGTGCTACGGACTGCGTACCGATTTTCTCGGCGAGCTGTTTATCGGCAGCCAGTACCTGTTGGCATGGGCGGATAAGCTGGTGGAACTAAAAACCATCTGCCACTGCGGTCGCAAGGCGAACATGGTGCTGCGGCTTGATGAGCACGGCAGGGCGATGCAGGCGGGCGCTCAGGTGGTGATTGGCGGTAATGAGAGCTATGTGTCGGTGTGCCGCAAGCATTACAAAGAGGCGATGCACGCCGAGGAATAAGCTGCGGCGTGATGACGCATAAAAAACCCGCCTGACGGCGGGTTTTTGCGTTTAGAGCAGGACGATTACTTTTTGGCTTTCTTTTCCGCCTTGGCGGCGGCCGGTGCTTTTGTTGCCTCTTCGGCTTCGCTGAACTCGCGGCCGTAGAAGGTATCCAGCATGATTTGTTTCAGCTCGGCAATCAGCGGATAGCGCGGGTTGGCGCCGGTGCACTGGTCGTCAAACGCGTCTTCAGACAGCTTATCAACCTTCGCCAGGAAATCGGCTTCCTGCACGCCCGCTTCACGGATGGAGGCCGGGATGCCAAGCTCGGTTTTCAGCTCGTCCAGCCATGCCAGCAGCTTCTCGATTTTCTGTGCGGTGCGGTCGCCTGGCGCGCTCAGGCCCAGGTGGTCGGCGATTTCAGCGTAACGACGGCGCGCCTGCGGACGGTCGTACTGGCTGAAGGCCGTCTGCTTGGTCGGGTTGTCGTTGGCGTTATAGCGAATCACGTTGGCAATCAGCATGGCGTTGGCCAGACCGTGCGGGATATGGAACTCGGACCCCAGTTTGTGGGCCATGGAGTGACACACCCCGAGGAAGGCGTTAGCAAAGGCGATGCCGGCGATGGTCGCCGCATTATGCACGCGCTCACGCGCCACCGGGTTCTTCGCGCCTTCTTTGTAGCTGACCGGCAGATATTCTTTCAGCAGTTTCAGCGCTTGCAGCGCCTGGCCGTCGGAGTATTCGTTCGCCAGTACTGACACATAGGCTTCCAGCGCGTGGGTTACCGCGTCCAGACCGCCGAAGGCGCACAGCGATTTCGGCATATTCATCACCAGGTTGGCGTCGACAATCGCCATATCCGGGGTCAGGGCATAGTCCGCCAGCGGATATTTCTGGCCGGTTTCATCATCGGTCACCACGGCGAACGGCGTGACTTCAGAACCGGTGCCGGAGGTGGTGGTGACGGCGATCATTTTTGCCTTCACGCCCATTTTCGGGAACTTGTAGATGCGTTTGCGGATATCCATAAAGCGCAGCGCCAGATCCTCGAAGTGGGTTTCCGGATGTTCGTACAGCACCCACATGATTTTCGCCGCATCCATCGGTGAGCCGCCGCCCAGCGCGATAATCACGTCCGGCTGGAAGGCGTTCATCTGCGCCGCGCCTTTACGCACGATGCTCAGCGTCGGGTCGGCTTCTACTTCGAAGAACACTTCGGTTTCGATGCCGTGGGACTTCAGCACGCTGGTGATTTGGTCGGCATAGCCGTTATTGAACAGGTAGCCGTCGGTGACAATAAACGCGCGTTTCGCGCCATCGGCCGCCACTTCTTCCAGCGCGATAGGCAGAGAGCCGCGACGGAAGTAGATAGATTTCGGAAGTTTATGCCACAACATGTTTTCTGCTCGCTTCGCTACGGTTTTCTTGTTGATCAAGTGTTTTGGACCGACGTTTTCCGAGATGGAGTTGCCCCCCCATGAGCCGCAGCCCAGCGTCAGCGAAGGCGCCAGCTTAAAGTTGTACAGGTCGCCGATGCCCCCTTGCGAGGCCGGGGTGTTGATCAGGATACGGGCGGTTTTCATCTTGTCGCCGAAGAAGGCGATGCGCTCCGCCTGGTTATCCTGGTCGGTGTACAGGCAGGAGGTATGGCCGATACCGCCCATTGCCACCAGTTTTTCCGCCTTGTCGACGGCGTCGGCAAAGTCTTTGGCGCGATACATGGCCAGCGTCGGCGAGAGTTTTTCATGGGCAAAGGGTTCAGATTCATCTACCAGCTTGACTTCACCGATCAGCACCTTGGTGTTGGCCGGCACGCTGATTCCCGCCATTTCGGCGATTTTCGGCGCGGATTGCCCGACGATGGCCGCGTTCAGGCCGCCGTTTTTCAAAATGATATCCTGCACCGCCTTCAGCTCTTTGCCCTGCAGCAGGTAGCCGCCGTGCGAGGCGAAACGCTCGCGTACCGCGTTATACACCTCATCGACGACGATCACGGACTGTTCCGAGGCGCAGATCACGCCGCTGTCGAAGGTTTTCGACATCAGGATAGAGGCGACGACGCGCTTGATATCGGCGCTTTCATCGACCACCACCGGAGTATTACCGGCGCCGACGCCGATGGCCGGCTTACCGGAGCTGTAGGCTGCCTTCACCATACCCGGGCCGCCGGTGGCGAGAATCAGGTTGATATCCGGGTGGTGCATCAGCTGGTTGGACAGTTCAACGGAAGGCTGATCGATCCAGCCGATGATATCTTTCGGCGCGCCGGCGGCGATCGCCGCCTGCAGCACGATATCTGCGGCTTTATTGGTGGCGTTCTTGGCCCGTGGGTGCGGTGAGAAAATAATGCCGTTACGGGTTTTCAGGCTGATCAGCGCCTTGAAAATCGCCGTAGAGGTCGGGTTGGTGGTGGGTACGATGCCGCAGATAATACCGATAGGCTCGGCGATGGTGATGGTGCCGAAGGTGTCGTCTTCAGACAGCACGCCGCAGGTTTTTTCATCTTTATAAGCGTTGTAGATATACTCGGAAGCAAAGTGGTTTTTAATCACCTTGTCTTCAACGATTCCCATACCGGACTCTTCAACGGCCATTTTAGCCAGGGGAATGCGTGCATCGGCAGCGGCGAGGGCAGCAGCACGGAAGATAGCGTCAACCTGTTCCTGGGTGAAGTTGGCAAACTCGCGCTGGGCTTTTTTGACACGTGCAACAAGCTCGTTCAATTCAGCGATATTTGTTACAGCCATAATGCTCTCCTGATAATGTTAAACTCTTTCAGTAAATAAGCCGTGTAAGCAGCAAGTATAGTCAGGTCTTGGAATACCAGGGAAAACGTTGGTTTTCGCCCGCGGTCGGCCACCTATGATGCTGATTTGCTTAAAGAGCTTTGCTCAGGAACGGGGTGTCGGTCAGACGGCATCGCACTGTTTACGCTGTCTGGCTACGACTAAAAGCTTAACTATTCTTGGGTAGCGTTTTTATGATTTAAATCACAAAAAGTGCAAGCTGACACCTTTCAGCTTGGCGTTGTTGAGAATTTTCTTATTCAAGGCATGATGCTGTTTTTTTGAAACAAAAAAGCCACCCCAAAATACATACTGTTAACATATAACTAAGCAGGTTATTACAAGCATCTTTCAAATGAAAAATGCTGTCTTCGGCGGATGGATTAGCCGCACTATTTCCATTACATTAGCGCGCATGGGGCGGTGCGCCCTGATACAGCGATTAATGCGGAGTTCTTGTGGGGCAATCATTGTTGGATTTTTCCGGCTATATCAAATTCTTTGTCGGCCTGTTTGCGCTGGTGAATCCCGTTGGGATTCTGCCGGTTTTTATCAGTATGACCAGCTACCAGGCGGAAGCGGGACGTAATAAAACCAATCTTACCGCCAACCTTTCCGTGGCGATTATTCTGTGGACATCATTGTTTATCGGCGAAGGGATCTTGCGCCTGTTCGGCATCTCCATTGATTCATTTCGTATTGCCGGCGGGATCCTGGTGGTGACCATCGCCATGTCGATGATCAGCGGCAAGCTGGGGGAGGATAAACAAAACAAGCAGGAGAAATCGGAAAGCGCTATCCGCGAAAGCATCGGCGTGGTGCCGCTGGCGCTGCCGCTGATGGCCGGCCCGGGGGCGATCAGCTCGACCATTGTCTGGAGTTCCCGCTACCACAGTTGGCAGAACCTGCTGGGCTTCACGCTGGCGATCGCGCTGTTTGCCTTCTGCTGCTGGCTGCTGTTTCGTGCGGCGCCGTTATTGGTTCGGTTATTGGGGCAGACCGGTATTAACGTTATCACGCGTATTATGGGGCTGCTGCTGATGGCATTGGGCATTGAATTTATTGTCACCGGCGTGAAGGCTATTTTCCCGGTTTACTCTGACGCGGGTAATTTGAGCCGCTAATGCCATTAGCGGCTCAAATTATTTTTAAAGTTTAAACTTATTTATTGAATGCATGAATGAGGTGCAAGATACGTCTGTTTTTTATACCAATGCACCATTTTGTGGCATAAGTCTCACTTTATTTGGCGACAAAGCATCCATTCGTTAATTTTTTAACCTCTCCCTGCCGCTTTTTCTCTATTTTTGCTTATCTTGTGAACGATTGTTGTTAATTTAGTCACATCATTCTGTGGGGCTTGTCTCGGCTTCATCCAGGTGATATTAGTGACTAGGCTCGCATTGCCAGATGTTTATTCTTTGAATGTTTGATTTGTTAATTTAATGTTTGTTTTTAGCGCGACGTGAAGCCGCGCTGGCGTGAACAACGGCTCTTTTCTGATATTTATTCAGTAAAATCATTGTGATAATCTGATTTTTCTCCGGTGATGTACGCAGGGGAGCGTTGTAAACAGCGGCAATAAAAGAGAATTGCTTAACATTTTTATAAAATTTATTGGCGATGGATTTTGGCATCTGCTAATTTCCGAGCAACTTTCTTGCGCCGTTTAGCCGCGCAGCAGACAAACAGGAATGATTTTTGCTGGTATCCGTTTATTGAAAATACTTATAAGCATTTCAAAAAATATCATAAGACATGCTTATTGATGATAGGGGCTTTGACTATGCAGCAAACCGTTACGCGCACGCCTTTAGCTATTTTTATTACCGGACTGTTTTTTTCTGCGTTGAATGTCAGTCATGCCGCCCAGGTGCCTGCCGGCGTTAAACTGGCGCCGCAGCAAACCATTGTGGTGAATAACGGCTCGGAAGTGGCGTCGCTGGATCCGCATAAAGTCGAAGGCAATCCGGAAAGTAATATTATTCTCAATTTACTGGAAGGGCTGGTGAGCACCGACGCCAACGGCCACGTGGTGCCGGCGGTGGCGGAGCGCTGGGACAATGAAGGGTTTAAAGTCTGGACCTTCCATCTGCGTAATACGGCCATCTGGAGCGACGGCTCGCCGGTGACCGCTGACGATTTCGTCTACAGCTGGCGGCGTTTGGCGGATCCCAACACGGCATCACCTTACGCCAGCTACCTGCAGTATGCCAAAATCGCCAATGCCGATGCGATCCTGAGCGGTAAAAAACCGCCGCAGACGCTGGGCGTCAAAGCCCTGGACGCGCATACCCTGCAGGTGACGCTGAGCGAGCCGGTGCCCTATCTGGTCAGTATGCTGACGCATACCTCGATGAAACCGGTCAAGCAGTCGGTGGTGGAGAAATTCGGCGATAAATGGACGCTGCCGCAGCACTACGTCGGTAACGGCGCCTACCGGCTGAAACAGTGGGTGGTCAACGAACGTATCGTACTGGCGCGCAGCAGCAGCTATTGGAACAACGCGGCGACGGTGATAGAGAAGGCCACCTTCCTGCCGATCGCCTCGGAGGTCAGCGACGTTAACCGCTACCGCAGCGGCGAGATCGATATCAGCAACAGCGCCATTCCGCCGACGCTATTTGGCAAAATGAAGCGTGAAATTCCCGAACAACTGCACGTTAACCCTTATCTGTGCACCTTCTATTACGAAATCAATAATCAAAAAGCGCCGTTTACCGACCCGCGGGTGCGTGAAGCGGTGAAGCTGACGCTGGATCGCGACATCATCGCCAACAAAAATTATGGGCCAGGGGCAGATCCCGGCCTACGGCTTTACGCCGACCTTTATTGAAGGCGGCCAGTTTACCCAACCCGAGTGGGCGAGCTGGACGCAGGCGCAGCGCAACCAGCGCGCCAGACAGCTGCTGAGCGAAGCCGGCTACGGCGCGGGCAAGCCGCTGAAATTCTCGCTGCTGTACAACACCTCCGATCAAAACAAACAGCAGGCGATTGCCGCCGCCTCGATGTGGAAAAAGAACCTCGGCGCCGACGTCACCCTGAGAAATCAGGAGTGGAAAACGTCGCTGGAGAGTCGCCATCAGGGCCAGTTTGACGTAGCGCGCGCCACCTGGTGCGGCGATTACAATGAACCCAGCGCCTTCCTGAATCTGGCGCTCTCCAACAGCAGCAACAACACCTTGTTCTATAAAAGCGCGCGCTTTGATGCGCTGATGGCCGACAGCCTGCGGGCGACGGATGCCGCCGAGCGCGCCAGGGTGTATCAGCAGGCGGAGGCGCAGCTGGATAAAGACTCGGCGCTGGTGCCGGTGTACTACCGCGTCAGCGCGCGGTTGATCAAACCGACGGTCGGTGGTTTCACCGGTAAAGATCCGCTCGACTATATCGACGTAAAGAATCTGTACATCATCAAGCAGTAACACGGGTATTACACCGCACCGGTAACGGTGGGTAATACGGGGGAGAGAGGCCGGCCACCGCAGTCGTTCCGCGACGGCCGGACAACACGGCCCGCCTAACGGGCCACGCCGTCTCGGCATCGAGGCGGTGATAATAAAAAACTGGAGTGGATAATATGACCAACATCACAAAGAAAAGCCTGCTGGCCGCGGGGATTATGGCTGCGCTGGGCATCAGCGCCGGCGCGTTCGCCGCTGAGGTGCCGGCGGGCGTGCAGCTGGCCGACAAGCAGGAGATCGTTAAAAATAACGGCTCTGAAGTGCAGTCGCTGGATCCGCATAAAATAGAAGGGGTGCCGGAAAATAACGTCACCCGCGATCTGATGGAAGGCCTGGCCAACAATACGCCGGACGGCGGTATTGAGCCGGGGGGTGGCGGAAAGCTGGGATAACAAAGATTACAAAGTGTGGACGTTCCACCTGCGTAAAGACGCCAAGTGGTCGAACGGCAAGCCGGTGACGGCGCAGGACTTCGTGTATAGCTGGCAGCGGCTGGTGGACCCGAATACCGCCTCGCCGTACGCCAGCTATCTGCAGTATGCGCACGTAGAAAACGTTGATGACATTATCGCCGGTAAAAAAGACAAATCGACCCTGGGGGTGAAGGCGCTGGACGACCACACCTTCCAGGTGACGCTGACCGAGCCGGTGCCTTTATCTGGTGGAGATGACCCCGCACTACGCCATGAAGCCGGTGTATAAAGAGGCGGTGGAGAAGTTTGGCGAGAAGTGGACCCTGCCGCAGAAACTATGTCAGCAACGGCGCCTATAAGCTGAAAAACTGGGTGGTTAACGAACGCATCGTGCTGGAGCGCAACCCGGAATACTGGAACAACGCCAAAACCATCATCAATAAAGTGACGTTCCTGCCGATTTCCTCCGAGGTGACCGACGTAAACCGCTACCGCACCGGCGAGATCGACATGACCTACAACAATATGCCGATCGAACTGTTCCAGAAATTGAAAAAAGAGCGTCCGAAAGAGGTGCACGTCGACCCGTATCTGTGCACCTACTATTACGAAATCAATAACCAGAAAGCGCCGTTTACCGATGCGCGCGTGCGCGAGGCGTTAAAATTGGGCCTCGACCGCGACATCATCGTGCATAAAGTGAAGAATCAGGGCGACCTGCCGGCCTACAGCTTTACGCCGCCGTATACCGACGGGGCGAAGCTGACGCCGCCGGCGTGGTTCGGCTGGAGCCAGGAAAAACGCAACGAAGAAGCGAAAAAACTGCTGGCGGAAGCCGGTTACGGCCCGGGTAAGCCGCTGACTTTCAGCCTGCTGTATAACACCTCGGATCTGCATAAGAAACTGGCCATCGCCGCCGCCTCCATCTGGAAGAAAAACCTGGGCGTCAACGTCAAACTGGTCAACCAGGAGTGGAAAACCTTCCTCGATACCCGTCATCAGGGCAACTATGACGTGGCGCGCGCCGGCTGGTGCGCCGACTATAACGAACCAAGCACCTTCCTGAACATGATGCTGTCCGACAGCAGCAGTAACACGCCGCACTATAAGAGCGAAGCCTTCGACAAGCTGATGGCCAATGTGCTGACGGCGAAAAGCAAAGATGAACGCGCGGCGCTCTATCAGAAAGCGGAAGTGCAGCTGGATAAAGACTCTGCCATCGTGCCGGTCTATTACTACGTTAACGCCCGTCTGGTGAAGCCTTACGTCGGCGGCTATACCGGTAAAGACCCGCTTGATAACGTGTACGATAAAAATCTGTACATCATCAAACATTGATTGATACGGCAAGGGCTGGTGACGTTGTCACTGGCCCGGTCAAAATAATAAGCCGTTATCAGGCTGTAGCACAGGGTTAGGGCAATGCTGAAATTTATACTTCGACGCCTGTTAGAGGCGATCCCGACACTATTTATCCTTATTACCATTTCATTCTTTATGATGCGCCTGGCGCCCGGCAGTCCATTTACCGGCGAACGCGCATTGCCACCGGAAGTGCTGGCGAATATTGAAGCCAAATATCATCTCAACGATCCGATCTGGAAACAGTACGGCAATTATCTGCTGCAGCTGTCGAAGGGGGATTTTGGCCCGTCGTTTAAATACAAAGACTATTCGGTCAATGATCTGGTGGCCGGTTCATTCCCGGTGTCCGCCAAAACTGGGGGCGGCGGCGTTTCTGCTGGCGGTGATCCTGGGCGTCAGCGCCGGGGTGATCGCGGCGCTGAAGCAAAATACCAAAATGGGACTATACGGTGATGGGCTTCGCCATGACGGGGTGGTGATACCCAGTTTCGTGGTGGCGCCGCTGCTGGTGCTGATCTTCGCCATCACGCTGAAGTGGCTGCCGGGCGGCGGCTGGAACGGCGGCGCCTTCAAATTTATGATCCTGCCGATGGTGGCGCTGTCGCTGCTTATATCGCCAGCATCGCGCGTATTACCCGCGGCTCGATGATTGAAGTGCTGCACTCCAACTTTATCCGCACGGCGCGCGCCAAAGGCCTGCCGATGCGGCGCATTATCTTCCGCCACGCGCTCAAACCGGCGCTGCTGCCGGTGCTGTCCTATATGGGCCGGCGTTCGTCGGCATTATTACCGGCTCGATGGTGATTGAAACCATTTACGGCCTGCCGGGCATCGGGCAGCTGTTCGTCAACGGCGCGCTGAACCGCGACTACTCGCTGGTGCTGAGCCTGACGATCCTGGTCGGCGGTCTGACCATTTTGTTCAATGCGATTGTTGACGTGCTGTACGCCGTTATCGATCCGAAAATTCGCTATTAATCGGAGCACGCCAATGATGTTGACGAAAAAGAACAGCGAAGCTCTGGAAAACTTCAGCGAGAAGCTGGAGGTGGAAGGGCGCAGCCTGTGGCAGGACGCCCGCCGGCGCTTTATGCATAACCGCGGCGGCCCTGAGCAGCCTGGTTGTGCTGGCGCTGATCACCCTGTTTGTGATTATCGCGCCGTGGCTGTCGCAGTTTGCGTATGACGATACCGACTGGGGGATGATGTCGGCGCCGCCGGATATGGAATCCGCCACTATTTCGGCACGGACTCCTCCGGCCGCGATCTGCTGGTGCGCGTGGCCATCGGCGGACGCATCTCCCTGATGGTCGGCGTGGCGGCGGCGCTGGTGGCGTGGTGGTCGGCACTCTGTACGGCTCGCTGTCCGGCTACCTGGGCGGCAAGGTTGACTCGGTGATGATGCGCCTGCTGGAGATCCTCAACTCCTTCCCGTTTATGTTCTTTGTGATCCTGCTGGTGACCTTCTTTGGTCAGAATATTTTCCTGATCTTCGTGGCGATCGGCATGGTGTCGTGGCTGGATATGGCGCGTATCGTACGCGGCCAGACGCTGAGCCTGAAGCGTAAAGAGTTTATTGAAGCGGCGCTGGTGTGCGGCGTCTCCACCCGCAATATCGTGCTGCGCCATATCGTGCCGAACGTGCTGGGGTGGTGGTGGTGTATGCCTCGCTGCTGGTGCCCAGCATGATCCTGTTTGAATCCTTCCTCAGCTTCCTCGGGCTGGGGACGCAGGAGCCGTTAAGCAGTTGGGGCGCCTTGCTCAGCGACGGCGCCAACTCGATGGAGGTTTCACCGTGGCTGCTGCTGTTCCCGGCCGGTTTCCTGGTGGTCACCCTGTTTTGTTTCAACTTTATCGGCGATGGCCTGCGTGACGCCCTCGACCCGAAAGACCGTTAAGGAGCGCCATCATGACTACTCTTGAATATCCGCAGGCTGCGGCCGCACAGGCGGCCGACGGCGCGCCGCTGCTGGACGTGCGTGATTTACGCGTGACCTTTTCGACGCCGGACGGCGACGTGACGGCGGTTAACGATCTCAATTTCGATCTGCGCGCCGGCGAAACGCTGGGCATCGTCGGCGAATCCGGCTCCGGCAAATCGCAGACCGCGTTCGCCCTGATGGGATTGCTGGCGGCCAACGGCCGTATCGGCGGTTCGGCGCGCTTTAACGGCCGGGAAATTCTCAACCTGCCGGAGAAGCAGTTAAACCGGCTGCGCGCCGAAGAGATTTCGATGATCTTTCAGGACCCGATGACCTCGCTCAATCCTTATATGCGCGTGGGCGAACAGCTGATGGAAGTGCTGATGCTGCATAAGAACATGAGCAAAAGCGAGGCGTTTGAAGAGTCGGTGCGGATGCTGGATGCGGTAAAAATGCCGGAGGCGCGCAAGCGCATGCGGATGTATCCCCATGAGTTTTCCGGCGGGATGCGTCAGCGGGTGATGATCGCCATGGCGCTGCTGTGCCGGCCGAAGCTGCTGATCGCCGACGAACCGACCACCGCGCTGGATGTCACGGTGCAGGCGCAGATTATGACCTTGCTGAACGAGCTGAAGCACGAGTTCAATACCGCCATCATTATGATTACCCACGATCTGGGGGTGGTGGCCGGTATCTGCAACAAGGTGCTGGTAATGTACGCCGGCCGCACCATGGAGTACGGCAGCGCTCGCGACGTGTTCTACCACCCGAGCCATCCGTACTCGATCGGCCTGCTCAACGCGGTGCCGCGCCTTGACGCCGAGGGCGAATCGCTGCTGACCATCCCCGGCAACCCGCCAAACCTGCTGCGGCTGCCGAAAGGCTGTCCGTTCCAGCCGCGCTGTCCGCATGCCATGGATCAGTGCGCGAGCGCTCCCGCGTTGGAGCCGTTTGGTGAAGGGCGCCTGCGCGCCTGTTTCAAGCCGGTGGAGGCGTTGGTATGACTACAGCAACCGAAAAGAAAGTGCTGCTCGAAGTGGCCGATTTAAAGGTGCACTTTGATATTAATGATGACAAACAGTGGTTCTGGCAGCCGTCAAAAACCCTGAAGGCGGTGGACGGCGTAACGCTGCGGCTGTTTGAGGGGGAAACGCTGGGCGTGGTGGGGGAATCCGGCTGCGGCAAGTCCACCTTCGCCCGGGCGATTATCGGCCTGGTCAAGGCCACCAGCGGCAGGGTAGCCTGGCTGGGCAAAGATCTGCTTGGCATGAGCGACGCGGACTGGCGCCAGGCCCGCAGCGATATCCAGATGATCTTCCAGGACCCGCTGGCGTCGCTGAACCCGCGCATGACCATCGGCGACATCATCGCCGAACCGCTGCGCACCTACTACCCGAAGATGCCGCGCCAGGAAGTGCGCGACAAGGTGCAGGCGATGATGATGAAGGTCGGTCTGCTGCCGAACCTGGTCAACCGCTATCCGCACGAGTTCTCCGGCGGCCAGTGCCAGCGCATCGGTATCGCCCGCGCGCTGATTCTGGAGCCGAAGCTGGTGATTTGCGATGAGCCGGTGTCGGCGCTGGACGTCTCGATTCAGGCGCAGGTGGTCAATCTGCTGCAGCAGCTGCAGCGCGAGATGGGGCTGTCGCTGATCTTTATCGCCCACGATCTGGCGGTGGTGAAGCATATCTCCGACCGCGTGCTGGTGATGTACCTTGGCCATGCGGTGGAGCTGGGCACCTACGACGAGGTGTACCATAATCCGCAGCACCCTTATACCAAGGCGCTGATGTCGGCGGTGCCGGTGCCCGATCCGGATAAAGAGCAGGATAAGCAGATCCAGCTGCTGGAAGGGGAACTGCCTTCGCCGATTAACCCGCCTTCCGGCTGCGTTTTCCGTACTCGCTGCCCGATCGCCGGGCCGGAGTGCGCCAAAACGCGTCCGCTGCTGGAGGGCAGTTTCCGCCATGCGGTCTCCTGTCTGAAGGTGGACCCGCTGTAAGCGGCGGCGCTAAAACAAAAAACCTGCCGTGCGGCAGGTTTTTTTATGCTTACCTTGCGGTTACTCTTTCCACAGGATATGGCACAGCTTGTGGTCTTTTTCGCGGCAGATCAGCACCCGGGCAAACACGTCGTTGATCGGCTCGCCGTCGCTTTCCGCCAGGCCAATCACCACTTCTGCGAAGAAGTCCGGGTTCAGGTCGTAATCGACATGCTCCTGCCAGTCTTCCGCCGGATCGTACAGCTCGGCGCCGCCGCGCTCCTCAAACTGCAGGTTGAACAGCAGAATATCCGCCGGATCCAGATTGTCGCCGGCCAGTTCGAGGAAAATATCGTATGCCTGTTCCAGCGTTTCGTCTTCGGTAAGGCGGTTATTCAAATCCATAAAAAATTCCAGTCATAGATGATGAAGCTGATAGTAAACCATGCCCGACGCTAATTACAGCAGCGGGCTGAAAAAGTAAAACACGCGCTCAAGAATGCGGTGCCAGAACGGCCGCTTCTGCCACTCTCTGGCCTCCAGCAGCTGGGAGCGGGCGATATAGTCATCCTGGACGCAGGCCAGATCGCTGCCGAAGCCGTCATCATCGATCACCAGCGTGATTTCAAAATTCAGCCACAGGCTGCGCATATCCAGATTCACCGTGCCCACCAGGCTCAGCTGGCCGTCGACCAGCACGCTCTTGGTATGCAGCAGGCCGCCTTCGAACTGGTAGATTTTCACCCCGGCTTCCAGCAGTTCGGAGAAGAAGGCCCGGCTGGCCCAGCGCACCATCATTGAGTCGTTATCGCGCGGTACGATAATGCTGACCTCCACGCCGCGCAGCGCGGCGGTGCAGATGGCGTGCAGCAGGTCGTCGCTCGGCACGAAGTAGGGGGTGGTCATAATCAGCTGTTCACGGGCGGAATAGACCGCCGTCAGCAGCGCCTGATGGATCATCTCCTCCGGGAAGCCGGGGCCGGAGGCGATCACCTGAATGGTGTGGCCGCTTTCCTGCTCGAACGGCATGATATTCATATCCGGCGGCGGCGGCAGGATGCGCTTGCCGGTTTCAATTTCCCAGTCGCAGGCGTAGACAATCCCCATGGTGGTGGCGACCGGGCCTTCCATACGCGCCATCAGATCGATCCACTGGCCGACGCCGGCATCCTGTTTGAAATAGCGCGGGTCCACCATATTCATGCTGCCGGTGTAGGCGATGTAATTGTCGATCAGCACCACCTTGCGATGCTGGCGCAGGTCCATACGGCGCAGGAAGACGCGGAACAGATTCACCTTCAGCGCCTCGACCACTTCAATGCCGGCGTTGCGCATCATGTTCGGATACGGGCTGCGGAAGAACTGCAGGCTGCCGGCGGAGTCGAGCATTACCCGGCAGTGGACGCCGCGGCGCGCGGCGGCCATCAGCGACTCGGCGACCTGATCGGCCAGCCCGCCGGGCTGCCAGATATAGAACACCATCTCGATATTGTGCCGCGCCAGCTCAATATCGCGGATCATTGCCTTCAGCGTGGCGTCGGTGGTGGTCAGCAACTGCAGCTGGTTGCCCTTGACGCCGTCGATACCCTGACGCCGGTGGCAGAGCTGGAACAGCGGCCGCGCCACCTCGCTGTATTGCGTGGCGAAAATACGGCGGCTTTCCTTCAGCTCATTCAGCCAGCGTGCGGTAGAGGGCCACATGGCCTTGGCGCGCTCGGCGCGTCGTTTCCCCAGATGCAGCTCGCCGAACGAGAGATAGGCGACGATGCCGACCAGCGGCAGGATGTAGATAATCAACAGCCAGGCCATGGCAGAAGGCACGGCGCGACGCTTCATTAAAATACGCAGGGTAACACCGGCGATAAGTAGCCAGTAGCCGAACACCAGCAGCCAACTGATTACGGTATAAAATGTTGTCATAAAGGCGAAAAATCCCGTTCGCAAACCACCAACGATGAGTGTACGCACAGATCACGCAAGGGGAAACCTTTTCCCGGATCTTAGGTGACATAAATATGGCGAATGAAACCAGGATGGCAAGCGGGGAAATAACTTTTTATTTGCCATAGGGCGTCGTTTATTACTGTTTCGTTGCATCACGGGCGGCCGGACGGGGTGCAGGCGAGGGGGCGAAAGGTATATAATGCCCGGCGTTTGGCAATGACGTATAAGTGGTAAAATTATGAGACGCAGTAGAAATGAAGTGGCCCGTTGGCGGATGATGCGACAGAATCAGCGGCGCAGGCATCGCTGGCTGGAGCGCCAGTCGCGGGGGTATCGGCATATTATGCAGGTGCGCCGTCTCCTGGATAATCAGCACCGGCGTTCCTTGTTGTTTACTGTGTCTTGCGAATGGTGAAACGCCGGCGAGACCGCTAAAAAAACAGTCCCTGACGGGACTGTTTTTCGTTGGGGCTAGGGCTTCATCGCGCGGGCAAGCGCCGCGGCGCCGACGGCCATCAGCGCGGCGGCGGCGGCCAGCACGGCAATAAAGGCCTGATCAAAAGAGGCGCGCGCCAGATTAATCAGCGTTGCCCCCTGAGCCGCACTCAGTTCACCGGCCTGGCGCAATGCCTCGTCCAGACTGTCATAGGCCAGCGGCGTGACCGGCAGATCGGCGGGCAGCAACAGGCTGTAGCTGTAAACCACGGTCATCAGGCCGCCTAGCAGCGTGATGCCCAGCACGCTGCCCAGCTCATAGGCCACGTCCTCAATCGACGCCGCCATACCGGATTTTTCCTCCGGCGCATTAAGCATAATGGCGGTGGAGGCGGCGGTAATGGCGCCCCCGAGGCCAAAGCCGGCGGCGAATAACAGGGTTAGCTGCCACAGCGGCGCGCCGTGATAACAGCCGATCAGCCCGGCGACGGCCAGCGTGGTTAGCAGCAGACCGCCCAGAATCAGACGGCGCTCCCCCCAGCGCGGCAGCAGCAGCCCCGCCAGCGGGCCGGAAAGGGCGGAGGCCAGCGGGATCGGCAGGATAAACAGCCCGGCCTGCAGCGGACTCAGGCCGTTAACCAGCTGCAGTCGCTGGCTCAGCACCAGTTCAATGCCCACCAGCGCGACCATCGAGATCACCGCCACGGCGACGCCGCTGGCGAACAGCCGGTTGCTGAACAACGTGAAATCAATCATCGGCGATGTCGTCCGGCGCTGGCGCCGCGCGAACAGGGTTAAAAACAGCAGCCCCAAGGTGGCGGAAAGCGCCAGAATCGGCAGCGACGGCTGGGTCTTGCTCAGCTCTTTCAGCGCATAAATGCTGCTGACCAGCCCCACCATAATCTGCAGCGAACCCGCCACGTCAAAGGGGCGCTGGCTGTTGCCGCCGCACTGGGGAATCAGCCGCCAGGCCAGCGGCAGCACTATCAACACCACCGGGACGTTAATCAGAAAGACCGAACCCCACCAGAAATATTCCAGCAGGATACCGCCGACCACCGGCCCGACCGCAGCACCGCCGGAGGCGACCGCCGACCAGATGCCGATTGCCAGCGCCCGTTCGCCGGGCTCGGTAAACACGTGGCGTACGATGGAGAGTGTCGCCGGCATCATCATGGCGGCGCCGATGGCTAAAAAGGCGCGCGCGGCAATCAGGATGGCGGCGCTGGGGGCAAAGGCGGCGCATAAGGAGGCGACGGCAAACGTCGGCAGGCCGGCGATAAACATTTTTTTGTGGCCGATGCGGTCGCTGAGCATGCCGGCGCCCGGCAACAGACCGGCAACCACCAGCGGATAGGCGTTAACGATCCACAGCTTCTCCGATGCGCTGGCGTCCAGCGCCGTCGTCAGACGCGGCAACGCGGTATACAGCACGGTCATATCAATAATAATTAAAAAAAGCGCGCTGGAGATCATTGCCAGGATCAACCAGCGGTTATTTGCGTGCATAATGACATCCTAAACAAAACCGAGACGGCATAACGCCGCCGTAACGTATCCCCAAAATTTTGTGGGGTTAATGCGCATACTATAAATCCGTACGTTCGTATTGAAAAGGGGAATGTAATGGGGCGACAGCGAAGTATCGATCGTGACCGTGTATTGGATGCGGCGGAAGAAATCATTGCGACGCAGGGGGCATCCGGCCTGACGATTGATTCGGTGGCCAAGGCCATGGGGATTTCAAAGGGCGGCGTGCAGTACTGCTTCGGCAGTAAGGATGCGCTGATCGACGCCATGTTTGACCGCTGGGGCAAGGCCTATGACAACGTCTTCAACCAGATAGCCGGCGACGATCCTGCGCCGCTGACCCGGGTGCGGGCGCATATGCTGGCGACCTGTAATTCCGATCATACCTCCAGCGCCAAGGCGGCGGGCCTGATGGCCACCCTGATACAAACGCCGGAACATCTGCAGAGCAGCCGCGAGTGGTACCGCGAGCGGATTGAGGGCCTTGATCTGGAGAGTGAAGAGGATAAACGCGCCCGGCTGGCGTTTCTGGCGACCGAAGGGCCTTTATGCTGCGCTACTTTGGCTTGATGGATATCTCCGAGCAGGAGTGGGCATCCATGTTTGCCGATATGCAGCGCTATATCCTGGATGCACAGTCAAAGTCATAAAGGTGCCGGCATCGCCTATCGCACTGATAGATGGCGATGCCCGGCGCGGCGGAGTATGTTTACAGCACACAACATATTCCCTCGAAGAACCCACTTGGCCAGCGACTCCGCGCTGGCTTTTTTTTGCTTAAAATACCTGTTTGAAAGGCTTCACTACGACCTCGCCGTACACGCCGGCGGCCACGTAGGGATCCTGCTGTGCCCACTGCTGCGCCTCGCCCAGCGAGGCGAACTCGGCGATCACCGTTGAACCGGTAAAGCCGGCGCTGCCGGGATCGTTGCTGTCGATAGCGGGGTTTGGCCCGGCCACCACCAGACGGCCCTCATCGCGCAGCGCCTGCAGGCGGGCGAGGTGCGCCGGGCGTACCGACAGACGGTTTTCCAGCGAGTCGGGCAGATCCTGCGCATAGATCAGATACAGCATGTTTCACCTTTAAAATCATCGTTATATCGGGGAAAACCAAAGTAGCCTAAAAGCGTCGGCAAAGAAATGATTTTTGCGGGGGCTGGCGTTAATGCCTTGAAGGCGCTAGTTTTTATTCGTATAGTGCGCCCGCATCGGGGCGAAGAGAAGCATTAAGGTGAAAGTATGACGGAATTTGTGCGGGAAAAACTCAATCTGCCGGCGGGGAAAAGCAGGCTGCTGCTGCACTCGTGCTGCGCACCCTGTTCAGGCGAGGTGATGGAGGCGATTCAGGCTTCTGGCATCGATTATGCCATCTTCTTTTACAACCCCAATATCCATCCGCAGAAAGAGTATCTGTTGCGCAAAGAGGAGAATATTCGGTTCGCGCGGCAGCATGGCGTGCCGATCATTGATGCGGATTATGACACTGACAATTGGTTCGCCCGCGCCAAAGGGATGGAGCACGAGCCGGAGCGCGGTATCCGCTGCACCATGTGCTTCGATATGCGCTTCGAACGTACGGCGCTGTATGCCCATGAGCACGGCTATGACGTTATCTCCAGCTCATTGGGCATCTCGCGCTGGAAGAATATGCAGCAAATTACCGACTGCGGCATCCGCGCCGCGCAGAAATATCCTGAACTGACGTATTGGGATTATAACTGGCGTAAGAAGGGCGGCGCGTCGCGCATGATCGACATCAGCAAGCGCGAACGCTTTTATCAGCAGGAGTATTGCGGCTGCGTCTATTCGCTGCGCGACACCAACCTGCACCGTAAAGCGCAGGGGCGTCCGTTAATCAAGCTGGGCGTGCTGTATTACGGCGATGAGGAGGAGTAATCCTGCTCTGCCAGGCCGAATGAAGTGCGGGTAACCGCGAATTATCTCTTCGCCGCAAAGGCGGAAGGCGGTTGTCCGAATTGTCGACCGAACGCCGTGGTGTAGGCGCTGTGGCTGTCGTAGCCGCTCGCCAGCGCCACCTGCGTTATCGGAATTCCCTGCATCAATAGCGTCAGCGACGACATCAACCGCAGTTGCTGACGCCATTTGCCAAAGGTCATGCCGGTCGCTCGGAGAAAGCGCCGGTGGAAGGTTTTATCTCCCATCGCCAGCCTGCCGGCCCACTCAACGGCGCTGGCCGTATCGCCAGGATTATCCAGTAGCACCCGGCACACGTGCTGTATCGGGCTGTCAGCATCGCCCGCAGGCCACGGCAGATGAAGCGGCAGTGCCGGCTGGGCGTGGAGTTCTTCGACCAACAGTTCACCGAGCAAATGCAGGCGCTTAGCGGCGATGGTCTGGTGGTCGGCTTGCGCCAGCGCCATGATCAACTCGCGCAGCAGGCCGGAGACGTGAACCACGCAATCATGCGGCGGCAGGCGGGCGCAAATATCATCGCGCACAAACAGGCCGTACGCCTGCAGCGCCACGGGAACAGCCAGACCGTGCGCCACGCCGGAGCGAAGCCAGACCGCCGCCGTGGGGGGCACCAGCCATTGCCCGCTTTCCGCTTCCACGCGTAATAGGCCTTGATTGGCATAGATCAGATGGCCGTGCGCATGCCGATGCCGGGGCACGATATGGCCTGCCGGGTAGCGTACGGCGACGCCGAATACCGGCAAACCACGGGCATCTTTTTCGCTCAGGTCGAGCGCCTGACCGCCGTCTTCAGGAGAGTAAAAACCCATGCCGCCGTACTTTGTCCAAATAAATAAAGAATATGTCTATTTTTATGTAGATGGACGCCAGGCGCAAGCCTAATATCGAAGGCAGACGATCTACTGGGGCTATTCATGATGTGCACACTCGGGCTTTTGCAACGGCTACTAACTCTGGCTCCCGGTCGGGGTCTGCGCGCGCCCGTTCGCGCTATGACCCATCCTGATTCCCCCTGACCCCGACCACCGTCAGCTTGTTCCGAGCCAGGGGAATTGGATGCAAACAATTCCCCTGGAGTGTTTTTATGCTGACCGATCCTTCCCAGAAATATCGCCCCCTCACACCGATCGCCGTGGCCGATCGCCAATGGCCATCACGCAGCCTGACGCAGGCCCCGATCTGGCTGTCCACCGATTTGCGCGACGGCAACCAGGCGCTGTTCGAACCGATGAATCGCGAGCGCAAGCTGCGCCTGTTCCATAAACTGGTGCAAATCGGCTTCAAAGAGATTGAAGTGGGTTTCCCCGCCGCTTCGCGCACTGATTTCGAGATTGTGCGCCATCTGATTGACGCAGACCAGATTCCCGCCGACGTTACCCCGATGGTGATGACGCAGCTGCGTGACGATCTGATCGCAGAGACGGTGCGCAGCGTGGCAGGCGCACGGCGGGTGATTGTGCATTTCTACAATGCCATCGCTCCCGCCTGGCGCGAGATTGTGTTCGGCATGAGCGTGCCGCAGATTATCGACATGGTAGAACGCCACATTGCGCTGTTCAGGCAACTGACGGCCGCCCACCCGGAAACCGAATGGGTCTTGCAATACTCGCCTGAAACGTTCTGCATGGCCGAGCTGGATGTTTCACTGGCTGTCTGCAATGCCGCCATTCGCGCCTGGGATGCCGGGCCGCAGCGGCCGATGATTGTCAACCTGCCGACCACGGTCGAAGTCGCTACGCCCAACGTCTTCGCCGACCAGATTGAATGGATGCACCGGCGGCTGGAGCGGCGCGAGCACCTCGTGCTGTCCGTACATCCGCACAATGACCGGGGAACCGGCGTGGCCTGCGCAGAACTGGCGATGCTGGCCGGCGCGCAACGGGTTGAAGGTTGCCTGTTTGGCAATGGCGAGCGCAGTGGCAACGTCGATGTGGTGACGCTGGCGCTGAATCTGTATACGCAAGGCATCGCACCTGGGTTGGATTTTTCCGACATCGCGGCGATTGCCCGCGTGGCGGAGGAGTGTACCGCGCTGCCTATTCACCCGCGACATCCGTATGTCGGCGATCTGGTATTTACGGCGTTCTCCGGCTCGCATCAGGATGCTATCGCCAAAGGGCTGAGCGCGCAAAAGGACGATGCGCTTTGGCGCGTGCCTTATCTGCCGATTGACCCCAAAGACCTGGGCCGCACCTATGACAGCATCGTGCGCGTCAATAGCCAGTCAGGAAAGGGCGGTATCGCGTTTTTACTGCAGCGCGACCACGGTATCACCATGCCGCGTCGCATGCAGGTGGAGTTCAGCGCTATCGTCCAGGCCTTGGCCGACGCCAGCGAAACGGAGCTGACCAGTGAGCAAATTTGGGCGCTGTTCGAACGCACTTACCTGAGCCCGCTGCGGGAACGCTCAGGCTTCACCTATCGCGGCCATCGCCTGTTCGAAACATGCGCACGGGCAGGGCATCACGCTGGAGATGGCGGATGCGGATGGCGACATCAGGAGCGTCGAGGGGATAGGCAACGGCCCGATTGCCGCGACGGTGGCGGCGTTGGGCCAGTCGTTACGCATCGACAGTTATGAAGAGCGCAGTCTGGGCGCGGGGGCCGATGCGACGGCGCTGGCGATTGTGGAGGCGGCGATGCCCGGCGTGCCAGGCTCGCGTTTTGGGCGTGGGCCGGCACGCGAACATAGTAACGGCTTCGGTACTGGCGGTGTTGAGCGCGGCGGGCCAGGTTCTCGACGATGGATGACGCGGCTGACTGACTGGCCTCCCATCGCGTGGCATCTATTTGCATACGGTAAAACATCGTGCTTGCATAGCGTCTCAAGCCTTGCGTGATTGATACGCAGGGCTTTTTTGTGCCCGACAGGAGAACAACAGGTTAAAAAAACGTGTAACGGCGGCACAGAAAGGCTAACGGCGGGTTAAAGCGTTTGGCGTTTTTGGCGGCGGAAGAGGCGAATCATGCCGATTACAGCGATAGTTTGCCGTTCGTTATTGAAATATGATTGCTATTTGCATTTAAACTTGGCGAATCAGAGGAAAACTGAACCATTATGCTGCCTAAAAAAGATGTTTCCCAATTCGCCGTTTGTCAGTGCCGATTGTCCTCTCCGTTGGCTTACACAGCGCCCCTGGTGGCCGCTTTACTCTATGCTTCCGTTTAAGGAAGTGGTGATGCCGCCTAAACCTGAGGATGCGCCGATCAGCGTCATGATGGTCAATACCGCCGCGCTGGCGGAACCGCCGCCGCCGGCGCCCGCCGAGCCGGAACCCGAGCCGCAGGTGGAGCCGGAACCGGAGCCAGAACCGATCCCGGAACCGCCGCCGGTGCCAAAAGCGATTCCCAAGCCGGAGCCGGTGAAGCCGAAACCGAAGCCTAAGCCAAAAACTAAGCCGAAGGTGGAAAAAACGGTTAAGCGCGAACCGAAAAAAGTCGAGCCGCGTCAGCCTTCGCCGTTTGAAAATGATGCGCCGTCCAAGCCGGTCGATAAAGCGCCGGTGAAGCAGGCGCCGTCGCGCCGGTGCAGGGGCATTCAACCCGATACCGGGCGAAGCCGCTCAGCCGCGTTGCGCCGTCATACCGCCGCGCGCCCAGGCGCTGCAGATTGAAGGCAAGGTCAGGGTGCAGTTCGACGTCGACGCGATGGCCGCATCAGCAACGTACGCATTTTGTCGCCCAGCCGCGCAATATGTTTGAGCGCGAGGTGAAGCAGGCGATGCGTAAGTGGCGCTATGAGCCAAAGCGCGAAAGACCGTATCGTTAATATTCCAGTTCAAGCTGGACGGCACCGCCTCGCTGAATTGATAGCGGACGCGCCGGCAAAGAATAAGGGTCGCTCTAGAGCGACCCTTGTTGTTTCTGCAGTTGCTGCGGCTTACTCTTCAAAACCGACGCGAAAGTTCATCTTGCCGTCCGGCAGCGCGCGCGGGTTGCCTTCATCATCCACGCCACATAGGTAAACAGCGCCTCGGTGGCGCGATAGCGTTGGCCAATCGGTGAGGTGGACACCTTCTTCACCCACACTTCAACATTGGATGGTAATCGAGCTGCGCCCGGTACGGATACAGTGGGCATAGCAGCACACCACATCGCCGACGGCGACCGGCTTAAGAAACGTCATGCCGTCGACGCGCACCGTTACGACGCGGCCTTCGGCGATCTCTTTGGCCTGAATCGCGCCGCCGATATCCATCTGCGACATCAGCCAGCCGCCAAAAATATCACCGTTGGCGTTAGTATCCGCCGGCATGGCCAGCGTACGGAGCACCAGCTCCCCGCTGGGTAATGGTCGTTGTTGTTGTTGTGTCATAGTCGTTTATTTTTTTGAGAATTGGATCACATTATACTGCCCGCAGTTGTCGCCGGCGGGCATTAACAATTTTGTAACTATTTTTTCTGCTCTTCCGGCATATGCTTATAAATATAGACGCCGCTCAGCAGGGTGAACACCAGCGTCAGCGCGGTCAGGCCAAAGACTTTAAAGTTGACCCATACGCTCTGCGGCAGCCAGAAGGCGACGTATATATTGGCCAGCCCGCAGGCGAGGAAGAACAGCGCCCAGGCCAGATTGAGATTGCTCCAGATGCGATCCGGCAGCGTCAGCTCTTTACCCAGCATCCGCTGGATCAGCGGTTTTTTCAGCACCAGCTGGCTGACCAGCAGCGCGATGGCGAACAGCGCGTAAATCACCGTGACTTTCCATTTGATAAACAGATCGCTGTGGAACACCAGCGTCAGCGTGCCGAAGACCGCCACCATCAGGAAAGTGATCAGCGTCATTTTTTCTACCTTGCGGTATTTCACCCAGGTGAACACCAACGCCAGCGCGGTCGCCACGATCAGCGCGCCGGAAGCGACGTAAATATCGTAGAGCTTATAAAACGCAAAAAAGACAATTAACGGGAGAAAATCAAGAAACTGCTTCATAAATCAATCCATCATCTGTTCGTCGGCCGACTATACCGGATTCGGCCGGATCTGTGTACCGCCGGAGGTTGCTGATTATCGGCGTTTTGTCCGCGGATTTCCGCTATCCGGGCAAGAATTTGCATAACATTACCAACGTGCGTTCCGGCCATGTTACCCACCCGACGCAATAGCGTCCGTTAATAATTTACCATGGAAAGCGGTCAGCGCCAGCGCGGCCGAATAAGCGGGGAGTCATTGAGTGACACCCGTCACAGATTGGCACGCGACGAACCGGGAAAATAAAAGGGCACGCCGAAGCGTGCCCTGATTGTTTGCTGGCGCGCCGATCAGTGGCGCAACAGCATATACAGACGGAACAGGTACACCAGCAGCAACGCGGTCACCAGGTTGCTCAACGCGGTCAGCACCACGCCGGCGACGCTTGGCGCCAGCGCCGAGAGGTGGCTGACCAGCAGCAACACCAGCAGCTTGGCCGCCAGCCACAGCATCATGGCCGGTACGATCAGCCGGGCGTTGGCAAAGGCCAGCTTGGCGCTCTGACGCAGTGAGGCGAACACGCCTTGCTTATCCGCAGAGCAGATCACCGGCGCCAGCGAAAAGGCGATGGCGATAATCACCCCGGGCACGACAAACAGCGTCAGGCCGAGCTGAATCAGCAGGGTGCAGATAAACAGCAGCAGCAGCAGGCGCGGCAGCTCCGGCGCGGAAGCGCCAATCGCCCGCAGCGCGCTGACCGGCTGACCCTGAGAAACCAGGCGGATCAGCGTCAGCATACCGCCGACCAACAGCAGATTCCCCACCAGTGCGGCAAAGGTGGCGGCCGCTGATTTCTTCAGCATCACCACTTGCTGTTCCGGGGTCATCTGCGCCACAAACTCCTGCAGCCCCATCCCGGCGGATGAGGAGAGCTCTGAAAACGCGGCGTCCAGTATCTTGAGCTGCTCGGCATCGGGCTGGAAGGCCTGATCGAGCAGTATCGAAATAAACGCGGTCAGCAGCGACAGCAGCAGGATGGTGGCCAGCTGGTTGCGGAAAAAGTTAAAACTGTCACGGTACACAGTGTTAGCCGTGATAGACATGCAGACTCCTTGGCGTCGGGAACAGAGATAATCAGTGGTGGATTGTACCTTGTTCCGGCTCGCTGTGGCACCCCGCAAGCGCTATGGCGCTGATTTCTTCAGCGATTATCGTCTCCGGCAGCGTAAGCGGCAGGGCAACGGGCAGCGGCGGCAGGCCGTAGCGTTCGCGCGCGCGGTCGCAGGCCTCATTACGCAGGCCGTTTTCGCCGGAGGCGTCAAACTCGCGGCACGGCGTCGGCCGGTTCAGGTAGATCGAACAGGATACGGCCCGGCCGATTTCACCGTCGAGCGCAGTGCAGCGCGGGGACTTGCTGTTGGTCCCCTGCATACAGCGCAGGAACGGGGTTAACGGCTCGGTAAGCGCGCTTGGCACTACGCCGCCGCCGTCATCGCCTTCAGCCCAATAAAACGACACGCGGAAATAGGCGCAGCACGCGCCACAACTTACACAGGGATTGAGAATTTCGCTCATCTTGATTGCCACCATCTCCTAACGGCCACCAACCAAAACCAACAGGGAGCGAAAAAATTACTCAGCGCCACTATTTTCCGCAACTGAAATTTTCACGTGTTTACATTTTTCGCAACAAATAGGCTTTTTTGATTTAGATCAATTCTTGATTTATTAATCGCTTAGCTAACCCTGATTTTTGTGCGAATTAATATTTTTACACATAAGATGTGATCTCCATGCGATCAAAAATACCTTGTAATAGGTATATTCGGCAGGGCTAGAAACCACACATATGGAATGGATGATGATGAAGAAAACTACTTTAGCAGTGGTATTGGCGGCGATGGTTGCGCCAATGGTGCCAATGGCGGCAAGTGCGCATCAGGCCGGGGATTTCCTGCTGCGCGCCGGCGCAGCGACGGTGCGTCCGACCACCGGTTCGGATGATGTGCTGGGACAGGGGTCGTTCAGCGCCAGCAACAATACCCAGCTCGGGCTGACTTTCGGCTATATGGTGACGGACAATATCGGCGTTGAATTACTGGCGGCAACTCCGTTCCGTCATAAGGTGTCGCTCAGCGGCCAGGCGGTCAGCGGCGATATCGCGACGGTGCATCACCTGCCGCCGACGCTGATGGCGCAATATTACTTTGGCGATCGCCAGGACAAACTGCGTCCTTACATGGGCGTGGGCGTCAACTACACCACCTTCTTTGATGAAAAATTCAATCAGAAAGGCAAGGACACCGGGCTGAGCAACCTGAGCCTGAAAGACTCCTGGGGCGTCGCCGCGCAGGCCGGTCTGGACTATAACCTGGATGAGCACTGGATGCTGAACATGTCAGTGTGGTGGATGAACATCGAAACCAAAGTGCGCTTTAACGATGCGGCCGGCGGCAATCACAGCATTGATACGCGCCTGGATCCTTGGGTGTTTATGTTCGGCGCCGGCTACCGTTTCTAAGCCGGAACCGATGTCTGATGGGGGAGGCGCCCTGCAGCGCCTCCTTAGCGTTTACTTCAACTGCATCACGTTTTTCTACCGACTTCACGCCGGCGACGCCGCGGGTAACCTGCACCGCACGGTTGGCGTCTGCGCTGGAGCTGACAAAACCGCTTAGCTGTACGCGCCCTTTAAAGGTTTCCACGCTGATTTCCCGCGATTTGATATTTTTATCCGCCAGCAGCGCCGACTTCACCTTGGTGGTGATGACCGTGTCGTCAATATAGCCGCCCGTTCCTTCTGATTTCGCCGTCGGCGCGCAGGCCGTTACCGCCAGCGCCATGACGCCGGCCATACACAGAGCTGCAAGGGTTTTAAATAGCTTCATAGTTACTCTCCATGCCATGTTATTTTTTTAACCACAGATTACCTTGGTCTGCGGGCGCAGACATCACAAGTGTGAAACAACGGGCGGATTAGTCAATCAGATAACGGGAAATATAGTGAGGATATTCTTAAATACCGGGCGCGTGGGGCGCACCCGGTAAAGCCAGGGCTTAGCCGCGGGTGGCGGCTTTCATCTCACTGACGAACTTGCCCAGCTTGGCAAGCATCTCTGCCGGCTGTTGCTGATGCTGTTCAATGATTTTCACGATGGCGGAGCCGGAAATCGCCCCGGCGGCGCCGGCCTGCAACGCGTCACGCACCTGAGACGGCTCCGAAATACCAAAACCTTGCAGCGCAGGTGCGGCATGGTATTCACGCAGCGTATTGATCAGGTGGTTCAGCGGCTGCTGGGCGCGGCTTTCGGTGCCGGTAACCCCGGCGCGGGACAGCAGATAGGTGTAACCGCGGCCGTGCGACGAAATCTCCCGCAGCAGATCGTCATTGGCGTTCGGCGGGCAAATAAAGATCGGCGCAATATCGTGACGCAGCGCGGCGGCGCGGAACGGCGCGGACTCTTCAAACGGCACGTCGGCCACCAGCACCGAATCCACGCCGACGTCGGCGCAACGCTGATAGAAATTATCAATGCCCTTATGGAACACCAGATTGGCGTACATCAGCAGGCCGATAGGGATATCGGGATGCTTCTGGCGGATGGCCGCCAGCATCTCAAAGCACTGGCTTGGCGTCACGCCGGCAGCAAAGGCGCGCAGCGTGGCGTTCTGAATCGTCGGGCCGTCAGCCAGCGGATCGGAGAAGGGGATGCCCAGCTCCAGCGCATCCGCGCCATTTTCAATCAGCGTATCGATAATCTGCAGCGACAGCGTCGGGTTGGGGTCGCCCAGCGTGACAAACGGCACGAAGGCGCCTTCCTGCCGGCTCGCCAGGCGTTTGAACAGTTGCTGATAACGTTCCATCACATTTCTCCCCGTGCTTTCAGAATATCGTGAACGGTAAATATGTCTTTATCTCCGCGGCCGGACAGGTTCACCACCAGAATTTGCTCTTTCTGCGGCGTTTCACGGATCATTTTCAAGGCGTGCGCCAACGCGTGGGAGGACTCCAGCGCCGGAATGATGCCTTCGTGGCGCGAGAGCGCCTTAAAGGCCTCCAGCGCTTCGTCATCGGTGACGGAGACATAGTCCGCCCGGCCGATGCTGTTCAGATGGGCGTGCTGCGGCCCGACGGACGGGAAGTCCAGCCCGGCGGAGATCGAATAGGACTCTTCGATCTGGCCTTCCGCGGTCTGCATCATCGGCGACTTCATGCCAAAGTAGATGCCGACGTGGCCGTGTTTCAGCGGTGCGCCGTGCTGGCCGGTTTCGATACCCAGCCCGGCAGGCTCGACACCGATCAGTTTGACGCTGGTTTCATCGATAAAATCAGCGAACATGCCGATGGCGTTGGAGCCGCCGCCGACGCAGGCCAATACCGCATCCGGCAGGCGACCTTCGCGCTCCTGCACCTGGGCCTTGGTTTCTTCGCCGATCATGCGCTGGAATTCGCGGACGATGGTCGGGTAGGGATGCGGGCCGGCGGCGGTGCCTAACATATAGTGCGCCTTATCATAGCTGGCGGACCAGTCGCGCAGCGCTTCGTTGCAGGCGTCTTTCAGCGTGGCGGAGCCGCTGTGCACCGGGATCACCTCGGCGCCCATCAGCCGCATGCGGAAGACGTTCGGCGACTGGCGCTCAACGTCTTTGGCGCCCATATAAACCCGGCACTTCAGCCCAGCAGCGCGCTGGCCAGCGCCGACGCCACGCCGTGCTGGCCGGCGCCGGTTTCGGCGATAATTTCGGTCTTGCCCATGCGTTTCGCCAGTAGCGCCTGTCCCAGCACCTGGTTGGTTTTGTGGGCGCCGCCGTGCAGCAGGTCTTCACGTTTCAGATACAGCTTGGTGTTAGTGCCGGCGGTCAGGTTTTTACACAGCGTCAGTGCGGTAGGGCGCCCGGCGTAGTTTTTCAGCAGGTCGATAAATTCGGCCTGAAACTCTGGATCGCGCTGGGCGCTGACAAAGGCTTCTTCCAGTTGGATCAAAGCCGGCATCAGAATTTGCGGCACGTACATTCCGCCAAATTCACCAAAGTAAGGGTTAAGCAGCGTCATGGGGTTTCCCGTCCTATGCGTTAATTCGTTAAAAATGTCTGCCGTTCAATATGCGCGCAGAGTCTGGAAGACGGCGCTCAGGCGCTGTGCGTCTTTGATGCCGGGTTCGCTCTCTACCCCGGAATTGAAATCCAGACCGGCGCAGCCGAGCTGTGCGGCTTCGATACAGTTGTCGGCGCTCAGGCCGCCGGCCAGCAGCACGTTATCCAGCGTTTCGCCGTGCAGTACGCTCCAGTCGAAGCGCTGGCCGGTGCCGCCGGCGCCGTTATCCAGCAGATAACGGTCAACATGCTGCAGATTACGCGCCGGCACCTGCGTTTTGACGCTCAGCGCTTTCCAGATCTGGCAGCCGGCGGGCAGGCGTGCGCGCAGGGCGCTGATATAGTCCTGATCTTCGGCGCCGTGCAGCTGTACGGCGCGCAGGCCCAGGCGTTCAACGGTCTGCGCCACGGTGTCGACCTGCGCGTCGCAGAATACGCCGACGTATTTCAGCGGCGCGCCGGCGATCACTTCGCGCGCGCGGCTGATGTCCACATAGCGCGGTGAGCGGCCGACAAAAATCAGCCCGCCATAGTTGGCGCCGGCCTGATAGGCCGCCGCGGCGTCCTGCGGGCGGGTCAGGCCGCAGACTTTATTGTCGCCGAGGATCACGCGGCGCACCGCCGTGTGCAGATCCGGCTCAGACATCAGCGCGCTGCCGATCAGAAAACCGTTGGCGAAGCGGCTGAGTTCGCGGATCTGGCCGTAGTTATTGATGCCGGACTCGCTGATCACCGTGACGCCGTGCGGCACCTGCGGCGCCAGCGTGCGGGTGCGGTTCAGGTCGATGCTCAAATCGCGCAGATCGCGGTTGTTGATGCCGACCACCTTGGCGCCGAGCGTAATCGCCCGCTGCAGCTCTTCCTCGCTGATCACTTCGGTCAGCACGCCCATCTCCAGGCTGTGCGCGACGGCCGCCAGCTGGCGGTACTGCTCGTCGCTGAGCACCGACAGCATCAGCAAGATGGCGTCGGCCTGATAGTGGCGCGCCAGGTAAATCTGGTACGGGTCGATGATAAAGTCTTTGCACAATACCGGCTGGCTGACGACGCCGCTGACCAGCGGCAGGAAGTCAAAGCTGCCCTGGAAGTACTTTTCATCGGTCAGTACGGAAATGGCCGAGGCGTACTCTTTATAGACGCCGGCGATCTCCGCCGGATTAAAATCTTCCCGAATCAGCCCCTTGGAGGGCGAGGCTTTCTTGCATTCGAGAATAAACGCCGTTCTGGCGCCTTGCAGCGCATGATAAAAACTGCGTTTGCTGGGCGTCAGCTGGTGCTGAAAGCTGGCCAGCGGCTGCTGTTGCTGTCGTGCTGCGACCCAGTGCGCCTTATCACGAACAATCTTGTTGAGCACGGTTTCCTGCATCATTTATCCTCTTGCTGCCAGCGCGGTCACGCGCTCATAGGCTTGGCCGCTGTCAATCATCGCTAATGCCTGCTGCGCGTTTTGGCGCAGATCTTCCTGTCCGAACAATTTCAGCAGTAACGCGACGTTAGCCGCTACTGCTGCGGCGTGAGCAGGCTCGCCTTTACCTTGTAACAACCGCGCCAGAATGTCACGGTTTTCTTCCGGCGTACCGCCCAGCAAGGCCTCCAGCGGGTAGCTCGGCAGGCCGAACGACGCCGGCGTCAGGGTATAGGTGGTGATGTCGCCGTTATTCAGTTCCGCCACCTGCGTGCTGGTGTGGATCGCCACTTCGTCCATGCCGCCGCCGTGCACCACGGCGGCGCGCTGATAGCCCAGCACCCGCAGCGTTTCAGCGATCGGCAGCACCAGCTCGGGGCTGTAAACGCCGATCAGCGCCAGCGGCGGCCGCGCCGGGTTAATCAGCGGCCCCAGCACGTTGAACACCGTGCGGGTTTTCAGCTGCTGACGCACCGGCATCGCGTGGCGGAACCCGGTGTGGTACTGCGGGGCGAACAGAAAACAGACGCCCAAATCATCCAGCGCCTGCCGCGCCTGTTCGGCCGGCAGATCCAGACGGATGCCGAAGGCCGCCAACAGATCGGAAGATCCCGAACGGCTGGAGACGCTGCGGTTGCCGTGTTTGGCCACCCGGGCGCCGCACGCCGCCGCGACAAAGGCGCTGGCGGTGGAGATATTGATGCTGTTGGTGCCGTCGCCGCCGGTGCCGACGATATCGGCAAACGGGTAATCCGGGCGTGGGAACGGCTCGGCATCCGCCAGCAGCGCCTTGGCCGCGCCGGCAATTTCCGCCGGCTGCTCGCCGCGCACCTTCATGCTGATTAACGCGGCGGCCAGCTGGCTGGCTTCCAGTTCGCCGCGCACGATGGCGCTGAACAACTGCTGACTTTCCTGCTGGTTCAGCGACTCGGCGCGGTACAGTTTTTCAAGAATAGGCTGCATTATTCTGCCCCCCTCGGCGGCTGCGCCAACGCCCAGGTCAGCGTTTGTTCCAGCAGGCGTGCGCCGTCGGTAGTTAAGATCGATTCCGGGTGAAACTGGAAGCCGCAGACGCGATCGGCGTCGTGCCGCACCGCCATCACCATATCGCCAAAGCGGGCGTTGACCGTCAGGGCGGCGGGGATATTGCTGCCCACCAGCGAATGGTAGCGCGCGACCGGCAGCGGGTTCGCCATACCGGCAAACATCGCGTCATCGTCGTGGCGAATGGCCGAGGCTTTGCCGTGCAGGATCTCGCCGGCCTGACCGACGTGGCCGCCGTAGGTCTCCACGATCGCCTGATGCCCCAGACAGATACCGATAATCGGCAGCCGGCCGCGCAGGCGCTGCAGCAGTTCCGGCATACAGCCGGCGTCGGCCGGCGCGCCAGGCCCCGGCGACAGCATCAGCACCGGCTGTTCCAGCTGGTTCAGCCGGTCGATGATTACCTCGGCGGCGATCTGGTTGCGGTAAATCACCACCTGATGACCGCTGGCGCGCAGCTGGTCCACCAGGTTGTAGGTAAATGAGTCGACGTTGTCGAGCAGTAAGATATCGGCCATCAGAACACCTCCTTGGCATGATGCGCGGTGGCGATGGCGCGCAGCACGGCACGTGCTTTGTTGCGGGTTTCGTCGGCTTCCGCCTGCGGAACGGAATCAAGCACCACGCCGGCGCCGGCCTGCACGGTGGCGATGCCGTCCTCCACATAGGCGGAACGAATGACGATGCAGGTATCCAGATCGCCGGTGGCGGTAAAGTAGCCCACCGCGCCGCCGTAGCTGCCGCGGCGGCTGCCTTCACTGTCGGCAATCAGCTGCATGGCGCGCACCTTCGGCGCACCGCTCAGCGTGCCCATATTCATGCAGGCCTGATAGGCGTGCAGCACGTCCAGATCCTGACGCAGCGTACCCACCACCCGTGACACCAGGTGCATCACGAAGGAGTAGCGGTCCACTTTGGTCAGGTCTGCCACGTAGCGGCTGCCGGCCTGGCAGATGCGCGCCAGATCGTTGCGCGCCAGATCGACCAGCATCAGGTGCTCCGCCAGCTCTTTATGGTCGGTGCGCATCTCCAGTTCAATGCGGCTGTCGAGATCCCGATCCAGCGAGCCGTCTTTTCTGCGGCCGCGCGGGCGGGTGCCGGCAATCGGGTAAATTTCAATCTGCCGGTTGCTCGCGTCATATTTCAGCGCGCTTTCCGGCGAGGCGCCGAACAGCGTGAAGTCGTTGTCCTGCATATAGAACATATACGGGCTGGGGTTGTTGTCCTTCAGCGTCTGGTAGGCGGCGAGCGGCATCGGGCAAGGCAGAGAGAAGCGGCGCGACGGCACCACCTGGAAAATCTCCCCGTGGCGGATCGCCTGCTGCATCTCGCTGACCACCGCGCCGTACTGCTCATCGCTCTGGTTGCAGCTCAGCTGCATCGTTTCCAGCGTCTGATGCGGGATCGGCTGCGGCGTTTGCTGCAGCTGCTGTTGTACCTGTTGCAGACGCTGTTGCAGACGCAGCTGCTCGGCATCGTCGCCGGTGAATACGCTGGCCTGCAGGCGGGCGACGCTGTGCTGGTGATCCAGCACCAGCAGCGTTTCCGCCAGATAGAAGCAGAAGTCCGGGCAGCGCTGGTCCTGGCGCAGCTGCGGCAGATCTTCAAAACCGGCCACCAGGTCGTAGGCGAACAGGCCGCCCAGCAGCATCGCCTCGCGTTCGTCGGCCGGAGAGTCGACCAGCTTGAGCAGCGTGCGCAGCGCGTCGAATACTGACAGCGAGCGCAGACGCGCGTCTTCATCCTGCACCGCATCAATCGGCGGGAAAGTCAGTTCACGGCCGTAAGGGCGCACCGCAATCTGCACTTCGTCCGGCAGCGCCTCATCCAGCAGCGGCAGCAGCGCGGCGCCGTTGGCGGTCAGCGCCTGCAGGCTGACCTGGCGCCCCAGCGCGGTAATGCGCAGCGCGCTGTCGATCACCAGCAGGCTCTGCAGATCCTGTTTGCTTTCAATTTCCGCCGACTCCAGCAGCAGCGTGGCCGGCCGGGCGCCGCACAGCTGGTGGAACAGGGTGGTGGGGTCGCCCCGGTAGCTGGCCTGCGCCTTAAGTAATGTCAGTTGTGGTTTGCTCATTGACTGTACTTCCCGTTAAATCTTGTCCAAAAAAAAGCCCGCATAACGGCGGGCCTGGAGAATCTGCATTGTCGGATGACAGGTATGCGTGATTACACCGCCCGCGAAAGGGAGGTACGCCACCAACGAAGAAGAGAGAGCTGCGGTTTGTTCATTGTCGTATTCTCGCTAATTATCATCCAACACGGGGATTGCCGTGAACTTGTGTACTAGTTAACTGGTTCGTGGTGGCGATGTCAACCCCTTTTAACGGGGAATGTTTTTATCCGTGTGGTGAATTGTTTTCAGCCAACCGCACCGCCGGGGCCGGAGAATAGATTTCCGTCCGGGTGGCATTAGCGGTTATGATAAAAAGCTAAGCCATTGCAGGATATTTCTTTTGACTGACAGCACATCGCCATCCTCCGCCTTTACTCTGTACGATCTTCATAGCCATACCACCGCCTCAGACGGTTCCTGTACGCCAGCGCAGCTGGTGCAGCGGGCGGCGGAGATGCGCGTCGGGGTACTGGCGATTACCGACCACGACACCACCGACGGGCTGGCGGCGGCTGCGGCGGCCATTGCGCAGCATGCGCTGCCGCTGCAGCTGGTCAACGGCGTGGAGATCTCCACCCTGTGGGAAAATCACGAGATCCATATCGTCGGTCTGGGCATCGATCCGGCGCATCCGGCGATGGTGCAGCTGTTGGCTGAGCAGATTGCACGGCGCCAGCAGCGCGCGCAGGAGATCGGCGTACGTCTGGCCAAGGCGCGTATTGACGGCGCCTTCGAAGGCGCGCAGCGGCTGGCCGACGGCGGGGCGGTGACGCGCGGACACTTTGCCCGCTATCTGGTGGAGGTCGGCGCCGCTGACAATATCGGCCAGGTGTTTAAAAAATATCTGGCCAAGGGGAAAACCGGCTACGTTCCGCCACGGTGGTGTACAATAGAACAAGCTATTGATGTGATTCATCAATCCGGCGGACAGGCGGTGGTCGCCCACCCCGGCCGTTATGATTTAACGGCGAAATGGCTAAAACGCCTGCTGGCGTATTTTGCCGAGCACGGTGGGGATGCGATGGAGGTCGCACAGTGTCAGCAGGCGCCGAACGAACGCACGCAGCTGGCGCAGTACGCCCGGGATTTTCAGCTGTTGGCGTCGCAGGGCTCGGATTTTCACCAGCCCTGCTCGTGGATTGAACTGGGGCGCAAGCTGTGGTTGCCCGCCGGCGTTGAGCCGGTGTGGCGCGACTGGCCGCCGGCGCGGCAATGATTGGTTAGCCTGACGCATCAGGCATGAGTGCGGGCGGCGGCGTCCGCGTTGCAGTACCTTTAGGAGTAACAGATGAGCCAGCTTTTTTATATTCACCCGGACAACCCGCAACCGCGTTTAATTAATCAGGCGGTTGATGTGCTGCGTAAGGGCGGGGTTATCGTCTACCCGACCGATTCCGGCTATGCGCTGGGCTGCCGACTGGAAGAGAAATCGGCCATGGAGCGTATCTGCCGCATCCGCCAACTTGACGGGCACCATAACTTTACGCTGATGTGCCGCGATCTGTCGGAGCTGTCGACCTATGCCTATGTCGATAACACGGCATTCCGCCTGATCAAGAATAATACGCCGGGCCATTACACGTTTATCCTCAAGGCGACCAAGGAAGTGCCGCGCCGTCTGATGAACGACAAGCGTAAAACCATCGGCCTGCGCGTGCCGTCCAATCCGATCGCCCTGGCGCTGCTGGAAGCGCTCAATGAGCCGATGATGTCGACCACGCTGATGCTGCCGGGCAATGACTTTGCCGAATCCGATCCGGAAGAGATTAGCGATCACCTGGGCAAGCAGGTCGATCTGGTGATTCACGGCGGCTTCCTGGGACAGCAGCCAACCACGGTGGTTGACCTGACCGAAGACGCGCCGGAAGTGGTGCGCGAAGGCGCCGGCGACCCGGCTCCGTTCCGCTGATAACTCTATAGAAATTCTGAAAATTGGGTTTCATGCCCGCAAATGTGGCGAAAACCGCTATCCTACGATCACAAAATAAGTAATGGCAGGACGCGTAACAATGATAAAACAGACTTTGCTGGTCGCTTCCTTACTGGTTTCGGCGGCGGCGAACGCCGGTTTTTATTCTGGCAGCGCGCTGCTGGCGGAAAGTGATGGCTATGTGAAGAATAAAAACGGCGTAGCCACCGTTGCCGAGGCGTTGAACGGCGGCATGTTTATGGGCTATGTCGCCGGGGTGTTCGACACCTACTCGATGCAGGGCAACCGTAATATCTGTCCGGATGCCGGCATGAGCGTCGGCACCGCGTCCGATGCGGTAATGCAATACCTGAATGACCACCCTGAACAGCTGCACTACTCGGCGCCGTCGGTGATTATGCTGGCGCTGGCCGCCGCTTATCCTTGCGAACGCCACTAAGTCATCAGGGCCGGCGCGCGCCGGCCCTGATTTTCCCCGCGATGTATTGCGACTCCCCGCCTTTGTCACCTCAGCAGGCCGATACCATCGGTGCTGGCGGCGCTTATCGGCTTCTCTCCAACGCTTTTTCGTTCACTGCAGAACGTTCGCCGCCGCCGGCAGACTGAAAGCGACCAACAGGCCGTCAGTATTGAACGAAAAACGAACACTCTTTTTAGAATCATTAATTCTAAAATTTGTGTAGAATGTGCGGCCACGTTGCATTGAGCGTGGCGGTTTGCGTGGCGCCGAGTTTGCCATGCTGCGCGCCAAAAATGTGCAAGATTATAGGGTTATGGCATTAATTGCCGTAACTGACTGAACGTAAAGTATACGCAGACGCCTGTGAAGGCGACGCAAGAGGTTGCTCCATGAGCGAAAAATTACAGAAAGTTTTAGCGCGCGCCGGCCACGGTTCGCGTCGTGAAATTGAAGGCATGATTGAAGCCGGGCGCGTCAGCGTCGACGGTAAAGTGGCGACGCTGGGCGATCGCGTGGAAGTAAACCCGGCGATGAAAATTCGTATCGACGGCCATGTGGTCTCGGTAAAAGAGTCTGAAGAGGCGGTGTGCCGCGTGCTGGCGTATTACAAGCCGGAAGGCGAGCTGTGCACCCGCAGCGATCCGGAAGGGCGCCCGACGGTGTTCGACCGTTTGCCGAAGCTGCGTGGTTCGCGCTGGGTGGCCGTAGGCCGTCTGGACGTCAATACCTCAGGGCTGCTGCTGTTCACCACCGACGGTGAACTGGCCAACCGTCTGATGCACCCGAGCCGGGAAGTGGAGCGTGAGTATGCGGTGCGCGTCTTCGGCCAGATTGATGACGAAAAGGTAAAACAGCTGAGCCGCGGCGTACAGCTGGAAGATGGCCCGGCGGCGTTCCGCACCATCAAATTCCAGGGCGGGGAAGGGTTGAACCAGTGGTACAACGTGACGTTGACCGAAGGGCGCAACCGCGAAGTGCGTCGCCTGTGGGAAGCGGTTGGCGTACAGGTCAGCCGTTTGATCCGCGTGCGTTATGGCGATATCGACCTGCCGAAAGGCCTGCCGCGCGGCGGCTGGACCGAACTGGACCTTCCGTCGATCAACTACCTGCGCGAGCTGGTGGAACTGAAGCCGGAAACGGTCAGCAAGCTGCCGGTCGAGCGTGAGCGCCGCCGCGTGAAGGCGAACCAGATCCGCCGTGCGGTGAAGCGCCACAGCCAGGTGTCCCCGGGGCGTCGCGGCAACGGCGGCGGCAGCAAGCCGGGCGCCAAATCCGCCGCCAAACCGGCGCGTAAACGCAGCTGATCCGCTGTCCGCGTAGCCGCCGATTGACGGCTACGCGGATGATTACCAGTCGATGCCCTGTTGGGCCTTAATGCCGGCGTCAAACGCATGTTTGACCGGGCGCATCTCCGTCACCGTATCCGCCAGCTCCAGCAAATCGCGATGGCAGCCGCGGCCGGTCACGATCACCGTCTGATGGGCGGGACGCTGCGCCAGCGCCGTCATCACCTCTTCCAGCTCCAGATAGCCGTACGCGACCATATAGGTCAGCTCATCCAGCAGCACCACGTCCAGCGACGCATCGGCCAGCATACGTTTACCGTGCTGCCAGACCGCCTGACAGGCCGCCGTATCACTCTCTTTGTTTTGCGTCTCCCAGGTAAAGCCGGTGGCCATCACCTGAAATTCCACGCCGTGCTGCTGCAGCAGGTTCTTTTCACCGTTGGGCCATTCGCCCTTGATAAACTGGATCACGCCGGCCTGCATGCCGTGGCCCACGGCGCGGGTGACCGTGCCGAAGGCCGCGGTGGTCTTCCCTTTGCCGTTGCCGGTGAAGACCAGCAGTAAACCCCGGCTATCCTGCGCGGCGGCAATACGCGCGTCGACCTGCTCTTTTAACCGCTGCTGACGTTGCTGGTGACGATCTTCAGCCATCGGGCATGCTCCTATTCGGCGGCGCCGGGTTTACGGTTGGGCTGGGCGTCAAAGCTCATGCCGGTTTTCCGACGGCTGTCATCGCCCATCAGATACAGGTACAGCGGCATAATATCCGCCGGCGTTTTCAGCTTGTTCTTGTCTTCATGCGGGAAGGCGGAGGCGCGCATACTGGTGCGCGTTCCGCCCGGATTGATGCAGTTTACCCGCAGATGGCGACTTTTATACTCTTCCGCCAGCACCTGCATCATGCCCTCGGTGGCGAACTTGGAGACCGCATAGGCGCCCCAGCTGGCGCGGCCCATGCGGCCGACGCTGGAGGTGGTGAAGATCAGCGAGCCGGCCGGGGACTTCAACAGCAGCGGCAGCAGCGCCTGGGTCAGCATAAAGGTGGCGTTAACGTTCACCTGCATGACGTCATGCCACATCGCCATATCGATCTCGGCCATCGGCACGATGTCGCCCAGCAGGCCGGCGTTGTGCAATACGCCGTCCAGCCGCGGCAGTTTATCCGCCAGATCGGCGGCGACTTGGCGGCACTGCTCCTGCGTGGCGTGCAGCAGATCCAGCGTGACGGTCAGCGCCGGCGCGCCGCCCTGCGCGGCGATTTCGTCGCGGACCGCCAGCAGTTTGCTTTCGGTGCGGCCCAGCAGCACCAGCTGGGCGCCAAAGCGTGCGTAGGTGAGCGCGGCTTCACGGCCGATGCCGTCGCCTGCGCCGGTGACCAGAATGATGCGTTGATCCAGCAGATCGTGTTTAGGGTTGTAGTGCACAATAATTCCTCGCGCCGTGACGGGCAATTTCCACCGTTTCGGGGAAATGCAGTGGGTGTGGGAGGCCGGCGGCGGGCGTGTCGGCCCGGCTGTCGCGCTGGCCCCGCAGCGAATGCGATGATCACATTGATAAATAATGCGTGTTATATGCCTGAAACGGATCGTATTTTCAATGATAAGCCGGGCGAAACGGCATTCTTTTGTAACAAAAACGGAACAATCTCAGCGCGGCGGCGCTCGTTGTCGCCCGTTTGTGCGCAGCGTATTCCAGGAATGGTGATTTGCCGCGACAGCCGGGGGGACAGTTGGCTAGAATGAACGACAGACGACTAACAACCTGTTATCAAGGCGGAATCTGTGGAGTTTATATCTGTTTACGGCCTGTTTTTGGCCAAGGTCGCAACGGTGGTCATCGCTATTGGCGCGCTGGCGCTGCTGGCGGTGAGCCTGGGGCAGCGCAAGAGCCAGCAAAAAGGGGAGCTGCGGCTGACCGATCTCGGCGAACAGTATCGCGATATGCAGCGCGATATGCGTCTGGCGCGCATGGACGCGGCAGAGCAAAAAATCTGGAACAAGCAGTTTAAAAAACAGACCAAGGCCGACGATAAGCTCAAAAAGCAGCGGGCGAAGGCGGGCGCGGTGGAAGCCGGCAAGCCGTGCCTCTACGTGCTGGATTTCAAGGGCAGCATGGATGCGCATGAGGTCTCCTCGCTGCGCGAAGAGGTTTCCGCTGTGCTGGCGGTGGCGACGGCGCAGGACGAAGTGTTGTTGCGTCTGGAAAGCCCCGGCGGCGTGGTGCATGGCTACGGCCTGGCCGCTTCGCAGCTGGAGCGCCTGCGCAACGGCGGCATCCGCCTGACGGTAGCGGTGGATAAGGTCGCCGCCAGCGGCGGTTATATGATGGCCTGCGTGGCGGATCGCATTGTGGCGGCGCCGTTCGCTATTATCGGTTCCATCGGCGTGGTGGCGCAGATCCCCAACTTCCATCGCCTGCTGAAAAAGAACAACGTGGACGTCGAGCTGCACACCGCCGGCCAGTTCAAGCGTACGCTGACGTTGTTTGGCGAAAACACCGACGAAGGGCGCGAGAAGTTCCGCGAGGAACTGAATGAAACCCATCTGCTGTTCAAGCAGTTCGTCCATCAACAGCGTCCTTCGCTGGATATCGACAGCGTGGCGACCGGTGAACACTGGCTGGGCACGCAGGCGCGGGAGAAGGGCCTGGTTGACGCGGTAGGCACCAGCGACGACCTGCTGATTGCCGAAATGGAAACCCATGAGGTGATCGGGGTGCGCTATACCCGCCATAAACGGCTGATCGATCGCTTTACCGGCAGCGCGGCGGAAAGCGCCGATCGCCTGCTGCTGCGCTGGTGGCAGCGCGGGGAAAAACCGCTGCTGTAAACAGAACGCTGACGCGGGGGCTTTGGCCCCGCTTTTTTATCTGCGGCTCAGTCGATCAGGTGGTATTTTTCCGAAAGTCGGTGGGCAAGATGTTTAAACATATTAAACACCGCCGTGGTTTTTGCCGTAGGCAAACCGTCCGGGTCTAAAAAGTATTCGCCGCGAAATACCAGCACGCCGTTTTTTTGTTCGACATCGGTAGCGATCATGCCGTGAAGATAATCTTCATGCTGGCGGATGATGTTATTTGCTTCTTCGAGTAACGCTTTACGGTTAATCGGTAACGTCGTGTTGTTCATTTATTGCACTCCGAATAACTTTACTGCGCATATACTAGCGCCGCTTTCCGTTTATCCGCAAATAAACTAAGGTTTAGCTGCCGTCTGGACGGCTGGCAGGCTGTGGAAGTTGGCGAAAAAGCGTTTTCCGTGCTAATTAGGTTGCGTGGCGCTTTTTATCAGGTACAGTGTGGGATTTTGCGGCCTCGGGTGGAAATTTTTGTTTACGCCAACGGCACGCCATAGACGGCCATACCTCTGGAGCATGGCTGAAAGGCGGGGGCGATCAGCAACTTGCGGTCAGGTTGAGCAGTTAAGCAGCCAACGGCAAAAAACAGGTTGATCTCCGGCCAGACTGCCGCAATATAAAAAAGAGATGTGAATTGCCGCGGCACGGCGAGATAAAAGACTTCTTTTCGGAAGAAATAAATTAGGTAAAGGTAAATATGGGTAAAGCTCTTGTAATAGTTGAGTCCCCGGCAAAAGCCAAAACTATTAATAAATATTTGGGTAATGACTACGTGGTGAAGTCCAGCGTCGGTCATATCCGTGATTTGCCGACCAGTGGCTCAGCCAGCAAAAAGAGCGCGGACTCAAGCGAAGATAAAACCAAAGCCAAGAAAAAAGTTAAAAAAGATGCAACGACGGCGCTGGTCAACCGCATGGGCGTCGACCCTTACCACGGCTGGAAAGCGCAGTATGAAATACTGCCGGGTAAAGAAAAAGTTGTCGCAGAGTTAAAATCGTTAGCGGAAAACGCCGACCATATTTATCTCGCAACCGACTTGGACCGCGAAGGGGAAGCCATTGCCTGGCACCTGCGGGAAGTGATCGGCGGCGACGACCAGCGTTTTAGCCGCGTGGTGTTTAACGAAATCACCAAAAACGCCATCCAGCAGGCGTTCAGCGAGCCGGGCGAACTGAATATCGACCGGGTTAACGCCCAGCAGGCGCGCCGCTTTATGGACCGCGTCGTGGGCTATATGGTATCGCCGCTGCTGTGGAAGAAAATTGCTCGCGGCCTGTCCGCCGGCCGCGTACAGTCGGTGGCCGTCCGTCTGGTGGTGGAGCGCGAGCGCGATATTAAAGCCTTCGTGCCGGAAGAGTATTGGGAACTGCGCGCCGACCTGCTGGCGCAGGGTGAAACCGCGCTGCAGATGGAAGTAACCCATGCGCACGGCAAACCGTTCAAGCCGGTCAACCGCGAGCAGACCCACGCGGCGGTGGCGCTGCTGGAGAAAGCGCGCTACACGGTGCAGGATCGTGAAGACAAGCCGACCAGCAGCAAGCCGGGCGCGCCGTTTATCACCTCCACGCTGCAACAGGCGGCCAGTACGCGTCTGGGCTTCGGCGTGAAGAAAACCATGATGATGGCGCAGCGTCTGTATGAAGCGGGCCACATTACCTATATGCGTACCGACTCCACCAACCTGAGCCAGGACGCGCTCAATATGGTGCGTGGCTATATCGGCGACAGCTTCGGCGAGAAATACCTGCCGAAAGCGCCGAATCAGTACAGCAGCAAAGAGAACTCTCAGGAAGCGCACGAGGCGATTCGTCCTTCAGACGTGAATGTGGTGGCCGAACAGCTGAAAGATATGGAAGCGGATGCGCAGAAACTGTATCAGCTGATCTGGCGCCAGTTTGGTCGCCTGCCAGATGACGCCGGCGAAGTACGATTCCACCACGCTGACGGTGAAAGCCGGCGACTACCAGCTGCGCGCCAAAGGCCGCACCCTGCGTTTCGACGGCTGGACCAAAGTGATGCCGGCGCTGCGCAAGGGTGATGAAGATCGCACTCTGCCGTTTGTAGAAATCGGCAGCGATTTGGATCTGCAGCAGCTGCTGCCGAGCCAGCACTTTACCAAGCCGCCGGCGCGTTACAGCGAAGCATCGCTGGTTAAAGAGTTGGAAAAACGCGGCATCGGCCGTCCTTCCACCTATGCGTCGATCATCTCCACCATTCAGGACCGCGGCTACGTGCGGGTGGAAAACCGCCGTTTCTACGCGGAAAAAATGGGTGAGATCGTGACCGACCGGCTGGAAGAGAACTTCCGCGAGCTGATGAACTACGATTTTACCGCCCGTATGGAAGATGGCCTCGATCAGGTGGCGAACAACCACGCGGAGTGGAAAGCGGTACTGGACGAATTCTTTGCCGAGTTCAGCGAACAGCTGGAGACGGCGGAAAAAGATCCTGAAGAGGGCGGCATGCGCCCGAACCAGATGGTGCTGACCAGCATCGCCTGTCCGACCTGCGGCCGCCAGATGGGCATCCGCACCGCCAGCACCGGGGTATTCCTCGGCTGTTCCGGCTATGCGCTGCCGCCGAAAGAGCGTTGCAAAACCACCATCAACCTGGTGCCGGAAGCGGAAGTGCTGAACGTACTGGAAGGCGATGATGCGGAAACCAACGCGCTGCGAGCGCGCCGCCGCTGCCAGAAGTGCGGCACCGCGATGGACAGCTACCTGATCGATAACCAGCGCAAACTGCACGTGTGCGGCAACAACCCGGCCTGCGACGGTTATGAGATTGAAGAGGGCGAGTTCCGCCTGAAAGGCTATGACGGTCCGGTGGTGGAGTGTGAGAAGTGCGGCTCCGAGATGCACCTGAAGATGGGGCGCTTCGGCAAATATATGGGCTGCACCAACGAAAACTGCAAGAACACGCGTAAAATCCTGCGCAGCGGTGAAGTTGCGCCGCCGAAGGAAGATCCGGTGCCGTTGCCGGAGCTGCCGTGCGCCAAGTCAGACGCCTATTTCGTCCTGCGTGACGGCGCGGCCGGCGTGTTCCTGGCGGCCAATACTTTCCCTAAATCGCGCGAAACCCGTGCGCCGCTGGTGGAAGAGCTGCAGCGCTTTAAGGACCGTCTGCCGGAGAAACTGCGTTACCTGGCCGATGCGCCGGTCGCCGATCCGGAAGGCAACAAAACGCTGGTGCGCTTTAGCCGCAAGACCAAGCAGCAGTACGTATCTTCGGAGAAAGAGGGCAAGGCCACCGGCTGGACCGCGTTCTTCGTGGACGGCAAATGGGTTGAAACCAAAAAGTAACCGTTGCTGACGGCAGCAATCTTAAAAAACCAGCTCGAGCGGCTGGTTTTTTTATGTCCGCCGGTGGGGAAAAACGCCCATTCCGGCGCGGCATAATCACTGTGACGTGGCGCTGCGCATTGATAGTAATGCGAAATAATCGTTATCATAGTGTGACGTGGATCTATACTTGAAGCTGTAGCGTGATATAGTGGTTATATAAAAATATGTATTTATGATTAAAGCTTATTAACAACGGCGTTTTCTGCAGCATCTGGGTGAACACTGTGTTATGGCTCTCTACCTTTTCAGCATACCGGGAAACACCGATATACCTGAATGCGGCCTGGCCGCAGTGTTTAACCTAGGATGGTATAAGATATGAAATTGCAGCAGCTTCGTTACATTGTGGAAGTGGTGAATCACAACCTGAATGTGTCATCGACAGCGGAAGGACTCTATACCTCTCAGCCCGGCATCAGCAAACAGGTGCGCATGCTGGAGGACGAACTGGGGATCCAAATCTTCGCCCGCAGCGGCAAACACCTGACGCAGGTGACGCCGGCGGGTCAGGAGATTATCCGTATCGCGCGCGAGGTGCTGTCCAAGGTTGAGGCGATTAAAGCGGTAGCCGGTGAGCATACCTATCCGGATAAAGGTTCGCTGTACGTCGCTACGACTCATACGCAGGCGCGCTATGCGCTGCCTAACGTCATCAAAGGCTTTATCGAACGCTACCCGCGCGTCTCGCTGCATATGCACCAGGGCTCGCCGACGCAGATTGCCGAAGCGGTCTCCAAAGGCACCGCCGACTTTGCCATCGCCACCGAGGCGCTGCACCTGTACGACGACCTGATTATGCTGCCGTGCTACCACTGGAACCGCGCGGTGGTTGTGAAGCCCGATCACCCGTTAGCCGGCAAGAGCCACATCACCATTGAAGAGCTGGCCGAATACCCGATCGTGACCTACACCTTCGGGTTTACCGGCCGTTCGGAGCTGGACACCGCCTTTAACCGCGCCGGACTGACGCCGCGCATCGTGTTCACCGCCACCGATGCCGACGTCATCAAAACCTACGTGCGTCTGGGGCTGGGGGTTGGGGTGATCGCCAGCATGGCGGTCGATCCGGTGCAGGATCCGGATCTGGTGACCGTCGACGCCCGCGATGTGTTCACCTACAGCACCACCAAAATCGGCTTCCGCCGCAGCACCTTCCTGCGCAGCTATATGTACGATTTTATCCAGCGCTTTGCGCCGCATCTGACGCGCGACGTGGTGGATACCGCAGTGGCGCTGCGTTCGAATGAAGAGATCGAGGCGATGTTCAAGGACATCAAGCTGCCGGTGAAGTAGGGCGTAAAATTAACGACTTATAGCAGGATCAATACTCCGGTGTTCGCTCGCCTGTTTTGATCCTGTTGATTGAAACAGGCGGGTAAAGCCAGGCTTACCGGGAGGGAACATTTATCCTTCCCGTTTTCATATTTCCTCAGAGCGCAGCGCCAAGGCGATATTGATTCACGTTACACGCTAACCCCCCTTCTAAAGTGTCCTCGACTATCATCTATAGAACTGAGTTATGGTCTGATAGCTTTTTACTGACATGGGGAGTGGGTCACGCATTCAAAAGTGCCATCGTGGCGATTCACTGTAAATTTACTCTAGACCTAGGTCACATCTTTTTTTGTTTATACCCTTAAAATACTCTGCAGATTTTCCAGTATGTAGGCACTAATAATTGATATAAAAAGCAATATGTTAACCTGAAAGGATATAGGTTATGAGTACAAGAGGGATATACAGGATGGGGGCGAAATTTGAACGGCTGACAAGCGGACTTGTTTACACAGAGGTCTTGGGGTGGCTTGATATGGGGCACGCTCGCGGTGAGGATATCTTACCCTGAAACGCCGTTCTTGACAGGTGAGAATAGCGGAAAAGATTTTTATACCGTGATGTACCGTCAAGATATGCGCGTTGCCAGATTTGGGAGCCGGTTTGGCGTCGGGAAATTTTCACGGTGGCGGATCAAGCGAGGACGTAACAGCAGTGATATTAATCGTATTATGCTGGCGATGATGTTAAACACATCGCTTTTTTTTTGAGGCTTTACAAAGCCGACGTGTTTTTTCGTGGTATACAGACAGCGGTTATAGTGGTGAAGATCTCGTTTCTAACCTGTTTGGCTTTTATCGTTATATGATTCCTGGCCGATATGACTATCGAGTCAGGCCTGTGAGTTATGCTGCGGCTGTGTGTCGATGGGATTACTACGGTGCCATTGGTACCTACAAAAATAGTGGTTTTCGGCCGATACTTTTTCCCGACCCAAGAGATCCTTGTGTTAGACATCTACCGTATAAGGTGAATCTTCCACATTTTATGACTTGGATGCGTCCGTGGGATGACTTCACGTCCGGGATTGTCAAAGTTCTTGCAGATAATGGAACAACATTTGAGTTCAAAGGAGCAAGGTAACGGTGAGTACGTTGTTGAAGTGGGGGCAGTTTGACGCTGATTAGCGTGCTTCTCCTTGGCGGCGTGTTTATCTACGTCGTTGCAACCGGCATTAATGACGTGACTAAATACACGGAAAGCGATTTTTTCAACTACCGCATCCTGACGGATAAGGAGATCGCGCAAGCGCCACGTATTTCACCAGACTACGTTTTTGTTTCGCAGCCCGGGATGGGCATGGCGCCATCAAATGCCATTATTTTCCAACGTGTCGCTGATGTCGAGCCGCTCAGGGCTTATCTGCAAGGTTTGGGTTACCATCGGGATAAGCGGCGCCTTGGCGCTAATGAAGTTTGGTTACAGCAGGAACGGGATGGCGGCGCGATTTTTTATCTCTCTTTTGATCGAGGTACCGGTGAAGCGGTATTGACCAAAGTGCAGAACGACTAATTCCTGCCGAATCCCTGCGTCACTATTTGCTCGCCGTTGACTCGGTATTTTCCTGTTTCTTATCGTGCACGGCGTCCACAATCCTTGCCGATCATACGGTTATTTATTGCTCGTTGCCTGACGAGTTTTTCCCTAACCCATTGACTTAATTAGCGCGTATCGGCGCGCCATCGCTTTTGCCTATCGCTGTGGATCAAAACGTGTTGTTATCAAAACGTTACATCCTGTTTGTGTTATCTTTAAACAAGACTCAGTAATTACCCTGTTTTTGACATAAGAAAAATGGAGGAGCTATGTCGTCGAATCTGAAAGATACAAGTATGGATAAGCTGGTTGCGCGCAATAGCGAGTATCACTATTACAGCCTGCCGCGGGCGGCCAAACAGCTCGGGGAAGATCGACCGGCTGCCGAAGTCCATGAAATACTGTTGGAAAACCTTTGCGCCATATCGACGGCGATACGGTGCAGGTTGAGGATTTACAAGCGATTGTTGACTGGCAGCGAGCGGGACACGCCGAGCGTGAAATCGCCTACCGGCCCGCGCGCGCGTGCTGATGCAGGACTTTACCGGCGTGCCGGCGGGTGGTCGATCTGGCGGCGATGCGTGAGGCGGTGCAGCGGCTGGGGCGGCGATGTTGACCAGGTCAACCCGCTGTCGCCGGTGGATCTGGTGATTGACCATTCGGTAACCGTCGATGAGTTTGGCGACCAGCAGGCGTTCGGCGATAACGTGCGTATTGAAATGCAGCGCAACCACGAACGCTACACCTTTTCTGCGCTGGGGACAGCAAGCCTTTAACCGCTTCCGCGTGGTGCCGCCGGGCACCGGGATCTGTCACCAGGTCAACCTTGAATATCTGGGCCAGACGATCTGGCATGAGAGCAGGACGGCAAACGCATCGCCTATCCGGATACGCTGGTGGGCACCGACTCCCACACCACCATGATTAACGGCCTGGGCATCCTCGGCTGGGGCGTCGGCGCATCGAAGCGGAAGCGGCGATGCTGGGGCAGCCGGTATCAATGCTGATCCCGGACGTGGTGGGCTTTAAACTGACCGGCAAGCTCAGCGAAGGCATCACCGCCACCGACCTGGTGTTAACCGTCACGCAGATGCTGCGTAAGCACGGCGTGGTCGGCAAGTTCGTTGAGTTTTACGGTGACGCCCTGGCGCAGCTGCCGCTGGCGGATCGCGCCACCATCGCCAACATGTCGCCGGAATACGGCGCTACCTGCGGCTTCTTCCCGGTGGATGAGGTGACGCTCGGCTATCTGAAACTGAGCGGACGCAGCGACGAACAGATCGAACTGGTGGAAAACTACGCCAAAGCGCAGGGCATGTGGCGTCACCCTGGCGATGAGCCGGTGTTCACCAGCTCGCTGGCGCTGGATATGTCGACGGTGGAAACCAGCCTGGCCGGGCCGAAACGGCCGCAGGATCGGGTGGCGCTGTCGGCGGTGCCGCAGGCTTTTCAGGCCTCGACCGAGCTGGAAATCGGCGGGCAGCCGAACAAGGCGGACGCCGTGTCCTTTACGCTGAACGGCGAAACGCACCCGCTCAGCAACGGCGCGGTGGTGATTGCCGCCATCACCTCGTGCACCAATACCTCCAACCCCAGCGTCATGATGGCCGCCGGCCTGCTGGCGAAAAATGCGGTGGAGAAAGGCCTGCAGGTCAAGCCGTGGGTGAAAACCTCGCTGGCGCCGGGTTCCAAGGTGGTGACCGATTATTTCGCCAGCGCCGGCTGATGCCTTATCTGGAGGAGCTGGGCTTTAACCTGGTGGGCTACGGCTGCACCACCTGCATCGGTAACTCCGGCCCGCTGCCGGAGCCGATCGAGCAGGCGATCAAGAGCGGCGACCTGACCGTCGGCGCGGTGCTGTCCGGCAACCGTAACTTTGAAGGCCGCATCCATCCGCTGGTGAAAACCAACTGGCTGGCGTCGCCGCCGCTGGTGGTCGCCTATGCGCTGGCCGGCAATATGCAGCTGGATCTGGCCAGCGAGGCGCTGGGAGAAGGACGTGACGGCAAGCCGGTGTACCTGAAGGATATCTGGCCGAGCAATACCGATATCGCCAAGGCGGTGGAAGAGGTGCGCACCGAGATGTTCCGCAAGGAATACAGTGAAGTGTTTAACGGTGACGACGACTGGCGGGCGATCGAGGTGACGGCCTCGGCGACCTATGACTGGCAGGAAGACTCCACCTATATCCGCCACCCGCCGTTCTTCAGCACCATGCAGGAAAAACCCGAGCCGGTGCAGGATATCAACAATGCGCGCCTGCTGGCGATCCTGGCGGATTCGGTCACCACCGACCATATCTCGCCGGCGGGCAACATCAAGCATGACAGCCCGGCGGGGCGTTACCTCAGCGAGCACGGGGTGGCGGACAGCGACTTCAACTCCTACGGTTCACGCCGTGGTAACCATGAGGTGATGATGCGCGGCACCTTCGCCAACATCCGCATCCGCAACGAAATGGTGCCGGGGGTGGAAGGCGGCTATACGCGGCATATTCCGTCGCAGGAAGAGATGGCGATTTATGACGCCGCGATGCGTTATCAGCAGGAGCAGGTGCCGCTGGCGGTGGTCGCCGGCAAAGAGTACGGCTCCGGCTCCAGCCGCGACTGGGCGGCGAAAGGGCCGCGCCTGCTGGGGTACGCGTGGTGATCGCCGAGTCGTTCGAACGGATCCACCGCTCGAACCTGATCGGCATGGGCATTTTACCGCTGGAGTTCCCGCAGGGCGTGACGCGTAAAACGCTGGCGCTGAGCGGGGATGAAAGCATCAGCGTCGGCGGCCTGCAGAGTCTGCAGCCGGGGCAGACGGTGCCGCTGCATATCACCTATGCCGACGGCCGCGAAGAAGTGGTGGATACCCGCTGCCGCATCGATACGCAAACCGAGCTGACCTACTACCAGAACGACGGCATCCTGCACTACGTCATCAGGAAAATGCTGTAATAAAAAAGGGCGCCTGCGGGCGCCCTGATTGTTTATTGGCTGCGGATTACTTCTGGTCCAGCAGATGGCCCATCTTGGCCGCCTTGGTCGCCAGGTAACGCTCGTTTTTCGGGTTGCGGCCGACGATCAGCGGCACTCGCTCAACGATATTGATCCCGGCTTCGCTCAGGATCTCCACCTTTTTCGGGTTATTGGTCAGCAGGCGTACCGCATCCACGCCCAGCAGTTTAAACATGTCCGCACACAGGGTGAAGTCACGTTCGTCCGCCGCGAAGCCCAGCTGGTGGTTGGCTTCCACCGTGTCGGCGCCCTTGTCCTGCAGCGCATAGGCGCGGATTTTGTTCAGCAGGCCGATGTTGCGGCCTTCCTGGCGGTGATACATCAGGATCCCGCGGCCTTCTTCGGCAATATGCTCCAGCGCGGCTTCCAGCTGGAAACCGCAGTCGCAGCGCAGGCTGAACAGGGCGTCGCCGGTCAGACATTCCGAATGTACGCGCGCCAGCACCGGCGTATCGCCGCTGATGTCGCCGAAAACCAACGCCAGATGATCGTGCCCGGTGGCGAGTTCTTCAAAACCCACCATCAGGAAATCGCCCCAAGGTGTCGGCAGTTTAGCCTCTGCCACCCGTTTAAGCTGCATGTTACTCTCCAACACTTTCGATTCAATCGCTGCAACGCATGGTACGTCCGACTTAAACGCCTGACCAGCATTAAACGCGTCGCTGCAGATTCCAATGGCTTATTATCGACTATTCTGCCATAACTTCTTGCCCAGCGGTGCTCAGCAAACCAGCATCCGGCGTCGTGCTCTGCCTATTAATGCAATAGGGGCGTCCCAGGCTCGGCGCCGGCGTCGTTTGCCATGTTCTTGAGATTACAAGATTGTTACACTGCGCTCTGAACCATAACCGGGATGATAAAATGTTTGATATTGCAAAACGCACCGCCGGCGGAACCCTGTTGCTGTTATTAATTCCGTTAGCCGTTTGGCTGACCGGCTGGCAGTGGCAGCCCGGCGGCGATAACGCGCTGCTGAAAGTGATGTTCTGGATGACGGAAACGGTCACCGCGCCGTGGGGCGTGCTGACCAGCGTGCTGCTGTCGGCCTGGTTTTTGTGGTGCCTGCGCTTTCGCCTGAAGCCGGCGATCGGGCTGCTGGTGCTGCTGCTGGCGTCGATTCTGGTGGGCCAGGGGGTCAAATCGCTGATTAAAGAGCAGGTGCAGGAGCCGCGGCCGTTCGTGCTGTGGCTGGAGCGGCAGCACAATATCAGCGAAGAGCATTTTTACTCGCTGAAGCGTAAACAGCGCGCGGCGCTGGTGAAGGAGCAGCTGCAGGATCAGCCGCTGGTGCCGGCGTGGCTGCGCAAGCACTGGCAGTTTGAAACCGGTTTTGCTTTCCCTTCCGGCCATACCACCTTCGCCGCCACCTGGGCCTTGCTGGGCGTCGGCCTGCTGTGGCCGCGCCGGCATTATAAAACCGTGGCGGTGCTGATGGTCTGGGCGGCCGGCGTGATGGCCAGCCGTCTGCTGCTGGGCATGCACTGGCCGCGCGATTTGGCGGTGGCAACCTTAATCAGCGCCTTGCTGGTGGCGATTGCCTGCTGGCTGGCGCAGCGCTGGTTCGGGCCGCTTGCGCCGCCGCCGGAAGAGCAGCGGGAGATCGCCCATCGCAGCCACCGGGAGTAGGCTGCCGTTGTCACAGTGTCACGTTGGCGGCGTCGCCCGTCGCCAACGCCATCCAGCGCCTTCGCCTTGTATTTAAGGCATTCGCCCCCATTTCATTATTAATTCATTATTTTGAGACAGATTCTCATCTGTGGGTTCAATAATGTCATTATTGCCGAATATACCAGCGTCTTTATGTATTTATCGCACGCCAGGGTTTCCCTGCTGCGGCGGGAAATGCTAACTTAATGTATTACGGACGCCACACTTGGGCATAATTCATCCGATAAACTCGGCATCGCGGAAAGAATGTGAAATATTTACTTATTTTTTTGCTGGTTCTGGTGATCTTCGTTATTTCCGTAACGCTTGGCGCGCAGAACGATCAGGTTGTGACGTTTAATTATCTGGTGGCGCAGGGCGATTACCGGGTATCCACACTTCTGGCGACGCTGTTCGGCGTGGGCTTCGTACTGGGCTGGATTATTTGCGGCCTGTTTTACCTGCGTACGCGCCTTGCCCTGAGCCGCGCCGAGCGGAAAGTGAAAAGGCTGGAGTCGCAGCTGGAAACGCCGGCTGAACCGGTGACTCAGCCCGTTGTCAGCAAGGAATAATCTTCTATGTTAGAGCTGCTGTTTCTGTTGCTGCCCGTGGCTGCCGCCTATGGCTGGTACATGGGGCGCAGAAGTGCTCAGCAGGATAAACAGCAGGAAGCCAACCGTCTGTCGCGTGAATATGTGGCCGGGGTCAACTTCCTGCTTTCCAACCAGCAGGACAAAGCGGTCGATCTGTTCCTCGATATGCTGAAAGAGGACAGCAACACCGTGGAGGCCCACCTGACGTTGGGTAACCTGTTCCGTTCCCGCGGTGAAGTCGACCGCGCAATTCGCATTCACCAGGCGCTGATGGAGAGCTCATCGCTCACCTTTGAGCAGCGCCTGCTGGCGGTGCAGCAGCTGGGGCGCGACTATATGGCCGCCGGGCTGTATGACCGCGCCGAAGACATGTTCAGCCAGCTCACCGATGAGCAGGACTTTCGCCTGGCGGCGCTGCAGCAGCTGCTGGTGATTCATCAGGCAACCAGCGACTGGCAGAAGGCCATCGAAGTGGCCGAGCGTCTGGTCAAGCTGGGTAAAGACAAACAGCGCGGTGAAATCGCGCATTTCTATTGTGAACTGGCGCTGCAGGCGATGGGCAGCGACGATCTCGACAAGGCGATGTCGCTGCTTAAGCGCGCCGCCTCGGCGGACAAACAGTGCGCGCGCGTATCGATCATGGTCGGCCGTATTTATATGGCGCAGGGCGAGTACGCCAAGGCGGTGGAGTCGTTCAAGCGGGTGCTGGATCAGGATAAGGATCTGGTGAGCGAAACCTTGCCGATGCTGCAGGAGTGCTATCAGCATCTGCCGCAGCAGGAGGCCGCCTGGGCCGAGTTCCTCAAGCGCTGCGTAGAGGAAAACTGCGGCGCCACGGCGGAGCTGATGCTGGCCGAGGTGATCGAACAGCATGAAGGGCGCGACGTGGTGCAGGTGTATATCAACCGTCAGCTGCAGCGTCACCCGACCATGCTGGTGTTCTACCGACTGATGGACTATCACCTGGCCGATGCGGAAGACGGCCGCGCGAAGGAGAGCCTGCTGCTGCTGCGCGATATGGTCGGCGAACAGATCCGCACCAAGCCGCGCTACCGCTGCCATAAGTGCGGCTTTACCGCGCACTCGCTCTATTGGCACTGTCCGTCATGCCGCTCCTGGGCATCGGTGAAGCCGATCCGCGGGCTGGATGGTCAATAAAAAACGGGGCGAATCTTTCGCCCCGTTTTTGTCAGGTTCGCCTATTTCTTCTTGCCGTTTTTCCCGTTGACCTTCAGCAGCTGACGCAGCTTTCTCAACTCTTTCTGGCTCAACGGCGCTTCCACCACTTCTGCGGTTTCTGAGCTGTCGATCTCAACCGCCTTGCTCTGCCCGGCGGCCGGTGCGGCGAAGCTGTCCGTCAGACGCCGGCAGACTTGCGCGCTCAGCGAGCATTCGCCGGTCATCGCCGCCGCTCTGACTTTTTCTTTCAGTTCAAGAGGGATTTTTATCGTTAGGGTAGATAGCTCGCTCATGTGACAGCCTTGTATGAGATAGGGAGGCTTCACGCTAATCCAGCCCGGTGACGCCGTCTAGTGCGTCACAAAAATTTAATATTGGCGCGGTGGAGGCAAGGCGGCGGCAGAGCCAAAAAGTATGGCCCAGATGCCCAGACATCGTGCAGTTGACGCCTTGCGGCTGGGATTTCCGGCGGTCGGCATGTAGAATGCGGCGTGCCGTTTTTGCTGGTTCGCCCCGCGGAGTGCTCAGGGGGCAGGTTGATGTCCATTTTACAAAGGGTAAAAGCAATGAGTTCTGAAAGTAACGTTAATAACAATGGTTTAAAATCATCTCCAATCGTTGTTGCGCTGGATTATGCCGATAAGAACGCCGCGTTAGCCTTTGTCGACCGCATCGACCCGCAAGACTGCCGCCTGAAAGTGGGCAAAGAGATGTTTACCCTGTTTGGCCCACAGCTGGTGCGCGATCTGCATCAGCGCGGCTTTGACGTGTTCCTCGATTTAAAATTCCACGATATTCCCAACACCACGGCGCATGCGGTGGCGGCGGCGGCGGAGCTGGGCGTATGGATGGTTAACGTCCACGCCAGCGGCGGCGCGCGTATGATGAACGCGGCAAAAGAGGCGCTGCTGCCGTATGGCAATGAGGCGCCGCTGCTGATTGCCGTCACGGTGCTCACCAGCATGGAGGCGGAAGACCTGCGCGCCATCGGCATCGACATCAGCCCGGCGGAGCAGGCGGAACGTCTGGCGCGCCTGACGCGCGACTGCGGCCTGGACGGCGTGGTGTGCTCCGCACAGGAAGCGCAGCGACTGAAGGCCGCCTGCGGCAGCCAGTTCCAGCTGGTCACGCCGGGCATTCGCCCGCAGGGCAGCGCGACAGGCGATCAGCGCCGCGTGATGACGCCGGTTGAGGCGCAGGCCGCCGGCGTTGACTATATGGTGATCGGCCGCCCGATTACCCAATCTGCCGATCCGGCCGCCACGCTGGCCGCTATCCGCGCGTCACTGCGCTAATTCGGAGGCTGAGGATGAAAGACAGCAACAGCCGGCTGGTGTACTCCACCGACGGCGGCCGGGTAAAGGAAGAAGAGGCTAAACCGCAGCGTCCGCGCGGCGATGGTATCGTACGCATTCAGCGCCAGACCAGCGGCCGCAAGGGCAAGGGCGTGTGTCTGATATCCGGCCTCGATCTGGACGACGGTGCGCTGGATAAACTGGCGGCGGAGCTGAAGAAGAAGTGCGGCTGCGGCGGTTCGGTCAAAGACGGCGTCATCGAGATTCAGGGCGACAAGCGTGATTTGCTCAAACAGCTGCTGGAAGCCAAAGGTATGAAGGTCAAACTGGCGGGCGGTTAAGCGTTTTAATAGCCATGCCGCGTGATGCAATGCGGCATGGCCGATCGTATGTTTGGGCGGTGAACCCGGTGACTGCAGGAAAAGCCACAGACAAATAAAGCGACCTGAAATTATTTTTTTTTGTTATCTACAACCTTGCCGCTTTTGCCGGTTTACCGGCAGCGGTCTTTGCCATCCGTCGGGTTATTTCCCAACCTGATGACCGATGATCCCACCTACTGCCGCACCGCCCAGCGTGCCTAACGCGCTGCCGTCGGTCAGTACTGCGCCGCCGACTGCACCGGCGCCGGCGCCGATCGCGGTGTTACGGTCACGTTTGGACATGTTGGAGCAGGCGCTCAGCGAAAATGCCAGCGTAATCGCCAGAGCGGCGGTAGCAAAACGTTTATTAATGATCATCATAATGACTTCTCCTTAGCATGGGCTATATGGAAGTGCCTTAAGTAAGTATATACCCGTTATACTTCAAGTCACGGGGGCGTTGGCTGCGCTCAGTCACCCGAATCACTGACTCGTGTAAGCTCATCGGGATTCCTTCCCTTGCCGCCTACCCGTAACTCGAATTATTTAGGCTATACCCTGTCACTTTCCTGCCGCATTTTTTGTTGCCGCAGGTGACGCAAGGGACCGGGAACAGGCGAAAACCCTACATCAAGCCCGCTATTCACACCCATACAGTAGCAAATAAACCGCCGGCGCCAGGCCTGCGGATAAAACTACGGCAAACTGCGCCGCAGCATTTAAGTATAAATAGTTACATTTCCATTTGCAGGTAAATATTCTGAAATCACTGCGAATGATCCGGTCTTAGCCGGCCGCCGCTGCGCGAGCGCACGCTTTGCCAGCGGCAGCAGAAAGCTGCCTGTCTTTAGCCAATTTGCCTATACCCGTTGCCGCCGACGCCTTCGACAATAGCGGCAAAGCCGGTGAATTGAGGAAAGACGATGCTTAACGCGTTAAAACAGCAGGTTCTGGAGGCGAATCTGGCGCTGCCGCGCCACCGCCTGGTGACGTTTACCTGGGGCAACGTCAGCGCGTGGATCGTCAGGCGGGGCTGATGGTGATAAAACCGTCCGGCGTCGAGTATGAGGCGCTGTCGCTGGAAGATATGGTGGTGGTGGAGCTGGAGAGCGGCAAGGTGGTGGAGGGCGGTAAGAAACCGTCATCCGATACCGAAACCCACCGCGCGCTGTACCTGAATTTTGACGGCGTCGGCGGCGTGGTGCATACCCATTCCCGCCATGCCACCATCTGGGCGCAGGCCGGTCTGGATCTGCCCGCCTGGGGCACCACGCATGCCGATTACTTCTACGGCGAGATTCCCTGCACCCGTAAAATGCACGACGCCGAGATTGCCGGGCGTTATGAGTGGGAAACCGGCCAGGTGATCGTGGAAACCTTCCGCCAGCGTCAGCTGGACGCCGCCGCGCTGCCGGCGGTGCTGGTGCATTCGCACGGCCCCTTTGTCTGGGGGACGGACGCCGCCAATGCGCTGCATAACGCCGTGGTGCTGGAGGAGATCGCCTATATGGGCATTTTCTCGCGTCAGCTGTCGCCCGGGCTGCCGCCGATGCAGCAGACCCTGCTGGATAAGCACTACCTGCGCAAACACGGCAAGCATGCCTACTACGGCCAGTAAGCGCGCCGGGCGCTATTCGCCCACCATATCGAGCTGCAGACCCTGACGCTGCAGTAACTGCTGATAGTCCGGCGGCAGCCGCGTGTCGGTGATCACCCGGCTGATTTGCTGCGGCGTCGCCAGCGGGTTGGGCTGTATCTGGCCGAATTTGGAGGCGTCGGTCAGCACGATATTTTCCACCCCCTTCGCCAGCACCGCGTTGACCACGTCGGCGCGCATCATGTCGCGGCCGGTAAAACCGGTATCGGCGTGATAGCCGTCGATGCCGATAAACGCCTTGCTGAAATGCACCTGCTGAATGCACAGCCGCGTCAGCGGGCCGACCACGGTTTCGCTCTGCTTCTGATACATGCCGCCGAGGACAATCACCTCACAGTCGCTCTCTTTCAGCAGATGGGCGATGTAATGGCTGACGGTAATCAGCGTGATCTGCCGGCGTTCCGCCAGGTAGCGGGCCAGCAGGGCGTTGGCGCTGCCGCTTTCGATAAAGATGGTGTCGCCGTCGTTGACCAGCGACGCGGCGTAGCGCGCCAGCTGCTGCTTCAGCGTGAAGTTGGACATCATGCGGGCGTCGACGTCATCACTTTCCAGCGCAACGGCGGCGCCGTGGATGCGCTTGAGGTAGCTGCGTTTTTCCAACAGATTCAGATCCTGCCGGATGGTGACTTCCGAAACGCCCGATGCGCGCGCCAGTTCGCTGACGCTGATGCGGCGTCGCTCGTTGACCCATTGCAAAATGCTCTGTTGTCTTGCGTTCATAGGTTCCTGATGGGGCGGAGTGCGCCTGTTTTCAACGAGATAGTCGATGCGGCAGATAATAACACGCCGCGCCGGCGCGGCAATGCGCTAAAGCCCTGCGCATCGTCAGCGGCGGGCTTTTGGTTTAGCATAGGGCCAACGGTGTTTGAATCAGCAGATAACGATGCAGGAGTCCGACATGGAAATTTACCTCGATAGCGCGGATGTCACGGCGGTAAAACGTCTGGCGCGGGTGTTACCGTTACAGGGCGTCACCACCAACCCGAGCATAGTCGCCAAAGAGGGCAAGCCGCTCTGGGAAGTGCTGCCGGCGCTGCGCGATGCGCTGGGGGGCACCGGCAAGCTGTTTGCCCAGGTGATGGCGAACGACGCGGAGCGGATGGTGGCGGAAGCGGTGCTGCTGAACCAGCGCGTGCCGGGACTGATAGTGAAGATCCCGGCGACGGGCGAAGGGCTGGCGGCGATGAAAAAGCTGCAGTCGATGTCGATCCCGACGCTGGGTACGGCGGTATACGGCGCCACGCAGGGGCTGCTGGCGGCGCTGTCCGGCGCCGAGTATGTTGCGCCCTACGTCAATCGCGTCGATGCGCAGGGCGGTGATGCGCTGGCTATGGTGCGGGAGCTGCAGCAGCTGCTGACGCTGCATGCGCCGCAGGCCAAGGTGCTGGCCGCCAGCTTTAAAACGCCGCGTCAGGTGCTGGCATGCATGCTGGCAGGCTGCCGCGCGGTCACCTTGCCGGTTGAGGTGGCTGAACAGCTGATCGCCACGCCGGCGGTGGATGCCGCGCTGGCGACGTTTGAGCAGGACTGGCAGGCGGCGTTCGGCACAACGCTACTAAGCTGAGCACGGCGGCGTTTCACCATCAGGCGGCAGAAGCCGCCTCAGACTGCTGACAAAGCCTGTTATTAGGGAGAGCGTGGCGATGGGGTCGTAGCGGCATTAGCCGCCGGACAAATTTGCCGGGAGCAAATTTGAACAACCGCCAGGTTGGCCCGTAGGGTGGGACGCAGGGATGCGTCCCATAATGCCCCTCGTTACGCTAGGCCCGGGTATCTCGGGTCATCAGACAACTTTGTCATCAACCTCAGGCGGCAGAAGCCGCCTTTTTTGTGCGCTGCGTTTTATTTTAGAATGGCCGACCTTTAAAAATAAAACAACGTTTTAATTTTATGCATGCGATCACTTTTATTCGCGTTATGAACCGTTAGCGTGGATGCTCCAATCGTTTTACCGCGGCCCGGGAAGGCGGCAGTCGACGATGCGTTGCTATAACCAGTTGATCCAGACGGAGTGAGTGATGCAGATAAAACGTGCGATAGACAAGATCCCGGGCGGCATGATGTTGGTGCCGCTGTTCATCGGTGCGGCGTGCCACACCTTTGCGCCGGGGGCAGGAAAATATTTCGGTTCATTTACCAACGGGTTGATGTCCGGCACGGTGCCGATCCTGGCGGTATGGTTCTTCTGTATGGGGGCGGCGATCAAACTGAGCGCCACCGGCACCGTCTTGCGTAAATCCGGCACGCTGGTGGTGACCAAGATTGCTGTGGCCTGGGTGGTGGCGGCGCTGGCGTCGCGTCTGCTGCCGGAGCATGGGGTGGAAGCCGGTTTCTTCGCCGGGCTGTCGACCCTGGCGCTGGTGGCGGCGATGGATATGACCAACGGCGGCCTGTATGCCTCGATCATGCAGCAGTACGGCAGCAAGGAGGAGGCCGGGGCGTTTGTGCTGATGTCGCTGGAGTCCGGGCCGCTGATGACCATGATTATTCTCGGCACCGCCGGCGTCGCCTCGTTCGAGCCTCAGGTGTTTATCGGCGCGGTGCTGCCGTTCCTGGTGGGTTTTGTGCTGGGTAACCTCGACCCGGAACTGCGTGATTTGTTCGGCAAGGCGGTGCAGACGCTGATCCCATTTTTTGCCTTTGCGCTGGGCAACACCATCGATCTGAGCGTCATCGCCCAGACCGGGCTGCTGGGGATTCTGCTGGGCGTTGCGGTGATCGTGGTTACCGGCATTCCGCTGATCGTCGCCGACCGGCTGATCGGCGGCGGTGACGGCACCGCCGGCGTGGCGGCCTCAAGTTCGGCCGGCGCCGCCGTGGCGACCCCGGTGCTGATTGCCGAAATGGTGCCGCAGTTCAAACCGGCGGCGCCGGCGGCGACCGCGCTGGTGGCGACCTCGGTGATTGTCACTTCGATTCTGGTGCCGATCGTGACCGCCGTCTGGTCGCGGCGGGTGAAGGCCAGGGAGGCGATGCGGGAACAGATCTCGCTGGTGAAGTGAGCGCCCGGCGTCCGCCGGGCGGGACAGCGCGGCCCTGAGTGGGGCCGCAGCCTCAGCGCATTACCGGCGGTTCAGTTGGTAATACACCTCGTTCCAGCGCAGCGCATCCTTAAAGGCCGGCAGCGTCGTCTCATTATCAATCAGCAGAAACTCAATATTGTGCATCTCCGCATACAGCCGCAGATAGTCGGCATTCAGCGCCTGTGAGAACACCGTATGGTGTGCGCCGCCGCCGAGGATCCAGGCTTCGGCGGCGGTGGCGAGCGACGGCTGCGCCCGCCAGATGGCGCGCGCCACCGGCAGCTTCGGCAGCGGATGCGGCTGTTCAACGGTATCAACCTGATTCACCAGCAGGCGGAAGCGATCGCCCATATCGATCAGGCTGGCGTTTACCGCCGGCCCCGCCGGGGTGGAGAAAATCAGCCGCGCCGGGTCGGCCTTGCCGCCGATGCCGAGCGGCTGTACGTCCAGCAGCGGCTTTTGTTCGGCGATCGACGGGCAGACCTCCAGCATATGAGAGCCGATCACCAAATCATTGCCCGGCTGGAAGTGATAGGTGTAATCCTCCATAAACGAGGTGCCGCCTTCCAGGCCGCTGGCCATCACCTTCAGAATGCGCAGCAGCGCGGCGGTCTTCCAGTCGCCTTCGCCGCCGAAGCCGTAGCCTTGCTGCATCAGACGCTGTACCGCCAGCCCCGGCAGCTGCTGCATGCCGTGCAGGTCTTCGAAGTTGGTGGTGAAGGCGTGATAGCCGCCCTGTTGCAGGAAGCGTTGCATCCCCAGTTCGATGCGCGCGGCGTCCAGCAGGTTCTGCCGTTTGGCGCCGTGCAGGGCGACCGCGTCGCTCAGCGTGTAGCTGGCTTCATAGTCGTCGATCAGCGCATCCACCTCGCCGCTGCCGACCTCATTAATCACGCTGACCAGATCGCCGATGCCGTAGGCGTTAACCTCATAGCCGAACTGAATCTGCGCGCCGACCTTGTCGCCCTCGGTGACGGCCACCTGGCGCATATTGTCGCCGAAGCGCGCCACCTTCAGCTGCCGGCTCTCCTGACGCGCGACGGCGACGCGCATCCACTGTGCAATGCGCTGCTGGGCCTGCCGATCCTGCCAATGGCCGGTGATAACGCTGTGCTGCTGACGCATGCGCGCGCCGATAAAACCGAACTCGCGGCCGCCGTGCGCGGTCTGGTTCAGGTTCATAAAGTCCATATCCATACTGTCCCACGGCACGGCGGCGTTGAACTGGGTATGGAACTGCAGCAGCGGCTTGCTGAGAACCGACAGGCCGGCGATCCACATCTTGGCCGGCGAGAAGGTGTGCAGCCAGGTGATAATGCCGATACACGCCGGCTGATAGTTGGCGTCGCGGCAGACGGCGCTGATTTCATCCGGCGTGGTGACCAGCGGCTTGAGCACCAGTTTGACCGGCAGGCCGGCCTCCTGATTAAGGCCGTTAACCACCTGTTCGGCGTGTTGTTTCACCTGCTGCAGGGTTTGCGGGCCATACAGATGCTGGCTGCCGATGACAAACCAGACTTCGCGTTGTGTAAATACGTCCATCAGAAACTCCAGGTCGATTGGCGGTTATTGGGCGTGGTCAGTACTCGGCGCGGCATAGCGCGGTTCGGCGGCCTGACACCACTGTTGATAGCGTTGATAAAGCTGTTGGTAGCGCGCTACGCGCTGCGGGTCGGGCTGCAGGGTGCGCTCCAGACCGCAGGCCATATGGCGCTGCGCCGTCGGGATATCGGCGTGCCGGCCGGCGGCGACGGCGGCGAAAATCGCCGCCCCCAGCGCGCAGCACTGATCGGAGGCGACAATCTGCAGCGGGCGGTTCATCACGTCGGCGCAGGCCTGCATGATGGTCGGCGATTTACGCGCGATGCCGCCCAGCGCCAGCACGTTCTCCACCGGAATATCCTGCTGCTCAAAGCACTCCATAATGGCGCGCGCGCCGAAGGCGGTGGCGGCGACCAGGCCGCCGAACAGCGTCGGGGCGTCGGTGCCGAGATTAAGATCGCCGATCACTCCCTGCAGGCGCTGATTGGCGTACGGCGTGCGGCGGCCGTTGAACCAGTCCAGCACCACCGGCAGATGTTCCAGCGAGGGATTGGCGGCCCAGGCGTCGGTCAGCGTTGTCAGCAGCTGCTGCTCAATCTGCGCCAGCTGCGGCTGCAGTTCCGGCCGGCTGCGGGCGGCTTCGCGCAGCGGCCAACTGAGCAGGCGGCCGAACCAGGCGTACATATCGCCGAACGCCGACTGGCCCGCCTCCATGCCGATCAGGCCGGGCACCACGCTGCCGTCGACCTGGCCGCAGATGCCGGCGATCGCCCGCGTGCCGACGCGCTGGCGCTCGGCCAGCAAAATGTCGCAGGTGGAAGTGCCAATCACTTTGACCAGCGTATGAGGGCGGGCACCGGCGCCGACCGCGCCCATATGGCAGTCGAACGCGCCGCCGGACAGCACCACCTGCGGCGACAGGCCGAGCCGCTGCGCCCACTCGGCGCTCAGCGTGCCGACCGGCTGCTCGGCGGTCTGGCTGGCCTCAAACAGCGGATAGGGCAGATCGTCGACCAGCAGCGGATCCAGCGCGGCGAAGAACGCCCGCGGCGGCAGTCCGCCCCAGTCCGGATGCCACAGCGTCTTGTGGCCGACGCTGCAGCGGCCGCGCATCAGCCGCTGCGGCGCCGTGGTGCCGGACAACAGCGCCGGCACCCAGTCGCACAGTTCCACCCAGGAGACCGCCGCCCGGCGCACCGCCGCATCCTGACGCGAGACGTGCAGGATCTTGGCCCAGAACCACTCGGATGAGTACACGCCGCCGATATAGCGGGTGTAATCGGTAAACTCGCCGCTGCGGCACAGGCGGTTGATCGCTTCCGCTTCATCGATCGCCGTATGGTCCTTCCACAGCACAAACATGGCGTTCGGGTTATCGGCGAACTCCGGCTGCAGCGCCAGCACCTGGCCGTGCTCATCGATCGGCGCCGGGGTGGAGCCGGTGGAGTCGACGCCGATGCCGACCACGCTCTGGCGCTGATGCGGCGTCATGCGCTGCACCAGCGCGACGATCGCCTGTTCCATGGCGTCAATATAGTCGCGCGGATGATGGCGGAACTGATTCTGCGCCGCGTCGCAGTAGTCGCCGCGCTGCCAGCGCGGGTAGTAGGCCACTTCGGTATCCAGTTCTTCGCCGCTGCGGCAATCCACCGCCAATACGCGCACCGAGTCGCTGCCGAAGTCCAGTCCCAGGGCGATTGCGTCTGCCGTCATGATAGAGACTCCTGATTAAAAAGGACGGCTATCACCATAAGAGCGCGCCGGGCGGGGCGATGAGGATACGTTGGCTGGATGTATGCACAATTCTGCTTCCCGCAGCGATTTTGTGATGGCTATCAAAAGTTGGCGGCAGACCGAATTGGCTAAATATATGGACTTACCTGCTGTTATCTCTGGATGTGATAGCGCTCTACATTTAATTAACAAATAACCGCTAAAACTTACCCGGTCTGCATGCCGACGTCGGGCAGGGCGCGCCAATAAGCGCCTTACCGACACGGTAACCGAACATACCCTAATGAGAACGTTTTCACTGCGCGAGATTTTCAGCGCCGGGGAGAACCACACAGCGGAGAGCACTATGCATAAATTCACTAAGGCGCTGGCGGCGATAGGACTGGCGGCGGTTATGTCACAATCAGCTATTGCCGAAACCATGAAACTGGGTTTTCTGGTCAAGCAGCCGGAGGAGCCGTGGTTCCAGACCGAATGGAAATTTGCCGATAAGGCCGGCAAAGACCTGGGCTTCGAGGTGATAAAAATCGCGGTGCCGGACGGCGAGAAAACCCTGAACGCCATCGACAGCCTGGCCGCCAGCGGCGCCAAGGGATTTGTCATCTGTACGCCGGATCCGAAACTCGGTTCGGCGATCGTCGCCAAGGCGCGCAGCTATGACCTGAAAGTGATCGCCGTCGACGATCAGTTTGTGACCGCCAAAGGCAAGCCGATGGACAGCGTGCCGCTGGTGATGATGGCCGCCAGTAAAATCGGCGAACGTCAGGGGCAGGAGCTGTGGAAGGAGATGAACAAGCGCGGCTGGAACGCGGCGGAGACCGGCGTGATGGCGATTACCGCCAATGAGCTGGATACCGCGCGCCGCCGCACCACCGGCTCGATGGACGCGCTGAAGGCCGCCGGCTTCCCGGAAAAGCAGATCTATCAGGTGCCCACCAAATCCAACGATATTCCCGGCGCCTTTGACGCCGCCAACTCCATGCTGGTGCAGCATCCGAACGTGAAACACTGGCTGATTATCGGCATGAACGACAACACCGTGCTGGGCGGCGTGCGCGCCACCGAAGGCCAGGGCTTCAAGGCGGCGGACGTGATCGGCATCGGCATCAACGGCGTTGATGCGGTCAGCGAACTGTCCAAGGCGCAGGCCACCGGCTTCTACGGCTCGCTGCTGCCAAGCCCGGATATTCACGGCTACAAGAGCATCCAGATGCTGCATGACTGGGTGGCGAAAGATGTCGAACCGCAGAAATTTACCGAAGTGACCGACGTGGTGCTGATCACCCGCGACAACTTTAAAACCGAACTGCAGAAAAAAGGCCTGATGTAACCCCTGAGCCGTCCGGCCTGCGCCGGGCGGCGTGTTTTCGCAAGCCATGAGGAACGCATTATGACCGCCAGCACGCCTTATCTGGCCTTCCGCGGCATCGGCAAAACCTTCCCCGGCGTCAAGGCGCTGGACGATATCAGTTTTAGCTGTCAGGCCGGGCAGATTCATGCGCTGATGGGAGAGAACGGCGCCGGCAAATCCACGCTGCTGAAGATCCTCAGCGGCAACTATGCCCCCAGCCAGGGGGACATCCTGCTGCAGGGGCAGCCGGTGCGTTTTAACGCCACCACCGAGGCGCTGGACGCCGGCGTGGCGATTATCTACCAGGAGCTGCATTTGGTGCCGGAAATGACGGTGGCCGAGAATATTTATCTGGGGCAGCTGCCCAGCAAGCGCGGCCTGGTGGATCGCAAACTGCTGCGCTATGAGGCGCGGCTGCAGCTGGAGCATCTCGGGCTGGATATCGATCCGGACACGCCGCTGAAATACCTCTCCATCGGCCAGTGGCAGATGGTGGAAATCGCCAAGGCGCTGGCGCGCAACGCCAAGATTATCGCCTTCGATGAACCGACCAGCTCGCTGTCGGCGCGCGAGATTGAACACCTGTTCCGGGTGATTCGCGAACTGCGCGCCGAAGGACGGGTGATTCTGTACGTCTCCCACCGCATGGAGGAGATTTTCGCCCTCAGCGACGCCATCACGGTATTTAAAGACGGGCGCTACGTGCGCACCTTCGACGATATGAGCCAGGTGGATCACGAGCGGCTGGTGCAGGCGATGGTCGGCCGCGAACTGGGGGATATTTATGGCTACCAACCGCGCGAGCACGGCCCGGTGCGGTTGCAGCTGGACAACCTGCAGGCGCCCGGGGTGAAAACGCCGATCAGCCTCAGCGTGCGCGCCGGCGAAATCGTCGGCCTGTTCGGGCTGGTGGGCGCCGGGCGCAGCGAGCTGATGAAGGGCATCTTCGGCGCCACGCGGGTCGGCGGCGGCCGGCTGACGCTGGACGGCGCGCCGCTGACGATCCGCTCGCCGATCGACGCCATCCGCGCCGGCATCATGCTGTGCCCGGAGGACCGCAAGGCCGACGGCATCATCCCGGTGCACTCGGTGCGCGACAATATCAATATCAGCGCGCGGCGCAAAAGCCTGCGGGCGGGCTGCCTGATCGACAACGCCTGGGAAAACCGCAACGCGCAGCAGCATATCCGCGCGCTCAATATCAAAACCCCCAGCGCCGAGCAGCTGATTATGAACCTCTCCGGCGGCAACCAGCAGAAGGCGATCCTCGGCCGCTGGCTGTCGGAGGAGATGAAAGTGATGATGCTCGACGAACCGACGCGCGGCATTGACGTCGGCGCCAAGCATGAAATCTATAACGTGATCTATCAACTGGCGCAGCAGGGCATTGCGGTGCTGTTCGCCTCCAGCGATCTGCCCGAAGTGCTGGGGCTGGCGGACCGCATCGTGGTGATGCGCGAAGGCGAGATCTCCGGCGAACTGGCGCACGACGAGGCCAGCGAAGAGCAGGCGCTGAGCCTGGCGATGCTGCGCACCCCCGATATTACCCCTGATGCCGCGGCGGCGGTGGCCTGACCGTGGAGGAGAAAAAGATGTCGACCCTAACGACCAATTCGGTAAAAAACCGCGGCAGCCTGGGGCTGTCGCGCATCTGGGACAGCTACGGCATGCTGGTGGTGTTTGCGGTGCTGTTCCTGGCCTGCGTGCTGCTGGTGCCCAACTTCGGCTCGTTTATCAATATGAAAGGGCTGGGGCTGGCGATCTCGATGTCCGGCATGGTGGCCTGCGGTATGCTGTTCTGCCTGGCCTCCGGCGATTTTGACCTGTCGGTGGCGTCGGTTATCGCCTGCGCCGGGGTGACCACCGCGGTGGTGATCAATATGAGCGAAAGCCTGTGGCTCGGCGTCGCCGCCGGGCTGCTGCTGGGCGTGGTCTCCGGCCTGATTAACGGCTTTGTGATTGCGCGGCTGAAAATCAACGCGCTGATCACCACGCTGGCGACCATGCAAATCTTTCGCGGTCTGGCGTATATCATTTCCGACGGCAAGGCGGTGGGGATTGAGGATGAACGCTTCTTCGCCCTTGGCTACGCCAATTGGCTGGGCGTGCCGGCGCCGATCTGGATCACCATCGGCTGTCTGATCCTGTTCGGCTTCCTGCTGAATAAAACCACCTTCGGCCGCAATACGCTGGCGATCGGCGGCAATGAAGAAGCGGCGCGCCTGGCCGGGGTGCCGGTGGTGCGCACCAAGATCGTGATCTTCGTCCTGTCCGGGCTGGTGTCCGCCGCGGCAGGCATTATTCTGGCGTCGCGCATGACCAGCGGCCAGCCGATGACCTCGATCGGCTATGAGCTGATCGTGATTTCCGCCTGCGTGCTGGGCGGCGTCTCGCTGAAGGGCGGCATCGGCAAGATTTCCTATGTGATTGCCGGGGTGCTGATTCTTGGCACGGTGGAAAACGCCATGAACCTGCTGAATATCTCTCCGTTTGCGCAGTACGTGGTGCGCGGGGCGATCCTGCTGGCGGCGGTGATTTTTGACCGCTATAAGCAGCAGGCTAAACGTACCGCCTAGGACGCGTTATCGCGTTGCCGGCGCGGGGCCGGCAACGCGGCAGGATAACCGAGTATTACGGAGGCCGAATGTACCATCGTATGGCGCAGGAATCTCAGTCGGACCCGCTGTTGCCGGGTTACAGCTTTAACGCCTACCTGGTGGCCGGGCTGACGCCGATTATGGCGGAGGGGCCGTTGGATTTCTTTATCGAGCGACCGGGCGGCATGAAGGGTTATATCCTCAACCTGACCATCAAGGGTCAGGGCAAGGTGTTTGACGGCGAGGAGACGCTGTACTGCAATCCTGGCGATCTGCTGCTGTTTCCGCCGAAGGCGGCGCACCATTACGGCCGTTCGCCGGACAGCGACTGCTGGCACCACCGCTGGGTCTATTTCCGCCCGCGCGCCTACTGGGCCGACTGGCTGGAGTGGCGCAGCAAAAACCACCAGGTCGGGCGGCTGACGCTGCCCGGCGGCCAGCTGCTGCAGGAGTTTGACCGCCTGTTCGCCAGTATCGAGCAGACCCAGCGCTCCGGCCGGCGGCTGGCGGAGGAGATGAGCATGAACCTGCTGGAGCGCCTGCTGCTGCGTGCGATGGAGGAAGACCCGCTCAGTCCGCAGAAGATTATGGATCCGCGGGTGATCGAAGCCTGCCAGTTTATTACCGGCAACCTGGCGGGGGAGCTGCGCATTGAGGAGGTGGCGCGCCACGTTTGCCTGTCGCCGTCGCGGCTGGCGCACCTGTTCCGTGAGCAGGTGGGCATCAATATTCTGCGCTGGCGCGAAGACCAGCGGGTGATCCGCGCCAAACTGCTGCTGCAGACCACCCAGGAGTCGATCGCCGCCATCGGCCGCGTGGTGGGCTATGACGACCAGCTCTACTTTTCACGGGTGTTCCGCAAGCGCGTAGGGGTCAGCCCCAGCGATTTCCGTCGCCGCAGCGTAGAGATTAACTATCCGGCGCAGCGGGGCCGCGAGCGGGCCTGGAACAACCCGGGCGTTGCGGCTGCGGATTAACATTTAATTTACTTCTTGTTCCGTCCGGCATCATGGTGTCAAATCACAGGGTGATAACTGGCCTTGCAGAGGAAACACCATGGCTGAAACTCTTCGCGTTGGGCTGGTGGGCTACGGCTACGCCAGCAAAACCTTTCATGCGCCGCTGATTGCCGGCACGCCGGGCCTGGAACTGGCGGCGGTGGTCAGCAGCGACGCCGGCAAGGTGCACGCCGACTGGCCGGCGCTGCCGGTGGTCAGCGAACCCCAGGCGCTGTTCAACGACCCTACGCTGGATCTGATCGTCATTCCCACCCCGAACGATACCCACTATCCGCTGGCGCAGCAGGCGCTGGCGGCGGGCAAGCACGTGGTGGTGGATAAACCGTTTACCGTGACGTTGTCACAGGCGCGCGCACTGCAGCAACAGGCGCAGCAGCGCGGTCTGCTGCTGTCGGTGTTCCACAACCGCCGCTGGGACAGCGACTTCCTGACGCTGAAAACGCTGCTGCAGGAAGGCTCACTGGGAGAAGTAGTCTACTTTGAATCGCACTTCGACCGGTTTCGGCCGCAGGTGCGCCAGCGCTGGCGCGAACAGGGCGGCGCGGGCAGCGGCATTTGGTACGATCTGGGGCCGCATCTGATCGACCAGGCGCTGCAGCTGTTCGGCAAGCCGCAGACGCTGTTTGTCGATCTGGGCCAGCTGCGGCCGGGTTCGCAGTCGGTCGACTATTTCCACGCGCTGCTGCAGTACGGCAAGCGCCGTGTGGTGCTGCACGCTTCGATGCTGACGGCGGCCGAAGGTCCGCGCTATATCGTGCACGGCACCCAGGGCAGCTACATCAAATATGGCCTGGACCCGCAGGAAGACCGGTTGAAGGCCGGCGACCGCCTGCCGCAGGCCGACTGGGGCTATGATATGCGCGACGGTGTAGTGACGTTGTCACGCGATGACGTGCTGGCGGAGCAGCCGCTGCTGACGCTGCCCGGCAACTATCCGGCCTACTATGCCGCCATCCGCGACGCGATTAACGGCGACGGCGCCAAATCCGGTGCCGGCCGCCGAGGCGATCGCGGTGATGGAAATGATTGAGCTGGGGATTGAGTCGGACAAACAGCAGGCCGCACTGCCGGTCAGCTAATCCGCACCTATTTTTTCGTTACGGGCTCAGGCGCTGAGCCCGTTTTTTGGCAAGGAATTTTGATTGATGTCCTGGTTGCAACGTCTGCGTATCGATAAGTTTTTACTGGTTTTGATTTTGGTGGTGGCGGTGGCCTCGCTGTTCCCGTGTGAAGGGGTGTGGCAGGTATTTTTTGAGCGGTTGACCACCGCGGCGATCGCGCTGCTGTTCTTTATGCACGGCGCCAAACTGTCGCGTCAGGCGATTATCGCCGGCATGGGCCACTGGAAGCTGCATCTGGTGGTGTTTCTCAGCACCTTTGCGCTGTTCCCGCTGCTGGGGCTGGCGATGAACCTGCTGGTGCCGAACTTTATGACGCCGACGGTGTACCTCGGCTTCCTGTATCTGTGCGCGCTGCCGGCGACGGTGCAGTCGGCGATCGCCTTCACCTCCGCCGCCGGCGGCAACGTGGCGGCGGCCATCTGCAGCGCGTCGGCCTCCAGCATCCTCGGCGTATTCCTGTCGCCGCTGTTGGTCGGGGCGTTGATGCACACTCAGGGCGGCAATACCGACGTGCTGCACGCCATCGGCGCGATTATCCTGCAGCTGATGGTGCCGTTTGTCATCGGCCATCTGGCGCGTCCGCTGATTGGCAAGTGGATCGACCGGCACCGCAAGCTGATTAACCTCACCGACCGCTCCTCGATTCTGCTGGTGGTGTATACCGCCTTCAGCGCCGCGGTGGTAGAAGGCATCTGGCATAAAATCGACGGCATGTCGCTGTTGACGATCGTGGTGATGTCGCTGGTGCTGCTGACGGTGGTGCTGGTGATCAATACCTACGCAGCGCGCCTGCTGGGCTTTAACACCGCCGATGAGATCACCATCGTGTTCTGCGGTTCGAAAAAGAGCCTGGCGAACGGCATTCCGATGGCGAACGTGCTGTTCCCGGCCGCGGCGGTGGGGGCGATGGTGTTACCGCTGATGATTTTCCACCAGATCCAGCTGATGATCTGTGCGGTGCTGGCGCAGCGCTACGCGCGCAAAACGGCGCGTGAACAGCAGACGACGGCAGAGGCGAAATAAGCGCAACCGGCCGGCGGGGGATTAACGGAACCATGCCGGCCATGTGCGCTGAGCGGCGCGGTGCAGTTCGGCAGCCTGTCGGCGGCAGACCGTCAGCAGCAGTTGCCGCAGCCACTGATGCGCGGGGTCGGCTTTTCTGCGCGGGTGCCACATTTGGGAGACGGTGATCTCCGGCGTGGCGACCGGCAGCCTGAGCCCCTGCAGCCTCTCTCCGCCGCCGCGCATTTTCTGGATAAAAAACGACGCCGGCACCAGCGCCACCAGATCGGACTGGGCGGCGATGGCCAGCGCGGCGGAAAAATCCGGCGTCACGGCGGCGATGCGCCGCGTCAGCCCCTGTTCGGCCAGCGCCTTATCCACCGGGCCAGTACGCTTTCCCTGCCGCGAGGCGATCACGTGCTGACAGGCGGCGTAGCGCTCGGGCGTGACGGGCGTCTGTGCGGCCAGCGGATGTCCCTGCCTGACGGCGACAATAAAACGATCCCGGAACAGCGTCTGCAGATGAATCTCCGGCCCCATACCGTGTAATACCCCGACCTCAATATCAATATCGTCCTCGCGCAGCGAGCGCGGGCTTTTCTCCGGTTTCGGCACAAAGCTCAGACACACCTCCGGCGCCGCCTGCGCCGCCGCCGTCACCAGCGCGGCGCCGAACGTTTCGACAAACCCTTCGTTAGTCTGCAGACGGAACGTTTGCCGCAGCGTCTGCAGATCCAGCCCGAGGCCGCGGGCAGCAGCAGGCGCGCGCCTCGGCCAGCGTCTGCCGGGCGCGATCGCGGATCTGTTCGGCGTGCGGGGTCAGCACCATACTGCGTCCGGCTCTGACCAGCAGCGGGTCGCCGGTCACCTGGCGCAGGCGGCTGAGGGTCCGGCTCATCGCCGAGGCGCTCAGCCCCAGGCGGCGCGCCGCGCCGGCGACGCTGCCTTCGGCCAGCAGCGCATCGAGGGCGGCCAGTAGGTTAAAGTCCGGGTCGTTCATGATGGCTCCCTGATTTGGCATGGCGTCTGCTGCACTTTATCAATGCAAATGCTGCGTCTTCCGCCTTATATCATGGAAGCTTATATTGCCTGAACAGTTTTTAGCTACGACAACGACAGAGGTGAACGATGACGGACAACACACACCACGGCAGCCTATTGATCGTCGGCGCATCACGCGGCCTGGGCCACGCCATGGCGCAGGAATTTCTCCGCCATGGCTGGCAGGTGACCGGCACCGTGCGCGGTGACAACACGCCGCTGCACCAGCTGGCTTGGGAGTATGGCAAGCGCCTGCAGCTGGAGCGGTTGGATATCTGCGAAGAGACGCAGTTGGACGCCTTACGGCAGCGCCTGGCGGGCCGACGCTTCGATATGCTGTTTGTGAATGCGGGCATCACCAACCGCGATCCCACCCAGACGATTGGCGAGGTGAGCACGCAGGAATTTATGCAGGTGATGCTGACCAATGCGCTAGCGCCGATGCGCGTCATTGAGCGGTTGGCTGAACGGGTGGCGGACGACGGCCTGATTGGCGTGATGTCCTCCGGCCAGGGCAGCGTGGCCAACAACCATACGGGGCAGCGTGAACTGTATCGCGGGAGCAAGGCGGCGCTGAATATGTTTATGCGCAGCTTTGCCGCCCGCCAGCACGGCGGAGCCCGCGCGCTGGTCACCATGGCGCCGGGATGGATCAATACGGAACTGGGCGGTGCGGACGCGCCCTTGACGATTGAGCAGACGATTCCGCAGCTGGTCAGAGTGCTGCTGGCCAAACGGAGCGGCCGGGGCTGGAATACCTGGACTACCTCGGGCGAACCGTGCCGTGGTAAAGGCAGCAGCGGCAGGACGCCGCTGCTGCGCTGAACCGGCTCAGCCGGCCACTTTGGCGCGCAGCGCCTGTTTTTCCTGCTCGCTGAGAAACGCCATGGTCAGGCCGTTTTCCTGCGCGCGGCGCATATCTTCCGGCGTCAGTCCCGCCTGCGGCGCGGCCACGCGGTATTCATGTTCAATCTCGATGCCCTGTACGGCGGGATCGTCGGTATTGATGGAGGCCGTCACGCCGTGGCGCAGGAAGGTTGCCAGCGGATGCTGCGCCAGCGCCGCGACGGTGCTGGTCTGGATATTGGAGGTCAGGCAGGACTCAATGCCGATGCCGTGCTCGGCGAGATAATCCATCAGCGCCGGATCCTCCACCGCTTTCACCCCGTGGCCGATACGTTCGGCGCCCAGCTCGCGAATCGCCTGCCAGATGCTTTCCGGCCCGGCGGCTTCGCCGGCGTGAACGGTAATGCGCAGCCCGGCGTCGCGCGCGCGGTTAAAGTGGGACAGGAACAGGCTGCCGGGGAAGCCCAGCTCGTCGCCGGCCAGATCCAGCGCGGTAATCGCCTCGCGGTGCGCCAGCAGGCCTTCCAGCTCTTGCAGACAGGCGGCTTCGCCGAAGGTGCGGCTCATAATGCCGATCAGGCGGATATCGATATCATGGTCGCGACAGCCGGCACGGATGCCGTCGGCTACCGCTTCAACCACGCCGGCCACCGGCAGCTGGTGCTGCAGCGCCATATAGTAGGGAGAAAAACGCAGTTCGGCGTAGTGCAGGCCGGCGTTGACCGCATCCTCGACGTTTTCATAGGCGACGCGGCGACAGGCGTCCAGTGAGCCAAGTACCGCCACGCCCCAGTCCAGTTTCTGCAGGAAGCTGACCAGGTCCGGTTCGGTATGGGTGATTTGCACGTGCGGGCGCAGGCTCTCCAGATCGTTCGCCGGCAGGTCGAGGTTGAACTGGCGGCCCAGCTCGAGAATGGTTTGCGCACGGATGTTGCCGTCAAGATGGCGGTGGATATCGGTAAGCGGCAGGCGTGGATCAATCATGTTGTGCACTCGCTGATGAAGGTAGGAAAAGTGCATATCAGTATAAAAACAATTTGATGAAAATAGCCATGCTGTTACATAAAAAAGTGATATAAATCACATTAATCCGCAATGACGGCCTGTTTCCCCGTTGCGACAGGCATGCCGTCAGGCCTTAATCACGCTGACGCCCGCCTGTTGCAGCGGAGAGATCAGCGCCTGATCGGTGTCGCGCTCGACAATAATGGACTGCGCCAGCGTAATATCGCCGATGGCGTATTGTGAGGCGGCGTTGAGCTTGGCGGCAGAAGCCAGCACCACGGTTTCCGCCGCGCGCGCCGCCAGGGCGCGTTTGATATAGGCTTCTTCCAGATCGCCGGTGCTGAGACCGGCGCTGGGGTGGACGCCGGTCACGCCCATAAAGTACAGGTCGGCGCGGATATGCGACATTGCCTCCACCGCGGCCGCGCCCACGGTAACGATCGAATGCTTGTACAGCCGGCCGCCGATCAGGATCACCTCGATCTGCGGGTGATCCACCAGCCCGACCGCCACGCTGGGGCTGTGGGTGACAATGGTGGCCTGCAAGGATAGCGGCAGCTGCTTCACCAGTTCGGCCGAGGTGGTGCCGCCGTCCACGATCGCCACCTGGCCCGGTAAAATCATGGCGGCGGCGGCGCGGGCAATGGCGCGTTTGGCGCCGGATTCCTGCTGGTTGCGCTCGGCAAACGGGGCGATGGCGGGAGAGACCGGCAGCGCACCGCCGTGTACGCGCTGGAGCAAACCTTCGCTGTCCAGTTCGCGCAGGTCGCGGCGGATGGTGTCTTCCGACAGCTCGAACATCTCGCTTAACTGTTTGGCCAATACCTGGCCTTCACGGGCGAGTTTCTCCAGGATAAGTTTTTTGCGCTGGCTGGTCAGCATAGGTTCCCATCAATTCTTTGTCTGCACGAATGATCTTGATCATACACGAAACTGCACGCTAGTATCAATGCAGGCCCTCAACCCTTTTGGAGCAGACAAGATGATCCCGACCAAAGATCGCGTACGTATGGTGGCAACCCAGGTGCTGTCCGATGATTGGTACGTGTTGAAAAAGAACACCTTTGATTTTCTGCGTCGTGACGGAAGCTGGCAGCGGCAGAGCCGTGAAACCTACGATCGGGGCGACGGCGCGGTGATTTTACTGGTAAACCGGACGGCGCAGACGGTGATCCTGACGCGCCAGTTTCGCTTTCCGGTATTCGTCAACGGCCACGACGGTATGCTGATTGAAGCGGCGGCCGGGCTGTTGGATAACGCATCCCCGGAACAGCGTATTCGTGCAGAGGCGGAAGAGGAAACCGGCTATTTCGTGCAAAACGTGCAAAAAGTCTTCGAGGCCTATATGAGCCCCGGCTCGGTCACCGAAAAGCTGTATTTCTTTATCGGCGAGTATGATGCTGCGGCGCGCGTGCATCAGGGCGGCGGCCTTGAGGAAGAAGGCGAAGATGTGGAAGTGCTGGAGATGCCGTTGCGCGATGCGCTGCAGGCCATCCGGCAGGGGACGATTGTTGATGCCAAGACCATCATGCTGTTGCAGTTTATCGCACTGAATCCGGATTGGGGGACGCGCTGATGAAGGCACAACAGATCCTGATTGCCGGGCCTTATCGCAGCGGCACCAACGGCGACGCGGCGCGCATCGCCGCCAACCTGCAGCGTCTGGAGCAGGCGGCGTTGGCGGTTTATCAGCGCGGACATGTGCCGGTGATCGGCGAATGGCTGTCGCTGCCGCTGGCCGCCGCCGCCGGTTCACGGCAGGTGGGGGATGAGATCGGCGAAGCTTACCTGTATCCGGTTGCGCACCGTTTAATTGCCCAGTGCCAGGGTATCTATCGGATCGACGGCGCTTCGCAAGGGGCGGATAAGGATGTGGAAGTGGCCGAGGCGTTAGGACTGACGGTTTACCGCCGGCTGGCGGAGATCCCCGTGGTGGCTTAACCGCTCACGGCGGGCGTTGGCCCGCCGCGGCGCGTCAGGCCTGCGTACTAACAAACCGCAGGCCGGCGATCAGCCGGTTCATGCCGTCCTCCAGCTTGCTGCGCGGGCAGCCGACGTTGAGCCGGACAAAGCCGCGGCCCCTCTTCGCCGTAGGTAAAACCGGGCATGATCGCCACCTTTTCCCGTTCGATCAGCGCCTGTTGCAGCTCATGGTCGTCAATATTTAACGGACGCAGATCGATCCACGCCAGATAGGGTGGCCTGCGGCGGCTGCCACGCCAGCTGCGGAAAGGCCTGATTGAGCCGCTCGGCGACGTAGCGCAGGTTGTCCTGCAGATAGCCGCGCAGGGCGTCCAGCCAGGGGGCGCCGTGGCGGTAAGCGGCGATATGCGCCACGATGGCCAGCACCGCCGGGGAGGAGAGCCCGTCGCGGCCTTTGAGCTGCTGCAGATAGGCGTCGCGCGACGCGGCATCGCTGATAAAGCCGTAGGCGCCGGTCAGCGCCGGAATATTGAAGCTTTTTGAAGCGGAGGTCAGCAGCGCCCACGGCGTGGCGGCCACCTGGCTCCACGGCAGGTGACGTTGCTCGCCCCAGGTCATATCCATATGGATCTCGTCGCTGATGACCCGCACCTGATGGCGTTCGCACAGCGTCGCCATCTGCTGCAGTTCTTCGGCGCTCCACACTTTACCGGTCGGGTTGTGCGGGCTGCACAGCAGCAGGATCTTGCTTTGCGGCCGGGCCAGCAGCGCCTCCAGATGGGCCATGTCGCAGCGCCACTGGTCACCGACCTTTTGCAGCGGGCAGGCCAGCAGTTGGCGCTGATTGCCGAGCACCGCCTTGTAAAAGGCGTCGTAGGCGGGGGTATGGGTGACGACATATTCCCCCGGCGCCGACCACTGGCGGATCAGCTGGGAAACCATATAAATCACCGATGGCCCGTACACGGCGCCGGCGGTGTCGATCGCCGTATTGAAGCGTTGCTGATACCAGTGACGCAGCGCGCCGAGGAAATCTTCATGCTGCCAGCGGCTGTAGCCCAGTACGCCGTGCTGCAGCCGCTGCTGCAGCGCATCCAGAATACAGGGCGCAGTGGCGAAATCCATATCCGAGATGGTGAACGGCAGCAGGTCGGCGCTGCCGAAGCGGTCGGCGATGTAGTCCCACTGGGTGCACCAGGTGCCGTGGCGGTCGATCGGGGTGGAAAAATCAAACATGGGTGGCTCCAGACAGTTCCGTGGCAGGCCGGCTTGCTGCTATTAATGAGTCTAATTCATCTTTGACCGACTGCACCTGCGGGCCGATCACCACCTGCAGGCTGTGCGCATTGAGCCGCACCACGCCGATGGAGCGATGCTCTTTCAGCGCCGCGTCGTTCACCTTGTCGATATCCGCCACCGACAGGCGCAGGCGGGTAATGCAGTTGTCCAGCGAGACGATATTGCCGGCGCCGCCCAGCGCGGCGAGGATGGCCGGGGCGTTATAGCCCGACTGACCAACCGTCCCGGCCGGCGCGTGTGCGCTGCTGCCGGCGGCGGCGTCGCTGTCGCGGCCCGGCGTCTTGATGTTGAAGCGCAGGATCGCAAAGCGGAAAATGGCGTAGTAGGCGGCGAACCAGACGGCGGCTACCAGCGGCACCAGATACCACTTGGTGGCGGTGCCGTGCAGAATGCCGAACACCACAAAATCGATGATATTGCCGTCGGTATTACCGATGGTGACCCCCAGCAGCGCCATCACGGTAAAGCCGAGGCCGGTGAGGATCGCGTGGATCAGGTACAGGAACGGCGCGACGAACAGGAACAGAAACTCGATCGGCTCGGTGGTGCCGCCCACCACGCAGGCGACCACGCCGGAGATCAGCAGCCCTTTGATCTTGTGGCGGTTCTCCGGCCGGGCGCAGTGGTACATCGCAAGCGCGGCGCCCGGCAGCCCGCCGAGGAAGGCCGGCATTTTGCCCTGCGACAGGAAGCGGGTGGCGCTTTCCGCAAAGCCTTGGGTGGTCGGACAGGAGAGCTGGGCCTGGAAAATGGTCAGCGCGCCGCTGACGCTGTGGCCGCACACGTCCAGCGTGCCGCCGGCGTCGGTAAAGCGGATCAGCGCCACCAGAATATGATGCAGGCCGAAGGGCAGCAGCAGACGTTCGCCGCTGCCGAAGATCATCGGGCCAAAGGCGCCCGCGCCGTTGATCACCCAGCCCAGGCCGTTGATGCCGGCGGCGAACCAGGGCCAGATCAGCGCACCACCAGCCCGCAGACGCCGAGCGTCAGGGTGGTGATAATCGGCACAAAGCGCGTGCCGCCGAAGAACGCCAGCGCATCCGGCAGGCGGATGGTATGAAAACGCTCATGCAGCAGATAGACAATAATGCCGACCAGCACCGCGCCGAGAATGCCGGTATCAATCGACTGAATGCCGAGCACGTTCTGGATATTGTGGGCCTTGAGCACCAGCGGGTCGCTGCTGGGCAGTTACGCCGCTGGCGGTCAGATAGAAATTGGTGGCCAGATTGAGCACCGCGAAGCCGACAAAGCCGGAGAAGGCGGCCACGCCTTTGTTATCCCGCGCCATGCCGAGCGGAATGGCGATGGCGAACATCACCGGCAGGAAGCTGAAGGCGAAAGAACCCACCTTGCTCATCCAGGTGAACAGCAGCTGACAGGCGGGATGGCCGAGGAACGGCAGCAGGGTGATGACGTCGCGGCTGCTGAGCGAACTGCCGATGCCGAGCATAATGCCGCAAAACGACAGCAGCGCGACGGGCAGCATAAAGGTTTTGCCCAGGCTCTGGAAAAACTCCCAGAGGGTGATTTTGGGTTTTTGGCTTGCGGACATTACCGGTGACTCCTGGCGAGTGAAGATGAGCAGGCAAAGCGCGCCCCGCCTAAGGTAAAAATAAGATAAAACGTTTTACCTATTAAAAATGCGCCGTTTATCACAATTAAACGGTGAACTTTTCACCACTATGCGCCTGGCCGGTAAATCGTTTTACTGCATCGGGCGAATGGGTATACATTGACTGCCATGGCTATTGTTTGCTGAGGCTGACACCATCAAAAAAAATCACCATCACCGATGTCGCGCAGCACGCCGCCGTTTCCGTCAGCACGGTTTCGCTGGTGCTGAGCGGCAAAGGACGTATTTCTTCGGCGACCGTGCGCGGGTGCATCAGGCGATTGAAACAACTGGGCTATGTGCGCAACCGCCAGGCGGCGACCCTGCGCGGCGCGGCCTCCGGCGTGATTGGCCTGATCCTGCGCGATATCGGCGATCCCTTTTATGCGGAGATGACCGCCGGCCTGAGCGAAGCGCTGGAAGCGCAGGGCAAGGTATTGTTCCTGACGCAAAGCGGGCGCGACGGCGCCGGGCTGATGCGCTGCTTTGACACCCTGCTGACGCACGGCGTCGATGGGCTGGTGTTGGCGGGCGGCGCGCGCGTCGCCGACGATCTGCAGGCGCAGGCGGCCGAGCAGGGCGTGCCGCTGGTGTGCGCCGCGCGCTCCGGCGGCGTGGCGGAGGTGGACGTAGTGCGGCCGGATAATATGCAGGCGGCGCAGATTGCCACCGAGTTTCTGATTAAGCGCGGCCACCGGCAGATTGCCTATCTGGGCGGGCGCAGCGACTCGCTGACCCGCGCCGAACGGCTGGGCGGCTTTTGCGCCACGCTGGTGCAGTACGGCTTGCCCTTCCGCAGCGAGTGGATAATCGAATGTGAGAGTCAGCAGCAGGCGGCGGCGCTGGCCGCTGAAAACCTGCTGCGGCAGCATCCCAATATCAGCGCCATGGTCTGTGACAAAGCCGCGGTGGCGCTGGGCGCCTATTTCGGCATTATCCGCAGCGGGCGCGGGATCGGTTCGGACGGTATCGACAGTTTTCTCAGCCAGCAGGTGGCGCTGATCGGCTTTGGCGACGCGCCGGAGGCGGCATTGAGCGAACCGCCGCTGACGCTGGTATCCACCTCGGCGCGTGAGGTCGGGCGTAACGCCGCCGCCCGTCTGCTGCAGCGGATTGAATCCCCCGATCTGCCGCCGCAGGATGTGATCCTGGCGGCGAAACTGATAGAGCGGGCGTCGGCGTAGCGGCCGCATAGCGTGCGGAGGAAAACGCGAACCGAGCTGTTATTCGCTACACTTTTCATTTTGACAATATTGGCAGTTGAATGTGCTCCGAAACGGGTGCCGATTGTCAACCGCTGCCAGTATCAATCTATTGATAAAATGAAAAGGAGAACCGATGAGGTTATGTTTGGCGTTTTTTTCGTTTTTTGCATTTTTCCCGGCGCTTGCGGATGAAGTGACTATTCAATCACAACGCCCGGACGATTTTGTCAATGTAGAAAGGCTAATACCCCAAATTCAGACCGATATACGGTATTTCTCTGCAAACAACTTTGTTGGAAGACGAGTAGAAGGCTATCAGGAGCCCGTATGTTTATTGACAAAAAAAACGGCGCTGGCGCTGAAAAGCGTCGTTGCATCACTGATATCCAGAGGGTTAACCATAAAGGTTTATGATTGCTACCGCCCGCAAGAAGCAGTGAATGATTTTGTCGAATGGGCCAAAGTGCTAAAAGACACAAAAATGCGTACGGAATTCTATCCCTCGGTGGATAAAGCACGCCTGTTTACCGATGGCTACATCGCTGCGCGATCCGGACATAGCCGGGGTAGCACGCTTGATTTAACCATTATTCCCCTTGGCAGTAAGATCCCGGCAGAAGATACAAAACGCACGCTGGAGAACTGTACCAAACCAAAATTACAACGCTCTCCTGATAACAGCCTGGATTTTGGCACGGGTTTCGATTGCTTCAGCCCGGTATCCCATCCTGATTATCTGGCCATATCTGCACAGGCCAGAGCAAATAGGCTATTACTACAGTTATTGATGGAGCATGCGGGCTTTAAACCACTTGATACTGAGTGGTGGCATTTTACTTTGATTGAAGAGCCTTACCCGAACACATATTTCGACTTCCCAGTCAAAAATCAATAGAGAATGATGACGGCGGAGAGACAAGAAAATGAGGCAAGTTTTATTATTACTTAGCCTCAGTCACAAACGTTGATTTCCGGCTGGAAAAGACAACAGCGAATCAGCTATCGGCCGTTTACCCTCAACGGGTAATCGCGCTTCTCACGCAGAAAATCGATAAATACCCGCAGCCGAGGGGGAATATAGCGGTTGGCTGGGAAATAGAGAAAGAAGCCGGCCGCTTCGCTGGCATGATCCGCCATGACTTCCACCAGCTGTCCGTTCGCCAGTTCCTGCGCTACCGTCGCGTGAAAACGCTGTGCGATCCCCAGCCCGGCCAGCGCCGCATCTTTTAACAGCCGATCCTCAGTGAAGATCAGGCTGCCGGTTACCTCCAGCGCCTGATGCGCGCCGCGATGCGTCAGAAACCAGGGCTCCAGTTTACCACTGCCGGGAAAGCGATAGCGCAGGCAGTTATGCTCGCGCAGCTGTTCCGGCCGTTGCGGGGTGCCGTGCGCAGCCAAATAGCCCGGCGCGGCAATCAGCACGCGCCGCTGTCCGCGGTCAAGCGGGACGGCGATCATCTCTTTTTGCAGCATGGCGTGCATGCGGATGCCGGCATCAAAATTGTTCGGCACCAGTTCCGCAAAGCGATCGTCGGTGCACAGCTCCAGCTGTATGTCGGGGTAACGCGCCTGAAACTCGCCGAGCAGCGGCATCACCAGCAGCGATGCGGCCAACTGCGGCAGCGTGATGCGCAACTGGCCGCTCGGCGTTGCCTGACGCGCCTGTAGGTCGTCGGCCGCGATGCCGATATCGCGCATCGCCGGCGCCACGCCGTGGTAAAAACGCTGGCCTTCCTCGCTCAGCCTGACCGAACGGCTGGTGCGGTTAAACAAACGCACGCCCAGGCGGCTTTCCAACGCCTGAATATTTTGCGATACCGCCGGCGGCGTGACCCCCAGCTGGTTGGCGGCCCGGGTAAAACTGCCGAGGCGGGCGACGGCCTCAAAGAAGGGCAGCAAATGCAGGATCGCGCTCATCAATCATTAACCTGTGCTTTATGATGCATTAAATTTTAGCGTATTTAATTTTATGTTGAACGCCCTAGACTGGATTTCTCATCCATTCAGGAGCTTTTTTCATGGCGGGTAATAATCAGGCGGTTATCCAACAGTTACAGCAGGTCAACCAACGGGCCGTGGCGCAGGGCAGGATTGTCGGCAGCGTGGTGCTGGTGGCGCAGCATGGCAAAACGATCGCCGCGCTGGCCTGCGGCGAGGCCGATCGTGAACGGCGACGGCCGATGCGGCGCGATGCGCTGTTCCGTCTGGCGTCGGTGTCTAAACCGTTTATCACGCTGGCGGCGCTGCGGATGGTCGAGCAGGGCAAGCTGACGCTGGACGATGCGGTGAGCCGCTGGCTGCCGTGGTTCAGTCCGGCGCTCGGCAACGGTGAGAGGCCGGTTATTCTTATCCGTCATCTGCTGACGCACACCGCCGGGCTGGATTACCGCTTTAAACAGCCGGCGGACGGGCCGTATCATCAGCGGGCGGTGATGGACGGGCTGGAGTTGTCGACGCTGACGCTGGAGCAGAACCTGCGGCGGCTGGCGGATGTGCCGTTAGCGGCGGAACCGGGCAGCCGGTTCAGCTATTCGCTGTCGATTGACCTGCTGGGCGCGGTGCTGGAGCAGGCGGCAGAGATGCCGCTGCCGCAGCTGTTCAACCACTGGGTGGCGCAGCCGCTTGGTCTGGAGGACAGCGGGTTTGTCGCCCGCGACGCCGGGCGGCTGACGGGAGCCTACTACAATACCGACGCCGGTCCGGCGGTGATGCAGGATGGCTTGCGCGTGGCCCTGCCGCCCGAATTCGGCTTTGATGTCGAATTTGCGCCGTCGCGTGCGCTGGATGCGGCGGCGTACCCGTCGGCGGGCGCCGGCATGGTCGGTTCGGCGGATGATGTACTCAGGCTGGTGGAAACCTTGCGCGCCGGCGGCAACGGCCTGCTGCAGCCGGCGACGGTGGCGCTGCTGCAGCGGCCGCACGTCAGCGCGGCGGAGGAAGTGCAGGGGCCGGGCTGGGGATTTGGCTTTGGCGGCGCGCTGTTGACGGATGCGGAACTGGCGTCGACGCCGCAGCATAACGGCACCTTGCAGTGGGGCGGCGTTTACGGACACAGCTGGTTCTGCGACCCGCAGGCGGGGCTTAGCGTGGTGGCATTGACCAATACGGCGTTTGAAGGCATGTGCGGCGCGTACCCGCAGGAAGTGCGCGATGCGGTGTATGCCGGCCTGGCGAGGTAAATAAAAAAGGGGGCTGAACAGCCCCCTTGGTGTGATTATTGTGCCGGAGCCGGAGCCGGAGCCGGAGCCGGAGCCGGAGCCGGAGCCGGAGCCGGAACTGGCATTGGCGCCGGCGGCACGCCCTGTTCCGGGCCGGCCAGCAGGCCGAACATGCCGAGGAATTCCTGCAGCGACATCTTGTTGCCGTTCAGCTCCACCTGGTTATCGGCATAGTGGAAGCGGGAAGCAATCACGTCGTCCTTCAGCGTGGCCAGCTTAAACATCTGCCCCATGGCCGCCAGACCCTGCACCTGCTGCTGCGCCAGTTTCTGCGCTTCTTCGGCGTTATAGCCCTGCAGTTTGGCGGTTTGCGCGGTGGCTTCCGTCGCCATCGGCACCGGAATGTTCAGGCTGGCGTCGATCTTCTTCACCGCACGCGCCAGCAGCAGATCGGCCGGTTCCTGCGCAGCGGCGTCTTTCGCCGGATCAACCAGGTCCAGGTTCAGCGTAAAGGTGCTTTCACCTTTGCTGTTTTTCCAGCTCAGCGGCGCGATGTTGATGGTCGGGTTGCCTTTCAGCAGCAGCGGCAGGTTCTGCATCACGATGGCGCTGGCCTGCTCCTGATAGGCTTCCGGCGGCAGAGACTGGCTCTGCTGCAGCAGGGCGGTCATCTGCTGGTTGTAGCGGTCGGCGAACTCTTTCAGCGATTTACCGTCCAGCTTGTCGATTTTCATCGTCAGCTTGCCGGAGCCGAAGTCGGCGCCCTGCAGCTTCAGCGCATCCATGGTGTAGTCGATCTGGCCGTTCAGGTTACCGTCCTGCTCGCCAAATTTGCTCGCCAGATTGAAGCCGTCCAGCGTCAGCGCCTCTTTGTTATCGACCGTGACTTTCAGCTGCTTGATGTTCAGCGCCTGATCGCCCAGGCTCAGGTCGAACTGGCCGTTGCGGGTGTCGGTTTTCAGCGTCATGCCCTGCAGGGTGATCTGTTCGGTCTGGCCGAACTCGGTGCGGCCGGACAGCGTGGCGCTGTCGCTGCTGCCTTCCACCTGCACCGCCTTCAGATCGCGGGCGACGTCAATGGTCAGGTCGGCGCCGGCGAAGTTCAGCGTGTTGCCGTCTTTCTGATAGTCCAGCGGCAGCACGTTGAGCGCGGTGGAGGTATCGCCGTTATAGGCGATGCGTGAATCGGCGATAAACGGCGATTTACCTTTGGCGATCTCGAACAGCGTTTTCACCGCCGGCGTATTGGCCAGCTCGGTGCGCACCGACGCCATGCTCGGGATCAGGTTCAGGCGCTTAAGCTGGGCGAACGGGAAGGGACCGTGGTCGATCACTTCCTGCAGCACCACCTCTTCACCCGGCTGCAGCGCCGCTTGTTCGCCGCTGGCGGTGCCGTCCGGACGGATGACAAAGCGCAGATGGCTGCTGAACAGGCCGCGCTGATAATCTTCATAGCTCAGTTTGATGCCGGCCTGCGGCAGGTAGCTCTCCAGCTGGCTGTTGGTGCTGTTCACCACTTCGCCCATGCGCTGCTCAATGAGTTTGCCGGTGTACCATGAAGCCCCGGTCCATGCTGCGCCAAGAATCGCAATAACGCCGACGGCGACGACTGACTTTTTTCATCGTTCTCTCATCCTGTTGTAAAGGGTTTGGCATTCCTGTGGCGCTTAACGCTGCGCGTAAGCGGTGGCTGCACGGTCGCAAGGGCGAACAGGGCCAACAAAAAAACGCCCGCAGGCGTTTAATTGTGAAGGCATGCGCCCGCTTTTAGCAACCCATTTGCTGAAATTTACCAAATGGTTACGGCAAAAGGTTATAAACCCGCGCGATGCGGCCGCTGCCGCTGACGCTCACCGGCGACTCGCAGGCGGGGATAAAGCAGGATTCGCCCGGCTGCAGCCGCAGCTGCCGATCCTGTCGTTCCAGGACGGCTTCGCCGTCCACGCAGAACACGATGGCCGCGCTCTGCTGCGCCAGCTGCTGCGGCGCGGCGGACAGCGCATGCAGCGAAAAGGCGAAATCGTCTACCGGGATCGGGAAGAACAATTCGTCGCCGCGCGGCTCCGGCCGGGTCAGCAGCGCGTCGGCGGACTGCGGGCGGAACTGCAGGTTGGCCAGCAGCTCCGGGATATCGATAAACTTAGGCGTCAGGCCGGCGCGCAGCACATTATCCGAGTTGGCCATGACCTCCAGCGCCACCCCTTGCAGATAGGCGTGCGGCGTTTCCGCGTACAGGAACATCGCTTCGCCCGGCGCCAGCTGCACCACGTTCAACAACAGCGGTGAGAACAGGCCGTTATCGTCCGGGTAAAAACCGGCGATAAAGCGGATAGTGTTCCAGGGTTCGCCCTGCTGATTGTTGAGCGCCGCTTTCAGCACGCCCAGCGCCCGGGCTTTTTGTTCACCCTGCATGCTGAGCAGGCCGGCGAACAGCTGGGCCAGGCGTTCGACGCTCGGCTGCTGCAGGAAGGCGGCAATATCATGGTGGGCGGCGGCGACGGGCTGCAGCAGGGCGGCGATATCGTCCAGCTGACGGAAACCGTTCATCGCCAGGAACGGCGTCAGGGCAAACACCAGCTCCGGCTTATGGTTCGGATCCTTGTAGTTGCGCTCGGCGGCATCCAGAGGGATGCCGGCAGCGTTCTCTTTGGCAAAGCCGGCTTCCGCGGCGGATTTGCTGGGGTGAACCTGGATCGACAGCGGTTGATCGGCGCACAGCACCTTAAACAGGAACGGCAGCTCGCCAAAGCGCTCGGCAACCTGGCGCCCCAACTGCTGCTGCGGGTTTTCATCAATGACGTCACGCAATGAACGCAGCGCGCCCGCGGCATCCGTTACCTGCGAGCTGCTTTTAGGGTGCGCGCCCATCCACAGTTCCGCCATCGGTTTTCCCTGCGGATTGGCGATGCCGTACAGTTTGGTCAGCGCGTCGTGGCTGCCCCAGGCGTAGTGTTGTACCGCATTGGTCATTTTTTGCATGATGACTCCCTGAGTAAGAAATAAATTGCCGCAAGTAAACAACGCCGTTCGAGGGCTTGCAAGCGGATAAGTCACAAAGCTGGCCGACATCATTCGCCAAATGCGAATAATTATTATATCGCTATACTGGAGTGGTGAGTTTTTAGGCGATGCACAAAGGAGAGAAGGTAATGGCAGTCATGCGTAGTGAAAAAGACTCGATGGGGGCGATTGAGGTTCCGGCCGATCGCCTGTGGGGCGCCCAGACCCAGCGCTCGCTGGAACATTTCCATATATCGACGGAAAAAATGCCGACCGCGTTGATCCACGCGCTGGCGCTGACCAAGCGCGCCGCCGCCGAAGTTAACCGGCAGCTCGGCCTGCTGGCGGACGACCGCGCCGCGGCGATTATTCAGGCGGCGGACGAAGTGCTGGCGGGGCAGCATCCCGATGAATTCCCGCTCTCCATCTGGCAGACCGGCTCCGGCACCCAGACCAATATGAATATGAACGAGGTACTGGCGAACCGCGCCAGCGAACTGCTGGGCGGCGAGCGCGGCGAGGGGCGCCGGGTGCATCCCAATGACGACGTCAATAAAAGCCAAAGCTCCAACGACGTATTTCCCACCGCGATGCACGTCGCCGCCGTGATTGCGCTGCGCCAGCAGCTGATCCCGGCGCTGCAGACGCTGCAGCGCACGCTGAACGATAAGGCCGAAGCGTTTCACGACATCGTTAAAATCGGCCGCACCCACCTGCAGGACGCCACGCCGCTGACGCTGGGGCAGGAGATCTCCGGCTGGGCGGCGATGCTGGCGCACAGTCTGCGGCATATTGAAGCCAGCGTGCCGCATATCGCCGAACTGGCGCTGGGAGGCACCGCCGTCGGCACCGGGCTGAACACCCATCCGGAATATGCGGTGCGGGTTGCCAAAGCGTTGGCGGAGCTGACCGGCGAACCGTTCGTCACCGCACCGAACAAGTTTGAGGCGCTGGCCACCTGCGACGCGCTGGTGCAGGGGCACGGCGCGCTGAAGGGGCTGGCGGCCTCGCTGATGAAAATCGCCAATGACGTGCGCTGGCTGGCCTCCGGCCCGCGCTGCGGCATCGGCGAGATCGCCATCCCGGAGAACGAACCGGGCAGCTCGATTATGCCGGGAAAGGTCAACCCCACGCAGTGCGAGGCGATGACCATGCTGTGCGCGCAGGTGCTGGGCAATGATGTGGCGCTGAATATCGGCGGCGCATCGGGGAACTTTGAGCTGAACGTCTTCCGTCCGCTGGTGATCCACAACTATCTGCAGTCGATCCGCCTGCTGGCCGACGGCATGAATGGTTTCAATACCTACTGCGCTGCCGGCATCGAGCCGAACCGCGAGCGCATCGCACAGCTGCTGAACGAATCGCTGATGCTGGTGACCGCGCTGAATACCCATATCGGCTACGACAAGGCGGCGGAAATCGCCAAAACGGCCCACAAGGAGGGACTGACGCTGCAGGCCGCGGCGCTGAAGCTGGGCTACGTGACGGAGCAGCAGTTCGGCCAGTGGGTGCGGCCGGAAAATATGGTCGGCAGTATGAAGCCGTAGTCATTGTTGAATTGTTAAATAGTGGCTCGTTGTGAGAGTAGAACACCATTTACATTGTATGGAGGTTTAATCATTGTCGGGAGGAATCCCGTAGAGTTTTTATCAAACTCTACGGGATTATTGTAGTATTAACTACCTCGATTGGCCATGGCCGAAGAACTAGAGATAAAACCTCCTACACAGGTACCTGCTCCAGTTGGTGTCGGGTTACTTGGGCCATAAAACCCACCGGGGAAAGAACAACTAAAACCCAAAGCTCCCATGACACCTACATAAATCTCACCGGCACCTGTTTCCCATTGTCCAGTTCCACCATTACCACCAAATATTGAGAGTAACCCAACATCGTTAGTAATGTCTCTTAAAATCACCTCATGTTCTTTTTTCATTACAAAACTCCTTTATCTTTTTTATGACCGGGTTAACATTATTAGTAATATACTCCATCATGCTTAGGTAAATGATATCCTCCTTGTTAAAACCGTTAGTGTAAAATTGGAATCGAAGTCCGGGCGTGCAGACTAATATGTCTGCTCCTTGATTAATTAATTTTTCGATATTTGATTCAGTGTTGTCAATATCCACACTCCAATCTATATTTTTTATCTTTAATTCTTTTTGCAAGCATGAAACATATGTTTCCTCTTTGTAAAATCCAAATAGCCCCCCTCCCATACCGTGAAAAGGGGAGCGGCCAAGGATTTGTGATGGCTTTGAAATCAAATAAATCTTCCCAATGCTCAATTTTCTACCTCCCATTATTCCTGATGTTTTGCATTTAGAGAATATAGGTGAGTTAATTCAGATGAAAACCCACTCCTTTGAACGCTTTCCAATAATTCTTTTGCCTGAGTTAATAACCCAACTTCATAAAGGTAAAATGATAGGGCTGCATCAATATGCAGTCCCTCTGAATTTATCATTCCATCATGGTATTGCTTTCTATTCTTTTTGAAAGAAAAAATATCATTTATTCTTTTTTTTGCCTTGATCTTCCATTTAAAAATATCATAAATCAATTCGTAGTAAAATGAATTGCTATTGAAAGGGATCAATTCGCTCATAATATTTATTATATTGTGAAAATCTGAATCCCCGCACATTGATTTTAACTTTGCTCTTGCCATTAAGTCTAGTATTCCGAATGTGTAAAGATCATTTCTTATATTCTTTGTGCTTATTTTGTTTTTTTTGTCTATTACTATTTCACTATAAAGTGATTGGTATATTTTTTTCGGGGGGAGATTTTCAAATGAGTCCCGGAAGTGGAAGAATATCCACCTAAGGTTTTTGGGTTCGGCATCTAAGTTTTTTAAATTTAAATTTTCATTTCTTTTTTGCTTGTCTTTTGATTTTATTATTTCTTTTTTATATCCATCGTGCTGTATGGTTATTTTAATTTCCTTATCTATTATTTTTTTATTTCCCTTCCTTCTTAGCTCCTCATGAATATAGCCAAAATAATAAAATTCACTACAGTTTATGAATACTCTTCGAATGTTTTTTGTTATATTGTTTTCGTGATCTTTTATTATTGGACTGTAAGCGTATGCATCATTGTTCCTTGTGTTGTTTATTTCATCTATTCTTTTAAGTTCACATGTGAACTCTGTGATGTCGGATGAAATGTATTCGTCAGCATCGATGAAAAATATATATTTGCAATTGCACTTTTTCATTGCTTCATTTCTTGCTTTTGCGAAATTATCCTCCCAGTTTGAAAAAAATATTTTTATTTTTTCGTCTTTGTAATCTCTTATTATTCTGATTGTGTTGTCTGTGGAGCCAGTATCAAGAATTACAACTTCATCAAATAGTGGTAGTAGGCTATCAATACAACGAGCGATGCAACGCTCTTCGTTTTTAATAATTATTGCGGCACTTATGGTTATACCCATGCCATAATCACCATGTTCTTTTTTGTTTCTTTCTTTTCTTATGTTTTTTAGTGATTTATTGGTGTTTGTTAAGTTATATGATTCTGTGTGGGTAAGCATATGTTTGCGTGCGCGTGTGTTATCTGCTGATTTAACATCTAGCATGGATGAATAGTGGTTTTCTATTTTTAATGATTTATTATTTTGCTGTTTCATAAGTCTTCCTTATTTTATTTTTTATGTGAATTTCTTCAGTGAAGAGATCATTTTTATGAATGTTTTTTGTGTGTTTGTTTAACGGCTAATGGGGTAAACGATAACTAAATAATGTGTAACTATGCGATGGTTTTTACTTGACTTTATTAAAAACCTAAGGCAAATATTTATCAAATGCAAGTGATAACTATTCTCTGTTCTGAGGCTGAACTTCATTTTTGTGATGTCGATGCAAAATATTTCAGGTAGCCGCAGTGTTTTTGGGCTTCTTTCCATGCGGGCAGCGGGAATTGCTTTGGATGGGTTATGATTTAATCCTAAACATCATCCAGGGTAATAGTTTTGCCTGTGTTTGAACCATCACCTTTAAGGATGCATGCAAATGGATTGTTGTTCTCCCGAATTAATTCCCCTGACAGATGCCCAGCAAGGTATCTGGTATGCCTCTCAGACTGGCCGTTCTTCCAGACTTTATGCAACGGGGCAGGCCCTATACCTGCGCGGCAGTCTCGAACAGACTCAACTACTGCGCGCGATTGAACGTGCTTTGCAGGAGTTTGAGGTACTTAATCACAGATTCGTTGATGTACAGGGGGTACCGTCTTTTGGAGAACGGACGCCTAAAGGCAGTGTCATACTGTGCGATCTGAGCTTTCAGGAACAGCCCGAAACCCTCGCCATACGTGCTATGGAGCAAATTATTCATCAGGAATTGGGGCCGGACTCCCTACACCAGAATGAATATCGGTTGTATATATTGAGTGAGCATGAGGTGATATGGTTTTCCTGTATTCACCATATCGCCTTCGATGCCTATGTGTACCATTTGCTTTATCAGCGTGTTGCTGAGCACTACAACGTCCTGTTGCGTGGTGGGGAAGCGACATCTTGCCGGTTTGCTGCACTCCGCACTCTGTATGTAGAAGACCAAGCATATAAAAATAGTCCGCAATATGCCCGCGATCGGGATTATTGGCGGTATCGCTGTGCGCAGATGCCAGCGCCGACTTTTATTGGTGCATCGGTGCAGGAAACAACGGTGGATATTATTCAGGCCGACGCGCGTATTGATGATGAAATCTGTTTGGCGCTGGATGCCTTTTATCAACAAAGCAGGATCGCTTTGTCCGATCTATTGATTGGTGTATTCGCCAGCTATTTTTCATCCTGTTTGGCGGGGGAACGCCAGTTGTTGTTCGGACTCCCTTGCATGGTCAGGCAAGACTCCCTTGGTGCTCAGGCGGCGGTGACTCGCAGTAATATTTTGCCTTTGCTGCTAACGTTGCCACAGGATGCCAATTTTCAGGACGTTTGCGCCGTTGTGGCAAAGAACAGACGCGAATTGCATCGGCACCAGCGCTATCGCAGCGAATGGATTAGCAGGGACATTGGACGAGTCGGCAATGCGTTACCGCTTTACGGTATTGAACTGAATATATTGCCCTGTTTCCCTTCCCCAGATTTTACTGACTTAGATGCTTCGGTTCGACATATCGCCACGGGGCCCGTGCGTGATATTAACGTGCATCTGGAGCTCGGGGCGGATCTACGCCCGCATACACTCAGGTTACTTGCCCACGCGTCACGACACAATCAGTCCGAATTACAGCTACACGTGCGTCGTTTACTACATTGGATGAAACAGTTGATTGCGTCGCCGTCCGCGCCATTGAGGATGTTGCCGTTGGCTATGCCGACGGAATTGGCGCAAATTACTCGATGGAATGACACCAAACATGAGCTGCCGAAGCACGGCATTCTTGAACTATTTGAACAGCAGGTACGGACTGCGCCGCAGCAGATTGCCGTGATGGATGAAAGCGGCGTGTTGACATACGGCGAACTGGAACTCCGCTCGCGCAGGTTTGCATGTGCTCTCGACGACTATCTGCAAGGCGCTGGTGGAAAGGTTATCGGAGTGGCACTGGAACGCAGTATAGAGTTGGAGGTGGTGTTGCTGGCAATCCTGCGTGCCGGCGCCGTTATTTTGCCACTGTCGTTGGATCTGCCCGAATTACGGTTGCGAAAGATGCTCAACCAGGCGGGAGCCTGTCTGACGATCACCTCCTCTGTAGGGCAAGAAGGGTTGCCAACCGGACATCCGAGTTTGGATCTTGTCACGTTGACGCAGATCGCAGAACTTTTGAATGCTGAAACGTCGCCACCTAAGTCAGCAGGGCAAGACGCAGGCGTTCCTGCCTACATTCTGTTCACGTCAGGATCCAGCGGCGAGCCGAAAGGCGTGATGGTTGGGCATCTGGCTTTAGCCAACCGGTTGCAGTGGATGCAGGCTGAGTATGGTTTGCAGCCGACGGACCGAGTGTTACAGAAAACACCGGCGACTTTTGACGTATCAATGTGGGAGTTTTTCTGGCCGTTGATCGGTGGCGCTACATTGGTAATGGCACGTTCAGGCGGGCATGCTGAACCAGAATATATTATTGATTGTATAAGGTATTTTGATGTTACCACCGTGCATTTTGTACCGTCTATGCTGGCGTTGTTTCTTGATGAAATTGAGCGTCAGCCTGGGCCGCTGAAGTTGCGCAGGGTTTTTTGCCAGCGGAGAGGCGTTGTCCTCGGAGCTGGCCCAGCGTTATCGACGGCTGCTGGTTGCGCCATTACATAATCTTTACGGTCCGACTGAAGCGGCGATTGATGTCACTTATCATGCGGTCGGTTTGGGAGTAGAAGGGCGAGGCGTACCAATTGGTCGGCCCATTTGGAATACGCGAATTCACATTCTCAATGCCGAAGGGCGTTGTACGCGATCGGTATGGCAGGAGAACTACATATTGAGGGAATTTGTCTGGCTGATGGTTATGTCGGCCAGCCGTCCTTGACCGCAGAACGTTTCGTGATGCGCGATGATGGCGTGCGTCTCTACCGTACCGGCGATCTGGCTCGTTGGCTCCCGAATGGTGAGATTGATTACCTTGGTCGTATGGATCAGCAAATAAAAATTCATGGGCAACGGATTGAATTAGCAGAGATTGAAACGGTTATTAGTGGGCATTCTCAGATCCATCGGGCGTGCGTAACTCTGTTTGAAGGAGAGCTTATTGCTTATGCCGTAGCGAATGATATCAGGCCGACTGAGGATATATTGGTCGCGCATTGTCGTGAGCATCTTCCTGGCTATATGTTGCCGCAGCGCTGGGTATGGCTGGCGGAACTGCCGTTAAATAGCAATGGCAAACTGGATCGTAAGGCGCTACCGGAGCCGGTAAAACGGTTGCGGAAAGACGTCAGCGCGCCGTCGAACCTGACCGAACAACGACTATGCGAATATTTTGCCGATGCATTACAGTTGTCCAGTGTAACGCCTGAAGAAAATTTCTTTGAGCTGGGTGGTAATTCCCTGAGTGCCGTTGATGCTGCCGCCAGAATTAACACTGGTCTGGGTTGGCATATTACGCTTGCCAACATTTTCGCCCATCCTTCTCCCAAAGCGCTGGCCGGATATGGTCAGCATGACGACGTGGACATGCTGGATACCATGTTGCTTTTGCGGCCTGTTCGGCATTCTGTCCGCGGTCGGTTGCCGACGCTGTTTTGCATTCATCCGGCTGGAGGCATCGCCTGGTGTTACAGTGGACTGGCCCGCTTTCTCAAAACGCCGTGTGAAATTGTCGGCATACAGGCGCGGGGACTCACAGCGGGCAGTCGCATTACACCATCAATGGATGAGATGGCTGAAGAATACGCTAAACGCATACGCGCTCATCAACCTCAAGGTCCGTATTGGCTGCTCGGCTGGTCCGTGGGAGGCATGATCGCCCATAGCGTTGCCGTACATCTGGAGCAACAGGGGCAAACGGTGGCGCTGTTGGCTATGATGGATTCCTATCCCAGCGATCTATGGCGATGTTTTGCTGCTGAGGTGTTGAACGCTAGGGAAGAGGAGACCATGGCGCTGGCCGCCTTGCTCTTTATTGCCGGAATCGCTTTGCCTTTTGACCAAGGGTTGCCATCTTTGCTGGTACCGAAAGGTCAGGTGCTTGAACGTTCGCAGACTATCGGATTATTGAGAAAGCAGGGCAATGCGTTAGCCTGCCTCGACGACCCGACGTTGGATCGGCTGATCGATGTGGTAATCAACAGTCGTCGGCTGGTAGGAAGTTCAAACCATGATGTTTATCACGGCGATATGCTGTTCTTCACGGCAGCGGCGCCGAGGGTTGAAACGTGGCTGGATAGGGCGGCGTGGCGTCCTTATGTGAGTGGGCAGATCCATAATATTGATATTGATTGCGATCATCCCGCGATGGCCAGAGCGGAGACGCTACGTGAAATTGCCGGACATCTGGACTGTGCCTTTACAGCACTGACTGGATATTTACCGGCTGTTCCGCAGAGCATTGACAGGGAGGATACAGTACAGGAGGTTGAAAGATGAGTGAGCGCCCAACTTTGACGGATCTTACTGCAAACCTGGTTCCTTTTACTGCCCATCAGGTAAAAACTTCGCTGATCTGGAGTACTGCTGATGAGGGAGATGGGGAAGTATTACGCGATGCTTGCAGTTATTTGGTCGATTCTGATGACACCTGTGCAGCTAAAGTATTTCTGGCTGAGCGCTATGGCGGCAGCGGTATTCAGCGCAATGGCGGCGGTGCCCGCTGTGGTTTTGATGGCCGCTATCAAATTAAAGGGATCGGTGCTAATCCTCTGGTGGGGCAGGGATCAGACTGGCATCACTCTAACGGTGCGCTCGGCGCCGGCCAGGCGATTTATGAAGCCTTATGGGGAGATATTCTGGCGCAGATATTGCCCTATGGTGCTGTAGCTACCCGGGCCATTTTACTTACTGACAATTATATCGATATCGAGTTTGAACGCAGCCGAGGACGTTCCCGACGCGCGTTGTTGATCCGTGAGCCAGTGATTCGCCCGGCCCACTTTGAGCGGGCACCATATTTTCGGCCTCAGTCGGCATATACCGGGCAACTGATGCACGATGCTCAAAGAGTCAGAGCGGTGATTGGTCATCTACCGGCTTGTTTGCCGACTCCTTCGGACGGTTTCAGCACCGAAGCCCGATGCGATCCGCGCACTTGGTGTATTGAAGGATTATGTGAATTGGCGCGCCGTCAGGCTCAGCAGATGGCCTATTGCCAGACCCGGTTCCTGATGTTGACCACATCCCCCTCCAACATTGCGATGGACGGCAGGGTGTTGGATTTCAACGGGCTTAACTGTCTATTTCCCAGCGATCATCGCGATGATTTTGAATATCGCCTTAAAACCGCTCAGTTGATAGGTGAACCGGCGATCCTTCAACAAGGTTTGTCTGATTTATGCCTGTATCTCGGCAAATACATGTTCGAGCCGACTTTCACGCAGCTTGCTCGACAGCAGGTGACGGCCTGTTTTCAGCGCGATTTTCAACAGGCTTGTTATCACGGCTATGCGACGTTGCTTGGGATACCGGTCGAACTTTTGCAGCGGGGGGGGCCGGCGTCACTGGAAAGGCTGGTGGACAGTTTTATGCGATTGCTCAACAGCCGCAGGGGCACTTTGTACCATGCAGACAATGGAGAATCTCCGCTGGAACGGCTGGTTGTTACACTGATTCATCGTAGCTGGGGGCTGCCGGTTCATGACGATGCCTGTATGGCAATGGATGTCCGTTTTGCGCACACGCAGGAATTGTTTAATGAGGTCATGCATTGGGCTAATACTACTTGCCGCGTCGAACAACGAAATTCGTTCGCGTTCATGTCAGAAATCGAGACGCAGGCGCGTGAGAGGCTGAAGCCCAGAAGGTGTTTAGGCAAAGTGCAAATGCTGCGGGAGATTGATGAGTTACTGGAAACTTGTAAGGACGATGAGAGGCAACTGCGGTTAGCACTGGCGGAAATGAAAACTAGAGTGCTGGCGTTTGCCACGGTTGCACTTGGTTGCCAGCAGACTATCGGCCACGGAGCTGAAAACAGGGGAAACGTATGACGCATTATATCAAAGAGAGCGCGAACGGCCGTAGGAGATGGTCGGCCCAGGAGCAGATTGGTTTTGCTGTCAGTTGTATGCTTTACAACCGTAATTACAGCCTTTATCCGGTGTTGAGTATCCAGTATTGGACTGAGTTTGCGATACAGCATGATCAAATAAAATTTCTCTTCGATACGCGTGGTCATCCATTAGCCTATGTGACATGGGCCTGTCTGGAAGAAGATACCGAAGCGCGTTTAATTAACGATCCGGAGTTTCGGTTGCATCCTGCTGAATGGAATGAAGGTGACAGGATTTGGATCCTTGATTTTTGTTGTAAGCCTGGGTTTGGGCGCGAGGTGATCGCGCGCTTTATCCAGCTCCGTCCCTGGGGGAACACGAGAGAGGTGCGTTGGCTAAGTCGCAAAAAGCGAGTGTTATGTTTGCCATCGTCTATTTCTCGGTGAGGCAGAGATGTTTATCCGTACGTGAGTATCCCACTGTAACGTCATTGATATAGGATGAAGTCAGAAGGGGTATGCAATAAAGGTGGTGTATTCATCATTCTGATGATGATCTATTGAGGATCGGAATGAATATTAACTCAGCTTTTTTATTAGCAGTCTCTATGTATTTAAATTGTTCGGGCTATTGTCGTTTTTATTACAAATGGAACGATGATGCCTCATGATACCATTAACTGATAATGAGTGTTATGGTACGCCAAACGTTGACATGGTTGACTTTCCCCGGCTATTTCTGGCGTTGTCTAACGGGATAAATAATCGAAAGGAATTAAATAATGATATTGATTTTTTCTTCTTTCGTGGTAACGATGGCTTTCATTTTCTATGGATGTAACTGCAATAAGGGTGATATCGAACCCTATTTTTTGTGTAACGGAATTTTCATAAATTTTTACCGTGGGTGATTGGTACGTCCGGTATGAGAAATAAAACATCGGTGACTGCTTTGTATTACGATGCATGCGCGGCATGCCCGCCACGAACGTGCATTTTTCTCAACGCGTAGGCGCATCGGTATACAGGTGTAGACGCTTGACCACCAGCCGCAGCGGTTTGGCCTGCGGCTTGTGCTTATGCTTCACCGCGTTGGCGTCATAGTTGAGCAGCTCGCCGATCTTCGGCACCGTGGCGCCGCGCTCCTGCTGACACAGCGCCAGCAGCGGCAGCGGGCAGGGGTGCTGCACCTGTTTTTGCTGCTGCTGATACCACACCCGGGCGATGGGCTGCACCTTGACCGGCCGCTTAATCTTCAGCGTCGCCTGCGGCGGCAGACGGCTGACGTCATCAATTTCCCGCTCGACCAGCTCCGCCCACTGCTGGCGGTTATACGGCGGCACCGCACGTCCGGCCTTCAGGCTCTTTTCCAACTGCTGCAGCACGTCGTCGCGCTTAACCTTCTTGATAATATGCTTATTGGCCCAGCCGAACCGCACCGAGTCGGGGTTGGTGAGCAGGGTGAGGGTGCGGTAGGCGCTGAGGGTGATCAGCCCGTGCAGATGGGTATGGACGAAGTCGAAGCGCTGTTCCGGCGCCAGGCCGGACTCGACGGTGATGATATGCTCCAGTTCTCCCTTCAGGTGGTTGATCAGCGCGACCTGCTGCTGCAGGGCGCTATACTGTGCCGGTTCCGTCGCCAGGCAGAGCACGCCGGGCAGCCGCACCGCCGCCTTGCTGCTGACGTGCTGTTTATGGTGATGAATAAACAGCCGCTGATAGTGCTCCAGCGCCAGGTCGCGCGCCGCCTGGCCGAGGTGCTGCTCAACGGCGATCTGCTCGATGGCCTGATGCTCTTTGCCTTTTTCAATCTCCGGCAGGCTGAACACCCGCGCGGCCAGCAGCCGCAGCGGCACTATCTGCTGGTGGAGTTCCGCCAGCGCCGCTTCCAGCTGGTTAAAGCACTGGTTCATACGGCCAATCAGATCGTAGTTACCCATCACTGCCTCCCATTTTAGTTACAACATCCATTGTAGGACAGGCCAACCAAGGGGGCAACCTCAGCAACGGTAAATAGGGGAGATAACGGTGTAGTCCAGGCCAGACAGGACAGACAGGACAGACAAGGTGAGGCAGGCGCGGCGAGGGTCGCGCCCGCAACGGCAGGGTTAAACGCGCGCGGCCTCCGGCAGTTTGCGCAGGTAGTGCACCACCAACAGCGACAGCAGCAGCATCACGCCGATAAAGGCCACCACGCCGCTCCAGCCGAAACTGTGCCAGAACACGCCGCCGAGCGTACCGGCGACGCTGGAGCCGGCGTAATAGCTGAACAGATACAGCGAGGAGCCTGGCCTTTGGCGCGGCGCGCCCGGCGGCCGATCCAGCTGCTGGCCACCGAATGGGCGGCAAAGAAACCGGCGGTAAACAGCATCATCCCGATGAAAATAACTGCCACCGGCGCCAGCGCGGTCAGCAGAATGCCGCTCAGCATAATCAGAATCGAGCCCAGCAGCACCGGCCCGCGGCCAAAGCGCGCCGTCATCGCGCCGGCCTTCGGCGAGCTGTAAGAGCCGGTGAGATACACCACCGACAGCAGGCCGACAATCGCCTGGCTCAGGTGGTAAGGGTTCGCCAACAGCCGATAGCCGATGTAGTTGAACAGGGTGACAAAGCTGCCCATCAGCAGAAAACCTTCGGCAAACAGCAGCGGCAGCCCTTTATCATGCCAGTGTAGCTTGAAGTTGATCATCAGCGTGCGCGGGCGCAGCGAGCTGGCGCGGAAATGTTTGGAAGCAGGCAGAATACGCCAGAACACAAAGGCCGCGATCAGCGCGAACAGGCCAATCACCGCCAGCGACACGCGCCAGGAGAAGAAGTCGGTCAGCACGCCGGTCACCAGACGGCCGCTCATGCCGCCGATGGAGTTGCCGCTGATATACAGCCCCATGGAGAACGCCACAAAACTGGGGTGGATCTCTTCACTCAGGTAGGTCATGCCTACCGCCGCCAGTCCGCTCAGCGACAGCCCGATCAGCGCGCGCATCAGTAAAATACCGTGCCAGCTGGTCATCACCGCGCAGATCAGCGTACACACCGCCGCCAGCAGCAGCGCCACCACCATCACCGATTTACGGCCGATGGCGTCGGAAAGCGGGCCGGTAAACATCAGGCCGATCGCCAGCAGACCGGTGGAGAAGGAGAGCGACAGGCTGCTTTCCGCCGGGGAGATGCCGAAGTCCTGCGACAGCACCGGCAGGATCGGCTGTACGCAATACAGCAGCGCGAAGGTGGCCAGCCCGGCGGAAAACAGCGCCAGCGTCACGCGCATAAACTGCGGCGTACCGCGTTCAATATAAGGGAGTTTGTTCAACGAAGAGCGTTGGGTTTTTGGCGCAGCGGCCGCCGTTTCGTCATTGGCGGCCCGCGTCGACGGCGTCTTGGCCGCAGAACGCATTGGGGAGTTCACACAGGTTCCTTACCGGACTTCGGAAATACACAGCGATGGTTACTGCATAAAATCATAGGGAGCGGCGATTTTTTTGTCTAATATATTAATAATTAATATTGAGACGTTTAAGATATGAATATTGAACTGCGCCACCTGCGCTACTTTATCGCCGTTGCGGAAGAGCTGCACTTTGGCCGCGCCGCCCAGCGGCTGCGGATTTCACAGCCGCCGCTCAGCCAGCAGATTCAGGCGCTGGAAGAGATGGTCGGCGCGCGGCTGCTGGCGCGTAACAACCGCAACGTCAGCCTGACGCAGGCCGGCGAGATGTTTCTGAAAGAGGCCTGGCAGGTGATCGACCAGGTGAACCGCGCGGCGGAAAAGGCGGCGCGGCTGGAGCGTGGCGAATCGGGGGAGCTGACCATCGGCTTTACCTCGTCGGCGCCGTTTATCGGCGCGGTGTCGCGTAATCTGCGCGCTTTCCGCCAAAGCCATCCCGACGTGCATATCAAAATGCGCGAAATCAACACCAAACAGCAGTTGGAACCGTTACTGAACGGCGAACTGGATCTGGGGGTGATGCGCAACACCCGGCTGCCGGAAGCCTTACAGCACACGCTGCTGCTGCGCGAGCCGATGCTGGCGGTGGTGCCGGAAGGGCATCCGCTGGCGCAGCTGGCGCCGGACGCGCTGCGCTTCCACCATCTGGCGCAGGAGCCGTTTGTGTTTTTCTCGCGTGAGGTCGGCACCGCGCTGTACGATGAAACGCTGCTGCTGCTGGAAAACGCCGGCATCACGCCGTATATCACGCAGGAAGTGGGCGAGGCGATGACCATTATCGGCCTGGTGTCCGCCGGGCTGGGGGTCTCCATCCTGCCGGCCTCATTTGGCCGGGTGAAGCTCGACGGGGTCAAATACCTGCCGCTGGCGGAACCGCAGGCGCAAACCGAAGTCTGGCTGGTGCACCATCGCCAGCGGCCGTTGACCGCCGCCGCCCGTACGCTGATGCAGATGATGCTGACCGGATCCGCAGCGGCGGTTGAAACGGCGAAATGACGCTGAACCGCACGGAAATAAACAGGAATTTGTGCTGCTAATCACATAACGAATCAAATAGTTGACGCTTTATTATAAAAGCTCCACCATACCCTTTAGTCTTTATTTAGCAGCGCGAAAAATAGTAGGAGCCGGTTTGTGATAGCGGACGCTCAGCCTGGGCATATTGATCAAATCAAACAAACAAATGCAGGGGCGGTGTACCGACTGATCGATCAGCACGGGCCGATTTCGCGGATTGAACTGTCAAAGCGCGCCCAGCTGGCGCCGGCCAGCATCACCAAAATCGTGCGCGAGCTGTTGGAAGCGCATCTGGTCAGAGAAACCGAATATCAGGAAATTGGCAGCCGCGGCCGTCCGGCGGTCGGACTGGTGCTGGACACCGAAGCCTGGCACTACCTGTCGGCGCGCATCAGCCGCGGCAGCATCACGCTGGCGCTGCGCGATCTCAGCAGCAAAATGGTGGTGGAAGAGCAGCTGCCGCTGCCGGCAGAGCATGACGAACCGCTGCTGACGCGCATACTGACGGAAGTGGACCAGTTTTTCAGCCGCCATCAGCGCCGTCTGGAGCGGCTGACGGCGATTGCCATCACGCTGCCGGGCATGATTGACGCCGCCAACGGCATCGTCCACCGCATGCCGTTTTATACGGTGGAGGATATGCCGCTGGGGCCGGCGCTGTCGTCGCGCACCGGCCTGCCGGTGTTCCTGCAGCATGACATCGGCGCCTGGACCATGGCCGAAGCGCTGTACGGCGCTTCGCGCGGCTGTCACAACGTCATTCAGGTGGTGATCGACCATAACGTCGGCGCGGGGGTGATTACCGGCGGACGGGTGCTGCACACCGGCAGCCAGCGGGTGGTGGAGATTGGTCATACTCAGGTCGATCCCTACGGCAAGCGCTGCTACTGCGGCAACCACGGCTGCCTGGAAACGGTGGCCAGTACGGAAAACATGCTGGAAATGGCCCAGCAGCGCCTGCAGGTCTCGCTGAACTCCACGCTGCACGGCCAGCCGCTGACGGTGGAAACCTTGTGTGACGCCGCGCTGACCGGCGATCAGCTGGCAAAAGACATTATTTTAAGCGTCGGACACAGCGTCGGGCGCATTCTGGCGATTATGGTCAATCTGTTTAATCCGGAAAAGATCCTGATCGGCTCGCCGCTCAACCGTGCGGCGGAAATACTGCATCCCGCCATCGTCTCCTGCATTCAGCAGCAATCCTTACCAATTTACAGCCAGGCGTTACAGGTGGAATCCACGCAGTTTTTTAACCAGGGCACCATGCCCGGCGCGGCGCTGGTGAAAGAGGCGCTGTATAACGGTTCGCTGCTGGTAAAACTCTTGCAGGGCTAACGCTTTGGCCGCGGTTTTGCCGGTTTGCATCAGAACTTGTTATTGTTTAACGACAAAATATTGAGCTATCTCAAGCTGCCCGCATGTTGTATCCCCTAGAATTTCACCGTTCTACCTTCCGCCGCCGTGGTGGCATTTCTTTTGGTTAACGGAGCATTCCGGGGCATTTTATTCATGTTAAAGCGTTTATTTGTTACAGGTACGGATACCTCAGTGGGTAAAACGGTGATTTCCCGCGCTTTACTGCAGGCTTTCGCCGCGCAGGGGCGCAGCGCCGTAGGCTATAAGCCTATTGCGGCAGGGTGTCAGGAAACCAGCGAGGGCATTCGCAATAAAGACGCTTTGGTGCTGCAGGCCTCTTCCTGCGTGCCGCTGAGCTATGAGGAAATCAACCCGATTACCTGCCTGGATGAGGTTTTTCATGCCCACGCCAGCGACGGCGTCGACTACGCGGTGATGAGCCGCGGCCTGACGCAGATTGCGGAAAAGGCCGAGGTGGTGGTGGTTGAAGGCAGCGGCGGCTGGCAGGTGCTGATGAGCGATCTGCGTCCGTATGCCGACTGGGTGGCGCAGGAACAGCTGCCGGTGGTGTTGGTGGTGGGCATCAAAGAGGGCTGCGTCAGCCATGCGCTGCTGACCGCGCAGGCGATTGCTCACGCCGGTCTGCCGTTGCTGGGCTGGGTCGCCAACCGCATTAATCCGGGGCTGGCGCACTACGCAGAAACCATCGATGCCTTGCAGCAGCGGATCGCTGCGCCGCTGCTGGGGGAAATTCCCTACCTGCCGCGCGCGGAGCAGCGCGATTTGGCCCATTATCTGGACATCAGCACGCTGCTCGAGCGCTAAGCGTTGTGGTAGACCGAGACCGGGCGCAGCCCGCGGGAGATGGTGGTGGCGATCACGCAGGCCAGCAGGATGCCGGGCAGCAGAGTGTATTCGCCGGTCATCTCAAACACCATCAACGCCGCCATAATCGGCGCATGGGTGGTGGCCGCCAGCAGGGTCGCCATGCCGGTCAGCGCCATCAGCAGCGGGATGGCGCTGCCCAGCTCCGGCCACAGGGCGCACAGCTGACCGACCAGTGAACCGAGCGCCGCGCCGACGAACAGCGTCGGCGTAAATACGCCGCCGGCGCGCCGGAGCCGCTGCTGGCCAGCACCGCCAGTAATTTGCAGATCAGAATCGCGCCGACCAGCAGCACGCCCGGCGGGGCGCTGAGCAGCGCCTGCACCACGCTATACCCATTCCCCCATACTTCAGGAAACAGCAGCGACAGCAGCCCGACGATCAGTCCGCCCAGCGCCAGCTGCAGCGGCGGCGGCAGGCGTAACGAGCGGAAGGCGTGGCCGGTGGCGGACATCGCCGACAGAAACAGCGGCCCGCAGATGCCGGCCAGCACGCCAAGCAGCGCCATCAGCAGATATTGCAGCGGCAAAGGGGCCGGCAGCGGTTCGACGATATACAGCGGCGCCTGGCCGCCGCTCAGCAGGTTGGTCACCAACAGGGCGCTGACGGCGGCGATCACCACCGGCCCCAGCGACGCCAGCATCAGCGTGCCGAACAGAATTTCCGCAATAAACAGGCTGCCCGCCAGCGGGGCGTGGTAGGCGCTGGCCATACCGGCGGCGGCGCCGCAGGCCACCCACAGTTTCCATTCGCTTTCGCGGGTAAAGCGCTGGGCGAACACCGACGCGATCAGCGCCGCCAGCAGGATCATCGCCCCCTCGCGGCCGATGGCGCTGCCGCTGGATACCACCAGCAGCGAGGCCAGGCACTTCACCAGGCTGGCCTTAACGTCCAGCCGGCCGTCGCCGGTTTCAATCGCTTCCATATAGTCGGTCGGCGCGGCGGGGTGCTGATGCTGATAGCGCTGATAGATCCACAGCAATAAACCGGCCGCCAGTCCGCCCAGCGCCGGCGTCAGTACGCGCCGCCAGGCGGGCAGCGCGGCGGCGGCGGCCACCAGGCTGCCGTCTTCATGGTCGAGCAGCAGCCATTCCAGCCCCAGCATGGCGCGATGAAACAGCCAGACCACCAGGGCGGCGGCAATACCGAGGAAGACCGCAATGAACAGGCGGCGCAGCAGGGCGCGGTAGTGGCGCAGATGAACCAGTCTTTTCATGCGTCCGTCAAAATAAAATCGTGAATAAAATGAATGAGGCAGGAGGGCATTGTGCTTGTCTGACGGCGGGAAAACCAGCGAATCTTTGCAGATCCGCTGGTAAGGCGACATTCGTGCTTAGTTCGCCGGCGGGGCCGACGGCTGATATTTGCCGGTCATGCCGTCCAGCAGCGCGACCAGGTCGTCGACGTCGCTGTCAGGCAGCGTTACGCCGACCTGGTACTTCAGCATATCCTTCACCGCCTGGTGCAGGCTGGTGACGCTGCCGTCGTGGAAGTACGGGGCGGTCAGCGCGACGTTGCGCAGGCTAGGCGTCTTGAAGCGGTGGCGATCGGCTTCATTTTTAGTGACATTGTAACGACCGTTGTCGGCCTCGGTCAGGTTGCCGCGGTCGGCGAAGTAGTCGGCTTTCAGACCCATCACTTCATACGACTGGCCGCCGAGGTTCTCGCCGGTATGGCAGGTGCCGCACTTGTTGTCGCGGAACAGCTGATAACCGCGCTTTTGCTGGGCGGTCAGCGCGCTGTCGTCGCCTTTCAGGTAGCGGTCGAACGGGCTGTCCGGCGTCAGCAGCGTTTTTTCAAACTCGGCAATGGCGTCGGTAATGTTATCGCCGGAGAAACCGTCGGCGTAAACGCGTTGGAAATCCGCCTTCAGGCGCGCATCCTGGTCCAGCTTGCCGATAATCTGCTCCCAGGAGGTGGAGGCCATCTCGATCGGGTTGAGCGGCGGTCCGCCGGCCTGCTGCTGTAAATCCGCGGCGCGACCGTCCCAGAACTGAGAGAAGTTCAGCGCGGCGTTAAACACCGTCGGCGCGTTGATCGGGCCATGCTGATCGTTGACCCCGAGCGAGGTGACGCGGCCGTCAACGCCGCCGGCGCCCAGCTGGTGACAGTGGGCGCAGGAGATGCTGTTATCGGCGGACAAACGCGGGTCGTGGAACAGGCGGAAGCCCAGCGCCACCTTTTGCGCGTCGGTCGGCAGCGATTCCGGCAGCGGCTGCAGCGCCTGACCGCGCAGCGCTTCCGGCGTGCCCGGACGCGTATAGAAGCGTTCACGCTGGGCGCGGATCCAGTTCAGCAGGGTCTGCCGGTCGGCATCGCCCAGCTCACCGGACCAGTGCACCGCTTTATAGCGTAGCGGCGGCATTTCGCCGCTTTGCAGCACCGCTTCCATTTTCGCCAGGTCCACTTCCGGCACCGCACCGTCCTGGCGCAGCGCGTTCAGGGTCGGGTTCAGGTCGAAATGACGCGAACCGGTTTTGATATCGTACTGCATCAGCTGCTTGGCCACCGGCAGGCTGGCGTAGAAGGGCAGTTCGGCGGATTGGGTATGGCAGTAATCGCAGCCGTGTTTGGTGAGAATGGCGTTGATGTCACTATCGGCAGTTGCCGGCTGGCGCTGCTGATCGTAGTGATAGATATAACCGACGATGCCAAGATACCCGCGATCGCCAGGATCGCACACCCCAAAATAATTTTTTTCATCTTGCTCTCGCTCCATTGAGTTTGCTTACAGTGATTGCCGCGCCAACCAACGGGATGGCGAAAAAAACGGCAGTCTGGATTGTCGGAGGACGGGCGCGGATGATACTTGATTGATATCAAGCAATTATATAGTAATCGGCTATCGCTGAGATAGGTTTTGGCAATGGTTCAGGGATATGGCGGCCGAAGCCGCCAAATTTCAGAATTTACTGAGGATTCAAGGCTCTACGGGTGCGGCCGGAACTCAGATAATCGGCGATGTAATCTTGCGAAATCTCCCCGCTGTAGCGGCCGTCTTCATCGACGATCGGCATCCATGAGGTGTTGTGCTCATACAGCTTCGACAGCACCACGCGCAGGTTCTCTTCGGCTTTGCCGTGCACGCGGAAGTGGTGAATGGCGTCGGCGCAGACGCCCTCTGCGCCGCGCGCCTCGCGGCGTTTGACGTAGCCCAGCGGCTTGCCGTCGTCGTCCACCACGGTCACCGAACGCGCATCGTTATCATCCATCAGGGCAAACGCGTCGGCCAGCGAGGTGGATTTACGCACCGTCACGGTCGGCTGCTGGTCGGTGACGTCGCCGGCCTGCACCAGCAGCAGACGCTTCAGCGTGCGGTCCTGGCCGACAAACGAGGCGACAAACTCATTGGCCGGGCGCGCCAGCAGCTCGTCCGCGCTGGCGTTCTGCACGATTTTGCCCTGGCGGAACACGGCGATGCGGTCGCCCAGTTTCAGCGCCTCATCAATGTCGTGGCTGACCAGCATCACGGTTTTTTTCAGCTGGCGCTGCATGTCGAGAAACTCATTCTGGATAGTTTCGCGGTTAATCGGGTCGACGGCGCCGAACGGTTCATCCATCAGCAGCACCGGCGGATCGGCCGCCAGCGCGCGGATCACCCCGATACGCTGCTGTTGGCCGCCGGACATCTCTTTCGGGTAGCGGCTGAGAAAACGCTTCGGGTCCAGCGCCACCATGCTCATCAGCTCTTCGGCGCGCGCGCGGCAGCGCTGTTTGTCCCAGCCCAGCATGCGCGGCACCACGGTGATGTTCTCCTCAATGGTCATATTGGGGAACAGGCCGATTTGCTGGATCACATAGCCGATATTGCGTCGCAGGGTGACGGTGTCCAGCCCCTCGGTGTCCTCGCCGTTAATCAGGATTTTACCGCTGGTCGGCATAATCAGGTGGTTGATCATCTTCAGCGTGGTGGTTTTGCCGCAGCCGGAAGGGCCGAGCAGCACGCAGATTTCGCCGGCCGGCACTTCCAGATTGACGTTATCGACGGCGTTGAACGCTTTACCGTTCTTCTGCACGAACTGTTTGGTCAGGTTTTCTAATTTAATCATCAGCGGATCCCCTTGGGCGTGAGGGCAATTTGTAAGCGGTGCAGCAGCCAGTCAAGCACGATCGCCAGCAGGCTGATCATGACGGCGCCGGTAATCAGTTGGCGGATGTCGCTGCCGCTGATGCCGTTAAGCAGCAGCAGGCCGAGGCCGCCGGCGCCGATAACGGCGGCAATGGCCATCACGCCGATATTCATCACCACGGCGGTGCGGATACCGCCGAAAATCACCGGCAGCGCCACCGGAATTTCCACCCAGCGCAGCCGCTGCCAGAAGGTCATGCCGATGCCCTGGCCGGCCTCACGCAGGCCGCCGGGCAGGTTGTCCAGCGCGGTGTGGGTGTTGCGTACAATGGGCAGCAGCGAATAGAGGAACACCGCGGTGATCGCCGGCAGATAGCCGATACCGTGACCGATCAGCGAAAACAGCGGAATCATCAGGCCGAACAGCGCAATGGACGGAATGGTCAGCACGATGGTGGCCAGGCTGAGGATCGGCGTCGCCAGCCACTTATAGCGCACGATCAGCACGCCGAGCGGGACGCCGATCAGGATGGCCAGGCCGACGGCCAGCCCGACCAGCATCATATGTTCCAGCGTCAGACCGGCGATGTAGCCCCAGTTCTGCCATACATAGATTAAGGTTTGCATCATCTCTCCTTAAATCAGGCCCCGCTGCTGCAGGAACTCGCGGGCGACCTGCTGCGGCGTCTGATAGTCGATATCAACCTTGGCGTTCAGGCTGGTGATCACCGGGTTGGTCAGCTGCTGCGACAGGGTGTTGAGTGCTTTTTCCAGCCCCGGGGTGTTTTTCAGCACGTCGGCGCGCACCACCGGGGTGACCGCGTAGCTGGGGAAATAGCCCTTGTCGTCGTCCAGCACCTGCAGATCGAAGCCTTGCACCCGGCCGTCGGTGGTGTAGATCAGGCCGGCGTCGACAAAGCCGTCGCGGATGGCGTTATACACCAACCCCGGATCCATCTGACGGATCTGAGGGCGGTCGAGCGGCATGTTATACAGCGCCTGCAGCGGCTTCAGGCCGTCGGAGCGCCCGGCAAACTCCAGGTCCAGTCCGAGCAGCCAGTTATGATCGGGGTCATCCCGTCGCACCTGCTCGATTTTGGCCACCAGCTGCGACATGGTATGGATATTTTCCTTTTCGGCGCGTTTACGCTGCATGGCGAAGGCGTAGGTGTTGTTCATATCCGCCGGCTGCAGCCAGACCAGGCCGAGTTTGGCGTCGAGCTTTTTCACCGTGTCGTAGGTCTGCTGCGGCGTCATGCGCTCCTTGATATGGTTAAAGATAATCAGCGAGGTGCCGGTGTACTCCCAGGTCATATCGATCTGCTTATTGATCATCGCGTTGCGGGTGATGGTCGTAGCGAGGTTGGTTTTCGGCTCCACCTGGAAGCCTTTTGCACGCAGGTACTGCACCGTGATTTCCGACAGAATGCGCTGTTCGGTAAAGTTTTTGCTGGCCAGCACCAGCGGGGCGCTCCAACCGGCGCCGCTCAACAGCAGCAGCGTGCCGAGCAGCGCCGCTTTCAGCCAAGGGGTCATGGTGTTCTCCTTCAGGATGCGGTGTGCGGACTGAGCCAGCGGCCCAGTCCGGCCAGCGCCAGATCGAGCAGCAGCGCAATCAGCGCGGTGGCGGCGGCGCCAAGGATCAGGGTCGGGAAATCGTTGAGATAGATGCCCGGGAAGATCAGTTCGCCGTAGCTGCTGGCGCCGATCAGGAAGGCCAGCGGCGCGGTGCCGACGTTAATCGCCATTGCAATGCGGATACCGGCCATGATCACCGGCAGCGCGTTGGGCAGTTCAACCCGGCGCAGGCGCTGGGAGGTCGTCATGCCGATGCCGTTGGCCGCCTCCAGCAGCGGCGCCGGTACGGAAATCAGCCCGGAATAGGTATTGCGCACGATGGGCAGCAGCGACGCCAGAAACAGCGCCACCACCGCCGGCTTGTCGCCGATGCCGACGATCACCATCGCCAGCGCCAGCACCGCCAGCGGCGGCAGGGTGTTGCCGACGTTGAAAATCTGCATCACGTATTCGGCCCCAACGGCGGGCGAAGGGGCGGCTGAGCACAATGCCGCTGGGAATGCCGACCAGCAGCGCTAGCAGCATGGAGCAGAACACCAGGAACATATGCTGCTCGCCGAGATAGATCAGATCGACCTGACGCGCTTTTATCGTCTCCCAGCCGATGCCGTAAATCAGCAGGGCGATCACGGTCAGCAACAGCAGGCCGCCGAGAACAAAGCGCCGTTGGTGCGCTGAGGTAGTCATGTGGTGCGTCCTCCGTAGTGTGTAACGCCGGTAATAGGGCGCAGTGACGCGCGAGTGCGACCCACACGACGGTGGGGTGCCAAACGGGCGTATCGCATTAAAAATGGTGTTATTGGGCAGAAGGCGGCCTCGTCCATGCATTACGCAGAGTGCTGTCCCAATAAGGCTTTAAAATCAATTGCTAATACTGATTTTAAACATTACGAAAGTTGCCGGGACGCGCGGCGTCCGGCTGATTCAAGGTATAACATCCTGTTGTTTTGCTTGACAAGTTTTGCCAGCGAAATCAGGCGATTGAATTTAACAATTTTTTTACCTTAGCCCGCATGACAGCTAGCCGCAGGCGTTAATGAAAAAAATTACTCCGGTTTATGTTACGCTGTCACAAAATGTCCAATTGATGCCTTTTTGACCCACCGAGATCGCAGAGCTGACAGCCCGCCGGCGGGTTGACGTTTTGCGCTGATATACTTGACCCTTATTGCCTCACACTTGCGGATTGACTGACTGAATAATGACCAATGACCTCTTTGCCACCAGAGTGGCGCACCGGCCGCTGATTCTGATCGCCTGTATGCTGGCGATGTTTATGTCGGCGATTGAAGCCACCATTGTGGCGACCGCCATGCCGACCATTATCGCCGATCTGGGCGGCTTCTCGCTGCTCGGCTGGGTGTTTGCGGTTTATCTGCTGACCCAGGCGATCACCATTCCGATTTATGGCCGGCTGGCTGACCTCTACGGCCGCAAACGGGTCTTTTTCTTTGGCGCCGCGCTGTTTCTGCTGGGCTCCATCCTGTGCGGCTTCTCGCCGAATATGTACTGGCTGATCGGCTTCCGCCTGTTGCAGGGGTTGGGCGCCGGGGCGGTGATGCCGATTGCCACCACCATCATCGGCGATGTCTACGGCCCCGACGAGCGGCCGAAAGTGATGGGCCTACCTGTCCAGCGTGTGGGGCTTTTCCGCCATTATCGGCCCGCTGCTGGGGGCGTTTATCGTCGAACATCTGCCGTGGGCGCTGGTGTTCTGGGTCAATCTGCCGATCGGCCTGCTGGCAATGGCGCTGCTGGCGCGCTATCTGCCCTCCGGCGAGCGGGTGCGCAACCATGCGCTGGACTGGGCGGGCACCGCCTGGATGACGCTGTTCGTCGCCAGCCTGCTGCTGGCGCTGCTGCAGGCGGATACACTGGGGATCTGGGTGGCGCCGATGCTGCTGCTGGCGGCGTTGTCGCTGTGGCTGCTGGTGCGTCAGGAACGGCGCGCGCCGGAGCCGCTGTTTCCGCTGGCGCTGTGGCGCAGCCGGGTGATCGTCGCCGGCAACGTCGGCGGCCTGGCGATCGGCGCGGCGATGATGGGCATCAGCGCCTTCCTGCCCACCTTTATTCAGGGGGCTATGGGCGGCTCGCCGCTGCAGGCCGGCACCACGCTGGCGCTGATGTCGATAGGGCTGGCCGCTGGCCAGCACCTTCAGCGGCCGGCTGATGCTGCTGACCTCCTACCGCACCACGGCGCTGCTGGGGGCCGGGCTGCTGGTTGCCGGCGGGGCAATTTTGCTGCTGCTGCAGCCGGACGGCGGCTTGCTGTGGGGGACGGGTGGCGGCATTTATGGTCGGCGCCGGGATGGGGCTGTGCAACACCACCTTTCTGGTGTCGGTGCAAAACGCCGCACATCACAGCATTCGCGGCATCGCCACCGCCTGTACGGTATTTACCCGCATGATGGGTTCGGCGATCGGCACCGCGATTCTCGGCGCGACGCTGAATATCAATCTGCAGCTGCGTCTGCCGCAGGTGGCCGATCCGGTACAGCAGCTGATGGATCCGGCGCGGCGGGCGGCGCTGGATGCCGAGGCGCTGGGGCGTTAAGCCATCAGGTGGCGCTGTCGCTGCACTGGGTATTTCTGGTGTCGGCGCTGGTGTCGCTGTGCGCACTGGGCGCCGCGCTGCTGGTGCCGGCGCATCAGCGGCCGCAGAGCGAAGAGGGAGAGGTGGAGCAGGTATAACGGGAAGCGGGCGCAGCATGCCTGCGCCCGTAAGCGGTTATTGCGGTGCGTTGGCATCCTGGCTGGTGCCGGTGGCCGCCGCATCGCTGCCGTCATCGCCGTTGGCGAGGCGGGTGTAGACAATTTTCTGTGTGTCGTTTTCGCAATGGCCGACTACCTGACCACCGGCCTGGTCAGCCTGATCGTTAGGGACGATATCCAGCTTGAAGCCGGATTCCGGTACGCCGTTGGCGATAATTTTCTGCGAAATTTCCGCCTTCACGCTTTCGCATGAGGCAAGGGCCGCCAGCGGTGCCGAGGCCAATAACAGTGCACTCAGTATCAGCGCTTTTTTCATCATTCTGTCCTTGGTTGAGAATGAATTTCCTTTATCAGGATAGCAGTTGCCGCTGCGAAACTTAACGCCTAACCCGCGGTGGCGGGCGGTTTAAGGATTAATCCGACGGCCGGTGGTGCGGTCAAGGCATTTCAGCGTTGACGGCTCCCAATAGGCGTTGACGTTCAGGCTGTCGTTGCAGCGGTCTTCATCGTCCGCCGCGCGGTCCAGCTTGTCGAAGTCTTTCTCCACGCGGGTATTCACCTTATGGCGCAGGCTGCGGGTGTCGTTCCACTGCTCTTTGCTCTGGCGTGCGTTTTCGTTGGACATGGCGGTGCCGCCGTTGCCGTCAACGGTGACGCAGGTACTGCCCTGGGTGCAGCTGGCGGCCAGCGCCGGCAGTTGCCAGGCGCCAGCCAGCGCCAATGCCGCGACCGGCAGCATCCTGCGCAGCAGTCGTTGGGAGAAAAGTGATTTCATCTTGTTATCCTTATGAGTTAGTGTTGCGACGCCGGGCGATCCGGCACCTGACACGCGCTCGATGAGCGTTTGGTTAATAATAACACTGCGCGCTTGTCAGACACCAGCCAGGCGCACTTTTCGTTTACCTTTCGGAGAGCTCAGCACGCCATGTTAAAAACCACCTTGCTCTTTTTCGCTACCGCGCTGGCGGAGATCGTCGGCTGCTTCCTGCCGTATTTATGGCTGAAAAAGGGGGCGAGCGCCTGGCTGCTGCTGCCGGCGGCGCTGAGCCTGATGGCCTTCGTCTGGCTGCTGACGCTGCATCCGGCGGCCAGCGGCCGGGTGTATGCGGCCTACGGCGGCGTATACGTGGCGACCGCGCTGCTGTGGCTGCGGGTGGTGGACGGCGTAAGGCTGACGGCGTTCGACTGGCTGGGAGCCGGAGTGGCGCTGGCGGGGATGCTGATTATCGTGGCCGGCTGGCGGGCGGCCTGAGGAACGGCGGCAGGCAGCGCCTGCCGCGTGAGGATCAGGCGTCGCGGTGGACGCTCAGCCCGGCGAAGGACTGGCTGACCGGCATAATTTCCAGCGTATTGATATTGACGTGGGACGGCAGCGTCGCCACCCAATACACCGAATCGGCGATATCCTGCGGCGTCAGGGCGTTGGCGCCCTGATAGGTGCGGTCCACCTTGTCATCGTCGCCTTTAAAGCGCACGTTGGAAAACTCGGTGCCGCCCACCAGGCCCGGCTCGATATCGGTTACGCGCAGGCGCGTGCCCTGCAGATCGGCGCGCAGGCCGAGGCTGAACTGCTTGACGAACGCCTTGGTGGCGCCGTACACGTTGCCGCCGGCATACGGCCAGTTGGCGGCGACAGAACCGATATTGATCACGTGGCCGACGTTGCGCTCCACCATCGCCGGCAGCAGCTCACGGGTCATATTGACCAGCCCTTTGGTGTTGGTGTCGATCATGGTTTCCCAGTCATCGGCGTTGGCCTTGTGCGCCGGCTCCAGACCCAGCGCCAGCCCGGCGTTATTCACCAGCACGTCCACCTGACGCCACTGCGGCGGCAGGGCGGCGATGGCCTGGTGGATGGCGGCGCGGTTGCGCACGTCAAGCTGTACGATATGCAGGGCGTCGCCCAGGCTCATCCTTCAGGCTTTCCAGCCGGTCGATGCGGCGGCCGCTGGCAATCACCTGATGGCCTTGTTGAACAAATTTACGTGCAAATCGCCTCGCCAAAACCGGCGGTGGCGCCGGTAACAAAAATAATCATCCCACTGTTCCTCAACTGTTTTTACCCATGTCTGTATGTATGATTAGCATATTCCACACCGCCGCGGCAAAGGAAGATGACGCGATGGCGTGCCGCCGGGCAGCGCATTATTCGCTGGACGGGCGGGATATGGTAGACCAGACAGTCGTACTTGATATTTTCGCGGCGGCCGTTGAGTTGGCCGCCCAGCGATTCGGCCAGTCGCCGGCTGGGGAGGTTTTGCTCCGCCACCGGATAGATAAAGTAATGGGGCCGGTAGCGTTCGCCGGCCCAGCGGGCGATCGCCTGCAGCAGTTCGCGGCCGTAGCCCTGATGGTGCTGGTCTTCTTTGATCCACAGACCCAGCTCCGGCGTCGGCGAGCGCAGATTGTGCACACCGCCCATGCCGACAAAGCGCTTGTCTTCGCGCCGGCGGGCGACAAAAAAGATCTCTTCCCCTTCACCGCATCAGCGGCAGCCAGCCCTGCCAGACCTCGGCAAACGCCTCGGCGGAGGGTTCCGGCTCAAAACTCATAAAGCGGGTCAGGGTCGGTGTAATTGCCTGGTAAACCTCATCGGCGTCGGCTGCGCTAAAAGGGGTAAGCAACAGCCGTTCGCTGTTTACGCGGCACTGAGAAAGGTCACTGTGAATCATTATTCTTACCTCGCTTTTCAGGCCTGAATGGCAAACAATCCGCCGGGCTGACGCCGGGCGGATCGTCGATACTACGTGGATTATCAGCCGATGCGAACCCTTTTTGACCGGCGCCGGGAAAAAGGGCACAAAGCGTGCGGTTAACCGCGTTTGGCGCTCTCCGGCGCCGCAACGGGCGGCGTTTGCCGGCGGATTTCATTACCGGCTTCGGCCGTCAGGCCGAAGCTGTCGACCACCGACAGCAGCGCAATGCCGCCGATTCACCACAAACGCCAGCTGGAAGTTGGCCAGCGGGATCGCGTCGCCCGCCGGCGGGAACCAGATCTCCGCCAGCCGCAGAACCAGCGCTCCCACCGCGATGCCCAGCCCGCCGCCCATCTGCTGCGCCACGTTGAACAGCGTATTGGGCGTCGTTCATCTTGCTTTGCGGCACTTCAGAGAACGCCAGCGTATTGAGCGCGGTGAACTGCATGGAGCGCGTCAGGCCGCTGACGAACAGCAGGGCGATAATCAGCCACACCGGCGTCGTCGGCGTCAGCAGCGCGCAGCCGAAGATGGCGGCGGCGTTGAGCAGGCCGTTGACCATCAGGGTGGTGCGGAAATTGAAGCGGTACAAAATGGCGGAGGTAAAGGGCTTCATCGCCAGATTACCGGCAAACACCGCCAGCACCAGCAGGCCGGCCTCAAAGGCGCTCAGGCCGAAGCCGATCTGGAACAGCAGCGGCAGCAGGAAGGGCACCGCGCCGATCGCCAGCCGGAACAGCGTGCCGCCCCAAATCGTGACGGCGTAACTTTTTACCCGCATCGCCCACAGATTGATCAGCGGGGCGGCGTGTCGTTTGGCGTGGCGCACCGCCAGCGCGCCGACCGCCAGGCTGGCGGCGATGCACAGCAGCGGCACCAGCCAGGACAGCTGCGGATGGTTGAATCAGATCCAGGCCGAACATCAGGCCAAAGCAGGCAATGCCGGTCAGCACAAATCCCAGGCCGTCAAACGGCGCGCGCGTCTGCTGCGCCTCATCCGGGATCAGCCGCCAGGCCAGCGGCAGCGCCAGCAGTCCCAGCGGCAGGTTGAGGATAAAGATCCAGTGCCACGAGGCGTAGGTGGTAATAAAGCCGCCGACCGGCGGCCCGAGGATCGGCGCCACCAGTCCGGGCCAGGTAATGGTGGCGATAGCTTTAATCAAACCGCTTTTGTCGGTGTTGCGCAGCACCGCCAGCCGGCCCACCGGCACCATCAGCGCACCGCCGAAGCCCTGCAGGATACGGGCGGCGGTAAAGGTAATCAGGTCCGCGCTCAGCGCGCACAGCACCGAGGCCAGCGTAAAGATGACAATCGCCGCCGAAAAGACGCGGCGCGCGCCAAAGCGGTTGGCGATCCAGCCGCTGGCGGGGATAAACACCGTCAGGGTGAGGATATAGGGCGACAATGCCGATATTCATATCCACCGGTTGTACGCCGAACGCGGTCGCCATCTGCGGCAGCGCGGTGACAATCACCGTACCGTCGAGGTTCTCCATAAAAAATGCGCCCGCCACCAGCAGCGGCAGTGCGCCGACGCGTGAAAAAGCGCTCATGGCAGAGCATCCTGAGTAGAACTGCGGTGATTCGGCATAACGACAACCCAGTGGCGTAGACATTGGTACAGACAAGAGGGTGAGCAATAGCGCAATGCGCCATTGTTAAAAAGTGGTTAATAAAATGAAGGCATCTTTTGAGAATTACCGTAAATTCGCGCGCAGGATTGCCGATGGACAAGCGCACGGGAGCCTGCCTGCGCCAACGTTTTGGCCTCTGCCTGCTGATGGTGCAGCACGGTGTGAATCGCGGTTGACTGAGCAGAAACGTTAACGCGTCGGATAAATGACAATACCCGGAGCCGCTGGCCGCACGGTGAGAATAATGGTTGCGCAACAATGGTGCAGAGCAATATTTAACAAATAAAAGGCAAACGGTTGCTATTTAACCGCAACCGTTTGCCTGGGCGGGTGATATTTTAGACCGTTTTTTTCATGCAGCATTGGAGTTAATTTAATTGATTGTTTTTATATGCTTTTATTCTATTTTCGGCATGCTGGCATGGCGATTGCTATCTTTAATTTATCGCCTGTAATTGATGATAAATGCGCCATGTATTAACCGGTGAAATACTTTTGGCCGCCGGTTGCGCCGTGCGCGCCAGAAAAATAGGAACGGCATTATGAGCATGCAATTTACCCACGCCATTCGTGGCAATTTTTTCGATATCGCCGCCTGCGTGGAACAGCCGGATCAACTCGCCCCCAGCTGCGGCACCGGCCGGACGGCCTGCTGCTGCTGAATCAGGGGCGCATCGCGTGGTTCGGCGAGTGGCAGCAGGGCGCAGCGCTGCTGCCGGCCGGCACGGCGGTGACGGATTATCGCGATAAACTGGTGGTGCCGGGGTTTGTCGACTGCCACATTCATTACCCGCAAACTGAAATGATCGGCGCCTACGGCGACCAGCTGCTGGGCTGGCTGCAGCGCTATACCTTCCCGGTCGAGGGACGTTTTAGCGACGCCGAGCATGCCGAGAATATCTCCGCATTCTTCCTGCAGCAGCTGTTAAGCAACGGCACCACCACGGCGCTGGTGTTCGCCACCGTGCATCCGCAGTCGGTCGACGCGCTGTTCAGTCAGGCGGCGGCGCTGAATATGCGGCTGATTGCCGGCAAGGTGAATGATGGATCGCCATGCGCCTGAGGGGCTGCTGGAAACGCCGGAACAGAGCTACCGGCAAACCCGGGCGCTGATCCGCCGCTGGCACGGCAGGCAGCGGCTGGGCTATGCCCTGACGCCGCGTTTCGCGCCCACCTGTTCCCCGCAGCTGCTGGCGCAGGTGCAGCGCCTGCGCCAGGAGTTTCCCGACGTCTGGCTGCATACCCACCTGAGCGAGAACCGCGATGAAGTGGCCTGGGTAAAAGAACTGTTTCCGCAGCATCGCAACTATCTGGATGTTTACCACCATTACGGGCTGACCGGCGAGAAAAGCGTCTTCGCCCACTGCCTGCACCTGGAAGACGCAGAGTGGCAGTGCCTGTGCGATACCCGTTCGTCGATCGCCTTCTGCCCGACGTCCAACCTGTTCCTCGGCAGCGGGCTGTTTAAGCTGCAGCAGGCCTGGCGGCGGCGGGTCCGACTCGGCATCGGCAGCGACGTCGGGGCCGGCACCACCTTTAATATGCTGCAGACGCTGGGCGAAGCCTACAAGGTGGCGCAGTTGCAGGATTACAAACTGGCGGCCGCGAAGCCTTCTATCACGCCACGCTGGGCGGCGCGCGCGCGTTGGCGCTGGACGACCATATCGGCAACTTTGACGTCGCAAAGAGGCGGATTTCGTGGTGCTTGATCCGGCGGTGTCGCCGCTGCAGCAGCTGCGCTATGCCAACAGCCGCACGCTGGATGAAGTGCTGTTTATGCTGATGACGCTTGGCGACGATCGCAACCTGTATCGCACCTATGTGGACGGCAAGGTGGTGTTTCAGGCGCCGCAGCGGCAGGAGGCGGCATGATCCAGTTTCTGCTGAACGACACGCTGAAAAGCGAACGGCTCGATCCGAATACCACGGTGCTGCAGTATCTGCGCCGCCATCTGCGGCGCTGCGGCACCAAAGAGGGCTGCGCCTCCGGCGACTGCGGGGCGTGCACCGTGGTGCTGGCGGAGGCCGACGGCGAGCGGCTGCGCTACCGCAGCGTCAACGCCTGTCTGACCTTTGTCAGCGCGCTGCACGGCAAACAGCTGCTGACCGTTGAGGATCTGCGCGAGAAGGGACAGCTGCACGCGGTGCAGCAGGCGATGGTGGACTGCCACGGCTCGCAGTGCGGCTTTTGTACGCCGGGGTTTGTGATGTCGCTGTTCTGTCTGCAAAAGAACAGCGACGGCTACCGGCGCGAGCAGGCCCTGCAGGCGCTGGCGGGCAACCTGTGCCGCTGCACCGGCTACCGGCCGATTATGGCGGCGGCGCAGCAGGCCTGTACGACCAGCGCGCCGGACCAGTTCGACGCCCGTCAGGCAGCAACGCTGGCGCGTCTGCGGCAGATCCCCGCCGCCGCGGAGACGGTCTGCGGCGGCAAACGCTGCCTGATGCCGCAGACGCTGGACCAGCTGGCGCAGTGCTATCAGCAGTATCCGCAGGCGAAACTGCTGGCCGGCGGCACCGATCTGGCGCTGGAGGTGACGCAGCGCCACCAGGATCTGCCGCTGATCATCGCCATCGGCCAGCTTGCCGAACTGCGACAGATTGAACGGGGCGAGCGGCTGCGCATCGGCGCCGGCGTTACGCTGAGCGAACTCTACCGGGCGCTGGCGGAGGAACACCCGGCGCTGGGGGCGCTGCTGCAGCGTTTCGCCTCGCAGCAAATCCGCAATCAGGGCACGCTGGGCGGCAATATCGCCAACGCCTCGCCGATCGGCGACGGCGCGCCGCTGCTGCTGGCGCTGAATGCGGTGCTGACGCTGCGCCGCGGCGCGCAGCGGCGCGATCTGCCGCTGGACGATTTCTTCCTCGGTTACCGGCAGACGGCGCTGCAGCCGGGGGAGTTTATCGAAAGCATCCAGCTGCCGGCGTCGTTCCCGGCGGATCTGCGCGTCTGGAAGGTCTCGAAGCGGCTGGAAGATGATATCTCCGCGGTGTGCGGCGCCTTTAACCTGCAGATTGAAGACGGCAGGGTGCGGACGGCGCGCATCGCCTTCGGCGGCATGGCCGCCACGCCGAAACGGGCCGCAGCCTGCGAACGGGCGCTGCTTGGCGCACGCTGGGAGCACAACAGCGTGGAGCGGGCGGCGCAGGCGCTGACGCTGGATTTCACCCCGCTGAGCGACTTCCGCGCCAGCGGCGCCTACCGCATGTTGGTGGCGCAAAACCTGCTGCGCCGCTATTTCATCGCGCTGAGCGCGCCGGCCACCGCCATTGAGGTAACCAGCCATGAGTAACCGATCCCAGACAGAACGCAGCCAGGCCGAGCTGGCCGCACTGTTCGCCGGCGCGGCGCGCGGCGGCGTTGGCCGCAGTCAGCAGCACGAAAGCGCCGACAAGCACGTCAGCGGCGAGGCGCAGTACATTGATGACCGGCTGGAGTACCCGCGCCAGCTGCATCTGGCCGCGCGGCTGAGCGACCGCGCGCATGCGAAGATTCTGGCGCTGGACAGCAGCGCCTGCGCGCAGTTTCCCGGCGTGGTGCGGGTGATGACCTGGCAGGACGTGCCGGGAGAGCTGGATATCGCCGCGCTGACCGAGGGCGACCCGCTGCTGGCCAGAGATCGGGTCGAATACGTCGGTCAGGTGGTGGCGGTGGTGGCGGCGGAGGATGAAGAGACCGCCTGGCGCGCGGCGCAGGCGATCGTTATCGATTATCAGGATCTGCCGGCGCGGCTGGACGTTGAGCAGTCATACCGCAATGGCTGGTTGGTGCAGGAGAGCCACTGCCACCGTCGCGGCGACGCGGAGGCGGCGCTGGCGCGCGCCCGGCACCGGCTGCAGGGCGAGCTGCGTATCGGCGGCCAGGAGCATTTTTATCTGGAAACCCAGATCTCCGCGGTGGTGCCCGGCGAGGACGGCGGCATACAGGTCTACTCCTCCACCCAGAACCCGAGCGAAGTGCAAAAACTGGTGGCGTCGGTGCTGGCGCTGCCGCTGCATAAGGTGACGGTCGATACCCGGCGCATGGGCGGCGGCTTCGGCGGTAAGGAGACGCAGGCCGCCGGGCCGGCGTGCCTGTGCGCGCTGGCGGCGCACCTGACCGGCCGGCCGGCGAAGATGCGCCTTAACCGCCGCGACGACATGATGATCACCGGTAAGCGCCATCCGTTCTATATTCACTATGACGTAGGGTTTGACGATCGCGGCCTGCTGAGCGGCATTAAAATCGACCTCGCGGGCAACTGCGGCTATTCACTCGATCTCTCCGGTTCGATCGTCGATCGTGCGATGTTCCACGCCGATAACGCCTATTTTCTGCAGGACGTGGTGATCACCGGCCACCGCTGCCAGACCCACACCGCATCCAACACCGCCTACCGCGGCTTTGGCGGCCCGCAGGGCATGATGGCGATTGAGAACATTATGGACGTCATCGCCCGCCATCTGGCGCTGGACCCGCTGACGGTGCGCAAAACCAACTATTACCGGCAGAAAACGCGCAATGTGACCCACTATCAGCAGCCGGTAGGCCAGAACCTGCTGGCGGAGATCACCCGGCGGCTGGAGCACAGCGCCGACTACCGGGCGCGCCGCGCGGCGGTGCGGGAATTCAATGCGCGCAGTCCGCTGCTGAAGAAGGGACTGGCGCTGACGCCGGTGAAGTTCGGCATTTCATTTACCGCCAGCTTCCTCAATCAGGCCGGGGCGCTGCTGCTGATCTATACCGACGGCAGCATGCAGCTGAACCACGGCGGCACGGAAATGGGCCAGGGCCTGAACACCAAGGTGGCGCAGATCGTGGCCGAGGTGTTCCAGGTGGATATCGCGCGGATTCAGATCACCGCCACCGACACCGGCAAAGTGCCGAACACCTCGCCGACGGCGGCTTCGTCCGGCACCGATCTGAACGGCAAAGCGGCGGAGAACGCCGCGCTGACCATCAAACAGCGGCTGATTGACATGCTGGTGCAACACTATCGGGTGCCGGCGCGGCAGATCGCATTCAGCAACGGCCAGGTGCGGGTCGGCGAGCGCTATTTCAGTTTTGAACAGGTGGTGCAGCTGGCCTATCTGCAGCAGGTTTCCCTGTCCAGCACCGGCTATTACCGCACGCCGCAGATTTTTTACCATCGCGAGGCCGGCGTCGGGCATCCATTTTATTATTTCGCCTACGGCGCGGCCTGTTCAGAAGTGTTGATCGATACGCTGACCGGCGAATATCAGCTGCTGCGCGCCGATATTCTGCATGACGTCGGCGACTCGCTGAACCCGGCGATTGATATCGGGCAAATCGAAGGGGGATTCGTGCAGGGCATGGGCTGGCTGACCTGCGAGGAGCTGGTGTGGGATGAGCAGGGACGGCTGCTGACCAACGGGCCGGCCAGCTACAAGATCCCGGCGATTGGCGACGTGCCGGCCGATCTGCGGGTGTCGCTGCTGGAAAACCGCCGCAATCCGCAGCAGACGGTCTTTCGTTCCAAAGCGGTGGGCGAGCCGCCGTTTATGCTGGCGATATCAGTCTGGTGCGCCATCAAGGATGCGGTCGCCAGCCTGAGCGATTACCGCGTCAGCCGGATATCGATGCGCCGGCCACGCCGGAGCGGGTGCTGTGGGGCGTACAGCAGATGCTTTCAGGTGACAGTGTCACTCAAAAATCGGCGGGAGGGCGACGATGGAACACTGGATTGATGCGTTGGCCGCGCTGCGGCGGCGCGGTGAACCCTGCGTGCTGGTCACCGTGATTGATGAACATGGCTCCGTACCGCGCAACCGCGGTGCGAAAATGCTGGTGACCGCCGAACAGGCGCTGGACACCATCGGCGGCGGCCATCTGGAGTTTCAGGCGCTGGAAATTGCCCGCGCCATGCTGCAGCGCGGCGAATCGGCGCTGCGGCTGAAAGCTTCCCGCTGGCCGCGCGGCTGGGGCAGTGCTGCGGCGGCCACGTCCGCGTGCTGTTTGAGCCGCAGAACGCGGCGCGGCGCTGGTGGCGCTGTTTGGCGCCGGCCACGTCGGCTGCGCGCTGGCGCAGATCCTGGCGACGCTGCCGCTGCAGGTACGCTGGCTCGACAGCCGGGCGCAGCAGTTTCCGCCGCAGGTGGCCGCCAATATTACGCCGCAGCCGTGTGAGGATCTGCCGGCGGCGGTCGATGACATGCCGCCGGGTTGCCTCTATATTGTGATGACCCACGATCACGGCCTGGATCTGGCGCTGGCGGAGCGTATTCTAAAGCGTAACGATGCGGCCTATTTCGGCCTGATCGGTTCCCTGACCAAGCGCAGGCGTTTCGAGTATCAGCTCGGCATGCGCGGCGTAGCGCCCGCGGCGCTGGCGCAGATGCGCTGCCCGCTGGGCTGTCGGAGGTGAAGGGCAAACTGCCGGCGGAAATCGCCGTGGCGGTGGCCGGCGAAGTGATCGCCCATTACGCCAGTGCGCAGCGCTAATCAGTTGTTTTTGCTGAATCTGCCAACTGCGCCTAAGCTTGGATGGCATTGGGGAAGTATGCTTCCCCGCACCCTACATGGAGGAGTTTGAATTGATGCGTTTATCCACATTAGTGTTAGCGATGAGCATGGCGTTAGGCACGCAGGCGCAGGCCGAGGAGAGCAAAACCACCTCTGAACATGCGGCGCTGCCGAGCGGCCAGGCGAAGGAGGCGACGGTGACCGGCGAAGCCAACCAGCACGAGAACCAGAAAAGCGACAACCCGTTCTTCTACCAGAGCCGTCTGCCGTATCAGGCGCCGCCTTTCGACCGGATTAAGGAAAGCGACTACGCGCCGGCGATTGAAGAGGGCATCAAACAGAAACTGGCGGAAGTGGAAAAAATCGCCAACAACCCGGCCAAGGCGGATTTTGACAATACCCTGGTGGCGCTGGAAAAAACCGGCGCGCTGCTGACGCGGGTGATGAGCGTGTTCGGCGCCATGACTTCGGCCAACACCAGCGACGCGCTGCAGAAGCTGGATGAAGAAGTCTCGCCGAAACTGGCGGCGATGGATGACGCCATTATGCTCAACAGCAAGCTGTTTGCGCGTATTAAGGCGGTGTATGAGCAGCGCGACGCGCTGAAGCTGGATGCGGAATCCCGCCGTCTGCTGGAGGTGGCCTACCAGAGCTTTGAACTGGCCGGCGCCAACCTGTCGGACGCCGACAAAACCAAACTGAAGGCGCTGAACCAGGAAGCGGCGACCCTCAGCACCCAGTTCACCAATAAACTGCTGGCGGCGGCGAAGAACGGCGCGCTGGCCATCCAGCGACAAGAGCAAGCTGGACGGCCTGTCCGCCGGCGAGCTGGCGGCCGCGGCCCAGGCGGCCAGCGAGCGCAAACTGGACAAGCAGTGGCTGCTGGTGCTGCAGAATACCACCCAGCAGCCGGATCTGCAGACGCTGAAGGATCGCGATACGCGCAAGGCGCTGTTCGACGCTTCGTGGACGCGCGCCGAGAAGGGCGACGGCAACGACACCGTCAGACCATCGCCCGGCTGCGAAGATCCGCGCCGAGCAGGCCAAGCTGCTGGGCTTCCCGGACTACGCCTCGTGGAAACTGCAAAATCAGATGGCGAAAACGCCGAAGGCGGCGCTGAGCTTTATGCGCGATATCGTACCGGCGGCCACCGCGCGCGCACAGCGTGAGGCGAAGGATATCCAGGCGGTGATCGACCGGCAGAAAGGCGATTTCAAACTGGTGGCCTGGGACTGGCAGTACTATGCCGAGCAGGTGCGCAAGGAGAAGTACGATCTGGATGAATCACAGATCAAACCTTACTTTGAGCTGAATAACGTGCTGAACAACGGCGTGTTCTACGCGGCTAACCTGCTGTACGGCATCAGCTTTAAACAGCGCAAGGATATTCCGGTGTATCAGCCGGACGTGCGGGTGTATGAGGTGTTTGATAAGGACCGGTAAATCGCTTGGCGCTGTTCCTATACCGACTACTTTAAGCGCGACAACAAGGGGCGGCGGCGCCTGGATGAGCAACTTCGTCGAGCAGTCGAAACTCAACGGCACCAAACGGTGATTTACAACGTCGCCAACTTCACCAAACCGGCGCCCGGCCAGCCGGCGCTGCTGTCGTATGACGATGTGATCACCATGTTCCACGAGTTCGGCCATGCGCTGCACGGCATCTTTGCCGATCAGCAGTACCCGAGCCTGTCCGGCACCAATACCGCGCGCGATTTTGTTGAGTTCCCGTCGCAGTTTAACGAGCACTGGGCGCGCGACCCGAAAGTCTTCGCCCACTTCGCCAAGCATTACCAGACCGGCGCGGCGATGCCGCAGGAACTGGTCGACAAGATCAACAAGGCCGACAAGTTCAACAAGGGCTACGACATGACCGAACTGCTGGCGGCGGCGCTGCTGGATATGCACTGGCATATGCTGAGCGCCGACCAGCCGCAGCAGGATGTCGACCAGTTTGAGGCGCAGTCGCTGCAGAAAGATAACATCGATCTCAGCTATGTGCCGCCGCGCTACCGTTCCAGCTACTTCCAGCATATCTGGGGCAACGGCTACGCCGCCGGCTATTACGCCTATCTGTGGACTGAAATGCTGGGCGGACGACGCCTTCCAGTGGTTCAGTGAACACGGCGGCCTGACGGCGGAGAACGGCCAGCGCTTCCGCGATATGGTGCTGTCGCGCGGCAACAGCGAAGATCTGGAGAAGCTGTATGAAACCTGGCGCGGTAAGGCGCCGAGCATTGAGCCGATGCTGATTAACCGGCGGCCTGAAAGAGCCAGTGATTTATCTCTAGAGGGTGTCGGGCAACGAGCCGCCTTCCGCCAGGAAAGGCGGCTCGTTTATTATAGCGGACCAATCAGATGGAGCGGGTGACGCCGCCATCGACGCGGATATTCTGGCCGGTGACGTAGCCTGCGCCTGCCGACAGTAAAAAGGCTACGGTGTCGGCGATCTCTTCGGACGGTGCCATAGCGTCCCATCGGCACGCTGTCGCGGCGTTCTGCGACTTCCGGCAGGCTGTCGATCCAGCCGGGCAGCACATTGTTTATGCGCACATTCTTCGCCGCATAGCCATCCGCAAAGGAGTTTGGTGAAGCTGGCAAGACCCGCCCGGAACACTGCCGAAGTCGGGAACTCGGCGGACGGCTCGAACGCCCAGGCCGTCGAAATGTTGACAATGGCGCCACCGCCTTGCGCTGCCATGATCGGCGCGACCAGACGGATCGGGCGCACGGCGCTCAGCAAATAGACATCCATGCCCTGGTGCCACTGTTCATCAGTGATATCGAGCAGCGGCGCACGCGGGCCGTGACCTGCGGAGTTGACCAGCGCGTCGATTCGCCCCCACGTCGCCATCGTCAGATCCACGATTTGCTTCACGTCGTCGAGTGACTGGTTTGAGCCGGTGACGCCGACGCCGCCCAACTCGTTGGCCAGCGCCTCGCCCTTGCCCGACGAGGAGAGGATGGCGATACGATAGCCATCCTGAGCCAGTCTGCGTGCGGCCGCGGCTCCCATACCGGATCCACCGCCCATGATAAGCGCAACTTTTTCTTCAGCCATGACGGCCTCCTTTGGTTAGGTTCTGCCGCCATTGTGTCAGGTGACAGCCGAAGTTGCGTGTGATAAATAAACGTCTCAGACTGTAGAAAAACTATAGGGTATCGCTATGACGCCATCCCGCCGTAAACTTCCTCCGCTCAATGCCCTGCGTGCATTCGAGGTCTCGGGCGCCGGCTGAGTTTTCGGGCCGCCGCCGAGGAGCTGGGCGTCACCCAGGGCGCGGTTGCGCAGCAGGTGCGCGCGCTGGAAGAGCATCTGGGCCAGGCCCTGTTTCAGCGCTTGCCGCGCGGCCTGGCCCTGACGCCGCAGGGCGCAAGCTACCTGACGGAGGTGACCCGCGCTTTTGATACGCTCGGCGATGCCACCGGACGGCTTCTGGAGCGGCCGGACACCGTTACCAATCAGCGTGACGCCGACCTTCGCCGCGAAGCTGCTGATCCCCCGTCTGGCCGAGCTGAACGCCGCGCTGCCCGGCGTGGAGCTGCGTACGGTCGCCACCGAAGCGCTCTGCGATTTTGAGCGCGATCAGGTGGACATTGCCATACGGTTAACCTGTCCTCCGTTCCCGTCCGGGCTGGAGGCCAGGCTGCTGTTCCACCAGGAGCTGGTGGCGGTCGCCAGCCCCCATCTGGTCAAAGAGTTACCGCTCCCGCTGTCTCCGGAAACAGATTGGGGCGTTTCCGCTGTTGCATGATTCGCAGGGCCACTGGCCGCTGTTTCTGCGTACCGGCGGCAAGCTGCCCGGCGCGGTATTTAACCAGACGACGCTGGCGCTGGATGCGGCGCTGGCTGGGCAGGGGATCGCTCTGGCATGCCGGGCGTTTGTGGCCGGCGATCTCAAGGCCGGGCGTCTTGTACAGGTCGCGGAGGAGAGCATGATCAAAGAGCCCAGCTATTTCCTCGTCCGCAAGCGCTCATCCTTACCGCGCGCCCAGCGCGATGCGGTATGGGACTGGTGCGTAGATCGGCTCTCGCTGGCTGGCGTTTAGCGCGGCCGGCCGGTGCCCGTTGATGACTACGGCGCTAATATTCTCACCCGCCGCCAATCTGAATAGACGCGGTGATATCAGTCCGTCAACCGCCTGATTCGGTCATTATTAAATAGTTAACTTCCGATAATAATATCTTGTTGCCGGCGGCTTGCTAACTTTTAAACCTGGCCTATTATTTATTCACAGCAAATTATGCTGTATCTATGGTGATAATAGGAGAGGTCATGAAAAAGTATAATCTGTACCTGGCGCTGCTGTGCCTGGGTGCACCGGCATTGTCTTTTGCTCAGCCTGCAAACCATAATAAGATTGCCGTCGGCGAAAAATCGCCGGCGCCATTTCACGGCACGCCGACTCAGCCTATTTCTCGTCAGCAGTTATGTTTATAACGGCGGGAATTTCCATTGGCCGCCGGATGGCGCCAATATTCCCGATCCGGCGTGTAAGATTGCTTATCAGCATAATTATAATAAATACAAAGATAAGCTCGATAACGAAAATCAGCTGATCGAGCAGTCAAACTATCCCTTTGTGCAAAAAGATGAATTTGCCAAACTGATACCTGATTATAATAATCAGGATAAAGTCAAAGAAGCCATTCCGGACGGGCAGCTGTGTTCCGGGCGGCAATGTCGGTACGGAAAAAGACAGCAAGAAGGATTATCTGTGGAATGATAAATCCGGGATGGACGTTGCCGCGAGCTGGGACGCCAGCAATGTTAAGCTGAATGACAACGGTGAAATAGACATTGTTTATCATGCAACGGCGACGCATAACCCAGCTTTTTCGAAGTTTATTTATCCAATGCGGATTATAAAGCCAGCGAGCGGCCGCTGAAGTGGAGCGATCTGACGCTGCTGAAAAAGGTCACCGATGCCAAATTGGAAGGGTCGGATTATAAGTTCTCCGCACCGGCCAATAATGCCAAAGGTGAGCGCGTGCTGTTTATTCGTTGGCAACGCATCGACCCAGCCGGTGAAGGCTTCTACAGTTGCAGCGATATTAATATTCAATAAATAATAACCGGGGCGAAGCGCGCTTCGCCCATTAAAGAAGGACGGAAGCCGCGATCCTACGGCGTCACGTCCTGATAACCAGCAAATCAGCTTTTTGCATAAAGACCAGAACTTAAAGGAGGCCTTTCTGGGCAAATGTGATCCGGGTCGCCTCATTTAAATCCATGCTTTTCAGTGCGCTAGGGGATACCCAGGCAATCTCCTGAAATTCCTCATTAAACGTAATCGTCCGGTTTGTACTGATACAGTCAAAGATGAGGTAAATCATGTAAATGTCCTCGGTGGTACCATCCGGGTACGTTTTAGTACGGATATCATCACGAAAGGCCCAGGGTCTAACGTCTGTGATATGCAGTACTTCGCCTAGTTCTTCCCTGATTTCACGCCTCAGTGCAGTTTCCATCGTCTCGCCAGGCTCCATTCCGCCGCCGGGCAGCGCCCATTGTCCCGGGAATACCCCACGGTCGGAGGCCATTTTACACAGCAGAAACTCACCTTCATTTTGAATCACTGGGCACACTATTACTCGCTGGCGCATTTCATGTCCTCAACATCATGGCTTTCTGAATAGCTTTATCAGAAATTTCCCGTGTCGGTATATTGGCTACGATGTATAAAAAACGGCCAGGCTTTAGCCTGGCGCGTAATCAATAATGTGCTCTTTATTGGCTACAGCCTGGCGCGATACGCCTCTTCGGCCTGCGTCAGCGTGGCCCAGAACGGCCGTGGCGGCTGATTGTTCAGCCGGTCGACCAGAATATCCAGATGGGTGTGCCAGCCGCCGGCGACGCTCAGCATCTGGCTGCGGTCGGCCAGGCGGCGGTGGGTGACGGTCAGCAGCACGTTGTCGCCTTGCTCGGTCAGCTCAAAGGTAACCTCTGACGGGCGCTCCTGGCCTTTCTCTTCCCAGGTGATGCTCAGCACCTGCGGCGGAAACAGGCAGATAATATGCCCGGGTTGGTCACCGGGCCGCTGTATGCCTTGTATTCCGCCGGCGCGGGTTCATCTTTGCCCGCCAGTTCGCCGTTGTTGAATTACCAGCTCGAACGGCGCGCCGCGCTCCAGCTTCATGTCGCCGCCGCCAGCCAGGTGGCGCGCTTGTCGGATTCGGTGAGGTAGGCCCAGACGCGTTCAATCGGGCCGGGCAGCAGACGCTGGATCCTCAACGTGCCGGTTTCAATCACCATACCGTAATCATTCATCGTTCACTCCTTGGGAGTGGACGGCTCCGACTGCCGCAGCGCCTGTTCCAGCGCATCGAGTCGTTCCGCCCAGAAATGTTCATAGGATTGCAGCCATTGCATGGCCTGCGCCATCGGCTCTGGTTCGAGTCGGCAAATATGGTTTCTTCCCTGCACGGTGCGCTGCACCAGGCCAGCCAGTTCCAGGGCTTTGATGTGCTTGGAGGCGCCGGCGAAACTCATGTTCAACGGCGCGGCCAGCTCGCCGATACTGCGCTCGCCCTGCGACAGTCGCGTCAGGATCGCGCGTCTTGTCGGGTCGGCCAGCGCGTGAAAAACGGCGTCCAGCTGAGAGTGCGGTAATTTAACCATATGGTTGAATATAGAACGATGCGTCGGATATTCAATCTCTTTTTGTCTGGTTTTTTCCTGGCGACGTGATGCAGGTGGCAAAAAGAGGATAAAGGCAGGAAACGTGACGAATAGCGCTATTTTTGGCATAAATACGCTATTTTTTCGCCATAATCCTATATTTTCAGCCACCGCTGTCGGCAATGATCTGCCGTCATGGGAGATTTTTCGGAGAAAACGCATGGAAACCATAGAGCAGCGGGTGCTCGGCGCGCTGGCCAGACTGCAGGGGATCAACAAATCCAATATGTCGATTGACGCGGATTTCTTTTTCGATCTGGAAATGGACTCGCTGGATCGGGTGGAGGCGCTGACGCTGCTGGAGCAGGAGTTCGCGCGGGTCATTCCGCTGGCGGATGCCGCCAAATTCAACCGGGTGCGCGACGTGGTCGATTACCTGACGCCGCCGCGCGCCTGAGGAGCCTGGCGCGTCAGCGCATCGCCTTCATCAACGCATCAAGAAATACGCCGACCCGCAGCGGCAGGTAACGATGGCTGGGAAACAGCGCCCAGACGGCTAACGCCTGTGGCTGCACATCCTGCAGTTCAAGTGCGACCAGCTCACCGCGGCGCAGCTCTTCCGGATATCCCAGTGGGTGAGTTGCGCCAGCCCCAGCCCGGCCTTACACAGTGTGCGCACGCCCTCCACGCTGCTGCAGCTAAAGCGGCCATCGATGCTGATCCCGGTCGTCTGGCCGTCGTTACAGAACGTCCATTGCAGTACGTTGCTCAGCCGTAAGCAGGTAAAGCGGGCGAGATCCGCCAGCCGGTTCGGGCGACCGTGCCGTTGCAGATACGCCGGCGCCGCGCACAGCACGCGCGGATTATCGGCAATCTTGCGGGCGATCAGGTTGGAATCCCGCAGCGGCGCGACGCGGATCGCCACGTCAAAGCCCTGCGCGACGATATCGACCACCTCGTCGCTCAACTGCAGATCCACTTTCATCTCCGGGTTTTCCGCCAGCAACGTCGGGATAAGCGGCACCAGAATCCGCTGGCCGAGGCCGGAGGGGGCGGTGACGCGCAGCTGTCCGCCTGCGCCTTGCCGCTCGCTGGAAAACAGCACCCGCGCGCTTTGCTCCGCTTCCAATATGGTGCGCGCATAAGGCATAAACTCCGCGCCCTCGGGGTGAGGGATACCGCGCGGGTGGTGCGGTGCAACAGACGCACTCCGAGCGAGGCCTCAAGCGCCGCAGCCGGCGCGAGACCGACATCGGTGACATATCCAGACGGTGCGCCGCCTGCGTCAGGCTGCCGGTCTGGGCCACCTGCAGGAAAATTTCAATCTCTTTCAGGTTCATTATAACGAATTCCGTTATACGGGTTTATCTGGCCTCGGTATTTTTCCTAACCAAACCCGGGATTACACTTGGTTTTGTTTATAATAAGCCAGCCGAGGAGGCCTGTCATGAATCATTCCGCATTGTTCCAAAGCCAGCAAATTAACCAACTGTTGTTACCCAACCGGCTGGCGGTGGCGCCGATGACGCGGGTTTCCGCCTCTGCCGACGGCGTCGCGGGCGAGAGAATGCGTCAGTATTATCAACGCTTCGCACAGGGAGAGTTTGGCCTGATCGTCAGTGAAGGCATTTATATCGACCAAGCCTGGTCGCAGAGCTATGAGTTTCAGTCCGGGCTGGTGAACGAGGCGCAGCAGCGCGGCTGGCGACAGGTGACGCAGGCGGTGCATCAGCACGGCGGCAGAATTTTCGCGCAGCTGCAACATGCCGGCGCGCTGTCCCAGGGAAACCGCTACCGTACGCAGACCGTAGCGCCTTCAGCGCTGCGGCCGAAGGGCGAGCAGATGACCTTTTACCGTGGTGAGGGGCGCTATCCGCTGCCGCGGGCACTGGAGGACGGGGAGATTCAACAGATTATCGCGGACTTCGCCGCCGCGGCGGAGCGTGCGCTGCATGCCGGTTTTGACGGCATCGAGATTCATGGCGCCAATGGCTACCTGCTGGACCAGTTCTTCACCGCCTACAGTAATCAGCGCGATGACCGCTGGGGCGGGGATATTATCGGCCGGCTGTCGCTCAGCCTGGCGGTCATCGACGCGGTGCGTCAGCGGATTGGCCGCGCGGTGCCGCTGGGCATCCGCGTGTCACAGGGCAAGGTGAATGACTTTGGCCATAAATGGGCCGAAGGCGAGGCCGGGGCCAAGGCGGTGTTCCAACGGCTGGCGACGTCGGGCATCGATTTTCTGCACGTTACCGAACATGAGGCGTGGCAGCCGGCGTTTGATGCCGCAGGCGAGTCGCTGGCGGCGCTGGCGCATCGCCATGCGCCGTCGCTGACGCTGATTGCCAACGGCGGGCTGCATCAACCGCAGCGGGCGCTGCAGCTGACCGAGCAGGGCGCCGATGTGATTGCGCTGGGGCGCGGTGCGCTGGCGAATCCTGACTGGCCGCGGCGGTGCGCCAGGGGTTAGCGCTGCAGGCGTTCGACCGCGCGCTGCTCGGGCCGATCGCCGATATCAAAGCCAGCGAGCTGCGGCTGGCATCGGGCGACGTCCCTGTCGCCGTACGGCCTACAGCCAGCCTTTGATCTGCCGGATGATTTCGGCGGTGGAAATACCGTAACGGTCGTGCAGGGTCGGCAGCGCGCCGGCCAGCAGGAAGGCGTCCGGCAGGGCGATCTGCCGGAACGCCGGCGTCACGCCGTTGCGCAGCAGGGTTGAGGCCACGGCTTCCCCCAGCCCGCCGATCTGCGAATGGTTCTCCGCGGTGATCACCAGGCGGCCGCTTACGCCGGCCTCGCGCAGAATGGTCTCCTCATCCAGCGGTTTGATCACCGGCGAATGCACCACCGCCACGCTGACGCCGCTCTGTTCCAGTTGTTCCGCCGCCTCCAGCGCGCGCATGGTCATCAGGCCGCTGGCGATAATCACCGCATCTTTGCCGTCGCGCAGCCGCTGGGCCTTGCCGTGGCGATACTGATAATCATAGCGGTCGAGCACCAGCGGCACCTTGCCGCGCAGCAGGCGCATATACACCGGCCCCTGATGCGCCGCCACCGCCGGCACCATCTGGCTCAGCTCCAGCGCGTCGCAAGGGTCGATCACCGTCAGGTTCGGCATGCCGCGAAAGATCGCCAGATCTTCGGTCGCCTGATGGCTGGGGCCGTAGCCGGTGGTGAGCCCGGGCAGCGCGCAGGCGATTTTAACGTTCAGGTTCTCTTCGGCAATCGCCATACAGATAAAGTCATAGGCGCGGCGGGCGGCGAACACCGCATAGGTGGTAACGAACGGCGTAAAGCCTTCGCGCGCCATGCCGGCGGCGGCGCTCATCAGCAGCTGTTCCGCCATCCCCATCTGGTAAAAACGTTCGGGAAAGGCCCTGGCGAACAGGTGCAGATCGGTGTATTTGCTCAGATCGGCGGTCAGGCCGACGATGTCGTCGCGCTGCCGGGCCAGCGCGACCAGCGCTTCGCCGAACGGCGCGGACTGCGTCGGCTGGCCCTCGGCGGCGATGGAGGCGATCATCGCCGAGGTGGTTAAACGCTTTTTGCCGCCGGCGGCCGTGGTTGTGGTCTGGTTCATGGTTGTTCTCCGATTTCCAGTGCGGTCAGCGCCTGATCCCATTCATGTTCATCCACGCGGATAAAGTGCGTTTTTTCCCGCGCCTCAAGGAAGGCGACCCCTTTGCCCATGCGGGTATCGCACAGGATCACCCGCGGCTGCGGCTGGTCGTGGCGACGCGCGGCGTCGAAGGCGGCCACCAGCGCCGCCAGATCGTTGCCGTCCACCCGCTGCACATGCCAGCCGAACGCCTGCCAGCGGTCGGCCAGCGGTTCGAAGGACAGGATCTCCGACGAGTGGCCGTCCGCCTGCTGATTATTGACGTCCACCAGCGCAATCAGGTTATCCAGCCGCCAGTGCGCGGCGGACATCACCGCTTCCCAGGTGGAACCTTCGTTGAGTTCGCCGTCGGACAGCAGGTTGTAAATAAACGCCGGGTTGCCTTTGCGCTTCAGCCCCAGGCAGGCGCCCACCGCAATACCCAGCCCGTGGCCCAGCGAACCGCCGGTGATCTCCATGCCGGGGTGTAGGCGGCCATGCCGGACATCGGCAGGCGGCTGTCGTCGGCGCCGTAGGTTTCACGCTCATCAAGCGGCAGGATGCCGGCCTCCAGCAGCGCGGCATAGAGCGCGATGGCGTAGTGGCCGATCGACAGGTAGAAGCGATCGCGCTGTTCCCAGTCGGGATCGTCCGCGCGGTAGCGCAGGGCGTGAAAGTAGCTGACCGCCAGCAGGTCGGCGGCGCCGAGCGCCTGGCCGATATAGCCTTGCCCCTGCACCTGGCCCATAATCAGCGCGTGCCGGCGGATGTTGTACGCCCGCTGTTGCAGCGACGGCGCGGTGGAATGCGGTAAATCAGTGCTATTCATCGTTTAACTCCGTGTTTATCGGTTAACCTGCGCGGCCGGGATGCGGAACACCAGCAGCGAGCCGGCCAGCAACACCAGCGTAATCAGATACATGCCCCACGCCGGCGAGCCGGTGAAGCTGCTGATGCCGCCGATCAGGTAGGGCGAAAAGAACCCCGCCAGATTGGCGAAGCAGTTCACCGCGGCAATGCCGGCGGCGGCGGACATGCCGCCCAACAGGTTGGTGGGCAGCATCCAGAACAGCGAGGAAGCGGAGAGAATGCCCGCCGCCGCCAGACAGAGGAAGGCGACCGACAGCGCGACATAATGGCCGAACTGGGTTGCCAGCAGCAGCGCCGCCGCGCCGACCAGCATCGGGATCGCCAGATGCCAGCGCCGCTCACGGCGGCGATCGCCGCTGCGTCCGGCCAGAATCATCGCCACGATGGCGCACAGATACGGCAGGCTGCTGAGCAGGCCGATCTGCAGCGGTTCGCTGATGCCGGCGTTGCGCACCAGCGTCGGCAGCCAGAAGGTGAGCGCATACTGGCCCATCACCCACGCAGAAATAGATCAGCGCCAGCAGCCACAGCCGTCTGTCGCTGATAAACGCGGCGATGGTGCCGTGCTGATGCTTGTGCTGCTCGTCGGCGTCCAGATCGGCGCGCACCAGCCGTTTCTGGTGCTCATCCAGCCACGGCGCGTCTTCCACCCGGTCCTTCAGCGCCAGCAGCACCACCAGCCCATCAGCAGCGTCGGCACGCCTCCAGCGCAAAACATCCACTGCCAGCCCGCCCAGCCGTGCACGCCGGCAAAACGCTCCATGATCCAGCCGGAGATCGGGCCGCCGATCATGCCGGACAGCGGAATGGCGATAAACCACAGCACCGTCATGCGCGCGCGCCGCGCCGCCGGGAACCAGTAGGTGAGGTACAGCAGCAGGCCGGGCGCCAGGCCGGCTTCCGCTACGCCGAGCAGAAACCGCAGCAGGTAAAACTGCCAGGCGGTTTCCACCAGGGCGAACAGGCCGGAAATCAGCCCCCAGGTGATCATGATGCGGGCGATCCAGCGTCTGGCGCCCACCCGGTGCAGAATCAGGTTGCTCGGCACCTCAAAGAAGAAGTAACCGATAAAGAAAATGCCGCGCCGAGGCCGTAGACGGTTTCGCTGAGCGCCAAATCGTCCATCATCTGCAGCTTGGCGAAGCCGACGTTTACCCGGTCAAGGTAGGCGCACAGATAGCACAGCATCAAAATCGGCATCAGCCGCCAGGCGATCTTGCGGTATGCGCCGTCGCGCGCGCCGGCAGCGGCGGTCAGGTTAAGCGTTGTCATGATATCCACTCCTGAAACAGACAGGCGATCCCCCGCAGCGCGCGGGGGCCGTAGGGTGACGCGGCCCGGTCAGTGAATCAGCATGCCGCCGTTCACGTCCAGCGTAATGCCGGTCAGGTAGCTGGAGAGATCGCTGGCCAGGAACAGCGCGGCGTTGGCGACGTCCTGCGCATTACCCAGCCGCCGAGCGGAATGGCGTCGATAATGGCGTGCCGGCGCTCGTCCTGCATCAGGCCGCCGGTGATATCGGTCTGGATCAGGCCGGGGGTGATGCTGTTGATGCGGATCTGCTCCGGTGCGAATTCGCGCGCCATCGCCTTTGCCAGTCCGAGCACGCCGGCCTTGGCGGCGCTGTAGTGCGGGCCGCCGAAGATGCCGCCGCCGCGCTGGGCGGACACCGACGACAGGCAGACGATGCTGCCGCCGCCGTTGGCGCGCATCGCCGGGATCACCGCCTGCGACATCAGCAGCGTGCCGCGCAGGCTGACATCCAGCACGCGGTCGTAATCCTGCATGCCGATCTCCAGCGTTTTTTACCGGCTGAGTGATGCCGGCGTTGTTGACCAGCACGTCGATGCGGCCGTAGTGCGCCAGAATCTGCGCCACGGCCTGGCTGACCGCCTGCGGATCGGCGACGTCCGCCGCCAGCCCCAGATGGCCGTCGCCAAGCTGCTGCGCGGCATGGGCCGCCGCGCGGCTGTCCAGATCCAGTATCGCCACCCGGCGCCCTGGGCGGCAAAGCAGGCGGCGGTGGCGCGGCCGATGCCGCGCTCGGAGGCGGCGCCGGTGATTACGGCGATTTTATTGTTCAGTAACATCTGCGACTCCTGAGGATTGTGGTTTTTTTACGGCCGTCGCGGCCGGTAGGGTGTGTTCAGCATTGGAGGAGACGCACTTTTCGGCAATGCAAAAAAATTCAGTCGATGCTGAATTAAACTTATGTTTTGATCGGCTTAACGTTTTCAGCCCCGGCGACGTGACAGGCTGTGACAATTCATCACCAGCGGAGGTACGGCGGTTGGAAATACAGAAGGCGGCGATCCCCTCAATCAAGGCGCTGCAGGTGTTTGAGCAGGTGGCGCATTTCGGCAATGTGGCGCGGGCGGCGGAGGAGCTGAACATCACGCCCTCGGCGGCCAGCCATCAGTTGGCCAAGCTGGAGAAACTGGTGGGCAACTCGCTGTTTAACCGTTCGGCCAAAGGGGTGAGCCTGACGCTGGCGGGGGAGACTTACCTGCGTGAAATCAGCCAATTGCTGCTGAATCTGGCCCAGGCTACGGCGCAGATCCGCGATGAGAAAGAGAACAACGCCCTGCGTATTCACTGCGCTCCCAGCTTCGGCCTGCTGTGGCTGCTGCCGCGGCTGAAACAGCTGCATGAAGCCTGCCCGGAGCTTAACGTGACACTGTCATGTTCGTATGAAAACCTGTCGTTCAGTCGTGACAATATCGACGTGGCGATCCGCCACGGCTTTCCGGACTGGTCGCCGTTTGATATCAAAACGATCCGCGATGAATTTATTACCGCTATGGCGTCGCCGGACTATCTGCGGCGGCATCCGGCGCCGACGCCGGCGGCGCTGGCGGAGCACCGGCTGATTTTGTCGGAAACGCCGCTGATCCAGTGGCCGCAGTGGTTTGCCGCCCACCATCTGCCGCAGCCGGAGCGCCCCTGGGTGTTCAGCTTCGATCGCTCTTACATGAGCCTGCAGGCCGCGCGTCTGGGGCACGGGGTGGTGCTGGAGAGCGAACTGCTGGCGCAGGACTATCTGCGCGACGGTTCGCTGGTGAGGCTGTTTCCGCCGGCGCTGGAGCCTGCCGGTCAGCGCGCATCATCTGGTCTATCCGCGTGGTTTTGGCCAGCTGGCGCGGGTGAAGCGTTTTCTGCACTGGATGCAGCAGGCGCTGGACAGCGACAAGGTGTGCTGAGCGCGCTATCATCACGCCTTTGCCACCCCAGACAGCGGAGAGTCAGCCATCAACCTTGAACATGCGGAACAGTTGTCGCGCGATAAAACGGATTACCGCAAGCGGCTGGCGCTGATCGCACAGCTGCGTCAGCAGCCGAGCGACGGCGGCCGGGCGATTTTGCAGCGTATGCTGCAGGAGGACTTCGTCCTGAGCGTGCGGCAGGCGGCCTGGCAGGCGCTGCATGAACAGGGAGTGAGCTGCAAGCGTCCCAAAGCGCCAAAGCCGGTGCCGCTCCTGCCGCCGGAGCGGCGCTGCAGAAGGGTGCTGGAAGCGATCTATGACCTGCTGTGGCCGTGGACGTAACCTCCGTCAGCCGGAGCGGCGGCTCATCAGGCTACCACGGCGCATTGATACCGCGCCGTGGAGATCCGGCATCCCGGGCCTTAAGCCAGCGCCTGCATGGCCTGAAGTGCGGGGGTATCGCCTGCGGTGACTTCAATAATTTTGCGGCTGACGGCAGGGTGTCGATCAGCGCGGCAAGGGTCGCCGCCACATCCTCACGCGGGATCAAACCATAAGGAATAGCGAGGCCCGCGTTAATCCGCCCGCTGCCGGCGTTATTGGTCAGGGTGCCGGGGCGCAGAATCACCCAGTCCAGTGGGCTGGCGGCAAGGTGCACATCAGCCTGTTTTTTCACCGCCATATAGTTTTCGAAGGTATCGGAAGGCGCCGCCTTACCGCGCCCGGCTTCCGGGAAGGCGGAAACCAGCAGAAAGCGCGATACGCCGGCCTTCTGGCCGCAGCCACGGCAATCTCCAGCCGCGACCGTCGATGGCGTTAGTCATCTCCTTACGCCTTTTCCGCCTGCGCCGCGCTGAACACCAGCACATCGCTGCCGGCGATAAGATCCGCCAGCGCCTGTTCATCCAGCGACTGCAGATCGCCGCGGACCGGCGTGGCGCCCAGCAATTTAAGGGGCGCTTCCTGTTCCGGATGACGGTACATCGCCAGCGCCTGATGGCCCGCCGGGCCAGTTGTTGAGCCAGACTGCGGCCAACGTTGCCTGCGCCGCGATAATAAAGACTTTTTTCATTTGCGTTTGCTCCGGAAAGTGAGACATCACGGACTAAGGTAGCATCTGGCCGGGGGCTTTTCATATTCATTGCGTGACAATGTCACTTTAACGCGCTGTTTTTCCGGCAATCGCGGGCCTTACATACAAGAATGACCTGCTGTGGCCGTGGAGGTAACGCCCGTCAGCGGCGCAGCGGCGTCAGGATTAAATCGTCCTGCGCGACGGGTTTGCCTTCCGCAGTAACAAACCCGGCTGCACCGGCTGGCCGCTGTGCTTCTCCGTCAGCTGGAGATGCGGCTCATCATGTAAGATATGCTGATGGCCCCAGACCATCAGCGCGGCCAGAACCGGCCCAGACTGCGGCTTTTATCGGTCAGCACATATTCATATCTTTCACGCATTCCGGATTCCTGATAGCTGCGCTTCGCCAGCAGATCCTGCTCGACCATTTTCGCAGGCGGGTAGTGAGCGTCTGTTTCGTGGCGCCGATATGTTCACGCATCTGTTCAAAGCGGGTAACGCCGTAAAACACCTCCCGCAGAATCAGCAGCGTCCAGCGGTCTCCCAGCAGTTCGGCGGCCTGCGCCAGTCCGCATAGCGCAGGGGATACCGGCGTCAGCGCGATGTTCTTTGACATGATCAATTTCCTCACCTAACATGAGTCTTGTTTTTAGACTTAGATTAACTATACGGAGATTTATTATGCCATTTGTGAACGTACAAACCATCAAAGGTATCCTTAACGACGCCCAAAAGCGCGAACTGCTGACGCGGATCACCGATCTGATGGTGGAAGTGAAGGGCGCGGCGACGCCGCATTTCGTCAGTCGGTGTGGGTCAGAATCGACGAGCATGAACCTGAGCAGTGGAGCCTGGGCGGCCTGCAGCCGACGGCGGCCATGATTGTGGCGAAATTCCCGCCGGCCTGAGTCCGGGATTCCGGCTGGCCGGACGATTACCGGGCCGCTTTTTCGCGCCGGTAGTCGTCCGCATCAATGCCATAACGTTTGAGTTTGTTATACAGCGCGCCGCGTGACAGGTTCAACGCCAGCGCTACCTGACGGAGGTTGCCGTTCTTTTCAGTCAGACACAGGATAATCAGGTTTCTCTCATTCTCCTGCAGGCTGCGACTGCCGGGTGTCGCCAGGGCGTGTGACGCGCCGACGGCGTGCAGCGTATCCGGCAGATCCTGCTCATCAATGATGCGGCCCTCCGTCAGGTTGAGGGTACGTTCGACGACGTTCTCCAGCTCGCGCACGTTGCCCGGCCAGGCGTAGGCTTCCAGCCGGCGCAGAGCGTCGGCGGTAAAGTTTACCGTCTCGCGCCCCTGCGTTCGGCAAATCTGCTCGCAGAATCCGGCCGCCAGCTCGCTGATATCCTCTTTGCGTCGGCGCAATGGCGGGATATGCAGATCGATAACATTCAGGCGGAACCAGAGGTCGTGTCTGAACGCGCCGCCGGCGGCCTCTTTTTCCAGATCGCGGTGGCTGGCGGCGATGATACGTACATTAACGTTTATCGGACGATTGCCGCCGATGCGCGTCACCTCGCCCTCCTGCAGCACGCGCAGCAGACTGGCCTGCGCCTCCAGCGGCATATCGCCGATCTCATCCAGAAACAGCGTGCCGCCGTCGGCCAGTTCGAACTTACCCGCTGCACCACCGCGGCGTGAACCGGTGAACGCGCCGTCCTCATAGCCGAACAGTTCGCTTTGCACCAAATCGCGCGGGATTGCGCCGCAGTTTACCGCCAGAAAAGGGCCGTTACGCCGTGCGCTGCTGTTGTGAATTGATTGGGCGAACAGCTCTTTTCCCGTACCGCTCTCACCGCTCAGCAATACGGTGCTGTCGCTGCGGCTGGCGGTGCGTGCACGGTTACGCACCGCCTGCATGGCGGCCGACTGGCCGAGGATCATATCGAAGTGGTAGCTGGCGCTGCTGCCAATTACCTTGTGGGTGATATCGCGGATGCGGCGATTTTCCCGCAGGGAGATGACTTTGCCGCCGTCCGGCGTGCAGACGACGGAAATCAGGCAGGTGATGCGGCTGCGGCCGTCGGGACAAAAGGTAATGCTGCGATCTTTACAGGCGTTCAGCGTTTTCAGGGAACAGGATTCCGGCTGTAGAACGCTATCGATATCCAGATGGTCCACGCGCTGTGCGATGCCCAATACCTGACTGGCGTAGCCGTTGAGCTGGCGGATGTTGCCGCGTTGCCCCAGTACGATCACGCCTTCGTTGATGGACTCCAACACCGATTGCTGTTCATCGACCAACTGGCGCAGCATCAGCTGCTGGGAGATCGCCTCTGCCGCTGCCTGCACGGTGCCCAGTGTATGGTAGTGAAAATTGCCGGAGCTGGCGGTGAGCGTCAGCACGCCGATCGTTACGCCGTTTTCATCCCTGACCGGCGCGGCGGCGCAGTGCTTATCGCGCCGCCGCAGGGCGCTTTTGTAATTCTCGCCGTTAAGCAGGTATACCAGGCGGTTTTCGCTCAGACAGCGGCCGGTACAGTTGGTGCCGGCGATGTCCTCACTCAGCATACTGCCGACCGGCGTCAGATCCTGGCCGCAAAAGTAGAGCGTAATGCCGTTGGCATCCGTGAGATTAATGTGTCCGTTCGGGTTATAGGCCAACAGATTGCGCATCACGCCGCGGGCAATGGCGATCAGCGGGGCATTGCGTGCCAGTATCGTCTGCAGCCGTCTCTCTTCACAAAACCGATACTGGAAATGGTCGGGGTCGATACCGTTGCTGCGGCTGCGCGCCCAGGATGCGTGTACGGCGGCGCGTACGCCGGACGGCGTTTCACCGTGCCAGAATACCCGCCAGGCTTGGTGCAGTGCTTTGATATAGCGGCTGAAAGCCTGCTCGTTATTGAGCCTGGCGATTAGCTCCCACTCCTCATCCCAGTAACGTTCCGGTGTGTCATTCATACATGGCGTCCGCAGTGCGCAAAGTGTTCAGTATAGAGACATGTGACGTGAACATGTCTTCTTTGTGAACACTTTGTGATCGCGATCGTTTTTTAATTTTTTATATAAAACAACAGTTTAAATATTGGCATGGCGGTTGCTAAGCATTATCGCTCTGGCGAGCAGAGCAATAAATCTAACAATAAAAACGTGGAGAGAAAGCGCCATGTCGAAACGCAAACACAACGTTCCCTACATTCTGTTCATCTGTGCCATCGCCTCACTCAGCGGCGTGATCCTGGGCTACGACGCATCGGTGATTTCGGGGGTGATTGACCCGTTAACTGAGCATCTGTCGCTGTCGCCGGCGGAGAGCGGCTGGGCCGTCTCCAATGTGATCCTCGGCTGCGTGATCGGTGCCTGGGGCGTCGGATACCTGTCTGACCGCTGCGGACGCAAAAGCACCCTGATCGTCACTGCGCTGTTGTTTATCATTTCCGCCGTCGGTTCTGCGCTGGCGCACGATCTGACCGATTTTGTGATTTACCGCATGATCGGCGGGCTGGCTGTCGGCATGGCGTCCGCCGTCACGCCGCTCTATATCGCCGAGGTATCGCCCAAAGATCTGCGCGGCCGGATGCTGGGCATGCAGCAAATGCTGATGGTCGGCGGACAGTTGATCGTGTATGTGGTGAATTTCCTGATCGCCAGGGGCATGCCGCACGAGTGGTTGGTCGCCACCGGCTGGCGCTGGATGCTGGCTTCAGGCCTGGTGCCCTGCGTACTGTTTCTGCTGCTGGCGTTCTTTATGCCGGAGTCGCCGCGCTGGTACGCGATGCGCGGCAAGCAGGATAAATCTCTGAGGGTGTTAGGCTCGCTGTCTACCCCGGAGCACGGTCAGCGGCTACATGCGGAGATTGTGCGTTCGCTGGCCGTTGAGCAGGAGACAGAGCGAGAGAAGAGGCCGGGTATCCTGCAGGATAAGAAAGCCAGTTACATTCTCTGGATCGGCTGCGCCATCGCCGTACTGCAGCAGGTGTCCGGCATCAATATTCTGCTCTATTTCGCGCCGTCGCTGCTGCAGAACGTGACCGGCAACACGCAGGACTCGCTGTTTCAGAGTATTTTCCTCGGTATCGCATTGCTGGCGGGCGTCGCCGTCGCGCTGTTGGCCGTAGACCGCCTGGGTCGTCTTCCGCTGTTGCGCTGGGGGTCGTTAGGCTGCGCGTTATTTCTGTTCTTCACCGCCTGGACGTTTATGCAGGAGATGACGGGCTATCTGCCGATCGTCGGGCTGGTCGGCTTTGTGTTGGTATTCGGCCTTTCCTGGAGCCTGGGCGCCTGGCTGCTGATCTCTGAAATTTTCCCCAACCGCATACGTGCTGTGGCGATGGGTTTTGCCTTCTGTTCGATGTGGGCGGCCAATTTTATCGTCACGCAGAGCTTTCCGATGATGAACCGCAGCCCTGTGCTGATGGCGCATTTCCACGGCGGGTTTCCGCTGCTGCTATGCGGCGCATTCAGCCTGATTGCGTTTTGGTTTGTCGGGCGTTTCCTGCCTGAAACCAAAGGGGTTTCCCTGGAGCATATTGAACCACTGATGCTGTCGAAATCCCGGCGCTTTGGCGGAGAACAGGCGGATCTCTCCGCCACTCGGCCGGTTTCCCACACTAAATAGTTCGTACCTTACTGATAAAAGGAGCTTGTTATGGCAGTAGCAAAAAGAGTGCGCATTGGTTTGATTGGCGCAGGGCGGATGGGCAGTTTTCACGCTCAGACGCTGGCACAGCGTATACCGGGGGCGATGCTGACGGCGGTGGCCGATCCGGTGCCAGGGGCGGCGGAAAAGCTGGCGGCGACGTTGGGCGCTCCGCACGCCTACACCGACCCGCAGGCGCTGTTTGACGATGAGGATATCGACGCGGTGGTCATCGCTTCGCCGGCACGCACCCATGCTGAACTGGTGGCCGCAGCGGCACGGTCGGGTAAAAGCGTCTTTTGTGAAAAGCCAATGGCGGTAACGCTGGAGGAGGCGGACCAGGCTATCGCAGCGGTACAGCAGGCGGGCGTGGTGCTGCAGGTCGGTTTTAACCGCCGGTTTGTCAGCGGTTTTGCCTCTGCCTATCAGGAGATTAAGGCCGGTCATATCGGCGTTCCGCAGCTGATGCGTTCGGTAACGCGCGACCCGGGTCTGGGGGACCCAACGCCGATCCCGCACTGGACGATTTTCCTCGAAACCCTGATCCATGATTTCGACATTCTGCTGCATCTGAACCCCGGCGCGAAGCCGGTTGAAGTGTATGCCATGGCTGACGCGCTGGTGCGGCCCGACTTTAAAACCCGCGGCCTGCTGGATACCGCAGTGGTCAACATTCGCTTTGATAACGGCGCTATCGCCACCGCCGAGGCCAACTTCCAGGCGGTGTACGGCTACGATGTGCGCGGCGAGGTGTTCGGCAGCCAGGGCATGCTGCAGGCGGGCAATATCAATCTGAATAACTGTGTGCGCTACAACGCGCAGGGAATCGCTATCGATACCGCTCGCCGGGATACGGATCTGCTGCGCGATGCCTATATCGACGAACTCAGCGATTTTGTACGCTGCGTGGCGACGGGGGAAACCCCGCAAGCAACGGGGCAGGATGCGCGCAACGCGCTGGAAATTGCGCTCGCCTGCATCGCCTCGGTGCAGCAGTCTAAGCCTATCGTATTGTAAGGGAGCACGCGCATGTCAAACTTTACGCTTTCCGTCTGTGCCGAAATGGTGTTTCTCGATTTACCGTTTATTGAGCGGGTGCGACGCATTCATCAGCTGGGGTTCGGCGTTGAAATCTGGGACTGGACGCAGAAAGATATCGAGGCGCTGGCGCAGACCGGAGCGCGCTTTACCTCGATGACCGGCTATATCACCGGCAACCTGCATGACGATGATGCGATCGTCCAACTGCTGGACAGCGCGCAGGAGTCGCTGCGGGTGGCACAGCGTCTGAATTGTCCGGTGCTGAACCTGCACGGCACCGGGCTGGATAATCGTGGACTGCCGGTCAGGCCGGTTACGGTGACAACCGGCGAGATGTGGCTGAAAGCCGCGCAAACGCTGCGTTCACTGGCCGCGCTGGGGGAGCAGGCGGGACGCGTCTTTACCCTGGAGAACCTGAATACGGCGGTCGATCATCCCGGCACGCCGTTCGCCAGGGCGGAGGAGACGCTGGCGCTGGTCAGCGTGGTGGACAGCCCGTTCGTCAAGATGAATCTCGATATCTATCATGCCCAGATCGGCGAAGGAAACCTGTGCGAACTCATCCGCCGCAGCGCCGCGCATATCGGCGAAATACAGGTGGCCGACGTGCCGGGGCGCTGCGAACCGGGCAGCGGTGAGATCAACTATCCGGCGATCGCCCGCGTTCTGAGAGAGATTAACTATCAGGGCGTGGTGGCGCTGGAGGGATGGGCGTCCGGCGATGCGGAACGGGCGCTGCAGGCGTTCCGCACGGCGTTTTCGTAGCCGTTTTTTTGATCAGGCGCCCGCGCGGATGCCGCGTCGGCGCCTGTGCAAGAGGAAGATCATGATGGATATCACCAGACGAATACGGATTGGCGTCAGCCCGCTGTCCTGGACTAACGACGTACTGCAGGATCTGGGGGACGAAATTCCGCTGGCGACCTGTCTGCACGAGGCGGCGGCGGCGGGCTATCAGGGGATTGAACTGGGTCGTAAATTTCCCCGTACGCCGCAGGCGCTGCGGCCACTGCTGGACGCGGCGGGGCTGCGGCTGGCCTCCGGGTGGTTTAACGGTTTTCTGGCCGAACGCGATACGGTAGAAGAGTTGGCGGCGGTGCACGAACATGCGCAGTTACTGCAGGCGTTGGGTTGCGAGGTCATGGTGTACGGCGAGTGCGGCGCCATGCCGGGCGATGCGCCGCTGGATCTGCCGTTGTCGCGCTCGCCGCCGCTGAGCCAGGTGCATGTGGCGGAGTACGCCGCGCGGGTCAGCGACTTTGCACGGCGGATCCGGCAGCGTTATGGGTTGCGGCTGGCCTATCACCATCATCTGATGATGCTGGTCGAGCGCGATGACGAGGTGCATGACTTTCTGCAGGCCTGCGACGAGCAGGTCGGCATCGTGCTGGACTGCGGCCACGCTGCTGCTGCCGGGGTGGATATTGCCCGGCTGATTGAGCGTTATGGCACACGTATTGTCCATGTGCATCTGAAAGACGTGCGCGGCGATGTATTGCAGGCGGTACTCGCACAGAATATGAGCTTTAACCAGGCGGTGCGGCAGGGGCTGTTTACCGTGCCGGGCGAAGGCGTGGTGGATTACCGACCGGTGATCGATTTTCTGCGCGCTTTTGCCTATCACGGCTGGATTATTATCGAGGCGGAACAGGACCCGCGTCAGGCCCCGCCTTTAGTGACGGTGTCACGTGCACGTGACTGGGTACGACGGCAGATTGAACGACAGGAGGCGGATTGACTCAGCCGGCGGCGTGTCGCGCCGCCGTTACATCATGGTACGTAATCCCCCGGCAATGACAGGGAATACATTGCCGGATTTCGGCAATTCAAAGGTAAATTAATTGTTTTTCAGCGGCTAAGACGCCCTTTAATAATAACGACATGTTAAATCACATGGGATGACGACATGTCCTGGCGAATCAGCATTCTGGATAAAAGCCCGATCGCGGAAAACGAAAGCGCCGCCGAGGCGCTGGCACGTACGTTGCGTTTGGCGCAGCTGGCGGAGGCCGCCGGTTTTCACCGCTTCTGGCTGGCCGAACACCACAATACCCCCCAACTGGCGAGTCCGTCGCCGGAACTGCTTATCGCCTGGATCCTCGGCCAGACGCAGCGCATCCGCGTGGGTTCCGGCGGCGTGATGCTGCAGCATTACAGCCCGTATAAAGTGGCGGAAAACTTCAACCTGCTGGCGTCGATTGCGCCGGGTCGCGTGGATCTCGGCGTAGGCAAAGCGCCCGGCGGTCTGCCGCTCTCCACGCGGGCGTTGCAGCACGGGCACAACCCGCAGGAGAAAGGCAGTTTTGCCGACCAGCTGACGCAGCTGGACCGCTGGCTGGCGCCCGGCGGCGACGAGCCGGTGCGCGCCACGCCGCTGCCGCCGCAGCCTGCGCAAGGCTTTTTGCTGGGAGCCAGCGTCGAGAGCGCGTTGCTGGCGGCGCGGCTGAACTGGCGCTTTGTCTTTGCCGCGCACCTGAACGGCGATGCCGAACTGCTGCGTGAGGTGCTCAGCGCCTGGCGGGCGCACGGCGGGCGGGAAACGCTGGTCGCCGTACCGGCGATCGTCGCGCCGACGCAGGACGAGGCGCAGCGGCTGGCGAGCCGCGTCGAGGTGTGGGGCGTCGAGCTGGCAAACGGCCAGCGCGTCAGCGTGGCCAGCGAAGAGCAGGCCTACGCCTTCGCCCGCCAGGCGGGCAGTGAGCCGCTGCGCATCGCCCGGCGCGCGCAGTCGCTGCTGACCGGTCAGCCGGCGGCGGTGTTGGAACAGCTCGAAGCGCTGCATCAGCGCTGGGGCATTGATGAATTCATTATTGATACCCCGATCGCCGACGGCGAGGCGCGCCTGCGCTCGCTGCAGCTGCTGGCGCAGGCCTGGCAGGCCCGGGAGGTGGCGGCATAAGCCTGGGCAACGGTGGCTGCCGGCCCGCGCGGTCTGCCTCATTCATCGTTTAATCCTGAACACTTTTAGCGAGCCTGCCGCCCGCGACTTTGGCGCCCGGGCGGAACAAGCGCTGCACCAATGTTAATTAAGGGGAACACTATGTCCGCACCACGACAGCTGCGTCTGGGCACGATGCTGCACGGCGCCGCCGGCAATATGTCCGCCTGGCGTCACCCGGCGGTGAGCGCCGACGCCAGCATTAATTTTGAGTTTGCCAAAGCCACGGCGCTGAAGGCGGAAGAGGGCAAGTTTGACTTTCTCTTCGTCGCCGACGGTTTGTACATCAATGAAAAATCGATCCCGCACTTTCTTAACCGTTTTGAACCGCTGACCGTGCTGTCGGCGCTGGCGAGCGTCACCCGTAATCTGGGCTGGTCGGCACGCTCTCTACCTCGTACAGCGAGCCCTTTACCGCCGCGCGTCAGTTCGCCAGCCTCGATCACCTTAGCGGCGGCCGCGCCGGCTGGAACGTGGTGACGTCGCCGCTGGAAGGATCGGCAAAAAACTTTTCCCGCACCCAGCACCCGGAGCATGCCCTGCGCTATCGCATTGCCGACGAATATCTTGAGGTGGTGAAAGGGCTGTGGGACTCCTGGGAACAGGACGCCTTTGTGCGCGACAAGGCGAGCGGCCGCTTCTTCGACCCGCAAAAGCTGCATACGCTGAACCATCACGGCGATTTCTTCCAGGTGGCGGGGCCGCTGAACATCGGCCGTACGCCGCAGGGACGGCCGATTATCTTCCAGGCGGGCGCTCGGACGACGGTAAAAAACTGGCGGCGCGCCATGCCGACGCCATCTTTACCCACCATAACACCCTGGCCGACGCGCAGGCGTTTTACCGCGACGTAAAACAGCAGCTGGAGCAGCACGGCCGCCGCGCTGATGAGCTGCACATTTTCCAGGGCGTCAGCGTGATTGTCGGCCGCGATGCGCAGGAGGTGGAGCAGCAATACCAGAACACCGCGGCGCTGGTTTCGGTGCCGGATGCGCTGAATTATCTGGGCCGCTACTTTGAACATCATGACTTCAGCCAGTATCCGCTGGATGACCCCTTCCCGGAGCTGGGCGAGCTGGGACAGAACAGCTTCCGCAGCACCACCGACGCGATCAAACGCCAGGCCCGCGAACGCGGCCTGACGCTGCGCCAGGTCGCGCTGGAGGCGGCGTCGCCGCGCCCGCGCTTTGCCGGCACGCCGGAGCAGGTGGCCGACGGCCTGCAGCAGTGGTTCGCCGAGTACGGCGCCGACGGCTTTATTATTCAGGGCGGCACGCCGGAGACCTTCCCGCGCTTTGTGGATCAGGTGGTGCCGATCCTGCAGGCGCGCGGCCTGTTCCGACGCGACTATCCCGGCAGCACGCTGCGCGACAGCCTGGGGCTGGCGGAGCCGGCCAATCAGTTCACCGCACGCTAAACCATACAGGGAAACGTTATGCAGAAATCATTGCTTCTTCTGGCGCTGGCGCTGGCGCTGGCCGTGACGCCGGCCGTCCGGGCAGAGAATGTCACTATTAACGGCGCCGGCATCAGCCTGGACGCCAATAAAACGCCGATCCACAGCGTGAAAAACGCCGCCGCCATCGCGCAGCTGCCGCCGGGGCATCGCTTTGCCGTGCCGGGCAAGCTGACCGTCGCCATTGCCGGGCTGAACGTGCCGCCGCTGACGCTGTTCGCCGATGACAATAAAACGCTGCTCGGCAGCGAGGTGGATATCGCGCGCCTGGTGGCCGACAGCCTGGGGCTGGAACTGAACGTGGTGCCTACCTCGTGGGAGGACTGGCCGCTCGGCGTCGCCTCCGGCAAGTATGACGCGGCGATCAGCAATATCACCGTCACCAAAGCGCGCAAGGCCAGGTTTGATTTCGCCACCTACCGCAAAGATATGCTGGGCTTTTATGTCAAAACGGGCAGCCCGATCGCCTCGCTGCAGAAGGCGGCGGATATTGCCGGGCTGCGCATTATTGTCGGCTCCGGCACCAATCAGGAGGCGATTTTGCTGGCGTGGAATGCGCAGAATCTGCAGGCCGGGCTGAAGCCGTTTACGCCGATCTACACCAGAGACGATGCGGCGCAGACGTTGGCGCTGCAGTCCGGGCGGGCGGACGCCTGGTTCGGCCCCAACGTCACCGGCGCGTGGAAGGCGGCGCTGAACGGTAAAACCCGCCTGGCGGGCAGCGTCGACGGCGGCTGGCCGAAAGCGGCGCATATCGCCGTAACGCTGAAAAAGGGCAACGGCCTGGCGCTGCCGGTCCAGACCGCGTTGAACGGCGTGATCAACAACGGCGACTACGCCAAAGTGCTTAATCGTTGGGGGGAAGGCGTGGAGCGCATCACCGCCTCGGAACTGAATCCCGCCGGGCTGGGTGATTAAGGAGGCCGTGATGAACGAACGCTTTCGTGACGTATCGCCGGAAGATGCCGAACTGCAGCCGATCCTCAGCGGGCTGTTCGGCGAGTACGCCGCGCGTTATGACGACTACTTTTCCCGCCATACGGAGGTGGAGCTGACGGAATGGTACCTGCCGCCGCAGGGGCTGTTTATCGTCCTGGAGCGCGACGGCGTGATTATCGCCACCGGCGCCTATAAGCCGTATGACGCGCAGACCGCCGAGATCAAACGCATCTGGACCGACAGGGCGCTGCGGCAGCAGGGGCTGGCCGGCCGGGTGGTGCAGGAGCTGGAGCGCCGGGCGCGGATGGCGGGCTACCGCCATATCTATCTGACCACCGGCTTTCGCCAGCCGGAGGCGGTGAAACTCTACCTGAGCCAGGGCTATACGCCGCAGTTCGATCCCAGCCGCGATCCGGAAGAGTACGCCCGGCCGCCGTTTGACGGCAAGCTGCGCTTTATTAAAACCCTGCTGCACGCCGCGCTGCGCCAAACTGCATAAGGAACGATGAATGAAAAATGGTGAAACCATCAAAGTGGTGCCGGCGCGTTATCCGCTGCGCGCCGTCGGCGCCGTCGTCGCGCTGCTGCTGCTGGCGGCGGTGGTGCAGTCGGTGGCCTTTAACCCGCGCTGGGAGTGGCGGGTGTTTGCCCGCTGGTTTTTCGACCCGGCGATCCTGGCGGGGCTGGGGCAGACGCTGCTGCTGACGCTGATCGGCACGCTGTTAAGCGTCATCGTCGGCGGCATGCTGGCGCTGGCGCGGCTCTCCTCGTCCTGGCTGCTCAGCACGCTGGCGTTCGGCTATATCTGGCTGTTCCGTTCGCTGCCGCTGATCGTGGTGCTGATCGTCCTGTATAACTTCTCCTACCTGTACGACACCTTATCGTTCGGCGTGCCCTTTACCGGCCTCAGTTGGGGCAGCTTCGCCACCATCGACGTGCTCGGTCAGTTCTCCACCGCGGTGATCGGCCTGACGCTGGTGCAAAGCGCCTACAGCGCCGAGATTATCCGCGGCGGCTTTTTAGGCGTCGATCACGGTCAGTACGAGGCCGCCGCGGCGCTGGGGCTGTCGGCGTGGCGGCGCACCGTGCGCATTATCCTGCCGCAGGCGCTGCGCACCATTCTGCCGGCCGGCTTTAACGAGATTATCAGCCTCGCCAAGGGGACGGCGATGGTGTACGTGCTGGCGATGCCGGAGCTGTTCTACACCGTCCAGATGATTTACAACCGCACGCAGGAAGTGATCCCGCTGCTGATGGTCGGCGCGGTCTGGTATCTGGCGATCACCACCGTGCTGTCGCTGATCCAGTATGCCGTGGAGCGCGGGCTGGCGCGCAGCGAACGCCGCTCGGCGGTCAATACGACGCGCGCCGCCGGCCGGGTGCGCACGCCAACCCCACAGGAGCCTGCCCATGTCAGCTGAAGGTCATATTTCCATTACCGGCGTCAGTAAATACTTCGGCCGCCACAAGGCGCTGGACGATGTGTCGCTGGAAATCCCGCCGGGATCGGTCACGGTGATCCTCGGGCCGTCCGGCTCCGGCAAATCGACGCTGCTGCGCGCCATCAACCATCTGGAGCGGGTAGATGAGGGCTTTATCCAGATCGACGGCGACTATATCGGCTATCGCCGGCAGGGCGACCGGCTGTATGAGCTGAAGGAAAAAGCGATCCTCAAACAGCGGATCAACGTCGGCTACGTATTCCAGAATTTCAATCTGTTCCCGCATCTGACGGTGCTGGAAAACCTGATTGAAGCGCCGGTGGCCCACAGGCGGCTGAGCCGTCAGGCCGCCGTGGCGCAGGCGTATGAACTGCTGGAGGTGGTCGGTCTGCGCGATAAGGCCGACGCCTGGTCACGCCACCTGTCCGGCGGCCAGCAGCAGCGTATTGCCATTGCCCGCGCGCTGGCGCTGCGTCCGCGGGTGATGCTGTTTGACGAACCGACCTCGGCGCTGGATCCGGAACTGGTGGGCGAAGTGCTGGACGTGATAAAAAAGCTGGCGCGCTCCGGCACCACGCTGGTGGTGGTGACCCATGAGATTGGCTTTGCCCGTGAGGTGGCCGACCAGGTGGTGTTTATGGTGGACGGTAAAATCGTCGAACAGGGCAGCGGCGATGAACTGCTCAACCGCCCGCGCCACCCGCGAACGCGTCAGTTTTTGTCGAAAGTTCTGTAACGGCGCGCCGCGGTGCGCCGGGCAGCGTCACTCAATCTCCCGGCACGCCGCGGCAATCATCGTTCTGAGCCAGCGGTGCGCGGCAGGCTCCTGCGTACGCTGATGCCACAGCAGATGAAACTCAATCGGCGGCATCGCCAGCGGCGGCGGATAGCTCAGCAGCGCGTCGCGACAGGCCGCCCTGTCGCTGCCCGGCGCAGCAGCGTGCTGACATAATCCGTACCGGGCAGCAGCGCCGGAATGGCGAACATGCCGGGCAGCGTCAGCGCCACCTGGCGGCTCAGTCCGCGCGCCCTGAGCATCTCATCCACCAGGCCGTAGCGGTTGCCCTCCGGCGACGCCAGAATGTGCTTCATCGCCATAAAGCGCTGCAGGGTCATCTCGCCGGGCGCCGCGTCGCCGTTTTTTTCCCGTCAGGGTGACAAACTCATCGCTCAGCAGCGGAACGGACAGGATCCGGCTTTGCGTCTTGCTGGGCGTGACGCTCAGCGCCACGTCAATTTTGCCGCTGTCCAGCAGCGCCACCGTTTCATCCCGATCGGTAAAGGCGCGGATATGCAGCGTGCCGTGCGGCGCCTGCGCCGCAAACGCCTTACTCAGCGCCGGCAGCATGATGTGCAGCGGATACTCCGTCAGCCCCAGGGTAAAGCTGAGCGCCTGCGCCGCCGGATCGAAGGTCTCGGCGGGCTGCATAACGCTGCGGATGCGCGCCAGCGCCTCGGCGACCGGCGGGGCGATGCCCTGTGCTTTAGCGGTCGGCAGCAGGCCTTCCGCACTGCGGATAAACAGCGGGTCATCGAACACCCGCCTCAGGCGCGCCAGCGCCGCGCTCATGGCCGGCTGGCTGACGCCCGCCATCGCCGCCGCTTTGGTGACGTTGCGCTCTGTCATCAGCGCGTTAAACGCCGCGAGGAGATTGAGATCGAAACCCTCAAAATTCATATTTTGTATATTACTCTATACATGATATTTGTTGGATTGATGATGTCACGACGGTGAATACTACGCAAGGCGGTGAGCTGCACCGCTGATTGCAAAGGCTTTCAACCATGACTCATACCGACGATCTGACCCGACGTTTACAGGCGGAGCGCGCCGCCGTCGAAACGCTGTACCGCGCTTTCAATGATAAAAACCCGGAGCTGCTGAACCAGGCGGTCACCGACGACTGGCAGGATATACCGCTGGCGCCGGGACAAGGGCCGGGGCCGGAAGGATTCAAACCGCTGCTGATCGGGTTTATCGCCGCGTTTCCCGATATTCATATCACTATTCACGAGATGCTGCAGGAGCCGGGCAAGGCCGCGGTGCGCGCTGAAATTACCGGCACGCACCTGGGCGATCTGATGGGTATCGCGGCGACCGGCCGCCGCATCAGCGTCCGGCTGCACGAGTTCCACACCCTGAACGGCGAACGCGTCACCGCCACCTGGCACATGGAAGACTGGCTGGCGCTGTACCAGCAACTGGGCCAGCTCCCGCCGCTATAATCAATACGCTTGCCGGCGGCGCGGGTGCGTCGCCGATGTCCAATCAGCCCGGCGAAGGCGCCGGACAGGAGAATACGTATGTCAGTGGAGAGCAAAAGCGCCATGGTGACCGGCGCCAGTAAGGGCATAGGGCGCGATATCGCGTTGGCGCTGGCCCGTGACGGCTTTGATATCGTGCTGGGCTTCGGCCGGGACCGCGCGGCGGCGCAGGCGGTGGCGGAGGAGATCGCCGCGCTGGGGCGGAAAACCGTTCTGGTGGCGGGAGACGTCGCGTCGCCGGAGGTCGTGACAAACCTGTTCAGCGCCGCGCAGAGTACGTTTGGCCGGCTGGATACGGTGGTGATCAATGCCGGCATTATGCGTATGGCGCCGATTACCCGCGCCAGCCTGGCGGATTTTGACGCGATGATGAGCGTCAACGCCCGCAGCGCGTTTCTGATGATGGCGGCGGCCGGCGAACAGCTGCGGAGCGGGGGCAGCATTATTGCGCTGTCGAGCAGCGTGATTGCCAAATCGATGCCCGGCTATGGCCCCTATATCGCCTCCAAGCTGGCCGTCGAGGGGCTGGTGAAGGTGATGGCGAATGAGCTGCGCGGCCGGGATATTACCGTGAATGCGGTGGCGCCGGGGCCGACCGCCACCGAACTATTCCTGCACGGTAAAAGTCAGCAGCAAATTGATGCGCTGGCGCAGGCCGCGCCGCTGGAAAGGCTGGGCCTGCCGCAGGACATCAGCGCCGTGGTGGCGTTTCTGGCCGGCGGACAGGGGCGCTGGATTAACGCGCAGACGATCAGGGTCAACGGCGGTTTTGCCTGAGCGCCACGATCTGGCGATGTGATGATCAGTAGATTTGCTTCACTGCGCTGCGGGGAATATCGCCGTCCAGATAGAAGGCTTCGGACTCCGCTTCGCCGCACAGATTTTCCAGCGCTTTTCGGACGGTGTTCGGCGAGACTTTTTGCGCCGCCATCAGACGGTCCGCATCGTCCAGCAGGATCTGCGCGGTGGTTTTAAAGCGGCCGGAGAAGGCGGTGGCGTCGATTTGCACCACGGTGCGGCCGGCGGCGAAACGGTTGGCGGTTTGCAGTGAGCCGCTCAACGACAGCACGCCGCCGCGGCTGCCGCCGGTGCGCGCGGTGTGTTTGATAATATCCGCCAGATAGTCGTCGCCGTGCTTTTTATCCGTTTCCTCGGAGCGCTCCAGACCGTAAACGTCGATCTCATCGCGGTCGGCAACGTGCGCGCGATACAGCGTCGTGGGCAGCGGGTTGTCGCGGGCGAAGTCCCGCAGGTCATGAATGGAGCGGAAACCGGTCGGATCGACGCTTCTGTCGTTTTGGTCGTGGCCGCGCTGCAGCAGGTCCGCCACGGTGATGGGGCGCGAGGTTTCTTGCTGCTGCGGCTGATTGACGCGGTTGTTGCTGAAGACGTTTTTGATCTGTGGCATTTTCACATTGATGAACCCTGACTGAATAAACTGCCATTGAGTGGCGACAATGCGCGATGAGTTTCAATTTTTTTGTAAAGCCCGGGGATCGACGTATGATAATTCCTACTGCCATCCCGCTTTGGAGAACTGCACCATGACGTCAACGCACCATGCGCCGCCTGCAGAGGACTGGCTGACCCTGCGGCGTGACGACGACACCGGTATTGAAAGCGTTCACGCCCATTTTCGCGGCCACGCTTACGATCCCCACGATCATGATGAAATGCTGGTTGGCGTTACCCAGCAGGGTCTGCAGCGCTTCAACTGTCACCGGTCGCTGCATACCAGCCGTCCCGGGCGGGCGATCCTGATTGAACCGGGCGCGGTGCATGACGGCCACGCGCCGCAGGATGAGGGCTTTACCTACGGCATGCTGTATCTGCCGCAGGGCTGGGTAACGGAGACGATGTGCCGGCGCGGGCTGGGGGATATCTCGACGCTGGAAGGGGCGTTCCGCCATACGCTGACCGACGACGCCGGCCTGAACATGGCGATCCGCCAGGCGTTCTGCGCCGTGCATCACAATGAAGGCCGGCTGGCGCGCGACCAGAGCCTGGATCGGCTGATCGATCTGCTGGCGCGCCATATTCAGCTGAAGCCCACCTCGCTGAGCGATGAGTCGCAGGTATTGATCAACCGTCTGCGTGAGTATCTGCACGCACATATGGCCGACAATATCGGGCTGGATGAGCTGGCCAGCCAGAGCGGCATCGACCGCTTTCGCCTGACCCGCCAGTTTAAAAAAGCCTTCGGCCTGTCGCCCCATGCCTATTTGGTGCGGCTGCGTCTGCGCGCCGCGCGCATGCGGCTGGCGCAGGGCGAACGGCCGGCGCAGGTGGCGATGCAGGTGGGCTTTGCCGATCAAAGCCATCTGGGCCGCTGGTTCCAGCGCGCCTACCGGCTGTCGCCGCAGGCCTATCAGCGTCAGTGCACAAACGTTCTATACTGACCAAGCGCCGATCGCCGATGATGCGTTTTTTCGCAACCCACGGAGTATCGGCAGTCATGTTTGAGAGTAAAATCGCCTTTATCGTACGTAACGATCTGGCCGCCTGGCAGCGGCTGAATGTGGTGGCTTTTCTGGCGACGGGGATTGCCGCCGCCGCCCCGGAGATTCTGGGCGAGCGCTACCAGGACGGGCACGGCCGCCAGTATGGCGCGATCGCCGGCCAGCCGATGCTGATTTTTGAGGCGGATATCGCCGGCCTGCAGAGCAGCCACCGCAAGGGGCTGGAGCGTGAACTGACCCTGATCCCCTATGTGCACGCCATGTTCGCCACCGGGCACGATGAGGCCAACCGCCAGGCGTTCCTGGCCGAGGACGCCGATAACCTGAACCTGGTCGGTCTGGCGCTGCACGGGCCGAAAAAGGCGGTAGATAAGGCAATCAAGGGGCTGTCGCTGCACGGCTGATGCTATTATGGCCGGCGGCGCCCGTTGGCGCCGCCGATATTTTTGAGTTGAGGCGTAGAGAGAAGATGAAAATCAGCGAGCTGGCGAAACGTTCCGGGTTGAACGCCTCACGTATTCGTTTCTATGAGCGGGTGGGATTATTGAAGGCGGTTAAGCGGCAGGCCAACGGCTACCGCAGCTATACGCCGGACGCCGTGCAGGAACTGCGGGTGATCGTGGCCGCGCAGAACGCCGGTTTCAGCCTGGATGAGCTGCGCGCATTGATGCCGGTGACAGCCGGCCAGTGGGATCACCAGCGGCTGATCGACACCTTGGCCAGCAAGCTGCGGGATATTGAACGGCTTGAGGCGCAGTTGGCGCAGAGTAAGGCGCAGTTGCAGACGGTGATGGCGGATATTCTGGCCAAGCCGGCAGAGCTGGACTGTGCCGACAATGCCAAACGGGTGCTGGCGAATATTGAATCCCAGAGCGTCGCGGACGCAGACGCTAAACCGCAGCATTAATCGCCATATCGCGCTCTTGACCTTAAACTTAACGTTAAGGTTAGGCTTTGGGCTTATTATCTCCCGAGGTAAAGCCGATGAATGTATTTGACGAATTAGTGTTGCCGAATGGTTCACGTATCCCCAACCGTATTGCTAAAGCCGCGATGGAAGAGAATATGGCGGATGCGGATCATGCGCCTTCTGACTCGCTGCTGCAGCTGTATCAAACCTGGGCCGACGGCGGCGCGGGGTTGTTGATTAGCGGCAACGTGATGGTCGACAGCCGGGCGATGACCGGTCCCGGCGGGGTGGTGCTGGAGGACGATCGTCATCTGGCGCGCTTTACCCGCTGGGCGCAGACCGGCCAGGCAAACGGCGCGCAGTTCTGGCTGCAGATCAACCATCCCGGCCGGCAGATGCCGGCTGAGCTGGGGCAAACCGCCTGGGCGCCGTCCGCCGTGCCGCTGGATTTGGGCAACATGTCCAAACACTTCGCCATGCCGCAGGCGATGAGCCAACCGATGATCGACGAAACGATCGCCCGTTTTGCCGCCAGCGCGCGGCTGGCGGAGCGGGCCGGATTTTCCGGCGTGGAGATCCATGCCGCCCACGGCTATCTGATTAGCCAGTTCCTGTCTCCCCTCAGCAATCAACGCACCGACCAATGGGGCGGTTCGCTGGAAAACCGCGCCCGCCTGCTGCTGGCGATCGTCCGCGCCGTGCGCGCGGCGGTGTCGCCGCAGTTTGCCGTAGCGGTAAAACTGAATTCGGCCGATTTCCAACGCGGCGGCTTCAGCGCGGATGATGCGCTGCAGGTGGTCGGCATGCTGAATGAGTTAGCGGTGGATCTGGTGGAGCTGTCCGGCGGCAGCTACGAAGCGCCGGCGATGCAGGGCGCGGCGCGCGACGGGCGCACCCTGGCCCGCGAGGCCTATTTCCTTGAGTTTGCCGCGGCGATTCAGCAGGTGGCCAAGATGCCGCTGATGGTGACCGGCGGCATCCGCCGCCTGCCGGTGGCGCAGCAGGTTATCGACAGCGGGGTGGCGCTGGCGGGCATCGGCACCGCGCTGGCGTTGGATCCGGCGCTGCCGCGCGCCTGGCGGCAGGGGCAGCACAGCGAGCCGAGCCTGTCGCCGATCGGCTGGAAAAATAAAACGCTGGCGTCACTGGCGAATATGGCGCTGGTCAAGTTCCAGCTGCGTCGTCTCGGCCGAGATAAAAAGCCGGCGCCGCAGGTTTCACCGCTGCGCGCGCTGCTGGCGCAGCAGGTGATCAACGCACTGAGCGCCGCCGTTACCGGCGCTGGATCCGCGCCAGAGAGTGATTGGCGGGGGAGAAGGATAGAGACGGCAGCCTGACGCCGCCGTCTTTTCGTCGGGGAGAGGTTACCAGCCTTTAATCGCGTCGCCTTTGTACACTTCCATCGCTTTGTCGGCGACCTGCTGGGACTGGAAGGCGTCTTTCAGCTCCTGAATCTTCTTGCTGTCCTTATTATCTTCACGCGCGACGATCGCGTTGACGTACGGCGAGTCTTTCTCCTCCATAAACAGACCGTCGCGCACCGCGGAAAGCCCGGCCTGGGCGGAGAAGTTGGTGTTGATAATGGAGATCGCCACGTTCGGATCGTCCAGCGTGCGCGCCAGCTGCGGCGTATCCACTTCAACAATCTTCAGGTTTTTCGGGTTGGCGGTAATGTCCATGGTGCTTGGCAGGTAACCAACGCCGTCCTTCAGCGTAATCAGCCCCTGCGCCTGCAGCAGCAGCAGGCTGCGGCCCAGCGTGGTGACCTCGTTGGAGATGGTAATGGTGGCGCCGTCTTTCAGCTCGCTGATATTTTTTATCTTGTGCGAGTAGGCGGCGATCGGGAACACGAAGGTTTTGCCGACAACGGCAAACTTATAGCCGCGCTCCTTCGACTGATCCTCCAGGTAAGGCAGCGTCTGGAAGGCGTTGGCGTCGACGTCCTTATTGTTTAACGCTTCGTTAGGCAGCACGTAATCGTTAAAGGAGATGACGTCGACATTCAGGTCATATTTCTCTTTTGCGACCTGCTGGACGACTTTCCAGATGGCTTCATCCGGGCCGGTATTGATCGCCACTTTAACGTTATGTTCGTTATCCGGTGAACAGGCGGATAACAGCACGGCGGAGGTGGCGATTAACGCCGAAAACAGCAGTTTTTTCATCAACAATACTCTCCGGTATCAATTAGTTAACCGATACTATGATATTCATTACCCGCTGTATAGTTGTTTGCTGAAATCATTCTCCTCCCGCTATCCGACAGGCGGCGCGCCCGGGATCAGCGCGCCGCCGTTCGTTTATTGCGCGCTATGCCGGGCGGCAAACGCCGCCAGCTGCCGGTTAAAGCGCGGCGCTTCCTCGATAAACGGCGCGTGGCCGGAGTCGTCATAGATCTGGCTCTCAATGCGCGGGTTGACGCTCCGCGCCCTGGCCAGCGCGGCCTGCGGGTTGACCAGCGCATCGTGCCGGCCATAGATAAACAGCAGCGGCACTCGGGCGTTTTTCAGCCCCTGTTCCAGCGGGATGGTCATCGTCGGCACCGCGCGCTGCATCGGCCAGGCGGCCAGCGCCGCGTTGGCCAATAGCCGTTCGAAAGTTTCCCGATCCGGCTGCTGATAAAAACACAGGCGCAGGAAGGCGCGCTCGCCGTCCAGATGGGTGGCCAGGCGTTCATCGGTCATCGCGCTGTACACCGCCGGATGGGCGGGGAGCTGCGCGGGGGTTAATTCCACCACGCCGTCGACGTAGACGGCGCCGCTGAGGTTTTTGTCGCCGTAGGCCGCCAGATAGTTGGTGATCACCGCGCCGCCCAGCGACCAGCCGACCAGCAGCGGCCGCCGGGCCTGCGTCGCGTCGATCACGGCGGCCAGATCGTCCGCCCAGCGTTTGCCGTCGCGGTAGGCCGCTTCCTGCTGCGGCTTGTCGGAGAGGCCGTGGCCGCGCAGGTCAAAGGTGATCAGCCGGTAGCGCTGCAGCTGCGGATCCTGCTGCTGCTTTATCCAGTTCAGGTGGCTGCCCAGCAGGCCATGGATAAAGATAATCGGCGGGCCGGCGGGGTTGCCGGACTCTTGCACCGCGATGCGCACGCCGTCGGGCGCGCGGACGCTGTAGCTTTTCTCGGCGGCGGGCAGTGCGGCGGAAACCAGCGCCAGCATCAGCGCCAGAAGAAGGTGACGAAGGGATAACGGCATAAAAAGCTCCTGTCTCAATAACGATTCCCGGCTATGCTAAACCCTGACATTAATGTCAGAGTCAAGCGGCTATTCAGGGGGAAAGATGCAGTTATCAATCGGCGAGCTGGCGCAAAAAACCGGCGTCAGCGTACGGGCGATCCGTCATTACGACGCGAAGGGGCTGGTGGCCTCGGCGCGCGGCGAGAATGGTTACCGCTATTTTTCCGAACGGGCGATCGTTCAGGTGCGCCAGATACGGCGGCTGATTACCATCGGCTTCAGCATTGCGGAGATCCGCGCGTTTCCGGACTGCATGCTGCTGGTGGAGGGCGCCGCCTTCTGCCCGGAAACTCAGGCGCTGCAGTATCAACGCCTGGCGGATATCGAACGGCAGATTGAAGAGCTGGAACAGCGGCGGGCGCAGCTGATGGCGACGCTGGCCGGCGCACCGGCGAGGAAGAGCGCTTAATCCGCGCTGTTACGCAACGCGGCGAAAATTTTCGCGTAAATCTGCCGCACGGTCTCCTGCTTGTTGCGGTTGTAATCGGTCATGGTATTCACGCCTTGCCGCGCGCGCCGTTTACTGGCGACGTACCGCTGCCGGTCTTCGGGGTGGTCGATCAGCCAGTCGCGAAACAGCCGGTGGCGCAGGTGCTCGGGGCTGCCGATGGCAAATACGTGCAGATTGATCTGCGGCGCATCCAGACGCAGCATCCGGTGCTGATACCATGACGGCTCGCGTATGGTATGGACGTAGCCCAGGGCGGTCAGCGGCGGTATATAGCCCGCCTCATTCGCCGGGTCGGCCACCAGCAGATCGATATCAATAATCGGTTTGGCCGCCAGCGCCGGCACCGCCGTGGATCCCACATGCTCAATATGCAGCGCGTACGGCCCCAGTGCGCGCTCCAGCCGCGCTTTTTCCTGCGCGAAGCGCTGCGGCCAGCGCGGGTCATAATCGACGACGTCGATCTCTTCCTGCCGCGGTTTGCCGGCGACCCACGGGTTTTCATCAGGGTCGCCGTCGGCGAAGTGCATCACGGCTTCACGTTCGGCGGCGGTGAGGGGAAATGAGGCAGACATAACGACTCCGTGGCTGAAGGCAAAAAAACACCGCCGTCGGCGGTGTCGTCAGTATAGCCCGGAACCCGGCGCAAAGGGACTACAGGCCCCGTTTTTCCATCAGCAGCGCCAGATCGATCAGCCGGTTGGAGAAGCCCCATTCGTTATCATACCAGGCGAGGATCTTCACCATCTTGCCGCCAATCACCAGCGTCGACAGCCCGTCAATAATGGAAGAGCGCGGATCGCCGCGGTAGTCGCTCGACACCAGCGGCTGGTCGCTGTAGCCCAGAATGCCCTGCAGCGGCCCCGACGCGGCGGCGGCGCGAAACGCGGCATTAATGTCTTCGGCCGTTGCCTCGCGCTGCAGGTTGACCGTTAAATCGACGATGGACACCACCGGGACGGGAACGCGCAGCGAATAACCGGTCATCCGGCCGTCCAGCTCGGGGATCACTTTGCCTATCGCCTTGGCGGCGCCGCTGGAGTACGGCACGATGGAGACGGCGGCGGCCCGCGCGCCGCGCAGATCTTTTTCCGGCTGGTCGTGCAGCGCCTGGCTGTTGGTATAGGCGTGGGTGGTGTTCATCAGGCCATGCTCAATGCCGAATGTCTGATGCAGCACCTGAGCGGCGGGCGCCAGGCCGTTGGTGGTGCAGCTGCCGTTGCTGACCACCTGATGCCGTACCGGATCGTACTGCGCGTCATTGACGCCCATCACGATGGTGATGTCGTCATCCTTGGCCGGGGCAGAGATAATCACGCGCTTGGCGCCGCCGTGGGTGATATGCGCCATCGCTTTGGCTTTCTCGGTGAACAGGCCGGTGGCTTCGATGACCACGTCTACGCCGGCGCTGCGCCAGGGGATCGCCGCCGGATCCCGCTGTGAAAACACGCGGATCGTCCGGCCGTCCACCACCAGCCCGCCGTCAGCGCCTCGACCTGCGCCGCAAGCGTGCCGGCGAGTGAATCATATTTCAGCAGATGGGCCAGGGTGCGGCTGTCGGTGAGGTCGTTAACCGCCACCACCTGAAAATCCGTCCGTCCGAGCGCCGCGCGCAGCACGTTGCGCCCGATCCTGCCGAAGCCGTTGATGCCTACGTTGACCATGATGAACTCCTTCATTATCGATGTCTGTCATCAATGTAGTGCGGCGGCGCTTTGGCGTAAATGACAATAAACAATCAATTCAGGACAGATGGCGCGCGCAGAAACGCTGCCGGTACTCGGTCGGCGTCAGGTGCAGATTCCTCTCGAACACCCGGCGCAGGTTGAGGCCGCTGCCGAAGCCGGTATCCGCGGCGATTTGCTCAATGCCCAGCGTCGTCTGCTCCAGGCGCTGTCTGGCGGCGTTCAGCCGCACCTCTTCAACATATCTGGCCGGCGTCACGCCGGTAGCGCGGGTAAACACCCGGGTGAAGTTGCGCGGGCTCATCGCAACGCGCTCCGCGAGCTGGGTGACGGAGAGCGGCTGGGTGAGGTTCTCCGCCAGCCAGCTCTGCAGCTGACAAATCGGGCCGTCGCCGGCCTGATGCAGCAGATAGCGGCTGAACTGCGCCTGTCCGCCGGGACGCCGCAGGAACATGACCAGATCCTGCGCTACATCCCGCGCCAGGCTAAAACCGTGATCTTCTTCAATCAGCGCCAGGGTCAGGTCGAAGCCGGAGCTGACGCCGGCCGACGTCCAGACCGCGCCGTCCTGCACGTAGATTGGCCCGTGGTCGACCGTCACCCGCGGAAACTCCGCCTGCAGGCGATCCAGCAGCCGCCAGTGGGTGGTGGCATGGCGGCCGTCCAGCAGACCGGCCTGCGCCAGCAGCAGCGCGCCGCCGCAGATGGAAGCGATCCGACGGGCATGGGGCGCGGCCTGCTGCAGCCAGTGCACCACGCTCAGGTTCTCGGCGTCGGACTGGCCCTTGTTGGCCACCATCACGGTGTCGTAGGGGCGAGCAGGATCGAGATCGCACAGTCGCTGGTCGGCCAGCAGATTCAGCCCCGAGACGCCGTGCACTACCCGGTGCGTCTGGGTGGTGGCAACCGTCACCCGATAAGAGGCGCCGGGCGCATCCGGCGGCAGCAGGCGGTTGGCCTGGGTAAGAATATCGGCGACGCCCGCCGCCTCAAACAGCATGCCCCCGTCGGGGACGATAATCAGAAAATCATGCATGGCGGATAATGTCTGTAAAAGATGAATAAGGACACTATAACGCTTGTTTAACGGGGGAGGCTAGCGCTAGTGCTGGTGATTTAATATGAAGCGCTGCTGAAGTTATTGACATTAAAGCCAGGTTTAAGGTTATCACTACAAGCCGGTGGTTGGCCGGCGTAGGCAACCCATAGGCAGCGTGCGCCAGCCCTGAGGCGGTTAACGCACATGTTGACACCGTGCGGTGTCTCTGCCGGTTAAACCATTTTGATTGAAAATAGCTAATCATTTAATCATAGCGATAGGGAATAGCATCGTGATGAATGTCCATATCGCCACTATCCTTAAACAGAGCCATCGCCGGCATTGCCGCGCAGTTGGCGAAACTGGTTCACACCATAAACCTGAGGGAGAAATGCAATGGGATTTGTCACAACGAAAGACGGCGTCGAAATTTTCTACAAAGACTGGGGCCCGAAGGACGCACAGGTTATCTTTTTCCACCACGGCTGGCCGTTGAGTGCGGATGACTGGGATGCGCAAATGCTGTTTTTCCTGGCGCACGGCTACCGCGTCGTCGCTCATGACCGCCGTGGTCACGGGCGCTCCAGCCAGGTCTGGGACGGGCATGATATGGATCACTACGCCGATGACGTGGCGGCGGTGGTCAGCCATCTCGGCATTCAGAAAGCGGTGCACATCGGCCACTCGACCGGCGGCGGCGAGGTAGCGCACTACATTGCCCGCCACGGCGACAGCCGCGTCGCCAAGGCGGTGCTGATCAGCGCGGTGCCGCCGCTGATGGTGAAAACCGACGCTAATCCCGGCGGGCTGCCGAAGTCGGTATTTGACGATATGCAGGCGCAGCTGGCGGCCAACCGCGCGCAATTTTATCATGATATCCCGGCGGGGCCGTTCTACGGCTATAACCGTCCCGGCGCCAAGCCGTCCGAAGGCATTATCAACAACTGGTGGCGACAGGGGATGATGGGCAGCGCCAAGGCGCATTATGACGGTATTGTCGCCTTTTCTCAGACCGACTTCAGCGACGACCTGCGCAGCATCACCGTGCCGGTGCTGGTGATGCACGGCGATGACGACCAGATTGTGCCGTATGACATTTCCGGCCCGCTGTCGGCCAAGCTGTTGCCGAACGGCACGTTGAAAACCTACCACGGTTTCCCGCACGGCATGCCGACCACCGAGGCAGAAACCATCAACGCCGATCTGCTGGCATTTATCCGGCAGGGTTAATCCGCTTGCATAAGCCGGGGATCTCCCCGGCTTTTTTTATCGCGAGTCAGGATGGCGCGAACAGCGCATGTTTCTCGGCCAGTGCGGCCAGCAGGGCGACGGTCTGGTCAATCTGCTGATAGCTGTGTCTGGCATTGACGATAAAACGGATGCGTCCGTCATGTTCCGCCACCATCGGGTGGGCGACCGGGACGGAAAACACCCCATTCTTGTACAGCTCAAAGCAGGTTTTCAGCAGCTTTCTGGTATCCGGAATATAGATCGGCACAATCGGCGTCTGGCTGTTGCGCAGGTCGAAACCGGCCTTTTGCAGCTGAGCGCGCATATAGCGGTTCTTCTCATGCAGTTCACGGCCGATCTCCGGCTCCGTTTCAATAATCTCCAGCGCCGCCAGCACCGCGGCGGCGTCGGCCGGGGTAAAACAGGCCTGAAACGCATAGGCATTGGCGCTCCACTGCAGGTAAGAGGCATAGCGGCGGGACATGGCGACAAAGCCGCCCAGAGAGGCCGCCGCCTTGGAAAAGGTGGAGGCGATAAAGTCCACCTGCTCCGTGACGCCGGCCTGCTGGCACAGGCCGCGGCCGCCGTCGCCGTAAATACCGAAGGCGTGCGCCTCATCCACAAACAGCAGGAAGTTATAGCGCTGTTTGAGTTGCACCAGCTCCGCCAGCGGGCAGATGTCGCCGCTCATCGAATAGGCGGACTCAACAATCACAATGGTTTTTCCCCGGCAGGTTTGCTGCGCCTCGCCGAGTTTACGCGCCAGATCCTCAATGTCGTTGTGCTGAAAGGTGACCCAGCGCCGCGCCGGCGACTGCCGGATGCCGTCGCGGATCGAGGCGTGGGACTCCTCATCGATCAGCACGCAGTCGCCTTCCTGACACAGCGCCGCCAGCGTGCCCAGATTGGCGGTAAAGCCGGTGGGGAACAGCATCACCGCTTCCTTGTTGAACCAGCGCTGCAGCGTCGCCTCGATTTTCCGGTGCAGAATATTCATCCCGCCGGAGATGGCCGAGGTGCCACAGCCGGTGCCCATCTGCCGCACCGCCTCGATCGTGCTGGCAATCACCTTCGGGTGGCGGTTTAACCCCAGGTACAGGTTGGTTGACCAGATGGAGCAGTCGCGCGGCGCGTCCTCCAGTGAGGTCGCCACCGGGGAGGCGGCGTCGCTGCCGCGGCAGGAAAAGGCGTCGAAGCTGTAAATGCCCTCGCGGGACTGCCTGTGGCGCAGGGCGTCCATCTGTTCGGCAATCACCTCCACGTCCCGAATGCCGGAACGCTTCAGGTGCATCAGCAGGGTGCCGGTGGTGTTGCGGTAAATATCCTCATCGTCTGATACGTCCTGGGTTAAGTTTTCAACAGAAATCATGGCAATCTCCTGGATTACGGATTAACGGGGCGGCCCCGTATGAATACGATAAATAGAACTCTTTATCGTCTCTGTCTGCGATAACCCTGGCGAAAAGAAAAAGAAAACGCGTCACGCCGGCGGGAATATTGGCGCGATAAGGCTGAAATTTGTTGTATAAATCTCTGGCTAAAAAGCATTAGCCTGATTAAGGCTAGAAAACAACGCGGGTTTATTCAAGCTGTCATAAAATAAATATTCAGCGCAAGTGAGTGATTGGGTAAGATGTTGATTTTAAATCTTCTGCTTTATTTATCGTTAGCTAATATATTTTTGTTGAATAATAATTAATGTTAACCTGTGCAGGATTATTTGATTAAAATTAATAAATTCAATAATAAAAATCTGATTATCGTTAACTAATTAAAATCGTGAGCGAGAGTGGTGAAAAGAGGGCGGCGGGCAGGATTATTTCTCTGCCCGCCGCGTCAATTATGGCGGGGTTATTTCACGCAGCGTCACGCAGGCGTCGAGACCGCCCTGCGGCTGGTTGCGTAACGTCAGCGTGCCGGCCATCTGGCTTGCCAGCTGCGCGGCGATCGCCAGCCCCAGCCCGGTGCCGCCGGTGTGGCGGTTGCGCGACGCCTCCAGCCGGTAAAAGGGCGCCAGCACCGCCTGCAGCTCATCGTCGGGGATGCCGGGGCCGTCGTCGCACACGTGCAGCGTCACCTGGCCCCGCTGCGGCGCCGCCAGCGTGACCGTCGCCCGGCGGCCGAACTTCAGCGCATTATCAATCAGGTTGGTCATGATGCGCCGTAACGCCTGCGGCCGCACGGCGAAACGGTCGTCGCCGCTGCACGGCAGGAAGACGACGGCTTTGCCGATGTCCTGATAGTCGCAGGCCAGGCTGTCGAGCAAGGCGTTCAGGCTGACGCGCTGACGCGGCTCTTCCAGCGTTTCCGCCGAGCGGGCAAAGGCGATGCCTTCCCGCACCAGCCGGCTCATGGTATCCAGATCGCCCAGCAGCTTGTCACGCAGCGCCGGCTGTTCCGCCATCTCCACCCGCAGCTTCATCCGGGTAATCGGCGTCTGCAGATCGTGTGAGATGGCGGCGAGGATCTGCGCGCGCTCCTTCAGGTGATCCTGAATGCGCGCCTGCATGGCGTTAAACGCCCGCGCCGCCTGGCGCACCTCCGCCGGGCCGTCCTCAGGCATGGTCTGCGCGGCGTCGGCGGTCGGTTTCAACGCATCGACGGCCAGGGTAAAGCGGGTAAACGGCCGCACCACCTGAAGCACCGCCAGCCAGGCGCAGCACAGCAGCAGCAACAGTTGCCCGCCGAGCACCAGCGGCAGCCAGCGCGCAATTGCCGGCATGCGCGGCCAGAGATCGAGCGTCAGCGGGGCGCCGTCGTGCAGCGTCAGGTGCACCTGAATATGCTCGCGCGGCCCCGGAATGGCGCTGATGTTGATGGCGTAACGGCCGCCCAGCGCCTCCTGCAGTGAGCGCACCGCACCGCGCGTGCGCCAACCGGTGGGATAGGGACCGCTGTCGCCTTTCGTCAGTTGGTAGCGGTAATTGCCGCGCGCCAGCCTGGGCAGCCACTGCGGCCGTTCCGCCGCCGGCAGGCGGTCGAGAATGGCGACGCTGGTCGCCACGTCGTACTCCAGGTTGCCCAGCATCACGCTTTTGGCGCTGCTCATCCGTTCGATCATCAGGCTGACCAGGGTCATGCCGTTGGCCAGCAGCAGGCCGCATGCCACGATCAGCAGTAAACGCGCCAGCAGCGTTCGCGGCCACAGCCTCACGGCCTGGCCTCCTTAATCACCACCGGCGCGGCGAGCACGTAGCCTTCGCTGCGCACCGTTTTGATATAGGCGGGTTCGCGCGCGTCCTCCCGCAGCCGCTGACGCAGGCGGCTGATCAGCAGATCGATAGAGCGTTCGAACAGTTCGGCATCGCGCCCCTGCGTCAGATTAAGCAGTTGGTCGCGCGACAATACCCGCTGCGGGTGATCAAGAAACACCCGCAACAGCCGGTACTCGGCGCCGCTGAGCGCGACGATGGTGTCGTCGCTGTCCAGCAGGTGGCGGTTGACGGTGTCCAGACGCCAGTCGCCAAAGGCGATCACGCGCCCGGCCTCGGTAATCTGCAAGTTGGGCGGCAGCGCGCGGGTGCGGCGCAGGATCGCCTTGATACGCGCCAGCAGTTCGCGGGCGACAAAGGGTTTTACCAGATAGTCGTCGGCCCCCATTTCCAGCCCGAGAATGCGGTCGGTGTCTTCATTGCGCGCCGTCAGCATCAGTATCGGCAGGTTGCGTTGCGCGTCGCTGCGCAACTGGCGGCACAGCGTCAGGCCGTCGTCGCCCGGCATCATGATATCCAGCACCACCAGATCGACATGGCTGGCGGCCAGCACCGCGCGCATTTCGCGGCCGTTTGCCGCACCGACGGCGCGATAGCCGGACTTTATCAGGTAATCCGTGACCAGTTCGCGGATATCGCGGTCATCATCCACCACGAGGATGTTATCAATATGCTCCAAATGAAACCCCTGTTTCTGGTTGGTCGGCGAGCGGCGTAACGCCGGAAAGGCCGCAGCAGGGCGCCGCGGCCTGTATACACCTTACAGCGCGGCGGCGTCCACCACCGCCTGTACAAAGTCGTCCGGCGCTTCTGCCGGCGGGTTATGGCCGATATTGCCGCTAAACGTGCGATGCTGATATTTACCGCTGAATTTCGCCCGGTATGTTGCCGGCGCGGGATGCGGCGCACCGTTGTTATCCCCTTCGATGGTGATGGTCGGCACGCTAATCACCGGCAGCGCGGCCAGCTTGCGCTCATAAGTATCATAGCGGGATTCGCCTTTTTCCAATCCCAGCCGCCAGCGATAATTACTGATGGTGATCGCCACGTGGTCGGGGTTATCCAGCGCCGCCGCCGCTTGCCGGAAAGAGGTCTCGCTGAACGACCAGCCCGGCGAGGCCTGTTGCCAGATCAGCCTGGCGAAATCATGGGTGTTTTTGGCGTAGCCGGTGCGGCCGCGCTCGGTGGCGAAATAGAACTGATACCACCATTGCTGCTCCGCCTGCGGCGGCAGCGGCTGTTTGCCGAGCGCCTGGCTGCCGATCAGATAGCCGCTGACCGACACCAGCGACGTCACGCGCTCCGGCCACAGCGCCGCGACAATATCGGCCGTGCGGGCGCCCCAGTCGAAGCCGGCAAACACCGCCCGTTTAATGCCCAGCGTATCCATCAGCGCCACCACGTCTGCGGCCATCGCCGACGGCTGGCCGTTGCGCGGCGTGGCGGCCGAGAGGAAGCGGGTGCTGCCGTAACCGCGCAGATAGGGCACGATCACGCGGTAGCCTTTCGCCGCCAGCTGCGGCGCCACCCGGGCGTAGCTGTGAATATCATACGGCCAGCCGTGCAGCAGGATCACCGCTTCGCCGTCGCGCGGGCCGATATCCACATAGCCGACGTTCAGCACCCCGGCGTTCACCTGTTTAACCTGGTCAAACGCCGCTGCGTAATCGGCGGTGGTCTGCGCTGCGGCGAGCGCACTGCCTGCGGCGGTCAGCATCAGCGTCGCCAGCAGAGATTGTTGCATCAGTTTTTTCATCGTGGGTTCCTCGGGATTAGGGGCGTTCAACGCAGCGGACGGAAGGCGCGGCGTAGCTCAGCGGTGAAAATGGCGGGCTGTTCCCAGGCGGCGAAATGTCCGCCGCGCGGCGCGGCCTGGTAATAGCTGAGTGTCGGAAACGCCTGCTCGGCCCAACGTTGCGGCGTCTGGTAGATTTCCCCCGGGAAGACGGAAATGGCGACCGGCACCTTGACCGTCGTGGTCTGCTGGGCGGACGCGCTGAAGTTGTTGTTATTGTTTTCCCAATAAAAACGCGCGGCGGACGCGGAGGTCTGGGTCAGCCAGTACAGGGAGAGATCGTCAAGAATTTCGTCGCGCGTCAGTACGCGTTCCGGCTCGCCGCCGCTGTCTGTCCATTGGGCGATTTTATCGTACGACCACGCCGCCAGCGCGGTCGGGGAATCATGCAGCGCGTAGCCGATCGTCTGCGGCCGCGTCACCATCATCGCGCCGTAGGCGGCGTTGCGGGTAAAGAAATGGCTAAGCCGATCGAATGCCCGCTGTTCGTCCGGCTGCAGCGCCACGGGCGCAGGCTGGCCCAGATTAATCGCGCTGACCAGCGCATCCGGCACGGTAGCCGGCATGGTCAGGTGAATGCCCAGCAGACCGGCGGGCGCCTGACGCCCCATCGCGTTGGAAATCACCGAACCGTGATCGCCGCCCTGAGCGACATAGTGCGTATACCCCAGGCGCTTCATCAGCGTATCCCACATGCGTGCAATGCGCGCCGGCTGCCAGCCGGTATCGTGCGGGCGTTGTGAAAAACCGTAGCCGGGAATGGAGGGGATCACCACGTCGAAGGCGTCATCAGCCCGGCCGCCATGGGCGACAGGATCGGTCAGCGGGCCGATAACTTTCAGAAACTCCAGCACGGAGCCGGGCCAGCCGTGGGTCATGATCAGCGGCATGGCGTTGCGCTGGCGCGAACGCACGTGGATAAAATGGATCGCCAGGCCGTCAAGGCGGGTCACATACTGCGGCAGGCCGTTGAGCCGGCTTTCCACCTTACGCCAGTTGTAACCGTTCGCCCAATATTCCACCAACGGACGGATTTTATGTAACTGCAGGCCCTGTGAGTCATCGCTCACCGTTTCCTTATCGGGCCAGCGGGTTCTCGCCAGCCGGAATTTGAGATCGGCCAGCTCGCTGTCGGCAATGGCGATGGTAAACGGATGGATCTGGTCGTCGGTCGGCGGCACAACGGGCTGGCGGACCGGCGTCGCCCAGGCGTGATCCAGCAAACCGATGGCGGCGGCGCCCGCCGCGGAGGCCAGCAGTAAACGCCGGCGAGATGCATCGGGTAACTCGTTATCTGAACGGTTCATATTTCACCTTTAATGGGAGGCGTGCGATACCGGCGCATGCGGCGGTACGGTGAATTCCACGGTCTTGCTGTCAATCGGCCGGTGCGTCGGGTCGGCGAGGGCGATGGTGACCTTATGCTTACCCGCAGGCAGTCCGACCAGGATCACCGGTTCGCCGCTGGCGTCCGCCCAGTGCCACGGGTTGTCGTCGACGGTTACGTGAATATGGCCGATGCGCGGCGCCACCTGGCGCGCCTCGGGGCCGTATACCGGCTCAATCCGCAGGTTTTCCGCGCGGTACTGAATAAACACCGCGCCTTTACGCAGCGGGCCGGCCAGCGGCGCATCGACAATCAGTTTTGCCGGCGGCTGCGGCCGTTCCAGCGGGGCGACGGCGGCCGGGCCGAGAATATCGGCGGCGCTGTGTGCGCCCGGTTCTGCCGACCAGGCGCAGGTTGCCGAGGTAAAAATCAGTAACGGGGACAGGATAAGTTTACGTAGCATGGTGGTTGCTCCTTGTTAGCGCGCCATTCGGAGAGGAATGACAACGCTGTTAGGAGACCACGCGCATGTATAGGGCGTGTTAGCGGAACGCCGCGTTATTGCATCGTCGTGTACCCGGCTGGCCGGCAGATACATTGCGATACAATAGACGGCGCGTTAGTGGCTTGGCGTGGCGGCGATTCAGCCGTCGGCCGCGTGGCTGCCGCGCCGTTTCTCTATCGCCCATTTGAGCAAGGCGGCGCAGCGGTAGAAGCCGTGGGCGAATTTGCCATAGGGGATCGTCAGGAACAGCGCCATCACCACGCCGAGATGGAGGGCCAGCAGGACGCCCATCCAGGCGCCGTCTCGGCCGGCCAGTAGGCCCAGGCCGCTCAGGCTGGTTAACAGCAGCAGCAGGATAAAACCGCGATCCATCGGTTTTTGCCGCGGGTCGCCATGCAGCGGCGAACGGCGCAGGTTCAGCCACAGTAATCCGGCGGGACCGACCAGCAGGCCGATGCCGCCCAGCGTGCCGAGGATGACCGGTACGCTGAGGAACGGATAGGGCGCCTGCCAGCCGGCGAAATAGTGATAGCCGGTGGCGGTGACGGTGGCGGCAAAACAGAGCATAAAGCCGTAGAAGGTGAAATGGTGAAAACGACGGCGCAACAGCGTAAAGGCATCGTCCGACTCATTGCAGCCTTTGCCGTGTCCGCCGTCGAGATACGTCAGGGTAAGGGCATGATGAGAGGCTTCGGCAAGGTCGGCGGAGCGTGGCGCGCCGGGGGATATCTCGCGCCAGAAACGTATAACGCCGGCCATCAGCAGCCCCAGCGCCAGCGTGAATACCGAGCCGAACATCCAGGCCAGCAGGTTGTGCGGGAAGATTTGGTAAAAATCACCGGCCAGCGGCGGATGACGCAGCGATCCCGTCAGCGCGATGGCGAGCAGTAAAAACAGCGTCAGCCCCAGGGCCAGCGCCAGGGTGACGGTGACGCCGGCGCGGCGGTACAGCGCACCCAAGGCCGCCGGACGGGCGTAATGCTGATAGGTCTCCAGCCGCACCTGCGCCATCGCCTGTGGCACGTTGATGGCAAACTCATGGGGCGGCGCGTACTGGCAGGCGTGCAGGCAGGCGCCGCAGTTGTGGCAGAGATTGGCCAGATAATTAATATCCGCCTTAGCGAACGCCAGCCGCTGGGTCATCGCCGGAAACACGGCGCAAAACCCTTCGCAATAGCGGCAGGCGTTACACACCTGCATCACGCGTTCAACCTCGGTTTCCGCCTCGCTCAGCACGTTGACGTCGATAATCCGTTGCTCAAGCGGCTGCATACTGCGCCTCCCGTGCCGCCAGAGCGGCCTCTTTACCGGCAATGCGGCCGAAGGTGGTGCCGATAGACATGCCCACCCCGGCGGTATAGCCCTTGCCCAGCACGTTGCCCGCCATCATTTCCCCGGCGACAAACAGGTTGCGGCTCGGCCGGCCGGCAAAGTGCACGGCCGCGCGATCGTTCACTTTCAGCCCAAGGTAGGTGAAGGTTATTCCCGGGCGCAGGGCGTAACCGTAATAGGGCGGCGTATCGAGCGGGCGCGCCCAGTGCGTTTTCGGCGGCGTCAGATGTTCCGTGCTGCAGTCGTCGAGCGTGGTGTGGTCGAAACGCCCCGGTCTGCAGGCCTGATTGTATTGCGTCACGGTGTGGGTAAAGCGCGCGGCGTCCAGCCCCAGCCGCCGGGCCAGTTCGGCCAGCGTGTCAGCCTGTACGCCGGGGAACACCGGCGGCATAAAATGGCCGATCGCTTTGCTGTCGATAATCGAATAGCCGATTTGTCCGGCCTGAAGGGCTACCAGACGCCCCCAGATGGCGTAACGCTTCGGCCAGAAGTCTTCGCCTTCGTCATAGAAACGTTCGGCATCGCGGTTAACCACAATCCCCAGCGACACGCAGTCTACGCGGGTGCAGATGCCGCCGTCATAGCGCGGCGCTCTGGCGTCGATGGCCACGCAGTGCGACTGGGAAGGGTCGCCGATAATGTCCGCGCCCGCGTCCATCATAAATTTGAGCAGTACGCCCTGATTAAAGCGGGTGCCGCGAATTAAAAAATTGTCGGCCGGCCATTCGCCGCGCGCATTTTGCCCCCAGGCCGCGCGCAGCCACGCGCGGTTGGATTCAAACCCGCCGGCAGCGAGCACGCAGGCTTTGGCTTCGATCCGTTCCTCTCCCGCCATGGCGGCGACAAAGTTTCCTTCCCGTAGCTCAAGCGACTGTACCGGCGTGTTGTAGCGGATCTGCACCCCCAGACGTTCTGCGCTGCGGTAATAGGCGTTCACCAGCGCTTTACCGCCGCCCATAAAGAACGCATTGGTGCGCGCCACGTGCAGCGCGCCCGACAGCGGCGGCTGGAAGTTAACGCCGTGGCGGCGCATCCAGTCGCGGCAGTGCGCAGAAGTGCGGATCACCAGGCGCGCCAGCGCTTCGTCGGTATGACCGTCGGTTACCCGCCGCAGATCCTGCCAGTACTCCTCTTCGCCGTAGCTGTCCACCAGGACATCCTGCGGCGCATCGTGCATGCAGCGTAAATTACGCGTGTGCTGCGAGTTTCCCCCGCGCCATTCGCGCGGCGCCGCTTCCAGCAGCAGCACCGACGCGCCGGCCTCACGGGCCGTCAGGGCGGCGCATAGGGCGGCATTGCCGCCGCCAATCACCAGTACATCGACCATTTCATCTCCACCTAACGCAGGATTAAATCTATCGTCGGAATGTATACGGGTGAGGCAGGCGGCCGCCATGCCGCAGAACTAAACGGGGCTTTAGCCGGCGTAAAGGGTCGCCCCCGGCCAACTGCCGGCATCGACCAGCTGGCGCATGACTTTGCTGAGCACCACGCGGGCGGCGAGGCCCGCCGGCGGAAGTTCATCATCGGAAAGGCTGACTAAAAAGTTGGGACGGCTCAGTATCGGATTCTGGATACCGATCACCCTCAGCGCGTCCTTATCCAGCAGGGAAATGGCCGCGCCGGGCTGGATCGTTGCGCCCACGCCCTCGCGCACCGCGCGCATCAGCAGGGCCAGTCCGTCAATTTCCGTCACGATATCGAGATTGAGCGCGTGCGTGCTGCAGATCTCCTGCAGAATGCCGCGCAGACCGTGCCCTTTGCTCGGCATAATCAGCGGAATGCCGGCGAGCCGGCCGGGAACGATTTGATCGCCGGGAATCTGTGCCAGCAGGGCATGAGCGCCGATTAAGAACAGCCGCTCCTCCAGCACGGGCCTGGCGCTCCAGCGCATGATTTTATCCGGCTGAAAGACCACGGCTAAATCAATCTGACGGGTATTGATCATGCGCTCAAGGTTGCCGGAAAGGCTCTCCACAATATGCAGACGCACGTCGGGATAGTTTTCACGCATGGCGTTAATAAACGGAATGCCGAGAACAGAGGCGGTGCTGGAAGAAAACCCCACGCTGACGTGGCCGGAAAGTCGCGCTTCCCGGGCGGCGAGAACCGCGTCGTCGGCATGACGCAGCGACAGCTGCGCCTGCGAATAAAAGGCCAGGCCGGCGCTGGTCGGCGTGACCCCGCGCGAGGTGCGTTGCAACAGACGGGTGGCGAGCTCATTTTCCAGGCGCGTCATCTGCTGGCTCAGTGCGGAGACGCCGATATTCAGATCCTGTGCGGCGTTACCCATACTGCCGGTTTCAACAATGCGTACGAAGTAGCGCAGCTGACGAAGCTCCATCCGACTCTCCCGATAAGCGTAGCGATAATCTGTCGGCCAACCCGCAGCCGCATTTTGGCGGTTATCTTACACAGAACCTGAAGGTGTCGTCATCCGGGGTTGGCGATATGTGACGTAGTTGTGTTTATCAGCAGGTAGCGGCTGTGAATATCGATATTTTTCTGGTTTGCAAGTGGATATTTATATAAAACAAAATCTATCAACCCAGCCTCGTGAATTTAATTGCGACTACGTTTAACCTAATAATGTAAATATAACGACGTAATATAAATCTGGTTTATTTTAATTTTTTAACAGTTATGTGGACTCATCCCGAAAAATAGCTTATATGAATTGGGGGTGTGAAATAATGGTTTTTCAAGGTGTGTTTATGATTAATGATGCATTTATAAAATTCAATGATATAGAAGGTGAGCTACAGAACTCAACTTGCAAAGATAACATTGAGCTACTGCGCTGGGAGTGGACTGTTGGTCAGATGCCATCTGCTAACTTAGGCAGTAGCGGTGGTACAGGGAAATTAGCCGTCGAGGGCCTTTATTTTGAACGCCACATCGATAAGTTCAGCCCGAAACTGCTTAGGCACTGTTTGCTGGGGGAATGTATTCCTGAGGCTGTTATTACCATAAGAAAGTCAGGTGGTTCGCCACTTGAATATTTTCGCATTACACTTCAAAACGTCATTATCATCGGTGTTCAGCCTGTCGGTTACCGTACTATGCGCGCACCCAGAGAGGAAGTGGGGTTATCTTTTTCTAGGATCAATATGGATTATGTAATACAAAGTGAAAAAGGGATTTTCATGGGTTTATCTTCCATGGGATATGATATTGAAGCCAATATTATAACTTGAGCCATTATGAGATAAAGAAAGGAACGGAATGTTATTTATAGATAAAAATGGCATGATAGATGCTGAACGTATTATCGTCAGAAGATTCAGAATGATAGAGCGAAGAAGACTGGAGAAGGTGAATGGAATTGTTGTACACCAGACCGGCGGATCCACTGCTGATAGTTCTTTTAATAGTTATAAAAACCCAGGGGCAAACGGGGCTCATTTTTTGATAGATAAAGATGGTTTGATTTATCAAACTGCTTCCGTTTTTAAGATCACCAATCATGTTGGAAATATAAGGTCCAGATGTTACATGGAAAGTAAATGCAACCCTTCAGAATTCTCAGCAGTAAAGCCATTATTGAATAAATATAGGCAGCTTTCCCGTTTGGAACAAAAGAAACCGTACCCGGAAAGGTATCCTGCCAACTTTGATTCTCTGGGGATTGAGATTGTCGGCAGGCCTGTTTCCGGCGAAGGTGAAAATGCAATTTATGAAAAGGTAAATCATAAACAAAATAGTGCATTGAAATGGTTATTAGCTGAACTCGCTGATACATTAAACATATCAATGTCTGAAGTATTCAGACATCCGGAAATATCGTATAAAGTTAAAACAGAAGCGAGCACGGCACAATGGTAAAATGTTTAATATTTATAATCTTACTGACAGGCATTATGCATTCCGTTGCGGCTGGTCATATTCCACTCAGGAAAATCACCGAGGTGAAGGTTGATGAAGTTGGGAAAAGCGAAGATACATCGGAAAATGTGAGGAAAGGGTGCCAAACGTTCAACATCACGGTTGCGGAAGTAAAGGATTTTTTCTCAAAATCATATCCTGTTCCGTTAATGTTCAATGCTCATGAGCGCTACTCTCCTTGTTATGCACAAGGAACGATTGCGTTTAGCGACAATACGCAGGGTAAGTGGAAAATATCTTCCAGTGGTGGGGGAACGCTAGTATGGGATACCGGTGATGTAGTCACGTTATTTTATAACGATTATAAATGGGTCGATCCTTTTGCTGACACCTATACCGTTGAAGATGAATCGCTGACAGAATGAAACGTCCGCCAGGTAACCTGCAAGCTGCCCGGGTTATTTGTCACCGTTACAAACTGTCCCGCAGCCGTGTGATGCGGTCATCCAATACAAGGCAGCTACGCACACTGACGGCGCCTCAGGGCCGATACCTATGGCAGGATCGCCGTTGGAACGTCTAACCTATTTTGTTACCCCCTTTGCATTGGAATAAAAATTTCATCAAATCATAGCGGCGATTACGCCAAATGTGATGCTGCCGTTTAGCAAACCAGCCGTAACGTCTGCTGCCATGAGAGAGTCCTCATGTGGCCCACCAAAATAAATATGACCGCCATCAAAGAATGTAATTTTCATTATTGTTAACAATGAAATTAACGTTCAGTATCGGGCGAATTTACTCGACAGAGTGAACGGCATAACGGCCGCAGGTAAAAACACGCTACGCGCTTTGTGATGGCCTTCTGCTGTGTGGCGTTGCCGAAAGTTTGCGTTACTTACAGTTCGTCGGTTTTAAACAGGAGACAACCGTATGATTAATGGCGTTAAACCACTAGACAGATCGCTGCGTTGGGGCATGGTGGGCGGCGGCGGCACCAGCCAGATTGGCTATATTCACCGCAGCACCGCGCTGCGCGACAACACCTTTACGCTGCTGGCCGGCGCGTTCGATATTGACGCATCGCGCGGGCGTGCGTTTGGCGAAAGCCTGGCGTGGCGGCGGAGCGCTGCTATGCGGATTATCAGGCGATGTTTGCGGCGGAGGCGGCGCGGGAGGACGGCATTGAGGCGGTGTCCATCGCCACGCCTAACAACACGCACTACGCCATCTGCCGCGCGGCGCTGGAGGCTGGCCTGCACGTGGTGTGTGAGAAGCCGCTGTGTTTCAGCAGCCAGGAGGCGGAAGAGCTGGCCGCGCTGAGCCGCCGGCAGAATAAAATTATCGGTGTCACTTACGGTTACGCCGGCCATCAGCTGATTTTGCAGGCGCGGCAGATGATCGCCGCAGGGCAGCTCGGCGAAATCCGTATCGTCAATATGCAGTTTTGCCACGGTTTTCACGCCCAGCCGGTCGAGCAGGACAACCCCAGCACCCGCTGGCGCGTTGACCCGCGTTTTGTCGGCCCCAGCTACGTGTTGGGCGATCTGGCGACCCACACCTTATTCCTGGCGGAGACCATGGCGCCGGCGCTGAAGATTAAACGCCTGATGTGCGCCCGCCAGAGCTTTGTCAAAAGCCGCGCGCCGCTGGAGGATAACGCCCATGTGCTGATGGAGTTTGATAATGGCGCCGTCGGTACGCTGTGGTGCTCGGCGGTTAACAGCGGGTCAATGCACGGGCAGAAAATCCGCATCGTCGGCGAAAAGGCCAGCCTGGAGTGGTGGGATGAGCAGCCCAACCAGCTGCGCTTTGAAGTGCAGGGCGAGCCGGTGCGCATTCTCGAGCGCGGCATGGGCTATCTGGATGCGCAGGCGCTGCAGGACGATCGCATTGGCGGCGGCCATACGGAAGGGCTGTTTGAAGCCTGGTCGAATCTGTACCGTCGCTTTGCCATCGCCATGGACGCCAGCGACCGCCGCGATGAAGCGCTGTTGAAAGACTTCTGGTATCCCGACGTGCACGCCGGAGTGCTGGGAGTGCGCTGGGTGGAGCACTGTGTCCGCTCGGCGGATAACGGCGCTGGCTGGGTGGAATTTAGTTAGCAGGCCGGCGCAAACGGCGACAGGGAGGTTGCCGTTTCTATTGAATCACGATGGCCTGAAAGAAACATTGGGTTAATCGATCCGGTATATGCAACGCATGCGCCCAGCGGGTAACGGTGCGCTGCTCTTGTGCTTCCACCATGCCGCCCCAGACATCGACAAATTTATGCTCGTTAAAGAAAAACACGCCGGGGTCGGCGATCTCCGTAGTGGCAAACACGGCCAGCCATTTATCTTCAGCCAGCACTTTGGTGATGCCGATCGTTGCCAGCTGCACCTTTTCCGTCAGCGCCCCCTGAACCAACTGCTGATAAGTCTGCCGGTTATCGGCGTTAATCGCGCTTTCCAGCGGTGCGCAGTCGGTGGCGGCGGAAGTCATTTTGATAAATAGCAGGAGCGGGAGGGCAAACGCCAGCGCTGTTTTTCTCATCTGCGGGCCTCGTAGTATGTGGTGGCCAATAGAACAGGCGGGATCGGGTAAAGGGGACATCACCGCGTAAACGCGCTGCGGCGCAGGGTACGGCAGCGACTGCAGGGCTATTTTTTCTTTCTTGCTTCCCGGTCCATCGCGCGCTGCGCATCGTCATCCTCGCGTTCGTCTTGCTTCATCATGCAGTTGGCATAGGCATCGGTCCCGCGGGTAAAGCCGTAGCCGTCACAGACTTTTTGGTGATATTCCCGCGTCATGGCATCAAGCTCTTCATTGAGCCCGCAGCCGGATAACAGCACGACAGCCGCCGTAAACAATACTGCTCGCATGTGATTCCCCCGTGTTTTACCTTGAGACGTTTAATCATAGGTAAGGCTTTGGCGTTGCGCCAACCCGGGGCGGAGATGCCGTGCCGGAAGGGTGCCGGGCATCGGCGCTGGCAGGGCGAACGGTTGCGCATCCCTGCGCCCCGCGTTTACTTCAGTTTAAAGCCGCGCTCTTCCAGCGTGCTGCGCAGATGCTGGCGTCCATCCATATAGGCCATACTGGTTGCGGAGCTCTGTACGGCCTGCTTCCAGGTTTTTCCTTTCATTCCCTGCGCGTTGCGGAACGCCAGGAACGTCTCTTCGTAATGCTGCACGTTCTCGTCAAGATTCGCGGCATCGTAGCGGTTATGGTGCGCGACCACCTGTTGCGCCAGGCGCGGGCGAATACTGCCTGCGTCTGCGGCGTCCGGCCAGCCGACCACCAGACCGCAGACGACATAGCTGTGTTCCGGCAAGTTGATCAGCGCCGCCAGCTCTTTGGCTTTGTTGCGGGTTGCGCCGATATACACGGTGCCCAGCCCGATCGACTCCGCGGCGATCGTCGCGTTTTGCGCCGCCAGCGCGGCGTCTACCGTGCCTATTACCAGTGCGTCCAGATAGTCGTGCGCCTCGGGCGTCAGGCCGTCGGCGGTGGTCATGGTGTGATTGCGCGACAGGTCGGCCACCCACAGCAGGATGGCCGGCGCTTCATCAATGTAGCCGTTGGCCAGCCCGTCGGCGCCGGAGGAGAGTTTCCGCACCTGGGCTTTCAACTGCGGGTCGGTCACCGCCACTACGCTCCATTGCTGAAGGTTAGAGGAGGTGGAGGCGGACTGCGCGGCGGCGACCAGAGTTGCAAACCAGTGCTCCGGCAGCGGCTGCGCCGTAAAGCGTCGGACTGAGCGGTGGCTCAACAGGTTTTCAATCTGCGGATTCCAGATGATTTCCGCTGGCTTGTGTTGTTCGCCGTAGCGTTCGCTAAGCAGTGTATCTTTTATTGATGCGTCAGACATCGTTACTCCTGTCACGTCGGTGGTGGCACTCCGCTAATGGAATGACCGTTCAAAAATTAATGAAAAAGAATGGCCCGCAGGCCATAACTTTTGATAATTACAGGTTGTTCAGCAGTGCGACAATCGCCCGTTGCTGGCAGTCCGGCTGATGGACAATCCGGCCGAACGCGCGAAAACCAAAGTAGGCGCACATAAAGGCCATGGCCATTTCCGCCGCGTCCTTGTGGGCGGGGAACTCGCCGCTGGTAATTCCCTGCTGAAACAGCGCAGCGAACATGTCTTCCAGGCGTTTGATATAGGCGCGGCTTAACTGTTGGACCCGATCGTCCTTCGCCGCTCTTTCCAGCGGGGAGAAGATCGCCATACAGCCGTTTCTCTCCACGTCGCCGAGATCGATTTCGGTGCCTTTTTGCAGCAGCGTATGCAGGCGTTGCTTGACGGTGCCGGCAGACGAAAAGATTGACTGATGAAAATCAATACTTTCCTGGTGATAGCTCTCCAGCGCCTTATGATACAGCTGTTCTTTGCTGCCAAAGGCGGCGTAGAGGCTGCCGCGCCCCAGCCCGGTGCATTCAACCAGCATCTGGGCGGAGGTTGCCTCAAAGCCGTTTTGCCAGAAAGCCTCCCTCGCTGCCTGAATGACCTCCTGGTCATCAAATTCACGCGGTCTGCCAGCCATACTTCTCTCCTGCATTAACGATGCGGATCAGTAAACCATTATTGAACGTCCGTTACAATATGGGTTTTTATACATTGGGTGAATCTATCAGTGGGGCGCGTCAGCCATCGGTTGAACCGCTGACCGTTTCCCAGGCGTTGATCTCCGCCTGCATTCGCTGCAGCTTTTCTCTCACCAGCGTTACGGCATCGCTGCCCAGCAGCAGCGCTGTCGGTGGGGCCGGGCTGTCAATCAGCTGCAAAATGGCGTCGGCCGCCTTGCGCGGATCGCCGGGTTGATGGCCGCTGCGCGTCATCCGCGCTTCCCGGATCGGCCCGAAACTGTCATCGTAATCACTGATGCTGCGTGCGGCACGCACCATGGAGCGGCCGGCCCAGTCGGTACGGAACGAGCCGGGCTGAACGGCCGTCACGGCAATATTAAACGGCTTCAGCTCCTGCGTTAAGGTTTCCGAAATCCCCTGCAGGGCAAACTTGCTGCCGCAGTAGTAGCTGATGCCGGCATGGTGATAAATCCGCCCATCGAGGTAATGTTAACAATATGGCCCGCGCGCCGCGCCCGGAAGTAGGGCAGAAACGCTTTCATCAACGCGACGGCGCCAAAGACGTTGACGTTAAACTGCTGCACCATTTCATCGATGGACGACTCTTCCATTATGCCCTCATGGCCGTAGCCGGCGTTATTCACCAGCACATCGACGGCGCCGACCTCGTGCTCAACCGCGGCAACCAGCGGCGGGATGGCGCTAAAATCCGTAACGTCCAGGGTCCGGCCGAAGCTGCGGCCGGGCGACAGGGCTTCGAACGCCGCTTTGGCCGGTTGATTTCTTACTGTGCCGACTACCCGGTGCCCGGCCAGAAGCGCCTGTTCCGCCAGCGCGCGGCCAAAACCGCTGCTGACGCCGGTGATAAAAAATAGCTTGGCTGGTTTCATGATATTTCCTCCGTTATGTGGAGCAGGCAGCATACGGCGGGCAGGCGACGACGCGTAGCCCGGATCCTCTCGGTGTTTTGCCTATTCCTATGAGTCGGCTGGACGCGACAGGGCTGCGGTGGCACACTGAAAATCTTCCCCACGGTTAGCGCAGGTGCTATGACACAGACATCCTCATCGGTTCGTCAGCAGATGGTGACGCTGCTGGATCGCCTGACGCCGCACGAAGGCTACAGCCTGACCGCGTTGCCCGACGTCCGTTTTTTACGATCCAACCGCCCGCTGCTGCGTACGCCGGTGCTGTATGAACCGGGAATTGTGATTGTGGTGCAGGGCAGCAAGCGCGGCTTTCTCGGTAATGATGTCTATTTGTATGATGCGCAGCACTATCTGATGGTTTCGGTGCCGGTACCGTTCACTATGGAAACGGACGCCAGCGCGGCGGAGCCGATGCTGGCAATCTATATCCGGCTGGATTTCAATCTGGCCGCCGATCTGATGCTGGCGTTGGATGGCCGCGGAGTGAGCGACGTCGATGCCCCGCGCAGTATGGTATCAAGCCGGATGGATGAGCCGCTCAGCCATTCCGTGCTGCGTTTCCTGCAGATTATGGCCTCGCCGCTGGATGCCGAGGTGTTAGGGCCATCGATGCTGCGGGAGCTTTATTACCGGGTGCTGACCGGCGAGCAGGGGCCGGTGCTGAGAAGTGCGCTCGCGCTGCAGGGCCAGTTCGGCAAGGTGGCGAAAGCCCTGCGTAAACTGCATGCCGAGTATCCTTCGCATCTGGATGTGGCCGCACTGGCGCGCGAGGCGGGCATGAGCGTGCCGACCTTCCACAGCCACTTTAAAACCGTCACCAACACCTCGCCGATGCAATACCTGAAATCGACGCGGCTGCATCAGGCGCGGTTACTGATGCTGCGCAATAATCTTACCGTTTCGGCCGCCGGCGTCCGGGTGGGCTATGAGAGCGTCTCGCAATTCAGCCGTGAGTTTAAGCGCCTGTTCGGGCTGACGCCGCTGCAAGAGGTGGAACGGATGAAACGCACCTTCGCCATACCCGCGCCGGTAACGCCTTTAGCATTTGTCTCTTCGCACTGAGCGGGATGTCTTATCCCTGGCCGTGCCAGCGGTTCCAGGCCAGAATCAGCAGCCAGGCGGCCGCCAGCCAGCATATCACCGCGGCGGTCAGCGCCGTCGGCAGTTTGACATAGCCCAGCAGAATATAGAGTGAAACCAGATAGGCCATATAGGGGAACACCGCCCACATGCCAAACAGGATGGTGGTGCGTAAATCTTCCAGGGAACGTTCGGTGCCGACAATATAGTGGGCGATCAGCGCGAAGGTAGGAAACAGGGGAACCAGACCGGCAATATAGTAGTTGCGTGATTTGGATAACACGCCGATCAGAATAACCACCAACGCACCGATTAACGCCTTGATTCCCAGCCCCATATCGCACCTTTGTAAGCTTTAAGCTACTGATTTGGTTATGTTGGCACGTCTGCTGGTCTTTTGCACGTGCAAAGTGGGGGGCGTTTTTGGCAATGGGGATTTGCAGGGCGGGTAGATGCGGGGCATATTACAGTATTGGGGCCCGGTCCCCGAAAGTCATACAAGGATGATGATGCAAATTCATGTAGGTCGCGCAACGTTACTTTTTGCCTCTGTTTTTCTGCTGGCAGGTTGTCCAGGAACCGGTGATCGGTTAACGCCTGACGAGACAGCCATGGCGAGTAACAGCGGGGAAGGCGTGTGTTTCCATGTTCCGGACAGCAAAAATTACCAGCCATCCTTGATTGCCATCAATCCCCGGGATACACCGCCGCAGCGGTTATCGGTGGTTGATGCCCCCGATTTAACGATAAACAACGGTATGTTGTGCATTCCCCCTGGCTTTTACTCTTTTCCGTCAGCAGGACAGTTTATCGTGCGCTATATACTCACCTCGCCGACGGATAGCGAATCACCAAGAAGCGTGGTGGCCGGTATTGAGTTATCGGACGGGCAGATTAAAAATATACCGCTCTCTGACGCAGAGATAACGCGTTGATGCATTATCCCCGCCGGTTCGCATTGTGAGATCGATATCATCTGACAGATAGCGGCAAACTCACTGCTAACTGTCAGATTAGACGTAAGCGCATCGCGATTAAGCGAGGATGCCGTGGGGATCCAGCACGTATTTCGCCGCCACGCCGGCATCAAAGCTGGCATAACCTTCGGCGGCGCTTTCCAGCGGAATCACCTTGGCATTGACAATCTTGGCGATGGGCAGACGGTCATGCAAGATCGCATTCATCAGCTGCCGGTTATAGCGTAATACCGGCGTCTGCCCGGTATGGAAGGTCTGCGCCTTGGACCAGCCGAGGCCAAACTTCAGGCTCAGCGAACCTTCGCGCGCGGCCTGCTCATGGCGCCCGGGTCATCGGTGACGTACAGCCCCGGGATGCCGATATTGCCGGCCACGCGGGTGATATCCATCATGCTGTTTAATACCACCGCGGGCTGTTCTTTGCCCGAGTGCCCCTTGGCTTCAAAACCGACCGCATCAATGGCCGAGTCAACTTCCGGTACGCCAACCACCTCGGCGATCATCTCGCCAAGCCGATCGTGTTTGCCTAAATCGATCGGCACAAAGCCCATTCTTTCGGCATGCGCCAGACGCTCTTTATTGAAGTCGCCAACCATCACTACCGCAGAACCCAGGATCTGCGCGGAGGCCGCGGCCGCCAGGCCTACGGGACCGGCGCCGGCAACATAGGTGACAGAACCGACGCCCACGCCGGCGGTGATCGCGCCGTGGAAGCCGGTCGGCAGGATATCTGACAGCATGGTCAGATCGAGAATTTTCGCCAGCGCCTGGTCTCTGTCGGGGAATTTCAGCAGGTTGAAATCGGCATATGGCACCATCACGTACTTGGCCTGCCCGCCGACCCAGCCGCCCATATCCACATAGCCGAAGGCGCCGCCCGCGCGCGCCGGGTTAACGGTCAGGCACACGCCGGTATCCAGCTCACGGCAGCAGCGGCAGCGGCCGCACGCCACGTTGAAGGGGACGGAGACGATATCGCCGACGTTAAGCATCTCGACGTCGGAGCCTTTCTCTATGATTTCCCCGGTGATTTCATGCCCCAGCACCATGCCGGCCGGTGCGGTGGTGCGGCCGCGGACCATATGCTGGTCGGAACCGCAAATTGTTGGTAGACAGGACTTTAAGAATGACGGCGTGGTCGATTTTTTTGCCCGATGGGCTGACGAATTTTGGTTCATCAATATCCATCACTTCCACTTTGCCCGGCCCCTGGTATACAACGCCTCTGTTTGATGAGTGTCCCATAGTTGCTCCGTATCATGCTGTAAGATGTCTATCTCTGAAGCAGAGCGAGCACTAAGTACCGCGATAGCGCACGGGTTCTGCACGCCCAGTCTAGGGGAAGGCTGGGGTAGCCACTGATCTGATAACGACATAGGTAATTCTTATAACCCGTCTGATCGCGACATCGGGGAAAAAGCATAGGGTATGGCTGCGCGTCGGCAGTGGCTATGGACGGTGCTGACAGATGAAAGCCGAGCATAAAAAAAGAGAATTGCCCATTTAAAACCCTAATAAAGGAGAAATGAATAGAGCAATTCTGAAGGAGGGACGGTACGTGATTATAATTTAATATGATACGGTACGAATAAAATATAAATCGGATAAAAACGACATATCAATATCTGAAAGCGACCAGCGATATGATGTGTTTTTAAACTAAACTACTCGCTATCGATAGATAATCATCAATAAAAACAAAATCAATCGGTTAGTTTCTGCATGCCATTAAATCGAGCGTTCCCTCCCTGTAAATGAAAATCCTATGACGCGGTTAACCCATTTTATTCAGTGGGTTAGGCGTTGATCCTGTCAGGTGAAATGCTGCTGCGCCGCGTATTATCCGGTTATGTTGAACACGGAATAACTTTATGCAACTCTGTCCGGGTAGCTATATCCTGGCTGTGCTATTTATCCGTAACGGGATTAACATCTGGCCGCCGGTTTTAAAAATAGAATTATTTACGCAATAAACATGCATGGGGAAACCATTCCTCTGTGATGTTAACCCACGTCTGGTCAGAACATTCAAGCAGGGGGAAGATGTCTATGAATAATATAGCGCCCGTTTCGACAGCCACGCTGCGTAAGGTAACGACGGCGGCGGCGATCGGTAATTTTGTCGAGTGGTTTGATTTTGCCGTTTACGGTTTTCTGGCGACGATTATCGCACAACAATTTTTCGCGTCAGATCTGCCGCAGGCGGCATTGCTACAGACGTTCGCCGTCTTTGCCGTGGCTTTTGCCCTGCGCCCGCTGGGCGGGGTGATCTTTGGCGTGCTGGGGATAAGCTTGGCCGCAAGCGTATTTTGTCGTTGACCGTGCTACTGATGGCGGGATCGACCACGATCATTGGTCTGCTGCCTACCTATGCCAGTATCGGCGTGCTGGCGCCGCTGCTGCTGACGTTAACCCGCTGCATTCAGGGCTTTTCCGCCGGCGGTGAATATGCCGGGGCCTGCGCCTATGTGATGGAGCATTCCCCCAATCATAAACGCGCCTGGTACGGCAGCTTTATCACGGTTTCTACCTTTTCCGCCTTTGCGGCGGCAGCGACGATCACTTATCTGCTGGATGCCGGCCTGAGTTCGCAGCAGATGAGCAGTTGGGGCTGGCGTATTCCTTTCCTGGTGGCGGCGCCGCTTGGCCTGGTTGGGGTTTATCTGCGGCTGCGTATGGAAGAGACGCCGGCGTTTCGCGAGGCGCTGGCTGAATCCGCCAGTGCGCATGCGCCATTAAGCGAAACGTTACGCCAGCAGGCGGGCAACATCCTGCGGTTGGGAGCGTTTTATCTCTCTGACGGCGCTGTCGTTTTATATGTTCACCACCTATTTCTCCACCTTTTTGCAGCTGGAAGGGCACTTCAGCCGCGCTTCCGCGCTGCTGGTTTCCACCGTTGCGCTGCTGTTTGCCGCCGGGATGTGCCCGCCGGTCGGGGCGTTGTGCGACTGGATAGGGAGGAGAAAAACCATCGCCCTGGCGGGCGTCTGGGTGATACTGAGCGTCTATCCTGCCTGGCAGTTGGCCAGTTCAGGCCAGCTGTGGGCGGCGATTCTCGGCGATTTGCTGTTGGCGACCGGGGCGGTATTGTCCGGCGTGGTGACCGCGGCGCTGCTCTCGGAAGTGTTTCCTACCCGCGCGCGCTATACCGCCTCCGCCATCACCTACAATCTGGCCTATACGATCTTTGGCGGAACGGCGCCGCTGGTGGCGACCTGGCTGATCGATTACACCGGCAGCAGCGTTGCCCCGGCATTTTACCTGGCGCTGGTGGCGTTGCTGGCGTTGGCTGGTGGCCTGGCGCTGCCGGAAACTTCGCGCATCTCGTTTAAACGGTGAACAAGATAAAACGCCGGCGCGGGCCGGCTTCAGCGCCTTGAAAGCAGGGGGAGATAACTAGACGTTTCGTCGGTGTGTCTAACGCTTGCAAAGGATCCCGGCTCCGCTTCAGGGGCTGCCTATTCGGATAATGATTTATTTGTTGCGGGACTGTAAAATGCCACGGTAACGGTAATTATATTAAACGGATAGGCATCCCCCGGGACGGAGGAAATACATTGAGATTACGTAAAAAATTAAGTTTTGCATTGATTGCTTGCTCTTTGACATCTCTCATCAGCGGGTGTGATAACACAAGCACGCAACAAACGGACAATGTATCCAGAGAGCATTATCCGGCCCAGGTGGCTTTAGCCTCAATGGGTGAGACGTTTCAGGACAGTGTGACCAACTTAAGCGTCACTCAGCACGTGAACCGTGGAGAATCGCCTGATAAAGCGCAGGTCACCATTGAAGAGTCAGGCTTGTTGGATGATTCTGTCTATGCGGAAAAAAACCGTTTTTTACCATGAGTTATCAGGACGATAAATGGCAAATAGTGAGTCAGGTAAAAACGCAGCAATGCAGGCCTGAACGAGGGCATCAAGATTTTTCAGAGAAGCCATGTAACTAAGTTGCCTCTATAACCCTAAATACCACTGGATGATGGTAAATGCTCAAAAGTGATAACGTAATGCCACGTGCCTACAAACAGGTGGACGTATTTACCACCTCGCCACTGCAGGGTAACCCTCTGGCGGTGATCCTCGAGGCCGAAGGCCTGAATGATGCGCAGATGCTGGCGTTAGCGCGCTGGACCAACCTTTCAGAAACGACGTTTGTGTTCAAACCGACCCATCCGGATGCAGACTACCGAGTGCGCATTTTTACCCCTGAAAAAGAGTTACCTTTTGCCGGACACCCGACGCTGGGCACGGCCCATGCCTTGTTGGAGAGCGGGTTAGAGACCCAACGGCCGGGGGTGATTATGCAGGAATGCGGCGTTGGTCTGGTGGCGGTGAATATTATGCCGGGAAGGCACGCTGGCGTTTGCCGCACCGGAGGTTACGCTGCGTGCGTTGACGGTTGAGGAACGGCAGCAGCTGACGGCCGATTTTCAGCCGGCGGTGATAGCCACAGATATTATGCCGGTGGTTGCCGATATGGGCATTCGCTGGCTGATGGTGCGTATGCCCGATGCGCAATCCTGCCTGGCGATAACGCCGGATCAGCCGATGATTAAGCAGATGCAAATTGACCATCAGGTTGACGGCGTGGTGGTTTATGGCGCTTATCCATCCGGCGATCCGGCGGATTATGAAATACGGGCGTTTCTGGTTGAGTGGGATAAGTTGGTTGAGGATCCGGTTACCGGCAGCGCCAATGCGTGTCTGGCGCGTTTGCTGCAGGCCAATCACTTTCCCGACGGCGGTGTGACGGAGCAGGGCTATCAGGTGCGGCAAGGCACCCAACTGCACCGGGCAGGCCGGGTCAGCGTGCGTTTTATTGACGGCGAGCCGTGGATCGGTGGCCAGAGCTGCACGTTGATTGAGGGTTTGCTGCGTATTTAGCCGTTGGCGAAATCTGCCAGAGCGCGAATTGATGGAAAATTTCACGTAACGCGCTCAAAAAAGAAGGGCGTTTTGATCCATTTCTCCGGGCTGACGTTGACCAATCACCGGAGATCCCGCGGCATTTGCCGGCGACGCGTCGTAATGCGCGTGTCGTCGGCGAATTGCTGTGAAAATTACAGATGTGATGGTTCGTTTAGGCTGAAGGACAGACTGAATCAGTTCCTCACCTGCTGCCGTAGGTGTGACGCTCTTGGTCGTGCGATTAAGCAGGCGAACCCCGAGCCGGGTTTCCAGTCCCTTCAAGGCATGACTAAGCGCTGACGCACTGACACCTAACTCAATCGCCGCACGGCTGAAACTGCGATGACGTGCAATAGCCATGAAATAAATGAGATCGGCAACATCAGCTCTGCTTATTTGCATACAGAATAGTTTTCCTTGTGTGTTAAGGTCCGAATGGTCAGTTTACAGTTTGTGTTTATCGGCCTGAAATTTCCTGATGGTTGTCAGAAACTATACCGGGCTGTCTGTTGATAAGGGAATGATATATACCATAGACCGATTAGGGCCATCCGTTGCTGAATTTTTTTCACAAGTCCATCCATTCATATCCTCTCACTGAACATGCTGTGCTTCGTTATTCTTGAAAATTATGCGCTCTGGCCGTCGGTCAGGGCGGAACTCTCACATAACGGAGCCGTTTATGAACTATACGCATCTTGGCCGCACCGGTCTGAAAGTCAGCCAGCTTTGTCTCGGAACCATGAATTTTGGTGACGTCACCGACGAGAAAACCAGCGCCCGCATTCTGGATGAAGCGCTTGAGGCGGGTATAAATTTCATTGATACAGCCGACGTATACGGTACTGAACAATCACCCGATATCCAGCAAGGTTCAGGCCTGTCCGAAGAGATCATTGGTCGCTGGCTTCAGCAGGGTGGCCGGCGTGACCGTATCGTTCTGGCGACGAAGGTCTATCAGCCCATGGGACCTGGTCCGAACGATCGCCGTCTTTCTGCTTATCATATTCGCAAGGCCTGCGAGGACAGTTTGCGACGGCTTAAGACCGATCACATTGACGTCTATCAGATGCATCACATCGATCGTCATACGCCATGGGAAGAGGTCTGGCAGGCCATGGAACTCCTCGTTCAACAGGGAAAAGTTCTTTATATCGGTAGCAGTAATTTCGCCGGCTGGGACATTGCAACTGCGCAGTCAGTTGCCACGGCCCGCCATTTCCTTGGCCTGGTGGCCGAGCAAAGTCTTTACAATCTGACGGCCCGCACCGTTGAACTGGAGCTCATTCCCGCATGCCGTCATTTTGGCCTGGGGCTGATTCCCTGGAGCCCACTAGCCGGAGGGTTGCTTGGCGGCGTATTGAAAAAGATGGCAAGCGGGCGCCGTGCAAGGCCTGCATTTGCCCGTCAAGTTGAACAATACCGTTCGCAGCTGGAAGCCTACGAAGGATTATGTGAGGACCTCGGCGAAACCCCTTCCGATGTGGCGCTTGCGTGGCTCCTACAGAATCCTGTCGTTACCGCTCCACTTATCGGGCCTCGTACTGTTGAACAGCTGAAAGAGGCGCTTCACGCAACAACAATAACGCTATCAGACGACACCATAAGCTGTCTCGAAGAGATCTGGCCTGGGCCCGGGGGGGAAGCACCACAGGCTTATGCCTGGTAATTGCTAAATTAATGAATCCTTACCACGTCATATGGAGTTCCAGTTTATGAGCAAGATGATGCATGACAAGCATTCTGCAGCCGAACCCGCTTCCCAGGATCGTCGTAATTTTCTTATTGCCGGAGCCGGTTTGGCGTTGGCCACAGCCACCCTTGGCAGGAGCGGTGCAGTTATGGCGAAACCGGCTGGTCAGGACACGTCGAACAGTCCTTCGGATGCTGTTCCAGTCCAGAAGGAAACCTTAACCACGCGTAAACTCGGCTCGCTGGAGGTTTCCAGCATGGGACTAGGGTGTCTGCCTATGGTGGGGTATTACGGCGGTGGTCCGCGCGATCGTAAAGCAATGGTTTCGCTCATCCGGGCAGCCTTCGAACAAGGTATCACGTTCTTTGATACAGCCGAGGTGTATGGCCCCCATCTCAGTGAAGAATTTGTCGGGGAAGCACTGGCTCCCATTCGCGATCGTGTGGTGATTGCCACTAAGTTCGGTTTCGGCGTGGAGGGAAGGTAAGCCGACATCCCTTAACAGCCGCCCTGACCATATCCGCCGTGCCGTAGAGGGCTCGCTAAAGCGTCTGAAAACGGACCACATCGATCTTCTTTATCAGCATCGCCCCGATCCGAACGTGCCGATCGAGGATGTGGCGGAAACCGTGAAGGCGCTGATCCAGGAGGGTAAAGTGAAACACTGGGGGCTGTCGGAAGCGGGTGCAAGGACAATCCGGCGCGCGCATGCGGTGCTCCCTGTGACAGCTGTACAGAGTGAGTATGCCATGTGGTGGCGTGAACCGGAGACGCGGATATTTCCAACGCTCGAAGAGCTGGGTATTGGCTTCGTACCTTACTGCCCGACCGCCCGCAGTTTCCTTGCCGGGGCAGTCAATCCAAGCCAGCGGTTTGACAGCACAGATCGGCGGCATAACCTGCCACGCTTCCAGCCTGATGCTCTCGCCAAAAACATGGCGCTGTTTGAATTTGCGCAGTCGTGGGCCCGTCGCAAAAACACCACTCCGGTTCAGTTCGCACTGGCCTGGGTTATGGCACAACGACCATGGATTGTCCCCATCCCGGGTACTACGCAGTATCCGCACTTAATAGAGAATATCGGTGCACCGAAAGTTCAGTTGACGGACAGCGAACTACGCGAAATCGATGCGGCGCTTGCCAAGATCCCATTGCAGGGCGGTCGCGCAGATCCGTTTACCGAAAGTCAGTTTGATAAAAGTTAAATGGTGATTGCCACCTTCATACATACTGTCACCAGGGGACTGTAGGCGCAGTCTCCCACTGTGTTATTGCAGGGGATAAACCGTATACCGTCTGGCGATCCGACCAGGAAGCCACGAGTTGTTCATTGTCACCAACAGCGGGACCGAACCTGGTGGAGCGATGATTTTTCTTTCGGCTGCATTCGCGCCGGTACCGCTTATTTTTTCACATCAGTGACCTAAAATAAGTGGCTTGGGAGACCCGGCAATGCCGGGCCAGGGTAGGGTATTAACGGTTCTGTATTGCTGACGGCGGCGTGAGTGAAGGCGGCGTATCCGGAAGCGGGGGAATGATACCGTCAACGGGGTGCGGCAGATAGAGTGCCTCGAGTTCCGTGATTTCTGCTGCGCTAAGTGAAAAGTCCAGCGCGCTGATAGCCGTAGAAAGATGCTCTGGTTTCGTCGCGCCGATGATCGGTGCTGTGATGACCGTTTTTGATAACAACCAGGCAATGGCAACATGGGCTCTTGGCACATCGTGCTTTTCGGCAATTCTGGCAACAACATCAATAACGGGTTTATCCAGAAGGGCTGCGTTTTCATACATTTTTAACGCAAAGGCATCGTTTTTTCGTTCGTCGGGACATGATACTCCAGTCGCGGGTGAGCCTGCCGCGTGCCATCGGGCTCCAGGGGATTACACCAACGCCCTGGTCTTCACAAAGTGGCAGCATCTCGCGCTCTTCTTCACGGTAAAGCAGGTTGTATTGCGGTTGCATCGTAATAAATCGGGTCCAGCCGTTACGCTCAGCAGTATGCTGCATTTTTGCAAAGCGCCAGGCTTCCATAGAAGATGCGCCGATATAACGTACTTTTCCTGCTTTAACGAGGTCATGCAGAGCCTCCATGGTCTCTTCAACAGGCGTAGTGTGGTCAAAGCGGTGAATCTGAAAGAGATCCACATAATCCATACCTAAGCGCATCAGGCTATCGTCAATAGATTGAAAAATGGCCTTGCGGGAAAGAAACCCGGTATTGGGTGAGTTACGCCACGGAAAGAAGGTTTTTGTCGCCACAACGATCTCGTCGCGTCTGGCCATTTCTTTCAGCGCCTTCCCTGTGATCTCTTCAGAACTTCCGCCCGAGTAGATATTCGCGGTATCAAAAAAATTAATGCCAGCTTCAAGCGCCTGACGAATGAGCGGACGTGACGACTTTTCATCCAGGGACCAGGGTTGAGGCAGACGTTTAGGTTCACCATAGCTCATACAACCGAGACAAAGACGGGAGACTTGCAAACCGCTACGACCCAGATTCACATACTTCATTCTGTGTTCCTTCTTATTTGCCAGTAATTCTGTATGTGACAGGTTATTGCACTGGCATGAAGGGAACCAGCATGTGCGATCGAATGGTGTTGTGAGTTTTTTTCACAAATAGTCGTAATCGACTGTGGATTTTACATAGAAGGACAGAATCGCTTGAAATGATACTGCTTGAGTCGACGGTGCCCGGAAGCCAAGATGAGCAGCGCAATAACGTAATGGATAGAGAAGGGGCAAACAGGTTGTCACATCCATTAGTATTCACTGGCCAGGCACATCAAGTAGAGCGAGAGAGAACGTGAACTAATGGTCCCACGAACATCATTTAACATAATATACATTATGCGCACCAAAGGTAACGATGCGCGGAATCTAAGGCTTTGGGCTTTGCTATGGGCTTTATGTGAATCATCCGCGCTTTTGCCACTGCCATCCTGCGGACTCATTTTTTGCCTGTTGACTGGATCGATGCCAACAGCTCAACGATATTCTGCGGATAAACAGTCTCTCTGGTTGTTTTGAGTTCTTGTTCACTCCACCAGTGATGCGCGCTGATAATCTGCTGTTCATCGTGGTTCCGGTTATCACCGTTGATCTCCTGATGACCCATCACGCGCACGACGAAAAACTTTTCTTCAGCTTTCACCGTTTCACCACTCGGTAACGTCATGACAAAATCTCGCTGTGCTACGCTTGCGCCTATCTCGTCACACACAATGCCGGTTTCTTCCTGTAGTTCTCTGATGGCGGCTTGTTCAAATGACTCTCCGTGTTCAACGCCGCCGCCTGGCGTTGCCCAGTATGAACGTCCTGCCAGCGCATCGGCATCATGCGTAAACTTAAACAGCAAAACATAGCCTGACGAATTGATAACAAAAAGCCTGGCTGCCGGCCGTGATCGCATCCTTCCTCCCGATCGCGCTACGTGAAATCTGAGAGCCATTGGCTATCCTAGTCCTGCAGATTTCACCAAAACGCGCCATTTTTGGTGTTGTTTTTGCTTGGTTCTGCCAGTTGATCATCTTATCCAGACCAGATAATAATGCTGGAAAGTAACTCTATGCCATAAGACTCATTATGGTGATCGGACATTGTTTATCAAGGAAGGATATGCTTATTTAACGAAGCTACCCATAATAAATCATACAGATACCCTATGGGATATCCGATCGGTGCGTTTATCGGGCTGGTTTTTTATCCTCGCAAGCTTAATCTGTCTCAACAGCGCCATGTTCGTTAAGACAATGGCATTCTATTTACATAACCGCGTGTGGCGTCGGCAGCTCAAACTGCAGCAATTACCTAAACGGAAATAATGGCTGCTGTTTCACGGGCCAGAGACAAATCGGGATGCCCTTTGGCATCCCGCGATGAGTTTTAAACCGACCCTTCTTTTTCGATCACCAGGATGCGCGCCTCTCCCTGCGGATGCGCCACGTGCTCGCATCCGACATCGGCATAGAAGATATCGCCGGCATTAAGCAGCACCTTTCTGATCTCGCCTTGCTGTTTGTAATGCATCTCGACGCTGCCGTCCATCACGGCAAAAACCTCTTGTCCGTCATTGATATGCCATTTATAGGGCCGATCGGTCCAATGCAGGCGTACCGTCGTACCATCTAAATTGGCAATATTGAGCGCTCCCCAGGCCCGATCTGCAACGAACTCTTTACTGACGAATGTCTTCATAAACCATCCAGGCTGATTTATCGATTAAAACGGCGCTGTCTACTTTACTCCCTGCGCGCAGCGATTGGTATCAGGCAGTGTCTGAGCAGACCACCGTTTGGGCAACCTTTCATTCGCCATCAAAATCCCTCTATGATTTAACATAATACCTCCTGCATCATACCTATTTGTGACGCTGTCACATAAATATATCCAGTATCCCCTCCGCCAGATCAAATTCTTGCGTGATTTACCCGCCAATTTGGTCGTTTTGATCTACGTTTAAAGCGAGCGCCGATAAGGTCAGTGAATTATCTACGTGACACTGTAACACTTACCTATGCCCTCGGGCACGACACACTTTCACCACGAGAGGAAAACGCCATGATGAACCGATGGATTTTATCCGCCGCCCTGCTGCTGCCCGCCTTTGGCGCGACGGCGGGCGCTTACGACAGCCTGGCCTTTGCGCTGAATCAGCAAACGTTGATTAACGATCTGCGTGCGCACTGCCAAATCGCCAAAGAGGTGCCGGACGAGAAGATAAAATCGGTCTTTACCAACAGCAAAGAAAACCACGAGGCGCTCATCGCCACTGCCAGCGCGCTGAAGAACCACCAGCAAGAGCAGTATCAGCAGCAGCTGCAGCGTATTCGCTGCCCGGACTTTACCGGCAGTAAACTCAGTGTGACCAGCGGTTACGTCCGGCCTGCTTGGCGCGGTACAGCGCCGCGTCGGCCTCGGCGAGCGTCTGCTGCGGCGTCTGCCGCCCGTCGGTGGCGGCAACGCCCAGGCTGACGCTGACAAAACGGCCGATCGCCGAGGCGGCGTGGGGCAAAGCCGCCTCCTCTATCCGGACGCGGACGCGTTCGGCAACCTGCGCCGCCTGCTGTGCATCGGCATGCGCCAATACCAGCGTAAACTCTTCGCCGCCGTAGCGGGCAACCAAATCTTCCGGCGTTCTGACCGCCGTCGCCAGCAGCCCGGCGACCTTGGTCAGGCAGGCGTCCCCCGCCTGATGACCATAGCGATCGTTGTAATGCTTAAAGAAATCGACATCGACCATGATCAGCGCCAAAGGAACCTGAACTGCGTGCAGACTGGCAAGATGAGACTCCAGCGCCCTTCTGTTGGCCAGCCCGGTTAACGGGTCCTGCAGCGTCAACGTCTCCAAACGGGCAATCAGCTGCCGGTTTTCCTGATGCCTGGCCCAGGCCTCATCGAACCAGCGCAGCAGGATCCGGCGGCCGTAAATCACGATGGCGGTGAAGATCAGCCATATGGCGGCAAAATGGAGGTTTATCCCGTGGTTGAGATGCACGCTGGCCAGCGGCATGGTCAACCATAGCGGCGTCAGGAACAGCGCCAGTCCCGACAGGTAAAAATAGAGCGACGCCATACCGGTCAGCATTAAAATACATACCAGCGGCCAGGCGAACGGCAGGCGCCAATAAGCGACAAATCCATAGCTGCTGACGGCCCAGCACACTCCCAGCAGCGGCAGCAGCAGTAAGGCGCAGCGGCGCACATAGCGGCCGCTGCTATCGCGACGGGAAACGCCCCACAAAATCAGTGACGCCGTCACCACCAGCAGCATCACACCATCCATCAGTAAAGGGATAACGGCGTTGATATGCAGCGCGGCGTCAAAACCGGGAACAGCAGATTACGCAATGCCACCAGCATGGCGAAGGCGATATTGACGGACGCCAGCCAGGGAAGACTGGCGCCTATCGCCTGGTTAACCATATCGCGCCGGTTTGCCCAGTGCGACGATGCGGCCAGCGTACGCCGACATTGTTCCATTTTATTCATAGACGCAGACGACTCCTGAATGGTGGCCTGCTGTCATAGTAGTGCAAAATGCGCCTGCCGGCGTCAGCGTCCGTTACGTTCAGGACAAACGTTGCTCCAGCCGCTGGTAAATCAGCATGCCGGCCACCATCGCCAGCACGAAAACCAGCCCTTTGACTGCCCCCGCGCCCAGCAGCACCAGCCCCGGCCCCGGGCAGATCCCCGCCAGGCCCCAACCGATGCCGAACAGCGCCGCCCCGCCGATCAGCCGTTTATCAATCTGCGTGGCGACGGGCAGCACCATTTTCTCGCCATAGCGCGGCCGATGACGCCGTTGCGCCATGCGGAAGGCGAAAAAGCTGACGCCGATCGCCCCGCCCATCACCAGAGCCAGCGATGGATCCCAAACGCGGGTGACGTCCAGAAAAGCGAGGACTTTTTGCGGGTTGGCCAGTCCGCTGACGATCAGGCCCAGACCGAACAGCAGACCGGCAAGCAGTGAGAAGACAATGTGCATATCAGGCTCCTATCATCCAGACGGTGATCATCGCCGTCACGATAAATGTCGCAGTGGCCGCCAGCGAACGCCGCGACAGCCTCGCCAACCCGCACACCCCGTGCCCGCTGGTACAGCCGGAGGCGTAGCGCGTGCCGATGCCCACCAACAGCCCGGCAACGATCAGCCGCGGCCACGAAGCCGCAATCTCAATCTCCGGCAGCGGCGCGGCCAGTCGGTACAGCAGCGGTGACAGGACCATGCCGATCAAAAAGGCCAGCCGCCAGCCTTTATCCCTGGTTGCCCGCGTCAATAGGCTGCCCATGATGCCGCTGATACCGGCGACGCGGCCGCAAAACAGCAACAGCATCCAGACGGCGCCGCCGATCAGCAGGCCGCCGAAAAAGCTCTGCAGCGGCGTAAAGTGCGCGATATCAATCGTCATGATGCTTCTCCTCTTCATTCGCTGCCGGGCAATACAGCTGATACAGCGTCGTCAGCAGCACCAGCACATCCGGCGAGGCGATACGATAGAAAATCTGTTTGCCGGCGCGGCGGGTAGCCACCAGCTGTTTACGCCGCAGGACGCCCAGCTGTTGCGACAGCGTAGGTTGGGTAATGCCCAGCGCGGTTTCCATTTCCCCTACCGACGCCTCGCCCTGGCTGAGATGGCACAGCAGCAGCAGGCGATCTTCATTGGCGATGGATTTGAGGATCTCTGCCGTCCTGGCGGCGGCAGCGCGCATTTGTTGTTGATTTATCGGAGTCATTGTCAGGTGCACCGCAATATCATTCAATATACATATTTATATAATATAAAGTTGCATATTGATGTCAATCGGATCGGCGTGTTGGGTGATGACGCAAATAGGTGGAACACGATGCCGGGCGATGGCACCCGGCATCAGCAAGCGGCATTAACCGTTGGTCAGTTTCGCTTTGGTTGGCGTGGCGGTAAAGCTGACGTCGCTACAGCTGAAGAAGGTTTCCCGCGCCGGATCGATGCGCTCCCACTGTACATACAGCAAGGTATGTTGACTGTTTACCCGATCTTGCGGAATTTCCACCTCGATCTGATAAACGCCACCGTCAGTACCCGGCGGAACAATCACCTCGGTGACCTTCAGCGGTTCCAATGCGTCCCAGCTCAGCTTCTGCGTGGTTGGGTCAAACTCTTTTTTGGCGATATAAATATCCCACTTGCTGGGCTCATGGATCTTGGTGGCGTCATAGTACAGCGTCGCCTTGCCGTCTTTAACCGTGACGCTGGACACCTGCCAATCTTTATGCGGCTGGTCGATGCCTTCAAACTTGGCGATCCCGGCGGAGCACAGATGCCCGTCAGGCACTTTATCCGCTGGCGAGCCGGTGCCTTCCAGGTTTTGTGAGTAGGCCGGCCATTCGGTGAACATCTGTCGACGCTCCCAGATCGGGATGCTGTCCTGTTTAAACAGGAAGGCGGCGCGGCAGGCGGCGTTCGGAATTTTAGAGCCGTCGTCGGGGTAGTTATAACCGCCGTCATTCTCGCAGACCACCTGACGCGCTTTGGGGATCAGCGTAGCGCCATGTTTCGGGCCGATGCTTTGTTGGGCTTCCTGCCCCGCTTGTTGCTTGGCTTCCTCAGCCTGCGCGGACAAGGAACAGGTTAACGCCAGCAGAGCACATAATGACAGGGTCTTGGTGTGGTTACTCATCGGGTACTTTCCTTATGCGAACGTTCCAGCCTTCAGGCAATGAAGGCTGACCTTGATACGGCGGGGTTAATAACTGCCCCGCCACCTACAAAAATCCGCATGGTGTTGAAGTAATGAATAACAGCAAAGTCGGGCAAGGAATATGACAGTTTCGTGACGCCAGATTACTGTAGGCCAGGCCCCGGGAACGCGCAAACTTGCTTCGGTGAACCAATTATTAGATGAGTAACGGTTAACAAACGGCGCCGGTAAAAAATTCAGAGCTTTCTGTCTGTGCGGCAATGACGGCGTTCGATATGCCTTTTGCTGGTTTAGCCGGCGGTTAATTAATAACTTTTTGCTCTATGCGCACGCAGGTTATCCCGCCGTAAAAACCCTTATTATTTATCCTGGAAACGGCTAGCGATAAAATAAATGTGGTTTATAAATAATCGCTTAGCGTTTGCCACCGTCGTCGCAGGCATCTTCTTCTTCTACATAATGATAAAAATTCCTTTACAAGACAGTATGTTGCAAAAAAGTAACAGCCCGCCCTCTTGTTAAACCCGTCGCGATTCTGTTATGGCGCCCACTTCCGGCCATTAAATCAACAACATATTGATTCATATAGGGAAAATCTAAACAAAATTAAACAAAATAAATGATTGAGCCACAGGTTAAAAAAACAATATATTGGGCGCGCTTTTAGGTAGAGCAAATCATTTGTTAATTCAATTTATTCAATCAGGGGTTGCCAATAACCCTGGTTGTAGGAGTGATATGATGACGGATAAAGTCCGTATTGATACTTTAGGTGCCGATTCATTTAATGGAAACAACGAAGCCTATTTGGCCAGACAGGCCGAATTTGAATCAAACGTTAGGAGTTACCCTCGTAAATTGCCATTAGCGATTGCGAAGGCTCAGGGTGTCTGGCTGACCGATGTTGAAAACAAACAATATCTGGATTGCCTGGCCGGCGCCGGTACGTTGGCGCTGGGTCATAATCATCCTGATGTCCTGCAGAGCATCCAAAATGTCATTACCAGCGGCTTGCCGTTACATACGCTCGATCTGACCACGCCGTTAAAAGACGGTTTCTCCGCCCACCTGCTCTCTTTACTGCCGGGCCAGGGGAAAGAGTACTGCCTGCAGTTCTGCGGCCCGTCCGGCGCTGACGCGGTGGAAGCCGCGCTGAAACTGGCGAAGAAGCACACTGGCCGCAGCGCCGTGATCAGCTTCTCCGGCGGTTACCACGGTATGACCCACGGCGCGCTGTCGGTCACCGGCAACCTGTCGCCGAAAGAAGCCATCAACGGCATGATGCCGGAAGTGCAGTTTATGCCTTACCCGCATGAATACCGCTGCCCGCTGGGTATCGGCGGCGAAGCCGGCGTCAAGGCGCTGAGCTACTACTTCGAAAACCTGATTAACGATGTCGAAAGCGGCGTACGCAAACCGGCAGCGGTGATCCTGGAAGCCGTTCAGGGTGAAGGCGGCGTCAACCCTGCCCCGGTCGAATGGCTGCCAGCGCATCCGTAAGGTGACGCAGGAGCACGGCATTCTGCTGATCGTCGACGAAGTGCAGGCTGGCTTTGCCCGTACCGGTAAATTCTTCGCCTTCGAGCACGCCGGTATCGAGCCGGACATCATCGTGATGTCGAAAGCGGTCGGCGGCGGTCTGCCGCTGGCGGTGCTGGGCATCAAGAAGCAGTTCGACGCCTGGGAGCCTGGCCACCACACCGGCACCTTCCGCGGCAACCAGCTGGCAATGGCCACCGGCCTGACCACGCTGAAGTACCTGCAGGAAAACAACATTGCCGATAAAGTCGCCGCACAGGGCGAATGGCTGAAAGGCAAACTGGCTGAACTGCAGCAGCGTTACCCGGTTATCGGCCACGGTGCGCGGCCTGGGTCTGATGCTCGGCATCGAGATCGTCAAGCCGCACGAAGCGCCGGATCACATGGGCAGCTACCCTGCCGACGGCGAGCTGTCCGCGCTGCTGCAGAAAAAATGCTTTGAAGGCGGCCTGATTCTGGAGCGCGGCGGCCGTCACGGTAGCGTGCTGCGTCTGTTGCCTTCCCTGCTGATCAGCAATGAAGAGCTGGGCGTGTTCCTGGATAAATTTGAAAATGCTCTGTTGAGCGCGGGCGTCAAGCCTGTCTGAGTGGAGTTGAACGTCATGTCCAAACCAAACCCGATTCTGGCCGGTTCAACGCAGAGCATTGAAGCCTACCAGCAGGCGATCGCCCAGAGCAGCGAGGCGGTGGCGCAGTGGCTGCAGCAGCCTGAAATGTATCAGGGTAAAACCGTGGCCGAACTGCGCGAACGCATTCAGCTGGACTTCAATCCGCAGGGCCTGGGCAACCAGGCGGCGATTGAACGTGCGGTGGAATACTTCCTGCAGGACAGCCTGGCGGTGCACCATCCGCAGTGCGTGGCGCACCTGCACTGCCCGAGCCTGGTCGTCAGCCAGGCCGCCGAGGTGCTGATTAACGCCACCAACCAGAGCATGGACTCCTGGGACCAGAGCCGTCTGCCACCATCATCGAGATGAAGCTGATCGAGTGGCTGCGCGAGCGCGTGGGTTACCAGGCCGGCGACGCCGGCGTGTTCACCAGCGGCGGCACCCAGAGCAACCTGATGGGGCTGATGCTGGCGCGCGACGCCTTCTTCGCCCGCCAGGGACATTCTGTGCAGCAGGACGGCCTGATCGGCGACCTGCGTAAAATCAAGGTGTTCTGCTCTGCCAATGCCCACTTCTCGGTGCAGAAGAACATGGCGCTGCTGGGCTTCGGCTATCAGTGCGTCACGCAGGTGAAGACCGACGAGTACGCGCGCATGGATCTGAACGATCTGGCGGAAAAAGTGGCGCAGGCGCACGCCAACGGCGAACAGATTATGGCGATTGTCGCTACCGCCGGCACCACCGACGCCGGGCGATCGACCCGCTGGCGCGATATCGCGCAGATTGCGGCGCAGCACCAGATCTGGCTGCACGTCGATGCCGCCTGGGGCGGCGCGCTGCTGCTGTCTGAGCAGTACCGCCACTATCTGGACGGTATTGAACTGGTGGACTCCATCACCCTGGACTTCCACAAGCAGTTCTTCCAGACCATCAGCTGCGGTGCGTTCCTGCTGAAAGAGGCGCGTCACTATGAGCTGATGCGCTATCAGGCGGCCTATCTGAACTCCGAGTTCGACGAAGCGCAGGGCGTGCCGAACCTGGTGTCCAAATCGCTGCAGACCACCCGCCGTTTTGACGCGTTGAAACTGTGGATGGGGCTGGAAGCGCTGGGACAGAAGCAGTATGCCGAGATTATCGATCACGGCATTACCCTGTCGCAGCAGGTGGCGGAATACGTCAGCGCGCAGCCGACGCTGGAACTGGTGATGCAGCCGCAGCTGGCCAGCGTGCTGTTCCGCTCGCGCCCGGCGCAGCAGACGGACGACGCCGCGGTGGCGTTGCTGAACCAGCGCATCGGCGATAACCTGCTGGAATCCGGCCAGGCCAACGTCGGCGTGACCGAGTTTAACGGCGTCACCTGCCTGAAGCTGACGCTGCTGAACCCGACGGTCACGCTGGACGACGTCAAGCGTCTGCTGGACCTGGTGGACAGCGCCGCGCAGGGCCTGGCGAACGCCTAACCGCTCCGCCGTCACGGCTAAGCCGGTAACCTGCGGGTTGCCGGCTTTTTTTATGGCCTCACTTCTCATCGTGCTGCGCATTGCGCGCCAGATTCTGCTCCATTTCATCCAGCGCCGCCTGGTTATCCAACCCCCACTGATACATCTGCTCAATCGGCTGCGCCAGCGTGCGCCCCAGCGGGGTCAGCGAGTATTCCACCTTCGGCGGCACCACCTGATACACCTTACGGGCAATCAGCCCGCGCAGCTCCAGCTCACGCAGCGTCTGGAACAGCATCTTCTTGGAGATCCCCTGCAGGCTGCGCTGCAGCTCGCCGGTGCGTGCGCCCGGCTGCGGCCAATGCCACAGCGCATGCAGCACCATAGTGCTCCACTTGACGGCAAACAGCGACATCAGCCGGCGCGGCGCCGAGTCGGCATAAAAATAGACTTTCCCATCGATCCAATCCGGCATGTCACACTCCTGAACTTCATGGTTACCAAATGGTGACTACTATCAATAAAGGAAACCTTTTGTCTATAGTCTGCCGCCCTAGCGCTGTAGCCTCTACGGCTGCGGGCAGACCAGATAACTGAAGGTGACACGATGAAAATTAACGCTATCGCGGCCAGCCACGCCGACCGCCCGTTGGCTCCCGTCCAGATCGCGCTGCGTGATGTGCAGCCGCAAGACGTCAGCATTGAGATTCTGTACTGCGGGGTGTGCCATTCCGATTTGCATATGGCGCGTAACGAATGGGGCGTCAGCAACTACCCGCTGGTGCCGGGCCATGAGATTGTCGGCCGGGTGCGGGCCACCGGCGCGGCGGTAACCCGTTTTCAGCCGGGCGACCTGGTGGGCGTCGGCGTGATGGTGGACTCCTGCGGCGACTGCCACTTCTGCCGCCAGCAGGAAGAGCAGTACTGTGAAAGCGGCTTTGTGCCGACCTATAACGGCACCGACAGATACACCGGCAGGCTGACCACCGGCGGCTACGCCGAGCAAATCGTGGTGGACCAGCATTTTGTGGTCTCGGTGCCGCAAAACCTGCCGTTGCACGCGGTAGCGCCGCTGCTGTGCGCCGGCGTGACCGTCTGGTCGCCGTTGCAGCATCTGAAGCTGCAGCCGGGCGCCAGGGTCGGCGTGATCGGCCTCGGCGGCCTGGGACATATGGCGGTGAAACTGGCCAGCGCGCTGGGGGCGGAAGTCACGCTGTTCACCACCTCGCCGGAAAAAGGCGCCGATGCACGGCGTCTGGGCGCCAGCCAGGTGGTGGTGTCTAAAGATGCCGGGCAGATGGCCGCCCAACAGCACTCGCTGGACATCATCCTCGACTGCGTGGCTGCGCCGCACCAGCTCGATCCCTACCTGGCCTGCCTGAAAACCAACGGCCATCTGGTGCTGGTCGGCATTCCAGACAGTCCGCACCCGCCGACGGACGTCACGCCGATGGTGTTCCGCCGCCTGAGCATTACCGGCACCTCCATCGGCAGCATTGCGGAAACGCAGGCGATGCTCGATTTCTGCGGCCGCCACAATATCACCGCCGACGTAGAGCTGATTGCGGCCGATGAGGTGGAAACGGCGTTCAGCCGCATGCTGCAGGGCGATGTAAAATACCGTTTTGTTATCGATATGCAGCGCGCCCGCTGGGATCAATAACGTTTATCTTGCGGCCCGCCTTAATTGGCGGGCCGATTGTTGTCGACAAATGAAATACGCGTCATACCTATTTCTTATTATTAATTCAGCGTGAGATAAAGATTATTGCCTGACGCCAGTTGCAGCAGGAAATGTTATTAATTTTGACGCAGCGCACAATTGGCGGCATTTCTGTGAACTGCATCATTGTTAATTAACTGGTCATATCAGTTTAAAACCATGAGCGATATCACGAAAAACAACTTCGGGTTCTTTATTGGCCGGCTGCGGGTAGCACTGATTATCCCCCACGTGTTGCCATTGAGTTTCAGTCATTTAAAATCAACTAATTACGTAAAAGCCTTTGTGGTGGAAACATCTTTTTAACCAGCGGATTATGCCATTGATTCAGCCAATCATCCCACCGTCGGCGGGATTTACCAGCATTCCGTCCGCCAAAGAAATAAATAAAACCTATGCGGCCATAATTATTTCCTTGGCCCTATTGAATCAGGCTGATTTAGCGTCCATTGCAATCACAACAGAAAAAAACCAATAATTACCACGCTGAAACAGAAATTATTTTCTCACGCTTTCTCTTATCTTCAAAGCATCCCATGTGCCTTTCCCCCGCTGACTATTTACCGGGGAGCAGACCGGCGCCGCTGTTGTCCGGCGCTAAGGAGAACGCAGATGAAGTTAGAGGATCCCCGTCTGTTTCGTCATTTCGCCTGGATTAACGGCGAGTGGTGCCACAGTGAATCCGGCGCTGAATGGCCGGTGCATAACCCGGCCGATAACAGCCTGCTGGGCTATATCCCGCTGCTGGAGCCGGCGCAGATCGACCGGGCGGTGGATGCCGCCGAGCAGGCATTCGCCCGCTGGCGTCAGGTGCGCGCCGACCGGCGTGCGGCGCTGCTGATGGCCTGGTATCAGCAGCTGTTGGCGCACCGCGACGATCTGGCCACCCTGCTGGTTTATGAGCAGGGCAAACCGCGCCGCGAGGCCGAAGGCGAAGTGGACTACGCCGCCGGCTTTATCCGCTGGTTTGCCGAAGAGGCGGTGCGGATCAACGGCGAAACGCTTGCCGTGCATATCGACGGCACCCTGCCGGGCACGTTGAAAGAGCCGGTAGGCGTCTGCGCGCTCATTACCCCCTGGAACTTCCCGCTGGCGATGATCACCCGCAAGGCGGCCGCGGCGCTGGCCGCCGGCTGCAGCGTGCTGGTGAAACCCGCCAATGAAACGCCCTTTTCCGCGCTGGCGCTGGCCGAACTGGCGGAACGCGCCGGGCTGCCGAGCGGCGTGTTTAACGTTATCACCGGCGACCCGCAGGCGGTCTGCGCTCAATTGTGTGAAGAACCGCGCGTGCGCGCCCTGTCGTTTACCGGCTCCACCCGGGTGGGCAAGCTGCTGCTGGCACAGTGCGCCGGCAGCGTGAAGCGCGTGTCGCTGGAGCTGGGCGGCAACGCGCCGTTCGTGGTGGCGCCGGATGTGAATATCGACGAAGCCGCAGCGGCGGCGATCGACGCTCGTTTCCAGACCAGCGGTCAGGACTGTCTGGCCGCCAACCGCATTATGGTGCATCAGCAGATTCACGAGGCGTTTATTGAGGCGTTCACCGCACGGCTGCGGGCGCTGAAGGTCGGCCCCGGCGACAGCCCGGACAGCGATATCGGCCCGTTGATCCACCGTCAGGCGGTCGACAAGGCGCAGGCTCTGGTGGATGACGCCCTGTCCCGCGGCGCGCGCCTGATCCACGGCGATCAGCGTCAGGCGCCCGGCGATAACTACTTTATGCCCACCTTGCTAATCGGCGTGACGCCGGCGATGCGGGTCTGGCAGGAGGAGAGCTTCGCGCCCATCGCCGCCGTGGCCGCCTGGCAGCACGATGATCAGGCGATCGCGCTGGCCAACGCCAGCGAATACGGGCTGGCCGCCTACCTGTGGACCCACGACCAGCGCCGGGTGTGGCGCTACATCCGCGAGCTGGAGTACGGCATGGTGGCGGTGAACAGCGTCAAAATGACCGGCGTCACCGTGCCCTTCGGCGGCATCAAGCAGTCCGGCCTGGGGCGCGAAGGCGGCCGCACCGGCATCGATGAATATCTCACTACCCGCTACTTCTGCCTTGGCGGATTGTCAGGCGAACCCACTCAGCCCTCAGTGACAGGAGAATGATCATGGAACAGCGCAACGATTTGATTTCCCGCGACCGTCAGGTGACGTTTCACGCCTCCACCCATCTGCGCGACTACGCGCACGGCGAGCTGCCGGGCCGGGTGATGACCGGCGGCAGCGGCATTATGGTGCGCGACGCCGACGGCAATCAGTTTATCGACGGCTTTGCCGGTCTGTACTGCGTCAATATCGGCTACGGCCGTGAGGAGATGGCCGAGGCCATCTATCGTCAGGCCAAAGAGCTGGCGTACTACCACACCTATGTCGGCCATACCAACGAACCGTTGATTGAGCTGTCGGAAAAAATCATCGCCAAGGCCGGGATGAACATGTCCAAAGTCTATTACGGCATGTCCGGCTCCGACGCCAACGAAACCCAGATCAAGCTGGTGCGCTACTACAACAATATCCTCGGCCGGCCGCAGAAAAAGAAAATCATCTCGCGCCAGCGCGGCTATCACGGCTCCAGCATCGCCGCCGGCTCCCTGACCGGCCTGGCGTCGTTTCACGACCATTTCGACCTGCCGATTGACGGCATACTGCATACCGATGCGCCCTACTACTACCAGCGGGCGCCGGAACTGGCGGGCATCAGCGAGCAGGCGTTCTCACGCCACTGCGCCGAACGGCTGGAGGCGCTGATCCTGGCGACCGGCCCGGACAGCGTGGCGGCGTTTATCGGCGAACCGGTGCTGGGCACCGGCGGCATCGTGCCGCCGCCGGAGGGTTACTGGCCGGCGATTCAGGCGGTGTTGGACAAGTACGACATCCTGCTGATTGCCGATGAGGTGGTCTGCGGTTTCGGCCGTACCGGCCGCGAGTTCGGCTCCCATACCTACGGGATGCGGCCGGATCTGATCACCATCGCCAAGGGGCTGACCAGCGCCTATCAGCCGCTGTCCGGGGTGATCGTCGGCGACAAGGTGTGGCGCGTGCTGGAACAGGGCACCTGCGAATACGGCCCGATCGGCCACGGCTGGACCTACTCCGGTCACCCGCTGGGAGCGGCGGCGGCGCTGGCCAACCTGCAGATTATCGAGCGGGAGAATCTGGTGCAGAACGCCGCCGACACCGGCGCCTACTTCCAGCAGCGCCTGCGCGACAGCTTTGCCGACCACCCGCTGGTCGGCGAGGTGCGCGGCGTGGGGCTGATGGCGGCGATCGAATTCTCCGTGGATAAACAGCGCTGCCGGCCGTTTGACCCGGCGCTGAAGGTCGGGCCGCGCGTATCGGCGGCGGCGCTGGACAACGGGCTGATCGCCCGCGCCATGCCGCAGGGGGATATTCTCGGCTTCGCGCCGCCGCTGGTGATAAACCGCGCCGAGGTGGATGAACTGGTCGATCGCGCGCTGCGGGCGGTGAACCGGATGGCCGACCAGCTTGCCGCCTCCGGCCAGCTGCGCTGACGGAAGGAGTGACGATGAACCCTGAACTTCCGGGCGGCGTGACGCTGGCGGATGTCTGGCAGGCGCGGCGACGCATCCGCGGCCAGGCGGACCACACGCCGCTGCGCTATTCGCCCTATCTGTCGCAGCGCTATCGCGCGCGGGTCTGGCTCAAGCTGGAGAACCTGCAGCCCACCGGCGCCTTTAAGCTGCGCGGCGCCAGCAACATGATCGCCGCCCTGCTGGAGCAGTACGGGCCGCAGCGGCTGCAGAGCGGCGTGATTACCGCCTCCACCGGCAATCACGGCCGGGCGGTGGCCTGGGCCGCCCGCGAGCTGGGCATTCCGGCCACCGTCTGTCTCTCCTCACTGGTGCCGGCCAATAAGGTGGCGGCCATCGAGGCGCTGGGCGCGGAGGTCTGCCGCTGCGGCGACAGCCAGGACGAAGCGTTTGAGACGGTGCATGAACGGGTGCAGAGCCGCGGCCAGGTGGCGATCCCGCCCTTCGACCACCCGCTGATTATCGCCGGTCAGGGTACGCTGGCGCTGGAGATCCTCGAGGCGCGGCCGCAGCTCGATATGGTGCTGGCGGGCCTGTCCGGCGGCGGCCTGCTGGGCGGCATCGGTCTGGTGATGAAGCAGCTCAGCCCGCGCACCGAGGTGGTCGGCGTCAGCCTCAGCGCCGGGGCCGCGATGTGGCATAGCCTGCAGGCGGGCAAACCGGTCAGCGTGGCGGAGACGCCGAGCCTGGCCGACTCGCTGGGCGGCGGCATCGGGCTGGATAACCGCCACACCCTGGCGCTGGTGCGCGCGACGATGGACAGCCACTACCAGGTGCCGGAGGCGGCCATCGCCCGGGCGATGGTCACCCTGCTGGAACAGGAAAAGATGTTGCTGGAAGGGGCCGCCGCCGTCGGGCTGGCGGCGATTGAACACCACCGGATCCCGATCGCAGGCAAGGAGGTGGCGCTGGTGCTGAGCGGCAACAACGTCGCGCTGGAAACCTTCGACCGGGCCAGACAGGAGCAGGCACAGGATGCAGATCTATAACCGACAGCAGATTAGCGCCGCGGTGCGGCTTGACGCCGACGCACTGGCGGCGGTCGAGGCGGGGTTTCGCGCCCTCGGCATGGGCAACGTGGTGCAGCCGCCGATCCTCTCGATGGCGCTGCCGGAGGTCAACGGCGAAGTGGACGTGAAGACCGCCTGGATCCGCGGCAGCGACAGTTTCGCCATCAAAATCAGCCCCGGCTTTTTTGATAACCCCCGGCGCGGGCTGCCCAGTCTTAACGGGCTGATGGTGGTGCTGAGCGCCGAAACCGGCATTCCGCGGGCGCTGCTGCTGGATGAGGGCTACCTCACCGCCATCCGCACCGCGCTGGCCGGCGCGCTGGCGGCCAGGTACCTCGCCCGGCGGGAGAGCCGCCGCGTCACGCTGATCGGCGCCGGCGAACAGGCGCGGCTGCAGCTGGCCGCCCTGCGGCTGCTGTTCCCGGTCGAGCGGGTGTCGGTCTGGGCGCGGCGTCCGGAGGCGGCGCAGCGGCTGGCCCGCGAGCTGGCGGAGGACGGGCTGCAGGCGGCGGGATACCCGCAGATCGGCGCCGCCTGCGCCGGCGCGGACATTATCGTCACCACCACGCCCTCCCGTGAGCCGCTGCTGTTTGCCGAGCACCTGACGCCCGGCGTACACGTCACCGCCATGGATCCGACAGCCCGGAGAAACGGGAGGTGGATATCAGCGCCCTGCTGCACGCAGACCACGTGGTCTGCGACCTGCGCAGCCAGAGTGAGCGCAACGGCGAGCTGAAGGTATTTCAGGGGCGGCAGCCGCCCTTCACGGTGCATGAATTGGGCGCGTTAGTCGCCGGCGGTACGCCGCTGCGCCTGACGACGCAAGAGATCACCCTGTGCTGCCTGACCGGCACCGGGGTGCAGGACAGCGCCATCGCCGCTTTTGCCCTGGCGCAGTTAGAGCAGTCGCAGTAACCCCGCGCCCTGGGTACAGGGTAAACAGGCCGGCCTCTCCTCAGCCGGCCAGGGCTTCCACGCTTGCGATAAGTGATAAAACAGCATGTTGACGAAAACTTTGCCCTTCACACGCGAAGAGTACGACCAGCGGATCGCCAAAACCCGCGCCGCGATGGCGCAGCAAGGCATCGAGCTGTTGGTGGTCAGCGACCCTTCCAATATGGCCTGGCTGACCGGTTATGACGGTTGGTCATTTTACGTACATCAGTGCGTGCTGCTGGGGCTGGAGGACGATCCGGTGTGGTTCGGCCGCCTGCAGGACAGCAACGGCGCGCTGCGCACCTGCTGGATGGATGACGAACGGATTATCGGCTACCCGGAACGGCTGGTGCAGAATCCTGACGAACACCCGATGCGCTGGCTGGCCCGGGAGGTGCTGCCGATGTTCGGCTGGCGTCAGGCGCGCATCGGCGTGGAAATGGATAATTACTACTTCTCCGCCAAGGCATTTCTCAGCCTGCAGCTGGACTGCCCGCAGCAGGCGTTTATCGACGCCACGGCGCTGGTGAACTGGTGCCGGGCGGTCAAATCGCCGCGCGAGCTGGAATATATGCGCATCGCCGCGCGCATCGTCGGCAAGATGCATGAGCGCATCTACCAGATGGTGGAACCGGGGCTGCCGAAAAACATGTTGGTGGCGGAGATCCAGCGCTGCGCCATCGAGGGCTGGGTGGACGACAGCGGCGTGCGCTTCGGCGGCGACTATGCGGCGATCGTACCGCTGCTGCCGGGCGGCGCCGACGCCGCCGCTCCGCATCTCACCTGGGATGACCGGCCGTTCCGTCAGGGTGAAGGCACCTTCTTTGAAATCGCCGGCTGCTACCGCCACTATCACGCGCCGCTGTCGCGCACCATTTTCCTCGGCGACGCGCCGGACCACTTCCTGCGCGGCGAAGAAGCGCTGCTGTCCGGCATTGAGCTGGGGCTGGCCGCCGCCCGTCCCGGCAACAGCTGCGGCGACGTCGCCCGGGCGCTGGAGAGCGCCATGCGCCGCGCCGGCATCGATCGCGGCGGCGCGCGCTGCGGCTACCCGATCGGCATCAGCTACCCGCCGGACTGGGGCGAGCGCACCATGAGCCTGCGCGCCAGCGACGACACGCCGCTGCAGCCCGGCATGACCTTCCACTTTATGCCCGGCCTGTGGATGGACGACTGGGGGCTGGAAATCACCGAGAGCATCGTTATCACCGCACAGGGCGCTGAAGTGCTGTGCGACTATCCACGACGTCTGTTTGTTAAATAAGGAGCCAACAGCATGAGTCATGAAAAACCCAGCCCCGTGTATGCCGGGGTGGATTTCGGCCAGCCCGGCGTGCAGCACGGCTTCCTGAAGCTGCCCTGGTCCCACGATAACTCCGCCTGGGGCGCGGTGATGATCCCGGTGACGGTGATCAACGGCGCGCCGGGGCCGACGGCGCTGCTGACCGCCGGCAACCACGGCGATGAGTACGAAGGCATTATCGCCCTGCTGAAGCTGGCGAACACGCTGCAGGCCGAGGAGGTTCAGGGGCGGGTGATCATCGTGCCGATGATGAACGCGCCGGCGGTGCAGGCCGGCACGCGCACCTCTCCCATCGACGGCGGCAATCTTAACCGCAGCTTCCCCGGCGCGCCGGACGGCGGCGTCACCGCGCAGATTGCCGACTACTTTACCCGGGTGCTGGTGCCGATGTGCGACGTGGCGCTGGATCTGCACTCCGGCGGCCGCACGCTGGAGATTATGCCCTTCGCCGCGCTGCATGCGCTGGACGATGAGCGCCAGCAGGCCGACAACCTGGCCGCCGCGCAGGCCTTCGGCGCGCCGCTTACCGTGATGATGTATGAACTGGACGCCAGCCAGCTGTACGACACGGTGGTGGAAAGCCAGGGCAAAGGCTTTGTCACCACCGAGCTGGGCGGCGGCGGCACCACCACGCCGCAGCGTCAGCAGCTGGCGGAGCGCGGCGTGCGCAATTTTCTGGCCCATCACGGCGTGCTGACGCAGGCGCCGCAGCCCTGGGAGGGAGAAACGCAGCTGCTTGATATGCCTGATGCATCCTGTTATGTACAAAGCGAGCACTGCGGCATTCTGGAGTTTCTCTGTCCACTGGGCCAGCGCGTAAGCGCGGGTGAACGGCTGGCCCGCGTTTATGATCCCTCCCGCAGCGGCCAGCCGCCCGTGGAATACCGGGCGCAGCGCGACGGTATTCTGCTGGCGCGGCGCTTTCCGGCGCAGGTTGCGATGGGAGACACACTGGCCGTTATTGCCCGGGAGATCGTATCGCCATAGCGATAAACGGCCCCGGCGCGCCGGTCGCCATTAAGGATGTAATCACCGTATGAAACTCGATCGCTATGACCTGAAGATCCTCGACATTCTGAGCAAAGACGGCCGCATTACCAAGTCGCGGCTGGCGGAGTCGATAAACCTGTCCGTCAGCCCCTGCTGGGAGCGGGTAAAACGTCTGGAGCAGGCCGGACTGATCGAAGGGTATTACGCCAGGCTCAACGCCCGGGTGCTGATGAAGCGCCTGCCGATCTGGGTGTCGATCGAGCTTAACCAACATAACGCAGAGAGCTTTGCCCGTTTTGAAAAACGCGTGCTCAATACGCCAGAACTGACCGAATGTGTGGCAGTGGGCGGCGGCGTGGATTACTGGGCCAAATTCGAAACGCTGTCTATCGACGAGTATCAGCGTCTGATTGACAGCTGGCTGGATTCTGACCTGGGCATCGAACGCTATTTTACCTATATCGTCACCAAAAACGTGAAGTCCGTCGCGCCGCTGCAGAGCCTGCGCCGCGAAGGCGACATAGAGGTATAAACGCAGGGAATATGGGTAATGCCGTGGGCGGCGCTTCGTTCCCGCCGCCCCGCTCTCCAGATTAATCATGGAGAAAAATAATGAATAGCAACACAACACCTGCACCACAAAATCACGCAGACGCGGTACCCGATGTCACCATCATCGACAAATCCCTGGTGAAACGCGCCGTGGCGGCGGCCTCGCTGGGCAACGCCATGGAGTGGTTCGACTTCGGCATCTACGGCTATCTGGCCGTGACCCTGGGGATGGTGTTCTTTCCTGAGATCAGCCCCGGCGCCCAACTGCTCTCCACCTATGCCGCTTTTGCCGTCGCCTTTCTGATCCGCCCGCTCGGCGGCATGTTCTTCGGCCCGCTCGGCGACCGCATCGGCCGCAAACGGGTGCTGGCGCTGACCATGATTATGATGGCGCTCGGCACCTTCGCCATCGGGCTTATCCCGAGCTACGCCAGCATCGGCCTGTGGGCGCCAGTGCTGCTGATCATGGCGCGCGGCGTACAGGGCTTCTCCACCGGCGGCGAATACGGCGGCGCGGCCACCTTTATCGCCGAATACGCCCCGGACAGAAAGCGCGGCCGGCTGGGCAGCTGGCTGGAGGTCGGCACCCTGCTGGGACTGATCTTCTCCGCCGCGCTGGTCACCACCATGACCCTGCTGCTGGGCAATGAGGCGATGCGCGAATGGGGCTGGCGGGTGCCGTTTCTGATCGGCGGTCCGCTGGGGCTGATCGGCGTCTGGCTGCGCCTGCGGCTGGAAGAGACCCCGGCCTTCGCCAAGCATATGGAAAACAGCGCGCCGCCGCCGGGGATGCGCCAGCAGTGGCAGGAGATCGTCACCCATCATCTGCGCGCTTTCCTGCTGTGCATCGGCATGGTGTTTATCCTGAATCTGGCCGATTACATGCTGCTGACCTGGATGCCCGGCTACCTGAACGTGGTGCTGGGGCTGAGCGAACTGGCGGGGCTGACCATCGTAGTGGCGGCGATGCTGTGCATGATGGTGGTGCTGCCGTTTATGGGGGCGCTGTCCGATAAAATCGGCCGCAAGCCGCTGTGGACCATCGGCTGCGTCGGCTTTCTGCTGCTGACGCTGCCCTGCTTTTACGCGCTGGGCAGCCAGAACCTGGCGCTGACCTTTATCGGCATGCTGGTGATGGGATTGCTGTTGACCTGTTTTCTCAGCACCGTGGCCTCCACGCTGCCGGCGCTGTTCCCCACTGCGGTGCGCTACGGCGGGCTGGCGATCGCCTATAACCTCTCCACCTCACTGTTCGGCGGCACCGCGCCGCTGCTCAGCGCCTGGCTGGTCAACGTCACCGGCAACCCGCTGGCGCCGGCCGGCTACCTGATGTTCGGCGCCCTGGTGGGGCTGATTGCGGTGCGGATGAGCAAAGAGAGCGCCTGTCAGCCGCTGGAAGGCTCGCCGCCGGCCATCGAATCCCGCGCCGAGATTATGGATCACCTGTATCGCCATCAGCGCCGCAAGCGTCTGCGTCTTTCAGCCCTGTCCAGCGACGGCTGAGGATAAAAAAACGCCGTCCGGCTGATGCTGCCGGACGGCGCTCGCAGTTTGGCCGGGTTAGCGGGCGGCGCTGACGCGCCAGACGCTGTCGCCGGCGTCATCGGCAATCACCACGCCGCCCTGCTTATCCATCGCCAGGCCGACCGGCAGGCCGCGCACCTGCTTCTGGTCGTCGGTCAGGAAGCCGGTGACCACCGGCTGCGGCTGGCCGACCGGTTTGCCGTTTTCAAAACTTCACCCACACCACCTGATAGCCGTTGAGCGGCGTGCGGTTCCAGCTGCCGTGCTCGCTGACAAACGCCCCGCCGCGGTACTGCGGCATATTGTCGCCGGTGTAGAACAGCAGCCCCAGCGGCGCAACGTGCGAACTGAGCGCATAGTCCGGCTTGATCGCCTTCTCCACCAGATCCGGCCGCGGCGGCTGCGCGCGCGGATCGACATGCTGGCCGAAGTAGCTGTACGGCCAGCCGTAGAAGCCGTTTTCCTGCACCGAGGTCATATAGTCCGGCACCAGATCGGAGCCGATCTCATCGCGCTCGTTGACGATAGCCCACAGTTTGCCGCTCTGCGGCTCCCACTGCAGCCCGGTCGGATTACGCAGGCCGGCGGCATAGATACGGCTGGCGCCGCTGGCGGCGTCAACCTCCAGCACCGCCGCGCGCCGATACTCGGCGCCGATGCCGTTTTCCGTGATGTTGCTGTTGGAACCGACCCCGACATACAGCTTGCTGCCGTCCGGGCTGGCGAGCAGCGCTTTGGTCCAGTGGTGATTCAGCGGCCCGCCCGGCAGTTCGGTCACTTCAACCCCCGGTTCGCGGATCTCGGTCTGTCCCTCCTGGTAAGGGAACTTCACCAGGCTGTCGGCATTGGCCACCCACAGCGTGTTGCCGATCAACTGGATGCCGAACGGCGAGCGCAGGTTTTCGATAAAGGTATGTTTTTGCCACTGGCCGTTAACGTTGCGCAGCAGCGTAATGCGGTTGCCGCCCGCGCCGCCTTTGCCGGAGGCTTTCTGCACGATGCCCATAATCAGCTGCTTCGGCCGCGTGGTGGGCTTGGCCGGCGCGTTGGATTCGGCCACCAGAATATCGTTGTTCGGCAGCACGTAAACCTGGCGCGGATGCATCAGGCCATCGGCGATTTTCTCAATCTTCAGCCCTTCCGCCACCTTCGGCTGCTCACCCTGCCGCCAGGCGGCGCCTTCCGGCACCTGCATCGGCGGCATCAGGAAGTTTTTCGCCTGCGGCAGCTCCGGGTCCGGGCCAATCTGTTTCTGCGGATCCAGCTGCGCGCCATTATCGCACCCGGCCAGCAGTGCGCTGAGGATGGCGGCGGTCAGGACGGTATTGAATTTTTTCATGGTCGGCTTCTCCTTAAGCGGCGCGTTGACGTAACGCAAATTGCACATTGCCCAACAGCAGCAGGATCACCACCAGGGTCGAGAGCGTAACGCCCAGCGGCACCACCGCATAGGCGTCGCGGCTGTGAATAAAGGCGTTGACGATCGCCAGCACGATCGCCAGCAGATTCAGCCAGAAGTGCAGCGTGGCCCCGCGCTCGCGCGCGCTTTTGCTGAACCAGACCTGCCCCAGATTAATCAGCCGGGGAATAATGGCGATCACCAGCCCGAAGGCGATCAGCCAGCTGGCGGCGTGGGTCCACATCAGGACAAAGGTTTTGAGGTAAATAATGTCGAAAATCCAGGCGGCGACAAAGAATCCGAGCGGAATCGGGTTCAGCAGTTCATACAGCGCCACGGCAAGCGTCGATTTTCCCGAGGTATTGTGGTGGATATTCATGTCCGTCTCCTAAACGCATCCAAAGGTAGGCATAACGACCAACGTACAGCCGCGCCTGTAATAGATTAGTAAAGATGATGAAAGACGCGGACAAGGCGGATAAAAAAAACGCAGAAGAAAACAACGAAAAAAACAGGGGTAATCGATTTTAGAATCCTCTGAGCGCACGGATATATTGTTGCAGAAAAACTAAGGATATATTTCACCGGCGCGGCAATAGCCATAAATAACGTGCGCTATTTGGTGGTAAATACGCCATGCGGCGCTACGCCGCGATAGCGAAGCATGAATTGTTCAGCAGGCGCACCGCAGTGCCTCAGGCCGCATGATTGCTGGCTCCAGACGATCCGCGGCCTGCATGGCGGCGGCGAAAAAACGCGCGCCCTACCATTAAAGCTCTACCATATCTGTGAAATAAGTCTCATACTTGCGCATCTTTATTGGTTCCAGGGTCAATAAAGCGACCGGCCGATCGCTATTTTCGGCTCGGTTAAACAAAAAACAGAATGCTTTTTGAGATTTGGCTTATTCTCAAAATGAAGCTTTTTTAATTCACGGTGGTTAATTCTATGGAAAAAAAACACCCCTCATCCATCCTGATCCTATTAACAGCGCTGTTCGCTGCGTTAAGCGGCGTATATCTGTTAGTCGGCGGGATATGGTTGACCAAACTGGGCGGCTCGTTCTATTACATCGTCGCCGGTGTGGTAATGTTAATAACCGCATGGCTGTTGTACCGTCGCCGTGCTACTGCCCTGTTGCTGTACGCCCTGTTCCTGCTGGGCACGGTGATTTGGGCGCTGTGGGAAGTCGGCCCTGACTTCTGGGCGCTGACGCCGCGTCTCGACGTCACCTTCTTCTTCGGTCTGTGGATGGTGCTGCCGTTCATTTACCGCAAACTGGTTGCCGGCGGCAAACTGGCCTACGGCGCGCTGAGCGCGGTGCTGGTGCTGACCGTGGCGGTGCTGGCCTACGCGGTGTTCAACGACCCGCAGGAGATCCACGGCACGCTGGATCCGGCGCAGACGCAGGCGGTGGTCGATCAGGCCGCGCAGGCTGACGCCGCAGACTGGCCGGCCTACGGCCGCACCCAGGAAGGCACCCGCTACTCGCCGCTGAAGCAGATCAACGACAAGAACGTTGCTCAGCTGAAAGAAGCCTGGACCTTCCGCACCGGCGATCTGAAAACCGAGAATGACCCGGGCGAGATCACCAACGAAGTGACGCCGATTAAAATCCGCGACACGCTGTATCTGTGCACCGCGCACCAGAAACTGTTTGCGCTGGACGCCGCCACCGGTAAAGAGAAGTGGCAGTTCGATCCGCAGCTCAAATACAACTCAACCTTCCAGCACATCACCTGCCGCGGCGTTTCTTATCATGAAACTCCGGCTGCGGCGCAGGCCGATGCCAACCATACGCCGGCAGCCCAGTGCGCCCGCCGCATTATCATGCCGGTGAACGACGGCCGTCTGTTTGCGCTGGATGCCGAAACCGGCAAACGTTGCGCGGACTTCGCCGACAACGGCGAGCTGAACCTGCAAAGCAACATGCCGCATGCGACGCCGGGCCACTATGAGCCGACCTCGCCGCCGGTGGTCACCGACAAAGTGATCGTCATCGCCGGTGCGGTAACCGATAACTACTCTAACCGCGAACCTTCCGGGGTTATCCGCGGCTTTGACGTCAACAGCGGCAAACTGCTGTGGGCCTTCGACCCGGGCAGCGCCGATCCGAACAAGATCCCGGCCGACGAACACCACTTCGTGCCGAACTCGCCGAACTCCTGGGCGCCGGCGGCCTATGACGCCAAGCTGGATATGGTTTACCTGCCGATGGGCGTGTCCACTCCGGATATCTGGGCGGCGACCGCACGCCGGAAATGGAGCGCTACGCCACCGGTCTGCTGGCGCTGCACGCCAGCACCGGTAAACTGGCCTGGTTCCACCAGACCGTGCACCACGACCTGTGGGACATGGATATCCCAGCCCAGCCGACGCTGGCGGATATCACCGGTAAAGACGGCAAGAAAGTGCCGGTGATTTACGTACCGACCAAAACCGGCGATATCTTTGTGCTGAACCGCACCAACGGTGAGCTGGTGGTGCCGGCGCCGGAACGTCCGGTGCCACAGGGCCCGGCGAAAGGCGACCGTCTGTCACCGACGCAGCCGTTCTCCGCCCTGACCTTCCGTCCGGCGGAAAAACTGACCGGTGCGGACACCTGGGGCGCCACCATCTACGATCAGCTGGTGTGCCGCGTGATGTTCCACAGCCTGCGCTATGAAGGCATTTTCACCCCGCCGTCCGAGCAAGGCACGCTGGTGTTCCCGGGCAACCTGGGGATGTTTGAATGGGGCGGCCTGTCGGTGGATACCGACCGTCAGGTGGCGATCGCCAACCCGATGGCGCTGCCGTTCGTCTCCAAACTGATTCCGCGCGGTCCGGGCAACCCGATCGAGCCGGATGAAAACGCCAAAGGCGGCAGCGGCTCCGAGTCCGGCATTCAGCCGCAGTACGGCGTACCGTACGGCGTAGAGCTGAATCCGTTCCTGTCGCCGCTGGGCTTCCCGTGCAAACAGCCGGCCTGGGGTTACATCTCGGCGGTCGATCTGAAAACCAACCAGATCGTGTGGAAGAAACGTATCGGCACCGTGCGCGACAGCTCGCCGGTCCCGCTGCCGTTTAAAATGGGTATGCCGATGCTGGGCGGTCCGGTGACCACCGCGGGCAATATCTTCTTTATCGGCGCGACCGCGGATAACTACCTGCGTGCGTTTAACGTCAGCAACGGCGATAAACTGTGGGAAGCGCGTCTGCCGGCCGGCGGCCAGGCAACGCCGATGACCTATCAGGTTAACGGCAAGCAGTATGTAGTGATCGCCGCAGGCGGCCACGGCTCGTTCGGCACCAAGCTGGGCGACTACATCGTCGCTTACGCCCTGCCTGACGGCACCGAAAGCAAGTAATCTGACGCGCTGACGCGTGTGAGTACCGCAGATGGCCGCCCCGCAGGGCGGCCATTTTTTTGTCTGCCATTCCTGAAACCCTGTCTCATCTCCACAGGGCGCGCCGGAAAACAGCCTGAGCTTGTGCTGCTGATTTTTTCAGCATAACGAGGTATGCTTGTATGCATACCGCGAGTATGTATACAGAGGTGCATGATGAAGCAGCGTATTACCGTGACGATCGACAGCGACAATTACCGGGTGCTTAAAGAGGCCGATGTGAATATATCCGGATTGGTCAACAGGGCCATGCAGAATGAAGCCCGGCGTCTGCGTGCCGAACGCTGGCGTGCTGAAAATCGGGAGGGGATGGACGAAGTGGCCCGCTTTATTGAAATGAATGGCTCGTTTGCTGACGAAAACCGGGACTGGTGAGATGCAGTTCCGCGTTTACACCTACCAGCGTGAGAGCCGCTACAGTCTGTTTGTGGATGTCCAGAGTGATATTATCGATACGCCCGGCCGGCGGATGGTTATCCCGCTGGTCAGCGCCCGGCAGCTGTCAGACAAGGTTCCGTATGAACTGTATCCGCTAGTACAGATCGCCAATGAAAGCTACCGTCTGATGACGACGGAGATGGCCAGCGTTCCGGCTTCGGTAACCGGCGATGAAGTCGCCGACCTCAGCCCGTGGGAGACGGAAATTAAGGATGCGATTAACCTGATGTTCTGGGGGATCTGAGGATCCGGTGAGCCAATGGCCGTTGCGCTCTGCCGCACAAATCGCCGTTTGGCACCGGCGGCGGTTGCCCTGTCCCGGCAGATCGGGGAACATAGACATTCACCTGCCGATATAGTGAAACCATGATGACCCCCTTACCGCCCCGCGCCGTATTTGACGGCCATAACGACCTGCTGCTCAAACTGTGGCTCGAACATCCCGACGATCCGGCCGGCGCTTTTTTACCAACAGGTCCCAGGCGGCCACCTCGACTATCGCGCATGCGGCGCGGCGGCTTTGCCGGCGGGCTGTTCGCGGTGTTTATCCCGCCCGTGGCGTATGTCGCCCAGCAGCGCGGACAGAGCGAAGCGCAGGTGCAGAGCTATTTCGATCCGCTGACCATCGTCGAACAGCAGATCGCCATCATGTATCAGCTGGAACAGGCGGCGCCGGAACGCTGCGCATCTGCCGCACGGCCGACGATATCCGCCAGTGCCGGGCCAGCGGGCAGATTGCCGCGGTGCTGCATATTGAGGGCGCCGGCGCGCTGGACGCGGAGCTGTCGCAGCTGGAGCATTTCTACCGGCTGGGCGTACGCAGCATAGGGCCGTTCTGGAACGTGCCTAACGCCTTCGGCGAAGGGATCCGCGGCGCGTTTCCCGGATCGCCGGACAGCGGCCCCGGCCTGACCGCCGCCGGCAAGGCGCTGATCGCCGCCTGCAACCGCCGGCGCATCATGATCGACGTCTCACATATGAACGAAAAGGCCTTCTGGGACACCGCCGCCCTCAGCGACGCGCCGCTGGTGGCAACCCACTCCAACGCCCATGCGCTCTGCCCGCAGCCGCGCAACCTCACCGACGCCCAGCTGGACGCCATTGCCCGCAGCGGCGGCATGGTCGGCGTCAATTTCGGCACCGCCTTTTTGCGCGCCGACGGCAAACGGGACAGCGCCAACACCGATTTGACCGAAATTGTTAAACATATTGAGTTTTTAATCGCTAAACTTGGTGAAGATCACGTTGGCTTCGGCTCGGATTTTGACGGTGTGAATGTGCCGCAGCCGCTGGCGGACGTCAGCGGGCTGCCGGCGCTGATGGAGGCGCTGGCGCAGGCGGGGTTTGACCAGCCGCTGCTGGACAAGCTCTGCTGGGACAATTGGCTTAAAACGCTAACTGTCAACTGGCGCGCATAGCCAAAAACTTTTACCCTTTAAAGGTTGCGAAGTTCATCACATTTATTCAACATCGCAGCGGCCGGATGTAAACGGTTTTCTTAATGGGCGTTTTTTGCCCACGACAATAAAATAGGAGTATGACATATGACCACCTGGACCAAACCTGAATTCGTCGACCTGCGCCTGGGCCTGGAAGTGACGCTGTACATTTCCAACCGTTAATTGCCCGTCATGCCCGCCCCGTGCGGGCATCTCTTTGGTTTTCCCCTTATCTGGTCCACACATGCAGATTAAAGTTCTCGGCTCTGCGGCAGGCGGCGGTTTCCCCCAGTGGAACTGCAACTGCAAGAATTGTCAGGGCGTGCGTAACAACACCATCAAGGCGTCGCGCCGCACCCAGTCCTCCATCGCCATCAGCGACGACGGTAAAAATTGGGTGCTGTGCAACGTCTCCCCCGATATCTGCCATCAGCTGCTGGCTTCGCCTGAATTGAATAACCCCGACGTGCTGCGCGGCACCGGCATCGGTTCGATCATTCTGACCGATAGCCAAATCGATCACAGCGCGGGTTTACTCAATTTGCGTGAAGGCTGCCCGCACCACGTCTGGTGCACCCGCGAAGTGCACGACGACCTGAGCAACGGCTTCCCGCTGTTCACCATGCTGTCGCACTGGAACGGCGGGCTGATCCACCACCCGGTCGAACCGCTGGCGAGCTTCCAGACCGCGGTCTGCCCGACCATCCGCTTTACCGCCATCCCGCTGCTGAGCAACGCGCCGCCCTATTCGCAGTATCGTCACCGTCCGCTGCCGGGCCATAACGTCGCGCTGTTCGTCGAAGACACCGCGCGCGGCAGCAGCCTGCTGTATGCGCCGGGGCTGGGCGAGCCGGACGACGCCCTGCTGCCGTGGCTGCAGCGCGCCGACTGCCTGCTGATTGACGGCACGCTGTGGCGCGACAATGAGCTGGCGGACACCGGCGTCGGCCGCAACACCGGCAAGGACATGGGCCATTTGGCGCTGGCGGAAGAACAGGGTCTGGCGGCGCTGCTGGCCTCGCTGCCGGCAAAACGCAAAATCCTGATCCATATTAATAATACCAATCCGATCCTGGACGAAGATTCCGCCGAGCGTCACAGCCTGACGCAGGCCGGCATCGAAGTGAGCTGGGACGGTATGAACATCGACCTGTAGGTTAACGCCATGACACAGCAACCCCCCCTTTCCCCGGCCGAATTTGAAGCGGCGCTGCGGGCGAAAGGCGCGTATTACCATATTCATCATCCGTACCATATCGCCATGCACAACGGCGAGGCGACGCGCGAGCAGATCCAGGGCTGGGTCGCCAACCGCTTCTACTATCAGACCAGCATCCCGATCAAGGACGCGGCGATTATGGCCAACTGCCCGCAGCCGGACGTGCGGCGCAAATGGGTGCAGCGCATCCTCGACCACGACGGCTACGGCGGCAGCGAAGGCGGCATCGAAGCCTGGCTGCGGCTGGGGGAAGCGGTGGGCCTGCAGCGCGATACCCTGCTGTCCGAAGAGCTGGTGCTGCCGGGCGTACGCTTCGCCGTTGACGCCTACGTCAACTTCGCCCGCCGCGCCTGCTGGCAGGAAGCGGCCTGCAGCTCGCTGACCGAACTGTTTGCGCCGCAGATCCATCAGGCGCGCCTCGACAGCTGGCCGCAGCACTATCAGTGGATCGAAGCCGAAGGCTACGACTATTTCCGCAGCCGCCTCGGCCAGGCCAACCGCGACGTGGAGCACGGGCTGGCGCTGGCGCTAGAGTACTGCGACAGCGTCGAGAAGCAGCAGCGTATGCTGGAGATCCTGCAGTTTAAACTGGATATTCTGTGGAGCATGCTGGACGCCATGACCATGGCCTATTCCCTGAACCGAGCGCCGTACCACACCGTGACCGATGCGCGGGCGTGGCATACCCAGAGGCTGGTGTAATGACGTTGAATCCTGAACAGACCCCGATGTTCCGCCGCGGCTACCGCCTGCAGTGGGAAGAGGTGCAGCAGAGCCATGTGATTCTGTACCCTGAAGGCATGGCTAAACTGAACGACAGCGCCGCCGCCATTTTGCAACTGGTGGACGGCAAGTCGACGCTGCAGGGCATTATCGACCAGCTGAACGCGCGCTTTCCCGGCGCCGACGGGCTGGCGCAGGACGTACTGGATTTTTTCCAGCGCGCCTATGAGCAAAAATGGGTAATTTTCCGTGACTGAACATGCTGTAAAACCGTCGGTCAACCCGCCGCTGTGGCTGCTGGCGGAGCTGACCTACCGCTGCCCGCTGCAGTGCCCCTACTGCTCCAACCCGCTCGACTTCGCCGCGCAGGAGCAGGAGCTGACCACCGAGCAGTGGATTGAGGTGTTCCGCCAGGCGCGGGCGATGGGCAGCGTGCAGCTGGGCTTCTCCGGCGGCGAGCCGCTGGTGCGCAAAGACCTGCCGGAGCTGATCGCCGCGGCGCGCGATCTGGGGTTCTATACCAACCTGATCACCTCCGGCATCGGGCTGACGGAGAAAAAGCTGCAGACCTTCGCCGACGCCGGTCTGGACCATATCCAGATCAGCTTCCAGGCCAGCGATGAAACGCTAAACGCGGCGCTGGCCGGCAACCCGAAGGCCTTCCAGCAGAAGTTGGCGATGGCGAAAGCGGTCAAGGCGCTGGGCTACCCGATGGTGCTCAACTTTGTGCTGCACCGGCATAATATTGACCAGATCGACCGCATTATCGAGCTGGCGATCCAGCTGGAGGCCGACGACGTGGAGCTGGCGACCTGCCAGTTTTACGGCTGGGCGCAGCTGAACCGAGAAGGCCTGCTGCCGACCCGCGAGCAGATTGCCGATGCGGAACAGGTGGTGCAGCGCTACCGCGAGAAAATGGCCGACAGCGGCAACCTGGCCAACCTGCTTTTCGTCACGCCGGACTATTACGAAGAGCGGCCGAAAGGCTGTATGGGCGGCTGGGGCGCGATCTTCCTCAGCGTGACGCCGGAAGGTATGGCGTTACCCTGTCACAGCGCCCGCCAGCTGCCGGTGAAGTTCCCGTCGGTGCTGGAGCACAGCCTGGAGCATATCTGGTATGAATCGTTCGGCTTTAACCGCTACCGCGGCTACGACTGGATGCCGGAGCCTTGCCGCTCCTGCCCGGAAAAAGAGCAGGACTACGGCGGCTGCCGCTGCCAGGCGTTTATGCTGACCGGCGACGCCAGCAATGCCGATCCGGTCTGTTCCAAGTCACCGCACCACGGCACGATTCTGGCGGCGCGCGAGGCGGCGAACCAGACGCAGATCGGCATCGATCAGCTGCGGTTCCGCAACCGTACCAACTCACAGCTGATCTTTAAAGGTCAGGCCTGAACATGTCCCAGCCCCCGCTCACGCTGCGGCTCGCGAGCGGCCTGCGGCTTAAGCTGCTCGCCGATGCCGCCGCGCCGCGCGCGGCGGCGTTGATGCAGATTGACGCCGGCAGTTACCACGAACCGTCGGACTGGCCGGGGCTGGCGCACCTGCTGGAGCATATGCTGTTTCGCGGCAGTCACACCTTTGACGGCGACCAGCGGCTGATGAGCTGGGTGCCGGCCCACGGCGGCCGCCTCAACGCCACCACCCGCGAAACCGCGACCCACTTCTTTTTTGAGCTTGACGGCGAACGCTTCGCCGACGGCCTGGCGCGGCTGATCGACATGCTGGCCGCCCCGCTGCTGGCCCTGCCGGCGCTGGCGCAGGAGGTTGAGGTGATCGACGCCGAATACCAGCTGCTGTGCCAAGACGCCGATACGCTGTGCGAGGCCGCGCAGCAGCAGGCGTTTGACGGCATTGCCGCCATGCGGCGTTTTACCGTCGGCAACCGCCGGGCGTTTGGCGACGATATGCCGGCGCTGTGCGCCGCCCTGCGTGATTTCCACCGCCGCCATTACCACACGGCGAATATGACGCTGTGGCTGCAGGCGCCGCTGCCGCTTGCGCAGCTGCGGCAGCTGGCGGAAACGCTGACGCAGCCGCTGCCGTCCTGCGTCGTCGCCGACAGCACGGCGGCACCACGGCTGATCCCGCGTGACGATCGTCGGCTGAATTTGCCGGGACTGCCGCAGCTGCGTTTCACCTTTGCGCTTAACGCGGCGGATGCCGCCGCCCGTGACGGGCTGCGCCTGCTGGACGCGCTGCTGCAGGACGAAGCGCCCGGCAGCCTGATGGCGCACCTGCGCCGCAGCGCCTGCTGCGATGCCGTCCGCCTGCAGCATACCCCCTGCGCCGACGATCGCGCGCTGCTGACGTTTATCTTCAGCGTCAACCGCGGCAGCGCGGCGGAGGCGGCAATCATTGAAAACGCCCTGCTGGGCTGGCTGCAGCAGCTGCCGTCGCTCAGCGCCGCGCAGCGTGAACACTACGCCCGGCGCGGCAATCAGGACTTTATGCGACTGACGCCGCTTGACCAGCTGCGGGCGCGGGCATTCGGCCTGCCGCCGCTGGCGGAAAATGCGCCGTGGCCAGCCTGTCTGGCCGAACTGACGGCCGGCAACCTGCGCCGCCTGTTGGTCAGCGCCGAGACGGCCGCCGAATCGCGAATGGTGCAGGGGTTGCCGCTGGCGCTGACGCCTTTTGTCGCCGCCCACAGCGCGCGCCGGCCGCCGGATTACCGTTTCTACCCGCGCCACGACGCCCCGTCGACGCCGTTGGCGCTGCCTACGGAACGCGCGCCGCTGAGCTGGCGCGCCGACGGCGATCATCCGCCGGTGCTGCTGCTGCGCCCCGCGCCGTCTACGCCGCTGGCGTCCGAACAGGCCGCGTTGCTGACGTCGGCGCTGCGCACGCTGGCGGCAGAAATTACCCATCAGGGCGGTTCGCTCGGCTTCACGCAGAGTTACGGCGTCTGGACGCTGCAAGTGTCCGGCGACGCGCCGCTGCTGTGCCGGGCGCTCAGTCAGATCAATCAGCGCCTGACCACTCTTGACGATGCACTTAAGCAGGAGGCGGCGCTCAGCTGGCAGCGTACGCAGCTGCGCGCTCAGGGCGAAATCGCCGTGCGCCGTCTGGCGGCGCAATTGCCGGAGGTGCTGGCGCCGCCGGTCGACGCGGTGAGCTGGCAGGCGACGCTGTTTGCCGGCGATGCGGCGCTGCATCAGCAGCTCAGTCAGCTGCTCTCCGCCTTTCCGGCGCCGATCGTCACCGCGCAGGATGTCATGCCGATCGCCGCCGCGCCGCCGGTGCGGCTTAGCGACGACCGCGCCGATGACCGCACGCTGCTGCTGTTCTATCCGCTGGCGGACGCCACGCCGACGGCGCGGCTGGCGCTGCGGTTGCTGGCGCAGCTGTATGCGCCCGCTTCTTCCAGCGGCTGCGCGTCGAGCTGAATATCGGCTACGTGGCGCACTGCGCCTATCACCGCTGCGCCGATCGCGACGGCATGCTGTTTGCCTTACAGTCGCCGCGCTGCAGTCTTGAGCAGTTACACAACTATACCCATGAGTTTTTACAGCAGATGAGGCAGGAATTAGCCGCGCTGGACGCAACGGCGCTGCAGCAGGCGAAACAGACGCTGGCGCAGAGCCTGCAATCCGCCGCCGGCGATTATTGGCAGCGCACGCGGGACGAGGTGTTGGAACAGCGGCCGGACGCCGCCGCGCTGGCGGCGCTGGATTTGCCGGCGCTGCTTGACGGACAGCGCCGGTTGTTTACTGCGGACTGAATGAGCGTTTAGGTCGCGACATCCTGGATAAATTCCAGACACACAGCGCTGCCATCCTATAACGGTAGTCCGTCGTCGCGACGCCATGCCTCAGATCTAAATCTTCACATTAATCATTTTTATACGACACATATCTGTAACGACAAAAAACGAATCAAATGGTACAATGCCTGTCTTAACGGTCTCATCGCCCCGCCATGCCCCGCTTCGGTGGCGCAATGCCGGCCAGCGATTACACTTTGTTAACACATGACGATAGGTAATATGATTCGGGAGAGTCACTGATATGTCTGATATAAATGCCCGACCGGGCATGAAAATATGGTGCGTGTTATTGGGGATCGTCCTCGCCGCCACCGGGCTGTTTTTCGCCATTGCCGGCGGCAAGCTGGTCTCGCTGGGCGGCAGCTGGTACTTCCTGATCGCCGGCGTGGTGACGCTGTTGGCGGCCATCCAGCTGTTCCGCCGCCGCTCGTCGGCGGTAGTGCTGTTCCTGCTGGTGTTTATCGGCACCCTGATTTGGTCGGTGATTGACGCCGGCTTCGACTTCTGGCCGCTGGTGTCGCGCCTGATGGTGCCGACCGGCCTGATGCTGCTGGCGTTTCTCACCTGGCCGGCGCTGCGCAAGGCGGAAGGTAAAGCGCCGCTGGGCAAACTCTCCTATCTGCTGTCGGCGCTGTTGGCCGTTGGTATGGGCGTGACCTTTGTGCAGATGTTCCAGCCGCATCCGACCGTGGCCTTTAGCGGCGAGCAGCTGCCGCTGGTGCCGGTGGATAAAGCCAAACAGCAGAAAGACTGGGACAACTACGGCAATACGCCGGGCGGCGACCGTTTTGTGGCGCTGGACCAGATCACCCGCGACAACGTTAAAGATCTGAAAGTGGCCTGGACCTTCCACACCGGCGACATCCCGCTTAGCCCGGACGGCAACGGCGCGGAAGATCAGCAGACGCCGCTGCAGGTCGGCAACCGCATTTTCCTCTGCACCCCGCACAATAACGTGATTGCGGTTGACGTCGACAGCGGCAAACAGATCTGGAAGCGTGAAATCAACGCCCAGTCTCAGGTCTGGAACCGCTGCCGCGGCCTGGCCTATTTCGACGTTAACAAGCCGATTCCGCAGCCGAGCGTTCCCGGCTCCACCCCTGCCGCGCCGGTAGCGCTGGCGGCCGGTGACAGCTGCCAGCGTCGTATCCTGATGAACACCATCGATGCTCGCTTGGTGGCGATTAACGCCGACAACGGCGAGTTCTGCCAGCACTTTGGCCAGAACGGCATCGTCGATCTGAAAGCCGGCCTCGGCGACGCCGCCGATCCGAAATATCAGCTGACCTCCGCGCCGACCCTGGCCGGCACCACCGTGGTGGTGGGCGGCCGCGTGGCGGATAACGTTCAGACCGATATGCCCGGCGGCGTACTGCGCGGCTTTGACGTCATCACCGGCGCCATGCGCTGGGCGTTCGACCCGGGCAACGACGACCCGAATGCGGCGTTGAAGCCGGGCCAGCACTATGTGCGCAGCACCCCGAACTCCTGGGCGCCGATGTCCTACGACCCGGCGATGAACACCGTGTTCCTGCCGATGGGCAGCTCGTCGGTGGACCTGTGGGGCGCCAACCGCACCAAGCTGGACCACAAATATGGCGCGTCCATCCTGGCGCTGGACGCCACCACCGGCAAAGAGAAATGGGTCTACCAGACCGTGCATAACGATCTGTGGGACTTCGATATCCCGATGCAGCCGAGCCTGATCGACTTCCCGATGAAGGACGGTAGCACCAAACCGGCGCTGGTGTTTGGTGCGAAAACCGGCCAGATCTTCGTGCTGGATCGCCATACCGGCAAGCCGCTGACCGAGGTCAAAGAGCTGCCGGTGAACACCCGCAATATCCCGAACGAGCAGTATTCCGCCACCCAGCCGTTCTCGGTCGGCATGCCGCAGATTGGCGCGCAGAAGCTCAGCGAATCGGATATGTGGGGCGCCACGCCGTTCGATCAGCTGATGTGCCGCATCAGCTTTAAATCGATGCGCTACGACGGGCTGTTTACCGCACCGGACACCGACGTCTCCCTCAGCTTCCCCGGCTCGCTCGGCGGCATGAACTGGGGCGGCCTGTCGGTTGATCCGAACAACCACTATATCTTCGCCAACGATATGCGTCTGGGCCTGTGGGTGCAGATGATTCCGCAGAAGCAGGAAGACGCCAACGCGCCGGCCAGCAACGGCGGTGAGTCGGTGAATACCGGTATGGGCGCGGTGCCGCTGAAAGGCACGCCGTATGCGGTAAACAAAAACCGCTTTATGTCGCCACTGGGCATTCCGTGCCAGAAGCCGCCGTTCGGCACCCTGTCCGCCATCGATCTGAAGACCCAGAAAGTGGTCTGGCAGGTACCGGCCGGCACCGTGCAGGACACCGGCCCGTTCGGCATCAAAATGCATGCGCAGATGCCGGTCGGCATGCCGACGCTGGGCGGTACGCTGGCCACTCAGGGCGGCCTGGTGTTTATCGCCGGTACGCAGGATTACTACCTGCGCGCCTTTGACTCGTCCACCGGTAAAGAGGTGTGGAAAGCGCGCCTGCCGGTCGGCAGCGGCGGCACTCCGATGAGCTATATCTCACCGGAAACCGGCAAGCAGTACATCCTGATCTCCGCCGGCGGCGCACGTCAGTCGCCGGATCGCGGCGATTACGTGATTGCCTACGCGCTGGATAAATAATCCCGCCCCGTAAGATGAGATAGCCCGCTTGGTAATCAAGCGGGCTTTTTTATGCCTTCTCTGCCGCTGTCGCGTCAGCCGACGGTCAGCACAATTTTGCCGATATGTTTACCGCTGTCCATTTCCTGATGGGCGCGCGCCACATCGTCTAATGGCCAGGTCTGGTAGATCAGCGGCGGGCGGCACTGGCCGCTTTCCAGCAGCGGCCAGACGTGCTGCTGCAGCTCACGGGCAATCTGCGCTTTTTCCGCTTTGCTGCGGGCGCGCATGGTGGAACCGGTCACCCGCGCGCGCTTGAGCACCAGCTTCATCAGGTTGGCCTTTTCCGCCTCGACGCCGCCGAGGAAACCGATAATAATCAGCTGGCCGTCCTTCTTCAGCACCTCGATATTCTGGTTAAAGTAGCTGCCGCCCATAATATCCAGCACCGCGTCAACGCCGACGCCGTTGGTGTGCCGGGCAATCGCCGCCACAAAATCTTCGCTGCGGTAGTTGATGCCGATGCCGCCCAGTTCGGCGATGGCGGCGCATTTCTCATCGCTGCCGGCGGTGGCGTAGGCGGTGATGCCCAGCGCCCGGCACAGCATCAGCGCCGTGGTGCCGATACCGCTGGTGCCGCCGTGGATCAGTACGCTGTCGCCCGGCTTCACCCGCTGGTCGGCCAGCAGGTTGGCCCAGACGGTGAAGAAGGTTTCCGGCAGCGCCGCCGCCTGCTCCATGCTGAACACCTGCGGTACCGGCAGCAGTTGGGTTTCCGGCACCACGCAGTACTCGGCATAGCCGCCGCCGTCGGTCAGCGCGCAGACGTTAGCGCCCAGGGCAAAACGCGTCGCCCCTTCTCCGCGCGCCACGATCTCGCCGGCGATCTCCAGGCCGGGGATCGGCGTCACGCCGGCGGGCATCGGATATAATCCCTGCCGCTGCATAATATCAGGGCGGTTAATCCCCGCCGCCCGGACGCGCACCAACACTTCACCGGCGCCGGGACGCGGCAGCTCCGCGCTGACCGCCTGTAATACCTCAGGGCCGCCGGCCTCGCGGATAATGATTTGCTTCATACTGGCCGGCAGCGCCGTGCCGTTCGTTTCAACTGACATACCATGATCCCGTTTTACGTTAACTCTGTTACCATTTAGCTTAAACTTGGTACACACAGGCCACAAATGCCAGTTTTAGAATTCATTGTTGCAATATTGGAACGTAAAGATGCAGAACCTGGATGATATGTATTACTTTGCCCGCGTGGTCGAACACGGCGGCTTCAGCGCCGCCGGGCGCGCGCTGGGAATCCCCAAATCACGGTTAAGCAGACGCATCAATGCGCTGGAAGAGCGGCTGGAGATCAAACTGATCAACCGCTCCACCCGGCAGTTCTCCGTCACCGAGCTGGGCCACGCCTACTACCGCCACTGTATGGAGCTGACCGCCGCGGCGGAGGCGGCGCAGGCGATCGTGCACCAGAGCCAGACCGAACCGAAAGGCGGCATCCGCATCGCCTGCCCGACGGCGCTGCTGAATTTTCTGGTGACCGGCATGCTGGCGCGCTATATGAAGCGCTATCCGAACGTTGAGATCTATCTGGAGAGCACCAACCGCCAGGTGGATATTCTGCGGGAAGGCTTTGACCTGGCGCTGCGTATCGACGTGCCGCCGCTGCCCGACAGCGGATTGGCGAGCAAACGGCTGTCGCCCTGCACTTATCAACTGGTCGCCAGCCCGCAGCTGCTGGAAAAGTACGGCGCCATCGGCGATCCGGCGGCGCTCGACCGCTACCCCAGCCTGTCGGTCACCACCGCCTATCAGTCGCACGAATGGCAGCTGCACGGCCCCGACGGCGCCGAACGCCGTATCCGCCACAGCCCCAATCTGGTGACCGACGATATGATCACCCTGCGCCGCGCGGCGCTGGAAGGCCGCGGCGTGGTGCAGCTGCCGACCTTTGTGGTGTATAAGGATCTCAAGCGCGGCAAACTGCGCACGGTGCTGCCGGCCTGGCAGCCGAAACCGGCGGAGGTGAACGCCCTGTTCCCGTCGCGGCGCGGCCTGATGCCCGCCATCCGCAGCCTGCTGGATGCGCTGACGGAGGAGTTCGCCCATATTGATGTGGCCGCCCTGTACGCCCGCTACCAGCAGAGCGGCGACGGCGACGCCTGTATCCTGATGGATGAGTCCTGACCGCCGGGCAGCGCTAGCCGATAACCAGAATGCCCAGGCGCTCCATCAGCTGCGCCGCCTGCTCGCTGTCCAGCTTCACCCCTTGCAGGTCAACGCCGCGCACGTCCAGCTCGCCCAACTGCGAGTTGGTCAGGTCGCAATGGGTGATATCGGCGGCGCGCCAGTCGAAGGCGTCAAATTCACCGCCGGACAGATCGGAGCCGCTGAAATTCGCCCCCAGCACCTGCGCGCCCTGCCAGCGGTTTTCCCACAGCTCGCACTTTTCCAGCACCACTTTCGAAAAGTTGGCGTAACTCAGGTTGCTCTTGGTGATGTAGGCGCTGCAAAACCAGGTGCGTGCGGTGATCATGTTCATAAAGCTGGCGCCGCGAAAATCCGCGCCCTGCGCCCGGCATTCACGGATTTCAATGCCTAACGCGCTGACGTTTCTGAAGTCCGCCATGGATAAGTCACAGCTTTGGAAGCTGGCGTCCTTCAGCTGCGCGCGGTTGAAGCTGCACCCGAGCCGGCTGTCGCGGTCGTAGAAGGTGCAGCCGATAAACTCGCTGCCGGTCAGGTCCGCCCCCGAAAAATCACAGTTGTGAAAGGTCGCATTTTCCGTTTTTGCGCCGGTAAAGCGGTTGCGGTCGATCTTTTCGCCATCCAGGGTCAGCGTCATAGCAAGTACCTGTTTATCCATACATATATTGCGTATTGTAGCCCCCTTTTTGCCGCCGGGTAAACTGGATAATAGCGTCCGGCCTGTGTTATTATTCGCCACGTTTCCTTTTCCCATATCACCCTGAGGCATTGATGCTGGAGCATGTAATCATCTGATAATTGGTTTCCCATTTCTCTGAAAACGGGACTGATTATCACCACGCTAAAACTTTTTACGCTGACACCCGGTGTCGGTTCGTTTTTGCATATGATGATTACAGGTAATTAACAGCATGAATATCTCCCGTCAGGAACAGCGGACGCTTCACGTCCTCGCCAAAGGCGGACACATCGTCCACACCCGGGCCGCCTCCGGCCGCGTAATTGCAGTGGAATGTTACAGTCGTGAAGGACTGTTGCTGAGCGACTGCACGCTTACGGTATTCAAAAAACTGCGGACGAAGAGACTGATTAAGTCAGTCAATGGCCAGCCGTACCGCATCAATACCACCGGCTTGGCGCACGTCCGCGCGCAGCTCGACAATCGTTAAAACCCCATTGCCTACCGGCGCGATCGGCTCCGCCGGTAGGCTTATTGACGTGACAGCAATATCTATCAGGTAATGATATGAACATAACCATTAGTTTAGAAACCCCGCAGGATATCCCCAGGTGCAGCAGGTGATTGCTGACGCTTTCGGCTCCCACGAAGAAGCGGCATTGGTGAATCAGCTGCGCCAAGACCCAGGTTGGCTCCCAGCGCTGTCGCTGGTTGCCAAAGACCGCCATGGTGCGGTTATCGGCCACGTTGTCTGCACCCGCGCCAGCGTCGCGCCCATCCGGCGGTAACGTTGGCGCCGCTGTCGGTGCATCCGGCGCATCAGGGTTCCGGCGTCGGCAGCGCACTCATGCTGACCTGCATTGAGGCAGCGCGCGCCGCCGGCGAGAAAATCATCACCGTTCTTGGGCATCCGCAGTATTACCCGCGTTTTGGCTTTATGCCGGCGGCCGGCTGTGGGGTGACCTGCCGCCTCAATAACGGCCCTGACGACGCCAAAATGGTGATGTCACTGGATGGCGCGCCGATTCCGCCGGCGAAATGGGGTTTTGCCGCCCGATGACCGAGGCGATTCAGGCCTATCAGCCGGCGGCGGATAACCCGCCGGCAACGAATTAAGACCTCCACCCGCAGCGCCTGATAATAAGGCGCTGTTTTTTCGGTCGATATAGGCGAACCCGTATTGAAACGGCACGGAGATTAGGTAGTATCCGCTGTGCGAATTATGCACAGCGGCATAGTGAACAGGGACAGGAAGGATTCTTAGGGATGAGCAGAGCAAGGGTTAGGGTATCGGCAATCGTGCTTGTTGCCATTGGCGCTATGTTCGCCTTCGCCTGGCCTATATAAAAATGGAATTTGCCGGTAGCGCATACTATACCCAGCAAGATAGTCGGGAATATGCGTTCTACACGCCTGAACTGCTGAAAAACATGCCGCGTATCGCGGAGCACTACAGATTTGAGTTTGGTAACGTCAGCGGGCCGGAGGCGCAGGTCTTTACTGTTAGATTCGACAACGCAACGGATACAAGCAAGATTCGCAGTTACCTAGCGTCTGCGGGCTATCAACCACAGTCGCGATGCGACGTTGAAGCAGAGTGCTGGCGCACTCCGCAGTCCAAAGATGTTGTGACCTTGATTAAATATACTTCGCCAAATAGCGTTGTGGTTCAAATCTACCGCAGCCCATAATATAGAGTAAGCACTATGCCTTCCACCCCATCAGCAGCGCGCCGGCAACCAGCAGCGCCGCGGCAATCAGCCGCTGTGCGGAGAGCGGTTGAACGGTCATCGCCAACCAGCCGGTGCCGTCCAGCAGCATCGCCACCACCACCTGTCCGACCATCACCAGCGCAATCATACCGGCAGCGCCGATCTTCGGAGCGACGGCGGTGGTGGCCGACAGCACAACCGCACCGCATACGCCGCCCAGCAGCCCAATACGGCAGGCCGGCCATCTGCGACAGCTTCGGCCAGGGTTTACCGGCGGCCAGGGCCAACAGCGCCAGAATCAGCGCCACCGCCAACGCGGAGATGGACGCCGCCCACAGCGGCCCGCCAACCGCTCGACCCAGTCTGGCGTTAACCGCGGCCTGCAGCGGCAGCATCGCGCCGGCGGCAAGCGCCAGCGCCGGATAAAGACCATTCATAACGTCGCCCAGAATGCCGTTAGCTCATCCGCTATACGGCCGGGCGCCTCTTCCGGCAGATAGTGTCCAGCTCCGGCAATCACCCCGCCGCTGACGCGGTGCGCCAGCCCTGCCATTGCTTTAACGATGCCGTCGCCCACGCCGCGCTCGGCGCCCAGCGCCAACACCGGCAGCTGCAGACGCGTCTCAGCCCGACGCTGGTTAGCGGCCACGCCCGCCGGGGAAAAGGCCGCCTGATAATAGGCCGAAGCGGCGGCCAGCGCGCCGGGCGCCGCCAGCTGACGGGCGTATACGGCAATATCCTCCGGCGCAATCGTCCAGCCGCGCAGCGTTTTGGCGCGGAACAGCCAGGTCAGAAAGGCGCTTTCTTTGCCGCTAATCAATATCTCCGGCAGATCGTCCAGGCGGTTAAAGGCAAAGTGCCAGCTGCGCAGGTTGGCCTCGGCGGCATCCAGATCGTTGCGCGGCGTCGACAGGCCGGGGATAAGCGCATCCATCACCGTCAGGCTGCGGAAATCCTGCGGCCAGTCGCTGGCGCAGGCGTAGGCGATCCAGCTGCCGACGTCGTGCCCGACCAGATCAATCGGGCCGTCCGTCAGCAGGCCGCTGGCGACGGCGAACTCATGCACTTCCGCCGCAACGGTTTGCAGATCATAGTCGCCGCGCGGCGCATCGCTCTCGCCCATGCCGCGCGGATCTAACGCGATGACCCGGCGTCCTGCCGCCGCCAGCTGCACCATCAGGTAGCGCCAGGCATACCAGCTCTGCGGCCAGCCGGGGATCAGCAGTACCGGCTCGCCCTCGCCGCCGGCGACGTAGTGCAGATTAACGCCGCGCACCGTACAGGCGCCGTGGTGAAACCTGGCCCAAAAATCGGTGCGGGTAAAAAACTCTGCGCCGACGTGCGCCGGCATGTCGTGATGGTCAGACATCGTATCCTCCTTTAAATGGAAATAATCATTTCCTATTTGGGTAAAAAATTTTTAATCGAGCAGGCACATCGCTTTATGAATGATGCGCGTCATAGATTCTTCACTGGCGCCGGTCTTACCCAGCACGCGCATGCCGCGCGTCAGCGCGATCAGCAGCGTGGCGGTGACGGCCGGCTCGCACGACGCGGCGACGCTGCCGTCTTGCTGCCCCTCTTCCAACAGGCGGCTCAGCTGGCTTTCCCAGCGCTGCTGTTGGGCGGCCAGCCGCCGGGCGATCTCGTCATCATAGGCGGACAGCTCAACGGCGGTGCCGACGATCAGGCAGCCCTGACGCCCTTCAGAGCCGCTGCTGAGTTTGGCGTAGGCGGCCAGAAAGGCGTACACCTTCTCCCGTCCGCTGCGGGCGGCGTCGGTGGCAGCCCGCACGCTCTCAATACGCTGCGCGATATAGTAATCCAACGTGGCGAGGAACAGCCCGCGCTTATCGCCCCAGGCTTTGTAGATGCTGCCCGAGGTGAGATTAAGCGCCCTGTTCAGATCGGCGATGGAGGTGCCGTGGTAGCCATACACGCTGAACTGTCGCACCGCCTGCTGCAGTGCGCGTTCAGTATCAAATTCGCGCGGTCGGCCGCGCTGGCTTGGAGAGATATTATTCATACCGCCAATATAGGAAACGATCATATTCTTTGTCAACCGAAGGTTTTCCCGGCGGCGGTATCGCTATCCACGGCGGTGCGATTACTCCAGCAGGTAAACCCGCGCCTCGTAAGGGCGCAGCGTATGTGACACTGTCACATCGAGGTAGTTGCCCAGCTGCAGCACCGCCCCGTCCAGCGGCAGCGCGTCGGCGGCGAATGCGGCGTCGCGCGCGCTCAGGTTGCAGAGGATCAGCATCTGCCGCGCCTCTGCCTGACGGGCGTAGGCGTAGATCTGCGGATGCTCGGGCAGCAGCAGCTGATAGCGGCCGTACACCAACAGCTGGCGATACTGCCTGCGCAGAGCGATCAGCGCCCGGTAAAACTGGAAGACCGAGCCGGGTTGCCGACGCTGCGCCGCCACGTTGATCTGCCGGTAGTTCGGGTTGAGCGGCAGCCAGGGCGTGCCATGGCTAAAGCCGCCGTTTTCGCCGCTGTCCCACTGCATCGGCGTGCGCGCATTATCGCGCGCGCTGCGGCGCAGCAGGGCCATCGCATCTTCTTCTGTTCTGCCCTGTCGGCGCAGTTCGGCATAACGGTTTTTCGCCGCCACGTCGTTAAAATCGCCGACGTGGTTAAACGGCGCGTTGGTCATGCCGATCTCCTGCCCCTGATAGATATAGGGCGTGCCCTGCATCAGAAAATACATCGCCGCAATCGCCGTGGCGCTTTCACGCCAGTAGCGCCGGTCGTCGCCCCATTTGGACACCACGCGCGGAATATCGTGGTTTTCCACGTACAGCGCATTCCAGCCCTTGCCGTCCAGCAGGGTCTGCCAGCGGGTAAAAATAGCTTTAAGCCCGGCCAGATCGAGACCGGCGTCCGGCTGCTGCTCCCAGAGTCTGACGTGTTCGAACTGAAAGATCATGTTCAGCCGCTGCCGCTGCTCGCCCACCCAGTCTTCACCCTGCTCGGCCGAGGCGCCGTTCATCTCGCCCACCGTCATAATGTCGTAATGGTGGAAGGTTTGGCGGCACATCTCATCCACATAATCCAGTAGGCCGGGATAGTTCAAATGGCTGGCGAACGACGGCACATAGGGCAACCCCTGCGGATTAGGCAGATCCGCCAGCGTCGGCTCTTTTTTCATATGGCAGATGGCGTCGATGCGGAAACCGTCGATGCCCTTATCCAACCACCAACGCATCATGTCATACACCGCCTGGCGCAGCTGCGGGTTCTCCCAGTTCAGATCGGGCTGGCGGGCGGAGAACAGATGCAGAAAATATTGCCCGCTCTGCGCATCGTAGCGCCAGGCGGAGCCGTTAAAGATGCTCTCCCAGTTATTCGGCTCTTTGCCGTCGCGGCCATCGCGCCAGATATACCAGTCGCGTTTCGGGTCGTTTTTTGATGACCGGGACTCAAGAAACCACGGATGTTCGTCGGAGGTGTGGTTGACCACCAGATCCAGAATCAGCCGCATGCCGCGCGCGTGAACCTGCGCCAGCAGCACGTCAAAGTCGGCCATGGTGCCGAACTCCGCCATAATTTGCTGATAGTCGCTGATATCGTAGCCGTTATCGTCGTTGGGTGAGCGATACATCGGGCACAGCCAGATCACGTCAATCCCCAGTTCCTGCAGATAGTCCAGTTTGTCGCGCACGCCGTTCAGGTCGCCGATGCCGTCGCCGTTGCTGTCCATAAAGCTGCGCGGATAAATCTGGTACACCACCGCCTCTTTCCACCACCGTTGTTTCATGCCTGCTCCTTCGGTTAGTGCGCCTGCACAGAGGGAAGCTGGCGCGGGAACGCCCGGCCGTAATGATCAAACAGATAGCAGCACTCCACCGGCAGCCGCACGCCGACGGTCTCGCCCGCCGTAATCGGCGATCGCTGCGGATTACGCAGCACCCAGGGTTCGCCGGCGTTGCCGTTGTCCAGGTAGAGGTAGGTCTCGTTGCCCATATGTTCGACAAACATCACCTCCCCCTGATATTCGCACTCCTCCAGCCGGCCGCCCTGAATATGCTCCGGGCGGATGCCGAGGTTGACGCTTTGCCCTTCCGCCGCCTGCGGCGTCGCCACCGGCAGCACCAGCTGCTTGCCGTTATCCAGCTCCACCACGCTCTGCCGTTCGCCGGCGCGCTTGAGCACCGCCGGGATCAGGTTCATTTTCGGCGAACCGATAAACTGGGCGACAAACTCGTTGGCGGGATGGTCATACAGCTCCAGCGGCGTGCCGACCTGTTCGATATGCCCTTTGTTCAGCACCACGATGCGGTCGGCCAGCGTCATCGCCTCCACCTGATCGTGGGTGACGTAAATAATGGTGGCCTGCAGGCGCTTATGCAGCGCGGCCACCTCCATCCGCATCTGGACGCGCAGCGAGGCGTCCAGGTTGGACAGCGGCTCGTCAAACAGAAACAGTTTGGGTTCGCGCACGATGGCGCGGCCGATCGCCACCCGCTGACGCTGGCCGCCGGACAGGTCTTTGGGCTTACGATCGAGCAGGTGATCCAGCTGCAGCACGCGCGCGCTGTCGCGCACCCGGCGGTCAATTTCGCTTTTGCCGACCTTCGCCAGCTCGAGCGCAAAGGCCATATTCTGATACACCGTCATATGCGGATAGAGCGCGTAAGACTGGAAAACCATGCCGATGCCGCGTTCCGCCGGCGAGTCGTCGTTAACGTAGTTACCGTCGATATACATGCCGCCGCCGCTGATCGCCTCCAGCCCGGCGATCATCCGCAGCAGGGTCGATTTGCCGCAGCCGGACGGGCCGACGATCACCACGAATTCGCCGCTGTTGATCTGCAGATCCAGCGATTTAATCACCTCGGCGTGGCTGCCGTAGCGTTTTTGCAGTTTTTCCAGCGTAAGTTGCGCCATAAGGGTCTCCTGTTCGCGACGTCGATGGCGGCGGAGCGACGTGCGCCCCGCCGCAGCGGCTTATTTCAGATAGTCCAGCCACGGGCTCTGGCGGGAGATCATCAGATCCACCAGTTCCGGAATGGCGCGGCACTTGTCGTTCACCGAATCCACCAGCAGCGCCTGGATCACCAGATCGCGCGAGCCGTTGATCACCGCCTCGGCGGTCAGGTCGTGCACCGCAATCTGGTTGCTGAGCAGCCCGCCGATGCCGGCCGGCATCTCCACCTTGATGCCGTGAATGCCCTTTTTGTCGACGATCGCCGGCACTTCCACCGCGATAAACTCCGGCAGCTGTTTGATAAAGCCGCGGTTGGGAATATTCACCGCCGCCTCTTCATAGCCGGCGTCGGTCAGCATGCCTTCCATAATCGGCACCACGCGCTCTTTCAGCTTCAGCTCGATGCGCGGCTCAACGTGGCCGAGGTAGTTGCGGTAGAAGGTGTAGAAATCGAGAATGCCGCGGTGGTCGCTCACCTCGTAGGCCCAGCGGATATACTCGCCGAAGTGGCTGTCGCCGGTGATCGGCAGATGATGGAACTTCTCCAGCACCTCTTTGAACAGCGTGCGGTCCGCCCACGGATAGAGGCTGTCTTTGCCGCCGAGCGCGTCGCGTTCGGTGCTGCCCTCCGTCTCCACCAGTTTGCCGTGCTGGCGGGTGTAGGCGAGAATATCGCTGTAGCCCGGCAGACGCTCGAAATAGCCCGGCGCCTTGGCGCGCACGTCCGGATAGGCGTCGCGTCCGCTGTCCTTATAGCTGGCCTCCAGCAGGACGCTGAAGTGGTTCAGACCGGCGGCGCGCAGCTGCAGGTTGCTGAACGGCGTGCCGAGCATTTCCGGCAGATAACGCTCCAGCGAGGCGATTTCGTGGCACATGCCGACAAAGTTCAGCTCGGGGAACTTGCGCTGCACCGTGGTGCAGATACGGCTCATCGGGTTGGAATAGTTGAACACCCAGGCGTCCGGACAGATATCGGCGACATCGGCGCAGATAGCCAGAATCGGCGGGATGATGCGCAGCGAGTGGAACAGCCCGCCCGGGCCGCCGTTTTCGCCGTAAACCTGCTGGATGCCGTACTGCTGCGGGATCTGCCAGTCCTGATCCCACAGGGCGAAGCGGTCGCCGACCTCGATGGAGATAATCACGAACTCGGCGCCCTGCAGCGCGGTTTTACGGTCGGTGGTGGCGCTGATGCTGAACGGCAGATCCTGCGCCGCCAGGAAGTCGCGCGCGGTTTTTTCCGTTACCGCCAGCGAGGCGGGGTTGATGTCGTGCAGCACAATCTCACTGCCGTACAGCGTCTTGCTCTGGAAGATATCCCCCAGGGTGCCGAAGCCGAACTGTGCGCTGCCCGCGCCCACCAATACGATTTTTGTCGCCATTGCGTTTTCCTCTCAGGGTTAGTCGAAATATCAGCCTTTTACGGCACCGTTAGTTAAGCCGCTGACGATGCGGCGCTGGAAAATCAGCACCAGCACCACAATCGGCAGCGTGACAATCACCGAGGCGGCCATAATCGCCCCCACGGCAGTTCAAATTGCGAAGCGCCCTGCAGCATGCCGATGGCCACCGGCACGGTGCGTTTGCCGCTGGAGATGACAAACGTCAGCGCGAACATAAATTCATTCCAGGCGCCGATAAACGCCAGCAGCCCGGTGGTCACCAGCGACGGCCCCATAATCGGCGCAAAGATGCGGCTGATGATGGTCCAGGTGCCGGCGCCGTCGACGATGGCCGCCTCTTCCAGCTCCTGCGGGATGGACTTCATAAAGGTGGTCAGCACCCAGACGGTGAACGGCAGCGAGAAAGTGGCGTAAGACAGCACCAGCGCCCCCAGCGAGTCATACAGACCGAGAAAGCGCACCAGCTCGAACATGCCGGACAGCACCGCCACCTGCGGGAACATCGACACGCACAAAATGGTGAACAGCAGGTATTTGCGGCCGCGGAAGGAGATGCGCGCCAGCGCGAACGCCGCGGTGATCGACACCAACAGGCACAGCCCCACCGTTACGCCGGCCACCAGAATCGAATTCAGCAGGCTGCGGGCGATGCCGTTTTCCATCAGCGCGGTAATATAGTTGCCCCAGTGCCAGGCATCCGGCAGATAGGCGACGCGGAACAGATCCTGTCCGCCGCGCAGCGAGGTAATCAGCGCGTAATAGAACGGAAACAGGCAGATCACGCTGGCCAGCGCCGCGCCGGCGTAGATCATCGCGCGGTGGCCGAACTGCCGTTGTTGACGCGTCAGTTTCATGCGCGTTTCTCCTTATCGTTCAGGCGGGACAGCGTCAGGAAGCAGGCGGCAATGCCGGCCACCATCATAAAGACCAGCACCGAGGCGGCCGAGCCGCTCCCCATCTCCTGGTAGCTGACCATCTGGTCGCGGGCATAGCCGGAGACCGACACCGTGGCTTCGCTGTTGGAGGTCAGCACGTAGATCAGGTCGAACACCCGCAAAGCGTCCATCACCCGGAAAATCAGCGCCACGATCATCGCCGGCATAATCAGCGGCAGCGTAATGCGGCGGAAGCGCTGCCAGGCGTTGGCGCCGTCCACCCGCGCCGCCTCGTACAGATCGCCGGGATCAGCTGCAGCGCCGCCAGCAGCATCAGCGCCATAAACGGCGTGGTTTTCCACACGTCGGCGATCACCACCGCCCACATCGACAGCCCCGGTTCGGCCACCCAGGCCAGCGGCGTATCAATCAGGCCGGTTTTCAGCAGCAGATCGTTCACCACGCCGTACTGGTCATGGAACATCCAGCCCCACATTTTGGCGGAGACGATGGTCGGGATGGCCCACGGCACCAGAATGGCGGTGCGCACCAGCCCCTGGCCGCGGAACTTCTGGTTCATCAGCAGCGCCAGCAGCATGCCGAACAGCAGCTCCAGCGAGACCGACAGCAGACTGAAGCGCAGGGTATTACCCACCGCCTGCCACCACAGCGGGTCGGCCAGCACGCCGTAGCTGCGTTCCTCGGCCAGGTCGAGATAGTTGGCAAAGCCGACAAAGCGCCACTCGTCCGGCGTATCCAGCATGGCGTCGGTAAAGCTGTAAAACAGCGTGCGCAGCAGCGGCCAGCCGGCGATCGCCAGCAACAGCAGCAGCGCCGGCGCAACCAGCAGCCAGGCGATGCGGCTGCGCTTTTGCTGATAGTTCAGTTTGTGGCGCGTTGGCGCGCGCTTCTCCAGCGGCGGATGGGCCACCGTCAAGGACACAGAGTGCGTATCGCGTTTCATGGCATATGGCTCCTGATGGTTAATCGGCGGCGCTTAGCGCCATCCCCGGGCGCGGATGCGTTCCAGACGCGCCTGCAGCGTCTGCACGGCGCCGGCCCCATCGCTGTCGCGACGCAATACGTTGAACGAGGTGTTGTAAATCGCCTTGGAGACCTGGGCGTATTTGCGCCGCGTCTGGGTCGCCGGCCGCGGCGTGGCCTTGGCCAGAATGCCGCTGAAGGTCGCCAGATACGGCGCCTGCGCCAGCACCTGCGGATCCTGATACAGCGCCTGACGCGACGGCGCCAGCCCAGCAGCCCCTGCGCTTTTTTCTGCGATTCGGCGTCGCTGACAATCTTCAGCAGCGCCACCGCCGCCTGCGGATTCTTGGTGTAGCTGCTGATCGCCCACTGCCAGCCGCCCAGGGTGCTGACCGACTGGCCGTCGCGCCGCCCGGCACCGGCATCACCCCCACCTTGCCGCGTATCGCGCTGCTTTTGTCCTGCGTCAGTACATAGGCGTACAGCCAGTTGCGCATAAAGACCGCATCGCCGTTCTGGAACAGCGCGCGCCCTTCTTCCTCCATATAGCCCAGCACGCCCGGCGGCGCGATGGTGCCGACCCAGCCGGCGGCCATTTCCAGCGCCTGCGCCGCGCGCGGGTTATTGACGGTGATATTGCCGTCGGCGTCGATAAAGGTGCCGCCGCCCTGCGAGGCCACCCACTCCAGCGCGTTGCAGGTCAGCCCTTCATAGGATTTGCCCTGGAACACCAGCCCCCACAGCCCTTTATGCCCGTTGGCGCGCTCCGCCTGTTGAATGCGCGCGGCGATGCGCGTCAGCTCGGCCCAGGTTTTAGGCGGCTGTTCGCCGTATTTCTCCAGCAGGTCCTTGCGGTAGTAGAGTGCGCCGGTATCCATATAGGCGGGGATCGCCTTGACGCGGCCATTCACCATGTCGTTCTGCCAGGCTGCGGGAAAGAAATCCTGCCGCATGTCGCTGACGTACGGCGTCAGATCGAGCAGGTGTTTATTGAGCACGCCGATCCACACCGTATCGGCCTGGAACAGATCGATGGCGTTGGCGTCTCTGGCGGCAAACAACTGCTGAAACAGCGACAGCTTCTCGTCAGAGGCGCGGGGTAAATCGATAAACGTCAGGGTGTGCCCGGTCTGGGCTTCAAAGCGCTGTTTAACGTAGCGGCAGAACTCGCGCCCCTCTTTGCTGGGTGCGCACTCCATCCTCAGCGTATCGGCCTGCGCCAGCGCCGGCAGCAGCGCCAGCGAGCAGGCGGTCAGGTTTAACAACAGTTTTCTCATGGCGTCCCCTGTGCGGAATCAATCGGCATAGGAGCACGCTATCGGCTGGGGGACATTGGCGGAAATTGTTTTTCACACCTACGATATAGAAACTATCTATATCAACAGCGGAAAACATGATCGTGGACAAAATTCTGCGCCAGTTTATCGAAGTCGCCATGTTTAAAAATGTGAGTCATGCAGCAAACAAACTCTGCCTCAGCCAGCCGACGCTGACGCATAACATGAAGAAACTGGAGGAGAATCTGGGCGTCCAGCTGCTGGAGCGCACCTCCACCGGCGTAACCACCACCCAGTACGGCGAGCTGCTGCTGGAACAGGCGCAGATGATGCAGCGTATCTATGACAATACCCTGCTGAAGATGGCGGCGATCAAGGCGCGGCAGGCGCAGAGCCTGCGCATGGGCAGCGGCCACGCCTGGTGGCATATGTTTGTGCGCGACTGCTTTAACCGCTACCGCGAGCAGCACGCCACGGTCAATATCCATATCGATCTGGGCAACCATCTGCGGCTGATGGATCTGCTGCTGGGCGGAGATATCGATCTGTTTATCGGCCATGAAATCCAGGGGCTGAACCCGAAGGCCGGCATTACTTTTCTGCCGTTGTTCGCCACCTCGGACACGCTGTTTGCCCGCCGCGACCATCCGCTGCAGGGGCGCGCCGTGCGGCCGGACGACCTGCTGGATTATCCCTGCGTAGAACTGACGCCGGATGAGACCCGCTATCAGCATATGGTGGCGGACATGCAGCAGAAGAAGCTGACGCGCAACCGCCAGCATCTGGCGGAGCGGGTGATCTGGTCCACCAACTCGATGATGTCGGCCATTGATATGGTCAATGATTCTGACGCGGTGATGCTGACCTATCCCCGCTGTATGGCCGGCTACTTTGCCCGCTACGGCATCGCGCCGCTGAACATGGAATCATCCAATATCTGTACCGTGGGGATGTATCTGATGCGGGAAAAGGCGGACGCGCCGCACGTACAGCAGATGCTGGCGCTGATGCGCCAGCATATTGAACGGCTGGGGCCGCAGCTTCAGTAGTCGCGGCCGGCGGCCTCGCTCAGCGCCTGATACAGCGAACGGGCGTTGCCGGGGCCGACCACCAGTTGATACTCAACGCCGTTTTCCCCGTCCGGCACCTCCAGCAGGGCCTTGATGCCCTCCAGCCCGGCGATGCCGTCACGGTTCAGGCCGCGGTCCTCATTCAGCGAGACGCGGATGCGGCTGGCGCAGTAGCGCAGACGGCGCACGTTCTGCGCGCCGCCGAAGGCCGTCAGCAGTACGTCGGCCAAATTGCAAAGCGTCATAACTCTCCCTCCGAAAGCATGGACATGCCCTTTCAGCATAGAGCGGGCGTCCGGGGAAGGGAAATTGATTTAATCCGCGGGGATATAGATTCTTTCTATGTCCGGCGCGGCATACGCAGCGCCGGTGCGGGAATCAGCCGTTCTGTTCCTCTTCATCGGCCGCCAGCTGCTGCTGGCGCTGTCTCATCACCACCACCTCCTGCGGGCTGGAGAGATGCACCTGCTCCTGACGCAGCAGCTTGAGGATGTTGAACAGCAGCTCGCTTTTGGTGGATCCGACCATCCGCGGGCTGGCGACATAGCCGGTGACGCTGAGGATAATGCCGTCTGGGCCAAGCTGGCTGAAGCGCACATAAGGGGCCGGCGACTCCAGAATCGCCTCATATTCCTGGTAGGCGGTCAGCAGCAGGCTGCGCACCTGCTCGGGGTCTATTTCGGTCGGGAACGTCAGGGCGATGGTCACCACCCCCCTGCGCATTGCCCATGGTGGCGTTGCGCACGTTCTGCGAAATCAGCTGCGAGTTCGGCACGATCATGGTGGAACGGTCGCTGAGCTGGATTTCAGTGGCGCGCACGTTGATGCGCCGCACGTCCCCTTCCACGCCGCCGATGCCGATCATATCCCCCACTTTCACCGGCCGTTCGGTCAGCAGAATCAGGCCGGAGATAAAGTTCTTCACAATCTCCTGCAGGCCGAAACCGATACCCACCGACAGCGCGCTGACGATCCAGGCCAGGTTATTCCACTGGATGCCCAGTGCGGCCAGCGTGATCAGAATCAGCAGCACATAGCCGACGTTGGTGAACAGCGTCACCAGCGAGGCGCGGATGCCGACGTCGTTGATGGTTTTCGGCAGCAGCTCGTTATTCAGCCAGCGGCTGCTGGCGCGCAGAATATAGCCGCCGATCAGCAGGCAGATCAGCGCGTTGATCAGATTGCCGGGCACGATATGCAGCTTTTTCAGCCCTTCGCCGCTGAGAATGGCGACAATTTTTTCCAGCAGCGAGTTCGGCGTGGTGGTGCCGAAGGTGCCGTTGAGCAGCGCCACGATCATCAGCAGCAGCAGCCCGCATTTGAAGGCGGCGGTAAAGACGATGGTCAACTGTTCCAGATGGCGTTCACTCAGGCCCAGCGAACGCATCAGCGAACGGCCGCTGGCGGTATGCGGCGAGAAGATGGCGCTCCAGAGGTCAGTGGAAAACTGAATCAGGAAGTAGAACGCCATCAGCACCAGCGTTGTCCAGATCACCTGGTAAATCAGGAAGCGGGCAAACGAGATATAGCCGATCAGCAGCGCTAGCAACACCGCCAGCGACACCAGCAGCGTGGCGATTTGCGCCAGTCCGCCGATCATCGAGCGTTTTTCCAGCTGTTCGCCCTGGCGTTCGCTGTGCTGACGCAGGCGATGGGCGCGCAGCGGTATCGCCAACAGCACCAGCGCCATCAGCGCGGCCAGCAGACCATTGCCGAAAATGGTGGTGCTGAGGCTGGCGCCGATCACGTTGTTAATCAGCTCGACGGTGCCGAACGCCAGCACCAGCGCCGCCAGCAGCGGCGAGAAGTTGCCCAGGCCGGCGGCGATGGTGTCATCAATGGCCGCCAGCCGCCAGGAAGGACGCCGGTTGGATAAAAACGCCCGCCCTAAACCGGCGATCAGCGCGCAGAAAATCCCCAGCCGGGTAAAGCCGTCGGCAAAGTCCTGCAGCATCGGCGACAGCTCAGCAACGCGGGAAAACGTCTGGTACAGCAGGTTAAGCGCCAGCGCGGTGGTGCACAGCGTAATCAGCGAGGTGCCGAGCGCGCTGAAGCTGCGGCGCAGTCGGCCGTCCGGCAGATAGCGGATGCTGAACCAGGCGAGCATCTGCTCGGAGAAATAGCGCCCCAGCGACCAGATAACGCCGGCCAACAGCAGCAGCCCGGCGGTGCCGTAGCGCCACGGCTCCTGCCAGCTGGCGTTCCAGACGGTGCGCAGTTCGCCGGCAAACTCCGTCAGCCGCTGGCTGTCCTGCGGCTGCGGCGCGATCGCCGGCGCCCAGAATGACAGGCTGAGCACGCTGCCGGAGTTCAGCGCCAGCTGGGTCTTAAACGCCACGCGGCGTAAATCGCCGATCTGCTGCATCAGCTCATGGGTGCTGCTGCGGATGGCCTGCGAACGCTTCACCGAATCATCCAGCAGCTTTTTGCTGTTGTTCAGGCTGTTGCGCTGCTGCGCCACCGCGGCGGTTTCCGCCAGCGCGCCCGGCGCCGGCGGCGGGCCGAGCACGTCAAGCTGCCCTTTCAGCTTGTCCTGCATCGGTTGCAGGTCGGTCAGCAGCTGTTCGGCGTTGGCCGCCAGCTGCTGCGTGCGTTCCTGCAGTTTGCTCAGCTGATTATCGGTAGTGGCCTTGGAAACCTGTTGCTTAATATCGTCCAGGTCTTTTTGATAGTCTTTCAGCGCGGCGGTAATATCCTGCTGGCTCAGCTCGGCCTGTTCGGCAGGCTGCTCCCCTTCGGCGGCAAAGGCGCCGGATGACGCCAGCGGCAGCCCGCACAGCACCAGTATCAACAGAACGATCCGTAACGGCCTTATCATAAATCTCGATGCTCAACATGATGGATAGACAGACAAAACAGACGGAACAGCCCCGGCTCTTCCGTCTATAACAATAAACCGAGATTATGATAGCTGCTTAATGATGGGCAGAACATCGGAATCCTGCGCGCCGTCACCACGGCCGCGCGGCGGCGCTCAATCCTGCGGTTTTAGGGCGTTTTTTTTCGCCGCGCCGGCCGGCAAAACGCCAGATCAGGCCCAGCAGCACCAAGGCGCCGAAGAAGGTCAGCAGCAGGCTGATAAAGAAGGCGGATTCACCGGTAGAGGTGAAGTAGATCTCGTTGATACCGACGGAGATCATCAGAATGGCATACAGCAGAACAAAAATTGAAATAATCATGATAGCGACACACTGTGCAACAGCATCCAGGTTAGGTCGTTACAATCTCCTCCCCGTAATACGCAGCGTGATTGCGGGGAGGAGCGGACTGGGTGGATCGTTAAGATTCATTTAGTCGTCCCATTTGGTGCTCAGATAGGCTGCCAGCAGTCCAAGAGTGCTGATCACACCCAGAAAGCCGAGAAATACCGTCATGTTTCCCATTTTCATTTCCTCAGGTTTAAGTGTTTTCGATAATGACCTCACGTCGTCGCATTAAGGGTTTCAACCTCCGTATCGCCAGGAACAGGAATCTGCAGTGGGGTTATTGATGGCGGAACCACCGCCCCGCTACGCTTTTATTTCGCGGGGATTATAGGTTGGATTGATTTATGTTGCCGATAAATATGCCGTTTGTTTAGGGGATGTTTAATAACCGCCGCCGACGCCGGGCCAGTCGCTGTCTTTCGGTGTTTGGTTAAATAAATCCAAGCAAACTCCTGTTTTGCTATAAAAATTGCAAGCCGCTAATTAAAAAAATTATGCCGCGGTTTATGTTGTCCATTCGCAGGAACAGCGGTTTTATATCAATCACGGATAGAAAACATGGCACTATATGGAAAGTTTATAGTTAATGATGCGGATTATTCACCGCTGACGCTTTATGGTATCGGTACGTTTCTCGCCTTCTCCGGCAACGGGAATTACCGTAACGCGCCGGGGTGCGGAGCCATCCCCGATAACGGCCCAATCCCGGCCGGGAAATACTGGATTGTGGATCGCCCTTCTGGAGGCGTCAGGGAGCCAATAAAGACGTGGTTTAGTGACGTGGTAAACAATAACTTATATAACGTGCCAACGAGTAAAAATGACTGGTTCGGACTATTCAGAGACGATAGTTCGATAGACGATTACACATGGATAAACGGGGTTAGGCGAGGAAACTTTAGACTACATCCGGGCACTCTGTCCCTTGGCTGCATTACGTTAAAACACCACTCGGATTTTGCTGCAATTCGTACCGCGTTGCTTAGAACCAAGACAGTCTCCGTCAGAAATACGAGATTGCATGCATATGGTATGATTGATGTGATTAGCCACGGAGAATGCAAGGTAAACGGATGAAAAAGACAGTTTTAATACTGGCAAGGATAGCTGTTTTCATCGTATTAATGATGATCATGGGTGCGTGGTTACCATATCTCTATTTCATTAGAGTAAATATGAGTCATATCATGTCATTGGACACTGCAATATATATAACGGATATTATCGGTGGATATCCAGAGCCATATGACCTTGCAGCGCTATTAATTGCATTTTTTTTGAATATTCTTATATCAATAGTGTGTTGCAAGTTGATCTTCATGTTAGCCCGGCGATTGAAAAAAACAATTTCCCCGTTAAATTAAATTATGGCCGGTTAACACCGGCCGTTTTCCAGCCGATCGCCGGGAAAACGACGCCCGAGCGTGTTCTTACCCACACTGGATTATACCGCTCACCACGCGCCGCTCGGCGCTCTCAGGCCTGCGGGTGTTACCTGCCTCATCCTGTCGCTTCCGGAATAAAAGTAATAACAGTAAAATCAACCTATTGAAAAGTTACGTCTATCGCAGCCATAGGTTAATAAAATCACCGGGGTAAACTACGATTAATGAGCACCCGGCGACAAGCGCCGGGTACGGCATGAGCGTCCCATGCTGGGGCGCCCTTATCATTAACGGGTATATGGCGCCCACAGCGGCGCCGAGTCAAACGCCACACGGCTAAGCAAGGTTAATTATGGCACGCACTACCCCTATCGAACGTTACCGCAATATCGGCATCTCGGCACATATCGATGCCGGCAAAACCACCACCACCGAGCGGATTCTGTTTTACACCGGGGTCAGTCACAAGTTGGGCGAAGTTCACGACGGCGCGGCAACGATGGACTGGATGGCACAGGAACAGGAGCGCGGGATCACCATCACTTCGGCGGCGACCACCTGCTTTTGGAACGGTATGGAACATAATTATCCGCAGCACCGCATCAATATTATCGACACCCCCGGGCACGTCGATTTTACCATTGAGGTCGAGCGCTCCATGCGCGTGCTCGACGGCGCGGTAATGGTCTATGACTCGGTGGGCGGCGTGCAGCCGCAGTCGGAAACCGTCTGGCGGCAGGCCAATAAATATCAGGTGCCGCGACTGGCGTTCGTTAACAAGATGGACCGCGTCGGCGCCAACTTTTTCCGCGTGCGGCAGATGATGATCGACCGCCTGAAGGCCAACCCGGTGCCGATCGTCATTCCGATCGGCGCTGAAGACCACTTCAGCGGCGTGGTGGATCTGATCCGCATGCAGGCCATTTTGTGGGACGACGCGACTCAGGGCATGACCTTCCGCTTTGAGGCGATCCCTGCCGAGCTGCAGGCCGAGGCGGACGAATGGCGGGAAAAAATGGTGGAAGCCGCCGCCGAAGGCTCGGAAGCGCTGATGGAAAAATACCTGGCCGGCGAAGCGCTGAGCGAGGCGGAAATTACCGCCGGCCTGCGCGCGCGCACCATCGCCGGCGAAATCCAGCCGATGTTGTGCGGCTCGGCGTTTCGTAATAAAGGCGTGCAGCGCATGCTGGACGCGGTGATCGAACTGATGCCCTCGCCGCTCGACGTACCGCCGATGGCCGGCCACGACGAGGATGACCATATCGTGGTGCGCCGCGCCGACGATGAAGAAAAATTCTCGGCGCTGGCGTTCAAACTGATGACCGATCCGTTCGTCGGCCAGCTGACGTTTGTGCGTGTCTACTCCGGCGTGCTGGCGAAAGGCAGCAGCGTCTACAACCCGGTAAAAGGCAAGAAAGAGCGCATCGGCCGCATCGTGCAGATGCACGCCAACGACCGTAAGGACGTCGACGAACTGCACGCCGGCGATATCGCCGCCTGCGTCGGCCTGAAGGACGTCACCACCGGCGATACGCTGTGCGATCCCGACGCGATTATCACGCTCGAGCGCATGGTGTTCCCGGAGCCGGGTGATCGCCCAGGCGATCGAGCCGAAAACCAAGGCCGACCAGGAGAAAATGGGCATCGCCCCTGCAGCGTCTCTCCTCCGAGGATCCGTCGTTCCGCGTGCGTACCGATGAGGAGTCCGGCCAGACCATTATCTACGGCATGGGCGAACTGCATCTGGAGATTATCGTCGACCGCATGCGGCGCGAATTTGGCGTAGACACCAACACCGGCAAGCCGCAAGTGTCATACCGCGAAACCATCCGCAGCAAAGTGAGCGATGTGGAAGGCAAATTCGTGCGCCAGTCCGGCGGTAAGGGGCAGTACGGTCACGTGGTGCTGACGGTCGAACCGAACGAGGCCGGTAAAGGCTTTGAGTTTTTCGATGAGATCAAGGGCGGTGTGGTGCCGGGGGAATATATCCCGGCGGTGAAAAAAGGCATCCAGGAAGCGCTGAACAACGGCATTCTGGCCGGGTTCCCGGTGGTGGACGTCAAGGTGCATCTGACCTTCGGCTCTTACCACGACGTCGACTCCTCGGAACAGGCGTTCCGCATGGCGGCGATCTTCGGCTTCAAAGAGGCCTGCCGTCAGGCGAATCCGGTGATCCTGGAGCCGATTATGAAGGTGGAAATAGAAACGCCGGAAGAGTATGCCGGCAGCGTGATGGGCGATCTGTCATCCCGCCGCGGCCAGCTGCAGGGGATGGAGGATATCGCCGGCGGCGGCGGCAAAGAGATCCACGCCAAGGTGCCGCTGTCCGAGATGTTCGGCTACTCCACCACCCTGCGCTCGATGACCCAGGGACGCGCCACCTTTACCATGGAGTTCAGCCACTACGCGGAAGCGCCGCGCAGCGTGGCCGATGAGATCATCAGCCAGCGCGCCCGGTAAGTTCCCTCCCGCCTGCCGCCGTCGGCGGCAGGCATTACGCCTTGCTGTCCACCGAGACCACCACCGGCTCCGGCCGGATGCGCATGGCGTAAATCACCCCAATCATCAGACAGGCGATGCCGGCGCAGGTCAGCAGCGGCGGCCAGCTCTGGCGCAGCATAAAGGTATAGGCCAGCCCGGCCAGAATTTCGAACACGATCAGCGGCCCGACCAGCACCGTCGGCAAACGTTGGCTGGCTTCGTTCCAGCACAGCGTGCCGATCCACGAACAGAAAAGCCCGAGCGCAATCATCAACGAGACAAACACCCAGGGCCTGGGGCCGAACGGCAAAGCGAACTCGGGCTGCGTCAGCGCCAGCTGGCCGCACACCAGCAGATAGCCGACCAACGACAGCGGCAGCGTCGCCACCCCCATCGCCGTCGCCCAGGTGGCCGGCCGCAGCTGCGGATGCTCGCGCAGCCAGCGCGCATTGCGCAGCGGATACCAGGTCCAGCAGATCACCGCCAGCAGCGCCAGCGCCAGACCGCTGACGTAACGCCAAAGGTCCACCGGCACCGTACTGCCGCGCAGTTCGGCAACGTTAACCAGCACCAGCCCAGGGCAATCAGCAGCAGCGCCGGCGTCAGCCGACGCCAGGAGAGCCGCCCTTCATGACGGCCGTAACACAGGTTGGCGGTGACCGACATCACCACCGGCAGGGTGCCGATAATCATGGTGGAGATCGGCGCACCGGTGCGCTGAATAGCGCTGGCCAGGCACAGGTAATACAGCAGGTTACCGATAGCGGTAAACTTCAGCGCCTCCAGCCAGTCCCGCCGCCGCAGCTTTTTCAGCCGCTGGCGATCGAGCCAGGCCAGCGGCAGCGCAATCAGGCCGAACGCCAGATAGCGGCCGGTGGACTGCAGCGCGGCGGGATAATCCGGCACGATCAGCGGCCCGACGAAAATCAGCCCCCACAGCAGCCCGGCAGAAAGCGCAAACATAATCCCTAAAAACATGGTGACTCCATAAAAAGAGCCAGAGCGTAGCAACGCTCTGGCAGTGTGCGAACCGGTAACGGCCGCCAATCTAACGCAATCGGGCCGGGTTGGCTTGTAGCAAATTGCTGTTTTAGCGCTTATCAGGCGGGAAATACCTGTTTTTGATAGCCGCTGGGGGTGACGCCGTAACGCGCGGCGAAGGCGTGCGTCAGATGCGACTGATCGCTCAGCCCCACCGCCGTCGCAACCTGCGCCGCCGGCAGCCCCTGCGTCAGCAGCTGTTTGGCGCGATACAGGCGGATCGCCATCAGCATCTGGTGCGGCGTCACGTGGAACTCCGCCTTGAATTTACGCTGAAAGTGAAACGGGCTGAGCATCACCAGCGCTGCCAGCTGCGCCAACGTTACCGGTTGGGCATAGTTGTCCCACAGATATTCCCGCACCCGCGCAAAACGGTGGGCGGTTTCCGAGCAGGCTGGCCGCGCGCCGCGCGCATGGGGACGAAAAATATCGACAATATCCAGCAGCAGGCCGTCCTGCGCCAGCGGATCCTCCGCCTGCCACAGCGCGCTCAGCGTGGCGGTGATGCGCTGCGCCGCCAGCGGATCGTGGCGTACCGCCTCGTTGAACCATAGGGTCTCTTCACCGCTGATTTGCGCCAGCGTTGCCGGTTCCAGATAGATCATGCGGTAGTGCCAGCCGCCGTCGCTGGCGGATTCGCCGGTGTGCAGTTCATCGGGGTTCATCAGCACCAGCGAACCGGGCGCCGCCAGGTGCTGCGCCCCCCGGTAGCGAAAACGCTCCGCGCCCTGCACCACGGTGCCGATGCCAAAGGCGTCATGGGTATGGGGCGCAAAGGCGTAGCGCTCGATGTAGGCATGATAAAGCTCTACGCCGGCATGCTGCGACAGATGACGAAAGCGGGCATGGTCTTTTTTATCGGGGAATCTGTCGGGTACGCCTTGCACGTCAGAGCATCCTGTTGGCTACAATTCAGTAGCGAAGCATAGTTGAAAATTGCCTGGCTTTTGAGTGGTACGTTCACATCTTGTGCGTTGCCGGGACGAAAATCCACGCCGGGCTAGAATTCGCCGGGCGAACATGCCACCCTAGACGACTGGTCTAATCCCACCGAAGGAACCCATGATGAAAATTCTAATGGTGCTCACATCACATGACCAACTGGGCGACAGCGGCAAAAAAACCGGCTTCTGGCTGGAAGAGTTCGCCGCGCCCTATTATATCTTCAAGGATGCCGGCGTGCAGCTGGTGCTGGCCTCGCCGGCCGGCGGCCAGCCGCCGCTGGATCCGAAAAGTAACGAAGAGGATGCGCAAACCGCCGACACCCGCCGTTTTGTCAACGACGCGCCGGCGGTAGCGGCGCTCTCCTCCACCCGGAAGCTGGCGCAGATCGTACCGCAGGAATTTGATGCGGTGTTCTATCCGGGGGGCCACGGGCCATTGTGGGATTTGGCCGAAGACCACCACTCGATCGCGCTGATCCAGGAAACGCTGGCGCACGGCAAGCCGGTTGCCGCCGTGTGCCACGCGCCGGGCGTGCTGCGCCACGTCAAAGACTCCCGCGGCCAGCCGTGGGTGAAAGGCAAGTCCGTCACCGGTTTCAGCAACAGCGAAGAGGACGCGGTCGGTCTGACCGACATCGTCCCGTTCCTGGTTGAAGACGTGCTGAAACAGAACGGCGGCCGCTATAGCAAAGGCGAGGACTGGGCATCGTACGTGATCACCGACGACCTGTTGGTGACCGGCCAGAACCCTGCCTCATCGGCGGCCGCCGCCAAAGCGCTGCTGGCGCTGTTGAATCAGAAGTAAGACATGAAAAGAGGCCTTATGTACCCAAATACGCAATTATTTATTGATGGTGAATGGCGCGACGCCGTCTCCGGTAAAACCCTGAACGTCACCAACCCGGCCACCGATGCCGTTATCGGCCAGGTAGCGCACGCCGGCGAAGCCGATCTGGAGCTGGCGCTGGCCGCCACCGAACGCGGTTTCAAACTGTGGCGTGAAACTTCCGCCCACCGCCGCGCCGCCATTATGCGTCAGGCGGCGGTGCTGCTGCGCGAGCGCGCCGGGGACATCGCCAAAGTGATGACTGAAGAACAAGGTAAGCCGGTGGCGCAGGCGAAAGTCGAGATCCTCGGCGCCGCCGACGTGGTCGACTGGTTCGCCGGCGAAGCCAGCCGCACTTACGGCCAGATTATTCCGTCGCGCCAGCAGGACGTGCAGCAGCAGACGCTGAAGCTGCCGGTCGGCCCGGTGGCCGCCTTCACGCCGTGGAACTTCCCGATTAACCAGATCGTGCGCAAACTGTCCGCCGCGCTGGCGGCCGGCTGCTCCATCATCGTGAAAGGCCGGAAGAGACGCCGGCCTCACCGGCCGCGCTGATTCAGGCCTTCGTCGACGCCGGCATTCCGGCCGGCGTGATCGGTCTGGTGTACGGCACGCCGGCGGAGATCTCCGAATACCTGATCCCGCACCCGACCATCCGCAAAATTTCCTTCACCGGCTCCACCCGGGTGGGCAAGCATCTGGCGGCGCTGGCCGGCCAGCATATGAAAAAAGCCACCATGGAGCTGGGCGGTCACGCGCCGGTGCTGATTTTTGACGATGCCGACCTGGACGCCGCGGCGAAAGAGCTGGCGGCTGCCAAGTTCCGCAACGCCGGACAGGTGTGCATCGCCCCGACCCGCTTCCTGATCCAACAGGGTGTTTACGACGCCTTTGTCGAGAAATTTACCGCCGAGGTGAATAAACTGGTGGTGGGCAACGGCCTGGAGGACGGCGTCACCATGGGGCCGATGGTGCTGGGCCGCAGCGTCGACGCGATTGAAGCCTTTGTTGAAGACGCCATCGCCGCCGGCGCCAAACTCACCACCGGCGGTCAGCGTCTGGCCGGCAACGGCAACTTCTTTGCGCCGACCGTGCTGCGCGACGTGCCGTTGAGCGCGCGCGCCATGTCGGAAGAGCCGTTTGGCCCGGTGGCGCTGCTGCGTCCGTTCAAGGATTATGACGAAGCCATCGCCGAAGCCAACCGCCTGCCTTACGGCCTGGCGGCCTATGCCTACAGCCGCAACATCGCCACCGTCAACGCGCTGGGCCGCGACGTGGAAAGCGGTATGCTGACCATCAACCATATCGGTTTCGGCCTGCCAGAAACGCCGTTCGGCGGCGTGAAAGACTCCGGCCACGGCACCGAAGGCGGCAGCGAAGCGATCGAAGCCTATCTGGAAACCCGCTTCGTCACCGTCGCCGGCCGTTAATCCGTCGACGTTGGTTACCCAACAGCCGGTTAGCGATCGCTAACCGGCTTTTTTTATTCCCGTCATCCCTGCCGCTGCATAAAACGCCGGCGCCACGGCAGCAGCAGCCACAGCGCCAGACCGGCGGTGATAAAGTCCAGCGCAATCGCGCAGCCGAACACCAGATGCCAGCCGCCGGTGTATTGATACATCAGCGCCGCCAGCGGCCCGCCGAGAATCGAACCAATGCCCTGCGACATGTACAGCCAGCCGTAATTGGCGGTGGCATGCCGGCTGCCGAAGGTATCCGTCAGCGTTGACGGAAACAGCGAGAAGATCTCGCCCAACCGAAAAACACCACGCCGGACAGCAACACAAACAGCAAGGCGTTATCCCGCGACAGCAGCCACAGCGTCATCGCGCCCCCTTCCAGGGCAAACGCGATAAACATGGTTTTTTCCCGGCCGTAGCGGTCGGAAATAAAGCCGAACAGCGGCCGCGTCAGGCCGTTGGTAAAGCGGTCCAGCGTTAACGCCAGCGGCAGCGCCGCCATACCGAGCACCACCACGTCGGCAATGCCGAAGTCACGGGCGAATATCGCCATTTGCGAGGTCACCATCAGCCCGGAGGTCGACATCATCGCCATCATGGCGAACATCAGCCAAAACAGCGGCTCGCGCAGCATCTCGCCGGAACGGTACTGGCGCGACGACTGCGCCACAAAGCGGCTGGCCGGCGCCGTGGCCTCCTCCGGCGGCGCTTTCAGGCCCTGGCTGGCCAGCAGCCCGACCAGTGAGAAAATAGCGCCGAACAGCCACAGCGTATGCTCAAGACCGTAAACCGCCAGGCTGTTCGCCACCGGAAAAGTGGTCAGGATAGCGCCCATGCCGTAACCGGCGGCCACCGCCCCGGCGGCAAAGCCGCGCTGCTGCGGGAACCAGCGCACCATCAGCCCGACCACGCCGACGTAAACAATGCCGGTGCCCAACCCACCCAGGCAGCCATAGGCCAGGTACAGCCCGGTCAGGTTGGCGACCTGGGAGGCCAACACCCAGCTCAGTCCCGACAGCAGCGTGCCGATGGCGATCAGGCGGCGCGGGCCGAAGCGGTCAATCAGTTTGCCCTGAAACGGCGAGAAAAAGGTCTGCAGGATAATCAGCAGTGAAAACGTCACCTGCAGTTCCGCCAGGCCGACGCCCATTTTCTCCGCCAGCGGACGGGTTAATAATGTCCAGACATATTGCGGGCTGGATATTGATGCCATACAGACCAGCCCAAGAAATAACTGAATCCATTTGGTGCGTGCGCTGACAACGACGGGAAGGTTAAGCGTGGTCATATTTCCTCCGGCAAAAGGCCATACGCCCTATTTGGCGCAGGCAACGATGCGTTATATTGAATAAGCGTGCTTCCGGAGGTATGCATCAGGCATGCCACTATCAATAAGTTATTATTAAACAGTGGGTAACAGCAGGTGCGCGCTGTTTTATTACGGCATAAATTCACTGCGGGCGTGCAGCGGGAGTTATTTTAGTGCAGCCAGGTCGCGCTTATTTGCCATTAATGAAAAATATCACTATGTCTATTAATTTAATTTATTACATCTTCACATGATCAATAAACGCCCTGAGCTTCGGCGCCAAATATTTTCTGCTGGGGAAATAAAGATAGAAGCCGGGGAAAGTCGGTAGCCATTCATCCAGCAGCGTCACCAGTTCACCACGTGCGAGGTATGGCTGAAAGGTCTCCTCCATGCCAAAGCTGATGCCGCCGCCTGCGCAGGCGGTGCGCACCATCACGCCCATATCGTTCGTGGTGAGCTGAGGATTGACGGCCACATCAAAATCGCGCCCCTGCTCGGCAAACTCCCAGCGATAGGGAGAGGCGCCAGGCTCTTTGCGCCAGCCGATGCAGCGGTGATGAATCAGCTCATGCGGATGCTGCGGCGTGCCGTTCCGCGCCAGATACGCCGGCGAGGCGACTGCAATCTGACGCTGCATGGCCGACACCGGCACCGCGACCATATCCTGTTCGATAATCTCGCCGAGCCGCACGCCGGCGTCATAACCCTGCGCCACAATATCGAACTCATCATCGGTAATGGTGATATCCAGCTCTACCTGCGGGTAGGCGGTGATAAAGCTCGCCAACAGATCGCCGCCGATCATACGTTCGGCAATGGAGGAGATCGCCAGCCGCAGCAGGCCGCGCGGTTCCGCCGCCCGTTCCACCATCTCCCTGACCGCCCCGTTAAGCTGCATGATGGCGGGCGCGGTCTCCGCGTACAGCCGTTCCCCCGCCTCGGTCAGTCTGATGCTGCGCGTGGTGCGCTGCATCAGCGAGATATTGAGGCGAGCCTCCAGACGGCGCAGCGTCTGGCTGACTGCCGATCGCGTTACGCCCAGCCGTTCCGCCGCCAGGCGAAAATTACGCGTTTGCGCCACGATGACAAACACCTCAAGCGCGTTTTTATCAAGCATCATTGGTTAGCTACCGTCACCAGTCTGTAAAGCAGTCAGCGGATTATCTTTATAGTCCGGCCAACGTAAGATTGCCAACGTTAATCAGACAGGAGAAAAACCATGACGCAGAAAGTGATCTTGATTACCGGCGCCTCCAGCGGCATTGGCGCGGGCATCGCCCGGGAGCTGGCCGCTGGCGGCGCCCTGCTGCTGCTCGGTGCGCGTCGTGAGGCGCGTTTGGCCGCCCTGGCCGATGAGCTGCGCTTCAGCGGCGCGGAGGTGGCGGTTCAGGCGCTCGACGTAACCCGCCGCGACTCGGTGCAGCGCTTTATCGACCGCGCGCTGCAGCAATGGGGCCGCATCGATGTGATGATCAATAACGCCGGCGTGATGCCGCTGTCACCGATGGCCTCGCTCAAGGTGGAGGAATGGGAGCAAATGGTCGACGTAAACATCAAGGGCGTACTGTACGGGATTGCGGCGGTATTACCGCCGATGCTGGCGCGCGAGTCGGGACATATCATCAATATTGCCTCGATCGGTGCGCTGTCGGTGTCGCCGACCGCGGCAGTTTACTGCGCCACCAAATTCGCGGTACGGGCGATTTCCGAAGGGTTACGCCAGGAGAACCGCCAGCTGCGGGTCACCTGCGTGCACCCCGGCGTAGTGGAAAGTGAACTGGCCGATAGCATCACCGACCCCACCGCCGCTGAAGCGATGAAAAGCTACCGCGCCATCGCCCTGCAGCCGGACGCTATCGGCCGTGCGGTGCGTTACGCCATTGAGCAGCCGGAGGATGTCGATGTGAATGAGATCGTAGTCAGACCGACGCGCACGCAGTAGCCAACAGCCGGCCCGCGCTGCATGCCGGTGCGGGCCGCACCATTCTTCCGTTTGCGCCATATCACGAAACCCGACCTTCATCCGGCGTCCGGCCGCTTCTGCTGCTACTTTCTTTAGGCCGAACGCTGCACCGCCCTGCAGGCTGCCGTCCGGCAAGGAAAAACCTAATAAGAATCTACCCTACAAGGAATCATTATGCAGACCCGTCTGTTCAAAATCCTGACGCTCAGCGCCGCCATCATGGCGGCAAGCACCCCGCTGCTGGCAGCGGAACTCAACGCCGGCGCCGTCGCCGCGCCGGATGAATACGGCGCCAAGGTGGCGGCGCAGATCCTGAAGGCCGGCGGCAATGCGGTCGACGCCGCGGTGGCCACCGCGTTTACCCTGGCGGTGACCTATCCGGAGGCCGGCAATATCGGCGGCGGCGGATTTATGACGCTGTATGTCGACGGCAAACCCTACTTCCTCGACTACCGTGAAACTGCGCCGCAGGCTGCCAGCAAAGGCATGTACCTGAATGAAAAAGGCGAAGTGATTGAGAACCTCAGCCTGATCGGCAGCAAGGCCGCCGGCGTGCCGGGCACGGTGCTCGGGCTGTGGGAGGCGCATAAAAAATTCGGCAAGCTGCCGTGGGCCGAGCTGCTGACGCCGGCCATCGGCTATGCGCAACAGGGCTTTAAGGTCGCCGGTCAGCAGTATCAGTACCGTGAAGACGCCAATAAGCTGTTTGCCGGCAAAACCAACTTTGGCGACTACTTCGGCAAGATGCAGCCGGGCGTGGTGTTTAAACAGCCGGAGCTGGCGAAGACACTGGCCCGCATCGCCGACAAGGGCGCGACGGACTTCTACCAGGGTGAGACCGCCGCCCTGCTGCTCAAGCAGATGCAACAGGACGGCGGGCTGATCAGCGCGCAGGATCTGCAGAACTACCGGGTTAAATGGCGCGAGCCGATGCAGATCAGCTGGCGCGGCAATACCCTGTATACCGCCCCGCTGCCCAGCTCCGGCGGTATCGCGCTGGCGCAGCTGCTGGGCATCAAGGAAGATCGCGCGGCGGATTTTCGCGGCGTAACGCTGAACTCGGCGCGCTATATCCACCTGTTGGCGGAAATTGAGAAACGGGTATTTGCCGACCGCGCCGACTATCTGGGCGATCCGGACTTCAGCCAGGTGCCGGTAGAGAAGCTGACCGCCGCCGACTACCTGCAGAAGCGCGCGGCGGAGGTTAATCCGCAGGCGATCTCCGCCACCGAGAAAGTGCGGCCGGGCCTAGAGAGCCACCAGACCACCCACTTCTCCATCGTGGATGCCGACGGCAACGCGGTCAGCAACACCTATACCCTGAACTGGGACTTCGGCAGCGGCGTGGTGGTCAAGGGCGCCGGCTTCCTGCTGAATGATGAGATGGACGACTTCAGCGCCAAGCCCGGCGTCGCCAATGCGTTTGGCGTGGTCGGCAGCAACGCCAACGCCATCGAACCGGGTAAACGCATGCTCTCCTCGATGAGCCCGACCATTGTCACCCGCGACGGCAACGTGACACTGGTGATCGGCACGCCGGGCGGCTCGCGGATCTTCACCTCAATCTTCCAGGTGCTGAATAATATTTATGACTACCACCTGCCGCTGCAGCAGGCGGTGGCGGCGCAGCGGGTGCACCATCAGCTGCTGCCGAAAGACACCATCTACTTCGACGGCTTCGCGCCGTTAACCGGCGACGTGGCCGCACAGCTGAAGAAGATGGGCTATACGCTGGAAGATCAGGGTTGGAATATGGGGGATATTCAGGTGATTCGGGTCAATAACGCGACGCCGGAAACCGCCTCGGATCCGCGCGGACGCGGCACCGGCCTGGTGGTCGCCAGGTAAACAGGTAAAGACACAGCCCGGCTGCGGCCGGGCTGGTGCAATTACGCTTTATTCAGTTTGGCATTGACGGCCGCCGCGATGGTTTCATAGCGCTGCCGCATTTCCTGCGCCTCAAGATGGTTGTCATACAGCGCCTGATAACGCTCGGCGCAATAAATCAGCACGATGGGCAGCAGGCTGCACAGGTAAAACGGCACAAAACTCTGCGGCAGCTTCAGCATCTGGAACAGCAGACAAATCGCCACGCTCCACAGCGCCACCGCTATCAGCCAAATAACCAGCCGCCACGGGCGCGCCAGCCTGGCGGTCAGCGCCCAGGGGGCGCAGGGCGCGAAGTCCGCCGCGATATTGCCGATCAGCATATCGCCCAGGATCACATAGCGGCGCGGACGGATGGCAAAGAAGAACATAAACAGCATCACTATCGTCAACAGAATCATAAACGCGACGATAAACGCCGGATTGCCGTAGCCGGCCGCCAGGCTGAACTCGGCCTTGCGGCCGATAGGCAGCACCAGCGCGAAGTTGACCAACAGCCCGAGCAGCAGATCCTCCGCCAGACAGGCGGGTAAACGCCGCGGCCGCGACGCATAGTTTGCTTTGTCTTTATGAATCATCATCGCCTGCCGGATTAAGAAGGGAACGGAACGATCCAGCTGCCAGAGCATCACCGCCGGCAACAGCACCACGCCCAGCAGACCGATCAGCGGATAGCGGTACTGCGGCCCGCACAGCCACGCCGCCAGGCTCAGCAGCACCACCACGGTGAGCGTCAGCAGCGAGGCGGCCAGCGGCTGATAAAACAGCCGGGACGCGCCGCCCAGCGACAGGTGCTCGATACGCCGCGCAATTTCCTCCGGCGTTTCATACACCCGCATGGTAAAGACCGTATAAACCCAGTAGCCGCGACCGTCGCGCATCATGCTCCAGACGATCGACAGGCTAATCGCTCCCAGCCCGGCCACCATCTCCCACAGGCTGATATCGATCACATTGCGCAGCAGCGATGAGGTCAGCAGCGCGGAGACCAACACGACAGGAATGCGCGCTGCCCGCAGGTAGCGCGTGCTGAAGGTATCAAAATTCGGGATCATCCGCGTTACCCTGCCTGCTGCTGCACGTCGCGCTGCAGCTGATAGTAATGTTGAATATCATGCCCGCTGTCGGCGGCGTAGTGCTCATGCAGCAGATGGCTCAGCGTTTTTTTATTGCTGATCTCCAGAAAACGGCGGTAGCCCATGCCTGACCACAGATCCATGCTGTCGCGCCAGCGCACGGTATCGGTCAGGTGATGCGCCAGGTTTTCCTTAATCTGCGCAATGGCGTACTCCGCCCGGCCGCTGCGGTTCATGATGACCGGGCAGCTCGGCGAGGAGAACGGCAGCGCCGCCAGCGCTTCGCGCATCTGCGCCACCCCTTCCGCCATCAGCGGCGTATGCCAGGCGCCGTTCACCGCCAGCTTGATGGTGCTCACGCCCTGACGCGCCAGCTGGCCGATCAGCGTTTTCAACGCCGCCACATCACCGCCGACCACCTGCTGCTGCCGGCCGTTATCGCAGCAGACATTCAGCCGATCGCTGAGCTGCATCTCGTCGATCAGCTGCCGCAGCGCCGCATACTCGAGCGGTTTCACCACATACATCGCCCCTTTGCGCTGCTCCGCCAACTGCTGCATGATGGCGGCACGCCGGCTGACGGCGCGGAACAGGGTTTCCAGATCCATGACCCCGGCCGCGTACAGCGCGCTGTATTCACCGGCGCTATGGCCGGCATAGCCGCTTTCCAGCGGCGCCTGACGCTCGCGCAGCAGCGTCAGCATCGCCGTGTTGACCGTGGTGACCGCCAGCTGCTGATACAGCGTTTTGGTCAGCCGCATCATCGGCCCTTTCTGGCACAGCTTACGCACGTCGATACCGGAGATATCGCTGGCGCAGTCCCACACCGCGCGGGTGCCCGGCGACACATCGCACACATCGCCGCCCATACCGACCATCGGCGACCCCTGCCCCGGAAAGAGCACCATCCAACCCTCGGCCAACGTAGGCGCCATACAACGATTACCAACTGATTCGCATACCTGCATACAAGTTCCCTTTTTCGCCAAAGATGCCAAATTCGCTGTCTCTGCGGCCAAAACTGGCGATGGCGCCAGCGTACAATTCAATATTGTTTTTCATCGGCGCGCGGAGATGCACATTCAGTACCGTGCTGTAATCGATCAGATTGGCCATGCTCGACACGGACCAATCGATCTCCCCGACCCGTTCCTTGTTGGTACGGGTGTAAAGCGTCAGATAATGTTTGCCGAACAGATTGCCGCTGCGGCTGACGTTGGTGTTTTCCGCCGCCATCAGGCGTGAATACTGCTGGAAACTGTCGCGTACCACCGGCAGCCAGAACGGATCCAGTATGTTGGCGTAGCCGCCGTTGACAAACTTGATGGTGTCGGTGTTGTTGCGCCATTCACTGCGGCTGTAGCCCTGACTTTGGCCATAATATTCCACGCCGAACTCCGTCTGTTCGGCGGTGGTGTAGCGCAGCCCGACGCCGATCTCCCCTTCGACGCCCTTGCCGTTGATCCGGTAGGCCTCCTCGCGGTAGATCAGGTCTTCACGCATGCCGCGCGCGTAGCGGCTGTCCAGGTGCCGCCAGGTTTCCCCGTGGGATAGCGACCCCTCGATGCTGAAAATCAGGCTATCGCTCAGGTTGCCGCTGGTGCCCAGCGCCAGCGTTTTTTGCTGGCCCGCCAGCAGCGATATCGTCGGGTTGAACTTATTCAGCCCGGTCGAGGTGTAGCTGGCGTAGTAGCGCTCGCTGCCGTTGGTGCGCAACAGCGCATCCCATTCCGACGCGGCTTCGCGCCGCTGCGGAAAGCGCCTCAGCCGCGGCAGCACCGCCAGCGTATAGGTACCCTCTTTGCGGTACAGCGTGCCGCCTGCGCCGTAGCTGCCTTCATCGTACAATCCGCGCCAGCTGTCGCCGGTGGCGTATACCCGCGCGGTGCGCAACCCACCGCTGACGTTGCGCAGCACGTCCAGTGGCGAGCGTGAGAACAGATAGCCGCTGGTATGGCGCAGTTTGCCCAGATCGAGATACAGGTTATCGCGCAGCGTCAGGCTGGCCACCAGTTCATTGAGGATCGCCACCCCTGCTGCCGTTTATCCTCCAGATCGCCGGGAGTACGCGCCTGCTGCGTATAGGCGCCGCTGGCCTGCCCCTTGACGCTCAGCGTGTCGCCGAGGGTGCAGCGCGCCACCGACGTCAGATACAGGTTGGCGATGGCGTTGTTGCGAAACGCCGGATCGTCAAACTTCCATAGCGATCCGGACGTCAGCGCCCCCACGCCCTCCACGCCGGCGAAACCGCGCTGCAGCCGGCACTCCGCCGCCGCCCAGGCGTTGCCGCCGCAGGCCAGCAGCATCAGCCCCGCCAGCGGCAGCCGGTTGACGCGGATCATCCGTTCAGTCTCATCAGATACTCTTTCTGGAAATTACTCTCCGGCAGCGATTCCAGCACCAGATTGCTGTATTGCATGGTGGTGTAATTGTCCTTGCGCAGCGCGTCCTCCACCACGATGGTGCCCGGCCGCATGCGCCCCAACGCCTGCTGATAATCGCGGTAATAAGAGCGTTTGATCAGCACGCCGTCCGCCGACAGGAAGTCCGCCCGGCTGGGGTTGCCGCTCTCCTTCTCCACCCAGTAATCGATCGCCGGATAGGTGACGTAAGGCCAGCGGCGCTTCAGCGTCAGCTTGTAGCAGACTTTGTCGCCGCAGGCCTCTTCGCCGACCAGCGTGGAGATGTAGGAGTAGTCAAAGTCCGCCGCCACCACGTCGCCGTTGGAAACCTGTCCCATCAGCCGCTGCTGACGCGATATCGGGATCGGCCGCCGCAGATCGGGGGCGTAATACCACATTTTGTCCAGGTCGGAGAGCAGCGCCTTGCCGCGATCGCGCGCCGGCGACACAAAGCGCACCAGCGCGCGCGCGTCGCCTTTCTCATAGCGTTCCGACGGTTTATAAAAACGCATCGAAATATCCAGCACCTGCTGGTTCTCGGTAATATCGCGCCCGCCGCGGTGCTCGGTCAGCGTCAGGGTATAGCGGAACGGCTGCTCCGGCGCCCTGACCCGGTCGGCATGGCGGATAATGTCGCGCGCGCGCTGGTCTTCCTGCGTCAGTTTCTCCAGCTCGGCGCGATCCAGCGACTTCGGCAGCGACTCGTCGGCCCACGCGCCCAGCGAGGTGGCGCAGAGCAGCCAGCCGGCAATCATTGAGATTCTCATGGCCTGTTCTTCCGTAAATAGGGGTTAAGCTTCCAGCGACATGCCCAGATCCGCCGTCAACGTAGTGCCGCGTATGGCGCTGGAACGGTCGGAAATCAGGAACGACACGATATCCGCCACTTCCTGCGGCTCCAGCAGCCAGCGGCGCGGCGAGTGCTCGTAACGGTCATGCAGCGACGGCCACAAATCTTTCAGGAACTGCGCCATATCGGTGTTGACCATGCCGGCGCACACGCCGTTGACGCGGATATTGCGCGGATACAGCTCCACTTCGAGGTAGCGCACCAGGTTCTCCAGCGCCGATTTGGCGATGCCGAGCGGGTATTTCGGCAACACCCGCTGGCTGCCCATGCTGGAGATGGCGCAGATCGTGCCGCCGTCGCTCATCAGCGGCGCCACTTCCTGCACGCAGGCGGTATTGCCGATCAGGTTGGTGTTGAACAACAGCTTCCAGTCGCTGCGCGTCATCTCCATAAAGCCTTTGAACGGCGCGGCGGCGGCGTTCAGCACCAGGTGGTCGATGCGCTCCACGCCGTCCGCCCGCAGATTTTTGATCATCGCCTGAATATCGCGCGTCTCACCGATATCGGCCTTCGCCAGCCGCACCTTGACGCGGGTTTCCGCCGCCTGAAAGCGCTGCAGGCCGGCGGCGCTTTTGCCCTGATCCTTGCGGTAGTTGAGGATCAGGTCATAGCCTTCCGCCGCCAGCGTTTCCGCCACGGCCATGCCGATGCCGCGCCCGGCGCCGGTAATCAGTACGGTTTGTCCTTTGGTCATTGATGTTCTCCCTGAGTGTTAAACGAAACGGAACGCTTCTGCGATCACCAGTTTTGAGGCGCGACGCGCCGGAATAATGGAAGCAATCAACGCGGTCACCAGCGGCAAGGCGCAGGAGAACCAGAACAGATTGATGTCCTGATCCCACATGACAAAGGCCAGATAGCCCTGGGTGTAGCCCGGTGACGGCGGCATCGGGATGCCGTTGATATTGATGATGGAGGCGATCAGAATGCCGAAGCTGACGCTCAGCACCGAGCCGATAATGCCGATAATGATGCCTTCCAGAACGAACAGGCGGCCGATATAGGATTGGCTCAGCCCCAGCGCCCGCAGCGTGGCGATCTCACGCGTGCGCTCCACCACGTTCATCATCAGGGTGTTGCCGATCATAAACACCACGATCACGCTGACGATAGATTTGATAAACAGGAAGATGCCTTCAAACAGGTTCACCACCTGGTGGTAGAACACCGCCAGATCGTCCCAGGAGCGCGCCTCCAGCGGCAGCTGCCGCTGTTCGATCAGCCGGTTGATCTGCGCCAGCACCGCCGGCGTCTGTTCGGTGTCCTGCAGCATAATGATGATTTTGCTGACGTCGCTGGTCTGCAGCAGGCGCTGCGCGGTTTTCAGCGGCAGTTTGATCGCCGTGTCGTCATACTCTTTAATGCCGGACTGGAACACGCCGCGCACCTGGGAGGACATGGCGTTCTGCCCGCCCTGCGGGTTAACTACCAGCATATCCACCCAATCGCTGTAGCCGGCCGACAGCGTGTTGGCGATGCCGGAGCCGACGGTGATGTCCTGCTGTTCGACGCGCGACAGATCGCTGCCGGAGACAATGCGGTCCAGCGAGCCCAGCACCAGCGAGGTTTCCGGCTCAATGCCCACGCCGGTAAAGAAGGTCGAGGTGCCGGTATCGTACTGGGAAATAATGCCGGAAAACGCCAGCTGCCCGGTGACGGTGGCGATCTGCGGCGCAATCTGCGCATCCGCCAGCAGCAGCTGCTTCACCTCGTCATAGTTTTTAATGGTGTACTGCAGCGAGTTGTTGGCGCCGCCGGTGAGATAGCCCTTCTCATACAGCTGAATATGGCCGATGTTGGTGCGGATGGTTTGCTCCCGCAGCGCCCAGAACGAGTAGTCGACGAAGCCGCCGAAAATAAACACCGCCACGCCGCCCAGGGTGATGGCCAGCAGCGTCACGCCGGAGCGCCGGCGCTGGCGGAACAGGTTGAGGAAGGTGTAGCGGATATCGGTCGGTTTACGCAACGCGGTGACGATCACCACCAACAGCGCGTACACGATAATGATATTGGAGATCCAGAACAGGATATTCATCATAACGCAGCCTCCGCCAGCGGCTGGATCACCAGCTTCAGCTCAGCCGGCGACCACGCCGGCGCCGGCTGCTTGCGCAGCGCCAGCAGGCGCTGCCCCTCGTCACCCTGCTCGCCCAGCGCCGTCCAGGCCGCGGCGGCCTGCTCCTGCTGCCGGCAGGTTTCCAGCGCGCGCGCCGCCATCAGCGTCACCATTGGCCGCAGCGCCGCCGGCAGCGCTGCGCTCTGCTGCAGATAGCCGGTATCTTTTACCGCCACCACGCAGCGGCCGTTGTCGGCCGGTACAAAAGCGTCCATCCGCGCCCGCAGAAAGCGCAGACGCCAGTTGTCTTCATCAGTTTCCGCCGCCTCGTCAATATAGAAAAAAGCCCAGCTTGGAGGCCTCGGCGGCGCGCAGGTAGTTCTTTTTGTTTAAAAAATCCGTGGCGATAAACAGCTGACCGTAGCCATAGAACATCTTGCCGACGCTGTAGTCCGGATGCTGTTCAAACTGCGCCTTCAGGCTGGCGGTCGCGCGGTTCAGCTCGGCGATCGGCGCCTGGGCGCTCACCGTCAGTATCGCCTGCAGCCGCTCGTTCCCCGGCGCTGCCCGCTCATCGGCGACGGCCGGGGCGCTGACGCCGGCGGCCAATAACATTGTTACACCGTAAACGCTTAAGCATTGAGAAAGTCATTGTTCAGCTCTCCGTCCTTGATTTCCAACACGCGTCTGGCCTGATCGCGCAGCTGCAGCGAGTGGGTCGAAATCACAAAGGTGGTTTTCAGTTGCTGGTTCATCGTCAGCAGCAGGTCGACAATCTCCTGCCCGGTGCGGGTATCCAGGTTACCGGTCGGTTCGTCGGCGACGATCAGCCGCGGCCGCTTGACCAGCGCGCGGGCAATGGCCACCCGCTGCTGCTGGCCGCCGGACAGCTCGCCGGGCTGGCGGCGATAGTGGTCAATCAGCCCCACCTTCTCGATCATGTCCATCACCTGGTCCTGCGCCACGCGGCGGCTGAAGCCGTTGAGCATCAGCGGGTAATAAACGTTGTCGAACACGCTCAGCACCGGCAGCAGATTGAAGAACTGAAAGACAAAGCCGATGGCGTCGGCGCGCAGGCGCGCGGTCTGCTTATCGTTGAGCGTCGCCAGATCGTTGCCCAGCAGATAAACGTGGCCGCCGGTCGGGTAGTCAATGCCGGCCATCAGGTTCAGCAGCGTACTTTTGCCGCTGCCGGACGGCCCGCACAGCGCGATAAACTCGCCGTCGTGAATCTCGGTGCTGATATCTGCCAGCGCGGTGATGGCGCCGGGGCCTTTACCGAAGCGTTTGCTGGCCTGTTTGCAGGGACACCACCGGCAAGGGTTGCGCAGCCTGTATCGTCATAATCCTTTTTCCTGAACGTTGGGCGGTAAATGGGAGGCCTCCGGCACCAGCCGCAGGCGATAGTCGGCGGAAATTTCGTACGCCAGATAGCCGTCCCGGTTGACCCAGGTGCGGTGATTGGCGTCCCGCCGTTGGCCGCTGCTGACGATCTGGCACAACCCCGGCGTCGCAACGCCGTCGCCGGGCAGCGTCAGCTCGCCGACGCCGACGTAATGGCTCTCGGTCTGCACCACCGCGCCGTCAATCGGCATCAGCATCCGGTGGCTGCTGCGCGTCCCCGCCTGCTGCGGCGCACAGGGTTTAGGAAAACGCAGGGCGAACAGCGGGAAATCAAACGTCGCTTTGGCCACCGTCAGCGTCTCCGGCGGTTGCTGGTCGCGGCGCACCGTCAGCGTCAGCGCCTGCGCGCCGGGTTGCCAGCCGCCGCTGACCTGGCGCGTCCTGCCGTCGTTATCTTCCTCAATCCGGTAGCTGAACCCGCCGTCGACGCCGTAGCGCACCTCATCGCGGTAGCGGTACTGGTGCGAACTCAGCAGCACCCGCCAGCGGAACTGAATGCTGGCCTGCTGCAGATAGCTCTTGCTGTCCGGCTGCCAGCGCTGGCTGACGCGGTACTCCCCGATCGGCGTATCGCCGCGCAGCGGCAGAATGTGGTACACCGCCTGATAGTCGGGCCGCGGCGCGGCCGAAAGCGGCGCGGCGGCGAGCAGCAGCAATAACGCGCCTCTCTTCACGGCATCGCCTCCGTCAGCCAGTTCTCCAGCAGCCAGGCGCCGCCCTGTCCATCCAGCACGCTCAGCAGCGTATGGCCGGGCGACGACGGGAACTGCTGCAGATAGCGCCAGAACAGCGCGGGGTTCATGCAGCCGCTGTCGCCGTACAGCTCATTCAGCGCCTGATGGCCCAGCGCGGCGGGCAGGCGCTCGAACGCCCGCTGCTGCAGCTGGCGCAGCGCGCCGGCCGGCGGCGTAACGCCCAGCACCTGGCGGGTATTGGCGCCGCAGTGCTGCAGCCAGCCGTCCGCCAGACAGCGCGCGGCCTGACCCGCAGCGTCCGGCAGCCGCAGGTAGCGGCTGAGGTGCAGCCAGGGCCGCCCGGGGCGGTTTTTTTCAGGATCAGGCAGCCGACCCGCTCCACGCTGGCCTGGCTGTTGCCTTGCGCGCCGCCGCGCGGGCGGGCGTAACGCTGCATCTCCGAAAAGACCAGCACCGGGATGCTGCGGAAGTGGCCGCAGATAATCACGTTGTCGCTGAGGTCGCTGTTCAACATGTCCTGCGCGATCAGCAGCGCGCTCATCAGGCCGTTGCGCTCGCCGCGCAGCTTGCCGCTGAAGCCGTTGATGCCGTAGTCGCGCACGATATTTTTCGGCAGGATGTCGACGCTCAGCGCATCGCGCCAACTGTTTACCTCTTCAAAGGTGGTGGTTTCCCCCCAGGAATCGACGTACAGCAAGGCGTTACGCTCATGGCGCAGCTGAAACTCGCCCTTGGCGCCCAGTTGCGCCACCGCCTGATGGCAGGCGTCCCCCAGGCCGTTCAGCCAGTCGCGGTAGTTGGCTTTACGCAGCGCCTCGGCGGGCTGTACCGCGTCGTCAATACCGAAACGGCGCAGCAGCCACTGGCCGCTGCCGGCCCTGGCGTTGGCTTTCTTATACTGGGCCGCTTCCCAGACGTTGAACCAGGTGGGTTGAAAACGCTGCAGCAGCGTACCCGGCTCCAGCAGGGAGAAACCGGCCAGACGGACGGCCGCCGCCGGTATATGACGTTCAGACGAATTACTCATCGATGCCCTCCCGGCAGTCTGAAAGCACCATGGCGATCACCGATCCGTCCAGCCCGATGCCGGACTTGAGCAGGTGCGGCGTGCGCAGCGGCAGCGGCGGCGCATCCATATGTACGCGGATCGCCAGGGCCGCGTCGACCGGGTGGCGGCCGGTGGCGGCCAGCAGACGCCGCTGCAGCAGCGCATCCGCCGCCAGCATAAAATCCAGCACGCCGCTGCAGGTGGCGACATAACCCGCCTGCCCCTTGTAGCTGACCACCGGAATGCCGTTTCTGCCCCAGACCTTCTGCAGCGCCATCGCTTCGGCCTTGTCGCCGGCGACGGTGCCGTTGGCGTGCGGCAGCGCACAGGCGATATCCTGCGGCGTCAGGCCGGCCGCCTGCAGCGCGCCGTCGATGGTTTTGCGCAATGGTGCGGAAATCGGCGGTAAAGGCGCCGCCGCGGCCGCCGCTGCTCTGGCGGCACACTGAACTGCTGATGGCGATCGCCGGGTGACGCCGCGCCGCCGGGCGTGCTCTTCGCTTTCAATCACCAACGCCACCGCGCCGTCGGCCAGCAGTACGCTGTTGTCCTGATTATTGAACGGCTGCGACTGACCATTGCCGAGCATGTCCTGCCCGCCCATAAACACCACGTCCTGCAGCACGATCTTCAGCCAGCCGGCCACCAGCGCCACGTCGGTCTGGCCGGCGGCGATGCCGGCCTGCGCCAGATGCAGCGCCGTCAGCGAGGAGTTGCTGGCGCTGTACACCGAGGTCGGCGGCCAGTCGAGGCGATAGGTCTCGACAAAGCGGCGCGCCAGCGCGTCCTGCGCGTAGCTGTCGGCATGCAGCTGTTTGATCGCCGGGAAAAACAGCAGATCCTCCGCATCGTTGCGATCCTGATAGCCGGCAAAGTCGGCGATATTCGGCCGCATGCCGTTGCCGGCCAGGAATACCCGCACGCGCGGCCCCTGCAGCGCGGACGCCGACAGGCCAGCCATCGTCAGCGCCTCATCAATCACCGGCTGCAATTGCTGCCACGGCGCGGCGTCGGCGCGCGCCGCCCGCGCCGTATGCGGGTTATTGCCCAGACGCAGGTTCTGCCAGTCGTCGTCGTTGTCAAACCAGGGCGCGCTCGTCGCGCAGCGTCCGGCGGCAATCGCCTCAATCAGCGTCGGAACATCCGCCGCCAGCGGACTGCACTGCCCCCAGCCGCTGGCTATCACCCGCTGTTTCACGCTGTCTTCCTCAGCACCACGGCGTAGTGGTTGCCGCCTTCAGTAGCGCCGATCACCAGCGCCGTATTCACCGCCTGCTGCAGCGGCGCGGTCACGAAATGGAAATCTTCGGCGCAGAACTCCTGCGTATACGGGATCGGCAGGATCTCACCGCGCTGCATAATCTCGCTGACCACCGCGATATTGAGCAGGCCAATGCTTGATTCGACCAGACCGAACCAGCCGTTATAGTTGACCAGCGGCACCCTGCGGCGCGCCTCACCAAGGCTGCGGCGCAGCGCATCGATCTCCACCGCGTTGCGCAGCGGCGTGCCGTCGCTGGTGCCGCACACCAGGTCTAGTTGATGCGGTTCGAGCCCCGCTTCCTGCAGCGCCTGTCCGATGGCGCGCGACAGCGAGGCAGACCGGGCCACAACATCATGGGGTTCAAAGAAGCTGCCGTCGTTGTCTTTGCCGTAGCCGATGATTTCGGCGTGAATATGCGCCCCGCGCGCCTGAGCATGGTGCAAATCTTCCAGGAGCAGCATCGCCGCCCCTTCACCCGGGATGTAGCCTTGTGCATGATTGCTGTACACCTGAAAAGCCGCCGGATCGCAGGTCAGCTGCAGATCGCCGCTGAGCGCCTGCAGATACACCGCGAAGGTGCTCATGTTTTCATCCGCGCCGCCGACGATTACCTGCGGCTGCAGCGCCTGGCGCACCAGCTCGTAACCATAGGTCAGCGCCCCTAATCCGGCGTTGATGCCGGTCGCCAGCGAGGTGTTATACCCCTTGATGCCCTCGGAGATGGAGCAGAAGGTGGAGATGGCGTTCATCAGCGAGCCGGGGAATTCCGAGGTCCGCACCTTGGTCGGGTCCGGGAACAGGCTCTGCAGATAGCGGTCCACCGTCGCCTGCGGGCCTTTGGACATGCCGAGGATCATCCCCAGCGTCTGGCCGTCGCGCTTGATTTTGCGCCCGGCATCATTCATCGCCTGCGTCAGCGCCAGCAGCGCAAAGGTGCTGATCAGGTTGGCCTTGCGCGGGTCGAAGCGGCGCAGCGTCTTACGCGGGTCCAGATCGGTGATCTGGTGTACGCCGGTCGCCTTGTCCAGTTCGCTGTCAATGTCCATGCCGGCGAAGCGCTGGTTGAGGAAGGCGCGGGATTCGCTGTTCTTGTTGACCGCCCCCAGCATCTGCCGGAACTCTTCGCGCGTGCTCTCATCCAGCTGCAGCTGCGTCAGGCCGTCCGGCGTCTGCTGTTGCCACATGCGCTGCAGCATCGCCTGCAGCGTGTGGCCGGCGGCGCTGACCGCGCCCATCCCGGTGATCGCCACGCGCTTCGCCGCGTACACGCTCGTCGGGCTCTGCTCCGGCTTCACGCTGGCGATAACGCAGCAGTTGTTGCCGCCGAAGGCGTAGTTGTTTTTCATAAACAGCCTGACGTCGCCGTCCTGGAACTCGTTGGGCACATAGTTGAGGTCGCAGTTGGGACGCGGCGTGGTGAAATTGAGCGTCGGCAGGATTTTGTTTTCCGGCAGCGTCAGGAAGCAGGCGATCAGCTCAATGATGCGGCGGAACCGATATTGTGGCCGACATAGGCCTTGGTGGAGCTGACCGGAATGTCCATGATGTTGGGAAACACTTTCTTCATCGCCAGCGTTTCACAGCGGTCGTTGGCCTCGGTGCCGGTGCCGTGCGCGTTGATATAGCCGATATCTTCCGGCGTCAGCGCCGCATTCTGCAGCGCGGATCCGGCGCGGTTTCATGGTAGGCGTCGCAGGAGGTGGCGTACGACACCATCTCACCGTAGATGGTCGCGCCGCGCGCCACCGCGTGCTCATACTCTTCCAGCAGCAGCGCGCCGGCGCCTTCGCCGATCGACATGCCGGCGAGCCGGAGAACGGGCTGGACGGCGTGCGTTTCATCGCGTGCAGCGCATAGAAGCCGGCGAAGGTCGGCAGATAGATAGGTTCGGTGCCCACCACCAGCGCGGTGCTGTTTTTGCCGTTCTGGATCAGGTCATAGCCGATGCCCATGGCGTTGGTGCTGGCGGTACAGGCGGTGGCGACCAGCTCAAAGCCGCCCTTCAGCCCCAGCAGCGAAGAGACAATCGCGCTGCACGAGGCGAAACTGCCGGAAATGATGGCCTTCTGCAGTGAAAATGCCTCCATCCGCTGCTCAATCAGCGGGATAAAGGCTTCGGTGCCGGCCGAGGAGACGCCGATGATCAACGCCGTTCTGTCACGCAGCGCGCCCGCCGGCAGTTTCCCCTGCTCCAGCGCCTCATGGCCCACTTTATAAGCCCACAGCGCGGCGTTATCCAGCGAGGCGACCATCTCGTCGGACAGCCCCGGCCAGCTCAGCGGCTGCAGCACTTCCGAGGCGTTGGCGTCTTCAAACCACTCCAGGTATTTTTTTGCTCGGTTTAATACCGCAGGTTTTATCGAACAGCGCCTGTTTGAATTCAGGCACGTTGGTGGCGATGGAGGAGAGATGCCCCATCCCGGTGATCACCACCCGTTTGCGAGTAACAGTCATAATGTCTTCCGTGTCATGTCTTCCGTGTCGCAAACCCGAATTGAGGGTGACGCGCCCGTGACGGGCGCGTCGTGAGCGTCAGGCCTGCGGCGGCTTGTCGGCCGACGCCTGCTCTGCCTGCTCCTGCGCGGCTTTTTCCGCCGCTTCCTGCTCTTCCTTGATGCGCTGCCATTCAAACTGCTGCAGCAGATCGCGCGGACGCGTGCTGTCGACGTAGCTGTGCTCCGACGGGTTGATCAGGAAGCTGTAGTTGCGGGCAAACGGCACCGCAGCGGTGTTTACCGTCACCAGCGCGTCGCCGCACTGCACCTGATAGCAGTCGATATCCGCCCAGGCCCAGGCGTTGTGCAGCATCAGACGGCCCAGACAGGCGTCCAGATCGGCGGAGTAGTCGCAGACGAGTCACTTCACCGATGCACTCGCCGTTCAGCAGCACTTTATCGCCGCGCTGCGGCATCGGCTCGCTGCGGCCGGCGATGGTCATGCCGACGGCGCGCTGGGCGACCGCCCTGTTCAACGCGCTCGCCGACGGCCTCCTGGCCGGTAAACTGATCTTTGTCGTAACGCACCGTCCACTGCATCTGCAGCTCGATCGGGCAGCGGCTGTAGTCGTTGAACAGCCCCGGCTCCCAGCACGGGTTCTCCAGACGGGCCAGGCGCTGATAGTCCAGACCGCCGGTGCGCAGGTCGAACTTCTCGCCGGCTTCCAGCAGCTGCTGCCAGACGTCGGCCAGTTCATCGCGCGGCCCCATCAGCTTGTAGGAGAACTCGCCGTGTTTGCCGCTGCGCAGCAGGATCAGTTCGTCAACGTGCATATGTTCCTGGAACGGCAGGCCGATCACGTCCATTCCGTACAGTTCCGCCAGCAGCTCCCAGGCGTACGGCCCTTCGAGGTGCAGCGTGCCCCAGTCCGGCGTCAGCGGCTCAATGGCCTCGATTTCATCGAACTCTTCCTCGTTGCCCGCCAGCTGGTCGCGCAGCAGCTGGCACAGGGCTTCGCCGCTCATCCACTCGGAAATCAGCAGGAAACGCTCATCATCGCAGGCGATGTACAGATCGCTGACGATCATGCCGTCCCGATCGAGGATCAGACTGTACATCGCCTGTTCGTCGCGGATGGAGGAAACGTCGCCGGCCACCACCTGGTTGAGCAGCGCCCAGGCGCTGTCGCCGCTGACGCTGGCGATGCCGAAGTGCGAGTAGTCGACCAGTAGAATGTTTTTGCGCAGCGCCTGATGCTCCGCCGCAGCGTCGAAGTAGCGCAGCGGGACGGCCACGCCGTTGCGTTCGCCCATGATGGCGCCATTTTGCTGATGAATATCGCTCAGTTTCATGCCTTCTCCGCCTCTTCTGCTGCCTTTTCTGCCGCCATTTCGCCCTGTTTGGCGATCACAAACGACGCCAGGGTATTCACACTGCGCATATAGGAAGGGTCGTCGCCCTCCTTCACCCGGATATTGAAGGTTTCATCGAGCAGTACGATCACCTCGGTGGCGTCCACCGAATCCAGCTTCAGCCCGCTGCCGAACAGCGGCGTATCGTCATCGATCTGTTGTACGTTCTGGTACAGGTTGAGACGTTCGATCAGCCCCGCCTTGATTTTTTCCAGTACCTGTTGTCGTTGTTCAATTACGGCGTTTAGCCCGGTGTTACTCATGGTGTTGCTTCCCCACGGTTAATTAATCTGGATGCCCTTGGCTTCCGCAATGCTGCGGTCGATGCGGAAATTGACGATGCGGCCGGCGCAGGCGATATGACGCCCGACGCGGGCTTCCACTTCGTAATGGTGGAAGCCGTTGGGATCGGCGAACGCCAGCTTGCTGTGCACTTCAATGGTGTCGCCCGGGTTGACCACATGGCGGTATTTGACGTCCTGCGACGCCAGAAAACCGATGATGCGGTGGCGCTCGGCCATCACCCGTTCGACCCCCTCGGCGTTGGCCAGCGAGCGCGCCACCTCATCGAACTTCTTCAGCGGCGTTGCGGTTTCCCGCTCATGGCGCTGGCAGTAATCGCACAGCAGGCTGAAATATTCGCTGGCCTGGCCGAAAATCTCAGCGATCAGCACGCCCGGCATCACCGGGTTATCCGGGAAGTGGCCTGGAATATAGGGTTCATTAAAGGTGACGTGCTTGATCACGGTGATCGAGCCTTTCTCGCCGGGGGTAAAATCCACGATGCGATCGACCATGAAGATCGGTGCGCGCCAGGCGCCCATCCGTAGCAGCACCGAAGGGGTAACCAGACTTTTGTTATAGTTAGCCATGCGACTTTCCTGTCAATTAACGCATAATCAGGCCGCCATCGGCGATCAGGGTCTGACCGACGATGTAGCTGGATGCGTCCGAGCTCAAAAACGCCACCACGTTGGCAATCTCGTCCACATGACCAAGACGCTTGAGTGGAATGGCGGACATCACGTTGCGCACAATCTGGCGCGGAACTTTCTTCACCATGCGCGATTCGATCATCCCCGGCGCCACCGCGTTCACGCGCACCCCTTTGCTGGCCATCTCGGCGGCCAGCGTGCGGGTAAAGCCGACGATGCCGGCCTTGGCCGCGCTGTAGTTGGTCTGGCCAAAGCTGGAGGTGACGCCGGATACCGACGAAATATTGACGATCGCCGCCTGACGCGCGAGGCGCAGCAGGCGCATACACTGCTTGGTCATATTAAAGGTGCCGTACAGGTTGACCTTGATGACCTGATCGAACTCCTCAAAGCTCAGGGCGCTGAATAAATTATCTTTATAAATACCGGCATTATTAATTAATACATGAATAGAACCGGCTTCAGCATCCAGCGTATTCACCAACTCATCGACGGATTGAATATCCGACACATTGCACTGGTGAATATTTAACGCCTGGCCCTGCGGGTGTTTGGCCTTTAATTTTTCCAGACCGCTAACGTCGTTATGGTAAATTGCATACACCGTTGCGCCCTGTTCAAGATATTTCTTGCATATAGCCAGACCAATATCTCCACTTGCGCCGGTAACCAGCACATTTTTCCCGTTTAAATCAGGATATATCGCCATAAATAATCCTTTATATTAACACGTCAACTAAATGCCGCCGCGGCAATAGCATGCGTACGGCAATGTGAAATACTCAGCGTAGATTGCGCCAGGCCGCGCGCTTTCATCAGGCGGGCAAACTCACCGGAGAAGAAATAAAAGGGCCGGCCTAATTCATCGTGGCGCACTTCAATGTCATGGAAGGCAATACCAAGGCGGAAGCCGGTGCCCAGCGCCTTCACCGCGGCCTCCTTGGCCGCCCAAAAGCCCGCAACGCGCTCGCAGTTGTGCGTAATGTCGCCCAGCTCACGCCGTTCATCATCGGTTAAAAGGCGGTGCAGTAATTTATCTCCGCTGCGCGTTATTGCCGTTGCGACACGATCTATATCTATAATATCGACACCAAGATTCACTCTGACTTTATCCTTAGTCATTAAATCCAAAAAATTATTGCCCGACGAATGCGGACAATATTTAACGGTAGGAATGAAGAATATCCATTCCTGAAGGCTGAGTGCGATTTTCATTGAGTAAATACGGCGGGATTCCATCCGCGTCTGATGGAGAATGTTAGCGCATGTTATTTCAAACAATCAACAAAGCACCAAATAAAAAGAGCTGACCATATCAAATTGGAGCTTTAACCTGAATTTCAAATTAAAATCAAAACATAAATGTTAAATAAAAATAAAATACAACATAAAAAACCATAAAAATAATTTTATGTGACATTTCATGCCTTGAGAATCTTCCTTGCGCGTTAAAAACCTCCTACGTCGGCAGGAATATTTTTTGATAATGAGTGAGAAATTACCCAGAAATTGATTATAAATATAAAAACCAGCCAATAATTCGGCTGGCTTAATGTTTTATTGCAGCGAATAAATAATAAAGCCACACTCACGCCATCCCTGATGCCGGATGGCGTGACGCGCGGTGAACCTTACTTCGCCAGCTGGGTGGAGTAGTTGGCCGGCACCCAGCGATAGCCGTTGCCCTCACGCTGCACGTGCCCCAGCCCCGGGAAGGAAATATGCGCGGCGGCAACCCAGAAGCCCTCTTTCGCCGCCTGCGCCAGGATGCGTTCGCGCGTGGATATCGCCTGCCGCCGGTCGACGTCAAAGTGAATCGCCACCTGCGGCTCCGGCATCTGCACCGCTTTGGCATGGATAATATCGCCCCACAGCACCAGCGTCTGCCCTTCGCTCTCCACGCGGTAGGTAACGCTGCCCGGCGTATGGCCGTAGGCCGCCTGCGCCTGAATGCCCAGCGGCAGCCGCGCCGGAGCGCTGAAGGTTTTCAACTTGCCGGCGGCGATCAGCGGGTTAAGCGCATCGGCGGATTCTTTAAAGGTGTGTCGCTGGCTCTCTTCCACCTTGCTTTGGTTGGCATCGTTCAGCCAGAAGTCCGGATCGCGCTTATCGACATAGACATCCGCATTGGGGAACGTCGGTTTGCCCTGCTGTGACACGCCGCCGGAGTGGTCGCCGTGCACGTGCGTCAGCAGCACCGCATTGATGCTGTCAGCCGGGTAGCCCGCCGCACGCAGGTTTTCCAGCAGGTGGCCGCCATTATTGCCAAACAGCTGGCCGGCGCCGGTATCCACCAGCACCCGCTGCTTGCCGTCGTCAATCACGAAGGTGTTGAGCGAGGTTTCCGCCTGCGGCGTCATTGCATCTTCCGCCATACGGCGCTGCAGCGTTTCCTTGTCAATCGGCACCAGCAGCTGATCGAGCGGAATGGTCACCGTACCGTCAGACACTGCGGTAACCGTCAGTTTGCCCAGCGTCATGCGGTAATACCCCGGCGCCTGCCGTGTGGTATCAGCGGCCTGCGCCGCAGCGGTGGTCATCAACAGGCCGGCGGCCAGCACTAAATGTCGTTTCATAGCTTCCCCATATGATATTTAACGTCGTCTTTAACGCTGGCAGAGATTATTGTATTGTCCAATAACATCATTCAAATTGATTGGGCTGATTGTGAACATCAGAGAAAATGATTTTAATCGTATCGATCTGAATTTACTGACGGTATTGCTGGTGCTGTACCGTGAACGCAGCGTGACGCGCGCGGCGCAAAAGCTGTTTCTGGGGCAGCCGGCGGTCAGCGGCGCACTGGCGCGCCTGCGTGAGATGTTTAACGATCCGCTGTTTGTCCGTTCGGCCAAAGGCATGGAGCCGACGCCGCGCGCCGTGTCGCTGGTGGCGGAGCTGGCGCCGCTGATGGAAAATATGCAGCAGGTGCTGTTTCAGCAGCCGGAGTTCTCTCCCGCCCGCGCCCGGCAAACCTTTCGCCTGGGCGTGACCGACTGGGTGGAGAGCTGGCTGATCCCGCCGCTGTATCAGTTTCTGCGCCGCCACGCCCCCGGCGTCCGTCTGCAGGTGACGGCGACCGATCCGTTTCAGGATGCCGCGCTGCTGATGCGCGACGAGATCGATTTGGCGATTTCGGTCGCGGTTGACGCACCGCACGCGGTGGTGCGCCAGGTGCTGACCACCATGGGTTACCAGACTTTCTGGCACCCGCAGCAACAGCAGCCGTCGACGCCGCTGACGCTGGAGGCCTATACCCGCGCCGACCATCTGCTGGTTTCCTACCTCGGCGCCGACAGCAGCCAGATCGATCGTCAGCTGGCCACGCTGGGTAAACGCCGCCGGGTGGTTTACACCACGCCGCACTTTGCCACGCTGCCGCTGCTGCTGCAGCGCAGTGCGGCCTTCGCCACCGTGCCCGCGGGGCTGGAGACAAACTGGCGACAGCATTACGGGCTGTGCGCCAGCCCGCCGCCGCTGGAGATCGCGCCGTTTGAGGTGGCGATGCTGTGGCACCGCCGTCGCGACCGCGAACCGGCGCTGCTGTGGCTGCGTCAGACGGTGAACACGCTGCTGGCGGAGGCCGGCCGCCGCGGCTGATAGCGTAAACAGACGGCGATTTTGCCCCGTTTTCCCCTCTTTGCTTTCCTTACGCGCGCATTACAGTGACCGTTGGTGTTGTAGCAAGTCTTACACAAGGTCTTTCTGAGCGTGACGAAACCTTTTTTACGCAGCGGCAGTCTGGATAGGCTGGTCGCGCTGGGGAAAATGGCCAGCCCATTTATGCCCAGGCGCAGTCAATCCGCGAGGCGCTGCGCCTCAAACAGCAGCCGGCGATCGCAGATTGTCTGGCGATTCCGCAATTAAACGCCCAACAAGATCGCATCGATTGGTATGCGCCGTTCAGCGGCCAGGTGCGCCCGTGGTCCGCGGCCGACGATAATCAACGACGTGCGGCGCTGACGCAGCTGGACGCCTGCCTGACTGACGTTGAAGCGCTCAGCCGGCAGGCGGTGGCCGCGCCGCAGGCGGCCCTGCAGCGCTTCGGCGCCTTACTGCGCTACCTGCTGCGCTTTCCCGATATGCAGCACGTCTATCTGGTTGACGGCAAACCGGTGCTGACCTTCTGGGGGTTCAGCCATGCCGAGCAACGCAGCGACGACGATCCGTTCGCCTGCCTGCGCCCGGACGACGCCCCGCCGCCGCCGTAGCGGCTCCCGCTGCCGCCACCGCACCCGACATGCCGGCTGCAGCGCCGATGGTTCCGCCCCAGCCGCGCGCCGCCGGCCGACGCCGGCTGCTGCTGCCGGCTATCGCCGTGGTGATGGCGACGCTGGCCTCGCTGGGCTGGCACTGGCGGCAGTCTACCCCCGCCGACACGCAGGCCGCCGCGCCCGTACCTGCGCCTGCGCCAGTGCGTCCGGCCGCGCCGCCGGCGCTCAAACCCCTGCCGCCGTTGCCGCTGGACAAGGCGACGCTGCTGCCTCCCCCCGCGCCGGTTACCGCGCCCGTCGCGCCGCCGGATGAGGGCAACGCGCTGATCATGCCAGCGGCGGCGGTGAAAGCCGGCTCTACCCGCTTTCTTAACGGGCAGTGGCGCGCCATGGCGGACGTCAAAACGCCGCTCACCGGCAGACTGCCCAGCCTGCTTTACCGGCTGCACAACGGCACAGGCAGCGTCACGCTCCGCCAGGCGGATAACGTGCGCTGTCAGGTCAATGTCGAAACCGGGCTGATGCCGTCCGGCAAGCTGGTGATCAACAGCCGCAGCAAAGCGCGCTGCAGCGACGGCTCCCGCTATCAGATGCCGGAAATCGTCTGTCTGCCGCAGGAAGAACGCCCCGCCGCATGTAGCGGCCGCTACGGCCCCGACACGCTTTATCCCATGACGATCACGCGCGAGAAAAAATAATGCTGGCGACGCTTCCCCATTACCCCCGCTCAGGTTACGCTGGTGCAAAACAGCGGCGTACAGTTTCTGGACTTCGGCCTGCCGCCGGAGGAAACCACGCCGGCGCTGCCCGGCGCCTACGTGCGTAAAACCGCCAACGGCCCGCTGCTGCAGCTGCGCTTTGACCCAGCATCAGGCAAACATCTGTTGAACCATGACGACGGCGCGCCGCCGGAAACGGTGCGGCCGGAGCTGCGCCTGCCGTTCGAGCGTTCGCTGGCGCTGCTGGCGGAGCAGTGGCTGCCGCTGCCCTTTTTCCGTTTCAGTCAGGCGGGCGGATTTCTCAACGGCCCGGCAAACTGGGCGCGCATGCGTTTTACCCCGTTGACCCAGCCCGATGAGGACGGCTGCCTGTGGCGCATCACCCTGGCGTTTGATACCCAGCGGCAGGAGACGGATCCGCCGGCGCTGGCGCCGGACGCTAACGACGTCAGCGCCGGGCTGGCGTTCGCCCTGGCGCACCATAGCCGCGATCTCGATGAATTTCTCGATCAGACCTGGGTAGACGGCTGGCTGCGGGACGTGTTCCGCCAGCAGGCCGCGGCGCGTGAACGGCGCAGTGAAAACGCGCTGCATGGCGCGCTGAAGACGTTTGAATACCAGGCGCACTATCTGAACCTGCTGACGCTGCTGGGAGAGCGGCTGCGGCTGCCAACGATCCGCCTGATTGCCGACGGCCCGCAGGCGGCGCCGGTGCCGGTCGACCTGATCCTCGACGTCGGCAACTCCCACACCTGCGGCATAGTCGTCGAGCAGCATGCGCAAGAGCGCGACGGCCTGAAGCAGACCTGCGCGCTGCAACTGCGGGACTTCAGCCAGCCGCACCGGCTGCATCAGGCGCCGTTCGACAGCCGGCTGGAGTTTGCCCAGGCGTCGTTCGGGCCGGAGAATTACTCTTTCCAGAGCGGGCGCGAGCGGGCGTTCTGCTGGCCGTCGCTGGTGCGGGTCGGCGGCGAGGCCAGCCGGCTGGCGGCGCAGCGTCAGGGCGCCGAGGGCAGCACCGGCCTCTCCAGCCCGCGCCGCTACCTGTGGGACGAGCAACCTTATAGCCACGGCTGGCGCTTTAATCAGCCGCAGGAGCCGATGGCCGCCGCCGCGCCGCTGTCGTTGCTGCTGAACGATGAGGGGCAGCCGCTGTACACGCTGCCGCCGGCGCAGCGGCTGCCGGTCTTCAGCGCCCACTACAGCCGCAGCGCGCTGATGACCTTGATGCTGAGCGAGCTGCTGGCGCAGACGCTGATGCAGATCAACAGCGTGGCCCAGCGGCTGACCCAGCCGCACGGCAACGCGCCGCGGCGGCTGCGGCAGATTATCCTCACCCCTGCCCGCCGCGATGCCGAAACCGGAGCGCGAACTGTTCCGCCGCCGCATGGGCGAAGCCGTCGTTCTGGTCTGGACGGCGCTCGGCTGGCAGGCCGACGACGCGCCGCCGCAGCCGGAGATCCAAATGGAGTGGGACGAGGCCACCTGCGGCCAGATGGTGTATCTGTACAACGAAACGCAGGTCAACTTCGCCGGCGACAGCAAAGCGTTTTTTGCCGCCATGGCGCGCCCGGATCGCCCCGCCGACCAGCGCGGCGCGGCGCTGCGCATCGCCTCCATTGATATCGGCGGCGGCACCAGCGATCTGTCGGTCACCCAGTTCTCGCTGGATGACGGCCTGGGACATAATGTAAAAATCATCCCGCAGCTGCTGTTCCGCGAAGGTTTCAAACTGGCGGGAGACGATATCCTGCTGGATGTGATCCAGCGCTATCTGCTGCCGGCGCTGCAGCAGACGTTGGAGCGGGCCGGCGTGGCGCACCCCGCCGCGCTGATGGACACGCTGTTCGGCAATCAGGGGCGGCTCGACGGCCTGTCGACGCGCCGCCAGCAAACGACGCTGCAGCTGTTTATGCCGCTCGGCCGGGCGATTCTGCAGGCCTACGAAGCGTACGATCCGCTGGACGCCGGCGCAGAGCTGGCGGCCACCTTTGGTGAGCTGCTGAGCCAGAGGCCGACCGACGGCGTACTGCACTTTATCAACGCGGAGGTTCAGCGCCAGCTTGGTTCTGACGCGCCGGCGTTCGACATTCTGCACACCCCGCTGCTGCTGCCGCTGCGCGATCTGCACGCGGCGTTTTTATCCGGACAGATCCGCATCGCCGCCTGCCTGCGCGCCCTTTGCGAAGTGGTGGCCCATTACGCCTGCGACGTGCTGTTGCTGACCGGCCGCCCCTGCCGGCTGCCGGGCGTACAGGCGCTGCTGCGCCACCTGCAGCCGCTGCCGGCGGGCCGCATGCTGTCGCTGGACGGCTATCACGCCAGTCAGTGGTATCCGTTTGCCCGCCACGGACGCATCGACACGCCGAAATCCACCGCGGCGGTCGGCGCCATGCTGTGCCTGCTGGCGCTGGACCTGCGCCTCGGCAGCTTTTACTTCAAGGCCGGCGATTTTCAGCCGTATTCCACCCTGCGCTACCTCGGCATGCTGGATGCCCGGCAGAGCCTCAGCGACGCTAACGTCTACTACCGCGATATCGATCTGGACCGCCGCGACTTCAGCCTGGATGCGCGCGCCTTTAGCCTGCGCGGCCCGCTGCGTCTGGGCTTCCGCCAACTGGATAATGAGCGCTGGCCCGCCTCGCCGCTGTATAGCCTGCAGATTGTCGATGCGCAGCTGGCGCGTCGGCTGGCCGGCAACGCGGTGCTGCAGGTGCAGCTGCAGGTCGCCGACGGCGAACGGTTCGAACTGGCGGCCGCCACGCTGGACGACGGCGAAACGGTGCCGCTGTCGCACCTGCAGCTGAGATTAAATACCCTGGCGGCCGGCGACGGCGCGGCAAACCATTACTGGATCGACAGCGGGAGCGTGTTTCAACCATGAATGCTATTTCTTTACCGGCACGCCGCCTGCAGGACGTTGCGCAACAGGCGCTCGACTGGCTGCAGGACGCGCGTCCTGATTCGGCGCGGCTGGCGGCGGAAGCGGAGAGTCTGGCGCTGCGCCTGCGCCGCTGCCGGCGCGACGCACGGCGGCTGGCCGCCGCCTTTGACGACCACTGCAGCCTGGGGATCTACGGCCATGCGCCGCAGGTAAAAACCGCGCTGCTGCGTCAGTTGGGCATAGCCCGGCTGCCCGTCGGGCAACCGGCGCTGACGCTGCGCTATCGCCGGACGCCGCAGCCGGCAACGCCCTGCCTGACGCTGCTGGAGGAGAGCGACCTCGCCGGGCTGCTGTTTTTCGCCGCCGGCGCGCTGCCGCCGGACCGCCAGCGGCTGGCGGCTGGCCTGTCCGCCCTGAGCCGTCAACCCGCTTCATCACCGTCGCCAAGCCTTGACGAAGACCGGCTGCTGACGCTGTGGGAGACTCTGAGCCATTACCAGCCGCAGATCGCCGACGATCCGTTCTGGCCAGCGGCGCTGACGCTGGCGCCGGGCCTGAGCATCGACCAGCGCACGACGCTGTTCGCCCCCGCTGTGGGGGGAACGGCCGGCGTTCAGCGCGCTTTATCGCCGGCTGGCGCACCGGCTGCAGGATCTTGGCGGCCGCCGCTTTGCGCTGACGACGGACAGCGACGCGCTGAGCGCGGTGATCGACGGCTCAGCGGCGGAGTGGCTTAACGACGAAGATGCATGCTATACCGTACTGCAGCCGCTGTCGGGGGAACAGACGCCACAGCGCTGTTCGCAGGCGGAGCTGGCGCTGCTGGCGGCCGAGCTGACGCTGAGCACGCCGTCGGGCGACGACATCTTTAATCATCCCGTCGATCTGCTGGATATTCCCGGCGTCGACGCCGAATGTGAGCAGACGCTAACATCAATCCTGCTGTCTGCCAAACGCCGCTGGCTGTTGCACCGCAGCGGCGATTGCAGTCAGCCCGATCTGCTGCTGGTCAGCAGTGCGGCGGCCGAGCGACAGGCGGTATTACCGGCCGCTAAAGCGCTCGCCCGCTGGCAGCGCGTGCAGCAGGGCTGCCTGCCGGCCCCGGCGGACAAACCGGATGTTATCTGGCTGCTCACCGCACGCAGCGACGCCGCACAGGCGTATGAAGCCGCCGTACAGCGCCATATCGGCCTGCCGGGCGTCCACTGGGGCACGCTGCTGGCGCAGGATGCGCAAGACACCCGACGCATGCTGGATTACCTGACGACGGCGATCGATCGTCACGCCCGCCAGCGGCGGCTGGACGACCAGCGGCAGGCGCTGCTTGATATTCTGACGAAAACGGTGCTGGGCGACTGGCTGCCGACGGCGGACGGCGATGAACACCGGCAACAAGAGCAGATCGCCCGGCGTCTGCTGCAGACGCTGCAGGCGCGCACCGGGACGCACGGCGATCTGCTGCAACAACTGCTGCCGCCGCAGGAAGCGCTGCTGCATCTCTATCAGCAGCCGGCGCCGCTGGCCGGCGATCGGCCGCTCGGGATCGGCATCGAGCTGGATCTGCTGGCGCCCTTGGCCGCCGGCGGCGATAGCTCCCCGCCGGCGTCATCTTTTGCCGACGCTGTGCTGCGCCTGTGGCTGGCGCACCTGCGCCGTCTGGCGGATAACCGCGCGCTGCAACGGCAGCTGGATATCGACGGCCGCTGCCTGAACCTGCTGGCCGATACGCTGATTAACGCCGCCTGGCGGCTGGGCATCGACCGCCAGCTGCGCGACGCGCTGGCGACGGACAGCGGCAATGCACAGCGGCAAACCTCGCTGGCGCTCGGCGTGCTCGGCGACTTTGTCGCCTGGCTGGGCTTTCAGCAATGCCCGCCGCCTCAGCGCCCCGCCAGCCGCATCCATCAGGGACAGCCGATTTTTGTCTCCCCGCATGCATCGTCCGGCGATCCGGCGACCGTCGCGCCTGACCCGGCTGGCAACCGCGCCGGTCAATAACGCCGCTTTCTATGTCTATGACTGGCTGTGGGATTGCAGACGCTGGCGGAAGACAACGCCGGCCAGCGCGCGGCCGCCAGCCTGCCGACGCGGCAGCAGCAGCGTCTGGCGCACATTGTGGCGGCGCTGGATGATGACGGATTGACGGGGGAGTAACCGGCAGACGGTGAAGAAAAAGTCGTATCAATACAGGATATAAAGCAATATGGGGCCGCAGCCCCATAGCGGGAACGATCAGTAACGATCGACGCTGACAATCTGCTCCAGCGGCAGTTTGCCGATGCGCGGATAAGGCTGGCTGATGCCCTTGCCGATCGCCACCATCAGGGCGATCTGGTAATGATCCGGCTTATTGACGACCTTGCCGACCGCCTCAAAATCGAAGCCGTCCATCGGGCAGGAGTCATAGCCCTGCGCCTGGGCGGCCAGCATCAGCGTCTGGGCGAAAATGCCGCTGCTGCGCATGATTTCATCGCGCTGCACCTGCGGCTTGTCACGGTAATACTGGTCAATCGCCGGATAGATAAACTGCTGCACCGGCTCCGCCGCCTCGCCCCAGATGTTTTGCACCTGTGATTCCCAGCTGGACAGGTCGCCGCACAGCAGCACCAGCATGGAAGCATCGGTCACCTGCGCCTGATCCCAGGCCAGTTCGCGGATCGCCGCACGCTGAGCGGCATCTTCCACCAGCAGCGGACGCCAGTGCTGCAGGTTAAATGCGCTCGGCGCATTTTGCAGCGCGATATTCAGCAGCGCCTTTTTCTCATCCAGCGTCATCACATGCTGGCTGTCGAACTGTTTGGTCGCCCGGCGTTGGGCAATTGCGTCAAGCGTATTCATCCGTAACCTCATTGAATTTATATGTAACGTCGCTGCTATTCTCAGAATATTTCATCGCATGTCCAGCCCGCGCCGTGCCGGTGAGCACGTTTTGTCAGGTTCCCTGCCGCAGATAGGCGGCCATTTCGTCCTCCGGCACCATCCCGCCGCCGGTGGCCCACACCACGTGGCTGGCGTTTGCCATCTGCTGCTCACTCAAACCTTGCTGCGCCTGCCACTGCGGGTTAGCAACCACTCTCCACGGCCCCGGCATGCCGGCCAGCGCCGAAGGCTCCAGCCGGATCTGCTCATGCCGATCCAGCAGCGCCAGCAGCTGGTACATCTCCTCATCGCTCAGGGTATAAAAACCGTCCAGCAGGCGCTCCATCGCCCGGCCGACAAAGCCGGAAGGCCGCCCCACCGCCAGGCCGTCCGCCGCCGTCAGGTTATCGATGCCGATATCCTGCACTGCTATCGCGTCGTGCAGGCCGGTATGCACGCCCAACAGCATGCAGGGGGAATGGGTCGGTTCGGCGAACAGGCAGTGAACATGGTCGCCGAAGGCCAGCTTCAGGCCGAACGCGACGCCGCCCGGCCCGCCGCCCACGCCGCACGGCAGATAGACAAACAGCGGATGCTGCTCATCCACCACGATGCCCTGCCGCTCGCACTGCTGCTTCAGCCGGCCGCCGGCCACCGCGTAGCCGAGAAACAGCGTTTTTGAATTTTCATCGTCGATAAAGAAGCAGTGCGGATCCGCCGCCGCCTGCTGCCGCCCCTGCTCTACCGCCACGCCGTAATCTTCTGCATATTCGATGACGTTCCCCCCATTTTCCCGCAGCTTCTGCTTTTTTCCAGCCGCGGGCGTCGGCGGACATATGCACGCTGACGTTAAAGCCCAGTTTGGCGCTGATAATGCCGATCGACAGCCCCAGATTGCCGGTCGAACCGACGGCGATGCGGTAGCGCTGAAGAACGCGCGGAATTCGTCGGAAAACAGGCGCGCATAGTCATCTTCCGGCTGCAGCAGGCCGGCGCCCATCGCCAGCATTTCCGCGTGGGTCAGCACTTCATAAATACCGCGCGCGCTTTGATTGAACCGGAGATCGGCAGATGGCTGTCTTTTTTCAGCCACAGCCGTCCCGTCAGAGCGCGGCCATAACGGTCGTTCAGCGCCTGCCGCATGGCGTCGATCGCCACCAGTTCCGATTCAATCACCCCGCCCGTCGCGCGGGTTTCCGGGAAGGCTGCGCTCAGATAGGGCGCAAAACGCGCCAGACGCTGCTCCGCCTGCGCCACGTCCTCGCGCCCCAGGCCGACAAACGGCAGTCCCTGCGCCAGCGTGGTGGCGCGCGGGTTAAACCAGGTGAGCGGTTCCAGAGCCTGCAGTCTGGCGACCAGCGGATAGTCGGCGATTAACGCGTTAAGTTGTTGCGGAGTCATGGCATCAGGCCTCTTGGGTGGGTAGGTCGACAGCATGCCATAAACCACGTGGAAACATCACTCAGACGATAAGCGCTTTATGCATCTATCACGTCGCCGGCCGTTTGATTTTTTTAGCGTCGGCAATCGCGTCCGCCAGCCGATTCAAAATATTATCCACGTCTTGTGCGCCGATAATCAGCGGCGGCAGGAAGCGTAATACCGCAGCGTGGCGGCCGCCGGTTTCCAACAGCATGCCGCGCTGGAAAGCCGCCTCTTTAATCCTGCGCGCCAGTTCGCCGTTACGCTGGCCGCCAAATTCGCCATGGGGATGGATGATTTCAACGCCTAACATCAGCCCGCGGCCGCGAATATCGCCGAACTCCGGGTGCAACGCGGCCAACGCATGCAGTCCCGCCGACAGTTTTTCCCCCATATTGCGCGCATGGTCATCCAGCCTATCGCGCTGCAGGATTTTCCATGGTCTTTTCACCGGCCGCCATGGCGATCTGGTTGCCGCGGAAGGTGCCATCGTGGATCCCTTTGGGCCAGACATCCAACGCCTGGTCATACACAATCAACGACAGCGGGTAGCCGCCGCCGACGGCTTTTGACAAGATCAGCACGTCAGGAACAATACCCGCCTGCTGGAACGCAAACATGCTGCCCGTGCGGCACAGACCGGTCTGTACTTCATCAATAATCAGCGGAATTTGGTGCTGCTGCGTCAGTTCGCGTAACGCGCGCAGCCACTCTGCAGACGCCGGAATACAGCCGCCCTCGCCCTGTACGATTTCAACCAGTACGCCGGCCGGTTTGGCGACGCCGCTTTCCGGATCGTCGAGAAGATTTTTCAGGTAATCGATGGAGAGTTGGTCGGTCTCTTGACCGTCAGTACCGAAGGGACAGCGGTAGCGATACGGGAAAGGCGCAAAATGAATATGCTCGGCGCCGACGCCGGCATTCACTTTGGAAAACAGATTGCCCATCGCCGCCAACGCGCCCCGCGTCATGCCGTGATAGGCGCCGTGAAAAGCGACGATCGGCTGACGCTGGGTGGCAAAACGCACCAGTTTCATCGCCGCTTCAACGGCGTCTGCACCACAAGGGCTACAAAAATGAATTTTCGCGCGCTGGGCAAACGTCGGCGGCAAAAGATTAAACAGCCGGTTGATAAACTGATGTTTGGCCGGCGTGGTGAGATCCAGCACCTGCTGCACATGGCCGGAGGCAAGAAAATTCAGCAATGCCTGTTTAACCTCAGGATGGTTATGGCCTAATGACAGCGCCCCCGCACAAGACAGGCAGTCAATATACTTTTTGCCCGTATGATCCTGCAGCCAGATCCCTTCCCCTGATGTAAACAAGGTGGGAAAGGTTACCGCGTAATTCCGTGCGTTGGATTCCCTTTGCGTCACCGCTTCAAACTCATGCATAGTCTCTCCTGAAAATCAGATAAAATTAATTAACGATTAGAATCAATGAGATAAGACAAGCTCATACTGTACTAAGGAAAGAGAGATAAGCTTTGTTTATAAATCGCCAATAGTCAATTTATGCTAATGTTTGCCACTTTGATTAAATATCGCCATTTTAATATTAAATATCGCGATAATTAAAAAGTAAGGAATAACACACCAGAACAAATAAAATAAGCAGAGGGATATATGAAATAAAAGAATGGGAGAGATAATTACAGATAAGGTTTTTTACTTAACAATATTCCGCTATCAATCAACAATCTGTCTGGAAAATAGTTTGCCCGTCACTCCGGGGGCGTTTTCCCTCCCCGCGGCGGAGAGGGAAAACGTCGTAGCTGCTTTACCCTTGATGATTAGCCGCCGCCTCCAGCGCGGCGATGTCGATTTTACCCATTTTCAGCATTGCTTCGGCCACGCGCTGCGCTCTGGCCGATCGTCGCCGCGGATCAGCTCGCCCAGCCGTTTCGGCACCACCTGCCAGCTGATGCCCCAGCGGTCCTGCAGCCAGCCGCAGGGTTCGGTCTTGCCGCCTTCGCTGAGCGCCGCCCACAGGCGATCGACCTCAGCCTGATCGTCGCATTCGGCGGCAATCGCAAAGCGGTGGGTAAAGGGATCCATCGGGTGAGCCTCAAACGCCAGATAACGCTGGTCACCAGGATAAAGCCGGCCATTTTGACGCTGCCCGCCGGGCCGGACGGTGAATCCGCGGGCAACGTTGAATGCCATTCCAGCTTCGAGCCGGGAAACAGCGCGATATAGCAGGTCAGCGCTTCTTCCATCTCTTGCGCAAACCACAGTTGCTGCCTGATGATGGCCATAGCGCCCTCCTTTACTCATCGAGCAGCGTGGAAAAACCGCCGAAAATCATCCGCGCACCGTCAAAGGGCATCTCGTTGCCGAACTCCTGCATGCGCGGGTCGCTGCGCATCTTGCCGTTCGCCTCGTCGCGCACCTGTTTGGACGGATACTCAATCCAGCTGAATACCACCACCTCGTCAGCCGTGGCCTTCACCGCGCCGCGAAAATCGGTGACTTTACCGTCGGGTACGTCGTCCCCCCAACACTCCACCACGCGGGTGGCGCCGAACTCCTTAAACAGCGCGCGGCTTTCGCCGCGAGCGCCCGGTACGCCTCCTGATTGGCGGCGGGCACCGCCACCACAAAACCGTCTACATATTTCATGTTCAGGCTCCTCTGTCTTGTCAGACAGTCAGGTTGTTGACGGCGCCGGCGGAAAACCGGCGCCCCCTACCATTTTAGTCGCCCGTGCAGATAGTCACGCAGGTTAATCAATTTTATCCGCCGCCGGCAGCGCCGTGCCGCCGCCCATCACCTTATACAGCGTGATCAGGTTCTGGTAATGGGTCTGCTGCACGGCGATCAGCGACTGACGCGCGCTGTACAGCGTGCGCTGCGCCGTCAGCAGGTTCAGATAGCTGTCGACGCCGTGGCGGTAGCGCAGCTCCGCCAGCTGCGCGTACTGCTGCGCCGCCGCAACGTTGCCGCGCTGCGCGCTCAGCTGCTGATGCACGGTGGCGCGGCGCGCCAGCGCGTCCGACACTCCTGAAAAGGCGGTCTGCACCGTCTTCTCATAGCTGGCGACATAGGCCTTCTGCTGGGCGTTGGCGTAATCCAGCGTCGCCGAGTTATAGCCGCCGCTGAAAATCGGCAGGCTGATGCTCGGCGCAAACGACCAGATTCCGGCCCCCTGGCTGAACAGCGATGACAGCGACGCGCTGCCGACGCCGCCGCTGGCGGTCAGCGAAATGGTGGGGAAAAACGCCGCCCGCGCCGCGCCGATATCCGCGTTGCCGACTTCAGCGTGTGTTCGGCCGCCAGCACGTCCGGCCGGTTCAGCAGCACCTGCGACGAGACGCCGCCGACAGTTCCCGCATGCTGCCGGCCAGCGCCTCGATGCCGCCGCAGCAGATCGGCCGCAACCGGCTGGCCGACCGCCAGCACCAGCGCATTGTTGTCCTGCGCCACCAGGGTGGCGTATTCGGCCACGTCGGCGCGCGCCGCCTGATAGACGGTGTCCGCCGAGGCGACGTCCACCAGAGAAACGATGCCGTGCCGCTGGTTGTTGCGCGTCACCGCCAGCGAGCGCTGCGCGCTGGCCATGGTGTCCTGCGCCGCCGCCAGATTGCTGCGATCGGCCGCCAGCGTGATCCACGCTTCCACCACGGTGGCGATCACCGATAAGCGCGTGCTGCGCGCCGCCTCGGCGCTGCTCAGGTAGCTTTCATACTGGGCGCGCGTCTGGCTGCGGTTTTTGCCGAACAGATCCAGTTCAAAAGCGCTGGTGCTGGCCTGCGCCTGATAGCTCTGACTGATGGCGGTGGCATTGCCGCTGCCGCTCAGCGCCCGTGAGCGGCTGCCGTCGAGGCCGGCGTCAAGGGTCGGCAGCAGCGAGGCGCGGCTCTGCGCATACTGCGCGCGGGCGGCGGCGATATTGGCAATCGCCTCACGCAGATCGCGGTTGGCGTCCAGGCTCAGCGCCACCACCTGCCGCAGACGCGGATCGGTAATGTAATCGCGCCACGCCACCTGCGGATACCCCGCCGTCTGGCTAGCCGCGGCGCTGTCGCCGAGCGTGACCGGCAGCGCCGGCCGCTGATAGTCCGGATCCAGCGACAGGCAGCCGGTCAGCAGCCACGGCAGTGAAACCACCGCCAGCCGTTGCAACAGCTTATTCTGCGTCATGTGAAGTATCCTTATCATCGGTCAGTCCCTGCGGCTTACCGGCGAACACGCGGCGCACCAGGACGAAGAACAGAGGAACAAAGAAAATGGCCAGGACGGTCGCGGTCAGCGTGCCGCCAAGGATGCCGGTGCCGATGGCGATCCGGCTGTTGGCGCCGGCGCCGCTGGACAGCGCCAGCGCAGAATACCGGCGCCGAAGGCCAGCGAGGTCATCAGAATCGGCCGCAGCCGCAGCGCCGCGGCCTCCACCGCCGCCGCGGTCAGGGTGGCGCCGCGCCGGTAGGCGTCTTCGGCAAACTCGACGATCAGAATGGCGTTCTTCGCCGACAGGCCAATTACCGTCAGCAGCGCCACCTGGAAGTAAACATCGTTCTCCAGGCCGCGCAGGCCGATCGCCAGCAGCGAGCCGACCACGCCCAGCGGCAGCACCATCATCACCGAGAACGGAACCGACCAGCTTTCATACAGCGCGGCCAGGCACAGGAACACCACCAGAATGGAGATGGCGTACAGCGCCGAAGCCTGCCCGCTGGTCAGCCGCTCCTGATAGGACAGACCGCTCCAGGCGTAGCCGGTGCCGGCCGGCAGCCGCTCCGCCAGTTTGGCCATTTCATCCATCGCCGTGCCGGAGCTGACGCCGGATGCGCCCTGTCCCTGGATTTCATACGCCGCCAGACCGTTGTAGCGCGACAGGTTTCCGGCCCGTTGATCCAGCGGCTGCTGGCAAAGGCGGAGAACGGCGTCATGCTGTCGTCGCTGCCGCGCACAAACCACTTATCAATGTCCTCCGGTTTACTGCGGTATGGCGCATCGCCCTGCAGATAGACCTTTTTCACCCGGCCGCCGTCGATAAAGTCATTGACGTAGCTGCCGCCCAGCGCGCTGCTGAGCGTGCTGTTGATATCGCTGGTGCTCAGCCCCAGCGCGCTGGCTTTGGCATCGTCAACGTCCACCTGCAGCTGCGGCATATCCGGCAGCGTATTGGCGCGCACCGCCGACAGCGAGGCGTTTTCACCGGCCTGCTGCAGCAGCTGGTTGCGCATCGCCAACAGCTGCGCGCGCGTGGTGCCGGCGCGCGCCTGCAGTTCAAAGGTAAAGCCGTTCGACTGGCCGAGACCGGACACCGACGGCGGCGTCAGCGAGAAAATCTGCGCGTCGCGCTCGCGGGAAAAGTGGCCATCGCCCGCTTGGCGATCGCATCGGCGCTGTTCTCGCTGCCCGGCCGCTCGCTCCAGTTTTTCAGCGAGATAAACCCCATGCCGGCATTCTGTCCGCTGCCGCTCAGGCTGAAACCGGAGACGGTGAACACCACGCTGACGTTGTCTTTCTCTTGAGTCAGGAAGTAATCCTTGATTTTATTGCTGATAACCGCGGTGCGCGCGTCCGTCGCGCCGGCCGGCAGGGTAAACTGCACCATCACATAGCCCTGATCTTCCGTCGGTAAAAAAGCCGGTCGGCAGGCGGAAGAACATCAGCCCACAGCCCGCCAGCACCACGGCGTACAGCAGCAGATAGCGCGTCGGGCCGTGAATCACCCGGCCGACCCGCTGTCGGTAACGCGCCTGCAGCCGCTGGTAGCCGCGGTTAAACCGGCCGAACAGCCCGCGGTGCCGTGCTGTTCATCCAGGGGTTTGAGCAGCGTGGCGCACAGCGCCGGGGTCAGCGTCAGCGCCACCACCACCGACAGCACCATGGAAGAGACGATGGTGATCGAAAACTGACGGTAGATGACCCCAGTCGAACCGCCGAAGAACGCCATCGGCAGAAACACCGCCGACAGCACCATCGCAATGCCGACCAGCGCACGGTGATCTCCCCATCGACTTTTCCGTCGCCTGCGCGGCGGCAGCCGCTCTTCACGCATCACGCGCTCAACGTTTTCCACCACACGATGGCGTCATCCACCAACAGACCGATGGACAGCACCATGCGAACAGCGTCAGGGTATTGATCGAGTAGCCGCACGCCGCCAGCACCCCGAAGGTGCCAAGCAGCACCACCGGTACGGCGATCGCCGGGATCAGCGTGGTGCGCAGGTTCTGCAGGAAGACAAACATCACCACCACCACCAGCACAATCGCTTCCAGCAGGGTTTTCACCACCTCTTCGATCGAGATATGGATAAAGTCGGTGCTGTCCAGCGGGTAGGCCACCTTATAGCCCTGCGGCATGCCGCGCTGGAAATCGCTGATGGCGGCCTTGACCGCCTGCGCCGTCGACAGCGCATTGGCGCCCGGCGCCAGCATCACCGCAATGCCGGCCCCCGGATGGCCGTTGACCTGCGAGTGGGCGCTGTAGTCTTCCGCCCCCATTTCCACCCGCGCCACGTCGCCCAGGCGCACCAGCGCACCGCTGCCGGCGCTTTTAACGATAATCTGGCGAAACTGCTCCGCCGTCTGTAGCCGCGAACGCGACATCACCGTGGCGGTCAGCTGCTGATCGCCGCCCGACGGCAGCGCGCCGAGCTTGCCCGACGACACCTGAGTGTTCTGCGCTTCAATGGCGCTGGTCACGTCCGACGGCATCAGCGAATAGGACGCCAGCTTGGTCGGGTTAAGCCAGATGCGCATGGCATGCTGCGCGCCAAACACCCGCACGTCGCCCACGCCCTGCACCCGCGCCAGCGTATCCTGCATATTGCTCACCAGGTAGTCGGAGATATCGTTGGCGCTGCGGCGGTCGGTTTCATCGTACAGCGCCATAATCAGCAGAAAGTCGCTCTGCTTTTTGGTCACCGTGATGCCCTGCGCCGTCACTTCGCTCGGCAGACGGCTCTCCGCCTGCTGCACCTTGTTTTGCACCTGCACCTGGGCGATATCCGGATCGGTGCCCTGATCAAAGGTGACGCTGATCGAGACCGAACCGTCGGAACTGCTGGAAGAGGAGAAATAGAGCAGACCGTCGAGGCCGGTCAGCTGCTGCTCGATCACCTGCGTCACGCTGTTTTCCAGCGTTTCCGCCGAGGCGCCCGGATAGGTGGCGGAAATCGCCACCGACGGCGGCGCCACGTCCGGGTACTGTGAAATCGGCAGCGAGCGGATCGCCATCAGGCCGCACAGCATAATGATAATGGCGATGACCCAGGCGAATACCGGGCGACGGATAAAGAATTTCGCAAACATGTTACTGCACCTTATCCTTGGCGGTCGCCACTTCGACGGCGCTGACCCGGCTGCCCGCCTTCACCTTATCGGTGCCTTCGACAATCAGCCGATCGCCCGCCTGCAGGCCGGAGGTCACCAGCCAACTGCTGCCAATCACCCGGTCGGTAACCACCCGGCGCTGTTCCACCTGATTCTGTCGGTTTACCACCCAGGCGGTGGCGTTGCCGTCGGCATCGCGGCCGATCCCCTGCTGCGGCGCCAGAATCGCCTGCGGATCGACGCCGTTTTCCACCGTCGCCCGCACATACATGCCCGGCAGCAGCTGGTGCTGCGGGTTGGGCACCACCGCCCGCAGGGTGACCGAGCCGGTTGACTCATCCACCGCCACTTCGGTTAATGCCAGTTTTCCCTGCTGGGCATAGGCCGTGCCGTCCTCCAGCTGAACCTTCACCGGCACCGTCTGCGACGTTTTGACCCCCGCCAGGCGTTTGCGCAGCTTCAGCAGCTGGCTGCTGGACTGCGTCAGGTCGATATAGATCGGATCCAGCGCGCGGATAGTGGCCAGCGCGTCGCTCTGACCGGCGGTCACCAGCGCACCGGGAGTGACGGCGGAAATGCCGATACGGCCGGCAATCGGCGCCCGCACCTGGGTGTAATCCAGATTGACTTTGGCGCTGGCTACCGCCGCGCGGTACTGCGCAACCGACGCCAGCGCCTGTTGATAGCTCGCCTGCGCATCATCGGCGTCCTGCTGAGACACGCCGTTTTCTTTCACCAGCGCCGCATAGCGCTGTGCCTTAAGGCGGCTGGATTTTACCGTCGCCCGGGCATTCTGCAGCTGCGCCAGCGCCTGATCGTAACTGGCCTGATAGCTGGCCGGGTCAATCTGATACAGCAACTGACCCGCCTTCACCTCCGCACCCTCGGTGAACAGCCGCCGTTTGATAATGCCGTCAACCTGCGGACGCACTTCAGAACTCATCGCGGCGGTCACTCGTCCGGAAAGCTCGCTGCTCAGCGTCACCGGCCGGGCCTGCAGCGTCCGCACGCCTACTTCCAGCGGCCCCGCCGCCGGCGCGTCCGACGGCCGATCGCAGCCGCTTAGCAGCAGCGACAGGCCGAACAGCGCAACACGTGTTACTCGCATAGAAAATCACCGATAGATAAAGAATGAACGTTTATTCTCAATGATAAGGAGATCGCCGATGCGCAACCGTCAGGATTTGGTAAAGGTTACAGAAGCAGAGTGAAAAAGTGGTTAACAGCAGCGAAATACTGCACACAGTGTGCAGAACGCGCTGCGGCGGTTTACGATAAAAAAAGGGCCGAATCGTCTGCCGATTCGGCCCTGCTTGCTGGCATAATGCGATTATGCTTCGGCGTTGGCGGCCGTGGGTTTGACGCGCGCTTCCGTAGCCGGCTTCGCCTGTACGGCGGCGGCTGGCGCAGATTTTTCTTTCTTCTTGCCGGCGTTGGAAATCAGGTTAAACAGTTCGCCCAGGCCGTAAATCGCCCCGAGCAGCACCGCTACCATCACCGGCACCAGAATCACCACCATCGCCAGGCTTTCTAACATCTCAATCATCGTCGTCTCCTGGTCAATACAATTAATAACGGCGCACCTGGCCGTCAGCGGAAAAATGAGCAAAATATCCCCTCCCGAAGAGAGCGTTCTCTCAGGGATTTTTCCTCATCGAATAAAGATGTCCTATCTGTGACAAGAGTGGTCACACTTTGACGTGGATCAATGTAACGTACACAGTTACATTAAAGCAATGCAAAAAAATGCTCTTTAAAGAGCCAATGATTCATCGGATTGATTAATTGGGCAGGTGTGACGTCGATGCCGGTTCGCAGGGGGTAAAAGGATAGCCGGCGCAGGCTTCTACCCGGCCGACGATATCGGCCAGCGTGGTTTTCGCCAGCGCATGGTCCATCTGGCGGCTGATGCGCTCAAACTCGTCTTCCAGCACGGGAACTATCGCGTGGCCGATATAGCAGGCATCGTTGGGTTTGGAACGGTGCAGCGGGAAGTAAGGCTGCTCTTCCACCGCATGGTAGATATCGCGCAGCGTAATCTCGTCGGCCGGCCTGGCCAGCAAGGCCCCGCCCCCCTGTCCCATTTGCGAATGCGTCAGCCCCGCTTCCGCCAGCGCGCCGAGAATGCGGCGCACCACCGTCGGGTTGGTATTCACACTGCGGGCAATATCCTCAGAACGCACCGCCTGGCCGCGGAACAGCGTAATATTGGTAAGTATGTGAATAGCAACGGCAAAACGGGTTGAGGTAGACACGCTGGCACCTGCTGTATTTCTTATGACCGGATAAGAATGTCATATCTGTGACACGAGAGTCCCATACTGAATAGCGGGTCGCCAAAAGTCAATTCATGCGGCGTACGCTTTTAGCTTTTTGTGTCATTGGTAACACAATCGCACCTGCGCCGATAATATCGCGCTTTTCTCCGCCATGTCCGCGTCCGCCGCGCGGCGCTGCAGGCTGCCTCTGCGCACGCGACGATTTCCCGCACAGGAAAATAAGGTTCCCCCTACAAAAAATTAAGAATATTTCCCTATTTTATTTTTGAACGGCGGAATACATTCACTGCAACTTTTACCGAGGCATTAATCTTTACGTTATCGTTTATTAATTCCTCACTTTTACCAGGAAATACTATGAACATTAAACGTACCGCTGGCGTAGCTGTTTTGATTCTGTCAACGCTGTCTGTTACTGCGTGTGGTCACATGTCTAATCGCGATCGTAATACCGCCGTCGGCGCCGGCGTCGGCGCTCTGGGCGGCGCGGTGCTGACCGACGGCAGCACCCTGGGAACCCTGGGCGGCGCTGCACTGGGCGGCATCATCGGCCACCAGACCAGCCGTTAATCACCGTTAATTCCGACGTTGCAGCCGCTCCCTGGCTGCAACGTCGGCTAATTTATTTCACGGCTAATTAATACCTTTATTTCCCTTTCACCGCGGACGCTGAAAAATAGCATAGCGCTGCCGCCGTCTATTTTCTTTTTAACGTTCACCACGCGTCGCTTATTCCAGCGCCTTATCGCCGGTTTCTTCAAAACGGGCGACCGCCAGCAGCGAAATTAATACGCAGATCATCATATACCAGGCCGGCGCCATTTTATTGCCGGTAATGTCCAGCAGCCAGGCGGCCATCAGCTGCGCGGTGCCGCCGAACAGCGATACCGCCACCGCGTAGGCGCTGGCCATATAGCTGGCGCGGATATGGCGCGGGAAGCTTTCCGGCATCAGCGCGTAGGCCGGCGCGGAGCCCATGGTGTAGAACAGCATCAGCACAATCATCACCGACATGACCGCCGGCAAGGTGGGAAAGTGCGTCATGGCCCAGAAGGCCGGGTACAACAACAGCAGCAGCATCAGGCGGCCGAACATCGCCAGCGGTTTACGCTTGCGCAGTTTATCCGACCAGGCGCCGTAGATCGGACACATCACAAACGAAATCACGCTGGTCGCCAGCGCCACCATAATCGACAGCCGCTCCGGCAGCCCCAACTGCTGGATACTGTAGGTCGGCAGGTAGTAAATCATGATATAGCTGGAGACCGACATGCCCATGATTGAAAAAACCGTCAGCAGCCAGTTGCGCACGTGGCGCGCCTCGAACATCCGCCGCTCTGCCGGTTTGGCCGCCGGCGGCTCGTCAACGATATGCCGGCGCAGATAGATGCCCACCGGCACAATCAGCGTGCCGAGCAGGAACGGAATGCGCCAGCCCCACTCCGCCAGCGCCTCCGCCGACAGGCTGAAGGTCAGAACGGCGGCCACCGCCGCCCCCAGCAGCGCTGCCGCTCCCTGGCTGGCGAGCTGCCAGCTGGCGCGAAAACCGCGGCGCTCGTCGGAGCCGGTTTCCAACAGCGTGGCGGTAGCGGCGCCGAATTCGCCGCCCTGGGCAAAGCCCTGAATCAGCCGCGCCAATACGATCAGCGCCGGTGCGGCCACGCCGATGGCGGCATAGTTGGGCGCCAGGCCAATCATCGCCGCCCCCAGCGCCATCAGCATAATGGTCAGCGTCAGCGCCGCCCGGCGTCCCTTTCTATCGGCATAGTAACCCAGCACCACCCCACCGAGCGGCCGGGCGACAAAGCCGATGGCAAAGGCGGAAAACGCCAGCATGGTGGAGATGACCGGATCGTGGCTGGGGAAAAACTGTTTACTGATCGCCAAGGCGAAATAGCTGTAGACGGTAAAATCATAAAACTCGAGAAGATTACCGAACACGGCAGCGACAATAATCTTCCGCTGCGAGGTTTCAACCGTGTGCATAGACCCTGCTCCTGTCTGTTAACCCTGTCTGTCATTAAGGCCGCGCCAGGCGGCGTATCGTTGTTATGGTTATGCCGTGAGGAAACGTTCCGTCAGCCGCGCCCAGTAAGCGGCGCCGACCGTCAGGTTGGCATCGTTAAAGTCGTAGGCGGCGTTGTGCAGCATGGCGCTGTCGCCATTGCCGAGGCGCATAAAGCAGCCCGGACGCTGCTGCAGGTAGTAGGCGAAATCCTCACTGCCGGCGATCGCGGGAAACGGCGCGACCACCTGCTGTTCGCCCAGCAGCTCTGTGGCTACCTGACGGGCGAATTCAGTTTCCTGTGGGTGATTGATCAGCACCGGGTAACCCGGCAGGATGTCGACCTCGGCGCGCGCGCCGTAGCCGGCGGCATGCTGCTGCGCCAATTCGCTGATGCGCTGTTTTAACTGCTCGCGCACCTGCGGATTAAACGAACGCACGCTCAGCTCCATCGTGGCGCTTTGCGGGATGACGTTGGCGGCGTGGCCGGCATGCAGCGAGCCGATGGTGACCACCGCCGCCTCGGTCGGGTCGATATTGCGCGCCACCACCGTCTGCAGCGCCATCACCAGGCTGCTGGCGGCAACCAGCGGATCGACCGCCAGATGCGGCCGCGCCGCATGGCCGCCCTTACCGTGCAGCGTGATGGTGATGGTATCGCAGGCCGCCATAAAAGGGCCGCTGCGGAACATCATGGTGCCGGCGGGATAGCCGGGATGGTTATGCATGCCGAAAATGGCGTCGCACGGGAAGCGTTCAAACAGACCGTCGGCGATCATGCGCTGCGCCCCGCTGTTGCTGCCCACCTCTTCCGCCGGCTGAAACACCAGGTGCAGGGTGCCGGAGAAGCTGCGGCTCTGCGCCAGATAGCGCGCCGCCCCCAGCAGCATGGCGGTATGGCCGTCATGGCCGCAGGCATGCATTACGCCCGGCTGCCGGCTGCGGTAGGCGTGGTCGCCGCTTTCCTCGATCGGCAGCGCGTCCATATCGGCGCGCAGCGCCAGCCGCTTGCCGCCATCGCCGACCTGCAGCGTGCCCACCACGCCATAGCCGCCGATGCCGGTGGTGACCTGATAGCCCCACTGCCGCAGCTTGTCCGCCACCAGCGCGGCGGTTTGCTGCTCAACGTTGGACAGTTCAGGATGCTGGTGCAGGTGGCGCCGCAGCGCGGTCAGCTCCTCCTCCAGCGGCGCGACATCCGTCAACTCCGTATAATTACCGTTACTTTTCATTTGGTTACACCCATCAATCAGTAAAGGGAACCATCGAGTCTAGCACCGGTTTTTTACTGCTCACATAACATACGCGTGCTATTGTGTTGCCTTTAAGTCAACAATCGAGGCGGCAATCATGCGTGGGGACAGCTTTGTCAGCGAGGTGGATGAGCGCCAGCTGCGTTATCTGTATGAAGTGGCCAACTACGGCGGCGTGCGCGCCGCCGCCGATAAACTGGGCGTTAACGCCTCCGCCGTCAGCCGCCAGCTGGCGCAGTTGGAACACAAGCTGGATATGGTGCTGCTGGAACGTCAGGGGCGCGGCGTCACGCTGACGGAAATCGGCCTGCATCTGGTGGATTTCTACCGCGAACGTCTGCAGCGCCAGCAGGAGCTGACGATGCAGCTGCAGGAGTTCCGTCAGTTAAAGCGCGGACATATCGCCATCGGCGTCGGCGAAGGGTTTATCGACCGGCTGCTGGCCGCGCGCTGCGCGATTTCAGCGAGCACTATCCGGATATCGTGGTGGACGTGCGCTGCGGCTCCACCGCCGAGATTATCGCCATGGTGCGTGAAGGCCAGGTGGATATGGGGCTGTGCACCGGCGTTGACGATTTTGATCCGCGGCTCAAGGTGCGCTCGTTTCGCGGTGCGCCCTTTTCCGCCGTGGTCAGCGTCAGCCATCCTTTGGCCGGACAGCGCAGCGTGACGGTGCGCGAGCTGCAGGCCCAGCGGCTGATTTTTATGCCCGACCACTTTGGCGTACAGCGCTATCTGCACGCGCTGGCGCAGGCCGAACAGATCCACTTCGCCCCGTCCTACCGCTGCAATATGTTTACCGCCGCGCAGGCGATCGCCGCCGCCGGGCTGGGCGTGGCCTTTATGTCCAGCGACGCCACCCGGCATCCGCTCGACGAGCGGCGCGTCACGGCGATCCCGATCGATCATCCGATCGCCCGCGCCTTTCCCAGCCAGCTGATCTGCCGCGCCGGGCGGCGTATGACGCCCGCGGTCAGCTACCTGTGGAAACAGCTGGAGCGCGGCATGATGCGCACGGGCGGAAGTCATAACGGGAAGAGACGGCCTGCCGGTACGTTGCCCGGCAGGCCGCGGGGATCAGCCTTTAATGCTGGATACCACGTTCAGCGGCTGGGCGTCCGGCAGGATATTCATATGCTCCAGCACCTGGCCCATGATTTTACCGAACACCGGGCCGGCCACCGAACCGCCGAAGTGTTTGCCGGCTTTCGGGTTGTTAACCATCACCACCAGCGCCACCTGCGGGTCGCTGGCCGGCGCGACGCCGGCGGTGTAGTTGATATAGCCGCCGTCGTATTTGCCGTTGCTGCCCATTTTCTCCGCGGTGCCGGTTTTAATCGCCAGACGGTAGCCCGGCACCGCGGCGCTGACGCCGCTGCCGCCCGGCAAGGCGTCGCTTTCCATCATATGCACCACCGATTTCACCACCGAGGCCGGCATCACACGCTGGCCCACCACCGGCGGCGTCACCTTGGTGATCGACAGCGGCCGGTAGACGCCGAACGCGCCGATCGCCGCGTACTCGCGCGCCATCTGCAGCGGCGTCACCCGCAGGCCGTAGCCGAACGAGAAGGTCGCGCGCTCAATATCCGCCCAGCGAGTGCGGTGCAACGGCAGATAGCCGCTGCTTTCGTTACCGATGCCCAGCTCGGTCGGTTTCCCCAGGCCAAAGTTCTGGTACACCGCCGGCAGGATGGTGGCCGGCATCGCCAGCGCAATATGCGACACCGCGATATCGCTGGATTTTTGCAGCACGCCGGTGATACTCAGCTTCGACCAGTGCCCCACGTCGCGGATCAGGTGGCCGTTAACCCGGTACGGCGTGGTGTCCAGCACGGTATCGGGCTGGATCAGATGGCGGTTGAGGCCGACCATCACCACCAGCGGTTTCACGGTGGAACCCGGCTCGAAGCTGTCGCTGCTGCACACATTGCGGATATTCTGCGACGGCGCGTTGGCGTAGTTATTCGGGTTAAAGGTCGGGTAGCTCGCCATGCCGAGCACTTCGCCGGTGTTGACCTTCACCAGCACCGCACAGCCGGAGTCCGCCTGGTTGGCGATCACCCCGTCGCGGATCTGGGCAAACAGCACATACTGAATAAATTTATCAATGCTCAGCGTAATGTTCGGCGGCGGCACCGGATCGACGTTTTTCAATACGTTAATCACCGCGCCGTTGCCGTCTTTCTGGTACACCCGCAGGCCGTTTTTGCCCTGCAGCAGGTGGTTAAAGCCGCGCTCGATGCCTTCCAGCCCCTGATTATTCTGGCCGACAATGCCGATCAGCCCGGCGGCGTCTTGCCCCATCGGATAAAAGCGGCTGAAGTCCTGCTCGCTGCTGACCCCGGTCAGATGCAGCTTCTTGATATATTCCGCATTGTCATCCTCTACCTTGCGCGCCAGGTAGACGAAGCGTTTGCGGGCGTTGCGCTGGATCAGCGCCTGAATATCGCTCAGCGGCATCTTCAGGATATTGGCCATGCTCTGCCAGCGTTCGTCGCCGGTATTGGTATGGGTGTCGATAATATGTTTCGGGTCAAGCACGATATCGCGTGAAGAAACGCTGACCGCCAACGCTTCGTTATGGCGATCGCTGATCATACCGCGGTTGGTCGGCACCACCTGAGTACGCACCGAGCGCTGATCCGCCTGGCTGGTCAGCTGCTGGTGCTCCAGCAGCTGCAGATAACCGACGCGCAGCATCAGCAGGATAAAGCACAGCAGTATCCCGGCGCAGATCCAGCCAAAGCGTAATGATGAGTAATTTTTAACGTTCTTTTTTGAAGATGGTGCCACTGTTAACCCTGCGTTTTTATTCGGATTCTTTATCTCTGCAGTCTACCCAGAAAAATCTAAGCGGAAGGTTGCAGTTTGTAAGAAAGTAACAATAAGCTTCAGTTACTGTTGCACATCGGCACTGTCACTCATCGGCGCCTTCACTTTCTCCGGTTCACCGGCCGGCGGTGCGTTGGCCGGGTCGAAAATATGGTCGAGGATCGCCCGCGCGGTCGGCCCGGCGACCACGCCGTCTCCCCCGCCGTTCTCCAGGATCAGCGCCATCGCCACCTTCGGGTGTTGATACGGCGCAAACAGGGTGTAGAAGATATGGTCGCGCAGCCGCACCGGGATCATTTTGGCGTTATAGGTCTTGGTTCTCCTTCAGCCCGAACACCTGCGAGGTGCCCGACTTGGCGGCAATGTGGTAAGGCGCGCTGTGGAACAGCTTGTAGCCGGTGCCGTTAGGCAGGTTAGCCATGCCGTACATGCCGTTGCGCACAATGCCCCAGTACGGCGAGTTGGGGTCGCCGACCTGCGCGCCGTGCGCCGGCTGCCGGTAAAGGCTGACCTGCGCGCCGCGCTTCATGGAGTACAGCAGGTGCGGATTTTTCACCTTGCCGTTATTGAGCAGAATGGTCAGCGCCTTGACCATCTGTATCGGCGTGGCGATCCAGTAACCCTGGCCGATGCCCACCGAAATGGTATCCCCCTGATACCAGGTCTTTTGTGCACCCGCTGTTTCCACTCACGGCTCGGCAGCACCCCGTTGTACTCTTCATTCAGGTCGATGCCGGTCGGCCTGCCGTAGCCGAACTGGCTTCAGCCAGCTGTGAATGCGGTCGAGTCCCCAGGTCGAAAGCCACCTGATAGAAGGAAGGTATCGGCGGATTCTTCAATCGCTTTGGTGACGTTCAGCATGCCGTGGCCGCTTTTCAGCCAGTCGCGGTAGCGGCGTTTGGTGCGGGGCAGCGTCCAGGTCGGCGCGCCGAAATAGGTGGTGCTCGGCGTGATCACGCCGGAAAATAAAGCAGACAGCGCCATATAGGGCTTCACCGTTGACGCCGGCGGATACAGCCCCTGGGTCGCGCGGTTGATTAGCGGCAGATCGGGGTTGGACAGCAGCGTTTTATACGCCTTGTAGCTGATGCCCTTCACAAACGGGTTGGGATCGTAGCTCGGGCTGGAGACCATCGCCAGAATACCGCCGTCGCGCGGATCCTCCACCACCACCGCCGCGCGCTGGTTCTTCAGCACCGATTCGATGTACTGCTGCAGACGCACGTCCAGCGTCAGATAGATGTTTTTACCGGCCTGCGGCGGCTGCTCTTTCAGCAGCCGGACGATGCGGCCATGGTTATCCACTTCCACTTCCCGATAGCCGGTCACGCCGTGCAGCTCTTTCTCGTAATAGCCTTCGATGCCCTGCTTGCCGATGTTGTGGTCGGCCGCATAGTTCTCCATCTCTCCGCTTTCGCTCAGCCGTTTAATGTCGCGATCGTTGATTTTCGACACGTAACCCACTACGTGCGCCAGCTGCGCGCCGTAGGGGTACTGCCGCTGCTGATAGCTGTCAACCGTCACGCCGTTAAAGCGGTACTGGTTAACAGCGAAGCGCGCCACCTGCGTTTCGCTCAGTTCGCTTTTTAACGTCACCGGCTTATAGCGGCTGGTGTGCGCCATTTCATCGCGGAAGCTGCTGATATCGTCCGGCGTTAAATCGACAATCGGCGTCAACGCCTGCAGCAGCGCTGACATATTGGTGATTTTGCTGGGGACGACCTGCAGTTGATACAGCGTAAGGTTGCGCACCAGCGGCACGCCGTTACGATCATAGATCAGCCCGCGGCTGGGGGCGATCGGCACCATTTTGATATCGTTCTGATTGGAGCGCGTCTGATAGAAATCGTGTTGTTTCACCTGCAGGCGGTACAGGTTGTAAATCAGCGCGCCGAAGCAGGCCACAACGACCAACAGCGCCACGCCGGCGCGGCGGACAAACAGCATTTCCTCGGCGGAATGGTCGCGAATTTTCTCTTTTAATAGGGCCATGCGGGGCGGGTTACCTGTCTGACTGTCTCTTTCCCGCTGTAAAAACAACGGGTTGAAAAACGGCCAAGCATAGCGTTATTCCGCGGGCCTCCCCATGAAAAGGTTGCTAATGATGTAGCAGAAATGTTTCAGCATGTTTGAATGTGTCGCGAAACGGTAATTTCTCCGCGCGCGGGCATTGAGCCGCCAATCAGGCCGGTGCTATAATGTGATCCGGATCACGTTGCTGATCCTGTTTTTCTTCACGTCGCTTCCACCGCTCTGCGTTATCGGCACGCCGAATTGAGACGGACGAACGCCAATTTGTAGTCAAGGATCTGTTTCGATGAGTACCATAGCCACGGGCTTTATCATGATGCGCTGGGAGTTGCTGAGCGCCGTCATGATGTTTATCGCCAGTCAGTTAAACGTTGTTTGCCGTAAAGCCAGCCGTAACGGCATGGCATTTATCTTCAGCAGCCTCGGGCTGTTTACCACCATCTGGTTTGTGATGGGCCTGATGGGCATCACCCTGACCGTGGAAGGCGTATCGCACTTCTGGGCGGTGAGCAAAGATGTGTTTATCGATGTGATGAGCCAGATGCCGACCGACTGGCCGATCCCCTGAACGACATGCGCCGGCCTGACGACCGGCGCGCTGGGTTTATGGCGCCGGCGGTACCGGGCAGCTGGTATCACCTTCCGGGCAGTTCAGCAGCTTGTCAAACTCCGCGCTGCGGGCCTGCGTTTTCTCCGTCAGGCAGCTGCTCAGCACAAACCCGTGCAGCGAACCGCCTTCGCTGGCGCCGGTGCTGAACTGGCAGTCCGCATCGCGAAAGCCAATCCAGGCGCGCTGCGCGGCAACCAGCCGTTTGGCAGCGGCCTCATCCCCTTTTAGCCGGCTCTGCAGCTGTTTATAACGCGCATTAAGCTGCGCATCCGCCTGCTTGTACTCGCCGGCGGCGCAGACGTTCATTTCGGTCTGGCTAGTTTTATCGCCGCACGCCTGCGCCGCCCACGCCGTTTGTGATGCCGTCAACAGCAGCGCGACACCCAACAGAGCTACTTTCATCATGCCTCCCGGCCAAGTTTGTTCTTTTGCGAATTTGCGTATTGAGCTGTCAGTGTAATCCCTTTAATCAATTGGCGGGAATTTTATGACGGGATGTTGTTTCGCCGCACTATCCACCTGATTCAGTGGGGAGATCGCTGTAACCGCTCTGAGCACTTAAGGTCCGCTAACTTTTTCTCCGCTTTTTGCTGTATCAGCGTGAAGAATTCTTGCGCCGAGCTTCCCCAGCACTCTGGGACAAAATCGCTAGAAATTGTATAGCCATTTCCTCGCTCAGACGCTCGGCATAGGTGGCTTGAAACTCTCTCGCCTCCTCAAGAATATCACCGATCACTTGGTAACCGCTTTGTTCCAGAAAACCATCAATCACCCCTTCTACAGTTTCAGCATCGGTAAAACAGGTCGTAGTCCTGACCAAAATAGAGACTAATCAAATGGTTTAATTCGCTGAAATCTCCATTAAATCGCATATGTAGGCCCCTGCCTGAGAGAAACATTGGCCGACGCCGCTGCGCGGAGCCGGCGCACGGTGCTCAATCCTTCAGCTGTTTCTCCAGAATATCCGCCGCTTCGGACGCAGCCCCTTTATACAACGCCATGTGCTTGTTCGTTTTTCTTGCCGATATAAATAAACATGCCGGCCATCAGCAGGAACGGGCTGGCCACATAAATCCCCAGGAAGCCCAGCCCGAAGAGCAACGGAACCAAAAGAATAATTGCGGAGATAATTAAGCAAATCCAGCCCAGCACGCTAAAACTTTTACCAAACTTCTGCACGCCATTGGTCTGAGCTTCCAATAATTTTCCTGGTATGACTCATTAGCAAACTCCCTGTTTGTTATCGATAGAATTAAACCGTTTCAACCGCGGCGGTTGATATTGGCTGCGCTGATTCTATGCCTGCCCCCGATAAAATCAACGCTCCAGCACGCAATTTTATACCTTACAAAACAATAACATCACAATCTCATCGACGATAAAAAATAAAGACGAATGACTCATCATAAAAATGAATTCACGACTTCATCTGTAAACGAAATATTCACAAAAAACGGTAATTACACGCGCTAAAAATATCTATTTAATACGCAGCCCGCAGCGGCTGTTTATTTCTCCGCTCCGGCCACCACCAAGCCGCGGATGATTTCCCTCACTTCCTCTCATCAAATCCATCCTGAGGCGCGGAAACTTGCGCGAACCGGGATAACCCATTAGGGTTAATTGTGATGCGTATCACAAAATCCACTCCGGGGCGCGCGCTCCGCGCCGGCCGCGCCACGTAATGATCGATGGAGATAAGATGCTGACGTTGAAAGACAATTTGCTGATTTTTTTCCGACCTGGACGGCTCACTGCTGGATCACGACAGTTACAGCTGGCAGGCGGCGCAGCCCTGGCTGCAGCGGCTAAAACGCCGCGCGCCTGCCGGTGATTATTGCCAGCAGCAAAACGGCGGCGGAAATCATCGTGCTGCAGCAGCGCCTTGGCCTGAGCGCCTTTCCCTTTATCGCCGAAAACGGCGCACAGGTCGTCTTCCCTGCCGCCTGGCACCGTCCTGCGCGCGTTTTTGGCGCAGACTATGCCGCCATTGTTAACGCATTGCGCCGGCTGCGCGCCAGCTTCGCCTTCCGCGGCTTTGCCGACGTCGACGACGCAACGGTGGCGCAGTGGTGCGGATTTACTCCGGCTGAAGCCCGGCTGGCGCGACAGCGGGCGGGCACTGAACCGCTGCGCTGGCTGGATGATGAACGGCAGTTGGCCCAGTTTCCGCCGTGCGCTAGCGCAGCAACGGCTGGCGCTGACCCGCGGCGGCCGCTTTTACCACGTAATGGGACGCGGCGTCAGCAAGGGCCGCGCCGCACGCTGGCTGACCCGTCGCTATCAGTTACGCCATCAGCGCGCCTTCGCCACGCTGGCGCTGGGGGACGGACCGAACGACCTGCCGCTGCTGCAAAGTGCGGATTATGCCGTCCTGATCCGTGCGCGGCATGGCGCAGCGCTCCGGCTGCCGGCGACGCGCCGTGGCCGGCTGTACCGCAGCCGGCAAACCGGCCCGGCCGGCTGGAGCGAGGGACTGGACCATTTCCTGTTATCCGGCAACGTACGGAGGATCGCCCATGAGTGAGTTTTATCAGGACGGTATCATTACCAACTTCCATAATCTGACCCGCCGGCCGGTCGAGGAGCTGGAGTATGAACTGCAGGTGTTCGCCGGCCGTACGCCAATGGGGCTGATTTTTGCCTTCGCTCTACTCGGAGCTGGAGGGCGCGGCGCTGGACCATATCGTCGCCACGCTGGCGCAGGTGCCCTATCTACAGGAGATCGTTATCGGTCTGGACCGCGCCGACCGGCAACAGTTTGAACATGCCAAACGCTTCTTCAGCCGCCTGCCGCAGCGACACCGCATCTTGTGGAACGACGGTCCGCGCCTGGCCGCCATCGCCAGCCGGCTCAGTGATAAGGGGCTGGCGCCGAGCGAACCCGGCAAGGGGCGCAACGTCTGGTTCTGCAGCGGCTATACCCTGGCGTCGCGCCGCAGCAGCTGCGTAGCGCTGCACGATTGTGACATTGTCACCTACGATCGTCAGCTGCTGGCCCGCCTGCTCTATCCGCTGGCCAACCCGCACTTCCATTATGATTTTTGCAAAGGCTATTACGCCCGCGTGGCGGACGGTAAATTAAACGGCCGGGTCGGCCGGCTGCTGGTGTTCCCGCTGCTGAAATCGCTGCAAAAAGTGTACGGCAACTCGGACTTTCTGGACTATCTGCGCAGCTATCGCTATCCGCTGTCCGGCGAGTTCGCCATGCGCACCCATATACTCAACAACCTGCGCATTCCCAGCGATTGGGGGCTGGAGATCGGCGTTCTGTCGGAGGTGCAGCGCACCACCGCCACCAACCGTATCTGCCAGGTGGATATTGCCGATAATTACGATCACAAACACCAGCCGATGTCGGAACACGACCCCGCCGGCGGCCTGCAGCGGATGGCGACCGATATCACCAAGGCGCTGTATCGCAAAACTGGCGATCCAGGGCGTCAGCATCACCGGCGACTCTTTCCGCGTGCTGCGCGCCACCTATTATCGCACCGCGCTGGATATGATCGACGCCTTCGACCACGACGCCAGAATCAACGGCCTGACGTTCGACCGCCACAGCGAGGAGTCGGCGGTGGAGCTGTTCGCCCATGTGATTACGCAGGCCGGCCAGCAGTTTATGGAGGCTCCGGCGGAGAGCAAACCGTTTGTGCCCAGCTGGAATCGCGTGCAGTCGGCCTTCCCCGATATTCTGCAGCAGCTGTATCAGGCGGTGGAGGAAGATAATCAATAAGGCGGCTCAGGCCGGTGCGTTTCCCTGGCGCATTTGCTGCGGCGTCATGCCGTAGTACGTCTTGAAGCGGTTGCTGAAGTGGCTGGCGGAGCTGAAACCGCAGGCCAGCGCGATCTGCGTTACCGGCAGTCCGCCGTGACGCAGCAGGTGCGCCGCCCGCTGCAGCCGCGCCCGCATCACGTATTGGTGCGGCGCCAGGCCGGTATCGTGTTTAAACATGCGGGCAAAGTGAAATTCGCTGAGCCCGGCCTGCGCCGCCAGTTCACCCAGCAGCAGCGGCTGTTCCAGATGTTCATGGATAAACTCACACACCCGGCGCAGCACCGCCGGCGCCAGCCCGCCGCGCACCGACGGCAGCCGCCACTGCAGCTGGGTATAGTGCTGCAGCAGGTGCGACATCAGCATGCCGGCCGCGCTGCTGATGGTCAGCTGATTGGCGCGCTCCTGCCAGTCGACGTTCAGCAAAAACTGCCGGTAGAGCCGCGTAATCTGCGCATCTTCACCGAAAGAGCGCGCCTCGACGTTGATCGCCGCCGGGCTGCGATCCCAGGTCTGTTCAACCAGCTGCCGCAGATGACCATCGGTACAGTACAGATGGACAAACGACAGGCTGCTGCGCACGTCCCAAGTTGACTCATACTGGCGCGGCATAATGCAGAAATGGTCCGGCCCGCCGCCGTTGCGCCAGCCGCCCGGCACTTTTTGGTAGCACTCGTAGCCGTCGGCGACGTACAGGCTGAGGGTATGGTGGTCGGCGCTTTCCTGGGTGATGCGATCGTCGCAGTTGGACCAGGCAGCCAGCTCCACGCCGGACGCCAGGCGCAGGTGATGATGCAGCTGTGCCTTATGCTCATGCAGGGTGGCAAACGCCTTGTACGCTGACATGCCGTGCTCCGGGTGGTAAACAGGTTCTCAGTGTAAGGCGTTGCACGGCGCGGCACCACCGGGCCGCGAAAAAAAGCGCAAGAATATGCAACTCGCCGCAAACGCCGGCAAGCGCCCTGCGGCCCGGCCGCGCATAATCGCCCCTCTTGCCCTTTTCCCGTCGGAGTATTTACCTGATGAATGTGTTGTTATACCTGGCGGTGGTGCTGATTTGGGGCACCACCTGGATTGCGATTAGTCTGCAGCAACAGGGGACGGTCGCCATTCCGGTCTCCATCAGTTACCGCTTCGTCATCGCCGCGCTGGTGCTGTGGCTGGCGCTGCTGCTGACCCGCCGGCTACGCCGTATCAGCCTGCGGGACCATCTGTTCTGCATCCTGCAGGGCTGCTGCGTGTTCGGCCTGAATTTTTACTGCTTCTATCTGGCGGCCGCCACGATCGGCAGCGGGCTGGAGTCGGTGATTTTTTCCATGGCGGTGCTGTTCAATGCGCTGAACGCCCGGATTTTCTTTGGTCAGCGCCCCGGCCCGAACCTGCTGCCCGCCGCGTTGCTCGGCATCTGCGGCATTGTCGCGCTGTTCTGGCACGAGCTGCGCGACGCACAGCCGGCGCCGGAACTGCTGCGCGGCGTGGGGCTGTGCCTGCTCGGCACGCTGGGCTTTTCGCTCGGCAATATGATCGGCAGCCGCCATCAGCGCCGCGGGCTGGATATTCTGTCGACCAATACCTACGCCATGAGCTACGGCGCGCTGCTGATGGGGCTGCTGGCCTGGGCGCAGGGCGCGTCGTTCCAGATTGAGTGGAGCAGCCGCTACCTCGGGTCGCTGCTGTATCTGGCGATTTTCGGTTCGGTCATCGCGTTCGCCGCCTACTTCAGCCTACTGGGGCGCATCGGCGCCAGCGCCGCCGCTTACAGCACCCTGCTGTTTCCCCTGGTGGCGCTGACCATTTCGACGCTGTATGAAGGGTACGTCTGGCATGGCAACGCGGTGCTCGGCCTGTGTCTGATCCTGCTCGGCAACCTGGCGATGTTCAGTAACCCCCGCTGGTTCAGGCGCTTAGCGCCGCGCCGCGTCGCATAACTGCACGCATCATGGTGCAGCTGCCCGCCCACCGTGATGCGTTAGCGGGCAACGTCGGATAGCTGCACCTATAAATCAATGAGTTATAAGTTGGCACGATTCCTGCCACAGCTCCCTGCCACAATTTTTCAGCAAGGAGAAGTGCAGATGCAAGACAGCCATACAATGAATGTAAAACGCAGACAGTTATTAAAACTTTCGGGCGCACTGGCCGGCGGCGTCGCGCTGGCGGGGCTGAGCCGCAGCGCCCTGGCCGATGCGCTGCCGTCGTCATCCGCGACGTTCAGCGCGCCGACGGCCGAGCATCCTATCCGCATCAATTTCAATGAAAATCCGCTCGGTATGTCGCCGCGGGCGCAGGCGGCGGCGCGCGACGCCGTGGTCAAGGCCAACCGCTACGCCAAAGAGGAAATTATTGCGCTGCGCAGTCAGCTGGCCGGCCGCTATCAGCTGCCTGATGAGTCTATTCTGCTGACCGCCGGCTCTTCGGAGGGGATTCGCGCGGCCATCGAGGCTTACGCCACGCTGGATACCCAGCTGGTGATCCCGGCGCTGACCTACGGCGACGGCGAGCATTTTGCCGCCATCGCCGGGATGAAAATCACCAAGGTGCCGATGCTGGCCGGCTGGCAGTTCGATATTAACGGGCTGAAGCAGGCGGTCGCCAACCACGCCGGCCCGTCGCTGGTGTATCTGGTCAACCCGAACAACCCCACCGCCACCATCACGCCGGCCGATGCGATCGAACCCTGGATCGCCAGCAAGCCGGCCAATACGCTGTTTATTGTTGATGAAGCCTATGCCGAATTCGTCAACGATCCGCGCTTCCGCTCGGTCGGCCCGCTGCTGAAACAGGGCGCCGACAACGTGATCCTGCTGAAAACCTTCTCCAAAATCTACGCCATGGCCGGCATGCGCGTGGGGTACGCCGTGGCGCAGCCGGCGCTGATCGCCCGCCTGGCCAATCACGTGGCCGGCGAGAAGATCAATTTTTGCGGCGTGGACGCCGCCCTGGCTTCGCTGCACGATGACGCCTTCGTCACCTACAGCAAGAAAAGCAACGATACCTCGCGGCAAATCTTGCTGCAGGCGCTGGATGCGCTGAACCTCGACTATTTGCCGTCGGAAGCCAATTTCGTGTTCTTTAAGCTCAACACGCCGCTCGCCGCCTTCCAGCAGCAGATGAAGCAGGCGGGCATTCTGGTGGGGCGCGCGTTCCGCCGGCCGACGACTGGTGCCGCATCTCGCTGGGGACGCCGCAGGAGATGACCTATGTCGCCCACACCCTGAAACAGTTCCGCAGTCAGAAACAGCTGTAACCGCCCGTCGCCCCGTCGTCACGGCGGGGCTAGCGCCATCCCGTTGACCGTTCTTTACCCCGTGCGCGCCTATTAGCCACTATACTCACAACTCTTTCGCTTTTTATAAGGACTTCAGGATGTTAAAGCTTTCCCGTTGCGCCCTGCTGGCGGGCGTGCTGCTGCCCTGCACCGTCAGCGCCGCGGCAACCGCGCAGTACGGCGTCGAACTACAGGGTTTTCACTACCCTTATCCGCTGCAAAAGTTCAGCTTCCGTACGCAGGGCCAGACGCTCAGCATGGGGTATATGGATGTCGCGCCCGACGGCGACGCCAACGGCCAGACCGTGGTGCTGATGCACGGGAAAAACTTCTGCGGAGCCACCTGGGAAGAGACGATCAAGGCGCTGAGCCACGCCGGTTATCGGGTGATCGCCCCGGATCAAATCGGCTTTTGCAGTTCCAGTAAACCGCCGCATTATCAATACAGCTTCCAGCAGCTGGCGCAAAATACCCACGCACTGCTGAAAAAACTCAATATTTCTACGGTCACGCTGGTCGGCCACTCCACCGGCGGCATGCTGGCAACCCGCTATGCGCTGATGTACCCGCAGCAAACGCGGCAGCTGGTGATGGTCAACCCGATCGGTCTGGAGGACTGGAAGGCGAAAGGCGTGCCCTGGCGCAGCGTCGATCAATGGTTTGAACGCGAGCTGAAAACCAGCGCCGCCGGCATTAAACAGTATGAGCAGCACACCTACTACGGCGGCCGCTGGCAGCCGCGCTACGACCGCTGGGTCGATATGCTGGCCGGGCTGAACAACGGCCCCGGCAAACGACTGGTGGCGTGGAACTCGGCGCTGATCTACGACATGATCTATACCCAGCCGGTCTATTACGAATTTAACAACCTGCAGATGCCGACGACGCTGCTGATCGGCACCGACGACACCACGGCGATCGGCAGCGATATCGCCCCGCCGGCGGTCAAGGCGCAGGTCGGTAACTATCATCAGCTGGGCAAACAGGCGGCGAAGCTGATCCCGCAAGCAACGCTGGTCGAGTTCCCGGGGCTGGGCCACGCGCCGCAGATGGAGCAGCCGGAGAAATTCCATCAGGCGCTGCTGAAGGCGCTGCGCGCACAGGGGTGAATTGGCGGAGTCGACGCCCGCGCTCTACCCTTAAAAGGTAATAATCAACCGAGGGTAGCATTATGCGACGGATTATCGTTGGCGCCTTTCTCAGCCTGGACGGGGTGATGCAGGCGCCGGGCGCGCCGGAAGAGGACCGCGCGGGCGGCTTTCGCTACGGCGGCTGGACGGTGCCGTACTGGGACGACCAGATCGCCGCCGCCATGGGCGACCTGTTCTCGCGGCCGTTCGACCTGCTGCTGGGGCGCCGAACCTATGACATTTTCGCCGCGCACTGGCCCTATGTGGAAAGCGACCCGGACGCCGGCAGTTTCGACCGCATCAGTTACGACGCCGCCTGCCTGTTCAATCAGGCGACCAAATATGTCGCCACCCATCACAGCGACACGCTCTGCTGGCATAACAGCCACTCCCTGGGGCCGAACGTGCCGGCGGCGCTGAACGCGCTGAAGGCCGAAGACGGGCCGGATTTGATCGTCCAGGGCAGCGGCGAGCTGGTGCAGCAGCTGCTGTCCTACGATCTGGTGGATGAACTGCGGCTGCTGATTTATCCGGTGCTGCTGGGGGACGGCAAACGGCTGTTCGCCGAGGGGCTGACGGCGATGGCCTTTACGTTGGAAAAAGCGCTCAGCACCCCCAGCGGCGTGGTGATTGCCAACTACCAGCGCGGCGGGGAAATTGAGCTGGGCACCTTTGCGTTGGAACGCGCCCGCGAGCCGGAGCATCCCTGGTGAACTGCGCGCGGGCAGAGGCTGTCCGCGCCCGGCATCAGGCCACCAGCAGCCCCAGCAGCGCGCCGCCGGCCAGCACCCACAGCGGATGCAGCCGCTTGCTCATACCGAGCAGCGTGGCGACGCCAATCAGCAGCGCCAGCCGCCAGTTGCCGGCCGACGCCTCGGCGATTAACGCGCCGCTGGCGGCGACCAGCCCTACCGTCACCGGCACCAGCCCCGCCTGCACGCAGCGCCGCCATGGCCGATCCTTAAAGCGTTTCCACCCCTGCATCACCAGCAGGGTCACCAGCGATGACGGCACAAACTTGGCCAGCGATGACACCAGCAGCCCCGCCCAGCCGGCGACGTGCCAGCCGATCAGCGGCACCACCATCATATTCGGCCCCGGCGCCGCCTGCGCCATGGCGAACAGCGCGCTGAACTCCTGCGCGCTCATCCACTGATGCACCTCGACCACCTGCCGCTGCATCTCCGGCAGGATGGTGATACCGCCGCCGAACGCCATCAGAGAAAGCTCGCTAAAAATAACCGCCAACGCGATCAGCAGCGGGATCATAACCATTTCCTCCAGGCCAGCAGAATGCTGAGCGGCGCCAGCGTCAGCATGGTCGGCAACAGCGGCAGACGCAGCCAGGCGATCGCCAGCAGGCACAGCGCGGCAATGGCCAGCGCCAGCCAGCGGCCGCGCAGCGGCTGCAGCATCTTCAGCGCGGTCGACAGCAGCAGGCCGGCGGCGGCGGCGGCCAGCCCGGCGAACAGATGCTGAACATGCGCGTCGTTCTGAAAGCGCGCATAGACCGCGCCTAGCGCGACCACAATCGCCGTCGGTGCGCAAATCAGCCCCAGCAGCGCGCAGCAGGCGCCGCGCAGGCCGCGAAACTCCATGCCGACCGCCACCGACAGATTAATGATATTGCCGCCGGGCAAAAACTGGCACAGGCCAAGCAGCTCGGTAAACTGCTCGCCGCTGAGCCAGCGTCGCTCCTCAACCAGCATCCGCCGCGCCAGCGGCAGTACGCCGCCGAAGCCGATCAGCCCCAGCAGCAGAAAACCCTGGAACAGCGCCCAATTGCCGGGCGCCGCCGCTTCTGTCGGCCCCTTCACCACGTTCGTTTCTGCCATCACGTCTCTCGCTCATTATCTGATGGCTGGTATGATGCGCGCGCGCATGCCATGATGTCTAATGCATTTCCTGGACATCAACCATACTTTAAAGGTATCTCAATGATTGAACTGCGCCGGCTGAAAGCCTTCGTCACCGTGGTTGAGGAAGGCAATATTACCCGCGCCGCCGAGCGGCTGTGCATTCAGCAGCCGCCGCTCAGCCGCCTGCTGCAGGGGCTGGAGGAGGAGCTGGGCGTGCAGCTGCTGCAGCGCCTGCCGCGCGGCGTACGTGCGACCGACGCGGGCAACGTGCTGCTGCACGAGGCGCGGACGCTGCTGGCGCGCGCCGCCACGCTGGGAGACGCGGTGCGCCGCGCCGCCCGCGGCGAACAGGGGCATATCGCCATCGGTTTTACCAGCTCGGCGGCGCTGCATCCGTTCGTACCCAATCTGCTGCGCCGCTACCGCGAAATCCTGCCGGATGTCACCACCCAGTTGGAAGAGGCCGGCAGCGGAGAACTGATGGACGCCTTGGTTGATGAGCGTCTTGACGCGGCCTTTGTGCGTTCGCCGGTCAGCGAGATCCCCGGCGTCAGTATCGAACCGGTGCTACGCGAAAGTATGCTGATCGCCCTGCCGGTCGGCCACCGGCTGGCTGACGAGCCACAGACGCCGCTGCCGCTGGCGGCGCTGGCCAGCGAGGCGTTTATTCTTTACCGTCGCCCGGCGGGACAGGGGCTGTACGATGCCATTCTCGCCGCCTGCTACCGCGCCGGCTTCAGCCCGCGCATCGTGCAGGAGGCGCCGCGCCTGCCGGCCACCCTCAGCCTGGTGGGCGCCGGGCTGGGGTTGTCCATCGTGCCGGCCTCGATGCGCCGCCTCGGCGGCGACGGCATCGTTTATCGCGCCATCAGCGACGCCGATGCGCCCGGCGCACCGCTGTATCTGGCGCTGCGCAGCAATCGCCACTCGCCGATCGTCAGCCGCTTTCGCGATCTGGTCAGCGAAGCGGTGGCGGCAGAAAAATAGCCTGCTTATTATTAATCTCGGGGCGTTTGCTCAAAACCTCGCCCCGTTCCCCCTATTTTCTCCACATTTGCTCGGCAGACTCACGACGGTATCTGTTAATCGTTTAGTCAAAAAGTCACGGTGTCATGTCATTGTTGAATTCTCTTTCCCGCCGGCTGATTGCCGCCGCAGCCGCCTGCGTCATGCTGTCCGCAGTTTCCGTCGCCCAGGCTGCTGCCCCGCTCGCCCTGCACTCCCGCGCCGCCCTGGTGGTCAACGCCAGAACCGGCAAAACGCTGTATCAGAAGCAGGCCAACCGACGCATGCCGATCGCCTCGCTGAGCAAGCTGATGACCGCCATGGTGGTGCTGGATAACAAACGCCCGCTGGGCAATAAAATCAAGGTGACCGGCGCCGACCGTGATTTACTGAAGAAAACCCATTCGCGCCTGACCATCGGCTCGGTCCTCAGTCGGCGCGATATGCTGCACATTGCGCTGATGTCGTCGGAAAACCGCGCGGCGGCGGCGCTGAGCCGCTACTATCCCGGCGGCCGACCGGCCTTTGTCGCGCGGATGAACCGCAAAGCGCGCCAGATCGGCATGACGCACACCCGTTTTCGCGATCCGACCGGGCTGACGCCGCGCAATGTCTCCACCGCGCGCGATCTGCTGAAAATGGTCAACCACGCCTATCGCTATCAGACCATCCGCGCCTTCAGCACGGATAAACAGCAGATTGTCCATCCCGGACGCGGCCAACTGGTGTACCGCAGCTCCAACGGCCTGATTAATAACCCTGCCTGGCATATCCGGCTGCAGAAGACCGGCTACACCAACGAGGCCGGCCACTGTCTGGTGGTGCGCACGGTGATTAAAGGCCAGCCCGTGGTGATGATTCTGCTGGGTTCACAGCAGCGCTACGGCCACTACAGCGACGCTATCCGCCTGAAAAGCTGGCTGGAATCCTGATCCCGAACGGCCGCGTCCCGCGCGGCCGCCCTGCTGACCGCCAGCGCCGATATTTTCTCCCGCCGTGACGCTTCCGCTATCTGGCTATCGCATCTTGCCGCGCGCAGCGCGATAATCGATGACAGACTCTTTTCGATTAAAGGAAGCGCCCATGCCACAGTTTTCCCCTTTGTCGCCTGCGCCGATCGATGTGATCAGCATTCAGTCGCAGGTTATTTACGGCAGCGTCGGCAACGGCATTGCCTACCGCACCCTGCTGGCCAAAGGGTTGCAGGCCCTGCAGGTGCCGACGGTGCTGTTCGGCTGCCCGCCCTACTATGGCCCGCCGCACGGCGGCGTGATTCCCGACGACTGGTTCGGCGGTTTTCTCGAGGATTTGCTGGCGCGCGGCGTGGCGCAGCAGGCGCGCGCGGTGATCGTCGGTTACCTGGGCAATGACAGCCAGTGCCGGCTGCTCGATGACTGGCTGCGGCGCGTCCGGGCGCTCAACCCGCAGGTGCTGATCGTGATTGACCCGGTGATGGGCGACTACGGCGAGGGGGTGTACGTCAATCAGCGCCTGGTTGACTGCTATCGCTCACCGTTCCTGCAGCTGGCCGACGGACTGACCCCCAACGGCTTTGAGCTGGAGCAAATCAGCGGCACGGCGCTGACCAGCCGGGAACAAATCGTGAGCGCCGCGCGGGCGCTGCTGAATGACGTCACCCGCTGGGTGCTGGTGACCAGCGCCCCCGACCAGCAGACGGCGCCGCAGGATATCAGCCTGCTGTGGGTCACCGCCGATGAGGTCAAGGCCATCAGCCACCGCAAGATTGACGCCAACGTGAAAGGCACCGGCGATATGTTTACCGCGTTGCTGGTCAGCCGGCTGCTGGCCGGGGAACCGGCGGAAAACGCCGTTTACCAGGCGATTGACGAAGTCTGCGCCGCACTCACAGAGGCGGCGCGTTACGGGTGGGGAGAAATTGGCCGCCTGTCGACGTCGGCGTAACGCAGGCCGGCGCGGTACGCCGCGCCGGGATTCTAACGCTTTTTCTTTTTATTGAAGTCCAGATCGAAGGCATACACGGCGCTTTGCAGTTTGCGCATCGTGATGGGACTGACATCGGTAAAGCGGCAGGAAAGACGGGAAAACTGCCGCTTCTCTCCCTCTTCTTCCGCGTTAACGTCGTGATCTTCAGTGATCGCCAGCAGCTCCATATTCACTTTAAAGGTGCCGTAGCCGTCCAGATTCAGCTGGACTTTGTGAAAGATAAAGCCGGGATGCAGGAAAGATGGGATCTCCCCGTCCAGACGCAGGCCAGCGCCGCCCACGGAAATATCGTGGATACGCAGCTGCAGCGGGGAACCGTCGGGATACTCGCCATGGCAGTAGAAATCGCGCCAGTAAGGCGTGGTAATCCGCGGTTGGCGACGGCGCTGAATATACTTCAGCTCTTTCGGCAGCTGGGCGGAAAACGCCTCGCTTTCCTGATGCCGCACCCGCTCCGCGCTGTCGACCAAAAATTCAATTTTGGCATCATAGCCTTCAACCACCACCTGCAGCTGGCCGCCGGTGCACTGCTGGCAGTCGCTGCAGTCAAACACGATATTGCCGGCGCCCACACTTAATAGCTGGCTGTAGAAAAATTGCTGTTGTTGATTCGCGATGCGCATCGGCGTGCGCTGCTTGTAGATATCCCGCAAAATAGCCAGAACTTCAAAACGCTCTTGCTTGATAAACAGTCCGTTATTGAGCTGCTCCACTCGTCTCTCCTGACTTTTCCACTCGTGCTTACAAAATCCTTACGCTTATCATCACTGGGAATAATCCTAAAGTCAAATTTACATACTTTTACACCTAATCCAAGGGATATCTGCTACTTACCACTTTCCGGGCCGGCGCGACGGCGGACAAAAGCGCGCGCGCCCCTGACGGTTGCGGCGTCAGGGGCGGCGTAAATGGAGGGATAACGGGTTAAGGCGCGGGGCGCTGGCGCGGCAGATCGTCTGCGCCCGACGCCGCCTGATGAATGGCGATATAGCGCTGATAGCGGGCCGGCTTGAGCCTGGACAGATCGACCAGCACCAGCCGTCGATGCAGTTATTAAAGGCCGGATCGGTGCCGAAATCGATAAACTGTACGCCGCCCGGCTCGCACAGTTCGCTGTACTGTTTGTACAGCGTCGGGATTGAGCAGCCCAGGTTATTCAGCAGGCTCTTCAGCCGTACCAGATCGCCTTGATAATCATCGCCGGCGAACTGCGCCAGCACCTGCGGCAGCGAAGCAGGATAAGGCTGACGCGACTGGGCCAGCGGATTGTCCGCGGCAAAATAGAGCCGGTAAAAGGCAATCAGCAGATCCCGCGCCGCAGCCGGCATGCCGCCGGAGATTGACACCGGGCCGAACAGATAACGGTATTGCGGATACTTGGCCAGATAGGCGCCGATGCCCAGCCACAGATAGTCCAGCCGCGTTTTCCCCAGTAGGTCGGCTGGATAAAGCTGCGCCCAGTTCAATGCCCTGCGCCAGTATCGGCATCATATCGCGGTCATAGTCAAACAGGCTGTTGCTGTAGATGCCCGCCAACCCTTTACGCTCCAGCTGCTCGCCGGTGGGGATAAAACGGTAGGCGCCGACGATATCCAGCGCATCCTCATCCCACAGCACCAGGTGATAATAGTCGTCGTCGTAGCTGTCCAGATCGCGGCGGCGGCCGGAGCCTTCCCCCACCGCGCGGAAGGCGATTTCCCGCAGCCGTCCCAGTTCCCGCAGGATCGGCGAGCGCGCGTCGTCCTGCCGGCGATAGAGGAAAATTGCTTTGCCGTCGGGGGTGTTTCCCAGCAGTTCGCAGGCCTTCAGCGCCTTTTTCAGCTCCTGACGCTCTTCCGGCAGGGCAATCGGTGATTCGCTGGCGAACAGCCCGCTTTTTCCCTGGCCCAGACGGTAGACATGGCGGCGAAAACGTCCGGCCAGCTCACGGGCGCTGGTGTGGCCGTCATGCCAGTTGTTAAACGGAATGCGGCCGCCGATGCGCAGTTTGATGCGGCCGCCGCGCTGCTGGAACATTTCACGCACCAGCAGCAGCGTCGACAGCGGGCGATAGGCCAGCGAGGCGAGGTAAAACAGCGTACTGTTGCGGGCGCTGATATGAATCGGCACGATCGGCGCGCGCACTTTAGCCGCCAGTCGCAGAAAACCGGTATGCCAGTGGCCGTCGCGGATCCCCTGCGGGCTGATGCGCGACACCTCTCCGGCCGGGAACATAATCAGCACGCCCTGCCGCTCCAGCTGCTGCTGCATGGCCTGGATCTGCTGACGGCTGGTTTTGTACGCCACATTATCGACCGGCACGAACAGGCTGCTCAGCGGTTCGATATAGCTCAGCACCTGGCTGGCGACCACTTTCACATCCTGACGCACCGCCGCCACGGCGCGCAGCAGCGCCAGACCGTCCAGCGAACCAATCGGATGATTAGCCACCAGCACCACCGGCCCTGGCTCGGGATGTTTTCCAGATCGCCGTCCACCAGTTCGCAGCTGAGGTTGAAATAGTCCACCACCTGTTCCACCAGATCCAGACCGCGCAGGTGCGGATAGTCGGCGGCAAACTGTTTAAATTCTTTTTCGAAGAGCAGATTTCTCAGCAGGCTACGCTGCCAGGCGGGGGGATTGCGATGTGGAAAAGCGTCTTGCAGCAAAGTGTCCAAGCTAAACATCGTGTTATCTCCTTGGCCTAGTCGCAGCAACGGTAAGCCAGCGGTATGACTGCGACATGTCAGAAAGATGACGAAAAAATTAAACCTCCCGCCGCGCCGCGCCATCCCGGGCGGTGAAAAAGGCATCAGGTGTATTGAGCATAGTTCGGCTTTGGCTCTGATTCAAAAATACGCCGCCGCCGGCGCAGTAATCCCTTGTGGGTAATGCGCAGGTTAATGTCCGAAAACCGCCATCGCCGTACAGGGTTTCATGCAATAATCGGGGCATCAGTAAAGAGGAGTGATCGTATGCAGACATTTTTAATTGACCGGATGCCCACCCCGGTGGGCGAGCTGGTGCTGATCGCCGATGAGCAAGGTCAGCTGCGCGCCGTCGACTGGGACCGACTATTACGACAAGCTGATCAGACTGCTGAACACCCATTACCGCCGCGACGGTTTCCGACTGCAGGAGCAGCGCGACCCCGGCGGCCTGAGCAGCCTGATGCAGCGCTACTTTGCCGGCGAGCTGGCGGTGATCAACGATATCCCGGTGATGACCGCCGGCAGCGAGTTCCAGCGCACCGTCTGGCAGCAGCTGCGCCGTATCCCGTGCGGGAAACCATCACCTATGGCGAACTGGCCAAACGCATCGGCCGACCGACCGCCTCACGGGCCGTCGGCATGGCGAACGGCTCCAACCCCATCAGCATTGTGGTGCCCTGCCACCGGGTAATTGGCTCACAGGGCGCGCTGACCGGCTATGCCGGCGGGCGTGGCGCGCAAGCAGTGGCTGCTGCAGCATGAAGGCTTTCTGCCCAAGGCGTTGCTGTAGCCGTCTCTGCCCGTCTTAATCATGATGGCCGCCCCTGCGCGGCCATCATGCCCGAAAGAGCGACGCTTAGCGTGCTAACAGCATAAAAGCGCCATGAGCTGATTAAATATCGCACAACATGCCCCTATTCTTACTATTGTTTCCCTTATCAGCTGACGCAAAAGATGTTAAAATTGACACATATCAATTATTGCGTGAGCGTAATCTATGATCCCTGAAAAAACGCGTGACCCGTCGTATCCAATCCGGTGGTTGTGCGATCCACTGTCAGGATTGCAGCATCAGCCAACTGTGTATCCCCTTCACCCTCCAATACCCATGAGCTTGACCAGCTCGATAACATCATTGAAAGGAAGAAGCCGATCCAGAAAGGCCAGACCCTGTTCAAGGCCGGTGATGAACTGAAATCCCTGTATGCGATCCGTTCAGGGACCATCAAGAGCTACACCCATTACCGAACAGGGCGACGAGCAGATTACCGGTTTCCACCTGGCCGGCGATCTGGTTGGCTTTGACGCCATCGGCTCGCTGAAGCATCCGAGCTTTGCCCAGGCGCTGGAAACCTCCATGGTGTGCGAAATTCCGTTCGAAACCCTTGATGACCTGGCCGGTAAAATGCCGAATCTGCGTCAGCAGATCATGCGGCTGATGAGCGGCGAGATCAAAGGCGATCAGGATATGATCCTGCTGCTGTCGAAGAAGAACGCGGAAGAGCGGCTGGCGGCGTTTGTCTATAATCTGTCGCGCCGCTTCGCCGAACGCGGCTTCTCACAGCGCGAGTTCCGCCTGACCATGACGCGCGGCGATATCGGCAACTACCTCGGCCTGACGGTAGAAACCATCAGCCGCCTGCTGGGCCGCTTCCAGAAAAGCGAAATCCTCAGCGTCAAAGGCAAATACATTACCATTGAGAATGCGGACGCGCTGTCGCAGCTGGCCGGCACCCCGCGCATTAGCGTCGCCACCGTCTGATACCCTCGCCGGATCAATAATTTCTAATTATTGATCCGGCTCATCCTCTCTCCACTGTTCTGTTTTTCAATGTTGGGTTACTCTGTAAATTAACAGACTGTTGATTTCAGCTGTAAGGAGGCCCTAATGGCGATGTATCAGAATCTTCTGGTGGCTATTGACCCCAACCAGGACGACCAGCCGGCGTTGCGCCGTGCGGTATACCTGGTCAAGCGGAATGGCGGGCGCATCAAGGCCTTCCTTCCTATCTATGACTTCTCTTACGAAATGACCACCCTGCTGTCGCCCGATGAACGCACGGCGATGCGCCAGGGCGTGATCAGCCAGCGCGCCGCATGGATCAAGGAACAGTGTCGCTTTTACCTGGAAGATGGCGTGCCGATCGAAATCAAAGTGGTCTGGCACAACCGTCCGTTTGAGGCCATTATTCAGGAAGTGCTGAGCGGACAACATGATTTACTGCTGAAAATGGCGCATCAGCATGACCGGCTGGAATCAGTGATTTTTACCCCGACCGACTGGCATCTGCTGCGTAAGTGCCCGTGCCCGGTGTGGATGGTGAAAGATCAGCCCTGGCCGGAAGGCGGCAAGGCGCTGGTGGCGGTTAACCTGTCCAGCGAGGAGCCGTACCACGACCCGCTCAATATTCGCCTGGTGCAGGAAACCGTCGAACTGGCGGAAAACGTTAACCAGACTGAAGTCCATCTGGTCGGCGCCTACCCGGTTACGCCGATCAATATCGCCATCGAACTCCCCGATTTTGACCCCAGCGTTTACAACGACGCCATTCGCGGCCAGCATCTGATCGCCATGAAAGCGCTGCGCCAGAAATTCTGCATCAATGAGGAATTTACCCACGTCGAAAAAGGTCTGCCGGAGGAAGTGATTCCGGATCTGGCCGAGCATCTGCAGGCCGGCGTGGTGGTGTTGGGCACCCTGGGGCGCACCGGTATCTCCGCCGCGTTTATCGGCAATACCGCCGAACATGTGATCGATCATCTGAAATGCGACCTGCTGGTGATCAAGCCGGAAGACTTCAACTGTCCGATTGAGGCCGATGAGGATGATGAGCACGACGATGAGGACTGAGGCCGCGCCGCAGCCGTAAAAAACAAACAGGGCCCCGCGGGGCCCTGTTGACGTCTGGCTGAGAATTACAGCTCGATAACGTCGAAGCGTACGTCCGGGTTGACGTCCGCATCGTAGTCCACGCCTTCCAGACCGAAGCCGAACAGGCGCAGGAATTCCTGCTTGTAACCGGTGTAGTCGGTCAGCTCGCTCAGGTTTTCCGAGGTGATGGACGGCCACAGGTCACGACACGCCTGCTGCACGTCGTCACGCAGTTCCCAGTCGTCCATACGGATGCGCTCGTGGTCGTCCAGCGATTTGTCGTCGCCGTACAGACGGGTGCGCATCAGACGGTAGACCTGCTCCATGCAGCCTTCATGGATGCCTTTCTCTTTCATGATCTTGAAGGCCATGGAGATATACAGCGGCATCACCGGAATGGCGGAGGACGCCTGGGTCACCACGGACTTCAGCACCGCCACGTGCGCGGTGCCGCCTTTGGCGGACAGGTCGCCGCGGATAGCGGTCGCTGCGCGGTCCAGATCTTCTTTCGCCCGGCCCAGCGTGCCGTGCCAGTAGATTGGCCAGGTCAGGTCGGTGCCGATATAGGAGTAAGCCACGGATTTCGCGCCTTCCGCCAGCACGCCGGCACCTTCCAGCGCGGACATCCACAGTTCCCAGTCCTGGCCGCCCATCACGGTGATGGTGTTTTCAATTTCTTCTTCCGTCGCCGGTTCAACGGTGGCGGAGACGATCTGATCCTTGTTGGTGTCAATCGCCGTGGTGGTGTACACCTCGCCGATTGGCTTCAGTGCGGAACGCACCACTTCGCCGGTTTCCGGCATCTTACGTACCGGAGAAGCCAGCGAGTACACCACCAGATCGATCTGACCGAGGTCCTGCTTGATCAGTTCAATCACTTTCTCGCGGCATTCGTTGGAAAACGCATCGCCGTTGATGCTTTTCGCGTACAAGCCTTCTTCTTTGGCAGCCTTGTCGAATGCGGCGGAGTTGTACCAGCCGGCGGTGGCCGGTTTGGTTTCGGTGCCGGCTTTTTCAAAGAACACGCCGATAGTGGCTGCGCCGCTACCGAAAGCCGCAGCGATGCGGGAGGCCAGACCATAACCGGTGGAGGCGCCGATAACCAGTACGCGTTTCGGGCCATCAGCGATAGCGCCCTGCTGCTTGGTATAGGCAATCTGGCGACGTACATTGGCTTCACAGCCCACCGGATGAGTGGTGGTGCAGATAAAGCCGCGAACCTTAGGTTTGATAATCATATTGGGTCTAGGATCCGTTAAATGGATGAAATCGGGACATAAGATACCGCATTACGCCCCTTAATTGTGATCTGATGTGTTGGATTGCACAAGTTATGAGCAATTCGCCGCGAAATTCCGCATTTTTTACCCGCCTATCCGCCCATGCTGCCCGACGGCGCGCCGCCAGACGGGCGTCAGTCGTCCGGCAAGTCCCAGTGCGGGTTCCAGGCCACTTCCCACAGATGCCCGTCCGGGTCACGGAAATAGCCGGCATAGCCGCCATAAAACGTCCCCTGCGCAGATTTGACGATCCCGGCCCCGGCGCGCTGCGCCGCCGTCATAATGGCATCAACCTCCGCCCGGCTGGCGACGTTGTGCCCGATGGTAAAGGCGGTTGAGCTGATGGGCGTTTTCGCCAGCCCGGTGTCGTGCGCCAGGTCGTCCTGCGCCCAAAGGGCCAGTTTGACTCCGCCGGCCAGCTCAAAGAACGCCACCGCGCCGTGCTCAAACTCGCGGCCGATGATGCCTTCGGTCGCCAGGCCCAGGCCGTCGCGGTAAAAAGTCAGGGATTTTTCCAGATCGGCGACGGCCAGCGTCAGCACGGAAATTCTCGCTTTCATCTTTCACCTCAGGCTGCTTATAGGTGACATTGTCACTCAGTCGCGCGTGCAACACGCGTCCCCTTCGCTCGGTGATTCACCGTTTATAAACTACTCAGCATAGGCGGCGCGCCGGCCTGGCGCAAAAAAATGCCGGCCACGTAATGTGGCCGGCATGGTGGTTTTCAGCAGGATGACGCCGGACAATTACAAGGCGTTTTTAATCGCATCCACGCTGGCTTTGGCGTCGCCGAACAGCATCTGGCTGTTTTCCTTGAAGAACAGCGGATTCTGCACGCCGGCATAGCCGGTGTTCATCGAGCGTTTAAACACGATAACGTTCTGCGCCTTCCACACTTCCAGCACCGGCATGCCGGCGATTGGGCTGCGCGGATCTTCCAGCGCCGCCGGGTTGACGGTGTCGTTGGCGCCGATCACCAGTACGGTATCGGTATCGGCGAAGTCGTCGTTGATTTCGTCCATTTCCAGCACCACGTCGTACGGCACCTTGGCTTCCGCCAGCAGCACGTTCATATGGCCCGGCAGACGACCGGCGACCGGGTGAATGCCGAAGCGCACGTTGATGCCGCGGGCGCGCAGTTTTTCGGTGATTTCAGCCACCGGATACTGCGCCTGCGCCACCGCCATACCGTAGCCCGGGGTGATGATCACCGAGCTGGAATTACGCAGCAGCTCGGCCACCTCTTCCGCCGTGGTTTCGCGGTATTCGCCCATCTCTTCCGCCTCGCCGGTGGATGAACCGTCGGTGCCGAAACCGCCGGCAATCACGCTGATAAACGAACGGTTCATCGCCTTACACATAATGTAAGACAGGATGGCGCCGGAGGAGCCGACCAGCGCGCCGGTGACGATCAGCAGATCGTTGCTCAGCATAAAGCCGGCCGCCGCCGCCGCCCAACCGGAATAGGAGTTGAGCATCGACACCACCACCGGCATATCCGCCCCGCCGATCGAGGCCACCAGATGCCAGCCGAACGCCAGCGCAATCGCCGTCATCACCAGCAGCGCGAACACCTGCAGCCCGACGCTGTCGCTGGAGACGAACATCACCATCAGCAGGAAAGAGACCACCAGCGCCGCCAGGTTCAGCTTATGGCGGTTCGGCAGCATCAGCGGCTTGGAGGAAATTTTGCCGCGCAGCTTGCCGAACGCCACGATGGAACCGGTAAAGGTCACCGCGCCGATAAAGATGCCGAGAAACACTTCGCTCAGATGGATATTTTCCATCACCGGCTCCATCGGCGCGCCGTGGTCCAGATAGCTGTTGAAACCGACCAGCACCGCCGCCAGGCCGACGAAGCTGTGCAGCATCGCCACCAGCTCCGGCATCTCGGTCATTTCCACCTTTTTGGCCAGATAAACGCCGATTGAGCCGCCGATAATCATCGCGATGATGATCCAGCCTACGTTGCCGGCGTCCGGCCCGAGGATGGTGGCGATCAGCGCAATCGCCATGCCGGCAATGCCGAAGCGGTTGCCCAGCTTGGAGGTTTCATGACGCGACAGCCCCGCAAGGCTCAAGATAAATAAAATAGCGGCAACAATGTATGCAGCTGTAACTAATCCACCAGACATTGGTTACCCCTTATTTACGGAACATCTTCAGCATGCGCTGAGTGACGGTGAATCCACCAAAAATATTGATGCTGGCAATCAGCACGGCGATAAAGGAGAGGAAACTCACCCAGCCGCCGTGGCCGATCTGCAACAGGGCGCCCACCACGATAATGCCTGAAATCGCATTGGTGACCGACATCAACGGCGTATGCAGCGCGTGGCTGACGTTCCACACCACGTAGTAACCGACCACGCAGGCCAGCGCAAACACGGTGAAGTGCGACAGGAACTCTTTCGGCGCCGCGTCCGCCAGCCAGCCGAACAGCACCACCGCCAGCGCCATCAGGCCATACTTCAGCCATGGCGAGAGCGGTTTTTTCTCCTCTTTGACCGGCGGCTCCACGGCCTGCGCCTGCGGTTTCGGCTGGGCGGAGACCTGGATCGGCGGCGCCGGCCAGGTAATCTCGTCCTCGCGCACCACCGTCACGCCGCGGATCACGCTGTCTTCAAAGTCGATATCCAACTCGCCGTTTTTCTCCTTGGCCAGCAGCTTCAGCAGGTTGACCAGGTTGGTGCCGTACAGCTGGGAAGATTGGGTCGGCAGGCGGCTCGGCAGATCGGTATAGCCGATGATCTTCACCCCGTTATCGGTGGTGGTGATGCGGTCGGCCACGGTCAGTTCACAGTTGCCGCCGGTTTGCGCCGCCAGATCGACGATCACGCTGCCCGGCTTCATGCTGGCGACCATCTCTTTGGTGATCAGCTTCGGCGCCGGTTTGCCCGGGATCAGCGCGGTGGTGACGATAATGTCCACCTCTTCCGCCTGCGCGGCGAACAGCGCCATCTCCGCCTTGATAAAGGCCTCGGACATCACTTTGGCATAGCCGTCGCCGCTGCCCGCTTCTTCCTCGAAGTCCAGCTCCAGGAATTCCGCGCCCATGCTCTGCACCTGCTCCTTCACTTCCGGGCGGGTGTCGAAGGCGCGGACGATCGCCCCCAGACTGCCGGCGGCGCCGATGGCCGCCAGGCCGGCAACGCCGGCGCCGATAATCATCACTTTCGCCGGCGGCACTTTACCGGCGGCGGTGATCTGCCCGGTAAAGAAGCGGCCAAATTCGTGCGCAGCCTCCACAATGGCGCGATAGCCGGCGATATTGGCCATCGAGCTCAGCGCATCCATCGACTGCGCGCGTGAGATCCGCGGTACGGAGTCCATCGCCAGCGTGGTAATGCGCCGCGCCGCCAGTTTTTCCATCAGCTCAGGGTTCTGCGCCGGCCAGATAAAGCTGACCAACGTGCTCCCTTCACGCATCAGGGCGATCTCCTCTTCCTGCGGCGCGTTGACCTTCAGGATCAGATCCGACTGCCACACCTCGGCGGTGTCGACCACCGTCGCGCCGGCCTGTTCGTAAGCGACATCTTCAAAGCTTGCCAGTTTGCCCGCATCGCGCTCAATGGCGACGCTGAAACCCAGTTTCAGCAGCTGCTCCACCGTTTTCGGCGTGGCAGCGACGCGAGCTTCATTGGCCAACCGTTCTCTAGGTACACCAATACGCATAATATTCCCTTCCGGATTATGATCTTATTATCTTCCAACCCCATAGTGATAACGCCGTCCCCGCCCCCTTTGCCCAAGGCTGGCGGCGGATAGCGGGCGGCGCTATCTATAACCTACTGAAAATAGGATCGATGATCTACGTTTGCTTAACCCATCGGATGAGTTTTTACATAAAAATTCACGCACGGATATGACAAAACTCAATTTTCCCCGAGAAAAACGGCCGGAGCGCCAATAAAAACAGGCAGTTTTCTTCTCACCGCAAATCCGCGCAAACACAGCCTGCTGCGGCGATGCGGCATAAAAGTTATAGAAATGTGAATAAACAACGCTTATCCAAACAAAATCTTTATTATGGATACTTATACTTGAAGCCAACGGAAAATAACGCCGCCGCATTAACAGATTTGTCTCATGCGATGCCATAAAATGCTGAGACACCTGCCAAGATTACATGTAATAATCAATGGCTGAATAACACCTCAACAGTTCAGCACGTTATAAACGTTAATGCGCTAGGCGAAAGGATTTTTTATGAAGCTGAAGAACACGATCATCGCATCAGCCTTGTTATCACTTACCGCGCTGTCCGCTCATGCTGCGCAAGAGTTAACGCCTGAGAAAGCGGCGGCGATCAAGCCGTTTGATCGCATCACCATCACCGGCCGTTTCAACGCCATCAACGAAGCCGCCACCGCCGTCTCTCGCCGCGCCGACAAACTGGGCGCCGACGCTTTCTATATTCAAGACATTAATAATAGTAACAACGGCGGCAACTGGCGCGTAACGGCAGACATTTACCGCAGCGATGCGCCGGAAGTAGAGAAAAGCCACTACCGCGTCTTCAACGGCGTGAAAGAGCTGCCGAAAGAGCAGGCCTACCAGTTAGAGCCGTTTGATACCGTCAGCGCCAGCGGTTTCTTCCGCAGCCAGCCGGACGTGAACGACGCCATCTCCAAACTGGCGAAGAAAAAAGGCGCCGATTCCTTCTTTATCGTCCGTCAGGTCGACGCCAACCAGGGCGGCAACCAATATGTGACCGCCTACGTCTACAAAGCCAATGCGCCGAAACGCGTGGTACAGAGCCCGGATGCAATTCCGGCCGACTCGGAAGCCGGTAAGGCCGCGCTGGCCGCCGGCGGCGCCGCTGCGGCGAAGGTCGAGATCCCGGGCGTCGCCTCTTCCGGCTCGCCAAGCCGTGAAGTCGGCCGCTTCTTCGAAACGCAGTCGTCAACCGGTAAGCGTTACACTGTCACCCTGGCCGACGGCACCAAGATTCAGGAAGTGAACAACGTGACCGCCGCGCAGATGCAGCCGTTTGACTCCGTGACCTTTACCGGCCACTTCAACAGCATGACCGACGTCTCCACCGAAGTGGCGAAGCGTGCGGCCGCCAAAGGCGCCAAGTACTACCACGTCACCCGCCAGTGGCAGAACAAGAGCGGCGGCAACCTGACCGTCAGCGCCGATCTGTTCAAATAATCCGCGTTTTACTCCCTTCTGCGGGCAGCCCTGGCGCTGCCCGTTTTTCTTTCCGCCGCGACTGAATAACTTTTTAACCGTTCCGCATATTCAATCATTGCATCCCGCTGCGTCCGTCCGTAGAATCTGCGCCGTTTTTCAGGGTTGATTGTCTCCAGCCTGAAGTATGGCGGCGATAAACGCACGGTGATCGTCACCCTGTCTTTACTGCTCAATCGGCGCTCTCCAGCTGTTTATTCTGTATTCGGGATCCTTCATTGGAAAAAAAAATTAGGTCTACTCGCATTAACCGCTCTGGTGCTCAGTTCCATGCTCGGCGCCGGGGTATTCAGCCTGCCGCAAAATATGGCGGAAGTGGCCAGTCCGGCGGCCCTGCTGATCGGCTGGGCCATTACCGGCGTCGGCATTCTGTTCCTGGCCTTCGCCATGCTGCTGCTGACCCGGCTGCGCCCCGATCTGGACGGCGGTATCTTTACCTATGCCAAAGAGGGTTTCGGTGAACTGGTCGGCTTCTGCTCCGCCTGGGGCTACTGGCTGTGCGCGGTGATCGCCAACGTCTCTTATCTGGTGATCGTCTTCGCCGCGCTGAGCATTTTTACCGACCGCAGCGGCTCGGTGATCTTCGGCGACGGCAACACCTGGCAGGCGCTGGTGGGGGAATCCGTTCTGCTGTGGGTGGTGCACGCGCTGGTGCTGCGCGGCGTACAGACCGCCGCCAGCATCAATCTGGCCGCCACGCTGGCCAAACTGCTGCCGCTCGGGCTGTTTGCCGTGCTGGCGGTTATTGCCTTTAAAATGGACGTATTCACCCTCGACTTCACCGGCGTAGCGCTCGGCAAGCCGGTGTGGGAGCAGGTGAAAAACACCATGCTGATCACCCTGTGGGTGTTTATCGGCGTGGAAGGCGCGGTGGTGGTGTCGGCGCGCGCGCGTAATAAAAAGGATGTCGGGCTGGCCACCATGCTGGCGGTGGTGTCCGCGCTGGCGGTCTACCTGCTGGTGACGCTGCTGGCGCTCGGCGTGGTGCCGCGTAGCGAGCTGGCGCAAATGCGCAACCCGTCGATGGCGGTGATGATGGTCGATCTGCTCGGCCCGTGGGGCGATGTGATTATCGCCGTCGGTCTGATTATCTCGGTGTGCGGCGCCTACCTGAGCTGGACCATTATGGCGGCCGAAGTGCCGCTGCTGGCCGCGCAGCACGGCGCCTTCCCGAAAGTGTTCCGCCGGCAGAATAAGAACCACGCCCCGTCCGCCTCGCTGTGGCTGACCAACGGCGCGGTGCAGATTGCGCTGGTGCTGATCTGGTTTACCAGCAGCAACTACAACTCGCTGCTGACCATCGCCTCGGAAATGATTCTGGTGCCCTATTTCCTGGTCGGCGCCTTCCTGTTCAAAGTGGCGCTGCAACGCAATGACAAACGCCTGATTGCGGCGGCCAGCGGCGCCTGTCTGTACGGCATCTGGCTGCTGTATGCGTCGGGACTGATGCATCTGCTGATGTCGGTGCTGCTGTACGCGCCGGGGCTGCTGGTGTTTATCTATGCCCGCCGCGGCCATGATGAGGTGAAGTTGCTGAACAAGCTGGAAAGAAGCAGCATTCTGCTGCTGTTGCTGGCCACCGTGCCGGCCGGCTGGTTTATGCTGCAGTGATAACCAAAAGGACCGGGTGCAACACCCGGTCATTTTTACTGCGCGCTGATGGTGAGCCGCTCACCCACCTGCGTTAATACCACCCTTGCCGCACACTCCTGCTGAATCGCCGCCAGTTGGGCTTTGTCCAGCGCATAGGGCAGCAGAATATCAAATACCGCCAGCCCCTGCTGTTGCCCCAAATCGATCAGGCGTACGATGTTGGTTTCATCGCTGACCTGGGTGGAGACCACCTGCAGGGCCAGCTCTTTTAACTGCTCAGTACGCGTCTGCGTGGATACCGTACGTGATTTCAGCACCATGCCGAATATCGGCATAACGCCGTAAATTGCATCAACAAAGCGCCAGTGCTTCTTGCACGATGCAGACAGAAATTCCATGTAGTCAAAGCAGATTGTTTCACTGCGCGCGACGGATGCAAGGTGACCGTTACTCATCCCCTCAGTTCCTCTTTTGGCCAGCGTATACCCTGTCGCCCTGGATATTCAGGGTATATTACATCCTGAAATGGATAATCGATGCGAAGCTATAACGATTTTACGCCGTATAATGGCATAATTCCCCTATTGTTTGCCAGCCTGTCCAGGAGCTTTAATCGATGGAACCCCATGACTCTGCGCCGGTACTGATCACCGGCGGCGCCCGCCGCATAGGCCTGGCGTTGGCCCGCTCGCTGCTGCAGCGCCAGGTGCCGGTGATCGTCGCCTACCGCAGCGACTATCCGGCACTCGCCGAGCTTAAATCACTGGGCGCCACCTGTATTCAGGCCGACTTCGCCACCCACGACGGCATCTATCAGTTTGCCGAACAGGTGCGGGAAATCGCCCCCAAACTGCGGGCGCTGGTGCATAACGCCAGCGCCTGGCAGGCCGAATCGCCGCATACGCCGCCGGAACAGGTGATGGCGTCGATGCTGCAAATCCACGTTTACACCCCCTATCTGCTCAATCAGCTGCTGGAGCCCTGCCTGCGCGGTCAGGGACAGGCCGGCGCCGATATTATCCATCTGACGGATTACGTGGTGGAAAAAGGCAGCGACAAGCATATCGCTTACGCCGCCAGCAAGGCGGCGCTGGATAACATGACCCGTTCGTTCGCCCGCAAGCTGGCGCCGGAGGTGAAGGTCAACGCCATTGCGCCGGCGCTGATTATCTTTAACCCCGGCGACGATGAAGCCTATCGCCAGCAGGCGCTGCAAAAGTCGCTGATGAAAGTCGCCCCCGGCGAAAGCGAAGTGGTCGAACTGGTGCACTACCTGCTCGGCAGCCGCTATGTGACCGGCCGCACCCACGGCGTCGACGGCGGCCGTCCGCTGCGTTGACCGGAGCGCATGGCGCAATGTGTAACGGCGCGCTATGCTGAATGCCGTCTTGCTGAGAATCCCCGGAAAAAATGCACAAAATTGTTTTTGTAGAAGACGACGCCGACGTCGGTAAATTAATCGCCGCCTACCTGGGTAAACATGATATTGAGGTGCTGGTCGAGCCGCGCGGCGATAGCGCCCAGGCGCGCATTGCCCAGGAGCAGCCGGATCTGGTGCTGCTGGATATTATGCTGCCCGGCAAAGACGGCATGACGCTGTGCCGCGATCTGCGGCCGCAGTTTCACGGCCCGATCGTACTGCTGACGTCGCTCGACAGCGATATGAACCATATTCTGTCGCTGGAAATGGGCGCCAACGACTATATCCTGAAAACCACGCCGCCGGCGGTGCTGCTGGCGCGCCTGCGCCTGCATCTGCGCCAGGGCGCCGCGGGGCATGACGACGCCGCGCCCTGACGCCGCACAACGCGCTGCACTTCGGCCTGCTGTGCATCGACCCGGTTAATCGCCAGGTGACGCTGGCGGACGAAACCATCACCCTGTCCACCTCCGATTTTGACCTGCTGTGGGAGCTGGCGACCCACGCCGGGCAGATTATGGACCGGGAGGCGCTGCTGCAGAACCTGCGCGGCGTCAGCTATGACGGCCTGGATCGCAGCATCGACGTCGCCATTTCCCGCCTGCGTCGCAAACTGTACGACAATGCGCTGGATCCCTTCCGCATCAAGACCGTACGCAACAAAGGCTACCTGTTCGCCCCCAACGCCTGGGAACCGGCGCAGCCATGAGAAAACTCTTCGTACAGTTCTTTCTGCTGCTGTTCGTCTGCTTTCTGGTGATGGCGATGCTGGTCGGGCTGGTGTACAAGGTCACCGCCGAACGCGCCGGCCGTCAGTCGATGGATGACCTGATGAAAAGTTCGCTGTACCTGATGCGCAGCGAACTGCGGGAAATCCCGCTCAAGGACTGGAATAAAACCATCGATACGCTGGATCTCAACCTCTCCTTCCAGCTGCATATTGAACCGCTGGGCAAGCAGAAGCTGAGCGATGAGATGAAAACGCGGCTGCGGCTGGGGGAAATCATCGCGCTGGACGATCAGTACACCTTTATGCAGCGCATTCCGCGCAGCCATTACGTGCTGGTGGTCGGCCCCATTCCCTACCTGTTCTATCTGCATCAGGTGCGGCTGCTGGATCTGGTGGTGCTGCTGCTGATCGGCCTGTCGCTGGCGCTGCCGGTCTTTCTGTGGATGCGCCCGCACTGGCAGGACCTGCTCAAGCTGGAAAACGCCGCACAGCGCCTCGGCGCCGGGCATCTGGATGAGCGCACCCATTTTGATCCCACCTCCAGCCTCAACCGGCTCGGCGTGGCCTTTAATCAGATGGCGGACAATATCAATACCCTGATCGCCAGTAAGAAACAGCTGATTGACGGCATCGCCCACGAGCTGCGCACCCCGCTGGTGCGGCTGCGTTACCGGTTGGCGATGAGCGATAACCTGTCCGACGGCGAACAGCAGGCGCTGAACCGCGATATCGGCCAGCTGGAGTCGCTGATCGACGAGCTGCTGACCTATGCGCGCCTCGACCGCCGCAGGTGGCGCTGAATATCGAGCCGATCGACCTGCCCGGCTGGCTGCAGGACAAAACGGACGATCTGCGGCTGATTCATCCTGAGCGCGATATTGCGCTGGATATTCCCCACCGCGGCGACTTCGGCGGCGTGGATCTGCGCCTGATGGAGCGGGTGCTGGATAATCTGGTGAACAACGCGCTGCGCTATGCGCAACGGCGTCTGCGCATCGGCCTGTGGTTCGACGGCGATATCGCCTGCCTGCAGGTGGAAGACGACGGACCGGGCATTCCGCCGGACGAGCGCCAGCGTATTTTTGAACCCTTTGTACGGCTGGACCCCAGCCGCGACCGCGCTACCGGCGGCTGCGGCCTGGGACTGGCCATCGTGCATTCCATCGCCGTCGCCTATCAGGGCCAGGTGTTTGTCGACGCCAGCCCGCTCGGCGGCGCCAGTTTCCGCTTCTGCTGGCCGGTAAAATCCCCGCTCCTATTAAAAAACGCCGCTACCGCCGATTAAGCGCTGCCGCTGTTTAGTAAACAGCGGCGGCTGCGCATGACAGTTTTCACAAAAGCGATATTCGCCGGCGTTCCCCGCCCGCTTGCCGCTTGCCTGCGCCACCGTTCCCTTATAGATTGCAGCCTATCGGCGCAGCAACGCCGTCCGCAACGGCTTCTCGCGGCCGGCAACCATAAGGATAGCAACAAGATGGCCAATATTCGTGACGTTGCCCGGCTGGCCGGCGTTTCTATCAGCAGCGTGTCGAACCTGCTTAATCATCGCACCCATCAGATGAGCGCGGAAACGCGGTTGCGTATTGAGCGGGCGATGGAGGAACTGCATTACCGCCCGCTGAGCGCGCCGCCGCGCCAACCCGGACAGCCGAATATTATCGGTTTGCTGGTGCCGTCGATTGTTAACCCCAGCTTTTCGGCGCTGGCGCACGAGGTTGACCTGTCCGCGCGGGCGTATCGCTACCGCGTGCTGCTCGGCAACTCATACCGTCAGGAAGACGAGGAGCGCGCCTTTATCAGCGATATGTTCGGCCCACGGCGTGCGCGGCATTATCGTCGCGGCCAAGCGATATCCGCCAGACGCATTTTGTCCGCAGCGCCGAGCAAGGGGATGATGATCGTCAGCTATGGACAACCGCTTTACCGGTAGCATGGCGGCCGATACCCGGCTGGTGGACAGCGTCTCCATGGATAACGTTGAAGCCGGCCGTCTGGCGGCGCAGCACCTGATTGAACGCGGCTGCCGGCAGATTATATTTGCCACCGAAGCCACCCTGACGCTGAGCCGCAGCAATAAAATCGACGGTTTTCTGGCGGCGCTGCGCAGCCATCAGCTGCCGGCGTATGAACGGGTAATCGAAGGCAAGGCCAGCAGTGAATATGGCGACACGGAGATGTTTGAGCTCGGCCGCTCGATGGTCAACCGTATACTCGCCATGACGCCCCGCCCGGACGGCATTGTGGCGATCAACGATGCGCTGGGCATTGGCCTGATGACCGGGCTGCGCGCCGCCGGAGTGCGCATACCGCAGCAGATGTCCATCGTCGGCATCGACAATATTTTCGCTGGCCGGCTTTGCCGAACCGGGGCTGACCTCGATGATGCCGCCGCAGGCCGCCATGGCGCAGGTGATGGTTGAACGCTTAATCCGGCGCATCAACGACCCTCAGCTGCCGCCCGGCGAATTTCTTTTTCCGCCGACCCTGGTCAGCCGCCGGTCAGTCAAAGCGTAACGGCCGCTCAGCGCCAGCTGCGATATTGCAACGGTAGAGATAAACAAGAGGAATAAATAATGAATGCCAACGGCACGGTCATCATCGATTAACGCCCAATAGCAGCACGCAAATAACACGTTTATTCATTACACCGGCGAGCGCCAAGCGCCGGGGACGGATTCACGCCAATAAACCTATCTCGGATAAATAATCATGAATAACAGAACGCCGCAGGATATTGAACGCAGCGCAATAAGAAAGCTGACGCTGCATATCGTCCCTTTAATGATTTTTATTATATTTCCTGGCTTTTCTTGACCGCAATAATATGGCCTATGCCGCCATGGCGCTGGAAGACAGCCTGGGGCTGACCGCCTCGGCGTTCGGCTTTGCCCTCCGGCATTTTCTTTATCGGCTATTTTATGTTTGAGATCCCCAGCAACGCCGGCACGATCAAGTTCGGCCCGCGCATCTGGTTCGCCCGCATTTTGATCTCGTGGGGCATCTTCGCCACCCTGCTGGGCTTTGCCCGCACGCCGATGGAGCTGTATATCTACCGTTTTATGCTGGGCGTATGCGAAGCCGGCTTTTTCCCGTCGGTGGTTTATTACTTTACCGTTTTCTTCCCGGAAAAGTACCGCACCAAAATCCTCGGCATGTTTATTATTGTGCAGCCGCTCTCCAATGCCATCGGCTCGCCGATCTCCGGTTTTATTCTGAATATCGATCAGGGCTGGTTCGGCCTCGAATCCTGGCAACTGCTGTTTATTATTGAAGGCGTACCGCCCATTATTATCGGCCTGCTGATTCCGTTTATCATTAAAAACTCACCGAAAGAGGTTGGCTATCTGGACGTAGAAGAAAAAGCCTGGCTGATGAATAATAACCAGCGCACCAAGTCCGGTTCAAAAATTACCCTGGGCGATTTTTTTAACGGGATTAAAAATAAAAAAAATACCTGATTTACGCCCTGCTGAATTTCGGCATGGGTCTGCGGCATTTATGGCTTTGGCATGTGGCTGCCCTCCATCCTGACCGCCATTTCCGGCGGCGATATTCTCCACGTCAGCCTGCTGGCGTTGCTCCCCCTACGGCTGGGCGCGCTGCTGATTTATCCGTGGAGCCTGTGGGCCAGTAAAAACCCGGCAAATCGCTATTTTTTGCCGGCATCAGCATCGGTGATGGCCGCCATCGGCCTGGCCGGCGCGGTGGCGTTCTTCCAATACAACCTGTTTGTCTCACTCTCTTTCCTGTGCCTGGCCGCCGTCGGCATCTACACCGCCGTGCCGTCGTTTTTATCCATGCCGGGCCAATATCTCCTCCGGGCGCGTCGGCCGCCGCCGGCCTGGCGGTGGTGAGCTGCATCGGCAACATCGGCGGTTTTGTCGCCCCCTATGTGGTGGGCGTCCTTAACGACCGTCACCCGCCAGCAGCATCCCGGGGCTGATTTTCCTGGCGCTGTGCCTGCTGGTCACCGGCCTGATCTGCATTTTTTACTGCGCTAAAACAGCGCGAAGGCGTCATCAGGGCGTAACTCACTTTTCATCCTTAACACGAGGTATTCATCATGGGTCATCTTAGCGGCAAGAAAGTCTTTATCACCGGCGCGGAGCAAGGCATCGGCCGGGCACGGCGGAGCAGCTGATTCAGGCCCGGCTGCGATATTTACCTGCACTACCACAGCGGCGAAGAAGGCCCCAAGGCGTTGGTGGCGCTGGCGCATTCGCTGGGGCAGCGTGCGGCTTACGGCTACGCGGATTTGATTGAGACCGCAGACGCTGAACGCTGCGTGCGCGCCGGGCCGAATTTCTCGGCGGCATTGAATATCCTGATCAAATAACGTCGGCGGCATCGTCGCCGTAAATGGCTCGGGGAGATCGACCGTCAGTTCTGGCAAACGGTGCTGGACGTAAAATATGACCACCATGCTCAACGTCACGCAAAGCGCGCTGCCGTTCCTCAAGGCGGCGCGGACGGCGCCAGCGTCGTCAATCTGGCCTCGCTGGCCGGCCGCGCCGGCGGACATTCCGGTTCGCTGGTTTATTCGTCCTGTAAAGGCGCGGTGCTGACCTGGACGCGTTCGCTGGCGGCGGAACTGGGAGCATGGCGTGCGGGTCAATGCGGTGGCGCCCGGGCTGATCCTCGGCACGCGTTTTCACGATCGCCACACCACCCAGGAATCGGCGGAAGAAACCGTCCGCGCGATCCCGCTGGGCAGAGCCGGCACGCCGCAGGATGTGGCGCGGGTCATCACCTTCCTGGCGGCGGAGTATGACGGTTTCGTCTCCGGCGCCACCATCGATATCAACGGCGGTATTTACCGTATGTAATCCCTCCCCCAGCCGGTAGCCCGCAACGGCGGCCGGCAATGCTGACGGAGAACTAACCATGATTAAATCAGCGCTTATCCACCCGCAGCTGCTCGGCGCATTGGCGGCATGCGGCCACAAAAGTCAGCTGCTGATCGCCGACGCCAACTACGCGGTCACCACCAACGCCCGCAAAGACGCCACCGTGGTGTACCTCAATCTGTCGCCGGGAATGATCCCCGCGCCGCTGGTGCTGGAAAAAGTCCTGACCTGCATCAACGTGGAACATGCCGCCCTGATGACGGCGCCGGCCGATTATCCCCATGCGCCGGCGGATGAATACCGGCGTTTGTTGCCGGACGGCTGCCCCGTCGCCTATCTGGAGCGGGAGCAGTTTTACGCCGAGGTCAAATCGGAACGCACGGCGCTGATTATCGCCACCGGCGAGCAGCGGCGCTTCGCTAACCTGTTGCTGACGGTCGCCCCCGTCTTCTGATCGGCCCTGCTGCGCGGCCGATTTCATAGCGCACTTTCCCTACCAACAACGCGGCGGCCGCAGAGTGCCGCCTTGCCGCTCATCCAATGTATGTTGTAACTAAAATAACAGAGAAACGCGCCAGCATACCACACGCGGCCGGCGCGTTTCCCTGTCAGTGCGGCGACATATGCTGCGCAATCAGCGTCGCTAACGGCACGCGCAGCGGCTGCGGCAGATCATGGCCCATATCCGGCACAATATGCAGCCTGGCATGCGGAACCGCCCGCGCCACCGCTACGCCCCCGGCCTTGCGCACCATCCGGTCGGCGCTGCCGTGGATCACCAGCGTCGGCGCCTGAATACGCCGGCTGTAGCGCCGCAGATCGCCGCTGCCCAACAGGGCGGAAAACTGGCGCTGCAGCCCTTCGCTGTCGCCGCCGCGCTGCAACAGCCGGCGGACCAGCGCATCCAGCTCCGGCTCCTGCATCGGGTACCGTTTACTGGCCAGCAGGCGCAGGCGGGTTTTACAGTAGTGCTGCTGCTGCGCGCGCGACGCCTTAACGGGAAACGGCCGCAGCAGCTGGAATAGCAGCGACGGCGCCGGCGGCGGCAGCAGCGGCTGATTGGTGCTGGAAAACAGCACGATTAGGCTGCGCACCCGCTGCGGGTATTCCGCGGCCAGAACCTGGGCAATCATGCCGCCCATCGAACCGCCCAGCACGTGCGCCTGTCGAATCTGCAGATGGTCCAGCAGCTGAACCGCATCGGCCGCCATATCCGCCAGCGTATAAGGCACCGCGCTCTGCCAGCCGAGCTGGGCGCGCAGTATCAGCAGCCACAGCGGCTGCCGGCGACGCCCGCTGGTTTTGCCGGACAGGCCGACATCGCGGTTGTCAAAGCGAATCACCCGATAGCCCTGCTCAACCAGCGTCCGACAGAATTCGTCCGGCCACAGCAGCATCTGCGCGCCAATGCCCATAATCAGCAATAAGGGCGGCGCGCTTTCGTCGCCCCAGTCTTCATACGCAATCGGCAGGCCGCCGTTTGGCGCTATCCCGGTTCGCACCGTAATCTGCTGCATAAACAACCTCTTAATCTCCGCCTCGCTGAGGCCAGTGTAGCATGTACATACCGTTACACGCCGAAACCAATCATGCACGGAAAGCCGGCGGCGCTTCCCCTATGCTGTTATCCACGGCCCCGCAGTGGGGTTAAGACACGAAAAATCACTTGAGGAACCGACAATGAAAAAAGCATTAGCTCTGGTTGTTGCCGCTGCAATGGGCCTGTCCAGCGTCGCCTTTGCCGCCGATGCCGCCACTCCGGCAACCCACACCCACGCCAGCCACCATCACGCGGTTAAAGCGAAAAAAGCGCCGGAACAGAAAGCACAGGCGGCGAAAAAACACGTGAAATCCGCCCACAAAAAGGCGCCGGTGCAAAAAGCCCAGGCGGCGAAAAAAACGCACAAGCACGCCAAACACCAGAAAAAAGCGGCGCACTAATCCGTCCGGGCGCCCCGCCTGACCGCGTATGACGTTCATCCAGACACCCGGCCCGCCGGGTGTTTTTTATCGGAGGCTGTCATCTATGCTGCGCCGTTATCTGTTCGAAATCGTACTGGCCGTGCTGATTGTTTGCGGCCTGATCGCCGCGGCGTTTTATCTCTGAGCATCAACGCCCGTTCATGCAGAATTTATTGAAAAATCAATCAGCGAACGTTCCAACACGGCAATTTCCGTCTATAGTAGACATTCAGTGAGTTTATGGATTACCCCGTATCAGGCAAGAGATCTATGCGCATATCCGCTTTGCTGTTGTTGTGCTCATTTCCACTGATGACCGCCGGACCGGCCCGGGCCGACGGCCCCTCCCATGCGGAGAAAACCCGCCTGTTTTTTGGTAAAGACGATCGTATCAAGGTCAGTGAAACCCAAGGCTGGCCGTGGCAGGCTATCGGTCAGATCGAAACCGTCAGCGGCAACTTATGCACCGCCACCCTGATTTCACCGCACCTGGCGCTGACCGCCGGCCACTGCGTACTGGCGCCGCCCGGCGTGCTGGACAAGGCGGTAGCGCTGCGTTTTATCGCTCAGCCCAAAGGCTGGAAATACCAAACGGATAAGATTGAAACGCTGGTCGATCGGAAATTGGGGAAGAAGCTGAAGCCGGACGGCGACGGCTGGATCGTGCCGCCGGGCGCGGCGGCCTATGATTTCGCGCTGATACGCCTCAAAGAGGAAAAACCGCTGCCGCTACGGCCGCTGCCGCTGTGGCAGGGCGATACGCCGACCCTGACTCAGGCGATGAAACAGGCCAGACGGCTGATCACTCAGGCCGGCTACCCCGAAGACCATCTGGACAGCCTGTACAGCCACCAAGGCTGCAAGGTGACCGGCTGGGCGCAGCAAGGCGTGCTGTCGCACCAGTGCGATACCCTGCCCGGCGACAGCGGCTCACCGCTGCTGCTCAAAACGGCGGACGGCTGGCGGCTGATCGCCATTCAAAGCTCGGCGCCGGCGGCCAAAGACCGCTATCGCGCCGACAACCGGGCGCTGGCGGTGACGGCCATTTACGCACAGCTGAAAACGCTGGCAGAAAAGAAACCTCATTAGCGCACCAGTCCTGCGGCCCCTGCACCGGGGCGCAGGGTCATAGCATTAATAAAATTTACAATTCATATTCCCGGCCGGTGAACAGCAGCCGGCCACGCCCGCCGCAACAGCGATTAATACAATGATTTTTCAGATATCATACGCGACTTGATCGATATTACTCCGCTGCTTTTTATCATCCCGCCCACAAAACCCGTCATTTTATATTAGGGTTAACGATGTAACAGCGTACATTACGCCCAGTTATCTCCACGCATCCGCTATGTTACCCACGGAGAAAACCATGAAAAAACCATCCGGCGCCCACTACACCCATCTTGCCAACATACTGTTATGAGCAGGGAAACCGCTGCCTGGTCTCTGCACACGGCGCTGCAGGCGATACGGGAACGAAAATTAAATGCGTCCGAATTTCTGCACGATCTGCTCGCTCATGAACGACAGGTCGGCGATTTCAACGCTTACATCACGCCGACCCGCCGACAGGCGCAGAACCACGCAGCTACGGCCGATAAGCTTGCCGGCCATGCAGGCGCACTGTGCGGCATTCCCTTGGTGGTCAAAGATAATATTGACGTCGCCGGCGTACCGACAACCGCAGCGACGCCAAGCCTGCGGCACCATGTGCCAACGGTGGATGCGGCAGTGTGGCGACGGTTATCCCATGCCGGCGCCGTGCTGCTGGGTAAAACCAGTATGCATGAGCTGGCTTATGGCATCACCGGCGTTTGCTCCGCGGCTCCCAGCGCGCTCAACCCTGTGCTGCCAGGCTATCTGGCCGGCGGCAGCAGTTCCGGCACCGCGGCGGCGGTTGCCGCCGGCCTGGCGCCTGCCGGGCTGGGCACCGATACCGGCGGTTCAGTACGCATTCCGGCGGCGCTATGCGGCATTGTCGGCTTCCGGCCTACCACCGGTCGCTATCCTCACGATGGCATTCTGCGTATTTCCCCCTCCCGCGACACCGCCGGATTAATGGCGCGTACGCTTGAGGACATCATCCTGTTGGATGCGATTATCACCGGCAACGCGCGTAAGACGCAGACAGCGGCCATCTCGCCCCGTCAGATACGTCTTGGCGTTCCGCTGCCGGCATGGCGCGGCCTTTCACCTGAGGTAGCACAGGTGGCCTACAGCTCCCTAGACATGCTGGAACGGGCCGGCTATCAGCTGGTTGAGACCGGCTCCGAGCTGCTTGCGGCCGCTCCGGAGGCGCTGCTCGACAGCGCAACGTCAATCCCTCTGGCTGAAACCGCCGACGCCATTGCGGACTATTTACACGCTGCAGGGTCGCGCATCACTTTCTCTGAGGTAGTGCAGGCCATTGCCTCGCCGGATGTCTTTCAACTGCTCGCCCCGCTGCGCGACGCGCCCTACCCGCAGCTACGCTATCGCCGGGCCATTGCCAGACAAAGCAGCCAGCGGTTGGAAGCCGCAGAAGCGCGCCGGGCGTACCGCGTCGATGCCGTCGTGATGCCAACCACCGCTCTGACGGCCGCCACCGCAATATCGGCGAGCACGTAGAGATTAACGGCGCAAGCATGCGACCTTCCAGGCCTATATCCGTAATACCGCCCCTGCGACCATTTTAGCGCTGCCTTCCATCACCCTGCCCGCCGGCGTCACCGTCGGCGGTGCGCCCGTTGGTTTACTGTTGGACGGCCATCCTTATCGCGACACACATCTGCTGCACATTGCCTCGCACTGTTTTCAGCTTCTCAATCCATAGGGAAAATAGCCTGATGCAATCACCTGACGATATCTTGAATTCCGGCAGCCTGCCAAATCCACTGACCGATGCGCAGCTGATTCACGACTGCGCCCTACCGGACAGCCTGATCTACCTCAGCCTTGGCGAAACCTGGACGCCGCCGCCCGATGGACTGACTGCCGCCTTGCAACGGCTGCCCGCCCACACCCATGGCTATACGCTTTCTCCTTACGGCCTGCCGGCCCTGCGCCAGATTTTGAAGAGCTATATCACCCGCACGCATCAACTGCCCGCCGACGGCGCCTACGACGTCGCCGTCAGTCAGGCCGGCACGCGCACGGCCATGGCTAATTTTGCCGAATACCTGTTAAGCCGCCATAACGGCCCGCAAAGCGTACTGGTTCCCGATCCCGGATGGGATTACTCGGGGATATTCGCACCGATGGGGTTTACCGTTCATCGCTATCCCATGCTGGCAGAGCAGGATTGGCAGCCCGTCCCCGAGCAGCTGACGCCGCTCATGACGCCCATTCACTGCTGGTGCTCAACCCGCAGCACAACCCCACCGGCGTCGAATGGTCGCCGCAGACGGTTACGCGACTGATTCAGGCCGCGCTGGAGCGCCAGTGCGCCATCCTGATTGATGACGCCTACTACGCGCTGCATACGCCCGGACAGTCGCCGACCAACGCACTGCGTACTTTAATTGAACAGGCTGGCTCATCAGCGGTTCCTCCCTGGCTGGCCGTGCGGACGCTGGGCAAACAGTTCCGCTGTAACGGCTGGGGGATTGGCGCGCTCAGCGCCGCGCCGGAAACGCTGGCGGCGCTCGCCCATATCGCCCATCAGCGCACCTATGGCACGGCGCTGCCTCTCCAGGCGGCCATGGCGAGCTGGCTGCAACAGCCGGCCGCCGACCACTACCTCGACCGTTTGCGTCAGCACTATGCCGCTAACCGGGAACTTGTGGCGCAGCGGCTCGCCGGCTGCTGGGCTTCCCGCAAAGCGCCATTCACGCGGGGACATGCACCTCTTATATGCGCTTTCAGGTGCCGCCCAGGTTAGTGCGGCATGGCGATGAGGAGTACTTCCGTCGCCTCTGCCTCAGCGCCGGCGTGCTTCCCGGACGCGGCAGCATGATCGAGGGAAACGCCCCGGATGCGCCGGCCTATGTACGCCTCCACCTCGGACATACGTCAGAAGAACTTGAACGGGCGCTGCAGCGGCTTCGGAGAGCGGAATTAGGCTGGGAGTAATGCGGCAGGAATGGCGAAAACGGACGGGAAGCCGCCCCGGCCGTTTTCGCCGGCTGACGTTAAGCCGACAGCTGTTCGATGGTCTGCAGGATGCGTTTGTCAGACACCGGATACGGGGTGCCCAGCTGCTGGGCGAACAGGCTGACGCGCAGCTCCTCAATCATCCAGCGCACCTCTTTCACCTCCGGTTCTTCCCGGCGCTTCGGCGGCAGCTTGTGCAGCCACTGCTGCCACGCCTGCTGAATCTGCTCCACCCGCAGCATCTGGGCGCGGTCGCGGTGCGGATCGATCGCCAGTTTCTCCAGACGGCGCTCGATCGCCTGCAGATAACGCAGCGTATCCGGCAGGCGCTTCCAGCCGTTATTGGTGACAAAACCGCGGTACACCAGCCCGGCCAGCTGCGCTTTAATGTCCGAAAGCGCCAACGCCAGCGACATATCCACCCGTCCCTTCAGGCGTTTGTTGATGTTAAACACCGCGGTCAGGATCTGCTCGACCTGCTGCGCCACTTCCACCACCGTGTCGTTCAGCTCGGCGCGGATGCGCTCCTGCAGGCTGGCGAACGCCTGTTCCTGCCACACCGGACCGCCGTATTCGGCAATCAGCTTGTCGATGCCGCAGGAAATGCAGTCGTCGATCAGATCCAGCACCTTGCCGTACGGGTTGAAGTACAGCCCCAGCTTGGCCTTGTTCGGCAGTTTTTCATGCAGGTACTTGATGGGCGAAGGAATATTCAGCAGCAGCAGGCGGCGCGTGCCCTGCCACATCGCCTGTTGCTGCTCCTGCTCGCTGTCAAACAGGCGGATCGCCACGCTGTCTTTTTCATCGACCAGCGCCGGATAGGCCTTCACCGAGTAGCCGCCGCGCTTCTGCTCGTAAAACGCCGGCAGCTCGCCAAAGCTCCAGATATGCAGATCGCTCTGCTCCAGCCCGTCGTCGGCCACCGCCGACAGCGTTTCCTGCACCTGCTCTTTCAGCTGCAGCTTCAGCGTTGCCAGATCTTTCCCTTCGCGCAGGGTCTTGTGCTTGTCGCCCAGCACGCGGAAGGTCATTTTCAGATGATCGGGCACCTGTTCCCACTGCCAGTCGTCGCGTGACACCGTCACGCCGGTCATGCGGCGCAGCTCGCGCTCCAGCGCATCCAGCAGCGGCATCTCCAGCGGCGTCACCCGCCCCAGAAAGGCTTCGGCATAGTTCGGCGCCGGTACGAAATTACGCCGCACCGGCTTCGGCAGCGATTTGATCAGGGCAATCACCAGTTCACGGCGGATCCCCGGGATCTGCCACTCAAAGCCGGCCTCTTCCACCTGATTCAGCAGCGGCAGCGGTATATGCACCGTCACGCCGTCGGCGTCGGTGCCCGGCTCAAACTGATAGCTCAGCCGCAGCTTCAGGTTGCCCTGATGCCAGAAATTCGGATAATCCAGCGCGCTGATTTTATTCGCCCCATCTTTGATCAGCATCGCTTTCTCAAAGTTGAGCAGCTCCGGCTGCTGTTTCGCCGCCTGTTTCCACCATTTATCAAAGTGGCGCGCCGACACCACATCGGCCGGAATACGCTGGTCATAGAAGCTGAACAGCGTTTCGTCATCCACCAGAATGTCGCGCCGGCGCGATTTGTGCTCCAGCTCTTCCACCTCCGCCCGCAGCTTCAGGTTGGCGCTGAAGAACGCATGGCGCGTCTGCCAGTCGCCCTCCACCAGCGCATGGCGGATAAACAGCTCCCGGCACAGCAGCGGGTCGATGCTGCTGTAGTTGACCTGGCGCGCCGCCACAATCGGCAGGCCGAACAGCGTCACCTTCTCACTGGCCATCACCGCGCCTTGCGATTTCGACCAGTGCGGCTCGCTGTAGTGCTGCTTCACCAGGTGCTGCGCCAGCGGCTCAATCCACTCCGGTTCGATACGCGCCGCAATGCGTCCCCACAGTTTGCTGGTTTCCACCAGCTCCGCCACCATCACCCACTTCGGCGGCTTTTTAAACAAGCCGGAACCGGGGAAGATGGAGAAGCGCGCGTTGCGTGCGCCGCTAAACTCCTGTTTATCGGCGTCTTTCTGGCCGATATGCGACAGCAGCCCGGTCAGCAGCGCCGTATGCACGCTGCGCGCGTCCGACGGCTCGCTGTTGACCGGCAGCCCAAGCTCCTTCACCACCTGCCGCAGCTGGGTGTAGATATCCTGCCACTCGCGCACCCGCAGATAGTTGAGGAAATCGGTGCGGCACAGGCGGCGGAACTGGCTGGAAGAGAGCGCCTTCTGCTGCTCTTTCAGGTAATCCCACAGGTTGACGAAGGTCAGGAAGTCGGAATCCTTGTCGGCGAAGCGGCGGTGCTTCTCGTCGGACGCCTGCTGTTTATCCAGCGGCCGCTCGCGCGGATCCTGGATCGACAGCGCCGCGGTGATGATCATCACCTCGCGCACGCTGCCGCTGTTGCTGGCCTCCAGCACCATCCGCGCCAGACGCGGGTCGATCGGCAGCTGCGCCAGCTGGCGGCCGCGCGCGGTCAGCTGGTAGTGGCCGTTCGCCGCGCTGTTAATCGCCCCCCAGCTCTTCCAGCAGCCGGACGCCGTCCTGCACGTTGCGCTTGTCCGGCGCCTCCACAAACGGGAACGCGGCGATATCGCCCAGCCCCAGCGAGGTCATCTGCAAAATGACCGACGCCAGGTTGGTGCGCAGAATCTCCGGGTCGGTAAACTCCGGCCGCGACAGGAAATCCTGCTCCGAATACAGGCGGATGCAGATACCTTCCGAGACGCGGCCGCAGCGCCCTTTACGCTGGTTGGCCGACGCCTGAGACACCGGTTCGATCGGCAGCCGCTGCACCTTGGTGCGGAAGCTGTAGCGGCTGATGCGCGCGGTGCCGGGATCGATAACGTATTTAATCCCCGGCACCGTCAGCGAGGTCTCCGCCACGTTGGTGGCCAGCACGATGCGCCGGCCGTGGTGCGACTGAAACACCCGGTTCTGCTCGCTGTTCGACAACCGCGGCATACAGCGGCAGCACCTCGGTATGCGGCAGATTCAGCTTGTTCAGCGCATCGGCGGTGTCGCGGATTTCGCGCTCGCCGCTCATAAAGATCAGGATATCCCCCGGCCCTTCGCGCCCAGCTCGTCCACCGCGTCAAAGATGGCCTGCAGCTGGTCGCGGTCGCCGTCGTCGGCGTCATCCGCCACCGGCCGATAGCGCACTTCCACCGGGTAGGTGCGGCCGGAAACCTCAATCACCGGCGCATTATTGAAGTGGCGCGAGAAGCGCTGCGGGTCGATGGTGGCGGAGGTGATGATCACCTTCAGATCCGGACGCTTCGGCAGCAGCTCGCGCAGATAGCCGAGAATAAAGTCGATGTTCAGCTACGCTCGTGCGCCTCATCGATAATCAGCGTGTCATACTGCATCAGCAGGCGGTCCTGCTGGATCTCCGCCAGCAGGATACCGTCGGTCATCAGTTTGACCAGCGACTGTTCGCCGACCTGATCGTTAAAACGCACCTTATAGCCGACGCTGCCGCCAATGGCGTCTCCAGCTCGTCGGCGATGCGGTTGGCGACGGTGCGCGCCGCCAGACGACGCGGCTGGGTATGGCCGATCAGCCCTTTCACCCGCGCCCCAGCTCCAGGCAGATCTTCGGCAGCTGGGTGGTTTTCCCGAGCCGGTTTCACCGGCGACGATCACCACCTGATGGTCGCGAATCGCTTCCAGAATCGTCTGTTTCTTCTGGCTGACCGGCAGCCCCTGCGGATAGCTGATGGCCGGACAGGAGGCGGCGCGCGACTGCACTTTCTGCAACGCGACGGCGATATCGCCGGCAATTTCATCGGCGACCGCCTGCTGAGCATCGGAATTTTTGATTTTGCGCGCGCCGTGCAGCCGGCGCTGCAGGCGCTGTTGATCACGGAGCATCAGCTCGCCCAGTTGGGAAGATAATGCCGCGAGCGGAGATTTCACGTTTGGTATTCCTTTTTCCGCGCTGCCGCAACGGCTGGTCGGCAGCGCCATGTCAATTGAGTTCAGCCGATAACGCTGTTATCCCCGTCATACTTCAAGCCGCAGATGCGTTGGCCGCGCTCAGTCACCTGAATCATTGACCAGCGTCAACTCATCGGAAGTCCATCCCTTGCCGCCTTCCTGCAACTTGAATTATTTAGGGTATATGTCCGATAGAGTAGCACAAGGCGTTTTTTCTCCATAACCCCCCTGTTTAGCCACAGAATTGTCTTTCAATAAAATCGAACAAAGATCTCGAAATATTCCGCTATCCCTGCCGACGAAAGCCAAATAAAGTGTAATCCATGCGAGGGTGCCGAGTCCTGCGGCTCCCCATCCTCACCCAACGGTTCCAACACGGCGGGTATTACGATTACGTAAGGAATTAACGATGAGCAAATTACTGGTTCTGAAATCGAGCATCCTGGCAAACTACTCACAGTCTAACCAACTGAGCGACTTCTTCGTCGAGCAGTGGAGCAAAAACCACGGCGGCGATACCATCACCGTACGTGACCTGGCGGCGAACCCGGTGCCGGTGCTGGATGGTGAACTGGTTGGCGCCCTGCGCCCTTCCGACGCGCCGCTGAGCCCGCGTCAACAAGAAGCGCTGGCGCTGTCTGATGAGCTGATCGCCGAGCTGCAGGCTAACGACACCATCGTGATTGCCGCGCCGATGTACAACTTTAACATTTCAACCCAGCTGAAAAACTACTTCGACCTGATTGCCCGCGCCGGCGTAACCTTCCGTTACACCGAGAACGGCCCGGAAGGTCTGGTGAAAGGCAAACGCGCAATTATTCTGACCAGCCGCGGCGGCGTTCACAAAGGTACGGCGACCGATCTGGTTGAACCTTACCTGCGTCTGTTCCTGGGCTTTATCGGCATCACCGACGTGGAGTTCGTGTTCGTCGAAGGCGTGGCCTTTGGCCCGGACGTCGCCGGCAAAGCGCAGGAAGAAGCCAAAGCCGTACTGGCTCAGGTGCTCACCGCCTGATTCTGCTCCGAGGGCGCCGCGTGCGCCCTCAAACGTTTCTCTTCTCCGCCCGCTATTTTTTCAGCCACTGGCCGTTAATGCCGCGCACGTATTCCCCCTGCGCCGCCCGCGTCACCAGCTTCTGCCCGGTCATGCGCGCCACTTCGTCCAGCGTAATGTGGTTACCCTCGGCAATTTTCTGGTACTGCTCCGTCCGGCCGTCATTAATACGTTTCACCAGCGCCAGCGTCTCGTCATCCTGCTTCAGCGGCGCCACATAGCCGCTCAGCGTTTCGCCGACGCGCCCCTGCTGTTTCGCCTCGTCCAGCGTCAGCGCCATCACGCTGCTGCTGAGCAGCCAGCCGGCGCCGACCAGCCACAAATATCGCTTTTTCATTTACCGGCTCCTAAAACAAATCGCTGCGGTTTTTCAGCATATTTTCGACATCCTTATCCACTTTGATATGGATTTCATGCTCAATCTTGACGTTCATATTGATGGTGATCGGCTCTTTCGGCGTCGCCACCTCAATACGCGGCACGCAGCCGCTGAGCAGCACGCCGCCGACGGCGACCGCCAGGGCCGGCCCGGTAATGATTTTCATGGTTGTTCCCCTGGTTGTGCGAGGGCCTGTTCCAGCCACTCCTGCAGGTTGTCGCCAAAGCGCAGGCTGCGCCACAGCTGAAATACGTTTTCCTGATGGCTATAGTTCAAAATAACCTCTCGTTTGGCGCTTTTCTGCGGGTTAACCCCGTCGATTTTGGCCGTTAACGTCAGTACGCCCAGGTTGTCGAGATCGACCCTGGCCTGTGAACGGTGTATTTCCATATAGCGCAGCCAGTCGATCGCCGCGCCGGTCGCCATATTGTTGCCGGCGATGGCGTCGGCCATATCCTTGTCCAGCCGCAGCGTCAGCAGGCCGGCGTTGGCGATCCAGCCGTCGCGCACCAGCCACTGCGAGTTGTTCAGATACAGCGGCAGCTCGCCGTTCACCCGGCCGGACATGGCGAACTGTTTCGGCTTCAACGCGGTAAACAGCGCGCTGAGATCGACGCGGTCCAGCTTCAGCACCGCGGCGTCGTGCTGCGGCAGGCGCAGCGCCGACAGGCCGATATGGCCGTTCAGCATATCCACGCCGACGTTGCTCAACGTCAGCGGCTGCCGCTCGCTGTAGGGATAGTAGCCCTGCAGGTCGGCGGTGATATTCTGCATCTCAAACAGATTACTGAGCGATTTGATACGCAGCGTCACCGGCTGCTTGGCGCCCAGCAGCACAGGTGGTTCTGCAGCCGGTAGGACATCACGAAATCCAGACCGCTCAGTTCGCCGTCCTTCATCCACATGCCGCCGTTTTTCACCACCCAGTGGCCGCCGGCGGCGAAGCCCTGTTCGCGCGCGGCAGAGAACGCCGCCTGCGCGTAAAACTCGCCGTCGCGCAGCGTCATGTTCAGATCCGGAGCCAGAAACGGCTGGAACACCGCCAGCCGCTGCTTCGGCCACCAGCCTTCTCCGCGCAGGCGCTCGCCGTCCCAGCGGCCGCGCAGCGCGATCGGGCCGATATCCTGCGCCTGCAGCTTGCCCTGCCATTGGAAGTTCTGCGGATCGCGCCCTTGCAGCCGCAGCGCCAGCGTCGACGCCGGCAGATGGCCGCCGCCGCTGAAGCTGACCTTGTCCGCCACCAGCTGCAGTTCGCCGTTCAGCGCCGGACGCGCCTCATCGCGCTGCCAGCTCAGCGGCTTGTTCAGCGTCAGACGCGGCGCATCCACCGTGACCATGCCGTATTTCAGCCGGTCAAAGCCGGTGGACAGCCGGTCGAGCGTCAGGCGGCTGTCCCGCCAGTCGCCGCTGCCCGCCACGTCCCACTTCGCCTGTAGCGGCGGCAGCTGACCGTTGCCCCAGTAGCGCCACTGCCAGCGGCCTTTGTCCGGCCAGAAATCCTGCGCCAGACCGTCGAGATGCAGCCTGAAGCGTCCCCAGTAGCTGTCGCTGGCGCGGATAATCGACTGCAGGCGGCCGGTAATGCCGTTGGCGGTAACCTTGACCCCGGCCAGCGGCAGGCGCGCCTCTTCCAGCTTCATTTCCGGCGAGGCCTTGCCCCAGGCGCGCAGCAGCGAGCCCGGCCGCAGCTCCAGCGTCGGGTTAAGAATAGAACCGCTGACCACGCCGGGAATCGACGCCGTCAGTGAAAAATCCGCCAGGTTGGCCTGCCCGGTGAGCTGAAAATCCAGGTTGCTGCGCGTCAGGCCGACGCTGCCCGGCCCCAGCGTCAGCACCGCATTGCCCTTGCCGTTGTGCCCGGCGGTGAGCACGTTCAGCCGGGCGCTGATTTGCGTTTCATCCAGCCCCTTGCTCCAGTCGTGCAGCGCAATGCTGACGCCGCCGCTTAGCGGCTGATCGATATACGGCCAGCGCCATTCGCCTTTATCGATGCGGATCTGCTGCGGCGTGATCGCCCAGGGTAAGGTCGCCAGCGGCTGTCGATCGCCTTTTTCCGTCAGCGTCACCACCCCTTGCCCCTGCTGCCAGCTGATATCCATCAGCAACGGCTGCTGCAGATAGGCGGTCTGTACTTCACCGCGAAGCTTGCCCTGCGGCGGCAGCGTGGAGAAATCACTGGCCACGCTGATAGCGCCGCTTAGCTGCAGCGGGTGCGGGCTGTTGGGCGGCAGCACGTTCAGCGAGGAGATCGTCAGCTGCTGCCGGTCGTCCAGCAGCGCTTCGGCGTTGAGGTTTTTTCCCTGGTAAGACAGCCGCTGGCCCGCCGCGGTGTTGCGCAGCTGCAGACTGCCGGCGTAGTGCTGCCAGGGAAGAATGGAAAGTTGTTTGATGGTCAGGTCGATCGCCGGCAGCTGGCGCTGCAGCGCGTCCAGCGTCAGCGGCGCGTCGCCGTCGTCACCAGCGGGCAACTGGCTCAGGCAGGCGCTGTCGACGCTGAGTTTATCGCTGTCCAGCTGCCAGCGGCCGGCGCGGTAATGCAGACGCGTCGGCCCCAGATCCGCCAGCAGGCACTGCTGCGCTTTATATTGCGCCCCCGCCAGCGATAAACCGCCGTCTTGCCAGCGCAGCGGCCCCTGCAGCGCCAGCTGACTGCCGGCCGGCAGCCAGTGCGAGAGCACGCGCGGCAGCCAGCGCGGCGTTGTTTGCCACAGGGCCGCCAGCAGGATCGCCATCCCCGCCACAATCCCTATGAATATTCTCAATCGTTTAGCCATTAAATGATTGCTTCATTCCTAGATAAGGCACGCCCGCAGTTGCATTAAGTCTATGCCAGAAAGGGGAATTATGATGGCACGATTTTAGACCAGGGTGAAGTTAGACAGGACGCTGACGGGCTGTTTCTGCCATTTTCACCGATTTTTATTCAACATGTGTCGATTTTGTTTACATATTAGCCGCCGGGAGAACAGCATATTTCAGACTTTTGTTATTGTCGTTGCTGGTGATGATTAATAGTCTTGCAATGATTCTAATAAGTAAGTGATATACCCACCGTATCCTAACGTGATGGTATATGTGAAGAAGCCATTTCCCCACCCCCAGACGTGGGATTTTTTTGCCCGCGCCGCGTCTTTCCCGCCCCGTCTCCTGATGGCTAACTAATTGTCAAAATTGGCAAAAAAAACTAAACTAGCCGTAAGAATTATCGGTGGAGAAACCACAATGAAACTGGCGATATACAGCACGAAACAGTATGACCGCAAATACCTTGAGTTGGTGAATCAGCAGTTTGGTTATGAACTTGAGTTCTTTGATTTTCTGCTCAGCAAGAAAACGGCCAAAACCGCGATCGGCTGTAAAGCGGTATGTATCTTCGTCAATGACGACGGCAGCCGCGAAGTGCTGGAAGAGCTGGCGGCGCTGGGTGTGGAAATTCTGGCGCTGCGCTGCGCCGGCTTTAACAATGTCGATCTGGCCGCGGCGGAGCAGCTCGGCATCAAGGTGGTGCGCGTGCCGGCCTACTCGCCGGAAGCGGTGGCGGAACACGCCGTCGGCCTGATGATGAGCCTCAACCGCCGTATTCACCGCGCCTATCAACGCACCCGCGACGCCAATTTCTCCCTGGAAGGGTTGATCGGCTTTAATATGCATAACCGCACCGCCGGGGTGATCGGCACCGGCAAAATCGGCGTGGCCACCATGCGTATTCTGAAAGGCTTCGGCATGACGCTGCTGGCCTACGATCCCTATCCCAGCGCCCAGGCGCTGGAGCTGGGTGCGGAATACGTCGATCTGCCGACGCTGTACGCCCGCTCGGACGTCATCACCCTGCACTGTCCGCTGACGCCGGAAAACCATCATATGCTGGATGCGCAGGCCTTCGCCATGATGAAAGACGGCGTGATGATCATCAATACCAGCCGCGGCGGCCTGATTGACTCCGCCGCCGCCATTGACGCGCTTAAGCAGCAGAAAATCGGCGCGCTCGGCATGGACGTGTACGAAAACGAACGCGATCTGTTCTTTGAGGACAAATCCAACGACGTGATTCAGGATGATGTCTTCCGCCGACTGTCGGCCTGCCATAACGTGCTGTTTACCGGCCACCAGGCCTTCCTGACGGAAGAGGCGCTGACCAGCATTTCTGAAACCACGCTGCAGAATATCGACCAGCTGACGCGCGGCGAAGCCTGCGCCAACCAGCTGCATGGCTGAACCCCAGGAACAATAACCTCAGGAGAGTAAACGATGAAAGCATGGATCCCGCTGGCGCTGGCCAGCACGCTGCTGGCCGGCTGCGCCGGCGGTACGCCTGCCGGCAAACCGGTACAGGAAAGCGATCTGCTGCACCACAACTTTGTGCTGCAGAGCGTAGACGGCGTCGCCGCCAATGCGCAGCAAGGGCGCGGCCCGAGCATTGAGTTCGGTGAGAAAATGCATATCTCCGGCTCAATGTGCAACCGCTTCTTCGGCAACGGCCAGCTGGACAACGGCGTGCTGACGGTCAAGAACCTGGCCACGACGCGCATGATGTGCCCTGACCCGCAGCGTAACCAGTGGGATCAGATCATCGGCAGCGTGCTGAATAACGGCGCGCGCGTTACGCTGGCCGCGCAGCAGCTGACGCTGAGCGATGGCCAACACACGCTGGTCTATACCCTGAAAGACTGGGTGCAATAAGCCCGCACGATCCTCCGGGGGGCGGCGCTTAGCCGGCGCTGGCGCAGGCCCCCTGACCTAACGCCCACTCCTCGCACTGCTTGCCGTCCGGCATCTGACACATTCTGACCGCTTCGCCGTTCAGCGTATGGGCGATGGTGGTGGTGCCGCCGACGTTGGCGCAGTGCGCGCTGGTCGGTAAGTGGTCAATTCTGGCGCTGGTGCCCTGCTGCTGCGGCTCATCATTATTGCTGCTGCACGCGGCCAGCAGCAAAACGGCGCCGGCCAGCGACCATTTGTGCATTTGCATTGCCATTGTTTTTCTCCTGAACCCGATGTGATAAAAAATAACAGCGCCTCTTGGCGGGCGCATGGTATTGCAATTAATACAAACCTATTTAATTTAGCCTGTTCGTTTAATAATGAGAATAAGGCGACGTCATTATTTTGCGTTTTTTTTCACCACCTGCAGCGTAATAAACGGCAAGCCGTATCACACCCCGCCGCCGGCCCGGCGCACCGTGGCTCAGGCGGCCGACGGCACGCCGCATTTTCTGCCACGTGGCAAGCGCGGCGCAGCGCGTATGCTAGAGACGCTAAGAGATTAGCATTCCACTATTTTTCAGTTAATTAACTGAGCTCTTCACCCCGCATGATTAGCGTCATGCGGGTTTTTTTATTCATCGTATATATTAGTGAGCGCTGGTTTTGGACAACAGATTAATCACTAATACGCCGGCGACGATTAATCCCATGCCGATAATTGCCGGCCAGTCGAGCTTCTGGTTATAAATAAACACCGCGGCGATCGATACCAGAACGACGCCCATGCCGGACCAAATCGCGTACACAATGCCAAGCGGCATGCTTTTCACCACCATCGACAGCCCCCAAAAGGCCACGCCATAGCCCAGCACCACCACCAGCGAGGGCCACAGCCGGGTGAACCCCTCCGACGCCTTCAGCATGGTGGTGGCGATCACCTCGGCGATAATCGCCATGGTTAAATACATCAGTCCCGTCATTTGCCTAACTCTTCTGTTAATACCCAACGCCGCCATTATGGCGACCAAGCGCTAAATTATGGTTAAACCGCGCCGCGGCCGCCAGCAAATAACGTGCTTTTATTGCGACATATCAGGTTACAACTCCCCTGCCGCCAAAGCGTCCCTCTGCACACAAACGTGATAAAGAATGCGATTTTCCCTCTGCTAGACTTTATTTAACGTCCTTTTTGCCGGTTTTTTTCCCGATTCCGGGGCATTTTTTTCCGCATGGCGCAACGCCATGGCGCTGAAATAAGGTACTTCCCATGATTACGACAGATGGCAACCATGCCGTTGCGTCGGTGGCTTACCGCACCAGCGAAGTCATCGCGATTTACCCCATTACTCCCAGCTCCACCATGGCCGAGCAGGCGGACGCCTGGTCCGGCGACGGCCGCCAGAACATCTGGGGCGACACGCCGCGGGTGGTGGAAATGCAGTCGGAAGGCGGCGCGATCGCCACCGTGCACGGCGCCCTGCAAACCGGCGCGCTGTCGACGTCGTTTACCTCCTCGCAGGGATTGCTGTTAATGATCCCGACGCTGTATAAACTGGCCGGCGAGCTGACGCCGTTTGTGCTGCACGTCGCCGCGCGTACGGTGGCGACCCATGCCCTGTCGATTTTCGGCGACCATTCCGACGTGATGGCGGTGCGCCAGACCGGCTGCGCCATGCTGTGCGCCAGTAATGTGCAGGAGGCGCAGGACTTCGCCTTGATTTCACAGACCGCGACCCTTAACAGCCGTATCCCGTTTATTCACTTCTTCGACGGCTTCCGCACCTCGCACGAGATCAACAAGATCGTGCCGCTCAGCGACGATACCCTGCGGCAGATGATGCCGCAGGCGGCCATTGCCGCCCACCGCGCCCGGGCGCTGTCGCCGGAACGCCCGGTGGTGCGCGGCACCTCCGCCAATCCGGACACCTATTTCCAGTCCCGCGAGGCGGCCAACCCGTGGTACGCGCAAACCTATCGCCACGTCAGCGAGGCGATGACGCAGTTCGCCGCGCTGACCGGCCGGCAGTATCAGCCGTTTGAGTATTACGGCCATCCCGACGCGGAACGGGTGGCGATCCTGATGGGATCGGCGATCGGCACCTGTGAGGAAGTCATCGATGCGCTGCTGGCGCGCGGTGAAAAGGTCGGCATGGTGAAAGTGCGGCTGTTCCGTCCCTTCTCGGCCATGCACCTGCTGGAGGTGCTGCCGGCCAGCGTGCAGAAAATCGCCGTGCTGGATCGCACCAAGGAACCCGGCGCGCCGGCCGAGCCGCTGTATCTGGACGTGATGAGCGCGCTGGCCGAAGCCTTCAGCCGCGGCGAGCGCGCCACCCTGCCGCTGACGATCGGCGGCCGTTACGGTCTGTCATCCAAAGAGTTCGGCCCCGACTGCGCGCTGGCGGTCTTTGCCGAACTGGCGCTGGAACGGCCGCGGCCGCGCTTTACCGTCGGCATCTTCGATGACGTCAGCGGGCTGTCGCTACCGCTGCACGACAATCCGCTGCCGTCCCGCGCCACGCTGGAGGCGCTGTTCTACGGCCTCGGCAGCGACGGCTCCGTCTCCGCCACCAAGAACAACATCAAAATCATCGGCAATAGTACGCCGCTGTTTGCCCAGGGCTACTTTGTCTACGATTCGAAAAAGGCCGGCGGCCTGACGGTATCGCACCTGCGCGTCAGCGAACGACCGATCAATTCCGCCTATCTGGTCAGCCGCGCCGATTTTATCGGCTGCCACCAGGCGCAGTTTATCGATAAGTACCAGATGGTCGAACGCCTGAAAGACGGCGGGATTTTTCTGCTCAATACGCCTTACGACGCCGATGAGGTCTGGGATCGGCTGCCGCAGGAGGTGCAGGCGCTGCTGCGGCAGCGTCAGGCGCGCTTCTATATTATCAACGCGGCCAAACTGGCGCGTGAGTGTCAGCTTGGCGCGCGTATCAACACCGTGATGCAGATGGCGTTCTTCCATCTGACGCAGATTTTGCCGGGTGATATCGCCCTGCAGCAGCTACAGGACGCCATTGCCCGCAGCTACAGCAGCAAGGGGCAGGAGATTGTCGAGCGCAACTGGCAGGCGCTGGGGGCAACGCGTCAGGCGCTGACCGCTATCGCGCTGCGGCCGGTCAACCCCGCCAGCCCGCAGCGTCCGCCGGTGGTGGCCGACGCCGCGCCGGACTTTGTCAAAACCGTCACGGCGGCGATGCTGGCCGGGCTGGGCGATGTGCTGCCGGTTTCCGCCTTCCCGCCGGACGGCACCTGGCCGGTGGGCACCACGCAGTGGGAAAAACGCAATATCGCCGAAGAGGTGCCGATCTGGCGGCCGGATCTCTGCACCCAGTGCAACCACTGCGTCGCCGCCTGCCCGCACTCGGCCATTCGCGCCAAAGTCGTGCCGCCGGCGGCGATGGAGCACGCGCCGTCCAGCCTGCAGTCGCTGGACGTCAAGGCGCGCGATATGCGCGGGCAAAAATACGTGCTGCAGGTAGCGCCGGAAGACTGCACCGGCTGCAATCTGTGCGTGGAAGTGTGCCCGGCCAAAGACCGCCAGCAGCCGGAGATCAAAGCGATCAATATGGCTTCGCGGCTGGAGCATCTGGAGGAAGAAAAAGCCCATTACGACTTCTTCCTGCAGCTGCCGGAAATCGACCCGACGCAGCTTGAGCGCATCGATATCCGCACCTCGCAGCTGATTACGCCGCTGTTCGAATATTCCGGCGCCTGTTCCGGCTGCGGGGAGACGCCTTATATCAAGCTGCTGACCCAGCTGTACGGCGACCGTCTGCTGATCGCCAACGCCACCGGCTGTTCATCCATCTATGGCGGCAACCTGCCCACCACGCCGTACACCACCAATGCGGCCGGCCGCGGCCCCGCCTGGGCCAACTCGCTGTTTGAGGATAACGCCGAATTCGGGCTGGGCTTCCGCCTGACGGTCGATCAGCACCGCCGGCGCGCCCTGCGTCTGCTGACGCTGCTGGCGCCACGCCTGCCGGCGGAGCTGGTCAACGGGCTGCGGCTGGAAGATATCGCCCCCGCCCTGCGGCTGCAGCAAATCGCCGAGCTGCGCACCCGGCTGGCGCAGTTTGACGATGACGACGCCCGTCAGCTGGCCGACGATGCCGATCACCTGCTGGATAAATCCATCTGGCTGATCGGCGGCGACGGCTGGGCTTACGATATCGGCTTCGGCGGATTGGACCACGTGCTGAGCCTGACGGAGAACGTTAATGTGCTGGTGCTGGACACCCAGTGCTATTCAAACACCGGCGGCCAGCAGTCGAAGGCCACGCCGCTCGGTGCGGTGACCAAGTTCGGCGAACACGGCAAGCGTAAGGCGCGTAAGGATCTCGGCGTCAGCATGATGATGTACGGCCACGTGTATGTGGCGCAGATTTCGTTAGGCGCGCAGCTGAACCAGACGGTCAAGGCGATTCAGGAGGCGGAAGCCTATCCCGGTCCGTCGCTGATTATCGCCTACAGCCCCTGCGAGGAGCACGGCTACGATCTGGCGCTGAGCCACGACCAGATGAAACAGCTGACCGCCAGCGGTTTCTGGCCGCTGTTCCGCTTCGATCCGCGCCGCACGCAGGAAGGCAAAGCGGCGCTGGCGCTGGATTCGCGGCCGCCGAACAGCGAGCTGGCCGCCACGCTGCTGAAAGAACAGCGTTTCCGCCGTCTTAACAGCCTGCAGCCGGAGGTCGCCAGCGCGCTGTATCAGGAAGCGGCGCAGGAACTGCAGCAGAAATACGATTTCCTCAGCCTGCTGGCCGGCAAGGCGGAGAGATCCACCAGCGAGTAACCTCATCGGGCGCGCCTAAGGCGCGCCTTTCCCGTTATGCCGCCTCATCTCACCTTCCTACGCCAATGCGTACAGACTAATTACATCCACCTATCCTGCTGGAGCGTCATATGCATCAACTATCCGAACTCATTGCTCGCGAACAAGAAAAATTTGCTGCCAACGATTTTTTTTACCGGCTGACCGATCGGACCCGCCCATTAGAACAACGCTTATCTTTTCTTCCCCGCATGTCCCACTTTATTATGAGCTTTGCCGATATTAATCAATTCGTGTTGCCGTTTTCCGCGCCCAAAGACCAATGGGAACGGGCAGTCAACCAACATGCTCACGAAGACGCCAATCATTGGCCCTGGTTTATCCACGATCTGCAGCAGCTTGCTATCGACCACAGCGCGCCGCTCAGCGATACGCTGCGTTTTCTCTGGTCAGAGCAGTTAGCCGCATCAAGACAACTGACTTATCAACTCATTGCCATGATCGCTAATCAACCGGCAAAAATCCGTCTGGTGGTCATTGAAGTAATGGAAGCTACAGGCAACGTGATGTTTACCGCCTTAAGTTCGGCCATCGCCGACAGCGGTCTGACGCTGAAATTTTGCGGCGATCTGCACCTCAGCCATGAATCCGGCCATGCGGCTAATGCGGCGGTCAGCACGATTGACGACCTCCCCTTTAGCGCTGACGAATACCGGGAGGTCCAAGCTATTATCCATCAGGGTTTTACAGCCTTTACGCATTTTGTTCATCGGCTGTAGCCGGGTTTCGACAAAAAATAGATGGGGCCTGCGTATAGCCTGTCGTATGGTTTTAACGCCACAATATAAATCTCATCTCATGTCGACACCTCCCCCGTTCGCCGCCATGCCAGGTGAACGCCCGGCAGCAGCAAAACCCGCTGGCATTCGTCGCCATAATCCGTACCATACACGCCAAACTGCACCGATGCCGCAAGCCATGTTGATGCTCTGCGGTCAGGGCGTCACCGCATTTCAGCACTCGGCAGGCGGATGGATTTCTCCTATCCGTCCGTTGAATGGTAAACTGGCCGCTACCGGCGCCATATCCCTAGTGCAACCCAATGAGAACGAGCACGATTTAAATGTCAGAAAAACAAACAGTGAGCCAGAAAGAACAGTACAACCTCAACAAGCTGCAAAAGCGCCTGCGCCGCAACGTGGGCGAGGCCATCGCCGATTTCAATATGATTGAAGAAGGCGACCGCATCATGGTTTGTCTGTCCGGCGGCAAAGACAGCTACACCATGCTGGAAATTCTGCGCAACCTGCAGCAGAGCGCGCCGGTTAACTTCTCGCTGATCGCGGTCAACCTGGATCAAAAGCAGCCGGGCTTCCCGGAGCACATCCTGCCGGCCTACCTCGATGGGCTGGGGGTGGAGTATCAGATCGTCGAAGAAAACACCTACGGCATCGTGAAAGAGAAAATTCCGGAAGGCAAAACCACCTGCTCACTGTGCTCGCGCCTGCGCCGCGGCATTCTTTACCGTACCGCCAGCGAGCTGGGCGCCACCAAAATCGCCCTTGGCCACCACCGCGATGATATTCTGCAGACGCTGTTCCTCAATATGTTCTACGGCGGCAAAATGAAGGGCATGCCGCCCAAGCTGATGAGCGACGACGGCAAACACGTGGTGATCCGTCCGCTGGCCTACTGCCGCGAGAAAGATATCGAACGCTTCGCCCAGGCGAAAGCGTTCCCGATCATTCCCTGCAACCTGTGCGGTTCGCAGCCCAACCTGCAGCGCCAGGTGATTGGCGACATGCTGCGCGACTGGGACAAACGCTACCCCGGCCGTATTGAAACCATGTTCAGCGCGATGCAGAACGTGGTGCCTTCGCACCTGTGCGACACCGAGCTGTTTGACTTCAAAGGCATTCAGCACGGCGACGAAGTGGTGAACGGCGGCGATCTGGCGTTTGACCGCGAAGAACTGCCGCTGCAGCCGGCCGGCTGGCAAGCGGCGGAAGCCGACGACATCGTCGCCGCGCCCGAGCGGCCTGAACGTATTGGAAATCAAATAAGTTCACGCGCCATGCGTCCCCGACGGATGGCGCGTTCCCCTCGCCTGGCTTTACGATCCCGCTCACATTTGGCGCTAAAAAATCGCCTGTCGTCACCGGCTTTACCCTATACTGTTTTTTCATACAGTAATATGGAGTTTACCGATGAACATTACCCCCTGTCTGTCCCACGTCTCCGTCGGGACCAACCATTTTGACCAGGCGGCGGATTTTTATGACCGGGTGCTGTCCGCCCTGGGCTGCCGTCGCGTGCTGGAGCACCATGGCGCCATCGGTTACGGCCGCGACTACCCGGAATTCTGGCTGCAAACCCCGATCGACGGCCTGCCTGCCGGCGTTGGTAACGGCATCCACATCGGTTTTTTCGCTACCAGCAAGCAGCAGGTCGATGAATTCTATCGCCAGGCGCTGCAGGCCGGCGCGACGGATGAGGGCGCACCCGGCTCCAGGCCGCACTACGGCGAGCAGTATTACGGCTGCTTCGTCCGCGATCTGGACGGGCATAAAATTGAAGCCAGCTTCTGGGATGAAGCGGCGGCCTGAGCCGGCAGCGTAACGCGCCGACGGCCGGAGGCGGTGAAAAAAAGACAAAAAAATGCCGGTGATAAAACACCGGCATCGTGTGAATCAAATTTGCTATGCAGTAATTCTAAAATAAGAAAGTAAGACAATTATGGAGCGCAACGCCCATCGCTTGACGTTGCATTCACCTGCGAGAAGAATAATGCCGCATTCTCCGGCGGCAAATGTTGATTTCGCGCAACTTTAATCAGGTTTTGCCGAAGTTTCTCCGCCTGATGGCTACAGCCAGCGGCTGCGTTTCAGCCACCAGGTCACCCCCGCCCCAGCGCCACCAGCAGCAGGCAAAACAGCGCAAAGCCGAACGGCTTGTCGCCGCCGGGAATGCCGCCCAGGTTGACGCCGAACAACCCGGTCAGGAAAGTGGCGGGCAGAAAGACCATCGCCAGCAGCGACATCGTGTAAGTACGCCGGTTCATGGCGTCCGCCAGCACGCTGGTGATTTCATCGGCGAGTATCGCCGTCCGCGCGATGCTGCCGTCCAGGTCGTCCAGGCCGCGCCCCAGCCGGTCGGCAATGTCCTGCATACGGCGGCGGTCGTCATCGCTCATCCAGGCCAGGCGATCGCTGGCCAGCCGGGCGAACACGTCTCGCTGCGGCGCCATATAGCGGCGCAGCACGATCAGCTGCTTGCGAATCAGCGCCAGCTGGCCGCGCTCGGGGATCTGCTGATCCAGCAGCGCATCTTCCAGATCGATAATCTTATCGTGCAGATCCTCGATAAATTCGCTGGCATGGTCGGTCAGCGCGTCGCTGACTTCCACCAGCCAGCTGCCACAGTCGGTCGGCCCCACGCCGCTCTGCAGTTCATCAACCACTTCATCGATGGAATACACTTTACGGTGGCGCGTGGAGACAATCAGCTTATCGGTGATAAACACGCGGAACGTCACCAGCTGGTCAGGACGCGAATTAACGTTAAAGTTAATCCCACGCAGCGTAATCATCGTGCCGTCCCCCTGCCGCGCCACGCACGGCCGGGTGCTGTCGCCGGCCAGCGCATCGCGGACGGAATCCGGCAGCAGCGGCGTTTCACTCAGCCATTGCTGGCTCGCCGGATGGGCATAGTCCAGATGCAGCCAGCCAGGCTGCTGACTGGTGATGCTATCCTGCGGGCCGATCGGCGTTACGCCCCCCTTGCCATCCAACTGAAAGGCGTACACCGCATCGGCAATGTGTAGTTGGCTGCCGTCAATGACGTCCATTCACTACCCTCTTATCTTGATTCATTAGCGCAAAGTCTAGTCTTTATGCTTTTAAAATCAAAGCAGAAGCCGGTAAGCACCGATGTCAAAGGCGGCTAGAAAAGCCCCGATTTCCTGCGTAATTGTTACCCTTTATTATCCATTAACATTTGCACATCCTTTTTAATTCCAAACAACAATAAAAAATCAACAAAAGTAGGTTTACCTCAAATTTCATCGGCATATACTTGCGTCTACCTACGAGGAGGTAGTGTAGTTATGTTAAGAGATCATTTGAAAATAGATGAAAGCCATACGCTGGAGAAGGTTAATCATATCCAGCTGCGTCACCAAGGTCAGGAAGAGATTAGCGAATTTATCGTTAAGGACGCCGGCGGTAACCCCATCGGCAAGGTTTCCGTTCATGACCACCTGAGTACCCGCCGTTCCTACCCAACCTCCTACCGTGTGACTCAGACCGACATGGCTGGCCGCGTTGTCGTTGATACCCTGAGAGAAGTTCTCTAACGCCGTTATCTGACGAGCCGGTGAGAACCCAAACCCGCTATTTCAGCGGGTTTTCTGTTTCTGCCGCACAACAATCGTTCGCTGAACTCAGCACACTCTGACTCCAGTCATAAAAAGCGCGCACGGCGGGAGGCAGATATCTGTTCTGCGGATACACCAGGGATAAGGGTAAATCAAAGGCGTCGTCGTTCAGGCACGCAATAAGCGCCCCGCTGCGCAAATAGGGAGCCGCCAGATAGCTGGCTACGCGAATTAACCCCAGCCCCTGTACGCCGGCCTGTATGTAAGCATCCGTATCGTCTACCACCAGCGTTTCCGGCATCCTGATCGCCCGCACGGCGGCGTCATGCGCAAAAAACCACTCTGTCGTGCGTCCGGTCCGGTGGTTAAGGTATCCCACCGCGCGATGAGCATTCAGATCGTCCAGACACCTCGGCTCGCCATAGGCATCAAGGTATTGCGGCGCCGCCAGCACCACCCATTTAAAATTCGCCAGCGGACGGGCCACCAGCGTGGTGGAGTCCTCAATTCTCCCCGCCCGGATCACGCAGTCGTAGCCCTCCCGTATGAGGTCCTCCACCTGATCGCTTGAGCAAAGCATGAGATCCAGCTCGGGATAGTGCTGCAAGAACGTCTGTATTTTGGGAATGATGCAGTGCCGGGCCAGGGATTGCGGCATACCGACTTTAAAGCGCCCTTTGGGTTGACCCGATTTGCCGGGAAATGAAGACTCCATGGCGGCGATATCAGCCAGCAGCCGTTTACATTCCGTGTAGTAGCCTTCTCCGTCGGACGTCACGCTGAGCTTACGCGTGGTTCGCTGCAACAGCTGCAGCCCCAGGTAAGCTTCCAGCTCCTTAATCACCCGGGATACCGTTGAGCGCGGCATCCCCAGCACTTCCGCCGCCTTGGCAAAACTCTGTGCCTCAACGACCTGCGCATATACCCGCATTGATTCCAGTCTATCCACCTTTTCCCCCCGACGGCGCACCACAATTATCCCATATTGACGAACAGTCTAACCTACAGCCGCTGACTTATCGAACGCGGCTCACCACCGTAAACTTGTCCCACACTCCATCAACACCAGCAGTGAGGTAGCAAATGCCACAACATGACGTGAGCGCAGATAAACGAGTATTGGTGCTGGGAGCGGGACAACTGGGAGATGCGGTACTGGATGCGCTGCTGCCGGCGGTCACACAACGCAACGGGGCGGTTACCGTCATTGTTTCGCCCGCTTCCCGCGATACACACGGCAAACTGCGGTCGGCGACTCATCAAAAACATGCTGATGCCGGCGCAACCTTTATCGGCGTAGATCTGGCCGCCTGTTCGACTGAACAGTTAAGCAGGATATTTAAGCCGTTTGATACCGTGATTAACTGTATGGGGTTCGTTGCCGGGACCGGTACGCAGCTCAAGATCACGCGTGCGGTGCTGCATGCCGGGGTACGGCGATACTTCCCCTGGCAGTTTGGCGTTAATTACGATGTGGTCGGTAAAGGGAGCGGCCAGCCCGTCTGGGATGAACAATATGATGTCCGGACGCTATTACGGGCGCAGAGCACCACGGAGTGGGTGATTATTTCAACCGGTATATTCACCAGCTTCCTCTTCGAACCGGCATTCGACGTCGTCAATTTATCGGCCAACACCCTCAACGCATTAGGGGGATGGGACACTCAGGTTACCGTCACCTCGCCGGCCGATATCGGCCGGCTGACCAGTGCCATCTATTTACATCAGCCGCGCATCGTCAACGACGTCATCTTTGTCGCGGGGGAAACGACATCATACCGGCAACTGGCGGCAACGGTTGAGCACGTGACGCAACGGCGCTTTAGCAAAAACGTGTTCACCCTGCCGGCGCTGCTGGAGGAACTGCGTTTACGCCCGGATGACCCGATGCTGCGCTATCGCGTCGCATTCGCCCGGGGTGACGGCATGTGGTGGCCAATGCGCGACACCTACAATGCGCAACATGCGATTCAGACCCAGGATATTGCCTCCTGGCTTACGGCATCGATTTAGCCCCCAATAAGAAACGGCCGGTGCGTAACAACGCACCGGCCGCTTTAGCGAGGAAACAACGCCCGTCAATGTTTGACGATATACATCGTCTGGCTATAGGCCACGTCTTCCGGGTTGGTAATCGGGTAGCCTTTTACCCAGGGTTTGATCAGGCGGCCGTTAGTGTACTGGTAAATCGGTGCGATCGGCGCCTGATCGGCCAGGATCTGCTCCGCCTTGTTGTAATCGTCGTTCAGCGCCGCCGGGCTGGTGCGCCGGCTGGCTTCCGCCAGCACGCGGTCGTAATCGGCATTGCGGAACTTGGCAATATTACCGGCATGCGACGACCCCAGCAGCGACAGGAAGGTGGACGCCTCGTTGTAATCCCCCACCCAGGAGGCGCGGATCACGTCAAAGTTGCCGGTATTACGGCTGTCGATATAGGTTTTCCACTCCTGATTCTGCAGTCTGACGTTCACCCCCAGCTTTTTCTTCCACATTGAGGCCACGGCAATGGCGATCTTCTGGTGGCTTTCCGAGGTGTTGTACAACAACGTCAGTTTCAGCGGGTTGTCCGGGCCATAGCCGGCAGACTGGATCAGCGCCTTGGCCTGCGCGTCCAGCTCCGCCTGCGATTGCTGCTGCAGCAGGCTCTCTTTGGCTTTAAAGCCGGCGGTCACGTCCGGGGTGAAGTGGTAGGCCGGTTTTTCACCGGTGCCCAGCACTTTTTCGGCGATAATTTTGCGGTCGATGGCGTAGGACAGCGCCTTGCGCACCCGCACATCGTTGGTCGGCGCGCGCTGGGTGTTAAACGCATAGTAATAGGTGCCCAGCTGATCGGGGGTGTAGACCTGATCCGGAATATCCTTCAGCAGCTTGCGGTACATATTCTTCGGGAAGGATTCGGTAATGTCGATATCCCCCGCCAGATAGCGCTTGGTGGCGTTGGATTCCTGATTGATCGGCACAAACGTCACCTTGGTCAGCACGGTGTGTTTATGGTCCCAGTAGTGTTCATTCGGCGCCAGCACCAGCTTCTCATTCACCACCCGCTGCTGCAGTTTAAACGCGCCGTTGCCGACCAGGTTGCCCACCTTGGTCCAGTCGCTGCCGTATTTCTCCACCACCGCTTTCGGCGCCGGGAACAGGCTGAAGTTGGCGGTCAGGCTGACAAAGTACGGCACCGGCTTGTTCAGCTGCACCTTCAGGGTATGGGCGTCCACCGCCGTCACTCCCAGCTTGTCGGCCGGCAGCTTGCCGGCGATGATTGCGTCGGCGTTCTGGATCCCCGCCAGCTGGGCAAACCAGGCAAACGGCGACAGGCTTTTCGGGTCTACCAGCCGCTGCCAGCTGTAGACGAAATCTTCCGCCGTGACAGGGTCACCGTTTGACCAGCGCGCATCTTTGCGCAGGGTAAAGAGGAAGGTCTGGTTATCCGAGGTCTGCCAACGGCTGGCGACGCCGGGGATAATATTGCCCTGCGCATCCTGATTCACCAGCCCTTCAAACAGGTCGCGCGCCACCTGCGCCTCCGGCAGGCCAACGGCTTTAATCGGGTCGAGCGACGCGGGCTCATCTTTGATATGGCGCACGATTTCCTGTTTATCCGCCAGCACCGTACCGGCCGGCACCTGGGCGGCGCTGACGCCGACGCTCAGGCAGGCGGCCGCTGCGCACCCTGCCAAACGGAAACCCCGTTGAATTTTTTCTCTCGCCATCGTTATTATCCCGCGTTAACCATCTGAATTTTTTATCATATACCCAAAAGCGCCGCGGCGCATCATGGCGGCGGCGGCGCTGTGGGAAAAACGGTGCTGACGGTGCAAAAATGCGATAGCGGCCGCTTTACGCCGCCGAACCATCGGCCGACGGCGCGCTCCGGGGCTTAGTCGTAGAGGTGGATGGTGCGGATACGGTAGGTGAACTCTTCACCTTCTTCTTCATCAAAGATGGTGAACTGGCCGTTCTCCTCCAGCGCCCTTTGCTGAATATCGGTGGTCTGCAGCTGGCGATCGTTGGCGTCGTCATAGCCGTAATCAAGGTAGAAGCTGTTTTTCTGGTAATCCACATGCAGAGTAAACGGGTAGTTGGATTCGTCCCGCGTCCGTCATCGTTTTTCACCACGCCGAACCACTCCCCCTGGCGGATCTGATTCTCATCATCCACGCCGCACAACAGCGTGATCGTGTCCTGCTCGTGTTCCGTGTAACTGGCGACTATTCTGGCGACTGGCATAGTAAATCTCCTTGCTGATTATCGGCTTGGCTGTCTGCTTAGTATAACAAGCGGCGGCGGCGACGGCAGCGAACATTACGCCGCGCCGCCGCCGACCGCTCAGATAAGCCGCAGGGCAACAATGTAGTGGGAAAGTCGCAGCAAAGCGTAATACACTGAATAAAATAACAATGCATTTTCACCGACTGACGACACAGGGCGACACCATGACTCAACAACGACCGCGTAGTGAACGCGGCCAGCTGGCCGTGGCAGGAGAAAGTTACGGAAAATCGTTATTAGGCGCACCGCTGCTCTATTTTCCCGCCGCGCGCGCGGCCCGGACACCGGGCTGGTGATAGCAGGCACGCACGGCGATGAAAATGCCGCCGTCGTTACCCTGTCCTGCGCCTTGCGCAGCCTGTCTCCCGCCGCGCTGCGCCACCATGTGGTGCTGGCGGTCAACCCGGACGGCTGCCAGCTCGGGCTGCGCGCCAACGCCAACGGCGTGGATTTAAACCGCAATTTTCCCTCCGCCAACTGGCGCTCCGGCGATACGGTGTACCGCTGGAACAGCGCCGCGCCGACGCGGGAGGTGAAGCTGTCAACCGGCGGCCGCCCTGGCTCCGAACCGGAAACCCAAGCGCTCTGCCATCTGATCCACCGGCTGAAGCCGGCCTGGGTGGTCTCTTTTCATGAGCCGCTGGCGTGCATTGAAGATCCGGCCAGCTCACACCTTGGCGTCTGGCTGTCGCACAAATTCGCCCTGCCGCTGGTCAGCAGCGTCGGCTATGAAACGCCGGATCGTTCGGCAGCTGGTGCGCCGACCTGTCGCTGCCGAGCATCACCGCCGAACTGCCGGCCATCTCCGCCGATGCCGCCAGCGAACAGTATCTGGAGGCGATGATTGAGCTGCTGACCTACCCGCTGGCATCCCGCCCTTAGGCGTCGCCCAGCCGGATGACGCCGCAGGCAAAATCCAGGCCGGGTTCGACGTCCTGCGCCAGCCAGGTCGGCCCGTCCAGATCGACAAAGCGCGCCGCGGGCGCCAGCGGCAATGCCGCCGCCACCGCCCGCGAGGTGCACAGCATACAGCCGAGCATCAGCGTAAATCCCTGCTCGGCGGCCTGTGCGGCCAGCGCCAGCGCCTCCGTCAGCCGCCGGTCTTATCCAGTTTGATATTGACCATCTGATAGCGGCCGGCGAGCCGGGCCAGATCGTCACGGGTATGGCAGCTTTCATCGGCGCAAATCGGCAGCGGATGGATAAAATTGGCCAGCGCCCGATCGTTGCCGGCCGGCAGCGGCTGTTCCAGCATCGCCACCCGTAAATCCGCCAGCAGTTGGCAGCGCGCCGCCAGCCCTCCGCCTGCCAGGACTCATTGGCGTCGACGACCAGCGTCGCCTCCGGCGCCGCGTCGCGGATCGCCACCAGGCGTTCGCTGATCAGCCGGTCGTCCAGTTTGATTTTCAGCAGCGTAGCGCCGCGGCGGCTCAGCTCCAGCGCGGCCCGGGCCATCGCCTCCGGCGTATCAATACTGACGGTCTGCGCCGTCGTCACCTGCGGCGGCGGCTGTACGCCCGTAGCCTGCCACAGCGTCTGCCCCTGCCGGCGGCACGCCAGATCCCATAAGGCGCAGTCCAGCGCATTACGCGCCGCGCCGGCCGGCATCCGCTGCTGCAGTTCCTCACGCGACAGGCCGCGTTCGATCTCCGGCCTGATCGCTTCCAGCTGCGCCAGCACCGAGCTTTCACTCTCGCCGTAGCGCGGGTACGGCGTGCACTCTCCCACGCCGCAGACGCCCTGCTGCTCGATTTCCACCACCACCACGCTGGCCGCGCTGCGGCTGCCGCGTGAAATAACAAACGCGGCGCGCAGCGGCCAGGCCTGTGGGTAAAAACGCATGCTTCTCATCACCGCTCCTGGTTGAATAGTACGCGTAATATCAGCGCGCTACGCAGGGGTATGCCAATATATACAACTGTTTAGCCAATTTTGTATACCCCAAGCGCCATGCATTGACATAGACTGACGGCAAGGTGTGAACCTAATGTTAAAATGAGCGTCAGCCGCTCGCCGATTAGGTGCACATCTTTTGTATAAACACCTGTCAAAGGAATCTAACCATGACTCAGACCGTAAAGTTCCAGAGTAACCCCGTTGCCGTGGCCGGCCAACTGCCGAAAGCCGGCGAGCAAGGTCAGCCGTTCACCCCTGGTGGCAAAAGATCTGTCCAACGTTGCGCTGAGCAGCTTTGCCGGCAAGCGCAAGGTGCTGAATATTTTCCCAAGCATCGACACCGGCGTCTGCGCCACTTCGGTGCGTAAGTTCAACCAGCTGGCCAGCGGCCTGGACAACACCGTGGTGCTGTGCATCTCCGCCGACCTGCCGTTCGCCCAGTCCCGTTTCTGCGGCGCGGAAGGCCTGAGCAATGTGGTCACCCTATCCACCCTGCGCGGCGCCGAGTTCAAGCAGACCTACGGCGTGGAAATCGCTGACGGCCCGCTGGCCGGCCTGACCGCGCGCGCCGTGGTGGTGCTGGATGAGCAGGACAAGGTGCTGTACAGCGAACTGGTGGCAGAGATCACCTCTGAGCCGGACTACGACGCCGCGCTGGCGGCGCTGAAGTAATTCGCGCATAAAAAAGCCCGGGCAATCCGGGCTTTTTTCCGTCCTTACTCGTCGGCGTCTTCCGCCGGCTTGCGGCTGCTGAGGCCGTAATCGCGCAGCTTATTGGCGATCGCGGTATGCGATACCCCAAGACGCTTCGCCAGTTTACGCGTGCTGGGATAGGTGCGGTACAGCCGGGTCAGCACCGAACGTTCAAAACGCTTGCTGATCTCATCCAGCGTTCCGTCAATCGCCTCATCCCCCAGCGACATCTCCACCTCAAAACTCCGGCAGCACGATATCCTGCGGGCGCAGCTCAAAGCCTTCGGTCTGCGTCAGCGCGCGATAAATTGCATTTTTCAGCTGGCGCACGTTCCCCGGCCAGCCGTACTTGCTGAGGAAGCTGTTCAAATCGCTCGACAGCTTCGGCCGGGCGACGCCCTGCTCATCGGCAAAGCGCGCGACGAACAGCTCGGTCAGCGGCATGATGTCCTGCGGACGCTCGCGCAGCGGCGGCACCGTAATGGTCAGCACGTTCAGACGGTAATAAAGGTCCTCGCGGAACTCGCCGCGCTGCACCAGCTCAATCAGGTTTTTCTGCGTGGCGCAGATCACCCGCACGTCGACGTGCACCTCATGATCTTCGCCGACGCGGCGGAAGGTGCCGTCATTCAGGAAGCGCAGCAGCTTGGTCTGCATCTGCGGCGACATTTCGCCAATCTCGTCCAGCAGCACCGAGCCGCCGTTGGCCTGCTCGAAAAAAGCCCTTCTTTGCCGCGCCGGCGCCCGGGTAGGCGCCCGCCGCATGGCCGAACAGTTCGCTTTCCGCCACGTCATCCGGCAGCGCCGCGCAGTTGAGCGCCAGGAACGGCTGTTTGCCGCGCGGGCTGCGCAGGTGGCAGGCGCGGGCCAAAATGTCCTTGCCGGTGCCGGTATCGCCGACGATCAGCAGCGGCGCATCCAGCATCGCCAGTTTGCGCGCCTGCTCCAGGACCTGACGCATCTTCGGGCTGACCGCCACGATATGGTCAAACTCGGTATCGTCGTTCACCGACAGATTCTGCAGCTGCCGCCCCATGCGCGCGGTGGATTTCAGCATCACCACGGCGCCGACCACGTCCGGCTGCTGGTTTTCATCTTCCAGGTGGATCGGCGTAATATCCATCAGGAAATCCTGACTGCGGATCACCACCCGCTCAGAGTGCGGCGCGGCGTGCTCATTCTCCAGCCAGCGGCTGAAGTTATAGCCGCCAATCAGCTGCCCCGCCGTCTGGTTGCGGATCTTGTCTTCGTTCAGGGCGAACAGCGCCAGCGCCGCCGGGTTAGCCAGCTCGACCTTGCCTTTCATATCGATGGAAAATACCGGCTCCGGCATGGATTCCAGCAGCGCGCGCAGCGCCCCGGTGTTCACGCTCGGAAAGGCATAAAGCTGACGGTGCGCACGTCGGTCACGCCGGCGATGGGGCGGGGATTTCCGCCATTCAGGGCGCGGAAAGTATCGAAATCAAGCTGGGGAAAAATTCAGGTAAATCCGGCCGGATAGGATCGATTTCGATACCGCGTAGATCAATGCTGCGTAATACCAAGAGATCCAGCAATTCTCGGGTCAGACCGATCCGGTCTTCGCAAAATACTTCCAAACGCATCAGTATTGGCCTTCTCTGCAGGTTTTGCGTACGGCGGGATAAGTGGCGCTCATCATACTCTCTCATCCCGGACAGAAGAAACGTTCTGTCAGCAAAAGTTGACAGAACGCTGATTTATCATTGTGGTTATTGATTCTAAGCGCAAATGAATAACACCATCCGCGTCATTTTAGCTTATTGTCAGATATTTATCATGGCCTTGAGATTATTTTTGGATAATTATCACGAAATTACAGCAGGATGTTCTTTCGTCAACGCCGGCTTACGCCGTACGGGAAAACGCCGCACCGGGCGGTGCGGCGGCGGGATTATCAGGCTTTCTTATCGCCTTTTTCATCACGTCCTTCAGCTGACCAACCAACTGGCCGCGGAAATCACTCCAGTTTGGGCTTGTCGTCCTCCAGCCACGGCAGCGGCCGGCACAGCTCCATCGCCTTGATGCCCAGGACGCGCGGTCAGCAGACCGGCGCCGATGCCCTGCGCGGGCGCGGGCGGACAAGCGAGCCGCCAGATCCTGCGACACCCAGTCCATCCCGACTTCGCGCACCAGTTCCGAAGCGCCGGCGAACGCGATGTTCAGCAGCACCAGACGGAACAGGCGGATGCGGCTGAAATAGCCCAGCTCGATGCCGTACAGCGCGGCGATGCGGTTGATCAACCGGATATTACGCCAGGCGATAAACGCCATATCCACCAGCGCCAGCGGGCTGACGGCGATCATCAGCGTCGACTCCGCCGCCGAACGGCTGATTTCACGCCGCGCCTGGTTATCCAGCACCGGCTGCACTAACCGCGCGTACAGCGCCACCACCTCACGGTCGTTCTGGGTTTCATGCAGCGACGCCTGCCAGCGCTGCAGCGCCGGATGCCCCTGATCCAGCCCGGCTGGCGCGCCAGTTTTTCGCAGAACTCTCGCCCCTTGCCCAGCCCGTGGCTGTGCAGCAGCTCCCGCGCCTCGTCGCGCTCTTCGGCGCGCTGGCGCAGGCGATACAGGCGGCGCCATTCCGCCACCACCGATCCGACGCCGGCGCCGACGATCAAACCGCCGGGCGACGCCGCCGCCGAGCGCGATCCAATCCTGCTGCAGCCAGGCCTGATGCACCCACTGCACGCCCTGGGCCACCACGCTGACGCCGAACAGCGTCAGGCCGGCGGTGACCATTTTGCGCCACAGGCTGCGCTTCGGCTTCAGCGCCGCATTGACGATGCCTTCAACGCGCCCTTCTTCTTTCTTCCTGCTCCAGCTCCGGCGCGGCGGGAAAGAAGTTATCCGCCTGCTGCTGATCAAAGCCATGCCGGCGCGCAGCGTCGGCTCCTGCGGCGGCTGCAGCGGCTCTTCAAAATCGATCCGCGGTTTTATCGGCTCGCTCATCGCACTTTATCTCCCAGCAAAAACTCCATCACCGCGTCCAGACGAATATGCGGCAACGGGCTGTCCACGCTCATCGCGCGCGGACGAAATTCATCAAAGTGGAACCCCTGCTGCTGCCAGAACGCCGGTCCCGGCAGGCGCGCCGGCACTTCGCCGGGGAAAACCGTCAGCGGGCGCGCCGTCCGACAGGCGGTTGCCTTTTAGCGCCGGAATGCGCTGGCCCTGATGATCCACCATGCCGCTCTCGGTCGCCTGCACCGAGGCCAGCCCGACGCAGTCCATGCTGATGCCCTCAAACGCCGCGTTCTGCCAGGCCTCCTGCACCAGCTGCTGCAGCAGCGACACCAGATTGGCGTGCTGATCGGCGGTGATATGGTCGGCCTTGGTGGCGGCAAACATCAGTTTGTCGGATGGTGGGCGCAAACAGGCGGCGGTACAGCGTGCGCTTGCCGTAGTGGAAGCTCTGCATCAGCTGCGTCAGCGCCAGACGCATGTCGTTAAACGCCTGCGGCCCGCTGTTGAGCGGCTGCAGGCAGTCCACCAGCACGATCTGGCGGTCAAAGCGCACAAAGTGTTCTTTGTAGAAGTTCTTCACGATCGACTGGCAGTAATAGCCGAAGCGGGGCGCGCAGCATGCCGATGTTGGTGTGCTTGTCAGCCTGCGCCAGCCTCGATTCGCTGCCGGCGTCGACGTTCGGCCACGGGAAGAACTGCAGCGCCGGCGCACCGGCCATATCGCCCGGCAGCACAAAGCGTCCCGGCTGAATAAAGTGCAGCCTTCGGCCTTGCAGCGCAGCAGATAATCGGTGTAGGCCTGCGCGATCGCCGCCAGCTGGTTTTCATCGGCGGGCGCCAGCGGATCCAGCGCGTTGCACAGCGTCAGCCACGGTTTGGCCCATTCGGCGCGGTCGCCTTGCAGCAGCCCGGTCATCTGTCGCGACCAGGCCAGATAGTCCTGCTCCAGCATCGGCAGGTCGAGCAGCCATTCGCCCGGATAATCGACGATCTCCAGATACAGCGTCGAGGTCTCTTTAAAATGGCGCAGCAGGGAGTCGTTGGAACGGTAGCGCAGCGCCAGGCGAATTTCGCTGACGCCGCGGGTGGGGGTCGGCCAGGTCGGCGGCGTGCCGTACAGCTGCGCCAGCCCCTCATCATAGGTAAAACGCTGAATGCCGAGATCGCGTTGCGGGATGCGTTTTACCCCCAGCAGGCGCTCTTCACGCACCGGCGAAAACAGCGGCAGCCGCGCGCCGCTGTGAACGTGCAGCAGCTGATTAACCAGCGCGGTAATAAAGGCGGTCTTCCCGCTGCGGCTCAGGCCGGTCACCGCCAGACGCAGGTGGCGGTCCATACCGCGGTTGACCAGCGAGGTTAATTCATTTTTTAATCGTTTCATTCTTCTCCTTGGCATAAATACCCAAAATCACTCAGCGCTGCGGCGGGGCTGCGTCGTCCACCGCCCAAGGCAGCCTGCGACTCAGCGGGTATAACGCCCGAATGCCTTATTCAGCCCCTTGCGGAACATCGGCTCCAGCACCATCGCCAACAGCAGGCGCAGCGGTTTACGGCTGACGGTTCTCAGCAGCCATGAGGTGGCCCCCGCCGGGCCGTAACTGAGTAACGCTATGATGATGACTTTAGACAATCTCTTCAACATTGCACCAGCTCCTCGTTGGAAAGTGGCGGATTTGCCGCCGTTGGCGCGTGGTTTGCTCTGGTCATAACAGCCCTCCGGCCAAGGTGACGGCGGCGCTCGGGCGGCAACCGTCAATTACAGCTGACGAAAACGGCTCTGTACGCCGAAGGTATCCGAGGTCACGTAGCGCTCAACCTGGCGCAGCTGACGCTCGCCGCTGCCCAGTTCATACTCCAGCTGATCCAGCAGCTGGCGCGGCGTACGCTGATGTTCGCCGTCAAAACGGCTCGCCGGCGCCGCTTCCAGCAGGTAGCCCATGGCGAAATAGGCGACGACGGTAAAGAAAAACAGGCCGAAAATCATCGACAGCACTACCATCACGCGGATCAGACGTACCGGGACGTCAAAGTAGTGCGCCAGACCGGCGCAAACGCCCTTCACCATGCCCTCTTCAGGCACGCGATACAGTTTTTTACTGCCCAACAAATTTGCCATCAGGACTGCCTCCAGTTCGGATGTTCGGCATCCAGGATCTCTTCCAGCGCCTGAATACGTTCGCGCATGCGTTTGGCGTCTGCCGTCAGCTGCGTCAGCCGCTGCATTTCCTGATGCGACAGCTGGATCCCGTTCTGTTGCCGATTGCTGTAATGCAGCCAAAGCCAAATCGGGGCGACGAACAGCACAAAAATCGTCAATGGAATGGCTAACAATAACGCACTCATTTCAACTCCTTGTTATTCCCGCCTGCCGGACGTCGCGCTGCGGCGTCGGCACGCCGGGGTTCTGTTATCGGATATCGGACGGCGGCCGCCGGGCGGCCGCAAAACGGTTACTCTGAGCGGTTCATCTTGGCTTTCAGCGCCGCCAGCTGCTCGCTGATGGCGTCATCCGCCTTCAGTTCGGCGAACTCCTGATCCAGGGTTTTCTTTTTCCCCAGGCTGACGCTTTCGGCTTCCGCTTCCATATGGTCGATACGGCGCTCGAACTGCTCGAAACGCGCCATCGCCTCATCCAGCTTGCCGCTGTCGAGCTGACGACGCACCTCGCGGGAGGAAGACGCCGCCTGATGGCGCAGCATCAGCGCCTGCTGGCGTGCGCGGGTTTCGGTCAGCTTGCTTTCCAGCTCGCCGATTTCGCTCTTCATCCGGCTCAGGGTTTCTTCCACCGTCGCCACTTCCTGGCTCAGGGTGGCGATCAGATCGGACACTTTCTGTTTTTCAATCAGCGCCGCACGCGCCAGATCTTCTTTATCTTTGCGCAGCGCCAGCTCCGCTTTTTCCTGCCAGTCGTCGAGCTGTTTCTCACCCTGCTCGATACGACGCAGCAGCTGCTTCTTCTCCGCCAGCGCGCGCGCCGAGGTGGAACGCACTTCAACCAGCGTGTCTTCCATCTCCTGAATCATCAAACGCACCAGCTTCTGCGGATCTTCCGCCTTATCCAGCAGCGTATTGATGTTGGCGTTCACAATGTCGGCAAAACGAGAAAAAATACCCATAATTCACTTCCTCTTGGTGTCAGTGGCGTCTTCAGCGCCGTCGTAAGTCATACTGCGGACGCCAAGATATAATCAAAATGCGTGCCAACTTTTATTTCACTGAAATTAAAGGATTATTTATTTTTGACTCTGCCGCACCATGCTGTAAAGTGATTATTTTCACCAACTATTGGCGAATTTCATCATGAGCGAGCAGATCGAACCCCTGTTGGGCGAAGCGAACGCCTTTGTTAGAAGTATTGGAACAAGTCTCGCAGCTGGCAACCCTGAACAAACCGGTGCTGGTGATTGGCGAGCGCGGCACCGGCAAGGAGCTGATCGCCCACCGCCTGCACTATCTGTCCAACCGCTGGCAGGGGCCGTTTATCTCCCTCAACTGCGCCGCACTGAATGAAAACCTGCTGGATTCCGAACTGTTCGGCCATGAGGCCGGCGCGTTTACCGGCGCGCAGAAGCGCCATCTGGGGCGGTTTGAACGCGCCGACGGCGGTACGCTGTTTCTCGACGAACTGGCGACGGCGCCGATGCTGGTGCAGGAAAAACTGCTGCGGGTGATTGAATACGGCCATCTCGAACGCGTGGGCGGTAGCCAGCCGCTGCAGGTGGATGTGCGCCTGGTGTGCGCCACCAACGACGATCTGCCGGCGCTGGCGGCGGCCGGCAAATTCCGCGCCGATCTGCTCGACCGGCTGGCGTTTGACGTGGTGCAGCTGCCGCCGCTGCGCCGGCGCCAGCAGGACATCATGCTGCTGGCGGAGCACTTCGCTATCCAGATGTGCCGCGAACTGGCGCTGCCGCTGTTCCCCGGCTTTACCGCCCATGCGCGCGAGACGCTGCTCGGCTACGGCTGGCCCGGCAACGTGCGCGAGCTGAAAAACGTGGTCGAGCGCTCGGTGTACCGCCACGGCAGCAGCGAGCAGCCGCTGGACCGCATCGTGATCAACCCGTCGCCAAAGCGCGCCGGCGGCTACCCCGGCGGCAGAACCGCAGGCGAACGGCGGCCGACGCTACCGCTGGATCTGAAGGGTTGGCAGAACGAACAGGAGAAACGGCTGCTGGAACAGGCGCTGCGCCAGGCGCGTTTTTAATCAGCGCAAGGCGGCGGAACTGCTGGGGCTGACCTACCACCAGCTGCGCGGCATGCTGAAAAAACATGCGCTGCAGCCCGGCGAGGAGCCGTCCGCCTAGCGTTACGCCAGCGACGCCATAATGTGCGCCCGCAGCCACTGGTGGGCCGGATCGCGGTGGCTGCGCTCATGCCATAACATCACCATCTCGAAGCCCGGTACGGCCAGCGGCGCTTCCTGTACCTGCAGGGCGGGATTGCCGCGCGCCAGCCGTTCCGGCAGCATCGCCACCAGATCGCTGGCCAGCAGCGCCGAAATGGCAAACAGAAAATGCGGCACCGACAGCACCACCCGGCGCGACAGCCCCGCTTCCGCCAGCGTTTTATCGGTCACGCCGTAAAAACCGCCGCCGTCCGGCGATACCATCACATGCTCCAGCGCGCTGAACGCCGCCGGCGTCAGCGGCGCCGCCAGCGCCGGATGCCCGGCACGGCCCGCCAGCACATAGCGTTCGCTGAACAGCCGCCGCTGCCGCAGCCCCGGCGGCGCATCGTCCAGCGTGTGCAGCGCCAGAATCGATATCGCCGTTTTCCGCCCCTCTGGCTATCTGCGCCGGCGCAACCTCCATCACAGCCAGCCGGCTGCCCGGCGCGGCTGACGCAGCGTGCGCAGCGCCGGCAACAGAATCGTCGATTCGCCATAGTCAAACGCCGCCACCCGCCAAGTGTGGCTGGCCTGCGCCGGATCGAACGGGCTGCCCGGCTGCACCGCCTGCTCCAGCGTCGCCAGCGCCTGCCGTAGCGGTTCGCGCAGCGCCAGGGCGCGCTGCGTCGGCCGCATGCCGCGTGGCCCGGCAGCAGCAGCGGGTCGTGGAAGATCTCGCGCAGCTTGGCCAGATGAACGCTCACCGCTGGCTGCGACACATGCAGCCGCTGCGCGGCGCGGGTAACGTTATTTTCCGCCAGCAGCACGTCCAGCGTCACCAACAGGTTAAGATCCAGCCGCTTGAAATTATCCATGCTTATACCTGGAATATCTGAAATTAATTTCTAATATACCTCAGCGGCGCCTACTCTGCAGTCTCTGACCATCACGGAGAGTACAGCATGAAGATACTACTGGTTTACGCCCACCCGGAGCCGCATTCACTGAACGGCGCGCTGAAAGACTTTACCGTCAGCCACCTGCGGAGGCCGGCCATCAGGTGCAGGTTTCCGATCTGTACGCCATGCGCTGGAAAAGCCTCCTCGACGCCGACGATAATCTGGCGCCCAGACCGACGCGCCGTTTAACCCGTCGCTGGATTCTCAGCGGGCGTTCGCCAACGGCACGCAGAGCCAGGATATCGCCGCCGAGCAGGAAAAACTGCTCTGGGCGGACGTGCTGATTCTGCAGTTTCCGCTGTGGTGGTTCTCGATGCCGGCAATCATGAAAGGCTGGGTGGATCGGGTCTACGCCAACGGCTTTGCCTATGGCGTGGGGGAACACTCTGACGCACGCTGGGGCGACCGCTACGGCGAAGGCACGCTGGCGGGCAAGCGCGCCATGCTGATCGTCACCGTCGGCGGCTGGGAGTCGCACTACGCCGCGCGCGGCATCAACGGACCGATTGAGGATATTCTGTTCCCGATTCAGCACGGTATTCTGCACTTTCCCGGCTTCGCGGTGCTGCCGCCGCAGGTGATCTACCGCAGCGACCGTATGGATGACGAGCGCTTTACCGAGCTGCGCAACCAGTTGGCGCAGCGCCTCGACGGCCTGGCGCATACGCCGCCGATTCCGTTCCGGCGGCAGAACGGCGGCGACTATGAGATCCCGGCGCTGACGCTGCGCGCGGATCTCGCCCCGGGGCAAAGTGGATTTGGCGTGCATCGTGAATAAACAGGGATCGACAGGCAAAAAAAAAGCCAGCACCCGAGCTGGCTTGAAAAATAATACTGGAAGCAATGTGAGCAATGTCGTGCCTTTCACGTCTGTGCCGCAGGGAGCGGCCTTCCGTGAACGACCAGCTGATGATAATGGTTCTCAATATCAGCTGTAAAGCTTTTTATTGAGAATTTTTCTCATCTCCATAGCAACATTGTGCAATTACCAGGCAGGGAACGGGTCGGCCATCTCCCTCCAGTACTCCACTCCCGCCGCCATCTCCGCATCGCTCAGCAGGCAGGCATCCAGCCGACGCACGATCTCCGCCTGCGGCAGGTGCTGGCCGATAAACACCAGCTCCTGCCGCATATCGCCGAACGGTTCGACCCAGCGCTGCAGAATCTGCGCCCGCGTCTCATCGTCCTGCGGCCACTTCTCCTGCGGGATGGCGCGCCAGAACAGCCCGGCAAGGCCATAGCGGGCAATGCCGCCGGCCTGGCTCCACTGGCCGGCGTGCTGCGGCCGCGTCGCCAGCCAGAAAAAGCCTTTCGAACGCAGCAGGTTGCCGCCGCCCCAGTCGCCGTTAATCAGGCGGTAGAACCTGTCCGGCGCAAACGGCCGACGGGCGCGGTAGACAAAGCTGCTGATGCCGTAGTTTTCCGTTTCCGGCAGGTGCTCGCCGCGCAGCTCCTTCAGCCAGCCGGGCGCGCGCTGCGCCCGTTCAAAGCTGAAGCGACGGGTGTTGAGCACCTCGTCCAGCGGCAGCGTGCCCGGGGCGATCGGGATAATTTTTGCTTCGGTATTGAGGCTGGCCAGCGCCGCCGTGACCTCCGCCAGCTGTTGCGGCGTCAGCAGATCGGTTTTACTCACCAGTATCACGTCGCAAAACTCGATCTGTTCAATCAGCAGGTCCGCCACGCTGCGCAGGTCATCCTCCCCCAGGCTTTGTCCGACTTCCTGCAGGCTGGCCGCCTGCTGGTACTGAGCCAGGAAGTTAACGCCGTCCACCACCGTCACCAGCGTGTCCAGCCGGGCAAACTGCGACAGGCTCTCACCCGCCTCATCCTCAAAGGTAAAGGTCTCCGCCACCGGCAGCGGCTCCGAAATGCCGCTGGATTCGATCAGCAGGTAGTCGAAGCGCCCGGCCTGCGCCAGCTCACGCACCGATACCAGCAGATCCTCCCGCAGGGTGCAGCAGATGCAGCCGTTGCTCATTTCCACCAGCTTTTCCTGCTGCCGGTCGAGGGTGATTTCATTAGTCAGCAGCGCAGCATCAATATTCACCTCGCTCATATCATTGACGATCACCGCCACGCGCATGCCCTGGCGGTTGTTCAGTATATGGTTAAGCACCGTGGTTTTACCGGCGCCGAGAAAACCGGACAGTACCGTAACCGGCAGTGGTTGCATGGCCGTCTCCCTAAAATTCATTGCGTAATGCCTGATAGCCGCGCACCAGTTCGACGTTGGTGGCGGCCACCTCTTCAGAAAATTGCAGCGCGTCGCGATCGACCCGGCCGTAGCGCGACAGGTCGCAGTCCGCGCCGACCCGCTCGGTGGAGGGGATATAGCACTGCTCCGGCAGCGTCACGCCGTCCACCACCGCGTTGTAGCGCACCACGCAGCCGCGGCGCAGGTGGCAGTTGAACAGCACGCTGTTAAAGCCGACGAACACCCGCTCGTCGATGCGGCACGGCCCGTGCACAATGGCGCGGTGGGCGATGGAGCTGTAGCTGCCGATGGTTACCGCCGCGCCGCTTTTGGAATGGATCACCACGCCGTCCTGAATATTGGCGTGGGCGCTGATAACGATCGGCGCCATATCGCCGTCGGCGTTCAGCTCATCGGCGCGGATCACCGCGTAAGGTCCGACGTAAACGTAATCGCCGATAATCACCCGCCGCAGATAATCGCGGTGGGATCGATATAGGCTTTGGCGGAGACCTGCGGCAGATGGCCGCTGGGATTTTTACGCAGCATCCGCGCCCTCCCGCCAGCTCAACTGGGCCACCGCGTTATGGGCGTGCAGGCTCTCCTGATGCTCCACCCGCACGCTGAAGGCGCGGTAGCAGCAGGCGCGGCGCAAGGCGTCATGCAGACGGCGCGCGGCGTCTTCACAGAACATCAGGTTGCGGCCGTTGGCCAGCGCAAACGCCTGCTCGTCCTGACGCTTGACCAGCGTCTGCACCGGCGTCCCCAGCGCCTGCTCGATGCGGTCGATCAGCGAGATCGCCGGCAGCACTTTTTCATCGCCGGACAGGGTCACGGTCACCCACGCCCAGCTGCGCTGGCTGTGCGGCGTCGCCGGCATGCCGTGCGCGCCCAGCCAGTCAAACACCTGCTGCACCTCGAGCGCCCCGTCATCCGTCTCGATATCCACCAGAAACTGCTGCTGCGCCGCCTGACGGCTGAGGGCCGCCGACGCCGGGCAGGTCGATGAATAAGGCACGCCGACCTGCAGCGTCAGCATCGGCCGGCGCTCCAGCGTCGCGCTGATGTGCAGCGGGTAGCTTTTCCAGCCGCGCTGCGGGCTGAGCAGCGCCGCACGCGACAGCAGCAGCTCGCCGCCGATCTCCAGCCGCACCCGCTCGCTGTCCGCAGTTTGCGACTGTAAACACGCCGCCAGCGTATTGATGATGCGCCGCGGCGTCAGTTCGCCCTGCGTCAGCGCATCCAGCGTCAGATACAAACGCGACATATGAATGCCGCGCGCGCCGTCGCGGTTGGCGCAGACGCTGACGCCGACGCTTACTTCGGCATTGAACGGACGCCCGCCACCTCCAGCGGCAGCGCAATGCCCTGCATGCCCACCCAGTCAAGGGCGATATCGCTCAGCTCGCCGCGCCCGCTCTGCACGTCCGGCAGCGGCTGCCGGTAAGCCATGGCCGTGTTTCCCATATTTCCCTGCAGTTGTTGGTAACCAGGCGAAAACGGTAACATGAAATAGATATGTTATAACATAACAATTTACTTTTTTTCCCCGCCTGCGCGCGCCGGCAGGCAGGTTGCTCAATCAAGCCGCAGAAAAATCGACGTTTTTATCTGAAGAATTGGGCAGTTCGCCAGAGTACGGTACACTAACGCTATCGCTTATTAACCCATGAAGCCTCTATGCGTGGTTTACCCATTTGGATCCTGTCGTTATGCCTCGGCAATTCGCTGCTGGCCGCCGCTGCGGCTGCGCCCGCCGCCAACGCGCCGGCGCCCCTGCCGGACGTGCATCGCAGCGGTTTTGTCTATTGCGTCAACGGCATCCTGAACACTTTTAATCCGCAGATGGCAGCAGCGGCCTGACGGTCGATACGCTGGCGGCGCAGCTGTACGATCGCCTGCTGGACGTTGACCCCTATACCTACCGGCTGATTCCGGAGCTGGCGCAGCGCTGGGAGGTGCTGGACAACGGCGCCACCTACCGCTTCCACCTGCGCAAGGACGTGCCGTTCCAGCACACCGCCTGGTTTACGCCAACCCGCAAGATGAACGCCGACGATGTGGTGTTCAGCTTTGAGCGGGTGTTTAACCACAAGCACCCGTACCACGACGTCAACGGCGGCGACTACCCGTACTTCGACAGTCTGCAGTTCTCCGACTCGGTGCAGAGCGTGAAAAAGCTCGACAACTACACCGTCGAGATCCGCCTGCAGGCGCCGGACGCCTCGTTCCTGTGGCATCTGGCCACCCACTATGCGCCGGTGCTGTCGGCGGAGTACGCCGATAACCTGAGCAAGGCGGGCGACCAGCAGTTGATCGACCGCGAGCCGGTCGGCACCGGGCCTTTCCTGCTGAATGAATACCGCTCCGGGCAATATATCCGCCTGGCGCGCAACGAAGCCTACTGGAAAGGCGAGCCGCGCATGGCGCAGGTGGTGATCGATCTCGGCGCCGGCGGCACCGGCCGGCTGTCGAAACTGCTGACCGGCGAATGCGACGTGCTGGCCTATCCGGCGCCAGCCAGCTTTCCATTCTGCGCGACGACCCACGCCTGCGCCTGACGCTGCGCCCGGGGATGAACATCGCCTATCTGGCCTTCAATACCCGCAAGCCGCCGTTCAATAATCTCAAGGTGCGGCAGGCGATCGCGCTGGCGATCAACAACCAGCGCCTGATGCAGTCGATTTACTACGGCACCGCCGAAACCGCCGCGTCGATTCTGCCGCGCGCCTCCTGGGCGTATGACAACGACGCGCACGTCACCGCCTACGATCCGCAGCAGGCGCGCCGCATGCTGAAAGAGGCCGGCGTCGATAATCTGCAGCTGAAGCTGTGGGTGCCGACCGCTTCACAGTCCTATAACCCCAGCCCGCTGAAAACCGCAGAGCTGATCCAGGCCGATCTGGCCAGGTCGGCGTGCACGTGACCATCGTGCCGGTAGAGGGCCGCTTCCAGGAGGCGCGGCTGATGGAGATGAACCACGATCTCACCCTGACCGGCTGGGCCACCGACAGTAACGACCCGGACAGCTTCTTCCGGCCGCTGCTGAGCTGCGCGGCAATCCGCTCGCAAACCAACTATGCTCACTGGTGCGACCCCGGTTTTGATGAAACGCTGCAAAACGCCCTGCTGTCGCAACAGCTGGCGCAGCGCATCGAAAGCTACCGCCAGGCGCAGAAAATTCTGGAGCAGCAGTTGCCGGTGCTGCCGCTGGCGTCATCGCTGCGCCTGCAGGCCTACCGTTATGATATTAAAGGGCTGGTGCTCAGCCCCTTCGGCAACGCGTCATTCGCCGGCGTGTATCGTGAAACGGCGGAGGGAGAAAAACCGTGATTATCTTTACTCTGCGCCGCTGTCTGCTGCTGATTATCACCCTGTTTTTCCTGACGCTGGTGGGCTTCAGCCTGAGCTATTTCACCCCGCACGCACCGCTGAGCGGCGCCGGGCTGTGGGACGCCTACCAGTTTTACTTCACCAGTCTGCTGCACTGGGACTTCGGCGTGTCCAGCATTAACGGCCAGGCGATCGGCGAACAGCTGCGCGAAGTGTTCCCGGCCACCATGGAGCTGTGCATTCTGGCCTTTGCCCTGGCACTGTTTATCGGCATTCCGCTCGGCATTATCGCCGGCGTGATGCGCGGCAAATGGCAGGATACCGCCATCAGCACCTTTGCGCTGCTGGGCTTCTCCATGCCGGTGTTCTGGCTGGCGCTGCTGCTGATGCTGTTCTTCTCGCTGCATCTGGGCTGGCTGCCGGTTTCCGGCCGCTTCGATCTACTGTATCAGGTGCAGCCAGTCACCGGTTTTGCGCTGATCGACGCCTGGCTGTCCGACTCGCCGTACCGCAGCGAGATGATCGCCAGCGCGCTGCGCCATATGATTTTGCCGATCGCCGCGCTGGCGGTAGCGCCGACCACCGAAGTGGTGCGGCTGATGCGCATCAGCACCGACGAGGTGTTCGGCCAGAACTATATCAAGGCGGCGGCCACCCGCGGCCTGTCGCGCTTTACCATTATCCGCCGGCACGTGCTGCACAACGCGCTGCCGCCGATCATCCCGAAGCTGGGGCTGCAGTTCTCCACTATGCTGACGCTGGCGATGATCACCGAGGTGGTCTTCAGCTGGCCGGGGCTGGGCCGCTGGCTGATTAACGCCATCCGTCCAGCAGGATTACGCCGCCATTTCCGCCGGCGTGATGCTGGTCGGTTCACTGGTCATCACCATCAACGTGCTGGCCGATATTCTGGGTGCGGCAACCAACCCATTGAAACATAAGGAATGGTATGCCCTTCGATAACGTATACCGCGAAAAGAAAATGCCGAGCCCGCTGCGCTATACCTGGCGATCTTTTACGGCGACGCGCTGGCGATGATCGGTTTCTACGGCGTGATTGCGCTGGTGCTGCTGTCGCTGTTCGGCAGCCTGCTGGCGCCCTATGCGCTCGATCAGCAGTTCCTCGGCTATCAGCTGCTGCCGCCCTCCTGGTCGCGCTACGGCAACGTCTCGTTCTTCCTCGGCACCGACGATCTGGGACGCGACCTGCTGAGCCGTCTGCTGACCGGCACCACCGCCACCTTCGGCTCGGCGCTGGTGGTGACGCTGGGCGCCGCCTTCTTCGGGTGATCCTCGGGGTGCTGGCCGGCGTGACCCACGGCCTGCGCTCGGCGGTGCTGAACCATATTCTCGACACCCTGCTGTCGATCCCTTCGCTGCTGCTGGCGATCGTGGTGGTGGCGTTTATCGGCCCGAAACTGGAGCACGCCATGCTGGCGGTATGGCTGGCGCTGTTGCCGCGCATGGTGCGCACCATCTACAGCGCGGTGCATGACGAGCTGGAAAAAGAGTACGTGGTGGCGGCGCGGCTGGACGGCGCCTCGACCCTGCAGATCCTGTGGTATGCGGTGCTGCCCAATATCGCCGCGGTGCTGGTGACCGAATTCACCCGCGCGCTGTCGATGGCGATCCTCGATATCGCCGCGCTCGGCTTCCTCGACCTCGGCGCGCAGCTGCCGTCGCCGGAATGGGGCGCCATGCTCGGCGATTCGCTGGAGCTGGTGTACGTCGCCCCCTGGGCGGTGATGCTGCCGGCGCCGCCATCCTGATCAGCGTATTGCTGATCAACCTGTTGGGCGATGGCATGCGCCGCGCCATCAATGCGGGAGTGGAATAATGCCGTTGCTCGATATCCGCAATCTGACGATTGAATTTATGACCGCCGACGGGCCGGTCAAGGCGGTGGACCGCGTCAGCATGACGCTGAGCGAAGGTGAAGTGCGCGGCCTGGTGGGCGAATCCGGCTCCGGCAAGAGCCTGATCGCCAAGGCGATCTGCGGCGTCACCAAAGACAACTGGCGCGTCACCGCCGACCGCCTGCGCTTTGACGACATCGACCTGCTGCAGCTGACGCCGCGCGAACGCCGTAAACTGGTGGGCCACAACGTCTCGATGATTTTCCAGGAGCCGCAGTCCTGTCTCGACCCGTCGGAAAGCATCGGCCGGCAGCTGGCGCAGGCGATCCCCGGCTGGACCTATAAAGGCCGCTGGTGGCAACGCTTTAACTGGCGGCGTCGCCGGGCGATTGAGCTGCTGCACCGCGTCGGCATTAAAGATCATGACGACATTTTGGGCAGTTTTCCCTATGAACTGACCGAGGGCGAGTGTCAGAAAGTGATGATCGCCATCGCGCTGGCCAAACCAGCCGCGCCTGCTGATCGCCGATGAGCCGACCAATGCGATGGAACCCACCACCCAGGCGCAGATTTTCCGCCTGCTGGCGCGGCTGAATCAAAACAACAACACCACCATTTTGCTGATCAGCCATGACCTGCAGATGATGAGCAAATGGGCCGACCGGGTTAACGTGCTCTACTGCGGCCAGACGGTGGAAAGCGCCCGCTGCGAGGAGTTGCTGGCGGCGCCGCACCATCCGTATACCCAGGCGCTGATCCGCGCCATGCCGGATTTCGGCCGCTCGCTGCCGCACAAAAGCCGGCTCAATACCCTGCCGGGGGCGATCCCCTCGCTGGAGCACCTGCCCATCGGCTGTCGGTTGGGGCCGCGCTGCCCTTACGCGCAGAAAAAATGCATCGAAACCCCGCGCCTGCGGGCGGTGAAAAATCACCTGTTCGCCTGCCACTTCCCGCTCAATATGGAGGAACAGTGAGATGGAAACGCTATTGGAAGTGCGCAACCTGAGCAAAACCTACCGCTACCGCAGCGGTCTGTTCCGTCGCCAGCACGTCGAGGCGGTCAGGTCGGTGAGCTTTACCCTGCGCGAGCGCCAGACGCTGGCGATTATCGGTGAAAACGGTTCGGGCAAGTCCACGCTGGCGAAGATGCTGTCCGGCATGGTGGAGCCAAGCGCCGGCGAACTGCTGATCGACGACCATCCGCTGAGCTACGGCGACTACCGCTACCGCAGCCAGCGCATCCGCATGATTTTTCAGGATCCGAGCACCTCGCTCAATCCGCGTCAGCGCATCGGTCAGATCCTGGACGCCCCGCTGCGGATGAATACCGATCTGGAACCGCTGGAGCGCGAGCGGCGCATCAACCAGACGCTGCGCCAGGTCGGCATGCTGCCGGACCACGCCTATTATTACCCGCATATGCTGGCCTCCGGCCAGAAACAGCGCGTGGCGCTGGCGCGGGCGCTGATCCTGCAGCCGAAGGTGATCGTCGCCGATGAGGCACTGGCCTCGCTGGATATGTCGATGCGCTCGCAAATCATCAACCTGATGCTGGAACTGCAGGAGAAGCACGGCATCTCCTACATCTACGTCACCCAGCACCTGGGGATGATGAAGCATATCAGCGATCAGGTACTGGTGATGCATGAGGGGGAAATCGTCGAACGCGGCAGCACCGCCGAGGTGCTGGCGGCGCCGCTGCACGAGCTGACCAAGCGGCTGATCGCCAGCCACTTCGGCGAGGCCCTGACCGCCGACGCCTGGCGGCGCGACGGCGGCGGCCGCTGATGGCCACACGTCCGGGCGGCCTCGGCGTCGCCCGGACGGCGCGCGGTTTATGCGTCAGGCGCAAATACAAATTACATTTTTGTGATATATCCTTATATTTTATTCCCTTCAGTTATTGATTAGCACGTAACATTATTTTATCTCGCTATTCGAATCAGTGAAGATATCCCTACGTTGAGTTGATTAAACAACAGGATATCTCACTGATGACGAGTCCACGCCTCAGGGAACAACCGCGCCAACCTCACAATAGCCAGTGGTATCATGAGACCCAGCGCAGCGTACGCGGCTATCTGCCGCTGGAGCCGCAGGCCGCTCTGATACGCGATCGCTTTTTACTGGGGCTGGGCGAGTTCACTGACCCGGCATTGAATCAGGCGCTGATCGCCCGCGCGCCGGTGTTTGGCGCCTCGCTGGCCTGTTGTCACGTGCTGTTTCCCGAGCAGGTTGCGCTATCGCGCCACGTGACACTGTCACCCTACGATCGCCTCTGTACCGCGCTGACGGTGGCGCAGGTCACCGGCGTGCAGTCGCTGTGTAGCCACTACGCCGCCCGCCTCGCCCCGCTCGACAGCCCCGACGCCTCCCGTGAAAGTAATATCCGCCTAGCGCAAATCACCCAATACGCCCGCCAGCTTGCCACCCAGCCCACGCTGATCTGCCGTAAGGCGCTGCAGCAGCTGAGCGACGTCGGCCTGAGCGTGGCGGATATCGTTTCCTTCGTGCAGATAATCGGCTTTGTCAGCTATCAGGCGCGGGTGGTCGCCGGCATCGCCGCGCTGGCGGGCCGTCCCGCGGCGGTGGCGCCGGGCTTCACCACCCAGCAGGACGCCGAGCCGCTGCGCCTCGACCAACGCCCGCCAATCTGGCAGGCACGCCTGGCGCCGCTGCAGCCCGCCGAGGCGGCGGCCGAACAGCTGGACGTGCTGGACCAGAGCCACCCGGACGCGCGTACGGAGGATTACTACCTGCTGCTGGCCCACGATGCCGCCGCCCTGCGCGAGCGCAACGGCGTCTTTAACGGTATTCATGGCGGCAATAATGATGAAGAGAACGGCCGGCTGATGGCGCTGGCGGCGCTCTGCGCCTCGCGCATCAACGGCAGCCGTTACTGCGCCGCCGGCGTAGCGGCGGATCTGCAGCACCCGCCGCTGGTGCACGCCCTGTGCGACAGCATCGACGACGGCTATCAGCGCGCGACGCCCCGGCAACAGGCGGTGATTCAGGTCAGCAGCGCGTTAACCCGCAGCCCGGAAAAGTTTACCCCGCACAGCGTACAGCCGCTGTTTCAGCAGGATGTGACGCAGGCACAGGCGCTGGACCTGATATTGACCAGCGCGCTGTATGCCTGGGAAAACCGTCTGCGCTATAGCCTGGGCGATACCCTGGCCGCCGGCGCGCAGCAAGAAGACGCGTAGTTTACTGCAGCAGCCAGCTCTTGGCGGCGTCAAAGAAGTGCTGGGCCAACGGCGTCGCCCGGCCCGGCTCGGCAATCACCACCGCCGCGTGGCGCGACATCGGTGCAATGGCGATCGGCCGCCGCTGCAGCTGCGGCGTCATTTCCGGCAGTAAATTGCCGCGCGGGAAGATGCCGCAGCCCAGACCGACGAAAATCCCCTGCACCAGCTGCAGCAGCGAGCTGGTTTCCAGCCGCGTATGCAGCGTTAGCCCGGCTTCGCGGAAATTTTGATCGATATAACGGCGGAAGTAGCGCGACGGCTCGGCCAGACACAGCGGCAGCGCGGCCACCTCGTGCAGCGTCAGCGGCGCATCCCCCACCAGCTGCGGGAAATGCTGCGGATGGAACAGCAGATCGATGCCGCTGTCCTCCAGCGGCTGCGACTGAAAATGCAGCTCGTGCAGCGTCTGCAGCTCGAAAAAGCCGATGCCGATATCCACCGTATGGGCGGTCAGGGCCTCCAGCAGCTGATCGGCGCTGAGCACCGAGACGCGAAAGTCCAACTGCGGAAATTTGGCGCTGACCGATTTAAGCAGCTGCGCCAGCGTGATGCTGCACTGCGGCACCGCGCCAATCACCAGCGTGCCGTTCACCCCGTGCTTGAGCGACGCCACCTCCAGCTTCAGCCCCTGATACACCGAGACGATTTCCCGCGCCCAGGCCAGCACGCGCTCGCCTTCGGCGGTAAAGCCTTCGAAATTATTGCCGCGGTTGATTAACGCCACGCCCAGCTCTTTTTCCAGATTTTTCAGCCGCATGGACAGCGTCGGCTGGCTGACGAAGCTGGCTTCCGCCGCCCGGCCGAAATGGCGTTCGCGCTCAAGGTTACACAGATAAATCAGCTGCTTAATATCCATTAATTTGCTCGGATGATGATTTCTGAAATCAGTATATCATTAAGCGCCGAAAAGCGGACCCGCACTGCGTCAGCCGGGCCCGGGCGGGAGGCGTTATAGTTTGAGTTTGACGTAATCCGCCAGGCGTGAGAAGACGCCGCCCTGATTCACCGGCTGCAGCGCCACCAGCGGCAGCGTCGCCAGCTGCCGGCCGTTGTCGCTGAGGCGCACTTCCCCGACGGTCTGTCCCGCCTTCAGCGGCGCTTCCAGACGCTTGTCATTCAGTACATACTGGGCTTTCAGCTTCTCCATCTCGCCTTTCGGCAGGCTGAGGACGTGATCCTGACTGACGCCCACCTGCACCTGCGATTTATCGCCGTACCAGACCGCCTCATTACCCAGCGCGGCGCCGGCCTTGAACACCTGAACGGTGTCAAAGTCACGCAGCCCCCAGGTCAGCAGCTTACGCGCCTGCTCTTCACGCCCCTTCGAGCTTTTACCGCCCATCACCACCGCGATCATCCGGCGGTTGCCCTCGGTCGCGGAGGCGATAATGTTGAAGCCCGCCGATGCCGTGTGGCCGGTTTTCAGGCCGTCGACGTGCAGCGTTTTATCCCACAGCAGGCCGTTGCGGTTCTGCTGGGTGATGCCGTTCCAGGTCAGCGATTTTTCGCTGTACATATGGTACTCCTCCGGCTCGCTCAGGATGATCGCCCGCGCTATCTGCGCCAGGTCGCCGGCGGTGGTGAACTGCCCCGGCGCATCCAGGCCGTGCACCGTTTCAAAGTGGGTGTTTTTCAGCCCCAACTGCGCCGCTTTTTGGTTCATCAGCTGTACAAAGGCCGACTGGCTGCCGGCTACGTAGTCAGCCATCGCCACGCAGGCGTCATTGCCGGAGTCGATAATAATGCCGCGGCTGAGATCGCGCACCGTGACCCTGTCACCTGGTTTTAAAAACATCAGCGAAGAGCCTTTGAACACCGGATTGCCGGCGCCCCAGGCGTCCTGACCCACCGTCACCACGTCGTCCAGGCTGATTTTATGCTGGTCCAGCGCATGGTCGACCACCAGCCCGGTCATCAGTTTGGTCAGACTGGCGGGGTTGCGCCGCTCATCGGCATGATCCTGCGCCAGGATCTGGCCGGTCACCGAGTCCATCAGGACATACGAAGCCGCATCGATTGCCGGCGGAGTCAGCGCCACACTCTGCGCCGGCGCTGCCGCCGCCTGGGCTGCCAGCGGCAGTAACATTCCACATACAACGGCCAATACACTAGGCTTCACAAATATATCCTCTTCATATCATTCTATTTTAGCCGGGCTAGACTGCACCAAACGGCGCGGCAGCGGAATCGCCAGTCTTTTGCAGCAGATAACAGAGTGCAACCATTTGTATGCGTTACTCCCGCCCGGTAATAAACCGCGTCTATGGCGCCATTGGCACAGTTTATTAGACGCCCACCGCGCGTCTGCCTACACTGGCGCCGATCATCAGCAAATATTTAAAAATAATTTCACCTTTTCATTACAAACACCTGCGGCGAATAATAAGATGAAATTCAAACCTGCAATCAAACCCTACACCTCACCGGCCGGCGGCTGGGGCGCATTAGCCTCCACCACCCGTTACCTGCGCGACAGCAAGCAGGTGCTGAAAAATATCCGCAACCTGCTGCGCGTCAATCAGGCGCGCGGTTTCGACTGCCCGGGATGCGCCTGGGGCGATGACAGCCACAGTACCTTCAACTTTTGCGAGAACGGCGCCAAGGCGGTCAGCTGGGAAGCCACCCGTCAGGCGGTGACGCCGGCGTTTTTCGCCGCCCACAGCGTCAGCACGCTACGCCGCCAGAGCGACTATTTTCTCGAATATCAGGGGCGGCTGACCCATCCGATGCGCTACGACGCCGCCAGCGACCATTACCGCCCTGTCTCATGGCAAGAGGCCTTCGCGCTGATCGCACAGCATATCGCGCGCCTGGACAACCCGTCGCAGCTGGAGCTGTATACCTCCGGCCGCGCCAGCAATGAAGCGGCCTACGTCTATCAACTGTTCGGCCGCATGCTGGGCACCAGCAACTTTCCCGACTGCTCCAATATGTGCCACGAAGCCAGCGGCATCGGGCTGAAACAGAGCATCGGCGTCGGAAAAGGCACCGTGCGCCTGGATGACTTTAATCAGGCCGACGCCATCTTCGTATTTGGCCAGAACCCCGGCACCAACCACCCGCGCATGCTGCACAGCCTGAAGCAGGCGGCCGACCGCGGCGCGCGCATCGTCAGCTTCAATACCCTGCGCGAGCGCGGGCTGGAGCGCTTCGCCGACCCGCAAAGCCCGCTGCAGATGCTGACGCCGGCCGCCACGTCCATCAGTTCCGCCTATTATCAGCCGAAACTGGGCGGCGATATGGCGGCGGTGCGCGGCATGGTGAAGGCGCTGCTGGAAACCCACCGTCAGCAGCTGGCGGACGGCCTGCCGCCGCTGTTTGATATGGCGTTTATCGAGCAGCATACCGTCGGCGTCACCGCCTATCTGGCGCAGGTTGACGCCTGCCGCTGGGAGACGCTCGTCGCCCAGTCCGGCCTGAGCGAGGCGCAGCTGCGCGAGGCGGCGTCGATTTATCAGGGCGCCAAACGGGTGATTTGCACTTGGGCGATGGGCATTACCCAGCACAAACACTCGGTGGCGACGGTGCGCGAGATCGCCAACCTGCAGCTGCTGTTCGGCCAGTTGGGCAAGCCGGGCGCCGGCCTGTGCCCGGTGCGCGGCCACAGCAACGTGCAGGGCAACCGCACGGTCGGCATCGACGAGAAGGCGCCGGCGGCGCTGCTCGACAGCCTGGCGCAACACTTTAACTTCAGCCCCAACCGCCAGCCCGGCCATAACACGGTGCAGGCCATTGAGGCGATGCTGCGCGGCGAGGTCAAGGTGCTGCTGGCGCTCGGCGGCAATCTGGCCGCCGCCGCGCCGGACAGCGAGCGCACCGCCCGCGCCCTGCAAAACTGCGCGCTGACGGTGCAGATCAGCACCAAGCTGAACCGCAGCCACCTGTACGTCGGTAACGATGCGCTGATCCTGCCGACGCTGGGACGCACCGAACAGGATATTCAGGCCGGCGGCGCGCAGTTTATTACGGTGGAGGACTCGTTCAGCATGGTGCATGCGTCGGAGGGCATCAGCCCGCCGCTGGCGACGACCCAGCGCTCGGAAACCGCCATCGTCTGCGGCATCGCCGACGCGGTGCTGGGCAACCAGCGTCTCGACTGGCAGGCGCTGGCGGCGGATTACGGCCTGATCCGCGAGCATATCGCCGCCACGCTGCCCGGCTTTGACAACTTTAACCAGCGCTGTGAGATCCCCGGCGGCTTCTATCTGGGCAACGCCGCCGCCGAACTGCGCTTCGCCACCCCCAGCGGCAAGGCGGAGTTCAGCGCCGCCCCGCTGCCGGCGCAGCGCTCGCCGGCGGAGGACGGCGCGCCGGACGCCTTCACCCTGCAGACGCTGCGCTCCCACGACCAGTACAACACCACCATTTACGGGCTGGACGACCGCTACCGCGGCGTGTACGGCCAGCGCGAGGTGCTGTTTATCAACCCGGAGGATCTGGCGCAGCTGGGGCTGAGCGAGGGGGAGCACGTCGAGATTGAGACCCGCTGGCATGACGGCATTACCCGCCGGGTCAGCGGCTTCAAACTGGTCAGCTACGCCATTCCGCGCGGCAACCTGGCGGCCTACTACCCGGAAACCAACCCGCTGGTGCCGCTGTCGAGCTTTGGCGACGAAACCGGCACGCCGACCTCGAAATCCGTTCCGGTTGTTATCAGACGTTGCCAGATGTTACCGTCGGGCACACGCCTCCTGTAAGACAGGGTATACTCGGCACAGCGTCACAGATCAGGCAGCAAGGAGAAAAACGATGCCTCTGAACGATTTATTAAACCTGCCGGGCGTTACTGCCCAGCCGGAAAACGCCACCGACGGCTATGTGTTTAACCACACCATGATCCGCGTAAAGGATCTGAGCAAAGCGCTGGATTTCTATACCCGCGTGCTGGGCTTTACGCCGGTGTACAAAGAAGACTTCGCCGAAGCGGCGTTCACCATCGTGTATCTGGCCCGCGTACCGCGCGACCAGATCCCGCAGGACGACGAGCAGCGCAAACAGTGGGCGCTGAGCCAGCCGGGGATCCTCGAGCTGACGCACAACCACGGCACAGAAACGCAGCCGGACTTCAGCTACCATAACGGCAACGGCGAGCCGCGCGGCTTCGGCCACCTGTGCGTCACCGTGCCGGACGTGCGCGCCGCCTGCGAGCGTTTTGAGCAGATGGGCGTCACCTTCCAGAAACGCCTGCACGAAGGGCGGATGAACTACGTGGCATTTATCAAAGATCCGGACGATTACTGGATTGAGATCCTGCAGCCGACGCCGCTGCAGGCATAACGGCCCCGCCGTCCCGGCCCCACACGGCCGGGACGCTTTCCCCCTCGCCCGCAGAATGGGCAAAAATAGCCCGCCCGGCCGGGAAAAGCGTGACGTCAGGCTTGCCCGCAGCGGGTGATTCGCGTAAAACTGTCAGCCGCAAATCTTGCCACTCACAACCCATTCACTGGACGATATGTTTCAAGATAACCCGCTGCTGGCGCAGCTTAAACAGCAACTTCACTCTCAGACCCCGCGCGTTGAAGGCGTGGTAAAAGGTACTGAGAAAGGCTTTGGCTTTCTTGAGGTAGACGGTCAAAAGAGCTATTTCATCCCACCGCCGCACATGAAAAAAGTCATGCACGGGGATCGCATCGTCGCCACGCTGCATACGGAAAAAGAGCGTGAAATCGCCGAGCCGGACTCGCTGGTCGAGCCGTTCCTGACGCGCTTTGTCGGCCGGGTGCAGAAAAAGGACGACCGCCTGTCGATCGTGCCGGACCATCCGTTGCTGAAGGACGCCATTCAGTGCCGCCCCGCGCGCGGCCTGAGCCACGACTTCCAGGCCGGTGACTGGGCGGTGGCCGAGATGCGCCGTCACCCGCTCAAGGGCGACCGCACCTTTTACGCCGAACTGACGCAGTACATCACCCACGCCGATGACCACTTCGTGCCGTGGTGGGTGACGCTGGCGCGCCACAATCTGGAGAAAGAAGCGCCGGAGATGGCGGCAACCCACGCTCCAAACGACGCGCTGCCGCGTGAAGATCTGACCGCGCTGAATTTCGTCACCATCGACAGCGCCAGCACCGAGGATATGGACGACGCCCTGCTGGTGCAGGAGAACGCCGACGGTACGCTGCAGCTGACCATCGCCATCGCCGATCCGACCGCCTTTGTTGACGAGGGCAGCGCGCTGGACGATATCGCCCGCGTCCGCGCCTTCACCAACTACCTGCCGGGCTTCAATATCCCGATGCTGCCGCGCGATCTGTCCGACAACCTGTGCTCGCTGCGCGCCAATGAGCGCCGTCCGGTGCTGGCCTGTCGCGTCACCCTCGCCGCCGACGGCGCGCTCGGCGACGATATTCACTTCTTCGCCGCCGAGATCGAATCGAAAGCCAAACTGGTGTACGACGAAGTCTCCGACTGGCTGGAAGGCATCGGCGACTGGCAGCCGCCAAGCGACGCCATCGCACAGCAGATCACCCTGCTCCAGCGCGTCTGCGCGCGCGCAGCGCCTGGCGTCACCAGCATGCGCTGGTGTTCAAGGACCGGCCGGACTACCGCTTCGTGCTGGGCGAACAAGGCGAAGTGCTGGATATCATCACCGAGCAGCGCCGCATCGCCAACCGCATCGTGGAAGAGTGCATGATCGCCGCCAACGTCTGCGCCGCCATCGTGCTGCGCGACCGCCTGGGCTTCGGCATCTACAACGTGCATAACGGCTTCGACCCGGCGCTGGTTGAGCAGGCGGTCACCGTGCTGCAGGCCAACGGCGTGGAAGCCGATGCCGGCAAGCTGCTGACGCTGGACGGCTTCTGCGAGCTGCGCCGTCATCTGGACGCCCAGCCGACCCAGTTCCTCGACAGCCGCATCCGCCGTTTCCAGACCTTTGCGGAGATCAGCACCGAGCCAGGTCCGCACTTTGGCCTGGGGCTGGAAGCCTACGCCACCTGGACCTCGCCAATCCGTAAATACGGCGATATGGTCAACCATCGCCTGCTGAAAGCGATCATCAGCGGCCAGCCGGCGGAAAAACCGCAGGACGCCATGACGCTGCAGCTGGCGGAACGCCGCCGCGCCAACCGCATGGCGGAACGCGACGTCGGCGACTGGCTGTATGCCCGCTTCCTGCAGGACAAAGCCGGCACCGATACCCGCTTCAATGCGGAGATTATCGACGTGACGCGCGGCGGCCTGCGCGTACGCCTGCTGGATAACGGCGCGGTCGCCTTTATCCCGGCGCCGTTTATCCATGCGGTGCGCGATGAGCTGGTGTGCAGCCAGGATACCGGCAGCGTGCAGGTGAAAGGCGAAGTGGTTTACCGCCAGAGCGATACGCTGCAGGTCAACATTGCGGAAGTCCGCATGGAAACCCGCAACGTGATCGCCAAGCCGGCGGCGTAAGCCTCCGCACTCCCCTCCGGGAGTACAAACATGACCAGGCCGGGCTGACGCCGGCCTTTTTATTGGCCGCCGACGGTGTTTCATCACATTGTTTTTACAATAAAGCAATACTAGCCTCACATTTCTTCGCCGAACGACTTCTTTTCCCGCCTAAAACTCCTATTTTTAAGCTGTATTCATTACCCATAACAACATCTCTGTTTATCTCTCTGCACACCAAGGAGTTGTTTACCATGAAGAACGTCAAGTCCGGAATTATCTGGCTGGTGGTGGCGTTAGTCGGTGCCGGCGCGTTCGCCATGCTGGCGCTCAGCCGCGGCGAACACGTGAATGCGGTCTGGCTGGTGGTGGCGTCCGTCGCCTGTTACAGCATCGCCTACCGCTTCTACAGCCTGTTTATCGCCAAGAAGGTGTTCGAACTGGATGACCGCCGGCTGACGCCGCCGAACGGCACAACGACGGCCTGGACTACGTGCCCACCAACAAGTGGGTGCTGTTCGGCCACCACTTTGCCGCCATCGCCGGCGCCGGCCCGCTGGTCGGCCCGATACTGGCCGCGCAGATGGGCTTCCTGCCCGGCACCATCTGGATCCTGGTCGGCGTGATGATGGCCGGGGCGGTGCAGGATTTTCTGGTGCTGTTTATCTCCACCCGCCGCGACGGCCGCTCGCTGGGGGAGATGGCCAAACAGGAGCTGGGCGCCTTCGCCGGGGTGATCACCATGCTGGGGGCGCTGGGGGTGATGATCATCATCCTGTCGGCGCTGGCGCTGGTGGTGGTCAAAGCGCTGGCGGACAGCCCGTGGGGGCTGTTTACCATCGCCGCCACCATTCCTATCGCGCTGTTTATGGGCATTTACATGCGCTTTATCCGCCCCGGCAAAATTGCCGAGATCTCGCTGATCGGCTTTGTGCTGATGCTGCTGGCGATTATCTACGGCGGCAACGTGGCGCAGCACCCTTACTGGGGCCCGTTCTTTACCCTGCACGGCACCACGCTGACCTGGGTGCTGGTGATTTACGGCTTTGTCGCCTCGGTGCTGCCGGTCTGGCTGCTGCTGGCGCCGCGCGACTATCTGTCGACCTTTATGAAGATCGGCGTGATTATCGGTTTGGCGGTGGGCATCGTCTTCGCCATGCCGGAGCTGAAAATGCCGGCGGTATCGCGCTTTATTGACGGCAGCGGCCCGGTATTCTCCGGCGCGCTGTTCCCGTTCCTGTTTATCACCATCGCCTGCGGCGCCATCTCCGGCTTCCACGCGCTGGTATCCAGCGGCACCACGCCGAAACTGGTGGAGCGGGAAAGCCACATGCGCTTTATCGGCTACGGCGCGATGCTGATGGAATCCTTCGTCGCCATTATGGCGCTGATCTGCGCCTCGGTGCTGGATCCCGGCGTCTACTTCGCCATGAACTCGCCGGCGGCGCTGATCGGCACCACGGTGGAAAACGCCTCGCAGGTGATCAACGGCTGGGGCTTCGTGGTGACGCCGGACACGCTGGCGCTGATCGCCCAGGAAGTGGGCGAAAACTCGGTGCTGTCGCGCGCCGGCGGTGCGCCGACCTTTGCCGTCGGCATGGCGCATATTATCAGCGAGGTGTTCAACAGCCGCACGATGATGGCCTTCTGGTATCACTTCGCCATTCTGTTTGAGGCGCTGTTTATTCTGACCGCCGTCGACGCCGGCACCCGCGCCTGCCGCTTTATGGTGCAGGATCTGGTGGGCGTGGCGGTTCCGCGCCTGGCGAATAACCGCTCCTGGCTCGGCAACCTGGCCGGCACCACAGTGGCGGTGGCCGGCTGGGGCTTCTTCGTCTATCAGGGCGTTATCGACCCGCTCGGCGGCATCAATACCCTGTGGCCGCTGTTCGGCATCGGCAACCAGATGCTGGCCTCCATGGCGCTGATCCTCGGCACCGTGGTGCTGTTTAAAATGAAGAAGCAGCGCTACGCCTGGGTCACCATCGTGCCCACCGTCTGGCTGTTCATCACCTCGATGACCGCCGGCTGGCAGAAAATTTTCCACGAAAAGCCGAGCATCGGCTTCCTGGCGCAGGCGAAGAAATTCTCCGCCGGCATTGAGCAAGGGGAGATTATCGCGCCGGCCAAAACGCTGCAGGATATGCAGACCATCGTGTTCAGCAACCAGATTAACGCCGCGCTCTGCGGGTTCTTTATGCTGGTGGCCGTCACCATGCTGATCTCGGCCTTCTTCGTGATCCGCCGCGCGCTGCGCTCCAATACGCCGACGGTGCAGGAAAGCCCGGTGACGCTGCGGGAGGAAGCCCGCCAGGCCTGAAGCGCCGGTTAACCAGCATTGCCGTCAACCGGCGGCAATGCTTTCCCCGACCCACAGCGCACGCATGGAGATGACGGCGTGGGCATTACCCGCTACTCTATGGCGCAGTTTGCCTTAACCCGTTATCCAGGAAGCCGTTTATGTCTCACGCTGAATACAATCGCATTGGCGGTTGGCTGCTCGCCCCCATGGCCTATCTGATCGTTACCCTGCTCAGCGCCAGCCTGATGCTGGTGCTGTACGCGATGGCGATTATCACGCCGGAATCGCGCGACTATCTGCTGACCAACGCGCATGCTTTTACGCTGCAGTGGTATTTCTCCGTGCTGACGACGCTGGCGATGTGGGTCTTCACCCTGTGGCTGCTGTGGCTGTTCTGCCACCGCTCGCAGCGCTTTCCCAAACTGTTTCTGGTGTGGCTGCTGATTACCGTGCTGCTGGCGATTAAATCCTTCGCCTTCGCGCCGATTCCCGACGAAGTGGCGGTGCGCAGCCTGGGCTGGCCGCTGCTGATGGCGGCGATTTTTGTTCCTTATCTGCGCCGTTCGCAGCGGGTGAAACATACTTTTACCGAATAATTACAGTGGGAAACGCACGATCCGAACGGTTATTCGTGCGTTTTTTGACCAATTCACGGCAAAAATGTATTATCGCTGCGATTCATTGGTTGTCGTTCTACCGCTGATTTCCGATAATAAGCGGCTTTTCTTTTTTTAGGCGTTGCAATGACCGAATACCTGCTTCTTTTTGTCGGCACCGTACTGGTGAACAACTTTGTCCTGGTGAAGTTTCTTGGCCTGTGCCCGTTTATGGGCGTCTCCAAGAAGCTGGAGAGCGCCATCGGCATGGGCATGGCGACCACCTTTGTGATGACGATGGCTTCCATCAGCTCCTGGGTGATCAACACCTTTATTCTGGTGCCGCTCGATCTGATCTACCTGCGCACGCTGGCATTTATCCTGGTTATCGCCGTGGTGGTGCAGTTCACCGAAATGGTGGTGCGTAAAACCAGCCCGGCGCTGTACCGTCTGTTAGGCATCTTCCTGCCGCTGATCACCACCAACTGCGCGGTGCTCGGCGTAGCGCTGCTCAATATCAACCTGGGCTACAACTTCCTGCAGTCCGCCGTCTACGGCTTTAGCGCCGCGGCGGGCTTCTCGCTGGTGATGGTGCTGTTCGCCGCCATCCGTGAGCGTCTGGCGGTTGCCGATGTGCCTGCGCCGTTCCGCGGCTCCTCCATCGCGCTGATCACCGCCGGGCTGATGTCTCTGGCCTTTATGGGCTTTACCGGTCTGGTGAAATTCTAATGAGCGCGTTGTGGATTGCCATTGCGGCATTAAGCGCCCTCGGCTGCTGTTTGGCGTGGTGCTCGGCTTTGCCGCGCGCCGTTTTGAAGTGGAAGAAGATCCGGTTGCCGAGCAGATCGACGAAATCCTGCCCCAGAGCCAGTGCGGCCAGTGCGGCTACCCGGCTGCCGTCCCTACGCCGAGGCGGTCGCCAACGGCGAGATGATCAACAAATGCGCCCCGGGCGGCGAGCAGGTGATGCTGAAGCTGGCCGAACTGCTCAACGTTGAACCCCAGCCGCTGGACGGCGGCGAAGAAGTCGCCCAGCCGGTACGCAAAGTGGCGTTTATCGACGAAGCCAACTGCATCGGCTGCACCAAATGTATTCAGGCCTGCCCGGTCGACGCTATCGTCGGCGCCACCCGCCGCCATGCATACCGTTATTGCGCGATCAGTGCACCGGCTGCGACCTGTGCGTCGCGCGTGCCCGACAGACTGTATTGAAATGGTGGCCGGTCGCCGCCACCACCGCCAACTGGAAAATGGGATATGAAAACTATCCCGGTGCAAGTCATTCACGTGGAGCAACATGTTTAATCTGTTCACCGCCTTTAAAAAAGATCGCATTTGGGATTTCGACGGCGGAGTCCATCCACCTGAAATGAAGACGCAGTCCAGCGGCGCCCCGCTGCGCACCGCCCCGCTGCCCGATACCTTTTATTATTCCGCTGCAGCAGCACCTGGGGCCGGAAGGCGAACTGCTGGTACAGGCCGGCGACAGCGTACTGAAAGGCCAGCCGTTGACCATGGGCCGCGGCCGTACGCTGCCGGTGCATGCGCCGACCTCCGGTACGGTGATCGCCATCAAACCGCATATCACCGCTCACCCGTCCGGCCTGGCCGAACTGTGCGTGATTATCCGCCCCGACGGCGAAGACCGCTGGTGTGAACGTCAGCCGGCGGCCGACTTCCGCCAGCTGGCGGCGGACGAACTGATTCAGCGCATTCATCAGGCCGGCATCGCCGGGCTGGGCGGCGCCGGCTTCCCCACCGCCAGTAAGCTGCAGGGCGGCGCTCACGGCGTGGAAACGCTGATCCTCAACGCCGCCGAGTGCGAACCCTATATCACCGCCGACGACCGCCTGATGCGCGAGTGCGCGGAAGAAATTCTGCAGGGCACCGATATTCTGCGCCATCTGCTGCAGCCCAAAACGACGCTGATCGGCATCGAAGACAATAAGCCGGAGGCCATCGCCGCGCTCAAAGAGGCGCTGCGCGCGCATCCGGACATCGGTCTGCGGGTGATCCCGACCAAATACCCGTCCGGCGGCGCCAAACAGCTGACCAAGATCCTGACCGGCAAAGAGGTGCCGCACGGCAAACACTCTTCCGCCATCGGCGTGCTGATGCAAAACGTCGGCACCGCCTTCGCCATTAAGCGCGCCATCGTCGACGGCGAACCGTTAATCGAACGCGTGGTCACGCTGACCGGTGAGGCGCTGAGCCAGCCGGGCAACCTGTGGGCGCGCATCGGCACCCCGGTGGAACATCTGCTGAAATTCGCCGGCTTCCGGCCACAAAGCCAACAGATGGTGGTGATGGGCGGCCCGCTGATGGGCTTCACCCTGCCCGCGCTGAACGTGCCGATCGTTAAAATCAGCAACTGTCTGCTGGCGCCGAGCGTCGATGAGATGGCGCCGCAGGAGCCGGAACAGTCCTGTATCCGCTGTGGACTGTGGCGTCGACGCCTGTCCGGCCGGCCTGTTGCCGCAGCAGCTGTACTGGTTCAGCCGCGGCCAGGAACACGACAAGGCGCGCCAGCACAATCTGTTTGACTGCATCCGAGTGCGGCGCCTGCGCCTATGTAATGTCCGAGCAATATTCCGCTGGTGCAGTATTACCGCCAGGAGAAGGCGGAGATCAAGGCGATCGATCAGGAAGCGGCGCGCGCCGCCGAAGCCAAAGCCCGTTACGAAGCCAAACAGGCGCGCATGGAGCGCGAGAAACTGGCGCGTGAAGAGCGCCCACAAAAAAGCGGCGGTCAAACTGACCCGATAACGACCAAAAGCGCCGTTCAGGCGGCGCTGGCGCGCGTACGCAGCAAAAACGACGCTGCGGTTGGCGAGGTGCAGCCAGGCGCCGCACCGGATAACAGCGCCGCCATCGCCGCCCGCGAGGCGCGCAAGGCGCAGGCGCGGGAGCGTAAAGCGCAACAGCAGGTTGATGCGCCGGCGGTTGACGCCGCCGAGGCTGACGATCCGCGTAAGGCCGCCGTGGCCGCCGCGCTGGCGCGGGTAAAAGCCAAAAAAGCCGCCCAGCAGGCGGACGACGCACCCGGCTGAAGCACCGGCCCCGGTTGCTGCGGAAGAAACTGACCCCGCGTAAAGCCGCCGTCGCTGCCGCCATCGCCCGCGCCAAGGCCAAGAAAGCAGCAGCCCAGCAGGCGGACGACGCGCCGGCTGAAGCACCGGCCCCGGTTGCTGCGGAAGAAACTGACCCACGTAAGGCCGCCGTCGCTGCCGCCATCGCCCGCGCCAAGGCCAAGAAAGCGGCAGCCCAGCAGGCAGACGACGCGCCGGCTGAAGCGCCAGCCGCTGCGGAAGAAACTGATCCGCGCAAGGCCGCCGTCGCTGCCGCTATCGCCCGCGCCAAGGCCAAGAAAGCGGCTGCTCAACAGGCAGACGACGCGCCGGCTGAAGCGCCAGCCGCTGCGGAAGAAACTGACCCGCGTAAGGCCGCCCGTCGCTGCCGCCATCGCCCGTGTGAAGGCCAAAAAAGCCGCTCAACAGGAGGACGACGCGCCGGCTGAAGCGCCAGCCGCTGCGGAAGAAACTGACCCGCGCAAGGCCGCCGTCGCTGCCGCCATCGCCCGCGTAAAGGCCAAGAAAGCGGCGGCTCAACAGGGCGGACGACGCGCCGGCTGAAGCGCCAGCCGCTGCGGAAGAAACCGACCCGCGCAAGGCCGCCGTCGCTGCCGCCATCGCCCGCGTGAAGGCCAAGAAAGCTGCCCAACAGGCGGAAACCGAGAAATAGCCCTGACCAACGCCTCGCGCTCTGCGAGGCGTTTTTACCGCATTGCAGACGCAAGATAATCAGCAGAGAAAGGATCGTAACACGGGGGATTCCCCACGCGGCCCCCGCGCTAGCGGATTGTCGGCCGACGTGCGGAATTAGTCGATAGAAATCAGGTAGGTATAGTCAACGTCAATCTGACGCAGTTTAGAGTCCATCTGCCATTGGTTAATCTCGATAATCTCCATCTCCACGCTGCCCTTCACGTCATGACGCAAGCCGGGCATCACATGGGTGCTCAGGTAGGCAAAAAATTGGATGCACTCTTTTGCCGACCCCTTATGGGTAATCGAAATATACTCCCGCGGCGGCAGCGTAATATTATCGGTATGGTGACCGGACACGATATCCTTGCGGTGCTGCGCCTCAACCGCCATGGAGTGGATGCCGGAGCACAGCCCCTCGCTTTGCAGCCGCGCGGAGTAGATGCTGTACACCTTGCGGCAGCCGACGTCCAGCCCTTGAAGAAGTCATTAAAGATCTCATCTTTCATCGCCATACAGGAGTCATGCTCAATCTCCTGTTCTTCAAAATCCAGCTGGCGTGAAAAACCGACCAGCTGCATTTCCGGCAGCGTCAGGCGTTTGACTTCCGGGTAGTAGCCTTTGTCGTACTGCGCCTGCAAAGCTAAAGCGCGGCATCAGATTTTTCACGTCCCATTTATCCATGGAACGGTAGCGATTCGGCGTGGTGCCAAAAGCGCTGTTTAAACATACGGGTAAAGGTTTGTTGTGAATCAAATCCCAGTTCGTCAGAGATATCGATAATCGAACGGTGGGTGATGCGCAAAGCCACCGCCGCGCGGGTCAGGATACGCGAGCGGATATAGGTCGCCAGCTGAATGCCGGTGATGCGCTTGAATTTACGTTGCAGATGCCATTTGGAGTAACCGGAGATGCGTGCCACTTCATCCAGGTTCGGGCGTGTTTCCAGATGTATTTCTACCCACTCGATCAGCTCTTCAATAAAAAATATGTCTTCATTCGTCATTATTATCAATTCACTAACTTAGTAAGACTCGGGATAGTAACCTGTATACATTATATCATGGTTGATATTTTGTGCGAAAAAATGTACCTAAAATAACATGTTATCCAGTACGGGAATAGGGTCTGCGTGATTTTATACTGCACGCCCGGGTAGTCCAGAATTAAGCTAACGCAAAACGCGGCGGAATAAAACCAACACGATGACACGGGTAAAGCTAACAACATGTGCTAAAAACCCAATACCCTCATCATCAATGCGTATTACCCTTGGTATGAATAAGGTAGAATGCTGCGTTTGCGCCTTCCGTGCAACGCGGCTGCTCTGTAGAGCATCGCGGCCAATCGGTTAGCGCGTTTCAATTTTCCTGCGCCCGCCTTGGGCGCGTTAAATCTGCCGCAATACGGCAAAGACAGGTGTAGTGATTCTATGAAGTTTAGGCCGGTAAAACAGTCCGCCACCAAAGGCTTACATATCGCCAGTTCCCCTTTTACCCATAACCAGCAGAGCACCAGCCGCATTATGCTCTGGGTGATGCTGGCCTGTATTCCGGGGCTGGCGGCGCAAATCTGGTTCTTCGGCTATGGCTCCCTTGTGCAGACGGCGCTGGCTATGGCGACCGCCCTGCTGGCGGAAGGCGCGGTGCTGGCGCTGCGCAAGCAACCGGTGCGCGCCCGGCTGGCGGACAACTCCGCCCTGCTCACCGCCCTGCTGCTCGGCATCAGCCTGCCGCCGCTGGCGCCGTGGTGGATGGTGGTTATCGGCACGCTGTTCGCCATCGTGATCGCCAAGCAGCTGTACGGCGGTCTGGGGCAAAATCCGTTCAACCCGGCGATGGTCGGCTACGTGGTGCTGCTGATCTCCTTCCCGGTGCAGATGACCAGTTGGCTGCCGCCGGAAGCGCTGCGCGCCGAGGCGCTGCCGTTTCACGATGTGCTGCTGAGCATTTTCAGCGGCCAGACCGGCCAGGGGCTTACCCTGCACCAGCTGCAGATGGGCGTTGACGGCGTCAGCCAGGCCACGCCGCTGGACGGCTTCAAAACCGGGCTGCGCAGCGGCCACTCGGTAGAACAGGTGCTGCAGACGCCAATCTTCGGCGGCGCGCTGGCCGGCGTCGGCTGGCAATGGGTAAACCTCGGTTTCCTCGCCGGCGGGCTGTTTATGCTGGGGCGCAAACTGATCCACTGGCAGATTCCGTTCAGCATGCTGGCCGCCATCGCGCTGTGCTCGGCCCTGGCCTGGCAGCTTGACCCGGCGCATCAGGCGTCGCCGCTGATCCATCTGTTCTCCGGCGCCACCATGCTCGGCGCATTCTTTATCGCCACCGACCCGGTCAGCGCCTCGACCACGCCGAAAGGCCGCCTGATTTACGGCGCGCTGATCGGCGTGCTGGTCTGGCTGATTCGCGTGTACGGCGGCTACCCGGACGGCGTGGCCTTCGCAGTGCTGCTGGCGAACATCACCGTACCGCTGATCGATCACTACACGCAGCCGCGTGTTTACGGCCATCGCTAAGGAGCCATCATGCTAAAATCAATGCGCAAGCATGGCACAACGCTGGCCTTGTTCGCCGCGGCCACCACCGGCATGACCGCGGTGGTTAACGGGCTGACTCAGAAAACCATCGCCCACCAGGCGGCGCTGCAGCAAAAAGCCTTGCTCGATCAGGTGCTGCCGCCCGAACATTACGATAATGATATGCAGGCGGAGTGCTATCTGGTCAGCGATCCGTCGCTGGGCGATACCGGCGCGCACCGGCTGTATCTGGCGCGCAAACAGGGTAAGCCTGTGGGCGCCGCGCTGGAAACCACCGCGCCGGACGGCTATTCCGGGGCGATAAAGCTGCTGGTCGGCGCTGATTTCAGCGGCACCGTGTTCGGCAGCCGGGTGGTTGAACACCATGAAACGCCGGGGCTGGGTGATAAAATTGAGCTGCGCATCAGCAACTGGATCACCTTCTTCAGTAACCAGAAAATTACCGGGCCGGATGATAAACGCTGGGCGGTGAAAAAGGACGGCGGCATGTTCGATCAGTTCACCGGCGCCACCATCACGCCGCGTGCGGTGGTCAACGCCGTACGCCGCACCGCGCTGTATATGGAGACGCTGCCGCCTAAACTCGACCATCTGCCGGCCTGTGGAGTCAGCCAATGAGTGAAGCAAAAGAGTTAATGATTCAGGGGTTGTGGAAGAACAACTCCGCGCTGGTGCAGCTGCTGGGGCTGTGCCCACTGCTGGCGGTGACCTCCACCGCCACCAATGCCCTTGGCCTCGGGCTGGCGACCACGCTGGTGCTGATGATCACCAACGGCTCCATCTCCGCCCTGCGGCGGCTGGTGCCGAGCGAAGTGCGCATCCCTATCTACGTGATGATTATCGCCGCCGCGGTCAGCATCGTGCAGATGCTGATCAACGCTTACGCTTTCGGCCTGTACCAGTCGCTGGGGATTTTTATTCCGCTGATCGTCACCAACTGCATCGTAGTCGGCCGCGCCGAAGCGGTCGCCGCCAGAAAACCGGTCAACCTGGCGCTGATCGACGGCCTGTTTATCGGCCTGGGCGCCACCGGCGCGATGTTCGTGCTCGGCTCCATGCGCGAGCTGATCGGCAACGGTACGCTGTTTGACGGCGCCGATATGCTGCTGGGCAGCTGGGCCAAGGTGCTGCGGATTGAAGTGGTGCATTTCGACAGCCCGCTGCTGCTGGCGATGCTGCCGCCGGGCGCCTTTATCGGCCTCGGGCTGATGCTGGCGGTAAAGTATGTGATTGATGAGAAGATGAAAGCGCGCAAGGCGCAGGCCACCGCCGCCGATGCGACGCCGAAGCACGGAGAGCCAGAGAAAGCCTCATGAATAAACAAAAACGCCTGGAAATACTGACCCGTCTGCGTGACAACAACCCGCACCCTACCACCGAGCTGACGTTCAGCACGCCGTTTGAACTGCTGATCGCCGTGCTGCTGTCGGCGCAGGCCACCGACGTCAGCGTCAATAAGGCCACCGCCAAGCTGTATCCGGTGGCCAATACGCCGGCGGCGATGCTGGCGCTGGGCGTGGACGGCGTCAAAGAGTACATCAAGACCATCGGCCTGTTTAACAGCAAGGCGGAGAATGTGATCAAAACCTGCCGCATTCTGCTGGAGCAGCACGGCGGCGAGGTGCCGGAAGATCGCGCGGCGCTGGAAGCGCTGCCCGGCGTCGGCCGCAAAACCGCCAACGTGGTGCTGAATACCGCCTTCGGCTGGCCGACCATCGCCGTTGATACCCATATTTTCCGCGTCAGCAACCGCACCGGCTTTCGCGCCGGGTAAGAATGTCGATCAGGTGGAAGAGAAGCTGCTGAAGGTGGTGCCGCCGGCGTTCAAGGTCGACTGCCACCACTGGCTGATCCTGCACGGGCGCTATACCTGCATTGCGCGCAAGCCGCGCTGCGGCTCCCTGCCTGATTGAAGACCTGTGCGAATATAAAGAAAAAGTCTACCCGGACGCCTGATCGACCGCCGGGCGCATACCGCGTCCGGCGCCGCCCTCCTGACGCTCCTTTTTATCAGAAATGTGACGTTGCGCAGCATTAACCGCGTCAATGACGCGGATTTACGCAGAATCTGATATTCCACTTAATTTCAAGCGAAAAAATTAGCATAAAATTGCGGCCTGCATCACGATTCACTCGAAACAACTCATTCACAACTGAGCTACACGTTTTGCTATATTTCGATAATTCCATAAAACAACCGTTATGCATGACATTGCAACAGATTATCACTCACAGCTATTGATATGGTCTAATAAAAAGACAAATAGCAGAACATATCACTACGCTCGGCGTGAATATCTTTTATACAAAACAAAAGCTCGGTAAAACAAAAAAATGCAAACGTTAATTCTGCATAACATTTGCAACATAGTTGTTTCCCCTGCGTCGCCGTTATATGTAACCGAATATGACAAAGTGCTTGCCAGGTTGACAAAGATAGTGAACATTAACCGCCGTCATCCCATCTTATAACAACGCAGAAGGATGCTTTCGGCATCACCTTTTGTATTTTCCTGTCACTTATGACGGGTCGTGAAAAATCGAGGTACTTGTGTCAACAGCAAACAACAAACACCCGGAAGACATCAGTCTTAATGCTTTTAAACAGCCGAAAGCATTCTATCTGATCTTCTCCATCGAACTCTGGGAACGCTTCGGCTACTACGGCCTGCAGGGCATTATGGCGGTGTACCTGGTCAAGATGCTTGGCCTGAGCGAAGCCGACTCCATCACCCTGTTCTCCTCTTTCAGCGCCCTGGTTTATGGCTTTGTCGCCATCGGCGCTGGCTGGGGGATAAAGTGCTCGGCACCAAGCGCGTGATCGTGCTGGGGGCGCTGGTGCTGGCGGCCGGTTATGCCATGGTGGCCTACTCCGGCCACGAGATCTTCTGGGTTTACCTCGGTATGGCGGCCATCGCCGTCGGCAGCGGCCTGTTTAAAGCCAACCCGTCCGCGCTGCTGTCCACCTGCTATGAAAAAGATGATCCGCGCCTGGACGGCGCCTTCACCATGTATTACATGTCGGTGAACATCGGCTCCTTTATGTCGATGCTGGCCACCCCGTGGCTGGCGGCCAAATACGGCTGGAGCGTCGCCTTCTCCCTGAGCGTGGTCGGTATGCTGATCACCCTGGTCAACTTTATGATGTGCCATAAGTGGGTGAAGCAGCACGGCTCCAAGCCGGACTTCAAACCGCTGCACCTGCCGAAACTGCTGATGGTGCTGGCCGGCATCGTGGCGCTGATCGCCGTCTCCACCTGGCTGCTGCACAACCAGACGATCGCCCGCTGGGCGCTGGCGATTATCTCCGCCGGCATCGTGATAGTGTTCGCCAAAGAGACCTTCTCCATGCGCGGCGCCGCGCGCCGCAAGATGATCGTCGCCTTCCTGCTGATGCTGGAAGCGGTGGTGTTCTTCGTGCTCTACGCCCAGATGCCGACCTCGCTGAACTTCTTCGCGATTCATAACGTGGAGCACAGCATTCTGAGCATTCCTTTTGAACCGGAACAGTATCAGGCGCTGAACCCGTTCTGGATTATGGTGGCCAGCCCGATTCTGGCGGCGCTGTACAATAAAATGGGCGACCGCCTGCCGATGCCGCACAAGTTCGCCTTCGGCATGATCCTGTGCTCCGGCGCCTTCCTGGTGCTGACCTGGGCGCCAGCTTCGCCAACGACGCAGGCATCGTCTCCGTAAACTGGCTGATTCTGAGCTACGCGCTGCAGAGCATCGGCCGAACTGATGATTTCCGGCCTGGGCCTGGCTATGGTGGCGCAGCTGGTGCCGCAGCGCCTGATGGGCTTTATTATGGGCTCCTGGTTCCTGACCACCGCCGCCGCCGCGCTCATCGCCGGTAAAGTGGCCGGTCTGACCGCTACCCCGGCCGGCGAGATCAACGACGCCCACGCCTCGCTGGCGGTTTACAGCCACGTCTTCCTGCAGATCGGCATCGCCACCGGGGTGATCGCCATCCTGATGATGCTGACCGCGCCGAAGCTGCACCGCATGACGCTGGACAACCCCGAGGACGCCACGCAGAAAGCCCCGGCGACCTCCACCAGCCACTAACCGCTCTCTGGGCACAAAAAAGCCGGTCAACTGACCGGCTTTTTTTATGCGGCCGTTTACCCTGCCGTTTTGTCTGCGCCGTTCAGGCTGTGCCAGAGGAATTCGCTGACCAGCGCGGCGTTAAACGCCGACTGCTGCTTATCCGCCGCAGCGCTGTGGCCTCCGGCGGTATTTTCATAGAAGTACGCCTGCTGATAGCCCATCTGCTGCATGCGCGCCGCCATTTTGCGCGCGTGGGCCGGGTTAACCCGGTCGTCGCTGGTCGCGGTCAGGAACAACACCGGCGGATAGGCGACGTCCGCCTTCAGGTTATGGTACGGCGAGAAGGTGCGGACGTATTCCCACTCCTGCGCCTTGTCCGGGTCGCCGTATTCGGCAATCCACGACGCGCCGGCCGACAGCTTGGTATAGCGCCGCATATCCAGCAGCGGCACTTCACAAACGATACAGCCGAACAGTTGCGGGTAGTGCGTCAGCATATTGCCGACCAGCAGGCCGCCGTTGCTGCCGCCGCGCGCCGCCAGCTTTTGTGACGATGTCACTTTTCTGGCCGTCAGATCCTGCGCCACGGCGGCAAAATCCTCATAGGCGCGGTGGCGGTTCTGCTTCAGCGCCGCGCGGTGCCAGGCCGGGCCATACTCACCGCCGCCGCGGATATTGGCAATCACATACACGCCGCCCCGCTCCAGCCAGGTCGGCGCACGCGCCCCCAGATAGCTCGGCAGCAGCGAGACGTCAAAACCGCCGTAGCCGTACAGCAGCGTCGGGTTAGTGCCGTCCAGCCGCAGTCCTTTACGCGCCACCTGGAAATAAGGCACCCGCGTGCCGTCCTGCGACGTGGCAAAATGCTGGCTGACCTGATAATCCTCGGCGGCGAAGTCCTGCGGCGCCTGCTTCAGCAGTTCCGGTTCGCCCTCCTCGTCCAGACTGCCCAGATACAGCGACGTCGGCTGCAGGAATCCGCTGACCGTCAGAAAATAATCATTGGTCTTATCGTCAATGCCGCCGGCGGCGACGGTGCTCAGCTCAACCGGTACGCCCAGCGGGCGCGACTGCCAGCGCTCGCCCTGCGGCGTCAGCACCTCCAGACGGTTGGCCACATCCTGCATGATGCCGACGATCAGGTGATCGCGCGTCGAACTATAACCGCTCAACGCCTGGTTGGCGCTGGGGGTAAACAGCACCTCCAGCCGACGCCGGCCGGCCAGATAGTCGTCGAATTTGGCCGCCAGCAGCGCGCCGGCCGGATAAGTCCGCCCCTCCAACTGCCAGTCACTTCTCGGCTTAATCAGCAGCCAGTCGCGGTGGCTGTTGATCTCCGCATCAGACGGCGCCTCAATACGCTGCTGCTCGCCATTGGCATGCAGCAAGAAGGTTTCCTGCCGGTAGAAGTCGATCATGCGCACGATATAGTCGCGCTCAAAACCGGGCGTATCGTCGTGATACGCATAGGCGCGCATATCCTCCGGCTGCGCCTGATACAGCGTTTCTGCGCTCTCCAACGGCGTACCGCGCCGCCAGCGCTTCACCGTGCGCGGGTAGCCGGAATGGGTCAGCGAACCGCTGCCGAAATCGGTGGCGACAAACAGTTCGTCAGCGCTGGCCCAGGACACCACGCTTTTCGCCGTCGGCAGACGGAAGCCCTGTTCGACAAAGCGTTTGTCGTGTAAATCGAACTCGCGCACTTCCACCGCATCGCCGCCGTCCGGCGACAGGTTAATCAGGCAGTAGCGGTATTCGGGCGCCAGCGGCTGTGAACCGTGATACACCCACTCTTTCCCTTCCGCTTTGCCCAGCGCGTCGATATCCAGCACCGTTTCCCAGGCCGGCTGCGGCTTGCGGTACTCATCCAGCGTGGCGCGGCGCAGCAGACCGCGCGGGTTTTTCTGGTCCTGCCAGAAGTTGTAGTAATAGTCGCCATATTTACGGACCCAGGGGATCTGCGTCTCTTTATTCAGAATGTCCAGCACCTGCTTTTCCAGCTGCGGAAAAGCGCGGCCCTGGGCGAACTGCTGCAGCGTGCGCTGATTCTGCTGTTTGACCCAGCTGAGCGCTTCGCTCCCCTGCAAAGGTTCCAGCCACAGCTGATCGTCAGCGGGCGGCTGTTCGCCCGCCATGGCAAGGCGGATACTGTTAGGCAGTGAAGTCATGGCGATAACGGCTCCTGCGGTTTGTGCACCGAGTTTCAGAAATTGACGTCGATTAGCGAACGGCACCATCAAGCTCCTTTTGCTGTGCGGCATAACCGGCACGGTTAAACAATCAAATGAGAGTAATTATCAACAAACTACCCCGTCGTCGCCGGGCTGTCAAAACGCGCGTGCGGGATTAAGCCCGCGGATAGTGGATCAGATCGTGAATATGCACCACCTGCGCGCCACTGTTGCGGTAGGCATGGCGACGGTCGGCCTGAAAGCGCATCGCCTCACCGGCCGCCAGGCGGTGCCAGCGGTCTTCGATCGCCAGTTCCAGCTCACCGCTCAGCACCACCACATGTTCAATCACCCCCGGTTCGTGGGGCGTCGATTCGCTGAAGGCGCCGGGCGCCAGCTCGATGGCGAACATATCAAAACCCAGCTGCGGGTCAAACGGGAACAGCGGCGTGACGCGCATCGCGGCGTTCTCCTGGATAAAGGCCGGCAGCGCACCCTGACGCTGCACCGTCGGCGGCGGCGATGACGGCGCCAGAAAAGCGGAAAACGCCACGTTAAAGCCGGTGGCGATCTTCCACAGCGTCGCCACCGTCGGGCTGGACTCTTCGCGTTCGATTTGCCCCAGCATCGCCTTGCTGACGCCGGTTTGCTCGGCGGCCTGGCTCAGGCTCCAGCCGCGCTGGCGGCGCAGCGTTTTCAGGGTGTGCGCCAGGTGGCCGCTCATCGGTTGCATGGTTTCTCCTTCTGTGACTGCGCCGATTATAGCGCCTTGTGCGCTATAACGCACAATGCTATGCTCGGCGCAGATCGTGCGCTATAACGCACAGGCGTCGGGGGAGACGATGAAACAGGCAAGCGGGACACTTCTGCCGGCGTTGATCGCCGGCTTTGTCGCCGTACTGGTAGGCTATACCAGTTCGGCGGCGATTATCTTTCAGGCGGCCGCAGCGGCCGGCGCCGACGCGCAGCAAATTGGCGGCTGGCTGAGCATGCTCGGGCTGGCGATGGGCATCAGTTCGCTGGGGCTGTCATGGTATTACCGCACCCCCATCCTTACCGCCTGGTCAACTCCCGGCGCGGCGCTGCTGGTCACCAGCCTGCCCGGCACCTCGCTGCCGGAAGCCGTCGGCGTGTTTATCTTCGCCTCCGGGCTGATGCTGCTGTGCGGTATTACCGGCCTGTTCGCCCGCCTGATGCGCGTTATTCCGCCGGCCATCTGCGCCGCCATGCTGGCGGGCATTCTGCTGCGCTTCGGACTGGACGCCTTCGGCGCGCTGCAGGGCAATCTGCCGCTGGCCGGCACGATGTGTCTGACGTATTTGCTGGCGCGCCGTCTGCTGCCGCGTTACGCCATCGTGCTGACGCTGCTGGCCGGGCTGGCGGTCGCCGCGTGGCAAGGCGCAATTGCGCCGATACCGCTGCAGGGCGCCATTGCGCCGCCGGCATTTATCGCGCCGCAGTTCAGCCTTTCCGCACTGCTGGGGATCGGCGTGCCGTTCTTTATCGTCACCATGGCGTCGCAGAATGCGCCGGGGATTGCCACGCTCAGCGCCGCCGGCTATCAGGTGCCCACCTCGCCGCTGATTAGCTGGACCTCGCTGACCGCGCTGCTGCTGGCGCCGTTCGGCGGCTTTTCCGTCTGCATCGCCGCGATTACCGCCGCCATCTGCATGGGGCCGGAGGCGCACCCGGATCCCAAACGGCGCTATCTGGCCGCAATGGCGGCCGGCGGTTTTTACCTGCTGGCCGGGCTGTTTGGCGGCATCATCGGCCTGTTGCTCAGTGCGCTGCCTGCGGCGCTGATCCACACCATCGCCGGGCTGGCGCTGCTGGGCGCCATCGGCGGCAGCCTGCAGCGCGCTCTGCACGATGAGCGACAGCGTGACGCGGCGCTGATTACCTTTCTGATCACCGCCTCCGGCGTCACGCTGTTCGGCGTCGGCGCGGCGTTCTGGGGGCTGGCCGGCGGCGTATTCGCCCATCTGCTGCTGGCGTGGCCGGCGCGGGCCGGCCGCTGAGGGAGCGATCGCATCCGGGCGGGTTTTCTGCTTAACTGGAGAACAACACGTTGGCAGCACCCCGTCTGCACAGCGTCCATTTCGCGATAACGTGACAAGGTAACGCATCTATGTCTGAACATGCCGCACAGCTACGCCAGAAACTGATCCGCAATTACCATCAGGTCGCCAAACGGCACGACAGCCGCCGCCGCTGTACGACAGCATGTCGGCACGGCTGGGCACCGGCACCGCCGCCAGCAAGCTCGGCGCCTCCATCGATACCGTCGCCCCCGGAAAACGCTCCTGCCCTTACCACTTCCACTACGGACAGGAGGAGATGTTTATCATTCTGGAAGGCTGCGGCACCCTGCGCGTCGCCGGCGAGATGCTGCCGGTCAGCGCCGGCGATACCATTTTTATCCCGCCGGGCCGGACTATCCGCACCAGTTGATCAACAGCTCCGACGCGCCGCTGACCTACCTGTCCATCAGCACCCGCGAGCAGCCGGAACTGGTGGAATACCCGGATTCCGGTAAATATCAGGCGATGGCGTTTACCGGCGACTATCAGGCACGCTATCTGCAGCGGCCTTCAGCGTCGCTCGATTACTGGCAGGATGAACCCTGAGTCGTCCGGCGGCGACAGCCCCAGCGCGTTTGCCGCCAGTTCCGCCACGCGGAAATCAATATCCGCCGTATCGCCGTCCTCCATAAACCAGGCGGCGGACAGTCCGGCCAGGCCAGGATCCACTGCAGCAGACGCCGCCTCTCAAAGCCGGCCAGCGCGCAGACCTGCTCAACCGGCGCTGAAAGCGCTGCGGGTCGGTGGCGATGCCGTAGTTGGGATTGCAAAAGATGTTAGCGTAGTCAAAACCGCGCTCGCCGTACAGACGTTTGGGATCGATGGCCAGCCAGCCGCGCTCGCCGAAATCCAGCACATTGTCGTGGTGAATATCGCCATGCAGCACGCCCTGCTCGCGCGGGCTGCCAGCAGCTCCGCCGCCACGCTGGCGCTCAGCCGCAGCATGCCGCCGTGCGCCTGCGCCGCCGGCCACAGCGAAGCAAACCACTGATCCAGCGGGATCAGCGTCGCAGCGGCTGCGCGCGCGGCCGGTGCAGCCTGGCGACCACCTGACACAGGATCGCCGTCGCCCGTTCGTCATCACCGGCGCGCACCAGCTGGGTCAGCGACTGCGTCCCCTGCGCGCGCTCCAGCAACAGCGCGTCGCCGTGGCAGGCCAGCACCTGCGCTGCGCCGTCGCCCTGCCACCAGCACATCAGCCGCGCGCCGAATTTTTCCTCCGGTTCGCGGGCAATTTTCAGCATCGCCGGCGCCCCCTGATGGCGCACCGGCATCAATAGGCTACTATGGGTTTCAAACGCCTTACCGTCCGGCGTCAGCGCCCAGCGCTGCAGATAGGGAGTAAAAGCCTGATTCATCGCCCTCTCGCATCTCGATAACTGAAAGCGCGGGCGCACGCACGCGCCGCCCCAACGTCCAGTGTACTGACTTTTTTACCTTCGCCTTAAGGAGAAATCACCCATGTCTGCACCAAAACGCATTAATTACCCATTTTTGACCGTTCCGGCGGCCCGTACGTGCATGCGGTGCGGCACCGCGATCTGCTGTACGTTTCCGGGCTGACGGCGTTCGGCGGCGAGGCGCAGGGCGCATCTGCCGCGCGGCAGACGCAGGCCGTTTTACAGCAGTTGGAGGCCATCGCCCGCCATGAGGGCGGCGACCTGACGGGCTGATTAAACTGACGATTTTTCTGACCGATATCGCCGACCTGCCGGCGGTGCGTCCGGTGCTGGCGGAGAAACTGGCGGACGCGCTGCCGGCCTGCTCCCTGCTGGCCGTCAGCGCGCTGTTTTCTGCGGACGTAAACGTTGAGATTGAAGCCGTTATCGCGCTGTAAACGGCGTCACAGCGCCCCTTCGTCCACCACGCAGGGGCCGACGGTCATCCAGGCGCGGGCGATTTTTCCCTGGCTAATCTCATAGCTCACCAGCACGTCCATACTGCCGCGCCCGTTCGGGAAGTTACGCGTTACCCGCAGCTGATCGACCACTTGATTGGCGACCACAATCCGCTTCACGCGCTCGGCAAACAGGCTCGGCTCGCGAAACAGCGCGATATGGTATTCGCGCAGCTCCGCCTTGCCGCTGGCCAACAGCTTGTCAGGATGTTGATAATACTGCGCATCCTCGGCCCAGCAGGCGAGAAAAGCGTCGATATCCCGCGCGTTGTGAGCCTCAAGCTGCTGTTGCACCAACTCTTCCGGTCGTAACGTTCGATGGTTCATCACATTCTCCTCGCGGTGGTTACAGTGCGGCGATCTCCGTCACCCGGTGCTGAAACACATAGGGGTCTGAAATCAAACCGTATGCCTCATCATCCGGATAAGTGACCGCCTGCTGATAATTCTCGCCGGCAAACAGCCTGATGGCCGCCAGCGATTCCCAATACGTCGCCAAAAAGAAGTGCGCATAGTCGCCCTGCAGTTCCTGCCGGACAAAAGCGCCACAGTTTCCAGCCGTTGCCTTAGCATGCTGCACGCCTGTGACAGCCAGATGATCGGCAAAGCCCTGCCGGTGTTGCAGCGGCACACAGCCGTGCCAGGTGCGTACGATCATATCGCCCTCCGCGATGAATAAAAAATCACATTATCAGAATAAATAAGTGAGCGGGTAGTAAAAGCCGCTTCCCGACGTCCCGTGATGCCTCGCCCCCGACGCCATCATTAAGAAAAAACTCAGATTAACCGGTTCGGTAATCGCTAAATCTCTGCTAATTTATTGCTAATAAAAATCTCAGACAGGGCAATCATGCAGAAAAAACCGGTGCTCGACGAAGCCAGACAGTTGAAACGCCTGAACGCGGCAACGCGGCGGCAGTCCCCACGTCTATAAATGGTTTGCGCTGATCGCCGCACTGGATACCCTGCTGTGTACTGTTATGACCGGGATATGCGCAATATGGTGTTTTCCGGCACGGTGGCGCTGGTATGCGGCTATCTGTGGATCCGCGATCGCAACAAGGCGCGCGCCTACCGGCGTGAGTTTGACCGCAAATACGGCGTCCGGAACGACGTCTGACGCCGCCGCCCCGGCTAGGCAGCCACCACAAAAAAGTTATCATTTTCGCCGCAGTAATTCGCCGCTATGCGCGGCTTTGATAGATGGGATGAATCATGAGCAAAATGGTATTTTGCCGCGGCTGCGGCAAAGAAATTCACGAAACGGCAAGAAGCTGTCCACACTGCGGCGCGCCTCAATCGGTGCCCGGCGAGAAAAACCGCATTGCCGCCGCGCTGCTGGCGTTCTTTCTCGGCGCATTCGCGTACATAAATTCTATCTGGGGAAAATTGGCCAGGGTTCCTGTACCTGATTTTCTGCTGGACGCTGATCCCGTCCGTTATCGCCTTTATTGAGTTTATTCTCTACCTGTGCCAGTCCGACGAAGAGTTTGCCAGAAAATACGGTTAAACAACGCCTCGATATAAAGGGGTTACGGCAAGTCCTTATATCTGATCCTTCAACCGCATCGCAGGCAGCGGCTTTTTTTACCATTGTTGCAGCAACGAGCCGCCCCTCTCTGTAAACATGACCGTCGCCACAGCGCCATTAACTAATGACAGCTGTGGCGGCATATGCCCAATATCAACATCATATAGAACGGGAATGGTAAGCTGGCCTAATGCGGAACAAATAGCATCAAAATAATTTTGTTGTTCAGGATTCGTTACAACCGGCGCGGCACTTCTGCCAATCAATATACCGCTAACGGCGTCAAACCAGCCGTGTATACGCAAGCTGTATAAAGTCCGGGTTAACTCACAAGGCGCCATTTCTGCATTTTCAAAATACAATATAACGCCATCATCGCGATACTGCCGACAAAATAACGGAAAATTGCCAAATTTTGTCCCGGCTAATCGTGATATTGTCTCTAAACAGCCGCCAAGCAGACGTCCTCTAAAACTGACAGAAGTGAGTTGTTCATCCAGACATTTCCATCGTGTCGGTTGCGTAAGATTAAACCCTTTATCTGTCGCTTCTCCCCATCCATTTTCAGCAAGTTGAAAAGCGTTTGATGAGCGCTGTGTAACCACTGTTCCGCGTTCGCTTTCCATAATGCGCCAGATCGCCTGCGTTGTCGGATCCAGAGTTTTGGCGCCAAGATCCATCAGATTAGGGCCGTGTAACGTCGCCCAGCCGGCCAGCGTCGTTAAAGGGAAATGTAAGGTACTCAGATCGGAAAATCCCATAAACCATTTCGGTTCGTTTTTCGCCAACAGCTTAAAATCCAATAGTTCGAGCAATTCCATCGCCAGTTCGCCCCCCCACGGCGGCATCACCGCTTTGACCGCTGGATCCGTTAAAAAAGACATCAGCTCTTGCGCTCGCTCTCGCCTGCCCGCACTTTTATTCTTAAACTGCTTACGCAGGCACTCTCCTTCAACAACGCTAAAGCCTCTTTGCTTAAGCGCGGCTATCGCAAAATCCAAACGAGGATGCAACGCGGCCGAACGCCAGATGACGGCGCTGTTATGGCAATCAGATCACCCTGAACCAATTTGGGGGGGAAACGGAGGCCCATATCACTCCTTATAACACCCTGGCGTTATTCCAGGACAGAAATCCAAAATGCCAAGTCTAGTTGAGAATTACTGCAAGCTCGAGGTCAGGCATTTCCCGCCATTGAAAATTCAGGCGACGCAGATATATCAACGCGTCCCGCCATACGGGTTTTATTGCCCGCGCCGCGCTATTAGCGAAACTCATCAGCCTGCGGCCATCATGAATAACAATGTTATCAACCTGTTATAAATTGACAGCCCGATCGGGAATATTCATCATCACCACCTATTATCCCGCGATGAGAACGCCCTCATGCCGCTGCAACGCGCCCTGCCGTAGAGACAGAATGCGCTGACAGGACGATGCGCCGCTTGCCCACCCGGCTTCTCTGAACGGTCACTCAGAAGGAATTTTTATGGCCTCTTTTTCCGGTATTTGGGTAGCGTTAGTCACCCCGTTTAATCAACACAGCGTCGACTTTCCCGCGTTAAAACGCCTGGCGCAGCATCTGCTGGCCGCCGGCGTTGACGGGCTGGTGGTATGCGGCACCACCGGCGAAGCCGCCGCGCTCGATAAAGAGGAACAGCTGGCGGTGCTGGACGCGGTGCTTACCGTCGCGCCGGCGCACCAGGTGGTGATGGGGCTGGCCGGCAACAATATGACCGCCACCCTGCAGATGCAGCAGGCGATTCAACAGCGCGATATCGCCGGCGTGCTGGTGCCCGCCCCCTATTACATCCGTCCGTCGCAGTGCGGGCTGGTTGAGTACTTCACCACGCTGGCGACGCCTCGCGCGTACCGGTGATCCTGTACAACGTGCCTTACCGCACCGGCGTGACGCTGGAGCTGGATACCTTGCGCCAGATTGCCCGCCATCCGCAGGTGAAAGCCATCAAGGAGTGCGGCGGTAATCCGGACGTCACCATGGCGCTGATCGATGACGGCGAGATTGACGTGCTGACCGGCGAGGACAACCTGATCCTCTCCACGCTGTGTCTGGGCGGCACCGGGGCGATCTCGGCCTCGGCGCACCTGTATCCGGAACGCTTTGTACAGCTGGTGCAACAGGTCGCCGACGGCGATCTGCCCGCCGCGCGCGCCAACTTCTATGCGCTGCTGCCGATGATCCGCCAGATGTTCAGCTTCGCCAACCCGGCGCCGGTCAAAGCGGCGCTGGCGCAGCAAGGGCTGTTGCGCAACGAGCTGCGCGCGCCGATGCAGACCGCGCCGCAGGCGCTGCAGCAGCAGCTCGCCGTCACGCTGGCGCAGCTGCAGCCGCAGGGCGAGGCTGTCAGCGAAATTTGTTAGCTGAAGCGCGGCAATTTCATCGCGGCGACGCTAGGATAGAGAGTTAGGCATGCACGCCTTTCATCCTTATCAAGGAGTCAACGATGAAACTGTTCTATAAAGCCGGCGCCTGTTCCCTGTCCCCGCATATCGTGCTGCGCGAGGCGGGGCTGGATTTCACCGCGGAAAAAGTCGATCTGGCCAATAAAACCACCGAGAGCGGCGCCGACTATCTGACGATTAACCCCAAAGGACAGGTTCCGGCGCTGCTGCTGGACGACGGCAGCCTGCTGACCGAAGGCGTGGCGATAGTGCAGTATCTGGCGGATCGGGTGCCCGACCGTCAGCTGATCCCGCCGGCGGGCACGCTGTCGCGCTACCACGCGATTGAATGGCTGAACTTTGTCGCCTCCGATCTGCACAAGGGCTTTAGCCCGCTGTTTAATCCGAAAACGCCGGAAGAGTATCTGGCGATTGCGCGCGCCAAACTGGAGCAGCATTTCCGCTATCTTGACGACACGCTGGCGCAGCGGCACTACCTGCTGGGCAGCCGCTTCAGCGTCGCGGACGCCTACCTGTTTACCGTACTGCGCTGGGCGGTGGCGCTGCAGTTCGATCTGCAGCGCTATCCAAACCTGGCCGGCTATATGAAACGGGTGGCGGCGCGTCCGGCGGTGGCCGCCGCGCTGAATGCCGAAGGGTTGCAGTAAGCGTTGGTCTTCCCCGCCGTCGCGGCGGGGAAAGTCTTATTCCCCGAGCTTCACCGCCGCAAAATAGCAGCGCGGGTTGACGATATAATCCTGCGCGGCGACCACCTGCAGTTCATACTCGCCCATCTCCTTGGTGATCAGCATCACCTCATACACCGCCGCCGTCACGTGCTCCAGCGCCTGATCCAGCGCCTTACCCTGCAGCAGATCCACCAGCAGCAGGCCGCTGGTCAAATCGCCCACGCCCACCGGCTGACGGCTGCCGAAATCCACCAGCGGCCGGCTGATATGCCAGGCCTCATCCGCCGTCACCAGCAGCATCTCAAACGCGTCGCGGCGATAGCCGGCGCGGCTCAGGTGCTTCACCAGCACCACTTTCGGTCCGCGTGCAATCAGCACGCGCGCGGCGTCAACCGCCTGTTCGACGGAGGCTACCTCACGCTGGCTGAGCTGCTCCAGCTCCAGCACGTTCGGCGCCACCATATCGCTGCACGGCAGCGCCTGCTGACACAGAAACTCCGCCACGCCCGGCGCCACGATGCAGCCCTTCTCCGGGTGGCCCATCACCGGATCGCAGAAATACCAGGCATCGGGATTCGCCTGTTTCACCTGACGCACGATATCCAGAATATGGCCGCCCTGCTCGGGGGAGCCGATATAGCCGCTCAGCACCGCGTCGCAGCGCTGCAGCTGGTCGATATCCGCGATGCCCTGGGCGATCTCGCTCAGGTGGCTGGCGGGCATCACGCAGCCGGTCCAGCGGCCGTACTGCGTATGGTTGGAGAACTGCACGGTATTCAGCGGCCAGACGTTAACGCCCATGCGGCGCATGGGGAACTCCGCGGCGCTGTTGCCGGCATGACCGAACACCACGTGTGATTGGATGGAAAGAATGTTTTTCATTGGCGTGCGCAAATCTCAAAGGCCGGGGGCGTGCCGTTCCGGCCGGGTAATGACAAAGGGGCCCGCTGCGGGCCCCTTTCTGTTAATTGCGGTTACTGCCACTCAACCAGGCAGTAATGTTTTTTACCGCGACGCAGCAGCGTATAGCGGCCGAACAGGCGGTCGTCATCGCTGAAGACGTATTCCGCGTTGGACTGCTTCTCGCCGTTCACGCTTACCGCGTTGGAGCCGATCATGGTGCGCGCCTGGCCGCGTGACGGCACCAGCTCGGCGTTAACCAGCGCCTGCTGCAGATCGGCGTCTTTGTCCAGTTTGACCGACGGCATGCCGTCCTGCGCCAGCTGTGCGAAGTCGGCTTCGGTCATCTCATGCAGCGCGCCGGAGAACAGGCTCTGGGTAATACGCTGCGCCGCCGCCAGCCCCTCTTCGCCATGCACCATACGGGTGACTTCTTCCGCCAGCACGTACTGGGCGCGCGGCGCCTTGCCGCTGTTGCGATCCTCTTCCTCCAGCGCGTTGATATCTTCCAGGCTGATAAAGGTGAAGAACTTCAGGAAGCGGTACACGTCCGCATCGGCGGTGTTGATCCAGAACTGGTAGAACTTGTACGGGCTGGTTTTTTCCGGCGCCAGCCATACCGCGCCGCCTTCGGTCTTGCCGAACTTGGTGCCGTCCGCCTTGGTGATCAGCGGCACGGTCAGACCGAACGCCTGCTGCTGGTGCATGCGGCGGGTCAGGTCGATGCCGGAGGTGATGTTGCCCCACTGGTCGGAACCGCCAATCTGCAGCACCACCTGATGACGGCGGTGCAGCTCGGCAAAGTCGTAGCCCTGCAGCAGGTTGTAGGAGAACTCGGTAAAGGAGATGCCGACGTCGTCACGGTTCAGGCGCTGCTTCACCGCTTCTTTGTTGATCATCTGGTTAACGGAGAAGTGTTTGCCGATATCGCGCAGGAAGGTCAGCACGTTCATATCGCCGAACCAGTCATAGTTGTTGGCGGCGATGGCGCTGTTGTCGCCGCAGTCGAAATCGAGGAACGGCGACACCTGTTTGCGGATCTTCTCCACCCACTCGTTAACGGTTTCCGTGGTGTTCAGCTTGCGTTCCGCCGCCTTGAAGCTGGGATCGCCGATCAGGCCGGTCGCCCCGCCCACCAGCGCCACCGGCTTGTGGCCGGCGAGTTGGAAACGCTTCAGGCACAGCAGCGGCACCAGATGGCCCAAATGCAAGCTGTCAGCGGTCGGATCGAAGCCGCAATACAGCGCAATTGGCCCTTGCGCCAGTCGCTCTGCTAACGCTACCTCGTCCGTCACCTGGGCCACCAGGCCCGCTCTTGCAATTGTTGAATCAGGTTGATGCTAGCCATCAATTTCTCCATGTATAAACGAATGCACCTTTGCCGGTACACGGCCTTCCGCCCGCTGGCGGAATAATAAAATCGGAATGAAGCGCATAGAATAAAGCGCCGGCCTCAACTCTGCCAGCGCTTAACGGTATTTTCTGCCCGTCAGGGCGCCAGTCGGTCAATTTTCCAGTCATTCCCGTCACGCTGGTACAGGAAACGGTCATGTAAACGGTGTTCACCGCCCTGCCAGAACTCAACGGAGTCGAACCTGACGCGGAAACCGCCCCAGAAGCTGGGCAGCGGCACCTCGCAGGACTGGAATTTCTGCTTCAGCTCGAGGAATTTGCTCTCCAGCACGCCGCGCGCCGAAATACGCGTCGACTGCTGCGATACCCAGGCGCCAATCTGGCTGTCCTTCGGCCGGCTGCTGAAGTATTTCATCACCTCCAGCGTCGACAGGCGCTCCGCCGTGCCGAGGAAGCTGACCTGCCGGTCCAGCATATGCCAGGGGAAATGCAGGCTGATTTTCGGGTTATGCGCCAGCTGCTGCGCCTTGCGGCTGCCAAGGTTGGTATAGAACACCAGCCCTTTGTCGTCGTAGTGCTTGAGCAGAACGATGCGCTGATACGGCTGCCCCTGTTCATCCACCGTCGCCACACACATGGCGGTCGGATCGGCCAAGCGCGCTTCGCAGGCCTGCTGCAGCCAGCGTTCAAACAGATCCAGAGGGTTCGCCGTAAGATCCTGACGACGCAGGCCGCCGCGGGTATATTCGCGGCGCAGGTCCGCGACATCAAACTGAGAGTTATCAGACATCTGGTGTATCAACCAACCGAAAAATAGGTGGGGTTATTCTGCGCCCGACGCGCCATAATCTCAATCTTTACCGCACGCCGGGCGCCGTGTCAGTTCACCAGCGTACAGTCGCTCATAATCACTTTATCGTCGCGTTCGACGAATGCGCTCTGCCCTTTGGACCAAAAGGTATATTTGCCGTCGCCGTATTTGGCGCCGGAGGCGGCCAGCTGCTGCTTCAGCGTCAGTTGCTGGCCGTCCAGCAGCAGGTTGACCGTGCTGTCCTCACCGTTAAGCGCCACGGTCAGCGGCGTGGTGCCGCACTGATAGTGCAGCACCTGACTCTGCTGCGGCAGGAAATAGCTGCACCCGCCGAGCGCCAGCGCCAGGCCGGCAAGAAGATATTTTTTCATCGGGTTATTCCTTAATAGTCAGGCGATCGTTTTTATCCTAACAGAGCGTGCGCGGGTGCGACGGGAAAACCGGATAAATCCCACCGAGCAGCGTTTCGCGGCTGGCGCCGGTCACCGACGGCAGGTTACCCGGCTGGCCGGACAGGGTGCGGAACGCCAGCCAGGCGAACGCCAGCGCCTCCATATCGTCGCCGCTGATGCCGAAGCTGTCGGTGGTGCTGACCTCGGTGCCGGGCAGCAGCGCCGCCATGCGCGCCATCAGCAGCGGGTTGCGCGCCCCGCCACCGCACACCAGCAGCCGCTCGCTGCCGCCGGCCAGCATCACCTGCTCGCAGATGGTGACGGCGGTCAGCTCCACCAGCGTGGCCATCACGTCCGCCGCGCCGATGCCCGGCAACTGCGCCAGCTGCTGCTCCAGCCAGCCGATATTGAAGTACTCCCGGCCGGTGCTCTTCGGCGCCGGCAGCGCAAAATAGGGATCCGCCAACATCTGCTGCAGCAGCGGCAGGCAGACCCGCCCGCTCATTGCCCAGACCGCATCCTGGTCATACGGCTGTTGGCGATGGCGCCATATCCAGGCGTCCATCAGCATATTGCCCGGCCCGGTGTCAAAACCACGCACCGGCATGCCCGGCAGCAGCATGGACAAATTGGCGATGCCGCCGATATTCAGCACCATGCGCCGCTCCGACGGGTGCGACAGCAGCGCCTGATGAAACGCCGGCACCAGCGGCGCGCCCTGTCCGCCGTAGGCCATATCGCGGCGGCGGAAATCGCCGACGGTGGTAATGTTGGTCAGCGCAGCGATGCGGTTATTGTCGCCCAGCTGCATCGAAAAGCGCGTTTCCCCTTCCGGCTCGTGCCAGATGGTCTGCCCGTGGCAGCCGATGGCGGTGATCTCATGCGCCGGCACGCCGGTCTGCGCCAGCAGCCCCAGCACCGCTTCGCCGAACAGCGTGCCCAGCCGGGCGTCCAGTTGCCCGACGGCGGACACCGTGGTTGGCTGGCCCTGGCACATGCCGAGGATCTCATGCTTGAGCGCAATCGGCAGCGGATGGCTATAGCTGGCCTGCTGCGCCACCATACGTTCATCAATGGCGCCAGCACCACGTCCACTCCGTCCAGACTGGTGCCGGACATCACGCCGATATAGCGGCCTGACTTCATAAACCTATCCTTTACCCATCACGGGTATGCCTAATCGTTGTCACTCAGATAAATAAACCAGAATTAAACTATTAACGCCATGAATTAGGATGCCTTTTTTGCGATTGTGAGAGAAAACGTTTATTTTTAACGCGCGCCGGGCGCATGTTTCCCCCCAAGCGTCACGGGGAATGTGTGATAAATTTAAACCACCGTTTATTATTGGTTGAGCGGTGTACGATTATGCTGGAAGGAGCGATAAAGAGTGGCGCTGCGCGGCCTTATCCGCCAAAGTCATTCGAGTTGCAGGAAGGCGGCCAGGGAAGGAATCCCGATGAGCTTGCTCAAGGTGGCGGAGTGCAGCCAACACGCCGGCAGCCTGAAGTATGGCGGGTATAGGCATTTACGCAGCTTTGGACCATACTTTGTCTATCTTTCACCGAATCTCGCCTGGGATGGCCAGGTTATGGAATACTAAAATCAGGAGTTTTATATGATCAAACGTCTTATCGTTGTTGCTCTTGCCGGGCTGACGCTGGCCGGCTGTGCCAATGATTCCATGTCTGGCGATGTTTATACGTCGGCGCAGGCGAAGCAGGTGCAGCAGGCCAGCTACGGCACGCTGGTTTCCGTGCGTCCGGTGAAAATCCAGGGCGAAGGCGGTTCTAACATGCTCGGCACCATCGGCGGCGCGGTGATTGGCGGCTTCCTGGGCAACACCATCGGCGGCGGCACCGGCCGCAGCCTGGCCACCGCAGCGGGCGCGGTTGCCGGCGGCGTGGCCGGCGATCAGATCGGCGAAGTTGCCGGCCGCACCGCCGGCGTCGAGCTGGAAATCCGTCCGGACACCAAAGGCGACAACATTGTCGTGGTGCAAAAAGCGGGCGCCACCAAGTTCAGCCCGGGCCAGCGCGTGCGCATGGCGCGTTCCGGCAACACGGTTACCGTTTCCCCGCTGTAAACGCACCGTTTTCCAACGTAAAACCGGAGGCCCTGGCCTCCGGTTTTATTTTTTGCTGCTGTAAATGTAATCGTGCAATGCTTTAAAAATTATTGTTTATTCTGTAAATCGGTAATGTTCTGCTCAAGTTTACTAATCAGCGTCACCAACAGCTGCACCTCTTCCGGCGTGATGCCGCTCAGGATTTCGCCGCGCGTCGAACTGATAACGCTGTCCACCTCACGAATAATCGGCGCTGCGGCCTCGGTCAGTTTAATACGCTTCGCCCGCCGATCGTTGGCGCAGATATGCCGCGTGATCAGCCCCTTCTCTTCCAGCTGGTCCAGCGTACGCACCAGTGAAGGTTGCTCAATGCCAATCGCCTTAGCCAGCTGAATCTGCGACTGCTCCGGCGGCAGCCGACTGATATTGTGCAGCGTTACCCAATGCGTCTGAGTGAGCTCCAGCGGTTTTAGCCGATGATCGATGAGCGCGCGCCAAACACGAACCAATCGTGCTAAATCCGAACCTAACGTTGATTCCACTTACCCCTCCTTATAATTAGCATGCTAATATTAATCTCCCAGATGATACTCTATTTTGGGTAAATCACATTAAAAATACAAATGTATATAATGGATATTCTCAAATTCGCCAGTAAACTTAGCAGCATTTGGTTACCAAATATTCGAATATATTACACATTTGCACGTAGGAATAGTTAAATTGATTACCCCATGGTTACATTCGAGCGCACCGCTGCCCGATTTGGTATTGGGCGCATCGCTTTATTTCCCCCCCATGTTTAAAGCATTCTTACTGGGCCTGGTTTTTTGGCTGCTGGCGCATCGCCTGCTGCGCAACTGGCTCTATTCCGGCGAAATCTGGCATCCGATGTTAATGGATTTATCCATTTTCATCATTGCCGTCAGCGGCTCTTTGTGGATCTTAGCGAGTTGGTAACCGATGAAGTATAAAACATTAAAATATTTTTCCACGGTGATTGTCTGCGCCGTCGCCATTTGCGCCGGCTGGTGGCTGTGGAATTATTATATGCAGTCTCCCTGGACCCGCGACGGCAAAGTGCGCGCGGAACTGGTCAATATCACACCGGAAGTCTCAGGCCGGCTGACCCAAATAACCGTACACGATAACCAATATGTTTCCGCCGGCAGCCTGATTTTCAGCCTGGATGCCGAGCCTTACCGCATCGCGCTGGCGCATGCCGACGCGGCGCTTGCCAAGGCGCAGTCTGACCTGGCGAAGGCCGAGCATGAAGCCGCGCGCCGGCGTGGACTGCCGCGCGACGTTATTTCCAGTGAGTCGTTAGACGCTGCAAATTTAACCGCCCAGGCAATGAAAGCGGCGTATAAAGCGGCGCAGGCAAATCTTGAACAGGCAAAATGGAATTTAAGTAAAACGCAAATTTATGCGCCGACCGATGGCTATATCACTAATTTGCAGGCGCGGGTGGGTAACTATGCCAGCGCCGGCTCCCCGCTGGTGGCGTTGGTCGATGTGCACTCCTTTTATGTGCTCGGCTATTTCGAAGAAACCAAGCTCAAGCATATTAAAGAGGGAAACAAAGCGGACATCGTTTTATATAACGGCAATGTGCCTTTACAGGGTGAGGTCGAGAGCATCGGTCGCGCTATTTATGACCAAAGCGTCGAAAACGGCGGCGATTTATTAATGGATGTTAAACCCAATGTCCCCTGGGTGCGTTTGGCGCAACGCGTACCGGTGCGGATAAAATTGCGCGATGTGCCCGCCGATCTGACGCTGGTGGCCGGCACCACCTGCACCATTTCGATACATCAGTAGGCTTAATCAATGAACCTGCCGTTTCTGGAGTGGAAACGTACGCCCTGGGGCCGCGCTACCGGCGGCCAGTGGCGCTACGCGCTGCGTAATTCGCTGGCGATGTGTCTGGCGCTCTGGGTGGCGTTCGCCCTCGACCTCGACGAACCCTACTGGGCGCTGACCTCGGCGGCGGTAGTCAGCTTCCCCACGGTGGGCGGCGTTATCAGCAAAAGCATCGGTCGGATTATCGGCAGCCTGGTCGGCGCCGCGGCGTCGGTCGCCATCGCCGGCCACTGCCTGAATGACCCCTGGCTGTTCACGCTGTTTATCGCCGCCTGGATCGGGCTGTGCACCTATATTTCCAACCACTACCAGAATAATGTCTCCTATGCCTTCGCCCTGTCGGGCTACACCGCCGCCATTATCGCCTTCAGTACCGTCAACATGACGGATACGCTGGATATCTTCGACCTCGCCCAGGCGCGCGTCTGCGAGGTGATTACCGGTATCCTGTGCGGCGCGCTGATGATGATGATCCTGCCCAGCACCTCCGACGGCGCAACGCTGCTGACCTCGCTGCGCCGCATGCATCTGCGCCTGCTGGAGCACGCCGACATGCTGTGGCGTCCGGAGATTACGCCGCAGATCCGCACCTCGCACGAAGGGGTCATCAGCCAGATCCTCACCATGAACCTGCTGCGGATTCAGGCGTTCTGGAGCCACTACCGGCTGCGCCGGCAAAACCATCTGCTCAACTATATGCTGCACCTGCAGCTGCGCCTGACCAGCGTCATCTCCAGCCTGCGGCGCATGCTGCTCAACTGGCCGGATCCGCCGGCCAACCTGGCGCCGGTGCTGGCGCAGCTGCTGGAAGAGCTGCGCGATGCGCATACCGACAAATACCGGCTGGCGAAAATCCTGCAGCAGATCGCACCGCGGGACGAGGCGGACTACCGCCACCGCGCCTTCTTCCTGCGGTTGCGCAACTTCTGCTGGCTGTATCTGCAGGCCAACCGCTGGCTGCTGCAGCTGGAAAGCGCCACGCCGGTCAGCAGCATGCAGCCTCCGGCGGTCAGCGCGCTGGCGCGCCATACCGACAGCTATGAGGCGGCCTACAACGGGGTGCGCACCTTTTTAAGCATCGTGATCGGCTGCGCCTACTGGATTAACACCCAGTGGGAGGCCGGCAGCGCCGCGCTGACGCTGACCGCCATCAGCTGCGTGCTCTACTCCGCCACGCCGTCGCCGATCAAAAGCATCACCACGCTGTTAAAGGCGCTGATTCTACTGTCCGTCGGCTGTTTTGTGGTGAAGTTCGGCCTGATGGTGCAGATCGACGATTTCTGGCTGTTCTGCGCCTTTCTGTTCCCGGTGCTGGTCACCATGCAGATGCTCAAACTGCAGCACCCGCCCTACGCGGCGCTGTGGGGACAGCTGATCGTTTTTATGGGCTCTTTTCTCACTATCACCAACCCGCCGAGCTACGACTATCAGTCGTTCCTCAATGACAATATCGGCAAGATCGTCGGGGTGCTGCTGGCCGGGCTGGCCTTTCAGATCCTGCGCCCCAGCTCGGACAAGCGCAAAAGCCGACGCATTATTCGCGCCCTGCGGCGCGACTTTATCGACCAGCTGAGCAGTAAGCCGCAGCTGCGTCAGAGCCGGTTTGAATCGCTGATTTACCACCGCATCAGCCAGCTGAATCAGAGCCAGGATCAGGAAGCGCGCACCTGGCTGCTGCGCTGGGGCGTGGTGCTGCTCAACTGCAGCCATATCGTCTGGCAACTGCGCGACTGGCAGACGCGCTCCGACCCGCTCGCGGCGGTGCGCGATCGCTGTATTCACTGCCTGCGCGGCATTATGACGGAGAAAGGCGTCCAGCACCGTTCGCTGGATACAACGCTGCAGGAGTTACAGCGGATCAGCGATGCGCTGGCGCAGCATCATGAGCCGGCGGCGCGGGAACTGGCCGGGCTGGTGTGGCGGCTGTACTGTTCGCTGCAGCAGCTGCGACAGGCGATCGCCCCGCCGCAGGACGACGGAGCCACCGTCACGGCGACCCCGTCCTGACGCGTGGTTATTTAATCACCCCGCAGGCGAAGCGATCGCCGCCGCCGCCCAGCGGTTTCGGCTGGTCGGCATGGTTATCGCCGCCGACGTGCACCATCAGCGCCTTGCCTTCAATCTCGCTGATTTTTTTCAGCCGCGGCGCCAGCACCGGGTAGCTGGCGGTGCCGTCCTCGGCCACGTAGATGGCCGGCAAGTCCCCCAGGTGGCCATCAGCATACGGCCCCAGGTGTTTGCCGGTTTTCTGCGGGTCAAAGTGGCCGCCGGCCGCCAGTGCCGCCACCGCCTTGCCCTCTTTCATCGCCGGTTCGCAGCTGCCGTTTTCATGTACGTGAAAACCGTGAATGCCGGCAGGCAACGCTTTTAGCTGCGGCGTGAACTGCAGCCCGTACGGCGTTTCGCTGATGGCGATCTTGCCAATATCCTGACCGATGCCCTGCGCGGTCACCAAATGTATCTCCACCTCTTCCGTTGCCGCCTGGGCGACGCCGCAGGCCAGCAGACCGATTGCCGCACACCAGAAATGTTTCATAAATCAACCTCTCCATTCATGTCCGTTATCGAACCTTGAGTATATACCCGTCATACTTCAAGTTGCAGGTGCGTTGCCGGCGCTCAGTCACCCGAATCACTTACCGGTGTAAGCTTATCGGGATTCCTTCCCTTGCCGCCTTCCTGCAACTCGAATTATTTAGGGTAACTACCCGTCATACTTCAAGCTGCAGGTGCGTTGCCGGCGCTCAGTCACCCGAATCACTTACCGGTGTAAGCTCATCGGGATTCCTTCCCTTGCCGCCTTCCTGCAACTCGAATTATTTAGGGTACAACAAACAGGCATCACCACACCCGGCGGGTGCACAATATTGCCTGTCCGGCTCGCATAATTATCCATCTGTGCTAATACTTTTTTACCGCTTGTGGTCTGTCATCTGACCAGTTGTCATTCGGCTTACCCTGTTTAACCTACACCCCGGCTGCCGAAGATCATCATACGAATCACCAACATAACGGCAACCGGCATCAAAAGGAACTGGCTATGGGCATTTTTGATTACCGTGAGACGGACGCTGCGGCGTCTAAAACGCTGTTCGCCGACGCGATGGCGATCTCCCACTATGCATACCATAACATCGACAACGGTTTCGCCGTCGGCTACCAGCATAACGGCTATGGCCTGGGACTGCCGCTGACCCTGGTCGGCGGCATCCTCGGCAGTACCGACTCGCAGGGCGCGCTGCCCGGCATTCCCTGGAACCCGGATGCGGAAAAAGCCGCGCTGGAGGCGGTCACCGCCGCCGGCTGGACGCGGGTCAGTGCGCAGCAGCTGGGCTACCAGGGAAAAACCGACGACCGCGGCACCTATTTCGGCGAAAGCAAGGGCTACGAAACGGCGCAGGCGGAGGTGCTGGCGAAATATGACGACGCCGGCAGGCTGACCGAGATTGGCATCGCCTTTCGCGGCACCAGCGGGCCGCGCGAGTCGATCATCAGTGACAGCATCGGCGATGTGATTAACGATCTGCTGGCCGGCTTCGGCCCGGCGGGCTATGCCGACCACTATGCGCTCAACGCCTTTAATACCCTGCTGGGGGACGTGGCGCGTTTTGCGCAACAAAACGGCCTGAGCGGTGAAGACGTGGTGGTCAGCGGCCACAGCCTGGGCGGCATGGCCGTCAACAGCATGGCCAGCATGAGCGACGCGCACTGGGGTGGTTTTTACTCGCACGCCAACTATGTGGCGTTCGCCTCGCCCACCCAGCATCAGGGGGACGATCGGGTGCTGAATATCGGTTACGAAAACGATCCGGTGTTCCGCGCCCTCGACGGCAGCACGATGACCGCCGGTTCGCTGGGGGTGCATGACGGCGTGAAAGAGCACGCCACCAATAATATCGTCAACTTTAACGATCACTACGCCTCCACCGTCTGGAATGCGCTGCCGTTTTCCATCCTGAATATTCCCACCTGGCTGTCGCACCTGCCCAGCGCCTATCAGGATGGCCTGACGCGGGTGCTGGACTCGGCGTTTTACGCCCTTACCGAGCAGAACTCGACGGTGATCGTCTCCAACCTGTCCGACGTTACCCGCGGCGACACCTGGGTGACAGATCTCAACCGCAATGCCGAGACCCACAGCGGGCCGACGTTTATCATCGGCAGCGACGGTAACGATTTGATTAAGGGCGGCCAGGGCAACGACTACCTCGAGGGACGCGCCGGTGATGACACCTTCCGCGACGGCGGCGGCTATAACTGGATCCTCGGCGGCGACGGCAGCAATACGCTGGACATTGAGCAATCGCTGCAGCAGCGTGAGGTGGCGTACGACGGCGTCAACCTGTATCTGCGCGACGCCGACGGCGGCATTACCCTCGCCGAGAATATCGCCACGCTGCGCAGTAAAGAGTCGCAGCTGATCGTGCTGAATAAAAACGTTGACCATCAGGTCACCGCGGATGGTCTGCTTTCGGCGTCCGGGCTGACCGCCTACGCCGATTCGCTCAACGGCGGCGACGGCGCCGACAGCCTGACGGCGACGCAGGCCGGCGGCTGGCTGTTCGGACTGGCGGGCGACGATACGCTGAACGGCCAGTTCGGCGGCCATACGTTTGTCGGCGGCGCCGGCAACGACCAGCTGCAGGCCGGCGGCGGCAACAATACGTTTCTGTTCAGCGGCAGCTTCGGCCACGATCGGTTGGAAGGATGGCAGGCGAGCGACAAACTGGTGTTTATCGGCGCCGGCAGTCAGGTCGAGTATCACCAAGCGGATAACAACCTGACCATCGGGCTGGGTGACAACAGCGTCACGCTGGTCGGCGTCAGCCAGCAGTCGCTGCAGGACGGCCAGCTGATTGTGGCCTGATTAACGCGCCGGCCGGCAGCGGCCGGCGCACGCCGTCAGGGAACGTCGTACCCCAGCGCCGCCTTGCGGATGCGGAACCACTGCTCGCGGCTCAGCGTCAGCTGCAGCGCCCCCAGCGCCGATTTAACCCGTTCAATTTTGCCCGAGCCGATAATCGGCAGCGGCGCGGACGGCAGGCGCATCACCCAGGCGTAGACCACCTGTTCAATCGTCTCGGCGCCGGTCTCCTGCGCCACGCGCTGCAGTTCGTCACGCAGCGGCTGGCACTCCGCGCCGCTGAACAACCGCCCGCCTCCCAGGCAGGACCAGGCCATCGGCCTGATGCGCAACTGCTGGCACTGATCGAGCGTACCGTCCAGCAGCGCCGGCTGGTGCAGCGGTGAAATCTCAACCTGATTGGTGACCAGTGAAAACGGCAGGCGGGACTGCAGCAGCGTAAACTGCGACGGGGTAAAGTTGGACACGCCGAAGTGGCGCACCTTGCCGCTTTTATGCAGCTCGACGAAGGCCTCGGCCACCTCGTCGGCCTCCATCAGCGGATCGGGGCGGTGAATCAGCAGCAGATCGAGATAATCGGTATGCAGCTTGTGCAGCGACTGCTCGGCGCTGCTGACGATATGGTCACGGTCGGTGATATAGTGGCCGATCGGGTTGCCCGGTTTGGCGGTGGTGGCGATGCCGCATTTACTGACCAGCTCCAGCCGCTGACGCAGCGCCGGCCGCAGCCGCAGCGCATCGCCGAACGCCTGCTCGCACGCATAGCCGCCATAGATATCCGCGTGATCGACGGTGGTGATCCCCAGTTCCAGGTGCTGCTCAATAAACCCCAGCAGCTGCTGCGGTGACATGTCCCACTCCATCAGCCGCCAGTAGCCGCAGACCATGCGGGAAAATTCCGGCCCCTGCGGCGCAATATGAATACGATGACCCATGTTCAGACCTCATAACGGTGTTTTCTCCAGCATACACAAGCCGGCGACGCAGGGAAACGCCGCGCGCGGCGGCCCGTGCGCAGGATCGGAAAATTCGTGGGAATGAGGCTTAGAACAGCGAAGGCTGGTCGGGATCGTGCTCTTCCGCCGCCTTATTGGCGCGCTGCAGGCGCAGCAGACGCTGGCGGCACAGGCGCAGCACCTCGCGCTTTTGCGCGTCGCTCATGTTCATCCAGCCGAAACGCTCCTCGCGGCTGCGCAGGCAGCCACGGCAGTATCCGCGCTCATCGGCCTGACAGATGCCGCGGCACGGGCTGGGAATGTCGAAGAACTCAAGTTGCTGCGGCACACCACCTCCTGACTCGTCCCTTAATTGAAGACGTCATCGCCGTTGATGGCAAGCGACTTTTCCGCCAGACGGCGAAAATAATCGCGTAAATAGCGCAGCGCCTGGCGGGTTTTCTCCGGCATGGCGCGCTCCAGCGTCAGCGCATGCAGCCGCAATGGCGTCGGCCGCCAGGCGGGCAGCAGCGCAATCAGCTCGCCGCGCCGCAGCTCATCGCCGATCTCATACAGCGGCTGGCCGGAGATGCCCAACCCCATCCGGGTAAAGGCGCGCATCACGTGCATGCTGTCGCTGACGATCTGCCCCTGCGCCTGCCGCAGTTTGAACACCTCCCCCGACGCATGATGCAGATCCAGCGGAAATCCGGCGTTATTACCGCTGATCCAGCGGTGATGCTGCAGCGCCTGCGGCGTTTCCGGCACGCCGTGCTGGCTCAGGTAGCGCGGCGCGGCGCACAGCACCATCGGCCATTCGCTCAGGGCGTGCGCGATCATCGAGGTGTCCGCCAGCTGCCGGTTGACCCGCAGCGAAATATCCACCCGCTGCTCAATCATGTCCACCACCCGGTCATCCGCCAGCACCCGCAGCGTCAGCTGCGGATGCGCCTGCAGCAGCGGCGCCAACGCCTCGGCCAGCGGCCCGCCGCCGATGCCGACGGTGGTGGCGATGCGCAGCTCCCCCACCAGCGTATCCCGCAGTTCCGCCAGCCGCTGCTGCGCCTGTTGCGCCTGCTGCAGCATGGCTTCACAGCCGGGGTAGAACGCCGCGCCGGCTTCGGTCAGCGCCAGCTTGCGCGTGGAGCGGTGCAGCAGCGGCACGCCGAGCGACTGCTCCAGCGTGCGCAGGTGCTGGCTGACCGCCGATGACGACATGCCAGCCGCCGCGCGGCCGCCGCCAGTGAGCCTTCGGCCACCACCACGGCAAACACCGCCATTCGGTTGAGTTTATCCATCACTATAAAGTTTTACTTAATAAAGAAAGCACCAATATGGCACTAATCAAATCGGTTGTTAAGGTCTAGAGTAACCATATCGCGCCGGATATTCCGGCCCCTCGGTTGCCTTATCACTTATCAGGAGTCAGCAGATGAAAATTGCCATTATTGGAGCCACCGGTTTTGTTGGGCGTCGCGTCGTCGATGAGGCGCTGGCGCGCGGGCTGGACGTCACCGCCATCGCCCGGCAGAAAAAAGATTTGCCGGATAACCCGCGCCTGCATATCGCCCTGGGCGACGTGGCCGATACCGGCTGGCTGACCACCCAATTGCGCGGCCAGGATGCGGTGATCAGCGCCTTTAACCCCGGCTGGGGAGAAGAGAACCTGTATGACAAAACCGTGGCCGGCATGCAGCAGATCCTCCGCGCGGTAGACGCCGCCGGCGTGACGCGTTTTCTGGTGGTCGGCGGCGCCGGCAGCCTGCAGGTCGCGCCCGGCGTAGAGCTGGTCGATACGCCGGAATTCCCGGAAAACATCCGCCCCGGCGCCCGCGCGGTGCGCGACTTGCGCAACCAGCTGCTGCAGAACCACAGCCTGGACTGGACCTATCTCTCGCCGGCCGCCATGCTGGAGCCGGGGCAGCGTACCGGCCAGTTCCGCCTCGGCACCACCAGCCTGCTGATGAACGGCGATGCGCCGGCGCACATCTCGGTAGAGGATCTGGCGGTGGCGATCGTCGACGAAATTGAAAAGCCGCAGTTTATCCGGGCGCAGTTTACCGCCGCCTACTGATATCGCCGGCCCCGGCCGCCCTGCGCGGCCGGCGTGCCGCTAAGGTTATCTTAAGTTTCACCCGCTAAATTTCCCCGCATTATCTTCTACAGGATGACAATGCGGCAATGCGGTTACCTTCAAAATTCTCCTGCGGCAGTCTGGGCTTTATTCTCGCCTGTACGCTGTTTTTTACCCTGTTCCAAAACGCGCTGTTTTTGCATACGGCGTGGTCATATATCCGTTTCGGCAGTGTCAGCAGTCTGCTGTTCGCCGCCAGCATGCCGCTGGTGATCTTCTGCGCGCTGAACATCATTTTCAGCATACTGACCGTGCCCTATCTGCGTAAGCCGTTAATGATCCTGTTCCTGCTTGGCAGCGCCGCGGCCAACTACTTTATGTACAGCTACGATGTGGTGATCGACGGCGATATGATACAAAACGCCTTTGAAACCAACGCGCAGGAGGCCAGCGCGCTGCTGACGCCGCAGCTGGGGCTGTGGCTGCTGCTGCTGGGCGTGCTGCCCGCCGTCGCGGTGTACTTCGTCAACATTCGCCAGACCCGCCCGTGGTGGTACACGCTCGGCCTGCGCGCCGCCAATATCATGCTGTCGCTGGTGGTGATTCTGCTGATCGCCGCGCTCTTCTATAAAGACTACGCCTCGCTGATCCGCAACCACAAAAACGTAGTGAAAATGCTGACGCCGTCGAACTTCGTCGCCGGCACGATTAAGTTCACCGAACAGCGCTACTTCACCCGTAATCTGCCGCTGGTGAAAATCGGTGAGGACGCCCATAAGGGGCCGCTGATCCGCGCCGAGCAGAAAAAGACGCTGGTGATCCTGGTGGTCGGCGAGACCGCGCGGGCGGAAAACTTCTCACTGGGCGGCTACGAGCGGGACACCAACCCGCGGCTGCGGCAGGACAACGTGATCTATTTTAACCACGCCGCTTCCTGCGGTACCGAAACCGCGGTGTCGGTGCCCTGCATGTTTTCAAATATGACGCGCAGCGAGTATGACGCTACCCGCGCCGAGCATCAGGAAGGCCTGATGGACGTGCTGGCCCACGCCGGGGTCAATGTGCTGTGGCGCGATAACGATAACGGCTGCAAGGGCGCCTGCGACCGCATTCCCCACATCGATATGACCAAACTGCAACTGCCGCAGGATTGCGACGGCGACGTCTGTATGGACAACGTGCTGCTGTATCGTCTGAAGGACTATATTGACGGCCTGAAAGACGATGGCGTGATCGTGCTGCACCAGATGGGCAGCCACGGGCCGGCCTACTACCGCCGCAGCACATCTGCGTTCCGCCGCTTTACCCCGACCTGCGACAGCAACCAGATCCAGGACTGCAGCCACCAGCAGCTGGTCAATACCTATGACAATTCGCTGCTGTACACCGACGCCATGCTCGACAGCACCATCAAGCTGCTGCAGCAGTACAGCGGACGTTTTAATACTGCGCTGGTTTACCTGTCGGATCATGGCGAATCGCTGGGGGAAAACGGCATGTACCTGCACGGCACGCCGTACCTGTTCGCACCGAGCCAGCAGACCCACGTGCCGTTCCTGATGTGGATGTCGGCGGACTATCAGCGCAGCTTCGGCATCAACCGCCAGTGCCTGCAAAAACCGGGCGCAGCAGGACGCCGTATCGCAGGATAACCTGTTCCACACCCTGCTCGGCATGCTGAACGTGCAGACTCGGGAGTACCAGCCGCAGCTGGATATTCTGCAGCGCTGCCGCAGCGACGGCGCTTAACTTCCCCGCGCCGCTGAGGCACAATACCCACCGTCACGGCCGGCGCCCGCAGCGCCGGTTTTTTTCTTTCCCTCTTGATCTAGACCAACTGGTCTATTATGCTCACCCTCATGACGACGAAACATACGCACGGCAACATCGATACACGTGAACACCTGCTCGCCACCGGCGAGTCGCTCAGTCTGCGCCTGGGGTTTACCGGCATGGGACTCAGCGAGCTGCTGGCCACCGCCGGGGTGCCGAAGGGCTCGTTTTATCACTACTTCCGCTCGAAGGAAGCCTTCGGCGAAGCGATGTTGCAGCGCTATTTCGCCAATTATGACGTCGCCATGCAGGCGCTGTTCAACGACAGCGGCAACGATGCCCGCCACCAGCTGCTGAGCTATTACGCGCAGGCCATCAGTTTCCACTGCCGCAGCGAATGCCATAACTCCTGCCTGGCGGTAAAACTGTCTGCCGAAGTCAGCGACCTGTCGGAGCCGATGCGCCATGCACTGGAAACCGGCAGTGCGCAGGTGATCGGCCGTCTGCAGGACGCCATCGAGCGCGGCATTCGCGAGGGCTCGCTGGCGATAGCCATGAGCCCGGCGGCCACTGCCGAAACGCTGTACGCACTGTGGCTCGGCGCTTCACTGCGCGCCAAGATCCGCCGTTCGGTTGCGCCGCTGACCAGCGCGCTGGAAAGTATTGAACTGCTGCTGCGCCCGGCGCAGCTTTAAACCCGCCCCTGCGATGCGCCAAAAGGCGCCACAGGGTTTTATTTAACGCGTTACTAGACGACCGGTCTATTCAATATAGGATGCGCTATGAAAGCTGAAAAATTGTTCACCCCGCTGAAGGTTGGCGCGACCACGTTGCCCAACCGTATCTTTATGGCGCCGCTGACGCGTCTGCGCAGTATTGAGCCGGGCGATATCCCCACCCCGCTGATGGCGGAGTATTATGCCCAGCGCGCCAGCGCCGGCCTGTTGATTACCGAAGCCACGCAGGTTTCCTTCCAGGCGAAGGGCTATGCCGGCGCGCCGGGGCTGCATACCCCGGAACAGATCGCCGCATGGAAGAAAATCACCCAGGCGGTGCATGAAAAGAACGGTCATATCGCCGTACAGCTGTGGCACGTCGGCCGTATCTCCCACACCAGCCTGCAGCCGGGCCAGCAGGCGCCGGTCGCCCCGTCCGCCATCAACGCCGACACCCGCACCACGGTGCGCGATGAAACCGGCGCCTGGGTGCGAGTGCCAACCTCCACGCCGCGTGCGCTGGAAACGACGGAGATCCCCGGCATCATCAATGACTTCCGCCAGGCAACCGCCAACGCGCGCGAAGCCGGCTTTGATTACATTGAGCTGCACGCCGCGCACGGCTACCTGCTGCACCAGTTTATGTCGCCGGCCTCCAACCAGCGCAGCGACCAGTATGGCGGCAGCATCGAAAACCGCACCCGCCTGACGCTGGAAGTGGTCGACGCCAGCATTGAGGAATGGGGCGCCGAGCACGTCGGCATCCGTATTTCCCCGCTCGGCCCGTTCAACGGCCTGGATAACGGTGAAGATCAGGAAGAAGCGGCGCTGTATCTGGTGGAAGAGCTGAACAAGCGCAATATCGCCTTCCTGCATATTTCCGAGCCGGACTGGGCCGGCGGCAAGCCTTACTCCGACGCGTTCCGCGATGCGGTGCGCGCGCGCTTCAGCGGCATTATCATCGGCGCCGGCGCCTATACGGCGGAAAAAGCCGAAGCGCTGATCGACAAAGGCTATATTGACGCCGTGGCCTTTGGCCGTAGCTATATCGCCAACCCGGATCTGGTTGAACGTCTGCAGCAGGATGCAGCACTTAACGAACCCCAGCCGGAGAGCTTCTACGGCGGCGGCGCACAGGGCTATACCGACTATCCGTTCCTGACGAAGTAACCCGCAACGCCTGCAACAAGGGCCGGCACGCTGCCGGCCTTTAGTTTTTTATCGATAATGGTGCACGCGATTTAGTGACAACGTCACAAGGGATACTCCCCCGCCGCGCCATTTGAATTCCCTTCTGCGACAACGCTATACTGAACGTCGTTTCAATAACTCGGCCGTTAACCACGGCAAACACCTGCTATTAGAGGAAATTATGCGCTTACTCCATACCATGCTCCGCGTCGGTGATCTGCAACGCTCTATCGACTTCTACACCAAGGTATTAGGCATGCGCTTGCTGCGTACCAGTGAGAACCCGGAATATAAATACTCGCTGGCCTTCGTCGGCTATACCGAAGAGAGCGACGGTGCGGTCATTGAGCTGACCTACAACTGGGGCGTCGACAGCTACGAGATGGGCAGCGCCTTCGGCCATCTGGCGCTGGGCGTCGACGACGTCGCCGCCACCTGCGACGCTATCCGTCAGGCCGGCGGCAACGTCACCCGCGAAGCCGGCCCGGTCAAAGGCGGCACCACGGTGATCGCTTTTGTGGAAGATCCGGACGGCTATAAAATCGAACTGATCGAGAATAAACACGCCGGCCACGGCCTCGGCAACTAAGTTTCCGTCGGGCGCATTCTGCGCCCGTTTTATTATCCGCCTGATAACCGCCTGCACGCCGCGGCAAAATTTGCCATAATGCGCGCTGCATTCGATGAAGATAAGAAACTGATGGCCGAGAAAAGTGATCTTAACGCCCTGAGTGGTCGTTTTCGTGGGTTTTATCCCGTAGTAATAGATGTAGAAACCGCCGGCTTTAACGCCCAGAGCGACGCGCTGCTGGAAATCGCCGCCGTAACGCTGAAAATGGATGAGGACGGCTGGCTGCAGCAGGATGAGACGCTGCATTTCCACGTTGAGCCGTTTGAAGGCGCAAACCTGCAGCCGGAAGCCCTGGCGTTCAACGGCATCGATCCGCACAACCCGCTGCGCGGCGCGGTCAGTGAATATGACGCGCTGCACGCCATTTTCAAAGCGGTGCGCAAAGGCCTGAAAGAGCAAGGCTGCAACCGGGCGATTATCGTGGCGCACAACGCCAACTTCGACCACAGCTTCCTGATGGCGGCGGCAGAACGCGCCGGCCTGAAGCGTAACCCGTTCCATCCGTTCGCCACCTTTGACACCGCCGCGCTCAGCGGCTGGTGCTGGGGCAGACCGTGCTGGCCAAAGCCTGCATTGCCGCCGGCATGACCTTCGACAGCAGCCAGGCGCACTCCGCGCTGTATGATACCGAGCAGACCGCCCTGCTGTTCTGCGAGCTGGTCAACCGTTGGAAACGACTCGGCGGCTGGCCGCTGGCGCTTGACGCCGGCGACGACGAGTAACGCAAAAAAATGGGCGCTGCCGGTTTGTGCCGGCTGCGCCCACGTGCTTTACGTCAGAAACAGCGCCGTTACGACTGCTGATCTTCCTGCTTATACTTTGCCGCCGTCTCTTTGATCAGCGACTGCAGTTCGCCGCGCTGATACATTTCGATGATGATATCGCAGCCGCCGACCAGTTCGCCGTCAACCCACAGCTGCGGGAAAGTCGGCCAGTTGGCGTACTTCGGCAGCTCGGCGCGGATGTCCGGGTTCTGCAGAATATCTACGTAGGCAAAACGCTCGCCGCAGGCGGACAGCGCCTGCACGGCCTGGGCGGAGAAGCCGCAGTTCGGCAGCTTCGGCGAACCTTTCATGTACAGCAGAATCGGGTTTTCTGCGATTTGTTGCTGAATTCTTTCAATCGTCGTCATTATTGCTTCCTCAAGCCATCGGATGGCTACAACATGCGTTACACCGGGCTATTGTAGCGGCTGCGGCCGTTGCAAAAAAAACGCCATCTTTTGCAAGGACATTCCGCCGGCCGCACCTGCGGCTCCGGCAACGCCCCTGCGCGCTAAACATGCCCGCAGAATAACATTTTTAATCCGACCATTTCACTAATATATTTTCAGCGCCGTCCGGCGACGGAATATTAACCAGCGCGGGCAAGGCGACGCTTTTTTCCTCGCTCGGCGATTAAATTTCAGTCAGGGGAAATGTTATTAACGTTTTCTCACAATATGGATTACGCTTTATTAAGTTCCGCGCTGTTTTATATCGCGGATTTGGGGAATACTGTGTTTAATTCAATCTCTGACTCGGGACCAAGGTTGGTAACGTCGACATGCGTCTAATTGTTACGCTTTTTGTGCTGCTGTTTACCCAGCTGTTCTTCAATCTGGCGCACGCTGCGCCACAGTCGCGCGTGGCCGCCGAACCGCGCAAAAGCCACGTCAGCGACGCGCGCGCCGGACGAGCGCAGGAAAAAGAAAGCGCTGAAGAGCAATAAAAAAAGCCGCACCGCCGCGACGCCGAAAACCACCAAGGTTAAAACGGTTAAAAGCTCGACGATTAAAACCGCCAAGAAAACCACCCGCGTTAAATCCACGCGTAAAGCAACGCATCTGGCAAAAATTAAAGTTACCCCGCCGAAGAAAGGTTATAAAAAAGGCTACGGACGTCATCGCACTCACGGCCAGGCCACCAGCAAACTGCTGAGCGACGATAAACCGCTTAAACTGACCGCCGCGCATAAAAAACGCTACCAGCGGGCGAAGCAGACCGCGATGGCCAAGCTGATGAATCAGATGGGCAAGCCCTATCGCTGGGGCGGCGCCTCGCCGCGCACCGGTTTCGACTGCAGCGGGTTAATTTATTACGCCTATAAAGACGTGATGAAAATTAAAATGCCGCGTACGGCGAATGAAATGTATCACCTGCGCGATGCGGCGCCGATTAAGAAAAGCGAATTGGAAAAAGGCGATCTGGTATTCTTCCGCATTAACAACCGCGGCGCGGCCGATCACGTCGGCGTTTATCTCGGCGACGGCAAGTTTATTCAGTCGCCGCGCACCGGCAAGGATATCCGCATCAGCCAGCTGGATAATGACTACTGGCAGAATCACTACGTCGGCGCCGCCGCGTGATGACGCCGAAAAACGTGCGTTAGTTCCCCCCATGGCTGAGCCTGGCTCAGCCATTTATCCCCCGCCGGCGTCACTGTCGACGCTTTTAAGCAGTTGAACGCTTAGCACGTTTTAAACCTTCCCTTCCCTTTGAAAGTCGTTAGAATTAATAACCTTAAAAAAAACATAACAACTCGATGCCCGGATATACCCGCAATAATTCGCGTGGCGGACAGCGCAAGGAAGGCATCCCGAAGGACTTACTGCGGGATGACTGAACGCAGCCAACGTCTCTGCAGCCTGAAGTATGACGGGTATAAGCAGCACGGTTTCGTCTGAGGGGTCACCCGCACCACCACATCCCGCAGGCGGCCATGGGCATCTGGCGCTATATCAATAAGGAGAAAGCAATGTCGTTTGAATTACCTGCATTACCGTACGCCAAAGACGCTCTCGAACCGCACATTTCCGCTGAAACGCTGGAATACCACTACGGCAAGCACCACAACACCTACGTGGTAAACCTGAACAACCTGGTGAAAGGCAGCGAGTTCGAAGGCAAAACCCTGGAAGAGATCGTGAAAACCTCTACCGGCGGCGTGTTCAACAACGCGGCGCAGGTGTGGAACCACACCTTCTACTGGCACTGCCTGTCGCCTCAGGGCGGCGGTGAACCTACCGGCGCGGTGGCTGACGCCATCAACCAGTCCTTCGGCTCTTTCGCCAAGTTCAAAGAAGAGTTCACCAAATCCGCCGTCGGCAACTTCGGCGCCGGCTGGACCTGGCTGGTGAAAAAGGCCGACGGCTCGCTGGCGATCGTCAACACCTCCAACGCGGCTACCCCGCTGACCGGTGACGACAAACCGCTGCTGACCGTGGACGTGTGGGAACACGCTTACTACATCGACTACCGCAATGCGCGTCCTAACTACCTGGAAAACTTCTGGCGTTGGTTAACTGGGCATTCGTGGCGGAAAACCTGGCGTAAATCGTCAGTTATCTGGCCAACAGAAAAGGCGCAGTGTTTACTGCGCCTTTTTATATTTCGCCGAACAATCAGTTCAGCGCAGCAATAAAACTAAAGGCAATAATCATCACCAGCGCGCAGGCGGTGGTGAACAGTGACAATTTTAACTCGGTTTCCATCAGAAACTCCCCTTATCTGTTTCTCGACGCCAGCATAAAGCCCACAGTATTAATGGGTCAAATTATTTTCCCACAGTTCGCGGCAATCCCCAATTGATTTTGCGCAACGCCCGATAATGTTGCGGCAAAAAAAGGGCCAAGATTAAAATATTCGCCGCTTTCCCGACGGATAATGCTGATTTGCTCTTCCACTTTTGCGCAATATACGCCAAAATTCGCAGTTCACTGCTGCGTACCGGCCACGCGCCCCTCCGAACTAAGCAAGCGGCTTACGACTTCCAAACTAAAAACTACGTTTTCGAGATTTTGGAGCAGGATATACGCAGGCAAACGATTAACAACATACTTACATACTGCAAACATGTGAGTTCAGGAGTCATCTTTACATGGCAACGATTAAAGATGTGGCCAAACGCGCGGGCGTTTCCACCACCACCGTTTCCCACGTCATCAATAAGACCCGTTTCGTCGCCGAAGAGACCAAGGCGGCGGTCTGGGCAGCCATTTAAAGATCTGCACTATTCGCCGAGCGCGGTTGCCCGCAGCCTGAAGGTCAACCACACCAAATCCATCGGCCTGCTGGCAACCTCCAGCGAAGCGCCCTACTTTGCTGAAGTGATTTGAGGCGGTGGAAAACAGCTGCTACAGCAAAGGCTACACCCTGATTCTGTGCAACTCGCACAATAATCTGGACAAGCAGCGCGCCTATCTGGCGATGCTGGCGCAAAAACGCGTCGACGGCCTGCTGGTGATGTGTTCCGAATACCCCGATCAGCTGCTCGGCATGCTGGAAGACCACCGCAATATCCCAATGGTGGTGATGGACTGGGGCGTGGCGCGCAGTGACTTTACCGACACCATTATCGATAACGCCTTCGAAGGCGCTATCTGGCGGGCCGCTATCTGATCGAACGCGGCCACCGCGAGATCGGCGCCATCCCCGGCCAGCTGTCGCGCAACACCGGCGGCGGCCGCCATCAGGGTTTCCTGAAGGCCCTGCAGGAAGCCAATATTGAGTTGCGCAACGAGTGGATCGTACAGGGCGACTTCGAACCGGAATCCGGCTATAAGGCGATGCACCAGATCCTGTCGCAAAAGCACCGCCCGACGGCGGTATTCTGCGGCGGCGATATTATGGCGATGGGCGCCATTTGCGCCGCGGACGAGCTGGGCCCTGCGCGTACCGCAGGATATTTCAGTGATCGGTTATGACAACGTGCGCAACGCGCGCTACTTCACCCCGGCCCTGACCACGGTGCACCAGCCGAAAGAGCGTCTGGGTGAAATGGCCTTCACCATGCTGCTGGACCGTATTATCAGCAAGCGAGAGGAGTCGCAGGTGATCGAAGTGCATCCTAAACTGATCGAGCGGCGTTCCGTGGCCGACGGTCCCTTTATCGATTACCGGCCGCTAAGCACGGCAGGCCGGCGCGTTTACGCCTCCGCCGGCCCTGCTCCTCACTCAGCCACTCCTGATTCAAGGTTTCACTGTCCCCCAGATAATCCAGCAGCCAGGCGATGGCCGGCGACTGGTTAGGCTGCTGCCAGGTCAGGCAGCAGGCGCTGGGGGGAAACGGCTCCTGTAACTGCAGCACCGCCAGCTCACCACGCGCCACCAGCGGCAGCACCCGGTGCGCCGGCGCCATGCGACGCATAAGCCGCCGCGCAGGCAATCCACCGCCGACACCCAGTCCGGCACCACCAGCCGACGCTGGTTATCCAGCGACCAGGTGACGCGTTTGGGCAGGCTGCGCGAGGTATCCTCCAGCAGCAGCGCCGGATAGGGGCGCAGCTGTTCATCGCTGAGCGCGCCGCTCAGCCGGCCAGCGGATGCTCGGCGCTGACCACGCACAGCCAGTTCATAAAGCCCATATCGCGAAAGGCGAACCCGCCGCCGGTGGGCACCGCGCGCGTGGCGCCGATCGCCATTTCGGCGCGGCCGTCCACCAGCGCATCCCAGACGCCGTTAAACACCTCCGGCTGCAGCAGCAGTTCAACGTCCGGGAAGTGGCGATAAAAATCCAGCACCAGCTGCCGGCAGCGCTGCGGCTTTACGATCAGATCGACGGCGATCTTCACCTGGCCGCGCCAGCCGTTGGCGACCTGCTGACACTGACGCCGCGTGTCGAGCATTTTTTTGATAACAGCGCGCGATTCCTGTACAAACAGCGCGCCGGCCGGCGTCAGCGTCACGTCGCGATGGCGCCGCTCAAACAGCGGCACCGCCAGCCACTGCTCCAGCTGGCGCACGGTATAGCTGACCGCGGAAGGGACACGGTGCAGCTCCTGCGCCGCCGCGCTGAAACTGCCGGTACGCGCCACGGCGTCGACCACATCCAGAGAATATTCAGACCACATGCGTTTGCCTGCAAAATTTTTCAAACCAGTATGCAAATATTACCGTTTCACAACCAGAGATCCAGCCGGATACACTGCGCGGCGTGAAAACCTGCATCACAAATAACGACTGAGAACGACTATGCGAAACTTTGGATTTATGTGTTATCTGGCCGGCCTGAGTATGCTCGGCTTTCTGGCCACGGATATGTACCTGCCGGCCTTCGGCATGATGCAGCACGACCTGCAAATTTCTCCCGGCGCGATCAGCGCCAGCCTGAGTATCTTCCTGGCCGGCTTCGCCTTTGCGCAACTGCTGTGGGGCCCGCTGTCCGACCGGCTGGGGCGCAAACCGGTGCTGCTGATTGGCCTGGCGCTGTTCGGCCTCGGCTGTCTTGGCATGCTGTGGGCCACTAATGCGCTGCAGCTGTGGACGCTGCGCTTTATCCAGGCGGTCGGCGTCTGCGCCGCCGCGGTGACCTGGCAGGCCATCGTCATCGACCGCTATCCCGGCAGCCGCGCCAACCAGGTGTTCGCCACCCATTATGCCGCTGGTCGCCCTCTCCCCGGCGCTGGCGCCGCTGGTCGGCGCCTGGCTGCTGAACCATCTGAGCTGGCGCGCCATTTTCGCCGTGCTGCTGGCGATCACGCTGCTGTTGCTGCTGCCGACGCTGCTGCTGCGTGACAAGCCGCGCCCGCGCGCCGACGAAGGCGCCGCACCCGGCATCGGTTTCCTGCAGCTGCTGAAGTCGCCGCTGTACAGCGGCAACGTGCTGGTATACGCCGCCTGCTCAGCCGGTTTCTTCGCCTGGCTGACCGGTTCGCCGTTTATTCTGGGCAGTATGGGCTACACTCCGAACGATATCGGCCTGAGTTACGTGCCGCAGACGCTGGCGTTTCTGCTCGGGGGGTTCGGCTGCCGCAGCGCATTAAGCCGTACGAACGGCAATACGCTGCTGCCGTGGCTGCTGGTGATGTACGCCGTCAGCATGGTGGCGCTGTATCTGGTTGCTACCCTGACCACGCCGACGCTGACCACGCTGCTGATCCCCTTCTGCCTGATGGCGCTGGTTAACGGCGCCACCTACCCGATCGTGGTGGCGAATGCGCTGACGCCGTTCCCGGAAAGCACCGGTAAAGCGGCGGCGCTGCAAAATACCCTGCAGCTGGGCCTGTGTTTCGTCGCCAGTATGCTGGTGTCCGCCTATATCGCGCAGCCGTTGCTGGCGACGGTAACGGTAATGGTTGCCACGGTCGTCCTGGCCGCCGCCGGCTATCTGCTGCAGCGCGGCAGCGGCGCACGCCCACAGGACGCCGAGCACCGTCAGCATGCTAACTCTGCGTCATAATTACCCATAATAATATTCACTTAAATGACATGTCTGCCGAGCACGATTTACGGTTGAGTAAGCGTCTCGGCAGGCCTATACTCAAAAAAGCGCTAAAAATAACATAGCAATTTCTCGTATTAACCCGTGGCGTTTCGTGGTCGCCAATGGCGTCACTTTTTTACTTTAATTGATGAGTTTACCCTGCCAGCCGGTACGGGCTTCTCTTTTGAATTTTCCTCTGTTCATGTCGGATATCGGACGCCGCGGTGCAATCTTCCGCAGGTATACGTATGTGCCTACCCAAATTGGCTAAGCTTTTTAGGTGGCCATAAGTCAGAAGAAAGGTGATGGAGAAACTAAATGAGTTCATCGTGTTTAGAAGATCTGAGCATCCAGGATAACCAATGGTATCGTATCGCCCATGAAATGCTCAGCATGGCCGATATAGAAATAAACGGCACCCGACCTTTCGATATTCAGGTAAAGAACCCCGAATTTTTTAAACGCGTGCTGCAGGAAGGCTCTCTCGGGCTGGGCGAAAGTTATATGGACGGCTGGTGGGAGTGCGAGCGGCTGGACTGTTTCTTTCAACGCGTGCTGACCGCCGGCCTGGAAAGAAAACTCCCCCACCATTTTAAAGACACGCTGCGCATTGCCGCCGCGCGCCTGACCAATCTGCAGTCCAAAAAACGCGCGTGGATCGTGGGGAAAGAGCATTACGATCTCGGCAACGATTTATTTACCCTGATGCTGGATCCTTATATGCAATATTCCTGCGGCTACTGGAAAAGCGCCGAGACGCTGGAACAGGCGCAGGAAAATAAATTGCGCATGATCTGCGACAAGCTGCAATTACAGCCGGGCATGCGCCTGCTGGATATTGGCTGCGGCTGGGGCGGGCTGTCGGCGTTTGCGGCCAAAAATTACGGCGTGTCGGTGGTGGGCGTCACCATTTCCGCCGAGCAGCAGAAACTGGCGCAGGCGCGCTGCGCCGGGCTGGACGTGGATATTCAGCTGCAGGATTACCGCGATCTGCATCAGCAGTTTGACCGCATCGTCTCGGTCGGCATGTTTGAACACGTCGGGCCGAAGAATTACCGCACCTATTTCGAGGTGGTTGAGCGCAATTTAAAACCCGACGGTTTATTCCTGCTGCATACCATCGGCTCAAACAGAACCGATATGAATGTCGATCCGTGGATCAATAAATATATCTTCCCTAACGGCTGCCTGCCCTCCGTGGCGCATATTGCCCAGACCAGCGAAGGCCGCTTCGTGATGGAAGACTGGCATAATTTCGGCGCCGACTACGATCGCACGCTGATGGCCTGGTATGAGCGCTTCCAACAGGCGTGGCCGCAGCTGGCCGAACGCTATTCCGAGCGCTTTGAGCGGATGTTCAGCTACTATCTTAACGCCTGCGCCGGCGCCTTCCGCTCGCGCGATATTCAGCTGTGGCAGGTGCTGTTCAGCCCGAAAGGCGTTGAAGGCGGCATCCGCGTCCCGCGCTGAGCGCCGCAAGCCAGCAGATGACCGGGCGACATCATGAAAAGCCGCAATTCATTGCGGCTTTTTGGTCGGTAACCGTCCCATTTTAGCGAACATGCTGCGTACGGCCGGCATAAAAAAATCCGTAACCCCTGCAGGTTACGGATAGTCTTCACAGCGCGGCGTCATCCTAACGCCCGGAGGTGATGATTCATTGTCCATCACCCCGTCCTGGCGCGGCCGCAGGTCATTGCGCCGCTATCAGCCGCAGTAGACGCGCGTGATTTTATCGTCCCGATCGCCGAGGAAGTTCAGGCGGGTCAGGTTGAAATCCATGGTGACCGCTGAATTATAAGGAATGGTGCGCACCTGACGGGCGTCGATCTGCACGCCGTCCAGTGAAGAGAGCGGTTTGCCCACGTAGTTTTGATATTGCGACGCGCCGCAGGTGTCATCCGCATCGACCGACGACGCCGTCGCGCCGTTTTCTGACGTACTGCTACAGGCAGCCAGCGTCATCAGCGCCGCCAACATCAACGTTTTCCGATAAAACTTCACGTTTAGCTCCTCTTTTTTTGCGTTCAACCCTGTCACGTCCGCTCAGGGGTTCGGCGTAGCCGCGCCTGGATTCTGCGCCAGCGCCGCTTCTCGGCTGGCCAGGACGCGCTCTACGGTATCCACCACCGCCTGCGTTTGCGGATCGATTTCAATATTCACCTTGTCGCCCAGGCGTTTTTTGCCCAGCGTCGTGCGCTCCAGCGTTTCCGGGATCAGATGCACGCAGAAGCGGTTGTTCACCACCTCGCCGATGGTCAGGCTGATGCCGTCAATACCGACAAAGCCCTTGTGCAATACATACTTCATCAGATCGGCACTCGGCATGCGCAGCCAGACCTGACGGTTGTTTTCCGAGGTAAAGATCTTGGCGATTTCTGCGGTGCAGATAATATGGCCGGACATCAGGTGGCCGCCGATCTCATCGTTGAACTTCGCCGCCCTTTCCACGTTGACCTTGTCGCCGACCGCCAGGCTGCCCAGATTGGTCAGGCGCAGGGTCTCTTTAATCAGGTCGAAGCTGACGCGGTTGCCGTCGACCGCCGTAACGGTCAGGCAGCAGCCGTTGTGCGCCACCGACGCCCCCAGCTCCAGGCCGGGCAGCAGCTCGTCGGGCATTTCAATCACGTGGGTACGGAAATTGGGTTTTTCTTCTACTGCAACCAGCGGCGCAATGCCTTGTACGATACCGGTAAACATGGATGCCTCTTTCTGAAAATTGATATACAGCGCTGGTAGGCAGTGTGCCCCAGATGGCGGAGAAAACCAAACCCGCAGCGGTAAAAAATCGCTGTCTGCGCACGAAATAGACCCACAACGGCGCCGTTAACGACTATTGTGCACTACACTGCGCCAGTGGCTTAAATAAGTCCGAACGGTTACAATACGCCGGTAATAATTCCGCGATTAAATTGCTGTCCATTCGCGACAGCCGTTCTTTCATTGCTTAATACTCAAAAAGGTGTATGCGTGCAGAAGTACTTTATTGAAGCGCGTAGTTTATTAGCCCTCGCTATTCCGGTAATTATCGCGCAAATCGCCCAGACGGCGATGGGCGTGGTGGATACCATTATGGCGGGTGCATACAGCGCCACGGATATGGCTGCGGTTGCAGTCGGCACATCTATCTGGCTACCGGCTATCCTGTTCGGCCACGGCCTGCTGTTGGCCTTAACGCCGGTGATCGCCCAGCTTAACGGCTCCGGCCGCCGCGAGCGCATCGCGCATCAGATAAGCCAGGGGTTCTGGCTGGCGAGCGGCGTCTCGCTGCTGATTATCGCCGTGCTGTACAACAGCAAATATATGATCGATATGATGCACAATGTCGATCCGCAACTGGCGGAAAAAGCCGTCGGCTATCTGCACGCCATTATGTGGGGCGCGCCGGGTTATTTATTCTTCCAGGTGATGCGCAACCAGTGTGAAGGATTATCAAAAACCAAGCCGGGGATGGTTATTGGTTTTATCGGTCTGCTGGTTAATATTCCCATTAACTATATTTTCATTTACGGCAAATTCGGCATGCCGGAACTGGGCGGCGTCGGCTGCGGCGTCGCCACCGCCAGCGTCTATTGGGTGATGTTCCTGCTGATGCGCGGCTACGTGCGCCGTGCGCCGTCGCAGCGCGACATCAAACCGGAGCGCGCCTGGTCGCCGGTCGACTGGGCCACGCTGCGCCGCCTGGTCGGCATCGGCCTGCCGGTCGCCCTGGCGCTGTTCTTTGAAGTGACGCTGTTCGCCGTGGTGGCGCTGCTGGTGTCGCCGCTCGGCATCGTCGCCGTCGCCGGCCACCAGATCGCGCTGAACTTCAGCTCGCTGATGTTCGTGCTGCCGCTGTCGCTCGGCGTCGGCTCCACCATCCGCGTCGGTCACCGGCTGGGAGAAGGCAACGTCGACGGCGCGCGCGTCGCCGCCTACAGCGCCATCGGCGTCGGCATCGCCATGGCCTGCTGCACCGCGCTGTTCACCGCCCTGCTGCGCGAGCCCATTGCCTTGCTGTATAACGACACGCCGGCGGTGGTCGCCATGGCCTCCCACCTGATGCTGCTGGCCGCGATCTACCAGATCTCGGACTCGATTCAGGTGATCGGCAGCGGCGTGCTGCGCGGCTATAAAGATACGCGTTCGATCTTCTTCATCACCTTTATCGCTTACTGGGTGCTGGGGCTGCCGAGCGGTTATCTGCTGGCGCTGACCGACTACATCGTGCCGGCGATGGGGCCGAGCGGTTTCTGGATCGGCTTTATTATCGGCCTGACCTTCGCCGCCATCATGATGGTGCTGCGCATGCGTTGGCTGCAGCGTCAGCCGGCGGCGCTGATTTTACAGCGCTCCACCCGCTGATTTTTCCGCCGGCCCCTCCCCGGGCCGGCCACTTCCCAGCCGCAATCTGCGGAAAAAACCGCCTCACTGCGCATAAGCGCAGCAGTCGCGCGAAATCGCGGATAAAATTACGTTTTTCCCCTTGCCAGCAGACAGCTTGCTCGTTAATATTCGTCCCCGCTGTCAGCCATGACAGACAGGAAAACGATGCGTCCGTAGCTCAGTTGGTTAGAGCACCACCTTGACATGGTGGGGGTCGGTGGTTCGAGTCCACTCGGACGCACCAAATTCCTACAGCAGTTCAGTGCGTCCGTAGCTCAGTTGGTTAGAGCACCACCTTGACATGGTGGGGGTCGGTGGTTCGAGTCCACTCGGACGCACCAAAATTACTGCAGCAGTTCAATGCGTCCGTAGCTCAGTTGGTTAGAGCACCACCTTGACATGGTGGGGGTCGGTGGTTCGAGTCCACTCGGACGCACCAAATCATCTCTCCTGATTTGGCGCCCAGAATTTTTCCTTTTTTATCCCCTATTATCCGTTCCTTGATTTACAGCGTCTGACCTTATGTCGCCTCACGAGCCTATTTGGCGCCCGCCATGGCGAACGCCGCGTTGACTTATTTGGCCGGTTTAACCTCGGTCACCCAGGTGGGTAAGTCCCAGGTGCCTCCCAGCCGGATATAGCGACACATCCCCGTGGTGGCTTCTATGCTTTTGCGGAACGTCATGCCATCCCACACCCAATTAGCCATCCCCCAGCAGTCACCCAGACCACGTCCTTTCTGGCTCATGAAAATTTCCCCCTCATCATAGCCAGAACCTGATGAGGTGATGAGCTGCGGTTTGCCCTCGAGTTTACTGTCAACCACCCAATAGCCGTACCCTTCGTTATATGCCGCCCGCCAGCAGAGCGCGGAAATCAGCACGTGCGCGTCGTCCAGCGGCGTCAGCCCGATCGTTTCTGCGTGTTCTTCTTCCTCATCCTCTGTCGGCCGGATGCGCTCACAATCCTCATCTTCACCCAGGGTTGCCAGCAGTTTCGGTTTCAACACCGCCAACTCCGGAGCTGTCAGCTCCCGCTCCTGCGCCTTTTCCATCTGAACACGCTGAACGATCGGTGCGGGTATCGCGGCACGCACGCTGCCTTCCGGTTTATTACCGGTTTTGCTCAACGCGCCCGGCGTCCCGATACGTCCCTGCACGTCATCCATTTTCAGCAGCACGGCATAGGCCCCGTCGCCGGAGAGCACGAAAGACTCGCTTCCTCCTCTGAATTCCACCTTCCCGCTGCCTTTAATCGCCTGAATCAGACTGCGCGTCTGTTTTTCCGACAGCAGCCAGGTATCGTCGTCACCAGATCTAACGCTGCCGGCCTGCTGGTCGTTAATCCAGAGCGTCAATGCGTCAAACGATAAATTACCGTCAGACTCAATTTCCCCCAACCGGACTGCACCGGTAACAGCACTTCGCGCCCGGCCTGGCGGATTAACAGCACGGAACCGCCCTTTCCCTCACCGGAACTGTACCCGCCGCCCGGCAGGTCAGCGTGTTATCACAAACCACTTCCCAATCTTTGTGGCTGAATGACACGCCGCTGTTTGCCGCCAGCGCGGGCGCGCTGAGGATCATCATGCTCAATAACCCCGTGAAGGCGCTATTTTTCATTGTTCCATCTCTCCATAATGGGTCATTGCAGGTCGTCCGCGCTATACTTACGCCAGAACGCATCTCTCCCTGGCATATCTTCTTTTCATTAATCAAACCTTCTTGCCGTATCCTCGGCTATTTCCTGTCAACCGGGAAACGAAGCCCTATCATTATCGTTTTTATCCCTATAATCAACGAGGATTAAGGGTTGCTCGTCATTCGCAGGCTAACAGACAAAAACTGCATCGAGCAGGCAACACGCCTTATCCGACGGTGCAAAAACTTTGGCGCCGCCGCGCCGATCGGCTATCATCGGCGGCCTGATTGACCAAGAGGGTATTATGTTGAAATTTATTGCCGCATCGGCGTTTAGCACGCCCGATAATGGCCAGTCCCGCCGTGAGGGACAGCTGAGCGACGGCCGCGCCGCCGCGGAAGTCCGCTTTGACGCCGGCGCCTTCGGTCAGTTGCAAAAGCGTGATGGCGCCGTGCAAATCCGGGTGATCGACGGCGAATTCGAATTTACCGTCGGCAGCGATATTCTTCTGCTGCAGGCTGGTGAAAGCGTGACGGTTGCGGCGCAGGTGCCCAGCGGCTGTTTCTGCCTGGCCGCCGGCACGCTGCTGGAAATCAGCGCCTTAGGTTAACGAGCGCGACGTTTTATTTACACCGTGATAATTTGCGCAACAAACTCGCCGCACCAGCGCGCATTTGCGCCACATCTGCTCTCTTTTTGACTAAACCTGCGCCAGTCATCGGTTTTTTGTTTTGTTTCCCACCCTGATGGCCTTATAATGCGCGCGTCTTTCAGTTGAATGGTTTCAGCCCTTGATCTGTGAAAACGCAATAACAACAATCTTATTTTCCGCACGTTTTCGCCGTATCCCCGCACGCCGGCGCGGGCTGAATTTTTCCGCCCCATTTCAGCCGTGGTCACCTATTCTTAACTATGCTCTGCCCTATCAGGCTCGACTCAAATTCCATACCGACGGTCTGACCGCCGGCTTTATTCGCTTTATTATCCATCACAACTTGTAGAAAAAATCGTCATGAAAAAGACCAAAATTGTTTGTACTATCGGTCCCAAAACCGAATCGGAAGAAATGCTGACCCAGTTGCTGAACGCCGGCATGAACGTCATGCGCCTGAACTTCTCACACGGCGACTATGAAGAGCACGGCAACCGCATCAAAAACATGCGTGCGGTAATGGCCAAGACCGGCACCACCGCCGGCATCCTGCTGGACACCAAAGGCCCGGAAATCCGCACCATGAAGCTGGAAGGCGGTAAAGATGCGGCGCTGGTGGCCGGCCAGACCTTCACCTTCACCACCGATCAGAGCGTGATCGGCAACAGCGATCGCGTTGCCGTCACCTATCCTGGCTTCGCCGCCGACCTGAAAATCGGCAACACCGTGCTGGTTGACGATGGCCTGATCGGCATGGAAGTGACCGATATCAGCGAAAGCGAAGTGGTGTGCAAGGTGCTGAACAACGGCGACCTCGGCGAAAACAAAGGCGTTAACCTGCGGCGTGTCCATCCAGCTGCCGGCGCTGCGGAAAAAGACAAGCGCGACCTGATCTTCGGCTGCGAGCAAGGCGTGGACTTCGTCGCCGCCTCCTTTATCCGCAAACGTTCCGACGTGCTGGAAATCCGTGAGCACCTGAAAGCCCACGGCGGCGAGCAGATTCAGATCATCTCCAAAATTGAAAACCAGGAAGGCCTGAACAACTTCGACGAAATCCTCGAAGCTTCTGACGGCATCATGGTAGCGCGCGGCGATCTGGGCGTGGAAATCCCGGTGGAAGAAGTGATCTTCGCGCAGAAGATGATGATTGAAAAATGTAATCGCGCACGCAAAGTGGTCATCACCGCCACCCAGATGCTCGACTCGATGATCAAGAACCCGCGCCCTACCCGCGCGGAAGCCGGCGACGTCGCCAACGCCATTCTGGACGGCACCGACGCGGTTATGCTGTCCGGCGAGAGCGCCAAGGGCAAATACCCGCTGGAAGCGGTCAGCATCATGGCGACCATCTGCGAGCGCACCGATAAAGTGATGCCGAGCCGCATCGACAGCCTGAACGACACCCGCAAACTGCGCATCACCGAAGCGGTATGCCGCGGCGCGGTGGAAACCGCCGAGAAACTGGCGGCGCCGCTGATCGTCGTTGCCACCAGCGGCGCAAGTCGGCCAAATCCGTGCGTAAATACTTCCCGGACGCCAACATCCTGGCGCTGACCACCAACGAAGTCACCTGCCACCAGCTGGCGCTGAGCAAGGGCGTGATCCGCAGATGGTCAAAGAGATCGCCTCTACCGACGACTTCTACCGCATTGGTAAAGAAGCGGCGCTGGCCAGCGGCCTGGCGCAAAAAGGCGACATCGTGGTGATGGTTTCCGGCGCGCTGGTGCCGAGCGGCACCACCAATACCGCTTCCGTTCACGTGCTGTAATTTAAAAAGTGACAGAAATCTGCTGGACAAAACGCCGCTCTGCGGCGTTTTTTTTTACCTGAGTAAACGATATTTCCGAAAACGCAATAGCCGACGCGTCATTATTAAGGCAATAATGAATAGGAGCAGTCTGATGGAATCCGGCTGTTTTGCTTCACTTTTTTAACTATTGTGTAAAACAAGATGCAAGTTTGAGCGAACGATCAAAATAAAGCCCTCCAACGCAAAAAATTTATTCTCTTTCGAAAAAAGTTTGTGTAATACTTGTAACGCTACATGGAGATTAACTCAATCTAGGAGGGTGTTATAATGAATCGTACTAAACTGGTACTGGGCGCTGTAATCCTGGGTTCTACTCTGCTGGCTGGTTGCTCTAGCAACGCTAAAATCGATCAACTGTCTTCTGACGTTCAGACTCTGAACGCTAAAGTTGATCAACTGAGCAACGACGTGAACTCTATCCGTTCCGACGTTCAAGCAGCTAAAGACGACGCAGCACGTGCTAACCAGCGTCTGGACAACCAAGCTCATTCTTACAAAAAGTAAGAGAGTTTCGGTAACTGAAAACGGCGCGCTCTGTGCGCCGTTTTTTTATGCTGTCGTTCCCGCTTCGCCCGCCCTTTCCTGACATCCCCAGCCAATGAGATAAAAAAAAGCCCAGCGCCTGGCTGAGCTTTACCGTTTACGCGCGCTGTACGCTACTGTGCCTGGCTGATCGGCGCCGCCTGTGTCTCGGCCTGCTTACTGCCGCCAAACAGCTGTACCGACGGCAGAGGGACGTCTGCGGGGTTCTGCCCGACGCTCACCAGCACCGGCATGCCGGAGCGGCGCGTCATCGCGCTGTCAAACACCGACTTGTCCGTTTCTGCGCTATCGACGAATTTCTGCTGCGACTTGGACAGCGTAATCGGCATGGTCTGCGGATCGTCGCTTTCCACTTTCGACAGCGGCTGATGCACTTCCGCATAGCGCTTACCGTCCGGCTCCACCGATACCTTCACCGGCTCGTTGATAATCTGCACGCGGGTGCCCCTCGGCACGCTGTTGAACAGCGCTTCGATATCGTCAGGGCGCAGGCGGATACAGCCGGAGCTAACGCGCATGCCGATGCCGAAGTTGGCGTTGGTGCCGTGGATCAGATATTCCCCGTGTCCCATCGCCAGGCGCATGGCGAACAGCCCCATCGGGTTATTCGGCCCGGCCGGCACCACCGCCGGCAGCGTCTCACCCTTCGCCGCGTAGCGCTTGCGAATATTGGCGGTCGGCGTCCAGGTCGGGTTCGGGATCTTCTGGCTGACCGAGGTGACCTTCAGCGGCGTATGCATGCCGGTCTGGCCGATGCCGATCGGGTAGACAATCACCTTATCTTCCCCTTTCGGGTAGTAATACAGCCGCAGCTCCGCCAGGTTGACCACAATGCCTTCACGCTTGGTGTCCGGCAGCAGCATCTGCGTCGGAATGGTCAGCACCTTGCCCGGCTTGGGCAGGTAAGGATCGGTGCCGGGGTTGGCCTCCAGCATCCCCAGCAGGCCAATCTGGTATTTGGCGGCGATCGCCTCCAGCGAGAGACCCTCATTCGGTACGGTGTAGGTGGTATTTTCGCCAATCAGGCGGCTATTCGCCGGCGGCAACGGATATTCGGTCGCGTTAGCCGCCTGACTGCCGGCTAACACGGAGGCGAATAGTACGCCCATCAATGTCAACGCACGTTTCATACTCTTCCCTATTTTTCAGTACGGTTCGGCCACAAGGCTAACTGCCGCCGGTTTACGGGTAAATCAGACATTCACCTGTTTAATACTAGCAACGTTGGGTGTAAAGGCAATAAGTCGCCTAAAAATCAAGGTGTTATAACCTAACTCCAGGCAGGATTTGTCAAGATAACGTCAACAACTAAGCATTTGAAAAAACGTTGATTTGCGATGGACGGGGCTATTTGGCGGCGTTTTGTAAAGGCTCATTGACATAATCAATGAGCCGGTACGACGGGCGGGAAAAGTATTACAGCTGCGCGGCTTTTTGCCGGATGGCGCGGATCATCGCCTCCAGCCCCTGCGAACGCGACGGCGTCAGATGCTGGCTGAGCGCCAGATCGGCAAAGAAAGGACGTACGTCCAGCTCGACGATCTGCTGCGGCGTCAGGTCGCGGTAGACAATAAACACCACCGTCAGCAGGCCTTTGACAATCGCGGCGTCGCTGTCGCCGCTGAACTCGACCTGGCCCTGCGCGTTTTTGCGCATCAGGATCCACACCTGGCTCTGGCAACCCGAAATCAGGTTCTCCGGACGGTGCGCCTCCTCCGCCAGCGGCGGCAGGCGGCCGCCCAGCTCGATCACATACAGGTATTTCTCTTCCCAATTCAGGCAGCGTGAAAAATTACGCGCCAGTTTATCTTTATCCGGCAAGTTGGCCATCAGGCTTCCTATCGTTGTTCCGCCGCCGGGCGCTTAGCCCAGCAGCCGCTGAATTCGCTGCAGACCGGCCACCAGCCGATCCACTTCCTCGCGGGTATTGTACATCGCCAGCGAAGCGCGGCACATGCTCGGCACCTGATAAAACGCCATCAGCGGCATGGCGCAGTGGTGACCGGTGCGAATAGCGATGCCGTACTGGTCCAGGAAACTGCCGACGTCATAGGCGTGGTGCTCCCCCAGGTTGAAGGCGATCACCCCGGCGCGCTGCGCCGGCCCGTAGGCGCGCAGCTGCGGCACCTGCTGCAGCGCCTCCTGCGCATACTGCATCAGCGCCTGCTCATACTGCTGAATCTGCGCCAGCCCCAGCTGCGATACGTAGCTCAGCGCCGCGCCCAGCCCCATAATGCCGGCGGTATTGGGCGAGCCGGCCTCAAAGCGCCACGGCGCCTCGGCATAGGTGGTGCCCTGCGTCAGGCTGACCTGCTGGATCATCGAACCGCCGCCTTCCCACGGCGGCATCTGCTGCAGCAGATCGGCCTTGCCGTACAGAATGCCGATGCCCGACGGGCCGTACAGCTTATGGCCGGAGAATACGTAAAAATCGCAGTCCAGCGCCTGTACGTCCACCTGCTGATGCATCACCGCCTGCGCGCCGTCCACCAGCACTTTCACCCCGGCGGCGTGCGCCCGGGCGATAATGTCGTGCAGCGGGTTGACGGTGCCCAGCACGTTGGAGACCTGGGTAATCGCCAGCAGCCGGGTGCTGTCGTCGATCAGGCCGGGCAGATCGGCCAAATCCAGCGTACCGTCCGGCTGCAGCGGCCAGACGCGCAGCGTCACGCCGCGCGCCTGCGCCAGCATCTGCCACGGCACGATATTGGCGTGGTGCTCCATCTCGGTGATGATGATGCTGTCGCCCGGCTGCAGCAGGCTGCCGTAGCTGTTGGCCACCAGGTTGATGCCCTCGGTGGTGCCTTTGACGAACACAATCTCTTCCGCCGACGCGGCATTGATAAAGCGCGCCGCCTGTTCACGCACCGCCTCCATCTGCTGCGTCGCCTCGGCGCTCAGGCTGTGAATGCCGCGGTGCACCGCGGCGTAACCATGGCGGTAGAACGCCATTTCGCGCTCAATCACCGCCTGCGGCTTTTGCGCGCTGGCGGCGCTGTCGAGGTACGCCAGCGGCTGACCGTTGACCTCACGCGCCAACAGCGGAAAGTCCCGGCGCACCTGTTCAATCGGAAAACTCATACGGCCTCCCGCGGCAGGCGCTGTGCAATATGCGCCAACACCCGCTCGCGAATCACATCATTGCCGATGCCTTCGGTCAGTTCGGCGGCAAAGGCGAAGATAATCATCTGCTGCGCATCATGCTTGGCGATGCCGCGCGACTGCAGATAGAACAGCTGCTCTTCGTCGATGCGGCCCACGGTGGCGCCGTGGCTGCACTTGACGTCGTCGGCGTAAATCTCCAGCTGCGGCTTGGTGTCCACCTCCGCCACCTTGCCCAGCAGCAGGTTGTGGTTGGTCATCTGGCCGTCGGTCTTGATGGCGTGCTGCGCCACCTTGATCATGCCGTTAAACACCGCCCTGGCGCGGTCGCTGACCACGGTTTTATGCAGCTGACGGCTCTCACAATAGCCTTTGTTATGCTCCAGATAGCTGCGGGTATCGCAGATCTCTTTCCCCACCGGCAGCACCAGGCTGTTGAGCTGCAGATTGGCGCCTTCGCCGTTCAGCTGCGCGCTGGTGTTGTGCCGCGTCAGGCCGGCGCCCAGCAGGAAGCTGTCGCTTTTCACCCGCGCGTCGCGGCCAATCTTCAGGTCGTTATGGGCAAAGTGGTAGCTCGGCTGATTCTCAAACGCCAGCTTGCAGTGGTGCAGTTGGGCATTGTCGCCCACCGTCGCGGTCAGGCGCGCGCCGGTAAAGTGCGCGTGCTCATTCAGACTGACGTAATGTTCGATCACCTCCGCCTGCGCGCCGGCCGCCACCTCCAGGTGGTGGCGATGGTGCACGCTGTTGATCTCGCCGGCGCCGCTGCGCCCGCTGCTGATATGCAGCAGATAGAGCGGACGGGCGGCCACTTTGCCGGCCGGCAGGCGAATCAGGCTGCTTTCCGGCGCCAGGCTCTCGGTCAGGTGCAGGAAGATCTCCGGCTGAATCGGCTCCGGCAGCTGATACCCGGTCAGTTCCAGCTGGTAGTCGCCGAGATCGGCGTCGCTCAGATCCGCCTGATAGCGGCCGTCGACAAACACCAGCCGGTAGGCGTCGAGGGGCAGCGCCAGCTCGGCGCAGCGCTCGGCGCTCACCGCCGCCGGCTGCGGCGCATGGAACTGCTGCTCCAGCAGGCCGTCCAGCGGCGTATATTTCCAGTTTTCATGTTTGCGCGTCGGCCAGCCCAGCCGCAGCGCCTGCTGCCAGTTGGTCAGGGCATGCGGGGAGTGCTCACCGCCCTGCGCCTCAAACAGGCTGTAGAGCTGTTGCAGCGCGCGTGAATTATTGTTGGTCGGCAAGCCAGCCATAGCCCTGCTCCTCCAACTGTTTCACCAGAGAGAAATCACCGGATTTCACGATGCGCCCCTGGGAAAGTACGTGGACGTAATCCGGTTTGATGTAATCCAGAATACGCTGATAGTGGGTGACGATAATAAAGGCGCGCTTGCCGTCGCGCAGCGAGTTCACGCCGTTGGCGACGATTTTCAGCGCGTCGATGTCCAGCCCGGAATCGGTCTCATCCAGAATGCACAAATCCGGCTCCAGCGCGGCCATCTGCAGAATATCGTTACGCTTCTTCTCACCGCCGGAGAAACCGACGTTCACCGAGCGGCTCAGCAGGTCGGCCGGCATATCCAGCAGCGCGATCTTCTCTTCGATAAAATCGGCGAAGTCGAAACGGTCCAGCGCCTCCAGGCCGCGGTATTTGCGCACCGCATTGACCGAGGTCTGCAAAAAGAAATGGTTGCTGACGCCGGGGATCTCCACCGGGTATTGGAAGGCGAGAAAGACCCCTTCGCCGGCGCGATCTTCCGGATCCAGCTCCAGCAGGTCCTTGCCCTTAAAGGTGACGCTGCCGCCGCTGACCTCATACTCTTCACGCCCGGCCAGCGTCGCGGACAAGGTGCTCTTGCCGGAGCCGTTCGGCCCCATGATGGCATGCACTTCGCCCGGTTTAATCTCCAGACTCAGTCCTTTCAGGATCTCATTGTCTTCCGCGCTGACGCGTAAATCTTTAATACTTAACATGCTGTATCCTCAGGTGGCGTTGTCACGCCCAAAATCTTGTCGCTGCCGCCAAACCGGCAGGGTTAACCGACGCTGTGCTCCAGGCTGATGGCCAGCAGCTTTTGCGCTTCCACCGCGAATTCCAGCGGCAGTTCGGAGAAAACGTCCTTACAGAAACCGTTGACGATCATCGAGATGGCGTCATCTTCGCTGATACCGCGCTGCAGGCAGTAGAACAGCTGGTCATCACCGATTTTCGAGGTGGTGGCTTCGTGCTCCAGCTGCGCGCTGTTGTTGCGCGCCTCGACGTACGGGAAGGTGTGCGCCCCGCTGTCCGGGCCGATCAGCATCGAATCGCACTGGGTGAAGTTACGCGCGTTTTTCCGCCCCCGGCAGGATTTTCACCAGTCCGCGGTAGGTATTCTGGCTGTGGCCGGCGGAGATGCCCTTGGCAATAATGGTCGATTTGGTGTTTTTGCCGATATGGATCATCTTGGTGCCGGTATCCGCCTGCTGATGGCCGCTGGTCAGCGCCACCGAGAAGAATTCGCCGATCGAATTGTCCCCCTGCAGGATGACGCTGGGGTATTTCCAGGTAATGGCCGAACCGGTTTCCGACTGGGTCCAGGACATTTTGGAATTAGCGCCTTCACACAGCGCGCGCTTGGTGACGAAGTTCAGGATGCCGCCTTTGCTTTCGCCGCCGGCGAACCAGTTCTGCACCGTCGAGTACTTCACCTCGGCGTCTTTATGCAGGATCACCTCCACCACCGCCGCGTGCAGCTGGTAGCTGTCGCGCACCGGCGCGGAGCAGCCCTCGATATAGCTGACGTAGCTGCCCTCATCGGCAATCAGAATGGTGCGTTCAAACTGGCCGGTTTTCGCCGCGTTGATGCGGAAATAGGTGGACAGCTCCATCGGGCAGCGCACGCCTTTCGGCACATAGACGAAGGTGCCGTCGGAGGCCACCGCGGCGTTCAGCGCCGCATAGAAGTTATCGTTAGACGGCACCACCCGGCCGAGGTACTGACGCACCAGCTCCGGATGTTCCTGAATCGCTTCGCCGAACGAGCAGAAGATCACCCCGCTCTCCGCCAGTTTCTCCCGGTAGGTGGTGGCGACGGACACCGAGTCGAAAATGGCGTCCACCGCCACTTCACTGCCCTCGCGCACCGGCACGCCCAGCTGTTCGAACGCCTGCTCCACTTCGCTGGTCAGGTAGCCGTTGTCGTTCAGCGCGGCGCCGCCTGCTGCTCGGCCCCCGGCTGGGAGCCGCAGGCGTCGTCGCAGCTGCCGCAGGACGGCGCCGAGTAATAGCTGTAATCCTGATAGTTCAGTTTGTCGTAGTTGGCCTTCAGCCAGTGCGGCTCTTCCATCTGCAGCCAGGCGCGGTAGGCCTCGAGGCGGAACTCCAGCATCCACGCCGGTTCGTTGCGCTTGGCCGAAATCGCCCGCACCACCTCTTCGTTAATGCCTTTGGCAAGCTCATCGGTCTGCAGCTGGGTAAAGAAGCCTTCCTTATAGCGTCCCTCGCTGACCCAGGCCTGCACGTTATCAGGAACTTCTACATTTACATTGCTTCGTGTCATGGCGATCACATCACTCAAACGCCAAAGCTCTCGCCGCACCCGCAGGCGTGCTGAGCTTTGGGGTTATTGAACTTAAATATCTGATTCAGCCCTTCGCGGACGAAATCCACCGTGGTGCCGTCGATAAACGGCATCGCTTTAAGCGGCACGTACAGTCTGGCGCCGTCGCGCTCAAACAGCAGATCGTCGTCGGCCGGCTCGCGGGTCAGATCCAGCACGTAGCCGAAGCCGGCGCAGCCGGACTGTTTTACGCTCAGCTGCAGCCCTTTAACCTGCGGGTCCTGCTGCATCAGCTTGATAATTTGCTGCACGGCGCTGTCGCTGAGCGAAATGCCCTGCCAGGTCTGCTCGTCCAGCGAAAAAGTGCCAACATTTTCTGTTTGCATATGACCTACCTCTTACTGGTCTCTGACGAGACGCATCATCCTCTTCCCGTCGTGTTACACGCGACGCGCGCACGCTGCGCGGGATATCTGCCAGCCATGTTAGTGATAATGATTATCACTTCAACCGTTGGTTTTGCAGGGGTATCGCCCCAGCGCACCAATTTTCCCTCTTCCGGCCGGCAAGCTACGCGGACACCTGCCGCCACCACGGCCGACCTTCGGCGCAAGCTCATCGCTAATCAACTGAATAACATAAACTTTATTTACCCCTACGCCGCCTGACGCGCTGTCCCGTTTTGCTGCCGTGCGCGTCCTGGGACGCTGCCTTAAACATTCATAGAAAATACCTATTTCTGCGTGCTGTCTGGTTTAAAAATGCCCTCGCACGCCAAAACGCCACCGGCATCACGCCGGCGGTAAATTTCCCTTACAGGTTAAAGTTTAGTCGCTCACGGACAAATGGATCGTCGTGCCCTGAGTGCCGGCGCAGGAAAAAAATTTATCACGGATGATTGATCGCCGCCGCGGCTGCAAATATGATAATGATTATCATTTACTTTATCAGGCGTAGGCGAATGAATATCTCGATGAATGCATGGCTGCTGGGCAAGATTGATGACTACAAATTCAGTATCCGCGACGCCACGGTGGATTTCTATATGGCGGAAGCAGCGCTCAAGCGGCCGACGTGCAACGTCGACCACCTGAAGCGTTATAACAGCGTCTGTCTGAATATGGCCAATCTGTGTCTGGAAAACGGCGATGACGACAGCTACCTGCACGCCCTCAGCAAGCTGCATAACCGGCTGATCGTCGAGATCAACAACCCGCAGCGCTGTCAGCTGTTTCGGGTGCAGAGCTACCATTTTGCGCGCCATACCCTGACGCTGATCTGTCAGAAATACGCGATGGAGGGAACCTGGGAAAAGGCCAACGCCTATCAGAAGGACTTCGTCAAACGCGTGCCCTTTCAGCTGTAAGGGCGCGGCATAAGGCCCGGCGCTGACGCCGGGCCGTGACGTGTTATTCAATCACCGCCGTAGTCAGGCGGGAGATACAGCACAGCTTGTCGCGCTTGTCGAAAATCTCGATCTGCCAGACCTGATTGCGCCGCCCGGCGTGCAGCGCGCGGCAGACGCCGCGCACCCGGCCGTCGAACGCCGGCCGCAGGTGGTTGGCGTTGATCTCCACCCCTACCACCTGCTGGTCGCCGGTGGTGCACAGGTAGCCGGCCATCGAACCCAGCGACTCCGCCAGCACCACCGACGCGCCGCCGTGCAGCAGGCCGAACGGCTGCGTGGTGCGCGGGTCCACCGGCATGGTGGCTTCCAGAAAATCATCGCCGATGTGGGTAAATTCAATCCCCACATGGCCCACCATGCAGCCCTCACCGGAACGGTTTAACTGTTCCAGCGTTGTCTCTCGTTTCCACAGCTTCACGCAATCATCTCCAGCAGCGCCTGTAATGGATGCCGCACGCCGTTGCCCTCAATCCGTTTGACCTGGCTGCGGCAGGAATAGCCGGTAGCCAGGCAACGTTGACGCGGCAACCGCTGCAGCGCCTGGTGCCATGATAACTCATAAATCCCGAGCGAATTTTTGCAGGTTCTTGCTTTCATGGCCGTAGGTGCCGGCCATGCCGCAACAGCCCACGCTGACGTTTTCCAATTTGGCGCCGAAGCGGGCGAAGATCGACGCCCACTGCTGGCTGCTGGCCGGCAGCGCGGTAGTCTCGGTGCAGTGGCCGAACAGATACCAGGCTTCGCCGGTCGCCGGCTGCTCGGCCCGCTCCGCCAGCAGCGTCTGCAGCCATTCATGCACCAGCTGTACGCGGAAGTCGCCGCGCGACTCGCCGAGGATCTCCTGGTACTCATCGCGGTAACACAGCACCAGCGCCGGATCGACCCCGACCAGCGGCATGCCCAGCCGGGCGACGCGGTTGAGGAAATCGGCGGTCTTGCGCGCCGTTTTGGCGAAGCGCGTCAGGAAGCCTTTCACGTGCTGCGCCTTGCCGTTCGGCGAGAACGGCAGCAGCACCGGCCGATAGCCGAGTTTTTCCACCAGCCGGACAAAATCCGCCACCACCACGGCGTCGTAATAGCTGGTGAACGGATCCTGCACGATCAGCACATACTGGTCGCGCGCGGCATGCGGCAGCGCCTCCAGCTGTTCAAGCGTCATATTGATCGCCTGATGGCCGGACAGCTGCTGGCGCAGCGTCGGGCTGGACAGCAGCGGCACATCGACCATACCGATGGCGTTACGATTGAGATCGCGCAGCCACGGCTGCTTCAGGAAGAAGTTGAACACCTTCGGCGCCTTGGCCATCAGCGGCGCATAGCTCTCCACGCCGGCCACCACGTAGTCGCTGGCGGGGCGCAGATAGCGCGTGTGGTACAGCTGCAGAAAGCGCGAACGGAACCCCGGTACATCGATTTTGATCGGGCACTGGGTGGAGCAGGCTTTACAGGCCAGGCAGCCGGACATCGCCGCTTTCACCTCGTGCGAGAAGTCATACTCGCCCTTACCGGCGTACCAGCTGTTGCGCGTTTTTTCGATCAGGTTGCGGAAGCTCATGCGCTGCTGCGGCAGCTGCTGCTCCAGCTGTACCGGATCGACGCCCTGCTCGCTCAGCAGGCGCAGCCATTCGCGCACCAGCGCGGCGCGCCCCTTCGGCGAATGAATGCGGCTGCCGGTAATTTTCATCGACGGGCACATCGGACTGCGCGCGTCAAAGTTAAAGCACAGGCCGTTGCCGTTGCACTCCATGGCGCCGCGGAAGGAGCTGCGCACGGCGATCGGAATGCGGCGATCCAGCGTGCCGCGTTTTACCGCGTCTACCTTCATCATCGGCGCATCGACGCCGAGCGGCGGGCAGATTTTGCCGGGGTTCAGGCGGTTGTCCGGATCGAACGCCGCCTTGATGCGGCGCAGCTCTTCATACAGCGCCTCGCCGAAGAACGCCGGGCTGTATTCGGCGCGGAAGCCCTTGCCGTGCTCGCCCCACAGCAGACCGCCGTACTTGGCGGTGAGCGCCACCACCTCGTCGGAGATCTGCTTCATCAGCATCTCCTGCTGCGGGTCGCACATATCCAGCGCCGGCCGTACGTGCAGCACCCCGGCGTCAACGTGGCCGAACATGCCGTAGCTGAGGCCGTGGCCGTCAAGCAGCTGGCGGAATTCGGCGATATAGTCCGCCAGATGCTGCGGCGGCACGCAGGTGTCTTCCGCAAACGGAATCGGTTTGGCCTGCCCTTTGGCGTTGCCCAGCAGCCCGACCGCCTTTTTGCGCATGCCGTAGATCCGCTCGATGCCGGCCAGATCGCCGCACACCTGGTAGCCGATCACGCCGGCCTGCCGCTCCGCCATCAGCGCGTCCAGCCGCTGACACAGCGAGTCCAGCTGCTGTTCAATCAGCGCTTCGTCATCGCCGGCGAACTCGACGATATTCAACCCCAGCATCTCTTGATCCGGCACGTCGGCGATCAGCTCGCTGACCGAGTGCCAGACAATATCTTCCCGCGCCAGGTTCAGCACCTTGGAGTCGATGGTCTCCACCGACAGCGCCTTGGCCTCCACCATAAACGGTGCGTTGCGCAGCGCCGAGTCGAACGAATCGTATTTGACGTTCACCAGCCGGCGTACTTTAGGCAGCGGCGTAATATCCAGCCGCGCTTCGGTGATAAACGCCAGCGTGCCTTCGGCACCGGTCAGAATGCGCGTCAGATCGAAGGTCTGCAGATCGTCGCTCAGCACGTGGCGCAGGTCATAGCCGGTCAGAAAACGGTTGAGCCGGGGGAATTTCTCCAGGACCAGCGCGCGCTGGTCGCGGCAGCGGTTCAGCACGGTGTGGTAGATGCGCCCTTCGGCGGTTTGTTCCTGAGCAATCGTTTCCGCCAGCGTCGTCGGCATAGCGCGGGTGTCGATCATATCGCCGCCCAACAGCACCGCACGCAGGCCCAGAACGTGGTCGGAGGTTTTACCGTACACCAGCGAGCCCTGCCCGGAGGCGTCGGTATTGATCATGCCGCCCAGCGTGGCGCGGTTACTGGTGGAGAGTTCCGGTGAGAAGAAGTAGCCGAACGGCTTGAGGTATTGATTGAGCTGGTCTTTGATCACCCCGGCCTCAACCCGTACCCAGCCCTGCTCCAGATTAATATCCAGAATGCGGTTCATATGGCGCGACATATCCACCACGATGCCGCTGTTGAGCGACTGGCCGTTGGTGCCGGTGCCGCCGCCGCGCGGGCTGAAGGTCAGCGTATTGAAACGCTCCTCGCCGGCCAGACGGGCGATCAGCGCCACATCGGCGGTTGAGCGTGGAAACAGCACCGCCTCCGGCAGCAGCTGATAAATACTGTTATCGGTCGCCATCGTCAGGCGATCGGCATAGCTGGTGGCGATATCGCCGTTAAATCCGTTGTGCTTTAACGCTTCCAAAAAATCCAGCACCCGCTGAACCAACCCGGGCGCCTGAGCTATTTGTGGGATCATTGCTTTTGTAGACCCTGTCCGTCTCGTTTTTATGCGCTGATAAACGCGGAATCAGGTCCGTCGCGGGCCTGCCCTAAATTTTTGTTATCGCTATCTATGCCCTGCATAGTTCGAGTTACAGGAAGGCGGCAAGAGAAGGAGTTCCGCTGAGCTTGCTGCGGCAAGCGATCGGCTGACTGAACGTAGCCAACACGTCTGTAACTGGAAGTATGACGGGCATACACGACATATTGAAATGGATATTCAGGAAAAACAAGCGGAACGGGCCACCTTTAGGCAAACGCTTGCCGGATCGGATAAAACATCGTCGTCGCCAAAAAGGCGGTACGCCAGAGCAGGTATTCCACTTCCCCTCGATGGCACTCTCATCAGTATTAATTATCTGTCTCTCTGTGAAATTTAACCAAAATGCATCATGATTAATGGGAACAACGGAATCTATCCCCCGTCATGCGCTGGCGGGCGGGTACTACCAACCATAGGATGAGAGCCTTTCATGACACTCCCACAACCTCGTTACGATTTACCAAGGCTAATTTTTGGCGTGCTGTTTATTGCCATTATGATCATCGCCTGCTTCTGGGTGGTGCAGCCCTTTATACTCGGCTTTGCCTGGGCCGGCATGGTGGTGATCGCCACCTGGCCGGTGCTGCTGAAACTGCAGAAGCTGCTCTGGGGACGACGCTCGCTGGCGGTGCTGGTGATGACGCTGCTGCTGGTGCTGCTGTTCGTAATGCCGATTGCGCTGCTGGTTAACAGCGTGGTGGACAACAGCGCGCCGCTGGTCGCCTGGGCCAGCACGCCGGGCAAGGTACATATTCCCGATCTGGCCTGGCTGCATGCGGTGCCGATGATCGGCGACAAGCTGTATGACAGCTACCACACGCTGATCCAAAGCGGCGGCGGCGCGCTGATCGCCAAGGTTCAGCCCTACTTCGGCCGCACCGCGACCTGGTTCGCTTCGCAGGCGGCGCATATCGGCCGCTTCCTGATGCACTGTTCGCTGATGGTGCTGTTCAGCGCGCTGCTGTACGCCCGTGGTGAACAGGTGGCGCTGGGTATCCGCCACTTCGCCGTGCGCCTGGGCGCCGAGCGCGGCGACGCCGCCGTGCTGCTGGGCGGCCAGGCGATCCGCGCCGTGGCGTTGGGCGTGGTGGTCACCGCGCTGGTGCAGTCGGTGCTGGGCGGCATCGGGCTGGCGATCGCCGGCATTCCGGCGGCGGTGCTGCTGGCGGTGCTGATGTTTTATCTTCTGCGTCGCGCAGCTCGGCCCCCTGCCGGTGCTGGTGCCGGCCATTATCTGGCTCTACTGGAGCGGCGACACCACCTGGGGCACCGTGCTGCTGGTCTGGAGCTGCGTGGTGGGCACGCTGGACAACTTCCTGCGGCCGATCCTGATCCGTATGGGCGCCGATTTGCCGATGGTGCTGATTCTGTCCGGCGTCATCGGCGGCCTGCTGGCCTTCGGCATGATCGGGCTGTTTATCGGTCCGGTGGTGCTGGCCGTCTCCTACCGTCTGCTCACCGCCTGGATGAACGAAACGCCGGAGCCGACCGCCGACCTGGAAGAAGTCGCCAAAGATTTGGAAGAGATGTAATTCAATCGCGCCTGCCCGCAATGGGCAGGCGCATTGACAGCATTAATCTCATTCCCCCCCCCTCAGGCCAATCCGTATTAATATAAAACCTATTTTGTCACACCGAACGTCACGTTAATAAACATGCTGAAAGAATACATGTTCCATTGCGCTAAATAAGAAAAAAAAATAGGCATTTAATGATTCAAATTTCAATTATTAGGACAAATCTTAATGACTAAATCGCGCTAAGTGCTTAGTATCATTGCCATATCTTACTTTAACTCGCTGAAGCCAAGCAAGTTTCCGAACAATGTAATGCCATACATATGAATTGCTGTGTGTAGTCTTTGCCCATCTTTATGATGGGCTTTTTTTTATTCTATTTTTCAACGCCATTATTTTCTCACCCCAGCCAAGTTACATTCGGAAATAAAATAGCCGCAACAAAGTTGCGGCTATGGCATTATTCTTAATTTAATTAAAATGGCTTATTTTTGTTGCGCCAGATTAATCCAGGTCTGCACCACGGTATCCGGGTTCAGCGACAGGCTGTCGATGCCCTGCTCCATTAACCACGCGGCAAAATCTTCATGGTCGGAAGGCCCCTGCCCGCAGATGCCGACGTATTTGCCGTGGCGTTTGGCCGCCTGAATCGCCATCGCCAGCAGCGCTTTCACCGCCTCGTTGCGCTCATCAAACAGTTCCGACACCACGCCGGAGTCGCGGTCCAGCCCCAGAGCCAGCTGCGTCATGTCGTTGGAGCCGATGGAGAAGCCGTCAAAGTGCTCAAGGAACTGGTCCGCCAACAGGGCGTTGGACGGGATTTCGCACATCATGATCACTTTCAGGCCATTTTCGCCGCGTTTCAGCCCCTGCTGCGCCAGTTCGGCCACCACCGCTTCCGCCTGCGCCACGGTACGGACGAACGGCACCATGATTTCGACGTTGGTCAGCCCCATGTCGTTACGCACGCGTTTCACCGCTTCACACTCCAGCGCAAAGCAGTCGCGGAAGCTGTCGGAAACATAGCGACCCCGCACCGCGGAAGCCCAGCATCGGGTTCTCTTCGTGCGGTTCGTATTTGTCGCCGCCGACCAGGTTGGCGTACTCGTTGGATTTAAAGTCGGACAGGCGCACGATCACCCGCTTCGGCCAGAACGCGGCGCCCAGCGTCGCAATGCCCTCCACCAGGCGGCCGACGTAAAACTCGACCGGATCGTCGTAGCCCTGCATCATGCCGCGGATTTCCGCCTGCAGTTCCGGCGTCTGCTGGTCAAACTCCAGCAGCGCGCGCGGGTGCACGCCGATCATGCGGTTGATGATAAACTCCAGACGCGCCAGGCCGACGCCTTCGTTCGGCAGGCAGGCGAAGTCGAACGCCCGATCCGGGTTGCCGACGTTCATCATGATTTTCAGCGGCAGCGCCGGCAGTTCGGTCACTTCAGAGCTCTGCACGCTGAATTCCAGCTCATCCTGATAGACATAGCCGGTGTCGCCTTCGGCGCAGGAAACGGTGACCTTCTGGCCGTCTTTCAGCAGATCGGTGGCGTGGCCGCAGCCCACCACCGCCGGGATGCCCAACTCACGCGCGATAATCGCCGCGTGACAGGTGCGGCCGCCGCGGTTGGTGACAATCGCCGCCGCCTTCTTCATGATCGGCTCCCAGTCCGGGTCGGTCATATCGGTCACCAGCACGTCGCCCGGCAGAATGCGATCCATTTCACTGATGTCGTGGATCACCTTCACCGGGCCGGCGCCGATGCGGTGGCCGATAGCACGCCCTTCCACCAGCACGCTGCTGCTGCCGTTCAGCTGGTAGCGTTCCATTACCTGGCCGTTGGAGCGCACGGTCTCCGGACGCGCCTGCACGATCAGCAGCTTGCCGGTATGGCCGTCTTTGGCCCACTCGATATCCATCGGGCGGCCGTAGTGTTTTTCAATCAGCATCGCCTGGTGCGCCAGCGCCTGCACTTCGTCGTCGCTGAGGGAGAAGCGGTTGCGCTGCTCGTCCGGCACGTCTTCGATCTGCACCTGCTTGCCGTGATCCTGCGACGGCGCGTACACCATGCGGATTTTCTTCGAGCCGAGGTTGCGGCGCACGATGGCCGGCTTGTTGTTCTGCAGCGTCGGCTTGTGCACGTAGAACTCATCCGGGTTCACCGCACCCTGCACCACCATTTCGCCCAGGCCGAAGGCGGAGGTGATAAACACCACCTGATCGAAGCCGGATTCGGTGTCGATGGTGAACATCACGCCGGAAGAGGCCAGATCCGAACGCACCATGCGCTGTACCCCGGCGGACAATGCCACGCCGCGGTGATCGTAGCCCTGATGCACGCGGTAAGAGATGGCGCGGTCGTTAAACAGTGAGGCAAACACGTGTTTAATCGCCACCATCACGGCGTCGATGCCCTGCACGTTAAGGAAGGTTTCCTGCTGGCCGGCAAACGAGGCGTCCGGCATATCTTCAGCGGTGGCGGAGGAACGGACGGCAAACGAGGCCTCCGCTTCGCCGTCGGCCAGCTGCTGGTAAGCCAGAGTGATTTCGCGCTCAAATTCCGGGTGGAACGGCGTATCAATAATCCATTGGCGGATCTGCGCGCCGGCCTGCGCCAGCTGCGTGACGTCGTCAACGTCGGTGTTATCCAGCAGTTGGTAAATGCGTTGGTTAACGCCGCTTTGTTCCAGGAAATCGTTAAACGCCTGTGCGGTGGTGGCAAAACCGTTTGGCACGGCCACGCCCAGATCGGAAAGATTGGTGATCATTTCACCGAGCGAGGCATTTTTGCCGCCAACGCGGTCAACATCGTTCATGCCAAGCTGGTTATACCAAAGCACATTACGCAAGTCTGGGCCATTGTTGGGCATCGAGACAATCCTTATTGCTATCAGTAGGGTATAGACGGACTTTAGGCTGCGCATCGGCTGAGCACCCTGCCGACATAAATGCCGGGCCGGTTATTTCGCGTTGCTCATCGCTTATGGGGCCTGAGCGCAGCCTACTTCAATTGCGTTAACTGCTCGTTGGTTTGAGCGTAACCAGACTAGCACAATCATTCATGAGAAATGGAAAGGTGAATCGTTCAACCCAATGAAGAAAATGGATTTTAAGAGTATTACCCAAGTGAAATATTACGCGTGGTATCGTTCCCTTTTTGGTCAAGCGCGTTTTATTTCAATAAATTACATAATATTTAAACTTTAAATTGAAAAACTGCCCCCGCCGACGCGAGGAAGCTCGCTTTTCCGCCCCCGCGCCCTCTTTGCGGCCAGGATTAATATTTCATAAAAACAGAAAAAGGGTTTCAGACGGCAATCGGCTGCCGATTATTCCTATTTTGCCCCGCCGCTGCCCATTCCCTGAGCAAGCGTCTCTTGTCGTCACACTTTTTTTGTTAGCCTCTTTACCGCCGAATCATCTGGAGCCCATTATGCTTAACCTTCAGGCAGCGCTATTGCCGCAGCAGCAGGATTACTGTTTCTCAATTAAGGAGTCACGGGTGGAAAGAAGCGTTTTCTATATTTCGGACGGCACCGCCATTACCGCAGAGGTATTGGGCCATGCGGTGCTGTCGCAGTTTCCGGTCACGGCGACCACCTATTCGCTCCCGTTTGTCGAAACCGAAGCGCGGGCGCGCGCCGTCAGCCAGCAGATCAACGCCATTTACCAGCAGACCGGCGAACGCCCGCTGGTGTTCTATTCGATTATTTCGCCGGAAGTGCGTCAGGTGATCGTGCAGAGCGAAGGCTTTTGCCAGGATATCGTGCAAGCGCTGGTCGGCCCGCTGCAGCAGGAGCTGAATGTCGATCCGACGCCGGTGCCGAACCGCACCCACGGCCTGACCGCCAGCAACCTGGGCAAATATGACGCGCGCATCGCCGCCATCGACTACACCCTGGCGCACGACGACGGCATCTCGCTGCGCAATCTCGATCAGGCGCAGGTGATCCTGCTGGGCGTCTCCCGCTGCGGTAAAACCCCCACCAGCCTCTATCTGGCGATGCAGTTCGGCATCCGCGCCGCCAACTACCCGTTTATCGCCGACGATATGGACAACCTGCAGCTGCCGGCGGCGCTGAAACCCTTCCAGCATAAACTGTTCGGCCTGACCATCGATCCGGAACGGCTGGCCGCCATCCGCGAAGAGCGGCGGGAAAACAGCCGCTACGCCTCGCTGCGCCAGTGCCGGATGGAGATTGCCGAGGTGGAGGCGCTGTTCCGCAAAAACCAGATCCGCTACCTCAACAGCACCAACTATTCGGTGGAGGAGATTTCCACCAAAATCCTCGATATCCTCGGCATGAGCCGTCGCATGTTCTGATCGTGCCGCTTCGCTCACGCCGCGTGAGCGGCGTGACGGTACGCCACGCATTTTTTTTGCCGTGTCAGGTCAATAAATCTCATTTTGTACGGTTGAAATCAGCTGCTTTTGCGTTATTGTGATCGTCATCACTTCCCGGTACTCCCGCCGTAGAAGAAAAACAGATTCAGAGAACGACATGCACAAAACAGATGAACTGCGGACCACGCGCATCGACAGCCTGGTTACGCCGCAAACGCTTGCGGACAAGCTGCCGATTTCCACGGCGGTTGCCGCTAACGTGACAGCGTCACGTAAACGTATCGAACGCATCCTGTCAGGGGAAGATAAACGCCTGCTGGTGGTGATCGGCCCCTGCTCGATTCACGACATCGACGCCGCGCTGGACTACGCCGGCCGCCTGAACGCCATGCGCGAACGCTACCAGGATCGGCTGGAAATCGTGATGCGCACCTACTTTGAGAAGCCGCGCACCGTAGTGGGCTGGAAAGGCCTGATCTCCGACCCGTCGCTGGACGGCAGCTACCAGGTCAACCGCGGCATTGAAATGGCGCGCAAGCTGCTGCTGGACGTCAACCAGCTCGGCCTGCCGACCGCCACCGAATTTCTCGATATGGTGATCGGCCAGTATATTGCCGACCTGATCAGCTGGGGCGCCATCGGCGCGCGCACCACCGAAAGCCAGATCCACCGTGAGATGGCCTCGGCGCTCTCCTGCCCGGTCGGCTTCAAAAACGGCACCGACGGCAACACCCGCATCGCCATCGACGCCATCCGCGCCTCGCGCGCCGGCCATATGTTCCTGTCGCCGGATAAAAGCGGCCAGATGACCATCTACCAGACCAGCGGCAACCCGTACGGCCATATCATTATGCGCGGCGGCAAAACGCCGAACTACCACGCCACGGATATCGCCGCCGCCTGCGACAGCCTGCGCGAGTTCGACCTGCCGGAGCAGCTGGTGATCGACTTCAGCCACGGCAACTGCCAGAAGCTGCACCGCCGCCAGCTGGACGTGGCCGAGGACGTCTGCCAACAGATCCGCGCCGGCTCCTCCGCCGTCGCCGGGGTGATGGCGGAAAGCTTCCTGCTGGAAGGCACGCAGAAAATCGTCGCCGGCCAGCCGCTGACCTATGGCCAGTCCATCACCGACCCATGCCTCAGCTGGTCGGACAGCGAACAGCTGCTGGCGATGCTGGCGGACGCGGTGGATACCCGCTTCTGACCCGCCCCCGGCCGGGGTTTAGCGCCCCGGCCTGCCGCGACAGCGTCTTGCACCTTACGCCGGCGCGGCGCATTTTTTTCCCCGACCCCATTTTTACGATAAATCCCCCACCGAGGTTTAAGGCATACTGCGGACTGTTTCAATCAGCCTTGACAGCCGACATGACCGAACAACTTCATATAACACTTGTCGTGGAGCTCAGCCGTTGGATAGAAAACCATCTGGGCCGAGCCATTCAGTTACCCGAACTCGCCGCCTACTCCGGCTATTCGCTTTGGTATATGCAGAAGGTTTTTAAGGAGATTTCCGGCCATTCGCTGGGGCGTTACATCCGCGAACGCCGGCTGATGGGCGCGCTGCGCAAGCTGCGTTTTTCCGAGCAGAGCCTGTTTGATATCGCCATTGATTTTGGCTTCGGCTCGCAGTCGCACTTTTGCTATATGTTTAAAAAGCGCTTCGGCTGTACCCCGTCCGAGCTGCGCAGCTCACCGGCGCTGCCGATCGCGCTGACGCCGCCGCTGCATGAACAGCTGCCGCAGGCCGCTTAACCGGGTTTTCATCCATACGTAAGTTATATCAGTGCCGGGTGCCGTCAACGCCCGCTGTTGCTCTGCCACCGCAGTGAACGGCAATTGCCGGAGCCGTAGACGCGGCGCCGGCCCCCGCATTTAGGCACGTTCTGCCTGTGCCACCTCAACCGGACATCCCTGTCCGGTTGCCCCTGTCTCAGGTTCCTTGTTCGACAGCCCGTGACGCGCACTGAAGGTCAACACCCGAATCTGTCGCTACCGGGCCACCTAACCCACCGCACTGACGTTAAGCCCCCTTTCATCTTAAAACTCATAGCTTACCGATACTTTCACCGTGCGCGGATCGCCCTGGAACAGGTAGGTGCCGGTGTCCTCAACCCCTGACCAATACTTCTCATTGGTCACGTTATCCACCCCGACGCGCCACACCATCTCATGGCGATCCTGATTAAGCCGCTGCCGGTAGCGCACTCCGAGATCCAGCGTGGTATAGCTGTCAAGCTTCTTGCTGTTGGCGGCATCAGCATATTGCGAACCGGAGTGCCGCAGCCGCGCGGTGGCGGTCAGCCCCTCGACCGGCTTGATATCGTATTCGGCCCCCACCACCGCGTAGAAACGCGGTACGCCGATCGCATCATGGTCGTCGTTGACGCCGTTCTGGGTTTTGCTCAGCGTCGGCTGCAGCCAAGTGGCACTGCCGTTCAGCCGCAGGCCGTACAGCGGCTCGCCGAACACGTTCAGCTCGACGCCGCGGTTGCGCTGTTCGCCGTCCAGCCCGTAGCGTCCGCTGTCATCCTGCAACGCCGACGGTTTTTTAATCTCAAACAGCGCCAGCGCGCCGCCGATACGGCCGAAATCCACCTTCACGCCCACTTCGTTCTGCTTCGAATGGGCCACGCCGGTGCTCTGGCCGTAGTTGCTGGCGCCCAGCGGCGCAATGCTGCCCGGCTGCAGGGCCTCAGTATGGTTGGCATACAGCGACAACTGACGCCATGGCTTGTACACCACGCCGTAGGTCGGCATCCAGCGACTGGCGTTATAGCGCGAATCGGCCTGCTCCGCGCCGCTGGCGTTATCATAATCGCGCACCACCACTTTCTGATGACGCGCCGCCACGGTCAGCAACAGCCGGTCGTCCAGCAGCCCCAACGTATCGCTGAACAGCCAACCCTGCGTGCGCGAACGGCTGGTGGTCAGCGGATCGTCGTAGTTGCCGCCGAAGTAGCTGTTCTCGGGGATCGCCACCTCATCGGTATGGTAAATATTGGTGGTCGGGTTATTGGTCGACATGCGCCAGGCGGTTTTATCGCGCTTGGTCAGCGCGGAGTAACCCACGTTGACCTGATGCGTGATCGGCCCACTGGCGAACCTGCCGCGCACGCCGGCCATCCCGCTGAATGCGTCGATAATACGGTTGGTATCCAGCCGGCCGATGGTGGCGTTGCCGCTGGTGTCCAGCAGCTTCGGCGCGCCGTAGACGCCGGTTTCATGGCCGTGCTGGCCACCGACGCCGGCGTATGCCGTCCAGGCGGCGTTCAGATCGAATTCGGCGCGCGCCATGCCGAACTGGTTGTCGATATCGCTGTAGGCCCAAGGCTGGCTGTAGTTATGGCCGCTGTCCGGCACCGCCGGCACGCTGTCGATACCGCTGATATTGACGCCCATGGTGCCGCCGTGGAAGCTTTTCTTCTGGTAGCCCAGATCCAGCGAGGCCCGCAGCCGCTCGCCGCGGTAGTCCAGCCCCAGCGACAGCATGGTGGTGCGCAGTTTACTGTCGTCAACCGCGGCTTCCCCTTCGCGGTGCACCAGATTCACCCGCGCGCCAAAGCGGTCGTCGTCGCCAAAGCGGCGGCCGGCGTCCAGCGTACCGCCAAGCTGCGACGCCGAGGTATAATCGACGCCCACCCGCGTCAGCGGCGTCTCTTCCGCATGCTTCGGCTCCAGATTGATCATGCCGCCGACGCCGGACGAGGCGGCGCCGTTAACCAACGAATTAGCCCCTTTAAAGATCTCGACGCGGTCGATCATCGCCATATCCACCACCTGACGCGGCAGCACGCCGGCCAGACCGCCGAGGGTCAGATCGTCGCCGTCCAGCTGGAAACCGCGGATGCGATAGCCTTCGGCAAAGTTGCCGTAGCCCTGCACCGGCTGCACGCCGGCGTCATTGCTGACCACCTCGCTGACGGTCTTCGCCTGCCGGTCCTGCGCCATTTTCGCGGTGTAGCTGATGACGTTGAACGGCACGTCCATCGCCCGCTGCTCGCCCAGCATCCCCAGACGACCGCCATAGGCCACCTGCCCGTCCAGATAGGCCGGCAGCGGATCGTTACCGCCGGGGGTAAAGCCGTCGTCGCGCGCGCCCTGCACGACCAGCGTCTCTTCCTGCGGCTGCGCCGCCTGTACGCCCTGGGTCAGCGCGCCTATCGCCAGCGCCAACAGCGTTTTGCCCAAACATTGAGCGTATATGGTGTTGTGCATAATAGTTTCAGCAAAGTAAGCAAAAAATGGCCCGCATCAGCGGGCCTGAAAGATTATTGATTCAGCGGCAGCCGCACGATGCTATCCGGCCCCTGGGTGGAGCCGTCTTTGTTGAACGCCTGCTTCACCGTGACGTACAGGGTTTGTCCGTCGGCGGACAGCAGCAGGCTGTTCGGGTGCGGCGGCAGGCTGACGCTGCGTTTTGTCGCGTAGCTGTGCGCATCCAGGATCAGCAATTTGCCCGATTCGCGCTGGGTGAGGTACAGCTCCTGGCGCTGCGGGTTAAACTTGACCGCCAGCGAATCGCCGTTGTCCAGTTGCTTCAGCAGTTTGCCGCTGCGGATATCCAGCACCAGCGTGGTTTTGGCTTTCGAGTTGTCGGTAACGAACAGCCGGCCGTCGCGCGTATCTTCCGCCAGATTAAGCAGCAGCGCCGGCTTCTCCCCCAGCGGCCGCCAGCGCTGCTCAATCGCGTAGCTGTGCGGGTTGATCACCAGAATTTCGCCGCCGCCGTTGGCGGCATACAAGCGCCCGGTCTGTGCGGAATAGTGCAGGCCGGTCACCCACTTCCCGGCGTTGTTAATGCGCTTTTTCAGCTTCAGCGTTTTGGCATCCACCACCCAAATCACGCCGGGATCCGCCACGCCGCCGATAAACAGCCGGCCGTCGTGCCAGAGAATTTCACGCGCGCCATACGGGAAGCCCTTGTCATTACGCTCGCTGAACAGCAGGCGGCCGGTGATTTTGCCGCTGGCGATATCCAGCGCGCTGACGCCGCCGTCGAGCGAGTTGGTGACATACAGCGTCTTGCCCTGCGGATCCATCGCTACGCCGAAGTTTTTCAGATCGGTATGGGTGATCCCCAGCACCTTCAGCGTGGCGGGATCCAGCTTATAGATCGCGCCGCCCTGCACGTCCTTAAAGCCCTGCGCGCTGGCGACGTACAGCGCCTGCCCGTCCGGCGTCAGGGCCATTTCATACAGCCCTTCGCCCAGCGCGTTGTTTTGCAGCCGCGCATTGTTTTGCAGCGGCGCGCCCTGCGCGGCCGCCGGCGCGTCTGCCGCCGCGGCGGAAACGTGGCCGCCCTGCTGGGCGCTGCAGCCGGCCAGCGCCAGCCCGATCAACAACATCAGCGCAGATTTTTTCTTATTCATCGGAACCCTCTTTTTCAGCATAAAAATTAGAAACTGTAGTTGGCGGTCACAGACAGATTGCGCGGCGCGCCGTACACCACGTACTGGCTCACGCTGGTGTCGTAGCGTTTATCAAACAGGTTGTTGAGGTTGGCCTGCAGCGACAGCCGTTTGGTCAGCTGATAGCGGCCGAACAGGTTGACCAGCGCATAGCTGCCCTGCTCGGCGTGCAGGGTGCCGTTGCCTTCCGGCCCGGCCACGTCCTGCCAGGTGTGCGACTGCCAGTTCACCCCGCCGCCGACGGTCAGCTCACGCAGCGCCGGTGGGTTGTAGGCGGCGAACAGCTTCACGCTGGTGCGCGGCAGGGTCGGATTGACCGCCTCGCCCTCGCCGTCCTGCGCCACATAGCGGGTCGCGCCGAAGGTCATCTGCAGGTTGTCGGTCACCGCCCCGTTGACTTCAAACTCAATGCCTTTACTGACGGTGCCCTGCGCCGCGTAGTAGGCCGTTTCGCTAGTGCCGGGGATCACATGGCCGCTGCTTTGCGCCACGTTGTCCTGTTCAATGCGGAAGATCGCCAGCGAGGTGGTCAGGCGGCTGCTCAGCCAGTCGCCTTTCAGGCCGGCCTCGTAGTTTTTACCGCTGACCGGCGACAGATAGCGGCCGCTGCTGTCACGGTAGGTCTGCGGCTTGAACACCGAGGTGTAGCTGGCGTAGGCGGACCAGGCGTCGTTGATGTCATACACCAGCCCGGCGTACGGGGAGACGTTGTTTTTCGCCATATTCTGCGTCAGCGTGCTGGTGCTCCATTGGGTATAGCGCGCGCCGGCGATCAGATGCAGCGGATCCGCCAGTGAAATGCGCGTCGCGGCATAGGCTGATTTCTGGTGGATGGTGTCCTGCTGCGCCACGCTCATCTCGCCCCAGTCGCTTTCCGGGAACTGGCCGTTCCAGTGATTGAAGTTGCCGACGTCATCGGCCGACAGGTTGGCGAAGGCGTTCAGGTAGCGGTTGGTCTGCCGGCTGTAGCTGACCCCGGCCATCAGCTGATGCTGGCGGCCGAACAGCTGATACGGCCCGCTGGCGAAGGCGTCAATGGCATGCACCTTGCGCGTACCGGTGTTGTAGCCGGTGCCGCCGACCACCGGATAATCCGGGTAGGCACTGACGCCGATGCCGCTGTCGCGGTCGAAGAAGCCGTCGATATACAGCTGTTTGCTGTCGAGTTTGGTTTCGCTGTGGGTGCCGTTCAGGGTGAACTGCCAGCCGTTGCCGAAGCGCTGCTTCAGCGTGGCGAACAGTTTGCGCGACTGCTTGTCGTTATAGGCCCAGTCCGGCGCGGTGTTGAACGAACGTGAATAGTCGGTTTTGCCGCCGTCGCGATACCAGCGCGGCACGCCGCCCCAGGGCGGGCTGTCGGCGTTGGTTTCCTGATACTCATAGCCCGCCGACAGCGTGGTGCTGTCGCTCAGGTCGGCGTCCACCACGCCGTACAGGAACTTCTTGTTGGCGCTGTAGCGGTCGATATAGCTGTCGTTATCCTGATAGCCGGCTACCATGCGGCCGCGTACATTGCCCGAGTCCGTCAGCGGCGCGGAGAGATCCAGCACATAGCGCTGTTTGTTCCAGCTGCCGTAGCTGGCGGAGAGATTGCCGGTAAAGGTTTTGCTGTCCGCATGCTTGCGCACCATATTCACCGCGGCGGACGGGTTGCCCGCACCGGTCATCAGGCCGGTTGCGCCGCGCACCACCTCAATGCGCTCATACAGCGCGGTGTCCGAGGCGGAATCCCCAGGTTCCAGCGCTCCTCGAACACCGTGGGAATATCATCCACCATATAGTTATCAATCAGAAAACCGCGCGAATAGAAGGTGCTGCGGTCAAAGTCGGCCACTTTTTCCGATACGCCGGTGGTGTTTTTCAGCACGTCGCCCAGCGTTTGCATCTGCTGGTCCTGCATGCGCTGCCGGCCGATCACGCTGACCGACTGCGGAATATCGCGGGGGGTCAGATTCATCTTGGTGCCCGCCCGGGTAATCGGCACGCTGTAGTCCTGCTGCGTGGCGTCATCGTCGCCGGCGGCGGCTTCCACCAAGATGTTGTCTTCCTGCTCCGTCGCCTGCGCGGCGGCCTGCGGCAGGTGCAGCGCGGCGCTCACCAGTACGGCAAGGGCTGACAGCGCCGGCATCGCCCGGCCGCCGACGATCAGGGTACGGACGCGGCCAGGCCGGCTACGGCGTTTAGCCAAAATCATTATTTTATCCTTACGGGTTTTATTATTGTCAGTGGGCGACATGCGCCGGCGTGATGGCCGCCGCGCGCTGGCGCCGATTTTCCCTGTGCCCGTGTTCAATCACCTGCAAGCGCGGCGATCCCGGTATTGATGTCTTTCCCTGCGGCATATTAATCACGCGATAGCACAAAGGCCTCGCACAGTAATACGAATGAGAACTATAATTATTTGTATTGTTGATGTAAAAACATATTGCAAAAAATCGTTAGTCAGCTAGCTATCGCCCTGCAGCCTGACGCGATGTATCTTTCAGTTTCGCTATCAAGGAGTGACCGGCCGTGCAGCCCTCGCGTTTATTTCCGCTGTTTTCCCCCCTACTGACCTGTCTGCTGCTGTCCGCCCCGGCGGGCTATGCCGCGGACGCCGCCTGGCCGCGCACCCTGCATACGCCGCAGGGCGACGTGGTGCTGCAGCAGCCGCCGCAGCGCATCGTTTCCACCAGCGTGACGCTGACCGGTTCGCTGTTGGCGATTAACGCCCCGCTGGTCGGCACCGGCGCCACCGCACGCAACTCGACGGTGGCCGACGGCCAGGGGTTTTTCACCCAGTGGAGCCAGGCCGCGCAGGCGCGCCGGCTGAAGCCGCTGTATATCAGCGAGCCCAACGCCGAAGCGATCGCCGCCGAAGCGCCGGATCTGATCGTGATGTCCGCCACCGGCGGCGACTCCGCGCTGAAGCTGTACGACCAGCTGTCGGCCATCGCCCCGACGGTGGTGATTGATTACGGCAATATCAGCTGGCAGGGCCTGACGCAGCGGCTGGGCAAGATCACCGGCCATGAGGCGGATGCGCAGGCCGCCGTCGCGCGCTTCGAGCGGCGGGTGGCAACGCTGAAACAGCGTATCGCCCTGCCGCCGCAGCCCACTTCGGCGCTGGTGTATTACGAAGACGGACGCGGGATGAATATCTGGACGCCGGCGTCGGCGCAGGGGCAACTGCTGCAGGAGCTGGGCTTTACCCTCGCGTCGCTGCCGCCGGGCATCAGCGGCAACAGCGCGCAGGGCAAGCGCAACGATATTATTCAGCTCAGCGGGGAAAAATGGCGCGGGCGGTCACCGGCGCTACCGTCCTGCTGTTTTCCGCGACGGCCGGACGGTGAATAAGTTTGCCGGCAACCCGTTTCTGTCGCAGCTGCCGGCGGTGCGCCGGCAGCGGGTTTACGCGATGGGTCTGGATACTTTCAGGCTGGATTATTACAGCGCCAACAATCTGCTGGACGCTCTGGAGCAGCAGTTCGCCAACGTGACACCGTAACTCAAAGCGTGCAACTCAGGGCCGGGAGTCCGCCGCCGCCGGCTCCCCGCCCGCCGGTTCCTCCTCTTCCTCCTGCGGCGACGCAGGCAGCGCACAGTGGCGCAGCGTACGCACGCAGCACGCCAGCAGCACGCCGATCGCCGCGGCCGCTCCGCCGAAGGTCAGCACGCTGAGCAGCGGCGTCAGCACCCTGCCGACCACGCCCAGCCCCAGCGCTCCCAGCGAGTCGCCGGTAACGTCCTGCGCGGTGCCGAGACTGTTCACCCGCCCCAGCAGATGGTCCGGCGTGTTGCTCTGGATCAGCGTAAACTGCAGCAGCGAGGCAATGGCGTTGGCATAGCCGTAGCACACCAGCGCGATCAGCGCCGGCAGCAGGCTGCTGAACACCCCCAGCGAGGCGATGGCGACAAACGCACAGATCGCCGCGCTCAGCATCAGCACCCCGGCCGCGGGAAACGCGGCACCCAGCCGCTGGTAAAGGCTCCCAGCATCGCCCCCAGCGGCACCGCCGAATACATCAGGCCGACGGCCGAGGTGCCCACCTGATAGGTCTCCTGCGCCAGCGCCGGAAACAGAATGCGCACCGCGCCGACGATGCTCATCAGCATCCCCAGCAGCACCACCGATCCCACCACTTTGTGCCGCCAGACAAACTGTACGCCGCTGGCCAGCGCCCGCAGCGGATGTTCCGGCTCCTGCGCCTGCGGCCGCAGCGTCGGCAGCCGCGTCAGCGGGATCAGCGTGCCCAGGGTGCCGGCCGCCGCCACGGCAAACGCCGCCCCCACGCCGCCGGCGACGATAATCACGCCCCCCAGCGCCGGCGCCAGAATCGCCCCCAGACGCACGGTGATCATGCTGAGCGCGCCGGCGGCGGCCAGATTTTCCCGCCCCACCAGCAGCGGGATCACCGCCATCAGCGCGGTCATGCCCAGCGCACCGAAGAAGCCGTCCCAGGCGGCCAGCAGATACAGCGCCCACAGCGACGGCGCCGGGGCGAAGGCGTTCAGACTCAGCGCCACAAAGCCCAGGCCGCAGGTGCCGCGCGCAAACAGGATCAGCTTACGGCGGTCGAAGCGGTCGGCCAGCACGCCGCCCAGCATCAGGCCGATAAACATGCCGACGCCGTCCAGCGCCACCGCCACCCCGACCTGCAGCGTCGAACCGGTCATCGCCTGGATCTGAATCGGCACGCCGACCGCCAGCATCCCCAGCGAAAACACCGACAGCATGCGGGCGCAGAAAATCGCCCGGAAATGCGCATTGTTTTTCAGCAAACTGAAATCAAGCAAAAAAGAGGGTTTAGCCATAATGTCTCACATTCAACCTTGTCATTATTGTCCGCACTCGTTAGCTGAGGCCGGCGGCCGCGGCAGCCGCCGGCCGTCGGTCAGGCCAGTCGGTACTGGCGGGTTAACAGCGAATGCAGCAGCGGCCGAGCGTTTCCAGCGACGCCGGCGACAGAATATCCGCATGTTCGCAGGCCTGCGGGTAGCAGATCAGCCGCTGCAGATACGGCGCCCAGGCGGCGTTGACGTCCATCTCCGCCGGCAGCGTCTTGCTGGCGACAAACAGCGTCGCCGTGCCGTCGAAGCGCGCGCTGTGGGCCGTGGACAGCAGGCGCACCGCGTCCTGGTAGTTGGCGACGATGTCGTTGAACATCGCCGTCTTCTCCGCCCGCAGCGCCGGATCGCCATCATCCTCCGCCATAAACTCCGCCTGCTCCTGCGCCACTTCCTGCTGCGCCTGTTCCTCGCTCGGCCCGCTCCAGTCCTGACCTTCCGGCGGATAGGTATCGAGCATGCCGAGGAACGCCACCTCTTCCCCCTGCTGCTGCAGGCGCGCCGCCATCGCATGGGCCAGCGTACCGCCCAGCGAGTAGCCAGCAGGTAGTACGGGCCGTGCGGCTGCAGGCGGCGCAGGTTCGCCAGATGACGATCGACCATCTGTTCCAGCGTGTCGCAGCGGGCGATCGCCCCGTCCGGCCGCGGCGACTGCAGGCCGATCAGCGGGAAGGCGCCCGGCAGATGGCGCAGCAGGCCGGCGTACTGCCAGGCGAAACCGGAGGCCGGATGCAGACAGAACAGCGCCGGGCCGTCGCCGTCGCGCAGCCGCAGGATTTCGCCGGCGCCGCGGCTTTCGGCGCTGCCGCCCGGCTGCGTCTCATCCAGCAGCGCCGCCATATATTCCACGCTGCGGGCAAACATAATCTGCCCAACCGACAGCGAGCGCCCCGACTGCTGACGCAGCTCCGCCGCCAGCCGCATGGCGAGCAGCGAATGCCCGCCCAGCGTGAAGAAATCGTCCCCAGCGCAGATGCCGTCGCGCTGCAGAATACGGCTGAACAGCCCGGCCACCAGTATCTCGCTGTCGCCGTGCGGCGGCCGCCCGTCGCCTGCCGGTACTGCGGCTGCGGCAGGGCTTTGCGGTCCAGTTTGCCGTTGGCGCTGAGCGGGAAACTGTCGGTCAGCACGTAGCTGACCGGCAGCATATGCGCCGGCAGACGCTGCGCCAGCGCCTGCTGCAGCGCGGCGGTATCCAACTCAACGCCCGGCTGCGGCACCAGCCAGGCCACCAGCTGGCGCATATCCGCGCCGCCGGCGGGAGCGGCCTGCGGCGACAGCACAATGGCATGCGCCGCCGCCTGCGCCACGCCGGGCTGGGCAGCAGCGCCTGTTCGATCTCACCCAGTTCAATGCGCTGACCGCGGATCTTCAGCTGGTCGTCGCTGCGTCCCAGATATTCGACGCTGCCGTCCTCCAGCCAGCGGGCGATATCGCCGGTGCGGTACATACGTTGGCCGTCCCCGCCGGCGACGCCACAAAGCGCTGGGCGGTCAGATCGGCGCGCTGCAGATAGCCTATCGCCAGCTGTACGCCGCTGAGGTACAGATCGCCCGCGCAGCCGACCGGCACCGGCCGCAGCAGCGCATCCAGAATGTGCAGCTGGGTATTCCACACCGGCCGGCAATCGGCACGCCGGCGCCGTCGATCGCCGCCAGCGCCGCGCCAAAGGCCGGCTGATAGCTGACGTCCACCGCCGCTTCGGTCGGGCCGTACAGGTTATGCAGCGGCGCGCCAACCTGCGTCTGGTAGCGGGCCGCCAGTTCGCACGACAGCGCCTCGCCGCTGCAGAACACCTGCTTCAGGCTGCGCACGCCGCGCGGCGACGCCTGTTCGGCCAGCGCCTCCACCCAGATGGCCAGCATCGACGGCACAAAGTGCAGCGTGGTGACGCCGTAGTCGTCGATCAGCGCCGTCAGCGCCTGCGGATCGCGGTGCGCCTCCGGCGGCGCCATCACCAGCCGCGCCCCCACCATCAGCGGCCAGAAGAATTCCCATACCGAGACGTCGAAACTGCACGGCGTCTTTTGCAACACCACGTCGCGCCCGTCGAGCGGATAGGCATGCTGCATCCAGTACAGCCGGTTGATAATCGCCCGATGGCTGACCACCACCCCTTTCGGCCGCCCGGTCGAACCGGAGGTGTACAGCACATAGGCCGCGGCGTCGGGGTCGACCACCGGCGCCGCGTCGTCCGCCGGCAACGGTTCGCCAGACGGCGACACCTCATCAAACGTCAGCACCGACGCCAGCGCGGCGAAGCGCGGCTCCAGCGTGCTGTCGCTGATAATCAGCCGCGGCCGCGCGTCCGCCACCATATAGGCCAGCCGTTCATCCGGGTAGCCGGTATCCAGCGGCAGCCAGGCGGCGCCAAGCTGCACGATGGCGCTCAGGGCCAGGCTCAGCCGCACCGAACGCGGCAGAGCGACGGCGACGATATCCCCCGGCCGGATGCCGGCCTGATGCAGACGCAGCGCCAACTGCCGCGTCTGCTGCTGCATTTCGCGGTAGCTGAGGCAGTGCTGCGCATCCTGCAGCGCCACGGCGTCCGGCGTGCGCGCCGCCTGCTGCGCCACCGCCTGCGGCAGCGTGGTCGCCGCCAGCGGCTGCGCGGTCTGGTTCACCGCCGCGATCAGCGCCTGCTCCGGCGGCGTTTGCAGCTGCCACTGCGCCAGCGGCCGGTCCGGCTGCTCGATCCACTGCGTCAGCAGCAGCATCAGCCGGTCGGCAAAGCGCTGCGGCTGCGGCACCGACGTGCGGTACTCCATCAGCAGACGCAGACGCTCGCCCGACAGCACCAGCAGCGTCAGCGGGTAGTGGGTATAGCCTTTGTTGGCGATGGCGTCGCAGCGCAGCGCCCGATCGCCCCCCAGCAGCGCGCCGTTGTCGGGATAGTTCTCCACCACCAGCAGCGTGTCGAACAGCGTGCCGGCCCCTGCCAGACGCTGAATTTCGCCCAGCCCAGATCGTCATGCTCCAGCAGCGCGATCTGCTGCTGTTGCAGCTCCGCCATCTGCTCACACAGCGAACGCTGACCGTCCAGCCGCACCCGCACCGGCAGCGTATTGCTGAACAGGCCGACGTGCTCCTCCACGCCGTCAATCTGGCCGAAACGGCCGGACACCGGCGAGCCGAACACCACGTCCTGCTGGCCGCTGTGGCTGGCCAGCTGCAGCGCCCAGATGCCCTGCATCACGCTGTTCAGCGTCAGGCCGCGCTCGCGGCACAGGCTCAGCAGCCGCTGCTCCAGCGCCGGCGGCAGCGTCATCGCCAGTTCGTACACCGCCTCATCGTGCGGACGATCGCCGAACAGCAGCGTCGGCCGCGCGTCCTGCAGCGTCTGTCGCCAGATCTGTCGTGACGCCTCGGCGTCGCGCGCCGTCAGCTGCCGTACTATATCGCCGTAGCGCGTGCGCAGCGGCGTCAGCGCCGTCGGCCCCTGATACAGCGCGGTCAGCAGATCCCCCAACACCACCGGCGTCGACCAGCCGTCCACAATCAGGTGGTGAGCGTTAAGGAACAGCGTATAGCGCGCCTCATCGCCGTGCCTGACCAGCAGCGCATGCAGCATCGCCCCGCCCTGATTGAACAGATCGCGCGTCAGCTCCTCCTGCTCCAGCGTGTGCAGCGCCTGCGCTTCCTGCTGCGCCGACAGCGCCGGCAGCTGCTGCACGTCCAGCGGCCATGGGCTGTCGCCCTCCGCCAGCAGCGGCAACAGCTGCAGCGGCTCGCCCTCATTGGCAAAGCGCGCCGCCAGCTGCGGATGACGACGCACCACCGCATCCAGCGCCTGCTGCAGACGCTGTTCATTCAGCTCGCCGCTGAGGCTCAGACGGGTCAGCGAGTTATAGCTGCCGCCGACCGCCGCGGTCTGGGCATGGAACAGCAAACCGTGCTGCAGCGGCAACAGCGGCAGCGCGTCCGCCAGCGGCCCGTGACGCTGCTGCCACTGCTGCAGCTGTCCGTCGCTGACCGCCAGCGGCGCCAGTTCGGCGCCACCAGCGTCGCGCCGCCTGCGCCGGCTGACGCGCGGCAAACGCAACCAACTGGCTCAGCGCCTGTCCGATGCCGTCGTGCAGCGCCGCGATATCCTGTTCGCTGAAAATCGCCGGCAACCAGCGCCAGTTCACCGCCAGACGCGGCAGCGCGCCCTCCTCGACAAAAATATTCACTTCCAGCGGGTGGCTCAGCGTCTGCTGCTCATCCTGCGCCACCGCAAAGACGTCGCGGAAACGCTGCTGCGTGCGCTGCGGCGTCCACAGCGCCTGTTCCTGAGCAAAGCGCCCGAGATAGTTGAACAGGATCTCCGGCGCATTGCGCGCCGCCAGTTCGCTCAGCTCAGCCCGGTGCTGCGGATGCAGGTAGCGCAGCTGGCCGTAGCCGATACCGCGATCGCGCACCGCGCGCAGCACGCCCTTCACCGCGCGCACCGCCTGATGCGCCGGCGCGTCGTCCAACGGGATCAACAGCGGATACTCCGCCGTCAGCCAGCCGAGGGTGCGCGCCAGATCGTTGGCGCCGACGTCTGCGCGGCCGTGCGACTCGACGCCGACGCGCAGCTGCGCGGCGCCGAAACGCTGACGGCAGGCCAGCGCCAGCGCGCTGAGGATGATCTCTTCCACGTTGGCGCGGTAGCTGTGCGGCAGCGTTGCCAGCAGCGCGGCGGTCAGTTCACCGTCCAGCAGCATGCGTCGCTCACGCAGCGCCGCCGGGCGATCGTGCTCCACATCCAGCGCGCGCGTTCCCAGCCGCGGCGCGCCGTCCGCCAGCATCGCCCGCCAGAACGGCAGCTCCGCCGTGCGCGTCGTGCTATCTTCCCGCAGCCAGCGCGACCATTCATACAGCGAGGTCTCTTCCGCCGGCAGCGTCGGCGTTTCGCCGTGCATCGCCGCCTCCGCCAGCTGGCGCAGCTCCTCCAGCAGGATGCGCCAGGAGACGCCGTCGGTCGCCAGGTGGTGAATGGTCAGCACCAGCCCCTGCGACCGGCCGTCGCCCTGTAGCAGCACCGCCTGCATCATGACGCCGGCGGCGGGATCAAGCCGGCTCAGCGCCTGGTCGAACGCCTGCTCGGCGGCCGCTTCCAGTTCCCCTTCCGGTGTCTGCACCCGCAGGCAGTCGGCCCCGGCGCTTTCACCCACCCACAGCTGCCCGTCGCGGGTGCGCGCGTCCAATACCGGGTGCGCCGTGCGCAGCTGCGTCAGCGCGTGGCGCAGTTGGCCGGCCTCCAGCGCGCCGGCACGCGCAGAAATACCCCGTGAGCAAACAGGCGGTTGATATCGCCCTGTTCGCCGAACGCATGCAGAATCGGCAGGCCGTCGAGCGGCCCGTGCTGCACCGCACGCGCCGGCTGGCGCTGCATCGCCAGCGGCTGCATCGCTTTCGCCATCCGCGCCGGCGTAGGCTGCGCAAAGATATCGCGCGGCCGCAGCAGATAGCCGGCGCGCCGCAGCGCGGTGCCCAGCCCCATCGCCGAGATGCTGTCGCCCCCAGCGCAAAGAAATCATCGTCGGCGCCGACGCGCTCCATACCCAGCAGCTGCGCCATCGCCTGGCAGATCAGCCGCTCGGCGTCGTTGGCCGCGGCGCGGCTGACGCGACTCACCGCCTGCTGCGGCTGCGGCAGCGCCTGACGGTCGATTTTGCCGTTAACGTTCAGCGGCAGCTCGTCCATCACCACCAGCAGCGCCGGCACCATATAGTCCGGCAGGCGGCTCGCCAGCGCCGCCAGCAGATCGTGTTGCAGCGTCGGCGACGCCCGCAGCGCCGCATCCTGCACCGAGCAGTAGCCGATCAGCCGGTGAGTGGCGCCGATCGCTTCGGCAATCACCACCGCGCGTCCCACCTGCGGCAGCGCCGCCAGTGCGCTTTCCACCTCGCCCAGCTCCACGCGGAAAACCGCGCACTTTTATCTGGTGATCGGTGCGGCCGATAAACACCAGCTGTCCGTCACTGTTCCAGCGCATCAGGTCGCCGCTGCGGTACATCACCTCGCCGCGCGGAACGGGTTGGCGACAAAGCGCGCCGCGGTCAGGTCCGGGCGGCGCAGATAGCCGCGGGCAATGCCTTTACCGGCGATATACAGCTCGCCGGCGACGCCGATCGGTACCGGCTGCAGCCGTTTATCCAGCAGCCACACCTCGGTGTTGGCCACCGCGCGCCCCACCCACCGGCTGGTCGGCGGCGGCAACCGGCGCGCCCAGCGTATCCACGGTGTACTCCGACGGCCCGTAATAGTTGTGGATCTCCACCTCCGGGTGCTGCTGCATCAGGTTCCACAGCGTCGGCGTCGCCGCCTCGCCGCCGATCATCACAAACGACGGCAGCGGGAACTCGCCCTGCAGCAGCCCGCAGTCCACCATCTGCGAGAAGAAGGACGGCGTGATATCCAGCAGATCCACCGGCGTCCGGCGGGTCTGCTCCAGCAGCGCCCAGGCGTCGCGCCGCAGCTCTTCGTCGAAGATATACAGCTCGCAGCCCATGATCATGCAGAACAGCGGCTCCCAGGAGGAGTCGAACGAGAACGAAGCGGTGTGTCCGGCGCGCATGCGCCGCCCGTGGCGGGCCTGGTACTTGGCAATCGCCGGGCCGAACAGATAGGCCTGATGGACAGGAACAGATTCAGCAGGCCGCGATGGGTCGACATCACCCCTTTCGGCCGACCGGTCGAGCCGGAGGTGTAGATCATATAGGCCAGATGGGCCTCATGCAGCGGTTCGCGGCGTTCGGCATCGTCAAGCGGATGAGACGCCGCCGCGGCGCACAGCGCCCGGCAGTGCGCGTCATCCAGACACCACACCTGCGGCAGCTCCGGCATCTGCGGCAGCGTGCCGCGCTGCGTCAGCAGCAGCGCCGGCTTGGCGTCGTCACACATCAGCGCCAGACGCTCACGCGGGTAGTCCAGATCGAGCGGCATATAGGCCGCGCCGCTGGCCAGCACCGCAAACAGCGCCACCAGCGTGTCGACCGAGCGCGGAATGCCGATCGCCACCACGTCTTCCGCGCCGATGCCGTGGTCAATCAGCACCCGCGCCAGCTGCATCACCCGCTCCGACAGCTGGCGGTAGCTGAGGCTCTGGCCGTCGCACGCCACCGCCGTTTCCTCCGGCTGCTGCGCCACCCGCTGCAGCAGCGCGTCAACGATCGAGGTCATGCCGGCGGGAGCCGCCAGTTCGCGCCCCCCGTCCCCAGGCGGCCAGCCGCTGCAGCTCCGCCTCGCCAATCAGCGGCAGTTCGCCGTTCGGCTGGTGCGGCTGACGCGCCAGTTGCTGCAGCAGATGACCGATGCGCTCGGCATGCTGACGCAGCGTGGCGGCGGAATATTTCTGCGGGTTGGCCACCAGCGAGACGTACAGCGCCTCGTTGCGGAAACCCAGCTCAAACTCCAGATCGTCCACCGGCCCCATCGCCAGCGTATGCGTCACCGCCGGCTGGCCGTCAAAGGATAAGGCGCTGTGATACACCTTGACGTTGATCACCGGGCCGTACAGCTCCTGCTGCTGCCCCACCAGCCCCAAATCCCGCCGGATCTGCTCCGCCTCATAGCGCTGATGGCGACGCACCTGTTTGATCTCCGCCACCACCGCCCGGCAGGTTTCCGCCAGCGACATCTGCTGCGTAACCGTCAGCTGCAGCGGCAGCACATTCACCACCGGCCCGATCGCCGCCAGCGCCTGCGATCCCATGCGGCGCATAAACGGGAAGCCCACCGACAGGCGGCTTTCGCCGCTGATGCGCGCCAGATACACCACCAGCGCCGCGGTGACGATGTCCGCCGGCTGCGCCTGCTGCAACGCGTCATCCGCCTGCAGCGCGTCGAACAGCGCCGCCGGCAACACCAGCGACTGCTTGAGCGGCCGCGCATCGTCTGCCACGGCGCAGCTTTCGTGCGACAGCGACAGCGTCGGCGGCAGATCGCTCAGCCGCTGCTGCCAGAACAGCGCCGCCCGCTCCGCCGCCGGCGAGCTTTCCCACTGACGGTACTCCTCCACCACCTCGCCGAACGGGGTAAACGGCGACGGCGACGGCGCTTCCCCCTGACGCAGCGCACGATAAATATCGGCGATACGCCGGGTCACGGCGTCAAAGCTGAAACCGTCCAGCATGATATGGTGGAAACGCTGATACCAGAACCAGCGCCCGGCGCCGACGCGGATCACCGCCTGACGATACAGCGGCCGCTCGCCGTCGGCGGGCAGCGGCTGCGCCAGATCGTCCTCCATCAGCGCCAGCGCGGCCTGCTCCGCGTCCGGCCGCTGGCTGAAGTCCAGCCACTCGGCGGGCGCGACCTGCGCCGGATCGGCCCGCAGCGGCAGGCGCTGCTGCGGCACACCGTCCGCCGACTCGTAGAACTGCGCCTGCACGGTATCGGCCTCCGCCAGCCCCTGGCGGATGGCGCGCTCCAGGCACGAACGGTCAATCTCGCCGCGCAGTTCGGTGTAGTGCGCCACGGCAAAGCTGTTGCGCCGCTGCGCAATCTGATCGGCGATCCAGATGCCCGGCTGCGCCGCAACCAGCGGACAGGTTTGATAATCGAGCCGGGTTTCAGGCAGTGAAAGGGTTTCTGACATGCTTGCTATCCTTTTCCTTAAACGGAATCTATCGGAACTTGAGCGCGCGGGTTACTGCGCCGGCGTCACGCTGTTTTTCAGCACCGCGGGGCGCATGTCCTGCCAATGCGCTTCGATAAACGCGATGCACTCGGCGCGCGTCGCCGGCCCCATCACCTCGTGCCAGCCTGCCGGCACGGCGGCAAACTGCGGCCACAGCGAATACTGCTGTTGCTGATTGATCAGCACCAAAAACGGCAGGCTTTCATCATCAAAAGGGTTTTGTTGTTCCTGAGTCATTTCCATCACCTGTTAGTCGAAATGTATGTCGTCCATAGCGGAAAGCAGCCAGTGCAATCCGTCCAGCAGCCCGCCGCGCCAGCACAGCGCGTCGTGGCCGCCGGAAAATACCCGGTAGTTGACCCGATGCCCGGCGGCCTTCAGCGCCTGCTGCATCTGTTGATTAACGAATTCAATATCCTCTTCCCGGCTGCCGGCCTCCTGAAACACCGTCAGCGTGCCGGCGGCCACCCGGCCCTGACGCACCTGCTGCGTCAGCCAGCCTTCGTCAAACTCCGCCCGCCGGGCGAAATCGGTGACGTACTGCACCGTCGGCCACCAGAACGAGCCGGACTGGCTCAGCACCCGGCCGAAACGCTGCGGCCAGTGCAGCCCGGCGTACATCGCCGCCAGACCGCCGTAGCTCTGCCCCGCCACCACGGTGCGCGCGCCGCTGTCGCTGAACGCCATGCGTTGCCGCACCAGCGGCAGCAACTCCGCCTGCAGCGCCAGCCAGAAGTCGGCATTGCAGGGCAGCTCCCGCTCGCGGTGCTGCCCGTCAATCACGTCAACCAGCAGATAACAGGCGGCCGGCAGGCGGCCCGCCGCCGTTTCACGCGCCAGCACCGGCAGCAGCGGCTGGCCGTCAACCCAGTTCTGGCCGTCCAGCAGGATCACCAGCGGCCGCTCCGCCGCAGCGGCGCCCTCGCCGCTGGCGTAGGCCCAGATGCGGCGCTGATTGCCCAGCGCTTCGCTGCGCCAGAGGAACTGATGTATATGCGCCGGATCCAACGGCGGCGGCGCGGTCAGCCAGGCGCGCTGATCGGCGGCGTCCGGCCCCTGCGCCAGCGACAGCGGTTGACCGATGCGGGTCGACGCGGCGGGATACGGGTTTAACGGGTCGGCAATCGCCAGCGGGAAAAGGGAGATCCACCAGGCGCGCTGCTGCTGGCGGCACTGCGCCCGATCGGCGCTGAAAAGCGGAGGAAGCTGCGCGTCCTGCACCGGGATCAGGCTGTAACTGCCGCGCCAGTCGCGCGGCAGCAGGAATGAGCCGTGCCAGATATCCGTACCCGCCAGGCGCCGTAACGTGCTTGGCTCGGTACTGTGGTGGTCGGTCACGCCGTTGATATCGAGATAGACCCGCCGGATCGGCGAGCGGCGTTCGTCCCCGTGCGGATCGCGCCACAGCCAGGTAAAACGCACCTGTTGCCGGTCATGCTCTTCGACCACCGGCGTTCCCCGCTGGGCAATCTGTCGCCACCACGCCGGCTGCCCGGCCGTCTCGGCCTGCAGCCAGCGGCTGACCGTCCCTGCCGCTACCGTGCTCTGTGCGCTTACTGCCGCTCCCTGCCGGGCGGCTGGCAAAATATGCATGTAATTCCTTACGGTAAAATGAGGTACTTTTACGAAGATTTACAATCGTATTGATAATCATTCTTATTTTCAATATCATTTGCGAGCTTTTTTGCTGTGGCGGAAATGACAGCAAATCAGTGACGGCCAACTGGTGGGATAAACGGGGCCGCAGCAGGCGGCGTGGACAGCCACGTACGCCTCCATACAGCAAAAATTGACTCAGGGGTTAAAATGAGATTGAAAAACAAAGGGATAACTAGAAAACAACCGGCCGCGCCCGGGCAGCTGTTCTATTTGTTATTTTCACCTTCCCTCATCCTGTTGCCGGCGCTGCCGGCCATGCGGCGGACGAAGAGAACATCATCGTGACCGCGCAAAGCGTCACCGCGCCGCTGAGAGGACCGGTGGCCAAAGACAGCGCCGCCGGCACCAAGACCGCCACGCCGCTGCGCAAAACGCCGCAGGCGATTTCCGTGATCACCCGCCAGCAGATGGACGACCAGGCCGCCCTCTCCGTTTCCGACGCGCTGAACTACACCAGCGGCCTGCTGACCAACTACCGCGGCGGCTCCAACCGCAACGACGAGGTGATCGCCGCGGCTTTCGCTATATGCCCAAGTTTCTTGACGGTCTGAGCTACGGCCTTTCCGGTCAGGCCGGCGCGGCGGGCCAGATCGATCCCTGGCTGCTGGAACGCGTTGAGGTGGTGCATGGCCCGGCCTCCGTGCTGTACGGTCAGGTAAACCCGGGGGGCATTATCAGCATGACCAGCAAGCGCCCCACCGCCGAGAGCATTCATAAAATCCGCCTCAGCGGCGGCAACCGCCACTACGGCGAGGCGGCGTTTGACTTCGGCGGCCGGCTGAACGATGACAATACGCTGTTCTACCGGCTGAACGGCGTCGCCAGCACCCAGCACCAGTCGATGAAAGACAACAAGCAGCAGCGTCTGGCCATCGCCCCGGCGCTCACCTGGCTGCCCAATGCCGACACCAGTTTCACCCTGCTGACCAGCTACCAGAATGAGCCGAAGGCCGGCTTCCGTAACTTCCTGCCCGCCAACGGCACGGTGTTTTCCACCAGCGCGGGGCGGATCCCCTACGACCTTAACGTCAGCGATCCGAGCTACAACCAGGCGAAGCGCGAGCAAACCTCGGTGGGCTATATTTTCGACCACAGCCTCAGCGACGCGCTCACCTTCCAGCAGAACCTGCGCTACACCAATATGGATGAGTCCTACAAATATCTGGTGTACACCTTCGACGCCGACGACCGTAACGACCACTCCATCAATCGCCGGCCGCAGCACGATAAAATCGAGTCGCAGGAGCTGGGCATCGACAACCAGCTGAAGGCTGAATTCGCCACCGCCGACGTCAGCCACACGCTGCTGGGCGGGCTGGATTACAAATGGAGCGACGTGGACAGCAAGCTGTGGCGCGACAGCGGCGACCAATACATTCTCGACTGGGCGCACCCGACCCCGGTGCATATCGATGAAAGCACCTTCAGCCTGGCCACCAGCAGCCGCAAAAAGCTGGATCAGTTGGGGATCTACCTGCAGGATCAGCTGGAGTGGCAACGCTGGAACCTGCTGCTGTCCGGCCGGCAGGACTGGTCGGAAGTCCGCACTCAGGATCGCGTGGCGGACAGCGACGTGCAGCAGAACGACAGCAAGTTCAGCGGCCGTGCCGGCCTGCTGTACGCGTTTGATAACGGGCTGTCGCCGTACGTCAGCTACAGCACCTCCTTCGAACCCAACCTGAGCAGCGGCGCGCCGGGCAGCGATCCGTTCAAACCCACCACCGGCGAGCAGACCGAAATCGCCTGAAATATCAACCGCCGGGCAGCAACACGCTGCTGACCCTGTCGGCTTTTGATATCACCCAGAAAAACATCACCGCCTATAACAGCGTAACCGGCTATAACGAGCAGGTCGGCAAGGTGCGTTCCAAAGGGATTGAGGCCGAAGCGCACGCCCAGCTGACGCCGTCCATCAACCTGATCGCCGCCTACAGCTACACCGATGCGGTGACCAAGGAGAGCGCCATCAGCGGCCAGGTCGGCCATACGCCCGCCAGCATTCCGCGCCACGCCGCCTCCGCCTGGGGCAGCTACCGCTTCCGCCACGGCGCGCTGCAGGGGCTGACGCTCGGCAGCGGCGTACGCTATACCGGCACCAGCTGGGGGGATTCTGAAGGTGGGTTTAAAATTCCGCACTACACGCTGTACGACCTGATGGCGAAATACGAGTTGGAACAGGCCAGCCCGGCGCTGCGCGGCGCCACGCTGCAACTGAACGTCAACAACGTGGCGGACAAGCACTACGTCGCCTCCTGCGGCAACACCTCCGCCTGCTTCTACGGCAGCGGCCGCAGCGTTATCGCCTCGCTGGCTTACAGCTGGTAAGCGCCCCGCCGGCGGCCGTGATAACGCGGCCGCCGGCGTTTTTCGTCACCACGTCTAGCTTATCCGGACGGCGGCGCCGCTCACCGACAGCTCCAAACGCGCTGCCATGGCGGGTCACTAAATTGCAAATAAAGCGACTATCGAATCCTTAGCCTCAAAAAGCAAGAAAACCTGTTTAGTTTCAATAAATTACAAACCAATCACCATGAATTTAGGCATGCAACACCTTGCATTCCATTCCAATAAAATCATGCACTTACCAGTTCTCTCGTTTTAATTCGGGAAAATTTCGGCAGCACAATCACCAAAACAAATATGATGCAGGGAATCATAATTAGACCGAGCTCCATCCCGGCCACCATATCTTTTGAGGTGCTGCCCCTGCCGATGTTCAACCCACACGAACACTACGAGGCCGGCATTGGGGCAGCAGATTTTATATAGGTTCAGAGTTTAAATTTTCAAGGCGTCGCAGTGGGCAGTTGATGGCTGTATTGACGGTTTCTCATGCCCGTCTATACTTTTCAACAAGGGCAGATATAGCCCGCATATACCTACCTGATATACCCGGCGTCGTGTCCGGGCTTTTTTTTGCCCACAGCGCAGACGTGATCGATCACCAGCTCCTCCATATATAGTCCAATCATGCGTGGGTACCGCTCGACTATCCTCGATACACATCACAAATCAGAAACATTATGTTGCAAATAGCAAAATAATAACACACACTAAGTTTAAGTGGACTTTTACGTACCCACTTACTAAATGGATATCCCAAACTTTAATCCCGGCATGCTATCCATCATGCTGGGATTTTTTTGCACCCTGCCGATATTGATTTAAAATTAAAAATCAAAGGCACTTATAGCCTCGACATATGCCTACCTAATAGCCCGGTGCCGTAGCCGGGCTTTTTTTTCGTCAGCATATGAACTGCAGTAACTACAACCCAAGATTTAGCTCGACCCCGTCGGTGATTTCAGCCGATTTTTTACTTTGTCATTTCAAAGTTAAGGAGCAGCAATCGAATGACCATAGATGAGAAAATCGCCAAATCAAAAGTCCTAGCATCTCGAGTCCCACGTGAAATAATTGAGGAAATGGAAACCGTAAAGTTAGAAGGGGAATCGACAACACACTTCATCGTTTCGGCCATGCGTGGTGAAATTATCCGCAGAAAAACAGAGGGTGGGCGCGAAAGCCCCCTCCTATCCTCCTTAGATGCACTAACTCGCGTTGAAACCATCGGAACAAAAGCTGTCTCTGAAATAGAGCAGCTCATTGATATTGCTCGTGAGGAGCTTCAACGCCGGATAAGCGGTAAGGTTGGAAGTGGGATGTAACCCGCCATGAAATAGTATGTCATATCTCTTGAGCCAATCATTTCAATCCGTTATCGTTACCCAGTGAAAGAATTCCTTTCACACTGTCTATTGCTTTAAGCCGTTCATTCCCCCGGTTGTCGTGGCCGGGATTTTTTTGCCTGCCATGTGCTCGTCTATACAACTTGATCGATTTAACCGATCGATACCAAAAAACCGATCTATACAACCAATTGTTATTTTGCATACAAACCGTGTAATCATTGACCACATACCAACTACAACAGCACCAGGGAATCCCCTCACTGCGCCCATGCCTGCACCGCATGGGCTTTTTATTACGGCAGGAACAGCATGAATACCTTCATTAAAGCATTCGTTCGACTCGGCGCCGCTGTGTCTGCGCTTTCCCTTATCTCTGGGTTCACCCACTGGCCCGAGGCCATGTTCATCTATAACTTCGTGATGTTAGCCATCTGGGTGCATGCAGAGTGGGACTGGCATCGAAAATGACTAATAGCCGGGAGATATCCCCCGGCGCCCATCACTAAACGACCACCCCATACGTGTTTTTGAAGTAACGCTGAGAACGGCCGTATTGAACCTTCAGCTCATCCAAAGATAACACCCGGTCATAAATCAACACTTCAGCAACAGCCAGCCCTGTATTGGGACTTGAAGGCGGCACCGGCGGCAAGTTTGGATTGCGCCAGGTGATAATGCGATAGAAGCTTTCCGCATCCTTTTCCGTCACCGAACGTTCGGCCAGATTCGCGCCTTCAGCGAGTGTTGCCGGGATAATGTCAGCGCTGGCAGAAGGTACATATAAGCCGCCTGGTTACCTGCGCCATCAACAGTGACAGCAGTAAATACAAAGTTGTTACGGCTTGAAGTCGCCTCAGAAGGCCCTGCCGCCGTACCATACAGTTTTTCATTGTAGGCTTGACCGCCAATACTCAATGAACGCCGGCGAAGTGCGTCCACTGATACATCCGTAATGGCAATGCCTTCCCCGTTTGCCGAGGCCGACTGCACAATGTTCCCTACGGGGTAACCGAACGTATTCACATCAGCAGCCTGGCGGTACACCGCAATCATGGTGCGCTGCAGTCCGTCCGGTACATCGGTAATAAAACCGTTATCTTTATCGCCTGTCACAAAGAACGCGTTAAATACTGGCATACCGACAGCCTTTAACGTGTGTCCGTTCCCAGACAGATCGGAGAAACCATCCCCAAAACGCCATCCAGCCATCAGGCCCGACACCGTGGCAAACGGCTCAAACAGCGGTGGTAATGTTGGGTTCTTAATTTCCATATCCAGATTGCGAATAATCGTTGTCATTTCGTTACCTTACTTAAAAAATTACGCACCAGTTGTGCAGTTTGCGCAAAACACCTGCGCTGTCTGTGTAGTTTTCGCCAGGTAAATCCCCTTCGCTATCGCGCAGGTTGCGCGCGGCCCCGTCGTTCTGCCGTTCGTCAGCGGATCACCTGCCTTGCCCATCCGTAAGTGACGATTTCGCTATCGCGCAGTGGCCGCGATGTCGTGATGCGGACACGGTCGGGGCCAGCAATATCGACGGACGTGATAATGTCTATGACGTCGAGCGAAACGCTGTCACGAATGTAGAACCCCATGTTTTCCGCCGGCGCCACCCAGTCTGTATCGAAAACCAGCGGCGGAGCCGGCACGTTGAAATAGAGCATGGTGAAGATGCCCTGCCGGATTTCATCGATCACATCAAGACGATGCATACGCGTCACGCCCTCCAGCATGTCCCGCCGCTTTTTGTAAATCATGCGGCCCGTATACTGAGAGAACATGTAGTACGTTTCAGGCATACCGTGGATGTGGTCTGATGCGTAGTAATCACCGATGTAGCCGGGGTAAGCGATTTCCGTTTTACCCAGCATTGCAGCGTCACGCAGTGCCAGAGCGACAAGCGGGTCACGGCGTCTGTACGCCCGGTGCGTGCTGAGCTGGTAGCTGATAAAAATGGGGTCAAACAGTTGGCCGGTGATCGCTTTTTTGTCTGCCAGCGAATCGGCGATGTACTGCAGGTAAATAGCGAGATAGTCAGCGCGCGACGTCTGATCGCGATAATCTGATTCGCCCTGCATCCACACAACAGCCAGTTCAGCAAACGTTCTTCCTTCGTCAGCGGCCAGGCGTAGACTGTTGGTAACGTGGGCGATCATGCGGCTATAGGCTGCAGTGCCTTTAATCAGGTTCTTGATAGGCTGACCGCCAGTGCCGGGCGCAGAACCGATATAGGCGCTGGCCTGATGGTCAAAGGGTAGCCCAGTTTCTGCCTGGATCATTTCCACCAGCTTATGCGTCGCGCCGGTAACAGGAGTTTCCGCCGCCGGCCAGGTTCCCTCTGACGGTTGGTAACGCTTTTCCACCAGTGGCACCAGTGTGTCCGTGTCGGTCATCCCGCTGTTGTTATTGGTGCTGAATCCCTTGTTCCCATAGCGCTGTTCTGTGCTGACCGGTTGCGGGTCATCGTTAGGGTTCGCTGCACCAAGAGACAACGACTGCCCCTCACTGCGCACCCCCATGTAGTCATAAGGACGGAACGGCACCGGTGGAACATCAGGCTTTGGTGGCGTAGAGCCAATCACGGGAATATCCAGGTCGGTTTCATACCCTGGATCACAGGCATAAGGGACATAACCTTTATCGACAAACACAACGCCTGGTGGCCCCGGAATTTCAACAATCTCAACCCGGCCAATGATAACGCCGCCCATTTTCGAACCGCCGATATACGGCACGTTTTTTTTATCCGTCTGCGCCCAATCATATTCATGATGGTTGGCAAAGTTTTTAAACTGTACGCCGGTAATATTTACGTCACCGTTTTCTGTATAGTTAATCGGTGACACGCCGTTCGCAGCAAAAAAACCGCCCCCGACTAATACCCCTTCTGTGTCATAGACCTTTTTTTCAACGCCATACCCCTGCGTGCGCTTATCTACCTCACCACTCTGTGATAATGATTTGCTCGCAAAGTCAATGGCATTCTCAACATCACTGGCACCGGCTGCACTTGCAAACTCCAGTGCGGTGCCATTCAGGTTCATATAATATTTAAAACCTTTCCCTTCCCCCTGGCCGACGCGGAAGCTTTTCCCGAAAGGCGTACCGGCAAGGCCGGCAATCGTTCCATCAGGATCATCAGGGGTGATGTAATACGTGTTGGCGTCAGCAGTATTCTCCGCCCTTCCTGCGGCATCCTCAGCCCTTTCCGTCAATCCGTCCAAAACAGACTTGTCGGCAAAAAGTTTGAAACCGTCTACAAGACTGACGAGATTACCGGAGCGATCAGAAACCAGCGACTTAATGAGTAATGACATTAATATTTTTTTGGTTCGCAATAAACCATCACCGTCGCTTTGAGAAATAACAAGAAGGTCATCAATTAACGAATTTTCAGCCGAAGGAAGTTCCGATATTTTCATTTCCTTATCGACACCGATGGGGTCACTGACCACCTTTTGCTTTAACCTGCTAACCATGCTGCAGACTCCCGTTATGTTTTATAAAAATAGCCAATACCATCATCTTTCTTTTTCCCCGATTTTTTCCCGCCCTTCCCTTTTGGCGGCTTGATATCCGTTGCCAAATTGAACGCGAACGACATTCCCTGGGAGGTGAGAGAAAACACCAACGATTCGATTAACCAGCTCCGATCCTCCACCGTGCCGAAGCCCTGGGTAATAACCCGGCTCTCTGCCGTCAGTGGAATATGTGCCGGCCGGCACGGCCCGCTGAGCGTCATGCGGCGCTCATTACGGCTTACCTGCGTTTTTCTGGATTGCGCGCTGTGGTTGGCGGCGGTTTTGGTCGGCTGGGTGAAGGGTGGGATTGTGACGGACCATCATGTTCGAGTGACTGCGTTTTCGTTCGCCCGTCTTCCGGGTCAAAGTACGCGACACTGATTTTTCCCTTCTTCCCACCCTCACCTTTTTTACCGGGGCCAGTCGTTGCGCCGCGCTGCTGGCCATCGGTATAACTCCATTCCGATACCTCCTCCTTTAAAATCGTTACGCTGGCAAGCGCCTTCCCGCCGACGCTTAACGATTCCCCCTGCTGGAGAAACAGCCAATAGCCGCCGGACGGCTTACTGATCGCATTAAAACGACTGGCCAGCCGGGTCATTAACGCGGCATCCGATTCATTGACCTGATCGAGGTGCCCGACAGCGATATCTGCCAGTGCGCCGGCCACTTTGGGGATCAACCCGTTGTCACTGGCGACAGTCTTCACAATGTCGCCCAGGTTCACGTCGTCCCAGCTGCGGCTTTTCTGGTTCAGCACGTCACCGGGCTGGCGCTGGGCGTTCATCGGCGCAGCCGTGGCATAAATAACGATTTTGCGCGGCGGGCCACTGCTGGAAATACCGCTGACAACAAACCATCCCTTGTCCTGCAATACCCCGTTAAACCCCAGCCCTAGCCGCAGTCGCGCGCCCTTGTTAGGGAGCGCCATGGTTTCCGACAAAATGGTGATCTGCAGTTCGTCGGCCTTTGCCGTGGCGCCGCCGTTATCCGTCAGCCTGATTTCCACCAGGTTCTCACGCATCAGCGCAGTAATATCCCGCCCTTCCGCCGTGAGGCTGAACTCCGGGCGATATTCTTCTCTCTGCACGTTTTCCATATCAATCCCACAGTTGAACCGTTGACTCTGCAACCTGCGTTTCGATATCAGGCAGCGTAATGATCAGGCCGGAAGGGTATATCGCCCCCAGCGCGGCCAGCTCCCTGTTGGCATCCAGCACTTCCGTCAGCGTCTGAGGGAGGTTTGCCAGACCGTAATGCCTGGCGCAGATGGCATCCAGCACATCGCCTTCATGGGTTATGTATGTCGTCGGCATAATGTTTTATCGTGATCGAGTAGGTTTTCTTTCGCGGAGAACCACCAGGCAGGAATGCCAGCGTGGTATCGGTAAAGTCCGTAATCACCCACCAGCCCAGCACATCCCCGGCGCCACTAACTAGCTGTTGAGGTTGAGCCTTGTCGGCGAGATCATAAAGCGCATCGATGGACGTGACCCCGTTGCGAAAAAAAGCGTGGGCCTCACCGTCCAATTTGACGCTGCGGGCTTCCTTGCCCGTGTACTGCAGCAGGTCCTGTTTGCCGATCCGCTCCTGCTCCTGCCAGCGCCAGCGCGCCTCCCGTGTCAACTGGTTATAGGCTGCCGTATCGATGGAGAATTCAAAGTCGCCCAGCATCATCATGATCTTGGCATTTTCTGCCGGGCGCCCGTTCGGCGCATTGTAAGCTGTACGCACCGGTTATCGTTCCGATGATGTCTATATCGCTCATCCGCTCCAGCCTCCCGGCGCGTCATACATCGCATTGTTCCCGTTGAATACGTCCAGCTTGCCGATCTGCGTTACCGCGTTATCGGCGATGCTCTTGGCGTCCTGCCCCGGTGAACCGTTGACGGTCATATAAATATTATTCCGGCGGTTGTCGGTGACAGTGGACTTCTCTTTATCTGGGCCTGCCGCGCTCTTCAGCGCTTTCCAAAACTCACTCATAACAGGGTCGGGGGCTGTTTTATCTCCGCCAACAGCGGACAGCATCTTATCCTCAGCTTTAGTCCAGTACTGCCAGGGGTTGGTAAAGCGGTCTTTTGACATTGACCACTGCGTGTCATGGTAAATATCCTTCAGCTTGCCGACCTTCTCCGGGTCGCTGATAACCGACTCTAACCAGGAACTTTCCCCCTTCTCTTTGGCTACCGACCTGGCTTTATCCACATCACCCGATGCCAGTGCGTGAACGATGGCACGGCGATCAGTGTTTTCATCCGGGACAAATTGCCCCAGCCACTTCGCAATGCGTATGGCCACCTTGCTGAAAGTGATCAATCCGTTCCCGAACTCAATCAGCGCAGGTATCCATGAGTTGCGGATCGTTGACGCAATCACCTCAATACCGCCGTTTTTGAACCAGTCGGACAGCTCATCGGCCAGTTTCGTGACCATCGGAGCCAGGTCGCCGCCCAACTTGCCGGCGATCTGGTCCACAGCGCTGCTCCAGACCGTCCGCAAGTTGCTGAACGCGATGTTGCTGCGCATCGCCCCCTCAGCGCCGTCACGGGTCACCAGGTTGTATCGCTTCTGTTCGTTCATCAGGTCACGATAGCTTTTACCGGTCAGGCGCATGTAGGTCAGGATTTTGTTGGCTTCACCGCCGAAGATGGAGTCCGCGTACCCCTGCAGCCAGCTGTTCGTTATCCAGTTTCAGCAGACGTTCAAAAATGCTCGATACCTGGTCTTCATTGCTTTTGCCGTACATATCGCCGGCCTTGAACCCCAGCAACGGGAAGTTCTCTGCGATAGCGCCTTTCGTCGGGTCCTTCTTAAAATCCGAGACCTTATTGCGGTACTCTTCAAACAGGTCTCCGAAGTTCTCCCCGTTCAGCCCCATCTGCTTACCGAGGCTCTGCCAGGCATTGAACGTATCGATGTTCACACCGTAGCTTCGGGCAATGCCGTATGACTCAGCGGTTTCCGCATTAGAACGAACAGGAGACATGACCGCACCGATCCCCGCCCCCGATTAACCCGCGGCAGCAGCAATCCCCAACCCGGCGCCAAGCGTCCGGCCTGCCCGGCCAATAAAGCCACGCCCCACAGCGCCCGCCCGGCGAAAACGTTCAGCGCGCTGCAGGCTGCGGTTTCAGCGATTCCTGCTCCTGCTCAGTCCGTTTTGATAGAGCGCGTCACAGTGTCGTAATCGCGCTTCAGGGCGCTGACATCCTTGCCCGCCAGCTTGGTTTGCTTCATCCGATCCGCCAGCGCCTTTTGCTGCTTGGCGAGGTGTTCAGATTGTTTCTCGACGGTTTTCAGCCCTTTGTTAAGCCCGTCCGTCGAGCGGCCCCAGCTGCCGTCGATGTTGCCGCCAAACGTTATGACGGCTTTCAATTTTTGACTTATGCTGCTCATTTACTCACCCGCTCATATTCGTCTTTAACAAAGTCGTAAAAGGCGGAAAACGGCATGGAGAGCCAGTCCCCCATGCTGTAATTCAGGGTGCGGCCAACCAGCCTCAAGGCTTGTCGGATGTCGCCTTCTGACGCTCCCCAGGAGGCAGCAAAAAATTGTTCCAGGCCGCCTCAAGCTGGTAATAGTCAGCTGCAGTCAGTTGATAGACGTCCTCAACATTCATGCCGCACAGATCGGCCAGCATGCCGATTTCCTTTTCTGCATCGCTCCCCGGACGTTTGACATACTCGATGCGGTCACGCACCAGCGGTTCGCGCATCGTGACTTTTTCAAGCTTGCTGCCATCGGCCAGCGTCAGCGGGGAGTACAGTTTGATTTCTACGTTGCTGCCTGGGTAATTCATGGTATTGCTCCAATAAAAAAGCGGCACAAAGGCCGCTTAATGGTTGTTGAGTGGGGATTAGATGCGGATTTTGCTGCGCAGGCCGCCCAGCTGATCCACGCCGTTCACACGGCGGATAAAACGCTCGGTGTCGATTTCAAACAGCTCCATACCGTCGCGCGTCTGCTTGTAATAGCTCATCGCAATCTCAACCGTGATCGCCGTTTCCCCCATGTTTTCATTGCCCCGCGCATCCGGCGTGACCTTCGAGACGAACCCTTCAATCTCTTCGATCGTGCCGACTGCCCGGCCGTTACTCAGATAGCCCTGATACGCCATAAAGCGCGGGCGGCTACCGGAGATAAAGCCAAATCGGCTCAACACGTCGGTATCAATGCCCCAGAACTTGATAGAGCACGTCAGCGCCTCCATGCCATCATCCAGCGGGGTCGGTGCATCCTGGGCACCGGTACGCAGCTGGGTGGTGACAATGGACAGCTCCGGCGCGTAAACTCATGCGCGCCGGTAACACGGAAGCCGCCGGCAAAAATGGTCCATGCCCGTAACGTATTTTTTTCGCTCATTGTGCGGTCATCTCCTCAACGGCGTAATCATTATTGATGCGCACACGCATGGTGATGCGCTCGGTCGGCGACTTCGGCCCGAAGTCATAGTTGATATACAGCACACCAGCGGCCAGGGATTCCGCCGTGTTCAGTTCTTCGTCCAGCCACGCAGTACCGCCAAAGATGGCACCCAGGCCAACAAGCTGGCGCAGGTAGGCATTCACCGTGCCGAGAATGTCATCAGCCGTCTCTTTATCCAGTGGCCGGTCGTTTATAAATCATGACCGTGTTCTGGATACTGTCTTCGATAACGTCTGCAGTGGCGGCGAACCGACTCGAAACGCCACTGGGGATGATCGATGCACAGGCGGTTGCCCCAATGCTTGTACCCGTGCGGCGGATGATGGTGCTGACGTTCTGCATGTTCAGCAGGTTTGCTTCACAGTTCGGATCGCCGAGAATAAACTCGTCAACCTGCTCAAGGCCGAGAATGCTGTTGATGTCCTGATTGGACTTGCTCCACCACCAGCCTTTCTCCAGATCGATGCGCGCCCGCAGGCCAGCCGCAAAGGCGGAATACGGCCGGAACTCCAGCTCGCCGCTGGCATTCACTTTTTGCACCCGAGGCCGCAGCAGTTCGACGCGGCCACCGTACATCTGCCGGCGCTGCACAACTTCCGGCAACGTTGCCATCGAGGCGCAGTCCAGATACGCCACCGCGCGGAGTTTTTCGGCTGCCGTTTCCAGCCCTTTGCCGATACCGTCATCTTCACTGAACCCCGGCGCAATCAAGATGCGAGGGCGATAACCGTTGACCGATTCACTGGATGACCAGGCGCTGATCCCCGCCAGGATATTCGCGCGGATATCGATATTGAAAATCTGGTCAGACAACAGGCGCTGTTCATCCTCGGCGGTGATCGGCTCTTTTTCCTCGGTAGAGACAGTGACCGGCTGTTCATTATCTTCAACGCGCACAATGACGATCAGCGCGTTGGTCTGGTCGGCAATCTCCTGCACAGCCGGAGGGATAGTCCCTGCACTGCCCAGCGCCCGCATCTGCGTACCGCCAACGACGGCTACCGGTGTGTTGAGGGGAAAGGGTTCATCCTGCCCGCCGGACAGTACCACGCTAAACGGGCTGACCTTGCCGGTGTCGGCGCCCGGTAATACGGTGACCAGGCTGTCTGTCAGTGCCAGAACCGCGTCGGACACCTCTTGCGCGGTGGCGGTGAGTTTGCCGTCGGCATCGCTGGCCAGCAGAATGTCCAGCACGCCTCGCGCATAGGTAGCACTGGTTTTTCCGCCGGCCGGCGCCGCAGCAGCGGTCACGCGGAGCTGGTTACCTGCCCGCCCGGCTGCGAGGCCGTAAACGTCAGCTCATTATCCAGCAGCGCAGTCCCGGTGACGGCCTGCGCCTTGGTTCCCGGCGATGCGTCCGGGGCTGTACCGACCAGGCCGATAACCGCAGTCTGGATCGTGGTAACGGCAACCGTCCCACTTGTCAGTTCAATTGTTTCTACGCCGTGCAATTCGGCCATAGTATCCTCCAGGCATAAAAAAACCCGCTCGGCGGCGGGTCATTGTTTAATTGGGGTTGGTCGGGTTGGCCAGGAGATATCCGGCGCCTGATTAACATCGATACGGCTTAGCGCCAACCGGTATTTTTTCCACTCTGTCAGAGCCGTCTGTTCAGCGTCTGTCGCGTCGCCGAACTCTACCGCGTCCTGCAGCGGTGCAATGGCTTCAGCGGCTTCAGCGCTACGTTGCGCCAGCTCATTCTTTGCCATTTGAATCTGATCGCTCAGCGCCTTCGCTTCATCCGTTACCCATTTCTCACCGTCCCACGTGTCATACGGTGTTTTCGGCGGAGTAAACGTACAACCGTCAGGTAAAGGGCCGACCTCAAACATGATGTGTTTATTCGCCTGCGCATCCCAGTACGGTGAGCCTCGGTAATCATTAACATATTGCCATTGCCCATCATTCCAGACGCCAGCCTGGCCGGTTTTCGGCGCACACTTCGTTGTCGTGCAGTTGGCTGGTAGTCCGGTGTGTGGCGCGACATAAAAATTCAGGGTGCCGGTAAAAACGTTATTTTCATCGAAATTGTAAATCCACATCCAGCGCGGCTGGGCAGAAAATTCGAAGTCTGTGCTCATTATGCAAGCCTCACGATATAGTTAAATGCAATGTTTTTGACGGTGGTTTCCGGGTTGCCGTCCGGGTTTATGCGACCGCCGTGGCTGTGCCAACCTATCGGGACATCGTGCGTATGAGACGGCAGAGGTTCAATCAAGCCAAAGTCAGCGAAACTTCTTTCCTGGTCAATGCTGTGGCGTGAACTTTCGCCGCCGTCCAGAGAAGTGTTAGAGCGGTATGAGCGTAATTTCAGCTGATAAGCGCCGCCCGGCGTAGTCTGCCTGGTGCCCAGGTCAGTGCCATCAATCTCCAGTCCATGCCCGTGATATTTGTTTGCCGTCGGCTTCAAAGGTCAGCAGCTCGCGACCGTCCGGTTTGCCCTTAATCGTATTACCGCGCATATCCGGCAACACGCCGGACGGATAGGCTTGCGCAAGGCGCGGGTAAATGGTCTTATCAAATCCCTGGCCTAACAGGAATGCATAACCGGGTGGCGGTGAACTTAGCGGCCAGGGGATAGGGGCACCCACCGGCATCAGTGGTGCGTTGCCCACATAAACTTCATCGCTGACCGTCAATGTGCCGATTTGTGCCGTTTTGGCAATGGATAGCGTGTTTGCGCCAAGTGCTCCACCGATACTCACTTCGCCATCGACAGCAATATTATTTTGGACATGTAATTTTCCGGACATAACGTCACCGGATTTTTTCACATATCTCTTATCTGCCTCTGAAATGGTTAACGCGGAGACATTGGGATCGACCTCAATCACCACGCTCTCAGCATGCGTCAGCGTCATCACGAAGTTAATGATGATCTCTTTCATCACCGGCGCACCGTCAGCCGGCAATACCGTGTCCGGGTAATCACCGTACGCCACCAGCACACCGTCGGCGCTGACCAGCCCCACTTCTCGCAGAACTTTGCCGGGATACTTCCTCGCTTCGATAACGGTCTGGCCGCTAATCATTCCTTCCGTTGATGCCCCGCCGGTAAAGGGGGCATCGCCGAACTTGTTCACCAATGCCGTCGCGCCGGGATTCGGGGTTATTGGTTTACCGCCACCGTCACCAAACGCCGCCAGCGTAATTTTTACGACGGTTCCCGCCTGGTAAGCGGCCTCGATCGCCGCCGCGCCGGCAGTCGTCAGAATAAGACCACTCATTAAGTTAACTCCCGTAACTGGTTATCTCGGACGTCACCATGTAGGAGGCCGAGTATGCGGTGCCTTGTGTAGCATTTTGAAAGGACATGTCGAACCACGAACGCAGGTTTTTACTGCGCATCACCGCGTTCTTAAAATCCTGAATATGCTGCTCGTTCACCGGGTTCCCGGCTTGCTCAACCACCAGCGAAAACGTGTACGGCTCCCCGCGCGGCGTCTGTTCAAACCACTCGGTTAACTGGTAGGTGAAGGGCAGACCTTCCAGCGCCGTCTCTATCGCACCACGCGTCCCCCGGTGCCGGTGAATATAGGTAGCGCTCCGTATGGCTGCGCGCTTTTGTTCCTCGCTCCACTCAGGCAACCAGGTATCTACGCTGTATTCCCATGCCAGCCATGGGAGCAGCTCCGCCGGGCACGTGTCGGGGTTCTTTACGGCGCGGATGAGGTCGGGGATCGACAGCACCTCTGTCGTGGTTGCCTCTTCCAGCGCCCGTTCGGCGGGCAGCGCATTAGGCGGCAATAACGTTTTATGCATCGACATTGACGATCACCTTTTTCAGCGTGATTTCCGTGCAAAGCGGCGCCTGACCGATATCCATCAGCAGATCATCGACCGGCGAGGCCAGTTTAACCGTGACCACACCCGGCTGATGCAGCGCCCGGTCAATCCCCGAACGTGATACGCGGCTGCCGATCCGGTGTGTCTGTTCGAGGTAGGTTTCCAGCGCCCGCCGTGATGCACTCATCACCGTGTCGATATCCGGGCCGGAGGGGATGTAAATATCTGCCGTTACCACGAACTTCACCATTGCCGCCGGCTTCACGGTGACAAAGTCGGTCATGGGCCGGACGTCCTTCGCATTAACGGCCTGATTGACCTTTTCCAACACCTCCGCCGTGGGGATACCGTCGTTATCACGGGAAAGCACGTAAATATCAACCTCGCCGCGTCGGCCATGATCCAGCGGCCCATAGGCGCGAACATCCAGAATAGAGGGGTCTGCAGAGGCGGCAAAGAAGGTGTAGGCGTTCTCGGCGCCGGCGGTGCTGAGTCGTGACCAGGCCAACTGGATGCGCGTGCGGAACGCGTCATCATCTTCATAAACCGGCTCAACCGGCGGCACTGCATTCGGATCGCCCGGATTTATCAGCAGCCGCGCCACGTCAAAGTTTGCGCCAATCTGGTCAAGGTCTGCGCCTTTTGCGCTGGCCAGCAGCACGGCGCGGATGGAGTCATTCATCGCCACGCGTAACAGCGTGGAGTGATAGGCCAGAACTTCGCCCTGTTTGTACACCGGATCGGAAGGTAGCAGCGCATCATAGACCGGGTCCAGCCCGCGCAGACGGTTTAACCATCCTTCAAAAATCAGGCCGGCGTCCGGGACTTTCACCGCATCCGGCACCGGCAGCTCGGAAAGGTTAATTGTTGCTGAATTCGTCGCCATTAATGCTTATCTCCGTCAACGTGATCGGCTGGCTGCTCTCTATGTCCGTGCCAACGATGGTGAGGTCAAAATGACCGTGGGTAACAAACGCCACCTGCACCGATGACACACGAATGCGTGGCTCCCAGCGAGCCAGGGCGCCGGCCGTCGCCGCAATAATACGGACGCGGTTGCTTTCGTCCTGCGGGTTATCGACCAGATCAACCAGCTCGCTCCCGTAGTCACGGCGCAGCACACGCGAGCCGATCGGCGTGGTGAGTATGTCAATGACGGATTGCCGTAAATGCTCAGTGCCGGAGAGCCGCTTGCCGTTGCCGGCATTAACACCGTGCATGATTACCCCCATAATAAAAAACCCGCACAATCGCGGGTCACATCTTGCTGTTTGGCTCGCCTGTCGTGCCGCCGCTGTCTCCTGGGTGAGCGTGGTTGTTATAAACCTCCCTCACCCGATCCAGCGTGCTCTTGCCATCCGATATCTGGCCGCTGACGGACAAGTCCCCGTTAATGCCGGTGTTGGCATTGATCTGCGTGACACCCTGAACCGTCAGAGTGTCGGTGATCTCCACCGGGCCGCGCAGCGTCCCCTTACCCTCAATCTCATACGTGCCGCCTTCGGCAATAATGATTTTCAGGGCATGGGCATCGCGGTCATAACGGATTTGTGTGCCGTCACTGTATCGGGTGACATGCTCGCTCTCGCTCCCGTCCGGGACCGGCATTTTCCCCGTGTTCCAGCCGGGGAACACCCGGCCGTTATTCAGGTCGCCGGCTTCGCTGATGACGGTAACGGCATCCCCTACGGCAATCGGGTTAGAGTCAGCCCTGTTGGCGCTGGATGACGGCTGGCAGACCGGCAACCAGGTCGTGGTGATGCCGCCGATTTCTACCCGGCATTGCGGCTGCGGGCCGTGCTTAACTGCCTGAACGACACCACGGCGGATCATGTTGGCCACGCGCCGGGCAAGGTCCCCCATATCCTGTGACATCATTCCTCCTTGCGCTTGTAGATAAGCCGGTAATCATTAATGTGCGCAGCACCAATTTCCGGCGCCGCACCCAGCCAGACTTCACGCAGCGGACCGGCAACCGATTCGAACGGGTCTTCCCCCATGGCCGCAGACTGGCTATACGTGATGCGCCAGACGATATAATCATCCATTGCAGGATCGAAGCTGTCCGGCCCCGCGCTGATAAACGCAGCCGGCTGCAGCCCTTCAAGCCGAAGGTTTGTCCGTTGATCCACTGGCTGATATCCGCCGCCGCCGATCGGGCGAAAATTTGGGGTTTATCAATGGTGTTGCTGGCCTTGTCGATCACCACAAACAAATCACATTCAAACTCAACATTGAGCTGCCCGTCACTGCTTGGCGACTGTTCCCAGCCCATGATCGAAAAGAACACGGCCGGCGTGGTGAGCTGCGTTGCCTGTTCCGGGTAGTCGTCGGCATTGTTTACCCACGACAACGACCGCAGCGCTTCAATGACCGCGTCGTGATAGGTCGGCATTAAAATAGGCTTGGCCACTTACTTCCTCCAGCTGTTCACATTAACCCGCGCCTTTACCCTGCCCCGGATATCGGTTTCAAAGTGATGCAGAAATATTTCAACAACATCCGCAAACGCGTTGTCTTCGATGTAATCCAGCATCGGCGCATAAATATCGACTTCGGCTTCGCGGGTACGCCGCGTCGCCGGGTCGCGGATCAGCACCGTCCGGCGTCCTTCTCGTTTGCTCCGTCCGACCTCGCCATTCTCAAACGTTTTGGCTGACAACAGGTTGCCGCGCGGTTCAAAGCCCACGGAGTTTGCCCGCCGGCGCGACGGAGCATAACGCCCGGTTTTCGGGTCACGGCGGTATGATGCGGACGCATACGTCCGTTAATACGCCCCTTCAGGTCCTTGACCTTGATTGCATTCAGACCGAACCACAAGCGCCCTTCATCCAGCAACGAGCCGCGAGAAACACGAAAGGAAAGCAGGCGCTTTCTCACCATTGCCATACTGCGCGGCGCCAGCCCATCCTTGATATCCGCCATGGCCCGTTTGCGCATGGTGGCGGCGGTTCGCTTCAATGCGCGGGAATACGCGGTCATGTACTGCTTGTGCGTTGCCCCGACGGCCAGGGCAATGTCACGCAGAACCATGGTGTCGATATCGATCGGGAGATCACGGCGTAACCGCGTAGTCCTGGCCATCGTTACTTACTCCATGTGTTAATGGGGTCCACCTCTTTCCCAGGGACGCCTCTGGCAAGCTTCACGCGCGTTCTGCCCGCTTCATCAGCACCAATATGCGTCACCCAATAGCTGGCCCCGCCGATCAACGCCTGGCATTTTTTTTCAAGTCCAACAATGTCAGCCGTATACACGCTGATAGCTGGCGCATGATCCTGAATTTCACCGCCGCCCTGCACCAGGGCCATATCATCCGGGCTTTCAAAAATTGCGACGACCGGACGGGCTTGCCCCTCAATGACTAAAACCACCGAGGGGTCTTCGGCGAAATAGCGGTCCACACGACGATCAGCACGCTGCATCCGTTCCGTGAACCGGTTCATTTAGAAACCCAGCCGCACCGGGGCTTCTTCCTGTCCGGCCTCGCCGGCGCTCCATGCCGAGCCGGCCAGTGGGAACGCTGCAGCAGCTTCTGCGCCGTCGGTAGCTTTTGCTGTCAGCGCGCCAGTGGCATCCAGGTAAACCTTGTCACCCACCGCCCAGGTTTCATCCGCTACCTTTGGCAGAACAAACACCCCGACGGTATGCAGCACGCCCCACGCCCCTGCGGGGATATCGGCATGTGCAACACCGACAATGCCACCGACAGCCACCGGCTGACCGGACTCAATCAGTGTTGCCGACGTGTTCTCGTAATCCAGCGTGGTGCCATCCTGCTGTAAATTCTTTGCCATAATGATTTTCTCCAGAAAGTAAAATGGGTGGCGACGCCACCCACGGACATAAAAAAACCGCCGTATCAGGCGGTTTATCAGGCTTTGCCGGTAGACTTCACCAGACCGCGCCAATCCATCGGCGCGACGCCGGCGTCAATGCGTACCTTGAACGCCGCACCGTCAATGGTGAAGCCCTGCTGCTGCTCCAGATACGGTGTATCAATGCCATCCAGATACGCCACTTCGATCGTGTCCTTGCCCTGTGCTGCCGTCAGATACCATGCTTCCGCGCTGTTATCATCCAGACGCGCTTCGGAGATAACTTCCACAAAGTTCTGGATCGGGTTGTTGATGCCGCTGTTGGCATCTGCGCCCGGTACGCTGGCAGAGCGGATCAGCTGATTGGCTTTCGACTCCAGCGCCACCGGCGTCAGCATATAAGCCGGACGAATGTTAAGCTTACGCTTGCCGTTGGTCTGCAGCAGCATCGCCTGGCGGGCCTTATCCAGTCCGTCAATAGTGAGAGGCTGGTTCACCAGGTTATTGTGATCCGCACTGAACAGGGCTTTCCCGTCGCTCATTTTCTGGTTGCTGGTCAGCACCGCCCAGACCAGCTCACCGACGGTGTAACGTGCTGCGCCGCCCATCATTGCAGGAATACGCGTCAACATGTCCATGTCATCGTTAATGATGGTCTGGCGGTCAATGCTGAACAGTTCGCCATAGGTTGCCAGGGCGATAGGCTCCCCTTTATCACCGACCGTAATGTATTTGTATTCCGCACCCGGCTTCACTTCACGCAACTTGTCCAGCGCGCCCAGGCCAACGCGGTGCGCGGTTTTAAAGTCGGTCAGCGTGCCTTTACGCGTCCAGCGGTCAAAGGTTTCATTCGCCTCTTCCCACCCTAACAGCGCAGATTTATGGGCCACATCCATCAGGATGTTGCCAAAGTCGGAACTTGAATGGGTGAATGCCAGACCGACCACACCCTGACCAGACATGCCGGCAACACCAATGCCGCGATCAGCCAGCGAGGCGCGCGCCAGTTCACGCAGCGTCATCCCCTGATATGGGTTGTCTTTTTCCGCCTGCGCATGACCGGCACGGCTCATTACAGAGGCGCGGACCGAATCACCGACCAGGTTACCGTTGCCGGCATGGATATGCGCGGCACTGGCGCCAATGCTCGGCGTGGTGCCTTCCGCCAGCTTAGCCAGCAGACGATCTTTCGCCATGTTCGCATCGCAGCTCATGTCGTTGATGCACTCGGTGCGCAGCGCGGCCAACTGAGGAAAACCATCAAAGACGGCACTCACATCCGTGATGCGTGCGGTGTTGTTGGCCTGCAGCGTCTGCTGCAGCTGCGCCGCCAGCGCCGCCACATCGATTTGTGGAGCCTGTGCGACCGGCGTGGATGGCGCAGGAGCCGGTTGAGAGACCGGAGCCGGGTTCTGTGGATTTTGCGCGTTAGGTACCGAGGTCTGCGCACGTGCGCCGAAGAGGTGATTAGCTGCTTGTGGCATATTGTGATAATCCTTCAGTTTGTTTTGATTGAGCGATGCGGCTGCATCGAGTGGTTCTTCCAGCACATCAGCGAAGCCTTTAGCAACCGCCTCCGCACCATCCATCCAGGTTTCGGCCTTCAGTAACGCCGCGATTTCTTCCCGCGACAGACCGGTTTTCGACATATACGCCGCCAGCATCATCTCCTCGTTACGATCGAGGAAATTGGCATAATCGCGCATTTCGTCAGAATCCCCGGCCATGCCGCCCCACGGCTTGTGGATCATGATCCAGGCATTGGAGGGCATATGTACCGTGGCATTCGGCAGGCAGGCGATAACAGAAGCCATGCTCGCCGCCAGGCCGTCGATATAGATATCGACCTGCCCGGTCAGCCGCTGCAGCGTGTTGTAAATGGCAAACCCGTGCATCACATCCCCGCCGGGGCTGTGGATGTGCAGCTCAACATTTGTGGCCTCGAACACGCCGGCGTCGCGGCAGTCGTTGATAAAGGATTGCGCCGAAATACCCCAGCGGCCGATCTCTTCATAGAGGTAGATTTCTACCTGTCCCGGACGGCCCAGCGCGGCGCGGATTTCATACCAGGTTTCGGTATTCACCGCGTCGATACCGCTAAGACTTGCTTTCGGGGTCATCCACCCCGGATTTTTTTGTTTCATTCGCTTTCGCTCCTGAGTCGTTGGCTGCGTCAGAGTCCAGCACCAGACCGTGATCGCGGTTAAATTCAACTTCACGTACACGCTGGCGTTTAATCTCCTGCGGTGACTTGCCGCGCGCGCGTACCCATTCGGCCTCGGTGCCAGCCCCACCGCGCACGATGGTTTTCCACGATTCAGCCTCTTTCACCGGATCAATCCACGGCATTACCGGCCCCAGATAGAGCGCGTTGTACAGCGAGGACATATCCACATCATCGGGAAGGCGGATTTTAGACAGACGCAACATGTCTACCCAGGCACGGTAAACCGGGCGGCTGTATTGACCGACAAACCAGTTCTGCAGGACGTTGTAGCCCTCGAACCCTTCCACCAGCTCCTGGCGCTGGCTGGAATAACTGCCGTTATAGTCGCGGGAAATACTGGAATAACCGCTGCGCGTACCGCCGGCAACGGCGCGGAGCTGGCCGTTACGGTATTCAGACAGGTGTACATTGGGCCGGTTTGACTCAACCATCCCCAAATCCTCACCGGGGCGCAGTTCGTCGAAGATCATGCCCGGCGCAATGTCAAAGTTACGCGCCGTGCCTGGCTCCGAAAACTCCGCCTCATCACCAGAAGCGCCATCGCCACGCTTGATATAGAAGCTCAGCGCCGCAGCGATACGCGCGGCAACACGTTCCGACTCTTCGTAATCTTTGATATCAGCCAGACGGGTAATCACACCGTGTAGCAAACTGATCCCGCGCAGCTGGTGCAGCCGCTTGCGCATTGCCAGGTGCAACATGTTTTCGGCCGGCACCCGCTTGGTCGCCGTAGACATACGCAGCGTGCTGGCTGGATGTGCCTTATACACGTTGTAAGCCACCGGCCGCCCCCAGGCATTAACCTCAATGCCCTGCTGAACATTCCCGCTGCCAAGGCTCCCCAGATTCATCGGCACAAAGTCCGCCTCCAGACATTCCAGAGACAGCTGGATGCCTGTGGCATGCTTCAGCCCCGACACCGGCCCCCGCACCAGTTGCGAGAACACTTCGCCGTCACGCAGTGCTGAGCGCAGGATCAGCCGTTCAACCTCGGCGCGCGTAAACATGCCGGTGACTTCTGGCCGGACGGACCATTCGGACCAGTGCGTAGCCAGCAGCTCCGCGCATTCCTCATGCAGCGTGCCATCCTTCCGTAACGGCTGCGGCTCGACCTGAATACCCTGCGCCCCGACGACTCGTTCTTCCAGTTTGTCGAGGATGCCGATCACAATGTCGTGGTTTTCGTCCAGCCAGCGCGCCTGCTCACGCAACGACACACCGGCCGCGAATACGGCCGAATCAGCAGAACGCCCCTCGCGCTTGGTTTTTTGCAGCCGTGACACGTTGGCCGCTTCATACGCCCGCAGCTGATAACGATTTTTGGCGCGTGACAAGGCCCACCCTGGCGCCACAACGCCGAGTGTCTTTTCTATAAATCCCATGGGTTACCTACACGAAGTTAGCGAGCTTATACCCACCGCCACGACAGGACGCCTTTCGTAGCCGGCCTTCCCAATATTCCAGCTCTGCACGCATCGCCGCCGGATCGTGGTTTGTGATGGTGCGGCCGTTGACGCCGGTAAAGGACACGGATTTACCGTCGAGCGAGTCCGTGTAGAACCCCCTGACACGCACCACCATGTCCCGGATTTCCTGTTTCGTCATAACCAGCCTCCTCCCCCCGTACCGCCACCGTTCATCCATCCGCTAGAGGTATGCTGAGGCGCAGCCTGTTTCGGTTCCGCCTTGGTTTTTTTCTTCGTCAACACGACCTCCCTTGATGAGTTCTCGTTGAAAATATTGGGGTTCGTATCTTGTGATTCAGCCCAGGCTGGCGGCTCATCCCACTTGATACGCTCGTAACGGCGTAACATCACGACGGCATGCACATAACAAAACAGGTCAAAGGCTTCGTTATTGCCCTTCCCTGGCTTACGCCACTTGCCATCTGATCCACGCTCTTCGTAGGTAAGTTCGTCAAAAAACCATTCCCCCAACCAATTCGGGAAGTGAATATACCCGGCGCCTGGCGCTTCACGACTCAGCGCGTTACTGAGCTGGTCTTTCAGCGTGTCGGTCTGCAACAGGTAGACAGGAACGTCACCGCGCGCAGCTGCGCGGCGGTCGCTTCGGTCTGTGTTGTCCGGGTGGATTTTTGTAATGGTTTTCTGACGCCGGGTGCTGTCCCCTTTAATGAGATACACCCGCTTATGCACGCCATCGCGGCGGCACTGACGCCAGAATTTATACGCGTTGTCGGTCACGCCATCTTCGCCGCCGCTGTCTACGGCCATGGCGAGGATTGGCATACGCTTGTCCTGATTGCTTTGCAGCCGGTACGTTTTATCGAGCACGTCAGTGATCAGCAAGTTCCAGTCCTCCGGGTATGCCCCCGGATGGATCGGCAACGCTTCACCTGTATCGGGATCACACCGCATCGACTGCTTGATGTTGTACCGGTCCACCAGCCACCGCTCGCCGTTTTCGCCATAGCCGACAATCTGGACCACAAAGCGGCGATTCTTGCCGCCCTGCACATCCACCGCCGCGATCAGGAATCTGACCTTTGGCGGTACCAGGCGTTTACCGTAATCCTCCACGCGCGCCAGCAGTTCGTCACTGCGGCGCTGTTCAGAGGCAGAACGCGGCAAATACGGCCGGCCCCAGTCGGTATTGATAACCGCCTTGAGCGTTTCCTCCGATCCCGTTGTTTCGTAATCCTGCTCAGCGGTCAGCAGCTTGTAGACGAGCTGTGACCAGGTCTGATATGCCGCCGCCGGCCCCTCCATCCAGAATGACGCAATACGGGAGCGGCGCGGCTCGCCTGTCCGGTTGCCTTCGGCGTCGATCGACTCCCCTTCACGCAACCACACACCAGACTGGTTCAAGGTTCGTTTCATATCTGCCGTTATCGTGCCGCTGCAGTGAGGGCAACACATATGCGCAGACTCGCTGGCCTTGACCGGATCGGGAATTTCCCGGTATCCGGTCATCACTTCCATGATCGGCTGGAAATATTCGCCGCAGTGCGGACACTGCCAATACCATTTGCGGCGATCGCCACGGTTGAACAATGAAAGGATGCCGGTGGTTGGCGGGGCCTCATGCTCTGAGCGGCGGCGCCATTTTGAATCCAGAATATCTCGACCTGGTGAACTCTCTACCAGCGTCATGCCGGCACTCATAAACGTTGTGGTACGTTTTGACGCCAGCGTGAACCCGTCGCCCTCGCCGTCGATATCTTCCTGCATCCGGTCATAATCTGTCAGCGCGGTGCATTTGTAGTCCGACGAGGACATGATATTGACCGATGGCCAGCCAATCTTCAGATAGTTCCCCGCCAGAAAGGTCCGATCGTGAACGTTGTTATCATTGCGCCGGGGGCTGAGACGCTCAGCCACGTCTGGACTCACGCGGAACGTTCGCGCCAGGCGCTTTTTGGAGTGTTCCCGCGCTTTCTCTTCCGAAATTTGTACGACCAGCATATCGGAGGGATCGCACACGATGTTGTAAACAATCCAGCCATCAATCAGGCCGATCGTTTTCCCCGTACGCGCCGGGCCAACAAACACCACCGCGTCGTATTCACGTGACGCCAGGCAGTTCATCGGCTCAATCACATACGGCGCCACGCTCGGGTCCCACTTAACAGAGTTGCCCGCGCCCATAGGCACCCGCATAAACTTTTCAACAGCTTCGGCAACCGGCATGCGGCGCGGAGCCTGAATAATACCGGCCATATTCCGCCGGGTTTCTGCTGCTGATGCCTGTGCGACCATTACTCCTCCTCGGGCATTTCCTCCTCAATCTCTGTATCAGCGTTCATAACCTTCAGCGCTATCTGATCGCGCAGGTCATCGATAATAGACTGCACACGAGAAACGGCAGACGGCGGCAGCGCGCAATCACGCTCCAAAATATCCGGTAATGTTTCCAGCACCTGAACCATCGCCTTTGCCATCGCAGAGAATTCGCGGGCAACGTCTTCTGCAGGGATCAGTTCATTGGTTTCCTGTTCAAACTTGAGCCGCTCGCGTTCCGACTGGAACCAGGCTTTTCTGTCAGGCGGTAGCATTTTGTCAACATCATCCACCGGCGCAGACTTCACCAGTTCAGCCAGCACATCCGGCAGCGTGTAAAGCTTCAGCTTGGCATTACTGCCGGGGCAGGTTCAACGTTTTTCAGACGCGCAGCGATGGTTTGCCGATGTGATCCCGTAATTGCCGCCAGCTGATTCAGGTTCAGCCTGACGTTCTCCAATTCTTTATCCATGATGATGAACACTTTTTATACGATTCGACATCTTGAAAAAATAATCTCAAGTGAAAACAATTACGTGAGCACATGATGATGATGTCAATAAAATGCAAAAAACTAGCCGTTTCCCGCGTGTCGCCGCCCCCTCGGTGTTCAAAATCACGAAAGGGACCCGCAAAAATGGGAATAATTATCATTTATCAGGTCATTTTCACCGGGGTGACGCCGGAGGTGGAGACGGCTTAACGAGTGGGGTTTCGATATCGGCAGGCTTTTCTATGAATCCGACGCCATGCTCTACCTGAAACGCTTCTGAAAGTGTTGCGTCTCGCCAGGCTGTTTCATATTGGCGCGCTGTAACCTGCGTTCCTGCAGTAATGGTTTTCTTTTCCAGCACAACCTCAACCTGCAGCACAGGCTTACCTGTCAGCAACTGACACCGGCCACGTGCTCGCCCTGTGATGCCTTTCTCAATAATTATTTCATGCGTCATAGGTCTATGCATGATGAGGCCTTAGTTAATGGATTTTGAGCAACAAAAAACCCACCAATTGGTGGGCTTAGCTCAGTGCTTTGAAGTGGCTTCCGCTATCTTCTGCTCGGTTTTCTCTTTCAACCTTTTGGACTCAGCAATCACTTCATCGACTGTTTTACCGTCCATAATCTTTAGGTACATGTTCTCCGCTTCTTTTTCCGCTTCGCGCCCTGGTCCGATGTCCACGCTAGTAACAACATCGGTGTACCGCGAAATATCCAACGTGGCCTGCTTTAACTCCGCTTTCTTCTCATCAGACAATGAAGCGGAAATATTTTCACCTGAATACAACAGCGCTCCCTTGCTGGAACCATCAAACTTCGGTGCCTGGTCACAACCTACAAGTGATAGTACGACGATTATCGGTAATAAATAGCGTTTCATTTCGCCTCCTGCTCATTCGATATTGCGTAATGTAACAGGCTTGCCATTATCTGTAATGCCTATCTTGGTGTCGGCGGCTTTCTTCCCGCCATTTATCTACTCATTGAGGGCGAGAAGACTCAGTGGCTTTGTTTTTCGCATTCGGTATCGGTCAATAAGCAACCTTTGACTTACAAACCCTCATCACTCCGATGCATTTTTGCTTTTTGTTTATTGACTTACATCAACTAATCTAAGTCAGTTCCCGGTAGCATTGGGACAACCGTGAAATTCCCTGGTGTTGTGTCTGTGTACACTTTGCCCCTCTCCTTGAGGGGCTTTTTTTGCGCATTACGCAAACTCCTTGTGAACGCTAAGTGATAGAGAGCAAAAACCACCTCCAAAAGAGGTGGCTCTACTCACTTTAGCGATTAAATCAAATCACCGATAAATTTAGCTGTAACGCGAAGTTGAGCTTGTGGGATTCCTCTGACTGCCCCAGATAGAACATAGCCATTTTGCGTTTCACCAATAAGCATCTCCATTGTGTAATTATTCACGCCTTGAATAACATTCACTGCTTGAGGATTATGTTGAGACACATGCAGGTCCAGCTTATCGCCTTGAACACGCCCCTGATAGGTAAAGCCGAAATCCCCACCGTTAATTGCGTTGTCTTGTACAACGACAGTTCCTTGACCAACATCGTTGTTATTGCTGCTGAATGTAACAAAATAAATACCGTTTTTCATATTTCACCTTATTTTATTGTCAAATAGCTTAGGCATTATAGCTATTTTATAGACTCAGAAAAGGCGATTAATTACACATTCCTAAAAGAGTTGACATCCTTTAGCTGACTGAACTCAAAATTGTGAACTACAGAACATATCTTATCTTCTGCCTACAGTCTCCCGCCATTCTTTCAACGTGACTACCTGCCCGGTACAGATTGATAGGGCCATTTTCAGCGCCAGAGTATATGCGCCAATATCTCCCCACGTGCTGCCGGCCAGTTGCGGCTGTTCGCAGGGTTTGAACACTGATTCAGGAGGAAGTCGAACTATCGGATCCGGCGGATCCGGCACCCGTTCCGCGCAGGAGGTCAATGACAGAGCCAGGAGCATCACGCTTAGCGCAGTCGTCATTTTTAATCGCATCACGATATTTCCTTTGATAATCTTGGCCTTGCTGGCGCAGATGCTGCTCTCTCTGTTGCTGTTCCGCCATCAATGCACGATTACGGGCGTCATCCGCGCGCATTGTTGCGAGCAGTTCGGCCTGCTGCGCCAGCGTCTTTTTCTGCTGTTCAGCCTGCTGTTCCACCATCCGCAACTCTTTGCGCAGCCCCAGTTGCTGGCCGCGAAATAAATCAGTGACGTGATAGCGAAAGCCACCAGCGCGGCCTTGATGTGGAATAACAAGTTCATCGCTGCCCCCAGGTGCAAACGGTATTTTCCACCTCGCGACGGGTGACAAGCCCTTTCCACTCTTTGCCGCCGGCGTACTTCCAGCGCTTCAGTTCACCACATGCGCCGGTGGGATCGCCCGCATTCAATTTTTTCAGCATCGTCGAACGAATAAATGCATTCGGGCCGACGTTGTAGGAGAACGAGTAAATCGCGGCGCGCTGGGTTTCCGTGGTTTTCACCTTGATAAACGGATCGACGATGCGAGCAACTTTTTGCAGATCGGCATTAAGGAGCGCGTCGCATTCTGCGTCGCTGTATCGCTTGTCGGGGATAATATCGGCACCGGTATGTCCATCGCAGACCGTCAGAACGCCGACGACGTCGCGATAGGCCACATACCGCCGCCCCTCTAATCCATCATGGCCGCCGAGCATCGCAGTCGCGATAACGACAGCACCACCGCCGCCGGTAATGGCTGCGATAATTTTCTTCCTGAGTTGTGGTGTCATGGTTAGTCCTTCTGCGGCGGCGCCGTCACATACCCACGCTTTAGCGCCGCTTCATATGCTTTCGTCTGCCGATTTTTGAAGTAGACGTTAACGGCGAAGGTCGCCACGCCGATAACAAAGCCGCCGACGACGGCGATCAGGTTCCAGTCGAGGTCATGCAGCCAACGCGCAATACCGCCCCAACAAATGAGGCCGCCCGATGTGCAATACCCGACCGCGGTGGCGATTTTGTCAGGCATGATTATCTTCATCCTTTCCCCCTTGCCGGGGCTTGTCCCGGTCTCCGGGTAATAGAAACGAAAAAGGCCGAGTGTTAGCGCAGCCTCGAATAGGTGCCAGATACGATCTGGCTGTGCATTCCGGTCTCTGATATCGTTGAATCGCGACAAACAACCCTATAGAGATGGAGAATTTTATATGAGTCAGTCAAATAAGCCTGCCGGCGAGAGTAAACCTCAGCCAGCAGAACAACCGAAACCAGCACCAGTAAGACCCGGCGACTTTTCGGTTGGTCGTATGTTTGTTGGCAACTCCCAAGATGATGTCAACAGAAAAAATAAGCAATCGCAGAGATAAATAGAGCGCAGACCGGAGTGATGATGGTCGCCATCCTTGCTTTGGTCAGCCTTTTCCTTATTTTCTTGTTGTCGCTTGCTAATTCACTGGCGGTTAGACACAGAGCATGCAGCCTATACCGCCTCATCACTGACAGGCGATTACACTCACCGCTGAATCCATTGCTTTTGAAATAATCAAAATGCTCTTGGTTAATGGACTTATAATTTTGAGTGTAAAGCTGATCCGGAGATGCATAAACTAGTCCACGCATGTGAACGGTTAGAACCTGCGTTACCAGGTAGATCGCGCACAGTGACCAGTAGAGGATAAATATCGCAAGCCCTGCACTGAGGAAATCTATACTCGCCCTCTGCGTAATCAGCAAAAACGACGAGCCAATACCTACAATCAGGATACTGAGCAGCTTGTAGCCGTTTTCTTTATTCACCATGTTTGACTGGTAAATATCCTTGATGCACGCCTCGCCCTGAGCTTCCAGAAAATCGACCAGTTCATCGTCGGCATCCAGAAAGTAATCATCAGGCAAATTTTTCATAGCTATGTCCCTGTTGGCGTTGCAGTGAAAGGATTTTACCTCAATGTCATCTGGTACAACATACATGATGGGTCCTTGCCGTAATCTCGCCCCTAAAATAGAAAAGCCCCGACATTAGTCAGGGCTTGTTACCAGTCTTTCCTGGTCGTCACTTTTAAGCACAGTAGCATCTGGGGGACATCACTGTTCAAAAAGCATGCCACGAAGAAGCGCGTCATGTATATCCAACTATTCTGAATTCATAAGAGAGAAGATGCCTAAAAGTCGCTATCGCTCTCAGTGAAACCCGTCAGAACGAGGTTTTGGAAGTTGCTAAGCTACGTGACTACGTAACCACTCTTATCACGTTACAACACTTTTTGCGTACGCGTTAACACTTTTGTGCTTTAATATTTTTAATGTATTGCATTTTTCAACAATTAAAGCATTCGCAATATCTTCTTGGTATGGACCTCCCTTTTATGTACTGTATATAAAACCAGTACAGTGTAAGGATTTTTTTGATGAACAAGTTTGCAAGATTACTTTTAACAGCAAGCTCTATCGCACCAGTTTGTATAACTCTGATATTTATAGGTTTCGCCAAAAATGTGCATTGGTTGATTTATTCATCTGCAACTATTTGCATTCTAAGCTTTATCTCATGTGTGTTTTTTATACAATACGCAAAGAAATACCTTGTCGAATTAAGTAAAAATATCGACTCCATATCCCCTGCTAACAAGGAGGTCACTAACTACTTCCTAAGCTATTTATTTCCATTACTAGGGACTGACTCTATCTCGTCAGATTGGAAATATGCTGTATTTTTTTATATATCACTACTTTTTTATATTAGTTTTTCTGAGAACTACAATTTCAACCCACTCCTTTCCTTGATTGGATATAAATTTTATGAAGCGGAAGATGACACCGGAGTTGGTTTTGTTCTTATATCGAAAGAGGTAATTACAGATGTAAAAAGAAAAAATTTCAAAGTGGTAAAACTAACCGACTATACTTACCTACACATTAATAGGTGAAAATATGCCTTTATTTGCAGTAATGGACAAAAACACAGCAACTAGAATCGTTAGGATCGAAACTGACAAGGATGCTGATGAAAAAATAACCAGCCTTTTCAAGGAGCAGTATGAATATTTCGAGACTCATTACGAAGATTCTATTGAATACTGTGCAGGTTATACCCGAGTTATAATGAGTGTCATTTTTTGGATGGCTTTGTTGAGGCTGATGATCTAACTGATGCAGTAAAAAGAAGTACCGCCATTACGACGTGGGATCCTACAGTTATTCCTATCGATAATATTAAAGCATTGTTCGTTGGGGTAGACTTCCCTAACGATAATAAGAAAATAGCCCTGCAAGCCTTCAATCGGGGCCAAATTCTAGATGTGAGCAAATCACTATGGCTTAGCAAAAGTGCTTTCAAAATGTCAACATCTATCGGATTCAATGTAGATGAGAAGCTTGTTGCAACGATTAGAGGAAATAAAATAAAATTTAAAAGCCTTCAAAAACTAAGAGGAATTTTCGATATGGATCGATATTTCTCTGAAGCAACAGATGCTGACATTAAAGCCTTCAGTCAACATGACAAGTTCAAGACGGAAGACGGTTTTGATATGAGTATTATTGCAGATACGGTTATCAGAACAAAAATAACCCTAATCAACAATTCAGGAGTCCTAGATAATGAAACCAGCTTGTTAAAAAAAGCCGCTGAGGATGTTGGATTTGAATTGAAAACTTACAATGAAAATGGAGTAGAGAAAATTCTCATCCCAACCACAAAGAAAGAAGTTAAATTATTGCTGACCTTTTTAGATGAAGACATTTTCATTGCTGCCATTAGCAAAATAAGATTCAAGTCCAATTCAAAAAGACCAATGAAATAAATAAAGGCCCGTATAATCGGGCCTTTACACCTTTTTATACACTTGTAGTTAGCCTAACATTGAGCATAGCCAAACATCCCCGATAAACCCCTCGGCAGTTTGCATTTCCTTCCGCACCGTGCCATCAGAACACTTACGCCGCTTGGCTATCTTGCGCAGCGAAATGCCATAAACATGGTGTGCAATCACCAGGTCGTACTCGTCGGGCTTATACTTTTTCAGCCTGGCCACGCAGCCATCGATTAGCAGCCCGTCATCATCGTTACAGGACTCTTTCCCCGCACTTGCCGGCGGCAGCAGCCCTTTGAAACCGGCGGCGATCGGTGAGTAGTCGATACCACTGCTTTCACGTGCCCATACGCCCCAACGAGACAACACCTCATACATATCGAGCATCATAATTTCCCCTCACCTCTCAAGATTGCTTGCGTGCGGAATACCCCCTCGGCGTGCATCAGCCGCAGGTCATCGCGCGTATATTCTGTTTTCGTTCTGCCGTCTATCGCGTCGTGGCATGCGCTGCACGCCCACGCCGCTTGTGCGTCGTCCGGCTTTATCGCTGTCCCGCACGTACCTGCGAGCCGGTAATGCGCGGATACCGTGGTTTCTGGGTTGAAGTTGCAGACGCCGGGGATCCGCACCTGGCATTCTCGACCGCGAGCTTCTTTGGTTAATTTGCTCATGACGTGTACCCCATCAACTGGGCGGCCGCGTTTTCTGCAGACTGTTGATCGGGGAAAGTGCGAAACAGGATGTAGTTCCAGAGCACATCAAGGACGGCTTTATAAAATTCGCCGAATTCGATGTCGTCCATTTTGGCGAACGAGATCGACTTTGGCTCATTACGAGTGGTTCCGTCAGGCATGACGAATTTGGTGGAGAAGCCCGCCTGAATAGTTACCCATGCCCGGAAAGCTTCGAATGATTTTGCGGCGCTGATATTCCCGGCTCGCTTTCCTGCTATATCCGCAAGATATTCATCGGCGGCGGCCTGCAACGCATCTTCACCGCCGGCGTAATATGCGAGGAATTTTACATACCCATTCACAAGCGCTTTGTCTGTGGGGGATATGGCGCCACCAGTCGGCTGCCAATAGTCGAAGCCGAGATTCAGCAACGAGAACAACTTGCGGTGAAATGCCGGGGTTTCTGGCCTGTTTGAAATCGGCGTATAAAACCGAGCCGACTTTTTTGGATCGCAGAAAATCCCTGGCATCCCTGGTTGCGGGTACCAGCAGGTCACCTGCTGCTTTGATGTACGAATACTGCGCATTGATAATCTCCAGTAGCGCAGCAGTTGCTCAGAATTTTAACGAGCTGGGTGTTCAGTCCAGCCGGTTAATTATAGCGCGTTTCCATCAGGTCTTACAACTGAATAACCTGCGGATTTTGCCAGTTCAATCAACGCGTTAAATGATACTATGTATTCGTTATCCTTAACGATGCGAGTGCCGGTTATCGCTCCATTCTCGCAGGTGATAACCATTCTTCCTGTGCTTGGCAATGATTTAACTAAATCTTTAATATCAATCAATTATCTATCTCTTCATTGTGTATTGCAAGGTTATCACAACAAACAACTGTATAAAAAAACAGTATTGATTTTTGTTTCATTGCCAAACAAACATTCTATTGGAATACTAATGCGCTGCATTTTCTTTGGGGGGTACTATGGAAAGAAATCATGAAATATTTTCATTTTTTAAAAGCATCTCAACCACATTAGCTTTAGAGTATGGGAGAATTTCTGCACGCTCAAAAGAGGATCCAGGCACTGCCGGTGACGAAGGGGAAGAAAACTGGAAAGAACTACTTGAACATTGGCTTCCAGCAAACTATCGAGTTGTGACTAAAGGCCGATTATTATCAAGTAATGGCGACGCCAGCCCCCAAATTGATATAATAGTTTTGAAACCTAGTTATCCTCCATTCCTTACCGACAAAAAATACTATCTGATAGACGGAGTTGCTGCAGCATTTGAATGTAAAACAACACTCAGGCCAAGAGATTTAGAAAAGGCATTTGAAACGGCAGCAACCATCGCAAAACTATGCAAGAAAAAAACAGGAAACCCATGTGTTGAACTTCTCCCTCCTGTTCCCTATGGAATCTTAGCTCATTCTCATGCATGGAAGGGCGAAGAGGAGGATGTGGTTAATCAACTTTCAGTAAAAATAAGAGAATTGGGTCAAAAGTATGCACAACATCCTCGAGAACTCTTAGAAAGCATTTGTATAGCAGATCTTGCTGGCTGGACTACTGGACACGCAACGCATATGTTTTTTTATGCTAAACAACGATCAAGAGCCATCCCGAGAAGTAAAAAAAGCAGCATTTGAAATAATAAAGGGGAAACATCCAGGATTTCACTCAAGAGCATTATTTCAAGCCAATGGGTATGATGTCTTGTTTATATACAGATCCTACTCGAAATACTTCACTCAATATGTAAAGAAACCTCGTGAAGGCATAAAAACAGAGATTCTCAGAGAGCAATTTACTCCTATTGGAGCGTTCGTTTATTCGCTATACAAAAAATTATCTTATCGGGATAAAGCTGTAGCAAGTATTTCTGACTATCTTTCAGACGTGCATATACCTGGGGGGTCAGGTGCTCTAGGGCCAGACAACGGCATTATATGGGGCAATGATGTGTTTTCCAAACATGTTCAGGAACAAATAAATCAAGGCCGCAGGGAACATGACGGTGATTGGCGCGATATGTATTTTTAATATTATCGGGATGAGCCGATATGTGGCGGATAACTCCGCCACTATAAATCACGCTGCCTTTCTCCAAACGCAATAATGCGGCATGTTCACCCTTACCAGTGCCTCTGCAAATGGCGGCGGCACAGAGTTACCACAACGCGCAACCTGCTCAGATTTAGCCCAGCGGGTGCCGTCGATATCCTGATCTATGATGTAGCTACGCGGGAAGCCATTTGCGTTATACAGCTCGCGCGGCTCCAGCATGCGCATACAAATATCGACCACCATGTATTCGCCGACCTGGATAATCTGCGGCGCGGCGCCGGGAACAGGTGGCTGTCGTCCGGTTCGTCGCTGAATTCGTCCATCAAACGCGCGCAGCACCAGGCGTTATAACGTTGGTCGTCGGTGATCAGCGTCGGCTCGCATTTCACCTCGGTGAGGCCAAACCGATCATGCGTCGGCACTGTGTGCATCGGGGCGTCGACGTCGATCCCGTCTTTCTCGTTGCCGTAGTATTTCTGCAGGTACGCCGTTACATGCCCGATGTGATTGCCACCGGCGGTGAGGGTTGGCGCTGGCGCATTCGTCGGCCGCCCCGTCTTTGCATGTACCACGCAGCTGCACCAGATGCGACGTACATAGTGAGTGGTGATCGACCTGCGTCACCGTGTGCATTGGTTCGTCCATTCCCAGCCCGGCGCCGGTGTAGTTCCCGCCGTAGTGCTTGATCAGATTTGCGGCTACAACGGCGTGCTTGATGCCACCAGCAACGACGGTTCCCAGTGGGCGCGCGAATATTCAGGATGCGCGGCGACTGTCCTTTCCGTTCTCCATAGCCCATCTGGATCAACGATGCCGATGCCAGCGCGGTATGCGATTCCGTCGGGATAGTCGCCATCGGTGCAGTAATGCTGCGCGGCTTGCCGGAATATGTCGGGCCGCCAGCCCCCACCAGCACCGCGCTGGCCAGCTGCGTTTTACCGCCACCACCAGGCATAATCGTGCCCACTGGAGCATTGGCGCGCTGGCCGGTGCTGTTCCCAAACTGACGCACAACCACCGGCGCCGCCACTGCGAAACCATGGGTTTGCGTGACCGTTTGCAGCGGCAGGCGGCCGGACTGGCCCCGGAAACAGTCGTATTTGGTTCGGTTGGACGTGTGATTGCACTTCACAGCGAACGGTTCGATCAGTAGGTGTTCTGCTTTGCTGGTGACAGTAGTCAGCGGTGTGCCGGTGGCATACTGCCGGCCGTCTCCACCGAACCCTGTTTGTCCGATTTGGACGATGTACGGATCCGGACAGTCGATAACGTAGCGTTTCAACCCTTTCACGATACGGCGCAGCGTGTTGTCCGCCAGCGGCTTTTTTCGGCCCATGATGCTGCGCGTTGGGATTGACCAGTCGATGCACTCGGCGGCAGTACGGTAGGGCTGCAGTTGCCCCGCCAGCACCCCTGCGCTATCCGGTGCGCCATGTGACGGTTCTGGCCATACAACAGATTCCCCGTCACAACGAGCTACGACAAACAGGCGCTTGCGGATTGTCGGGGCGCCATAGTCGCAAGCCCGTAACTCCTTGTGATCGACGTTGTAGCCCAGGCCGGCCACCAAGCGGCGAGCATCTGGGCCGTCAATATCGATCTGCAGGAATTCGCAGGCTTCGGCCAGCGCCGGACAATCTGGCGCCACGCCACTGCTCAACATGCCGATAAAAGCGCGGAACGTCTCGCCAGCGCGTGAGGTGTCAGGGAATAAATGCCCCTTACTGTCCGTTTTCAATGGCCCCCATGACCGGAATTCCTCCACGTTCTCGAGCATCAAAAACCGAGGCCGTACCGCCAGCGCCCACCGGAGCACCACCCATGCCAGGCCGCGGATCTCCTTTTTTAACTGGAGTTCCGCCTTTGGCTTTACTGAAATGCCGGCAGTCGGGTGAAAACCAGCCCAACAGCACCGGTAGGCCCCCCGTGGAGATCTTCGGGTCAACGCTGAAGATATCTTCCGGGTAATGCAGGGTTCGCGGGTGGTTAACGGCATGCATGGCCATGGCCACCGGGTTATGGTTCATTGCGATATGCGGCTCATAGCCCAGAGCCTGCTTGATCCCTTCACAGCTTCCGCCACCACCGGCAAAGCCGACAACGACAAGCCCGTGATCAATGTCGGGGCGAAAATCGACAATCTGCTGTCGGCGCGCCAGGGCATGTGCGTTTTTTTGGATATCCCGAGGATCTAAGCGGTTCAGGAACATCCTGTTCATCTGTTGCAACACTGCCTGTTTTTCGTCACTGTTCAATGGGTGTACCGGCAGTACCGACGATGCACACTGCTTCACTTCCGTTGGCCAAATATTCATTACAGCCCCTTCCTCTCTCTGCATTCACGCCAGTAATTCAGGCGCGCTCTGAAATGTTCGCGGTATTGGCTCCGGTGCTTCTTCAATCGCTACCAGCACTTTTGTGCGGGTGATTTTCCGTGCGTACAGGTCACGGATCAGGCCGCAGGCCGCGCAGGTCGTACTGCTCCAGGTCGCGTTGTTCCTGCGTCCAGGCTCCTCGATTGAATGGCAGGCCGGGCGGTAAGTAATCCGATTGCCCGGCCATCGGTCAGACGCTCCCTGATGACTTCTCAGAGTTGGCGTAATAGCACCCGTCTACTTTTTTCAGCGTGTATTCAGGGGTCGGTTTTTCGTGCCGAACGATATCGACGTGCGGGGAGTTTGAGCATCTGCGTCAGGCGCGTCTGCAGGTTCCGTTTCGTCAGTCCATGCCCCGGGTAATGTTTATCAAGGGCCATCATCACACCGTTAAACGTGAGGGTTTTTACCGAGCATGACAGCGGCAAGATTTCGCGCTGGAGAGCCCGTTTTTACCGGTTTCACCTTGGCGCGAACCGTCCGATCTTTTTTGGCTGGCTTGGCTTTTTCGTGGCGTGGTTTGATTACCTGCACCGGTACCGGCGGCAGAACGAACGCAGAACGGGTACGCGCCCGGGCGCCGGCATTCATACGCCAAATAATCAGCGCAGTGTGATCGCAGCCATCATCGATAACTGCCGAGGATTTTGCGTAGAACAAATCTGTAGTCGTCATATGGGTCTTTCCTATGGTCAAAAACGCGCTGGTCAGGCGCTGGTTAAAATTTCTTGCTTGAGTAAGGTCTTTGCTTGGGTTGTGGGTTTTGAGCCTCCTGAGCCATTCTGGTGGCCTCCTGTGCGCTGACTTGATCAACCGGCAGGAAGTGGCCGTTTTTGAACTCTTGGTAAACGGTGCCGTTCTCGCCAAAGCGGTTTTTGCCGACGATGACTTCGGCGAAGCGTGCTGCCGGGCTGTCGGGGTTGTAAACGCCCTCCCGGTACAGCATGAGGATACTGTCTGCGTCCTGCTCAATAGATCCGGAATCACGCAGGTCGGACATAATCGGCCGCCGGTTTCCCGCCGGACGTTCATCGACTTTGCGTGACAGCTGGCTGAGTGCGAAACACGGCGTTCGTGTGCGCATCGCCATCGTTTTCAGGCTGCGTGATATGTGCCCGACGGCCAGGTCGTTACGCTCCGCCTTGGGCTTTTTGATCAGCCCGAGGTAATCGACCATGACCATGGACAGATGCGGGTGCCGGCGCTTGTGCGTCTCCGCGATTGCCTGTATCTGGTCAACGGTCAGATCCGTGGCATCGACGATCCAGATATCGCGCTCGTTCAGCGTTTCCAGCGCGCTGCTGATACGGCCCCAGTCTTCGTCGCACATCTCAAGAGGATTACGCAGCTTTGAAACAGGCAGGTTCCCGGCGCCGGCGACGGAACGTTCCACCATTTGCAGGGCGGCCATCTCCATGCTGAAAATCAGTGCACCGCCGCCGTTCCGGGTCGCTCCCTCGACAACTTTCAGCGCAAATTCTGTTTTACCCATGCCCGGGCGGCCGGCAATCACAACGAGATCCTGCGGGTTGAAACCGCCGGTTATCGCGTCCAGCTCATCGATGCCGCTCAGCAGGTTCCGGGTTTCCGCATCACCGGTCATACGCTTATCCAGCAGATCCATGTAACCACCCAGCAGCTCGCCAAGGTGTACCGGCACCACACCACCAGCATCAGCAGTCATCTCGATCAGCTTCGTGACCGATGCCTGCACGGCCTCGTCGCGTTGTTCTTGGTTCCTGGCGCCGCGGATAGCGTCGGCCCTTCCTGCAGCAGTTCGGCCATCACCCTGCTACGCCAGCCTTTGACGGCCAGATTGGCAAAGCCTTTCAGGTTGGCCAGTGCGCCAGGTGCGCGGCTGATCTCAACCAGCGACGACAGGCTGCTGCCGCCCAACTTTTCGCTGATCAGCACGACGTCGATCACGCCATCTGTCAGCGCCTGCTTTTTGATTTCCCGGTATGTGTCACGGTGAAACCTGACACTGAAAGCCTCTTCAGGCATGGTCGCGATAACGTCCATCGCGTCCGGCGTGGCGCCGCCGATCAGCAGGCCGCTCAGCACCACGGCTTCCATTTCCTGCTGTGTCATAACGCACCCTCACGGGTTTTTGTCAGCACGTCAGAACGCAGCAGGTAATCGAACCCGGCGCGCCAGGTGCGGTTGTTGTCGCCAAAATAAAACGGCCCCGCAGAATCCCGGAACGTCTCAAAGTACGCCCGGACGACATCGAGCGTCGGTTCATGCAGCTCGCCAAGCAGGCGTTTGATTTGCCGCTTGCGCTTGTCGTTCAGCTCCTGAACCTTCGGCAGTCGTTCACCGAGGATTTCGTTGTAGGCGTCAGCCACGTCCTGGTATTTAATTTTTGGCGGCTCAACCGGCGCGTCAGCGTCGTCCCCTGGGGGTTAGGGGGTATAGGTTCATTGACTGGTTCTAAACTGACTGGTTCTGGGTGCAGCTCCTGCACCCTCCCCCCTGCAGCAGATGCACCCATGGGTGCAGGATTTGCACCATAGGGTGCAGCATTTGCACCATACTCCCCCAGCACTAAGTGATAGATATTTGAGCGATTAAGGCCGTTCTCTGCTTTGCGCTCTTCGATGCGCAATAAGCCATCTTTCACCAGTTGCTGAATGTGATTTTGGGCGGAGCGTTTGGAGATCTCACACTGTTCGGCGATGTACTGAACTGCTGGCCAGCACTCCCCCTGATCGTTGGCGTTATCAGCCAGCTTTAGCAGCACCAGCTTGCGCAGCGGGTTTCCCACTTTGATTTTCATCGCCCGAACCATCATTTCCATGCTCATGATCAGATCCCCAGTGAATCCGCAAGCTGGCGGCACGCATCCTGGTACTGCTCCGGCGATAGATTTTCGTCACGCAGCTCTGCCTTGTGCTGCTCGTACTGTTCCCAGATGCTCGCCCTTCTCTCTTCGAAGATCGGACGAATATCCGCGATGTCTGCCGGTGCCCGTTCAGGCGCCAGCCATTCCGGTATGTGATGTGATCGGTCATTGGTCTTTCCTAGCTGTGGTGTTAAACGCTGGTCAGGCGTTGTGTGTCTTGTAATGCGCTGAGCGCTCCGGCAATTCGCTGCTGCGTATCACAGGCATCGAGCAGAATTGCGATAACTGCCGCGGCAAATTCACGGATGGCCACGGACAGCAGATACTGCATCGACACCCCGCCCAGGCGGGCGCGCCTATCAGCAGGTAAAGCTGCGGCCATCGCGTCGGCCAGCTCTCTAACCTTTGCCCTGGCGGCCTTCGACTCCCCGCGTAACCAGCGGAAAATCTGCTGTCGGTTATTGTTTATTGCGCGCCAATCAGCCCGGCCGAAATCATCCTCGATCGGGTGTAGGCGCACCGCTGACGAATCGCCGCCCAGCATGAACCACATCCGGCTTATCTCGATGGCCACATGTTCCTGTCCGCGTTCTGTTGCCCAGGCTGCTATCTCGTCTTTCAGGTTTTCGATGTTTTTCCACGTCGCGTCTCCTGTCGCTGTAAATCTGATTACGCGTAATCAGATTTTGTGGGGGTTGGTTGTTAAGCTTCATTCGTTTGTTGCTGATAAAGCGCCGGGTCATATTTCAATGCGCCATCGGTAAGCCGTTCTAAACGGGCCGCTCGTTTCTCTGGGATTAACACTCCCCAGGCGCTAGCAGATGGCAATTTAACCCCAGCTGCCTGAGCCAATTTGGTCAGGTTGCCGAAGTGCTTAATAGCTTCAGATTTGTACATATCGCCTCCGATTTGTAAGTTATGGCTAACAAATTAGATGGTAATACTAACTTAGTCAATAGAATTTAGTATTAGCTAACTATGACAACACAGACTCCAGGCTCTCGAATTAGAGCACGCCGCAAAGAAATGAAGTTAACGCAACGGAGCCTCGCGCAGGCTCTGGGTATTTCTCACGTCTCAGTTTCACAGTGGGAACGCGATGATAGTGAACCCTCTGGAAAAAACCTTTTTAGCCTTAGTCGCGCCCTGCGGTGCTCGCCTACCTGGGTTCTTTTCGGTGATGAAGAGCAACAACCATCTCAGGTCGATGAAATCCCGCGCCAACTCAATGAGCAACAAATACAGCTACTTGACCTGTTTGACCAACTGCCAGAGTCCGAAAAGGAAATCCACCTATCAACGCTGCGGGACAAAGTTGACGACTTCAATAAGCTATTTGAAGAACTACTGAAGGCCCGTAAAGGCAGAAAAAATATTTAATGTAATATCAATAATTTAAATTATTCACGCCAAAAATGTTAGCTATAACTCAATTTTAATATTGCAATTGAAATTAGCCATGACTAACATAATCCCATCAACAGCGCACTAACCATGCAGCGGTTGTTCAGAATGTTCCGCCAGCCGGGCGTTACGCGGCAAAAAAATTACCATTGCTGTGTGTAGTCTTCGCCCCGTGCGTCGGGGCATTTTTTTCACACTGCATGAATTAGGAAAGACGACGGGCATGACCAGCCCTGACAGCCGGGAAAGACCGGCAACATACAGACGTAAAAAGGCCCGCCGAAGCGGGCCTCTTTACCCGGCGCCGACCAAAGCAACCGGGATTTGCCGGGAACCACCCCGGCTAGGAAAGACCGATATCACCAACGAAGGCACTACCGATCAGTGCCGATTTATATCAGGAGTTGCTATGAAAGCACTACAGATACCCGTCACGCTCTACATTCACGCAAATATTGACCAGTACGCACAAAACAAAATCTCCGTGTTCACCATGGATATGTCGCAATACCCCGAGTACGTGCTGCTGGAAACCCGCCAGATCCACATCGATGTAAACCAGCCAGAACCGATCGACATTATCGGCAAACAGGTTGAAGCGCTGCAGCTGGAAAAAGCACGTCTGACCGATGCCACTTGCAAGCGTATTTCTGAAATCGACGATCAGGTGCAGCAGCTGCTTTGCATTGAGCACTGCCCTGTCGATGCCGACGAACTCCCGTACTGAGGTCGCGGCCATGGATATCGAAACCCACAACCTGCGCGCCGAGCTGGCGCTCTACGAACAACACGACACCGCCGCGCAGCGCGACCAGTTCGAGGCGGCAGCAACGCACGGAATACTCCGACGAGGCGATCGAGGTGTTTACGTACATCGACGGCGAAGATGCGGACACCCGTGACCGGCTTCTGATTGCGGTAATGATGGCAACGCCCGACACCCTGCCGCAGCGCCAGCGTGAGTTATACAGCTGGTATTGCGACAACGTGAAAGCCGTATTGCGCGATAAATTTTAACCAACCCCGGCGCCTGACCAGCGCCGGATACTTCAAAAGGAAAGACCGAAAATGCCAACTTATATCTCACTTTTTGAACCAAAGAAAAAAGCCCTGGCGGCCGGCGCCGTACCTCTTGTTATTGCACTGGATGCACCGAGCAAGCGTGCGGCTGAAAGCATCGCGCTCGGTAAGCTGTTCGAAGCGTATCCAGAAGGTGGCGACAGCTTCCTCTCCCCAAAAACCGTAGAGGATCAACCTGGCGCCCCTCGCCCAGCCATTGGCCAGTTCGATGAACAGTTTGCGGCCGAGAACGAGTTCGACGGTAAGGCGTGGTCACCGAAAGCGCCCGAACCGGAGCCAGAAGCGCAGACCGGTGCGGTAGATTTAATGTCTCAACCGGCGAACGTTCGGATCGCCGCGGTAGTGATGTATGGCGACGGTGACATCGATAACAGCCAGCTGTCGCTTGTAGTCGATATGCTCAATGATGACGAAACGCCTGATGATACGGGTATGCGCGCTGTAATCGATGGCCTGGCATCGGTGACGCAAGTCGGTGCCATGTACCCATCTGCGGTGTATAAGCTGGTTTCCGCACTGTTCCAGCAGGCTGGCGAATCCATGCCATCACAGGAGGATGTGGCAGCGTTCGCGCACTCCTGGGTAACCAACCCTTCAGACCGTGAAAGCCTGAAGCTGTCCGGCACCGCTACAAACGTAGCTGTCGAAAATGATGCGCCAGCAGAATCCGTGCACGATGACGAGCGAGGGTACCCACACACACTGGACAGCCTCGATTACGAAAATCTCTGCAGCCCTTCTGCCGATGGACTTCGATATCTTTAACATTCCAGTGGCGATCCATCGCCAAGCAAAAGAGGTTGTGGCCAAGAAGGAAAGCCCATGGAAAGAATGGTCGGCAATGCTGCGTAAAACCACTGGAGTTTTGGAGTTTAGCCGCGCGCAAATCTTCGACCTGATTCGTTCGGCTAATCCTGACCTGCACCAGTTCCCGACAAGCCACAGGGAATACATCAACGCCAATCTCGGCCGCCAGTCAGCACCCAAAGGCAAAGCCAAAGAACCGCAGGTCGCTTCTCTGGGGGATGGGAAATTTACCATTGACGGCCTGACCGGTGAGCAGCCGGACACCGCCACAAATCAAGCCGAAAAAACGGAAGTGGCTCAGCAGCAGGAAGTTAACGACGCCACGGCGGAGCAGGCCAAGCAGCAACTGGATCAGATGGGCTATGGCGTTTACGCCAGCGCGCCAGAGGATAAATCCCCGGCTCTGCAGCAGGCTGAAGAAAACGCAGAGCGCGCAGAGGAACTGGCAAAGCAGCCAAAGGCCGACGATTTCCAGCAGCGCGCTGCACAGGTTGAGCAGGTGATCGCCGAGCAGCCAGCAGAAGCCCAGCAGAATCTCGACATCTGGAAACGCGTCATGCGCACAGATCCTCGATACACGAAGCCGATCGAGGGGGCCGGTTATGTCGGTACCAGCATCAACAGCGAATACATGTTTATGCGCGCAACCGAAATTTTCGGCCCTATCGGCACGGGTTGGGGATTTGACATTGTCGAAGAGAAGATGATCGCCGGCGCACCAATGAGCGAGGCGGTATTCGAAGGCGGGAAAATTATTGGTAACCGCATTTTGCGCGACGCCGACGGTTCTATCTTGTTCGAGCAGAACCATAACCTGCAGGTCGAGTTTTGGTATGTCCTGAACGGAACCAAAGGCCGCGTTACAGCTTATGGCGCCACGCCGTACATGTACAAAACGAGACGCGGTTTTATGGCTGACAGTGAAGTGATGAAAAAGAGCCTCACCGATGCGATCAAAAAGTCACTTTCCATGCTGGGCTTCTCTGCCGATGTATTCCTCGGCTGGCATGACCTGCCTGAATATCGGGAAGAGAACGCAACGGAGTTCGCTATCAAGAACGCCAGCGACAAAGCCGAAGACGTCACGCGACTGCGCGAAGAGCTGGACGAGAAACTGTCTGCAGTGGCCGACACCATTAGCACGGCCGTTACCGTCAATGAAGCCAGCAAAGTTTATAGCTCGATCGCTCGCGAAGTGGAAACGCACCGCAAAGCAGCCGAGGCCAAAAGGTGATACAGAACACGCTAAATACCTGGCCAGCCGTCTGCGCCGCCTTACCGTTCTGAAAGAAGAGCGCATCGCCACACTGTCAGAGGAGAAAGCATCATGAGCGTCAACGCCATTGCATTAGCATCCGATTACGCCAAATTACAGGCGCTGGTTGAAACCTCTGACGAGCTGACGCCGGAGATGATCGCTGACACCCTCGAGGGCATCGAGGGTGCACTGGGCGACAAGCTGGACGCCGCCTTTATCCACGTGCGCAATATCGAAGGGCAAGCCGCCATATTGGCAGAGGAAATAAAACGCCTGACCGAACGTAAGAAGTCATTCGAGAACCGTGCAAAATCGATCCGCAAGTACGTGCTGACGTGCCTGCTAGCCAGCGGCCAGGGCACCATAAAAACCACGGCCAATACGTTCACGGCCAGAAAAGGTACGGCGAGCATTGTTGTCGATAATGCCGATATTCTTCCCGACGAGCTGGTTACCGTGCAAACCGTCGTTTCACCAGACAAGAAAGCCATTAAGGAGGCAATCGAGAACGGCGTGGAAGTTAAAGGCGCGCATATCGAAATCGGCGAACCGTCTCTGCAGGTTCGGTAATCATCCGGCCCCGGCAACGGGGCCAATAATGAGGATCTCACATGCTGAGAATGTATCTGGCCAAGGGTGATGCCGTGCACGTGACATTCCCCGACGGCTCAACCGGAATTATTGAAGTAGAAAGCCGCAGCGAATTGGCGTTTCACTTTCCCCAGAAAGTGCGCCTGGCGCGGGAAAAGCAGGCGTTCAAAAAGTTGATTAATGATAATCAGAAATAACCCGCCGCCACCGCTAAATTGTCCCCTCTCCCACACAACGAGGAAATGGCAATGCAGCGGTGGCAACCAGGAATGATCCTGCTTTCTGATTTCGATCTAAAAATTGGCCGTCTATCTTCCAGCGTTCGCAAAACAACACTGGCCGATGCGGACATTAAACGGGCTTGTCGTGTGACCGACGACAGCATAGCCAAGATGATAAAACCGAGGAAAGACCATGCCCAACAACCCGATCCCAAGGGGGTGGGATAATCACCGCCCCGCTGACTGTGGCAAAGAAAAGCTGCTCACTTTGAAAGAATGGTGCGACGGCACGTACGAGAGCTACAAACCGAACATTCAGACACTCTGGCGCTGGGCGCGCAACGGCAATTTCTACCCACCAGCGGAGAAGCACGGCAGTCGTTACATGCTGAAGCCCGGCACGATTTACATCAAACCCAACGATCCGTCGTTGGGCAAGAAAATTAAGGAAGCGCAGAGCGCCGCGCCGGCGCGCGAGGCGTTTATGGAGAAAGTGATCAATGACACGGCGAAAAGGGAGGTATGACATGCAATTGCCTAAAAATCTGACTTATCGCCAAAAAAGCAAGTCATTCTACTGGCGGAATCCGATCACCAAGAAAGAGATTTCAATGGGGGCAATTTCCCGCCGTGATGCAATCGCTCAGGCGATCGAAGCCAACCACTACATTGATCAGAACTACTCACCAGTACTGCTGCTGGAGAAGATTAAAGGCACCCACGAATACACGCTAAACAACTGGTTAGAGCGGTACTACATTCTATTCGAACGTAGAAATCTATCAGCTAAAACGTGCAGATTCCGCCGTCAGCAATTTGCCGTCATCAGCGAAAAAATGGGCAGCATGATCCTGTCAAAAATCACCACTCGGCATATCGCAGAATTTCTTGAAATATGGGTAAGGCAGGAGAAAAAGACAATGGCGGCAGCGATGAGGACAGTGCTATCTGACATCTTCCGAGAGGCTATCGTTGAAGGTCATATCGAAAGCAACCCGGTCACTCCAACGAGATCGGCCAAACCGGTTATAAAGAGGGAGCGGCTGGAGCTAAAGCAATACATTCCAATACGTGAAGCAGCTGACACCCTGCCGGCATGGCTCTCATTGGCAATGGATCTCGCACTTGTCACCGGCCAGCGACGTGCAGACATCGCAAAAATGAGGTTTGATCACGTCGTGAATGGCCGTTTGCTGATCGAGCAGGATAAAACAGGGGCAATGATTGCCCTTCCCCTGAACCTTGAGCTGCAGGCCGTTGGCTTGCATTTGGGAGCAGTGATTGACCGTTGCCGCCAGGTCAGCAAGACAGATTACATGATTAGCGCTGGCATCCGTAAAAACAGCCCTGACGGGGCGATAAGCCTAAATAGCCTGACTGGTAAATTTGCTATAGCACGGAAATTGACGGGAATAGAGTTTGAAGCCAGTCCTCCACCATTCCACGAGATCCGCAGCTTGTCTGGCCGGCTTTATGAGAAGGAAAAAGGGAAGGATTTTGCACAGAAATTGCTGGGGCATAAATCGGGGGTTATGACAGAAAAATACCTTGATGCACGCCGGAAAGAATACGTTATGCTTTAAAAAGTAACTATCAAAATTCGAGTAAATTTCGAGTAATTTCGGAACGATAAAAATAAAAGGCATGGAATCAGATAGTTACAAAAAGTATACCTATCGAATCCGTAGGCCAATTCAAATATCTCTTACTAAAACCAAAGGATATCTTAACGGTATTCATCGAGTGCAAAGGGAGTAAGAAATGAGCAATCCAACCGACAAATCAACGTCTTCACCGACCGCGAAATGCCCTTTCCATGCCGACGTGCCTGAGCAGTACGCCGGCGGCGGCACCACCAATCAGGACTGGTGGCCCGACCAACTGCGTGTGGATCTGCTGAACCAGCACTCCAACCGCTCTAACCCGTTGGGTGAGGATTTCAACTACCGCGAAGAGTTCAAAAAGCTGGACTACGCCGCGTTAAAAGCGGATATCCACCATCTGCTGACCGATTCACAGTCGTGGTGGCCGGCGGACTGGGGCAGCTATATCGGCCTGTTTATCCGCATGGCCTGGCACGGCGCCGGCACCTACCGCGCCGTTGACGGTCGCGGCGGCTCCGGCCGCGGGCAGCAGCGCTTCTCGCCGGTCAACTCCTGGCCGGATAACGTCAGCCTCGATAAGGCGCGCCGCCTGCTGTGGCCGATCAAACAGAAATACGGCCAGAAAATTTCCTGGGCGGATCTGTATATTCTGGCCGGCAACGTGGCGCTGGAAAAATCCAGCTTCCGCACCTTCGGCTTTGGCGCCGGCCGCGAGGACGTCTGGGAACCGGATCTCGACGTCGACTGGGGCAATGAAAAAACCTGGCTGGCGCACCGCCACCCGGAAAGTCTGGCGCACCAGGCGCTGGGCGCCACCGAAATGGGGCTGATCTACGTCAACCCGGAAGGCCCGGAAGCCAGCGGTGAACCGCTGTCGGCCGCCGCCGCCATCCGCGCCACCTTCGGCAATATGAGCATGGACGATGAAGAGACCGTCGCGCTGATCGCCGGCGGCCACACGCTGGGTAAAACCCACGGCGCAGCGTCCGGCGACCTCCTCGGCCCGGAACCGGCCGCGGCGCCGCTGGAGCGTCAGGGTCTCGGCTGGGCCAGCAGCTACGGCAGCGGCTCCGGTCCCGACGCCATCACCTCCGGTCTGGAAGTGATCTGGTCGCAAACCCCGACCCAGTGGAGCAACAACTTCTTCGAAAACCTGTTCAAATATGAGTGGGTGCAGACGCGCAGCCCGGGCGGCGCCATTCAGTTTGAAGCTAAAGACGGGCCGGACATTATTCCCGATCCGTTTAACCCGGGAGTGAAACGTAAGCCGACCATGCTGGTGACCGACGTTACGCTGCGCCTCGACCCCGAGTTTGAGAAAATCTCGCGTCGCTTCCTGAATGACCCGCAGGCGTTTAACGAAGCCTTCGCCCGCGCCTGGTTCAAACTGACCCACCGCGATATGGGGCCGAAAGCGCGCTACCTGGGGCCGGAAGTACCGAACGAAGATCTGATCTGGCAGGATCCGCTGCCGCCGGCGGTGCACCAGCCAAGCGCTGCCGATATCGACAGCCTGAAGACGGCGATCAAAGCCTCCGATCTCAGCGTCAGCCAGCTGGTCTCGGTCGCCTGGGCGTCGGCCGCCACCTTCCGCGGCGGCGATAAGCGCGGCGGCGCCAACGGTGCACGACTGGCGCTGGCGCCGCAGCGGGACTGGGAGGTCAACGCCATTCCGGTCAGCGTGCTGCCGACCCTGAAGGCGATTCAGCAGGCCTCCGGCAAAGCGTCGCTGGCAGACGTGATCGTGCTGGCCGGCGTGGTGGGCATTGAACAGGCCGCCGCCGCCGCAGGCGTACAGGTTAAGGTGCCGTTCACCCCGGGCCGCGTCGATGCGCGTCAGGATCAGACCGACGTTGAAGCGTTCAACCTGCTGGAACCGCTGGCCGACGGCTTCCGTAACTACCGCCGCTCGCCGAACGGCCCGACCACCGAAGAGCTGCTGATTGACCGGGCGCAGCTGCTGACGCTGACCGCGCCGGAAATGACCGTTCTGGTCGGCGGCCTGCGCGTACTCGGCGCCAACTTCGACGGCAGCCAGCACGGCGTCTTTACCGACCGCGTCGGCGTACTCAGCAACGACTTCTTCGTCAATCTGCTGGATATGCGCACCGAATGGCAGGCCACCGACGACAGCGCAGAGCTGTACGAGGGCCGCGACCGCCAGAGCGGCGAGGTGAAATACACCGGCACCCGCGCCGATCTGGTGTTCGGCTCTCACTCGGTGCTGCGCGCGCTGGCGGAAGTTTACGGCAGCAGCGACGGGCAGGAGAAATTTGTCCGCGACTTCGTCGCCGCCTGGACTAAAGTGATGAACCTGGATCGCTTCGATCTGGCGTAACTGAACGATAACGGCAATACTCAAGCCTCCGCATGCGGAGGCTTTTTTATTTGCTGTTATTACGCCGCTACTAAGGCTAGCTGGCCGGCAGAGGATACGAAGCAATCATCAGGGAGCAGCATATGGGATTTCTGGGATTTATCAGCCAACGGGCGTGCCGGCGCTGGCAAGACGCGTCGCCGTTTCTGCCGGCATTCAGCTTTTATGAAAGACACCAATCGGCGCCGATCGACGCCGCACCGCAGGCCATTATTCACGCGGTGCAGACGCTGGACGTGCTGGAGGATCCGCTGATTCGGCGCCTGATGGCATTGCGCCAGCTGCCGGAGCGGCTGCGCCGGCGCGCGGCGCCCGTGCGCCCCTTCGGCTTTGACAGCTTTACCCCGCTGCATCAGGATAGTCACGAACTCTCCCTCGGGCTGGTCGGCCGTTTTTGGCGGCCGACGCTGGCGCTGCCGAGGCCGGAGGACGCCAGACAATTTCTTCAGTTTGCCGACCCCGGCGCCGCCAAGTTGGTGCTGCGCTTTAAGGTGATTAGCGACCCGGCCGGCCAAACGCGTCTGTGCACCGAAACCTTTATCTACTGCCCGACGCCGCAGGTGAAAGCGCGTCTGGCCTGCTACTGGCTGTTGATCCGCCCGGCCAGCGGCTGGATCCGACGCCGCACCCTAAGCGCGGTCCGGCGTAAGCTGGCGGCAAACGCCTCATCGTTCCAGCCGTAGAACACTCTGACTTACTCTCGCCAACTACCTGCCTTTACCCGCCTGAGCTAAGGTTATCAACAGAGCGCGGCAGCGGGTCGCGCCCTCCCTGCCGGCGGCGTTTGCGCCGGCGTCCTGCACCAATATCGTCATCATTAAAGGAGTAAATTATGGGCAAGCCTTATGTCAGACTGGATAAAGAGCAGGCGGCGGTACTGTTGGTCGATCATCAAACCGGGCTGCTGTCCCTGGTGCGCGATATCGACCCGGATAAATTTAAAAACAACGTGCTGGCGCTGGCCGATCTGGCCGCCTATTTCAACTTACCCACCATCCTGACCACCAGCTTTGAAACCGGACCCAACGGCCCGCTGGTGCCGGAGCTGAAGGCGCAGTTTGCCGACGCGCCCTATATCGCCCGTCCCGGCAATATCAACGCCTGGGATAACGAGGATTTCGTCAAAGCGGTGGAGGCCACCGGCAGAAAACAGCTGATTATCGCCGGCGTGGTGACCGAAGTGTGCGTGGCATTTCCGGCGCTGTCGGCGATTGAAGCGGGCTATGAGGTGTTTGTGGTGACCGACGCCTCCGGCACCTTTAACCCTATCACCCGCGATGCCGCCTGGCAGCGCATGACCCAGGCCGGCGTGCAGCTAATGAACTGGTTCGGCGTGGCCTGTGAGCTGCACCGCGACTGGCGCAACGATGTCGAAGGGCTGGGTAAACTGTTCAGCGAGCATATTCCCGATTACCGCAACCTGATGAGTAACTTTGATTACCTGATGCAAAAATAATCCCCCCCTGCGGCAGACGCCCGGCGTCTGCCGTTTTTACTGCGAATCCGTGACCTGATACGGGCGCTTGCTCTACACTATGAGGGTCATTTACCGAGACAGGATCCGCCGCATGCTCCCATCGCTGTTATCCATTCCCTGCACCACCTTACAGGGCGAAGCCAAAACCCTGGGGGACTTCCCGGCGCGCGCCTATCTGGTGGTGAACACCGCCAGCAAATGCGGCTTTACCCCGCAATACCGCGGGCTGGAAAATCTGTGGCGCTACTATCGCGACCGCGGCCTGGTGGTGATGGGCTTTCCCTGCAACCAGTTCGGCGCGCAGGAGCCGGGCGACGCGCAGGAGATCGCCAGCTTCTGCAGTCTCAACTACGGCGTCAGTTTTCCGCTGTTCGCCAAGATAGCGGTCAACGGCCCGGAAGCACATCCGCTGTTTAACGAGCTGAAGCGCCGCGCGCCCGGGCTGCTGGGCAGCCAGCGCATCAAATGGAACTTCACCAAATTCCTGCTTACCGCCGACGGCCAGCGCGTCACGCGCTTTGCGCCGCTGACCAAGCCGGAGCGCCTGTTCGAGCGTATTGAGACGCTGCTGAAATAACCCTTCCGCCGGGCGGCCGCCCTTGCCCCGCCGCCCCGCTTGTCACGTTAAAACCCCGATCGCACCGGTAAGCAAATTTTCCTTGCTGTAACCGAATGTTCACATGATAATGATTATCACTACGATAAACATTATCAGTTAACCCCTTATTTTTCAGACGGCCATTATGGACAATAAACAGCACGCAGCGCCCGTCGCACCTGCCGCCTCCCGGCAGGAAACGGCCACCCTACCCAGCTATGACAGCCAACAGCTGCTCGGCCGCGACGGCGTGGCGATTATTACGCATCAGGGTCAACGCTATCAGCTGCGCCAGACCAAAGCGGGTAAGCTGATTCTGACCAAGTAACACCCACAGTTCCCATGCCAGCCACCCCGATCGGGCACGATCCAGGCAGCCAGCAAATCATTTGATATGTTGTAAAACATACGGAGAGTTGCACTATGCCTGCTATTTTCGCCACCCCGCGGCGTCTGTCCGCCCTGAGCCTGGCCATTGCCTGCGCCCTGCCTACGGTGGCTTTTGCCGACGCCAGCACAGTTTCCCACGCCGAGCCGCAGCCCGCGGCCGACGACACCATGACGGTGGTCGCCACCGGCAACCCACGCAACAGCTTCAGCGCGCCGATGATGGTCACGGTGATCGACGGCGCATCACCGCAGGCGCAGACCGCCGGCAGCGCCGCCGATCTGCTGCGTCAGGTGCCGGGCATTACCGTCACCGGCACCGGCCGCAGCAACGGCCAGGATATCATGCTGCGCGGCTATGACCGCCGCGGCGTGCTGACCCTGGTGGACGGCGTGCGTCAGGGCACCGATACCGGCCACCTTAACGGCACCTTCCTCGATCCGGCGCTGATCAAACGGGTAGAAGTGGTGCGCGGCCCGTCGGCCCTGCTGTACGGCAGCGGCGCGCTGGGCGGCGTGATCGCCTATGAAACCGTCGACGCCGCCGATCTGCTGCTGCCGGGACGCAACAGCGGCTTCCGGGTTTACGGCAGCGCCGCCAGCGGCGATCACAGCCTCGGCATGGGCGCCAGCGCCTACGGCCGCAGCGACAGCCTGGACGGCCTGCTGTCGTTCGGCACCCGCGACGTCGGCAACCTGCGTCAGGGCAACGGCTTTGACGCGCCGAACGATGAAAATATCAATAATCTGCTGGCCAAAGGCACCTGGACCATTGATGAAAAACCAGTCCCTGAGCGGCAACCTGCGCTATTACAACAACCGCGCGCAGGAGCCGAAAAACCCGCAGACGCCGGCCGCCTCCGCCAGTAATCTGCAGACCGATCGCTCCACCATTCAGCGCGACGGGCAGCTGACCTACAAACTGAAACCAACGGGCCAAGCGTGGCTGGACGCGCAGGCGCAGCTGTATTACTCCGAAGTGCAGATCAACGCCCACCGCGACGGCAGCGAGGACGAGGCGCGCAAGCAAACCACCCGCGGCGCCAAGCTGGAAAACCGCACCCGGACTGTTCAGCGACAGCGCGGCGGCGCACCTGTTCACCTACGGCGGTGAGGCGTACAAGCAGGAACAGACGCCGGGCGGCGCCACCGAAAGTTTCCCGCAGGCCAAGATCGACTTCACCTCCGCCTGGCTGCAGGATGAGATCACCCTGCGCGATCTGCCGGTGACGATCCTCGCCGGGACGCGCTACGACAACTATAAGGGCAGCAGCGACGGCTACGACGACGTCAACGCCGATAAGTGGTCGTCGCGCGGGGCGGTCAGCATTACCCCCACCGACTGGCTGATGCTGTTCGGCTCCTATGCGCAGGCGTTCCGCGCGCCGACCATGGGGGAAATGTACAATGACGACAAACACTTCTCGATTCCCGATGGGTCCCACCACCATCACCAACAACTGGGTGCCGAACCCGAACCTGAAGCCGGAAACCAACGCCACTCAGGAGTATGGTTTCGGCCTGCGCTTCGACGACCTGCTGCTGGCCGACGACAGCCTGCAGTTCAAGGCCAGCTACTTTGACACCAAAGCCAAAGACTATATCTCCACCGCCGTCACCATGGAGATCGGCGCCGGCCCGCGCGGGCCTTACTGCATCAGCTGCACCACCTACTCCACCAATATCGACCGCGCCAAAATCTGGGGCTGGGACGCCGCGCTGAACTATAAAACCCGCTGGTTCGGCTGGGATCTGGCCTATAACCGCACCCGCGGCAAAGATGAAACCAGCGGCGACTGGATCGCCAGCATCAACCCGGACACAGTCACCAGCGTACTGGACGTGCCGCTGGGGGAAAGCGGCTTCGCCACCAGCTGGGTCGCCACCTTCACCCAGCGCTCGACCCACGTGCCCAGCGGCACCGCCGAACAGGCCGGCTACGGCGTCAACGATTTTTACCTCAGCTACAAAGGCCGCGCCGGGCTGCAGGGGCTGACCACCACCGTGGTGCTGGGCAACGCCTTCGATAAAGAATATTACTCGCCGCAAGGCATTCCGCAGGACGGACGTAACGCCAAACTGCTGGTCAGCTATCAGTGGTAACGACAGGAGAATAGCCATGAACAACGATCTCTATGCCCGCTATCAGCAGGCGAAACAGGATCACCCCGGTAAATACGCGCGCGATCTGGCGGCGCTGCTCGGCGTCAGCGAAGCGGAGCTGACCCACGCCCGCGTCGGCCACGATGCGCGCCGTCTGCAGGCCGACGCCCGCACGCTGCTCGCCGGGCTGGAGCAGGTCGGCGTCGCCAAAGCGCTCACCCGCAATGACTATGCGGTGCATGAGCAGATGGGCCGCTATTGCAACCAGCGGTTAGACGGCCACGCGGGGCTGATCCTCAACCCGCGCGAACTGGATCTGCGGCTGTTTCTCGGCCAGTGGGCCAGCGCCTTCAGCCTGAGCGAAAGCAACCAGCGCGGCGTACGCCACAGCATTCAGTTTTTCGATCGTCAGGGCGATGCGCTGCATAAGGTGTACAGCAGCGATGAAACGGACCTCAGCGCCTGGCTGGCGCTGGTGGAACGCCACGCCGCGCCGGACAATCCGCCGCTGGCGCTGCAGCCGGCAGAGCCGGCCCGGGCGGAAAACCGCGACGCCGACGCTGCGCGCATTGACGGCGAATGGCGCGCCCATGACCGACGTGGCATCAGTTTTTCCAGCTGCTGAGCCGCCATCAGATTGGCCGTCAGCAGGCGTTCCGCGCCGTCGGCGACGATCTGGCCTACCGGGGTCGATAACGGCGCGCTGGCGCAGCTGCTGAACGCCGCGCAGCAGGCGCAGAACGAAATCATGATCTTCGTCAGCAACCGCGGCTGCGTACAGATCTTTACCGGCCAGATTGAACGCCTGCTGCCGCAAAACGGCTGGCTTAACGTGTTCAACCGGCGCTTTACCCTGCACCTGATTGCAGACGCCATCGCCGAAAGCTGGATCACCCGCAAACCGACCAAAGACGGCATCGTCACCAGTCTGGAGCTATTCGCCGCCGACGGCACGCAGATCGCCCAGCTGTACGGCCAGCGCAGCGAGGGCCAGCCGGAACAGACCCTGTGGCGCGAGCAGATCGCCGCCCTGCAGACGCGGGGCATCGCCGCATGACGCGCTCACTCTCGCGGGCGCTGGCGCTGTGCGCGGCGCTGATAACGCAGCTGGCCGCGGCGGCGGAACGCATCGTCTCCATCGGCGGCGACGTCAGCGAAATCGTCTATGCGCTCGGCGCCGGCGATGAGCTGGTGGCGCGCGACAGCACCAGCCTCTCCCCCGCCGCGCTGCAGAGCCTGCCGGACGTCGGCTATATGCGTCAGCTGAACGCCGAGGGCATTCTGGCGCTGCGGCCAACGCTGGTGCTGGCGAGCGATCTGGCGCAGCCGGCGCTGGTGTTCCGCCAGCTGGCCGACAGCGGCGTGCGCGTGGTGCATATTCCGGCCGACAGCGCGCCGGAGGCGGTCAGCGAAAAAGTCACCGCCGTGGCCGCCGCGCTGGATCGTAAACCGCAGGGAAAACGGCTGATCGCGCACTATCGTCAGCAGCTGGCGGCGCTCAACGCCCGACCGCTGCCGGTCAAAGTGCTGTTTATCATGAGCCACGGCGGCATGACGCCGATGGCCGCCGGGCAGGACACCGCCGCCGACGCCGCCATCCGCGCCGCCGGGCTGCGCAATGCGATGCAGGGCTTCAGCCACTACCGGCCGCTGTCGCAGGAAGGGGTGATCGCCAGCGCGCCGGACCTGCTGCTGGTTGGCCGCGACGGCGTGAAAACCCTCGCGGCGTGCAGCAGCTGTGGCAACTGCCGGGCGTCGCGCTGACGCCGGCGGGGAAGAAACGTCGCGTGCTGGTGGTCGATGATATGGCGCTGTTGGGATTCGGCCTGCAGACGCCGGACGCCCTGATTAAGCTGCGCCGCGCCGCGGAGCAGCCGTAATGCCGTGCCGTCGCTCACCGCGGCTGGCGCTGGCGACGTTGCTGGTTCTGCTGACCGTGCTGTCGCTGGCTGCCGCCAACTACGGCGCGCTGACGCTGTCGCTGCGCACCCTGTGGCAGCAGCCGTTCAGCGACGCCGCCTGGCATATCTGGCTGAATATCCGCCTGCCGCGGGTGCTGCTGGCCGTGCTGATCGGCTGCGCGCTGGCGCAGGCCGGCGCGGTGATGCAGGGGCTGTTCCGCAACCCGCTGGCGGATCCCAGCCTGCTGGGGATCAGCAGCGGCGGCGCGCTGCTGGTGGCGCTGTCGATCGTGATGCCGTTCGCCCTGCCGGCGGTGCTGGCGCTATATGGCCAGATGCTGGCGGCGTTTATCGGCAGCCTGCTGGTGTCGGCGCTGATTTACGCCATCAGTCGCGGCGGCCACGGCAGCCTGTCGCGACTGCTGCTGGCCGGCATCGCCATTAACGCGCTGTGTATGGCGGCGGTCGGCGTGCTGTCATACCTCAGCAACGACCAGCAGTTGCGTCAGTTTTCCCTGTGGATGATGGGCAGCCTGAACCAGTCGCAATGGCCGACGCTGGCGGTGGCGGCCTCGCTGATCCTGCCCGCCGGCCTGCTGACGCTGCTGCAGGCGCGCCGCCTCAACCTGCTGCAGTTGGGGGATGAGGAGGCGCACTATCTGGGGGTGAACGTGGCGCGGGTCAAGCTTCAGCTGCTGCTGCTCAGCGCCCTGCTGACCGGCGCGGCGGTCGCCGTCAGCGGCGTGATCGGCTTTATCGGCCTGGTGGTGCCGCACCTGATGCGGCTGCGGCTGGGCGGCGATCACCGCTGGCTGCTGCCCGCCTCGGCGCTGGGCGGCGCCTGCCTGCTGCTGGTCAGCGATACGCTGGCGCGCACGCTGGTGGCGCCGGCGGAGATGCCGGTCGGCCTGATGACCAGCCTGCTGGGCGGCCCCTATTTTTTATGGCTGGTGATGCGCCAGCAGGAGCGTAACCGTGGCTAAACCCGCCAGCCTGACGGCGCAGCAGCTGCGCTATCGCCTGGGCGAACGCCGGCTGATTCATGATGTGTCGCTGAGCATTACCAGCGGCGAAATGGTGGCGATTATCGGCCCCAACGGCGCCGGCAAATCAACCCTGCTGCGCCTGCTGACCGGCTATCTGCAGCCGGACTGCGGCGAATGCCGCCTGCTGGAGCGGCCGCTGGAGCTGTGGACGCCCGAGCAGCTGGCCAGAGTGCGCGCGGTAATGCGCCAGCACAGCGAGCTGGCCTTTCCGTTCAGCGTCGAGGAGGTGGTGGCCATGGGGCGCACGCCGCACGGCATGCGCGACGCGGCGCAGGCGGTGCAGGCGGTGATGGCGCAGACCGACTGCCTCAGCCTGGCGGCGCGGGATTACCGCCAGCTCTCCGGCGGCGAACAGCAGCGGGTGCAGCTGGCGCGGGTATTGGCGCAGCTGTGGCAGCCGCAGCCGGCGGCGCGCTGGCTGTTTCTCGACGAACCGACCTCGGCGCTGGATCTCTACCACCAGCAGCATACGCTGCGCCTGCTGCACGACCTGACGCGGCGACAGCCGCTGGCGGTATGCTGCGTACTGCACGATCTCAACCTGGCGGCGCTGTACGCCGACCGCATCCTGCTGCTGCATCAGGGACGGCTGGTGGCCGACGGCACGCCGGCCGAGGTGCTGCAGGCCGAGACCCTCACCCGCTGGTATCAGGCGGATCTCGGCGTGATGGCGCACCCGGAATCCGCCACGCCGCAGGTGTATCTGCGCCGCTGAGCCGCCGTCAGCTGGAGCAGGAGATCTCCAGGTGCTTGCCCCACTCCGGCGGCAGCGCCGCCAGCGCGTCATAGCGCGCGTCGTCGTCATACGGCTTCAGCAATGCCTGGTGCAGATGCGCCAGCTTGCTGACGTCGTCCTGCTCCGCCGCGGCGATCGCCTCCTGCGCCAGGTAGTTGCGCAGGATCAGCTTCGGGTTCACCGCCTGCATCGCCTGCCGGCGCTGCGCATCGCTCACCTGCTCCTGCTGCAACCGCTCGCGGTAGCGGCGGTACCAACCGTCAAACGCCTCGCGGTCGATAAACTCATCGCGCAGCGGCGTCTGCGCCTGCTGCTGTTCCACCTCGCTCAGCAGGCGGAAGGTGCGGGTATAGTCGCGCCCCTCCTGCGCCATCAGGCTCAGCAGCTCGGTAAGCAGATCGTTATCCTGCCGCTGCTGGCTGAAGAATCCCAGCTTGGCGCGCATGCGGTCGCCATAGGCGCGCATCAGCGCCGGCTCATACGCCGCCAGCGCCTGCTGCAGCTGCTGCGGGGTCATCAGCGGCGACAGCGCCTGCGCCAGGCGGTGCAGATTCCACAGCGCCACCGCCGGCTGGTTGTCAAAGGCATAGCGCCCCTGATGATCCGAGTGGTTGCAGATATAGCCCGGCTGATAGTCGTCGAGAAAACCGTAAGGGCCGTAGTCGATGGTCAGGCCGAGAATCGACATATTGTCGGTATTCATCACGCCGTGGGCGAAGCCGACCGTCTGCCAGTCCGCCATCAGCCGTGCGGTGCGCTCCGCCACGTCGGTGAACCAGAGCAGATATTTATCCTGCTGGTCGGCCAGCTGCGGCCAGTGACGTTCAATGACAAAATCGGCCAGTTGCCGCACCTGATCCGGCTGCTGGCGGTAGTAGAAATGTTCGAAATGGCCGAAGCGCACGTGGCTTTCCGCCACCCGCAGCAGCATCGCGCCGCGCTCGGGCTGCTCGCGGTAGACCGGCTGGTCGCTGGTGACCACCGTCAGCGCGCGCGTGGTGGCGATGCCCAGATGGTGCATCGCCTCCGACGCCAGAAACTCGCGGATCGCCGAACGCAACACCGCGCGGCCGTCGCCCATGCGGGAATACGGCGTCAGGCCGGCGCCCTTCAGGTGCCAGTCGAGGTGCGTGCCGTCCGGCAGGCGCTGCTCCCCCAGTAAAATACCGCGTCCGTCGCCCAGCTGCCCGGCCCAGACGCCGAACTGATGGCCGCTGTAGACCTGCGCCAGCGGCTGCATGCCCGGCAGCAGGCGCTCCCCGCTCCAGACCGGAGTATTTTCCGCGTTAAACCAACTGTCATCCAGCCCCAGCTGCTGCGCCAGCGGCGCACTGTGGTACAGCAGGCGCGCCCCTGTCAGCGGGGTGGGCGTCAGGGCGGTATAAAAACCGGGTAGCTGCCGGTAATAGGCATTATCAAACTGCGGCATAGGATCTCCGTGGCAACGGGGCGCGCCGCCTCTGACGGCGGTGCGCGGGGATTCCGCCTACTCTACTGCCTGCGACGGCGGATTAACACGGAGTAATTGCAAGGAGAAAGGCATAGGTAGGAAAAACCGGCGAGTTTTCAGCGTGCGTCACTACCATCTGCGGTTAAATCAACGCCGGTTACACGCTTTATTTATGTGGATATATTGACGATATTAAATACTTTCCGGGCTATTCATTATCCGGCGCACCGGCGGTAATAAATTCTGTCGGTATTATACGCAGCGTATCCAACCGTTCTGCATCGACGGCCGGCCATAAGAAACCCTGCAGGCCGAAAACACCGGCGCGATCCAGATGGTTAAAATAGGTTTTATTTTCTATACCGCTGACGATAATGCCCTTACACAATAAATTGATATTTCTTAACAGCGAATCCAGCACCGTATCGGAACCAGGGTGGGAAAACAGCCGCCAGTAAAAGCGTTTGTCTATTTTTACATAGCTGAACAGGCCATCGTACAGCGGCGTCAGCGTAGCCTGTCCGGAGCCGAAATCATCCAGCCACAGCGTGAAATTCTCGCTGAGCCGGCGGATAGTCTCATTGTTTTTCCCGTCCGACAGCCGGGGAAAGCTTTCGCTGATTTCAATCACAATAAACGGCTGCCGCCGCAGGCGCTGACGCAGTTCATTATCCTGCAGCAGTAATGTCGCCAGCGCCTCGTCAACGTTAATCGTTAATAACACCTGATGCATAATAAACCAGTCTGCCCAGGCCTCGATCAGCGCCAGCTGCTCATAAAATAACGCGGCCTTCTGCGCGGCAGGCAATAAATTAACGCCAATCTCCGTCGGCATCGCCAGAGCGCCGTCCTGGCTATTGAAACGGCTTTGAATGTCTACCGCCAGCAGTCGACCTCCGAGAGTATAGACAGGCTGAAATACGTGGCGAATGATAAAGTCGGTTTCAAATTGGATTTTCATTTTAATGCCGGAATAAAAATGGCGAACATCTCATCGTATATCAATAATTTTTATCGATCAATCATCGATGGATTGATCGGAAATAACGATGCGCATACCAATAAATAAGTATTAGATTGATAGCTTTAAACGATAAAAAAGTCACGCCCGCGGCTGAAAAATGAGATAAAACTGAGGGAGCAAATAGTTTACAGCACCCGACCCTGCGCTATTTCTCACTTAGCGCATTGCAGTATGCTAACAATTTGAGTTAATTATTTTAATTAACCAGAAACACCCATCACCACCAAGAAATATCTTATCTTTTGTTTTTTCATGCACGCCGATTTGCGTTACGTCGGATTTAATCTGATTAGAGAACAATTATCGCCGTTATTCGCGACATTGAATGACGGGGAAAATGCTCATCCGATTTTTTGCCGCGCAGGACCCCGCAACGGACGATAAATCACGGGCAGCGACGGACAAGATCCGCCGTCGCCCGGCTTGAACGAGGATTATTTGATGGTTTCGCTGAGCCAGTCGCACAGCTGCATCAGCTCCGCCCGCTGGGCCGGATACTCATCGGCCAGCTGCCGGCAGCGTGCCGCTACCGCGTCGCTGCGGTAGGCGCAGCCCACCAGCAGTTCGGCCAGCCGCTGCAATGCCGCCGGCTGCAGGCTGTCGGTAAAAATCTGCGAGCGGCTGATCGCGCCCTGCTCAACGTCAAAAAAGATATCCACCCCGCCCCAGCTGAAACGCTCGTCCAGCAGATGGCTGAAGGCCGGCGCCTTGCCGAAATTCCACGCCCAGCTGCTCTGTTTGGCAAACTGTTCGGCAAAATTGGGCAGGTCGGGATACACGTCGGGCGAGATCACTTCCGCCACGGCGCTGCCGCCGTAATAGGCGAAAAACGCCTGCACGATGGCGTCGCACACCTGTTGGTGGCCGATCGTCGGTAAAAACTCCGCCAGGTTGGCCACCCGTGAACGCACCGAGGTAATGCCTTTGGCCTGCAGTTTTTTCTCATCGGGGTTCAGGTAGTCCGCCAGGCGGTTCAGATCGGCGTTCAGCAGCAGCGTGCCGTGGTGGAAGCCGCGATCCTGCGTTTCACGGTAGGCGGAGCCGGAGATCTTGCGCGGCCTGCGGCGGTGTCGATCACCAGATCGTTGCGCCCGGACGCCGTAGCCCGGATGCCCAGCGTCGCCAGCGCCTGCAGGATAATCTGCGTCGATACGCTTTTATCGTAGCCCGGCTTGCCGGCCATAAAGGTAAAGCAGGTGTTGCCCAAATCATGGAACACCGCCCCGCCGCCGCTGCTGCGGCGCGCCAGCCGGATGCCGTCCTGCTCCATACGCCGGGTGTTGCACTCTTTCCACGGGTTTTGCGACTGGCCGATCACCACCGTTTCCGCATTGCGCCACAGAAACAGGATTTTTTGCGTGCTCATCTCGCGGAAGATGCACTCCTCCACCGCCAGGTTGAACCAGGGATCGTAAGAATCAGAAATCAATACGCGCAGGGCCGTCATTGCCGTTACCAGTCAGAACATCATGCCGTCATGATAACGGAATACGACATTTTCGCTTACCGAAAAAAGCGGGCGCCTAGATGCGGCGCGCCTGCCAATACACTTTTTTCCAATACACGTTGTTCAGCGAGGAGCGGATCACCCCGCGGCTGGTAGAGGCGTGAATAAACTGATCGTTGGTGTCATAAATCCCGACGTGCAGGCCGTTTTCTCCGTGGCCGGTTTTGAAGAACACCAGATCGCCCGGCATCAGTTCATCGCGCGAGACTTTATTGCCGATTGAGGTCTGATCTTCCGTCGAGCGCGGCAGCTGCATATCGAAACGGTCGCGGAAGGTGCGGTAGACAAAGCCGGAGCAGTCAACGCCGCCGCGATCCAGCCCGCCGTAACGGTAAGGCGTGCCGTGCCACTGCTGCAGCTGTTCGTTCAGCTGCGCCACCACCACAATGGAGTCCGCCAGCCGGCCGCTCGGCGGCGGCGCGTGGCTGCTGCAGCCGGCCAGCACCAGGCTGAGCAGTAAGAACCAGGTACGCATTGTTATCATCCCTTGCTTGCCTAGATTGCCGCATCGCCCGCGCGGCGGGAAGTCACGGCGCCATGCGGCTAATTTATCCTCGCCGGCGTAAAAAAGGCAAGTTTCAACCGGGATAATTCTGATATCACGCCAATTTTTAGCGCTGCCGCGCCTTCCGCCGCGTAATCAGCCATACCCCCAGCAGAATCAGCAGCGTCCCCAGGCTTTTTGGCAGGCTGGCGGATTCGTTAAACCACGGCAGCGCCACCGCCGCCAGATACACCAGCGCGTAGCTGATGCTCAGCAGCGGATAGGCGCGGCTCAGCGCCAGGGTGCGCAGCGCCATCAGCCAGCACAGCATCGACAGCCCGTAGCCGGCAATGCCGGCGGCCACCGCCAGCAGCGGCGTCAGGCTCTCCGCCGTCGGCAGCGTCATGCTCAGCGACAGCGGCGGCAATTGCATCATGCCCCACTTCATCAGCAGCTGTGCAACGCTGACCAGCAGCACGCTGGCGATGCCCCAAACGTAGCCCTTGTTCATAGCGGCAGGCTCATCAGCACAATCCCCGCGACAATCGTCACCACGCCGCACCAGTGGCGCGGGTAATCGACTCCTTAAACACCCGACGCGACGCCAGCGTCACCAGCACGAAATTCAGGCTGAGCATCGGATAGGCCTGGCTGAGCGGCAGCCGCTGCAGCACCGCCAGCCATACCGCCATCCCCGCCGCCAGCAGCGTCAGCGCCAGCGCCAGCCAGCGCAGCAGGTAGCGACGGCGCACCGCGGCCGGCAGCCGCCAGCCGCGCGCCGCCTGTTTCTGACACAGCTGTCCGCCGCAGGTCAGCAGACACGCCAGCAGCACCAGCAGATAGCCGCTCATGGCTGCTGCTGATACCAGTACAGTACGTAGCGGTTCATGCGCTGCACCTTATCCGGCGGCGGCAGCCGATCGGACAGCTGCTCCCCGCGCGACAGCTGCAGCGCCAGCGACACGCTGCCCTGCCGGCGCGCCTGCGCCAGCCACGCGGCGAATTCGTCGCCGCCGATAAACCGCTCACGCGCATCGGCATAGCCCAGCCCATACCCCACCTCGCCCTGTTCGTTGTACATCAGCACGTCGCTGCGCTTTAGCTGCCAAGATAAACCGGCGGCCAGCCCCACGCTGTCGCTCAGCACGTAGCGGCTGTGCGCCAGCAGCGTCTGATTGGCGCGGATAAAGTTCTGCGGCTGTTTGGCGTCAATCACCTGCTGCGGAATGGCATAGCCGATCAGCAGGCACAGCAGCAGCGGGCAGGCCGCCGCCCACGGCCAGCGACGGGCGCCGTTGCCGAGCGACAGCACGGCAAACAGCAGCCAGCCGGCAAACGCCGTTGCCCCCAGCGCCAGTTTTATCCCCTCGTGCGCGCCGAACAGCGGCGCGCCCGGCAGCAGGCCGCTGCCGAGCAGCAACAGCGCCATCAGCCCCAGCGCGCCGAACAGGCCGTTCAACAGCGCGTTCACCCGGAATACCCGGCTGCGCAGCGCGCTCAGACGCTCTTCGGCATACTCCGCCATCAGCAGCGCCAGCGGCGCCATACAGGGCAGAATATAGGTCGGCAGTTTACCCTTGGCGATGCTGAAAAACAGCAGCGGCATCAGCACCCAACTGAGCAGGAAAAACAGCTCCGGCCGCGCGGCACGCTCGCGCCAGCCCTTCAGCAGCGAACCCGGCAACAGCGCCAGCCACGGCAGTACGCCGGCCATCAGCACCGGCAGGTAATACCAGAACGGCGCCTTATGCTGCGCGTCACTCTCCGCAAAGCGCTGGATATGCTCCACCCAGAAGAAGTAGCGCCAGAAGTCCGGCTCACGTTCGGCGATCGCCAGCGCCCACGGCAGGCTGAGCAGCGTCGCCGTAACGATCGCCAGCGGGCCGTAGATCAGCAGGTCGCGCACGCGCCGCTGCGCAATCGCGATCGGCAGCACCGCGATCACCGGCACCGCCAGCGCCAGAAAGCCTTTGGTCATAAACCCCATGCCGCAGGCCAGACCGAGCAGCGCATAAGCGCCCAGCTTGCCGCGCACCGAGGCCGCCTGCAGCGCCAGATAGTAACTGACCATCGCCGCCGTCATCCACAGCGCGATCATCGGGTCGAGCACGCTGTAGGTGCCGATGCTGAACACCAGCACCATCGACAGGAATATCAGCGCCGCCAGGCCGGCGCGGCGCGCGTTGCGCCACATCAGCAGCGCCAGCGCAAACACCAGCAGCGCACTGACGCCGCTGCAAAACGCCGAACCGAAGCGCACGGCAAAGTTGGAGTCGCCAAACAGCCACTGGCTGATATTGTTAATCCAGTAGCCCGCCACCGGTTTTTCAAAGTAGCGCAGCCCCAGCAGATGCGGCACCACCCAGTCGCCGCGCTGCAGCATTTCGCGGCTGATTTCCGCATAGCGGGTTTCATCCGGCTGCCACAGCAGACGGCCGTTCAGCGGCAGCAGATACGCCAGCGCAAAAAACAGCGCGGCAACGATGGCCCAGGCGTGTTTTAACGACTTCATGCAACGTCCTTCACTTCAGTTTGACGGCCCAGCCAGCCTTCACGGCCGGGAAACGGCGCGCGCTCAATGTCACCGACCGGCAGCGACGTCACGTCCGCCGGCAACAGCGCGCTCAGCGGCAGAATTCTATGCCCTGCCGCTGCGCCCGCTGCAGTAGCTGCTCAAACATCGCCGCCTGCGACATGCCCTCCACCTCGGTGTGGATGGTGTACACCGGCACGCCGGCGTCCCGTTCTATCGCCTGCAGAATGTAATCATTAAAGCCGCCCATACTGACTTCGCGGCCGATCGCCTCATCAAAGGTCGGCAGCGTCACCGGGATTTGCACCGTCCCCAATGAGCCGTCGTCAAGACGCGGACGGAACGGCCGCGTGCCGCGGCAGTCGCTGTTGTAGTCAAAGCCGAAGCGCTCTTTCACCGTCAGCACGCGCCGGTCGGCGCGCCAGCCGGCGACCGCCGAACAGCGCACCGGCTGGCCGATGGCGGCGCTCAGCGCATCAACGGCCCAACTGCACCTGCCGCGCCAGCTGCGCTTCGGACCAGCGCCCGGCGTTGGCCTGCCAGCCCTGGTGATCCCAGGCGTGCAGCCCGACCTCATGGCCGGCGGCGGCGGTCTGCTGCATCAGCGGCGCCAGCGTGCGCGCAATATGGCGGCCGGGCCAGGCGGTGCCCGCCAGCAAAATATCCCAGCCGTAAAGCGAGGCGGCGTTGGAGCGCAGCATCTTCCACAGAAACTGCGGCCGCAGCAGGCGCCATAAATGGCGCCCCATATTGTCCGGCCCGACGCTGAAGAAGAAGCTGGCGCGGATACCGTACTGCTCAAACAGCGCCAGTAGACGCGGCACCCCGTCCCGGGTGCCGCTGAAGGTGTCAACATCCACCCGCAGGCCGACTTTCCTCATGCCTCCTCGCTCTCCTGCACGGTGGTGCGCAGGAAGTAGTCCAGCGTTTCGGCGACGGTCTGCTGCATGGCGATGGTCGGCTGCCAGTCCAACAGGCGACGGGCGTTGCGGATGCTTGGCTTGCGGTGTTCCACATCCTGATAGCCCTGACCGTAATAGCTGCTGCTTTCCACGTTTTTAAAGCCGGCGAACGGCGGGAAACGGTCGCGCAGCGGGTGGTCGTTAAAGCTGGCCAGCAGCATCTCCGCCAGTTCGCGAATGCTCGCCTCGTTGGTGGGATTGCCGATATTGACGATCTGGCCGTCGCACAGACCGTCGCGGTTTTCAATAATGCGGTACAGCGCCTCGACCCCGTCGTTAATATCGGTGAAGCAGCGCTTCTGCGCCCCGCCGTCCATCAGTTTGATCGGCGAGCCTTCCACCAGATTGAGGATCAGCTGGGTGATGGCGCGCGAGGAACCGATACGCGCGGCGTCCAGGTTGTCCAGCCGCGGCCCCATCCAGTTGAACGGCCGGAACAGCGTGAACTTCAGCCCCTCTTTAGCGCCGTAGGCCCAGATCACCCGGTCGAGCAGCTGCTTGGATACCGAATAGATCCAGCGCTGTTTGTTGATCGGCCCGACGATCAGGCGGGAGCGATCTTCGTCGAACTCCTTATCGTCGCACATACCGTACACTTCCGACGTGGACGGGAAAATGATGCGTTTGTTGTACTTCACGCAGTCGCGCACGATCTTCAGGTTCTCTTCAAAATCCAGTTCGAACACCCGCAGCGGATTGCGGGTATATTCGATCGGCGTGGCGATCGCCACCAGCGGCAGCACCACGTCGCATTTCTTGATGTGATATTCGATCCACTCGGAGTGAATGCTGATATCGCCCTCGACAAAGTGGAAGCGCGGATTGTCCAGAAAACGGCTGATGGCGTCGGAGCCGATATCCAGCCCGTAGATCTCATAGCGGTCTTCCCGCAGCAGACGCTCGGTCAGGTGGTTGCCGATAAAACCGTTCACCCCCAGGATCAGCACGCGGGTGCGGCGCTTCAGCGCCGACTGCGGTTTGGCCAGCAGGCGCACATCGGTCACGATGCCCATCTCCTGCGCCAGCCGGCTGCCCTGCACGTACAGACCGGCCTCATTCTGCCCGGCGATAATCTCCAGCGCGCCTTCGCCGCAGGCCACCACCAGCGGCGCGATGCTGAGCACCGTGCCGGGCTGTTTGTCATGCTCAATCGCCAGCGGACGCGAGCGCCAGACGATCAGTTTGCGCTGCCCCAGATAGCTGAACGCGCCGGGATACGGCTCGGTCACCGCCCGCACCCAGGTTATGGATAGCGCCGGCGCTGTGGTGCCACTGGATTTCACCGTCGGCGGCGCTGCGGCGGCCGAAATAGCTGGCCTGGGATTCATCCTGCGGGCTGAAGGTTGCGCTGCCGTTTCTCAGCTTCGGCAGCTGCTCTTCCAACAGGTGCGCGGCCGCCGCCAGCACTTTTTTGTGCAGCGTCAGCGCGCTGTCCTCCTCGGCGATCGCCACCCGCTGCTGGCCGACGATATCGCCGGCGTCCGGCCGTTTGACCATTTTATGCAGCGTAACGCCGGTTTCGCTTTCGCCGTTGACCAGCACCCAGTTCACCGGCGCGCGGCCGCGGTAGCGCGGCAGCAGCGAACCGTGCAGGTTGAAGCCGCCCAGCGGCGCCAGCGACAGCACCTCGTCGCTCAGCAGGTTACGGTAGTAGAACGAGAAAATAATCTCCGGCTGCAGTTCGCGGATACGCTCGACCCACAGCGGGTGGTTGACGTCCTCCGGCGCATAGACCGGCAGCCCCAGCTCGGCCCCCAGGCGCGCAACCGAAGAGAAAAAGTGGTTTTCGCCAGGCGCGTCGGTATGGGTAAACACTGCCTGAATATCGTAGCCTGCGTCAGTCAGCGCCTGCAGACCGGCGCAGCCAATATCATGGTAAGCAAATACAATCGCTTTCATCGTTCTTCTTCCTGAGTCTTTGGGTCTGACCGTTTGCCGACCACTTTCTGAACAAAATAACGCGGGCGCGCACGCACGTCGGTGTAGATGCGCCCGATGTACTCACCGAGCAGCCCCATGCCGACAAACTGCGCGCCGATAAAGGTGAACAGCACGGCAAACAGCGTGAAGACCCCGCCCTCCGCCCACTCCGGCCCCAGCACCAGACGCAGCGTGAACAGCAGCAGCGCCAGGACAAACCCGCACAGCGCCACCACGCTGCCGACCACGCTGAGCAGACGCAGCGGCGTGGTGGTCAGACAGGTGAGCAGGTCGTACATCAGGTTAATCAGCTTCATCAGGCTGTATTTGGAGTCGCCGAACTCGCGCTCGGCGTGCCGCACGTCTATTTCCGTCGTGCGGCGGGCGAAGGTGTTCGCCAGAATCGGAATAAAGGTGCTGCGTTCGTGGCAGTGCAGCATCGCCTCGACGATATGACGCCGATAGGCGCGCAGCATGCAGCCGTAATCGCCCATCGATTTGCCGGTGGCGCGCTGGATCATCAGATTGATCACTTTGGAGGCGCTTTTACGGAACCAGGAGTCCTGCCGGTTGGCGCGTACGGTGCCCACCACGTCGTACCCCTGCTCCGCCACGCTGACCAGCCGCGGGATCTCTTCCGGCGGGTTTTGCAGATCGGCGTCCAGCGTAATCACCAGATCGCCGCTCACCTGATTAAAACCGGCCATAATCGCCGAATGCTGGCCGTAGTTGCGGTTCAGCAGCACCGCGATGACATGGCTGTCCGGCCGCTCGGCCGCCGCGGTCAGCATATCGGCGGAGGCGTCGCTGCTGCCGTCGTCCACCAGAATGATTTCATACGCCTGCGTCAGCTGATGACAGGCCGCCGTGGTGCGTTCCAGCAGCGCCGGCAGGCTCTCCTGTTCGTTATAAACCGGGATGACGACTGAGACTTTGTTGATCGGTTCAACCTGCGACACGGGACGCCTCCAGTAAGCTGAACAGCGCGCTGACCACGCGGTCGACGTCCGCCTCGCTCATATCCGGGAACAGCGGTAGCGTACACAGCCGCGCCGAGTTCCATTCGGTATGCGGCAGGCGCAGCTGCGGATAGCGCTCACGGTAGAATTTTTGCGTGTGCGCGGCGCGAAAATGCAGCCCGGTGCCGATGCCCAGCGCCTTCAGGCGCGCCATCAGCGTATCGCGGTCGAAACCGCAGCGTTCGGCGTCCACCCGCACCATAAACAGGTGCCAGGCGTGGTCGTGCGGATAGTCCGGCAGCCCCAGCGGCAGGAACGGCGTACCCTGCAACGCCTGCAGGTAGCGCTCGGCCAGCGCCTTGCGGCGCGCGTTCAGCTGCGGCAACCGCGCCAGCTGCACCACGGCGATCGCCGCATGAATGTCGGACAGGTTGTATTTGTAGCCGGGCTCCACCACTTCCGCCTGCGGCGTGCGGCCCTGGGTCTGGCGATCGAACGCATCCACCCCCAGACCGTGAAACTTCAGACGCCGCACGCGCTCGGCCAGTTCCGCGTCGTCGGTGGCGATCAGGCCGCCTTCGGCACAGGTCAGGTTTTTTATCGCATGGAAGGAGAAAATTGCCGTGCCGCGCGCGCCGACCCACTCGCCCTGATAGCGGGCGCCCACCGCGTGTGCGGCGTCCTCAATCAGCGGCAGCTGGTGTCGCTGCGCCACCTCGCGCAGTGCATCCAGCGGCAGCGGCGCGCCGGCGTAATGCACCGGCACAATGGCTTTGGTCCGGGGGGTTATCGCAGCCTCCACCGCGGCGGCGCTGACCATCAGCGTCTCGCGATCAACGTCAATCATCACCGGCGTTGCGCCCAGTAATTCGATCATATTGAGGGTCGATACCCAGGTTTGCGACGGGGTAATCACCTCATCGCCCGGGCCGATGCCGAGCGCCATCAGCGTAATATGCATGCCCGCCGTGGCGGAACTGACCGCTACCGCATGCCGGCAGCCAAAGGTGCGGCAAAAATCCGCTTCCAGCTGCTGATTTTGCGGCCCGGTGGTGATCCAGCCGGACGTCAGCACCTTGCCTACCGCCGCAATTTCTTCATCGCCAATTGCCGGGCGAGAGAAAGGCAAGAATTGATCCATAGTAAACCTCAAAGATTGCAACGTGATTTCAATTACAATGTAAGGCGTTTTTATTTAACGGATAGTAAACGCCGGAGAAAGTCGTTTCCGGTTGTTCCATGGTCAATGTACGGCGACAAGCTTAACTGAACCTTAAGATGAAATTCATTTTCTGCGGAAGTTTTGACGGCGGACTCGCCGAAGGGGAAAGTGTAAATTCACCCAAAAACAATAAGTTATAATTATTAACAATTATCCCTTAAAATAAGTGAACTTATTTAGCCTAGCACGCGAGGCGTGTTTTTCAAGGAAATGGGCGTATTTAAGTCAAATATAAACCGGCGCGGCGCCGGTAATTAGCCGGCTATTTTATCCAGTCTGTTGATATTTCGTTTATACAGAAGAGACGGCAAGAGAAGGAATCGCGATGCGCTTACTCCGATCGATGGTTCGGCTGACTGAGCGCAGTTGCAGCCTGCGGTATGACCGACCGGAATAATACGCTCAGGCGGTGGTCGTCATAATCCAGCGCCGATCGCCCACCGCCTGCATATGAAACTCCACGTCATAAATCTGCGACAGCAGCGCCGGCTCCATCACCTCACGCGTGGCGCCCTGCCGCAGCACCTGCCCGGCCTGCAGCAGCCAGACGCGATCCGCCTGCTGCAGCGTATGGTTGAGATCGTGCGCGCACACCAGCGCGCTGCGCCCGCTGCGGCAGAACTCATGCAGCAGGCGATCCAACGCCACTTTCTGCGCCACGTCGAGCGCACTGGTCGGTTCGTCCAGCAGCAGCAGCCGGCCGTGCGGGTTAATGCTGGGCCATACCTGCAGCAGCGCCGCCGCCAGCCGCACCCGCTGCCACTCGCCGCCGGAAAGCTGCTGCAGCATGCGCGACAGCTTATCGCTCAGTTTCAGCTGCTGGCACAGGTAAAAAATCGCGTTTTCCACCGCCTGCGGCGCAGCGCCCGCCGGCTGGTGCAACGCCAGGTACTGAAATACCGGCATCAGCGCCGCCGGCGGCTGTTGCTGGCTCAGATAGGCGCGCCGCCGCGCCAGCTCAGCGGCCTGATAGTCGTCCAGCGGCCGGCCGTCCAGCGCGATCGCGCCTTCTCCCGGCAGCAGCCCCGCCAGGCGCGCCAGCAGGCTGCTCTTGCCGGCGCCGTTCGGGCCGATCAGATGCACCTGCCACCCCGCCTCGACCTGCGCGTTAAACGGGCCAGACGCCCCGCGACCCCAACCTGGCTGAGCTGCAGCATCGTCATCCGCTTCCTTAACGGCCCAACGCCTGCTCAACCGCCGCCGTCAGCTGCGGATCTTCCGGCGTCATATCCGGCGCAAAGCGCTGGATCACCTGGCCGTCGCGGCTAATCAGGAACTTTTCAAAGTTCCACAGGATATCGCCGGGCTGTTTCGGCCCCTGATCCTTACTGATGCGTCGCGCCATAAACTCGCTGCCCTGCGGCGCCAGCGCAACGGGCTGCGCGGCAATCAGCGCCTGGTACAGCGGATGACGGTTAGCGCCGTTCACCTCAATCTTGCTAAACAGCGGGAACTGCACGCCGAAGGTGGTCTGGCAAAACGCCTGGATCTGTTCATTGCTGCCCGGCTCCTGCGCCAGGAACTGATTGCACGGGAAGCCCAGCACCGTCAGCCCCTGCTGGCGATAGGTTTCGTACAGCGTTTCCAGCCCGGCGTACTGTTTGGTCAGCCCGCACTCAGAAGCCACATTGACCACCAGCAGCACATCGCCCTGATACGCCTGCAGCGTGGTCTGGCGATTGTCGATCGTAGTCAGCGGAATGTCATAAATAGCCTGCGTCATCATCGTTATCCTGTCAGTTTGCGAGTCGTTATGGGTAAAAGCCCGGCGTCGGGGCCGGATGTCAGCCCCAGCTTACGCCCTCACCCGGGTCAGTAGCCAGATAAACAGCGGCGCGCCGAGGGTGGCGGTCACCACGCCGATCGGCAGCTCCGCCGACAGCAGCGTAATACGCGCCAGCACATCGGCGGCCAGCAGCACGCCGGCGCCGGCCAGCGCGCAGCCCGGCAGCAGATAGCGCTGATCGGTCAGGCCGCTCAGCCGCAGCATATGCGGGATCACCAAGCCAACAAAGCCGATGACCCCGCCAGCGCGACGCTGACGCCCACCAGCCAGCCAACGGCCAGCACCAGCAGGTTGCGCCACAGATGCAGCGGCAGACCCAGCTGACGCGCCTGGGTTTCCCCCAGCGTCATCAGGTTAAGCGCCTTGCCCTGCCGGCACAGCCACAGCACCGCCGGCAGCAGCGCAGAATCAGCCACTTCTGCCGCCAGTCGACGCCGCCAAAGCCGCCCATCATCCAGTACATCAGCTGGCGCAGATCCAGACTGGAGCTGAAGTAGACCGCCCAGGTCATCACGGCGCTGCAGACGATGCCCAGCGCCACCCCCACCAGCAGCAAACGCGCATTGGTCAGACGCCGCCGACGGGCAAAGCCGAGCAGTAAAAAAGGTCATCGCCAGCGCGCCGACAATCGCGCTGAGGCTCATCCACGCCACCGGCAGCAGGCCGTGGCTCAGTAAGACCGTCAGCACCAGGGCTACGCCGGCGCCGTTGGCCACTCCCAGCAGCCCCGGCTCCGCCAGCGGGTTTTCAAACAGCGCCTGCATCACCGCACCGGCCACCGCCAGGCTGGCGCCCACCAGCATCACCGCCAGCGCGCGCGGCAGGCGCAGCTGCCAGACAAATAGCTTGGCGGCATCGCCAAACCACTGATTCGGCCACAGCCAGAGATCGCCGGCGCTCAGGCTGAACACCAGCGCCACCGCCATGCCCAGGGCCAACAGTGTCAGGTAGCGCCGGTCGCGCCGGCGTTGGTGGTTAAGTAAAAGCGTGAAGGTCTGGCTGGTCGGCATAAACGCGGCAATTCCCTGTGGGCCGAAGGCGTCGGCCGAACGTTAACATCTGTAGTTAAATATTAGGGGGTTAACGTCGTCAGGGAAAGCCTTTGTCGCCCGGCGGCGGGGAAAAGGCGGCGGCAGGCGCGTCCCTGCCGCTCAACGGACGGGCGCGCCTACCCGCCGGAGTGAAAAGCAATCAGCGCTGTTCATCGCCTCGCGCCGGATACGGCCGAGCGTCGTGTTGCGCGCCGCGGCCGCCATCATGACCATCGCGGCGCTCGTGTGGCGACGTCTGCCGTTCTGGCGCACCGTGCCGGCCGCGTTCGCCGTCGGCATGATGCGCATCACCGTGGAACGGATTGTCGCCACGGCGTCCTTCCCCATGCGGCGCCGAAGACCGCCAGCGGCCGCCGTCCCAGTAATCGCCGCGCTCGTTGCGCTCGCCAATGCCGCGCCCCTGATGCGCATGCCACCACTGCGGCGGACGCCAGTCATAGCCGTCCCAGTAGTAGCCTCTATCATCCCGATCGCCCAGATGCAGCGACACGCCGGGCACATTGATATCAATAGACACGTCCGCCTGCGCCGCCACCGGCAGCAGTAAACACATCAGCAACAGCATTTTATTCATGGGATAGTCTCGGGTTATTTTTAGTCGGCGCTGTTATAGCAGGCCGGTTATTTATCGACTATCGCAACGGCTCCTATTTGCAGATTGTTTTCGGCATCCTTACGCCATACTGACATTACGCTGCCAGCGTCAACATAAATATGGCTGCTAACAGCGCTTAACGATTTACTGACGGACGCCGCCGCCGGCCGCGATTTATAATTCGTTAAACCTTGCAACCGGGAAATTGATTATGACTAAACGTATTGTCGCCCTGGCCGGCGTCGTCCTGCTCACCACCCTGCTGAGCGCCTGCTGCTTCGGCCCGCATGGCGGCGGTGGACCGCACGACGGAGGCCACGGCGGCCCGCGTGGGGACTATCGCCACCGCTAATATCAGGGGCTGCGGCCCCGTTTTTGGTCTATATATGAAGGTTAATTAACGTTACCCTCTTATTTTAACGCTCCGCGTGGAAATACATATTATCGCCCCATGTGGATTAAGATATTAATTTGCTACCAATCTGCACATCCCACGGAAGGATTTTACGGCTCAGCGCTCACCTCTGGCATAACTGCATACGCCAACAGTGGCTATGACCAGCACCATAAAAATTACTGCGCTTAAAGCCCGTTGCCACCAGTCATCGAACCAAAAAAATGAGACAAACACGCCAATAGAGAATATTCCGCCAACAATAGCCTCAATGAGATGCAAAGCCCCTTTCCCCGCAACCATTCCTTTGGCTATTGATTTTACATCCATGTATTCCTCTGCAACTTGTTGAATTTCTCCTAACAATACAAACAACTTGAAGAAAAATCCACCTATCTCCTAACCAGCACCGGCCCGACACGTCCTTCTTGTTAAATTAAAAGAGCCGCTATGCAAGACATGAAAAAGGCCGCATCAGCGGCCTTTTTAGTGTTACTACCCGTGTCAGTTTTTCGGGCTCGCGTTTTCCACCCGGCTTTTTAACTTCTGCCCGGACGGAAGGTCACCACGCGGCGCGCCGTAATTGGGATGTCTTCGCCGGTTTTTGGGTTACGCCCCGGACGTTGATTCTTGTCGCGCAGGTCGAAATTGCCGAAACCGGACAGTTTGACCTGTTCACCGTTTTCCAGAGCCCGACGGACTTCTTCAAAAAACAGTTCTACCAAATCTTTCGCATCCCGTTTGCTAAGCCCCAGCTTTTCAAACAGGTGTTCAGACATTTCAGCTTTAGTAAGCGCCATAGGTTCAATCCCTCAAGGATGCTTGGAATCGCTGTTTTAGAGCCTCTACGCATTTTGCAACGGTAGCGGCGATCTCCTCTTCTTCCAGTGTACGGGCGGTATCCTGCAATACCAGACTGATAGCCAGGCTCTTATAACCCTCTGCTACGCCCTTGCCGCGGTACACATCAAACAAGTTTACGCCAAACTATCTGATTTGCGCCAACTTTCTTACACTCCGCCAAAATATCTTCTGCCGGCACGTTTTCAGCCACCAGAACGGCGATATCACGACGGTTTGCCGGGAAGCGAGAAATCTCCCACGCCTGAGGCACGACGCGGCTTGCGACCTTATCCCACTCCAGTTCAAACACCACGGTGCGGCCGTTAAGATCCAGTTTACGCTCAAGTTCCGGGTGAACCACACCGATGAAACCAATGCGCTCGCCGTGTAAATAAATGGCCGCACTCTGCCCCGGGTGCAACGCCGGATTGGCCTCCGCCTTGAACTGAATGTCGGACAATTTACCGGTCAGCTCCAGGACAGATTCCAGATCCCCTTTTAAATCATAGAAGTCCACCGGCTTTCTTGCCAGATCCCAGTGTTCATCATGGGTATGGCCGGCAATCACCCCTGCCAGCATGACATCCTGACGGATACCCAGATCTGCTGAACTATCAGGAACAAAGCGCAGGCCGCTTTCAAACAGGCGCAGACGCGTCTGCTGACGGTTCTGGTTGTAGACCACCGCCGACAGCAGGCCGGTCCACAGCGACAGACGCATCGCCGACATCTCGACCGAGATCGGGCTTGGCAGGATCAGCGCCTCTTCGTTCGGGTGCAGCAGCGCCTGAACTTTAGGATCGACAAAGCTGTAGGTGATCGCTTCCTGGAAGCCGTGATCGACCAGCAGGGTTTTCACTCGCTTCAGCGTCAGATCGGCCTCGCGGTGACGGGTCATCACCAGGTCGGCGCGCACCGGCACGTCAGGAATATTGTTGTAGCCGTAGACGCGGGCCACTTCTTCCACCAGGTCTTCTTCGATTTCCATATCGAAACGCCAGCTCGGCGCAACCGCCTGCCAGTCGTCGCCCTGCTCGGTCACTTCACAGCCCAGACGGCGCAGAATATCGCTCACCTGTGCGCTCGGCACCACGTGGCCAATCAGGCGGTCCAGCTTCTCGCGGCGCAGCGTGATGGTCGCGCGCTGCGGCAGTTCGCCTTCGTGCGTCACGTCGATCACCGGGCCGGCCTGGCCGCCGCAGATATCCAGCAGCAGACGGGTGGCACGTTCCATCGCCTGGTACTGCAGCGCCGGATCCACGCCGCGCTCGTAGCGGTGGGAGGCATCGGTATGCAAACCGTGACGACGCGCGCGGCCGGTAATGGCCAGCGGGCTGAAGAATGCGCACTCCAGCAGCACGTCCTGCGTTTCTTCATTCACGCCGGAATATTCGCCGCCGAAGATACCGCCCATCGCCAGCGCTTTTTGCTCGTCGGCAATCACCAGGGTATCGGCCTGCAGTTTGGCTTCGTTGCCGTCCAGCAGCGTAATGGTTTCCCCTTCGCTCGCCATGCGCACGTTGATGCCGCCGCTGATGCGGTTCAGATCGAAGGCGTGCATCGGCTGGCCCAGTTCCATCAGCACGTAGTTGGTGATGTCCACCACCGCGTCAATGGAGCGAATGCCGCAGCGACGCAGCTTTTCGCGCAGCCACAGCGGGCTTGGCGCCTTAACGTTGATGCCTTTTACCACGCGGCCCAGATAGCGCGGGCACGCCTGCGGCGCAGAAACGCGGATCGGCAGGGTCGCGTCGATGGTGGAGGCAACCGGCGTCATATCCGGCACGTTCAGCGCCAGCTGGTTCAGGACGCCGACGTCGCGCGCCACGCCGATGATGCCCAGGCAGTCGGCGCGGTTCGGCGTCACGCTGATTTCGATCGCATTGTCGTCCAGCTGCAGGTATTCACGGATATCGGTGCCGACCGGCGCATCCGCCGGCAGTTCGATAATGCCGTCGTGATCGTCGGAAACGCCCAGCTCGGAGAAGGAGCACAGCATGCCTTCGGACGGTTCGCCGCGCAGCTTGGCCGCCTTGATTTTAAAATCGCCCGGCAGCACGGCACCCACGGTCGCGACCGCTACTTTCAGGCCGGCGCGGCAGTTAGGCGCGCCGCAGACGATGTCCAACAGACGGTCGCCGCCAACGTTAACCTTGGTAACGCGCAGTTTATCGGCGTTAGGGTGCTGGCCGCACTCGACCACCTCGCCCACCACCACGCCGGTAAACGCGCCGGCAACCGCTTCCACGCCGTCCACTTCCAGGCCGGCCATGGTGATTTGTTCGGATAATGCTTCGCTGCTGATGGCCGGGTTTACCCACTCGCGCAACCAGAGTTCACTGAATTTCATGTGATATTCCCGCCTTACTTAAACTGTTTGAGGAAACGCAGATCGTTTTCGAAGAATGCGCGCAGATCGGTAACGCCATAGCGCAACATCGTCAGACGCTCCATGCCCATGCCGAAGGCGAAGCCGGAATACACTTCAGGGTCGATGCCCACGTTACGCAATACGTTCGGGTGCACCATGCCGCAGCCCAGCACTTCCAGCCATTTGCCGTTTTTGCCCATCACGTCGACTTCGGCGGAAGGCTCGGTGAACGGGAAGTAGGACGGACGGAAACGCACCTGCAGGTCTTCTTCAAAGAAGTTGTTCAGGAAGTCGTGCAGCGTGCCCTTCAGGTTGGTGAAGCTGATGTCTCTATCGACGATCAGGCCTTCCATCTGGTGGAACATCGGGGTGTGGGTCTGATCGTAGTCGTTACGATAGACGCGGCCCGGCGCGATGATGCGGATCGGCGGCTGCTGGTTTTTCATGGTGCGGATCTGCACGCCGGAGGTTTGGGTGCGCAGCAGACGCTTGGCGTCGAACCAGAAGGTATCGTGGTCGGCGCGCGCCGGGTGGTGGCCCGGGATATTCAGCGCATCGAAGTTGTGGTAGTCATCTTCAATTTCCGGCCCGGTCGCCACGGAAAAGCCCAGCTCGCCGAAGAAGGTTTCGATGCGGTCAATGGTGCGGGTGACCGGGTGCAGGCCACCGTTTTCCATGCGACGGCCCGGCAGGGAGACGTCGATGGTCTCCGCCGCCAGACGCTCGTTCAGCGCCGCGCTCTCCAACGCGTTTTTGCGTGCGTTAAGCGCTTCCTGAACCTGCTGTTTCGCCTGGTTGATCACCGCCCCTGCGGCCGGACGCTCTTCCGCCGGCAGTTCACGCAGCGACTGCATCTGCAGGGTAAAATGGCCTTTTTTGCCTAAATATTCGACGCGTACCAAATCTAACGCGGCAACATCCTGGGCATCTTCTACGGCTGCCTTGGCATTGGCAACCAGCTCTGCGAGATGTGGCATTGCTTTCCTCTTCCTCTGGCCGGTGTGGCCCGCTAAATAGTCGTTAAGGGATTACCGTTTAATAATACCTTGATAAATAAGTAGTTATCTATCTTTTCGTCCGCCTTTTGGGCAAAAAATCACGTTTTCTTTCGCCCAAAACAAAAAAAGCCTCCACAGGGGAGGCTTAGGCGCTACTTTCCGTTTCTTTTCTTACGCGCAAAGCCTCCTGAAGTCAGGCGCTAAAGTAAAAAAAGAAACGGAAAATAGCAGCGTGCATGCTTGCATTACCTTGTTGGTTGCGGTTGACCACATTGATAAAACGCGGGTCAATAAAAGTCAACATCTGCCCGACGGGCAAAGATTAAAAGAGGGAGCAAGCTCCCTCTTCCACTGACTTACGCCAGAGCTGCTTTCGCTTTTTCAACCAGTGCGCCGAAGGCCACTTTGTCGAATACTGCGATGTCAGCCAGGATCTTACGGTCAATTTCAATAGAGGCTTTTTTCAGGCCGTTAATGAATTTGCTGTAAGACAGACCGTTCTGACGAGCAGCTGCGTTGATACGTGCAATCCACAGCTGACGGAACTGACGCTTACGCTGACGACGGTCGCGGTAAGCATACTGACCTGCTTTGATTACTGCCTGGAAGGCAACACGATATACGCGCGAACGGGCACCGTAGTAGCCTTTCGCCTGCTTCATGATTTTCTTGTGACGTGCGCGTGCAATTACACCACGTTTTACGCGAGCCATATGCTCTCTCCTAAAAGTCTTATTCTTGAATCAAAAAATGTGGCTTATGCGTACGGCAGGCACGCGGTAACCAGGACCAGATCGTTTTTAGACACCATGCCTTTCGGACGCAGGTGACGTTTACGCTTGGTTGCTTTTTTGGTCAGAATATGACGCAGGTTAGCATGTTTACGCTTAAAACCACCGCTGCCGGTTTTTTTGAAGCGCTTGGCTGCACCACGTACAGTTTTAATTTTTGGCATTTTAATTAAATCCACTTCGCATTGTTAAACAACGAATCAGTGAGGCGAATAAAACCCACACAACGCAAGCGCTGCGCGGGTTCGATTACTTGGAAGCCTTACTGTTTCTTCTTGGGTGCGAGCACCATGATCATCTGGCGGCCTTCGATCTTCGTAGGGAAGGACTCGACCACTGCCAGATCCATATCTTCACACAGGTCTTTACGGACGCGGTTAAGCACTTCCATGCCGATCTGCTGGTGCGCCATTTCACGCCCGCGGAAACGCAGGGTGATTTTGGCTTTATCGCCGTCTTCCAGAAAGCGAATCAGGTTGCGTAGTTTGACCTGATAGTCGCCATCATCGGTACCAGGCCGGAATTTGATTTCCTTGACCTGAATAACTTTTTGTTTCTTCTTCTGCTCTTTCGTCGACTTGCTCTTCTCGTAGAGGAATTTGCCGTAATCCATGATTCGGCAAACCGGCGGTTCGGCGTTAGGACTGATCTCGACTAGATCGACGCCAGCTTCCTCAGCCTTTTCAAGAGCTTCTCTCAGACTGACAATACCAATCTGCTCGCCATCCAAACCTGTCAAGCGAACCTCTTGGGCGCGAATCTCTCCGTTGATGCGATTAGGGCGCGCCGGTTGAACTCGTTTTCCGCCTTTAATACTTTATTCCTCCAGTTGATGAAGACTACGGCTGCGAATCTCGTGCAGCAGCTTGTCTACGACTTCACTTACGTCCAGGCTTCCCAGGTCTTTGCCACGGCGGGTACGAACGGCAACTTTGCCTGCTTCGACCTCTTTGTCGCCGCACACCAGCATATAGGGAACCCGACGTAAAGTATGTTCGCGAATTTTAAAGCCAATCTTCTCATTTCTCAAGTCCGCTTTAACACGAATACCTGCATCTTGCAGTTTTTTGGTTAATTGCTGGACGTAATCAGACTGACCGTCGGTGATATTCATCACCACCACCTGCACAGGGGCGATCCAGGTTGGGTAGAACCCGGCGTACTCCTCGGTCAGAATACCGATGAAGCGCTCCATGGAGCCCAGAATAGCGCGGTGAATCATTACCGGCACCACGCGTTCGTTGTTTTCGCCAACGTACGACGCGCCTAAACGGCCCGGTAAGAAGAAATCGAGCTGCACGGTACCACATTGCCATGCACGATCCAAACAATCATGCAGAGTAAATTCAATTTTTGGTCCGTAGAACGCGCCCTCACCCGGCTGATATTCAAACGGAATGCCGTTCTCAGTCAGCGCGGCCGCCAGGTCGTCTTCCGCTCGGGTCCACATTTCGTCGGTGCCGATGCGTTTCTCCGGACGGGTGGATAATTTCACCGCAATCTTTTCGAAGCCAAAGGTGCCGTACATATCGTAGACCATTTTGATGCAGTCGTTCACTTCGGCGCGCACCTGATCTTCAGTACAGAAGATATGGGCGTCGTCCTGGGTGAAGCGCGCACGCGCATCAGGCCGTGCAGCGAGCCTGACGGCTCATTACGGTGGCAGCTGCCGAACTCGCCCATGCGCAGCGGCAGGTCGCGGTAGGACTTCAGGCCCTGGTTAAAGATCTGCACGTGGCCCGGGCAGTTCATCGGCTTGATGCAGTATTCACGGTTCTCCGAAGAGGTGGTGAACATCGCGTCCTTGTAGTTATCCCAGTGGCCGGTTTTTTCCCACAGCACGCGGTCCATCATAAACGGACCTTTCACTTCCTGATACTGGTACTCTTTGAGCTTCACGCGCACAAAGGCTTCCAGCTCGCGGAAGATCGTCCAACCGTCGTTATGCCAGAACACCATGCCCGGCGCCTCTTCCTGCATGTGGTACAGGTCGAGCTGCTTGCCGATTTTACGGTGGTCGCGCTTGGCCGCTTCTTCCAGACGCTTCAGGTAGGCGTTCAGCTGCTTTTTGTCCGCCCAGGCGGTGCCGTATACGCGCTGCAGCATTTTATTTTTGCTGTCGCCGCGCCAGTAAGCGCCGGAGGTCTTCTGCAGCTTGAAGTGGTGGCAGAAACGCATGTTCGGCACGTGCGGACCGCGGCACATGTCGATATATTCTTCGTGGTGATACAGGCCCGGATGGTCATCGCGGCTGATGTTTTCATCCAGAATCGCCACCTTGTAGCTTTCGCCGCGGCGGCGAAGGTGTCGCGGGCCTCTTGCCAGCTGACCTTTTTCTTGATGACGTCATAATCCTTGTCAGCCAACTCATGCATCCGCTTTTCCAGCAGATCCAGGTCTTCCTGCGTCAGGGTATGGTCCAGGTCAACGTCATAATAGAAACCGTTGTCGATCACCGGGCCGATGGCCATTTTGGTGTCCGGCCACAGCTGTTTGATGGCATGGCCCAGCAGGTGCGCGCAGGAGTGGCGCAGAATCTCCAGCCCTCTTCGTCCTTGGCGGTGATAATCGCCAGTTGCGCATCGGATTCAATCAGATCGCAGGCGTCGACCAGTTCGCCGTTCACACGGCCGGCAATGCAGGCTTTCGCCAGGCCAGGGCCGATATCGCGGGCAACGTCCAGGGGGGATACGGCGTGGTCGTAATGACGCTGACTGCCGTCAGGAAGCGTAATAACAGGCATTAATCATTCCTTATCTACAGTGGTGACCCACACGACAGATCACATATAGAAAAACATTTTTGTTTAACATCGATGCGTTATTGGCGCTATTTAGCTTCACTCTGCCAAATATATACACGCACCGGCACAGAATTTGCGATGTGCCGAGGGTGTGACGCGATAACGGCGCACAGTGTAGCACCTTGCACGGCGGACGGCTACCCGCGGCTTTTTCATCCAGGCCTGTTGACCGCGGATAAAAACGCAACCATGCCCGGACGCAGGCTCCGGGCATGGACAGCGTTCAATCACGCGCGTCGCTTACAGCGTCCCCCACTCACGCCGCTTGATTTCGCCCTGGTAGTTCTGGTCCAGATAGCTGCGATAGTCGCCATCCGCATACTGCCCGCCATCCCAACGCTTCAGCCTTCTTTGCGTCGCGGTATGCCCCGCCTCCACCAGGTATGTCTCCCCGTTAATCAGCAAATATTCGCCCGGCGCCGCCGTGGCCAGAATTTCCGTATAGCCGTCGCCGCGGTAATTATATAAGGCGTAGCCTTTCCAGTCCGGGTGGTACTGCAGCACCAGGCTGCCGCGCGTGAAGTTGATTTCTCCCGCGCCGTTTAAGTCAGAATAATGCCCGCGTTCGCAGGTGCCGATCGAGAAACGATTCGGGAAGTTGCCCGGGCTGCCCAGCGGCGATATCAGCGCCGGGAAGCCGTTTTCCTGCCCGCCCATAATAAACTGCCGGCCGACCAGGCTTCTGAGCGCGGCGATCGGATAGTCCGCCGTCGCCCCAGCTCAATGATAAAGCGTTCAATCGCGGCGTGGGTATTTTCGCCAATACAAACCCGCGTCGCCATGCCGTTAAGCTTGATAGCGCTCTGCAGGCTGGAGAAAAAGTTGCCCTGAATCAGACAGTTGCCAGAGCTGTTAATCACCCTCAGGCCATAGGCCGTTTTACCGGCCGTACCGGCAATTTTGTTGTTGGTAATCACGTTATTGAATGAGCCGGAATGAATCCGGTTGCTGACAATGCCGATCCCCGCCACCTCGGCAATATCATTGCCGTTGATAACGGCGCCCGAACAGGACTCGATAAATATGCCGTTCTTGTTATTTCTTAAAATATTGCCGCTGATATTCATTTGGCGGGCGGTGCCGGACGCATTCTCCGGCGTATTACCTTCAATATCGATGCCATTATCCCCCGTATTCATCACGTAGTTCCCCGCGATGATAATCCCGTCGGGCGCTCGGCCTGAATACCGATAAAGGCGACATCCTGAACATAACACGCGGTAACCTGGCTCTCTTTACAGCCATACGCCGACGTTGAACTGCCGCTGCGGCGTAAATAAATACCGCCGGCCTGGCCGACATTATTGTTATGCACCCGAACCTGATGAATGCGCACGCGTTGGGAATCGACGATATTGATCGCCACCATACTGGCAGCGGTGACCTGGGAGGCATTGCCGTCAAGGGTGATGCCTTCAATGCTGATATCGGTGCAGGCGCCGCTCCAGTTGGTCACGAGCGCGCCGGGGACGTTTCCTGCCGTACCGGGCATCAGCTTAATCGTCCCGTTGCCGCACAGCGTCACGCCGAACGCATATTCAGGCAGCCAAAGCCGGCGGCCACCTCACCGGCGATCACGGTTGAAGCCGATTTTTCGACACCATGTACGTTCTCGCCCCCAGCGTGACGCAACAGGGCGTTCCGTACGACAGATAAGACTGATGCGCCGCATCGATCGCCGCCTGAATTGCCGTGCGATCATCGGTCGCGCCGTCACCGGCAGCGCCGAACATTTCCGGGTGTAATTGCCCTCGCCCACGGCGGCATACCTTTCCTGGTTCCCAGTCTGAACATGTTCCATATTGACTCTCCTCGTCGATATTGCTCTGTATAAACCTCATGCCCGGCTCACGAACCGGGCAGCGCCAGAGCATTTAAGAGGAAAGAGGAGAAAAAGCGGAGTCAATCGGGCCTGCTGAACCGCCACACAACATGCGCTATCGCGCCGTTAACGCCCCACCGCCAGCAAAGTCCGCCCAGCATCACCAGGAAAACCAGCAGGGAAATCAACAGCCGCCGCCACAGCGGCCCTTTCAGGCAGGAGAAAACCAGATCGGTAATCTCACAGATCAACGTCAGCAGCGCGCCGATAATATTGATAATGACGTTTGCAATTATCTCAATCATGTCCCGGCTCATCGCTGCGCTGCGGGAAATCCGGCCATCTACAGGATGCCGGGAAAGCACGGCGCTTTCCCGGGGTGGCTACCATGTTACTTGCCGCCCGGCGCCTGTGCGCCGAGGATGCCTTTGCCTTCGGGCACTTCGGTAAAGTTCTTCAGGATTTCGCTGTAGGTCTGCGCCGGATCCAGCGTTTTAAACTGCGCCGGGTAGATAAATTTCGCCAGATACTCCAGCCCGACGATATTGTACGGATGGTTGTAGAAGTTATGGTAGATACCGTAGAAGCGCCCCTGTTTCACCGCGTCAATCTGAGCAAAGCCCGGGCGCTGCTTCATCCGCGTAAAGGCGTCGTCCACCTGCTTTTGCGTGACACCGTAACCAAACGGCACCGCGGCGTTGGTTTTACTCGCCCACTGCGAACCGGACACAATATACACCTGCGGCTTCATGCTGATAACTTTCTCCAGCGAAACGTCGCCGTAGCGCCGGGCAGCAGCTCAGAGCCGATATTACGGGCGCCGACCGCCTCCACCAGCCCGCCCCAGCCGACGTGCGCATGGGTAAAGCAGCAGGACTCCAGACCGTTCAGCCCGGCTTTCGCTTCAATAAACACCAGCGGCTTGGGTTCAATCGCCTGGGTTTTCGCCACGATATTCTGATAGTGCTGCTGATAATAATCGGTGTACTGCTTGGCTTCTGGTTCGCGATCCAGCGCCTCTCCCAGCAAGGTCACGCTTTTCGGCGTGTTCTCCACCGGTTTGAGCATGGTGTCGATAAACAGTACCGGCACCCCCAGCGCTTTCAGCTGTTTGAGCACGCCGGTCTGTTCCAGCGACGGCTTGGAGCGCAGCTGGGCGATCATCAGATCCGGCTGTTTGGCGATCACGCTTTCCAGGTTCACCTCGCCATGGTCGCTAAAGCCCATATCGAGGATGTTATTGGCCGCCGGCCATTTGCTTTTCAGGATGTCCCAGGTTGCTCCGTCGCTCTTTTTCAGCAGGTTATTCCAGGCCACCAGGCGCTGAACGGATCGGCGCGGTCCAGCAGCGCCAGCGTCAGAATATCACGGCCGTCCTGCACCACGACGCGCTTAGGCTCCTGCTTCAGCGTTACGCGCTGGCCGGAAGTGTCGGTTAAGGTTAACGGATATTGGGTCGCCAGGGCCTGGCGGAGAAAACGCTGGCGCAGGCTAACACCAGCGGGATAATTCGACGGACACACGCTGCTCCTTAGTAAAATATCAACCAGGAAAGCATAATGAGAATTACTTTTATTATCAAAATCCAACGGTGCTTTTCAGCGCCTTAATTGCAAACAGGTGTTAACCGGCAGCGGAAAGCGGCGCATCCTGACGATGCGCCGGCGGTGTTACATCAGTCCGTAAATCAACGCCGACAGGGCAATCAGCCCCATCACCAGAACAAAAACATTGCTCAGGGCGCGGTACTTATGCATCGACGGCACGGCCCGCACCGCGTACATCGCAGGATAAACAGGATCACCGCGATCAGCGGGCCGCTGATGGTCTCGATGATATGCAGCGCGCTCGGGTTCCATACCGTCGCCGCCCAGGTGAGCAGGAACAGCACCAGCGCAGAGACACGGTGCGTAGTGCGTGAGCTCAGCGGCTTACCCAGCGCCCGGGTGACGCCGTCAATCAGGCTGGTCGCCCCTTCGGTAACTCCCAGCGAGGTGCCGAGGTAGGATTTCGCCATCGCCAGCATCGCCATGATCGGTCCCAGATAGGCGATCAGCGGGTTGGAGAACTTGTTCGCCAGCGTGGTCAGCACGGTAATGTTCTGCGCTTTGGCCTGCTCCATATCCTGGTAAGACAGGCTCAGCACGCAGCTGAAGACGAAGAACAGCACGGTGACGCAGATCAGCATGTAGCTGTAGCGCATAATCCGCGCGCAGCGGCGCTCCGCCTGTCGCCGTACAGGCTCTTCTGCGTCGAGGCGAAGGAAGAGATGATCGGCGCATGGCTGAAGGAGAACACCATCACCGGCACCGCCAGCCACAGCGAATGCCACAGCGACGGGCTGTCAAACTGCGTGCTCATCAGCCCCTGGGTGAAATGCGCGGTATTCCAGCTCGGGACCAGATACAACGAGATGCCCATCAGGAACACCAGCAGCGGGAAGACCAGCATGCCATCGCGGCGACAATGCCGTCTTTGCCGCGCAGCAGCACCAGATTCAGCACCGCCACCACCGCCAGGCTCAGCCACAGGCGCGGCGGCGGCGTGACGTGGAACTGGTGGATCAGGAAGCTGTCCAGCGCATTGGTGATCGAAATGCTGTACACCAGCACAATCGGGAAAAACGCCAGCAGATAAAGCACCATGATAATTTTGCCGGCCAGCACGCCAAAGTGCTCCACCACCACATCATGGATATTGCCGTCACGGCTGGAGCCGGACAGCACAAACCGGCTCAGGGCGCGGTGCGGCAGATAGGTCAGCGGAAAGGCGAACAGCGCCATCAGCAGCAAAACCAGCGGGCCGTTCAGGCCGGCGTTAATCGGCAGAAACAGCGTGCCGGCGCCCACCGCCGTAGCATATAACCCGAACATCCATACGGTGTCCGTTTTGTTCCAGCGCGACGATGGCGGGGTCGCCAGCGCGCCGGTATCCGGAGAAATAGTACTCATGAGACAGCTTACCTTAATCTGTAACGACAACGATTGCGCTCAACGGAACTTCCCTCTCCGCGATATTTTATTTTATAATTCAATAGGTTAATAAATAAAACCATCTGATTGCCTGTTGGAAGGACGGCAAAGGATAATTAAAAATGCAGGATGGGTCTATGTTTATGCGGTTAACTGCGTGCTTCGTGAACGATTAATCCATAGTTCCCGTACGGGTTCAGCATAATCATGCACGGTCAGCGTAAAAAACAGGGAAAGTATCAGCGAAGGGTGACGAGGGTTAATGTGCTGATTTTTACGCCGATGGTAAACCCTTAGAACGCGCAGAAGAAAGCGTCGCGGCTTAATCGTTAACGCCCATGCGGGCATTAAGAGAAGGTCAAATCTGCCGGGCGGCTATATAAAAAAGGCCCCTTGCGGGCCTGTACGTTTATCGATAAGCAATCGTCGTTATTTATGCGCGTCCGGATGGTCCGGCACCGCGGCGCTGCCCATCTCTTTCTCGTCGCGGATCATTGAGCGGTCCTTACGCACCGCGGCAACGTCCGCCGCGCTGACAGCGTCGGCCTTGTTGCCCCAACTGGTGCGGATAAAGTTCACCACGTCCGCCACCTGCTGGTCGTTGAGACGCCAGCCGAACGGCGGCATGGTGATGTTGGACACCGCCCCCTTCACCGCCGGCGTGGTGTTGCCGGTCAGCACGATATGGATCAGCGAGGTGGCGTCCTCGGTCTGCACGACCGGGTTGCCCTTCAGCGCCGGGAAGGCACGTTTATAGCCCACGCCGTCGGTGCGGTGGCAGGCCGCGCAGTTATCCACGTACAGCGCCGCTCCCGGCTTGCTGTCGTCGCCGCGCCACAGATCTTTGGCGACGCTGTCTTCCACCGGCGCCGCCTGCTGCTTACCGCCCTTCGGCGGCAGCGTTTTCAGGTAGCGGGCGATGGCGGTCAGGTCTTCGTCGCTCAGATACTGCAGGCTGTGCTCTACCACGTCGCTCATGCCGCCAAATACGATCGCCTTGTCGTTACGGCCGGTTTTCAGGAACTCGGTCAGCTCGGCTTCGCTCCAGCTGCCCAGGCCGTCGCGGTTCTCACCGCGCAGGCTGGAGGCGACCCAGCCGTCAATCGGCGCATTGCTGCCGGACAGGTAGTCGTCGCCCTCTTTCTCGTTCAGCGCCTTTTCCTGCATGGTGATGCTGCGCGGCGTGTGGCAGGCGCCACAGTGGCCCAGCCCTTCAACCAGATAACGACCGCGCTCCGTCACCGGATCGGCTTGCGCATCCGCCACAAAATCGGCCGGCGCCGGCGCAAACATGCCGCGCCAGATGCTCAGCGGCCAGCGCATTGACAGCGGCCACGGAATATCGGAGTCCTTGTTGGCCTCTTCCACCGGCTGGACGCCGTGCATAAAGTAGGCGTACATGGCGCGCATATCGTCTTCTTTGATCACCGCAAACGACGGGAACGGCATCGCCGGGTACAGCGTGCTGCCATTTTTGGCGACGCCCTTGCGTACCGCGTTGTCGAAGTCTTCGAAGCTGTAATCACCGATGCCGGTTTTCTTGTCCGGCGTAATGTTGGTGGAGTAAATGGTGCCGATCGGCGTCTCCATCGCCAGACCGCCGGCAAACTCTTTGCCGCTTTTGCCGTTGGTGTGGCAGGCCACGCAGTCGCCGGCGCGCGCCAGATACTCACCCCGTTTGATCAGCTCGCTGCTGACCGTGGCGTCCTGCGCGAACGCAGAGAAACTCAGAGCACTGGCGACCAGTGCGGGAATTATTGCTTTCATCATCAGCCGTCCTTATGCCTGCACCAGTGGGCCCGGGTTCTTCAGATACTGCTCGCGGATCGCGCGCGCAGACCAGTACGCCAGCGCCGCAACGGTGCCGGTCGGGTTGTAGCCCAGCCCCTGCGGGAAGGCCGACGCGCCGATAGAGAACACATTGTGTACGTCCCAGCTCTGCAGGTAACGGTTCACCGCGCTGGTCTTCGGATCTTCCCCATCACCGCGCCGCCGTTCATATGGGTAGTCTGGTAACTGGTGGTATCGAAGTGGCTGTCGGCATTTTTCGGGCTGCCGATGATATGTTTCGGGTTCATCGCCTTGGCAATCGGTTCCATCTTATTGAACATGAACTGCGCCATCTTGATGTCGTTTTCCTGCCAGTCGAAGGTCATACGCAGCAGCGGCTGGCCGAACACGTTTTTGTAGTTCGGATCCAGGTCCAGATAGTTGTTGCGATAAGACTGGTGCGCGCCGTGGGCGTCCATCGACACGTGGTGGGTGTAGGCATCCGCCACCGCCGCTTTCCACTCGCTGCCCCAGTTTGGCGTGCCCGCCGGCGTTGGTACGCCGGAGATCGGTTTGGTGCCCGCCTGGTTGACCCAGAACGGCGAACCGCCGACAAAGCCCTCTTTCGCATGGTCGAAGTTATCGGCGTTGAAGTCATCCACCCCGACGCCGTTGCCGCCGGCGCCGATAAACGGGTTGGTGTGCACATTCTTGTCGAAGAACGCCTTGATGGTGGTCATGTTCTGGTAGGCGAAGTTACGCCCGACCACGCCTTCGCCGGTCACCGGATCGTACGGTTTGCCGATGCCGGACAACAGCATCAGGTGCACGTTGTGGAACTGGAAGGCGCCGAGGATCACCAGATCGGCCGGCTGTTCCACCTCACGACCCTGCGCGTCGACATAGGTTACGCCGGTGGCGCGGGATTTATCGTCGGTCAGGTTCACTTTCAGCACGTTGGCGTTGGTACGCAGCTCAAAGCGTTTTTCCATCCGCAGCGCCGGCAGAATGTTCACGTTCGGCGAAGCTTTAGAATACATATAGCAGGCGTAGCCGCTGCAGAAACCGCAGAAGTTGCACGGACCCATCTGCGCGCCGTACGGGTTGGTGTAGGAATCCGAGGTGTTGGCGGACGGCAGGTTATACGGGTGATAGCCCACCTCACGCGCGGCCTTTTCAAACAGCTGCGCGGAATAGGTGTTTTTCTGCGCCGGCAGCGGGAAATCCTCGGAGCGATCCGGCGCAAAGCGGTTGCCGCCCTTGCCTTCGCCGACCACTTTGCCCTTGATCGACCAGGCAGTGCCGGAGGTGCCGAACACCTTCTCCGCCTTATCGAAGTACGGTTCCAGTTCGTCGTAGGTCACGCCGAAGTCCTGGATGGTCATATCCTTCGGAATAAAGTTCTTGCCATAGCGCTCTTCATAGTGGCTGCGCATCCGCAGTTCGATCGGATCGACGCGGAAATGGACGCCCGACCAGTGCAGGCCGGCGCCGCCGACGCCGGTGCCCGGCAGGAACGCCGCCAGCTGACGGTACGGCACCGCGGTCTGGCTGCTGTTGTGACGGATGGTGACCGTGCTTTTCGACAGATCCTGGAACAGCTTACGGCGAATATTGTAGGTCAGCTCGTCGATCACCTGCGGGTAAGAGCCGTCCGGATAGGTATCGCGCATCGGGCCGCGCTCCAGCGCCACCACATTCAACCCGGCTTCGGTCAGCTCTTTCGCCATAATGGCGCCGACCCAGCCGAACCCGACGATTACCACGTCCTTTTTCTTCATTAGCGTTGCCATTGTTATCCCCTTTCCCCACGAATTGATACCGGCGGGAAGGGATAACGTTCCCTCGCTCAACCCAGTCCATAAAGTCGGCGCGAGCGCCCGGAAAATTAATCAGCTTCCAGCCGACCATGTCTTTGTTGCCGCCATGGATCGGATCGCTGAAGAAACCTTCACGGGTGTTTTGCAGCAGGTAGGAGAAAAACAGTTTGGACGGCAGCTGCTCGAACGCCGCTTTACCGGCCTCCATATCCTGCAGCAGCGCATCTTTCTGCGCATCCGTCAGCTCGGCAAACACTTTACCGTGCTGTTTTTTACTGTAGGCGTCCGCCTCGGCGATGCCCAGGTTATAAATCTGCTTCGGCACCAGCGGCAGCTGGTAGCCCATCTCTTTCGGCACATCAGGGTTGAATGGCCCCTGCATATACCAGATGGAGCCGGTAGCGTACGGCGTATTCATCTGACGATCGATAAACTCCGGCACGCCGGCTTCCAGCGCCCCCGGGCCGCGATCGTCGGCCGGAATCAAACGCGCCACCGCGGCGTTGATAAAGGCCCACTCTTCAGGCGTGAAGAAGGTCGGTTGGTAGTCATGGTTTTTTGGTGCGTCATCAGCGGCAACGGCCGGTGCGGGAGCCGTCAGCGCGCCAACGCTGCTGCCACCGATCACCGCTGCAGGAATCAAGGTCACCGATTTCAGTAAGAAATCGCGCCGAGAATTGTTAGTTTTATTGTCCGACATATCACATTCCATCCAAATATAATCACAACTATTTAACCTCAACCGTGCGGTTGATGCGGGTTTTAAAAATATTTTGTAACCTTTTTGTCTATTTATTGAAGGCCAAAAAGTAAACTTTAGCAAAAATGTTACCGGTAACTTATTGAATGGACGCAAAGAATTGCCTTGCCGACCCGCATGAACTTTTCGTGCGGTTTTTTCATAATTCTCGGCAGGAATGATTAGAAATGGGAGCTTGGTCGCTTTTTTTAGCTACTAAAGGGAGAAAAACCGGTCAATTTGCAACCGGTTTGTAACATTTATCACAGACTATTCCATCGCCTGATAGGCGGTGGTCACTTTCCACAGGTAACGCGGTGCCTGCGGCGCCGGATGTTTCTTTTGAATATGCTGGTAAAACTCGTCCGGGGTCAGCTGATTAATGCGGTTGACCGCCACGCGCCGATCCGAGGAAAACGTACGCAGCATAGCGCCCGCACCGTTGGCGTAAGAGACGATGGTGGCGTATTGCCGCGTTTTCGGATCGTTGATCCCGGCCAGCTGCGCCTGGAGGATATTGATATAGGCCGCGCCCAGATCGATATTCACCGCCGGATCTTTCAGCTCCCGCGAACTTGGCTGCCCGCGTCGCCCTTTCATCCGGTAGGCGTCACGCCCGGCGGTCGACGCCTTGAGCTGCATCAGCCCTACCGCGTTCGACTTGCTCACCGCCAGAGGATTAAAACCGGATTCCACCTGAATAATGGCCTTAATCAGGTTTTCATCCACGCCGTAATTGCTGGCGGCCTGGCGAATATAGTCGCTGTACGCCACCGGCGTACCGGTGTGGTTGCTCGCTGTCTGCTGCGGCGACGGCGGCTGCAGCCAGCCCCCGGAAGGGGTGCCGCCAGCGCCCGTTGTGCTGCTGGTGGTCTGCGGGTCTTTCGCACAGCCCGCTAAAAGCGTAATTGCCATCAGGCAACCAATCTTGGTTCTCACGGAATCCTTCACTCCTTTCAATGAGTTGCGTCGCATAGACAACGGTTAAGGACGCCTGCATCACTTTTTTGGTCTATTCTCAAGCTATCCATATACCAAGAGGTGATTTATGAGTCAATCGGCAACCACGTGTTTTGTGGTGACTTTTCACTATCAGGAGGCCGGATTAACCGATTTGGCGAAGCTCACCGGCCAGCTGACCCGCGAGGGTTTCACCACCACCGTGGTAGATGAAAACGGGGTTTCTCACGAGCTGGGCAGCAATAGCTATGCGATTATTACTGCGCTAAATCAACAGGATGTCGAAAAGCTGGCGCAGGGAATGGGACAGGTTGCGTTAGGAAAAAACGCCGCAGGTCACGCTGATCGCCTGGGATGAATATGTCAGACAGTTACATGAGGATACATAAAACCGCCGCCGTTAATCCGATGAAAATAATTCGCCACCAGCGACATGTGACGCTTGACCTGCGCTCAGTTGATATTGATAATCATTTTCATTTAACCTCTAGGGAGTCACCATGCCGCTGAAACACCACGTGTTACCACCGTTGCGCCGGTTAGTCCGCGCGCCCGTCCGCTTACCCTGTGCGCCCTGCTGTGCGCCGGCACCTGCTCAGCCCCGCCGCCTCGGCGGAAAAGAAGCTGCACGTGGTGACCACCTTCACCATTATTCAGGACATTGCGCAAAATGTGGCAGGTGACGCCGCGGTAGTGGAATCCATCACCAAACCCGGCGCGGAAATCCACGATTACCAGCCCACCCCGCGCGATATCGTCAAGGCGCAGCACGCCGATTTGATCCTGTGGAACGGCATGAATCTGGAACGCTGGTTCCAGCGCTTCTTTGAAAATATCAAACAGGTGCCCGCCGCCGTCGTCACCGAAGGCATTACCCCGCTGCCGATCCGCGAAGGGCCATACAACGGCAACCCTAAACCCGCACGGCCTGGATGTCGCCCACCAACGCGCTGGTCTATATCGAAAATATCCGCCAGGCGCTGGTCAAACACGATCCGGCCAATGAGCAGGTCTACAACCGCAACGCCAAGGCCTACAGCGCGAAGATCGCCGCGCTCGACGCGCCGCTGCGTGAACGCCTGGCGCGTATTCCCGCCGCGCAGCGCTGGCTGGTCACCAGCGAAGGCGCCTTCAGCTATCTGGCAAAGGATTATCAGTTGAAAGAGATCTATCTGTGGCCGATCAACGCCGATGAACAGGGCACGCCGCAACAGGTGCGCCGGGTGATTGACGCGGTGCGCAGCCACCATATCCCGGTCGTGTTCAGCGAAAGCACCATTTCCGATAAGCCGGCCAAACAGGTCGCCAAAGAAACCGGCGCGCAGTACGGCGGCGTGCTGTATGTCGATTCGCTCTCCGCCGCCGGCGGGCCGGTGCCGACCTACATCGATCTGCTGAATGTCACCGTGCAGACCATCGCCAAAAGGATTTAAACAATGAGTGCCGAGACCTTTATCCGGCCGGCGCTGCGCGTCGACGATGTCACCGTGACCTATAACAACGGCCACACCGCCATTTTCGACGCCAGCTTTACCCTCGACGGCGGCGCCATCTGCGCGCTGGTCGGCGTCAACGGCAGCGGCAAGTCGACGCTGTTTAAAACCATTATGGGGCTGGTGCGCCCCACCCGCGGCCAGGTGGCGCTGAACGATAAACCGATCGCCGCCGCGCTGAAGAAAAACCTGGTCGCCTACGTGCCGCAAACCGAAGACGTGGACTGGAACTTCCCGGTGCTGGTGGAGGACGTGGTGATGATGGGGCGCTACGGCAAAATGAACTTCCTGCGTATCCCCACGCGTGAGGATCGCGAGCGAGTCGCCGCCGCGCTGGAGCGCGTGGGGCTGACCGCCCTGCGCCACCGGCAGATCGGCGAGCTGTCCGGCGGCCAGAAAAAGCGGGTGTTCCTGGCGCGCGCGCTGGCGCAGCAGGGCACGGTGCTGCTGCTGGACGAACCCTTTACCGGCGTCGATGTGAAAACCGAGAACGCCATTATCGACCTGCTGCGGGCGCTGCGCGATGAAGGGCATCTGATCCTGGTGTCCACCCATAACCTCGGCAGCGTGCCCGAGTTCTGCGACCGGGTGATCCTGATCAACCGCACCGTGCTGGCCGCCGGGCCGACGGCCACCACCTTCACCCAGAGCAATCTGGAGCAGGCCTTTGGCGGCGTACTGCGCCATATCAATCTCTCCGGCACCGACCTGCACGATGACAACGACCCGCGCACCCTGACGGTGCTGACCGATGACGAGCGTCCGGCGGTGTTCTACGGCCACAGCAAAAGCGATCCGCCGGCCAAAAGCCAGCCGCAAGGGAAAAAGGAGCAACGGTCCTGATGGTGGAAATCCTGCTGCAGCCCTTTAACTACAACTATATGGTGAAGGCCATCTGGGTCAGCGCCATCGTCGGCGCGGCCTGCGCCTTCCTGTCCGCCTACCTGATGCTGAAGGGCTGGTCGCTGATGGGCGACGCGCTGTCGCACTCGGTGGTGCCCGGCGTGGCCGGCGCCTACGCGCTGGGGCTGCCCTACGCCGCCGGCGCCTTCTTCACCGGCATGCTGGCGGCGCTGGCGATGACGCTGGTGCGCCATATCACCCGCCTGCGCGAAGACGCGATTATCGGCTTTATCTTCTCCACCTTTTTCGCCGCCGGCCTGCTGATCGTCTCCCTGAACCCGACCTCGGTCAACGTCCAGTCGATTATCTTCGGCAATATTCTCGGCATCGCCGATGAAGACGTGCTGCAGGTGGAAATTATCATCGGCGTTTCGCTGCTGATCCTCTGCCTGTTGTGGAAAGATCTGCTGGCGGTGTTTTTCGACGAAAGCCACGCCGTCTCCATCGGTCTGTCGCCGCTGCGGCTGAAAATTCTGTTTTTCACCCTGCTCAGCGCCTGTACCGTCGCGGCGCTGCAAACCGTCGGGGCGATACTGGTGATCGCCATGGTGATCACCCCCGGCGCTACCGCCTATCTGCTGACCGACCGCTTCAGCCGGCTGATCGTCATCGCCCTGTGCATCGGCGCGCTGACCAGCGCCGCCGGCGCCTACCTGAGCTTCTTCCTTGACGGCGCCACCGGCGGCGTGATCGTTACGCTGCAAACCCTGGTGTTTCTGCTGGCGTTCGTCCTGGCGCCCAAACATGGCCTGCTGGCGTCCCGACGCCGGGCCGCACACCACGCCGGCCCGCAGGAGGAAGAGTGATGGAGCTGCTGTATCAATGGCTGAGTGAGCCGTTCGCCTACCCGTTTATGCAGCGGGCGATTATTGCCGCCATCGTCACCGGCGTCGTCTGCGCGGTGCTCTCCTGCTATCTGGTGCTCAAAGGCTGGTCGCTGATGGGCGACGCCATCTCACACGCGGTGCTGCCCGGCATCGTGGTGGCGTTCGTCACCGGTATTCCGCTGGCCATCGGCGCCTTTCTGTCCGGGATTTTCTGCGCGCTGGCTACCGGCTACCTGAAAGAGCACAGCCGGGTCAAAGAAGACACCGTGATGGGCATCGTCTTTTCCGGCATGTTCGCCTTCGGCCTGGTGCTGTTTTCTCGGGTGGATACCGACCAGCACCTCAGCCATATCCTGTTCGGCAATATGCTCGGCATTACCGACGGCGAGCTGCGGCAAACGCTGTGGATTGCCGGCATTACGCTGGCGGTGGTGTTGCTCAAGCGCAAAGACTTTATGCTGTACTGCTTTGACCCCAGCCACGCGCGCGCCGTCGGCCTGCCGGTCAAACTGCTGCACTACGGCCTGCTGTGCCTGCTGGCGCTGACCATCGTCGCCGCGCTGCAGGCGGTGGGGGTGATACTGGTGATCGCCATGCTGATCGCGCCGGGCATTATCGCTTTCCTGCTGTGCCGTAGTTTTGATCGCATGCTGCTGGTCGCCATCGTGGCGTCGGTCTTCTCCTGTGTGCTTGGTACGCTGATCAGTTTCCAGATAGACGGCGCCACCGGCCCCTGCATCGTCCTGGTGCAGGCGGTGCTGTTCGTGCTGGCGCTGCTGTACAGCCGCTGGCGCACGTTACGCCGTCACGCCTCCGCAACGTTGGAAACCGCCGCGCGCCGCTGATAATGGACCAATAAAAATGGTGATAACCGGCTCTTTCTTTAGGCCGGTTACGCCGCAAAATGGTGCCAATTACGGTTTTCGCCCATCGTATGGAGCACCATCGCATGAACACACCTACCCGCTCACTTGCTGCCGCCGCGTCGCCTGCCGGCTGGATTAACGGCTTTATCGGCATGCTGATTTTCAGCGGCTCGCTGCCGGCCACCCGGCTGGCGGTTTCGGCCTTTGAACCGCTGTTTCTCACCGCCATCCGCGCCGGTATTGCCGGCTGTCTGGCGCTGTGCGCCCTGCTGCTGACCCGGCAGCCGCGCCCCGCCCGCGCCGACCTGATACCGCTGCTATGGGTCGCCGTCGGCGTGGTCGCCGGTTTTCCCCTGCTCACCGCCCTGGCGCTGCAGCATATGACTTCGGCGCACTCGCTGGTGTATATCGCCTGCTGCCGCTGATGACCGCCTGTTTTGCCGTCTGGCGTGGCAGAGAGCGGCCCAGCGTGAAGTTTTGGGCCTTCTCCGTTGCCGGCGCCGTGCTGGTGGCGGCGTTTGCCCTGACCCACAGCGAGGCCGGTTCCGGGTTCGGCGATTTGATGATGCTGGGGGCGGTCATACTGTGCGGATTGGGCTATGCCGAAGGCGCGGTGCTGTCGCGCCGTCTCGGCGGCTGGCAAACCATTTCATGGGCGCTGGCGCTCGCCCTGCCGGTTACCGTACCGCTGACGCTATTTTACGCCCCGGCCGGATGGCCGGAGGTTGGCGCAGACGCCTGGCTGGCGCTGGCCTATGTCTCTTTGTTCAGCATGTGGATCGGCTTTATTTTCTGGTATCGCGGGCTGGCGCAGGGCGGCATCGCCGCCGTCGGTCAGCTGCAGCTGCTGCAGCCCTTTTTCGGCCTGCTGCTGGCGGCGCTGCTGCTGCATGAGCAGGTGCAGCCGGCCATGCTCGCCGTAATGGCCGGGGTGCTGCTGTGCGTCGTCGGCGCCAAACGCTTCGCCCGCTAGCGCCGCAGATTTTGTGCCGTCTGTAGCAGCTGATTGAGTGTGATAACCGCCTGCTCCACCTGGCGGTCGCCGTAGCCGCCCAGACCGAGGATCAGCCCGGAGCGCCCGTGGCCGGCGGCATACATCGGCGACAGCGCCCGCACCGAGACCCCGGCCTCCTGCGCCAGCCGTTCGATATGCCGGTCGTCCAGTCCGCGCCGCAGCCACAGCACCATATGCATGCCCTGGTCGCAGGGCTGCAGCTCCGCCAGCCCGGCGGCGATATGCCGGCTGACGGCGTCGATCACCACCCGCCGCTTTTCCGCATACAGACTGCGCATCCGCCGCAGATGGCGCGCCAGGTGCCCTTCCGCCATAAACTGCGCCAACACATACTGATCGGCATTCGGCGGATGGCGATCCATCAGGATGCGCGCGCCGCAGAATGCGCCCACCAGCGCCGGCGGCACGATGGCATAGCCCAGCCGCAATGAGGGAAACAGTACCTTGCTGAAGGTGCCCAGATAAATCACGCGCGCCGGATCCTGCCCCTGCAGTGCGGGAAAAGGATGACCGTCGTAACGCATCTCGCTGTCGTAGTCGTCCTCGACGATCCAGGCGTTATGTGCCTGCGCCCAACCCAGCAGCGCCGTACGCTGCGCCATGCTCATCGGCATCCCCAGCGGATACTGGTGCGAAGGCGTAACAAACGCCGCGCGGGCGTCAGGCGCCATCATCCGCCCGGCATCGACGTCAATGCCCTCGTCGCCGACCGGCACCCGCACCATCTGCCGGTCGCGCAGCGCCGTCGTGAACAGCGCCGTCACGCCGGGATAGGCCGGATCTTCCACCCAGGCGCGATCGCCGGCGTCCAGTAAAATCTGCGCCGCCAGATACAGCCCCTGCTGCGTGCCGCAGGTCACCACAATCTGTTCCGGCGTGCAGATCACCGAGCGCGACTGACGCACATACTCACAGATTGCGCGACGCAGCGGCAGCGCCCCCTGCGGATCGCCGTAGCCATCCGGCGCGCCCGGCCCGCGTGCGCGCACCCGGTTGCCAAGACGACGCCAGATATCCCCCGGCGCCGTATCACCGACGGGCAGCGACACGGTGAACGGCGCCGGCAGCAGCGGCTTCAGGCCGCCGGCAAAGCGGCAAACGCCTGCGCCCGCTCCGACAGCGTCGGCTCGCCGTGTGGGCCGCCGGACGGCGATGGCGATGGCGGCGTACCCGCGGCAATCGCCGCCACGCGCGTTCCCGACCCCGGCTGCGCCGTCAGCACGCCCTCGGCAATCAGTTGATCATAGGCGACGGACACCGTGCCGCGCGACAGGTACAGCGCCGCCGCCAGCGCGCGCGTAGAAGGCAGGGCATCGCCCGCCTGCAGCTTCCCCTGCCGCACCGCCTCCCTCAGCGCCTGCGACAACTGACGGCTCAGCGAGCCGGCCTGGCGATCAAGGGGGGCAATGGCAGGAATTTCAATCAGTTTGGCTTTGCGTGGCATGACGATAACCGCAGAAAAAAACATCGCGTCAGTATAGCCCAGCCGCCGCGTCCGGCGCGGAAAATCGCCCGCGGCCGCCGGGCTGTACTTAAATTAATCAATAGCGTATATACTTTGAGCGATGGCGGGCGGTAAAAAAACCGGCAAATGATTAATGCCGGCTGTGCGCCACATCGAGTTTCACGCCGTTAAAGACGCTAAGCTATTCAAACAGCAGGCAACACAGAGGGGGGGAATACCATGTGGCAAGCCGTTAGCCGTCTGTTAAGTGAACATCTGGCAGCGCAGAAATCCGCGAAAGGACTGAACTGCCGGTGGCGAAATCCACCCGGCATGGCGCGTGAGTTACGGTGACAACGCGGTGTCGTGAAAAACGACGCCCGGAGTTACTGCCGTTTTTACGCAGAAGCCGATCAGCTGGCATTGTTGGCCCGCAGCAAAACGGTGCGCGTGCCGGAGGTGTACGGCGTGGGCAGCGATCGCGACTACAGTTTTTTACTGTTGGAGCATCTGGAACTCAAACCGCTGGATGCGCACGGCGCCTACTGCCTGGGACAGCAGCTGGCGCATCTGCACCGCTGGAGCGAACAGCCGCAGTTCGGCCTCGACTTTGACAACCATCTGGCCACCACGCCGCAGCCCAATGCCTGGCAGCGCCGCTGGGCGGAATTCTTCGCCGAACAGCGCATCGGCTGGCAGCTGCAGCTGGCGGCGGAGAAAGGCATGTCCTTCGGCGATATCGATGAGCTGGTGGATATTGTCTACCTGCGTCTGCAGCACCACCAGCCGCAGCCTTCGCTACTGCACGGCGATCTCTGGCCGGGCAACTGCGCCATGACCCGCGACGGGCCGCTACTGTTCGACCCCGCCTGTTTACTGGGGCGACCGGGAGTGCGATCTGGCAATGCTGCCGCTCTATCCGGAGCTGCCGCCGCAGATCTACGACGGCTATCAAAGCGTCTGGCCGCTGCCGACAAACTTTATCGAGCGCCAGCCGCTGTACCAGCTCTATTATCTGCTCAACCGCAGCAACCTGTTCGGCGGGCAGCATCTGGTGGCGGCGCAGCAGGCCATCGACGCCCTGCAGCATCCGCAGCGCGCCTAAAGCAAAACGGGGCCGTTAAGGCCCCGTCACGCCGTCTCCGTCTCGCCCGCTAGGCGCCCGCGGCCAGCTTGCCCAGCAGGCTAATCACGAAGTAGGCCACCACCGCAATCGTCACCGGCAGCACATACAGCGGGAAATACTGCAGGAAAATGCTGTGATGCGGCAGTGAAATACGCGACTCCAGCTGTTCGCGCGTCAGGCCTTCCGTCCCCTTCGCCTGTTCCAGAATCAGCTGGTCTTCCAGACGTTCGCGGATAAACTTCACCTGCCGCGTCATCCGCGCGCCGGAAGCGCGCAGCGCCAGGCCGACGAAAATCAGCAGATAGATAATAATAAACATCAGGTTGCCGCCGCTGAACAGGCTCTTATCCAGCCCCGGCACCGGCGAGTTATACCAGAACAGGTTCAGGAATGGCGTATTAAAGCGCACCATATCGACGATGACATGTACGAAGTCGATCACCACCGCGTTGATGCCTTTGGTTTTTTCACTGTATTGGTAAACAAAATTCAGCAATGAAATCAGCGTCGACAGCAGCGCCAGAATAAACAGCACCCACCCCAGAATTTGTTTAATAATGCCAATACGCCCTGCCTGTTGATACGTCATGTGTTCCCCTTGTTAACGACGCAGCGGTAATAAACCGCGAGTTTACCCGTAGTTGCCCGGCCAAGCCCACCGTTTTCTTTACGTCGGCGCCTCACCCGGCCGGGCTATTTTGGTCGCGGCGCAGGCAATGGTAGAGTAACGCAGAGATTCCATCCACCGCTGCGGCAGGAGTTAACGCACCCATGGCTTATTCACAACGCATTGAAAGCGCAATTTTTGATATGGACGGCTTGCTGATTGATTCAGAACCTTTATGGTTGCAGGCCGAGCTGGATATTTTCGGTTCGCTCGGTCTGGATCTTTCCGACCGTGACAAACTGCCGGATACCCTGGGGCTGCGCATCGATCTGGTGGTGGAGATGTGGTATCAGGCCATGCCGTGGCAGGGCGCGTCGCGGAGCAGGTTTCCGCGCGCATTATCGAACGCGCCATTGAGCTGGTGCAGGAACGTCGCCCGCTGCTGCCCGGCGTGCGGCAGGCGCTGGAACTGTGCCGCAGCCTCGATCTGCATATCGGCCTGGCGTCCGCCTCGCCGCTGCATATGCAGCAGCAGGTGCTGAACATGTTCGGCCTGGAACACTATTTTGACCAGTTGGTCTCCGCAGAATATCTGCCGTACAGCAAACCTCACCCGGAAGTGTACCTGATTGCCGCCGAACGGCTGGGCAGCAACCCGCTGCGCTGCATCACGCTGGAAGACTCGTTCAACGCATGATCGCCACAAAGGCGGCTCGCATGCGCTCCATCGTGGTGCCGGCCGCCGAGTATCGTCAGGACCCGCGCTGGGCGCTGGCTGACCATCAGCTGACGTCGCTGGAGCAGCTGACGCCGTCCCACCTTGCCTGAGCCTCTCCCGCCTTCTCCGCCCCGCCCCTGCACGTCGCGCTGACGCGGCAGGCGGGCGTCTGGTTTCAAAAACGTCGACGCACGTCAAAAAATAAATAAAACGCGATTTCATTTTTATTGAATTCATATGCCGTGCGCTCTATGCTGTCAACACCACAGAAAACGCCGGGCGGCGGCTTTGCTGTCACTGCCACGCGGCACGTCAGCCGTCCGGCGTTTTCTTCCCTCTCATCACAGCGAGGCCCTGAGATGGACGTCCGTCAAAGCATTCACCAGCGATCATGCCAAGCAGCTCGACACCGCCGGGTTACGCCGCGAATTTCTGATAGAGAAGATTTTCGAGGACGACCGGTACACCATGACCTACAGCCATATTGACCGCATTATCATCGGCGGCATCCAGCCGCGCCTGCGCAGCGTCACCATCGGCGATGAGGTCGGCAAACAGCTGGGCGTCGGTTACTTTCTCGAGCGGCGGGAGATGGGCATTATCAATATCGGCGGCGCCGGGCTGATCGAGGCCGACGGGCAGCGCTACGAGATCGGTACGGAAGAAGCGCTGTATATCGGCCAGGGCGCCAGACAGCTGACCTTCAGCAGCGTCGACGCCGAGCGGCCGGCCAAGTTCTATTACAACAGCGCGCCGGCGCATACCCGCTACCCCAATAAGAAAATCACCCTGGCCGAGGCCGCACCGCAAACCCTCGGCGACGACGCCACCAGCAACCGGCGCACCATCAACAAATTTATCGTGCCCGACGTGTTGCCGACCTGCCAGCTGACGATGGGGCTGACCAAACTGGCCGCCGGCAGCCTGTGGAACACCATGCCGTGCCACACCCATGAACGGCGTATGGAGGTCTATTTCTACTTCGATATGGCGGAAGAGAGCGCGGTGTTCCATATGATGGGGCAGCCGCAGGAGACCCGCCACCTGCTGGTGCACAACGAGCAGGCGGTCATTTCACCCAGCTGGTCGATCCACGCCGGCGTCGGCACCAGTCGCTACACCTTTATCTGGGGCATGGTGGGCGAAAATCAGGTGTTCGGCGATATGGATCACCTGGCCGTCAGCGAACTGCGCTGACCCTCGTCGCCGGCTGCGCGCCGGCCGTCAAGCAGCAACCCTGTCCGTGCGGCCGGCCCGCACGGTGCGAGAATATGTCTATGACCATCAACCCTTTTGATTTAACCGGCAAAGTCGCCATGGTGACCGGCTGCGACACCGGGCTTGGACAAGGTATGGCTATCGGGCTGGCGCAGGCCGGCTGCGATATTGTCGGCGTCAACCGCAGCGATCCCGCACACACCGGCGCACAGGTCAGCGCGCTGGGGCGACGCTTTCTCAAACTGCATGCCGATCTCGGGCGTACCGAAGCCATCCCGGCGCTGATTGACAGCGCCGTCGCCGAGTTCGGCCATATTGATATTCTGGTGAACAACGCCGGCATTATCCGCCGGCAAGACGCGATCGATTTCAGCGAGCAGGACTGGGACGACGTGATGAATATCAACGCCAAGACGCTGTTCTTTCTGTCACAGGCGGTGGCCAGGCAGTTTATGCTGCAGGGCGGCGGCGGCAAGATTATCAACATTGCCTCCATGCTGTCGTACCAGGGCGGCATCCGCGTGCCGTCTTACACCGCCTCCAAAAGCGCGGTAATGGGCCTGACCCGCCTGCTGGCCAACGAGTGGGCCAAACACGGCATTAACGTCAACGCGCTGGCGCCCGGCTATATGGCGACCAACAATACGCAGCAGCTGCGGGCCGACGAGGCGCGTAATCTGGAGATACTGGAACGTATTCCCGCCGGCCGCTGGGGCATGCCGCAGGACATGATGGGGCCGGTGGTCTTTTTGGCCTCGGCGGCCTCCGACTATGTTAACGGCTACACGCTGGCGGTCGACGGCGGTTGGCTGGCGCGCTGAGCAATCCGCCCCCGGCCGCGCTACCGGGGGCGACATGGCGGGCCGTGCCGGCGGAATGTGCAAAAAAAAATAACTCAACCCTTTGTAAAGCAGAGTAAAACACACAATTAGTTACAGCGTCACCTATTCCATTACTGGGGAAATCCCCATATACTGGATAAATTACCAGTTTACCAGTCGGAATAGCAACCAGCATGACCGCGGAAGGACACCTTATTTTTTCTGTCGCTTGCGCGATCTTCGCCAAGAAGGCGGAAGTGACGCCGGTTCTCGCCGGCGGCGACTGGTGGCATATCATCCCCGCCGCCCTGCTGACGTCGCTGCTGCCCGATATCGATCACCCCAAGTCGGTGCTCGGCCAGCGCCTGAGCTGGATCGCCAAACCGATCGCCCGCGCCTTCGGCCACCGCGGCTTTACCCACAGCCTGCTGGCCATTGCCGGCGGCATGATGCTGTTCCAGCTGGACGTGCCGCGCAGCTGGCCCATCCCCGCCGATGCGCTGCACGCCATGATTATCGGCTATTTCAGCCATCTGCTGGCCGATATGCTCACCCCGTCCGGCGTGCCGCTGCTCTGGCCCTGCCGCTGGCGCTTCCGTCTGCCGCTGCTCAATTCCCAACAGGGCAATCAGCTGGAGCGCGTACTGTGCCTCGCGCTGGTCGCCTTCGCCATCTACTGGCCGGGCGGCTGCACCATCCCGGTGCAGTCATATTTTGAGCAGCTGAAAAATATCAGATGGTGATCACAAAAAACCGCACGTTTTATCACCCGATCGTTCAGATTACCGACAAAAACAAAACAAAAGTTATATGACATTCCATTTGGGTATAAGTGGGCGCCCCGGCAAACTGTTACGATATTTACATCGCTACACACTGGTGCGTAGCCATTTTTATATAAGAAAAGATTTGGAGACACGGGGATGAATTTACCGCTCGTCATTAACGTGGTGGTTTTTGTCGCCCTCCTTTTGCTGTTGGCGCAAACCCGCCATAAGCAATGGAGCCTGGCGAAAAAAGTACTGGTAGGTCTGGTGCTCGGCGTAGTGTTTGGCCTGGCGCTGCAGCTGATCTACGGTGCGGAAAACCCACTGCTGAAAGAATCCATCAGCTGGTTCAATATCGTCGGCAACGGCTATGTGCAGCTGCTGCAAATGATCGTCATGCCATTGGTGTTCGTCTCTATTCTGAGCGCGGTCGCCAAACTGCATAACGCCTCATCGCTCGGCAAGATCAGCTTCCTGTCCATCGGCACGCTGCTGTTCACCACGCTGATCGCCGCGCTGGTGGGGGTGCTGGTCACCAACCTGTTCGGCCTGAGTGCGGAAGGCCTGGTGCAGGGCACGCAGGAAAGCGCGCGTCTGGCGGCGATTCAGAGCAACTATGTCGGTAAAGTCGCCGACCTGACGGTGCCGCAGCTGGTGCTGTCGTTCGTACCGAAAAACCCGTTTGCCGATCTGACCGGCGCCAGCCCGACCTCGATCATCAGCGTGGTGATTTTCGCCGCCTTCCTCGGCGTGGCCGCGCTGCAGCTGCTGAAGGACGATGAGGCGAAAGGCCAGCGCGTGCTGACCGCCATCGACACCCTGCAGTCCTGGGTGATGAAGCTGGTGCGTCTGGTGATGAAGCTGACGCCATACGGCGTGATGGCGCTGATGACCAAAGTGGTCGCCGGCTCCAACATTCATGAGATCATCAAGCTGGGCAGCTTTGTTGTCGCCTCTTACCTCGGCCTGGCGATTATGTTCGGGGTACACGCCCTGCTGCTGAGCTTTACCGGCGTTAATCCGGTGAAATTCTTCCGCAAAGTGTGGCCGGTTATCACCTTCGCCTTTACCAGCCGCTCCAGCGCCGCCAGCATTCCGCTGAATGTGGAAGCGCAGACCCGTCGTCTGGGCGTGCCGGAGTCAATCGCCAGCTTCTCGGCATCGTTCGGCGCCACCATTGGCCAGAACGGCTGTGCCGGCCTGTATCCGGCGATGCTGGCGGTGATGGTTGCGCCAACCGTCGGCATCAACCCGCTGGATCCGGTGTGGATTGCCACGCTGGTGGGGATTGTCACCGTCAGTTCCGCAGGCGTTGCCGGCGTGGGCGGCGGCGCACCTTCGCCGCGCTGATCGTGCTGCCGGCCCTCGGCCTGCCGGTCACGCTGGTTGCCCTGCTGATCTCCGTCGAACCGCTGATCGATATGGGGCGCACCGCGCTGAACGTCAGCGGCTCCATGACCGCCGGCACCGTCACCAGCCAGCTGATGAAGCAAACCGACAAGTCCGTGATGGACAGCGAAGACGACGTGGAGCTGGCTCACCAGTAACCCCCTTCGTCACCACAAAAAACCGGCGCCAAGACGCCGGTTTTTTTATGCCGCCGCGCTACGGCCGCTCCCCCGCCGCCAGCCGTCGGTTAATCGCCGCTACCACTCCGGGCAGCTCCGCCAGCGTATCAATCACGTAATGCGCGCCGGCGGCATAGAGCTTCTCCGTCGCCCGCGTCCGCCGGCGCGCTACCTCGGCGTCATCCATCCGCTGGTACTCCTGCCACTGGGCGCCGAACTCATTGCCCGACAGCGCCAGCCCCACGCTCCACATGCCGGCGTTCAGCCCTTCGGCAATGCCCGGTACGGCATCATCCACCTTTACGCAATGAGCCCACGGCGTCAATCCCCAGCGCAATCACATTCTGCAGTGCCATCCACGGCCCCGGACGGCCGCCGGCCGCCAGCTCGTCCGTCGCCACCCAATAATCCGGCGCGTAGCCGCGTGCGGCGGCGGCCGGCGCCAGCACCTCCATCACCGCGCGCGGGTAGCCGGAGCAGGAACCGATCTTGATCCCCTGCCGTCGCAGTTCGGCAATCGCCTCCGGCACGCCGGCAATCGGCTCGGCGAAATCCACCACCTTGGCAATCTGCAGCGGCATAAACGCCGCGTACAGCGCATCAATATCCTGCGGGCTCATGGCGCGCCCCAGCGTTGCCCGCCAGCGCGCCTCGACCGCCGGCAGTTTACCCAGCGCCTCGATATGCTGCCATTTGCCCAGCCCCATCGGAATACGCGCCTCCTCCAGACTGATGGCGATGCCAAAGGTCTGCTGGAAGGCCTCGACGAAAATCTGCGTCGGCGCAAAGGAGCCAAAAATCCACCGTGGTGCCGGCCCAGTCGAGAATAACGGCGTTAATCTGTGGCATGCTGCCCTCCTAATGTTGCCAGTACATAGCGCGGCTAACGGCGTCCAGCAGACGATCGATATCCTGCGGATAGACCTCGCCGATATTGCCGATGCGGAAACAGTCGCTGTGCGACACCTTGCCGGGATAGATAACAAATCCCTGGCGTTTGAGCCGCTGGTAAAACTCGCCGAAGCGGTAGTTTTCCGCCTGCGGCGAGTAGAACGCGGTGATAATCGGCGAGTGCAGCCCATCCTCCAGCAGAGTGTCAAACCCCAGCGCACGCATCCCCGCCACCAGCCGGCGCTGATTCTCGCCATAGCGCGCATAGCGTGCGGCGATGCCGCCCTCCAGATCCAGCTCGCGCAGCGCCTGCGCAAAGGCCAGCACGCTGTGGGTCGGCGAGGTAAAGCGCCATTTCCCGGCGTGGTCTTCCATACAGCGCCATTGGGCATACAGATCCAGCGACAACGAGCGCGAACGACCGGCGCATTTTTCCAGTTCGCTGCGCCGGGCGATCACGAAGGCAAAGCCCGGCACGCCCTGAATGCATTTGTTGGCCGAGCTGATCAGAAAATCAATGCCCAGCTGGCCCACATCCAGCGGAATGCCGCCGAAACTGCTCATCGCATCGACAATCAAGGTCTTTCCCAGGCGCGCCGCCAGCGCCGCCACCTGCGCCAGCGGATTCAGCATGCCGGTGGTGGTTTCACAATGCACCAGCGCGATATGGCTGATGCGCGCGTCGGCCAGCAGCAGCGCCTCCATCGCCGTTACGTCCGGCGCCGCCGTTTCACCGCAGTCATAGCAGTGGTGATCGATGCCATTAACGCCGCCATCCGCGCGCCATAGGCGCCGTTGCTGACGATCAACAGCTTATCCTGCGCACCAAGCGCCGTGCCCAGCACCGCTTCCACCGCATAGCTGCCGCTGCCCTGCAGCAGTACCGAGGTGTAGCCGGATGTCGCGCTGGCCAACTCCTCCAGGCGGGCGCGAATCGCCTGAACGACGCCGATATTGTAATCCTCATCCCAGGTGCAGCTGTCGAACAGCATCGCCTGCTTCACCGTATCCGAGGTGGTCAGCGGGCCGGGCGTCAACAGCAGGTAATCACGATCGTTCATCTTTTTTACCTTTCCCAATTGGTCTATACCAGATGCGCGCATTGTGACGGCTAACCGCACGGCAGGTCAAACGCCAACCGGCGGTGAAACAAAAAATTCATCCGGGCATGTATAATGGAGCCAGCCGACATGCCATAGCGAGACAACATGAAACACCCTCAGGGCGATCTTCCCCACTATCTGCAGATCAAGGCGCAGCTACAGTCACGGATTACCAGCGGAGCGCTGAAGGCCGGGGATAAACTGCCTTCCGAACGGGAGCTGTGCGCCGCCTTCGCCACGACGCGCATCACCATTCGCGAAAGCCTGGCGCAGCTGGAAGCCAGCGGCGCCATCTACCGCGCCGATCGCCGCGGCTGGTTTGTCACCCCCGCACGGCTGTGGCTGGATCCGACGCAGAACACCAACTTCCACCGTTTGTGTCAGGAACAGGGGCGGCAGGCGCGCACCGCGCTGCTGGCGGCCGAACACACCGCCGCGCCGCCGGACGTGGCGCAGGCGCTGCAGCTGGAGCCGGATGCGCAGATCTACCTGCTGCGCCGCGTGCGCTATGCCGACGAGCGGGCGATCTGTTATTGCGAGAACCACTGCTTGCCGCAGCGGGTGCCGGGACTGCTGCAGCACGAGCTGGGCGGCAGCCTGACCGAGATTTATCAGCAGCACTATCAGCTGATCTACAGCAGCATGCACCTGACGTTTTATCCGACCGCACTGCCGCCCGAGGCCGCCGCCGCGCTGGGGGCGATGGTCGGCCTGCCCGCCTTGCTGCTGCGTCGTCTCAATTACGATCGGCAGGGGCGTATACTTGATTTTGATATTGAGTACTGGCGTCACGACAGCCTGCGCATTGAGGTTGATACGCAGTGAACGCCGCATAGGGCGGGAATGAGCGCAGGATAACCGCGCCCCGGCGGGGATATGGCGTCAGCTAATCATACAGCCAGCGCCCGGCTTTGGCGGACTCGGCGAACATACGCACGGTTAAAGGCTTTCTGCTCTTTTCTATGTCAGCTTTTTTATATTTGGTCCAGCGTTCCCAGCGGGATAGATTTTCCCAAGGGTAATAATGACGCATCTCGATCACGGACACATCAACGCCGAATTTTTCAGCATAGTCGGCGATCGCATAAAAGAATTCGTCGCCTGCCGCGTAGTCCTGTAACGGCGTATCCAGTTCAAGCGGAATCGCTTTCAGCTTCCAGGTAAGAGGGACGGACAGCTCACTGCGGAAAAATGCTAAAACATCTTGCTCCGTTACCATAATTTGTCGCTCCTGTCCCTTTGCCGCACGCCTTGAAAAGGATACTAGCGTGCAGAAAAGCAGCCGACAATCAGAGGGTTCTCGGGCGGATCGCCGATGGCGCAGGGGAACGGCAAATACAAAAAAACCTGCCGTAAAGGCAGGTTGTTGGGCATTCGCGCCGTGCAGGGCGTGACTATCAGAACGGGTAGTCGTGATAGCCCTGCTGCTCGGAAATAATACGCGCCGCATGATGCAGCTGGCGCACGTAGTCGGCCTTGGCCTCCTCCGAGAAACGGATGGTCGGGAACGAGATGCTCAACCCGGCGATCACCACGCCGAAGCGGTCAAACACCGGCACCGCAATACAGCGCAGCCCCTCTTCCTGCTCCTCCACGTCTTCGCCAAATCCCTGCTGACGCACCTGCGCCAACACCGGCAGCAGCTGCGCCGCGCTGGTGAGGGTATGCGCCGTGCTGCGGGTGAATTCCAGCTGCGACAGGATATCGTCCACCTCGGCCTCATCGCGCCACGCCAGCAGCACCTTGCCGATCGCCGTGCTGTGCAGCGGGTTGCGGCGGCCGATACGGGAATACATACGCAAGTTGTATAAGGAATCGATTTTATGGATGTAAACAATACTGTCTTCATCCAGCGCGCCCAGGTGGATCGTCTCGCGGGTCTGCTGCGACAGCTCGCGCATCTGGATATCCGCACTGCGGATCAGATCCACATTCTGCAGCGATTTGGCGCCCAGTTCGAACAGCTTCAGCGTCAGGGCGTATTTTTCCGACTCCCCTTCCTGCGCTACATAGCCGAGCGATTTCATGGTTTGCAGAAAACGGTAAACGGTGCTTTTGGACATCATCACCCGCTGAGAAAGCTCGGTAATGCCGATTTCGCGTTCCTCGCCCAGCGCCTGCAAAATACCAAACACTTTCAGCACCGATGAAACCGCGTCCGGTTGCTTATCTAGATCCGTATTCGCCATCAACAATCCCAGCCTGTTTCCGTTTTAAGAAATTTAAACAAGGGTTTCAGTATAAGCGGAACGTTTCGCCCTGCGCAATGCACAACCCGCAGAACACGCGTTGCCCCTCACTGCTGCTTACAATTGCTGGCGATCGAACGGATACAATGCGCGGAAAAATTGTTAGCATGCTCACATTCCGCACGTTGACCTATGATTTCACTATGACGCTCTCCAATTCCGACGGCTTGCCGTGCCGCAGCGCTACGGCGCCATTCTGGCCATTGCCCTCGGCCTTACCGTTTCCGTGCTCGACGGGGCCATCGCCAACGTCGCGCTGCCCACCATCGCCCGCGACCTGAACGCCAGCGCAGCCAACTCCATCTGGGTGATCAATGCGTATCAGCTGGCGATTACCATTTCGCTGCTGTCGCTGGCCTCGCTGGGGGACTTGCTCGGCTACCGCCGGATCTATCTGTGGGGGCTGATGGTCTTCAGCCTGACGTCGCTGTTTTGCGCCCTGTCCGACAGCCTGACCACCCTGACCATCGCCCGCGTGCTGCAAGGCTTCGGCGCCGCGGCGGTTATGAGCGTCAATACCGCGCTGATCCGCATTATCTATCCGTCGCGCCATCTCGGCCGCGGCCTGGCTATTAACGCGCTGATCGTCGCCTTCTCGTCCGCCGCCGGCCCCACGGTCGCCGCGGGGATTCTGTCGTTCGCCTCCTGGCCGTGGCTGTTCGCAATTAACCTGCCGATCGGTCTGGCGGCGTGGCTGCTGGGCATGCGCTACCTGCCGGCCAACGGTCAGAAAAGCCGCGGACGCTTTGACCCGCTCAGCGCCGTGATGAATGCGCTGACCTTCGGCCTGTTGATCGCCGCCCTCAGCGGCTTCGCGCAGGGGCAAAGCCCGACGCTGGTGGCGGCGGAACTGGCCGCCCTGCTTGTGATTGGCTGGTTCTTCGTACGCCGTCAGCTGCAGCAGAGCGCGCCGCTTCTGCCGGTCGATCTGCTGCGTATCCCGATCTTTGCGCTGTCGATGGGCACCTCAGTCTGCTCGTTCGCCGCCCAGATGTTGGCGATGGTGTCGCTGCCGTTCTTTTTGCAGCAGGTGCTGGGGCGTGACGAGGTCGCCACCGGTCTGCTGCTGACGCCCTGGCCGCTGGCGATCGTGGTGGTGGCGCCGCTCGCGGCCGGCTGATTGAGCACGTTCACGCCGGGCTGCTGGGCGCGCTGGGCCTTGGCCTGTTCGCCCTCGGGCTATTCCTGCTGGCGACGCTGCCGCATAACCCGGCCGATCTGGACATCATCTGGCGCATGGCGCTGTGCGGCGTCGGTTTCGGCCTGTTTCAGTCGCCGAACAACCACACCATTATCTCTTCGGCGCCGCGTCACCGCAGCGGCGGCGCCAGCGGCATGTTAGGTACCGCGCGTCTGCTGGGCCAGACTTCCGGCGCAGCGCTGGTGGCGCTGATGTTCAACCTGTTTCCGGACCACGGCACGCACGCCTCGCTGCTGCTGGCCGGCAGCTGCGCCGCCTGCGCCGCGCTGGTCAGCGCCCTGCGTATCAGCCAGCCGCGCGCGGCGGCATAAAAAAACCCCGGCAGGCCGGGGTTTTTGGTGATTCGCTCGCGCTTACTTCAGATACTGACCGGAACGCAGCGCTTCAATACGCTTGTCCAACGGCGGGTGCGACATAAACAGCTCGCTGAAGGTCTTGGATTTGCCGTTGATGCAGAACGCCATCATGCTGCCCGCTTCCTGCGGTTCGTAGCTGGTTTTCAGACGCTGCAGCGCGGCAATCATCTTCTCACGCCCCACCAGCTTGGCAGAACCGGCATCCGCATGGAACTCACGGTGACGCGAGAACCACATGGTGATGATGCTCGCCAGAATGCCGAACACCAGCTCCAGCACCATGGAAACCGCAAAGTAGATCATCGGGTTGCCGTTACCTTCCCCTTCACCTTCGCCGTCACGGTTGCCCAGGAAGCCGGCGGCCACCTGCGCCAGCAGGCGCGAGATAAAGATAACGAAGGTGTTCACCACCCCCTGAATCAGGGTCATGGTCACCATATCGCCGTTGGCGACGTGGCTGATTTCGTGGGCGATAACCGCTTCCGCTTCATCGCGGCTCATGCTTTGCAGCAAACCGGTACTGACCGCCACCAGCGATGCGTCACGGCGCGCGCCGGTAGCGAAGGCGTTGATATCCGGCGCGTGGTAAATCGCCACCTGCGGCATAGCAATGCCCGCCTGCTGGGACTGGCGGCGCACGGTTTCCAGCAGCCAGTTTTCGGTTTCATTACGCGGCTGTTCAATCACTTCCCCGCCAACGGAGCGCAGCGCCATCCATTTGGACATCAGCAGAGAGACAAACGCACCGCCGAAACCAAACAGACCGGCCATAATCATCAGGCCCTGAACGCTACTGGATTGAATTCCTGTCAGGCTGAGCACCAGCCCGAAAACCAACATCACCGCCAGGTTGGTGAGCAGGAACAGAGCTATACGCATCATAAAATGTTTACTTCCTCATAAAATGTTAACAAGACGCTGCTGTAGATACCTTTAGCAAGTATGGGCATCCGACACAGTTTCAAGCCAGAATCGCCATTAACCCACTAAAAATACGAATCTTTACAAAAACGGCGTTTCCCGCCGGATTTACGAATTGTAAACGATTGTTGCGAAGACCGGGGAGATTTTAGGGTATTGTCACGGCGACTGCCGGTTTTTCATGCAGGAACGCAACTGTTGCCGCTTGATACCAAGGCGGTATAACGTGATAAGGTGAAGGCGGACGGCAGGTTACCTGAATCATGCGCCGTTTCGTGAAGTATTCTCACGGGAAGATGTTAAATAACAGCAGGAAATGCCCAACAATAATGATGGCGGCGCAGGTTAAACGAAAGAGGCGCATATTGCTTCACTCACCCTGGAAGATACGTCGATATTTACAGCTCACCGATAAGAAAACAACTGGAAAAAGTCTGATAAGACCCACCATCATAATGGATTGAAAGAGTATATTTATGACGTTTAACAAAGGATTTATACGGCTAGCGGGTGTGATATCCATCGTCTCCGTTGTCAGCGGTTTCACCCGCTGGCCTGACGTGATGTTTATCTCCAGCTGCGCGATGATTGCGATCTGGCTCCATGCCGAATGGGACTGGCGCCGGAAGGATAAACCCTGATCGCCCGTGCGCAGCGGGTCCTGTGGTATTGGCTTCTCCGGCACAAGACGAACGTCGTTTGTGTTCGCCAAGCGCGCCGCTGGCGGGCAGGCTTTAACTGGTCGACGGCTCACCTTGCAGCGTCTGTAAGCGCCGATCGTTCTCTGAAGCCTGACAGAGATCCGACTGCAGCTTAAAAGCGCTGCTGCGTCGATCCATCCCCGTTGTCAGATAGGCGCAATAGTCCGTTTTATAACGCTCCCAAGAGGTCTGTGCGGTTTCAAAAGCGGCGCTATATTCGGCATCGCCAAGGTTCGCCAAATCCTTCCTTATCTCCGCCAGTCGCACATCGAGCCTCTGCGCCGAACGTGCAGATAAACGCGTAACGCACGTCAGCAACGCCGGATAGTTATTATCAATATTTATCGCCTTGCACGCCGCTGGAACTCTGGACATCAACCCTTCAACGTCTGAAGCGGTCTGTGCTGCGGAAAAAATGGCGCGCAGGCCAAAACGATAATGCCGTATCTGTTCATTCTTCCTCCCGTGAGCGCCCCTGCGAGGAGGCCAGGCATTCCTGCCCTATACCGTCAGGCAATTTAACCGATAACCGTTAGCCTGTCTGCGCTCCCGCTCACCGGCTGCTGTTTCAAACACGCCCATAAAAAAACGCACCCTGAGGTGCGTTTTTCACGTTTATCGACCGGAGGCCGTTATTTGTCGGCGGCGGGCTGCTGCGCCGGCTGCCCCTGCTCCAGATGGGCCAGATCCAGCGCGATATGCACGCTTTCATCCAGATACGGATCCGGTTCCTTGTAGTCTTTCGGCAGGTTGTCGAGCGACTTCAGCGGCTTTTTACCGGCGCGCTGCAGGCGTTCGTTAATCCGCTTCAGGCGCGTGGCATCATCGTCGTGGTTCTCTTTCTCGCGCTGGGCCAGATTGAGCGAGACAATGTTGCGCTTGTCTTTCAGCGCCTTGTAGTGAGCGATATCCTGCGCAATGTACTGGAACTCCGGATCCTTGGCGATGCGCTGCTCGTGGTCCTTCAGCAGTTGCGGTTCAAACGGTTTCAGATCGCCAACCCGGCTGTAGGTGGCAGCGTTAATGCTGTCCCACGGCATCGCATTGTCTTCGAAGCTTTCACCGGTTTCCGCCGGATCGACGCCGGTCGGCATCAGGATATCCGGCGTCACGCCCTTACGCTGGGTGCTGCCGCCGTTGACCCGGTAGAATTTCTGGATGGTGTACTGCACCGATCCCAGCGCCGGCCACTCAGGGCGCAGCATCTGATCGTAGATACGGCTCAGCGAACGGTATTGCTGCACGGTGCCTTTACCGAAGGTCGGCTCGCCGACGATCAGCGCACGGCCGTAGTCCTGCATCGCCGCAGCGAAGATTTCCGACGCCGAGGCGCTGAAACGGTCAACCATCACCACCAGCGGCCCTTTGTAATAGGTCACGCCGTCGGTATCCGCATCTTCACGGATTTTGCCGTTGTTATCACGCACCTGCACCACCGGGCCGCTCGGGATAAACAGGCCGGACAGCGACACCGCCTCGGTCAGCGCGCCGCCGCCGTTGGTGCGCAGGTCGATAACCACGCTCTTGACGTGCTGTTTGGCCATCTTCTGCAGCTGCACCTTGACGTCATCGGTCAGGCCGACGTAGAAGCCGGGAATGTCCAGCACCGCGACTTTCTCTTTGCCGACGGTCTTGATGGTCATTTTCACCGCACGGTCTTCCAGGCGGATGCGTTCACGCGTCAGGGTCACCACGCGGGTTTTGCTGCCCTTGCCGGCCGGCAGAATTTCCAGCCGCACCTTGCTGCCCTTCGGCCCCTTGATCAGGGAAACCACATCGTCCAGGCGCCAGCCGATCACATCGACAATCGGCTTACCGGTCTGGCCGACGCCGACGATGCGGTCGCCGACGGTAATCGACTTGCTTTTCGCCGCCGGGCCGCCCGGCACCATCGAGTTGATCAGGGTGTAATCGTCGTCCATCTGCAGTACCGCGCCGATGCCTTCCAGCGACAGGCTCATTTCAGTGTTGAACTGCTCGGTATTACGCGGCGAGAGGTAGTTGGTATGCGGGTCGATTTCATGCGCAAAGGCATTCATCGCCAGCTGGAACACGTCTTCGCTGTTGCTCTGCGTCAGCCGCTTGATCGCGAACTGATAGCGCTTGGTCAGCGTTTCACGAATTTCCTTATCATTTTTGCCGGCCAGTTTCAGGCTCAGCTCATCGTACTTGACCTTGGCGTCCCACAGGCGGTCAAGTTCGGCGGTATCTTTCGGCCACGGCGCTTTGCTGCGGTCAACGTCGATCGTATCGTTGCCGGTGAAGTTCATCGGTTTGTTCAGCAACGACAGCGCGTAGGTGTAACGCTCGAAGCGGCGTTTCTGCGCCAGGTTGAACAACGCGTATGGCGTGGTCAGCTTGCCGGTCTTCAGCTCTTCGCCGAAGGCGGTGCGCTTATCGGCAAACTGCGCGACATCGGAGGCCAGCAGAACGTTGTGGTTGTAGTCGAGCATGTTCAGGTAGCGATCGAAGATCTTGCCTGAAAACGCCGCGTCCAACGCGAACTGACGATAATGAGAGCGAGTGAAGCGCGCCGTAACGCGCTCACTCACCGTAGCATGCTGCGGTTCCTGATGCAGCTGCGGCAGTTGGTCGATGCGGATGTTGGCGGTATCCGCACCGTAACTGACGCCAGCCCACATCAAGGCAGCGACTGCCGTTAATCTGACAAATTTGTTCATGCCTTAGTTGGCCTCCGTATCAGAACTGCAAGTGTTCTGCGCGCACAATCATCGCCAGACCGGAAGAGAGCTGTACACGTACGCCATCTTTAGCGATTTCGAGTACGGTAGCATCCATCGCGCTCTTGCCTGCTCTGACCTTGATTTCCTGGCCGATCTGCAGTGCGGAGATATCCGTGACGGGTACATGACGCTGCTGACTTTCTTCTTTGGCAGCGCGAGGCTTGCGGGCCTGCTGAGGACGCGGCTTGCGGTTTTCCGGCGCAGCGCCTTCACGACGTGCGGCCGGTTTTTTGCCGGCGGGACGCGGACGGCGCGGCGCAGCGGCATCGCCGGCGGCCTCACGCTTCTTGGCATTCTGTTCGGCACGCTGGGCCTGAACGCGCGCTTTCGCTTCTTCAAGCTGCTGACGCGCATGGTCAACGTGCTGCTGCTCCAGCTCGCCGCACGGGTTGCCGTCCAGGTCAACGCGCTGCGCGCCGACTTTAACGCCGTACAGATAACGCCAGCTGGAGGTATACAAGCGCAGTGCAGAACGCAGTTGCGTTTTGCTCAGGTTTTCTTCCCCCTGTACGCGCTCCACCAGATCCTGAAAAATACCGATTTTGAGCGGACGTGCTTCGCCCTCGGCGCTAAAGCAGAGCGGAAAACGCTCGGCAAGAAAAGCAATAACTTCTTTACTAGAGTTCAACTTAGGTTGATTTTCCATGAAATTTCCTGATTACAACGGTGTTGCCAACAAGCCGCAGGCATGAACAGGCGTCATTATAATGACGCCATCGCTAAATGCCACGTTAACCGTAGATCAACTTGCCGCTACAGTGACGTATTTCGCACAATCGCACTGTTCCAACTGTGCGCAAAGCCCCGCCACCACTGCTTTCAGGCCTGCTTCGTCCTGTTCGTCGAAGCGTTGATAAACTGTGCTGTCGATATCGAGAACGCCGATAACCTGACCGCCGACTTCCAGCGGCAGCACGATTTCAGCGTTGCTGGCGGCGTCACAGGCGATGTGTCCGGGGAACGCATGCACGTCGCCGACGCGCTGCACGGCGTTTTCCGACACCGCGGTGCCGCATACGCCCTTACCTACGGGGATCCGCACGCAGGCGATTTTGCCCTGGAACGGCCCCAGCACCAGCTGCTGACCGTCCATCAGGTAGAAACCGGCCCAGTTCACCGACTCCAGGCGTTCGTTGATCAACGCGCTGGCGTTGGAGAGCGCGGCGATAAAGTTGGTTTCACCATCCAGCAACGCACAGAGATCGCGTTTGAATTCCGCGTAGAATTGTTCTTTTGTCATGTCATAACCATTAAAACGCTGTAGATAACTTTAAGCCCGGGGCTTAACCCCTATAAAATAAGCATTAAATGCGTATAGTCACAAGGTTAATCATCTGTTACTTCACAAAACCCCGTCCGGCAGGGTATGTTTGCCTCGCATAAACCGCGCTTTGCCGCGCTTTTTTATCCCCCGGGCGAAGACAGGGTAATTTTCCAGCTACGCTAAGTAAACCGGCGGGCTTCAGAGCTATTGTTAACGATGAAAATACAGGCAATCACCGCCCCCCTTTCCAAGGCGCGCTACCAGCGCTGTTGCGAATGCGATCTGCTGTTCAGGCTGCCGGCGCTGAACGGCAGTCAGGCGGCCTATTGCCCGCGCTGCAACGCCAAGGTGGTCAACGGGCGCGACTGGTCGATGGCGCGGCTGACGGCCATGGCGGTCACCATGCTGCTGCTGATGCCGTTCGCCTTTGCCGAACCGCTGATCAATATCCGCCTGCTCGGCACCGCGATTCACGCCAGCCTGCTGGAGGGCATCTGGCAGATGAGCCGCCAGGGCGACCCCATTACCGCCAGCATGGTGGCGTTCTGCACCATCGGCGCGCCGTTGACGCTGTCGCTGTCGCTGTTGTACCTGCGCATCGGCCACCGGCTGGGGATGAACCTGCGCCCGGTGCTGCTGATGCTGGAGCGGTTAAAAGAGTGGGTGATGCTGGATATTTATCTGATCGGCATGGCGGTGGCGGCGATTAAAGTCAAAGAGTACGCCGATATCGAAGCCGGCAACGCGCTGCTGGCCTACCTGGCGCTGACGCTGCTCAGCATCCTGACGCTGATTCATATGAATCTGGAGCAGCTGTGGGAGCGTTACTACCCGCAGCAGCAGCCGGAAGGCGCGCCGAGCGCGCTGCACGTCTGCCTCTCCTGCCATTTCACCGGCTATCCGGATACGCGCGGCCGCTGTCCGCGCTGCCATATTCCGATGTGCCGCCGCCAGCCCTACAGCCTGCAGAAGACCTGGGCGGCGCTGATCGCCGCGATGATCCTGCTGCTGCCGGCCAACCTGCTGCCGATCTCCATTATTTACGCCAACGGCGCGCGCATGGAAGACACCATCTTCTCCGGCGTGGTGTCGCTGGCCACCTCCGGCAATATGCCCATCGCCGCGATCGTGTTTATCGCCAGCGTGCTGGTGCCGTTTACCAAGGTGATTGTGCTGATTACGCTGCTGTTCAGCGTACACTTCAAAACCTGCCACAGCCTGAAGACCCGTATTCGCCTGCTGCGGCTGGTGAGGTGGATCGGCCGCTGGTCGATGCTCGATCTGTTTGTTATCGCGTTGATGATGTCGCTGGTCAACCGCGAGCAATTATTGTCATTTACTATGGGACCGGCAGCCTTTTACTTTGGCTCTGCGGTTATTTTAACTATTCTTGCCGTTGAGTGGCTGGATAGCCGACTGATTTGGGATGCACATGCAACAGGAAACGCCGAATACGCCGACTGAAGCGCGGGTTAAAAACAAACGCCGCATTTCACCCTTTTGGTTACTGCCGTTTATCGCTCTGCTGATCGCCGGCTGGCTGGTGTACAACAATTTTCAGGAGCGCGGCACCACCATCACCATCGATTTCCAATCGGCGGCGGGCATCGTCGCCGGCCGTACGCCGGTGCGTTATCAGGGGGTGGACGTCGGCACCGTCCAGTCAATCCGCCTGAGCGAAGATCTGGGCAAAATCGTGGTTGAGGCCAGCATCAAAAGCGAGCTGGAGGACTCCCTGCGCGACGGCACCCAGTTCTGGCTGGTGACGCCGAAAGCCTCGCTGGCCGGCGTTTCCGGGCTGGATGCGCTGGTCGGCGGCAACTATATCGGCATGATGCCGGGCAGCGGCAAGGCGCAGACCCACTTCTCGGCGCTTGATACGCAGCCCAAATACCGTCTCAACACCGGCGAACTGATGATTCACCTGCATGCGGAAGATCTCGGTTCACTGAACACCGGCTCGCTGGTGTACTACCGCAAGATCCCCGGCCGGCAAGGTGTATGACTACACCATCGCCGACGGCAACAAAGGCGTCACCATCGATGTGCTGATCGACCGCCGCTTCGCCAACCTGGTGAAAACCGACAGCCGCTTCTGGAACGTCTCCGGCTTTAAGGGCGACTTCAACCTGTCGGGCGCGTCGGTGCAGATGGAGAGCCTGGCGGCGCTGGTCAACGGCGCCATCGCCTTCGACTCGCCGGAAAAAGGTCAGCAGGCCAAGGCCGACCAGAGTTATCAGCTGTACCCCGATCTGGCCCGCAGCCAGCGCGGCGTCAGCATCACGCTGGATCTGCCTAGCGGCAGCAACCTGAGCGCCAACCATACGCCGCTGATCTATCAGGGGCTGCAGGTCGGCACCCTGACCAAGCTGACGCTGCAGCCGGACAATAAGGTGACCGGCGAGCTGACCATCGACCCGTCGGTGGTGGATCTGATGCGCAGCGGCACGCGTATCGCCATGCGCAGCCCGAAAATCAGCCTTAACGACGCCCAAACTCAGCCAGCTGCTGACCGGCAATACGCTGGAGCTGATCCCGGGCGACGGCGAGCCGCAGCACCACTTCAACGTGCTCGACAGCAGCGAAACGCTGCTGCAGCAGCCGGGCGTGCTGACCCTGTCGCTGCAGGCGCCGCAAAGTTACGGCATCGACGTCGGCCAGCCGGTGATTATCCACGGCATCAAGGTCGGCCAGGTGCTGAGCCGCAGCCTGACCAACAGCGGCGTCACTTTCCGCGTCGCCGTCGACGCGCAGTACCGCGCGCTGGTGCATAAGGACAGCAAGTTTGTGGTCAACAGCCGCTGGACGTGAAGCTGGGCTGGACGGGATGGAAGTGGTCGGCGCCAGCGCGCAGGAGTGGCTGGACGGCGGCATCCGCATTATGCCCGGCAGCCAGGGCGCGCCGGCGGCGCAGTACCCGCTGTACGCCAACAACGACCGGGCCAAGGCCGGCATCACCGGCAACACGCCGACGCCGACCCTGACGCTCACCGCCTCCAGCCTGCCGGACGTGCAAACCGGCTCGGTGGTGCTGTACCGCAAATTCCAGGTCGGCGAAATTCTTGATATCCGCCCGAAGGCCAATGCGTTTGAGGTCGATGTGTATATCGACCCGCAGTACCGCAAGCTGCTGGGCAAACAGACCATTTTCTGGGCCGAAGGCGGCGCCAAAGTCCAGCTGAACGGCAGCGGCCTGACGGTGCAGGCGTCACCGCTGAACCGGGCGCTGAAAGGCGCTATCAGCTTCGATAATCTGCAGGGCGTGGCGCCGGGCAAAGGCGACAAGCGAGTGCTGTACAGCAACGAAACCGCCGCCCGCGCGGTCGGCAGCCAGATCACCCTGCGCACCTACAACGCCAGCAAACTGGCCGCCGGCATGCCGATCCGCTATCTGGGCATTGATATCGGCCAGGTGGAGTCGATGCAGCTGTCGCCTGACCGCACCCAGGTGCTGGCGAAAGCCGTCCTGTATCCGGAATACGTGGAGAACTTCGCCCGCTTCGGCACCCGCTTCTCCATCGTGTCGCCGGAAATTTCCGCCGCCGGGGTCAATAACCTCGATACCCTGCTGCAGCCGTACATCAACGTCGAACCGGGCCGCAGCAGCCGCCCGCTGCGCAGCTTTGAACTGCAGGAAGCCAGCATTACCGATTCACGCTATCAGGACGGGCTGAGCGTGGTGCTCGACGCCGCCGAAACCGGCTCGCTGCAGATCGGCACGCCGGTGCTGTTCCGCGGCGTGGAAGTCGGCACCGTCACCGGGTTCTACCTGGGCGCGATGTCCGACCGGGTGCATGTCGCCCTGCGCGTCAGCAAGAAATATCAGCATCTGGTGCGCAACAACAGCGTGTTCTGGCTGGCCTCCGGCTATAACCTGCAGTTCGGCCTGACCGGCGGCGTCATCAAAAGCGGCACCTTCCAGCAGTTTATCCGCGGCGGCATCGCCTTCGCTACGCCGCCGACCATCCCGCTGGCGCCGAAAGCCGCCGCCGGCAAGCACTTTATGCTGAACGCGGAAGAGCCGAAGGGCTGGCAAGAATGGGGGACCGCCATTCCACGCGATTAATCCTGTCTCACGCGTTTAACCATAACGGGGCCTGAACTATCAGGCCCGCTTTTTTAGCGCGCTGTGCTACAATTCCTCCTTCCTTCTTATTTTCTCGCAAGAGTTTTCTGTGGTTAAACCTGCTTCCGTAGTTCTGCCGCCGGCGTTTCTCGACGCCACGCGCGCCATCATGCCCGCCGAATTGTCAATGGACGACTTTATCGCCGCCTGTCAACGCCCGTTACGCCGCAGTCTGCGCGTCAATACGCTGAAAATCAGCGTCGCCGATTTTCTGGCGCGGGTAAAAGAGTACGACTGGCAGTTGGAGCCTATCCCCTGGTGCGCCGAGGGCTTCTGGATCGCCCGTGACGATGAAAGCCTGCGGCTGGGCAGCGCGGCGAACACCTCAGCGGCCTGTTTTATATCCAGGAAGCCAGCTCGATGTTGCCGGTCAGCGCGCTGTTTGCCGGCGATGATGCGCCGACGCGGGTGCTGGACGTCGCCGCCGCGCCGGGCTCAAAAACCACCCAAATCGCCGCGCTGATGCATAATCAGGGCGGCATCGTCGCCAATGAATACGCCGCCAGCCGGGTTAAAGTGCTGCATGCCAATATCAGCCGCTGCGGAGTCAGCAACTGCGCGCTGACCCATTTTGACGGCCGGGTATTCGGCGCTGCGCTGCCGGAAGCCTTTGACGCCATCCTGCTGGACGCCCCCTGCTCCGGCGAAGGCGTGGTGCGCAAAGATCCCGATGCCATGAGCAACTGGTCGCCGGAGAGCGTCACCAGCATCGCCGACACGCAGCGCGAGTTGATCGACAGTGCTTTCCACGCGTTAGCGCCGGGCGGCGTGCTGGTCTACTCCACCTGCACCCTGAATGAACAGGAGAACCAGGCGGTGATCCGCAGCCTGCTGGCCAGCTACGGCGATGCGGTCAGCATCGAGCCGCTGGGCGAACTGTTCCCCGATGCGCAACGGGCGCTGACGGCGGAAGGTTTTCTGCACGTGTTCCCGCAAATCTACGACAGCGAAGGCTTTTTCGTCGCCCGCCTGCGCAAACACCGTTCGGTGCCGCCGCTGGCCAAACCGAGCTATAAGGTGGGCAAGTTCCCCTTTACGCCGATGTCGCGCAAAGACGGCGCGCTGGTGCGTCAGGCCGCCAATGCCGCCGGCTTGAGCTGGGATGACGCCGCCCACGCCCTGTGGACGCGCGACAAAGAGATCTGGCTGTTTCCGACCGCGCTGGAAGCGCTGATCGGCAAAGTGCGCTTTTCACGCATCGGTGTGAAACTGGCCGAGCGCTTCCCCAAAGGCTATCGCTGGCAGCATGAGGCGGCGATCGCGCTGGCGGACGGCCAGGGGCCGCAGGCGTTCGAACTGGATGCCGCGCTGGCGCAGGAGTGGTATCACGGCCGCGATCTGTACCCGGCGGAGCCGCCGCAGGGTGAAGAGTGCATCGTCACCTACCAGCAGCAGCCGCTGGGCATCGCCAAACGCATCGGCAGCCGGATTAAAAACAATCTGCCGCGTGAACTGGTGCGCGATGGCGCGCTCGACTTCCACCAATAGTTCCCTTCCCCAAACCGATGGCGGCCAGCCCGCCGCCATCGCTGCACGCGCGCGGATAAAAATTTTTCGGTGACATTTTGTGCAGCCTTGTCTATGCTCATTGATGACGGGCCAACTGGTCGTACCTCCTGCATCTGGCTGAAAAGGAGCATTCATGAGCGTATCCGTAGTGAAAATTGGTAGTTTTGAGGTCGATGACGCCATCCATTCCGCCGCCGAACAGGCGGAAAGCGATGGCCTGCTGACCATTCCGTGCAAGTCGGACCCGGGATTTGTGCATGCAACTGGATGGCTGGGACGAACACACCAGCATTCCCGCCACCCTGAACGGTAAACAGCTGTTGCTGTATAAGCAGCATTATGACCGTCAGCAGGACGCCTGGATTATGCGTATCGGCTGAACGGCGGTGCGGTAAGGAAAGTTAAAAACGCGCTGCACGATAAACGCAGCGCGTTTTTTATTTCACCGTGATGGCGCGCCCGGCAAAGAAGCGGCTAAACGTCTCGGGTGACATTGTCACGTCCTCCTGCGTCGCCGGACGATCGCCGGACGGGTTATGGAATTGCAGCTGCCCCGCCGGCGCCGCGGTGATCAGCACCAGGTGCCCGCCGCGCTGCGGCGGCGTCTGCAACGGCTGACGAATGGAAGGATGCACCGACGCGATGATATAGCGCCATTCGGCCAGCAGCGCCGGCAGCTGCTCGGCCGTAATATCGACCTGCACCGCCGCCTGCAGCGCAAACTGTTCGCCCACGTAACGGACAAAAGGCGCGTAAATCAGCCCCTTGATCCCGCCGTTCATCCTGCCGCACATAGGCGCCGTAAGGCAGACTGCGGCGCGCCAGCGCCAGCAGTGATGGCGCGCTGCCGTCGCGGGTGGCGCAGAATCATGCGCAAACAGGCCATGCCGCACACGTGGTTGGCCCACTCCAGGTATTCCGCCTGCGTCAACGCGCCGCTGCCGCCCAGTTCGGGTCATCCGCCAATACGGCGCGGCCGGCGATCAGATCGGCCGCCAGCTCCGGCGTGGCCCACTGGCAGCAATAGGGCACCGCTCGCATCGGCCTAAAACGCCTCTACCACGGCAAAATGCATCAGGATCAGCGTCATATCCGGCGTAAACAGATCGTATGCCTCAAAGAAGCGCCGGTGTTCGCGGCGCCAATAGGCCAGCGTACGGTCGCCTTCCCCTTCAGCAAAGGCATGCGCCTCGTCCACCTGATCGTAGCTGCGCACGTCGACCGAGGTCAGCCTGATCGCGCAGGCCGGCTCTCCCCGCCCGTCCACCACCACAAAGATATCGCCGGCCTGAGGAATGCCGTCTTCATCCAGATTGGAGCAGGTGGCGGTTTTAGTGCCATTGAGAATAAGCTGCACCAGCTCATCCGCCAGCGCTTCGTTATCGCCGAACGCCCAGCGCTCCGCATGTTCATACTGTGCCGGTATTGTCTTGGCCATGGTTATCTGCCTGTCAGAAAAGAAGTTAATACGGCGAGCATACTACAAAGCCGCCGGAGCGTCGCCGCTTCCCACCCGCGCCGCCGACCAATCTTTACCTGATATTTACCGAACGCCTCTGTGACTGCCGACTGATGACAGGCATACTGGGGCCTCATTCACGGCCGGCGAATAGCCTAGGCGAGCAGTACCATGAAAGAGTATGACAAAGATCCCGACGATACCTTCAGCGACCTGTTGCAGGCCGTCACGCTGGTTGTACTGGTAGTGGCCGGGCTGGGCATCGGTCTTCTCAGCGTCTGAACTCCGGGAGGCGCCATTGGTCACCAAACGTATGCGCCGCCAAGCATGGGAAAGTCCTGCTGGTGCTATTAGGCATCTGTCTGGCCCTGCTGCTGCTGCGCTGGGCGGCGATCGCCTTCGGCTAAGCGGCCGGCAGGCCGGCCGCCTGGTTACTTAGCGCCGTGCAGCGGACGTTCCGGCCGCCGGCTCCAGCAGTTCACGTAAATAGGCCACCCGCGCCTCTCCCTGCGGCAGCCACCAGCGGCAAATCGGATGCCGAACTTCCGCCGCGTTTGATGCGCGGTAATACTCCATCAGTTGGTCCACCAGACTCATCATTTCACCCTCCGCGGTTTGACCCTTTAAGTATTAAGCGGTGAAAGCAGAAGAAATACGGATGGCCTGTTTTTTATACTTCCGGTTTTACGCTTGCCCGCGTGCAGCACTGGCGTCGTCGTCGGTCAACTGCTACATTGAGCAAAAAAATCACCGACCGAGGTAAGCGATGAAGTTCTCGGAGCAGGAGATAAAACCCGTTTGGGACGAAGTCGCCCGCCTGATTGGCGACGGCGTGATGCAGCTGCGCCACCGCGGCGAAGCGCTGTCGGTGGAAAGCCTGGCCCAACAGCTGGCGCGCCAGTCGGCGGACAGTCAGGACATTGAGCAGCGTATTCTGTTGGGAGCGGCAATCAATATGCTCAAAGAGGGGAAATGAATCGCCAACCGTATGGCTGGCGACTCGGCAGACGCCCAAGGTATGCAAGCCCAGACGCCTGATAAAAATTATCTCACGAACAATCTGAAAATTTAATCAGAATTATCGGCATTAAGCAGAAAAGCTGATTTTTTTCCTGATTTTACCTCAGCGTGTCAGCCAGCCCAGCAGCAGCGTCGCGCCAATGACCGTTGACGCCCCGCCGATGCGCGTAGCGATCTGCGCAAACGGCATCAGCCCCATGCGGTTCGACGCTGACAAAATCGCCACGTCGCCGGTGCCGCCCAGCCCGCTATGGCAACAGGTGACGATCGCCGCCTCCACCGGAAACATCTTCAGCCGCGGCGCAATCAGGAAGCTCACCAACCCCATCGACAGCACCACCGAGCCGCAGACGACGACGTAGCCGACGGAGAACACCGCCACCACGTTCTCCAGCGGCACGTACAGCATGCCCAGGCCGATCATCAGCGGCCACACCAGCGCGGCGGAAACAAATTTATAAAAACTGTGCGCGCCATTCTCCATGCTGGCGGGAATAATGCGGCAGTATTTGCACAATACCGCAAACAGGATCATCAGCACCGGGCCGGGAATATGCACCAGATGCTCAAACAGCCCGCCGACGATAAAAAAGGCGCAAATCACCAGCAGCCCGCCGCCCATCCAGTGAAAATTCACCGCGCCGCCGCCCTCCTGGCGCGTAAACAGCGCGTTGTCCTGCGCAGAGCGAATCAGCATCCCGTCGCCGCTCAGCGTACGGCGTTGCATGCCGATGCGCGCCAGCACCCCGGCGCTGACGATGGCGAAAATGTTCCCCAGCACCGCCGCCGGCGCCAGCTGCGCCACGTACAGATCCGGCGTGCCGCCCAGAATCGCCGAGTAGGCCAGCGACAGCGGTAAAATCCCCTCACCGATACCGCCGCCGATAATCGGCACGATAATAAAGAAGAAGGTGTGATAGACGCCGTAGCCGAACAGCTGCCCCACCAGCAGGCCGGTCGCCACCGCGCTCAGCGTCCCTGCCAGCAGCGGCACAAACATGCGAATCATCCCCTGGATCAGGATCACCCGGTTCATGCCGAGGATACTGCCGACCACCAGGCTGGCGATCACGAAGTACAGCAGGTTGGCCTCTTTCATCAGCAGATTAACCGTCGCCAGCACATTGGGCTGAAAGGCATTAAAATAGACCAGCACCGACGGCACCATCAGGCATAAAATCGCCGGCCCGCCAATTTCCCGCAATAGCGGAATAGACTTTCCCAAATGCGCCAGTGCAAAACCCAGCGTCATGATCACCGCCAGGCCTCCGATCATATTTTTCGGTAAAAAGTTGGCATAGGCCGAAATGGCAACGATGGCGCAAATAGTGATAAACAGCGCGATCGGCACCGCTCCGATATCCATTCTGCGTATTTTTTTGTATTATTCCGGAAGAATCTGATGGTGACGTTTGTCGTTGGTAACCGAGTTGTGCATTTATCTGTTTCATTATTCACCCTGTCCGCAAGTGTCTGATAAACCACGGGCGCACTCCGCCCGCAGGAAAATAATTAATAATTAAAAAACATGAGATTACCGCCCGGAACAGCGCGAGGCTCCGGGTTTATTGGAGGCAGATAAAACAGTAGACAAGGCCGAAGATATGATAAAAAATAAAAAAGCAGAACAAAATTAACCCGGCTTAATTAAATAGTGTGACACCCCGCTAAGGTTGGCTTTAATTAATTATCGTCAGCATTTTGTAATTAAATTAATCGGGATAATTTTTGCCGTCATGCTATAGGCAACGGCAAACATCTGCGGACTTGCAGAAATAAGAACCGGAAATAAGCCCGGCTGAATCCGGTCAGCAAAATAAAACGTCCGCTGTCGTTACGCGCGCAGCCGGACACACTATCACAATACCCCAGGCAGTTGACCCGGCGGTTTACACAACGTCGGCGTCGCACCGAAAGGTATGATAAGGACGTAGACTATGTCTTCAACCGCTGTAACCCCGCAAACCCTTGCCCGCTACGGTATCCATCAGGCCAGCGATATCGTTTACAACCCTGACTATGACCTGCTGTTTAACGAAGAAACCCGCGCCGACCTGCCGCCGCTGGAGCGCGGCACCCTGACCAACCTCGGTGCGGTCGCCGTCGATACCGGCGAGTTTACCGGCCGTTCGCCGAAGGATAAGTATATTGTGCGTGACGACGTCACGCGCGACACCGTCTGGTGGTCAGACAGCGGCACCGGCAAAAACGACAACCAGCCGATGTCGCCGGCGGTCTGGCAGCAGTTGAAAACCCGCGTGGGCGATCAGCTGTCCGGCAAGCGTCTGTTTGTGATTGACGCCTTCTGCGGCGCCAACGCCGACACGCGCCTCAAGGTGCGCTTTATCACCGAGGTCGCCTGGCAGGCGCACTTCGTGAAAAAACATGTTTATCCGCCCGAACGATGCCGAGCTGGCGGACTTTGAGCCGGACTTCGTGGTGCTGAACGGCGCCAAATGCACCAATCCGGACTGGCGGCAGCAGGGGCTGCACTCGGAAAACTTCGTCGCCTTCAACCTGACGGAGCGCATGCAGCTGATCGGCGGCACCTGGTACGGCGGCGAAATGAAAAAGGGTATGTTCTCCATCATGAACTACCTGCTGCCGCTGAAGGGTATTGCCTCCATGCACTGCTCGGCCAACGTCGGCGAACAGGGCGACGTGGCGGTCTTCTTCGGCCTGTCCGGCACCGGCAAAACCACGCTGTCCACCGACCCGAAACGCCAGCTGATCGGCGATGACGAACACGGCTGGGACGACGACGGCGTGTTCAACTTCGAAGGCGGCTGCTACGCCAAGGACCATCAAGCTGTCGCCGCAGGCCGAGCCGGAAATTTATCAGGCCATTCGCCGCGACGCGCTGCTGGAAAAACGTCACGGTGCGCGCCGACGGCAGCATTGATTTCGACGACGGCGCCAAAACCGAGAACACCCGCGTCTCCTACCCGATTTACCATATCGACAACATCGTCACGCCGGTATCCAAGGCCGGCCACGCGCAAAAAATCATCTTCCTGACCGCCGACGCCTTCGGCGTGCTGCCGCCGGTATCACGCCTGACGCCGGAGCAGACGCAGTATCACTTCCTGTCCGGCTTCACCGCCAAACTGGCGGGCACCGAAACGCGGCATCACCGAACCGACGCCGACCTTTCTCCGCCTGCTTCGGCGCCGCCTTCCTGACGCTGCACCCGACGCAGTACGCCGAAGTGCTGGTGAAACGCATGCAGGCCGCCGGCGCGCAGGCCTATCTGGTGAATACCGGCGGAACGCAGCGGCAAGCGTATCTCCATCAAGGATACGCGCGGCATTATTGACGCCATCCCTCAACGGCGAGATTGAGCAGGCCGATACCTTCACCCTGCCGATCTTCGGCCTGGCGGTGCCGACCGCGCTGCCGGGCGTCGACCCGGCGATCCTCGACCCGCGCAAAACCTACCGCCGACGCGTCATTGTGGCAGGAAAAAGCGCAGGATCTGGCGCAGCGCTTTATCGACAACTTCGCCAAATACACCGTCACCCCGGCGGGAGAACGCCTGCTGGCCGCCGGCCGCAGCGCTAACGCCGCAGACCTCCACAGGGCGCAGCCACTGCGCCCTTTTTCATCCCCGCCCGCTAGATAAATAAATAAAACTCATACCTCGTTAATCATTTTCCGGCAGACAACCTGCGGCGCACTCCCTAACGTGGTTAACGAGGCGTCAGCAACAATCAACATAATTCATTGATACATATAAATTTAATGCTATAAACATTTAAAACACATCGGCTGACGCTCATCCAATACGTTTCCGGCCTGCGGCCAAAGTTTTAATCCGATCACATATTAATAAAAAAAACAGAGAGCGTACCCGATGAGCAACCACAACATTGTTGACGTCAAAGCCTGGATCGATTCGCGCCCCATTCCGGCTATCAGTGGCTGGTATTAATCCTGTGCTTCATCATTATCATGTTCGACGGTTACGACGCCGCGGTCATGGGTTTATCGCGCCGGCGCTGATCGAGGACTGGGGCATTTCACGGGGTGAAATGGGGCCGATCCTCGGCGCGGCGATGCTCGGCGTTGCCCTCGGCGCGTTAATCGCCGGCCCTACTCCGACCGCTTCGCCGCAAAAAGGTGCTGCTGCTGTCGATCCTCTGTTTCTCGCTGTTCAGCCTGCTCAGCACCTTTGCCCGCACCCCGTTGGAAATGGCGGTGCTGCGCTTTCTGACCGGCCTCGGGCTGGGGCGGTGATGCCCAACTGCGTGACGCTGGTGTCCGAATATATGCCGGAGCGCCCGCCGCAGCCTGATGATCACCCTGATGTACAGCGGCTTTAATATCGGTTCCGGCGCCGGCGGCTTTATCGCCGCCGGCATGCTGCCGAACCTGGGCTGGAAAGCGGTGCTGTTTCTCGGCGGCCTGCTGCCGCTGCTGATGCTGCCGCTGCTGATGTGGATCCTGCCGGAATCCACCCTGTATATGGTGGTGCGCAACCAGCATAAGGACAAAATCGCCCGTATCCTGCGGCGCGCCGGCGGCGTCTTCAGCGCCGGCACCACCTTTGTGTTAAAAACGCCGGTGATCGCCAAAAAAGCCCGGGTGCTGCAGTTGTTCAGTAACGGCTACGCCAAAGGCACGCTGGTGCTGTGGCTCACCTATTTTATGGGGCTGTTCGTGATTTATCTGCTCAACGGCTGGCTGCCGACCATCGTGCGCGGCGCCGGTTTTTCGCTGGAGCGCGCGGCGATTATCGCCGGTTTATTCCAGCTGGGCGGCACCATCGGCGGGCTGCTGGTGGGCAACCTGATGGACCGCTTCGTCGCCAAACGGGTGATCGCCCTGTTCTATCTGATGGGCATGTGCTGCCTGCTGGCGCAGGGCGTCTGGGGCTTCGGCCCGACGGCGCTGGCGGTGCTGGTGTTTATCAGCGGCGTCTGCATCAACGGCGCGCAGACCGGTCTGCAGGCATTCTCCCCGGCGTTCTACCCGACGGAAATGCGCGCCACCGGCGTCAGCTGGATGCACGGCATCGGCCGCAGCGGCGCGATTATCAGCTCGTCGCTCGGCGGCGTGCTGCTGGGGATGTTCCCCGGCGCCACCAGTATTTTTATTATCCTCGCCACCCCGGCTCTGCTGGCGGCGATTACCATTATCAATCATCAGCATGCGCGCCCGGCGGAAAGGATAAAAGGCATCGGCCTTAACGATCTGCCCGCACTGTCGCGCACGATGAATAACCGCTAAACACTTTCAGACAGAGGTATCAGGATGGCAACGATTATTGGCGGACTGGCCGTGTCCCACACCCCCACCATCGGCTTTGCGGTGGATCATAATAAACAGCAGGAGAGCGCCTGGGCGCCGATTTTCGACGGTTTCGCCCCGATGCAGCAGTGGCTGGCGGAGAAAAAGCCCGACGTACTGCTGTACGTGTTCAACGACCACGTCACCTCATTCTTCTTCGACCACTATTCGGCGTTTGCGCTGGGGATTGACGACAGCTACGCCGTCGCCGACGAAGGCGGCGGCCCGCGCGATCTGCCGCCCGTCGCCGGCCATGCGGCGCTGTCCCAGCATATCGGCGCCAGCCTGATGGCGGACGAATTCGACATGGCGTTCTTCCAGGATAAACCGCTGGACCACGGCCTGTTTTCACCGCTGTCCGCCCTGCTGCCGTGGCAGGACGGCGGCTGGCCGACCCGGGTGGTGCCGCTGCAGGTCGGCGTGCTGCAGTTCCCGATCCCGTCCGCCCGCCGCTGTTACAAGCTGGGCCAGGCGCTGCGGCGGGCGATCGAAAGCTTCCCGGAGGACCTGAAAGTGGCAGTGGTCGCCACCGGCGGCGTTTCGCATCAGGTGCACGGCGAACGCTGCGGCTTCAATAACCCGGAGTGGGACGCTCAGTTCGTCGATATGCTGGTGAACGACCCGCAGCGTCTGACCGACATCACCCTGGCGGAATACGCCACCCTCGGCGGCCTGGAGGGCGCGGAGGTGATTATGTGGCTGATTATGCGCGGCGCGCTCTCCGCCAACGTGGAAAAGCTGCATGAGGCCTATTACCTGCCCTCGATGACCGGCATCTCCACGCTGATTCTGGAAAACCGCGCGCGGGAAGCGCCGGTCGACGTACAGCAGCGCCAGCGCGATAAAATTAACCAACAGCTGGCCGGGGTGGAGAAACTGGCGGGCACCTACCCGTTCACCCATGCCCGCAGCCTGAAGGCGCTGCGCATCAACCGCTTCCTGCACCGGCTGATCCAACCGGACTGGCGCGCCCGCTTCCTGGAGCAGCAGCAGGCGCTGTTTGACCAGGCGGCGCTGAGCGACGAGGAGCAACGCATGCTGCGCGAACTCGACTGGCGGGCGATGATCCGCTACGGCGTCAGCTTCTTCCTGCTGGAGAAGCTCGGCGCGGTAGTCGGTAGCTCCAACCTGCATATCTACGCCGCCATGCGCGGCGAAACCCTGGAGGAGTTCCAGAAGACGCGCAACCAGCAGGTGCTGTACTCCGTAGCGGGGAAAAACGCATGACGACGCTATTTACCCAACCGAAAATCGACTGCCACCACCACCTGTTCGACCCGGCCAATTTCCCCTATGCGCCGGACAGCGCCTATAACCCGGCCGGCCATGAGCTGGCGACCCCGGCGCACTATCGCGCGGTGATGCGGGCCTATGGCATTCGCCATTCGCTGATTGTCGGCCCCACCTCGGGCTACAACACCGACAACCGCTGTCTGCTGGCGGCGCTGGCCGCCGGTGAAGGCCGCCACAAAGGCATCGCGGTGGTGCCGTTCGACAGCAGCAGCGAGACGCTGGCGCAGCTGCAGGCGCAGGGCGTGGTCGGCATCGCCCTCAACGTCGCCATGCTCGGCGTCGCGCCGTTTCTGCAGCTTGACCGGCTGATGGCCCAACTGGCGGAGCTGGGGCTGTACGCGCAAATTCAGGTGCAGGACGACCAGCTGCCGGCGCTGCTGCCGCTGCTGCAGCGCAGCCGCGCCAAACTGCTGTTTGACCATTGCGGCCGACCCGACGTCGACGCCGGGCTGACACAGCCGGCCTTTCAGGCGCTGCTGCGGCTGGCGGAGCGTGAACACGTCTATATGAAACTGTCCGGGCTGGCGAAGTTTTCCCGCCGGCACTACCCGTTCAGCGACGCGCAGCCCTACCTGCAGGCGCTGCTGAGCGCCTACGGTGCGGAGAAGTGCATGTGGGGATCGGACTGGCCGTTCCTGCGCGCCACCGAACGGATGGACATGGGCACGCTGCTGATGCTGTGCGAAAGCCTGTTCCCCGACGAACAGACGCGTCGGCGCATTCTGTGGCAGACGCCGCAGCGCCTGTTTGGCTTTGCTGATTAACGGAGAGATGATGAAAACCATTTACGTGCTCAACGGCCCCAACCTCAACCTGCTGGGCAGCCGTGAACCGGACACCTACGGCCGCGACACCCTGGCCACCATCGAAGCGCTGTGCCATCGGACGGCGGCGGAGCTGGATATCGGGATCGTATTTCTGCAGACCAACCATGAAGGGCAGATGATCGACTGGATCCAGGAGACGCGCGCCAAGGCGCAGGCGCTGGTGATCAACCCGGCGGCCTGGACGCACACCTCGGTGGCCATTCGTGATGCGGTGACCGCCGTCGCCCTGCCGCTGTTTGAGGTGCATATCACCAATGTGCACAAACGCGAACCGTTCCGCCATCACTCCTACCTGTCCGACGTGGCGCACGGCGTGATCTGCGGCTTTGGCATTCAGGGCTACCGCTACGCGCTGATGCAGGCCGCCAGCCTGCTTTAAGCGATATTGGCGCACTGCGCGCGCAGGCTGTCGATCAGCGCCTGCGCCGCCGGCGAATGCAGGCTGCCGGTGCGGAACGTCAGGCCGATGGCGCGGCCGGTATTGGGCAGCGCCAGCGGCAGCTGCACCAGCTCCCCCGATGCCAGCTCATGTTCCAGCTGGTGCGCCGACACCGCCGCCAGCATATCGGAATTCAGCAACAGCCCGCGCACCAACGCCAGATCGCCGCTCTCCACCACCGGCGACGGCGGCGGCATCGCCATTGCCTGAAAACAGTCGTCCAGCAGGCGGCGCGCCGGAGTGGCCGAACGCGGCAGCACCCAGCGCGCGCTTTTCAGCTGTGACGGCTGCAACCCGGCCTGCGCCAGCGGATGGCCACGGCGCGCCAGCAGCACCATCTCCTCGGTAAACAGCGTTTCACTGTACACATCCGCCGCATAGTCGCTGTCGCGCAGCGCGCCGAAAATAAAGTCGATATCGCCGGAGCGCAGTTCAGACGCCAACGCGGAAAATGCGCTCTCGTTGGTCACCACGCTGACGCCGGGATAGCGCGCGGTCAGCTGGACGATCGCCTGCGGCAGCAGCCGGGTGCGCCCCAGCGGCAGCGCGCCGACCCGCACCGCGCCGGTCAGCACCCCGCGCCGGGCGGCGATATCCGCCGGAATATGCTGCAGCTCATTCAGCGCGCGCCGGATGTTGGCTTCAATCTCCCGCCCGGCCAGCGATGGCACCATGCCGTGCGGCGTGCGTTCCAGCAGCGGCGCGCCGGCGCCGTTTTCCAGCACCTTCAGCGCCGCGCTGATCGCCGGCTGGCTCAGGCCCAGCAGCGTCGCCACGGTCTGCATATGCCGCGTTTCGCACAGGCAGACGAAAATCTGTAGCCGGCGCACGTTAAACAGGTACAGCGGCTCGCTGTCGGCGCGCGCCGCCCCTTTCCCCTGCAGACGGGCCAGCAGCGCCGGCACCTGATGCAGCTCCGCAATCGCCCGCCGCGCGCGCGGCAGCACGCACTTGCCGAAATCGGTCAGCAGCATGCCGCTGGCATGGCGCTCAAACAGCGGCACCGCCAGCTTTTGCTCCAGATCGCGAATCGAGCGGGTGATGGCCGACTGCGTTCTGAATAACTCATCGGCGGCGCGCGAAACGCTGCCCTGCGCAACAACCTGGCTGAATGCCCTGATTTGCATCAGGTTTGTCAGCCCGTCTTCTTCATAGTCCATGCTCAGTCTCCCGGACGGCGGTCGAGGCAATATAAATAAAACGCATACCTGCTGCAATCAAATGAATTATCCACCGCAGCGGGAAACTGACAGCATGAGGTCATTCTAACCAGCCAAGGAATCCGAACATGAGTGAGATAACCGCAAACAAAACCGCCCTGGTGGTCAGCGCCCATTCCGCCGACTTCGTCTGGCGCGCCGGCGGTGCCATTGCGCTGCACGGCCAGCAGGGTTATCAGGTGCATATCGTCTGCCTGTCGTTCGGCGAACGCGGCGAATCCGCCAAACTGTGGCGCAAAGGCGCGATGACCGAGCAGAAAGTGAAGGCCGCCCGCCAGGAAGAGGCCTGCGCCGCCGCCGAGATCCTCGGCGCCAGCATTGAGTTCTTCGATCTGGGCGACTACCCGCTGCGCGCCGATAAAGAGCAGCTGTTCCGCCTGGCGGACGTATTCCGCCGGGTACAGCCGCACTTTGTGCTGACCCATTCGCAAAAAGACCCGTACAACTACGACCACCCGCTGGCCTGCAACCTGACGCAGGAAGCGCGCATCATCGCGCAGGCGGAAGGCTACCGCCCGGGCGAACCGATCGTCGCCGCGCCGCCGGTGTATCTGTTTGAGCCGCACCAGCCGGAACAGTGCGAATGGAAACCGGACGTGCTGCTGGACATCACTTCGGTGTGGGATAAAAAGTATCAGGCCATTCAGTGCATGGCCGGTCAGGAACACCTGTGGGAATACTACACCCGCGTCGCCCAGCAGCGCGGCGTGCAGGCCAAGCGCAACGTCGGCATCGCCAGCGGTAAAAACATCGTGTACGGCGAAGGCTATCAGAGCATCTTCCCGCGGGTGACGGAGGATCTGGCATGAGCATCATCGGCAAGCAAGGCGTGGTGGTGCGCAATATTCCCCGCAGCTGCGACGACACGCTGGCGGCGCTGGCGACGTTCGGCGTCGCGACGGTGCATGAGGCGCAGGGGCGCAAAGGGCTGCTCGACCCGGCCATCCGGCCGATTCAGCAGGACCGCGCCATCGCCGGCAACGCGGTCACCGTGCTGGTGGCGCCGGGCGACAACTGGATGTTCCACGTGGCGGTGGAGCAGTGCCGGCCGGGGGATATCCTGGTGGTGGCGCCGACCTCGCCCTGCGTCGACGGCTACTTCGGCGATCTGCTGGCCACCTCGCTGCAGGCGCACGGCGTGCGCGGGCTGGTGGCGGACCTCGGGGTGCGCGACACCCGCACGCTGCGCGAAATGGGCTTTCCGGTCTGGTCGCGGGCGGTGTACGCACAGGGCACGGTCAAAGAGACGCTGGGCTCGGTCAACGTGCCGCTGGTGTGCGCCGGGCAGCTGATTTACCCGGGGGACGCGGTGATCGCCGACGATGACGGCGTGGTGGTCGTGCGCCATGCCGAGGCCGAAGCGACGCTGGCGGCCAGCCGCCGCCGCGCCGATCTGGAGGAGAGCAAACGCCTGCGGATGGCCAGCGGCGAGCTGGGGCTGGATATCTACCAGATGCGCCCGCGTCTGGCGGAAAAGGGTCTGACCTACTACGACTCGCTGGATCAGCTGGAGGAGTAATATGCGTCAACGCCGAATCCCCTGCCTGCTGATGCGCGGCGGCACCTCAAAAGGCGCATTCTTTCTGGCGGACGACCTGCCGCCGCAGCCGGCGGCGCGCGACCGCGTCCTGCTGGCGGCGATGGGTTCGCCGGATATCCGTCAGATCGACGGCCTCGGCGGCGGCGACCCGCTGACCAGCAAAGTGGCGATCGTCAGCCGCTCGCAGCGCGCGGACGCCGACGTCGACTATCTGTTCGCCCAGGTTAACGTTGACCGGCCGCTGGTGGATTACGGCCAGAACTGCGGCAATATTCTGGCGGCGGTCGGGCCGTTCGCCATCGAGCGCGGCCTGGTGGCCGCCGGCGCAGAATTTACCGAGGTGCGAATCTTTATGCAGAACACCGGCCAGGTGGCGGTGGCGCGTATCCCCACCCCGGACGGCGAGGTACGCTACGACGGCGATCTGTCCATCGACGGCGTACCCGGCAGCGCCGCCGAAATCGTGCTGATCTTCCGCGATATCGCCGGCTCCAGCTGCGGCGCCCTGTTGCCCAGCGGCCGGGCCAGCGATCTGATTGACGGCGTGGCGGTCACCTGTATCGACAACGGCATGCCGGTGGTACTGCTGCGCGCCGCCGATCTCGGCCGCAGCGGCTACGAAAGCCGTGAACAGCTGGATGCCGACCAACGGCTCAAACAGCGGCTGGAGAGCATTCGCCTGCAGGCCGGCCCGCTGATGAACCTTGGCGACGTCAGCCAGCGCAGCGTGCCGAAGATGACCCTGCTGGCCGCGCCGCGCGCCGGCGGCGCCATCAGCAGCCGCACCTTTATCCCCCACCGCTGCCACGCGTCGATCGGCGTGCTGGGTGCGGTCAGCGTCGCCAGCGGCTGCCTGCTGGCGGGCAGCGTGGCGCAGCCGCTGGCGCAGGTCGGCAACGGCGAGCAACAGCGCGTCAGCGTGGAGCATCCCAGCGGCGAATTCAGCGTGCTGCTGAGCCGCACGCCGGACGGCGAGCTGACGCAGGCCGGCCTGTTGCGCAGCGCCCGGCTGATTTTCGCCGGCGAAGTGTGCATTCCCGGCGCGGTCTGGCCGGCTTAAGATGGAGAACCCAATGACAACCTTTTCCCCACGGGTGGCGCTGATCGGCTTTGGCGAAGTCGGCGGCATTCTGGCCCAGGAACTTGGCGCCCAGGGCGCGCGCGTGACCGCCTATGACCGGCAGATAACGCCGGCGATGATTGCCGCCGCCGAGCGCTGCGGCTGCCGGTTGGCCGAACGGCTACCGACGGCGCTGGCCGACGCCGAGCTGATTTTTTCCGTCGTCACCGCCGGCAATACGCTGGCGGTCGCCGAGCAGTGCGCCCCGCTGCTGCACGCCGGCCAGTACTTTTTCGATCTGAACTCCGCTGCGCCTCATACCAAACGCGCCGCGGCGCAGGTCATCCAACGCGCCGGCGACGCGCGCTATGTCGAGGTGGCGGTGATGGCGCCGGTGCCGCCCAAACGGCTGCAAACGCCGCTGCTGCTTGGCGGCCCGGCGGCGGCCGAGGGCGGTGAACGGCTGCAGCGGCTGGGGTTTAACGCCAGCGTCTACAGCGAGCGCATCGGCGAAGCCTCGGCGATCAAAATGTGCCGCAGCGTGATGATCAAGGGGCTGGAGGCGCTGACCGTCGAATGCCTGCATGCCGCCCGGCGCTACGGCGTCGAACAGCCGGTGCTGGATTCGCTGCATGCCAGCTTCCCGTCGCTGGGCTGGGACGACCGGCTGCCGCACTACCTGATTAGCCGGGTGGCGGAACACGGGCGACGCCGCGCCGAAGAGATGGGCGAAGTGGTGAAAACGCTGCAGGACGTCGGCGTGGAGCCGCACCAGAGCCGCGCCACGGTGCTCTCGCAGTTGGGACTGGTAGAAGCGATGAAAGCGCAAGAAATCGGCTATTCGCAACTGGAACCTTTCGTTTGGCAACAGGCACTTGAGGCGATCTACGGCAAATTGTGATCGGTCTCTAATAACGGTTGGTTTTCGTTAACTTCACATTGTTAACAAACATGCAACAGAGTAAATTGAACCAAAAGGTACATAAAACAGAGCGCGCGGGAAAATCGCATCAGACGGCTACGCCCGCGCGCTCAGGTTGATTCTCTATCAGCACTGGAAAAACACCGTAATGAAAAAAATGCTTCTGTTAACCGCCGCGCTGCTCACTGTCAGCGCCGGCCACGCCGTGGCGGCGGCCGCCGCGCCGCTGACCAACCAGCAGGCCAATCAACTGATCGACAACGTGCGCCACAGCCTGCAGGCGCAGCGCAGCACCGGCTGCGTCGCCGTGGTGGACCGCGGCGGCCTGCTGCTGGCCTTCCAGCGTTTCGACGGCGCACCGCTCGGCTGCGTGGACGCCGCGCTCGGCAAAGCACGCACCTCCGCCCTGTACCGCACGCCCTCACTGAAATTTATGCAACGCCTGCAAAACGGCGAAACCACCGTCCTCGCCATCCCGCATGCGCTGGCGCTCGGCGGCGGCTACCCGCTGACGCGTGACGACGACGTCGTCGGCGCAATCGGCGTCAGCACGCCAAAGCAAGAGTTGGATAATCAGGCGTCGCAAACCGCCGCCGCCACCCTGCAGTAACCCCTGCCAGAAGGAATTTTTATGTTCGCTATTTCACGCCGCCGGCTGGTGCTCGGCTCGGCGGGGTTGCTGGCGGCCGGCGCCCTCGCTCAGAACCTGTTGGGGCGCGCCGCGCTGGCGGCCCCTGACGCCGCGCCGACGCCGGGTAATTTCCTCGCCGTTTCCCGCGCCCTGACCGGTATGCCGTTGCCCGACCCGCAGCTGGCGCAGCGGCTGTATCAGGCGCTGCTGCCGCGTTTCCCGCAGCTCAACCCGCTGCTTGACGCGCTGGCGACGCTGCTGCAACGGCATGACGTCCAGGACGGCGCCGCCCTGCAGCGGCAGCTGGCCCAGCACGCCGCCCCGCTGACGCACCTGTATCACGCGTTAATCAGCGGCTGGTATCTCGGCGTGATCGGCGATGCCGACCGCCCCGAGTGCATCGCCTTCGAAAATATCGTCAGCTATCAACTGGTGCGCGATTCGTTAACGCCCCCCAGCTATTGTCCAGGTGAGCCCAACTTCTGGGTCCGGCCGCCGCAGAAGGAGAGTAACCATGTCTGATTCATTAAGCGCCGATGTGGTGGTGATCGGCGCCGGCATCGCCGGTTCGCTGGCGGCGCTAAAGATGGCGCAGGCCGGCGCCTCGGTGCTGATGCTGGAGTCCGGCCCGGAGATCAAGCGCGATCACGCGGTGGCGCTGTTTCGCGACTCGCCGTTTAAGGGCGACTTTACCGAACCGTTTCCGCCGCAGCCCTGGGCGCCGCAGCCCAAGTTCATCCCGCACGATAACAACTACCTGATCCAGAAAGGGCCGGATCCCTATCGCGCCCAGTATCTGCGCGGCATCGGCGGCACCACCTGGCACTGGGCCGGCCAGGCGTTCCGCCTGCTGCCGAACGATATGCGCCTGCAGAGCTTGTACGGCGTCGGGCGCGACTGGCCGATCGGCTACGCCGATCTGGAGCCTTATTACTGCGAAGCCGAATACCAGATGGGGGTTTCCGGCGACAGCGATCTGGATTCGCCGCGTTCGCGCCCTTACCCGCTGCCGGGGATCCCGCTGCCCTACGGGTTTGAGCGGATTAAACAGCGCGTCGCCGGGCTGGGCTACGAGGTCGGCATCGGCCCGCAGGCGCGCAACAGCATAGCCTACGACGGCCGTCCGGCCTGCTGCGGCAATAACAACTGTATGCCGGTCTGCCCGATCGACGCCCAGTATCACGGCGGCATCTCCGCACGTAAAGCGCTGGAGGCCGGCGTGCGCATCGTCGCCAATGCGGTGGTGTACCGCATTGAGGCCGATGACAAAGGCAACATCGTGGCGGTGCACTATCTGGACCGTAATAAACACAGCCACCGGGTCAGCGGCAAACGCTTTGTTCTGACCGCCAACGGTATTGAAAGCCCGAAAATCCTGCTGCTGTCGAGCAGCGAGCGCTATCGCCACGGCATCGCCAACAGCTCCGGCATGGTGGGCCGCAATCTGATGGACCATCCGGGCAGCTCGGTGGAGTTCTACGCCGACGAGCCGGTGTGGTTCGGCCGCGGGCCGATGCGCCCCGGCAGCATCAACAACCTGCGTGACGGCGCGTTTCGGGCGCAGCGTTCGGCGCTGCGGGTCGATCTGGCCAATACCTCGCCGGTGCGCTATCTCACCGAACGCCTGATCCGTCAGGGCTATTACGGCAAGGCGCTGAATGACAAGCTGGCGTTCCAGTCTGCGCACTATGTACAGCTGAAATGCCTGCTGGAGATGCTGCCCGAGCCGGAAAACCGCGTGCGGCTGAGCACTACCGAGAAAGACGCCTGGGGCATTCCCAAACTGGAGGTCTACTACCGCTTCCCGGAGTATGTGCACCGCGGTTATGACCAGTCGATGCTCGACTTCCGGCGCATCGTCAAACAGATGGGCGGCAGCGAGGCGGTGTACAGCCAGCGCGGCGTCTATGACAACAATCAGCACATTACCGGCACAATGATTATGGGGCGCGACCCACGTGATTCGGTGGTTGACGGCGACTGCCGCAGCCACGATCACCCCAACCTGTTTATCGCCGGCACCGGTATTATGCCCTCCGCCTCAACGGTCAACTCGACGCTGACCGGCGTGGCGCTGGCGCTGCGCATGGCGGACAGCGTTCTGGGCAGTCTGCTGGGGGGCATGGCATGAACAAGAAAACGCTACTGGCGCTGATGCTGGCCGCCGCGCCGCTGTGGGCGCACGGCGACCAGGCGCTGATCAAACGCGGCGAATATCTGGCGCGCGCCGCCGACTGCACCGCCTGCCATACCGCGCCGGGCGGCCCGGCGTTTGGCGGCGGCTATCCGGTCAGCACGCCGTTCGGCGTGATTTACGGCAGCAATATCTCCGCCGACCGGCAATTCGGCATCGGCAACTGGAGCGACGATGAATTTGTCGCGGCGGTACGCGACGGCGTGGGTAAAAACGGTCAGCAGCTCTACCCGGCGATGCCGTACGACGCCTTCACCAAAATGAAGCGCGACGACGTGCTGGCCATCAAGGCCTACCTGCTGGCGCAGCCGGCGGTGCACCAGGCGACGCCGCGCACCGATCTGGCTTTCCCGTTCAACCAGCGCTGGGGCATGCGGCTGTGGAAGCTGTTTAACTTCAGCGCCGGCGAACTGCAGCCGGATCCTGCCAAAAGCGACCAATGGAACCGCGGCCGCTACCTGGTGGAGGCGCTGGCGCACTGCGGCACCTGTCATACGCCGCGCACCCTCACCATGGGGATGGACGAGGACAACGCCTTTGCCGGCGGCGATCTCGGCGGCTGGACGGCGTACAACATCACGCCGGATCAACGCGCCGGCATCGGCAGCTGGTCGCAGCAAGAGCTGGTTGATTACCTAAAAACCGGCAACGTCGCCGGCCGCGCCTCGGCCGCCGGGCCGATGGCGGAGGCTATCGAGCATAGCCTGCAATACCTGCCGGACGGCGATCTGCACGCCATGGCGACCTATCTGCGCAGCGTGAAACCCATCGCCGACGATGCGCAGAGCAAGGCCCGCGACGCCTGGGGGCGGCCGACGCAGGATTACCTGGCGCTGCGCGGCGCCAGCGCTGAGGACGCTTCCGGCGCTGCGCTGTTCAACCGCCACTGCGCCAGCTGCCACGGCGCCGACGGCGCCGGCAAGGGAAACGGCTTTAACGCCTATCCGTCGCTGCTGCGCCACGGCAGCACCGGCGCGGCGGACAATAAAAATCTGGTGGCGGTGATCCTCGGCGGCGTACGGCGCCATATGCAGCAGGGCGAGATCCTGATGCCGGCCTTCGCCGGCGAACTGAAGGACGACGAAGTGGCAACGCTGAGCAACTACGTCAACCGCCAGTTCGGCAACCCGGCGGCGGCCACCGCCAGCGCCAAACAGGTTGCGCGCCAGCGGCAGGACGCCGGGCTGCCGCAGCCGCCGACGGTGCTGCAGGGCGACCGGCCATAACCCCTGCATTTCTGCGCCCCCTCAACCGGAGGGGGCCAGAACTACCGTGGCGATCGCCATCCATGCCATGTTGCATGCCCTACACATTCAAAGTATGAAGGCCTCTTGCGTCAGTTCTTGCGTCACGCCGACAAGTTGGATTTGAAACAGCTCCGCACTCGGTTCAACGAAGGGATCCACTTCAACGTTGGTGCCTTCTGCCGTATGCTCCAGCCGCACTTCCTTGCCATTGCCGCTGAACGGCTGATAGCCGATAAAGGTCAGGTCGCTGTCTACCTCCCAGCCGATCAAGTTGTCATAGTATTCATAACCGCTCTCGTTGAGCTCACGGAGGTTAATCTTATCTTGTTCCTGCTCGTTGAAGGTGAAATCGGTGATAATGTCGGGATCTTTAGCGCTGGTTGCGCCAACCCATTCATATAAAAAGACATCATTGCCGCTGCCGCCGGTCAGCGTATCGCCACCGGACGAGGAAGAGAGCAGCAAATCATTGCCGGCCCCGCCGTCGAGGTTAAAATGGGTGCCTAACTGACCAATGTTATAGCCGGGGAATGGCTCATTCACGATATAAATTTTATCGTCCCCGTCATCACCGTATAAACGCCCGTTATCCGTGGGTGTCTGCAGCAAGAGTTCGACGCTAATCAGATCGTTGCCCTCATCACCATGCACCAGATTGTTCTCACCCATCGGCTGTATCCAATCATCACCGGCGCCGCCGTAGATGACATCGTCTTCCGGCATAATCTCTCTTGGGGGATCGTCGATGCCATAATGAATACCCCAGTATATGCCGTAGTTAAAATTGATGCGGTCATTGCCATCGCCGCCAAACACCGTGTTGTGCCCATGAACATCCAGCCCGGCATCAACCCGGTCATCTCCGTCGCCCATAAAGATCGTGCTGCTCTCGGTCATGCGCAGAGAGTCGTTGCCCGCGCCAGCAAAAACCGTTGCGTTATCGCCGGTGTAAATTTCATCGTCACCATCGCCGGCAAATACCGTATCAGCATCATTTTCCGGCGTATTAAGTTTGATAATGTCATCTCCGGCAAAACCAAACACCCAATCCTTACCGTTACTCCCTTTCAGGAGATCATCGCCTCCGGTACCCAGAATAATATTGGGTAGTTGCGGTAATAATGCGCCGATACCCTGGCTGAGCGCATTATTCTCCAGCCAGGGCAAGGTGGTTAATTTCAGATTATTCATACCGATACCTTTATGTATTCAGATAAGGTTATGAGGCATTCTCCCACATGGCGCACTGGCCCAAGCACGCCCCACAGCATGCAGGTGGATCCTCTGCTCACGCTCCTCCATAGAGATAGGGTATAACCCAAACTGTACACAAAATAAACTAACCGCCCTGCCGGTTTGCCAACCCGAGCACATCATCGCCCCTTAACTGCCGCTGTTTGCTCTACTTTTCCGTGGCTACCGTTTCCTTGATCACGATCCGGACAATCCATTGTCAGCCTGCCGACAAAACGTGCAATCATTGAGTCATAGCGTTTTCCCTGATGATTCAGGTTAAGGAACAGCATGACAGCACACTCCGCCGTGATAGACAGCCGCCGTTCACGTCAGGCGCTGCTGGCCGGTTCGGTCGGCAACTTTATTGAGTGGTACGAATTTGGCGTATACGGCTTTCTGGCCACGGTGATCGCCGCCAACTTCTTCACCCTGCAGGGCGAAAACGCCGTCACCAGCCTGATCCTGGCCTACGCCGCCTTTGCGCTGGCGTTTTTCTGCCGCCCCATCGGCGCGGTGATCTTTGGCCGCATCGGCGACCGGATCGGCCGGCGGCCGACGCTGATCGTGGTGGTGTTGCTGATGACGCTTACCACCGCGCTGATCGGCGTGATGCCGACCTACGCCTCGATCGGCGTCGCCGCCCGCTACTGCTGACGCTGCTGCGCATGCTGCAGGGGCTGTCCGCCGGCGGCGAGTTCGGCGGTGCGGTGGCGCTGATGACCGAGTTCGCCCCGCTCGGCAAGCGCGGCCGCTTCGGCGCCTGGCAGTCGCTGACCGTCGCGTTCGGGCTGCTGGCGGGCGCCGGGCTGGTGGCGCTGCTCAGCGCGCTGCTCACCGTCGAGCAGCTGCACGACTGGGGCTGGCGCATCCCGTTCCTGCTGGCGCTGCCGCTCGGCGCACTGGCGCTGTGGCTGCGGCTGAAACTGGAGGAGACGCCCAGCTTCACTCAGGCGCAGCAGCAGCCTGCGGCCGCTGAACGTCCGGCCGCGGCCGCACCGCTCGCCGTGGCCAAAACCATTGCCGTCGGCATTGGCCGGATGATGGGCTGGTCGGCCGCCGGCTACACCTTTCTGGTGGTGATGCCCGCCTATCTGCAAACCTCGCTGCACGCCACGCTGCAACAGGCGCTGGCGGCCACCGTGCTGGCCAACGTCGGCTTTGCCCTGACCATTCTGCCCGCCGGCATCCTCAGCGATCGGCTGGGGCGCAAAGCGGTGATGGTCGGCGCAATCAGCGCGGTGATCCTGTTTACCTTCCCGCTGTTGCATCTGCTGCAGGACGCCGGCGCGGCGCTGTGGCAAAAAGGCGCGGCGGTGCTGGTGGCCGGGGCGGTGGTCGGGCTGCTGGCCGGCCCCGGGCCGGCGATGCTGGCGGAAATGTTCCCCACCAGGGTGCGCTATACCGGGCTGGGGCTGGCCTATTCGCTCTCCAACGCGGTGTTCTCCGGCTCCGCCGGGCTGATTATCACCGGCCTGATCCGCGAAACCGGCAATATCGATATGCCGGCCTATTACGTGGTGGCCGCTTCGCTGGTCAGCCTGCTGGCGCTGATGACGCTGCGGCGCGACGACCATCTGCGGCCGCTCGACGCGGCCTGACCTCTCCGCCGGACGTACGTGATAGCGATCACAGCGCCAAAATGTTAACGTTAACTTTTGTGATTAACATCGCAATCATCACCTAAGGTGACTTCCAACCGGCAAAAGTTAACGTTAACAATCAGGCTATCTTCCTCTACCAGGGCATCATCGTGAACCGCAAAACAAAAAAATATTACCTTCTGCTGAGTGGCCTGCTGTTCTTCTTTTTCTTTACCTGGTCATCCAGCTTTTCGCTGATTTCGCTGTGGCTGAACCAAAAGATCGGCCTGAAAGGCGCAGAAACCGGGCTGATCTTCTCTGCAATCTCACTGGTGGCGCTGTGCGCCCAGCCGCTGTACGGGTTTATTCAGGATAAGCTCGGCCTGCGCAAACACCTGCTGCAGTACCTCGGCGTGATGCTGCTGCTGACCGGCCCGTTCTTTATCTACGTCTACGCCCCGCTGCTGGCGAGCAATCTGCTGCTGGGGGCGCTGGTCGGCGGCGTGTTTATCGGCGCCACCTTCTTCGCCGGCATCGGCGCACTGGAGTCCTATACCGAGCGCGTCAGCCGCATCGTCGGCTTCGAATTCGGCCGCGCCCGCATGTGGGGCTCGCTCGGCTGGGCCAGCGCCACCTTTCTGGCCGGCTTTCTTTTTAATATCAACCCGAACATCAATTTCTGGCTGGCGTCGGCGTCCGCGGTGGTGTTCCTGCTGCTGCTCAGCCAGGTACGCGAGCTGAAGGCCAACGCCATGGCCGAGCTGGAGTACGGTAAAACGGAAAACCTGCGGCTGCAGGACGCCGTGGCGCTGCTGCGCCTGCCCGGCTTCTGGGCGCTGGTGATTTTCGTCCTCGGCATCAGCGTATATAACGTGTTCGACCAGCAGTTTTCGGTCTACTTCGCCGCCCAGTTCGCCACGCCGCAGCAGGGCAATGAGATGTACGGTTTTCTTAACTCGCTGCAGGTATTTCTGGAGGCCGGCGGCATGTTTTTAGCGCCGCTGCTGGTTAACCGCATCGGCGCCAAACAGGGGCTGCTGCTGGCGGGCGCCGTTATGGCGCTGCGCATGGTCGGCTCCGGCCTGGTCAGCGGCGCGCTGCTGATCTCGCTGATGAAGCTGCTGCACGCCGTTGAGCTGCCGATCCTGCTGATCGCCATTTTCAAATATATCGCCACGCGCTTCGACAGCCGCCTCTCCTCCACGCTGTATCTGGTGGGGTTCCAGTTTATTACCCAGGTGATGGCCAGCTTCCTGTCGCCGCTGGCCGGTTACGGCTATGACCGCATCGGCTTTGCCGATACCTATCTGCTGATGGGCTGTGCGGTGGCGGCCACCACCCTGCTCTCCTGCTGGCTGCTGCGCGGCGAAACCGCCGGCGGCAAGCGCAACATTCATCCTTTAAGCGAGCCAAGCCAATGAAAGAACTTTTAGCCCAGGCCGACCACGCCGTAGAAAAGCTGCGCGCCGCGCGTCAGGACGACCTGTACCCGCGTTTCCACCTGGCCGCGCAGGCCGGCTGGATTAACGACCCCAACGGACTGATTTGCATCGACGGGGTGTACCACGCGTTTTATCAGCACCACCCCTTCGATGAGCACTGGGGGCCGATGCACTGGGGGCACGCCACCAGCCGCGATCTGGTGCACTGGCAGCATCAGCCGATCGCGCTGGCGCCCGGCGACGCCGACGACCGCGACGGCTGCTTCTCCGGCTGCGCGGTCGATGATCACGGCGTGCTGACGCTGCTGTATACCGGCCACGTCTGGCTCGGCGAGCCGGGCGACGACTCGCAGCTGCGCGAGGTACAGTGTCTGGCCACCAGCGAGGACGGCATCCATTTCACCAAGCACGGTGCGGTACTGACGCCGCCGGAAGGCATTATGCACTTCCGCGATCCGAAAGTGTGGCAACAGGACGGGCAGTGGTGGATGGTCATCGGTGCCAAAGAGCACGATCTGGGTCAGGTGCGGCTGTACCGCTCCGACGATCTGCGCAACTGGCGCTTTGAACGGGTGCTGGCCGCCGCCGAGCACGCCCGGCAGGGCTATATGTGGGAATGCCCGGACTTCTTCCCGCTGGGGGAACGCCAGCTGCTGGTCTTTTCGCCGCAGGGGCTGGCGGCGCAGGGCTACCGCTATCGCAACCGCTTCCAGAGCGGCTACCTGCTCGGCAACTGGCAGCCGGACGGCGCATTCACGGTCACCCAGCCGTTTAGCGAGCTGGACGCCGGGCATGATTTTTACGCGCCGCAGACCTTCACCGCCGCCGATGGCCGTCGCCTGCTGTTCGGCTGGATGGATATGTGGGAGTCGCCGATGCCCAGCAAGGCGCACGGCTGGGCCGGCGCGTTGACGCTGCCGCGTGAACTGTCGCTCGGCGCCGACGGCCAGCTGCGTATGCAGCCGGCGCGCGAACTGACGGCGCTGCGCGGCGCCGTACGCCAGTTTGACGCGGTGCGCTGCCGCAACCAGCGGCTGCCGCTGGAGGATGAGCTGCACGAACTGCAGCTGACGCTGGATACGGCCGACAGCGACGCCGAACGCTACGGCATCAGCCTGGGCGGCGCGGCACGGCTGTATGTGGATAATCAGGCGCACCGGCTGGTGCTTGAGCGGTTCAGCGACGATCCGGCGCTGTGCGGTTGCCGCAGCGTACCGCTGCCCGCCGGCGTATCTTTGCAGCTGCGGCTGTTTATCGATCGTTCTTCGCTGGAGGTGTTCGTCAACGACGGCAAGGCCTGCCTGACCAGCCGCATCTACCCGCTGGACGGCGACCGCCGGCTGAGCCTGTTTGCCGAAGGCGGCGCGGCGTACTTCAGCGCGATCGCCGGCTGGACGCTGGACAGCATCTGGCGCTAACCCTTACGGCCCGGTGCGCCGGGCCGCACAGCCAACCTACAGCGACGCGCGCAGCAGCAGCGGACACGGCACCTTGACGCTCTCAAGGTGCTCGCGTTGTTCGATCAGGTGCAGCGCCGCCTGACGGCCCAGCTCGTAATGCGGCAGTTGCACAGTGGTGAGCGGCGGCTGGAACAGATCGCCAATCCCCACCATGTTGTCATACCCCAGCACCGCCACCTGCTGCGGGATGCGCCACCCCTGCGCCAGCAGCGTCTGATACACCAGAAACGCCACCCGGTCGTTACCGCACACCACCACGTCGCACTCCTGCCGCCCGGGCGAAAAATGGCGCGCCAGCAGTTCGACGCAGTCGCGGTAATGCTCATCGCCGCCGCTCAGGTTGAGGTGATACTGGCGCAGCTGCGCGATGTCGCCGCCGCCGTCCCGCCAGGCGCGCTCCAGCCCGCGCCGGCGCAGCACCGCCGCCGGCACGTCTTCCGGCAGATAGATGCACAGCGGCGCGCGGTAGCCTTTGGCGATCAGCGCGCGCGCCGCGTCATACTGCCCCTGTTCATCATCCGGGATATAGCTGGCGATGCGCTGCGTACGGCTGAAACAGTTGGCCAGCACCAGCCGCTTATCCAGCAGCTTGGCCGGCAGCGTGACCTGACGCAGCCCCATGGCGGTGAAAATCACGCCGTCCGGCCGGTGCGCCAGCAATAGATCCACCGTATGCTCCGCCGATTCATCGTCAAACAGATTGACGACAAAGCTGTTCCAGCCGTGTTCGCGCGCGGTTTTTTCTATCGACAAAATCATTTCGACCGAAAACGGCGTGGTGGCGGTATCCAGCGCCAGCACGCCGATGGTCTGCACCCGGCCGCCGTCGCCGCGAATACGGCGGGCGGCCATATCCGGCACATACTCCAGTTGATCGATAGCCTGCTTTACCCGGCGGTAGGTTTCCGCCCGCAGTTTATCGGGTTCGTTGATGGCGCGGGACACCGTCATCAACGACACCCCGGCCAGTTTTGCAACGTCTTTCAGCGAAGCCATGTATCCTTCTCTGCCCTGACGGGGAACATACCCCCAAGACCCCGCATAATCCCATAACTCAGCCGCAGAGACTACCGGCGTTTACACCCGGCTGAGATCGGCCCACAGCGCCAGCGCATCGTCGCTCTGCGGCACCGCCGGCCCCCCTTGGGCACTCTCCGGCCACCAGCCGCCCTGCCGGGCGCCGAGCCGGACATCCGCCGGCAGCCGCCAGTCGCCGCGCAGCACGTACCAGACGCCGGCATGGCCGGCCGGCAGCTCGCACGCCGCCGTCTGCCGCCGCACCGTGGCGCACCAGCGTCCGCGCCGGGTCATAATATTGAAATCCTGGCTGACGCCCCCCCAACAGCTGCGCCTGCAGCGCCACATCGCCGGAGAAGGCAAAGGGTTCGCCCGTCATCGCCAGCCGATGGTCGATGCCGTCGCCGACCAGCCGCACGCCGTCGCCCTCCAGCAGGGTAATCGAGCGGTCGATGCCGTCGAAGGCGGAAAACGGCCCGTCCTGCGCGATGGTGGCAATGCTGGCCCGCCAGTCGAAATTCGCGCCCTCCGCCGGCTGGCAGACAATTTCACGCGTCTCGCCGCCGCCGTTGCGCCACGGGCTGACCGGCAGCGAGGCAAAATCAAAACGGTTGATCTGCATTACGCCTCCTGCTGGAAGGTTTTCAGCACCTGCATAAACTCGGCGCGGCTCTGCTGCTGCAGCGCATGACGCCCCTGCTCAATCACCTGCGCGCCGGCGACAAACACGTCGCGGATCTGCGCCTTACCGCCGGCAAACAGCCAGCGGTTGAGAATTGCCGCGTCCGGCGCCGCCGCCAGATAGGGATCGTCGCCGTCCAGCACCAGCCAGTCGGCGCGGTAGCCGCTCTGCAGACGGCCGATCGGCGCGCCGCAGGCCTGAGCGCCCCCCTTGCAGCGCCTGCTGATACAGCACATCACCCACCGACGACTGCGCCGCCGTGGTCAGGCGGTTGCGGCGCTGGTCGCGCAGCCGCTGGCCATATTCAAACCAGCGCAGCTCCTCCACCACATTCAGCGAGACGTGGCTGTCCGAGCCGATGCCCCAGCGCCCCTGACGTTGCAGATAGGCGTCGCCGGGGAAGATGCCGTCGCCCAGGTTGGCCTCGGTGGTCAGGCACAGCCCCGCCACCGCCCGGCTGTGCGCCAGTTGCTCCAGCTCGGCGTTATCCAGATGGGTGGCGTGCACCAGACACCAGCGGCTGTCGACCGGCAGGTGTTCATACAGCCACGCCACCGGGCGCTGGCCGCTCCACTGCAGACAGTCGTTCACCTCTTTTTGCTGTTCAGCGATATGAATATGCACCGGCAGCGTGCGGTCGGCCTGCGCCAGCACCTGCTGCATCTGCGTCAGTTCCACCGCGCGCAGCGAATGGAAGCACACGCCCTGATTCTGCAGCGGCATCTCCGCCAACTGGCGGGCGATAATCTGCTGCTGGCTCAGATAGCCGTCCACATCCTGAATAAAGCGCCGCTGCCCCGCCTGCGCCGGCTGCGCGCCGAAGCCGGCGTAGCTGTACAGCACCGGCAGCAGCGTCATGCCGATGCCCGCCTGCTGCGCGGCGCGGCTGAGGCGGCCGGTCATTTCGCCGCGGTCGGCGTACGGCTTGCCGTCAGCGTCATGATGCAGATAATGAAACTCCGCCACCTGGGTGTAGCCGCCCTGCAACATTTCGATATACAGTTGACGGGCGATAATTTCGACCTGCTCCGGCGTCAGGCGCTGCACCAGGCGGTACATCAGATCGCGCCAGGTCCAGAAACTGTCCTGCGGATCGCCCGCCACTTCGGCCAGCCCCGCCATCACCCGCTGAAACGCGTGCGAGTGCAGGTTCGGCATGCCGGGCACCACGTCGCCATGCAGCAGCGCGCAGCCTTCCGGGCTGGCATCCGGGGTAACCTGGGTAAGAAAACCATGAGCGTCGACGTCCAGCCGGACGGCGTGCGCCCAGCCGGTGGGAAGCAGTGCGCGTTTAGCGTAGTAAGCAGGCATAGCAGTATTCCAACGTTGGTGTGACGGCGAAAGCGCGCGGCGCGCGCACAGGTAAATGTTTCAAGCCGGTAACATTATTCTGGAGAATCGGCTATTACTTGTATATACATATACAGATACCCTAATCAACAGTAAACTGATGTTATTATTTTTTTATTTGACGAGGTTAACGTCGTGGTTGATCAACAGAGCGTGTTACAACTGGCTACGGCCATGAGCGATACCCCTGCCCCCATCTACCAGCGGGTGAAACAGGCGATCGTGGATCAAATCCGCGCCGGCCACTGGCAGCCGCACCAGCGCGTCCCCTCGGAGAGCGAAATGGTGGCGGAGCTGGGCGTCAGCCGCATGACCATCAACCGTGCGCTGCGCGAACTGACCAGCGAAGGCTTTCTGGTGCGCATGCAGGGCGTCGGCACCTTCGTCGCCGAAGCCAAGGCGCACACCGCGCTGCTGGAAGTGCATAACATCGCCGACGAAATCGCCGCCCGCGGCCACCGCCACAGCAGTAAGGTGCTGCAGGTAACGGCGCGCACCGCCAGCGATGAAGAGGCCGCCGCGCTGGGCATGGCGCCGGGTCAGCAGCTGTTCTATTCGCAGATCGTCCACTATGAAAACGAGATGCCGGTGCAGTTGGAAAACCGCTGCGTCAATCCGCTGGCCGCGCCCGACTATCTCAAGCAGGATTTCGACCGGGTGACGCCCTATATCTACCTGACGCAGGCCGCGCCCCTGACCGCTGGCGAGCATATCGTCGAGGCGGTAGTCGCCAGCAAACAGGAGCGCGAACTGCTGCAGCTGGAAGAGCGCGAACCCTGCCTGCTGATCCATCGCCGCACCTGGTCGGGCAAAACCGTGGTCACCTCGGCGCGCTTGCTGTATCCCGGCAGCCGCTATCAGCTGTTCGGCCGCTTCGACGTCTAATCCTGCGCGGGACGCCACGCCGTCCCGCCATACTGCACATTGCCGGTGCGTAGGCTGCACGCCGTCACCCGCATCACTTACCGCCGTCAGCTCAGCGGGAACCCTGCATTTGCCGCCTCCTGCTATTTGAATGATTTCGGCTATGGCGATCACATTTCAGTAACAAATTATCCCTTCCGCCTCTTGCCCGCCGCCGATGAATGCGCTAGCTTGTGTTTAATTGTATATACAAGCAAGCGGAGCGGGAAAAGATGACCAGCGAGATTCACTGCGACAGCCTGTGGCACGGGGCGGATATCGTCACCATGCGCGAGGGCAAATACCATATTCTGCACGACGGCGCGCTGGCGGTGCGCGACGGTAAAATCGTCTGGATCGGCGAATACGCCGCGCGTCCGGCGATTACCGCAGATGAAACGGTGAAGTTCGAGGGCGGCATCATCACTCCCGGCCTGGTGGATTGCCATACCCATCTGGTGTTCGGCGGCGACCGCAGCGCGGAATTTGAACAGCGGCTGAACGGCGTCAGCTACGCCGAGATCGCCGCGCAGGGCGGCGGGATTATCTCCACCGTCAACGCCACCCGCAACGCGCCGGAAGAACAGCTGCTGGCGCAGGCGCAGTTCCGCCTGCGGCCGCTGCTGGCGGAAGGCGTAACCTGCGTGGAGGTCAAATCCGGCTATGGGCTGACGCCGCAAAGCGAGCTGAAAATGCTGCGGGTAGCGCGCCGGCTGGCCGAGACGCTGCCGGTCGAAGTGAAAACCACCTGTCTGGCCGCCCATGCCCTGCCGCCGGAATATGCCGCCGCGCCGATGACTATATCGATCTGGTGTGCGACACCATTATTCCCGAAGCCGCCGGCGCCGGCCTGGCCGACGCGGTCGACGCCTTCTGCGAACATCTGGCCTTTTCGCCGCAGCAGGTGGAAAAAAGTGTTTGCCGCCGCCGAGCGCGCCGGGCTGCCGGTGAAACTGCACGCCGAGCAGCTGTCCGCATTGGGCGGCAGCGCGCTGGCGGCGCGCCACCGTGCGCTGTCCGCCGACCATCTGGAGTACGCCACCGAGCAGGATGCGCAGGCGATGGGCGCCGCCGGCACCGTCGCGGTGCTGCTGCCGGGCGCTTACTACCTGCTGCGCGAAACCCAGTGTCCGCCGGTCGAGCTGTTCCGCAAGCATCGGGTGCCGATGGCGATCGCCAGCGACGCCAACCCCGGCACCTCGCCGGCGCTGTCGCTGCGGCTGATGATGAATATGGCCTGCACCCTGTTCCGCCTGACGCCGGAGGAGGCGCTGGCCGGCGTTACGCTGCACGCCGCCAGAGCGCTGGGGCTGCAGGAGAGCCACGGCTCGCTGGAGAGCGGCAAGGTGGCGGACTTCGTCCACTGGCCGCTGTCGCGACCGGCTGAACTGACTTATTGGCTGGGCGGACAGCTGCCCTGTACGGTGATTTTCCGAGGAGAGGTACGTTAATGACCATTCGCGATCCGTTTCATTTCCAAACCGGCAGCCTGCCGCTGCTGATCAGCATTCCCCACGCCGGCACGCAGCTGACGCCGGCCGTTGAGGCCGGGCTGACGCCCGATGCGCGCGCGCTGCCGGACACCGACTGGCACATTCCCCAGCTGTATGATTTTGCCCGCGGCCTCGGCGCCAGCATACTGGTGGGCAACTACTCGCGTTTCGTTATCGATCTCAACCGCCCGGCGGACGATAAGCCGCTCTACAGCACCGCCACCACCGGGCTGTATCCCGACGTGCTGTTTAACGGCGACCCCAGCTTCCTGCCCGGCAAAGCGCCGGACGAGCAGGAGCGCGCCGGCTATCTGCAGCAGATCTGGCAGCCCTATCACCAGCAGCTGCAGGATGAGCTGGCCCGGCTGAAGGCGCAGCACGGCTATGCGCTGCTGTTTGACGCCCACTCCATCGCCTCGGTGATCCCACGCCTGTTCGACGGCAAACTGCCGGATCTTAACCTCGGCACCAACGACGGCGCCAGCTGCGCCGCCGCGCTCAGCGACCGGCTGGTAACCTGCTGCGAACGGCAGCAACAGTTCAGCCACGTGCTGAACGGACGCTTTAAAGGCGGCTATATCACCCGCGCCTACGGCAAGCCGGCGGAAAATCAGCATGCGGTGCAGCTGGAGCTGGCGCAGGTCAATTATATGTCCGAACAGTATCCGTTCGCCTTCGACGCCGCGCGCGCCGCGCCGCTGCAGCGTCTGCTGAGCCAGATGATCGACAGCATGGTCGACTGGGGCGCGCAGCAGCGCTGAGCCGCCCGTCCAGCCCGGAGAACCGCAGCCGGGCTGGCAATCTCCCCCGCATCTGCACGGCGTAATCTGCGCTCTGTATCTCAAATTTCGACAAACTTCTCCGATCTGCCGCCAACACCGCACAAAACGGCGGATGTCATCCGGACGGCTGCGCCACAATCGAAGCAAAAGCGCCGCTGACGCGGCGAGATAACAGACCGGCCGACGCCTTTGCCTGCGCGTACGGACCGGCGGTGGCGGCGTTTTGCGCCCTGTCTTACACAACTCTGGAGGATAACTATGTCTGACACCCAGCTACGCTGGCGTGACGCCCGAGCTACGGCCGAGCGATTACTGGCCGACTGGCACCTGCCGGGCGAACCCGGCGGCGCCATTACCCTGTTCGATACGCAGCGTACGCAGGCGGTGGTGTGCGCCGGCCAGGCCGATCTGGCGCGCGGCGAACCCTTTACCGCCGACAGCGTGGTGCGCTACGCCTCGCTGACCAAGCATATCTTCGCCGCGCTGGCGCTGAATGCGACCGAAGGTACGCTGCGCCTTGACCAACCGTTGGGAGAACTGCTGCCGCAGCTGCGCGGCGAGCCGGCTGCGGTCAGCGTCGGCCAGGCGCTGGACATGACCGGCGGCCTGCCCGACGTGCGAGAAACGCTCGGGCTGCTCGGCATTTCCGGCTACAGCGTCAGCCACGCGGAGCCGGTGATGACGTTTATCCAGGGGCTAAGCCGCCTGAACTTCCCGGCGGGCAGCGAAATCAGCTACAGCAATACCGGTTACCGTCTGGTGGAGGCGGCGCTGCAGCAGCGGGGCTACCGCTTTGCGCAGCTGGTTCAGCAGCATATTGCGCAGCCGCTGCAGCTGGGCTGGCAGGCGCCGGACAGCTGGTTCGATATCGTCCCCGGCCTGTCGCCCGGCTACTGGCGCGCACCGCAGGGCTGGCAGCAGAGCAGCGCCGGCCTGCATCTTTCCGCGTCGGGCAGCCTGACCGGCAGCATCGACGATCTGACCCGCTGGCTGCAGGCGCTGCTTGGCGACCGCGGCGCGGCCGCCGGCGTCCTGCAGCAGCTGAGCGCGCCGCGCTATCTGACCAACGGCCAGCTCAGCGCCTACGGCTGGGGCTGGCGCGCACCCCGCTCGGCCCGCATCAGTTATTGGGCCACGGCGGCTCTCACGCCGGTTATAAAACCTATTTTCTGTTGGCGCCGGAGCGGCAGGTTGGTATGGCGCTGGTCGCCAACCGCGAAGACTGCGACAGCACCAGCATCGCCCTGCAGGTGATGGCCGCCCTGCTGGGGGAAGCGCTGCCGCCGCGCAGCCGCGCCATTCCGGACGGCATCTACGCAACGCTGGCGGATCCCTACTGGCTGGAGGTCAGCAACGGCAACGTCGCCTACCTCGGCTGTGCGGAGACCTTGTATCAGGCGGAGGATGGCTATGCGGTGTCGCTCCGCGCCCAGCGGCCGATGCGGCTGAAATGGAACGGCGAAAGCATTGACGGTGAAGTGGGCCACGTCGCCCGCACCTTCTGGCCGGTGCAGACCAGCGGCCGCTGTTTGCAGCACGTGCAGGGCACCTGGTACCACCCTCACTACCGCACCGCCTTTGAAATCCGCGGCGACCAGGTGCATATCGGCGTCGGCCCGGCGGCGCATATCGGTACCCTCAGCCCGCTGGGCGACGGCCGGATGCTGGTTGAAAGCCGCGACGGGCCGTGGTTAAAACGTTTTTGTCTCTACTTCCGCGGTTACAGCGTCGATCTGATCGCCGAGGGCAGCCGGGTGCTGACCTTCAGGCGCGGCAGCGGCAGCCACGCGGCATAACGCGCCCTGCTCAATGGCCGTTGAGCTTGACCATCAACAGCGCATCAAACAGCCGCTGCTTATCCGCAGCGGTTAAATTCACCTGCTGAATCGCTTGAATAAAGGCCTGACGCTCGTTCTCGGCGATCGGCCCCTGCCGCAGGCGCTGCGCCAAGCGCTGCAGGATCTTGTCGCTCAGACGGGCGATCTCCGGCCGGACTTTCTCCAGCGGCTGCGGCTGCCAGTCCGTTTCCGGCTGCGCCAGCCAGTCAGCCCGGTAGCGATACTGGATGGCCTTGGCCGCATCCATCTGCGCGACGATAAACGGCTTCACCGACTGCGGCTCCAGCCCCAGCTTTTCCGCCTGCGCCTGCGTGTTGGCCAGCACCTTGCTTTCCTGCGCCAGATCCTCAACCGGCAAATGCTGCTGCGCCTTATAACCGGCCACGTCTTTCATCAGCGCCAGACGCTGGTTCACCACGTCGGCGATCGACGCGCTATTATCGGCAAGCGCGGAAAAGCTGCACAGCAGCCCCGCCATCAGACAGATTTTCAGCATAATTCCTCGTTTATCCTCATTGTTCGTCCGGCAAATATAATCCACCGCCTGCGACGGGTCACATCATTTATTGAACCGCAGAAAAAAGCCCCGCGCGGGGGCTGAAAACGTTAACTCACTGACGGCTCACCTTTCAATGTTGCAAGACGTTTGTAATTTTCCGATGCGCTGCACAACGCGATGCGATAGGCGTAATGATTGCTCTGCTCATCCACCCCGATAGCCACATAAGCACAACGGTTTTTACGGTATGCCTCCCAGGATTGCTGGTCACGCTCGAAAGCGTCCTGGTAAAGGCCGGCGTGGGTTTTCTTTAATTCAGCCCGGATTTGCGCAACTCGCGTGGTTAATTTCGTCTCAGAATCGTCAAGCAGACGCCCGGCACATTCCATATCGCCGTAATAGCCATCTTCTTGTTTGATATCCTGGCACTGGCTGGGATGATCCGTTTTCAACTCATCCAGAGATTGCGCCGCGAATGAAAACATTGGCAAGACCGCTAAGACTAACAGGTATTTTTTCACTTACCGTTTCTCCCTCGGTTCAATTCCAAATGCCCTATCCGATTTCTGTTCTTCTCATCGGTAATCAGCTCACTACTTTTTATAAATTGAATAAAATAATCGATATCGTTTTTAGCCGCCGCAGGCATCGTTGTTACACCTTTGTACCCTTGATATACCACATCAACCAGAACGTCACGAATAGCGGGGTGAAGATCCTTCCACGCCGCGCGGCCTTCAATGTGTACCGTCTTGGCGTTATAAACCGCTTCAGCACGTCGTTCATAAACAGGATAAGTCGAATTAAATAAATTAACTTGCTGCTGTTCCGTTTTACAAAATCATCAGCCTGCTTCCCTCTAAGCCCTACACCTAATGATATTGCCTGTGCTTGAGCCGGAGCGATCCCTGCACGGGTTAAATCGACAAACACTTCCTGCTGTGAACGACTGCCGATATCATACCCACGCCCGATGGTAACGCCTGAGATCCCCATCCGTGGAAAATGAATAACCCGGCTATAGAACAATGATTCCCTTATATTATTACCTTCCGCGTTAAACGTTAACAAACCACGATTAACGCCGATACTTGCCGTATCCGCCACCATTAACCTCCTTATTCACATGGTTTTAGGCAATCTATGCCTCTTCCCTGTCATTGGCAAGTCATGTCATTAAATTCAAAAGGTTAAACCATATAAGTGCGAATGGGCCGGTCAAAATCCGCCCAATAACATACTTAATAGCCTTTAAAACGGAGCCGGCTTATGCAGAGTGCCGAACAGGCGTTAACAGGCTGAGGGACGGGTATGACGGAGCACGTCATTAGAGAAAGCGATAGCAGGCAGGGATTTTCAAGCATCAATAAAGCCGCAGCTCAATACGTTGTTCAACGTTTCAGCTGCGGCTTGGGAAAGCGGGTACGGCAAACGGCTTAGTCAAATACGCCGTTAATCACCGAGGCGACCAGCGCTGTGCTCAGTGCGATCAGCACCAGGTTGTCGCCCACTACGCGCCACTCATAGCCTGGGTATTGCGGCAGCTGACCCAGCAGTGAGGCCGGTACGGTTTTCTTGGCGATGCCCGGAGGCAGCGGCTTGCCGCGCGCCAGGTTTTTCGCAATACCCGGCGGCAGTGACTGATAGCCGGTCAGGCCGTAGTTCAGCGCCAGCGCGCGGGCGCGGTCATAGGACAGATCGACATGCACCAGGCCACGATCATCCGCGTAGTTGCCGCGTTTGCCTTTGTTGCCATGCTCGTCGCTAAAGCCTTTACCTTTACCGTTACCATTGCCTTTACCGTTACCGTGCGGGTTATCGAACCCTTTATTGCCATGGTTACCGCCGTTACCGTGGTTACCGCTGTTGCCATGGCCATTGCCGCCGTTGCCGTTTCCGCCCTTATCGGCGAACACCGGTGCGCTGCTGACGCCCAGAGAAGCAATCAGCGCTAATGCCGTGATGGTCATACGACGTTTTTTCATGTTGTAACATCCTCGTTTGGGGAATTGTGCTGACTATAAGTATAATTTACCCCATAAAGAATGAGGAAAATTCTTATATTTGCACCATTGCGTTCCTAATCATCCAGGCGCCGGCGTTAATCCCCTGTCTGACGGAGGATTATCCCGCCATCCGCTGATAATAGCCTATCAACGCATAATTATTCAGCGCTGCTGACGTCATAACTAAAATGTACTTGCGGCGCCGCCGGTGTTCCAGTAGTTTGAATCCTGCGCCACAGGAGGGAGCCATCCCTGCCGTCATGGCGCGCCTCACACAGCGTCATTTCATCTATACAGTCTATTAATCATCCGTTTCCCGCGCGGTATGCGGGATCTTTTTTCTATGGCAATCAATACCCTTAGCAAAACTAAGTGTTGAGATTTTGTTGTCAATATCTTAAATTTGTTCTCGGAGAAACCTTACCTCCCGTAACGCGCTGACAGGCCGTTCTCGGGCGCTCAGGAGCAAAAGCAATGCAAATGACACTCATGGAATACATCACGCGGCATTTCAACGGTGATCTTAATCGTTATGCACAAGCGGAAGGCGTAAGCTGTGAACAAATCATCAAGTGGATTGACAACGAATGCTATGTCATTAAAGGGCGGCTCTTTATGCCGGTCAAACACTTGCCCAGCCAGGAAGCCTAAGTGATAAGACAAAAAACCCCGCAGTGCGGGGTTTTTTGTTGCGCGGGATCAGAAGTTGTAACCCACCACCAGGTAGTAACCCCAGCCGGTTGACTTGATCGGTCCCTGCGGCGTGCCGATGTCCACGCCATCCTGCCACTGACCGCCGTTATGGAAGTAACGCGCCACGACCGAGTAGTGCCAGTGGTCATAGTTCAGCGCCAGAATATGGCTGGAGGCGATGGAGTTGCTGGTGCGCGCCTGACGGCCGTTCACCGTAAAGTCATCCTTGCCCAGATCGGAGCCAAAATCGAAGTTGGTGAAGCCGATATAGCTCAGGTTGCCGCCCCAGACCTGGGTCAGCGGCACGAAGTACTTAATCTTGAAGCGGTAGCCGTCCCAGCTGTTTTCATTGGCCGCGCCGTAGTTCTGCCACTGGTATTTGGCATAGATGTTCATCGACAGGCTCATCGGCAGGCCGGTATCGATATCGGTGCCCAGACCCATATACCAGGTGTTCTGACGCGACGCCTTGTTGCGACCCATATCGTAGATATAGTTGTTGGCGAAGTACCACTCTTTAAACGGTCCGAACGCCAGGCTGGTGCCGGTCAGTTTGTCGATGGAGAAACGCGGTTCGATCTCCATAAACATCGGCGAGCCTTTATCCCAGATGCCGCGATCCGGGGTATTGCCGACGCCGAAGAACTTCGGCACGTCGATATAGCCGTAGAAATCAAACCATTCGTGCTTGGCGAAGGCTTCATATTCCAGGTAGACGTCGTTGTTAAGCTGTGGTCCGAAGCGGGTATGGTAACTCCCCACCACGTTCACACTCTGGTGCCACCAATCTGAAACAAACTCGCTGTCTTTGCTATCCGCCATTGATGATGCGCTGTAAGACGTTGCAAGAAGTACGCCTGCTGCGAGAGCTATTTTTTTCATTTTATTACCACATGCTGAAAGGGCTATTCGCTGCCCGTTAGAAAAAGATGACAAATAAGTCTGAACCCTACAGGGTGTAAACAAGCGTTAACCACTCAGCTCACCGGCGCATTATAGAAATCTCCGGCGGTAGGAATCTGTGATCCAGACACCTGTTTTGCGAATAGGTAATCGATTGCGTTCACATTTGTCAAATTATGTTTCACGAAAATTCATAATCAATGTGATTTTTATCATCAGTGACGTTTTTTCAGACAAAAACATGGCGTTCGACGCCCAGCCAGGAGGACGCCCGACAAGGATAAGCAACGTTTATGGTGAGCGTCTGAAGCTTCGTCGGCCGGCTCACGCCGCCGACGAAAAGAGAAGAGTGACACAGAGCGCCTCACGCGCTGAGCAAACCGCCTCAGCGTGCGCCCGGCACCGCCTTGGCGATATTTTCCTCACGGAAGACCACCTCGTCGCCGCGCGCAATCTCCCACTCCTGCGGCGGGATATCTATTTTCGGCGCGGCGGCCACCACCGCGCCATAAATCTGCCGGCCTTCGCGGCGCAGGATGTTTACATCAAGTTGATATTCATGCCGCAAATTGGCCGTCGTCAGCCGCACGGTGTCGCCGTACATAAACGTCTGATCGTCAATCGCCGGCTGGGGAAGAAACTGGATATCACTGCGCATAGTTCACGTTCCTTCAACAAGAAGACGTTCTATGATCTTAGCCTAATTTTTCCGCCAGGATGCTGTTTGCGCACGAAAATCGCGCCGTTCAGCCGCGGGTGGCGCGCCAGCAGACCAGCGAGCCAACGATCACCATCCCCACCCCTTGCCAGAAGCTGACGGTCAACGCCGTGTTAAGCATCACGGCGGCAAAGAGTGAAGAGAGCACCGGAGCAAAGTAGGAGGCCGTCGCCAGCAGCGTCATATTGCCGTGCAGAATGCCGATGTTCCACAAGGCATAGCCGGCCCCCATCGCCACGCCGGCGCACAGCAGCATCAGCGCTATCGGCCAGCTGAAATGCAGGGCGCCCTCCGCGCTGACGCCATATTTCCCCCACAGCGCCAGCGCCGTCAGGGCGGTGAACAGCGCCACGCCGTTTTTCCCCTGCGCCAGCCTTCTGGTCACGCTGCAGTACAGCGCCCAAATCACCGCGCCGCTGAAGGCCAGGCTGTAACTCAGCGGGTTGCTGCGCACGTTGCCCAGCATCTGTTGCAGCGACCAGGCGCCCTCCCCGCTCATGATCCAGCCGATGCCGAACAGCGCCAGCAACAGGCCGGGCAGCACCCACCATGTCGCCTTTTGTCCGTTGAACAAGATCGCCATCAATACCGTCAGGCTGGGCCACAGGTAGTTAATCATGCCCAGCTCAATCGCCTGCATCCGGTTGCCGGCATAACCCAGCGACAGCGACAGACAGATTTCATAAGCGACAAACAGCACGCTGCCGAACAGCAGGTAAGCGCGGGGGAAGGTTGACAGCTTCGGCATGCCCATGACCAGCAGCAGGAAGAGCGCGCCGACGCTGTAGATCATCGCTGCGCCGCCGATCGGGCCGAGCCCTTCGCTCACGCTGCGGATCAGGCCGATGACGCTGCTCCAAAACACAATGGCTAACAGCCCCAGCGAGGTGGCTTTATGGGATACGGCGAGAGGTGACATCCGGTGATTTCCAATGAATTCCTTTTTCCAGAATGTCACTGTACCCCGACCGGACGGGAAAAAGAAGGCGCGGCAAGCCGCGCCCGATTAACGATTACGGCAGCGGCTGACGCTCAAACTGCGGCGGCGGCTGGCGGAAGCGTCGGGTCAGATAGGCCAGATACACCACGCCCATGCCGGCCCAGCACAGCCCATGGTCAGCGAGCTTTTCTCCAGGTTCAGCCACAGCACGCCGACGGTCAGCGCCCCCACCAGCGGCAGGAACAGAAACTGGAAGCGGTCTTTCCAGGTTTTGTTACGCCCTTCGCGGATAAAGAAGTGGCTGATCACCGACAGGTTGACGAAGGTGAAGGCCACCAGCGCGCCGAAGTTGATCAGCGCGGTGGCGGTGACCAGGTCGAACGACAGCGCGGAAAGCGCCACCGCGCCGACCATCAGCACATTCAACGCCGGGGTGCGCCATTTCGGGTGCACATAGCCAAACAGCTTTTCCGGGAAGACGTTGTCGCGCCCCATCACATACAGCAGACGCGAAACGCTGGCGTGCGACGCCAGCCCGGAGGCCAGGGTGTTGATAAAGGTGGTGCAGAGAAAAATCGACTGGAACAGCTTGCCGCCCACGTACAGCGCAATTTCCGGCAGCGCCGCATCCGGCTCCTTAAAGCGCTCGATGGTGGGGAAGAACAGCTGGATAAAGAACGATACGCTGATAAAGATTACGCCGCCGTACAGCGCGGTAAGGAAAATGGCGCGCGGGATCACCCGGGCGGCATCGGGCGTCTCTTCGCTCAGGGTGGTGACCGCATCAAAGCCCAGGAATGAAAAGCAGAGGATGGTGGCGCCGGTAATAATCGGCAGCAGGTGCGCATTTTCGCTGATAAAGGGCTGCAGACTCCAGACGGTGCCGACCCCTTCCCCCTTATGCAGCCCGTGCACCACCAGCACAATAAACACCACGATGATCATCACCTGCGCCAGGACAAACAGCGTATTAAAGTTCGCCACGATATTGACGCTTTTCAGGTTGATGGTGGTCATGATCACTACAAAGCCGACCACCCATACCCACGGAGGGACTTCCGGGAACAGCGCGGTCAGGTAGATTTTCGCCAACAGGGTGTTAATCATCGGCAGGAACAGATAGTCCAGCAGCGACGACCAGCCGACCAGAAAGCCGACGTGCGGGTTGATCGCCTTTTGCGCGTAGGTGTAGGCCGAACCGGCGGTGGGAAACTGGCGCACCAGCTTGCCGTAGCTGATGGCGGTAAACAGCACCCCGGCCAGCGCAAACAGATACGACGCCGGCACGTGGCCGTCGGTAACGCCGGACACAATGCCAAAGGTATCAAACACCGTCATCGGCGTCAGATATGCCAGCCCCATCATTACCACTTGCCATAGCTTCAGCGATTTACGCAGTTGCGGTTTGCCCGCGCCGTTACAGTCGATGGCCTCTGCCGTCATGGGTCGTTCCTCGTCGGCGTCCTGTACGCCTGATTAGGAATAGTACCGGGCGCGCGGCCTCGCCGGCCACAGGAGAGCCGGCGAAATGCGCCAGACGCGCGCGGTGCGTGACATTGGGCGGATCAGGCGTTTTTCAGCATCCACTCAATCTCGGTTTCGGTGATCAGACGCTCAAACTGCAGCAGCTCATCGTTTTTACAGGCCAGATACACATGGCTGAAGCGCTCGCCCAGCAGCGTTTTCCACAGCGGCTGTTGGGCAAAGGCGCTGAGGGCGTCGCTCTGGCGGATCGGGAACGGCAGCCCTTCCTGCTCAAGGCCGTTGCCGGTAACCGGTTCAGGCAGCGGCAGCGGGTTTTCCAGGCCGTATACAATCCCCGCCAGCAGCGCCGCCATCACCAGATACGGGTTGGCGTCCGCGCCGGCCACGCGGTATTCCACCCGGTGGCTGTCGCGGTCGCCGCAGGGAATGCGCAGCGCCACGGTGCGGTTGTTATGCCCCCAGGATGCCTGGGTCGGCACGTACATGCCCGGCTGGAAACGGCGATAGGCGTTAACGTTCGGCGCCAGCAGCGCCATCGAGGACGGCATCAGCGCGATCATCCCCGCCAGCGCCTGCTTCAGCAGCGCGGAATCTTCGCCCTGCTCATCGGCAAACACGTTCTCGCCGTCGGCATCCAGCATGCTGATATGGATATGCATGCCGCTGCCGGCGTGTTCTTCATAGGGCTTGGCCATAAAGGTGGCCTGCATCTCATGCTTTTCCGCCACCGTGCGGATCAGGCGCTTGAGCGCCAGCGCATGGTCGCAGGCCTGCAGGACGTCGCCGGTATGATGCAGATTCACCTCAAACTGACCGGGCGAGGCTTCCGCCACCGCGCCGTCCGCCGGAATGCCCTGCAGCCGCGCCAGCTCATCGATCTCACTCAGCACGTCGGCAAAGTGGTTCAGGTTATCCACCGAATACACCTGGCTCTGGGTGTTGCGCTCCTGGGTGCCCGGCGCGCACGGCGGCTGCAGATAGCCTTCCGCATCGCGCTGGCGATCGATGAGATAGAACTCCAACTCTACCGCTACCACGGGCGACAACCCGCGCTGCCGCAAGCGCTGCCAAATCCGGTTCAGCACATTGCGTGGTTCAACGTCAAAGGGAGTGCCATCTTCATCCAGCATGGTGAGCTGCACCTGGGCGATATACTCCGGGTCGCTGGCGGAGGGCGTCAGCGTGCCCGGCACCGGCACGCAGACCCGATCCGGCTCGCCCAGCTCCTGCCCCAGCCCGCTCTCTTCCACCACATTGCCCAGAATATCCATGGCGAACACCGAAGCCGGGAAATAGCAGCCCTTCTCCAGCTTGTTCAGGCCCGCCACCGGAATGCGTTTACCACGGAAGCCGCCGTTCAGGTCGGTCAGCAGGACATCAATATGCTGGGTTAAAGGATAACGTTCCAGATAGTGATTCACCTCCCGCTGGAAGGTGGTACTTCGCCGTTCTTCGTTGTGCTGCACAAAGTTTTCCACTGTTACGATATTGGTCTGCATGAGTCACCCGCCGTTGTTGAGATTGCTATCGATGATTACGACCGTACTGCTCAATATAATTTCCACTCAATGAAACATAGATGCAACAAAAATGTTTTTCAAGTGTTAATTATGGTTTGAATATTGTCCACCCCACTGCTAGATTTAGTTAATATTGAACAAAAAGGCCATTTTTACGCCATCTCGTTCATAATTTCGAACAGGCCAAGGGGAAAATAATGGGCAATATATTTAACAGACCAGTCATCGGCGTGGTGATGTGTCGCCACAGGATAAAGCAGCATCCCACGCAGACCTTGCAAGAAAAGTACCTGAATGCGGTATTGGCCGCCGGCGGTCTGCCGGTCGCCCTGCCGCACGCGCTGGCGGAGCCGGAGATTCTGGCGGATCTGCTGCCGCGCCTCGACGGCATTATGCTGCCGGGCAGCCCCAGTAATGTGCAACCGCACCTTTATGGTGAAAACGGCGATGAGCCTGATGCCGACCCCGGACGTGACGCCTTGAGCCTGGCGTTGATTCGTCTGGCGCTCGACAGACGCATTCCCCTTTTCGCCATCTGCCGCGGCATGCAGGAAATGGTGGTGGCCACCGGCGGCACGCTGCATCGCCGTCTGTATGAGCTGCCGGAACTGCAGGAACACCGCGAAGACCACGACCTGCCGCTGGAGCAACAGTACGCCCCCGCCCATGAAGTCATCGTGCGCGAAGGCGGGATGCTGCCGCAGCTGATCCCGGACTGCAACCGCTTCTGGGTCAACTCGCTGCACGGCCAGGGCGCCAAAACCCTCGGCCCCAGCGTGCGCGTCGAAGCGCACGCCGCCGACGGGCTGGTCGAGGCGATCAGCATCCGCGACCAGCCGTTCGCGCTGGGGGTGCAGTGGCATCCGGAGTGGAACAGCGACGAATACGCGCTGTCGCGCCTGCTGTTTGCCGGTTTTATCAACGCCTGCCGGGAGTATCACAAGGAACCACGCCCATGAGCGAAATCAGTCTGGCGCCGGGAAAACGGCTGTCGCAAATCCGTCAGCAGCTCGGCCTGTCGCAGCGCCGGGTGGCGGAACTGTCCGGACTGACGCACAGCGCGATCAGCACCATCGAACAGGACAAGGTCAGTCCGGCCATCAGCACGCTGCAGAAGCTGCTGACGGTATACGGCCTGTCGCTGTCGGCATTTTTTGCCGAACCGGAAAAACCGGCTGAACCGCAGATTGTGATCGAGCAGGAAAATCTGATTGAAATCGGCAGCCAGGGCGTCTCGATGAAACTGATCCATAACGGCGACCCCAACCGCACGCTGGCGATGATGATAGAGACCTACGAGCCGGGCACCACCACCGGCGAACGCATTAAACACCAGGGGGAAGAGATCGGCACGCTGCTGGAAGGCGACGTGGTGCTGCAGGTCAACGGCCAGAACTACTACCTGACCGCCGGCCAGAGCTACGCCATTAACACCGGCATTCCCCACAGTTTCAGCAACACCTCGACGCGCATTTGCCGCATCGTCAGCGCGCATACGCCGACGACATTCTGATTAACGGAGCAAGGTATGGATTTCCACCACTTGCAGTACTGGCAACAACGGGCGCAGGCCCTGACTATTGAGAACCGACTGTTTATTAATGGCCGCTATCAGCCGGCCGCTGAGGGAGGCACCTTTGCGGTGGAAGATCCTGCCGGGCAGCGCGAGCTGACGCAGGTGGCCCGCGCCGGCGACGCCGATATCGAGCTGGCGGTCAGCGCCGCGCGCGCCGCCTTTGAGCGTGGCGACTGGTCGCGCGCCGCCCCGTCCCGGCGCAAAGCCGTGCTGCTGGCGCTGGCGGAGCAGATAGAACTGCATGCGGAAACGCTGGCGCTGCTGGAAACGCTGGACACCGGCAAGCCCATTCGCCACAGCCTGCGGGATGATATTCCGGGCGCCGCCCGCTGCCTGCGCTGGTACGCCGAAGCCATTGATAAGGTATACGGCGAGATCGCCCCGACGGGCGCCGATGCCCTGGCGCTGATCGAGCGTGAGCCGGTCGGCGTCGTCGGCGCCATCACGCCGTGGAACTTCCCGCTGCTGCTGGCCTGCTGGAAGCTCGGCCCGGCGCTGGCAACGGGCAACAGCGTGGTGCTGAAACCGTCGGAAAAATCGCCGCTGAGTGCGATTTACCTCGGCCGGCTGGCGCAGCAGGCCGGGCTGCCGGACGGCGTACTCAATATCGTCAGCGGCTTCGGCCATGACGCCGGCAAGGCGCTGGCGCTGCATCACGATGTTGATGCCCTGACCTTTACCGGCTCGACGCAGGTGGCCAAACAGCTGATGGTCTACGCCGGCGAATCCAATATGAAGCGCGTCTGGCTGGAGGCCGGCGGCAAAAGCGCCAATATCATTTTCGCCGACTGCCCGGATATTGATAAAGCGGCGCAAGCCGCCGCGGCCGGCATTTTCTACAACCAGGGGCAGGTCTGCATCGCCGGCACGCGCCTGCTGGTGGAAGAGAGCATCCAGCAGACCTTCCTGCAGGCGCTGCGCAAACACGCCGCCGCCTTTACGCCCGGCAATCCGCTGGATCCCGACACGCAGATGGGCACGCTGATTGACCGCGGGCACAGCGCCAAGGTTGCCGGCTTTATCGACAACGGGATCGAACAGGGGCAACGCTGTTTCTTGACGGGCGCGGCAGCGGCCCGCACGACGCCTACCTTGGCCCGACCGTGCTGACCCGGGTGGATAACGCCATGCAGGTGGCGCGTGAGGAGATCTTCGGCCCGGTGCTGGCCGTCACCCCGTTCAACGGCGAGCAGCAGGCCATTGCGCTGGCCAACGACAGCGATTACGGCCTCGGCGCCGCGCTGTGGACCCGCGACCTGTCGCGCGCGCACCGCCTGGCGCGTCAGCTGCGCGCCGGCTCGGTGTTTATCAACAACTACAACGACGGTGATATGACGGTGCCCTTCGGCGGCTATAAGCAGAGCGGCAACGGCCGCGACAAATCGCTTCACGCGCTGGATAAATTTACCGAACTGAAAACCACCTGGATTTCGCTGGAATAAGGATTAACACGATGACTGAACATGTAAAAAGCTACTATGCGGCCAGCGCCAACCCGCACCAGCCCTATCCACAGCTGAATGAGTCCATCGAGTGCGACGTCTGCATCGTCGGCGGCGGCTATACCGGCCTCTCTTCGGCGCTGTTTCTGGTGGAAGCCGGCTATGACGTGGTGGTGCTGGAATCCGCGCGCATCGGTTTCGGCGCCAGCGGCCGCAACGGCGGTCAACTGGTCAACTCCTACAGCCGCGATATCGACGTGATTGAACAGCGTTACGGCGCCGACAGCGCCCGCCTGCTCGGCAGCATGATGTTTGAAGGGGCGGAGATTATCCGCAGCCGCATCAAACGCTACGCCATCGAGTGCGATTACCGCCCCGGCGGCATTTTCGCCGCGCTGAACAATAAGCAGTATCACACGCTGATCGAACAGAAAGGCCACTGGGAGCGCTACGGCAATAATCAGCTGGAGCTGCTGGACGCCGACCGCATCCGCCAGGAGGTGGCCAGCGATCGTTACGTCGGCGCCCTGCTCGACCACAGCGGCGGACATATCCACCCGCTGAACCTGGCGCTCGGCGAAGCAGAAGCCATCCGCCTGCAGGGCGGACGGATCTTTGAACAGTCGGCGGTCACCGATATTCGCCACGGCGATCCGGCGCGGGTCAGCACCGCCCACGGCCAGGTCAGCGCCCGCTATGTGATCGTCGCCGGCAACGCCTACCTCGGCGACAAGCTGGAGCCGCGGCTGGCCAAGCGCAGTATGCCCTGCGGCACCCAGGTGGTCGCCACCGAGCCGCTGGCGCCGGAGGTGGCCCAGTCGCTGATCCCGCGCAATTACTGCGTGGAAGACTGTAACTATCTGCTGGATTATTACCGCATCACCGCCGACCACCGACTGCTGTACGGCGGCGGCGTAGTCTACGGCGCGCGCGATCCGGACGATATCGACAACCTGATCCGCCCCAAACTGCTGAAAACCTTCCCGCAGCTGAAAGGGGTGCGCATCGACTACCGCTGGACCGGCAACTTCCTGCTGACGCTGTCGCGTATGCCGCAGTTCGGCCGTCTGGAGAATAACGTCTATTACATGCAGGGCTACAGCGGCCACGGCGTGACCTGCACCCATCTGGCGGGCAAGCTGATCGCCGAGCTGCTGCGCGGCGATGCGGAACGTTTCGACGCCTTTGCCAAGCTGCCGCACCTGCCGTTTTTCGGCGGCCGCAACCTGCAGATTCCGTTTACCGCCATCGGCGCGGCCTATTACACGCTGCGCGATCGGATCGGCGTTTAACCACAACAGGCCCGGCAAGCCGGGCCATGATAACCAATCAGACGATTTTCGGCTGGCCGTCGGAGGCGGTCGCCCCGCCGTCCACCGGGATGTTGGCGCCGTTGATAAAGCTGGCGTCCTCGCTGGCGAGAAACGCCATCACCGCCGCCACTTCTTCCGGCTCCGCCGCGCGTCCCAGCGCGATGCGCTCATTAAACTTATCGCGGATCTCCTGCGGCCAGCCATTGGTCATATTGGTTTTCACCAGGCTCGGGCACACGGCATTCACCCGCACGCCGTCGCCGCCGTGGTCCAGCGCCATGGCGCGCGTCAGGTTGACCACCGCCCCCTTCGCCGCGCAATAGTAAGCCGCGCCCCAGTCGCCGCCCAGGCCGGAAACCGACGCGGTATTGACGATGCAGCCTTTGCTTTTCAGCAGATAAGGCAGCGCGAATTTGGAGCAGAACACCACGCCGTCGATATCCACCCCGGCGATGCGCCGCCAGTCGGCGACGCTGGTCTCCAGCACGCTGCCGGCAACATGCACCCCGGCGTTATTCAACAGCACGTCGATATGGCCGAAGCGCGCGGCGATCTCATTCATCATGGTTTCTACCGCGTCGGCGTCGGAGACATCGATATGCACCGCATGAGCCTTGCCGGCCGGCAGCGAGGCCGCCACCGCATCCACCGCCTCCTTGGCCCAGTCCGCCAGCACCACCGTTGCGCCTTCCGCAGCAAAACGGCGCGCCGCCGCTTCCCCCATGCCGTTTCCCGCCCCGGTAATGATCACTACTTTGTCATCAAAACGCATAGAACCTCCTCCGTGTGAATTATTTTGTATTAATCATAAAAATTAATAATCAATCACAGGGTAATTCCGTACTTCGCCGCAGGAAAGACAAAACGTGCGCTTTTATAACCCAAAAGAGGTAAGCGTGATTTTCTATGATCTCGCTAAACAAAAGCGCTTATTTGGTCACGGCCTGTCGGCAAGCGGTTATTATCCCAGGGGGAAATTAAAAGCCGGCATGTAGTTACCTGGCGGGAATAAATGACATCACCGCCGGCGTATGCTGCCCGCGGCGGTGATGGTAATCAGTCCTCGATGGGGATAACCAATACGTCGATCTGCAGGTTGTTGATCGCCTGACGCGTGGCGGAAAATAAACGGCTCCAGAGATCGTGATGGTGGCCGAAAATAATCAGGTCAAATCCCTTCTCCTGCGCCGCGTTGTTTAATTCCTCGCTTAATTCACCGCGGCCAATCACCACCTCCGCAATAGGATGCGGCGACTGGTTTTTGAACGACGCCAGGATGCTCGCCGCCCGTTCGGAGAATTTTTTGTCGGTGTAGTTATAAGCGCCAATCCCCAGCTCGGCGTAATAGCCGGTGTGGTGGATATCGATATAGATCAGAGAGAGTTTGGCCTGTAGCGCGCTGGCCAGCTCGGCGCCCTTTTGCAGCAACTGCGCCGCGTTTTCTCCCAGGTCCGTTGCTACCACAATATGTTGATATGCCATGATTGTCTGCCCTCCGCATTGCCCTGACAAACCGCAGCGGCCCTCCAGCCCCGGTGTTTCAGCATGCCATGCCGATAGCTTAAGTGTAGGCCAGCCCTACCCGGCATTCCTGTTTATCGCCCGGCCGGCGCACGGTAAATACCTGCATAAAAAAACTATCGCTGATTTTATAATAATTTAGTTATTAACACCGAGAGTTATAATCACCAGCTGAATCATATGACTTATTTTCTCATGCTAAATTAGCCATTGCGTCTTTGCTCCCGATCAAGAAACAGTAAAAAGAAATCCAATAAGATTATTCCTATCATAATTCCAATAAGTTTTCCCGGAGAACCCATGAGATGAGTCAAGTGATTTATCGCATTGAAGAGAGCGTGATCTTTAGTCCTGAAGATACAGGACTTTACCGACATAATCAGACGGATAACGTCGTCGCCATTTCCAGCGCCGCCGCCAGGCTGTTTACTCTGTTGATCAAAAACAGAGGGAATATCGTTGAGCGGGATACCATTCTGGAAAAGGTCTGGGATGAATACGGACTGCAGGCCAGTAATAATAATCTCAATCAATGCCTGAGTACATTGCGTCGCATTATCAAAAACATGGGCATTGATAAAAACATTATTGAAAACTATCCCTAAAGTTGGGCTGAGGATCTCCCATGCCATTCAGATAGAAGAGATCAATCTACAGCCGCCCATGCAGCCGACGCCGGACAAAGCGCCGGCCTCCGCCGGACGCGCCAGGAAAAAAATCAAAAAGAAGCTCTTTTACTCTGCGCTGCTGGTTGGACTGCTGCTGATGCTGTCCCTCTTTTTTAACGTTTTTCATCTCTATAACAACCTCCAGGACGCGCAAACGTCACTGTCACGCATTTATTCCCCACTGGACCAAAGCGCGCTGTGCGACGCGCAACCTGCGGAGATGCCGCTATTGTCGACGCTCTCTTTTAATAAACCGCACTAGTTTCGCCGGCCCGGTATCTGCCGGGCCGTCTGCGGGCCATGGGCCATTCCCGGTCTGATTTCATTCATCGACCAACCTATATAAATAAATCTCAGTGAAGCACCAATGCATCACCATGATGAATTTATGCATCAATTAAATTATTGAAACTCATGTCTCAAAAAACCTATAATTTTTGAAGGTAATCTAATTACCTTTTCCCTGGTGTTGTTGTATTTTTGCCCTTCATTTGAAGGGCTTTTTTCTTTTCCGCTACCGCTCCTCTCCTCCCGATTCCCGTGCGCCACGGCGCCGCGCCCGTTTCCGCCGCCCCCGCCATCCGCCTTATCCCATCGCTATTCGCCGGCGAGCAATCTTTACACGCTCTGCTATTCTCAGTGTTGGGCCTACAATCACAAGGAGCGAAATATGTTTGGTAAAGCTGAAGATAAAGCGAAAGAAGTTGCCGGTGCTGCGCAAGAAGCGTTTGGTGAAGCCACGGGTTCACCAGAGCATGAGATAAAAGGTGCGGCCCGTAAATATGCCTCGCAGGCCAGTTATGCGGTCCGCGACGGCGCTGACGTGGTCAGACACCGGGTGGAATCAAACCCGCTGGCCGGCGTGGCGGTTGCCGCCGCCGTCGGCATCGTTTTTGGTTACCTGCTTGGGCGCAAGTAACGGCGATTACGCCTGATTAACAAGGCCTGCGGGCCTTTTTTTCTCGGAGATAAGCAATGGACTCACTGGACTATCTGACATATTTACCGGTCGCCATCGTGCTTAACCTGGTGGCGATTGTCGCCGTCGCCGGCATTTCTCTGTGGAAAATCTGGCGCAGAAAACTCCGCGCCTGATCACCCCAGTCTCACTGCCGTTTCCCCCGTGATTGCATCATAACGCCAGCGCTGCTGCGACCTTCAGCGTCGCTGCGGCTGGCGTTTAACGCCGTGCCATATCTGCCTCGTTCATCCTGGTTTACAGTTTCCGCCCCCTTCGCTGCCCAGCCCTAATCCGTCGCATCGGCGCAAAATTGATATCGCCACAGGGTCGTCTACAATTTAATCGGAATTCCTCCCTATAACGTCAGTATTATTTGATATTTGAGGTGATTATGTTACCTGGACACGAGAATGTAGTAAGTATGACTAGCCTTAGCCGTCAAGCTACGCAGCAATTAATGCCGTCGTTTTCCGCTTTACCCCACACCCAGCATGCGGATGGTAAATACCGCTTGCGCCGTTATTCCGTTATTACCTTCCGTAATAATCAGATTGAGGATATCGGGCAACGTGACTTCGTACAGTCGGACGAGTTCAACCACTTTCAGGGCAACGTGGTGCGCCACTTCGAGCCGATTGACAGCGCCGTATTGCAAAGCGAAGGCATGGCGGAGATGTGCGCCCTGTTTGCCGAAGTCAACGACCTGCCCGACGGCGCCAAAATAGAGATCCATCAGATGCGCGTGGTGGCGATTTACAATGAAACCCCGGTGGCGCCGGAAGGTATCCATCAGGATGGCTTCGAGCATATCGCCATGGCCTCCATCAACCGGCACAATATTGTCGGCGGCGAAGTCATGCTGTACGACGATAACCGCAGCATGCCGTTCTTTAGGCGCGTACTGGCGGACAGTGAAACCGTGCTGTTGGCGGACAATAAGCTATGGCACTACTTCACGCCGATCACCGCCGTGGCGCCGGAAGAAGAAGGACACCTGGATCTATTGATCCTGACCGCACGGAGAGAACAGGCATGACGTTTACCCCCGAGCGCGCCCGCGCGCAATTCGGCGCGCTGTCGCAGCACTACCAGGATAAGCCGGTGATATTTTTCGACGGCCCCGGCGGTTCCCAGGTTTCCCGCGGCGTGTTGGACAACATGACCGGCTACCTCGGCAGCTATAACGCCAACCTGGGCGGACACTACTTTTCCAGCAAGGTGACGGAACAGGTGATGCATAACGCGCGCGAGTCGGTACGCGCGCTGTTAAACGCCCCTGCACCCGATAATATCGTCTTCGGCATGAATATGACGTCGCTGACCTTCCACCTGAGCCGCATCATCAGCCGGGACTGGCAGCCCGGTGATGAGATTATCGTCACCGCGCTGGACCACTACGCCAATGTCTCCAGCTGGCAACAGGCGGCGGAGGATAAGCAGGCCATCGTGCATCATATTCCGCTGCGTCCGGAGGACTGCTCGCTGGACACCGAGCGGCTGTGCGCGCAGATCACCGACAAAACCCGGCTGATTGCGGTGACGCATGCCTCCAACGTGACCGGCAGCGTGGTGGATATCCGGGCCATTACCGCCGCCGCGCGGCGGGTCGGCGCGCAGGTCTACGTCGACGCCGTGCACTATGCGCCGCATAACCTGATCGACGTCCAGGCGCTGGGCTGCGACTTCCTGGTCTGCTCCGCCTATAAGTTTTTCGGCCCGCATATCGGCATGGCCTATATCGCCCCGCAGTGGTTACAGCGTCTGCGCCCGTATAAGGTAGAGCCGGCGACCGATAGCGGCCCGGGACGCTTTGAAACCGGCACCCAAAGCTTTGAGGGGCTGGCCGGCGTCACTGCCGCCATTGACTATCTGGCGCAGTGGGCAAGCCGGACGCACCGCTCAGGCAGCGCCTGGAGGAGAGTTTCGCCGCCTACCACCGGCATGAAGAAGATCTGTGCCGCTATTTTCTGCAGCGCCTGCGGCAGCTGGACGGCGTCCGGCTTTACGGCCATCCCGACGCGGACAGCACGCGCCGCACGCCGACCTTTGCCTTAACCTTTACCGACTTCTCGCCGGAGCAGATTGCCATGCTGTTAGGTCAGCACAATATCTGCGCCGGCAGCGGACATTTTTACGCGCAAGGTCTGATACGGCAGCTCAACCTACAGGAGCACGGCGGCGTGCTGCGCATCGGCATGATGCATTACAACACCCGCGAGGAGATCGACCGCCTGTTTGAAGTATTGGAGGATACGCTGGCCACGGCGGACAGCCCGGCCGCCGTGAGCGGCGCTGACGCTTTTGCGGCATGATGGTTAATCGACGACGGGAACCCCAGGGTTCCCGTTGTTTATGCGGCTTGCCGGAATGGTCAAAGGCGCGATTTATTTAATCTGACCGTTTATCGTTTCCGTTAAACCAAACGATACACCGCCCCATCAGCCGAAATAAATTAAGAAAGCCCAGCAGAACAATCACCGACAGGAAAACATCCATCAGTGAGTTGTTTGCTCCCATAATCTTCAGTGATGAGAACGACACGCACAGCAGGGTTAACGGTAAACTTAGAATAGCGGATAGTCTATTTAACATTTCCATATTTCATCCTAACTCCATAAAAACCTAATATTTTCAATAAAAATACCCTATACCATCAATAAGGTCGCGAATATAAAGATGGTCACGAAAATATAGTGTTTTTTTCTAAACTGCCTGTACGGCAGTGAACGTAAAGCGCTGTTTCTGATGCTGACAAAAAAATTTCTAAGCTGCCTGTACGGCAGTGAACCATCAAAGTGGCCTGATCGGCTGAAGCGTGGTTTTCTAAGCTGCCTGTACGGCAGTGAACCGATTTATCCGCATCGGAAAGATTTAGCCGATTTTCTAAGCTGCCTGTACGGCAGTGAACTCGTTTTTGCCGGTGAGGATGTTCGACATGTTTTTCTAAGCTGCCTGTACGGCAGTGAACCATTTCTCCGGTGACACCGGTTTGTCGCAAACTTTCTAAGCTGCCTGTACGGCAGTGAACTGTTAGAGTTTAAGGCCAGCGGCTTAATAATTAAAGCTTTTTCCCCTTTTCAGCCGCCGATACCCTTTTTTTACGCCTGCTCAGACGCCCATTAGATATCAATAAGTTACGCATAGTGCTAAAAAAAGGGTTGTTGGCGCAACCCTACGTTGCCGCTCTCTGTCGCGCGAGCCTCCTCGCTTAGCACGCTATTTATTGTCACCCACACTTGTAAATTTCTGTAATCGTGGCATTATCCCCGCGCTTTATATTGATTGATTAAAAAGGAATTGAAAATAATGAAAAAATTACTCGCCGCCGTAGTACTCGCCATGACGGTTACCGGCTGTGCACAGCAGACGTTCACGATGAAAAACCAAACGGTCGCCGCGCCTAAGCAGACCACCACACACCACTTCTTTGTCTCCGGCATTGGCCAGAAGAAAACCATTGATGCCGCAGCAGTGTGCGGTGGCGCAGATAAAGTGGTGCGCACCGAAGTGCAGCAAACCTTCCCGAATATCCTGCTGGGCGTCGTGACCTTCGGCATCTACACTCCGCGCGAAGCCCGTATTTATTGCGCCCAATAAATCACTGATACAAATTAACAACAGCCCGCTTACCGCGGGCTGTTTCTCATCTAAACGTTATCCGCTGCCGGCGACGGCCTCAAATCGCGAAGCGGCATAGGTGCATCAAAGAATAAACGCCTCTTGCGTCAGCTCCTGTGTCACACCGGCTAACTGGATAATCACCGGATCGTAGAAAGAGGTGCCCGGAATAACCTCAACGTTAGTCCCCTCTTCGGTATGAACCAACCGTACTTCTGAACCATGACGACTAAATTCGTTATAGCCAATAAACGTCAGATTTGAGGGCTTGCCGTCATAGTCATAGGCGCAGAGATCGTCCATCTTTGATAAATCTATTTTGTCCTGTTCCTGGTCATTGAAGGTGAAATCGGTAATCACATCGGGGTCGTCAGCTGAGCTTACCAGCTCCCATTCATAAAAGAAGGTGTCGTTACCTTCACCGCCGGTCAGCGTATCACCGCCCATTGACGAGGAAATAATCATGTCGTTCCCGGCGCCGCCGTCAATCTCAAAATGCGTTCCTTCCTGACCAACCACCTGATACGCGTCATTATTGGCAATAAAGATAAAATCGTCACCGTCGCCGCCGTCAATTTTGCCGTTATCACTCGGCGCCAACAGCATCAGGCGAACCATAATATCATCGTTGCCGGCGTCCCCCTTCACCCGGAAGTTCTGCCCCATGACATCGATGCGATCGTCGCCCTCACCGCCATAAATAACATCGTTGACCGGCACGACGCTGACGCCATCCGGCGGATTGTTGAGGTCAACCGGATGGAGCGTGCTGATGGTGTCATTACCATCACCGCCCAGAATAATATTATGGCCATCGGTAAAACGTTCACTTTGCAGAACGTCGTCACCGGCCCCCAGATCGACAAAACTGTTGTTGGTAATATAAGCCGCATCGTTATCATCACCGGCAAAAATCACCGCGCCGCTGCCGGTGTAAATCGTATCCTCACCGCTGCCGGCAAACACAATGTCGGCATTATTGCCCTCGGTATTCAGCTTGATGGTATCGTTACCCGTATAGCCAAAGACCAGATCCTTGCCGATAGTGCCATTCAACAAATCGTCCCCTGCCGTGCCGGTGATAATGTTCGGCACCAAAGGTAATAACACATCCCAATCCTCCTGCACGGCCGCCTTTTCAGGCAGATATGCGGCGGTCAGCCTGTTGTTATTCATAACCCTATCCTCTTGATATTTACCATCCGGCGGCATCGTTCATCGCCGGTTTATCCTGCACCATCTTCTGTCACAACATCGTTTATGGTATGCAGGCCCATAGCCATCTCGATGGACCGTGATAAATAGGGTATAGCCAAAGGTGGCGAATAAATAAACGACGGAAGGGTTTATCTGGCTGTGGAGCGCTGCCGTGGCAGGGGATCGTGTGGTTGGTATTTAATTTAACCTCCCCCTGAAATCAGAGGAGGTTTTCTACCTGTTTACCGCTTGGCAAACTCCGCCTTGGCTTTGGCCAACGCATCGTTAAAGCCTTGATTGCCGTGCAGCGCGGCTACCACCGCGGCCCCCATCAAACGTCCGTTATCCACATCGCTTTGCCAGTGGGCGCCGCACACCACGCGGCTCTGACCAAAGTCATAACCCCGTTTCAGGATCTCGGTTTCACGCGCCGGGTTAATCTCCGTCAGCACCAGTGCCGTCGCCCAGCCAAACGAGGCGTGCCCGGAAGGATAGGAGCCCGTTTTTGCCATAGACTTATCCTTTTCCGGCGTACAGGTGCTGTCCTTGTACACCACAAAAGGCCGCACGCGCATATAGTGGTCTTTGGCCGCCCTCATCGCATAGTCGTGACTGTCCTGCAGTACGCCCTGCAGCAGCGCATAGAGAGCCGGGGTTTTTTCTGGCGAAATCTCTTCGCCAAAGGCGGCGGAAAACGCGGCGGAGATATTTTTATAGTCCGCATCGCTGGCCGCCAGCGCCTGACGCTGCGCATCTTTTAACGTTTTGCCCGTCTCATAAGCGGCCTTATCGTTTAAAAACGCCGTGGTGTTTTCCGCCGGCGGCGGCGGTAAGATCTGCAGGCTGTCGGGCGCGGTTTCCGGCGTCAGAAATCCTGGCGTCTGCGCAGCGAATGCGCCAGAGGCGGAGAACAACAGAGCGGCAACTGAACATACGGCAACGCGTTTCTTAAAATGTAATCGCATACTTTTTTATCCCTTTTTAACAAGTCCCGCAGCAAACGGTAGAGGCACTCCGGCGCATGCGCTTAACAAAATATGCTATCAACGCCCATAGCAAAATATTGTTACCTAACAGGTAAATATTGAGATAACGCTTTACAGCGTGACGGCGGATAGTATGAAAAATCCTAGAGCCAGACGAGCAAAAACCTTCCTATTTTCCAGCAAGTAAAAAGAAGTGAGTTTAACAAGATTCGTTATGGCATTTATGTACTTATTAATATATAAAAGGGACGTCCCCGACAAAGGGTCTTTAATAAATGACGACCGATCGCATGATGAAAATCTATCCAAAGTAACAACACCACAGACTGCGATTTTAATTCATTAAAAATAGCAAAAGTAAAAAACCCACCAAATAGTGGGTTTACTCACTGTATGAATACTCATTAGGCATACTTTTTCTCGAAATGACTCTTTACTTCATCAAAAGCAAGATCAGGGTGTTCTCGAGATGTAGCTAATAAAATAATATCACGAGACGCTATCCCTACAGGGTCGATACGATATACAGTCACATCCGCTGTCAACTCGCTGTAGTTGTCATATACCTCATATTTTACACGCGAAGGTTTTTCTCCAGTAAAAACATAAGTATCCAGAAGTTCATTCGTAGTAATTTTTTTCATTTTCATTCTCTCCTTTGTATGTCGAACACTATTCTTAGCGTTTCACAGCAACGTCCACAACTATCTTATGTTGTTAGTTTCCTCACACATCATTTACAAAAATGACAATAAATATTCAATCACATCTATCATAGAGAGGCGCCTACAACACTATGACAACGCAAAGGTGACGTTTTTTTGTACATTTAGTGAAAGGTGTGACGACAAGAGAATTAATACGCCAAACAGATTAAACATACTTAATTATTTTAGCGCAAAATATTAATATTTAAGCATATTGGCGTCTTCCATAAAGCTTTTCAAGTCATAGATCACGCACTTGACGGTGCTGTTATAGCCCTATTTTTAACGTTTTGGTCAATCAATGATTGATAATAAGACAACCGCTAAAATCAAATGGTAATTTAAATTCACTTATGAATAATTACTAATGCTTGCCATAACCCTGACAAATGTTAATATCCCACACCAAAAATATGGTTACCTTTTATGAACTACACACCACTGGAAGCCAGTCTGGAACAAAAATATCCCGCTGAGGGAAACATGGATATTAAAAATGAAGAAAAATATTTTTTTTTGGAATCACAGGACTTAGGGCCATTGCTGCCTCTCTTGTTTTGATTGTTCATTCATCAGCAATGTTATCTTTTGGCCACAGCATCAGCCCGCTAGTTATTCTAACAAACTCTGGGGTGGATATATTCTTTATAATAAGTGGTTTTATAATAACATACGCACACTGGAATGATTTCGGTGGGGGAATGGCAAATATTCGCAAGTTCTTTAAAAAAAAGAACCATCAGAATATATCCCATGTATGTTATTTTCACATTAATAACAACCGGTATCCTTATTGCAATACCATCGTTATTCTTTAGCTTAAAATATAGCAATAGCCTGCTGCTTTCATCGTTATTTTTCATCCCCTCACAAATGGATAATGGAGATGTCACGCTTATTCTTGCGGTTGCATGGACGTTATCATATGAAGTTGTTTTCTACCTCATATTTGCAATAGCGATGATCTTCCCAAGAAGATATGGCTTAGCATTGATATGTGTCTCTCTAGCACTATGGTCTATATCTCACACAGTATACCAAGGGGAATATATATCAGAATATTTTTTATCAACACTTCCTCTTGAGTTTTTATTTGGGGTATTGCTGTGCTCAGTATTTATGCACAGTGAAAATGGTTTGAGAGTAAATAAACCACTGTCTTACTTTTTAGTTTTGTTATCCATAACGTCCATTCTGACGATACCATTCAATTTTCCTTATGATATAAGTGAGTTTCGCGGAAATGGTCGTTTCATTTATTTTGGAATTCCATCTCTGATTCTCTTCCTTGCCCTATTCAATACAGGGAGGCCTAAGAACCCCATTGTTAGCACATCAATTGAGTTAATTGGAAATGCATCATACGTAACATATCTTTCGCACTTCCTTACTATCGGTGTGATAAAATTCATAATGAAGCGGATTGAAATAATTCAATCAATACCTCTTTCTATTATCGTTATTTTTTCCTGCATCACGTGTACCACTGTGGGAATTTTAGTTCATATTTTTGTCGAGAGAAAAGTTCTAGGATTTCTAAACTCTAGAGCTTAACATTGCAAACAGCGTACGTTAGTGGCGGGATCCCGCCACTAACTCTCACAACACTAACACTCCACCAGAGCATGTCACCGAGACGTAAGCAAGCCATTTCCGGGTTGCCATCTTCTCCAACGAAGACTAAAAACCAATAATAGTTTGACTTAAATTATATTTTTTTCTCTTTCCACCCAGCCAGCCAACCACATTCCGCCCATTTTTAACCCACCGAGTTTTAAACATCTTCAGAGATTTTGATAACCAATATTCACTCGCTCTAGCACACTCTTGCCCGTGGCAAATCGCTCACTCGCGTCGTGTACGCCGGCGACAGCATTTCGCGCTTCATCGACCACGCTTGTTGCGTGCCCTGACCGGCGAACCATAACGTGGCTCTCCCGGAATTATTGATCCGATCCAGAACGCTCATCAGTTGCTCACTGTTATGCCTCGGCTGGTACTCATCGAACAATCCGAGCTGTGCAACGCCATGGCAGAAGAAGTTCTGCAGCATAACGCCCGCTTTTTGATAGCGATGCCCGGGCTGCCAAATAGCGTCAAAGCAGCGCACGGCCGCTGCGATAATGTCGCGGCTATCTTGCGTTGGCGTGCTCAATTTTATACTTGCCGAATTACCGTAGTATTGCTCATTGATGGCGAACGGACTGGTTTTGAGCCAGGCGCTGATGTGCATGCAGTACTGATGCTCCTTACGGAGTTTTTCTGCCGCCCGCGTCGCGTACATGCAGATAGCCTGGCGCATATCGTCATATTCGGTGATGCGCTCGCCAAACGAACGCGAGCAGAGGATCTGCTGCTTCGTTGGCGCAAATTCTTCAAGCTCCAGGCACGGTTCGCCGCGCAGCTCACGCACCGTTTTTTCTATCACCACGCTAAAATGCTTTCGTATCATTGCCGTGCTGGTATCGGCTAACTGCAGCGCCGTGTCGATCCCCATGATCTGCAGCTTTTTCGCTAGCCGCCGGCCGATGCCCCACACCTCTGCGACAGGCACCAGCCCATCAGTTTGCGTTGGCGTCCGGCACTGGACAGATCCACCACGCCCCCGGTCCCCGGATACTTTTTCGCCGCATGGTTGGCCAATTTTGCCAGCGTCTTGGTTGGGGCAATGCCGATACCCACCGTCAGGCCGGTATCGCGCAGCACTCTCGCCCTCACCTGGCGGCCGAAGTTTTCCAGTTCAACGCAGCGACGCACGCCGGTCAGATCCATAAAGCTCTCATCAATTGAGTAAATCTCAACGCGCGGCGCCATCTCTTCCAGTACAGACATCACGCGCATCGACATATCAGCGTACAGCTCATAATTGCTGCTGAAGGCGATGCCGCCAGCACGCTCAAAAGGGTGCTTAACCTTGAAGTAAGGCACTCCCATTTTAATGCCGAGAGCCTTTGCCTCTTCGCTTCTGGCCACCACGCAGCCGTCATTATTTGAGAGTACGACGACCGGACGGCCGCGCAGGTCCGGGCGCCACAGCGTTTCGCAGCTCGCGTAAAAGCTGTTCACATCCGCAAGCGCGTACATTATTTGAGCCTCGTAATCGAAGACACGACAACCCCCACCACCTCCAGGCTATCCCCGTCATCCTGTAGAACGATCGGCTCATACTTTGCATTCATCGGCTCCAACTGGGCGCGCGGATGCAAACAAAGACGCTTTACCGTGAACTCCCCGGCAATACTCGCGATAACGATATCGCCATGTGCCGGAGCAATGCTGCGATCGACAACCAGCATCGAGCCTTCAGTGATCCCCGCCTCAAGCATCGAGTCGCCGGTCGCATAGAGAAAATATGTCGCATTAGGATGGCTGATACAGTATTCGTTCAGATCGATGCGCGAGCTGACGTAATCCGCGGCGGGGCTGGGAAAACCAGCGGGCACTTTGTCAGAGAACAGCGGTAGTTCAAGTTTTACCGGGGTTGGCGTTGGAAAAAAGAGAGTCATAATGTTGCCTTGATACTGTGTTTTTTATACAGTATAAGCGCAAGATTTTAACGGAGGGAAGTTCGGATATTACTTAGAATTGTAGGGTATTGATCGGTAAAGAAAGATAGATTTTATGGATGAATATGAGGTTCTATCGCCATCTCGGACTGACCCCATAACGTTGCAATGGGCATAAAAAACGGGAGCACTCAGGCTCCGTTTTCAATCAAACGCTCAACACATTACATGTGTTCGACGATAGCGTCGCCAAACTCTGAACATTTCAGCAGCTTAGCGCCTTCCATCAGGCGTTCGAAGTCATAGGTCACGGTCTTGGCGGCAATGGCGCCTTCCATGCCTTTAACGATCAGGTCAGCCGCTTCGAACCAGCCCAGGTGACGCAGCATCATTTCTGCAGACAGGATAACGGAACCTGGGTTCACTTTGTCCTGGCCGGCATATTTTGGTGCGGTGCCGTGGGTAGCTTCGAACAGCGCGCACTCGTCGCGATGTTGGCGCCCGGCGCGATGCCGATGCCGCCAACCTGCGCAGCCAGTGCGTCAGAGATGTAGTCGCCGTTCAGGTTCATACAGGCGATCACGTCGTACTCCGCCGGACGCAGCAGGATCTGCTGCAGGAAGGCGTCGGCGATCACGTCTTTAACCACGATCTCTTTACCGGTGTTCGGGTTTTTGATTTTCAGCCACGGGCCGCCGTCAATCAGTTCGCCGCCGAACTCTTCGCGCGCCAGTTCGTAGCCCCAGTCTTTGAAGGCACCTTCGGTGAACTTCATGATGTTGCCTTTGTGAACCAGAGTCACAGAGTCACGGTCGTTGACGATCGCATATTCGATCGCCGCACGCACCAGACGCTTGGTGCCTTCTTCTGAACATGGCTTCACGCCGATGCCGCACTGCTCTGGGAAACGGATTTTCTGCACGCCCATCTCGTCGCGCAGGAATTTGATCACTTTATCCGCTTCGGCAGAGCCGGCTTTCCACTCGATACCGGCGTAGATGTCTTCGGCGTTTTCGCGGAAGATCACCATATCGGTCAGTTCTGGGTGTTTAACCGGGCTAGGGGTGCCCTGGTAGTAACGCACCGGGCGCAGGCAGACATACAGATCCAGCTGCTGACGCAGGGCAACGTTCAGAGAACGGATACCGCCGCCGACCGGGGTGGTCAGTGGGCCTTTGATGGCAACGCGGTAATCGCGGATCAGGTCCAGAGTTTCTTCCGGCAGCCACACGTCTTTCCCGTAAACGTGGGTAGATTTTTCGCCGGTGTAGATTTCCATCCAGGAGATTTTACGCTCGCCGTGGTAAGCCTTCTCAACTGCAGCATTAACCACATTAATCATGGCAGGGGTCACGTCAACGCCGATACCGTCGCCTTCGATGAACGGAATGATCGGGTTATGCGGAACAACCAGTTTACCCTGGGCATCGACCGTAATTTTTTTACCTTCTGCCGGAACAACTACTTTGCTTTCCATCAACCTCTCCTTCAAGCGCAATTTTTGTTAATGCTTTGTAAGATGCGTGTCAATACTACTCGAATATTCAATCCGCGCCAATCCGAAACGGATTCAGTTATAATGCGCCTATCATTCGCAAGTACAATAGATATGAATAAATTCCCTGTTAAAAAACACCAAGTTAAACGATTCAGCCGACCGAATAGCGCCAAACGCCCCGCGGCGTCGGGGCCGCGCCGGGTGGTGTTATTCAACAAGCCCTTCGATGTGCTGCCGCAGTTCACCGATGAAGCCGGCCGCGCCACGCTAAAGGAATTTATTCCCTTTAACGACGTCTACGCCGCCGGCCGCCTGGACCGCGACAGCGAAGGGCTGCTGGTGCTGACCAACGACGGTAAACTGCAGGCGGCGCTCACCCAGCCGGGCAAACGCACCGGCAAAGTCTATTACGTCCAGGTAGAAGGCGATCCGCAGGAGAGCGATCTGGCGCCGCTGCGCAGCGGCGTGACGCTGAAGGACGGCCCCACCCTGCCCGCCGGCGTCGAACGGGTGGCGGAACCCGCCTGGCTGTGGCCGCGTACGCCGCCGATCCGCGAGCGCAAAAGTATCCCCACCAGCTGGCTGAAAATCACGCTGTATGAAGGCCGAAATCGTCAGGTGCGTCGCATGACGGCGCATATCGGGTTCCCTACCCTGCGCCTGATTCGCTACAGTATGGGTAATCTTTCATTGGGCGACTTGCAGCCCGGTGAATGGAAAACCACGGATTCACCGTAGCCAATCGGAGAGTTGCGCCATGAAAACGTTACCTACCCTGCTGTTAACCACGCTGCTGTGCGCCGCCGGCGCGCAGGCCGCCAGTTTCGACTGCCGCCAGGCGGTCGCCAAGGATGAACAGGCGATTTGCGCCAGCCGCTCGCTGAGCGATAAAGACGTTGAAATGGCCACCAAGTATCAGTTTCTGCGCGGCCTGTTCGCCATGGGCTTTCGCGGCGAAATGCAGGACCAGCAAAGCCGCTGGCTGGCAACGCGTAAACAGTGCGGCGGCGACGTCGACTGCCTGAGCAACAGCTACCGCCAGCGCATCGGCGAGCTGGACGCGATTTACAACAAAATCGACCGGCCATTGTAAGGAGGCGCCATGTTCAAACCGCACGTTACCGTCGCCAACGTGGTGCACGCCGCCGGCAAGTTTTTAATCGTCGAAGAGACCGTGAACCATAAGGCGCTGTGGAACCAGCCCGCCGGCCACCTGGAGGCCGACGAGACGCTGCTGCAGGCCGCCGAGCGCGAACTGTGGGAAGAAACCGGCATCCGCGCCGCGCCGCAGTCGTTCCTGAAGATGCATCAGTGGATCGCGCCGGACGGCACGCCGTTCCTGCGCTTTTGCTTCGTCGTCGAACTGCCGGAGATCGCGCCGACCGCGCCGCAGGACAGCGATATCGACCGCTGTCTGTGGCTCAGCGCCGACGAGATTCTGCACGCCCCCAACCTGCGCTCGCCGCTGGTGGCGGAGAGCCTGCGCTGCTACCGGCAGCCCGAGCGCTACCCGCTCTCGCTGATCGGCAGTTTTAACTGGCCGTACTGAAGCACAATAAGTGCCGTGCGCGCAGGCCGCCATCGTGGTAAAATCCTGCGCCTGTTTTTTTATCAGCACGGTTCGTGTTCAAGTTCGTGAGATCCCCATGTCAGACAACAGCCAGAAAAAAGTAATCGTCGGTATGTCCGGCGGCGTCGACTCTTCCGTTACCGCCTATCTGTTACAGCAACAGGGCTACCAGGTCGCTGGGCTGTTTATGAAGAACTGGGAAGAAGACGATGACGAAGAGTACTGCTCCGCAGCGACCGATCTGGCCGACGCTCAGGCGGTATGCGACAAACTCGGCATTGAGCTGCATACGGTCAACTTCGCGGCGGAATACTGGGACAACGTGTTCGAACTGTTTTTGGCAGAGTACAAGGCCGGCCGCACGCCGAACCCGGACATCCTGTGCAATAAAGAGATCAAGTTTAAAGCCTTCCTGGAGTTCGCCGCCGAAGATCTGGGCGCCGACTATATCGCCACCGGCCACTACGTGCGCCGCCAGGACGTTGACGGCAAGAGCCGCCTGCTGCGCGGCGTTGACGGCAACAAAGACCAGAGCTACTTCCTGTATACCCTGAGCCACGAGCAGGTGGCGCAGAGCCTGTTCCCGGTCGGCGAGCTGGAAAAGCCGGAGGTACGCCGCATCGCCGAACAGCTGGAGCTGGTCACCGCCAAGAAAAAAGACTCCACCGGCATCTGCTTTATCGGCGAGCGCAAGTTCCGCGACTTCCTCGGCCGCTACCTGCCGGCGCAGCCCGGCCCGATCGTGACCGTCGACGGTCAGACCATCGGCCAGCATCAGGGGCTGATGTACCACACGCTGGGTCAGCGTAAAGGGCTCGGCATCGGCGGTATGAAAGACAGCAGCGAAGATCCGTGGTACGTGGTCGACAAAGACGTCGCCAACAACCTCCTGATCGTCGCTCAGGGCCACGACCATCCGCGCCTGATGTCGGTCGGCCTGATCGCCCAACAGCTGCACTGGGTCGATCGCCAGCCGCTGACCGCCCCGCTGCGCTGTACGGTGAAAACCCGCTACCGCCAGCAGGATCTGCCGTGCACCATCACCCCGATCGACGAGCAGCGCATCGAAGTGCGCTTCGACGAGCCGGTAGCGGCGGTCACGCCGGGCCAGTCGGCGGTGTTCTACCAGGGCGAAATCTGCCTGGGCGGCGGTATCATCGAACAGCGCCTGCCATTATAAACGGTATTAACCAAGGGGCTAGCCCCTTGGTTACCAGTCTTGAGTACTCAAGACGCTATTTTTTTTCTGATGCCACTTCTTCAAATCACGAATACTTTTTGGCGAAGTATATACCTTGCCTTTACCCTCTTTTAAAACCCGCATGATCCCTAATTCTGCAAGCTTTTTCAGATCATCCCTTGCCGTATTTTCCGCCACCCCCATCCGTTCGGCAATCTCACTTGCCGAGAACAATACACCAGGTTGACTGATCGCCATCAGAACAATATCCCGCTGACGTCCGTTCAACTTGGTCAACAGGCCGGAACGGTAGAACCAGCGAGTAAGCTCCTCACGCGTACGAATGATGTTGCGAATATAGTCGATATACTCCTGTACGGCGCGGGCAATAATTTCACTTTGATAATTAACAAAATAGGTCAAATCCATACCGTCAGTTTCCGTATAAAGGTAGGACTTCACATATTGCGCCGGCGCATTTTTGAGCAATTTACTAATGGAGATATACCGAAAGGCGGTGTAACCGCATTTAAGCATGTATGCATAAAACAACGCTCTTGCGGAACGACCATTACCATCTCTGAATGGGTGCAAATAACCCATCATAAAATGGATAATGCTCGACTTAACCAACGGGTGTAAGTATTTCTCCCCCTGATACGTTTCATGCGGTGTGTTGATAAATTCACACAATCGAGTGAGCCGTTCCTGGAGCTGCGCTGCTGGCGGTGGGGTATGAATCACATTTCCCTCCAAATCAACAACCGCAACATTATCTTCACCCTGCCGGAACTGGCCTGGCGCATAGTTATCATCATTGACACCAACGACCGCAACACGGTGCAACTCAAGAATATAATCCAGAGTGACCTCATCCCCCGCATGTTCAGCAACAAAATTCATCATGCGGTAATTCCCCATGATCATTTTTTCACTTTCATCCCGCGGTAATCTGCCAACTTTGATCATCTCCAACGCAACTCGGCTCGTTGTTGCCGCCCCTTCCAACTGACTGGATGCGATAGATTCCGCAGCAACTAACTCAGCCATAAGATAATCGCCAGCATCAAATTCTTCATAGCGCTCGGCTTCCGCCGCCGAAGAAGTTAAACGATCAACAATTGAACATGAACGCTGTATTACCCCAGTGGTACTAATGCCGGGTTTGTTTTCATCTTCAGCTAATGCCAGCAACGAAAAGCGTTTTAGTGAAATAGTACGTGTCAAGTTGATGACAAACCACATACTGTCGAGTTCTTGCTGCTGCCTGACTCGATGCCTCAACTCGTCGTAATGAAGGTATTTATCTGTAATTTGGTGATATTTATCTACCAAAGCTGAGGGCGAATCAATATTAACATCAGTAATATTGAGTTTAGGTGGTGGCGTAACTCTCATCACTTCACCTCAAAAAGAGTGGAAATTGAGGTAATGATGGCGCTATTACTCATCTAAAACAAGTCAAATGTCAGCAGAAAACACCTTCCAACGCTTAGTTTTCATGCAAACAATGGAAATCTTCCCTATCCTTCCAACCCACCGCGTCAAATAACCTATTCACGCTGGGTTTAGCCAGAGTTTTATGGCATCATTCGCAACATTCACGATCATTATCGTTACCGGCGCGGGCAGAGGTTATCATTTTGCCGCCACGCAGCCTGTCACCGTAAGCCATGTACCGTATACAGGAGTATTCGTGGCGAAGAATTATTATGACATCACGTTGGCCATGGCCGGAATCAGCCAGTCAGCGCGTTTGGTTCAGCAGCTGGCGCACGAAGGGCAATGCGACCGCGAAGCGTTGCACACCTCGCTCAGCAGCCTGTTGCAGATGAACCCCGCCTCCACGCTGGCGGTATTCGGCGGTGAAGAGCGTAATTTGAAAGTCGGCCTGGAAACGCTGATGGGCGTACTGAACGCCAACAATAAAGGCCCCGGCGCCGAACTGACCCGCTACACCATCAGCCTGATGGTGCTGGAGCGCAAGCTCAACGCCAACAAGCAGGCGATGAATACCCTCGGCGAACGCCTTGAACAGCTGGAGCGCCAGCTGGCGCACTTCGAGCTGGAATCCGACACCATTATCAGCGCACTGGCGGGCATCTATGTCGACGTAGTCAGCCCGCTGGGGCCGCGCATTCAGGTCACCGGCTCACCGGCCATTTTGCAAAACAGCCAGGTGCAGGCCAAGGTGCGCGCCACGCTGCTGGCCGGCATCCGCGCCGCCGTGCTGTGGCAACAGGTCGGCGGCAGCCGCCTGCAGTTAATGTTTTCCCGTAATCGTCTGTTCACGCAGGCGCAAAATATCGTTGCTCATTGTTAATTTTCCCAGGAGTTGCTACCGATGGAATTATCCTCACTGACCGCCGTTTCCCCCGTTGACGGACGCTACGGTGATAAAGTCAGCGCACTGCGCACCATTTTCAGCGAATTCGGCCTGCTGAAATTCCGCGTACAGGTTGAAGTACGTTGGCTGCAAAAAATGGCGGCCTGCGCAGAAATCAAGGAAGTTCCTGCTTTTGACGCCGACGCAAACGCTTTCCTCGACAAGATCGTGGCAGAATTCAGCGAAGAAGACGCCCAGCGCATCAAAACCATCGAGCGCACCACCAACCACGATGTGAAAGCGGTCGAATATTTTCTGAAGGAAAAAGTGGCGGCAGTACCGGCGCTGCACGCGGTGTCCGAATTTATCCACTTCGCCTGTACCTCCGAGGATATCAATAACCTGTCCCACGCGCTGATGCTGAGCACCGCCCGTCAGGACGTGGTGCTGCCTTACTGGCGTCAGACCATCGACGCCATCGCCAAACTGGCGCAGGAATACCGTGATATCCCGCTGCTGTCCCGCACCCACGGCCAGCCGGCCACGCCGTCTACCGTCGGTAAAGAGCTGGCCAACGTGGCGTACCGCATGGAGCGTCAGTACCGCCAGCTGGAGCGCGTCGAGATCCTCGGTAAAATCAACGGCGCCGTCGGCAACTACAACGCGCACATCGTCGCCTACCCGGAAGTGGACTGGCACCGCTTCAGCGAAGAGTTCGTCACCTCACTGGGCATTACCTGGAACCCGTACACCACCCAGATCGAACCGCACGACTACATCGCCGAACTGTTCGACTGCATCGCGCGCTTCAACACCATCCTGATCGACTTCGATCGCGATATCTGGGGCTACATCGCGCTGAACCACTTCAAGCAGAAGACCATCGCCGGCGAAATCGGCTCCTCCACCATGCCGCACAAGGTTAACCCGATTGACTTCGAAAACTCCGAAGGCAACCTGGGCCTGGCCAACGCCGTGCTGGGCCACCTGGCGAGCAAACTGCCGGTTTCCCGCTGGCAGCGCGACCTGACCGACTCCACCGTGCTGCGCAACCTGGGCGTGGGCATCGGCTATGCGCTGATCGCCTATCAGGCCACCCTGAAGGGCATCAGCAAGCTGGAAGTGAACCAGGCGCACCTGCTGGATGAACTGGACCACAACTGGGAAGTGCTGGCCGAGCCGATCCAGACCGTAATGCGCCGCTACGGCATTGAAAAGCCGTACGAGAAGCTGAAAGAGCTGACCCGCGGCAAACGCGTGGACGCCGCCGGCATGCAGGCGTTTATCGACGGCCTGGCGCTGCCGGAAGAGGAGAAAACCCGTCTGAAGGCGATGACGCCGGCCAACTATATCGGCCGCGCCACCACCATGGTGGACGAGCTGAAATAATCCGCGCTTATGCGCAGCCAGGCGGCCTCCGGGCCGCCTTTTTCATCCCCCCGCCCTCACCACCCCCGTTCCGTTTAAGTTTGGTTTAACTTCACCCTGCCGTCGTTGAATCAACGTTTACCGGCCGCTGCCGATAATTAAGCCGTAATCCGCTCCCGCAATCCGGGAAAACCGTGCTTAATTGCGTGATACCTATATAATTTGGGTGATTGGAGCCGCACCCGCGCGAAAACAGGAGATTATCGATGCGAATACTGGTGGTTGAAGATAACGGTCTGCTGCGTCATCACCTTTCGGTGCAGATGCGCGAGATGGGACATCAGGTCGACGCGGCGGAAGACAGCAAGGAAGCGGACTATTTCCTGCAGGAACATGCGCCGGATATCGCCATTGTCGATCTCGGCCTGCCGGGCGAAGACGGGCTGGCGCTGATCCGCCGCTGGCGCGCGCACCAGGTCAAACTGCCGATTCTGGTGCTGACCGCCCGCGAAAGCTGGCAGGACAAAGTGGCGGTGCTGGAAGCCGGCGCCGACGACTATGTCACCAAGCCTTTCCACCTGGAAGAGGTGATCGCCCGTATGCAGGCCCTGATGCGCCGCAACAGCGGCCTCGCCTCGCAGGTGATCGTGCTGCCGCCCTTCCAGATCGATCTGTCGCGCCGCGAACTGTGCGTCAACGAGCAGCAGATCAAGCTGACGGCGTTTGAATACACCATCATCGAAACGCTGATCCGCAACGCCGGCAAGGTGGTGAGCAAAGATCTGCTGATGCTGCAGCTCTACCCCGACGCCGAACTGCGCGAAAGCCACACCATCGACGTGCTGATGGGCCGGCTGCGTAAAAAGCTCCAGGCTGAACACCCGCAGGAGGTGATCACCACGGTGCGCGGCCAGGGATACCGCTTCGACATTAAGTGAGTGTTATGTTCAACAGGGATAAAAAACCGTTCTCGCTGCGCGCCCGCTTTCTGATGGCGACCGCCGGCGTCATTCTGGCGCTGTCGCTCTCCTACGGCCTGGTGGCGGTGGTCGGCTATATTGTCAGCTTCGACAAAACCGCCTTCCGCCTGCTGCGCAGCGAGAGCAATCTGTTTTTCAGCCTGGCCCAGTGGAAGGACCAAAAACTCACCATCGCCATTCCGCCGGATATCGATCTGAACTCCCCGACGCTGGTGTTTATCTATGATCAGCACGGCCACCTGCTGTGGAGCCAGCGCCAGATGCCCGAGCTGGAAAGGCTGATCGACAAAAAATGGCTGAAAGAAGCCGGATTTTACGAAATCGACACCGACACCCGCATCAGCAGCGAAGTGCTGGGCGATAACCCCAAGGCGCAGGATCAGCTGAAGGATTACGACGCCTCCGACCAAAATGCGTTAACCCACTCGGTGGCGGTCAATACCTATGCCGCCACCGCGCGCCTGCCGGCGCTGACCATCGTGGTGGTCGACTCCATTCCGCAGGAGCTGCAGCGCTCGGACGTGGTGTGGGAGTGGTTCAGCTACGTGCTGCTGGCCAACCTGCTGCTGGTGGTGCCGCTGCTGTGGCTGGCCGCCTACTGGAGCCTGCGGCCGATCAAAACGCTGATCCATCAGGTCGGCGATCTGGAAAACGGCGAACGCGAGCAGCTGGATGAAAATCCCCCCAGCGAACTGCGCGGCCTGGTGCGCAACCTCAATATTCTGGTGCGCAATGAGCGTCAGCGTTACACCAAGTACCGCACCACGCTGTCCGACCTGACCCACAGCCTGAAAACGCCGCTGGCGGTGCTGCAGACGACGCTGCGCTCGCTGCGTTCCGGCAAGCAGACCACTATCGAAGAGGCGGAGCCGATCATGCTGGAGCAGATCGGCCGCATCTCGCAGCAGATTGGCTATTACCTGCACCGCGCCAGCATCAACTCCGGGCAAACGGTGCTGACGCGCGAGATCCACTCGGTGCCGGCGCTGCTCGACAGCCTGAGCCTGGCGCTGAACAAGGTCTACCAGCGTAAGGGCGTGGTGATTACGCTGGATATTTCGCCGGAGGTCACCTTTATCGGCGAGAAAAACGACTTTATGGAAGTGATGGGCAACGTGCTGGAAAACGCCTGTAAATACTGCCTGGAGTTTGTCGAAGTCACCACCCTGCACTCCGACGAACACCTGACCATCGTGGTGGACGATGACGGCCCCGGCATTCCGCAGAGCAAACGCTCGCTGATCTTCCAGCGCGGCCAGCGCGTCGACACCCTCAGCCCCGGTCAGGGGCTGGGCCTGTCGGTGGCGGCGGAAATTATCGAGCAGTATGACGGGGAGATCGCCATCGCCGACAGCCCGCTCGGCGGCGCGCGCATGATGGTCACCTTTGCCCGCCAGTACGACGCACACGGCGAATAATGCCGCACACCGGCGCGCCACGCGCCGGATCTCTGCCGACAATGCTGCAGCTTCAGCGGCGAAGAGTATATAATCCTCTACAGGCACACTCCTCTCCTGGAATACAACATGGATTATCAATTAGATCTGGACTGGCGCGATTTTCTGCAGCGTTATTGGCAAAAGCGTCCGGTGATTCTCAAGCGCGGCTTTAAAAACTTTATCGATCCGATCTCTCCGACGAACTGGCCGGGCTGGCAATGGAAAATGAGGTAGACAGCCGAGTCGTCAGCCATCAGGACGGGCGCTGGCAGGTGGCGCACGGGCCTTTCGAAAGTTATGACCACCTGGGTGAAAACAACTGGTCGCTGCTGGTGCAGGCGGTGGACCACTGGCACGAGCCCTCCGGCGCGCTGATGCGCCCGTTCCGCCAGCTGCCGGACTGGCGCATGGACGATCTGATGATCTCCTTCTCGGTGCCGGGCGGCGGCGTAGGGCCGCACCTCGACCAATACGACGTATTTATCATTCAGGGCACCGGCCGCCGCCGCTGGCGCGTCGGGGAAAAAGTGCCGATGAAGCAGCACTGCCCGCATCCGGACCTGCTGCAGGTGGAGCCGTTCGACGCCATTATCGATGAAGAGATGGAGCCGGGCGATATTCTCTATATCCCGCCGGGCTTCCCGCATGAGGGCTACGCGCTGGAAAACGCGCTCAACTATTCGGTCGGTTTCCGCACGCCCAACGGCCGGGAGCTGATCAGCGGCTTCGCCGATTACGTACTGGCGCGCGAGCTGGGCAGCCAGCGCTATAGCGACCCCGATATTCAGCTGCGTGAGCACCCGGCCGAGGTGCTGCCGCAGGAGGTGGATGCGCTGCGGACGATGATGCTGGATCTGGTGCAGCAGCCGGAGCACTTCCAGCAGTGGTTCGGCGAGTTTATTTCGCAGTCGCGCCACGAGCTGGACGTCGCGCCGCCGGAGCCGCCGTATCAGGCCGGTGAAATCTACGAACTGCTGCAACAGGGCGAAACCCTGCAGCGTCTGGGCGGACTGCGCGTGCTGCGCGTCGGCGACCGCTGCTTCGTCAACGGGGAGCTGATTGATACCGAGCATCTGCAGGCCGCCGATGCCTTGTGCCAACACTTCAGCGTCGATGCCGGGCTGCTGGGGACGCCGTCGACGATCCTTCCTTCCTCGCCCTGCTGACCGCCCTGATCAACAACGGCTACTGGTATTTTAACGACTGACGCCGCCGCTACGACGCGTTATCAGCCCCGCCTGCCGGGGGCTTTTTTTCAGGCCACATCCCAGGCTTGACGCAGGGGCGACAGATGTCCGCCCGGACAATAAATTTCACGGGCATTCAGCCGCCGGGCGAAATGCTGCTGCGTCGCCACCGGCGTCAGCGCATCGTTAAGCGGAATCACATAGCTGACCCGGCAGCGCAGTTTCCGCACCGCCGGCGGCGGCGCATCCAACAGCATCTGCGCCGGCTCACTGGCTGCCAACGCGACGGACGCCTGCAACAGCTCGCAAAATCGCGCCGGCTCCTGCAACCGAATCTGCCCTCCGCCGCCTCGAGCCGGCACAGCGACATCAGCGCGCTCTGCCGGCTTTCCTGATAGCTTTCCAGCGCGCTGCCGCCCTCACTGACCAGCCCGCTGAACAAGCACAGATGGCTGACGCGCTCACCGAGCCTGGCGGCCAGACACTGCGCCAGATAGCCGCCGAAACTGTGCCCGCACAGGGTCAGTGGTTCCACGCACGTCGCCAGCGCCGCCTGCGCTCTGTCCAGCCACCCGTTGAGATCCATACCCTGCACATCCCGCCAGTCGTCAAAACACTGGGCGTCCGCGGCCGACGGCCAGGCGTTCTGGCGTAAAAAAAAGCCGGAGATAATCACACGTTGATTCATGACGATTGCACCTCCTCTTCCTGCGTTCGTTTCAGCGCGTTGGCGCTCCCCTGCAATACCATGATCAGCGCACAGAGCGCCGCCAGGCCGAGAAACAGCGCGCGTCCGCCCAGATGATCCAGCATCAACCCGCCATACAGCGGGGCCAGCGCACTGCCCAGGCTATACAGGTTGGCCGCACCAAAGTAACTGCCGCGCACGGCGTCCGGGGTAATCTGATCGACCGCCACGCTGAAGGTGGGAAACACAATCAGCTCACCCAGGCTAAGGATCACGGTGGCGATCCCCAGCGCGAAAAAACTGCTCAGCGGCGAAAAGGCAAACAAAAACTGCGCCGCCAGCATCAGCAGCATGCCGATTAATAAACGTCCGCCCGATGAGTAACGCTGCAGCAGATGCAGCAGGGGGAACTGCGCCAGCACAATGGTCAGCGCATTGATCGCCACCAGCACGGCGATCATATGCACCACGTCCGGTATGCCGCTGCGGGTCAGGTACTGCACCAGACTGGGAGTCAAAATTGGCGTAAACCAGCGCCGCCAGCGTATTGCACAGCAGCAGCAGGCAAAACAGGCGGTGGCGCAGCATCACGCCGCAGGTGGCGAAGAACCCCGGCGGCGGCGGGGATGCACCGGCGGGATGATGACGCGCCGTCTCGCCGCGCAGCATGCGCCACAGCAGAAATGCCGTAACAAAAGTAGACCGCGGCGGTAGTCAGAAAGGTGCCGCTGCGCGCCGCCAGTCCGACGGTGACGCCAAACAGCGGCCCGACCGCCGCGCCGATATTGATCGCATAGTAACGGCAATACAGCGCCAGCTCGCGCGAAGACTTATCCTGCACCCGGTCGCCAATCAGCGCCTTGCAGCTTGACTCCAGCAGTGCGCAGCCGATGCTGACGCCGGCGATGCCCACCCCGTAGAGCGCCGGATGATTGCCCAGACACAGCCCGACAAACGCCAGCGCGCTGGAGCGTGGTGCCGCCCAATATCAGACGCCGGCGGCCAAAGCGGTCCGACAGCCAGCCGGTATACACGCCGCTGAGCGCGCCGCACACCGTGGCCACCGCCAGCAGCACGCCGATCGCCGTCGCCGACAGATGGAACTGCCGGTAAAGCAGCACCGCCAGAAATGGCCAGACCATATAATAGGCCCCGCGCGTCAGCAGCGTGCCCGCCAACATCAGATGGATCTCTGCCGGCAGCGTACGGAATCGCTCCCAGTTGAAGGTGCCGACACTCATGACGAGACCTCTGTCGCCACGCAGATGCCGCCGCGCAGTACGCCGGCATGGGTATGATGGAACAGCGGCATAAAACTGTCCGGCAGCGGTCGGGTAAATTCGCTGCTGAGCCAGCAGCGCAGCAGACAGCGCTGATAGTCGGCGCTATTTTCAAACCGGGTGCGGGCATGCAGCGAAATATGGTTATTCACCATGACGATGGCTCCCCCGCCTGAAGTCCAGTTCAGCATAATGGCCCGGCTGTTCGATCACCGCATCGATCTCGTCCAGCATCTGTCTGACCGCATCCGGCAGCGTCAGACCGTGCCGCACCACAGATTCATTGAATTTGCGAATATAGCGCAGCGTGAAAGTGCTCTCGCTCTCGGGTCAGCAACGGCACCTGCGCATAGGGCGCCCCGCCCTCATCACGCAGATCGTGAGGAATAGGCTCGGTCAACAACTTCAGCCAGTGCGGCCGCCGTTGCTCTAACTGCTCCACCACATCGGCCGACGAGCGGATACGGAACTGCCCACCCTGCGCCGCCGGTGACCAGCATCCCAACACGGTGATATCGGCGCGATCGGAATGGAACGCCAGTTCCTGGTTGGTGAGATGTCCACGCTGCGGCGCATTAATCTCATCGCGCATTGCCGTGATCCCGCACCTCCTTCAGGTATTGCCCCTGACGGTTGATCGGCACCGGCATCCCCAACCATACGCACAGCGCCTGGAACACGCGGCGAAACTCGGCTTTCGGCAATGACGCCAGCATCTCGGACTCGTGCAGCAGTACGCCGGTGCCCTGTTCAAGTTCCTGATGCAGCCGGCGGCGCAGGTCGACGACGTCACCGCCCGGTAAACGCCCCTGCGACAGGGTGCGGATCACCCCTTCCAAACCGGCGGCAAAGTGACGTGAAGCGTCAAACACCGCATTACCGCGCCATGCGCGCGGGCCGCGGGTAGCGGGAAAAAGTCATAACGCCACCTCATACTCTTGCTGCCAGAACGACAGCGTGGTTAATGTGAACAACTGCGCCGCATCGATCGTCGTCAACGTCTCCGGCGTCAGATTGACCAGCCCCAGCTGACGCAGGGCTCTCGCCATGCGCCGACAGGTAGCGACGCATGGCCTCGACGACCTGCGGCCAGTGGCTGAAAGGTAAACGGAAAATGGCGTTTCGGCTGATAGCGCCACGCTGGCAAACGGCGCTGCAGCAGGGCCGACAGCGGCGCCTTCGCCAGACCATCAACAATGCGCGGCGCCGCGCCGGCCAACGCCGGAACCCCCGCATGCAGATAGGGAGTGCGCGCCTCAATGGTGCGCGACATCAGCAAGTGATCGGCGCGCCGCAACAGCGGCTCCAGCGAATAACGCCGGTCGAAGCCGTCGATGGCCGCTTCGCTGCCCCCTTGCAACGCACTGTCCCCCAACGCGTCAATCCGTGCGACCAGCGCGCGCCCCACGTCCGGCGCCAGCAGCTCGGCCTTGGCGGCATAATCGCCGAACCAGGCGCGGCAGAATTCACGCGGCGCTGGCGCCGCCCCCTGCCGCCACAACGCCACATGGCGCGGATAGCCCCAGAACAGTTCATCGGCTCCCTCACCCAGCAGCACGCAGTGGTAGCCGGCGTCGCCAATCGCATCGGCCAACTGCTGGTACATCACCAGGCTGGACATGCGGGTCGCACTGCCGAAATTGGCGACTGCGCGCCGCAGCACCGCCATAAAATCCGTCTGCCGCAACGGCACCCGCTGCAGGTTGCGCTGCGGCAGCATCGGTTCCGCGTCCTGTTCCAGCGCCAGATGGAATTTGGGATAGTCCGGCTCCAGATAGGTATTGAGCAGATTGGAGTCCATACCGCCGCTCAACAACAGCGCACTCGGCCGAAACGTCTCCCGGCCGAATGACACCGCGCGCTCCAGCGCCGCGTCCAACGGCAGTTCCGCCGCCTCCGCCGCGCCGGCGACGCTATCGCGCCGGAGCAGCTGCGCCCGTCCGTCCTCCAGGGCGAACACCAGTCTCTCCCCCGGCTGCAACAGCCGCACGCCGCTGAACAGAGTCTGCTCGCTCAGCGGAACGCCGGTGGCCACCAGTTCGGCTATCGCCCCATAGTCTGGCGCGACCTGCCCGACCAGCGTCAGCAGCGGTTTGATTTCCGACGCGAAAGCCAGGCTGCCGTCTGCCGGCCGGTAACAGTAATACAGCGGTTTAATGCCCAATCCGTCACGCAGCAGCGTCAGGGTGGCGCGCTGCGCGTCCCAGGACGCCAGCGCAAACATGCCGTCCGGCAGCCGGCCCTGCGCCATCCCGTCAAGCAGCAGCGCGATTTCCTTATGGATATCCGCGCCGCGCACGTACACCTCTCCGTTGTAGGCCGCATAGCCCTGCGGCGTTTTGACCGGCAACGGCGTCGGCGCGGCGCTGGACATCGGCAAACGCGTCATCGCCAGCCCGCCGTGCGGCAGCGCAACGCTGCCTTCGCCGTACGGCCCGCGGTGACGCAGCTGCGCCAACGCGGCCTGAAAGCGCGCGGAGGGGATCTCCGCGCCGAGGTAACCCACTATGCCGCACATAATCAGACGACCTCCTGACCGATCAACGCCGCAATCGCTTTACGATCGTGCTTACCCGCACCGTTCAGCGGCAGACTCTGACTCAAACAGACCACCGTACGCGGCGCGCGCTGCGTCCCCAGTTGTAGCTCCAACCATGCCGTCAACGCCTGTCGTTCTTGCCCGCTGCTCTGAATAACGGCGATATAATCTTCCCCGTATACGTCGCAAGGCACTTTCAGGCAGCAGGCGTCCACCACATCCTCCCGCCCGTTGAGCAGCTGTTCGCACTCATTGAGATGAAACAGATTGCCGCCTTTATTGATCGTGCCATCGGCGCGCCCCAGCACGTGGACCCCGCCCTGCGCGTCAAAGAAAGCGACATCCTGCGTATCCAGCCAGCCGTCCTGCAAACACCTGCGCGGTGAGCGCCGGCTGATTGATATAACCCGGAAAACAGGCTGGGGTTTTTACCCACAGGCGTCCGCGCGCCCCAGGCCGGTTCAACGGCGCGCCGCTCTCATCGGTTAAACGCAGCGACAATCCGACCGCCGGGCCGACCGAAATTGTCGAACAGTTCGCCCTGACGCCGGCCGAACAGAAATGCAAAGCCGCACTCGCTCAAACCATAAATATTGGCCAGCGGCGCGAAGTGCTGCTGGAACAGCCGCTGCGCTTCGGCATCCAGCCGCGCCGATCCGGCAACGCACAGCAAGCGCTCAAGCCGGTAAGGATGCGGCGGCGGCGTGCCCTCTTTCACCATAAAATTGACGATCGGCGGCACCATATACAAAAACGTAATGGCGAAACCGATCCACATAAACGCCAAAAGTCGTCGCTTTCAGCCCAACAGTGCAGCGGCAACAAGACGACGCTGCCGCCATACAGCAACGGGAACAGAAAATTAATGCCGAGGATCCCCAGCCCGCTGACCCGGTAAAAGCAGCCGGCGCGGGTGTGCTCGCCGATCTGCAGACAGCGTTGGCCGATGGCATAAGCGCTGACCATCGCCTGCTGGCTGAGCACAATGCCCTTCGCTTACCGGTAGTGCCCGAGGTAAACAGGATCATCCGGCTCTGCGCCGCGCGATCCGGCGCCTGCTCGCCTGCTGGCAACGGCGCGAAGTCGAGAGGCGCCTGCAACCCGGCGAATTCATCGTGCAACGTGATGTTGCCCGCCAACACGCGAAGCGACATTTCATCGATAATCGCGCGTTTGGCCGCCTGCCCCCATTCCGGATCGATCAGCACCAGATCCTTGCCGGCACGCATCACGGCATAGATCAGACAGATGCAGCGGTATGAGTTATCCAGTAACACGCCTACGGCATCACCAGGCTGCTGCGCCAGTTGCCTGGCCAGACCGTTAACCAGCTGATCGGTCTCGCCCCAGCGATAGTCCATCGGCGCATCGGGGTCGCGTGCATCGGTCAGTAAAATACGCTGCGGCTGCTCTGACGCCATACGACGCAGCGTGGCATCCAGCGTTGCGGGTGTTTGCACCATGCCGGGATCCTTAGCCGTTGACAGCGGTAAACGCATGGATATCGAAATTCATCGCCACCTGCGGCGCCCGCTCAATATCCAACACGGCGGCGGCGAACTGATCGATATAGTCCTGCCCGCCCTCCTCTTCGATATAGCGCGTCACGTAGCTGGTAGACAGGAAAAACAGCGCCACCTCTTGCGGCGTCAGGAAAATAATATTGGCGAACACTTCGCGGCGCGCCTGACGCAAATGGTCGCAACTCTGCATCACCTCCAGCGTGTCGTCGTACTGGGTCAGACGCGGGTCGCGGTGGCGTGACCACTTGGTAACCAGTTCATGTTCGATAAAATCGCGCAGTGGACCATACGCCACCGGAAAATCATATTTGTACGCACAAAACAGCCCGCCGGGTTCCAGCCACTGCGCCATCTTCATCAGCACCGCTTTACGATCCATCCAGTAGAACGAGGTGGCGCTGGTGATCAGATCGAAACGGCGCTGCGGGACGAAATCTTCGGCAGGAGAGACGCTGAAAGTCAGATCCGGGTAGTTTTTGGCGGGCCTTTTCAATCAACGCCTCGCCAATATCGCAGCCTTCCACATGTTGAAACAGCCCCTGCAGACGCACCGTGGAGACGCCGTTGCCGCAGCCAATATCCAATGCGGCGTTATGGGCCGGCGCTCTGGCCGCCAGCGAGGCGTACAGCGCATCGGGATAGGCGATCTTGCCGCGCACCGCGTTATAGGCCTGAGCATTTTTATTGAACTGTTTCATTGAGTTATCTCCAGTAAGCTGTCGTGGTAATCGCCTTTATGCACAAAATTGATATAGGTGCCGCAGCCGCGGATAAAGCGGTAAGAGTGCGCCACGCCGGCCGGAATAAATACGCTGGCGGGCGAAGTCAAACGCCTCCGCGTCCCCCCGAGATCCACCTCGACTTCCAGACCGGCGTAATCCGCGCCATCACCCAGGAATAAAAATACGGAATCGCAGTTATGGATATGGCTGTCCACATGGCCGCTGACCGCCGAATCGTCGGCATCCGCGTCAGCAAACTGGCGGGCGATAAAGTAGAACGGCGAGCCGTCCACCAGCCGCTTATCCAGCATAACAAAACGCTTGCCCGGTCCGTGGCGATGATATTTCAGCTCGGTTGCCGATTTCTCGAACGGCGCCAGGAACAGCGCCTGCTGGTGCATCGGCTGGAAGCGTTCCAGCGACACCCGACCGTTGATCAGCTCGGGGGTCAAACACGCTGTAGGCAGCGCTGTCCTCCTGCATCGCAAGCTGATGCAGCCGGGCTACGTGCACAAAGGCGTTTTTCCCCACCACCGGCTGCATCGGTGACAACGGAATGCGGCTGTAAGCCTCCACCAGCTCGGAGAGCGCCATCATGTTTTTCAGGTTGAACCGCTCCTGCTGAAAGCGCGTATGCAGCAGGGTCAGCAGTTGGAAGGTATCCGTGATCCCCGCCCGCTCGCCGATGCCGTTGCAGCTGATTGACTGCCACTTCACCCCGGCCTGAATCGCCGCCAGCGTATTCGCCAACGCCAGCCCCCGGTCGTTATGGACGTGATACTCAAACTCGACGTCATAAAATTCCTGACGCAGCAGCGACAGCACATCAAAAGTTTCATCCGGCAGCAGGATACCTACGCTGTCCGCAAAACAGATGCGGTCGGCCCCCGCGTCCCGCGCGGCGGCCACCATACTGACCAGATCGGATACCGAGGTGCGCCCGGCGTCTTCCACCGTCGCCCGGACCTGCAGTCCCAGGCCGCGGGCGTAGCGAATCGCGTCGCCGAACATGGTGAGAATGTCTTCGCGCGTCATCCCTTTGAACTTGGTCGTCAGCGAAATAGCGTTGATGGAGGCAAACAGCCCTACCCACTGCGCGCCGCTGCGCGCCACGGCGTCGATATCTTCCGAGCGCGCCCGGGCGTGCGCCAGCACCGGCACCGGGGAAACCGCAACCACGCTGCGCACCCGCTCGACTTCCTGCGCAGAAATAAACGGGTGGCCGCACTCAATCATGTCCACGCCCAATGCGCCGATCTCTTGCGCCAGCAACGCCGACTGCTGGGCAGTAAAACTGCATTGCCGCGCCTGTACGCCTTCGCGCAGGGTACAATCGATCACCTTAATCATCGCTGCGCCTCCCCGCTATCGGCCAGCGTTGCAAAGTTCGGTTTGGCGATAAACTCCATAATCTTCGGCGCCCGGCCGAACTGACGGGAAAAACGCGCCAGGAAGGTCACCATTTTCAGCGAGTGCTGACAAAGCTGCGGCAGGTAAACATCAATATTCTCTTCGGCAATGTCTTCGTTGGGGAATACCGTTTGCAAATGACTTACGATCCAATTTTTCATTGTGACCTCACATTAAGTTTCTGATATTCACTTTCATCAACAAACACCACGGGCATACCGATGCGTAACTGTCCGCTGGTATTCATATAACTGCCGTGCGGCGTGCGCGCCGGCCAGACCAGAACATCACCCGCCTCCAGCGGCGCATCGACGATGCTTTCCGGCGGAATGCGATTTTTTTCAACGTCAATGCATTTGAACATCGGGTATTGCAGATTGAATTCATGCGGATAGATGGTCTCAGCCGATCGGCAATAGAACATGCCGCCGTTTTCATTGCGGGATGGGGTCAACGCAATCCAAAACGTCACGGCGCTTTCATAGGCTTTTTCCCACAGCGCAATATCCTGATGCAGCGGAATATAAGATTCATCGGCGTGGCGTTTGATAAAGGCGGCATGACGCAGCAGCTTCGGCCGCGACAAATGGTCGCCGACCAACGCATTGAGGCCGGACAGCTGAAACCACTGCTGCCAGAAGGACGGATCGGCCTCACTCAGATTACGGATCTTTTTCGCATAGCGCCCGTCGTCATCGGTAATATCGAACTCCGGCTCCAACAACGGCTGCGGCGCCTCCGACGCGGACAGGATCCACGTCAGGGCCTGCTGCTGGTAATGCGAGGTAATCACCTGCTGAAAATGCTTCATGACATAGCTCCCCCATTGATCAGTTGCGATATATGAACGATAACGTCCCGATCCGTCATCACGGTATGGTGGGCGGCGTCGCTGTCGAAACGCCGCAACTCCCTGACCTGTTCACGCCAGTCGCCGGCCGGCGCGCCATTTTCGCCCCGGCAGCATATCCAGTCCGCCTGCACGATCCGCCCCTGCGGTCGCCAGTCGCTGAACAGTGCGATGTTGTGCAAAATCACCGCCTGCCGAATCTCCCCCAGCTGTTCCATCAGCGCGATCCAGTCGCGCGTTTCCGTCGTCAGCCAGCGCGCAAACTGTTGCTCGGCCGGCGTACGACGAAATTCGGCGCGGGGAAGATGACTGTCCACCATAATTAGCCGCGGCGCGCCGGGTAAACGCTGCAATAACTCAAAACCCAGCGCACCGCCAAACGAGTAACCGACGATGATGGACGGCGGTTCCGCGGCGTTGTCGGCCAGGTGCTGCGCCAACGCGGCCAGGCTGCCACACAGCGGCAGACGGTGATAATCGATGCTGCGGGTCGCCGCCGGCAGATGCGGCAACAACGCGCGAAAACAGCCAGGGTGGCCGATAAAATCCGGCAGCAGCCAAATCATGCGCCCAATGCCCGCCGTAGCGCGCCCCCCAGCGCCTGGCTGAACGCCTCACCCAGCCGTGTGGTCAGCGCCACGCGCCAGCCGCCCTGTTCGATGCCGGTCAGCGTCAGGGTGATCGGTTTGCGGCTGCGCTGCTCCGGGCTATGACGAAATGCCGGCGGCGTCGCCGGACGGTCGATAATGTTCAGCATCACCAGCGCCCGGCGGTAATTCACCCCGGCCGCCTCGGCAATCTCCTCTTGCGGCAACAGCGCATGTTCCAACCAGCTGCGTCGGCGAGACTCGAATTCCGCCGCGCTGCAGCCGGCATCCAGTACCAAAGGAATAAGATTGATATAGCAACCGCTGGCCGCCGCCCCGCCGTCGCCGCGCCGCAGCGTTACCGGCGCGACCGCCAGCAACGGCCCGCCGATGCCCTGTTGCCGCAGCGCCTGCGCCAACGCCTGCGCCACCAATGTCGCGCCGCCGCGGCCGGCGGGCAGATCAAAAGTCTGACCGGTCGTCGTCGGCGTTACCGCCGGCAACGTTTCCTCCCACGGCGTCAACGCGGCGAATAGCGCTGCCTGCCCGCGCCAGAAACGCTGTAAACGCGAATGCTGCAGCGCCAGCGTACGTCCAAGACGCCACTGCAGCTGGATAAAGGAAAAATCCGGAGCGGTCATTTCGCCGTCCTGCAGCCAACGCTGCGCCAGCGGCAGCAGCACGCGTATAAAATCAGCGTCGGCCACCAGGTGATGCAGCCAAATCCCCCAGCGCCGTTCGCCGGCGCAGCGCGCCGTTACGATACGCAGCATGCCGCGCTGGAACACCGAGTGCGGACGGACGAGCTGCGCCTGAATAAACGCCTCATCGTCGGCATATTCCCCGGCCTCTTCCGGCAAATAGGCCGCCGGCCGGGTGCTGACGCACCATTCCGGCTGCTCGCCGTCCCACGCCACGTTACTCGCTAACAGCGGAAAAGCGCGATACAGCGCCGCGCCAAGCTGCGTCAACCGCTGTTCATCCTCCGGCGCTCCGCCGACGGCCAAAAAAAACAGGCCGTACTGCGTCAGGTCGCCGCTCATCATCTCTCCCAGCACGATGGCGTTAAGCCAGGCGGGCAGCGGCGTACGCCATTCGTTATCGGCCTGCGCCAGCAGCGGCCGCTTCTGCTGCGCCAGCGCGGCGCGTTCCTGAACGGTCAGACGCTGCCATTGTCCGAACACCACCAGCCGCCATGCAACGGCTGACAATAAATATCCCGTTTGCTCAGATCGTTCATCATCTCTCTCATAGCACCAGCGGCTGTTCCGGGATTGCGGTATGACGCGACGTCGCCGAGCGGCCTTTGGCGCTCAGCAGGCGGGCGAAAGCGGCCAACGTAGAGTGGTCATACAGCTCGTTGAGCGAAAATGTCGGCCTCTCCGCCGTCAGCCTGAGTGATGGCCAGCAGCCGCAGCGCGAGCAGCGAATTCCCTCCCGCCTGGAAAAAAATCCAGCTCAGGATCAACCACCGGCTGCCCCAGAATCTGGGCCCACCAGGCCGCGCACAGCGTTTGCATCGGCGTCAGCGGCTCCTCGACCTCGGTATGCCGGCGTTGATGCGCCTGCCACTCGGCCAGCAGCGCCGCCGATCGGTTTTGCCATGCGGCGTCAGCGGGAAGCGGCGGAGGCAAAGATAGGCGCCTGGTCGCTCCCAGGAGGCCAGCGCCAGCGCCGCATCACGCGCCGGGCCATCATCCTGCGCCAGTAAGACGGCGACCAGACGTTTGCTGCCCTGTTGTTCAACCACCAGCAGCGCACAATCCTGTATCGCATTCACCTGACGAAAATAGGCCTCCAGCGCCGCCAGGTTCAGGCGGTAGCCGTTGATTTTGACCTGACTGTCGACGCGGCCGACAAAGTGCAAATAACCGTCGTCGTCATAGCGGGCGAGGTCGCCAGTGCGATAGGCGCGCATGCGCCTTCCCCGCAGCTCCACCGTGACAAATGCCCGTGCGTTTCTGTCCGGTGAACGGTGATAGCCCCGCGCCAGACCGGCGCCGAACGCATAAATCTCCCCCGTTTCCCCGGCGCAGGTAACCGGCGCACCCGCCGCATCGTACAACCCAACCTCAGTGCCGTTGATTGCCCGGCCGATAGGAATATCCTGCGCGGCCGCATCCTGCGGACGAATAACATGGCAGCAGGTAAAGGTGGTGTTTTCCGTCGGCCCATAGCCGTTGATAAAGCGGGTTGCCTTATGGGCCGCCAACGCCCGCCGCACATGGGACGTCGACAGCGCGTCGCCGCCGGTCAGCAGGTGTTGTATCCCGCTCAGACAGGCGAGATCCACATCAACAAAGGTGTTGAACAATGACGCGGTCAGCCACAGCGTATTCACGCCGCGCTGCCGGATATGCGCGCGCAGTTTTTCCGGCGTCAACATACCGCCGGCGTTAACCACACAGCAGCCGCCGTTCAGCAGCGCCCCCCATATCTCCAGCGTCGCGGCGTCAAATGAGAGCGGGGAGTGAAACAGGAAAGTCAGCGCGGCGCCGAACGGCAGGAAATCCTGCTGCTGGCACAGCCGGGTCACGCCCGCATGGGTACAAACGATCGCTTTGGGCTGGCCGGTGCTGCCGGAGGAAAAATTGATGTAGGCCGCGTGCTGCGCGGAAAGCTCAGGCAGCGCCACCGCGGATTCACGGGTATCGAGCGTGACGGGAAGAAACGCCACCCCCGCAAGCACAATGTCGGGCAGCGTATCGCCGCAGTGCAGCACGCGCCGACAGCCAACGTGGCGCAGATGGTCACCCAGCCAGTCGGCGGGCTGACTGACGTCAACATACAGATAATGATTGCCTGACAGCACCACGCCAAGCAGCGCCGCCAGCGTCCGCACGCTTGGCGGGCCAGAGATCCCCACGCACTCATCGAAAACATCATCATTAATTAATGTTTTACTCACATTGCGTGCCGCACAGCCAAGTTGCTGGTAATTCAGCGAGATATGCTCATCCACAGCCGCCAACGAGGAAGCATGTTTTCCCATGGCGAAAATGAATTTATAATTAATTGAATTACAATCACTTAAATTCATACAATGACACCACCGCCAGCCGTTTTTTCCCAAGCACCGACTAAGCGTAGTTAATGCCATTGCCGTTTTGTAAATTTAATGTAAATTAAATATGTAAATAAACATTAACAATGTAAAAGGTATTGATTAACATGCCGTTAGGCGACGAACTTTCACGCAGGTTATCAATACGTCGACGAAAAACGCAGGCTAATATTTTGATATAAAAATAAAAAAGCAGACGTTTTCAGTTACGAGAGGGACAATTAAATGACTCACCGTTTTTTTTGCCGCTCGTGGCGCCCACCGGCCCACGCTCTGCTTTCCCTGGTGCGAAGAGGGGTACATTGCCGCCCTGCCGACGATTACCTACTGCCGGCTGACGTTTGACGCAGCGTACTACCATGACCGGCAGTTCACCCGCTGCCGTATCCCGTTGCCAACCTGGCTGAGCGGGATGCCCACTGCGCGTAAGGCGGACTATCTGGCGGGGCGTTACTGCGCGCGGCGCGCGTTAATGTGCTTGGGCGCTCACGTTACCGACGTCGGCGTCCACCTGGGGCGGGTTCCCCGCTGGCCGGAAGGCTTTATCGGCTCCATCAGCCATTCAGCCAAACGTGCGATCGCGCTGGCGACCAATGACGCCAGGATCCGCCATCTGGGGGTCGATACCGAACGTCATCAACCGGAGGCGATGCGGGAAATTGCAGAAATGCTGGCCTCGCACGCGGAAGCGCAGTACATCGCCCGTTTGCCGCTAGCGCGTGAATGGGTGCTGACGCTGCTGTTTTCAGCCAAAGAGAGTTTGTTCAAGGCGCTATATCCGGCCCTGCAACGCGATTTTGATTTTATGGCGGCGGAGCTGGCCGCGCTGGCTCCGGCTGAGCGACGCTTCACGCTGCGCCTGACCGTAACGCTGTCCGCACACTTTAAGGCAGGCGATTGCTTTGACGGTTACTTCAGCGAAGACGGCGACCACCTGACGACGCTGGTGGTCGTCAGGCAATAATCGCCCGGTTCAAACGCCTCAGCGCGCCAGCGCGCGATACCCCTCAAGCTCGGCCGGCGGCATACCGGCCGCCTGCGCCGCGGCGCAAATCTGCTGCCAGGTATTGCCGTCAATCGGGATGCCGTCCTGCAGGCGCAGTGCGCGGTTCATCTCTTCCCACTCTCCCGGCACCTGAATCGGCTCGTCGCCGCTTTCCGGCGAGGCCTTCACCCAGTCGACAAAAGCTTCGGCCTCGGCCTGCATCGCCGGCGCCTCAAAGGCGTCCGGGCTGAGGATAATGGTGGTCATGCAGTTGATGATCGCGTCGTTGGTCACCTGCAGCGTGTCGTCATGGGTGGTCTGTCCGCCGGAGAGCGCGCCGCCCAGGATCTCGCACAGCGTCGCCAGCGCATAGCCCTTATGGGCGCCGAACGGCAGCAGCGAACCAAACGGCGCTTCATGCATCACCTTCGGTTCATTGGTCGGCCGTCCCTGCTCATCGATCAGATAGCCGGGCGCCACCGTCAGGCCTTTGTTGTACGCGACGCGCGTTTTGCCATAGGCAATGCCGCTGGTGGCAAAATCCAACAGCAGCGGCGCCTGGCCGGGACGAGGGAAAACAACGCAGAAAGGGTTGGTGCCGAAGCGGCGATCGCTGCCGCCAAACGGCGCCACCATCGGATCGCCCATCACGTTGACGAAGTGGATGGAAACCAGGCCGGCGCGCGCGCACTGCTCCGCCCAATGGCCAATGCGACCGATATGGTGGGCGTTGTGCAGCGCCACGGCGGCGATCCCCAGCTGGCGCGCGCGTTCAATGCCGCGCTCCATGGCCTCGCAGGCGACCACCTGGCCAAAACCTTTGCCGCCGTCCAGCGTCAGCACCGCTCCGGCATCCTTCACCACCCGGGCATGGGTATTCAGCTGCAGATGCCCCTGCGCCAGCGATGACATATAGCGCGGGATCATGCCGACGCCGTGCGAATCGTGCCCGGCCAGATTGGCCTGCACCAGATGCTCTGCCACCAGCTCGGCCTCACGGGCGGAACTGCCGGTATGACGCCAGATAGCCTGAACAAACTGCCCTAACCGCTGGCTGTCGATACGATACTCAGAACTCATGCCGCGAATCTCCTTGTGCGTGAATGTCTTTCCACCCTAAGCACAAAAAGTCATTGCGGCAAGTGAGTAACTCACTGTTTGGCGCGCTCCGCCGTCAGGGTTGCGATACGCATGATCACCGCCACCGCCTGCTCCATGCCCTCCAGCGTAATAAACTCGTGTTTGCTGTGGAAGTTGTAGCCGCCGGTAAACAGATTAGGGCACGGCAGCCCCTTGAAAGAGAGCTGTGCGCCGTCGGTGCCGCCGCGGATCGGCTTGAGCACCGGTTCAATCCCGCAGTCGAGCATCGCCCGCTGCGCCAGTTCAACCACGTGCGGATGCTCGGCCACCTGCTCGCGCATATTGTAGTAGCTGTCCTCAATGGTGACGTCGATGCGGCACTCGCGCGGCAGCCCTTTGCCCACGTGCTCCGCCGCCGCCATCAGCTTACGTTTGCGGGCGGCAAAGCCGTCGCGTTCAAAGTCGCGCAGAATATAGTGCATCTCGGCGCGGTCGACCTGCCCCTTGATGCTGCTCAGATGATAGAACCCCTGATAATCCGCGGTGTTTTCCGGCGTTTCCTCCGCCGGCAGGCATTGGTGGAAACGGGTTGCCAGCGTCAGCGCGTTGACCATCACGCCCTTGGCGCTGCCGGGATGCGCATTGTTGCCGACGATTTTCACCACCGCCGAAGCGGCGTTGAAATTCTCGCACTCCAGCTCCCCCACGCCGCCGCCGTCAACGGTATAGGCCCAGGCGGCGTTAAAGCTTTCGACGTCAAAATAACGGGCGCCCTTGCCGACCTCTTCATCCGGCGTAAAGGCGATGCGGATATCGCCGTGCGGGATCTGCTGCTGCCGCAGACGCACCATGGCGGTCATGATTTCGGCAATGCCGGCCTTATCGTCCGCGCCAAGCAGCGTTTTGCCGTCGGTGGTGATCAGCGTCTGCCCCAGCAGCTGGTGCAGCACCGGGAAACGCACCGGCGACAGCACCTCATCGCCGATACCCAGCGCAATATCACCGCCGCGGTAATTTTCCACAATTTGCGGGTTTACCTGCTTGCCGCTGACGTCCGGCGAGGTATCAAGGTGGGAGATAAAGCCGATGGCGGGCACCGGCCAGGCGACGTTGGATGGCAGGGTCGCCGTGACGCAGCCCTGTTCACTCTGCATCACCTGCGCAAAACCCAGTTCCAGCAGCTCCTGCTGTAACGCGCGCGCCAGTTTCAGCTGCCCGTCGGTACTTGGCACATGTTTAACGTTCGCTTTAGATTGCGTATCAAAGGTGACGTAGTTAAAAAAACGATCGAGTAGTTTATCCATGATGGCGCCCTTCAAATTATCGCAAGTCATTATGCAAAAGCGCCTGAAGGGAAATATTGCGTCAGGTCATTTTTAACCAGAATTAGCGGGAATCATTACCGGCAGTAATGATTTATTGATTAAATGAATGCGTTAAACTGTCGCATAGTGCGGCTATAATGGTAAAAATCAGCGCGTTGCCGGTGGTTCGGCTTTCAATTCACTGCCACAGCGTCTATCATGCGCGCTCTAAAAATTTCGAGCGGCGCCACTGGTTTTGAGCTTTTGTACGGCGGGGTATTTCGCCAGCTCTCGCAGTCTTTTCCAGCGGCGGTTCTATCTGCAAGAGTTCACGGGATAGAGTGACACCATAAATGACTGAGACATCCTCTCTAAAGCCACTGGTTGAATTAAAAGCGTTAAGCAAAGGGTTCGACGGCAAAACTATCATCAGCGATCTTGAACTCACCATTAATAACGGCGAGTTTTTGACGATCCTCGGCCCCTCCGGCTGCGGCAAGACCACCGTATTGCGCCTGATCGCCGGCCTGGAAGATGCCGACAGCGGCCAGATCGTGCTCGACGGTCTGGATATTACCGCCATTCCGGCCGAACAGCGCCACGTTAATACCGTCTTCCAAAGCTACGCGCTGTTTCCGCATATGACGGTGTTTGATAACGTCGCCTTCGGCCTGCGGATGCAGAAAACGCCGGCGGCGGAGATTACCCCGCGGGTGGAAGAGGCGCTGCGCATGGTGCAGTTGGAGGCCTTCGCCCAGCGACGCCCCAGCCAGCTGTCCGGCGGCCAGCAGCAGCGCGTCGCCATCGCCCGCGCGGTGGTGAACAAACCGAAAGTTCTGCTGCTGGATGAGTCGCTGTCGGCGCTGGACTATAAGCTGCGCAAGCAGATGCAGAACGAGCTGAAAGCGCTGCAGCGCAAGCTCGGCATCACCTTTGTCTTCGTCACCCACGATCAGGAAGAGGCGCTGACCATGTCCGACCGCATCGTGGTGATGCGTGAAGGCCGCATTGAGCAGGACGGCACGCCGCGCGAGATCTACGAAGAGCCGCGCAACCTGTTCGTCGCCAGCTTTATCGGCGAGATCAATATCTTCGACGCCACCGTGCTGCAGCGCATCGACGCACAGCGGGTGCGCGCCAACGTCGAAGGGCGCGAGTGCGATATCTACGCCAGCCTGCCGGTCAGCGCCGGCCAGCGCCTGAAAGTGCTGCTGCGGCCGGAAGATCTGCGCGTTGAGGAGATCAACGGCGCCGAGCAGGTCGACGGCCTGATCGGCTACGTGCGCGAGCGTAACTACAAGGGGATGACGCTGGATTCGGTCGTCGAGCTGGAAAACGGCAAGATGGTGATGGTCAGCGAATTCTTCAACGAAGACGATCCGGACGTCGACCATTCGCTGAATCAGAAAATGGCGGTGACCTGGGTTGAAAGCTGGGAGGTGGTGCTGGCCGATGAAGACCTCGCGTAAACTGTTCCAGAATGTGGTGATTACCGGGGTGGTGGCCTGGCTGGTGCTGTTCGTCTTTATGCCGAACCTGATGATCATCGGCACCAGCTTCCTGACCCGCGACGACGCCAACCTGATTCAGATGGTGTTCACGCTGGATAACTACACCCGGCTGTTCGATCCGCTGTACGCCGAAGTGCTGCTGCACTCGCTGAATATGGCGGTGATCGCCACCCTGTGCTGCCTGGCGATCGGCTATCCGTTCGCCTTTATTCTGGCGCGCCTGCCGCAGAAGGTGCGGCCGCTGCTGCTGTTTCTGCTGATCGTCCCCTTCTGGACCAACTCGCTGATCCGCATCTACGGCCTGAAGCTGTTTCTCAGCACCCGCGGCTACCTGAACGATTTCCTGCTGTGGCTGGGGGTGATCGATAAGCCGTTTCGCATCATGTACACCTCCGAGGCGGTGGTGCTGGGCCTGATCTATATTCTGCTGCCGTTTATGGTGATGCCGCTCTATTCCAGCATCGAGAAGCTGGATAAATCCTGCCTGGAGGCGGCGCGCGATCTCGGCGCCAGCAAGCTGCAGACCTTTATCCGCATCATCGTGCCGCTGACCATGCCGGGCATTATCGCCGGCTGCCTGCTGGTGATCCTGCCGGCGATGGGGCTGTTCTTCGTCGCGGACCTGATGGGCGGCGCGAAAAACCTGCTGATCGGCAACGTGATCAAGAGCCAGTTCCTGAATATTCGCGACTGGCCGTTCGGCGCCGCCACCAGCATCTGCCTGACGCTGGTGATGGGCCTGATGCTGCTGGTGTATTACCGCGCGGCGAAACTGCTGAACAAGAAGGTGGAACTGGAATGATCGGACGCCTGCTACGCGGTGGTTTTATGACCATCATTTACGCCTATTTGTATATTCCGATCGTGATTCTGATCGTCAACTCGTTCAACGCGTCGCGCTTCGGCATTAACTGGCAGGGCTTTACCGTCGACTGGTACTCGACCCTGCTCAACAACGACAGCCTGCTGCAGGCGGCGGGCCACTCGCTGACCATGGCGGTGCTGTCGGCCACCTTCGCCACGGTTATCGGCTCGCTGACCGCGGTGGCGCTGTACCGCTACCGCTTCCGCGGCAAGCCGTTCGTCAGCGGCATGCTGTTTGTGGTGATGATGTCGCCGGATATCGTGATGGCGATCTCCCTGCTGGTGCTGTTTATGCTGCTGGGCATCTCGCTGGGCTTCTGGTCGCTGCTGTTTTCGCATATCACCTTCTGCCTGCCGTTTGTGGTGGTGACCGTCTACTCGCGCCTGAAGGGCTTCGACGTCAAGATGCTGGAAGCGGCGCGCGACCTCGGCGCCGGCGAGGTGACGATTCTGCGTAAAATCATCCTGCCGCTGGCGATGCCGGCGGTCGCCGCCGGCTGGCTGCTGAGCTTTACCCTGTCGATGGATGATGTGGTGGTGTCCTCGTTCGTCACCGGGCCAAGCTATGAGATCCTGCCGCTGAAGATCTACTCAATGGTCAAAGTCGGCGTCTCGCCGGAGGTGAACGCCCTGGCCACCATCCTGCTGCTGATGTCGCTGGTGCTGGTGCTCGCCAGTCAGTGGGTAATGCGCGATCGCAATGTCAAATAATCAGGTGGGCACATTCATTTTGTGAATGTGCCCATTTTTATTCTGCTATCCTGTTTTTGGCTAAAAAACCGCTATTTGCCAAGAAGATAACCGCCTTTACCCCGCGTCGCACGCCGCCTATAATGGCCGCTTTCTGGGGTATAGGGCCGCCGCGCCGCTATTCGGCCTATACTGTTAAACGCGATAACTGCTGAAGGATACGCTGCATGAAAAAGTGGTCACACCTGCTCGCAGCCGGGATGATGGCACTGAGCATCGGCTCTGCAACCGCCGCCGATGACGGCAAAACCCTCTATTTCTATAACTGGACTGAATATGTGCCGCCAGGCCTGCTCGATCAGTTCACCAAAGAAACCGGGATTAAGGTGATCTATTCCACCTATGAATCCAATGAAAGCATGTACGCCAAACTGAAAACCTATAAAGACGGCGCGTACGACCTGGTGGTGCCTTCCACCTATTTCATCGCCAAGATGAGCAAGGAAGGCATGCTGCAGAAGATCGACAAAAGCAAGCTTAGCAACTTTAAGGATCTCGATCCCAACCTGCTGAACAAGCCGTTCGATCCGAATAACGACTACTCGATCCCCTATATCTGGGGCGCCACCGCCATCGGCGTCAACAGCGACGAGATCGATCCGAAAACCATCACCTCATGGGCCGACCTGTGGAAGCCGGAATACAAAAGCAGCCTGCTGCTGACCGACGACGCGCGTGAAGTGTTCCAGATGGCGCTGCGTAAACTGGGCTATTCCGGCAATACCACCAATCCGCAGGAGATTGAGGCCGCCTATAACGAGCTGAAAAAGCTGATGCCGAACGTGCTGGCCTTTAACTCCGACAACCCAGGCAACCCGTTTATGGAAGGGGAAGTCAATCTGGGGATGGTGTGGAACGGCTCAGCCTTTGTCGCCCGTCAGGCCGGCACGCCGCTGGAGATCGTCTGGCCGAAAGAAGGCGGCATCTTCTGGATGGACAGCCTGGCGATCCCGGCAAACGCCAAGAACGTCGACGGCGCGCTGAAGCTGATTAACTTCCTGCTGCGGCCGGAAATTGCGGTGCAGGTGGCGAAAACCATCGGCTATCCGACGCCGAACCTGGAGGCGAAAAAGCTGCTGCCGCCGGAGATCGCCAACGACAAATCCCTGTATCCGGACGACGCGGTGATCAAAAACGGCGAATGGCAGAACGACGTCGGCGACGCCAGCACGCTGTACGAAACCCAGTTCCAGAAGCTGAAGGCCGGCCGTTAACGCCAGCCTCACTCCTGTCAGGCCGGGCGCACTGCCCGGCCCTGTTCCCTTCCCCGCCTAGCCCAACGCCAACGGCAGCGACTTCAGCGAACGTAAAATCAGACTGTCCGTCTGCCACTGCGCCTGCTCCAGCGGCCTGAGGCGCGGAAAGTGCTGCAGCAGCGCGGCACAGACGCTTTCCGCCTGAAACCTTGCCAGCAGTTGCCCCGCACACAAATGTGCGCTGCCGCCGAACCCCAGATGCCGAGAGTTATTTTCACGGTGCAAATCGAACTGCTGCGCGCCACAAAACTGTGTTTCATCACGATTAGCCGCCCCCAGACACAGCAACACCGCATCCTGCTCACGCAGCGTGCGGCCATGCAGCGTCCACGGCTGGATAACGGTACGCCGCGCCATCTGCAGCGGTGACTCATAGCGCAGCGTTTCCTGCACCGCCTGCGCAATCCACTGCGGGTGCTGCCGCAGCTGCTGCTGGAGCGGTTCATCCTGCGCCACAACCTGCATCAGGTTGCCGATCAGCGCCTCGGTGGTTTCGCTGCCGCCAATCAGAATGGTGACGCAGTCGGCGCTGAAGTAGCGTTGCATCAGAGCCTGCTGGTCGCCATAGCCCTGCGCCAGCGCAGCAAAGAACAGTGAAGGACGGCCGTCGGCGCACTCCTGGTAGAGCTGGCTGAACAACGTGTCCAGACGCCGCAGCGCTGACGCCAGCCGCTCAAGGCCGGCCCGATCGATGGCGCTGGGATCGAGCAGCAGACGAATACTCTCCTTCTCCTGCTCAATCACCTGGCTCTGCTGCGGTGAAAGATTCAGCCAGCGGGCAAACAAACGCGGCCACAGCGGCCGCGCCAGCTGCACGATCACATCCAGGCGATCCGTCTTCGCCAGAGCGGCGATCGACCGGTTAATTTCATCGACGACCAGCCGCCTGAGCTGCGCCAGCGGCTCGCGGCTGAACAGCGCCATCAGCGGCTTACGGTGCTGCCGGTGCGTACCGTTATCCTGAAACAGCGCCATCTCCTGCACCAACATCGCCAATTCAGGCGCCAGCCCGCCTTGCAGGCGCGCGAACTCCGCGCTCAGATGCCGCGGAATACCGCTGCAGCTGAGCTGCGGGGCGCGCAGCGCCGCGCTGACATCCTGATAACGCGTCAGCACCCAGGTTCTGCCGATGCGCAGCAGCGGCTGCTGCCGGCGCATTCGCTGATAAATCTGATAAATATGCTGATTAAATAAGGGAGAGGCCGGGTTAAAACGCAGGGTTCTATCATCAGAGTTATTCATGAATATGAAACCTCTTTTTGACTAAACACGCTCTTTCGGCCGAAAGAGCCATGTTTTAGTAAAGCAAAGTTTCATTATCATGCCACGTGATAACGGATTTCATTGCCGCCGCGGCGCGCAGGCCGCGGCGAGTTCTGCGGGTTACGGCCGGTCGGCGCGTTCAATTTTCCCCATCAGAAACTTATGCACAAAGCGCGGCACCACTTCGCTGGCCGGGCCGTAGTGCTTCTCGGCAAACTGGCTTTCCACCTGGCTCGGCTCCAGGTTCAGCTCCATGGTGTGCGCGCCGCCCAGCCGCGCCTCGTGCACAAACCCGGCCGCCGGATACACATGGCCGGAGGTGCCGATAGCGACGAAGAAGTCCGCGCTTTCCAGCGCCTGATAGATATCGTCCATGCCGATCGGCATTTCGCCGAACCACACCACGTGCGGGCGCAGCGGCGCCGGGAACTGGCAGCAGTGGCAACGGTCGTCGACGTTCAGATCGCCGGGCCAGTCTACCACCTGGCCGGACTGCGTACAGCGCGCCTTCAGCAGTTCGCCATGCATATGCACCACCCGGCGGTTGCCGGCACGCTCGTGCAGGTTGTCGATATTTTGCGTAATCAGCAGGAAATTGTCCCCCAGCCACTCTTCCAGACTGGCCAGCGCGCGGTGCGCGGCGTTCGGCGCGATATCATCCTGCTGCAGCTGGCGGCGGCGCGCATTGTAAAACGCCTGCACCAGCTCCGGATCGCGCTGGAAGCCTTCCGGCGTCGCCACGTCCTCCACCTTATGCTCTTCCCACAGGCCGTCCGCCGCACGGAAGGTGCGAATGCCGGACTCCGCAGAAATGCCGGCGCCGGTCAACACCACCACAAACGGCTTTTTCAACTCCGCCGCCGCCATGGTATCGCGGTGAAAAATCCGCGAACGGAAACGTTGGTGCAACACATGTTTGCTCTTGCGAAACTGACACAGCCGATGGCGCGTACGCATAACTACTCCTTATTCAATTATCCACCAGGTTGAGGAACGCCGCCCCGCGTACGCCGCCGGCATCGCCATAGCGCGCCGGCTCGATCCTTGGCATCTTCGCCACGCGCAACAGGCTGCGCGGCAGACGCGACGGCAGCGCCTGATAGATCGCTGCAAAATTCGAAAGTCCCCCGCCAATCACCACCAGATGCGGATCGATGACGGTCAGTAAATTGCCCAGGCAAATCGCCAGCAGATCGAGAAAACGCTCAACGTGAGCCTGCGCCTGCGGCTCACCGGCCTGATAATGCGCAATAATTTGCGGTGCAGACAAGCGCTGCTGATAAAAATGCGCGTACAGCCACTCAAATCCGCGGCCTGATATGTAATTTTCAATGCAACCATGGTGGCCGCAGCCGCAGGCAACGCGAGGTATGTCACGCCCCAGCACCTCCAGCGCGTCGACCGGCAGCCGCAGGTGGCCGAATTCGCCGGCAATATGATTGCGGCCCGACACCACCTTACCGTCGACGATCAGGCCGCCGCCGACGCCGGTGCCGAGAATCAGCCCGAACACCACCGGATAGCGGCGGAACTCCTCATCCCAGGCCTCCGACAGCGCGAAGCAGTTGGCGTCGTTTTCCACCCGTACTTCCCGGCCGATCAGCGCCGCCAGATCGCGCGGCAGCGGCTGCCCCATCGCCGCCGGCACGTTGGCGGTAAACAGCGTGCCGTCATCATCGTTCGGCAGGCCGGGGATGCCGATGCCCACCTGTCCGGGCGCGCCGCAGACGGCGTCCGCCTCCAGCGTCATATCGCGCAGCGTCGCCAGCAGTTGGCGATAGTCGTCCCGCGGGGTCGCCACCCGCTTTTGCCAGATACGCTGCAGCTTGGCGTCAAACACGCCCAGCTCAATTTTGCTGCCGCCCATATCAAAACCGTAGAACATCCGTTACCTCACGCAAAAAAATGGGGCTGCATCACTGCGCCCCATTTTTAATCCGGTCACTGACCGCTTAGCACCCGCGCCGGATCGATACGGCTGGCGCGACGCGCCGGGTACCAGCTGGCCAGCAGGCTGAGTACGATGGCGGTCGCCAGGACGATCAGTACGTCCAGCCAGTGCAGCTCCGACGGTAAAAAGTCGATAAAGTAAATATCGCCGGACAAAAACGAATGTCCGACCATTTTTTCAATCAGCTTAATGATATTTGTCAGCTGCAGCGAGGCAAACACGCCGGCCACCACGCCGCTCAGGCTACCCACCAGCCCCGCCAGCAGGCCGTACCAGACAAATATCGCCCGGATAAAGCCGTCTTTGGCCCCAGCGTACGCAGCACGGCGATATCGCCACTCTTGTCCTTCACCGCCATCACCAGCGTGGAGACGATGTTAAAGCAGGCCACGCCGATCACCAGCACCATCGCCAGATACATAATGGCGCGGATCATCTGAATATCGCGGTACATATAGCCGTACTTGCCGATCCAGCTCTTGATATAGACGTAGGCGTTGGTCACCTCGCCGGCGTCGCGCACCAGCTTATTGGCGGCGAATACGTCATTCACCTTGATGGCGATGCCAGTGACACTGTCACCCATGTCCAGATAGCGCTGCGCATCGGCCAGCGGCACCATCGCCAGGCTGTGATCCAGCTGGCCGCTGAGCTGCAAAATGCCGCTGACGTGCAGGCGGATACGCTTCGGCTGCAGCAGTTTCATTTCCGGGTCGCTGTTGGGGATCATCACCGTGACAAAAGAGCCCTGCTTAACGCCGAGCGCATCGGCAACGCCTTTGCCCAGAATCACCTGCTGTTCGCCGCCCTTGAAGTTGGCCCAGGCGTCGCCCTGCACATATTTCGGCAGCGCGCTGAGATCCGCTTCCTGCGCCGGGTCAACCCCTTTCAGCTGCACCGCGCGCAGCTGGGCGCCGTTTTCCATCAGGCCGGTGAAATTGATGTACGGCGCGGCGGCCAGAATGCCCGGCACCTTCTCCACCCGCTGCATCATCGCCGGCCAGCCGTTAAACGGCTGATTGACCGGCTCGATTTCCCCGTGCGGCACCACCGACAGCACGCGGTTTTGCAGCTCGCGCTCAAAACCGTTCATCGCGCTCAGGCCGACGATCAGCACCGCCACCCCCAGCGCAATGCCGATGGTGGAGATCACCGAAATCAGCGACACCATGCCGCCGCGCCGCCGACCGCGGCTGAAACGCAGCGCCGTCAGCAGTGAGAGAGGCAATGCGCGCATTACTCGGCCCCCAGCAGCGTCAGCTGCGCCTGCAGATGGCCGTCGCGCATTTCCAGCTGACGGTTAAGGCGTTTGGCCAGCTGCAGATCGTGGGTCACCACCAAAAACGCGGTGCCCTGACGCACGTTCAGCTCGCCCAGCAGATCAAAGATGCTGTCGGCGGTGCGCTGGTCCAGGTTGCCGGTCGGTTCATCCGCCAGCACCAGCGACGGATTGTTCACCAGCGCACGGGCGATCGCCACCCGCTGGCGTTCGCCGCCGGACAGTTCGGCAGGACGGTGTTTGCTGCGCTTATCCAGCCCGACCGCCGCCAGCATCTCCAGCGCCTTCTCCTGCGCCTGCGCCGGCTTGACGCCGCCGATCAGCAGCGGCATCGCGGCATTTTCCAATGCGGTAAAATCCGGCAGCAGATGGTGAAACTGGTAGATAAAGCCCAGCTCGCGGTTACGCAGCTCCGCCTTGGCGGCGGACGACAGCGCGTTCATCGCCTGCCCTTTGAACACCACGCTGCCGGAGGTTGGTGAGTCCAGCCCGCCCAGCAGGTGCAACAGGGTGCTTTTCCCCGAGCCCGAGCTGCCGACAATCGCCATCATCTCGCCGGGCTGCATGGCAAAGCTGACATTACGCAGCACGTCGGTATGCAGATTGCCTTCCTGATAGGTCTTGCACAGGTTGTCACACTGCAACAATGGATGGTTACTCATAACGTAAAGCCTCAGCGGGTTGAACGGCGGCGGCGCGCCATGAAGGATACAGCGTGGACAGCAGTGAAACCACCATCGCCGCGACGGCGATGATCGTCACCTGCAGCGGATCCACCGCCACCGGCAGCGATGCGCCGTCAATCAGCGCGCCAAGCGCCGGCATAATGGTATTCAGGTTCAGCGCCAGCAGCACGCCCAGCAGGGTGCCGAGCAGCGCGCCGATGATCCCGGCGCTGGCGCCCTGGGTCATAAACACCGCCATAATCTGGCGGCGCGTCAGCCCCTGGGTTTGCAGGATGGCCACTTCGCCCTGCTTTTCCATCACCAGCAGGCCGAGAGAGGTAATGATATTAAAGGCGGCGACCGCCACAATCAGGCTCAGCAACAGCCCCATCATGTTCTTCTCCATACGCACCGCCTGGAACAGCTCGCCTTTGCGATCGCGCCAGTCTTTCCAGCTCGCGCCCTGCGGCAGCGCCTGCCGGCTCAGGCTGTCGACCTCCAGCGGCTGCTGCAGGAACAGGCGCCAGCCGGTGATGTTGCCCGCCGGATAGCGCATCACGCGCGAGGCGTCCTGCTGGTTGACCAGCAGCTGGTATTCGTCCACATCGCTGTTGGCGTGGAAGGTGCCGGCCACGGTAAACACGCGCTGGCTGGGGATGCGTCCCATCGGAGTAAACTGGCTGGCGCTCGGCACCATCAGGCGCAGTTTGTCGCCGCGTTTGACGCCCAGTTTGCCGGCCAGCACTTCGCCCAGAATCACGCGGTACGCGCCCGGCTGCAGCGCCTGCTGTTTGATATTGACCAGAAACGGCGTCAGCGGATCGGCTTCATCCGGGTTGACGCCCAGCATCACCCCGACCGCCACGTTGCGCGGGCTTTGCAGCACCACGTCGCCGGTAGTCAGCGGGGCCACGCGGGTGACGCCCTGCAGCCCCTGCACCGCAGAGGCCGGTAGCCGTTGAGGATTGACCGACCCGCTCGGGGTGGTGACCAGCGCTTGCGGCATCAGACCCAGAATGTTGTTTTCCAGGTCTCGTTCAAAGCCGTTCATCACCGACAACACGGTGACCAGCGCCATCACCCCCAGCGTAATGCCGATAGTGGAAAGCCAGGAGACAACCGGCCAAAGCGGTCTGAAGCCCGCCCGCGCATGTAGCGCAGGCCAATGAATAACGCGACAGGTTGATACATGAAATCCGTTTTGTGGCCGTAGCTTAAGCAAAGTGATCATGGATAATAAAGGCTCTGCGCCGATTAGGGAACCGTTCGACGGCTTTTATTCTGCCAACGCGGGCGCATGCGGTTAATTAACCACCACTAAGCCGATTTGCCTATGTCAGTTTGCCGGCCAGTGGGCTAGTATAAAGCAAACAAAAGCGCCGCCCGCCGACGCCGGATCACCATCACTTTACAGACCAAAAGATACCTGATGAGCATTGCCGATAACCGTAGTCGTTCCGCCGCCTCCTCTTCCCGTTATGACCTGCCGAGCCGCGCAGGGGATTTACGCCAGCTGGGTCAGCTGACAGGTGCGGCCTGCGCCGTCGAATGCGCCGAGATCGCCGAACGCCACGACGGGCCGATTATGCTGATCGCGCCGGATATGCAAAACGCCCTGCGGCTGCGCGATGAGATCCAACAGTTTACCGACCAGATGGTCACCACGCTGTCGGACTGGGAAACGCTGCCTTACGACAGCTTCTCGCCGCATCAGGAGATTATCTCCGCCCGCCTCTCCAGCCTGTACCATCTGCCGACCATGGCGCGCGGCATCATTATTCTGCCGGTCAACACGCTGATGCAGCGCGTCTGCCCGCATGAGTTCCTGCACGGCCATGCGCTGGTGATGAATAAGGGCAACGGCTGTCGCGCGACAAACTGCGCGCCCAGTTGGAGCAGGCCGGCTACCGCAGCGTCGATCAGGTGATGGAGCACGGTGAGTTCGCCACCCGCGGCGCCCTGCTCGATCTCTACCCGATGGGCAGCGACGAGCCCTACCGCATCGATTTCTTTGATGATGAAATCGACAGCCTGCGTATTTTCGACGTCGACAGCCAGCGCACGCTGAGCGAAGTCGAGTCGATCAACCTGCTGCCGGCGCACGAATTCCCGACCGACAAAAACGCCATTGAGCTGTTCCGCAGCCAGTGGCGTGAACAGTTTGAAGTACGTCGCGACGCCGAACATGTTTATCAGCAGGTCAGCAAAAGCAGCTGGCCCGCCGGTATTGAATACTGGCAGCCGCTGTTTTTCAGCCAGCCGCTGCCGTCGCTGTTCAGCTATCTGCCGGCCAACACCCTGCTGGTCAATACCGGCCATCTGGAAAAACGCCGCCGAGCGCTTCTGGCAGGATGTCAATCAGCGCTATGAGAGCCGCCGCGTCGATCCGATGCGCCCGCTGCTGGCGCCGGATACCCTGTGGCTGCGCGTCGACGCGCTGTTCGCCGAGCTGAAAGCCTGGCCGCGCGTGGCGCTGAGCACCGAGGATCTGCCGGCCAAAGCGGGCAATACCAATCTCGCCTACCGCGGCCTGCCTGAGCTGGCGGTACAGGCGCAGCAAAAGGCGCCGCTGGATAACCTGCGCCGCTTTATCGAAGGCTTTGACGGCAGCGTGATCTTCTCGGTGGAGAGTGAGGGCCGACGCGAAACGCTGCAGGACCTGCTCGGCCGCATCAAGCTGGGCACCAGCCTGATTCAGCGGCTGGATCAGGCCGAAGCCGGCGGCCATTATATGATGGTCGGCGCCGCCGAACGCGGTTTCCTCGACGCGCCGCGCCAGCGGGCGCTGATTTGCGAAAGCGACCTGCTGGGCGAGCGCGTCAGCCGCCGCCGGCAGGATAACCGCCGCACCATCAATACCGACACCCTGATCCGCAAACCTGGCGGAGCTGCATCCCGGCCAGCCGGTGGTGCACCTGGAGCACGGCGTCGGCCGCTACGTCGGCCTGACCACGCTGGAGGCCGGCGGCATCAAGGCGGAGTATCTGATTCTGTCCTATGCCGGCGAAGACAAGCTGTACGTGCCGGTCTCCTCGCTGCATCTTATCAGCCGCTATGCCGGCGGCGCCGATGAAAACGCCCCGCTGCACAAGCTCGGCGGCGACGCCTGGTCGCGGGCGCGACAAAAAGCGGCGGAGAAGGTGCGCGACGTCGCCGCCGAACTGCTGGATATCTATGCGCAGCGCGCGGCCAAGGCCGGCTTCGCCTTTAAACACGATCGCGAACAGTATCAGCTGTTCTGCCAGTCCTTCCCGTTTGAGACCACTCCCGACCAGGAGCAGGCGATCAATGCGGTGCTGAGCGATATGTGCCAGCCGCTGGCGATGGATCGTCTGGTGTGCGGCGACGTGGGCTTCGGCAAAACCGAAGTGGCGATGCGCGCCGCCTTCCTGGCGGTGGAAAACGGCAAGCAGGTGGCGGTGCTGGTGCCGACCACCCTGCTGGCGCAGCAGCACTTCGACAACTTCCGCGACCGATTCGCCACCTGGCCGATCCGCATTGAGATGATGTCGCGCTTCCGCAGCGCCAAAGAGCAGCAGCAGGTGCTGGACGACGCGGCGGACGGCAAGGTCGACATCGTGATCGGCACCCACCAAGCTGCTACAGAGCGATCTGCGCTGGAAAGATCTGGGGCTGCTGATCGTCGACGAAGAGCACCGCTTCGGCGTGCGCCACAAAGAGCGCATCAAGGCGATGCGCGCCGACGTGGATATCCTGACGCTGACCGCAACGCCGATTCCGCGCACGCTGAATATGGCCATGAGCGGCATGCGCGATCTGTCGATTATCGCCACCCCCGCCGGCGCGCCGCCTGGCGGTGAAAACCTTCGTGCGCGAATACGACAGCCTGGTGGTGCGCGAAGCCATCCTGCGTGAGACGCTGCGCGGCGGCCAGGTCTACTACCTGTATAACGACGTGGAAAACATCGAAAAAGCGGCCGAGCGGCTGGCGGAGCTGGTGCCGGAGGCGCGCATCGCCATCGGTCACGGTCAGATGCGCGAGCGCGATCTGGAGCGGGTGATGAACGATTTCCACCACCAGCGCTTCAACGTGCTGGTCTGCACCACCATTGTCGAAACCGGCATCGATATTCCCAGCGCTAACACCATCATTATCGAACGGGCCGACCGCTTCGGCCTGGCGCAGCTGCACCAGCTGCGCGGCCGCGTCGGTCGTTCACACCATCAGGCTTACGCCTACCTGCTGACGCCGAATCCGAAAGCGATGAGCAGCGATGCCCACAAACGTCTGGAGGCGATCGCCACGCTGGAGGATCTGGGCGCCGGTTTCGCCCTGGCGACGCACGATCTGGAGATCCGCGGCGCCGGCGAGCTGCTGGGGGAAGACCAGAGCGGACAGATGACCACCATCGGCTTCTCGCTGTATATGGAGCTGCTGGAAAGCGCGGTGGATGCGCTGAAACAGGGGCGCGAACCGTCGCTGGAAGATCTGACCAGCAGCCAGACCGAGGTGGAGCTGCGCATGCCGGCGCTGCTGCCGGACGACTTTATCCCGGACGTCAACACCCGGCTGTCGCTATACAAACGCATCGCCAGCGCCAAACGCGAAGGCGAACTGGAAGAGCTGAAGGTCGAGCTGATCGACCGCTTCGGCAAACTGCCGGACGCCACCCGCAACCTGCTGCACAGCGCCGCGCTGCGTCAGCATGCGCAGACGCTGGGCATCAAGCGGATTGAGGTTAACGAGCGCGGCGGCTTTGTCGAGTTCGGCGAGAAAAACCGCGTCGATCCGGGTTACCTGATCGGCCTGCTGCAGAGCCAGCCGCAGATCTACCGGCTGGACGGCCCCACCAAGCTGAAGTTTACGCTCGACCTCGGCGACCGGGCAAAACGGCTGAAGTTTATTGAGGATCTGCTGAGCGCCTGCCGTGAACATACGCTGGCCTAGCGCCATCGCCTGACACGCAGGCAAACAAAAACCCGCAGCCGACGTTGAAGTTGGCTGCGGGTTTATTTTTAACGCCGGGAAGGCGTTAAGGCATCAGGCCTGCGTGCTGTTGGTACGGTTCAGAATCAGCTGACCGCTCTTGTCCAGCGGGATCTGAGTGCCCGGATCGTGATCCATGCGGATTTTGCCCTGCTGGTCGCCGATCTTGTAGGTCACGTCATAACCCAGCAGCTTCTGCGATTTGTCGTACACCGTTTTACAGCGCTGTTGCACGCTGGTGGTGGTGTCGTTGTTCTGCATCGAGCCCTGGATCTGGTTGCCGGCATAGCCGCCGCCCAGCGCGCCAACCACCGTCGCCACGTCGCGACCGCGACCGCCGCCGAACTGGTGGCCGATAACCCCGCCGGCTACGGCGCCCAGCACGGAACCGGCAATGCGGTTCTCATCCTGCACCGGCGCACGGTGGGTGACCGTCACGTTGCGGCATTCACGCCGCGGGGTTTTGATGGTTTCATTAATCGGCTTGGCGTTGAGAACCTGCGCGTATTGTGGGCCGGAAGAAAATACGTCCAGGCTGGCAACGGCAGCAACACCCAGAGCAGCTGCGATACCGATACCCACACCGGCTAACATTGACTTGTTCACAGGAAATCCTCCTGAAATTGTTACCACGCATTTGCACCGGGTACGTTGCCAACGTTGCACCGCGCTTATTATTTTGCGCATTGGCGGCACGGGCCTCCCGGTTTACGGCGTGCGTGCTGCGCCGTCTGTAAACACGTCAAAGTCTGCACAATCCTTATTGTTGCTGCAATAAGACGAAGTGACCAAAGATGCGGGAAAATGCGTAAATTACGCGTGTTTAGGAGAAATCCGAACATGCGGACGGGAAAAAGCCCGATTTTATGCTGCGCCCGCGGCGACATGACATACATCGGCCTGCCGGCGCCAATAAAAAACCCACGCGGTCGCAAAACGGCGTGGGTTGGATAACGCGATACGGCAGAATCAGTGCATTTTCAAACGCGGACGAATCACGCGGTTGATGCCGCCCACCAGCATCATCAGGCCGGTTTTGATATAGCCGTGCAGCGCCACCTGGTGCATACGGTACAGCGAGATATAGACAAAGCGCGCAATACGCCCTTCCACCATCATCGAACCGCGCATCAGGTTGCCCATCAGGCTGCCGACGGTGCTGAAGCGGGACAGGGAAACCAGCGAGCCGTGATCTTTATAGACGTAAGGCTTCAGCGTCTGGCCGTTAAGCAGCGCCAGAATGTTGCTGCCGCAGCGTGACGCCATCTGGTGCGCCGACTGGGCGCGCGGCGGCACGAAACCACCGCCCTCTTTCGGGCAGGAGGCGCAGTCGCCGATGGCGAAGATGTTCGGATCGCGCGTGGTCTGTAACGTCGGCTCGACCACCAGCTGATTGATGCGGTTGGTTTCCAGCCCGGCGATCTCTTTCATAAAGTCCGGCGCTTTAATGCCCGCCGCCCACACCATCAGATCGGCCTGAATAAATTCGCCGCCTTTGGTATTGAGGCCGTTGTGCTCCGCGCTGGTGACCATGGTATTGGTCAGTACCCGCACGCCCAGTTTGTTCAACTCCTGATGCGCAGCGGCGGAAATCCGCGGCGGCAGCGCCGGCAGGATGCGCTCGCCGGCTTCCACCAGCGTCACGTTCAGCGCGCTGTTATCCAGCCCTTCAAAGCCGTAGCTGTGCAGCTGTTTCACCGCGTTGTGCAGCTCCGCCGACAGTTCAACCCCGGTGGCGCCGCCGCCGACGATGGCGATATTGACGCTCTCTTTCTGCCCCGGCTGCGCCGAGAACTTCAGGAACAGGTTGAGCATTTCGTTGTGGAAGCGCCGCGCCTGATGCGGGTTATCCAGGAAGATGCAGTTATCCTTCACGCCCGGCGTGCCGAAATCATTCGAGGTACTGCCCAGGGCCATCACCAGGATGTCGTAAGACAGCTCACGTTCAGGCACCAGCTCGTCGCCCTGCTCATCACAGATCTGCGCCAGCTGTACGGTCTTGTTGTCCCGGTCGATATTGGTCAGCGAACCCAGTTGGAAACTAAAGTGGTGATTACGGGCGTGGGCCAGGTAGCTCAGCGCATCGACGCCGTCATCCAGAGAACCGGTCGCCACTTCGTGCAGCAACGGTTTCCACAAGTGGCTGTGGTTACGGTCGACCAGCGTCACCTCAGCCTTGTTTTTACGACCGAGCTTGTGACCCAGGCTGGTCGCCAGCTCCAGGCCTCCGGCGCCGCCGCCCACAATGACGATTTTCTTGATTGGCATTGTCAAAATAACCCTCTAAATGTGAACCAATTGTTATCTAAGGGTAAAGAAATAATATCCTTAGAATACATGGGGTTCGCGTAAAATAAACCTGCAATCTGCGGCCAGAATAGCATGTGAGGTTATTTGGTCATACCAAAATTGACGCATATCAAAGTTTTTTACTTAAAGGCTGGACGCGGGGCTTTTTTGACGATTGCGATTCAAATAGTTAGCGTCAGGTCACATTTTTTTGCCCAGCCGCTGACTGCCAACATCTTTGCCAGAGCAATAAAAAAAGCCGCGCATTACCCTCGTTCAGAGCAATAGTCGCGGCGGTGCGGCGCGTTATAAAACTGTTACGCGAGGGTCTTGAAGGCTTTGATGCGCTGCAGATGCGGGGAGATGTTTTTGAACTTGTGCGTCTGCTGCTCGTCCCAGACAATTTCGTAGTACTTGTGCAGCAGATCGGCGCTGCGCTGGCTATCCAGCACTTCGTCATGGCGCGACAGCACCACCAGGCAGCGGTCGCGGTTCTTTTCGCGGAAGTCCGCCACGCACTTGGTGGCAATATCCAGGTACTCTTCCGGCCGGTCAATCTTGCCGTGCATATGCTCCTGCGGGAACAGGTTCGGGTTGAACGCCACCTGCCGTATGCCGCACAAAAAGCCGATGCGCTCCGCCCAGAATCCCCCCAGTCCGACGCCGCAGATCAACGGCTGGCGGTCCCCTTCCTGCTGCACCGCCTTATCGACCTCTTTCAGCAGATACTGCATATCATGACGTGGGTGCAGAGTGCTGTAGCTGATAAAGCGTACGTCCGGATCGATAAACTGCAGCTGCAGCACTTTCTCATGATTGCCGGGACTGGTGGAATCAAAACCATGCAAATAGATAATCATGTGGATCCTCGCAATAAACGGAGGGCCGGATCACGACCCTCACCGGCAGCGCCGCAGGACGACGCCGTTATTGGTTGACCTCGCCGCGCTGTTTGTACTCTTCCCAGCGCTCGCTCAGCGCGCTCAACTGCTGATGCGCCAGCTTCCAGCGTTCGGAATCGCGCAGCGCCTGACGGGTAAACTGCCCCTGATGATACAGCCGCTTAAGCTTGTCAACTTTGACCGGGGACAGGTTATCCAGCACGCTGACCGCGCCGGCGCGGTTGTTGCACACCAGAATCATATCGCAGCCGGCATCCAGCGCCGCCTGGCCGCGTTCAGCGTAGCTGCCCATCACCGCCGCGCCTTCCATCGACAGATCGTCAGAGAAGATGATGCCGTCAAAACCCAGCTCCTGACGCAGAATTTGCTGCAGCCAGTACGGCGAGCCGCTGGCCGGACGCGGGTCAGCCTCAGTATAGATAACGTGGGCCGGCATCACCGCGTCCAGCAGCCGGCGCTCAATCAGCGCGCGGAAAATCGACATGTCGTGATTGCGGATGGTCGCCAGCGGACGCGGGTCGCGCGGGGTTTCTTTATGCGAGTCGGCGCTGACCGCGCCGTGCCCCGGGAAATGTTTGCCGGTGGTGCGCATGCCGGCGCTGTGCATCCCCTGTATAAAGCGTTCCGCCATCGCCAGCGCCTGCGTCGGATCCTGGTGGAAAGAGCGCTCGCCAATCGCCGCGCTGACGTGGCCGATATCCAACACCGGCGCAAAGCTGATATCGATATCCTGCGCGATCATCTCCGCCGCCATCAGCCAGCCGGCCTCCTGCGCCAGTCGCCCCGCTTCCGCCGCGTCATTGAGGGCGGCGAACGACTGCGCCGCCGGCAGGCGGGTAAAACCTTCGCGGAAGCGCTGTACGCGGCCGCCTTCCTGATCGACCGCCACCACCAACCGATCGTGGGACGCCGCGCGGATCTGCCGCACCAACTCACGCAGCTGCTGCGCATCGTGGAAGTTGCGGGTAAACAGAATCAAACCGCCCACCAGCGGATGCTGTAAAATTTCGCGCTCTTCGGCATCCAGCTCATAGCCGGCGACGTCTAACATTACTGGGCCCACGGCCACCTCACTTCATCAATTCATACAGAAACAGGGATCATAAACAAAAACGCCGGCGCAGCGCTGCGGCGCAACGCAAAAATTGCGCATCGCCGCTCTGCTGCCAGCGGACTTCAAACCACATCAGCATCAGGTAATCAACCCATGGCAGCCAGCGGCGCACCTGACGACTCAGCGCCGCCGGGTCCCGGTAGCCCTGGCCGGCGTACTGCTGCAAAAATTCCCACTGCGCCGCGGCGGACCACTGGTTGAAACGAAACAGGGCCGCCAGTTCAAGCGCCACATCGCCGTCGCCGGCGTATTCCCAGTCAATCAGCCGCAGCCGCGTCTGCTGTTCAATCAGATTTTCCGGGTGAATATCCATATGCAGCGGCGCCAGCTTCAGCGGCCGCGGCGGCGGCGTCTGCAGAAAATAGCGCTGCAGGCGCAGCCAGGCCGGGGTGATGCGCCGCCGGTCCAGCTGCTGCCAATAGCGCAGATATTGCGCCGGCAGGTTCAGCCGGTAGCCGCTGCGCGGTCGGCGGTGCAGCGCGGCAATCAGCGCCGCCAGCTCGCCCCCCTGCCGGTAGCGTTCAAACGCCTGCGGGCTGACGCTGGCGCCGTCAAGCCATTCCACCACCAGCCAGCGCCGGTCCTGCGCGAGCGGCCGCGGCCCCAGCGCGCCTGCGCTGCGGCGCAGTACGCGCGCCTCGCGCCGGCGGTTCACCCCCAGCGCCGCTTTTTCCGCCCCCTGCTGACGCGCCAGCAGCACAACGCCGTCAGCGCTCTCAATGCGCCAGCTTTCGCCGGTCAGCCCGGCTACCGGGCTGAAACGACTACCGGCGGTTTTCACCGCCGGCAGTTTGTGTTGCAAGAGTCGCTGCAGTTCGGCCTCAGCGCTTAACCGCGCCATTGCCCGACCAGATGATTTCGCCGGTCTGCACCAGCATCAGCTGCATATCCAGCTGCGGTGACTTCACATCGCCGCTGGCGTCGCTATACAGCACGTATTGCGCGTTGACGATACGCGCCAGGCCAATCGCCTTGCTGCGTGAACCCAGGCTGTCTTCCGCCGACAGCCCCAGCGTCTGCTTGGCGCTGGTCAACTGCGCCTGCGGCACTACGGTGAAGGTCTGGTTGGCGCCCAGCGCTTTGTGCAGCGCCGCGGTCGCCTTGCCGGTCTGCAACGAACCGTTGGTGTTGTTTTTCACGCTGTCGAGCAGCAGCACGCTGCCCGGCGTCACGCCATCGGCCTTCAGCATCTGTGCGATCAGCGGCTGTACGCTGCCCAGCCAGTTAAAACTCTGAATCTTCGGCGGCTGCGGCACCGGCTCGGAAGTCGGCGGCTCCGGCTGATGCGGCACCGGCGTCGTCTCTTCCGGCGTCACCGGCGTGATCGTCACCGGCGCTTCCGGCTGTTCAGGCGGACGCTGTGGACAACCGGTCAATACCAACGCGGCCGCTGCCACAAACAGATACTTTTTCATTATTTTCTCCAACTGGCCCGAGGATTATAAGAATAGATACAGGCGCGCGCGCTTGGCGTCAAAGTTGCCATTAATGGAATAAACCTGCGCCGTCGCATTTGGCGCCAGGGTAATGGCGCGCGGTTTTTCAAACGGACGAATATCCAGACCCTGTTCGTCATACCAATAGAAGCGGTAGCGCAGGGTTACCGAGGTCGGCTGCGTGTTGCTGAGCACCGCGGTGGCTATCACCCGGCCGGAGGCGTCGTTAACCACCGGCCTGTCGGCCAAAATGCCGGCGGTCAGCACCGACGGCTCCATCACCACCGTCTGTCGTTCATTAACCGCGATCCCCTGCGGGCTGCTGCAGCCCGTCAGTATCGCGGCGGACAGCGCCAGCGCCATTAGGCAACGCAGCGGTTTGTGATAGCGCATGGCGGCTTCCTCAATCAGTGTGACAGCATAGGGCCGAGGGCATGACCGCCCACCAGGTGCATATGAATATGATAGACCTCCTGGCCGCCGTGGCGATTGCAGTTGACGATCAGGCGGTAGCCATCCTCGGCGATGCCTTCCTGCTCGGCAATTTTCGCCGCCACGGTCATCATCCGCCCCAGCGCCGCCTCATGCTCGCTGGTCACGTCGTTCACCGTCGGGATCAGCACGTTCGGCACGATCAGGATGTGCGTCGGCGCTTTCGGCGCGATATCGCGGAAAGCGGTCACCAGCTCATCCTGATACACCACATCGGCAGGGATTTCACGGCGGATAATTTTACTGAAAATCGTTTCTTCGGCCATCTGGAATTCCTTGTTAGCGTTAAAGAAAAAGGTATACGCAGTATGAGTGACAAATTCTACCGCTTTCAACCTGATTGCGCACTTTCTACATCGAGTGGCGCAGAATCAGACAATCCTGTCCCCATAAGGTAGCGGCGCATCCTTTTTCCCTTTTTAACGCCAGGCGTTCACCCCCTGCGCCAAAAAGTCGAGGGTAGGCATCATCGGCACCGCATTGTTCTCACCATAGAAGAATGCCGAATTGGTGAAAGAATACACTTTACCGGTGAAGTTGATGCTTACCCGGTTTCCGTCGCCCTTCACCACCGCATCAGGACGATCGGCTGTCAAAAATGGCGCGCTCTGCTCCAGAATCGCCAGCGGCGCCTCACGAATGTCCCGGTTCAAATAGTAGCGGTAAACCTCGCTGTCAGTCGCCCCCGCCCGCTGATACTGGGTAATATAGAGCCACATTTCGTCCGTCAGCTGTTTTTTGCTATACAGGATGTCATCATACGATGCAGTCGTAACATAGAGATAACCGCCCAGCGCGGTGACCAGTATTAGCAAAACGACTGTCAGTAGCCGATGTCCCCATTTAATAACCATGCCGGTTTGCATAATTAATTCCTTGTTGAATCCAATACTGGTCCCAAGGATCATCTCCACAAGCGGGATACGGAAAAAGGGGATAATATGCCTATTTTTCAAACAAATAAATAGGCCGTCAAGTTAGGGTTTCATGTTATATAAAAGGCTATTTACCCTCTATCGCCAATTAATACCCATATAAATAAGCTATTTCTTATCCGTAATTAACTGCGGCGCATGGCTGCGCATCCAGTCGGCCAGCGAATCCAGCGTCGGGCGCAGCGTCTTGCCCAGCGGGGTAATCTGGTATTCCACCCGCGGCGGCACCTGCGGAAATATTTGCCGCGTCACCAGACCGCGTCGTTCGAACTGGCGCAGCTGACGCGTCAGCTCCTTTTGTGCAATCGGCGCCACGGCGCGCTGCAGTTCACCAAAGCGCACCGGCGCATCCATCAGGATCAGGCGGTACAAAATCGGTATCGCCCACTTGCCGGACAACAGATTGACAAAATCCACCATCGGGCACGGCTGCCCCGCCGCCGGCAGCGCCGCCAAATTTTTTTCCTGCTCGCTATGCGCGGAACCCGTCATTTCATACCTCCCGGCGCCTTAGTATCCATTCGGTACCTACTATGCAAAGGATAGTTTTGCCGTAAATAATGCCAGCAAGCTCAGCAGGAGGAAACCGTAATGACACGATTAACAGACAAATACGCGCTGATTACCGGCGCAACCAGCGGCATCGGGTTGGAAACCGCCCGTCAGTTTATTGCCGAAGGCGCCAACGTGGCGATAACCGGCCGTTCGTCACACGGCCTGGAGGAGGCGCAACGGCAGCTGGGCAAGGCGATCGCCCTGCAAAATGACGCCGGAGATATTGCCCAACAGCGCCAGCTGGCGCAGCAGTTGGCCCAACGCTGGCCACGGCTGGACGTGCTGTATATCAACGCCGGCGACGTCACCCACCAGCCGCTGGAACTGTGGGATGAGCAACGTTACGACCGTCTGATGCATACCAACCTCAAGGGGCCGTTTTTCCTGATCCAGGCGCTGCTGCCGCTGCTGGCCAATCCAGCGTCGATTATTCTGTGTGGTTCGGTCAGCGCCCATATCGGTCTGCCGCAGAGCAATGTCTACGCCGCCAGCAAAGCCGCCCTGCTGTCGCTGGCTCGCACCCTGTCCGGCGAGCTGCATTCCCGTGGTATCCGCGTGAACAGCCTCAGCCCCGGGCCAACGGAGACGCCGGCCTTCGGCAAGCTGGGGTTGCAGGATAAGGATGAGCAAATGCTGAAGGACGAGATCCGCGCGCTGGTGCCAATCGGCCGGATGGGCACCAGCCATGAGCTGGCCAGGGGGCGGTATTCCTCGCCTCGGACGAGTCGGCGTTTATGGTCGGCACCGAGCTGTTGATGGATGGCGGCGTAAGGAATTTGTAGTCTGCATTCCCCCTGCCCGTCCAATTTTATGCGTCACCGTTGCGCTATTAATTGTTATGTTATATTGTAACTTTTTATTTGTTTCTATCAGCAGGGAGATATACGGTGACGATTCATTTTGGCAAACTGGCGCTTGCGCTGGGAACGCTGCTTATCAGCAGCCAGGCGCTGGCCCATGCCCATCATTCACATGGCAAACCGATGACGGAAGCCGAGCAGAGGGCCGCCGCAGGCGTATTCGACGATAAACAGGTGCAGGACAGAGCGTTAAGCGACTGGGATGGCGTCTGGCAGTCGGTATATCCTTATCTGCTCAGCGGCGATCTCGACCCGGTATTTAAGCAGAAAGCGGAAAAGGACAAGAGTAAAACCGTTGCCGAGCTGAAGGCCTATTACCGCCAGGGCTATGCCACCGACGTGGACACCATCGGCATTGAAAACGGCGCGTGATGGAGTTTCACCGCGGCGACAAAGTCAGCAGCTGTAAATACGACTATGCCGGGCATAAAATCCTGACCTACGCCTCCGGTAAAAAAGGCGTACGCTACCTGTTTGAGTGCCCGGATGCCGGCAGCCAGGCGCCGAAATACGTGCAGTTCAGCGACCATACTATCGGCCCGCGTAAATCGGCCCACTACCATATCTTTATGGGTAATACCTCTCAGGAGGCGCTGCTGAAGGAGATGGATAACTGGCCGACCTATTACCCGTATCAGCTGGACGCCAAACAGGTGGTGGACGAAATGCTGCATCACTAAAGGTTAACGCCGGTTCGGCCCGCCGCCGAGCCGGCAATAATGCCTGTGCTTAGCTTTCCCTTGTGCTTCTCCCTATTTCTCCATCTTATCTGTCGTGATTTAAAAGCTTTCAGAATACATTACCCATAAAAAAGGGAGGCTTGCGCCTCCCTCCGTTAATGCCTATCTGAATCAGTGATTACGGATATATTCATCCATATCGGTTTTCAGGTTATCGGACTTGGTGCCGAAGATAGCCTGTACGCCGGAACCGGCAACCACCACGCCGGCGGCGCCCAGTTTCTTCAGCCCGGCCTGGTCAACCTTGGACACGTCGGCCACGCTGACGCGCAGACGGGTGATGCAGGCATCCAGGTTGGTGATGTTGTCTTTACCGCCGAACGCCTGCACCAGCGCCGCGGACATTTCCGTGCCGCCCTGCGCGCTTTGGTCGGCGGCGCTGTCTTCACGACCCGGGGTCTTCAGATCCAGCTTGGCAATCAGTACGCGGAAGATGGTGTAGTACACCAGACCGTAAATGATGCCGACAATCGGGAACAGCCAGATTTTGCTGCTGTTGCCGCTCAGTACGATAAAGTCGATCAGACCGTGTGAGAAGCTGGTGCCGTCGCGCATGCCGAGCAGGATACAGATCGGGAACGCCAGGCCGGCCAGAATAGCGTGGATGGCATACAGCACCGGCGCCACGAACATGAAGGAGAATTCGATTGGCTCGGTAATCCCGGTCAGGAACGAGGTCAGCGCCGCGGAGATCATGATGCCGCCCACTTTCGCGCGGTTCTCAGGCTTCGCCGAGTGCCAGATGGCGATAGCCGCCGCCGGCAGGCCGTACATTTTGAACAGGAAGCCGCCGGACAGTTTGCCCGCGGTCGGGTCGCCCGCCATATAGCGCGGGATATCGCCGTGGAACACCTGGCCTGCTGCGTTGGTGAACTCGCCGATTTGCATCTGGAACGGCACGTTCCAGATATGGTGCAGACCGAACGGCACCAGAGAACGCTCAACGACGCCGTAGATGCCGAACGCCACTACCGGGTTCTGATAGGCAGCCCACTGCGAGAAGGTCTGAATGGCGCTGCCGATTGGCGGCCAGATAAAGGAGAGCAGCACGCCCAGCACGATCGCCGCCAGGCCGGAGATAATCGGCACAAAGCGTTTACCGGCGAAGAAGCCGAGGTATTCCGGCAGCTGAATGCGGAAGAAGCGGTTAAACATATAGGCCGCAATGGCGCCGGAGATAATCCCCCGAGCACGCCGGTATCCGCCAGGTGTTTGGCGGCAATCTCTTCGGCCGGCAGATGCAGCACCAGCGGCGCCACCACCGCCATGGTTTTTACCATGATGCCGTAAGCCACTACCGCCGCCAGCGCGGAAACGCCGTCGTTATTGGTGAAGCCCAGCGCCACGCCGATGGCGAAAATCAGCGGCATATTGGCAAACACGGAACCGCCCGCCTCCGCCATCACATGCGAGACTACCGCCGGCAGCCAGCTAAAGTTGGCAGAACCGACGCCCAGCAGGATACCTGCAATAGGCAGTACGGATACCGGCAGCATCAGCGATTTACCTACTTTTTGTAGGTTTGCGAATGCATTCTTGAACATAGTTGAGTGTGCTCCTGAGTAATAGGCTTAGCGACTTCTTGTTGCGCGCTTTTTGCGCTGCAGAGGGGAACAAAAACCCTCTACAATTCAGGGTGTCTGAGCACCCCTTGAATTTTTACGAAGAGTAAAATAAATACCCCAAACATTGTTTGATGGCAGTCACGTTTCAATCAATAACCCTGCTACTATTTCTGAAATTGGTGTTTTTTTGTAAAAAATGATGAAAGCACATCCGTTAACGGGCCGAACGGGGGTGGAACCTTACCCGTTCAGCCGATTAATTACGAGATTTAAAATAATTACGTGTGCAACGCTGGCAACCTAAGACTAGGTCATGAATCAGAATTTGATGTGAAATAAGCGAGAAAAATTGGCAGTCGTGGCGGCGGCCAGTTCTTCCAGGCTTACGCCTTTCAGTACGGCCATGTATTCAGCCACGTCGCGCACGTAAGCGGGTTGATTCTCTTTGCCACGGTGCGGCACCGGAGCCAGATAAGGCGAGTCGGTTTCCACCAGCATGCGGTCCAGCGGCACATAGCGCGCCACGTCGCGCAACTGCTCGGCGTTGCGGAAAGTGACAATGCCGGAGAAAGAGATATAAAAGCCCAGGTCCAGCAGCACCTCTGCGGTCGCCCGGTCTTCGGTAAAGCAGTGCAGCACGCCGCCGCACTCCTGCACCTGCTCTTCGCGCAGGATCGCCAGCGTGTCTTCCCGCGCATCGCGGGTATGCACGATCACCGGCTTGTTCAGCTCGCGGCCGATGCGGATATGCTGGCGGAACGACTCCTGCTGCAGCGCCCAGTTATCCTTCTGGTAGAAATAGTCCAGCCCGGTCTCCCCCAGCGCCACCACCTGCTCCGCCGCCGCCAGCTGGCGCAGCTCGGCATAGTCATAGCCGCCTTCCAGGTTTAACGGGTGCACGCCGCAGGAGAACGCCACGTCGGGACGATCGCCAATCAGCGCCGTCATCGAACGGAAGCCCGGCAGAGTGGTGGCCACCGCCAGCACATAGCCCACGTCGCGCGCCTTGGCTTTCGCCAGCGCGTCGTCCACGTTCTGGTGTAATGCCTGGTAGTCCAGGCTGTCGAGGTGACAGTGAGAATCGACTAACAACATAATGTTTAACTCTTTTACAGCGAATGAGGGTGAGAATAGCCGGCGGCTGCGAACATCTGTTCCCAGCCCAGCAGGCGTTCGGTCAGCAGCAGTTCGCGGTTAACGCCCACCACGCTGAGTAATTGATGCCGGCAGTGCAGCCACTGCTGCACACTATGCTGCAGCGAGCTGCTGCTCAGCCGCGCGGCCAACAGCTGCACCAACGGCTGCTGATCCTGATTGAGCACAAAGGCCGCGGCGCCCTGCTGCCACTTCATCGCGTCCATCAGCAGCGCGCACAGCCAGTGCAGCCGCTCGGCGACGTCATCGTGATTCAGCTGCGGCAACAGCTGCAGCATATCCTGCGACTGCAGCGCCTTAGCGAGCGCCGCACACAGCGCACTGCGCTGCTGCCAGCGCTCCGGCTGCAGCAGGCGTTCGGCGGCCAGCGGCGCACCGTCATGCAGGCGCAGCGCCGTCAGCCAATCCGTCCGGGCGCCGGCAACGCCCTGGCGCTCCAGCCATTGCAGGCTCAACGCTTCCTCAGGGCTGGACAGGTGCCAGTACAGGCAGCGGCTGCGCAGCGTCGCCAGCAGGTTGGAGGGTTCGCGGCAGCTCAACAGAAAATAGGTGTGCGCCGGCGGCTCTTCCAGCGTTTTGAGCAGCGCATTGGCCGCCGCTTCGGTCAGCTGCTCCGCCTGCGGCAGCCACACCACTTTGGCGCCGCCCTGCTGCGCATGGGCATACAGGGTTTCGCTCAGCTGGCGCACCGGCTCGATACCCAGGCTGCTTTTGCCCTTCTCCGCCGCCAGCACGTGGTAATCCGGATGGCTGCCCGCCAGCATCAGGCGGCAACTGTGGCACTCGCCGCAGCTTTTTTCTCCGTTGCGGCGCTGGCAAATCAGCCAGCGGCTGATGGCGTAAATCAGCGCGTCGTCGCCGTTGCCGGCCGCCGCGTGCAGCAGCAGCGCATGGTGACCGCGCCCGCCGGCATACTGCCCGACGAGTTGACGATAAGGCATATTCAGCCACGGATACCAATTCATCAGGCCGTTTCCTGTTGCAGCAGCCACGCGCTGACGCATTGACGAATGTCGGCGGTGACCTGTTCCAGCGTCTGCGCCGCATCGACGGTCACGATCGCGTCGTCCGCCGCCGCCAGCTGCAGATAGCGCTCGCGCGTACGTTCAAAGAACGGCAGCGCCTCTTGCTCAATGCGATCCAGCGCGCCGCGCGCCTGCGCACGCTGCAGCCCGACCAGCGGCGGCAGATCGAGATACAAGGTCAGATCGGGGCGGAAATCACCCAGAACGGTATCCCGCAGCGACACCATCAGCTGCGGGTCGACGCCGCGCCCGCCGCCCTGATAGGCCTGAGACGACAGGTCATGACGGTCGCCGACCACCCAGGCGCCGCGCGCCAACGCCGGTTTAATCACCGTTTCAACCAGCTGCACCCGCGCCGCATACAGCATCAGCACTTCCGCCTTGATGGTGGGCAGCTCGCCTTCATGGCCGCGCTTAAACAGATCGCGCAGTTTTTCCGCCAGCGGCGTACCGCCCGGCTCACGGGTGAAAACGATGTCCTCGATACCGTGTTCGCGCAATACGCTGACGACCGTATCACGCGCGGTGGTTTTTCCCGCGCCTTCCAGCCCTTCAATAACCACGAATTTACTTTTCATTCTTTTCCTTCACTAGCTGGCGGTAAACCCGCACCGCCTTATTATGGCTGGCCAGATTGGTGGTAAAGGTGTGTCCACCCTTGCCGTCAGCAACAAAATAGAGATAAGGCGTTTTTTCCGGCTGCGACGCCGCCGTCAGCGACGCCTGGCTCGGCATGGCGATCGGCGTCGGCGGCAGCCCGCTGATGGTATAGGTGTTATAGGCGGTCGGCGTATCCAGATCCTTACGGGTAATGGTGCCAGTATAGCGTGCGCCCATGCCGTAGATCACCGTCGGATCGGTCTGCAGCCGCATACCGATGCGCAGGCGGTTGACGAATACCGACGCCACTTTGCCGCGCTCGGCCGCCACCGCGGTCTCTTTCTCGATAATGGAAGCCATGGTCAACAGCTGTTCCGGCGTTTTATACGGCAGCGCCTTGTCACGCTGCTGCCAGGCCTCATCCAGCGCCTTTTCCATCCGCGTATGGGCGCGCTTGAGCAGAGCGATATCGCTCATGCCGGCGGTATAGGAATAGGTATCCGGGTACAGACGCCCTTCCGGGTGCGTGCCTGCCGGCATGCCCAGCGCAGCGGCGATTTCCGCCTCGCTTTTACCGCCAGCGTATGCTTCAGGTACTTGGCCTGCTGCAGAATGCTCATCCAATCGCTCAGGCGCGAACCTTCAATAAACCGCGCGTTGAACTGCGCCTCTTTGCCGCTGGCCAGCAGTTCCAGCATCTGGCGCACCGTCATGCCCGGAGTGAAACGGTAGGTGCCGGCTTTAAATGCCGCCAGCTTAGGCTCAATTTTCAGCAACCACGGGAACCATTTTCCATTGCGGATCAGCTTATCGCGCACCAGCAGCCCTTCCAGCGCCACCCGCCCGGTGCCCGCCGGCAGTTTAAAGATCGCTTCCTGCTGGATCGCCAGCGGCGTATCGGCAAAGCGTTCAACCTTCTGATAGCCCCAGAACAGCAGGGCCAAAATCACGACGACGAGCAGTGCAACAAACTTTACTTTCTTCATTAATCGGCCTGGTTAAATTTGGTGTCGTAAAAACTCATACAGCCGGCGCGAATCATAGCGCCATAAATGGGCGGCATTGACCGGCAATAACGGCATCAGCGCGTTACTGATCAATACCTCTTCCGCCGTCGCCAGCGTTTCCGGCGGTTCGGCGACGTAATGCAGCGTATATTCGCTGTCTGTCAGTAACTCAATCACCCGGCGGCGCATCAGGCCAGCCACGCCAGACTGGCTTAAATCCGGGGGTATATACCGCTTTCCCTTACGCCAGAATAAATTAGCCGCACAGCATTCCACCAGCAGCCCTGCGGTGTCAAGCACCAGCGCCTCGTCGGCGTCAGTCTGCTCAAGATGCGCACGGATCAACACCTGCTCCAGCCGGTTCAGATGTTTAATCCCCGCCAGCAGCGGGTTACGCGCCAGCGGCACCGGGCTTAACGCCAGGCTGACGCCCTGCTCGCGCCATGACAGATAGTGCTGCGGATACGCGCCGCATGACACGATGCGGGTGGGCTGCTCACAGCCTGCGGGGCTATAGCCGCGCCCGCCGCTGCCCCGCGTCACGATGGTTTTGACCACGCCAAAGCGGATTGATTCTGCCGCCTGACGCATTTCCTGCTCCAGCGTCGCCCAGTCCAACGGCGGCAGCAGCAGACGCTGCGCCCCCTGCTGCAGGCGTTCAAGATGCCAGGGCAACAGTTCCACCCGACCATCGACCGCACGCGCGGTGGTAAAGCAGCCGTCGCCGAACTGTATGCCGCGATCGCCGGCCGCCAGCGTGTCGCTCTGCTTCCCATTAATCCAGTACATGGCTCTTCCCCCGCCTCTCATCTTGCGGCCTACAGGATAACAGGCATGACGCCAAATCCTGAACGACGGACGTAAAAAACCACCTGCATAGCAGGTGGCATTGATAGCGCCCCAGAGGGGCGTACTTAGCTCAGACTCTGAGAGCCTTCGCTTCACACCTCTTTTAGTGGAAGCTGGCTCTCTTCAACTTCATGCTTTTCCTGATACTTCACGTACTTTCTTATCATTTCTTCATTTATACCTACGGTATCTACGCAGTAACCCCGCGCCCAGAAGTGATTTCCCCACAACTTGTTCTTCCGCAGATAGGGAAATTTGCTGAACAGCCTAAGGGCTGTTTTACCTTTCAAATGACCTATCACATGTGAAATAGAAAGACGTGGCGGGACTTTTACCAGTAAATGGACATGATCTATCTGAACATTCAGCTCTACCACTTCTATCCCGAGTTGCTCACTTGAGATCCTTATCTGCTTGTAGACCTCTTTGCCAACATTATTCCTAAGGATGCGAAATCGGTACTTGGGTGTCCATACAATATGATATTGACAACACCAGAGCACATGAGATGCTTTCTGGAATCTACTCATGGTTAAATCCTTATCAGTTATGGGGATAACAGATTCGGATTTTCCCATGAGTAGCATTACTGGCAGAGCCAACTTGTTGCTGACCACCTCCATAGGAGGTGGTGTTCATTCAGGGATAAAAAAGCCCGGTAAGAACCGGGCTTTTAATCTGTGACGCAGCAACGTTACGCGCGACGGAAAATCAGCGAGCCGTTGGTGCCGCCAAAGCCGAAGGAGTTACACAGCGTGTACTCCATATCTTTGGTCTGACGCGCTTCATGCGGCACAAAGTCCAGATCACAACCTTCATCCGGGTTATCCAGGTTGATGGTTGGCGGTACGGCCTGATCGCGCAGCGCCAGCACGGTGAAGATCGACTCAATCGCCCCCGCCGCCCCTAACAGGTGACCGGTCATGGATTTTGTCGAGCTGACCATCACGTGCGCAGCATCGGCGCCGAATATCGATTTCACCGCCTCTGCCTCGGCTTTGTCGCCTGCCGGGTAGAGGTGCCGTGAGCATTGATATAATCGATTTGCCCGGCGTTGAGGCCGGCATCGCTCAGGGCGTTCGCCATCGCCAGCGCGGCGCCCGCGCCGTTTTCCGGCGGTGACGTCATATGGTAGGCATCGCTGCTCATACCAAAGCCGACCACTTCCGCATAAATTTTCGCGCCGCGTTTTTTCGCATGTTCGTACTCTTCGAGCACCATCATGCCGGCGCCGTCGCCCAGAACAAAACCGTCGCGGTCTTTATCCCAAGGGCGGCTGGCGGCCTGCGGATCGTCATTGCGGGTGGAGAGCGCGCGTGCAGCGCCGAAGCCGCCTACGCCCAGAGGCGTACTGGCTTTCTCTGCGCCGCCGGCCAGCATCACGTCGGCATCATTGTAGGCAATGATACGCGCCGCATGGCCGATATTGTGCACGCGGACGTACAGGCGGTGGCAATGGAAATGCTCGGGCCGCGCATGCCATACATGATGGTCAGGTGGCCGGCAATCATATTCACGATGGTCGACGGCACGAAGAACGGACTGATCTTGCGCGGACCGCCGTTAACCAGCGAGCTGTGGTTTTCTTCGATCAGACCCAGGCCGCCAATGCCGGAGCCAATAGCGGCGCCAATACGGCTGGCGTTAGCCTCGGTGATCTCCAGCCCGGCGTCCTGCATGGCCTGCATGCCGGCAGCGATACCGTACTGGATAAACAGATCCATCTTGCGCGCATCTTTGCGCGAGATGAAATCTTCAGAATTAAAATTCTTTACTAAGCCGGCAAACTTGGTTGCATAGGCAGTAGTATCGAAATGGTCAATCAGGCTGATGCCACTCTGACCGGCAAGAAGTGCGTTCCATGTGGACTCGACCGTGTTGCCGACAGGAGACAACATGCCCAGTCCGGTCACAACTACTCGACGCTTAGACACGTTTGTCCTCCAAGGAGGGATAATATGACACTAGGATAGAAAAACTTAGGCGGTCGAGTGACCGCCTAGATATGTTCGCTTACTGCTGGCTAGCGTTGATGAAATCAATAGCTGCCTGAACAGTAGTGATTTTCTCAGCTTCTTCGTCTGGAATCTCGGTGTCGAATTCTTCTTCCAGTGCCATTACCAGTTCAACGGTGTCAAGAGAATCGGCGCCCAGGTCTTCAACGAAAGAAGCGCTATTTACCACTTCGTCCTCTTTAACACCCAGTTGCTCAACAATGATTTTCTTAACGCGTTCTTCGATAGTGCTCATACTCTTAAATTTCCTATCAAAACTCGCTTTCGCGATGGTTTTCGTAGTGTATAAAATGTTGAAAAAGATGCAACTAAATCCCGGCTGGTCAAACCACGATTTTACGCTATTTTGCGGTTTTTACCTCAAATAACGCAAATGGTTTTCGCATTTTTTAGACCATGTACATGCCGCCATTGACATGTAAGGTCTCACCGGTGATATAGCCAGCCTCATCAGAGGCTAAAAATGCAACAGCGCTGGCGATTTCTTTAGCATCCCCAAGCCGGTTGGCCGGTACAGATGCCAAAATGCCTGCACGCTGTTCTTCTGTCAACGCCCGTGTCATGTCCGTTTCAATAAAACCGGGCGCCACGACGTTGACCGTAATGCCACGAGAAGCAACTTCACGTGCCAAGGACTTGCTAAAGCCAATCAGGCCGGCTTTAGCCGCCGCATAGTTTGCCTGCCCTGCGTTCCCCATGGTACCAACCACGGAACCGATGGTGATGATACGGCCAAAACGCTTTTTCATCATAGCTCGCATTACCGCTTTTGACAGACGGAATACGGAAGTCAGGTTGGTGTCCAGGATATCCTGCCACTCGTCTTCCTTCATACGCATCAGCAGATTATCACGCGTAATACCGGCATTATTCACTAAAATGTCGATTTCGCCAAATTCTGCGCGAATAGATTCTAAAACGCTGTCGATAGATTGCGCATCGACCACGTTCAGCATGAACCCTTTACCGCTTGCGCCCAGATAGTCGCTGATCGCTTCAGCGCCTTTTTCACTGGTCGCCGTGCCAATCACCTTGGCGCCGCGCGCAACAAACGATTCCGCCACCGCGCGGCCAATACCACGGCTGGCGCCGGTGACCAGAACAACTTTTCCTTCGAAGCTCATTGTTTTCCTCTTTATTGTGCAAGCGCCGTCGACAGGGTAGCAGGGTCATTGACCGCCGCCGCCGTCATGGTATCAACGATACGCTTGGTCAGGCCGGTGAGCACCTTGCCCGGGCCGACTTCCAGCAGAGAGCTGACGCCCTGCGCTGAGATAAATTCTACGCTTTCCGTCCAACGCACCGGGCTGTACAGCTGACGCACCAGCGCGCTGCGGATCGCCTGAGGATCGTTTTCGATCTTCACGTCGACGTTGTTCACCACCGGGATCTGCGGCGCATTGAAGGTCACCGCCTCCAGCGCAACGGCCAGTTTGTCGGCCGCCGGCTTCATCAGCGCACAGTGGGAAGGTACGCTGACCGGCAGCGGCAGCGCGCGCTTGGCGCCGGCCGCTTTACAGGCCGCGCCTGCGCGCTCAACGGCTTCTTTGTTGCCGGCAATCACTACCTGGCCCGGGGAGTTGAAGTTGACCGGAGAGACCACCTGGCCTTCCGCCGCGTCGGCGCAGGCTTTGGCGATGGACTCATTGTCCAGACCGATAATCGCGTACATCGCACCGGTTCCCGCCGGCACCGCTTCCTGCATCAGTTTGCCGCGCAGCTCAACCAGGCGTACCGCCTCCTGGAAATCCAGCACGCCGGCGCACACCAGCGCGGAGTATTCACCCAGGCTATGGCCAGCCATCAGCGCCGGCGCGTTGCCGCCCTGCTGCTGCCATACGCGGAAAATCGCCACCGAGGCGGCCAGCAGCGCAGGCTGCGTCTGCCAGGTTTTATTCAGCTCTTCGGCCGGCCCCTGCTGCACCAGCTGCCACAGATCGTAGCCCAGCGCGGCGGATGCCTCGCCAAACGTCTGTTCAACCACCGGGAATTCAGCAGCCAGTTCGGCCAGCATGCCAACGGTCTGCGACCCCTGGCCCGGAAAAACAAAAGCAAATTGCGTCATTTTTATTTCCTGTCAATCAGAAACGAACCAGCGCCGAGCCCCAGGTAAAGCCGCCGCCAAAGGCTTCGAGCAGTACCAGTTGACCGCGCTGAATGCGTCCGTCGCGTACGGCTTCATCGAGCGCCGCCGGTACCGAGGCGGCGGAGGTGTTGCCGTGTCTGTCGAGCGTCACCACCACTTTGTCCATCCCCATACCCAGCTTCTTCGCCGTCGCGCTGATGATGCGCAGGTTGGCCTGATGCGGCACCAGCCAGTCCAGCTCGCTGCGGTCCAGGTTGTTGGCGCTCAGCGTTTCATCGACGATATGCGCCAGCTCGGTCACCGCCACTTTAAAGACTTCATTGCCCGCCATGGTGACATACGCCGGCTTGTCTTTATCCTGACGGTCTTTGTACGCCAGCGTCAACAGATCGCCGTAGTGGCCGTCCGCGTGCAGATGGGTGGACAGAATGCCCGGCTGCTCGGAAGCGCCCAGCACCACCGCGCCCGCACCATCGCCAAACAGGATGATGGTGCCGCGGTCTTCCGGATCCAGCGTGCGCGACAGCACGTCGGCGCCGATCACCAGCGCATGCTTCACCGCGCCGTTTTTAATGTATTGGTCAGCCACGCTCAGCGCATAGGTAAACCCGGCGCAGGCCGCCGCCAGATCGAACGCCGCGCAGTCTTTGATGCCCAGCATGTTCTGAATCTGACAGGCCGAGCTTGGGAAGGCGTGGCTGGATGTGGTGGTCGCCACAATAATCAGGCCGACGTCTTCCTTGGCCACGCCGGCCATCGCCAGCGCGTTGGACGCCGCCTGGAATCCCATGGTCGCCACGCTTTCATCCGCAGCGGCGATACGACGTTCACGGATACCGGTACGCGTTACGATCCACTCGTCCGAGGTATCCACCATTTTTTCTAAATCAGCATTGGTGCGCACTTGTACGGGTAAATAACTCCCCGTACCGAGAATCTTTGTATACATGTACGATCAGTCACTCTTGGGTAATACAGCCTCAAGGCGCGCCGCAATCCGGTTGGGGATTTGCCGCTGCACCGCCTGCACAGCCTGTTCAATAGCTACCGCAAACGCCTTCTGGTTCGCAGCGCCGTGGCTCTTGATTACGGTGCCCCGCAATCCTAACAGACATGCACCATTATACTGGTCGGGGTTCAGGTGGCCGAAGCGTCCTGCCACCCGTTTTTGCAGCCAACGGCCCAACCATTTTAACCACCACGCCTGCTTGCCACCGTCGCCTGACGATTTCAGCAGCGATAAAAATAGCCTTATTACGCCTTCCATGGTTTTCAGCGTAACATTGCCGACAAAGCCGTCGCAGACCATAACATCGGTTTTACCTGTGAGCAGATCATTGCCTTCCAGATAACCAATATAGTTGATTGTCGGAGTTTTTCTTAATATGGCGGCGGCTTCGCGAATATTATCTAAACCTTTGCTCTCTTCTTCGCCAATATTGAGCAGCGCCACGCGCGGCTGCGCGATACCGACCACCTCTTCCGCCATCACCGCGCCCATCACGGCGAACTGCACCAGCATCGTGCTGTCGCATTCCACATTCGCGCCCAGATCGAGCACCACCGTTTTACTGCGCTGCTGATTCGGCAGCACCGTCATCAGCGCCGGGCGCTCGATGCCGTCCAGCGGCTTGAGCAACAGTTTCGCCAGCCCCATCAGCGCGCCGGTATTGCCGGCGCTGATGCACGCCTGCGCTGCGCCGTTGTTTACCTGCTCCAGCGCCACGCGCATCGAGGTGCCGCGGCTGGCGCGGATCGCCTGAGAGAGCTTGGCGTCGTCGGCAATGACCGATGCAGCGGGCACGACTTGCAGACGCTCCAGCAAATGCGGATCGGCTTTGGCAAGTAAGGGGGAGATGGCGTCGGGGTCGCCGACGAGCAGAAGATGGAGCTGTAAATTAGAGGCCAGTGCCTGCAATGAAGCAGGCACTGTGACGCAGGGACCGAAGTCCCCGCCCATTGCATCTAACGCCAGGGTTAGACGAGTCAAGGTATCGCTACTTAGCCGATAACCTTGCGACCGCGGTAGAAACCGTCGGCAGTGATGTGGTGACGACGGTGGGTTTCACCGGATGCTTTGTCTACAGACAGGGTAGTCGTAGTCAGAGCATCGTGTGAACGACGCATGCCACGCTTGGAACGGGTTGGTTTGTTCTGTTGTACGGCCATGGACCTTACTCCTCGATTACTTACGCTTTAAACTGGCTAATACGGCAAACGGATTCGGTTTCTCCGCCTCTGCAGGCAGTTTGCCAAATACCATGTCCGCTTCGGACACTTCACAGTGTTCAGATTCATGTACCGGAACGACCGGCAGTGAAAGAATAATTTCGTCTTCAATCATTGCCAACAGATCGACTTCGCCAAACTCGTCAACTTCGATCGGTTCGTACGCTTCCGGTAATGCCTCAGCCTGCTCATCATTGACGACCGGGCTAAAACAATATGTTGTGTGCACATGATGCTGGAACGGCTCGCCGCAGCGCTGACACGATAACGTGACCGTGACATCCGCCTGACCGGTGATAACCGCCAAACGCTGGTTGTCGATATTAAATGACAATTCAGCGACAACGTCGCTGTCCACACTGACCACGGACTCGGCAACACGGGTAACCAGCTCAGGCGCATAGACACCAACATAGTCCAGGCGTTTCTGAGCGGTACGTACCGCATCAATGGTCAAGGGTAATTTTACCTTTTGCATAGGGCGCGCATATTAACTTTGTAACGACATAGAGTCAAAGAAAAAGGCCGTGAAAACGGCACCTTTCACCAATATTCGCTTCCGCAGCGGCCGACAGTTTAAAATGCTGACACCATTTACGCTACGGTTTACGAAAAAAATTATGCAACAACTTCTTTTGGCCTCCACCTCCCCTTACCGCAAAATGCTGCTGGAAAAACTGCATTTGCCGTTTATCACCGCCGCGCCGCAGGTTGATGAAGCGCCGCTGCCGGGCGAAAGCGCCGAAGCGCTGGTGCTGCGGTTGGCCGCCGCCAAGGCGCAGGCGCTGGCGAACGCCTACCCCGACCACCTGATCATCGGCTCCGATCAGGTATGCGTGTTAAACGGGCAGATAACGGGCAAGCCGCACAGCGAGGCGCAGGCCTGCGAACAGCTGCGCCAGGCCAGCGGCAATGTCGTTACCTTCTATACCGGACTGGCGCTGTACAACAGCCGTACGCAGCATCTGCAGGCGGTCTGCGAGCCGTATCAGGTGCATTTCCGCCCTCTCGGCGCGCAGGAGATCGCCCACTACGTGCGTCTGGAGCAGCCGCTGAACTGCGCGGGCAGTTTCAAAAGCGAGGGGCTGGGCATTGCCCTGTTCGACAAGCTGACGGGCCGCGACCCCAACGCGCTGGTCGGGCTGCCGCTGATCGCACTGTTGGAGATGTTGCGGGCCGAAGGGGTCAGCCCGCTGGCATAGCGTTACTTCTGCGCCTGTTGGCGCAGCTGCTTCAGGCAGTGACGCAGTTGGTCATCCATCGGCGCTTCAATACGCAGCGTTTCGCCAGTGCCCGGATGCTCGAAACGCAGCGCCGCCGCATGCAGGAACAGCCGTTTCAGACCGGTCGGCGCCAGCTGACGGTCGAACTCCCGGTCGCCGTAACGGTCGTCAAAGGCGATCGGATGGCCGGCATGCAGCGTATGAACGCGGATCTGGTGGGTGCGCCCGGTAATCGGGCTGGCCTTGACCAGCGTGGCGAACGCAAAACGCTCCTCAACCTTGAAACGGGTTTCGGACGGTTTGCCTTCGCTGCTCACCCGCACCACCCGCTCGCCGCTTTGCAGAATATTCTTCAGCAGCGGCGCCTGCACCGCCTTGCAGTGGGACTGCCACTGGCCGCGCACCAGCGCCAGGTAATCCTTCTGCATGGTTTTCAGCCGCAGCTGTTCATGCAGCGCCCGCAGCGCCGAGCGTTTTTTCGCCACCAGCAGCACGCCGGAGGTATCGCGGTCCAGCCGGTGCACCAGCTCCAGGAAGCGCGCCTCCGGACGCAGCGCGCGCAGCCCTTCGATCACGCCGAAGCTCAGGCCGCTGCCGCCGTGCACCGCCGTGCCGGACGGTTTGTTCAGCAGCAGCACATGGTCGTCTTCATACAGGATGCAGTCGGCCAGCGCCGCCACTTTATCCAGCTTGGCGGACACCGGCGCCTCTTCGCGTTCGGCCACCCGCACCGGCGGTACGCGCACCACGTCGCCGGCCGCCAGCTTGTATTCCGCCTTGATGCGCCCTTTATTGACCCGCACCTCGCCCTTGCGCACGATGCGGTAGATCATGCTCTTCGGCACGCCTTTCAGGCGGGCCAGCAGAAAATTGTCGATTCTCTGACCCGCTTCGTCGTCAGAAACCGTGATGAATTGTACTGCAGGATTGTTCGTTTTCATGGGGCGGGATTCTAAATACAGCAGGTAAATAGCGCCACCTCTTTTTATATGCTTAACTGTCAGTCTGAGTGCGGAAGTCGTCGCAGTGAACAATAAGGCAGCAAGCCGGTTTGATCGTTTGCGATTTCTTCCGCAGTTAAGGCAAAGTCACCTTGCTATAACGGTATCAGCAGTGGAATAATGAGTTCGCTTTCCGCGTTGATTCTCGTTAAAGCAGAGTAAAATGCGGAATTACCAAGGTTTGTCTGATAACGCAAAAACGCAGCAATGGCGTAAGACGTAATGCGATATCAAACAATTAGCGGGCTGCGGGTTGCAGCTTGGCCGGCAAATGGAATGTGATCTGTCGACGTAAATCAGAGGCTATTCCCCGAGTAAAAGTGCTGTTTTTCACAAAGAAAAACAGGCTTACCGAGATAATGCGCCCCTATGCAGGCGACAACCGGGAGGTTGACGGCTTTGCGAGAAGACACGGGGTTTTCGGTTTTAACCCGGCCATAGAGGTTATGCCCAAATAATTCAGGTGGCGCTAAAGCGGCGACCGCGCGCACGTTCGGCAACATGGACGGGCGCGAGAGAAGGCCGCGACGCAAGGCAACCTGAACGATGACGGATATATTGCCCGCAGCTCTGTCGATAATGTAAAAAATAACGAGTAAGTTAAGATGAAAAGAATGTTGATTAACGCAACTCAGCAGGAAGAGTTGCGTGTTGCCCTTGTAGATGGACAGCGGCTGTACGATTTGGATATCGAAAGCCCGGGTCATGAGCAGAAAAAAGCGAACATTTACAAAGGCAAAATCACCCGTATTGAACCAAGTCTTGAAGCAGCGTTTGTTGACTACGGCGCAGAACGACATGGTTTCCTTCCTCTTAAAGAAATCGCCCGCGAATACTTCCCTAACAGCTATTCCTCCCATGGCCGCCCCAACATCAAAGATGTGCTGCGCGAAGGCCAGGAAGTGATCGTACAGGTTGATAAAGAAGAGCGCGGCAACAAAGGCGCCGCCCTGACCACCTTTATTAGCCTGGCCGGCAGCTATCTGGTGCTGATGCCGAACAACCCGCGCGCCGGCGGCATTTCCCGCCGCATCGAGGGCGACGACCGCACCGAACTGAAAGAAGCGCTCTCCTCGCTGCAACTGCCTGACGGCATGGGCCTGATCGTCCGCACCGCCGGCGTCGGCAAATCCGCCGAAGCGCTGCAGTGGGACCTGTCGTTCCGCCTCAAGCATTGGGAAGCCATCAAGAAAGCCGCCGAAGGCCGCCCTGCGCCGTTCCTGATTCACCAGGAAAGCAACGTTATCGTGCGCGCCTTCCGCGATTACCTGCGTCCTGATATCGGCGAAATCCTGATCGATAACCCGAAAATTCTCGATCTGGCGAAAGAGCATATCGCTGCGCTGGGCCGTCCGGACTTCAGCAGCAAAATTAAAATGTACAGCGGCGAAATCCCGCTGTTCAGCCACTACCAGATTGAGTCGCAGATCGAATCCGCCTTCCAGCGTGAAGTGCGCCTGCCTTCGGCGGCTCCATCGTTATCGACACGACCGAAGCGCTGACCGCGATCGACATCAACTCCGCACGCGCCACCCGCGGCGGCGATATCGAAGAGACCGCGTTCAACACCAACCTGGAAGCGGCGGATGAAATTGCCCGCCAGCTGCGCCTGCGCGACCTCGGCGGCCTGATCGTCATCGATTTTATCGATATGACGCCGGTGCGCCACCAGCGCGAGGTGGAAAACCGCCTGCGTGATGCGGTGCGTCAGGACCGTGCGCGCATTCAGATCGGTCGTATTTCCCGCTTCGGCCTGCTGGAGATGTCCCGCCAGCGCCTCAGCCCGTCGCTGGGCGAATCCAGCCACCACGTCTGCCCGCGCTGTAACGGCACCGGCACCGTGCGCGGACAACGAATCGCTGGCGCTGTCCATCCTGCGTCTGATTGAAGAAGAAGCGCTGAAGGAAAACACCAAAGAAGTTCACGCCATTGTGCCGGTTACAGGTCGCCTCTTACCTGCTGAACGAAAAGCGTGAATCCGTCAGCGCCATTGAAAAACGCCAGGCCGGCGTGAAAGCCGTGATCGTGCCGAACGATCAGATGCAAACGCCGCATTACTCGGTACTGCGCGTGCGCAAAGGCGAAGAAACGTCAACCCTGAGCTATCTGCTGCCGAAGCTGCATGAAGAAGAGATGGTGCAGCCGTTGGAAGAAACGCCGATGGAGCGCAAGCGTCCTGAGCAACCGGCGCTGGCCTCCTTCTCTCTCGGCGCCGACGCACCGCCGCCGGCGGCTGAATCCGCCCCGGTGAAAAAACCGGCCGCCAGCCAGCCGAGCGCGCCGGCAGCCGCCGCAGCGCCTGGCCTGCTGAGCCGCTTCTTCAGCGGTCTGAAATCGCTGTTCGCCGGTGAAGAACCGCAGCCGGCAGTCGGAGGAAAAACCGGCTGAAACCGCGAAGAGCAGCAGCGCGAAAACCGCCGTCAGGATCGTTCGCAGCCAGCGTCGTCAGGGTTCCGGCCGTAAAGAACGCGGCGAGCGTGGTGAACGTAGCGAGCGCAATGAGCGCGGCGAGCGTAAAGAACGCAGCGAGCGTAAAGAACGCGGCGAAGGCCGTGAGCGTGACAACCGTGAAGGACGCGATCGCGATAACCGCGGAGTCGCGTGACGAGCAGCGCCGCAACCGTCGTAACGCCGCGAATAATGCGCAGGCGAGCGCCGATGCGCCCGTTGTTGATGAAGCCGCTAAAGCGCAGCGCGAAGAGCAACAGCAGCAGCGCCGCGAGCAGCGCGCAGAGCGTCAGCGTCGTCGCCAGGAAGAGAAGCGTCAGGCGCAGCAAGAAGTGCAGCAGCTGGAGAAAGCCGCAGTCGAACCGGTAGCGGCCGCTGAAGAGGATAAGGAAGACCGCCATCAGCAGCCGGCGCAGCGTCGTCAACGCCGCCAGCTGTCGCAGAAGGTGCGTATCCTGTCCGCGGAAGAAGAACTGCAGCGCGCTGCAGAAGAACTGTTGGCGCCAAAAGCGCCGGCGGCAACCGCTGAGGAAAGCAAAGCGCCAGCGGCGGACGACAGCATCAAGCTGCTGCCGGAAACCGTCGCCGTGACGGTGAGGAAGAAGCGCAGGAAAACCGTAACGGTGAAAACGGCATGCGCGTCGCTCACGTCGTTCACCGCGCCATCTGCGCGTGAGCGGTCAACGTCGCCGTTCGTTACCGCGACGAGCGTTACCCAACCCAGTCGCCGATGCCGCTGACGGCAGCCTTTGCTTCGCCGGAAATGGCCTCTGGCAAGGTATGGATCGGTTACCCTGTCACAACAGCTGCGCAACCGGTTGAAGAGACAGAAGTTAAATCGCCATCCGCCGACATCGTTGAGCAGCAGCCGGCAGCGGAAACCGCCGCCAGCGTTGCCGCGCCTGTCATCGCCGCTGCTCAGGATGAGGTTCAGGCACCAGCCGCTGCTGCGGCCGCCGCCAGCGTCGAGCCGGAGGAAAGCACGCCAGCCGCCGCTCTGCCGCAGGAAGAGGTCAAAGCGCCTCAGCCAGCAGCCGTAGAAGCACCGGCCGACGTCGCCAGCGATGCAGAACCTGTCGCTGAAGCCGCACCGTCTCAGCCTGAAGAGCAGCCGGCTGCGCCTGTCGCCGTTGCGCCGGCAGCCGACAACGCTGCTGCTGAAGAACAAGCGGTGACAGAACAGGCCGTTGAGGAACCGACCATTGCGGCACCAGCCGAAGCGGTCGTCACCGAGCCTGCTCCGCAGCCGGTAAGCGATGAGACGGCGGCAACCCCTGCGCCAGCCATCGTGGCCCAGCCGGCAGAGACGCGCTACAAGCACATCGCCAGCGCGCCGATGACCAAAGCACCGGCACCGGCTTACCAGCCGGAAGCACCGAAGCACAGCGACTGGCAGCGCCCGGCGTTTAATTTCGACGGCAAAGGCAGCGCCGGCGGCCACTCGGCAGTAAGCCAGGCTACCGCCCCGGCCACCAAGCCGCAGCCGGTTAACGACTAAGTTAAACCGTGAAAAAAAAACCCGCCAATCGGCGGGTTTTTTATTGCACGGCATTCAGGCTACTTTTTTCAGCTGTTTGATATCCAGCGAGTCCAGCTTGCCGTCAATCTGGCGGACAAAGTGTTGGAAGTGTTCGGTGGCATTATGCTTATCCAACGCCTCAGCGCTGGCCCAGCGCTCGAAGAACACAAAGGTGCCGGGCTTATCCAGCTCACGGTGCAGATCGTACTGCAGGTTTCCCAACTCCTGACGGCTGGCGTCGATAATCTGATGCACTGCGTCATTAACATCATCAATAAACTCCTCTTTGGCCTGCAAAGTGGCCACCACGCGAATTTCCATTTCATCCTCCTGTAGGAATAAGTAGCAAAAGTCATCGTCAAGACGATTACTATGCGCCCGTTTATCTATTGTTTTCAACTTTGGTTAACAAACAGATGCATCAAGAGCGCTTTCCGCTTATGCTTACACCCCGGCGTGAATAACCCCCATTATTCGCTTTTACTTAGACGTATTTCTGACCGCCGGAGCCTTGCACCATGACAGCACAACCTCAAGCCATGAAAATTCGCCGCCCTGACGACTGGCACATCCATCTGCGTGATGATGAGATGTTGAAAACGGTCCTGCCCTATACCAGTCAGGTATTCGGCCGCGCGATTGTAATGCCGAACCTGGCTCCGCCGATCACCACGCTTGAAGCCGCACAGCGTTATCGCGACCGCATCCTGGCGGCAGTGCCGGCGGAACACAATTTCACCCCGCTGATGACCTGCTACCTGACCGACTCTCTGTCGACCGACGTGCTGACGGAAGGGTTCAAGCAAGGTATTTTCACCGCCGCCAAACTCTACCCCGCTAACGCCACCACCAACTCTAACCACGGCGTCAGCGACGTAACGGGTATCTACCCGCTGTTTGAGCAGATGCAGAAAATCGGCATGCCGCTGCTGATCCACGGTGAAGTGACCGACGCCGGCGTGGATATCTTCGACCGCGAAGCCCGCTTTATCGCCCAGGTGATGGAGCCGATCCGCCGTCAGTTCCCGGAGCTGAAGATCGTCTTTGAGCACATCACCACCAAAGAGGCGGCTGAATACGTCCTGGCCGGCGACCGCTTCCTCGGCGCCACCATCACGCCGCAACACCTGATGTTCAACCGTAACCATATGCTGGTGGGCGGCATCCGTCCGCACCTGTTCTGCCTGCCGATCCTCAAGCGCAATATCCACCAGGAAGCGCTGCGCAAGGCGGTAGCCAGCGGCTCCGACCGTTTCTTCCTCGGTACCGATTCCGCGCCGCACGCCAAGCACCGCAAAGAATCCAGCTGCGGCTGCGCCGGGGTGTTCAATGCGCCAAGCGCCATGCCGGCCTACGCCACGGTGTTTGAACAGTTAGGCGCGCTGGAACACCTGGAAGCCTTCTGTTCACTCAACGGACCGCGCTTCTACGGCTTACCGGTCAACGAAGACTTTATCGAACTGCAGCGCGTCCCTAGCGTGCAGCCGGAAGAGATTGCGCTGGGCAACGAGTCCATCGTGCCGTTCCTGGCCGGCGAAAGCGTTAACTGGACGGTAACCGCCAGCTAATCTTTTTTATTTATCACGCCCTCTTGCTCCCGATGCGGATTAACTGTATAAATAAACAGTGAATAACTTCGGGGGCAATAATGCGTGTTGAAGTAACCATAGACAAGACCAGGCCGCTGCCGCCGGGGGCGATAGAAGCCCTTAACGGTGAATTAAGCAAACGGATTAACCGTCAGTTCCCGGATACGGTGGTTCAGGTCAGGTATTCCGGCGCCAACGGGCTTTCCGTTCTCGGCGGCCTCAAGACAGATAAGGATCTGATCGCCGAGATTCTCCAGGAAACCTGGGAAAGCGCCGACGATTGGTTCAGTGCCGAATAATACTGCAATGCTGTTTTTGCCGGGGGTCGCTCTCCGGCTTTTTTATGCCTGTAACCCGCCAACCGGGATGAAATTAGCTGGAATAAAAACGCCATCTGATCTGTAATAAAGGATGGGTGCGGGCGCTATTACAACAGGAGGTCTCTTTCCATGGCCCTGGACAAAGAAAAATCAGAAGAAGCAATGACCTTCGGCGAACTGCTGACGGTTATCGCCGATCAAAAACGGCGCCTTAACGTGCTGGAAGTCGCCTTCTCCTATCTGGCCTTTGGGCTGGATGACAAGGCGAATCAACTGCTGATCCACAGCCTGAAGCTGGAAGCGCAAAACCAGAACCGCGATGCGGAAACGCAACAACACTTCGCCCAGCTGGCCGGCGAACTGGAAAAGCATCTTCAGCCCCCCGCCGCTTCCCCTGCGGCAGAGTAAACCGTCGTTCTACGGCTTGTCGTTCCGAGAAACGGCAAGCTGCCCCCTCTCTTTTGCTGAATTATTGCGCAAACACGTCATTATTTAACAAATTTTCATCGGAAAAGCCGCATCAGACAACCACGAAGCGTATACTATAAAGGCTCCTCATGAAGATGAGCCGCATCGATCCTCGTTAGTCACTCGCGTTAGTTACTACTCAATAAGGGGTCTTTATGGACAGAAATGATGAAGTTATTCAGACACACCCGCTTGTTGGATGGGATATCAGCACCGTTGACGTTTACGACGCCATGATGATACGCCTTCATTACCTGTCTTCGCTAGACCAAACGCCCGAGGAAGCCCAAGTAGACAGAACGCTTTGGTTAACCACAGATGTCGCCCGACAATTGATAAATATCCTAGAGGCGGGCATCGCAAAAATCGAATCGACGGAATACCAGGATCTTGATCGTAAAAAACACTGATTCATTAAGCCAAACGTCCTAAGCGCCGGTGAACATTCCCGGCGCTTTTTCTTTATCTGCCGCCGACAACGGGTGCATTGGCGCGCCCAACCTTTTATCATGCTGGGTTCAGCAAAGCGCAACAGTGAGGATAGGTTACGTGGAATATGATTTAATCGTCGTCGGCAGCGGTTCCGTTGGCACCGCCGCTGGCTACTACGCCACGCAGGCAGGGTTGAAAGTGCTGATGATCGACAGCGAAATCCCCCCGCACAGCAACGGCAGCCACCACGGCGATACGCGTATTATTCGCCATGCCTACGGCGAAGGTGAACGATATGTTCCGTTATTGCTGCGCGCGCAGGCCCTGTGGAACGGCCTGACGCGGGACTGCGGCGAGCAGCTGTTCCACGCCTGCGGCGTGCTCAACCTGGGCCCCAAAGACGCCGAGTTTATTGCCAACGCCCAACAAAGCGCGCGCACTTTCCGCCTGAACACCCAACTGCTGAGCGCCGACGACGTGCAACAGCGCTGGCCTGAATTCAACGCGCCGGCGCACTACGTCGGCGTCTTCGAGCCGGACGCCGGCTTTCTGCGCTCCGAACGGGCCATCGCGCAATATATCCGCCTGGCGCAAGAGGCCGGTTGCAGCCAGCTGTTTAACTGTCCGGTCACGGCGGTTAACGCCATTGACGGCGGCGTAGAAGTCACCACGGCGGAAGGCCGCTATCAGGCGAAAAAAGCCCTGGTCGCCGCCGGCACCTGGGTAAAAGCGCTGTTGCCGCAGCTGCCGGTCACGCCGCTGCGTAAAGTCTTTTCCTGGCACCAGGCCGACGGGCGCTACAGCGAACCCAACCGCTTCCCGGCCTTTACCGTTGAGGCGCAGGACGGCTGCCACTATTACGGCTTCCCTGCCGATAACGACGGCCTGAAAGTCGGCAAACACAACGGCGGCCAGCCGATTGAAACACCGGAGCAGCGCCGGTCCTTCGGCAGCGTTGCCAGCGACGGCAGCGAAGTGTTTAACTTCCTGCGCCAGCATCTGCCCGGCGTCGGCGTGTGCCTGCACGGCAAAGTCTGTACCTATGATATGAGTCCGGACGAGGACTTTATTATTGATACCGTTCCCGGTAGTGAGAATATGATGGTGATTACCGGGCTAAGCGGTCACGGCTTTAAGTTTGCCAGCGTACTGGGTGAAATCGCCTCGCTGTTTGCGCAGGACAAAGCCATTCCGTTCGATCTGACGCCGTTCTCGCTGCAGCGTTTTAACTAACCGTAACGCAATCGCAGCCGTTGCCCGCCTCGGCTGCGACATTCCCCCTGACGTTGGCATCCCTTCGGCATCTATCCACGGAAAAAGCTGGCGCAACAATCCAGATTTCCGAATTGATTGGCATCGGGCTCCCCCCTATTTTACCTATGCTTGGTATTATTTGCCCGATCACAAGGATGTCAGCATGAAACTACTCGTCGTGGACGAATGCGGTTATACCCGCCTCGGTATCGCCAGCTATCTGGCCGACAACGCCGCCAATACCGTAACCGGTTGTGATACGCTCAGCGCCGCGGTGCAGCACCTGTCCAGCGATAACCCCTCGCATATCCTGCTGAACCTGACCCACTACTGCCGGCCAAATCTAGACAATCCCTGGTTACAGACGCTGATCGACAGCAGTAATAACGCGGTGCTGTTTATCTACCTGGATGCTCCTTACCCTTACGGCGACCGACCGATGCGCATCGCCGATAACGCCTTCCTGTTCAATAAGGCCGCATTGCCCAAAGCGCTGCGTATCCTGCGCGATACGCCGCATTCCTTGATGGAAAACAGCCTGCATTCGCTGTTCAGCCCGCAGGAGCTGACGGTCATGAAGCACTGGATGGCGGAAGTGCCGAACTACCGCATCGCCCGTAAACTGCAGATCAGTTCGCATACCGTTTATGTGCATAAGCGGCATATCACGGAGAAGATTAACGCCCGTAACCGGCTGGAGTTTTATTCGCTGTACAACATCCTGCGATATTTTTATCCGCCCGATGCCCCCGCAGTGCGCATGGCGGGCTGAACGACAGGGTGTCAGCCGCGCCAAATGCGTTAGCGTCGCGTTATTCCGCCTGGCGTTCCGCCGCCCTTTCGTCGCGGCCATCGCCCAGAATTACCGCTATTTTCCTGCCGTTTTCACTGGCTTCCAGCGCGATGCGCGCAATGATGGTGAGCGGCACCGACAGCAGCATCCCCACCGGCCCCAGCAACCACCCCCAGAAAATCAGCGAGAGAAAGACCACCAGCGTCGACAGGCCAAGACCGCGCCCCATCACCCGCGGTTCGAGGATATTGCCAATCACCAGGTTGATCAGTACAAAGCCGCCGGCCACCACCAATGCATCGCCAAAGCCGTTAAATAACAGCGCGGTGATCAACGGTGGAACGGCGGCGATCACCGAACCGATATTGGGAATAAAATTGAGCAGGAAAGCCAGCAGCCCCCAGATAAAGGCAAAACGCACGTCGATAATCGCCAAAAAGATCCAGACAATCATGCCGGTCGCCAGGCTAATCGCCGTTTTGATCACCAGATAGTGCGTCACCCCCTGCACTGCCCGCTGCAGGTTGGCAATGCCCTGGGTCGGCCTGCTCAATACCTGGCGCAGCTTCGCTGGCAGCAGCTGCACCTCAAACAGCATAAAGACCACCGTCATCAGCAGCAGGAAAATATTGGTCATCGCGCCGGAGAGGTGGCTCAGCAGGCGCGTCACCAGATTCATCGTGGCGCTGGGATCAATATAATGCACGATCGCCTCCGCCGAGATGACGATATTGAAGCGATCCGCATAGCGCTGCAGCTCATGCATTTTTTCCGTCATCATGCCGCGATACTGCGGCAGCGAACGGGCAAACTCATTCAGCGATGCCCCCATCATGCCGATAAACATCACCAGTACGATCACCACCAGCGTCACTAACAGCATCACGCCCAGCATACGCGGCACCCGCCAGCGTTCCAGACGGGCAACCAACGGGTTTAGCACGATGGTTAAAAATACCGCCAGCAAAAACGGCACCACAATTTCCGAGGACATTTTAATCCCGGCAAGGATCACCACGATCGTCGCCAGCATAATCGCCAGCCGCAGCGGGCGATCGATGAATAGATTTCGGCTCAAGATAACATCCTTTTTTCCCGATAATAGGCAAACTAATGAAACAGTTATTTTAACAAACTCTGCCGCAGGACTGTGGGTTAATCATCAGTTTTTATAACTCATCCGCGTGGAAAATCAGCAGATGCCGGCCGGTGACGACCATCCTTTTCCGGTCAACAAGACGCATTGCCGAACGCTGGCGACCGGATTTACGCAACATGACAAAAATTGACAGTAAAATAGAAATTCGTTTTATTTCAATTTACAACGTAGGCCATGGCCGTCTTTTTCCCTTATCTCTTCAACGATTACTTTGATTAATTTTTCCGATCTTGTGCAAATCCACTGACTAATATTATTAAGTCGCAACATAGTTAAATTTATTATTGATTTTATGTTTTTTCCTGTTAATTATTGCAATCGGCAATAAGGAATTAAGGAAGTCCGATGCTTTGGAAAAATACCCCCGACCGTTTCGGTCATCTGTTTATCTTGATCCACTGGCTGGTCGCCCTTGTGGTGTACGGCATGTTTGCGCTTGGCCTATGGATGGTCACGCTGGGCTATTACGACGTGTGGTATCACCAGGCGCCGGAGATCCATAAGAGTATCGGCGTGCTGCTGTTTATCGTTATGGTGGTGCGCGTCATCTGGCGCCTGATCTCTCCGCCGCCGAAACCGCTGGCCAGCTATTCCCGCGTTACCCGCGTCGGCGCCGTGCTGGCGCACCTGGCGCTGTATGTCATTCTGTTCGCTATTCTGATCAGCGGCTATCTGATTTCTACCGCCGACGGTCAGGCGATCAGCGTGTTCGGCTGGTTCGAGGTTCCCGCCAGCGTCACCGGCATGGGCGCTCAGGCCGATACCGCCGGGACGATTCACCTTTATCTGGCCTGGAGCGTCGTCGTGCTGTCGGTACTGCACGCTTTGGCCGCACTTAAGCATCACTTTGTGGATCGTGATGTCACTTTGAAACGGATGCTGGGTCGCAGCGCCGATTAACCTACTTGGAATAATGGAGATAACCATGTTGAAAAAGACCGTATTAGGCCTGACCGCAGGCGCTCTGCTGCTGAGCGCCGGTTCCGCGCTGGCCGCCAACTACAAAATCGACAAGCAGGGGCAGCACGCCTTTATTGAGTTCCGCATCCAGCACCTTGGCTACAGCTGGCTGTACGGCAGCTTCAAGGATTTTGACGGCGGCTTTACGTTCGATGAGAAAGATCCGTCCAAGGATAAGGTCAACGTCACCATCAACACCGCCAGCGTCGACACTAACCACGCGGAGCGTGACAAGCACCTGCGCAGCGCCGAATTCCTCAACGTGGAAAAGAACAAGCAGGCGAAGTTTGAATCCACCGAAGTGAAAAAAGACGGTGACGGCTACGCCGTGGTCGGCAACCTGACGCTCAACGGCGTCACCAAGCCGGTTACGCTGGACGCCAAGCTGATTGGCCAGGGCAATGACCCATGGGGCGGCTACCGTGCCGGCTTTGAAGCCAACGGTAAAATCAAGCTGAAAGACTTCGGCATCACCACCGATCTCGGCCCGGCCTCACAAGAGGTTGAGCTGATCATCTCCGTCGAAGGCGTACGTGAGAAGTAACTAACAACAAGGGCGCGGTTCTGCCGCGCCCTTGTGTCATCATCGCCCTTCGGCAACGATTATTTATCTTCCGGATCCGGAATATGCATGGTGGTCTGCAACAGCCCTTTTGACTTGTTGAAGATCTTCACGCCGTTCTCCCGCCCGGCGCGACGCGCACGCTGCTCTTCGCGCGGCAGTTTCAGCTCTTCACGACAGATTTCGCTGCAGCAGCCTTCAAACTTGGCGGCGCAGCTCGGGCACTGGATAAACAGCAGGTGGCAGCCGTCATTCTTGCAGTTGGTATGGCTGTCGCACGGCGCGCCGCACTGGTGACAGTGGGCGATAACATCGTCCGAAATCCGCTCGCCCATCCGCTCGTCAAACACGAAGTTCTTGCCGATAAACTTCAGCGGCAGCCCCTGCTCTTTAGCACGACGGGTATATTCAATAATGCCGCCTTCCACGTGATAAATGTTTTTGAAGCCGTTATGCAGCATGTAAGCGCTGGCCTTTTCACAGCGGATGCCACCGGTGCAGTACATGACAATATTCTTGTCTTTCTGATCCTGCAGCATTTCCACCGCCATCGGCAGCTGGTCGCGGAAGGTGTCGGAAGGCACTTCAATGGCGTTTTCAAAATGCCCCACTTCGTACTCATAGTGGTTGCGCATATCGACAAACAGCGTGTTCGGATCGTCGATCATGGCATTGACCCGATCGGCCTTCAGATACTCGCCCACGTTAGAAGGATCGAAGCTGTCATCGTCGATACCGTCGGCGACAATACGCTCGCGCACCTTAAGGCGCAGCACCCAGAAGGACTTACCGTCATCTTCCAGCGCGATGTTCAAACGCACCTGATCCAGCGCCGGGTGTGAGGCAAACAGCGCCGTTTTAAACGCCTCAAAATGGCTCTGCGGCACGCTGATCTGCGCGTTGATGCCCTCTTTCGCCACATAAATACGGCCGAACACCTTCAGTTTTTCAAACTGAATATACAGGCTGTCGCGAAAGGCTTTAGGATCGTCGATGGTGAAGTATTTATAAAAAGAAACCGTGGTGCGCGGCTCGGTTTCAGCCAGCATGCGCGCCTTCAGTTCCTCATTGGAGATTCGGTTATGTAACACTGGCATGGTGTACGTTCCTGTTCTTTCTGAGGTAAATAATCGCCGCGCGCCGCCCCCGGAACGGCGCGCGGCGCACATCATACCTGAAAATATCAGGCAGCACATCATGAACTGCCCGGCCAGCCTGACGGCTGCTAAACTTGATGCAGTTCACACATCCACCTACGGATAGTGCCGGCACCCGATGCCATGTACCGCGAAAAGAGGATATCAATGAGCCAGCTATTCAAACCGATTTCCCTGGGGAAACTCACCCTGCCGAACCGCATTATTATCGCTCCGATGTGCCAGTATTCCGCCCAAGAGGGGCGGCGACGCCTTGGCATACCATGCACCTGGGCAGCCTGGCGATGTCCGGCGCCGGCCTGCTGATTGTCGAGGCGACGGCGGTATCGCCGGAAGGACGCATCTCGCCGCAGGATTCTGGGGTTGTGGGACGATACCACCGAACAGGCGCTGGCCGAGGTCGTCAATGCGGTCAGACAGCACGCCACCATGCCGCTGGGCATTCAGCTGGGCCACGCCGGGCGTAAAGCCTCCACCGCCGTTCCTTGGGAAGGCGGCGGCCAAATCCGCCAGGCAAACGGCGGCTGGCAGACGATTGCCCCCTCCGCAACGCCGTTCCATGCCGAGGATGAAGCGCCGGAGGCGATGAGCCTGGCGCAGATCGACCTGCTGAAGCAGCAGTTCGTCGAGGCGGCCAAGCGCGCCGATCGCCTGGGCTTTGAGCTGATTGAGCTGCATGGCGCCCACGGTTATCTGTTGCACCAGTTCCTGTCGCCGCTGGCCAATCAGCGTAATGACCAATATGGCGGCTCGCTGCAAAACCGTATGCGGCTGCTGCTGGAAATTTTCAGCGAGGTACGCGCAGTCTTCCGGCGCACAAAGCCGTCGGCGTACGCATCTCCGCCAGCGACTGGGTGCAGGATGGCTGGGATGAACAGCAATCGGTGGCGCTGACCAAGGCACTGAAAGAGTTGGGCTGTGACTATATTCACGTCTCCAGCGGCGGTCTGTCGCCGCAGCAGCAAATCCCCGTCGGCCCGAACTATCAGGTGCCCTTCGCCGAGACCATCAAACGCGAAGTCGGCCTGCCGACCATCGCCGTCGGCCTGATCACCGAACCGGAACAGGCTGAAGCGATCGTCTCCACCGGCCAGGCCGATATGGTGGGGCTGGCGCGCGGCATTCTGTATAACCCGCGCTGGCCATGGCACGCCGCGGCCAAGCTGGGCGCAAAAGCCAGCGCGCCGCCGCAGTACTGGCGTTCTGAGCCTCATGTCCTGAAAGGGCTGTTCAACAGCTAAACGCCCGGCGCCGGGCTGACTGCAACAACATGCTTCCCGGGTCATTCAACCGAATGACCCGCCTTCTCTTCTCCCTCACGCCGGAAAAAATCCGCCGCTGAGCGCACCATAACCTAATTGAGGATTTTCCTGTCACGCCAGAAAATGCCACAATAACCGTCATTACCGGCAGAAAATGATACGCGTGCACAGCGTCCATTAGGGCAACGGACCATGCTAATTCGCTGTTATTAAACCAATAATTACCAAAAAGCTGAGAATACATGACACAACTTCCTTCTTTTAATCGTTCCCTGCTGCATCCGCGTTATTGGCTGACCTGGTTCGGTATTGGTCTGTTATACCTGCTGGTATTGCTGCCTTACCCCGTCATTTACCGCCTTGGCACCTCGCTGGGCCGTTTCTCCATGCGTTTTCTGAAACGCCGCGTGGCTATTGCGCAGCGCAATCTAACGCTGTGTTTCCCGGATATGCCGCAGGCGGAACGCGATGCGCTGGTGGTGAAGAATTTCGAGTCGGTCGGCATGGGCCTGTTTGAAACCGGCATGGCCTGGTTCTGGCCGGACTGGCGTATCAAACGCTGGTGCCGCCCTGAGGGGCTGGAGCACATTCAGCAGGCGCGGGACAACCAGCAGGGGGTTTTGCTGATCGGTCTGCATTTCTTAACGCTGGAGCTGGGCGCGCGCATTTTCGGCATCTACAACCCCGGCATCGGCGTTTATCGTCCGCATGACAACAAGCTGCTGGACTGGCTGCAGACCTGGGGAAGGATGCGCTCGAATAAATCGATGCTGGACCGCAAAGATATCAAGGGCATGATCCGCGCGCTCAAACAGGGCGATATCATCTGGTATGCGCCGGACCACGACTACGGCCCGCGCAGCAGCGTCTTCGCCCCGCTGTTCGCCGTAGAGCAGGCCGCCACCACCACCGGCAGCTATATGCTGGCGCGGATGGGCAAACCGGCGATTATCCCCTTCGCCCCCGCGCCGCCTGCCGGACGGCCAGGGTTATGAATTACTGATTCAGCCGGCGGTGGAAGACTTCCCGCTGGACAGCGAACTGAGCGCCGCCACCCGGATGAACCAGGTGGTGGAGCACGGCATTCTGCTGGCGCCGGACCAGTATATGTGGCTGCACCGCCGCTTTAAAACCCGTCCGGAAGGCGAACCTTCACTGTATTAAATGCTACCCGCCTGACGGCGGGTTTTTTATGTCTGATGACTTGAGCTACGGCTCAAACAGTGTGAAGGTAACGGTTACCAACGAACGCTAACCATGGAGCGCAGCATGTACATTGTCAGTCTGACCTACCACCGCCCGATTGAAGAGGTCGACAACCATCTTGAGGAGCATATTGCCTGGCTGAAGAAATATTTTGCCCAGGGCGATTTTATCGCCGCCGGACGTAAAAATCCGCGCAACGGCGGCGTGATCCTCGCCAAACAGATGCCGCGTCCGCAGTTGGACGCCATTCTGGCGCAGGACCCGTTCACCGCCGTAGCTAACTACGAGGTGACCGAGCTGGCGGTGACCGCCGCCGGCGAAGATTTCAGCAACCTGCTCAACCAGTAATGCCCCCGTCCCGCGCCGCCCGGTGCGGGACTATCGTCGCTTTCGCTTTTTGAAACTTTATTTTAATTTTTGCCAATCCGCCCTGAACGCATTTGAAGTCCGCGCATCGAAGGCGCATACTGAGCAGGCTAACTTTTTGCCTTGGCCGCTGCGCCATCGCCAGGCTCTTCTTCTGCTGTTACGGTAACCCATGGCCCCGGTATCAGAACCCATAAACTGGAAACGCAACCTCTTTGTCGCCTGGCTCGGCTGCTTTCTTACCGGCGCCGCCTTCAGCCTGGTTATGCCCTTTCTACCGCTCTACGTCGAGCTGCTTGGCGTCTCCGGGCATGAGGCGCTAAACCTGTGGTCCGGGCTGGTGTTCAGCATTACCTTCCTGTTTTCTGCCGTGGCCTCCCCCTTCTGGGGCGGGCTGGCCGACCGGCGCGGACGCAAGCTGATGTTGCTGCGTTCTGCGCTGGGCATGGCGATTGTGATGGTGCTGATGGGCATGGCGCAAAATATCTGGCAGTTCCTGGCCCTGCGCGCGCTGCTCGGCCTGCTCGGCGGCTTTATTCCCAATGCCAACGCGTTGATCGCCACCCAGGTGCCGCGCAACCGCAGCGGCTGGGCGTTGGGCACCCTGTCAACCGGCGGCGTCAGCGGCGCGCTGATCGGCCCGCTGATCGGCGGCCTGCTGGCCGACCAGTACGGGCTGCGCCCGGTGTTCTACATCACCGCCGCCGTGCTGTTTGTCTGCTTTATGCTGACGCTGTTTTTCGTCAGGGAGCAGTTCACCCCGGTGCAGCGGAAAGATATGCTGCACGCCCGCCAGGTGTTCGCCTCGCTGAAAAACCCCAGACTGATTCTGGCGCTGTTTGTCACCACCATGATTATTCAGATCGCCACTGGCTCGATTGCGCCGATTCTGACGCTGTACGTGCGTGATTTGGCCGGCGATATCCATAACCTGGCGTTTGTCAGCGGGCTGATCGCCTCCGTACCGGCGTCGCCGCGCTGATCAGCGCGCCGCGCCTGGGGAAACTGGGCGACCGCATCGGGCCGGAGCGCGTTCTCGTCTGCATGCTGCTGTTCTCCGTACTGCTGCTGATCCCGATGGCCTTTGTGCAGACGCCGTGGCAGCTGGCGGTGCTGCGTTTCCTGCTGGGCGCCGCCGACGGCGCGCTGCTGCCCGCGGTGCAGACGCTACTCATCTATAACAGCAGCAACCAGGTGGCCGGACGCATCTTCAGCTATAACCAATCCTTCCGCGACGTCGGCAACGTCACCGGCCCGCTGCTCGGTGCGGCGGTCTCGGCCAACTACGGTTTCCGCGCGGTATTTGGCGTAACGGCGCTGGTAGTGATGTTTAACGCGCTCTATTCATGGCGCTGTCTGCAGCGCCGTCCTAAACCGCCGCGGGAAAAGCAGCTGCAGGAAGAGCCTTAATTTCCCCGCCCTGCGCGATTTTTTTCCCGTTAGCCGCCATTTCCCCCACTTTTGTTATGCGCTGTGTTTCGCCGCCGCGCACCATAGCAAATACGCCAAAAACACCCTATCTTATTGTTTATAGTCAACAATTAAAATCCCAGCGCCATAAAGACGCTGTCAATCATATTTCGCGTTTTTCCAACATAAAAACTAAAAAGTAGATGTTTGTCGACTTTTCATCTAATAAATGGGATATAGGTACTAGACAAAACCAACGGCCGATTATCAAATGGCTAAATAATATCACGCTGAGTGCCTGCACCCGGCTAAGTGAAGAAAGGTTCGCGATGCTTTCCACGGCATACGGGCGTTGCGACCGCGGTTTTGTCCGGTAATCCGCTTTTACGGGATTATCACGCTTAACAACATATACATACCACACAATAAGCCGATGCAATCGGCAGACTTCATTGGGAATACGTTATGCAATCCTCTAGTAATAACCAAGAAAGCCGGACCTTTTTCGGCCACCCTTATCCGCTCGGCTCACTGTTCTTCACCGAAATGTGGGAGCGCTTCTCGTTTTTATGGCATTCGTCCGCTGCTGATCCTGTTTATGGCCGCCACGGTTTATGAGGGCGGGATGGGGCTGGCGCGCGAGAATGCGTCGGCTATCGTCGGCATCTTTGCCGGCAGCATGTATCTGGCCGCCCTGCCCGGCGGCTGGCTGGCCGACCACTGGCTGGGGCAGCGTAAAGCCGTCTGGTACGGTTCGATTCTGATCGCCCTCGGCCACCTGTCGATCGCTCTGTCCGCCATCATGGGCAACCCGCTGTTCTTTATCGGCCTGATGCTGATCGTGCTGGGCTCCGGGCTGTTCAAAACCTGTATCTCGGTGATGGTCGGTACGCTGTACAAGAAAGGCGATACCCGCCGCGACGGCGGTTTCTCGCTGTTCTATATGGGCATCAATATGGGCTCATTTATCGCACCGCTGATTTCCGGCTGGTTGATCAAATCTCACGGCTGGCACTGGGGCTTTGGCATCGGCGGTATCGGTATGCTGGTGGCGCTGCTGATCTTCCGCATCTTCGCCGTACCGTCAATGAAACGCTACGACAAGGAGGTGGGCCTGGACTCCACCTGGAACAGCCCCGTTGTGAAGAAAAACGGCGTCGGCGCCTGGCTGGGCGCCATCGCGCTGGTTATCGTGGCGCTGACCGTGCTGATCGCCAACGGGACGATCGTGATTAATCCGGTGGCCGTCGCCAGTATGCTGGTTTATGTTATCGCCGCCTCGGTAACGCTCTATTTTATCTATCTGTTCGCCTTCGCCGGTTTAAACCGCAAAGAGCGCGCCCGCCTGCTGGTATGCTTTATTCTGCTAATTTCCGCCGCCTTTTTCTGGTCGGCCTTCGAGCAGAAGCCAACCTCATTCAACCTGTTCGCCAATGACTACACCAACCGTATGATCGGCGGCTTTGAAATTCCGGCGGTCTGGTTCCAGTCCGTCAATGCGCTGTTTATTATCCTGCTGGCGCCGGTATTCAGCTGGCTGTGGCCGGCTCTGGCGCGCAAGCAGGTGCAGCTGAGCAGCATCACGAAATTTGTGATTGGCATTCTGTTTGCCGCCGCCGGTTTCGGACTGATGATGATGGCCGCCCAGCACGTGCTGAACAACGACGGCGCCGGCGTATCACCGCTGTGGCTGGTTGCCAGTATTCTGATGCTGACGCTGGGAGAGCTGTGCCTGAGCCCTATCGGGCTGGCGACCATGACGCTGCTGGCGCCGGAAAGAATGCGCGGGCAGATGATGGGGCTGTGGTTCTGCGCCAGCGCGCTCGGCAACCTGGCGGCCGGCCTGATCGGCGGCCACGTGAAGGCGGATCAGCTGGACTCGCTGCCGGAGCTGTTTGCCCGCTGTTCCATCGCGCTGCTGATTTGCGCCGCGGTGCTGACCCTGCTGATTGTGCCGATTCGCCGCATGCTGGCCAATACCAAGACCCAAACCAGCACGGAGCAGACACCGGCCACCAGCGTCTGAACGACCTGAGCTGTCACACCAACCGGCGCACTCCGCGCCGGTTTTTTTATGCCTGCCACTGCTGCCGCTGCAGCACAACGTGATAACCATCCGGATCGGCAAAAGTCTGGCCGTTGACATCCCAGTACGGATTGTAGGCGGCCACCCGTTGAAAGCCCGCAGTCAGCATCTGACGGCACTGGGCCTGCCACTCCGCCTCATCCGGCAGGTAAAACACCAGCAGGTTATCCCGGCTTGGCGCATGCCCCGCCGTTGCGCCGCGATGGTGGGTAAATTCCAGATGATAAGCATGATGCGGATGTCCCAGCATTACGCCGTCAAATCCCTGATGATCGTAAAACTCGCCCAATCGGCTAAAGCCCAGACCATCGCAATACATGGCCGCAATGACCTGTAACCGATCGGTCGGCCGTGCAATGCGCAGCACGGCATTTTTTGGCAGCATGGCGCCTCCTCCTCATTATCCGTTGTCGGCCTAATTATCCTCAGCAAGAATAGTTAACAGACGGCATTGATTCAGAGAGTTGCGTGCTGTTTGCCAGCAACGAGCGGCACCAATCCCGGACAAAAAATACCGCCGTCAGCGACGGCGGTATCCGGTCTTATCACACGTCCGGCGGATTAAAACAGTCCCTGCGCCTTATCGGAGTAGCTGACCAACAGACACTTGGTTTGCTGGTAGTGCTCCAGCATCATTTTATGCGTCTCACGGCCGATGCCCGACAGCTTATAACCGCCAAAGGCGGCATGGGCCGGATAGGCGTGGTAACAGTTGGTCCAGACCCGGCCGGCCTGAATGCCGCGGCCCATTTTATAGGCCAGCGAGCCGTTGCGGCTCCAGACGCCGGCGCCCAGGCCAAACGGCGTATCGTTGGCAATGGCCAGCGCTTCGTCCGCATCTTTGAAGGTAGTTACCGCCAGCACCGGGCCAAAGATCTCTTCCTGGAAGACGCGCATATGATTGCGCCCGAACAACACCGTCGGCTCCAGGTAGTAGCCGTTGCTCAGCTCACCGCCCAGATCGACGCGGTTGCCGCCAATCAGCACCTCCGCGCCCTCGCGCTTACCGATTTCAATGTAGTCCATGATGGTTTGCAGCTGGTCAGCAGAAACCTGCGCCCCCATCTGCGTCGCCATATCCAGCGGGCTGCCGCGCCGGATCTTCGCCACGCGCTCCAGCGCCCTGTCGATAAAGCGCTCGTAAATGGATTCCTGAATCAGCGCGCGACTCGGGCAGGTACAGACCTGCCCCTGATTAAAGGCGAACAGGGCAAACCCTTCCAGCGCCTTATCAAAGAAGGCGTCATCTTTATCCATCACGTCGGCAAAGAAGATATTGGGCGACTTGCCGCCCAGCTCCAGCGTCACCGGAATCACGTTCTGCGCGGCATAGCTCATAATCTGCTGCCCCACTTCCGTCGAACCGGTGAACGCCACCTTGGCGATCCGCGGCGAAGTGGCCAGGTATTCGCCAATCTTGGCCCCGGAGCCGTTGACCACGTTCACCACCCCCGGCGGCAGAATATCCTGGATAATCTCCATCAGCACCAGCACGGACAGCGGCGTCAGCTTGGCCGGTTTCAATACCACGCAGTTGCCCGCCGCCAGCGCCGGCGCCAGTTTCCAACAGGCCATCAGCAGCGGGAAGTTCCACGGAATAATCTGTCCGACCACGCCCAGCGGCTCATGGTAATGGTAGGCGACCAGCTCCGATTCAATATCGCTGATGCTCCCTTCCTGGGCGCGGATACAGGCGGCAAAATAACGGAAGTGATCCAGCGCCAGCGGCACGTCGGCCCCTTGGGTCTCACGCAGCGCCTTGCCGTTATCCCAGCTTTCCGCCGCGGCCAGCAGCGGCAGGTTAGCCTCCATCCGGTCGGCGATGGCGTTAAGCAACGCCGCACGCTGCGCCACCGAGGTTTTCGCCCAGCCTGTTTTTGCCTGATGCGCGGCATCCAGCGCCAGATCCACATCCCGCGTATCCGAACTCGCCACCTCGCACAGCGGCCGTCCGGTGACCGGCGTCAGGTTGGTAAAATACTCGCCGCCGCTGGGCGCCACCCACTGGCCGCCGATAAAGTTGTCATAGCGTTTTTTCAGCTCAAAACCGGGCGTGATGTTATTTTTTGTCATCCATTTTATCCTCTTTGTGGTTATCATTATCCAAATAGCCAGAGCCGGGCGAAATCCCGGAACGTTTATTCCTTGGCATTAACAAAAAACAGGAAAGCCGGCGCTATTGTTACCAGACTAATATGCTCAGGTAAATAAATACGGGCCAGAAAGGCATTTATCTGGAAAATCTCACCATTTACCCGCTAAACAGCGCGAACCATTAAGATAATTCTATTTATTGGTTTAATTTAATTAAGAATCATCATGTTAATGCGCCGCGTTTAATTGTGTTATATCACTGCGCATTCAAAGAACTAATGATTAATTCTCAACGGCGCGTTATTTCGGCCATCGTCAGCCTGATTCCGCTGCGATATGGCGCCGTCACCGGCAGCGTAAAAATAATGCATAAAAAATTTGCATCCTGCGCGGCGGCGACAACAATTAATTTTGACGTTTGTCATCCTGCTTCAGGGTATTCCTGCCCTGAAGCCCGCCGTTCCACCGCACTGTGACCGGAGATGATTATGGACCTGTATGACACACTGGAAGAAGCGATTGAAGCAGCGCGCGAAGCCTTTATCGAGTCCGCCGAGGAGGACGATAGCGAACCGCCGGCGCCGCAACAGTTCAATTTGCAAAAATACGTGATGCTGGATGGTGATATCCTATGGCAGGCGGAGTTCTTTGCCGAAGAAGGCGAGTCGGTAGAGTGTCTGACGCTGCGCAGCGGCGCCGCCGCCCAGGCGATTTTTGCCGGCGACTATGACGAGATAGAGATCCGCGAAGAGTGGCTGGACGAAAATACCCTGTATGAATGGGATGAAGACGATTTCCAGCTGGAACCGCCGCTGGATACCGAAGAAGGCAAAACCGCGGCCGACGAATGGGATGATGACCGTTAGATACCCTCAGCGGCCGCGACAAAATGGAAGGAGCGACCATGATCATCAGGCCGGCGCAGTCCGCCGATTACCCCGCTATTCTGGCGCTGCAGGCGCAAAACGTGCCGGAGCACCTCAGCGCCGAACAGCGGCGGCAAGGATTTATCGTCTCGACAATGGATGAGGCCCAGCTGGCGCGTATCAATGCGGCGCTCGGGATTCTGGTGGCGGAAGCGGAAGGAGAGCTGGCCGGCTTTGTCTGCCTGACGCAGGCCAACGTACAGCCTCGCCCTGAGGTGGTTGACGCCATGCTGGCGACGCTGGAGCCGCTGCGCTTTGACGGCCGGCCGATTAATCAGCAGCGCTACTTTCTCTACGGCCCGGTCTGCCTGGCCCAACGCTGGCGCGGTAAAGGGGTGCTGAAACAGCTGTTCGCGGCGGTCAAGGCGCATACGCGCGCATCGTACGATCTGGGGATTCTCTTTATTGACGACGCTAACCCGCACTCGCTCGCCGCCCATCAGCAAGGGCTGGGCATGACGACGGTGACAACGTTTAGCTGCCGGGGCAAGCGCTATTACCTGCTGGCGTTCGCCACCCGCAACGCCGGCTACTCATAAGGCCCGTGCCGCGCATCAAACGGCAGCATAAAGGTATCCACCACCATCGACAGCGGCACGTCAATCACCGTCAGATAGCGCCAGGGCGTGTCACGCAGGTCCCACTGTACGCCCGGATAATATTGATGGCCATGGCCGGCGCCGGGCACTGTCCGGCTGATAATACTGCCGCAGCCGGACAGCGTCATAACGCCCAGCGTTAACAGCGCCGCCCGCAGCAAGAAACCTGTTTTCACTCTCTTAACCTATCTGTCGCCGGATAATACCGACGCGCAGTGTAACATGACGCCCGGCGTACGGAATGTCAGCATAGTGTAAGGGGCAGTAAAAAACCACCTGCATAGCAGGTGGCATTGATAGCGCCCCAGAGGGGCGTACTTAGCTCAGACTCTGAGAGCCTTCGCTTCACACCTCTTTTAGTGGAAGCTGGCTCTCTTCAACTTCATGCTTTTCCTGATACTTCACGTACTTTCTTATCATTTCTTCATTTATACCTACGGTATCTACGCAGTAACCCCGCGCCCAGAAGTGATTTCCCCACAACTTGTTCTTCCGCAGATAGGGAAATTTGCTGAACAGCCTAAGGGCTGTTTTTACCTTTCAAATGACCTATCACATGTGAAATAGAAAGACGTGGCGGGACTTTTACCAGTAAATGGACATGATCTATCTGAACATTCAGCTCTACCACTTCTATCCCGAGTTGCTCACTTGAGATCCTTATCTGCTTGTAGACCTCTTTGCCAACATTATTCCTAAGGATGCGAAATCGGTACTTGGGTGTCCATACAATATGATATTGACAACACCAGAGCACATGAGATGCTTTCTGGAATCTACTCATGGTTAAATCCTTATCAGTTATGGGGATAACAGATTCGGATTTTCCCATGAGTAGCATTACTGGCAGAGCCAACTTGTTGCTGACCACCTCCATAGGAGGTGGTGTTCATGCAGAGATAAAAAAGGACGCGTAACAACGCGTCCTTTCGTCAGGTAGGCAAACCAACGCTTAGCGCTGGCCGGCCGGGTGAGCCTGCGCATTATGCGGCAGCTGCTGATAATGCGCCCGCCAGCCTTCACCTTCCGGCTGCTGCCAGACGCGCTGATGCAGACGGGACAGCGCCACCGGATCGCTGAGCAGCTCAAGGCGCTTCAGTTTTTCCAGTTTTTCCGGGCCGACCTGCATCGCCTCGTTGACCCGCTCTTCACGCGCGCGCTCAATTGCCGCGCGCAGATGGTGACGCGCCGTCGCCATCGCCGTCGCCAGCGCGTTGAAGGACGGATTCACCACCGCATGCATAAAGCCGTTACGCAGCGCACGGTTGCGGTTCTGCTGCAGGTACTCTTCGGTCGCCACCAGCACTTTCGGCGGCGAATACTCTTCCGGGATCAGGAACAGCTTGGCGCGCTTGCTTTTCAGGCCGAGCGTCGCGCGGCTGGAGAGCACCGACACGAACGGCGACAGAATCAGCGAGAACACGATCGGCGCCAGCCACCACAGGAAGCGCAGGTCCAGCCACGCCATGCCGCCGGCCCATACCAGCCCCAGCAGCATTTGCGAGCCGTGACGTTTGAACGCTTCGCCCCACGGCGTATCGTCGTCGTCACGCTGCGGCGAATTCCACACCACTTCCCAGCCGAGGAACGCGCTGACCACAAACACGGTATGGAACAGCATGCGCACCGGCGCCAGCAGCACCGAGAACAGCATTTCCATCAGCATCGAGATCAGCAGGCGGAACGCGCCGCCGTACTCCTTCGCGCCTTTCGCCCAGATCAGGATCACGCTGAGCAGCTTCGGCAAGAACAGCAGCACCAGCGTGGTGGAGAACAGCGCTATCGCCAACTCCGGACGCCACTGCGGCCATACCGGGAACAGCTGCCTCGGCTGCAGGAAGTACTGCGGCTCCATCAGCGTATGCACCACCTGCAGCGCCGTCGACAGGGCCAGGAACATAAACCACAGCGGTGCGGACAGGTAGGACATCACACCGGTCAGGAACACCGCGCGGTGCACCGGGTGCATGCCCTTCACCAGGAACAGGCGGAAGTTCATCAGGTTGCCGTGACACCAGCGGCGGTCGCGCTTCAGCTCATCCAGCAGGTTCGGCGGCAGCTCTTCATAACTGCCCGGCAGGTCGTAGGCGATCCACACGCCCCAGCCGGCACGGCGCATCAGCGCAGCTTCGACGAAGTCATGGGACAGGATCGACCCGGCGAACGAGCCTTCACCCGGCAGCGGCGCCAGCGCGCAGTGCTCGATAAACGGCTTGACGCGGATGATCGCATTGTGACCCCAGTAGTGGGATTCGCCCAGCTGCCAGAAGTGCAGACCGGCGGTAAACAGCGGCCCGTAGACGCGCGTCGCAAACTGCTGAACGCGCGCATACAGCGTATCCATCCCGGAGGCCTTCGGCGCCGACTGAATGATACCGGCGTTCGGGTTGGCCTCCATCAGGCGCACCAGCCCGGTGAGACACTCGCCGCTCATCACGCTGTCCGCGTCCAGAATCACCATATAGCTGTAGTCACCGCCCCAGCGACGGCAGAAATCATCGATATTGCCGCTTTTACGCTTCACGCGGCGGCGACGACGACGGTAGAAAATACGTCCGTGGCCGTCCACGTCGCGGCACAGTTCCATCCAGGCTTTCTGTTCCGCTACGCAGATATCGGGATCGTAGCTGTCGCTCAATACGTAAATATCGAAGTGATCCAGCTGCCCGGTCGCCTTGACCGACTCATAAGTCGCGCGCAGGCCGGCGAAAACGCGTTCAACGTCTTCATTACAGATCGGCATAATCAGCGCGGTGCGGTGCGCCGGATTGATCGGCTCATCCCCCTTGATGGTGGAGGAGATACTGTATTTATCCTTGCCGATCAGCAGCTGCAGGAAGCCCATCAGCGCCGTCCAGAAGCCCGCCGATACCCAGCAGAACAAAATGGCGAACAGAATCAGGATGCCGGTTTGCAGCACGTATGGCAGCAGTTGCAGCACCGACTGCATCAGGTCCTGGTCGAGCATGGCGATAGGATCGATCAGCGCCCAGCCCTGATACGGCAGGATGGTTTTCATATACCAGGTGGCGATGCCGGTCTGCACCAGCATCAGCACCAGCAAGACATAGCGACGCATCGAGCCTGCGAGACGCCAGCGGTTTTCCGCATCGGCCTCTTCTTTGCTGGCGTGGCGATTGTGCGGCGAGCGGCCGAGCAGCGAGTCCCAAAAGCGCGCCACCGGGTTGGTGCGCCAGGCTTCGGGGAACATGCTGGTGCGTTTGATCGGCGGCGTTGCTTTCAGAATCGCGCGCCCTTCCGCATCGGTATCAAAGTTTTCGTCGTCAACCGCGTCCGGCCAGGCGTTTTCAATGCGGCTTTTCACCGAGGCCAGCGCGATATCGTCTTCCGACAGCGTGGCGACGTTGGCGTCTTCAGCACCCATCTGGCGGTGCAGCGCTTGCAAAGACTGGCCGCCATCGGCGGCCAGTTGCTGATTGAGCGCCTCCGACCGCTCAGCGGTCAGAGGCATTGCCGCAAGATAATCCTGGGCAGTTTGAGTAGACTTATTCATTGGCAGGTAGCTGATAGCTCCAGGTTTCCGACAGGGTCTTATCACCATTAACCAGTGCTGCACGCATTTCTACAGGTTTCTTGTCGTCTTTCACTTTCACACGCAGCGTCAGACGCCAGCCTTTAGTCACTGGGTTATAGCGAACGTTGTTTTCCACCATTTCGCCGTTATCACCGACGCTGACCTGTGAAGCCACCGGCGCCTTCTCATCCAGGCCTTTCAGGACCGGACCGACGAAGTCCACCAGGAAAGCAACGCTGCCGTCCGGCTCACGAATCAGGTTGGACTGCTTCACATCGCCGGTGGAGCGCATGGTCTGGCTCACATAGGCAATATCCTGTGAATGCAGCTTGTCCTCATCACGGGTGAAGTGCAGACGATAATTCAGCGCCAGCGGCGTTTTGGCATCCGGCAGTACGTCCGGCGTCCAGAACGCAACGATATTGTCGTTGGTTTCATCGGCGGTCGGGATCTCCACCAGCTCAACCTTACCTTTGCCCAGTCGCCGCGCGGTTCGATCCAGCCGCTCGGACGCTGATCGTAACGATCGTCCAGATCTTCATAATCCTTGAAGTTACGACCGCGTTGCAGCAGGCCAAACCCTTTCGGATGTTCAACGGTATAGGTGCTGACGGACAGGTGCTTCGGATTGTTCAGCGGACGCCAGATCCATTCGCCGTTGCCGGCGTGGATGGACAGACCGTTGGAATCATGCAGCGCCGGACGGTAGTTCATCGTCGGCGACGGCTGGTTCGGCCCGAACAGGAACATGCTGGTTAACGGTGCAATGCCCAGTTTGCCCACTTTGTCACGCAGGAACACCTTGGACTGTACGTCCACGACGGTGTCGCGGCCCGGATAGACCACAAAACGGTAGGCGCCGGTGGCGCGCGGCGAATCCAGCAGCGTGTAAATCACCAGGTGTTTGTCGCCCGGCTTAGGCCGTTCGATCCAGTATTCGCGGAAGCGCGGGAACTCTTCACCGGAAGGCAGCGCGGTGTCGATCGCCAGGCCGCGTGCAGACAGACCATACACCTGATCTTTACCCACCACGCGGAAATAGCTGGCGCCCAGCATGCTCATGATTTCGTCGTTCTTATCCGCACGATTGATCGGATACAGCACTTTGAAACCGGCAAAGCCCAGATTTTTCACCGACTCAGGATCGTGTTTCACCGAGCCGAAGTTGAAGTAATCGGGACTATATTTGATCTGTTTGACCGTGGTCGCGGTGACTTCGTTGATTTTCACCGGCGTGTCGAAGTACATGCCCTGATGATAAAACTCAAGCTTGAACGGGGTTTTCAGCTTGTTCCAATAGGCTTTATCGTGATTGAACTGGATCTGCTGGTAGTCCGCAAACTTCATGTCGCGGAACTGAGAAGGAAGGTTGCTCTTCGGCGCTTCAAAACGCTTGCCCGCCAAATCCTGCGCCTGTTTGGCGACATCATCGAGCGTAAAGGCCCACGCCTGCGAGCTGAACAGCGTGAACAACACAGTGGCACCTAACCAACGAACGCTCACGGCGCGTGGCTGTCTGGATAAAATATTAACTGGCACATCCCCCCTATTCGTGTGCTCAAATCATTTAAAATCCATATTAATGGATTATTCAGCTATCCGACAACATGATAAATGATTGGTTCATGTTTCCGGCTCAGAGTTTAGGCAGCTGACGAAGCCCAGCGTAGCAAGCCCGCGCGCAAGACGCTATGGAAAATTACGGGGTGATATAGTAGGGTCTGAAATGAGATTTAACCCATGCTTGATTAATAAGCAGGTTAAAGAAGCCTCAATAAAAACTATCTGCGGTATCTTATGACTAACGGAAACAACCAGCGCGAGTTTTTCCTGGATTCTATCCGGGCATATTTAATGTTGCTCGGCATCCCTTTTCATCTTTCTCTGATTTACTCCAGCCATACCTGGTCAGTCAATAGCCTTGCGCCGTCGTTTTCACTGACGGTGCTGAACGATGTCATTCATGCATTTCGCATGCAGGTGTTCTTCATCATCTCCGGCTACTTCTCCTTTATGCTTTACCAGCGTTATGAACGTAAACGCTGGCTCAAGGTGCGGTTGGAGCGGGTGGCAATCCCGCTGTTAAGCTCCATCCCCCTCATTACCCTGCCGCAGTTTTTCCTGCTGAAATACGCGACGCATAAACTGGACGGCTGGGACGGATTTGACCTTTATCAGAAAATTAACGTTGCCGTTTGGGAGTTGGTGTCCCATTTATGGTTTTTATTAACGCTGTCGCTGCTCACCTGCGCCGGTTTTTACCTGTTCAGAAAAATTAAGGCGATAAAAACGCCGATTGCGCCGTTCCCAATAAATAGCATGAATAGTTTAGGAAAGATCTCACTGTGCTTTCTTATTTATGGGGTAGCCTATTCGGTGGCACACCGTATTATTTTAATTACCGCACCGCAGCTGCTCGGTAATGGGCTATTCAATTTTGTGGTGATGGAAACGCTGTTCTACCTGCCGTTCTTTCTCCTTGGCGCCTACGCCTTCAAATACGCCTGGCTAAAAGCGATTTTCCTGACTCCCTCGCCCAAGGCGGCGCTGGGCGCGCTGCTGCTGTTCATCGCCTATATGCTGAACCAGAAGCTGCTGGCCCATAACGACCTGATGTTTGAGGTGGAAGTCCTTATCAAGATCGTATTGGGCATCCTGATGACCAACGTGGTGTTTTCATGCGGCCACCGGCTGCTCAACTACCATTCGCCACGCATCACCTATCTGGTGAACGCCTCATTATTTATCTATCTGGTGCACCACCCGCTGACGCTGCTATACGGCGCCTTTGTCACGCCCTATATCAGCAATAATATTGTGGGATTTGCCGTTGGCCTGGTATTTGTCTTTGGGCTGGCCTTTATATTGTATGAAGCGCACAAGCGTGTACCGCTGCTGCGTTTTCTGTTTTCCGGCAAGCCTCAGAAGTAAACCGGGGCACGTTTTCAAGAATCATCTCATTATTCCAACAAAAACATGGGGTTTATTACCCCATGTTCTTCCCGGCCTAATCACACACTCCCCAAATTCGTTAAACGGCATATAATTTACTTTCGCAGCTATCGTCGCCCGAAGAGCACGCATTGCTCGCTGGCCGGATAATAATTGCGGCACAGTAAACGTGTGAACGGCGGACGTCGCCGCGCAGTAATGGAAATCCACATCCTGCCTCACGGTAGCGATTGGGCTCACTGAACCCTAAGGGAAGGCGCTGTCGCCGCAGACGGCGCCAGCAGCATCTCCCTTCCGTCACGACAGAGAGGATTTTTCAATGACCGACCAAAACACCCCTGCTCAGGATGCAGAACCGGCCAATGCCACATTACTTAAAATTCTGGGCAGGTTGCTCTCCGCGCTGGATGCCTCAATCAGCGGCAAGGATCGCAGCATACTGGTGCACGACCTGTCTCACTTCAATCTTGATGGCATTTCCGAAGCGGAAAGGAAGCTGGCGCGGAGTTAATCAAACGCGCCCTGCAATCCTCGACCATTAATGCAGCACTAGCCACCAACCATTAAACCTGACTCAGGTTTAATGGTTCGGTCGTCACAGCATGGTTTGTTAGCAGCCTAGCTTTCCAATCATCTGATATATTTATATAAAAGGCCGAATAACCACAATTTTGACGCATTACGCCGGCTTTTACTAAAAAAAAGCAATAATACGCAGACAGCCGTCAATCAACCTTAGCGTTTTACCCTGAAAACAGGCTATCATTAAGCTGCCGCACGCAGCCGCGTACCGCCATACCCGCCAAAGGAGAACGTTATTTTGGATGCCAGCACCATCAACAACCTGTTTATCATTGGCGCTGTGTTGGTAGGAGCCAGTATCCTGCTCAGTTCATTCTCTTCACGCCTCGGCATCCCTATTCTGGTTATTTTCCTTGCAATTGGCATGCTGGCCGGCGTTGACGGCCTCGGCGGCATCCCTTTTGACAATTATCCGGTCGCCTATCTGGTGAGTAACCTGGCGTTGGCGGTCATTCTGCTCGATGGCGGCATGCGCACCCGCGTCAGCTCCTTCCGCGTGGCGCTATGGCCGCGCTGTCGCTGGCGACCGTCGGCGTGGTGATCACCGCCGGCCTGACCGGCCTGGCCGCCGCCTGGCTGTTTAATATCGATCTGATTCAAGGATTGCTGATCGGCGCCATTATCGGCTCGACCGATGCCGCCGCGGTGTTCTCACTGCTTGGCGGGAAAGGTCTTAACGAACGCGTCGGCTCCACGCTGGAAATTGAATCCGGCAGTAACGATCCCATGGCCGTGTTTCTCACCATCACCCTGATCGCCATGATTTCCGCCGGCGAGACCATGATCAGCTGGAGCTTCCTGCTGCATCTGCTGCAACAGTTCGGCATGGGTATCGTCTTCGGTCTCGGCGGCGGCTGGCTGCTGCTGGGGCTGATCAACCGCATTAAATTGCCGGAGGGGCTGTACCCGCTGCTGGCCGTCAGCGGCGGCATTCTGATTTTCGCCCTGACGACCGCGCTCAACGGCAGCGGCATCCTGGCGGTGTACCTGTGCGGCCTGATGCTGGGCAACCGCCCCATCCGCAACCGGCACGGCATTGTGCAAACCTTCGACGGGCTGGCCTGGCTCAGCCAAATCGGCATGTTCCTGGTGCTGGGGCTGCTGCTGACGCCGAGCAACCTGCTGCCGATCGCCATCCCGCGCTGCTGCTCTCGCTGTGGATGATTCTGTTTGCCCGCCCGGTGTCGGTGTTTATCGGCCTGCTGCCGTTTCGCAACTTCACGCTGCGCGAGCGCATCTTTATTTCCTGGGTGGGGCTGCGCGGCGCGGTGCCGGTGATTCTGGCGGTATTCCCGATGATGGCCGGCCTGCCCAATGCGCATCTGTTCTTCAACGTGGCCTTTTTCGTCGTCCTGGTCTCGCTGCTGCTGCAGGGCACCACGCTGACGCTGGCGGCGAAAAAAGCCAAGGTGGTGGTGCCGCCGGCGCTGGCGCCTATCTCCCGCGTCGGGTTGGATATCCACCCGGAAAACCAGTGGGAACAGTTCGTTTACCAGCTTTCGGCGGAAAACTGGTGCGTCGGCGCCGCGCTGCGCGAGCTGAAAATGCCGCAGGGCACCCGCATCGCCGCCCTGTTCCGCGGTAAAGAGCTGCTGCACCCCAGCGGCAGTACGCGACTGCGCGAACAGGACATTCTGTGCGTTATCGGCCACGAGCATGATCTGCCGGCACTGGGCAAACTGTTTAGCCAGGCGCCGGCCGTTACGCTGGACGAACGCTTCTTCGGCGACTTTATCCTACAGTCGGACGCGCGGCTCAGCGATATCTCTCAGGTTTACGGGCTGAATCTGCAGGATGATATCGATGAACAGCAAACGCTGGGCCAGTTCGTGATACAGATGCTCGGCGGGGAGCCGGTGGTCGGCGACCAGGTGGAGTGGGACGGATTAACCTGGACCATCGCGGAAATGGACGGCAACGCCGTCAGCAAGATCGGGGTAAAAATCGACGCCGATTAATCCTTTCGCCGGTGGCGCGAATGCGCCACCGCTGCCCGCCCTGCCAGCCTGATCATCAGCCTGCTTCTTCCCCTATTGTCTCATCCGGCCAGTGCGCCGGGGAACTTCTGCCCGTAAGTAAGTTCTTAATCAAGAGCGGTCGGTCCGCCCTTCCGCACTAAGAACGATAAAACGACAGGATAGGTATCGTGTGAATAACGGGAAAAAGTTCGTTTCTGCCATGCTGGTCTTGGCATTAGCGTTGGTTGGTTTGAACCTGGGCGTTGCCGATTTGGTTCATAAACTTATAGTTGGATAATTTATCGTGGCACAGCACGGGAAAGACAAGGATATTTTAGGCAAGGTGTTGCTCAGCGTTTCGGCGCTCTGCCTCGCCGTAGTGATTGGTTTTCTGGTCTGGGCGTTTGTCCTCGACTGAACCACAGCCAATAAAAAAACCGCCGCGGCGGTTTTTTTATTGGCAATGGCGATTAAATTTTGCAGCCTTCGCAATCTGCTTCATCCTCAAGGATGTCAGGCACTTCACTGGCCTTCTCCGCCGCTTTTTTTTCTGCTTTCGCGAGTTCGGCGTCAATATCAAAATCAAAAATCTCGTCACTCATTGCAACTTCCTCATGCTTCTTTACGGGCTCAAACGCTGAGTATAATCGACCCCGGAGCCGACGCAACCCTTAGTTGGCCAACGCCACCGATGCGGCAGGCGTATGCAGCTTTTTGCCGTAGGCCAAATCATACACGTCGTAGAAGTCGATCTCGCCCTTATTGGCCAAAATCTCGCGAACGCGCGTCTTCAATTGCGGGTTGATCGACGGTTCCGCCAGCAACTCATCCACCGCCTGAGACGGCAGCGCGCGGGTAAAGTACCACTCGCCGTTATAACAGACGCGTAAGTCCAGCACGCCGATATCTTCAAAGCGATAAACGGGTTTGATCTCCATCAGCAGCATGGCGAACATAAACAGCACAAAAGCGGTAAAGCCAAGCAGCGCTCCAAGCCCCAGATAGGGTACCGGATACATCACGGCGATCACGGCAAAATAGCCGGCGAACATCGCCAGACACAGGTAACGGTGATTGCGGGCAAATTCGCTGTTAAAACGCGGCTTGCCGTCGCGCCCTTCCCGCTGGTTGATCAGCTCAATCTCTTTCACCAGAATGTTTTTTATCGCGTCCATCTGTTACTGCCTTAGCCTGAAAGCAAAATGGCTATCAATCGTTACCCTTCACGCTAACACAAGTACAGTTTCCCCGGGTATAGCAGTTAGCTAATTAAAAACCGGCAACTGTTATAGCCGAGCTAGCGCGGCTGCGAGGCCTTGCCCTGGGCGAACATAAACATCCGCTGCGCAACATCATCCGCCTGTTTGATCCTGTCTTGCTGCACGGCATTACCCCGTTGAATGGCGCGTGCATAGGCAATCTCGTGGGCGCGATCGATCATGCCGATAACATTATCACGCAGCGATTTGTCCAGATTGCCCAGCAGGGTCGTCAGGATCGCCTGATAGGCATTGGATTCCGCAGTCAGCGCCTTCTCCCGCGCTTCGAGCGCGGCGATACGTTGCATCAGTTCCTGCAGTTGAGCGGACTCAGACATATCGACCTCCGGTTATCAGACAGAAAGGCTGCCTTGATAACAGTCTAGCAAAGGATCGATAGGCGAAAAGAAACGCCGGACGGCGTGGACGGTAAACAGGGTAAAGCACACCCGGAAATCCCAACGAGGAGTCGATAGTGCACATCAACCCGGGCATGCTTTACGCTGGCCACCAAGGCCGGGGGAGTTGGCGCGCTATGCAGGACTCGAACCCGCGTCTATCAATTTTGTAGCCAATTAAAGCATGTTAAAACCAATCACTCTGCCAACTGAGTTAATAGCGCACTCCCTTATGCTTTGGCGACATTATCCATAATGTCGCCATGGGTACAAGATAAATCACTGGCAGTGGATGATTTTACAGATAAATCCCATCAAGACGACGTTATTGGCACAACTATTCACTTAACCAATCATCAAAGCTGCAATTATCGCAAATGGCGCTAGGCCTGGCGGGGTTTTGCCAGATACTGGCAGGTCGCAAACAGGCAAAAAGCGTAGCCGACCAGTTCACAGCCCTCTTCCACCATATTTTTTACCACCCGATTATACCCATCCAGCAGCAACCCTTCCCACAACAGGTGCATGCCAAACAGGCGGGAAAACACCAGAATGCACAGCAAACCGGCGCACATCATGCCGTAGCTCGGATGGTTAAAGAAGTGGGCCAGACCATGCAGCGCCGAGGCCGCATGACGCGCTGCATAGCCCAGACACAGCAGCGTGGTCAGCAGAGCAAACCACACCCAGGCGCCGTGATGCAGATAATCGAAGGCGAAATCCAGCTCGCGGATCAACATGCACAGAAAGAAGCCGCCAATCAACACCCTGGCAGCCCGATACTCAGCATGACGGCGGGCGGAAACCAGGAAGCCTACCGCAATGGCGGCAAGGAATATCTCCTGCATCAGCTCCGTCAGCGACATCTCATAGACAAAGTTATGTAGCCAATAAACATCAACAAAAATCAGCCCCAACAGCCCGGCCAGCGTTGCTGAATAAAGCAGAAATAAAGCGAGTTTTTTTACAATAATATTGAGGTTGGTACGGTACTGCATAGTCACTTCCGTTATTATATTCACGCGACACATGTTACCTGCCGTAACCTCTTTTACCTTGGCTATTCATGCGCTTGCTGCCGATCTTCCGTAATTATTTATACGTCCGTATTGATAAATAAAATTGCTAGATTTGATCCCGGTCACATATAACGTTAAGCTATATATGAATTTTTATTAATCACGTAAGTGACATATTGATGGGGAAATAGGTCAAATTTCAACAAAGTAATCAGTTTAATGATTGAGGGGCTCCAAAGTGCCAACGGCACACTAAAATTAGAATAGTTAATGTCTGGGCAGAAAAACGTGAACGAGAACGGTTGATTCACGTTCAACTCAATATTTAAGGGATGATGCGATGAAGCTGAGAAAAAAACGACATAAACCGCTACATATTAACGACATAACCATTATTGACGACAGCAAGCTGAAAAAAGCCATTACCGCCGCCGCACTGGGCAACGCGATGGAATGGTTTGACTTCGGGGTTTACGGCTTTGTCGCCTATGCGCTTGGCCAGGTGTTCTTCCCCGGCGCGTCCCCCGGCGTCCAGATGATCGCCGCGCTGGCGACCTTCTCGGTACCGTTCCTGGTACGTCCGCTGGGCGGCGTATTCTTTGGCGCTATGGGCGATAAATTCGGCCGGCAAAAGGTCCTGTCCGTCACCATCATTATTATGGCTATCAGCACCTTCTGTATCGGGCTGATCCCGTCCTATGCCAGCATCGGCATCTGGGCGCCTATCCTGCTGCTGCTGGCCAAACTGGCGCAGGGCTTCTCAGTGGGCGGTGAATACTCCGGTGCCGCCATCTTCGTCGCCGAATATTCGCCGGACCGCAAGCGCGGCTTTATGGGCAGCTGGCTCGATTTCGGCTCCATCGCCGGTTTCGTGCTCGGCGCCGGCGTCGTGGTGCTGATTTCCAGCATCGTCGGTGAAGCCAAGTTCCTCGACTGGGGCTGGCGCCTGCCGTTCTTCCTCGCGGCGCCGCTGGGCATCATCGGCCTGTACCTGCGTCATGCGCTGGAAGAAACCCCGGCGTTCCAGCAGCACGTCGACAAAATGGAACAGGGCGACCGCGATGCGCTGCAGAATCCGCCGCGCGCCTCCTTTAAAGAGATCGCCACTAAACAATGGCGCAGCCTGTTGGTATGCGTGGGGCTGGTTATCGCCACCAACGTCACCTACTACATGCTGCTGACCTATATGCCGAGCTATCTGTCGCATAACCTGCACTATTCAGAAAGCCACGGCGTCCTGATTATCATCGCCATCATGATCGGCATGCTGTTTGTCCAGCCGGTGATCGGCCTGACCAGTGACCGCATCGGCCGTAAACCGTTTGTTATCGGCGGCAGTATTGGCCTGATGTTACTGGCTATCCCCTGCTTTATGTTGATCAACAGTAACGTGATTGGTCTGATTTTTGTCGGTCTGCTGGTGCTGGCGGTACTGCTTAACTCCTTTACCGGGGTGATGGCCTCAACCTTGCCGGCCATGTTCCCGACGCATATCCGCTACAGCGCGCTGGCCATTTCGTTCAACATCTCCGTCCTGGTGGCGGGCGCGACGCCGACCGTTGCCGCCTGGCTGGTAGAGTCCAGCGGTAATCTGTATATGCCGGCCTACTACCTGATGGCGGTGGCCGTTATCGGCCTGCTGACCGGCCTGTATATGAAAGAAACCGCCAACAAGCCGCTGCGCGGCGCAACGCCGGCCGCTTCGGACCGTTCCGAGGCCAAAGAGCTGCTGCAGGAAACCTACGATAATATCGAGCAGAAGGTGGAAAACATCAGCGATGAGATTGGCGACCTGGAAGAGCAGATCAAAGCGCTGGAGAAAAGAAAACAGGCGCTGATCGATCAGCATCCCAAGCTGGACTGATTAACGCCCATAAAAAACCACCCCATCATGGGGTGGTTTTTTTACATCCGTCGTCACGTCTCGTCAGAGCGAAAAATAGGCGCAGCCGGCGCGTTAAAATAAAGCATCCGGCGATCTTTCCTTACCCGATTTATTCTGCTTCAGCGCGCATGGACCCCGACGGTCTCCAGAGCAACGCGATAATATTTCTGAATATCTTCCGGCTGCCGTTCAATTTCCCGCACCAGATACTTCATAATATTATCTTTATTTACCGTGCGCTGTGAAGAAATCAAATGCAGCACGCTTTCACCGTAAATAACCATCAGCTTATCCCGGTAGATTTGTGCATTATCTTGCGGCATTCCGTACAAACTGTAATCAACCATTATTAAATTTCTCTCAAACCAAACGCCGCTGAACTATCCTGGGTAGACAGTATTATCCAGCAATTACAATAGGATAACAAAGGGCGATACTTCACACACTTAGTCGAACAATAAGAGTTTTCCTAGCAAACGGCAAGCTTATAAAGCCCGGTCATTTGTGTTTAAGATTTTTCGCACCCATTAGCCTTGTCGTTATATTTAACCACAATAAAAACGCTGGATTTTAATTATTCCGTCAGGCTTTCCCATTACGCCGGCAACCTTCATGCCAATATTTCGCATTTTAAATATTATAAATGCGATGGGGTTCACGTTTTTTTGGCGGATTAGCGATTTTATCTTGCCTCCGGCCATCCAGAAAGCTAGCTTGCTACGGCCGACTTGGTAAACCATTACTTTTAACAATATGAAATAAAAGGTTATTATGTCGATTACCGTTAAAAGCAAGAAAGAAGCTAAAGTTGCCATCTCGACAGGGAAAGCAAAACGCATCAAGCTCGATTATGCGGTCAGCGCTGACGATGTTTCGGAGCTGACGATGATATGCCGTGAAAAAGGCGCCAATATCATCAAAGACAATGATAATTTCATCATTGCCATGGGCAATCCTAGCATGCCTAAAGTGGCCAGTTTCCCATTCTGAGCCTCTTTAATCCCTTCGCCCCGAACGGGGCGTTGTTCCCTTTTCTCTTCCTCTCCCGATAGCGCCCCAACAGCGGTGTGAAACAGTCAAAAAAATGCGGCCTGACTTGAATAATTGAAGCGCTTCATTTACCTTCCCACCATCATCACCGCATGCTTCCTGCATGCGATAGAGCGCTTCACGAAGAGGTTATTATGAATTCCCTGCCAACCCGCCTGCGCCGCCTGAGAAGTTCCGAGGCGCGCCGTTCCCTGTTCCAGGAAGATGAACTGCGACTGTCCGACCTGGTGTTGCCCATCTTCGTCGAGGAAGATACCTCGGAATATCTGGAGCTGAACGCGCTGCCGGGCATCAAACGCATCCCTGAATCCAGACTGGCTTTTGAGCTGGAGAAATACGCTAAAAGCGGTATCCGCAGCATCATGACGTTTGGGGTGTCTCACCATAAAGATGACACCGGCAGCGATACCTGGAACGAAAATGGCCTGGTGTCACGTATGGCGCGTATCTGTAAAGATACCGTCCCGGAAATGATCCTGATGTCAGACACCTGTTTTTGTGAATACACCACCCACGGGCACTGCGGCGTGGTGCACGATCACACCGTCGACAATGATGCCACGCTGCTGAACCTGCAGAAGCAGGCGGTGGCCGCGGCGCACGCCGGCGCGGACTTTATCGCCCCGTCTGCCGCAGCCGACGGCCAGGTGCAGGCCATCCGTCAGGCGCTGGACGCAGCCGGCTTCGGCAATACCGGCATTATCTCCTACTCCACCAAGTTCGCCTCCTCCCTGTACGGACCGTTCCGCGAGGCCGGCGGCAGCGAACTGAAGGGCGACCGTAAAACCTACCAGATGAACCCGATGAACCGCCGGGAAGCGCTGCGCGAGTCGCTGATTGACGAAGCCGAAGGTGCTGATGCGCTGATGGTCAAACCGGCCAGCTATTATCTGGACGTTATCCGTGATATTCGCAATGCCAGCACGCTGCCGGTTGCGGCCTATCAGGTCAGTGGGGAGTACGCGATGATTAAATTCGCCGCCGCCGCGGGCGCGATCGATGAAGCCCAGGTGGTGCGTGAGTCGCTGTCGTCCATTAAACGTGCCGGCGCCGACTTTATCTTCTCTTACTTCGCCGCCGATTTGGCGCAGCAGGGCCTGTAAGTATGACAACGGCGCGGCCTCCTGGCCCGCCGTTATCCCCCTTCCCGCGGTACGCCGAGACTCTGGCGTAAAACCAGCGAGCATGCCAGTTCGGCACTTTCAATAAACGTCGTTTGCTCCACCATACTGACGATGCGCCGGGCAGCCAGCGCGCCGATAGCGCGCGACGGCACGTCAATGGTCGTTAATGCAGGCTGCGCCAACGCGGAAAATTCAATGTTATCCATCCCGGTGACCGATATATCCTGCGGCACCCGCCAACCGGCCTGCCCCAGCTCATCAAGAACGCCCAGCGCTTGTACATCCGTCATGCACAGAATGGCCGTCGGCGGTTTGCCTGCGGCCAATAGCCGCCTGGCGGCGTCTCGTCCGCCTTCAATGGTGAACGGCGCCTCATAGACTTGCGACTCGTCCAGGCGTAACCGGCGCTCTTGCATTGCCTGAGCAATACCGTCAACGCGCTGGCGGCTGCGATTATTGTTCGCCTGGCTGCCGCAGACCACGGCGATCGCCCGGTGACCCAGGGCAATCACTTCCTGCGCCATCCGGTATGTCGCGCGCCAGTTATCGAAGCCAATGCTGACGCCATAGGGCGGTTCATCCCTCTGCCAGGTGAGCACCAACGGCAGCTGGCGCTGACGCAGCAGCTCATAAACCCGCTCCTCATGTGTAGAACCCACCAGAACGATGCCCTCAACGCCGCGTTCCACCAGCGTTTTGATTACGTCAAACTCACGCTCGGCCTGATATTCATGCGTCGCCAATATAACCTGATAGTTCATCGACCACAGCGTCGCCTGCAGGGTCTGTAAGGCATCGACAAAGGCCTGGTTATACATCGTTGGGAATACGGCGCCAATGGTATAGGTGCGTCGGGAAGCCAGCGCCCGCGCGGCGCCGTTGCTCACATATCCCAGTTGCTCGACGGCGGCGCGGACGCGCTGCAGCGTGGCGGGTTTAACCCTTTCAGGAACCGACAGCGCCCGTGAGGCGCTGCCCAGCGAGACGCCGGCCAGTTCGGCAACGTCGGCAAGGGTCGGGCGTTTGACGCTGTTTTTAATTGAAGAAGACATGAAACCACTTGAACCCATGGCAGGAGGCAAAAATTATACCCCTCACCCACGGTGATAGCCAGCCGGCGGCATCGCGCGCCGTATTCCACCGCGCAGTAAAGAAAGAATAAGGAGGATTGCGACAGGAATGATTAAATCGTCGTACAAAGAACCAATGGAGTAAGGTTGCTGACATTCCCTGTCATACTTTGTACGACGGAACGTAACATAACACCATAAAATATATATTGATACAAAAATTCAATGAGAATTATCTCAATTAATATCAAACCTCGCATCTACCGCTATCACGCCCCGCCGATAGAAGCGGCTTACCTAGCCCCAAACGGCTGTTGCGCGTATCACTGCGTACCTTGACAAGGATCAAGATGAAAACGGGAATACGACGGTACAAATAGATCGCCGCCAATCACTATCAAGGAGGTTTCCATGTCCGAGATCATCGTAACCGCGTTGATAATGACCGCCGTATCTGTTTTATCTGCGCTTGTTTTCGTCAACTTCTTCATCATTAAACTCGTTTAGACGCGCCCTGTTCTGCCCATCGGCATTACGCACGCGTCCAGATGTCCGCCACCTGACGGAAAGCCAGAATAACAAGCGCCGTTAAGCCGCTGTCGCGTACCTACCATCAGCCCGTTATACGTTTTTACCGCTTAAGATATCTATCCGCATCGGCGCATGCCCTTTCTCTTTTTTCCAGTAATATCCCGTCTGCAACAGTGCAATAAACTCATCCTGAGTTAAAGACAGCGTTTCAACCCGCTCCACCCGCTTCTGGTCCGAGGTTGGGCGCAGCACATCGATAACCAGCGTCCCGGGATCGTAAGACTGGCTTTCAATACGCAGGGGTAGCCGCTCAAACACCTTGGGTGCGGTAATCAGATTTTCCGGCACGAAGTCGCCGGAAAAAAGGCCATCCAGCGTCGCGACCGTTTCATAACCGGCAAAACACTCGAACCTGACCTTCACAATAGCGGCATGTTCAAGTTTTAAAAATGCCGGCCAGTCCGTATAGCCGAGCTTATCGCTGTAAAACGCATCACCGCGATGAAAAGCATAGCGGTTTCCCTGAGTCCAGGTTTCATACTTATAGCCATCGAAGACCGCGGTGGTTTGTTTGATGTCCAACGCCTCTTTAAACACGGATTTCACGGCGAAGCGCCAGCCGACCGCATAACCGTCGACGAATTGCGCGATTAAGATATTGCTGCGCGGCAGGGATCTCAGCGTATTAAACGTGGCGGCGGCGCTCTCTCTTAACGCCTGCAGTTTATCGGGTTCGGTCGCGGTATTATCAGCCGGTCTGCCGTCGGTTTCTTTTGACTTATAGGGAATTTCCCCGGTAGCGATAAAATGTCGGAACTGGTCACCGCTCAAAATCAGGGCCCCTTTGGCATTCGCCTCCTCGATCTTGCGCCAGCCTGCATTGGCGCCGCAGCATAAGCATGTCAGCTTCGCCGTCACACCGCTTCTAACTTTAAAGTGGGATGAAACAGCCAGCGCGGCAAGTTCATCGTTTTCCCGCTTATCAAAGCCCGTGAAGCAGATTTCCCAACCGCCGTTTGCAGCTGGCTGACGGCGGGAGCCCACCGCCGGCGTAACGTTAGCGTGTTGCTCCTGCGCCAGGTCAGCCTCTTCCAACTCGGCTTGCGTCGTGAACATTCTTACGATTCGATCTTTTCTAAACGTTCGGTAACTGCGGCGTACGACCGAATAGCCCTGGATATGTGCGTCCTTCTCGACCATGTTAACTAATGTATGTTTAGATAATTGATCCTCGGCGTTCAAATAAATAAAAAAGGCTTCCCTGTTGTTTACTTTTTTCACATCAAACATCATTGTCACCTATCGTCATCATCCCGGATAACAGCGTCCTTGTTCGGCAGTTGTCGTTAGCAATCGCTCAGCCATTATTCAACGTAACAGCCAGCCATCTTAGTGCATATTAATCGTAAGTAAATAGAGATAGCGCCTGTCACGCAACTTCTGTTTAAGTCTGGTCTTATATCACTGAACCCTCGACAGAATTAATTAACCACAGAATAAAATAAATAATCAAAACAAAAAATGATAAAATAGGAATAAATTAATTTCATATATAATTCGAGATAACCCTTAGCGTTCAAGCTGCTCCAGGCACGCCATTAACGCGTGCAGCCGCACAATAAACTCCCGATGCCGCGCATCGGTTTGTTGACCCTGTGCGAGAAAGTAATTTATCTCGCCCGTTAACTGCGGATAGCGGCGGATAAACTTTATCGCATGTTCTTCAAGCGTCTCCGGCCAGTCTCTATCTTGTTCTCCCCGCCACAGACTTGTGGCGCGAATCAGCTTTTTAGCCGCCGACTGCTGCAAACGCCTGCGTTGATTAACGTCATCCATCTGCTGGATACGCTCGATATAGTCGTGCAACACGCTGAGGTAATCGCCATTCAGCGCTACGGCAATCGCGCGTGAAGGTTTAAAACGCGGGAAACGACCGGCCAGATCCACACCGTACACACAGCGGCAATGGTGTTTTAACCAATAGCCCCAGCTGTGCAGGTTCTCCACCGCCATAACCTCCGGCAGAATGCCACAGTCGAGATCAATCTTGCTGACCATGGGATGCGCCGCCTCAAGCTCCGAACGTACCGACGCCAACGCACTCTCCTGCGCCGGCTGCAGCGGACGATAAAAGATAATGCAAAGATCCAGATCTGAGCGTCCCACTGTTGCCTTGCCCCGCGCAACGCTGCCATAGACATAAATACTGTGCAGGACGTCGCCCAGCGTCGCCGTCAGCTGGCGCACGGCGTCATCAATCACGCCGGTAAATTCAGCCTGAAAACTAGCCTCGCCAGACGTGGCGATATATCCGTTATGGTCGACAGCCATCATCACCTTCCGAGCAGGCGCCCCGCCTCAATGCGAGAATATACATCACTGTACTACAGGAAAGACAAAGCGAATGCAAAACGCCGCCGGCGTTCGCGGACCGTCACGGATGGCGTGGTCTGTCCAGAACAAACGCGTAACATAAGATAGACTCGGGAATCCTTTATGATGAAAATCGTTATTTCTTGTTGATTTTTATATCCTTTATCCAATAACTGACAATACAGAAGGATTTTCGGCCATGCCGCGTAGCAAAACAACGCTGATACTCACCTGCATCTTTCTCTCTTCCGCACTCTCCGCCTGCGCCAAAGAGGAAAGCGCCCCCTTCACGCCCGCCCCTCAATGCCAGTTCACCCGGTTAACGGGCAAACATGTCACGGCCGTTCAACTATGTGCTGATGAGAAAACGGGAAACACCATTACCGTGGTCAAAGACGGACAAGCCTATGATATCGCGCGTATGGCCTATACCCGCTTCCAGCGCTTCAAGTTCAGTGCCGACCCTGACGCCTTCTTCAGCAAGGTCATTGAACCCAATCATACGGTGACGCCTTATCAGGGAAGCGCGCATCCACACGGCTGATCCCGCATGCCGCTGTACCGTTTTCTATGTTATGCCGGAGGAAGAATGTTAACCCCATCGAATATCATGATGGCCTGCCTGTTTTATATGCTGCTGCCCGCTCCGGGGCATGCCGCCAGCGTGCTACGTCTGAACTGCCCAGAGCGGGCCATGATGACCGTTACACGCTTTAACTATGGCCTGACCACGTTAGCGTGGGCTGAACGTCACTTCCAGGTAGCGGCAGGCGTGAAGCGTAATCATACGGCGGAAGGCTCGCCTTTTCGGGTGATCAGCTTCCGCAATGGCGACGACCTGGTGTACCTTCCTGAAAAGCATCTGCATATCTTTTTTTATGCCGACCGCGAGAATCCCGTCGTCTGCGAAGATATAGACGCCTTTACTACACATGCTATCAAGCTTCCGCGCTATCGCTAGCATGCCGTAGACCAAAAATGTCATATATTCAATGCAATATGATGCATAAAACTTCACTATACCAATGCATTTTTGCCGCAGATTCATTGACATAAATCAAATTTGAAAATATAGACTCCCGTATCATCACCAGTGAAAGATTTTCCCTGGTGTTGATGCCTTTCCCCTCCTTAGTGAGGGGATTTTTTTTGCACCGATGTTCACAGCGCTAGCACAGATAATAAAAAAGCCACCTGACAACAGCGATCTTTAAACCATTTCTATATCAAGATTATTTTTACAACAGGGAAACATAATAGCGCTTATTTATTAAGCAAATATATAAACAACATAAATTCACAATTATCATTTCCCTTCCCACCTCACAGAATCAGCCCAAAAAGACAAAGAAAAACCTCAAAAATAAAAAGACAAGTCCTTTTTATCAACGATAGAACATCAATGCATTGACACATAATACTCCACCTGTAACGTACAGATGTTAGCCGCATGGTTAACTAGAATTAATTAAAGCCATTATTTCATTTTATTTTTTATTTATAGGAAATTATCATGAAAAAAATCACACTATGTCTCTTGGCCGCAGCGATTATCGGCACGTCGGGATTTGCCAGCGCGGCAAAATGGTCCACGGCCCCCGCCGTCTCAGCCGTTAAAACCCGCCTGGCATATATAACCTCAAATGCCTCTTTTGTTTACTGCCATTACCAGATCTACAATATAAAAACTGGCTACATTCATAACACTTATAATAGAATGTATATTGCCAGACTATTCAAAGGGTGTCCTAGCCGTTAATAATTTAAAAATGGCAGGAGTATTCTCAGGGGGAGTTTTATCTCCCCCATAATCAACCACCCTAAATAATTTCATCCTATTTTTCGTCGGACAGAGCTCGGTAATCTATTCCTCTTTCTCCGCCCGTCTCTTCTTCATTGCACACTCTGGCGCAAGTTCACAAAAAAATGGCAATTATCGTGGTTGTGTCGTGTGAGCTTTCTACCTGTTGCCCAATCACGCACAATGTGTGACACTATTCATTCAATCAGCCAATGTTAATGGATAACAAATGAATCTCAGGATTATGGCTATATTACTGATGACCGTATTACTCAATGCCTGCGCTACTGATGGCATATCTCTATCATCGCCTTCGGTTTGCCAGGGTTTTTGGGTGCGGGAACAGGCCGGGTGAGCATGCTGACCAGGCAGCAACACATAAGCCGACCAAGGATGAAAAAATCCGCGCACGCAGGGGCGAAAACCCTGACTTTGGTTCGGATGATATCAGGATCAGCGGCCCAGGAATTTCATTCTGAATGTAAAGCCAGCGAGTAACGCCACGCGGGTTCGCCGGGATACCTAAAAGCTGCACGCTTAATACGTCGGGGAAAGGCCCCCGGCGCTAACGTTCCCCTCATCATAATCCCCCTCTCTATAACGGCTCGCCGCTTAGCTAATAACCAGCCATTGCAACCTTGGGCCGGGTTGATTATGTTACCACCATACCAATCGCTCAGAATCTCCATCACCAAGCCCGGAGTAGCAGCAATGATTGGAACCCTGATCGGGTTTGTTCTATTGGTCAGCCCTTGTGGTTATGATGCATGCGACGCGCTATTGGCCTCTGAAACGGTTTATCCGACCCGTTCGGAATGTGTGGAGGTCAAAGAAGCTGTCCAGCGGCGTCTCCCTGAGGTCGTGCTATTTTGTCAGGAAGCCTATCGACATGAAAACTGACGACAGCAAGATGAACAGCCCCGCCATATGTGGCAAATTGAGCAGCCTCGCCATTATCGCCCCCCGTCCCGCGAGCGTGAACCTAAGGTACAGCATGGCCAAACTATACTATTCCGTGTGCTGCATCATGTTGATCATCGGCATCGGCATCTCTGTCCTTAGCGCCGAGTTCCCCGACAGCGCTGACGGTGGCGAGATGCCCCTGGCTTTTGGCGCCGGCCTGTATATCGCATTTATCGCCATTCTCGGCGTTGCAGCAGGCTTAATAGCACAATGCCTCTCAGCGGTGATAAAAAAGCTAACCAGATAACCGTATCCACGGTTTAAGATCCCGCCTATGCGGTGAGGAAGGTCTCAGTGCGAATGGCGCAAGTCTATGCGGCAGTGACAGTAGTTAGGGGAAGTTTGAGGACACAAAAAAACCGCCTTTCGGCGGCTTACGACACTGCTTATTGCTTTGATTATTCTGATGTTTCCCATGGTACCCGGGGCGGGACTTGAACCCGCACAGCCATAAGCCGAGGGATTTTAAAAACTACGATAGGCTGCTTAAAATCATAAGATGATGATTTATATCAAAATAAAATTGTGCATGGTTGCTACTTTTAGCGCTTAGTTGGTTTTCCATCACCACGACTCACACACAACCAATCCAGCCCTATACGCCATCATAAAAACGCATTGCCAACCTGTACACTAAATAAGCCGGGACAAACCCTACACAGGATAGGAAGGCGAAGACATATTTGTAATCAGCCTCAGAAATGAACGCAAAATAACCAATGATAACCAGCGTCATAGCACCGATAGCGTTGCTCGTTCCAACCAAGATTTTGGATATAAATTTATTCATGAGGATCACTTAGCTACCTTTTGGAAGAAAAGTTCAACAATCCGATTAAAGTCACTCCTACTGCTATGCCAAACTGCGATCGCATCTTCAAACGGCCTGGTGCGCTTCTCCATCAAAAAATAAAGAAGGTCAAGGTTTCCCATTCTCCTAAGCCGGTCATATAGCCATGGGTTTCTTGAGCGCAGCTCGCGTGACGTATAAATCGCACGGGATTTCATCGCGCCAAGGGATAACACCGACCCCAATGAAAGGCTTGCTGCGAACTGCAGAACAAACCGTTCGGCAATCAAAGCACCTAGGTTGACACCAAGTAATTGGTTGGTCACGAACCTACCCAGGAACTTACCCGAACCTTTTTCAATAATTAGCTTTACTCGTTCGCTATCTGTTTTCTCAAGGAAGTCATCAGCGACCAATCTCGCAATTTTGGCCAAGCTCTTTTTATTGGCTAAACCAGACTTAATCAGGCGGATCATCCTTTCAGTATCATCCATATTGGCTGACCGATTTTCAGTATCAAGGAAAGTCGTATGCCAAATAACCAAGATCGATGGGAAGCGATATAGCACCTTGGGCGAATCCAGTTAAGAAGCCGTTATCCACATTTAACGCGTCGGCCATACGTTGCGCGAGGTCTTTTGCGCTTATGTTCATGATTCAATCCCTTACTGTATCAATGCTGTCAAATGGATTAAGAGCGACAGCTGCGTCCAGGTGTTCAGGCGCAAAATGCGCGTATCGCATAGTCATCGTGATAGAGCTGTGTCCCAATATCTGCTGCAGCACCAAGATGTTACCGCCACGCATCATGAAATGGCTGGGGAATAATGCTGTAATGCGTGCGTGCGCTGACCTGCTATGCTGGCATGCACCGGAAAATCGGGTTATCGCGTTTTTGAGGCATCTAAGCTTGCCATTATGCAAAAAAGTCGCACTTCAAATCACCCTACCCGAACGGACAAACCCCATCAATAGGATTCTCTCGCGTCTTCTCAACGGTGATTGAATTTCAGTGCGACAGGCGTATTCCCAGTATTATATACAGCGAAAAACAGCTCAACGTGTCACTGTAAAAACAGCCCGCGCACATGCGGGATTTTTTTGGTGTCGTCACTCTGCCGCCACTTGCCGTTTTACAGGCACAAAAAAACCGCCTTTCGGCGGCTTACGACACTGCTTATTGCTTTGATTATTCTGATGTTTCCCATGGTACCCGGGGCGGGACTTGAACCCGCACAGCCATAAGCCGAGGGATTTTAAATCCCTTGTGTCTACCGATTTCACCACCCGGGCTCGGGAAAATTGGAGGCGCGTTCCGGAGTCGAACCGGACTAGACGGATTTGCAATCCGCTACATAACCGCTTTGTTAACGCGCCATATTCTGTTTGCCTTTTCAGGCTGAAAGCTCGTGCATCACCAGCTTTCTTAATTTGGAGCGGGAAACGAGGCTCGAACTCGCGACCTCAACCTTGGCAAGGTTGCGCTCTACCAACTGAGCTATTCCCGCATCATCAGAACTTACTGATTTGCTTGCCAACTTTCTGCAAATCGTCGCTGCCGTCTGATGCGATGCATTCTACTTACCTGACGTGATGAGTCAACAAAATTGTTTGCCCACCACAGCCGTTTGCCGATTTTTGCATCGAATCGATCACGGTTCCAGCAAATCGTTACGCGCAGCGTTCAAATATTGGAACATTGACCAGAAAGTCAGCACCGCCGCGATGTACAACAGGCCGATGGCCGCGTACTCGACGCTACGATCGGGACGCCACAGCAGCCCCACCAGCGACATCATCTGCGCACTGGTCTTCACTTTACCGATCCAGGAGACCGCCACGCTGCTGCGCTTGCCGATTTCCGCCATCCACTCGCGCAGTGAAGAAATAATGATTTCACGCGCAATCATCGTCGCCGCCGGCAACGTAATCCACCAGGCGTGATAGTGTTCCGCCACCAGCACCAACGCCATGGCGACCATCACCTTGTCGGCGACCGGATCCAGGAACGCGCCAAAGCGGGTTGTCTGCTTCCAGCGTCGGGCTAAAAAGCCGTCAAACCAATCGGTTACCGCTGCAAACACAAAAATGATGGCGCAAACCATCGGGGCCCAAGTGAACGGCAGATAAAATGCCAGCACAAAGAATGGGATCAGAACTACGCGAAACAGGGTGAGCCAAGTCGGTATATTCAATTGCATAATGCTACGGTAACTATCTGGCTGGAGTGGAATTAAGGGTATGTTGCTACATTGCCTTCAGTGTTTCAATGCATTATAGATCTTTTCTGCCAATGCTTGTGAAATACCCGGCACTTTTGCAATTTCCTCAACGCTGGCGTTCATCAACGGTTGCAGACCGCCCATAAACTTCAGCAGCGTTTGCCGCCGTTTTGGCCCCACGCCCTCAATCAGCTCCAGCGCGCTGGTATTTTTAACCTTGGCGCGTTTTTGGCGGTGGCCGGTGATGGCATGGTTATGCGAATCATCGCGGATATGCTGGATCACGTGCAGCGCCGGCGAATCCGCCGGCAGCGAAATCCCCTCGCCTTCGGGCACAAAGAACAGCGTTTCCAGGCCGGCTTTACGATCGGCGCCTTTGGCAATGCCAATCAGCCGCGGTTTGCTTTTATCCCACGTCACGTCCAGCGCATCAAACACCTCACGCGCCATGCCGAGCTGGCCTTTGCCGCCGTCGATAAAGATCACGTCAGGGATTTTTTTCTCTTCCAGCGCCTTGCCGTAACGGCGTCGCAGCACCTGCGCCATCGCCGCGTAATCATCGCCCGGCGTAATGCCCGTGATGTTATAGCGACGATACTCGGAACGCAGCGGACCGTTCTCATCAAATACCACGCAGGAAGCGACGGTCTGTTCGCCCATCGTGTGGCTGATATCAAAACATTCCATCCGGGTAATGTTATCCATCTGCAGAACCTTCGCCAGCTCCGCCAGGCGCTGGTGAATGGTCGACTGCTGAGACAGTTTGCTGGTTAACGCCGTCGCCGCATTGGTGCGCGCCAGTTTGAGGTAGCGCGCGCGGTCGCCGCGCGGCTTGCTCTGGATATGGATTTTGCGCCCCGCCACCTCGGACAGCGACGCGGCCAGCAGATCTTTTTCCGGCAGCGTAAAGTCCAGCAGGATCTCCGTCGGCAGGGTGCGCGACTGGCTGCCCTGCAGATAAAACTGGCCGACAAAGGTCTGCACCACTTCGCTGATGTCGGTATCGCCCGGCACTTTGGGGAAATAACTGCGGCTGCCGAGCACCTGCCCCTGGCGGATAAACAGCACGTGCAGGCAGGCCATGCCGGCCTCAAAGGCAACGCCGATCACATCCATATCGTCGCCGTGGCCGGAGACAAACTGCCGTTCCGTGACGCGACGCACCGCCTGGATCTGATCGCGCACCCGCGCGGCCTCTTCGAAATTCAGCGCCTTGCTGGCGTTCTCCATGCGCTCAATCAGCTGATGCAGCACCTGCTGATCCTTACCGGACAAAAACAGCCGCACATAGTCAACCTGCTGCCGGTACTCTTCTTCGCTCACCAGGCCGGCGACACAAGGGCCAAGACAGCGGCCGATCTGATACTGCAGACAAGGGCGCGAGCGGTTACGGTAAACGCTGTTTTCACACTGGCGAACGGGAAACAGCTTTTGCAACAGCGCCAGCGTTTCACGCACGGCATAAGAGTTGGGGAACGGGCCAAAATATTCGCCCTTGGCGTGTTTGGCGCCGCGGTGAACGGCAAGCCGCGGATGGGTATCGGCGCTCAGAAAGATCAGCGGATAAGATTTATCGTCGCGCAAAAGAACATTATATCGCGGTTGATATAATTTAATGTAGTTATGTTCCAGCAACAGCGCTTCTGTTTCGGTATGTGTAACAGTAACGTCTATTTGCGCGATATTTTTAACCAGCGTTTCGGTTTTACGGCTGCCGACCTGCGTGCGGAAATAGCTCGCAAGGCGTTTTTTCAGGTCTTTGGCCTTGCCGACATAGATAACCGTGCCGCCGGCGTCATACATGCGATAGACGCCGGGCTGGCTGGTTACGGTTTTAAGAAAGGCTTTTGCATCAAAACGATCATTCACCGCTTAACAACGTCTCCGCATTGAACAATCCATGTCGGATAGCCAGGTGAGTCAGCTCCACATCGCCGCTGATGTTCAGCTTGCTGAACATCCGGTAGCGGTAGCTGTTTACCGTTTTGGGGCTAAGGTTCAACTGCTCGGAAATTTCGTTGACCTTCTTTCCTTTGGTAATCATTAACATAATCTGCAGTTCACGGTCAGAAAGACAGCTGAACGGCGTTTCGGCCTCCGGCTCGAGCTGGCTTAACGCCATCTGCTGCGCAATGTCGGAGGCAATATAGCGTTGCCCGGCATGCACGGAACGTATGGCGTTCACCACTTCCTGCGGCGCGGCCCCTTTGCTCAGATAGCCGGCGGCCCCGCCTGCATCACTTTCGCCGGCAAAGGATTTTCTGTGTGGATAGTCAACATGATGACTTTGATGTCGGGTGCATAACGCACAATCTTACGGGTGGCTTCCAGCCCCCCAATACCCGGCATATTCATGTCCATCAGCACGATATCAACAACATTGTTGCGACACCATTTTACGGCATCTTCGCCGCACTGGACTTCACCGACAACCTTTATGCCTTTGATATCTTCAAGAATGCGTCGTATCCCTGCGCGCACCAGTTCGTGGTCATCAACAAGAAGAACGCTAATCAAGGAACAATCTCCAAAAAATAGGGAGTAACGCAATCAGTCTCTGTTATCGCGACAGATATTACTTGTTTTTCAACAAAGAATGAATACAGATTAATATGTATACTCGATTAACTCTGCGGAGCAGGCCTAATTTTTCGTATTTTTACACCTGACGACGCGAGCTTACGGCGTTGCGGGCGGATAAAAACCCGGCAGCGCATATACCTGATCGAGGGATCGTTGACAAAACGCAGGTGCGGTAAACGCCCCGGCTGAGTAAAGATCAACGCGGGTAATCATAACCAAGCGTAATAATAACATCCTTTCCGCTGAGAATTAACCCTTTAAAATCACGGCGCTATAATAGCACATGCCGGAGTGCAGCGTTATCACTTTAGGCGTAAAATCATTGCCTGTCGCTATATGTATCAGCGAACCCAACATTATTTACGCTATGGCCCGCCCGTCAGACAGCAGAAGCATGCACGTAAAGTGCTTATTAAGCATTTAAAAATATGCGCGCATGCAAGGTTGCAGCGTTAATTCGACATACCTATTCATCAATGCGCAATAAATCTCAAGTATAATAAATATCATTAATACTCATCAGTCGAGGACGCCGCTGGCTCAAGCGCAGTTTATGTTATACTCGCCAGCAGAAAACGGCGCCGTCGCCCGTATGTTGCGGGCGGCGGCCCGGCGCACAGGCGCACCTTTTACGGCTACGGCCGCAGAGATCAGGAGATAAAATGAGCAACATCGATTTCACTACGTCCGCAAATCCAGAAACACTGGCAACCGAAGTTGCCTGCCTGAAAGCCACGTTAACGCTGATACTGAAATCGATTGGTCAGGCCGATGCGGGCAAAGTCATTATTAATCTGGAGCGTTTTATTGCCCAGATCGAAGACCCTACGCAGGCGGAAGTGTTTAAAAACAGCCTGCAGCAAATCAAACACGCTTACCGCCAGTAAGCCATGCAGGAAACAGGCCGGTCACGCTGCACCGGCCTGTGCGATTCAACCGCGCCCGGGCTTCAGGATAAAGCCGCTCTGCATGTCGCCGCCAATCCGCAGATAGCGCACGTCCCCGGCGCGCAGGGTCATCGGCTGCTGCCCGGCGGTCTCGCGCCAGATACACAGATGACTTTCGATCATATCCTGACCGATGCTGACCACGTGATTACCGACCGGCATGCGGAACTCCGCCTTCTCTTTCGTCGCCAGCGACGCGGCGAACTCGCCGTCAACATAGACGCCGGTGCGACAGGATCCGGCCAGCATGCCGCTGTCACGCACCACGACCACCGTGGCATACGGCGTAGTCGGCAGGTTTTGATAAAGCATCAGCCGGCTTGGCGGCGGGGATTTAGCCTGTTGCGGCGGCACCGCCTGGGTAGCGCAACCGGACAATAGCACAGAGGAAATAAGTAACGCGGCGTAACGCTTCATCCTGAACTCCTTAAAAAAACAGGCCCCAATAGTAACAAGATAATCCCGCCCTGCATCAAGCATCCCGCAGCTCGACAAAAAATAAGATTAATCCCCACCACGTCCTGAAGCAACGCAGAGATTAGCGGCCAGATGCAGCGCGCTGCCAACAGGCATATTTCACGGGCATCGGCGACATACGTCAGCCAAACGACACACTAGCGCAACACGTTATGACATCCGGAAAATTAAACGTGGGCCGACCTTCTGCGGCCTTTATTAAGAATAAACCTCTTAATTAATCTATCATTAATTAGAATGATCCTATAAAAAGCAGGTTATTACTCTTAACCGCAAGGTATAAAGGATGCGGAGAAATATCTGCAGGGTAATATAAATTACCGTTATTTTTCCTGGTGATTTATTTCCCCTATAATACCCGGCGTTTATCGGCAGCATGTCGGCGTTATCCGGTACGCTTAATGTCCGCCAGCCACGATAACGACCGGTCGGTCATCGTTACGCTGACAACGAATGCCTTCAGCGGTGCCGCATCATTGATGCTCCGCCCTTGTTAACACCGACGCTTAAGGAAGAATATTCTTAATCAACAGCGCATCGCGCGTGCTTATAAATAAGCTAATAGGGATATAATGAAAACATACGGACTTTTAATGATCATACCCGCACTTTTCCTCAACGGCTGCGTTCAGTGGGAGCGTAACGACGCCAGCAATACCCTCTGGCAGGCCGAATATGCCAAATGCAAGGAGCGCGCGTACCAGCGCTTTCCGCCTGACGTCGTCAAAGACGTTGAGGTTGAGTATGGCGATCAGTACGTTCCCTGCAAGAAAAACAAGAAAACCTGCCCGGACGGCCACCGTTATGAATCACGCCCGACGCTGCGTACATTACACAGCGACAACAACAAGGACGCCCGCAACGCCATCATAAAATCCTGCATGTACGAGAAAGGCTGGTATGAAAAGGTCTACTACTGGCCGCGCAGCTAAAAGCCGGCCTGAGCCTACTCGTCATCGCCGTGCGGCATGCCGGTTTTCGGCTTGCTTTTATTGTCGTGCGGCTTATCCTTCGCCGCTGATAATGCCTTACCCATCAGCCATAACAACAGCGGCACCAACAGCAGGCATAATCCCAGTGTAATCAGCGCGTTTGTCATCCTTCATCCGCCTGTTTCGTGGAGTATTATGCCTGAGTGTAGCAGTTTTACGCGTCGGATTCGCGCTCTGCGCCGCGCAGCAACGTCGCGGTGCGTACCGGCGTCAACGACGTCCGCGGCGGCGCCAGCGGCCAGTCGAACAGATAGCGCGCCGCCGTTGCGCAAATTTTCCCTGGCAGGCGCCCATGCCGCAGCGGCTGCGCCTGCCCGGCCACCTGTCCCAACGTCACATCCTCGCAGCGACATAGCAGCGTTGGCACCGTCGCCGGCGTCTTTAACGCCGGGTCTGAAAGAATGCTCCCCGCCACCGCAGCGCCATCGGTCACCCGTGGGATACCCTGACGGTGGCGGTGATTGCGCTGGCGATCTACTACTGGGGCGCCTATACCTGTTTACCACAGGCAAATTTTGTCGGAGATGAAGAAGAGTAACTCAAGGGAGGATGTCATCATGACGGCAAGCATACGCCTGACGCTGGATCAGGCCTATCATCTGGCGCAGCGCGCGTTGCGCAGCAACGGTTTCAGCGCCGAACACGCCGACGCGGTGGCGCAGAACGTCACCGCCGGGGAGCGCGACGGCTGCGCCTCCCACGGGCTGTACCGCATTCTCGGCTGCGTACACTCGCTGCGGATGGGGAAAGTCTCCGCCGATGCCGAACCGGAACTGATCGACAGCGCCCCCGCCATTATGCGGGTGAACGCCCACGGCGCATTTTCGCTGGTGGCCTACCGCCGGGCGCTGCCGGCGTTTGTCGATAAGGTGAAACGCAACGGCATCGCCGCGCTGGCGATCAACCACTGCGTGCACTTCTCGGCGCTGTGGGCCGACATCGAGCCGCTGACCGAGCAGGGACTGGTGGCGCTGGCCTGTACCCCCAGCCACGCCTGGGTGACGCCGGCCGGCGGCAATCAGCCGCTGTTCGGCACCAACCCCATCGCCTTCGGCTGGCCGCGTCCCGCACGGCCGCCCTTTGTGTTTGATATGGCCACCAGCGCCGCGGCGCGCGGTGAAATAGAGCTGCACCGGCGCGCCGGCAAGCCGCTGCCGCCGGGCTGGGGCATCGACAAGGACGGCAACCCCTCAACCGATGCCGCCAGCGTGCTGGCCGGCGCCATGCTGACCTTCGGCGGGCATAAAGGCTCGGCGCTGGCGGCGATGGTGGAATTATTGGCCGGGCCGTTGATCGGCGATATGACCAGTAAAGAGTCGCTGGCGTTTGATAACCAGACCGGATCATCGCCTTACGGCGGCGAACTGATTATCGCCATGGATCCGCAGCGCTTTTTGGGGGAACAGCAGGCTACCTATCTGGCCCATGCCGAAACGCTGTTCAGCGATATGCAGCAACAGGGCGCGCGGCTGCCCGGCGAGCGGCGCTTTCGCCAGCGTCCGCTGAGTGAGCAGCACGGCATCGAACTGCCGCAGGCGCTGTACGAGGAGATTGAGGCGCTGTGCCATTAACATGTCGCCCCCCTCCCCGCCGGGAGAGGGGCGAATGATTATCTGACCACCATCACCGACGTTTTGGCATGGCGTACAATCGCCGCGGCGTTGGAGCCGAGCAGGTAGGTTTTGACGCTGGGACGCCGCGAGCCGACCACGATCAGGTCCGCGCCGATATCATCGGCCAGCTGCAGCACCTCGTCACGCGGTGAGCCGAAGCTGATGGTGTAAGACAGACGCTCCAGCGGCAGCTCCATTTCCGCAATGATATTCTTCAGTTTGTCGATAGCGTTAACTTCCGCCTGATTCTCAAATTCTTTGATACCGAACGAATAGGCAGTCACGAATGCCGACGCATCCGGCAACGCATGGAACAGGTGCACCTTGGCGCCCGACGCCTTGGCCAGATACTCCACATGCTTGATCGCCTTATCCGTCAGCTGCGGCTCTTCAAGATCAACCGGTACTAAAATCATCTGGTACATATATCATCCCTATTTGGTGGTAGCCCTGTGGCTTCCAGCTTACTGCTGACGGCGGCGCGGATGAATTGATTTCTCGGTTTTTTGTGATCGGGGGTAAAGACTATTTAACCGCCGGGACGGCGTTAATCAGGGTGGGGCGCTGGAGCTGCGCCGGAGGCCGCATGCCGCCGCCTCCGGCGTATGCGTTATGCCTTGGTTTTTTCCAGCTGTTTGACCAGCACATAGCGCAGCGAAGAGGCGTCGGCCGGCACGTTTTCCAGCTCGCTGACGTTCACCAGCAGCTTATAGCGGTAGCCGGGGGTAAACGCAAAGCCTTCAATCTGGGTGTAAAACAGCTCCCACTCTGCATCCGGCGTCTGACGCACCTGCATGCACTTCATCGGCGCGACGCCCACGCAGTCCACCAGACGGCTGTTGACGTATAAGGTTTCGCTTTTTCCGGCCGCTGACGCAGACGCTTCCGGCGACGTTGACGACTGGCTGCAGCCGGTCAGGCCAGCCAGTAATAAGAGCGCTAATGATTTGTTTTTCATACTTTGTTCCCTCAGAGGTTAAGCAGGCATGATAACAATAACAGTCGCCATTCAACAAAATAAAAAAACCAGTTTTTAACGCACAGCCAGCTAATCAAGTGGCAATAATGAAAAAACACAGTTAAGCCATCTGGTCATGCCTGCGGGTGAAAATCGGTGAATTCCTGCTCATCCGGCCACTGGCGACGGAAATTTTGTGCATGACAAGAAGTAGGGATAAAATACGCACCGGCGCGCTAAACATGCGCCAGATCACCTTTCTGCACGCCAAGCGAAACGCCACTGCAATTTTGCGCGGCGCCGCACAAATTTAACGCCATCCTGCCACACCGAGTCTGAAGCGGGCGCGCTAAGCTAATGATTTTTAGCTGCCTGAGGCTCAACGCCTGCCGCAGGCTGACGTAAACCGATCGCCGACGCTCCCCGATCCAACGTCGGCGGTTCGCACTCAATTAGCGCCGGGCGTCTGCGACGGCTCACCGTTTCCATGCATTAGTTTTTTTCATGCTAAAAACTTAACCCTTTGGGATATCAACAAGATAGCGTTGGCAAAGGCTGTTAATTTTTGATGCCTGAGGGTAACCTTGCGCTTCCTGAAGGTCCGATTTACCGCCTGTGTACAAGAAACAGTCAACTTTCCCCTCGGCGTCAAATGTTGTAAACATGTTACGCAAAGGTGAATTGGTAACACCACCTAAATTAAAGCCGGACAGCCGGATAAACGTATAAGAAAGAGCCAATTTAGAGCTCGTAATTTCACTCATGACAGGTAAGACAGGACATCATCAGATGGTAGACCACGCTAAAATTACCACCGACGCCGCAGAGGCGTCAGACGATCATCTACGCAGAAACCTGACCAACCGCCATATTCAGCTGATCGCCATCGGCGGCGCTATCGGCACAGGTCTGTTTATGGGCTCGGGCAAGACCATCAGCCTGGCCGGCCCTTCCATTATCTTCGTCTACATGATCATCGGCTTTATGCTGTTCTTCGTGATGCGGGCGATGGGCGAACTGCTGCTGTCCAATCTGCAGTACAAAATCCTTCAGCGATTTCGCCGCCGATCTGCTCGGCCCGTGGGCCGGCTTCTTTACCGGCTGGACCTACTGGTTCTGCTGGGTGGTGACCGGCATTGCCGACGTAGTGGCGATCACCGCCTACGCCCAGTTCTGGTTCCCCGGGCTGTCGCAGTGGATCGTGTCGCTGCTGTGCGTGCTGGTGTTGCTGACGCTCAACCTGGCCACGGTGAAGATGTTCGGTGAGATGGAGTTCTGGTTTGCGATGATCAAAATCGTCGCCATCATCGGCCTGATTGTCACCGGGGTGGTGATGATCGCCACCCACTTCCAGTCGCCGAACGGCAGCGTCGCGTCGCTCTCACACCTGTGGAACGACGGCGGCATGTTCCCGAAAGGCATCAGCGGCTTCTTCGCCGGCTTCCAGATTGCGGTGTTCGCCTTTGTCGGCATCGAGCTGGTCGGCACCACCGCCGCCGAAACCAAAGACCCGGAAAAAGTGCTGCCGCGTGCGATTAACTCGATTCCGCTGCGCATCATCATGTTCTACGTGTTCTCGCTGATCGTCATCATGTCGGTGACGCCGTGGAATTCCGTGGTGGCCGACAAGAGCCCGTTCGTCGAGCTGTTTATGCTGGTCGGCCTGCCGGCGGCGGCCAGCGTGATTAACTTCGTGGTGCTGACCTCGGCCGCCTCCTCCGCCAACAGCGGCGTGTTCTCCACCAGCCGTATGCTGTACGGCCTGGCGCAGCAGGGCGACGCGCCGAAGTCATTCGCCAACCTGTCCAAACGCGCGGTGCCGGCTAACGGCCTGACCTTCTCCTGCATCTGCCTGCTGGGCGGCGTGGTGCTGATTTACCTGATCCCGAACGTGGTGACGGTATTTACCCTGGTCACCACCGTGTCCGCCATTCTGTTTATGTTCGTCTGGACGATCATTTTGTGTTCGTACCTGGTGTACCGCAAGCGTCGCCCGCAGCTGCACCAGAAATCGGTTTACAAAATGCCGGCCGGCAAGCTGATGTGCTGGGTATGCATGGCGTTCTTCGCCTTCGTGCTGGTGCTGCTGACCCTGCAGGACGATACCCGCCAGGCGCTGATGGTTACGCCGCTGTGGTTCATGGTTCTGGCTATCGCTACCTGGTGGCGCGCAATAAAAAAGCGGCCTGACGCTAACGGGGAGGCCGCGCCTCCCCGCTTCCTGCACTAACTCTCCGCCACGGCCTCACGTTTTTTCTTCCGCCGGATACGCAGTTCGCTGACAATCACCCCCAGCACGATCAACGCCCCGCCAAGCAGCGCGGCGCCCGGTAAACGTTCCCCGGCGATACGCCCCACCACGCCGGCCCACACCGGCTCACCGGCATAAATCACCGTGGCCCGCGTCGGCGAAATACTGCGCTGCGCCCAGTTCATGGTGAGCTGGATCAGCGCGCTGGCGATGCCAAGCCCCACGGCGCAGTACAGCAGATAGTCGGAATAGGCCGGCACCGCTTCGCCGCTCGGCACCATCATCAGGAAAGAGAGCAGCGAGGCGGTCGCCAGCTGAACGACGGTCACCCGCCTGACGTTCACCTTGCCGGCATAGGCGCCGATCAGGATAATTTCCGCCGCCACCGCCACGGTGCCGATCAGCGTCACGGTCTCGCCCAAACTGAAGCTGACCTCGCTGTTGCTCGGCCCGGCCAGCAGCATCAGGCCGCTGAAGGCCAGCAGGATGCCGACCCAGGCCATCAGGCCCGGAAAACGCTTGAGCACCAGCCACTGCAGCAGCGGCACCATCGGCACGTACATCGCGGTAATAAACGCCGACTGGCTGCTGCTGATGGTCTGCAGCCCGATGCTCTGCAGGCTGTAGCCCACGGCGATCGTCACGCCGATCAGCATCCCCGCCTTGCACTCATACCAGGTCAGCCCGCGCAGGCTGTTCAGTGAAAACAGCGTTAACGCCAGCGCGGCGGTGCCGAAGCGCAGCCCGACAAAAAAGAACGGGCCGCTGACCGTCATCGCATGATGAATCGCCAGAAAGGTGCCGCCCCAGATCATGGTAATCACAATCAGGATCGCTTCCTGCGGTCTGATTTTCAGCCACAGGCCAGGAGTAGAAGATGTTTTGCTCATAGACGCCGACTTGCTCTAGATAAATACAACGTGCACTATAATGCACAGATCCTGCCAGTATGAGACATTACGCAACAATGAGCAATATAGTGCACAACGGCAAGTCCGACGCGCCCCAGGTGCTGCAGTACCTCAGCAGCAACGTGCGCGGTTATCGTCAGCAGGCGGCGCTGAGTCAGACGGCGCTGGCGGCGCTGTCCGGCGTCAGCCGCCGCATGCTGGCGGGGATTGAGGCCGGCGACCGCAACGTCAGCCTGGCGGTGCTGGATAAACTGGCGGCGGCGCTCCAGGTCTCTTTCAGCGACCTGATCCAGGCGCCGGCGGCGCGCGGCAGCCATCTGGTGGGCGAGCTGGCCTGGCAGGGCGAACAGGCGGGCAGCCAGGCGATTGTTGCCGCCAGCGTGCCGGCGCGCCAGCGGGTAGAGCTGTGGCAGTGGACGCTGATGCCGCACGAACAGTATCACTCGCAGCCCGATGCCGAAGGCTGGCGCGAAATCGTGCATGTGATTGAGGGCTGCCTGACGCTGCTGCTGGAGCAGCAGACGCTGACGCTGTGCGCCGGCGATACCTACGTTTTTAACAGCGATCAGCAGTACGCCTACGCTAACCGCGGTGACGGCCCGCTGCGCTTTATCCGCAACATCTCCTTCTAAAGCTCCATCGCCTGGCGCTGCAGCCAATGCAGCAGGGTTTCCGCCGCGCTGCCCGGCGTGACCGGCTGCGGCGTCCAGCAGGCTGTAGCCGCTGCCGTCATGGCGAAAGCCGAACGGCGCCGCCAGTAGCCCGGCGTCGATATCATCACGCACCTGTTTGCCACGGCCCAATCGCCACGCCCAGCCCGGCGACCGCCGCCTGTAGGCTAAAGTAGAAGTGCTCGAAACGCTGCTGCGGCATACCCTCGATCGAGACCCCCTGCGCCTGCGCCCAATCCGCCCAGGCGTCGGGCCGGGTGGCGGTCTGCAGCAGTGCCGCATCGCGGCGCAAACGCGGCTCTGTCTGGCTGCCCTCGACAAACTGCGCCAGCATTTCCGGTTTGCAGACCGGGCCGATCTTTTCACTGAACAGCGGGATGCTGTGCACGCTGGCGCCCCAGTCAAAATCATTACGCCGAATCGCCAGCGTGATGCCATCCTGAAACGCCACCGCGCGCCGCCGGCCACCAGCTGCACATGAATGGCCGGATGGGTGCGCAGGAATTCCGGCATGCGCGGAATCAACCAGCGCATCAGTAACGTCGGCTCACAGGAGAGGACGATCGGCGCGTTTTGCGCCTGCAGATACAGTTCCTGCACGCTCTGCTCAAGGATATCGAACGCCTGCTGGCTGGCCTGCCACAGCTTGCGCCCGGCCGCCGTCAGATAGACCCGGCGGTGACGCCGTTCAAACAGCGCCAGCCCCAATTCATTCTCCAGCGCCCGCCACCGCCCGGCTGATGGCGCCATGGGTCAGGCTCAGGCTGTGCGCCGCCTGGGTAAAGCTTTCCAGCCTGGCCGCCGCCTCAAAACAACGCAGCCCGCCCAGCGAAATGTTCCTGCCGATTTTGCGTGAGATAGGCTCACCGATTTTGTCAGTTTTCATCGTTTGTCTCCCTGTTCGCGACGTTCAACAATGCAACCCTATCTAATCAATATCTTATACAGGCCCACTATGACCGAACTTATTGCCGTCGTCACCCTGACTTTACTCGCCGTGATCAGCCCCGGCCCGGATTTCGCCATGGTATCGCGCAACAGCCTGAGCGGTTCGCGCGCCGCCGGGCTTTACTGCGCGCTAGGCATCAGCCTCGGCGTGCTGGTCCACGTGGGCTACACGCTGATCGGCGTCGCCTGCTGATTCAACGCTCGCTGTGGCTATTCACCCTGCTGAAATTTATCGGCGCGGCCTACCTGATTTATCTGGGCGTACAGATGTACCGTCATGCAACCGCAGCGCCGGCGCACGCAGCAACGCCGGTGCTGCACATCAGTGACTGGCGCGCACTGAAAACCGGGTTTCTGACCAATGTGCTGAACCCCAAGACCACCGTTTTCATCGTCAGCCTGTTTATGCAGGTGGTTAACCCGCAAAGCCCGCTGTGGCTGCAGATCGGCTACGGGTTGTTCATCTCTCTGGCGCATATGCTGTGGTTTGGCTGCGTGGCGCTGTTCTTCTCTGCCCCGGGCGTCAGCGCGCGCTTTCTGCGCCTGCGCCGCGGTATCGACCGCCTGTTCGGCGGGTTGCTGGTTACGTTCGGCGCGCTGCTGGCGCTGAGTAACCTGAGCCGCTGACGCTATCCTTGCCGGGACACGCGCGGAGCCGATAATTTTTATGATATTTTTATATCGTCCGCGCTATTCTATAGTGACTTCTATCAATGTGTTGACGCACAGTCCTTCGGCAATCCGGGCGCAAGCATGGTTAAAACAAAACAACTGGTTATTGTTGTTCACCTTTGCAGTTTTTTAGTGGTTCTTTACAGCCTTTCCATGATTCCCCGTTATTAATGGCGTTGCTCTATAAAGAAAAGAGCATCTTCTCGTTCTTCTATACGCTGGTGATCGCCGCATCGGTCGGCGGCCTCGGCTGGTTCAGCAGCCGCCAGTCGAAAGTACAGCTGCGCACCCAGGACGGTTTTTTAATCATCGTGCTGTTCTGGCTGCTGTTTTCCATCATCAGCGCCCTGCCGCTGTGGCTTGACGATACCCTGAACATCAGCCTGGTGGACGCCATGTTCGAGGGCGTCTCAGGCATCACCACCACCGGCGCCTCGGTGCTGAACGACGTCTCCTCGGTGCCGAAGTCCTTCCTTTACTACCGCGCGCAGCTGAATTTTGTCGGCGGTTTGGGGGTTATCGTTCTGGCGGTGGCGGTGCTGCCGCTGCTGGGGATCGGCGGCGCCAAACTGTATCAGTCGGAAATGCCCGGCCCGTTTAAGGAGGAGCGCCTGACGCCGCGCCTGGCCGACACCGCCAAAAACCTGTGGCTGATTTATCTCGGCTGGGGCTGCTGTGCACCCTGGCGTACCGCCTGGTCGGTATGCCCTGGTTCGACGCCCTGTGCCATGCGCTGTCCACCGTCTCGCTGGGCGGCTTCTCCACCCGCAATGAGAGCCTGGGCTATTTCGACAGCGCGCCGATCGAGCTGGTCGGCGGTGTTTTCTCCGTGCTGGCGGCCATCAACTTCACCCTGTTCTTCGTCGCCGTCAGCCGCCGCAGCCTGAAGCCGCTGCTGCGCAACCCCGAGCTGCGCTTTTTCCTGCTGATTCTGTCCATTATCGTAGCCATCGTGGTGATCGAGCTGTACCGCTCCGGCATGTACGGCCTCAAAGACGCGCTGGTGCACGGCTTTTTCCTCACCAGTTCGATGATGACCGACAACGGCTTGGCCACCGCCGACTACGCCAAAACGCCGACCAACGCCATCCTGCTGCTGCTCGGCGCCAGTTTCTTCGGCGGCTGTGTAGGCTCAACCTGCGGCGGGATTAAAGCGCTGCGCTTTCTGATCATGTACAAAGTGAGCCGCCACGAGGTCAACCAGCTGGTGCACCCCAACGCCATTTTCACCATCAAGGTCGGCGATGCCTCGGTGCACGATCGCGTACTACGTTCGGTATGGAGCTTTTTCTTTCTGTACGTGCTGTTCAGCTGCCTGTTCGTCTGGGCGCTGAATCTGATGGGCTATGACATGATGACCGCGTTCGCCACCGTCGCCGCCTGTATCAACAATATGGGCCTGGGGTTCGGCGAGACGGCGGCCGGCTTCGGCACGCTCTCCGATCCCGCCAAATGGCTGATGTGCGCCGCCATGCTGCTGGGGCGTCTGGAGATTTACCCGATTCTGATTTTATGCTCCCGCACCTTCTGGCGTTTCTGACCTATTCCGCCTGCCGACAGCGTCGGCAGGCGTCTTGCATTAGTCAGTAAAATCAATGAAATAACTAAGTTCATTCCCCGTAAATTCAAGTTATGTCAATTTTCGTGTATACTTCCCCGGCACTATTTTTCGGGCGTCCTGCGCCCATTTTCTCTGGAGTTGTTATTTCCAATCAGTAGCTTTATCCCAAATAATTTGGACTTGCATCGCGACGGTAAGGGAGCGCACCTCAATAAATCAATCATTTGGGTGCAACCGTCGGTGACACAGATGCAGCTTCAAGCATAAAGGGGATATCACTCCCTAACGGACTAGAAGGTATTCTATGAGCCAAAACGACACTGAAAACGTGGCCCCGTCGTAGCCATATCAATCCTCCGGTATTTTTCATTTCCGCCGCACTGATCATCGTCCTGGTGGCGTTTGCCGCGCTCTATCCCGAGCTGGCCGATCGTAAATTCAAAGCACTTCAACAGGGGATATTCACCAACGCCAGCTGGTTCTATATTCTGGCGGTCGCGCTGATCCTGCTCAGCGTCACCCTATCTCGGCCTGTCGCGTTACGGCAACATCAAGCTGGGGCCGGACCACGCCCAGCCGGACTTCAGCTATGTCTCCTGGTTCGCCATGCTGTTTTCCGCCGGCATGGGCATCGGCCTGATGTTCTTCGGCGTCGCCGAGCCGGTGATGCACTATCTTTCGCCGCCGGTCGGCACGCCGGAAACGGTGGAAGCGGCCAAACAGGCGATGCGCCTGACCTTCTTCCACTGGGGCCTGCACGCCTGGGCGATTTACGCCATCGTGGCGCTGATCCTGGCGTTCTTCAGCTACCGTCACGGCCTGCCGTTAACGCTGCGCTCGGCGCTGTATCCGATTATCGGCGACCGCATCTACGGGCCGCTGGGCCATGCGGTGGATATCTTCGCCGTGATCGGCACCGTTTTCGGCGTCGCCACCTCGCTGGGCTACGGCGTGCTGCAGGTGAACGCCGGTCTGAACCATCTGTTCGGCCTGCCGATCAATGAAACGGTGCAGGTGGTGCTGATCGTGGTGATTACCGGGCTGGCGACCGCTGTCGGTGGTGTCCGGTCTGGATAAGGGCATCCGCATTCTGTCCGAACTGAACCTCAGCCTGGCGATCCTGCTGCTGGTGCTGGTCGGCATCCTCGGCCCAACCGTGCTGCTGCTGAAATCCTTTGTGGAGAACACCGGCGGCTACCTGTCCGAGATCGTCAGTAAAACCTTTTAACCTGTACGCCTACGAGCCGAAATCCAGCAACTGGCTGGGCGGCTGGACGCTGCTCTACTGGGGGCTGGTGGCTCTCCTGGTCGCCGTTTGTCGGCATGTTTATCGCCCGCGTCTCCCGCGGCCGCACCATCCGCGAATTCGTCACCGGCGTGCTGTTTGTCCCGGCCGGCTTCACCCTGCTGTGGATGACCTTCTTCGGCAACAGCGCTATCAATCTGATTTATGACCGAGGGCGCACGCGATCTGGCAACCACGGTGCAGACCGACGTTTCGCTGGCGCTGTTTAACTTCCTGGAGCACTTCCCGTTCGCCAATATTCTGTCGTTTATCGCCATGGCGATGGTGGTGGTGTTCTTCGTCACCTCGGCGGACTCCGGCGCCATGGTGGTGGATACGCTGGCCTCCGGCGGCTCCGACAAGACGCCAATCTGGCAGCGTATCTTCTGGGCTGCGCTGATGGGGGTGGTGGCGATCGCGCTGCTGGTCGCCGGCGGCCTGAGCGCGCTGCAGACGGTCACCATCGCCAGCGCCCTGCCGTTCTCCATTATCCTGCTGATCTCGATTTACGGGCTGCTGAAAGCGCTGCGGGTAGACGCCTATAAGCGCGACAGTCAGATGATGACCACCATCGCGCCGACCGCCGCGCGCAACCCGATCTCCTGGCAGCGGCGCCTGCGTAATATTGCCTACTTCCCGAAACGCTCGCACGTGAAGCGCTTTGTCAGCGAAGTGGTGCATCCGGCGATGACGCTGGTGGAAGCCGAGCTGATAAAACAGAACACCGAATCCTCGATCGACGATACGCAGGATGACCGTATCCGCTTTGAAGTGGATTTGGGCGACGACCTGAACTTCGTGTATGAAGTGCGCCTGCGCGCGTATATTCAGCCGGCCTTCGCCCTGGCGGGGCTGAACGATGAAGAGCGCGACGAAGAGCACAAGTACTACCGTGCGGAAATCCACCTGAAGGAAGGCGGCCAGGACTACGACGTGATGGGCTGGACGCAGGAACAGATCATCCACGATATTCTCGACCAGTACGAGAAGCACCTGCACTTCCTGCATCTGGTACGTTAAAACCGCTGCACTGACCGCCCTTCGGGCGGTTTTTTTTCGCCTCAACGCTCTCTTTTATGTATCCCCCACAACACATCACCAATATCAATATGTTGCATTGTTGTATTCATAACGCTGCGATAGGTTAAAAGCACTGTAAATAAATACAGTATTTTCTAACTTATTGAGGATACCACCATGCGTTTGAAACAGCTTTTCTCCCTGCTGGCCCTGCTCGTCAGCGCACAGACCTTCGCCGCTGCGTCCGAGTCGATCGACAACTGCGCCGTCGGCTGCCCCACCGGCGGCAGCACCAACGTATCGATTGTGCGCCACGCCTACACGCTGAATAACAACAGCAGCACCAAGTTCGCCAACTGGGTGGCCTATCACATCACCAAAGATACGCTGGCCAGCGGTAAAACCCGCAGCTGGAAAACCGACCCGGCGCTGGATCCGCAGGATACCCTGGCCCCTGCCGACTACACCGGCGCCAATGCCGCCCTGCAGGTGGATCGCGGCCATCAGGCGCCGCTGGCCTCGCTGGCGAACGTGTCGGACTGGGAATCGCTGAACTATCTTTCCAACATCACGCCGCAAAAATCGGCGCTGAACCAGGGATCCTGGGCGGCGCTGGAAGATCAGGAGCGCAAACTGATCGCCCGCGCCGACGTCAGTTCGGTGTATACCGTTACCGGCCCGCTGTATGAGCGCGAGATCGGCAAACTGCCCGGCACCAGCAAGCCGCACACCATTCCCAGCGGCTACTGGAAGGTGATCTTTATCAACAACAGTCCGGAGGTGAACCACTACGCCGCCTTTATCTTTGACCAAGACACCCCGCGCGACGCCGACTTCTGCCAGTTCCGCACCACCGTCAACGAGGTGGAAAAGCGCAGCGGCCTGATTCTGTGGGCCGGCCTGCCGGATGCGGTACAAGATAAACTGAAGAGTAAACCGGGCGTATTACCCGAGCTGATGGGCTGCCAAAACTAAGAATCACCGTATGATCCAGGCGGGGCAGCGCTCCCCGCCTGACGGGCCAACCGGCTAAATCTGGTAATCGATCGCCGCTTCAAGCTGAGCGGAAAACACCTTCTCTTTAATCTCCGTCAGCGTCAGCGTCGGGTTGCACAGCTGAATAAAACGCCAGGCGTAATTACGCTGCAGCTGGCTGCGCTTCAACCCCAGCCAGACGGTATTCGGCTCGAACAGGTGTTCGGCATTCAGGCTGACCAGTCCGCGATCGCGCTCTTTCTCGTACGACATATCGGCCAGCACCCCCACGCCAGCCCCAGCTCCACATAGGTTTTAATCACGTCGGAATCCTGCGCGCTGAGGGCGATGTCCGGCGTCAGCCCCGCCGCCTTAAAGGCCGCATCCAGACGCGAACGCCCGGTAATGCCCTGCCGGTAGGTGATCAGCGGCTGAGTGCTCAGTTGCTCCAGCGTCAGCGGCCCGGCCTGCGTCAGCGGGTGGTTTTCCGGCACCAGAATCGCATGGTGCCAGCGATAGTAAGGAAACGCCGCCAGCGCGTCGTCGTTGATCAGCCGCTCGCTGGCGATGCCGATATCCGCCTCCCCGGAGGCCAGCATGGCGGCAATCTCCTCCGGCGTGCCCTGATTAAGCACCACCCGCACCCGCGGATACAGGGCGCGGAACTCCTTAATCACCCGCGGCAGGCTGTAACGCGCCTGAGTATGGGTGGTGGCGATATGCAGCTGCCCGTCGTCGTTGCTGCTGAACACATCCGCCAGCCGGCGAATATTGTTGGCATCGTTCAGAATACGTTCGGCCACCACCAGCAGCTCTTTGCCGGGTTCGGTCATTCCCAGCAGGCGTTTACCGCGGCGAATAAATATTTCGATGCCCAGCTCTTCTTCCAGTTCGCGAATATGTCGGCTGACCCCCGACTGTGAAGTAAATAAGGTATTGGCCACTTCGGTCAGATTGTAATTACGACGGGCCGATTCCCGAATAATTTTTAATTGTTGGAAATTCATCCTGTCCCCCATTGCGCACGATTTCCTAATATTGATACGGGGACAGCGGCAGGCTCACAAATAAGAAATAGCCTTTAGTTATGCTTTTTCACGATAAGACGTCGCCCGGGCGCCGCATTCTGCCGGCGCCCGGCGGGTTAAAAATGAAAATCAAATAAAAACAACAGGATGGATAACCATAGCTAAAGGGCGGTTTATTTTCCGCCCTTGCTGACAGTTATTAAATAGAGGGATTGGGTATAACCAGACGCGCCCGTCGCGCTTTAGCCTGCAAGCGGCGCATGCTGCTGCAGCCATTGGCGCACGCTGCTGGCCAGCTCACCGATGGCGTCATCATGCATGCCGTGGTTTTTCAGTTCGCGGTCGAGGGCAAACAGATACTGGGCGTTGCTGCCCAGCGGGCCGCTGGCGCTGGCGATCAGCGGCGTCACCACCTGATGGCAGGTATCTTCCTCAAACAGCGGATGCTGCGCGTCCATCACAAACGCCAGCGCGGTGATGCGCTGGCCGCCGTCCAGCGTCAGCTCGCACCAGGTCGGCAGGTAACAGCCGGTCACCATTTCGCGTTTCCACAACAGCGCCAGCTCGTCTTCCAGCTGCGCCTGCGGCAGGCGGAAGGCCAGACCGCGGGTCTGCCCGCCAGCCTTCAACGCCAGCATGCGGCCAGGCTGGTGCTGGGTGCCGCGCCCGGCGGTCAGGCGCAGACAGAACGCCCGGTGCCAGCCCTGCAGGGTAGCGGGCAGCACCTCTTCCGCTTCAAAAATCGGGTTCCACATCAGCGAGCCGTAGCCAAAGACCCAGACCGGGCCGCTGTCCGGCCGCTGCGCCAGCGTACTCGCCAGCGACGCCGCCCGCTGCTCCGGCGTCAGCAACAGCGTCTCTTCGATGGCACCAAATGCCGTTTTGCAATCTGCCTGCTGCAGAAAATCTCGCGTTAACACCGATCAACCTCCCGGGTAGCAGCGCCGCTGCTTCCCATCACCACTGATTTAAACCTATCACTCTCATAGCCTAATAATTCAAGGTACCGGCAGAATCCCGCTGAACTTACTCCGGTAACTGATTCATGCAGCCAACGCACCTGTCACTTGAAGTATGACGGATATATACGGAATTTTATTAGTTCACTATTTAACCGCCTAATGATGACACTATTCTTTTCCGCAGCGGCAATCAAGTCTCCGGCGCTTTTTTACCGGCAAAAGTATTTGTACCCAGCAGCAATAATATTTCCTTCTTTGTCAGCCGGACATATAAGCCTCATATATTGGTTCCCCCAATCGGAGAAAATAACCGCAATGTTATCCGGGGAATAAACCGCGACATTGGCAAACGGTGCGCCTTTAATTGGCAACGATTCTCATTATCAACCGTCGTGGTATACTGCCGCCACAACGACAACAGGAGAACGCCGTGACTACCGAAGCATCCCGCACCCGCGCCCCCTATTTAATCAGCGTTGCCCGCGTTGAGGACGTAACGCCGCACCTGCGTCGCATCACGTTTTATGCCGACGATTTACAGTACTACCCGGCCAACGCCGCCGCGGCGCATATCAAAGTCTTTCTGCCGCGCGCCGGGCAAAGCCAGCCTGACCTGCCGCGCCTGACGGAAAATGGCCCGGTCTGGGCGGCGGACGCCGTACGCCCGCTGGTGCGCACCTACTCCGTGCGCGCCATTCGCCCGGAGCAGCGGGAAATCGACATCGAATTCGCCATGCACGATCATAACGGCCCGGCGGTCAGCTTCGCCCGCCATGCCAAAGCCGGCGACAAAATCGGCATCAGCAACCCCGGCGGGCCAAAACCCATGCTGCCGGACGCCGACTTTTACTGTCTGGCGGGCGACCCTTCATCGCTGCCGGCCATCGCCGCCCTGCTGGAAAACCTGCCGGCGCGCAGCGAAGGACACGCCTTTATCCGCGTCGACAGCAGCGCCGATGCCCTCGATCTGCGCAAGCCGGCCGGTTTTGAACTGAGCTGGATTATCGGCGGCACCGACAAAACCGCCGAGCTGGTCACCCAGTTCTGCGCGCAGCCGCTGCCCGCCGGCCGCACGCACTTCTGGCTGGCCGGCGAGGACCAGCTGGTGGTCACGCTGCGCCGCTACCTGCGTCGTGAACGTCAATGTGAGCGTAATCAGCTTTATGCGGTGCCTTACTGGCGTGAGGGCTAAATGAGGAGGGTTATCATGAGACCCGCCATGAAATCATGGACAATATTGATTCCTGATCGACGCAAGCTGCGTGTATTCGCAAAGAAATTTGGCATTAACTGATTTTTTTAGCGGGTTAATGATAAAAAATCGCTTAGCTGCGTAAAAGTAAGTAAAAAAAACCGCATCCCCTGCGGTTTTTTTGTTACTCTATGTCACATAAAGCAAGTTTTTTCTTGCTCATAACGCCACAACATCACCATTCCCACGGTGCAATCCAGTCAGCATATCCTATGATTAAGTATCCTCCGCGATACGTGAAATCGTCGGTTATACAGGCGATTAGCGCTCAACCGGGAACCTGCAGTTCGAGAAAGGAGACGTACTATCCATGAAGTCGCAACACGATCCTGGCCGATCTAAATCCCGCCATACCGAATACTCCCTGATTTTCCCATCGCTGCGCTGGTTGTCCTGAACCTGTGGAGCGGCACCAGCAACTTCCCGCTGATCGTCGGCATCAATATTCTCGCGCTGTTCGGTATTCTGAGCAGCGCCTTCAGCGTCGTGCGCCATGCCGACGTGCTGGCCCACCGCCTGGGCGAACCCTACGGCTCGCTGATCCTCAGCCTGTCGGTGGTGATCCTGGAGGTCAGCCTGATCTCCGCGCTGATGGCCACCGGCGACGCCGCGCCGGCCCTGATGCGCGACACCCTGTATTCCATCATTATGATCGTCACCGCCGGACTGGTGGGCGTCGCCCTGCTGCTGGGCGGGCGCAAGTTCGCCACCCAGTACGTCAACCTCGGCGGCATCAAACAGTATCTGATGGCGATTTTCCCACTGGCGGTGATCGTGCTGGTGCTGCCCAGCGCCCTGCCGGGCGGCAACTTCAGCACCGGCCAGTCGCTGCTGGTCGCGATGATTTCCGCCGCCATGTACGGCGTTTTCCTGCTGATTCAGACCAAAACGCACCAAAATCTGTTTGTCTACGAACATGAAGACGACGATGGCGACCCGCACCACGGCAAGCCGTCCTCCCACAGCAGCCTGTGGCACGCCGCCTGGCTGGTGGTGCACCTGGTGGCGGTAATCGCGGTGACCAAATTCAACGCCGGCCCGCTGGAAGGTCTGCTGACCAAAGTGAACGCGCCGGCTCAGTTCACCGGCTTCCTGGTGGCGCTGCTGATCCTGTCGCCGGAAGGGCTGGGCGCCCTGCGCGCGGTGCTGAACAACCAGGTGCAGCGCGCCATGAACCTGTTCTTCGGTTCGGTGCTGGCGACCATTTCCCTGACGGTGCCGGCGGTAACCATTATCGCCACGCTGACCGGCCAGACGCTGATCTTCGGCCTGCAGGCGCCGCATATGGTGGTGATGCTGACGGTGCTGATCCTGTGCCAGATCTCCTTCTCCACCGGCCGCACCAACGTGCTGAACGGCACCGCCCACCTGGCGCTGTTCGCCGCCTATATGCTGACCATCTTCGCCTGATCCAGGCGACCGCAGCATGAAAAAAGGGCTGAACCTGGGTTCAGCCCTTTTGTTTTCCGCCGGCTACAGGGCGCAAAAAATCCCCACGGCGATACCGCCGAACAGCAGCCATTTAATAATGTAATACACCGTTTTATTCCAGGCCTTCAGCCGTTTCCCCACCCGGCGGACGGCGTAAATATACTTGAAAATCTTATTCACACCGCGGTACGGTCGCCCTCTTCATTCGGCGCGGTGGCGGCGCTCAGCAGATGGCGTCCCAGCCAGTGGTTCACCCGCTGCGTCCAACGGTAGCGCATCGGCCGTTCAATATCGCAGAACAGAATCAGGCGGTTCTGCCCGCTTTGGTTCTCCGCATAGTGCAGATAGGTCTCGTCAAACAGCACGTCCTCGCCATCGCGCCAGCTGTAGCGTTCGCCGTCCACCTCGATAAAACAGCGGTCATCATTCGGCGTAATCAACCCCAGGTGATAGCGCAGCGAGCCGGCATACGGGTCGCGGTGACGCGGCAGGCGGCTGCCGTCCGGCAGCTCGGCAAACATCGCCGCCTTGACCGACGGCAGCGTGCGCAGCAGCGCGGTGGTCTGCGGGCACAGCGTCATCGCCGAAGGATGGCTGTCCTCATACCATTTCAGATAAAAGCGCTTCCAGCCGGTTTTAAAAAAGGAGTTAAATCCCGCATCGTTATAGGTATCGGACGCCTTGATCTGCCGGATCGCCATCAGCTGGCGCCCTTCGTCGCGAATCACCTGCCAGTTGTCGCGCAGCGCCTGTAATTCCGGGAACTGCGCCTGCGGCAGATACGGCGTGGTGGGCACGCGGGAAAAGAGATACATAAAGACGTTCAGCGGCGCGGTGAAGGTCGAATGGTCAGCCAGCTGACGCCAGAAGCCGTAACGAACCCGACCGCGATAGTGCACATAAACCACGCATAAAATAAACAGAATTAAAACGATATATTTCATTGTTTTTCATCAGGATAATCATACATAGCCATCCCTGAGCCAGGCAGGCGCAGGACCCAGCGCCCCGCCGTGCGGCGGGGGTTACAGCAACCTATCATCAACAGTGTAGAAATGATTTTCTATACAATAAACCACAAAAACTTACACAAAAAGTCAACAAAGCGCAGATAGCATGCCGGCAATAAAAAAGGCCGCAGAGCGGCCTTTTCACACGGGTTTACGGAAGGTTAACTGTAAGCGTGCAGCGTACGCTGGCACAGTGCGGAACGTACGCAGTCCTGTTTATCAAAGCGAATAATGCCGACCATTTCGTCTTCCTCGAAACGCTGCAGCGCATCGTTCAGGCCCGATTCCACCCCGCGCGGCAAGTCGCACTGGGTGATATCGCCGTTGACGATCACCGTCACGTTCTCCCCCAGGCGGGTGAGGAACATTTTCATCTGGCTGGTGGTGACATTCTGCGCTTCGTCCAGAATCACCACCGCGTTTTCAAACGTCCGCCCGCGCATATAGGCGAAAGGCGCAATTTCGACCTTGCCGATTTCCGGCCGCAGACAATATTGCAGGAAGGACGATCCCAGCCGGCGCTGCAGAATGTCATAGACCGGGCGGAAATAAGGGGCAAACTTCTCGGAAATATCCCCCGGCAGGAAGCCGAGATCTTCATCCGCCTGCAGCACCGGACGGGTGACGATAATACGATCCACTTCTTTATGAATCAGCGCTTCCGCCGCTTTCGCCGCGCTGATAAAGGTTTTGCCGCACCCGGCTTCGCCGGTGGCAAACACCAACTGTTTATTTTCTATGGCTAACAAATAATGACCCTGAGCCTCGGTTCGCGCCTCGATGGGTGAGCTATCGCGCTTATCCCGCGCCATGCCGATAGACTCAACGCCACCCATTTGCACCAGCGAAGTCACGCTTTCTTCTTCCAGCTGGCGATGACTGCGAGCGTCACGACGAATTACGCGTTTCGCTTCACGACGTGCTTTGATCACTGCTTTCTGTCTTCCCATAGTGGCACCTTACAGTTTGTTTCACCTACCGCAGCGTTATTCACGCGCGATGAATGTTTCACACACGTATTAGGTTCTGGCCTCCTTCAAGCCAATATATACCTCGGCGTTGCGGACGACGTTCCGCAAAACCTGGGGGCAAGCCAATGGATAAAGTAAACCTGCGGCTGCGTTATTACGCCGAGATCCACCGGACGAAGAGACGAAATAAACGGAATCTGCGAGTATGGCGTTGCGCGTGACAGTGTAGAAAGTGGTGAGAAAAAGAGAGTCGGAGAGAGAACCCTCGTTACAACGAGAAATCAGGGAGGTGGTGTTATTTTTTCTTTGTAGCCCCAACCAGGACTTTACCATTAGCGATCCCCGCAGTGTTATTTACAGCCTCGGGCTGTGCACCGTGTGAAAACTACCGCCAGATGATTACAGTATAATGACAATGCGCCAGTCTGCGTTGCTTAAATGTAAAAAAATTTATTTTTTTACTTTCCTGCGCGCTGCTCGCTTATTTTTTGAGCTACCGCATTAATATAGCATGCCGGCCGCGCCGGCATGCCGCTGATTATTATTCGAACGAATAGGCTACGCTGATGCCGCCGCCCCAATTACGTCCCGGCGCCGGCTCATAGAAACGCCCGTTGCCCTCATTAACAATCACCGATCCCACGTAATCGCGGTCAAACAGGTTATCAACCCGGCCAAAAACGTTGACCAGCCAGTTGCCCAGCGGATAGCGGTAGCCGCTGTTCAGCCCGACGGTGGTGTAGGACGGCGCCTGGGCGCTGTTGGCGTCATTGACCTGAATATCGCTCATATAGCGCACCTCGGCGCCGGCATACCAGCCCTGCTCCGGCGCCCACGCCAGCGAGGCGTAGCCCATATTGCGGGCGATGCCCGGAATGCGGTTGCCGCGGCCGATAAACTTATCCGCTGAACAGGCAACGTCGCCGCAAATATCGTCGCGATAGCGCGCATCCAGCAGCGTCCAGGCCACATTTAACCGCCACGCCTCGCCAAACTGCTGATCCAGCGCCAGCTCCAGGCCGCGACGCCGCGTCTGTCCGGCGTTTTTATAGCTGCTGCGCCCGTTGCTGCTGTTGGCGGTGACAATCTCATTGCGGGTGTCGGTCTGGAACAGCGCCGCGGTCAGCAGCCCGTTGCCGATGCGCGTCTTACTGCCCACCTCCAGCGTATCGCTGACGGCCGGCTGCAGATCGAAGTTCATGCCGGCGCTGCCGTCCGGCCGGTAAGAGAGTTCGTTGATGGTCGGCGTCTCAAAGCCGCGTCCGGCGGCGGCGTAGATGTTCCAGCCGTCCGCCAGCGCATAGCGCAGCGCGCCGGCAGGCAGCCACTGGTGATAGCGGGCGTTGCCGCTGTCGTCGCCGTTGCCGGCGGTAATAAAGTGGTCATTGGAGTCAAAATTGACGGTGCTGAAGCGCACGCCGGCGTCCAGCGTCAGGCGCGGCGTCAGCTGCCAGGAAGTTTGCAGATACGGGTCAAGGTTCCACATCAGGTTGCGCTCGTCACGGCGCAGATTGCCCTTCACGCCCAGCTGCTGTTCACCGTTCACCTCGGCAAAGTTTTCATAGCCCTTGCGCTTTTCCGTCATGGTTTCATAGTTGAGGCCGCCGGTCAGGGTATAGGGCACGGCGGCGATCTCGCCGCGGTGCGTCCAGCGCGTATCGACGCCCTGATAATGACGCGCCAGCACAATCACGCCGCCGGGCTGCTGGGGCTGCGCTGCTGGACAAATACCGGGATCGACTGATACTGGGTGGTTTCCCGCTCGCCGGCGTACATCATCACGCTCAGATCGTCGCTGTCGCCAAACTGGCGCTGATAGTGCAGGCCGCCCTGGGTCTGCGACACGGTCTTGCGCGTGTTGAACTGTTCGGCGCGCGGCGACTGGCGCGGGTTATCCTGCCACTCCGCCCGCGTCAGGCCGCCGGGATCGTCGGCGTTGATATCGACGCTGTTAAACAGCAGCGTCAGGGTGCTGGCGTCATCCAGCCGCACGCCCAGTTTGGCGTTGCCCAGATTCTTGCGCGCGCCGCTGTGATCGCGGAAGCCTTCGGTGGTAAAGCGCGTCGCGGACACCGCGTAGTTGACGTCGCCGGCCTGGCTGCCGTCGCCGGTGGCGCCGCTGGCCTTGACGCCGTAACGCCAGGAGCCGTAGCTGCCGGCGTACATGCCCGCCTCTACGCGGTTCGGCTGACGGCCGGTCTGCGTTTCAACGTTGACCACCCCGCCCGAGGCGTTGCCATACAGCGCGGAAAACGGTCCGCGCAGCACTTCAACTTTATCCGCCGACGCCAGATCGATATTCGAGGTTTGCCCCTGTCCGTCCGGCATGGTGGCGGGAATGCCGTCGACATAAATCCGCACGCCGCGCACGCCGTAGGTGGAGCGCGCGCCAAAACCGCGCACCGACAGCTGCAGATCCTGCGCGTAGTTCTGACGGTTTTGCACCTGCAGCCCGGGCACCACGCCAAGGCTCTCCGACAGGTTGACCTGCGGTTTGGCGTCGCGCAGCTGCTCACCGTTAACTACGCTGACCGCCGCCGGCGTACTCAGTTCAGACAGACCGCTGCGCTTGGCGGTGACCACCACGGTCGCCTCGTCGTCAGCGGCTGGCGCCGCACCGGCGATCGCCGGCCATAAAACAGGCAGCAGCGCCACCGCGGCGGCGCAGGTATTCCCGGAAATAGGTTTCATAAAGTTGATGCCGTTAAAAATAGAAGGAAGTCGTAACAATCAGACGCAAGCGGCAATATATACGAATATTGCCGCAAGCAGTGCACAAATCGTCAGGATCCCGCTATTTTCTGCCGTCGTCGGCGCCTCAGCACTGATAGCCGCTGCCGACGTCAAAATTCAGTACCACGCCCTGCCGCGGGTCGTAAGCCAGCTGCAGCAGCTGCGGCTTGCGATGCTCCTCCAGCCGCTGCAGCAGCTGGCGGGAAACCGTCGGCAAAATTTGCTGATTCAGCACGCTGTCGATATGGCGCACGCCGCCCTCCGCCTGCAGACCGACCGACACCAGCGCATCGCTCAGGCTGTCGTCGACCACGCAGCGCAGATCGTAACGCTGCCGCAGCCGCTGCATAATCTGTTGCAGCCTGCTGGCGACAATCCGCCGCAGCGCGTCGACGTCCAGCGGACGGTAGATCAGCGCCTGCGCCTGGGCCAGCAGCGCCGGCTGAAAGCGTGCGCGCAGAATCGGCTGCAGCACGGCGCTCAACTCGGCGTCCGTCGCGTCGGGCTGCGTGTCCAGCTGTTGCAGCAGCTGCTCGCGCCCCAGATCGCTGCTCAGCAGGAACACCGTATGGTGAAAATCAATCAGCCGCCCTTTGCCGTCGCGCAGCGAGCCGTGTTCAAACAGCCGGCAGAGCAGCTTCTGCACCTCGCCATGCGCCTTTTCCACCTCTTCCAGCAGCACCACGCTGTACGGGCGCAGGCGCACCGCTTCGGTTAACGTCCCCTCCTCCTCCGCCTGCTCGCCATGCCCGCCGATCAGATGCTTCACCGCGCACGCTTCCTGATACTCCGCCATATTCAGGGTCAGCAGTGAGGCGTCGTCCGCATACAGGTTCTCGGCCAGCGCCCGCGCGCTCGCCATTTTGCCGACGCCGGCCGGCCCCAGCAGCAAAAATACCCCCAGCGGCCCATTCTCCAGCCGCAGCTGCGTTGAGGCGGTATACAGCCGCTGCGCCAGCGCGGCCATCGCCGACTCCTGCCCGATAACCTGCTCGCTCAGGCGCTGTTCAAGCTGTAGCAAACAGCTGCGCTCATCCTTTAACAGGCTGCTCAGCGCGATGCCGCACCAGTCGGCGATGACCGTCGCCACCATGCGGGCGTCCACATCCAGCGACAACAGAGGAACGGACGCCTGCAACACCGCCAACTGCTGCTGCAACGCCGCGCATTCATCGTCGCGCTCCGCCTGCCGGGCGCTCAGCAGCCGCCGCGCCAGCTCCCGCTCCTGCTGCAGCTGCTGTTCCAGGCTTGCCCGCTGCTGCTGCAGCCACAGGCAGCGGTCGCAGATATCCGCCAGCCGCGCCGGATCGACCTCATCACTCTGCGCCTCGTCCTGTTCAAGCGCCTGCTGCTCCATCGCCAGCGCCGCCAGCTCCGCACGTATCTGCATTAACGGCTCGGGTTCAACCTCCAGGCTCATCCGCACCCGGGCACTGGCAATATCCAGCAGATCCACCGCCTTGTCGGGCAGCTGGCGGCCGCACAGATGGCGACGCGACAGCACCACCGCCGCCTTCAGCGCCGAGTCCTGAATATAGACGCCATGGTGCTGGGCGTAACGCTCCTTCAGCGCCCGCAGCATCAGGCAGGCCGGTCTCGTCATCCGGTTCATCAACGCGAACCTTCTGCAGGCAGTGCCCCAACCCGCTGTCCCACTCCACATGCTGCTGATATTCCTGGCGGTTGGCGGTAATAATCAGGCGCAGCTCGCCGCGCATCAGCGCCGGCTTCAAGACCTTGAGCACCTCTTCACTGCCGGCCGACTCGCCGGCGCCCAGCGGCGCGTACGCCTCGTCAAGCAGCAGCAGGTGCGGCACCGGCGAACGACGCAAGGCGTCAACCACCTGCAACAGCCGCGCCGCAAAAGCGCTGCGGTCGCTGAGCCCTGCCTGCAGCTGCGCCAAGTCCAGTCTGCGGATACGCATATTTTTCAGGCCGTCCGGCACATTGCCTTCTACAATGCGCTGCGCCAGCCCCTCCACCAACGCACTTTTCCCGACGCCCGGCTCGCCGACCAGGATCGGATTGTTTTTACGCCGGCGGGAAAGCACATCAACGATCTGCCGCAGTTCGGCGTCACGCCCCAATACCGGATCGAGCTGCCTGGCCTGCGCTTTCGCGGTGATATCCAGGGTGAATTGATCCAACAGCGCTGAGAACTCACATTCCGTCATATCCGTAATCCTGACAACAGGTGATTCCACGGACGAAAAACCGCAGCTCTGATGACCGCCCGCCGACCCCTCCGGCCACGGCGGCGCACACTTCAGCGGCATCTCATCCAGACTCAACAGCGTCCCGGCAGCCGTCCGCATGCCGTCGGGGCTTAAGTTGCGTAGCCAATAGGCTAAATGCGTTGTCATAAAGCTCTTCCTTGTTTGCCAGCACCGGACAGACTCTCCTTACCGGCGCGTTTTGTTCGCGTAAATCCCATTCCATGGGGCACTCTCTGCAGGGTTAAGCGGCGCTTCCCGCGGCTTAACCCAAGACATCGCAGGCCGATCGGTTGCCTGACCCGATTAGCCCTGCGTCTGCGGTCTGAAGTTTTGCGTGGGTAGGAGACGTGAAGAGTAGCAGCGGCCCGACGCCTGACCGACGCCGTACTCCCGGCCGCACGCGGGGCCCAGATGAACAGCAGGCCGTCCTGAGATAAAGCGGGTGCGTCAAACCAATCACCTCCGGCAATAAATCGTACAACATGGGCGTATTTCCCCAATTCTGTATCTGATAAACTCGCCAGCCTGAGCGCAGGCTGACTTAATTACGCCAAAACGGCGCTCGCCCAAAATAAATTATTTATCTTTGTACGCGGGCAGTGGCGCCGATAAAAACTTTCATAAACGTTATGAATATCGGAAAATTGTTTCAGCCCGCAGCGCAGAAAATAATTCAGACAAATACCTATAGACACAAGTTTAAAAAGCTATGACATATGAAAGGAATTAAAAAGATGTAAGCAAATATTTCAAAGAAGCCATTTTAGTCATAAGCACCAGCATTCTGATTATTAAGATTTTCCCCACGCACACTCAGGCAGGGCGCATGGTGGCAGGTGCTGGCAGATCGCATCAAGGCGCTAATCGCTATTAACGGGTGCAGGAAGAAAACATCAAATAAGAAAAGTCCTGTTTTTCTGCCAACCGACGCCATGCGTTTTTATTGTTAACAGAAAACTAAAAAAAATATTATGTATTCCCTCGTCAAATATATAAACCATATAGATCCGTTTTTTTTATAATTATGGCTAATATGCATCGGCGACAATGCGTTAATAATTTATTGGCGCGACAAGAAACAGCAGGTTTACCACACCGCTGATTGCCAACCAGGGGCCAAACGCCAGCGGCTCTTGCCCGCCCTCTTTATTCCATCCGCGCCTCAGCAGCACATACGTCAGGCCGCCGCCTGCCGCCAGCAACAGCAGGTTCGGCAGGCTTTGCCAGCCGCACCAGGCGCCCAGCGCCGCCGTCAGTTTAAAGTCGCCGTAGCCCAGCGCCTCCTTGCCGCTGCCGAGCCTGAACAGCCAAAACAGCGCCCACAGCCGGCATAGCCGGCAACGGCGCCGATAACCGCCTGATCCAGCGGCACAAACCAACCGTTCAGGTTGCACAGCAGGCCCAGCCACAGCAGAGCAACGTCAACGCATCCGGCAGCAGCATGGTGTTGAAATCAACCAGCGCCAGCGTTAGCACCAGCGAGCAAAACAGCAGCAGCGGCCAACAGCGGCAACCCCGCGGCAGCCGCATCCCCGCCAGGCAGAAACAGCAGCGCCAGCGCCGCTGCCGGGTAACGGCTTGCCGGCGCACGCGTAAACAGCTTCCGCCACCCGGCCGCATCCCCATCCGTCACCGGCAGGTCCAGCTGGCGCTGCGCGGCGCGACGCCAGCGCTGCTCCAACAGCAACGGCAGCTGCAGCGCCACGCGGTTAAGCAGGCTGGCCGACGGCCCAACCCACCAGCATCAGCAATCCCAGCCAGCATGCGGGTAAGCATCGGCCAGGCGTATCAAGGCGTTCATCCGTTATCCCCCGTCAATCGTCCTGCCTGCCATGCTGCCGCATTTTCCCCGCGCCGGTACGGAGACAACTCAGCTCAGGCGCACCTTTTACGGCAAATATCCTAGCCCGTCGCTGACGCCGGCCACACAAGGGTGATTAATCAGGTAAACTGGTAGTTCAACGCAGCGCTGCGTGCCCGGCATCTGCAGCGCATTTTTAGCCGACAGCGGCCGGGCCTGCGCCCCGCCGGGTCAATATCACCACGGCAAGGAAGTCTGTATGGATTCGTCGTATCACCCTGCCCGCATGCCTTCCGGCGCGGCAGCACACGTATGCCGCACGCTCGGCGCGCTGCAACGCTCATCGCCGGACAGCGACGGGCTGTCCGCCGCTGCCTATCAACAGATCCTGCTGTACTGCGGCGTGCGGCCGGATCGCCCCGCCTGGCGTCGTTTTCTGCTGGCCGCGCTGACGCTGCTCGGCCTGCTGGCGCTGGTCAGCGGCGGTATTTTCTTTATCGCCTGGAACTGGGCAGCGATGCCCAAAATGGCCAAATTCGCCCTGGTGGAGGGCGGGATCCTGGCGCTGACGGTCGTCGTCTGGTGGCGCTGGCGACAGACGCTGGCGCGCATGGCGCTGCTGGCCATCGGCCTGAGCTTCGGCGGGTTGCTGGCGCTGTACGGCCAGACTTATCAGACCGGCGCCGACAGCTGGGAGCTGTTCCGCGCCTGGACGCTGATACTGCTGCCGCTGGCGCTGCTGGGACGGCAGAACGGCCTGTGGATCTGCACCTGGGCGGTCGCAAACCTGGCCTTTCAGTTCTATTACGCCAACCAGGCGCTGCTGCTGATGGGCGACGACGCCTGGCAGCCTTTCCCCTGGTCGGGCAACGGCCTGCTGTACGCCTACTTCGCCGCCCAGCTGCTGTGCCTGATCGTACGCGAGGCGCTGGCGGACTACGCCTCCCGCCGGCAGCCGACGTCATGGCTGGCCAAACGCTGGCCGTCGCGCATCCTGGCCGGCTATCTGCTGCTGACCCTCACCGTCTGGGTAGCGGCCACGGTGCTGGAGTGGAGCAACACGGATGACCGTCTGATTATTGTGCCCTGGGCGCTGTTGCTGGTGATCGGTTACGGCGTTTACCGCCACCATCGGCCGGATCTGTGCATGCTGACGCTTGGCATGACCAGCCTGATGGTGGTGGGCTGCGTGGTGATTCTGCAGCTGCTGTACTTCTCCTGGAATCTTGAGGCTCTGTTGCTGATCGCCTGGGGGACCGGCAACCTGTTTCTGATCTGTGGCCTGACGGCGCTGTGGCTGGCGCTGTGCGGCTCACTGCTGCTGCGCTGGCGGCGTGAAATGTACCCGCAACAGCCGCCGGACATCGCGCCGGATGAGGTCGGCGCACTGCTGCAGGCGCTGCAGCAGCGCCGGTTGCTGAACGCCCGGCAGCGGCGGCCGTGGCGAACTTCGACCATTCCGCACGGCTGCCGTGGTATTTACGCCTCGCGCTGACGCTGGGCGGTTGGCTGGCGGCGATGATTATCCTGTTGCTGCTCGTTCTGGTGCTGTATGTGGTTGGCCTGATCGGGTCGCTCGACGGCGCGTCGCTGACGTTCTACTCCGCCTTGCTGGCGGTGCCGGCCGCCCTGTGGTTGCGTAAACCGACAATCGGCCAGCAACAGATCGGTCTGGCCTGGGCCATCGCCGCCACCTGCGGCTTTTATCTGGCGATTATGTCGTTCGGCGACGGCGATTCAAACTTCCGCATGATGCTTAAGGTGCTGTGTTTCCTGCCGGTGCTGGCGGTAATGACATGGGCGATGCCGAGCACGCTGTATCGTCTGATGGCGGTCTGCGGCGGGGTCTTCCTGCTGGTGCAGTCGCTGGGCTATTTCAGCGGCCGCTATCTGCCGCCGATGCTGGCTATCGGCCTGACGGCGCTGCTGGTCGCGCTGCTGCTGGCCGGCTGGCTGCAGCAGGTTATCCGCAGCGCTGCGCGGCCGTCAGCGGGCGGCAACGCATGGCGCTACGGCATACCCGCCGGGCTGATGGCGCTGTGCCTGGCCGCTATCCACCGCGGCCTGCTGAACGATATTTTCGGCCCCTCTGCCGGCCACGCCATGCTGGCGACCATGCTGGGCCTTGGCATCGCCGTCGGACTGGTCGGCAGCGCGCTGGCCTATACCCGGCGCACCGCCGCCGACGCAATGCCGGTTTACCTGCCCGCCGCCCTGTTCTGCGGCGTCACCGCCCTGTTCTCACCCGGGCTGGGGCTGGGGCTGCTGCTGCTGCTCACCGCGCGCTATCTGGGCAGCCGCGCGCTGCTGGCGACCGCGGGCGCTTATCTGCTGCTCTACCTTGCCGACTGGTATTATTTCCTCGGCATCACGCTGCTGCATAAAGCGCTGCTGCTGATGGTCAGCGGCAGCGCGCTGTTGCTGCTGGCGCTGTGGGTCAAACAATGGCAGACGCAGGGAGGCGACCATGCAGACTAATTCCGTTATCAAATGGCTGACCGGCGCGCTGGTGCTGGCAGCGCTGCTGCTGGTTAACCTGTCGATTTACCAAAAAGAGCAGCAGCTCAGGCAGGGCCGCGTGGCCATCCTGCAGCTGGCGCCGGTCGACCCGCGCTCGCTGATGCAGGGCGACTATATGGCGCTGGACTATGCGCTGGCCGCGCCGCTGCGGACGCAGATGCGCCAACAGCGGCAAGCCTGCCGGGCCGGCGACTGCCAGGCGCCGGCATCCCGCGGACAGCTGGTGATTGAACTGGATGCGCAGCAGCACGCGGTCAGCGCGCACTTTTATCGCGGAGAGCCGCTGAAGCCGCAGCAGATTCTGATGCAGTATCACCTGTCCGCCAGCGGGCTGCAGATCGGTACGCCGAGCTACTTTTTCCAGGAAGGGCACGGCGACAGGTTCGCCCGCGCGCGTTACGGCGAGTTCCGCGTCGCACAGGACGGCAGCGCGCTGCTGACCTATCTGCGCGATGCCGACGACCGGCGCATTCTGCCATAAGTCCATCCCTCTCCCGCGGCCGACGCCTCGTCAGCCGCGGGACTAGCATATAAACACCGCCAATAAAATACTCCTTAATATCCCTTCTTTCCCGGTCAATTCCCCACAAATAGTCAAGTTAATTAACGATTAGTTAACGTATTATCTCAAAAGCATATAACTCGATAAATTCAGCTTATTTTTTGCACCGATCGGCAGTGATGCCGGCATTTTTATTGACCAGGAAAATACCCAATGAACATCCAAATTAACGGACGGATGGTACCGCTCGACGACAGTCTCCGAGATACTCCCCTGCTTTATATCCTGCGCAACGATCTGGCGCTGAACGGCCCGAAATACGGCTGCGGCCTCGGCGAATGCGGCGCCTGCACCGTACTGATTGACGGCGTCGCCGCCCGCTCCTGCTCCGTCAATGCCGCCAGCGTCGTCGGTAAATCAGTTACCACGCTGGAAGGCATCGGCGACGCCGAGCATCTGCACCCGGTACAGCAAGGCTTTATTGATGAACAGGCGGCCCAGTGCGGTTACTGCACCAACGGCATGATCATGACGCTGGTGGCGCTGTTTGAACGCGATCCGCAGGCCGACGAGCAGGCCATCAAGCAGGAGCTGGCGTTCAACCTCTGCCGCTGCGGCACCCATATTGAGATCCTGCGGGCGGCGCAGCGCGCCAAACAGATTGTGGCCGAGCGGGGTAACGCGTGATGAACAGCCTTGAAATAACCCGCCGCCGTTTACTGCAGGCCGGCGGGCTGGTGATGGTCAGCAGCCTGTTGCCCCTGTCCTTCGACGCCCTGGCGGCCGCGCCGGCCGGACGCCCGGCCTCGCCGCCGCCGGACCGCGTCGACAGTTTTATTGCGCTGTCCGCCGACGGCCAGGTCACCGCCTTTAACGGCCACGTCGATCTCGGCACCGGGGTGAAAACCGCCCTCAGCCAACTCGTCGCCGACGAGCTGGACGTCGATCTGGCCGCCGTCACCATGATCCTCGGCGACACCCGCCGCACGCCGAATCAGGGGCCGACCATCGCCAGCGCCACCATTCAGGTCACCTCGATACCGCTGCGTCAGGCGGCGGCGCAGGTGCGTCAGCATCTGCTGCAGCTGGCGGCGCGGGCGTTCAACCTGCCGGAGAGCCGGCTGGCAACCGAAAACGGCTATGTGTTTGAGCGCGCCAACCGCGCACGTCGTCTGAGCTACGGCGAACTGGCGCGCGGCCAGGATCTGCATCTGCCGCTGGACAGCGCGGCGCTGCTGAAGACGCCGGCCCAAAGCCGCTATGTCGGCCGGCCCGTAGCGCGCGTGGATATCCCCGCCAAGGTCACCGGCGGTCTGAGCTACGTCCACGACGTGCGCGTGCCGGGCATGCTGCACGGCCGGGTGATCCGCCCGCCCTATGCCGGCGCCGACAGCAGCGCGCCGCTCGGCAAGGCGCTGGTGGCCGTGGACGCCGCCTCCATCGCCCATCTGCCGGGCATCGTCAAACTGGTGGTGATTAACGATTTTATCGGCGTAGTCGCCGAGCGCGAAGAGCAGGCGATCGCGGCGATGAACCAGCTACAGGTCACCTGGCGCGACTGGCAGGGGCTGCCCGATCTGGCCGCCGGGCTGCACGATACGCTGGTGGCGCACCCGAAGCAGGACCGCATGCTGCAGGACGACGCCGAGATCGAACAGATTATCAGCGCGCTGCCCACACCGGTTAACGCCGATTACCTGTGGCCTTTCCATCTGCACGCCTCCATCGGCCCTTCTTGCGCGGTCGCCGACGTACGCGACGGCCAGGCGGAGATCTGGTCAGGCAGCCAGAACCCGCACGACCTGCGCAAAGACATCGCCAAACTGCTGGATCTGACGGAAGAGCAGGTGCATATCCAGCGGTTGGACGCCTCCGGCTGCTATGGCCGTAACGGCGCCGACGACGTGTGCGCCGACGCCGCGCTGCTGTCGCAGGCGGTGGGCAAACCGGTGCGGGTGCAGCTGATGCGCGAACAGGGAAAACGGCTGGGAGCCGAAAGGCACCGCCCAGCTTATCCGGGTGCGCGGCGGGCTGGACGCCGCCCGTCAGGTGGCCGCCTATGATTTTAAAACCTGCTACCCCTCCAACAACGCCGTGACGCTGGCGCTGGTGCTGAGCGGCAAGGTCGCCAATCAGGCCGACGTGCAGCAGATGGGCGATCGCACCGCCATCCCGCAGTATCGCTACCCGCATATGCGCGTCGTGGCGCAGGACGCCGCGCCGATCGTGCGCGCCTCCTGGATGCGCGGCGTGTCGGCGCTGCCGAACGTGTTCGCCCATGAATCCTGGATCGACGAACTGGCCTATCTGGCGGACGACGATCCCATCGCCTATCGCCTGCGCTACCTCGACGATCCGCGCGCGCTGACGCTGATCGAAGCGCTGAAAAAGCAGGCCGGCTGGCGGCCCGGGCGCGCGCACCGTCATCTGGCGCCCGCCTCGCAGGAGTGGGTCAGCGGCCGCGGCTTTGCCTACGCCCGCTATTTTCACAGTAAATTCCCCGGCTTCGGCGCCGCCTGGGCCGCCTGGGTATGCGACTTAGTGGTCAGCCGCCGCACCGGGCAGATAAAAGTGAAGAAGGTGTTTGTCGCCCATGACTGCGGCCGCATCGTCAACCCGGCCGGGGTGCGCCATCAGGTGCACGGCAACGTGATCCAGTCCACCAGCCGCGCGATCAAGGAGTTCGCCACCTTTGACGGCGCGGGCACCACCTCGCTGGAATGGGGCGGCTACCCGATCCTGCGTTTTGACGAGCTGCCGGACGTCGATGTGCAGCTGCTGGATAACCCCGATCAGCCGCCGATGGGCGCCGGCGAATCCGCCTCGGTGCCCAGCGCCGCCGCCATCGGCAACGCGCTGTTTGACGCGCTGGGCGTCCGCCTGCGGGAAGTGCCGTTCACCCCTGAACGCATTCTGCAGGCCTTAACCTCCGCTCACTGACGCCCGACGGCAAGGAAACCACCATGAAGAGTAACCGTAAAAAAATTCTCGGCTGGAGCGCCGCGGCGGTCGCCGTCGCCCTGATCGGCGCCGGCATCGCCAGCTGGCAGCCGGCCATCGCCCCGCTGAACGAGGCGGACCACCAGACCTTCAGCGCCGAGCAGATCGCCCGCGGCGCCAAACTGGCCGCCCTCGGCGACTGCGCGGTTTGTCATACCCACCCCGGCGGCGTGCGCAACACCGGCGGTCTGGCGATGGAGATCCCGTTCGGCACCATCTATTCCACCAATATCACGCCCGACCGCGAAACCGGCATCGGCGGCTGGAGCTACCCGGCCTTTGAACGCGCCATGCGGCACGGCGTCGATCGCGAAGGTCACTACCTGTACCCGGCGTTCCCTTACACCTCCTTCACCCGCACCAGCGATGAGGATCTGCAGGCGCTGTACGCCTGGCTGATGTCGCAGCCGCCGGTGCGCTACCAGCCGCCGAAAACGGATCTGAACTTCCCGTTCAATATCCGTCAGGGGATCGCCGCCTGGAACTGGCTGGCGCTGCGGCCCGGCGCCATGCAGCCCGATCCGGCGCACGACGCGGTCTGGAACCGCGGCGCCTACCTGACCGAAGGGTTAGGCCACTGCAGCGCCTGCCACTCACCGCGCAATATCCTGTTTGCCGAACAGGGCGGCAAGGCGCACCTGTCCGGCGGCGTTGCCGAAGGCTGGAGCGCGCCGGCGCTGACCGCGCACTCCAACGCGCCGATTAGCTGGAATTACGCCGATCTGCTGAGCTTTATGCGCAGCGGCTACGTCGCTAACCACGGCGTGGCCGCCGGTCCGATGGGGCCGGTGGTGAATGAGGGCTGTCACAGCTGCCGGAGGACGATCTGCGGGCGATGGCCGTCTATCTGGCCTCGTTCAACCCGCCGCAGCCGGACGACGAGGCGGCCGCGCTGAAACAGCGGCTGCTACAGCGCGAAACGCAGGCGAAAACGCTGGCTTCGGAAGGCGCGCGCCTCTATTCCGGCGCCTGCATGGCCTGCCATGCGCAGTCGGAAGGGGCGCAGCTGGCCGGGGTGCGTCCGGCGCTGGCGCTCAACAGCAATCTGAACGACGCCAGCCCCGACAACGCCATCCGCGTGGTGCTGAACGGCATCGCCGTCCCCGCCACGCCGGCGCTCGGCACCATGCCGCCGTTCGCCAACCACCTCAGCGACCGGCAAATCGCCGTGCTGCTGAACTACCTGCGCACCGAGCAGGCGGGCAAAGCCGCCTGGCCGGATCTGCAACAACGCGTCACCGCGCTGCGCAGCGCGCAGTAAGCCGCCGTTCCCGGCCCGCTGCGGGCCGGGACGTTACTCGCCCTGCGCCAGATCCGTCACCACCTGACGGTAGGCGGCAATCGCCAGCGCCACATCCTGCGTCGTCACCGCTTCCGCCGGGTGATGGCTGACGCCCCCCTTGCAGCGTACAAACAGCATGCCGACCGGCCAGCGTTCCGCCATGGCGATGGCGTCATGCCCCGCGCCGCTCGGCAGCGACAGCGACCGTCCCTGCACCTGCTGCACCGCCCGCTCCAGCGCCGTCTGCAGCCGCGCGTCGCACGGCGTGGCGCCGATGTGGTAATACTCCTGCGCGTCAAACTGCAGCCGACGCCGCCCGGCGATCGCCTCGGCCTCGGCCAGCAGCGTCTGCAGCAGCGCCGCCAGCGGCGCATCCTGCGGCCCGCGAATATCCAGCGACAGCCTGACCTCGCCGGGGATAACGTTCACCGCGCCGGGCGCGCACTGCACGTCGCCGACCGTGGCCACCAGGTTGCCGCCCTGCCGGCGGCGGTGCGCTCGACAAACACCATCCACTCGGCGGCGGCGGCCAACGCGTCTTTACGGTGCTGCATCGGCACCGTACCCGCATGGCCGGCCTCGCCGGTAAAGCGGCAGTTGAGGCGGCGCGCGCCGTTGATCGCCTGCACCACCCCCAGCGCCAGCCCCGCCTGCTCCAGACAGGGGCCTTGTTCAATATGCAGCTCCAGATAGGCGGCAATCTCATCGGCGGCGCGCGCCGCCTGATGGATCTGCGCCGGGTCCAGCCGGCGTCGCGCATCGCCTGCGCCACGCTGATGCCCTGCGCGTCGGTCTGCGCCAGCCACACCTGCGGCCAACTGCCGGTCAGGCCGCGGCTGCCGAGCAGCGTAATGCCGAAACGCGTGCCCTCTTCATCGCCAAAGCCGACCACCTCCAGCGCCAACGGCAGACGACGCCCCTGCTGCTGCAGCGCCTGCACCACTTCGATCGCCGTCAGCACCCCCAGCATGCCGTCGTAGCGCCCGGCGTTACGCACCGTGTCCAGGTGCGAACCGAGCAGCAGCGCCGGCGCGCCGGGCCGTTCGCCCTCGTAGCGCCCGCAGATATTGCCGACCGCATCCTGCCGCACCTGCATGCCCGCCTCCGCCATCCAGCTGCCCACCAGCCGGTTGGCCTGCAGATGCTGCGGCGACAGGTAGACGCGCGTCAGGCCGTCCGGCGTTTCGCTGAGCGCCGCCAGCTGGTCGGCGCGCGCCATAACGCGGGCGGCAGCCTGCTCGCTCGCCGCCTGCGGACTTAGCGTTTCACTCATGCCGCATCCCGCTGCCGTAGTGATCCCACGCCGCCTGCAGCGCCGCGCCCTGAGTGGTGGCGAACTTCAGGTGGTTCAGCACCGACTCCAGCGCGCTCAGGGTGGTCATCACGCAGTCTTTACGCGCGTTATAGCCCATGGTGCCAATGCGCCACACCTTGCCGTGCAGCGGCCGAAGGAGGTGCCGATCTCGATGCCGAAGTCGTTAAGCAGCAGCTGACGCACCCGGTCGCCGTCAATCCCCGTCGGGATCACCACCCCCAGCACGTTATTCATCTTGTGGCGCAGGTCGCCGAAGGTCTCCAGCCCCATCGCCTGTACCCCCTTCAGCAGCGCATCGCCGTGCAGCTTGTGACGGGCGATGCCGTTATCCAGCCCCTCTTCCAGAATCAGGCGGGCGCACTCGCGGGCGGCAAACAGCGCCGAGGTGGCCTCGGTATGGTGGTTCAACCGCTCCGGCCCCCAGTAATCCATCACCATGCCCAGATCAAAGTAGTTGGAGTAGATCATCTCCTCCTCGCCGTCCTGATGCGCCGCGGTGCGGATCCCCGCCTCGACGCACTTACGGCGGCGGATCTCCTCCTCCATGCGCGCGCTGAGGGTGATCGGCGAGGTGCCGGACGGGCCGCCCAGGCATTTCTGCATCCCGGCCGACACCGCATCCAACCCCCAGGCGTCACACTCCAGCGCATTGCCCGCCAGCGACGCGGTGGCGTCGGTATAGAACAGCACGTCGTAGCGGCGGCAGATGGCCCCCAGCTCCGCCAGCGGCTGCAGCATGGTGGTGGAGGTATCGCCCTGCACCGTCAGCAGCAGGCGCGGCCGCACGCGTTTGATGGCGTCCTCAATCTGATCCGGCGTAAACACCTCGCCCCACGGCACCTCGATGGTGTGCACCTCGGCGCGGCAGCGGCGGGCGATTTCACACAGCAGATGGCCGAAACGGCCGAACACCGGCACCAGCACTTTATCGCCGGGACGGATGGCCGACACCAGCAGCGCTTCGATCCCGGCGCGCGAGGTGCCGTCGACCAGCATCGTCCAGCGGTTTTCGGTGCGGAACACGCCGCGGTACAGCGCCATCACCTCATTCATATAGTGGGTCATCGCCGGATCGTACTGGCCAATCAGCTGGCTCGCCATGGCGCGCAGCACGCGCGGGTCGGCGTTGATCGGTCCCGGCCCCATCAGCAGGCGTTGCGGCGGGTTGATTTGCGGATATTGAGCGGTAGCCATCGTGTTTTCCTTTGGTTAGTTAAGACCGCGTACGGAGGAGATGAACTGTTTAAGTTCAGGAGTCTGCGGGTTAGCGAACAGGCTGTTGCCGTCGCCCTGCTCCCAGACGCGCCCCTGATGCATAAACACCACGCGGTCGCCCACTTCGCGGGCAAAATTCATTTCATGGGTCACCAGAATCAGCGTCATGCCTTCGGCCGCCAGCTGCTCCAGCACTTTCAGCACCTCGCCGACCAGCTCCGGATCCAGCGCGGAGGTAATTTCATCGCACAGCAGCACCTTCGGCGACATCGCCAGCGCGCGGGCGATCGCCACCCGCTGCTGCTGGCCGCCGGACAGACTGGCGGGGGAGAAATCCAGGCGGTCGCCCAGCCCGACCTTTTCCAGCATGCGGACGGCCAGTTCGCGGCACTCCGCCGCGCTTTTTTTTCAGCACCCGACGCGGCGCCAGCATCACGTTCTCCAGCGCCGTCATATGCGGAAACAGGTTTGAAGCTCTGGAACACCATGCCCACCGAACGGCTGATTTCCCGCGCCTGCGCATCGCGGTCGGTAATGGTCATGCCGCCCAGTTTGATGCTGCCCTCCTGGTAGCCCTCCAGCCCGTTGATGCAGCGCAGCAGCGTGCTTTTGCCGGAGCCGCTGCGGCCGATAATCGACACCACTTCCCCCATGGCGATATCCAGATCGACGCCCTTGAGCACATGGTTGTCGCCGTAATACTTCTGCACCTGATTAATGGTGATGAGAGGCATTGAATTTATTCTCCAGATAGCGGCTGTAGCGCGACAGCGGGTAACACAAGACAAAGTAGCCCAGCGCCACCAGCGCAAAGACCTTGAACGGCTGATAGGTGACGTTGGTCAGCATGGTGCCGGCCTTGGTCAGCTCGACGAAGCCGATGATCGACGCCAGCGCCGTGCCCTTCACCACCTGCACGGCAAACCCCACCGTCGGCGCAATGGCGATGCGCAGCGCCTGCGGCGCCACCACCCGCCACAGCGTCTGGCCGAACGACAGGCCGAGACAGCGCGCGGCTTCCCACTGCCCCTTCGGCAGGGCGCGGATGCTGCCGTACCAGATATCCAGTAAAAACGCGCTGGTGTAAAAACGTCAGCGCCAGCGACGCCGCCGCCCACGGCGATACGTCCACGCCGAACAGCGCGACGCCGAAGAACGCCAAAAACAGCTGCATCAGCAGCGGCGTGCCCTGAAACAGGGCGCTGTAGCCGCGGATCAGCATGCCGAGCCGGCGGCCGCCGTTCAGGCGCAGCAACAGCAGCGGCAGCGTCACCAGCGCGCCGCCGGCAAACGCCGTCAGCGACAGCAGCACCGTCCAGCGCCCGGCCAGCAGCAGGTTGCGCACAATATCCCAGTCGGTAAAAGAGGCCATCATGCCGTCACCCCCAGCCATTTACGCCCCGCCGCCATCATCAGCTGACGCATGGCGATGGACAGCAGCAGATAGATACCGGTTGTCACCAGATACACCTCAAAGCTGAGAAAGGTGCGCGACTGGATCAGGCTGGCGGCGAAGGTCAGCTCTTCATACGAGACCTGCGACACCACCGATGAGCCCAGCATCACGATAATGCACTGGCTGACCAGCGCCGGATAAATACGCTGCAGCGCCGGCGGCAGCACCACCCGCATAAAGGTCTGGCTGCGGCTCAGCCCCAGCACGCGCCCGGCCTCCCACTGCCCTTTCGCCGTCACCTGAATGCCGGCGCGGATAATCTCCGTGCTGTAAGCCCCCAGATTGACCACCATCGCCAGCAGCGCCGCCTCGCCCGCCGTCATTTTTAGCCCCAGATTGGGCAGGCCGAAGACGATAAAGAACAGCTGCACCACAAACGGCGTATTGCGGATCAGCTCGACATAGGCGCCCCACAGGCGGCTCAGCCAGCCCGGTCGCCCGCTGCGGATCGCCGCGCCGACGATGCCGAGCGCCAGCCCGCCGCAGGTCGCCAGCAGCGTCAGCTGCACGGTGACCCACAGCCCCGCCAGCAGCTCCGGCCAATACGGCCAGAGCGCGGAAAAATCCAGTTGTTGCGTCATGGCTGCGCGCCTTACAGCGCGAGGCTGGCTGGCAGCGGCGCTTTCAGCCACTTCTCGGACAGGGCGTTCAGCGTGCCGTCCTTGATGCCCTGTTCAATCAGCGCGTCAACCCTGGCCTTCAGCGCCGCTTCGCCCTTTCTCAGGCCGATAAAACAGGGCGAGTCTTTCAGCATAAAGCTCGCCACCGGCGCTTTGGCCGCGTTCTGCCGGCTGATGGCCGCCACCACCAGGTTGCCGGTGGCGACATACTGCACCTGGCCGGACAGATACGCCGACAGCGTGGTGTTATTGTCTTCGTAGCGCTTAATCTGCGCCGCCGCCGGTGCAATGGCGCTCAGCACCATGTCCTCCACCGCGCCGCGCGTCACGCCGACGCTGTGGCCGGCCAGCGCGGCCGCATCGCTCAGCGGCGCCGTTTTCGGCCCGAACACCCCGAGGAAGAACGGCGCATAGGCGCGGCTGAAGTCCATCACCTTTTCCCGCTCGGCATTTTTACCAAGGCTGGAAATCACCAGGTCGACCTTATCGGTCTGCAGATAAGGCACCCGGTTGGCGCTGCTGACCGGCACCAGCTGCAACTTCAGTTTCATCTGCTGCGCCAGATAGCGCGCCATATCGATGTCATAGCCCTGCGGTTGCAAATCGGTGCCCACCGAGCCGAACGGCGGAAAATCCTGCGGCACCGCAATGCGGATGACGCCGCGCTGCTCAATGCGCTGCCACTGGTCGGCCTGCGCCGCAGTCATGTTGGCCAACAGGCAGACGACGCCGGCCAGTGCGATGATGATTCTTCTCATTAGCGTTTCCCCGTAAAATTAGCATGAAACAAAAGGTTCCATAAAACCAATTCTGCAACTAATGTGCCAAATACGGGCGGCGCAACGCCGACGCCGCAAAGAAACGACGTCCGGGAAGTAACCGGCTGATTTTCAGTAAATCGGTAATGTTATGGCGACGCGGCGGCGGCGACCGGTGCATCAGTCGTGCACCGGACGCGCACCAAAACAAGGCAAAGCACCATTCTGGCGCCCCGTCAGCGCTGTTCCAGCTCGTCCAACTGCTGGTAAAGGGTGGCGATGTGATGGATGCGCGGCCGCCCGCTGTCCAGCAGCTGATGCAGCAGCGCGTTGGCCAGCAGATTAATCAGGCTGTTGGCCGCGGCGTAGCTGTCATAGGCGGAGACGCTGTCCAGCGGCGCGCACAGCTGCCAGCGCGCCAGCGGAAACAGCGCCTGCGCCTGCGGCTCGCACAGCAGCAGCACCGGCACGCCGTCCGCCTGCAGTTGCTGCAGCAGCGGGCGCACAATGCGCGGACGGCGACGGAACGCCACCATCACCACCAGATCCTCCGCCGAGGCGTCCACCAGCTCTTCGCTCAGGCTCTGTCCCGGCTGCGGCAGCAGCAGCACCTGTCCGCGCGCCTGCAGCAGCTGCTGACGCAGGTGCAAGGCGACGGGATAGGCATTGCGCATACCGATAATAATGATGCGCCGCGCGTTCGCCAGGCCGTCGATCGCCGCGGCAAACTGCTGCGCATCGATGGCGTTGACCCACTGGGTCAGGTTGGCCATTTCCTGCTTATAGTGACGCGCCAGCAGCGTGTTGCCCTGCACCGCATCGCGGTTGTCGGTCAGCGGCATGCCGCTCTGGCGCAGGGTGCGCAGCTCGTCGCGCATGTCTTTGTATTTGTCGTAGCCGAGCCGCTTGAACAGCCGGCTGACCGTCGCCTTCGACACCCCGCTCAGCCGCGCCAGCTCCGCGCTGTTATAGCTGATCAGGTCGTTGAAATGGTCGAAGATAAAATCCGCCACCCGCTGTTCCTGCGGCGACAGCGCGGCATACTGCGCCTTCAGGCGTTCATCAAGCTGTTGCATTACGGCCCCTGTAACTTTCGTTTCACCGGACTATAGCGTCAAACCCCGTCATCGTGCACACCGGCAGGCAAAAAATTTCGCGGACGCTGCCCGTCGGCAGATTTGGAACAACTTTTGCAACCTCGTCGGCAGGCGATAACCACGAGGACGATCCATGCAGAGTAATGTAGCGACCCACGGGATGGCGGTCACGCCGCACCACCTGGCCAGCCAGAGCGCGCTGGCGGTACTGCGGGAAGGCGGCAGCGCCATCGAAGCGATGGTGGCCGCCGCCGCCACCGTCGCGGTGGTCTACCCGCATATGAACGGTCTGGGGGGGCGACGGTTTCTGGCTGATCGTGCCGCCGGACGGTGAACCGCTGGCCATTGACGCCAGCGGCGCGGCCGGCGCGCTCGCCACGCCGGCGGCCTATGCCGACCTGACGCAGATCCCGCACCGCGGCCCGCGTGCGGCGCTGACCGTCGCCGGCACCGTCAGCGGTTGGGATGAGGCGCTGCGCGTCTCCGCCGAGCTGTGCGGGCGTGCGCTGCCGCTGCCGCGCCTGCTGGCGGACGCCATCGACTACGCCGAAACGGGCATTCCCGTCACCGCCTCGCAGGCCGCCGCCAGCGCGGCCAAATACGCCGAACTGTGCGACCTGCCGGGCTTTGCCGCCGCCTTTCTGCCGGACGGCGCGCCGCCGCAGGCCGGCAGCCGTTTCTGCCAGCCGGCGCTGGCGGCTACCCTGCGGCAGCTGGCGCAGGAGGGCTGGACAGTTTTTATCGCGGCCCGCTGGCCAAACGGCTGGCGGCCGGCATGGCGCAGCTGGACATGCCCGTCACGCTGGCGGATTTACAGCGGCACCGCGCGCGTCGCACCGTACCGCTGCGGCTGCAGCACCGGCAGGGCGACGTCTGGAATCTGGCGCCGCCGACCCAGGGGCTGGCGTCGCTGGCGATCCTCGGCATCAGCGATCGGCTGGCGATGGCCGAGGCGGACGAGACGGAAACGGTGCACCGGCTGGTGGAGGCGACCAAACTGGCCTTTGGCCTGCGCGATGCGCATATCACCGACCCCGCCTGTCTGGCAGGCGACAGCCAGGCGCTGCTCGAACCGGCGGCGCTGCAGGCGCTGGCGGCGCGGGTGGATGAACGACGCGCTGCGCCGTGGGGCGCGGGCAAAGGTCCGGGCGATACGGTGTGGATGGGCGTGATCGACAACAGCGGCCTCGCCGTCTCATTTATTCAGAGCATCTATCATGAATTTGGCAGCGGCGTGGTGCTGCCGGACAGCGGCATCGTCTGGCAGAACCGCGGCGCCGCCTTCAGTCTGGATCCGGCGCATCTGCTGGCGCTGGCGCCGGGCAAACAGCCGTTCCACACCCTCAACCCCGCCGCCGCGCGCCTGCACGACGGCCGCGTGATGGTGTACGGCTCGATGGGCGGCGACGGCCAGCCGCAGACCCAGGCGGCCCTGTTCACCCGCTACGTGCTGCAAAACGCGCCGCTGCAGGAGAGCATCAGCCGCCCGCGCTGGCTGCTGGGGCGCACCTGGGGGCAAAGCTCGGAGTCGCTCAAACTGGAGGGCCGCTTTGCCCCGGAAACTATCGCACGCCTGCGTGCGCTGGGCCATGAGGTGGAAGTCCTGGCCGACTTCACCGAAGCCATGGGACACGCCGGCGCAATTGTCCGCCACCCTGACGGCCTGCTGGAAGGGGCGTTTGACCCGCGCAGCAACGGCAGCGCCGCCGGTTTTTAAGGAGAACAGCATGACCCATTTACCCCCGGACTGGCGCGCCTACCTCGCCCAGATGGAACAGATTCTGGCGCTGGAGCTGGACGACGCCCGGCGTGCCGAACTGCAGCGACAGTTTATCCGCATCGCCGCGCTGGCGGAGCCGCTGATGGCGTTTCCGCTGGATGAGCGGCTGGAAGTGGCAGGAGTGTATCAGGCATGAAATTACATCAGTTAAGCATCCGCGATATCCAGCGGGCGCTCGGCAACGGCGAACTCAGCGCCCAGGAGATCGCCCGCAGCACGCTGGATGAGATCGCCCGCGTCAACCCGCAGATCAACGCCTGGACCGCGATCACCGAGCAGCGAATGCTGGCGGAAGCGGCGCAGATCGATACGCTGCGACGGCAACGCCAGCCGCTGCCGCCGCTGGCGGGCGTACCCTACGCGGTGAAAAACCTGTTTGACGTGGCCGGACACACCACGCTGGCCGGCGCGCAGCTGTTCAGCGAGCGTCCGCCGGCCGCCGCCGACAGCTGGGCGGTGCGTCAGCTGCAGCAGGCCGGCGGCCTGCTGTCCGGCATGCTGAATATGGATGCCTACGCCTACGGCTTCACCACCGAGAACAGCCACTACGGCGCCACCCGCAATCCGCACGATCTGCAGCGTATTGCCGGCGGCTCCTCCGGCGGCTCTGCGGCGGCGGTCGCCGCCGGTACGGTGCACTTTTCTCTCGGTTCCGACACCAACGGCTCCATCCGCGTGCCGGCGTCGCTGTGCGGCATTTTCGGCCTGAAGCCGACCTTCGGCCGGCTGTCGCGCGCGGGCACCCAGCCGTTTGTCGCCAGCCTCGACCACATCGGCCCCTTTGCCCGCCGCTGCGGCGATCTGGCGACGGTGTACGACGCGCTGCAGGGCAGCGATCCGCAGGACGCCTTCCAGGCGGATCGCCCCGCCCAGCTGACCGCCATGCAGCTGCCGCGCGGCATGGAGGGCCTGCGCTGCGCGGTGCTCGGCGGCTATTTCACCACCTGGTGCGATGACGACGCCCGCGCCGCGCTGCAGCGCGCCGCCCGGGCGCTGGAGGCGCAGGAGGAGCTGATATTCCCCGAGGCCGAGCTGGCCCGCTCCGCAGCCTTTATTCTCAGCGCCTCCGAGGGCGGCAACCAGTATCTGCCCGCCCTGCGGCGCGAACCGGCGCGTTTTGAGCCGCACTCGCGCGAGCGCCTGCTGGCCGGCGCGATGATCCCCGCCGCCTGGTACGTACAGGCGCAGCGCTTCCGCCGCCATGCGCAGCAGCAGTTTCTGGCGCTGTTCCGCCATACCGACGTGCTGCTGGCGCCGGCGACGCCGTGCAGCGCAACGCCGATCGGCGCGCAGGAGATGGAGATTAACGGCCAGCCGCTGCCGATACGCGCCAGTATGGGCATGCTGACGCAGCCGATATCGTTTCTCGGGCTGCCGGTGGCGACCGCGCCGCTGCGCACCGCCGCCGGACGCCCGATCGGTCTGCAACTGATTGCCGCGCCGTTTAACGAACAGGCCTGCCTGCGCGCCGCCGCCGCGCTGGAACAGATGGGCATTACGGTGGCCGACGCCGCGGAGGTGGCAGCATGATCGCTCCCCAAGAGATTAACCATCCCCTGACGCTGGCCGAAGTGACCGCCGCGTTTGACCGCTACGAACAGGCGCTGGTCAGCAACGATATCGCCGTGCTGGATGAGCTGTTCTGGCACAGCGAACGCACGGTGCGGCTGGGGCCGGCGAGAACCTGTACGGCATCGGCGACATCCGCGCCTTTCGCGCGGCGCGTCCCGCCGCCGGGCTGGCGCGCCGGCTGCAGAATACCCGGATCGTCACCTTCGGTGAGGATTACGCCGTCTGCAGCACCGAGTTCACCCGTGACGGCAGCACGCGCATCGGCCGTCAGCAGCAGACCTGGGTGCGCTTCCCCTGCGGCTGGCGGATCGTCGCGGCGCAGGTGAGCCTGATGGAATAACGGGGAAACCTGTCGGTAAAATTTGATGGGAATTTATGCAAGATCGGTGTAAATCGAATTGCCGTAAACGATCGGCGCTTCTCTGTCACGATAATGAACGGCAATTGCAGGGGCCGTAGGCGCGGCCCTGCACCCGCGCCCGCGCTTAGGCACGTTCTGCCCGCTACGCGGGTACCCTCTCTGCGTCACCGTCGCCGGGCGGGTCGGCTCTACAGGCATCCCTGCCTGTGCCGCCTCAACCGGACATCCCTGTCCGGTTGCCCCTGGCTCAGGTTCCTTGTTCGGCAGCCCGTGATGCGCGCTAAAGGTCAACACCCGAATCTGTATTTACCGGGAAAATCAGCTACGGCGTTGACATTCGTCATCCCCGGCTTTACCTCCCCTGCCAAGGATGCACCCGCCGCCAGTGGTCGGCGATCTGCTGCCGGGTGCAGACCCACACCCGGTCGTGCTGCTGGATATAATCCAGAAAATGCTGCAGCGCGCGGAAACGCCCCGGACGCCCCAGCAGGCGGCAGTGCATGCCGATCGACATCATCTTCGGCGCGCTCTCCCCCTCGGCATACAGCACGTCGAAACTGTCGCGCAGATAGGTGTAAAACTGCTCGGCGGTGTTAAAGCCCTGCGCGGTGGCAAAGCGCATATCGTTGGCGTCCAGCGTATACGGCACGATCAGGTGCGGCTTGCGCTCGCCGTCGCCGCACGTCACCTCGGTCCAGAACGGCAGATCGTCGCCGTAATAGTCGCTGTCGTAATCAAAGCCGCCGTGCTCCGCCACCAGCCGGCGGGTATTGGGGCTGTCGCGGCCGGTATACCAGCCGGTGGGCGCTTTGCCGAACAGCTCGGTCAATACCTGCACCGCCTGCTGCAGATGACGCCGCTCCTCGTCGATCGCCATATCCTGATAGTGGATCCAGCGCCAGCCGTGGCTGACCACGTCGTAGTCGGCGGCCTTGATCGCCGCGACAATCTCCGGGTTGCGCGCCAGCGCCATCGCCACGCCGAACACGCTGAGCGGCAGCCCGCGGCGGCTAAACTCCTGATGAATGCGCCAGAACCCGGCGCGGCTGCCGTACTCATACAGCGAATCCATCGACATATGGCGGTCCGGGTAGCTGGCGGCGCCGATAATATCGGACAGGAACTGCTCGGAACCCGCGTCGCCGTGCAGCACGTGGTTTTTCCGCCCCCTCTTCAAAGTTCAGCACAAACTGAACGGCGATACGCGCCTCTCCCGGCCAGGCGGCATGCGGCGGCCGGCCGGCGTAGCCGCGCATCTCGCGCGGGTAGTCCGGGTTAATGGTGTCTGGCTGTTGATCCATACGCTGACCTGGTGCCTCCTGAGTAATTAACATGGATATAAGGACTGAAATTTTCCGCTGAGCGCCTTGCGCTCCGGCCAGGCCAGATCGCCGTGCTTGCTGGTCGACAGCCCCAGCGCCGCCAGCGATTCGACCATTTTCACCGCCGCGCCGACGCCGTCGATCACCGGTATGCGCAGCTCCTGCGTCAGCTCCCGCGCCAGGCTGGCCATGCCGCCGCAGCCCAGCACAATCGCGCCGCTGCCGTCCTGCCGCATCGCCTGGATGCAGCGTTCACGCACCATTTGCTGCGCCCGCCCGCTGCCGTCCTCCAGCGCCAGTACCGGCAGGTCGATGGCGTGCAGCGCGGCGCAGTGCTCGCTAAAGCCGTACTGGCGCAGCAGATGGCGGGCGATAATCAGCGTGCGCGGCAGCGTGGTGACGATGGAAAAGCGCGTAGCCACCAGCGTCGCCATATGCATCGCGGCCTCGGCAATGCCGATCACCGGCGCCTGCGCCAGTTCGCGCGCCGCCAGCAGGCCGGGGTCGCCGAAACAGGCGATCACGTGCCCATCAACGCCCTGCTCGCGGCCGGCCCGCACCTGCTCCAGCACCCCGATGGCGGCGACCGCCTCATCAAAATGGCCCTCAATCGACGGCACGCCCTCCGCCGGGCATACCGCCAGAATCTCGCTGCCCGGCGCCGCCGCGGCGCGGGCGGCCGCGCCAATGGTTTCGGTCATGCCGGGATCGGTATTGGGATTGATCACTTGTATACGAACGGCGGACATTATTGCTCCTTATCGGCGGCAAACAGCCGGGCAAAATCGGGGTGGCCAAGCTCCTCACGCTCGAAGGCGCAGGCTGGCGACAATATGGGAAAAATGTTGTTCGATGGCGGCGCTCAGCGCCGGCAGATCCCGCTGCCGCAGCAGTGCGATCAGCCGCTCATGATCGTGGCAGCGGCAGCCCTGCCGCCACGGCGCGCCCCAGACGGCGATCGCCAGCGAGGAGCGCTGGCACAGCCGGGTCACCATCTCGGTCAGCACGCTATTGCCGGAGATGGCCTGCAGCTGAATATGGAACGCGGCGGAAAGCCGGATCGCCGCCGGGCCGTCATGCGCCTCGTGCGCCTGCTGCTCGTCGCGGATAATCGTCTCCAGCGCCGCCAGATGCGGCGGCTGGCAGCGCGCCAGCACCTCCGGCAGGTTCGCCACCTCCCAGCAGGGTGCGGGTGCGGAAAATATCCTGCGCCTCCTCCGCCGTCGGGCTGGCGACGTATGCACCGCGCTTGGGCGTCAGCTGCACCATCTGCACCACGGCGAGCCGCTGCAGCGCCCTGCGGATACCCGGTGCGGCTGACGCGAACACCTCGGACAGCGCTCTTCCGGCAGTTTGCTGCCCGGCGGCAGCTGATGTTCGACGATGGCGCTCAGCAGCGCCTGATAGATGGATTCATCCTTGTCAGGCCGGCCGGACGCCGTTTCCAGGCGGTTTTCGCTTTTCATCACCCTCACTCCCAATTAACTCTTGCGCATCAAATCGTATACATAAAAATAATTTTTTGTATACAAATTTGCACATTCTGGCCTGGATCCTGCTTCAGCCTGTCTATCCCCGCGACAGGGTTTTCATCAGAGGAGCAGGTTTCATGCCAAACAGACAAACTACGCGTCAGGCGTACAGCCGCGGCTGTGCAATGAGGATCTGGCGCCAAACCCGCGATCAGAACTGGAGCTGGTACAATATCTTTTCATTCTGGATGTCGGACGTGCACAGCATGGGCGGCTACGTGATCGCCGCCAGCTTCTTTACCCTCGGGCTGGCCAGCTGGCAGGTGCTGCTGTGTCTGCTGGCGGGCATCGGCATCGTCCAGCTGTGCGCCAACCTGGTGGCGAAGCCCAGCCAGATGGCGGGCGTACCCTACGCGGTAATCTGCCGCCAGGCGTTCGGCGTGTTCGGCGCCAATATCCCGGCGGTGATCCGCGGGCTGATCGCCTTTGCCTGGTACGGCATTCAGACCTATCTGGCGGCCAACGCGCTGATGCTGGTGGCGCTGAAGTTCTGGCCGTCGCTGGCGGCGCTGACCGCCGGCTCGCTGCTCGGCCTCTCTTACCTCGGCTGGATCTGCTTTGCGCTGATGTGGCTGCTGCAGGCGATGGTGTTCTGGCACGGCATGAACGCCATCAAGCGCTTTATTGATATTGCCGGCCCGGCGGTGTACGTGGTGATGCTGGCGCTGGCGGGCTGGATTGTGTACCAGACCGGCCCGGACGGCATCTCCTTTACCCTGGCCAGCAAATCCCTGAGTACCGGTGAACAGGCGTGGCAGATGATCACCGCCACCGCGCTGGTGGTCTCCTACTTCTCCGGCCCGCTGCTCAACTTCGGCGACTTCTCGCGCTACGCGAAGAATATGAACGAAGTGCGCCGCGGCAACCGCTGGGGGCTGCCGTTCAACTTTGTGCTGTTTTCGCTGGTGACGGTGGTGATCGTCTCCGGTACCCAGTCGCTGTTCGGCCATATGATCACCGACCCGATTGAAACGGTCAGCCGCGTCGGCAACGACCTGGCGGTGGCGATCGGCCTGCTGACCATGATTACCGCCACCATCGGCATCAATATCGTGGCCAACTTCGTCTCGCCGGCGTTCGACTTCTCCAACTGCGCGCCGCAGAAAATCAGCTTCCGCACCGGCGGCATGATTGCCGCAGTCGGCTCGGTGCTGCTGACCCCGTGGAACCTGTTTAACTCGCCGGAGCTGATCCACTACACGCTGGACGTGCTGGGCGCATTTGTCGGCCCGCTGTTCGGCATTCTGCTGGCGGATTTCTATCTGATTAAACGCCAGCAGCTGTCGGTGGACGATCTGTTCAATGACACGCCGGCGGGTAAATACTGGTATCGCCACGGCTTTAACCCGAAGGCCATCGCCGCCCTGCTGCCCTCCGTCGCCGTCGGCGTTACGATCAGCTTTATTCCAGCGCTGCATGCGGTGGCCAACTTCAGCTGGTTTATCGGCGTGGCGCTGGGGGCGCTGGCCTACCGCTGGCTGGCGCGCGATGAGCAGCAGGCCGCCGCGCCGCGCTTCAGCGCCAAGGCGCTGCTGCCGAAGGAGTAAGGAGTACGCCAGAACGTCAAAAGGCCGCTTACGCGGCCTCAGACTGCTGACAAAGCCTGTTATTAGGGAGAGCGTGGCGATGGGGTCGTAGCGGCGTAAGCCGCCGAAGTGCCCCTCGTTACGCTAGGCCCGAGTATCTCGGACTCTCAGGCCACTTTGTCATCAACTTCAAGGCCGCTTGCGCGGCCTTTTTTTATCTGTCCATTTTATTGCTGACGCTCAGCTGCCGCGGTAAGGTCGACCAACCGCCGGGGGCGATTAAAAACGGCAGGTGGTAGTGCTGTTCCTCGCTGAGCTGCAGCTCAATCTGCGCGTGCACATAGGGCGTTTCGCGCCCGGCGGCGTTAAACCAGGCGCCGATCTCCGCCGTCAGACGATAGCGCCCCGCCGGCAGCGCCGCCGGGGTAAACGCGCCGATGCGGCCGTTGGCGTCGGTATGGCAGCTCGCCAGCGGTTGATAGTCGCCCTGTTGATAGCGCGCCAGATGCACGGCGACGCCGGCGGCCGGACGGCCGGTAGAAATATCCAGAATATGGCTGCTCAGATTGCTCATGCGCCGATCGCTCCTTCCAGTCTGAGTAAGGTAATTTCACGCAGCTGCGCCAGCGAAGCCTGCCGCTCCTGCGCCTCATCATTGTGCAGGCGCTGGCGCAGCGCCTGCAAAATCTCCGCGCCGCTGCGCCCTTTGGCACGGATCAGAAATACCCGACCAAAGCGCGCCTCATACTGCGCGTTGGCAGTGCGCAGCGCCTCGGCAAGCTGCGCGTCATCGCGGTCCACCGACGACTGCTCCTGCCGCGACAGCGCGGCATGCGTCTGGTTGCCCGCCGGCCGTTCACCGATGCGCGGGTGGGCGCTCATCGCCTGCTGCAGTTCGGCCTCGCCCCAGCGCTGCATCAGCGCCTGCGCCCGCGCCAGCAGCGCGGCGCGATCGGCATAGGGCCGCGTCTGCGCCAGCGCCGGCGCCCAGCTCGGGATCGCCACGCAGGGGCTGAGCAGCGCGATGGCCTCATCAAGCGGTAAACGGTTAAAGCGTTCGAGCGCGTTCATCGTGACTCCTGTTGCTAACGACTGCGTCATGTTTCTCTTCCGGCATAATCAGGTTAAGGATAATCGCCACCAGACCGCCGCTGGTGGCCGCCGAGCCGAACAGATTGCCGACCAGCGGTGGGAAATGGGTCAGAAACGCCGGCACCGCCTCAATGCCGAGGCCGATGCCGAACGCCAGCCCGACGATCAGCATGGTGCGCCGCGTCAGCGGGGTCTGGGTAATGATACGGATGCCGGCGGCAACCACGCAGCCGAACATCACCATCGTCGCCCCGCCCAGCACCGGCGTCGGGATCTGCCGCAGCAGTTCGCCAAACGGCGGGAACAGCCCCAGCAGGATCAGAATGACGCCCCATATAGCGCCCGACATAGCGGCTGGCGACGCCGGTCATCTGAATCACGCCGTTGTTCTGCGCAAAAGTGGTGTTCGGAAAGGCGCACAGCATGGCGGCGATCATACAGCTCACGCCGTCGGCCAGAATGCCGCCTTTCAGCCGGGCGCGGAAAGCGGCGTTATCGATCGGCTGCTGCGAGATCAGACTGTTGGCCGTCAGATCGCCCACCGCCTCCAGAATACACACCAGCGACACCAGGGCAATCGGCAAAAAGATTGCGCTGTTAAACTGAAAGCCGAACGGGAACAGCGCCGGCAGCCGGAACCAGGTATCCCCCAGCGACACCGGGTGGAAGTTGCCGGTCAGCGCCGCCGCCAGGCAGCCCGCGGCGATGCCCACCACGATCGACGCCAGCCGCAGCCAACGGTTGCCGGCGCAGCTCAGCAGCACAATCACCCCAGCGTCAGCCCGCCCAGGCCGATATTGCTGATGCTGCCGAAATCTTTCGCCCCTTCGCCGCCGCACCAGTTAATCACGCTCACCTTAATCAGGCTGATGCCGATCAGCGCGATCACGCTGCCGGTGATCACCGGGGTAAAGATTTTCTTCAGCGGCTCAATAAAGCGGCTGACGACCACCGGCACCAGCGCGGCGACAAAGTTGACGCCGAACAGCATGGCCATAATGTCCTCCGGCCCGCCGCCCTGCTGCTTCACCCACAGCCCGCCGGCCACCGACACGCCAAGAAAGGCGAAGCTGGTGCCCTGCATGCAGATCATACCGGCGCCGATGCCCCACAGCCGGTTAGACTGTAAAAAGGTGCCGATGCCGGAGGCCAGCAGCGACATGCTGATCAGGTAAGGCATCCACGGCCCCAGCCCCAGCGTGGCGCCGATCAGCAGCGGCGGCGTAATAATGCTCACCAGCCCGGCCAGCACGTGCTGCAACGCGCTAAAAAATGCCGGCAGCGGCGGAATGCGTTGTTCAAGACCATAAAGCAGCGTGCTGTTTTTCTCGTCTGACATGCCATTATTCCTCAGTAAATGCGCTTTTCCCTGAGGCGTGCACAAAACAGGCCAGATCGTCGCCGGCGCGGCGCATCAGGCGCAACAACACCAACTTTCCATTTATTATCAATTTATTAGCATCAACCCCGACCGATAACTCGCTTTTTCGCCGCCACTGAAACGTTGGGTTCACAAACCAACATCAAGAAACTAATGATTCATAAAAAGGCAAAGCGGTCGCCGGAATGCTGCTTTATGGTGCAACACCGCCGCGCCTGCGGCGCCAACACGCCGCCGTGGCGGCAAATGCCGATGTGGTACGCAAATTGCTCGGGCCTATGACCAGATCCCTACAGGAGAGCATAATGAAAGCATTGGTCATCGGCGCCGGCATCGGCGGACTCAGCGCGGCGGTCGCACTGAAACAGGCAGGTATTGAGTGTGAGGTTTTTGAAGCGGTGGAGGAGATCAAACCAGTGGGGGCGGCCATTTCCATCTGGCCCAACGGGGTGAAATGCATGCAGCATCTGGGCATGGGAGAGATTATGGAGACCTACGGCGGCCCGATGCGCTCGATGGCCTATCAGGAATACCGCAGCGGCGCGATTATGACGCGCTTTAGCCTGGCGCCGCTGATTGAACGCGTAGCCGGCCGCCCCTGCCCGGTGTCGCGCGCCGAACTGCAGCGGGAGATGCTGGATTTTTGGGGTCGCGACAGCGTGCAGTTCGGCAAACGCGTCACCGAGGCGCAGGAAGACGCCGACGGCGTGACCGTCAGCTTCAGCGACGGCACCACGGCGCGCGGCGACGTGCTGATTGCCGCCGACGGCAGCCGTTCAGCGCTGCGCCCGGCGGTGCTGGGCTATACGCCGGAGCGACGCTACGCCGGCTATGTCAACTGGAACGGCCTGGTGGAGATTGATGAAGCCATTGCGCCGGCCGACCAGTGGACGACCTTTGTCGGTGAGGGGAAGCGGGTATCGCTGATGCCGGTGGCCGACGGGCGCTTCTATTTCTTCTTTGACGTGCCGCTGCCGGCCGGGCTGGCGGAGGACCGCAGTACGCTGCGCGCCGATCTGCAGCGCTACTTCAGCGGCTGGGCGCCGCAGGTGCAGCGGCTGATCGCCGCGCTGGATCCGGCCACCACCAACCGCATTGAGATCCACGATATCGAGCCGTTCGAGCGGCTGACGCGCGGCAGAATCGCGCTGCTGGGGGATGCCGCCCACAGCACCACGCCGGATATCGGCCAGGGCGGCTGCGCCGCCATGGAAGACGCGGTAGTGCTGGGCGACGCGTTCCGCAGCCACGACGATATCGGTGCGGCGCTGCAGCAGTACGAGAGCCGGCGCTGTGAACGGGTGCGGGATCTGGTGCTCAAGGCACGCAAGCGCTGCGATATTACCCACGGCAAAGATATGGCGCTGACGCAGGCCTGGTATCAGGAGCTGCAGCAGGAGAGCGGCGAACACATTATCAACGGGCTGTGCGACACCATTCAGGGCGGCCCGCTCGGCTGAGTACCGCCTGCGCAGCCGCGCCGTTGCGAGACGCTAGCGCGCGTCGTCCGGCATCTTTTCCGCGCTGGCGGCATGCTGCAGGAAATAACGCGCCTGCAGCTGCTCCAGCGCCAGTTCCGCCTGTTTGCGCCGCGCCTCCGAGGTGCCGACGCCATAGCGCCGCAGACGCTCCTCCGCCGGCGGGTGGCGGTTAAACGCCTGGGTAATGGCGAACACCGACGACTTCAGCTCGCTGACGGTCATATATTTACCGTGCTTTTCATCCAGCCCGTTCAGCCGGTTGGTCAGCTGCTGCAGCCGCTGCATACCGTCGCGCCAGCCAAGGAGCGAGGTTGCCGGCAGCGCGTTGGCCTCCAGATGCTGCCGCCACGCCTGCTGCATGGCCGCCACGTCGGGGCTATCCGGCCACAACACCTGCGCCTGATCCATCAGCTGCTGGCCATAGCGCAGCGACCAGTCCGGCGGCAGCGTCATCAGCCACTGCAGCTGCTGGCGGGTTTGCTCCGTCAACGCGTCGGCCTGCGGCGGCGTCTGGCGCAGCGCGGCCAGCTGCTCCCTGGTCAGCGCGCCCGGCAGCGGCGTCAGCGAGGCCGTCAGCCGTTGCTGCGCCGCTGACGGCGCGTTCAGGCGGTGCCAGCCCCACAGCAGCAGCCCGCCGGCCAGCAGCGCGCTGCAGACGCCGGCCAGAAACGGCCGCACGGCGCGCGGCGTCGTTGCCGTCCTCTCTCCCGTCGGTTCCGGCGGCACCACCAAGACCAGCCGGTCGGCAGCGGCGGCCGGCTCATCGGCGTGGCTGACCACCGCCTGCGGCGGCAGCGCGACGGCCGGCTGTTGCCCTTCGTCGCGCGGCATATTTTCCAGCCGGGTAATCGCCTGACGGACCCGCTGCTGGATCCCTTCCGTGCGGCTGACCTGCTGCAGCTCGTGGCGCGCCAGCGTCTCCGCCAGCCGCTTCAAGCTTTTTTCCAGCTGATACAGCCGTTCCAGCTCATCGCGATCGTCCAGCGCCAGCGTGCGCAACACGTTCTGCAGCCGCTGGTTAAGGCCGATAATAATCTCCATCCGCGTATGAACGCCGGCCGGCCACATCACCGACCACTGGTAGGCCGTCAGCGCATTGACCAGCGCCAGCCCCTCCTGAATGCCCGCCAGCCCGGCAAGATGCCCCCGCGCCAGCGTATACCAGGCCGCCGTCTGCAGATCGACGCCGTTATGTTCGAACAGCCGCAGGCACAGCGTCTCTACCGTGCGCCACTCAACGTCCGGCCGCGCCGGGTGCGACAATTTCAGCAGTTCATCGCGCAGCACGGCATAGTCCGGCAGCGCGCGCGGGTCGTCGCCGATTTTTAGTTTACGTTCAGATGGAGACTTCATGGCAATAACTCATATCAATGAAAGAATAGACGGGTAACAAATATGCAATGACCGAACGGTGAAATATCTCAGTCAGTGATAACTCGCCCGGTAGCGCGGTCTAAACAACGTTCGCTCGTCGCTTCCCAGTACGCATTGATGTTGTTGCTATTCATGCATCGCTCACGCATCTCAGACGGTGATACGGCAGAGCGTAATGTGGAATCAGTGCCCTTTCTTTCTGCCGTCGCTCCCCCGCCACTGGTTTTTTTCACCCCATTCATGGTTCTGCCCGTTCGGGGTTGCGAAGCGCTATCGGCCGGAACAGATGCGGCTTTCTTTACCGGCCGCGCCTGCTCAATAGGCTGTACTCGCCGACTTTTTGTCCCATGGCAGTGATACTCGCCAGTTTTACGGTTGGTATGGCAGCCATTCGCATCAGTTCTGCCAGGATGCGCCATGGAAGGCATGCTGACACTGACGCAAAGTAATAACGTTAATTTGATACTCGTTCGCCATTTCATTCCAAATGTCCTTATCAAGAACCGACATGATAAAAATGTTATTGATTATCCAGGTATCGTTGCTGCTTCATATGCCGCAGCAGGACTTTGCCCTCCGGCATAAATTCGGTGCCGTAGCGCACCAGCCCGACGCCTTTCAGCTCGGCGTCGATGGCGTAGCGCAGTTCGCCGGGCGTCGCCTGCTCCAGCATCACCACGCTGATGCCTTTCAGGCGCGGCTCATACTTCAGCAACACCTCGGAGAGCGTGGTCATCAGCTGGTGCGCCGTGCCGGGCATGCCCTGCAGAATTTTGCTCATATCCGGCAGGCCGTAGTCCGGCAGATGGGCCAGCGTACCGGCCCGGGCGTTGAGAATGCGCTGCAGATTATCCAGCACCGATAAAATCACCTGGTTTTCTTCGCTGACCAGGGGCAGATCGAGGCCGCCGCTAAAATTGCCGTAGAGCATGTCGTATAACGAGGGGGCGTGGTGAAGGTGCGCCATTGCTTATCCTTACGGGTGACAAATCAGGTGAAGTAAAATCTGACGATGTGAAAGAATACCGGCGCGGCGAAGCACAAAGAGTCGATGCGATCCATCATGCCGCCGTGGCCTTCTATCATTGCGCATGATGCGGTACTGGCAGACAGTGCGTTTTTCTCCTACCGGGCAGGAAGGTAGCGCATTTCCGCATCGAAATAGCGCAGGGTTAAATCATCCATATTTTTCAACGTCCTTTTTTGGCGAACAAATGTGCCGGCGCCAAAGGCACAACATGTCTGAACTTTATGGTATTGGTCCCCGGTATCACGTTATCCGCACAGCACCGCCGCCCGCAGCGGATCCAGCTGAATTAATCCGCTCAGCAATGCCTCCATCTGGGGCTGCAGCCGCTGCTTATCGCTGTCGTTACGGCCGGCTCTCATCCTCAGCAGACGCAGCAGACGCGCCTTAACCTCAAACGCCAGTTCCGGCTCCCAGTGCGTCAGGGTCAGCGCCGTCGCGGCGCCGTCCAGTTCGTGCAGCAGGTGCGTCGCCAGCTCATTCTTGCCGTACTGTTCGGCCACCCGCGCCATCAGCAGGCGCAGCAGCCAGCGACGGCGGGCGCTGTCGGCGCCCGGGCGGTTCTGCAGCCAGCCCAGCGCGGCATCGATACCGTCTTTATCCGCCAGGGTCAGCGCTTCCGGCTCCAGCAGCAGAATGTCATCCTGCGCGGGGGCGGCCGCGCTTTCCATGTCGTCGCCCCATCCCTCCGCACTGTCCAGCACGTGCTGGTTTATCCAGTTAAGCGTGACTTCATCCGCAAAGGGGCTGCCGTCATTCCAGGCCAGGCTTTCCACGCCCGGCAGGCGATGCAGCACGCCCCGCAGATCCTGCCGCACAATGTCCGCCCAGGCTTCATGCATGCCGCCGATGCGGGTTAACGCCTGGTACAGATACCACTGCAGATCAAGCCACAAATGGTTTACGCCTTCGGCAAACATCCGATCGGCCTGCTCCAGCAGTTCCGGCCAGCTTTGCTGCAGATACAGCCGCTTCAGCTGCGCGCGGTAATCCGCCTTCGGCGGCACCAGGCGGGTTCTGCCGGCCGCATCCAGCGCCGGCAACTGGTGCAGGGTGTCCCAACGCACGCTTTTCATCAGCCGGTGAGCGGACAGCCAGCCCTCAGGCTGGTCATGCAGATACTTCGCCAGCCGTTTGGCCTGCTCCATCAGCTCACGTCCGGATGAGATCGCCGCTGTGACGCCGAATACGCCGCCGCCCGCCGGCAGCGGCTCATTGCCACCGCTGTTTTGCGGCACGACGGCCTCCATGCCGCCGGACTGCGCCATACGGTTTTCCAGCGCGCCATACAGCGCGCCAAGTTCAGGCCGCGCCGCCGCCTCCCAGGCTGCCGTCTCCTGCTCAATCAGCGCCAGCGCGCCCACGATCTGTTTAAAGTCATCCTTGCTGACCTCCGGGTACAACGACAGCGTATCAAGCACGCGGTTGCCCGCCAGCCATTCCAGCGCCGCTTTACGCGGCCTTTCACGCCGCGGATGAATCTCCGCGCCGAAGCGCGCCAGCAACGCGGCGAGCAGCGCCAGCCCCTGGGCAAAGCCGGCTTCGCCGTCCTGCTGCAAACGCGCCCAGGCATAAAACGTGGCGACGCGAACGTCTTTTCCGCCCTGAACCAGCAGCTTTTCCGCCAGTGAACAGATAAGTTCGCTGTTTACCCCGGAAAGTTTGTTTACTTCTTCACGTATCAGCTGAAAGTCATCGTCGTAACTGATGTCTTCGCCGGCCGGCTGCAGCGCAGAGACCGGCTCCAGCCAGCGCGCCCACAGCGTGAGCGATTGTTGCGTATGCTGCATCAGCACCTGCGGCGCAGCGCCGCAGGCGTTAGAAAGAGTTTCCAGTGTGGCCATGGTGCATTCCGCCAGGTGTAGGGTCAGTGGGTACGGGTATCAGGCGAGGACGCCGCCGCGCCTGAAGTCAGAAAGATTGCGTCCGGCAGGACAACGTTGCGCAGTTTCAGCAGCGCCAGCGTACGCGTCATCGCCTGCGAATTGCATCTCTCAATATGTCTATTCGTGGTGAGCGTAGTCAGTCACTCTGATGCACAACCAGCCCGCCAAACCTGCCCATGCCGGAGCCGGGCAGGTACGCCGTTTTGCACTCACATGTCAGCCGCGCTTTCTGCATCAAACGCCAACACAATCCCTTCCTCGTCATGCCAGTCGAGGGTCAGAGCCTGGGGTTTCCGCTTCGCCGCCATCTGGCTTAACAGCTGCTGGCTGAGCACCGGCAGCAGCTGCTGGTTGAGCAGGCTGTCGACGTTGCGCGCGCCGGTATCCGGCAGCAGACAGGCGGCGGTCAGCGCGTCGTACAGGCCATCGCCGATCTGGGTGGCGAGACCGTAGTGGCGCTGCAGCCGCCGGCTGACCTGCTCCAACTTCATCTGCACGATGGTGCGCATCGCCTCCGCCGCCAGCGGCCGGTAAATCACCGTCTGGAAACGGGCCAGCAGCGCCGGCTGGAAGTGGTCGCGCAGCAGCGGCCGCAGCAGCTCCTGCAGATCCGCCTCCGTGGCCTGCGGCTGTTCGTCCAGCAGCTGCATGATGTGGTCGCTGCCGAGGTTGGAGGTCATCAGGATCACGGTGTTGCGGAAGTCGATTTCGCGTCCCTCGCCGTCGCGCATAAAGCCGCGGTCGAACACCTGATAGAACAGGTTCATCACGTCGCGGTGCGCCTTTTCCACCTCATCCAGCAGCACCACGCTGTACGGCCGCTTGCGCACCGCCTCGGTCAGAATGCCGCCCTGGCCGTAGCCGACGTAGCCCGGCGGCGAGCCTTTCAGTTGGGAAACGGTGTGCGGTTCCTGATATTCGGAGAGGTTGATGGTGATCAGCGATTTTTCGCCGCCGTACAGGCAGTCGGCCAGCGTGAGCGCGGTTTCGGTTTTACCGGTGCCGCTCGGCCCCACCAGCAGGAACACGCCCTGCGGCCCGTTTTCGCTGGTCAGGCCGGTTTTGGCGGCGCGCAGCCGCTGGGCAATAGCGTACAGCGCCGTATCCTGCCCGACCACCCGCCGGCCGATTTCCGTCTCCAGACTCAGCAGTTCGTTCTGCTCGTCCTTCATTAAGGAAGATAGCGGCACCCCGGTCCAGTCGGCGATCACGTTGGCCACGCTGCGGGCGTCAACGTCCGCCGTGAGCAGCGCCTGCTCGTGGGGCAGCGCCGCCAGCGCCTGCTGGACAGTCGCGATCTCCGCCTGACGCGCGCCGTCCGTACGGCACGCCAGCAGTTGACCAATCAGTTCCTGCTCCTGACGGTACTGGCCTTCCAGCTGCGCCAGACGCTGGTTCAGTTCCGCGGTCTGGACGGCGATGGCCGCCAGCCGTCCTTCTTCTGCCGGATTGCCGACGGCAATATCCGCCAGCAGCGCCTGCTCTTCCAGCGTCAGCGCGGTAACGGCGGCCTGTGCGTGGATGATCGCTTCCGGCACGGTATCCAGGCTCATGCGCACCCGCGCGCTGGCGGTATCCAGCAGATCCACCGCCTTATCCGGCAGTTGGCGGCCGGTGAGATAGCGGCGGGAGAGCGTGACGGCGGTGCGCACCGCCTCATCGGTGATATGTACTCCGTGGTGCTGCGCATAGCGGGATTTCAGGCCGCGCAGCATCAGACAGGCGGTGGCGTCGTCCGGTTCGTCCACTTTCACCATCTGGAAACGACGCTCCAGCGCCGCGTCGCGCTCGAAGTACTGTTTGTATTCGCTCCAGGTGGTGGCGGCGATGGTGCGCAGTTCGCCGCGCGCCAGCGCCGGCTTCAGCAGGTTGGCGGCATCGGCGCCGCCGGCCTGATTGCCGGCGCCGATAATGGTGTGGGCCTCGTCGATAAACAGCAGCACCGGCGTCGGCGACTGCTGCACCGCATCGATAATGTTTTTCAGCCGCTGTTCAAACTCGCCCTTCACGCCGGCGCCGGCCTGCAGCAGCCCGAGATCCAGCGTACGCAGGGTGACCGGCTGCAGGCTGGCCGGCACGTTGCCCTCGGCAATGCGCAGCGCCAGCCCTTCCACCAGCGCGGTTTTCCCCACGCCCGGTTCACCCACCAGGATCGGGTTGTTTTTACGCCGGCGGGAGAGAATGTCCACCATCTGGCGGATCTCGGTATCGCGGCCGAACACCGGGTCGATCGCGCCGGCCCGCGCCTTGGCGGTGACGTCGAGGGTGAATTTATCCAGCGCGCCCTGTAGCGCCGGGGAGAGTTCGCCCGCCTTTAGCTCAGCGTCCGCCGCAGGCTCCGCCACCTCGGCGCAAGTCTGCGCCAGCCCGGCCTCCTGCTGCACCTCCGGACGCTCTTCCGACTGCGCATCCAGCAGCGGGCGCAGGCGCTCCAGCTGGCTCTGCCCCAGCGTCAGCAGCGGCCACAGACCGTCGCAGCGCGCCAGCGCGGGCTTGCCCACCAGCGCCGTCAGCAGGTGAACGCTGCGGATCTGTGTCTCGCCGGCCAGCGAGGCCAGCAGCCAGGCCTCCTGCAACAGCGTCAGCAGACTGTCCGCCAGTTCCGGTCGCCCACGTACCGAGCGCGGCAGGCCGTCCAGCCAGTTCAGCAGCGCCTGCCAGATCTCATCCATATTCCATTCGTAACGCCGCGCCAGTACCGTCAGGTCCCTTCGCCCTGCTCCAGCAGCTTCAGCAGCCAGTGCTCCGGCAGGATCTGCGCATGGGCGCGGGTCTGACACAGCGACGCCGCCCCTTCCAGGGCGCGGGCGCAATAAGGATTAAGACGGCGTAACAGGACAGCTGAATTTTCCATAATTCTCTCTCTTGATTAATCGGTTCCCGGGCACGCTACCGCCCATCGCTGTGTACCAAAGCGCATCAGGTCAGATTGCCGGATTGTGATCTCTTTGCTGAATGCCCGCCACGGCAGACGTTCAGCAAAAATAGGCGACAAGAACGACCCATTAGGCTATTTCCATAAATAATTCGCGTCGCAGGGAGACGGCAGATTTGCCCTGTGACCGAGTCATCAAACGCTCCTGCGGCGCGAAGTGTGACGGGGAATCAGCCGATGACGCGTCCGTTCCAGAAGTCGGAATGAATGATGTTGCCGTAGTTTGTAGCCCCAGATGATTTTTTCGTAACGCAGCTCGGGGAGGGGTTATCCCTGTTTCAGGCAATGAATAGAAATGCACAATGCCACTGAGGGATAAAAACAGAAAGGCTGAGTTGCCAATACGGTACATCCCTGTTTATGTCCGCCGACGTAATAAATATCCGGGGTCACAACAAGCGCTTTATCCATTAGCGACATAACACGGCACTCTGTTTTTTCTGAAAAACAAAAAATCCAGATAATTACCTATAACAGGAGTTTAAAAACGTTGAAGGCATGATTGAAAATCAATATATGTAACAAAACATTTCTTCTTCCGCCATCACACAAAAGCAACCATCAGATTGATTTACAAGAAAAATCTTAACAATTGCTGCCAAAGCCCGTGGGGTAAGGGTAGGCGTAAAATGAAAGACGGATCATAAAATCATAGATTGTGCAAAATACGCCTGATAAAAAAGAAATATCCTAAGGTTTATTTTTTACTAAAAATGAGATGCCCGTTGCCATTTTTCTTTTCGCCAACGCGCCAAAGAAATAGCGCTGAGTTAAATAACGATAGCTGAGCGGCTTCATTAACAGGATTAATCACTTTGCACTCACAGCAAGCTTATTATTGCCGTGCGATATGATTAACTCTGTCAGCAATCGTCAGCATGCCGTCCCGACATCCACGTGCCGGGGCAGACGTCGCCGCCACAACCTGCGAAACGAAAGGCGCTTCATCGACGGTACTGGCCGGAGGTTCATAGCGCCGGAATGTATATACCGGCTCCAGCGCTATTCAGTCACTGTGGCAGCAGGCTATCAAGCAATTCAAAAAAGACCGGCTCACAAAACGCAACCCTGCGGCTGCCCGGAGAGACGGACGGCATATATGTCCAGTCAGGCGCGTCACACGAGCGCATAAATAAACGCCCCAGGGACCTACGGTCTCCTTGCGCATAAAGGGTAATATCGACACAGCCGGTTACCCCTGCCCATATAAAAATGAAGGAGTGAAGGTTACCAGCCGCTCCTGATAATGGATCCGGATACCGGAAATGCGAAATGCCCCCGCCCCTAGAAGCAGTTCCACCAGAGGAACCTCGGTGCTTTCCACCCGGATGCCGGTCTGTTCAAGCCAACCCTCTATGGTTTCCTGCAGCTGAATCATTCGCTGGCGAAATTCTGCCATATCCGCCTGCCCCCGGCTTGTCGGCTGGCTCAACCCCGTCTGGCTGGCCTGAAGCTTTTTAAGAAACTGCGCTTTTGCTGACATGAGTTACCTTATAATTCTGTTCCAAAGAAAAACTCCACAAACGGCTGCCGTCCGATTCCAGCACGCCACCCGGCGTCAGCTGTGCGGCGTTGCTGAACAGGTGCAGTCTGGCCGAGCTGTTCAGCTCGCGCTCATGGTGAAGGCGCGCATAAAACGCCCCGCTTTCGGTTTCCGGCTCTGACGTGCCGTCATCACCGGCGTCCAGGAAAGGCGCGGCATAGCGGTAGTGTTCTCCCGTGGTGGTGGCGCTATTTCTAACGGTAAACGCCGGTACGGAACCGGATCCCCACCTCAGAAAGAACACGCTGTATAAACTGCAGGTCGTAATGCTGCTTTCAAAATTATTCAATTGAGGGATAAAACCTAGATATACCTAATCAGGGTAATGGCCCACTAGTCGATAATTCCACCTCAATACTTTTACCACATAAAAAATCAATCAAGCGTTCCACATTGAATATTTACCTTGAAAAGATCGCTCAAACTTATCTCCCAAAAAAATCAGATAACCCCCCTTTCATTACATAAATAAAAAATATAACAACCGGCCAAAAGACATAATATAACGCCGAGTAAAACACATCCCCACCTTTCAATCCCTGTACCTTTTAAAACCCCCACCACTATATTTAACTTAGGAAATGGAATTATATAGACTCATACTGAATCATGCTTAAAATGAAAGCATGAATATATTGATGAGATTTTATAGTGACTATTTTCCTTGTCACCATTAAAGAAGCTTAGCAACGGGGGGATAATAAGGTGAGATCGAAAAAAATCTTTATCAAACCCAACCCCAAATAAAAACATAATCACGATGAAGTATGTTTTACACACTTCGTCATTTAAATTATATAGTTCAGAATGAACATCTGAAAGCATTATTAATTCATCTACGGCATTAGCGCCTACAAATGAATAGCGCTGAGGATATAAATCATTTAACAGTTTATGTAAACTCCCATCCCCATCAATTAAACGAGAAGGCAAACCATTGACATCTAAATTCTTAAAATTAGCCTGACTTTCTTTCAAATAAACACATCCCATACCGTGGGCAGAGCTACAGTACTTCTCCACTAATAAGTAAATTGCCATACTCTTTTCTAACTGTGGAAGTTCATGTTCAATGTTGTTTTTTAACCAATAATAAAGCGGATCATACTCAAACCCGGTTCCAAACATTATTGTCATATCAACATAAAAGCGTACTGGTCCCCTTTGCGTATATCCAGACGTCTTCGCCGACATAATAATATTTTCAAAATGTTTATTGAGTGTCTCCTTATCAAACAAAGGAATCAAGTTAGGGAAAATGATTCGACAATGCTCGTAGAGTTCACTTATATACCTTGAAAATGACAACTCTTTAAGTGATAAAACCTGACTATCAGTGAATTCCATGAATCGTTTATCCTTTAAATAAATCCATAAGGCCGATTACACTGCATTTTACTTTACCGGCTTACCCTCTTTGAAGTCCTTGTATGAATACCCAGCAGGTAATATTGAATGCCAATAGCCTGATTTTCTTACGGCACTGCCATATGTCATAAAAATAGGCTTCCCATTGATAATGGTCCTTAGCAGTTCTACTTCATATTTATTTCCTTTATACAAAAAAAATATTAGAAAATAATCATCAATCGGTGTTAATGATTCGTTATTAAACTCAGTCCTCAAAATACTCACTAGAAAGTTTACCATCCATCAGTTGGAAAAAAACTTGACTATCTAAATTGTTAAGAGCAGCGAGCTCAGGAATATCATCTCCAGCATTATTTATGGCTTCCTGTATTCTTGCCGTAATCCCGAACACATTTAAATCATCTATTGGTGTATAATTGAGATTTAATAGATAGAAGTCATCAATTTTAATATATTGTGATGTTTCAAGCCATTTGCTCGCATCTATCCATTTCTTCCTGCTTGGCCATTCATGATCATTTTCGCTTTCTGGAATTACAAATACAGCCATTTTATTAGACTGTGCATACATATAATATCCTCCAACACTAAAAACAATTAATATAAAAAACAAAAACCATCTGAAATTTAACTTCATAACAACTTCCACTCGGTTGGCTGGTATGGTTGTAAACCTTTCTTTAGTCCGGCAGGAGTATTACCTGTTCTTGGATATCGCCAAGATCCGTTAGGTGATATAGGCCCGCCTATTTTTTCATTTTTTGTTCTTTCTTTAAGATCGATATGTCTTCTGACATTCACATCATAGTCACTTGGAAGCTCTGGAGGTTTTGCATGTATATTACCTTTAGCTTTCTCTGCTTTATAGACATCCATCTCATATTGATATTTTTTATAACATCCCCATAACTACTAGCCTTTTTAATTTCTTCCACAGTACCATAAATACCTACATAGCTGGATCTCATTTCGAGGGCATTTACCTTTACATCCCAACTGTCAGCCATTTTCTGTGCAGGGCTTAACTTCTGTCCTGCATCCTTATTATATAAATCACCAGCATCAACAGATATCCCTGCTCTACACGCATAAGTTGTGATTTCTGCATCATAATCAAAAATTGACTCATACACATTCTTAATATCATTAATAGAAAACTCTCCAGCTTCTACATCATTTCCTGCATAATGAAAAGACGCAATATTGATGATGCCATGGCAAAAAAACACCATCTCCTTGATAAGCCTATTTTTACTTTTTCTTTTTATCAAAAAATCAACAAACTCCTCTTTATTCTTTACATATACAATGCGGGCATGATGCCTTTCTGTATATTCATTTATTTTACCAATATCATACTCAGTATATCCTTGTTGAAAAACCACCATAATACGCTGTACAGAATAATTATCTTTACTGGCCGGAGGAAACTCACACAGTTGACGTATTCCACAATTAATAAATCGATATTGGTTGCCCTTACTCTCCGCCGTCAGGCCATATCCCCCCTGCCAGCGCCAGTCTCTTGGCGCCGTTCTTGCTCCAACCACTGTGATATAGTCATAACCGCTACAGTATGGCACCTCTTTTTCAGGATAGTCTGGCATGGTAACCAGTGATATTTTTCTTTCTTCAATTTCGCCCAGCGAGCCAAAACTCCCCCCACGCTTCCGGAATCCCTCCGATAATTTTCCGACAAGGGCGAAGAAAAGCTCTGGTTTTGATGTTTTAAACCGTTCCGTTTCACCCCTATCATTGGTTTTACCCCGTTGATTAGTCGTATTTTTAAAATGGACGGACCAAGGAACCCCCTTCAGAACGACAGCATCACCATTCACGGGCACAAGCTTAATTTGGTTAGTAAACTCTTGATTACACTGTCCTGCAGGCTCCCCCACTTCACCAGTGCAATTTGTCATTGAGGTAGGATCTAATGGTGAGTTGTCAGTCATTATAGTATATCCCTATTTTCGTTTTGTTTGTTTTCCTGGGTTGTTATTTTCAGTACTGCATCATGATAATGAAAACTGTTTATGGCGCCTTTACTCAGAAAAAGCCATTGTCGCGTAAGTTTCATCAGGTTCTCGATTTGAAAGGGTAATAAAATTTGAGGTAGTAGTAACAGAACCCGACAATCGTAAAACCGAAACAAACCCGTTTCCTTTGAAGGAAAGGATATCATAAGACAAGACGTTAAATGGGCTGCCAGCGGATATAATTCTTTCTCACTTACAATCCATGATACTGCTGGGTGTTTTTTTTCAAGCACGAAAATATTCGAAAGCTCATTCATTGATAACTGCTCAGCATCCATTAACCACGGGCCTGCAAACGCAATAGATCTGTCTTCAGGCAAAGTTAAAAGAGGCCGAACAATCTTGTTTTCTTCTATTGGTCCACCAAAAGCTCTTTCATACTGAATGCCATCCACCAGAGCATATATCTTCACGACATCTGATTTTTTCCTGCTCTCAGTTAGCGCCTGAAAAGCATAATGTTGATCCCGCATCTTAGTTGCCTCGCATAACAACGGGTGTACCATTCATCGCAGCATCCATCAGGCAGCTCAGGCATAACCCTTTATCCCTGAATGGAAGCGGCAACGTCTCTGCTCCCGTCGTCACCGATCGCTTAATCTTCCGCGTATACGTCGTGTCCGTACCGTATTCTATCTTTCCGCCCTCAATCTTCAGGTAGCTGCCGCCGCCAATTAAGGTCACTTTCTTCTTGCCTGCGAACAACATATCCGCTGCCGATATCAGGCTCAGCTTCTGTTCTGCGCTGATGTGCATCGCGCCGTTTTGCGCCTGTATCTGCACCGGGCCTTCGCTGACGTTCAGGCTCAATGAGCCGGTTCGGGCAAACAGACCAACGCTTTCCCCGGCCAGTATCGCGGTGCTGCCTAATGCCCCGCTGCTAAAATCCCCACCCGCGTTCAGCGCCACGTTCTGAGCGGCGGTCAGCTGCATATGCTCTCCGCTGCTGAAGGCCACGCCCTGCGGGCCGTAAACGTGGATCATCGCGTTCAGCGGTTTCAGCCGCTGGTCGAACATCGCAATCTGGCTGGCGATATCGGCCTCCAGCGCCTGCGCCTGTTCTGCGGCGGCGGCCAGCGCCTTCAGCTGCTGCTGACAGACTTCGATCTCCTTCAACGCCGTGTCCATATCCAGCACCTCACCCGCCGCTTTATGCTGTCCGTCGGCGGTGATGAACAGCCCTTTCGCCACGCGGATTACGCCGTATTCATCCGTTCTGAGCTCAAAACCGGCGCCCCGCCGTTTATTCTGCTTGTCAACGAGATGTCCCTGGCTGAGCTGCGTGCCGCCGAATGGCGTCGTCAGCGCGATATGCTCCTGACCGCGCTGGTCTTCCATCCGCAGTTCGTTATCCGCCGCCGTACGCAGCACGTTCTGACTGCGGTTGTCGCGGGTGACGATGTCCTGATGTTTCGAATCATGAAAGGCGTGGGCAATATACGGACGGTCGATATCGCCGTCGTCATACGCGATACCCACCTCCGTGCCGTCAATCAGCGGCATATGCCAGCCGTAGGTATCACCGGCATACGGCTTTGCCTGGCGTATCCACAGGTAGTTGTACCCCGCTTCAGCCTCTTCACGGCTGAAGTCCAGCTTCACCCGGTAACGGCCATGATTGTCGAGGTGCGCGTAGGTATCATTTTTCTCACGACTCTCAATACGCGCCGGCAGCGTGCCGTTCATCTTCGGACGCGGTTTTTCCGCTGGACGGAAGCAGAACCGTTCACTGTACGGCATGCCCCACACCGACACATGCAGCCGCGTGTCGCGGGCGGCGCGATACGTGACAAACGTGATGAGCATACCGTCTTTCAGGTCATTCAGCCTGCTGCCGTCCGCTTCCAGCACCCCACCCGGCGTCAGCTGTGCGGCGTTGCTGAACAGGTGCAGTCTGGCTGAGCTGTTCAGCTCGCGCTCATGGTGAAGGCGCGCATAAAACGCCCCGCTTTCGGTTTCCGGCTCTGACGTGCCGTCATCACCGGCGTCCAGGAAAGGCGCGGCATAGCGGTAGTGTTCTCCCGTGGTGGTGGCGCTGTTTCTGACGATAACGGTGGAATTCATCGGCGTGGTCGCCGTGCGATAGTTGTAATCGCGCGTGCGGACCAGCCCGGTCACCGTGTTGTGCCAGGTGCGCAGCCCCCATACGGACTCAGTGGCACCGTCATACAGCGCAGACGGCTCCTGGTAGGGCAGATGTTGACCAAACTGATAGAACTGCTGACTGTCGGCAAAGGTCACCGTATCCAGCCCGGTGACATCGTTCACCCCGCTGCAGAACCAGATCCCCACCTCGGAAAGAATGCGCTGGATAAACTGCAGGTCGCTTTCCCGCCACTGGGTAATGAGCTCACGCTGTGGGTAGGTACGTTCCAGGCGGAACGCAAAGTCTGAACCTTCCAGACCATGCCTGCGCAGCACCTCCTCCACCAGCTCCGGCACGGAAAGGTTCTGGTACACCGCACAGCGCCGGGTATAAGAGAGCAGCGCCAGGCGGGATGAGAGCGTCACGCTGTAGTGCGTCTGATCCGCGGTCGACCCCCAGCCATGCAAACGCCGTAATCACGCCGTGAACTTCCCGCCCGCTGCTCATGCGCAGCGTAGCGTATTTCAACAGGACATCTTCTGCCGCCACATCGTCCTGCGGCGTGGTGAACTCGATGCGCCAGGCAGACGCCGTGCTCAGGGCTTCACGCCCGTAAAAATTCAGTACGTCCGGTTTTACCCGGCTGTCGTTGATCTCAAGCTGGTAACGAGCCTGTCCGTCGAACAGCGCCAGCCAGTTATCCATTGCCATTGTCGTCACTCCTTAACCGGGACCAGGGTCAGGAAGCCATTGCCCAGTTCGATGGTGCGCGGCTTATCCGGATCCAGCTCATCGCGACTCAGCACCAGCCGCCAGGCGTTATCTTTCATATCCGGGCGATTGAACAGCCCGATAACCGCTACATATTGCGCTTCTTCATCCATCGGCATATTGAGCATCATGCTGCCTTTGGGCATTACCAGCAAAGACTTGCTCGCCACCCTATCTTCTTTGAGCACGCTGTCGGCATTCCGCAGCAGCGCCTGGTAGTCGGCAGCATCCACCTTCTGACGATCCTTGAGCTGATAGATACGCACCATGGTCGCCAGCGGCGTCTGCGCTTCATCCGCATTGGCTGCCGAGCGCGGTTCAAAATCGAGGTGCAGCACCTTAATTTTTTTGTAGAAGATGGATTTGGTCATGCTGACCGCACCGTCGGAGACGGTCTGGCTCAGGCCGCAACCGGCCAGCAAACCGCAGAGCGCGAGCAGAGCAACCTGTCGCAGGGAAACAGATGTCATTCAGGGATTCCTTTCAGAATAAACAGCAGAATTAGTCGAAGCGGTAACCGCCGTCCTGTGCCGGACGCAGCGGCTCGCACTCCAGCCCTTCGTAGCACCCCAGGCTGACGGTCAAATGGCTGTACTTGGCGGGCCGGTCATTTTTCAGCCCCAGAATGCCGGTACGCCCAAGCTGGATGCGGCGTTTTTGCCCAAGACGCGGCTCCGGCAGTACGCTTACGGGAACTGTCAGACGCAGACGCACATCCGAGCGATAACCCAGATACACCCGCAGCAGCACCATCAGATCGGTGTGCAACTGGCCACCGGGGAGCCAGCCTTCAGTCTCGCTCGGATTGTTGGTCGCCAGCATCAACAGAATACGGCTACAGGCTTCTTTGCCGGTTTTACCGAGCGTGGCGCGCTGTGACAGGGCCACCCGGTTTTCTTTCCCCAGCCCACTGCGCTGCGCCACCTGTACTTTTACCGGATCCGGGCTGATGATGGTCGCGGTAGTGTCCGGGGCCAACAGGCTAACCAGCCGGCGAATACCTTCGGCATTGCGGGTCGGCAGGCGCATCGTACCGAGCAGCGCCAGAAAACGGGAAACCGGGGTTGCGATATTTTCAGCCGTACCGGGGATCCCCAGCCCCACCAGTCCCAGCAGACATTGTGACGTTTCATCCGTCCCTCCCGCTTCAAACGTCGCCGGGTAAGCGTATTTACGCCAGATACGGTAGTACTGCGTAGTGATTCGATGGCTGAAGATATCGAGAAAGGCCGCTGTCGCTTCAGAACCTTCCCGCCGCTGGGCGATATCGTCCAGATAAGCGGTCGGGAGCGGCGAATCCACACCGTACATTCCGAGGAACGTTGTGCGAACCGAGGGCGGCAGCTCAGGGTGGTCTTCGTCCGTTTCAACAGCGCGCAGCTCACTGGCAGGGAATCCCATCCCCGGCCACGGGCGAAAGCGCACCGGATCGTCAGCGGGTTTCTCACCGGTACCCAATAATGGTGCGCCGGCATTCTCCTGTTCAAGCAACTGGCAGAAGCGGTAAAAGTTAACCCGCCAGATATCCCTGCCAAGTAGTTCGGTCAGCCTGGCACGTGCAGGCTGTGATTCTCTTTCCATCGCAGTCGTTTCCCTGTCGGTTGCAGTACCAACGTGAGCTGATTAAAGAGGTGAACATCGGCATACAGCGCAAAGAAACGGTGCAGCATCTCACCAAACAGATTGACGTCGCCCTCACCCGCAAAATTATCCGCATTGAGCGTAATTTCAATGTCCACACCGCGCAGCATGTAGCCACGCTCAAAGCGACGCACCAGCGTGTGTTTCACCGCTACAATGGCTTCCAGACGGCGGCGGTTCATCTCATCATCGGTCCAGTCATACAGCGCCAGTGTGCCGCGCAGCACGTCCGGGTTATCCATCATGCTCAGGAAGCTCGAACCCAGATGACTCATGACCCGCCAGTGGAAGCGATCGTTCGCTGGCGGATAAAGCGGCAGGGTCGGTGCGGTGAGATTAATAACCTTTACCGCCGCCTTACCGGCCTTCACCACCCGATCGAGCAGCGTGCTTTCCAGCGCCTTGCGGGGCAGTTGCCCGTTGGTGCCGGTGATGCGCATGGAAAGTGATTCAGGCTTTTCAGAGAGCTGCTCCATCTCAAACGACCGCCCCCCGAGGATAAGCCAGGTGTCATACAGACCGGACGGACCACGCTTTACGCGGGTGTGGAAATAACGCTCTGGAGCATCGTGGCGCATCATGCCGCCGCGATGGCGGAAACTGGTGAACGGCACGTAAGGGTGTTTGCCATTTTTCACTGCGCCGTGAATGTTATCGACGCTGTATATTTCTGTATGACCATCCTGCACACGCAGCGGGCGCAGCAGGTACTCGTTTTCCAGCGGGTCGATGGTCAGCGGATCAGCCTCCATCGTGAAAAGGTTAATCACCGGCGAACAATGCAGCCGAAAGTTTTCTGTTTCAAACGGCATATCGGACGGCCAGCCGCCATCGAGCACGATGTCGGTTTCAAACCAGGTGGTATCCTGGTTAAGACCGGCCAACTCCAGCCCGCGCAGCTCAACAAACATAAACTTCTGGCGGAAGCTGAAATACTCCAGCAGCAGCTGATAGCCGCTGAATGCAGAATCGCCTTTCGGCCACAGACGCTCGTTATCTTCAAAGCCCATCGGCTTACACCAGCCGTCAAAGCGGATACGCTCAGTATGCGTCGCTGCATGACGGACATACATCGCCTGCACCCGACGGGTCAGCGCCAGATGCAGGGCTGATGCCACCGGGCTTTCAGCATCCAGATAAAGGGCGATTTTATCAATGCCGCTTTTCGCCCAGTCCACCTTGCTGCTGCATTCAAAACGCAGGCGAATGGCGGCGCGCCCGTCAGGCTCAGTTTGCAAACGGGCATCGGCCAGATGAACTGGCTGCAGGGTAAGGTCACGGGTCGTGCGGTACTGGCATACGGTCTTGTCCGGCCCCACCGGACGTGACAGTACCGAAAAGCCTTCCGGCAGAATCTCCGCCTGCTTCATCAGTTGCCATTCCGGGTCAAACGCCACGATGGAGAGTGACGGAATGGTGCGCATATAGTGTGGCCAGAGCAGGCTCACCAGCCCTTCAGTCAGCTCAGGCAGGTCATCATCAAGCTTTTCACGCAGACGCCCCATCAGGAAGGCAAAACCTTCGAACAGACGCTCGACGTACGGGTCGCGGGCGCCGGTTTTATCCAGATTGAGCATGGCTGCGCGATCGGGATGGGCGCGGGAAAATTCTTTGCCGGCTTCGCGCAGGTAGCGCATCTCTGCTTCGTAATAGCGCAGGGTTAAATCATCCATGCACGGTTTCCCCGAATGTCGTGGTAGTTAAAAAAGAGAAAATCAAACGCACGCAGAGCCAGCCGTGCTTTTGCCATCGCCATCTTATTTCCCCTCGGTGGATGCAAAGGTATTATTCACGGCGTCTGCGCTCACCGAGAAGATAGAATCCGGTAAGCGGAAGCCCTGCAGTTTCAGCAGCGCCAGCGGACCATCGCCCAGCTCGCTGCGCATAATAAATTTCAGCGGGTTACCATCCGGGGTGATCCACACCAGCTGAGTGCGGCTGCTGTCGAGCGGGGTAATCAGCGCCTTATCGAGCAGACGAATAAAGCCCCCAATTCCCCTGATGGTGTTCATACAGGCGCATTTCCGTATTCACACTTCTCCAGCTAAGATCCACGCCGGGATAGTAGGTGTTTCCGGCCAGGTAAAACTCTGCCAGCTTTCCATCTGGTTGAAGTAGTCCAGACTCTGGCCGTCCAGCGTCAGCTGCATGCGCGCAACATCCCGTGAAGGACGCGCCATCAGTTCAAAATGAACGCCCGCATCACCCTGTGCAAAGATAATGTCAGCGATATCCGCCAGTTGGTTGACAGCCGTAAGGAACGCCGGATTAACGGTCATGCCCTGACTTACAGAGGGATTGACCACCCAGCGACTACCTTCCTGGTGCAGGATCCCGCCAAGGTTGGTTTTGAGGAATGCCGCGATACGGCCGGAATCACCACGCAGGAACTGCGCCAGCAATGGCAGTGAGGCGTCGCTTCCCGTGGCCTTAAACGGATAACGCCCGGCAAACGCCGTGTTCCACTGGGCGACAATTGTACTCTGCCAGCGGGTGTTCAGGCTGCCTGCCGCCGGGGCCAACACCTGACGCCATGCCAGATCAAGCGGCTGTACAAACAGCGCCTGACCAAAACCGTTCCACTCCTGCCCAAGACTTGCCGCCGCCAGGCTGCCGTAATCGCGGGTATCCGTCAGATCGATGGCTTTGCCCTGGAACACCGTTTGCGCCAGCATCTGCGCCATCGCCTGCGGATCCGGCGCGCTGGTCACCTGCTGGAGTTTAAGGCGAACCTGCGTCACGCGCGCCAGCCAGGACTGGAAGCTGAGATTACCATTTGAGCCGGTGCCATCTTTCCCGGCCATCAGGCCATTGAGTGGCCCGAACACGCTATCCAGCGGCCCTTTTGGCCCCCGCGCTTGCTCGATAAACTGCTGCGCATTCTTTTTACGGCCCACCAGCTTCTTCGCTGAATCGACGATTGAATCCGCCAGCGCTGCGCCTTTGGCCCCGGTCTGTCCCTGCCAGGCCAGCGTGTTCATCAGCGCCACCAGCGGCGACTGGCGCACGTCCGCCAGCAGGTTGAGCTGGGCGATCGCTTCAGACAAGGAACCCGCCTCATGCCACTGAATACTGTTGGCCATATTCAGCCAGGCATTACCGAAGTCGCTAAAGTAACGCTCGGTCAGACGCTGCTTCAGCGCTTCCGGCGAGATATCGCTGCCAGCCTGATGGGTCTTATCCGTCAGCACCCAGTCGATTTCCGCACGGCGGGTTTTCGCCACCTCATCAATGGCGTTCTCGACCTGCTCCTCCCACGCCTGACGGGTGAACATGCCCGGCACCACTTCGGAAGTTGAGAACAGGGTTGACGCGTCGGTATCACCGGTCATGTCTGTCAGCGTTAAGTCCGGCCAGTTGCGGGCGATCCGCTGCAGCATCTCCTGGTATAAACCAGACTCCGCATTACGCTGTCCGATCTGCTTAAGCAAAATCTGACGCACGGTGCCGACCAGCTCTGCATCCGGCTTAATTTTCCACTCCGGATGTGCAGGCAGGTTCTGAGCATAGAACCCGAGCAGTTTGGGAGCCTGGGTCTGCCAGACGCTGGCTGGCACGCCGGCACGTGTCGGCCAGGCTTTCAGCATGTTGGCAGCAAGCCAGGAGGCATCTGCTTTATCCGGGCGCGCCAGCATCAGATAGCCTTTGAGCAGGCCATAGGCTCGCTGTGTCGCAGCACTACGGGCATCACTTCCCGGCGGCAATTGGACATAAGCGGTAAGCTGGTTATGCAGTTCATCCCTCAGCGCGTCGCGCATCAATGCCTGGTTGTTACGGGCATACAGCGGCCAGAGGACGTTCAGGGTGTCGCGATCCTGATTCAGACCAAACTTTGTGAACCACGGCGCACCATGGGCTTCTCTGTCCTGCAGACGAGCAATGGTCTGTTGCAGAACAAGCTGATTACGCAGGCGTTCAGCCAGCGGCTGTTTTGTATCAGCGGCTACGCGCGCCGTTGCCTGCGCCTGATAAATTTGTGCGCGGTTAACCACCAACGAAAGCAGCGTTCCCGCCCCCACAGCAGCACGCATGCCAGCAACAGCAGGCGCAGAGCTCGCTGCCAGTGGAAACCGATTTTACGGGCGTGGACCTGAAGACAGTCTTCTTCCAGCGCCTGCCATGCAGGCGAACTCAGACGTGCATGCGGCAGCGTGGCAATCGCAGCCTGTGCAGGGCTGAACATCACCCCACGCAGGCGGTAAGGCGCCGGGCCGGTCATCAGGCCGGTCAGCAATGGCGTTAGCTGTTGTTTGAGACGGCCACGCAGTTGCTCGGATAACCGTAGCAGCCAGTCGTGACGGCTATTGCTCAGCAGCACCGGTATGCCCGCACGGCTTAGACGAGAAGAAAGCGTGGCCAGAGACTCAACGGCAGCGTCCGGTGCTGCCCCCGGTCCAAACAATGTACCTGTCGCCGGAACGCCTTCGCCTTCCTGGCTCCAGGCTTCCTCACGGATAAACCACAGCCAGACCGGGGCCTGCCAACCAAACAGCGAATCGGCTTTCTGGCGGCTGCGAACCAGCGTGTCCAGTGCAGCGGCATCCGGGAGCTGCGCACAGTCCATCACCTGTACAATACCGTCCACCGGGCGCTGAGGACGAACCGCATTCAGCACACCAACAAATTCCGGGTCAGGTGCGGCTTTTGCCAGTCCGGCATGAATAAGGATAATACCGTCGTTTTCCTGCCAGTGGTCATGCTTAAGCCCCGGCACCACTTTCTCGATGTGGTCATCGCTCCCCTGCACCAGCAGTAAGCGAACTTTGGCTTTCCAGCGACGGCCATAGCGCAGGCGGAGGTGGTCGATGAGCGGGCCGGAAGTAAAGCGCGTTGTATCCTCATCGGTGTGGGGAGCTAATTCCGGCTGGGAAGAATCCCCGACACCGCGACTTTCGTCCTCATTCTGATCGCCGCCTTTCTCCCCGGCGGTCACCGCCAGCATTTGTGCAAACCACCCGACGACCAGAATGACGATGGTCAGCGCCAGGCAGAAAATGATCACACCTGAATGGCTGAAAGGACCCACGCGCACCGTAGCGGCAGTCTCTTCCGGGTAAATCCAGAGAAAACAGCCGACTATGCCGGTAATACAGAGCGCCAGGAAAATAATGGATGCGAGTGCGGATGGTCTTTTCATAACGAACGGTAACAATCCCTGATTATTATTCTGGAGTGACAGCGCAGAGCTGTCGGTAATCTGGTGATGATTCGGTCACGACCAGTTGTGCTTCTTGGTCGGCAATACACTGACGGGCCGCGAGAATTAAAGCCTGCCAGGCTGCCGTCACGCCGGCGAAACCTGCCACGCTGTCGATATTGACGTAACGTTGCGCCGTCAACTCTGGCGCATAGTGGTCGCAGGCCGTGCTCAGCGTATCGCTGGAAGCAAGTTGACCACCGGTTATCCAGCCACGCAGTTGTGCGTCTTTCCCAAGACCGGCCCACAACATCGCGTGGCGCAGCGCATGGCGCATATCACCGGTGTGATTAATTTGCGGGCGATGAATTCGGGCTGATAGCAGCGGCGTGTCATTAAGGCGACAGTTAGTCATCAGCACCACTGCCAGAGCTTCCCCGGAGTCATCCGCAGGAACATCGTTCAGCTGTGCGCTGATCACCAGCAGCGCGGACGGTTTTGCATAGTGGTAATCAAGCCAGTAATCAATGATCCGCAGCCCTGAGAGATCACGGATGTGGATCACCGGCCGGGTAATCCCCGATAACCAGCTGAGGGAGATATCCGGCAAGTCTTCGGCCAAATCCAGCGCCAGGTAGCAGGTCATAGTTTCAGGTAACGTATCCAGCAACACGTTGATATGCTCCACCACTTCGTACTGGTATCCGTTCAACACGTCAGGCGCGCTTCCTTCTTCAGCTAATCGGGAGTGCCTGACGGGCTTTCCCGCTCCACGAGGCATCACGGGTTGCAGCACCGGCGTTTTAGCGAGTGCTGCGCTTTGCGTTGCCACATGCTGGCGCTCGAGGGCATTCACCAGATATTCACCGACAAACCAGGCAAAGCGCTGCCCGCGATTTTTATCATGGTCGTGACGGGCTTCGATCCTTCGGTTCGCCGCATCCTGCCCTACGCTTTGGTATTTGTAGCCCGCGCGGCGAGCCGAGAATATGACTCCCCAAAGCAGCAGCGGCAGCACAACGGCAAAAAGCCAGAACCCGGAGCCGGAACGCTCGCCCTCCCAGAACAGAAACGTCAGCCCCATCCCGACAGCCAGAACCACTACCCCGAAAATCAGCCAGCGCCTGGTCACCGGACGCGGCGGTTTGGCTCTCTTTTCCGGGATCCTTTCCAGAATGACGGGCATAGTTAACCCACCATAGCGTTAGGCAGAGAGCTTATAAGCGTGCAGCCACAGGCGCATTTGTGCCCATGAAACGCCACCGGGATCCCGTTATCGAGATAGTCCGGGTTACCTTCGGTGATGACAGTGGGGCCATGTCCTTGCTGCGGACAGGAAACTTTGTCGCCCTTGCGAGCTACGCCAATGCCACCGAAAATCATGGTGGAGGAACCTGACAGGACTGCGCCGCCGTGAGTGGTTTTATCGCCGATGCGGATGATTCCTTGCATGGTTATATCCTTTAGGTAAATCAGAAAAATGTTCAATGCTAATTACTTCTGGCAATAGTTCTATTCGGCACACTTCCTCCACGCGAGTGGAGGTTTCAGCCAGCTTCAGAGTAAACACGACCTGTTATTCGGCATGGCATATCTTTTCATGTCCGATGAGCAATTTTTCAATAGTATAAAGGCAAAAAACTCTACTTTACGCAGACAATGAATAAACTGGAGAGCGCAATGGTTATTTATCCTTAAAACAACCAGCTATTTAAAATCAAGAAAAATCACCACTTACAATCGGTGCCATCACTATTGTAAGCATTGGTATCATCTTGAAATCTAGTAATCTTATCGGCTATAGATTTATACTCAAATTGATAGAACCTGGCACCTTGTGACATTACTTTATAATAACCACTAATCTTACCATTTATAAAGTCAGTCCATTTAGTAGTTAACTATTCAGGAACTCCCTCTTCATTTTCTTCAGAAACCTCACTGACATAAACCAGTGGTATAGCTACTTTTTGATTTCTGATACTTAACGTAACCCAAGCTAATGCCATCTTGATCGAACCGCACAAGTTTCACATTAGTTTTACCCGATGAAAAACATCCAATAGACTGTTCTCCTTTTGCAATGGCAGCAAAAGATGCAGTAGCCAAAGACAACCCTAAAAAATCATTTTTATTACGCACAAACTGGCTCTTGACTGGTTTAATTCTCCTTCCCTCCCTAAAAAACACCAATACTCATAACATAAATAATTTTATCAACTTCAGATATAACCCAACCACACCAAATTTAACTTCGGATAAGTAAATCAGGAAAATATCAGCCATTTTCATTCAAATATTTTATGCGTTCATTTGTTTTATCCAACAAACATTTCTCATATATACTTGAGAATGCAGTTCCAGTTTTAGATTCATATGTTTCATAGTCACAATCAGCATCTCTAAGTTTTATCCATGCTTGTTGGGATCTTTTCAAATAAACATCTCTGGATTCATTTTGCCCATAAAACCCAGCGCCTTCTCTTTTGTATTCCCGCATTTTACTTTTATATATAGAAATTAACTCCGCATCAGCCTTTGAATATCTATCTTTTACTTTTAAATAATTATCATCCTCACCTATTGAGTATGCACTAACCGCGAAGGGAAACACCAAAACAGCGTATAGCATTACAATAATTTTTTTCATTACAGATATCCTCTCCAGTACCTCTCCCTGGACCTTGGCCTGCACATCGGCTGTCAGGTAAACACCACAGATAGCACGCACGGCACCAAACTCATCGCTACGCAGTTCAAACATTTTTCACATTAAGCATCAACAGGTGAGAGGTTTTATAGCCATCCTTGAATTCTGCCTTCAATTAACTAACGAATAACACGGGTGTTTTTCCAACCATTGGGATCCCAAATGAATAATTTACTGTGAACCAAGACTTTCCCGATCGGGGATTTTTTCAGGAAAATTTGCGGTGATGGCATATCACACTCAGTATCCAGATTATCATTACTGGACCAGCTGAGCGCTAATTTCTTACCTTCATGTGAAACAATATATTTACCATCACAGGTAAACGGGGCATGCCATGATGACACAGTAACAACTGCATTTTCGTCATCCTTAATTGTAATATTCCAGGTAATGCTTGCTATCTGCCCATCGATCATCTCCTCGCCTTGTTGAGTGTATGAATAAGTTCCAACAGGAATATCACTCGCTGACGTAAAAAAAGCAACACAGCTTAAAATAATAGTAATGCACACACCATATCCAAATTTACCCTTCACTTATACACCTCTTCAGAACAATTAGTCTCAACCGCATAACCAAGAGAATAGTAGATATGGACACCACCATATTTTGACATAACGTGCACTCCCTCAGAACTTGTACAATATGACACAACCTCTTTGATTTTATTGTTTTTTATTACAAGGCCACGGTGATCATTAAAATTAACATCTCTAACTTCAATGCTGTCGCCATGAAATATAAAGGCCACACTAATTCCCGTCTTAAATTTATGACTTTCAGGAGTACGAAGGGAATATGTATATATTTTTTCCCTGTCGCAACATCTTCTACAGAATCATTAGGCATAATACTTGAAAAGTCACTTCCTCGATAAACGGCGCAAGTTTCTTTTTCAGTGAAACAAATTAATACATTATCCTCGTACAAAGTACCTTTAGTTGTTGAAATCTGCATTTCTGAATTTTCTGAAGACACAATAGCTATGGATAATGGTGTGATGATTCCATCGGCATAAGCCATATAAGGAAAAAATAACCATAAGAAAAGTATCTTTATACATTTGTACATATATCACCATGATTAGTGGCCATCATCAGACCAATGTGGAGGATCCGAAAGCAACTTAAGAACACCATATGATGCCCCGACCTCATGTAATACAGATTGAGATTTCACTAATACATCCACACCAGCAGCATTTTTCACCGATTTATTTATAATTCCAGTGATTGTCATGTCGATTGCACGTCTCTGAGTGTGCCGTGAGGTTAACACTGGTCCATAGACTATGTGATAAGCATTTACCATATCTCGGGCAGCAGCAACTGCATCAGCGCGATTCCCCCTATGAGACCAATCTATATTCACCCCTTCTTTAGCAGGTACAGCAGATGGATTCATACCTTCCTTGACTATTTTCCACGAGTAATGCATCAGATAAACCCGTTCTACAGGTCTGTATCGACATGCTGCCCTGCGGTTATCATGGTGTTTTTTGCGCTGGCCAGCTGCAGGTGCTCCCCGGAGGTAAGGGCAATGCCCTGAGGGGCAGAAGCCAGTACTACGGCGGACTGCAAATCTTTCAGGCGGTTCCGCAGGAGGTTGTTCTGCGCACTTCCTTCATGAGACTGGAGGTTTCAGCCTGTTTCAGAGTAAACGCGACCTGTTATTCTGTATCCTTCTTTAAATACCGGTATCCGAACTTTAAAAAACTTTCACCACTGGGCCACCTTTGCTGAAAAGTTCAACATTCTCATCCATGACATGTCATCCAGCCATTTTCCCGAGTAATTCTTTACCTCATAATTTAAGCTTTGATGCATAAACCTATACTTAAATATTAATATGGGAGAGCCTTCATCTCTTCAATTCTTTGTGCATCGATTCTTGCCATGCATTTATTCACTAACGAAGCATTTGCTGAAGAACCAGGTTCGGCAAAAAGTGCTTCCATCGAGCATTGTGCGTCTCTATATTTTAACCAATTATGCTGAGCAGACCGAAGTTTTTCTGAATATGTTTTTTCCATTACTTTATCTGTGGAGTAAGTATCAGAAACCCTGCCTTTCAATGCTCTGTATTCATCATTTAAATTTTTTCTCTGCCTCATTTTTCATTTGTACATAACATGAATCAACCCCATCAGTCGATTTAATTGATGAGCACTCATCATTAGCAAAAGACACAGATGATATAAAACTAAAAAAACAAAAAACAACTATTTTATTTAAAACCACAATAATTTCCCTATTAAGTATTTTTCCCTATGACGACCATCTTCACAACTTGATATTACAGAATTACTCTCAATGTATGAAATCATTTCCTGCCGACTATTGTTCATACCTGAACGCATAGGCCTTTCCCCACTAAAACCTTGATACACAAAGTCAACCAAAACATCTTTTACTTTCTGTTCTAAACTATCCCATGGTAAAACATTGGAAACACCAACTATTTTCTTGGCATAATTAGCCTTTGCTCTAGCAACGTATAAGGGATATATCAGTTCAAATATCATGGTGTTTTTTGCGCTGATCAGGTGCAGGTGCTCCCCGGATGTAAGGGCAATGCCCTGAGGGGCAGAAGCCAGCACTACGGCGGACTGCAAATCTTTCAGGCGGTTCCGCAGGAGCGTTGTTCTAACACTTCCTCCATGCGACTGTATATTTCAGCCTATTTCAGAGCAAACTCAACCTGTTATTCGGCATCCTTTTTTTACATACTTCCCATTTACAAAAACATACTCAATTTCGATTTCTGAATTTGTACTATTGCAATTTAATAATATTGAAGAATTACTAAACTTTTCCATGTTTTGATAAATTGGTGTCATGTGGAATCCAAAATCACAACGTTTATCTTGAATATTTATAATCTGAACTACATGACCATTCTCTTTGCTTATAACTTTTATTTTATTGATCACTACCCCATCTTTATCTTTCTCATAAACCCCAATGAAACTATGCTTGTCTGTCTGCCCCCAAAATGGTACATCTAGCTCACCATTTTTACTCGTTATATTAGATTCATTCATGGAGGAAAATTTAGAGAGTACAATATCTAATTTGACATTTTTATTTTTCCACTCACCTTTCAAAACCTGACCATGTTTTGTTATTCTAAAAGGACATTCTGTAGCGTTGTATTTATCACCAGACACGATATACTTTTCAAAATCTTCCTTGCTAAATATCTCACACAATACAATATCACCATCCTTTTCCTTTCCAAACAACACTATCGGTGAATTATGATGATCGTAATAATAACTGCCTTCAATATTAACGTCACTACCAAATGCATATGATTGAATAGATAAATGTACTGGGTATTTCCCGATAGTCCCTGTATAGTTATCTACTACATACCAACTTTCCCTCGCTTCACTGTAGCCACACCCCACACCCCAAGAAAAAATAAATAAAACCATGAGATCACTTAAACTCATCTTACTTATCCTTTGCTTCTTCATTAAAAACCCTCCACAAACATTTTTTTATTCATTATATTTTCAAAATGCTTGCGTCTTTTTTCATAACTATCTGTATGTAGATTTACCTTAGCCGTTATCTTATCTACAATCGCGCCAGCACTACCGACATCTGCTATTGCATACAAGTTTTCACGAAGCCAAAAATATACAGCAGCTCGAACACAGTAAACAGGCCTCTCTAGCAAATAAGGTTTTTCAATAAAATCAACACCATCACCCCATTGTTTTTTATAATAACTAGAAAAACCTTTATAGTTTACTTTACCTGTCAGATGTACTCCGCCTCTCCCACGATACTTACTACCATCACCGGATGCCACATTCCCATTCCCGAGCCGGTTTGCATATACACGATTAGCAATTGCAGTTTCATCAGCGCGGGTTGTTATCTTGTCTCCGGTTTTCTTATAGGAATATTTCCTTGCTTCATCCGGGTGTTTTCTAAAGTATTTGAAATTCACTTTCAAGCCCTCTTCGCTATAGTTTAGCCCTTCTATAGGACTGGCAGTCCCTCCCATTTCCTCTCTCACTTGAGCAAAGAAATGATTAACACGTTGAAGAGTATCTAGTTTGTAATTTTCCACATTATTATTTATTTCATCAGCGAATTGTTGCAAAAATTCTTTTTTAGCTGGAGAACGTAACCCTTCAAATACTTTGTACAGCATATCAACTGTAATGCGGATCTGGCTTGTTACCCCGATAGCATCCAAAAACACCACCGGATGCATATGCCATACCGCCTGACCCGAACTAAACGGCTCCACCTGGCTCATCCACTCCATATCGTCCAGCCACTTCTTCACAAAGCCGATGCGCAAGGTATCGTAGTTCTGGAAAAACGCCGTCCATTTTTGATGGCTGCTGCCGCCAAACCACTCGCTTTGATGCTTTACAATCATCCGGGCAACGATGTCGCGAACACCCATTTCCGGATGCTGCAGCGCGGCAAAACAGCTCTCTCTCCGACAGTTGCCCGTCCTTGTCGGTATCCATCTTCTCGAGCATCCCTTTATAAAAGGACGACATCTGCTGCTCCCGGATACCGCGTTCGGGCCTCACCTGCTCGGCAAGCCGCCCGAGCCCGGACTTCATCCAGCCCTCTTGCAGCGAGGCCGACATATCAGGCGTGGTTTCTTCCGCCAGCGCCGTGAACCCCAGTTCCTTCAGGTTGTACTGATCCGATCAGATCCACGTCATCCTGGCTCAGCCAGTAGCTCTGCCCGACCTGATACCAGCTCTTGCCGCCGCTCTTCTTTCGGGTTGCATTTATCCACCGGCAGGATGATATGCCTATCCTTTTCGACCGGATTGCCCGTATTGCTAAACGTGCTGCCGGAGAGCGTGTAAAGTTTCCGCAGTCGGATGGACACGAATGTATTTGCGTCCCGCCGTCACCTTTCCCGGATTATCAAGAAACGCCGGCATGCGGCTGTCGGCACTGAGCACCTCGATATGGGCATACGTGCTGCGGCTGGTTTTTGCCTTGCCCATCGGGGCGATGTCTTCACCCAGAAAACCGATGGCATCACCCGCGCTGATTTTCAGCGCTGTCGCGGGTTTCGTCACGGCATCAAAGATGCCCTGTTCAACCGCTTTCTGCATCCAGAACGGCAGGTGCGCATACTGCTCACCCTCCTCCGTCATATATCCCGGCAGCAGAGTGACCCAGAACTTTTCCTCTGTCAGCTTGCCGTTCTTGTCAAACGCCTGTGCCAACCCAAACGGCTGTAGCTCGGTCGTGCCCGGACGCGTCTTCGGCGAAACAGGCTTATTCAGGAACTCTGTCTCTTCCAGGATAAGGAGCCGCGCTCCCTTTGGGAGCCGTCCTATAGCCTTAGGCGCATGGGGGGTATCCCCTGATTGTCGGCTGCTTTCGTACTTGCCAACTTCCCTTTTAGTCACCTCTTTTTGGGCAACCATGCATTTGCGTTTCTCAAACGCAGACAGCGGCGCCAGCCCATATAGAGCGAATAAAAATCCAGCTGCGTTTGCTCCTTGCTCTTATCCGGCAGGCAGGTTGACTTCACCAGCACAAACGTCGTCGTATATTGCACGGGCTGATCGAGATAGGTGCTCCTCTGGTAATCCTTGTTCAGACGCCAGGCCACCACCTCACCGTCCGCCATGCACTGCAGCGGAACCGCTGTCTCCGCCATGTTCGGTTTAAGGACAGAACCCGGGGCTGATATCTCCGAGATATGGATCCCGCCATGCCACATGTTATTGGTGCCCGCCAGCCAGGAGCCATGGGGTTCCTGGCCGATCAGAGCCATCATTTCATCCAGCGTGGCGTAGTTCTCTCCGTTTTTCTTACGGGAAGGGAAACAGGTTTTCATTCATGCATTCCTTAGCGTGACATCACACCATTTGATTCAGTCGGCACAAGTTCAAGCGTGGTTTTATCGAAAACGGGCGGCTCGCACTGCATATTGGCTCCCGCCATCGGCACCTGATAGCGCGCCGCTTTGGTAATAAAATCCCCGTTCGTCCCGTGTTCAATCCCGCTTTCACTCAGCTTCAGATACGAACCGCCGCCGTTCAGCGTCAGGGTTTTCGGGGTGCTGATGGTGATTTCATCTTTGCTGCTGGTGACGGTGAACTGCTGGTCGGCACTCATCTCAAGCCGGCTGTGCTGGGCGCGAACTTCTACGCTGCCCTGGTTGGCGATGACCTTCGCCCCGGCTTTATGGGCAAACAGCCCCAGAGACTGCTCCGCGCTGACCGTGACATTCTTCATTGCCCGATATCAACATGCTGCCCTGCGGTTATCATGGTGTTTTTTGCGCTGGTCAGCTGCAGGTGTTCCCCAGAGGTAAGGGCAATGCCCTGAGGGGCAGAAGCCAGCACTACGGCGGACTGCAAATCTTTCAGGCGGTTCCGCAGGAGGTTGTTCTGCGCCTGAATATCACTGGTCAGGGCTTTCGCCTGTTCGGCAGCCCCGTTCAGTGCCTGCATCTCGCTGTTGGCCTGGGTTATCCGGCTGACAGCCGGGTTCATCTCCAGTACCTCTCCCTGGCCTTTAGCCTGCGCATCGGCTGTCAGGTAAACACCGCGGGCAGCGCGCACGGCGCCAAACTCATCGCTGCGCAGTTCAAAACCCGTACCGCGCTTTTCACGTTGCGCATCAACCAGATGGCCGAGATTGAGCTGGGTCTTGCCAAACTCCGTCGCGAGCTTGATGTGCTCTTCCTGGCGCTTATCCTCCATACGGAGTTTATTGTTCGCCGGGGTTCGCAGGACGTTGCGCGTATGGTTATCGTCAGTGACGTGGTCCGGGTGTTCTGAATCGTGCTGGGCATGGGCGATATACGGACGGTCAGGATCCCCCGCATCAAACATCACCGAGACTTCGGTACCGTCGAGCAGCGGCGCATGAAAGCCGTAATTGTCTCCAGCATACGGCTTCGCTAGACGCAGCCACAAATAGGCGTAGCCCTGCTCGCTGTCGCTGCGGTCGAAGTCCAGCCTCGTGCGGTAGCGGCCCTGATTGTCCAGCCAGGCATAGGTATCACCTTTCTCAGTGCTTTCCACGCGTGCAGGTAAGGTACCGGCAATCACCGGGCGATGATGTAACGGCGGACGATAGCACACGGCTTCACTGTAAGGGATCCCGGTAAAGGTCATCTTAAAGCTTTGCTTACGCGAACCACTGCTCTGCACACCGGTGATAACGATGCCGTTTTTCAGGCTGGCAGGAAGCGAGCCCTGCGGTTCAAGCACCTCCCCCGGTGACAGCACGGGGCTGGTTGTTTTCCCCGTGACCGCCTGCTGCGCATTCAGAATGCGTTCATGGCGCAGGCGGGCATAGTACGCCCCGCTCTCCGGAGTTGCGGCATCGCCTCCGCTCAGGAAAGGTTCTGCGTAGTGATACACCTCGCCCGTCGTGATGCCATCCGTGGTGCTGACAGACGCGGAGCTGTCCTGCGGCTTCAGCGCCTCGCGGTAGTTGTAATCGCGGTTGGCGACACGTTCTGACACCACCTGATGACCGTTTTTTTATATCCCAGACGCTGAGCTGCCCGTTATCGCTGGTGCGTGACGGCGGGATCAACGGCAGAACCACGCCAAACTGATAGTGCTCCAGGCTGTCCTGGAAAATCACCACATCCTTTTCGAGACGTCCATCCATTTCAAAGCGCCAGAAGATACCCACTTCGGCAAGCAGGCGCTGCACAAATTCGAGGTCAGTCTCACGCCACTGGGTGAGCAGTTCACGTACCGGATAACTCTGCGACAGACGGAATTCAAAATCATCGCCTGCCAGCCCGTGGGAGCGCAGGATCTGCTCCACCACTTCCACAACGGACTGATTGAGGTAAATCTCACTGCGCTTTGTGTGTTGCATCAGCGCGATGCGCGGCACAATCGTCAGCGAGTACCGGGTTTCATCGGCAGAAGTAGAGAGGCGCTGAAATGTCTGAACCACGCCATAAACGGTACGCACAGGTGTGGCGGGCATACCGTTATACAGCGGAACCTGGAACGTGAACGATGCCGGTTTGAGCAGCATGTCGTCGCTGGAAATATCACTTTCGGAACAGGTTACTTTGACGGTGTAGTGCCACGGTGCACTGAGCTTTTCTTCCGATCTGAAACTGAAGACATCCAGAAAGTGCGGGCACTCGTGAACGTCCAGCTTATAGCGGGACATTCCCAGAAGTTGGTTGATTTTTTCCTTTGCCAAGGCAATCACAGAATCACTCATACTTTAATCCTCTCTCCCGCACTTTCTCATTTATCACTCACTCTCTGGAGAAATAAAAAACTTGATAGTTAGTTATCATTACCAGTTAAATAGGTGATCCTTTCATTAGTCATTTTTGTCTGACACTGATAAATATCAACCCACCGCTGTACATTATCTTTCTCTGACTCGCCATCTGGAAGCTTTCCACATTTAGCCACTTTATTATTAACCCAGACCACTTGCTCTTTTTTCAGTGAATTCCGTGCTGAGTCGGGTAATTCCTTCCATACAGCATTCAACTCACGATCGGCGTTTACATAAGCAGAGCGTGCTGAACTCAGCGCATTCTGCGAGAGAGCACTAATAATCTGTTCTTTGTTTACAGCGAGCACGCTCATATTGAATAAAGCAGCAGAAGCATCAGTTCTGCTGAAGTTGCTAAAAATAACATCCTTATTATTATCAGCAAGTTTTGCACTATAGGCAACGCCATTCCAAATTACGCCATTATTATTTATCTTTCCATATCCGCCAGTGATATAATGTAAGTAATTAGGGATTTTATTTACCACATCCAGCGTGTCTTTCGGGATTTTCATTGAAATAGTTGCACTGCAATTTAGATCATGACTACCTTTACCAGATGTTGATACATTTGCAATTGTCACTTCCATGCTGTCCAGCATACTCTGATAAACTGAAACAGGCTTATCATAATAAAAATTTGATTTTGTAAGATAGTCACTTTGCAACATACCCGAAGCATCGTTTTTTATATAATCAGTAAGCGCTTTAACAGTATCATTCCTGCCACATTTGAAATCGTTAGAATCAAATAACCCGGCATTTACCGAACCAGAAAACACAACAACTGACGTTAATAAAACCATTTTTTTGAACATTTTTTAATTTCCCTTTTTAAACACACATTTTTAATGTGTAGACTCTTTATTTCTTATCTGTCCCCAAACATCAGCGCAATCCCTTCTTCACTCCATCCCAGGGTAAGTGGCTGTAAGCAGGTCGACCGTATTGAAGGATTAAGGCGGCGTAACAGGACAGCTGAATTTTCCATAATTCTCTCTTGATTAATCGGTTCTCCCGGGCACGCTACCGCCCATCACTGTGTACCAAAGCGCATCAGGTCAGATTGCCGGATTGTGATCTCTTTGCTGAACACCCGGATGCCGGATGCTCAGGAAAAAAAGCGGACAGGGGACCTGTCCGCACAGGTTGTTAGCCTCAATCATTCGTGTCGCAGCCAACGTATCTGCGGCGCGAAGTATGACGGGGCATTACGCAGTAGCGCGTTCGTTCCAAGAGTCGGAATGAATGATGTTGCCGTCTTTGTAGGTCCAGGTGATTTTTTCGTAACGCAGCTCGATCTGCTCGAGGTGGTTATGCTTTTCAAACGACGGATCCTTGATGTCGTGCATCAGCGGATTCACTTTCACCACCTTCACGTTCTCCAGTTTGGTGTTGAAGTACTCCACTTCCTGACCGGCATCGTTAATGCGGTACCATTTGAACTCCGCCGACTTCAGGGTCTGGCCGGTGGTGACCGCCTTGTACAGGTACGGGCTGGAGGCATCGATCTCCTTGGTAAACAGGAACGGCGTATGGATACGGGTGCCGGTCAACTTGCCGGTGTTGTTATCGGTCGGGATGTACAGGTTATGTTCCTGCGCCACCACTTCGATGCTGCCGTCGCGATCCTGAACGTCCACCGACCCTTTGATGTCCGCGCCGCCGTCGTCTTTCAGCCAAAGATAAACAGGAATTGCCATTTCATTTTCTCCACTCGTTGTTATCAACGCCGTCACCTTCCAATGATGACGGCGGGGTTGCGTCCGGCAGCCGGCAGGCGTCCGCCTGCGGTACCAGACTGATTTCGACGCGTCGGTTAAGCGCACGGCCTTCCGACGTATCGTTGTCGGCGACAGGGCGGCTTGCGCCGTAGCCCTGCACCGCAAAACAGCTTTCCGGCACGTCGCCGGTATCGCGCATCCAGTTGCGTACCGCCTCGGCGCGCTGCAGCGACAGCCGCTGATTCAGCTGCGCCTTGCCGGTGTTGTCGGTATGGCCGCTGACCACAATCAGCCAGCCCGGTTTGGCCTTGATGCCCACCAGCGAATTGACCAGCATTTTGGTCGAGCCGGCTTTCAGCTCCGCCTTGCCGGAGTCAAACAGCGACATGCTGTCGAGGCGGACAATTTTCGGCGCCGGCGCCTGCGGTTTGACTTCTGGCGGCGGTGGCGGCGGCGGTGGAATATAAGTATCAATCGCCTGCTGTACGCTCAGCCACAACCGCTCGCCCGGATAAAGCCCCAGGCCGTAACGCTGCGGCTCGCCCTGGCGCTGCCAGCGTTCCAACAGCAAGGCATCCTGTTGCAGGGCATGCAGGGACTGCGCTTTCGGCGCGTAGAGCGTCATCGGAATGGCGTACCAACGCTGCAGATCGGAGGCAATCCGCCCGATAAGAGACTGGTTGTGCAGTACGGACAAGCCCAGCGCGCTGATGATGCAAAGCAATAGGGAGATCACCACCCAACGCCCGGTTTTTCCGCCCTGAAGCGGCATGGCATAAGGAGCAAGCACCGGCAGTACCGGGTCGGCAAAATGCCACTGCGCCGGATACGTTGCGGTCGCTGTCGGAGGTAACAATGTCGAATGGCGGAACAGCCACTGCGGCCAGACGGCTTCCGTCTGAGTTCGAACTGCGCCGCTACGAACAACCACCGCAAACGGCGAGACGGCCGGATACAGACGGTCTGCTTTCTTCAGTTCCTCCATCACCACCTGCTGCAGCAGGTTCATTGCATGGGACAGATATGGTAAACGCGTTACGTTTTCAGGCAGGGCACGCCACTCCTCCAGCGTCAGCGCAGGCTCATCCGTCGGGCAGACCAACGGCGTTTTGCCCCGAATCATAATCCACGGCGTTTCCGGCCCGGAAAACTCTCCAGCCAGCACGACAGGAGGCAAATAGCCGGAAAGATTCTTCATCTGCTTCACCTGTTGGCGCAGCACCTTCAGAGAAGCACGCAACAGCCCTTCATCTTCGTGCAAGTCCGGCAGACAGCGGAACATGACGACCAGTTGTCCGGCCATGCGAGGTTCACGCACCAGCAAGCGGTCAGCAAATTTGCTTAACCGATCCGTTGACCCCACTTTCAGATAGCAGCCCTGCGCCGTGGTGCGACATCCACCATCCGCAAACAGGCGATCGTTGATATCGCCGCATACCAGTAAAACTGGGCCGGTAAAACCAGCTGGCGGGTAACCATCCTCATCAACATGCTGGCCAACAGGCTGCTGACGGCGATAGCGGCGATGCATCAGCAGCAGCGCCACCATGAAGCCAGCCAACGTCAGCACGCTTTTAACCAGCACGGAGACATTCAGAAATCCCCACATAACCCAGAGCGCAGCCGCCAGACAAATCAGCACCGGTAATGCAGCCCATATCAGCGCAGACTTTCGCATCAGCGCAGCTCCGGTAATTGCTGGTGCAGAAGGTGTTGCAACCACAGGTGGCCACCTGTCCAAACCAGCGCCGTGAACACCACGGCCATAACGATCCAGAACCACACTGAACGCAGAATGTTGTAGCGCCGCTTACCTGTTTTCTGTACAACCAGATCGCTCCCCGTCTCCAGTCGTGGGACACGCTCGTTCAGGGCGGCAATTACTTCGTCTCGCTGCGATTGTCCGACGCCGGAGAGGCTAAACTGCCCCTGAAATCCCAATGCAAGAACACGCTGGTAGCAGGTCAGCACCGCAGGAACCGGAGACGGCTGACGCAGCACTTCCGCGATGCGGTCATACAATGCACCACCTGCACGCAGCGAGCCAAAGTAACGGGCCTGCAGCGGTGCGGCACGCCAGGCTTTGATGCCTTCGTCCATGTCGGTTTTCTGTAGAGCCTCAGATTCAGAGTCCGGCGAATTCACGTATTCATCTGCAGACACGGGCTTACGGTTCATCACCGCTTCATCCAGCAGAGCACACTGCGCATAAGAAATATGTGTGATGCTCTCACTGTCATAACCGGCTCGTTCCAGCGCTTCACGCACGCTTTCCACCTGTGCACAGCAATTTTTATACAGCGCCTGCCCGTTCGGCGCCTTGGCGCCGTGACGCAGCTGCGCCACGGTAAGCCAGGTATCCGCCATCAGGCTGTCAATATCGATATCCTTTCTCATGAGCGCAGTACCGCAAACAGTTCAAGTTCAAGCTCGCCCAACAATGACGGCACGTAGAACAGGCATACCCCCTGCTCCAGCATGTCATGCGCTGCACGGCTCTCCATATCCAGCACGAAGTACTGATTTTCCAGACGCACCGGCAATGCCGCAGGGACACGGCTGAGAGGGATTAGTCCAATGCCTTCCATTGCTACGCCGGAAATCTGACCTACATCATCCGGAGTTCCGGCCAGGGCCATATCGGCAAACTTCTCAGCCACTTGCCAGGCCGGCAGATTTGAACGGACAGACAGGTAGAAATCGGCTTCTTCACGCAGACGAATATCGTGCAATACCGCTTTCCAGGTCTGCTCGTCCTGGCGAGTCATCTCCACGGCAATAACGCGGGACGGCAGGCTGGCTTCAAGCAGCTCACTAATAAGCTCAAATAGCGGCGGGAAGGTGTTTTCCGGGGCCTGATGGTCATAGCCCGGAATAGCGTCCAGATCGCGATCCAGTGAAAACGTCAGCATACTGCCTGCCAGCCGTGCCAGCTCCGCCCATACCTGCTCAGGATGACGGGCCGGGAAACGTTCAAACTCGGTTAGCACACGAGCATGAGTATTCAGCGCGTTCAGCAACCAGAACAACGAGACGTCGGCAACCGCGAAGTCCGCCATGCGGTCATTACTTTCGCGACGCATCGCCATCAGGCGCTGACGACGAGAACGCAACTGACGATTTAGCAGCACCAGACGTTCGTGCAACAGGCCGCTTGCCGAAAATAGCGCCATGGGCGGGATAAAGTCCGGATCCTGACGCCAGCCTGCGTTTCCGTCCGGTAGCAAACGGGCTACCGCACAGGTCTGCCAGGCATCGTTGCTCTCAGTGTCAAAACGGAAAGCAAGATTAAACCTAGCCACCGCCATCGATTCTTCTTCCTTGCCAAACGCATCCGGAACCACCGCCCACTCTTCACGATAACGCAGCGGGCGCTCGGCCCGCACGGTATCGGTCTGAACGTTAACGATGCCCGGCTGCATCACCGGCAGAGCCAGAAAGACCGTCAGCCGCTCAGTGCTTCCCCTGACGGGGGACGGGATTTCACGCGGCTCAGGCGGCAAATCGCTGTTCTGCGTGTCAACCAGCGTACCGTCGGGCAGCCACAGACGCAGAAACTGTGCCTGAATGCGCCCCGACGCCAGATGTTGATTATCCAGTTCAACACGCTCAACTCCCCACGGGAAAGGTGAGTTGAGGGAAGAGACTCCCGCCCTGGAAAATGCTTCCATTCAGACTGCTGCTGGAACTGCTGTGGGGCCAGCACGGCCCCGTCAGTCCACAACGGACGATAGATTTTCATCCCCGATAACCCGCCTTATGCTTTCGCCTTCGGCATCTGGGATACCAGCGACAGGTTGACGTCCATCCCTTCCACCTGGAAGTGCGGCACCGCATACAGCTTCACGCGGAAGAAGCCCGGGTTGTCTTCGATATCTTCCACCGCCACCCTGGCGTCGCGCAGCGGGTGCGAGGCCTGCAGCTCGTCGCCCGGGTCGGTCATTTCGGTCACCAGGCTGCGTACCCAGGTGTTCAGCTCCAGCTCCAGCAGGCGGCGATCCTTGGTGGTGCCGATGTTTTCGCGCTGGATCAGCTTCAGGTAGTGCGCGATGCGCGACAGCAGGAAGATATACGGCAGACGTGCGTTGATGCGGCTGTTGGCGGTAGCGTCCGCGGTGTCGTACAGCGCCGGCTTCTGGGCGGAGTTGGCGGAGAAGAAGCACGCATAGTCGCGGTTTTTGTAGTACGACAGCGGGATAAAGCCCAGGTTGGCGAACTCAAACTCACGGGTTTCCGGGATCATCACTTCCGACGGGATTTTCACCTGGTTGCCGGTGCCGAGATCGTAGAGATGGATCGGCAGGTCCTGCACCGCGCCGCCCGCCTGCGGGCCGCGGATCTGCACGCACCAGCCGTTGTTGATAAAGCTGCGCACCATATTGGCGGCGAACGCGAAGGAGGCGTTGGTCCACAGGTATTTATCGTGGTCCGGGCCTTTGACCTCTTCCACATAGTTAAAGCTGCGCACCGGCACGGTGTCCGGGCCATACGGCAGGCGGCCCAGCACGCGCGGCATCACCAGGCCGATATAGCGGGCGTCATCGGTTTCGCGGAAGGCTTTCCATTTGAGGTATTCGGCGCGGTCAAAGTAGTTGCCGATATCCTTAATGGCGGCGACGTCTTCCATGTTGTCTTTCAGGAAAAACTTCGGCCCGGCGGAGCCGATAAACGGCATGTGCGCCGCGGCGGACACCTTGGAAATATTGCGCAGCAGCGCGATATCCTGCGCGGAGGCGTCGAACTCATAGGCGGAGATCAGCGCGCCGATCGGCTCGCCGCCCGGGGTGTCGTATTCGGCAACGTAGGTCTGCAGGTAGAGGCCGCTTTGCACGATTTCCGGCGCGTCTTCAAAATCCTGCCGCAGGTCGTCCTTCGACAGATCCAGCAGCTCGATTTTGACGTTCTGACGGAAATCAGTTTTGTCCACCAGCGACTTCATGCCGCGCCACAGGGATTCAACGCGCTGGAAGTCCTCGTGGTGCATCACCGCGTCCAGCTGGCGGCTGATCTGGTGGTCCAGTTCGGCAATGTGGTGATCCAGCAGGGTCTTGTCGAGTTTTTCCACCTTGTCGCCGGACTGCTTCAGACGCTCCAGGAAGATCTGCATCGCGGCGGTGACGCGTTCGTCCGCCGTGGCGTCGGACATCGTCTGGTTATCCTGCCAGCTGTCCAGCGCGCTCAGCGACGCCACCGGGTTCAGGTTGATTTTTTCAAACAGGGAAGCATACACACCGCCCGCCTGCGGACGTTCCAGCACCACACTCTCACCGCCGGCGGCATTCTCATTTTTTACAGACATCAGCATTTTCTCTCGTTAATCCGTTAAATATCGCGGCCGTTACGGCTGCGCCGGCGCCAGGGCGGACAGTTCATCGCGCAGTTCAGCGCTCAGGGCGGGATCCAGCAGAATTTTCTCCAGCTCTTTACGGAACGTCTGGTTGTCCAGCAGGTTGGCCTTCAGGTCGCGCAGCAGGTTGCGCATGGCCAGCATGGCTTTCAGCTGCGGGATCTGGCGGGCAACCTGTTCCGGGGTGAAATCATTCATCTCGCGGAACGTCAGGCTGACGTTTTCCTCGCTGCCGTCGCCGGCCAGGGTGTTTTCCACCGCCAGGTTGACCGACGGAGAGAATTCGGCCAGCACGCTGTCAAAATTGTTTTTGTTAACGTTGATCTTTTCGCGCTCGGACAGCGGGCGTTGTTCACTGCCGTTGCTGTAATCCCCCACCACCATCAGCTTGAGGGGCAGTTCGACTTTTTTCTGGGCGCCGCCGGTATGCAGGTCCAGCTTGATATTGACGCGGGCCTTGGGATCTCGGACTGGTATGAGTTAGACATTGGCTATCCCTGTTCTATGCAATAAATAGAAACGCTCAATGCCGTTGATGAATAAAAACAGAAAGGCTGAGTTGCCAGTACGGCACATCCCTGTTTACGTCCTCCGACGTAAATAAATAACCGGGGTCACAGCAAGCGCTTTTATCCATTAGCGACATGACACGGTATCCTAGGTTTTTTCTGAAAAATAAAAATTCAGATAATTACCTATGGCGGGAGTTTAAAAACGTTAATGGCATGATTGAAAATCTTTATATGTAACAAAATGTTTCTTTTTTGCCATCACAAAAAAGGAAGCATCGAGTTGATTTACAAGAAAAATCCTAACAATACCCACCAAAGCCTTGTGGGATAAGGGCGCACATAAAACGATCGGCGAATCCTAATCTCATAGATTGATCAAAATACGCCTAATAAAAAAGAAATGTCCTAAGGTTTATTTTTTATTAAAAATGAGACGTCTGTCGCTATTCAGCCGTGCGCGATCAACAAAAAGAAATGGCGTGCATTTAAATACCGGAGAGTTGTGCGGCGTCATTTAACAGGATTAATCACTTTGGATACACAGCAGGCTTATTATTGCCGTGCGATACGCTGGGCTCTGCTCGAAATAAACATGCCATTTCGGCGCGGTTAACGTCAGGCGGGTGAAAACGGCGGCTTGCCAAAGGAAGCGTTACAACGTTGAGGAACTGACGGCGGGAGAAGAAATTAATACGCGATACGCAACAGCCGCCGCCGCGCAGATACGCTCTGCTGACTCACGGCGGCCCATAACGAAAAACCCCGGCTTATCGCTAAGCCCGGGTCTGTAATATGGCGGAGGAGCAGAGATTCGAACTCTGGAACGGTTGCCCGTCGACGGTTTTCAAGACCGTTGCCTTCAGCCACTCGGCCACCCTCCGTAATGAGGCGAACTATAAACACAGTGCGTGGGCTTGTAAAGGCTGCGGCCGTTCAACCGCGTGAAAAAACAGCACGCTCGCGCCGCTCGCCGAATAAAGCAGCAAATCGTACGCCGTTGCACCAATGATACTAAGGGTAAAGATTGGTAAACAAACTTTAATCAATCGCTTGCGCTCTCTATCATCGTAACTAATTTTGTGATGACCTGATAAGAGAGATCATTCTATGGACCGCACTGTCGTCTCATCCTCGCGCGATTCGCTGCTCAGCACCCACAAGGTGCTGCGCAATACCTATTTCCTGCTTTCCCTGACGCTGGGCTTCTCCGCGCTGACCGCTACCGCCAGCACCATGCTGGGGCTGCCGGCGCCGGGCTGCTGCTGATGCTGGTCGGTTTCTACGGCCTGATGTTCCTGACCCACAAGCTGGCCAACAGCCCGGCGGGTATCCTGGCCGCCTTCGCACTGACCGGCTTTATGGGCTATACCCTGGGCCCGATCCTCAGCTCGTTCCTGAATGCCGGCGCCGGCGACCTGATTATGCTGGCGCTGGGCGGCACCGCGCTGGTGTTCTTCTGCTGCTCGGCCTACGTGCTGACCACCCGTAAGGATATGTCGTTCCTGTCCGGGATGATGATGGCGGGCTTTGTGGTGCTGCTGGTGGCGGTGATCGCCAACCTGTTCCTGCAGATCCCTGCCCTGCACCTGGCAATCAGCGTGCTGTTTATTCTGTTCTCCGCCGGCGCCATCCTGTGGGAAACCAGCAACATTATCCACGGCGGCGAAACCAACTACATCCGCGCCACCGTCGGCCTGTATGTCTCGCTGTACAACATGTTTATCAGCCTGCTGAGCATTCTGGGCTTCGCCCGCAGCAACTGATTTATCACCGGTAAGATGATGATAAAAGCCTCCGCCTACGCGGGGGCTTTTTTACGTTTAACGGCCGGCGTCAGGCGCTAATCGCCAGCTTAATCACGCCGTCGCGTTTTTCCGCAAACAGTCTATAGGCATCAACGATCTCATCGAGCGGGAAACGATGGGTGATGAGCGGCGTCAAGTCCAGGCCGCCATGCTGCACCACGTTCATCATTCTGCGCATCCGCTCTTTACCGCCGGGGCACAGCGCGGTACGGATGGTGTGGTCTCCCAATCCGTTAGCGATCGCGTTAACCGGTAATTGCAAATCCTCACTGTATACGCCGAGGCTGGAAAGCGTGCCGCCCGGTTTCAGCACCCGCAGCGCCTGATTAAAGGTGTGCTGCGTGCCCAGGCACTCAATGCTGGCGTCCACGCCGCGTCCGCCGGTGATCTTCATAATCTCATCCACCACGTCGACCTGTTTGTAATTGAGCAGCACGTTGGCCCCCATCCGGCCGGCTATCGCCAACTTCTCCGGCGCGCTGCTGACGGCGATCACCAGGCTGGCGCCGCGCAGACGCGCGCCGGCGGTCGCATATAAACCAATCGGTCCCTGAGCAAATACCGCCACCACATCACCAATCTTGATGCCGGCGTTTTCCGCGCCCTTAAAGCCGGTGGACATCGCGTCCGGACACATCAGCACCTGTTCATCGGACAGGCCGTCGGGGATCGGCGCCAGGTTCGCTTCGGCATCCGGCACCAGCACGTACTCCGCCTGGGTACCGTCAATCACATTGCCAAAGCGCCAGCCGGCGGTGGCCTTATAGCCGTGGCAAGCACAGCCGGGCAAATGCGAGCCGTCCTGCGCGGGGTAGCCGTCCTGGCAGGCATAAGACGTGAACGAGGGGCAAATGGCGCCGGCCAGCGCCCGCTGCCCTTCCCGATACCCCTTTACGTTACTGCCCAGTTTTTCAATAATGCCGACCGGCTCATGGCCCACGGTCAGCATCCTGGATACCGGGTACTCCCCTTTCAGAATATGAATATCCGTGCCGCAAATGGTGGTGGTGGTAATCTTCAGCAACGCATCATTGGGGCCGGGGGTAGGAATCGGCTTATCAACAAGCTCAATACGCCCTTTTTCAATAAATGCAGCGGCTTTCATCATACTCATATCAGCGTCCTTAATACTCTGGTTGATGGGACGAACTCGGGCCTAAATGCCCTCTCAGAGTGTAGTCAACGCCGTGGGCGGATGCCGTCCCTGCACCTTCGGCCCCGGTGTTTGCCGCCGCTTAAATTTGTTAGACTGCGCAACGTGATCAGTTACCCGTTATTGAGGCTGTATGTTGGAGTTTGAAGGTCAGATTATTGATACCGATGCGCAGGGCTACCTGAAAAACAGCGCCGACTGGCATGAAGGCCTGGCGCCGCTGTTAGCGGCGCAGGAAGAGATTGTCCTGACGGACGCGCATTGGGAAGTGGTGCGTTTTGTGCGTAATTTCTATCAGGAATTTAATACCTCACCGGCAATCCGTATGCTGGTGAAGGCCATGGCGCAGAAGTACGGCGAAGAAAAAGGCAACAGCCGCTATTTATACCGCTTATTCCCGAAAGGCCCGGCCAAACAGGCAACCAAGATCGCCGGTCTGCCCAAGCCGGTCAAATGTATCTAAGCCGCCGACGCTCAATAGCGAATCGTAAATCCCTGTAGGGCCTGCGCGCCCCTTGGCTCCACCAGCACGCGATCAACGCGCGCGCTGCGTGGGCCGCCCTGCTGCAGCCAGTCGATCAGCGCCTCAACCTGCTGCGCTTCCCCGCACGCCAACACTTCCACGCTGCCGTCATCCAGGTTGCGCGCATAGCCGCTCAGGCCCAACGCCGTCGCCTTAATCTGCGTGTTGTAACGAAAGCCCACGCCCTGCACCAGGCCGTAGACATAGGCCACTTTACACATCTGCGTCATCACCGCCCCCTCTTTATTACCACTCCGCCGCGCCGTTTCCTGCCGCTGCCGCCGGCGGAATATCACAACTCTGTCGGATTATTCTAACAAATCACGTAAACTAGCCCGACATGATGGCCGCTGCGCCATCCAGCGGACATCCATCCCACATCGCCGGCCGACGCCCTCGCCCGCCGATGATTGATGTCATTTTGACTGATAATGACCTATCCGTCGTCATCCACCGTATTGAAAGAGTAATTATAATGCGCCTGTTTCTCGCTAAAGGACGTGAAAAGTCCTTGCTTCGTCGTCATCCCTGGGTCTTCTCCGGCGCGGTCCAACGCATCGAAGGCAAACCGCTTTCCGGCGAAACCATCGATATCCACGACTGTCAGGGAAAATGGCTGGCCCGCGGCGCCTATTCGCCGGAGTCGCAAATCCGTGCGCGCGTCTGGACCTTCCAGCAGGATGAGGCGGTTGATAGCGCGTTCTTTATCCGCCGCTTACAGCAGGCGCAAAGCTGGCGTGACTGGGTCGCCAAACGCGACGGCCTGAACGGCTACCGCCTGATTGCCGGCGAATCTGACGGCATGCCGGGCATTACCATTGACCGCTTCCAGAATTTCCTGGTGCTGCAGCTGCTGTCTGCCGGCGCTGAACATCAACGCGCCGCGCTGATTACCGCCCTGCAGCACTGCTACCCGGAATGTGCGATTTACGATCGCTCCGACGTGGCGGTGCGTAAAAAAGAGGGCCTGCCGCTGACGCAGGGCCCGGTGCTGGGCGAGCTGCCGCCGGCGCTGTTGCCGATTACCGAGCACGGCATGCAGCTGCTGGTCGATATTCAGCAGGGGCACAAAACCGGTTTCTATCTCGATCAGCGCGACAGCCGCCTGGCGGCGCGTAATTTTGCCGCCGGTCGCCGCGTGCTGAACTGCTTCTCCTATACCGGCGCTTTCGCCGTCTCGGCCCTGATGGGCGGCTGCAGCCAGGTGATCAGCGTTGATACCTCGCAGGCGGCGCTGGACGTGGCCCGCCAGAACGTTGAGCTCAACCGGCTGGATGTCAGCAAGGCCGAGTTCGTGCGGGACGATGTGTTCCAGCTGCTGCGCAACTGTCGCAATCAGGGAGAGAAGTTCGACCTGATCATTATGGATCCGCCGAAGTTCGTCGAAAATAAAAACCAGCTGGCCAGCGCCTGTCGGGGCTATAAAGATATCAATATGCTGGCGCTGCAGCTGCTCAATCCCGGCGGGATCTTGCTGAGCTTCTCCTGCTCCGGGCTGATGGCGACCGATTTGTTCCAAAAAATCCTGGCCGACGCCGCTGTCGATGCCGGTTGTGATATACAATTTATAGAGCAGTATCGGCAGGCCGCCGATCACCCGGTGATCGCCACCTATCCGGAAGGGTTGTATCTGAAAGGGTTTGCGTGCCGGGTGATGTAACTTGAAATAGGCCGTTTTGCCCCCATATCCAGGGTATGCAAAGGATCGGGCAAAAAACTGTTTCTCAGGAGGTCACCATGATTGCCAGCAAATTCGGTATCGGACAACAGGTTCGTCATAAACTGCTGGGGTATCTGGGCGTCCGTGATTGATATCGACCCGGAATACTCTTTGGAACAACCCAAGGCTGACGAAATCGCCGCCCAACGATGATTTACGTTCCGCACCGTGGTACCACGTCGTGATGGAAGACGAAGAGGGCCAGCCGGTGCATACCTATCTGGCAGAGGCGCAGCTGGCCGGGGAAGAGCAAGATGCGCACCCGGAGCAGCCGTCGCTTGATGAACTGGCTGAATCCATCCGCAGCCAGCTGCAGGCGCCCCGCCTGCGCAACTGAGCATCACGCCTGAGAAACCCGCAGGGCCCGACGCTACATCGGGCCCCTGTGTTTTTATCGCTCCAGCCCCAGACGCGGGATTTCGATTTTCGGGCAGCGATCCATCACCACTTTGAGTCCGGCCGCCTGCGCCAGCTCTTCCGCCTGGCTATTAATCACGCCAATCTGCAGCCAAAGCACCTTGGCGCCGATGGCAATCGCCTCCTGCGCCACGCCGTAGGCCGCTTCCGAATTACGAAAAACATCGACCATATCAATGGAATGGGGAATGTCATCCAGACTGGCGTACACCTGCTGACCCAGCAGCGTCTGTCCGGCCAGCTTCGGGCTGACCGGCGTCACCTGATAGCCCTGCGACAGCAGGTAGGCCATCACGCCATAGCTCGCGCGCGCGGGTTTATCGCTGGCACCGACCAGCGCAATAGTTTTCACCTGCCGCAGCACCTCGGCAATTTCACGATCGTCCATCTCGCTCTCCTGATTATTGGCGGCTAATACCTGCCGTTTAGTCTATACCCAAACGCGCTCGCAGGCAGGCAATAAACCTGCGCCGATAAGTCCCGGATAAAAATAACAAACGCTGCAACCCTGCGGCATTTTTGCGGTCTGAAGGAATCAACCGACCGGCGGCGGCGGATTATGTGTCTAACAATCAATAAAAATGACAAAATGTAAGCCGTAGCGGCTGACGGAAAAATTTTGACACACTGTGTCCGCTCCCAACAATAGAAAGCATGCCTGCAGATAAGGAGATAACGAATGAAATTTGTCTGGTGGTTACGGGATTGCTCGGCGTGTGCCTGAGCCTGCCGGCCGTAGCTACGACCCTGAAACTCTCCCCGGATATCGAACTGTTGGTCGTTGACGGCAAGCAGATGACCGGCTCGCTGTTAAAAGGCGCTGACAGTCTCGAATTAAACGGCGGGCAGCATCAACTGCTGTTTAAGGTCAGTAAACCCCTGCACGCGGCAAGCCAGCCGCCTTCGTTATACACCTCGCCGCTGATGCTGGTGGCATTCAACACGCATAATGTCAGTACGGTGGCGATCCAGCTCCCCCCGATCGACAGCCAGCAGGATGGCCAACGCTTTGAACAGCAGCAAAACTATCAGGTGATTGATAAACAGGGGAAAGCATTGCCGGCAAAACGCGACATTCTGCGCATTACCCCACCGTATGCCCATGAGCGGCTGGAGAAAACCGTCGCCGACTATAACCGCCAACCGCGTCCGGCCGCCGTTCCGGCCTTTGCGCGCCAGAGCGCCGACGATCGGGAACGCTTATCCGGCGCTAAACCCTGGCATACGCCATAATGCCCTCGACAGCGGCCAAAAGCCGGCGGATATCACTTAATCATAATTTTCAATGCGTAAACGCTAGGCAGAAAAACGCGGTTTCAGTAATCTGCTGAGTATGAATCGGTAAGCAAGGATATTGCAATGGAAGTGACTACCCGCACGATTGCGGAACGTAAACATATCGCCCTGGTGGCGCACGATCACCGTAAACAGGATTTGCTGCGCTGGGTTGAAGAGCATAAAGCGGCGCTGTCCCAACACCAGCTGTACGCCACCGGCACCACCGGCAATCTGATCCAGCGCGCCAGCGGTATTCCGGTACAAAGTATGTTAAGCGGCCCGATGGGCGGCGATCAGCAGGTCGGCGCGCTGATCTCGGAAGGCAAGATCGATATGCTGATTTTCTTCTGGGACCCGCTCAATGCCGTGCCTCATGACCCCGACGTCAAGGCGCTGCTGCGTCTGGCGACGGTGTGGAACATTCCGGTGGCCACCAACCGCGCCACCGCCGATTTCCTGATTGACTCCTCACTGTTCACACAGGCCGTGGACATCACCATTCCCGACTATCAGCGCTATCTGCAAGCACGCCTGAAATAACGGCCGATGCCGGGCCGACTGCCGCGGCCCGGCGATCACGGTTTTTTCTGCAGCGGCACGCCCAGCTCATGCAGCTGTTCGACCAAATACCGACGGCCGCTCGCGATCCTGCAGCAGCCACACCTGATGTTTGGCGCGCGTCAGCGCCACGTACAGCAACCGCCGCTCTTCCGCATCCGGGAAATCTTCCGGCTGCGGCAGCAGCACGTCTTCCAGCACCGATTCGCGCACTACCGCCGGGAAACCGTCGTTGCCGTCATGCAGCCCGACGATAATGACATACTCCGCCTGCTGCCCCTTGCTGGCATGGATAGTCATAAAGTCGAGATTCAGCTTCGGCCAGCGGGTGGCGGCCTTCTGCAACAGCTCCGGCTTTAAGTGGTGGTAACGCGCCAGCAGCAAGATGCGTTCGTCGGGTTTGGCGTAACCGCTGAGCTTATCCAGCAGATTTTCCAGCTGCTCCTGCGGCAGAATCGCCACCGACTTCTTGTTGCCTTTGCTCAGGCTGTTAAGCGGCTTTTTCAGCTGATGCGGGTTCTGCTGTACAAAACGGTTGGCGATATCGCCGATGCGTTCGTTGAAGCGATAGGTGGTATCCAGCGCGCACTGCGCCCCGGCGCCGAAGTTCTCGGCAAACGCGGTGGTCAGGCTGAGCTCCGCCCCGCTGAAACGATAAATAGCCTGCCAGTCGTCGCCGACGGCAAACAGGCAGGTCTGGGTATTCTGCTTGCGCAATGCGGCCAGCAGCTGCGCGCGCTGCGGTGAAATATCCTGGAACTCGTCCACCAGAATATGTTTCCAGGGGCTGACGAAGCGCCCTTTTTCCAGAATGTTGACCGCCTGATGAATCAGGCCGGAGAAGTCGACCGCCCCCTCCTCCTTCAGCGCGCTTTTCCACGCCTTCAGCAGCGGCGCCATCAGCCGGATACGTTTGGAGAACAGATCGCGGCTCTCGTCATCCGCCTGCTCAATCATCTCCGCCTGGCTGCCGCCGTGCATGCGCATCAGGCCCAGCCAGCGCTCCAGGCGCCCCGCCAGGCGCGACGCCAGCCGCCGATCCTGCCAGAAGTCCCCTTCGGGCACTTCCACGCCAGCTCCTCCGTCAGCCACTGACGCCAGCCTTTCGCCTGCGCCTTTTTCTCGGCGCACTGCTGCTGCCAGTTGGCAATCAGTAAGTCACGCCGGGCCTTGCTGTCGGTTTCCAGCTTACTGATGACGGGAACTTTACGGCTGCCCTGCTGGATAATCTGCAGCGCCAGCGCGTGAAAGGTTTTCGCCTGAATCGCGCTGACGCCCAGGCGTTCCTCTATCCGCTGGTTCATCTCTCTCGGCCGCCTGCCGGCCGAACGCCAGCAGCAGGATCTGTTCCGGCCGCGCCTCCTGCCGGCGCAGCAGCCACCCGGCGCGCGCCACCAGCAACGGACGTTTTACCGCTGCCGGCGCCGGCCAACACCAGCACCGAGTCTTCACCATTGACCACCGCCCGGCTTTGCGAATCGTTCAGCGGCGAGGTTTCCACCGTCCGGAAGAAATCGTCATGCTCCGCCAACATCCGCTCCGTCCACTGCCGGTTGCGCTCGGCGACGCTGTGCGGCCCGTGCTGCAGCCACTGCAGGCAGAGGCGGTAATCATCGCGGCAGTTGTCAAAACTTTCCAGACGCGCCCGCCGGCATCGGCAATGCGCCGAAGGCCTCGCGGATCTGCTGCTGCAGCTTGCCCAGCGACGACCGCTTGAACCATTTGTCCTGCTGCTCAATGCGCCGGATGTTTTCCACCTGCTGCTGCAGCACGCCGGCGCTGATCTCGCTCATTTCGGCGCTCCAGCGCTGCCACGCCTGCAGCATATAGTGGTAGAAACGCTGTGTTTCCTGCCATTCGGTGCCGTGCAGACGCACCACTTTTTCGTCCGGCAGTTCGAACTCCAGTTTCACCCCAGACGATGGCCGCGCTTACAGCGGACCTCGATCAGCTGATTGAACGGAATCAGGTATTCATGCTTTCACCGCTGACCTCAACGCCGGCATGCAACAGTCCGTACTCTGTTATAAGGATGCTGAGCCAGGTGTTTTTCCAGCGATGTCGCTTTAAGTTCCATATCGGCGTGCCATGACTCTATTGAGATTGGAGAGTTGCCAGTTTACCTGCGATAAGCAGTGGCACTCTAGCGCTAAAAAAAGGGTAGAATAGTTTCTACGTTTTGATAGCAAACGCAACCGCCCTGCGGTTTGACCATGATTAGAGCAGAGTCCCAACTATGCGTACTGTACTGAATATTCTGAATTTTGTGTTAGGCGGTTTTTTCACGACCCTGGCGTGGCTGTTTGCCACCCTGGTCAGTATCGTCTTAATCTTTACCCTGCCGTTAACTCGCTCCTGCTGGGAAATCACCAAACTCTCCTTCCTGCCTTACGGCAATGAAGCAATCAGCGTCAACGAACTGTACCCGGAAAAAAGCAATGCCCTGCTTTCCGCCGGCGGTTCGCTGCTCAATGTGTTCTGGCTGATCTTCTTCGGCTGGTGGCTGTGCCTGTCGCACATTGCCGCCGGCATCACCCAGTGCATCAGCATTATCGGCATCCCGGTAGGCATCGCCAACTTTAAAATCGCCGCCATTGCGCTGTGGCCGGTCGGACGCCGGGTGGTTTCCGTCGAAATGGCTCAGCAGGCCAGAAGTGAAAATGCACGTCGCCAATACCAACAACGTTAACTTTTTCTCCGTCTGAGGAGTTTTTTTGTGCTTGCTTTTGCACCGGCGCTGCGTCGTTATGCCTACAACAGCAGTTTGCTTTACAACCTGCGTATTTTTATCGCTCTGGTCGGCACCACCGCCGTTCCCTGGTGGCTGGGCGTTGCCAAGCTCACCATTCCGCTGACGCTGGGGGTGGTCGCCGCCGCCCTCACCGATCTGGATGACCGGCTCGCCGGCAGGCTGCGTAATCTGCTGATTACGCTGGTCTGCTTCTTTATTGCTTCCGCGTCGATCGAACTGCTGTTCCCCTACCCGTGGCTGTTTATCCTGGGCCTGGCGCTGTCTACCTGCGGCTTTATTCTGCTGGGCGCCCTGGGGCAGCGCTATGCCACCATCGCGTTTGGCGCTCTGCTGATTGCGGTGTACGCCATGCTCGGCACCTCGATGTATGACGTCTGGTATCAGCAACCGATTCTGCTGATTGTCGGCGCGGTGTGGTATAACCTGCTGACGCTGATCGGCCATCTGCTGTTCCCTATCCGCCCGCTGCAGGAGAACCTGGCGCGTTGCTACCAGCAGCTGGCCAATTATCTGGACGCCAAGGCCAATCTGTTCGACCCGGACGCCGAAAAGGACGCCGACCTGCCGTGGATGGACGTCGCCATGGCCAACAGCAGCCTGGTCAGCACGCTGAACCAGACTAAAATGTCGCTGCTGACCCGCCTGAAAGGCGATCGCGGCCAGCGCGGCACCCGCCGTACCCTGCATTACTACTTTGTCGCGCAGGACATCCATGAGCGCGCCAGCTCTTCACACGTACAGTATCAGGCGTTGAGCAAACAGTTCCGCCACAGCGATATTCTGTTCCGCTTCCAGCGGTTACTCAGTAAACAGGCCCGCGCCTGCCAGCAGCTGGCGCAGTCAATCCTGCTGCGGCAGAAATATCAGCACAACAGCCGCTTTGAACCGGCGTTTACCCGTATCGAAGAGGCGCTGGCGCGCATCGCCGTCAATGCTGATAACCGCGAGCTGACCAAGGCGTTGTCCCATCTGCTGAAAAACCTGCGGGCGATTGACGCCCAGCTGGCGAATATTGAATCGGAACAGGCGCTGGCCAACGGTCAGGAAGAAGAGAACAGCCTGTCAGACGACCGGCTCACCGGCTGGAGCGATATCCGCCTGCGCATCAGCCGCCACCTGACGCCGCAATCGGCGCTGTTCCGCCATGCCATCCGCATGTCGGTCGTGCTGTGCATCGGCTATGCGTTTATTCAACTGACCGGAATGCGGCACGGTTACTGGATCCTGCTCACCAGCCTGTTTGTCTGCCAGCCTAACTACAACGCCACCCGCCGGCGGCTGGCGCTGCGGATTATCGGCACCCTGGCGGGCGTTCTGATCGGCCTGCCAATCCTGTACTTTGTCCCGTCGACCGAAGGCCAGCTGGTGCTGATCGTGATCAGCGGCGTGCTGTTTTTCGCCTTCCGTACGGTGCAGTACGCTCACGCCACCATGTTTATCACCCTGTTGGTGCTGCTGTGCTTCAACCTGCTGGGCGAGGGTTTCGAAGTCGCCGCTCCGCGCGTTTACGACACGCTGCTGGGCTGCGCCATCGCCTGGGCGGCCGTGACCTTTATCTGGCCGGACTGGCGCTTCCGTCAGCTTTCCGCCGTCGTCAGCAAAACGCTGGATGCCGACTGCCGCTACCTGGACGCCATTTTGGTGCAGTACCACGAAGGGAAAAATAACGGTCTGCCTTACCGTATTGCCCGCCGCGACGCCCATAACAGCGATGCGGAACTGGCGTCGGTGATCTCAAATATGTCCGCCGACCCCAAAGCCGACAAGGCGACGCAGGACGCAGCCTTCCGGCTGCTGTGCCTTAACCATACGCTGCTGAGTTATATTTCGGCATTGGGGGCCCATCGTGAACGGCTGACCAATATCGACGTGTTCAACGTGCTGAACGACGCCGTTTGCTACGTAGACGGCGCGTTGCAACACGACGCCGCCGATGCTCAACGCATCAACCTGGCGCTGGAAAAACTGTCCGCGCGCATCGCGCAGCTGACGCCAGAGCCAGAAAGCAAAGAGCAGTTAGTTCTGCAGCAAATAGGGCTGGTTGTGGAGCTGCTGCCGGAGCTGACGTCGTTGAACGCGCAGATTGGGCAATCACAATGAGCCTGTAGCCAGATTAAGGCGCGTTAAAGTCGTTAACGCGCCTTACTGCGGCATTTTGTTGATTAAACCAGGCGCTCAGTTCTCCGCGAATCTCATCGGGCAACGCGGCGTGATGGTAGCCGGCAATCGCGCCGGCCAACGACAGCAGCGCCTTCAACCCCAGGTTTTTTTGCTGCCGCATCAGCTTCTGAAAGAGCCCTTGGCCCCCTGCAGACGCAGATCATACACGTCGCGGATCCCCACCCGCCACAGCAGCCGCTCCAGGCCGGCATCGATATTGGGCAGCCCCTTCAACCGCCGGCTGCCGCGGCTGCGGCTCTGTATCTCTTTGTTCGCCTCGCGCTTTGCCTGCCAGGCCAGCGCAAACAGCGCCTGCGGCTCGCCCCACAGCTGATGGTCCACCCAGTAATAGCGCATGATGATCGGCACGCCGCGCTTTGAGTACACCATGTTGACCATGCCGCGTGCGCGAAACTCCGACTCCAGACTCTTGGTGGCGCGCAAATACATTTCGCCGTCGGCAACGACGGCGAACATCACGCCGTCTGCCAGTAATCCGTAGCCGCCGAACTGTGAACGGGTAGTAATAGTGCCCAATGTATCAAAACAGGCTTTTGCCTGTGCGACTCTTGCTATTGTTCTTCCATGCATAACGTTCTCCTCTGTGGCTTCTCAGTCAATCATAATTAAAATCAATAAGATAAAACTTACGAGAACACGTAATAGAAAAATACGCATTAATGTCTGCACTGCCAATCACAATTCAGATATGTACAAAAAACGTTCACGATTATGCGAGGCGTGACGAAAAATTGGCTTGATCTCGGGAGATATTGCGGATACTGTATATACATACAGTACAACTACAGGCGGGATATCACATGCGTACTCAATCACTTCACAAAGCCCATCGCAGCCATAACGCGTTTACCCTGAACGGTGCGCAGAACGCTTCTGCGGGCAGCGCCAGCGAAAATGGCCTGATCGGTGAATTTGTTTACAACGAGCATCAGCCCGCGGTCACTCAGCTTCTATTATTACCGCTGTTGCAGCAGTTAGCCACCCAGTCGCGCTGGCTGTTATGGCTAACGCCGCAGCAGAAACTCAGCAAGCTGTGGCTGCAGCGCTCTGGCCTGCCTGCAGATAAAGTCGTACAATTGAGCCAAATCAGCCCGATCAATACGGTCGATGCGATGGAAAAAGCGTTGCTGACGGGGAACTACAGCGCCGTTCTCGGCTGGTTGCCCGAGCTAACCGCGGAAGATCGTCTAAAATTACAGCGGGCGGCTGAACAGGGTCATGCTTACGGTTTTATTATGCGTCCTCAGCGTGACACAATCCCGGCTCAGGGACAGTTTCCGACCCTAAAAATTCACTCTTCTTTGTATCATTAAGTAAATTTAGGATTTTTCCCATCATTTTTATCCCCCGAAAACGGAACCTTTGGGGGATCATGGACAAAGCGAGAGCAGCCGCGGTTCCACGCCCTCAGTCGAACAAAAAATCGGCTAAAAATGCGCCTAAATTTGTTAGCAAATATGACTATTTCTGCGTTTTTTTTTAGAGCTTTATCACATCACACTTGTAACTTTCGCGCCACGTTGTAGACTTTACATCGCCAAGGTTGCTCTATAACGCCAGTAAAAAACTGGAGAGTAACAAACGAGGGCACAAACCTTGGCGAAGGAATTTAACCAAGGGCTTAAAAATCAGCTTTAAAGCTCATTGCCTATTTGGATGATAACGAGGCGCAAAATGAAAAAGACAGCTATCGCATTAGCAGTGGCACTGGCCGGTTTCGCTACCGTAGCGCAAGCCGCCCCAAAAGATAACACCTGGTACACCGGTGCTAAACTGGGCTGGTCCCAGTATCATGACGTAGGTTTCTATGGCAACGGCTACACCGGTACCGGTAACGGCCCAATCCATGAAAACCAATTGGGTGCTGGTGCGTTCCTGGGTTACCAGGCGAACCAATACCTGGGCTTCGAGCTGGGCTATGACTGGCTGGGCCGTATGCCTTACAAAGGCAGCGTGAACAACGGTGCTTTCAAGGCACAGGGCGTTCAGCTGGCAGCTAAACTGAGCTACCCAATCGCTGACGATCTGGACATCTACACCCGTCTGGGTGGTATGGTATGGCGTGCAGATTCCAAAGCTAACTTTGGCAATGGCACCCGCATCAGCAACCACGACACCGGCGTTTCTCCGCTGGCTGCAATTGGTGTTGAATACGCACTGACCAAAAACTGGGCTACCCGCCTGGATTATCAGTTCGTTAGCAACATCGGCGACGCAGGCACCGTGGGCGCACGTCCAGACAACACCATGCTGAGCCTGGGCGTTTCTTACCGTTTCGGTCAGGACGAAGCTGCTCCAGCACCAGCGCCAGCTCCAGCTCCAGTTGTTGAAACCAAGCGTTTCACCCTGAAGTCTGACGTTCTGTTCAACTTCGGTAAAGCTACTCTGAAACCAGAAGGCCAGCAGGCTCTGGATCAGCTGTACTCCCAGCTGAGCTCTATGGATCCTAAAGACGGTTCCGTAGTTGTTCTGGGCTACACTGACCCAGTTGGTAAAGATGCAGCCAACCAGCGTCTGTCTGAAAACCGCGCTCGCAGCGTAGTTGACTACCTGGTTTCTAAAGGCATCCCTGCAGACAAAATCTCTGCACGTGGCATGGGCGAAGCTAACCAAGTTACCGATAGCTGCGGTTACAAAAACGGCCGTGCTACCAAAGCACAGATCGAGTGCCTGGCACCGAACCGCCGTGTAGAAATCGAAGTTAAAGGCGTTAAAGACGTTGTAACTCAGCCTCAGGCTTAAGTTACCGCTTCTTAATAAAAAACCCCGCGCTGCGGGGTTTTTTTTCGCCTTCTGCCCATTGCCGCCATAAAAAAACCGGCGCGCGGCCGGCTTTATCGTGAGCTGCCCATCCCTACTCTTCGTCTTTGCCCAGAATCGCTTGCAGATCTTGTTTCAGCGATGACATCTGGCTGGCGTATTTCTCTTTACGCTCGGCATCTTCAATCAGTTGTACCACCGTTTCCGACAGCGTCACGCCGCGACGACGGGCTAACGCCGCCAACCGCTGCCACACTAAAAACTCCAGATCGATGGATTTTTTACGCGTATGCTGGTGCTCGGAGTTAAAATGGCGTTTGCGTCTGGCACGAATGGTCTGTTTCATCCGGTTATCAAGCGCAGGGTTCATATGGGCATGAATCCATGCCAGAACTTTAACCGGCTCATTTTCCAATTTTAGCAGCTCGTCAACCGCATCCTGCGCAGCGCTGTTTTCAATGTAGCGGGTGATAAGTTCCCCTTCCCGGTGCTTCTTCACCAGGTATTTCCATTTCCAACCGCTCTCCAGATTTTCCAGTTGCTGATATTTCATCGTGAGCTCTTCAGTGACCGCGTAACTTCAATAAGCATAACAGCTTTACGCCGAATTTCCCCGGCAATTAAAACCTCTGACAGACTGTTTTTTGCACAGTCGTCGCCCGATGTCAAACTCCCGGACATCAAGCGGCACTCCACTGTATCAAGCTGACGTTATTCTTGTATAATCGCTGTTTCACTTTTTGATAACTGCATCTAACACTTTGACCAATAACCGACTTGAATGGCAATCCTTGTTGCCTGCCGTTGCGCCTTACCAGGCGATATTCGATTCTGCTGCTCAGTTGGCGCCCGTCACCTTTGCTGCGCTGCAGCCCCGGCTGGATAATGCCCTGACGTTATTCTGCCACCCACGTTCTCAACCCCGTTTTATGCTGCTTAAGGCGCAGGAAAACCGCGAATATCTGGCATTAATTGCGAATGCGGTCACACAGCGTCAGCCGCAGCAGCCTGCCTGCCCGGCAGCCATTACACCGTGCACAACGGTCAGGTTCAGGTTGAGCCGGCCAGCCAGGGCGATGAGCCGTTTGCCGCCGCCGGCGCCTGCATTTACCAAGAGTGGGTTGAGCCTGAACAGCTGTTTGGCTGTGTACGCCAGCTGCAGGGCAACGTTTCGCTGGCGCCGGGTTAATACACCGCGCCAACGGCGGCGTGCTGATTCTCTCCGCGCGCACCTTGCTGGCGCAGCCTCTGATGTGGCTGCGTCTGAAACAGATGATCGAGCAGCGCCAATTCCTGTGGTACTCCCCGGATGAAACACGCCCGCTGCCGGTCACCAATCCCGCCGATGCCTCTGGAGCTACGACTGATTGTGGTGGGCGACCGCCTTGGGCTGGCCGACTTCCACGAAATGGAGCCGGAAATCAGCGAGCTGGCGATGTATGGCGAATATGAAGAAGAGCTGCAGCTCGCCGACGATGAAGATATGGTGCTATGGTGCGGCCATGTGAATACCCTGGCGGCCGAACGCCAGTTGCCGGCGCTGGCAGCCGACGCCTGGCCCCCGCTGCTGACGCAGGCGGTGCGCTACAGCGGTGACTGCGCCAGCCTGCCGCTCTCACCGACCTGGCTGGGCCAACAGCTGTCCGAGGCGTCGCTCTATGCCGAAGAAGGCCAGATTACCGCCAAGGCGCTGGACGCCGCCCTGACCACCCGCCAATGGCGCGAAGGCTATCTGGCGGAGCGGATGCAGGATGATATCGAGCTCGGCCAGATTCTGATCCAGACCGAAGGTGAAGTCGTCGGCCAGATTAACGGCCTGTCGGTGCTGGATTATCCCGGCCATCCGGGCAGCGTCGGCGAGCCTTCCGCATCAGCTGTGTGGTGCACCTCGGCGACGGAGAATTTACCGACGTCGAACGCAAAGCCGAGCTGGGCGGTAATCTGCACGCCAAAGGCATGATGATTATGCAGGCGTTTTTGATTTCCGAACTGGAATTGGATCAACAGCTGCCGTTTTCCGCCTCGATGGTGTTTGAGCAATCGTATGGTGAAGTCGACGGCGACAGCGCCACGCTGGCCGAACTGTGCGTACTGATCAGCGCCCTGTCGCAACAGCCGATCAACCAGCAAATTGCCGTCACCGGCTCCGTCGACCAATTTGGCAACGTACAGCCCATTGGCGGCGTTAATGAAAAAATCGAAGGATTCTTCGAGGTCTGCCAACGCCGCGGCCTGACGGGCCAGCAGGGCGTTATTTTGCCGGCGGCCAACGTACGCCATCTGTGTCTGCGCCAGGAGGTGGTCGATGCGGTGCGTGAAGGACAATTCCATCTGTGGGCGGTGGACAGCGTGGCGGAAACCTTGCCATTATTAACGGGTTGCCTCTATACCGATGAACAGCAGCCTAATCTGCTGTCGGCGATTCAGGAACGGATAGCGCAGGTGAACCCGCAGGAACGGCAACGTCCATGGTGCTTACGCTGGCTCAACTGGTTTAACCACGGCTGATCGGACTTGTTCAGCGTACACGTGTACGCTAACCTTCGTCCTTCATTAAAATAAGGTTTACTGAGAACATGGTAGATAAACGCGACTCCTATACGAAAGAAGACCTCGAAGCATCCGGCCGTGGCGAGCTGTTCGGCGCCGGTGGCCCGCCGTTGCCGGCAGGTAACATGTTGATGATGGACCGCGTGGTCAAAATGACAGAAACAGGCGGCACGCACGGTAAGGGCTACGTTGAGGCAGAGCTGGATATCAATCCGGACCTGTGGTTCTTCGGCTGCCACTTTATCGGCGATCCGGTGATGCCTGGCTGTCTGGGTCTGGACGCCATGTGGCAGCTGGTAGGCTTCTACCTCGGCTGGCTGGGCGGCGAAGGCAAAGGCCGCGCGCTGGGCGTCGGCGAAGTGAAATTCACCGGTCAGATTCTGCCGACCGCGAAAAAGGTCACCTACCGCATCAACTTCAAGCGCGTTATCACCCGTAAATTGATTATGGGCGTCGCCGATGGCGAAGTACTGGTCGACGGCGAAGTGATTTACACCGCCACCGATCTGAAAGTGGGCCTGTTCAAGGACCCAACGGTATTCTGATGACAGACAGTGGCTTCCCCAAACGTCGCCACGGGTCACTGAATAGCAGAAAGCCTCGCCAAGCGAGGCTTTTTTTAATGCGAGATTTCCGCACTACCAGTCGCTGCCGTAGTTGAACGCAATCCGCGCCTCAACCGCTCCCGGCTTCACCTGGTCATGTAACGCCACCAGCATCGCTTCAAACACCAGCATATCACCAACCAGCGGGAAACTCTGTCCCTGCTCCGGGAGAATAGGCTTGCCGATGCAAGAGAGACGAATGCCGATATCCGGATGCGACGTGGCAAACAGCGCTTCGTCACCCGGCGCGCTCGCGCCGCTAAAATAGCCCACCATCGCCTTGCACGCCTGATTGAACACTACCCGCCCCTGCATGGCGGCCGCGCTGCTGCCGGCCACGCGAAATACCGAGACAGAGACCGTCGCCATCATGATCTCTACGTCGGCCGGTTCTGCAGCGGCGCGCACGCTCGGTTCAGAGACCGGTGGTGTCGCCAGCGGCAGCAGGCCGCCGCCCAGTTCGGGCACGGTCAACGGACTATCGAGAACTTCCGCGCTAAAACGAATCGATTTACTCGCCATATTATTTCCTTATATTCCCTTTTATTGGTAAACCCGCTTGCGCCAGGCTTTACACGCTTCTCCTCACAGGCTGGTTACGAATACGTCGTCACCTTGCAGCAACGTCTCTGACGTCGCCAGCCTCGCACTACGGATTATCACTTCAGCAGATAAAACCATAGCGACAATTCACTACATAAATCATTGTTATACAATGACTTTATAGAGTGTTAATAACATAAACAGGGAATTAATAAAGAAAAGTTAATCAAATAATCAGGCGTTTTTTTGCGGGGAAACATGGAAACTGGCGCTTCAGATAACCCTGATGAACGGTAACGTTACCCAGGTACAGAAATGAAAACCTCCGCGCACCGGCGGAGGTCATTCCTTCTTCATGACAGGGAGCCGCTTAAGCGGTCACAGCCCTGTCCTCCATGGCTTGTCGCCAACCTCCCAGCCAATTGGCCCGGGCGTCTAAAGACTGGTAGGGACAAAGTTCCCTGGAACGCCCTGAAAGACCTGCTTGGTAACCACGGGACTGTGCCCGCTCCAGACGATCTCGCTTCTGTCTCTTCATGCCTCGTTTCCCTCATTCTTGGTCTGCTGGAAAGAAAACAGCGGCCACTTTTTGTGCAGCCACGAATAATCAATAGCGCGATTCGCAGTGAAGATCAATGCGCAAATTTCACGCCAGTGTCATATTTGTGAGCTATACACGCAGAAATCGCTAAGTGGCTGATAACGCGAGATTCAATGTAATTAATTGAAATATATCAATAAAAAACGCCGGCGGGTCATCGTTCCATGACGCGCCGGCGTTCGCTTAGACCGTTTCGCTCCCGCTTATAGCATCAGAAAGCGCCCAGCTGGGCGGCGATGGCCTGCGCCTCCTGCTGCCAGCCCGTCGCCAGCGTGCGCACCAACGCATCGTAGCCGTCTTCGCTCTGCGTCAGCTCCAGGCTGAACGGCCGCTTGATCATCCGCCCCTGGCGGTTCAGCACCCACTCGCCGCGAATAATCGCCTTGCCGTCGTAGCGCCCGTGGAAGCCGGTGATCGTCACGTTAAGCACATCCTGATCGCTGCTCATCGGCTGCGAAGACACCAGCCAGCCCGGCAACGCATTGCTCAGGTTGGTGACCAGCGACTGCTGCAGCTGCTGATCCAGCGGGCTGGCCCACAGGTTGTTCTGACCAATCACATACTGCACGTCGTTGGTCTGATACACCACGCCGTTCTGCGCCAGATAATCCGCCACGCCGACGTGCTCCAGCCACAGCTGATGCGACGCCGAGGCGGCGCTCCCCTGCTGCGCCGGCGCGCTCATCGCCGGCAGCTGATAGTAGGTTTTCTGTGGCGTACTGCTACAGGCGCTGAGCAACAGCGCCAGAGTTACCGGAATCCATTTCATCATTGTTTGGCCTTCTTCGGCTGAGGATCGTCGCTGCTCTTGGCTTCAAACACCAATGCATTGCTCTTTTCATTCAGGGTGCGCAGCACCGGCTGCAGTTCGCGCAATACCTGATCCAGACGCTGCATATCACCCACCATTTTATTGTAGGCAGGCGAACCCGGCTGGAAGCCTTTCATACTGCGGTTCAGCTCCTGCAGCGTTTTCTGCATATCCTGCGGCAGATCTTGCATCGCCTTGCTGGACATAATCTCGTTCAGCGACTTCATGGTTTCCTGCGTTTCACGCATGGTGCGTTGGCTTTCCGCCAGCGTTTTGGTCGCCTCGTTGATCATCGGGTTCAGCGGCATCGCATTGATCTTATCCAGCGTCTGCATCAGTTTCTGCTGGATCTGCGCCAGGCCGCCGCTGGTGGTCGGCAACAGCGGATAGCCGAACATTTTACGCGGCCCTTCCCAGCCTTTCTGCTGCGGGTAGAAGTCCAGATCGATATACAGCGAACCGGTCAGCAGGTTGGCGGACTTCAGCGACGCGCGCAAGCCACGCGACTCGGCGTCCTTCAAGTGCTGTTCCATATCGAAGTCTTTGCCCAGCTGTTTCTGGAAGCGGTCCGGCTCAATGCGGATCAGCACCGGAATACGATAATCACTGTTCAGACTCTGTTCCAGGCCCTCTTTATAGAACGGCACCTGCGCAACGGTCCCCAGACGGATACCGCGGAACTCAACCGGCGCGCCTGGCTGCAGGCCGCGTACGGAGTCCGAGAAGAACATCAGGTAATCTTTATGTACGGTATACAGCGAATCCTGAATACTGCGCTGGTTCTCATACAGCTCGTACACGGATTTCTCTTTCGCCTGCACGCCGCGCTCCCAGCCCTGCGGGACGTCAAAGCTGACGCCGCCGCTGAACAGGGTGGTCAGCGAGCCCATCTCAACCCGCATGCCCTGCGCCGACATATCGAACGTTACCCGCTGTCTTTCCAGAAGCGGACGTTGGTGGTGACCAACTGGTCGTAAGGGGCGGAAATAAACAGCTGGTAGCGCATGGCGCGGATTTTCGGGTCGAAGTAGCTGGTTTCCACCGAGCCGACGCGATAGCCGCGGAACAGCACCGGATCGCCGGCGTTCAGCTGGCCGGATTTATCGCTGTCGAGCACCACGCGCAGCCCTTTGGCGTCCGGCGAGGCCAGCGGCGGCGCATCCAGCAGCTGGTACTCCTCTTTGCCCTTCTCGCCTTTGCTGCCGGGCTGCAGCTCAATATAGGCGCCGGACAGCAAGGTGCCCAGACCGGTTACCCCTTCACGGCCGATCTGCGGCTTCACCACCCAGAAGGCGGAGTCCTGACGCAGCAGCTTATTCATGCCGGCGTTGAGTCGCGCCGTCACCAGCACCTTGTTCAGGTCGTCGCTCAGCGTCACGCTCTCGACGGTGCCGACGTCCACGCTGCGGCTTTTGATTTTGGTTTTACCCGCCTCAAGCCCTTCCGCCGTCGTGGTGTATAAGGTCACCACCGGCCCCTGATGACTGAAATGGTAAAACAGGATCCACGCGCCGATCAGCGCCGTGACGATCGGGATAATCCACACCGGCGACCAGCGCTTAATCTTTTCAACATCCGCGACGCTATGATTACTTTCCGTCACCTTGCGGCTCCTTCTTTATTGTTTCACTTACGCGATCCCAACTCAGGCGGGGATCAAACGTCATGGCGGCAAACATCGTGAGGATCACCACCAGGGCGAACAGCAGCGCGCCGGTCGCAGGATAGATACTCATCAACTGTCCCATTCGTACCAACGCCGACAGTACGGCGATCACAAACACGTCAATCATTGACCAGCGGCCGACAAACTCGACAACTTCATAAATCAGATGCATGCGCTCACTGTCCGCACGCTGCTTCCCTTTCACGTTGGCGTCCCAGCACAGCCAGCCGATGGCCAGCATTTTCAGGCTCGGCACCATAATACTGGCGATAAAAATCACCATGGCGACCGGATAGGAGCCGTCGCTCCACAGCAAAATTACCCCGGCCATCACGGTGGACGGCATTTTATTGCCCAGCGCCTCCGTCACCATAATCGGCAGCAGCATCGCCGGGATATACAAGATAAATGAGGTGATCAGCAGCGCCATGGTCCACTGCAGGCTGTTGTGGCGTCGTACATGGCCATGACTGTGACAGCGCGGACAGCGCAACTGTTCCGCCGGCAGAATGGCGGTGCAGCAGCGGCAGGAACGCAGCCCCTGGCGCATGCCGGTCGTACCGATCGTGACCGGCTGTTCGATCGGCGGCGCAGCGGCAATGTCGCGCCACAGCCAGCGGCGATCGACACACTGGAAGGCGCGCACCTGCAGCAGGCAGAACAGGCAGTAAGGGATAAAGCTGGTGCCGATGCCGATATCGCCGTAGGCCATCAGCTTGACGAAGCTGACCAACACCCCCGCCAGGAAGATCTCCACCATGCACCAGGTTTTGAACTGGAACAGCACTTTCGCCATCCACACCTTCAGCCCCTGCGGCAGCCTTACCCGGCCGCACAGCAGAATGATCGCCAGCATGCAAAACGTCGGGATCAGTTGGACAAACACCATAAACAGCGTCGCCATGCTGGCGTAATCTTCCGCCACCATCACTTCGGGGATCTGGATAAGTTTGATTTCGCTGACGATGCCGGCCACGCGCATATTGACGAACGGGAACAGGTTGGCCACCAGCAGCATAAACAGGCGCTGAGCGCGTAGCCAATCGGCCGTTTGCGCGGTTCATCCCAACGGGCGCTGAGCTGGGTTTTGCAGCGCGGGCATAGCGCCTTGCTGCCATAGGCCAGAGGCGGCATCGCCACCAGCATGTCGCATTGCGGACACAGAATCAGGCCATCTTGCTGCTCGCCGTGCAACGAATGGCTATGCTGCTGGTGATTGTCGTGGGAACACACCATTTTCCTCCTTAACAACATCAACGCTCAATGCTGTAATCCGGCCCGCAGCAGCATGCGGGCCGGGTCTGAGCCAATCAGCCGTTTTTCATTGCTTCCAGTTCTTCCCAGCGGGCAAATGCGCTTTCCAGCGCCTGCTCGGCGGCGGCCAGATCGCCCAGCACCTTTTGCGTCTCCTCATGGGGACGTGAGAAGAAATCGGCGTCGCTCACTTCGGCCTGTAACGCCTCAATGTCCGTCTCCAGCTGTTCGAGGCGCTGCGGCAATTGTTCCAGCTCACGCGTCAGGTTATAGCTTAGTTTGGTCGCTGGCTTCTTCGGCTGCTCGGTTTTTTTCTCCGCCGGTTTGCTCTGGGCCGCCGGCGCGGTCTGGCGGATCGGTTTGGCGGTGGCGCGCTGATGGTGGGCGTCATAGTAACCGCCGACAAAGGCGTTAATCACGCCGTTGCCTTCAAAAATCCAGCACTCGGTCACCGAGTTGTCAACAAACTGACGGTCGTGGCTCACCAACAGCACGGTGCCCTGATAGCCGTCGATCAGCTCTTCCAGCAGCTCCAGCGTTTCAACGTCCAGATCGTTGGTCGGTTCATCGAGAATCAGCAGGTTGCTGGGCTTCAGGAATAACCGCGCCAGCAGCAGGCGGTTGCGTTCACCGCCCGACAGCGCCTTCACCGGCGTCATCGCGCGTTTCGGATGGAACAGGAAGTCCTGCAGATAGCCGAGCACGTGGCGTGAGCGGCCGTTGACCATCACTTCCTGTTTGCCTTCCGCCAGGTTGTCCATCACCGTACGCTCTGGGTCCAGCTCCGCACGGTGCTGATCGAAATAGGCTACCTCCAGCTTGGTGCCGCAGTGCACGCGGCCGCTGTCGGCCTGCAGCTGACCGAGCATCAGCTTCAGCAGCGTAGTTTTGCCGCAGCCGTTCGGCCCGACCAGCGCAATTTTGTCGCCGCGCTGCACCTGGGCGGAAAAATCACGCACCAGCACTTTATCGCCGACCTGATAGTTGACGTTTTCCAGCTCGAAGACAATTTTGCCGGAGCGCGTCGCCTCTTCCACCTGCATCTTGGCGGTGCCCATCACTTCACGGCGTTCGGCGCGCTCCATCCGCAGCGCTTTCAGCGCGCGCACGCGCCCCTCATTACGGGTGCGGCGCGCCTTGATGCCCTGACGGATCCACACCTCTTCCTGCGCCAGTTTGCGGTCGAATTCGGCGTTTTGCAGCTCTTCCACCCGCAGCGCTTCCTCTTTGCCCAACAAATACTGATCGTAGTTGCCCGGCCAGGACACCAGTTTACCGCGGTCAAGATCGATGATGCGCGTCGCCATATTGCGGATAAACGAACGGTCGTGGGAGATAAAGATAATGCTGCCCTGGAACTCCTTCAGGAAGCCTTCCAGCCAGTCGATGGTTTCAATATCCAGGTGGTTGGTCGGTTCGTCCAGCAGCAGCACGCGCGGCGAGCTGACCAGCGCACGTCCCAGCGCCGCCTTACGCAGCCAGCCGCCGGAAAGCGATGACAGCTGCGCTTCGCCGTTCAGACCCAGCTGCGCCAGCACCTCGGCAATCCGGCTATCCAGCTGCCACAGCCCGTGGTGATCGAGGATCTCCATGACCTTCGCCATCTTCGCCAGGTTTTTCTCGCTGGGATCCTGCTCTACCTCGTGAGAGATCGCGTGATAGGCCTTCAGGTGTTCGGCCTGTTCGGCCACCCCTTCCGCGACAAAATCAAACACCGTGCCGCCGATATTGCGCGGCGGATCCTGCTGCAGGCGTGCAACGATCAGATCCTGTTCGTAAATCACCCGGCCGTCATCCAGCGGCTGTTCCTTACCGAGAATTTTCAGCAGGGTGGATTTACCGGCGCCGTTGCGCCCGACCAGACAAACGCGCTCGTTGTCTTCGATATGAATTTCGGTGTTGTCCAGAAGCGGCGCATCGCTGAAAGAGAGCCAGGCGCCGGACATGCTAATTAACGACATAGTTATTACTTTCCTTCGCCGGCATGGCTGACCAGCCAGCAGTTGTGAATCTGACGGTTACGGGCAAAGTCCTGCGACAGCGTCTGATTGGTGATCTCTTTCGCTTCCAGACCCAGGGCCTGCAGCCCGTCGAGATCCATGCGGAAACCGCGCTTGTTGTTCGAGAACATAATGGTGCCGTTACGGCGCAGCAGCCGTTTTAAATCCGTCATCAGCGCCAGATGGTCGCGCTGCACGTCAAAGGTGTTCTCCATCCGCTTGGAGTTGGAGAAGGTCGGCGGATCGATAAAGATCACGTCGAACTGTTCGGCGGCATTATGCAGCCATGACAGGCAATCCGCCTGTATCAATCGGTGCTGCCGCCCGGTCAGGCCGTTGGCGCGCAGGTTTTTCTCCGCCCATTCCAGATAGGTGCGCGACATATCGACCGTAGTGGTGGAGCGCGCGCCGCCCAGACCGGCGTGCACGCTGGCGCTGCCGGTATAGGCGAACAGGTTGAGGAAATCTTTCCCTTTGCTCATCTCGCCCAGCATACGGCGCGCGATGCGGTGATCCAGGAACAGGCCGGTATCCAGGTAGTCGGTCAGGTTAACCCACAGCTTGGCGTTAAACTCTTCCACCAGCAGGAACTCGCCCTTCTGCGCCAGTTTCTCATACTGGTTTTTCCCCTTCTGCCGCTCGCGGGTCTTCAGCACCAGCTGGTTGGACGGCAGCTCCAGCACCGCCAGCGTGGCGTTGATCACGTCAAACAGCCGCTGACGCGCCTTTTGCGCATCGACCGTTTTCGGCGGCGCGTACTCCTGCACCACCACTTTGCTGCCGTAGCGATCCACCGCAACGTTATACTCCGGCAGGTCGGCGTCATACAGGCGATAGCACTCAATCCCCTGCTGCTTCGCCCACTTATCCAGCTTTTTAACGTTCTTACGCAGCCGGTTGGCGAAATCTTCCGCCACCTGAATGCCGCCGCTGCCCTGCGGGTTTTCCGCCAGCTGATAGTTTTTCTGTACGCAGTCCAGCGGGCCGTTTTTGGCCTTATACTGGCGCTCGGCGCGCAGCTGCAGGCAGCTCAGCAGCTCCGGCGAAGCACTGAACAGCGACAGCTGCCAGCCGCCGAACGCGCTCTTCATAATGCGCCCCAGCATGTTGTGCAGCGCAATCAGCGCCGGTTCGCTTTCCAGGCGTTCGCCATACGGCGGGTTGCTGAGTACGGTGCCCGTCGGGCCTTCCGGCAGCGGATTGCTCAGCTTGCTGACGTCATTGACGTTAAAGGTAATCAGTTCGGCGACGCCGGCGCGGCGGGCGTTGGCGCGCGCCATATCAATCACCCGGCGGTCGATATCCGAGCCGAAGAAACGCGAGGTGGTTTCCTGCAGCCCGCGGCGGGCGCGCACCTGCGCTTCGGTCACCACTTCACGCCACAGCTCGGCGTTGTGGCCGTTCCAGGCGCTGAAGCCCCAGTGCTGGCGATGCAGCCCCGGCGCGCGATCGGCGGCGATCATCGCCGCTTCAATCAGTAAGGTACCGGACCCGCACATCGGATCCAGCATCGGCGTGCCAGGCTGCCAGCCGGAGCGCTGTACGATCGCCGCCGCCAGAGTCTCTTTCAGCGGCGCCTGGCCGGTCAGATCGCGGTAGCCGCGCTGGTGGAGACCCTCACCGCTCAGGTCGAGCGCCACGCTGGCCATATCGCGCTGCAGGAAGACGTTGATGCGGATATCCGGCTGCTGTTTCGCCACGGTCGGGCGCTGGTCGATTTTGCGGGTAAAGCTGTCGACGATGGCGTCTTTCACTTTCAACGCGCCGTACTGGCTGTTGCGAATCTCTTCGTTCACGCCGCTGAAGTGCACGGCGAAGGTTTTATCCACGCCGAAAATCGACGTCCAGTCGATCGCCTGCACGCCAAAGGTAGAGATCCAGATCGCTGTGCACGCGGAATTCATTCAGCGGCAGCAAAATGCGTGAAGCCAGGCGGCTCCACAGCAGACTTTGGTACAGAAGACGATCGTCGCCTTGAAAATGTACCCCGCCCTGCACGACTTTACAGGCGTGGGCGCCAAGCCGCTCCAGTTCGCTTTTTAACAGTTCTTCCAATCCACGCGCTGTGCTAGCAAACAAAGAGTTCATATCGTACTTATCACCAAAAAGAAAATTGTTGCGCATTATAGCTAATCCGCACCGCTTGTCATAAAGTTGCTCCTCTCTATTTACAAAACCCACGGAGGCAAGGGTGATCACGCTTTCTCGCTTTACGTCCATCCGGTGAAATCCTTACGCGGCTTGCAGCTTTCCCACGCCCAGGTGGCGAACCACGGACTGGCGTTCGATCGCAGCTTTATGATCACCAGCCCCGACGGCACCTTTATTACCGCGCGGCAATATCCGCAGATGGTGCTGTTCACACCGGCGCTGCTGGCGGACGGCCTGTATCTGACGGCGCCCGACGGCGACAGCGCGACCATCCGCTTTGACGACTTTGCCGCCGAGCAGCAGCCGACCGAAGTGTGGGGCAACCATTTCACCGCCCGGGTGGCGCCGGCGGCCATCAACCAGTGGCTGAGCGGCTATTTCCAGCGTGACGTCCAGCTGCGCTGGCTCGGGCCGGCGCTGAGCCGCCGCGTGAAAAAACACCCGGAGGTGCCGCTCTCCTTTGCCGACGGCTATCCGTTCCTGCTGATCAATGAGGCCTCATTCCGCGATCTGCAGCAGCGTTGCCCCGCCGGCGTCAAACTGGAGCAGTTTCGCCCTAACCTGGTGGTGACCGGCGCCGCGCCCTGGGCCGAAGACGGCTGGCAGGTGATCCGCGTGGGCGAGGTGATGTTCGATCTGGTCAAACCGTGCAGCCGCTGCGTGCTGACCACCGTCAGCACCGAACGCGGACGCAAACACCCGAGCGGCGAGCGCTGACGACGCTGCAAAGCTTCCGCACGGCGGATAACGGCGATGTGGATTTTGGTCAGAATATGATTGCCCGCAACAGCGGAATTATCCGCGTTGGCGATACGGTGGAGGTGCTGTCGAACAAACCGCCGCGCCGTACCACGCTGGCAAGGTAACCGAAAAGGTGCAGGCGCCGCAAAACCAGGCGCAAAGCCTTACCATCGACTATCAGGGCCAGGTGTTTAGCGGCAACAATCAGCAGATTTTACTGGAGCAGTTAGAGCAGCAGGGCATCCGCGTACCCTACTCCTGCCGGGCGGGGATCTGCGGAACCTGCCAAATGACGCTGGTCAACGGCGAAGTGGCGCCGCTGACAAAAAGCGCAGTGGCGAATGACGGCACGATTCTGTCTTGCAGCTGTATACCTAAAAGCGACCTGACGTTACGTTAGGCTCAGACCGCTCTGTCATACGCCGGGGCGGTATCGGCATCGTGCGCATAGGGCTTCAGGCGGTCGTGCATCACCTTGATGGCGTCGCCGAACACCATGGTGCGCCCCGCTACCGTCAGCTGTCCCTGCGCCAGTAAGCACAAGCTGGCGTTATCGCCGGCTTCCACCACCAGCAGCCGCGCATCCTGTCCGCTGTCCATCACCTTGACCGCCGCCAGCTCGCCGTTTTTCGGCTGCAGCGGGAAATGCTGCTGGGCAAAGTGCCAGCTCTTCGGCATCAGCGGCTTGAGGAAGCGGTAGGCCACCAGCGCGTTCAGCACCAGCTCCGCACGCTGCTCGTGACTGAGTTTGGTGCGTTTGCACTGTTCTTCATAGGTAAAGTACAGCGCGGCATCCTCGACGCAAAACGCGCATTCGTTAAAGGCGTCCGGCGTCAGCATCTTGGCCGGAAAACGCGAACGAAAGATCATCCCGTTGGCCAAATCAAGCATCAGCCGGTCGTGTTCGGCGTCAAAATACCAACGCCAATTATCGTCAGGTTTTATCTTCATCGTTTGTCCTTTATCGCCACTCGCCAACGAATATATCCGGCATAAAAAGAAGCCGCGCTCGCGGTGCGCCGCTGCTCAAACCGGTCATATAATTTACCCCAAAGGGTGAGTTTACCACCGAAAATCTGGTCTAAACATCGGATAATTCCGCGAACGATATTTAGCCTAATGGACAAAATATAGACGAGCCGGGGGAATAAATAAACCCCCGACAAGGTCTGAAAGGAAAAAAATATCAGATGTGGTTAACGATATCTTTAATCAAACGCGGACCGTGGTAGATAAAGCCGGAATAAATTTGCACCAGCGTCGCCCCGCCGCTATTTTTTCACGCGCGGCGGTCAGGGAATCAATTCCGCCGACGCCGATAATCGGCAGTTTGCCCTGTAGCTCCTGCGACAGACGACGGATCACTTCGGTGCTGAGCGACTGAACGGGACGGCCGCTCAGGCCGCCGGCCTGCTCGCAGTAATTTAATCCCTGCACCAGTTTACGATCCAGCGTGGTATTGGTAGCGATGACCCCATCAATATTATGGCGAACCAAACTGTCGGCAATTTGGATCAACTCTTCTTCAGAAAGATCCGGCGCGATCTTTACCGCGACCGGCACATATTTGTGATGGCGCTCATGTAACTCCGCCTGCTTATTTTTAACCGCCGCCAAAAGATCGTCCAGCGCTTCACCATACTGCAGGGATCTTAATCCCGGGGTATTCGGCGATGAGATGTTGATCGCAATATAACCGGCATACGGATAAACTTTATCCATGCAGATCAGATAATCGTCTTTGCCCTCTTCAACCGGCGTATCTTTATTCTTGCCGATATTAATCCCCAGGATGCCGCCAAAGTGGGATTTTTTGACGTTATCAACCAGGTTATCCACGCCGTGGTTATTAAAGCCCATGCGGTTGATAATGCCTTCCGCTTCAACAATGCGGAACAGGCGAGGCTTATCGTTGCCCGGCTGCGGACGCGGCGTCACGGTGCCGATTTCAATAAAGCCGAAGCCCATCGCACCCAGCGCATCAATGCATTCGCCGTTTTTATCCAGACCGGCGGCCAGCCCCAGCGGGTTCTTAAAAGACAGCCCCATGCAGGTAACCGGTTTGGTCGGCACCGACTGGCGCACCAGAAATTCGAAAGGGGTGCCGGTGACACGGCGCAGTTGCTGGAAGGTCAATTCATGCGCGCGCTCTGGATCGAGCTGGAACAACGCTTTCCTGATGAGGGGGTAGTACATGTACTCTCCTGATTTCCCGGTTATCCCCAGAATGCGGAAGTGGCCGCCGCATCCCGAACGCTATTGGGTTAGTTACAAACCGGGGGCGTATTATCCGGGATCCCCGGCGTAATTGGAATTGATTCCGCGCAAAAAAAGCGTTTTTTACGCAAACGTTTTCCCGCCGATCCCGCCTCATACCGCCAATCCGCATTTGCGCATAACCAAAGCCAAAAATGAGATTTAAAAAACCGGCCGCTTTGCTGTTAGCTTTAAAACACTTACTCATCTTTTACTCATTAAACCTAACTTTTAGTTATAAGGATTGGTTATGCGCGTTATAACTCTGGCCGGCAGCCCGCGTCTCCCCTCCCGCTCCGCGGGGTTACTGAATATTGCCCAGTCATGGCTGCAGCGGCGCGGCGTTGAGGTGGAGCCTTACACCCTGTATGACTTCGACGCCGAAGATCTGCTGCGCGCCAATTTCAACAGCCCGGCGATTAAAACCTTCGCCGCCCGCCTGGCGCAGGCCGACGGGTTGCTAATCGCCACCCCGGTGTATAAGGCGTCATTTTCCGGCGCGCTCAAAACCCTGCTGGACCTGCTGCCCGAACGCGCGCTGGAACACAAAGTGGTGCTGCCGCTGGCCACCGGCGGCTCCGTCGGCCATATGCTGGCGGTGGATTACGCCTTAAAGCCGGTGCTATCGGCGTTAAAAGCCCAGGAGGTGCTGCACGGCGTCTTTGCCGATGACGGCCAGCTCACCACGCAGGGCGAGCGGTTAACCCCCAGCGATGCCGTGGCGCTGCGGCTGGAGGAAGCGCTGAACAGCCTTTATCTGGCGTTGAGCCGTCGTCAACCTGCGCCCTCCTCCGCAGAGGCGTTGCTGCAGACGCAATCCTGACCCTGCCGATAAACACCACCAATAAGGAAATAATGATGACGCGACTTTCTTCCTGGCGCCGCTGGCTGCAGACCACATCGCTGACGGCCGCTCTGACGCTGGGCGTGGCCTACGGCGCCGCGGCCGATCCCGGCCCCCAGCAGCTGCGCATCGGTTACCAAAAAGGCTCCGTCAGTCTGGTGCTGGCGAAAAGTCATCGTCTGCTGGAACAGCGTTTCCCGCAGACCAAAATCAGCTGGACCGAATTCCCCGCCGGGCCGCAGATGCTGGAGGCGCTGAACGTCGGCAGTATTGATGTCGGCAGCACCGGTGATATTCCGCCGATCTTTGCCCAGGCCGCCGGCGCCGATTTGCTGTACGTCGGCGTAGAGCCGCCCAAGCCCAAGGCGGAAGTGATTCTGGTGCCGGAAAACAGCCCGATCCACGACGTTGCCGAACTGAAGGGGCACAAGGTCGCCTTCCAGAAAGGCTCCAGTTCGCACAATCTGCTGCTGCGCGCCCTGCAGCAGGCCGGCCTGAAATTTACCGACATCAAGCCGGTGTATCTGACCCCGGCCGACGCCCGCGCCGCCTTCCAGCAGGGCAACGTCGACGCCTGGGCGATTTGGGATCCCTACTACTCGGCGGCGCTGCTGCAGGGCGGCGTACGGGTGCTGACCGACGGCAGCAAGCTCAACCAGACCGGTTCGTTTTATCTGGCCGCCCGGCCATATACCGAAGCCAACGGCGCGTTTATTCAACAGGTGCTGAAGGTGCTGACGCAGGCTGACGCGCTGTCCCGCAGCGACCGCGAGCAGAGCATCGCCCTGCTGGCCAAAACCATCGGCCTGCCGCAGCCGGTGATCGCCGCCTACCTGGATCACCGGCCGGTCACCACCATTACGCCGCTCAGCGCCGACACCATCAAAGCCCAGCAGCAAACCGCCGATCTGTTCTACGCCAATCATCTGGTGCCGGTGAAGCTGGATATTTCCCAACGCGTCTGGCAGCCCAGCGCCCAATAATTGAGGAGAGCTTATTATGAGCCTGAATATCTTTTGGTTCTTACCCACCCACGGCGACGGTCACTATCTGGGATCGAGCGAAGGGGCGCGCAGCGTCGATCACGGCTATCTGCAACAAATTGCCCAGGCGGCCGACCGCCTGGGATTCGGCGGCGTGCTGATCCCGACCGGACGCTCCTGCGAAGACTCCTGGCTGGTGGCCGCGTCCCTGATCCCCGTCACGCAGCGGCTGAAATTCCTGGTGGCGCTGCGCCCCGGCATTATCTCCCCGACGCTGGCGGCGCGGCAGGCGGCAACGCTGGATCGCCTCTCCAACGGCCGCGCGCTGTTTAATCTGGTCACCGGCGGAGACCCGGACGAACTGGCGGCCGAAGGGCTGCACCTTAACCATGAAGAGCGCTATGAAGCCTCGGCGGAGTTTACCCACGTCTGGCGCCGGGTGCTGGAAGGGGAAACCGTCGATTTCAGCGGTAAGCATATTCAGGTCAAAGGCGCCAAACTGCTGTTCCCGCCGGTTCAGCAGCCGCGACCGCCACTCTACTTCGGCGGCTCGTCGGCCGCCGCGCAGGATCTGGCCGCCGACCAGGTAGAGCTGTATCTGACCTGGGGCGAGCCGCCGGCGCAGGTGAAACAGAAGCTGGACGAAGTACGCGCCAAAGCCGCCGCCAAGGGCCGTAAGGTGCGCTTCGGCATCCGGCTGCATGTGATCGTGCGTGAAACCAACGACGAAGCCTGGCGCGCCGCCGACCGTCTGATCGCCAATCTGGACGATAAAACCATCGCCGACGCGCAGCAGGCTTTCGCCCGTTTTGATTCGGTCGGCCAGCAGCGCATGGCGGCGCTGCACGGCGGCAAGAAAGATAACCTTGAGATCAGCCCTAACCTGTGGGCGGGCGTTGGCCTGGTGCGCGGCGGCGCCGGCACCGCGCTGGTGGGCGACGGCCCGACGGTGGCGCAACGCATCCGGGAGTACGCCGATTTAGGCATCGACACCTTTATTCTTTCCGGCTACCCGCATCTGGAAGAGGCCTATCGCGTTGGCGAACTGCTGTTCCCGCATCTGGATGTCGCGCAACACGCCGCGCCGGCGCCGCTGCGTCCGGTCGCGCCTCAGGGGGAAGTCATCGCCAATATCTATGCGCCGCAGCGGGCGTCGCAAAGCTAAGGAGCCAGTTATGAGCCATCGCACACAGCGCCTGCTGCACCGTTTAGCCCCCTGGATCCTGCCGATCGCCCTGCTGGTTTTCTGGCAGATCGCCGTTGAGGCCGGCTGGCTCTCCAGCCGCATTTTGCCGGCCCCCAGCGCCGTTGCGACGGCGTTCTGGACGCTGACGCAAAGCGGTGAACTTTGGCAGCACCTCACCATCAGCAGCTGGCGCGCGCTGATCGGTTTTGGCATCGGCGGCAGCCTTGGCTTGCTGCTGGGCCTGATCAGCGGCCTGTCCCGCTGGGGGGAACGCCTGCTGGACAGCTCGGTGCAGATGCTGCGCAACATTCCGCATCTGGCGCTGATCCCGCTGGTGATCCTGTGGTTCGGTATTGATGAATCGGCAAAAATCTTCCTGGTGGCGCTCGGCACCCTGTTCCCGATTTATCTCAATACCTATCACGGCATCAAAAATATCGACCGCGGCTGCTGGAAATGGCGCGCAGCTATGGCCTGAGCGGTTTCCGCCTGTTTACCCAGGTGGTGCTGCCCGGCGCGCTGCCTTCCATCATGGTCGGCGTGCGCTTTGCGCTGGGGCTGATGTGGCTGACGCTGATCGTCGCCGAAACCATTTCGGCCAATTCCGGCATCGGCTATCTGGCGATGAACGCCCGCGAATTTCTGCAAACCGACATTGTGGTGGTGGCCATCGTGCTCTACGCCCTGCTCGGCAAACTGGCGGACGTCAGCGCACAGTGGCTGGAACGCCTGTGGCTGCGCTGGCACCCGGCTTATCAACTGAAACAAGGGGAAGCATCATGACGACTCCGACCCGTATTCCCCAGGGGACGCCCGTCACCCTGGAGTCCATCGCCAAGCGCTACGGCAACCGCACGGTGCTGGATAATCTGCAGCTACGCATCACCTCCGGCCAGTTTGTCGCCGTGGTCGGCCGCAGCGGCTGCGGCAAAAGCACCCTGCTGCGCCTGCTGGCCGGGCTGGAAAACGCCAGCAGCGGCGCGTTGCTCAGCGGCAGCGCGCCATTAAGCAGCGTGAAAGAAGACACCCGGCTGATGTTTCAGGATGCGCGCCTGCTGCCGTGGAAAAAGGTGATTGATAACGTCGGCCTGGGCCTGCGCGGCGACTGGCGTGACGCGGCGCGTCAGGCGCTGGCGGCAGTCGGCCTGGAGGAGCGGGCCGACGAATGGCCGGCGGCGCTGTCCGGCGGCCAGAAGCAGCGGGTCGCTCTGGCGCGCGCGCTGATCCATCGGCCGCGTCTGCTGCTGCTGGACGAACCGCTGGGCGCGCTGGATGCGCTGACGCGCATCGATATGCAGGGGCTGATTGAAAACCTGTGGCAACAGCATGGCTTTACCGTGCTGCTGGTCACCCACGACGTCAGCGAAGCGATCGCCCTGGCGGACCGCGTGATACTGATTGAGCAGGGACGCATCGGCCTGGATATGGCTATCGACCTGCCGCGACCGCGCCGCAAAGGCTCGGCCAGGCTGGCTGAACTGGAGGCGCAGATCCTGGAACGGGTGCTGTCGCCGGCTGCAACCGCAGAACCGGCGCGCCAGGCGGCGAATTAATCTCCTTCCAGCGCTTCCGCCTGCTGCGGCAATCCGGAAGCGCTGAAGTTTACACCCCACAGACAATATTCTCTTGCCCCCTATTTAGCACGCCAGACGCTAAATACTATGCTTTTCCATAATGAGAACTGCCTTAATGCCATACTCAGCATGGATGAAATAATGATTCACTCTCCCGACCACTATCAGCAGATCCGCCATACGTTAAAACAGCTAAGCCAAACCGAACCTTTCCAAAGAAATATCAGTGGATTAACACGATCTGCGCAGATCGATCACCTGTATACGCTGATGCAACAGGTCACCACTGCAGTACCTCTGAGCGGGCGCGACATACTTGACGATATGCGTAAACTGCTGACCGTGATGGAGTCGCCGTGTATAACGGCCAACTTTGGTCTGTCTCCCTTGCTTGCCAGCCACTATAACCTGTGCCTGGGAACCATTATGGCGCTGGCGGACCCTTCTTCTACCGCCATACGGCAATATATCGCCGAACTTGAAGCGGTCAGCAGTAAAGGACTCTATATGGTCACCGAGATCGATGTCGGTAACAACGCCATGAGCCTGCAAACCGAAGCCCATTATGACAGTCAGGCCCGACAATTTATCATCAATACGCCAACGCCGGGCGCCTGTAAATTTATGCCCTACCTCTCTGCGCAACAACCCAAATTGGCTATCGTAATGGCACGGCTGTTTATAGAGGCGCGGGATTGCGGCATTCACCCGTTCATTGTGCGCTGCCGCGACCATAAAGGTCGGTTGCTGCCGGGGATTCAGACTAGTGATATCGAAGATGTGGATATTTATTCCGTTTCTTACGTCGATCACAGTATTACCGCCTTTCATCAGGTAAGGGTTCCGCACCACGCTTTTCTTGGCGGCAGGCTGCATCAGGTGACGCCCGATGGCAAATTCATCACCCGCGCAACGTCACACCGGGAAACATTCTTTCATTCGCTGTGCCGGATTGAATGGGGAAAAATCGTGTTAACCGCCGCGCTGATTTCTCCGTTAAAAATGGCCGTCGCCAGCACCGTACACTATCAGACACACCGCAAGCTCAATACCCGAGAAAAAGAAATTAACGTCGCCGATATCCTGATCAACAAAACTGAAGCGGCAGATGCCTACGTCACCGCCGCGGCCTCCATCGCACTGTATGAAAACCGAAAAGAATATTGCCTTAACAACGCGCTGGATGCCTCACAGCTACAGTTTCATGCCAGCATCGTCAAAAGTATGGTGGTTGAACTTTCCCGCGAGGCGATCAGAAAATGTCTGATGCGCACCGGCGTGCACGGTAAACTGATTCGCAACCGCATCACACTCGCGATGATGGTGAACGACCACACCGCAACCGCAGAAGGCGACAGCCTGCCGGTGCTGATGAACATCGCCAAACGGCTGCTGAAACCATCGTCAGTGACGCAAACAGCCGAAGAGCCCCCCTACCCGCGGCTTTCCGCCCGGCATATCATGGCGCTACTGCAGACAAAGGAACATGCGTTGAGAGACAGGCTCGCTACCCTAATGGCCACCGCACAAGATGCAAACCACGCCTGGAATGAACATTCCGATCTGGCCTATCAACTGGCCTGGACGCACGGTGTGCGCGCCGCGCTTGACGCGCTGGCGCCGCAGCCGGACATACAGGCCGCCTTTGCGTTAAGCCAACTGCTCAAAAATGCCGTGTGGTTTATCACCCAACAGGCCCTCACACCCGAAGAGTTTGGCGAAGCCGAGGAGAAGCTGCGCCGCTTATTGGTCGATATCTTCGAACGGCGCGCCGTCAACGCCGCTGAAGAGTGGGATATTGCCGATTTACTGGCGCAGACCGAGATCGGCGCAACAGATATGGGCGAATACTGGCTGCAACACACCCGGCTAGAACCGCGCTTCACCCCAACCTCCCTGCGCTGATGCCGGACAGAAAAACGCCCGGTATCACCGGGCGTTTTTTGGCAAAAAACAATTTCCGTCAGGCATCCAACGCCTTGCTAATCTTCTCAAACAGATCGCCGGACAGATTCTCCAGCCCCTTCAGTTGCTCCAGCGCTTTACGCATCAGCGCCTGACGGCCAGCGTCATAGCGCTTCAGACGGATCAGCGGTTCAATCAGGCGCGCCGCCACCTGCGGGTTGCGCGTGTTGAGATCGCTGAGGATCTCCGCCAGGAACTGGTAACCGCTGCCGTCAGGCGCATGGAACGCCGACGGGTTCGCCGAGGCGAACGCCCCCACCAGCGAACGGGTGCGGTTCGGGTTGCTCAGGCTGAATGAGCGATGCTGCAGCAAACCGCGCACCGTGTTCAGCACGTCGGCCGCCGGGCTGGTGGCCTGCAGCACAAACCATTTGTCCATCACCAGTCCGTCCTGATGCCAGCGCTCGTCGAACGCCGTCATCAGTGCGTCGCGGCAAGGCAGCTGTGCGGCCACCGCCGCCGCCAGCGCCGCCAACGAGTCGGTCATATTATCCGCCTGGCGGAACTGCTCAGCCACCAGCGTATCGGCCTGCTGCGCATCACCGAAGGCCAGATAGTGCAGACAGGTATTGCGCAGCGCGCGTTTGGCGATATCGCCATGCTCAACGCGGTAGCCGTCGGTGCGGTTGGCGCGGTATACCGCCAGCCACTCGTCGGCCATTTCCTGCGCCAGACAACGGGTGATTGCGTCGTGCACCGCGGCGATCGCTTCCGGATCGATTTCGGCAAACAGTTCGGCCATCTCATTTTCCGTCGGCAACGTCAGGATCTGCGCGGCCAGGGCCGGATCCAGTTTTTCATCCAGCAAGACCGCCCGGAACGCATCCACCACGTGCAGCGGCAGCGACAGCGGCTGTTTCTGCTGGTGCTTGGCGACGTTCAGCTTGATGTAGGTCGCCAGCAGGCTTTGCGCGGCATCCCAGCGGGCAAAATCGTTGCGCGCATGCTGCATCAGGAAGGTCAGTTGCCCGTCGCTGTACGGATAGTCCAGCTTCACCGGTGCGGAGAACTCACGCAGCAGTGACGGCACCGGACGCTGCGCAACGCCGTCAAAAATAAAGGTCTGCTCCGCTTCGGTCACGTTCAGCACGTTATTAACCGGCAGGCCGTCCTTCTGCAGCACAATCACGTTGCCTTCGGAATCGTACAGTTCAATATCCAGCGGGATATGCAGCGGCTGTTTCTGCGGCTGATCGGCGGTCGGCGCGGTATGCTGGCTGACCTGCAGGCGGTACTGCTGCTGCTCGGCGTCATAATCATCGCGCACCGTCAGCACCGGCGTGCCGGACTGGCTGTACCAGCGGCGGAACAGGGACAGATCGACATTGGAGGCATCTTCCATCGCCTGCACAAAGTCATCACAGGTCGCCGCGCTGCCGTCATGGCGTTCAAAATAGAGCTGGATCCCCTTCTGGAAGTTCTCCTCGCCCAGCAGCGTATGCATCATGCGGATCACTTCAGAACCCTTCTCATACACCGTCAGGGTGTAGAAGTTGTTCATCTCGATCACTTTGTCCGGACGAATCGCGTGCGCCATTGGGCTGGCGTCTTCCGCAAACTGCGCGCCGCGCATCACGCGGACATTATCAATACGGTTAACCGCACGCGACCCCAGATCCGAGCTGAACTCCTGATCGCGGAACACCGTCAGGCCCTCTTTCAGGCTGAGCTGGAACCAGTCGCGACAGGTGACGCGGTTGCCGGTCCAGTTATGGAAATACTCATGCCCGATCACCGCTTCAATATTCAGGTAATCCTTGTCGGTCGCGGTTTCCGCCTTAGCCAGCACGTATTTGGAGTTAAAGATATTTAACCCTTTGTTTTCCATCGCGCCCATATTGAAGAAGTCCACCGCGACGATCATATAGATGTCGAGGTCATACTCCAGGCCGAAGCGGGTTTCATCCCATTTCATCGAATTCTTCAGCGAGGTCATCGCCCAGTCGGCGCGATCCAGGTTGCCGCGGTCAACAAACAGTTCCAGCGCCACTTTGCGCCCTGAGCGGGTCACAAAGCTGTCGCGCAGCACGTCGAAATCACCGGCGACCAGCGCAAACAGATAGCTCGGCTTCGGGAACGGATCCTGCCACTGCACCCAGTGACGGCCGTCGTCCAGTTCGCCTTCGGCAATGCGGTTGCCGTTGGACAGCAGGAACGGATAACGCTGTTTATCCGCCGTGATGCGGGTCGTGAAGCGCGCCAGCACGTCCGGACGGTCCAGATAGTAGGTAATATGACGGAAGCCTTCCGCCTCACACTGGGTGCATAGCGCCTCGCCGGACAGGTACAAACCTTCCAGCGCGCTGTTCTGCGCCGGATGAATATCGTTGACGATGGTGACAGTAAATTGTTCCGGCAAACCATCAATAATCAGCTGGTTATCCTGTTGGCGGTACGCCTCCCAGGGCTGACCGTCAATCTGCAGACTCACCAGCGTCACATCCTCACCGTCCAGCACCAGCGGTGCGCCGGCGGCGCCCTGACGTTTCACTTTGCTGACGGCGGTGACGCGCGTCGTGTCGGCGTGCAGATCAAAATCCAAATCAATGTCGGTGATGGTGTAATCCGGCGCGCGATAATCATGGCGATATTTCGCCTGTGGCTGTTGTGTCATACAAACCCTTTGACGTCTCAGTGAGTAACGGATAACGGGCCGCGATGTCCTGCACGGCACGGCGCACTGGCGCTCGGCGCCACCGCGACCCGGATTGTAAATAAACTGTATCACAGCCACGGAAAAAACCCAGAGACCACCGCATCCGCAGCAGAGAAATGCGCAGCGGATCATCCTCTGCCAGCCATTATTCAGCGACCACAGAGCACGAAAAGGAAAAAACAGCACGATATGCCAATAAAATAACCATGCGCAGCCATTTATCCAGACAAACCCGCCAGCCTGCAGGCCATCATTGTGTCCACCTCGCCGGCTGACTATTTATTTGTATTATTTCCTGACGTCGATCATTAAGATGGTGAAACATACGCGCCACGGCGGTGGTATCATTCCGGCTCCAGGCATGAGGACGCGCGGTTGTTATGAAAGTTAAATACCTTATTTATTTTTTTACCTTTTTATTAACCGCCTCGTTCACTATTGCAATTTGCGATGAGTGGGCGGAAGCCAAAAAGCAATATAACGACAGCGCCTGGAACCTGAATAAAACCCTGCACTCGGAAGAGGTATCTTCGGTGTTGCAAAATACCCTGCGGCTGCATACGGTAAAGCGCCTGAGCCTGGTCAATCCGGAGCTGAAGCCTGCGCTCTGGCAGGAAAGCGAACGGGAAACGCGTAACAACATCCGGCAGATACGCCGCTACGTCAACTCGGGTGCCCTGCAACACTTAACCACCCAGCAAAAAATCGACATCCGCTCCATGCTTAACCTGCTGGAGAAAATGCTGGATAACGATACCCAGCAACTGGCGCCGATGAATAATGCCATCCGTAATTTATTCAATATCAACAGCGCGTATTACATCACCCAGTCCAGCATGGATTATTACAGTTACACCTACGAAAGCCGTATTCTGAATGCCGACGCCTTTTTATTCCTCGAGTCAATCCGCCTGAATAATCAGCTTAATATCACCCTCACCGAGATTATCGATCAGCTGGTGGATATCACGCTCAACGGACAGAATGACAAAGAGTCCTATCTCAAAACCATCCAGTTGACCGGCGTGCTGAACGTGCTGAGTTCACGCCTGCTGTTTATGGAAATGGTTTATAGCGACCCGCAAATCAGCCGTATTATCAACCAACTGCTGGAAAAGCTTTCCCCGCAGCAAACCGACGGCCTGGCCGGCGAGCTGTACGATTCGATGGTCCATGGCAAAGCGTTCGACGCCGCACGCATTTACGCCTATGTCAAAGAGATGGACCGGCTGTCGCAGCAGCTTTTCCAGCGCAGCTTTGAGCTGGAGATCGCCAAATGCCGCAAGCAAATGTACCAGAGCCAGACGGCGATTAACGGCCTGTTTGCCTTTGCCTGGCTGCTCGCCCTGTTTCTGCTGATGCCGACCCTGATTTTCTGTTCCAACATCAGCCGTTGGCTGACCAAAACGCAAAGCAATATTCAGCGCCTTTCGCACGGCGATATGGCGATCGATGCGCCGGAGGTGTTTTACAGCCAGGAGCTGATTGCCATCACCGACGCCATCAATCAGCTCAAACAGTATCATTTGGAAAAGGTGCGGCTGGAGCAGGAGAAGCATGCGCTGATTACCGAGCTGGAGGCGTCCTCCTATCTCGACCCGCTCACCAACATTTACAACCGTCGCCGCTTCTTCCGTGACGCCGAACAGCTGCCGGACGCCAGCTACCCGCTGGCCTTCTGCCTGATCGATATCGATAACTTCAAGGCGCTTAACGACACCTACGGCCACAATATCGGCGACCTGGCCCTGGTGGCCTTTGCCGATCTGCTGCGCCACGCCTTCCGCGCCGAGGACATCTTCTGCCGTTACGGCGGCGAGGAGTTCGCCATCCTGCTGCACCACTGCGCGCTGCCGGACGCCAGAATGGCGCTGGAGAAACTGCGTCACAAGGTCCAGCGGCTGCGGCTGCCGGTTCCCGACGGGCAGCCGGTGCGTTATACCATCAGCTGCGGCATCGCCGCGGTGGCGTCCCCGCGTCAGCTGCAAACCGCGATAAAACTGGCCGATGAGGCGCTCTACTTCTGCAAGAAAAACGGCAAGGATCGGGTGGCGATCAACGACGGTTCAAGCTGCCGCTAAAAGCGCTGTTTAAAATAATTAACCTTATAATTTTTATCGCTAATTAGACTAAGTGATTCACTTTTCTTGGTTTATCCGCCTTTTCATTTCAGCGCCGCGCCGCGGCGGCGCATAAGCGCACGTTTAATCCTCGACCCGTTCCCCCGATTTATGGTGTGATGGCGCTTCAATAACAGGATAATCCGGGTATACTCCCCCATCTTTTTATGATTAACCGGATTTTGGAGACGCGCCCTGACGAGGATGCTGTAACGCGCTATGACTCAATACGCTTCCCCGATTTTGACATCACTGCTGGATACCGACGCTTACAAGCTCCATATGCAGCAGGCAGTGTTCCATCGCTATCCCGCGATCGACGTCGCGGCGGAGTTCCGCTGCCGCGGCGACGAGCTGCTGGGCGAGTACGCCGACGAAATCCGCGCGCAGGTCGCGCTGATGGGACAGTTGGCGCTGACCGAGGCTGAATACCAGTATCTCTCCGGGCTGCCTTTCTTCCGGCAGGATTACCTTAACTGGCTGCGCGATTTCCGTTACAACCCGCAGCAGGTCGCCATCGACAATCAGGATGGCAGGCTGCGGATCCGCATCGCCGGGCCGTGGCGTGAAGTGATCATGTGGGAAGTGCCGCTGCTGGCGGTGATCAGCGAAGTGGTGCACCGCCACCGCACGCCGGAGGTCACGCCCGCGATGGCGGTCGCGCAGCTGCGCAACAAACTGACGCAGTTCCGCCAGCTGACGCAGGATATCGATATCTCGCGCTTTAAGCTGATGGACTTCGGCACCCGCCGCCGCTTCTCACAGCCGGTGCAACAGGCGATCGTCAGCACGCTGCAGCAGGAGTTCCCTTATCTGGTCGGCACCAGCAACTACGATCTGGCCCACCAGCTGGGGCTGACGCCGGTCGGCACCCAGGCGCATGAATGGTTCCAGGCGCACCAGCAGATCAGCCCGGTGCTGGCCAACAGTCAGCGCGCCGCCCTGCAGGCCTGGCTGGATGAGTACCCGGATCAGCTCGGCATCGCCCTGACCGACTGCATTACCATGGACGCCTTCCTGCGTGATTTCGGCCTGCAGTTCGCCGAACGCTATCAGGGGCTGCGTCATGATTCCGGCGACCCGTTCGAATGGGGCGAAAAAGCCATCGCCCATTATCAGACGCTGGGCATCGACCCGATGAGCAAGACGCTGGTGTTCTCCGATAACCTCGATCTGGAGAAAGCGCTGGCGCTGTACCGCCGTTTCGATCGCCGCATTAATCTGGTCTTCGGCATCGGCACGCGCCTGACCTGCGATATCCCCGGCGTCAAGCCGCTGAATATTGTGATCAAACTGGTGGAGTGCAAAGGCAAACCGGTGGCGAAACTCTCCGACAGTCCGGGAAAAAACCATCTGCCAGGACCAGGCGTTTGTCAAAGCATTGCGCAAGGCGTTTGACCTGCCGCTGGTGAAAAAAGCCAGCTGACCGTCGGCAAGCCGGGTGAGTTTTCAGCCGGCTTTTCTCTTCTTTATTACCCTTCCCGCCCCTACTCGCCGCGACAAGACAGAAATGTTGCGCCAATCTGGTGATTTCTGCTTGTGCTCTGCACCGCGGCAAGTAACATAGCAAGACCCCCATTGTCTTGGGTTGTAAGCTATTTCTTTATCAAATCAATTTAAGAGAGAAATTTATGAGCGTAGTGCCTGTATGCGACGTGCTGCAAGGGCGTGCTGCGGTTGACAGTGAAGTCACCGTGCGCGGCTGGGTGCGTACCCGAAGAGATTCTAAAGCTGGTATCTCCTTCCTCGCCGTTTATGACGGCTCCTGCTTTAATCCGTTACAGGCCGTCGTTAATAATTCTCTGCCGAATTATCAGGATGAAGTGCTGCATCTGACCACCGGCTGCTCGGTTGAAGTGACCGGCAAAGTCGTCGCCTCACCTGGCGAAGGCCAGAGCTTTGAGCTGCAGGCGACTGAAATCAACGTGGTCGGCTGGGTCGACGATCCGGATACCTATCCGATGGCCGCCAAGCGTCACAGCATCGAATACCTGCGTGAAGTGGCGCACCTGCGTCCGCGCACCAACCTGATCGGCGCCGTGGCGCGCGTGCGTCATACGCTGGCGCAGGCGATCCACCGCTTCTTCCATGAAAACGGCTACTTCTGGGTTTCCACCCCGCTGATCACCGCGTCCGATACCGAAGGCGCCGGCGAAATGTTCCGCGTGTCCACGCTGGATCTGGAAAACCTGCCGCGCGACGATAAAGGCGCGGTCGACTTCAGCGAAGACTTCTTCGGCAAGGAAGCGTTCCTGACCGTTTCCGGCCAGTTGAACGGTGAAACTTACGCCTGTGCGTTATCAAAAGTTTACACCTTCGGCCCGACATTCCGGGCGGAAAACTCCAACACCAGCCGCCACCTGGCGGAGTTCTGGATGATTGAGCCGGAAGTCGCCTTCGCGACGCTGGATGATTCCGCGGCGCTGGCCGAAAGCATGCTGAAATATGTGTTCCAGGCGGTGCTGGATGAGCGCGCCGACGATATGCAGTTCTTTGCCGAGCGCGTTGATAAAGACGCCGTTGAACGTCTGAAACGCTTTGTCTCTTCCGACTTTGCCCAGGTGGACTACACCGACGCCATCGATATCCTGCTGGCTTCCGGTCAGACCTTCGAGAACCCGGTGTCCTGGGGTATCGATCTGTCTTCTGAGCATGAGCGTTATCTGGCGGAGAAACACTTCAAGGCGCCGGTCGTCGTCAAGAACTATCCGAAAGACATCAAGGCGTTCTATATGCGCATGAACGACGACGGCAAAACCGTTGCCGCTATGGACGTGCTGGCGCCGGGCATCGGCGAGATCATCGGCGGTTCTCAGCGTGAAGAGCGTCTCGACGTGCTGGATCAGCGCCTGGCGGAAATGGGGCTGAATAAAGAAGACTACTGGTGGTACCGCGACCTGCGTCGTTACGGCACCGTGCCGCACTCCGGCTTTGGCCTCGGATTTGAGCGTTTAATCGCCTATGTGACCGGTGTACAAAACGTGCGTGATGTAATCCCGTTCCCACGCACTCCGCGTAACGCAAGCTTTTAATTAGCAACGCTAAACAAATTCACTACCATTTTGTTACAAAACAAAGGCCAGCTCTGCTGGCCTTTCGCATTTTTTATTCTTGACGAAGCTCACAAAGTTCCGTTTCATTAATATTTAGTTACACATATTTTCTTTGTGAAACGTTTTTACGACATTAGTAGCATCTTAACCCTAGATTAACCCTGCGCTGAATGGAACACTGCGTTCAGACACAGGACGACACCAATCTATCAACAATAGTTCCCTAAAGAATTATTGGCGGCAGTGGCAAAGGTGTCCGAATAACACCAATGAGGGTAATAATGATGAAGCGCAACATTCTTGCAGTGGTAATTCCTGCGCTGCTGGCTGCTGGTGCAGCAAACGCAGCGGAAATCTATAATAAAGACGGCAACAAGCTGGATCTGTACGGTAAAGTTGACGGCCTGCACTACTTCTCCGATAGCAAAAGCGATGATGGCGACCAGTCTTATGTCCGCTTCGGCTTCAAAGGTGAAACCCAGATCAATGACCAACTGACCGGTTACGGCCAGTGGGAATACAACATCCAAGCCAACAACAGCGAAGGCGGCGACGACGCGCAAAACGGCAACAAAACCCGTCTGGGCTTCGCCGGTCTGAAATTCGCCGAGTACGGCTCTCTGGACTACGGCCGTAACTACGGCATCGTTTACGACCCAATGGGTTGGACCGATATGCTGCCTGAATTCGGCGGCGACTCTGCCGGCAGCGACAACTTTATGGTTGGCCGTTCTACCGGTCTGCTGACCTACCGCAACAACGACTTCTTTGGTCTGGTTGACGGCCTGAACTTCGGCCTGCAGTACCAGGGCAAAAACGACCGTGAAGACATCAAACGTTCTAACGGCGACGGCTGGGGTATCTCCACCACTTATGAACTGCCGGTTGGCGTAGGCTTCTCCGCCGCATACGCATCTTCTGACCGTACCGACCGTCAGACCAACGCAGGTTACGCCCGTGGCGAAGGCCGCGCTGAGCAGTGGGCAGCTGCGGTGAAATACGACGCCAACAACGTCTACCTGGCGGCGATGTACGGTGAAACCCGTAACGCCACCTACATCAAAAACGATAAAGTCGGCAGCCTCAACTACGGCACCACCGGCTTCGCTAACAAAGCGCAAAACTTCGAACTGGTTGCTCAGTACCAATTCGACTTCGGCCTGCGTCCGTCCATCGCCTACGTACAGTCTAAAGGCAAGGACATCGAAGGCATCGGCGATGCTGACCTGATCAAATACGTTGATGTCGGTGCGACTTACTACTTCAACAAAAACATGTCCACCTACGTTGATTACAAAATCAACCAGCTGAACGACAACAACCCGCTGGGCCTGAACACCGACGACATCGTTGCCGTTGGTCTGGTTTACCAGTTCTAATTGTTGCTTCATCTGCCGGTCATCAACCGCCGGCACATTTGAAAAACAGGGCTTCGGCCCTGTTTTTGTTTTTCCGCCATCGACAGCTTTTTATGCTGCCTGCCGCCCCTTTACCGTCATTTTTTGTGCTGAATCTGCCTTCCTCACAAGTTCGATGTGTTTTTCTCGCAAACGGTTGGCAAAGCGCACAACTGGCGCTACCCTGATGCCTCTATCCGCTTAACGCTAAGCTATGGAACCATCTGACATGTTTGAAAAAATCGCTGCAGCACCTGCCGATCCGATTCTGGGTCTGACCGACATTTTCCGCGCGGACGCCCGTCCGAACAAAATCAACCTGGGTATCGGCGTCTACAAAGACGAAACCGGCAAAACGCCGGTGCTGACCAGTGTGAAAAAAGCGGAGCAATACCTGCTGGAAAATGAGACCACCAAAAACTACCTCGGCATTGAGGGGATCCCTGCGTTTGCCAGCTGCACCCAAGAGCTGCTGTTCGGCAAAAACAGCCCTATCATTACCGACAAGCGTGCGCGCACCGCGCAAACGCCTGGTGGTACCGGTGCCCTGCGCGTAGCCGCCGACTTTATTGCCAACCAGACCGACGCCAAGCGCGTTTGGGTCAGCAACCCAAGCTGGCCGAACCATAAAAACGTCTTCGCCGCCGCCGGTCTGGAAGTGGTGGAATATAACTACTATGACGCCGCCAACCACGCGCTGGACTTCGACGGGTTGCTGAGCAGCCTGCAACAGGCGCAGGCCGGCGATGTTATCGTATTCCATGGCTGCTGCCACAACCCGACCGGCATCGACCCGACGCCGGAGCAGTGGAGCCAGCTGGCTGAGCTGTCGGTCAGCAAAGGCTGGCTGCCGCTGTTCGATTTCGCCTACCAGGGCTTCGCCAAAGGCCTGGAAGAAGATGCGCAGGGTCTGCGTATTTTTGCCGCCAAGCATCAGGAACTGATCGTCGCCAGCTCCTACTCGAAAAACTTCGGCCTGTACAACGAGCGCGTCGGCGCCTGCACCGTAGTGGCGGCCGATGCCGAAACCGCAGACCGCGCCTTCAGCCAGGTTAAAGCGGCGATCCGCGCCAACTACTCCAACCCGCCGTCACACGGTGCGGCCGTCGTTGCCACCATCCTGAGCAACGATGCGCTGCGTGCGATCTGGGAGCAAGAGCTGGCCGATATGCGTCAGCGCATCCACCGCATGCGTCAGCTGTTTGTAAATACCCTGCAGGAAAAGGGCGCACAGCAGGACTTCAGCTTTATTATCAACCAGAACGGCATGTTCTCGTTCAGCGGCCTGACCAAAGAGCAGGTGCTGCGTCTGCGCGAAGAGTTTGGCGTTTACGCGGTCAACTCCGGCCGCGTTAACGTCGCAGGCATGACGCCGGATAACATGGCGCCGCTGTGCGAAGCCATCGTCGCCGTGCTGTAAGCTACACCCATCAGATGTAACAAAGGGGCGCTCTGCGCCCCTTTTGCTGTTATTTCCGCCGGGAAATACGGCTGTTTACCACGCCTCAGGCTGCTCACGCAAAAACGGGTTGGTCTGCCGTTCATGGCCAAAGGTCGACATCGGCCCATGCCCCGGAATAAAGTCCATATCATCGCCCAGCGGCAGGAGTTTGTTGCGGATGGAGGCAATCAGCGCCTGATGATCGCCGCGCGGGAAATCACTGCGCCCCACCCCGCCGTTGAACAGCACGTCGCCAACCAGCGCCAGACGCGCTGTATCGTTGATAAACACAATGTGTCCCGGCGTATGTCCCGGACAGTGCAGCACGTTCAGCGTCATCTCGCCCACCTGCACGCTGTCGCCTTCGGCCAGCCAATGGGTCGGGGTTAACGGCGCACACTCTTCCAGCCCGAACATCCGGCTTTGCGCCGGCAGGCCGTCGAGCCAGAACGCATCCTCTTTGTCCGGCCCGATAATCGGCACCTGATAGTGTTCCGCCAGCTCCGCCGCCGCGCCGACGTGGTCGAGATGCCCGTGCGTCAGCAAAATTTTCGTCAGCTGCACGCCCGCATCCTGCACCGCCGCCTTCAGCTTTTCCGCCTCGCCGCCGGGATCCACCAGCGCGGCCTGCCCACTCTGCTCACACCAGATCAGCGTACAATTTTGGCTAAACGCCGTGACGGGAATAATTTGGTATTTCATAACGCTCCAACGACAACGGCGCCGGACCTTGCGGCCGGCGCTCTCTTAACCCAGAGGCACAGCGATTACCAGGTACGCACCGGCCCGGTATCGATGTGAACAAAATTGCTACGCGGATAATAGCCTACGCCGCCGGCGCGCATTTTCAACGCCGCCTTGCGGATATTGCTCAGCTGAATGCCTTCGATATGGAAGTCCATCGCCTGGCCTTTGGTATGATAGCTGTGTTTGGCAACGCCGCGGCTGCGTGCGCGCAGATCGTTGTTCGTTCCCAGCGAGCGGTAGCCGGAAATCAGCTGCACCGGCTTGGTGGTGCCCAGCATCCCCTGCAAGCGATAAAGATGATCAAACAGCTGCGGATCGATCGATTTCACTTTATTCGCGCGAAAATCGCGGAACAAGTGATTTAAACGCACCAATTCTTCTTTATTATAATTTTTACCGTCAAAGAATTCGGCTTTCAGTGATTCGCCTGTATGCAGATTATTTACTACAAGAATACGAGGACGAGAAGTAGAAAGGCTGGCAAATGCTTGACCCGGAAGTAAAGCCATGCCCATCGCGGCGCCACCCAACGCCAGCCATTTACGGCGGTGAAGATCAATTTTGTCCATGTTTCTATCAGACCCGGCAAGAATATCAAAAAAATATGCACAAAAAAGCGCACTGCCTGAACCTTAACCGCCAGCGCCGCCTGAGTCAACCCATGATGCGGCGCGGCTTACAGGCGCTCTGAAATCGAGCGCCTGCGTCTGGTCCAAATAGTCTGACCGTTATTTATTTAAAAATGCTGCATTTATTACAGCAATTTCTCCGCCCGGGCCAAAATTTGTGCGCCCGATCGCACGGTATTATCGTAATTGTAAATATCTGTACGGAATTGTGGCTGTCCATCATCGGCAACCCACGCCGTTAAATAATACAATTTAACCGGAATACGCCCGCGTACATTAACGAACGTGGTATTACCCTGCTTCAGGGTGGAGGAAACGCGGCTGTCATTCCAACCGGCATCCTGCAGCAGCATATTGGCTAAGACGGACGCTTTATTTACCCGTACGCAACCGGAACTGAGCGCACGAATATCTTTTTTGAACAGGCTGTGGTTCGGCGTATCATGCAGATAAATAGCATCCGAACTCGGCATATTAAATTTAAAACGCCCCAGCGAGTTAGTCGCGCCCGGCGCCTGACGGATACGATACGGGAAATTGCGGGCGGAGATAGAACTCCAGTCAATCGTTGACGGATCAATCACCTGCGCATCATTGCTCCAGCCGGACAATAACGTATAGCCGTGCTTCTGGAAATAATTAATATCGCGCATCGCCTTCGGCACAATATCTTCACGCACCAGCGTCGTCGGCACGTTCCACGGCGGATTAACCACCACGTTATTCAGCGCGCTGCTCATCAACGGCGTTTTACGGCTTGGGCGGCCGACAATCACCCGAGATGACAGCACTTCATTACCGTCGCGGTAATAAACCAGCGAATAGTTGGGAATATTCACCATAATACCGTTATTCACCCGCCCCGGCAGAATGCGCAAGCGCTGAATATTCAGCGCCAGCAACGCGGCGCGGGTTTGCGGCGACACGTTCAGCCACTCGCGCGTGCGCACGCCGATCAGGCCGTCGGCACTCAGCCCCTGCCATTTTTGGAAGCGCTTGACGCCTTCAACCAGATCGTCGCTGTACAGGCTAGCGCCGCTCGCGGCGGACTGCAGCATGCCGCCGTCCTCCGGGGTCACCGACGCCGACGATGGGCTGACCACCGCGGCACGGTTCTCACGCAGCTTTTCTTCATCGACCGACTGATCGTCATCCACCACCGGCGCGTTGCTATTCACCATCGCCGGCTCCTGACTCTGCTGTATGCCGGCATCGCTGGCGGACAACATGCCGGTGCGCTGCAGAATCTCACGCAGCGCGGGAATATCGCTACTGCTCTGTCCCGGACGCAGCGTCGGGCCGTTGGCCAGGCGCGGCCAAGGGCGGCTATCGGTCAGCAGGTCGCGCAGCGCCTGATGCATTTTTGCGTATTGCGGATGCTGCGGCGCCAGCGATTCAATATAGGGCAGCGTTTTACTCTGACGCACCGCAAGCTGCCACTGGTTAATCACGGTGGCCGGCGGCGTCGCCAATTTATAAGGGATATTGCTGTATAGCCAATTATTGCCGTTAGCGCCGATGGAGGAGACAAACTGCAGGTAGCCCAGCATCGCATCCGACAGCACGATGTCGCGCCCCATGTCGCTGATTGCCGGGTCGGTCAGCTGTTTCACCCATTGATTAAACTGCGGCTGAATTCCGGAAATAGCCAGCTCGGCCAGCTGCTGCTGGAACTGCTGCACCGTTTCACGATCCCGCCACATCGGCTGCATGTGGTTGGCCGCGTACAGCGGGGCCAGCGTGGCAAGGTAGCGCGGCGTAACGCCCTGCGGCAGCGCCGACATCATCTCGGCGCGGCTTTGCGCCACCGTTGTCGCTGAAGAGCCGGCGGACAATCCGGGCGTAGCTGCCCATACAGGTAACGACGCGGCAAGACCACATGCGATAGCGCAGCTCAGCGCCAAACGTCGAACCTTGTTACTTTCTTTAAGCAACATCCCTTGCCCCCTCTCTGCTCACAAAAAATACGACAAAAATTACTGATTAATTTAAGTATATACCGAAAATAAATGGAGTTGCACCCGGCCGCCAAATGCGTCCGCCGGATGAACCCGCGCCCGGTACGCCAGCGCAAGAAACCGCCCTATCATCCATAGCCAATAAAAAATAGCCACCCTGGGGCGGCTATTTTCAGATTTTTAGGAGGGTTTTAAACCTGCGGCGTCTCTGCCGGGCTGGCCCCCAGCGCCGGCGGCTCATTGGCAAAGCCGCGCAGCCCCACCACGTGCACATGCTCCTGATTCTGGAACACCTTACGCACCAGTTTATAGGTGGTGCCTTTTTCCGGGCTGATATTCTCCGGCGCCGCGATGATCAGCTGCATTTCCAGACGGTCGCACAGCTCAAACAGGGTGGCGATGGATTTGGCATCCAGACGCGCCGCTTCATCGAGGAACAGCAGACGACACGGAGAAATATCCTTGCCGCGCAGGCGACGGGACTCTTCTTCCCAGCTCTGCACCACCATCACCAAGATCGACATACCGGTACCGATCGCCTCACCGGTGGACAATGCGCCGCTTTCCGCACGCAGCCAGCCGTCGGAGCCACGGAATACTTCGACTTCCAGCTCCAGGTAATTACGGTAATCCAGCAGCTCCTCGCCGATAGTCTGCGGCGTACGCTGGCCCATATCGATCTGCGGGTTCAGGCGCTGATACAGCTTGGCCAGCGCTTCGGAGAAGCTCAGGCGGTTGCTGTTGAACAGATCCTGATGCTGCTCCTGCTGTTCGGACAGCACATCCAGCAGCGTCGCATGCGCTTCACGCACGTTGACGTTCAGACGCACGCTCTTCACCTGACCGAAGGAAACGGCCTGCAGCCCCTGGTTCAGCATGCGGATGCGGTTCTGCTCACGCTGAATGGTTTTGCGGATGATATTCGCCACGCTCTTGGAACTGATGGCCAGCTTCTGCTCACGGCTGGTCAGCTCTTCGGTCAGACGGCTCAGCTCGATCTCCATCTGTTCGATGGCCTCGATCGGATCGTCGGTGCGGATAATATCCTGGCGGATGCGCTCGCGCAGGTGCTGATACACCGCGATATAGAACTGAATCTTGCGTTCCGGCCGCTTCGGATCTTCCGACAGGCGCAGCACGTCGCGCAGATGTTCGTTATCCGCCACCGCCAGACGCAGCGCACCCAATGCCTTATCCGACATCGAACGCAGCTCGTCGCCGTCCATATAGGCCAGCTCGCGGCGGTGCAGGCGGCGTTCAACGCCGTTATCTTTCACCATGCGCATCACCGCGCACCAGCCCGCCTTGGCGGTCACCACTTGCTCACGCAGCTGATGGTAGTCGCGCTCCAGCTTGCGCAGCTTTTTCTGCAGGCTGTCCATTTCCGCTTCGCAGAAGGTCAGCTGCTTCTCCAGCTGATTGCGACGCGCGCGGTTGTTGCTCAGCGCCGCATGCAGCTCGTCGCGACGCTGACGCGCGCGCGCCTCGGCGTTGGCATCGGCCTGGACGCCGATATCCACCAGCTCCTGGCTCAGCTCTTTGAGCATATCGCGTTTGGCTTCATAAGAGCTTTTCAGCGAGGCCAATACCTGGCTGTACTGTGTAAACTGGCTCTGATACTGACGCAGCTGCTCACGGGCGCTGCTGCGCTCCGCTTCCGCCTGCTCCAGACGACGGCGCAGTTTGTCGTTAAGATCGTTATTGGCGTTCTGCATACCGGCCGAGTCGGTATAGCTAAAGTGTGCGCGGCGCTGCACCACCTCGATCAACGCAAAGGCCTGCTGCTTCGCCTGGCGCTGGGTATTCTGCGCCTGCTGATAGTCCTGCTGCAGCTGTTCATGCTGCTCAGGGTCGTTTTGCAGCACCGACACCATCGGCTCCAGTTTATTCAGGGCAACGCCATGCTGCTGCAGGTAGCGCGCGGCCTCCTGTGCTTCGTCCAGCTCGTCCTGAATCTCCTCCACCCGGTCCTGCAGGGTGTCGTCATTCAGCAGTGAAACCAGCGGCGTCAGGCGGTGCAGCGCCGAGAGGCCCTCTTTCGCCTGATCGTACTGCTGGCGCTGCTGCTGGTTCTGCGCTTCATGGTTGTTCAGCGCACGTTCGATCTCCGTGCGGCGCGCGTTCAGCGTACGGATTTCCGCTTCCGGGTCGGTATCAAAGGCAACGCCCAGATGGCTGCCGATAAAGCGGCTGAATGCCTGATGAGAGCGCTGAATTTTCTGTACGTCGAATGACAGCGTCGCGTAGCGCTCCGCCAGCGTTTCACGTTCGGCATGCAGCACTTCCAGACGTTTTTCACGCGCGGCGCGGCCAAACAGCGGCACCTCAGGGAAGCGAGAGTAGCGCCACTGGCGGTCGGCGATTTTCACCACCACCGCCTTTTCCTGTTCTTCTACTGCAAAAACGCTGTCATCGAACGACTGCGGGTCCCCTTCGATCAGATAGAGATCTTCCGGGCAATCCTCCAGCCCTTCCAGCATTTCGCGCACCAGCGACAGATCCGGCACCACGATCGCGTGGCGGGACGGGCCATACAGCGCGGAGAAGTAAGGCGCATCGTCGATGGTGACGTCGTCGTAAATTTCCGACAGCAGCACGCCGCCAAAACGTTCGGCCAGTGTCACCAGACGCTGATCTTCCGCACCGCTCGGCTGGCTCAGCCGTTCGATCTGCGCGTCAACTTCGCGTTTGCGGGCCGCCACTTCGTCACGCTCAACCGTGGTTTCACGCTCGCGCTCCAGCAGCTGCTGCATATATTCAGTAACCTGCTGGCTGCTTTCCAGCGGTTCGCCGCTTTGTTCGCTCAGTTGGCTGAGCGAGTCCTGCGCCGTCAGCCACACCGGCGCGCGGGCGGTCAGTTCGCGAATGCGCTGCTGGAGATGCTCCAGTTCCTGGCGCATCTCCATCCGCCGCTCGCCGGCTACGCTGACGTTTTGCGACAGCGATTCCAGCCGCTCCTCCAGCTCCTGCTGCAGCGCGTCCAGATCGTCAGCTTGATAGTCCTGTCCCTGACGTTTGCAGAACTCCTGCAGCAGACGCTCGGCGTCCTGCTGGGAGCGCAGACGCTGCTCCAGCTCGCTCAGACGCATGCGCAGCGGCTGCACGCGCTCCGCCTGGTGCTGCTGCGACGGCCAGTCGCGCAGCACGTCGCGCGCGGTCTGCCAGGCTTCGCTGCGGCTGACTTCACCGGCGATTTTGCATACCAGTTGGTAGGCCTGCTCAAAACGGCCGTGGGCGGCATCGGCCACGCTCAGCTTCTGTTCCAGCATCAGCAGCGCTTCGGTGGCTTCCTGCTCGCGCGCCTGGAAGGTTTCCAGCCACTGCTCGGCATTTTCCGCGCTCAGATCCGGCAGCTGGCACAGGGAACGCGCACGTTCCAACGCCTGCAGCGCCTGTTGATACTGAATGGCGCGGGTCTGCTGCACGTCGAGCGCCTGCTGGTAGTCGGCCAGCTGGCTTTTCAGCTCATCCACTTCCAGCTCGGCCGCCTCGGCGCGCGCGCTGTACTCTTCCTGCTGTTCGCCGGCTTCGGCCACCACTTCATTCTGTTCTTCCAGACGGTAGGTCAGCTCTTCCAGATCGGCTTCGTAGCGCTCGATCTTCTCCTGCTGACGCATCGCGGTCTGCACCAGGTTCAAGTGATCGCTGGCCGCCTGATAATCGGTTTCCAGATCGGATTCGGCGCCGCTCTGTTCTGCCAGCTCACGCGCCATTTCCACGTGGCGGTACTGCTCCGCCGCCAGCTGCTTCCGGCTGCCGAACAGATCGTTACGCAGCACCAGCGTGCTGTCCAGATGGATGCGGCGCTCGTTGGCATGGCGCATGTAGTCCGCCGCCACATAGGACGTGGCTTCGGAAATCAGGTGTTTAAACAGATCGCGGTCGGACTGGGTGACGCGGATCGCCTCCAGCGTCATGCGGTTTTCCCGCAGCGCGGCTTCCATATCCTGGAACGCCTTGCGCACGCCGCTGTTTTCCGGCAGCAGGTAATCGCGCAGCGAGCGGGTAATGGCGCTGGAAATCCCCCCGTACAGCGAGGCTTCAATCAGACGGTAGAACTTGCTGCGGTCAGCGGCGGAGCGCAGACGTTTCGGGATAATCCCCAGATCAAACATCAGCGAGTGATAGTCGGTGATGGAGTTGAACTGCTTGAACTGCACCCCTTCAATCTCTTCCAGCCGCTCTTTCAGCTCCGGCAGCGACAACACGCGCGCCTGGCGCTCACCCACCGTCTGCGTCAGAATTTCCGTCGGCTGCACCGAGGTCGGCAGCCCCTGGATGGTGAACGGCTTGATATCGACCTTGCGATCGCGGCCGGCCACCTGCTGCAGACGCACGCCGACCACCACGCGCTGATGGCGCGAGTTGACCACGTCGAGCGTCGAGTAACACACCCCGGCGCGCAGTTTGCCGTGCAGGCCCTTATCGCGCGAGCCGCTGGTCGCGCCGGCTTCGGTGGTGTTACGGAAGTGCAGCAGCGTCAGATCGGGGATCAGCGCGGTGACGAAGGCCGCCATGGTGGTGGATTTCCCCGCCCCGTTACCGCCGGACAGCGTGGTGACCAGCTCATCCAAATCAAAGGTGCGGGCAAAGAAACCGTTCCAGTTAACCAGCGTTAGCGAGCGAAATTTACCGCGTTCAATCATTCCTGTTCATCCTCTGCGCTGTCCGGCGTGCTATCTGCCGTCTGCTCTTCGCCTTCCTGCTCATCATTCAACAACAGGCTGTTCTCAATCGGCATGGCCTCGCCGTCGCGGATCATGCGCAGTTGCGCCTCGCGCGGATCGTCGCCGCTGCGCACGTCTGCGCCGAAGCGGAACACCGCCTCGGTGATGCGGAATTTACTGCTGTCGCCGCCCATAAAGTAGACCATGCCCAAACGACGCAGGCGGTTCAAGGAGGTGCGCACCTTTTCGTGCAGCTTCTGCCGGTCAAGGTCGGAGCCGGTGGAGCGCTGGTTAACGAACTTCAGCAGTTTATTTTCATCCGCCAGGCTCAGCAGCTCGTCGTACAGCTCCTGATGGCTGAAGATGCCCTCATGCGCCAGGCGTTCCGGGCTCAGATAGAGGTAACAGAGTATTTTACCCACCATCATATCCAGCTCGGACAGCACCGAACGCGGGATCAGCGTCGTAGAACGCGGACGCAGGTAGAAAAAGCCTTCCGGCGCGCGCAGCAGCTCGACGCTGTAACGGGCGTAGAACTCTTCCAGCTCGTCCTGAAAATCCATCAGAAACGCATGGTTGTCCAGCTCGTCAATGCCGATATGGCGCCCTGCGCGCAGTTGGCTGTCCAGCGCCGGAAACAGCGGGTTGGACAATGCCTTCGCCAGTTTCACTGGCATGATATGTTCAATATTTGTCGATGACATGGGCCTGTACCTTGGCTCCGTAATCATTGATTGCCTGCCATTCGGCCGGCAACCCTGAAAAATCAGCTTCGGCCACACCGAGGCGCACCGCCTGGTCGACCACTAAACGCGCCACGTCAAAGTGACGGGCGCGCGGATATTGCGCCAGATAATCGCGCATTACCGCCCCTAAATTAAGCGGCAACTGTTGTTCCTGATACTTCTTCAGCGCCTGTTCGATCATCGCCGCCAGCTGTTCGCGGATCTCGCTGAACTCTTCATATTCCAGATCCGGCGGCAGTTCCCCGGTCACCTCATCGCTGCGCAGCGCCAGTTCTTCATCGCGCATATCCAGCAGGCGATCGGCGCTGGCGTGGGTCAGCGCCCACGGGTTGTCGAAATAGTTTTGCACCGACTGGCGCAGACGCTGCGCGAACACACGGTTTTTATCCATGTCGATCGCGGTACGAATGAATTTATGCACGTGGCGGTCATAGCCGATCCACAGGTCGATCGCCTGTTGGCCCCAGCTGACAATGCGGTCCAGCTTACTTTGCAGGTCAAACACCAGCTTGTCGACAAAGGCCAGTTCGACATCGCCCAGCGTGGCTTCCTGGATGCGCAGCAAATTCGCCTGCAGCTTATCGCCGGCAGCTTCCAGCGTATCCTGCAGTTCACGCAGCGTACCGGAGGTTTCCGACAGCAGCATCTCACAGCTGGAGATCGCGGCGCGCCAGTCCTGGTTCAGCAGCGCGGCGATATCTTCTTTCACCCCCTGCTGCTGTTCGTCCATCACGCGCTGGGTCATGTCGATGCTGTCGAAGATCTCCGCCACCGAGTACTTCAGCGGGGCGAAGACGTTGCGATGCCAGTGGAAATCATCACCGCCCTCTTCGGCGGCATCCGCCGCGCGTTTCAATTCCTGCGCGACGATCGACAGCTGCATCGACAGGCGCAGCGTTGAGAATTCACGCTGACGAATATAGTAGTCGGTAATACCGATGCCCAGCGGCGTCAAGCGGTAAATGGCATTGCCGTCCGCCAGTTCGCTGGTAAAACGGTTCAACAGGCGCTGGCGCACCATGTCGTTAATCGCATTGTTGGCGCGGATCGCCACCGTTTCATGCGTCTGTTCGAAACCCTTGCTGACATGGCGAAATGCATCAACCAGCTCACCTTCGCTCATCTCGCCGTCCAGCCGCTCGCCGTTTAAGGTGGCGATCGCAAGCAGAAACGCAAGACGCTCCGTAGGGAGCGAAATAGAGAAATCATTTTTCCGTGCCCAGGCGACCAGTTCGGGTACAGTCTGGGAAAATTCACTCATAGTTCGTCCTTCAGGTTTGGTTTATGCGCCATGACGTGAATATAGCGCCCCAAACTCACGTACGGCTCCTGCCGACAATAGTGCTGTTCAAGCGCCAATAACTCTTCAAATTTTTGTGTCTGCAGCTGCCTGCTTTGCAGGTAGTCATGAAATACGCGCACGCCGGTTTTACCGCTGATACGCATGCCCAGCTGCTCCAGCCAGCCATAGACCAACGGCGGACTATGCGGGTACTGCGGCGACAGTGAACGCTTGCGGCGCCTTCTCACTTCGGGATTGACCAATTGGAAATTACCCAATACCACGTTACGCATCAACAGGCCGTTGGCGTTGAAAAACATCAGCGACAGCGCGCCACCGGGCCGCAGACAGTCATACAGCGCCTGCAATGCCGCCTGCGGCTCTGCGATCCATTCAAGCACTGCATGGAACAATATCAGATCGACCGGCTGTTCCAAATGCTGACCGATCTCCTGAGCCGAACTTTGTACAAATTGCATGTTCTGGCTCACACCTTTCTGTTCCGCCAACTGCGCGGCGCGTTGGATCATCTCACCAGACAGATCGCACAACAACACCTGATGTCCTAATTCCGCCAGTTGGCAGGCCATATGGCCTTCGCCGCCGCCGGCATCAAGTATACGCAATGGACGCTGCGGCAGTTGCGCCAGCAGCGTATTCAGATCCTGCCAAACCACCGCCTGGCGGATTTTGCCTTTCGTGGTGCCGTAAAATATTACGCGCAAACTTTTCCGCAATATCGTCAAAATTGCGATCCTGCATTGGACTACGGCTCCGTTGATCTTATCCTGCCGGGGGGCAACACGCTCCCCACCAAACCTGCTATTTTGGCACAGACTGGCATAGAATAAATCTTCTTACGGCCGGAATGTGCCCGGATGTCGTTTTTTCGCCCAAAAGGACCGGATTTTTCATGCTGTTCAACCTGAAAAAGTTTATTGGCGGCATCATGATGCCGCTGCCCGCCCTGCTGTTGCTGATGGCGCTGGCGCTGTTGCTGCTGTGGTTCACCCGCTGGCAGAGAAGCGGGAAAGTGATTCTCAGCCTGAGCTGGCTGTTTTTACTGCTTTTCAGCCTGCAGCCGGTCGCCGATCGGCTGCTGCGGCCGATAGAAGCCACCTACGCCACCTATCGCGGTCACGACCCGGTCAATTATATCGTGGTTTTAGGCGGCGGTTACACTTTCAATCCGGACTGGGCGCCCAGCTCGAACCTGATCGGCAACAGCCTGCCGCGGGTTACCGAAGGGGTGCGGCTGTATCTTACGCATCCCGGGGCGAAAATGGTGTTTACCGGCGCGCGCGGCGCCAACACCCTGAGCAATGCGGAAACCGCAGCGCGGGTGGCGGAAAGCCTGGGCGTGCCGCGCAGTGATATTGTGGTGCTGGATCGCCCGGTGGATACCGAGCAAGAGGCGGCGCAGGTCGCCAAACTGATCGGCCGGCAGCCGTTTTTGCTGGTGACCTCCGCCAACCACCTGCCGCGCGCCATGCGCTTTTTCGAGGCGCAGGGATTGCAGCCCATCCCGGCGCCGGCCAACCAGCTGGCCATCACTTCGCCGCTGAATATCTGGGATCGCCTACTGCCTTCCGCCATGTTTCTCGGCCATAGCGAGCGCGCCTGGTACGAAACCCTGGGCAGCCTGTGGCAACGTTTGAAAGGGGATAGCGTCAAAGCGTGATCTCTTAACGCTGGGCGCAGGGACGTTGACATGGTGAATACGCTTACCGGCGCAGAACGGCCGGTAAGCAATAAGAAAACTTAAGCGTTAAGGCTGTCGCGCACGCGCTGTAAATCTTCCGCGGTATCCACGCCGACGCTCGGGATGGCCTTCGCCACCGCGACATGGATCTTTTCGCCGTACCACAGCACCCGCAGCTGCTCCAGCAGTTCGATTTTTTCCAGCGGGCTTGGCGCCCAGCTGACATAGCGGCGGACAAAACCGGCGCGGTAAGCATAAATGCCCAGGTGACGCAGCAGGTTATCGCCAATCTCACTTTTAGACCGCGCGAAACGCTCACGGTCCCAAGGGATGGTGGCGCGGGAGAAATAGAGCGCATAGCCTTCGGCATCCATCACCACTTTCACCGCATTCGGGTTAAACGCCTCTTCCGCCGTTTCAATCGGCGCAGCCAGCGTGGCCATGCCGGCGCTGCTCGCCGCCAGATTGTCCGCCACCTGGCGAACGATCACCGGCGGCACCAGCGGTTCATCCCCCTGCACATTGACAATGATCTGATCGTCGGCAAAGCCGTAATGCGCGATCACCTCGGCCAAACGCTCGGTGCCGGACTCATGATCCTCTCGGGTCATGCATACCTCACCGCCGGCGGCTTCAACCGCACGGGCGACGTCGGGATGATCGGTGGCGACGATAACCCGCGCCGCGCCGGACTCACGCGCGCGCTCCATCACATGCACCACCATCGGTTTCCCGTGGATGTCCGCCAGCGGCTTACCCGGCAGACGGGTCGATGCATAACGAGCCGGAATTATGGCGATGAAACTCATGCTTGCTTCTCATCCGGCGACAGCGTGCGCGCTTCGTTTTCCAGCAGCACCGGAATACCGTCGCGCAGCGGATACGCCAGGCCGTCCAGCTTACAGACCAATTCCTGATTTTCTTTATCAAAGTACAGTTTTCCGTTGCAGACCGGGCAAGCAACAATTTCAAGCAAACGGTGATCCATGCTTCCTCCATGGGGAGAGATATGACTGTGGGGAATGTGCGTGAGAATAACATAACGCGCCAGCCCAGGTTAATCATTGCGGGTTTTACAGCTGTGCTTTTCGCCAAAGTAGCGCGGGGGTTGTGTTACCCGTCAAGCAGGCGTAACATTTGTGATGTAAGTCACACAATTATGCAAGCACCTGCCAATGATGAAACGTATCAATAAAATTATCGCCCTGTTCGCTAACTTCAGCGCCTAAAGGGCCAAGCTTGTAACGAACGGCGATGTCACTCGTTTTACCCCCCAGAAACAACGCCGTTCGTTATCCCACTTGCCACACCTCGCCATATTGTTCACGCAATGCTTCCGGTACGGCTTTCAGCCTGACCTGGCGCCGCGCCGTGCCATTGCGCCATACGGCTGATGGCCTGAAAAAGATCCTGACAGCGCTGTTTGCCCATACGCACATCAGGTTCCAAATGGAAGCTGATCACCTCAAACTCTCCGACTCGCCGATGCATTTTTGCATCGATACGCCCAATCAGCTCGCCGCGGTTGAGCACCGGCAGCGTAAAATAACCGTACTGGCGCTTTGGTTTCGGCGTATAGCACTCCAGCCGATAGTCGAAATTAAACAATTCCAGCGCCCGGCGGCGATCCCACACCACGGGATCAAACGGTGAAAGCAGCGTGGTAACCCGCGAGCGCAGCGTGTTCTGCTCGGCCAGCGGCAGTAGTTCTGCCAACGAATGATGCAGATAAAAATCGCCCGGCAGCTGCGCAACTTTTAGCGGCACGATTTCCCCCTGCTGCTGTAGCTGCCGGAGTAAATTTTTAGGCGCCACGCGTTTCAGACGATAATAATCAGCCAGCCACTCCGCCTTAAAAATCCCCAGATAGCGGCAGGTGCGCGCCAGCATATCCCAGCGCGCCTGTTCCTCGGACAGCGCATGTCTGGCATCGTCCCACTCCGGCAACAGACGCTCGGTCAAATCGTACACCCGGTGGAAATTGCGCCGTTCGGCAACCATCAACTTACCGGCGGTGAACAGCGTCTCAAGGTGGCGCTTTTCCGGCTTCCACTCCCACCAGCCGTTGCTCCCCTTCTTCTGCGCATTGAAATCCGCCGAGCGCTGCGGCCCATGTGCGGCGATATGATGCAACACGCCGTTAATCGCCTCCTGATGCTCTTCCACCCACGCCTGCGAATATTTCCAGCCCATCTTCTGCGGATTCAGCATACGGTGGCGCAACAGACCGAAGTCTTCAATCGGCAGAAAGCAGGCCTCATGCGACCAGTACTCAAACAGCTGGCGGCTGGCCAGCGCCTGCTCCAGCCACTGCGGCGCATAATCCCCCAACCGGCTGAACAGCACCAGATAAGGGCTGCGGGCGACGACGCTGATGGTATCTATTTGCAGCAGGCCCATGCGTTGGATCGCGGCGGGCACATCTTCTGCTCTGGCCTTGCGTTTCGCCGGCGTCAGCAGCCCCTGGGCCGCCAGATGCAGCGCGCGGGCTGCGGTCAGTGAGATAACCGGAACGGACATAGAAAAGCTCAGGTGATTAATCAATCGCTTGAGAATAGTGGAAGTTCAGGCATTTTTCTTCAACGCATTAGATGCGGGATAACGAAAATGTCAGCGTTGGGAAAGCATGATGGCGTTTGTTACATCATCATATTGCTGATAGATAAGGGGGGATTTGCAGGTTCTTCGCCAGTGCGAGGGGGTGGCGACACCGGCACTGGCGAGGAAGGGGAATGCCTTAGAACGCGATAACGTCCGCGGCGGACAGCCCGTGGGAGCTGCGACAGATCGAGAACTCGACGTTCTGACCTTCATTTAATGACTTGTTCTTCGTATTGGCAATAGCGCGACGGCTGACATAAATCTCATCGCTGCCGTCAACCGGTAAAATCACACCGTAGCCTGCGGCCTGGTCATACCATTTTACACGGCCCATTTTTAACATTGTATTTTTAAACATAATTATTTCCTTTCTTTCGGGCATCCGTAACAACGCTCTTTGTTATTATTGTCTGGATGCTAACCGCCCATCCTAAAGTTTTTCGTAACAAACCTCTCATGAGCAACAAATAAAAAACCCGCACAACGGCGGGCTTATTGAACTTAATATCTTCCGCATGACTCGGCTCAACGCCTCATCAAGGTTGTATCAAGATCTCTATACGCTATTTCCTGTAAAACTTACAGGGCAACAACGTTGGCGGCAGCCGGCCCGCGCGGGCTGTCTTCAATGGTATACTCAACGCGCTGGCCTTCAGCCAGGGTCTTGAAACCATCGGTCATGATTGCGGAGAAGTGTACAAATACATCTTTACCGCCGTCTTGCTGTTCAATGAAACCAAAACCTTTACTCTCATTGAACCACTTAACCTGACCGGTCTTCTTAGACATTACATTTACCTTTTAAATATTTACAAAACCTGCCATAAGGCAATTTTGGCCATTGCAGAATCATTACTTATGGGAGGTACTTAGAAGGTTCGTCTTTGAAGCGGAATCGAATGATAACGTTTATGGAGGAACTGCTTAGCTTAGTAACTTACTACCTAAACTTCTAAATCTTGTCTCGTACATAAATAGGTCTGAATCACAGGCCGAATTCATTTACTCATAAAAGCCCTGATTGCACAAGAGGGTTTTCACACTATTTTTATCCCGGCGTGCCATTTAATTTTATATCTATGATTAGTATTGAGTTATTTTTTGCAAAGTACGGTAAAGAAAACCTGCCCCAGCGTTTTTTTGACGCCTGCGTCGCGATCCAGACGCGGCAAATGAGAGCTAACGCATAAAAATCCAATATGGTTACGCAACATATAACAAATCCATAGCCCGATGGCTAAACTTGGGTTGATAACAAGGTGAGAGGCACGATCGGCAGCACTTTTACCGGAAACGTCATTTTTTCAGATAAAACTGAACAAAGGAGCTATGCGCATGACTGCTCAGCAGTTCGTTTCACCCAATGAAATCCGCAGCCGGTTTTTCTCTGGCGATGTCGGAGATGTATCAAAAAGAGGTGCCGCTCTATGGCGAGCTGTTAGCACTGGTGGCGGAAACCAACCGCCAGGTGCTCAGCAGCGACAGCGCATTGGCGCACCAGTTGCAAATCACCGGTGAAATAGAACGTCTGGCGATGGAGCGCCATGGCGCCATCCGCGTCGGCACCGCCGAAGAGCTGGCGACGCTACGCCGGCTGTTCAACGTAATGGGCATGTCGCCGGTCGGCTATTACGACCTGGCGCCGGCGGGCGTGCCGGTACACTCCACCGCCTTTCGCGCCGTCCACGAGCAGGATCTGCAGGCCAGCCCTTTCCGCGTATTCACCTCGCTGTTACGGCTGGAGTTGATCGAACAGCCGGAACTGCGCGCGTTAGCGCAACGTCTGTTGGAGCGCCGCCGTATTTTCACCCCCAAAGCGCTGGCGCTGATCGCGCAGCATGAAAACCAGGGCGGGCTGAGCGCACAACAGGCGGACGAATTTGTTGAGCAGGCGCTGGAAACCTTCCGCTGGCACAGTCAGGCCACCGTCAGCGCTGCCGAATACCGGCAACTGCACGATCAACACCGGCTGATCGCCGATGTCGTGGCATTTAAAGGGCCGCACATTAACCACCTGACGCCGCGCACGTTGGATATTGACGCAGCGCAGAACGCCATGCCGCAACGGGGCATCACGCCCAAAGCGGTGATCGAAGGCCCACCGCGCCGCCGCTGCCCAATTTTGCTGCGGCAAACCAGCTTTAAAGCGCTGGTGGAACAGGTGGCTTTTGTCGAAAGCGACGGTGCTGCGGTGATGGGACAACACACGGCGCGCTTTGGCGAGATAGAGCAACGCGGCGTCGCGCTGACGCCGGAAGGCCGCGCTCTGTACGATCGCCTGCTGCAAGCCACCAACGATGCGCTGCAGGCCACGCCAAACGAAGGCAATGCCGCGCATTATTATCAGCTGTTGCAGGATAACTTCCGCGCCTTCCCGGATGACTATCCGACGCTGCGCGAGCAACGGCTGGCCTGGTTCCGCTATTTCCCTACGGAACTGGGGCTGGCGGCCAAGGAGAATCTGGATGAAAGCTGGACGCTGGAGCGCTTAATCGCCGAGGAGTATATTCGTTTCCAGCCGTTGGTATACGAGGATTTTCTGCCGGTCAGCGCCGCCGGTATTTTCCAGTCGAATCTGGGAGATAATGCGCACTCGCATTACAACGCCGCCTCCAGCCGCAGCGCGTTCGAACAGGCGCTCGGCACGGAAGTGGTGGATGAATTGGCGTTGTACCGACAGACGCAGCAGCGTTCGCTGCAGGCCTGCGCGCAAGCGCTGGGGCTTGGCGCGCTGGAGGCCTGATTTACTTCTTCAGATGGGATTCAATGCGTTGCAGCAATGATGCCGCCTGTTCAGCGGGAAAGACGGCATCAACCGGCAGATACCACCAGTTATCCTGTGCAAAGGCGCGGCATTTGACCGCGTCTTTTTCTGTCATCAACAGCGTTTGCCCCGGCGCGGTCAGCGCTTGCAGTTGCTCTGCGCTATAGTCCTGATGGTCGGCGAACGCCACTTCCTGTACGACGTTAACGCCCAGCTTTTCCAGCGTGGCGAAAAAGCGCGGTGGATGACCAATGCCGGCCATCGCGACAGCCTGCGGCAGCTGCGCCGCCGGCAACCGCTCGCCCGTAGCGATATTTACCGCATCACGCGCCTGCAGTTTCATGGCGATCTCACCCGGCTGCGCCACGCCGCCATTGGTAATGCAGGCGTCAACGCTGCGCAGGCGATCGGCGCGTTCGCGCATCGGCCCAGCCGGCAACCACCAGCCATTGCCAAAACGCCGCACGCCGTCAATGACCACCAGCTCAACGTCACGCTGCAGCGCATAGTGCTGCAAGCCGTCATCGGTAATCACCAGGTCAAGATCGTGCTGCGCCAGCAGCGCCTGCACCGCTTCCGTTCGCTTGGGCGATACCGCCACCGGCGCCGCGGTGCGCTGATAGATCAGCACCGGCTCATCCCCGGCCTGCCGGGTGGTCGTCTGTGCATCCAGCACCAGCGGATAAACCGCCGACTTGCCGCCATAGCCGCGGGAAACCACGCCAACCCGGTAGCCACGCTGCTGCAGCTGTTCGACCAGCCAGATAACCGTCGGCGTTTTACCATTGCCGCCGGCGGTCAGGTTGCCCACCACCACCACCGGCACTGGCGCACGCCAGCTCTTACGCCAGCCGAGCCGGTAGCTCAGACGAATAAGCCCGCTCACCAGGCCATACAGCCAGGAGAGCGGCAGTAACAACAGGTAGAGCAGCGAACTGCCGGACCAGATACGCTCGATCATTATTCACCAAACTGCATGCGGTGCAGCTGTGCGTAAGCACCCTGCTTCGCGAGCAAGTCAGCGTGCTCGCCACGCTCAACGATACGGCCGTCCTCAACCACTAAAATCTCATCCGCTTTTTCAATGGTAGACAGGCGGTGAGCAATAACCAGCGAGGTACGGTTCTTCTGCAACTCGTCCAGCGCCGCCTGGATCGCCCGTTCAGATTCCGTATCCAGCGCCGAGGTGGCTTCATCCAGGATCAGGATCGGGCAATCACGCAGCAGCGCACGGGCAATGGCGATACGCTGACGCTGACCACCGGAAAGCATCACGCCGTTTTCACCGATCACCGTATCCAGCCCTTGATCCATTTTCTCGATAAAGTCCATGGCATAAGCCATCCGCGCCGCTTTCTCGATATCTTCACGGCTATAACGATCCTCGCGGGCATAGGCGATATTATTGGCGATGGTATCGTTAAACAGGTGGACATTCTGCGATACCAGAGCCACCTGATCGCGCAGCGACGCCAGCGTATATTCACGCAGGTCGTGCCCATCCATCAGGATCTCACCTTCCTGAATGTCATAGAAGCGGGTCAACAGGTTGGCTATCGTCGATTTACCCGAGCCGGAACGTCCGACCAGGGCCACCGTCTTACCTTCCTCAATCGTCAGGTTGATATCACGCAGCGCCGGCGTATCTTTCCCCGGATAGTAGAAGGTGACATTGCGCAGCTCGACGTCCCCTTTGGCGCGCTTGATTTCGCGCGTACCGGTATCTTTTTCCTGTTCCATATCCAGGATGGAGAACAGCGTCTGGCAGGCCGCCATACCGCGCTGGAACTGGGCATTGACGTTGGTCAGCGATTTCAGCGGACGCATCAGTGCAATCATCGAGGAGAACACTACGGTAATGGTACCCGCCGTCAGGGTCTCCATCACGCTTGGGAAGCTGGCGGCAAACAGGACAAAGGCCAGCGCCAGCGAAGCAATCAGCTGAATAATCGGATCGGAGATGGATGAGGCGGAAACCAGTTTCATCCCCTGTTGACGCATACGGTTGCTGACGGTGTTGAAACGTTCGGTTTCTACCTGCTGCCCGCCGAAAATCAGAACTTCCTTATGCCCTTTCAGCATCTGTTCGGCACTGGTGGTCACCTGCCCCATCGTATTTTGCATGCTTTTGCTGATATTACGGAAACGCTTGGAAACCATGCGGATAGCGATAGAAACAATCGGCGCCAGTACGATCAAGATAAGCGACAGCTGCCAGCTGTAGTAAAACATCATGATAAACAGGCCGATGATCGAAGCGCCCTCACGCACCACGGTCACCAGCGCGCCGGACGATGATGAAGCTACCTGTTCGGAATCATAGGTAATGCGCGACAGCAGCGTACCGGTAGACTGCTGATCAAAGAAAGAAACCGGCATACGCATCATATGGCCAAACAAGCGCCGACGCATCTGCATCACGACCATTCCCGATACCCAGGAAATACAATAGCTTGAAATGAAGCTGGTTACGCCGCGCATCAGCATCAGCCCGATCACGGCCAGCGGCATCCATACCAGAACGCTGCTGTCTGCTTTACCAAAGCCGTCATCCAACAGCGGTTTGAGCAAGGATAACATCAGGGTATCGCCTGCTGCGTTTAACACCAGCGCAATAGCAGCGACAACTAACCCTGCTTTGAAAGGGGTGATCATCGGCCATAGTCGACGGAAGGTCTGCCAGGTCGAGAGATCTTTATCATTCATCATGCAAATACCAGCATCGGAAGAAATAGCGGCCCATTTTACTCATTATCCCCCCTTTCTCCAAACCGCTGATGATACCAACGGGGCATTAATTGCTCACGAAAGCCTTTAATTTGCCAATCATTGTCGAAAAATAACGCGCTCAACTGCCCGGAGCGTGAAGTGTCGTGCCATGCAATGCGATAGGAACGGTAACGCTTGATGATTTTTTCCGCAGGCAGACGCCACTGATTGTAGCGGGAGGCCGAGGCTAACGCCGCTGCCGGCGCCACCGCCCGTAAAAATGGCGGCGTGGATGAGGTCTTGCTGCCGTGATGCGGCACCTGCAGCAAGGTAGAGGGTAGCTCAGCGCGCAGTTTCAGCAGCGCCGACTCCCCGCGAGCCTCCAAATCGCCGGTTAACAACAGGCTGAACCTGCCATCATCGACGCGGATAGTGCAGGAATCATCATTGCCCACCTGTTTCAGGCGCTGCGGTGGCCACAGCACGCGGAAATTGAGCCCGCGCCATTGCCACTGCCGCCCCCGTACGCAGGCATAATGCCCGGCGGCATACAGAGGAGAATACACCTCCGCCTGCGGAAAGGCTCGTTGCACCGTACTCAGCCCGCCCATATGGTCCTGATGGCTGTGGCTGATGATAATCTTCTCCAGTTCAAGACCGCGCCAGTGCAGATAAGGCAGGATCTCCCGCTCGGCCATGCTGCCGCTTGCCCAGCGGGCGCCGGTGTCGTACATCACCGCCTTGCCGTCACGTTCGATCACCACCGCCAGGCCATGCCCCACGTCCAACATATCGACGCGCCAGCGATAGTCCGGCTGACGTTCGCGCCACGTCAGGCAGCAGAGCAGCACGACAATACAACTGCAGGGTGAAGAAGCCCAGCAACGCAAGCGCCAGCCAACCACCGCCAGCCAGCCCAGTACGCTGAACGGCAGCAGCGCGCTGCCAACGCGTAGCCATCCCTGTTCCAGCCACGGCAGCGGCCACATCGCCCAGGTCAATGACAGGTCGGCCCAGCGCCAAAACCCGCTGGCCACTAGGCTCCCGGCGCCGCTGATAATGGCAAACAAAATCAGCGGCACGCTGAGCAATGAAACAATCGGCACCGCCCAGAGATTGGCCGGCAGCGAGGTCCAGGTCACGCCGTGAAACAGTCCAAACTGCATCGGCATCAGCAACAGCGTCATCCCCAACTGGATATGCAGCCAACGCAGCGGCGCCCAATACCAGCCGGTGCTGAAGCGGGACGGCAGTGCCGCCCATTCAAACCAGAAGATCAGCGCCGCCACCGCCAGTACCGACAGCCAGAAACTGTCGGACAGCACTGCCAACGGATCGCTGAGCAGAATCAGGCATACGCACCACAGCCAAATCTGCCAGGAGGTGCAACAGATTCCCCGTAAGCGTATCAGCGTCCACAGCGTCAACGCCAGCAGCGCCCGCACCGCCGGCGGCTGGGCCCCCGCCAGCCAGACATATCCCAACGCCGCCAACAGGCTGGCAATCAGAGGCCCGCGGTAGCCAATCCTGCCCACCGGTAACGTAAACTGCATCAGGCGCAACAGGCACCACGCGACCATAGCCGCCAGAGAAATATGCAGGCCGGAAATCGCCATTAAATGCGCAATGCCCGTTTTCAGAAACAGATTCCGCTCCCCCTGGCTCAGCAGAGCACGCTCGCCAAACGCCAGCGCCAGCAGAGTGCCCTGGTGAGGTAAACCGTCGCTACGCCGCTGCGCCGCGCTGACAATATGCTGGCGCCAGCTGCAGCGTACATCGATCGGCGTTGCGGACTGCACATATCCGCTTAAGGGCTGACGGCGCGCTATTGCCCAGCGCTGGCTGTCAAAACCGCCCTGATTCAGCCGGCTGTGTACCGGGCGCAGGCGCGCTTTGAGTTGCCAGCGTTGTCCGGCGCACCATGGGCCATGCTTCCAGTAGGCGCTGAAAGATAACGCTGGAAACAGCCAGCGGCCGTTAACCTGCTCAACGCGCAGTAGCACCTTGCCCGGCTCATGGTTAGCCAAGGCCACGCTGGCAACGCTGACCGTCAGATGCAGCGGCTTACCGCTTAATACGGCGATCTGGCTCGTAAGCTGCTGCGCACTGCCGCAGGCCAACACCAACCCGCACAGCAGCCAGGCGGCATACTGGCAATACGCCGAGGTCGTGCGGCGCCAGCAGATCACCATTGCCAACGCCAATCCCCCGATCAGCATAGGCGGCGGCAACTGCGGTAAAAACAGCAGCGGCAGCATGCCCAACACCAAGGCAACGGCGGCGATATCCACGGAAATTTTGATAATGCTCTCCCGGTGAACGGTTCACGATTGCAGGGAGAGTATGATGATATTCAGGCCGGTTACCCGCCCTAAAAGCGAGTAACGGAAAGCAGCACGCAAACTTGCTTTTGGCTTAACACGCCTTACGCCAAGCGTGCGCAGCAGCGCGCAACATCATGAGGAAAGTGCGGCAAACGCAGGCGGTATTTCCCCCATCATGCACTGGCGCCACAGACAAAAAAAACGGCGCCAGAAGGCACCGTTTTATATTCTTTACAAGCAACAACGCTATGGTCAATTAACCATAGATATTGGCGCGATCGCGCAACTCTTTGCCCGGTTTGAAGTGAGGAACGTACTTGCCGTCCAGCTCAACCTTGTCACCGGTTTTTGGGTTACGACCAACGCGCGGGGCACGGTAGTGAAGAGAAAAACTGCCGAATCCGCGGATCTCGATGCGCTCGCCATCAGCCAATGTCGCAGCCATATGTTCTAGCATCTCTTTCACTGCATCCTCAACGGCCTTCGCCGGGATATGAGATTGCTGGCCAGCAAGTCTTTCAATAAGTTCAGACTTGGTCATAGTTCCTCCAAGCTTTGCAGCTAAACTACCGTATCGGGGGCGGGAAACGCCGCCCCCGTCATTACTCGCCTTTAGCCGCTTTGAAAGCTTCAGCCATTGCGTTAGAGAAGTTGCCTTCTTCCTGTTTGTTGTTAACAGTCGCGATAGCATCTTTCTCGTCAGCTTCGTCCTTAGCACGTACGGACAGGCTTACAACGCGGTTCTTACGGTCAACGCCGGTGAATTTAGCTTCAACGTCGTCGCCTACGTTCAGAACCAGAGTTGCATCTTCAACGCGGTCGCGAGAGGCTTCAGATGCACGCAGGTAACCTTCTACGCCGCCTGCTAATTCAACTGTAGCACCTTTAGCGTCAACTGCGGTGACTTTACCAGTAACAATAGCACCTTTCTTGTTCATAGACAGGTAGTTATTGAACGGGTCTTCAGCCAGCTGCTTAACGCCAGGGAGATACGCTCGCGCTCTGCGTCAACCTGCAGAACAACCGCTGCGATTTCGTCGCCTTTCTTGTATTCACGTACTGCTTCTTCGCCTGCAACGTTCCAGGAGATGTCAGACAGGTGAACCAGGCCGTCGATGCCGCCGTCCAGGCCGATGAAGATACCGAAGTCAGTGATAGACTTGATTTTACCTTCAACACGGTCGCCCTTGTTGTGGGTTTCCGCGAACTGCTGCCATGGGTTGGATTTGCACTGCTTCAGGCCCAGGGAGATACGACGACGTTCTTCATCGATGTCCAGAACCATAACTTCCACAACGTCGCCCACGTTAACAACTTTGGACGGATGGATGTTTTTGTTGGTCCAATCCATTTCAGAAACGTGTACCAGACCTTCAACGCCTTCTTCGATTTCTACGAAGCAGCCGTAATCAGTCAGGTTGGTAACACGACCAGTCAGCTTGGTGCCTTCTGGGTAACGTTTCGCGATAGCAACCCATGGATCTTCGCCCAGCTGTTTCAGGCCCAGGGAAACACGAGTACGTTCGCGGTCGAACTTCAGTACCTTAACGGTGATTTCATCACCCACGTTGACGATTTCGCTTGGGTGCTTAACGCGTTTCCAAGCCATGTCAGTGATGTGCAGCAGGCCGTCAACGCCGCCCAGATCAACGAATGCACCGTAGTCAGTGAGGTTCTTAACGATACCTTTAACTTCCATGCCTTCCTGCAGGTTTTCCAGCAGTTGATCGCGCTCTGCGCTGTTCTCGGATTCGATGACCGCACGGCGAGAAACAACAACGTTGTTGCGTTTCTGATCCAGCTTGATCACTTTGAATTCAAGCTCTTTGCCTTCCAGGTGCAGCGTGTCGCGTACCGGACGCACGTCAACCAGGGAACCTGGCAGGAACGCGCGGATGCCGTTCAGCTCAACAGTGAAACCACCTTTAACTTTGCCGTTGATAACACCGGTCACAGTTTCAGCGTCTTCGTAAGCTTTTTCCAGCGTGATCCAAGCTTCGTGACGTTTAGCTTTCTCACGGGACAGCAGGGTTTCACCGAAGCCGTCTTCTACTGCATCCAGAGCAACGTCAACTTCGTCACCAACCTGGATTTCCAGTTCGCCCTGGGCGTTTTTGAATTGCTCAGCCGGGATGGCAGACTCAGATTTCAGACCGGCGTCAACCAGTACTACGTCTTTGTCGATAGCAACAACAACGCCGCGCACGATGGAACCTGGGCGGGTTTCGATTGATTTCAGGGATTCTTCAAAAAGTTGAGCGAAAGATTCAGTCATGTTGATAATCTTCAGGGTTCTTTGATTTAACGTCCATTTAGCGTCCCGCCGAATGGGGTTGTTTAACATACCCCGCCATTGGCTCCATGCCGACAGGGTTTAAGGTTACAGGGGTAAAATTTTACCCGATATATCATGATACTGCTATGTCAATCAGATGACAAATGTACAAATAACACTACGCCGCCGCGCTTATTGCTGCGGCAACGCCAGTGTTTCCTGCGCATATGCCAGCGCCTGCCGGATAACTTCGTCGATCGACATGCTGGTCGAGTCCAGCACCAGAGCGTCGGCAGCCGGCACCAACGGCGCTATCGGCCGATTACGGTCACGGTCGTCCCGTTCTTTTATCTCGGCTAAAAGACGTTCAAAGTTAACATTAAAGCCCTTCGCCTGCAACTGGAGCATACGGCGCTGCGCGCGCTCCTGCGAGCTGGCGTCGAGGAAAATTTTAACCGGCGCATCGGGGAAAACCACCGTGCCCATATCGCGGCCGTCGGCGATCAGGCCTGGCGCCTCGCGAAACGCGCGCTGCCGGCGCAGCAGCGCCTCGCGCACCCGCGGGAATGCCGCCGCCTGAGAGGCCGTGTTGCCAACGGTTTCGGTGCGGATCTCATTACTGACGTCCTCACCTTCCAAAATCACCTGCAGCTTGCCGTTTTCTGCGACAAACCGGACGTCAAGATGTGCGGCCAGCGGAACCAGCGCCTCCTCTGACGTGATATCAACCTGATGATGCAGCGCAGCCAGAGCCAGTACGCGGTAAATCGCGCCTGAGTCCAGCAAACGCCAGCCAAGCGATTCGGCCAGGGCCTGGCACAGCGTGCCTTTGCCTGCGCCGCTTGGTCCATCAACGGTAATCACCGGGGCTGTAGCCGTCATGTTGCGTTCTCCTTCGGGTAAAAAACCTCGCAGAGCCCGAGCCGCCGCCACTGCCGTAATACGGGCCGACGCCGGACCAGCCTGCTACCCAGCCCAGTCGGGGCGGGTTCGGTGGCGTATTATACGCTGCAACGGCCCGAACTGTTACCCTGCATGCGACCGGTTGCCGAAAATAAGGCCACCAATGCGCAAAAAGTATAGAAGAAACGCCGGGTTTCGCCGCCGTTAAACGCAAGAAAGGCCCGAACGGGGCCTTGAGGTTGATGACAAAGTGGTCTGAGAGTTCGAGATACTCGGGCCTAGCGTAACGAGGGGCGCTCCGGCGGCTTACGCCGCTACGACCCCATCGCCACGCTCTCCCTAATAACAGGCTTTATCAGCAGTCTGAAGGCCCCGAACGGGGCCTTGACAGGGATTACGCCAATTGGCTGATGCTCGCCAGCCGTTCGAAATAATCGGGGAAGGTTTTCGCGGTGCATTTCGGATCGAGAATGGTCACCGGGGTATCCGACAGCGCCACCCAGGGAGAAGCACATCGCCATACGGTGATCGTTATACGTGCCGATCTCGGCGAACTGCAGCTTGGCCGGCGGCACGACGTGAATATAGTCTTCGCCTTCGTCTACCGTCGCGCCGACTTTGCGCAGCTCGGTGGCCATCGCCGCCAGCCGGTCGGTCTCCTTCACCCGCCAGTTATAGATATTGCGGATGGTGGTCGGGCCGTCGGCAAACAGCGCGGCGGTCGCGATGGTCATCGCCGCATCCGGAATATGGTTCATGTCCATATCAATGCCCTTCAACACGCCGCGCCGGCACTCGATATAATCGTCCGCCCAGGTGATGTGCGCGCCCATTTTCTCCAGCACGTCGGCAAACTTGGTATCGCCCTGCACGCTGTTGCGGCCTATCCCGGTCACGCGCACCGTACCGCCCTTGATCGCCGCCGCCGCCAGGAAATAGGAGGCCGAAGAGGCATCCCCTTCCACCAGATAGTCTCCCGGCGAGCGGTAGGTCTGGCCGCCGGCGATATGGAACACGCGGTAGTCATCATGGCTGACGTCAACGCCGAAGGTTTTCATCAGGTGCAGCGTAATATCAATGTACGGCTTGGAGACCAGCTCGCCTTTAATATGAATATGCGTATCCTGCTGCGCCAGCGGCGCGGTCATCAGCAGCGCGGTGAGAAACTGGCTGGAGACGCTGCCGTCAACGGTGACATCGCCGCCGCGGAAGCCGCCGCGCAGGCGCACCGGCGGATAATCCGTCTGCTCCAGATAATCAATCTGCGCGCCGCCCTGCCGCAGCGCATCCACCAGATGGCCGATCGGCCGCTCTTTCATCCGCGGTTCGCCCGTCAGCACCACGTCTCCGGCGCCCAGACACAGCGCGGCGGCCAGCGGACGCATGGCGGTGCCGGCATTGCCGAGAAACAGCTCCAGCGGCTGCGCGGCCTGCAGCGGCCCGGCAACGCCGGTGACCGTGCACTCGGTGCGATCGGCGGAAAGCTGATAGCTGACCCCCAGCGCCTGCAGCGCGTTCAGCATATGCCGAACATCGTCGCTGTCCAGCAGGTTGGTTAAGCGGGTCGTACCCTGCGCCACTGCCGCCAGCAGCAGAGCCCGATTGGATACGCTCTTGGAGCCGGGTAAGTTGACGGTGCCATTGACCAGGGCAACCGGTTGTAACGTCAGGGAATCCACCATGTGAAAAAATACTCTCCAGATCTGATAAACGAAACGGCCCCGGTAATCTTGCCGGAGCCGCTTTAATGCAACAACAGCCAGTGTTCCCCGCCGAAGCGGGAAACGGCGATTAACCGTGGCGACGCTCGAAGTCCGCCATAAAGTCGGTCAATGCCTGTACGCCGGCCAGCGGCATCGCATTATAGATAGAGGCACGCATGCCACCAACAACGCGGTGCCCCTTCAGCGCCTGCAGGCCGAGGGCCTCGGCTTCGCGGAGGAACTCGCCGTCCAGCGCGCCGTCGGCCAGCTGGAATGGAACGTTCATCCAGGAACGGTTGGACGGTGCCACCCGGCTGCGATAGAAGTCGGAATTGTCGATAGCGGCGTACAGCAGTTCGGCCTTGGCCTGGTTGCGTTTTTGCATTTCGATCAGGCCGCCCTGCTCTTTCAACCATTTGAACACCAAGCCGGACAGATACCAGGCAAACGTCGGCGGGGTGTTGAACATCGAGCCGTTCTCAGCCAGCACGGTGTAATCCAGAATGGACGGCACTTCACGCCGCGCTTTGCCCAGCAGGTCTTCACGCACGATCACCAGCGTCAGCCCCGCCGGACCGATGTTTTTCTGCGCGCCGGCGTAGATAACGCCAAAAGCGGCTGACGTCCAGCGGACGGGAAAGAATGGTGGAGGAGTAGTCGCCGATCACCACTTTATCGCCGAAGTCCGGCGTTTCATCGATGGCGATGCCGTCGATGGTTTCATTCGGCAGTAATGCACGTAGGCCGCATCGTCGCTCAGCTGCCATTCGCTCATCGGCAAAATGGCGGACAGGCCGTCGACCTCGGTCTTCACATCAATTGCATTCGGCGTACAGTATTTCTGCGCTTCTTTAATCGCGCTCTGCGCCCAGTAGCCGCCGTCGATGTAGTCGGCGCTGGCGTTGTCGCCCAGCAGGTTCAGCGGCAGCGCGGCGAACTGCGCGCGCGCGCCGCCGTGGCAAAACAGCACTTTGTAGTTCGAGGGGATGTTCAGCAGGTCACGCAGATCCTGTTCGGACTGCTCGGCAACTGCGATAAACTCCTTACTGCGGTGACTGATTTCCATCACCGATGTTCCGAGGCCGTGCCAGTTACAGAGTTCCTGTTCCGCGCGACGCAAAACTTCCACCGGCAGCATTGCCGGGCCAGAACTAAAATTATAAACCTGAGTCATTTCCCCTCACCACATTCACTTATTTCGCCAGGTTTGCCTGGCTGACCGAATACGCCCGAGGCCGGATAAGTGTGACATCCAGCACATCGGTTTTATCACTCGCGCCTCCCGGCTGCAACGCTTATTCTGCCGCGCAAAGAAAATGGCTGACGCCCGGCTCCGCGCCGTCGCCCTGCGAACCACTTTTTTTCGGCAAAAAATCAATGACGGCGGCTAATTCAGCGGGTTATAGCAGATTTTTGTGCTGCATTTTCGCCTCAGGCAGGCTCATTTATTAGCCGTCCGCCACGGCCGGCAAGCGGCGAAAAAAGGCCGTCACGGCCCTTGTGCACCACGGCTGTCAGTACTGATTAAACATCTGCTGAATCTGCGCCGCATCCCGGGTCTGCGTCAGCGCCAGCTGCAGCAGAATACGCGCTTTCTGCGGGTTCAGGGTGCCGGCGGCGACAAAACCGTATTTGGCGTCGTCGATCTCCCGCATCCTCCGTGGTGGCGCCGGTCGGCACGCGGGAAGAGCGCACGACGGCCACGCCCTGGTGCGCCGCGGTCGCCAGCGTATCGAACAGCGTTTTATACAGGTTGCCGTTACCGACGCCGGCGCTGACGATGCCCTGATAGCCGTCCTCGATCAGCGCTTTGGCCGGCGCATCCGACGCGCTGGCATAGCTGTAGACGATGCCGACCTTCGGCAGAGCGTCCAGTTTACTGACGTCAAACGGCGTGGCGCGGGTATGCTTGCGCTGCGGCATGCGTTGATAATCAACCTTGCCGTTGTGGATAGAGCCCAGCGGGCCATAGTTCGGCGACTGGAAGGTCTGTACCGCCGTGGTGCTGGTTTTGGTCACGTCGCGCGCGTCCAGCACGCTGTCATTCATCGCCACCAGCACGCCGCGTCCGGCCGACTGCTTGTCCGCCGCAGTCACCACCGCGTTGTAAAGGTTGAACGGCCCGTCGGCGCTCATCGCCGTCGCCGGGCGCATCGCGCCCACCATCACCACCGGTTTGTCGCACTTCACCGTCAGATCGAGAAAATAGGCGGTTTCTTCCAGCGTGTCGGTGCCGTGAGTAATCACAAAGCCATCGGTTTTGCCGCAGTCGGCATTAATTTTCTTTGCCAGCGTCAGCCAGACCTCATCGTTCATATCCTGCGAACCGATATTAACGATCTGTTCCCCCCTGAACGTCCGCCACCTCTTTCAGCTGCGCACGGCGCTGACCAGCGCCTCTACGCCCAACTGGCCCGCCTGATAATTGGATTTGGTGGCCGACTCGCCGCCGCCGGCAATGGTGCCGCCGGTCGCCAGAATAGTGACCGACGGCAGCGCCAGCGCAGAACCGCTGACGCCGGCCAGCAACAGCGCCAGAAAACTCCGTTTGCACGTTTTCATTATATTCCCCCGCATTAATTAACCCGCTGAATTATCATCTTTCTCATAATAAAAACCGTGATAGCGACGGCGCTTTGTAAAGGCATCATTCGCACCCTGCGGCAAGTTTAGTCTGACTGGTGAGAAGAAACGGACGGGATTATGCGGCATAGTGACCGCGGGCATACGGCGGTGATAACAAAGAAAAACCGCCAAACGCGGAGGCGTTCGGCGGTGGGTGGCGCTAATTAACGCTGCGGCAACGCGTAGGCAATAATGTAATCGCCCACGTCCGGCGAGTGGCTGCTGCCCCCGGCGGAGATCACCACATACTGTTTACCGGTTTTCGGCGACTGATAAATCAGCGCGCGGCGACGGCGCCGACCGGCAGCCGTGCTTTCCACAGCTCTTTGCCGGTTGCCGAATCCAATGCGCGCAGATAGTAATCCTGCGTGCCGGCAAAGAACACCAGTCCGGAGGCGGTGGACGTCGGGCCGCCCAGCGTCGGCATCCCCAGCGGGATTGGCATATGGGTTTTCATCCCCAGCGGACCGGTGTCCTGCACCGAGCCCATCGGCACCTGCCACACCAGCTTTTTGCTGTGCAAATCGATGGCGGTCATGGTGCCGAACGGCGGCGTATTGCACGGCACGCCCAGCGCCGACTGCAGAATATCAATGCGCACGCCGCCGTATGGCCCGGCGATTTGCGGACGCACCGTGCCCATAAAGCCGGGCACTTCGTCGGTGGAGATTTTATATTTCGCGACGTCCTCTTTGCGGACCAGCGACATACGCAGCGGCATGCGCATATCGTTGACGAACATCAGTCCGCTGCGCTCGTCGACCGAGATACCGCCCCAGTTCATTCCACCGAGCAGGCTCGGCCACTCGATATACGGCTTCTCGGACGGCGGCGTGTACATGCCATGATAGGCAGACTCTTTAAAGCTGACCCGACACAGCAGCTGATCAAAGGACGACACGCCCCACATCGATTTTTCCGTCAGCGGTTCGACGCCGATTTGCGGCATCCCGACCGAGAACGGCTGCGTGGCGGACAACCGCTCGCCTTCGGCCACCCCTTCCTGCGCTACGGCGCGCTCTTCCACCTGCGTGACCGGTTTGCCGGTGCGGCGGTCCAGCACGAAGATCTGGCCGGTTTTGGTGGTCTGAATCAGCGCCGGGATAGTTTCCCCCTGCGCATTCTTCACATCAAACAGCACCGGCTGTGACGGCAAGTCGTAGTCCCAGACGTCGTGATGCACGGTCTGGTATACCCATTTGGTCTGGCCGGTGCCGGCATCAACCGCCACAATGGCCGAACCGTACTTCTCTTTCGCCTCGTTACGGTCGCCGCCCCAATAGTCCGGCGGGCCGTTGCCGGTCGGCAGATAGACCAGGTTCAGCGCCTTATCAAAGCTTGGGATCGTCCAGACGTTCGGCGTTTCCAGCGTATAGGCACGCCCTTTGACCGGATCGGTGACATTTTCCGGCTGGCCGACGTCCCAGGCCCAGGCCACGTCGCCGGTACGTACGTCAAACGCGCGCACCACGCCGGAAGGCTCGCCGTGCACAATATCGCGCACCCAGCCGCCGATGATGGCAATATGCCCCATCACGACCGGCGCCGCCGTCGGGTGATAGCGTTTGCTGTTTTCGGTATCGCCCATGCCCTGCTTCAGGTCGACGCTGCCGTTATCGCCAAATCCCGGGCACAGTTCGCCGGTGCGGGCATTCAGCGCCATAAAACGCGCGTCAACGGTGGAAACCAGGATACGCTGCGGACACTGCTGCAGCGCCGGCGCGCTCTTTTCATCCGCGCTCAGGCTGTCGTCTTTATTGACGTCGTAATAGCCGACGCCGCGGCAGGTGACGTGCTCTGCCGTTTTTGCCTGCGGGTCGAACTTCCACAGCGCTTTACCGCTGTCCGCGTCCAGCGCGGTAATCAGGTTCTCCGGCGTGCAGGAATAAAGTACGTTGCCACCTGCAGCGGCGTATTTTCATCCACGCCGATAGCGCTGCCGGTGGTGCGGCGGCCGGTGTGGTAAACCCAGGCTACGTCGAGGTTCTTAACGTTTTCCGGCGTGATTTGCGTATACGGCGCAAAACGCGTGCCGGACGCGCTACGCCCGAAAAATTCCCAGTTATCCTCGCCCGCGGCCGGCGCGGCTTTGGCATCCGGCGTTTTCAGCGCAACCTCGTTGCGAATCACGTTATGCGGATAAAACGCCGCCGCCAGCGTCGCCAGCAGCACCACGAAAATACCAAGACCGCCCCAGTTCGCCAGACGGCGACGGCCGTTGCCGGTCTGCGGCAGCGTCGGGATCAGCCACAGGCTGAGCATCAGCAGCAGCGCCGGCACCACCAGCCGCGGCACCAGTCCCCAATAGTTGAACTGTACCTCATACAGCGCCCAGCAGAGCGTGAGGAAGAAGGTGATGAGAGAAAGCCAGAAGGTATGTTTACTGCGGACGAGGAAACAGACGGCGATAATCAGATAGGCCAGGCCGCCAAGCAGGTAATAGGCGCTGCCGCCTAACGAAACCAGTTTTCCTCCCCAGATAACAAAAAAACAGACCGATACAAAAACTGAGTATGACAAAGAGCAGGCGATAAGCGGTAAAGAACCAACGCTTACCGGCGCTCTGCTGTGGAGCGGACATTTTTCTTTCCTTATTACCAACATCGAGTAACCGTCAATTTCGCTCACAATGTTATGAGGAAATTAACACTCACAGCACGTACCGTGAGCTATTTGTAATACAATTATACATAGTTGTTATTTTTGTGTAAATTTATTTGTATTACAAATAAGAAGTGTAAAACCAGACGGTTAGCGTTGCAGCTCATAATGAGCAAGTGCAGAGCGCGCCGTGCGCCATGGCGAAACGAAAAAAAACCCTCCCAGCAGGCTGACCGCCGTCGCTGACGAAAAAAATGCCCGGCCGGCGGTTATAAATTCAATAACATAAAAATATTGCCGCGACTGAGCCTACCCTTTGCTCCCCGACGTATGAGAAGATAACGCCTTATGCTCCAAGGCGCCGGCGTGTACGCCGCCTTGCCGTAACCTCGCACGCTGTTACACGGATGCGAGTCTCGGAAAACAGTGACATCAGGCACGTCTCCAGCGGTTCGTTGCCGGCTGACAGAGACATGCTTAACATCGCCTGCTATCCCCAAACATTTAAGTGAAGACAATGACGCAAACTTTTATCCCCGGTAAAGACGCCGCGCTGGAAGATTCCATCAGCCGTTTCCAACAGAAACTGAGCGATCTGGGTTTCAATATTGAAGAGGCCTCCTGGCTCAACCCGGTGCCGCACGTCTGGTCGGTGCATATCCGCGACCGCGACTGCCCGCTGTGCTTCACCAACGGCAAAGGCGCCAGCAAGAAAGCGGCGCTGGCCTCGGCGCTGGGCGAATACTTCGAACGTCTGTCGACCAACTATTTCTTTGCCGACTTCTATCTGGGCCAACAGATCGCCAACGGCGATTTCGTCCACTACCCGAACGAGAAGTGGTTCCCGATCCCGGCGGACGACTCACTGCCGGCGGGCATCCTCGATCCACGCCTGCACGCCTTCTACGATCCGGAGCAGGAGCTGAGCGCCGGCGATCTGATCGACCTGCAGTCCGGCAACGGCGATCGCGGCATCTGCGCCCTGCCGTTCACCCGTCAGTCGGATCAGGAAAACGGTCTATATTCCGATGAACATTATCGGCAACCTGTACGTTTCCAACGGCATGTCAGCCGGCAACACCGCGAACGAAGCGCGCGTGCAGGGGCTGTCTGAAGTATTTGAGCGCTATGTGAAGAACCGCATCATTGCCGAATCCATCAAGCCTGCCGGAAATCCCGGCCGAGGTGCTGAACCGCTACCCTGGCGTGGTTGAAGCCATCGCCAAGCTGGAAGAGGAAGGCTTCCCGATCCTCTCCTACGACGCCTCGCTGGGCGGCAAGTACCCGGTGATCTGCGTGGTGCTGTTTAACCCGGCCAACGGCACCTGCTTCGCCTCCTTCGGCGCCCACCCGGACTTCGGCGTCGCGCTGGAGCGTACGGTGACCGAACTGCTGCAGGGCCGCAGCCTGAAGGATCTGGACGTGTTCACCGCGCCGACCTTCGACGATGAAGAAGTGGCGGAGCACGCCAACCTGGAAACCCACTTTATCGATTCCAGCGGCCTGATCTCCTGGGATATGTTCAAGCAGAACGCCGACTACCCGTTTGCCGACTGGAGCTTCAGCGGCAGCACGCAGGAAGAGTTCGCCACGCTGATGGCCATCTTCCAGCAGGAAGACGCCGAAGTGTACATCGCCGATTACGAGCACCTGGGCGTTTACGCCTGCCGCATCATCGTGCCGGGCATGTCCGATATCTACCCCGGCGGAAGATCTGCTGCTGGCCAACAACAGCATGGGCGCCCATTTGCGCGACACCCTGCTGGCGCTGCCGGACAGCGACTGGCAGCCGGAAGAGTACCTGGCGCTGCTGCAGCAGCTGGACGATGAAGGGCTGGACGACTTCACCCGCGTGCGTGAGCTGCTGGGCATTGCCTCCGGCAAGGATAACGCCTGGTACACCCTGCGCGTCGGCGAGCTGAAGTCCATGCTGGCGCTGGCCGGCGGCGATATGGAGCAAGCGCTGATCTGGGCGGAATGGACGCAGGAGTTTAACGCGTCGGTGTTTACCCCACAGCGCAGCAACTACTACCGTTGCCTGCAAACCCTGCTGCTGCTCGCGCAGGAGCCAGAACGCGATCCGGCGCAGTACCACAGCGCGTTTGTCAAAATGTACGGTCAGGACGCCGTCGATGCCGCCTCCGCCGCCATGAGCGGTGAAGAGCGCTTCAACGGGCTGTTCGCCATCGACAGCGATCTGCAGGCGCTGCCGGCGCATCAGGCGCTGCTGGCGGCCTATGAGAAGCTGCAGCAGGCCAAACGTCGCCACTGGGCGAACGCCTAACGCGCCTGCCGGGCGGCATCAGCGCCGCCCGGCTATTTTTCCGTTCACGTTCGACCGTTGCCCTGAATAACGCCAGGCATTTTCTTCTCTGCATAAGACGCTAATACAAGAGTACGGCGGCTGATTTGTTGCATTAAGGTGAAATAATCATTGGCGCCCATTGATTAACTCTCCATTCCGCCTCTATTTAATGAAATTATTTAACCGGCAGATAACCTGTCCGGCACGCTGATTAAAAAATAATTGCAAAACTTAAAAAATATTTTTTATATTAAATTTCAAGCACATAACCACAAAAACCACGTAATTTATACGCCTTTGCGCCGTTTTACTTCGGCGCCCCATGAATCCAAATCAACTTTTACCCGATACCGCTTTGCTAGTATCTCATTGCGTTGTTATAACCCTTTTGAGCGAGAACTGGCGTGAAAGCTGACAACCCCTTTGATTTGCTGTTACCTGCCGCGATGGCGAAAGTCGCCGAAGACGCCGGCATCTATAAAGCGACCAAACACCCGCTAAAAAACGTTTTATTTAGCGATCACCGCCGGCGTTTTCATCTCTATCGCATTCGTGTTCTATATCACCGCCACCACCGGCACCGCCGACGTCCCGTTCGGCCTGGCCCAAACTGATTGGCGGCATCTGTTTCTCGCTCGGGCTGATGCTGGTCGTCGTCTGCGGCGCCGACCTGTTCACCTCCACCGTGCTTATCGTTATCGCCAAGGCCAGCGGCCGCATCACCTGGCGGCAATTGGCGGCCCAATTGGCTTAACGTCTATATTGGTAACCTGATCGGCGCCGCTGTTCTTCGTCGCCCTGATCTGGTTCTCCGGCGAATATATGACGGCCAAACGGCCTGTGGGGGCTGAACGTATTACAAACCGCCGACCACAAGCTGCACCACACATTTATCGAGGCCGTCTGCCTCGGCATTCTGGCTAACCTGATGGTCTGCCTGGCGGTCTGGATGAGCTACTCCGGCCGCAGCCTGATGGACAAGATGTTCGCCATGGTTCTGCCGGTCGCCATGTTTGTCGCCAGCGGTTTTGAACACAGCATCGCCAATATGTTTATGATCCCTATGGGCATTGTGGTTAAACACTTCGCCACGCCGGAATTCTGGCAGGCCGTAGGGACAGCACCCGAGCATTTTGCTCATCTGACCGTAAGCAACTTTATCTTCGACAACCTGATCCCCGTCACCCTCGGCAACATTATCGGCGGCGGTCTGTTGGTTGGTTTGACTTACTGGGTAATTTATCTGCGTGGCGACAAGCAGCCTTAAGCCGCATCGCCACGCCGGATCCGAACTCCACAATTAGAAGGTAGGTGTAACATGACCGAACTTAACGAGAAATTAGCCCAAGCCTGGGAAGGTTTCAGCAACGGTGACTGGCAGAACGAAGTCAACGTCCGTGACTTCATCCAGAAAAACTACACGCCGTATGAAGGCGATGAGTCCTTCCTGGCCGGCGCTACGCAGGCGACCACCACGCTGTGGGACAAGGTCATGGAAGGAATCAAACTGGAAAAACCGCACCCACGCGCCGGTTGATTTCGATACCAACGTCGCCTCTACCATTACCTCCCACGACGCCGGTTACATCAATAAAGATCTGGAAACCATCGTCGGTCTGCAGACCGAAGCGCCATTAAAACGCGCGCTGATCCCGTTCGGCGGCATCAAAATGGTTGAAGGCTCCTGTAAGGTCTACGGCCGCGAGCTGGATCCGCAGCTGAAAAAAGTCTTTACCGAATACCGTAAAACCCACAACCAGGGCGTGTTCGACGTCTACACCAAAGACATCCTGAAGTGCCGTAAATCCGGCGTGCTGACCGGTCTGCCGGATGCTTACGGCCGCGGCCGCATCATCGGCGACTACCGCCGCGTAGCGCTGTACGGCATCGACTTCCTGATGGCGGACAAATTAAACCAGTTCAACTCCCTGCAGGAGAAGCTGGAAAACGGCGAAGATCTGGAAATGACCATCCAGCTGCGCGAAGAGATCTCTGAACAGCACCGCGCGCTCGGCCAGATTAAAGAGATGGCCGCCAAATACGGTTACGATATCTCCGCGCCGGCGAAAAACGCCCAGGAAGCGGTGCAGTGGACCTACTTCGGCTACCTGGCCGCAGTGAAATCACAAAACGGCGCCGCCATGTCCTTCGGCCGCGTCTCCACCTTCCTGGATGTCTACATTGAACGTGACATCAAGGCCGGCAAACTGACCGAAGAGCAGGCGCAGGAACTGATCGACCACCTGGTGATGAAACTGCGCATGGTGCGCTTCCTGCGTACCCCTGAGTATGACGAGCTGTTCTCCGGCGACCCAATCTGGGCCACCGAATCGCTGGCCGGTATGGGCGTCGACGGCCGTACGCTGGTCACCAAGAACAGCTTCCGTTTCCTGAACACCCTGTACACCATGGGGCCGTCTCCGGAACCGAACATGACCATTCTGTGGTCGGAAAAACTGCCGCTCAACTTCAAAAAATACGCGGCGAAAGTGTCTATCGACACCTCTTCCGTACAGTATGAAAACGACGACCTGATGCGTCCTGACTTCAACAGCGATGACTACGCCATCGCCTGCTGCGTCAGCCCGATGGTGGTCGGTAAGCAGATGCAGTTCTTCGGCGCGCGCGCCAACCTGGCGAAAACCATGCTGTACGCCATCAACGGCGGCGTTGACGAAAAACTGAAAATGCAGGTCGGCCCGAAAGAAGCGCCGATGATGGACGAGGTGCTGGACTATGACAAAGTCATGGACCGTATGGACCACTTTATGGACTGGCTGGCGAAGCAGTACGTCACCGCACTGAACATCATCCACTACATGCATGACAAGTACAGCTATGAAGCGGCGCTGATGGCCCTGCACGACCGTGACGTCTACCGCACCATGGCCTGCGGCATCGCCGGTCTGTCCGTGGCGGCCGACTCCCTGTCTGCCATCAAGTACGCGAAAGTCTCCACCATCCGCGACGAAGACGGCCTGGCGGTGGACTTCAAGGTTGAAGGGGAATATCCGCAGTTCGGTAACAACGACCCGCGCGTCGATGACATCGCCTGCGACCTGGTGGAACGTTTCATGAAGAAAATTCAGAAACTGCGCACCTACCGCAATGCGGTGCCGACCCAGTCCGTGCTGACTATCACCTCCAACGTGGTGTACGGCAAGAAAACCGGTAACACGCCGGACGGCCGCCGCGCCGGCGCGCCATTCGGCCCGGGCGCCAACCCGATGCACGGCCGCGACCAGAAAGGCGCCGTCGCCTCTCTGACCTCGGTGGCGAAACTGCCGTTCGCCTATGCGAAAGACGGTATTTCCTATACCTTCTCCATCGTACCGAACGCGCTGGGTAAAGATGACGACGTGCGTAAAACCAACCTGGCGGGCCTGATGGACGGTTACTTCCACCATGAAGCCGCTATCGAGGGCGGGCAGCACCTGAACGTTAACGTGATGAACCGTGAAATGCTGCTGGACGCGATGGATAACCCTGAGAAATATCCTCAGCTGACCATCCGCGTATCCGGCTATGCGGTACGTTTCAACTCGCTGACCAAAGAGCAGCAGCAGGACGTTATCACCCGTACCTTCACGCAGACCATGTAACACCTTGCCGATGCCGGGCTGCACAGCCCGGCCAGATGGCAACCGGGGGCCGGGATAACCGGCCCTTTTTAACACGCAATGTTCCTGACTCCCGCGAGTCTGTTTTGCCAGGTATCTATACTCAGTGGACATCCGGCAAAACAGTGATCCGGCACACGGCCGGTCAACAGGCATCTCTCCCCTCCGGCAGTCGGGCTTTTCCGCTGCTGCATCGCTGATACCTGACCGACGGCCGTACGCCATTTTTAGACTGCGCTTGACAGTCAATATTGGAGAAACCCGCAATGTCAGTAACTGGTCGTATCCACTCTTTCGAATCCTGCGGCACCGTTGACGGCCCGGGCATTCGTTTTATCGTCTTTTTCCAGGGCTGCCTGATGCGTTGCCTGTATTGCCATAACCGCGACACCTGGGATACGCACGGCGGCAAGGAAGTGACCGTGGAAGAGCTGATGAAGGACGCCGTCTCCTACCGTCACTTTATGAACGCATCCGGCGGCGGCGTAACGGCCTCCGGCGGCGAGGCGATTCTGCAGGCGGAGTTCGTACGCGACTGGTTCCGCGCCTGCCATCAGGAAGGCATCAATACCTGTCTGGATACTAACGGCTTCGTGCGCCGCTACGATCCGGTGATTGACGAGCTGCTGGACGTTACCGATCTGGTGATGCTCGATCTGAAGCAGATGAATGACGATATTCACCAGAACCTGGTGGGCGTCTCCAACCACCGTACGCTGGAATTCGCCCGCTATCTGGCCAAGCGCAACCAGCGCACCTGGATCCGCTATGTGGTGGTGCCGGGCTGGTCAGACGACGATAAGTCCGCCCATCTGCTGGGTGAATTCACCAAAGATATGAAGAATATTGAAAAAATCGAGCTGCTGCCCTATCACGAACTGGGCAAACATAAATGGATCGCCATGGGCGAAGAGTACAAGCTGGACGGCGTGCATCCGCCCAAGGCCGAGACCATGGATCGGGTCAAAGGCATTCTGGAAGGCTACGGCCATAAAGTGATCTACTGATTACGCACGGCAACATGAAAAAACCCGGCGCTCCTGGCCGGGTTTTTCGCTTTCAGGCCGCGGCGAACGGCGTGTGATGATGGTCCGGCTTCTGTTTTTTCAGCAGCATCACCAGATAGACCAGCGCCACTGCGGCAATCATCACGAACAGCAGCTGGTCGGAATAGTTCTGCATCAGCATCGCCGTCATCGACGGGCCGAGCAGGCTGCCGATGGTGTAACTCATCAACAGCGCCTGGTTCATCGCCACCAGCTCATGGGACTGCACCTTCTCGCACGCCCAGGACATCGCCACCGGGTACAGCGTAAAGCCGGCGCAGCCCAGAATAAACAGCGAAGGCGCCATGGCGTAGCCCCCCAGCATCGCCATGCTGGCGATAATCACCACGAAGACCTGCACGCGCAGCACCAGCAGTCGCCCGTAGCGGTCGGCCATTTTACCGACCGGCCACTGGCCGATAATGCCGGAGCTGACCAACAGCGCCATCCAGTAGCCGACGTCCGCATCGCTGAAGCCCTGATGGGACAGATAAAGCGGCATCAGGCCATACAGCGAACCGAGCACAATGCCGGAAATCACGCAGCCGTTAATGCCCAGACGCGCGCTGCGGCGTTTCAGCATCGGCAATACCGCCGCCTGCTGCGGCTCATCATCGGCGCGATTGACCCGGGCAAACAGCATCGGCAGCATGGCGGTAATCACGACCGCCGTCACCCACGGCAGCACGTTCAGCAATTCGGAAGAGACCATGCCGAGCAGCAGCTGGCCGATCACCGTCCCCAGGTAATACACCGTCATATAGGCCGCCAGCAGCTGACCGCGGTTGGTCTGATTACCGCTGCGCAGCAGCGCGCTCTCAACGATCACCCAAATCCAGGCGCAACCGATGCCGGCCATGAAGCGCCACCCCAGCCAGCTCCAGAAGTCGAGCGACAGCGCCATGCCGGCTGTCGCGACGGCAAACAGCAGGCAGGAGAGATGGTAGCTGCGGGTAAAACCGATGCGCTTAATCAGCTTGCCGGCCAGCATGGTGCCGAGCAGGTTGCCGGTAAAGTAGGAAGAGCCGATCATTCCCACCTGCCAGGTTGACAGTTGAGCATGAGTTAACCAAAGAGGGACTAACGTATTCAGTACGGCAATAGAAACCGTGAGCAACAACAAGCCGCAGAGCAAGAGAAGCACTGGGCGGGAGTATGCGTACATAGTGAACTTGAGACCGAGCAAGCAATGAGAGTGCGCGCATCATGCCACTGGCGATAAAAAAGTCAATCGCCAGTAAGCGATCGATCGCACGATTTGTTTTCAGCGGCGCCTCACGGCCTGAAATCAGCGCCGGGAGGCGGTGAAATTCGGTAAATCAGGCGGGTAAAACTTAGACGCAAACGTACTTCGCCCGCCCCTCACGGTCCGCAGCAACAGCGTTGTGTTTTAACGTGCCGGTTGCCATCGCATACGCCAGCGAATCAGTCGATCAGCTGCATCTCTTTTAACGCATTCAGCACCTGCACCGAGACCACAGAGCAACGGTGACGATCCGCATATGTGAGCCAGGCGATCTCTTCAATCTCAGCGTTAGCCTTCAACTCACCGCTAAAGTCGGCGGTAAAACAGCGTATGTTCACTACCACGCCCTGCGCCTTACCGTCGGCCTGCCCGCTGAACTCGCCAAACAGAACGATGCTGTCATGCATTAAATCAACGGAGAGTTCTTCGTTAATTTCCCTGACCAGCGCCGCCTGGTCACTTTCTCCGGCCTCTCGCTTCCCGCCGGGAATATAAAAAGTAGATTTATTATATGAACGCGCCATCAGAATTTTTTTGTTCTGAATATAAATCCAACCCAACTTATCAATCTTTTTGGCTACAACGTTGTTATTCATTTTCTGGCCTCTCAATCCAGCTCGGATACCGATTCAAACCACGGTGGCGACTCCAGCACAGAGCAACGAACAGCACGCTCATCACCATGGCAGCGACAACAGAGGAAGCACCGCAAAAATACCGTACATGATGAAAACAAACTCAATATGGTCTGTTTATTCGTAAACAAGGGTTCATGCCCGGAAGACATGAACCCTTGTTAAATTAGCCGGTCAGGCGAAATATCAGCGCCGGAGAGTCCCCTCAGGCGCCTTTCAGTTCCGCTATCAGCCGATAAATTCCAGACCGCCCATATACGGACGCAGCACTTCCGGCACCTGAATACGGCCGTCAGCCTGCTGGTAGTTTTCCAGTACCGCAACCAGCGTACGGCCAACCGCCAGGCCTGAGCCGTTCAGCGTGTGCACCAGACGCGGCTTTTTCTCGGTCTTGCTGCGGCTGCGCGCCTGCATGCGACGCGCCTGGAAATCCCACATGTTGGAGCATGAGGAGATCTCGCGGTAGGTGTCCTGCGCCGGCAGCCACACTTCCAGATCGTAGGTCTTGCAAGCGCCGAAGCCCATGTCGCCGGTGCACAGCAGCACTTTGCGGTACGGCAGGTTCAACAGCTGCAGCACTTTCTCCGCGTGGCCGGTCAGCTCTTCCAGCGCATTCATCGAGTCTTCCGGACGTACGATCTGCACCATCTCAACCTTGTCGAACTGGTGCATGCGGATCAGACCGCGGGTATCACGGCCATAAGAGCCCGCCTCGGCGCGGAAGCACGGCGTATGCGCGGTCATTTTCAGCGGCAGCGCTTCCTCTTCCAGAATCTCATCGCGCACCAGGTTGGTCAGCGGCACTTCCGCCGTTGGGATCAGCGCGTAGTTGCTACTGTCGGATTCTTCTTCCAGCGGTTTGGTGTGGAACAGGTCGTCACCAAACTTTGGCAGTTGGCCGGTGCCGTACAGCGTTGCGTGGTTCACCAGATAAGGCACGTAAGCCTCCAGGTAACCATGCTGTTCGGTGTGCAGATCCAGCATAAACTGCGCCAGGGCGCGGTGCATGCGGGCAATCTGCCCTTTCATCACCACAAAGCGGGAACCGGTCAGTTTTACCGCTGCGGCAAAGTCCAGACCGCCGGCCATTTCACCCAGGTCAACGTGGTCGCGTACCGGGAAATCATAAGCGCGTGGTTCACCCCAGCGGCTGACTTCCTGGTTTTCGCTGTCGTCTTTGCCGTTAGGCACGGCGTCGTCCGGCAGGTTCGGCAGCGTCAGCGCGTAATCGCGAATGTCGTTCTGCAGCTTGTCCAGCTCCGCCTTGGCGGCATCCAGCTTGTCACCCAACTCGCTCACTTCGCGACACAGCGGCTCGATGTCTTCCCCACGCGCTTTCGCTGCGCCGATGGATTTCGATCGGGAGTTACGTTCTGCCTGCAGCGCTTCTGTTTCTACTTGCAGAACCTTGCGGCGCTCTTCCTGCGAACGCAGCAAATCCAGATCGAGTTTAAAACCACGGCGAGCCAGTTTTTCGGCGACTGCGTCTAGCTCATTACGCAGCAGATTGGGATCGAGCATGCTAATCCTGTGCTTGTTGTTATTGAAAGAAAATTTGTTGTCTTATGCGGCTGATTGGGCGCCGCATAAAAGGAAAGTGATACCCGCTAACCTTACCGCAACGGCAACGCTAGCGGTAGCGTTTTGTCGGGCTATTTTGATCCTGCTCCGTAAGCCACGCCAACTTTTCACCAATTTTACCTTCCAGCCCGCGGCTGGTCGGCCGGTAGTAGCGCGTATTGGCCATTTGCGGCGGGAAATAGTTCTCGCCGGCGGCGTAGGCGTTGGGTTCGTCATGGGCGTAGCGGTACTCCGCCCCAGCCCCATCTCTTTCATCAGCTTGGTCGGCGCGTTGCGCAGATGTTCCGGCACGTCATAGTCAGCCATCTCTTTTGCATCGCGCATCGCGGCTTTAAAGGCGGTATAAACCGCGTTGCTCTTCGGCGCGCAGGCCAGGTAAACGATCGCCTGGGCGATGGCGCGTTCGCCTTCCGCCGGCCCGACGCGGGTAAAACAGTCCCAGGCGGCGATCGCCACCTGCATGCCGCGCGGGTCGGCATTGCCGACGTCTTCCGAGGCGATCGCCAATAAACGGCGCGCCACGTACAGCGGATCGCCGCCGGCGGTAATAATGCGCGCATACCAGTAGAGCGCCGCATCCGGCGCCGAACCGCGCACCGACTTATGCAGCGCGGAAATCAGATCGTAAAAGCGGTCGCCCTTATTATCAAAGCGCGCGCTGCGTTCGCCGGACACCTCTTTCAGCAGTTCAGGAGTGAGTACACGCACGCCTTTGGCATTGATTTCCGCCATGTCGGCCATCATTTCCAGGCTGTTCAGCGCCCGCCGGGCATCCCCGCCGACCAGTTCAGACAGCACGTGCCGCGTCTCGTCCGGCAACTCGATATTCTGGCCGCCAAAACCCCGCTCTTTGTCGTTCATCGCCTGATCCAGCACCTGGCCGATATCATCAGCGGTCAGCGCCTTAAGCAGGTACACGCGCGCCCGCGACAGCAGCGCCGAGTTCAGTTCAAACGAGGGGTTTTCGGTGGTGGCGCCGATAAAGGTGATGGTGCCGTCTTCAATATGCGGCAGGAACGCATCCTGCTGGCTCTTGTTGAAACGGTGCACCTCATCGACAAACAAAATGGTGCGGCGGCCGGCATCGCGGTTCTGCCGCGCGCGCTCGATCGCCTCGCGGATCTCTTTAATGCCGGAGGTAACGGCAGAAATGCGTTCGACATCGGCCTGCCCGTAGCGGCCAATCAGCTCTGCCAGCGTCGTTTTCCCCGTTCCCGGCGGTCCCCACAGGATCATCGAGTGCAGCTGCCCGGCCTCAATGGCGCGCGGCAGCGGCTTACCCGGCGCCAGCAGATGCTGTTGGCCGATATATTGCGCCAGCGTGGTTGGCCGCATACGCGCGGCCAGAGGCTGGAACTCATTCTGGGAAAAATCGAGCGACAAATTATTACTCACGCTTACCTCACTGGCGCTGGTCGTCCAGCGTCACCCCCTTCGGCGGGGTAAATTTAAACTTACCGGCGTCAACCGCGGTATTTTGCTGGCTTTTCAGCGTATAGGCGCTGCGCTGGCCATCCTGCTCCACGGCGGCGAAGCTGTTGATGGTGCCGCTGTTAGTCACGGAGATCGCAAACTGCTTCAGGTTACCGCTGCTGCTTTTCGGCGTCAGTTCGAAATCATCGCCTTTCTGCTTAATGTTGTACTGCTTCCAATCGCTTGGGTTGTTGCGGGTGATCAACATAAACGGCGTATTGCCGGTGGCGCTTTTCAGCCAGGTCGCCGTCACCTGCTCAACAAACGGATTATAGAACCATAGCGTTTCGCCATCGGAAACCAGCACGCTTTCATCAGGCGACGTCATATGCCAGTTGAACAGATTAGGGCGCTTCACCCACAGCTCGCCTTCTCCCTGCTGCACGGCGGAACCATCGCCGCCGGTGACGGTCTGGCTGAAGCTGGCGTGGAAGCTATTTACTTTCGCCAGGCGGCTCTGCAGGTCGTGCGCCGCGTCGGCCAGCACGGAGGTGGATGCGAATCCAGAAAGCAGGCAACAAGCAACTAACAGTTTTTTCATTATTCCAGATACCTTTTCAAATGCGTTGACCGCCAAACGGCGTCAGCGGGGAAACAGATCGCGTCTTCACTTTACCGCAAGCCTGCGGCGGGCAGAACGCGCAAAATTCCGAGAACCGACGGGTTTACCCTTCTTTGCACAAGGGCCGCAGAGCGGCCCTTGGATTTCTTACTGTATCTCTTCGACGATCATTCGTGCCGCGGCGGGGCCAGCACCTCACGGTTGCCGTTATGCCCCTGCTCGCTGACGATGCCCTGCGCTTCCATCTGTTCGATGATGCGCGCCGCGCGGTTATAGCCGATGCGGAACTGGCGCTGTACGCCGGAGATCGACGCGCGGCGTTTATCCACCACAAACTCGACCGCCTGATCGAACAGCGGATCCAGCTCTTCGTCGCCGTCGAGACCGCCGCCGCCTTCGCCATCGTCACCGCCGCTGATAATGCCGTCCTTATATTGCGGCCGCTCACGCGCTTTCCAATCCTTGACCACCGCGTGCACTTCCTGATCGCGCACAAAGGCGCCGTGCACGCGCACCGGGATCGACGAGTTCGGCGCCAGATACAGCATATCACCCATCCCCAGCAGCGATTCCGCACCGCCTTGATCGAGGATGGTGCGGGAGTCGATCTTGCTCGATACGGTAAAGGCGATACGCGTCGGGATGTTGGCCTTGATCAGGCCGGTAATCACATCCACCGACGGACGCTGGGTCGCCAGCACCAGGTGGATCCCTGCCGCACGCGCTTTCTGCGCCAGGCGGGCGATCAGCTCTTCGACCTTTTTGCCGACGGTCATGATCAGATCGGCAAATTCGTCGACCATCACCACGATGTACGGCTCTTTCTCCAGCACCGGCGGCGTGATGTCCATGCTGTCGGTCGGTTTCCAGAACGGATCCGGAATCGGACGCCCCATGGCTTCCGCCTGATCGACGCGCTCGTTATAACCGGCGATGTTACGCACGCCCAGTGCGGACATCAGCTTATAGCGACGCTCCATCTCCGCCACGCACCAGCGCAGGGCGTTGGCCGCGTCTTTCATGTCGGTCACCACGTCGGTCAGCAGGTGTGGAATACCTTCATATACCGACAGCTCCAGCATTTTCGGGTCGATCATGATAAAGCGCACGTCTTTCGGCGTGGCCTTATACAGAATACTCAGGATCATGGCGTTAACGCCGACCGATTTACCGGAACCGGTGGTACCGGCGACCAGCAGGTGCGGCATTTTGCCCAGATCGGCCACCACCGGCTCACCGGAAATATCCTTGCCCAGCACGATGGACAGCGGCGACGGATTGTCGCGGAACGCCGGGCAGTCCAGCACTTCACGCAGATAAACCGTCTGGCGTTTGGCGTTCGGCAGCTCCAGGCCGACATACGGCTTGCCCGGAATCACTTCCACCACGCGCACCGCCGGCGTAGACAGCGAACGCGCCAGGTCGCGCGACAGGTTGGAAATACGCGCGGCCTTCACGCCGGCGCCAGATCCAGTTCGAAACGGGTGATCACCGGCCCCGGCAGAATATCCACCACTTCGGCCTTCACGCGGTAATCCGCCAGGCTGGCTTCCACCAGACGCGCCTTCTGCTCCAGCGCAAACGTATCCACCGGCTCGATATCTTTCGGTGCTTCGGTCAGCAGTTCCAGCGTCGGCAGCGGCGTGGTCGGTTTCTCCAGCGGCTGGTCGTTACGCATCAGGAACGGGTGGATCAGGCTGTCCATCGCCGGCTGCTGCGGCGCGGCCGGCTGGGCCGGTGGCTGCTGCGGCTGCGCAGGCGGTTGCTGTTGAGCCTGATAAGGTTGCTGCGACGTTTGCTGGCTCTGGTACGGCTGCGGCGGCGACTGAGGCTGCGGGTAAGCCGGCTGCTGAGCCTGGTATGGCTGCTCTTGCTGTGCAGGCGGCAGCTGCGCCGCGTTGTCGTCCTCAGGCCACGGCGCTGCGGGTTCTTCATGCGGCGACAGGGTAAACAGCGGCTCATCCGGGCCGTTATCCACCAGATCGTCAACCGGCGAGAAGCTAAACGCATTGTTGGTTTCTACCGGCTGCGGGGCAACCGGCGCGGCCGGCTGAGGCTCGGCGCCATAGCGCGCCTGCTGCTGCTCGGCAAACGCCTTGCGCAGCGCCTCTTCCTGCATGGCGTCCTCATCATCTGCGCTTACCGCAGGTTCAGCATGGTCATGCTGGTACTCTGCGCCGTAACGCTGGCTCTGCTGTGCAGCGAACGCCTGACGCAGCGCTTCTTCCTGCATCGCCTCATCATCCTGAGACGCCACGGCGCTATTCGGCGCAGGTTCCGCAGTCTGTTGTCCGCGCTGCTCCTGCTCCGCCATCCGCTGCGAAGGCAGCTTGATGCCGTAAGAGGCCAGCTCGCGGCGCGTCGGGATACGCACCGGATTCGGGCGCGGCAGCTCGGGGCCAATCCCCTGCTTCACCTGGCTATTGCCTTCGCTGGTGGCGCTGAACGCCGGCATAAACGTATTAGCCGCAGCTGCGCCAGCCGCGGCAACGGCAGCATTGTCCATCGCCGGTTTGGCGGCGGCGGATGACAGCGCCCCGTCAATAACGTCGGGAGCCGCACGATGGTGTCCGCTATCTGCCTGCGCCGCAGAGAAATCAAACGGCGAAGCGGCAGGCTGCTGAGACGCCGTCGCCCGGTTCCAGTCCCCCAGGCGCGGCTCATCATCGTCCTGGTGAGCCTCGGCCGGACGCGGGGTTTTCGGCGCCGGCGTCTCTTCAGGAATTTCAAATGAGTACAGCGGCGGCGCGTTATCTTCCGGCGGCGCGCTCATCGGATGCTGGTTCACGGAGGCCGGCGCGGCGGGCGCGGTCGTCACCGCCGGGGCGGCCGCAGGCGTAGCCGGAGCTGCGGCCACAGGAGCCGTCGGGGCTGCCGCAGGCGTGGCCGGAGCTGCAGCCACAGGAGCCGCCGGGGCTGCCGCAGTAGCGGCCGCGTCTTCAGGCGCCGGCGCGACAGCGCTATCCGCCGCATCCGCGCCATCGTCGTCGTGGCTGGCCCGCAGGCCGCTGAGCAGCGGATCCGCCGCTTCGTCGGCGGACGCCGTCTGAGCGTTCTCTTGCACCGACGGCGCGCTGAACAGTACATCATCGGCATCGGCCGCATGCGCGGCAGCGGCTGCACTGGCGGCGGCCGCTGCGCCCTTGCCGCCTTTTTCCGACACGTCGGCGTATGGTTCATCTTCGTCGTCGCGATAGCGATCGTCACGACGAGAACGGTTGGTCATAAAGGTGGCGACGCCCAATACGGCCCCGCCGATCTTCTCGGCAATCACCAGCCATGACCAGCCGGTGAACAGCGTCAGGCCCGCGGCCCACACGCACAGCAGCGCCAGCGTCGCGCCGATGCCGTTGAACCACGGCAGCATCGCGTTGCTCAGCAGGCTGCCGATCACGCCGCCGGACGCAAAGTAATAGAGATCGTCAACGTTCAGCGCCGCCAGCCCGCACGAGGTGAGCACCAGCGCCAGCGTGCCGATCAGGCGCAGTGAAAGCGCGAAGTAGTCGATATAGTCGCTGGTACCGCGCTGCCGGTAGGCAACCCAGCACAGGATAAGCGCGATCGGCGGGATCGCGTAAGCGAGCACCCCGAAGGTGAAGAACAGCGTATCGGCCAGCCAGGCGCCAACGCCGCCGCCAAGGTTATGAATCGGCTCATGCCACGCCGTCTGCGACCAGCTGGGGTCAGACGGATTGAAGCTGACCAACGCGGCCATGAGGTAAACGGCAAAAATCGCCACCACGATCAACGCAGCTTCCAGCAACCGACGGCCGCTGCTGAGTTTCTTCAAGGTAACTTCTTTATCTTCTGTGTATTCCTGGCTCAAGAAAGGCTCTCCAGGTTCCTGTTAGCGGATAGAGTAACAGCGCCGAGTTGCTTCCCCGGCGCCAAAACTGTATGAATAAACAGGAGTGTAACGAATTTAATCAGGTTTTGCACCTGCACCTTACCGTGTTTTGATAACCAGACGGTTACTCTGTTTCACTTCTTCCATTACCACGTAAGTGCGGGTGTCGTTCACACCCGGCAAACGCAGTAAGGTTTCGCCAAGCAGCTTACGGTAAGCTGACATATCCGGTACGCGGGTTTTCAACAGATAGTCGAAATCACCGGACACCAGATGACACTCCTGAATCTCTTCAAGCTTCTGTACTGCCGAGTTAAACTGCTCAAACACATCCGGCGCGCCGCGGTTCAGCGTGATTTCCACGAAAACCAGCAGTGATGCATCCAGATAGTGCGGGTTCAGCAATGCAGTATAGCCATGAATGAACCCCTGACGTTCAAGACGACGTACGCGTTCCAAACACGGCGTCGGGGATAACCCCACGCGTTTTGAAAGCTCAACGTTCGAAATACGCCCATCCTTCTGTAACTCATTGAGGATGTTGCGATCGATACGGTCAAGATCTTTACCCGGGCGTTTCTTATTGTCTGCCATTATTATTGTCTCTCTTTTTTCTTCCTTACACTTGCCAAACCCTAGCCAACGTCACTGTGTAGGGACTTGTTTCAAGCGAAGACCCGATTTTTGTTATATGCAGTCGATTGCGCTGCGCAACCGGTGCCGCACACAATGCTTCTTCACTATCCTCGTTTGCCGCGTTACAGCCTGTCTGTCAAACCCTGCGCGCGGCGATAAAACGATCTTCATCGTTAAGAAAGAAGCGCGCCTGTTCAAAGACGCCCCCTGCCCTGCCTCCGCCTGATGATGAAAAGACGAACGATCGGCTGTGGCTGCGGGGATAATTTCTTCTTCCTCTGATGTTTTCGCAAATGCGCAGCGGATTGTCAAAGTAAAAGAAGCAAAATCAGAAGAACGTACCGTCGGGAAATGCGTTAACCCCTTTTTTAGTTATGAACCGCTGGCTTAAAAAGCGCCGCGGTCGCGGAAAGACGCAGGGAAAAGCGCCGCTTTTGGCATCCGGCCGCCGCGTCGTACGCCAAAGCGCGCTAACCACGCCAACATTTCTATCGCAAGACCTCAATTAATAGCCTGCAACTATCAGACAAATCGATAACAACCGTTACAGGTGCTTTTTTTACTTCACTATTTTCCCTACAATCGATGCCATTGTCCGCCATCGTGGGAAAAGAGGTTATTCATGGGCACGGCTAAACATAGCAAATTACTGATTCTGGGCTCCGGTCCGGCTGGCTACACCGCCGCGGTGTACGCTGCGCGTGCAAACCTGCAGCCGGTGTTGATCACCGGCGTGGAGCAAGGCGGTCAGCTGACCACCACCACCGAAGTGGAAAACTGGCCGGGCGACGCCAACGACTTGACCGGCCCGGCGCTGATGGAACGTATGCGCGAGCATGCGGAAAAGTTCCAGACCGAGATCGTGTTCGACCATATCAACGGCGTCGATCTGCAGCAGCGTCCGTTCCGCCTGACCGGCGACAGCGGCGAATACACCTGTGATGCGCTGATTATCGCCACCGGCGCCTCCGCGCGCTACCTGGGCCTGCCGAGCGAAGAAGCGTTCAAGGGTAAAGGCGTTTCCGCCTGCGCCACCTGCGACGGTTTCTTCTACCGTAATCAGAAAGTCGCAGTAGTCGGCGGCGGCAACACCGCCGTTGAAGAAGCGCTGTATCTGTCCAACATCGCCGCGGAAGTGCATCTGATTCACCGCCGCGACAGCTTCCGCTCAGAGAAGATCCTGATCGACCGGCTGATGGAGAAAGTGAAGAGCGGCAACATCGTACTGCATACCGATCATCAGCTCGACGAAGTGCTGGGCGATGAAATGGGCGTCACCGCCGTGCGCATCCGCAGCACCAAGCAGGAAAACGAAACCCAGGAACTGGCCGTTGCCGGCGTATTTATCGCCATCGGCCACAGCCCGAACACCGCTATCTTCGGCGATCAGCTGGCGTTGGAAAACGGCTATATCAAGGTGCAGTCCGGCATTCACGGCAACGCAACCCAGACCAGCATTCCGGGCGTGTTCGCCGCCGGCGACGTAATGGACCATATCTACCGTCAGGCGATCACCTCCGCCGGCACCGGCTGTATGGCGGCGCTGGATGCCGAGCGTTATCTCGACGGCATCGCGCAGGCGGAAGTCTGCTAATCCCGCTCCTTAGATGACCTTAATTGACAAATAAGGCGGCCTTTTGGCCGCCTTATTTCTTTTCAGCCTGCACGGTGACGAGGTAACATTGGGCTTCGCTTGTGTGCTTCAACGTTGAAGAAAACACTTTTTTAACAGTATGTTAACCTAGCCTGTCTCAACAGGCGTCGGCGACGCAGATACTTCCAATGAAAAAAACCAGACAGCACCAGTTGACCCAATGGCTTAAAACGCAAAGCACGCTGGCCAAGCGCTGGCTGCGCCTCTCTATGCTGCTGGGGTTGTGCAGCGGCCTGTTAATCGTAGCCCAGGCCTGGCTGCTGGCCTCGCTGCTTCATGCCTTGATCATTGACCATACGCCCCGCGAACAGCTGACCGGTTCATTTATCGGCCTGGCCGCCGCCTTCGCCCTGCGCGCGCTGCTTAGCTGGCTGCGCGAGCGGGTGGGCTTTATTGGCGGTCAGGTGCTGCGGCGGGAAATGCGCCGGCAGGTGCTGGACAAACTGCAGCAGCTTGGCCCGGCCTGGGTGCAGGGTAAACCGGCCGGCAGCTGGGCGACGATTATCGTCGAGCAGATCGAAGATATGCAGGATTATTACTCGCGCTATCTGCCGCAGATGTATCTGGCGGTGTTTATTCCGCTGCTGATTCTGATCGCCGTCTTCCCGATTAACTGGGCCGCCGGGCTGATCCTGCTGGCCACCGCGCCGTTGATTCCGCTGTTTATGGCGCTGGTCGGCATGGGCGCCGCCGACGCCAACCGCCGTAACTTTGTCGCGCTGGCGCGCCTGAGCGGCAGCTTCCTTGACCGGCTGCGCGGGCTGGATACCTTACGCCTGTTCCATCGCGGCCAGGCGGAAACCGCGCAGATCGCCCGCTCTTCTGAAGATTTCCGTCGCCGCACCATGGAAGTGCTGCGCATGGCGTTTCTCTCCTCCGCGGTGCTGGAGTTTTTCGCCTCCCTGTCAATTGCCGTAGTCGCGGTCTATTTTGGCTTCTCTTACCTCGGGGATCTGAACTTCGGCAGCTATGGCGTGGGCGTGACGCTGTTCTCCGGTTTTCTGGTATTGGTGCTCGCGCCGGAATTTTTCCAGCCGCTGCGCGATCTGGGCGCCTTCTACCACGCCAAGGCGCAGGCCGTCGGCGCCGCAGAAGCGCTGGAGACCTTCCTGAACGCCGAGGGCGAGCAGATCGGTCAGGGCGCTCTGACGCTGGACGAGACGACGCCGCTGACGCTGGTGGCCGAACGGCTGGAAATCCTGTCGCCGCAGGGCATCGTGCTGGCGGGGCCGCTGACTTCACCCTGGCTGCCAATCAACGTATCGCGCTGGTGGGCCTCAGCGGCGCGGGCAAAAGCTCGCTGCTGAACCTGCTGCTGGGGTTTCCTGCCCTATCGCGCTCGTTGACGGTAAACGGCAACGAGCTGCGTGAACTGAACGCGGAGCACTGGCGGCAGCGGCTGGGCTGGGTCGGGCAAAACCCGCACCTGCCGGCGCAAACGCTGCGCGACAATATTTTACTCGGCAATCCGCAGGCCGATGAGCAGCAGCTACAGCAGGCGGTGGAACAGGCCTACGTCAGCGAATTCTTACCGCAGCTGCCGCAGGGGCTGCAGACGGAGCTCGCGACGGCGCCGCCCGCCTGTCGGTCGGTCAGGCGCAGCGGGTCGCCGTCGCCCGCGCGTTAATCAGCCCGCGCCGGCTGCTGCTGCTGGATGAACCGGCCGCCAGCCTGGACGCCCACAGCGAACGCCTGGTGATGCAGCGCTGAATGCGGCGTCGCGACAGCAGGCCACCCTGCTGGTGACCCACCAGTTGGAAGATACCGAAGATTTCGACCAGATTTGGGTGATGGACAACGGCAAGATCGTCCAGCAGGGCGACTACGCCAGCCTGAGCGCTCAGCCGGGGCTGTTCGCCACCTTAATCGCACACCGCAGCGGGGAGCTATAATCATGCGCGTTTTACTGCCGTTCTGGCGCTATACCGCCGCCACGGGTTCCTGATTGCGCTGGGCATCGTGCTGGCGATCATCACCCTGCTGGCCAGCATCGCCTGCTGACCCTGTCCGGCTGGTTCCTCGCCGCGTCGTCTCTGCCGGACTGGCCGCCTGCTGACCTTTAACTATATGCTGCCGGCCGCCGGCGTACGCGGCGCGCCATCTTCCGCACCGCCGGCCGCTATGCCGAGCGCGTGGTCAGCCACGACGCCACCTTCCGGGTGCTGGCGCACCTGCGGGTCTTTACCTTCAGCAAAATTCTGCCGCTGTCGCCCGGCGGCATCGCCCGCTTCCGCCAGGCCGAGGTGTTAAACCGTCTGGTGGCCGACGTTGATACGCTGGATCACCTGTATCTGCGGGTGATATCGCCGCTGGTCAGCGCCGCCGTGGTGATCGTGGTGGTCACCTTTGGCCTGAGCTTTGTCGACCAGACGCTGGCGCTGATCCTCGGCGGCATCCTGCTGCTGCTGCTGGTGCTGGTGCCGCCGCTGTTTTACGCCGCCGGTAAACCGATCGGCGGCGAGCTGACCGCCCTGCGCAGCCAATACCGCACCGGGCTGACCGCCTGGCTGCAGGGCCAGGCCGAGCTGGTGGTATTCGGCGCCGTTAACGATTTTCGCCCGCACGCTCGATCGCACCGAACAGCGCTGGCAGCGCCGTCAGTGGCAACAGGCGTCGCTAGGCGGCATCGCACAGGCGCTGATGATTCTGGCCGGCGGGCTGACGGTTACCCTGCTGCTATGGCTGACCGCCGCCGGCGTCGGCGGCAACGTCCAGCCGGGCGCGCTGATTGCGCTGTTCGTGTTCGCCGGGCTGGCCTCCTTTGAAGCGCTGATGCCGGTCGCCGCCGCGTTTCAGCACCTCGGCCAGGTGATCGCCTCCGCCACCCGGGTCAAACAGCTGCTCGACCAGCAGCCGACCGTCGCCTTCCCCGCCGCCGGTCCCGCCGCTGCCGCCGCCGCTGCCCTGCAGCTGCGCCGCGTTGACTTTACTTACCCCGGCCAGCCGCAGCCGGTATTACGCCACATCGAGCTGGAGATTCGCCGCCGGTGAGCATATCGCCCTGCTGGGACGCACCGGCTGCGGCAAATCCACGCTGCTGCAGCTGCTGACGCGCGCCTGGGACGCCGACGGCGGCGATATTCTGCTCAACGGCGAGCCATTAGCCCGCTACGATGAAAGTACGCTGCGCGCCATGACGACGGTGGTGAGCCAGCGGGTGCATATCTTCAGCGACACGCTGCGGGAGAACCTGCGGCTGGCGGCGCCCGATGCGGACGACGCAGCGCTGCAGCAGGCGCTGAGCCAGGTCGGGCTGGACAAGCTGTTGGAAAATGAGGGGCTGAACGCCTGGCTCGGCGAAGGCGGCCGTCAGCTGTCCGGCGGTGAACAGCGCCGGCTGGGCATCGCCCGCGCGCTGCTGCATTCGGCGCCGCTGTGGCTGCTGGATGAGCCGACCGAAGGGCTGGATGCCGAGACCGAACAGCAGATCCTGGCGCTGCTGCGCCAGCACTGTCAGGGCAAAACGCTGATTCTGGTGACCCACCGCCTGTACGGCCTGGAGCATATGGACCGTATCTGCGTAATGGACGGCGGGCAGATCGTCGAACAGGGCGACCACGCCACGCTGCTGCGCCAGCGCGGGCGCTATGCCCGCTTCCGCCAACGCATCGGCAACGCCTCGCTGTAACGCGACGCTAAGAGGTGATATGCGCATTGTGAAACTGTCGCCGCACTCCGTGGCCTTCCCTTCGCCGGAGGGCGCGCTGCGCGATCCTAACGGCCTGCTGGCCATCGGCGGCGATCTGAGCGCGCCGCGCCTGCTGGCCGCCTATCAGCGCGGGATTTTCCCCTGGTACTCGCCCGGCGAAGCGATCCTGTGGTGGTCGCCGGACCCGCGCGCGGTGCTGTACCCGGCCGAGCGCCATATCAGCCGCAGCTTCAGGCGTTTCCTGCGCGCGGCGCCGTTTCGCATTACGCTGAATCATGACTTCGCCGCGGTGATTGCCGCCTGCGCCGAGCGACCGCAGGACGGCACCTGGATCGGCCCGGAGGTGCAGCACGCCTATCTGCATCTGCACCGCTTGGGCTACGCCCATTCGGTCGAGGTGTGGCAAGGCGATGAGCTGGTCGGCGGCATGTACGGCGTCGCTCAGGGCGCGCTGTTCTGCGGCGAATCCATGTTCAGCCGCGTCACCAACGCCTCCAAGTGTGCGCTGATGGCGTTTTGCCGTCATTTTGCCGCTTTTGGCGGGGAATTGATTGACTGTCAGGTGTTGAACGCGCGCACTGCCTCGCTTGGCGCGAGGGAAATTTCCCGGCGCAGTTTTTTACAGCAGCTCAGCGAGCTTCAGCGCCGGCCGTTAGCGGCGGCGTGCTGGGCGGCGCAAGTGATACCCCCACAGCAGGTTGATCCGTCCTCACCGACAAACTAATTTGCGCAAACGGTGCATTGTTCACCGACACATCTTTACATAATGTGGGTTTTTCGGCATTATCTTGCCGGTTAAAAACTAAGGTAGTTACACCTAGAGGATTCGATGGCCAAAGAAGACAATATTGAAATGCAAGGCACCGTTCTTGATACGCTGCCGAACACCATGTTCCGCGTTGAATTGGAAAACGGGCACGTGGTTACCGCTCATATCTCCGGTAAAATGCGTAAAAACTATATCCGCATCCTGACGGGCGACAAAGTCACTGTAGAGCTGACCCCGTACGACCTGAGCAAAGGCCGCATTGTCTTCCGTAGCCGTTAATCGGCTGACCGGTCGCCAGCCAGTGGCGACGCAGAGGATGTAAATCCCGTCCTGAGCCCTTTCCGTTTACCCCCGCCGCAGCGTTCAACACTGAGTTGCAAGCGCGTAGGTAAACTGAGAGGGCTCACTCATTTCCCTGGCGCGCTGTTGCGCGCATAAAAAAAGCGATGCCGAAGCATCGCTTTTTCATTATTGCTGCATCACGCCGTTGGCGGATTAATGCACGCCCTCGTCCGCTTTGCGCTTCTGGGCGCTGAGGAAGTGGTAAGTCAGTTTCTGGGTATCCGGATCCAGTTCGACTTTCACCGAACCGCCATCCACCAGAGAACCGAACAGCAGCTCATTCGCCAGCGGTTTCTTCAGGTTTTCCTGCATCACGCGCGCCATCGGCCGTGCGCCCATCGCACGGTCATAGCCTTTCACCGACAGCCAGTCGCGCGCTTCGTCGCTGACCTCCAGCGATACGCCCTTGGCATCCAGCTGCGCCTGCAGTTCGACGATAAACTTGTCGACCACCTGCTGGATCACCGCCGTTGACAGGTGGTTGAACCAGATGATGTTGTCCAGACGGTTACGGAACTCCGGCGTAAACACCTTCTTGATCTCTTCCAGCGCGTCAGTGCTGTTGTCCTGCTCAATCAGGCCGATGGATTTACGTTCCGTCTCGCGCACCCCGGCGTTGGTGGTCATCACCAGGATCACGTTGCGGAAGTCGGCCTTGCGGCCGTTGTTATCGGTCAGCGTCCCGTTGTCCATCACCTGCAGCAGCAGGTTGAACACGTCCGGGTGCGCCTTCTCGATCTCATCGAGCAGCACTACCGCATGCGGATGCTTGATCACCGCATCGGTCAGCAGGCCGCCCTGATCGTAGCCGACATAGCCCGGAGGCGCGCCAATCAGGCGGCTGACGGTATGACGTTCCATATACTCGGACATATCAAAACGCAGCAGCTCGATATCCAGCGCCTTCGCCAGCTGCACCGTCACCTCGGTCTTGCCGACGCCGGTCGGGCCGGCGAACAGGAAGGAACCGACGGGCTTGCGCTCGTGCCCCAGGCCGGCGCGGCTCATTTTGATCGCTTCCGTCAGCGCCTCGATGGCCGGATCCTGACCGAACACCAGCATCTTCAGGCGGTCGCCCAGGTTTTTCAGCACGTCGCGATCGCTCGCCGAGACGGTTTTCTCCGGAATGCGCGCGATACGCGCCACTACGGATTCAATATCCGCCACGTTAACGGTTTTCTTGCGCTTGCTGACCGGCATCAGCCGGCTGCGCGCGCCGGCTTCATCAATTACGTCGATCGCCTTGTCCGGCAGATGACGGTCGTTGATGTATTTCACCGACAGCTCCACCGCCGCACGCACCGCCTTGGCGGTATAGCGCACGTCGTGATGCGCTTCGTATTTGGTTTTCAGACCGTTGATAATCTGCACGGTCTCTTCCGGCGTCGGTTCGGTAATATCGATCTTCTGGAAACGGCGCGCCAGCGCGCGATCCTTCTCAAAGATATTGCTGAACTCCTGATAGGTGGTGGATCCGATCACCCGGATCTTGCCGCTCGACAGCAGCGGTTTGATCAGGTTGGCGGCGTCCACCTGCCCGCCGGAGGCCGCACCGGCGCCGATGATGGTATGGATCTCATCGATAAACAGGATGCTGTTCTGATCCTGCTCCAACTGTTTAAGCAGCGCCTTGAAACGCTTCTCGAAGTCGCCGCGGTATTTGGTGCCCGCCAGCAGCGAGCCGATATCCAGCGAATACAGGGTGCAGTCCGCCATCACTTCCGGCACGTCGCCCTGCACGATACGCCACGCCAGCCCTTCGGCAATCGCCGTTTTCCCCACGCCCGACTCCCCCACCAGCAGCGGGTTGTTCTTGCGGCGACGGCACAGCACCTGAATGGCGCGCTCCAGTTCGCGGTCGCGGCCGACCAGAGGATCGATACCGCCTACCCGGGCCAACTGATTGAGGTTGGTGGTGAAGTTTTCCATACGGTCTTCCCCTCCGGACTGCTCTTCGTTTATCGGGTTTTCCGCGTTGTTCGGCGCCTGGCCCGGTTCGTCTTTACGCGTCCCGTGCGAAATAAAGTTCACCACGTCCAGACGGCTGACGTCATGCTTACGCAGCAGATAGGCCGCCTGCGACTCCTGCTCGCTGAAAATCGCCACCAGCACGTTGGCGCCGGATACTTCGCTGCGGCCGGAGGACTGTACATGGAATACCGCACGCTGCAGCACGCGCTGGAAGCTGAGCGTCGGCTGAGTGTCGCGCTCTTCTTCGCTGGCCGGCAGCGTCGGCGTGGTTTGTTCGATAAAGGCTTCCAGCTCCTGGCGCAACGCCGCCAGATCCACCGTACATGCCTCAAGCGCTTCTCGCGCGGCAGGGTTGCTCAGTAACGCCAGCAACAGGTGCTCCACGGTCATAAACTCGTGTCTGTGCTCACGCGCTCTGGCGAAAGCCATGTTGAGACTGAGTTCCAGTTCTTGATTGAGCATAAGCACCTCCCCAATAGATTGCCTTAATCAGGCTTTTTCCAGCGTACAAAGCAACGGATGCTCGTTCTCCCTCGCGTAACGGTTCACATGGACGACTTTGGTCTCCGCCACCTCGGCGGTAAACACACCGCAGATCGCCTTGCCTTGATAGTGCACCGTAAGCATCAGTTGCGTTGCGCGTTCAATATCATAAGAAAAGAACTTTTGCAGAACGTCAATCACAAATTCCATCGGAGTGTAATCGTCGTTGTTAAGTATAACTTTATACATTGACGGCGGTTTTACCGCATCGATTTGTTTTTCTTCGGCCAAGTGTTCAAAATTCAGCCAATCGTTGCTATTGCCCATCGCTGCTCATCTTCTCTTGTCTACCCCCAGATATGGGGACGCATTCAGGTTATTCAAACGGGGATATCTACTATTTTTATCATCTTCGCCCTCGCTTCGCCGCAGGGAAAGCGCCGATAAAAACGGCGGCGATTGACGGCGGATGTATCGCAATAGCGTTACCTGCTTCAAACTTTGAGGAACTGCCGCCCCCTGTCAAAAGCCGATCGCTTGACGTGATGATCATATGTTCTAGAGTGTAATTTCGTGAGCTGCTGGTCTTTTAACCACTTTTTGCGCTCACCGAAAATCAGTTATTCATCTCACTTAAAATAGCGTTGCGAGGGATGTACAAACATGGAGACGGGTACTGTTAAATGGTTCAATAACGCCAAAGGTTTCGGCTTTATCTGTCCGGAAGGCGGTGGCGAGGATATTTTCGCTCATTATTCGACGATCAAAATGGATGGTTACCGGACGCTGAAAGCCGGCCAACAGGTCAGATTCGACGTGCATCAGGGCCCGAAAGGCAACCACGCCAGCCTGATTGAGCCGCTGGAAAGCGAAGCGGTGACCTGAAGGCGGCGCCATGCCGCCGCCCTACTAAAATGCCAGCCACATCCGTGACTGGCATTTTTCATCGCCGCAGGACAGGCCGCCTATTCACGCGCCAGCGCGTCAATCGGGTTCAGGCGGGCGGCGTTGCGCGCCGGCAGGTAACCGAACACCACGCCGATGGCGGTGGAACAGATAAACGCGCTGAGCAGCGCCACCGGCGGAAAGCTGATCTGCCAGCCCGGCAGCACCAGCTGCACCAGCAGGCCGATAGCCAACGACAAACCGATGCCCAGCGCGCCGCCCACCAGACACACCAGCACCGCTTCAATCAGGAACTGCTGCAGCACGTCGCCGGAGCGCGCCCCCACCGCCATGCGGATGCCGATCTCGCGCGTACGCTCGGTCACCGACACCAGCATGATATTCATCACCCCGATACCGCCGACCACCAGTGAAATCACCGCCACCAGCGTCAGGAACAGCTGCAGGGTGCGGGTGGTTTTTTCCGCAGTCTGCACCAGGCTGTCCATGTTATAGGTGAAGAAGTCTTTCTTACCGTGGCGCAGCGTCAGCAGACGCGTCAGCTGCTGCTCCGCTTCCTGGCTGTTATAGCCGTCGCGGATGCGCACGGTGATCGAGTCAAAATAGGCGTTGCCCATCAGCCGGTTGGCCATGGTGCTGTACGGCACCCAGACGCTCAGGGTTTTGCTGCTGCCGAACATCGACTGCTTCTCCTGAGCGACGCCCACCACCGTCGCCGGCATATTACCGACCAGGATCACCTCACCGACCACCTCTTTCTGATGCGGGAACAGCCGGCGCTTGGTATTGGCGTCGATCACCACCACCTGCGCCTGCGACTGCACCTGCAGCGGATCGATACCGCTGCCCTGGCTGAAGGCCATGCCGTAGACGCGGAAAAACTGTTCGCTGACGCCGGAGACGTTGGCCGCCGCATCCACGTTGCCCATCCGCAGCCGCATGCTGCTGCTGATATTCGGCGACAGCGCGCCGACGTACGGCTGCTCGCGCAGCGCCTCGAGATCGTCATACTTCAACGACTGGCGATAGGCCGGATCGTCATCGCCGAAATCCTTGCCGGGATAGATATCGACCGTATTGGTGCCGATCGATTTGATATCCGCCAGCACCATCTGTTTGGCGGCGTCGCCGATCACCAGAATGGAAACCACCGAGGCGATGCCGATGATAATCCCCAGCATGGTCAGCATGGTGCGCATTTTATTCGCCGCCATCGCGCGCCAGGCCATCACCAGCGCTTCACGAAAACGCCCGCCTACCTGCTGCCAGGAAGGCGCCGGCGCCGCCAGCTCCAGCGGCTTGGCCTGCGGGTTCGGCGCGCTGACCGGCCTGGAGTCGTTGACGATCTCACCGTCGCGGATCTCGATGATCCGCTCCGCCTGCTGCGCCACCGTCGGATCGTGCGTAACGATGATCACCGTATGCCCCTGCTCGCGCAGCTGCTTGAGGATCGCCATCACCTCTTCACCGGAGTGGCTGTCCAGCGCCCCGGTCGGCTCATCCGCCAAAATCACCTGGCCGCCGTTCATCAACGCCCGGGCGATACTGACGCGCTGCTGCTGCCCGCCGGACAGCTGGCTCGGCTGATAGGACACGCGTTCCCCCCAGCCCCAGCCGCTGCAGCAGCGCCGTGGCGCGTTCACGCCGCGCCGCTTTGCCGACCCCGGCATACACCGCCGGCACCTCGACATTGTGCGCGGCGCTGAGGTGCGGCAGCAGATGGTAACGCTGGAAGATAAAGCCGAAATGTTCGCGTCGCAGGGCCGCCAGCGCGTCGCCGTTCAGCGTGGCCACATCCTGCCCCGCCACGCGGTAAGTGCCGGCGCTCGGCTTATCAAGGCAGCCGAGAATATTCATCAGCGTCGATTTGCCGGAGCCGGAAGCGCCGATAATCGCCACCATTTCGCCGGCGTCGATGCTCAGCGTCACGTTCTTCAGCACGTCGACGGTCTGTTCGCCGGATTGATAGCTGCGGCAGATCCCCGTCAGCTCAAGCAGCGCCGCCATCAGTTGGCCTCCGCGCCGCCGCGGTTAACGATCACCTCGTCGCCGACGCCAAGCCCTTTGACAATCTGCACGTCGATATTATTACGCATGCCGATGGTCACTTCGCGCTTCTCTTCCTTGCCCTGCTTCAGCAGCGACACATAGTAGCGGTTATCAGCAATCTGTTCGCCCAGCGCCGCCAGCGGGATCGCCAACGCCTGGCTGACGCCGCCCAGCTGAATATGCACCTGCGCGGTCATCTGCAGACGCAGCAGCCCCTGCGGATTCGGCACCTCAAAACGGGCATAGTAGAAAATGGCGTTGTTGACCTTCTCCGGCGTCGGCTGAATATCTTTCAGCACGCCGTCAAAGCGTTTGTTCGGATCGCCCAGCACGGTAAACCAGGCTTTTTGCCCCGGCTTCAGGTGAATAACATCGGCTTCGGACACCTGCGCCTTCACCAGCATGGTGCTGAGGTCGGCCAGCGTCAGAATGTTCGGCGCCTGCTGCGCCGCAATCACCGTCTGCCCCTGCAGGGTGGTGATCTGCACCACATCGCCGTCCATCGGCGCTTCGATGCGGGTATAGGCCAGGTTGATTTTGGCCGTATCCAGGCTGGCCTGGTTACGGGAAATTTGCGCTCGGATGCTCTCCACCTGCGCCTTTTTCACCGCCAGTTCGCTGGTGTACTTATCCAGATCCTGACGCGATACCGCCTGCACGCGCGACAGCGCGCGATTACGCTGCAGGGTGACCGCCGCCAGATGCTGTTCGGCCTGCGCCTGCTGCAGCTGCGCATGCAGTTCACGCAGCGCCGCCTCGCTTTCACGGATGCTGTTTTGCGCCTGCTGCGGGTCGATCACCCCCAGCAGCTGGCCTTTTTTCACTTTATCGCCAATCTCGACCGTCAGGCTCTCCAACTGGCCGCTGACCTGCGCGCCGACGTCAACCTTGCGCACCGCGTCCAACTGGCCGGTAGCCAGTACGTTTTGCTGCAGGTCGCGCTTGGCCACCTTCACCGTTTTATAGTCCACCGGCGCCGGCTGACGGAAATACCAGAAAGCCGCCGCGGCGATAACCACCAGTCCCACGATAACGATCGTCCTGCGTCGTAGACGTCCCATAAACTTCATAAAGCGGCCTATCCTTTTGTTTTTACCGGTAATGAGCGCGTATTGTTAACGGCCAGACGGGTAAATCCCCGCGATCCCGCGACGCGCGCCGTCGTCGATTAACGCGCACTATAACCGATCCTCCACGATCAAATCACATATTCCCGGCGCGGAAAAACAAGACGGCCGGGATCGCTCCCGGCCGTGATTACGTGCGATAAACGTCTTATTTGCGCGTAAAGGTAAAATAGAGGGGGAAGGTATGCGGCGAATCCTGCTGCACCTTCAGCACCAGCGGCGCATCCTTGTCGTCGCCATAGATAAGTTTTAATCTGGCGCTGTCTTTGATCGTGCTGTCAAAAATCTCCAAACCTGCCGACGACACCGCCACCTTAAAGCTTGAACAAACGCCGCTTAAATTGGTCGGTCCAAACACCTGGACTTCATAGATATCTTTTACCCCCGGCGCATTGTTGATACCGATATATTTAAAGGTACGAATGGTGCGCGCCTGACCCGGCGCAAAAGTGGCGGCAAAGTCCGTGCCATAGGCCCGATGGGTGCGCAGATATAAATCCCCGCCCGGCGCAATAAACGTCGAGGTGCAATCAAACAGATTCTTATTGAGATAGCTATCCCGCAACGTTAACGTCGTACCAGAATGCAGCCACTGTGCGCCGTTCACTGAATTGGTCGCGACGCTGTACGAGTTCTTGTAATTAAGGGTGCAGCTATACAGCGAATGACCAACCAGACCGCCGACATAACCACAGTCAACATCGAGCCGGGCAAAAGGCGCGCCATAAAAGTCCAGGATAATATCAAAGTAGAAATTTTCTCCCTGCTGCGCGGTGCGCACTGCGGAAATAGCGCTGCGCCATGAGCCGGACGTTAATGTATCCCCCGTGGCGAAAGAACTTTTGCCAGCGGAAACGTCATTTTTTTCAATGATAAGTACCTTATAAACGCCGGCCGTTTGCACATAAAAAGCCAGAACCTCGCCCGTCGCCGTGCCATTGCTAATCTCCGCACCGCGCGCCAGCCCGGTAAATGACCGGCTGGATAACGTCACCTCGGACAGGAAGCGTCCGTTGAAATCCGCATCGCCGGAGATCTGACTATATTGCGAACCATTGCGCCACAGCGAACCGCCATAACGCATTTGCGTAATAAACCCGACAGAGAGTTTATGCCCTTCGGCAATGGGGTAATCGCCAGACGGCCCCCTGGCTAAATAAGCGCCCATATTACCTTGATACCAATAATCCCCGGTAATAAAGTTGGAGGCCGACGCATGCGTTTGCTGGCTGCAGTCATAAACAATATTACAGTTAATCGCTTTGCCGATATGAATGCGTGAGCCGCCGCATCCTTTCCCGCGGATAGAAACACCGTTAGCGCGCGTCTTGCCATTGATATAACCGATATGGATCTCAAGGCCGACCATTGAGCCGCCCTCTTTACCAATCACAATCAGCGGCGTAGCATTTTTCCAATCCGTATAGGTTGGGAAATTTTCATGCGCTTCCAGCGCGGCAAAACGCATTTCCAGGCCGCTAGTCCAGTTATCTATAATCAGCGGTGATTTAAACGCCAGCTGCTGGAACGACCACACTTTATTAAGGTCGTTATTGATGGCATAAGCCAACGCCGCCTGCGCCGCCGGCGTCCAGTCGCCCTCTGCGGTCACCAGGTGATAAAAATCCTCCACCAGCACCATATTATTCAGCTTGGCGGATGAGGCTACGCCGCTAATATCTACCCAGGCGTCGGGGGCAAATCCCCCCGTCGCTTCCGGCGTTGTTGCCGGCGCGACCACTTTCGGCAAGGCGCCCCGCCATACCACGTATCCCCGGGTGCTTTCCAAATAGAGCACCTGATTGGCAGACTCCAGAGTAAAGCCATTTTTAAAATAGCCAACGGGAATATACCCGCCCCGACGAATTGCATCTTCATAACTGACCAATTTTTGCTTAGCCATATACGGCTCCTTTCTTACTGCGTTGAGGGAAACAGCAATGTAACCAGCAACTACGACAAGAAATACAAATCAGAAACCGACCATTAACCACACAACAAAGTGATGCTCAGAGCCTTGCCAAACCGATATCGTTAAACCGCGGCTCAACGTAATGAATATTCCTAATCCCGCGCCGGGAATATTGAAGCGCCGTTTAGTCATCCCTTGATGAAATAGCGCCATTCGATACCGTCAAGGATTTCACCATGTCACAATTTAGCTATCCGCTCGTCGCCAGCCAGCCGATGAACGGCCAACGGTTAATTACCGCACTGCTCAGCGGCAGCATGGCGCCCGCCCGCTGCTGGCGCAAAACCTCGTTTCGCCTGAAGTTCCTCAGCCGCTCGCTGCTGAACTGGCAGACCACCAGCGGCCTGATGAACACGCTGGCGGACAACCCGCTGCTGGAAACCATTCTGCGCGCACAGCCCAACCTGCCGTGCAAACTGCACCGCCCGTATCTGGCGGCCAATATGAGTAAACTCGACGGTCTGTTTGCCCTGCGCGACCACTACGATCTGATCGCCCAGCGCATGCCGGGGAAAATGCTGCTCGGCCATCTGGGCGCGCAGCCGCTGGTGTTAAGCCGCGCGGAGGATAAAAACGGCGGGTCGGTAACGCTGGAGCTGGCGGCGATTGACAAGCTGAACAAGGAGGGGGAAACCACGCTGCTGCTGCGCAACGCCGCGGGCGTGATGCTGGCGGAAATCACCTTTACCCTGATGCACTTCCGGCAAAAGAGCACGCTGTTTATCGGCGGTCTGCAGGGGGCGAACGGCGACGTGCCGCACAGCGTGATACAGCAGACCACCAAAGCCTGCCACGGCCTGTTCCCGAAACGGCTGGCGCTGGAAGGAGTGTGTCATCTGGCGCGCCTGCTGGGGATCCAGCAGGTGGTGGCGGTCGGCAACGGCAGTCATATTTATCAGAACTGGCGCTATAAAAATAAAAAGCGCGACCTGCTGCACGCCGATTATGACCAGTTCTGGCTGTCAATGGCGGCCCGGCCGCTGCCCGGCGGCTACTTTCTGCTGCCGGCGCGTATCGCCCGCAAGCCGCTGGACGAGGTCGCCAGTAAAAAACGCGCGGAATACCGCCGCCGCTATCAGCTGCTGGACCAGCTGGAGCAGGGACTCGCCGCGCATTTTTCCCGTTGAGGCAGCCGCAGGCTAGTCGGCCCGGCCGCGCGCCAGCCAGATCACCCGCGAGAACATTTTTTTCAGCAGCGACGGCACCGCATCGGTGCCCCACTCGCCCGCCTGCATCGCAACTTCGATCGCCAGATCCGGCTTCGAAGCGCGGTGCACCGCTTTCAGGATCACCTTGCGCATCGGCATCTGGGCGTTGATCGGCACCGCCGCCACCCGGTGATACACCGGGCTGAAGCCCTCTTTATACATAAAGTGTTCCATATCCGCCGCTGGCAGCGCGGTCAGACGATCGCGCTCACTATCCTCATGGTTATCCAGCATGCTGCGCACGGTGTTGGCGTACTTTTTGCCGGCCTCATCGCCATCCACCAGCGCATGCCACTCGATGCCCATCCGCCGGGCGAACTTCAGCAGAGGTTTTAAACCGCACTGGGCAAATTCAATTACCCGCACCCCTTCGGCCTCAAAATTATGGCCGCACTGCCGCGCCAGTTCGTTCAGCAGCCAGACTTCTGTCTCCCCTTCCACCAGCAGCCAGCAGCGGGCAAACAGCGAAGAAGGCCGGTTAAAACGGATATGAAAGGCGATGCGCCGGCTGTCCTCCGGCCCGAGGCCGCGCGCGCCCAGGCGATAGGTCGCCACCCGGCCGGACTCGCGCACCAGCCGGCAGACGTGCACCACCGGCACCAGCGACACCAGTTCGCTCGAGTTGGTGGTGGTGATACGCTGCAGCGGCAGCTGATTCAACAAGCCCCAGGCGACCGACAGCATAATCGGGTGCAGACGGGTTTCCGGATCCTCCACCAGCAGCAGCGGGCGCGCATGAGGCTCCAGCTTTACATTGCCCTTGGCCTGCAGCAGCGTCGAGAACATGCCGAGCAAAATCAAGCGCATGCTGCGGCTGTTCGGCTCGGCCACCATGCGGTTGATATTATCGAGCGAACGCCAGGCCTGCTGCTCCTGCTGCCGACGCTGCCGCCTTGGCCCGACGGTTTGCGATCCCTGCTCGGAAAAATAGTGCTCCAGCAGCTGCTGCATCGCCGCCAGCCCCTGACGCAGCTCGCCGTTAGTCAGCTTTTGCGGGTTGCGCACCAGTTCACGCGTCAGCTGGTCAAGCTGCTGCGCCAGCATCTCGTTGTCGGCGGGCAGCCGGTCGCCGAGCGAACTGGGACGCAGACGCCGGATAAAGCGCGCATCGCGCAGCCGCAGCACCGGATGAATACGGATAATGCTGCGCACCAGCCGATCGATATGATGCAGCAGCAGCGGATTACCGTCGGCGTCCAGAAAGCTGCGCCAGGTGCATACCGTGTCGTCATCGGTCATCTCCCCTTCGCAGCGATAGTGGATCCGGCTCAGGCCGTCCTCCGCCTTGACCCACAGCGGCGATAAATGGCGATAGCGCGGCAGATGGGCATGGCCGATGTCCTTTTCGCAGAAGGTGAAAATAATCTGCAGGTAGCGCTCCTTGGCCGCTTCGTCACCGGGCGGAAAGTGGAAATCATGCGTTTCGAAGCGATACAGCGTCTCTTCCGGCGCCAGCAACAGCGTCAGGGCGTCCAGCAGGCTGGATTTGCCCCAGGCGTTTTCCCCAAGCAGCAGCGTGTTGTCATCCAGCGTCAGCGACAGCCGATTAATGCCACGGAAACCTACAATCTCAATGCGTTCTAAGTACATCTGTCGCCTCCCGTGCGAACCTTGGCCACTCTCTGTCGAATGACGACTCTGAGCATGGTCAACGATCCCCCCGCAGGTCAAGCAAAGGCGCGTAAATCTGCTACTTTACTCTGAAGAGGGTTTTGATTAGCCTGTTGCGGTCGCTCGGCACTTGCCGCCGCGATTTAAGCAAGGAAATTATTGTCGTCATGTATTCAGGACTGTTGATCATTCTGGTGCCGCTGATTGCCGGCTACCTTATCCCGCTACGCAACCATAACTTTATCCAGAGCATCAACCGTCTGCTCAGCTGGATGGTGTACGTTATTCTGTTTTTAATGGGCATCAGCCTGGCGTTTCTGGAGAACCTCAGCAGTAACCTGCTGCTGATTTTCCAATACACCGCCGCCTTTTTCCTGTGCATTTTCCTTGCCAACGCGCTGGCGCTCTACCTGCTGGAGCGCAAACTGCCGTGGCGCAGCACGCATAAGCAGGAAAAACTGCCTTCGCGCCTGCATATGGTGCTGGAGTCGCTGAAGCTGTGCGGCGTGGTGCTGATTGGCTTCCTGCTCGGCCTGACGCAGTGGCCCTGGCTGCACTACGCCACCGCCGGCAGCGAATACGCGCTGATTTTCCTGCTGTTCCTGGTGGGCATCCAGCTGCGCAACAGCGGCATGACGCTGCGGCAGATTATCGTCAACCGCCGCGGCATGCTGGTCGGCGTTGCGGTGGCGATCAGCGCGCTGGCCGGCGGCGCGCTGGCGGCCTGGCTGCTGGGAATGCCGGTCAAGGCCGGGCTGGCGGTAGCTTCCGGCTTCGGCTGGTATTCGCTGTCCGCCATTTTGATCAGCGACGCCTACGGCCCGGTGCTCGGCAGCACCGCCTTCTTTAACGATCTGCTGCGCGAACTGGTGGCGATTATGCTGATCCCGACGCTGATCCGCCGCAGCCGCTCGACGGCGCTGGGCCTGTGCGGCGCCACCTCGATGGACTTCACCCTGCCGGTGCTGCAGCGCAGCGGCGGCCTGGAGATCGTGCCGCCGGCCATCGTCCACGGCTTCCTGCTGAGCCTGATGGCGCCGGTGCTGATCGCCCTGTTCTCCTGACCGTTGCCGGGGGCTTGCCCCGGAATCGTTCTCATCCGCACGCGACTTTGCGTTAAATCAAACTTACCCCACTTTTCCGACAAAACCCTTTTTGCTGCTGCGGTTGCCGATCTATGCTCTTAAACAAGCATTTTAAATGCAACTTTAAAAAGGACGCGATTATGTTTTGTGTGCAATGTGAACAAACCATCCGAACCCCGGCCGGCAACGGCTGCTCTTATGCCCAGGGCATGTGCGGCAAAACCGCCGAAACCTCCGACCTGCAGGATCTGCTGGTCGCCGCGCTGCAGGGCCTGTCCGCCTGGGCGCTGCAGGCGCGCGCGCTGGGGATTATCGACCATCAGACCGACAGCTTCGCCCCGCGCGCCTTCTTTTCCACGCTGACCAACGTCAACTTCGACTCGGCGCGCATTATCGGCTACGCGCGGGAAACCATCGCGCTGCGCGATACGCTGGCGGCGCGCTGCCGCCTGCAGGAGCCGTCGGTCACGGTCGACCATCCGCTGGCGGCGCGCTGCCGCCTGCAGGAGCCGTCGGTCACGGTCGACCATCCGCTGGCGGCGCTGCAGCTGGCCGGCGACGATATCGACAGCCTGCAGCAGCAGGCGGCGCAGTTCGCCCTCGATCGGGATAAGGCCGAGGTGGGCGACGATGTGCACGGCCTGCGCATGCTGTGCCTGTACGGCCTCAAAGGCGCCGCAGCCTATATGGAGCACGCGCACGTGCTCGGCCAGTATGACGATGCGATCTACGCCCAGTATCACGAGCTGATGGCCTGGCTGGGCACCCAGCCGCGCGATGTCGACACCCTGCTGAATAACGCCATGGCCATCGGCCATATGAACTTCGGCGTGATGGCGATCCTCGACCGCGGGGAAACCGAGGCGTATGGCGATCCGCAGCCGACCGCGGTCAACGTGCGGCCGCTGGCCGGCAAAGCGATTTTGATTTCCGGCCACGACCTGAAAGATTTACGTATGCTGCTGGAGCAGACCGAAGGCCAAGGAGTAAATATTTATACCCACGGCGAAATGCTGCCGGCGCACGGCTATCCGGAGCTGAAAAAATTCAAGCATCTGGTCGGCAACTACGGCAGCGGCTGGCAGAACCAGCAGGTGGAGTTCGCCAAATTCCCCGGCCCGATCGTCATGACCTCCAACTGCATTATCGACCCGAACGTCGGCCATTACGGCGACCGCATCTGGACCCGCAGCATCGTCGGCTGGCCGGGCGTCAATCACCTGGAGGGCGACGACTTCTCCGCGGTTATCCGTCAGGCGCAGGGTATGGCCGGTTTCCCCTACAGCGAAATCGAACAGCTGATCACCGTGGGCTTCGGCCGCCAGACGCTGCTTAACGCCGCCGATACGGTGATCGACCTGGTCAGCCGGAAAAAGCTGCGCCACGTATTTCTGGTCGGCGGCTGCGACGGCAGCCGCGGCGAACGCAGTTACTACACCGACTTTGCCCGCGCGGTGCCGCAGGACTGCCTGATCATGACGCTGGCGTGCGGCAAATACCGCTTCAATAAACTGGACTTCGGCACGCTGGAAGGCCTGCCGCGCCTGCTGGACGTCGGCCAGTGCAACGACGCCTATTCGGCGATTATGCTGGCGGTGAAGCTGGCGGAGAAGCTGGGCTGCGGCGTTAACGACCTGCCGCTCAGCCTGGTGCTGTCGTGGTTTGAACAAAAAGCGATTGTGATTCTGCTGACGCTGCTGGCGCTGGGGGTGCAAAACATCTTTACCGGCCCGACCGCGCCGGGCTTCCTGACCGATAACCTGCTGGCGATCCTCAACGATAAGTTCGGCATGCGTCCGATCACCAGCGTAGAGCAGGATCTGCAGGCCATTCTGGGCTGATTGTATTGTTTTTCCGGGGCGGCGGCGTCCGCCCCTTCCGCAGTGAGGTGCCTTATGAGCCAACCCCATCCTTTGTGTCCGAACCGCATGCAGGTGCACTCCATCCGGCAGGAAACCGCCGACGTCTGGACGCTGAACCTGATCTGCCACGATTTTTATCCCTATCTGCCCGGCCAGTTCGCGCTGGTCAGCATCCGCAACAGCGAAGAGACCCTGCGCGCCTACACCCTTTCCTCCTCGCCGGGGCTCAGCCCGTTTCTCAGCATCAGCGTGCGCTGCCTGCCGGACGGCGCCGGCTCGCGCTGGCTGACGCAGGAGGTGCGACCCGGCAATACGCTGTGGCTGTCCGACGCGCAGGGCGAGTTCAGCTGCGTTTCTCACCCCGCCGAGCGCTATTTGATGCTGGCCGCCGGCTGCGGCGTCACGCCGATTATCTCGATGTGCCGCTGGCTGGCGGCGTACCGCCCGGCGTGCGATGTGCAGGTGATCTTCAGCGTCCGCCGTCCGGAGGAGGTGATTTTTGCCGAACAGTGGCGGCAACTGTGCGCCGCACACCCGTCGCTGAACCTGACATTGATGGCCGAGCATCAGGCGCCGCCCGGCTTTCTCAGCGGGCGCATCAGCGACGCGGTGCTGCGGCAGTGCGTGCCGGATATCGCCGAGCGCCGGGTGATGACCTGCGGCCCCGCGCCCTATATGGCGCAGGTTGAGCAGCTGTGCCTGGCGCTGGGGGTTCCGCCCGCGCGTCTGCATAAGGAGCAGTTTCACACGCCGGCGGAAAACGCCGGGTCGTCGGACAATACGCTGGCGCTGCGCATCGGCCAGCCGCTGCGGGAGTTCCGCGTACCGGTCGGCAGCACGCTGCTGGCGGCGCTGGAATCCCATCGCCTGCCGGTGACCGCCGCCTGCCGCGCCGGCGTCTGCGGCTCCTGCAAAACCCGCATACTCGACGGCGACTATAGCGTCAGCAGCACCATGACGCTGACGCCGGCAGAGATCGCCCAGGGCTATGTGCTGGCCTGCAGCTGCCAGCTGCAGGGCGACGTCACCCTCGCCTGATCCCCTCGCCCCGTTTCCGGCGGGGCACTTATTGGCGCAAACTATTCTTCATCCCGTTCTATCGTAATTCCCGCAGCTTGCTAAGCTGAGAAGACCTTTTCTACCCTAAATAATTCGAGTGACAGGAAGGCGGCAAGAGCAGGGATCACGATACGCTGCCTCAGGTCAGTGATTCGGATGACTGAACGCGGCCAACACCCCGTTACTTGAAGTATGACGGGTATCTATCCCGCCGTTAAGCGACGGGGTTATCACATCACTGGGGGAACCATGAAGCAAACCGTAGCCACATTGATTGCCAAAACCCTGGACCAGGCGGGCGTAAAACGCATTTGGGGCGTCACCGGCGACTCGCTGAACGGCCTGAGCGACAGCCTGCACCGCATGGGGACGATTGAATGGCTGGGCACCCGCCACGAGGAAGTGGCCGCCTTCGCCGCCGGCGCGGAGGCGCAGCTGACCGGTGAACTGGCGGTGTGCGCTGGCTCCTGCGGACCGGGCAACCTGCACCTGATCAACGGCCTGTTCGACTGCCACCGCAATCACGTGCCGGTGCTGGCGATCGCCGCCCACATTCCTTCCAGCGAGATCGGCAGCGGCTACTTCCAGGAAACCCATCCGCAGGAGCTGTTCCGCGAATGCAGCCACTACTGCGAACTGGTCTCCAACCCGGAACAGCTGCCGCGCGTGCTGGAGATCGCCATGCGCAAGGCAATCCTTAACCGCGGCGTGTCGGTGGTGGTGCTGCCCGGCGATGTGGCGCTGCGCATGGCGCCGGAAGACGCCGAGGTGGTCTGGCAGACCCCGGCGCTGCCGCTGGTGCAGCCGCCGATGAGCGAGCTTAACCGGCTGGCGGAAACGCTGAACGGGGCGAAAAATATTACCCTGATGTGCGGCAGCGGCTGCGCCGGCGCCCACGATGAGGTGGTGAAGCTGGCTGAACTGCTGCAGGCGCCGATCGTACATGCGCTGCGCGGCAAAGAGCATATCGAATGGGACAACCCGTACAGCGTCGGTATGACCGGCCTGATCGGCTTCTCCTCCGGCTATCACGCCATGATGAACGCCGACACGCTGGTGCTGCTCGGCACCCAGTTCCCCTACCGCGCCTTTTATCCCACCAACGCCACGATCGTCCAGGTGGATATCAACCCCGGCAGCATCGGCGCGCACTGTCCGGTCAATATGGCGCTGGTGGGCGATATCAAAACCACCCTTGCCGCCCTGCTGCCGCAGCTGGAGGCCAAGAGCGACGATAAATTCCTCAACAAGGCGCTGGAACACTACCGCAGCGCACGCCAGGATCTCGACAGCCTGGCGACCTGCAACGATAGCCAGCCGATTCACCCGCAGTATCTGGCGCAGCAAATCAGCCGCCATGCCGACGATGACGCCATTTTCACCTGCGACGTCGGCACGCCGACCGTCTGGGCGGCCCGCTACCTGCAGATGAACGGCAAACGCCGATTGCTCGGCTCGTTTAACCACGGCTCGATGGCCAATGCGATGCCGCAGGCCATCGGCGCACAGGCCACCGCGCCGGATAAGCAGGTGGTGGCGCTGTGCGGCGACGGCGGCTTTACCATGCTGATGGGCGACTTTTTATCGCTGGCGCAGCTGCAGCTGCCGGTTAAAGTGGTGGTGTTTAATAACAGCGTGCTGGGGTTTGTAGCGATGGAGATGAAGGCCGGCGGCTACCTGACCGACGGCACGGATCTGCATAACCCGGACTTCGCCGCCATCGCCAACGCGGCCGGCATTAAAGGCTTCCGGGTTGAAAAAGCCTCGGAGCTGGACGCCGCCCTGCAGGCGATGCTGGCGCACCCCGGCCCGGCGCTGCTGGACGTGGTGACCGCCAAACAGGAGCTGGCGATGCCGCCGCAGATCAAATTCGAACAGGCCAAAGGGTTCAGCCTGTATATGCTGCGCGCCATCATTAACGGCCGCGGCGACGAAGTGGTCGAACTGGCCAAAACCAACTGGCGGCGTTAATCCGCCCTGACGGCGGCGTAGCCTGCTGCGTCGCCCTTAACCGTTGAAAGGATACCCATGCTGATCGATCTCCGCAGCGATACCGTTACACAGCCCACGGCCGCCATGCGTCAGGCGATGGCCAACGCCGAAGTGGGCGACGACGTTTACGGCGATGACCCTACGGTCAACGCGCTACAAAACGAAGCGGCGCGCCTGGCCGGCAAAGAGGCGGCGCTATTTTTACCCAGCGGCACCCAGGCCAATCTGGTGGCGCTGCTCAGCCACTGCCAGCGCGGTGACGAATATCTCGTCGGCCAGCAGGCGCACAACTACAAATATGAAGCCGGCGGCGCGGCGGTGCTGGGCGGCATTCAGCCGCAGCCGATCGAGGCCGACGACGACGGCACGCTGCCGCTGGATAAGGTCGCCGCCGCCATCAAACCCGACGATATCCACTTTGCCCGCAGCCGGCTGTTCAGCCTGGAGAACACCATCAGCGGCAAAGTGCTGCCGCTCGCCTATCTGGAACAGGCGTGGCAGTTCAGCCGCGAGCGGCGGCTGGCGCTGCATATCGACGGCGCGCGCATTTTCAACGCCGCGGTGGCGCTCAATGTGCCGCTGAACAAGATCGTGCAATACTGCGACACCTTCACCATTTGCCTGTCCAAAGGGCTGGGCGCGCCGGTGGGATCGCTGCTGTGCGGCAGCGCCGAATTTATTCAGCGCGCCAACCGCTGGCGCAAAATGACCGGCGGCGGCCTGCGTCAGGCCGGCATTCTGGCGGCGGCCGGCCGCTATGCGTTAGAACACCACGTCGCCCGGCTGCAGGAGGACCACGACAACGCCCGCTGGCTGGAACAGCAGCTGCACGACATCGGGCTGACGATTGCCGATGCGGGCGCCCAGACCAACATGTTGTACATCCGGCAGTCTGCCGAACAGGCGGCGCAGCTCGGCCCGTGGATGCGCGAGCGCGGCGTGCTGATCGGCAGCGGGCCGCTGACGCGCCTGGTCACCCACCTCGACGTCAGCCGACGGGATCTGCAGCAGGTGGTCGAGCTATGGCGCGAGTTCCTGCAGCGGCACGGGCGGTAAGTGCTCCGGCGTCAGGCTGCGGCTATAGAAAGCGGCCATAGACGATGTACCACGCCGCGCCGCACGCCGCCACGTTGAGCAAGATGCTGACGATAAACCAGGTTTTAAACGGCTGTTTCTGCGTCTTGTGCCGGAACAGCCGCTGAGCGCACAGCGCCCCCGGCCAGCCGCCGATCGCCCCGAACGCCAGCAGCGTGATTTCCGGCACCCGCTGCCAGGCCTTGATCGCCGCCAGCTTATCGGCGCCATACAGCGCCAGCGTCAGCAAATTCAGCAGTAACAGCCCCGTCCACCCCGGATGCGGGAAAAATGCGCTAACCGCCAGGGTTAACGCCAACACACCGTAACACACCACATTCAGCCGCATGATTCACTCCCGCCAAAGCAACGGCGCGTAGTGTGACGCCTGCGCCAGGGCGTTGCAAGTTGCCATTTGTCCACACAAAAAGTGTTTTTATAGCCCGATTTTGGCATGCTATAACCAACGGTATTCAGGATACCGTTCCCTACTTTTCACTGCATAAGGTCGTGCTGATGAGCCACCAACGCATTCTGGTCCTTGGCGCCAGCGGTTATATCGGACAAAACCTGATCCCCCACCTGACGGCGCAGGGCATGAGGTTATCGCCGCCGCCCGCCGTCTCGAATGGCTGCAGGCGCAAAACTGGCCGCAGGTGCACTGCCAGTATGTCGACGTCTACCAACCGGAAACGCTGCCGCCGGCGCTGTGGCGGATCGATACGCTGTACTATCTGATCCACGGCATGGCCGACGGCCGCGACTTTATTGAAAAAGAGCGCCAGGCGGCGCAGAACCTGCGCGACGCCCTGCGCCAGTCCGCGGTCAAACAGGTGATCTTCCTGGGCGCGCTGCAGCCGCAGCATGACAGTTCGCCGCACCTGACCGCCCGCCGGCTTACCGGGGAAATTCTGCGTCAGAGCGGCGTGCCGGTCACCGAACTGCGCGCCGGCATTATCGTCGGGCCGGGTTCGGCGGCGTTCGAAGTGATGCGCGACATGGTCTACAACCTGCCGCTGCTGACGCCGCCGCGCTGGGTGCGTTCAAAATCCTCCCCGATCGCCCTGCCGAACCTGCTGACCTACCTGAGCGAACTGCTGCGGCACCCGGCCGACGATCACCGTATTTTTGACGCGGCGGGGCCGGAGTACATCAGCTATCAGACCATGCTCACGCGCTTTATCGCCATCAGCGGCTACCGACGCTGGCTGATCCCCATTCCGCTGCCGACGCGCCTGATTTCGGTGTGGTTTATCAGCCTGATCACCTCGGTGCCCACCCCGGTCGCCCGCGCGCTGATTCAGGGGCTAAAACACGATCTGCCCGCCGACGGCCGGCCGCTGCAGGCGCTGATCCCACAGCAGCTGCAATCCTTTGACGACGCGGTGACGGAGACCCTGCAGCGTGAAGCGGAGGTGACCGACAGCGCCGACTGGGGTTACGACCCGGCCGCGCGGGCGCGCTGGCGTCCCGGCTACGGTTTCTACCCGAAACAGGCCGGCCATACGCTGGAGACGCAGGCCTCGGCCGCCGCTCTGTGGCAGGTGGTGCAGCAGCTGGGCGGCAAAGAGGGGTACTTCTACGCCAACGCGCTCTGGCAGATCCGCGCGCGCATGGACGACCTGCTCGGCAACGGCGTGGTGTATGGCCGCCCGCCGCGCCGCACGCTGCAGCTCGGCGATATGATTGACGGCTGGAAAGTGATCGCGCTACGGCCCGAACGCCAGCTCTCACTGCTGTTCGGCATGAAGGCGCCCGGCCTCGGCCGGCTGACGTTCACCATCCGCGATTACGGCAACCGCCGCACCCTCGACGTGCGGGCCTGGTGGCACCCGGCCGGTTTTAGCGGTTTGCTTTACTGGTTCGCCATGATGCCGGCCCACCTGTTTATTTTCCGCGGAATGGCCGCACGCATTGTCCGGTTGGCTGAGCAGGAAGACCACAATTTGCCGTAACGTTGTTCATTTGTCGATCGACCGCACAGTTTGCCGTGGTTGATCGTCCCTTTCCGATTGCATAGCGCCCCAAATCACGAAAGAATGGCATCTTATTTGCTGGGAAACGGCAATACGCCGCCAGCGCTTTGTTTTTTTGGTGAGAAAGAGTCTGTTATGAAGGTATTGGTCACCGGTGCAAGCAGTGGATTAGGCCGTAACGCCGTTGAATATCTGCGTCGCCAAGGCATACAAGTATGTGCCACCGGCCACAACCGGGCCATGGGCCGCCTGTTGGAGAAGATGGGCGCCGAATTTATTCAGGCCGATCTCACCAACCTGGTTTCCTCGCAGGCGAAAGCGATGCTGGCGGACGTGGACGTGCTGTGGCACTGCTCCAGCTTCACCTCTCCCTGGGGCACCGAAGAGGCCTTTGAGCTGGCCAACGTGCGCGCCACCCGCCGCCTGGGCGAATGGGCGGCGGCCTACGGCGTCTCGCAGTTTATCCATATCTCTTCGCCGGCGATCTACTTCGACTACCACCACCACCGCAACGTGCCGGAAGACTTCCGCCCGGCGCGCTACGCCAATGAGTTCGCCCGCAGCAAGGCGGCCGGCGAGCAGGTTATCCAGCACCTGGCGCTGGCCAACCCGCAGACCCACTTCACCATCTTACGCCCTCAGGGGCTGTTCGGGCCGCACGACAACGTTATGCTGCCGCGCCTGCTGCATATGATCAAAACACTACGGCAACCTGCTGCTGCCGCGCGGCGGCGCGGCGATGGTGGATATGACCTATCTGGAAAACGCGGTGCACGCCATGTGGCTGGCGACGATGAAGCAGGATACGCCGTCCGGCCGCGCCTATAACATCACCAACCAACAGCCGCAGCCGCTGCGCAACGTGGTGCAGCTGCTGATTGATGAGCTGGGTATGAAGTGCCGCATCCGTTCCGTCCCCTACGCTATGCTCGACATGATGGCGCGCGGCATGGAAAAGCTGGGCAGCAAAAGTGAAAAAGAGCCGGTGCTCACCCACTACGGCGTGGCCAAACTCAACTTCGACCTGACGCTGGACATCAGCCGCGCCCAGCAGGAGCTGGACTACCGGCCGGTGGTGTCGCTGGAAGAAGGCGTGATGCGCACCGCGCGCTGGCTGAAGGAACACGGCAAGCTGCACGGCTTATAAGCCGTAATATTTATGCAGCAGCGCATCGATAATCGCCTCGCTTTCGGCATCCGGTTCACCGCGGTAATCGGCGGGCCGGAAATGCATCTGAAATGCCGCCAGCACCCTTGTCTGTTGACGCCCGTCCCACTGCGGATCGATAGCGTAGCCATAGCGCGCCAGCTTCTCGAGCAGCGGCGCTAGCGCCACCGGCGCATGGGGATCGCGCCCCGCCAGATAGCGCCGTACATCCTCCTTATCCGGCCAGGCGCCTATGCCGGCCTCCGCCAGCGTTTGCCAGGGAAACAGCGGGCCGGGGTCCTGCTTGCGCTGCGGCGCAATATCGCTGTGGCCGACAACGTCCACCGGCTGAATGCCGTAGCGGCGGATAATATCGCGGCTCAGGGGGATCAGCAGCGCAATCTGTTCGGCGCTGTATGGCTGCCAACGGGTGAACAGCATGCTGCGGCTAAAGCCGCGGTTGACGATCTCAATGCCGATCGAGGTGTCATTCAGCTGGCTGCGACCGCGCCAGCTGCTGGCCCCGGCATGCCAGGCGCGCATCGCCTCCGGCACCAGCTGGTACGCCGTCGGCCTGGCGTGCGCACGCCGCGGCTGCGCCGGCAGCAGATAGTGGGCGCTGACGTGCTCGTCGGTCAGCGTCTTGAGCGACGTCTGAAAATCTTCCGCCGTATAATGCATCACCAGAAAACGAATGCGCTGGTCGACGCCCTGCGCCTGATGCAGCGTTTCCAGCTGATAGTCGCCGCGGTCGACGGTGGTGCCCGGCCCCGAAGCCTGGCAGCCCGCCAACAGCAGCGCGACGATCCCTGGCCATTTAGTCATGCTTCACTCCTTGTGACACGCAAAACCCGGCGCGCATGCGCCGGGCCGGCAAACTTAACGGCTGATTTTTACCGCCGTGCCGCTGACGCTGACCATCAGCATGCTGCTGTCCTTGCCTACCGTTTCATAGTCGATATCCACGCCGACGATCGCATTGGCGCCCAGCTCGCGCGCCTGCTCTTCCAGCTCCTGAAACGCTATCTGGCGCGCCTTGCGCAGCTCTTTTTCATAGGCGCCGGAACGGCCGCCGACGATATCACGCACCCCGGCGAAAAAGTCGCGGAAAATGTTGGCGCCTAAAATCGCCTCGCCGGTGACGACGCCGCAGTATTCGGTAATGGTGAACCCTTCCAGGGTCGGGGTAGTAGAAATTTGCATCAAAGACTCCTTGCTTGATTCATGGCCGTGCTCGCCAGGATAATAGGCGCTGTCTGCCGTTGCCGGGAAAAACCGGGATCGCCAGTGTAACCCACGCGGATACGGCTTCAAGCCTGCAAAAATATGACCGCTGATTTTACAGTATATTCTGAATGCGGATGGCACAGAGTACGAATGCAAGGCTGAAAAACGCATTTATACTGTAAGCTATCGTCTTCATGGTAGAGACTTTCACATAAGGTAGTGAGATGAAAACAAAAACGATTGCGGCTGTTTTTACCTTTAGCGGCGCTGGCGCTGAGCGCCTGTACCACCGTTGAACCGGCCTACAAGGATATCGGCGCGCGCAGCGGCGCATGCATTGAAGGCGGCCCGGACAGCGTGGCGCAAAAATTTTACGACCTGCGTCTGGAGCAAGGCAGCACCACGCTGCCGGACAGCAACCGTCTGGCGCAGCTGCAGCCTTACCTGAGCCAGCCGCTGTATCAGGAACTGCTGAGCGCTAATCAGAAACCGCAGGCAAACGCGGCCGCGCTGTTCACCGGCAACGCCGAAGGCGCCACCAGCGCCAGCGTAGCCAGCGCCTCTTCCATCCCGAATACCGACGCCAAGAATATCCCGCTGCGCGTCCAGCTGAGCTATAAAAAAGACGACAGCAGCGCCAAAGAGTGGCAAAACGAGGTGCTGATGGTGCGTGAAGGCACCTGCTGGGTGGTGGATGACATCCGCTACCTCAACGTGCCGCCGCACGCCGCCAGCGGCACGCTGCGTCAGGTGCTGGAAAACGACTGATCGTATCCCTGGCCGGCGCTGCACGGCGCCGGTCGTTTCCCCCCGCCAACCTGCCTGTTTCTTGAGCAAAAACATCAAATTCGCTAGCCACTTCACACACTGCGCGACAAACCTCCCCTTCGCGCCTGCACTGCGGTATGTTGTGCTATTCTTTTACTATCCTGCCGTACATTAATAAATTTTAACTCACAATGATTGCATAAGTATTCTGCGGAAGTTAACATTTGCGGCATCAATGTCTATTCAATTCCAGCGCATGAGTATTCAACTAAAAAATATAAATTGCTTCTATGGCGCACACCAGGCGCTGTTCGACATCACGCTGGATTGTCCAGCCGGGGAAACCTTAGTGCTGCTTGGCCCAAGCGGCGCGGGGAAAAGTTCATTGCTGCGGGTGCTGAACCTGTTGGAAATGCCGCGATCCGGCCAGCTGCAGATCGCCGGCAACCAGTTTGACTTTAAGCAGGGGCCGGGTGAAAAAGCCATCCGCGAACTGCGCCAAAACGTCGGCATGGTATTCCAGCAGTACAACCTGTGGCCTCACCTGACCGTGGTGCAAAACCTGATTGAAGCGCCGTGCCGCGTGCTGGGCCTGAGCAAGGCCCAGGCGATGGCGCGCGCCGACAAGCTGCTCCAGCGTCTGCGCCTGACCGACTTTGCCGACCGTTTTCCGCTGCACCTGTCCGGCGGCCAACAACAGCGCGTCGCCATTGCACGCGCGCTGATGATGGAGCCGCAGGTGCTGCTGTTCGATGAGCCGACCGCCGCGCTGGACCCGGAAATCACCGCGCAGATCGTCAGTATCATCCGCGAACTGGCCGGTACCGGCATTACGCAGGTGATCGTCACCCACGAGGTGGAAGTGGCGCGCAAGACCGCCAGCCGCGTGGTGTATATGGAAAACGGCCGCATTGTGGAACAGGGCGACGCCAGCCGCTTCGCGCAGCCGCAGACCGCCGAATTCGCCAGTTATTTATCACACTGATTTTTTTCTACACCAGACCAGTTTTAGGGGAGTTTGCGATGAAAAAACTAATAATCGCCGCCGTATTGGCCGGCATCAGCGTTTCCGCCTCTGCCGCCGACAAGATTCGTTTCGCGACCGAAGCCTCCTACCCGCCGTTTGAGTTTATCGGCGCGGACAACAAGATTCAGGGCTTCGACGTCGATCTGGCCAACGCGCTGTGCAAAGAGATGCAGGCGGAGTGCAGCTTCAGCAACCAGTCGTTCGACAGCCTGATCCCGGGCCTGAAGTTCAAACGCTTTGACGCGGTGATGGCCGGCATGGACATCACGCCGGAGCGTGAAAAACAGGTGCTGTTCAGCAAGCCTTACTACGACAACTCCGCCCTGTTTATCGCGCAGAAAGGCAAAGTGGCCGATATCGCGGCGCTGAAAGGCAAACGCGTCGGCGTGCAGAACGGCACCACGCACCAGAAGTACCTGACGGATCAGCACGCTGAAATCACCACCGTGCCGTACGACAGCTACCAGAATGCGGTGCTCGATCTGAAAAACGGCCGTATCGACGCCGTCTTCGGCGATACCGCGGTAGTTAACGAATGGCTGAAGCAGAACGCTCAGCTGGCCGCGGTGGGCGACAAGGTGACCGACAAGAACTATTTCGGCACCGGTCTGGGCATTGCCGTACGCCAGAAGAACAGCGATCTGCAGGGCAAGTTCAACGCCGCTCTGGACAAGATCAAACAGGATGGGACCTATGAAACCATCTACAAAAAATGGTTCCAGCAGTAATCTATCCCGATGAATGAAATTCAACCTTTAGCAACCGCCGCCGGGATGACCGTCGGCCTTGCCGTTTGCGCGCTGGCGCTCGGGCTGATCCTGGCGATGCTGTTCGCCGGCTGGGAGTCCGCGCGCTGGAAGCCGGTCAGCTGGCTCGGCACCGCCTGGGTCACGCTGCTGCGCGGCCTGCCGGAAATTCTGGTGGTGCTGTTTATCTACTTCGGCTCGTCACAGCTGCTGCTGACGCTGTCGGACGGCTTTGAGCTGAACTTCGGCCTGTTTACCGTGCCGGTGCAGGTCGACATTGAAAGCTTCGAAGTCAGCCCGTTCCTCTGCGGGGTCATCGCGCTGGCGCTGCTGTATTCGGCCTATGCGTCGCAGACGCTGCGCGGCGCGCTGAAAGCGGTGCCGCAGGGGCAGTGGGAATCCGGCCAGGCGCTCGGCCTCGGCAAGGCGGCCATCTTCTTCCGGCTGATTATGCCGCAGATGTGGCGCCACGCCCTGCCCGGCCTCGGCAACCAGTGGCTGGTGCTGCTGAAGGATACCGCGCTGGTATCCTTAATCAGCGTGAACGATCTGATGCTGCAGACCAAAAGCATCGCCACCCGCACGCAGGAGCCGTTCACCTGGTACGTGATCGCCGCCGCCATCTATCTGGTGGTGACCCTGCTGAGCCAGTTTATTCTTAAGCGAATCGAACTGCGCACCACACGTTTTGAGCGGGGGCCGGTCTGATGCTGGAATACTTACCGGAAATCATCAAGGGGCTGCACACCAGCCTGACGCTGACGCTGGCGGCGCTGCTGGTCGCCCTGGTGCTGTCGCTGATCCTGACGGCGATCCTGACGTTGAAAACCCCGCTGCTGTCGCCGCTGGTGAAGATCTACATTACGCTGTTCACCGGTACGCCGCTGCTGGTGCAGATCTTCCTGATCTATTACGGCCCCGGACAGTTCCCGGCGATCCGCGACTATCCGTGGCTGTGGAACCTGCTGTCACAGCCCTGGCTGTGCGCCATGATTGCGCTGGCGCTCAACAGCGCCGCCTACACCACGCAGCTGTTTTACGGCGCGGTGCGGGCCATTCCGGCCGGCCAGTGGCAGTCCTGCGAGGCGCTGGGCATGTCGCGTCGCCAGTCGATGCGCATTCTGCTGCCGTTCGCCTTTAAGCGCGCCCTCTCCTCCTACTCCAACGAAGTGGTGCTGGTATTTAAAAGCACCTCGCTGGCCTACACCATCACGCTGATGGAAGTCATGGGCTACAGCCAGCTGATGTACGGCCGTACCTATGACGTGATGGTGTTCGGCGCCGCCGGGCTGGTTTATCTGGTGGTCAACGGTCTGCTGACGCTGTTGATGCGCCTGGTTGAACGCCGCGCGCTGGCCTTTGAACGCCGTAACTGAGCCGCTTACCCAGCCCTGCCGCCGCGGCGGGGCTGTTTCCCCCGCTCCGCCAAAACAATTTATAATCATTTTTATTGCATATTCATTCACTCAGTGGCATGGTTATCGACAGCACCGTCAGCGACAACCTGCAGAATATTGTCAGCAAAATCAACCGATGGCGGCGATAACAACACGAATAGTCAGACAGGAGCTTCCGCATGAAAAAATTACTGCTCGCCGCCGCCGTGCTGGCCGGAGTGACCTTTAGCGCCCAGGCGGCCGACACCATCCGTTTCGCCTCTTCCGCCACCTATCCGCCGTTTGAATCGCTGGACGCCAATAACCAGATCGTCGGCTTTGATATCGACCTGGCGAAGGCGTTATGCAAGCAGATGCAGGCGGAATGCACCTTCACCAACCAGGCCTTCGACAGCCTGATCGCCGCGCTGAAGTTCAAAAAGTTCGATGCGGTGATTTCCGGGATGGACATCACGCCGGAGCGCAGCAAGCAGGTCAGCTTCACCCAGCCGTACTACGCCAACTCGGCGATTGTGATCGCGCAGAAAGGCAAATACGCCTCGCTGGCGGAGCTGAAGGGGAAAAAGGTCGGGATGGAAAACGGCACCACCCACCAGAAATATATGCAGGATAAACACCCGGAGATTAACACCGTCTCTTACGACAGCTATCAGAACGCCATTCTGGAGCTGAAAAAACGGCCGTATTGACGGCGTCTTCGGCGATACCGCGGTAGTGAATGAGTGGCTGAAAAACAGCCCGCAGCTGGCGCCGGTCGGCGAGCACATCACCGATGCGCAATACTTCGGCACCGGCCTGGGGATTGCGGTGCGCCCGAATAACAAGGCGCTGCTGGACAAGCTGAACGCCGCGCTGACGGCCATCAAGGCCGACGGCACCTATCAGGCCATCAGCGACAAGTGGTTCCCGCAGTAAGCCATCAGCTCAGCCCGGTTCGCCGGGCTGATTACTTCTCCCGCACCAGCAGCGTCAGCACCTCATAGTGCGCGGTATGCGGGAACATATCGAACAGCTGCACCCGCTCAATCCGATACCCCGGCAGCAGCGCGATATCCTGCGCCATGCTTTGCGCATTGCAGCTGGAGTAGAGCAGATAGTCCGGCGCCATCCGCTGCAGATAGTCGCACAGCGCCTGACCGATGCCGCGCCGCGGCGGGTTGACCACCACCAACTGCGGCACATCCCCTTCCGCCGTGGCGAAACGGGTGGAATCCAGCGCCTGAAACTCAACCCGCTGCAACCCCAGCGTCGCCGCCGACTGGCGCGCGCAGCGAATCGCCTCCGCGCTGATTTCAATCCCGGTCAGGCGCGTTTCCGGCCGGGCACAGTGCAGGCCAAAGCCGCCGACGCCGCAAAACAGATCCCACATGCTGTCGATATTCAGCTCACGCACCCAGTCGCGCGCCGCGGCATACAGCGCCGACGCCACCTGCGGATTGGTCTGGAAGAAGCCCTGCGGGCGGATATACAGCGGCACCTGGTTAAAACGCTCCTCCAGCGCCTGCTGCTCGGTCAGGATAATTTCCTGCTCGCCCTCCATAATCGCCATGTGCACCGGCTGAATATTCACGGAAATCACCTGCAGCTGCGGCAGCTGTTGCTGCAGCCACGGCAGCGCGGCGCGCAGCTGCGCCAGTTTGCTGTCCGAGCGCAGAACAAAACGCAGCATCACCCCGTCGTTGCTGGTGCTTTCCGTCAGCAACAGATACTTCAGCTCGCCGCGCTTGCGCGCCACGTTATATGGCGTCAGCCCGGCGCGGGCGATAAAGGTTTTCAGTACGTTGAACATCGGCGCAAAGCTGGCGGGGTACAGCGGGCAGGCGCACAGATCGACCGGCGTGCCGTCGCGGTGCAGCATCCCCAGCAGCGGGCGCTCCACGCTGCCGCTGACCACCATTTTCGCCTTGTTGCGGAAGGCGCTCAGCGCACCGGTCACCGGCGGCAGCCACTGCCCGACCTCACGTTCGGCCAGCAGGGCCTGCAGATGCTGCTGTTTATCAGCCAGCTGCTGCGGATAAGGCTTTTCCAGCCACTGACAGGAACGGCAACTGCCGGCCGTATACAACGCGCAATGCATAGGATAACCGTAGGGATCGACGAATAAAAAATAAGGGCGCAGAGTTTAGCACCCTACGCCCTTATCCCCAAACTTCTTGACGCTATCGCCGCCGCCCTCAGCCGCGGGCAAAATAGCGGCGGCTGGCCGCCGGCAGAAACAGCAGGCCAAGAATCACCATATCGGGGATTTTTTCCAAAATCAGGGTATGCATAATCTGGGTGTTGGTTTCACCATCGACGGTAAACACTTCGGGAAACACGCTGCCGATGGTGGCCAACAGCAGATACCCCACCACCAGCGCCTGACAGAGCACATAGCCCCAGCGCCCGCCATTTTTACCGCGTATCACGGCAAAGCCGCAGTAAATCTGCAGGCAAAGCATGACGATGCCGGCCAGAAAGATCAGCGTCGAATCCCAGGCCTGCGCGCTGGTGCTGACAAATTCCTGCAGGCCGGACAGCCCCAACTCCCCCAACAGCAGCAGAATGCTGATGCATTTAATCGCCACCATTGCCGTACCGGCGATCAATACCGCCACCGGGACATCCGTTTGCGCTCTCAGGGTTCCCTGCTTGCTTTTCAGCATCTCTGACATATCCGTATTCCGCGATGAAATATCAGTAATATTCGGTATAAGAGCCAGTTAAATCATTTGCAATGCCAATTACAAAAAATAGCAGGTTTGGCGCCGAACGGCTATGACAGGACGGAGATAAAGCGCACGACCAGGCTTGTAGCGACGGGCAGACAACGGAGAGGGGGCAACGCATCGCCGGGATGGACGATGCGTCGTTGCAAGACGGGATTAGTGCAGCATCGGCTGGCGCATGGCCGCCGCCGGATTTTCTTCTTCCTCGCCCTCGCCCGTAAAAAACCACCTGCATAGCAGGTGGCATTGATAGCGCCCCAGAGGGGCGTACTTAGCTCAGACTCTGAGAGCCTTCGCTTCACACCTCTTTTAGTGGAAGCTGGCTCTCTTCAACTTCATGCTTTTCCTGATACTTCACGTACTTTCTTATCATTTCTTCATTTATACCTACGGTATCTACGCAGTAACCCCGCGCCCAGAAGTGATTTCCCCACAACTTGTTCTTCCGCAGATAGGGAAATTTGCTGAACAGCCTAAGGGCTGTTTTACCTTTCAAATGACCTATCACATGTGAAATAGAAAGACGTGGCGGGACTTTTACCAGTAAATGGACATGATCTATCTGAACATTCAGCTCTACCACTTCTATCCCGAGTTGCTCACTTGAGATCCTTATCTGCTTGTAGACCTCTTTGCCAACATTATTCCTAAGGATGCGAAATCGGTACTTGGGTGTCCATACAATATGATATTGACAACACCAGAGCACATGAGATGCTTTCTGGAATCTACTCATGGTTAAATCCTTATCAGTTATGGGGATAACAGATTCGGATTTTCCCATGAGTAGCATTACTGGCAGAGCCAACTTGTTGCTGACCACCTCCATAGGAGGTGGTGTTCATGCAGAGATAAACAGCAGGTCGTTGGCGCGCGCCTCGAGGATCACCATCGAGACCTGCTCTTCGCCCTGCTGCATAAAGTGCGCGAACTGTTCCAGCGTAATACCGACGGCAACGCTCAGCGACTGGCAGACGATCAGCTTGGGCAGATTGTCATCCTGGATATCCACAAACGCTTTGATGGTCAGCGAGCTGGCATTGATCTGGCTGAGGTCGGCAACCAGCGGGATCAGCGCAGTCGGCTTCACCTCCGCCAGGGCGGAGAACAGGATCACCCCGTCAACCAGGTCGATCTTGGCGTCGAAAATGCCGTCAAAGTTCTGCATATGCGGCAAATGCAGCGCCTGACAGGAGTCGCATTCAAAAAATGAAATGCCCAACTGGTCCAGCCAACGTCGTAATAACGCCAAATCGGGGACGATGAGTGAATCCATAGGGTACCAGCCTCACAATATTCAAAAACGCGAAAGGCGCATAGCTTACGGAATATTCATCCATGATGCCACGATCAATCAGGCTTAATTCAATAAAGGCGCGTTTCGCTATGGAAAAACTACGGGAAAATCGCATTAATCCCTTATTTTTTACTGGTTATCGGCGTCATTTTAGGGAAAATCCCGTGCGCCGCACGCTGCTCAACATAGTCAATCATCATCTCGGCGATATCCAGGCCGGTGGCGGTCTCGATGCCTTCCAGCCCGGGCGAGGCATTAACCTCCATCACCAGCGGCCCGCGATCGGCACGCAAAATATCAACGCCGGCAATATCCAGCCCCAGCGCCGCCGTCGCCTTGATGGCCAACGTGCGTTCTTCATCGCTGATATGCGTCGCAGACGCCGTGCCGCCGCGGTGCAGGTTGGAGCGAAACTCCCCCGCCCTGGCCTGACGCTCGATCGCCGCCACCACCTGGCCGCCAACCACCAGGCAGCGAATGTCGCGCCCCTGCGCCTCGCGCACATACTCCTGCACCAGAACATGCGCCTTCAGCTCACGGAACGCATCGATCACGCTGGCCGCCGCCTGCCGCGTGTCCGCCAGCATCACGCCGATGCCCTGCCGGCCTTCCACCAGCTTCACCACCAGCGGCGCGCCGCCGACCAGCGCGATCAGCGCATCGGTATCATCCGGCGAGTGGGCAACGCCGGTCATCGGCAGATCGATGCCCTGCTGCGCCAGCAGCTGCAGGGATTGCAGTTTGTCGCGCGCCCGGAGAATCGCCGCGGCTTCATTCAGCGGATAGCTGCCGAGCAGTTCAAACTGCCGCAGCACGGCGGTGCCGTAATAGGTGATGACGGAGCCGATACGCGGGATCACCGCGTCATAGCGCGCCAGCTGACGGCCGCGATAGTGAATGGCGGGCGCGGCCGAGTTGATATTTATCACGCAGGCGAGCGGATCGATCACCTCAATGCGGTGTCCGCGCCGCTCCGCTGCGGCGCGCAGGCGTCGACAGGAATACAGCGCACCGTCACACGAAAGAATGACAATGTTCAATTTATCTCGTCACCCCGAATCGGCGCCGACGCTTAATCGCGCGGGTCGCGTTTTTGTGGCTGTTGCGGCGGCTTACGCCGATCGTTTTCCGGCGGCAGTCCGCCGCGCATCAGCGGGCTGAAGCCATGCGCCACGCGCCAGACCAGCAGGGCCGCCGCCGGCAGCATCAGCGCCACGCCGAGAAAAATCATCGCCACCGCCGCCGCCTGTGAAGACAACATCCCCGGCAACTGAACATAGTCATGAATGCTCAGATAAGCCAGGATCAACATCACGATGCCCAATCCTTCCAGCACCAATATCGGGCGGGGCAATTCACCAAATGAACGCATGCTTTTTATCTCCAGACGTATTGCGCACAGTGTAGTGAATTCCCGCCGGCGAGGCCATTCGATAGGCGATGTAAATCAGATTAACAGGCAAATCCTGCTTTTTTTTAGTCACGCCAACAGGCATAGTAGGCGCCATTACACCTGAGTAATGCGCTGACTGAGGTCTGTTTCTGACCGACGGGATGTCGTTGCAATAGCGGTAAATTCTTGAATAACAACGAGGAGTATCTCATGTTTGCAGTAATCTTCGGGCGTCCTGGCTGTCCTTATTGTGTCCGTGCGAAAGAGTTGGCGGAAAAACTGACTGAAGAACGTGACGATTTCAACTTCCGTTATGTTGATATCCACGCGGAAGGCATCACCAAAGCTGACCTGGAAAAAACCGTCGGCAAACCGGTGGAAACCGTGCCACAGATCTTCCTGGATCAACAGCACATCGGCGGCTGCACCGATTTTGAAGCCTACGCGAAAGAAAATCTGAACCTGTTCCAGTAACCGGTTCACTCCCGATTAAGGCGCCTCAGGCGCCTTTTTTATTGCCGTGGGTTCGCTGCCGGGCAGACAGCATCCGGCGCAGGCTGCGCAAAAAGAGAAACAGCAGTGCGCCGCACAGGCACCAGAACACCGCGCTGGTGGCGTACGCCAACTCCTGCCAGAACGACTGGGTCGACATCAGCCAGAAATGGCGCACCACCAGGCACAGCGGCAGCGCACACAGTGCGCCGAGCAGCGGGCAGATAAGCCGTTTTTTGCTGGCAAGATAGCTGGCGATAAAGCCGGGAAGAGTAAACAGCAACAGGCCGGTTTCTCCATGCTGCGGGTGATTCAGCGAATTATTCTGACCAAGAAAGATCAGGCAGAACAGCAGAAAACAGCTGCTGAAACCGCCCCAATACCGATAGCTTACCATTCTGCTCCTCCCAGAAATGCAACAACGGACGCCGCGTAACCACGGCGCGCACGAACCGCGTCGGCCTGAGCCGACAAATTTTCCTTGGTAAAAAGAGAGTTAAATGCAAAAGGCGGCGCTCATTTTCAGCTTAGTGCTGGCTGTCCTGCGTCAGAGAGACTAGAATAATGCCGCTGATCGAGGAAGCGATTGCGCCTTTCGCGGGTTGGCGATTGGTATCGTTTTTATCCAACTATTTATATGGCTGAATCTATCCTGTATAGCCAGCCATATCAAGCACTTACTGGTAAACAATAAGTTACATCCTGTGAACATAAACGTCGCTAGTTTGTTAAACGGCAACTACATCCTGTTGCTGTTTGTGGTACTCGCCCTGGGGCTCTGCCTCGGAAAACTTCGCCTTGGCTCCGTGCAACTCGGTAGTTCTATTGGCGTTTTAGTCGTCTCCCTGCTGCTTGGCCAGCACAACTTCGCCATTAACACCGAAGCGCTCAGTCTGGGCTTTATGCTGTTTATCTTCTGCGTCGGCGTCGAAGCCGGGCCGAACTTTTTCTCGATCTTTTTCCGCGACGGTAAAAATTACCTGATGCTGGCGCTGGTGATGGTCAGTTCCGCGATGGTGATGGCCGTCGGCCTCGGCAAGCTGTTCCACTGGGACATCGGCCTGACCGCCGGCATGCTGGCCGGCTCCATGACCTCGACGCCGGTTCTGGTCGGCGCCGGCGATACGCTGCGCAATACCATTACCAACGGGCCGGCGCTGCTGTCCGCCCAGGACCACCTCAGCCTGGGCTATGCGCTGACCTACCTGATCGGTCTGGTCAGCCTGATTTTCGGCGCGCGCTATCTGCCCAAGCTGCAGCATCAGGATTTACCGACCTCGGCGCAGCAAATCGCCCGCGAGCGCGGCCTGGATACCGACAGCCAGCGTAAGGTCTACCTGCCGGTGATCCGCGCCTACCGCGTCGGCCCGGAGCTGGTAGCCTGGGCCGACGGCAAAAATCTGCGCGAGCTGGGCATTTACCGCCAGACCGGCTGCTATATCGAACGCATCCGCCGCAACGGCATTCTGGCCAACCCGGACGGCGACGCCGTGCTGCAGGTTGGCGATGAGATCTCGCTGGTGGGTTATCCGGACGCCCATGCACGCCTCGACCCGAGCTTCCGCAACGGTAAGGAAGTGTTCGACCGCGACCTGCTCGATATGCGCATCGTCACCGAAGAGATCGTGGTAAAAAACAGCAATGCGGTCGGCAAGCGTTTAAGCCAGCTGAAGCTGACCGACCACGGCTGCTTCCTCAACCGGGTGATCCGCAGCCAGATTGAAATGCCGATTGATGACAGCATCGTACTGAACAAAGGCGATGTGCTGCAGGTCAGCGGCGACGCGCGCCGGGTGAAGAGCGTGGCGGAGAAAATCGGCTTTATCTCTATCCACAGCCAGGTGACCGACCTGCTGGCCTTCTGCGCCTTCTTTATCATCGGCCTGCTGATTGGCCAGATCACCATCCAGTTCAGCAACTTCTCGTTCGGCATCGGCAACGCCGCCGGGCTGCTGATGTCGGGCATTATGCTCGGCTTCCTGCGCGCCAACCACCCAACCTTCGGCTATATCCCGCAGGGGGCGCTGAATATGGTGAAAGAGTTCGGCCTGATGGTGTTTATGGCCGGCGTCGGCCTGAGCGCCGGTGCCGGCATCAGCCACAGCCTGGGCGCCGTCGGTTGGCAGATGCTGGTCGCCGGGCTGATCGTCAGCCTGGTGCCGGTAGTGATCTGCTTCCTGTTCGGCGCTTACGTGCTGCGCATGAACCGCGCCCTGCTGTTCGGCGCGATTATGGGCGCGCGCACCTGCGCCCCGGCGATGGACATCATCAGCGACACCGCCCGCAGCAACATCCCCGCCCTTGGCTACGCCGGCACCTACGCTATCGCTAACGTATTGTTAACGCTGGCAGGTTCGCTGATTGTGGTGCTGTGGCCGGGCATACTGGGCTGACGACGCGGACGCGGAGAAAATTTAGCGGCGAAATATTTTTGAAATTTTTATCATCCGGCAGAACTTTTCGAACGGGTGGTAGTCTTAATTAGTGCCACTGCTTTTCTTTGATGTCCCCATTTTGTGGAGCCCGATAATCCCGCCTTTTCAGGTTCAAGATTATCGGGTTTTTTGTTACCTGAGGAAAATATCCTTCTAATACAATGCACTAGCGACACTAACATCCCCCAGTGGCGGCTGACTGCAAGGGCAGCAGAAGATCGTAAAAGTGACGGCCGGCTAACCGGGGAAAAAGGCGAACAAAAAACATAATACGGCAACCAGTATGATGATACTGAAGATCAGCCCGGCGCCGAACAATATCGCATGGAAGACAAGCGTCCCTCCGCCAAAAAACAGCGCTCCGCCAACCCCCCAGCCGTTCTCCTTGCGTATCCCTCCGATAAATGCGAGCACCAACGCAACGATCGCCAGACCAATGGTCGCGCTATTCAGTATGTTATCGACATCGATAGCACGTTTCTCCGTCACCGGCGGTTCCTGACCTTTCAGGCCGGCTAAAATGCCGTTTTTGATAGATGACACTTTCTCCGCAACGCTGACTTCCAGCGGCGGCTTGCTTGCTAACGGATAAAAGTTGAAATGAAACAGGCTGATAAGCAAGGCCAACGCACCAAGCAACATGCCATATAGGCTGATTTGATATTTATGTGTTTTGCGCATGCTATATACTATTTTTATGGAAAATGATTTTATGAGAAGCCAATGATAACACCATTTAATCTTGTATTGAGCAGGGATGCCACATGTAAATGCGGCATCTTTTCCTATAAAACACTTACTTCTCGACGGGTTGAGGCGGCCAATCTCCACCATTCTTAATTAATAGTTCTTTTATTTTTTCAATTTTATCTTTATCATCAGCATCTCCTTGATCTCTACTTATAAATCGTTGCAACTGATTCCCCATCGTCCATCCTGAATTGCCCTTAATTTTGTCGTCCGCACCTTTTTCCAGTAAAAGAATTGCATGGTCAAATGAATAAGAATCTACCGATTCTATCAATAGAGTATCACCCAATGAGTCTTTTATATTTATATCAGCACCGTACTCAAGCATTGTTTTTAAAGTTTCAGTATTTTTCGCTTTTAATGTTTCAAATACAATTGGCTCATTAAATGTTTTATCTTTGGCATTAGGAGATAACCCGCCGTTAAGCATCGCTTTTATCCAAATCCCCTTGTCGCCTTTCAGGACAAATTCCGCAGGACTGCTTCCCCCTTTTGATCTTGGTTGCAATGGGTCTGCGCCAGCCTTAACCAAGTCCGTAATAATTCTAAGCCTTTCCTGAGCAGTTTTATCGTAGATCGAGTTCAGCACCGACCAGAATAACAGCGTCATTTCTGCTTTTGCCGGCCGGTTCAGCTCTTCCTTGCTGACGGATGGAAGCTTCTGCTTCAATTTCGCTTCATCACCGTCATAAATCAGCTGCGCGATTTCCAGCTGGCTGCCGTCAAAAAAATCCTTTGGTTCATATTCCATACTTTTCTTACACCCCTGCACCATAAAAACAGAAAACATTAACGCCATTGCCATTATCACCCTTCTCATATTCTCCCCCTGATAGTGGCGACATCGTCGTCTTTCTGATCCTCAATCAGCTTTATTGTCTGGTCTATACCGTGTTTGTCAAGCAATGTTCCCGTTCCGCCGGGAAGCGTGTGTGGTATACCAGCAGCTTTAGGCACAGCAAGCGATAGCCACTCTTTTAAAGTGAACGGTAGTGCGACTCCCCACGGTTTTTGCAGCGATTCAGGCAGGAAATTTTTTATCAGTTCATAATCACTTTCGTTATTAACCTCTTGCAGTGTAGTTAATAATTCCCCCTCAACCCGATAGGCCTGTATATTACTGGTAGTACCAAGGATTTCACTTCCGTATTTTTCAACAGTTCCGCTGTTAAGTCCGGCAGCATTGAATGTCCATGCAGGCTTTCCACTGGCCATTGATGTAGCCGAGGCCATCCCTCCACCTAATGAATGCCCTGAAATATCAATATTTGGATATTTTGATATTTTAGCCCCAATATCGATAGCCCTTTTATAATATTTCTGAATTTATGCCAGAAGCTTGGGCGCCATTATTTATCCAGTCATTGACATTTTTTATTCCTGACAGATCGCCACCCAATGCTTTTCTTGTTGCAATGCCAGTTCCCTCTGGGAATTCTGGCGCTCTTGACCCTCTGAACACGACCGTCGGATTCATATCGTCACCAAAAACACTGCTATCAGGTTGATATACCCTTGCCAGAAAATCAGGTGCTTCCTCACTATCAAAGAGCATCTTTCTTTTTAACCCAATTTTACTCAGGGCATTATCATCATTACTGATATCCTTCCACCCCTCCGGAACTCCCGGGGTATCTCTGAGCGGATTGGTCGTTTTGTAGACATTTTCAGCCAGCTTTGCCTTCTCTACGGCGACATTGTTTTCGGCCAGTCGTTCTGAAGCAATACGAGCATCCGGGTAGATACTCCGCTGCCCTCGCCCAATCAGATATTTTCGCTCCTGCCAGCGCTCTGCTTTGGTCATAGAACCAGCCGCCGCCTCCTGGGAGACCCTCCCCCCCTTCGTCAGCTCATCCGCTTCCAGCGCAGGTTTTTGCCGCGCTACCTGCGCCGGGAAAACTGACGGCCGCGCCCGACGTCCGCCATAAGACTTCACGACCTCCTCATAGCGCCTTATTATCTCATCCACCCGGTAGTTGGGTTCCTGCCGCCCCTGCGGTCTCAGATAGCCTTCCGTGTCAGCGTAAAATGGCCCTATCGTCGCCAGTACGCCCGGACGGGTTTCAATCGCCACAATGTCGCCTATCAGCAAGGCGCTCTGCACCTTTCCACGCAGGTTGGAGCTCATTCCCTCATGAGTGAAACCGATTTCACGGCGTATCCGCTCGCCACCTTTAAAACCGGTGAAGAGTGACAGAATGTCGCTTTCCGGCATATATGACAGTTTATGACATGCACTGGCAGGGCTGATTATCCGGGGGAACTCATCAGGTGAAATTAAATCATCGGTGATATACAGCAACTTCAAGCTGGAAAACATTTTGCATCGGTTCCTTTGCAGCGACTCCGCCTGCTCATACAGGCATTCACACTCGGTAGCGTTAAGATCGTCAATTTTTCGAATAACAATCAGCCATTGCCGACTGTCCATAAGGTATCGAACGCTTGGTTGTATAATAGATAAATTGCGCTGTTTATCTATGCGTTTTTGATAAGAATACTTCCCGGATGGATTGTATGAGTCCGAATGTGGCGTGACATCGAGCGCTTTCAGTGATAAATCGCATAACCCAGCCCCCCTTTACCCACGGTTTAACTCAGAACCGATATCCTTAAGAAGCCATATCTTGCATACGCAGCGTGTGGCTGAGACATAACTCAACGGAAAGGACTAGCTATGAAAATTTCTACCATGGCGGCATCGCTTGCTTTAGCCGGCTTCTGTTTCGCGGCAAACGCGGCTACCCCGAAGAATATTGCGGTGTACGCAACGGAAAAGTCGACCGGCTCGATATCCATTAGCGGCAAGGACGCCTACACCAAAACCTTTGACGTCGCACTGGCCAAATTGCCCGGGGACGATATCGATTTATCAAAACTTTGTCTGAAGGCCTACTCGCCGGATAATCAGGCCTTCAAGCTCGACACGGTAGACGAGGCATTAACTAGCGGCAGCTTAAAAGAGGGTAAACTGGTGAAAGGCATCGCCGTATTTGCCGCTGACAGCGCCGCAGTCTACAGCGCCGCCCTGGTCAAAATTACCGACGATTGTAAGTAATCCGCCCAAGCAGCCTGACCGGGCTGCTTTTTCCTTATTGCCTTATTCAGCTCCGCCTTCGCCAGCAAGGCAAATAATAAGCAGATTTATTATCCCAATGCGGGATAGCTTGACACATAAATATTACTCACCTAAAACTGTGATAAATTTTATGTCAGCAAGATAAGAGCCGCGCTATGGGCCATGGGTCTATCGCTCCGCTAAGGATGCAATATGGCTGAAGATATCAGCATCCAAAAACGTCGCGGGTGATGTTTGAACTGTGGCTGTCCTGGCGCTTCGTCAAAAACAATATCTGGGCGGGCGCCGTGGCGCCGACGCTGTTTACTCTGGCGCTCTGTGCAGCCAACGGTCTGGCCGGTACGGAAATCGCCATCAGCACCCTGGCATCATTTATTTATGCCTATCTACATCTCTACGTCTTTGATATCAACAGCCAGATATTTGGCATCGAAGAAGATAAAATCAATAAGCCGGATCGCCCGCTGGCGGCAAAAATCATTACGCTGGCGTCGGCGAAAATCAGGGCTGTCATTTTCACGCTGCTGTTTTTTGCCTACGGCATCTGCCTCGGCGTCATTGCTGGACCCTGCTCTGGGTACTGTTCGTCCTGCTGTACAGCTATACGCCGTGGAGCAATAACTGGCTGCTGAAAAATCTCTTTGTCGCACTGGGCATACTGACGCTGCTGCCGGTCGCCGCCCACAACGCCGGCGTGCCACTCAGAGAGATCGCACACTGGCTGCTGTCGCTGCTGGTGATGACCAGCTATATGATCACCACGCAGGATCTCCGCGATGTAAAAGGCGATGCACGCATCGGCAGAAAGACTTTTCCCTTGGTTTACGGCATCCGTACGGCCAAGAACGCTCTGTCGCTGGCTTATCTGCTCTCTCTCGTTATCGCCCACTATACGCTGTTTACCCCAGGTGAAAACGGCAGCAGCGGCGCACTGTTGATCTTCGAGAGCGGCTCTGCGGTAATTTTATTATGCATCGCGGCGCGTTTGTGTAAACAAGACGCCGACTGCCGCTATGACCATTTTACCTACCGCCTATGGGAATACTGGTACACGCTGGTGTGTATTTCCATATTTGCCTTTTATATCAGCCGCTAGCCGGCAATCGCACCGATCATTGTCCTCTTTACCGCCCATTGCACAGGCTCCCCGGCATCATTTTCATTTCAGTTCAAATAATAAGCCGATTTATTATCTTATTCTGGGATAGCTTGACACATAAATATTTCTAAACTAAATATTTTATCAACCCCATTTCCGCCATAAGAGAACCCCACTATGCATCGCACGTCTGCCGCCTTGCCAAGGATGCCGCATGATTGAAAATGTCAGCATCCAAAAACGCCGGGACGTGCTGTTTGAACTGTGGTTATCCTGGCGTTTTGTCAGAAACAACGTCTGGGTCGGCATTATCGCGCCAACGTTATTTGCGCTGTCGCTCTCCCTCGCCAAGGGGATGGGAGCGCAGGCAATAGTATTCAGCACCCTGACTACCTTTATTTATGCTTATTTTCATATCTATATCATCGATATCAACAGCCAGATATTTGGTATTGAAGAAGATAAAATCAATAAGCCGGACCGTCCGCTGGCGGCCCAGGTCATCACGCTGAAGTCGGCCAAAACCCGCGCCGCGATTCTCGCCCTGCTGTTTATTGCCTATGGCCTTTACCTCGGCGTGATTGGCTGGGTACTGTTCTGGATACTGTGCTCACTGGTATACAGCTATACGCCATGGAGCAATAACTGGCTGCTGAAGAACATCCTTGTTTCGCTGGGCATACTGACGCAGCTGCCGGTCGCCGCCCACAACGCCGGCGTGCCGTTCAGGGAGATTGCCGACTGGCTGCTGCCGCTGATGCTGATGACCAGCTATATGATCACCACGCAGGATTTCCGCGATGTGAAAGGTGATGCGCTCATCGGCAGAAAAACCTTTCCGCTGGTGTACGGCATGCGCAAAGGAAAAATAATCATTGCCGTCGCCTATCTGCTTTCCATTGTTATTGCCCACTACACGCTGTTTATGCCCGGTGAACACAGCGGCAACGCTAGCGCCCTGTCCCTGTTTGAGATAGGATCCGCGCTTATTTTACTGCTCGTCTCAGCGCGTCTTTGCAAAAGAGATGCCGACAGCCGCTATGACCATTTCACCTACCGACTGTGGGAATACTGGTACACCCTGGTGTGTATTTCCATTATTGCCGTTTATATCAGCCGTTAACCGAGCACACCATGGAGAACACAATGCTTGAACATCATGAGCAGGTTATTTTGCTGGATGAGCATTTCCATCAGAGTGGGACAATGGATAAAGCCGTGGTGCACACCAGCCAGACGCCGCTGCATCTGGCCTTTTCCTGCTACGTGTTTAACCACAAAGGACAACTGCTGATTACCCGGCGGGCGCTCAGCAAAACCGCCTGGCCCGGCGTCTGGAGCAACTCGTTTTGCGGTCACCCGCAGCCCGGTGAAAGCCAAAGCGATGCGATAATGCGCCGCGCCGCCTTTGAACTTGGCCTGAGCATCAGCCCGCCGGAACTGGTGGTCCCCCGCTTCCAGTACTGCGTCACCGATGCCTCCGGCGTAATGGAAAACGAATTTTGCCCCATCTACGTCGCGCGCAGCGACGCGCAGCCGCAGCCTAATCCGCTGGAAGTGATGGAGTATGCCTGGGTCGGTATCGGACAGGTGATAGACGCCATTAGCGCCGTTCCTCAGGTGTTTTCCCCGTGGATGGCGTTGCAGCTGCAGCAGCCGGAACTGCTGAAAAAAATCGGCGCGCTAGCCTGACGGGTCAATAAGAAGCGGAGACGGGGAACAGCCCCGCCTCACGCTGAACCGGCGCATAAGAAGTGCGCCGGTAAGAGGGTTATTTCTTCACTGCGTTGTTAACCGCATCGTCGGCTTTCCAGACGCGATATTTCACTTCTGCGTCCTGCGGCACATAGACCACGATCGGCAGGCGGCTGTTATAACGCTGCATGGCGGCATCGCCCAGATTCGCCGTCACAAAGGCTTCACGCTTGGTCTTGTCCGGGCAGGCCATCATGGTGCTCATCGGGCCGGAGAGTTTATCCAGCACCAGATAGTCATAGCCCCAGCCGGACAGAGTTTTGCTTTCCAGCTTGCCGCCCAGCCCGTGGTGGTTGCAGTCAACTTCCAGCGTTTTACCGATCAGCAGCTCAACTTTGTAGTTTTTCTTCATGATCCTGTTTCGGCAGGTAAATCACCTGACGCGTCATGCCTTTCTCCGCCTGCGGGTAAGGGGCAATTTTTTCCAGCGGCTGCTGGCTGATGTCGCCTTTTTCAGTCGCATTGGTTGCCGCGCCGGCAGAAGCAGCCATCATCATGCCGGCTACTAACAAGGAGATCTTTTTCATGTTCTTTCCCTATGATTCATACTGAAAACCAGACATAAACTAATACACTATCCCAACAGTTTCCAATAGTTTAATCTTCTTTACATTAAGAAATTGAAAGCCACAACCACTGGAACAAAAACAAATAACAGAATAAAAACAATTCACATAAGCAATGGATTGTAGCGCTAAGGTTTTCTTAAGCCGGGAGATTTACCGTTGGCAAGACTGATGACTAACGGTGAGCTGACGCGTGGACCTCGAAAAACCATCCCGATCTTTATTAAATCAATCCTCAACGGCCAAACACTTTAAGAATGGCTCTATTTACTCCTTAACGCCATCCTTTTACCGTTGGCAGGTTTTTGGCTTAATTGTCAGTGGTTTGCTATTTTTATGGCTGTCGCGTGACGAACGCCTGGACTGGGCCATCAGCAACATGTGGTTCGACAGCGCCAGCGGGCACTTCCCCTGGCAGCATAACGTCTGGCTGGACGTGATTAATCACCGCTTATTGAAGATCGGCGTGATCGCGGCGTCAGTGCTGGCGCTGCTATGGGGCATTTACCGGCGCCATGCCCGGCTGATCCTGTGCATGTTGCTGGTCGGCGTCGGCCGCTGGTGGTCGGCCTGTTAAAGGCTTTCAGCGCGCACTCCTGCCCGTGGGATCTGGTGCAATACGGCGGGCAGGCGATGTCGTTCCCGCTGTTTGGCGCGCTGCCGACCAACCCCGGTCCCGGCCGCTGCTTCCCCGGCGGGCACGCGTCCAGCGGCTTTGCGGTAATGGCGCTGTTCTTTCTGTTTTATCCCCGGCGGCCAAAACGTGGCTTACGCCTGCTGGGGTGCCGGCATCGTTCTGGGGCTGCTGATGGGCTTTGGCCAGGTGATGCGCGGTGCGCACTTTTTTTCCCATAACCTGTGGGCAGGTTGGTGGGTTTGGTTCAGCCAATTGGCTGTTTATTGGTGGGTTAGCGGCGTTATTCGCCGCAAGACGAGGTAAATATTATGGAGCAGTTGAACTATCTTCTTTTCGCCTGGATTAATGCGACCCCGGCCTCGCCCGCCTGGTCGATCGACTTCGCCACCTTTATTGCGCGCGATCTGATCGCGATTGTTCCGCTGCTGATCGTCGGCCTGTGGTTCTGGGGGCCGAAAGACGCGCTGGTTTCACAGCGTGAAGTGGTGGCCAAGACCACCATTGCGCTGGCGTTCGCCATCCTGACCTCTGCCGCTATCGGCATGCTGCTGCCGCATGAACGTCCTTTCGTCGCCGGCATCGGCTATACCTTCCTGCAGCACGCGCCGGACAGCTCCTTCCCCAGCGATCACGGCACCGCCATTTTCACCTTTGCCATGGCATTTCTGTGCTGGCACCGGCTGTGGTCCGGCATTGTGCTGATGGTTATCGCCGTCGCCATCGCCTGGTCGCGGGTTTTCCTCGGCGTACACTGGCCGCTGGATATGGTCGGCGGTTTCCTGCTCGGCATGGTGGGCTGCCTGGTGGCGCAGCTGGTGTGGAACCTGTTCGGCAGCGCGATCGCCGCCAAACTGGAGCGTCTGTACCGCTTCCTGTTCGCCTTCCCTATCCGTAAAGGCTGGATCAAAGAGTAATCACCGCGCGGGGCCGTTCAGCCCCGCAGCTCTCCCCTGCGCCATCTCCTCTTCAGCACCCTTAATGTTATTTTAATAACAAAAAACCCTCTAAACCCGTGGCAAAAACGCAAATAACGGCTATAATCACGGTTATTAAATGTCATTATTATAACATTCACTGCTCACCATTCAGAGGACACGCAATGACCAGCGAAAATATTGATTACGCCAGCTATATCGACCATACCCTGCTGGCGATGGACGCCACCGAGCAGCAAATCAGCACGCTGTGTGAAGAAGCGCAGCAGCACAATTTCTATGCGGTATGCGTGAACTCCGGTTACGTGCCGCTGGTGGCGCAGCTGTTGCAGGACAGCACGGTAAAAGTCTGTTCGGTGATCGGCTTCCCGCTGGGCGCCGGCCTGACCGTTACCAAAGCTTTTGAAGCCAAAGCGGCGATTGCCGCCGGCGCGCAGGAAATCGATATGGTCATCAACGTCGGCTGGCTGAAAAGCGGCATGCTGGACGATGTCAAAGCCGATATCGCCGCCGTGCGTGAGGTTTGCGCGGCTATCCCATTGAAGGTAATATTGGAAACCTGCCTGCTCAGCGACGCGCAAATCGTGCAAGTTTGTGAAATGTGTCGCGAACTTGACGTTGCCTTTGTCAAAACCTCAACCGGCTTCAGCACCGGCGGCGCTCGTGAAGAGCACGTTAAGTTGATGCGCGCCTCCGTGGGCAGCGAAATGGGCGTAAAAGCCTCCGGCGCAGTACGCGACCGCGCGACCGCGAAAACGATGATCGAAGCCGGCGCCACGCGCATCGGCACCAGCTCTGGCGTAGCCATCGTATCCGGCGAGCAAGCCGCCGCCGGCAGCTACTGATAGCAACGCCCCCGGGATACTGGCAGTAACCGGGCGCATTTGTTGACTGATGCGGGGTAATGCGTGATACGCACTGCTCCGCATTGTTGTATCTGGCCCTGGGCCGCCACGGATATCTCTTTAATCTCTAAACCGACGGGAGCAACAAATGGAAACGCGGCGCGAAGAACGCATCAATCGCTTAGTCCAGGTATTAAAGCGTTCTGACAAAATCCACTTAAAAGAAGCCGCCGCGCTGCTGGGGGTGTCGGAAATGACCATCCGCCGCGATCTCAGCGCCGAACCTGCGGCGGTGGTATTGCTGGGCGGCTACGTGGTGACCGATCCGCGCAACAACGGCGTGACCCATTACTTTGTCTCCGACCAGAAAGCCAAACAGGTGAGCGAGAAACGGCGCATCGGCCTGCTGGCCGCACCGCTGATCGCAGAGAACGATACGGTGTTCTTTGATTGCGGCACCACCACGCCGGCGATTATCGACGCCATTGCCGACGACCTGCCCTTTACCGGCGTCTGCCACTCGCTGAACACCTTTCTGGCCCTGCAGGACAAGCCGCAGTGCAAGGTGATCCTGTGCGGCGGCGAGTTCAAGCCGAACAACTACATCTTCAGCAGTATCGGCCAGCGCAACGAAATGGACAGCATCTGTCCCAACATCGCCTTTATTTCCGCCGCCGGCCTCAGCCTGCAGCAGGGCGCCAGCTGCTTTAACTTTGACGAGCTGGATATGAAGCACCGGGCGCTGGCGACGGCGCAGCGCAAGGTGTTGGTGGCCGACCACAGTAAATTCGGCAAGGTGAAGCCGGCCTGCATCGGCCCGCTGACCCTGTTTGACCACGTCATCACCGACCAGCGTCCCGACGACGAATTCAGCGATTTCTTCAGTCAGCACGCTATCACCCTGCGCTACTGAACCATTCAGGCCGCTGAGCACGCTCAGCGGTTCTCCTTGCCCCCATTATCCGCCAATTAATTACCAATAATCCTATCCGAATCCGGCAATAGGTTAATAAAATGCAACCGGTAACGGGGGTTATTATTTTTTCCACTGGAAATAACGGTAAAATAATGAGCTGCGGCATCAGCGCCCGGCACGTTTTAAGCCCATCGTATCGCAACAAGAATTGATTAAAATAACACCAGCAATATCCCTTATTGCCGCTCAAACAGCTATGACTGCACTTTTATATGATAAATGGCTAAGCACCGTTGGCCATTAATAAATCATTTCGCCTGACCAGGGCCACAGAAGAAAAACACAGTAATTAAATTAAAATCAGTTAGTTAACCAAACTCCATCTGGCGCATTGATGTGATCGCCATCACCAAATCTGCATATTCATCGTTTTTAGCTAGATCCTGGCCACTGCTTAAAATATATTGCTCACCTTCTATACACAGGCAGCGTTTTATCCGGCAAATCTGGCAAAAACCCAGATAACGCTGGTGGTAATAAAAAAACACAATAAAGCATAATGCTTCATGATAAAGAACATTTTATAAATAAAATATTAACAAACTAGTCTTTATCCGCATATATATCGCATTTGGGAGCATGATCACGGTTGTTTATGCTGTAAATCGTTATCTTTCTGCCATCAAAAACGGAAGACAAGAATCTTCTGAGCCAATACCCTATTTCCGCCCAACCTGGAGCGGCATGATTTTTAGTGTTAGTTGATCGCCACGATAATTAGCACAGTAAATAACCAGGGGGAAGTTCCTTTATCCCCGCAGGAAGCACCTGATTTAGCCGAATGCCGATCACTGGTTTACGGCATTCGGTTGTAACGTAAATTTTTGACTTTGCTTTTAAATTAACGTGTTCACTTCGGAGATATTTATGGACACTACACAGACCGGCACGATCGTCTCGGCAGCATCGGGTTCCAGCAGTACCTGGCGTAAAAGCGATACCATGTGGATGTTGGGCCTGTACGGCACCGCCATCGGCGCGGGCGTACTGTTCCTGCCCATCAACGCCGGGATCGGCGGCCTGATCCCACTGATTATTATGGCCATCATCGCATTCCCGATGACGTTCTTCGCCCACCGCGGCCTGTGCCGCTTTGTCCTGTCCGGTAAAAATCCGGGCGAAGATATCACCGAGGTGGTGGAAGAGCACTTCGGCATCAGCGCCGGCAAACTGATTACCCTGCTCTACTTCTTTGCCATCTACCCTATCCTGCTGGTTTACAGCGTCGCCATCACCAACACCGTCGACAGTTTCATCACCCACCAGCTGGGCATGACCTCACCGCCGCGCGCCATTTTGTCGCTGATCCTGATCGTCGGCCTGATGACCATCGTGCGCTTCGGTGAGCAGGCCATCGTCAAGACCATGAGCATTCTGGTGTTCCCGTTTGTCGCCGTGCTGATGCTGCTGGCGCTGTACCTGATCCCGAACTGGAGCGGCGCTATCTTCGAAAACGTCTCCCTGTCAGGCGCCGGCACCGGTATGGGCCACGGCCTGATGATGACGCTGTGGCTGGCGATCCCGGTGATGGTGTTCTCCTTTAACCACTCGCCGATCATTTCCGCCTTCGCCGTAGCAAAACGCGAAGAGTACGGCGCGGACGCCGAGAAAAAATGCTCACGCATTCTGGCTTACGCCCACATCATGATGGTGCTGACCGTGATGTTCTTCGTGTTCAGCTGCGTACTCAGCCTGTCGCCGGCCGATCTGGCGGAAGCCAAGGCGCAGAACATCTCCATTCTGTCGTACCTGGCCAACCACTTTAACAACCCGATGATTGAGTACATCGCGCCGGTTATCGCCTTTGTCGCCATCACCAAATCGTTCCTGGGCCACTACCTCGGCGCGCGTGAAGGTTTCAACGGCATCGTCAGCAAATCGCTGAAAACCCGCGGCAAAACCATCAGCAGCGGCAAACTGAACCGCCTTACCGCCATCTTTATGCTGGTCACCACCTGGATTGTCGCAACGCTGAACCCAAGCATTCTGGGCATGATCGAAACCCTGGGCGGCCCGATTATCGCCATGCTGCTGTTCCTGATGCCGATGTACGCCATCCGTAAAGTGCCGGCGATGCGTAAATACGCCGGCCATATCAGCAACGCCTTCGTGGTGCTGATGGGTCTGATCGCCATGTCGGCCATCCTGTACTCGCTGTTTAGCTAAACGCACTCCCGCCGGCGCGCCACGCGCCGGCCTGCCCCATCCCCCTATTCTGTATTTACCGCCTGACACCTGAAGAAGGAGGCGAGACTATGGTCAGCGTTTTCGATATTTTCAAAATCGGCATCGGCCCGTCCAGTTCCCACACCGTCGGCCCGATGAAAGCCGGCAAACAGTTTATCGACGAACTTATCGCCCATCAGCAGCTGATGGACGCCACCCGGCTGGTGGTGGATGTTTACGGTTCACTCTCCCTGACCGGGAAAGGCCACCATACCGACCTGGCGATCATTATGGGGCTGGCGGGCAATTTGCCCCATGACGTCGATATCGACGCCATCCCCGGTTTTATCCGTCAGGTGGAGCAAACCGGCCGCCTGCCGCTGGCTCACGGCTGCCACGAGGTGGACTTTCCGCTGGCGAGCAGCATGAACTTCCACCGTGATAACCTGCCGCTGCATGAAAACGGCATGCGCATCCGCGCCTTCGACGGCGAACGGCTGCTGCACAGCAAAACCTATTACTCGATCGGCGGCGGTTTTATCGTTGATGAGGCGCATTTCGGCCACGCCGCCGATGCGGCGCTGCCGCTGCCCTATCCGTTCCGCTCCGCGCAGGATCTGCAGCAGCACTGCAAAGACACCGGCCTGTCGCTGTCCGGTCTGGTGATGCAAAACGAGCTGGCGCTGCGCAGCAGAGAAGAGATTGAGTCGCACTTTACCGCCATCTGGCAGGTGATGCGCACCGGCATCGAACGCGGGATGAACACCGAAGGGCTGCTGCCCGGCCCGATGAAAATCCCGCGCCGCGCCGCCGCCCTGCGCCGCCTGCTGGTGACCGGCGATAAGAACAATACCGACCCGATGAACGTGGTGGACTGGCTCAATATGTTCGCCTTTGCGGTCAACGAAGAGAATGCCGCCGGCGGACGGGTGGTCACCGCCCCGACCAACGGCGCCTGCGGGATTATTCCGGCGGTGCTGGCCTATTACGACCAATTTATCCGGCCGGTTAACACCAATTCCTATAGCCGCTTCTTCCTCGCCGCCGGCGCCATCGGCGCGCTCTACAAAATGAACGCGTCGATTTCCGGCGCGGAGGTCGGCTGTCAGGGCGAGGTCGGCGTCGCCTGCTCGATGGCCGCCGCCGGGCTGGCGGAGCTGATGGGCGGCAGCCCGGCGCAGGTATGCATTGCGGCGGAGATCGCCATGGAGCACCACCTGGGGCTGACCTGCGATCCGCTGGCCGGCCAGGTGCAGGTGCCCTGTATCGAGCGCAACGCCATCTCCGCCGTCAAGGCGGTCAACGCCGCGCGGATGGCGCTGCGGCGCACCAGCGAGCCGCGGGTGTGTCTGGATAAGGTGATCGAAACCATGTACGAAACCGGCAAGGACATGAACGCCAAATACCGTGAAACCTCACAGGGCGGGCTGGCGATCAAGGTGGTGGCCTGTAATTAATGACAAAGGCCGCTTGCGCGGCCTGAGGTTGATGACAAAGTTGTCTGATGACCCGAGATACCCGGGCCTAGCGTAACGAGGGGCATTATGGGACGCATCCCTGCGTCCCACCCTACGGGCCAACCTGGCGGTTGTTCAAATTTGCTCCCGGCAAATTTGTCCGGCGGCTAATGCCGCTACGACCCCATCGCCACGCTCTCCCTAATAACAAGCTTTGTCAGCAGTCTGAAAGGGCGCATCAAGCGCCCTTTTTTTACCTCACCGGTCACGGTCAGCCGAAGATGCTGCCGAACCACTGGGTCAGTTTCATCATCACCATGTCCCAGATGCGGCTGAAGAAGTTGCCTTCCTTCACTTCCTCCATCACCACCAGCGGACGCTGGTCAACGGTTTTACCGTCCAGCTGGAAATCAATGGTGCCCACCACCTGGTTCTTCGCCAGCGGCGCTTCCAGCGTAGCGGAATTCAGCTTGTAGCTGGCCTTCAGGTTTTTCATCTGCCCTTTCGGGATGGTGATCGCCGCGTCTTTCGCCACGCCCAGCGGCACTTCGCTCTGCTCGCCGTACCAGACGCGCTGGGTAATAAACGGTTTGTCCGCCTTGATTGGCGTGACGGTTTCAAAGAAGCGGAAGCCCCAGGTCAGCAGCTTCTCGCTTTCGCTAAAGCGCACGCGATCGCTCGGCGCGCCCAGCACCACCGAAATCAGCCGCATCGGCCCTTCCGCCGCCGAGGCCACCAGATTATGGCCGGCGCCGCTGGTATAGCCGGTTTTGATGCCGTCCACCTTCAGGTTGGAGCTCCACAGCAGGCGGTTGCGGTTTACCTGGCGGATTTTATTGAAGGTGAACTCTTTCTCTTTATGCAGCGCATACTCATCCGGCACGTCGCGGATCAGCGCCTGGCTCAGCAGCGCCATATCGCGGGCGGTGCTGTACTGCCCTTCCGCATCCAGGCCATGCACCGTCAGGAAGTGGGTATTCTTCAGCCCCAGATGTTTGACGTAGTTGTTCATCAGCCCGACAAACGCATCCTGGCTGCCGGCCACGTAGTCCGCCAGCGCAATGCTGGCGTCGTTGCCCGACTGGATCACGATGCCTTTGTTCAGCTCCATCACCGGCACCTGATCGCCCGGTTTGATAAACATCAGGGAAGAGCCGCGCAGCGTCGGGTTACGGTCGCCCAGGCATCTTTACCCACGGTGACCGAATCGGTCGGTTTGATCTTACCGGCTTTAATCGCCTGGCCGATAACGTAGCTGGACATGATTTTGGTCAGGCTGGCCGGATCAAGCCGGGTATCGGGTTGCCTTCCGCCAGAATGCTGCCGCTGTTGTAATCCATCAGAATAAACGCCTTGGCGTCCACCTGCGGAGGCGCCGGCGGCGCGGCGGCCTGCACGGCCGGCGTTGCCAATAACAGAAAGCCGACGCTGAAGGTCAGCTTTTTCATGGAGGAAGCTAAGTGTGTTTTCATCATGTCGTCGCCAGAGTATCCATTCAATTTATTGAAATCGCGTTACCGTTCAAACTCGTTACGTCAGCCAAACCGGCGAGCAATCCCGGGCACCCACGCCCTGCCGCGTGCTCCCTGCCGGGAGTCGTATCCGGTCAGCGCTGTGTAAAGAGTTTATTAGATTCATCTTATTTTTGCAGGGATTCGCATGAAATTTCAGCATTTTTACATAACTGTACGCTTTCGCGGGTAAATTGTCGAAAATGCCCGCCTGACGCGTTTTTTTAACCCACCGACGGCTGCACGTCCACACGCCTACACCGCTTTACGCCTGCACGTCCAAAAACGAATTAATATATTCTGAAATGGCATATATAGCAGTTATTTGTTCTTTTAATTAAGCAAACTCTCAGAGCTATCATCCAGATAATGGCGAACAACCGCATTATTCTGGAGGAATATCATGGCCATCGCACAATCGGCGCTCGCGACCATCGGCAACACGCCAATGCTGGAGCTGACCCACTTTGATACCGGCCCCTGCCGGCTGTTTATCAAACTGGAGAACCAAAACCCCGGCGGCTCCATCAAAGATCGCGTCGCGCTGTCGATGATCGAGCAGGCCGAACGCGACGGAAAGCTGCAGCCCGGCGGCACCATCATTGAAGCCACCGCCGGCAATACCGGACTGGGGCTGGCGCTGGTCGCCGCGCTGAAGGGTTACCGCCTGACGCTGGTGGTGCCGGATAAAATGAGCCGCGAAAAAATCTTCCACCTGCGCGCGCTGGGGGCTAACGTGGTGCTGACCCGTTCCGACGTCGGCAAAGGGCACCCGGCCTATTATCAGGATTACGCCCAGCGACTGGCGGACGACACGCCGGGCGCCTTCTATATTGACCAGTTCAACAACCCGGCCAACCCGGCGGCGCATACCGCCACCACCGCGCCGGAGCTGTGGCGGCAGATGGATCACGACGTCGACGCCATTGTGGTCGGCGTCGGCTCCAGCGGCACCCTGAGCGGGCTGAGCCGTTACTTTGCCGAGGTGTCTCCCGCGACCCGCTTCGTGCTGGCGGACCCGGCCGGCTCCATTCTGGCGGACTACCTCGACGACGGGAAGATAACCGCCGCCGGCAGTTGGTTGGTGGAGGGCATTGGCGAAGACTTTGTGCCGCCACTCAGCGACTTTCGTCAGGTGGCGGCCGCCTACCGTATCGACGACCGGGAAGCCTTCACCACCGCGCGCCAGCTGCTGCAGAGCGAGGGCATCCTGGCCGGCTCGTCCACCGGCACCTTACTGGCCGCCGCGCTGCGCTACTGCCGGGCGCAGACCGAGCCGCAGCGGGTGGTGACATTCGTCTGCGACAGCGGCAATAAGTACCTGTCCAAAATGTTTAACGACCGCTGGATGCAGGAGCAAGGGCTGCTGGCGACCACCCGGTTCGGCGATCTGCGCGATTTGATCGCCTACCGTCACGATGAAAACGCCGCGGTAACCGCCGCGCCGGACGATACGCTGGCGGTGGTGCACGCCCGCATGCGTTTGTACGACATCTCACAGCTGCCGGTGCTGGACAACGACCGGCTGGTCGGCCTGATCGACGAATGGGATCTGCTGCATACCCTGCAGGCCGACGCCGGCAACTTTCGCCTGCCGGCCGAACAGGCTATGACCCGCCGGGTGCAGACGCTGCAAAAAGACGCCGACCCGCAGGCGCTGCTGGCGACCTTCGACCACGGCCACGTGGCGGTCATTCTCGACGGCGAGCACTTCCTCGGCCTGATTACCCGCACCGACGTTCTGAACGCCTGGCGCCAAAAACTCCGCTAATCAAGGACTCTGTTATGACCAAGTTTGCCACCCAAACCGTACATGCCGGCTATACGCCGGACGCCACCGGCGCCGTGATGCCGGCCATTTACGCCACCTCGACCTATGCCCAGCCGGCGCCGGGCGAGCATACCGGCTATGAATATTCACGCAGCGGCAACCCGACCCGCAGCGCGCTGGAAAACGCCATTGCCGAACTGGAAAACGGCAGCCGCGGCTACGCCTTCGCCTCCGGGCTGGCCGCCTGCTCCACGGTGCTGGAGCTGCTGGATCAGGGCAGCCATTTGGTGGCGGTCGACGACCTGTACGGCGGCACCTACCGCCTGCTGGAAAAAGTGCGCAGCCGCACGGCCGGGCTGCGCGTCACCTATGTCGCGCCGGGCGATACGGCGGCGCTGGAGCAGGCGATCGAAGCCGACACCAAAATGATCTGGGTGGAAACCCCGACCAATCCACTGCTGAAGCTGGCCGATCTGGCGGCCATCGCCGCCATCGCCAAGCGGCACAACCTGATCAGCGTGGCGGACAACACCTTCGCCTCGCCGTATCTGCAGCGCCCGCTGGAACTGGGGTTCGACGTGGTGGTGCACTCCGCCACCAAATACCTGAACGGCCACTCCGACGTGGTGGCCGGCCTGGCGGTGGTCGGCGATAATCCGCCGCTGGCGGAGCAGCTTGGCTTTCTGCAGAACGCGGTGGGCGGCATTCTCGACCCGTTCAGCAGCTTCCTCACCCTGCGCGGCATCCGCACCCTGGCGCTGCGGATGGATCGCCACAGCGCCAGCGCGCTGCGCATCGCCCAGTGGCTGGAACAGCAGCCGCAGGTGGAAAACGTCTACTACCCGGGATTAACCAGCCACCCGCAGCACGCGCTGGCCGGCCGGCAGATGCAGCAGTTCGGCGGCATGATTTCGCTGCGGCTGCGCGGCGATGACGACTACGCGCGCCGGGTCATCGGCAGGCTGGCCCTGTTTACGCTGGCGGAGAGCCTGGGCGGGGTGGAAAGCCTGATCGGCCAGCCCGCCAGCATGACGCACGCCTCCATTCCGCTGGAACAGCGGCTGAAAACCGGCATCACGCCGCAGCTGCTGCGCCTGTCGGTCGGCATTGAAGACGCCGACGATCTGATTGCCGATCTGCAGCAGGCGCTGGCGGAATAAACCTGCCCCCTTTCCCTCTCTCCCCGGCCGCCCGGCCGGGGATACCGGCCGTCATACCAGCGTCATCAATATTCCTTAAGCTCGGCGCAATTTTATCACCCGCGGCGAATCCGCTATCCTGAAGCGCAACCGTACCCGACCGGAGAAAATACCATGGACTTAGCCCTGTTCGACCTGGATGAAACCCTGATTAATGAAGACAGCGCCAGCCTGTGGATCCGCTGGCTGGTTTCCCAGGGGTTTGCGCCGGCGGAGCTGGCGACCGAGGAGCAGCAGCTGATGCAGCACTATTATCAGGGCCGACTGTCGATGGAGCAGTATATGCAGGCCACGCTGTCGCCGCTGGCCGGGCGCAGCGTCCAGACCGTCGCCGGCTGGGTGGCGCGCTATATCCGCCGCGATATTCTGCCGCGCGTCTACCCCGCGGCGCAGCAGCGCCTGCAGTGGCATCGCAGCCGCGGCGACCATATTCTGGTCATCTCCGCCACCGGCGAGCATTTGGTGGCGCCGATCGCCGAGCAGCTCGGCGCCGACGGCGCGCTGGCGATCGGCGTTGAGGTGGACGACGGCCGCTTTACCGGCCGCACCTATGGCACCATGACCTATCAGCAGGGTAAGGTCACCCGGCTGGAGGCGTGGCTGGCGCAGCATCCCGAGCGACGTTTCGGCCAGCTGTACGCCTACAGCGACTCGCTGAACGACCGGCCGATGCTGGAGTATGCCGACCATGCGGCGGTGATAAATCCTGACGCCGAACTTCAGGCGCTGGCGCAGCAAAACGGCTGGGAGGTGTGCAGCTGGACGCGCTAACGCAAACTCCGGGTGACAAACGGCGGATTGTGGCGTAGGAATAAAGCACTCAATGACACCGTCTATCTGGAGGCATGCCATGCTGACTATCTGGGCAGAGAGAATTCCAACAACGTGCGCAAAGTGCGCTGGTGCGCCGCCGAGCTGGGGCTGAGCTACCAGCACATCAACGCCGGCGGCGCCTACGGCAAGGTGGATGAACAGCAGTACCGCGCGCTTAACCCGAACGGCCTGGTGCCGCTGCTGCAGGACGATGACTTTGTGCTGTGGGAGTCCAACACCATCGTGCGCTATCTGGCGGCCAAATACGGCGACGCGCCGTTTTACCCGCAGGATCTGCAGCAGCGCGCGGCGGCGGAAAAATGGATGGACTGGAATACCGCCAGCGTGACCGAACCGTTCCGCACCGTGTTCTGGGGACTGGTGCGCACCCTGCCAGAGCAGCGCGATATGCTGAAGATTGAAGCGGCGATCGCCTCGCTGGAAAAGTGCTTTGATATCGTCGAGCAGGAGCTGGGGCGGCAGCCTTATCTCTCCGGCGAGGCGTTCGGCATCGGCGATATTCCGCTCGGCAGCTTTATTTACGCCTGGTTCGAAATGCCGATCGAGCGGCAACAGCGCCCCAATATGGAACGCTGGTATCAGCAGCTCTGCGCCCGCCCGGCCTACCGCAGCGGCGTAATGACGCCGTTAACCTGATTGCCCTTCGCCCACGCGCAGCAGTTTGCCGTTGCTTTCATCGGTTAGCAGATACAGATAACCGTCCGGCCCGCTGCGCACCTCACGGATCCGCTCGCCACGATCCTCCAGCAGCCGCTCTTCCGCCACGATTTTATTGTCCACCAGCGTCAGCCGAATCAGCGCCTTCTGCGCCAGCGCGCCGATAAACAGCGAATGCTGCCAGCCGCTAAAGCGCGGGTTATCGTAAAACGCCATGCCGCTGATGCCCGGCGATACCTGCCAGTAGTGCGTCGGCGCCTGCGTCCCCGCGGCAAACTGCCCTTTGGCCTCCGGAATCGGCTGCCCGGAGTAGTTGATGCCGTAGGTAGCGATCGGCCAGCCGTAGTTTTTCCCCGGCTGCAGAATGTTGATCTCATCGCCGCCGCGCGGGCCATGCTCATGCTCCCACAGCTCGCCGCTCCACGGATTGAGCGCCAGCCCCTGCGGGTTACGGATGCCGTACGCCCAAATCTCCGCCCGTTTGCCCGACTGGCCGGCAAACGGATTGCCCGGCGCCGGCTTGCCCTCGGCGGTCAGGCGCACCACCTTGCCCTGCAGCTTGTCGAGGTCCTGCGCCGTCGGCCGCTGGTTGTTTTCCCCCAGGGCGACAAACAGCAGTCCCTGACGGTCAAACACCATCTTGCCGCCAAAGTGGTTGCCCACCGACAGCTTCGGCTGCTGGCGGAAGATAACGCGGAAATCCTCCAGCCGGCGTTTGTCCTCGCTCAGCCGGCCGTAGCCCACCGCGGTGCCGGCTTTTCCGCCGTCGCCGGCTTCGGCAAAGCTGAGGTACACCCGGCGACTGCTGGCGAAGTCCGGCGCCAATACCACGTCCAACAGCCCGCCCTGCCCCTGCGCATAGACCTGCGGCACGCCATCGATCGGCGCCGACAGACCTTGGTCCTGCTGCCACAGGCGTAAACGGCCGGGCCGCTCGGTAATTAACATGCCCTGCTGAGCGGGTAAAAACGCCAGCGACCAGGGATATTCCAGCCGCTCCTGCAGCTGGGTGACCTCGGGCGCAGCCTGTAGGCCGCCGCTCAGCAGCAGGCCGGTGAGTAATGTCGTTCGGGTCAGTCGAAGCATGTATCCTCCTTATTTATCAGCGCCTTTTCAGTGTAGCCCAGCCTCTCCGCGCTGCCGCCGGCCGGCCGTTTATCTTTGGCTTTATCTGTGGTTAAGTTAAGAAAAGCACAAGGAGCAAGTATGAATATCACCGTAACCGAAACCATGAATGATGAGACGTTGGACGCCGTGCGCCAGGGGCTGATGGCGCACAACCGGCCGTTTATCGACACCAGCCTGCGTCAGCCGCTCAGCGTCTACGCCAAAGATGACGACGGCCAGGTGGTCGCCGGCCTGACCGCCGTCACCTGGGGCAACTGGCTGAGTATCGACTGGCTGTGGGTAGCGGAAAGCCAGCGCGGCAGCGGCCTGGGGCGTCAGGTGATGCTGGCGGCGGAGCAGCAGGCGATGGCGCGCGGCTGTCGCTATGCCCGCGTGGACACCTTCAGTTTCCAGGCGCGGCCGTTTTATCAGAAGCTGGGCTATCAGGTGCAGATGACGCTGGAAAACTATCCGCTGGAGCACCAGTGTTATTTCCTGACCAAAACGCTGAAGAATTAACGGGTGGCAAATGGACAGCAAAACCATGGTGGTCAACAGCGTCGCCTATAAGGCGGGCAAGCGTTTGAACGACGTCACGATTGACGACATCAGCGAGGTGGTCAAACAGCCGGACACCTTTGTCTGGCTGGGGCTATGGCAGCCTGAAGACGCCTTTATGCGTAAAATTCAGCAGGAGTTCGGCCTGCACGATTTGGCGATTGAAGATGCGCTCTGCGCCCATCAGCGGCCGAAGATCGAAACCTACGGCGATTCGCTGTTTATCGTGGTGAAAACAGCGCAGATGGCCGGCGCAGAAGACGAGGTGGAGTACGGCGAAACGCACTTTTTCGTCGGCAAAAACTTTCTGATCACCGTACGTCACGGCGCGTCGGTCAGCTACGCGCCGATCCGCGCCAAGGCGGAGGAAAACCCCAAACAGCTGTGCCACGGCCCCGGCTTTGCGCTGTACGCCGTGCTGGATTTTATCGTCGACAATTACCGGCTGATCGTCGCGCGCTTTGAAACGCTGATCGAACGGCTGGAGGCCAGCATGTTCAACGCTGAATTCGATCAGACCGCGATTGAAAATGTCTACGGCCTGCGGCGCCACCTGCTGGCGCTGCGCAACGCCGCCCAGCCGATGGATGAAATCTGCAGCCAGCTGATCCGGCTGCATGAAGAGGTGATTCCGAAGGAGCTGCGCGCCTATGTGCGCGACGTGCAGGACCATGCGCGTCAGGTGGTCAGCACCATCGACGATATGCGCGAAATGCTGACCAACGCCATGCACGTCAATCTGGCGCTGGTGACGGTGAAACAAAACGAAGTGGTGAAAAAGCTGGCCGGCTGGGGGGCGATTCTGGCCATCCCGACGGTGATTTTCAGCCTGTACGGCATGAACTTCGCCGATATGCCGGAGCTGAAATTCCCCTGGGCCTACCACGCGACGCTGGCGGTCACCGTCGGCGGCTGCGCGCTGATGTACCAAAAGCTCAAGCGCGCCGGCTGGCTGTAGCCGGCCCCGGGCCAACGCCCCGACAAGCCTCTCCCCCGTCGGGGCGCCGCCGCAAGTGCCGGCAAGATCGCGCCGGCGACTTCCGCCTGCCCCCTTCCCGCTGACCTGACCCGAATCATGGCCGAATTCGATGTAAGAAATTTCTGCCGCATCACAGAAAAAACCAGATATTGAAACGTTTTTGTGACAAGTCGCTCAAGATGATTACATTTCCGAGCAATCCAAGGCGTTCGTCGTGATAATAATTTTACTGTGTACATTTAAGTTTTACACAGTAAAACAAAAGATTTGTCTTCGTTCGCGGGCTAGCGCCTGACAATTTTGTGAGGAATAGAATGTCTGAGAATATGCACAACGCGGATGCGATACCCGATCTCGAGCAACAGACCGTTAAGCGCGTGATCTGGCGGATCCTGCCGTTTCTGATCGTCTGCTATCTCATCGCCATTATCGATCGCGGTAATATTGGCATGGCCTCCCTGCAGATGAACGAAGAGCTTGGGCTGTCGAAGGCCGTATTCGGCCTGGCGAGCAGCCTGTTCTTCGTCGGCTATTTTATTTTTGAAGTGCCCAGCAACCTGGCGATGCAAAAGATCGGCGCGAAAAATATGGATCTCGCGCATTATGGTGAGCTGGGGCATCATTTCCGTGTGCACCGCTTTCGTCTCCAGCGCGGAAATGCTCTATGTGCTGCGCTTCCTGCTGGGGGCGGCCGAGGCGGGCTTTTTCCCCGGCGTAATCCTGTATCTCACCTACTGGATCCCGGGTAAATATCGCGCCCGCGTGATTGCAACCTTTATGGTGGCGATTCCGGCGGCCAACTTTATCGGCTCGCCGATTTCCGGCGCCATTCTGTCGCTGGATGGCTGGCTGGGGCTGCGCGGATGGCACTGGCTATTTATTCTGGAAGGCTTCCCGGCGATCTTCCTCGGCATCGCCGCCTTTTTCTTCCTCAGCAACCGCCCGGAAAACGCCGACTGGCTGACCAAAGCGCAGCGGGAGTGGCTGCAGGCCAAACTGGCGGAAGAAAATGCCCAGCGTAAAGTCATCGGCCATATCTCGCTCTGGCAGCTGCTGCGCCATAAACACATCTGGCTGATGGCGCTGATCTATGCCGGCGCTTCCGCCGCCGGCTCCACGCTCAGCGTCTGGTCGCCGCAGCTGCTGAAGTCTTACGGCCTGGATAACTTCAGCACCGGGCTGGTCAACGCCATTCCTTACGGCCTGGCTTCCGTGCTGATGATCGTCTGGGGCAGAAGCTCCGATCGCAGCGGCGAACGCCGTTGGCATACCGCGCTGACGCTGTTCCTGATCGCCGGCGGCTTACTGTCCGCCTTCCTGCTGAACTCCCTGACGGGCAGCGTGATCGTACTGTCGATGGTGCTGATCGGCGCCTACTCCATGAAAGGCCCGTTCTGGGCGCTGGCGTCCGGCTGGCTCTCTTCCGGCACTGCCGCGGCCGGTCTGGCGGCGATCGGCGCCATGGCCAACCTGATCGGCGGCGGGTTAATGGTGAACGTTTACGGCATCATCAACGATCAGACCGGCAGCCATACCCTGGCCATGCTGCCTCTGGCGCTGCTCTGTGGCGTAGGGGGCGTGGCCGTACTGATAATGGGGCGCAAACAGACGCTGCAGGTCAAGCTGGATAACCCGGTCAGCCCCGTCAATAAATAAGCCAGCCAATCTTCCCCACAAAGCATGCCCAACGGCATGCTTTATTTTTTTATCCGCCGGTAACGACAGGAGTAACATCCATGCCCTTTTCACGCCGCGATTTTCTACAGGCCGGCTGCGCGCTCGGCGCCTATCATGCGTTCTCTGCCTTTGCGCAGACGCCGTTCAGCACCGGCGACGAACAGCCCACGCTCACCATCCCGCCGGGCAGCGTGGACTGCCATATGCACCTCTACGATGACCGTTACCCGGCCGTCGCCGGCGCCCGCCTGCGGCCGCCCAATGCGTCGCTCGCGGATTATCAGCGCCTGCAAACCCGGTTGGGCATGCAACGGATGGTGATCGTTACGCCATCCACTTACGGCACCGACAACCGGCTGCTGCTTGCCGGCCTGCAGCAAAGCGCCGGCAACGCCCGCAGCGTGGCGGTGATCGATACCACGATCGACGACGCAAGGCTTGAACAGATGGACCGGGCCGGCGTGCGCGGCATTCGTTTTAACTTAAGGACCGGAGGTACGCCGCTCGCCGCGCTGGAAACGCTGGCGGCGCGCATTGCGCCGCTCGGCTGGCATATTCAGCTGGTGGCGACCGGCGAGGCGTTTATCGCGTTGGAGCAGCGTCTTGCCGCGCTGCCCGTGCCTCTGGTGATCGACCATATGGGGCATATTCCACAGCCGGCAGGGGTTAATTCAGCGGCATTCCACACGCTTCTGCGCCTGATCGCGCGCGGCAATAGCTGGATAAAGCTGTCGGGGCCTTACATCACATCCCGGGTCGGCCCGCCCTCTTATCACGACGTCGGCCTGGTGGCCGCCGCGCTGGTGCAGGCCAATCCACAGCGCGTATTGTGGGGCAGCGACTGGCCGCATCCGACGGTGAAGCAACACAAGCCCGACGACGCCGCCATCCTCAACCTATTAGCCCGCTGGGCGCCGTCCTCTGCCGAGCAGGAGCGCATTCTGCGGATCAACCCCGGGCAGCTCTACGGCTTTGACGACGGCGAGCAGAGCTGACGCTCAACAACAAGGCCTGGTGAACGCTCCACCAGGCCATTAGCTGCCGCTCGGCAAACGGAATAGATATCAAGCTTACTTTTGCTGCCGATAGGGATCCTTGATCAGCGAGACGCCAACGGCGCCGATAAATAAAAACAGCGCGACCACTAACAGCGGCCACATAAACCCATCGGTCGACTGGCGTATATAACCCATTAACGAAGGCCCGACAAACCCGCCGAGATTGCCGATGGAGACGATCATCGCCAGCCCGCCGGCGGCGGCATTGCCGGTGAGAAAACCCGACGGCAGCGCCCAGAAAGAGGCCTGAAATGACAGAATGCCGCTGACCGTAACGCAAAGCGCCATAATCTTATACAGCGGATCGTCCAGCACGGCGCTGGCAACCAACGCCGCGGCGGCGATCAGCAGCGCAGCGGCAATCCAGCCTATGCGGTGCGACCTATTCGCCCTGCGCGCCCAAAACAGCATGCAAAAAGCGCCGCACACATAAGGTATTGCGGTAAGGTATCCCGTCGCGCCGTGGCTGACGCCCAGCTGTTTGATGATCTGCGGCATCCATAGCCCGACGCCAATAGAGCCGACAATGCCGCAGAAGTTGATCATCGCCAGCAGGTAAAGCAGCGGATTGCGCACGGCATCGCGCAGGCTGGAACCATGGGCCGCAGAGATCTGCCGGCGTTCCGCGTCGAGACGCCGGTTGAGCAGGCTCTTTTCCCTGGCGTTCAGCCACGCCGCCTTTTCTGGCTTATCCTGCAGGTAAAACAGGCACATGATGCCCAGAATCACCGCGGGCAGCCCCTCAATCAGCAGCAGCCATTGCCAGTTGCGGATATGCTCATGGCCGGTGAGCTGCATCAGCGCGCCGGAGACCGGGGCGCCGATAATATTGGCGACGGGGATCCCCACCAGAAATGAGGCGGTAATCCTGGCGCGCCAGTTACCCGGAAACCAATAGGTAAAAAACAGGTAAATGCCGGGGGTAAACCCGGCCTCGGCCACTCCCAGACAAAAACGCGCCAGCGTAAAACTGACGGGGCCGGTCACGAAGGCGGTCAGCATGGAGATCACCCCCCAGGAAATCATGATGCGGGCTATCCATATGCGCGCGCCGACCTTTTGCATAATCAGATTGCTGGGAACTTCAAATAAAAAATAACCGATAAAGAACATGCCGGCGCCAAACCCGAACTGTTCCGCGGTGATCCCCAGATCCGCATTCATGCCCAGCGCGGCAAAGCTGACGTTGGTGCGATCCAGATAGCTGACCACGTAGCAAAGAAAGATAAAGGGCAAAATGCGCCAGAACGCTTTCCTGGCGACGGTTTCACTCTGCGCAAAATCACGGTTACTCATAGCCTCATGCGGCTCAGGGACGGCGTCCGGCGTTGCCGCCGGAGCCGAAGGTAGCGAGTGCAAAGTCATGACGATCTCCGTTGCGTTTGGTTAACGCAGGCTCGTGTTCAGAGAAAAGCGGTCGACAGCGACGGCAGTTGGCGGCCCGGGGTGCGCATCGGACAGGTCAAAATGGCGCCGCTGACGGACTCGGTGACAAACAGCTGCCTGAAGCCTTCTCCGCCAAAACACAAATTGGTGGTTGAACGCCCGGCCGGGCTGAGCAAAATTTCTATCGGTTCAGCAAGCTCATTAAGCAGCCAGACGCGGCCCAGCCCCGGGTTGGCGATCAGCAGCTCGCCGTGCTGATTGACCGTCAATCCGTCCGGCCCGCTGGGGCCGAAAGAGGTGAAAAACTGCCCGACTTTACTCACCGAACCATCAGGCTGCAGCGGCACCCGCCAGACGCAGTTGCCGCGCGTCATCGCCACGTACAGCACCTTTTCGTCCGGCGAGAGCACCAGCCCGTTTGGACTGGGGCAGTTATCCAGCAGCAGATCCAGACGACCGTCCTGGCCCAGCCGGTACACCCGGCCGGTGGGATCGTGCAGGCCGGTTTGACCCTGATCGGTAAAATAGAGGTTGCCCTGAGAGTCCGGCGTCAGGTCGTTCACACCGCGGAAGCTTTCGCTGTTGCGCCTCGACAGCCAGGGGGGCGATACGCCTTTCCTGCAGCGACAGCTTCATCAGCCCGTGCCGATAATCGGTAATAATCAGCGTGTCGGGATCGGTCAGCTTCATGCCGTTGGGTTCCCCGTCGTACTGCACCAGCAGCTCCCAGTCGCCCGACATATCAACCCGGAAAATCCGGCCGTAAGGGATATCGCTCACCAACAGGTAGCCGTCAGGGTGCCAGACCGGCCCCTCAAGGAAGGAGTCCGTCAGCTGCCCGCCGCGATTGGCGGCGGCCCAGGCATTGTGCGCGTCAGGGCGGCGGAAATGGTCGGGCAAACGGGAAAATAGCGCCATCTGCCGCGTCTCCGGCGAAGTCAGCCACGTCATGATACGACGTCCTGTTTCTCCACCACTTTCAGCACATTTTCCGCGGCGGTCACCCCCATTTTGATATAGGAATGATCGCTGACGCCGCCGATATGCGGGGAAATAATCACGTTGTCGATGTGCTGCCAGGGGTGCGGCGCGCTCAGCGGCTCCACGGTAAAACTGTCCAGCCCGGCCAGCGGAGGGTGCCGTTATCCAGCGCCCGCAGCAGCGCGTCATCATCAATCAGGCCGCCGCGGGCGGTGTTCACCAGAATCGCCCCCTTTTTAAAACAGGACAGGGCCTCGTCGTTAATCATTCTGGCGTTCTGCTCGGTCAGCGGACAGTGCAGAGAAACCACGTCAGAACGCGCATACAGCTGCTGCACATCATCAACGGGCTGACAGCCGGCAGGAAAAGCGCCGGCATAGGGATCGTAAGCCAGTACGCGCATGCCAAACGCCTGGCCGACATCGGCAACGCGACGGCCGATGGCGCCCAGCCCCACCAGGCCCAGCGTACGGCCTTCCAGCTCCAGCGATTTGTGCCGGGCTTTATCCCAGTGCCCCTGACGCAGGCGACTATCCAGCGGCAGCACCGATTTGGCGCAGGCGAGAATCATCGCCCAGGTGTGCTCGGCCACCGCGGCGGCATTGGCGCCCGGCGCGGACTTCACCTCAATCTGCCGCGCGGCGGCGGCCGCTTGATCGATAATGTCGATCCCGCTGCCGTGCTTGGAAATCACTTTCAGCCCCGGCGCGGCATCCATAATGCGCGCGTTGATGCGGCCATAGCGCACAATGATGCCAACCGGATTATGACGCTGACACAGCGCCACCAGATCCTCTTCCGACGGCTTCCCACCGGCAAATACCACCTGATAATCGTCCAGCAGCGCCATCGCCTCGGCGGCCAGATCGGCGCCGGTCACTAAAATCACCGCGTTATTGCTCATTGCAGCGCCTCCCCGTCCGTCAGCATGCCAGCAGAACGCAGCGCGCCGTCAAGCCAGGCCGGGCGTAAATCCCCGCCGTGAATCGCCGCGATACGGCGGGTTTCCGTCGCCAGCTTTTTCGCCGCCAGCGCCAGGATCAACGTAACCTCGGCGCGCGGAATAACCACCACGCCGTCGGCATCGCCGACCACCAAATCGCCGGGCGCAACGGCGGCGCCCGCCACGGAAACCGGGTAATTGACGCGTCCCGGAATGGACTTGGTCGGTCCGCAAGGGTTCAGCCCGGATGAAAACACCGGGTAGCCTTTGGCGATCAGGGCATCGGCGTCGCGTACCGCGCCATCAATGATGATGCCGGCAATGCCGGCGGCCTCTGCCTGGGTTGACATGATCTCCCCCAGCAGCGCGCAGCTGAGATCGCCCTTGCCGTCTACTACGATCACATCGCCGGGCTGGGCGACCGCCAGTGCGGCATGGATCGCCAGGTTATCGCCGGGCCGCACTTCCACCGTAATCGCCGGGCCGGCGACTTTCATGCCTGCCGCCAGCGGTTTGACCCGGCCATGCAGCGTCCCCCGGCGTCCTGCGACATCGGCAAGAATTGCCGCCTGAAATTCTGCCGCCTGTCTGACATAATCGGCGCAGACACGGTCAAAATGACGGTTAATCATCGGTTGTTCAGAAGCAGACATAGGACCTCTCATTGCGTGATTTGTTTTACACAGTAAAACTACGTTGTACAGAACAAAACAACTATATCGATGAAACGCTGAATCACGCCAGTGTTACGGGGCTGTTTATGATGTAAACACGATGTTACTCACAGTTTTCAGGTACACTCAGTGCCGACAGAAACTCAGGAGAAGAAAGAAATGGGAAATGAAGGCGTTCATGCGGTGGAGAAAGCGCTGGCCTTACTGGATTGCTTCAAACCAGGGGAAGAGAACCTGTCACTCACCGAGTTATCGCAACTTTCCGGCTACCATAAAACCACGGTGTACCGGCTGATGAACTCTTTGGAGCGCATGGGCTATATCGTGCGACGGGAAAGCGGCATCTATACGCTTGGCCCCAGACTGCTGTATCTGGGCAAACTTTATGAGCAGTCGTTCCATCTGGCCAGCATTGTCCAGCCGGAGCTGCAGGCGCTGGCGTCCGCCACCAATGAAAGCGCCAGCTGGTATGTACTGGACGAAGGCAAGCGCCTTTGCCTGTTCCGCGCCGAAGCTTCTGACGGATTGCGCCATTCCCGCCTGCCCGGCTCCATCTTTCCCCTTGATGACTCCGCCATCAGCCAGGTGCTGCGCTACTGGGGAATGAATGAGCCGCTGTTTGACGCCCCGCCGACGGTGCCGCTCTATACCTCCGGCGCCAGGGACCCGCACATTTCCGCCTTTGCGGTTCCGGTGTTCGCCGAGGGAGAAAAGCTGGCTGCGGCATTAGCCCTGACCGGGCCATCCTCCAGGCTGACGCTGGATAAAAAAGAGAGCGGTCTTGGCGAACTGATGCGCGATACGGCAGCCAGATTGTCCGCCAGGCTCGGCGCCCGCAAGCCGTTCTGCGACCCGATCTACGGCCGCGGTTAGCGACGCCGGCAGCCGTCAGCGGAGATGGCTGTCCCGCTGCGGCCATTGTATAATCCCCCTATTCCGAGCAATGGTATAGTGTGGAAGACATGGCTAAAATTGGATTTTTATCATTAGGTTGCCCTAAAAACCTGGTGGATTCGGAACGGATCCTCACTGAACTGCGTAACGAAGGCTATCAGGTGGTGCCGCGTTACGATGACGCCGAGCTGGTGATCGTCAATACCTGCGGCTTTATCGACAGCGCGGTGCAAGAGTCACTGGAGGCGATCGGCGAAGCGCTGCATGAGAACGGCAAGGTGATCGTCACCGGCTGCCTCGGCGCCAAAGAAGACCAAATCCGCGAAGTGCACCCCAAGGTGCTGGAAATTACCGGGCCGCACAGCTACGAGCAGGTTTTGTCGCACGTTCATCACTATGTGCCGAAGCCGCCGCATAACCCGTTCACCAGCCTGATACCGGCGCAGGGCGTCAAACTGACGCCGAAACACTACGCCTACCTGAAAATCTCCGAAGGCTGCAACCACCGCTGCACCTTCTGCATCATTCCGTCGATGCGCGGCGACCTCGACAGCCGCCCTATCGGCTCGGTGCTGGATGAAGCCAAACGTCTGGTAGACGCCGGCGTCAAAGAGCTGCTGGTGATCTCCCAGGACACCTCCGCCTACGGCGCAGACGTGAAACAGCGCACCGGCTTCTGGAACGGCCAGCCGGTGAAAACCAGCATGGTCAGCCTGTGCGAACAGCTGGCCGGCCTCGGCGTCTGGGTGCGTCTGCACTATGTCTACCCGTACCCGCACGTGGATGAGGTGATCCCGCTGATGGCCGCCGGCAAGATTTTGCCGTATCTGGATATTCCCCTGCAGCACGCCAGTCCGAAGATCCTCAAACTGATGAAGCGCCCGGGCGCGGTCGAACGCACGCTGGAGCGCATCAAACGCTGGCGAGAGATCTGCCCGGAACTGACGCTGCGCTCGACCTTTATCGTCGGCTTCCCGGGGGAAACCGAGGAGGATTTCCAGCTGCTGCTCGACTTCCTGCAGCTGGCCCAGTTGGACCGCGTCGGCTGCTTTAAATACAGCCCGGTGGAAGGCGCCGCGGCCAACGAACTGGCGGACCCGGTGCCGGAAGAGGTCAAAGAGGCGCGCTACCACCGCTTTATGCAGCTGCAGCAGCAGATCTCGGCACAGCGCCTGCAGGAAAAAGTGGGCCGTGAACTGCTGGTGCTGATCGACGACGTCGACGCGGAAGGCGCGACCGGCCGCAGTATGGCCGACGCGCCGGAGATCGACGGCGCGGTGTACCTGAACGGCGACACCGGCGTCAACGTGGGGGATATCGTGAAAGTGAGAATCGACCACGCCGATGAATATGACCTGTGGGGCAGCCGCGTCTGAGTGTGACCATACGGCGCGACGAACCCCGCGCCGTATCGCCGTTTACTTGGACCAGAGCGCCTGCGGCGCTGCCGTCTGCGGCCGCGTCGCCAGGCTGCCGATCACAAACGCCAGCGCGCCGGCGATCAGACCGCCGTAAATCGGGCTGTTCGCCTGGATCCCCTGATAACACATAAAGCCGATCGCCGTCAGGCTGCCCGCCAGCATGCTGGCTATCGCGCCGGTGCTGGTGGCCCGCGGCCAGAACACCGCGCCCACCAGCGGCACCAGCATACCGCCCACCAGCAGGTTATAGGCCAGCGTCAGCGCCGCCAGCACGTCGTGTACCAGTAGCGCCAGCCCCAGCATCAGTACGCCCATCAGCAGCGTGATCCAGCGTCCGCTGCGCAAGCCGGATGCCGGCCGCCGCCGAATCACCGGCAAAACGTCCTCCAGCGTAATGGTGGCGGACGCCAACAGGCAGGCGCTGGCGGTGGACATCAGCGCCGCCAGCGCGGCGGCGGCCACCAGCCCGCTGACTCCGGCCGGCAGCACCGCCTGCGTGATGGCGGCAAACGCGCCGTCGGCGTTCGTCAGCGACGGCAGCACGATTTTTCCCGCCATGCCGATCAGCGCGCCGCACACGCCGTACAGCACGCAGTAAATCCCCGCCCCCAGGCCGGCGTAACGCGCCACCGTCGGGCTGCGGGCGGTAAACACCCGCTGCCAGATATCCTGCCCGATTAAGATGCCGAAGAAATAGATCATAAAGAACAGAATGATGGTATCGCCGCCGATCGACGACAGCTGGTAATAGCTGTCCGGCAGGCGCTGGCTGAATGCCTGCCAGCCGCCGGCTTTGCCGATGCTCATCGGCAGCAGCACCAGCATCATGCCGACGGTCATAATGATAAACTGGATAATATCGGTCAGCGTCAGCGACCACATGCCGCCCAGCGTGGAATACAGCACCACCACGCCGCCGCCCAGCAGAATCGCCGTCACCAGCGATAGGCCGAACATCACCTGCATCACGCTGCCGATGGCGATCGCCGAGGTGACCGCCACCATCAGATCGTAGGCCAGCATAATCACCGCGCTGGTCACCCGCGCCGCCGGGTGATAACGCCGAGCGAACACCTGACTGACGGTATACACTTTCAGCTGCAGCAACGGTTTGGCCAACAGAGTGCTCAGCACTACAATGCCCGCCCCCAGTGACGCGCAGAGCCAGACGCCGGAAATGCCGTAGCTGTACCCCAGCTTGACGCTGCCGATGGTGGACGCGCCGCCCAGCACTACCGCGGACAGGAGTGCCGAGATACAGCCCCGGCCCCAGATTACGTCCAGCCACCAGATAATCCTCTTTGGTGGCGGCTTTGCGGATGCCCAGCCAGCCCACCGCGCCGATAACCAGAAAATAGATGGCGATGGTCAACAGATCGAGATTCATAGACCCCTCGTCTTATCAGAATGGATATGAGTTTCCGGTAGCCGACTCACTGCCCCGGCAGCACGCACAGCATCTCGTACAGCAAGTTCGCCGCCAGCAGCGCGGTATTGCCGGAACCGTCATACGGCGGAGAGACCTCCACCAGATCGCCGCCCACCAGCGATAGTCCGCGGCAGCCGCGCACAATTTCCAGCCCCTGCCACACCGACAGCCCGCCCACCTCCGGCGTACCGGTGCCCGGCGCAAACGCCGGATCCAGCCCGTCGATATCAAAGCTGAGATACACCGCGCCGTCGCCCATCTGCTCACGCACTTCCGCCATCAACGCCTCCAGCGAACGGTGCCAGCACTGCTGCGCCGGCACCACGCGGAACCCCTGTCGGCGCGACCAGTCGAAGTCGTCGGCCGCGTAGCCGCTGCCGCGCAGGGCCAATCTGCACCACCCGGCGCGCGTCCAGCAGCCCCTCTTCGTGGGCGCGGCGAAACGTCGTGCCGTGCGCCAGCTGTTCGCCAAACATACTGTCATTGGTATCGGCATGCGCATCCACATGAATCAGCCCCACCGGCCCGTGCCGACGCGCCATCGCGCGCAGGATCGGCAGCGTCAGCGTATGGTCGCCGCCAGCGTCAGCGGAACGCAGCCATGCTGCACGATGGCGTCATAGGCCTGTTCGATACGCCGCACGCTGTCCGCCAGGTTGTACGGATTGGTGGCCACATCGCCCAGATCGGCCACCTGCAGCCGCTCGAACGGCGCCGCGCCGGTGGCCATGTTATACGGGCGTATCATCACCGATTCCTGGCGGATCTGCCGCGGCCCGTAACGCGTGCCGCTGCGGTTCGAGGTGCCGATATCCAGCGGTACGCCGACAAACGCCGCATCCAGTCCCTGCGCGCTCTCGGCGGCCGGCAGGCGCATCATGGTCGGGGTGCCGGCAAAACGCGGCATCTCATTACCGCCCTGAGGTTGGTTGAACATAGTTTCTCCTCGCAATAGCGCTGTAATTGCAACATTTAAGTAACATTCACACGCTAACCGCCGCATCGATGGGTTACCATCCTCAGATGCCAATGTAAGCATTGATAAAACCGATGTTTTATAATGCGTTATTGCTTTTCATTTCCGTTGTGTGACATAAGAAGACGCAGGGGGCGGGCTTTCAGCGCTGGTGAGGATGTTATTTGAGGGTTAAACCGGGGGGCGGGCGGAGGAGCAATGCTGACCAATCTTAGCGATATCGATCTCAAACTGTTGCGGGTATTTGTCGCAGTGGCGCAGGCGCAGGGGGTCAGCGCCGCCCAGGAGCCGCTGCAGATGAATCAGTCAACCATCAGCACCCACCTCTCCACGTTGGAAACCCGTCTGGGTTTTCGCCTGTGCCAGCGCGGCCGTTCGGGGTTTATGCTCACCCCAAAGGAGAACGCATCCTGATCGCCTGCCGGACGCTGTTTAGCGCCGCGCGCGATTTTACCCGAGTCAGCCAGTCGCTGAACGGCCTGCTGACCGGCGATCTGCAGATCGGGCTGGTCGATAACCTGGCGTCGCTGCCCGGCAGCCCCTTCAGTCAGGCGCTCAAACAGTTCCTGCAGCGTCGGCAGGACGTACAGCTTCACTGCCGCATCTGCTCGCCGGGAGAAATTGAACAGGGATTATTGAACCGTCAGCTGGATCTGGGCATCGGCTATTTTGGCCAGCAGCTGGCGGCGTTGGCCTATCGCCCCTGGCTGGCGGAAACCCAGGCGGTTTACTGCAGCAGCGATCATCCGCTATTTACTCAGCCCAACCCCGGCCGGGAGCACATTGAGAATGCGCGCTGGATACAGCGCGGTTATCTGCTGGCGCAGCAGCTGTGTCCATTGGCGCCCACCGATCTCGGCGCCGTCGCCTTCCATATGGAGAGCGTGGTGCATCTGATCCTCAGCGGTGAATATATCGGTTATCTGCCCACGCACTACGCCGCGCGCTGGGTCGAACGGGGGGAGCTGCGGCAGCTTGGCGGCCGCCGCTGAGCTATCAGGCGACGCTCAGCCTGGCGACCCGGCCGCAGCCGGCGGAGGATGCGTTGACGGCGCTGCTGGAAGACCTGCAGCGCCAAAGCGGCACGCTCAGCTGACCGGCATGCGCGCCGGATCCGGATGCTGATAGACAAACCCCAGCTCGCGGCAAATCCGGCTGCCGTCCACCAGTCGCGCCGGCTGTTCCGGCTCGGCCGCAAACTGCGGCGGCGTCAGCTGCAGCTGCGCCGCCAGCTGCGGGTAAAACTCGCGTTTCAGCGGGTGGTGCGGCGCGCACAGATTATAAACGTGTCCGCCTGTCGGCAGCGTCAGCAGCAGTTGAATCGCGGCGATCGCGTCATCCTGATGCAGCAGATTGACGCCCTGCCCGCCGCCTTTGACCGCCACCTTACCGGCCAGAAAACGCCCCGGATGACGCTCGGCGCCCACCAGCCCGGCCAGGCGTAAAATATCCACCGAGGTATTGGGCAGCTCATGCAGCCAGCGCTCCAGCTCCGCCAGCACCGGCCCGAGGGGCTGACCGGATTGATCGGCGTATCCTCGTTCAGCATGCCGGCGGCCTCGCCGTACACCGAGGTCGAACTGGTGAAAATAATCCGCGATACGCCGTAGGCCATCGCGCTGTCCACCAGCATCCGCACCGCGTTGAAATAGTTTTCGCTGCCCTCGACGGTGCGACGCGCCGGCAGCGTAATCACCAGCGCATCCACCTGCAGCAAGGCGTCCAGATCGTCCGCTTCACACTCCAGTTCCGGCGTCAGCGTCAGCGGGTAGCACTCAACGCCGCTCATGCGCGCGGCCTCCACGCCGTCCGGGGTGGTTTTGCTGCCCACCACCTCAAACCCGCGGCTTATCAGGGACAGGGCCAGCGGCATACCCAGCCAGCCCAGGCCAACAATGGCGACTTTTTTCATCTCTTCCTCTCCTGAAGATTACGGCGCACTCCGGTTATCAAGGCTACGCCAGTCGCGACGGCGTGGCAATCGGCGCCCTGTCGAGTTAGGTAAACCGGCGTATAGCTAATAACTGAACCTGTTTCAATAAATTAAATTTATGACCGTAAAAAAGAGTTGCGCGATCCATAACCTATAGTTTAGGTTAATTAGCAATTCAGTCATTCATGACCCAGATACGAGATTACACATGACGCGCATTCAGTTCAGCCACCATCATCACCATCATCCTGACTAGTCTTTCAGGCGATGAGTGCTGGGAGACGGTTTTTAAATCTTCCAGCGGCGCGCAGATTGTAAGAGAGAGCCCTCGGAAGATTTCTTCCGAGGGTTTTTTTTTTGCCCCCGGACAGACAGAGAAAATATTTTTACAACAAATTCATAAAATTACAGATTAAACAGAGGTTACCATGCTGGATAAAACACGCTTACGCATCGCCATGCAGAAGTCAGGTCGTCTGAGCGACGAGTCGCAGGAGCTGCTGGCGCGCTGCGGGATTAAAATCAACCTGCAGCAGCAACGTCTGATCGCCTTCGCAGAAAATATGCCGATTGATATCCTGCGGGTGCGCGATGACGATATCCCCGGCCTGGTGATGGACGGCGTGGTCGACCTGGGCATCATCGGCGAGAACGTGCTGGAAGAAGAGCTGCTGACCCGCCGCGCGCAGGGGAAGACCCGCGTTACCTCACCCTGCGTCGCCTGGACTTCGGCGGTTGCCGCCTGTCGCTGGCCGCCCCGCTCGATACCGACTACACCGGCCCGCAAAGCCTGCAGAACGCCCGCATCGCCACCTCCTACCCTCACCTGCTGAAGCAGTATCTCGACAAACAGGGCGTCAGCTTTAAATCCTGCCTGCTGAACGGCTCGGTGGAAGTCGCGCCGCGCGCCGGCCTGGCGGACGCCATCTGCGATCTGGTGTCAACCGGCGCCACGCTGGAGGCCAACGGCCTGCGCGAAGTCGAAGTCATCTACCGCTCCAAAGCCTGCCTGATCCAGCGCGACGGCGAAATGCCGGCCGCCAAGCAGCAGCTGATCGACCGCCTGATGACCCGTATTCAGGGCGTGATTCAGGCGCGGGAATCCAAATACATCATGCTGCACGCGCCAAGCGAGCGTCTGGAAGAGATCGTCGCGCTGCTGCCGGGCGCCGAACGCCCGACCATTCTGCCGCTGGCCGGCGCGCAGAACCGCGTGGCGATGCACATGGTCAGCAGCGAGACCCTGTTCTGGGAAACCATGGAGAAGCTGAAGGCGCTCGGCGCCAGCTCGATTCTGGTACTGCCGATCGAAAAGATGATGGAGTAACGCCATGTCTGACTTCAATACCCCCGTCAACTGGGCCGACTGCAGCGCCGAACAGCGCGCCGCCCTGCTGATGCGCCCGGCGATTTCCGCCTCGGACAGCATCAGCGCCACGGTGCGCGGCATTCTCGACAATGTGAAAAACAACGGCGACCGCGCCCTGCGCGAGTACAGCGCCAAATTTGACAGCGTCGAGGTTGACGCCCTGCGGGTAACGCCGGCGCAGATTAACGCCGCCGTCGCCCGGCTCGGTGACGATATCAAGCAGGCGATGGCCGTCGCCGTCGGCAACGTGACCACTTTCCACAACGCGCAGCAGCTGCCGCCGGTCGACGTAGAAACCCAGCCGGGCGTGCGCTGCCAGCAGGTAACGCGGCCGATTGACTCGGTCGGCCTGTATATTCCCGGCGGCTCCGCGCCGCTATTCTCCACCGTGCTGATGCTGGCGACCCCGGCGCGCATCGCCGGCTGCCGCCGTGTGGTGCTGTGCTCGCCGCCGCCGATTGCCGATGAGATCCTGTATGCGGCGCAGCTGTGCGGCGTGCAGGAGGTGTTTCAGGTCGGCGGCGCACAGGCGATCGCCGCCATGGCGTTCGGCACCGAATCCGTCCCGCGGGTCGATAAAATCTTCGGGCCGGGCAACGCCTTCGTTACCGAAGCCAAACGTCAGGTCAGCCAGCGTCTCGACGGCGCGGCGATCGATATGCCGGCCGGCCCGTCGGAAGTGCTGGTGATCGCCGATGCCGGCGCCACGCCGGCGTTCGTCGCCTCCGATTTACTGTCGCAGGCGGAGCACGGCCCGGATTCTCAGGTGATTCTGCTGACCCCGGACGCCGCGATGGCACAGGCGGTGGCCGAGGCGGTGGAACAGCAGCTGGCGGCGCTGCCGCGAGCGGAAACCGCCCGCCAGGCGCTGGCCGCCAGCCGCCTGATCGTGGCGCGCGATCTGGCCGAATGCGTCAGTATCAGCAACCGTTACGGCCCGGAGCACCTGATTATTCAGACGCGCAACGCGCGCGATCTGGTTGACGACATCACCAGCGCCGGCTCGGTGTTCCTCGGCGACTGGTCGCCGGAGTCCGCCGGAGATTACGCCTCCGGCACCAACCACGTGCTGCCGACCTACGGCTATACCGCCACCTGCTCCAGCCTGGGGCTGGCGGATTTCCAAAAACGCATGACGGTGCAGGAACTGTCGCCGCAGGGCTTTATGGGGCTGGCGGCCACCATTGAGGTGCTAGCCGCCGCCGAACAGCTGATCGCCCACAAAAACGCCGTGACCCTGCGCGTCGCCGCGCTGAAGGAGCAAGCATGAGCATTGAAAATCTGGCGCGCCAGAACGTGCGCGACCTGACACCCTACCAGTCGGCGCGTCGCCTTGGCGGCAGCGGCGACGTCTGGCTCAACGCCAACGAATACCCGCTGGCGCCCAGCTTCCAGCCGGCGGCCGATAACCTGAACCGTTACCCGGAGTGCCAGCCGGCGCAGGTGATTGCCCGCTACGCCGAGTATGCCGGCGTCTCCCCGGAGCAGGTGCTGGTCAGCCGCGGCGCGGATGAGGGCATCGAGCTGCTGATTCGCGCCTTCTGCGAACCGGGCCAGGACGCCATTTTATACTGCCCGCCGACCTACGGCATGTACGGCGTCAGCGCCGAAACCTTCGGCGTTGAGCGGCGCACCGTACCGAGCAAAGCCGACTGGCAGCTCGACCTGCCGGCGATTGCCGCCAGCCTCGACAACGTCAAACTGATCTATGTCTGCAGCCCGAACAACCCGACCGGCAACCTGCTGGAGCCGGATTCGCTGCGCGCGCTGCTGGAGATGGCCAAAGGCAAAGCCATTGTGGCGGTGGACGAAGCCTATATCGAGTTTTGCCCGCAGGCCAGCGTGGCCGGCTGGCTGGCAGACTACCCGCACCTGGCGATCCTGCGCACCCTGTCCAAAGCCTTTGCGCTGGCCGGCCTGCGCTGCGGCTTTACGCTGGCGAACCCGGAGCTGATCGCCCTGCTGCTGAAGGTGATCGCCCCCTACCCGCTCTCCAGCCCGGTAGCGGATATCGCCGCCCAGGCGCTCAGTGCCGAAGGCCTGCGCCTGATGCGCCAGCGCGTCGGCGAGATTGCCGCCAACCGCCTGTGGCTGCAGCAGGCGCTGGAAACGTGCGCCTGCGTCGAACAGGTGTTCGCCAGCGACAGCAACTATTTGCTGGTGCGCTTCACCGCCGCCAGCAATGTGTTTAAAAGCTTGTGGGATCAGGGCATTATCTTACGAGACCAAAACAAACAGCCCGGGCTTTCCGGCTGCCTGCGCATCACCATAGGCACCCGTGATGAATGCCAGCGCGTGATTGACGCGCTCCGCCCGCTGCCCGGAACCACCACGACTCGCCAGGAGCCACTGTGAGCCAGAAATATCTGTTTATTGACCGCGACGGCACGCTGATCGCCGAACCCCCTGAAGATTTCCAGGTCGACCGCCTGGATAAACTGGCGCTGGAACCGGCGGTGATCCCTTCCCTGCTGGCGCTGCAGGCGGCCGGCTATACCCTGGTGATGATCACCAATCAGGACGGGCTCGGCACCGCCAGTTTCCCGCAGGACACCTTCGATCCGCCGCACAACCTGATGATGCAGATCCTCAGCTCGCAGGGGATCCGCTTTGAAGAGGTGCTGATCTGTCCGCACCTGCCGGCGGACAACTGCGCCTGCCGCAAGCCAAAAACCGCGCTGGTGACGCGCTACCTGCAGCCGGGCGCGATCGACGCCGAACGCAGCTATGTGATCGGCGACCGCCAGACCGACATCCAGCTGGCGGAAAATATGGGCATTCAGGGGCTGCTGTACCAGCGCGGCGCCTTGGACTGGCCGGCGATTACCCGCCAGCTGACCCAGCGCGATCGCCATGCGCACGTTAACCGCGTTACCAAGGAGACGCAGATCGAAGTAGACGTCTGGTTGGATCGCGAAGGCGACAGCAAGATCAAAACCGGCGTCGGCTTCTTCGATCATATGCTCGATCAGATCGCCACCCACGGCGGCTTCCGCATGAATATTCAGGTCAACGGCGATCTGTATATTGACGATCACCACACGGTGGAGGATACCGCGCTGGCGCTGGGCGAAGCGCTGCACAAGGCGCTGGGCGACAAGCGCGGCATCGCGCGCTTCGGCTTCATGCTGCCGATGGACGAGTGTCTGGCGCGCTGCGCCATGGATATCTCCGGCCGGCCGCACCTGGAGTATAAGGCCGAGTTCAACTATCAGCGCGTCGGCGATTTAAGCACCGAGATGATCGAGCACTTCTTCAGCTCACTCTCTTACACCATGGGCTGCACGCTGCACCTGAAAACCAAGGGCAAAAACGATCACCACCGGGCCGAGAGCCTGTTTAAAGCCTTTGGCCGCACCCTGCGCCAGGCGATTCGCGTGGACGGCAATACGCTGCCCAGCTCGAAAGGAGTGCTGTGATGAACGTGGTCATTCTGGATACCGGCTGCGCCAACCTCTCTTCGGTCAACTATGCGGTCAGGCGGCTGGGTTACCAGCCGGCGGTCAGCCGCGACCCGGAGATCGTGCTGCGCGCCGACAAGCTGTTTCTGCCGGGCGTCGGCACCGCCAAGGCGGCGATGGAACAGCTGGCGCAGCGCGAGCTGATTGAACTGGTCAAAGCCTGCACCCAGCCGGTGCTGGGCATTTGCCTGGGCATGCAGCTGCTGGCGGACAGCAGCGAAGAGAACGGCGGTATCACCACGCTGGGGTGATCGACGCGCAGGTGAAGCAGATGGACGCCGGCGGCCTGCCGCTGCCGCATATGGGCTGGAACCAGGTTTCCGCCCTGGCCGGCAGCCACCTGTTCCGCGGCATCGATGACGGCGCCTATTTTTACTTCGTCCACAGCTATGCGATGCCGATATGCCCAAACACCATCGCCCAGGCGAACTACGGCGCGCCCTTCACCGCCGCCGTACAAAAAGACAACTTCTTCGGCGTGCAGTTTCACCCAGAACGTTCTGGTGCCGCCGGCGCGCAGTTAATGAAAAACTTTCTGGAGATGTAGGCAGCATGATTATCCCCGCATTGGATTTGATCGACGGCAAGGTGGTGCGCCTGCATCAGGGCGATTACGGCCGGCAGCGCGACTACGGCAGCGACCCGCTGCCGCGCCTGCAGGATTATCAGCAACAGGGCGCGCAGGTGCTGCACCTGGTGGATCTCACCGGAGCGAAAGATCCGGGCGCCCGCCAGCTGCCGCTGCTGCGTCAGCTGTTAGCCGGCGTGTCGGTGCCGGTACAGGTCGGCGGCGGCGTACGTCATGAACAGGACGTGGCGTCCCTGCTGGAAGCCGGCGCCAGCCGCGTGGTGATTGGCTCCACCGCCGTGAAACAGCCTGCGCTGGTGCAGAGCTGGTTTGAACGCTACGGCGCGGACGCGCTGGTGCTGGCGCTGGACGTGCGTATCGACGACGCCGGCGCCAAGCAGGTGGCGATCAGCGGCTGGCAGGAGAACTCTGACGCCACGCTGGAACAGGTGGTTGAACAGTTTCTGCCCTACGGCCTGAAGCACGTGCTGTGCACCGATATTTCCCGCGATGGCACGCTGGCCGGCTCTAACGTGGCGCTGTATCAGGAAATCAGCCAACGCTACCCGCAGGTTGCCTTCCAGGCCTCCGGCGGCATCGGCGGGCTGGATGATATCGCGGCGCTGCGCGGCAGCGGCGTGGAGGGCGTGATCGTCGGCCGGGCGCTGCTGGAAGGTAAATTTAACGTTGAGGAGGCCATTGCATGCTGGCAAAACGGATAATTCCCTGCCTGGACGTCAAAGACGGGCAAGTGGTGAAAGGCGTGCAGTTCCGCAACCACGAAATCATCGGCGATATCGTGCCGCTGGCGCAGCGCTATGCTGAGGAAGGCGCGGACGAGCTGGTATTCTATGATATCACCGCCTCCAGCGACGGTCGCGTGGTGGACAAGAGCTGGGTATCGCGCGTGGCGGAAGTGATCGATATCCCCTTCTGCGTCGCCGGCGGGATTAAAAGCGCCGATGACGCCAGCCAGATCCTGTCGTTCGGCGCCGACAAAATCTCCATCAACTCGCCGGCGCTGGCGGACCCGAGCCTGATCGGCCGGCTGGCCGATCGCTTTGGCGTGCAGTGCATCGTCGTCGGCATCGACACCTGGTATGACGAGAACAGCGGTAAATATCACGTCAACCAGTATACCGGCGATGAAAGCCGCACCCGCATCACCCAGTGGGAAACGCTGGACTGGGTGCAGGAAGTGCAGAAGCTGGGGGCCGGGGAGATCGTGCTCAACATGATGAACCAGGACGGCGTACGCAACGGTTACGATCTGGAGCAGCTGCGCCGCGTGCGTGAGCTGTGCAACGTGCCGTTGATCGCCTCCGGCGGCGCCGGCACCATGGCCCACTTCCTGGAAGCCTTCCGCGACGCCAACGTCGACGGCGCGCTGGCGGCATCGGTATTCCATAAACAAATTATCAATATCGGCGAACTGAAACGGTTCCTGGCCGATAACGGCGTGGAGATTCGCGTGTGTTAACCGAACAACAGAAAGCCCGGCTGGACTGGGAAAAAACCGATAACCTGATGCCGGTTATCGTTCAGCACGCCGTTTCCGGCGAAGTGCTGATGCTGGGCTATATGAACCAGGAAGCGCTGGCCACCACCGAGAGCAGCGGCAAGGTGACCTTTTACTCCCGCACCAAACAGCGCCTGTGGACCAAAGGGGAAAGCTCCGGGCATTTCCTCAACGTGGTCAGCATCACGCCGGACTGCGATAACGATACGCTGCTGATTCTGGCGCAGCCTATCGGCCCGACCTGCCACCTGGGCAACAGCAGCTGCTTCCACCCGGCGGCCAGCGACTGGACCTTCCTGTACCAACTGGAACAGCTGCTGGCGGCGCGCAAGAACGCCGACCCGCAGAGTTCATATACCGCCAGCCTGTACGCCAGCGGCACCAAGCGCATCGCGCAGAAAGTGGGGGAAGAAGGCGTGGAGACCGCGCTGGCGGCAACCGTGAATGACCGCGAGGAGCTGACCAACGAGGCGTCGGATCTGATTTATCACCTGCTGGTGCTGCTGCAGGACCAGCAGTTGGATCTGAGCACGGTGATCGGCCGGCTGCGCGAGCGTCACGCGAAATAAGCCTGCCGCAGGCCAGATAAAGAAAAAGCCGCAGGGGGTTAACCGCTGCGGCTTTTTTTCAGCCGGCGCACAATGCGCCGGCAGCAAGAACGACGCTTATTCCATCCACTCGGTATGGAACACGCCTTCTTTGTCGATACGTTTGTAAGTATGCGCACCGAAGTAGTCACGCTGAGCCTGGATCAGGTTCGCCGGCAGTACCGCAGAACGGTAGCTGTCGTAGTACGCGATAGCCGCGGAGAAGGTTGGCGTAGGAATGCCGTTCTGCACCGCATAAGAGACCACGTCACGCAGCGCCTGCTGATAATCGTCGGCAATCTGCTTGAAGTATGGTGCCAGCAGCAGGTTGGCGATATCGGCGTTTTCCGCGTAGGCATCGGTGATTTTCTGCAGGAACTGGGCGCGGATGATGCAGCCGGCACGGAAGATCTTGGCGATTTCACCGTAGTTCAGATCCCAGTTGTTCTCTTTGGATGCCGCTTTCAGCTGAGAGAAGCCCTGCGCGTAGGAAACAATTTTGCCCAGGTACAGTGCGCGACGCACTTTCTCGATAAACTCGGCCTTATCACCGCTGAAGGTCGCAACCTGCGGACCGGTCAGCACTTTAGACGCGGCTACGCGCTGGTCTTTCAGTGAGGACAGGTAGCGTGCGAAGACGGATTCGGTGATCAGCGACAGCGGTTCGCCCAGATCCAGCGAACTTTGGCTGGTCCACTTGCCGGTGCCTTTGTTTGCCGCTTCATCCAGGATCACATCAACCAGGTATTTACCTTCTTCATCTTTTTTGGTGAAGATATCTTTGGTGATGTCGATCAGGTAGCTGTTCAGCTCGCCCTTGTTCCACTCGGCGAAGGTGTCCGCCAGCTCTTCGTTGCTCAGGTTCAGCGCCTGCTTCAGCAGCGAGTAAGCTTCGGCAATCAACTGCATATCGCCGTATTCGATGCCGTTGTGCACCATTTTCACATAGTGGCCGGCGCCGTCTGCGCCGATGTAGGCCACGCAAGGCTCGCCTTCGGCCACGGCGGCGATCTTCTCAAGGATAGGGGCAACCAACTCGTACGCTTCTTTCTGGCCGCCAGGCATGATGGAAGGCCCTTTCAGCGCGCCCTCTTCACCACCGGAAACGCCGGTGCCGATAAAGTTGAAGCCCTGGTCAGACAGCTCACGGTTACGACGAATGGTGTCCTGATAGTAGGTGTTGCCGCCATCGATCAGAATATCACCTTTATCCAGGTGCGGAGTCAGGGAAGCAATGGTCTTATCGGTCGCTTCGCCCGCTTTTACCATCAGCAAAATGCGGCGCGGTTTTTCCAGCGATTCAACAAACTCTTCAACGCTGTAGTAAGGCGCCAGGTTTTTGCCTGGGTTCTCAGCAATCACTTCGTCAGTCTTATCGCCTGAACGGTTGAAGATGGAAACGGTGTAGCCACGGCTCTCGATGTTCAGTGCCAGATTGCGGCCCATTACCGCCATGCCGACAACGCCGATTTGTTGCTTGGACATTTAGTCACTCCTGTCTGAAGGTACCCCTGCTAACAGCTCTCGGCTAACAGGTTTTGTGATGTGGCCCACATGTTAACTCAGGTTTGCGGGTGGTGGGTAGTGATTGGTGCGATAGATAAAGAGTAACAACACCCTGACATACAACGTGATTATTATTACAAAATAAAAATTATAGGAATAATCCTAGCAAAAAAAGGATTGCTTATATTACAGACATGCAGATAAAGCCCTATTGATACCCCCTGAAGATACTGTACAATTCAGCGGTTTATAATAATTAGGGATAGGAAAGTGCGCTCAATTTCCAGTATTTTTACATTACTTTTCATTGTGTTAGCAATGCTGGGCACTGTTAAAGTCTACATCGGCGGCAACCTTAATTGGCTAATTCTGTTATTACTCCTTGGCGTTGCTACGGTAACCTCATTGACAAGTACTCAGAGTTCTCTCAAGGAATTACTTAGCACACGATTAAGCATCCTGAAACACTATAAATGGATGCTGGCCGGTTGGGTGCTGTTTATCGCAGGTATCTTTATCGCTGCCTTAATGAACGACGGTACAGGCTTATACACCGTAGTAAAATACCTGCTGTTCGTTATCGTCCTCTTGTCACTGCTGCTGATCTCGCCGTTGACGCCAGCGCTACTGGAAAAGGCGTTGAATGTTTCGCTGATCGTTTCCCTGCTCCCGCTGTTGGTTTTCGCCGTGTTGCGACAGACCGACTATTTGCTGGTACTCGGCGATGGCCGTATGGGGTGGTTAGCCAGCTGGCCGGGCGTTATCTGGAAAGCCGGCGCTTATGCATGGCCTTTCATTGCCTGGCGTTGTCTGAAAAACACCAGCTGGCGCAACCTGTTATTAGCCTTCTGCGCAATTTTGATTATGGCGCTCGACGGCAGCCGTACATCCATGCTTTGGATGGCGCTGGTCTGGTGCGCGCTGGCGGTGGTTGCCCTGTTCGCCAAAATCCCTGGCAGAGGCATTAAAGGCCATATCGTCCTTCCTGCTTATCACTCTCTTTTCTTTCACCGTGCTGCAGCCAACGCTGGTGGGCTGGGTATGGGGTAAATATGACCCGCTGATCGTTGAATTAATGACCGAGAAGAAGGACGTTAATGAGCCGGCATCCAACGATACATCAGAGAGTAACGACAGTACGGCCGAAATCATCATGGATAACCTTGGTGATACGGTAAAAAAAGCACTCTCTACGCCAAAAGAGGATGCTACGGCGGATCGTCTGATCAAAGGCGATAACACTACCCGTTTGGAGATGATTCAGGCCGGTTGGCATAAAGCGGTTGTGACTTTCCCTTGGGGCGGAGGCTTTGGCGCAACTCGGGTGGCCGATAATGATGTCACCAGCGTGATACATATGACTTATGTACAGCTCCTGGCGGATGAGGGCGTGCTTTCCTTTATCGGCTACCTGTTGATTATTCTGGCTCCGCTGTGTGCCGGCCTAAAATTTGTTTTTGCAGCTCGTGAAACATTTATCGAGCGCTTTGAGCTGATGCTCGCTCCTCTCTCGGCCCTGGCCTTGTTTACCATGATGGGATGTTTCCACCCGTTAAGTAACGAGCTGACCGAATGGGGTATCGTACTGGTCGCGATGACGCTGGTTATGACTCATGTCACGCATCGCAAGTAATACGTTCTGGTTAATGCTGGCGCAAATCGGGGGATTGTTTATTCCCCTGATTGAGCTGCCCGTGTTGGCGCGGGCGCTTGGCCAACAAAGCTATGGCCAGGTGCTCTATGCCTTGGGCATCGCCTTGACCGCCTCCGTGTTCGTTGAGTTCGGTTTCAATTTCAGCGCAGCGCGCAGCCTGGTAAAAATAAAGGATCAACCGCGTCAAATCGCGCAACTGGTGACCAATGTCCTCACTGCCAAGCTGTTTCTCAGCCTGGTGGTGAGTATCGCTGTCGCCCTGCTGATGTTTTCTGGCGTTGGGGCCACCGCTATACCTTCGCACTGGCTACTGTGGATCTCTCTTTTCATCCTGGCCTTCGGCTTCACGCCTCTCTGGTATTATGTCGGCATTGAAAGGCTTATCTTCCCGGCATTGCTCGACCTGGCTTTACGCAGCACCGGGCTCCTGCTCACCGTCATACTGGTTGCCGCCCCGCAACATGCGCAACGCGTGTTAACCATTCAGGCAACCGTTGGAATCATTAATACATTAGTACCGACGCTATTAATGATCCGCAAGACAGGCCTTGCTCCGGTGAGCTTATCGGGAGCAAAACAGGTTATAAAGGAAAGCTGGGAGCTTTTCCTTTATAAAGGTGCGCAAAGCATCATGGGGTCGATAGCCTCTACCTTGCTGGGATTGTTAGGTGGCGCGCGCGCCGTCGGTGCTTTTGTACCGGCAGAAAAACTCGTGCGGGCTGCCAGCGGCCTGGCGGCACCGGTGCTGAATGCCGCGTTCCCCCATCTGGTAAAGGTACAGTCGGATTCCAAACATGCGGCCAAGAGAATTGTTGGTCTGACCCTTTTGGCTTTGGCGGCCATGACGCTTATTTTTGCCTTACTGACCGTCTGGCTGGCTCCTTGGGTAGTGAATATCGTCTTTGGTCCAGGCTATCAGGATGCCATTGAACTATTAAGAATTCTGGTGTGGATTGTCCCGCTACGAATCTGCAGTATGGCGCTCGCCATCCTCTGGTTTATCCCGATAGGCAAGGAGCGTGTTGCAAGTCGAGTCATGATGGTGAATATCATGATGATCTGCCTGCTGGCCTTCCTGTTAGTTCCGACGCTTGGCGGGCTGGGAATGACGATTGCGTTCCTGAGTGCAGAAATCACCATGTTCGTACTACTGATGATATTTTTTATAAATAAAAACAAATAGTTAGTTTGATATTTCCTCTAATAATGGGAGCCAGCTTGAGTCAGTTTAATCTGAGCGTAGTCATCACAACTTATAACCGTCCGGAGCTTGTCCAACGTGCGGTAGCGTCTGTCGCTCAGCAGCGTCGCGACGACTTCAACATTGAAATCATCGTTGTTGATGATGCATCACCGTGCCCTCTTCCCAAATTTATGGAAACGGACGTTGTTACCTACCGCATGCCGGTGAATGGCGGCCCGGGGCCGGCACGCATGCAGGGACTCAACCTGGCTCACTCTACCTGGGTCTTAATGCTTGATGATGACGATACGCTAGAGCCGGATGCGGTTTCCCATTTGATGTCCCACTTGACCGATCCTGAGTTGCAGCAGTACCCGGTTATGCAATTTGCTCGCACAAACGGCAAACTTTCCGGCGATGACCGCGTCATTACTTTCGATGACTATCTGAGCGGAAGCATCACCGGAGACTTCGCACCGATCTTTAATCGGCGTGTTTTTCTGCAGACAATGCTGAGTTATCCAAACAACCGGGCCGGCGGGGAACATATTCTCTGGTGGAAACTGGCGATGGATTACGGCATCCCCGACCTTCTCTAAAATTTTGGTTACGCTCTATGATGATGCCCAGGAGCGGCTAACCCACTTCTCTTCGCAAATCAAGAAAGCCGCTGACCATCAGCAGCTCGCAGAAATCACGCTGGCCGAATTTGGCGCTCAGTTACAGACCGCCTACCCAACGGAGTATCAACGAGTATGTCTGGCCAGAATCACCTATAGCATGCTCAATAACCAGTGTCGTTCCGCACGCAGCTACTTAACAACGGCGCCGCTGGGAGAGAAAATGAAATCGGCGCTCTGGTTAGTCAGCTGGCTTCCGCAGCCGTTGATTAAAAAGCTATTTTTGTTTTACCGCCAACGGCAAGGATGAGAATGACATGCGTATAGATTACGTGATTACCGGTCTGGATATCGGCGGCGCAGAATTTCAGGTTGTCGCCCTGCTCGAGCGTTTGGTTCAGCGCGGGCACCAGGTCAGGCTGATTTCGATGACGCCGCCGCGCGCATTTACAGAACGCCTGGAATCAGCCGGCATTCCCGTACATTCATTGGATATGACCTCCGGATTACAACTGCCGCAGGCGCTTTGGCGGCTGAAAAAAATGCTGCGCCAGTCACCGCCGGATATCCTGCACGGCCATATGGTGCATGCCAATATCATCGCGCGTTTAGCACGTTTATTCATTCCCGGGCTGCACGTTATCAGCACTGCCCATAACACACGAGAGGGCGGTAAGCTGCGCGACTGGGCCTATCGGCTGACCAACCCTCTCAGCAAGCTGAATACCACCATCAGTGCAGCGGCAACTCGCCGCTTTACTGAGGAAAAAGTTTTCCCGCGTCACAATACCCAAACCATTTTTAACGGTATTGATACGGAAAAATTTCATGCTGATGATGCGCCCCGCACGCCGGCAAAACCGTTCCGCTGGCTGGCCGTTGGCAGATTAATGGAACAAAAAGATTACCCCACCATGCTGACGGCGTTTAGTCTGTTGCCCGACAGCCGGTTACTGATTGCGGGACAAGGGCCTTTATTACCTCAATTGCAAGAGCAGGTTAGCCAGTTAGGTTTGGAAAACCGCGTAGAATTTTTGGGGGTGCGTCATGATATCGACGAGTTGTACCGGCAGGTCGACGGGTTTGTCCTGTCTTCCGAGTGGGAAGGCTACGGACTGGTCGTTGCCGAAGCCATGGCGTCGCAGCTTCCCGTGGTTGTAACGGACAGCGGCGGACCTGGGGAAATTGTTGGCAGCGATGGTTCCGCAGGTCTCCTTGTTCCTATTAAAGATCCCCAGGCGCTGGCAAATGCTTTAGCAATGATTGAAGCAATGCCGCCAGCCAGCCGCTATGATATGGGTTGCAGGGCGAGAAAAAAAATTCAGGAAAACTTCTCTCTCAACCAGATAGTGACCCAGTGGGAAAACATTTACACAGAATTAAACAAAAAAAATAAATAATTCAGTGAGCTAGGTATAAGGTTTTAAATGAAAATCGTATTGATAGGCACCACAGCAAACTGCGTTGTCGGCTTCCGTGCCGATATGATCAAGTCTCTTCATCAGCAGGGGCATACGGTGTATGCATTAGCCCTGAATTATGATGCGACCACGCGCGCCCAGGTTAAAGCGTTAGGTGCAATCCCGGTAGATTATCGTTTCAGTCGTACCGGGTTGAACCCGATACGTGATATTATTGACACCATTGCGCTGAGCAAACTCCTTAAAGAGCTCAATCCCGACCTTGTCTTTTCCTATTTTTCCAAGCCTTGTATCTTCGGTACGCTGGCGGCATCACTGGCCGGCGTCAAAAAACGCTATGCGATGCTTGAAGGACTGGGCTATCTATTTACCGAGAAACCGGAAGGCGTCAGCCTGAAGGTAAAACTGCTGAAGAAAATCCAGATCGCGCTGTATCGCTTTGCCTTCCCTAAACTTGACGCATTGATCGTTTTAAATCCGGACGATCGCCATGATTTGATGGAAAAATCAGGCGTCAAAGTTAAAAAGGTGCATGTTTTAGGCGGGATCGGGCTAAATTTAGCAGACTATCCTTTTTCTGTGCCGCCCGTAGACCCCGTTTCCTTTATCTTCATTGCCCGCCTGTTAGTCGAAAAAGGCGTTTATGAATATGTAACCGCAGCAAAAAAAGTAAAGCAACGTTACCCTGACGTTCAATTCTACATGTTAGGCGCGGTGGATACGCATAACCCGGGCAGTCTCACGGAACAGCACCTGGCCCAACTGATCAAAGATGACGTAATTAATTACCCGGGCCATGTAAATGATGTCCCCTCATGGATAGCTAAAGCCAGCGTATTCGTACTGCCCTCTTACCGCGAAGGGTTGCCGCGCAGTACGCAAGAAGCAATGGCCATGGGACGCGCCGTACTCAGCAGCGATGTTCCCGGCTGCCGCCAAACGGTAGTACAAGGTGTGAACGGCTTTTTAGTCGAACGCTGGTCCTCTGATGCCTTGGTTGAGAAGATGATCAGCTTTATAGAAAACCCACAAAAAATTATTGAGATGGGCCAGGCCAGCTATCAGATCGCACAAAGTAATTTCGATGCTGAAAAGGTCAACTCGCGCTTACTGGAAATCCTGGACTTACGGTAGACATTCAAAGATTGAGAGACCTAAAAAAGCCAGCAATGCTGGCTTTTTTAATCGCTGTTATTTTTTATAACCCTGAGGATTATTTTTTTTGCCAATTCCAGGCGTCATGCATCATTTCATCAAGGTTGCGTTTGGCGCGCCAATCTAACTTTTCAGCAGCCAGTGCAGGGTCAGACCAGCATTCGGCAATGTCGCCAGGGCGGCGAGGGACAATCTGGTAAGCTACTTTTCGTCCTGATGCCTCTTCAAATGCGGCAACCATTTCCAATACCGAATAGCCTTTCCCCGTGCCTAAATTGTATACGGTGAACCCTTCGGTAATATGGTCGATAGCCTTGAGATGCCCCTCGGCCAGATCCATAACATGAATATAATCACGTACGCCGGTTCCGTCTGCGGTGGGGTAGTCATCACCAAAGACAGACAGTTGCTCCAATTTGCCAATGGCGACCTGAGCAATATAAGGTAAAAGATTATTGGGGATCCCGTTAGGATCTTCGCCAATCATGCCAGACTCATGGGCGCCGACAGGGTTGAAATAGCGCAATGCCGTGATCGCGAACTGAGGCTCTGCTGCGGCGAAATCTTGCAGGATCTGTTCAACCATCAGTTTCGAGGTGCCGTATGGGTTAGTTGTCCCCCCCACGCGCGAGGTCTCGACCAGAGGAGTGTGTTCAGGGGTACCATACACCGTTGCCGAGGAGCTGAAAATAAACTGGCGTACGCCGGCGTCTCGCATCGCCTGCAGCAGCACCAAAGTGCCGGCTACGTTGTTCTGATAGTACTCTAACGGTTTGCGCGTCGACTCGCCGACAGCTTTCAGGCCGGCGAAATGGATAACGGAGGTGATTTGATGGGCATCGAAGATACGTTTGAGGCATTGTTCATCAAGAATATCACCTTGATAGAACACAGCGCTCTTGCCGGTCAGTTGTTCGACACGATGCAAGGACTCTTCTGATGAATTGGACAGATTGTCTAGGACAACAACCTCTTCCCCCCGCTCAAGCAGTGCCAAAACCGTGTGCGAACCAATGTAACCTGCACCACCGGTAACCAAAATCGCCATAATCGCTCCTTAATATGCGCTGCTTAACAACGCCAAACTATAGGTGTACGGCTGCTACTTTACACCCGATAAACTCTTTTAACAGCAAACCACGTTTGAAATCGGCCATTACTATAACCTTTTATACCGTGACTCGGGAAAGTTTTCAGATAAGACCGAATGACCAGATCAAGGTTCGCCTGGCCATTCGGATAGGGATTAGGACTGGTAGGTAAAGTACTGCGCAATGCGCTTGATATCTTTCTCATCGAAGGTGCCAGAATCGCTCAACAGCGAAATCCAGGACTTGATGTAGGTATATTTTGCCGAGGCGAGATCGCGCTGGGCGGAGTACAGCTGCTGTTCGGCGTTCAGAACGTCAACGTTGACGCGCTGCCCGGCCAGCACGCTTTTGCGCGTGGCTTCAACCTGCGTGGTGGCCGACTTCACCGCCAGCTCGTAGGCCGCCAGCTTCGCACGGCTGCTGATACACAGATTGTATTGCTTACGCAGATCATTAAGTGTTGTCCCCACCTGCGCATCCATCTCATACATCGCCTGCCCATAGCGGGCCGCCGCCTGACGCGTCGAGGCCGCAACCCCGCCGCCGGAGTAAAGCGACATGCTGACACGCAGGCCGATACTGTCAGTGCGGTATTTTTGGTTGATGGTGTTATCGCTGCTGGAGTCATTTTCCGAATGCGATGCATACAGCTGCACCTGCGGCATAAAGCCGGCGCGATTACGCTCCACGTCATACTTGGCCGCCTCGACGCCATGGCGCGACGCCGCCAGCTCGGGATTATTCTTCAGCGCCAGCTTCTGCCAGTCCTCAAATTTTGACGGGCTCAGGGGAACCACGTTGAACTTGCCGGGTTTAAGAATTTGCAGACTGTCCAGCTGTTCCAACGGTACGCCGATAATCACTTCCAAATCCCGCTGGGCGGAGTCCAGCGCATCGCGCGCTTCAATCTCCTGCGCCACCGCCAGGCTGTAACGCGCCTGGGTTTCAGACAGGTCGGTTACCGTGCCCTCACCGGCGGCAAGCAAGCGATCGTTTAACGCCAGTTGCTCCTGATAGGCATTCTTCTGCGCCACCGCCAACGCAATCTGATCCTTGGCGTACGCCACTTCCACATACGCCGAGATAACCCTGACCGCCAGATCGAACAGCTTGCCGCGGTAGCGTTCATCCGATACCAACGTCTGCGCAATGCCGGCCTTGTAGCGCGCGTAGGCCTCATAGTCGAACAGCGCCTGCGTCAGGGTAACCGAGCCGGCATAACTGCGGTACTGCTGACGCTTGGTGACATCTGACACCCGGCCAAAAATATCCGACTGCTGATACTTTTGCGTCTGCCAGTTACGAGGCGCATTTTGATAGCTCAACGACACCTGCGGCAGCAGCCCGGCCCGGCCGATCTTTTCGTTCTCGTCTCCGGCCTGTTTCTCCTTCAATGCCGCCTGATAGGTCGGGTCCTTCTCAAGCGCTAACGCATAGGCGTCTAATATTCCCAATGCATGGGCTGGCGCAGACATCGCCAGTAATAAGGGGCCGGCCGCCAGGCCGACCGCCTTCCATGGAAATCGAATCAAAATTATTCCTCAGTCAATGAAGTATGAGCGCGATCCAAAATAGGTTTGAACAGATAGCTCAACAGAGAGCGAGACCCCGTTTTCACAAACACTTCTACCGGCATACCAGGCCTGATCTCTTCGGTGTTCAGCAGCTTCATGCCTTCCGGCGTCACCGTTGCCTGCATCTGGTAGTAAGGTTCGCCATTGGCTTTATCCACCAGACGGTCAGCGGAAATCAGCGTCACCGTGCCGGGAATTTTCGGCGTTTTATTTTGATTAAATGCCGTGAACATCAGGTCAACCGGCAGGCCGTTATACACTTTATCGATCAGATCCACCTTCAGACGGGCATCGACAACCAGCGTCGCCTGACTGGGCACCACATCCAGCAGATGATCGCCCGCCGCCACAACGCCGCCCTGGGTGAAGATATTCAGCCCCACGACCGTGCCCGTTACCGGCGCGGTGATCTCGGTGTTGCCCAGATCGAAGTCCGCCATTTGCAGCTTGTTGCGATATTCGCTGGTATCCATCTGTGACTGCGCCAGCTGTGTTCTGACCTCCCGCTGATAATCGGCCAGGCGCTGGTCAATTTTCTGCTGCGACTCCAGCAGCTGTTTTTCCAACTGGCCGATGCGCCCCAGCGTTTCATCGATACCGCCGTTCACTTCGGCAAACTGGCGTTGAATTTCCAGATAGCGATTACGCGGTAAATAGCCGTCGGCCGCCAGCGACTTCATGCTGTTCATCTGTTCGCGCAGGGTGGAAAGCTGAATGCGCTTATTGACCAGCGAATCCTTCGATCCTTTCAGCTGGAAGCGGATGCCATCCATCGACTGCTTATACCCGTCGATTTCGCTCTTCAGCCCCTGACGACGGGAGGTGAACAGCTGCTGCTGCAGTGCCAGAATCTCGGCCACCCGCGGATCGTTTTGCACCGCCTTCAGTACCGGCGAGAAAGTGACGTTCTCATGGCCATCCCGTTCGGCCAGCAGCCGCCCTACCGACGCCAACGTGGTGTAATATTGATCGCGTAAGGAATCGACCTGTGCCTGCGCCTGCGTCTGGCTGAGTTTCACCAGCACCTGGCCGGCTTTGACCTTTTCCCCTTCGCTCACCAGAATATTTTTAATGATGCCGCTGCCGCGCCTGTACCGTTTTTCGGTTGCCGGAAACGATCACCGAACCGAAGAAGCCACCCCTTTATCCAGCGGCGCCAACGCTGCCCAGGCTAAAAAACCCACCACCCCAATCAGAATGACCATCCACCCCATACGGGTGTAGCGCCGTTCATCCAGGGGAAGCAGACCGTTAGGCGCTCTCCCTGCCTCATTTATTTGCGTAGACATTACCACTCCTTCAAACGCATCCGGCCGCTGCCGGCATGCACACCAATTTTAATGAGTTTGTGTTTTTGCCGTATTTTCTTGCTCGAGTTCGCCGTTAACCGCCTGGACGTTCTGCTGCACCGGTGATTTTTGCGCCTGAGAAATCGCCTGGATCACCTGCTGGGTGCCGCCAAAGGCATTAACCTGACCGTTAGTCAGCAACAGCAATTTATTGGTCATTGAGAGCAAATTGGTACGGTGGGTAATTAACACTACGGTGGTTTTACGCTGATGCAGCGTCTGAATGGCGTGGTTAAGGGCACGTTCCCCCACGTCATCCAGGTTGGAGTTCGGCTCATCGAGCACCACAAGCGACGGTTCGCCATACAGCGCGCGCGCCAGACCGATCCTCTGCTTCTGGCCGCCGGACAACCCTGCACCGCCATTGCCGATGATGGAATCGTAGCCTTTCGGAAACGCAGGATCATGTCGTGTACGCCGGCCAGTTTGGCCGCCTCCAGGACTTTCTCGGCATCCACCTCGTTAAAGCGGGCAATATTTTCGGCAATGGTGCCGGCAAACAGCTCAATATCTTGCGGCAGGTAGCCGATATGCGGCCCCAGTTCATCCTTGTTCCACTGATTAAATATCCGCGCCGTCAAGCCGTACAATGCCGGAAGAGACCGGCCAGATGCCGACCAACAGGCGCGCCAGCGTCGATTTACCGGAGGCGCTCGGCCCGATGATGCCCAACACATCCCCCGCCTGCAGCGCAAAGCTCACGTTATGCAACACGGCGGGCACCTGCGACCCTGGAGGCGCAGCGGTAACATTCTCCACGGACAGCTCGCCAACCGGACGCGGCAATGACATCCCCTCGCCGCGTTGCGGGTGGGCGTCCAGCAGTTGCACCAGACGGTTATAGGAAAGCTTGGCCGAGCTGTAACTTTTCCAGACGTTAATCACCTGTTCAATCGGCGCCAGCGTCCGCCCCATCAGAATGGAGCCGGCGATCATCATGCCGGGCGTAATATGCCCGTCAATCGCCAGCCAGCCGCCCAGCCCCAGCACCAGAGACTGCAGGGAGAGACGCACAAACTTGGTGATCGACGTCACCCGCGCCGAACGCTCGCTGGCGATACGCTGATTATTCAGAAAACGCTGATGCAGGCCGAACCAGCGACGCTTCAGATTCGGCAACATCCCGAGCGCTTCAATCACCTCAGCGTTACGCAAATTGGTGCTCGCCAGATTGCCGGACATGATCGACAGCTTGCTGGCCTCCCCCAACGGCTTGCGGGACAGCACTTCGTTCATGATGGCAAGCGCAATCAGCAACAGCGAGCCAACCAGCGCAAATAAACCCAACCATGGATTAAACAGGAAGATGACGAGGAGGTAGATGGGGAACCAGGGGGCATCAAAGAAGGCGAAGAGCGCGCTGCCGGTAAGAAATTGCCGTAAGGTGGTTAAATCATTCAGCATTTGCCCGGCATCCGAGGAGCCATTTTTCAGATTAGACTCAAACGCTGCGGTATAAATTCGCGTATTCAGCTGCATGTCCAACTGGCTGCCGATACGTATGACCACCATGCTGCGCACGTACTCCAGTAATGCCATTACGCCAAACATGGATAACATAATCAGCGTCAGCATTAACAACGTAATTTCGTTACGGGAAGGCAACGCACGGTCATAGACCTGCAGCATATAGATCGAAGGCACCAACATCAGTAAGTTGATTAATGCAGTGAATATGCCAATGGTCCAGAACACCTTGCTACGCGCACGTATTACAGCAGCTATCTCATTATAGGGTAACGTTGGGGTCACACTAATCCCTCTTACAAACTACGGTTATGGTTGGTAGTTTAACTGACGACACTACGTGACCCGGTTATCAAATAACCAGGCAGCGCAGTGTGCAAGAACTGAGATTAACTATGGTAGAGGGATCGGGATATGGCAAGGTTTCAGGAAGGAAAAATTTTAAAAATAAAGATTTACACCTTAATGATTGGTGCCAAAGGTAAAACTGGTGAATAAAAAAACACTTTCCATATGTTTTATCCGGGAAAAGAATAAAAAATAGGCAGAGTAAAAACTCTGCCTATCAAGGACTAACAATAAAAAAAACGACTTTTATAAGCTATGAAAGAAAATAAAACCATATGGTTTATTTGTCATTAGGCATCGGAGCATAACTCGCCGCCATCTGTGGCAGGTTTGAAGAGAAATATTGCCCCTTCACCGTTTTCCAATCAGGTTTTTCATTGGTGTAAATGGCTATCGGCTTATCATCCAGACTGATGCCTTTCGAAATGTCCCCTTTCTTCTCAATGTCAAGGTTCCAGTGTTCAATCGTCACGTCGCCTTTAATACCCGTAACGGTGACCGGTTGTACCTTCGCATGCTTCGGCGGATTCTTCCACATCAGGATGGTGTATTTTTTATCGGTATTGTTACGATTTGATTGCAGTACGTAAGCTTCAACATCTTTTGCCGGGTTAGCCATATACAACAGATGCTTCCCTTTCATGGCGTCAACCGCCATCGCATAGGCCAACAGGCGAATTTTTGGCTGCCAGTTGTCGTCAAACAAGCCAAAATAATAAAGCTTATTGTTGATATAGCGATCTTTCGCCAAGAAGTAATCAACGCGCTTCATATCGTAGACATAAAAACCGCGAGCGAATAGTTTAATCAAATCATAAGGATTTGACTGATAGCGTCCGGAGGAGTTGGTATCAAGCTGCTCCGTATCTAATAATGGCTTGCCTTTTACGCCATACTTCGCCATAACGGAACGCATGTATCCCGGCAAATCATCCGCACCAAACACAAAGTGGTGCATTGAATAAGCATCTGCGTATTTATCGATACCTAATTTAAAGCTTTCATCAACAAAGCGCCGACCGCCGCTAAAACCACCTTTGATCGGCGAGCGCGAATATGTTGCCGCAAAAGCCACGGTTTTAATATCTTGTCCGGACTTCTGTATCTGCTCCTTGAGCATTTTCATCTCTTTGACATACATACCCGGCGTCGATTTCATCCACCATATGCTTGGCGCGTCAACTTCATTACCTAACTCGGCATATTTAACGTTATAGCCCGCCAAGTGCTTTAACGTCACATCGAGGTAATTTCTGTATTTCCCATAATATTTCGGATCTACGCCGGATAGTTTATTATGAGCAACCGTAAACTGGGCCGGAGGGTAACCAAACAGGAATAAATGGCTCATGCCATATTTTTTCGCCATTTTGAGCTGAAAATCCACCTCGGTAAAATTGGTGGGGTTGCCGTTTTTATCCGCCACCCGATGCCAGGCGGTCTCGGCACTGCGCAAACTGTTCACTCCGACGCGTGATAACAGTTCATACGCCTTCTCAATTTTTGCCCGATCGCCGGTTGATTTTACCGCCGGAATCTCCATCCCGTGCAGACCGAAATCTACACCATCATCCGCAGAAGCCTGGGAGAGTTTGCGCTTCATCAACTTGTCGTACACATACTTTGATGAATTATCGCTCAAATCCTCGCGGGTTTTCTTCATTTCCGTGTAATACATCGCCGTATCCGGCGCTGCATAGGCAGACGCCGAGGTCAATGCAATACATAGACAGGACAAACTCAGCACGTTCCTACCTGCAGTGGGGTACAATCTCATATCACCTCTCCGAAAATTTGTTTACCGTAATCACAGCACTCCCCCAAAGGTCCATCACGTTGAAAATGTCCATATCTCAAATGGCCCCGAAAGGTAAAACCTTAACCGGGGCCACTCCGTTGCGCATTTAAGCGTAGATAATTCTATTTATTCGGCGCTTGACGAACGATGTCAGCTTGTAGAGACGCGGACAGTTATCCGCCAACGTCACAGCCAGCGACGTGTTCCGCCTTTTCAACTCATTAAACTGTTTTGCAACATCGGCGCTCAACGTCACCTTGTCATTTTTAACAATGTTAAGAATCGAGATAATGTTGATAGAAATCCGATCGCTGAGATGTTTGCGATTTTTGGCATCGCTGGCATTGTCCCGCAATTGTTCCAGCGCTTTAATCCCCGCAATATACCCAACGACGTTACGCTCACCGCGATTGGTTTGCATAATCGAACCGGCGCGAACCCTGCGTTTGAACAAGATAGCGCGGGAAACGGCAACTTTTCCGGCCTTAAAGAATAAGCGTGGCGTAAACTCTTCATCTTCATGGATGATCGGTTTAAACCAAATGTTATTCTCCGTAATCAGCGCTGAGCGAAAAATATACATCCAGGCGTTCGGGTAGAAAGAGCCATAGCCGGACATGGTATTAAACGCCGAAATTGCATCAGGGAATACCCTGTCCATTTTCCGGTTATAAAATGGCAGCGGCTGCTGTACCGTCGGCGCCGAGTCGAAAAATGAATTGGCCGAGAAGCAGAAAATATCCAGATCGGGATGGCTGCGATAGGTATTTAAAAAGGTTTCCAACAGCGTTGGCACCGCAACATCATCCGAATCAAAATAATAGGTGAACTCCCCGGTAACATGACGACTCCCTTCATTACGCGCTTCGCCCAACCCATGGTTAGTGGTATGAACAATTTTTACGTTCTCAAGGTGACCGTACAGTTCATCCAACAGCTCACCCGAGCCGTCGGTAGCGCCGTCATCAATAATGATCACTTCGTACGGCGCGACGGTTTGCGCCAGGATGGAGTCCACCGCTTCCTGCACGTATTTTTTGACGTTATATACCGGTATAACGACGGAGATTTTAACCTGCTCGTTTGCTACTGTCATAATTTAACCAACTCACAGCCAGGCACGCCTTTGGTCCAGGATTCATAGTACCCCGAGTTTTTACCGTAGGAGTTATCAATCAGCTGAGTATTCATTTTCAGCAGGCAGCACAGGATATGGCCGTGCATACGTGAGGTAATCACCGAGTCATGCGACATAAAACGTTGGTTAACGCGGTCCACCAACTTATCGGTATATTGATACCACATGCTGTTGGTCGGGAATAAATTACCCGGGATCTTGCGGTTCAATTTTTCAAACAGGTGCATAAACTTCATAAAGCGGCGATCGGCATCGGTGCAGATATCATGCCAGTCGACAAAATTGTTAGGATCGGCTTCTGCGCCCAGCGCGGACAGATCCGTTTTTTCAATATCGCGACGGATCATCCACATCGCCTTTTGCTTGATATCACCGCTTTTCTGCTGCGGGAAAACGTTCCACAGCGATTGCGCCATATCCGGGCAAAGGAAGACGTTGTCGCAAAAATGCTCTTTCAGAATCGCTTCGCTGTTGGTATCGCGACAGAAGATGGTCAGGTTCGGATGCTGTTTGAAGATTGCGCCGGACTTAAGCAGATTAGCTTTGTCTTTAAAGTGGACGGTCTGCGGCAAGATCACGACCTGATTGTTCCGGTACTTTTTCACCACGGCTTCACGCAACCGCTGATGGGCAGGGTAAAGATCGCCAAAGTTACCGCCGCCGTGCAGTACAATCACCACATGTTCAGGAATTGAGTCGGTTTTCTCGACAAAACTCATGCTGGTATGGTCGGAGTGGCGCGTGATGACCTTATAGTCATTTTCCTTGAAGAACTGCTCTGCGCCCTTAAGGATTAATAGGTCACCAACGTTCAAATGCAATGGATAGTCTAGATAAATAATTTCGCTACCGCGAGGAACCACCTTCTCAATAACAGACAAATTGTCTTTCAAAACTTGCATTCTTTCCATCTTTAGCATTCCACTCTAAATATTTTACGTAATTTTTCGCTTTTGATCAGTTGTAACTTCACCTCATTAATTAGCGGTGCTTTACTGAAATAAATGACCATAGCAAAAGCAAAAAGACCAAACAGTATTTGCGAAAATAACGTTACAACCGTTGATACTGTCTCAGGCATAAAGTAGCCAATACACCAACTTACCACCACCGTAGGTATGGTTAATTTAAACGGCAACCATAAACTATTAATATATTGGCGATAACTTTCTCCAAGCACTGGTTTTATCAGGATAAAATAACTCAGGTAGGTATTAATGGCCTGCACGGTCAGGAATGCCAAGGCGACGCCAATCGCCCCGCCGAGCTTAACGCCAAGCATCATACTAGGAATAAACAGTAACGTTTTAAAAACGTTAAACTTAAAACTAATATCAACACGGGCCTTCGCCATCAGCAATGAGCCAATCGGGTTACCAATAGAGCGCAGCAGGCCCACGACGCACAGAATTTGCAATATCGGCGTAATAAACTCCCAACGCTCGCCGAAGACAAACAGTACAAAATTATGTGAAACCACCATCAATCCCAGCAGCGCGGGGAAATTAATAATCCCCACCAGGGAAAGCAATTTATAGAACGAGTCCTTAAGTTTGGCGCTATCATCCTGAATCTTGGCAAACGCAGGAAACAATACCCGCGTGATGATCGGGTTCAGCTTGGTTGGAGGCATAACGGCGACATTATAGGCCAAATTATAACCACCGGTAACGATCGTTCCCAGACTCCGCGCCAGAATAGCCGTTGACACGTTGGTATTAATAAAGTTTACCAAACTGTCCGCAGTTAAATAGGCGCCGAATTTAACGTTGGATCTGATCTCAGAAAACGCGAAACGCAGGCTGGGACGATAAATTTTTCTCCCGGCATAGGCGAACAACAGGGTTCTGACGGAGGCATTAATCAAATAGCCGTAAATCGCCACGATAGCGAATGGGTAAACGGTGGCAAGCGCCAGCGTCGCCACAAATCCCAGCAGATAAGAGAACGACTCGATTTTACCGATACTGGCAAAGTTAAGCTCTTTTTGCATCAGGGCACGGAACTGCTGCCCGTGGGGAATCAGTAAAAAGGCGACGGAGATGAGTTGCACCAACGGCTCCAGCCCAGGCGCATGCAGCGCATTGGCAATCACGCCGCTCAGGAGAAATGTCGCTGCGCTGACCGTAAAACCGATGCCCACATTCAGCCAATACAGCGTGGTAAGCTGGGTATTGGTAATGTCTTTTTTCTGAACGATTGAGTTAGAGATCCCGAAATCGGAAATCGTATCAGCCAAAGCAATAACAACCATCGCGATGGTTAATAAACCAAACTCGCTGCGGTCAATCATTCGCGATAACAATGTCATCTGCAAAAAGCTCAGACCGATAATGATTACCGTTGAAATGGCGGACCACTTAGCCCCTCGGACCGTTTTCTCGCGTAGACTCATAGTGATTTTATGACCTGTAATATTCCCATCTTGAATTTACGCTGCGCGTAAATTCAAGGTCGGTTTCCTTGCGATTATTTTCAATAAATAATCTTGGCATAAACAAAAATAGCCTTTGTCATGGATATGTATGGTCATATCACAGCTACCGCACCAAGCATTAGCTTGCCAAGGTTATCAAACATGATATCAATGGATTTATTTATTTTTTCTCAACAAATTTGACCCAGGCAAGCTTGGCCAATGCATACGGCAACGCCCGCCATTTATAACGCCAGGCGACGTCAACATCATTAATGGCCGAATGCCAACGCGCCCAATAAGGCACATCCTTACGTTCGCCGTTCCATCCGCGGCAGTGATACGCCGTCACATCGTTATAAACAGACACGCCCCATCCCTGCCGCTTCAAACGCAGAGACAGTTCAATATCTTCTTTATACATGTAGTAGGAGCTTTCAAAACCAACCTTGCCCTGCTTATCACGGCACTGCAGCAAAGCCGGCACGCGCAGCAGCATAAATGCGCCGCACACCGCGTCAACCGCCGTAGGTTGTTTATCCAGCGTCGATACCGGCTGGTTGGCATCGATGTCATACCAGCGTCCAACCGGGCTGCAGGCAATCCCTACGGAGTCAAAAATTGGCAGCGGCTTTTTCTCATCGATATTAAAACGGATCAGGGGTACGGAAAATAATCCCACCTGTTCCTGCTCTTTCGTCGCGGCAAAGGATAACAGGCGATCCAGGTTTGTCCCTTCAATATGGGCATCAGGATTAAGCAGCAGTACCCAGTCATAAGAGGCGGCATCGAACATGGCCTGGTTGTTACCGGCCACAAAACCCACATTGTTGGTTTTCACCACATCCAACCGGTGCTTACTCTGTATTGCATCCAGATAATCGCTGTTCGTTGAACCTGAATCAATAATTCTAACGACGATGTCATTTTGTGATGACTCTAACCCGTCCAGCACCCACTGAATATGTTTTTGGCTGTTGTAGGTGACGATCACCACCAAACATTTCTGCGACATTTTTACACCTTAAAACTTAGATTATATTTTTCAGAGCAAGGATGACATCATGAGATAAATCCGCACGGCATTAAGCCTCATCCGCACTGGCCAAATCCATTTTAAAATCATTTACTCAGAGATAAACACCTCATGCTCAGGATTATGATTTAATCAATCCAAGATTCAAATTCATCTTATTAAGAAGATATTTTACAATATACTTTGGCGCTGTTTTCTTCACCGTCCAGTAGAGGCTTTCAGAAAGCGATGCGCTTTTATCGCTGGACGCCACGATAAACTTCATAAACTTGGCGTCATCACCTACATAGATATTCTGATTGCGCTGCAGCAAATCGTTCAGTGCGCTGCTGAGAGGGTAACTCTTGGATACCCGCTGCTCATTTTTGGCATGGTCATGATGCATCAGGTACTTATATTCAGGGAAACGCTTGAACGGGCCATGGGAATACGCCAGTCGCAACCAGGTGTCCCAATCCTGCAAGCGGCGTACGCGGGTATCAAAACCGCCGATTTCCTGCAAATTCTTGGTTAACGTGAATATCTGGTTCGACGCGATATTATCAAAAAGCAACGCGCGATAGTCGGCAACCAGGGGCTCATCCTGTTTGTAATAAATATTGTGTGAGCCGTCTGAGTAAACCTCTTTAAAGTTACAGCACAAAAATGAATATTGATCATCCCAGTTTTTCACCAAAAATGAGATGCGATCCGGGGTAAACTCATCATCGTCATCCAGGCCGGCAATGAATTTACCGGATGCGGTAAAGATGCCAAGATTCCTGGTGGCGCAGGCTCCCATATTCTTTTCATTACGCAAATAGTGAACGCGTTCGTCTTTGGCGCACAGTTCCGCCATATAGTCTGCGGTGCCATCAACCGAGGCGTCATCACAGACCAGCACTTCGATATTAGGATAGTCCTGATTCAAGACGGATTGAACCGCTCGTTTCAACCGATCAACGCGATTGCAGGTTGAGATATAAATACTGACCTTAGGCAATGCATCCTGGTCAATAACACCTGATTCAGCAGTCATAGTACCTCTAAATATTCCTAATTCATTCGGACATGGCCTGTTTTCTATAAAACAGACGATATTGGGCCGCGCATAAACAAAACCAACGTGCGCAACCCAATATCCCCTGGCCATTAATCCGGCCAGGGTTCGGTCATGCTTCTAAAAATATTTTACCCAGACTACTGATTGTTTTTGATATCAATCAATACCTTACGCAACCCCTCTTCCCAAGCGGATGAGGCAATGCCGGCGGCATTTATTTTACGGCAGGACAGGGTTGAATATTGCGGTCTTTCCGCCGGCGTCGGGTAGTCAGCCGTGGTAATCTCAGCCACCTGCGGCACCTTGCTGAGCAGCTGCAGCTGCTGCGCATGCGTAAAGATCGACTTGGCGAAATCACTCCAGCTTACTTCTCGATCGCCGCAGAAGTGATAAACGCCGCCCTCGGCATTTTGCTTCAGCAGATCGATAATTGCCTGTGCAATATCGCCGGCATAGGTCGGGCAACCGCGCTGATCGGCCACAATGCCCAAGCTATCGCGGTCTTTCGCCAAACGCAGCATGGTCTTAACGAAATTATTGCCGTATTCGCTAAATACCCAGGCGGTGCGGACGATCAATGATGCGGGTAAAATCTCTGCAACGGCGATTTCACCATCCAGCTTGGTTTGCCCGTAAACGCCCAGCGGGTTGGTCGCATCGGTTTCGCTGTAGGCGACGCTGGCCTTACCGTCAAACACATAGTCGGTGGAGACATGCACCAACCGAGCGCCGGCTTCTTTCGCCGCCAGCGCCAGGTTTTTCGGCCCGACAACGTTAATCAACGCCGCCAGTTCACGATCCTGCTCCGCCTTATCAACCGCCGTATAGGCCGCCGCATTCACGATAGCATCAGGCTGAAACTCCGCGACCGCCGCTTTGACCTTCTCTAAATCGGTGATATCAAGTACATCGGCGTCCGTTGCCCAAACCTGCCATCCTTCAGGAAGGCGATCCTGGAAACAGCTGCCCAGCTGGCCTTTCGAGCCCGTCAGCAATACTTTCATTACGCCAGCTCCTTGAGCAACTTGCCCACTTTGTCTTTTTCAGACAGCAGCGGATTATCGATTGGCCATTCAATACCTACCTCTGGGTCGTTCCACAGCAGGCAACCTTCGTGGCTAGGGTTGTAGTAATCGGTGCATTTGTACTCAAAATCGGCAATGTCAGACAGCACGACAAAACCATGCGCTAGGCCCGGCGGCACCCAGAACTGGGTTTTATTCTCTTCGGACAGGATGACCCCTTCCCACTGGCCGAACGTCGGCGAGCCAGGACGAATATCCACGGCGACATCAAAGACTTCGCCACGCACCACACGCACCAACTTGCCCTGCGGGTTTACCTTTTGGAAATGTAAACCGCGCAGCACGCCTTTGGCAGAGCGTGAATGGTTATCCTGCACAAAATCGAGGTCAATATTCAGCATTTCCTGGTAGCGCTTTTTTCTCGAAAGTTTCCAGGAAAAAACCGCGCGCGTCGCCAAATACCTTCGGCTGGATAATTTTGACGCCGTCAATTTTGCTATCAGTTACTTGCATGTTACTTCTCCCGGATGATATGTGCGAGGTATTGCCCATACAGCGTTTTACTCAGGAGCTTGGCCTCATCGGCAACCTGTTCGCGTGACAGCCAGCCCTTGCGGAAAGCGATCTCTTCCAGGCATGCCACCTTGAAACCCTGGCGCTTTTCAATGGTGTGAATAAACTGCGACGCCTCGATCAGGCTGTCGTGGGTGCCGGTATCCAGCCAGGCAAAACCGCGCCCCAGCAGCTCGACATTCAACTTGCCCTGATCCAGATACATCTGGTTCAGCGTGGTGATTTCCAGTTCGCCGCGCGGAGAAGGTTTTTACCTGCTTCGCCATTTCAACCACGTTCTCGTCATAGAAATAGAGGCCGGTCACCGCCCAGTTGGATTTTGGCACCGCCGGTTTTTCTTCCAGCGACAGCGCACGGAACTGATCGTCAAACTCAACCACGCCAAAGCGTTCCGGATCCATCACCTGGTAGCCGAATACGGTGGCACCTTCATTACGCGCCACCACGTTTTCCAACTTGGCGCCAAAGCTCTGACCAAAGTAGATGTTGTCGCCCAGAACCAGCGCGCAGCGATCGCCGTTGATAAACTCTTCGCCAATCAGGAATGCCTGCGCCAGGCCGTCCGGACTTGGCTGGATTTCATAGCTCAGATTGATGCCGAAGCGGCTGCCGTCGCCCAACAGGCGCTGGAAGGAAGGCATATCTTCCGGCGTGGAAATAATCAGAATATCGCGGATCCCGGCCAGCATCAGCACCGAGATCGGGTAATACACCATCGGCTTATCATAGATAGGCAGCAGCTGTTTTGAGACACCGCGAGTGATGGGATATAAACGCGTGCCGGAGCCACCCGCTAAGACAATACCTTTCATGTTGAAACTCCTTACTTAAAATTTAACGGGTCAGGCCCAGACGTTCACCGGCATAAGAGCCATCTTTAACGCGGCTCCACCAGGCTTCATTTGCCAGATACCATTCCACGGTTTTTCTGATGCCGCTTTCGAAGGTTTCTTGCGGTTTCCAGCCCAGCTCACGGTCAATTTTGGATGCGTCGATCGCATAGCGCATATCGTGACCAGGACGGTCGGCAACGTAGGTGATCAGATCTTCATACAGGTTGACGTTCGCCGGCTTGTTCGGCACCAGTTCGTCCAACAGACGGCAGATGGTTTGTACAACCTCGATATTCTTACGTTCGTTATGACCGCCGATGTTGTAGGTTTCGCCAACCTCACCTTCGGTAACGACTTTGTACAGCGCACGCGCGTGATCTTCCACATACAGCCAGTCGCGGATCTGCGCGCCGTTGCCATACACCGGCAGCGGTTTGCCGTCCAGCGCGTTCAGGATGATCAGCGGGATCAATTTTTCCGGGAAATGATAAGGACCATAGTTATTTGAACAGTTGGTCACGATAGTCGGCAGCCCGTAAGTACGCAGCCACGCGCGCACCAGATGGTCGCTCGAAGCCTTGGAAGCGGAATATGGGCTGCTTGGCGCATACGGCGTGGTTTCCGTGAACAGGTCGTCGGTACCGTGCAGGTCGCCGTAAACTTCATCGGTAGAGATGTGATGGAAGCGGAAAGCCTGCTTCGCATCGTTGTCCAGCGTATTCCAATACTGACGCGTTGCTTCCAACAGGGTGTAGGTACCAACGACGTTGGTTTCAATAAACGCGGCCGGGCCATCGATTGAACGGTCCACATGGCTCTCTGCCGCCAGGTGCATGACCGCATCAGGTTTGAACTCGCTAAAGACGCGATCCAACTCCGCACGGTTACAGATATCAACGTGCTCGAATTTAAAACGGGCGTTGTCAGCCACCGTTTTCAGCGATTCCAGATTGCCGGCATAGGTCAGGCTATCCAGAACCAAGATTTCATCCGCGGTATCGTTAATAATATGGCGGGCCACTGCGGACCCAATAAACCCAGCACCACCGGTAACGATAATTTTCATAATATCCTCAATCTTGAACTATCAACTAATAAGCCGACTTATTGATAAAACCTTTGAAAACGGTCAGGAAAATAATTTTTAAATCCATCCACAAACTCCAGTTCTGGATATAGTAGAGGTCATATTCAACCCTTTTTTCCATTTTCTCCAAAACATCCGTTTCTCCACGCCAGCCATTTATTTGGGCCCAGCCGGTAATACCCGGTTTCATTTTATGGCGCAGCATATATCCCTTGATCAGTTTGCGGTACTGTTCATTGTGTGCAACGGCGTGCGGCCGTGGACCAACAATAGACATATCCCCTTTGATCACATTGAAAAACTGCGGCAGCTCGTCCAGAGAGGTTCTGCGTAGCAGGCCGCCAAACGGCGTAATACGGCTATCCCCCTTTTTCGCCTGGATAACCTTATCGCCGTTTTCCATCACGGTCATACTGCGGAACTTCCAAACTTTGATCGCCCGCCCGTCAATGCCGTAGCGCAACTGTTTAAACAGCACCGGTCCCGGTGAGGTGACCTTGATGATTAAGGCAATCGTCAGCAATACCGGGGAGATGAAAAGCAGAATACAGGTTGAAAATATGATGTCTTCAATACGTTTCAACACCATATTCACACCGCTCATCGGCGTGTCATATAAAGAAATCACCGGCACGCCGTAGATCATTTCACTGCGCGAGTGCAAGACATTGAAGGTAAAGATGTCCGGTATCAACATGACGGTACATGTACTGTCAGCCAACGCAGAGAGGATATAGTTAATCTCTTTGGACTGCTCCATCGGCAAAGCAATATAAACCCTATCAATATTATTTTCGTTCACCTGAGCAATCAAAGCATCAATATCGCCCAAATGATTCATATCGAGTTTATCGTACCCCTGCACCTGCCCCGTCGTCGAGAAGTACCCCAACAGATTCAGCCCCAGCCACGGCGCATTTTTAATGCTTTCGGCCAAATGCACGCCGGAAGCAAGATCGCCAATCATCACAACCTTACGGTTGTTATAACCGACCTTACGCAAGTGTCCCAGGATGACGCGAATGAGGCTACGGAAAAAGACGAACAATACTAATGAGAAGAATGACCATAAAGCATAAAACTTGATGGTGATATTAATCTCATTAATAAAGGCAATAATACCCGCGGTGAAGATTACGCTGAGCAACCAGTTTCTTAATAAAAACTGCAGCTCCAGACGGAAACTTACCCCTCGCCACGAACGATAAAAATCGGTCATCCCACCGATCATCTGGAACAGCACAAGACAGATTAAAGCAACAATGCCGTGAACAAGGCCGATTTGCTGATGACTGATATACCCAACCAGCATCATACCAAGCAGCATGCTGAATATATCGGAAAATCGCTGTAGCATTGAGATAATGGAAGCGTTGGAGTGAGTCATGCTTCTACTTGATTCATTCATTATGTGTCTCTTTCCCCATTAATCTACCAAGCCGATATGAATCCACGCTGGTTTAGATTCATTATTTCCAAAACCGGCTATGCATACTTAATTTTGGCAACCATTTCCGCGGCAGCTTAGGATACTTCATCCCCAACTTATAGCCCACGATCTTCAGAAAATTGTGCACACAAGCTCGAGGTATCCATAGCGGATGATTTTTTAATAAGAAAGATAACTCAGATTTAATAAAACGCATCCCTTCACCGCCAGCTCCACCAAACTTATCTCTGATCCAGGACTCATCATAGTGAAAGACACCAATATCAAAATAGCGCTTAAACTCTTCAAGCGGCGTGTAGTTATGAGAGTGGCGAACTTCAGCGCCGGCGCAATAGCTGACTTTATAACCTGCCATCACCGCCTTGGCGGCAAAATACATATCTTCGGAAAGAATAGTGTTCGAAGGAAAACCACCCAACTCTTTAAATACGGAGGTACGATACGCAGCAAAAGAATTAGACGTGAAAACGGTTTTTATACCCAGTCTTTCTTTATCTTTAAATTCGCTGGTATAGCTCTCCGCGCTATAATTAAACATCCTGGCATGCGTAGCTAAAGGGTTCGCATCCTTATGAGGAAGTTGTCGTCCATACGCACAGGCCACTTTAGGATCGTTGAAGACCTGCGTAATCTCATCCAGAAACCCTGGCTGCGGGATCGCATCCTGGGTGAGAAAAATTATAACATCGGCGCGATCAATATTATTTTCAACGGCCTGATTTCTGGTTCCGCCATGATTGAAATCCTTAGAATCAATAGACAGCGTTTCGAAATCATGCTGTTTTGCAATAGCCAGCGTATCATCCTTACTGCCTGAGTCTACGACATACACCACGGCCTTATTAAGATTGAATTCCGATATTCCGTCAGCGGATTCCTGCCACACCTTCCCCCCATTATATGTGGGAATGGCAATTAGATATTTCATCGTGATCACCCGATCTTTATTATATTGCAATATATGACATGCAATGCTCTCTATGCAAGAGAGACAACAAATCTTGGATAGTTAATTAGATTTTTTAGGATAACGGCTGGCTATAGAATTATAGCCAGCTTTATACAGGAGAGATTTATTTTTCAGAGTCGTAGTTATAACTGTAGTTATCGTAACCATAGCTATAATAATTCGACAGCTTGCGCACCACGGCGTTCAGAATGACGCCTTTAATCTCAATGCCATTCTGTTCGAAACGACGGATACTGACTTCGACTTCTTTAGGGCTGTTCAGCTCAAAACGGGCCACCAGCAGTGAAGTACCTGCATGCTTACCGATAATCGCCGCATCGGTAACCGCCAGAATCGGCGGCGTATCCACCAGAACCAGATCGTAGTTTTCAGACGCCCATTTCAGCACCTCTTCGAAACGGCGGTGCATCAGCAGTTCAGAAGGATTCGGCGGGATCTGACCGCGAGAAATAAAGTCGAACACATTGGACTGAGTATGCTGTACGGCTTCATTAATCGACAGTTTGCCCGACAAGACATTGGACAGGCCCTGTTTACCATCGGCGCCGATCAGTTCGTGCACATAACCTTTACGCATATCGCTATCGATTAACAGCACGCGCTGACCCGTTTGCGCCACAACGGCCGCCAAGTTGGCGCTGATAAAGGTCTTACCGATGCCAGGGCTGGCGCCGGAAATCATCAGCACATTATTTTTGGCTTCCATCATCGCAAAGTGCAAACTGGTACGCAGGCTGCGAATCGCTTCAATCGCCAGGTCAGCCGGGTTACCGAATGCCAGCAGCGAATCGGCGTCCGCATTTTGTTTCCGGCCTTTGATTTTAGAAATCAGCTCCATATCGCGCTTACGCTGCCATTCGGAAAGCGGAACGCTCGCATAGACATTGATGCCCATCTCTTCAAGCTGCTCAGGGCTTTCGATACCGCGATGCAGATAGCTGCGCGCCAGAACATAGCCGCAGGACACCATGCCGCCCAGAACCAGGCTCAACAGCATGATGATCGCTTTGCGCGGCTGTACCGGGCTGTCGCCGGTCATCGCACGGTCAACGATACGCACGTTGCCGATGGTGCTGGCTTTCGAAATGTTCAGCTCTTGCTCACGGTTAAGCAGCTGCATGTAGACTTCTTTACCGGAGTCGACATCACGGCTCAAACGCACCACTTCCTGCTGTGTTTCAGGCATCGCGTTTACCCGCTTGTTCAAGCGATCGCGCTCTTCTTCCAGCGTCTTACGCTTTTCAAGCAGGGAGCGGTAAGCCGGGTGCTCTTTGGTATACAGTTTGGAAATATCAGCTTCTTTGAAGGTCAGTTCATTCAACTGCCCTTCCACCGCTACGATGCTATCAAGAATAGATTTCGCTTCCATCGTCAGGTCAACGGAATCTTTCTGCTGACGATAGTGGCTCAATTTATCTTCGGCGCCATCCAGAGAAGCACGTACCTTAGGCAGCTGCATACGCAGGAAGACCAGGCTTTTCGCATCTTCTTCAGATTTACGCTCAATATTCTGTTCCAGATAGTTACGCGTGATGCTATTTAGAATTTTTTTGGATCATCACCGGGTTGTCCCCGGTCAACGTCAGCCCCAGGACGCCGGTATCTTTACCCTGGTCAACCACTTCATACTGATCGGCCAGCTGATTGATGGCTGACAGATAGGTTCTGGAAGTGATGGTAAAGGTCGTGCCCGGTTCAGCAACGATATCGCTGACCAGGATAGATACGCCTTTTTGCTGCGCAAACACGCCGACTTTACCTTTGAACAACTCGTCACCATCCTTGCTGATGGTGTAGTCCGTTGCGCTGTCGACGGTCAGTTTGAACGAAGGGGAAGCCCAGCCTTTCGGCAGCGTCAGCTTGGACACCGACAGCTGACCGGGATCCTTATGCATCAGGCGTGCAAATCCGCGGCCAAGGATCGGGAAGTAATCCTGTTGAATATCCGTGGTCAGATTAAGATCTTCAACGGTTTTCCCCAGAATCATACGCGACTTCAGCAGTTCGATTTCCGGCGCTGACTGCGGCTGGCCGGAAGGCAGCATCTGGTTGATGTTGCTTAACAGCTTATTACCGACATTTTGCTCAACCTGAACAATCGCGTTAGCGCTGTATATCGGCGTTGCAAACAAGCAATAGATGATGCCGAAGGTCAGGAAGATGGCGGTAATACCAATAATCAACCAACGATTGTCAATCAGCTCGCCAACCAAACGTCCAATATCCAGCTCATCCGAACTATCGTTTTGAGACACATTAACTCTATTCTTATCTGCCATTGGTAATCCTGATTGACTTAGCGGCTTAAAGCATGAGCCCATTTTTGGGCTGATTTATCAAGAAGCTCATACACAAACTCGAAGGCTTCGCGGGATTGCCTATAGGGGTCAGCGATTTCTCGCTGTCCAATCCAGTGCCCATAAAGCATGGTTTTTCCCCTGACCTCAGGCGCCAAACGGCAAACGGAATCAATATGTTCCTTTTCCATCACCAGAATCAGATCATATTCACGGCACATTTTTGATGTGAGTTGCCGAGCCTGGTGACCATCAAGTGACGTGCCTCGCTGCAGCGCGACATCTGCAGCCGTAGCATCCGCGGGTTTATCAACCAACGCCCCCAAACCGGCAGAAGCGATTTCTTTATTCGGCAGTAGATTTTTCAGCAACCGCTCCCCGGTTGGGGAGCGGCAGATATTGCCGACACAAACGACCAATATCGAATTAAACATAAACGTTACCTATCTACACACTACGGCCAATTACGAATACGCAATGTCCCTTCGGTGAGGTTGTTGAAACCAGAGATGGTCGGCACCAGCTGGCTGATGACGCGGTTCCAACGAACGACAGGCGCTGTCGTGACATAAACGATATCGTAAGGCTGCAGATGGAATTCGGTACCCATTACCATCGCCGCCGCATCGGACGCATTGAGCTGATAGATATTCGCCAGTTTGCTGCCTTCGGCACCGCGTAACGGACGAATCACAAAAATACCGGTCGCGTCGGAGAAAGATTGATCCATCCCTTCCGCATTGCCCAACGCTTCGGTCAACGTCATACCGCTGCGGTCCATCTTCAGGGTGGTCTGTTTTTTCACCTCACCCATCACGAACACTTTCAGATCGTCATTGCGCGGGATATAGAGGATGTCGCCCGGGTACAGCAGATGGTTTTGCGTCAGGTCGCCTTTTTGCATCAGCGCCTGCAGTGAAATACGCTTCTCTTTGCCGTTATGCGTCAGGATAACGTTGCGCCAGTCGGCGTTCTCTGACAAGCCGCCGGCGGCGTTGACGGCATCCATCACGGTCAGAGGCACGTTGGTGATCGCCTGCTGGCCGGATTTGGACACTTCGCCGGTCACATAAGCTTTTTGCGAGCGGAACGCGGCGACGCTGACGTCAACCTGAGGGCTTTCAATATATTGCGCCAGGCGGTTGGTGATATCGGTACGCACCTGCTGCAGGGTTTTACCCGCAACCTTCACTTTACCAATATAAGGATAGAAGATGGAGCCGTCGGAATTTACCCAGTTGCCGGTATCGCTGGCGCTACGGTACTGACCCGCAGGCGTGGTCAATTCAGGGTGATCCCAAACGGTCACCATTAACACATCGCCAATACCAATCCGGTACTCGTAGTTCTGCAACTCACGTTCCAGCGATTTATTAGGCTGCGCCACGACGCTCTGCGGCCGCATTTTATCAACCAGGCGTGGCGTCAACGGATAAATATTGACCAGTTTATCGAGGTCGTAGTCGCTATCCTGCTGCTTAACAACATCTTTTCCGCTGGTAGAAAGGTGGGAGCCGGGGAAAACCGTACAGCCGCTAATCACACTGATCGATACCAAAAGAGGTATCAGTTTCCATTGTTTTTTTGCCATCGAGTTATCATCACTTTCAAAGTAAACATGTATGCTGTGCCAAGTCCCCTGCCAACCATGGCGCCATTACGGCACTCAGCAAAAATGAAGAATTTGTCAAAATTCCGCACATGCATTTACCAAAAATGCAGTGCGTTGAGCGTTCATTGAAACCGAACTTGCTATTATCAGTCGCCGTCCGGTACGGCGGCTGCGTACTCGCCGAAACGGCCCCGGACAGCACCTAACTATAAAGCTTATTCCATGTTACGCCAGAATAAAGTTATTAAAGTACCTGCTGCTCGGCCCACGCGCGGAACGCCTTGCCCTGGGTCGGGTGGCGTAAACCGTAGGTGACAAATGCGCGTAAATAACCCATTTTTTTCGCCGCAGTTAAATGACTGCCCGACCAGTTCGGTGGCTTCCACCGGTTGCTGGCGCAGCAGCTCGGCAATCGCATCAGTCAGCTGCACACGACCCCAGGCACCCGGCTCGGTTTTTTCCAGAATAGGCCAGATATCGGCGCCAAGCACATAGCGGCCCACAGCGGAATAGTTAGACTTTAACTGCACATCAAGGCCCGGCTTTTCAATAATGGACGTCATCCGTGAAGTCTCGCCTGGTTTCAACGTATCCGTTTCACATTCAACAACCGAATAATCATGCAGCACATGTTCGTCTGCTGCCTGCACCAGCACCTGACTAAGCCCCGTCTGTTCAAAGCGGGCAATCATATGCGGCAGGTTATCCTTGCTCAGGTCAGCTTGCGCATCGTCAAGCAAGACATCCGGCAACAGCACGACGAAAGGAGAATCACCAACCAATGGCTTGGCGCACAGCACCGCATGACCCAGACCTTTTGGCTGCCCCTGACGAATGTGCATCAGCGTCACCCCTTTCGGCGTGATTGACTGCACTTCATCAAGCAGCTGGCGTTTAACGCGTGCTTCCAGCATCGCTTCCAGCTCAAACGAGGTATCGAAATGATTCTCAATGGCATTTTTGGACGAATGCGTAACCAGAATGATCTCGTTGATCCCGGCAGCTACGCATTCATTAACGATATACTGAATGAGCGGCTTATCGACGATCGGCAACATTTCTTTTGGAATTGCCTTGGTTGCCGGCAGCATGCGCATGCCGAGGCCGGCAACGGGAATGACAGCTTTCAACTTCGTCATGGTAATCCTCTTTCAATCTTGTGATCGTTTTTAAGCCAACAGCGAAACTATTTGCTTTCCAGGGTCTGTTTCAGCCACTGGCTGAAGCCTTCGCCCTCGGAAGTATGGCGCAGGCCATATTGTACGAAGGCCTTCATATAGCCCAATTTATCACCACAGTCGTGCGACTTGCCACTCATATGGAAGGCTTCCACGGTCTCCTGCCCCATCAGCATGGCGATCGCATCGGTCAGCTGGATTTCGTCGCCGGCACCCGGAGGCGTTTTCTCCAGCAGCGGCCAAATGTCCGCCGACAGCACATAGCGCCCGACGACGGCCAGGTTAGAAGGCGCTTCCTCACGGGCCGGCTTTTCCACCACCGCGGTCATCGGCGCACTTTCGCCGGCAGCCAGAGCCGCGCCGCCGCAGTCCACTACGCCGTATTTGGACACGTCCTTCTCCGGCACCGGCTCAACCATAATCTGGCTATAGCCCGTCTGCTCGAAACGCTGCAGCATTTTAGCCAGGTTCTCTTTACGCAGATCCGCCGTGGCATCATCCAGCAGAACATCCGGCAACAGCACGACGAAAGGCTCATCACCCACCATCGGTTTAGCGCACAATACCGCGTGACCCAGGCCTTTAGCCTGACCTTGACGCACCTGCATCACCGTTACGTCCGGCGGGCAGATACCCTGAATTTCCGCCAACAGCTGGCGTTTGACCCGCGATTCCAATACCGCTTCCAATTCGAAAGAGGTATCAAAGTGGTTTTCAATCGCATTTTTGGAAGAGTGGGTAACTAAAACAATGTCTTTGATTCCAGCCGCAACGCATTCACTGACAATGTATTGGATCAACGGTTTATCAACCACCGGCAACATTTCTTTAGGAATAGCTTTCGTTGCAGGCAGCATACGCGTACCCAATCCGGCTACCGGAATCACTGCTTTCAGTCGTTTTTGCATGCTTTAATCCACCAACAAATTACAAAATAAGAGTCACGGTTACAGGCTAAATCAGCGCTCCAGCGAGCAACATCGGAAAAGTCCATGTCATGGCAGCTAACCCGTTAACTTCTCTTGATGAAGAAGTCTTCAGACACGCTACCGCCCTTGGCTTTCAGCTACCAATGCACTGTAAACACGTTCATATGGCAAACGGATGGTTCTCATCGCGTTTGGTCAGTCAACTCAAGTGCTCTGTGGCATTTAATGCCGAGCAAGTCACAAAAAAAGTAAAAAAGCTCTACGCCCTTTATAACGAAACGGTGATACTTGTTCACTTTTATATATGGCTAAGATTCTTATACTAATGACTAACTGAAACAAGCCTTAGATAGGTTCAGACAAGTCTTTTCAGAATAAGACTACTTATTGCCAGAAATTCTAAGGTTTTCTCCATTCAATACGCTTATAACTTAATGATAAACATAATGTTATTCCGGCATAAAATCGTTAAAAAGCTCATTGATTGAGCGCTAATCGTGCGGATAATCATCAATTGTTTTCAGCACCTGCCAGGTTGCCTCCCCCCGAATTTTCCCTTCCCAGTCCAGCTTCACAGTTGAATTTTTCCGATGCTGCACGCATCCTTTTTTAAGGGGATAACTCCCGTAAACTCAAAGGGGTAATCAGACTTATGGAATGGATCGCCGATCCAACAATCTGGGCGGGGTTAGCCACGCTGGTGGTGCTGGAGATCGTCCTGGGGATAGACAACCTGGTGTTTATCGCCATTCTGGCGGAGAAGCTCCCCAAAGAGCAGCGCGACAAGGCGCGGGTGGTCGGCCTGCTGCTGGCGTTGCTGATGCGTCTGGTGCTTCTCGCCTCCATTTCCTGGCTGGCGACCCTGACCAAACCCCTGTTTGCCGTACTCGATCATCCGTTCAGCGGCCGCGATCTGATCATGCTGGTCGGCGGCATCTTCCTGCTGTTTAAAGCCACCATGGAGCTAAACGAAAGACTGGAAGGGAAAGACGAGGAGCAGCACGGCCAGCGTAAAGGCGCTCGCTTCTGGCCGGTAGTTGCGCAGATCGTGGTGCTGGATGCGGTCTTTTCGCTGGATTCGGTGATCACCGCGGTTGGCATGGTCGATCATCTGGCGGTGATGATGCTGGCGGTGTGTATCGCCATCGGCCTGATGCTGTTGGCCAGCAAGCCGCTGACGCGCTTTGTCAACGCGCATCCCACTATCGTGATTTTGTGCCTCAGCTTCCTGCTGATGATCGGCTTTAGCCTGGTGGCGGAAGGCTTCGGCTATCACATTCCGAAAGGTTACCTGTACGCCGCCATCGGCTTCTCGGTCATGATTGAGGCGCTGAATCAGCTGGCGCAGTTTAACCGTCGCCGCTTCCTGTCGCAGGTACGGCCGCTGCGGGAACGTACGGCGGAAGCCGTATTGCGCATGCTAAGCGGCAAGCATGAAGATGCGGAAGTCGACCGCGACGCCGCGCAGCTGATCGCTGACAGCGGCGAGGGTAAAGAGATCTTCAACCAGCAGGAGCGCCATATGATTGAGAGAGTGCTGGGGATGGCGCAGCGCACCGTCAGCAGCATTATGACGTCGCGCCATGATGTCGAATACCTTGAACTCAACGACCCGCAGGAAAAGCTCCGGCAGCTGTTGGAAAGAAACCTGCATACGCGCATCGTGGTGGCGGAAGACAGCGCCAGCGACGAGCCGCTCGGCGTGATTCACACCATCGACGTGCTGAAACAGCAGCTGGCTCAGCAGGAACTGGATCTGCGCGCGCTGATCCATCAACCGCTGATTTTCCCGGAGCAGCTGACGCTGCTCGGCGCACTGGAACAGTTCCGTCAGGCACAGACCCACTTCGCCTTTGTCGTCGATGAGTTTGGCTCAGTGGAAGGGGTGGTCACCCTCACCGACGTGATGGAAACCATCGCCGGCAACCTGCCTGAAGCCGGTACAGAGCTGGATCCGCGCCATGACATTGAGCAGTTGGAAGACGGCAGCTGGGTCGCCAACGGCTATATGCCGCTGGAAGACCTGACGATTTATCTGCCGCTGCCGCTGGAGGAAAAACGGGAATATCATACGCTGGCCGGGCTGCTGATGGAGCATTGCCAGCGTATACCGCAGGAAGGCGAACAGCTGACTATCGGCGATTATCTGTTCGAACCGCTGGTCATCAACAGCCACCGCATCATCAAGGTGAAAATCACCCCGCTGCAACAGCCGGATCCCGATTACGAGGTGTAAAACGCCGGGCGAGCCACACGCCCGGCGCTATCACATTACAGCTGTACCGGCACCAGGATCTCGGTGGCGACAATCACCACGATAAGCCCGACGATCACCGGCACCGAGGTACGCTTCACCACTTCCATCGGAGAGATTTTCGCCATCCCCGCCACCGCCACCACCACGCCGGAAACCGGCGACAGCGTACGGCCAAGGTTGGAAGCCTGCAGCATAGGGATCACCAGGTAAGCCGGGTTAACGCTCATTTGCGCGGCCAGTTTGGGGATCAGCTCGACAAATGCGTAAAACGGCGCGTTGCCGGAACCGGTCGCCATCGCCGCCAGCATGGTGATCGTCACCAGCACCAGCATCATGATGATGCCGCCGGTGCCGAACGACTGCGCAGTAGCGATCAGGCCGCTGATAAAGCCGACGGTGCTCAGCCCCTGGGCGAAGACGCCCGCCGCCACCAGCAGCATTACCACGCCGGCAAACGCATCCGCCATGCCGCGGTATGCCACTTCCAGCCCGCTGAAGACGGTTTTGGCATCAAAACTGCGGATAAACTCAATCAGCGCGGCCAGCAGCATGCACAACACCAGCACGGTGATGATATGCAGCTCCGGCCCCCATTTGCCGTCGAAGATCAACACGCCGAGAATCGGCGTAAACGGCAAAATGGCGTAAAAACCGGGCGCCTTTGTCACAATTTCGCTGACATCCATCACGTGATGCTGTTCGTCGTTTTTCCTGTCCAGATAGCGCTGCCAAAAGAAATGCGCAACGGCCATACAGACAATGGCCGCCACGGAGATCGGCAAGGTGGTTTTAAAGGCGAAGTCCACCAGCGGCATTTCCGCCGCTTTGGCCGCCAGCACCACGTCGCCGGAGGTCGGCGCCAGAATGATCGCCGCCGGCGAGGCGCAGATCGCCGCCGCCGCGCCGCGGCTGATGCCGACATTCACCATCAGCGGGAACAGCGTCGCCATCAGCAGCACGCCCAATCCGGTTGCCGACGACACGGCCAGCGACATCAGGCAGGCGACGATGTACGCCGCCACCATCAGTAAATAAGGCGAGTTGATCATCTGCAGCGGACGGGAAGCCAGCTTCACCACCATATCGTTAGCGCCGATATGCGTCATATAGGCGGCAAAGCCGCACAGCATCATAATCATCATGCCGAGATCGCCGCCGCGGCTCATCAGCAGAATCTTGACGTACTCAATGATATCCGTAGCGCGCCAGCCGGTGGAACTGGCGCTGGCCGGCAGCACGCTTTTGCCCATCAGCGCGCTGATGGCCAGCAGCAGCAATCCGCCGACCATCAGCACGCCGGTGGCCGAATACCCTTTGATGATATAGCGTACCACTCCCCCCGCTACCCCTACCCCGATCAGAAGCTCAATCATAAACCCTCTATATATAATTATTAGCCGCCTATTATTTGGCCAGCAGAATCACGCTCCACTGTGCCCAAATTAACTATACGGGAATATGACTTTTATCAAAGTTGCAATCAGAAACTATCAGGGAAAACGACGGGTAAAGGCGGGTTGTGCGCCGATGCGGGCCAAACGTGCGGCCCACATCGGCAGAGGCATTACAGCTTGTCGAGCAGTTTTTTCAGATCTTGCCCGTTGCGGGACTCTTTATTTTTTTCAGCCCATTTATTCAGCGCATCCTTGGCACGATCCTGTAAGGAGTCGCGCAGCACCCGATCGACCTTCAGCTGATAGTTCAGCTGCTGCCATGGCCCGAACACGCGTAATGGAATCGGCGTCTTCTGCAGCTGTTCGATCAGTTCGCTGCGTCCCTGCCAACCGCCGGTCACCTGGACGTTCAGCGTAATATCACACTGTTTTTCAGGCAGGTTCAACGTACCGTCACCACTAAGGTGCAGCAACGGCGACTGCGCACTCAGCTCACGGAGCGTCACCGCACCGCGGTTCAGGTTCGCCTTGGCCGCCAACTTTTGCACCTCGGTATAGCGCTGATATTTATCCTGTCCGCGTACGCCCCGCTCATTGCGCGCCACCGCCTGCTGAATCAGCTGCTGAATATTCAGCCCGTGCAGTTGAGCATTGTCTACCGCCAGCTGCGCATTGCCCTGCCAGCTATTCAGCAAGGCATCAATCGCCAGACGGTCGCCGCTCAACGCGCCGTTCATCGTCAGCTGCCCGGTCATAAACTGCGGAATATCAAACGCTTTGAACACCGTCGCCAGATCAATCCGCTGCAAATTCGGCTGTACCTGCGCCACGGCGTTATTACCGCGCACGTCCAGTGAACCAGGTAAGGAGAACTCGCCGCCGGCTACCTGTCCCGTCAGGGTCGGCATCGTCACCTTGCCGCGCTGATTATCGGCCTGCAGTTTCAGCTGCGCGACGTTCATACCGCGGTAGGTCAGTTGGTCGGCGTGCACATCCAGCCGGGCATTAAAATCGCGCAGCGCCTGCAGATCCCGCTGCTGCTCGGTACCGCTGGCGATCACCGGCCCGGCGGTCATCGCCCGCACCGGCTGCTCGTCGCTGCCGCCGCTGCTGTTATGCCAGCCGGAAAGCGCATCCAGATTCAGATTCGGCGAACTCAGGTTCAGGATATAGTCGGGGATATCCCCCAGGCCGGCGCTGATACTGCCGGAAAATTGGCTGTTGTTGGCGCTGATCTGCAGCTGGTTGAGCGCGATCCGGCGCGGCGTCTGCTGATACTGCGCCTGCAGCGAGCCCTGGCCTTTAATGCCGCCCACCAGAATATCGGCGCCTTCCAGTTGATAGTTAAACTGGCTGACCGTAGCGCTGGCCTGGCGCGGATACTGGCTCAGATCCAGCTCGGCCGTCAGGTTGACGCTCAGATCGCGCTGATCGCGGTTGATACGGCTGGCCAGCTCCAGCTCCGCCTGGCGATCGCCGCTGCGCTGCAGCGAAAGATTGATATCGCGGACGTTAATTTGCTCATTATTGGCGCGCTGCCAAATCAGCAGGCTGTCCACCACCTGCAGATTATCAATATCGAACTTCCAGCTCGCGGCGGGCGACTCTTCACCGTTGTTACCGCCCGGCGCAATCGGCGCATCCGGTAAACTCTGTTCTTCGGAATCCGGCGTAAGACGAATAACCGCATTCTTCAGCATCACCTGCTTAACGAACAGCTGATGAGAGAGCAGCGGCAGCAGTTTGACATCCAGACGCATATTGTCCGCGCTGACGACCGGCGCCTTGGCGCCTGGCGCGGTCAGCGTCATGCGGCCGGCCAGAATGCTCAGCTGCGGCCAAACGTGCCAGCGTAAATCACCCTCCAAGGTCAGGTGATACCCGCTACGCTGCTCGACCTTTTTGATCATGTAGCTGCGGAATTCATTCGGGTTGACCAGCAGCACCAGCGCAGACATCCCCGCCACCAGCACTACCAGCAAAATCACCAAAGTCGTCAGTAATCGTCTCATGCCTTCCTCTTGTCAGCACGGCGTCCGCGCGCCGTTAGTCCTTGTCGATGCGGCTGGCTACGGCGCCCTGCTGATCTTTGTATTTTGCATCTTCGCGACTGTGATAAGGCCGGGCGGCAGGTCCGGAGAGCGGTTCGAAACTCAGCGCGCCGATCAGCATGCCCGGGCGCAACGCCAGCGGCAGCTTACCTGAATTATAGAACTCCAGGACGATGCGCCCGTGCCAGCCGGGATCGATACGGTGCGCAGTCACGTGCACCATCAGCCCCAGACGCGCCAGCGAAGAGCGGCCGTCCAGCCAGCCGACCAAATCATTCGGCAGCGTCACCGACTCCAGCGTCACCGCCAGCGCCAGCTCGCCGGGATGCAGGAAGAACGCTTCCCCTTCCGGCAAGACGATTTCATCGCTCATCACGCGGTCCAGCGCCGCGCTAACCTCATCCTTCGGCCCGCTCAGATCGATAAAGGCGGCGGTATGACCGCGGAATACGCGGAACTGGTTGCCCAAACGGACATCCACTGTGGCCCCGCTAATGCGCTCAATCGGCGGTCGCGGCGTAATGGCCAGTTTTCCGCTATCCAGCCAGGCTTCGATATCGCGGTCGCACAGTCTCATCTCTATTCTCTCCATCAAGAAGACGCGTAAACAACAAAAATTGCCATACAAAGGGCGAAAGGTCTACGTCAGGACGTAAATAGTTGACGCCGGACCAGAAAACCACGCTTCAGGCCCGGCGGCGAATTATTCAAAGAACTGACTGATTTTGGCTTTCAGAATATCGATGGCAATGCGGTTTTTACCACCGCGCGGCACGATAATGTCGGCATACTGTTTGGAAGGTTCAATAAACTGCAGGAACATCGGGCGTACGGTTTTCTGATACTGCGCCATCACGGAATCCATAGAGCGTCCGCGCTCATTGACGTCGCGCTTCATGCGGCGCATCAGGCAGATATCCAGCGGCGTGTCGACAAAGATGGAGAAGTTCATTTCCTGACGCAGACGCGGGTCGGTCAACAGCAGGATCCCTTCCAGGATAATCACCTTCTTCGGCTCCAGATGCACCGTTTCGGTTTTACGCGTGTGCTCGGTGTAACTATACAGCGGCAGTTCTATCGGCTTGCCCGCCTTCAGCATCTGCAGGTGCTGGAACAGCAGGCTGTGGTCCATGGCGCTCGGGTGGTCGTAATTGGTTTTTGACCCGTTCTTCCATGGTCAGATGGGTTTGGTCTTTGTAATAACTGTCTTCAGGGATCACGCCGATGTGTTCATCGCCGACCTGTTCGCGGAGTTCACGATACAACGTACTGGCGATAAGGCTTTTCCCGGAGGCAGATGCGCCAGCTATACCAATAATGACGCACTGATGCGGCTTGTCAGTCATAAAATTAAAGACCTGAATTCGTAGTGTGTTAGGGGGGACATAAAACGCGACAATTATAGGGAGTAAGCGCCCGCCGCGCCACTCTATTGTGGCCCTGGGACGGCGAAATGCCGTGTTTTTTCAGCCGTATTTAGGAACTTTGTCGGTTGGGCTACGCCGTCGCGCAGAGTAAACTCAGCGGCCAAACGCATTATTCCGATTCGCGGGATAAGTGAATAAATGGAGAGTTCCCCGTTGGATTGGCATTTTCTGACCTTTTTCGGCGACAGCATGCTGCTGCTGCCTACCGCTTTGATTCTGTTCCTCGTCCTGCTCTCTTCGGCCGCGACGCGCCGCGCCGGCTGGCAGTGGGGCTTTATCTTCGGCAGCGTCGGCGCGATTGTCTGCGCCTCCAAGCTGGCCTTTATCGGCTGGGGCATCGGCAGCGCCGAGTATGACTTTACCGGTTTCAGCGGCCACTCGGCGCTCTCCGCCAGCATCTGGCCGGCATTTCTGTGGCTGATTTGCGCCCGCTGCCGTCCGCTGCTGCGACGCACCGCCGTGCTGATCGGCTATCTGCTGCCGCTTGCTATCGGCTGGTCGCGGCTGGTTATTCACGCCCACTCAACGTCTGAAGTCATCGCCGGCCTGGCGCTGGGGCTCTCCGCCAGTTCGCTGTTCCTGCTGCTGCAGCGCCGCAGCGGTCCGCCGCGGCTCGGCGTGGTCAAAACCCTGATTCTGCTGGCGCTGCCGGTGCTATTGATGGGCCACCGCCAGCCGGCGCCGACCCAGAGCCTGCTGGAAAAAATAGCGGTAACCCTGGCGGACCGGGAACGCCCTTATACCCGTGCGGACCTGCATAAGTTACGGTGACAATTTGGCGATAAAAAAACCGGCGCCATGGCCGGTTTTTTTGTGCCGTCAGACGGTCACACCGCGCGGAACGCGATCTCCGTCGGGATCGCTTCGCCCTGCCAGTACATCTGCGCCGCCACGCGTCCCGCCAGCTGGCGGTACATCTCGGCAAATTCGCTGTCCGGACGGCTCACCACCGTCGGCTGGCCGCGGTCCAGATCTTCACGCAGCGAAATATGCAGCGGCATCTGCCCCAGCAGACGGCTGTTATATTTCTGCACCAGCTTCTCCGCCCCGCCGGTGCCGAAAATCGGCTCATGATGCCCGCAGTTGCTGCAGATATGCATGCTCATGTTTTCCACAATGCCCAATACCGGCACCTGGACTTTTTCAAACATCACGATGCCCTTCGCCGCATCCAGCAGCGCGATATCCTGCGGGGTGGTGACCACCAGCGCGCCGGTAACCGGAATGTTTTGCGACAGCGTCAGCTGAATGTCGCCGGTGCCCGGCGGCATATCCAGCACCAGATAATCCAGATCCGGCCACAGCGTATCCTGCAGCAGCTGCATCAGCGCCTTGCTGGCCATCGGACCGCGCCAGACCATGGCGTTGTCATCGGTCACCAGATAGCCGATGGAGTTGGTCGCCAGGCCGTGCGCCATAATCGGCGCCATATGCTGGCCGTCCGGCGAGGTCGGACGCTCATGTTCCGTGCCCAGCATATTGGGGATCGACGGACCATAAATATCCGCATCGAGGATGCCGACCTTGGCGCCTTCCGCCGCCAATGCCAGCGCCAGGTTTACCGCGGTGCTGGATTTCCCCACCCCGCCCTTACCGGAGCTGACGGCGATAATATTACGCACGCCTTTGACGCCGGCCTGCGCATTGGCGCGCTTCAGCGTGGCGATATCATGTTTCAGTTTCCAGTCGATGGCCTGTGCGCCGGTCACGCGCAGCAGCTCCGCGCTCACGCTGTCCTGCAGCGCCGCGAAACCGCTGTTCCAGGCGAACGGCATGGCGAGTTCGATATGCAGCACGTTGTCCAGCAGCGCGCAGTGGTGGATGGCTTTCAGCGCCGTCAGGTTATTTTTTAACGTCGGGTGTTCAAAGGCGGCCAGTACACCGGTCACCAGGGCGCGCAGAACTTCGGGGTTGGTCTGCTCAGGGGATTTTGCGTTCATCCCGGCTCCTCGATTGAAATAAATGCAAGTGAATAGCTTCAACGACAAGCATACCAGAACTAACCGACGCTGACTCGCACCACAACGTCGCCATCGCGGTATAGCCCTAGCCGCGAGGCGTGCGATCGGTTAACATCGAAGGCCCTTTTTACTCAATACAGAAAGCAAGTTCTTACTATGGCTCAAGTCGCGAAAAAATTATTGGTGACGTGCGCGCTACCGTACGCAAATGGTTCCATCCATCTCGGCCACATGCTCGAGCACATCCAGGCGGATATCTGGGTTCGTTACCAACGAATGCGCGGCAACGAAGTTCATTTCATTTGCGCGGACGACGCGCACGGCACGCCAATCATGCTGAAAGCACAGCAGCTGGGCGTCTCGCCGGAAGACATGATTGCCGAAATGAGCCAGGAGCATCAGCAGGATTTCGCCGGTTTCAACATCAGCTACGACAACTACCACTCGACGCACAGCGAAGAGAACCGCGAGCTGTCCAGCCTGATTTACCGTCGCCTGAAAGAGAACGGCTTTATCAAGAACCGGACGATTTCTCAGCTGTACGATCCGGAGAAAGGCATGTTCCTGCCGGACCGCTTTGTGAAAGGCACCTGTCCGAAGTGTAAATCACCGGATCAGTACGGCGATAACTGCGAAGTGTGCGGCGCCACCTACAGCCCGACCGAGCTTATCGATCCGAAGTCCGCGGTGTCCGGCGCCACGCCGGTCATGCGCGACTCCGAGCACTTCTTCTTCGACCTGCCGTCCTTCAGCGAAATGCTGCAGGCGTGGACGCGCTCCGGCGCGCTGCAGGAACAGGTGGCGAACAAAATGCAGGAGTGGTTCGACTCCGGCCTGCACCAGGTGGGACATCTCCCGCGACGCGCCCTATTTCGGCTTCGAAATTCCCGACGCGCCGGGCAAATACTTCTACGTCTGGCTGGACGCGCCGATCGGCTACATGGGTTCCTTCAAGAACCTGTGCGACAAGCGTGGCGACCTGGACTTCGACGAGTTCTGGCGCAAGGACTCCACCACCGAGCTGTATCACTTTATCGGTAAAGACATCGTCTATTTCCACAGCCTGTTCTGGCCGGCGATGCTGGAAGGCAGCAACTTCCGCAAGCCGACCAACCTGTTCGTTCACGGCTATGTGACGGTTAACGGCGCCAAGATGTCCAAATCGCGCGGCACCTTTATCAAGGCCGGCACCTACCTGAAGCATCTGGACGCCGACTGCCTGCGCTATTACTACGCCGCCAAGCTGTCGTCGCGCATCGACGACATCGACCTCAACCTGGAAGATTTCGTGCAGCGCGTCAACGCCGATATCGTCAACAAGGTGGTCAACCTGGCGTCGCGCAACGCCGGCTTTATCAAGAAACGTTTCGACGGCCGTCTGGCGGACCAACTGGCGGATCCGGCGCTGTATCAGACCTTTACCGATGCGGCCGACAGCATCGCCGACGCCTACGCCAGCCGCGAATTCAGCCGCGCCGTGCGTGAAATCATGGCGCTGGCGGATCTGGCCAACCGCTATGTGGACGAGCAGGCGCCGTGGGTGGTGGCGAAGGAAGAGGGTCGCGACGCCGATCTGCAGGCTATCTGCTCAATGGGCATCAACCTGTTCCGCGTGCTGATGACCTACCTGAAGCCGGTACTGCCGTCGCTGGCGCAGCGCGCCGAAGAGTTTTCTGAACGGCGAACTGAGCTGGGACAGCATTCAGCAGCCGCTGTTGGGTCATCAGGTCAACGCCTTTAAGGCGCTGTTCAACCGTATCGATCTCGACAAGGTCAACGACATGGTCAACGCGTCCAAAGAAGATCTGATCGCCAGCCAGGCGCCGGCAGTCACCGGTCCGCTGGCGGACGATCCGATCCAGGACGCCATCACCTTTGACGACTTCGCCAAAGTGGATATGCGCATTGCGCTGATCAAAAGCGCCGATTTCGTTGAAGGCTCGGACAAACTGCTGAAGCTGCAGCTGGATCTGGGCGGCGAAAACCGTCAGATCTTCTCCGGCATCCGTTCCGCTTACCCGGATCCGAAGCTGCTGGAAGGACGCCTGACGATCATGGTCGCCAACCTGGCGCCGCGCAAAATGCGCTTCGGCATCTCCGAAGGCATGGTGATGGCCGCCGGCCCGGGCGGGAAGGAAATCTTCCTGCTGAGCCCGGACAGCGGCGCACAGCCGGGCATGCAGGTGAAGTAACGCCGTCAACGCAACAAGGGTCGAGCCAGCTCGGCCCTTTTTTATGGTCGTCACGCAGCGCAACGCCGCCAGCATCAGTGGTTAATCCTGTCATTCTCCCCTGCGGCGGAAATTACCGCTGTTTCGCACTTTCCGTACCGCCGCCCGCCGCCAATAGGCTATGTTATCAACTCTGATTTAATGACCGAGCATCCACGGGTGATGTTATGAAGGGATTCCCACCGCTAATCAACACGCTGCTGGCTACCTCGCTGGTGCTGACCATCGGCCGCGGCATCACGCTGCCGTTTATCGCCATTTACCTCAGCGAGCACTTCCGTCTGCTGCCCGCCGGCGTTGGCGTGATCCTCGGCTGCAGCCTGAGTATCGGCATCATCACCAGCCTGTACGGCGGCTATCTGGTGGACAAGTTCAGCAAAAATACGCTGATGGTCGCCGCCATTGTGCTGTACGGGCTGAGCTTCTTCCTGATGCCGTCGATCGCACGCCCGGGCGGCATGGTGGCGCTGCTGGCGGTACTGCATACCACCTACTCGGTGCTGAGCATCACCATCAAGGCCTGTTTTGCCGAATGGCTGCCGGTTGCGCAGCGCACCCGCGCCTTCTCCATGAACTACACGCTGATCAACGTCGGCTGGGCGATCGGCTCCTCGCTCGGCGTCTGGGTGGCCGGCTTCGGGGTTCTGCTGCCGTTTTATCTGTCCGGCGGCCTGACGCTGCTGGTGGTGATCGTGCTGCATTTCCGCCTGCGCCGCTCGCCGTCGCCGCCGGCAGCGGCAGGCGTCTCCGCCCCCCTGCCCGCCAGCTTCCGCCAGACGTTCGGCATTCTGCGCCGCGACCGGCGGCTGATTTTCTTTACCCTCGGCAGTACGCTGGGCGCGGTGGTCTTCGGCCAGTTCACCGGTTACCTGTCGCAGTATCTGATTATCGCCACCAACGCGGAATTCGCCTACCGGGTCATCGGGCTGGTGATGCTGGTTAACGCCTGCATGGTGATTGCGCTGCAATATCTGCTGAGCCGCGGAATGCGGCAGGACAATATGCTGCGCTGGCTGGCGTTCGGCACGCTGTTCTTCGTGCTCGGCCTGCTGGGCTTCGCGCTGGCCGGACAGTCGCTGTGGCTGTGGGCGTTGGCGATGGCGGTTTTCACCCTGGGCGAAATCATCGTGATCCCGGTGGAATACATGTTTATCGACTTTATTGCACCGGCGCATCTGAAGGGCAGCTACTACGGCATGCAGAACCTCAGCAACCTCGGCGGCGCCGCCAACCCGGTGCTGTGCGGCTTGCTGCTCAGCTACGCCGCGCCGCCGCTGATGTTCGCCATGCTGATCGCCGCGGCGCTGTTCAGCCTGCTGTTCTTTTTCCTCGGGCACCGGCTGGCACAGCGCCAGCCGACGGAGCCGTTGGCCGAACAGGCGTCATCTACACTTAACTCGTAACGTCAATAGCCAGGATGGGCATGGCTGGGATAACGATTTTTCATGATTGGTTATGTGGCGCAGATCACAGTTTAATTGTATGATGAATGCATCCGTTAAACAGGAAGGCTTATGAACAAGATGCTCACATCATGTTGGCAATACCTTAGAGCATTCGCTTTGATTTACCTGTGTCTGCTGATCGGCAACGCGGTCTCCGCCCTGCTGCCGATCGCCATTCCCGGCAGCATTCTCGGCATGCTGCTGCTGTTCGCCCTGCTGGCCCTGCAGCTGCTGCCGGCCGCCTGGGTGCGTCCCGGCTGCAACCTGCTCATCCGCTATATGGTGCTGCTGTTTGTGCCCATCGGCGTCGGGGTAATGCAGTACTACCGGGAGATTTTCGACCATCTGGCGCCGCTGGTGGTCGCCTGCGCCGCCAGCACCCTGATCGTCTTGGTGGCCGTGGGGTACTCATCCCACTATTTTCATCGCGAACGCCCGCTGGTCGGCAAGCAGAACGACGCCGAGGGGGATAAATAATGTTGCATACCATCTGGTGGTCGCTGCCGTTAACCCTGCTGGTGTTTTTCGCCGCGCGCAAGCTGGCGCAGAAACTGAACATGCCGCTGCTCAATCCGCTGCTGGTCTCTATGGCGGTGATCATTCCGCTGCTGCTGCTGACCGGCATTCCCTATAAGGACTATTTTCAGGGCAGCAAAATCCTCAACGATTTGCTGCAGCCTGCGGTAGTCGCGCTGGCGTTTCCGCTGTATGAGCAGCTGCACCAAATCCGCGCCCGCTGGAAATCAATTATCGCGGTGTGCTTTATCGGCAGCCTCGCCGCGATGATCAGCGGCGGCGCCATCGCCCTGTGGATGGGCGCCACGCCGGAGATTGCCGCGTCCATCCTGCCCAAATCGGTCACCACGCCGATCGCCATGGCGGTGGCGGAATCACTCGGCGGCATCCCGGCCATCAGCGCGGTGTGCGTGATTTTTGTCGGCATCCTCGGCGCCGTGCTCGGCCATACGCTGTTCAACGCGCTGAAGATCACCACCAAATCCGCCCGCGGCCTGGCGATGGGCAGCGCTTCGCACGCGCTGGGCACCGCCCGCTGCGTGGAGCTGGATTACCAGGAAGGCGCTTTCGGTTCGCTGGCGCTGGTGATCTGCGGCATTATCACCTCGCTGCTGGCGCCGTTTTTATTCCCGGTGCTGTTGCACCTGTTCGCCTGAGGCTAAAACTTGCGATATATCGCGCAATATCGCCACCGATTACATTAATTTCATCAATAAGTAGATATAAATCACATTTTATCCGCTAAAGGCTGCCTAGAATGTCCTCCCGTTAACACTGGAGAGACGTTCTATGCATCCGCGTTTTCACACCGCATTCAGCACCCTGCCCGACACATTGCAATCCGCCCTGCAGCCTTATCTGGACGCAGCTGATTTTCCGGCCATGTTCAGCGCCGAGCAGGTTGAAGCAATCAAGCAGCGCTGCGGGCTGGACGATGATGCGCTGGCGTTTGCCCTGCTGCCGCTGGCCGCGGCCTGCTCGTTAACCCCGATTTCTCAGTTCAACGTCGGCGCCATCGCCCGCGGCGTCAGCGGCAACCTCTATTTTGGCGCCAATATGGAGTTCAGCGGCGCGCCGATGCAGCAGACGGTGCACGCCGAACAGTGCGTCGTCACCCACGCCTGGCTGCGCGGCGAAGCGGCGCTGGCCGCCGTCACCGTCAATTACACCCCGTGCGGCCACTGCCGCCAGTTTATGAATGAGCTGAACAGCGGCGGCGATCTGCGCATCCAGCTGCCGGGCCGCCCGGCCGCCACGCTCAGTCACTATCTGCCGGACGCCTTCGGCCCGCGCGATCTGGATATTCACACCCTGCTGATGGACCCGGCGGACCACGGCCACCGGCTGGCGCTGGACGACGCGCTGGCGATCGCCGCGCTCGACGCCGCCAACCGCAGCCACGCGCCCTACAGTCAGGCCCACAGCGGCGTAGCGCTGGAAACGAGCGACGGCAAGATCTACGCCGGTCGCTACGCGGAAAATGCCGCCTTCAACCCCAGCCTGCCGCCGCTGCAGGCTGCGCTGATCCTGCTGAATATGTCCGGCGGCGACTGCCGGCGCATCCGCCGCGCGGTGCTGGCGGAGCCGCAAAGCGCCGTCCTCAGCCAGCATGACGCCACCCGCGCCCTGCTGGCCGCACTCGGCTGCCGGACGCTGCAGCACCTCACCTTCTGATCCCCAGCGCGGGGCCGTCCGGCCCCGCAAATAACAGCCCTGCCCGGCGAATACAATGCCATTTACGTCTGAAAACACTTTTTTTAGTTAAATAAGTCTTTGATCGTCGATAATTAGCGCAACTTCCCTCATGATCCGATAACAATTACTGTACATATTTCCCTTATCTTTTAGGATCTGCGGTGATAAAAACAATCTGATACGTCTAAGAGTGAACTGATGGAACTTGAATACGAAAGCAAACGCCCGCTGTACATCCCTTACGCCGGCCCGATTCTGTTGGAATTTCCGTTACTTAACAAAGGCAGCGCCTTCACCGAAGAAGAACGCAGCCACTTCAACCTGCGCGGCCTGCTGCCCGAAGCGGTAGAAACCATCGAAGAACAGGTCGAGCGCGCTTACCGCCAGTATCAAGATTTCAAAAACGACAACGACAAGCATATCTACCTGCGCAACATCCAGGACACCAACGAAACGCTGTTCTACCGCCTGCTGGACTCGCACCTGAGCGAAATGATGCCCATCATCTACACGCCGACGGTCGGCGAGGCCTGCGAGCACTTCTCCGATATCTACCGCCGCGCGCGCGGGCTGTTTATCTCCTACCCGAACCGCGACCGCATTGACGACATGCTGCAGAACGCCACCAAGCAGAACGTGAAGGTGATCGTCGTCACCGACGGCGAGCGTATCCTCGGCCTCGGCGATCAGGGCATCGGCGGCATGGGCATTCCGATCGGTAAACTGTCGCTGTACACCGCCTGCGGCGGCATCAGCCCGGCCTATACGCTGCCGGTGGTGCTGGATGTCGGCACCAACAACCCTCAGCGCCTGAACGACCCGCTGTATATGGGCTGGCGTCACCCGCGTATTTCCGGCGATGAGTACCATGAGTTTGTCGAGGCGTTTATCCAGGCGGTCAAACGCCGCTGGCCAAACGTGCTGCTGCAGTTCGAGGACTTCGCGCAGAATAACGCCACCCCGCTGCTGAACCGCTACCGCGACGAAATCTGCTGCTTCAACGACGACATCCAAGGCACCGCGGCGGTCACGCTCGGCAGCCTGATCGCCGCCAGCCGCGCCGCCGGCTGCCGCCTGCGCGACCAGACCGTCACCTTCCTCGGCGCGGGTTCCGCCGGCTGCGGCATCGCCGAGCAGATTATCGCCCAGATGAAGTCGGAAGGCCTGAGTGAAGACGAAGCGCGGGCGCGCGTGTTTATGGTCGACCGCTTCGGCCTGCTGACCGACAAACTGCCGAACCTGCTCGACTTCCAGAGCAAGCTGGTGCAAAAGAGCGAGACGCTGGCGCACTGGAACGTGAGCAACGACGCCATCTCGCTGATGGACGTGGTGCGCAACGCCAAACCAAGCATTCTGATCGGCGTTTCCGGCCAGCCGGGGCTGTTCACCGAAGAGCTGATCCGCGAAATGCATCAGCACTGCCCGCGGCCGATCGTGATGCCGCTGTCCAACCCGACCTCACGCGTTGAGGCGCGCCCGGAAGATATCATCAACTGGACCGACGGCGCCGCGCTGGTGGCGACCGGCAGCCCGTTTGCGCCGGTCAACCACCGCGATCGCCAGTACCCTATCGCCCAGTGCAACAACTCGTATATCTTCCCGGGCATTGGCCTCGGCGTGCTGGCCTCCGGCGCGTCGCGCGTCACCGACGCGATGCTGATGGCCGCCAGCCGCGCGCTGGCCGACTGTTCGCCGCTGGCGACCGACGGCTACGGCGCGCTGCTGCCGGATATCGACGATATTCAGGGCGTGTCGAAATGCATCGCGATGGAAGTCGGCAAGGCCGCGCAGCTGCAGGGCGTGGCGGTGGTCACCTCAGAAGAAGCGCTGTCCAAAGCGATTGAGCACAACTTCTGGCGTCCGCAGTACCGCAGCTACAAACGCACCTCGTTCTGATCCGTCTCCCGCCGGCCAGCATCGTCTGGCCGGTTTTTCCTCATCCGATCTCCGCACCAACAAAAAGTGCCCTGCTGGGGCCCCATCCGCAGGTCGACCGCTTGCGTCAGATAGTCAGGTAAAGTAGCCTTAATCCACCTTTTTTCAGATTTATGCGCGTAAGGCCAAAACATGTGGAAACGCCTGATAATTAGCCTGTTCATCATCGCCACGGCGCTGATGTTAACGGCTATCGCGCTCGATCGCTGGATCAGCTGGAAAACCGCACCTTATATCTACGAAGAGGTGCAGCAGCTGCCGGATCGCCAGGTCGGCGTGGTGCTCGGCACCGCCAAATATTACCGCACCGGGGTGATTAATCAGTATTACCGCTACCGCATGCAGGGGGCGATTAACGCCTACAACAGCGGTAAGGTGAAGTATCTGCTGCTGAGCGGCGACAACGCGCTGCAGAGCTACAATGAGCCGATGACCATGCGCCGCGATCTGATCGCCGCCGGCGTGGCGCCGAGCGATATCGTGCTGGACTACGCCGGTTTCCGTACGCTGGACTCCATCGTGCGGACGCGCAAGGTGTTCGACGCCAACGACTTTATTATTATCACCCAGCGCTTCCACTGCGAGCGGGCGCTGTTTATCGCCCTGCATATGGGCATCCAGGCGCAGTGCTTCGCCGTGCCTTCGCCCAAAAATATGCTGTCGGTGCGCGTGCGTGAAATCTTCGCCCGTCTCGGCGCGCTGAACGATCTGTACATCCTCAAGCGCGAGCCGCGCTTCCTCGGGCCGCTGATCCCGATTTCCGCCATGCATAAAGTGCCGGAGGACGCCCAGGGCTATCCGGCGGTATCGCCGGAACAGCTGGTGGAATTGGAACAAAAACTGGCGGCGGAAAGGCAAAAGGCGCAGGCCAAATAAGCCCGCGGCCGGTATCTGCCGGCCGCGCTGCTTTCCTTACTCAGCGCCGCAGGTGGCGCTCTCCCTCGCCGGCGCCGAGCGCGGTCAGCCGACGCCACAGCCACTCTGCCGGCCCCTGTTCGAAATAGCGCAGCCACAGCTGTGAGAACAGCAGGTTCGCCAGCCACACCAGCGGCACTATCGCCACCAGCTGCCAGCGGTCAAGCTGCTGATAGAGGCCAAAGCGGTAGAACAGCGTGGTGCAGATCAGCGTTTGCAGCAGATAGTTACTGAGCGCCATACGGCCGACCTGCGTCAGCCAGCGCCCCAGCGGCCAGCGTGCCAGCCGCCCCCAGAAGCCGTAACACAGCGCCAGATAGCCCATCGCCTGCAGCGGCGCGCCCAGCTCGCGCGGCACCTGCAGCAAAAAGCCGCTCCAGCGGTAGTCCCACTGCAGATGCCACTGCAGCGCCACCGCCGGCAGCTGGATCAGCAGCGACAGCGGGATCAGCCAGGCCGCCTGCCGCCGGTAATACGCCGGCGCAAAGTGGCCGCGCAGCCAGCCGCTGCGCATCAGGCCGGCGCCGAACAGCATCAGCCCCGCCAGCTCCCAGCCGTACTGCGCGCCAATCGCCAGCAGGCTGGATGAGAGCAGATCCACCCGGTTGCGCCAGGCTTCCAGCCCGCCCTGCAGTTTCCACAGCTGTTCATACTGCAGATCCGCCGGGCCGGGCAGCCAGAAGCTGCCCGGCGTGCCATCGGTGGCAAAACTGAGCAGCAGCAACAGCGTAACGCCGATCCCATACAGCACCGCGCCGGTTTTCAGCAGGGTAAAGGTGTTTTTCGCTTCGCGGATCATGCGCCAGCACACCAGGCCGATCAGGCCGTACGCCAGCAGAATATCGCCGTCCCATAAAAAAATGCCGTGCCCCAGCCCGAACAGCACCAGCCAGCTCAGGCGCGCGCGGATCCAGCCTTTGCCGCGGTGCAGCAGCAGCTGCAGCCCCGCGCCGAACAATAGTGCAAACATCGCCAGAAACTTGGCCTGGGTGAACAGATCCAGCAGCGCCCAGGCCCAGGCGTCGGACAATGACGGCTGGCCCTGATAGGCCGGGTTAAGATACGCCGCTTTCGGCAGCCCAAAGGCGCTGATATTCATCAGCAGAATACCGAGAATGGCGATGCCGCGCGCGCAGTCCAGAGTGGCAATACGCGGCAGCGGCGCCGATGCAGGAGGGTTCATGAGATACCGCTGTTATTCAATCCAATAAAATACGCCCGCAGGCGCAACACCCGCCCCGCTCCCGATGGGAGCCGGGCGTTATATTAAGCATTAAAAATAGCGTAGATACCATCCTTTCGCTGGCGCTGCGGATGATTACAGGTGGGCAAGATGTTGGCGCACGATGTCGCGGCCAATTTTCCAGTGAGGCGGTCGCCGCCGGGGAAGGCGCATTGCACACGTGCAGCGAACGGCGGCCGGTCACGAAGTGGAAATCGTCCACCAGCTTGCCGTCAGCCGTCAGCGCCTGCGCCCGCACGCCGGCGGGGCCGGGCTGAATATCCGCTTCCTGCAGCGCCGGGATCAGCCGGCGGGCGTTTTCCGTAAACCGGCGGCGCGACAGCGAACGCCGCACCTCCGCCAGCCCCTCGCCCATATAGCGGCCGGCAATCTTCCAAAAGCCGCGGTAGCTCAGCACCTCGCCCAGATCGCGCAGGCTGACGTCGCACTTGCGGTAGCCTTCGCGCTTGAATGCCAGCACCGCATTCGGCCCCACATCCCGCTTGCCGTTGTACATGCGGGTAAAGTGCACGCCGAGGAAGGGGAAGTCCGGGTTCGGCACCGGATAAATCAGGTGATTAACCAGATAGTTCTTTTCACTGTTCAGCACAAAATATTCGCCGCGGAACGGCACGATTTTCATGCCGGTGTCATACCCCGCCAGTTTGGCAATGCGGTCGCTGAACAACCCCGCGCAGTTGACCAGCCATTTGCCCTGATAGTTCTGCCCCGGCGTCTGCACCTCAACGCCGTCGCCGTGCTCGGCAATCCCCACCACCTGCCGGCCGAAGTGAATCTCGCCGCCGCGCTGTTGAACAATTTCCGCCAGCTTGGCGGCCACCTGCGCATAGTTGACGATGCCGGCGTCCGGCACCAGCAGCGCCTCCAGTCCGTTAACGTGGGGTTCCCGCTCCCGCAGCTCGGCGGCCGACAGGCGGCGCACCGCCAGGCCGTTCTCCAGGCCGCGCCGGTAGATATTCTCCAACAGTTCCAGCTCCTGCAGCTGGGTGGCGACAATCACTTTGCCGCAGCGGTCGTGATACAGCTCATGCTGGCGGCAGAAGGCAAACATGCTCTGATTGCCCTGCTTCGCCAGGCGCGCCTTCAGGCTGCCGGGCTGATAGTAGATGCCGGAGTGCACCACGTTGCTGTTATGGCCGCTCTGATGCGCCGCCGGGCCGGGCTCTTTATCCACGATCAGCAGCTTCAGGCGCGGATTATGTTCCTGCAGCGCGTTGGCGACGCCCAGCCCCACCAGCCCGCTGCCGATAATGATCACGTCATACATGGTTATGCTTTTCCTTCTTGTTCCAGCCTGCGCAGCTTGCCGCGCACGTTACTCAGATGATGCTGCATACTGCCGGCCGCCGCCGCCGCATCGCCGGCCTTGATCGCCAGCCATACCCGCTCATGTTCATCGACCACCCGCTGGCGCTCGTCGGCGCGCCCCAGGTTGCGGCTGAGCGAATACACCAGCACGCCGAGATACAGCTCATGCATATTGTCGAGGATTTGCACAAAAAACGGATTGTGCGAAGCCTGCATAATGGCGCGGTGAAACAGGTAATCCTGCTGATGGCCAATCTGCCCGTCGTGCAGCGTAGTGTGGCGAAAGGCCAGAAACGCCTGTTCGATCTGTTGCAGCTCCTGCTCGCTGCGCCGCTGCGCGGCCATGCTCGCCGCCTGCTGCTCCATCACCTCGCGCATTTCCAGCAGCGATTCCACCTCGCTGCGGCTGGCGACCTCCATCACCAGCGGCTCATACTTGCTGAGCAGCGAATGCTGCTCAACCCGATGGCCGCCCCCCTGACGTGAAGAGATAATGCCGCCGACCTCCAGGATCCCCAGCGCCTCACGCACCGGCGCGCGGCTGACGCCAAAGGCGTCGGCCAGCTCATTTTCCGACGGCAGCTTATCCCCCACCGGGTAGGTGCCGTCATGAATACCCGCCTTCAGCTGCGCCAGTACCTGGTGCGACGCTTTCCGCCGGGTGACTTTATTGATCATGGGCCTCCCCGTTTTTCATGCCGACTCCCCCGGCGCGGCCGCGCGCTGTCTGAAACGCAGCAGGTGTATCGTGCCGGCGGTAATAATCAGCGCCAGCCCGCCCAGATCGGTCATCATTCCCGGCTTAATCAGCAAAATGGCGGCGCAGGTGAACAGTACGCGCTCCAGCCAGTGGGCCTTCATCAGCCAGAAGTTGGCGCTGGCAATGGAGAGCGCATAGATGCCCACCAGCGCGGTGGCCACCATATGGATCACCGACAGCACGTTCACCGCCTCCCCCTGCATCAGCAGCATCGGGTTGTACACCAGAATAAACGGGATGATAAAACCGGGCAGCGCCAGCCGCACCGCTTCCCACGAGGTTTGCATCGGGTCGGCGCGGGCAATGCTGGCGGCGGTGTAGCTGGCCAGCGCCACCGGCGGCGTGATATTGGACAGCGCGCCAAACCAGAACACAAAGAAGTGCGCCGCCAGCGGCATCACGCCGGCCTTGATCAGAATCGGCGATACCGTCACCGCCACCACGATATACAGCGCGGTGGAAGGCAGCCCCATGCTCAGCACGATGCACACCAGCATCACCACCAGCAGGATCATCCACAGCGTATTGTCGGTCATCGACACGATATTAAACGCCAGCGTCGAGCCGATGCCGGTCATGGTCACCACGCAGATAATCACCCCGATCGCCGCACAGGCGATCGTCACCTGAATCGAGCCGCGGGCCGCCTCATTCAGCGCCTCGGCAATTTTCCGCGGCGTCATGCGCACCGCGCTGTCCGGCGTCAGCCAGCTGGCGACGATGATGGCGACAATCCCCAGAAAGCCGGCGTAAATCGGCGTTTTACCCAGCAGCAGAGCGCCAATAACGATAAACAGCGGCAGCAGCAGCAGCCCGCGCGCCTTCAGCACCGCCTTGACCTGCGGGATATTCTCCTTGCTGATGCCCTTCAGCCCCTGCTTTTTGGCCTCCAGATCGATGGCGATAATCAGCGCCGCGTAGTAGAGCAGCGCCGGCACGATGGCGGCAATGACGATGGTGGTGTAAGAAATACCGAGGAAACCGGCCATGATAAACGCCGCCGCACCCATAATCGGCGGCATGATCATGCCGCCGGTGGACGCCGTGGCCTCGACCGCGCCGGCAAACTTAGGCGACAAACCGATGCTTTTCATCAACGGAATGGTAAAGGTGCCGGTGGTGGCGACGTTGGCCACCGCGCTGCCGCTCAGCGAGCCGGTCAGCGCCGAAGAGATCACCGCCACCTGCGCCGGGCCGCCGCGACGGCGTCCGGCCATCGCCAGCGCCAGATCGTTAAACAACTGCGTCGCACCGCTGACGCTGAGAAATGCACCGAACAGAATAAACACCGCTATTGCAGTGGCGGCGGTCGACAGGGTGATGCCGAAAATGCCTTCACTGGTCATAAACAGCCGGTACAGCAGGCGTTCGACCGAAAAGCCGCTGTGGCCGAAAATGCCCATAAAATACTGGCCGAACAGCGCATAGATAATGGCGAACGTCGCCAGGCTGGGAATAAACAGGCCGGTGGTGCGGCGCGCGGCCTCAAACAGCACGCCGATGCCCAGCGCCGCCATCAGGTAGTCGGTGGTATTGGGCAGGCTTTTGCGCACCACGTGCAGATCGAGGTAGTTAAAATAGAAATAGCCGTAGCTGACCAGCGTCAGCGCAATAAACAGGTAGTCCCAGCGGTTAAATTTGGCCGTCGCGTGCTTTTTGGAGAACGGGAACAGAATAAAGCCCAGCAGCAGAATCCCGGTCAGGAAGGTGGTGTTGCGATAAAACTCCTGGGTATTGGCCAGCGCGTTGGAGTACACCGCATACAGTGAGATCGCGATCGCCAGCACGGTGGCGAACAGCGCGTAGCGTCCGGCCAGCGGACGGCTGCCGGCGCCCGCCTCTTTATCCAGCGAGGTGTCCGGCTGCGGCGTTAAGGGCGTGGTATTCATAGCGCCTCCGTAGCGCGATCGGCGCGCGCTTCTGGTGGGATCAGCTCTGCGGGGATGTTGACCCGGCTTCGCGGAAATAACGGTACGCTCCCAGATGCAGGGGCACGGACACCCCTTTCAGGGCATTTTCCAGTGAGATATTTTTGGCCGCGCTGTGCACCTGATGCACTTCCGGCAGGTTCTCAAACATCGCCTTGGTCAGGTCATAGACAATCTGGTCGTCGATGCCGCGCGTGGCGACCAGAATATTGGGCTGGGCAATGGTCGCTACCGCCTTGCTCTGCCGCGGGTAGGTGTCCGCCTCAATCACAAAGCGGAACCAGGCGTTGGCGACGGCGTTAATGCTGGCCAGCTGTTCATCGGTCACCTCCAGGATGCGCGAGGGCACGCCGCTGGCGTACATATCGGTCACCGCGGCGGCCGGCACCCCGGCGGGCAGCGCGCCGCCGTCGAGCCGACCGTCACGCATCGCCGAGACGGTGTCGCCATAGCCCAGGTATTCCGGCGAAATATTTTTCTTACTCATGTTGACGCCGCGCAGGATCACCAGCGTCGACTGCTCCGTGCCGCTGGCCTGCGGCCCGACCGAAAAACGGCTGCCGGCGATATCGTTCAGCGTGCCGTCCTTCACCTTGCTTTCCAGCATCACAAAATGCTCGACGTTGGGCCACAGCATGGAGATAGCGCGCAGATCGCCGTAGGCGCGTCCGGCGAAGTTGCCTACCCCCTGATAGGCTTCCACCGCCAGCAGGCTCTGCAGAATGGCCAGCTGGGCTTCGTCCTTCTGCAGCAGATCGATATTTTCGATTGAGCCGGCGGAAGACTGCCCGGTCACCTGAATGCCATCCTGTTTCAGGCGGGTGCTCCAGACATTGGCCAGGCCGACGCCCATCGGGTAATAGGTTCCCCCGGTTGAGGCGGTCGCCACGGACAGGAACGTCTTGTTTTCATTCTCTATTTTGCCGACGACCGCCAGTGCCGCCACGGCAACCGCCGCGGCGCTGAACAGCAACAGTTTGATTTTTCTATTTTTCATTCGACTCACCTGATGTTTTGAAACAAATAGAAAACATTTACGCAAACTTGTATACAACATGACAAATTCGTTTAGCTAACCGCCATTGACGGATTTGTGATCGGAGTGAGCAAAAAACGGGCGCTTCGGCGACAGGAATGTGACGCAGCTAGAAGAACGGCAGCGGGATAGAAAGTGCGGGAAAAAGGGGGAAAAACGACCGGCGCCCTCAGAACGAGCGCGCCGGTTTACCGTGCGTTACTGGTGGTGACGCACCGCGCGCAGGAACTCCTGCCGCGTGTTCTGGCTGGACTTGAACAGCCCGCCCAGCGAGGTGGTGGTGGTGGCGCTGGTGGCGTCGCGAATGCCGCGCGCCTTGACGCAGTAGTGCACCGCGTCAATCGATACCGCCACGTTGTTGGTGCCGAGCAGCGTTTGCAGCGCGATCAGGATCTGCTGGGTCAGACGCTCCTGCACCTGCGGACGCTGGGCAAAGAACTGGACGATACGGTTGATTTTGGACAGCCCGATCACCCCGTCTTTCGGGATATAGGCCACGGTGGCCTTCCCGTCGATGGTGACAAAATGGTGTTCGCAGGTGCTGGTCAGGGTGATGTCGCGCACCGTCACCATTTCATCCACCTTCATTTTGTTTTCAATCACGGTGATTTTCGGGAAATTGGCGTAATCCAGACCGGAAAAGATCTCATCGACATACATCTTGGCGATGCGGTGCGGCGTTTCCGCCAGGCTGTCATCGCTCAGATCGAGGTTCAGCAGCTGCATGATTTCCGTCATGTGCTCCTGAATACGCCGTTTACGCGTTTCGCGATCCAACATTTCACCACGCAGCGGGGTTTCCAGGCCGCGTGCCTCCAGCGCTGCATGAACCAGAGCCGCTTCTTTACTGAGTGTCGTCATTTATGTGTCTCCAGCAGGTGGCCCTTGCGCGCGCGGCCTGCCGGCCGCCCAACGTTCAGAGCTACTCTCTTTATAACTGCAAGGGTTCAGCAGGGCCTCTTTCCGCCAGGCTCCGGGATGCTGACGGCTGGCAAACAAACTTCCCTCAGCCGCCTGGCGCGCCAGGCGACGGGGAATAAGAAGCGCAGCCAACGCGCCGGCAACTTGAAAGGAGGGAGAATAGAGCGTGAACCCGATCAAGATTTTGCCCCACTGTAGATGAGAGTGACGCGTTTATCCAGTGATTGTGTTTCAACCAGCGATGAAAAATCCGCATCACCCTGTACACAGACGCCCGAACCACCCGGCTTATTCCCCTGCCAGCTGGCGTCGTGCGGCGCGTGCGGGGATCTTGAACACCAGCAGCCCGGCCGCCAGCAAAGCCAGCGTCGCCACAAACAGCGCCGGCTCCAGACGGTGGGTCAGCGCGGTGGACAACGCGGACAGCACCGGCCCGGCCAGCTGGCCGACGGCATAGCCGGTGGTCAGCAAGCCGGCCATATAGCGGGCGTGGTTCGGCGCCAGCTCACGGCCGTGCTGAATGGACAGCTGCACCACGCTGAGAAAACCGCCGCCGGTAAACAGCGCCCCCAGCAGCAGCCCGCTGACGCCCGGCAGCGCTTCGGCGCACAGCACGCCCAGCGCCTGCACCCACAGCGTCAGCGCCAGCCGGTTCTGGGTGGTCAGCCGATGACGGGTCAGGATGCCGATGCCGATCCCCAGCACCGCCGCGCCGCCGAAAATCGGCCAGACAAACTGGGCGAACAGGCTGCCGGGAAAGCGCTCGGCGGCCATCTGCGACAGAAAGGTCGCCGGCAGAATATAGCCGAAGCCCGCCAGGCTGTAGCTCCATACCAGCCGCTTCAGCGCCGCCGTCAGCCGCAGCGGTTCCGCCGGCGCTTCGCCGCGCTGCAGCTCCCCCGCCCGCGGCAGGCTGAGGCTGATAGCGCCGACCAGCACCAGCGCCGCCGCGCCGTACAGCAGCCAGGCCTGCGCCGCGCTCAGCGCCAGGCTGTGAATGGCCACCGCCAGCATGCCGCTGATAAAAATCCCGGCGCCGGGGCCGGCAAACACCGCCGCGCTCAACGCCGGACGGCCGTAGTGCGCCAGACGTTCGTTGGTCCAGGCCGCCACCAGCACCATCGCCCAGCCGCTGGCCCAACCGATCATAAAGCGCAGCACGCCGTGCCACAGCGCGCCGTCCGCCCACGCCGACAGCAGCGTCAGCGCCACCGCGCCCCATACGCCGAGCCACAGGCGGCGCTCCACGTGACGGCCGGCGCGCATCGCGTCATAGGCGCCGCACAGGTAACCGAGATAGTTCAGCGCCGCCACCAGTCCGGCGCTGGTCAGCGTGAACTGATGTTCGGCAATCATCAGCGGCACCTGCGGCGTAAACGCGAAGCGGCCGATTCCCATTGCTACAATTAAAGCGATAAAACCGCTTAGGGCTGTTTTGAGTGCCATATCGTTGTCCCGATAGTGAAAAAAGTTGCCACTATCATGCCGCCGCATTACACTCACAAAAACTGAATAATCATCACAAAGTTGCTTACGAAAAGAGAATGGCATGGATCTGACCCAGCTTCGTATGTTTTGCAGCGTCGCCGAAACCGGCTCCGTTGCCCGCGCGGCCGAACTGCTGCACCGGGTGCCGTCGAACCTGACCACCCGCCTGCGTCAGCTTGAACAGGAGCTGGGCGCCGATCTGTTTATCCGTGAGAAACAGCGCCTGCGGCTGTCGCCGATGGGGCACAACTTCCTGTGTTACGCCCACCGCATTCTGGCGCTGAGCGAAGAGGCGCTGAGCATCACCCACGCCGGCGAGCCGGCGGGCACCTTTGCCCTCGGTTCGATGGAGAGCACCGCCGCCACCCGCCTGCCCGCCCTGCTGGCCGCCTACCACCAGCGCTATCCCCAGGTTTCCCTGTCGCTGCTGACCGGCACCTCCGGGGAGATTACCGAGCGCGTGCGCGCCGGCACCCTGGCGGCGGCGCTGGTGGACGGCCCGCTGCAGCATGACGAACTGAACGGCTGCGTCGCCTTCGCCGAACATATGGTGGTGATTTCCAGCCTTGATCATGCCGACATTCACAGCGCGCAGGACGCGCGCGGAGAGACGCTGTTCGCCTTCCGCCCCAGCTGCTCCTACCGGCTGCGGCTGGAGGCCTGGTACAAACGCGACGGCGCGCAGCCCGGCCCGGTCATGGAGATTCAGTCCTACCACGCGATGCTGGCCTGCGTCGCCAGCGGCGCCGGGCTGGCGATGATCCCGCATTCGGTGCTCAGCCTGCTGCCGGGCCACGAGCGGGTGAAGATCCACACGCTGCCCGACGATATCGCCGACACCGCCACCTGGCTGCTGTGGCGGCGCGACGCCTTCAGCCCCAACGTGCGCGCGCTGAAACAACTGATTATTGAACTGGCTGAAACGCCGCAAACAGACCATGAACCTGCCTAACCCTTTACCTGAGATCACTGAGGAGACAATGATGGAGATGATCAAAACCCGCGCGGCCGTAGCCTGGGGCCCCAACCAACCGCTGAAGATCGAAGAAGTCGATCTGATGCCGCCGCAGAAAGGCGAAGTGCTGGTGCGGATCGTCGCCAGCGGCGTCTGTCATACCGACGCCTACACGCTGTCCGGTAAAGATCCGGAAGGCGTGTTCCCGGCGATCCTCGGCCATGAGGGCGGCGGCGTGGTGGAAGCGGTCGGCGAAGGCGTCACCAGCGTCGCCGTGGGCGATCATGTGATCCCGCTGTACACGCCGGAATGCGGCGAGTGCAAATTCTGTAAATCCGGCAAAACCAACCTGTGCCAGGCGATCCGCACCACCCAGGGCAAAGGCCTGATGCCGGACGGCACCACCCGCTTCTTCAAGGACGGCCAGCCTATCTTCCACTATATGGGCACCTCCACCTTCTCCGAATACACCGTGGTGCCGGAAATCTCGCTGGCGAAAATCAGCAAAGAAGCGCCGCTGGAAGAAGTGTGCCTGCTGGGCTGCGGCGTCACCACCGGCATGGGCGCGGTGATGAACACCGCCAAAGTCCAGCCGGGCGATACCGTCGCCATTTTCGGCCTCGGCGGCATCGGCCTGTCGGCGATTATCGGCGCGCAGATGGCCGGCGCCGGCCGCATTATCGGCATCGATATCAACACCAGCAAATTTGATCTGGCGCGCAAACTGGGCGCTACCGACCTGATCAACCCGCAGGATTATGACAAGCCGATTCAGGAAGTGATCGTCGAGCTGACCGACGGCGGCGTGGACTTCTCCTTCGAGTGCATCGGCAACGTCAACGTGATGCGCTCCGCGCTGGAGTGCTGCCACAAAGGCTGGGGCGAATCAGTGATTATCGGCGTGGCCGGCGCCGGTGAAGAGATCGCCACCCGTCCCTTCCAGCTGGTGACCGGGCGCGTCTGGCGCGGCTCGGCGTTCGGCGGCGTCAAAGGCCGTTCGCAGCTGCCGGGCATCGTGCAACGCTACCTGGACGGCGAATTCGCGCTGAACGACTTTATCACCCACACCATGCCGCTGGAGCAGATTAACGAGGCGTTCGATCTGATGCACGAAGGCAAATCGATCCGCACCGTGGTGCATTTCGACAAACGCTGAGCAGGGAGACGAATGATTATGACGACGTCACTTGAACTGCTTGAGGAACACCGAATGTTCGGCGGCTGGCAGCAACGCTACCGTCATGCGGCGCAGACTGTGGACTGCCCGATGACGTTCAGCATCTACCTGCCGCCGCCGCGTGATGACAACCCGCCGCCGGTGCTGTACTGGCTGTCGGGGCTGACCTGCAACGATGAGAACTTCACCCTGAAAGCCGGCGCGCAGCGCATCGCCGCCGAGCTGGGGCTGGTGCTGGTGATGGCCGACACCAGCCCGCGCGGCGACGACGTGCCGGACGATGAGGGCTACGATCTCGGTCAGGGCGCCGGATTTTATCTCAACGCCACCCAGGCGCCGTGGGATCGGCACTTCCGCATGTACGACTACATCAGCGAGGAGCTGCCGGCGCTGATCCGTCAGCACTTCAGCATCAGCGATCGCCAGTCGATCTTCGGCCACTCCATGGGCGGCCACGGCGCGCTGATCATGGCGCTGCGCAACCCGCAGCGTTACCGCTCCGCCTCGGCGTTTGCGCCGATCGTCAACCCTTGCCAGGTGCCGTGGGGGCGTCGCGCCTTCCGCGCCTATCTGGGCGACGACGAAAGTCAGTGGCTGCAGTACGACAGCTGCCATCTGCTGGCAAGCGGCGCGGAAAAACTGCCGGTGCTGGTCGATCAGGGGGATGACGATCAGTTCCTGGCGGATCAGCTGCAGCCGGCCAAGCTGGCCGAACTGGCGCGCCAGCGCGACTGGCCGCTGACGCTGCGCATCCAGCCGGGTTACGACCACAGTTACTTCACCATCGCCACCTTTATCGAAGACCACCTGCGCTTCCACGCGGAACACCTGTTCCGCTGATGCGCCGGCCGCCGCCCCATCCGGGGCGGCGCTTTACCCGCCGCGTTACCCTTTCAGCTTCGGATCCAGCGCGTCGCGCAGTCCGTCTCCCAACAGATTAAACGCCAGCACGGTCAGGAAAATCGCCAGGCTGGGGAAGATCGCCACGTGCGGCGCAATCACCATATCGGCGCGCGCCTCGTTCAGCATTGCGCCCCACTCCGGCGTCGGCGGCTGCGCCCCCAGCCCGAGAAACGACAGGCTGGCGGCGGTAATGATGGAGGTGCCGATACGCATGGTGAAATAGACCACGATCGACGAGAGGGTGCCGGGCAGAATATGCCGCAGCAGGATGGTCCAATCCGAGGCGCCGATGCTGCGCGCCGATTCGATATAGGTCAGCCGCTTCAGCACCAGCGTATTGCCGCGTACCAGCCGGGCAAACGCCGGTATGCTGAAAATCGCCACCGCCACGATCACGTTGGTCATGCCGCTGCCCATCACCGCCACCACGCCGATCGCCAGCAAAATGCCCGGAAAGGCGAACAGCACGTCGCTGATGCGCATCACGATGCGGTCCCACCAGCCTTCGTAATAGCCGGCCAGCAGCCCCAGCAGGGTGCCGATCGCGCCGCCGACCAGCACGGAAAACACGCCGGCGGCCAGCGAGATGCGGGTGCCGATCAGCACCCGGCTGAAGATATCGCGCCCCAGCGAATCCACGCCCAGCCAGTGCACCAGCGACGGCCCTTCGTTCAGCCGGTCGTAGTCGAAATAGTTTTCGGCGTCGTACGGCGCCAGCCAGGGCGCAAACAGCGCCGCCGCCACCAACAGCAGCACAAACGCGCCGGCGATCAGCGCCACGCGCTGCCGGCGGAAGCGGCGCCAGAACTCGTGCCAGGGAGTGCGCACCGCCTGCGGCTCAAGCCGCGGCATCGCCTTGAGCGCGGCGTTGCGTCGCCAGTTAATCATGCCGTCTCCTCACTGGTAACGTATCGCCGGGTTAATCGCCGCATACAGCATATCCACCAACAGGTTAATCAAAATAAACTCCAGCGAGAACAGCAGCACCTCGGCCTGAATCACCGGGTAGTCGCGCATCTCCACCGAATCCACCAGCAGCCGTCCCAGGCCGGGCCAGTTGAACACCTTCTCCACCACGATCGAACCGCCCAGCAGAAAGCCAAACTGCAGCCCCATCATGGTCACCACCGGGATCATCGCGTTGCGCAGCCCGTGTTTGATCACCACGCGGGTTTCGCGCACCCCTTTGGCGCGCGCGGTGCGCATATAGTCTTCCTGCATCACCTCGACGAACGAGGCGCGGGTAAAGCGCGCCATCACCGCGGCTACCGCCGCCCCCAGCGTCAGCGACGGCAGAATATAGTGCCGCCAGCTGTCGGCGCCCACCGTCGGCAGCCAGCCCAGATCGACGGAAAAGACCTGCATCAGCAGCATGCCGAGCGCAAACGCCGGAAACGAAATGCCGGACACCGCCAGCGTCATGCCCAGACGATCCGGCCAGCGGTTGCGCCAGACGGCGGACACCACGCCAACCGCCATGCCGAAAATCACCGCCCACGCCATGCTGGCGACGGTCAGCCAGAAGGTCGGCATAAAGCGCGTGGCGATCTCCTCACTCACCGGCCGTTTCGACACCATCGAATGGCCGAAGTCGCCCTGCAGCGCGTTGATAAAAAAGTGCGCGAACTGCTGCGGCAACGGCCGGTCCAGCCCCAGCTCCTGGCGCACCAGCTGCACCACCGCCTCGTCGGCGTCCGGCCCGGCCGCCAGCCGCGCCGGATCCCCCGGCAGCAGGTGCACGAACAGAAACACCAGCACCGCGACGATCAGCAGCGTCGGGATCAGCCCCAACAGTCGTTTAATAAAATAATTCAGCATCACAGATTCCAGGGCGCAGGGGCAGCGTCTCCCCTGCGCCGCGCGCTTATTTCAGGTCGGCGTCGTCAAAGCTGAACGAGGTGTCCGGCATCACGTAGAACCCGCTCAGCTGCTTGCTGCCGGCCGACAGCAGGCGCTCGGTCGCCAGGAAAATCCACGGCGCATCGGCCCAGATATGGTCCTGCGCGTCTTTGTACAGCGCCTGCTTCTTGCTGCGGTCGGTGGTCGCCAGCGCATCGCTCAGGTCTTTGTCCACCTGCGGATTGCTGTAAAACGCGGTGTTGAACTGCTTCGGCGGCGCCGCCTGGCTGGCGAACAGCGGCGACAGCGCCCAGTCCGCTTCGCCGGTGGAGGCCGACCAGCCGGTATAGAACATCCGCACGCCGGTGTCCTTCACGCCGACGCTTTCCACCTGCGCCGCGCGCTGGCCGGCGTCCATCGCGGTGACCTTGACCTTCACCCCCACCTGCGCCAGCTGCTGCTGGGTAAACTGCAGCACCTTCTGCGCGGTGCTGTGGTTATGGGACGACCACAGCGTGGTGCTGAAGCCGTTCGGATAGCCGGCCTCCTTCAGCAGTTCGCGCGCCTTGGCCGGATCATACGGCCACGGCTGGTAGCGGGCGGCAAAATCGATGGTCGGCGGCAGCGGCCCCTGCGCCGGCGCGGCATAGCCGGCAAAGGCCACCTTGATCAGCGCCTCTTTGTTGATGGCATAGTTCAGCGCCTGACGCACCTTCGGGTTATCGAACGGCTTTTGCGTCACGTTCATGCTGATATAACGCTGCTGGATCGACGGTGCGACCACCAGATTCAGCTTGGCGTTTTTCTCCAGCACCTTGGCCTGCTCATACGGGATCGGGAACGCGAAGTCGGCCTCGCCGGTTTGCAGCATCGCCGCGCGGGTGTTGTTGTCCACCACCGGACGCCAGGTGATGCTGTCCAGCTTTGGCTGCCCCGCCTTCCAGTAGCCGGCGAATTTCTTCACCTTGACGAAGTCGGTCTGGTTCCAGGTTTCAAACTGGTACGGGCCGGTGCCCACCGGATGGAAGCCGATCTGTTTGCCGTACTGCTTCAGCGCCGCCGGCGAGATCATCGCCGCCGCCGGGTGCGCCAGGTTGTTGATAAACGCCGAGAACGGCGTCTTCAGCACGATCTTCACCGTCAGCGGATCGACCACTTCGGTCTTGTCGATCATTTTGAACAGGTTGTAGCGTTTCAGGTGGCTGTCCGGGTTGCTGGCGCGATCCAGGTTCACCTTCACCGCCTCGGCATTAAAGTCGCTGCCGTCGTGGAACTTCACCCCCCGGATGCAGCTTGATGGTGTAGCTCAGGCCGTCGTCGCTGACCTGATAGCCGTCCGCCAGCACGTTGACCAGCTTCATATCCTTATCAAAGCCGAACAGCCCCTGATAGAACGACTTCGCCACCGCCTGCGACAGCGTATCGTTGGCGTCGTAAGGGTCGAGCGAGGTGAAGTTGGACGCCACGGCGATCACCGCGTCCTTCGCCGCCCACGCCGGGCTGCTGCCGACCGCGGCCAGCAGCACGGCAACGGCCAATACACTACGTTTCTGAGTCATGTCGCTTTTCTCCTGGGAGCTAATAGGCACCGGCAATCGGGTGGCGCGCGACAAAGTGTCCCGGGCCAACTTCCACCAGCGGTGCGGTAACGGGTTCATCCCCCAGCGCGCGGATCGGGCTGGGAATATCGTCCGCCAACAGCGGTTGGCGATGTTGCACATGACGCGGGTCGGCCACCGGCACCGCCGCCATCAGTTTACGGGTATAGGCATGCTGCGGGTTGGCGAACACCGCCCGCCGCGGGCCGATTTCAACAATCTGGCCGAGGTACATCACCGCCACGCGGTGGCAGATGCGCTCCACCACCGCCATATCGTGGGAAATAAACAGAAAGGCGATGCCGAACTCGCGCTGCAGATCGAGCAGCAGATTGACGATCTGCGCCTGAATGGAGACGTCCAGCGCCGACACCGCTTCATCGGCGATCACCACCTTCCGGGTTCAGCGCCAGCGCGCGCGCAATGCAGATACGCTGGCGCTGGCCGCCGGAGAACTCATGCGGATAGCGCTGCGCGTGCTCCGGCCGCAGCCCCACCCGCTCCAGCAGCCAGGCCACCCGCTGCTGCGCCTGCTCGCCGCGGGCGATGTTATGCACCAGCAGCGGCTCCATAATGGAAAAGCCCACCGTCAGGCGCGGATCCAGCGAGGCGTACGGATCCTGAAAAATAAACTGGATATCGCGCCGCAGGTGCTGCAGCGCCGCGCCTTTCAGCTGATTGACGCTCTGCCCGTCAAAGGTGATGGTGCCGCGCTGGCTCTCCACCAGGCGCAGCAGCGAGCGGCCGGTGGTGGATTTGCCGCAGCCGGACTCCCCCACCAGCCCCAGCGTTTCCCCGGGGTGGAGATCGAAGCTGACGTTCTCCACCGCATGCACCCGCCGCGTAACCCGGTTCAGCAGGCCGCTGCGCAGATCGAAGCGCGTGACCAGATTCTGCACCTGCAGAATCGGCGCGCTCCCCGGCGGCACGCTGTCCTGCGCCGCATCGCTGTCCGCCTCGCCCGGCAGGGAAATTTGGCCGGCAGGTCGCGCCCGGCCATCGCGCCGAGCTTCGGCACCGCCGCCAGCAGCGCCCGGGTATAGGGCTGCTGCGGCGCGCTGAACAGCGGCCGCACCGCGTTTTGCTCCACCGCTTCGCCCTGGCGCATCACCAGCACGCGGTCGGCCATTTCCGCCACCACGCCCATATCGTGGGTGATAAATATCACCCCCATCTGCATCTCCTGCTGCAGCAGACGGATCAGCTGCAGGATCTGCGCCTGAATGGTGACGTCCAGCGCGGTGGTCGGCTCATCGGCGATCAGCAGCGCCGGCTTGCACGACAGCGCCATGGCGATCATCACCCGCTGACGCATGCCGCCGGACAGCTGGTGCGGATAGCGACCGAGCACGTTTTTCGCTTCGGGAATGCGCACCAGATCCAGCATGCGCAGCGCTTCCTGCCGCGCGCTGCGCTGATCCATGCCCTGATGCAGGCGCAGCGCTTCGGCGATCTGCTCGCCCACCGGAAATACCGGATTCAGCGAGGTCATCGGCTCCTGGAAAATCATCGCCATATCGGCGCCGCGCAGGGTGCGCAGCGTACGCGACCGTGCGGCCGCCAGATCCACCACCTCGCCGCTGCGGCGACGCAGCATCATGCTGCCGCCGACGATTTGCCCGCCGCCCTGCTCCACCAGCCGCATCAGCGCCAGCGAGGTGACTGACTTGCCGGAGCCGGATTCACCGACCACCGCCAGAGTTTCACCGCGGTCGACGTCAAAGCTGACGCCGCGCACCGCGTCAACCACCGCGTCTTCGCTGTGAAAGCGCACGCGAAGGTCGCGCACCGCCAGCACCCGCTGCGGCGGCAGAACCAGACTGCCGGCCGACGCCGGTTCAAGAATGTTTTCGCTCATGCAGCCCCCGGCCGGTTAACGGTAGATGCCCACCGAGGGCGCATCGCCGACGTAGCCAAAACCGCGGTACATGCCTTCGCTGTTGAACGGCAGCGCGATATTGCCGTGGCGATCGACGGCGATCAGGCCGCCGCTGCCGCCCAGCTGCAGCAGTTTCTCCATCACCACTTTGTCAGTTGCCTGCTGCAGGCTGAGGCCGGCGTACTCCATCAGGGCGGAAACGTCATAGGCCGACACGCCGCGCATAAAGGTTTCGCCGGTGCCGGTGGTGGAGACCGCCACCGTCGCATTGTTGGCGTAACAGCCGGCGCCGACGATCGGCGTATCGCCGATACGCCCCGCCTGTTTGTTGGTCATGCCGCCGGTCGAGGTGGCCGCCGCCAGATTGCCGGCGGCGTCCAACGCCACCGCGCCAACGGTGCCGAATTTGCGATCGGGATCGATAGGATCGTCATGCAGCGCCGCCGCGCCGTCATGATCGAGCAGCACCCGTCCGTGCTCCGCCTGGGCGCGGTGCAGTTGATCGAAGCGTTCCTGGGTAAAAAAGAAATCCGGTTCCACCATTTCCAGACGTGCGCAGCGGCGAACTTTTCCGCCCCCTCGCAGGCAAACATCACGTGCGGACTCCGCTCCAGCACCGCGCGCGCCGCCAGCACCGGGTTGCGCACCCGGCTGACGCCGGCAACCGCCCCGGCGTCGCAGCCGCGGCCGTCCATCACGCAGGCGTCCAGCTCATGGGTGCCCTGATGGGTGAACACCGCGCCCTTGCCGGCGTTGAACAACGGGCACTCTTCCAGCAGCCTGACCGCCTCGGTCACCGCGTCCAGCGCGCTGCCGCCGCCGGCCAGCACCGCCTGCCCGGCCTCCACCACGGACGATAATGCCTGAATATACTGTTGCTCTTTCTCCGCATTCATTGCCGCACGGCTGATTGCGCCCGCGCCGCCGTGAATGGCAATCACTGGTTTGCTCATGGCCTGTCACCCTGTCTTAACGCTCCGATCCCATTGATATGACGGGACGATTATTATTCTTTTTTGACTATATTTAGCGCAGCGGATGATGTAAAGCCTTTCATCCCCAAGGCGGGCCGCCTAACTTTTTATTAGATTCTTTTGCACATAAATATTTTTTTATGGAATAAAAACAGCGGGTTAATTAATCAGAATGATGTCATGTGCGGCGTGGGGAGGCTATCGGCCATGCGCCCGCCTGACGGCATGCTGTTTGCCAGGCGGGGCAAGGCAGGTTTGCTAACGCGTCGCCCCGTTAAAATGACGAGCCGGGCTGACGCAGGAATTCCTCTTCTTCCGCCGTGCTGCGGCGGCCTAAAATAGCATTGCGGTGCGGATAACGGCCAAAGCGGTCGATAATCGCCTTGTGCCGCAGTTCATAATCCAGCTGCTCGGGATTATTGAGCTCACGGTACAGCGCCAGCGCCTGCTGATGAATCAGCGGCGATTCTGAATGCATAAACGGCAAATAGAGAAAGCCGCGCTGCACCGGCGTCAACCGTTCGCACTCGCCGCTGCGTATCGCCTCCTGCGCCAGAATCAGCGCCATACCGTCGCAGGAAAACGAGCGCGGCGTGCCGCGGAACAGGTTACGGCTGAACTGATCGAGCACGATCACCTCCGCCAGCCGGCCTTCGATATCGTCACGCCAGGCGGCCAGCTCCCCGCCGCCGCCGCATGCCACAGCGCGGCAAATCGCTGGTGCAGCTGGCGATCGAAGTCATCGTCCTTGCGGAACCACATCACCGGGTCTATCTCGTCGAACCAGAAATCTATCACCTGCTTATGCATTTTTTGCTCCTCCACGCGTGACCCGCCGGGTCATTCTCCCGTCAGGGGTTATCTGCCATAATAGACCCACTTCGCCGAATTTTTCGCGCCTTCTGATTATGGAGTTCTTTTTTATGGACCATTGCCATACTGCCGATCTGATTTCCCTTGAACAGGCGCTGGACAACATGCTCAGCCGGGTCACGCCGCTCGACGACACCGAAGCCGTCGCGCTGACCGACGCCGCCGGGCGCATTACCGCCACGCCGGTGATCTCGCCGCTCAACGTGCCGCCGTTCGCCAATTCGGCGATGGACGGCTATGCGGTGCGCCTGGCCGACCTCAACGCCAACGCGCCGCTGCCGGTTGCCGGCAAGGCGTTCGCCGGCGCCCCTTTAATGACGAGTGGCCCGCCCATAGCTGCGTACGCATTATGACCGGCGCGCCGGTGCCCGCCGGCGCTGAAGCGGTGATTATGCAGGAGCAGGCGGAAGTGACCGATGACGGCGTGCGTTTCAACGCCGTGGTGCACGCCGGGCAGAATATCCGCCTGGCGGGCGAAGATATCCGTCAGGGCGCCAGCGTGCTGCCCGCCGGGGTGAAGCTGGGCGCCGCGCAGCTGCCGCTGCTGGCCTCGCTGGGCATTGCCGAACTGCGCGTGATGCGCAAACTGAAGGTGGCGGTGTTCTCCACCGGCGACGAGCTGCAGCCGGTCGGCCAGCCGCTGCAGGACGGCCAGATTTACGACACCAACCGTTTTGCGGTGCGTCTGATGCTGGAGCAGCTGGGCTGTGACGTGCTCGACCTCGGCATTATCCGCGACGATCAGGCGGCGTTGCGCGCCGCCTTCAACCGGGCCGACAGCGAGGCCGACGTGGTGATCAGCAGCGGCGGCGTCTCCGTCGGCGAGGCCGATTACACCAAACAGATGCTCGATGAGCTGGGCGAAGTCGGCTTCTGGAAGCTGGCGATCAAGCCGGGCAAACCGTTCGCCTTCGGTAAATTGCATAACGCCTGGTTCTGCGGCCTGCCGGGCAATCCGGTTTCCGCGGCGCTGACCTTCTATCAGCTGGTGCAGCCGCTGCTGGCCAAACTGGCCGGCCACAGCGAATGGCGCCTGCCGCCGCGCCTGCGCGCCCGTGCGCTGACGCCGCTGAAAAAATCCCCGGGCCGCCTCGACTTTCAGCGCGGCCTGTTCGCCAGCAACGCGCAGGGTGAACTGGAAGTCAGCACCACCGGCCATCAGGGCTCGCACGTATTCAGCTCCTTTAGCCAGGGCAACTGCTTTATCGTGCTGGAGCGTGAGCGCGGTTCCGTCGCCGCCGGCGAGATGGTGGAGATCGAGCCGTTTAATGCGCTGCTGAGGAGCTGATCATGCTGCCGGAATTAACCGATGCCGAAACCCTGCGCTACAACCGCCAGATCGTCCTGCGCGGTTTCGACTTCGACGGGCAGGAGCGGCTGAAAGCCTCCCACGCGCTGATCGTCGGCCTGGGCGGGCTAGGCTGCGCGGCGGCGCCCTATCTGGCCGCCGCCGGCGTCGGCCGGCTGACGCTGGTGGATTTCGACAGCGTGGCGCTCTCCAACCTGCAGCGCCAGATCCTGCACAGCGATCGGCGCATCGGCATGAGCAAGGTGGCCTCCGCCCGGCAAACGCTGGCGGAGATCAACCCGCACGTGACGATCGACACCGTGGATCGGCAGTTGGACGATCAGCAGATGGCGGCGCTGATCGCCGCCTGCGACGTGGTGCTGGACTGCACCGACAATGTCACCACCCGCGACCAGCTGAACCGCCTGTGCCACGCGCAGCGCACGCCGCTGGTTTCCGGCGCGGCTATCCGCATGGAAGGCCAGCTGAGCGTATTTACCTACCAGCCGGGCGAACCCTGCTACCGCTGCCTGAGCCGGCTGTTCGGCGACAACGCGCTGACCTGCGTGGAAGCCGGGGTGATGGCGCCGCTGGTCGGCACCGTCGGCAGCCTGCAGGCGATGGAGGCGATTAAACTGCTGGCCCACTACGGGCAGCCGCTGGTGGGAAAACTGCTGATGTTTGACGCCATGAGCATGCAGTTCCGCGAAATGAAACTGCCGAAGAACCCGCAGTGCGAGGTGTGCGGCGCAGCGGCCGAATAAAGCGGGGAAATAACGAAGCGGCGCGGCGGACGCTGATACTGCGCCCGCCGCGCCGTTAATCCGTCAGAGGATTAGGCGATACCCTGGCTACGCAGATAGTCTTCGTAGTTGCCGGTAAAGTCGATCACCTTGTTCGGGGTGATTTCCAGAATGCGCGTCGCCAGCGAGCTGACGAACTCACGGTCGTGGGAAACGAAGATCAGCGTGCCTTCATACATTTCCAACGCCATGTTCAGCGATTCGATGGATTCCATATCCAGGTGGTTGGTTGGCTCGTCCATAATCAGGATATTAGGACGCTGCATCATCAGCTTGCCAAACAGCATGCGCCCCTTCTCACCACCGGACAGCACCTTCACTTTCTTCTTGATGTCATCCTGGCTGAACAGCAGACGGCCGAGCACGCTGCGTACCGCCTGCTCGTCTTCGTTTTCCTGTTTCCACTGGCTCATCCAGTCGAATACCGTCAGCGTCTCATCGAACTCATATTCGTGATCCTGAGCGTAGTAACCGATCTTGGCGTTTTCCGACCATTTAACGCTGCCGCTGTCCGGCTGCAGATCGCCCACCAGCGTTTTCAGCAGCGTGGTTTTACCGATACCGTTGGTACCCAGCACCGCGACCTTCTCGCCGACTTCCAGCATCAGGTTCAGCTTGTTGAACAGCGGACCGTTGTCGAAGCCCTTGCTCAGCGCTTCGACTTCCAGCGCGTTGCGGAACAGCTTCTTGTTCTGCTCAAAGCGGATAAACGGGTTCTGGCGGCTGGAGGCTTTAACCTCATCCAGCTGAATTTTATCGATCTGGCGCGCACGCGAAGTAGCCTGCTTGGACTTGGAGGCGTTGGCGCTGAAGCGGCTGACGAACGACTGCAGCTCGGCAATCTGCGCCTTCTTCTTGGCGTTGTCCGCCAGCAGACGTTCGCGCGCCTGGGTGGCCGCCGTCATATATTCGTCGTAGTTGCCCGGGTAGACGCGCAGTTCGCCGTAGTCCAGATCCGCCATATGGGTGCACACCATGTTCAGGAAGTGACGGTCGTGCGAAATGATGATCATGGTGCTGTTACGTTCGTTCAGCACCTGCTCCAGCCAGCGGATGGTGTCGATATCCAGGTTGTTGGTCGGTTCGTCGAGCAGCAGAATTTCCGGATCGGAGAACAGCGCCTGCGCCAACAGCACGCGCAGTTTCCAGCCCGGGGCGATCTCGCTCATCGGGCCGTAGTGCTGTTCCACCGGAATGCCGACGCCCAGCAGCAGCTCGCCGGCGCGCGCTTCGGCGCTGTAGCCGTCCATCTCGCCGTAGGCAACTTCCAGATCGGCCACTTTATAGCCGTCTTCTTCGCTCATTTCCGGCAGCGCATAGATACGGTCGCGCTCTTCTTTCACTTCCCACAGCTCGGTGTGGCCCATGATCACGGTATCGAGCACGCTGTACTGCTCAAAGGCGAACTGATCCTGACGCAGCTTACCCAGACGCTCGTTCGGGTCGAGCGCCACGTTGCCGCCGCTCGGCACCAGATCGCCGCCGAGGATCTTCATAAAGGTGGATTTGCCGCAGCCGTTGGCGCCGATCAAACCGTAACGGTTACCGCCGCCAAACTTAACGGAAATGTTTTCAAACAGCGGCTTACTGCCGAACTGCATAGTGATGTTGTTAGTACTTAGCACAACGCTCGCTCTTAATTGGGAATGTGATTTGGCGCGCATTATGCCACAACGGGCCGCCGGGATCGCCCATAGTTGTGCTCATTTTTACAACAAGCGGTCAGTGAGACGGGATGGCGCGTGCGACACAAGGGGGAAATAGAGTAGAGATTCGCTATTAGAGATAGGTTGAAAATTTCTAGAGAAATAACTGAAATCTTGGTATCAGCACATATTTCAAAGACCATTTCATCTTGTAACGCACCATTCATTAAAGAGTTTTCAGAACCGTTCCCCATACAGAAAACCCCAGTCACATTGATAGTATTAACCTATCCCCACCACATACTCATTTATTATTGAAATGATCAAAAATATCAAAGAATGAATCATCACCATTTCAATCAGCATTGAATTAATTAAAAAACATAATATACACCACCAAGAACTAAAAACACGCTATTAAGAAATTTTTTCACAAGCAACAAACCGTAATCATCTTAACGCTGGGAATGACATTTTAAAATAAAAAATCGAAAAATAAAACTTATCACACGCAAAACTGCATGACAAAATAATAAACAAACAAAATGAAATTTAATAATTAATAAAAATAACAAATGAATTGATTTCATTTAATGCTTATTGTTGCTAATTTTGCCAAGCAAGTCACTTTCAAAAATAAAATTCAGAGTTACATTTTTGACTCAACGTAAAACATTCAACCAAGGAGTGTAAATGTCTACGTACGAAATCATTAAAGATGCAATCCTGAATAAAAAGCAAATAATCGCCACTTATCAAGGGTATGTCCGTGAATTATGTCCACATGCAATTGGCACTAAAAATGGTAGGGAGCAAGCCTTATTCTATCAATTTGGAGGATACAGTAGCCAAGGTCGTATTGTACCCGGCTCCCCGTCCAATTGGCGATGCCTACCAATTGATGGATTGAGTAATATTAGTGTTAGAAATGGGGATTGGCATACAGCCGGTAATCATAGTATAGCACAGACTTGCGTTGATTTAATTGATGTAGAAGTTATGCCATAATAATATGAACTGGCAGTTACTCTGCCAGTTCACTTTTAAATTAACTTCCAACCATTCTTTAATCTATTTACAGTGCACAATTATAAATATCGTTACAAATTAAAAATAAATAATCAGTAAATTACATTATTACTCCTGAACAAATAAGTTCTCTAGTTGTATATACTTCAACACCTTATTATTCTATTGCTGCAGGTAGCCATCGCCATCATATATCGTAAAGTGTATTCGGTTGCGGCTATCGTTATTGACAGAAAAAACCGCATCCTTTTCAATACAGTTAAATTTTGTATCCATATCATCAAAACACAACCTGTCATATTTTCCCTCTTCTTTATAACCATCACCAAATAGCCAGAATGTGATGGTAAAACTACCGTAGGAAGCAGGCTTAGGAATTCCGTAGCGCATTTTCAGCATATCTTTATTCTTCATCCACCAAGATATTTTTCCCTGATCGGTAAGTGGAAAGTTCTTGACTAACACTGCGCTGAAATTGTTTCTCTGATGAACGGCAACAATCTCCACTGGTCGCAAAAACAACCAGGAGATATAAGCAATTGAAACACAGGCGCTCAACAACAGGACTCGCTTACCCCTCACGCATAAAGACCTTATCGACATAATTTCCTTCCCTAAATCCTCCATGTGTGATGCACTAGTCTTTATCATTAGTCTATATTTACCTTTGTTATCTTACCGTTTTTATCGATTCGGTATATCCCGTGATCCACCAATAAAAACAACGCCAAGGTTTTTACTCTTGCTTACAGAGAAAACGATATCCTTCTCCAATACAGTTAATGTTTGTCTTCATATCATTAAAACAGCGTCTGTCGTACTTACCTTCTTCTTTATAGCCGTCACCAAACAGCCAGAAAGTGATGCTGAAATTACCATAGGACGCCGGTTTTGGGATGCCATAACGCTCTTTTAGCATATCCTTATTCTGCAACCACCACTCTATTTTTCCTCTGGTGGTAAGCGGAAAGCTTTTAACCAATACAGAGCTGAAGTGTTTATCCTCATGTACTGCCACGATTTGCACCGGGCGTAAAAACCACCAGGCGATATAAACGGTTAGAACGCCGACTACCAGTAGTAAAAACGTTTTTCTATTTTTATTTATAACAGTCATTGATATCTTCCATGATATTTGTCGGTTAGATTTTACATATACCTAATTAATGAACCCACTATTACAGACATTGTACAGTAGATGAGTATATCTATTTATACTTCTCCTTTATCATTTCACCATTCCCCTTTATACGATATACCCCGCCATCCAGCCGAAAAGACAGGCCGGTGTTTTTAGCGTACCTGACCATCATCAGCAAATTTTTATCAATACAATTTTTCTTGGTTGGCATATCATCGAAGCACAGGCGATCATACTTACCTTCCTCCTGATAGCCATCACCAAACAACCAGAAGGTTATGGTAAAACTACCGTAGGAGGCGGGTTGCGGGATATTATACTGCGTCTTAAGTTTATCCTTATTTTCAAACCACCACTGAATTCTCCCCTTATCGGTGGCGGGAAAATTCTTAACTAAAATATCGCTATAATCACCCCTTTGATGAACAGCAACGATCAAAATTGGGCGCAAAAACAACCAGGAGATATAAACAATTGAAACACAAGCGGTCAACAACAGGACTCGCTTACCCCTCACGTCTATAGGCCTTATCGACATAGTTTCCTCCCTACCGCCCCATGTGAGATAAATCTAAGCTCTATCTTTAGTCTATATTTACCTTTGTTATCTTACCGTTTTTATCGATTCGGTATATTCCTCCATTAGCAAAAAATACAACTCCCATATTTTTGCTATTGCGCACATTTAAAACGATATCCTTTTCAATACAATTAACCTTAGTCTTCATATCACTAAAACAGCGCCTGTCGTACTTACCTTCCTCTTTATAGCCGTCACCAAACAGCCAAAAAGTGATGCTGAAATTACCATAGGACGCCGGTTTTGGGATGCCATAGCGCTCTTTTAGCATATCCTTATTCTGCAACCACCACTCTATTTTTCCCCTAGTAGTAAACGGAAAGCTTTTGACCAGAACGGAGCTAAAATTTCCATCCTCATGAACCGCCACGATTTTAACCGGGCGCAGCAGCAGCCAGAGAATATAACCGAGAAAAATACAGCCCATAATTAAAATGATTTTTTTTGTTTTTTTATTTTTTACGTTCATCTTCACTCCCAACAATTTCCACTGTAGCATTCATGTTAGTCATAAAAGGCTTAAATCCAAATTGATTATATCGTTGCAGTAAAAACCAAATGCGAAAAAACCGGAACTGATTAAATTTAAACTTTGAAATATCACCATCATCCAATCCAAAGTGATCCTGAACCTGGTAATGAATTAACGCACGATAGCGGTCTTTCTCAATATGTAATGACTTTATGGTAATATGGGTTGCCCAGGTATCATGCACAGTGATCCCCATTCCGTTAAAATTATCCTGGAAACGGTCAAATTTTGGCAGTTTGCTATCAAGAATAGTTTTTGTAATCTCTTCTCGAATCGCAGGTAGATAGGTTCTGTTCTTCCAATCAATGTTTTCAATTAAAGCAAATTTTATTTTTAATAACGAACTGTCATCCGTTTTATCCCCCAAAATATGCTCCCTTAGCGCCCTGTCCAGATGCGGGCTGGCAAACGGTGTGCCGTTGCCGTACTGCAGGTGATCGATCATCTTGCCGATCAGGTACTTGTAGGGGCCATAAAGGGCAAACATCCGCGACAGCTGGCGCAGCTCATCAAATAGTATGGCGGCGCACTCGCGGCGGGTCAGCGTCTGTTGCGGGGCGGACAGGCGGTTGACCATCGCGTAGGCGCGCGGGTGCGCCTGGTGAAGGCGTTTTCTGGTCAGCGTCCACGGGTCTACGGTGGTGGAAACGTCCGCCAGTCGAAAATGCGTTTTTAGCTGTGATGCGGATAGGTCTCCACAACGCATATCGCTCGCTCCGTAATCGTCCATGCGCTTTTGCGTTTTAAATATCGTACAGGGAAACTGCAGTGCAGCCATCATGATACATTCCTTGTGTCATCGTCCAATGATCGTCACAAGCGAATGATACCCGGCGGGCAAACTTAGTATAGATATTGCCCACAACTGCGGCGAAAAACAGGATTTATGCTGCTATATTCCAAATAAAACCAAGACAACTCCTGGTATTTTCCCGCTCCGGCGGCGAATGCGCAGCCGTCGTTTCGTTTATTAAGAAACAATCGTCATCACACATGCCAGTAATACCGGTAAATTTTGGCGTTTACAGAAACTCACCGGCGCTGCGCTTTCTCTTGCCGCGCCGATGCCTTCACTGTGCCCGTCACCGCGACGCCGCACGCCGCGCAGTGACAGACGCTTCCTCCCGTACGGCGGACCTAATCAGCCGTGCGCCTGCCGGCTGTCCGCCGGCGCCTGTTCGCGTTGGCTGTCGCCGTAATCACGCACCACCTGCGCCACCCGCAGCCGGTAGTCGCGCAATACGCCGTCGCGGCCGCGCGTCTGCGCAGCCCGGTGCGCCTCCAGATTGCGCCACTGGCGCACCGCCTCTTCATCGCGCCAGAAAGAGAGCGACAGCAGCTTGTCCGGCTCACTCAGGCTCTGGAAGCGTTCAATGGAAATAAAGCCGTCAATCTGCGCCAGCAGCGGCTTCAGCTGCGCCGCCATCGCCAGATAGGTCTCCTGCCGGCCTTCGGCCGCGTGCAGTTCAAAAATTACCGCGATCATCGGTTCCTCCCGGCGCTATGCGCCTTGTCGATAAGCTGACGCCAGCCTAAACTCATTCTCACCGCGACACTTCGCTATGGAGCGAACTATGCATCACGATGAAATCGACCAGCGGCTGGCGGCGATTGGCGCCGCCATTGCCGACCGCTCACGGGCACGCATGCTGTGCCTGCTGATGGACGGCCGCGCCTACACCGCTACCGAGCTGAGCAGCGCGGTCGATATCGCGCCGTCAACCGCCAGCAGCCATCTGGCGCGGCTGCTGGATCAGCGGCTGATCGCCTGCGTCAAGCAGGGGCGCTACCGCTACTTCCGGCTGGCGGACGGCGAAGTGGCCGCCGCGCTGGAATCGCTGATGGCGCTGGCGGGCGGGCCGCGGCCGGTGGTGAAGAGCAGCACGCCGACGGCGCTGCAGCTGGCCCGCACCTGTTATGACCATATGGCCGGCGAGGTGGCCGTCACGCTGCACAACCGGCTGTTTGCACAGGAATGGCTGCGCGGCGACGACTATCAGCTGACGCCGCAGGGGCGCAGCGCGCTGGAACGGTTAGGGGTCGACTGCACCCCGCCCGCCTCCCGTCGCCATTTTGCCTGCGGCTGCCTGGACTGGAGCGAACGGCGCGAACACCTGGGCGGCGCACTGGGCGCGGCGCTATTAGCCGCCTTCGAACGGCGCAGCTGGGTGCGTAAACAGCTCGACAGCCGCCAGCTGCACATCACGCCGGCGGGAAAAAAGGCGCTGGCCGCACATTTTGGCATATCGCTGTAACGGCGCGCTGCGCTAGCCTTAGAGATTGCACTACCCTGCGGGCGCTGCCCGGTGCCCCGTCCAACGTGAGGAACCACTATGTTTGATGCCACCGAATTCCCCATCACCCGCCGCTGGCCGGCGCAGCATCCGGAGCGGCTGCAGCTCTATTCCCTGCCGACGCCTAACGGCGTCAAAGTATCGATTATGCTGGAAGAGACCGGCCTGCCTTATGAAGCGCACCTGATTGATATCGGCCAGAACGAAACCTGGACGCCGGAGTTTCTGTCATTGAACCCCAACGGCAAAATCCCGGCGATCCTCGATCCGGCCGGGCCGGACGGCAAGCCGCTGGCGCTGTTCGAATCCGGCGCCATCTTGCTGTATCTGGCGGAGAAGTGCGGCGAATTTCTGCCGCAGGATCCGGTGCAGCGCATTGAAACCATTCAATGGGTCTTCTTCCAGATGGCGGCGGTGGGGCCGATGTTCGGCCAGCTCGGCTTCTTCCACAAATTCGCCGGACGGGAATACGAAGACAAGCGCCCGCTGCAGCGCTATCAGAAAGAGTCGCAGCGCCTGCTCGGCGTGCTGGAAACCCGGCTGGAAAACCGTGAATGGATCATGGGCGCGGACTACACCATCGCCGATATCTCCCTGCTCGGCTGGGTGCGCAACCTGATTGGTTTTTACGAGGCGCGCGAGCTGGTGTCGTTCGACAGCTTCCCCCGCGTCGGCGCCTGGCTGGAGCGCGGCCTGGAACGCCCGGCGGTGCAACGCGGCCTGAACATCCCGGCGCGTCCGTAAGCGCCATCATCGGCCGCCTGCCCAGCGGCCGTTATTTTTTGTTACCTGTTTCTCTTAGCGCACCCGCTCGATCGCTTAAATCCTCGGCAGGTGCGAATATTATTAGCCGGCGAATAATACAATTCCTGCAAAATTTAAATAAAATTTCACTAAACCTTATATTTTTTGTAAGTTTTGAAACTTTTTTTAGTTACAAAAGTAGTTTTTAACATTCTTGCAAACAATAATATCCCGTCCGTAAACGTGAGCTGCACATTTACTCTTCAGCGTCGCTACGAATAAGCCACTTTTCGTTAAATACCCTGTTAACAAAAAGGGCTTATCGCTATTTTCGCGCCGGAGATCATGCGCGATTTCACGGCTATCCAGGTTATTACCGATAAATTCTTTCACCTGCCAATGAGTAGAATTTACACACAAGAGATTTGATTTAATGAGAAAATTACTCGTTCTGTTTTTCTGCGCCAACCTGTTCGGCCTTGGCCAGCAGGCCGTCGCCGCAGAAAATAAAAACGTCGACGTTATGCTGATCGGCGGCGGTATCATGAGCGCCACGCTGGGCACCTACCTGCGTGAGCTGGAGCCGGACTGGACCATCGATATGGTCGAGCGTATGGACGGCGTGGCGGAAGAGAGCTCCAACGGCTGGAACAACGCCGGCACCGGCCACTCCGCGTTCAGTGAAATGAACTACACCCCGGAAAAGAAAGACGGCACCATCGATATCAGCAAAGCGATCACCGTTAACGAGTCTTTCGAAATCTCCCGCCAGTTCTGGTCTTATCAGGTCAAAAACAACGTCCTGCACGATCCGAAATCCTTTATTAACAGCGTGCCGCACATGAGCTTTGTCTGGGGGGACGATAACATCAACTTCCTGCGCAAACGCTACGCGGCGCTGCAGCACAGCACCCTGTTCCGCGGCATGGAGTACTCTGAAGATCCTGCGCAGATCAAACAGTGGGCGCCGCTGATGATGGAAGGCCGCGACCCGGCGCAGAAGATCGCCGCCACCCGCATGCCGCTGGGCACCGACGTGAACTTCGGCGTCATCACCCACCAGCTGGTGGACAGCCTGTCCAAAGACAAAAAGTTCAGCCTGAGCCTGGGCCATGAAGTGCGCGATATCAAGCGCAACCCGGACAACAGCTGGGCGGTGACCGTTGCCGACCTGCATAACGGTGGTAAAGAAACCACCACCAACGCCAAGTTCGTGTTTATCGGCGCCGGCGGCGCGGCGCTGCACCTGCTGCAGAAGTCCGGCATTCCGGAAGCTGACGGCTACGGCGGCTTCCCGGTCGGCGGTCAGTTCCTGGTGACCACCAATCAGGACGTTGCCAACCAGCACCTGGCAAAAGCGTACGGCCTGGCCAGCGTCGGTTCCCCGCCGATGTCGGTGCCGCACCTGGATACCCGTATGCTGGACGGCAAGCGCGTGCTGCTGTTCGGACCGTTCGCCACCTTCTCCAGCAAGTTCCTGAAAAACGGCTCGCTGTTTGACCTGATCGTCTCCATGAACAGCTCCAACCTGATGCCAATGACCCACGTCGGCATGGATAACTTCGATCTGGTGAAATACCTGATCGGCCAGCTGATGATGAGCGATGACGACCGTTTCGCCGCGCTGAAGGAGTACTACCCGGACGCCAAGCAGGAAGACTGGAAACTGTGGACCGCCGGCCAACGCGTGCAGATCATCAAGAAAGATGCTGACAAAGGCGGCGTGCTGCAGTTCGGCACCGAAGTAGTCAGCTCGCAGGACGGCAGCATCGCCGCACTGCTGGGCGCATCGCCGGGCGCGTCCACCGCAGCGCCGATCATGCTGCACCTGATGGAAAAAGTGTTCAAAGATAAAGTGGCGACGCCGCAGTGGCAGAGCAAGCTGAAAGAGATCATTCCGTCCTACGGCCACACGCTGAACGGCAACGTGGAAATGACCAACAAGATCCGCAGCTACACCAGCAACACGCTGCAGCTGAACTATATTGAAGTCAAACCGGAAGCCGCAGCAGTCCAGTAAGCATATACAGACGCAACGGCAAAGTAGCACTCCACAATAGCAACGCTATGCGCCGCCCAAAAAGCCAGTTAGTGAATACTGACTGGCTTTTTTACACAAGGTATCTGCAAGTTCAGGATGTTCAGAATTGCCACAAACGAAAGGTATTTCTCTGTTACGGCAGTGACAGGCAATTGAAGGGGCCGTAGGCGCGGCCCCTTCACCCGCGCCCGCGCCCGCGCTTAGGCACGTTCTGCCCTTCGGGTTTATTCGGCCCATCCCTGGGCCTCACCCTGCGGGCCGCTGCAAGCAGCGTTCAAATCTGCTCCCGGCAGATTTGTCCTCACGGCGTCACCGTCGCCGGGCGGGTCGGCTCTACAGGCATCCCTGCCTGTGCCGCCTCAACCGGACCTCCCTGTCCGGTTGCCCCTGGCTCAGGTTCCTTGTTCGGCAGCCCGTGATGCGCGCTAAAGGTCAACACCCGAATCTGCTATTACCGGGTAACTTAACTACTCATTTTGACATTAATCACGAATAAGCCGTTAAACCGCAGGATTATCTCCCAACAACCAAACCTTTCTTATTATCCCTACCGCCAGCGGAGCATTTTTCGCGCCCCCTATTTACCAAGTTCCCTCTTGCGTAATGGATTCCGCCCGCCTATTATCAAAGCACAAACTTGGATAATTAGCCTGTTCATACCTGAAACCCCGGTTTTACGTATGAATGGCGACGCCTTATCTCTTGAGATCTGAATGTCGTACCTGCGGGAGAATTTAAATAATGGATCGCGCCAATATCATTCACGACTTACTGAACTGGATTGAAACTCACCTGGACCAACCGCTGCTGCTGGATAACGTGGCGGCAAAATCGGGCTACTCCAAATGGCACCTGCAACGCATGTTCCGCAGCACCACCGGCCCACGCCCTTGGCAGCTATATCCGCGAACGCCGGCTGTCGAAAGCCGCTCAGGCGCTGAGATCGACGCCGCGCCCGATCCTGGATATCGCCCTGCAATATCATTTTGATTCCCAACCGTCGTTCTCCCGGGCGTTCAAAAAGCAGTTCGGCAAAACGCCGGCGGTTTATCGCCGCAGCGACTGGGATGCCTTTGACGATGCGCCGCTGCCCGCTTCCGCGCAGCCGGCGCAGTACCAGGAGTCGCCGGGGCTGCAGCTGCTGTACGCTAAGCAGTGCGTCGACGGCAAGTGCAGCAACTGGGTGGGCCAGCGCTAAGGCGCTTTCCCCGGCCGATAAAAAAGGGCGCCGTTATCACGGCGCCCTGATTGTTTGCGGCTTACGCGGCCAGGCGATCAGTTATACACAATCTCATAGGTAGCGTAGCTCCTCACCGCCCGGAGGTGGCTTTCTTCGGCGTCTGCGTCACATAGCCGATGTAGTAGGTAAAGGTGCCGATATCCTTGGCGCCGATTTCCGGCTGCACACTGTTCTGATCCGGATCGGCCGGGATAATTTTATTCGTCTTGTCCAGCGTGTCGTTGCCGTTTATCGACAGGGCCAGCGCAATATTACTGGCGCCGTCGCTCAGGCTGTTGGCCAGGTAGCCGGCGTCCTCATTGCCCCCCTGCAGCAGATTACCGCCCACCCAGCTGACGCTGATCCTGTCCGGCCCCCTCATCCTCATCCATCATGCGCACCCTTATCTGGCAGTTGCCCAGCTGAATGGTAAACGGTTTCGGCTTCAGGTAGGCGCCGGCGCCGCGGTTATGCACTTCCTGCAGCGATACCGGCGCCAGGTAGACGTTGGCGTCGCTGCCCTGGCCGTTGACCGAAACGGTGCAGGAGGTGTCGGTGATTTTCCCCAGAAAATCGACCCGTCCACCGTCGGCATTCGGCGTCGCAGCCTGCGCCAGCGCGCAATACCCCATCCCCGCAAGCAGCAATGATACACAGCGTTTCATGATAATGTTCCTTTATACAGAGGCGCAGATAAACTGCGCCCCGGACGTTTTCCGTTAGTCGTAGGTCAGGTTGAACACCATATGGGCTTCAACCGCGCCGGAGGTAATCTTGGACAGATACTGGTAAAAACGCGCGGTATACGACAGGTCGATATACTGCGTCTGGTTATTTGCCAGGCGGCCGACGTTATACGCCTTTTTGAACTGCAGCGGGTTCATCTGGCTGTCCAGCACCTGAATGCCGACGCCCTGCGCCGCGCTGCTGTCGGTGCGTTCGTTTTTCAACACGCCCTGGCTCAGCGTGGTGCCGGTCGCCAGGTTGCCGTCAAAGGTCATATTGACGTTGGCATAGCCGGCAACGCTGACGCCGCCGCTGCACTGCAGCTGGATCGGGAATCTTCGCCCGCCGGCAAAGGTGCCGACGCCGTTCAGATCGCTGGTTTTAATCGCGCCGACATCCACGCTGAAGTTATTGCCGCCCATCACCGTACAGGACGGCGAAACGATGGTCAGCGCATTGGCGCTCAGGTAGGTTTCCAGAATCGGGTTGGAGCCGTACACATAGTCGTATGAGGTATATTTACCGCTGGCGACGCTGCCGCTGCCGGTCACCGCCGCGGTCTTGATCACCTGCAGGGTAAAGGTAGAGCCGGCCAGGTAATAACGGGTGCCGCGGCCGCATCAAAGTTTTTCACCTCCGGGTAGGTGAACTGGATCGCCCCGCCGCGGCGGAAGCGCAGCCCGATGCCCGGCACGTTGGTGGAATAGACCTTGTTGCCCAGATCCTGCACGCCGGTGGCGACGATCCGGGCGGAGAAGTCGTTGCGGCCGGTGCAGTAGTAGTTAATGCCGCTCTGACTCATGGTCCAGCTTTTTTTCATACAGCACCGATCCGACCGGCGCGTTCGGGTCTACCACCACGCGGCCCACCACCATATCCAGCTGCACGGTCGGCGTATTGTAACGGGTACAGGCGGCATAGGCCTGCCCGGCGGCCAGGGCGGCGATCACCACCAGCCAACGACAGAGATTTTTTTACTGACATACCGCATCCTTAGTTGAGGCCGGGCTCAGGGCGATGGCGCACTGGCCGTTGCTCCATGTGATCACCGCCCGCTTCGCGGTGTCCGAGGAGATAAACAGCGTGCTGCCCTGGCCGACCACGCCAATATATTTACCGTTTTCGTCGACGATATCCGCGCCGAACGGCAGCGGTTCGCCATTGCTCTGCCGCGCGCGCAGAGTCAGGTTCTTCTCAACGGTGGTGTTGAATTTCACCTTCACGACGCTGCCCTCATACGGCACCACCTGCGCGACGGTCTTATCAAAGTTGATGTCTTCCGAGCTGCCTTTCGGGTTGATTTCCACCGCGTTGATGCGGTACGGCCGCAGGTAAGGCAGCACCGCATAGCCGTTGCCGTCCACCCGGGTGCCCGGCGAGCCGGGCAGCATCGCGCCCTTGGCGTCTTTGGCTTCGATCAGCGCCATGGTGGTGCCGGTTTCCGGCGACAGCGTCACCCACCGCTGTGCGCAATCAGCGAGCCGCTGGCGCCCAGACCGCTCTGACGGTAGCCCTCGCCCTGGCTGTAGCTGGCGGACAGCGTCGAATAAGGCGCACGATAGCTGCCGTTCAGGCCGACGTTGTGGTCGCCGCCGCGCGCCACCGAGGTGGTCACGCCGTAGCTCAGGTTGTTCTCTTCCCCGAAGGAGCCGTTCAGGCCCAGCTGCGAGTTGCCGAAGCGCGAGTTGTTAAAGACGGTGTTCGAATTCAGGTTCGCCCGGCGGTTTTCGCCGAAGTACAGCGGATAGCTGAAGTTCAGTGAAATACGGTCGTCTTTATTGTTGCCGCCGTTACTGGCCGAGTAGACGCGCTGCACGCCGAGGTTGTAGGTCATGCGGCCCCACATGTTGTTGTAGCTCAGCTGATACTGCTTCTCGGTGCCGCTGCGGTTCCAGTAGTCGGAGATGCGCCCGGTAAAGTAGAAGCCGCCCCAGCCCTCCGGCAGATCCTGGTTGACGGTGTAGCTGAAGCCGTTCTTCTCCCGCCAGATCTCGCGGTTATTGCCGCTCTTCTCCCGGTCGATGGTGTACAGCGCATCGCTCAGGTTGTAATAATCCTTGGTGGAGTAGCGGTACGCCGCCAGCACGATGCTGGTCTGCGTGCTGGAGAACATGCGGTTAAAGCTCAGGCGGAAGCTCTGGCCGGTTTTATCCTCATCCTTCAGCTTCAGGCGCGACTGCGTCATATCCAGCGACAGCGCGCCGATGCCGGTATTGATACCGCTGCCCAGCAGCACCGACTGATAGTCGTTAAAGCCGCTGACGCCGAAGTAGCCGGTGAACAGGTTATTTACGCCGTACTGATAGGTGCCCTGCACAATCGCCGGCTTGTTGCGCAGATCGTCGGCGTCGGCCTTACCGACGGCGAAGGTGTAGCGCATCATGCCCGGGCGCAGCAGCTGCGTTACCGACGAGTAAGGCACGTTGAACTTCTGCTCGGAGCCGTCGGCCTCTTTGATTGTCACTTCCAGATCGTTGCCATAACCGGACGGATAGACATCGTTGATGTTAAACGGCCCGGGCGGCACCGAGGTCTGATAAATGATATTGCCGCTCTGGCGCACGGTGACCAGGGCGTTGCTCTGCGCCACGCCGCGGATTTCTGGCGCATAGGAGCGCATGCCGTCCGGGAACATGTTGTCGTCGGTCGCCAGGTTCACCCCGCGCAGCCGACGCTGTCGAAGAACTCGCCGTTGGTAAAGAACTGGCCGCCGGTAAAGATCGACTTCATCTGCGGGATCGGCCGCTGCAGGTAGGTCTGGTTGGAGTTCCAACGCGCACTGCCCCGCTGCTGCTGCCAGTTCAGGTTGCCGATATGTTTCAGCAGCCAGCCGTCGTAGGAGAAGCCCGCATTGATGCCCAGGTAAGCGCTGGAGTCATCCGAGCCCTGCGCGGCGGAAACATGGTTGTTGTAGTAGTTGGCGGTATAGGCCAAGTTCAGCGCCGGGATACCTTCATCCCAGAACTCCGGCGCGACGTAACCTTTGTACATGCGGTTTTCATAGATCTGCGGCACCGACAGATCCAGACGCAGCGAAGACTGATTAAAGCTGTCTTTCAGGTTGTCGTCCTGACGCCACTCGCTCAGGCGGCCGCAAAACTTCGGGTCTTTGCTCAGCGCCTCGTTGAGCTTCTCCACCGCCACGCCGAACTGCGACAGCATGCTGGCGGTGTAGCAGACGCCCAGTTTGGACTGCTTATCGCGGGTGATCTGCAGGTCATAGCGCCCGCGCCACTCGTCGTTGGTATAGACATCGACAGAGTAGGTGCCTTCGCTGATCGCCACGGTGCTAAAGCGCGTCAGGTCGACCTTTTCCTTGCTGCCGACGATAAAGCCATCGTTAAACTGATACAGCGGCTGTTGATTTTCCTGCGGCTCCGCCGCGCCGGCCGGAGCAATACAGGCCGAAACCACGATCGTCACAGAGAGCTTGCAACCCAATGCTTTTGGCACCCACTGTTTCATCTGAAATATCCCTATTTTACTGCGAGTTTAATGGCAACGTCTGAGCCGTAATCATTGATATTATTGATAACCAGGGTTTCGCCCGCGTTAAACGCCGATTTGGCTTTCAGCGTGTCGCTGCTTTGCGGCGCCAGCATCAGGGTGCGGTCATTCAGCGCCGTTTTGCCATCGCGTGAAACCTTGGTCACAGTGATATAAAACGGCGTCGGGTTAGTCAGCGTCAGGCCGTTGCCCGTCGCTTTCAGCACCAGCTGCTGCGGCGCGGCATCGCGGTTGCCCAGCCCGCTCGGGCGGTAGAAGAACTTGAAGCGTGAGCGAATCGCCAGCTGCAGGACGTTCTGCCCTTCCTGCTGGCGGCCGGCATTGCTTGGCGGGATCTCCAGAATATTCAGCCACCACAGGCTCTCTTTATTCGTCGCCAGGCCGGATTTATTCGCCAGCTTAATACGCAGGGTCTGGCCGCTTTTCGCGTCCACGCGGGAAATCGGCGGCGTAATTAAAAAAGGCGTGACGATAGTATCCGGCGTAGCGTTCGGGTCGCCGTTATCCAGCCAGGCTTGCGCCAGCGCCGGCCGATCAGCTGAGTTGGACAGCTGCACCGTTATTTCTCTTTCATTTCCCGGATAAATAAACCGCGTACCGTTAGCGATAATATTGTTGGCCGATGCAGAGAAACTGAAAATGAAACAGAAAAAAAGGGCAATAAATTTCATCATAACCTCAGAAATGAAAGCGGCAGACTCGCTGCCGCTTTTGTTCAGCAAAAATGATTACTGATAGGTAATTTCGTAAGTCGCGTAGCTGTTGACCACACCGCTGGTTACGGTGTCTGGGGTCGCAGTGGCGTAGCCTACGTAGTAGGTGAAGCGCTTGCCGCTGTCCAGGTCAGCAACGCTGGTGGCCGCTTTCTGGTTGGCATCGCCCGGGATGATTTTGTTGGTCAGGTTTTTCGCATCGTCAGCAGACAGCACCAGCTGGATGTTCTGCGCGCCGGTACCTTCGGTGTTAGCCAGGTAGCCAGCGGTGGTGCCGCTTGCGCCGGTCAGCAGGTTGCCGCCGGTCCAGTTAACGCCCAGTTTGTCTGCGCTAACGGCGGTATCGGCCGCCTGGCAGTTGGTCACGTCGATGGTGAAAGATTTTGGTTTCAGGTAAGTGTTGGCACCTGCGTTTTTCACTTCGTTCAGGCTTACCGGTGACAGGTAAACGCTGGCATCGCTGCCTTGACCGTTAACAGAAACAGTACAAGATACGTCGGTTACTTTACCGTAGAAGTCAACCTGACCGCCGCCAACATTTTCGGATGCAGCGTGTGCGGCAGACATTCCCAGAAAAGCGGTTGCTACTGCGGAGAGTAATACTTTGTTCATTGTAATATCCTATGTCGGAATTTATCGAAAATGATTGATATAGTCGTTAGTCCGCACAGAAGATTAAGGAATACAATCTTGCCGTCCCGTCACTATGCGTTAACTAAAATGGAAATGCTGACAGTCACCCGGGAAATACATTAAATATCCATATTTACAGGCAATATTTGTCACTACATAGGTAGAATTCCGAAGTTATAAACAACAGAATTACGAGGAATAGATTTAATTCCTTCGCTAACATGTTCCATTTCGGAAGTATCCTAGTCTCACAGCCCCAATAAATTAAAATCGTTTATAACATTCATAAACGCCCTCTTGATAGGAAAAATCTATCAACGATTAGCCATCGATCGATATTGACGATTCTAAAAGATAGGAATAGTCTGTATTTTCCGCGTGAGATAAACACAACTCACGACAAGTTAACGGTAAATCAGTGCATTATGGCAGGCGACCAAATGCGTACTTTTCTGATTTTAGCTGCACGTTAAAAAACAGGCATACATTTTGACACCCGTTTCAACAAGGGAAAGCCAAAGGCGGTAATAAATAAGAATCTTACTAATAAAATTGACCGCATTAATTATTAACCAGTTAAAAAACAATGAACTGTAATTCAATCCAAGGATTGGGAAATGAGTACTTCTTTTATAGAGAGAAATAACGGCATCTATTTTACCTTTCAGCCGATGTTCGCCAGAACGGGGCAGCTGATCGCCGTTGAATGCCTGTCGCGCTTTAGCCTCGACAGCGCGTTTGCTCATTTCTCGCCGGAACAGTTTTTCAAAAGTGCGGACGGCCTGACCCGCATTGAAATCCTGCTGGAGCAGGTCAGCCTGATTGAGAAATACCAGGCCTGGTTTCATCAGCATCAGGTGATCGTCACGCTGAACGTTGACGATCATTCACTGGCGTCATTAGCCAACAGCCAGTTCGCAGAAAGAATAAAGGCCATCCGCTGTATCCATTTTGAAATCAGCGAAAGCGCAACGCGCCTGATAAAAAACCGCGTCCATCTCGACCCGACGCTGGAGGGATATTCGTTTTGGCTGGATGATTTTGGTTCCGGCTATGCGGGCTTTTCCGCGCTTTATAACAGCCGTTTCCGTTTCGTTAAACTCGACCGTTTCCTGCTGTGGAACTTTATGCAAAGGCCGGGCGGCGAGGGTTTAATGCGCGCATTGCTGCGCTTCTTTTACCTGAATAATTATAAGGTCATTATCGAAGGCGTAGAAACGCCCGACCATAAAAGGTGGTTGAACGAAATGCCCTATTACGCACTGCAAGGAAAGCTGTGGAAAGAGTCCGACATCGGGGACTTGAATTCGCTTCTGACAGCTGAATACTTCTAACTTATTGTTGGGGTTAGCCCTTATGCCTAAAAATAATGTCCTGGTCATCAGCGAGTGTAAATACAGCTATGTCGGCCTGTCCGTGCTGTTGAAGAAGCATTACGGTCAATATGATATCCGCCTGTTTTCTGACTTTATGCACGGCGGCGCCAAGGCGGAGAAGATCGTCAAGCATGATATCGCGCTGATCTTCACCTCACAGAACCTGGAACAGAGCGTCAATGTTATCGAGAGCCTGGTCGCGATGCACAACGGCTATCGCAGCAACACGCGCATTGTGGTGTTCTATGACGATGAGCGGGTGGTGAACCTGTTGTCGGTGCTGGGGATCACGGTCGAACTGATCCCCGCGCGCATGCCGCTTTATTCGCTGCAAGAAAAATTGCAGCAGCTGTTTGAAAGCCGCACGCCCGGCGGCATCCGGGTGCAGAAAACCCGGGAACTCAGCCCGGCGGAAAGCGATGTGTTGTTCAATCTGCTGCGCGGCGACAGTCTGTTGCGCATCGCGCAAAAGCGCGGCACCCATCCCAAAACCATCTTTTCACAGAAATACAGCGCCATGCGCAAGCTGCGCCTGCGCAGCATGAGCAGCATTTTTGTTGCCGCCAAATAATCTGAAGGGGCGTTCCCGCGCCCCCTTCCTTCCTGCCCGCCCGTCTGATAAACGCGTCTTCTCCGCCGCCGACTAGGTTAAATTAATGTAACAACAGGTAAACAAGCAGTAACAGCCACATCCTGCCGCCGCAATTTGGTTACTCTTCCACCACGGGATTTCCCGCTGGCATGATGGCGCTTTCCGCTTTCTTCGCCGCTTCTATCAGCATTGTCGTCTGGATTAAAAATAAACATCAGGAGATGTTATGAAATCATCCTTATTCAGCCGTTATACCTGCTTTATGCTGAGCATTATCTTGGCGCTGGCCTTCTTTTTTATGGCCCTGGAGCAGCCCTGGTTCTGGCTGCCCGCCCTGTTTTTCATTGCCCTGACCGCGCTGGGCCTGTACGACCTCAGCCAGCAGCGCCACGCCATCTGCCGCAACTACCCGATCATTGGCCGGCTGCGTTTCTTCTTTGAATTTGTCCGCCCGGAACTGCGTCAGTATCTGCTGGAAGAAGATGACGAACAGATCCCCTTCTCACGCACCCAGCGTTCGCTGGTCTACCGCCGGGCGAAAAACCAGATGGGGGATAAACCCTTCGGCACCATTATCGACGTGTACAAAACCGGCTATGAGTGCATCGGCCACTCCATGTGCCCGGTGCCGGCCGCCGACCCTACCAGCTACCGCATCACCATCGGCGGCCCGGACTGCACCCAGCCCTATTCGGCCTCCATCTTCAATATTTCCGCCATGAGCTTCGGCGCGCTGTCCGCCAACGCCATCCGCGCGTTAAACCTTGGGGCGGCCAAAGGCAACTTCTACCACGACACCGGCGAAGGCAGTATCAGCCGCTACCACCGTGAGCACGGCGGCGATCTGGTCTGGGAGCTGGGCAGCGGCTATTTCGGCTGCCGCACCGCCGACGGCCAGTTCGATCCGCAGCGCTTCGCCGAGCAGGCCGCCAGCCCGCAGGTGCGCATGATTGAAATCAAGCTCAGCCAGGGCGCCAAGCCGGGTCACGGCGGCATTCTGCCGGCGAAAAAGGTAGATGCGGAAATCGCCGCCACCCGCGGCGTGCCGGAAGGACAGGACTGTATTTCCCCTTCATCACACAGCGCCTTCCGCACGCCGATCGAAATGATGCACTTTATCCAGCAGCTGCGGCAGCTCTCCGGCGGCAAACCGGTCGGCTTCAAGCTGTGCATCGGCCACCCGTGGGAGTTTGTCGCCATTGTTAAAGCGATGCTGCACACCGGCATTCTGCCGGACTTTATCGTGGTCGACGGCAAAGAGGGCGGCACCGGCGCGGCGCCGCTGGAACTGTCCAACTATATGGGCATGCCGCTGCGCGAGGGACTGCTGTTTGTGCACAATACGCTGGTCGGCTGCGGCCTGCGCGACCGCATCAAGATCGGCGCCAGCGGTAAAATCATCAGCGCCTTTGATATCGCCAGCGTGATGGCGCTCGGCGCCGACTGGGTGAACTCGGCGCGCGGCTTTATGTTCGCCGTGGGCTGCATTCAATCCCAGAGCTGCCACACCAACCACTGCCCGACCGGCGTCGCCACGCAGGATCCGCTGCGCCAGAAAGCGCTGGTGGTGCCGAATAAGGCGGAGCGGGTGTACCACTTCCACCAGAATACGGTGAAAGCGCTGGCCGAAATGCTGGCGGCGGCGGGCATCAGTCGTCCGGAACAGCTGACCGCGCACCCATATGCTGCGCCGCATCACCTCGACGGAAATCAAGGTCTACGCCGATATCTACTACTACCTGGAGCCGGGGGCGCTGCTGGAGAAAGAGATTAAAAGTGAGTTTTACGCCCGCATGTGGCGCATGGCGACGCCGAGCAGCTTCGATCAGGCGGTCGCCCTGCCGGCCTAGCGTCAATACTGCGGGAGATAAAACCCGGCGCAGGGCGCGCCGGGTTAGGAGAGAGGATTACTGCTTGCGCACCGGCGCGTCGCCGGCCACGTAGTAATCCGCCGTACTGCGCGGCAGCGGCGTACGCTGACGGATGCGGTCGGCGATTTTCTCGGCGATCATAATGGTGGTGGCGTTCAGGTTGCCGGTGATGATCTGCGGCATAATGGAGGCATCCACCACGCGCAGCCCTTCCATACCGTGCACCCGTCCCTGACCGTCAACCACCGCCATCTCATCCTCACCCATTTTGCACGAGCAGGACGGGTGGAAGGCGGTTTCCGCATGTTCACGCACAAAGGCGTCCAACTGCTCGTCGGTCTGCACCTCCGGCCCCGGGCTGATTTCACGGCCGCGGTACTCATCCAGCGCCGGCTGCGCCATGATTTCGCGCGTGATGCGGATTGCATCGCGGAACTCCTGCCAGTCCTGTTCGGTCGCCATATAGTTGAACAGAATGCTCGGGTGCTGGCGCGGATCTTTCGACTTCACCTGCACCCGGCCGCGGCTCGGCGAACGCATGGAGCCGACGTGCGCCTGGAAGCCGTGCTCTTTCACCGCGTTGCTGCCGTTGTAGTTAATCGCCACCGGCAGGAAGTGGTACTGAATATTCGGCCACTCGAACTCTTTGCGGCTGCGGATAAAGCCGCCGGCCTCAAACTGGTTGCTGGCGCCGACGCCGGTGCCGTTGAACAGCCATTCCGCGCCGATTTTCGGCTGGTTGAACCATTGCAGCGCCGGGTACAGCGATACCGGTTTTTTACAGGCGTACTGCAGATACATCTCCAGGTGGTCCTGCAGGTTCTCGCCGACGCCCGGCAGATCGTGCACCACGTCGATATCCAGCTGTTTCAGCAACGCCGCCGGGCCGACGCCGGAGCGCTGCAGAATTTGCGGCGAGGCAATGGCGCCGGCGCACAGCAGCACTTCTTTACGCGCGCGCGCCGTATGCAGGTCGTTGCCGTCGCCCTTCAGGTAGCTGACGCCCACCGCGCGCTTACCGGCGAAATCGATACGATCGGTCAGCGCATGGGTGACAATGGTCAGGTTCGGCCGCGAACGCGCCTGGTCCAGGTAACCGCGCGCGGTGCTGGCGCGGCGCCCTTTCGGCGTGACGGTGCGGTCCATCGGCCCGAAGCCCTCCTGCTGATAGCCGTTCAGGTCGTCGGTGCGCGGATAGCCGGCCTGTACGCCCGCCTCCACCATCGCGTGGAACAGCTCGTTATTGCCGGCCTTCGGCGTGGTGACGCTGACCGGGCCGTCGCCGCCGTGGTAGTCGTTCGGCCCGATATCGCGGGTTTCCGCCTTGCGGAAGTACGGCAGACAGTCCAGGTAGCTCCAGTCTTCCAGACCCGGCGCCTTCGCCCAGTTGTCAAAATCCATCGCGTTGCCGCGAATGTAGCACATGCCGTTAATCAGCGAGGAGCCGCCCAGCCCCTTGCCGCGCCCGCACTCCATGCGGCGGTTGTTCATGTGCGGTTCCGGATCGGTTTCATACGCCCAGTTATAACGTCGCCCCTGCAACGGGAAGGCCAGCGCCGCGGGCATCTGCGTACGAAAATCCATCCGGTAATCCGGGCCGCCGGCTTCCAGCAGCAGGACGCTCACGTCGGCGTCTTCGGTTAAACGGGTGGCTAATACGTTACCGGCGGAACCGGCCCCGATAATGATGTAATCGTATTCCATCAATTATCTCCTTTCATTGATATAGCTGAGTGATGCAAACGGCCTGCCGGCCCGCATACTGTGCGGTCAAAATGGTGTTGCTTGACGTAAAAAGACGGGCATAGCCCGGGCATTCAGGCCGCAGCGCAGCCTGAATGCGACGGTGGGGATCAGAACACGGAACCGAAATCGCCCAGTTCAACCTGTACCGATTTGATTTGCGTGTAGTGTTCCAGCGTGGTCAGGCCGTTTTCACGACCGACGCCGGAGTGCTTGTAGCCGCCGACCGGCATTTCGGCCGGCGATTCGCCCCAGGTGTTAATCCAGCAGATGCCGGCTTCCAGCTGGTGGATCACCCGGTGGGCGCGCGCCAGATCGCGGGTCACCAGACCGGCCGCCAGGCCGTAGGTGGTGTCGTTGGCGCGCTTGATCACTTCCTCTTCGCTGTCGTAGCTGAGGATGCTCATCACCGGCCCGAAGATCTCTTCGCGCACGATTTCCATCTCGTCGCTGCAGTCGGTAAATACCGTCGGCGCCACGTAGGCGCCCTTGGCGAACTCGCCGTCGGTAACGCGTTCGCCGCCGCACAGCAGGCGCGCGCCGCTGTTTTTGCCGCTTTCAATAAAGCGCAGCACGGATTCCATATGCGGGAAGCTGACCAGCGGGCCGAAGTTGGTGTCCGGGTTGGTCGGGTCGCCCAGGCGGATGCGCTGCACGCGCTCGAGGATTTTGCTTTCAAACTGCGCCTTCAGCGCCGCCGGCACGAATACGCGCGTGCCGTTGGTGCACACCTGGCCGGAGCTGTAGAAGTTGGCCATCATGGCGATGTCCGCCGCGCGGTCCAGATCGGCATCGTCAAACACGATCAGCGGCGACTTGCCGCCCAGCTCCATGGTGACCTCTTTCAGCGTCGAGCTGGAAGCGTTGGCCATCACCTTTTTGCCGGTTTTCACCCCGCCGGTGAAGGAGACTTTGGCGATGCCCGGATGGTCGGTCAGGTACTGGCCCACTTCCGCGCCGCTGCCGGTCACCACGTTGAACACGCCGTCCGGCAGGCCGGCTTCGGTGTAGATTTCCGCCAGCTTCAGCGCCGTCAGCGAGGTGACTTCGCTCGGTTTGAAGATCATCGCGTTACCGGCGGCCAGCGCCGGCGCCGATTTCCACAGGGCGATCTGAATCGGATAGTTCCAGGCGCCGATGCCGGCCACCACGCCCAGCGGTTCGCGGCGGGTGTAAACAAATGAGGAATCGCGCAGCGGGATCTGCTGGCCTTCGATCGCCGGGATCAGGCCGGCGTAGTACTCCAGCACGTCGGCGCCGGTGACGATATCCACCGCGGTGGTTTCCGACAGCGCCTTCCCGGTATCGAGGGTTTCCAGCGCCGCCAGTTCATCGTTGCGCTCGCGCAGGATATCCACCGCGCGGCGCAGGATGCGCGAACGCTCCATCGCCGTCATCGCCGCCCAAACCTGCTGTCCGCTGGCTGCGCTCGCCACCGCACGGTTGACGTCTTCAGCGCTGGCGGCCTGCACTTCGGCAATCACTTCGCCGTTGGCCGGGTTCACTGCGTTGAAAGTTTTACCCTCGGTACTGTCTACATAGGCGCCATGGATATAGAGCTTCTGTAAGCCAAAACGGGACATAGGTTCTCCTTTTATTGCTGTCCTCAGGGCGGCGTATGCCCCCGGAGCTGAAACATAATGTATTCGTTGGTCAGCGCGATGGCCTTGGCCTGATTAAACTCGCTGCCGCGCAGCGCGCTGCGCAGCCACAGGCCGTCAATCAGGGCCGCCAGCCCTTTCGCCGCCAACCGCGCCTGCGCTTTAGGCAGTGCGCGCTGAAACTCGGCGCTCAGGTTGGAATACAGCCGGCGTCCGTTAACCTGCTGTAACCGGTTGAGCTGCGGCTGATGCAGGCTGCTGGCCCAAAAAGCCAGCCAGGTTTTCATCGCCGCGCTGTTGATCTGGCTGTCGTCAAAGTTGCCGGCGACAATCGCCTGCAGACGCGCAGCCGGACTCTGGTCGGTCTGTGCCTGTAACCGCCGCCGGACCGCTTCGCCCAGGTGGCTGATCAGATAGCGCATCGTCGCTTCCAGCAGGCCGTTCTTATCCTTGAAGTAATGACTGATGATGCCGTTCGACACGCCGGCCCGGCGCGCAATCTGCGCGATGGTGGCGTCGTGCATTCCGACATCGTTTACTGCGGCCAACGTGGCATCAATCAACTGCTGCCTTCTTATTGGCTGCATTCCTACTTTTGGCATGGCTCCGACTCTCAAAACAGGTCTTCTGTAAGGCGACGTTTCCTGAGCCAGTATGGCAGTTTTTAGCAAAAATTCAGAAACGCCGCAGGTCTATTAAACTTTTTTTTGATTGAACGTTCAATAAAAATTGCATATATTTTATTACCGCTTGGTTACTAAAATGTACTTTTCGGTTGTGGAACTGGCTGATTTTTGTGAGGTATTTAACAAACCTGACCAAAATCAGTGGCTGTAAGCGGTTCCCGCCGCGCAGTGTTTTTTGCTGCGCTAATAGTTGCGGCGGTAATTTTAAGAAAGCAAAGGTAATGATTGCCGTCGGGCTGTCTGCCGTATTTCGCCGGAGGTGAACGCCGCCGGCGGAAGGCTCGATTCTACTCAGTTGTTAAACACCAGAGGAAGACGATGACAACACACGACACCTCCTCAAAACCACAGCAGGACCGACTCAACCCTGTGGTTTTCTTCATCTCCGCGGGGCTGATCCTGGCCTTCTCGCTGATGACGATTTTCTTCACCGATCTATCCGGAACCTGGCTTACCCGCACCCTGAACTGGGTGTCCAAAACCTTTGGCTGGTACTACCTGCTGGCCGCCACCCTGTATATCGTCTTTGTGGTCTGTATCGCCGCCTCGCGTTTTGGCTCGATCAAACTCGGGCCGGAACAGTCCAAACCGGAATTCAGCCTGATGAGCTGGGCGGCGATGCTGTTTGCCGCCGGCATCGGTATCGACCTGATGTTCTTCTCGGTCGCCGAACCGGTGACGCAATATATGATGCCGCCGGAAGGCCAGGGCCAGACGCTGGAAGCCGCGCGCCAGGCGATGGTCTGGACGCTATTCCACTACGGCCTGACCGGCTGGGCGATGTACGCCCTGATGGGGATAGCGCTCGGCTACTTCAGCTACCGCTATAACCTGCCGCTGACCATCCGCTCGGCGCTGTACCCGATCTTCGGCAAGCGCATCAACGGCCCGATCGGCCACAGCGTGGATATCGCCGCGGTGGTCGGTACCATCTTCGGCATCGCCACCACCCTCGGCATCGGCGTGGTGCAGCTGAACTACGGGCTGAAGGTGCTGTTCGACCTGCCGGAAAACCTGACGGTGCAGGGCGCGCTGATCCTGCTGTCGGTGGTGATGGCTACCATCTCGGTCACCTCCGGGGTAAATAAAGGCATCCGCATTCTGTCGGAGCTGAACGTCTGGCTGGCGGTCGGCCTGATGGCGTTCGTCTTGTTCTTCGGCGACACCGAGTTCCTGCTCAACGCGCTAGTGCTCAACGTCGGCGATTACATCAACCGCTTTATGGGCATGACGCTCAACAGCTTCGCCTTTGACCGTCCGGTGGAGTGGATGAACAACTGGACGCTGTTCTTCTGGGCTTGGTGGGTCGCCTGGTCGCCGTTTGTCGGCCTGTTCCTGGCGCGTATCTCCCGCGGCCGCACCATCCGCCAGTTTGTGTTCGGTACGCTGATTATCCCGTTCGTGTTTACCCTGCTGTGGCTGTCAATCTTCGGCAACAGCGCGCTGTACCAGATTATCCACGGCAACACCGCGTTCGCTCAGGAAGTGATGCAGTATCCGGCGCACGGCTTCTACAGCCTGCTGGCGGAGTACCCGGCCTTCACCTTCAGCGCCTCGGTCGCCACCATCACCGGCCTGCTGTTTTACGTCACCTCGGCGGACTCCGGCTCGCTGGTGCTCGGCAACTTCACCTCGCGCCTGAGCGATATCAATAACGATGCGCCGAACTGGCTGCGTATTTTCTGGTCGATCACCATCGGCCTGCTGACCATCGGCATGCTGATGACCAACGGCGTCTCCGCACTGCAAAACGCCACGGTGATTATGGGGCTGCCGTTCAGCTTTGTGATCTTCTTCGTGATGGCCGGGCTGTATAAATCGCTGAAGGTCGAGGATTACCGCAAGGCCGGCGCGCTGAGCACCTCGGCGCCGACGCCGGCCTCCAGCAATGAAGTGCTGAACTGGAAGCAGCGCCTGTCGCGCGTGATGAACTACCGGGCACCAAGTACACGCAGAAAATGCTGGACCGCGTCTGCCGCCCGGCAATGCAGGAAGTGGCGCGCGAGCTGGAGCTGCGCGGCGCGAAAGTGGAGTTCAGCGAAGTGCCGCCGGCGGAAGAGGAGCGCCTGCCGCACCTGGAGCTGCTGGTGCATCTGGGGGAAGAGCAGAACTTTATCTACCAGATCTGGCCGCGGCGCTATTCGGTGCCGGGCTTTACCTACCGCGCCCGCTCCGGTAAATCGCACTACTACCGGCTGGAAACCTTCCTGATGGAAGGCACCCGAGGCAACGACCTGATGGACTACAGCAAAGAGCAGGTGATTGGCGATATTCTCGACCAGTACGAAAAACACCTGAACTTCCTGCATATTCACCGCGAAGCGCCGGGTAATACCCTGACCTTCCCGGATATGTAACGCCGCCGCAGCGGCAACGATCCAAAGGCGCCGCAAGGCGCCTTTTTTATGGCTTCAGCACCGCGCTGCCGGTAACGCCCTGGCCATCGTCGTCGATCAACATATAGCTGACGCTCTCCGGCCGGCCGATGCTGCGCTCATCCACATCCAGCGTTTTGCTGGCGAACGGCGCCAGCATGCCGATCGCCAGCGCCGTCTGCCGGCAGCCGCCGTTCAGCTGCGCCTGGCCGTAGGTGGCGTACAGCGGCGTCGGGTTGCTTACCGTCAGCATCAGCCTGCCCGGCTGCCGCGCCAGGCTGAAACGCTGGTTGGCCGCCAGCCGCGCCGCCTTTTTCTGCAGCCCGTCCGGCCGGTAGAACAACTTCAGCTGCAACCGCACCGCCACCTTGAGCGCCGATACGGACGGCGGCAGACGCGCATCGGTCGGCGGGATCTCATACACGTTCAGCCAGTACAGCGATTCGCGATCCGCCGGCTGCGCCGCCTGCGTCGCCAGCAGGCGCAGGTTTTTCTTCTCGCCCGGCTCCAGCCGGAAAATACCCGGCAGCGGCATCACCGGCACCTCGCCCGCCGTTTCCGGCGTGCCGTCCGGCGCGCCGTCATCCACCCAGGTCTGCACCACCACCGGATAGTCATTGCCGTTGACCAGCAGCAGCGCACGCTCGCGGTCGCCGCCGGCAAACACCACCCGCGACGACTCGACAATCACCCCGGCACAGGCATCACCGGCCAGGCCGAGCAGCGCGCAAAGACAGAACGTCAGAGATTTCATCATCATTATTGCACCTGAATGATCACCTGCGCGCTGGCGCTGACGCTGCCGGCGGTGACCGTTTTCCCCGGCAGCGCCCGCAGCGTGGCGGTTAAGGTTTTACTGTAACTGGTCACCCCGTTGGTGACCGCGCCGGCGCTGGCGTCATCCAACACCGGATACCAGCCGGCGCGGTTGCCGGCGGCCACCGCGCCGCTCAGGGTGCTCAACAGGTTTAGCGTGGCGCCGCCGGGGCGGGAAATCTGAATGCCGACGCCGGTGGCGACGTTCCGATCGACGCCGTAGCCGTCCGACAGCAGATAGCTGACGCCGGAGCCGGCGGTGCCGACGCCTTCCGCCACCGCCGCGGCGGCGTTCGCCGGATTGACCAGAATCCCCATCGCCGTCTGGTTGGCGGCGATGCCGCTGGCAAACGCGCCGACGCCGGTGGTCGCCGGCGTGCCGGTCTGGCAATCGAACTGGATGGTGATCGGCATCTGGCGGGTTTCACCGGCGCGCAGCTGGGTGGCGGTAATCGGCGTAAAGCGCACCAGCGGCGTCACGTTGGTTACCGAGCAGGTGGCGGAGCGGCGAATATACAGCCGGTTATACAGGTTCACCGCACCGGGCCAGGCGGCGTACCAGCCGCTATAGTTAGAGAGTGAATCCGCGCCGACGCTCAGGGACGGCGACAGACCGCCGCCCTGAAAGGCGATATAGGTCGCCGGCTGCGACTGCGGATAAACGCCGGTGGCGGTCATCGGCCCGGTCGAGTTGCTCAGGCGAAACAGCTCCACCTTGGTGTCGCTGAAGTCCCTGGCCTTCACCAGGATCCAGCCCTGCGAGTCCGTCTCCAGATTGGTTAACGGCCGCGCCTTCCAGTAGCGGGAGTAATATTCGCCGGTCGCCAGATTGGTGGCCCGCAGCGCCATGCCGTTGGCGTAGGTGCGGTAGGTTTCCGCAGGCCGGCCGCCGCCCCGACCTCCACCTTGCCGGCCCACTCCGAGTCGCCGTTGGTGGCATAGTATTCATACAGTTTGCCGGCCTCATCGGCGGTGCAGCGGAACAGGATCTGATCGGCGCTGTAGCTGCCGGAGCCGGCCTCCAGCGCGCTGACGGTGCCGCTGGCGATCAGCGTGCCGTCCGGCTGGAACAGGCTGTTATTGATATTCACCGTCGTCGGCAGCGTGCCGATCGAGCCGGAGGTGTCGGTCGAACCGCTCCAGGCGGCGCCGATGCCCTTGCTCGGATCGGTGTAATAGTTCGAACTGGCATTGGTGTTGGTGGCGGTGATCCGGTAGCAGGTCGCCTGCGCCTGACCGAGCCACAGGCTGCCGGCCAGCGTCAGCAGCACGGCGCGCGAGAGTATGTTCATCATCATTCTCCGTTCTTCACTGGCTCACGCAGGGCAGCGCCAGACGATAAAGCGACTGTTTCACAGCCTGACCGCGTAAATCGTACCGCAACGTGCACTGCGCGCCGGCCGACTCACCCCATTTCACCCGCAGCACGCCGCGTTGCTTCAGCGCCCGGGCATAGATCTGATTCCCCTGGCCGACCAGGCCGACCACCGCGTTACCCTCATCGTAAACGTTGGCGCCGAGCGGCAGCGCGCCGCCGGACGGGCTGAGTTTGATCAGCAGCGGGTAGCCTTCCAGCGTTTTGAAGCGCACTTTCACCGCCGCCCCGGCGTACGGCGCGATGCGCTGCTGATTCTCCGTCAGCTCGGCATTGACGTTCTCCGCCCCTTTGGCGTCCAGCGTGACGTCGTTATAACGGTAAGGCACCAGCGACGGCACAATGGCATAGCCGAACCGGTCGATCTTCGCCCCCATGCCGTTCATCACCTCCGCGCCGCTGACGCCTTCCGCCTCCACCAGCGCAAAGGTATCGCTCAGGTACGGCCCGAGGGTCACGCCGCCGGCATGCGCCACCAGCGCGCCGCGCGCGCTCAGGCCGCCCTGGGTGTAATGTTTGCCGTGGGACAGATTGGCCCCCAGCGTGGCGACCGCGGTCTGCTTGGTCAGATTGGCGCCGAAGCTGCTGCCGGCGCCGCCCGTGTCATAAGCGCCGTTCAGCGCGTAGCTCAGGCTCTGGTCATCACCCAGCGTGCCGGACAACGCCGACTGATAATGGCTATAGCCGCGATCGCCGCTCTGATGGCTGACGCCGGCCGACAGGATCGGCGGACGCGAGCCGCCGCCCAGCGGCAGCGACACCGACAGCATCACCACGTTCTGCGTCGTGCCGCCCGCCACGTAGCTCGCATCCTGCAGGCCATAGCGGGTGCTGCCGGTCTGCTGACGGCTGAGCGACAGGTTATAGCTCAGGCTGCGGTAGCTGTGCGAGTATGCCAGCTGGTATTGCGTGTCGCGCCCGCGGCCGCCGCGGTAGCTGCTGGTCGAGCCGGAAAAATAGAGCTGGCCGTACGCCCCCAGCCCCTGGCTGACGGTGGCGACAAACTGCTCGCTCTGCTGGTAGGTGCTGGAGCTCCAGACCGCATCGCGGTCACGCGCATTGCGCAGCCCCAGCACGTCGCCCAAATCGCGGTAGCCTTCGGTGGAATAGCGGTAGCCCGCCAGCGCCAGCGTGGTGTTGGTCGGGGTAAAGGTGCGGCTGTAGGTGGCGCCGACGCGCCAGCCGTCCAGCGTATCGCCCCACATATCGGCGCGCGAATACACCGCGTTGACGCCCAGCGCGCCGAAGCGGCTGGCGAGCACCGCGCCGCCGAGCAGCGCCTGATAGCCGTCGGCGATGCGCACGCCGCTGTTGGCGGTCAGCGCGTTGCTCAACCCGCTCTGGTAGCTGAGCTCGGCAAACAGATCGTCATTGTCGCCAAGGTTTCGCACCTGCCCGGCCGACAGATTGAAGCGCGCACGCCCCGGGCGCAGCGAATCCGGCACCGCCGAAAACGGTACGGTAAATGACGATACCCGGCCGTCGGCCTCCTGAATCTCCACCACCAGATCGCCCTGGTAACTGGTGGGATAGAGGTCATCAATCACAAAGGCGCCCGGCGCCACCGTGGTCTGATAAATCTGCGTGCCGGCCTGCGTAACGCTCACTTTGGCGGTGGTGGCGGCCACTCCGCGGATGGTCGGCGCATAGCCGCGCTGCGACTCCGGCAGCATGCGGTCGTCGGTTTCCAGCCGGACGCCGCGAAAGCCGAGGCTGCTGAACAGGCTGCCGGAGGTAAAGCTGTCCCCCAGCGTCAGCTGACTGTTGATCGCGGGCAGCGGCCGCTGCAGGTAGGTGCGCACCGATTTCCAGCTGCTGAGCGCGGCGCTGTGATCGCTGGTATAGCGGGTATAGCTCGACTGCTGACGCAGCTGCCACAGCCCCAGATTAAAGCCGCTGTTCAGCCCGAGATAGGTCGAGTCGCTGGTCGTGCCGCTGTTCTTGCTGCGGTAATAGTTGCTGTCGTAGTTGACGAACCCCAGCGTTTCGCCGGCGGACAGCTCGGCAAGCGGCACCGAGCCGCGCGCCGCACGCTTCATCAGCGCCTGCGGCACGGACACATCCAGCCGCAGACGGGCAAAATCAAAGCGGCTGCCGGCGCCAGCGACCTGCTGCTCCAGAGGCAGACAGGCATTGGCGGCCGTCGGGCGGCGCGGCTTTTGATGCTGTCCGGTAAAATGCCGGCGGCGATCAGCGCGTCGCGGCTGAAACAGGGAACCACCGCATCCTGACCGGGCAACGCGGCAAACCTCAACGTCTGGCGGGAAAGAAAAGCGCCGTTGATAAAAATATCGACCTGATAGTCGCCCGGCGCCACCGTATGCGCGCGGTTAAAGCGGGCCAGGCTCTGCTGCCCGGCGCTGCCCACCAGCATACTGTCGTCAAATTCATACTGGCTGGCGGCGGCGGCCAGCGGCGTCAGCAGCCCGAGCGCCAACGCCAGCGGTTTCAGGCGCGCGCCGCAGCCGGGCATCACGCCTGGCGACGCACTCTCCCGTGCGCTGCCGGAATATGTGATTGTTGTTTGCATCCCTTCAGTCCCTTACGTGCAACACCGCAGCGCGCGTTTTACTGACTCAGGCGCGCTTCCGCCTTGATATGACCACCGTAGTCATTGACCAGGGTAAACGTGACTTTCTGCGCACCGGCCGGCGACAGCGTACGCTGCAACAGCGGCCAGCTGGCCTGCGACCTGGGGGCGATCATATCCGTCTTGAACGGCACGGACTGGTTGCCGACCTGCACCGCTGCGCCGATCACCGAGGCGTAATAGCTGGAATCGTTATAGGCGTTAAGCCGCCACTGCCCGCCCTGCTGACGCAGGGAAAAACGCAGCTGTCCGCCGACGCCGTCGGCGCTGCCCGGCAGGTTCTTCGGCCGATAGAAAATTTTCACCCGGTTGCGCAGCACCACCAGCATCTGGTTCTCCGCGCCGCTGACGGCGTTTTTCGGCGGGATCTGCGCCGAGTTCAGATAGAACACCGACTCGCGATCCTGCGGCAGATCCTTACCGGTAAACACCAGCCGGACCGACTGGCCGCTCTTCGGCTCGACGCGAAACAGCGCCGGCACCGTGACAAACGGCCCGTCGGCATTTTCCGGCGTCGACGACGGGTTATTCACGTCGGTCCACATCTGCATGACATAGGGGATATCCCCCTGATTGGTGAACTGCACGGTCTGCGACTGGGCGTCCGCCGGATAAATCACCCGGGTGTTCAGCATAACCACGCTGGCCATGGCCGATCCGGCCAGCAGCGCGCCGGTGAGACACAGCGACAAACAAAATCCCTTGATCGTCATATAAACTGCCTCGCAAAACCCCCTTCCGCACCGGCGGAAGGGGAAACACCATTACTGATACGATACGGCGTACTGCACGCTGCCCAGAACCGAACCGGCGGTCGCACCGCCTTCAGAGTAGTAACGCACGGCATAGTCGTAGGAGGCAGAGGTGGCGCCGGCCGCCAGGTTCAGCCCCGGCGCCCCCGCCTGGCCGCTCAGATCCAGCGGCGTAGCAGGGGTCGCCGGGTCAATCAGCTCCAGCGAAACGTTGGTCGCGCTGCCGGTATTGCCCATCCGGCCGTCGCTGGTCAGGTTGTTGGCCACGAATACCGTTTTAACGGCGGTGGCGTTTGCCGCATCGGCGGTACAGCCGGTCAGGCCAATGGTAAACGGCGTCTGGCCCGCGGTGGCGCCGGCGGTCGCCAGGTCAGCCTTGGATACCGTCGGCAGCAGCACCACCGGGGTGGAGGCATTGCCGTTAATGCTTACGGTACAGGTTTGGTCTGAGACTTCGCCCTGAAACTGAATGGTATTATTGGCTGCGGCGACGCCGGACAGGGTCATGGCGGCAACGGCGAGAGCGATTTTGGTGATAGTCATAGAATATAATTTCCCTTCAAGTTGAATATAAGGCGGGTCGTTGAACAATGTTCCCTTCCGCCGGTTCCTGGGGTCGTGCACTTTCCTTTGGCGACAGGCGGTTTATCCCCGCAACAGCACGCTGTACAGCGGGAAAAAACTGACTACATCGCGGCCGGCCAATCCTTGAAAATGCGTCAGGCGCCTTCGGTTGATTGGCCCGACTTGACGAGAAAAATCTTATATCGGAATCAGCCAAATAGATTCATTAACTATTAAATGGCAAATATTTAGTTTTAAACTCTAACATTAATGAAATTAACCCATTAATTAATAAATAAATGCTACCAATCGCATTTTCACCGTAGATTAATCTTCTGCTGTTTAGGTTTAATTAGCCGGTATATTGACCGTTTATCCGCCGCCTGCGGGCAGAGCCGCCCCCCGTGAATAACGCGCCTAAAATTCGGAGAACACTGGCATCATGACCAGATAACACTGGGCTACGACCGGTGTCAGAATGGTGATGTGGCGATACGGGATACGGGATACGGGATACGGGATACGGGATACGCAGAGGAAATTGCAGACGGCGGGGGAAACAAGATTAAACGGGGCTGCCAGCCCCGCACATTACCGGCCGCTCAGCACGGCCAGCGGGTACGCAGCGAGAGCAGCAGGTGGAGAAAGCCGCTTTGATTAAGGCCAAGCTTATGCATGATGTTCAGTTTATGCGTGCTCACCGTTTTATAGGAGCGGTAGGTGGCGGTCGCAATGCTTTTGGCGGAGAAGCCCGCCGCCATCAACGCCAGGATGCGCCATTCACAGCCGGACAAATGCCTGAACGCCCCGCTCCCCTGTTGGCCGGCAATACCGCGCCGGATGGTCGGGCTGAGATAGTGCATGGCATGGTGCGCCGCAGAGATACCGTCGAGGATCGCATCCAAACCGTCACGTTTGGACACCAGCACGCTATCCGCTATCGACGACAGCAGACGTAATACGCTGTAATTCTCAATATCCGTCAGTACTACCCAGGGCGTGTTCGGCCAAAAGGCTTTCTCGTGCAGGATAAAATAGAGGCCGTCATAGAGGCACTCCTGCGCGCCATACAGCTCCATAATCACCGTTTTCCTGGGTTGCTGCGACAGCGCCGCCTTCAGCTCGCTGAGGCTGGCAACCGGCTGCGTCGCCGCGCTCAACGGACGTAAAAATGCCTCCAGTCCCATGCCGACCCACGGCATCGCATCATATAAAATAAAATGATGGCCACATTCTTTATTTTTCATTTTTCCCTCGCGCGATAAAATTTATCGACTATGCTGCGGCGTCCTATTTTCACATAATAAATAAAGCATCTAAGAACAAATAACATATACCTGCAAAATTATTTGCCGTTTACGGCAGCCGCAATGTTAATTAATCGTTATGGTGTAATAATGAAAGAACGGCCGGTATGCTATTGCACCGCACAGGCTAAAACAGCAGCTACTCTTTTTGACTGTGGCAAATCTCAACGCGGTATTCACGTGCCACCCGGCATTTCAAAATAAACAGCCGGGAAACGCCTTTAATGTAGGTGCCCACCCGACTACTGCTGAGCAGCAGTAAATACTCGTCATTGCGGCACTGCTGCGGATGGGCGTTAATATACGCCAGCATATCGTTAACCTGCTCCGCATTGCCATTCATCGCGACGCGCGGCGCCGATAAAAACACCTTGCAGTTATTCACCTCGCCAATTAAACGTTCCTGTCTGACCGCACTGTTGCGATAGATCAGCCAGGTGCCGATGCAGATAACCAGCAACAGCAGCGCACCCAGCGCCACGCCGGGATGCCAACGCCGTCCGGCGGCCCACCGGAACAAGGCGCGCCCCCCATCCCGTTCCCCGGCTACGCTCTGGGGCGGCGTGATGGCCGCCTCTTCCTTCTCCAGCGTGATATTATGCGCCAGCATAAAGCCGACTTTGGGGACGGTAATAATGACCTCGTCATCAATACCCAACGTTTTTAACACCCGCCGTAATTTGCTCACGCACTGGTTGAGGTTATTATTGCTGGACACCATGCCATAATCATCCCACACCTTGCGGAATATCAGTTCCCGACTGACCTGCTCGCCGTGGTGGGCAATAAGTAAAAGCAATAGCCGCTTTGACGGGTTTGAAATAGCCAGGGATTCTTCCGGAAAATCCTCTAATCCCAGGCTGCCGCTGTCCGTATCGAAAAGAATCTGTCCATTAATTCTGTATTTCATATTGCCTACTATATTCAAGCATTCGCCGTTAGCAAAGAATGCTATACGGATGTTAACCAGAAACCACGTTAAATGCGTAACCTGCAGCGTTGATTATAAAATAAAAGGTTGCGTTCAAAATGAATAAAAGCGTGAATCCAATACCTTTTCTCGCCGTCGGTAACAATAGGAATTTTCTTGTCATTTTCGGTTAGAGTATACAAAGGCTGTCAGAATGGATATATTCAAAAGCCAATATCGGTAAAGTTAGTTTTTTATAGGGTATTTAATAAAATTTAAGCTAAAAAGTAAGGCAAACACCCGATTAACCATAAAGTTTAATGTAAATATCACGCACGACTTCACCAATTCAGCCCCGTACACAGCAGGAAAATGCGGCCGCGCCGGCCCGTATCCGCGCTGCCGCCGGCAGCGCGCCAAAGGTCGGGCCAGAAAGCACCAGGATATTGCCCGGCTATTCGCCGGTCATATGCAGAGTAATATTTGCCTGCTGAATAGCAGTCTGGGCGGCATCGGGCAGATAACTATCGGTAATAATGGCGTCAAACACCGCGATCGGCAGCGCCAGATAGGTGGCCACCTTGCCGTATTTAGAGGTGTCGCTCAGCAGAATGCGCCGCCGGCTGGCGTCGACAATGGCTTTTTTCACCGCCACCTTATCCTCGCTCGGCGTTGACAGGCCGCGCATGCTCCAGGATGAGGCGGAAATAAAGGCCAGATCGATAAACAGCTGGCGCAGCGCCTGCGCCGCAGCCTCGCCCACGCAGGAGCGGTTTTCCCGGCACACCGTGCCGCCGGTGTGGATCAGTTCGCACTGGCTGTTTTCCAGCAGGTAGGCCGCAATCACAAAATCATTGGTGACCACCGTTAAATCGCCGCGCTCGCCGATCTGCTTCGCCAGCGCCAGCGTGGGTGGTGCCGGCATCCAGATAAATGCAGCTGTTGGCCGGGATCAGGCTGGCCGCCAGCGCGCCGATCGCCGCCTTCTGCTGGCTGAACATCCCTTCCTTATCCTGATGCGACGGCTCAATCGCCAGCCGCTCCGCCGCCTGCACCCCGCCGGATACCGCGATCACCGCCCCCCTGCTCTTCCAGCTTCTGCAGATCGCGCCGGATGGTCATATGCGACACCGCCAGCCGTTCCGTCAGTTCGGCGATGCTGACCACGCCGCGCTCGGCAACCAGAGCCAGAATTTGTTGATGGCGTTCTACCGGGATCACAGGACTTCTCCTTACTGCTGATAATTATTGTGATTTTACGTCAATTTTCGTGCGCTGACAGCAAACGCCGCACAGAGGGTAAAAGTAGGTAAAAGCGATAACTTGTCAAATAAACAAATAATTAGCGCTTTTCCCCTGCAAATCCGTCGTTACTCACACAGTATTCATCGTTAATTTTTGTGAAGACGGTCACCTTACAGGCGCTTAAAAACGCTTACATTTAACACATGAGAACAAAATATCACTAAAATTAACACGGAGTCAGTATGACACAATCCGCCAACTACGCCGTCTGCATCGTGGGCCTCGGTTCCATGGGCATGGGCGCCGCACAGTCTTGCATCAACGCCGGCTTAACCACCTACGGCGTCGATCTCAATCCACAGGCACGCGCCGCCCTGGAGCAGGCGGGTGCCAAACAGGTGGCCGCCAGCGCCGATGCGTTTGCCGCCGAGCTGGACGCGGTGATGCTGCTGGTGGTGAATGCCGCCCAGGTCAAACAGATCCTGTTTGGCGAGCGCGGCCTGGCCGGCCAGCTGAAGCCCGGCACGCCGGTGATGGTCTCCTCAACCATTTCCGCCGCCGACGCCGCCGATATCGCCGAGCGGCTGGCCGCGCAGGGGCTGAGCATGCTGGACGCGCCGGTGTCCGGCGGTGCGGTGAAAGCCGCCGCCGGCGAGATGACGGTGATGGGCCGCCGGCAGTGACGCCACCTTCGCCCGGCTGCAGCCGCTGCTCGACGCCGTGGCGGGGAAAGTGTACCGCGTCGGCGACGAAATCGGCCTCGGCGCAACGGTGAAAATCATTCACCAGCTGCTGGCCGGGGTGCATATCGCCGCCGGCGCCGAAGCGATGGCGCTGGCCGCCCGCGCCGGCATTCCGCTGGATGTGATGTACGACGTGGTCACCCACGCCGCCGGCAACTCCTGGATGTTTGAAAACCGCATGCGCCACGTGGTCGACGGTGACTATACGCCGAAATCGGCGGTGGATATCTTCGTCAAGGATCTGGGACTGGTGGCCGACACCGCCAAAGCGCTGCACTTCCCGCTGCCGCTGGCCTCCACCGCGCTGAATATGTTTACCTCCGCCAGCAACGCCGGCTACGGTAAAGAAGACGACAGCGCAGTGATCAAAATCTTCACCGGCATTGAACTGCCGCAAAAACAGGAGTTGCCATAATGTTGCTTGGCGTAATTGCTGATGATTTTACCGGCGCCACCGATATCGCCAGCTTTCTGGTGGAAAATGGCCTGTCGACGGTACAGCTGAACGGCGTACCGGACAGCGACGCCGCCGTCGACGCGCAGGCGGTGGTGATAAGCCTTAAATCGCGATCCTGCCCGGCAGAGCAGGCGGTCGCGCAGTCGCTGCAGGCGCTGGCCTGGCTGCAGCGCCAGGGCTGCCAACGGTTTTACTTCAAATATTGTTCCACCTTCGACAGCACCGCCCGCGGCAATATCGGTCCGGTGACCGATGCGCTGCTTGATGCGCTGGGGGAAAGCCAGACGGTGATTTCACCGGCGCTGCCGATCAACGGCCGCACCGTGTATCAGGGCTACCTGTTTTGTGATGGATCAGCTGCTGTCCGAATCCGGCATGCGCAACCACCCGGTCACGCCGATGACCGACAGCAATCTGCTGCGGCTGATGGAAGCGCAGGCCGCCGGCCGCTGCGGGCTGATTGACGCCACCGTCATGGACGCCGGCGCCGACGGCGTACGCGCCCGCCTGCAGCAGCTGGCGCAGCAGGGCGTACGCTATGTGGTGCTCGATACGCTGAATGAACAACACCTGCTGACCCAGGGCGCGGCGCTGAAGGCGATGAAACTGGTCACCGGCGGCTCCGGCCTGGCGATCGGTCTGGCCCGCCAGTGGGCGCAGCCGGGCCAGACGCAGGCTCAGGCCGCCGGCGCGCCGCAGGGGGAGAAGGCCGTGGTGCTCTCCGGCTCCTGCTCCACCATGACCAATAAGCAGGTGGCCCGCTATCGCCAGCAGGCGGCAGCGCAGGCCATCGACGTGGCGCGCTGCATCGGCGAGGACGAACGCGCGCGCTATGCCCGCGAGCTGAGCGACTGGGTGCAGGCGCAGCGCGGCGATCTCGCGCCGCTGCTGTACGCCACCGCCGAGCCGGAGGCGCTGCGGCAGACGCAGCAGCAATACGGCGTGGACATCGCCAGTCAGGCGGTCGAGGCGCTGTTCGCCGCGCTGGTGCAGTTGCTGCATCAGGCCGGTTTCCGGCGCTTTATCGTCGCCGGCGGCGAAACCTCCGGCGTGGTGACGCAGGCGCTGGCTATCCGCGGCTTCCATATCGGCCCGTGCATTTCTCCCGGCGTACCCTGGGTGCGCGCCATTGAACAGCCGGTCTCTCTGGCGCTGAAATCCGGCAATTTCGGCGACGAAAACTTCTTTGCCCGAGCACAAACGGAGTTCCCGCTATGACGCATACCACCGAACAACAGGCGCGCGAAGAGATGGTGCGCCTCGGCGCCTCATTCTTCCAGCGCGGCTACGCCACCGGCTCGGCGGGCAACCTGTCGCTGCTGCTGCCGGACGGCAACCTGCTGGCCACGCCGACCGGCTCTTGCCTCGGCGAGCTGCAGGCGGAACGCCTGTCCAAGGTCAGCCTGCACGGCGAGTGGATCTCCGGCGACAAACCGTCAAAAGAGATCAGCTTCCACCGTGCGCTGTACCTGAATAACCCGGAGTGCAAAGCGGTGGTGCATCTGCACTGCACCTATCTGACCGCCCTCTCCTGCCTGCAGGGGCTGGACACCCGCAACGCCATCAAGCCTTTCACCCCTTATGTGGTGATGCGCGTCGGCCAGGTGCCGGTGGTGCCTTACTACCGGCCCGGCGACGAGCGGCTGGCCGAGGATCTGGCGCGGCTGGCGCCGTCCTACCGCGCCTTCCTGCTGGCTAACCACGGGCCGGTCGTTACCGGTAAGGACCTGCGCGCCGCCGCAGACAACACCGAAGAGATGGAGGACGCGGCGAAGCTGATTTTCACCCTCGGCGACCGCCCGATCCGCTATTTGACCGATGATGAAATTGCCGAGTTACGGAGCTGATGATGCCTAAATTTGCCGCCAATTTATCGATGATGTTTACCGAACTGCCGTTTCTGGAGCGCTTTGCCGCCGCGGCCGACGCCGGCTTTAAAGCGGTCGAGTACCTGTTCCCTTATGACTATCCCGCCGACCTGCTGGCGGAAAAGCTGCGCCGGCACGGTCTGCAGCAGGTGCTGTTCAACACCGCGCCGGGCGATGCCGCCGCCGGCGAGTGGGTTTGGCGGCGCTGCCGGGGCGTGAAGCCGAGGCGCGCGCCGATATCGATCGCGCGCTGGAGTATGCGCTGGCGCTGGGCTGCCCCAGCGTGCACGTGATGGCCGGCGTGGTGCCCGCCGGCGCGGATCCGGCGGCCTATCGCACGGCCTTTATCAGCAACCTGCGCTATGCCGCCGACGCTTTCGCCCCGCACGGCATTAACGTGATGATTGAGGCGCTCAGCCCGCAGGTGAAACCGAACTACCTGTTTTCCAGCCAGCATCAGGCGGCGGCGCTGCAGGCGGAGGTCGACCGCCCTAACCTGTTTATCCAGTTCGACTTTTTCCACGCGCAACTGGTGGACGGCAATATCAGCGGCCTGCTGCAGGCGCTGGCCGGACGCTACGGCCATATCCAGATCGCCGGGGTGCCGGATCGTCACGAGCCGGACGACGGCGAGCTGAATTACCCCTGGCTGTTCGCCCAGCTGGACCGTCTCGGCTACGACGGCTGGATCGGCTGTGAATACCAGCCGCGCGCGGCCACCGACGCCGGGCTGGCGTGGGTCAGGCCCTATCTGTAACCGTTAACGCCAACCACACCCTATAACAATACGCGCGCCCGTATCGCCGGCTTCCCCGGCGAGCGCGGCGCCTGGACTTCTGTACCCCGCACAGACGGGGAACCTGCTTAAAGGCAACACCATGTCTACCACAATGTTACTGTTTATAGCGCTGGCCGGAGTGATGCTGCTCCTGCTGCTGGTCATCAAGGCCAAAGTCCAGCCGTTTATCGCGCTGCTGGCGGTCAGCCTGCTGGTGGCGCTGGCCGCCGGCATTCCGACTGGCGAAGTGATGGGCGTTATGACCGCCGGTATGGGTGGCGTGCTCGGTTCGGTCACCATTATTATCGGCCTCGGGGCGATGCTGGGCCGCATGATCGAGCATTCCGGCGGCGCGGAATCGCTGGCGCAGCGCTTCAGCCAGGCGCTGGGGCCAAAACGCACCGTCGCCGCGCTGACCATGGCGGCCTTTATTCTCGGCATCCCGGTGTTCTTCGACGTCGGCTTTATTATTCTGGCGCCTATTATTTACGGCTTCGCCAAGGTGGCGAAAGTGTCGCCGCTCAAATTCGGCCTGCCGATGGCCGGCGTGATGCTGACGGTGCACGTGGCGCTGCCGCCGCATCCCGGTCCGGTCGCGGCCGCCGGCCTGCTCGGCAGCGATATCGGCTGGCTGACCATTATCGGCCTGGCGATCTGCGTGCCGGTCGGCATTATCGGTTACTTCGTCGCCGGCTACCTGAACCGCAAGGCCTACCCGCTGTCGATCGAGGTGCTGGAGCAGCTGCAGCTGGCCGCGCCAGAGAGCAACGCGCCGATCAGCGATCGCCTCAACCCGCCGAGCGCCGGACTGATCGCCGCGCTGATTATCATCCCTATCGCCATTATCATGTCCGGCACCGTTTCCGCCACGCTGCTGGAACCCGGCTCCGGCCTGCGCGACACACTGTCGCTGCTGGGCGCGCCGGCGGTGGCGTTGATGATAGCGCTGGCGCTGGCCTATTACTTCCTGGCCGTGCGCCGCGGCTGGAGCCTGCAGCATACCAGCGACGTGATGGGCGCGGCGCTGCCGACCGCCGCGGTGGTGATTCTGGTGACCGGCGCCGGCGGGGTATTCGGCAAGGTGCTGGTGGAGTCCGGCGTCGGCAAGGCGCTGGCCGAGGTGCTGACCACCATCGGCCTGCCGCTGATCCCGGCGGCGTTTATCATCTCGCTGGCGCTGCGCGCCTCGCAGGGTTCGGCCACGGTGGCGATCCTGACCACCGGCGGGCTGCTGTCAGAGGCGGTCGGCGGGCTTAATCATCTCCAGCTGGTGCTGGTGACGCTGGCCACCTGTTTCGGCGGGCTGGGGCTGTCGCACGTTAACGACTCCGGTTTCTGGATCGTCACCAAATACCTCGGCCTGTCGGTCGCCGACGGACTGAAAACCTGGACGGTGCTGACCACCGTGCTCAGCGTCAGCGGCTTCCTGTTTACCTGGCTTTTGTGGCTGCTGATATAGCATACTGAATTCCTATTCTTTCCCCTGCGGACGCGCCGCGCGTGCGTCCGCACATTGCAGAGAGCAGGAACAATGAATTCACCCTTAGTGACCACCGCCCCCCGCCTCACCACCGAACGCCTGATTCTGGACGCTTACACCCTGGATGATTTCGACGCCATCGCGACGATGAGCGCCGATCCGCAGGTGATGCGCTATATTGGCGGCGGCGCCGGGCGCGACCGCGAAGAGAGCTGGGGACGCCTGCTGCGCTACCTCGGCCACTGGCAGCTGCTGGGTTATGGTTACTGGGCGGTGCGCGAGAAACACAGCGGCCAATTTATCGGCAGCCTCGGCTTCGCCAACTATCAGCGCGAGATCTCACCGCCGCTGGAGGCTCCGGAAATGGGCTGGCTATTGTGCAGCGCGGCCCAGGGCAAAGGCTACGCCACGGAGGCCCTGCGGGCGGCGCTGGCCTGGGGAAGGACGCGCTGCCGGCGGCAGAACGCAGTGCATTATCTCACCGCATAACCAGCCTTCAATCAGGGTGGCGCACAAGATTGGTTTTCGTGAAACCCACCGCGCCGAGTACCATCAGCGGACGGTGCTGGTGATGGAGCAGACGCTCTGAGCCGGATCGCAGGCAAAAAAAATCCGCCCGAGGGCGGATTTTTTGTCGTAAACGGCCGCCGGGGCGGGCCGCTAACGATAATTCTTAGAAACGGTAGCCTACGCCAACGCTCCAGATACCGATGTCGGTGTTGCGGATACGGCTCTGCTCGTAACCAACATCCAGAGCAACTTCCTGGATTGGGTTGAACTGCAGGCCAGCACCGTAGCTGAAGCCGTAGTCGCTGCTGCCGCCGCGACGAGAACCGTCTTGTGCGTTAGCAACGTTTTTACCGTAGCCCACACCGATCACGCCGTAGATGCTAGCCCAGTCGTTGAAACGGTAAGCAGGACCTGCAGTGATAGAGTTGTACTGAGCTTTGTTGTAAGTACCGTTCTCAGCGCGATCTTTCTCTACGTGAGTGAAAGAGCCGATCACACCCAGTGGGTTGTTGTCGAACTCGTAACGGTATTTCAGGTTGAAGCCGTCAGCTTTGTTAGCAACGCCTTGGAAATCGCCCTGAGCGTAGCCACCGGTTACGGTGCTCTGACCAGCGAACGCAGTACCTGCGGTCACTGCTAATACACAAGCTGCTACTGCTGAAAGACATGCAATTTTTTTCATAACCACCTCAAACGCGTTTTATTATTAAGTACATCCATTTGTCTATACGATGAAAATATAACAAAAATTAGCGTGAAACTCTGCCCCGATTTGAGTGTCTAACACTTGATATCGTGTAACAGAAGATTACAAGAACATTGTATCCGCTTCATTTCGCTTAATTTTCGGACGTATTCTATCCTCTAGCGTGACAAAAATCACCTATTTAATATCCAGATTTTTCTTAATAAAATGCGCACTTTTTGTGCTAACGCACCAGATTTACTTAAACAAACCGTTTAAAAATCGCCTCCGCACGCTTTTCGCAGACAGAACGTCGGCGATTCATTACACTGCAATCTGTCTCATTTTTCTCCGATCTCCCCCGTTGCGGGAATGCATAATTAAGGCTTAAAAGGATGTCTTCGTCGGTTTCTGCAAAAGCGTCTTCTATATTACTGCCGGTCTGTTTGCTGCTGGTCGCCATGGTGTCGATTCAGAGCGGCGCATCGTTGGCGAAAAGCCTGTTTCCCCTGGTCGGCGCCGAAGGGATCACCACGCTGCGTCTGTGCATCGGCACGCTGATTCTGTTTATCATCTTCCGCCCGTGGCGCATGCGTTTTTCCGCCGGCACCCGCCTGCCGCTGCTGGTTTACGGCCTGGCGCTGGGGGCGATGAACTATCTGTTTTATCTGTCGCTGCGCACCGTGCCGCTGGGCATTGCCGTGGCGCTGGAGTTCACCGGCCCGCTGGCGGTGGCGATGTTCTCATCCCGCCGGGCGATCGACTTCGTCTGGGTGGTGCTGGCCATCACCGGGCTGGTCTTTCTGCTGCCGCTCGGCGACGGCGTCAACAGCATCGATCCCCTTGGCGCCGCCTGTGCGCTGGGCGCCGGCGCCTGCTGGGCGGTGTATATTATTTTTGGTCAGAAAGCCGGCGGCGATCACGGTCCGGGCACCGTGGCGGTCGGTTCGCTAATCGCCACGCTGGTGTTCGCCCCTATCGGCGCCTGGCACACCGGCGCGGCGCTGCTTAATGTGGATATCCTGCCGCTGGCGCTGGGCGTCGCCATTTTATCCACCGCGCTGCCCTACTCGCTGGAGATTATTGCCCTGCCGAAGATTCCGGCGCGCACCTTCGGCACCCTGATGAGCCTGGAGCCGGCGATGGCGGCCTTTTCCGGCATGATTTTCCTTGGCGAACACCTGACGCAGGTGCAATGGCTGGCGCTGAGCGCCATTATTATCGCCTCCATGGGCGCAACGCTGACCATCAGGCCGAAACCACGTATTGAAAGCCTGCCTTAGATCATCGGATTGCGGACGGCTTAACTGTTTTTCGTCGATAAAATAGCCACAATAAGTATAGGAATTTTTATCGACGGAACGGAGAAGCTGAATGATCTTAAATAGTTTATTTAATCCCCGCTATGGACAGGGACTGTCTTCAGATCTGGCTGACATTCTGACTCAGGTGCGTCAGCAAGATCTGCCTAACCTGCCCCTGGGACGCCACGACATTGACGGCGATCGCATCTTTATGGAGGTGGTCGAACTGACCACCGAACCTGCCGAACAAAAACGCGCCGAGCTGCACTACCAGTATCTGGATATCCAGATACTGCTGAGCGGCGAAGAGCGCATCGACTACGGCCTGCCGGGCAGCGAGATCCACTGTGAGGCCTATCAACAGCAGCAGGATTACCAGCGGGCCGATATTCGCCGCCCGTGGCAGACGCTGCATATGACGCCCGGCATGTTCGTGCTGTTTTTCCCGTTTGAGCCCCACAAAACCGGCTGCCTGCTGCGCAGCCCGCAGCTGATTAAAAAAGCGATCGTCAAAGTTCACTATGAACAGCCGTATGATTTCTAACCCCCTCGCGTCAGGCCGGCCGTCACGCCGGCCTGACGCCGTCCTGCCTATTCCTCCGCAATCGGCTGTTCCCGCAGTTTGACCTCGCGGTCGCCCTGCAGCGCACTAACGCGCTCTGCGGCCTGCTTAACCTGCCGGGCGTTCTGCAGCAGGGTGTAGGTCAGCGTGAACTGCGTGCTCTGCCCCGGCGACAGCTGTTTGATACGCCCCTGCTCGCGCTCGATATGTACCGGATAGGCGTAATTGGTGCCGGGTTCGATGCCGGTGACATAGCCCTGCCGCTCGGTGTCGGTATTTTTCCACAGCGTCAGCAGCGGCAGCTGCCGGGTATTAAAGTCAATGGAGACGCCGCGATCGCCCTGACGATTGCTGAGCATCGCCAGCGTTTTTCCCTCGGCGTCGGCATAGGGCACAATATTGAACACCATCTCATCGAAGCCCTGGGTCGGCCCCTGATACTGCGACCAGTTCTTCAGCCCGGCGCGGGCATAGGCATTAAACGGTGAAATCTCCTTGATCGGCGCATTGAAGCGCGCCCCCTCTTCCAGCAGCGGTTTACCAAAATTGCTGTGGTAGATAATCTGGTAGTCCCGCGGATAGTCCGCACGGTTGGTCAGGCGGTCCTCAATGGTAAAGGCGCTGCTTCCCGGCACGTAGCGCAGCTCGGTCCAGGTTTCCAGATTGCTTTTCTTAAAGGTATTTTCCTTCAGCAAACCGCGGATGCGCACCGTATGCGGCGCCTGGTCATCAATCTCCACCAGCACTTTGGAAGCCGGCGTGTTGCCGGCGCGGCCGTGCAGCGTATAGAGCGTGCCGTCTTCAACGCCCGGGTGTCCGGTCCACTCAAAGCCGCAGCGCACCAGCATTTCATTAAAGCCGTCCAGCCAGCCCAGGCCGTTGCGGCTTTCCAGATTGATATAGGCCGGGTTCACCACCTCATCGACCGGCGAATCCCAGCCCAACCGCACGCCGCCGCCGTTAACATGCAAAATATCCATGCCGCGCGTCGGACTAAGCGCGATGGTCAGGCCGCCGGGACTGGTCAGGGTAATCACCTTGGAGCCTTCCTGTTTGCCGCCGTGCAGCACCTGCTGACGCAGGCTGAAGTCGGCGCCCGCCAGCTTCAGCTTGTGGCTGTCGGTTTGCCAGTTGCCCTGTTCAATGCCTTTTTCACTGTCGGTCAATACGATGGTTTGCGCGTTGGCATAGCCGGAAATCAAAGAGATAGCGACTGAAACTGCGGTTAGCGTCTTCATTATTCTGCCCTTGTGGTTAGCTGAAAGGTTTTAGCTAAAGCAGTGACAAAGTAGATTTTCACCGGCGCTGAAAATGCGAAGCGAGTCACTGTTCCAATCATGAGCCGTCGCCAAGGTTGCCAGACGTTATCTTCCGCAAACTTTATTGTGTATGTAAGTAGCCTGTTGCAGGTAAAGCGTGTCAAAAATCACTATCAAGCTGAACGGTGTCAGCGCGGTGTCACAGCCTGAGGTTGCCGCCGCACGCGGCACATAGAAAAGACCATCTCGAGGCATAAAAGCCCGCCCCAAGGGAGGCTTAAAAAACATCACCAGGGCGGTTAAAGACGGTGGAGAAATTTATCCGTTAATTATCAATACGTAATTAAACGCCGCCTCAAAGCGATGATTGAAGAAATAATCCCACGCCAGCAGAGTAAAAATAAAAATCCTTAATTATCAAACAATAACACCAACCTAAAAATTAACATTAATTTAACCTGCCCGCCTGCCACATAGCCCATACCTATTTAATCCATAGCCTTTATCAGCCAGTAAAATAACCCGGCGCTGCTATAATTATTTCGTAATAAATTTGGGACAACAATTTAAGAGGATATCTTTATGAGTACCGCAAAACTGGTGAAAACGAAATCTTCTGATCTGCTGTACACCCGCAATGATATGGATGAAAAAACCAAGCTGGCGACCATCAGCATCCTGAACCACCAGCTTACGCAGTTTATCGACCTGTCGCTGATCACCAAGCAGGCGCACTGGAACATGCGCGGCGCCAACTTTATCGCCGTGCATGAAATGCTTGACGGCTTCCGCACCGCGATTACCGATCACCTGGATATCTTCGCCGAGCGCGTAGTCCAGCTGGGCGGCACAGCGCTGGGCACCGTGCAGACCGTCAATGCGGCCACGCCGCTGCAAAGCTACCCGACGCATATCCACAGCGTGCAGGAACACCTGAAAGCGCTGGCCGACCGCTACGGCGTGGTGGCGAACGACATCCGCCAGGCCATCAGCGTCGTGGATGACGAAGATACCGCGGATATCTTTACCGCCGCCTCGCGCGATCTGGATAAATTCCTGTGGTTTATCGAGGCCAATCTCGAATAACCCCGGCCGCCTCCGGCGCACAACGCTTGAAATCGGCGAAAAAAACGCCATATTCTGTTGAGAAGCGTTTCACTGCAGGAGGTGGCTTATGGCAAGCGGATGGGCGGCAGACGGCGCGGTTCAGGATCAAATCGATTCCACCGTTGACGATGCCGTACAGCGCGCCCGGCAGGCGCTGGGGCACGGCGAAAGCGAGCATTACTGTCAGGAGTGCGGGGAAGAGATCCCGCTGGCGCGCCGCCAGGCGTTACAAGGCGTGCGCTACTGTCTGAACTGCCAGAGCGCGCTGGATAAAAAAACACGCCGCCGGCAGTTTATACAACCGCCGCGGCAGCAAAGACAGCCAACTACGTTAATACCCGCCGGTCAGGGCCTCCTGACCGGTTTTTTTTGCGCTGCGACATCCCCTGCGTTGCGCCAAAAAGTTAGATTTAGTTATCAATATTGATGCCAAATTGTTAACTTTCGGTTGTTTTCTCACCAGTTTTTAGTTAATCATAAACCAACGCACCGATTGCAAGCGCCTGCACCTTAACGGGGCGCCGCGTGAGGGCGTACACATAATAACTCGCCGTAACGGCACAACATCACATCTTAACCCTTTGTTTTTATAGAAATCGCAGACGTGGCACGATTATTTCATAGCGATAATGCAATAAAAAAATGGGTCAACCACAACCTGTACAGGAAATTCCTCTCATGAAGTCACTGTTTAAAACCTCGCTGGCCGCCCTGTCGCTGGCCTTTGCCGTAAGTTCTCACGCAGCAGACAAACTGGTGGTCGCCACCGACACCGCCTTCGTTCCTTTCGAGTTCAAGCAGGGTAATCAGTACGTCGGTTTCGATATCGACCTGTGGGCCGCCATCGCCAAAGAGCTGAAGCTGGACTACACCCTGAAGCCGATGGACTTCGGCGGCATTATCCCGGCGCTGCAGACCAAAAACGTCGATCTGGCGCTGGCCGGCATCACCATTACCGAAGAGCGCCAGAAGGCCATCGACTTCTCCGACGGCTACTACCAAAGCGGCCTGCTGGTGATGGTCAACGCCGACAATAACGACGTGAAGAACGTCAACGACCTGAACGGCAAAGTGGTGGCGGTGAAGAGCGGCACCGGTTCGGTGGATTACGTGAAGGAGCATGTAAAAACCAAGGACCTGCGTCAGTTCCCGAATATTGACAACGCCTATATGGAGCTGGGCACCAAGCGCGCCGACGCGGTGCTGCACGATACGCCGAACATTCTGTACTTCATCAAGACCGCCGGCGCCGGCAAATTCAAAACGGTAGGCGACTCGCTGGAAGCGCAGCAGTACGGCATCGCCTTCCCGAAAGGCAGCGAGCTGCGCGAGAAGGTCAACGGCGCGCTGAAAACGCTGCGTGAAAACGGCACCTACAACCAAATCTATAAAAAATGGTTCGGTACCGAACCCAAATAATCACGTCTGACCGCGTGTTCATCGCACACGGCGCCGCCACCGCGCGGTCCGCCGTGTGCGGCTGTGTCTGATCCCCACCGTTGGGGAACACCGGGAGTAAAACACCATGCAGTTCGACTGGAGCGCCATCTGGCCCGCCCTGCCCATTCTGTTAGAAGGCGCCAAGATGACCCTGTGGATTTCGGTCCTCGGTCTGATCGGCGGCCTGATTATCGGCCTTGTCGCCGGTTTTGCCCGCACCTACGGCGGTTGGATCGCCAACCATATCGCCCTGGTGTTTATCGAAGTGATCCGCGGTACGCCGATCGTGGTGCAGGTGATGTTTATCTACTTCGCGCTGCCCATGGCCTTTACCGATCTGCGCATCGATCCGTTCACCGCCGCGGTGGTGACCATTATGATCAACTCCGGCGCCTACATTGCCGAGATCACCCGCGGTGCGGTGCTGTCGATCCATAACGGCTTTCGCGAGGCCGGTCTGGCGCTCGGCCTGTCGCGGCGTGAAACCATCCGCCATGTGATCATGCCGCTGGCGCTGCGCCGCATGCTGCCGCCGCTGGGCAACCAGTGGATTATCAGCATTAAGGACACCTCGCTGTTTATCGTTATCGGCGTCGCCGAGCTGACCCGTCAGGGGCAGGAAATCATCGCCGGCAACTTCCGCGCGCTGGAAATCTGGAGCGCCGTCGCCGTCATTTATCTGATCATCACGCTGGTGCTGAGCTTTGTGCTGCGTCGTCTGGAAAGAAGGATGAAAATCCTGTGATTGAATTTAACAACGTCTCCAAGCACTTCGGCCAAACCCAGGTGCTGCACGATATCGACCTGAAGATTAATCAGGGGGAAGTGGTGGTGATTATCGGGCCGTCCGGCTCCGGCAAATCCACCCTGCTGCGCTGCATCAATAAACTGGAGGAGATCACCCGCGGCGATCTGATCGTCGACGGTCTAAAGGTCAACGATCCGAACGTTGACGAGCGGCTGATCCGCCAGGAGGCGGGGATGGTGTTCCAGCAGTTCTACCTGTTCCCGCACCTGACGGCGCTGGAAAACGTCGCCTTCGGGCCGATCCGCGTACGCGGCCTGAGTAAAACCGACGCCGACCGGCTGGCGCGCGAGCTGCTGGCGAAAGTGGGACTGGCGGAGCGCGCGCATCACTACCCGTCCGAGCTGTCCGGCGGCCAGCAGCAGCGCGTGGCCATCGCCCGCGCGCTGGCGGTGAAGCCGAAAATGATGCTGTTTGATGAACCCACCTCCGCGCTCGATCCCGAGCTGCGCCACGAGGTGCTGAAGGTGATGCAGGATCTGGCCGAGGAAGGCATGACCATGGTGATCGTCACCCACGAGGTCGGCTTTGCCGAGAAGGTGGCCTCGCGGCTGATCTTTATCGACAAAGGCCGCATCGCGCAGGACGGCGATCCGCATCAGCTGATCAACCACCCGCCGAGCCAGCGTCTACAGGAGTTCCTGCAGCACGTTTCCTGAGGCAGGCTGCCACACCCGCGGGGCCGCTTTGCGGCCCCGTTATTTTGCCGCTAACTCCCGGCCCAGTCAGAGGTTGCCAGCAGCGTGCGGCGCATACTGTCAACGGCGGGCGAATGGCTCTCCGTCCGCCAGATAAACTGGGTGACGGCGCTGCCGGCGGGCGTAGCGGACAGCCCCGGCGGCAGTTGCAGCAGCTGCAGCACGCTTTGCGGCAGCAGGCAGCAGTAGTTGCCCGACGCGACGCAGGCCAGCATCGAGTGATAAGAGCCGACCGCCTGCACCTCGGGCGGCCGCTCCCCTTCACGCCGGCAAGCAGGCGCAGGGCGATCTCCCGGTAGGTGCAGCCGTCAACGAAGGCGGCCAGTTTTCTGCTGGGCGCGGAGCCTTCCGCCGCCGCCGCCGACTGCAGCAGCATCAGCCGTTCGACAAACATCGGCTGGCAGGACAGCCCCTCGGGGCACAGCGCCTCGCCTTCCCCGTTAACCGGCAGCGCCACCAGCGCGCAGTCCAGCTCCCGGCTTTGCACCTTTTCCGTCAACTGGCGCGTCGGCAGCGTGGTAAAACTCAGCTGCACCGCCGGGCACGCCCGGCTGAAGGCCGCCAGCGGCTGCGACAACCGGCTGGCGGCGGCGCACTCCATCGCGCCAAACGCCAGCGCGCCGCCCGGATGATGGGGATGCAGGGACTGGCGCGCTTCCTCCGCCAGACTGAGAATTTTGTTGGCATACGCCAGGAATTTCTTGCCCTGCGGCGACAGCCGCAGCGTGCGGTTCTCGCGGATAAACAGCTGAACGTCCAGCTCCTCTTCAAGATGCTGAATACGCGTCGTAACGTTGGACTGCACCCGCCCCACCCGTCGGGCGGCGCGGTTAATGCTCAGCTCTTCCGCCACCACCCTGAAGATTTCCAGTGAAGTATGGTTCATCTTTCATTCTCATTTTGAAAACGATATTGATTTTTTAGTCTCTACACGAGATTTTATCTACCTTACCGTGAACTCAGGCAGGTGTAACGATGAAAAACGCTTTGTGTACCCGGCTTAATCTGCAGTACCCGCTGGTGCAGGCGCCGATGGCGGGCGTCTCCACCCCCGAACTGGCGGCGGCGGTCAGCAACGCCGGCGCGTTAGGCTCCATCAGCGTCGGCGCCGCCACGCCGGAGCAGGCGGAAGTGATGATCGGCAAAACGCAGGCCCTGACGGCCGGGCCGATTAACGTCAATGTGTTCTGCCACCCGCCGGTACAGCGCGATGCGGCGCTGGAACAGGCGTGGATTGAACGCTTCACGCCGCTGTTCCGCCAGTACGGCGCCGAACCGCCCGCCGGATTAAGCGAAATCTACCAGACGTTTCACGACAACGCGCGCATGCTGGAAGTGCTGTTAACCCTGTGCCCGGCGGTGGTCAGCTTCCATTTCGGCATCCCCTCCGCCGCGTTTATCGGCCAGTTAAAGGCGCGCGGCATCGTCACCTTTGCCAGCGCCACCACGCCGGCAGAGGCCAGACAGATCGCCGACAGTCAGATCGATTTTATTGTGGCGCAGGGCATTGAGGCCGGCGGGCACCGCGGCCAGTTTAATCTGCAGGAGGACGACTGCCGGTTAACCACCTTTACCCTGCTGCAGGCGATACGGCAGGTCACCGACGTGCCGGTGATTGCCGCCGGCGGCATTATGGACGGCGCGGGAATGGCCGCGATGCTGAAGCTGGGCGCGGCCGGCGTCCAACTGGGCACTGCGTTTATTCTGTGCCCGGAGTCCGCCGCCAATCCGGCTTACCGCCGCACTCTGCAAAGCCCGCAGGCCGCCCATACGGTGATGACCTCCGCCATCTCCGGCCGGCCGGCCAGGTGCATCAATAATGCGTTCTGCCAGTTTGCCCGCGACATCGCGCCGGACAGCATTCCGCCCTATCCGCTGACCTATGCGCTGGGCAAAGCGCTCGCCGCCGCCGCCGGCGCACAGGGCGAAGCGGGCTTCGGCGCCCAATGGGCCGGCCAGGGCGCCGCGCTGGCGCGGGAGATGCCCGCTGCGCGGCTGGTGCAAACCCTGGTGGCCGAGTGGCAGGCCGGCTGACCTCAACGACGCCCGCCCGTCAGCGGGCGTCCGTCAGCGTTTCTTCCTGCTTGACCGTGCGGAACGCCTGCATCAGCTTCACCACGTCCTGCATGCCCAGATTGACCTGATGGATCACCGCGCCGGCGTCGCGGGTCAGCGTCACGCCGCCGCCCGCCTGCGCCACGCAGGTCGCCATGCCGTCAATCGCCGCCGCCACGCCGTGCTGGATCGCCTTGGTCATGCCTTCAATCTCCACCGCCGCCTTGCGCGACTGTTCCGCCAGCGCACGCACCTCGCCGGCCACCACCGCAAAGCCGCGCCCGTGCTCCGCGGCGTGCGCCGCCTCAATCGCCGCGTTGATCGCCAGCAGGTTGGTCTGGGCGGCAATTTTCCGCATCGCCGCCACCAGCGTATCGATCTGCTGTGAATAGTCCCCCAGCTCGCCGATCAGCTGCGAGGTGTGCTGCGCCGCCGTTTCCACCTGCTGCATGCCGTCCACCGCCCGCTGCACGATGTCCGCCCCCTGCGCCGCGCTGCGGTCGGTATCCAGCGACAGCTGATGCACGTCGCGCATCAGCGCCTCCTCCTGCTGTTGCTGCTGCATCACACGGGTAATGTCCTGCGCGATCTTCACCACCTTCACCACCCGCCCTTCGTTATCCAGAATCGGGTTATAGCTGGCTTCCAGCCAGACCCGCGCGCCCTGCCGGTTCACCCGCTCAAACCGGCCGGTAATATACTCGCCGCGCGCCAGCCGCTGCCAATGCTGCTGATAGTCGGCGCTGGCGACATATTCGGCCGGGCACAGCATACGGTGCGACTGCCCGCGTGCCTCCGCCAGGCTATAGCCCATCAGCGCCAGCATATTGTCGTTGGCGTCTAAAATAACGCCCTGCGGGCTGAAGGTGATCATCGCCATCGAGCGCTCAGCGCGGTCAGCAGGCTGACATGCTCCTGGTCACGCACGATGCGCGCGCTGACGTCGCTGGCAATCTTGATAATCTCGCACACCCGGCCGCGGCGGTCGAACACCGGCGTATAGGTGCCCTGCAGCCACAGCGGCTCGCCGTTTTTCCGTCGCCGCTGCACCGTGTCGCTAATCGCCTGCCCCTCGGCAAGCCGCTGCCAGTGCCGCCGGTAGTCCGCGCTGGCGGCATACGCCGCCTCACAAAAAATACGGTGCGGCTGGCCGACCACCTCCTGATGCGTATAACCCATCAGCTGTAGAAACAGATTCGTTGGCGGCGCAGTATCGTGCCGTCGGGAGTAAAACGCGATGGTGGCAACGGCGCGTTCAATGGCGGCCAGCTCGGCAGCCTTGCGGGTGGTTAACTGTGTAAAAACGTAACGGCATAAGTGGGACCCTTATTTTGCGGAATGATGAATATTCAGAACGCATTGCTATTTCCGCGCGTCGTTCCCACCACAACGCGCGCTGCCGGACGGAGAACACACCGTGTCGCCGCCGGCAGGGGAATCACCGGAAGTTGAATAATTGACAAAAGTTATTATTTAATAAGGAATTAGGCTGTCGCCTTTGTTATTTTTACCGATCGCGCTGAGCATAACGCAAGCCGGAAAAAAAGGAAGGAAAGTCAGGAAATTTCTTTGCGCCAGCGCGGCTGCCGGCGCATCAACAGGACGGGATCAGCGCCAGCGCTCGGCGGCCCAGGCGGCCTGCTGCTCCGCGGTGTGGAACGTCCAGGCGACAAAGCGGCTGATTTTTTGCCCCTGCGCCATCTCAACGGTGCGCACCTCCGCCGCCCCCGCCTGCCGCAGCGCCTGATACACCGCCGGCAGCGTGCTGCTTTTGGAGATCAGCGAGGTGAACCACAGGCAGTTTTGCGCCTTGCTGACGCTCTCCGCCACCATCGCGCAGACAAAAGCCTCTTCGCCCCCATCGCACCACAGTTCATTATTCTTACCGCCGAAGTTCTGCACCGGCTGCGCCGCCGGCTCGCCCTTGCCCAGCTTATGCAGCTTGCGCCGGGTGCTGGCGCGCGCCTCTTCGGCGGAGGCGTGGAACGGCGGGTTGCACAGCGTAGCGTCAAAGCGCTCGGCGGGGCCGATAATGCCGTCAAAGATCCGCGTCGGCTGCTTTTGCTGCCGCAGACGCACGCTGTTTTTCAGCGACGGGTTCATCGCAACGATCATTTTGGCCGACTGCCAGCGCCCCGCTTTCCACCTCGGAGCCGGTAAAACGCCAGCCGTATTCACGTACGCCGACGATCGGGTAAATACAGTTGGCCCCGACGCCGATATCCAGGATCGCCACGCCCTTGCCGCGCGGGATCGCGCCGCCGTTGCCGGTCGCCAAGAGATCGGCTAGGTGATGCAGGTAGTCGGCGCGGCCGGGGATCGGCGGGCACAAATAGCCGGCCGGAATATCCCAGTGTTCAATGCCGTAAAAATGCTGCAGCAGGGCGCGGTTAAGCATTTTCACCGCCGCCGGATCGGCGAAGTCTATCGACAGGTCGCCCCACTGATTCGGCGCGACAAACGGCGCCAATGCCGGGCAGCTGGCGATAAGCTGCGGGAAATCATAGCGGGAACGGTGGCGGTTGCGGGGATGCAGGCCGTTTTTCTGCTGCGGAAAAGTTTTCTTTTTTTGCACCTGACGTACTCTTACTGGCGTGAACTGCGGCATAAGATAGCATATTCGCCGGGCAAACTTGCAGCCGGCGGGAAACGCGCCAGAATAAAGGGGTTTTAGCCGCCACTCAGCCCGGGAGAACACCGACAGTATGAGCAGTGAATCACGTTATTACTATGAACCCGCCGCCGGCCACGGCCTGCCGCACGATCCGCTGAACGCGATTGTCGGGCCGCGCCCGATCGGCTGGATCTCCTCCGTCAGCGCCGACGGGCAGCGCAACCTGGCGCCCTACAGCTTCTTTAACTGTTTTAACTACCGGCCGCCGATCATCGGCTTCGCCAGCTCCGGCTGGAAAGACAGCGTGGCCAATATTGTCGAAACCGGCGAATTCGTCTGGAACCTGGCGACCCGTCCGCTGGCCGAGGCGATGAACAACAGCTCGGCGTCGCTGCCGCGCCACGAGGATGAGTTCGCCTTCGCCGGTCTGACACCGCTGGCCGGCCGCAAGGTCAGGGCCGAACGGGTGGCGGAAAGTCCGGTGCACTTTGAGTGCCGGCTGAGCCAGTGCATCCAGCTGCAGAGCGCGGCCGGCGACAAGGTCGATACCTGGCTGGTGCTGGGGGAAGTGGTGGCGGTGCATATCGAGCGCTCGCTGCTGGATGAGCACGGCGTCTATCAGACCGCCGCCGCACAGCCGATCCTGCGCGCCGGCGGGCCGACGGCGTACTACGCCATCTCTGACAGCCACCGTTTTGATCTGGTGCGGCCGGACGCGCTGAAGTAGCGCGCCCGCCGCGCCGCTTACTGCCGCGCCTCTATCGCCGCGGCAAAGTCGCGGCACATCTGCGCATCGCCGTCGGCGTTGTCCGCCAGCACGCGATCGCCGTCCACCACGCGGATATGCGCCTCCAGGTTAAAATCCGCCGCCGGCTGCGGGCGCGCCGCCGCGGCCGCCATGCTCTGCTGCGCCGTCTGCCAGGCCTGCTCCACCGTCTGGTTGCAGGCCGCCGCCAGATAGTCCGAGTTAAAGCCTTCGCCGGTCAGGCTGCGCAGGGTGTCGTCGTGGCTGACGCCGTTGCCCGGCAGCCAGTAGTGATGCGCCAGATCGGGGCCGATAGCCGGGTTATCGGTCAGGTAGCCGTCGCGCTGCAGGAAGAAGTGCCGCGTCTGCTCCACCGCCATCAGCGCCAGCAGATAACCCTGATACGAACAGGCGGACTCCAGCGACAGCAGGTGCGGGATCGCCAGCGTCGGTCGCGGGCTGCCGCTGACGCCGAGGATCCGCTGCTCAACGTCGCGCGCCAGCTGCGTTATCGCCTGCGGCGTACGCTGCTCGTCATCCCACTGATACAGCGCCCACTCAAAGTACGGCACCAGCAGAATATGGCGCTCGTTAAAGGCGCGCATCGGCTGACGCGCATCGATGCCGGCCTTGATCAACGCGTCCGGCACCGCCTCGCCGGCGGCGTTTTTTGGCATAGCGCTTCAGCCAGTCGGCGTCGTCCAGCAGGCTGTCGCAGAACATTGACTGGGTTTCCGCATAGGCCATCGAGGTGGGCGGGAACTCCTGCGAAAAGCACGGCGCGTTCTGGGCGATATTGGCAAAGTGCGCCGCGTGGCCGCCCTCGTGGAACAGGGTGTTCAGGCCGGAGGCGCCGCTGCCCACCTGCCCCGGCTGCGCCAGGCTGGTGAAGTTAATCTGCGCCGGCAGCCACTGCCCCTGCTGCACAAACGGCGGCACCGGGCCGTGCATAAAGCCGTTTTCATATTTGCCCGGCCGCACCAGCAGATCCAGATTTAACGCTGCGCCGCGGAAGCTGATATGCAGCCGCTTGAAGCTGTTGACCCAGCGCTCCAGCGACTGCGAGAACGGGAAGTACGGGTCGAGCTGGCGCGTGACGTCGCCGGCGCTGGCATAGCGGATATTCCACGGCTGCAGCGCCTGCTCGCCCTGCCGCTCCGCCAGCTGCCGCAGGCTGTTTGCGTTGGCCTCGCGGGTCTGCTGCTCGAAGCGATCGAGGATGGCGAACAACTGTTCCGGCGTCATACGCTCGGTTTTATTCACCTTGTAATCGAAGTAGTTGCGGTAGCCCATCTGGCGTGCAAAGCGGTTGCGCAGACCAATCAATTCCGGCAGGCCGTTGTGCAGCAGCCACTGCTCCAGATCGCGCAGCGCGTCTTGCGAACTGCGCCGGTACGCTTCATTTTCGTTGGTCGCCTGATTGGTCAGCAGCTCGCCCAGCGACGCCGCCACCCGCTCGCCCTGCGCGTTGAGGTGGGTGACCGGATAAGCTTTGCGGCGATCGAACAGATCGGACTCGGCGGCGATGATCTGATCCAGCAGCTGCTGCGCAGCGGGATCTTCCACCGCGTTGCAGTCAAAAAAGCGCAGCCAGCCGTTCAGGCCGTGCTGCAGCGCGCGCAGCGCCTCACTCGGCGTCTGGTTTTCCAGCTGCGCCAGCAGCTGACGGATCTCCGCCAGACGGCGCGGCTCGCCGATAAACCGCTTATAGGCGCTTTCCGCCGCGGTAAAGCGCGCCGACACGTCGTCCGCGCCGGTGCCCATATACTGCTGCCAGAACAGCTCTTCCTTGGTCTGGTGCACCCGCAGATAGTCCTGATTTAACTGATTAAAGTAATCGAGAGCCTGTTGCATAGCCGTCCTTCCTGTAGCGGAGCGGCGCCAATCCGCCCCGGAGGTGAAAAGTAAAATGGCCCTTACGCCAGCCGCGCCAGCCCCTGTTCCAGCGTTGCCGCCTGACCGGTGGTCACCAGACAGCAGGCCACCTGCAGCGCCAGTGCCTGCGGGATCGCCACCTCGCCAGCCAGGCAGCGCTCAATCCAGCGTGCGGTGGTCTCGGCGTCTTTCGCCGCCGGTAAGTCCGGCGTTTCATTCAGCGCCGGACGTTCCAGCAGCACGCGCTGTTCGCCGTCGGCGATAAAGTGAATCTGCGGGCAACGCTGCGGGTTGGCGTAGGCTTCGCCTTCGGTGCCGTGCATCAGCAGACCACGCGCGCCGATCTGGCGGAAAAACGACCCGACGCGGTCCACGTATTCCGGGTGGGAGACGCTGGCCAGACGCAGCACATCATGCTCGCCGAACGGCGTCGCCAGCTTGGCCAGCGTATGGGCGCTGTTGCGCACCCCCATGCGCCAGCGCAGGCCGAGCTGACGCTCCAGCGCCGGCGACAGCGCGGTGACCGGCATATACACCGCTTCACCGCCGTCGAGCCGTCGCTGCGCCGCGGCCGCATCTGCGGCTTCTTCAATCCCCAGCGCCCGGAAGATTTCCCCGCTGGTGACGCGGGTGGCGTCGTCCACCACGCCATGCACCACCACCGGCAGCCCGACCCGCGCCAGCAGCAGCGCCAGCAGCGGCGTCAGGTTGGCCTGCTTACGCGCGCCGTTGTAACTCGGCAGCACCACCGGCATCGGCCGCCCCGCCGGCGGCTGCAGCTGCGCCACCTGCTGCTGCATCGCCTGGTAGAAACCGATCATCTCTTCTTCCGCTTCGCCCTTGATGCGCAAAGCGATCAGCACGCCGCCCAGCTCCAGCTCCGGCACCTCACCGGCCAGCATCGCCTGGTACAGCTGACGCGCCGTTTCCCGGTCCAGACTGCGCGCGTGCAGCTTGCCGCGCCCTATTTCTTTGATAATTTTGCTGTAATCCATAAGGCTTTCCTTCAATGCGATGCTAATTAGCATACGCTATCTGCCGTGGCGCTCAACCTCCTCCATGCGCTGCGCGCGCGGTAAGAAAATGCCGGCTGCCAACGTGCGCCGGAACATGAAGATGACTCATGTTGTTATGAAATTAACTCGCTTTCACTCATCCCGGGGCTCTGGCATAAATTACTCAATATTAACGAATTGACAACATGACGGCTGATAAGCGGGAAACCAGCGCTCCCTGGCACCGCAGGCAACACCTTCAGCCCTCACGTCAGAACCCGGGATGCCAGATCACCATGAAGCAACAGTTTACCTTTACGATTAAGCGCAGCCAGTTTGATGAAAACTACAACCCTGCCGAAAGCACGCGTATTACCACCAACTTCGCCAATCTGGCCAGAGGGAAAAATCGTCAGGAAAACCTGCGCAATACGCTCACCATGATGAACAACCGTTGCAATAATCTGGCCTATTGGGATAACCCGAAAAGCGACCGCTATGCTATCGAGCTGGACATTATCTCCGTTGAGATGCACGTAGAGGGGAGCAGTGCGCCCTTCCCGGTGATTGAAATATTGCAAACCCATATCGTCGACAAGCAAACCAGCCAGCGTATTGCAGGCATTGTCGGCAATAATTTCTCGTCCTACGTGCGCGATTATGACTTCAGCGTGCTGCTGCTGGATCACAACAAAAACAAGGCTGACTTCAACATTCCGGAGAATTTCGGCGCGCTGCACGGGAACATCTTCAAATACTTCGTCAACTCACGCGAATATCAGGAAAACTTTAAAAAATCGCCGGTGATCTGTTTAAGTATCTCAAACAAAGACACCTATCACCGGACGGGCAATCAGCACCCGATATTGGGCATCGAGTACCGACAGGATCGCTCTTCGCTGACCGACCAATATTTCAACAAAAATGGGCCTGCAGGTGCGCTATTTTATGCCGCCAAACAGCGTGGCGCCGTTGGCCTTCTACTTCTCCGGCGATTTGCTGAGTGATTACACCGATCTGGAGTTGATCGGCACCATCAGCACGATGGAGACGTTCCAAAAGATTTACCGCCCCGAGATTTACAATGCCAACTCAGCGGCCGGGCTGTGCTATCAGCCGAGCCTGAATAATCAGGATCATTCGCTGACCAAAATTGTCTATGACCGGGAAGAGCGCAGCCGACTGGCTATCGAGCAGGGAAAATTTACCGAAGAGCACTTTATCAAACCATACCAGAATATTCTTGAGCAATGGTCTGCTAACTACGCGCTTTGATTAACTGAAAATATAAAGGCTATCTGATTATGAAAACATTGCTCCCTACTTCCACCGCCGGCAGCCTGCCTAAACCTTCCTGGCTGGCGCAGCCGGAGACGCTGTGGTCCCCTTGGAAGCTGCAGAATGAAGAGTTGATTGAAGGCAAACAGGATGCGCTGCGCCTGTCCCTGGAAGACCAGCTGCGGGCCGGTATTGATATCGTCAGCGACGGCGAACAGACGCGTCAGCACTTTGTGACCACCTTTATTGAACATCTGAACGGGGTGGATTTTGAACAGCGTCAGGTGGTTAAAATCCGTAACCGCTATGACGCCAGCGTGCCGACCGTGGTGGGCGCCGTGGAACGTCAAAAGCCCGTTTTTGTGGATGACGCCAAATTTTTACGCCAGCTCACCACACAGCCGATTAAATGGGCCCTGCCCGGCCCGATGACCATGATCGACACGCTGTATGACAACCACTATAAAAGCCGTGAAAAGCTGGCCTGGGAGTTCGCCAAGATCCTCAATCAGGAAGCCAAAGAGCTGGAGGCGGCAGGCGTCGACATTATCCAGTTTGATGAGCCGGCCTTTAACGTGTTCTTTGATGAGGTGAACGACTGGGGCATCGCCGCGCTGGAAAGGGCCACCGAAGGCCTGAAGTGTGAAACGGCGGTGCATATCTGCTACGGATACGGCATCAAAGCCAATACCGACTGGAAAAAGACGCTGGGCTCCGAGTGGCGCCAATATGAAGAGGCGTTTCCCAAGCTGCAGAAATCCAATATCGATATCATCTCGCTGGAATGCCATAACTCACGCGTTCCTATGGATCTGCTGGAACTGATCCGCGGTAAAAAAGTGATGGTCGGCGCCATTGACGTGGCAACCAACGTTATCGAAACGCCCGAAGAAGTGGCCGACACCTTGCGTAAAGCGCTGCAGTTTGTCGATGCCGACAAACTCTACCCGTCGACCAACTGCGGCATGGCGCCTCTGGCCCGCCAGGTCGCCAGCGGCAAGCTGCGTGCGTTAAGCGCCGGCGCGGAAATCATCCGCCGCGAGCTGTAAGCCGGCACGCGTTTACAGGCGCACCCCATATCAGGCGATCGACAGCGATCGCCTGATTTTTCTGTTTTAGGGTGCCGGCAGCCGGCACGTCATTCCCCCCCGAGAACAAAAGGGAGGAACTGATAACAATTGCAACGATAATCATAAGAAGCACTTGACCATTTAACGTCCATTCCCCTGCCAATTTCCCCGGTTCGCGACCTGATGTATCGCGTGTTCAACGCAATCGCCGATCGCCATCCCCCGGCGATGACCTAGACACCATGCCAGCCGCCAGCGTATGGCGTCAGTCAGGTCAAAACTAGCCATACCGGCGATGCTTTACTATAGTTAAAATAATCTTAACATTTGTGTGATATACCTTCCCTTATTGAAGGCCTTTTCTATGCGGATTAGGGCAAACAAGAACGGGACAATCAGAAAATAATAATAATCAAGTTGATGACATTATTAGCACCATTAAGAAGATTGCGTTTAATTGATGTACTATTTAAATATTAAGATGGGGGTTGCATGCTACACGTAAAGATTTTCGAAAAAAATGAAGTTTATGGCAAACATGTGGTCAACTTACTCAGCGATCTGCACGAAAAAATATTCCTTCCTCCCAATAATATCACGTCAGATGACATCATCTCGGCGTATATTCACCCCGGTGCGGCCATCAGCAAAATTGCCATTTATTATGATGATAACATCCCCGTTGGCTTTATGTGCATGCAGAGATACGAAACAGAAATAAATAACAAAAAGTCAAACATTTTCCGCAGTCAGGTTGGGTTATTGAAAGACTATAGAAATAAAAATATCGTTAAATTAACCTATTTAAAATTTGTGATTTCAGAAATGTTACTCACCCCAAGAAAATCCCTCTTCTTTGAGCTATGCGTCCATCCCTCCAGCTATTGTTCAATGCTCAAGAAAGGTTGCAACAGAAATAAAGTATGGCCGACCAAGGAAAATGCACAGCAAAATACTCCGATGAAGGATCTATGCGAGACATTGCTCAATAAGTTTGATCTGGAGATAAAAAGAGAAAATGGCGTATTCATTCATAACGATGGACTAGGGCCAACCCGCGTTGAAAAAAAACCGCAAGGTGGGATAAGTAGCGACGCTCAATTTTTTATAGAGACAAACCCCGGCTATGTAAACGGCGATGGACTGGCCATCATTGTAAGCCTTTCCGTGAAAGATATACTGGTTAACATCTTCCACCAGATGCTGAGTAAAATAAATCGTAGCTTGATGACGAGGCCGCTGCATGGCCGAGAGGAATCCCCGCAAGAGAAACCGAATGAAATATAACGATCGCTGCCGCTTTTGCGATAGGCAGAAATACATGACGGGAAAGCATGCCGCTCGCCGCCATGGGGGTTTGATGATCGGGCGCTCAATCAGCAGCGATTGAGCGCCCCTCATTATTGATAAACCACAATGCCCCAAAGCAGGCTCACCGTGGCGATTCAGTACCGCCTACATATTGCTCAATTTCTGCTGTAACGCTTTATCAGGGGATAATGCGCGCCGCCCGCAGCTGCGCGAACAGGCTGAAGAACATCTCGTCGGTTGCCTGCATGCGGGTGAAGCCTGCCCGGCGCAGCTTGCTGCCATCGCCAAACATGTCGTAATCCCAGCCAAAGACAAAATCGGCAAAACTCCCGTCGCTCAGCCGTAAAATATCCGCCTGCGCCAGTTGCTGTCCTGCGGCAAGTTCACGCCACGCCGCACGGTAGTCCTGAAACAGCTGGCTAAATGACAGCCTGACCGGCGGCGCGCACTCCAGCTCAAACCACTGCGCGATGCGCGGCCACAGTTCGCTCCAGCGCCAGACGTCGCCGTTATTGACGTTAAACGCCTGATTCTCCGCCATCGGCGAAGTAGCCGCCCACTGCGTGGCTTCCGCCAACAGCACGGCGTCGGTATGATCAACGATGCTGTGCCAGGTGTGCTCTGAAGCGGGAAAGCGCAGCGGTAAGCCCTGCGCCTTACACAGCGACGCATACAGCGCGATGCTCAGCACCAGATTCATCGTGTTGCCGGGCAGCGTGCTCCCCACCACGCCCGGCCTGATGGCATTCCAATGCCACGCTTTCCCGCGCTGAAACTGGCTGAGCCAGGCGAGCTGGGCGGCGTTGAACTCTGCGCCGGGCACGCCCGGGTCGCTTTCACGCGCCGGGGTTTTGAATGGCCCGAGATGCGCGCCATATACCTTGTAGCCCTGCATCAGGCTGACGGTCTGCAGCGGTGCGATATTCTCCATATTCGTCACCAGGTTGCGCAGCATGGTGACGTTCGGCTCCACCATCTCTGTCCAGTTCGCGGCGTTCACCCAGGCGCTGTAAAAGATATGGCTGACGTTACCAAGCGGCTGCAACGCCTGCGCGCTGTGCTGCGCATCCAGCAAATCGACGTTAACCAGCGGAATGCCGGCTGGATGGGAGGAAGCATGACGGCTCAGGCCAATGACTTCCCATCCGCTCTGCAAAAGCGTACTGACCAGTTGGCTACCGACCACACCGCCGGCGCCGGCGACCAGCGCGACCTTCTGTTGCTGCATCTTGTTCATGGTATTTCTCCGGGAAAGGTGACGGATCCAGTGTGATATATTATTTTTTCCACACATACCCATGAAACTGATGGCACTTATAAGCAGAATCATTAAATGAATAATAAGCTCAACGCCATTGCTACCTTTTTACGTGTCGCAGACGCGGGCTCTTTTTCCGCCGCGGCCGCCAGCTCGGCATGAAACAGTCGGCGGTCAGCCAGCAGATTGCCGCCCTTGAGGCGGAGCTCGGCGTGGTATTGCTGCGCCGCACCACCCGCGTGATGGCGCTCACCGAACAGGGCGAGCGTTACCGACGCGATATGACGCTGGTGCTGGACGCCATGCGCGAAGCGGAAAGCCGTCTGAACCCGGCCGATCATCAATGGCAAGGCAGCGTGCATCTGCAGTTGCCGAGCGGTCTGGGGACGCTTTTTTTACCGCATCTGCTGGCGCTGCAGAACATGCATGCGGGATTGCACCTGACGCTGTCGCTGGATGACCGTATTGCCGATCTGGTCAGTGAAGGCGTGGACGTCGCGCTGCGGCTGGGCACCGAGCCGCCGGAACCCCACGCGGCGCGCATGCTGGCGCGTATTGAAACGGCGCTGTTTGCCGCCCCCGGTTTTGCCGCGGTGCATACTCTGAGCGAGCTGGCGGCGCATCCGCACGTGCGGTTCAGCGGCATCGCGCCGGATGCCCCGCTGCGCCTGGTCAGCGCTGGTGAAACTGTCGATGTGAAAGTGAATACCGTGTTCCGGGCCAACACCAGCGAAGCGCTGCTGCAGGCGATAAAGTCCGGCGTCGGCATCGGCGGCATGCAGCTGCCGCTGGCGGCCAGGGCGCTGCAGTCTGGCGAGCTGGTCAGCGTATTGCCGGACTACCGGTTGCCTGACCGCTTCCTCTATGCCGTCTATCCCGACGCGCGCTTTATCCCGCAGCGGGTCAGAAGCCTCATCCGCGCGATCGAGCAATTGCTGCCTGAAATAACGGGGAATGGCTGAAGGGAAGATCAGTCAGAATCAGCGCGTTTCACTGCCAGGAATTCTGCAATCGCCGCCGTTACCGCCTGCGCCGCTTCGGTCGGCGGATGATGACCCACGCCGGCCAGGATCAGCAGGCGAGCTGCAGGGATCAGGCCCGCCATCTCCTGACTCAGTGCAACGGGGGTGGCCGTGTCCTGTTCACCACAGATAATCAATGTCGGCGCCGTGATATCTGGCAGTAGCGCGGTGATATCCCCGCGTTCAAACACCGCGGCATCCAATGCAAGCGCTAACCCTGCGCGATCGTGCGACAGCATGATGCGGCGCTCCCGGGCGGCCTCTGCCTGATGATTCTGCAGCCACCGTTCGCTGTTGATATAACCCTGAAGGCATTTAAATAAATCGCCACGCTCAGCGTCTGAACCGCTGAGCAGAATGCCGCGCTGCCTGCGCCAGTTTGGCAGACGTTCCGGGTATTCCGCTCTGGCGCTGGTGCCGATCAGCACCAAACCGGACACCCGCTGCGGATAGCGTGCGGCGAGTCTGATGGCGACCATGCCGCCCTGACTCTGGCCAACCACGGTCACTTTGCCCAGCGACAGCTCCTGAATCATTAACGCCAAATCGCTGCTCAGGTCGTCAAGCGTCCAGCCGGCGGGATGGTACTCGCTCTGGCCGTGTCCCGGCATATCCAAAACAATACAGCGGTACGACTGACTCAGGGCCGCAACCTGTGCAGAGAAAATTTCATGGTTGGCGAACAGCCCGTGGGCAAACAGCAGCGTCGGCCCTTCGCCGATATCGCGGTAACGATACAGCGTGCCGTTAATTCTCACCTGCTGAAGCTGCCATTCATCGTCAGCGTCAAACGCCCTGCCAAGCAGCGCAGAATCTTCAAACATTTGATAACGGGTGATTTTCGACGCCGATACCTTAAAATGAATGATCATATCGCTGCCCACCGCATTTCCCGTACTCAGTACGATATGACGAAAGCGACCCAGCACCAGCACGCTGTCATGATGGGCAATCATGTCACTGATGGCGAAATCCAGCGACCTGAAGTGCTGCGGAAAAGCGTGCAGCCAGCGCCTGACCTGCTCCGGCCCCTGCAACAACCCGACGGTGGATACCTCCGGCACGCCGTCAATATGCCACACGACATCGTCATCAAGCAGGCTGACCATATCCTCCACCTTGCCTGCGGCAAAGGCCGCCAGATAGGCCTCTACGGTCTTTTTTGCGCTCAGCGCCTGTGCGTCATGGCTATGGGTTGTTTCCATCTGATTGTTCCTCGTGAAAAAGCATGAATACCACGATGAAAGTTTATTTTTTCCATATTTTGAAAACTACAGATAAAATCAGCCAATTATTTTCCAAAAATAGAAAATTGCATGCGTGGAATAAATATGGACTGGAACGACTTACGCTTCTTTTTAGCCGTCGCGCGCACCAACAGCCTCACCAAAACGGCCGCTAAGCTGAACGTCAGCCAGTCGACGGTGTCACGCAGGATTAGCGCGCTTGAAAGCAGCTTACAGACCTGCCTGTTCCTCCATCATCAGACCGGCTACTTTCTTACCGATGCCGGGCAGGAGGTGCTCCGATATGCCGAAGAGGTGGAAGGCAAGGTCATAACGCTGGAGAAAAAAATCTCCGGCCGGGATCTGACGCCGGCCGGAACCGTACGCCTGGCGACGGCGGTGACGCTGGCAAACCACCTGATTATTCCGGCGCTGCCGCGCTTTCAGGCCCGCTATCCCGGCATCACGCTGGAACTGATCACCGGGGTCAATACCGTATCGGTGGTGCGCAATGATGCCGATATCGCACTGCGGCTGGTTCGTCCCGAGCAGAACAGCTTAAAAATACGCAGGGCCGGCGTTATCGCCTCTGCGGTGTACGGCGCCGAGGCCTATCTGCGCGCGCATCCTGCGCCCGCCGATAACCCAGCGGCAGGCCGCAGCTTTATCACCTGGGACAGGTCATTCAGCCACCTTCCCGCCGCCAGATGGCTTAATGAACGCTTCCCCGATCGGACGTCGGCATTAGCCTTAACCAGCCTGGTCACCCAGATCGGCGCCGTAAAAGCGGGCCTGGGACTGGCGGTATTGCCCTGCTTTATTGCCGCGCAGAACCACGATCTGGTGGAGGTCATCCCCACGCAACAGGTGTTTGCCGAGGAACTGTGGCTGGTCAGTCATACCGACCTGGTCGCCCCGTCGCGGATCAGGGTCGTCGCCGACTTTTTAATGGAGATTATCGCCGAGGCGCATCTGGCATAAGCCGGCCGGCTCACCTATCCGCGTCTGCTGTAGATGAACGTGATGCCGACATAAAATCCGTCAGGGCGTGGATTGCCGCTAACCGATTTTTTTCCAATACCAGCATGTGTGTCGCTTCACCAATTTCCAACCAGCGTTTTTCTGGTGAACCCGTTGCACGCAGGAACCACGCCTGCATCAAATCAATGGGAACATCAATATCCCATTCGCCGTGCATCAGAATGACGGGAACCCGTATATCCTCCGGCCGGTAGTAAGGCTTATCGGCCGTCCAATATTCCCGGATATCCTGAATCGGGCCATTACCTGATTTAAATGAGGTATCCGCACGTAATTCGGCGTCCGGTTCCGCAGCCAGGGTATGCGCGACCCATGCGTCAAAAGCGCCTTCAGGGATCAGGCCGTCACGTTTGTCGGCAGGCGCCCCGCTAAGCCAGTGCCGCTGCGCCGCATGCATATTAACGATGCGCCAGGCGCCCAACGCTTCCCCGCTATCAATGGGCACCGGTTTATTGCTGAGCCACTGCGGCGCGAGCAGGCCAAGACTGCGCACTTTTTCATTATTTTTCGCCGTATAGGTTGCAGCAATGGTGCCTCCCCAGGACATGCCAAAAATATTAAGCCGTTTCAGTTGCCTGGTGCGCAACAGAAAGTCCGCGGCATAGGTGAAATCACGCAGCGCCGTCTCGGTACGCCCCAGCGGTAAACCCGGCAGTGCCGGCTCTGCCATCGCCTGCGGACGGGTTGAGCCGCCATAGCCCCGCACATCGACGGCGTACACATCGAATCCGGCGTCAGCCAGATGATCCATAAAGGACTTTCCCGCAACCGGCGTATCATAAAGACTGCCGGACGAATATGTCGCGCCGTGCACCATTAATAAGGTGTTTGACTCATCATAGCTCCGGTTTTTATCCGGACATTTTCTGATAACGTTCAGAGCGATACCGGCAGTATCAGAAGGGATCAAAAAGCGTTCGCTGAAAATTTCCTGCTTAGACATGATTGCGCCTCACCTTATAACGATAACCACTGTAATTGGCCTTCGGCATTCGTTTCGATCCTGCCCGCTGAAGCGCCGGGGAAATGGGCCGTGAAGACGGTTGCCCGCGTCGCAACGGCGAACTCCAGCGCCTTGCGGCGCGAATGCAGGGACTGTTCGGGAAATTCACAAAAAACCGAATTCCACTGCGGGAGCGCTATTTGTAGCGGATGATGCATAACGTCGCCCCAGAAAAAGGCCGTTTCTCCTTCCGAGGTAAAACTCAGCGACAGGTGATCGTAACTATGTCCCGGTGTTGAATGGAGCTGAAAACCCGCCAGTGGAAAATCGTCATCGCCGTTTATCAGCGTCCCCATACCGGCGGCAACAATCGGAGCTACGCTGTCTTCATGGACGAACTCGCTCGGCTGACGTACGTTGTCAGGATCGGCGTAATAAACAAACTCTTTCTGCGAAAAGATATAGCGGGCGTTCGGAAAGGTAGGCACCCAGCGTCCCCCCGCTCAGCACCGTATTCCAGCCAACGTGATCGACGTGCAGATGGGTATTGAAGACATAATCCACCTGCTCCGGCTCGACGCCCGCTTCACGCAGCCGGGCGAGATACGGCACGTCCAACTGGTGGAACAGCGGGTTGCGCGGCCGCGATTTCCCGTTGCCGGACGCCGTATCAATCAGCAGGGTAAGACCGTCGACCTGCAGCAACCAGCTGTGGGTGCTTTGGGCCAGAGAAGAAAACTCGCCGGAAAAACAGTATGCCGGCAATGCCTTGGCCGCATCTTGCGCGATATCATCCTGCCATTGCGGATAGAGAAACGATCCCGCTACGTTTTCCAACGCCAGCTCCGGGATTTTACTTATCCGCGCGCGGCCGATTTTGTGCGTCGTAATAGCAGACATAACTTTACTCACCTTAGTGTTCAACCTATAACAGGCTTTATACTTGCCGGTTTATCCCCGCCGAACAAGACGGGCGGAAGGGATGGATGGTTGCTGATTTTGCAACGATAGTCTGAGGTACACAGATTGGATAGGCTTACAATGATGCGCTCTTTCGTCCGGGTGGTGGATTCCGGTTCTTTTGTCAGTGCCGCCCGGCTGCTCAATATACCGAAATCGACCGTCACCCGGCATATCCAGGCGCTGGAACATGAGCTGGGCGCAAAGCTGCTGAACCGTACTTCACGTACGCTGAACCTGACCGAACAGGGGCAGATTTTACTATCAGGGGACGTTACGGCTGCTGGAAAACCTCGACATTCTGGATAGCAACGTTCAGATGTCCGCCATGCAACCGCGGGAAAAGTCCGCGTAGAAGTGCCGAATGCCCTAGCCTATTGTCTGGTGATACCGGCGTTGCCCGATTTTCTGGCGCGTTATCCCGATATCCAACTTGAGCTTAGCGTCGGCAACCGGACGGTCAATCTGATCGAACAGAATATTGACTGCGTTATACGGATTGGAGAGTTGTATAACGATGCCCTGATTGCCCGCTCTTTAGGGGAATTGGCGCGGGTGACCTGCGCCAGCCGCAGCTATCTTGAACGCAGCGGACAGCCGGCGCATCCCGCCGATCTGGCGCAGGGGCATACGCTGATACAGATTGTTTCCCCCGCACCGGGCCAGAGGGTGGTGAATGAACTGTATCGCGACAGGCAGGTGGAAAGAATAAACGCGCAGTGGCAGTTTGCCGTTAATGATTCAATGGCCGCACGTACGGCCGCGCTTAACGGTTTAGGCGTAGTGACGACATACCGCTTTCTGGTTGAGGAATACCTGTCAAACGGCCAAATGGTCGAACTGTTTGCTGACTGGAGCATCCAGCGCATACCGGTGCATATCGCCTGGCCGGAAAATCGCCAGCTTCCCTCGAAAGTCCGCATTTTTATTGACTGGGCCAGAAGTCTGTTCAACCAGGGGGAGTGAGTTCGTTCCGGGGATATGGCAATAACTGCCAGCAGGCGCGTTTATGCCGCGCATCGTATTTACCCCCTCCTCCGGTATGTGCCCGGCCGGCAGAGGCCTTTTCGCCGGGGCGAGCGCGCTGAACAACCAGCACCACCTTGCCCTGCAAACTGTCCCGAAAGGCGCACTTATGGGCTGCGGGTGCCAGCACCAGCGGATAGGGGCCATCTTCAAACCGCAGCCTGATTCAACACTGGTGCCGCGCCGTCTCTCACACTATCGGCGGAGCGTGCTTTTCTGGAACTGCTTTTCGACGAGCCTGGGCGATTGGCAGCGGTGCCCTGTCGAAATCGGCACAAAATTGAAGCTGTACGGGAAAAGCTGCTGTGAGCGAAAAACGAACCTTATATGGCATAATCGACTAGCCTATCTGTATCAATTAATGCTTTGAGATAAACATTTTCAATGTATATCCATCTAATTTATAACTATATAATTATCTGCACCAACAGAGTATTTATATAGTGACGCCTCGGAATCAAAAGATTCCGTTCCCTGGGGACTTATACCATTGAGTGCCAGAAAATGGATAAGAAAAGTCCCCGACTCCTTTAAGCTATGCACAAATGTAAGTTCATAACTTTCTCCAGAACCAATATTAATGAACGGCAGTACCAGACGATGGGATGTACCTGTGTAGCGACCGGTGCTTAGGCTTATTGGCTGTTGATAAAGTGGATTTCCTTTAGAAAAACTAACAGGCACAAGCGTCAAAGCCTCATCGTCCAAAAAAATTTTACTTTCTTTATTACCAAGATTCGAAAGTATTACTTTAACCTGTAGCAGGTTAAGTCCATTTCCGATGGGCTGAACCGTCGAGTTAATCTTTGCTTGGATATGTGGTACTTGCTTAGTCTTTTGTTCTAATTCCTTAAGAGTATATTCTGTAACTTCCTTTTCCTTATTCACATAAACAGCTGAATAGTATCCCCAAATCCCGACTGCTATTGCAGCGGAAGTCGCTAAAACCTGCAAAAAAACTTGGAATACTATATGTACCTTCTCGATTGTACTTAACGAACTTTTATCCATTCCTAGCTTCTTACTCATGTTAAGGAATACTCATTAATACGTCGAAACTCACATTATCTGTGCGACTCAGATCGTCTAGCAGTAAGTTTTATCTATATAGCTACTCTTGATAGAAATCTTTGACTACTGTGAAAAAAATGCTAACGTCATCACTGTGAATCTGCTAATTCCCATGGCAAATCTCTACGCCCATTCACTGGTCTAAGAGTACCATCAAATCTCAATTGTTGAGCTGCCCAACGAATATCATACTGCCACGTATATAATATATCACCTGAATCCTTAAGTTCAGATTCATAGTTATCCCAAACATACTTTTGAAATTTCACGAGGCCAAGCACTACCATTTCGCTCTTGAAGACACTCAATGATCCATTGTTTCATGCTTTCTCTAGTTACCATCATATCTCCTGAATTATTCCTGTTGGTAATATACCTTGATACTAACAACTAACGCTTCCGGCACCAACCCCCTAGTAAAGCCCACACTAAGCCAGCGGACGTCACATCCTCCCGGTGCTCAGCACCTCACCGCTATCCGCCTGCCAGAGTCTTGATTTCGGCCAGTAGCCAACGCTCAAAGTCCTCTAATGCCGCTTCATTGGCGCCGGTTTCCGCCGGTTTGACCAAACAGAATTTTTTGCTCAGGCCGTCTGATTCTGGCCAGGGCGCAACGAGCGCACCGCTGCTCAACTCATTTTCGACGTACATACGCGGCACCAATGCGACGCCTTGCCCCCGCCGTTGCGGCAGCGATGGCCATCTCATGCAGATCATAGCGCACGCCCTGAGCGGGATTATCCAGGCTTATCCCGCTTTCCCGGGCATAGCGCTGCCAGGCATCCGGATTCTGCCGGCGGTGAATTCGCGGCAGTTCGTTTAACGGCTCGCTGAGGTTATTATCCGTTAGCAGGTCGGGATGGCATACGGGCAACAGTTTTTCCTGAAACAGAAACTGCATGCGCATGCCCGTCCATGCGGGATGTGCAAAATGAACCACGGCGTCAAAGCCGCTTCCGCTCAGAATAAAAGGATCCGTTCTAGCCGCAATATTTAACGTTATATCCGGGAACAAGGCGTTAAAGCCGGCCAAACGGGGTATCAGCCACCGGCTGGAAAACGTCGGCAGAGCGGCAATATCCAGACTCCTGCTGCCGGCAGGCATCCCCATGACGGACTGTGTATCCCTTTCAAGCCGTTCGAGCGTTTCACGCACGTGATGCGCATAGCGCGCTCCGACAGGGTTAAGCCTTACGCGGCTCCCCGTCCGATCAAACAGTCGGCAGTTCAGCAAAGCTTCAAGACGCGCAATCTGGCGGCTAATGGCCCCTTCGGTCAGCGCCAGCTCCTCTGCCGCCCGGGCAAAATTGCCGTGCCGCGCAGCGGCATCAAAAGCCTGCAGGGAAGCGCTGCTGGGGTATTTTTTTTACGCATATAAACGGCCCTTCGCTTGGTACACACCACACCCTTTTAGTGAGTTAATATCACTGAACAATGAAATATTATCGATTTATCGCCGTCAAAACAGCTTATAGCATGATGAAAAATCATTGAACACGATTGCTGTTTTTTACTATCCCATCATGCGAAGGTGAGTTGATGTTCTATATCGTGGAATGTTCGTATAACGATCCTGCCAGCGAGGCAGAGTGGAATCACTTTTATAGTCAGGAAAAGCTGCCAGCGCTGATCTCGGTAAGCGGGTTCAGGACTTCTCAGCGCTTTCGCGCCGTTCAAGCTGGCTGCCCTGCTTATCTCGCCATTCATACGGTAGAGGGAGCGGATGTTCTCAACAGCCAGGATTATCGGCTGAAGGGAGGCGGTAATTTCGCCCGCTGGCAGCCATATATCAGCGACTGGCATCGTAACCTGTATCAGTGTGCAGACCCGGCTCCGGCAGTATCTCCAGCGGAGATCCTGCTATTTAGCACTCAGCCGATAAACGCGATTGAGGCCGAGCGGAGTTACCAAAGGCTGGACATGCAGGCCGCGGGGCTGGATAACTTTCCGCAACGTCGTGTGGCATACGTTCTGCCGCGTGAAAAAACCGGGTTATTAGCGAATATCCCCGGCGTACATCTCTACGAAGCGCTGACAGTACAGTTACAGGGTTCGGCTAAGGATCAGCAACGAGATGGCGTACGCCGGCAGTGATGGAGAACGATATACGTTCCCGCTTAACAGGCGGGTTAGACCTACGACGCCACAAAAATATGCCCGCAACTCATCCCGAGGTACTTATGAACCATCCGGCCTCCCCGTTTCGCCAAATTGGGGATTTTCAGGTTACCGCTCTAAGTGACGGCGCTATCTCTGCCAGTCTGGATTTACTGTCAGGCATTGAAACGGCTGAGGCGGCGAGCATTCAGCACCACGCTGGGATCGCTGAACCCAGCAATATCCCGATCGGCGGTTATCTTATCCGCGGTCGGGGACGCACCATTCTGGTTGACGCCGGCGCCGGGAGGGCTGAACAACGTCGGTGGGCAGCTCAAGCTAAACCTCGCCGCCGCCGGAGTCAGCCCCGACGACGTGGATACCGTTTTATTAACGCACTGCCATCCCGACCATATCGGCGGCCTGCTGGACGCTGAGCAGCGCCCGGTCTTTCCGCATGCCGAGCTTCACCTGCATCCTCTCGAAGCGCAATACTGGCAGGATGATGAAAAACGCAAAATTGCCGGTGAGCGCGGCCAGCGTAATTTTGCGCTGGCCCGCCAAACGCTGGACGCCTACGCACAGAACCTGCGTTTTTTTAGCGGGGACCAGATAGCGGCAGGCATCCTGCCCGTTTGGCTGCCGGGCCACACGCCCGGGCATACGGGGTTCCGGATTGATTCGGGTGATAAAAGCTTCTTAATATGGGGGGATATTGCCCACTACCCGCATATTCAGTCGGCGCGACCGGACGTTTCCATTTTGTTTGACGTAGACCCTGCGTTAGCCAAAGAGACCCGAAGAACGGTGCTGCAACAGGCCGCCAGGGAAAAACTGATGATTGGCGGCATGCACCTGGGCCACAAGGGATTTGCCACCATTCTCATGAATGATAAAGGGTATCGTATTTCCTACGCTGAAGAATAAACGGCGCTGGCGTGTTCTACGCTGGCCAAGCGGGGTTCGTACGCGACAAACTGGAATCGATAGTCAATCAGGTGCTGGCAGGCTGGCCATCGTGACGTGTTTAGGCATACAGGGGGTGCCCGAAGGCTCCCCGTCGATTAACGCCGCATACATGTAGGGAGCAACCACATCCGTTCTCGGCACAACGCGGACCGAATCAAGAGCCGGAGTCAGATACGCGCAAGGAACAGATGTTTTGCTTTGAGAGTATATGGCAGCGTTCTCTCTGTATTAGCCATGCATATTAATCTTTCTCTCATAAAACCAACGTCATAAAGCGGCTATTTGGATCCGGTTGATAATCAGCAAACGGTTCACAGTCAACAAAACCGTGCTTAATATAAAGTTGATGGCCGGCGGTAAATCCTGGCTGCGTCCCCGTTTCCAAACTTAGACGTCGCAGGCCTTTGGCATGTGCAACCTGCAAGACATGCTGTAAAAGCTGATTAGCGACACCACGGCGCAAAAAATCCGGCGCGGTACGCATTGATTTCAGCTCACCATGTTCGTCATCCAATATTTTCAGCGCGCCAATTCCTGCGAGTTTTTCCCCTTCCCATGCAGACCAAAATATCACTGCCGTGTCATGCAGTTTTTCAATATCCAAAGCGTGGCTGCTTTCTGGTGGGGACTGTTCCAGCATACCGGAAATATGATAGGCCACTAACGCTTGCACTGCAGGATGAGAGAGATCGTCAGTTTTGATAGTGAACATAGCGTTTCCCAGATAATTTATAATATGAGAGCACGTGGTAATACGTTTGTATAATATATATTTCTTGTGGTGCTCGCCTGCACGCAATTTCTCACCAATAAAAAAGCACGGTCCAAACAAAGGCTGAAAGACAACGACTATACGGCATGACTCATATCAGCTGTCCTGATGCGCCGCGCCAGTGTCATCCTTAACGACAATGTCGCGCTTCGCTCCGCCAGCTATTCCCCCTTAGGCACAATGGAAACGCTCGCGGATAACCCAGCCACTAACTCAACGCCTTCGGGCAGCGCGTCAATATGAATACGCACCGGAATACGCTGCGCCAGCCGTACCCAGCTGAACGTCGGTTCAACATCCGGCAGGCCAAGTCCGCCCGTATCGTCATTGCTGTCGCCAATGCCTCGCCCGATACTCTCCACATGGCCCGCGATCGCCGGCGCAAACCCCATCAGCGCAATATGCGCGGTATCTCCCACGTGAATATGGCGCAGTTTGGTCTCTTCGAAATAGCCCACCACCCAGAAACTGTGCGCATCAATAATCGCGACCCTGGTTTCTCCTGCGGTGGCATAATCGCCGGGGCGGAGCCGAAGATGCGTGATATAGCCCGAAACCGGCGACCGGACGACAGCATGAGACAAATTAAGCCGCGCCAGTTCCAGCGCGGCCAGCGCGCCCTGATAGTTGGCCGCCGCCACCTTGGCTGCACTGGCCGTTTGCTGTAAATCTTCGCCGGAAATCATCGCTTTGATCCTGGCGCGCCGCAGGGCCACATCCTGACGCATCAGCATCTCATGACGTTTCGCCTCAACATCCGCCTGCGCGCTGATCACCGCCAGTTTCAGCCAGTCCGGATCGATGGCATACAGCACATCTCCACGGTTAACCCACTGATTATCGCGGACGGCCACGCTGCTTACCGGCCCGGAAACGTCCGGCGCGACCTGCACCACATCCGCACGCACCCGGCCATCGCGGGTCCAGGGCGTCTGTGCGTAGTGTTGCCAGAAAATCACAGCCAGAAAGGCGGCCACCGCCACGGCGATTAACGTCAGCACATAGCGGCTCAACAGAGCGAGTAAAGATGTCATGCAAATAACCCCAGCGCGGTCAGTCCCTGCAGCAGCAGGAAAAAAGTGATGATATAGGTTGAGAAATCAATCAGCGGGCGCAATGGCAAACGGCGATACAGCCTGCTGGACGAGAAAATAGGCAGAAGCAACAGCGTGCAGACCAGGGCGGCGCATGCCACCACCAGCAGCCCGGGGATAAACACCCCGCCTACGGTGACATCATTGATCATCGGCGGACTCCCGGGTCTGTACAGGTAATGCGCAGTGCAGATCGACCAGCCGGTCGACATACTGGCGCGAAGGCTCATCCGCCGGCGGCAAACTGCGCTCCACCAGCATGGCGATCCGCAGGCGTAAAGCTTCGCTGTCTGTGGGGTGGGTCAGCAAAGCCAGCACCTCGCTCAGCGCTGTGCCCGCCTGCGCATCGCAGCGGCGCAGATGCATCACGCACAGTCCCACGCGCAGCGCATGCAGAAGCTGGTCGAGCGCCAGTTGCGATGATTGCCCGCTGCGCTGCAGGCGCGGCAGCAGCAAGGCCGTCCGGTCGATCATCAGATTGGTCCAATGGGTTTCATCGACGTTCAGCTCCCCCTTCACGCTGCGGCGAATATCGCGCTGGCACAGCTTCAGCAGGCGGTTTATCGCCGCATCTGCCTGCACGGTTTGCAGCAGGCTCATGCCGATCGCGGCAAAGCCGGTCGCAGCAAATAACGCGATGGCGGTGTTAATCGCCACGGCAAAATCTCCGCTGTAATGCGCCCCCAGCTCACACAAAATGGGCAATGTCAGGGTGATCCCCATCGCCATAAATGCGCTGGCCGGCCTGGCCTGGAGCGAACCGGCAAACAGATATACCGGCGCAAAGACCGCCGCCAGCATGCTGAAATCATTCACCTGAGGAAGTAAAACGAAGCTGTAAAGCAGGCTCAGCAATACTCCCCAGAGGGAGCCAATCATATATTTCACAATGTGCGGCGCCGGCGTGTCGAAGCTGCCAAATAGCGTGCAGCAGACCCCGAGGATCGAGACCACCGTGCCGCCGTCAGGCCAGGCAGAATAAATCCAGACCAGACAGCCGCTCAGGATGATGACGAAAGCGCCCAGCGCGGTGCGGGCGGCGGCGGCGGGATCGCGGTGGAAAACATACCCCTTCACCGCGTTGCTGTCCTGCTGCGCCGGCGCGGCCTTCGCGTGATAAATGACGTCCGAAAGGCGCTCGCACTGCTGCATAAGATCAATCGCCTCTGTCAGATAACGCACAAAACTGGCCCGCAACGCATCATCAAAGGTCAGCGCCTGTGCCGAGTAGCGCTGCGCCAGGTGCTCACTGCGTTTTTTGAGCGCTTCTGCCGCGCTTTTCCCTTCCCCTTCACCGGCCAGCGAGATCCGGACGTCGTGCAGCAGTGTCTGCACATCCGCCGGCATCGTCGTTATCATCTGTAAACGGTCGCGTAATTCGCAGTTCACGATGACTAACCGCGCCAGCCGGTCGTGGATCGCTTTTCTGGCCTGGCGGACCGGTACAGAAAGCGCAAAATCATAGGGAATGTGATGGCTGATGCCCTGAAGGAACTGGAGCGCCAGCGCCAGGTGCAGCGGCCCGGCAGCATCATCGTTCTTGCCTGCCAGGGTATCGGCAATCCGCTGCCGCGCCGTGCGCAGGGTCTGCGATAGCCGGCTGTTAAACAGCCCGGAGATCCGCGCAGGCAGCACATAGCGATGAATAAGCACGGCGCAGAGGATGCCAATCATGATTTCCTGTACCCGCACAATGGCGATATTAAAGATGGCGCCGGGATCGGACACCGCAGGAAAACCAATCAGGCTCGCCGTGTAGCCAGCCAGCACAAAGGCGTAGGCGCGCGGCGTGCGTTCCAGCAGGGAAAGATAGAGGCAGAAGGTGATCCAGCCCGTCAGCACCACGCTGCAAACAATGGGCATATCCACCAACGCAGGCACAATCAACACGGTCGCGGCCGCGCCGACAACGGTTCCCGCCAGGCGATACACTCCCCTGCTCAGCGAGGCGCCGACCGAGGTTTGCGAAACGATATAAACGGTAATGATGGCCCACGAAGGCCGTTCCAGGCCGATCGACAGGGCAATATAGTACGCAAGCATCGCGGCGATAAAACTGCGCGCGGAATAGAGTAAGGCGCTGGCGTCGTTAAGCAGCGTGGGCGTGGCAGCCCGCCGCAGGCGCACGCCTAACGCGTGTAAAACAGGGCGGTGAAGGACGTTGATTTTGCTCATGCCGGGGATTATTACCGGCTTGCCTATCTGCTTAAATACTCTATTCTGTCAAAAAATACCTAAATGCTGCCAATGAGATGAGCTCTAAACTCGCCAACACGCTGTATGATCCTGATTCTACCCCCTGCCCGGCGGTCGCACGGCGTCTGGATTTTATCGATTATGCCGCAGAGGTACCGGTGCATACGCACCGCAAAGGGCAACTGATTATCGCCCTGTACGGCGCGGTGATTTGCCGCGCGGAAAATGACATCTGGATCGTGCCGCCCGATTGCGCCGTCTGGATCCCCGGCGGCGTGCCGCACAGCGCCAAAGCCACCTGGAATGCACATCTCAACTATCTGTTTATCGAACCCGGGGCCGCCGCGCTGCCGGAACGATGCTGCACCCTGGCGATTTCCGGGCTGGTGAAAGAATTAGTGGAGCGCTTAACCCTCGAGGGCGTTGATTATCCGCCGGAGAGCCACGTCGCCAGGCTGACCAGAGTGACGCTTGATGAACTCGCCGCCATGCCGCAGCAGAAACTGAGCCTGCCTGTCTCATCGCATCCTAAAATCCGCGCCATGGCCGATGCGCTGGTCGGTCAACCCGACGATCGCAGCACATTAAAAATCTGGGCCAAACGGCTGGCGCTCAGCGAGCGTTCTCTGGCGCGTTTGATGCTGCGTGAAACCGGGCTGACCTTCGGCCGTTGGCGTCAGCAACTGCACCTGATCATTGCCCTGCGGGAGCTGGCAAGCGGCGTATCGGTACAAAACGTGGCGGCGAATCTGGGGTATGAATCGGTGAATGCCTTTATCACCATGTTCAAAAAAAACCATGGGCAGCACGCCTGCCCACTACTTTGCCGAACGGAAGACAGGCGCACGCTAGCCTGATGCGTTGCGGCAGCCGGTTGTGCAGATGCGTGCTCAGATCCGGCGCCGCGCATTCCGTTCAGGCCAGGCTTACCGTGGGCCTGACGCGACATCGCTGATCACAAACTCCGGCTCATAACTCACCGGGAAATTGACCGAGCGGGCGATAAAACAAACTTTATGGATTTCATGGTGAATTGCCGTGGCTGCATCGATGTCGGTACCGGCTAATACCGTAATTCTGGGTTTGAGCGTGGCGGCCAAAAAGCGCCCGGCGCCACTTTTCAATACCTCGCCGGTGGCGACCGGTGAGTCTTGGTAAGCGACGACGGTGATGCCGGCATCCGATGCCAGATGCAGATACCACAGCATATGGCAGGCGGACAGCGAGGAGATCAGCAGGTCTTCCGGATTCATTTTTCCGGGGTCGCCCCCCAGTAGCGGATCGTTCGAGCAGTGTATGGTGTCCTTGCCGGCGACGGAGATATCCCACGTGCGCGCATACGACCGGTATCCTGAGGTACCCGTACCCAGATTTCCCGTCCAGGAGATATGTGACGAATAGCTGTGTTCCATCGATTTTCCGCTCCAGCGCTAAAGGTGTTGGGGGTAAAAATGCTCGGAACATCACTCTATGAAATTAGCGGATATCACTCAAGCGCCGGCGCTGCAGAGAGGAAAAAACGCCAACGAACGGTCAGGGCGCCGAAGGCGTTTTGGCCGGGCGCAGTGCGGGCAAAGGCATACTACCCGCACCTAAACGATAAAATGAATGTGCTTTTTGCCATGATAGCGTGAGATCTCAATTTTGGTTTTCACCCGGAAAACCTCCCACAGCAGCTCCTCGGATAAAATCTCCTGAGGGGTGCCGGTGGCGATGATTTTTCCGTTCTGCATCACAATCAGCGAATCACAGAACATCGCGGCATGGTTGAGATCGTGGATAGCCACAATACTGGTCACCGGCAATTCACTGATCAGATGCATCAATTGTATTTGGTGGTGAATATCCAGGTGGTTGGTCGGCTCATCGAGCAGGATTTCACTCGGCGTCTGCGCCAGCGCGCGGGCGATATGCACCCGCTGACGCTCCCCGCCGGACAGGCTCAGCCAGCCTTGATCGCTTTTTTCCGACATATCCACCCGTTGCAGCGCGGCGGCAACAATCTCGTCATCGCCGCGGCTCCAGTTAGAAAAAGGCGAGTGGTGCGGAATGCGCCCGAGTTTCACCACCTCGCGCACGCGCATATTGGCATCGGTCATGCCGTGTTGTTCAACAAAGGCCACCCGACGCGCCAGCTGCTTTTTGGCAATCCGGGCCAGGGGTTGCCCCTCCAGCGTCACGCAGCCGCTGTGCGGCCGACGCAAGCCGGCCAGAACGCGCAGCAGCGAAGATTTGCCGCAGCCATTGGGGCCGAGCAGCCCGACGGTTTCACCGGGGGCAATATGCAGTGACACGTCATCAACGATGACCTTTTTACCCACCTTCCAGGTAATATTTTCAGCGCAGATACTCATCACTTATTCCTTGAACGGTAGATAATCACGGCAAAGAAAGGCACGCCGACCAAGGCCGTTACCACGCCGACAGGAAGGCTTTGCGGCGCAATCAACAGGCGTGATGCGATATCCGCCAGCACCATCAGGATCGCGCCGGCCAGCGCGCTGGCAATCAGCAACCTACGATGCAGCGGCCCGAACAAGAAGCGCATCACATGCGGCACCACCAGCCCGACAAAGCCGATTGAGCCGGCCATGCTGACGATAGTGGCGGTGATAAGCGCCGTAACGGTAAAGAGAAGCAGACGCACATAGGGAACGGCGATCCCAGCGATGCGGCGGCATCGTCGCCGAAGGTGAAGGCATCCAGCGCCCGGGAATAGTAAAGGCAAACGGCCAGGCCAATCAGCACCACCACCAGCACCAGTTGGAACTCAGGCCATCTCACCCCGCTGAAGCTGCCCAGCAGCCAGAACATCACGTCGCGCGCCTGCTGCGCATTGGCGGAGGTGCTGATGGTATAGGCCGTAATGGCGTTAAACAGCTGCGAGGCGGCCACGCCCGCCAGAATGGTGCGCTCATTTCCGCCGCGTGCGCCGTTGGTCAGAAAGGCGACAAAGGCAAAGGCGGCAAACGCCCCGGCAAAGGCGCCCGCAGACAAGGACACCGCGCCGGAGCCGATGCCCAGCACCACCACGGAAACCGCACCGGTTGATGCCCCGGCAGAAACCCCCAGCACATAAGGCTCCGCCAGCGCATTCTTCAGCAGGCTTTGCAGCACCGCGCCGCAGATGGCCAAACCGGCGCCGCAGCACGCCGCCACCAGCGCCCGGCTCAGGCGAAAGTCCCAAATCACGCTGGCATAGATGCGGTTGAGGGGCGCGTCTGTTAAGCCGATTTTATTGCCGATGGCGTAAAAGACGTTTGGCAGCGGAATCGAAAGCTCCCCCACGCTGACGCTGACGGCGACGGTCAGAAACAACAGCACCGTTGCCAGCAAACATCCGCCGCTCAGCAGCAGGCTCTGCCGGGCCTGAAGCACTGCCGTGGTCATTCACTCAGCCCCAGTTTTCTCAGTTGCTCGCCAACCTGCTCCGCGCCGTAGAGGGTGCGGATGGTCGGGTTCATCGCCTGGCCGTCCATCACGACAATATGGCCTTTTTTCACCGCGTCGAGCTGGCTGACGACCGGATCGCTTTTCAGGAATTTGATTTTCTCCGCCGCGTTATCCAGCGCCCAGCGGTTGCGGTCCAGGCTGGAAACCACGATCACATCCGGGTTTGCGGCGATGATGCTTTCCCAGCTTACCGTCGGCCATTCGGTCTCGGAGGTGATGGCGTTGTGGCCGCCCAGAACGTTGGCGATAAAGCCGGAGGCGCTGTTTTTGCCGCCCACATAGGCGTCAGCGGAAGGGGATGAACTGGAGAACCAGAACACAAACGACAGATCTTTTTTGTTCTTGCCAAACTCGGCGCGCAGGTCGGCTTCACGCCGTTTAAAATCGGCAACCAGCGCTTCACCGCGCGGCTGCACGTTAAAGATAGCGGCGAAATCTTTAATCTCTTGATAGAGATAGGTCATATCCCACAGTTTCTGGCGGCTGCCGTACATGTCCCCTGCGGCTTTTTTGGTGGCGCACATGCCCGGCGATAAATAGCTGTTTACGCCAACGGTGGCCAGATCTTCACGTTTCGCGACCTTGCTTTCCGGCCCCAGTAACAGCGGTAGCTGTGCAGGAACAAAATCAGGGTTTTGCGCCAGGATAGATTCCAGCGTAGGGATTTCTACCGTCAGCGTTTTGATTTTTGCATTCTGCTCAGCCAGCTGCGGCAAAACTTTGGTCGGCCAAAACGCACTGGCGGCAATGTGTTTTTGCAGGCCCAGCAGCAGCAAAATCTCGACGGTGTTCTGACCCAGGGCGACGACGCGCTCAGGCGCCTGGGTAAAGGTCTCTTGATACCCGCAGTTGTCAATGGTCAGTGGATAGGTGGTTGCCAAAGCAGAACTTACCGATGCGAACATCACGCCTAACGCGCAGATGATTTTTTTCATTAAACACTATCCTTCGTTAAAGCGATTGCCGATGACCATGGGATATTTTAATGCAAATGAAACTCATTATTGGGGCGGAGTTTTATACAATGCCGGGTATTCAGTGTCAACGCGAGACTATCACCGTGCGTGATTAACCAAGGAGACGACGTTTTCAGACCGGCCTGCATGGAAAAGTGCGCGTTCTGACCAGCGGGAAGTCTGAACCGCCCATCGGCCACGCGCTCACCACCAGCCAGCAAGACGCTTCACCGCCCTAAATGCAACGCCTGCGCCAGCTGTTGCAGCTCCGCCTTCAGCCAGCGGGTCGCCCCCCGCTGAGCGCTGCGCTTATGTGAGTAAATCTTCACCTCAAACCTGGGTATCGCGAACGGTAAGGCAAAAATCTTGATATCCGCTGCCGCAACCAGCTTTTCGGCGGCAAAACGGGGGATCGCCATCAGCAGGTCGCTTTCCGCCACAATAAACGGCGCGCTGAGCATCGACGGCGTTTTGAGCGCGATCTGCCGCGTATGGCCCAGCTGCTCAAGCCGTAAATCCAGCACTCCCTGCTTCTCATTCCACGGCGTGACAACCAGATGGCGGGCAGCGAGGTAATCCTCCAGCGTCAGCCGCGTCCGGCCTGCGTTGCTGATGACGACATACTCATCGTCAAACCAGCCGATCTCGTCCAGCTCCGGATGCCGGCTATCATCCGTGGTGCTAAAGCCAAGCGCCAGATCCACTTCGCCCGCCAACAGCTCCGTCAGCGCCGGGCTGTGGGGTAAATAGCGCAACTCCAGGCGCAGGCCGGGCGCCGCGTGCTGCAGCTTGTGCATCAGGGCGGGAAAAATGCAAAACGCGGTAAAGTCCGTAATCGCAATCTGCAAACGCTCGCTGCTGGTGGCGGCCGTAAACTCCGGCTGCGGGGCCAGCTGCTGGTTGAGGAACTGCAGCGCCGAGGCAATCGAGGGCGCGAGCTGGGCGGCATACACGCTGGGGCACATGCGGTGGCCCTCGCGGAAAAACAGCGGGTCATTGAGGGCCGTGCGCAGCCGCGACAGCGCATGGCTCAGCGCCGAGGTGCTCATCGCCAGCTCATCCGCCGCCAGGCGAACGGAGCGGTGGCGATAAATGGCGTCAAAAACCGGCAGCAGGTTTAAATCAAGGCGCCGCAGCGCCGGATGCATAATATTCATCATTGGGTGATTTCATTGCACTTAATTCTTCGGACGATACCCCTTATGCTGAACGCCATCAATCTCAACATCACGCAGAAATAACAGGGAAAACCCATGAGCATCACCATTCGTCAGGCCCGCCCGGAAGATGCGGCGGCAATTTACGCGATGATCTATGAGCTGGCGGTATATGAAAAAGCGCCGGAGGAAGTGGTTACCACGCCGGATGAGATCCGGGAAACGCTCTTTGGCGCAGGCAGTAACACCGAAGCGTTGATCGGCGAAATAGCAGGCAACATCGTCGGCTACGCCGTGTTCTTCACCAGCTATTCCACATGGCTCGGACGCAACGGTATTTATATGGAAGATTTGTACGTTTCCCCGGCCTATCGCGGCCAGGGCGCGGGCCGGGCGTTGCTGAAACATATCGCGCAATGCGCCGTGCAACGCCGGTGCGGCCGCCTGGAATGGAGCGTGCTGGACTGGAACCAGCCCGCCATTGATTTTTACCAGAGCATCGGCGCACTGCCGCAGTCCGAATGGGTGCGCTACCGCCTGGATGGTGACGCGCTGCTGAAATTTGCCGAATAGCCGCGCGATAAGCAGATCCCGCCGGAGCGGGATCTTCCTGTCCTGCCTTTATCCCGTCAGGTTCACCGTGAGCCAGATAAAACATTACCGATCGCAAACGCCGGCTAATAGCGTAATTCGAGGCCTGAGCGTGGCCGCAGTAAAGCGGCCTGCCCCCCTTCCCTTTGACCTTCGCCTATTGTGCGCATAGCCTCAATCATGCAATTTTAATGACTGATAAAATATGACGCTTCCTGCCGCCATTTAACCACTATGCCATCGAATTAAGGACATGTTATGCCTGGTATTACCCTGACGCTGTCTGGCTTAAAAAATCAAAAGTTAACCAACGAATGCGTACGTCTGGCGACCCAGATTACCTGCGATGTTTTAAAGAAAAATAGCTTCGAAACCATGGTGATAGTCAGACATGTCGATGACGACGACTGGTTTATTGATGGCCGGAGCCTGGCGGAATGGGGTAAAAACTCGTTCAGGCTTGAAGTTACGGTCGTGGATGAAACCTGTAGCAAAGACCAGAAAGCGGCATACCAAAAAGCAATTTACGACGCGATGGAACAGGCCATTGGTAATCTACACCCGCAGTCGAACGTTCATATTATCGACTGTAAAGCGGCGTCCTATGGCTATACCGGCATCACGCAAGAGTATCGCTATCAGCATAAGGACGAGTTTTACAACTAATAACGGGTTATTCTGGCTGCAGGGCCATCCTGGCCCCAGTTAATAGCGTAAACGTTGCACGTCGCCGCGTTACCCCGGCCCTTCGCTGCCCGCCGCCAGCAATTCCGCCACCTTTGGTTAGTGATACAAAATTCAGGTCGGACATACAGAAAAATACTGCGCTATCTCCAGCGGTTAAGGTATAAAAAGCCAATAATCTCGCTTTATAAGATGACGTAGCTGACCCCGGAGCAAATTTGAATGAAAGGCGCATGTTTGTGCGGAACAATCGCATTTGAAGTATCGGCAGAACCCTCAAAGTTTTACCGTTGCCACTGTTCACTTTGCAGAAAGCAAAGCGGAGTGGGCCACAATCTGGCGACCATCGTAAATGCCCGCGATTTTCTCTGGCTTAAAGGAGAAAACAATATCGCCTCATGGTCCAGACCAACGGGCTATCGCACGGATTTCTGCTCCACATGCGGCTCTACCGTACCCAATGTGCTGCGTGGTCTGCCATATGTCTGGATCCCGGTTGGTTTACTGGATAAACGTTGTGATATGCAGTGCGTTGGGGATTACTGCACGGATGATGCCATGCCCTGGGACACCACCCGTTCCGACATAGACCATGCCGGGCCTGTCGATTCACTGCAGTCACTTTTAAAGCTGTTGGACATACCGGCTTAGGCCATCTTCAGGCCAGCCCGCCGAAACGGCTGGCCCCGTCATCAATCCGGGCCGTTAGCCCAACCCTTCCCCCGGCCTCACCCCGGCCCTTCGCTGCCCGCCGCCAGCAGCGGCACCAGCACATCGCTGATGGGCGTAGCTATCCCCTGCCGGCGGCCGTAGCGCTGAATCACGCCGTTGCGGATATCCCACTCCAGCGGGCGGTTGGCCTGCCGGTCGGCGAGTATCGAGGTGCCCAAATCCGCCGGGGCGCGGTGAAAGCGTTCGACAATCTCCTGCGGAACGTTATCACTCAGCTGCGCGCCGTTGGCGCGCGCTACGCGCAGGCACTCGCGCAGATAGGCCAGCGCCAGTTCCGTGATATCCTCGCGCGTAAACATCCCGGCGCGGCGATTAGCCAGCACCATCAGGCCCGCCACCGCGTTCTGCAGCAGCTTGCGCCAGGCGACGGAGGCAAAGTCGGCCGACAGCTCAACCGCGCAGCGCGTGCCGCTGAGCGCATCCGCCACCCGTTTTGCCTGCGGCACATCCGGCAGCGTCAGGCGCGGCGTGTCGCGCAGCCATACGGAGGCATCCGGCTCGCGCTGCGCCGGGAACCACACCACCGAAGGCAGCACCCTGGCGCCGTTGACGTAGGGCGCCAGCAGCGCCTCCTGCTCGACGCCGTTCTGCAGCGCGCAGACCACGCTGTTTTCGTCGCACAGCGCGGCCAGCCAGCGGGCGCTGTCGGCAATCTGGGTGGTTTTCACCGCCACAAACAGCAGATCGAACGGGCGTTGGATCGCCGCCGGATTGTTCAGCACCGGACCGGGCACCACGGTTTCCCCATCGTCGTGACGCAAAATCAGCTGCGAATGGGCGGTACGCCCGCACAGGACCGGCGTGCGACCGGCGTCGTGCAGTACCGCGGCAATGGTGGTGCCGATGGCGCCCGGCCCGAGCAGGGCAAGCGTAGGATGGTCAGACATCTGGCGTTCTCCTGTTTTGATTAACCGATCAACAGCGTGCCAACGGCAATAAGGGAGCACGCCAATACTTTTTGCAGCGTTAACGCTTCGCCGAGGAACAGAGCGCCCAGCACGGCGGCAAACAGCACGCTGGTTTCACGCAGCGCTGAAACCGCCCCCATCGGCGCCGACGTCATGGCATAGATGATGATGCCGTAAGCGAGCAGCGAAACCAGGCCGCCGGCCGCCGCATGGAGCATACCGGGCCGCCGGCGCAGTAAACTCCTGCCGTCGCGCAGCGCGATATACAGTAGCGGCATCAGCACGCCCCATAATGCGCTCATCCACACGGTATAGGCGAGCGCGTTGCCGGATACCCGCACGCCCATGCCATCCACCACGCTGTACGCGGCGATAAAAACCCCGGTTGCCAGCGCATAGCGCAGACCCGGCATCGCCGGCTTGCCCCGCCTCACCGCCAGCAGCAAAATCCCCGCACACACCAGCGCAATGCCGCCAAGGGTGCCCGCATCGATGCTCTCCCCGGCGAAGAGCGCCGCCCCACAGGTCACCATCAGCGGCGAAGAGCCGCGCGCAATCGGGTAGGTTTGCCCGAGTTCCCCGTGCTGATAACTGCGCACCAGACACAGGTTATAGCCGACGTGCAGCAGCGCCGACAGCAGCGCGTAGCGCCAGCTGGCGACCGCGGGCGGCGGCAGAAACAGCGCAATGACGATGCAGGTCACGGCGATCGTCAGGCACATGATGGTCATCGACCACAGCCGGTCAGCGCCGCCGCGTAATAAGGTGTTCCATCCGGCATGCAGCAGCGCGGCGAACAGCGTGAGAAAAATAATGTGTCCAGGCATACGGCGATACTAAGCAGCAGCGGCCCGGATGAACAGTGAAGTGTCGTCATCGCAGCATGAGCAAATACTCATAACTTAGCGGTAGCTATGCTGCGCCTGCCGTGATTCCGCCAGCAGCCAGTGACGGAACGCGATAATGTGCGGCTGCGTTTCGATACCTTGCGGGCAGACGAAGTAATAGGCCGCCGGCGAAGGAAAAGGCACGTCAAACAGCCGCACCAGACTGCCGTCGCCGATCTCTTTTTCAACGTGCCCGCTGCGCGCCAGTGCAATCCCCTGCCCCAGCAGCGCGGCTTCAATCGTCATATTGGTATCGGCGAAGCGCACGCTTTCGTGCAGCACATCGGTATTGACGCCGGTCAGCTTAAACCAGACGTCCCACTTCGGCACCAGATCGGCGCCGTCGCGCGTCAGCAGCGGATAGCGCAGCAGTTCAGCCGGTTCCGCCGGGGTGCCAAAGCGCCGCAACAGGGCCGGGCTGGCAACCGGGAACAGCTGTTCGCGGAACATAAACTCGGTGTGCAACGCGGGATAGTTGCCGTGGCCGAATCGGATCGCCACATCGGAATCGGTGCTGGCGAAGTTAATCGCTTCGTCCGTGCTTTCCAGAGTGACCAGGATCTCCGGATGTAAGCGCGCCAGCTCCGGCAGGCGCGGCAGCAGCCACTTCAGCGCGAACGAGTAGGTGGTGTTAACGCGCAGGCGCACCCGGCCTTTTTGCTCACGCAGATCGGCCAGCGTGGTTTCCAGCTTGCCGAAGAACTCGCGCACCAGAGGAGCAAGCGCGGCGCCTGCGGGCGTCAGACGCAGGATCTTGCCGCGCTCGAACAGCTGCAGCCCCCAGATTTCTTCCAGATTCTTCAACTGATGGCTGACCGCGCTTTGCGTAATAAACAGCTCAGCCGCGGCGGAGGTAAAGGTGGTGTGACGGGTGGCGACTTCAAAAGTGCGCAGCGTGGCCGTCGGGGGAAGATCGCGCATCATGCCGTTCCTGTGAATGAGCTAATACTCATAACACCATAGGCCGGACGCCCGGAAAAAGATACGGCGCACAAGAGAAGTAAAACCGGCAGGCAGCGCCTGTGGCAGCCAAGATGCCCTGCCGTCCCGTTTTGCGATATATTGGGGACATTATTTCTTGCTGACAGGTGACACAGGCAATGGCTTTTATCCCCAAAAACTACGCGCGGCTGGAAAGCGGCTACCGTGAAAAAGCACTAAAAATTTATCCCTGGGTGTGCGGACGCTGCTCGCGGGAATTTGTCTATTCAAACCTGCGTGAACTCACGGTTCACCATATCGATCACGACCACACCAATAACCCGGAAGACGGCAGCAACTGGGAGCTGCTGTGCCTGTACTGCCATGACCACGAACATTCGAAGTACACGGAAGCCGACCAGTACGGCACCCGCGTGGTGGCGGGGGAAGACGCGCAGAAAGATGTCGGCACGGCCACCTACAACCCGTTTGCCGAACTCCAGGCGATGATGAACAAGAAGAAATAAGCGCAGGCGTCTCAGCCGGGCCGGGGCGAACGTTACTATTTAACGACTGCCGGATCGCCAGCCGGCTGAGAATCCGCTATTATCCGCAGCCCCCCTTCTTGCTGGCCGCCCGATGTCTACGATTGTCGATACCTTTATTGCCCCGCCGTGTCACGCGCAGATAGACATCCTCTATCAGGACGAACACCTGGCGATCATCAACAAACCTGCCGGGCTGCTCAGCCTCTCCGGCAAAAATCCGCGCAATCTCGATTCGGTGCATCACCGGCTGGTACAGCTGTTCCCCGGCTGCACGCTGGTTCACCGTCTGGATTTCGGCACTTCCGGGCTGATGGTGATTGCCCGCAACAAGGCGATCAATGCCGCCCTCTGCCGGCAATTCAGCCAGCGCACAGTGACCAAGGTGTACGGCGCGCTGCTGTGCGGACATTTGCAGGATAATGAGGGGGTGATAAACGCGGCGATTGCCAAAGACCCGGCGCTGTTTCCGCTGATGTCGATTTGTGCCATCCACGGTAAACCCGCCAAATCCCGCTATCGGGTCATCGAACGTTTTTCACAGCGGTTGGAAGATGGGCGGTCACTGCCGTTGACGCGGGTGCAGCTGACCCCGGAGAGCGGGCGTACTCATCAATTACGCATTCACTGCCAGCTGCTGGGCCACCCGATTCTCGGCTGCGACCTGTACGGCGGCCTGCTGCCGCCGGGCGCCGAACAAACCCCGCGACTGATGCTGCATGCCAGCGAGCTGCGCTTTGTTCATCCCGTCAGCGAAGAAGCGTTCAACATCCGGCATGATTGTCCGTTCTGACGATAGCGACAGCGGCATGAAAAGCCCGTCAGGACTCTTCATACGCCGCAGCGGCAAACCTTGTTTACCACATCAGATCGTCAGGCACTTTAAAGTCGGCATACGGATCGTCTTCGTCCTGCTCTTCCTCACTCAGCGCGCTGTTTAACACAATGCTGTTTGCATCACGCTGGGCAATTTTATCGGCGACGCTGGCGGGGATAATCGCGTATTCGCTCTCACCGCTGCTATCAACGGCCAGACGGGCGATGGCAAGACGGCCGCTGATCAGCTGGGTTTGCGTGGTCTTATCCACATACACTTTCTTAATCAGATTGCCATCGGTGAAGTTAAAGCCGATATCGCCCTTTGCCGGCACGATGCGGTTCATCTCAATCAGCTGCTTCACCTGCGCCTTGTACTCTTTGGCTAACACCGCCTGCTTTTGCTGCTCGCTGAGCTGCTTATCGCGCTCCAGCTGCGCTTTTTTATTCTCTTCCACCGCCTCTCTGGCCTCACGCGCCTGAACCCGTGATTTTTTCGCCGTACGCTGGACTTTGGCCGCCTTTTTGCTGGTCACCAGCCCTGCCTTCAGCAGTTGCTCTTGTAAGGTGAGTTTTGCCATCTTCGTTTCTAAACCCGTTGAGAAATTTGTGGGGATTATAGCGGCATTGGTGGAGGGGGGGGCTAGGGTTGAGTGGGGTTGAGAGGAGTGAACTGGATACAATGTCCGCGCCCGACATAAAGCTAAGCGGTTGCTATGAGCGAGGAGCGGACGTAAAAGAATTTCTAAAAATTTAAGGCTTACTAAGGTAACAAGTATCAGAGAATCTCATGAACCTATTGCTGCGTTCTAGCAGCACGAGATTTCTCTCTACTTAATACTAAACTTGCTTTATATTTTTCGTAGTCTTTTGTCACTAAGTTTGTTCGTACTTGATATAATTTTTTAAAATGGCTTTCGAAATCTCGTTCGAATGTCGTAGGACTTACAACCAAATCATGTACAGCGTCAGCTAAATGCTCCGCTAATGAATATTTGAATTGGAGTGACTGCAAGTTTTCTTTATTGATTAATTTAAATTTATCAGGTTCCACAGCATTTCCTTCATTATTGAAGGGATAGATCCATTGCCCATGTGCTAGCTTGTTTCGTATTTCTATCAGGATTCGTAGCTCATTCGACAAAACATCATGTAATGCTGCTCTTCGTGCGGCATGTGCTATCCCAAGACTCCTTTCATCCAGAGGGGCTTTAGTTATTTTATGATGCTTGCGAAAAGCTAAATCAACAGTTTCTTTCCATTGCTCAAGTTGCGATGATTTCTGCTCAATTTGATTACGTTCAGACTCAGTAAAACCGAATTCTTCATGTAGTAACTTTCTAAGGCGAGTCTCAATCCATGCTCCAACCAAGAATGAGTAAAGACGAAGAAGAGACCTTAGCCCCTGCTGAGGATCTTTCGAAGCGATTTCTTTACGAGCAAGTCGACCTGTATGACCCAAAGCCAATTGCAACTCTCGAAGGTTGGCAACGTGATATTTATAAATTTTAGAAGGGAGTCTTGACATATTAAATTACCACCGCCAAAGGCTACTCGTTGAATTACCTTTGGCGGTGAGGATTCGAACCTCACAAATACTCTCCATAGGAGTGTGTTTCCCCTTACACCATCGCCCGCTAAAAACTTACAATATCTCGCTGCATTAATGCAATAGCATAAGTTAAGAAATTCGCATTTCAACCAAAATTAATAGCATATGCAAGTCCCTTTCTGACACAGGCCTGCTGTAGCTGATCTACACTCTGTCGATCAACACGGGATGGCAGGCTGCTCTTGGCACAGGGCTGCTGTTGCAGCCCTGATAACCTTCCTTAGACTTCAATCGATTCAGAGATCTCTAACACATCATCGGCTTCAATGCCCAGATAACGGATTGTGCTTTCCAGTTTCTTATGGCCCAACAGAAGTTGGATCACCCGGAGATTCTTGGTTTTTTGTATATCAGGTAAGGTTTCGTTCTTCTCATGGAATGTGTGCTGTAAAGCGAAGCTTCGAGGCCAAGCTTTTCTACCCACCCATGAAAGATTCGGCTGTATTGCCTAGTTGATATGTGCCGGTTAGCTCCGATTCGAGACCGAAACAAGAAGTTTTTTAGTATGCAAATTGCCAAGTTTTATCAATGCAGCAACAGCTTCTCTTGTCCCTTTGGTTATCTCAAATTGCACAGGGCTACCAGTTTTCTGTTGCAACACCGTTGCTCTGCTTGAAATAGAGCTACCATTTGCAACATCAGCTACTTTGAGTTTGACCAGATCACAGCTTCGTAGCTTACTGTCCAGGGCCATATTGAACTGAGCTAAATCACGCGTTTTGCCTTCCAGTTCAAGCCGGATTCGGATCCCCCAGATATGAGATATCTGAAGTGGTCTTTTTTGGCTGATGATGCGGTCTTTGTTCCACGGTGATGTGTTCATACTCAAATCTCCTGCAATGTGGGAGATTTGAGTATGGTTGTCTCTTATGAGCGAGCAGCAGACATTGACATATCTGTTAAAGTGAATGGTTCCTTTTGCAGGGATACTTACAATGCTATAAGTTATTTTTACACCACATGATTGACAGTTTTTAAGTGGCAGCAAAATTGCCGCCATTTAATATTACCTACTTTATTTATGCATTACATAACTCAGAGCAAATAATTAATAAAAATGAGTACTGAAGTATTCTGACTTTATCTTTAAGATCAACAAGTGAGTTAATGTCCGTAGCGTTCGCAAAATCATTGCCATGGGCTATTTTATGACGTTTTTGATTTAAATCATCTAAAAAAGTCTGCCATAAACTTCGCCCACGATATGATGTTGGACTTGTATTGTAAGCATTTTTTCTTACTCTATAAGGAAAATCACAAACTTTTCGCTTGGTTAAAGCAGAGATAACTTTAAGAGCATTTTTAATTTGTGGGGATGTCATCAAAAAGATCTTATCAAACTTTGAATCGTGTAGGTTTTTAAAAATATCTCCAACCCCAAATCTTGACGCTATATTACCAATGACATCTGCTTTGGATTTCTGTTTCTATCCGATATAAATGGTTCAGGAGAAATTTTGAAGTCATCTGTTTTCTCTAAATCATCCATTAGGCACAGGATTGCACTTTGATATCCGGAAAACGCTTTTTCATCAAACCCTAAATATTTTTTACAGTAAGTTCTTTTAATCGAGGTTGGTAACTCTTTAAATGTTATGGATGCGTAATCGCTAATAATGTTTTTGACTGCACCTTTAACAAACCCTTCCATATGAGCAACAATCAAAACTGTAATCGAGCGACAAAGAGCATTATATAAATGCTCATTTGACTCCTGAACACGAACCGCTTCATCGACTAAAATATCAACTTCTCTCCACTGAAGATCAACGGTATCAAGATAATCCGCAATGAATGTAGCCATTATGCTGTTTCCTTTGCCTTATTAATCCTTGTATTCAGTTTAACAACATCATTTACACTACCTTCACATGCTGCAAAAAAATCCGGATCTGAAAACATTTCGAGAATTTTTTCGGACGTAACAACTGTTTCTTTTCTCAAGCTTTCAATAAAGAGGTGTGTAATTGAATCATACACCGCAGAATTAAAATCAGACATTTTTTTCAAAGCCATCGACTGTTACCCGATACTTAGTGAAAGGATAATCTATATTAGACTCCCCTAATAGCTTCAAACGTATCATTAAACAACCTTTCCATTTCCTCTAACTGTTTTATAGGTAGATTGTTAAATGAATTCATCTTACTAGTCAGGAAATTTTTGAACTTCCCTTTGTAATCCCTATAGCTATCAAAGTAGTTTATGGCGAAGAAACGCAGTACAAGCTCTTCATCTTCCATTTTTTTAACGCGGGAACTATCAGGTGTTAATTTACATGCCAATATGAAATGCTCATTTTTTGACAATCTTTTTACGAGGTCTTTAAATGGCCCTCTGCATGTTGCATTGCGCAGTTCTTGTGACTCCAACTTTACCGATCCAGAGTTCAGCCTTTCAAATATGTCATACTTCACTTGCGGGTCAAGCGTAGAGTCAATTCGCAAACATCTGATGCTTCTTTCTTCGAGGCGCCTCATTAAAAATGGAGGTAAATCTCTATGGAATGCCCCATTGAGCTTGTCAAGAACTTCTAAACCTTGCAGTTGATATTTATTCTCAAAGAAATTATAAATTGCAGTAAGACGCTGCTGTCCATCGATGACCGAGAAACGTGATGACTCAGAATCTATTTCCTCGTCAACATCAACATCTTGGGAGATGTAGATAAAAGGTATCGGTATATTAAGTATAAGGCTTTCAATTAGTCTTGATGATGTTTCATCATCCCAACGGTGTTTTCGTTGATACTCAGGATTAAGCGTTATGATGTTTCTTTTTATTTTTTTTACTAAAGTTTCCAGATCATATTCGATAGTTTGCGTTTTGACTGTGCGTTCTTTTGCTACTTGCTGCAGCTCATCGAGGTTATGTTTGAGATTGGTCATATTTTCTCCACGAAACGACATTTAAAACGGCTATTTTTACCACAATACATGATTCACAAAGTATGCCGTTATTTACATGTAATTGCATTAAAAATGAAGCATCTATTGTCTTCCCAAAGAACCGATGGTGACAAGCTTTAGCAATGCAACTGCATTAAAACCACCCAATAAAGCGGGCAGGCGTGGTGGGGGAAGCATTGTGAGCCAGCCGTGATGCTGTACCTGCCCCCCAAAGAATTATTGCAGCATAGGCTAGTAATGACCGCTTCTGGCACAAAACCGGCTCTCGACCCAGCTTCCATACCAACGTGCCCCACATACAAATACCCCCAATCACCCATCCAACCACCTTCCCACCCTAGCAGACTCCATCATCATGGCAATAGTCAGCGCTTCAGGCTCTTGGTATTTTCTTTTCTTATTTCGGGGACAGAGCCAGCCAAGCACGGCGGAGGTTACGCCGATCTCCTGCGGCCAGTAGCGCATAAAGTTAAACCCTGAACTGTCAACGTTGAACAGCTCGAAGTACTCTTCCATGATCTCCAGGCCATCTTCCCAGATCCAGGGATAGTTGCCCGTAGACAGGCTGGTGTCTGGCGTCAGCGGTTTCTTCTGGCTGAAAGGCGTACGCAGATTCCATTTCGCATCGTACCAATCAAACACCTGCTGAGCGATATCGCGTTGTGCGGCTTGTTGTCCATTCCTTTGTCATCCTTAACCTGTCGCCGCCCGGCTCCAGCGGCAGCAATTACGGCCCCCGCAGGCGGAGGCCCTTCCCTCACGACTGCCGGCTGGAAAGCAGCAGCTTGCACGCCAGCGCGGCGAACACTCCGCTCAGCAGATAGTTCGGCCAGCGCGCGTTGATGCGGCGACCGGCGAAGCGGCTCTTCATGCCGCTGACCAGCATAATCACGCCGCCGTTCACCGCCAGCCCCACCAGATTCAGCACCGTCGCCAGCACCAGCATCTGCACCACCACCGAGCCGGCCTGCGGGTTGATAAACTGCGGGAACAGCGCCAGCACAAACAGCGCCATTTTCGGGTTGAGGATATTGGTCCACAGCCCCTGACGGAAGATGCGCCCGACCGCCACCGGCGCCAGACCGGCGGACGCCTGCAGGCTGCCGCCCGAACGCAGCGTTTTCCACGCCAGATACAGCAGGTAGGCCGCGCCCATCACCCGCACCGCGTCATAGGCCAGCGGCATGACGACAAACAGCTGCGACAGCCCCAGCGCCGCCGCCAGGGCGTGGCAATAGGTGCCAAGCTGGATCCCCGCCAGCGAGGCAAAGCCGGCGCGCCGCCCCTGGCTGATGCTGCGCGAGGCGATAAGCAGCATATCCGGCCCGGGGGTAACGGTCAGCGCCAGGCTGGCGGCGGAAAACAGCGCCAGGGTAGAGAGGTCGATCATGATATTCCCGCTTATGTTAGCCAAGTGAGCAAGCTATTAATCTACCTCAGCGACGGCGTTTTTCCAGTTTCGGCGGGCACAATTTCACACTTTTCAACGGCGGGCTGCGGCCGGCGGCGTTCGCCCAGCAGGTTCATCCCGGCGGCGGCCAGCAGAATCAGCGCCGCGCCGGCCAGCTGCGCCAGCGACAGCTGGTGCGCAAAGGCCCAGCGGTCCACCAGCATGGCGGCGACCGGATAGATAAACGACAGCGAACCGGTCAGGTGGGTCGGCAGTTTCTGGATGGCGCCGTACAGCAGCACGAACATCATCCCGGTGTGCACCACCCCCAGCGCCATCAGCATGCCCCACTGCCCGGCGCTGGCGTCGGCGTGGAAGTCCACCAGCGGCAACAGCATCAGCGCGCCGACGCTGACCTGAATCAACACGATCAGCTGCGGCGGGGTGCCGGTCAGGCGCTTGGCCGCCAGCGCCATCAGCGCATAGAAAAACGCCGCCCCCAGCGCCAGCAAAATGCCCCGCAGATACTGGCTGCCCGCGCCCGCCTGCTGCGGTTGCGCCAGCACCACCAGCGCCATGCCGGCAAAGGCCAGCGCCAGCCACAGCAGCTTGCGCAGCGTCAGTTTTTCCCCCAGAAACAGCGCCCCCAGCACCACCAGCATAAACGGCTGGGTGTTATATACCGCCGTCGCGATGGAGATCGACGCATAGCGGTAGGCGCTGAACAGCAGCAGCCAGTTCAGCACCAGCGCGATACCGCCGGCGACGGCAATCAGCAGCGTCGCCCGCCGTAGCCCGGGCGCACGCAGCTGACCAAGCAGGCCGCATACCAGCAGCAGCGCCAGCGCGCCGATGGCGCAGCGCCAGAACACCACGTTAATCACCGGCTGGCCGGACATCAGCACAAACCAGCCAATCGAACCGGAAATCAGCATCGCCGCCACCATCTCCAGCGAACCGCGTTTTATCTCTGCCTTCATCGTCTGTATCCCCTGCGTCAGTAATTGCATTAGCTTGCAACCTTTTGCCGCCGCGCTCCATAGCCAAAAGCAGGCAGATATGCTTAACTTCCTTTTTATTAAAGGCTGAATACATTACTTACCTAACAAGGTTGCTATGGATATTATCGATCACCAAATTCTGGCGCTGCTGGCAGAGGACGCGCGCATGTCGCTGAAAACGCTGAGCGCCAAAGTGGGGCTGTCTTCGCCGAGCACCTCAGAACGGCTGCGGCGGCTGGAGGAGAGCGGCGTGATTCAGGGCTACACCCTGAACGTCAATCTGCAGGCGCTGGGCTACGGCTTTCAGTCGCTGGTGCGCCTCAAGCCGCTGCCGGGGATGCTGAAGAAGGTGGAGCAGATGGTCGCCGCCATTCCGGAGGTGGTGGAGTGCGACAAGGTGACCGGGGAAGACTGCTTTATCATACGGCTGGCGGCGCGTTCGCTGGAGCAGCTCGACCAGATCCTCGATCGGCTGGCCGAGCAGGCGCAGAGCAACACCTCAATTGTGAAAACCACGCCGGTGAAGCGCCGCCTGCCGCCGCTGGCGCTTTAACGGCGACGACGGCGGGCGAACGGGTTGCCCTTCTTCTTCTCTTTTTTGACCGCGTCGGCGGCCGACTTCAGCGCCGCCAGGTGCGCCTTGTCGGCCTCCGGCACCGCCGCTGTTCGATCGGGAACACCGGCAGCGCCGCCAGCAGGCGCGAGCCGTAGCTTTTGGTCAGCAGCCGGCGGTCGTAAATCATGATCTCGCCGTAGCACTGGTTGCTGCGGATCAGCCGGCCGACCTGCTGGATCAGGTTAAACGAGGCGCTGGGCAGGCTCTGCACCTCAAACGGATAGCGCTTCAGGGTTTTCAGCCACTCGCCTTCGGTGAGGATCACCGGGCTGTCGATCGGCGGGAAGGCGATCTTGTGGATGTGCACCTGCGTCAGCAGCTCGCCCTTCAGATCCAGCCCTTCGGCGAAGGACTGCAGCCCCACCAGCACGCTGGCCACGCCCTTCTCCACCCGCTTGCGGTGCTCTTCCACCAGCCGGTAGCGCGGCTGGTCGCCCTGCACCAGCAGCATCAGCCGTAAATCGGTGACGTAGCTGAGGAAGGTCTGCATCGCCCGGTTGCTGCTGAACAGGATCAGCATGCCCTTGTGCTGCCCGCCGGCCACCTCGGCGCGGAAGCAGCGCGCCATCTCTTCCAGATGCTGCGCCTCGTTGGCCATCGACGGCTCAAACTGCATGGCGGGGATGACGATTTTGCCCTGCTCGACGTGGTTGAACGGCGAGGAGAGCACCTCGAAGCGGTCGCCGGCCTTTTCGTTCAGGCCGCTCATCTCCTGCAGGCGGGCGAAACTGTTAAGCGAACGCAGGGTCGCCGAGGTCACCACCACGTGCGGCACGTTGCGCCACAGCAGCTTCTCCAGCTGATCGCTGACGCGGATGCCGACGCAGTGCAGATACAGGTGGGTGACGTTATCGCGCACCTCGCGCGTCACCCATTTGGAGATCGGCGCGTTGGAGGATTTATCCATCGCCGCCAGCTTCCACAGCTTGCTCATCGCCTCCAGATAGCCCAGCGTGCGGCTCATCTGCAAAATCGTGCGGTGCAGACGCACGATATCGTGCTTGCCGGTCTGCTCGCTCAGGTCGTTGAGAATAAACTCCGCCAGCCCGCGCAGCCCGTCGGTCAGTTTGAACAGCCGCGCGCAGCTCTCCACCATCTCCGGCGGCAGCGCGCCCATCTCAAAGCGGTGCTCCGCCGCCGCGCCGTCGCCAGGCAAGTAAGCGCTTACCTGATGTTCAAACGCCTGCATCAGCTCGCGCAGCTCCTCGCAGTGGTTTTTCAGCCGCTCGATATTCGCCAGCCCCGGCGGATTCTTCGGCCGGTACTGGGTCATGCACAGTTCCACCTGCCGCACGATCATATCCAGCTGCAGGTTGGCGGACAGCGCAGTGATCTCCCCTTCCATCTCCAGCGCGTCGCGCGCCACCTCCGGCAGGTGGTGGCCCTCGTCCAGCACCAGCAGCAGCTCTTTCGGGTTGGGCAGTACCGATTCGCTCTCCAGCGCCGCCATCACCAGCGCGTGGTTGGCGACCACCACGTCGGCGCTCTCAATCTCCTTGCGCGCCAGATAAAACGGGCACTCGCGGATATAGTGGCAGTTGCGCCCCAGGCAGTTGGCCTTGTCGGTGCTCAGCTTGGCCCACAGCGTATCGTCAACCGACTGCGCATAGTGGTCGCGCAGGCCGTCCCACTCGTGGCGGGCCAGGGATTTTGACAGTTTCTGGCACAGCGCCTGTTCTTCGCCGTTGGAAGGCGCCAGCTCGTCCTCGTCGAGATACAGCATCAGATCGCCCTGCTCGGCCACGTCGGTGCTCATCGCCGCCAGGTTGCGCGGGCACACGTAGCGCCGGCGGCCGAACGCACCGGTAAACTTCAGGTCCGGGATGATTTTCTTCAGCAGCGGCAGATCCTTGCTGTAGATCTGGTCCTGCAGCGCCACGTTGGCGGTGCTGACCACCAGCGGCTTGCCTTCGTCGCGCCCGACGGCGATGCCGGGGATCAAGTACGACAGGGTCTTGCCGACGCCGGTCGGCGCTTCAATCGCCAGGTGGCGCGGGTAGTCGCCCGCCAGCGTTTTGGCGACGTCGGCAATCATCTGCCGTTGCGGCGCGCGGGAAATAAAGTCCGGTATTTGCTGCTGCAGGGCCTTGTACCACTTGCCGATCTGATCTTTAACTGAGGAGGTGAGCGCCATTCAACTCTTATCTAAACGAAATGATGGCGCTATTGTCCCACAGACGAGGCGCGCCGTCAGCCCGGCTGAGCGACGCATCGTCCGCTTTGCGCAGCGCCGCGCATTATTCCAGCGGCGCAACGTGGTCGAAGTGCGCCTGAAACAGCGCATTCAGCAGCGGCAGCTGCTCCACCCGCCCGGCGATGGCGGTCAGCTGCGGGCAGTGCTGCAGAAACCAGCGGCGGCCGGGCCGCCAGTTGCACATCACGGCGATATACAGATCCAGCGCGCTGAAGGTGCGGCCGAGAAACCACGGCCCGGCGTCGCTGGCGGCCGCGGCGCACTGCAGCCACAATTGCTCGCGGTGCGGGGCGATCGCCTCCTCCAGCCGCTCCGGGCGGCGGCTGTTCGGCAGCCAGGTCTCCGGGTGGTCGCCGTAGGTGAAGGTCGGGTAAATCGCGCTGTTGATAAACATCAGCCAGCGCAAAAAACGCGGCAGCGTCGCCGCGCCCGCCTCCGGCGCCAGCTCCGCATGGGGCGCACGCGCATGCAGCAGCAGCACGATCGCCGCGCTCTCGGTCATCACTTCGTTATTGGGCAGAATCAGAGTGGGCACTTCTCCCAGCGGATTGAGCCGCAGTAAGCGCTCACGCTCCGGGCTGTCCGCCGCGTAGTCCACTTCCTCATAGCCCCAGGGAAAGCCGGTCAGCTCCAGCGCGGCGGCGACGATGGTCGAACCGCAGCCGCGGCAGCCGAGCAGGGTATAGGTATCACGCATAACGCCTCCGTAACGGCAGGGTTCGCGGCGCGTCCGCTGCGCCAGGCTGTTGTGGCGCGCGCCGCCAAACGGCCGCGCTACGCTTAACTGTAGACCAGCCGCCCCACACTTTCCCGCTCGGTTTTTCAGCATGCAGCACAGATATCAATGTGCTGTCATAAAGGCATCACACAACCTTGGTAAAAAATCTGCGCTGCCATCATTCCGGCAGCGGTAATAGCCATAAATAGTGGCGATAGCCTTTTCATTCAAAAAAGCAGGGACAACCATGAAACGTCATCTTCTCGCCGTTATGCTTCCGGCGCTTTTTATTGCACCTTCGACTTACGCGGCAGAAATTTATAATAAAGACGGAAATAAACTGGATCTGTACGGCAAGGTAAAAGGATTACACTATTTTTCCGACGCGGCCGACAGTGACGGCGATAAATCGTACGTGCGCTTCGGCTTTAAAGGCTCCACGCAGATTAACGACCAGCTGACCGGCTACGGCCAGTGGGAATACCAGGTTGCCGTCAACCACGCCGAGTCCGAAGGCACCAGAGACAGCAAAACCCGCCTCGGCTTCGCCGGCCTGAAGTTCGGTGATTACGGCTCCGTCGACTACGGCCGCAACTACGGCATTATCTACGACGTCGGCGCCTGGACCGATATGCTGCCGGAGTTCGGCGACGACGCCTATATCAAGACCGACAACTTTATGAACGGCCGCACCAACGGCGTCGCCACCTACCGCAACAACGACTTCTTCGGCCTGGTGGACGGGCTGAACTTCGCCGTGCAGTATCAGGGCAAAAACGAGAATGACGACCGCGCGGCCAGCAAGGCCAACGGCGACGGCTGGGGGCTGTCATCCAGCTATGAAGTGGTGGACGGCCTGAGCTTTGGCGCCGCCTATGCCTCCTCCAACCGCACCAGCGCGCAAAAGCTGGGCGACTACGGCAAGGGCGACAAGGCGGATATCTGGGCGGCCGGCGTGAAATATGACAACAATAACCTCTATCTGGCGGCCACCTATTCAGAAAGCCGCAATATCGTGCCGCTGTCCGGCACCGCGACCATTAACCAGAACAGCACGGCGGTAAAAGGCTTCGCCAATAAGGCGCAGGGCTTTGAACTGGTGGCGCAATATCAATTCGACTTTGGCCTGCGTCCGTCAATTGGCTATGTACAGTCGAAAGGCAAAGATATTGAAAATATCGGCGATGCCGACCTGGTGAAATATATCGACGTCGGCGCCTACTATTACTTTAATAAAAACATGTCCACCTATGTGGATTATAAAATCAACCAGCTCGACAGCGACAATAAACTGGGCCTGTCAGACGACGACGTGGTCGCCGTCGGTCTGGTGTATCAGTTCTAAACGCGCGTAACCACCACTGCGTCTCTTGATGGCTGCGGCCAGTTGATTACCAGCGTTACTTTGCCGGGCCGGCTGCGCCCGGCTTTTTTATTTTCACCGCCGGCTCACAGCAGCCCGCGCAGGGTGATAAACATCAGCAGACTGAGCACCACCACAATCAGCGTATTGCGCAGGAAAAACGCCAGGATCACCGCAAACAGCGCGCCCCACAGGTACGGGTTATCCGCCACGCCGCGCCAGCCGGCATCGCCGTACATCACGATCGGCCCGCTGATAGCGCTGAGCACCGCCGGCACCGAAAATCCCAGCAGCTTATGCAGACGCGGCGACAGCCGCAGCCGCAGGCCCGGCGCCAGAAAACAGTAGCGGTTAAAAAACACCACCAGCCCCATCAGCAGTATGGTCAGCCAAATCATGACGCCTCCCTGCTGCACAGCAGCCCCACCAGCATCGCCGCGACGCTGGCGATAATCAGCGCGCCGGGGATCTGATAGTGGTGCAGCACCACCGACAGCAGCAGCGCGGTCAGCGCACAGGCCAGCACCGGCAGGCTGCGCACCAGCGGCACCACAATGGCGATAAACGTCGCGGCAATGGAAAAATCCAGCCCGTACGCGTCCAGATTGCCAATGCTGCCGGCGGCGGCGATCCCCAGCCAGGTGGTGAGCAGCCAGCAGACATAAAACGTCAGCCCGGCGCCCAGCGCATACCAGCGGTCAAAGCGCGCGGCACTGTGGTCGCCGGTCAGGGCGAACAGCTCGTCGGTGAGTAAAAAGCCCAGCAGCAGCCGCCAGCGCAGCGGCAGCGGCGCAATGCCCGCCCGCAGCCGCAGCGCGTACAGGAAATGCTGCGCGGTGACAAAGAACGTGGACAACAGAATCGCCAGCAGCCCGGCGCCGCCTTTAATCATCCCCATCGCCACCAGTTGCGAAGCGCCGGCAAATACAATCGCCGACATGCCCAGCCCCTGCGACGCCGTCAGGCCGCTCTGCAGCGCCATCGAACCGGCGAGGATCCCCCAGGGCAGCACCGCCAGGCACAGCGGCAAGATCGCCAGCGCCCCCTGCAGCGCGGGCCGCAGGCGCGGCGTCGGAATAGGTAAAGATGAATGGGTCATGGCGCGCTCCGTGATAAAAAGCGCAGCCTAGCGTGGCCGCAACGTCGCGGTATTGTATGTAATTGCCCGCTTAGCGCAGCGAGTTGACGTAGTCGCCGGGGGTGACGCCTATCGACTTGCGGAAATGGCGGTGGAAGTGGCTCTGATCGTGAAAGCCGCAGGCCAATGCGCTTTCCAGCACGCCGTGGCCCTGCTTGAGCAGGCCGCGCGCCTTACGCAGCCGCGCCTGAATCTGATAGGCGTGCGGCGGCAGGCCGGTCACCCGCTGGAACTGCCGCAGCAGGTAATAGGGGCTGAGGGAGACCCGCTCCGCCAGCTCCAGCAGCGAGACGTCCACTTCCGGGTACTCATCCAGCAGCGCCTTCACCAGCGCCACCTGACTTTGCGCCCGGCTCTGCGTCGCCGGCGTCACGCGGGTTTTGCTGTAGCGCATCATCAGCCAGGTCAGCGCGGAGAACAGCATGGTCTCTTTCAGCAGGCGGTTTTCGTTGCTTTGCAGCATGCCGAACGCCAGCCGCAGCTGCCCCGCCAGCCCGACGTCGTGCACCACCGCCTGAGGGAAATAGGGCGCGCCGCCGGCGCAGCTCTTTAAATCGCGCGACAGCCGCGCCAGCAGCTCCGGGTTGGGATACATCGCCTGATAGGCCCAGCCGTTGTCCGCCGCCGAGCTGCCGGTGTGGATCTCGTCGGCGTTCACCAGAATAATGCTGCCGTGTGGCGCCACGTGCTCGCCGCCGGTGCGGTAGAAACGCTGGGCGCCGTCGTCAATCACGCCGATGCAGTAGCCTTCATGGCTGTGGCGGGAAAAGGTCTGACGCAGATAGCTGGCCTGCAGCACTTCCAGCCCGCCGAGCTCGTCGACGTGCATAAAGTGCGTCTGTTCTTGTCGCCCGCGGGCCGTTTGCCTGGTCATCGTCACCTCCGTCATAGCGCTTATTCTAGCATCCGCCGTCCATGCGGTTTTGTACAAAATTGACCGCATCCGCCCGCAAAAAGAGTCATAAATGGCGGTTGGCGGCGGTTTTCAGAGTAATGGCATTGAGTTGACGGTAATATTACGTTAAATTTAGCAAGTGTTGCCTTGGAATAAGCAGGAGTAAAGCGGGAAATATGGCCAGAATCAGTCTGGAAAATGGCGAGTGCACCGCACAGTCTGTCAGCGACCGTCTGCTGAAGTTGCTGAAAGTACGCGGCCCGCAGCAGGCCACCGAGGCCGGCAAAGTGCTGGGCACCACCGGCGAAGCGGCGCGTCAGCAGTTCGTCAAGCTGGCCAAAGAGGGCCTGGTGGAAGCGCGCGCCGAAACCCGCGGCGTCGGCCGCCCGGTGCAGCTATGGCATTTGACAGCCGCCGGCAACGCCCAGTTCCCGGACGCGCACCCTGAACTGACGGTGCAACTGCTGCGCACCGTGCGCGATAAGCTCGGCGAGCAGGCGCTCGGCGTGCTGATTGAAAGCCGCGAGCAGGAAACGCGCATCAACTATAAGCAGGCGATGATCGGCGCCGTCACCCTGCAGGAGCGCGTCGCCCGTCTGGCGAAGGTGCGCTGCCACGAAGGCTATATGGCCGAATGGTGCGCGCTGGAAGACGGCAGCTACCAACTGGTGGAAAACCACTGCCCTATTTGCTCCGCCGCCAGCGTATGTCAAGGCTTTTGCCGTTCAGAACTCAGTATTTTCCGTGAGGTACTGCAGGCGCAGGTGGAGCGTATCGAGCACGTCCTGTCTGGCTCCCGCCGCTGCGCCTACCGTATTTCTGATTTATAACGCACCCCGTGCGGGAAAATTAGGAGACCGAGCAATTGTTCCATCACGTCTACTTATACTACGTTGAGCGCTGCCCGCCGCCGCGCGCATCAAAGGAGACGTTATGACCAGCCCGCACTTTTCCCCGCTTACCGCCCGCTCCCCCGCTTTAGCTCTGCGGTTTGGCGCGCCATGAAGCTGCATGCCGGATTCTGGCTGATCACCCTGTGCTTTGGCGCCTACTGGGGGCTGGCGGTGTACGGCCGCGACCGGGCGGCGCTGGCCCTGGCGATTGGCGCCGTAGCGGCGCTGGCGCTGACCCCAGCGACGCGGCGCAAATGGGCAGTGCTGGCGGCGCTGGCGGGCATCGCGATGGACGCCGTCTGGTGCTACGGCGGTGTGCTGCAGTTTACCGACCATGCCGGCGTGCCGGTCTGGATGATGGCGCTGTGGCTCGCCTTCGGCTGCTGGTGGTGCTGGCTGCTGCAGCTGATCCGCCTCTCCGCCTGGCCCATCGCCCTGTTCGGCGCGGTCGCCGGGCCGCTCAGCTACCTGCTCAGCTGGAAGTTACAGGCGTTCAGCCCGCAGATCGCCCCGGACCTGATGCTGCTGTCCCTCTCGGTCGGCTGGGCCGTTTACCTGCCCGCCGTCAGCTGGCCGCTGCTGCGCCGTCGCGCCGCGGCCTGAGCCCTCCAAGCGCTGTCCGCACCAACGCTGCGGACTTTTAACATTTCACTAAAGACGCCGCAGGGACTATACTCTTCCGCTGTTTTAAGCAACCTGCGAAAACCGCCCCATGCTGAAAAAAGCCTTCGTCATCATTATCGCCCTGTGCGCCCTGGGTTCCCTCGGCGGCGTCTTCCTCGCCGGCCTGAACATCTACACCCGCTCCACCACGCCGCAGCCGGAAGCCAGCAGCGAAAGCGCCGCACCTTCCGTCATCCCGGCGCCGAGCGCGCAGGAACGCTAAGCGTCAGAGCGCCGTCACGCCGGCCGCTGCCGCCTGCCGTTCCAGTTCGGCAATCACCTGGTAGTCCGCCCGCGGCACCAGGCTGAAATCGCCGATCAGCAGGCTGTCGCTGGCGGGGTCGCTGACCATTTCATTGGCCGCCGCGCGCAGGATCTCCACCTGCCCCTGCGACGTACCGGCGGCGGTGATCAGCGGTAACCCCGGCACCGAAGCGGTGCGGCCGATGATTTTCACCCCGTGCAGCGCCTCCGGCTGCGCCCGGCGCAGCAGTTCCAGACTGACGCTGTCGATAGCGGCGATATCCGCCTCCCCGCGCTGGATCATCTTCAGCGACTGATAGTGCGCGCCGGAAGCCAGCGCCTTGCCGAAAAAGCGGCCGTCCTGCGCCAGCGGCGCAATCAGCGCCCGCAGGCTGTTATAACCGGACTGTGAGTCGGTGCTGTTATACGCCGCCGTGCGGCCGCGAAAATCGGCCAGCCGTTCGCCGGGATCGTCCTCCCGCACCACCAGCCAGCTGCTGTAATTGGGGCCGTTGCAGCCCTCGACCCGATAGTGATAGGTGCCGATCACCTGCACCTGCGGCAAATAGGCCACCAGCGGATAGCCGCAGGTCTGGCTGAGCAGCAGATCCGGCTGCCGCCAGTGCCGCGCCAGATCCTGCGGCCAGCTCAGCGTCTCCGGCGCCTCCAGACCGTAGGCCTGCAGCCTGGCGCGCAGCGCACGCCAGAACGGTTCCACCTGTTGATGCGTCACGCCGTACATCGGTAAAGATACTTGCATCGCCACTCCCCCCATCCCGTCTATCCTGATGGCCTGCGCCGCCAACGCCGCGTCAGCCATGACGGATATGCCTTACCCAACGTTCAAACACCCTATCAACAATGATAGCCAGTAACGCCACAACCAGCGCGCCTTGAATCACATAGGCGGTATTAAAACCGCTCAGGCCGATAATGATCGGCGAACCGAGAGTTTTGCTGCCGACCGTCGAGGCGATGGCGGCGGTGCCGATATTGATAATCACCGAGGTGCGGACGCCGGCGAGGATCACCGGCGCGGCCAGCGGCAGTTCGACGCGCCACAGCACCTGCCACGGGCTCATGCCGACGCCGGTTGCCACTTCCCGCGCCGCCGGCGGCACCGCGCCGATGCCGGCTAGCGTGCCCTGCAGGATCGGCAGCAGCCCGTACAGCACCAGCGCAATAATCGCCGGCTGCTCGCTAAAGCCCATCACCGGCACCGCCACCGCCAGCACCGCCACCGGCGGGAAGGTCTGGCCGACCGCCACCAGCGTCTCCACCAGCGAACGAAACTCCTGCCCGGCCGGCCGGGTGACCGCCACCCCCGCCGACACGCCGATCAGCACCGCAATCAGGCTGGAGACGCCCACCAGCGTCAGGTGAGCCAGCAGCAGCGAGATAAAACTGTCCTGCTGATACACCGGCCGCTGCAGGTCGGGGAACCAGTAGGCGAACAGGCCGTGCAGCTGGTTCATGCCGAACACCAGCGCCAGCAGCAGCGCCGTCGCCCACGGCAGCGGGTCGCGCAGCCAGCGCCACAGACCCCCGCTCATGACAGCGCCTGCTGCGGAGCGATCAGATCGTGAAAATGCAGCACGCCGCGCGCCGCCCCCTGCTCATCCACCACCGGCAGCCGGTCGCTGCCGCGGGCGACAAACACCGACAGCGCCTCGCGCAGGCTCATCGCGGTGCTGATCGGCTCGCCGTCGGCCTGGCCGGGACGCACCCGCTCGCCGACGTACCCCAGCGCCAGCAGCTTGATGCCGCGATCGCTGCGGCCGAAGAAGTCGCGCACAAAGTCGTTGGCCGGGCGGGTCAGCATCTCCAGCGGCGTACCCTGCTGCACCACGCGGCCGGCGTCCATCAGCACCACCCGGTCCGCCAGCGCCAGCGCCTCGTCGATATCGTGCGTCACCAGCACGATGGTGCGGCCGGACAGCTGATGAATACGCGCCACCTCCGCCTGCAGCGCCGCGCGGGTCACCGGGTCAAGCGCGCCGAACGGCTCATCCATCAGCAATACTTCCGGGTCGGCCGCCAGCGCCCGGGCGACGCCGACCCGCTGCTGCTGCCCGCCGGACAGCTGGTGCGGATAGCGGTGGCGGAACAGCGCCGGATCCAGATGCAGCAGCTCCATCAGCTCCGTCACCCGGTCGCGGATGCGCGCGCGCGGCCATTTCAGCAGCTGCGGCACGGTGGCGATATTCTCCTCCACCGTCCAGTGGGGAAACAGCCCGATAGACTGGATGGCGTAGCCCATGCGCCGCCGCAGATCCTGCGGTTTGAACTTGTGGATCTCTTCACCGGCGAAGTAGATCTTGCCCTTATCGTGCTCAATCAGGCGGTTGATCATCTTCAGCGTGGTGGATTTCCCGGAGCCGGAGGTGCCGATCAGTACGGTAAATTCGCCGGCGGCGATATTCAGCGACAAATCATCCACCGCGGCTTTGCCCTGAAACAGCTTGCTTACCTGGTCAAAGTTAATCATCGGCGGGTTGCTTCCAAGATTGAAATTATCAGTTTAAACAGCGAGTCGACCACGACCGCCATCACGATCACCGGGATCACCCCGAGCAGCACCAGATCCAGCGCGCTGCTCAGCAGCCCCTGAAACACAATGGCGCCGAAGCCGCCGGCGCCAATCAGCGCGGCCACCACCGCCATGCCCACGGTCTGCACCGCCAGAATGCGCACCCCGGTCAGCAGCAGCGGCAACGCCAGCGGCAGCTGCACGCGCGCAAAGATCTGGCCGCGCGTCATACCCATGCCGCGGGCGGACTCGATCACGCTGGCCGGTACGCTCTGCAGCCCGGCGGTCACGCTGCGCACCAGCGGCAGCAGCGCGTACATCACCAGCGCGACGATCGCCGGCGCCAGCCCGATGCCGTTGACGCCGTGGCGCGCCAGCCACGGATCGCCGCCGCCAGCCCGGCCAGCGGTGCGATCAGCAGGCCGAACAGCGCGATCGACGGCACGGTCTGGATAATATTGAGCGTGGAGAACACCGGCGTCTGCCAACGCTGCGAGCGGAAACAGAGCACGCCGAGCGGTACGCCGATCGCCAGCGTCGGCAGCACCGTCAGCAGCAGAATGGTCAGGTGCTGCCACAGCGCGGCGTCAAACACCTCGCGCCGGTTGTGGTACTCCTTCAGCAGCGAGAGCGCATCCAGCTGCTGGCTGAACAGCAGCCACAGTGCCGGCGCCAGCGTCAGCAGGTTGCCGCAGATGCGCCACAGCGGCGAGGCGGTGATGCGCTCCATGGCATTGGCCGCCATCAGCAGGCACAGCGCCAGCATCAGCCAGCAGCCGCCGCTCCAGGAGGTGCGCGCCAGCGCCGAACCGCTCTGCGCCAGCTGCCGTGCGGCATCGCCGCTCAGCCACAGACTCAGCGTCAGCAGCGCCGAGGCGGCCAGCACCGTCAGCAACGCGTACCCGCGCCGCGGCGGCAGCAGACTGAGCAACGCCAGTGCCGCCAGCGGCGCCAGCAGCCACAGCGCGCGGCCGTGCAGCAGAGAGAGCAGGGAAATACTTTGCCCGGACAGCAGGCGGTTGGGCGCATAGCTGAGGAACGGCAGGCCAAACGCCGCGAGAAGCAATAGCAGAAACAGCGTCAACAGCACGCGGTTTTTTAGAACGGTAGTCAAAGAAACGCTCCGGCATCCTGGTGTATCAGCGTCGCCGGGGAGCAGGGAGCGCCTCCCCGGCGCGTTCGGTCATGGCGTCATCAGCCTTTGACAAAGCCTTTCGCTTTCAGGTAGTTCGCCGCCACCTGCTTGGCGTCCTGCCCTTCCACCGCAATCTGCGCGTTCAGCTGCTGCAGCGTCGGGCCGTCCAGCGAGGCGAACACCGGTTTCAACAGCGCGGCGATGGCGGCGTGCTGCACCAGCGCGCTTTCGCGGATCACCGGCGCCGGCGCATAGATCGGCTGCACGCCCTGCGGATCCGCCAGCGTCTGCAGGCCCAGCGCCGCCACCGGGCCGTCGGTGCCGTAGGCCATGGCGGCATTCACGCCGGAGGTCTGCTCCGCCGCCGCCTTGATGGTGACCGCGGTATCACCGCCGGCCAGCGACAGCAGCTGATCCTGCTTCAGGGTAAAGCCGTAGGCTTTCTGGAACGCCGGCAGCGCGTCCGGCCGCTCGATAAACTCCGCCGAGGCCGCCAGCTTGAACGTGCCGCCGCCGTTAATCCATTTGCCCAGATCCGCCAGCGTTTTCAGCTGGTTGGCCGCCGCCACGTCCTGACGCACCGCGATGGTCCAGGTATTGTTGGCCGGCGCCGGGTCCAGCCACACCAGTTTGTTTTTGTCGTAGTCGAGCTGTTTCACTTTGGCGAAACCGGCCTGCGCATTCTTCCACGCCGGGTCTTTTTCATCCGCGAAGAAGAAGGCGCCATTGCCGGTATATTCCGGGTAGATATCAATTTCGCCGGCGGTAATCGCGCCGCGCAGCACCTTGGTGGTGCCCAGCTGCAGTTTGTTGACGGTTTTGATACCGTTGGCTTCCAGCACCTGCACGATAATATTGCCCAGCAGCGAGCCTTCGGTGTCGATTTTAGAGCCGACGCGAACCGACTCCGCCGCCTGCGCGCCGCCGGCGGTCAGTGTCAGAATGCTCAGCGCCAACGCCAGAAAGCGTCCGCGCGGGGAGATAAATGCCATGGTGTCGTCCTCTTGGTTTTATAAATACCGCTCTACCCGTCATACTTCAAGCCGCAGGTGCGTTGGCTGCGCTCAGTCACCCGAATCACTTACCAGAGTAAGCTCATCGGGATTCCTTCCCTTGCCGCCTTCCTGCAACTCGAATTATTTAGGCTATAAAACGCGCTTCCAGCGCGTGATAAAGATTGCCGCCGTAGCGTCGGCGGCGTTCTGGTTCCCCTTACCGCCGTCGCCCGCCAGAAACGGATGTACGCCGACGTCGACCGGCGTGACGGCATGTCGTTTAAACCAACTGCCGTACCCCGGCACCACAAACCCCTGGCTGCGTTGCCGGTAGGCGTCGCGTTCGGCCAGATAGACCTTGCGCAGGCCGTACCACGGCAGCCCGGGTAAATCGTGATGTACTAAATGATAGTTCAGATTGAGAAAAAGCAGCCGCCAGGGCCAGGCAGCCTCGTTCAGCACCGAGCGCGCCGCCGCCTCATGCTCGGCGCGATGCTCGTAAAAGGAACGGATCTTGCCGATCGCCAGCGCTGGATAGCTGACCAGCAGCAGATAAAACCACGGCGCAATCCCCTGCCGCTGCAGCCACAACAGCAGCCACGCCAGCAGCGCGCCGTGCAGCAGCCACATCGCCAGCGCGCGCCGGTCGCCCGCCGCTATGCGCCGCAGCGCACCGGCCGCCAGCAGGGCGATATCCCACAGCGGCGACAGCAGCATCCGCCCCGGCAGGCAGTTGCGCAGCGCCGTCAGCCGCGGCAGCAGCCGGGGAAAACGCCGCCACTGCGCCCGGGTGAAATAGTAGCTTTCCGGGTCGCGCTGGGGATCGGTGAGGTGCGGGTTACGGTGATGGCGCAGGTGGCTGTCGCGGTACAGGCCATAGGGGTACCACACCGCCAGCGGCAGCAGGCCGAACAGCTGGTTCAGCCGCGGCCAGCGCGTGGGGTGGCCGTGAATCAGCTCATGCTGCAGCGACAGATAGCCGGTGGTGAACAGGATCAGCAGCGGCGTCGCCAGCCACGGCCCCAGCACGCGCCAGCCCGCCGCCGTCAGGAACCAGCCGCCGTACACCAGCGCGATCACGCCCCAGGTGGGCAACTCCAGCCGCCACCACCACTGTCGGCGCAGCCGCCGGATCCAGCGGCGCTGACGGGCGTGCAGATAGTGACTGTGACCGGCGGATTTGGACATGCTGACGACTCGCAGTGAAAAATTTCACCCAGTATCGGCGAGGCGAATCGGCGCACCAAATAACGAAAATGGCAAAGCTCAGCGAAAAACCGGCGTAGCGGCAAGGGCTATACTTACCGCTGCACGCCAACGCCAGCGGAGGCTTGATGACCGGAAAACGCTGCGCCGCCGTAACCACCTCACCGGGCGGCGACTTACGCTTTGCGCCCCTGCGCCTGCGGCCGCCGCGGGTGGACGAGGTCGTAGTGCGTCTGGCCGGCTGCGGCATCTGCCATACCGATCTCAGCTGCCGCAGCGGCGTCGCCGCCGGCGCGATCCTCGGCCACGAGGGCGCCGGCATCGTCGAACGCGTCGGCAGCGCGGTGCGCGCGGTGCAGCCCGGCGATGCGGTGGTGCTCTCCTTCCAGTCCTGCGGCCGCTGCGCCGCCTGCCTCCGCCGCCATCCGGCCGGCTGCGAGCACTTCTGGCAGCTTAACTTCGACTTTCAGCGGCTGGATGGCAGCAGCGGCTATCTGCCGCCGCTGCGCGGCCACTTCTTCGGCCAGTCGGCGTTCGCCACCCACGCGCTGGCCAGCGAGCGCAATCTGGTGCGGGTGGCCGACGACCTGCCGCTGGCTACCCTGGCGCCGCTCGGCTGCGGGCTGCAAACCGGCGCCGGAACGGTGCTCAACGCGCTGAACCTGCAGGCCGGCGAGCGGCTGCTGGTGCTCGCGTCGGCGCCGTCGGCCTGGCGGCGGTGATGGCGGCCAAACTACGCAACGCCGACGCCATCGTGGCGCTGGATCGTCTGGAAACGCGTCTGCGCTGCGCCGGTGAACTGGGGGCCACGCAGACGCTGAGCGATGCGCGGCAGATTGCGCAGCTGCCCGTGCTAGATGCGGTGATCGACACCACCGGTGAACACGGTCTGATTCAGGCGGCATGGCGGCGGCTGCGGCGCGGCGGTACGCTGGCGCTGCTGACCGGCGGCGGCGTGGTGAAATTTTCTCACGATCGGCGCATTCTCAGCGTGATTCAGGGTGATGCCGTCCCGCAACAGTTTATTCCCTACCTGATCGAACAGTGGCGCAACGGCCGCTTTCCCTTTGAGCGCCTGCTGCGTTTTTACCCGTTTGCGGCCATCAATCAGGCGCTGGCCGCCGCCCAGCGCGGTGAGGCGATCAAGGCGGTGATCCGCTTTGATTAATCCCTGCGGAAACAACGGTTAAATATTATTTAACATGATGATTTTTCAACAACTTCCGGTTGTATGCTTATAACCAGAAAGCATTGGTTTTTCCCGCGCGCGCGCCGCTAAGCTCGACGCTTTGCCTATCAGAAAATTATTATTATGACGACAGACATCGCGGCCCCCTCTGCCGCACCTTCTTATGCAGGGAACGCCGACGCGGCCAGCGTCACCATCCGCAGCGCCGCCGACGTCTCACGGCTGGTCAACAGCGGCGCGGCCAGGCGCAGCGATGCGCGCATCGTGGTCGCCATCGCGCTCGGCGGCGTATTTCTCGACGCGTACGATCTGGGCGCGCTGGCGTTCGGCATCAAGGATGTGGCGCGCGAGTTCAACCTTTCCCCCACCGGCACCGGGCTGGTGGCCTCGGCCATTACCTTCGGCGCGATTATCGGCGCCTTTATCGGCGGCTACCTGACCGACAAAATCGGCCGCTACCGGGTGTTTATGGCCGATATGTTTTTCTTTGTGGTGGCGGCGCTGGCCTGCGCCTTCGCGCCGAATGAGTGGGTGCTCGCGGCGCGCGCTTTGTGATGGGGCTGGGAGTCGGCATCGATCTGCCGGTCGCCATGGCGTTTCTGGCCGAGTTCTCCCGCCTGTCCGGCCGCGGCAACAAGGCGGCGCGCATCGCCATGTGGTGCCCGACCTGGTATGCGGCGATCAGTATCTCCTACCTGCTGGTGCTGTTGCTGTATGCGGTGCTGCCGGAGGGGCATACCGACTGGCTGTGGCGGCTGATCCTCGGCTTCGGCGCGGTGCCCGCCCTGCTGATTATCGCCGTCCGCAGCCGCTATATGAGCGAATCGCCGGTGTGGGCCGCCAATCAGGGCGATCTGCAGGGCGCCGCCGCCATCCTGCGCCGCTCCTACAATATCCACGCGCGGGTGGCCGCAGACGCCGAACAAACGCCGGCCGCACCGGCCAGACGCGCCGCCTGGCGCAACTACGGTGAGCTGCTCAAAGGAGTGTATCTGCGGCGCACCGTGCTGGCGACCACCATCGCCATCGCCTCTTCCTTTGCCTATAACGCCGTCGCCTTCGGCCTGCCGGTGATCCTCTCCACCTTTTTGGCGCAGTCGATGCTCAGCACCATTCTGGTGTCGCTGGCGCTGAACCTGCTGTTCGCCTTCGTCGGCGGCCTGCTGGCGGTGCGGCTGGTGCCGCGCTTCGGCGCCTGGAAAATGACGCTGCTCGGCTACGCCTGCCAGCTGGCGGCGCTGCTCGGGCTGGCGCTGGTCGGCCTGCCGAACGGCGGCGGCGAGGCGGCCTTCTCCATCGGCATGCTGGCGCTGTTCCTGCTCGGCCAGGGCTTTGGCCCGGTTCGCACAGCATGACCTTCGCCTCGCTGAGCTACCCCACCTCGCTGCGCGGCGTCGGCGTCGGTTTTAACCAGACGCTGATGCGCGCCAGCTCCACGCTGTCGCTGTTCCTGTTCCCGGTGCTCTCCGCCGCGCTGGGCACCGGCGTGTTCTGGGTGATCGCCCTGGCGCCGCTGGTCGGGCTGGCCGCCCTGCTGCTCATCCGCTGGGAGCCGGCCGGCTATGACGTCGACGCCGAGGATTTCCGCCCGGCGTAATCCGCCGCTGACGCTGCGCCGGCCTGTTCCGCCGGCGCGCTCTCCGCACCAAGCCGCGCCTGCAGCTGCTCGCGCCACCACTGCGCCGCCAGTCCGCTGGCGTTTTCCCGCCAGCCGACGTAGGTGTCGCTGCTCAGGCTCACGCCCTCAACGCTTTTCGCCACCAGCTCGCCGCTGTCCAGATAGGGCTGCGCCAGCGACAGCGGCAGGTAGCCGCAGCCCAGCCCCGCCAGCTGCGCCTTCAGTTTGGCGTCGAAACTGAACACCGTCAGCGTGTCCTGTTCATCCAGCAGGTGCAGGCTCTGCGGCGCATTGACCCGCGAGGTATCGCGCACCGCTACCGCACGCTGCTGGCGAACCCGTTCCCTGGTCAACGGCTCCGCGACCGCCGACAGCGGATGCTGCGGCGCCACGGCGAAGACATAGTGCAGCTTGCCCAGTTTGCGGTAGGCAAAGCCGGTGCGCGAGGGCGGCTCGCTGATGGCGCCGATAACGATATCGGCGCAGCCGTGCAGCAGAGACTCCCAGCAGCCGGCCAGCACCTCGTGGCTGAAACGCAAACGAGTATGGGGATGCTGGCGGTAGAAGTCGTCAATCAGCGGCAGCAGGCGCTCAAACGGAAACGCAGCGTCAACGCCGAGGGTCAGTTCGCTCTCCCAGCCGCTCTCCACATAGCGCGCCTGCTGCTCCAGATCCTGCGCGGCGCGCAGCAGCACCCGCCCTTTCTCCAGCATCAGTTTGCCGGTGTCGGTAAAGCGCGCGCGATGGCCGGAGCGGTCCAGCAGCGTCACGCCGAGATCGCTCTCCAGCTTTTGCACCGTATAGCTCAGCGCCGACGGCGTTTTAAACAGCCGCGCCGCCGCTGCGGCAAAGGTGCCGTAGCGTTCCAGCGCATCAAGAATTAACAGCGCTTCCAGATTCAGTCGCACACCCCATCTCCCGCGTATAAAAAAACTTAACAAGACGACAAAAATTCTGCGCTATCTTTGCGCAGCGCCTCTTTCTACCATGCCTCTCAGACAGCAATAGCAAAAGCTTTTTCAATCGTAATTCACTCTGGGATGGTAAATTATGTCTAAGTTTCAATTGCTTGATCCAACCAACTCCGCACTGATTTTTATCGACCACCAGCCGCAGATGGCGTTCGGCGTCGCCAATATCGACCGGCAGCAGCTGAAAAATAACGTGGTGGCGCTGGCCAAGGCCGGCAAGATTTTCAACGTGCCGACCCTGTTTACCTCGGTGGAAACCGAAAGCTTCAGCGGCTATATCTGGCCGGAACTGCTGGCGGTGCATCCGGACAGCCAGCCGATTGAACGCACCTCAATGAACTCCTGGGAAGACGCCGCCTTTGTGCGCGCGGTGGAGGCCACCGGCCGCAAAAAACTGGTGATCTCGGCGCTGTGGACCGAAGTCTGCCTGACCTTCCGGCGCTGATGGCGCTGGAGGCCGGCTATGAGGTGTACGTGGTCACCGACACCTCCGGCGGCACCTCGGCGGACGCCCATGAACGCGCCATCGATCGTATGGTGCAGGCCGGCGCGGTGCCGGTGACCTGGCAGCAGGTGCTGCTGGAGTACCAGCGCGACTGGGCGCGCAAGGAGAGCTACGACGCCGTGATGGATCTGGTGCGCGAACACAGCGGCGCTTACGGCATGGGCGTCGACTACGCTTATACCATGGTGCACCACGCGCCGGCGCGCACGGCGAAGTAACCCCACCCGGCTCCCCGGCGCCGCGCCGGGGAGCGTGTTCAGGAGACGCTGCGCATGCCGCACCCACAGCACGCCACGCTGGTGATTACCCATCGCCCGACGCCGGACAACGTGCCGGCCTATGAAGCCTGGCTGAAACGCATTATGCCGCACGCCGCCGAATTTACCGGCCACCTCGGCGTTAACGTGATTCGCCCCGCCGGCGCGGAGCAGAGCTACACCATTCTGGTGCGCTTTGATAACGTCGATAACCTCTATCGCTGGCTGCATTCGCCGCAGCGCGAAGAGTATATCCGCCAGGTGACGCCGCTGCTGGCGGCGGAGGATCATATTGAAATCCGCCCCGGCGCCGAATTCTGGTTTACGCCGCCCGACCCGCGCGTGCGCCCGCCGGCGAAATGGAAGCAGTTTCTGATCACGCTGGCGGTGATTTTTCCGTCCACCCATCTGGTGCCGTGGCTGTGGGGAGCCTTGCTGCCCCGGCTGCAGGGCACATTCGGCGGCCACCTGCTTAACGACGCCAGCGTCGTGGCGCTGGTGGTGTTTCTCTGGATGCCGATTGTGACGCGCCTGTTTAACCACTGGCTGACCCGCCATTAACCTACGTCGGGAGAAGATAATGAGTCATTACGCCACACTGATTATCACCAACGGTAAATTCCACACCGTCGATCGCGCCAACCCCACCGCGCAGGCGGTGGCGATCAAGGACGGCAAGTTTCTGGCGGTCGGCAGCGAAAGCGAGGTGATGCGCCATGCCGATGACACCACGCAGATTATCGACCTGCAGGGCCATACGGCGATCCCCGGCCTCAATGATTCCCACCTGCACCTGATCCGCGGCGGCCTGAACTATAACCTGGAGCTGCGCTGGGAGGGCGTACCGTCGCTGGCCGACGCGCTGCGCATGCTGCGGGAACAGGCGCTGCGCACCCCCAGCCCGCAGTGGGTGCGGGTAGTCGGCGGCTGGAGCGAGTTTCAGTTTGCCGAGCGCCGCATGCCGACGCTCGATGAGATCAATCAGGCGGCGCCGGACACGCCGGTGTTTGTGCTGCACCTGTACGATCGCGCCCTGCTGAACCGCGCCGCGCTGAAGGTGGCGGGCTACACCAAAGAGACGCCGAACCCGCCGGGCGGCGAGATCCAGCGTGACGCCAACGGCAATCCCACCGGCATGTTGATCGCCAAACCCAACGCCATGCTGCTGTACGCCACGCTGGCCAAGGGCCGCGGCTGCCGCTGGAGCAGCAGGTTAACTCCACCCGTCAGTTTATGCGCGAGCTGAACCGCCTGGGGCTGACCAGCGCCATCGACGCCGGCGGCGGCTTCCAGAACTACCCGGAAGATTATCAGGTGGTTGCCGAGCTGCATGAAAAACGGCAGCTGACGGTGCGCATCGCCTATAACCTGTTTACCCAGCGGCCGCAGCAGGAGCTGGAAGATTTCCGGCTGTGGACCGATATGCTCAAGCCGGGCCAGGGCACCGATTTTTACCGCCATAACGGCGCCGGCGAGATGCTGGTGTTTTCCGCCGCCGATTTCGAAGACTTCCTGCAGCCGCGCCCGGATCTGCCGCCGGGCACCGAGGAGGAGCTGGAGCGGGTGGTGCGCCATCTGGTGGAGCACCGCTGGCCGTTCCGCCTGCACGCCACCTATGATGAGTCCATCAGCCGCATGCTCGACGTGTTTGAGAAAGTGAACCGCGAGATCCCCTTTAACGGCCTGCACTGGCTGTTCGACCACGCCGAAACCATCACCGAGCGCAATATCGAGCGGGTGAAGGCGCTGGGCGGCGGCATTGCGGTTCAGCACCGGATGGCGTTTCAGGGGGAATATTTTGCCGAGCGCTACGGTCAGCAGGCCGTCAAACAGACGCCGCCGGTGGCGAAAATGCTGGCTGCCGACCTGCCGGTCGGGCTGGGCACCGACGCCACCCGCGTCGCCAGCTACAACCCGTGGACGGCGCTGTACTGGCTGGTGTCCGGCCGCACCGTCGGCGGCATGCAGATGTATGACGAACAGAACCGGCTCGATCGCGACACCGCGCTGATGCTGTGGACGCAGGGCAGCGCCTGGTTCTCCAGCGAGCAGGGGAAAAAAGGCCAGATCAAGGTGGGACAGCTGGCGGACCTGGCGGTGCTGTCGCAGGACTACTTCAGCGTCGCAGAGGAGCAGATTAAGGGCATCGAGTCGCTGCTGACGCTGGTGGACGGCAAGGTGGTGTACGCCGCCGGCCCGTTCTCGCCGCTGGCGCCGCCGCCGATTCCGGTGCTGCCGGAGTGGTCGCCGGTGACCAACGTGCCGGGCCACTACCGCTCGGCGCCGCCGGCCGCGGCAAAAGTGGGGCTGGCCGCGGCGCCGCACCAGTGTTGCGGCCCGTGCGGCGTGCACGCGCACCAGCACGATATCGCCCGCGGCGCCGGCGTCCCGGTCTCTGACGACCGGGCCTTCTGGGGCGCGCTCGGCTGTTCGTGCTTCGCGTTTTAAGCGTCCGCAGCGCCCCGGCAGGCTGCCAGCTTGATAAGCCGGCAGCCTGCCAACCCATCAAGTTAACAAGCCATTAAACCATTAAGTTACTAAGTTAGTAACTTAGTAACTTACCAGCTTAATTAACCCAGCCCCTCAGCCGGCTGCGCCGCTAGGCGTCGGCGCACCGCTTCTGTTAGGATAAAAGCGCGCGTGCGGACGCGCGTCGTCCGCACAACCGTCACGATCCACAGAGATAAGATGAATGTCGCCGAAGATTTTAATCAGCGCCTGCCTGGCCGGTTTCAAAGTACGCTATAACGGTTCCGATAAGCCGCTGCTGGACGCCGCGCTGACGCGCTGGCAGCAAGAGGGACGTCTGGTGGTGTGTTGTCCGGAGCTGGCGGCGGGTTTCTCCACCCCGCGTCCGGCGGCGGAAATCAGCCCCGATGCCGACGGCGCAGCGGTGCTCGCCCAGCGGGCGCAGGTGCGTGAAACCACCGGCGCCGACGTCACCGCCCCCCTACCTGCTGGGTGCGCAGCTGGCGCTGGAAACCGCGCGTCGTCACGGCTGCCGCTTTGCACTGCTGACCGACGGCAGCCCCTCCTGCGGCAGCCAGCTGATCTACGACGGCAGCTTCAGCGGCCAAAGCAAGCCCGGCAGCGGCGTTACCGCCGCCCTGCTGCGGCAGCAGGGCATTGAGGTATTTTCCGACCGGCAGATCGCGGCGCTGGTGGCCCGCGTCAGCGAGTACGAGCAGCAAGCAGCGTCGCCAGCCGCTGACGCAGATGGGCAATCCCCTGCGGGTGGTGAATAAATTCTTCGATCGCCATCATGCGCCAGTACTGACCTTCATCGCCAAAGCGCACGGCGGCGATCTGCCGCGCGCTGAGCGCCCCCAGCATAAACCAGGTGGCCGGCTCCCCCGGCCGCCGTCCGGGATAGCAACGGCGCTCATGCACCTGAGCGGCGGCAAGCGTCAGGCCAAACTCTTCGTAGGTTTCCCGCTGCACGCACTGCAGCGGCGTTTCCGCCCCCTCGCGCCCGCCGCCGGGCAGGTCCCACTGGCCGGGCCACGGAATATCGTCGCGGCAGTCGCGCCGGTAAACCAGCACCTGCCCCTGATGCAGCAGCGCGATCTTCGCGCCGCCGAAATCCTGCTCCGCCATCGTCGGCTCCTCCCTCAACTCACCTTATCCCACAGGCCGCCCCGCACGCACTATTTTGTCAGGGACAGTCCGCGCGCGACGGTTTTCTGGAATTCATGACACTGGCTATGATCCGGCTGCGTGCAGTTGGCAACATGTTTCAGACCGCGGCTCAGCAGCTGAAGCCGGAGAATGGCTTTGTCGATCGCCCGCGCTCGCTCAAGCATTTTTTCCCGCTCAATCGTCACTTTCCCCTGCGCATCAAACATACCGCGCATCTCCTCCAGGGTGAACCCCGCCGCCTGCCCCAGCGCGATTAGCTGCAGCGTATGCAGCACATCCTGACGGTATTGCCTGCGCAGACCATTGCGGCCAATCGGCGTAATCAGCCCTTTTTTCTCATAAAAACGCAGCGTCGAAGGCGCCACGCCGGAGAGTTTCGCCACCAGCCCGATATCCAGCTCTTTCATCGTTGACTTAAACCTGAATTCAAGTTGCACAATGTTCACCAGCTTAACACTGACAGAGAACAAGAGGCATCGCGTATGGAAGCAGAACTGATTTTCCGCATTGTGATAACCGGCATTGGCGCCACGCTGTGTATGGATATCTGGTCGCTGGTGCAAAAACACCTGCTGCGTATTCCGTCACTTGACTATGCGCTGGTTGGCCGCTGGCTCCTTTGGCTGCCAAGGGGGAAAATCCGGCACGCTACCATTACGGCAACGCCGGCGATATGCGGGGAACGCGCAGCCGGATGGGCCATGCACTATGCCACGGGGATTGTTTTCGCCTTTATCCCGCTGGGGCTTGGCGGTGCGGACTGGTTCCGCCAGCCGGACGTCGCGATCGGTTTACTCGCCGGCCTGCTCAGCCTGTTTGCGCCGTTCTTCATCATGCAGCCCGCACTCGGCTTCGGCATAGCGGCCGCCAAAACGCCGCGTCCCGGACGGGCGCGCCTGCTCAGCACGCTCGTGCACCTGATATATGGCTACGGGCTTTATATTACCGCCGCCATGCAAGCGGGATAATTTAGGGTATAGTAAAAACCGGTTTTCATGACGGACGAACAATCATAATGAACTCTCCTTTTCTGGTTACCCCACAATGGCTTGAACAACATCTCCACGATGCCGATCTGGTGCTGGTCGACGTGCGCATGTCGCCGCCGGGCCTGACGCCGAAGAAAGATATGCAGGCCGAATTTGAACGCGGCCATCTGCCGGGCGCGGTCTATTTCGATATCGACGACGTCGCCGACAAACACAGCGCGCTGCCGCATATGCTGCCGGACGCCGCAGCCTTTGGCCGCGCGGCGGGCGAGCTGGGCATCAGCGAAAACAGCACGCTGGTGTTCTATGACGAGGGCAACCAGTTTTCCGCCCCGCGCGGCTGGTGGACCTTCCGCAATTTCGGCGCCAAACGGGTTTACGTGCTGGATGAGGGGCTGAACGGCTGGACGGCGCGCGGCAACGCGCTGGAAAGCGGCCCCGCCAAACGGCCGACCGCCGTGTTTAACGCCAGCTTCAATCCGGCGGCGGTGGTTGACATGGCGCAGGTGGAGCAGGCGCTGGGCAGCGATATCCAGATCCTCGACGCGCGCGCCGCCGCCCGCTTCTACGGCGACGCGCCGGAACCGCGTCCCGGCCTGCACCGCGGCCATATTCCCGGCAGCATCAATATTCCCTACGGCGAGCTGCTGGAAAACGGTCGCGTCAAATCTCTGGAGGCGCTGCGGCAGACCTTCAGCGCCAAAGGGGGTCGATATTAACGGTCCGATCGTCGTCAGCTGCGGCTCCGGCGTCACCGCCGCGGTGCTGGCCTTTGGCCTGCAGTCGCTGGGCGCGCCGCAGGTCAGGCTGTATGACGGCTCCTGGAGCGAATGGGGCCTGCTGGACGGCAAGCAGCCGATCGCCACCAGGTAACCCCCGCGTCCGCCGCCGCAGGCTTTCACCATGGCGGCGGGCGGTTTAAATCGCCACCAGCGCCCGGGCGCCCTCCCGCTCCATATCGGCGCCCGCGCCGCGCTGCACAATGCTGCCGCGCGCCATCACCAGGTAGCTGTCCGCCAGTTCGGCGGCGAAATCATAAAACTGCTCCACCAGCAGGATCGCCATCTCCCCCTGCGCCGCCAGCTGTCCGATCACCGCGCCAATCTCCTTAATCACCGACGGCTGAATGCCTTCGGTAGGCTCATCCAGAATCAGCAGGCTCGGCCGGCAGGCCAGCGCCCGGCCGATCGCCAGCTGTTGCTGCTGGCCGCCGGACAGGTCGCCGCCGCGCCGGTGCTTCATCTGCGCCAGCACCGGGAACAGCTGGTAAATGCTGTCCGGCACGCGCTTCGCCTCCGCCGCGCTGAAGCGCGACAGCCCCATCAGCAGGTTCTCCTCCACCGTCAGCCGCGGAAAAATCTCGCGCCCCTGCGGCACATAGGCGATGCCGGCCTGCACCCGCCGGTGGGGCTTATAGCCGTTGAGGCGCTGCCCCTGCCATCTGATATCGCCGCTTTTCGCCGGCAGCAGCCCCATCAGACACTTCAGCAACGTGGTTTTGCCCACGCCGTTGCGCCCCAGCAGGCAGGTCACCTCACCAATCCGCGCCTCAAAAGAGACGCCGCGCAAAATATGGCTGCCGCCGTAATATTGATTCAGCTCGTTCACTTGCAGCATCACGCTTTCCTCTTTAATGCGACTCAGCGTCCCAGATAGACGTCAATCACCCGCTCATCGGCCTGCACCTGCGCCAGCGAGCCTTCCGCCAGCACCTGCCCCTGATGCAGCACCGTCACGCGATCGGCGATGGCTTCGACAAACCCCATATCGTGCTCCACCACCATCAGCGAATGGCTGCCCGCCAGAGATTTGAACAGTTCGGCGGTGTACTCGGTTTCCGCATCGGTCATGCCGGCCGCCGGCTCATCCAGCAGCAGCAGATGCGGCTCCTGCACCAGCAGCATGCCGATCTCCAGAAACTGCTTCTGGCCGTGCGACAGCAGCCCGGCCGGCCGGTGACGCTGATTCATCAGCCGCAGCGTCTGCAGCATCTGCTCGATGCGGTCGCGCTGCTCGCCGCTCAGCCTGGCGCGCAGGCAGGCCCACACCGAACGGCGGTTCTTCTGCGCAATCTCCAGGTTCTCAAACACCGTCAGCGCTTCAAACACCGTCGGCTTCTGAAACTTGCGGCCAATGCCGGCCTGCGCGATGCGGATCGGATCCATCTGCGTCAGATCGCGCGTCTGGTCGTAAAACACCCGCCCGTTGTCCGGCCGGGTTTTACCGGTGATCACATCCATCAGCGTGGTTTTGCCCGCGCCGTTCGGCCCGATCACGCAGCGCAGTTCGCCGACGCCGATCTGCAGCGACAGATCGCGCAGCGCATGGAAGCCGTCGAAACTGACGTTGATCTTCTCCAGCTGCAGCACCGGATCGGTCTGCCCGCGGCGTTTATCGGCCGGCAGCGGGTGGGTAAACAGCTCATCGGTCATCTGCATGGCGTTCATGGCGCTTTCCTCCGGCGCAGCAGGCCGATCACGCCCTGCGGCAGGAACAGCGTCACCACGATAAACATCAGCCCGAGGAACAGCTGCCAGTATTCCGGCATCGCCACGGTGAACCAGCTCTTGGCGCCGTTGACAATGCCTGCGCCGAGCAGCGGCCCGACCAGCGTGCCGCGCCCGCCCAGCGCCACCCAGATAGCGGCTTCGATCGAGTTGGTGGGCGACATTTCGCCGGGGTTGATAATACCTACCTGCGGCACGTACAGCGCGCCGGCCAGCCCGCACAGCACCGCCGACAGCGTCCAGACGAACAGTTTGAAACCGCGCGGCTGATAGCCGCAGAACGTCAGGCGGTTTTCCGCATCGCGCACCGCCGTCAGCACGCGGCCGAATTTGCTGCGCGCCAGCGCGAAGCCCAGCCCCAGGCTGGCGACCAGCAGCAGCACCGTCGCCAGAAACAGCGCCACGCGGGTGCCGGTCGCCGCGATCGGCGCCCCCAGCAGGGTGGTGAAGCCGGTAAAGCCGTTATTGCCGCCGAAGCCGGTTTCGTTACGGAAAAACAGCAGCATGCCGGCGTAGGTCAGCGCCTGCGTCATAATGGAGAAATACACCCCTTTGATTTTCGAGCGGAAGGCAAAGTAGCCGAACACCAGCGCCAACAGGCCCGGCGCCAGCACGATCAGACACAGCGCCCAGGCGAAATACTGCGTGCCGCTCCAGAACCACGGCAGCTCGCTCCACGACAGAAACGACATAAACGCCGGCAGGCCGTCGCCGGCCGCCTGACGCATCAGGTACATGCCCATCGCATAGCCGCCGAGGGCAAAGAACAGGCCGTGGCCGAGCGACAGCAGCCCGGCGTAGCCCCACACCAGATCCAGCGCCACCGCCACCACCGCGTAGCACAGGATTTTCCCCGTCAGCGTCAGGGTGTAGGTGGAGATCGCCAGCGGGTGCCCGGCGGGCAGCAGCGCCAGAAACGGCATGATTAACAGCGCCAGCAGCAACAGCGTGCCGAGGGTCAGCGCCGTACGCGGCGCTTTCTGCACGCCGCTGAGGGTTAAGGGTTGGCTCATCAGTCGGTCACCCTGCCCTTCAGGGCGAACAGCCCCTGAGGACGTTTCTGAATAAACAGGATAATCAGCGCCAGAATCAGGATTTTGCCCAGCACGGCGCCAATCTGCGGTTCAAGAATTTTGTTGACGATGCCGAGGCCGAACGCCGCCGCCACCGTGCCGGCCAGCTGTCCGACGCCCCCCAGCACCACCACCAGAAACGAGTCGATGATATAGCCCTGCCCCAGTTCCGGCCCGACGTTGCCCAGCTGCGACAGCGCCACGCCGCCCAGCCCGGCGATGCCGGAGCCTAACCCGAAGGCCAGCATATCCACCCGCCCGGTCGGCACGCCGCAGCAGGCGGCCATCGCGCGGTTTTGCGTCACCGCGCGCACGTTCATGCCCAGACGGGTTTTGTTCAGCAGCAGCCAGGTAAGCAGCAGCACCAGCGCGACAAACACGATTACCGCGATGCGGTTCCACGGCAGCACCAGATTCGGCAGCAGCTGAATACCGCCGGACAGCCAGGCCGGGTTGGCGACCTCGACGTTCTGCGCGCCGAACAGCAGCCGCACCAGCTGGATCAGCACCAGGCTGATGCCCCAGGTCGCCAGCAGCGTTTCCAGCGGCCGGCCGTACAGATGACGGATCACCGTACGTTCGAGCAGCATGCCGATGCCGGCGGTCACGGCGAACGCCGCCGGCAGCGCCGCCAGCGGATAGAACGCCAGCCACTGCGGCGCCAACTGCTGGAACGCCCCCTGCACCAGATAGGCCGCGTAGGCGCCGAGCATCAGCATTTCGCCGTGGGCCATATTGATCACCCCGAGCAGGCCGTAGGTGATCGCCAGCCCGAGCGCCGCCAGCAGCAGGAATCGACCCCAGCGACAGGCCGGTAAACGCCTGGCCGAGCAGATCGCCGATCATCAGCCGGTGCGTGACGCGGGTCAGGCTCTGCTGGGCGGCGGCGCGTACGGCGGCGTCCGGTTCGCCGTCTGCGGCGCTCAGCGCCTGCAGCCGCGCCTGGGTCTGCGGATCGCCCGATTCGCCCAGCAGCTGCACCGCCTGCAGACGCACCTGCGGATCGGCGTCGCTCAGCTGCAGGTTGGCCAGCGCGATGCGCAGCGCGTCGCGCACCGCCTCATCCGGCTCCTGCGCCAGCCGTTGTTTCAGCAGCGGCCGCTGGTCGCGCTGCGCGTCACGCTGCAGCGTCTGCGCCGCCTGCAGCCGCGCCGCCTTATCGCCGCTCACCAGCTGCTGCGCCGCCAGCGCGTTGGCGACCAGGATGCGCAGCCGGTTGTTCAGCCGCACTTTTTTCGGCGTTCCCTGCGGCGCGGCGTCGCCCTCCAGCGGCGTCCAGCCGCCGTTCTGCCGGGTAAATGCGCGCCCGGCGGCGTCCAGCGCCAGGTTTTCCTGTTTCAGCGCCTGCAGCAGCGGCAGACGTGCGGCGTCGGGCGCGCTCGCCCAGCTCTGCAGTAATTTGGCCTGCTGGCTGCGGCCGGCGGCGGCGAAATCACCGGCCGATCCTGCCTGCGCCCACAGCGGCAGGCAGCACAACAGCCAGAGAAATGGCCGCAGTCGGGATAAACATAAAGATTGCATCATGCTGCCTCTCTGTCGGGCCGGCTACGCCCGGCCCCCGTCGTGGTTACTCCGTCAGCGGGCGCGGCGGGCCGCGCGCCGCACGCTTAGTTGCCCCTTTCACCGGCTGGTCAGGCTTTTTATCGTTGCCGGCGATATACGGGCTCCACGGCTGCGCCCGCAGCGGCTGTTCGCTCTGCCACACCACGTTGAACTGGCCGTTGTCCTCAATTTCGCCAATCATCACCGGCTTGTGCAGGTGGTGGTTGACGGCGTCCATCGTCAGCGTAAAGCCCGACGGCGCGGCGAACTGCTGGCCGGCCATCGCGGCGCGCACTTTATCGACGTCGGTCGTGCCGGCCTTCTCCACCGCCTGCGCCCACATATGGATGCCGACATAGGTCGCCTCCATCGGGTCGTTGGTCACCGCGCTGGCGCTGTTCGGCAGGTTGTGCGCCTTGGCGTAGGCGCGCCACTCGGCGACGAACTTCTGGTTGGTCGGATTATCCAGCGACTGGAAGTAGTTCCACGCCGCCAGGTTGCCGACCAGCGGTTTGGTATCGATGCCGCGCAGCTCCTCCTCCCCGACCGAGAAGGCGATCACCGGCACGTCGGTGGCCTTGATGCCCTGATTGGCCAGCTCTTTATAGAACGGCACGTTGGAGTCGCCGTTGATGGTGGAGATCACCGCCGTATTACCGCCGGCGGAGAATTTCTTGATATTGGCGACGATGGTCTGATAGTCGCTGTAGCCGAACGGCGTGTAGACTTCGGCGATATCCTTGTCCTGTACGCCTTTGCTATGTAAAAAGGCGCGCAGGATCTTGTTGGTGGTGCGCGGGTAGACGTAGTCGGTGCCCAGCAGGAAGAAGCGTTTGGCGCCGCCGCCGTCTTCGCTCATCAGGTACTCCACCGCTGGAATCGCCTGCTGGTTCGGCGCCGCGCCGGTATAGAACACGTTCGGCGACATCTCTTCCCCCTCATACTGCACCGGATAGAACAGCAGGCCGTTCAGCTCCTCAAACACCGGCAGCACCGATTTGCGCGATACCGAAGTCCAGCAGCCAAACACCACCGCCGCCTTGTCCTGCGTCAGCAGCTGGCGCGCCTTCTCGGCGAACAGCGGCCAGTTGGGAGGCCGGATCGACCACCACCGGCTCAGTTTTTTCCCAGCACCCCGCCCTTGGCGTTGATATCGTCAATGGTCATCAGCGCCACGTCCTTCAGCGGCGTTTCCGAAATGGCCATGGTGCCGGACAGCGAATGCAGAATGCCGACCTTGATGGTGTCGGCGGCCTGGACGCTCCACGCCAGCCCGATGCCGAGCAGACCGGCGGACAGGGCGCAGGCTTTGATAAAATGACGGTGTGACATAGTTCGACTCCTGGTGAAAGTGATCAAGACGCGGGCCCCTGCTGTAAGCGCGCCTGATGCAGGCGGTGCAGGGTTATTTTTCGTACTTCGGCCTTACTGACGGCTATGTGATCGCTGAGCAGCGTTTGTGCCTCCTCGGTGTGACGTTGCAAAATCGCCGCAGAATCGCGGCGTGTTCGTGATAGGTCGCATCGACCCGTTGCTCCTGGGTGAAGTCCAGCCGGCGGATAATGCGGATCTTCTCGGTGACGTCGCGGTGGATCCGCGCCATCTCGCCGTTGCCGGCGGCGGCCACCAGCGCCATATGAAACTGTTCGTCGTGCTGCGAAACGCTCTGGCCGTCCTCCAGCCGCGGCGCCTCAATCCAGAAATGCGTCAGCGCCGCCAGCGCCGGCGGCGTCTCGCCCGCCGGGCGGGCGCACAGGCGTTTCAGCGCCTCCCGCTCCAGCACGATGCGCAGGTCGTACAGCTGTTCGAAATAGTCGAAGTCGAACGGCCGCACCTGCCAGCCGCTGCGAAATGCACGTCCACGTAGCCTTCGCGCTCCAGCCGGAACAGCGCCTGACGCACCGGCGTGCGGCTGGCCGCCATGCGCCCGGCGATCTCGCTTTCGCTGAAGCGGTCGCCCGGCAGCAGGCGGAAATCAAAAATATCGTCCTTCAGCTGCTGGTAGATGCGCTCCGCCAGCCCCTCCGGCCGCGCCTTATGGCGGTTGTTGGTCAGTTGCATCGTTATCTCCTCAGCCGGCGCGCTCCAGCCACAGCAAGGCGTCCCCCGGCCCGACGGCCGCCCGGCTGACAGCCGATGCGCTTGATCACCCCGGCGCGCGGCGCGGTGACCGCCAGCTCCATCTTCATCGCCTCCACCACGATCAGCGGCTGACCGGCGGCCACCGTCTGGCCGGCTCCACCAGCACCTTCCACACATTGCCGTTCAGGTCGGCGCTGACCAGCTCGCCATCCACCTCTTCAGGGGCGACCGGCGGCAGCAGCTGCGCCTCCGGCTCGTTCTCCTGCGTCTGCCAGCGCGCCACCTCACCGGCGAACGCCTGCTGCTGCCGACTGCGGAAGGCGTCGATGTCGTCAGCGTTCTCCGTCAGGAAGCGGCGATACTCGGCAAAGTCGAACTCGCTGTGCTCAATGCGGATCGTCATGCGGCCGGCGCGGAACGCCTCGCGCTGCGTCTCCAGCTCCTGCTCGCTGACCGGATAGAAACGCACCTGATCGAAAAAGCGCAGCAGCCACGGTTCGCCGGCGCTGAACTGCGGATTGGTGAGGAATTTGTTCCAGATCGGCAGCGTGCGGCCGACCAGCTGATAGCCCCCTGGCGAATCCATGCCGTAGATGCACATATACATGCCGCGATGCCGACGGTGCCTTCAGCGGTGTGGGTGCGCGCCGGGTTGTATTTCGAACTGAGCAGGCGGTGGCGCGGATCCAGCGGCACCGCACAGGGCGCGCCGAGATACACATCGCCGAGGCCGAGAATCAGGTAGCTGGCGTCAAACAGGATGTCGCGCACCTGCTCACGCCGCTCCAACCCGTTGATACGCTGAATAAAATCGACGTTGTTCGGCAGCCACGGCGCATCGGCGCGCACGGTTTGCCGGTAGCGCTCCACCGCGTCCAGCGTCGCGCCGTCTTCAAAGGCCATCGGCAGATGGACAATGCGCGTCGGCACCTTCAGATTGCTGACGTCCTCCAGCGAGCGTTCGCGCGCCAGCAGTTGCGACAGCAGATCCTGCTGCGCGATGGTGCGGCTGTCGTAACGGATCTGCAGCGAGCGCACGCCGGGCGCCAGCTCCTCAACGCCGGCAATCGGCTGCGCCGCAGCGACTGCATCAGCAGGTGAATACGCAGGCGCGACGCCAGATCCAGCACGTTGTCGCCGTACTCCATCAGCAGGTAGCCGTCGCCCGCCTGGCGATAGGTCACCGCCGGCAGGCCGTGATCCGCCTCAAGGCGCGCCAGCACCGCGGCCGACACCGTTCCCGCCGGCGCCAGCGACGGCGGCGGCAGCGTGATGGCCTTCACCGCCGCCAGCGCCTCGATGCTGCCGAGCTGCGCCTGCTCCAGCGACTGCGCCTGTTTAAAGCTGATGGGATGAAAAACGGATGCGGTCGCCCGGCTTCACCTGCCCCACTTTCCACAGCTCCGCGCGGGCGATAGTCACCGGGCAGACAAAGCCGCCGAGGCTCGGCCCGTCGCGGGTCAGGATCACCGGGAAATCGCCGGTAAAGTTAATCGCGCCGATGGCGTATTCGCAGTCGTGGCACGTTGGACGGGTGCAGGCGGCCTCGCCGCCGTCCTGACGCGCCCAGGCCGGTTTCGGCCCGGACAGGCGCACCCCCAGCCGGTTGGAGTTGTAATGCACCTGCCATTCGCTGGCGAAGAAGGTGTCGATGGACGCCTCGGTGAAGAAGTCCGGCGCCCCGTGCGGGCCGTACAGCACGCCGATATGCCAGACGTCGCCGTACTGCGGGATCAGGCTGGGGTCCAGCGCCTGCGGCGCGGCGACCGGCGCCGGGGTGGTGCTGGCGGGCAGCTGCGGCTGGGCGACGGACAGCATATCCGCCACCCGCAACGTGCGGCCGGCGTGGCCGCCGAACTGCCCGAGCGCGAAGGTGGAGCGGCTGCCCAGATAGAGAGGCACGTCCGATGCCGTTGCGCACCGCCAGATAGGTGCGGCAACCCTGGGCGGCGCGGCCGAGCGTCAGCACCTGACCGGCGCGCACCGCAACCGGCCGCCAGTAGTCCAGCGGCGCATCGTCCAGCGTCGCCGGGCAGTCCGCGCCGGTCAGCGCGATGGTGGCGTCGCAGTGGAAGCGCAGCGTCGGCCCCTGCAGGGTAAACTCCAGCCGGCGGCGCTCGGGTGGTTGCCGACGATGCGGTTCGCCAGCCGGAAGGCGAAATCATCCATCGGCCCGGACGGCGGCACGCCGATATCCCAGTAGCCGAGGCGGCCGGGATAGTCCTGCACGCTGCTGTAGGTGCCGGGCTGCAGCACCTCGATGCAGTGCGGCGATAGGCAAAGTCGTCCAGCAGGCCGGTCCAGACCTCGCCGGTCGCGGAAGGTGCGGGTCGCCACCACCTGACGCAGATAGTCCAGATTGGTGGCGATGCCGTGCAGCCGCGTGGCGTCCAGCGCCTGCTGCATCTTCGCCAGCGCCTCGGCACGGTCCTCGCCGTAGACAATCAGCTTGGCGAGCAGCGGGTCGTAAAAGGCGGAGACTTCGCTGCCGCTGCTGACCCAGCCGTCGACGCGCACCTCCGGCGGAAACGCCACTTCGGTCAGCACGCCGGGGCTGGGCTGGAAGTTCTTCAGCGGATCTTCCGCATAAATGCGCGCCTCGATCGCCGCGCCGCGCGGCGCGCGCTGCAGCGCCGTCCAGTCCAGCGCATCGCCCGCCGCCACCTGCAGCATGCACTCAATCAGATCCAGGCCGGTTACCTGCTCCGTCACCGGATGCTCCACCTGCAGGCGGGTGTTCACCTCCAGGAAATAGAACTCATCGCGGACGGCGTCGTAGATAAACTCCACCGTTCCGGCGCTGCGGTAGCCGACCGACTCCCCAGCGCCACCGCCGCCTGATGCAGCGCCTGACGGGTGGCGGCCGGCAGGTGCGGCGCGGGCGTCTCCTCCACCACCTTCTGATTGCGGCGCTGCAGCGAACAGTCGCGTTCCCCCAGCGCCGCTACCCGGCCCTGTCCGTCGCCGAAAATCTGCACTTCAACGTGGCGCGCCCGGTCGATAAAGCGTTCCAGAAACGCGCCGGCGTCGCGGAAGAACTGCTCCCCCAGACGCTTGACGCCGTCATAGGCCGCACGCAGCGCCGCTTCGTTATCACAGCGCGTCAGGCCGATCCCGCCGCCGCCGGCGGTGCTTTTCAGCATCACCGGATAGCCGATGCGCGCCGCCGCGCTGACCGCCTCCTCCACGTCCGCCAGCAGGCCGGTGCCCGGCGTCATCGGCACCCCGGCCGCCGCCGCCAGTTCCCGCGCCCGGTGCTTGAGGCCGAACTCGCGGATTTGCTGCGCCGTCGGGCCGATAAACGCCACGCCGGCGGCGGCGCAGGCGTCGGCGAACTCGGCGCTCTCCGACAGGAAGCCGTAGCCGGGATAAATCGCCTGCGCGCCGGTTTGCGCCGCCGCCGCCCAGAATTTTGTCGATGCGCAGATAGCTGTCGGCGGCCTTGTCGCCCCCAGCGCGACCGCATGGTCCGCCTCGCTCACGTGCGGCGCATGACGGTCAGCGTCAGAATAGACCGCCACGCTGGTTACGCCAGACGCTTCAGCGTGCGGATTGCACGGCAGGCGATTTCGCCGCGGTTGGCGATCAATACGGTGGTAAACATGATTAAGCCTCCTTCTCTACGCTGGCGCGGTAGGCGCGCCAGCCGCCAAATGCGCTGATATCCGTCGCCCCCGCCAGCGCCCAGGGTTCGCAGATAAAGCCTTTCACCCGCCGGCCGTCCGCCAGCAGCAGCGTGCCGATGCCTAGCGGCGGCGGCACTTCGGCGACAAACTCGCCAAAGCGCGCCAGCGGGATATCCCACAGCTCGACCTCGATCGCCGCGCCGCCGTCGGCTTTCACCAGCCCTGGCTTCGGCGGCTGGGTATCGGCCAGCGCGTACAGCCGGTAGCACGGCGCGGTGGTGGTGCGCTCCGCCAGTACCGCCCGCCGCTGCGTCAGCTGCGCGTTGAGCGGCATACCGCTCAGGTGCGCGCCCACCACGGCGACGCGCACGTGCTGCGACGAAGGCGTCAGCGGCGGCTGCGCAGGCAGCGCCCGCCCGGTAGCGCCGAGCGACAGCCCCAGCCGCTGCTGCCAGCGCTGACCAAATGCCGCCAGCGCGCGGTCGTGCCAGGCCGGTGCGATCAGCGTGATGCCGGCGGGCAGGCCGTCGTCGCGCAGCGCGGCCGGCAGCGCCAGCGCGCTGAGGTCGGCCAGATTGGTGAAGTTGGTGTAGGTGCCGAACTGTGAATTGAACAGCACCGGTTCCTGCGCCATTTCCGCCAGCGTGCGGATCGTCGGCGAGGTCGGCACCACCAGCGCGTCAAACGGCGCCAGCAGCCGGTTGATCTGCCGCGTCAGCTCGGCGCGCAGGTATTCCGCGCGGTAGGCGTCGCAGGCGCTGTAGTTCAGCCCGTTGCCGACGATAGCGCGCACCACCGGGTCCATCGCCTCGGGGTTATCGCTAAGCATGCCCGCCACCGCAACGGTGCGTTCCGCCACCCACGGCCCCTCATACAGCTGCTGCGCCAGCTGGCGGAACGGGGTGAAGTCGATCGTTTCCAACTGCGCGCCGCCCTCCCGCAGCTGCGCCAGCGCCGTCTGAAACGCCTGCTCCGCCTGCTGGTCGCCGCAGAACGACAGCGTATCCGGCACCGCAAAGCGCGGCGCGGCCGGCAGATCCGCCGGCGTCATCTGCGGATGGGTACGTGAATAGGCGTCGTCGGCGTCATAGCCGCCGGCCAGTTCGGCGACGCAGGCGGCATCGGCCACCGTCAGCGCAAAGATCGAGACGCTGTCATTCAGGCGGCAGGCCGGCACCACGCCGCGGCCCGACAGCCAGCCCTTGGTCGGTTTTAAACCGACGATATGGTTAAAGCCCGCCGGTACCCGGCCGGAGCCGGCGGTATCGGTGCCGAGCGCAAACGGCGTCAGCCCGCGCGCCACCACCGACGCCGAGCCGGAGCTGGAGCCGCCGCTGACGTACTGCGGGTTGAAACTGTTTGCCACCGCGCCATACGGCGAGCGGGTGCCCACCAGGCCGGTGGCGAACTGGTCGAGATTGGTTTTACCGATGACGATGGCGCCGGCGGCGCGCAGCCTGGCGACCACCGTGGCGTCCTCGTCGGCCTGATAGGCGAACGCCGGGCAGGCGGCGGTGGTGGGCCAGCCGCCGACGTCAATATTGTCCTTGACCGAAAACGGCACGCCGAACAGCGGCAGGCGGCTGAGGTCCCCCGCCACCGCCGCCAGACGCTGCGCCAGCTGCTGATACTGCGCTTCACACTGCCGCGCGTCGGGCAGATAGATCCAGGCGGTGTCGTTGCGATCGAGGGTGGCCAAAAGTTGAGAAAGCGTGGCGGCGACGCAGGCGATGCGCTCCGCCGCCGGCTGCGTCTGGTAGTAGCGCTGCCACTCGCTGAGGGTGAATCCGTGTTGCTTAACGGGCTGGGTCATCGGCTGAATTCCATCTAGTACACAAGATTGGATCCAGCACAGCAACGCCCGTGCCAGTTTTTTATTTGACTGATTTTAAATGATTAATGATCGATTACCCACCGGCAGTGCAAAAACGCGCACCAGCGGCGCGCAGACGCTGAACAAAAAAGGTGCAGAGAACGCTTATCTTTCTGGTATTCATGCATTGGCTGAGCGTTATCCACCGATTTATGCCGTCCACTTCAGCGCGCTATTTATTAATTAAAAAAGCATTTTTAATTTAACACCCTCGATTACCAGCGCACGGATAAATAGCAACAGCATGTCTCCCGTTTAATTCATCCAATTAAAATATAAAAAATAAAAGTATCAGTTGAAATATAAATAGTTAACAGAAAAGTACGAAAATCATCATTATATTCAGCTTTGCTTACCCCCACCATTTATTCAGCACCTGCTTCACTGCTATAGTAACCAAACACTTAAATCAGCGACGGTCAGCAGGAATAATTATTCCACAGGAAAAATAATATAAAATAAGGATATCAATCATGGCGAAGCATAACATTATCATTACCCGGCTCTGGCAAACGGATAACTCAACGGTGAGCAAGTATGAGATCACCGGCAGCTCTATTAAAGGATATTTCTTGGAAAGACCCGGGCCGGATACTCAGACGCCCAACCAACGGAAAAGAATTCCCGAGGGAAACTATTCACTAAAATGGCACAACAGCCATATCCCTACGGTCAGGCCTTATAACCCGGTGCCGCTGCTGTTTAATGCGATCGTGCCGGAATCCCGCAAAATATTAATCCACAACGGCAACTATCCGCGCGATACCGACGGATGCCTGCTGATCGGCACCTCCCGCGGGGTGGACTTTGTCGGCAGCAGCGTCAGAAAACTTATCGAGCTGAAAAATTTCATCACCAGCAAGGGCATAAATAACTTCAGCGTGACGATCAAGTCTTGCTATTCTGCTGCCTGCCATAACCAGGAGGGATTATGATTAAAGCACTGATGCTCACCCTGCTGCTGTCGCTCAGCGTGCAGCCGGCGCTGGCCAACCCGCAGACCTTCAACGGCGTGCTGCAGGCCTACTGGCTGCCGATCTGGCATAACGACGTCAATCAGCCGCAGCTGACCTACCGCTTCTTCCCGGATGCCGCATCGGCCGCCAAGGGGAAGGTGATCAACCTGCGCCATCCCGCGCTTGACCTCAAACGACTGCAGCAGGACCACCCGGAGTTTGTCGCCCAGCGCCAGGGGCACGTGGAGTATTACGGTACGCTGAAGGTTGACGAGTCCACCGCGTATAACGAGTGCGGCCTGGACTTTTATGAGGCGCAGCAGGCCGTTTTCACGCCGCAAGCGCCGCAGCCTTTCGATATTGAACAGCTGGAAAAGCAAAGCGGCTGCCAGTCCTACCCTTGGCTGCTCAGCTATCAGCTGAAAGAAAACGCCGCCGCCGTCGTGCTCAGAGCGGCGCCCGATAGCAACGCCGAAGCCGTCGCCCAGCTTTCCGGCGACCGGCCGCTGGTGCAAATCCGGCAGGTCAACGCCGACTGGCTGCAGGTCGCGGTCTATGACGCCGCCAACCAGCCGCCGATGGGCAACACCCGCGGCTACATTGAACTGCGCCATCTGCAACCGCTCAACTAGTACGCCGCAAAAAAAAGCGCCTCCCGCAGGAGGCGCCTGTTAACCCGGCTATCCGCCGCGCGTTATTCGCCGCGCACCCGCTGCGCCAGTCCCTTCAGGAAGTAACGCAGCATCTGGTCGCCGCACGGGCGGTAGTTTTTGGTGCCCGGCTTGCGGAACAGCGCGCTCAGCTCCGGCTTGGAGATGCGGAAGTCCACCGCGGTGAAGATCTGGAACAGGTCGACGTCCTTCAGTTCAAACGCCACGCGCAGCTTCTTCAGCACCAGGTTATTGGTGATCGGCAGCTCCAGCGGCGGCGCAGGAAACTTATCGTCCTTGCCGCGTTTGAAGTACACCAGGCCGTTGAGGAAATGCCCCATCACCTCATCCGGGCACTTCTGGAAGCCCGGTTCGCCTTCCTTGATGATGTAAGCGCCCATCGCCGCGACGTCAACGTCGAAATCGTCCAGTTTGGCGATTTCCGCCATTTTTACGTCGTTGATTTTCAGCATGTAACGCACGCTGCGCAGGACGTCATTGTTAATCATGGCATTGCCTTTATGCGGGGGAAGCGGATGACGTGCGGCGGGTAAGCACTGCCGCACGTCAGAATCAAGTGCGGCAGTATAGGGACAGGCGCGCGGTTTCTCAATCGATTTGGCGTTTCGCCTGATACAGCGGGATATCTTCGCCGATAATATATTTATTGCGCAGCAGCGAGGAGATTTTATCCATCGTCATCACCACCGCCACCAGCACCAGGGTGATAAACATCACCACGTCCCAGTTCCACAGCCGCATATTCTCCGCGTACACCAGGCCGATGCCGCCGGCGCCGACAAAGCCGAGCACCGCCGCCGAGCGGGTGTTGGACTCAATCTGGTACAGGCTCAGCGCCAGGAAGGTGGGGAAAGACTGGGTGAAGATGCCGAAACGGTGCTTCTGCAGGCCGTTGGCCCCCACCGCCGTCAGCCCGCGCCCCGGCGACTTCTCCACCGCCTCGTGCCCTTCGGCATACAGTTTGCCCAGCAGCCCGACGTCCTGCATCACGATCGCCAGCACCCCGGCCAGCGGCCCCATGCCTACCGCGCGAACAAAGATCAGCCCCCAGATCGCCATATCGATGCCGCGCAGCACGTCCAGCAGCCGGCGCACCACGGCGGCAAGCGGCCGCAGCAGCGGCGTGGCCATCACGTTGCGCGCGGCAAAGAACGACAGCGGCAGCGCGATCAGCGACGCGGTAAGCGTGCCGGCGAACACAATGCCCAGGGTGATAAAGATCTGCTGGAAGTAGTAGCCGAACGGCCAGTTGAGAAAATCATGCCAGACGAACATGCGCATAAAGTAGCGGCCAAGCTGCTGGCAGCCGGTGAGCAGCTGCGGCCAGGCGATGCCGAAGAAGTGGAAAAACAGCAGGTAGTACAGCACAAAGGCCGCGCCGATCAGCGCCAGGGTGCGCAAATAGCGCCGCTGCTGGCTGAATATTTCCCGGTGCTGCTGGCGCAGCGTGTGCAGCCGTTCTGCACTTACCGTTTGTTCGAACATTATTTTCCGCCCTCCACCACGCGTTGACGCAGTTTGCCGGAGCTGTAATCCAGCAGCGACACCACCACGATAATCAGCAGCAGCGTCATGCTGACCTGATCGTAACGGTCCAGTTTGATATTGGTCATCAGCTCCTGACCGATGCCGCCCGCCCCCACCAGCCCAAGAATGGTCGACTGACGGAAGTTGATCTCCAGCCGCATAAAGCTGTAGGACATAAACACCGGCTTCACCTGCGGCCACAGGCCGAAGCGCATCCGCTGCAGCGGCGTGGCGCCGCAGGCGGCCAGGCCGCGCACCGGCTTCGACGACGCGGTTTCCAGCGCCTCATAGAACAGCTTGGTCAGGCTGCCGACGGTGTGCAGCGCCAGCGCCAGAAAACCGGGGATCGCCCCGATGCCGAACGCCATCACGAACATCACCGCCCAGGCCAGCTCCGGCATGGTGCGCAGAAAGGCCACCAGCGTGCGGATGGCAAAGCGCAGCCACGCCGGGCTGTGGGTATTGTTTGCCGCCAGAAACGCCAACACGCCCGCCACCAGCACCGAGCACAGGGTCGCCGCCAGCGCCAGCTGCAGGGTCTCCCACAGCAGCGGCAGCTGGATATGCAGCCGGTAGCCCCAGTACGCCAGCGACCCTTCGGTATGGCCGTCGGCAAACAGCAGCCGCCAGTGCAGCACCGGCACGGTTTCCGCCAGATAATCGAAGAAGTTGGGCAACGACACCCAGACGGTATGCAAATTGAACTCGGCCAGCGTGCCGGCGCCGAGATACAGCCCCGCCAGCAGCAGCGACCAAAGCAGCGTTTCACGCTTCTGCTTGCTGCGGATCCGCTGGTAATAATGCGTAAAATCGGTATTCAACGTGGAGGTCCATCCGTCATCAACAACACGATCGCCCGGCGCGCGATCGGCGCCGGACGGTGGGAGAAGATCAGCGCTCGCCTTTCGCCAGCGCGCGTTTGAGGTCGATCACCGGCTGATACTCCGCCAGCGTGGTGTCTTCGATATGCTGCTTGCCGCCCAGCGCCTTCACAAAGCAGGCGTGATCCTCTTTATCCAGCTTCTTGATGGCGGCGACCAGTTTGGTTTTGAACTCCGCCGGCAGCGCGCTGCGCACCAGGATCGGACCGTTCGGGATCAGCGGCGACTGCCAGATAATGCGGATCTTCTTCATCAGATCCGGCTGGTCCATGCGGATCAGGCGGGTAAAGGCGCCGCTGGTATAGCCGCTGTTGTAGTCGCCGATCATCGAGGTCCAGGTCACCGCGCCGTCAAACTGGCCGTTCACCACGCCGAGAATGTCCTGCTCGTGGCCGCCGGAGAAGGTCACGTTGGAGAAGTAACCGTTATATTTGTTGTCCGCGTTGCCGCCGAACTGCTTTTTAAAGTCGTGGTCCGGCATCAGGAAGCCGGAAGTGGAGTCCGGATCGGCAAAGCCAAAGGATTTCCCCTTCAGATCCTCCAGCTTCTTATACGGGCTGTCGGCCTTGACGATCACCACCGAGTGGTAACCGCGCGAGTTATCAGCGTCATCCACCGCGATCCCCACCAGATCCACCGCCTGCGGATCCTTGATATGCACCGAGGCGAACGACGCCGGCGACATGCTCAGCACCATATCGATCTTGCGCCAAGCAGCCCCTGGATCACGCCGGAATAGTCGGAGGAGTTGCGCAGTTTGGTGTCCACGCCCAGCTCTTTATCAAAAAACTGCTTCACGCACTGGTTATCGCCGATCTGCTGGGTGGCGTTCTGCCCGCCGAGAATGCCCATATTCAGCTCTTTGGGCGCATCCGCCGCCGCCGCGCTGCCGGCCATCAGTACGCCGCTGATCAGCGCGCTCAGAATCGCTATTTTTTTCATCATCTCATGCCCTGTGTGTGTAAAAATCACGGTAAAAACGTACCCGCCGCTCTCCGGCGATCAATGGATCTGGCTCGCTTCCTCGCCGTACAGCTGGTGCAGAATCTGCTCATCGAGCTGCGACGGATGGCCGTCAAAAATAATTTTTCCCTGAGCGATGCCGATCACTCGCCCGCAGTACTCTTGCACCAGTTCGACCGAGTGCAGGTTGACCATTACCGCGATGCCGTCTTCGCTCACTTTGTGCAGCGCGTCCATGATGCGCCGGGTGTTTTTCGGATCCAGCGACGCCACCGGCTCATCCGCCAGCAGGATCTGCGGGTTCTGCATCAGTGCGCGACAGATCGCCACGCGCTGCATCTGGCCGCCGGACAGGTTTTCCGCCCGCTGCAGGGCGTGCGGCAGCATATTGAGCCACTGCAGCAGCTCGATAGCGCGCGCCCGGTCGGCATCGTCGAAGATCTTGAAGAACGATTTCAGCGTCGAGGTGTGGCTGAGCCGTCCCAGCAGCACGTTGGTGATCACGTCCAGCCGCGGCACCAGGCAAAAATCCTGGAAAATCATGCCGCAGCGGGCGCGCCAGCTGCGCATCTCTCGCGCCGACAGCTGGGCGATATCCTGCGCCGCACCCTGCGGGTCGATATGCAGCATCTCGCCGCAGCTGGAAGGAATGGTGCCGTTCAGGGTATGCAGCAGGGTCGATTTACCGGCGCCGGAGCGGCCGATCACCGCCACAAACTCACCGGCGTGCAGAGAAAAGTTGATATCGTCCAGCACACGCTGCTGCGCCTTATAGGCTTTGCCCAATCCTTTCACTTCCAGAACTTTGCGACGCGTACGGGTCTGCACGGGCGGGAAGTCGCTCGGTGCCAGTTTTAATAGTGCCTGAGCCATATGCCGTATCTCATTAGGTTGGCGATGGGTGATGGGCACCTATTTAGGGATAAATTTATGACACTGGGATGATGGTTTGATGGCGGGGAGGTGACGGCGGTGTGATATCTCGCCGGCCGGCCGGGCGAAAAACGGCGCGCTCAGCGGAAGTGGATCACCCCCTTGATCAGCGCGCGGTTGTTGATAACGTCGCGCTCATAGCGCTCGGCCAGAGTATCAAAGGCAAAGTGGTGCGACAGCATCATCCCGGCGCTGATTTTGCCCGCCGCCATCAGCCGGCCGACTTTGGCGAAGTCTTCATGCGTCGCGTTGCGGCTGCCCATCAGGGTGGTCTCTTTTTTGTGAAATTCCGGGTCGTCGATGCTGAACTCCCCTTTAAACAGCCCGACGAACACGATGCTGCCGCCGTGGCGAATCAGGTTGACGCAGTGATTCATCGCCAGCCGGTTGCCGGTGGCGTCGATCACCTTGGCCGCCAGCATGCCGGAAAACTGTGCGCGCAGCGCGGCGTCGAAACCGGCGTCCGCCGGGTCCAGCGTCGCCACCTCCAGCACCTGCGCCGCATGGGCGCGGCGTTCCGCGCTGGTATCGGCCACCACCACCTGCGCGCCGTCGGCGCGGGCGATCGCCGCCACGCCCAGCCCGATCGGCCCGGCGCCGACCACCAGCAGTTGATCGCCCGGCGTCACCGCCGCGCGCCGCACCGCATGGGCGCTGATGGCGAACGGTTCAATCAGCGCGGCGCTTTCCGGCGCCAGATCGTCAACCGCCAGCAGGTTGCTGACCGGCACGCTGAGGTATTCACAAAAACCGCCGTCCTGATGCACGCCGATCACCGAAATATTTTCGCAGCAGTTGCCGCGGCCGCTCTGGCAGGCGGCGCAGCCGCCGCAGAACAGGTAAGGCATCACCGCCACCCGCTGCCCGACCCGCCAGCCGGCGACGCCGTCGCCCAGGCCGACGATATGGCCGCAGATTTCATGGCCCAGTACCCGCGGGTAGGCGAAAAATGGCTGATTGCCCGCCCAGGCGTGAATATCGGTGCCGCAGATGCCGACGGTATGTATCTGCAACAGCGCCTCGCCCGCTGCGGCGGTCGGCACCGGTCGCTGTTGATAAACCAGCTGCTTCGGCTGCTGACAAATCAGTGTGTTCATTGTGCTCATGATGATTCCTCCCGTGATCTGGCGTTTGTTATTCAATAAAAAACGCCCGCGTCGCGCTTTTCCCCTGTCGAAGTGTGATTCATCGCCAAATAAACCGTTTTAAATTGGTTTTAAATGCCAGAAAAAACCGCAGAGGGACGTGATGAGCAGAACGCAAAACCTGCGGCAGACGGTGATCAATCAGATGATTGACGGCATGATTCAGGGGCACCTGAGCTCACCGCTGCCCTCCCAGGCCGCACTGGCCGAGATGTACAATATCAGCCGCACCACGGTGCGCCACGCGCTGGCGCACTTCCAGCAGAGCGGCGTGCTGGCGCCGCAGGACGGCGGCTACGCCATCGTGCGCCTGCCGCAGCAGGAGGAGGGGTTCGACTGCCGCGAGCAGTCGCCGGTTGCGCAGAGTGAGCGCTTCGAGCAGGCGTTCTTTCAGCTGATTAACCAGCAGCAGCTGCGCGCCGGCGACAGTTTCAGCGAGCTGCAGCTGGCGCGTCAGATGAACGTCAGCCCGGTGGTGGTGCGGGAGTTTTTGCTGCGCCTGAGCCGCTACCGGCTGCTCGACAACGTCAAACGCGGGCAGTGGTGCCTGAAAACCTTCGACCGCCAGTATGCCGAACAGCTGTTCGAACTGCGCCAGATCCTGGAAACCCATGCGCTGTCGCGCTTTCTCAACCTGCCGGCCGGCGACGCGCGCTGGCTGCAGGCCAGGGAGCTGCTGCGCCGCCACCGGGAGCTGCGCGACACCATCAGCCAGCACTACCGGCAGTTTTCCGCGCTGGACAGCGACTTCCATCGCCTGATCCTCTCCGCCGCCAATAACCCGTTTTTCAACCAGTCGCTGGAGATTATCTCGGTGATTTTCCACTTCCACTATCAGTGGGACGCCCGCGATCTCAAGCAGCGCAATATCATCGCCATCGAGGAGCATATGGCGATCCTCAGCGCGCTGATCTGCCGCAACGACCAGCAGGCCACCCACGCGCTGCACCGCCATCTCGACAGCGCCAAACAGTCGATGATTCGCTCCCTCGCCCGCCCCGCCTCCTGACGCCCATCCGGTAATAAAAAACCGATAAAAAACGGGAAAAGCCTATCTGCCGCACGGAACCCGCACGCCCCGGATTCGGCGGCGAAACGCGCCATTTAGGCTGATTAACGGCCAACGCTGGCCTTCCCTGCATCCCGGGCTATCCCCCAACGATAAATATTATTAACGTGGAATTCTGGAGACAATGATGGAAAAAACGCATACCGCCCCCCGCCCGACGGCCGCCGAGCCGGACGCGGCCGACACGATCGTTCCTATGCCTCCCGACGGCGCGCTGGTGCGCTCCGCACGCCTTAAAAAAATTCAGACCACCGCGATGCTGCTGCTGTTTTTAGCCGCCATCATCAAACTTTCTCGACCGCAGTTCGCTGTCGGTCGCCAACTCCACCATCCGCGATGAGATGGGGCTGAGCGGCACGGAAATCGGCCTGCTGCTGTCTGCCTTTTCGCTGGCCTACGGCCTCGCCCAGCTGCCCTGCGGCCCGCTGCTGGACCGCAAGGGGCCGCGTATTATGCTGGGCCTCGGCATGTTCGTCTGGTCGCTGTTCCAGACGCTGTCGGGCATGATCCAGAACTTTACCAGTTTATCTGGGTGCGCATCGGGCTGGGCATCGGCGAAGCGCCGATGAACCGTGCGGCGTCAAGGTGATCAATGACTGGTTCAATATCAAACAGCGCGGTATTGCCGATGGGCATTTTCAACGCCGCCTCCACCATTGGCCTGGCGATCAGCCGCCGATCCTGACCGCCATGATGCTGGTGTTCGGCTGGCGCGGCATGTTTATCACCATCGGCCTGCTGGCATCGCCCTGTCCATCGGCTGGTACCTGCTGTACGCAACCGGCAGGACGTCGATCTCAGCACCCAGGAGCAGAGCTACCTCAACGCCGGCAGCGTCAGCGCCCGCCGCGAGCCGATGAGCTTTAAGGAGTGGCGCGCGCTGTTCAGAAACCGCACCATGTGGGGCATGATGATCGGCTTTAGCGGCATCAACTACACCGCCTGGCTGTATCTCGCCTGGCTGCCCGGCTACCTGCAGACCACCTACCATCTGGATCTGAAAAGCACCGGGCTGCTGGCCGCCATTCCGTTTCTGTTCGGCGCCGCCGGCATGCTGTCCAATGGCTATGTCACCGATTTTCTGGTCAGACGCGGCATGGAGCCGGTTAAAAGCCGCAAGCTGTGCATCGTCTCCGGCATGCTGCTGTCCGCCGCCTTTACCTCGGTGGTGGCGCAGGCCACCACCACCAGCAGCGCGGTGACGCTGATCGGCATGGCGCTGTTCTGCATCCACTTCGCCGGCACCTCCTGCTGGGGGCTGATCCACGTGTCGGTCACCCCGCGCATGACCGCCTCGGTGGGCAGCATCCAGAACTTCGCCAGCTTTATCTTCGCCTCGTTTGCGCCGGTAGTGACCGGCTGGATCCTCGATACCACCCACTCGTTCAGCCTGGCGCTGACCCTGTGCTCCTGCTTTACCCTGATCGGCGCGCTCTCCTACCTGCTGGTGGTGAAACGCCCCATCACCGACGCCCGCTGATATTGCCGGCGGCGCGCCTCTGCGCCGCCCTGCTGCACAGAAGGAAAGCGTTACATTGCCGGCGTTGCGTTCCCGCCGCGCTGCGCTAGGGTTAAGCCATTACTTCACAACAGGAGCGCATCATGAAAATCGGATTTGCCGGGCTGGGCGGTATGGGCCGCGCCATGGCCCATAATCTGCTGCAGGCCGGTTACCCGCTGACGGTGTGGAACCGTTCGCCGCAGGCGGCGCAACCGCTGGTCGACGCCGGCGCACAGCTGGCGGCGCAGCCCGCCGATCTGGCCGGGGTCGATATCTTGTTCACCATGCTGGCCAACGACGCGGCGCTGGAGCAGGTGGTGGTGACCAGCGGCCTGCTGGCGCAGATGCAGCCCGGCGCGGCGCACGTCAATATGGCGACCATTTCCGTGGCGCTGGCGCAGCGGCTGGCGGCGCTGCATCAGCAGCACGGCGTCGGCTATCTGGCGGCGCCGGTGCTCGGCCGCCCTGATGTCGCCGCCGCCGGCCGGCTCAATATTCTGGCCGCCGGCGACCCGGCGCTGCTGGCGCGGGTGCAGCCGCTGCTCGACGTGCTGGGGCAGCGCACCTGGTCGTTCGGCGAGCGGCCGGAGCAGGCCAATATCGTTAAAATCGCCGCCAACTTCACGCTGGCGAGCGCCATTGAGGCGATGGCGGAAGGCAGCGCGCTGGTGCGCAACCACGGCGTGTCCGGCGCGGATTACCTGCAGATGCTGACCGGCACCCTGTTTGCGGCCCCGCCTATCAGGGCTACGGTGCGCTGATCGCCGCGGAGAACTATCAGCCGGCGGGTTTTAAACTGACGCTGGGGATGAAAGACGTGGGGCTGGCGCTGGAGGCCGGCGGCAACAGCCATACGCCGCTGCCGTTCGCCAGCGTGCTGAAAGATAATTTTCTGGATGCGATCGCCCACGGCGAGGGCGATCTGGACTGGGCGGCGCTGGCCAACGTGGCGGCGCGTCGCGGCGGTCTGTAAGGCAAAACGGAGCGCCGGGCGGCGCTCCGTTTTAGATCAGAACTGAATCTCCGCCGCGGGTACGGCGCGGATCGGCACGCCGAAACTTTCCATACTCGACAGCGCCGCATTGTGGTGATTGCGGATCCATGCGCCGCTGGCGTGCGCTTTGTCATGGCTGGTATGCGCATCCGCCGCCAACACGACCGGATAGCCGTGGCCGGCCGCGCGGCGCGTGGTGCTGTCTACGCAGTACTCCGTGGAGTAGCCGCAAATCACCAGCTGCGTTACGCCATGCTGCTCCAGCAGCGCCTGCAGGTTGGTGCGCAGGAATGAATCCGGCGTGGTTTTTTCCACCCGCAGATCCGTGTCCGTCACCTGCAGGCGCGGCTCAATCTGCCAGCCGTCGCTGCCGTGCGCCAGTTCCTGGTCGGCGGTCTGGTGCTGGACAAAAATCACCGGCACGCCGGACTGGCGCGCCCGCGCGCTCAGCTGGTTAATACGCTCAATCACCGCGTCGGCATCCGCCGGCGGTGGTACAAACAGTCCCTTCTGCACATCAATAATCAACAACGCTGATTGCATAATGCTTCGCCCAATAGGTGGAAAAACCGATTCACGCCAGCGGCTGACGCGGCCGGAAGATGTGGTCCACGCCCTGCTCACGCAGCCGGCTGACCAGCTCATGGCCGCCGTTCGGCGTCGCCTGCGCCAGCTCGCGCTCGCCGGCGAACACCGGGCTGGCCCACAGCAGATTGACCGGGTCGCCCTGCTGCGGCGGCAGCGTCAGGTACTGCTGGTGCGGATAAAACGACGACGACAGCAAGTAGCCTTCATAGCCCTGCGGCGCCACTTCCGACGCCAGCGTATGCCCTTCACCGAACCAGGTGATCTGCGCCCAGGGCACGTGCGCCACGCCGGCCAGCGCGCTGGCCATCTGCACCGCGTTCTCTTCGTTCATGTACTGACCGTCGATGGCGATCCCCATCTCAATACGCCGGTACAGGGACGCATCGTCGTTAAACAGAATCTCCATCCACGGCATCGGCCGGATGCTGACGCCCATGGTGAGGAAATAGTAGATGCCGTCGCGCTCGTGCTGAGTGATCGCCATCGGCGGCCACTTGCCCTGATCGATGGCGTAATACTTCACCGACGGGCCGAAATGCTGTTCGTAGCGCGCCATATACTCGCTCTGCATTTTCGGCCACGGGTTGCCCTCTTCACGCTGCCAGCGCCGCCAGAACTGACGGGTGGCCTCGGCCTGCGCATATTGCGTGTTGGTGGAGGCGGAACCCAGCGGATAGGCCAGCGGGCTTTCTTTGATGCAGCTGGCCGAATAGCACACCGAATGGTCGATATACAGGCTCCAGCCGGGGATCACCGCCAGCAGTTGGCCGTAATACCACAGCGCCGCGCCGTCGTCGCTTTCGTTCCAGATAACCTGCAGGCCGTCCGGCTGCAGCGGCGCTTCGCCCTCCAGGTTACGGCAAAACTCGGCGGCCAGCATCGGCGGCTGTCCCATCTCCAGCGCGGCGCGGTCTTCCTGCAGCGGCGCGGCCGCCAGATTGCGCAGCCAGCAGGCGCGCACCTGAAAACGCTCGCTGAAGGCGTCGGCAGGATAAATATAAAAATAGGCAGCCCGGTGATCTTGCTGAACCACCGCCGTCAGCGTCTGGTTATCATTACTGACTTCAGCAAGTACATATGACTCGTTCATATCACCTCAATAGGGGTCACGGCGCAGCATAGGCTCGCTGCGCACTGTCCAAAATCGTCAAAGCTGACGCTTCAACCATAAAGGATACAAAAGGATTTTTGCTTTTCGCCAGTGTAAAACGCATTCCGGCGCACAATCACGCGTAAAAGTCTCAAAAATTCAGCGAGTACGCGAATTTTTCCGCTATTTTCGCTGCGGCGGATTTCAACGTATAGTGAGACCAGTGTAACTCAGGAGACGGAAATGATAACAATCAGGGAGCGTATTGCGGCGGATAATCCGCAGCTGGTGGCGATCTGGCAGCGTTCGGTGCGCGCCACCCATCACTTTATCGGGGAACAACAGCTGACGGAGCTGCAGCCGCTGGTCGAGCAGTATCTGCCGGCGCTCGAGGTCTGGGTGGCGGAGATCGCCGGGCAGGCCGCCGGCTTTATCGCGCTGGATGACAATAAGGTGGAGATGCTGTTTATCGACGCCGGACAGCGCGGCAAAGGCCTCGGCAGCGCGCTGCTGGACCACGTACAGGCGCGCCGCGACGGGCTGGTGCTGGATGTCAATGAGCAAAACCCGCAGGCGGTCGGTTTCTACCAGCGCTACGGCTTTGTGGTGACCGGGCGTTCGCCGCGGGACGGCCAGGGCAACCCCTACCCGCTGCTGCATATGGCGCTTTCCCCGCGCTAACGGCGCAGGGCGGGGTCAGACCGGGTTGCCCACCTGGCTCAGACGCGGCCAGAGCATCATCAGGGTGTCCACCAGGCGCAGCAGCTCTGCGCGGCTCGCCCCTTCGCGCGCCTGCACCGACATGCCTTCAATGGTGCACATCACATACTTCGCCAGCAGCGCGGTATCGGTCTTCGCCAACAGCTCCCCCTGCTGTACCTTACGGTCGAAGCAGGCCTTCAGGCTGGCTTCCTGCGCATGGTGCTTGCGCAGCAGCAGCTGCGCCACCTCGTCCGATGACGAAGAAAGCGCGGCGGAGGCGCAGACCATAAAGCAGCCGGACGGCGTTTCCGGGTCGGTAAACACTTCGGCAGAAGAACGCACATAGGCGTCGATGATTTCGGCGATCGGCAGCGGCTGTTCCAGCAGCTGATTGGTGCAGGTGGTGTACTTGCTCAGGTAACGCTCCACCGCCGCGCGGAACATCCCTTCTTTATTGCCGAATTCGGCATACAGCGTCGGCGCTTTGGCGCCGGTCACCTCAACCAGATCGGACAGCGAGGTGGCGTCATAGCCGTGACGCCAGAACAGCTCCAGTGCGCGGTCGAGTGCCAGGTCGCGATCAAACTGTTTCGGTCTGCCGCGGGTTTTCTTCGCAGCAACCTCTTCTTTGATAGTCATAATCCCTCTCATCTTGCGCGCCGCGTCAGCGCCGCCAAATTAAATTAACGCTCATTATAAAAAAATATTGCGGCGACGTCGAGAAGCGACTAACATTTAGTTATCGAACGTTATCTATATACCGCCGTTCACATCAACGTTGTTGTTAATACGCCCTTATAAAAGCACAATCAATTGAAATAACTAAAATAATTTCCTGTGATAGCGATACCCGCCCGGTTGCCAACGGCGGGATGACTGCGCTGTCGCAGTCTGTCGTTGCGATAAAAAACCGCGCCGGCGGCGATGACCGAGCGCCCCGAACGGCAATTTACCACGCCGCACGCGCTGAACCGCAGCGAGGTCAACGGCACCAGAGGTCGCCAGCGCCAGGGAAAACCTTTTTATAACAATATATTGAAGAATTTTATGCCGCACCACGCCGGCCGCCGGAAATACGGCCGCAACAATTTAATTAATGAACATTAAAAAAATGCTTGCAAAGTGACCTGGGTCACACTAACATTAAATTATCGATCGTTAATTAATTTAACGCTCAGCGAAACAACAACCATATTCAACTTATGATAGGAAAGAAGATTATGAAAAGCCTGAAAATGACCATCGCCGCCGTTGCCCTTGCCACCGTATCATTCGGCAGCTTTGCCGCTGAACTGGTAGACAGCCAGCCGGCAAATATGCAGAAAGTCGGCGTAGTTAACGCCGGTGGCGCAACCAACCTGACCAGCCTGGAAAACAAACTGGCGGCAGAAGCCGATAAAGCCGGGGCTAAATCCTTCCAGATCACCTCGACGACCGGTAACAACAAAATGCACGGCACCGCGATTATCTATAACTAATCGTCAGAGTCTGAGATGCAAAGAGGCGGCGTAAGCCGCCTTTTGCGTTGCTGCGGGAAGGTACGGCCTTACAGCGGCTTCAGCATATAGATAGGACAGCCGTGGTGGCCGGTGTCGCCGCGCCGCTCGCTGAGCAGCGTAAAGCCCAGCGACTGATACAGCCCGAGCGCTTCTTTCAGCTGTTCGGTAGTTTCCAGATAGCAGTAGCGGTACCCAGCCGCCCGCGCCGTACGCATCGCCTGCACCACCATATAGCGCGCCATCCCCAGCCCGCGGATTTCCGGTTTGAAGAACAGTTTCTGCAGCTCGCAGTAATCCGCCTCTTCGCCGGCCAGCGGCGCAATGCCTGCGCCCCCCACCACTTGCCCCTGCAGCTCCACCACCCAGTAATGGCCGCCGCTGCGGCGGTAAACCTCCGTCAGCCGATCCAGATCCGGATCGTGCAGGCTGACGCCCTCCATGGTGTCCATGCCGTATTCACGAAAACAGTCGCGGATCACCTGCGCCATCGCCGCATCGTCTGCGGCGCAGATTGGCCGCACCCGCAGCTGCGCCTGCCGCTGCTTGCGCGCGCCGGCCAGCGCGCCGCTGAACTTGCGCATCATCGCCACCGTCGCCGCCCGCTCATCATCATCCAGCTGCGCCAGCGCCTCCTGCATAAAGTTATCGGCGTCGCTGTCGATCAGCGCCAGGGTGCGTTTCCCCTGTTTGGTCAGGCGGTGCAGGCTGTGGCGTTTATCATGCGGGTGCTCCACCGTCTCAATCATCTCCGCGCTGACCAGCGAGCGCAGCGCCCGGCTGGCGCTGGCCTTATCGATACACAGTTTGGCGGCCAGCTCCATCACCCCCAGCGGCTGCGCCTTGATTTCAATCATCAGGTGAATCTGCAGCGGCGAAAAGCGCGAACCGTTGCTCTGCTTGTTCAACATCCCCAGTTCACGCACCAGACGGCGCGACAGCGCCCTGAATTCCCGGATCTCCATCGTATTTTCTTCCCCAGACACGTTTATTGCAGCGTAAATTTAGTTGATAGTGTTACCTAATTCACTTCAACATAACGCATAACCATAAATAGGTGAAGGGATTTATTTCATTCATAAACGTTATTCCAGCGATTAACGCCCCGCCGCTTCTGCTAGAATGCGCGCGTTGAAAGCCGGCAACCGCCGGATTTTCCGACATTTATTATTGGCAAAGTTGCCGTATCTTTATCATCAAGGAGAGATTTCATTTACATGAAAAAATCACTCGTACTGGGTTCTCTTGCCCTTTCCGTCACGCTGTTGACCGGCTGCGCAACGGAATCGTCCCGTTCGCTGGAAGTGCCGAAAGTCGCATCCTACCAGAGCCAATACCAAGGCCCGCGCAGCCCGATCGCCGTCGGTAAGTTTGATAACCGTTCCAGCTATATGAACGGCATCTTCTCCGATGGCGTCGATCGCCTGGGCAATCAGTCGAAAACCATTCTGATCACTCACCTGCAGCAGACCGGCCGTTTTAACGTGCTCGATCGCGCCAATATGGATGAACTGAAGACCGAAGCCGGCCTGAAAGGACAAAAACAGACGCTGAAAGGCGCCAACTACGTAATCACCGGCGACGTAACCGAATTTGGTCGCAAGGAAGTGGGCGACCACCAGCTGTGGGGCATTCTCGGCCGGGGTAAATCGCAGGTTGCGTACGCCAAGGTAAACCTGAATGTTGTTAACGTTCAGACTTCCGAAGTGGTTTACTCCACCCAGGGCGCCGGCGAATACAGCCTGTCGAACCGTGAGATCATCGGTTTTGGCGGCACCGCCAGCTACGATTCAACCCTGAACGGCAAGGTGCTGGATTTAGCGGTACGCGAAGCGGTAAATAATTTGGTGACGGCGATTGAAAACGGCGCATGGCGCCCAACCCACTAACGGATTAGTACAAAATCATGACCATAAAAAATATAAGCGGGGTGCTGCTGGCGGCAACCCTGCTGGCCGGCTGCGCTGCGCCAAAAACGCTGTACAATTGGGATAATTATCAGACTACAGTTTATCAGTACTATCAACAGGATGGCGTTAGTTCTGAGCAGCAAATTACCGCATTAAATCAGACCATTGAAACCTCGCGCGCCAAAAATAAAGCGGTGCCGCCCGGTTTGCATGCGCAGCTGGGCCTGCTGTATGCCAAAAGCGGCCGCCCGGATCAGGCTTTCGCCGAATTCAATACGGAAAAACGTCTGTTCCCGGAGTCCGCCCAGTTTATGGATTTCCTGATGGCCAAGGATAAAGGGAGTTTTAAATGAAACGGATACTCGGTTTAATTGCCGCGACGGCGGTGCTGCTGCTAAGCGGCTGCGCCAAGAAAGCGCCGTATGACTATACGGCGTTTCACGAAAGCAAACCAAAATCGATTCTGGTGCCGCCGCCGGTCAACCTGTCGCCGGACGTCAAGGCCAGCCACAGCGTGCTGTCCACCGCCACCCTGCCGCTGGCCGAAGCCGGCTATTACGTCTTCCCGGTCGCGGTCGTTGAAGAAACCTTCCAGCAAAACGGTCTGAGCAACGCCAACGATATCCGCACCGTCAGTCTGCCGAAGCTGCATCAGATCTTCGGCGCCGACGCGGTGCTGTATCTGGATATTGCGCAGTACGGCACCAGCTATAAGGTGATCGACAGCGAAACTCGCGTGACCGTGAAAGCACGCCTGCTCGACCTGCGTTCCGGCAAGCTGCTGTGGTCTGGCGGCGCAACGGCCTCCAGCAGCGAAAACAACAATAACAACGGCGGCGGTCTGCTCAGTATGGTGATCAGCGCGGCCATCTCGCAAATCGCCAATACGCTCAGCGACAAAGGCTATGATATCGGCGCTATCGCCAATACCCGCCTGCTGTCCGCCGGTCGTGACGGCGCCATCCTGTATGGGCCGCGCTCGCCGCATTACGCCAGCCAGCGTTAACCTGATACGGGCAGCCGCGTGCGGCTGCCCATTCTTTTAAGCCGGCATCAGGCCAATAAAGGTGGTTTTCTTGCGCGGGCCGGTCATCAGCGTCTCCAGCCGTTCCACACACTGCAGATAGTGCGGCGTTTGCTTATGCGCATCCACCGCCTGCTGGTCGCGGTAGGCCTCGTAAATATAGAAACGCGTCGGAATGGTTTCATCCTGCAACACGTCAAAACGCAGATTGCCCGGCTCGGCGATCGCCCCCAGATGGTTGGCGCGAAACACCTCGATAAATTCCTCCACCTTATCCGGCTTTACATTGATTTCCACCAGCGTGACGTGCATAACGGCTCCTTAAAGTGCGCGGGGTGATTCCCCAATCCTAGGCGTCCGCGCCGCAATTGCCGCCGCGCCGCGCCGATTTTGCAGCGCACCTCACAGTTCTGTCAGCGCGCCCCCGCCTGCGCCCCCGCGCCGGCCGCCAACGCCATCTATAGTTAAGATCTGGCGGGCGAAGAGTGTGAATTATGCGCAACTTGTTGATGGCATTAGACGCAGGGACCGGCAGCATCCGGGCGGTGATTTTCGATCTGGCGGGCCAACAAATCGCTTACGGACAGGCGGAGTGGCGCCATCTGGCGCTGCCGGACGTGCCCGGCTCCATGGAGTTCGATCTGACCGATAACTGGCGGCTCACCTGCCGCTGTATTCAGCAGGCGCTTGAACGCGCCGACGCCGGGCCGGGCGATATCCGCGCCGTCGCCTGCTGCTCAATGCGCGAGGGCATCGTCCTGTACGACCGCAACGGCGACGCCATCTGGGCCTGCGCCAACGTCGACGCCCGCGCCAGCCGCGAGGTGAGCGAGCTGAAAGAGCTGCATAACCATCAGTTTGAGCAGGAAGTCTACAGCTACTCCGGCCAGACGCTGGCGCTGAGCGCCATGCCGCGCCTGCTGTGGCTGGCGCACCATCGCCCGGATATCTACCGCCGGGCGGCGACGATGACCATGATCAGCGACTGGCTGGCCAACCGGCTCAGCGGCGAACTGGCGGTGGATCCCTCCAACGCCGGCACCACCGGCATGCTGGATCTGACCCGCCGCGACTGGCGGCCGGCGCTGCTGGATATGGCCGGCCTGCGCGCCGACCTGCTGTCGCCGGTCAAAGAGACCGGCAGCCTGCTGGGGCGCGTCACCGACACGGCCGCGCGGCAATGCGGCCTGGCGGCCGGCACGCCGGTGGTGATGGGCGGCGGCGACGTGCAGCTCGGCTGTCTGGGGCTGGGCGTGGTGCAGGCCGGACAGACCGCGGTGCTGGGCGGCACCTTCTGGCAGCAGATCGTCAATCTGCCGCAGCCGCAGACCGATCCGGCGATGAATATCCGCATTAACCCGCACGTGATCCCCGGTATGGCGCAGGCCGAAGCGATCAGCTTCTTCACCGGCCTGACCATGCGCTGGTTCCGCGACGCCTTCTGCGCCGAGGAAAAGCTGCTGGCCGAGCGGCTGGGGGTCGACGCCTATACGCTGCTGGAAGAGATGGCGGCGCGGGTGCCCCCGGCGCCTACGGCGTGATGCCGATCTTTTCCGACGCCATGCATTTTAAAAGCTGGTATCACGCGGCGCCCTCCTTTATCAATATGTCGCTGGATCCGCAGCGCTGTAACAAGCAGACGCTGTTCCGTGCGCTGGAGGAGAACGCGGCGATCGTCGCCGCCTGCAATCTGGCGCAGATCGCACAGTTTTCCGGCGTTCAGCCGCCGGCGCTGGTGTTTGCCGGCGGCGGCGCGAAAGGCAAGCTATGGAGCCAGATCCTCAGCGACGTCACCGGGCTGCCGGTGCGGGTGCCGGTGGTGAAAGAGGCCACCGCGCTGGGCTGCGCCATCGCCGCCGGCGTCGGCGCCGGGCTGTTTGACGACCTGGCGGCCACCGGCGAACGTCTGGTGCGCTGGGAGTGCCAGTATCAACCCAACGAGGCGCATCATGCGCTCTATCAGCAGCAAACGGAGAACTGGCGGGAAGTATATGCCGACCAGCTGACGCTGGTGGACCACGGCCTGACAACCTCGCTGTGGAAAGCGCCGGGGCTGTAGCGCCCGGCGCTGCCGCCCGCTATTCGCGCGGCGCGGCCGCCAGGCGCAGATCGCTGCGCCGGCAGCACAGCGGATACAGCAGCCCGGTCACCACCAGGCTGATCACCCAGGAGATATCCGCGCCGGGCACCAGCTGCGAGTATGGCCCGCTGAAAAAGGCGTTTTCCATAAAGGGCAGCTGCACCACGATGCCGGCGAAGTACACCGCCAGCACCCGCCCGTTCAGCAGGCCGTAACGGCCGCCGTCGGCGCGGAAAATCGCCTCGATATCGTAGCGCTGCCGGCTGATCAGATAAAAATCGATCAGGTTAATCATGCACCACGGGATCAGCACCGCGATCAGCGCCAGGATCAGATTGATAAAGAAGCTGACGAAATTGGCCGACGCCGCCAGCGCCACCAGCACCGACCCCGCCAGCACCAGCGTGGAAAACAGCACCCGCACCCGGGCGTCGGGCTGCCAGCGCGGCATAAAGGTCTGCACCGCGGTGATCAGCGACAGCACCGCGCCGTAGAGATTCATGCCGTTATGGCAGATGATATTGACCAGGAACAGCACCATCAGCACCGGCCCCAGCCAGCCGGTAGCCTGGCGCACCGCCGCCATCGCCTCGACGTTGCCGCCCACCAGATTGACCGCCAGCATGCCGAACAGAAACGCCAGAATGGTGCCGCTGCAGGCCCCCAGCCAGGTATAGAGGAACGGCCGCCGGATCCCCACCTCGGCGGGCAGGTAGCGGGAATAGTCCGAGGTATACGGCGAGAAACTGATCTGCCAGACCGCGCCGATGCAAAACGTCGCAAACCAGCCGCTGAACGAAAAGCGTCCGCGCAGCCAGAAATCGCCGGGCAGCGGCTGCGTCAGCATCACCACCATGCCAATCAGCAGCGCCGCGCCCATAATCCAGGCGCCCAGCTTGTTGATTTTATGGATAAAGCGGTAGCCCACCACGCCGATGGCGGTCGCCAGCAGCGCCCCCAGCACCGTGGCGTACGGGATCGGCAGCGCCGGCAGCACATTGTTGATCACCTTGCCGGACAGGGTAATGTTCGAGATAAAGAAGCCGAGGTAAATCACCGTGGTAAAGGCGATCACCAGCAGCGAGCCGTAGCGGCCGAACTGGGCGCGGCTCTGCACCATCTGCGGGATGCCCACCTGCGGCCCCTGCGCCGAGGTCAGCGCCAGAAAGACGCCGCCGAACAGATGCCCGGCGATAATCGCCGTCATCGCCGACAGAATATTCAGCCCGAACGTATGGGTGGCGATGGCGCCGGTCACCACCGCCAGCGGCGCGATATTGGTGCAGAACCACAGGGTGAACAGGCTTTTTACCTCGCCGTGACGCTCCGAGGCCGGCACGTAATCGATGGATTTATCCTCGATCAGGCTGTTTGGTTGTGTTTGAGAACGCATGACATCCTCCGGTTTACACCGTTATCGTTTTTATCGGGTAGAGGGTAAGGCAGCCCCTCCCGGGAGTCGGGAGGGGAAGCGGGCGGCTAGCGCATCACGAAGGGGTCGTCGATGGGCGCATCGCTGGTGCGTAACCAGACGGTTTTGCTGGTGGTGTACTCCAGCGCCGCCTCCATGCCGCCTTCGCGGCCGAAGCCGGACTGGCCGTAACCGCCGAACGGCGCCAGCGGCGAGACCGCGCGGTAGGTATTGAGCCACACCACGCCGGCGCGCAGCTGGCGGGTCACCCGGTGGGCGCGGGTCAGGTTCTGCGTAAACACGCCGGCCGCCAGCCCGTACTCCGTGGCGTTGGCCAGGGCGATCGCCTCGGCTTCATCGCGGAAGCTCAGCACCGACAGCACCGGGCCGAACAGCTCCCGCGTGACGCTCTCCGCCTGCGGGCAGCCGCTGCAGTCCAGGATGGTCGGCGGGTAGTAAAAGCCGGGACCGTCGATGGGCGCCGACGCGGTCAGCCGCCGGGCGCCCTGCGCCAGCGAGCGTTCGACCACCTGTTCAATCAGCGCCTTCTGCCGCGCGGTGCACAGCGGGCCGAACTGAGTTTCCGGCTGCTGCGGACAGCCGATGACGATCTCGCGCACCTTCGCCACCAGCCGCTCCAGCAGCGCCTCCTTGACACTCTCCGCCACCAGCAGGCGCGAGCCGGCGACGCAGCTCTGGCCGGAGGCCGAGAAAATCGCCGCCACCTGCGCGTTGGCGGCGCTGTCGAGGTCGGCGTCGTCAAAGACGATAAACGGCGATTTGCCGCCCAGCTCCAGCGAGGTGCTGGCCAGATTTTCGGCGCTGTTGCGCACGATATGGCGTGCGGTTTCCGCGCCGCCGGTAAAGGCGATGCGGTCCACCTTCGGGTGGCGCGTCAGCGGCGCCGCGCAGCGCTCGGCAAAGCCGGTGATCACATTGCACACCCCGGGCGGAAATCCGGCCTGATCGATCAGGCGGGCAAAGGCCAGCAGCGGCGCCGGCGCGGCCTCGGAGGCCTTCACCACCAGCGTACAGCCTGCGGCGATCGCCGGGCCAATCTTCACCGCCGACAGAAACAGCTGGCTGTTCCACGGGATCACCGCGGCAACCACCCCGACCGGTTCACGACGCACCCAGGTTTCCATATCCGGCTTGTCGATCGCCAGCACGTGCCCTTCCATTTTGTCGGCCAGCCCGGCGTAATAGCGGTAATACTCCGCCACATAGGCGATCTGCGCGCGGGTTTCGCGGATGATTTTCCCGCTGTCCAGCGTCTCCAGCCGCGCCAGCTCCGGCGCGTTGGCCTCCACCAGATCCGCCAGCTTCAGCAGCAGCTTGCCGCGCGCGCCTGCGGTCATCGCACGCCATTCGGGGCGGTGAAACGCCTGCCAGGCGGCCTCCACCGCGCGATCCACCTCCGCCTCATGCGCTTGCGCCACGCTGGCCCAGGGGGCGTTGGTGGCCGGGTTCAGCGAGTCAAAGCGCGCCGCGCCCGGCTCGAACCGCCCGTTAATATAGAGATCAAACGACTCCATCACTTCCTCCCGCCTCAGTGAAACTCAGGCATAACGTGGCGGATAAAGCGCTCCAGCGAGGCTTTTTTCCGCGCGAAGGACATTCCGCTGTCGATCCACAGGGCAAATTCCGCGTAGCCCATCTGCTCATAGTTCTTCAGCCGCGCCACCACCTCATCGGCGGTGCCGATCGCCAGGTTGTTACGCATCATTTCCGCGTTGTAATAACTGTTGGCCGCCATCTCCTCGTCGCTCAGCGGCTTGATCAACCCCTGGCTGACCGGGCGCTCATTCTTGAACCAGGCGCCGAAATAGTGGTAGAAGCGGTTAAGCTCCTGCGCCGCCTGCTGGGCGTCCGCCTCGTCTTCCGCCACATAGCCGTGCTGCAGCAGCATGATTTTCAGCGGCTGCTGCGGCGCATGTTCGCGGCAGGCGTCTTTAAAGCAGGTCACCAGCCGGACGATCTCCTCCTCACCCTGATGCAGCGGCGTCACCTGCACGTTGCAGCCGTTCTTTACCGCGAATTCGTGGCTGTTCGGGTCGCGCGCCGCCACCCAGATCGGCGGATGCGGCTGCTGCTTCGGCTGCGGCGCCGAGGTGGTTGCCGGGAAAGACCAGTACTCGCCCTGATGGGCATAATCCCCCTGCCACAGTTTCTTCACCGCCGGGATCAGCTCGCGCATCCGCTGGCCGGCGTCCCAGGCGGTCAGCCCCGGCATCAGGCGCTCGTATTCATAGCTGTAGGCGCCGCGGGCAATCCCCAGCTCCAACCGCCCGTTGGTGATCAGATCGGTCATCGCCGCTTCGCCGGCCAGCCGCACCGGGTGGTGGAACGGCGCGATCACCGTGCCGGTGCCCAGACGCGCGTGCTGAGTACGGTGGGCAATATCCACCAGGTTGATAAACGGATTGGGGGCAATGGTAAAATTCATGCCGTGGTGCTCCCCGGTCCAGATGGTGTGTACGCCGCCGCGGTCGGCGATTTCGCACAGCTCCATCATCTGTTCATAGAGCTGCTCCTGCGGCTCGTCGGGGGTAGTGCGTTCCATATGGATAAATAAAGACAGTTTCATCGCTCGCTCCCACCCAGCCTTAGCTGGCAAATCGTTTGATGGCGCCGCTGTGCTCATCGCCGTAGTAAATGCTGTAGTTGCCCACCGAGTTTTCACGCTCGAAGCGGTTAAGCAGCGACTTCAGCGCCGGATCATCCATCGGCAGCGCCGCCGCCTGAGCAAGCGGCAGCCAACGGGCCGCCTCGCCCGGCAGCACGCCGTTGCCGGCATCGCTGGGCAGCGCGCACAGGAAGACGATGTGCTGGCGGTTCGACTGACGGTCGTCATAGATGGAGTAGACAAAGCCCGGGCTGGCCGGCAGCGCCAGCTCCTGCAGCAGCGCCGTCAGGCTATCGCCGACGCTGCGCCCGGCCACCGGCCGCGACGGCAGACGGAAGCGCCCGTCCTGTCGTTTGACCATCACCACGCTGCCGTCAAACTCAATCAGCGCGCTGACCACCACTTCCGGCCCGCTGACCAGCGCCTCGGCGTTCTGCGCCGGCGTGAAGTAGGCGCCGCGGTAGTAGCCCAGACCGGCGGTGCCGCTGGAGTCAAAGGCGCTGATTTTGCCGATCAGAATCACATGATCGCCGGCGTCCACCACCTGAAAGCGTTCGCATTCGAACCAGGCGGAGCTGCCGTCCAGCAGCGGCATCCCGGCGTCGCTGCGCCGCCACGCCACCTGCGCGAAGCGGTCGTCCACCTTTTGGGCGAAAATATTCGACGTCTCTTTCTGCTGCTCGGCCAGAATATTGACGGCAAAGTGCGCGCCGTTGGTAAAGTGCGCCAGATTGGCCGAGCGCTTGTCGATATTGACCAGCAGCAGCGCCGGGTCCAGCGATACCGAGGTAAAGGAGTTGGCGGTAAAGCCGATCGGCTGTCCGTCGGCATCCAGCGCGGTGACCACCGTCACCCCGGTCATAAAGGCGCCGAAGGCGTCACGTAATTGTCTGCGTTGTTCAATGTCCATCGTTCGCTCCTGCCGTATCGTGCCGATGCGCCGGGGTTAAAAAGGCCAGCATCTCCTGATTGACCCGCGCCGCATCCGTCAGATTCACCATATGTTTCGCGTTATTAACGATTACCGCCTGCCCCTGCGGGGCCGCGTGCGCCATCTGGCGCGCCATCGCCGGGCTGGAGTTGGCGTCCAGTTCGCCGGTCAGCACCAGCACCGGGCAGCGCATCTCTCCCCAGCGGCCGGCGTAGACCGCATCGCCGGCGGCAAACGCCTGATACGCCTTGGCGTAGCCGTCGCGGCTGACCTGATTCAGCCAGCCGCTGACCCGCCGCCGCAGCGCCGCCTCCTCCTGCGTATCGCTGAACCAGCGCGCCAGCGGCGAATCCAGCTGCGCATCGCGCGCGCCAGTTCGCCGGCGCGCTGCAGCACCGCGGCGCGCGCCTGTTCGCTGCGCCGGTAAACGCCGCTCATCACCATCGCGCGGCTGACCAGCTGCGGATGATCGATCGCCAGCCCGGCGGCGATCAGCGCTCCCATCGAGTGGCCCGCCACCGCAAAGCGCGGCTGCGGCAGAGTGCGCAGAAACGCCGCCGTCCACGCCACGTAATCCTGTAGCGACGGCGTATGCGCAAAGCCGTCGCTGCCGCCGTGCCCCGGCATATCCACCGCGATAACGTGAAAATGCGCCTGCAGGGCGTCAAGCTGCGGCTGCCAGGCGTCGGCGTTCATGCCCACGCCGTGGATCAGCAGCAGCGGCTCGCCCTCGCCCGCCTCCAGGTAGCTCGCCTGCAGGTTGAATTCAGACAGCCGCTGGGTTTTGCGCATCATGACCAAGCTCTTTCAAATCCAGATAACGGTTACCGATGCGGTGATGCGGTCTCCCCCCCAGCGCCGCCCCCAGCGCCACGACAATTTCATCGCCGGCCGGCGCATCGGCGATGGCGAACTGATAGGTCAGGTAGTGTTCGCGACTGCCTTCGTCGTTCTTCTGCATCATCGGGATCAGGATCGGCGCGTTGGCCGGCCCGCGGGTGTTATTGAACGCCAGGTAACTTTTGGCCTGCACCGCCTGGCGATAGTGGTTGCCGAAATGCAGCGTATGGATCAGCGCCGATGCGTGCTCCAGCTCGCCGTCGATACCGACTACCGCGCATTTACCGAACGCCTCCACCCGCTCGCCGCCGCCGGCCTCTTTGACAATCATCCCGGTCAGCAGCTCGCCGAGCACCGGCGCCAGTTCACGAATTTTCGGGCCGAGGTCTTCCACATAGCCCTGACCGGCCCAGGGGTTTTTGATCACCGCCGCCGCGGCGATCATCACCAGGGGTTTGCCCGCCGCTTTAGCGCCGTCGGTATACAGCGTTTCGGTGGACAGCAACGTTTTACGAATCATCGGATGCATAGGGTTCCTCAAAAAGTAAATCAAATGTTAATCAGTGGGCGATTTGCGGTATAGCATCGGGAAATACGCCATGTCAAAGCTTGGTATACCATAATATCAACCGACAAATATGGGCGGAGATTGGTACGAAAACGGTGGCGATTCAACGGCATAAATCAGAGAGGGAACGGCGGCGCGACCGCCCGGTTTTATCGCCCGCATGCCGCAGAATGCGGGCGACATGGCGGTCAAAAACCGCGCTGCGCCGCCTTTTTTGCCGGATAGGCTATAGTGGTGAGGACATTTTTTTATCGATGTGATGAATTTGTGATCTACGCCTGATTTCCTTTTTCGCCGACGCGGCGTTTGGTATACCATCAGAACAACATTGCATTGTTCAGGGAAAAGGTGCTAAGAGTAATAGCCAAGGAAGTGATACCGATGAGAGAGACCGACAGGATGACGCACACCCCACTGAAGATCGAAAACGCGCCGCTGACGCTGCGTGAACTGGCCCTTAACAACGTCCGCCGCGCGATTATCTCCGGCTACTTTGCCGCGGCGACCGGCTGGTGGAACGCACGCTCAGCGAGGAACTGGGCGTCAGCCGCAGCGTGGTGCGCGAGGTGATCCGTTATCTGGAAGCGGAAGGACTGATTGAGATCCTGCCCAAGAAGGGGCCGATTGTGGCGATCCTCACCTGGGACATCGCCGAACAGATTTACAATATCCGCCTGCTGCTGGAGCAGGAAGCCGCGCACGACTGCGCGCTGCACGCCAAAAGCAAGGATAAGAAGCTGCTGCACGAAAAACTGCTGCAGATCGACCGCGCCTCCCGCGAACAGGACGATATCAAGCGCGTCGACGCCTCGCAGGAGTTTTATAAAACCATCTTCGACGTCGCCGGGCACGCCATCGCCTGGGAGATTGTGCAGCGTCTCAATAGCCGCATCAGCCGGCTGCGGGCGCTGACGCTGAAAACCCGTGAGCGGCAGGTGGCGGGCTACGAACGCATGACGCGCATCTTCAACGCGATTGAGAAAAACGACCCGGCGCAGGCGAAGCAGGAGGTGTTTGAGCACCTGACCGAAGCCTCCGCGCTGGCCAGGCTGATACTGCAACCACAGGAGTAACCGATGCCCGCTTACTGGATTGCCCACGTCACGGTGACGGATCCGCAACGCTATCAGGCGTATATGGCCGCCGCCCCGAGGCGTTCCGTCAGTACAACGCGCGCTTTCTGGCGCGCGGCGAACAGGCTGAATCGCTGGAGGGCGCGCCCTTCACCAAGCACGTGCTGATAGAGTTTGACGACTACCAGAGCGCGCTGGCCTGTTACCGTTCCGAAGCCTACCAGCGGGCGAAGCAGGCGCGCGCGGGCTGCGCCGAGGTGATGATTACCATTGTGGATGGGCTGAACGTCGCGCCCGCGGCCTAGCTGCCGGCTCGGTCACTGTCGCAGGCGTTATCCATAACGTGAATATCAATAGCCAAAAATCAGAAAACAAGAAATAAGCATAGGAATTTCATCAGGTTCTATTATCCACCATGGTAAACAGTGTAACCACGGCGAAGATATTTATCTGCCGCGGCGCACTGCGTAAATTGCGATCTTGATCACTTAAAGATGCCGCCCCTCGCTGGCATTCACCCGCTGAGATGAACGCTACTATGCTGAATAATAAAGATAAGCCTGCAAATTCGCCCTGGGCCGCCGTGTTCTCCCTGACGGTGGCCTGTTTTGTGATGGTCACCACCGAGTTTTTACCCATCGGCCTGCTGACCAATATCGCCCCGTCGCTGCACGTCAGCACCGGCAACGCCGGGCTGATGGTCACCATGCCCGGCATCGTGGCCGCCGTCGCCGCGCCGCTGCTGAGCCTGGCCTCCGGGCGCCTTGACCGTCGCCTGCTGATGCTCGGACTGTCATTGTTGCTGATAGTGTCCAATCTGGTTTCCGCGCTGGCGGTCAACTTCCCGATGATGCTGCTCGGTCGGGTGCTGCTCGGCATCTGCGTCGGCGGCTTCTGGTCGTTCGCCGCCAACTACGGCCGCCATCTGGTGCCGGAGAGCAGCCAGGGCCGCGCCACTGCGCTGATCCTCAGCGGTATTTCGGTCGGCGCGGTGTGCGGCGTCCCCGCCGGCGCGCTGATTGGCGACGCCTTCGGCTGGCGCAGCGCCTTCTTTGGCAGCGCAGCGCTGGCGCTGCTGGTGCTGCTGGCGCAGCTGCGTCTGCTGACCTCGGTGCCGCCGTCGCGTGCGGTTACCGTGCGCGATCTGCTGCTGCCGCTGCGCCTGCCGCTGGCGCGTATCGGGCTGCTCGCCATCGTGCTGCTGTTTATCGGCCACTTTGCCGCCTACACCTACCTGCGTCCGCTGCTGCAACAGGTATTTGTCCTCAGCCCGTCGGCCATCTCCCTGCAGCTGCTGGCCTACGGCGCCATCGGCCTGCTGGGCACCTTCGCCGGCGAGCGGCTGGCGGAGCACAGCCTGCGCGCCACCTGTATTCTGATTGCCGTGATGCTGGCGGGGATTTTGATCGTCTCGCCGCTGCTGAGCGGCGTGGCCGGCGCCACGCTGATGGTGCTGATCTGGGGGCTGGCCTTCGGCGCGGTGCCGGTGTGCGCCACCAACTGGATGTTCGCCGCGGTGCCGCAGGCGCCGGAAGCCGGCCAGGCGCTGCTGGTGTGCGTGATCCAGATTGCGCTGGCCTCCGGCGCGCTGCTGGGCGGCGAAGTGGTGGACTGGCAGGGCGTCAGCAGCGCCATGCTGTTCGGCGGCGCGCTGATCCTGTCGGCGGCGCTGGTGTTCGGTTTATCCTTGCGTTCCGACCCGGTTGACGCTAAACAGTGTTAACCCGCATCACGGGCGCGCCGCGTCGCGCCCTGGCCTAACAGCAGGAGCAGCATGGACCATCACTTACTGGCAATCCGCGTCTTTATCCGCGTGGTGGAAACCGGCGGCTTTACCCGCGCCGCCGATACGCTGCGGATGCCGAAAGCCACCGTCAGCAAGCTGATCCGCAACCTGGAAAATCACCTGCAGACCAAGCTGCTGCAGCGCACCACCCGCAGCGTGGCGGTGACGCCGGAAGGCGAATGCTACTACCGCCGCACGGTAAAATGGCTGGCGGAGCTGGAGCAGATGGAAGGCTGCATGACCGATTCGCAAAGCTCGCCGCAGGGCGTGCTGCGCATCGACGTCGGCGGCGGCACCGCGCGCCAGCTGCTGCTGCCGGCGCTGCCGGACTTCTTCGCCCGCTACCCGCAGATCCAGGTCGACCTTGGCGTCAGCGACCGGCAAATCAACCTGATTAACGACAACGCCGACTGTGTGATCCGCAGCGGGACGCTGGCGGACTCCAGCCTGATCGCCCGGCGGCTGTTCAGCCTGAGCTGGGTGACCTGCGCCACGCCGGACTATCTGGCGCGTTACGGCACGCCGCGCCATCCTGCCGAACTGGAGCAGGGCTTCCCGCTGGCGCACTACCGACACGCGGTGAACGATCGCATCCAGCCGCTGCGCTTTGTCGAGGCCGGCCGGCAGTTTGAGATCCAGCATCGCTACCAAATCAGCGTCAACGAGGGCGGCGCCCTGCTGGCCGCGGCGCTGTCCGGATTAGGCATCGTGCAGACGCTGCGTTTTATGGCGCAGCCGCATCTGGAGCGCGGCGAACTGGTCAGCATTCTCGACGACTGGCAGCCGCCGGCGGAACCCACCTATGTGGTCTATCCCTCCAACCGCCACCTGAGCAGCAAGCTGCGGGTGTTTATCGAATGGGCGGTCGAACGCTTTGCCTGAGCGGCTTCGCCGCCGCTTACCCACCAAGCTGGCAACTAAATAGCTTATTAAGTTAATAACAAAGTAAGCTGCACAGCGACACCCTTCCCCGTATGAACCAGAACTTTCCCAATTGCCCGGCTAATAAGTTATCAGCAGAATAAGCTCTTAAGTTAAGCGGATAGCAGCTTGGCAACCTGCATAAGTTAAGGCATATTGGTGGCTATTCGTTCTGACTAACCCGTTAGATTATCAACCTGTCAAGTCACTAACTTAATAAGTTAATGACTTAATAACTTGAGAGATGGCAGCATGATTGTTTTGATTGGTTCGCAAAAAGGCGGCGTAGGGAAATCCACCAAGGCGGTAAACATCGCCGGATATCTGATTATCAAGGAAGGCAAAACGGCGATTATCGTCGACGCCGATGACCAAAAATCGATCATGACCTGGTACAACGATCGCCAGAACGTTGAGGGGCTGCCGCATATCCCGGTGGTCGCCGCCTCCGGTAAAATCAAGGAAACCCTGCTGGAGCTGGATCGCCATTACGACTATGTGATTGTCGACACCGCCGGCCGCGACAGCGCCGAACTGCGCTCCGGCCTGCTGGCCGCCGACCTGTTCCTCTCGCCGCTGCGCCCTTCGCAGATGGACCTCGACACCATCGGCTACCTGTCGGAAATGTTCTCCACCGCGCAGGAGTATAATGAGAAGGTCAAAGGCTATATTGTGCTCAATATGTGCCCGACCAATATCTTTATTAACGAGGCCAACGAGGCGGCGGAAGTGCTGAGCGAATACCCGGAGTTCAAGCTAGTGGGCAACCGCCTGTGCGACCGCAAGATTTATCGCGATGCCTGGGGCGAAGCGAAAACCATTCATGAAGCGAATAATGAAAAAGCGCAGCACGAAATCGCCAGCCTGGTCAAAGAGGTGATCCTGTGAAAAAACGTACCCCGAGCCAGCGCATGACGGAAGATGAGTTTATCAACAGCGCCACCTCGCATACGCTGCACGTACCGGCGCCGGCCGCCGAGGCCAAGCCGCAGGGGCGTAAGCGCACCTATAAGGCGCTGTCCGTCAGCCTGACCGACAGCCACGTCGAGGCCATTGATGCAATGATCGTACTGGCGGCGCGCAACGGCATCGTGCGCGTCACCCGTTCCGATATCATCAAACTGGCCATCGACGGCCTGACGGAAAAAAGCGAGAACCACCTGCTGGAACTGCTGAAAAAATCCTGACGCCGTCCGCCTCCGGCAGATACGCGCGTCTTGGCCCGATAAATTACCAGCTTAATAAGTTATTAGAATATTAGGCTGGCAGTTAAGCAGCTTCACAGCCTAAACGACATGCGCCGCCGGTCAGCGGCGCAATAAACCCATTGATAAACAATCCATTAGTGCTAAAAACCCGCCGGCAACGACAAAGGCTGAGCATCTCCCCTCTCCTGCCCGAATAACGTCAGGCGGCCCTACGGCATCAGCGGATATCCGCCAGCGCCTCCTCCATCAGGCGCGCCACGAGTGTCCGTACCGTCCCCGCCTCTCCGTCCGCCGGCGTCTGGCCCAGCACTATCCCCAAATTCCCCGGCGACGGCAGCTGACCACCGGCAATACGCAGATTATCCGGCATGCCGATGCGCGTACGTACGGTGATGCCAAGCCCCGCCTGCACCGCTGCCCAGATTCCGCTCAGGCTGTGGCTGACAAACATCACGCGCCACGGGATCCCTGCCCGGTCCAGACAGGCGGTAGCGCGGGCGCGCATCAGACAAGGGCTGGCAAACATCACCAGCGGCAGCGGTTCGCCCTGCGCCAATAGCGCGTCAATATCCAGCTCACGGTGGTAAACCCACTCCAGCTGGCAGCGGCCAAGTAGCCGACCGTCCTGCAGGGGCGTATCCGGCTGCCACATCAGCGCCATATCCAGCGTTTTTTCCGCCAGCCCGCTCAACAACGCGTGATTGCGATCTATCCGCGCGCTGATGCGCAGCCCCGGATGATGGCGTTTCAGCTGCCCGAGCATTCCCGGCATCAGCGATTCGCCAAAGTCTTCCTGCATGCCGATGCGGATTTCCCCCTGCAGCAATTCGCCCTGCAGCGCGCGCTGCGCCTCATCATTGAGCGCCAGCATCCGCCGGGCGTAACCCAGCACTATTTCGCCGTGCTGGGTCAGCGCCAAATGACGGCCATTTTTCACCACCAGGGCAACGCCGCACTGCATCTCCAACTTTTTCAACTGGGCGCTGACGGCGGAGGTGGAACGGCACAGACGCTTCGCCGCCAGCGCAAAGCTGCCGGACTCGATGCCGACGACAAAACTACGCAGTGCGTCAAGATCGAGTGCTTGAGTACGTTTTTCCATAACTATCCTGAAATACGGGATGGTGGGTTCTGTATAATTTGATTTTCGGGATAAAACTATGGCGTCAGAATGCGCTTACTGTCAATCCGGAGAGTACGCCATGACGATATCCCCCGATCGTGAAACCCTTGCCAGACTTGCCCCCAAACTGGCTGAACTGAGCAAAGAGGTGTTGTTTGATGATATATGGCGGCGCAAGGAACTTACGCCGCGCGAACGCAGTCTGGTCACGCTGGCTGCGCTAACGGCGCTGGGACGCGTGCAGCAGCTGCCGTGGCACATCAGCTTCGGCCGGCAAAACGGCCTGACCCGTCAGGAAATCGCCGAGGTGTTTACCCATCTGGCGTTTTACGCCGGCTGGCCCGCCGCGGTCTCCGCGTTCGGCTGCCTGGATGAGGAGGAAATCTGATGCCTTTTACCCGTATCACGCTGCGCCAGGGCTACAGCGATGCGCAGCTGGCGCGGCTTTCCGACATTCTGCACCGCTGCCTGACCGAAGAGTTCGCCGTGCCGCCGGACGATCGCTTCCAGGTTATTGAGACGCTGCCCGCCAATCAGCGTGTGTTCTCCCGCCATTACCTGAGCGGCGCACGCAGCGACGATTTTATGCTGTTTCAGATTATCGCCGGCAAGCCCCGTACGCGTACGCAGAAACAGAACTTCTACCGGGCGCTGAGCGAACGGCTGCAGCAGGAGCTGTCCATCAATCCGGACGATGTGATGGTGATCGTGCAAAACAATCAGCCGGATGACTGGAGCTTCAGCAACGGCGAGATCTATGCCCCGCAGGGGCGCTAAACGGTAAGACGCAGGGACGTTCCTTGCGCGGCAGGATAAGCGGAATCACGCCGGGCCGTTGCGGCCCGGCGTCGGCGTTTACTTCAGCGTGAAGCTCTGCTGCAGCGTCTGGGCGGAATCCAGACCGACAAACGCGTTGAATTTGCCCGGTTCCGCGCCCCACTTCAGGCTGGCGTTGTAGAACTTCAGATCGTTTTCATCGATCGGCATCTCGACCGTGGTCGCCTGGCCCGCCTTCAGCGTCACTTTGCGGAAGTTGCGCAGCTCTTTCACCGGCCGGCTGACCGACGCGGTTTCATCCTGCAGATACAGCTGCACCACGGTAGCGCCGTCGTAGTTACCGTTGTTTTTCAGCGTCACGCTGGCGGTGATTTTGCCGTTGCGCGCCATGGTCGGGCTGGACAGCGTGAAGTCCGACAGCGTGAAGCGGCTGTAGCTCAGGCCGTAGCCGAACGGATACAGCGGGCCATTGGGCGAGTCGAAGTAGCGCGAGGTGTACTTGCCCGGATTCTCCTTGTTAAACGGCCGCCCGGTGTTCAGATGGTTGTAGTACATCGGGATCTGGCCCACGGAGCGCGGGAAGGTCATCGGCAGCTTGCCCGACGGGTTGTAGTCGCCGAACAGCACGTCCGCCACCGCATTGCCGCCTTCGGTGCCGCTGAACCAGGTTTCCAGCATCGCATCCGCCTGTTGGCTTTCCCACTCCAGCGCCAGCGGCCGGCCGTTCATCAGCACCAGCACCAGCGGCTTACCGGTGGCCTTCAGCGCCTTGATCAGGTCGCGCTGGCTCTGCGGAATGGTGATATCGGCGCGGCTCGACGCCTCGTGCGCCATGCCCTGCGATTCGCCGACCACCGCCACCACCACGTCCGCCTGTTTGGCGGCGCTGACCGCTTCGTCAATCATCTGCTGCGGCGGCCGCGGGTCAAACACCACCGCCGGCTCGTACAGGTTCAGATAATCAATGATGCTCTTATCCTGCGTGATGTTGGCCCCTTTGGCGTAGATGATTTTCGCCTTGTCGCCCACCGCGTTTCTCATCCCCTGCAGCAGGGTCACCGACTGTTTGCTGACGCCGGCGGCCGACCAGCTGCCCATCATATCGCGCTGACTGTCGGCCATCGGCCCCACCAGCGCAATGGTGCCCTGCTTGCGCAGCGGCAGCGTCTGGTTATCGTTTTTCAGCAGCACCTGGGTGCGGCGCGCCACGTCGCGCGCCTCGGCGCGGTGCAGACGGCTTTCGGCGTTGGTGTCCTGCGGGTCGGAACCCGCCGGGCCAAGGTGTACGTACGGATCCTTGAACAGCCCCATCGCATATTTGGTGTTCAGCACGTCGCGGCAGGCGCGGTCAATATCGCTCTCCGACACCAGCCCTTCTTTCACCAGCCCCGGCAGATATTTGTCGTAATATTCATCGCTCATGCTCATATCTACGCCGGAGGTGATCGCCAGCCGCACCGCGTCACGCGGGTCCTGCGCCACGCCGTGCTTGATCAGCTCCTTAATCGCGCCGTGGTCGCTGATGGTGATGCCGCCAAAGCCCCACTGGTTGCGCAGCAGATCCTTCAGCAGCCAGGGATTGGCGGTGGCGGGAATACCGTTAATCGAATTCAGCGACACCATCACCCCGCCGCTGCCGGCGTCCACCGCCGCCCTGTACGGCGGCAGGTAGTCCTGCTGCATGCGCAGCGGGCTCATATCCACGGTGTTGTAGTCGCGTCCGCCTTCGGTCGCGCCGTACAGCGCAAAGTGCTTCACGCTGGCCATCACCGAGCCGGGTTTGGCCGGATCGCCGTTCTGGTAGGCGTCCACCATCACTTTGGCAATTTTCGACACCAGCCAGGTGTCCTCGCCGAAGCCTTCCGATACCCGTCCCCAGCGCGGGTCGCGGGTGATATCAACCATCGGCGAGAAGGTCATATTCAGGCCGTCGTCGCTGGCCTCCTGGGCGGAGACCCGGCCGCTGAGCGCGATGGCCTCCAGATCGAAACTGGCGGCCAGCCCCAGGCTGATGGGGAATACCGTGCGCTGGCCGTGCACCACGTCATAGGCGAAAAACAGCGGGATCTTCAGGCGACTGAGCTGCATCGCCTGGTCCTGCATCACGCGGATATCCGGCCGGGTGACGGTGTTGAAGATTGCACCGATCTGCCCCTTGCGGATGCCTTCGCGGATCGCCTCTTTCGGATTATCCGGCCCGACGCTGATTAAGCGCAGCTGGCCGATTTTCTCTTCCAGCGTCATCTGCTTCATCAGCTTGCTGACGAACGCATCGCGCTGCTGAACATTAATTCCTTGCGTTGCGCCGCTTTCCTGCGCAAAAACCGGACTGACCGCCAGGCCGGACACCAAACCCACTGCACAAAGCCATTTCATATTGTTATCTCAGGCAGGTTCCCGCCGCGGAACCCGGCGGGAAAGTAAACAGGTATCAGGGAGTGTGCCACACTCTTTTTCCCCGTTGAAACCGTTATGGTTACAAGCTGTTAGCCGTCGCCGCCAGATAGCGCGCCAGCCGGGCGCGGCTGTGCGCTGCTTCCTGCGTCAGAAAATCCGTCAGCAGGGCCAGCCCGTCCGGCGGCGGCGTACGTTCAGGATAGACCAAATAATAGCCGGCGCCGCTGGCGACGCTCAGCGCAAACGGCGTCACGATGCGCCGCGCCTGAATATCTTCCTCCAGCAGGCACAGGTCGCCGATCGCAATGCCCAGCCCCTGCAATGCCGCGCTCATCGCCAGATCCAGCGTGTCGAAATGCTGCGACTTGCGCGAGGGCAGCGCCGCGCCGCCGGCCGCCTTCAGCCAGCGCAGCCAGTCGCGCCGGTCGCGCGTCGGGTGCAGCAGGGTTTTCTCCGCCAGCTCCTCCAGCCGCGGCGTTGCGGAGAGATAGCCCGGCGTACAGACCGGCGTCAGCACCTCGTCAAACAGCGGGTGCGCCGTCAGCCGTTTGCCCGGCGGCGCGCCGAAGGTGACCGCCGCGTCAAACTGCTCGCCGGCAAAGTCCAGCCGGTGCGATACCGAAGCGGTCAGTTCGATATGCAGTTCCGGCCGCTCATTCTGCAGACGAATAATTCTGGGCAACAGCCAGCGCATGGCGCAGGTCGGGCATTTGATGCGCAGCGTGCCGGGCTGGGCGCCGACGCGGGCGACGGCCTCGGCCAGCTGTCCCAGCGCCTGACGCACCGGCCCAAGCAGCTGCGCGCCCTGCGGCGTCAGCGCCAGCCCGCGCGCATGGCGGCTGAACAGCGGGTAGCCAAGCTGCCGCTCCAGACCGAGGATCTGCCGGCTCACCGCCCCCTGCGTCAGGTGCAGCGCCTGCGCGGCATGGGTAAAGTTCAGCCGTTGCGCCACCGCAACAAAGGTTTTCAACACGTCGAGCGAAGGTAACGTCGTGGGCATCCGGGTCTCTCCAGCCATGAGCGAAACGCATGGCTAGCATGACAAAGTTTCTCTTGTCGCGCCATAACGGCTGTTGCTTAATCACTCAACCTACTCGCTGCCCGGAGCCGCCATGCAGAGCGCCTGTTCACCCCGTTCCAAACTGCCGGACGTCGGCACCACCATTTTTACCGTGATCGGCCAGCTGAGCGCCGAACATCAGGCGCTGAATCTGGCGCAGGGCGCCCCCAACTTCGGCTGCGCGCCGCAGCTGATTAACGACGCCGAGCAAGCCATGCGCGCCGGTCATAACCAGTATGCACCGATGAGCGGCGTGTCCGCCCTGCGCCACGCGCTGGCGGAAAAAACGCAGCGCCTGTACGGCGCACGCTATGACGCCGAGACGGAGATCACCGTGCTGGCCAGCGCCAGCGAAGGCCTGTACGCCGCCATCAGCGCGCTGGTGCAGCGCGGCGACGAGGTGATCTATTTCGAACCGGCGTTCGACAGCTATGCCCCCATCGTGCGGCTGCAGGGCGCGCGGCCGGTGCCTGTCCGGCTGTCGTTGCAGGATCTGCGCATTGACTGGGATGAGGTGGCCGCCGCCATCAACGGCAACACGCGGATGATCATCATCAACAGCCCGCATAACCCGACCGGCGCGCTGCTCGACGAGCAGGACATCGCGCGCCTGAGCGCGCTGACGCGCAATACCGACATCGTGATCCTGTCGGACGAGGTGTATGAGCACGTGGTGTTCGACGGCGCCGCGCATCACAGTATGGCGCGCCATCCACAGCTGGCGGAGCGCAGCGTGATCGTCTCGTCGTTCGGCAAAACCTATCACGTTACCGGCTGGCGCATCGGCTACTGCCTGGCGCCGGCGGCGCTGACGTCGGAGATCCGCAAGGTGCATCAGTTTCTGGTGTTCTCCGCCGATACGCCGATGCAGTACGCCTTCGCCGCGGCGCTGGCCGATGCGCAGAGCTATCTCGGGCTGGCCGCCTTCTACCAGCAAAAGCGCGATCTGCTGGCCGCGGCGCTGCAGGGGTCACGCTTTGAGCTGCTGCCGAGCGCCGGCAGCTTCTTTATGCTGGCGCGCTTTAGCACCTTCAGCCAGGAGAGCGACAACGACTTCGCCGTGCGGCTGATCCGCGAGGCGCAGGTCGCCACTATTCCGCTGTCGGCGTTTTACAGCGACGGCAGCGATACCGGCATTATTCGCCTGAGCTTCGCCAAAGATGACCAGACGCTGCGCGAAGGCGCGCGCCGTCTGCAGACCGTATAACCGACCGTACGCCACTGAGGAAACCGCGATGCACACCACACTGAAAACACTGCTGGCCGCCGGTTGTCTGCTCGCCGCCGGCGTCAGCCAGGCCGCCGATCTGCGCTTCGGCGTCGAGGCGCTGTACCCGCCGTTCGAGTCCAAATCCGCCAGCGGCGAGCTGGAGGGGTTTGATATCGATCTCGGCAACGCGGTCTGCGCCGCCGCTAAACTGCGCTGCAGCTGGGTGGAAACCTCGTTCGACAGTCTGATCCCGGCGCTGCAGGCGCGCAAATTTGACGCGATTAACTCGGCGATGAACGTCACCGAACAGCGGAAACGGGCCATCGCCTTTACCCGGGCGATTTATCAGGTGCCCAACCGGCTGATCGCCAAAGCCGACGGCGGGCTGACGCCCGACGCCAAAGCGCTGGCCGGCAAGCGCGTCGGCGTGCTGCAGGGGTCAATTCAGGAAAACTACGCCAAGGCGCACTGGGCGCCGCAGGGCGTCGAGGTGGTCGCCTATCAGGATCAGAATCAGGTGTACCTCGACCTGAGCGCCGGACGGCTCGACGCCACGCTGATTATGGCGCCCGCCGGCCAGAGCGGTTTCCTCTCCCGGCCGGAGGGCAAGGGCTTCACCTTCGTCGGCGACGCGGTGCAGGATGAGAAGATTTTCGGCTCCGGCATCGCCTTCGGGCTGCGCAAGCAGGACAGCGCGCTGAAACAGCGGCTGGATGCGGCGATCGTACAGGTGCAGCAACAGGGCACGGTCGATAAGCTGGCGCAGAAGTATTTCGGCGACATCGACGTCGCGGTGAAATAACGCCCGCGGGCACAATCAGCGCCCGCGAAACTCGCGCCGGTAGCGTGACGGCGAGGTGTTGAGATGCTTGAGAAAATGGCGGCGCAGCGAGGTGGTGGAAGGGAAACCCACCGTTTCGGCGATATATTCAATGGAGCGATCGCTTTTTTCCAAAAAGCGCTGGGCGGCGATCAGGCGCTGGTTCAGCAGCCACTGCGCAAAGCTGTTGCCCGTCGTCTGCTGGAAGCGGCGGGTAAAACTGCGGCGGCTCATGCAGGCTTTCTCGGCGACCCGATCCAGTGACAGCGTCTGCTGCAGGTTCGCCGTCACCCACTCCAGCGCCTGCGAAAAATTATCCCCCTGACGCGTGTTCTGTACCGGCAGCGCCACATACTGCGACTGCCCGCCCTGCCGGTGCGGCACCACCACCAGCTGACGCGCCACGTGCGCCGCGGTATCCGCCCCCCAGATTTTCCTTACCAGATGCAGGCAGCAGTCGATGCTGGCGGCGGTGCCCGCCGAGGTCACCACGTCATCCTCGTCGATATACAGCACGTCCTTATCCGTCCTGACGTCGGGATAGCGCTGCTGAAAATCCGCCATCCAGCGCCAGTGCGTCGTCGCCTGACGGCGATACAGCAGCCCCGCGGCGGCCACCACAAACGCGCCCATACACAGGCCGACGATTTTGGCGCCGGCGGCGTGCGCCGCCCGCAGGGCATCCAATAATGCAGGCTCCGGCGGCCGGGCCGGGTCGTCCCAGCTCGGAACGATCACCATCTCCATTCGGCTCAGCGCCTCCAGCCCGTGATTCACCACGATGGAGAAGCCGGCATTGGTGGTGAGTTCGCCGGGCGTGGCCGTGCAGAGGGTGAGTTCACAGCGCGCCGCGCCGTCGGGGGCGCGCACCTTTTCAAACACCGCAAAGGGCACCGAAAGATGGAAAGGAATAATACCGTCAAACGCCACAATGCCGATTTTCATCCACACTCACGCCTCGTAACAAGAGCGCCGCCCGCCGGGGCGGCAGCAGGGTCGCTAGCGGCTCACCGGCAGCGACAGAATATCCTGGGTGCTGTGTATTTCAGCAAACACATCCGCCACGCCCGCCAGCGCGGCGCGCTGCAGCACCCGGTGATCCACCACACCGCCGGCGCCGTCGTCCAGATCGCGGGTTGCCGTAGCGTCCCCGGCGATCAACACGCTATAGCCGAGCGGCACCGCGTCGCGCGCGGTCGAGGAGACGCACATATGGGTCATCAGGCCGGCAACCAGCAGCGTCGTGACGCCTTGTTTTTTCAGCTGAGCATCCAGGTCGGTAGCGACAAACGCGCTGGGCGTCGCTTTCTCGATCACCGCGTCCTGCGCGGTAGGCTGCAGCTCCCGATGAAACTCGGCATACACCGACCCTGCGGCAAACAGCGGTCCCCCTTTCGCCCCGACGTGGCGGACAAAATAGACCGGCATGCGGTGCTTATGGGCAAAATCAACCAGCTTTTTGCTGTTTTCCAGCACCGCGCGGCCGTCGGGAATCACCATCTTGCCGCGGAATCCTTTGCCCGCATAATACTCATTCTGAATATCGATCACGATCAGCGCGGTTTTACCGGCGGAGAGCGCCGTGGTGGGCTGTGCGCCCGACTGCGCGCGGATAGTTTTCGTATTGACCGGCTGCGTGTCCTGCGCCATCGTGCTGCTGCCCATCATGGCGACCAGCAACGCGGCAGGGAAAAGCGTTTTCATGGTTATATCCTGTACGAGTGAGTGAGGAGGCGATTATTTCCTACCTCGCGCCCGCACAGGAGTATCCGGCATGACCAAATACGGTACTTTCGGGCCAAAAACGCACCGTGCCTCAGTGCACGACCGGCGGCGACGCATTCCCCACCGACTGCACCAGCGCGGCCATCGTTTCCGCCTGCTCGTCCAGCACCTGGCTGGCGGCGGCCACCTCAGACACCAACGCGGCGTTCTGCTGGGTGACCTGTTCGAGCTGGTTCAGCGCCTGCTGGATTTGCGACACCCCGAGCGTCTGCTCCTGGGCGGCGTGAGCGATATCGCTGACGTACTGCCGCATCTGCCCGGTATTGCCCACCGCCGCCTGCAGCGCGCTGTTTGAGTCGGCCACCCGCGCCACCCCTTCGCCGATCTGCTCCATATTCTGGCCGACCAGCGCGCGGATGCGGTTGGCCTCCTGCGTGCAGCGCTGCGACAAATTACGCACCTCGGCGGCAACCACGGCAAAGCCCCGCCCCAGCTCGCCGGCGCGGGCGGCCTCCACCGCCGCGTTCAGCGCCAGCAGGTTGGTCTGAAATGAAATATCGTCAATCGAACTGACGATATGCGCAATCTGCTCGCTGGAGGCGCGGATCGCCACCATGCTCTGGCTGGCGTCATCGGCGATGCGGCTGGCCTCCTGCACCTCATGCGTCATGGCGGTAATCAGCCGCTCCGCTTCACCGGCGTTGCTGGCGGTGTGGGCAATCGCGGTGGCGATCTGCTCCATACTCGCCGCCGTTTCCACGATCGACGCCGCCTGTTCATCGGTGCGCTGCGCCAGATCCTGATTGCCGGTGGCGATATCGCCGCTGGTGGCGCGCAGCGCCCCGGCGCCGACGTTGATCTGCTGAATAATCCGCTGGATATTGCCGATGGCCTGATTATAGGCCGCATTAAGCCGCGACAACTCATCGCTGCCCGGCACCTGCAGGCGCAGGGTAAAATCGCTTTCCATCCGCTGGATAGTGCTCAGCGTCCCCTCCAGATGGCGATGGAGGCGTCTGGCGACCACCAGGGCGATCGATACTGCGGCCGCCAGCGCCAGCGCCCCGATCAGCAAGAAGCGCTGCCAGTCGCCGCGCGCCTGCGCCGACAGCTGAGACACCGTATCCTGCAGCGCGCTGACGGCGCCGTTTTCCAGCTGGTGCAGCACGCCAATCCTCGCGGTCTGCGTGCTGAACCACTGCGTCGGGTCGACGCCGAATCCGCCGCGTTCGGCGCGGGCAAACGCGATATCGCGCAGCGTAAAGGCCGCCCGGGCCGCGGAAGCCTGTTGCGCGCTGTCCAGCGCCGCCGCCAGCGCCGGGCTGCTGAAACGCTGGGCGGCCGTCAGCCAGGCCGTCTGCCGGGCCACCACCGCGCTCAGGGCGCGATACTGGCCGTCGCCGAAGCGGTCGGCGGCAAAGACGCCGGCCAGCAGCGCCCGCTCCAGCCCGGCCTGCTCTTTCAGGTTCAGCAGGCTGTAGTAGGCCGCCAGTTCGCTCACCACCTCGCCGGACGACGACAGCTGGCTAAGCCCGCCGACAAAGCGCAGCCGATCGCTGATGGCGGCGGTGTAGACCGCCACCGCATCGGCGGCGTCAACGTTCAGCGCGCTGACCCGGGAGCGCATCGCGTCGAGCGCCTGCATGCGGCCGTTGAACGCGGTCAGCATCCGAGCGTTATCGTCCGCCGCCTGCCGATCGCCGGCCAGCGCGCGGCGAAACAGCGCCACCGCGCGGTCGGTCTGTTTACGCTGGGCCGCCAGTTCGTTGCTGAAGTTCTTCCCGCCGGACGCCAGCAGCCCCGCGCTCATGCCCCGCTCCTTCTGCAGCTCATCGATCACGCCGCCGGCGCTGCCGGCCAGCGCGATCAGCTGGCCCAGGCTGTCCATCTGCCGCTGGGTCTCAATGCGCGTGACCATGCCCGAGCCAACAAACCAGCACAGCGCCAGCAGCATCGGTAACAGCGCCACAAAGAGCTTCATCTTCATTGAAATGTGATTCATCCACGACATGGATGCTGACTCCTTTACCCATTTAACTTCATATAGAAGGGTTATCGGTGGGCAAACGGAGTTATTGACTGCAGACTGGGGGAATCTTGTCCGAGATCAAAAATAGCGCAAAGAAATGGCCGGACGCCGCAGACGGCGCCCGGTTAGCACACGGTAGGTTTAGTCGCGATCGAACACCGAACTGTGCAGCGCACGGTCCTGCTGGTGACGCTCCAGCGCCAGTTCGATCAGGGTGGTGATCAGCTGGCTGTAGCTCATGCCGCTGGCCGCCCACAGCTTCGGATACATGCTGATATTGGTAAAGCCGGGCAGCGTGTTGATTTCGTTGACGATCACCCGCTCATCTTCGGTGAGGAACACGTCGACGCGCGCCATGCCCAGACAATCCAGCGCGCGGAACGCCCGCAGCGCGACGTCGCGCACCTTATCGCTGGCCTGCTCGGAGATCGCCGCCGGCACCACCACCTGAGCGCCCTGCTCGTTAATGTATTTGGTGTCGTAGGAGTAGAATTCGTCGCTCAGCACAATTTCACCGCACAGGCTGGCCTGCGGCTGGTCGTTGCCCAGCACCGCGCACTCAATCTCACGGCCGACAATCGCCGACTCCACCAGCACCTTGTGGTCGAAGCTGAACGCCAGCGCCACCGCCTGCTCATAGCCTGCCGGGTCGCTGACCCGGCTGACGCCGACGGAAGAACCCTGGTTGGCCGGCTTGATAAACAGCGGCGACCCCAGCTGCGCGCTCAGCTGCTCAAAACTGTGCTGCGCGCGGTTGCTGCGCGTCAGGGTGACGAACGGCGCCACCTCCAGTCCGGCGTCGCGCAGCAGGCGTTTGGTGACGTCTTTATCCATGCTGACCGCCGAGCCAAGCACGCCGGCGCCGACAAACGGGATGTTCGCCATCCGCAGCAGCCCCTGCAGCGAACCGTCCTCCCCCAGCGTGCCGTGTACGATCGGGAACACCACGTCGAGCTGGCCGATAACGTTGGCGCTGTCGGCCTCAATCAGCTGGCTGCTCTCCTGCCCCGGCACCAGCGCCACGTTTTTATTCGAGTGGTTCAGAGCGATCAGCGCCGGGTTTTCCGCATGCAGCAGGTAGTTGGAGGCATCGTTAATATGCCACTGCCCCTGCTTGTCGATGCCCAGCAGCGTGACGTCAAACTTCTCTTTGTCGATGGCATCGACAATGTTTTTTGCCGACTGCAGCGAAACCTCATGCTCCGCCGATTTACCACCAAAAATTACGCCAACACGTCGTTTAGTCACGCCTGAAATCCTTCTGAAAAAGTAATGCAAACAAGTCAATTATTACAATAAACGCATTGCACAGCCGCGGCAATCGCCGTTTTGCAGAAAATTCCGAGCATTAACGCCCGCCCTTTGCTCTGCCACAGATCGCCAAACGAAATGAATATGAACCATATACACTTCATATCGTCTTTAACCTTAAGGAGCAGCACGATGGGCATTGTGAAAATCTCCGACGTCTTGCACGACGATCTGCGGCTCGCCAGCCTGACCATGACGCGCTCCATTAACGCGCAGGCCGAGTACTGGATCAAAATCGGCATGCTGGCGGAGTTCCACCCGGAACTGACCTACCCGCAGCTGGTAAAAAAAATGATGAAAGAGCAGGCGTTAACGCTGAAGGAGATGGTTGAGTGAAACAGATTGTGATTAAAACGCCGGCGGAGATCGCCAAAATGCGCCACGCCGGTTCGCTATTGGCCAAGGTGTTCGCCATGCTCGACGGCGTGATCCGCGAGGGCATCTCCACCATGGAGATCAATGACCGCGCCGAGGCCTTTATCGTCGAAGAACTCCAGTCGCGGCCGGCCAGCAAAGGACAGTATGACTTCCCTTACGTGCTGAACACCTCGATTGACGACGTGATCTGCCACGGCGTCCCCGCCGCCAGCAAAATCCTGCGCAGCGGCATGATCGTCAACGTCGATATTACGCTGGAAAACGGCGGCTATATCGCCGACTCCAGCAAGATGTACTGCATCGGCCAGACCACGCCGGTGGCCAAGCGGCTGGTGAACAACGTCTATGAATCCATGTGGGCGGGCATCCGCGCGGTGAAGCCGGGCGCAACGCTGGGGGATATCGGCCACGCCATTCAGCAGCACGCCGAACAGGCCGGCTACAGCGTGGTGCGTGAATACTGCGGCCACGGCATCGGCCGCGATATGCATGAGGAGCCGGCGGTGCTGCACTACGGCCAGCCGGGCAGCGGCATGACCCTGCAGGAAGGCATGGTGTTTACCATCGAGCCGATGATCAATCAGGGCGACCGGCGCATCAAGCAGAAAAAAGACGGCTGGACGGTGGTCACCCGCGATAAAAAGCTGTCCGCCCAGTGGGAGCATACCGTGGCGGTGACCGGCGACGGGGTGGAAATTCTGACGCTGCGCGACGAAGAGCGCGAAAACGGTTATCTCGAGTGCTATAAAGGGAGGTGATTTTTCACCGTTTGCCGCCCCGCCGGCGGCAACCTTAACCTGACAGGGAGATCGGCATGACGCACAGCGCCCGCAGTGACCAGCAGGCATTTATCAGTCAGTTGAAACAGATCGTCGGCGGCGCGCAGCTGCTGACCGATGCGCGCAGCACCGAACGCTACCGCAAGGGCTTCCGCTCCGGCGAGGGCCAGGCGCTGGCGGTGGTGTTCCCGACCCGCCTGCTGCAGCTGTGGCAGGTGCTGCAGGCATGCGTCGCGGCCGATAAGGTGGTGATTATGCAGGCCGCCAACACCGGCCTGACCGAAGGCTCCACCCCCAGCGGCGACGACTACGGGCGCGACGTGGTGATTATCAGTACGCTGCGCCTTGACCATATTCAGGTGCTCGATCAGGGCAAACAGGTGGTGGCCTTCCCCGGCAGCACCCTGAACCATCTGGAAAAACGCCTGAAGCCTTACGACCGCGAGCCGCATTCGGTGATCGGCTCCTCCTGTATCGGCGCGTCGGTGATCGGCGGCGTGTGCAACAACTCCGGCGGTTCGCTGGTCAAGCGCGGCCCGGCCTATACCGAACTGGCGCTGTACGCCCGGCTGGACGCCGACGGCCAGCTGCGCCTGGTCAACCATCTCGGCATTCAGCTGGGCGACACGCCGGAGGAGATCCTCACCCGGCTGGAACAGGGCGACTACCGGCCGGAAGACGTCGAATACGGCGAGCTGCGCGCCTCTGACAATGAGTACGCCGCGCGGGTGCGCGACGTTGACGCCGACACCCCTTCCCGCTTCAACGCCGACAAGCGTCGGCTGTATGAGGCTTCCGGCTGCGCCGGCAAGCTGGCGGTGTTCGCCGTGCGCCTCGACACCTTCGAAAAAGAGAGCCGCGAGCAGGTGTTTTACATCGGCACCAACAGCACCGCGGTGCTGACCGAACTGCGCCGCCACATGCTGAGCCGCTTTGAGAACCTGCCGGTGGCCGGCGAATATATGCACCGCGATATCTTCGACATCGCCGAAGTGTACGGCAAAGACACCTTCCTGATGATCGATAAACTCGGCACCGATCAGATGCCGCGTTTCTTCACCCTGAAGGGCAAGATGGACGCCACCTTTAACAAGCTGCCGCTGCTGCCGCACAACCTGACCGACCGGGTGATGCAGGGGCTGAGCCATCTGACCCCCAGCCATTTGCCCAAGCGCATCAAGGAATACCGCGAGCGCTTTGAGCACCACCTGCTGCTGAAAATGGCCGGCGACGGCACCGATGAAGCCTACGCCTACCTGAAGCAATACTTTGCCGAGGCGGACGGCGACTTCTTCGTCTGCAGCGCGGAGGAAGGAAAGAAAGCCTTCCTGCACCGCTTTGCCGCCGCCGGCGCCGCCGTGCGCTACCATGCGGTGCACGCCGACAAGGTGGAGGATATTCTGGCGCTGGACATCGCCCTGCGCCGTAACGACAGCGACTGGTTTGAAACCCTGCCGCCGGAGATCGACAGCCAGCTGGTGCATAAGCTCTACTACGGCCACTTTATGTGCCACGTGTTCCATCAGGACTACGTGGTGAAAAAAGGCGTCGACTGCCACCGGCTGAAACAACAGATGCTGGCGCTGCTGGACCAGCGCGGCGCGGAGTATCCCGCCGAGCACAACGTCGGCCACCTGTACCAGGCGAAACCCGACCTGCAGGCGTTTTACCGCCAGGCCGACCCGACCAACAGTTTTAACCCCGGCCTCGGCAAAACCAGCAAGCTGAAAAACTGGGGCGAGCAGCAGCCGTAGCCGCTGCTTAAGGCGGCGACGTGGTTTCCTAAGCCATCAAACCAACGTCGCCGCTCCGCCGGTAACGCCGCCTCAGGGTTGATGGCAGGATTTTATCTACTGGCTGAATAGCGTTATTAGCTATACATTCAAAGAAAATAATTAATAAAAAAACTGGGTTCATAACTAACAAAATAATCACAAAAGCCGCCTCCCCGCATAAAAAACCATTACCCCATTCGCTCAATCGCTTCCGCCTTATCATAAAAGCCCAAAAAACCTCAGCACACCTCATTTCTGCTCAAAGAGAGAACACAATCGCTGAATCACGAGGCAAACCCGATATGTTAGAAAGCGCACGCATTACGGAAAACATAGTTAAACATTAATTTCATATAAGTTCGGACAGGACGTTGCTTATATACAGGCGTGGAATTACCACACCTGTATTTATCCGCACGATAACAACAGATATTGAGGAACGGTTTAGCTGCCACACTCGAGCAGTGAAATATTCTGTATACCCATCCCATCCGGCTGATGATAAGAAAAGGACCAATCATGAGCGATGATAAACATCAAAAAAACCACGAGAATAAACGCGGAGGCAATGACGACTCCTCACTGTACACCTACCTTGGTGATGGGAAATTCAAATTTAAATCTCAGACCAAAGTCTGTTATCTGAAGCCGCTGAATGCGCTCGGTTGGTCATGGGTGATGGATCGGAACGACGGGCAAGGCGTCGCGGCCTGCTTCGCCAGCGAAGCAGAAAAACGAGCTGCGGTGGCAAAGCTTTCCGGCATGCTGCCTGCGCCGGAGTATACGGAAAAGGAGGCGCAAACGGCCTCCTCGCTGCTGGCAGAAGCCGGCGCGCTGGCACTGAACCGGGTATCCGGCGCCATGCAACTGTCGGTCGCCGGAGAAGGCGTGGCGACGCTGGCCGGAGAAGCCGCCAGCGCGCTGAGCGCCGCGCTTTCCCGAGTGGCGGCATTGCTGACAGCCAGCGTAACCGGCCCGGTGGCCGCTTCCGCCTCTGCGTTATTGTTCTCTTCCAGCGTCGGTGAAGGCAGCGATAAAGTACCAGGACGTGACGTTCCCGCGTTGTTCAGCTACCCGGCCAGCGCGATGCTGCCCAGAGAGTACCGTCTGCAGCCCGGCACTGAAACGGTCGATTTACCGGTGCGCGCCTCGCTGGCGGTGAAAAATGGACAGTTGGCGCTCAGCCTGCTGAAAACCGGCTCCGGCGAAGTTCCCAAAGCCGTCCAGGTGCTGACAGCGGTGCGGGACGAGGCCAGCGGGCTGGATAAAATCACGGTGCCGGCCGTCGCAGGAGCCCCGGCTCAGACCATTTTGATTAACCCGGCGCCCGCTAAACCAACCGCGCCGTCAAATACCGGCAATTCGTCGCCGGCGCCGGTGACGCCGGTGCACACCGGAACAACGGTGACGCCGGTAGATAACATTGCCACCACTCCCCCCGTGCCTACGCTGGACGGTGTAGGGACTTTATCTACTGGCAGCCAAATGCAAAGGGCACCGGGGTGGAGCCGGTGTATGTGGTACTAAGCAGCCCACGTGATATGCCAGGAAAAGTTAGCGGCAATGGGCAACAAGTGGGCGACGGTTGGCTGAATAAGGCTGGTCAAGAGTTAGGGGCGCCGATTCCTAGTCAGATAGCGGACAAATTGCGCGGCCGTGAGTTTGTGAATTTTGGTGCGTTTCGTAAGGCATTCTGGACTGAGGTTGGGAAAGATCATGAGCTAAACAAACAGTTCAAGTCAGGTAATCTAGGTAATATTCAAGCAGGAAAAGCACCGGCCACCAGAGATAAAGAACAGGTCGGAGGGCGTGTTAAATATGAGTTACACCACATGAAGCCGATTAAAAACAACGGGGAAGTGTATAATGTTGACAATATTAGTGTAACGACTCCGAAACGCCATATTGAGATTCACAGAGAGGTGAAATAAGATGGGGAAAAAGAGAATTTCTGATTATACCGAGGCCGAGTTTTTGGCATTCGTGGAAAAGCTCTTCAATGTAAAAAACACAACGGAAGAAGAGGATATAAAGAACATTATCGAGTTCAAACGGCTCTGTGAACATCCATCAGGATCTGATCTTATCTATTACCCAGACGATAGCAGAGAAGATAGTCCGGAAGGGGTTGTAAAAGAGGTCAAAGAATGGCGCGCAAAAAAACGGTAAACCGGGTTTCAAAAAAGGATAAGCAAGTCAGGACTCCTTTATGATTTTGGAGTAATAACATCCAGCAAACGAGGGCTGGCTGGGCTCCAATGTATAATAATACACTGATTAAGTGGTATACCATCAGTACCCAAACGCCATAATACCGATCAAAAGAACCATCATCGGCATTTTGATTATTGCTCAAAGCCCGACAAACTCACGTTTGCCGGGCTTTCTCATTGGCGGCGTTCTTCGCCCGGCGGCTTAGCGCAGTTCCAGCTGCGTCATTACCGCGGCGATATCGCCGCAGGCTTCGGACGACAGCGGCTGCAGCGGACGCGGCAGGCAGTCGATATCGCTCAGCCCGAGGATGCCGGCGGCGGCGGCCATCACGCGGATGCTGCCGTGCCGGCGGAACAGCTGCCACAGCGGCTCCAGGCGCGCAATCAGCTCGCTGACGCGCCCGCCGTCCCCAGCCCGCACGGCGTCGACAATCTGTCTGGCGCAGTGCGGGAACAGGCCGCCGCACACCGAATACCACACCTCACAGCCGCCGTTCAGCCCGCGTCCGGCAAACTCATCGCCGCTGACGCCGATAGCGACCTCTGCCGGCAATATCTCCCGCAGGCGCTGCATGCGCGCCGGCTCCAGCCGTACGCCGGGCATTTTCACCGACTGCACGCCCGGCAGGGCGGCGACGCGCGCCAGCAGCTCATCGGAAAACTCAAAGCCGGTGGTGCGCGGGTTGTTATACACGCACAGCGGCACGGAGCTATGGCGCGTCACGGTTTCATACTGCGCGAAGACTTCGTCGTCCGTCAGCGGCTGATAGCACAAGACCGGCAGCAGCAGCGCATCGGCGCCGCCGTCTGCGCGTCGTCGGCCAGCTGCAGAATCTGCTCCGTACCGTAAGCGCCGACGCCGATCATCAGCGGAATGCCGCCGGCATGCTGCGCCGCCAGTTCAGCGACGCGTTTTTTCTGCGCGCGCGTCAGGTAGGCGAAGCTGCCGGTAGAGCCTAATACGCCCAGAGAATCAACCCCGGCCTCGGTCAGCCGGGCCAGAATATTCGCCAACCCTTGTTCGTCGATCCCGCGGCGGTCACCGGGGTCAGCGGAAAAGCGCTCAAACCTGTAAACATCGCTTACTCCTTAAATGTGATAGTTGCCGCACCACGCATCATTGAAGATTGCAAAAGCCGCCTAAACACCTTAGTGTTACCAAAGTACTTGTCAATTATCAGGGCATCTAATGCGCGATTTCACACACGTCACCGACCCAACTTCAGCGACCGCTTCGGCCGGTGAAGTGCCGTGTGCCGCCATCGCCCCTCCTGCCCTGTCATCTGTCGTGGTAGCCGTCGTCGCTACCGTGGTTTCGCCGCCGCACGCCGTGGTTGTGCGTTAAAACCACTTTCCCGTTAATTCTCCGGACACTATTCACGCGCGCAGGCGCAGGCCATCGCGCGCGCCGGAGCCCGTAATGTTCACGACAGGTGACATCACATGCGAGTTATTTCCCAATCAGCCAATGCCGCTCTGGCTACGCTGTTCGTGCTGCTGTGGAGCAGCGGCGCCATTTTTTCCCGCTGGGGACTGGAGCACGCCTCCGCCCTGGTATTTTTATTCTTCCGCTGCGCCATCGCGCTGGCGCTGCTGACGGCAATCGGCCTGTGGCAGCGACGCCTGCTGCCCGACCCCGGCAGCCGCTGGCGCGTGGCGCTGATCGGCCTGCTGATGATCGGCGGCTATCAGATCGCCTATCTGCTGGCGCTGGAATGGGCATCACCCCCGGCGTTCTGGCAACGCTGCTCGGCGTACAGCCGATTATCACCCAGTTCGTCACCGAACGGCGCTGCGGCGGCTGCGCGGGCTGGGCTGCTGCTGGCGCTCGGCGGCCTGACGCTGGTGGTGTATCAGAGCATCCGGGTGGCGCACTTCTCACCGCTCGGCATCGTCTGCGCCTTTATCGCGCTCGGCTGCATGACCCTCGGCACCCTGCTGCAAAAAGGCATGCAGCAGCCGCCGCTGGCGGTGCTGCCGCTGCAGTACGGCGTCGGGCTGCTGGTATGCGCGCTGGCGATGCCGTTTGCGCCGCTGCACGTCGCATGGCGGCCGGGCTTTATCCTGCCGCTGCTGTGGATGGCGGTGGTGATCTCCGTACTGGCCACCTTCCTGCTCTACCGGCTGATCCAGCGCGGTAATCTGGTGCAGGTCACCAGCCTGTTTTACCTGATCCCGGCAATCACCGCCCTGCTGGATTATCTGCTGCTCGGCCACCGGCTGGCGGCGCTGAGCCTGCTCGGCATGGCCGGCATCGTGCTCGGCGTGATGCTGGTGTTCCGCAGGGCGTAACACGCAAAAACCCCCTCGGCCGGACGGCGCGAGGGGGTTCATCACAGGGTTACGACGTCAGAACAGCCAGGAGCCGTAGCCCCACAGCAGCACCGTCAGCCCCAGCAGCAGCTCAAGCAGCAGGATGCCGATGGCGAAGGGTGGAGCTGGAGAACAGGAAGCCTTCCTGACTGTCGATATTCAGGAAGTGCGGGATGCCGAGGTACAGCAGATAGCCGGAATAGCACAGGCAATCACCCCGACGAACAGGCACAGCCATACCACCGGATACAGCGCCACAATGCCGCTGAGGAACATCGGCGTGGCGATATAGCCGGCAAACACCATACAGCGGTGCAGACTCGGCGCGCCTCATAACGCCGCGCCATCCAGTGGATCACCTTGCCCATCACCGCGACGCCCGCCAGAATCAGCAGGTAGAAGGCCGCGGCGGTGTACAGCGCGGTCGGCATATCCAGCCGGATCGCGTGCCCCGCGCCGGACAGCCAGCCCAGCTGTGTGGTGCCGATAAAGGCGCACACCACCGGGATCAGCGCCATCAGCAAAACGTGGTGAGTATAGAGATGCGAGACGCTTTCGTTCTCGCGCTTGATTTCTTTGAACTCGGTGCTGGGATGCGCCAACAGCCCCCAAACATGATTGATCATGAGACACCTCCTCATCTCGCCGTCGGCCGCGCCCGGCGGGAATCACACTCCTCTGACGAACCGCGCGTCCGTATGAGGGTTGCGGCCACGGGGCTCTCCCCCTGCCATTTATTATAGTCTTTGGGTGAAAAAACGTTCGCCATCGCAGCGCAGAGAGGGTTTACTCTATCATCACGCTGTTATCCTGCCGCCCCGCTGCGGCCGGTGGGATAATCAATCCGAAAGGAAGGAGCACGCCCATGACCGCAAAACTTCGCACCCGCCAGAGCGGCCTGGCGGATATCACCTACGGCGACAACGTCCTGGTGGTCGAGCCCTGCAACCTGTACGGCTGCACCCTGGGGGATGAGGTGTTCGTCGGCCCCTTTGTCGAGATACAAAAAAACGTCACCGTCGGCGCCCGCAGCAAAATTCAGTCGCACAGCTTTCTCTGCGAATACGTGACGCTGGGGGAGGAGTGCTTTATCGGCCACGGCGTGATGTTCGCCAATGACCGCTTTCAGAGCGGCGCCCCCGACGCCGACCCGGCGAGCTGGGGCCATACGCACATCGGCAACCGGGTGTCGATCGGCTCCGGCGCCACCATTTTGCCGGTGCGCATCTGCGACGGCGCGGTGATCGGCGCCGGCGCCGTGGTCACCCGTGATATCACCCGCAAAGGCATTTACGCCGGCAACCCTGCCCGGCTACTGAGGGAGCTGCCCTGATGAATGCAGTCCGCATTGAACGCATCACCGATCTGCCCGCCGGCTATCTGGAAAACAATGACTTCACCTTTTACGTCGAATGCTATGCGCAGCCGCCTTCGGCACGCCGGTCGAACGCTGGCCCACCCAGCCGGTGGCGCCGTATCGCAAACATTATCCGCTGGCGCCCTTTATCAACGACGAAGGGGATACCTTTCTGGCGCGGCGCGACGGCGTGGCGGTCGGCCATATCACGCTGGAGTAAAAACTGGAACGACTACACCCTGATTGAAGAGGTGGCGGTCAGCCGCAGCGCGCGACGCCACGGCATCGGCAGCGCGCTGCTGGACGCCGCGCAGCAGTGGGCGCGCGAACGCGATACCGCCGGGCTGATGCTGGGAAACCCAGAAACAACAATCTGGCCGCCTGCCGCTGCTATCAGCGCTACGGCTTTACCCTCGGCGGCATCGACCATCTGTTGTACCGCGGCCAGCCGGATATTGCCGATCATGAAATCGCGCTATTCTGGTATCTGCCGTTCAATAACGAGGTCGGTTATTAAACGGCTATCATCGGCGCACGGTTTCACTGTGGTTTAGCCTGCGCCCGCTAACGTAAAAACCACGTTTCTTTCCATCAACCACACCGCCAACGGAGGGGGAAAAATGAGCAAGGTCGCTCCATGGTTGTTAATGACCGTATTAACCGGCTGTGCCGGCACGCCGGACGGCGGCGGTACTCCGCCGCATCCGTCACACCCTGCGGAAACCCAAGTGAATATTGACGATACCACTTCAGCCCGGCTGCAGCGCCTGCTGGCGCTGCGCCAATCAACGCCGGCGCCGGACGACGGCGCCGTTATCGACCTGTTGTCCCGGCAGTTTCTCGACGTGCCCTACGTCGCCAATATGCTGGTTGGCGACGCCGCCACGCCGGAACGGCTGACGATCGATTTTCGCGGTCTGGACTGCTTCACCTATCTGGATTACGTCGAGGCGCTGCGCCATGCCGATGATCAGGCGCAGTTTGTCCAGCGCCTGATCGCCACCCGCTACCGCAACGGCGAAGTCAGCTTCCTGACCCGCAAACACTTCTTCAGCGACTGGGCCTCTCAGCCGGCCGTCAGCGCCGACGACATCACCACCGACATCAGCCCGCACGCCGTCACGCTAAGCAAAGAGCTGAACCGCAATGCCGACGGCGGCCAGTATCTGCCGGGGCTGCCGAACGTCACGCGCCGCATCAGCTATATTCCCAGCGAATACGTTGACGCCCAGCTGCTCGGCCGGCTGCGCACCGGCGATTATATCGGCATCTACACCAATCTGGCGGGGCTGGACGTGACCCACGTCGGCATCTATATCATGACGCCGAGCGGGCCGGTGTTACGCAACGCCTCCTCCCGCAAGGAGAACCGCCGGGTCGTGGATTCGCCGTTTATCGACTACATCAGCAGCGCGCCGGGCATTGTGGTGTTGCGTCCGCGCTGAGCGGTTATATTTTATCATTCCTTGTGCTAAAGCCGGGTTTGACTTCCTGCGGCGTCTGCGGTTATCTGTTGGCTAAAACCAACTGATTTTATTGTTGTTTCAGGGAGTCATCGATGGCAATTCACCGGCGTTACGCCGTACTGGCGGCGGCCCTGACGGCCATGCTGCTGTTGGCGGGCTGCGATCGGCAGGACGATCGCCACCATATCAAGGTCGGCGTGATTAACGGCGCCGAGCAGGACGTGGCGGAGGTGGCGAAACGGGTCGCCAAAGAGAAGTATGGCCTGGAGGTCGAGCTGTTCGGCTTCAGCGGTTCCCTGCTGCCCAACGACGCCACCGATAAGGGCGAGCTGGACGCCAACGTCTTCCAGCACCGGCCGTTCCTGGCGCAGCAGAACAAGGACCGTGGCTACCACCTGACGGCGGTCGGCAACACCTTTGTTTTCCCGATTGCCGGCTACTCGAAAAAGGTTAAATCGGTCAAACAGCTGCGGGACGGCGCGGTGATCGCCATTCCCAACGATCCGACCAACCTGGGACGCGCGCTGCTGCTGCTGCAGAAAACCGGGTTGATTACGTTAAAACCCGGCAAAGGGCTGCTGCCCACCGCGCTGGATATCCGCGCCAACCCGCACAACTACCGCATTATCGAGCTGGAAGGCGCGCAGCTGCCGCAGGTGCTGGACGATCCGAGCGTCGACGTGGCGATTATCAGCACCACCTACATCAACCAGACCGGGCTGACCCCCACCAAAGACAGCATCTTTATTGAAGATAAGGATTCGCCGTACGTGAATATCGTGGTGGCGCGCGAAGACAATAAGGACGCGCCCAAAGTGCAGGAATTCCTTCACGCCTATCAGTCGGACGAAGTCGCGGCAGCGGCAGAGAAAATCTTTAACGGCGGCGCCGTTAAAGGCTGGTAAAGCACCCGCCGTCCAGGCCGCGCCGGCGCGGCCCCCTCCTGCTCTCTGCGTAAAAAACGTCGTGCCCCCTCTTGACCCTCACGCCGCGTCAGGCTTTAGTCTCTTTGCTCGCACAAGGGAGGAACACACTATGTTATTGAAAGTCGGCGAACTGGCACGCCGTTCCGGCATTACCGTTCGTACACTGCATTACTACGACAGCATTGGTTTGCTGGTCCCTTCTGCGCGCTCCGACGCCGGCTACCGGTTGTATAACCGGGCCGATATCGCCCGTCTGCATCATATCCAGGCGCTACGCCGCATGGGAGTGACGCTGGCCGAGGTCGGGGCGATTCTGGAACGTTCGGATCTGGCGCTGCCAACGGTGCTTGAGCGCCAGATTGCCATGCTGAACCAGCAACTGGCGCAAATCACCGCGCTGCGCGATCGCCTGCAGACGATGCAGCTGCAATTGACGGCGGGCGATGAGCCGGATCTGAACGACTGGCTGACAACGTTGGAGTTAATGACCATGTACGATAAATATTTCACCGCCGATGAACTGGCGCAGCTGCCGTTTTATCAGGCCGATACGCAACGCCAGCAAGAATGGGCGGTAATGGTGCAGCAAGTGCGTGAACTGATGGCTAATGGCACACCGGTCCAGGATCCGCTGGCGCAGCGCATCGCGCGCCGCTGGATGCTGACTCTGGAGCGCGACACCGCCGGCAATCCGGCGTTTCTCACGCGTCTGAACGCCATGCACGCCGATGAGCCGTCAATGCGTGAACAGACCGGCATCACGCCGGCCATGACCGACTATATCACCCGGGCATTCGCCGAAACCAAGCTGGCAATTTATCAGAAATACCTGTCCGAAGAGGAGTATGCCTATGTCCGCAAACACTATTTCGACCGCATGCAGGAGTGGCCGGCGCTGATCGCCCGCCTCCAATCGGCCCTCAACGACGGCATTGCGCCGGACAGCGCACATGCCCGGCAAGTGGCCGCCGACTGGTTGGTGCTGTTCCGCTCTTACGCCGGTGATAATCCGGCGACGCAGATGAAAATCCGCCAGGCGATGGAGCAGGAACCCACGTTGAGCGAAGGCACCTGGCTGACGCCGCCGCTGCTGGAGTATCTGCGCGAGGCGGTCGCCAATCTGATGCGCGATCGCTAGGCAACATGCACCCCGTCACCCGGCGATATCCACCAGCCGGGTGACGCCCGCCACGTTCGCGTAACACTCAAGCAGAAATGCCATGACCGCGGCAATCGCCGGCGTGTGGCGCATATCATCGTGCACCGTCAGCCAGATTTCGCGCGTCAGCGCCTGCTGCGGCGCCAGCCGTTGCAGCCCGCCGTCCTGCTGCGCCAGAAAATGCGGCAGCAGCGCCACCCCGGCGCCGCCGCGCGCCGCCGCGGCCTGCACCAGCAAATCATTGCTGCACATCACCAGCGGCCGCGCGCCGGCCTGCTCCAGCAGCCACTGCTGCTGCATTGACGACGCCATCTCCTGGTGATAACCGATAAAGCCGCGCTCGTCCTCAGGCGTGTCCGCCAGATAGTCCGCCGCCGCATACAGACCAAACTCCACCGTGCCGATTTTGCGCGCCACTACCTCACTTTCGCTGGCGCGGCTCAGCCGGACGGCGATATCCGCTTCGCCGCGCAGCAGCGAGGCATGGGCGGTGGCGGCCAGCAGGTTAAGGCGCAGCGCCGGATACTGCCGCCGCAGCGCCCCCAGACGTGGTGCAATCAGCCCTTGTGCCATCGCCGGCGGCACGCTGAGGTTTACCGTGCCGGCAACGCCCTGCCGGCCGCCGTGCGCCGCGCGATCGACGGCAAATGCCGCCAGCGTCATGCCGTCGCCCTGAGCGGCAATGCGCTTGCCGTCTTCGGTCAGCGTATAGCTGCGCGGACGGCGATCCACCAGCTTCAGCGCCAACGCCGCTTCCAGGCTGGCGATGCGTCGCGCTACCGTCGCATGATCGACCTGCAGCCGGCGGGCGGCGCCGGACAGCGATCGTTCCGCCGCAAACGTTAAAAAGTAATGCAAATCTTCCCAGTTAAACATGGGCATTTTTTCACCTTAACCTTGCATGTTTACCGAATTCTACCTGAAGCAAAGCGAGCGCAAACTGTTTTCCATCTTTTATCACCCACGGAATAACCGTTATGAACAAATCGCTGACGCTGGCCTATCTGGGCATCATCATCGCCACCTTCTTCTGGGGCACCAACTTCAATGCCGGCGCATATATCGTCGCCCATCAGCCGCCGATCACCGCCTCGCTTGAGCGCTTTGCCATCGCCACGCTGGTGATGCTGACCGTCTTCGGCCTGCGCGGCCAGCTGCGGCTGAGCACGCTGAGAAATAACTGGCCGGCGTATCTTGGACTGGGGCTGCTGGGCTTTACGCTGTTTAATCTGTGCACCTTCTTCGGCCTGCAGTCCACCACACCGGTCAACGGCGCGCTGATCCTCGCCACCACGCCGCTGTGGACGCTGGTGTTCGGCCTGATCTGGCAGCATGAAAAACTGAGCTGGCCGCGCGCCGCCGGGCTGCTGTGCGGCCTGACCGGCGTGGTTCTGGTGATCACTCAGGGCGATATACAGATTCTGCTGCGGCTCAACGTCAGCCGCGGCGACGGCATTATTTTGCTCGGCAGCCTCGCCTGGGCGCTGAATATGGTCGGCACCAGACGCTGGGTGCATAACGCCACGCCGGTTGAAACCACCAGCTACTCCATGCTGTTCGGCACGCTGGCGCTGCTGCCGCTCGCCTTTTACTTCGAAACGCCGTGGCGCAACCTCACCGATAGCGCGCTGAGCGTACACGCCGCGGTGCTGTATCTGGCGCTGTGCGGCTCGCTGCTGGCCTACCTGCTGTGGTTTAACGGTCTGGCGCAGGTCGGCGCGGTGCGCACCGCGATTTTCTTTAATCTGGCGCCGGTGTTTACCCTGCTGGTATCCACGCTGACCGGCCACGCGCCGAACGGCTGGCAGCTGGGCGGCGCGGTTTGGGTCATTCTCGGCGTGTTGCTGACGTCCGGCGTGCTGAACCCGCTGTGGCAGCGACGGGTTAACGCGGCGTCACATCTCGGCGAAGGGTAACGGGCGCCATCGCGCCGGGGAGGTAAGCGGCGGAGCGCGGACGCGCCCCGCCGATCGGGTCAGGCTTTAAAACGTGCGCGTACCGCGCCGATGGTCGACACCAGCAACAACACCACGCCGCCGGCGATAAAGCCGAACACCACGTTCAGCAGCGAAGGCACGATGCCCCGCAGGATCTGGTCCATCGTCGGCGCTACCGCAATGTGCGCCGCCCAGTCTTCAAACAGGTGATGCACCGCCGGCAGGCCGTGGGTCAGAATGCCGCCCCCCACCATAAACATGGCGATGGTGCCGACAATCGACAGCGTTTTCATCAGGTACGGCGCGGCGCTGACAATGCCGCTGCCGATGCTGCGCGCCAGCGCGCTGCTCTTACGGCTTAAATACAGCCCCAGATCGTCCAGCTTGACGATGCCGGCCACAATGCCGTACACGCCGATGGTCATCACTACGGCGATGCCGCACAGCACGATCAGCTGCTGGGTAAAGCTGGCGCCGGCCACCGTGCCCAGGGTAATGGCGATGATTTCCGCGGACAGCACGAAGTCGGTACGCACCGCGCCCTTTACCTTGCGCTTTTCATAGGCCGCGACGTCTTCATTCGGATTCAGCGCTTCACGCTGCTCCTCCTGTTCTTCCTGCTTCGGCTTGTGCGTCAGGCTGTGGAATACTTTCTCAAAGCCTTCATAGCACAGATACGCGCCGCCAATCATCAGCAGCGGCGTGATGGCCCAGGGCGCAAAGGTGCCGATCAGCAGCGCCAGCGGCACCAGAATCGCCTTGTTGATCAACGAGCCTTTCGCCACGTTCCACACCACCGGCAGTTCCCGGTCGGCCTTAACGCCGGTCACCTGCTGCGCATTCAGCGCCAGGTCGTCCCCCAATACCCCGGCGGTCTTCTTCGCCGCCATTTTGCTCATCAGCGAGACATCGTCCAACAGTGAAGCGATGTCATCAATCAGGGTCAGTAAGCTACTTCCAGCCAATGTGAGTTATCCTTTTGCTACGGAAAATAATACGCGCATCGCTCCCCCGGCATGGCCGCTGAATCATTAATGGGAGTGATGACTTACAGATAATAGCCGATAAGTCGGCGCGGTGTACGGAAAGGTAACAACAGCGCCCGCCGCCGCAGCGACGGGCGGGCGGGTTATTCGGCGTCGTTATTCGCCAGGCGGGCGTCTTTCTGCCGGCGGTAGTCGCGGGCGGCGGCGGGCACCGGCACCACTTTGCCGGTCTCAATCCAGGTGCGCAGCCGGCTGGCGTCGGCAAAGTGGGTATATTTGCCGAAGGCGTCCAGCACCACCAGCGATACCGAACGGTTGCCGATCATGGTGCGCATCGCCAGACAGTGTCCGGCCTGATTGGTAAAGCCGGTCTTGGTCAGCTGGATATTCCACTTTTTGTTGTAGACCAGATGGTTGGTATTGCGGAACGGCAGGCTGTAGTTCGGATCCTTAAAGGTCGCGGTGCTCTCGGCGGTGGTGCTCAGCTGGCCGATCAGCGGGTAGCGCTTGGTGGCCAGCAGCAGCTTGGTCAGGTCGCGGGCGGTGGAAACGTTATGGATCGACAGCCCGGTAGGTTCCACATAGCGGGTGTGCGTCATGCCCAGCGCCTTGGCCTTGGCGTTCATCGCCCGGATAAAGGCATCGTAGCCGCCCGGATAGTGGTGCGCCAGGCTGGCGGCGGCGCGGTTTTCCGACGACATCAGCGCCAGCAGCAGCATCTCTTTACGGCTGATTTCGCTGTTCAGCCGCACCCGCGAATAGACCCCCTTCATTTCCGGCGTCTGATGAATATCCACCTTCAGCATTTCATCGAGCGGCAGGTGCGCGTCCAGCGTCACCATCGCCGTCATCAGTTTGGTGATCGAGGCGATCGGCACCACTTCATCCGGGTTGCGGGCGTAAAGCACTTTATGATTTTGCATATCCACCACCATGGCGCTGCCGGAAGCCAGTTCAGGCTGTGTGGCGTGCAGCGAGGCGGTGTTTTCGCTGGCCAGCGCCTGCGGCGCCAGTCCCGCGCCGGCCTGCAGGGCCAGCAAAGTCAGTACCAAAACTCGGATTTTCACATGTATTACTCTGTTGCTGAATTGAGGGATGATAAGAAAAAACTGCCGGAAAGTATAAGGGAGGCGTCTGAAGTTGGCACCGTGATTCTTAACGCCCATTTGTGACAAATTCTGTCGGGGAAAGCCTGCGGTAAACCGCGGGTGCAGCGGCGCTCACGCCCGCGGTCTGGCCGGCTTTACAGCGCCGGCTGCGGCAACGGCTGCAGCCCCGCCGCGCCAGCTTCGGCCGGGGCGAGTATACTTGGTCTGTGATAATCATAAGATAAGGAATCACCATGACCGATCTGGCCCACTATATTACGGATTATGGTTACTGGGCGCTGTTTATCGGCTGTCTGGCCGAGGGGGAAACCATCACCATCCTCGGCGGCATTGCGGCGCACGAGGGGCTGCTGCATCTGCCCTGGGTGATGGCGGTGGTGGCGCTCGGCGGCACGCTGGGGGATCAGCTGCTGTACTTTGCCGGCCGACGCTTCGGCGGCCGGGCCATCGCCCGGCTAAAAAGCCAGCGACAGCGCATTAACCGCGCCAAACGGCTGATCGCCCGCCATCCGATGCTTTTTGTCATTGGCGTGCGCTTTATGTACGGCTTCCGGATTATTGGCCCGGTGCTGATCGGCGCCAGCCGGCTGCCGCCTTCGCGCTTTGTGCCGCTGAACATTCTCGGCGCGCTGCTGTGGTCAGCGATCTTCGTGCTGCTGGGGTATTTCGGCGGTCAGGCGCTGGAGCGCGTGATTAACGGCGTTCATAATAAACTGTTCGCCGTCCTGGTGCTGGCCGCCGTTATCGCCGCGCTGTGGCTGGCTCGCCGCTGGCGCGCCAACGATAACCAAGAAAATAGGCAAGGCCATTATTTCTGCTGCATCAGCGCCACCAGTTCGCGCGCGGCTTTCTGCAGCGGCTGGTTTTTCAGCCAGATCAGATGCATCGGCAGGCGCAGTTCATTTTTGGTGTTTTTAAACGTCAGCCGGGTCAGCCGCCCCTGCGCCAGCAGCGGCGCAATCAGCGACTGCGGGAAATTGCCCCACCCCAGCCCGGCCTCCACCATATTCAGCGCCGTCTGCAGGCTGTCGGTGCGCCAGTAGGTTTCCGCCACCCGCGGCCGCAGATCGGCCATCGGCAGATCCCGGCTGGCGACCACGATCTGACGCACGTTGACCAGATCCTCCAGAAACAGCCGCTCGCCGCCCTGCGCCAGCGCCGCATGCTGCGACGACAGCGTGGCGATCAGCGACTCGCTGCCGACAAAATGAAACTGTTCCCGAATATTGACGTTCAGCCCGCCGAACGCCAGGCAAACGCTCACCCGCCCCTGATGCAGCAGATGCAGCGCCTCGTCCTGCGGCGCGCTCAGCAGTTCAACATTCAACAGCGGATAGCGCTCGGACAGGGTTTTCACCGCCGCCAGCAGCTTTTCCGTATTGATGTCCGACGCCACGCCGATCGACAGCGTGCTCTCCAGCCCCTGGGACAGCTCGATGGCGTGAATCTGCAGCTGTTTCAGCTGATCGGCGATCTGGCGCGCGTGCGGCGCCAACGCCAGCGCCATGGCGGTCGGCGTCGGCTCGCGGTGCGAACGGTCAAACAGCTGAAAGCCCAGTTCGGCCTCCATATTGGCAATCCCCATGCTGACCGCTGAAGGCACGCGCCGCAGCGCGCGCGCGGCGGCGGAAAACGAGCCGCGCTCCAACACCGCCAGAAACAGCTCAATATTGTCGCTGGTGAAATTCATACTCATTACCTGTCAGCAAAACTGACAGCTCCTGACTTTTTCTATCAATACCATTGACGTTATCTTAGCCGCCGATACGCCGGGCGTCACCCCGGTCAGAACAATCAATCAAGAGAGGCAACATGCAAGGCGTTAAACGCAAACTGGTTTATGTCACCGCCTATGAACTTATCGGCATGACGATTTCGGCGCTCGGTCTGGCGCTGCTGTCCGGCAGCGCGCCCAGCAGCACCGGGCCGCTGGCGGTGATCATCACCACCATCGCGGTCAGCTGGAATTTTATCTATAACTGCCTGTTTGAATGGTGGGAGAGCCGTCAGGCATCGCGCACCCGTACGGTGAAACGGCGCATTCTGCACGCCGTCGGCTTTCAGCTGACGCTGGTGGTGTACCTGATTCCGCTGATTGCCTGGTGGATGGGGATTTCACTGACGCAGGCGCTGCTGCTGGATATGGCGCTGATCGTTATTATTCCGTGCTACACCTTCATCTATAACTGGGCGTTCGATAAGCTGTTCGGCCTGCCGACATCGGCGCTGCCGGCGGAAGAGTCCGCCTGAGCGGCCTGCCGTTACGCCACAATGCGTAACGGCACCAACGGTTCAGCGCGTCGTCAGCGCGCTGCGTACCGCTTCCAGCTCCTGCTTCAGTCCTCTGAGCCGCGTTTCATCCAACCCGGCGGAACACAACAGCTGCGGATAGAGGCTGTCGATGCCCTCACGCAGCTGCCGCGCCTGCGGCGTAACCCGCACGTGCACCTGCCGCTGATCTTCGCTGCTGCGCACCCGCATCACATAGCCGTGACTCTCCAGCCGCTTCAGCAACGGCGTGGTGGTGCTGGCGTCAATAAACAGCCGTTCGCTGATCTCACCGACGGTCAGCCCGTCCTGCTCCAGTAACAAAATCAACACCAAATATTGCGGATAGGTCAGCCCCATCTCATCCAGTAACGGCTGGTACACGCGGTTCAACGCCAGATTGGTCGAATACACGGCAAAGCACATCAACTTATCAAGCGTGATAGGTGATTGGTCGCCCATAATATGTCCTCTACGATCGATTTTATCGTTATAAATATCTTTTTGCTGTGTGGGATTACCCGACCATTGTATGAGAGATCCGACCTGTTGACCAGTGCCGTAATTTTGTATAAATTCAATAGATTAATGCTATTTTTCACACAAAATAATGGTGAACTATCAGATAGTGCGAATTATGAGGAGGGTTACCAAGCGGTGAGTGCGCGCGCTGTCACGTGGCAAAACCGCCGATGTTGTCCGCCGGACGTCAGGGTTCCGCGCTTTCCGGCGAGTATGCAGTCCGTTCTGGTTTACCGATAGCGCCATACCATTATCACCCCACGCCGGGAAAAGTCGGACAAATATATTTCTCTACAGCCTCCCGGAAAGCGGGAAATATATTACCCTGCTAATATTGCGGGCTAATAGTGAGAAGCTAATCACACTTCTATTTTTTCTGTTAATACTCCGATGAGTTATTTATCATCATGATAAATAATAACTTTTTAATAAAGATTAAAAAACAAACACACTTAATAACCGATTTAACGCTCTTATTTTTTGCCTCGTTTAAGCAGAAAAGGTAGCATGCTTCGCCGTTATTTAATGGTTTGTGCACAAAGAATAAACAACGAGAGTGATGCCATGACTTCATTCTTATAACGGTTGCCACCGCAATCGTTTGCTTAGCTGTTGAGCGGGCTCAACAATAGACAGGAAAACAGGACGGATAATGAAATCACACACAAAATCCGCGCATGATAAACACGCGGCCAGAAGACGTTGGTTGGACTCCCATGAATCCGGTTATCACAAAAGCATGGGCAACCGGCAAATCCAGATGATCGCCATCGGCGGTTCCATCGGCACCGGCCTATTCCTCGGCACCGGCGGACGCCTTGAGCTGGCCGGCCCGGCACTGGCGCTGGTGTATCTGACGTGCGGCATCTTTTCATTCTTTATCCTGCGCGCGCTGGGCGAGCTGGTACTGCACCGCCCCTCCAGCGGCAGTTTCGTCTCCTATGCGCGTGAGTTCCTCGGCGAAAAAGCCTCTTACGTCGCCGGCTGGATGTATTTCCTCAACTGGGCGATGACCGGCATCGTCGATATCACCGCCGTCGCGCTGTATATGCACTACTGGGGCACCTTCGCCGACGTGCCGCAGTGGCTGTTCGCCCTCGGCGCGCTGGGCATCGTCGCCACCATGAATATGATCGGCGTGAAATGGTTCGCGAAATGGAATTCTGGTTTGCACTGATCAAGGTGGCGGCCATTGCGCTGTTCCTGATCGTCGGCGTGGTGTTCCTCGGCCTGGACAAGCCGGTCGACGGCAACACCACCGGCCTGCACCTGATATCCGATAACGGCGGGCTGTTCCCGCACGGCCTGCTGCCGGCGCTGGTGCTGGTGCAGGGGGTAATCTTCGCCTTCGCCGGCATTGAGCTGATCGGCACCGCCGCCGGCGAATGCAAAGACCCGGAAAAAATGCTGCCGAAGGCGATAAACAGCGTGATCTGGCGTATCGCCCTGTTCTATGTCGGCTCCGTGGTGCTGCTGGTGCTGCTGTTGCCGTGGAACGCCTATCAGCCGGCCAAAGCCCGTTCGTCACCTTCTTCAGCAAGCTCGGCGTGCCCTACGTCGGCACCATCATGAATATCGTGGTGCTGACCGCCGCGCTGTCGAGCCTGAACTCCGGCCTGTACTCCACCGGCCGCATTCTGCGTTCGCTGTCGATGGGCGGCTCTGCGCCGAAGTTTATGGCCAAAATGAGCAGCCAGCAGGTGCCGTACGCCGGCATTCTGGTGACCTGCGGCATTTACGTGCTCGGCGTCATCCTCAACTATCTGGTGCCGTCGCGGGTATTTGAAATCGTGCTGAACATCGCTTCTCTGGGCATTATTTGCTCCTGGGTGTTTATCATCGTCTGCCAGATGCGCCTGCGCGTCGCGATCAAAGAAGGCAAGGCCAAACCGGTCAGCTTCAAAATGCCGGCGCGCCGTTCACCTCCTGGCTGACGCTGCTGTTTTTAGCGGTGGTAGTGGTGATGATGGCCTTCGACTACCCGAACGGCACCTGGACCGTCGCCACCATTCCGGTGCTGGCCATCCTGCTGCTGCTCGGCTGGTTCGGCCTGCGCAAGCGCGCCGCAGAGGTGCGGCTGGAGCAGCAGGCTCATGAACAGCAATCCCTGAAATAACGCTTATCTCCCGGGGGCGACATTCGTCCCCGTTGTTCCCTTCCCGCGCGCTGAGCCGCCACACAACTCCCCTCGCTTATTTCCTGCCGCCCGTTGGCGTAATTTGACCTGCCCCGGCCATTTCCGGCGGGCTAGCGCAGTTAATGATGTCAACACGCCCAGTGCGGCGTTCAACAAGCGAGGAAATACCTATGATTTCTCTGCCGGACTACGCAGATTTGCAGACCTATAGCGGTGATGAAACGGCGGTCATGATTGAAAACCACTACCATCATGGCCTGTTTACCCGCGACGATAACGATCTCTCCAGCCCGGATAACGGCGCCACCGTATTACACGACGGCAAAAAGCGTCGCTGGAAGCGCAATATCAACAACGGCGATTACCATATCGACTGGTGGTATGAGCCAGGTGATGCGGACGACTATGCGTTAACCATCAACCGCGCCAATGATTTCCTGCAGGTAAGAGAAGATGAATGGGGATCGGTGCCAATTCCCACCACCCCGGCCGGCATTACCCTGATCGGGCCGGGCGGCGTGCGCGTCTGTAAAACCACCGCCAATTTAAAACTGTGGAAAAACTCTATCGACTTTAAGGGCACCATCCTTGATTTCCGCAACCCGACTCTGGATGAGGATAAAGACGACATCGAGTGCGTACGCGTACGTTACTGCCTGGGGGCGCGGCGATTTATAATCTGCGCATCGTCGGCACCCGCGACCCGGAAAAGAAACTGAGCGGCCTGTGCGTCTATACCGACGCCCCAAATGTTTATGGCAAGCCCGCCGCACAGTTGCTGGTACAGAACGTCTGGATCAGCAACCTGCATAAGGGCATTGTGTTCGGCAACAACTCCTATATCCAAAGCTGGCACAGCGTTATGGTCACCAGCTGCAACTGGCCGATCTGGTCGCAGAGCGCCAGCAACGCCGGCGAAAAAATCGTGTTCTACAAGTGCCTGTTCGGCATCAGTAAAAACTACTATCAGGGCGTGCATACCCTGTTCTTCCGCGATTGCTCCTTTGATTACAGCGGCTTTAATAACGAAACCGATCAGTTGGCCAATAAAGACGATGGCCTGTTCGATCTGCGGGGCGGCACGCTGAACTTTAAAGACTGCCACTTTGAATGGGGGCAATGAGTATTCGCGCAACTACCGCCCGGTATTTACCAGCAGCAACGGCGCCAAAGTGAAGATCAAGGACAGCGTCTGGCACAGCGTGAAAACCAGTCTGAAAGACACCAAAAAGGATGGAGATGGCCGGGTCGTTGTCGGCCAGCCCTATCAATATGTCGACTATTTCTTCTTTGACAAATCGGAGAAAAAAACCGGCAGGTGCTATATCGACGGCTTCGATCTGATCAATGCCGATATCAAGAAAGCCTGGTCGAATGGCCATATTGAGATGAAGAACATCGGCGCGCCGGGGCATATTAATATGTGGCGCATAATGTACCTCGGCGATGAAGTGAACCACCTGCCGGAACCGACCTGGAAAGAGGCCGGCGCGCTGCGTCTCAACAATGTGTACGCCGCCAGCGGCACGCGCATCTCGCAGACCGAAAGCTCGGATCTGGCATTGACGCTGCAAAACGGCGTGATTACCGCCACCACCAAAACGGCAGGCGACAAGGCGAAGCAGATTGCGCTTTACTTGCCGATCGCCAAAGACGATCTGGTGCTGTGGCGCTGCACGCTGGACAACCTGCAGGGGGTCGGCGAACAACTGGACGTCGCGATCAATACCTACTGGGGCCGCTACGAGCTGCAGGGCGATGCCGGCGCCGTCACCATTCAGGAGAAAACCTGTCAGTGGGGCCGCCCCGGCAAGCTCATGGCCGGCGCACCGCTTACCCTGACCGCGGATCGCATTACCGCGGTGGAAGCCGATGAAACACTGCCGCTGCCGGAGGGCTACGCCAACTATGCGCGTATCCTGATCACCCTGAAAGGCTTCGCCGGCAGCGCCGCCAGCCCGGCCTCGGTGGATATCAGTCAATTGCTGTGCCAGCGGATCAATATTGTTTCCCGCAACCCCAACAAGTCCTGGTAATCGCCGTCTCCGCCGCCCCGCCGGGGCGGCATTTCGCACGTATTGATTCCGACAGCGCATAAAGCCCGCTATGTTGTGGCTATCGGCCACTTTCCTGCGAGCGCAACCGTGGATATTCAACGCTACCTGCAACACATCGCCTTTGACGCCACGCCGCGTGTGGATCTGGACACGCTGCAACGTCTGCACCACCGCCATATGCTGGCGGTGCCGTTTGAAAACCTGAGTATTATTTACCATGAGGGCATCGATCTGCGCGAGCAGGCGCTGTTCGACAAAGTGGTCAACCGCCGGCGCGGCGGCTTCTGCTATGAGCTGAACCGGCTGTTCGCCGCACTGCTGCAGCAGCTCGGTTTTACGGTGGCGGCGGTTTCCGGCGAAGTGCGCGCCCGTGACGGCAGCTTCGGCCCGCCGTATGACCATCAGGCGCTGATTGTCACGCTGGATCAGCCCTATCTGGTGGACGTCGGCTTCGGCGACGCCTTTCTGACGCCGCTGACCCTCGATGATACGCCGCAGCCGCAGGCCAGCGGCACCTTTTATCTGGAACGGGACGGCGACTATTTCTACCTGCAGCGGCGCAATGGCGATCGCACCTCCCATGCCAAAACGCTGTACCGCTTTACGCTGCAGCCGCGCGCCTTCGAGGAGTTCGACGCCATGTGCCACTACCACAGCCATTCGCCACAGTCGGGCTTTACCCAGCGGCTCGTCTGCTCCCGCCCCACCGCCGACGGGCGGATTACGCTGAGCGACAACAAACTGATTATTACCGCCGACCATCGGCGCACGGAAAGCACGCTGCACGATGAACAGCAGCGACGTGCGGCGCTGCTGCGTTACTTCGCCATTAGTCTATAGCCGCCGCGCAGGCGGCAATCGCCTGCGCTATCTCGCCGGAGCTCTTCAACGCCCGCACCTGGGCAAACAGATCGCCGGCCTCGGCGTACTCCTTACGCAGGTAGCCCAGCCACTGTTTGATGCGCGCCACGTGGTACAGGCCGGTATCGCCCTGCTTTTCCAGATGCGCATATTTTTGCAGCAGCCGCACCACCTGCGGCCAGGGCATCGGCGGCTCATTATATTTCACCACCCGGCTCAGGTTGGGAACGTTCAGCGCGCCGCGCCCCAGCATTACCGCATCGCAGCCGGTGATATCCATACAGCGGCGGGCGCTGGCGTAATCCCAGATTTCACCGTTGGCAATCACCGGAATGCGCAGGCGGCGACGGATCTCGCCGATGGCCTGCCAGTTGATGCGTTCGGCTTTGTAACCGTCCTCTTTGGTGCGGCCATGCACCACCAGCTCACTGGCGCCGGCCTGCTGCACCGCATCGGCGATCTCGAGGCTGTGCTGCGGCGAATCCCAGCCCAGGCGCACTTTCACCGTCACCGGCAGTTCGGCCGGCACCGCGGCGCGCATTGCCTGAGCGCCCCGGTAGATCAGTTCCGGTCTTTCAGCAGCGTCGCGCCGCCGCCGCTGCCGTTGACGGTTTTCGACGGGCAGCCGCAGTTGAGATCGACGCCGTAGGAACCCAGCTCCACCGCGCGGGCGGCGTTTTCCGCCAGCCACTGCGGATGCTGCCCCAGCAGCTGGATGCGCACCCGCGTGCCGGAGGGCGTGCGGCTGGCGTGACGCAGTTCCGGGCACAGACGGTAAAACGACTTGGCCGGCAGCAGTTGGTCAACCACGCGCAAAAACTCGGTGATGCACAGATCGTAATCGTTCACTTCGGTCAGCAGTTCACGCACCAACGAGTCGAGAACGCCTTCCATCGGCGCCAGTAAAACGCGCATTATTCAACCACCCTGCAAAAAAAGACCAGCCATGATACGAGCGCCGCCCGCCGCAGACAAGACGCGGCCGGCACAAAAAAGCCGCCGATAAACGGCGGCCTGATGCATGCTGCGGGCGTTTACTCCGCCGGTCTGCTGCGACGCGGACGACGGGCCGGCGCGCCGCTGCGCGGTTTGCCTTCACCCTGCGGACGGGCGCGCTGGGCGCCGTTGCCGCGGTTGTCACGCTGGCCGCCGCCGTTGGCCGCGCGTTGGCCGCCGCCGTTACCGTTGCCGCGCCCAGGGTTGCCGTTGCCACGGCCGCCGCGCTGCTGGCGGCCATTGATGATCGGCTCAGCCTTGATGGTCGGATCCGGCTCATAGCCCGGCAGGGCGATGCGCGGAATCTCGCGCTTCAGCAGGCGTTCAATATCACGCAGCAGCTTGTGTTCATCGATACATACCAGCGAGATCGCTTCGCCGGTGCGTTCCGCCCGGCCGGTACGGCCGATACGGTGCACGTAGTCTTCCGGCACGTTCGGCAGTTCATAGTTCACCACGTGCGGCAGCTGGTCGATATCCAGACCACGCGCCGCGATATCGGTCGCCACCAGTACGCGGATGCGGCCGTCTTTAAAATCGGCCAGCGCCCGGGTACGCGCGCCCTGGCTTTTGTTGCCGTGGATCGCGGCGGCGGTGATGCCGTCTTTATTCAGCTGTTCGGCCAGATGGTTGGCGCCGTGTTTGGTGCGGGTAAACACCAGCACCTGACGCCAGTCGCCTTCGCCGATCATCTGCGACAGCAGTTCCCGCTTACGCTTCTTGTCTACAAAGTGCACGTGCTGCGTCACCTGCTCGGAAGCGGTATTGCGGCGCGCCACTTCCACCGACGCCGGGTTGTGCAGCAGTTTGCCGGCCAGCGCCTTGATATCGTCGGAGAAGGTGGCGGAGAACAGCAGGTTCTGACGCTTCGCCGGCAGCTTGGCCAGCACGCGGCGAATATCGTGGATAAAGCCCATATCCAGCATGCGGTCGGCTTCGTCCAGCACCAGGATTTCCACGTTGGACAGATCGACGGCGTTCTGATGCTCCAGATCCAGCAGACGGCCCGGGGTGGCGATCAGAATATCCACCCCGCCGCGCAGTTTCATCATCTGCGGGTTGATGCTGACGCCGCCGAACACCACCAGCGAACGCAGGCGCAGGTGCTGGCTGTAGGCGCTGACGTTCTCGCCGATCTGCGCCGCCAGCTCACGGGTCGGGGTCAGGATCAGCGCGCGCACTGGGCGGCGGCCTTTCACCGGGCTCGGTTTGCTGCTCAGCAGCTGCAATACCGGCAGGGTAAAGCCGGCGGTTTTGCCGGTGCCGGTCTGGGCGCTGGCCATCAGGTCGCGCCCTTCCAGCACCACCGGGATCGCCTGACGTTGAATCGGCGTAGGTTCGCGATAGCCCTGTTCTTCAACGGCACGCAGGATTTCGGCATTCAAGCCGAGGGTTTCAAATGACATAGTAGAGAAAAGCTCCAGCTCCTCCCTAACCTAAACAAATGTTCGGTGCAGTTTCACGGGAGGATGATCAGACGGGGCATAGGGACAGCGGCATTATCGCTCGCATATCCCCGGCATACCACGAGGGATTGGCACAAACTGCAAGTGCACCAGGTCGGCGATTGTAACAGATGTCGAACAAGAAAAGGTAAATTTCGCCAGGCAGCGCACATTATGCCGCTAAATGGCGGTTCAACACGAAAAAATCCGCTGCGCTTTCCGCTTGCATTTTGTCTGCTCAGGTCTAAAGTTAATCAAATGATTGATTAACTTTTGCGAGTAGCGCGTCTATGCCTTCTGCAGGAAATCATCACCCGCGCGGCGAGCAGGCGCGGCAACAGCTGATTGCCGCGGCGGTCGAAGTCTTCGGCGAATACGGCCTGGAAGGCGCCACCACCCGCGTCATCGCCCAGCGCGCCGGGCAGAATATCGCCGCCATCACCTACTACTTTAATTCCAAAGAAGGCTTGTACCTGGCGGTTGCCCAGTGGATTGCCGACTTTATTCAGCAGACCTTTCAGCCGCTGGCGGACGAAATTGACCGCCTGTGGCTGCTGCCGGCCGAACAGCGCCGTCCCGAGCTGTATCTGCAGCATCTGAAACGCGGCCTGTTGGCCTTCAGCGAGCTGATGACCCAGACCCATACGCTTAACCTCAGCAAAATCATGTCGCGCGAGCAGCTCTCCCCACCGACGCCTACCCGCTGATTCACCAGCAGGTGGTGGCGCCGCTGCACGGCAAGCTGAGCCGGCTGCTGGCCGCCTATACCGGCCTGGAGGACGGTTCCACCAAGGTGATTTTGCACACCCATGCGCTGCTCGGCGAAGTGCTGTCGTTCCGCGTGGCGCGGGAAACCATCCGCCGACAGGCCGGCTGGCGACAGATTGGCGCACAAGAGGCCAAGCAGGTCGCCGCCGTACTGGCGGAACATATTGATTTACTGGTTAACGGCCTGCGCCAGCGTTACGGCGGCGGCCCCGACGTCTTACCGTTATAGGCAGGGAGAGATATGAATAAGCAACGCGTTGGTCTGGTGGCGATCGTGGCGATAGCGATCGCCGCCGTGGCGGCCGGTATCTGGTATTACGAACAGCGACAGGCAAAGCCGCTGACCCTCTACGGCAATGTTGATATCCGCACCGTGAATCTGGGGTTCCGCGTCAGCGGCCGCCTGGCTTCGCTGACGGTTGACGAAGGGGATACCGTCAAAACCGGGCCAGCTGCTCGGCAAGCTCGACGACGGCCCGTATCAGAACGCCCTGCTGCAGGCGCAGGCCAACGTCGACAGCGCGCAGGCCAAGCTGGCGCTGCTGCAGGCCGGCTACCGCGATGAAGAGATCGCCCAGGTGCGCTCCGAAGTGGCGCAAAAGCTGGCGGCCTTCAACTATGCCAACAGCTTTTTACAGCGTCAGCAAGGACTATGGGCGAACAAGGCCACCTCCGCCGATGCGCTGGAGGACGCGCGCACCGCCCGCAACCAGGCGCAGGCCAATCTGCAGGCGGCAAGGGATAAACTGTCGCAATACCGCAGCGGCAACCGCCCGCAGGAAATCGAACAGGCCAAGGCGGCGCTGGCGCAGGCCACCGCCGCGCTGGCCCAGTCCAGGCTCGACCAGCAGGACACCCGGCTCATCACGCCGTCGGCGGGCACCATTCTGACCCGCGCGGTGGAGCCGGGCACCATGCTGAGCGCCAGCAGCACGGTATTTACCCTGTCGCTGACCCAGCCGGTCTGGGTGCGCGCCTACGTCAGTGAAGCCGATCTGGGCAAGGCGGTGCCGGGCAGCGAAATGACGCTGTACACCGACAGCCGGCCCGGCAAGCCGTACCACGGCAAGGTGGGCTTTGTCTCGCCGACCGCCGAATTCACGCCGAAAAGCGTGGAGACCACCGATCTTCGCACCGATCTGGTGTATCGCCTGCGGGTGATCGTCAGCGACCCGGATGACGCGCTGCGCCAGGGCATGCCGGTCACCCTGCATTTTTCTCAACCTTAGGGAAAAATGATGGAACAGGGCCACACCATTGATCTTGAAGGCTTGGAGAAACGCTTTCCCGATCTGGAGAAACCGGCGGTCGCCAGCCTGACCACCCAACTGCGCAGCGGCGCGGTCACCGGGCTGGTCGGCCCGGACGGCGCGGGGAAAACCACCCTGCTGCGCATGCTGGCCGGGCTGCTGCGGCCGAGCGCCGGCACGCTGCGGGTCGCCGGTCTGGATCCGATCGCCGACGATCGTAAGCTGCACGCCATTCTGGGCTATATGCCGCAGAAGTTCGGCCTGTATGAAGATCTGACCGTCATGGAAAACCTGACGCTGTATGCCGATCTGCGCGGCGTCACCGGCGAGGCGCGTCGCGCCACCTTCCAGCGCCTGCTGGAATTTACCGATCTCACCCGCTTCACCGGCCGGCTGGCCGGCAAGCTGTCCGGCGGGATGAAGCAGAAGCTGGGGCTGGCCTGTACGCTGATCGGCGAGCCGCAGGTGCTGCTGCTGGACGAGCCGGGCGTCGGGGTCGACCCCATTTCGCGGCGCGAGCTGTGGCGCATGGTGCACGAGCTGGCCAACGACGGCATGCTGATCCTGTGGAGCACCTCCTACCTCGACGAAGCCGAACAGTGCCGCGAAGTGCTGCTGATGAATGAAGGCCAGCTGCTGTTCAGCGGCGCGCCGCAGGAACTGACCCGGCGCATGGCGGGGCGCAGCATCCTGCTGGCGGCGCCGTCCGGCAGCCACCGCGCGCTGCTGCAGCAGGCGATCTGTCTGCCGACGGTGACCGACGGCGTGATCCAGGGCAAATACCTGCGGCTGATCCTGAAGCCGGACGCCGATCATCAGCAGGTGCTGCAGGATCTCCAGATTCCCGACGTCGAGCTGCGCGAGGCGGAGCCGCGCTTTGAGGATGCGTTTATCGATCTGCTCGGCGGCGGGCCGAACAGCAAATCCGCGCTGGCGGCGATCATGCCGACCGTCAGCGGCGACGGCGCGGAAACCGTGATTGAAGCGCAGAACCTGACGAAAAAGTTCGGCGACTTCGCCGCCACCGACCACGTGGATTTTCAGGTGAAGCGCGGCGAGATTTTCGGCCTGCTCGGCCCCAACGGCGCCGGCAAATCCACCACCTTCAAGATGATGTGCGGGCTGCTGGTGCCGAGCGACGGCAAGGCGCTGGTGCTGGGGATGGATCTGAAAACCAGCTCCGGCAAGGCGCGTCAGCATCTGGGCTATATGGCGCAGAAGTTTTCGCTGTACGGCAACCTGACGGTGGCGCAGAACCTCAAATTTTTCTCCGGCGTCTACGGCCTGAGCGGCAAAAAAACAGCGGCAGAAAATGGCGGAAATGTCCGCCGCCTTTAACTTCGGGCCGATTATCAACCAGGCGCCGGACGCGCTGCCGCTCGGCTTCAAGCAGCGGCTGGCGCTGGCCTGCGCGCTGATGCACGAGCCGGATATTCTGTTTCTGGACGAGCCCACCTCCGGCGTCGATCCGCTGACGCGGCGCGAATTCTGGCTGCATATCAACGGCATGGTGGACAAGGGCGTTACGGTGATGGTCACCACCCACTTTATGGACGAGGCGGAATACTGCGATCGCATCGGGCTGGTTTACCGCGGCAAAATCATCGCCGCCGGCACGCCGGATGATTTGAAGCAGCAGGTCGCCAGCGAGCAAAACCCTAACCCGTCGATGGAACAGGCGTTTATCGAACTGGTGCAGGGCTACGACCGGGAGGAGCAGTGATGAACGATAATCCGGCGATCGGCAACGACAGCGCCTTCTCCTGGCGCCGGGTGCGCGCGCTGTGCCTGAAGGAGACGCGGCAGATCCTGCGCGATCCCAGCAGCTGGCTGATCGCCTTTCTGATCCGCTGCTGCTGCTGTTTATCTTCGGCTACGGCATCAACCTGGATTCCAGCAAGCTGCGGCTCGGCATTCTGGTGGAGCAGCAAAGCGAAGAGGCGCGCGATCTGGTCAACGCCTTTGCCGGATCGCCCTATATCGATCCGACCATCAGCGATAACCGCCAGGCGCTGATCGGCAAGATGCAGGCCGGCGAGATCCGCGGCCTGGTGGTGATCCCGGTCGATTTCGCCCGGCGTATGGCGCGGCCGTACGACAGCGCGCCGATCCAGGTGATCACCGACGGCAGCGAGCCGAACACCGCCAACTTCGTACAGGGCTATACCCAGGGCGTCTGGCAAATCTGGCAGCAGCAGCGCGCCGAGGATGGCGGACGCAATGACAGGCCGCTGATCGAGGTGCAGATGCGCTACTGGTTCAACCCGGCGGCCATCAGCCAGCACTTTATCATTCCCGGCGCCATTACCATCATCATGACGGTGATCGGCGCCATTCTCACCTCGCTGGTGGTGGCGCGCGAGTGGGAGCGCGGCACCATGGAGGCGCTGCTGTCGACGCAGGTGACGCGCAGCGAGCTGCTGCTCTCCAAGCTGCTGCCCTACTATGTCCTCGGCATGCTCGCCATGCTGCTGTGTATGGTGGTGGCGGTGTGGGTGTTCGGCGTGCCCTATCGCGGTTCGCTGCTGCTGCTGTTTGTCATCAGCAGCCTGTTCCTTATCAGTACGCTGGGCATGGGGCTGCTGATCTCCACCATCGCGCGTAATCAGTTCAACGCCGCGATGGTGGCGCTGAACGCCGCCTTTCTGCCGTCCATCATGCTGTCCGGCTTTATCTTCCAGATCGACAGCATGCCGGCGGTGGTGCGCGCCGTCACCTATATCATTCCCGCGCGCTATTTCGTCAGCACGCTGAAAACGCTGTTTCTGGCGGGCAACATCGGCAGCATGCTGCTGATCAACCTGCTGTTTTTAATCGCCTCCGCCGTGCTGTTTATCGGGCTGACCGCCTGGAAAACCCAGCGACGTCTGGACTAGGAGCCTTCGATGTTTCATCGCCTATGGACGCTGATTGTCAAAGAGATGCAGTCGCTGCTGCGCGACCCGCAAACCCGCGCCATTCTGGTGCTGCCGGTTATCCTGCAGGTGCTGCTGTTTCCGTTTGCCGCCACGCTGGAGGTGACCAACGCCACCATCGCGGTGTACAGCGAAGATAACGGCCAGGCCTCGGTGGAACTGACCCAGCGTTTCGCCAAGGCCAAGGCCTTCACCCACGTGCTGATGCTGCGCAGCCCGCAGGAGATCCGCCACGCCATCGACAACCAGCAGGCGCTGCTGCTGATCCGTTTTCCGGCGCAGTTCTCACGCGATATCGCCAACGGCAACAGCGCGCCGCTGCAGCTGATCCTCGACGGCCGCAACTCCAACAGCGCGCAGATCGCCGCCAACTATGTGCAGCAGATCGTGCAGAACTATCAGCAGGAGCTGCTGGACGGAAGGCAGAAACCCAACAACAGCGAGCTGGTGGTGCGCAACTGGTACAACACCAACCTCGACTACAAATGGTTTGTCGTGCCGTCGCTGATTGCGATGATCACCACCATCGGCGTGATGATTGTCACCTCGCTGTCGGTGGCGCGGGAACGGGAACAGGGCACGCTGGAGCAGCTGCTGGTTTCACCGCTCACCACCTGGCAGATCTTTATCGGCAAGGCGGTGCCGGCGCTGATCGTCGCCACCTTTCAGGCCTCGATCGTGCTGCTGATCGGCATTTTTCTCTACCAGATCCCGTTCGCCGGTTCGCTGCTGCTGTTCTATTTCACCATGCTGGTGTACGGCCTGTCGCTGGTGGGATTCGGGCTGCTGATTTCGGCGCTGTGCGCCACCCAGCAGCAGGCGTTTATCGGCGTGTTTGTGTTTATGATGCCGGCCATTCTGCTGTCCGGCTACGTGTCGCCGGTGGAGAATATGCCGGTCTGGCTGCAGAACCTGACCTGGGCTAACCCGATCCGCCACTTTACCGATATCACCAAACAGATTTACCTGAAGGATGCCAGCTTTGACATTATCTGGGGCAGCCTGTGGCCGCTGCTGGTGATTACCGTCACCACCGGCAGCGCCGCCTACGCCATGTTCCGGCGGAAAATCGCCTGACAAACGCGCCGTTTTACCTGTCGCCCGGCATAAAAAAAGGCCCTGTCGACAGGGCCTTGTTATCTATTGCGCGCTTAGCGGCGGTTGCCGAAGATGCGCAGCAGCATCAGGAACAGGTTGATAAAGTCCAGATACAGCGTCAGCGCCCCGACGATGGCGTATTTGCGGAAGCTGTCTTTATCGTCGGCGTTCAGCTGTTCGCCCATCGCCTTCAGCTTCTGGGTGTCGTAGGCCGTCAGCCCGACAAACACCACCACGCCGATATAGGTAATCGCCCACATCAGCGCGCTGCTCTTCAGCCAGATGTTCACCAGCGACGCCAGCACAATGCCGATCAGCGCCATAAACAGCATGCTGCCGAAGCCGCTGAGATCGCGCTTGGTGGTGTAACCGTACAGGCTCATCGCGCCGAACATACCGGCGGTCACCACAAAGGTGCTGGCGATCGAGGTATAGGTATAGGCGATAAAGATGCTCGACAGCGTCAACCCGGTCAGCGCCGAATAGAGCATAAACAGTGACGTCGCCACCGCGCCGCTCAGCCGGTTCACCATGCCGGAGATCACGAAGACCAGCGCCAGCTGGGCGATAATCAGGCCAAAGAAGGTAATCTGGCTGGAGAAGATAAAGTTGAGAATCGCCGGCGTGTTGGCCGCATACCAGGAAACGAAGGCGGTCAGCAGCAGGCCGCAGGTCATCCAGCCGTATACCTGCGCCATATAGGCCTGAATGCCGCTGCCGGCGCGTTCGACGATAGAACCATTGGAGCGTGGATATCGGTCCATGACGGTTACCTTTTACTTGTGGAACAACTGTTACGGGGGCCATTCCCCCACCTGTAATAAGCGTATCACAGAATATCGGCGGCGGCGGTGAGCAAAAGTATGGATTTATTGCCGCCGTTTACCGTTGATTTACCAACGTTTTGCCGCCTGCTGGTCGCTGTCGCGCGCCTCGACCCAGCGCTCGCCCTGCTCGGTGGCCTCACGCTTCCAGAACGGCGCGCGGGTTTTCAGGTAGTCCATAATAAATTCGGCGGCCTCAAAGGCCATGCTGCGGTGGGCGCTGGTGACGCCGACAAACACGATCTCGTCGCCGGGGAACATCTCGCCGATGCGGTGGATCACGCTGACGCGCTGCAGCGGCCAGCGCTCGCGCGCCGTCGCGACGATCTCCGCCAGCGCCTTTTCGGTCATGCCGGGATAATGCTCCAGCGTCAGAGCGCTGACGTTATCCCCCAGGTTGTGATTACGCACCTTGCCGGTAAAGGTCACCACCGCGCCGTCATCGTCACACTGCGCTAGCCAGGCATACTCCTCGCCGACGTTAAATAACGCGCGCTGCACGCGAATACGACTGTTGTCCACCGTCAGCCTCCGGTTACCGGCGGGAAGAACGCCACTTCATCGCCGGCGCTCAGCGGGTGTTCCGCCGCCACCAGCGACTGGTTCACCGCCATCAGCAAGTTGTCGGCCGCCAGCGCCAGCGCCCAGCGGTCGCCGCGCTGACACAGCGCCTGACGCAGCGCCTCGACGCTGGCGAACTCCGCCGGCAGACGCAGGCGGTCCGTGCCGACCAGCTCCCGCACCTGGGCAAAAAACAGGATATCAATCATGATTCAGCCTCAAAATCGCCGGATTTGCCGCCGCTTTTCGCCAGCAGGCGCACCGGACCAATCACCATATCTTTCTGCACCGCCTTGCACATATCGTAGATGGTCAGCGCCGCGACCGACGCCGCGGTCAGCGCTTCCATCTCGACGCCGGTTTTGCCGGTCAGGCGGCAGCAGGTTTCAATGCGCACCCGGTTGTGCTGCGGCTGCGCCTGCAGATTGACCTCCACCTTGCTGAGCATCAGCGGGTGGCACAGCGGGATCAGCTCCCAGGTGCGTTTGGCCGCCTGAATGCCGGCGATGCGCGCGGTCGCGAACACGTCCCCTTTGTGATGACGGCCTTCGACGATCATCGCCAGCGTCGCCGCCTGCATCTCGACAAAGGCTTCGGCGCGCGCCTCGCGCACCGTTTCCGCCTTGGCGGAGACGTCCACCATATGGGCTTCGCCGGCGGCGTTAATGTGGGTTAACTGACTCATAGCATTACTTCTTTAAGTGGGGTTGGAAATTGCAGGGACGGTTACGCGCGTCCAGCTGCGATTCAATAATGCGCTCCCAGGCGGTGCGGCAGGCGCGGGTGGAGCCCGGCATGGCGAAAATCACCGTCTGGTTGGCGATGCCGGCCAGCGCGCGCGACTGAATGGTGGCGGTGCCGATCTCTTCATAAGACACCATGCGGAACAGTTCGCCGAAGCCTTCCACCTGGCGATCAAACAGCGGCGTCAGCGCCTCCGGCGTGTTGTCGCGCGCGGTAAAACCGGTGCCGCCGGTGATCAGCACCGCCTGCACCGCATCGCTGGCGATCCAGGCCGAAACCTGCGCGCGGATCTGGTAAATATTGTCGTTGACCAGCGCGCGTTCCACCACCTGATGCCCGGCCTCCTGCGCCGCCTGCTGCAGGTAGTCGCCGGAGGTATCCTCCGCGATGCTGCGGCTGTCGGAAACGGTCAGAACGGCGACGCGCGCCGCAATAAATTCACTGCTGGCATGACTCATGGATGAGACTCCCTGAAGGTAAGGCCGGACTCAGCCGCCGATAAACGACAGATTCTGCGTAATGCCGCTGTCGCCCTGGTGCAGAAAATGCGTCTGCTTCTTACTGAGCAGACCGCTCTGGATACGCTGCTTCAGTCCCTCCAGCTGGCGATCTTCCGCCAGCAGGTCGCGCAGCGGGATGCCCTGTTCGCCGAACAGGCACAGGTGCAGGTTGCCGATGGCGGAAACGCGCAGCCGGTTGCAGCTGGCGCAGAAATCCTTCTCATACGGCATAATCAGGCCGATTTCCCCCTGATAGTCCGCATGGCGGAACACCTGCGCCGGGCCGTCGCTGCGGCCGCGCGGCTGGCGCTGCCAGCCCTGCTGCTCAAGCTGCCGGCGGATCACCTCGCCGGAAACGTGACGCTGGCGGAACAGTTCGCCGCCCTCGCCGGTTTCCATCAGCTCAATAAAGCGCAGTTGAATCGGCCGCGGTTTAATCCAGGCCAGGAAGGCGTCCAGCTGCTGATGATTGACGTCGCGCATCAGCACCGCGTTCACCTTCACCTTGTCGTAACCGGCGTCGAAGGCGGCGTCGATACCCGCCATTACCTGGCGGAATTTATCCTGGCCGGTGATGGCGTGAAACTGGCGCGCATCCAGGCTGTCGACGCTGACGTTGATCGCGGTCAGGCCGGCGTCGCGCCAGCGCGCCACGTCGCGCGCCATACGATAACCGTTGGTGGTCACCGCCAGCTGACGGATCGCCGGGTTTTCCCGTACGGCGGCAATGATTTCGCAGAAGTCGCGGCGCAGCGAAGGCTCGCCGCCGGTCAGGCGCACTTTTTCAGTACCCAGCTCGGCAAACGCGCGGCTGACGCGGCGGATTTCATCCAGCGACAGGAAGGTTTTGGGACTGACGCTCGGCTGATAGCCGTCCGGCAGGCAATAGGTGCAACGAAAGTTGCACACGTCGGTGATCGACAGGCGCAGGTAATAGAACTTGCGCTCAAAAGCATCGGTAAGTTGGGGCACCATAACACCTTTCCAAATACGGGAGATGCGGACATTTCTATCGCGCACCCTGGTGGCTGACTTCGCCACGGCCCGGGCGCCATATCGCCAAGCGACGTAGGCACAGGGGCTAGGAGTTGTGGTCTCAGCGCAGGTTGCCGCAGCAACCGCAGTGAAACCGTGGTTTTCAGCAAAATTCTAGCGCTAAACGACGCGAATAGCCAACGCGTCTTTTCGCTATGTAATTGTGTATATAGCGTTTTTAGTCGATTGGCCGCTGAACGCCTATCATAACCGCCGCTCCGCCAGGGGAATTGACTAAAATCACCCGAATCACACTCTTTTTCGCCTTTTTCACTCAAATCCGCTACTTTATGCCGATTATCTGTCCGTGATAGACCCGACATAATGCGAGTTGCAGTGAGGCGGCAAAGGGAGGATCCCGATGCGCTGACGCCGGGCGCTGATGCGGCTGGCTGAACGCCGCCAACACGCCTGTAGCTTGAAGTATGACGGGGATAAAAATTGATATCGCCCGCCGCGTCCGCACGACGCCGGGTATAAGGAATATTATGCGTAATCGTACCCTGGCCGATCTGGACCGCGTCGTCGCATTAGGCGGCGGCCACGGCCTTGGCCGCGTGATGTCATCGCTTTCTTCTCTGGGTTCACGCCTGACCGGCATCGTCACCACCACCGATAACGGCGGTTCCACCGGCCGTATCCGCCGCTCGGAAGGCGGCATCGCCTGGGGCGATACCCGCAACTGCCTTAACCAGCTGATTACCGAGCCCAGCGTTGCTTCCGCGATGTTCGAATACCGCTTCAGCGGCAACGGCGAGCTGGCCGGCCACAATCTGGGCAATCTGATGCTGAAGGCGCTGGATCACCTCAGCGTACGCCCGCTGGAGGCGATCAACCTGATCCGCAGCCTGCTAAAGGTGGACGCGGCGCTGATCCCGATGTCGGAGCAGCCGGTGGATCTGATGGCGCACGATCACGAAGGCAACCACGTTTACGGCGAGGTTAACGTCGATCAGCTGACCGCAATGCCGCAGGAGCTGATGCTGTCGCCGCACGTCAACGCCACCCGCGAAGCCCTTGACGCCATCGCGCAGGCGGATCTGATTCTGATTGGTCCGGGCAGTTTTCTGACCAGCCTGATGCCGCTGCTGCTGCTTGACGATCTGGCGCGCGCCCTGCGCCGCAGCAGCGCCAGCATGATCTACATCGACAACCTGGGTAAGGAGCTGAGCGTAGCCGCCGCCTCGCTGTCGCTGCGCGACAAGCTGGCGCTGATGGAGGAAAAAATCGGCCGCGTCATGGTCGACGCGCTGATCGTCGGCCCGCAGACCGATACGCAGTCGGTGCCGGACCGTCTGGTGATCCAGCAAAATCTGGAAGCCAGCGATATTCCTTACCGCCACGACCGTCAGCTGCTGCGCCAGGCGATCGACCAGGCGCTGAGCCAGCTGGCGGCCCGCCGCTAGCGGTTCAGGTCAGTGATTTACGCAAGCTTTAAGTATGACGGGTAGTTACCCTAAATAATTAAAGTTGCAGGAAGGCGGCAAGGGAAGGAATCCCGATGAGCTGACTCCGGTCAGTGATTCGGGTGACTGAGCGCGGCCAGCGCACCTGCAGCCTCAAGTATGACGGGTAGATACCCTAAATAATTAAAGTTGCAGGAAGGCGGCAAGGGAAGGAATCCCGATGAGCTAACTCCGGTCAGTGATTCGGGTGACTGAGCGCAGCCAACGCACCTGCAGCCTCAAGTATGACGGGTAGATACCCTAAATAATTAAAGTTGCAGGAAGGCGGCAAGGGAAGGAATCCCGATGAGCTGACTCCGGTCAGTGATTCGGGTGACTGAGCGCAGCCAACGCACCTGCAGCTTTAAGTATGACGGGTATACCAAGGGTTATTGCTCAGCATCTGTATATACAGCTCCTCCACCTGCGTGCGCGCCCACGGCGTGCGGCGCAAAAACTTCAGGCTGGATTTGATACTGGGATCGTTGCTGAAGCAGTTAATGCGGATACGGTCGGCCAGCTCTTCCCAGCCGTAGTATTCCACCAGTTTGTTCAGCAGCTGCTCCAGCGTAATGCCGTGCAGCGGATCTTTGGGATTGTATGCGCTCATAGCGGTTGCTCGATATCTGTCGCCGGTCTGTGGGCCGCACACCATAATCAGCTTTGCCGGGCGCGACAAGGATTTTCAGCGCCGGCCGCTGCGGGCCGGCGCTGACTGCATCAGGAGATGGCGATAAACTGCTCGCGCAGCTGGTGGATCTCATCGCGCAGCGCCGCCGCCTGTTCAAACTCCAGATTTTGCGCGTGGGTGTACATCTGCGCTTCCAGATCGCGAATTTTCTGCTCCAGCGCTTTCGGCGTCAGCGTCTGATACTGCGCCGCGCTCTCCGCCGCCTTGCCCTTCCCTTTGCCCTTACCGGCGCGGTGACGGCTGGCCCAGCTGCAGAATATCGGCGATCTTCTTGTTCAACCCCTGCGGCACGATGCCGTTGGCTTCGTTATACGCCTGCTGTTTGGCGCGACGCCGTTCGGTTTCGCCAATCGCCTTGGCCATCGAGTCGGTGATCTTGTCGCCGTACAGAATCGCCTTGCCGTTCAGGTTACGGGCGGCGCGGCCAATGGTCTGAATCAGCGAGCGTTCGGAGCGCAGGAAGCCCTCTTTATCCGCGTCCAGAATCGCCACCAGCGACACTTCCGGCATATCCAGCCCTTCCCGCAGCAGGTTGATGCCGACCAGCACGTCAAACTCGCCCAGGCGCAGATCGCGGATGATCTCCACCCGCTCGACGGTATCGATATCCGAGTGCAGATAGCGCACCCGCTCGCCGTGCTCTTCCAGATATTCGGTCAGATCTTCCGCCATGCGTTTGGTCAGCGTCGTCACCAGCACCCGCTCATTGATCGCCACGCGCTTGCGGATCTCGGACAAGAGATCGTCGACCTGCGTCGCCACCGGCCGCACCTCAACCACCGGATCCAGCAGGCCGGTCGGGCGCACTACCTGATCGATCACCTCGCCGCCGGATTTCTCCAGCTCATATTTGCCCGGCGTGGCCGAGACGTAGATCGACTGCGGCGCCTGCGCCTCAAACTCCTCAAAGCGCATCGGCCGGTTATCCAGCGCCGACGGCAGACGAAAACCGTACTCCACCAGGGTTTCCTTACGCGAGCGGTCGCCCTTGAACATCGCGCCGATCTGCGGCACGGTGACGTGCGATTCGTCCACCACCAGCAGGCCGTCGGCCGGCAGGTAGTCGAACAGCGTTGGCGGCGGCTCGCCCGGCTGGCGGCCGGAGAGGTAGCGCGAGTAGTTTTCAATGCCCGAGCAGTAGCCCAGCTCGTTCATCATCTCCAGATCGAACTGGGTGCGCTGCGACAGCCGCTGCTCTTCCAGCAGCTTGTTGTTGGCCAGCAGCACCTTGCGCCGCTCCGCCAGATCCGTGCGGATCTCCTCCATCGCCTGCAGGATGCGCTCGCGCGGCGTTACGTAGTGCGACTTCGGATAGATGGTGAAACGCGGCACCACCCGATCCACCTGGCCGGTGAGCGGGTCAAACAGCGACAGGCGCTCCACCTCATCGTCAAACAGCTCGACGCGCAGCGCCAGCTCGTCGGATTCCGCCGGGAAGATGTCGATCACCTCGCCGCGCACCCGGAAGGTGGCGCGCTGGAAGGCCTGATCGTTGCGCGTATACTGCAGCTCGGCCAGCCGGCGCAGGATCGAACGCTGGTCGATCAGCATGCCCTGGGTCAGGTGCAGCATCATCTTGAGATACAGATCCGGATCGCCCAGGCCGTAGATCGCCGACACCGAGGCCACCAACCACCACGTCGCGCCGCTCCAGCAGCGCCTTGGTGGCGGAAAGACGCATCTGCTCGATATGTTCGTTCACCGAGGCGTCTTTTTCGATAAAGGTGTCGGAGCTGGGCACGTAGGCTTCCGGCTGGTAATAGTCGTAGTAAGAGACAAAATACTCCACCGCATTCTCCGGGAAGAACGCTTTCATCTCACCGTACAGCTGCGCCGCCAGCGTTTTGTTCGGCGCCAGCACCATCGTCGGCCGGTTGAGATCGGCAATCACGTTGGCGATGGTGAAGGTTTTCCCCGAACCGGTCACCCCCAGCAGCGTCTGGTGCGCCAGCCCGTCCTCCAGCCCCTCTTCCAGCTTGCGGATCGCTTCCGGCTGATCGCCGGCCGGTTTGAAGTCTGAATGCAGTTTGAATAATTTACTCATAGATACCCAAAGTCATTGGCGTTGCGGCAAGAAGACAGAGACGAGCGGCGTCGGCACATCGGGTTGCGCGTGGCTAACGGTGCAGAGCGCCGCGTCGGCACGCCGGGCAGCCAATAAGTATGGAAAGCCGCGGCGTTTTTCGCCAGCCCCTATGATACTGGATATAAAACCAGCTTCAAGCGGATTCGTGGCATTGCCGCCGGGGAGATTCGGGACGTTGCACCGTTAAGGTTACGCTTCGGTGACATTTTTATTGTCAATAACAGATTTATCCCCAGATCGCGCGACAAATTAACTTCTTGATAGCAGAGTGTCGAAAAATCATACATACGACATTAACCGCTTACACAACGTCTTGATTTTAGTTAATTAGTTGATATAAAAGAGAATTAACAAAAAGACGAGAATCCGGACAATGCGAACAGAAGCCGCGTCCTCTCTCGCTTCCCGCCGCTTTTCTAAATCTAATACACAAGGTTATCCACAGGAATAGTGGATAACTCACACCACCCCGCCAGCCACGGGAGTTACAGAAAAAACACTTTTTGCCCTTGAAACGATCCCAAATCGCTTTTTTAGTTATTTTTTGACACTTTTATTGCTTTGTTTATACCTATAAAGACTAACAGCCCCCCATTGCCAATCCCGCATTCGGCCGGATCGCCGACTGACGCCGCCGATACCCCCATCGCTATTGCACCATTAGGTTTCGCCGCGGCACCGCCGTAGTGCAAAAAACGTCCATTTTAACTTTTGTCGCCATTTTACCCAGTCTGCACAGGCCAGACGCAGCGCAGCCAAAGCTTAACATGACGATAACAATCACGCGTTTTTCACGTCGGACGATAATATTGGCCCGGGAGTTGCTATCAGGAATAACCGCCGGGCCGACAAAAAAGGCGGGCATCAGACGGCGGCCGCGCTCGACAGCGCGCCGGGCGGCAATAACAGCACACGAGAACGCTGAAAAACGCCCTTTCCGCCGGGACTCCGGTATCATTTTGCCGCGTTTCGGGCGGCATTGGGTTCTGAACGTTAAAACACTCGGGAAAGCAAGCGTCAGTCGCGCGGGGCAATGCCATACCCTTGCCCCGATGGCATGAGTGAACAACCGACCGGTAAGGAGAATGCCGTATGTTGAGCCTGCGTTCAGTCAATCAGTTTTATGGGCCGAGCCACACGCTGTGGGATATCAATCTGGAGCTGCCGCGCGGCCAGTGCACCGCCCTGCTGGGGCGCAAGGGCGTCGGTAAAACCACGCTGCTGAACTGTATTGTCGGCCATCTGCCGGTGGTCAGCGGCAGTATGACCTGGCAGCGCGCCGATGAAGCGCCGAAAAACCTGCTGCCGCAGGCGGTGGAGCAGCGTGCGGCGCTGGGCATCGCCTATGTGCCGCAGGGGCGGCAGATCTTCTCGCAACTCAGCGTCGAGGAGAATCTGCAGGTGGCGCTGCTGGCCGGCAGGCCGTCGCAGCAGCGTATCCCGCCGCTGATTTACCAGCTGTTTCCCACGCTGGCGGCCATGCGCCTGCGGCGCGCCGGCGATTTGTCCGTCGGGGAGCAGCAGCAGCTGGCGATCTCACGCGCGCTGGTGCGCGAGCCGGAGCTGCTGATTCTGGATGAGCCGACCGCCGGCATGCGTCCGTCGATCGTCAGTGAAATCGGCGCCGCCGTACAGCGGCTGAACCGGGAATGGGGAATGACCATTTTGCTGGTGGAGCACCGCCTGACGCTGATACGCCGCCTGGCCGACCGTTTTTGCCTGCTGGATCAGGGGCGCAACGTCGCGAACGGCACGCTGGCGCAGCTGGATGACGCCCTGATTGACGCCTACCTGACGGTATGATGCGATGGCGCGGGCGTATGGCCCGCCGCCGTTTACAGTAATGACAGATCCAGATAATGCCCCAGCGGCTGCTGCGTAATCTCCGCCAGGTGCGGGATCTCCCCCAGCAGCGGCGCCGGCAGCAGGCGGCTCAGCGTTGCCAGATACTCCGGGTGGCGCCTGCCCGGCGGCGCGATATCGTTGGCGATCCAGCCGGCCAGCGGCAGCCCCGCCTGACGCACGGCCTGCGCGGTCAACAGCGCATGGTTGATGCAGCCGAGCTTCATGCCCACCACCAGAATCACCGGCAGCTGCCTCATCCGTCACCCAGTCGGCAAAGCTCTGCGTCGCCGACAGCGGCGTAAACCAGCCGCCCGCGCCCTCCACCAGCAGCCAGTCGGCGCAGTGCTCCAGCCGCCGCAGCCCGGACGACATCACCGTAAACTCAATCGGCTGCTGCAGATCGGCGCTGACGATATGCGGCGACGTCGGCTCGGCAAAGGTGTAAGGGTTCACTTCATCATAGGCGAGCGCCACGCCGCTGTGGCGCTGCAACGCCAGCGCATCCTCGTTGCGCAGCCCCTGCGGCGTCATCTCACTGCCGGAGGCCACCGGCTTATATCCGGCGCTGCGAAAGCCCGCCAGGTTCGCCGCCTGCAGCAGCGCGCTGCTGGCGATAGTCTTGCCCACTTCGGTGTCGGTGCCGGTGACAAACCAACGCTTAATCACAATAAATCACTCCATAAACCACATGATAACTGAGCGGAAATTCGCCGTGCTGGCGCGGATAGGCCGCCTGCAGCGCCGCCAGGCGGCGACGCGACAGCAACCCGGCATCGCGCCCCTGATGCAGGTGCGTGGCGCCGATGCCCTTTAATGAGCGCATCAGCGTCATCACGTCCGGGTAATGCAGCGTCTGCCAGCACGGGTCCAGGCGATAACGGTAGGCCGCGCAGGCGGCCTCAATCTGCGCGAGCGGCAGGAAATCATTCACATGGCGCTCGCCGTCAACCTGCTGCCAGGCATCGCCCAGCTGATGCAGCGACCCCTGCGCCAGGGTGGAAAACAGCACCAGTCCGCCGGGGCGCGTGACGCGGCGCAGCTCCGCCAGCCCGCACGCCAAATCGCTGCACCACTGCACCGCCAGGCTGCTGAAGCTGAGATCGACCGCCGCATCCGGCAGCGGGATATGTTCGATATCCCCCAGCAGATAGTGCTGCGCCGCCTGCTGACTGCGGGCGTACGCCAGCATGCCCGGCGCCAGGTCCAGCGCCGTCACCTCTTTGCCCAGTTCCCGCCAGCGGCGGCTGAAGTAGCCGGTGCCGCATCCGGCGTCCAGCACCTGCCGCGCCGGATGGCCGACGCCGCTCCCCAGTAAGCGCTCGCCAACCTCCCGCTGCAGCACCGCCGCGCCGTCGTAGCTGCCCGCCGCGCGGCTGAAGGCGGAGGCCACCGCCTGTTTATTGACCGTGTTACGCGCTGATGGCATGCAGTACCTCCAGCAGTCGATCGATATCCTGTTCCTGATGCGCCGCGGTCAGCGTAATACGCAGCCGCGCCCCGCCCGGCGGCACCGTCGGCGGACGAATGGCGCTGACCCACAGGCCCTGCTCGCGCAGCCGCTGCGCCAGATCCAACGCCCGCTGGTTGTCCCCACCAGCAGCGGCTGAATGGCGGTCTGCGAAGCGCTCAGCGTCAGCGGCAGGCCGGCCACGCCGCGGCGGAAACGCGCAATATGCTGCTGCAGCCGGCTGCGCAGCGCATCACCCTGCTGCACGCAGCGCAGCGCCGCCTGCAGCGCGCAGGCCTGCGCCGGCGGCATCGCGGTGCTGTAAATCAGGTGGCGGCGAACTGCAGCAGATACTCGGCCAGCGGCTCGTCGCACACAATGGCCGCGCCGCTGACGCCGAACGCCTTGCCGAAGGTCACCACCAGCGCCTCCGGCCGCACGCCCTGCTGCCAGCAGCTGCCGCGCCCCTGCTCACCGTGGACGCCGATGCCGTGCGCATCGTCCACCATCAGCCAGGCGCCGGCCTGGCGCTCAGCTGCTGCAGCTGCGCCAGCGGCGCGCTGTCGCCATCCATGCTGAACACGCCTTCGGTCACCACCAGCTGTTGCCCGCCGCAGGGTTTCGCCAGCAAATCCGCCAGCGCCGCCGGCTGGTTATGGCGGAAACGCCGCAGCTGCGCGGTGAGTGAGCGGCCGCTTCCAACAGCGAGGCATGGCTGAGCTTATCGGCCAGAATGCGGTCGTCCGCCTGCATCAGCGCCGCCAGCAACGCCTGATTGGCGGCGTAGCCGGAGATAAACAGCAGCGCGCGCGGATAGCCGAGCCACTGCGCCAGCTGCTGCTCCAGCTGCTGGTGCGCCTCGCTAAAGCCGGTTACGTGGCCGGAGCCGCCGCTGCCGACGCCATACTGCCGCGCCCCCTGCTGCCAGGCATCGATCACCGCCGGGTGCTGGCTCAGCCCCAGATAGTCATTGCCGGAGAAGTTGAGATAGCGCTGCTGCTGCAGCTGAATATGGCGGCCATTGCCGCCCCGGTTTACCTGGCGCGATCGATAAGCGGCGCTCGCGCGCCGCTCGGTTAACGCCTGTTCAATACGTTGCTGCCAGCTCATTCAGGGCGCCGCGTTTGTAAAAACTCGGCGTTATCGGCCGTCAGCAACTGCTGCGCCAGCACCTGCTGCTGCTGGTTTGTCGCCCTGCTCGGTAGCGGTCTGCTCCGGGTTCAGCCCCAGTTTACGGAACAGCAGCAAATCCTTGTCTTCTTCCGGGTTCGGCCGTGGTCAGCAGCTTGCAACCGTAGAAAATCGAGTTGGCGCCGGCCATAAAGCACATCGCCTGCGTCTGCTCATTCATCTGCTCGGCGGCCGGCGGACAGACGTACGTAAGAAGCCGGCATCATAATGCGCGCCACCGCGGATGGTGCGGATAAAGTCGAACGGGTCGACATCCTCGTTATCCGCCAGCGGCGTGCCCTTGACCTTGACCAGCATATTGATCGGCACGCTCTCCGGCGGCTTCGCAGGTTGGCCAGCTGCACCAGCAGGCCGGCGCGGGTCACGCACCGTCTCCCCCAGGCGACGATGCCGCCGGAGCATACTTTAATGCCGGCGTCGCGCCACGTTGTCCAGCGTATCCAGACGCTCCTGATAGCTGCGGGTGGTGATGATGTTGCCGTAGATTCCGGTGAGGTGTCCAGATTGTGGTTGGTAGTAGTCCAGCCCGCCTCCGCCAGCCGTCCGGCTCTGGATTCATTCCAGCGTGCCAGCGTCATGCAGGTTTCCAGCCCATCGCCTTCACGCCCTGCACCATCTTGCTGCAGATACGGCATATTCGCGCTCGTGCGGGTTTTTCCACGCCGCGCCCATGCAGAAACGCGTGGAGCCGGCGGCTTTCGCCTTGCGCGCCGAATCCAGCACCTGCTCCACCTTGCATCAGGCGCTCCGCTTCCAGCCCGGTTTTATTACCGCGAGCTTTGCGGGCAGTATTTACAATCTTTCCGGGCAGGCGCCGGTCTTAATCGACAACAGCGTACTGACCTGCACCTGGCGCGGGGTCAAAATGGCGGCGGGTGTACGGTTTGCGCTTCAAACAACAGCTCAAGCAGCGGCTTATCAAACAGGGCCTGGCTTGCCCCACTGTCCAGTAAATACGTCGGCCATTACGGCGTCTCCAAAACGGAAAAAAGTGTCGTCAGTTTAGATATTGTGGATATACTGTCAACCATTCTGTAATTGATTTGGTTTACAACTTATGTCCTTGTCTCCCGCCGATCTCGACTTCGATCAGCGCCACATCTGGCACCCTTACACCTCGGATGAGCCACCCGCTGCCCTGCTATCCGGTAGAGGCGGCGTCCGGCGTGGAACTGCAGCTGGCGGACGGCCGCAAACTGGTGGACGGCATGTCCTCCTGGTGGGCGGCGATCCACGGTTATAACCACCCGCAGCTGAACCAGGCCGCTACCGGCAGCTGGAGAAAATGTCGCATGTGATGTTCGGCGGCATCACCCATCCGGCGGCCGTCGCGCTGTGCCGTAAACTGGTGGAGATGACGCCGTCCGCGCTAGAGTGCGTGTTTTTGGCCGATTCCGGCTCGGTAGCGGTGGAAGTGTCGCTGAAGATGGCGCTGCAGTATTGGCAGGCGCGCGGTGAAAAGCGCCAGCGGATCCTGACGCTGCGCCACGGCTATCACGGCGATACCTTTGGCGCGATGTCGGTGTGCGACCCGGATAACTCCATGCACAGTCTGTATCAGGGCTACCTGACGCCGCATCTGTTTGCCGCCGCCGCCGCAGTGCCGCTTCGGCGACGAGTGGGATGAACAGGATATCGCCCCTTCGCCGCACTGCTTGAACAGCACGCGGCGAGGTGGCCGCGGTGATCCTGGAGCCGGTGGTGCAGGGCGCCGGCGGCATGCGCATTTATCATCCGCACTATCTGCGCCGGGTGCGGGAACTGTGCGACCGTCACGATGTGCTGCTGATCGCCGATGAAATCGCCACCGGCTTTGGCCCGCACCGGCAAGCTGTTCGCCTGCGAGCACGCCGGCATTACGCCGGATATTCTGTGCCTGGGCAAGGCGCTGACCGGCGGCTATATGACGCTGTCCGCCACGCTGACCACCCGCCACGTGGCGGAAACCATCAGCAACGGCGCCGCCGGCTGCTTTATGCACGGCCCGACCTTTATGGGTAACCCGCTGGCCTGCGCGGTGGCCCACGCCAGCCTGACGCTGCTGACGGAAAACCACTGGCAGCAGCAGGTAGCAGCGATTGAAAAGCAGCTGCAACAGCAGCTGCTGCCGCTGACGGCCGCATCTAACGTGGCGGACGTGCGCGTGCTGGGCGCCATTGGCGTGGTGGAGATGAAACAGGCGGTGGATGTGGCGCAGGTGCAGCGGGAGTTTGTGGAACGCGGGGTGTGGATCCGGCCGTTCGCAAGCTGGTGTATCTGATGCCGCCGTATATTATCCGCCCCGAGCAGCTCAGCCGCCTGACCGACGCCATCGCGGCCATTGCGGACTGAGTATTACCAGTGCTGGTCCAGATAGCGGGCCAGCCAGACCAGCACGCCAATCCACAGCAGAATAATCATCGCCATGGCGAAGCGACCGCGCGGGGTTATCGATACGCTGCTGCGCCTTCTGCCGCAGCTCGTCCATCAGCGGCTTCGGGATCAGACGCACCGCCAGCATAATGCCCAGCGGCACCAGAATCACATCGTCCAGATAGCCCAGCACCGGGATAAAATCGGGGATCAGATCGATCGGCGAGACCGCATAGCCGGCCACCAGCAGCGCAATCAGCTTGGCGTACCACGGGGTGCGGCGATCGCGCGCCGCCAGCCACAGCGCCACAATATCGCGCTTGATGCCTTTGGCCCAACGGCGCAGCCAGCCAAACCACGGCGTACGTTTTTTCAGTGAAATCATGATGGCGTCATTACAGGATGGACAGCCTTACGGTCTGTTAAGGGTTTCGCCCGCACGAGCCGGCGTGATGTTCCCCTGCCGGCGGGCGCTAAATTCAGCGTTTAACTCTATGCACAATCCGCCAGACGCGCAACTGCCAATGTCGCCAAAAAGTTAAATCGTTGTTATCGCCGCAGACTATCAGCGCCACGCCGGGCTTGTGCCGAGGCGGCAAAACGATCTAGTTTGAAGCTTCGCTTTTATTCGCCAACAGGAAACCAGCATGACTTTTCGTTTATACAGCAATGATCTGCAGGACGGCGCCGCCATGCCGGAGGCGCAGGTATTTAACGGTATGGGCTATCAGGGGAAAACCTGTCGCCGCATCTGGCGTGGAGCGGCGCGCCGGCGGGCAGCAAGAGTTTCGTCGTAACCCTGTTCGACCCCGATGCGCCAACCGGCTCCGGCTGGTGGCACTGGGTGGTGGCCAATATTCCGGCCGACGTCAGCGAACTGCCGACCGGCGCCGGCTCCGGCCGTCCGGGGCTGCCCGCCGGCGCGCTGCAGACCCGTACCGACTTCGGCAAGGCCGGCTACGGCGGCGCGGCGCCGCCGCAGGGGGAAAGCCACCGCTACCAGTTCACCGTCCACGCGCTGGACGTAGAGCATATTGAGGTCGACGCGGACGCCAGCGGCGCGATGGTCGGCTTCAACGTGCATTTCCACAGCCTGGGCAGCGCCAGCCTGACGGTGCTCTACCGCTGACAGCGACAGCGCGGAGCGCGGCAGATGCGCTCCGTGATTTGACGGACGGCTTCTTTCTTAAAGCCTGGTTAATGGTTACCAGGCATTGTTAACCAGAACGGATGCCAATGGCTTGCTCAAGTGACGGCATTATCAGTACAACCAGCGCCCCACCTTGGCGGATTCAATCAGCATGTTAACGGTAAATGCGGGAGCTTCTGGCAGGTCTTTTTCACGCCTGAACAAATTTTTGAACAAGGTGCTTATCGGCGGATCAGGGTAATAGGTTTCGATATTGAACCCAGCTTTATCTACGGAGAACTCCTCAAAAAACTCCTCCATCAGCTCTTCCGCATCAGACCATTCCATTCCTATGTCAGTATCAATATCAGAATCCGGCGTTATTACAGGCTGCCGGCCAATAATAACTGCACCATAGTGCTTTCTGACAAGGGCAATAACACGTTCTTCAAGCGCCTCGGCTACCATAAGCGATCCTCTACACGCACGATTTTATTGTAGGTGATAACGCTCTCAGCACTGATTCTGGAGACATCATAGGCAAGGATAAGCCAGCCAACGACCGGTACCGTCCGGCCAACGAAAGTACCAATGTTCGCCACCATCTTTCGCCTTACTCTTTCTACGACGGGGTTTCCTATAAATGTTGGCAACCGTATCCCAAAGGGGAACTTGGCGTTACCAAAGACCTTGCGTGAAGCCACGCTGGCAAGAGACGTTCCCTCTTTGGCGTCGGCAGGTTTTTGCCTGGTCGGTAATACAGCCATACCCGAGACAATCGCGGCTACCGCCCCAACATCAGCGACACCAAGCTGTTGCATGGTTTTATCGACAAAGATCCAGAAGAACAGTTCACCGGCGCTGAGCCGTTCCATGCCTGCATAAAAGTATGTCCCACCTAACTTTTCAACGGTATCCATACCTATTCCCTCAACTAAACCTGCTCACAACATAACCAATGGTGTTAGGGTTTTCAATGCATCGATATGGGGGTTAGGTGAAGTCGTGAAGTAACATTTCATTGGGTTTGATAATGCCGCATTGCTTCTCATTTTAAGTGGCGCGGTTTTTCATTATTGGGCGGCGTGCTATACGGGTATTGCCATACTTTCCCCGACTCATGGATAAAAACATATTTATCTTCGACAAACACCGATAGCGGCGTTATCCCTGCTCGGCCTCTGCACTATGCCGGCGGCAATCATTGCCCTGCTGTGCATCACATGCGGCAAAAAGCCAAAAATTAATCCCGGCCGGAGCCGGGATCATTAAACAGCCGATAAAGGGCATCTTCAGCAATACGAAAAATCGTCACGCCCCTGCGGCAGGCTTACTTCGCCAGCACGCTGACCCACATCGGGCCTTTGCCTACCGGGTAACGCGCCAGATCCTTCAGGCTGCCGTCCGCCTGAATCTCATGCACTGCCAGATGGTCGGATTTTTGACCGACGGAGAGGACAAAGCGGCCGCCGTGGTCAATGTTGAAGCCGCGCGGCTGCTGCTCGGTCGGATAGTGGCCGATAACGCTCAGCGTGCTGCCGTCTGCCGACACCGCGAAGGCGCTCAGGATGCTGGCGGTACGGTCGCTGATATACAGGAAACGGCCGTCCGGCGTGAGGTGGATATCCGCCGCCCAGCAGGTGCCGTCAAAGTCCGCCGGCATCGCGTTGATGGTCTGCACCGTGGCGTAGCGCTTGCCGCCGTCTTCAATCGCCAGCACGTCCACCGTGCTGTTCAGCTCGTTCACCAGATAGGCGTAGCGTTGGTTGGCGTGGAACGCCATATGACGCGGGCCGGCGCCGGCGGCGGTCGCCACGCTCTGCTGGCTGTGCGGCGTCAGCTTCCCTTCCAGGCTCAGGTCAAACAGGCGCACGCGGTCTTCTTTCAGGCACGGCACCAGCAGCAGCTGGTTGGTCGGGTCGATATTGGCGGAGTGCGGCGCGGTCAGGCCATCCAACTGCTGCAGCGGCGCGGTGACCACGCCGTCGTGGCCGATCGGGCTGATGGTGGCGTTGTTGCCGCTGTAGGACACGGCGAACAGATAGCGCCCCTGCAAATCGGTGGAGAGGTGCGTCGGGCTGCCCGGCAGCGGCGCCATGCCCGCTTCCTGCAGCGTGCCGTCGTGCTCAATGCGGTAGCTCACCACGCCAAACGCCGGGCGCACGCCCACATAAAGGTGGGTGCGGGTCCGGGTGGATCGCCATCGGCTGTACCTGCCCCGGCACGTCGACGGTTTGCAGCAGCGCCAGCGCGCCGGCGTCATCCAGCTGCCAGACGTGGATCTGCTGGCTTTCCGGGCTGGCGACATAAACGATTTGCTTCATGTTGACTCCTTACGAGAAAAAGAGAAACCGGTTTCATCTCAATCGGTTTTCTCTAGCTTACCTGACAAATACCACATAACAAGCCTGACGAATCAGCAAATTCCCTGTGGTTTTATCCGTTGCTGATCGGGTGTACTATCGGATTAATTTCCATACTAATTATTAGAGACAGCCATGAACTACCGCGTTATCGCCCTCGATCTGGACGGCACCCTGCTGGACACTCAAAAACGTATCTTGCCGCAGTCGCTGGAAGCGCTTGCGGCGGCGCGCGCCGCCGGCGTCAAAGTGGTGGTGGTGACCGGCCGCCATCACGTCGCCATTCATCCGTTTTATCAGGCGCTGGAGCTGGACACGCCGGCCATCTGCTGTAACGGCACCTATCTGTACGATTTCCAACGGCAAACGGTGCTGGCGGCCGATCCGCTGCCGAAAGAGCAGGCCAAACAGGTGCTGCAGATGCTTAAACAGAGCGGGATCCACGGCCTGATGTATGTGGACGATGCGATGCTGTATCAGGAGCCGAGCGGCCACGTCACCCGCACCCTGGCCTGGGCGGAAAAACTGCCGCCGGCGCAGCGCCCGACGCTGCTGCAGGTCGACAGCCTGACTCAGGCCGCCGACGACGCGCGTTCAATCTGGAAATTCGCCACCTCGCATGCCGATACTGCGGTGCTGCGCGAGTTCGCCGAAACGGTGGAAAAAGAGCTGGGGCTGGCCTGTGAATGGTCGTGGCACGATCAGGTGGATATCGCCAAACACGGCAACAGCAAGGGCAAACGCCTGCGCCAATGGGTGGAATCTCAGGGGCTGACGATGGATCAGGTGGTGGCCTTCGGCGATAACTATAACGACCTGAGCATGCTGGAGGCGGTTGGCCTCGGCGTGGCGATGGGCAATGCCGATGAGGCGATCAAACAGCGCGCCGATCTGACCATTGCCGATCACCTGCAGCCCGGCATCGCCGAAGTGATCCGCAGCCGCGTGCTGGCCTGAGCGCACATCTTCCCTCTCCGGGCGGAGAGGGATTAACGCGCCTCGCGGCTAATCGACACGCTTTTTACCTGCGCATACAGCCACTGGCCCGGCTTAATCGCCAGTTCGTCGCGCGCCCACGGCGTAATACGCGCCCACAGCACGCTGTCGCCGACCGCCAGCTTCACCTCAATCTGCCCGCCGACCTCCAGGCACTCCATCACTTTAGCCGGCAGGATATTGCGGATGCTGCTGTTGTGCGGCGCCTGCAGCACCAGCGACACATCGGCGGCGTTAATGCGGATGCGCAGCCGCGTGCCGACCGGCGCATCGACCGCGCTGACCCACAGCCGCTGGTCCCCCAGCCGCAGCGCGCTCATCGCATAACGCTCGTGGTGTTCGAGCACGCTGACGTTCAGCACGCTGCTTTGATCTTCCCGCTGCAGCCACGGCCGCAGCGCGTTGCTGGCCCATACCGCCTCCAGATCGCCGCAGGCCAGCACCTGACCGCGATCCAGCACCATCACCTGGCCGGCCAGCCGCAGGATCTCATCCATACTGTGGCTGACGTACAGAATCGGGATATTGACGTCCTGCGCCAGCCGCTCCAGATACGGCAGCAGCTCGCGCTTGCGCGGCAGATCGAGCGACGCCAGCGGTTCATCCATCAGCAGCAGTTCCGGCGCGGTCAGCAGCGCGCGGCCGATCGCCACCCGCTGTTTCTCGCCGCCGGAGAGCGTCAGCGGCAGGCGGTTCAGCAGCGCGCCGATGCCCAGCAGTTCGACGATATTGTCAAACTGCGGGCGCATCGACGCCGCCATGCCGTACTGCAGATTGCCGCGCACCCGGTAGTGCGGGAACAGGCGCGCGTCCTGAAACACATAGCCGATACGGCGTTTTTCCGGCGGCAGGCACAGGCCGCGCTCGCCGTCCACCAGCGTGCGCCCGTTCAGCACGATGCGCCCGCTGTCCGGCCGGGTCAGGCCGCCGATCGCGTTGATCAGCGAGGTTTTCCCCGCGCCGGACAGGCCGAAAATCGCCGTGATGCCCTGCGCCGGCAGGCTCTCTTTGACCCGCAGCTGCAGATCGCCGAGCCGCTGGCTGAAGTCCAGTTCTAACATTCAGCCCCCATCCCGCTTGCGGCCCCAGCGGGCCAGCCACTCGGACGCCATCAGCGAACACAGCGACAGCACGATGGCGATCACGCACAGACGCGCGGCGGCGGCTTCTGCCCCGGCGTTTCAATCAGGGTGTACATCGCCAGCGGAATGGTGCGCGTCTCGCCGGGAATATTGGAGACAAAGGTGATAGTGGCGCCAAATTCCCCCAGCGAACGGGCAAAGGCCAGCACCACGCCGACGATCACCCCCGGCAGCGACAGCGGCAGAGTAATGGTGAAAAATACCCGCCACGGGCCGGCGCCCAGCGTGCGCGCCGCCTGCTCCAGACGCTGGTCCACCGCCTCCAGCGCCAGGCGGATCGCCCGCACCATCAGCGGAAACGCCACCACCGCCGACGCCAGGGCCGCGCCGCGCCAGCTGAAACTAAAGCTGAAGCCGAACCAGTCATACAGCCATTCGCCGATAACCCCGCGCCGCCCCATGGCGATCAGCAGCAGGTAGCCCACCACCACCGGCGGCAGCACCAGCGGCAGATGGATAATGCTGTCCAACAGCGACTTACCGGGAAAGCGGCAGCGCACCAGGATCCAGGCGGTCAGAATGCCCAGCGGCAGACTGCACGCCACCGCCAGCGCGGAGACCTTCAGGCTCAGTTCAACCGCCTGCCACTCATACTCGCTCAGAATCATTGCCGTGGGGAAAATCCGTAACGTTTAAACACCGCCGCCGCCTGCGGGCTTTTCAGGTAGGTATAAAACGCGCTGACCGTCGGGCTGTTATGGTCTTTGACGATCGCCATCGGGTACTCCACCGGCTTGTGGCTGTCCGCCGGAACACGCCGACCACCTTCACTTTGTCGCTGGCCAGCGCATCAGAGCCGTAGACGATGCCCAGCGGCGTCTCCTGTCGCTCCACCAGCGCCATTGCGCTGCGCACGTTGTTGGCGCGCGCCAGTTTCGGCGCCAGCTGCGACCAGGCTTTCAGGTTCTGCAGCGCCTCTTTGGCGTAAATGCCGGCCGGCACATGGTCCGGATCGCCGACCGCCAGGCGCTCGCCATTGAGCAGCTGCTGCCAGTCGGTCTGCGGCGTGATCGCCACCTTATCCAGTTTGCTGTCTTTGGCGGCAATCAGCACCAGATCGTTGTCCAGCAGCGTATAGCGGCTGTCTTTGACCATCTGCTGTTTGTCGATGGCGTAGTCCATCCACTGTTGGTCGGCGGAAATAAACAGATCGGCCGGCGCGCCCTGCTCAATCTGCCGCGCCAGCGTCGAGGAAGAGGCGAAAGAGGAGACCACCTGCACGTCTTTACCCTGCTGGTACTGCGTGGCAATCTCCTGCAGCGCGTTGGTCAGCGACGCCGCGGCGAAGACGGTGATTTTGTCCGCCGCCGACGCCTGCATCACCAGGCCGGATGCCAATACCGCGCCGCCCAGCCACCGAGTCCATTGCTGTTTCATTGTTGCTTATCTCCCCCGTCTCAGGACGGATTGCTTTCGTTATATAGAAAATAATATAACGATAGGCTGCGGCTTGTCATGCGCTTTGTCGCCTGCTTCTGCGGCGTTCGCCAAGAGATATCGGCCATCAGGGAAAAAACTTGAGATCCCCGCCACGCGTCGCGCGGCAGGGATAAGGAAGGGAGAATCAGCTGCGTTTTTCTTTCGCCGGACCGGCTTTGGAGAAGATATTGAATACTTCCGCCAAACCATAAATCAGGCCGAGGATCACCGCCATCACCACGGGAACCATAACTACAGCGAATACTAAACTTTTCAATAATTCCAACATGTTCGCCTCACTTGTACTGCCTTACTGAACAATGGCCGAAAACGGCTTGCTGGCCCTCTTGCGGCTATCAGTTTGCACCAAAGAAAATTCACGTTAAAAACAGGGTTATTGTAGCGGCTGAAGTCGCTATGTCCTCAGCCAAACGTGCTGAAATATTCGGCTATGCTACATCAACACGGGAAAAAATAATGCGATATTTGGCGCATTGTCGTCAGATCGGTGACAATGGCGCATCATATATCGCGCCAGCGCCGCCTCTGTGCCCATCGCCGGAAGCCCGCGCCGCGGCGGATAGCCACTTTTTGCAGCCTACGGAACGTACCATGCAGGCCGAAATACTTCTGACCTTAAAACTACAGCAAAAACTGTTTGCCGACCCGCGCCGCATCGCCCTGCTCAAGCAGGTGGCCCACACCGGCTCCATCAGCCAGGGCGCCAAACTGGCGGGCATCAGCTATAAAAGCGCCTGGGATGCCATTAATGAGATGAATCAGCTGGCGGAACAGACCGTGGTGGAGCGCGCTACCGGCGGCAAGGGCGGCGGCGGCGCGCAGCTGACCCACTACGGACAGCGGCTGATCCAGCTGTACGATCTGCTGGGACAGATTCAGCAGAAAGCCTTCGACGTACTGCAGGAGGACCGGCTGCCGCTCGACAGCCTGCTGGCGGCCATCTCGCGTTTTTCGCTGCAAACTAGCGCCCGCAACCAGTTTTTCGCCACGGTGACAGAACGCGAACGGCAGCAGGTACAGCAGCATATTCAGCTGCTGCTGGCCGACGGGCAAACCCGGCTGACCGCCGCCGTCACCGAACAGAGCGCCGACCGCCTGCAGCTGGCGCCGGGCAAAGAGGTGCTGGCGCTGATTAAGGCGCCCTGGGTCACGCTCAGCACCGACGCCGCCGACAGCGACGCGGCGGATAACGTCCTGCCCGGCCGGGTTGCCCATATACAGCCCGGCGAGGCGCACAGCGAAGTGCTGGTCACCCTCGCCAGCGGAGAAACCCTGTGCGCGACGCTGGACAATCAGCGGCTGCAACGGCTGAACCTGCAGCCGGCGATGCCGGTTAACGCCCTGTTCAATGCCGATCGGGTGATTATCGCTACGCTGTGCTGAATGCAATGTGTCGTTGCATTTTTGTCAATTGACATCCGTCGGCGATGCGCTTATTTCTAAACCAAATAGTTGCAAAAAAAGGAATAAGTGATGTCGTCATTGCGCATTTCGCAAGGTTCGTTTCGTTTAAGCGATACCCGCACCCTGTCGCTGGAGACGCTGGCGATCCACGCCGGAGACAGCTGGGCGTTCGTCGGCGCCAACGGCAGCGGCAAATCGGCGCTGGCCCGCGCGCTGGCCGATGAGCTGACGCTGCTGAGCGGCGAACGCCACGGCGACTTTCAGCAGGTGGTGCGCCTCTCTTTCGAACAACTGCAGAAAATGCTGAGCGATGAGTGGCAGCGCAACAATACCGACCTGCTCAGCCCCGACGAAGACGATACCGGCCGCACCGCCGCCGAAATTATCCAGGAAGAGCATCCGCACCCGGCGCGCTGCGCGCAGCTGGCGGCGCAGTTCGGCATCAGCGCGCTGCTTGAGCGCCGCTTTAAATATCTCTCCACCGGCGAAACCCGTAAAACGCTGCTGTGCCGCGCCCTGATGGGGCAGCCGGACCTGCTGATTCTGGATGAACCCTTTGACGGGCTGGACGTCGCTTCGCGCGCCCAGTTGGCCGAGCTGCTGGCCCAGCTGGCGCAGCAGGGCTATACGCTGGTGCTGGTGTTAAACCGCTTTGACGAAATCCCCGACTTTGTTCAGCAGGTCGCGTGCTGGCCGACTGCACGCTGGCCAGCCAGGGGCCGCGCCAACAGGTGATGGCCGAAGCGCTGGTGGCGCAGCTGGCGCACAGTGAAAACCTCGCAGGTCTGGCGCTGCCGGCCAGCGAGGATCCGCAGCAGCAGTCCGCCCTGCCGGCGGATCGGCCGCGGATCGTGCTGCGCGACGGCGTGGTCAGCTATAACGATCGCGCCATCATCGATCGGCTCAGCTGGCAGGTGGATCCCGGCCAGCATTGGCAGATCGTCGGCCCGAACGGCGCCGGTAAATCCACGCTGCTCAGCCTGATCACCGGCGATCATCCGCAGGGCTACAGTAACGATCTGACGCTGTTCGGCCGGCGGCGCGGCAGCGGTGAAACCATCTGGGACATCAAGCGCCATATCGGCTACGTCAGCAGCAGCCTGCATCTGGAATACCGCGTCAGCAGCAGCGTACGCAACGTGATCATTTCCGGTTTCTTTGACTCGATCGGCATCTATCAGGCGGTGTCCGATCGTCAGCGCCAGCTGAGCGAACAGTGGCTGCAGCTGCTGGGCCTGGACGGCGCACGGGGCGAGACGCCGTTCCACAGCCTCTCCTGGGGGCAGCAGCGTCTGGCGCTGATCGCCCGCGCGCTGGTGAAGCACCCGGCGCTGCTGATCCTGGATGAGCCGCTGCAGGGGCTGGATCCGCTCAACCGCCAGCTGGTGCGCCGTTTTATCGATGTATTGATCGGTGAGGGCGCCACGCAGCTGCTGTTTGTCTCGCACCACGCGGAAGACGCGCCGCAGTGTATTACCCACCGCCTGAGCTTTGTCCCTGCCGGCGACGGCTACCGTTATCAGCAAGAGCAGCTACACTGATCTATCAGGCGGGGTTCGCTCCGCCTGCTTCCTTCTGTACGGCAATAAGGCCGCCCGACGCATATTTTTACTGACTGCACCGACCTTTACCGGTATTAGCTTGTGTTACTATCCGCCTTACCCCATTTAGCCGGCCATATATAACAGGTTGACGGAGCAATGGCGGTCTTTGAAAGCGGGTGTCGCATATTTATGTTAAAGGGATAATCGTTATGTGGGGCGTACTGTCAACTGCACTATTTTTCTTGCCGTTTAACCGGCTGATCGCCTGGTTGATGCTGGCGGCATCGGCCGGTATGGGCATCTATCATCAAATCATTACGCCACTGGGCGCGGCGTGTCTGGCCGTTATCGCCCTGGCCGCCGGGTTGCGCCATCACTACCGCGCCAATGCCGGACTGTCCGCCACGCTGGAAGCCCTGCTGGTCGCCAGCTGCGTGGCGCTGTTTTTCCATCTGCTGCCCGGCATCAATAATCAGATTATGGTAGACAACAGCAAGGCCGGGCCGCTCAGCGCGCCCTATACGCTGCGCTACAACTTTGATAAGGCGCTGCTGCCGTTTCTGCTGTTTGCCTGTCTGCCGACGCTGTTCAACAGCGGCAAAGCGGCGAAAAGCGTCGGTGCGCTGGCCTGGCTGCTGCTGATTGTCTGCGTGCCGCTGCTGCTGCTGCTGGCGGTGGCGCTGGGCGGCCTGAAGCTGGAAAGCCACTTCCCGAGCTGGATACTGCCTTTCATGATGGCCAACCTGTTCTTTGTATCGCTGGCGGAAGAAGCGCTGTTCCGCGGCTACCTGCAACAGCGGCTGACCCAATGGCTGGGGCCTACCCGGCGCTGGTGATTGCCGCCCTGCTGTTTGGCGCGGCGCACTTCCCCGCCGGCATGCTGATGATGGTGTTTGCCACGCTGACCGGCCTGCTGTACGGCCTGGCCTGGATGTGGAGCGGGCGCCTGTGGGTGCCGATCGCGCTGCACTTTGGCCTGAATATGACCCATCTGCTGTTCTTTACCTATCCGTTTTACCAGCATCCTTAATCCCCGCCGCCGGCAGCGCTTGCCTGCCGGCGGATCACAGGGATGAAAACGCTACCACTCAGCCAATTGATCCATACGCAAACAGCGCGCCCACAGCCCTACAGCACCCGCCGGTAAAGATTCCTAGTTTAATGTAAACGATTCCATTATTCGCGTCAGATCACCTTTTCCTTCCCGCAGACGTGCTATATTTCTGCCATTATTTAGCTGAAGGTAGCCATTGAATACCGTATTACGCCAATGTAACCGCTACCATTCAGTATGAAAATTCCGAAGGAATGACTATGACGGACTTTAATCCTATCGATCACCCCCACCGCCGCTTTAATCCGCTGACCGGCCAGTGGGTGCTGGTTTCGCCTCACCGCGCCAAGCGTCCCTGGCAGGGTCAGCAGGAAGCGCCGGCGCAGGAAAGCCTGCCGCAGCACGATCCCGACTGCTTCCTGTGTCCCGGCAATACCCGCGTGACCGGCGACCAGAACCCGGATTATTCCGGCACCTATGTGTTTACCAACGACTTTGCCGCGCTGATGAGCGATACGCCGCAGGCGCCGGAAAGCGACGACCCGCTGATGCGCTGCCAAAGCGCGCGCGGCACCAGCCGGGTGATCTGTTTTTCGCCGGACCACAGCAAAACCCTGCCGCAGCTCAGCCTGCCGGCGCTGGAGCGGGTGGTGGCGGCCTGGCAGCAGCAGACCGCCGAACTCGGCCGTGACTACCCCTGGGTGCAGGTGTTTGAAAATAAAGGCGCGGCCATGGGCTGCTCCAACCCTCACCCCCACGGGCAGGTATGGGCCAACAGCTTTCTGCCGAACGAGGCCGAGCGCGAAGATCGGCTGCAGCGCGACTATTATCAGCAGCACGGCCGCGCCATGCTGCTGGATTACGTCCGCCGCGAACAGCAGGACGGCAGCCGCACAGTGGTGGAAACCGAACACTGGCTGGCGGTCGTGCCCTATTGGGCGGCCTGGCCGTTTGAAACCTTGCTGTTGCCGAAAAGCGCGCGACAACGTCTGACCGATCTTGACGCGGCGCAGAGCGCCGACCTGGCCGTGGCGCTGAAAAAGCTGACCAGCCGCTATGACAATCTGTTCCAGTGCTCTTTCCCCTACTCCATGGGCTGGCACGGCGCGCCGTTCAACGGCGCCGACAACGATCACTGGCAGCTGCACGCCCACTTTTACCCGCCGCTGCTGCGCTCCGCCTCGGTGCGCAAATTTATGGTGGGCTACGAAATGCTGGCGGAAACCCAGCGCGATCTGACCGCCGAGCAGGCCGCCGAACGCCTGCGGGCGGTCAGCGATATCCATTACCGTGAAGCCGGAGCCCAATAATGCGTTTGCCACCGCTGACCCAGAACGTTTTTACCCAGCATTTCGGTTACGCGCCGACCCTTACCGTACAGGCGCCGGGGCGCGTCAACCTGATTGGCGAGCACACCGACTATAACGACGGTTTCGTGCTGCCCTGCGCCATCGACTATCAGACCGTGATCGCCATTGCCAAGCGCGACGATCGCCAGATTCGCGTGCTGGCGGCCGATTATGACCATCAGGTAGACCAGTTTGACCTCGACCAGCCGATCGTACCGCATGAACAATTACAGTGGGCCAACTACGTCCGCGGCGTGGTGAAGCACCTGCAGCAGCGCAACGACCAGTTTGGCGGCGCCGATCTGGTGATTAGCGGCAACGTGCCGCAGGGCGCCGGCCTCAGCTCCTCCGCCTCGCTGGAGGTGGCCGTCGGCCAGGCTCTGCAGATGCTGTATCAGCTGCCGCTCGACGGCGTGGCGCTGGCGCTGAACGGCCAGGAGGCCGAAAACCAGTTCGTCGGCTGCAACTGCGGCATTATGGACCAGCTGATTTCCGCGCTCGGTCAGCCGGATCACGCGCTGCTGATCGACTGCCGCTCGCTGGCAACCCGCGCGGTGCCGCTGCCGGACGATGTGGCGGTGGTGATCATCAACTCCAACGTCAAGCGCGGCCTGGTCGACAGTGAATACAACACCCGCCGCCAGCAGTGCGAACAGGCCGCCGCCTTCTTTGGCGTCAAGGCGCTGCGCGACGTCAGCTGGCAACAGTTCAACGAACGTATGCATGAGATGGACCCATTAGTCGCCAAACGCGCTCGCCATATCATCAGTGAAAACGCCCGCACCCAGGCCGCCGCCGATGCGCTGGCCAGCGGCGATTTAACCCGCATGGGTCAACTGATGGCCGAGTCGCACATCTCCATGCGCGATGACTTTGAAATTACCGTGCCGCCGATCGACGCGCTGGTGGAGATCGTAAAAGCGGCGATCGGCGAACACGGCGGCGTGCGCATGACCGGCGGCGGCTTCGGCGGCTGTATCGTCGCACTGATGCCGCAGCGGCTGGTCGAGACGGTGCGCGCCGCGGTGCGGCAGGAATACCCGCAGCGCTCCGGCGGCCTGCAGGAAACCTTCTACGTCTGCACCGCATCCGCAGGAGCCGGCTCATGCTAAACGCCACGGAACAACAGCTCGCGCCGGACGGCCGGCCGTTTACCCTGACGACCCTGCGCAACGCCGGCGGAATGACGGTGACGCTGATGGACTGGGGCGCCACCTGGCTCTCGGCGCGTCTGCCGCTCGGCGACGGTGAAATGCGTGAGGTGCTGCTCGGCTGCGCCACGCCGGCCGACTATCTGCGCCAAAGCGCCTATCTGGGCGCCACGGTGGCCGCTACGCCAACCGCATCGCCGATGCCAGCCTGCCGCTGGACGACGGTACGCAGGCGCTGCTGGCCAATCAGGGGCCGCACCAGCTGCACGGCGGGCCGGAGGGATTCCACGCCCGCCGCTGGCGCATCGCCCAGCAGGATCGGCAGCAGGTGACCTATCAGCTGCACTCGCCCAACGGCGATCAGGGCTTTCCCGGCAATCTGCAGGTCAGCGCCCGCTTCCGCCTGACGGACGACCACCAGCTGGAGATCGACTATCAGGCGCAGGTTGACCGCCCCTGCCCGGTCAACCTGACCAACCACGCCTACTTCAACCTGGACGGCACCGGGCAGGACGCGCGCCGCCAGACGCTGCAGCTGCGCGCGGATTATTATCTGCCGGTCGATGAACAGGGGATCCCCTGTGCGCCGCTGAACGCGGTCGACGGCAGCGGCATGGACTTCCGCCGGCCGAAAACGCTGGCGCAGGATCTGCTGCGCGACGCCGACCAGCAGCGGGTTAAAGGGTACGATCACGCCTATCTGCTGCAGCGCGACTGCCAGACGCTGGACACGCCGGCGGCGCAGCTGTGGTCTGCGGACGGCCGGCTGGAAATGCGCGTTTTCACCAACGCGCCGGCGCTGCAGCTGTACAGCGGCAATTATCTCGCCGGCACGCCGGCGCGCGACGGCGGCAGCTACGCCGATTACGCCGGCGTGGCGCTGGAAAGCGAATACCTGCCGGACAGCCCGCACCATCCGGAATGGCGCAGCCCAGCTGCTGGCTGCAGCCGGGCAACGCTATCACAGCATCACCCGCTATCACTTTTCTCCGCGTTAACCGGCGTCCCCGCGCTGGCGGCGCGGGGAGTTTTGTTATAAATGCTTACCCTTTTCCTGCCGCCCGCTTCCTTCCTTTATACCCGGACGCACACTAAAATCAGCCTACGGTGATAAGCACAACCTCCTGTTGCCGCGTCACAATTTTCGGCCATTCCGGCCGGTTAATAGCTGAAGGAACACCTATGCGACTGATTACTGCACTTCCGTTACTGGCAGGTTTGCTGCTGAGCGCCAACCTGATGGCCGCAGAAGCCCCCGGCCAAAAAAGCCCCGTCTCCGGCGCAGGCCGCCCAGCAAAAACGTATGACCGGACTGTAATCAACAGGCTTCTGCCAAATCGCTGAAGGGCGCCGATCGTACCACCTTCATGAGCACCTGCCTGAAAGCCGAAGGCCATCAGGCCGCCGGTAAGGCGCTGACCCCGCAGCAGCAGAAAATGAAAGGCTGTAATGCCGACGCCGCCAAGCAAAGCCTGAAGGGCGACGCGCGTAAAACCTTTATGAGCAGCTGTCTGAAAAAAGCCGCCTAATCGCCGGCCTTTGCCACGGCGCGCCGCATTTTTCCCCGCGCGCGCCGCACTTCCCGCACGCTTGAACGATTCAGCTTTTTCATCCTTTCAGACCTTACTTAACGGCAATAAATTGGCTATGGTTAAGCACTATCGATTGCCGTGCCCCCGGCCGCGGCAATATAATGATTTTCGTTATCATTGAAATGTCAGATTATTAAGGAGTTAAGCATGGCTGTAACTAAGCTGGTTCTGGTGCGCCACGGCGAAAGCCAGTGGAACAACGAAAACCGCTTCACCGGTTGGTACGATGTTGACCTGTCCGATAAAGGCCGCACCGAAGCGAAAGCAGCAGGCAAACTGTTGAAAGATGAAGGTTTCAATTTCGATTTCGCTTACACCTCCGTACTGAAGCGCGCTATCCACACCCTGTGGAACATCCTGGATGAGCTGGATCAGGCCTGGCTGCCGACCGAAAAATCCTGGAAACTGAACGAACGTCACTACGGGGCGCTGCAGGGTCTGAACAAGGCGGAAACCGCTGAGAAATACGGCGACGAGCAGGTGAAACAGTGGCGTCGCGGCTTCGCCGTTACCCCGCCGGAGCTGACCAAAGATGACGAGCGCTACCCTGGTCACGACCCACGCTACGCGTCACTGAGCGAGCAGGAGCTGCCGCTGACCGAAAGCCTGGCGCTGACCATCGACCGCGTTATCCCTTACTGGAACGAAGAGATCCTGCCGCGCGTCAAGAGCGGTGAGCGTGTGATCATCGCCGCCCACGGCAACTCCCTGCGTGCGCTGGTGAAATACCTGGATAACATGAGCGAAGATGAGATCCTCGAACTGAACATCCCGACCGGCGTGCCGCTGGTGTATGAGTTCGACGAAAACATGAAACCGATCAAACACTACTACCTGGGCAACGCGGACGAAATCGCCGCTAAAGCCGCGGCGGTAGCCAACCAGGGCAAAGCGAAGTAATTAGCGCCCTGAGGTAAAAAAGCCCCCGGTTTGCGCCGGGGGCTTTTTTTATGCGTCCGCCTGCGGGATTAACGGCCGCGGCGCGCCTTCACCGCCGCCGCCAGATCGCGCAGCACGGTTTCGGTGTCTTCCCAGCCGATGCAGCCGTCGGTGACGCTCTTGCCGTACACCAGCGGCTCACCGCTTTCCAGGCTCTGGTTGCCTTCCACCAGGTGGCTCTCAATCATCACGCCGATAATCGCCTTTTCGCCGCCGCTAATCTGCCGGCAGACGTCGGCGCTGACGTCCAGCTGCTTCTTGAACTGCTTGCTGCTGTTGGCATGGCTGAAGTCGATCATCACATTGGTCGGCAGGCCGGCTTTGCTCAGCCCCTCTTTCACCGCTTTAACGTGTTCCGCACTGTAGTTCGGCTCTTTACCGCCGCGCAGAATAATGTGGCAGTCGCCGTTGCCGCTGGTGTTCACAATCGCCGAATGGCCCCACTTGGTCACCGACAGGAAGCAGTGCGCCGCGCCGGCGGCGTTAATGGCGTCGATCGCCACCTTGATGGTGCCGTCGGTGCCGTTTTTAAAGCCCACCGGGCAGGAGAGGCCGGAAGCCAGCTCGCGGTGCACCTGCGATTCGGTGGTGCGCGCGCCGATCGCGCCCCAGCTCATCAGATCCGCCAGATACTGCGGCGTGATCATATCCAGGTATTCACCCGCCGCCGGCAGGCCGCTGTCGTTGATATCCAGCAGCAGCTTACGCGCCAGGCGCAGGCCTTCGTTAATCTGGAAGCTGTTGTCCATCAGCGGATCGTTGATCAACCCTTTCCAGCCCACGGTGGTGCGCGGCTTTTCAAAGTACACGCGCATTACCACTTCCAGTTCGCCGTTCAGCTCCTGACGCAGCTGCAGCAGACGCTGCGCGTACTCCTTGGCGGCGCGCGTATCGTGAATAGAGCAAGGGCCGATCACCACCAGCAGGCGGTCGTCGCTGCCTTTGAGAATGTTGTGAATCGCGTTGCGCGCCAATGACACCGTCTCCGCCGCCTGCTCCGTCGCCGGAAACTTCTCCAGCAGTGCCACAGGCGGTAAAAGTTCCTTAATATCTTTAATGCGTAAATCGTCGTTTTGGTAATTCATAACTTTTCCATTCGGTATCAAGAAGGGTATATCGCAATGCGCGGATCCAACCAATCTAGCCTGTGCGACAGGCGCTGTAAATCACTTTGCCCTGCTGACTTTTAACCACCGATTTGGCAGCAGAATGTGCTGTCAGATAACGGCAGCGCAGAAGCTCCTTTTTCGCTATGCTAGTCTCAGACCCCTGATGGACAATGGACGAACATAACGATGCTTTCCCTGCTGCTGGTTGACGATCACCCGTTGGTTCATGTCGCACTGGAAGCGGCGCTGATAAAATCCGGCCATCCCTATTCCCTGACCGCGCTGGCGGACGATGCGCAGGCGCTCGCCTGGCTCGGCCAGCACCGCTGTGAGGTGCTGATTCTGGATATCGGCCTGCCGCAGGTTGACGGCCTGCAGCTGTTGAAGAAGATCCGCCGCCACTATCCGCAGCAGCGTATCGTCATCTACAGCGCGCAAGAGGAGACGCCGTACGCCCGCCTGGCCGAGCAGGCCGGCGCCAACGGGTTTGTCCATAAGGGCGCCTCGCTGGAGCAGCTGGTGCGGTGCATTGAACGGGTGATGCAGGGAGAGCGCGTCTTCCCGGCCGCCGGCGGGCAGGAGGATCATGGCGCCGGCCCGCAGCTGACCGCCAAAGAGCTGCAGGTGCTGGGCCTGTTGAGTAAAGGGCTGTCCAACCTGCAGATTGCCGACATGCTGAATATCAGCAATAAAACCGTCAGCACCCACAAGAAAAACATCCTGCGCAAAACCGGCGCGGCCAATCTGCTGGAGCTGGCGGCGGTGTTTAAAGAGCTGACGCCGTGAGACGCCTGCTGCTGCTGTTCAGCCTGCTGACGCTGTGCGCCTCGGCGCTGGCCGCACAGCCGACGCGCTATCACCTGGTGGGCAACCTGTCGCTGCCGAATGACATGCTGCTGGCGCAGGAGAAAAACCCCTGGCGCGGCAAAACGCTGCGCGTCGGCATTATCAGCGAAAACACCAGCCCCTATAACATTCTGGTCGATGACGATCTGTACGGGCTGAACGCCGACTATCTCGACTATATACAGCAGGTGACCGGCATCCGCTTTGAGGTCCTCGGCTTCGCCGATCTCTCCCGGCTGCAGCAGGCGCTGCGGCGCGGCGAGGTCGATCTGCTGTATGGCATACCGCAGCGCGCGCTCGCGGGCCGTTTTCCGCTGTCGCAACCCTATTACGTCAGCAACCTGCGGGTATTGCGCGACCGCAACAATCAACGGCCGGTGATGCTCAACTCACCGACGGCGCGCGTCGCCGTCACCGCCCTGACCGATATGCAGGCCGGCGCAGCGCTGCGCGGCATCACCTCTCAGGTACAGCGCTATGATAATAACTTCCAGGCGGTCTACGCCCTGCTGAACGGCAGCGATGATTACTTTATTGCCGACGAGGCCAGCGCCAGTTTTATTATCGACCAGCTGCAGCTGGGGCAGCTGTATCAGGTGGAAAGCAGCGTTAACCTGGGCGCGCTGTCGTTCGTCTTTGCCAGCAACGACGCCAGGCTGATCGCTATGCTGAATAACGCCATCGCCGAGACGCCGATGGAACTGATGAACAGCCTGCAGAGCCGCTGGAGCAACAAGATCCCCAGCTATCTGGATACCGGCAACGCCGATCTGACGCCGATGGAGAAAAGCTGGGTCGCCGCGCAGCGCAGCGTGCCCTATGCCGCCGTTGAGAATAACTTCCCCTTTGTCTACCGCGGCGCCGACGGCCAGCCGCGCGGCTATCTGGTTGATATTCTCACCACCATCGGCCAAAACAGCGGCCTGCAGTTCACCCCGGTCTGGGCGCCCAACGCCGAACAGGCCGATGCGTTGGTCAGCAGCGGCCAGGCGCTGATGCGCGCCGCACTGCCGCTCACCGCCGACGCCAAAACCCGCTACAGCGCCAGTATGCCGCTGCACCGCGCGTTATGGGGCGTCTATGTGGGTCGTTACGCCGAAAATGTCTCCGGCTGGGCCGCGCTGCAGGGCAAGCGTATCGGCTTTGTGCAGGGCGATTTGGGCCGCAGCCTGATCCCCGCCGGCGATCGGGCGGTGCCGTTCAGCGATGCCAAAAGCCTGTATGACGCGCTGGCCAACGGCCAGGTCGACGCGTTGGTGGATAACGTGATTTCCGCCAATTTCCTGGCGCTCTCACGCTATGCCGGCGCCATCCGACTGGCCTTTCCCGCTAATAATATCGCCTACCCCATCGCCTTTGGCGTGCGCCCCGATCGGCCGCTGCTGCTCAGCATTCTGGACAAGAACCTGATGCAGATCCCGGCGGAGACGCTGCAGTCGCTGCGTGAAGCGTGGATTGTCGACCGCAGCAGTCTGATCGACGCGGTGAATGACAACCGCATGCCGCCGCAGACCACCTGGCTGCTGACGCTGCTGGCGGTGATTATCCTGCTGCTGTTGCTGTGGATTGTGCGTCGCTACCGGCAACAGCGCCGTGAACAGCGCGAGCGCCGCCAGCTTGAACAGGCGCGGCAACAGGCCGAAGCGGAAAACCGCATGAAGAGTAAATTTTTGGCGACGGTCAGCCATGAACTGCGCACGCCGATGCACGCCATCCTCGGCCTGTTGGAGCTGGAGCTGAAAAAAACGCCGGCGCCGGCGGGGCTGCCGGTGATTTATAGCTCCGCCGCCTCGCTGCTGAATCTGCTGAACGATCTGCAGGACTACGCCAAGCTGGAAAGCGGCTCGCTCACCCTGGCGCCCAAGCCGCTGGCGCTGCGCCCGTGGGGGCAGCATCTGCAGGCGCTGTACCGGCCGCTGCTCGGCAACAAGGCGCTGAGCTTCAGCGTACAGCTCGACGAGAGCTTGCCCGACGCCGTCAATATCGATGGTGAGCGTTTACTTCAGGTGGCCAACAACCTGATTAATAACGCCATTAAATTTACCACCCGCGGCTATGTGGAGGTCGGGCTTGCCTGGCAAGCGCAGGATGGCACGCTGCATCTGAGCGTCGCCGACAGCGGCTGCGGCATCGCCGCCGATGAACTGGATAAGCTGTTCCAGCCCTTTTACCGGGCGCGCGGCGCCCAGCGTATTTCGGTCCAGGGCACCGGGCTGGGGCTGTCAATCTGCAAAGAGATCGTTGAACAGATGGGCGGCGCGATTACCCTGCGCTCGCAGCCGGGCGTGGGCACCCAGGTGGATGTGACGCTGCCGGCGCCAATGGCGCAGCCTGCTCCGCAGTCGCCGCAGGATGCCGCGCCGGCGCTGCGCTTTACGCCGTCGCTGCGCGTCGCGCTGATTGACGACCACCCGACCAATCTGCTGCTGATGGAGCGCCAGCTGCGTCATTTCGGCCTGCAGCCGACGCTGTTTGAACGCGGCTACCCGCTGCTGCTAACCCACCGCCGGCATCCTTTCGATCTGCTGTTTATCGACTACAATATGCCGCGTCCGGACGGCCTGACGCTGGCGCGTCTGATCCGCCGAGATGAACAGCGCCGCGGGCTGCCCGCCAGCCATATCGTGCTGTGTTCCGCCGACGTGCAGGAGTTTACCCGCATCCCCGCCGGACAGCTGAATATTGACCATTTCCTCACCAAGCCGATCGCCCTGACGGCGATCGAACAGGTTTTAGCCAAAAATCCCGGTTTTAGCCAGCCCCAGTTAGCCCTTACTGACCTAAAAAATCAGCTGATAGCGCTCGGCGGCGATAATGTAGCCATGCAACAGCGGCTGGCCGCCACGCTGCGCACTACCCTGCTGGCCGACCGTCAGCGGCTGCAGGAGGCGCAGCAGCGGCAGGACTGGCAGGCGCTGGCCAGGCGGCGCACCGCATCAAAGGCAGCCTGCTGATGCTGCAGCTCAGCGCAGCGGCGCAGCGCTGCCAGCAGGCCATCGACGCCGCCAGACGCGGAGAATTCGCCGCAGAGGCCTATACTGAGATTGACGCGGCCGTAGCGCAGCTGTTAAGCCAGCTGGACGCCGTCGCGCCGACGGATAATGATTAAGTATCACGTTAAATTAAGGACATAAGATGTCGGAAACCCCACACGTTCACCTGCCGAAAGACAGCAATAGTAAACGCCTGCTAACTGCTTTTTTAGTCACCGCCGGCTTTATGGTGGCCGAAGCCATCGGCGGCCTGCTGTCCGGCTCGCTGGCGCTGCTGGCCGATGCGGGACATATGCTGACCGACGCCGCCGCGCTGCTGGTGGCGCTGATGGCGGTGCACTTTTCACAGCGCAAACCAAACGCCCGCCACACCTTCGGCTATCTGCGGCTGACCACGCTGGCGGCATTCCTCAACGCGGCGGCGCTGCTGGCGATCGTCATCTTTATTCTGTGGGAAGCCATCCGACGCTTCTTCGAGCCGCAGCCGGTAATGGGCACGCCAATGCTGATTATCGCTATCGCCGGCCTGCTGGCGAACCTGTTCGCCTTCTGGCTGCTGCACCGCGGCGGTGGCGAGAAGAATATCAACGTGCGCGCTGCGGCGCTGCACGTGCTGGGGGATTTGCTCGGCTCGGTCGGCGCCATCGCCGCGGCCATTGTGATCCTCACCACCGGCTGGACGCCGATTGACCCCATTTTGTCGGTGCTGGTGTCCTGTCTGGTGGTGCGCAGCGCCTGGCGCCTGCTGAAAGAAAGCTTCCACGAGCTGCTTGAGGGTACGCGCAGGAGATCGACATCGACAAACTGCAGAAGGATTTGTGCCTGAATATCGCCGAGGTGCGTAATATTCACCACGTACACGTCTGGCAGATCGGCGAACAGAAATTAATGACGCTGCACGCGCAGGTGGTGCCGCCGCATGACCACGACGCCCTGCTGCGCCGCATCGAGGCTTACCTGCTGAAGCATTACCAGATCGGCCACGTGACCATTCAGATGGAGTATCAACACTGCGATACGCCGGATTGCGGCATCAACCGGGCGCCAGAAGCGAGTGAGCACACACATTCACACTCGCATCTGGGCCATCACCACTGACGGGCGTGCTCCCGCGCCATCCGCGGGAGCCACAAGATTAAGAATGAGAAGAGAGCGGCCGTGACCCTTTGTCGGCCGCGCTGCGGATCCACAGCCAGGAGCCGTTCAGCGCAATCAGGGTCAGAATGACGTACTCCAGCGCCATGGCGTATACGCCCTGGTAGGCAAAAATCGCCACGCTGATGACGTCAATCACCACCCAGAGCAGCCAGTTTTCCACATACTTGCGCGTCATCAGAATCATCGCCACGATCGACAGCACCATCATCGTCGAATCCCAGAACGGGAAAGCGTCCGGCTGCAGCGTCGGCGGCTCCACCGGCAGCCCCAGCGCCTGCATCACCGCCACCGCCGCCTGCGTCAGCCAGGCGAAGACGCGGTCGATGTTAAAGGTCATCAGCAGAATGCCCGCAACGCACGCCGCTCCCCAACCCAGCGCCTTCGGCAGCGGCATCCAGCGAATCTGCAGCTCGGCCTGGCGATCCGCCGTCTGGCGGCTCCAGGCATACCAGCCATAGATATTGGCGCCGAAGAAAAACAGCTGCAGCAGTAGGCTGGCGTACAGTTGGATCTGGAAAAAGATCACCGCGAACAGCGTCACGTTGATCAGGCCGAACAGATAGTTGATGATTTTTTCCTGGCTGGCGTACCAGATGCACAACAGGCCGAACAGCGTGCCTATCGCCTCAATCCAGGACAGATCGTAACCCCCGCCCCCAGCGGGATATGCACCATGATGTTGCTGGTACTCAAAAAATTCATCGGGCCTTCCTTTTTCTCGGGTTAACTTAGGCGTTTCCTTTTACCTGCATCTTCAGCGTGGCGGCAAAATCCAGCATGCGGTTCAACGGCAGCAGCGCTTTTTCCCGCAGCGCGCCGTCGACAACAATTTCGTGCTGCGATCCGCCCTGCTCCAGCCCTTCGGCAATCGCCTTCAGGCCGTTCATCGCCATCCACGGACAGTGCGCGCAGCTGCGGCAGGTCGCCCCTTCGCCGGCGGTCGGCGCCTCAAACAGCTCTTTGTCCGGGCACGCCTGCTGCATCTTATAGAAGATGCCGCGGTCGGTGGCGACGATCAGCTGCCGCTGCGGTAAGTTTTGCGCCGCCTGAATCAGCTGGCTGGTGGAGCCGACCGCGTCGGCCAGATCGACCACCGCCTGCGGCGACTCCGGGTGCACCAGGATCGCCGCCTCAGGGTACAGCGCCTTCATCCGCATCAGCGCCTGGGTTTTAAACTCGTCATGGACGATACAGGCGCCCTGCCAGCACAAAACGTCGGCCCCGGTCTGCTTCTGCACGTAGCTGCCCAGATGGCGGTCCGGCGCCCAGATGATTTTCTCCCCCAGGCTGTCGAGATGTTCAATCAGCTCAACGGCAATGCTGGAGGTGACGACCCAGTCGGCGCGCGCTTTTACCGCCGCTGATGTATTAGCGTAGACCACCACGGTGCGATCCGGATGGCTATCGCAGAAGGCGTTGAACTCCGCCTCCGGACAGCCGAGGTCGAGTGAACATTCGGCATGCAGCGTCGGCATCAGCACCTGTTTTTCCGGGCTGAGTATTTTCGCCGTCTCGCCCATAAAGCGTACGCCGGCCACCAACAGGGTCGAGGCCGGGTGCTGACTGCCAAAACGCGCCATTTCCAAGGAGTCGGCAACGCAGCCGCCGGTCTCTTCCGCCAGCGCCTGTATCTCCGGGTCGGTATAATAGTGCGCAACCATCACCGCATCCCGCTGCTTCAGCAGCGTTTTAATTTTCTCACGGTAGAAGGCCTTTTCCGCCTGGTCGAGCGGTATCGGTTTGGCTGGGAACGGGTAGATTGCCGCATTGGCGTCAAACATTTCACTCATCACTGTCATCTCTGTGCTAGTCTGGAGAACCTGTTGCAGCCGCTGTCTACGGCTGTCCTGCCCCAATGTTTTATATACTAAACAAAATACCTAACCAGAAGACAAAAGTCGCTTTAAATTTGCTCTATAGACGATTTTTGTTTAACCGTTGAAACTTTGAGGGCGAATGAATATGAGTGGGGAACGGAAAAACGCCAGCCTGTCGCCGACGCTTCCCGTTTTTCTTGCCGCCGTTATTTTCTGCGACGCGACATCACCAGCTTGTCCTTCGGCCGCGCCTGCCAGTCCTCAACCTGATTATTAAAGTTGTCCGCCAGCAGGTAAGCCGGCGTTTTCGCCAGCCAGTCAGACAGGGAGATATCCTGATAGATGCCGTTATCCAACACGATCAGCACCTTCAGATCGTCGTCGCCGAGATTCTCAATGTAATGGCCGAAACCCTGCGGCACATAGCCGACGTCGGAAGGCGCATACTCCTCGGTCTGGACATGACCGTGCGAACTGAATACCGTCATGCGCCCCTTGCCGGAGATATAGTATTGCCATTCATTCGCGTTCGGGTGCCAGTGCAGTTCACGAACCGCGCCGGGCTTAACGATCTCGATAATACCGGTCATGGTGGTGGAGATAGGGAATTCTTTTGATGACACCAGATGCACGCTGCCGGCATCATTTTCAAAGAACGGTTTCTGTTTCATTAATTGATAGCGGTGCGTCAACGGGGAATTATTCAGGCCGCCGTCGTTTTTGGCTAACGGTAACGCCGGTGGCACCGCTCCCCCGACAATATAGGCTTCCCCCTGCTTGGCTTTGGAGAATATTGAGGCCGGCATATTAACGCTTTTTTCCAATATTTCTTTCGGCATATGCGCCACCCAGTCGGTAATACTGAATGTTCCGAATTCAGAGAAGTGGCCATTATCAAAAGCCAGAATAAAATGCGCGCCCTCCGCCAGCGCCTGAATGGAATGGCCATAGCCTTTCGGGAAATACCACACGTCACCGGGGCCAAAGTCCGCCACCTCGCATTTCCCTTCCGGATCGATAATGGTAATACGCGCCCGACCTTCCAACATAAAGGCCCACTCGGCGGCGATGGCGTGCCAGTGCAGCTCACGGACGCCGCCAGGCTCCAGCGTCATATCAACCCCGGCTACGCCTTCGGAGATCGGGAACTGTTCGACGGTGGCTTCCCGCGCCCAGCCGCTGGGCAGGCTGCGCTTTTTACTGTCGGTAAATTTGTATTTATACACGCCCCGCGCATCGGCGGGCGGCTGGTAGCTGCTGGGCGGCACAATATTGCGGTGATCATCGGCAACGGCGGACTTCACCATGCCCCCCACCATACCGGCCGCTGCCGCGCTGATGGCGGAGGCTTTCAACATATCACGACGCGATAACATATTATCTTTCTCCAAAGCAATGACGAGCGCCCGCAGAATCTCAGGCGCTGCGGCAATAAGGTCAGAAGTAAAATAAGGCGTGTCACGCAATAGAATTTTCGGCGACCATTAAAGCGTAGTAATGAATGGAGCGCTTACCGTCATTTGCTTTGTTTCTGTTTGTTAATAAGTAAGTGTGATTTTAATTATCTTATGCGCTTTAAAATAATCACTAATGGAAAATTATTTATCCAGCCGAGCAAATTAAATAAATCGTCAACGAAATTGAATTTTATCCGTTAATTATTTTATTTTTATTGCCAGAGAAGAAATTACGTGAATGATGTGACGGATAATAAAAACAGGAGCGCATAGCCGAAAACGCAGTCATGGGATATCCACCGGCGGGTTAACGTTGATGGTTGGGGAAGGTTAAAGGAGCGTCGCTAGCTTGCGCAGGATTGACTCGGCCTCCGACCTCGCCCTGCGGGCAACGCTGCGCGTTGTCGTCTCGCTTCGCTTATTACTCGTCTCATCCATGAGACTCGCCCTGCGGGCCAGCGCAAACGCTGTTCAAAATCGCTCCCGGCGATTTTGTCGAACCTGAACGCAGGTAACTCGTCTCTCCGAGACTCGCCCTTCGGGCCAGCGCAAGCGCTGTTCAAAAGCGTAAACGCTTTTGTCTCACCCGCACGACACGTGCGATCTGAAAAATTAAAGTATTAAATCACTATGGGAGTATTTCTATGAGATGGTGGGTCGTGCAGGATTGACTCGGCCTCCGGCCTCGCCCTACGGGCAACGCTACGCGTTGTCGTCTCGCTTCGCTCGGCTCGAACCTGAACGCAGCTTCTCACCTACACGACTCGTGCGTTATGCAATGACATTGCCGAGATATTTAAGATTAGGAATACTTTCTAGAAATGGTGGGTCGTGCAGGATTCGAACCTGCGACCAATTGATTAAAAGTCAACTGCTCTACCAACTGAGCTAACGACCCACTGATGTGGTGTACTGCTGAACGGCCTGAGATGTGATGCCGGTTTACTGCTTGCCCATTCTTTAAGAATGGTGGGTCGTGCAGGATTCGAACCTGCGACCAATTGATTAAAAGTCAACTGCTCTACCAACTGAGCTAACGACCCACTGACGTGGTGTACTGCTGAACGGCATGAAGCGTGGCGCCGGTTTACTGCTTGCCCATTCGTTAAGAATGGTGGGTCGTGCAGGATTACTCGGCTTACGCCTCGCCCTTCGGGCCATCACTGTGTGATGTTGTCTCACTGTCGTGAGACTCGAACCTTACGGTTCTCATCCTGTCCGATTCCACTTACTGCCAATTCTTTAGGAATTGGTGGGTCGTGCAGGATTCGAACCTGCGACCAATTGATTAAAAGTCAACTGCTCTACCAACTGAGCTAACGACCCGCAGTGGTGGGTGATGACGGGCTCGAACCGCCGACCCCCTCCGTGTAAAGGAGATGCTCTACCAACTGAGCTAATCACCCACTAATGTGGTTACTGCACTACTTCTTGGAAATTGGTGGGTCGTGCAGGATTCGAACCTGCGACCAATTGATTAAAAGTCAACTGCTCTACCAACTGAGCTAACGACCCAATTTCCCTGCTGCTTTAACATCTTGCGAGATGTCTGGGCAACGGCGGCATATATTACTGTTTTATCTCAGCAGCGCAACCTAAATTTTTACGCATCAGGTTCAACTGCTGGTTCTTCATGCGATCAAGCCCAAAAATCGGTCGTATCGACCAACTTCTGGGCTTGTTTTCTGCCAAATTAGCCGGCAATACGCTTTTGCGCCTGTTTGGCTGCGCTGCTGTTCGGGTACTGTTTAACCACCTGCTGGAACACGGCTTTGGCTTTATCAGCCTGCCCTTTTTCCTGCATGATGATACCGACCTTGTACATAGCGTCAGGCGCCTTTGGCGATTTCGGGTAATTTTTCACCACCACCGCAAAATAGTAAGCCGCATCGTCTTTCTTACCCTGGTTGTAGAACAACTGCCCCAGCCAGTAGTTGGCATTAGGCTGGTAGGTAGACTTGGGATACTGTTTTACGAAGCTCTGAAAGGCTGGGATCGCCTGATCGTACTGCTTTTTCTCCAGCGCCAGCGAAACAGCGGTGTTGTAATCGCTGTTTTCATCGCCCTTACTGGCAGGCGCTGCAGAAGAAGCCGCAGCGCTGCCAGCCCCCGCCGCAGCAGTCGCTGCCGGCGCAGAGGCGCTCTGGCCGCCGCCCTGTCCGAGGCTGTCTATCTGTTCATAGATTTGCTTTTGGCGCTCTACGACCTGATTGAGCTGATACTGACTTTCCTGGATTTGACCACGGAGCGAGTCGATATCACGCTGGTTGTCGGAGGCTTGCTGCTGGAGTTGGTTCAAGAGTTGGCTCTGAGCATTGGCAATACGCTCAAGCGTGGTGACACGGTCTTCGACCGAGCCGGAGCCGACATTACTGATTGGCGCTTGGGCAGTAGCGGCCCAAGGGGCCGCTACGCCAACCAGTAACGACAGACCCAACAGATGACGTCTGAAGTTACTGTTCATGCGATTCTCTTAGTAAACCAGAACGGCACGACGGTTTTTAGCGTAAGCCGCTTCGTCATGGCCCAGTACAGCTGGTTTCTCTTTACCGTAAGAAACGATAGAGATCTGGTCATCGGAAACGCCTTTACCCTGCAGGTACATTTTCACGGCGTTAGCACGACGCTCGCCCAGGGCGATGTTGTATTCCGGCGTACCGCGCTCATCCGCATGACCTTCTACGGTCACTTTGTAAGATGGGTTGTTACGCAGGAAAGTCGCGTGCGCATCCAGCATCTGAGCGAACTCAGAAGAGATGTCATACTTGTCCAGACCGAAGTAAACGATGTTGTTCTTCTGCAGTTCTTGCATCTGCAGACGCGCTTGCTCTTCGGAAGACAGGTTGCTGCTGCCGCTTTCCATACCGGTAGTGCCGTTTGCGCCCATACCAGACTGGTCGTTATCGGCGCTTTTGTTAGAACTACAAGCTGCTACAGCCAGAACTGGCAGTGCCAGCAGAAGCCCTTTCAGCACTTTGTTCAGTTGCATTTCTTTGATCCTTTTATAGTTTGCCATACATATTTACACATGCATCACAGATACGGCGACCAGGCAGGCGATTTTACCTGTCCATCAGTGGCCGGAAGACGCGCTTTGAAACGCCCATCGGTCGATACCAGCTGCAATACAGAGCCCATACCTTGCGTGGAGCTATAGATCACCATAGTGCCGTTTGGCGCGATACTTGGCGTTTCATCCAGGAACGTGTCCGTCAATACTTGAACGGCTCCCGATCCGAGATCTTGTTTGGCGATATGCTGCACACCGTTATTGGTGGTCACCATCACCAGGAATTTACCGTCGGCGCTGACTTCAGAATCCTGATTCTGAGCGCCTTCCCACGTCAGACGCTGCGCGGCACCGCCGCTGGCGCTCATTTTATAGATCTGCGGGCGACCGCCCTGGTCAGAGGTAAACGCCAACGACTGACCGTCCGGGAACCAGGCCGGCTCGGTATTGTTGCTGCGGCCGTTGGTCAGTTGGGTCATCTGCCCGGAATTCAGATCCATCACGTACAGGTTCAGGCTGCCGCTCTTCGACAGGGCGAATGCCAGTTTGCTGCCGTCCGGCGAGAACGCCGGCGCGCCGTTGTGGCGTGGGTAGGAGGCAATCTGACGCACCGCGCCGTTAGACAGCGTCTGCACCACCAGCGCGGAACGACCGCTCTCAAAGGTGACGTACGCCAGCTTGCTGCCGTCCGGCGACCAGCTTGGCGACATCAGCGGCTCCGGCGAACGGTGCACCACGAACTGGTTGTAGCCGTCATAGTCGGATACGCGCAGCTCATACGGGAATTTCCCGCCGTTGGTCTGCACCACGTAAGCAATACGCGTACGGAAGGCGCCCTTGATGCCGGTCAGCTTCTCAAACACTTCGTCGCTGGCGGTATGCGCGGAATAGCGCAGCCACTGCTTGGTCACTTTGTACTGGTTCTGCGCCAATACGGTGCCTGGCGCGCCAGAGGTGTCCACCAGCTGATAAGAGATCAGATAGCTGCCGTCCGCACCGGGCTGAACCTGGCCAACCACCACGGCATCAATGCCCAGCGCAGTCCAGGCCGCCGGCGTCACTTCAGACGCGGTGGTCGGCTGCTGCGGCATGCGCGCCGTGTCGATCGGGTTGAATTTACCGCTGTTGCGTAAATCCGCCGCAACCACCTTGCCAATATCTTCCGGCGGCGTGCCCGGCCCCGCCCACTTAAACGGCACCACGCCAATAGGTCGCGCGGAGTCGACCCCTTGGGTGATCTCAATGCGAACTTCCGCGTGCAACACGGAGGCCCACAGAATCAAAAAACCTAGCGCTACTCGAAATGCCTGCTTCATCTCATCTCCCTTATCCAGGCGGAATGCCTGCGATAAATTAGCAGAATTTTAACAAACCAACGCAAACAAAACTACATGATCCCTGTTGGTTACCTTAGTACATCCTTGCAAGATTACGCACGTACTCCACCGTTATTGCGGTTTTGAATTCAAGGGTCGAATTCTTAAAGTGCTGGTAAACGGCGTCGCTCGGCGGTTTAGGAATACGCGCCTGGCGCGCTGCCGCAACCGCCGCCTGGCACAGCGCCGGATCGCCGCCGGCCGACTGCACGCTGATCAACAGACCATCGGGCGCCAGTTTGATGCGCAGATCGCAGGTCTTGCCGGCGTATGAGCTGGCGTCATAGAACTTGCTCTGAATCGCCGCCTGGATCTGTCCCATATAACCGCTGATATCCGCACCGCTGGCGCCGGCGGTTTTGGCATTGCCCTTACCGGCAGCCTTGCCTTCGCCCTGCTGCTTGCCGCTGCTCTTCGGCGCATTTTTTGCCGTCCGCCAGCCCGCCGAACAGGTCTTCAACCTCAGACGACTGCTTGGCGGCTTCCGCAGCGGCCTTCTTCTTGGCTTCCGCCGCTTTCTTGGCGGCGGCTTTCTCGGCTGCAGCTTTCTCGGCCGCGGCCTTTTTCTGCGCTTCGGCGGCAGCTTTCTTCTCGGCTTCCGCCGCAGCTTTTGCCTCGGCCGCTTTCTTGGCCTCTTCCGCTTTTTTCTTCGCCGCAGCATCGGCAGCAGCCTGCTTCTTGGCTTCCGCTTCGGCTTTCTGCTTCGCGTCCGCCTGCGCCTTGGCTATCTTGTCCGCTTCGGCCTTCGCCTTGGCGGCGGCCTGCTCTGCGACTTTCTGCTGTTCTCTGGCCTTCGCCGCCGCGCTTTCCGCCGCTTTTTTCTGTTCGGCCTGCGCCGCTTTTTCTGCCGCCGCCTTCTCCTGCGCCGCCAGACGTTCCTGCTCCAGCGCCTTCAGGCGCTGCTGCTCCTCAGCCTGCTTCTGCTGCAGCTCTTCGGCCTGTTGCTCCGCCTTCTTCTGCCGCTGTTTCTCCGCACGCTGGGCGTCATTGCTCTGCTGTTGCTGCCGGTTGTACTGTTCCACCACCGCGCCGGGTCCACCATCACGGCGCCGACCACGGCGCCATCGCCGCCGCCGCCGGCGCTCATTTCGGCGTTTTCGTGCAGCGATCCCCAAATCAACAGGGCAATCAATACAATGTGCAGAACGACCGAAACAATAACGGCGCGGTTCAGCTTATCGTTTTGCTCAGTTGCCTTTACCAAAATAGATTCCCAAAAACGGGCGCCTGGACCAGGCCCCTGTCCCGCAGGACAGAGACCGGGATGTCCATCGCCCTATGCTCAAATTGGCTGGGTCATCAACCCAACGGAAGCGACGCCCGCCTGATGCAGAATATTCAGCGCTTTGATAATCTCATCGTACGGCACGTCCTTCGCCCCACCGATCAAAAAGACGGTTTTCGGGTTGGCGGCCAGCCGCGATTTGGCCTCTGCCGCCACCTGTTCCGGCGGCAACAGCTCCATGCGGTCGTGATCGGCCACGATGGTATATTGCCCGACGCCCGAGACCTCAAGGATCACCGGCGGATTATCATCGCTGGACACCGTTTTGGAATCGGTCGCGTCCGGCAGATCGACCTCGACGCTCTGCGTGATGATCGGCGCCGTCGCCATAAAGATCAGCAACAGCACCAGCAACACGTCCAGCAGCGGAACGATATTGATTTCCGACTTCAGCTCCCGACGGTTACGGCCACGTACTCTCGCCATACAACCTCCTACTTATTTGCTGTCGCTGGAGAAGGCCTGACGATGCAGAATGGCGGTGAACTCTTCCATAAAGTTGTCGTAATTCTGCTCAAGCTTGTTCACGCGCTGGTTAAGCCGGTTGTAAGCCATAACGGCCGGAATGGCGGCAAACAGACCGATGGCGGTGGCGATCAGCGCTTCGGCGATCCCCGGCGCAACCATCTGCAAGGTTGCCTGCTTCACCGCACCCAACGCGATAAAGGCGTGCATAATCCCCCACACGGTGCCGAATAGGCCGATATATGGGCTGATGGAGCCGACGGTGCCGAGGAACGGGATATGGGTTTCCAGCGTTTCCAGTTCGCGGTTCATTGAAATGCGCATCGCACGCGACGCGCCGTCAATCACGGCTTCCGGCGCATGGTTATTGGCACGGTGCAGACGGGCGAACTCTTTAAAACCGGAGTAGAAAATTTGCTCCGAACCGGCCAGGCTGTCGCGGCGCGCCTGGCTTTCCTGGTACAGGCGGGACAGCTCAATGCCCGACCAGAATTTGTCTTCGAAGGCTTCGGCATCGCGCGTCGCCGCATTCAGGATGCGGGTGCGCTGGATGATGATTGCCCAAGAGGCCACTGAAAAGCATATCAGAATCAACATGATAAGCTTAACCAGCAGGCTCGCCTTCAAGAATAGATCAAGGATGTTCATGTCAGTCACTGCTTAAACTCCGCGACAATAGACTTAGGAAGCGCTCGTGGCTTCATTTGGTGTGGATCAATGCATGCAATCAACACATCGGCCTGACTCAGCAGCGCGCCGTCTGAATTGACTATGCGTTGGGCAAAGGTAAGAGAAGCCCCGCGCAGCTGGGTGATTTCACTCTGCACTTCCAGCTGCTCATCGAGCCGCGCCGGCAACAGGTAATCCACCGTCATACGCCGGACCACAAAAGCGACATGTTCGCTGAGCAGCTGCTGTTGATGAAAGTCATGTTGACGCAGCATTTCGGTGCGCGCTCTTTCAAAAAAAGCGACATAGCGGGCATGGTAAACCACGCCACTGGCGTCGGTATCCTCGTAGTAAACGCGTACCGGCCATCGAAATAACGTATTACTCACTCTACTTCCCAGCATGGCAATTTAACGCTGTTACTATACGCAAGTGAGATCGGGTTGGGAATGGGTTGCAAGGAGGGAACGAAAAATAATTATGGGCCGCAAAGGCCCATAATCAAAGGAGTGACGGCAGTTTATAAAGAAACGTAAAGTAATCCTGCCACCAGGATAATCAGCGCCGGCAACGGCGCAAAAAACGCCCGCCAGCGCATGCGCTGAGGCCGGAAACCGACGCCGTGAACCATGCCGGCGCAGACGGCCCAAATCAGCAACAGCCCCTGCCAGATCTCCAGTGAACTGGTGCGCGCGGCAAAGCGCGTCGGGTCCCAGAACACGCAGCCGGCCAGCGCCAGCGCCAACACCAGGGAAAGGGCCGCAGCGGGCCCTTGTCAGCGATGGCATACAGCTTATCGGTTAACGAACTCATTATTCACCGTTTTGCTGCGCTTTCGTTTTTTCGCTCTGCTCAAGCGCCAGCGCCGTAATGATGCCAAAAGCGCAGGCAAGAAGCGTGCCGAGAATCCAGGCAAAATACCACATGAGTTAGCTCCTTATCCTTAGTACAGCGAATGCTTGTTGTTTTCGATAAAGTTCTTATCGAGGCGACCGAACATTTTGTAGTACGACCAGCTGGTGTACGCCAGAACGATAGGCACGAAGATAATCGCCACTACGGTCATCACTTTCAGCGTCAGCAGGCTGGAGGTGGCATCCCACATGGTCAGACTCATGCTCGGGTTAGTGCTGGACGGCATCACAAACGGGAACATGGTCACGCCGGCGGTCAGGATCACGCAGGCAATGGTCAGCGATGAAGCGACAAACGCCAGCGCGCCCTTTTCCATCCGTGAGAACAGGATGGTAAACAGCGGCAGCACCACGCCCAGCGCCGGCAACGCCCACAGCAGCGGATAGTTGTTGAAGTTAATCAACCATGCGCCGGCCTGATGCGCCACTTCTTTACGCAGCGGGTTGGATTCCGCGGCGGTATTCAGCGCCGAGGTGATCACGTAGCCGTCGATGCCTTTCACCAGCCAGATGCCTGCCAACAGGAAGCACACCGCCATCACCAGCGCGGAGATCTGCGCCGCCGTGCGGGAGCGCAGATGAATTTCACCGGTAGTGCGCATCTGCAGGTAGGTAGCGCCCTGGGCAATCAGCATCGTCAGGCTGACCACGCCCGCCAACAGGCCGAACGGGTTCAACAGCTGGAAGAAGTTGCCGGTGTAGAACAGACGCAGGTACTCATCGATGTGGAACGGCACGCCCTGCAGCAGGTTGCCGAACGCCACGCCGAACACCAGCGCAGGCACAAAGGAGCCGACAAAGATGCCCCAGTCCCACATGTTGCGCCAGCGCGTGCTTTCCAGCTTGGAGCGGTAGTCGAAACCGACCGGGCGGAAGAACAACGCCGCCAGCACCAGGATCATCGCCACGTAGAAACCGGAAAACGCTGCGGCGTACACCATCGGCCAGGCGGCAAACAGCGCGCCGCCGGCGGTGATCAGCCACACCTGGTTGCCGTCCCAGTGCGGGGCGATGGAGTTGATCATCACGCGGCGTTCGGTATCGGTTTTCCCGATCAAACGCACCAGGATGCCGACGCCCATATCGAAGCCATCGGTGACGGCGAAACGATCAGCAGTACGCCAACCAGCACCCACCAGATAAATCGCAGTACTTCATACTCAAACATACGTGGACTCCTGTTTAGCGCGCCTGCTGCACGGAGGCAGTCGGTTGTTCAAAGTGGTAGCGGCCGGTTTTCAGGCTGCTTGGCCCCAGACGTGCAAACTTGAACATCAGGTACATTTCAGCCACCAGGAACAGGGTGTACAAGCCGCAGATCAGCCCCATGGAGAACAGCAGGTCGCCGACGGTCAGGGAAGAGTTCGCCACCGCGGTCGGCAGCACTTCACCGATAGCCCACGGCTGACGGCCGTACTCCGCCACAAACCAGCCCGCTCTACCGCAATCCATGGCAGAGGAATGCCGTACAGCGCCGCACGCAGCAGCCATTTTTTCTGGCCGATGCGGCCACGCACCACGCTCAGGAAAGACAGGCCGATGATAGCCAACATCAACACGCCGCAGGCCACCATAATGCGGAACGCAAAGTACAGCGGCGCAACGCGCGGAATAGAGTCTTTGGTCGCCTGCGCGATCTGCGCTTCCGTTGCGTCGGAGACGTTCGGGGTATAACGCTTCAGCAGCAGACCGTAGCCCAGATCCTGCTTGGTTTTGTTAAATTCGGCGCGGACGCCCGGGTCGGTATTGCCGGCGCGCAGCTCTTCCAGCAGCTGGTAGGCTTTCATCCCGTTGCGGATACGCACTTCATGCTGCGCCATCAGATCTTTCAGGCCGGTGACCTGGGTATCGACGGAACGCGTGGCAATCAGGCCCAGTGCATACGGGATCTGGATGGAGAAGGCGTTTTCCTGCTTGTCCTGATTCGGAATGCCGAACAGCGTAAAGGCGGCCGGCGCAGGCTGCGTTTCCCACTCGGCTTCGATGGCGGCCAGCTTGGTTTTCTGCACGTCGCCCATCTCATAGCCGGACTCATCGCCCAGTACGATAACGGACAGCACCGCCGCCATACCGAAGCTGGCGGCGATGGCGAAGGAACGCTTGGCGAACGCCACGTCACGCCCTTTCAGCAGATAGTAGGCGCTGATGCCCAGCACAAACATGGCGCCGGTGGTGTAGCCGGCGGCAACGGTGTGGACGAACTTCACCTGCGCAACCGGGTTCAGCACCAGCTCCGAGAAGCTGACCATCTCCATACGCATGGTTTCGAAGTTGAAGTCCGAAGCGATAGGGTTCTGCATCCAGCCGTTGGCGACCAGGATCCACAGCGCGGACAGGTTGGAGCCCAGAGCGACGAACCAGGTGACCGCCATGTGCTGCACCTTGCCCAGCCGATCCCAGCCGAAGAAGAACAGGCCGACCAGCGTGGATTCAAGGAAGAACGCCATCAGACCTTCGATAGCCAGAGGGGCCCCGAAGATATCGCCGACGTAGTGGGAGAAATATGACCAGTTGGTCCCGAACTGGAACTCCATGGTCAAACCGGTGGCCACCCCCAGGGCAAAGTTAATTGCGAATAACTTGCCCCAGAATTTGGTCATATCTTTATAGATTTGTTTGCCAGACAGGACATATACCGTTTCCATAATTGCCAGCAGAAACGCCATGCCAAGCGTTAATGGGACAAATAGGAAGTGGTACATCGCCGTTAAAGCAAACTGTAAGCGCGACAGTTCGACAATATCAAACATCTTGACTCCTTGCTCCTCGCAGGAAGACTCCGAATTGCGGCTATTGCTATTACGCCCGATGACGCAGCAGACAATAACGCCCCGCAGTGAATGCCATAAAAAACAACAATTTCGATCCCATGGTTGCGCTTTCAACCGCATGCTGAAAACCGACGATGGGGAACAAATACAACAAGATCAAAGATTCATGGTGACAGTATGATGATACTCGCCCAAACCCACACAATAAATAGGTTTTTGCGTGATGTGGGTTGGACTTTTGGCCACAGGTCAAAAGCTAGCCAAAATGAGTACGCCCCTTTAATTTGATCTGGAACAATTTAAGCCTATCTGAGCTTTATTTCCAGATTCATCACACGATTTCGCATATTTTTCTTGGGGGTATGTTACGCAATGGTTTAATTGTTTTTTATTGATATTTTTGTGTTAAATAAATGTAACCCCAAAAGAGGGTTATTGTATTTTTGGCTATTATATTGCGATTTATATTAACCTTTTATTTCCATTAAAAGTGTAGCAGTGCGTTCCACTCTCCATTGCCCTTTGGCTAATTAATCATAGACTAAATTGAGACATTGATCGCAGATTCTGCGCTTTTTCCGCTTTGCCAATAAAAAAGGCCGCCCAGAAGGCGGCCAAACATGTCGAGATCTTATAATGCGGTGGCAGATTAGCGATTCAGAACCGCTTTCACTGCGTCGCCGATGTCCGCCAGGCTGCGCACGGTTTTCACACCGGCAGCTTCCAGCGCGGCAAATTTCTCGTCCGCGGTGCCTTTACCACCGGCGATGATCGCGCCGGCGTGGCCCATACGCTTGCCTTTTGGCGCGGTAACGCCGGCAATGTAGCCCACCACAGGCTTGGTCACATGATCCTTGATGTACGCGGCCGCTTCTTCTTCCGCGCTGCCGCCGATTTCGCCGATCATCACGATCGCTTCAGTCTGCGGATCTTCCTGGAACATTTTCAGGATGTCGATAAAGTTGGAGCCTGGAATCGGGTCGCCGCCGATACCTACGCAGGTAGACTGGCCCAGACCGGCATCGGTAGTCTGTTTTACCGCTTCATAGGTCAGGGTGCCGGAGCGGGAAACGATGCCCACTTTGCCTGGCAGGTGGATATGGCCCGGCATGATGCCGATTTTGCATTCGCCTGGGGTGATCACGCCCGGGCAGTTCGGCCCGATCATGCGCACGCCGGCTTCGTCCAGCTTCACTTTCACCGTCAGCATATCCAGCGTCGGGATGCCTTCGGTGATAGTGATGATCAGCTTGATGCCCGCGTCGATCGCTTCCAGGATGGAATCTTTACAGAACGGCGCCGGTACGTAGATGACGGACGCGGTCGCGCCGGTGGTTTCTACCGCTTCGCGCACGGTGTTGAACACCGGCAGGCCAGATGCGTGGTGCCGCCCTTGCCCGGGGTTACGCCGCCAACCATGTTGGTGCCGTAAGCGATAGCCTGTTCAGAGTGGAAGGTCCCTGGCTACCGGTGAAGCCCTGGCAGATTACTTTGGTGTTTTTATCGATTAAAATGGACATTATTTACCCTCCACTGCCGCAACAACTTGCTGAGCCGCATCAGTCAGGCTGGTCGCAGCAATGATATTCAGACCGCTGTCCGCCAGTTTCTTGGCGCCCAGTTCGGCATTGTTACCTTCCAGACGCACAACCACCGGGACGCTAACGCCCACTTCGGCCACTGCGCCAATGATACCGTCGGCGATCAGGTCGCAACGCACGATACCACCGAAAATGTTCACCAGAACCGCTTTCACCTTGTCGTCGGACAGGATGATTTTAAACGCTTCGGTCACGCGCTCTTTGGTTGCGCCGCCGCCCACGTCCAGGAAGTTGGCCGGTTCGCCGCCGTGCAGTTTGACGATGTCCATGGTGCCCATCGCCAGGCCTGCGCCGTTAACCATGCAGCCGATGTTGCCATCCAGCGCGACGTAGTTCAGTTCCCACTGCGCCGCACGTGATTCGCGCTCATCTTCCTGAGACAGATCCTGCATTTCACGCAGTTCCGGCTGACGGAACAGGGCATTGCCGTCGGCGCCCAGTTTTGCCGTCCAGACACACCAGGTCGCCCTGCTTGGTGATTACCAGCGGGTTGATCTCAACCATCGCCAGGTCGCGTTCCAGGAACAGCGTTGCCAGACCCATGAAGATTTTGGCGAACTGGCTGACCTGCTTGCCGCTCAGGCCCAGTTTGAACGCCAGCTCACGGCCCTGGTAAGGCTGCGGGCCCGCCAGCGGATCGATGGTGGTTTTGTGGATCAGTTCCGGCGTTTCTTCCGCCACTTTCTCGATTTCCACGCCGCCTTCGGTAGACGCCATGAACACGATGCGACGGGTGCCGCGGTCAACCACCGCGCCCAGGTACAGCTCTTTATCGATATCGGTAGCGGCTTCAACCAGGATCTGGTGAACCGGCTGGCCCTGCGCGTCAGTTTGGTAGGTCACCAGACGCTTGCCCAGCCAGGCTTCAGCGAAAGCGCGGATATCTTCTTTGCTGTTTACCACTTTAACGCCGCCGGCTTTGCCGCGGCCGCCAGCATGAACCTGACATTTAACTACCCACGGACCGGCGCCGATTTTGGACGCGGCTTCTTCTGCTTCACGCGGTGTAGTACAGGCGTAACCGGTTGGTGCCGGCATACCATACCGAGCAAACAACTGTTTTGCCTGATATTCGTGTAAATTCATGATGTTCTATCCATTCAAGTCTGAAATTTCAGCCGGGTCACGGACGCAAAAGCGCGCGTGACGGAACGGCCACATAGCACAGAATGTGGGCGCGGCGTACCGCGCCCAAGCAGGGTTTACTACACGTCCAGCAGCAGACGAGCCGGATCTTCCAGCATCTCTTTCACCGTCACCAGGTAACCGACAGACTCTTTGCCGTCGATCAGGCGGTGGTCATAAGAAAGCGCCAGATACATCATTGGCTGAATCACAACCTGGCCGTTGACCGCCATCGGACGATCCTTGATGGCGTGCATGCCCAGAATGGCGCTCTGCGGCGGGTTGATGATCGGCGTAGACATCAGAGAACCGAAGACGCCGCCGTTGGTGATGGTGAAGTTACCGCCGGTCAGCTCTTCCACTTTCAATTTGCCGTCACGGCCTTTGACCGCCAGCTCTTTGATTTTCTTCTCGATTTCAGCCATAGACATGGTGTCTACGTCGCGCAGAACCGGGGTCACCAGGCCACGAGGCGTGGATACCGCGATGCTGACGTCGAAGTAGTTGTGGTACACCACATCGTCGCCGTCGATTGACGCATTCACTTCCGGGTAACGCTTCAGCGCTTCTACTACCGCTTTGATGTAGAAGGACATGAAGCCCAGACGCACGCCGTGACGTTTTTCGAACGCTTCGCCGTACTGCTTGCGCAGGTCCATAATCGGCTGCATGTTGATTTCGTTGAAGGTCGTCAACATGGCGGTGCTATTCTTCGCTTCCAGCAGACGCTCGGCCACGCGCTTGCGCAGACGGGTCATCGGCACGCGTTTTTCAGAACGTGCGCTCAGCGCCGGCTGAGGTGCGGCTTCTGCAGCCGGAGCCGCTTTCTTGCCACCGTTCGCCAGGTGGGCTTCCACGTCTTCACGCGTGATACGGCCGCCGACGCCGCTGCCTTTAATGGCGCTGGCGTCCAGGTCGTGCTCGGCAATCAGGCGACGAATCGCCGGGCTGAGCGCATCGTTGCTTTCTTCTGCCGCAGCGGCAGGCGCCGCCTGTGCTGCCGGCGCAGCTTCCGCTGCTTTAGCAGGTTCCGCAGCCGGCTTGTCGCCGCTGGCGCCCGGGCGGATACGGCCCAGGATCTGGCGAGAAAGCACGGTGGCGCCTTCATCTTCCACGATGGCGTCAAGCACGCCCGCTTCACTGGCCGGAACTTCCAGCACCACCTTATCGGTTTCGATTTCCACCAGAACTTCGTCACGCTCAACGCTGTCGCCCGGTTTTTTATGCCAGGTCGCTACCGTCGCATCGGCAACCGATTCAGGAAGGTCAGGAACCAGAATATCTACGCTACTCATTTAGCTTTCCCTTAAATTTTTAATCAATATTCAGCGCATCATTAACCAGAGCCTGCTGCTGCTTCTGGTGTACGGACATATAACCCACTGCCGGAGAAGCAGAGGCCGGACGTCCGGCGTAACGTAAAGAGGCTCCGAACGGAATCACTTCACGGAAATTGTGTTGGCTGCAGTACCAGGCGCCCTGGTTCAGCGGCTCTTCCTGACACCAGACGAAGTCATGGACGTGCGCATACTGCTCCAGCACCGCCTGCACCGCCTGGTGCGGGAACGGATACAGCTGCTCGATACGTACAATGGCGACGTCTTTCTGGTCGTTTTTGCGACGCTGTTCCAGCAGGTCGTAGTACACCTTGCCGGAGCACAGCACCACGCGTTTCACCGCCTTCGGATCCAGCTCGTCGATCTCGCCGATCGCCGGCTGGAAGCTGCCGTTCGCCAGTTCGTCCAGCGAAGAGACCGCCAGCGGGTGACGCAGCAGAGACTTCGGCGACATCACCACCAGCGGACGGCGCATACCGCGCAGCGCCTGACGACGCAGCATGTGGTAAACCTGAGCCGGCGTGGACGGGATGCAGACCTGCATATTCTGTTCTGCGCACAGCTGCAGATAACGCTCCAGACGCGCGGAGGAGTGCTCTGGGCCCTGGCCTTCATAGCCGTGCGGCAGCAGCATCACCAGGCCGCACATACGGCCCCATTTCTGCTCGCCGGAGCTGATGAACTGGTCAATCACCACCTGAGCGCCGTTGGCGAAGTCGCCGAACTGCGCTTCCCAGATGGTCAGGGTGCGCGGTTCCGCCGTGGCGTAGCCGTATTCGAACGCCAGCACCGCCTCTTCAGACAGTACGGAGTCCCAGACCTTGAACTCGCCCTGCCCGGCGTGCACGTTAGCCAGCGGCACGTAGGAAGTACCGTCTTTCTGGTTGTGCACCACCGCGTGGCGGTGGAAGAAGGTGCCGCGGCCGGCATCTTCGCCGGACAGACGGATTGGAATACCTTCGTCAACCATCGTCGCGTAGGCCAGCGTTTCCGCCGCGCCCCAGTCAAACGGCTTGTTGCCCGCCGCCATCTCGGCGCGGTCGGCGTAGATTTTCGCCACGCGTGACTGCATCTCAACCGACTCCGGCGCGCTGCTGATGCGCTTGGCCAGATCCTGCAGACGCTTGGTTTCCACCTTGTTTGGGTACTCTTCATCCCACTCGTGGTTCAGGTACGGCGACCAGGTGAAGGAGTGCAGGTTCATCGGACGCCACTCTTCCACCACGCACTCGCCGCGGTCCAGCGCATCGCGATACAGATTGACCATTTCCGTGGCATCTTCCAGCGTCGCGACTTTCTCTTCGGTCAGCACATCGGCGTAGATTTTACGCGGCGTCGGGTGCTTCTTGATCTTCTGATACATCAGCGGCTGGGTTGCGCTTGGCTCATCGGCTTCGTTGTGCCCATGACGACGATAGCAAACCAGATCGATCATGACGTCGCGTTTAAAGGTGTTACGGAAATCCAACGCCAGACGGGTAACAAACGCCACCGCTTCCGGATCGTCAGCATTAACGTGGAAAATCGGCGACTGCACCATCTTGGCGATATCGGTACAGTATTGGGTGGAACGCGCATCCAGCGGATTGGAGGTGGTGAAACCAATCTGGTTGTTGATGACGATGCGCACCGTGCCGCCCACTTCGTAGCCGCGCGCCTGAGACATGTTCAGGGTTTCCTGCACCACGCCCTGGCCGGTAATGGCGGCGTCGCCGTGGATGGTGATCGGCAGCACCATGTTGCTGCGCGCTTCATCCAGACGGTCGCGACGGGCGCGTACGGAGCCCATAACCACCGGGCTGACGATCTCCAGGTGCGACGGGTTAAACGCCAGCGCCAGGTGAACCATGCCGCCTTCGGTTTCCACGTCGGACGAGAAGCCCTGGTGGTATTTCACGTCGCCGGTGCCGAGGTGTTCTTTATGTTTGCCGGCAAACTCGTCGAACAGGTCGGCAGGCTTTTTACCCAGCACGTTGATCAGCACGTTCAGGCGGCCGCGGTGGGCCATGCCCAGCACGACTTCGCGCGTGCCGTTCTTGCCTGCGTGACGCACCATCTCTTTGAGCATCGGCACCAGCGCGTCCCCGCCTTCAAGGGAGAAGCGCTTCGCCCCCGGGAACTTGGCGCCCAGGTAACGCTCCAGGCCTTCTGCCGCGGTCAGCTCGTTCAGGAAGCGACGTTTCTCATCGCTGCTGAAGCTGGCATGGCCAACCACCGATTCGATACGCTGCTGAATCCAGCGTTTTTCTTCGGTATTGGTGATATGCATGTATTCTGCGCCGATAGAGCCGCAGTAGGTCTGCTTCAGCGCTTCATACAGGTCCGCCAGCTTCATGGTGTCTTTGCCAATGGCGAAAGAACCCACGTTGAAGGTTTCCTGGAAGTCGGCTTCGGTCAGGTTGTGATAAGCAGGATCGAGGTCAGGTACTGCGTCCTGCTTCCACAGGCCAAGCGGGTCAAGGTTGGCATGCTGATGCCCGCGGAAGCGGAAGGCGTTGATCAGCTGCAGGACCTTCACCTGTTTGGCATCGGTGTCCGGATCGTTGATGCTGCCGTTGTAACGCGCAGAATCCTTCGCCAGACGGCGGAAGTATTCACGAGTTTGGGAGTGAAGTTGATCGGGTTTAACACCCGCGGTGGGGAGCTGTTGGAAAATGGAACGCCAGCTATCTTCGACAGAGCCCGGATCGGTTAGGTAGTCTTCATAGAGCTGCTCTATGTAAGACTGGTTCGCGCCCGCCAGATAGGAGGAATCCAGCCAGGCCTTCATTGCGCCGTTCTGCATTATGATCCCTTAAGCTTTAAAGCTTCAGTTTTCGCCGTGGTTAACATAATTACCGTGATTAAAACGGTTTGCCGTAAAACGGTTCACTCGACGTATCTCCCTTCGCCATACCGCAGCGAGGGGGTATTTACGTTCTGTTTGGACCTTGCGGTCCCTTACAAGGAACCTCTAAAAACCGGCGGGAGGAACCTGACTGCATGCTGCCGCAGTCACGGGTCAGTTTTTAGAGGCTTCCTGCCAATATGCGCCGGGCCAACGGCTCCGGCGCGATATCACAAGCTGTTACGCGCTGCGTTGCAGCAGCATCGACTTGATATGCCCGATAGCGCGGGTCGGGTTCAAGCCTTTAGGGCATACACTGACACAATTCATGATGCTATGGCAGCGGAAAACACTGAAAGCGTCGTCCAGATCGTCTAAACGTTCTGCCGTTTCGGTGTCGCGGCTGTCGATCAGGAAACGATATGCCGCCAGCAGGCCGGCCGGGCCGATGAATTTGTCCGGGTTCCACCAGAACGACGGGCAAGAGGTCGAGCAGCAGGCGCACAGAATGCACTCGTACAGACCGTCCAGCTTGGCGCGTTCGTCCGGCGACTGCAGGTGCTCGCGCGCCGGCGGATTTTTACCGTCGTTAAGCAGATAAGGCCGGATCTTTTCATACTGGGTATAGAACTGCCCCATGTCCACCACCAGATCGCGCACCACCGGCAGGCCCGGCAGCGGACGAATGACGATTTTGCCGTTGCCTTTGCGCAGCGACGAAATCGGGGTGATGCAGGCCAGGCCGTTTTTACCGTTCATGTTCAGACCGTCGGAACCGCACACGCCTTCACGGCATGAGCGACGGAACGACAGCGTCGGATCCTTCTCTTTCAGTTGGATCAACGCGTCCAGCAACATCATATCGCGACCTTCTTCCGCTTCAAGCGTGTAGTCCTGCATGTGCGGAGCGTCGTCGACATCCGGGTTATAGCGATATATTGAGAATTCGAGTTTCATCCATCGATCTCCGCGAATTAGTAAGAACGCACTTTCGGCGGGAATGCCGGGCGCAGTTTCGGTTGCATGTTCACTTCACGACGCGCCATGCTTTCCGATTGCGGCAGATACAGCGAGTGGCACAGCCAGTTGGCGTCATCACGTTCCGGGTAGTCGAAGCGGCTGTGTGCGCCACGGCTCTCGGTACGGAAGTTGGCCGACACGGCGGTGGAATACGCGGTCTCCATCAGGTTGTCCAGTTCCAGGCATTCGATGCGCTGGGTGTTGAACTCGCGGGAGGTATCGTCCAGGCGTGCGTTCTTCAAACGTTCACGAATAACTTTCAGCTCTTCCAGGCCCTTCGCCATCGCATCACCTTCGCGGAACACCGAGAAGTTGTGTTGCATACAGGCTTGCAGCGCCTTGCGAATTTCTACCGGATCTTCGCCGGAGCGGGTGTTGTTCCAGCGGTTCAGGCGATCCAGCGACGCTTCCACGTCGGATTCGCTGGCGTCGCGGCTTGCGCCCTGCTCTGCCAGAGACTCCTGCAGATGCAGGCCGGCGGAACGGCCGAACACCACCAGGTCAAGCAGCGAGTTGCCGCCCAGGCGGTTGGCGCCGTGCACCGATACGCAGGCGATTTCTCCGACGGCGAACAGGCCCGGAATCACGACGTCTTCGCCTTTCTCGTTGACGGTCAGCGCCTGACCGCTCACTTTGGTCGGAATGCCGCCCATCATATAGTGACAGGTCGGGATAACCGGGATCGGCTCTTTCACCGGATCGACGTGCGCAAAGGTGCGCGACAATTCCAGAATGCCCGGCAGGCGGGATTCCAGCACGTCTTTGCCCAGGTGGTCCAGCTTCAGCTTGGCGTGCGGGCCCCATGGACCGTCGCAGCCGCGGCCTTCGCGGATTTCAATCATGATCGAGCGCGCAACCACGTCGCGGCCCGCCAGATCTTTGGCGTTCGGCGCATAACGCTCCATAAAGCGCTCGCCGTGTTTATTCAGCAGGTAACCGCCTTCGCCGCGGCAGCCTTCGGTCACCAGAACCCCGGCGCCGGCGATGCCGGTCGGGTGGAACTGCCACATTTCCATATCCTGCACCGGTACGCCGGCGCGAATCGCCATGCCGACGCCGTCACCGGTATTAATGTGGGCGTTGGTGGTGGACTGGTAAATACGGCCTGCGCCGCCGGTGGCCAGAATGGTCGCCTTGGCTTTGAAGTACACCACTTCGCCGGTTTCGATGCAGATGGCGGTGGTGCCGACCACGGCGCCGTCCTGGTTCTTCACCAGATCCAGCGCGTACCACTCGGAGAAGATGGTGGTGTGGTTTCTCAGGTTCTGCTGGTACAGCGTGTGCAGCAGGGCATGGCCGGTACGGTCAGCCGCCGCCGCGGTGCGCGCCGCCTGCTCGCCGCCGAACTCTTTCGACTGGCCGCCGAACGGACGCTGATAAATGCGGCCGTCGTCCAGACGTGAGAACGGCAGGCCCATGTGCTCCAGCTCCAGAATCGCTTCCGGGCCGGTTTTACACATATACTCGATAGCGTCCTGGTCGCCGATATAGTCGGAACCCTTGACGGTATCGTACATATGCCATTCCCAGTTATCTTCGTGGCTGTTGCCAGCGCGACGGTGATGCCGCCCTGTGCGGACACGGTATGGGAACGGGTCGGGAATACTTTGGACAGCAGGGCGCAGGTTGAGCCCGACTGGGAAATTTGCAGCGCCGCGCGCATACCTGCGCCGCCCGCACCGATAACAACTGCATCAAACTCTCTGACTGGCAGTTTCATTTTTTACGCACCCCACACTACGATTGTTCCGTACAGTAAATAGACCAGCAACAGGACGACCACCGCCAGTTGCAGCACCAGGCGTAACGCCAACGGCTTGATATAATCCGTCAGCACCTGCCACAGACCGATCCAGGCGTGCGCCAGAATCGACAGCAAGGTCAACACGGTGAAGACTTTCGTAATTGAGGTGGCGAAGAAGCCGCGCCAGATTTCATAGGTGATGTCCGGAGCCGTGACGACAAAGCCCAGGATATAGAGGACATACAGGGTGATGACGATAGCGGAAGCACGCAGTAACAACCAGTCGTGTACGCCGCTGCGCCCTAATGCGGAAGCATTGTTTACCATACGAGGACTCCAGCCAGAATTGACAGCACAACGGTCAGAACGAACGCCACCTGGGCAGAACGCTGACCAGCCGCTAAACTCTCTTCGATATAGCCAAAATCCATTAACAAGTGACGAATGCCACCGCAAATGTGATAGGCCAGCGCAGTGAGGATCCCCCAGAATATGAACTTGACGAAGAAGCTATTCATGATGGCGGCAGCCTGCAGGAATCCCTCTTGGGAAGAGAGAGACGTGCCCAGCAGCCAGAGGAGAATACCCACGGCAACGAAGGTAATTACGCCAGAGACTCGGTGTAAGATGGACGCTATCGCAGTTACAGGGAACCGGATCGTTTGCAGATCCAGGTTGACAGGTCTTTGTTTTTTCACGGTTTTGCCCACACAGCTCTTATTATTTTCCTTCCTCCGGGCCTGGGTGGGGATCAGACAGCGTTAAGAGCCAAAAACCCTTACACGTCACGCGCTCAAACATCGACATCCTCTGTGCTTAAACGGCGCATTGTTATAACGCTGGGTGCTCCTACTTCAGGGTAATCCGGAGACCTGGCGGCAGTATAGGAGGATCACATTCTGATTACAATTCCCATACAATCCCTTTGGGGACATTTCCCCCGAACAGTGATTTAGATCACGATTTTCACATTTAGTACAAAATTAATTATCTGATTTGACAAGAGATCAACATTTCCATTACATATAGGGGCACAAAAGGCCTATGATGCGCTATAGGTCGCCGGATACACTTCCCCCACGTAGAAGTTATGCAACAGTGTATTCGGTTAAAAAACCCCGAACACGTCGTAGGTAATGATCAACAGAAAATAACGAATTCAATAAATCGTTAACAACCGGCCACCCGTCTCGTTCGCCTGGTCAGCCCAGCAACTTCTGTTTGCCGCCTATTATGCCGCAAAACGGAGGCGCCGGGGTCATCGCTCTGTACCCTAACCGCATTATTGCGCAGTTGCTCACAGAGTTTATGTCCGCATACCCTTTTTGCGGGCAACATGCGGAGAATTAAGGTATTTCGGTTGTTAGTGATTATTAAAATAAGGCGCTAAGGAGACAGTAAATGACTGATAAGAAAGCGACGCTAACCGTACCAAACGGTGACGCCTCCCATTGAGCTCGGCGTACTAAGCCCAACCCTGGGCCCTGATGTCCTTGATGTTCGCACCCTCGGTTCCAAAGGTTATTTCACATTCGATCCCGGCTTCACCTCCACGGCTTCCTGCGAATCTAAAATCACGTTTATCGATGGCGACAAAGGCGTGCTGCTGCACCGCGGCTTCCCTATCGAGCAACTGGCGAAAGAGTCCTCTTATCTGGAAGTGTGCTACATCCTGCTGTACGGCGAAACGCCGACGCCGGAAGAGTTTGAAACCTTCAAAACCACCGTTACCCGCCACACCATGATCCACGACCAGATCACCCATCTGTTCCGTGGCTTCCGTCGCGACTCGCACCCGATGGCGGTGCTGTGCGGCGTGACCGGCGCGCTGGCGGCCTTCTACCACGATGCGCTGGACGTCAACAACGAGCGTCACCGTGAAATCACCGCCTACCGTCTGCTGTCCAAAATGCCGACCGTGGCGGCGATGTGTTACAAAATACTCGCTGGGCCAGCCGTTCGTTTACCCGCGCAACGACCTGTCCTACGCCGGCAACTTCCTGCATATGATGTTCGCTACGCCGTGTGAAGAGTACGTGGTGAACCCGGTGCTGGAACGCGCGATGGACCGTATCCTGATCCTGCATGCCGACCACGAGCAGAACGCCTCTACCTCTACCGTACGTACCGCTGGCTCTTCCGGCGCCAACCCGTTTGCCTGCATCGCGGCCGGTATCGCCTCCCTGTGGGGGCCTGCGCACGGCGGCGCCAACGAAGCGGCGCTGAAAATGCTGGAAGAGATCAACACCGTTGAGCACATTCCGGAATTCATCAAGCGCGCCAAGGACAAAAACGACTCCTTCCGCCTGATGGGCTTCGGCCACCGCGTGTACAAGAACTACGACCCGCGCGCCACCGTGATGCGTGAAACCTGTCACGAAGTGCTGAAAGAGCTGAACAAGAAAGACGATAACCTGCTGCAGGTAGCGATGGAGCTGGAACACATCGCGCTGAACGACCCGTACTTCATCGAGAAGAAACTGTACCCGAACGTCGACTTCTACTCAGGCATCATCCTGAAGGCGATGGGCATTCCGTCTTCCATGTTCACCGTTATCTTCGCCATCGCGCGGACTATCGGCTGGATCGCTCACTGGAACGAAATGCACGACGAGGGCATCAAAATCGCCCGTCCGCGTCAGCTGTACACCGGCTACACCGAGCGTGATTTCAAATCCCAGCTCAAATAATGCCGCTTTACCCTACATAAAGCAGCACGGCGCCGCCCTTTCGGGCGGCGCTTTTTTTTGTGCTGCGCTAACGCTGACAGACCGGACAGAAGTAGAACGGCCGCGACGACAGCGTGGTTTTTTCAATCATCGCGCCGCAGCGCGGGCACGGCTCGCCGCTGCGGTGAAACACCTTGAAGCTGAACAGCGCGCCGTGGTGACGGTCGTCGTCCGCCTGTCCGCGCGTATGGTAGGAGAGACGCGGCACCGCCAGCAGCGCCTGCGCCAGCCGCTGCAGCGCCTCCGGGGTTAACTCCTGCGGCCGGTGCTGCGGCGCCAGCTGCGCCTGCCAGAGAATTTCCGCCCGCAGATAGTTGCCCAGCCCGGCCAGAAAAGCCTGGTCCAGCAGCATGCCCCCAGCTGACGCCGGCGGAACGGCGGCGACAGCAGCCGTTCGGCGACCTGCTGCGGCATCAGACGCTCGTCCAGCACGTCAGGCCCGATACGCTGCAAAAAGGGATGCTGCTCAATTTCGCCGCGCGGCCCCAGGGTGATGTCCGAGGCGCTGTACAGCAAAATTGCCTGCTGCGCCGTCTCCAGACGCACGCGTAGTTCACGTTTGGTGGCCGGGCTTTCCCCCGCCGCCGCCACTTTCCACACGCCGTACAGCTGGTTATGGCTGTACATCGTCAGCCCGTTGGAAAAGTGGGTCAGCAACGCTTTGCCGCGCGGTTCGATGGCAATCACCCGCTCGCCGATCAGTTCGCGCTGGTAGTGTTGCAGCCGGGGAAAGGCAAACCAGACATCGCACAGCGGCTGGTTGAGGATCGCCGCCGCCAATTGGTCCGCCGCCCGGCGTATTTCCGGTCCTTCAGGCATATACTGCTCCTTGGTTTAGCATACCGGCGCCGCTGAGGACGCCTTAACGCGGCTTAGTGCGTGGCGCCGCCCACCACCTTCAGATCGTGTTCCACCTGCAGGGCAACCGAGATCGCCAGCTCCAGCGCGAACAGCACGGTGCCGGCCGCCATGCTCGGCTGGCCCGGATGCGCCGCCGCCTGCTCCGGCAGATAGGGAATATGAATAAATCCTCCCTTGATCGCCGGCTGGTCGCGCAGCCGGTGCAGCAGGCCGTACATCACGTGGTTGCACACATAGGTGCCGGCGGTTTGCGATACCGAGGCCGGAATACCGGCCTCGCGCATACTGTCAACCACCGCCTTGATCGGCAGCGTACTGAAATACGCCGCCGGACCGTCGGCCACGATCGGCTCATCAATCGGCTGCTGCCCCTGATTATCCGGAATGCGTGCATCATCAATATTGATCGCCACCCGCTCCAGCGAAATATCGCTGCGGCCGCCGGCCTGACCGACCGCCAGCACCATCTGCGGCGCCAGTTCATCAATCGCCGCGTTCAGCGCCGTCAGCGAGGCGCCGAATACGCAGGGCAGCTGGCGCGCCACGATGCGCACGCCGCTCAGTTCCATGTCGTTAAGCTGCTTCACCACTTCCCAGGAAGGATTGACGCGCTCACCGTCAAACGGCTCAAAGCCGGTAATCAATACTGTGTGTTGCATGCGTTCTCCTACAGGAACATCAGGAAATAGAGCAGAAAGACGTTTACCGTCAGCAGCAGGACGCCGGTCGGCACCTGAACCTTAATCACCGCGTTGCGGTCCGGCAGTTCCAGCAGCGCCGCCGGTACGATATTAAAGTTAGCCGCCATCGGCGTCATCAGCGTGCCGCAGTAGCCGGAAAACATGCCGATGGCCGCCATGACCGCCGGGTTGCCGCCATGCTGCAGCACCAGAATCGGAATGCCGACGCCGGCGGTGATAATCGGGAATGCCGCAAAGGCGTTGCCCATCACCATGGTCAGCAGCGCCATGCCGACCGCATACACCGCCACGGCGATAAAGCGGTTATCCACCGCCAGATACTCCTGCGTCAGGTGCGCCACCGCCGTGCCGACCCCGGCGCTGGTGAACAGCAGCCCCAGCATGGCGAGGATCTGCGGCAAAATAAACGCCCAGCCGATGGAATCCAGCAGCCGGCGCGCCTCCTGCAGCGGCTGCGCCACGCGTTCGTGGGTCATTTTCACCGCAATTACGCCGCCGAGGATCACTCCCAGCGCCATCGAGAACAGGGTAATCAGCGTCGAGTGGTTGCCCGGGCCGAACACCGCGTTCTGCAACGCCGGAATGTTGTTGAACAGCAGCACCCCGATCACCGTCACCACCGGGATCGCCAGCGCCGGCACAAACAGCCGGTTGCCGAGCCGCTTGGCGCTCTCTTCGCGCTGCTGCTGCGTACGCTGATGGTAACTGCCCAGCCGCACGCCGCCGAGGCCGGCAACCAGCGCCATCAGCACCACCAGCGCGCCGATGACCATATGCAGCAGGCGTCTGGCTTCCTCGCCGGCGCCGAACAGGTCATAGGTCCAGTCGCCGACCATAAACACCAGGCCATACAGCCCCCAGAATAAACCGGTGGTAAAACGACGCGGGTTGGTGCGGTCGCGCAGCGACATCACGGCAACAATCAGCAGGATAACCCCGGCCAGCCAGTAGAGATATTGCAGCTGAAAGTTCATTGCGCGTCTCCTTTGGCCTGCAACGCCGCCTGATTAAGCTGCGCCAGCTCGGCGCTGAGCCGCTTGTCCATGCGGTACAGGCGGAAGGCGTGGATCAGGAAGGCGAAAATCGCCGTCGGAATGCCCCACAGCGCGATATGCAGCGGTTCGGTCTGAATACCGCCGGACTCCAGCATAAAGTTGTGCATAAAAATAATCGCGCCGAAGGCGACGAAGATATCTTCGCCGAAGAACAGCCCGACATTATCGGTCGCCGCCGACATGGCGCGCAGGCGGTAGCGCACGCGCTCCGGCAGTTCGCCATAGCGGTTCTCCGTCGCCCCTTCGGCCATCGGCGCCAACAGCGGACGCACCATCTGCGGATGGCCGCCCAGGCTGGTCAGCCCCATCGCCGCGGTGATTTCCCGCACAAACAGGTAGACGATCAGCAGACGCCCGGCGGTGGCGCTTTTGATCCTGGCGATCCAGGCCTGCGCCCGCTCCTTCAGGCCATGGCGCTCCAGCGTACCGATCACCGCCAGCGGCAGCAGCAGGATCAGCGACAGGTTGCGGGTGTTCAGAAACCCTTCGCCCATCCTCTCCAGGATTTCCGTCAGCGGCATCATCGCCGCCAGTCCGGTGGCCAGACCGGCGACGATCACCACCAGCACCGGATTAAAACGCAGAAGAAAACCGACCACGATCACGGCAATGCCGATCAGCGGCCAGTAATTGACAACCTGTTCCATTGTGTATTCCCCTTGATGCCCCGCCCGCAGCCGCAAGCTGCGGGTCGAAGGCCTGTGCCTGTTATGTTGTATTGGTTTTTTTATTGTTATTCTGCGCTGACGCTGATGCCCTGTTCGGCAAAGCTGGCGCGCAGTTTGCGGGCATACGCCAGCGCATGCTCGCCGTCGCCGTGCAGGCAGACGGTTTCCGCCTGCACTGCGGCCCATTTGCCGTCAATGCTGCGCACCCGATGATGGCGCACCATTTCCAGCGTTTGTTGCAGCGCCTGCTGGTCATCTTCGATCAGCGCTCCGCTTTGCCCGCGCGGCACCAGCGTGCCGTCGGCCAGATAGCCGCGGTCGGCAAACGCTTCCTGCCGGGTCGCCAGCCCCAACCGCTCTCCGGCGCGGATCAGCTCGCTGCCCGCCAGCCCCACCAGCCGCAGCGCCGGATCGACGTCCTTGACCGCCCGGGCGATGGCGTCCGCCAGCGCCGGCTCCACCGCCGCCTGGTTGTACAGCATGCCGTGCGGCTTCACGTGCGTCATCGCGCCGCCCTCCGCCCTGGCGATGGCCGCCAGCGCCCCCAGTTGATACACCACCTGCGCGTAGACGGTTTCCGCCGGCAGCTGCATGCGCGTACGGCCAAAGTTTTCCCGGTCGGGGAAGCTGGGGTGCGCGCCAATCGCCACGCCATACTGCAGCGCCCAGCGCACCGACTGGCGCATGGTCTGCGCGTCGCCGGCGTGAAAACCACAGGCGATATTGGCCGAACTGACCAGCTGCAGCAGCGCCTGGTCGTTAACGCACCCTTCCCCCAGATCGGCATTTAAATCAACGATCATGTAGCCCCCAGGCAATTTGTTGGATAAACAGATCCTGCTCCTTTTTGGCGCGCTGCGCGTCTTCCAGAGAACAGGGAATAAAGTGCACCGGCTCTCCCAGACGCAGCTGCGCCAGATGGTAGAGATCGGCTTCGATCACGCAGGCAATGCGCGGGTAGCCGCCGGTCGTCTGCGCATCCGCCATCAGGACGATCGGCTGGCCGTTATGCGGCACCTGCACCACGCCCGGCTGCAGGCCGTGCGACAGCATTTCCCGCGCGGTGGTGCGCGTTAACTCCGCGCTGCCCTGCAGCCGGTAGCCCATGCGGTTGCTCTGCGGACTCAGTTGCCACGGCGTGCGCCAGAAGGTCTCCCGCGCGGCGGTGCTGAACTCCTGGTACTCCGGCCCCGGCAGCGCGCGGATACGGTTGTTAAACAGCAGCTGTTTGACGCCGAACGGCTTGCCCGGCGGGTTGACGCTCTCTCCCAGCGGCAGCTGGTCGCCGTCCTGCAGCTTCCGTCCCTCCAGCCCGCCAAAGCCGGTTCGCAGATCGGTGCTGCGCGAACCCAACACCTCCGGCACCGCAATGCCGCCGGCAATCGCCAGATAGCTGCGCATGCCGTGTTTCGGCTTCTGCAGCACCAGCTGCTGGCCCGCTTTCACCGGATAACGCCAGCCGGTCCACAGCGGTTTACCGTCCAGCAGCGCGTCGCAGCCGGCGCCGGTCAGCGCAATCCAGCTCGGCCGGGTAAATTCAGCGCTGAACTGCCCGAGCGTAATCTCCAGCCCGGCGCTGTCCGCGCGGTTGCCCACCAGCAGGTTGGCGATTTTCAGCGCCGGCGCATCCAATGCGCCGCCCTGACTGATGCCGAGGCTGCGGAAGCCGTTTCGCCCCAGATCCTGCACCGTGGTATAGATGCCGGCACGCAGAATTTTCAACATACGCCCTCCTGCTGCGGTACAAAACGCACGTTGTCGCCCGGACGCAGCAGCGTCGGCGGGGTATCCTGCGGGTTAAACAGCGCCAGCGGCGTACGGCCGATCAGCTGCCAGCCGCCCGGCGCGGCCTGTGGGTAGATGCCCGTCTGGCTGCCGCCGATGCCGACCGAGCCGGCGGGCACACTCAGGCGTGGTTCCGCGCGACGCGGCATCGTCAGCCGTTCCGGCATGCCGCCGAGATAAGGGAAGCCCGGCTGAAAGCCGAGGAAGTACACTACATAAGCAGCCGCGGCGTGGCACTCCACCACCTGCTGCGGCGTCATGCCGGTATGGCGCGCCACCTCATCCAGATCCGGCCCCATCTCGCCGCCGTAAATCACCGGAATCGCCACCTCGCGCGCCGGCGGCACCAGCGTTTCACTGCTCTCCCAGCCCTCGCGCAGCTGCTCCAGCAGCGCGGCGATATCCGCCTGCGGCGTCTGCAGCAACAGCGTCAGGTTATTCATCCCCGGCACCACTTCCTGTACATGTGGATGGTGGTTAAATTTTTCCGCCAACGCCCAGATCCGCTGCTGGCTGGGCAGCGTCACCGGCGGTGCCAATTCAAGCACGATCGCCCTTTCACCCAATAGGTAATATTGTGCTCGTTGCACCATTACTCTCCTTATTATTGTTTGCAAAAACGTATCAGTTATGCGCGAGCGCAGGCCGGCTGTCAATACAACAACCCCTGTAAAAATAAGGATATATAACCATCATACCGTAAGCTGCGGATGCATTTTCGGCGCTCGGTCCCCCGCATCACTGACCTGAGTCAGCGCATCGGAGTCCCTGCACCTGCCGCCTTCCCGCAGCTCAAATTATTTAAGGTATAGAAAACGAAAGGGTTCAGCATGCTGAACCCTCGGGGGAAAATCAGGCGGGATTCGGGATATCGATAAAGGTCACATCCAGGCCATGGTGCTCGGCCAGCCATTCGCCCAGCGCCTTGACGCCGCCGCGTTCGGTGGCGTGATGACCGGCGGCGAAAAAGTGAATGCCCATTTCACGCGCGCTGTGGATGGTCTGTTCGGACACCTCACCGCTGATAAAGGCATCCACGCCGAAACGCGCCGCACTGTCGATAAAGCCCTGGCCGCCGCCGGTGCACCAGGCAACCCGACGGATCTGCGCCGGCGCATTATCGCCGCAGTGCAGTACCGCACGGCCCAGACGCGTTTCAAGACGCTGCTGCAGCTCTGCGCCGCTGAGCGGCTGTTCAAACTCGCCGTGCGGCACCAGCGGCTCAACCTCGCCCAGCACGCGGATATCCAGCAGCTGCGCCAGCTGGGCGTTATTGCCCAGCAGCGGATGCGCATCCAGCGGCAGGTGGTAGCCGTACAGGTTGATATCGTTCCCCAACAGCGTTTTCAGGCGGTTGCGCTTCATACCGCGCACCACCGGCGCCTCGTTTTTCCAGAAATAGCCGTGGTGCACCACAATGGCGTCGGCCTGGTGCTCCACCGCCGCGTCCAGCAGCGCCTGGCAGGCGGTTACGCCGGTGACGATGCGCTGTACGTTTTCCCGTCCTTCGACCTGCAGGCCATTTGGCGCGTAGTCCTGAAACGCGGCGCTGTTAAGTACATTGTTAATCAAGCTTTCCAGATCGAGGTTATTCATACTCATCTCTCTTCAACATAGTGCGTGGCTCCCGGCGCCCGCTTTCCCGGGCGACGGGGAGCGAAGTTAAAACTGCTGACGTTCGCCCTGCGCCATAAAAATAAATTTAACACCCAAATCGTTGCCCTGCTCCAGCTGCTGTTGAATCACGGCGCGCCGATCGTCTCCCTGCCTCAGGCTCGGTTTGATATGGCTGATGACGATCGGCAGCCCGGTGAGCGAACCGTCGCCGCCGCTGTATTTTTGCAGATTCTTCAGCTCCTTCAGCAGCCAGGCCGGAGTAAGGTGGCCATAGAGTTTGCTGTCTGACACCTCATTGGGGTAAGAGGTTTCAATAATCATGCCCTTTAGTTTTTTATCGGCAATCAGCGGCCCCAACGCCCGCCAGACGCTGTCCAGCTGGCGCGACTTCTCCAGCGCGTCCGGCCCGGTGTCGCCAAAATAGGCGAAAGCGTCCGTACGGTCGGACAGCAACACCATCGAAGAGTGGTAACCCGCATGGCTGAGCGGATACATCACCCCGCTCAGCCCGGTGGTGCCGAAGGTAAAGCGCTGCTGCTCGCGCACCGGCTGCAGCCGGTAGGTGCCAAGGCGCTGACCGTTGCCGGAATCGCTGAAGTTTGGCCAGCTCTTCCAGTTAAAATAGTGGTTGCGCAGCGTCAATACCGTGTCGTTCGAGGCATATACCGTCTTTTTCGCGTCTTCCGGCGAGGCGATAATCAGGCCGGCCAGATGGTCGAGATGCGCATGGCTGATAAAATAGGCGCCGATCAGCCGGCGGAAAATATGGCCCTGCGGCGTATACGGCGCCGCCGCTTCCGGCGTTACCTGCGGGAAGCTGCCCTGCTCCAGCCCTTTGCCGATACCGGGCAGCAGCGAGCCGGCGTCCAGCGCCACATACTGCGTCTGACCGTCGCTGCGGATAAGATAAGAGGTCAGATTGCCGTCGCTGACCCCGCCGTCGACGCCGAGCGCCACCACGTCAAACCCGGCCAGCGCCAGCGCCGAATAGCCGCTCAGACAGACGGCCAGTATTGTCTTCAACATAAGTTTGCTCCTTGCGGTGACCGTTACTCTCCCCCGCGTTTCGCCGCCTCAAACGCCGCCAGCGTCGTCAGCCGCGCCTGGCGGTGGTCGACGATCGGCGGCGGATACGCCAGCGCCACGCCCTGTTGTTCCGCCCAGCGATGGGGATGATGAAGCTCATTGTCCGGTACATCCGCCAGTTCGGGCAACCATTTACGGATAAAAGCGCCTTGCGGATCAAAACGTTCGCCCTGCGTTGTCGGGTTGAAGATGCGGAAGTAAGGCGCCGCATCGGTGCCGGTCGACGCCGCCCACTGCCAGCCGCCGTTGTTGGCGGCAAAGTCGCCATCCAGCAGCTGGCGCATAAAGTAGCGCTCGCCGGCGCGCCAGTCGATCAGGAGATCCTTCACCAGAAAACTGGCGACGATCATCCGCAGGCGGTTATGCATCCATCCAGTGTGGTTCAGCTGCCGCATGGCCGCATCAACAATCGGGTAGCCGGTTCGCCCCTGCTGCCAGGCCTGCAGCGCCTCGGCGTCCGGGTTCCAGCGGACGGCGTCCGTCCAACCGATAAACGGGCGGTGACGGCACAACGCCGGATGAGCCACCAGCAGATGGCGGTAAAACTCACGCCAGATTAACTCATTCAGCCAGGTAAATGCGCCGCTCTCCGGCTGCGTCAGCAAGTCAGGGCAGGTGAGCCGCAGCCGGTTGAAGCACTGACGCGGTGATAACACCCCCAGGGCCAGATACGGCGACAGGCCGCTGGTGGCGTCCAGCGCCGGAAAATCGCGCCGCTGCCGGTAATCCTCGACCTGCTCGCGGCAGAAGGCGCGCAGCCGGCGCAGGGCGTGCTCCTCACCCGGCGGAAATGCCGCATCCCATTCGGCATCGGGGTACGCAAACGGCTCCGGCGCCGCCGGCTCGGCAATCGCGCCGCCCGCCCGCACCGACGGCGCCGGCAGGGAGCGCACATCCGCACTGAGCAGACGCTGTAAAAACGCCTTACGAAACGGCGTAAAGACCTGATACATCTCGCCGCTGCCGGTCTGCACGCTGCCGGGCGGCAGCAGCAACGCGTCATCAAACGCGTGGCAGGTCAGCGTCTCCGCCAGTGCGCTTTCAACCTGCCGGTCACGCCGCCGCTCATTCAGTTCATACTGCCGGTTGTAAAACAGCGCGTCGACGCCGGTGGCGCGGCAATAATCGACCAGCCAGCGCGCCGCGGCGGCAAAGTCATCACACTGCTGCACCCGCAGCGGAATACCGCGCTGCGCCAGCTGCGACCGCAGCTGCAGCAGGTTGGCGTAGATAAACGCCGCCTGACGCGGCGCCATCTCATGCCGTCGCCACTGCTGCGGCGTGGCGATAAACAGCGCCACCACCTGCGCCTGCGGATCGCGGCAGGCGGCGTGCAGCGCCTTATTGTCCGTAATGCGCAGATCGTTGCGCAGCCAGACCAGATGGGTGGTCATAACCTTCCTTCCATCAATCCCCGCCGCGCTGACGGAGAACACCAAAAATCACGCGCGACGCCGGGCGGCGCGACAACCGGGAGATTGACCGCCGCAGCGTTGAACAATACTAAAAGTATAGAAGAATTCGACGGTTAAGACGACGCCGCCCGCCGGCGACGGGCATAAAAAAACCCCCGCCGAAGCGAGGGTTGCAGGGGATAGGCGCGGCTTAGTAAAAATCGCCGGAGGCCAGTTCCGCCTGTTGCAGCCAGACCGGCTTATCGCTGGTTTTTGACCAGACGCGGTGCAGATAGCTGTAAAAACGCGCGCGATCGGAGCGGAACAGCATCACCGGCAGGGCCAGAACGCCGGCCAGGATCACTGCGCCGCGGCGCAGGAGAATCCGATGCAATGGATAAGCTTGATAGGTAGACATGCGAACCTCCTTAAAAGCACGCCGGCTGCATGGCTGTCAGGCGCAGCGACGGCGTAAAAACAGATAAACGGATGAATTTGGTAACTGCGCAAAATTTTAGCGCAACTGATGAAATTTTACTACTCATCCGACCACTAAAATCAGTAAAAAAAGCGCATTTTGCTCTTTATACTGAAAGTTTGTTACAGGATGGTTAATTATTAACTAAACATTGGTTACCTTATGGTTATCCTGCTCAAAAAGTTACTCACGGTGACCTTTCCACCGCGCCGCTGCCGGCAAAAATGTCGATGATTCAGGCGTTTTTATACTTTTTTTACAGCCTGCGACGCGATTTTTTCATCTTCTTTCCACCCGCCTTCCTACACTCCCGCTATCAAAAACCGTCACCTGTGGAGGTGCCCCGTGAGTATCAGCGTTATCGCTGGCGCGCTGTTGGTCCTGCTGCTGTTGGGCTATCTGGTTTACGCCCTGTTCAACGCGGAGGATTTCTGATGGCTGCATCAGCCTTTCTGTTTATCGCCAGCTTCCTGCTGGTTCTGCTGCTTCTGTCACGCCCGCTGGGCTATTTTCTGGCGCGCCTGATTGAAGGCGAGCCCCCTGCCCGTGCTGCGTCACAGCGAACGCTTTATCCGCAGCTGCAGCGGCAGCCGCGGGGAAGAGATGAACTGGCGTCAGTATGCGCTGGCGATCCTGCTCTTCAACCTGCTTGGCATCATCCTGCTGATGGCGCTGTTAATGGGCCAGGGCGCGCTGCCGCTCAACCCGCAGGGCTTCCCGGGCATGTCCTGGCATCTGGCGCTGAACACCGCCGTCAGCTTCGTCACCAATACCAACTGGCAGGCTTACAGCGGTGAAAGCACCCTCAGCTACCTCAGCCAGATGGCCGGTCTGACGGTGCAGAACTTCCTCTCCGCCGCCAGCGGCATCGCCGTCGCCTTTGCGCTGATCCGCGCGTTCAGCCGCCGCTCCAGCGCCACCATCGGCAACGCCTGGCTGGATATCTGGCGTATCACGCTGTACGTCCTGCTGCCGCTGTCACTGCTTATCGCGCTGTTTTTCGTCAGCCAGGGCGTGCTGCAGAACCTGTCGCCTTACCTGCATCTGACCACGCTGGAAGGCGGCCAACAGGTGCTGCCGATGGGGCCGGTGGCCTCTCAGGAAGCGATCAAGATGCTCGGCACCAACGGCGGCGGCTTCTTTGGCGCCAACTCGTCGCATCCGTTTGAAAACCCCACCGCGCTGAGCAATATGGTGCAGATGCTGGCGATCTTCCTGATCCCCAGCGCGCTGTGCTTCGCCTTCGGCCAGGCCGCCGGTGAAAACCGTCAGGGTCATACGCTGCTCTGGGCGATGTCGCTGATCTTCGTCGTCGCCGTGGTGGTGGTGATGTACGCCGAACAGGCGGGCAACCCGCACCTGAGCGCAGCCGGCGCCGACAGCATGATCAATATGGAAGGCAAAGAGTCGCGCTTCGGCATCCTTGCCAGCAGCCTGTTCTCCGTGGTCACCACCGCCGCCTCCTGCGGCGCGGTCAACGCCATGCATGACTCCTTCACCGCGCTGGGGGGCATGGTGCCGATGTGGCTGATGCAGATCGGCGAAGTGGTGTTCGGCGGCGTCGGCTCCGGGCTGTACGGCATGCTGCTGTTCGTCCTGCTGACGGTGTTTATCGCCGGGCTGATGATTGGCCGCACGCCGGAGTATCTGGGGAAAAAAATCGACGTCGATGAGATGAAAATGACCGCGCTGGCGAATCCTGGTGACGCCGACGCTGGTGCTGCTGGGCAGCGCGCTGGCGCTGGCAACCGACGCCGGACGCAGCGGTATCCTCAACCCCGGCGCCCACGGGCTGAGCGAAGTGCTGTACGCCTTCTCCTCCGCCGCCAACAACAACGGCAGCGCCTTCGCCGGGCTGAGCGTCAACACGCCGTTCTACAACCTGCTGCTGGCCTTCGCCATGCTGGTTGGCCGCTTCGGCGTGATCCTGCCGGTGCTGGCGATCGCCGGTTCACTCTTGCGCCAAAAATCGTCAGCCGGCGGGGAACGGCACCCTGCCGACCTACGGCCGCTGTTTGTCGGCCTGCTGATCGGCACCGTACTGCTGGTTGGCGCCCTGACCTTTATTCCTGCTCTGGCGCTGGGCCCGGTGGCCGAGCATTTACAGATTTGGCTGGCCCGTTAACGGCTTCTTAGAGAGAAATAGTTATGACTCGCAAACAACGCGCGCTATTTGAACCGGCGCTGGTGCGTAACGCGCTGCTGGACGCCGTGAAAAAGCTGGATCCGCGCACCCAGTGGCGCAACCCGGTGATGTTCGTGGTGTATCTCGGCAGCCTGCTCACCACCCTGATCTGGCTCGGCATGCTGACCGCTCATGGCCGCGGCGACGCCGCCTTTACCGGCAGCGTGGCGCTGTGGCTGTGGTTCACCGTACTGTTCGCCAACTTCGCCGAAGCGCTGGCGGAAGGCCGCAGCAAGGCACAGGCGGAAAGCCTGAAGGGCAGCAAACAGACCAGCTGGGCCAAAAAACTGGCGCAGCCGCAGCGCGACGCGGCCCAGGAAAAAGTGGCGTCGCAGAGCCTGCGTAAAGGCGACGTAGTGCTGGTGGAAGCCGGCGACACCATTCCCTGCGACGGCGAAGTGCTGGAGGGCGGCGCCTCGGTGGATGAAAGCGCCATCACCGGCGAATCCGCGCCGGTGATCCGCGAATCCGGCGGCGATTTCTCCTCGGTCACCGGCGGCACCCGCGTGCTGTCCGACTGGCTGATCGTCCAGTGCAGCGTCAACCCGGGGGGAAACCTTCCTCGACCGGATGATCGCCATGGTCGAAGGCGCCAAACGGCGCAAGACGCCGAACGAAGTGGCGCTGACCATCCTGCTGGTGGCGCTGACCATCGTCTTCGTGCTGGCGACCGCCACCCTGCTGCCATTCTCGCACTACAGCGTCGCCGCCGCCGGCAGCGGCGCGGTGGTCACCATCACCGTGCTGGTGGCATTGCTGGTGTGCCTGATCCCCACCACCATCGGCGGTCTGCTGTCGGCGATCGGCGTGGCAGGCATGAGCCGCATGCTCGGCGCCAATGTGATCGCCACCAGCGGCCGGGCGGTGGAAGCCGCCGGCGACGTGGACGTGCTGCTGCTGGACAAAACCGGCACCATCACCCTCGGTAACCGCCAGGCGTCTGAATTCCTGCCCGCTCCCGGCGTTGACGAGCAGCAGCTGGCGGACGCCGCGCAGCTGTCATCGCTGGCGGATGAAACGCCGGAAGGCCGCAGCATCGTGGTGCTGGCCAAACAGCGCTTCAACCTGCGCGAGCGTGATTTACAGACGCTCAACGCCACCTTTGTGCCCTTCTCGGCGCAAACCCGCATGAGCGGCGTCAACGTGCAGCAGCGCGTGATCCGCAAAGGCGCGGTGGACGCCATTCGCCGCCACGTGGAATCCAACAGTGGCCACTTCCCGCCGGAGATCGATGCGCTGGTGGAAGGCGTGGCGCACACCGGCGGCACCCCGCTGGTGGTGGCCGAAGGCGCTAAAGTGCTGGGCGTGGTGGCGCTGAAGGACATCGTTAAAGGCGGCATCAAGGAACGCTTTGCCGAGCTGCGCCGCATGGGGATTAAAACGGTGATGATCACCGGCGACAACCGGCTGACCGCCGCCGCCATCGCCGCCGAGGCCGGGGTGGACGATTTCCTGGCCGAAGCGACGCCGGAAGCCAAACTGGCGCTGATCCGCCAGTATCAGGCGGAAGGCCGGCTGGTGGCGATGACCGGCGACGGCACCAACGATGCGCCGGCGCTGGCGCAGGCCGACGTTGCGGTGGCGATGAACTCCGGCACCCAAGCGGCGAAAGAGGCCGGCAATATGGTCGATCTGGACTCCAACCCGACCAAGCTGATCGAGGTGGTGCATATCGGCAAGCAGATGCTGATGACGCGCGGTTCACTGACCACCTTCAGCATCGCCAACGACGTAGCGAAGTACTTCGCCATTATTCCGGCCGCCTTTGCCGCGACCTACCCGCAGCTGAATGCGCTGAATATCATGCATCTGCATTCGCCGTCGTCGGCCATTATGTCGGCGGTGATTTTCAATGCGCTGGTGATCGTATTCCTGATCCCGCTGGCGCTCAAAGGCGTCAGTTACAAAGCCATGAGCGCGGCGGCGCTGCTGCGCCGCAACCTGTGGCTGTACGGGCTGGGCGGCCTGCTGGTGCCGTTCGTCGGTATCAAGCTGATCGACCTGCTGCTGACGCTGCTGCACATCGCCGGTTAACCGTTAAGGAGAAACACCATGTCTTATTTACGTCCTGCGCTGGTGATGCTGATTTTGCTGACGCTGCTCACCGGCATCGCCTACCCGCTGCTGACCACCGGCCTGGCGCAGCTGCTGTTTTCCCAGCAGGCCAACGGTTCGCTGCTGTATCACAGCGACAAACTGGCCGGCTCGGCGTTGATCGGCCAGAATTTTACCCAGCCGCGCTATTTCTGGGGCCGCCCTTCCGCCACCGCCGATTCGGCCTATAATGCCGAAGCGTCAGGCGGCAGCAATCTGGCGGCGTCGAACCCGGAACTGGATAAAGCCTTCGCCGAACGGGCCGCCCTGCTGCGCCAGGCCAACCCGACCATGCACGGCCCGATCCCGGTCGACCTGCTGACCGCCTCCGGCAGCGGCCTCGACCCGCAGATCTCCGTCGCCGCGGCGCAGTATCAGCTGGCCCGCGTGGCCGCCGCCCGCCAGCTGCCGCCGGCGCAGGTGGCGCGCTTAATCGCCGAATACAGCGAGCGGCCGGTGCCGAGCTTTATCGGTACGACCACGGTCAATGTGCTGCAGCTGAACCAGGCGCTGGACGCGCTGCAATAAGCGTGACGGGGATGTCCATTTTTCTACGGGTTCGCCGCGGCGAACCCCTTTTTCGTTGCCAGACAAGGAGTTTCCATGGTTGATGATGAACAGCAGCGCCCCGACCCGGACAGCCTGCTGGCGGTCGCCAACGAAAAACCGCGCGGCCGCCTGAAGGTGTTTTTCGGCGCCTGCGCCGGCGTCGGCAAAACCTACGCCATGCTGCAAGAGGCCCAGAGGCAACGCGCTCTGGGCCTTGACGTTCTGGTCGGGGTGGTGGAAACCCACGGCCGCAATGAAACCGCCGCGCTGCTGGACGGGCTGAGCGTACTGCCGCAAAAACGGATCCAGCACCGCGGCCGCGTGGTGCGCGAATTCGATCTGGACGCCGCGCTGGCGCGTCACCCGGCGCTGATCCTGATGGATGAACTGGCCCACAGCAACGCCCACGGCTCGCGCCACCCCAAGCGCTGGCAGGATGTGGAGGAGCTGCTGGATGCCGGCATCGACGTGCTGACCACCGTCAACGTACAGCACCTGGAGAGCCTGAACGACGTGGTCGGCGGCATTACCGGCATACGCGTGCGCGAAACCGTCCCCGATCACGTCTTCGATCAGGCCACTGAGGTGGTGCTGGTCGACCTGCCGCCGGACGATCTGCAGCGGCGATTGAATGAAGGCAAGGTGTATCTGCCCGGCCACGCCGAACGCGCCATTGAGCACTTCTTCCGTAAGGGCAATCTGATCGCCCTGCGCGAGCTGGCGCTGCGCCGCACCGCCGACCGGGTGGACGACCAGATGCGCGCCTTCCGCGATACCCAGGGGCGGGAGAAAGTCTGGCATACCCGCGACAGCATTTTGCTGTGCGTCGGCCACAACAGCGGCAGCGAAAAGCTGGTGCGGATCGCCGCCCGCCTGGCGGCGCGGCTCGGCTGCCACTGGCACGCGGTCTATGTGGAAACCCCAAACTGCACCGGCTGCCGGAAACCCGCCGCCGCGCCATTCTGCGCGCGCTGCGTCTGGCGCAGGAGCTGGGCGCAGAAACCGCCACGCTGGCCGCGCCGTCGGAAGAGCGCGCGGTGCTGCGCTACGCCCGCGAACATAACCTGGGCAAAATCATTATCGGCCGGCGCGGCGAGCAACGCTGGAAGTTCCGCAGCAGCTTCGCCGACCGCCTCGGCCAGCTGGGGCCGGATCTCGATCTGGTGATCGTGGCGCTGGAGGATGAACGTCCGCCGAGCGTACTGAAGGACCCCGACAACCGCAGCTTCAGCGAGAAGTGGCGCATGCAGCTGCGCGGCTGCGCGGTGGCGTTCGCGCTGTGCGCGCTGATCACCCTGCTCTCCCAATGGCTGCTGCCGGGGTTCGATCAGGCCAACCTGGTGATGGTGTACCTGCTCGGCGTGGTGATTGTCGCGCTGTTCTTCGGCCGCTGGCCGTCGGTGCTGGCCGCGGTGATCAACGTCGCCAGCTTCGATCTGTTCTTTGTCCAGCCGCACTGGTCATTCGCCGTCAGCGATGTGCAGTATCTGCTGACCTTTGCGGTGATGCTGACCGTCGGCATCACCATCGGTAACCTTACCGCCGGCGTGCGCTATCAGGCGCGGGTGGCGCGCTACCGCGAACAGCGGCACGTCACCTGTACGAAATGTCGCACGGCCTGAGCCAGGCGCTGACCGCCGAGGACGTCGCCGACACCAGCCGCCATTTCCTCTCCAGCAGTTTCCACGCCAAAACCGTGCTGATGCTGCGCAGGAAGACGGCCAGCTGCGGCAGATGACCGGTCAGGACGGCGGCATGCTGTCGGTGGATGAGGCCATCGCCCGCTGGAGCTATGACAAGGGGCAGCCTGCCGGCGCGGGCACCGATACGCTGCCCGGCGTGCCTTACCAACTGCTGCCGCTGAAAACCTCGCAGCACACCTTCGGCCTGCTGGCCATCGAACCGACCAACCTGCGCCAGCTGATGGTGCCGGAACAGCAGCGGCTGCTGCAAACCTTCAGCGTGCTGATCGCCAGCGCGCTGGAACGTCAGCAGCTGGCGCGCAGCGCCGCGCAGGCGCGGCTGGATACCGAACGCGAACAGCTGCGCAATTCGCTGCTGGCGGCGCTGTCGCACGATCTGCGCACCCCGCTGACGGTGCTGTTCGGGCAGGCGGAGATTCTGACGCTGGACCTGGCGGCGGAAGGCTCCAAGCACGCCCCGCAGGCCAGCCAGATCCGTCAGCAGGTGCTGAGCACCACCCGGCTGGTGAATAATCTGCTGGATATGGCGCGCATTCAGTCCGGCGGGTTTATCCTGCGTAAAGAGTGGCAGTCGCTGGAGGAGATCGTCGGCGCATCGCTGCATATGTTGGAGCCGATCTTTAACCAGCATGAGATCAAGGTGGAACTGCCCGACGAAATGGTGCTGATCAACTGCGACGGCAGTTTATTGGAGCGTGTCTTCACCAACCTGTTGGAAAATGCCGATAAATATGCCGGGCAGGATGCTATTATCGGTATTCGCGCCCGCACGTTGCCGGAGTGGCTGGAGGTGGAAATCTGGGATAACGGCCCCGGCATTGCCGCCGAGCAAAGGCTGCATATCTTCGACAAATTCTCCCGCGGCGATAAAGAATCCGCCATTCCCGGCGTCGGTCTGGGGCTGGCGATCTGCCGCGCGATTATCGAGCTGCACGGCGGGCGGATCTGGGCGGATAGCAGCAGCCACGGCGGCGCCAGCTTTAAGTTTCTGCTGCCGCTGGAAAGCATGCCGGAAATGGACGGCGCAGACTTCGATTTATAAGCGAGGACAAGGTTGAGCATGACCCCGATTAACGTTCTGATCGTGGAAGATGAGAAAGAGATCCGGCGCTTTGTCCGCAGCGCGCTGGAAACGGAAGGACTGCGGGTGTTTGAAAGCGATACGCTGCAGCGGGGTCTGATTGAAGCCGGTACGCGCAAGCCGGATCTGATTATTCTCGATCTGGGGCTGCCCGACGGCGACGGGCTGAGTTTTATCCGCGATCTGCGCCAGTGGAGCAGCATCCCGATCATCGTGCTGTCCGCCCGCCTGGCGGAAGAGGACAAGATCGCCGCGCTGGACGCCGGCGCCGACGACTACCTCAGCAAGCCCTTCGGCATCGGCGAACTGCTGGCGCGGGTGCGCGTGGCGCTGCGCCGCCATGCCGCCAGTCAGCAGGAGAGCCCGCAGGTCAGCTTTGCCGACGTCAGCGTCGATCTGCTTAACCGCCAGGTCACGCGCGGCGGCGAAGAGCTGCACCTGACGCCGATTGAGTTCCGCCTGCTGGCGGAACTGCTGGCCAACGCCGGCAAGGTGCTGACCCAGCGCCAGCTGCTCAGCCACGTCTGGGGGCCGAACTACGTCGAACACAGCCATTACTTGCGTATTTATATGGGGCATCTGCGGCAGAAGCTGGAAGCCGATCCGGCACGGCCTAAACATCTGCTGACCGAAACCGGCGTCGGCTACCGCTTTATGCCCTGAAGCGGCGCAGGCTACTCGCCGGCCTGCGGCCCCTTCTTCAGGCCGACCATAAACGCTTTGAACGCGTCGCGCAGCGGCGCAAACACCGGATGTTTGCGGTTTTCGATCATCACTTCGGAAAACAGCTTTAGCCCGACGGCAAACGCGGCGCTTTTTTCCTGACCAAAGGCCAAATCTTCCCGCCCCTGAATGCGTTCGACAATATCCAGAATGTCGTCATGATTTTCTACTTCAAACACCAGCGGCGTCTTTTCTACCGGCGCGCCTTTGCGGTCGCTCAGCGCCTCGACGGTAATACGAAAACGGTGTCCCGGCATCAGGCCTTCTCCTCTGCGTTGTCATCTGCGGCCACTTCGGCCTCGATACGGCCGACTGCGTCCAGCAGCGCCTGGTTAATACGTTCAACCTGCTGCTGAGTCAGATCGGCGCGCATCATATTGCCGCGCAGTACGCGTTTCAGCCGCTGCATGGTATCGGCAATGCCTTCGGCCAGGTTGCCCTCGCGGCGGCGGCCGGCATCGGCCAGGCGGGCGAAGATCACGTCCACCGCGGTCTGATGCTGCGCCAGCTCCGCTTTACCGGCCTCGGTAATCTGGTAGCTCTTGCGCCCCTTGCCCGAGGTTTCCGCCTCCAGAAAATCCTGCTCTTCCAGCAGCGTCAGCGTCGGATAGATCACGCCGGGGCTGGGCACGTACAGGCCGGAGGAGGCCTCTTCAATCGCCTTGATTAACTCATAGCCGTGGCTCGGTTTGCGCTCTACCAGCGCCAGCAGCACCATACGCAGATCGCCGTGTTCAAACAGGCGGTGCAGTTTACTGCCGCGCCCGCGGCCGTGCCCTTCGCCGTGACCTTCGCCGTGACCGTGGCCGCCCATCGCGTGGCGCCCGGCGCGGTGGTGATGGCAGCGGCGTTCGCGCGCTTCGCCGTGACGATCGCCGAAGCGATCTGAACGAAATCGATGGAACATCATACTTACCTCTCAGGTGGTTTTAGATATATCGAATCAGATTCGATATATCTAATCTAGATCGATATATCTAAATCAGCAAGCGAAATATTGATATTAGATATATCTAAATGACAGGCATAAAAAAAGCGCTGTAAAAACAGCGCTCTTTACGATTATTGAGGAGAGATTATTTTGCGGAGGCCAGCACTTCGCTGACGATTTCCACCGCTTCCTGCTCGATTTTCTGGCGGTGTTCCGCGCCGAGGAAGCTCTCGCAGTAGATTTTGTAAGCCTCTTCCGTACCGGACGGACGCGCGGCAAACCAGCCGTTGTCAGTCATTACCTTCAGGCCGCCGATCGATGCGCCGTTGCCCGGCGCCGCCGTCAGGCGGGCGGTGATGGCATCGCCGCCCAGCGTGTCGGCCTGCACCATTTCCGGCGACAGCTTGGACAGCGCCGCTTTCTGCGCGTGGCTGGCCGGCGCCTGCAGACGGTTGTAGCTTGGCGCGCCGAAACGAGCCGCCAGCAGATCGTAGTGACGCTGCGGGTTCTCGCCGCTCACCGCGGTGATCTCCGCCGCCAGCAGGCACATGATGATGCCGTCTTTGTCGGTGGACCACGGCTTGCCGTCGAAGCGCAGGAAGGAGGCGCCGGCGCTCTCTTCACCGCCGAAGCCGAAGCTGCCGTCGTACAGGCCGTCAACGAACCATTTGAAACCGACCGGCACTTCCACCAGTTTGCGGCCCAGATCGGCCACCACGCGGTCAATCATCGCGCTGGATACCAGCGTTTTACCGACGGCGACGTCAGCGCCCCACTGCGGGCGATGCTGGAACAGGTAGTTGATCGCCACCGCCAGATAATGGTTCGGGTTCATCAGGCCGGCCGGCGTCACGATGCCGTGACGGTCGTAGTCCGGATCGTTGGCGAACGCCAGGTCGAACTTGTCGCGCAGCGCCAGCAGACCCGCCATCGCCGATTCGGAGGAGCAGTCCATACGAATCACGCCGTCGTGGTCCAGACGCATAAAGCGGAAGGTCTGATCGACGGCGTCGTTCACCAGCGTCAGATCCAGTTTGTAATGTTCGGCAATACGCTGCCAGTAGGCGATGCCGGAGCCGCCGAGCGGATCGACGCCCAGCTTCAGGCCGGCATTCTGAATAGCCGGCATATCCACCACGTCCACCAGCCCTTCAACATACGGCTGCACCAGATCCTGCGCATGCAAATGGCCGCTGTTCCAGGCCTTGTCCAGCGACTGACGCTGCACGCCCTGCAGCTTGGCGCTCAGCAGTTCGTTGGCGCGTTTTTCAATCACCGAGGTTAGGTTGGTGTCGGCCGGGCCGCCGTTAGGCGGGTTGTATTTGATGCCGCCATCTTCCGGCGGGTTGTGGGAAGGCGTGATGACGATGCCGTCCGCCTGTGCGCCGCCTTTGCTGTTGTAGCTCAGGATGGCGTTGGAAATCGCCGGCGTTGGCGTATAGCCGTTGTTTTCCTGCACGATCACATCCACGCCGTTGGCGGTCAGAACTTCCAGCACCGAGATAAATGCCGGTTCAGACAGCGCGTGCGTATCCTTACCCACGTAGCACGGGCCGGTCACGCCCTGCTGGCGACGCACTTCGGCAATCGCCTGGGCAATGGCCAGAATGTGCGCTTCATTAAAACTGTGACGCTCGGCGCTGCCGCGGTGGCCGGACGTGCCGAATTTCACCGCATGGGCGGCATTGCCGGCTTCCGGCTGCAGCACATAGTACTGCGACGTCAGCTGCGCCACGTTGATCAGATCGCTTTGCTGAGCCGGTTGCCCGGCACGTGGATGGTTCGCCATCAACATCTCTCCCTTTCCCTTCTCAAACGGCCGGACGCAATGCGGCAACGGCCGACGAGACGAGCAGTTCGCTAAATCAAATAGTCCCGCAAACCTTTTCAGTCAGCTCCGTCGGGAACTGCATGCCCAGCATAATGTGTTCCACCATGCTGCGTTTACGGCCGGTATTGGTATTGGTGATCACCCAGTAAGGCGTGCCCGGAACGTGTTTCGGTTTGGTGTGCGTTCCATTTGCCAGCAGCGTTTGCTGATCGCCGGCAAAATAGGTGCGGGTACGGCCATGCAATGCCTCGGTCGCCATGGCGAAGCCGGCAGCATCCAGGGTATACAGCGTAGAAAGTACCAGCATAAAGCGATTTACGGCTTTGTTCTGCTCGGCGTATTCATCCGACAGCAGCAGTTCGCGCATGGCGCGGACGCGATCGCGCGGGCGTGACGGCGCCGCTTTTTCCGGCTCCTGATTCTGGGCCACAACGCTTGCGCTACGCACAGGTTGCCCTGCGGAAAACTTCAACATACGCCGTAAAATATCGGACGCACTTTCCCCGATATGTTGCGTGTGGCTGGCAATATAACGGTAAAGTTCTTCGTCGACTTCAATAGTTTTCATCTTTATCCAGTACTGTGTTTTCTACTTAAAGCCCGAAGCCAGGTTCTGGTTTCAGGCCGAGGGATTATAAAGTTAAAAGCGCGGGGGCAGACACAACAAAGTGCCGTTCGCGGGCAAAAGCAGACTATTACCTATATCCCCGTCATTTTTTATCCTGCCGGCACGGGCGGGCGGGAACGACGGTGGATCACGGGGTGCGTCAGCACTGCCAATCCATCACCTTTGCAGATAATGAGTATGATACCCTATCAGAACCTCTCAAGATCATGAACTTCGCGATGAAATTACATTATCAATTGCTGGCCGCACAGGCGGAGAACACCGATACCCTGCCTATCCTGCTGATCCACGGCCTGTTCGGCAATCTCGACAACCTCGGGGTGCTGGCGCGCGATCTGAATCAGCAGCACAGCGTGATTAAAGTCGATCTGCGTAACCACGGCCTGTCGCCGCGTTCCGATGAGATGAGCTATGCCGCGATGGCGCAAGACCTGCTGACGCTGCTGGACGACCTCCAGATCGCCCGCGCCATCGTGATCGGCCATTCGATGGGCGGCAAGGCCGCCATGGCGCTGACCGCGCTGGCGCCCGACCGCATTGCACGGCTGGTGGTGATCGATATCGCCCCGGTGGCCTACCCGAGCCGCCACCATGACGACATCTTCGCCGCCCTGACGGCGGTCAGCGACGCCGGCCTTACCCAGCGCCAGCAGGCGGCGCAGCTGATGCGCGACTATCTGGATGAAGAAGGGGTCATTCAGTTCCTGCTGAAATCCTTTCACCAGGGAGAGTGGCGCTTCAACCTGCCGGTGCTGATCGCCAACTACGCGGCGATTATCGGCTGGCGCGAAGTGCCCGCCTGGCCCCACCCAACGCTGTTTATCCGCGGCGGGCTGTCAGAGTACGTGCAAAACAGCTATCGCGACGCCATCGCGCGCCAGTTTCCGCAGGCGCGCGCCTACGAGGTGGCCGGCACCGGACACTGGGTGCATGCGGAAAAACCGCAGGCGGTGCTGCGCGCCATTCACCGCTTTTTGGGCCAGCCCTGAACGCAGGTGGCGAAAAAACGCGCTAAAGATAACGGCTTAGCGCGTTTGCGCCTCAGTTAGGCATTGTCGTTGCGACGCCTGCTGGGGTAAGATGGCGCGCTATAATTTTTGCCGCCATCCCCAGCGTGCTGTCCGGCGCCAGATTGGGGGCAAAGTTGGCTTAGGTTGTAACGACCTGAACGGTATTAACCACAGCGTCCGGAAAGCAGACCATCGCTTTTTGATGCTAATTCCCTTGCAGTACCGCTACCTATGGCAAAAGAACAAACGGATCGCACGACGCTGGATCTGTTCGCAGATGAACGCCGTCCGGGGCGCCCGAAAACCAACCCGTTATCCCGTGATGAACAGCTTAGAATCAATAAGCGTAATCAGTTACGGCGCGATAAAGTCCGCGGGTTACGGCGTGTGGAACTGAAAATCAACGCGGAAGCGGTGGAAGCGCTGAACAGGCTGGCCGAACAGCGCAACATCAGCCGCAGCGAACTGATCGAGCAAATGCTGCTGGCGCAGCTGGCGGACGAACAGCCGTCGCAATAATAACGTGCGGCAGCCGCACACGGCGTAAGGCGATGCCCGCTTAACGCCGCCTTACTTTCCGGCATCGCATGAACGCGATAAAACCCCGGAGCAAATTTCTGGCATGATAGGCGTTTACCGGTGGGACCCAGGTCTTTACCAAGACGCTACTTTACAACGATACCGATGCGATCAGCAGGCGAAACGTATTGTAATTTATTGAATTAAAAGGTTATACGCAATATGGCTAACGTAGGCATTTTCTTTGGCAGCGACACGGGCAATACCGAAAACATTGCCAAGATGATTCAAAAGCTCCTTCGCAAAGACTTCGGCGATGATGTTGCTGAGATTCACGACATCGCCAAAAGCAGCAAAGAAGATCTGGACGCATTCGACATTTTGCTGCTGGGCATCCCGACCTGGTACTACGGTGAAGCACAATGTGACTGGGACGACTTTTTCCCGACGCTGGAAGAAATAGACTTCAACGGTAAGCTGGTTGCGCTGTTCGGCTGCGGCGATCAGGAAGACTATGCCGAGTACTTCTGCGACGCGATGGGCACCATCCGCGATATTATCGAACCGCGCGGCGCCGCTATCGTCGGCCACTGGCCAACCAAAGGCTACCATTTCGAAGCCTCCAAGGGTCTGGCGGACGACGACAACTTTATCGGTTTGGCCATTGATGAAGACCGCCAGCCGGAACTGACCAACGAACGCGTAGAAGCCTGGGTCAAACAGATCGTCGCAGAGCTGAGCCTGGCCGATATCATCGGCTGATATTATGCTCCGCAATGCTGCGAGACGGCTCCCGCTGACCGGCGGGGCCGTTATCGGCATCACGGATTGAAGCAATAGAAGCTACATATTAGTAACTTCCCTCCCCGTCACGGTAGACTCTGGCCCCGGTTTATCCCATTCATCAAGATGTTGCACGCGCAACATGTAACGGCGCAATAGACTTTTGTTAACAACCGGCGGTTTCCATTTAGGTCAACCGGTTCTATAATGAGTCGCTATTAACGCTTTGTGCCGACCGATGCCACAGGCAACAATGCCTCAACTGATTAGCATAGTAACAGGACTGAATCCGCATGACTGACAACAACACCGCATTGAAGAAGGCCGGCTTAAAAGTCACGCTTCCGCGACTCAAAATCCTGGAAGTGCTGCAAGATCCGGCTTGCCATCATGTCAGTGCGGAAGATTTGTATAAGAAACTGATCGACATGGGCGAAGAGATTGGTCTGGCGACGGTTTACCGCGTACTGAACCAGTTTGACGACGCCGGTATCGTTACCCGTCACAACTTCGAAGGCGGCAAGTCCGTATTTGAGCTGACCCAACAGCATCACCACGATCACCTGATCTGCCTGGACTGCGGCAAAGTGATCGAGTTCAGCGATGAGTCCATCGAAGCGCGTCAGCGTGATATCGCCAAACAGCACGGCATCAAGCTCACCAACCACAGCCTGTACCTGTATGGCCACTGCACCAGCGGTGACTGCCGTGAAAACGATACGCTGCATAACAAGAAATAAAGCTGGCCTGCCAGCGTAAATCAGGAACCGCCGCACGGCGGTTTTTTTATGCCTGTCGATCGAGGAGCCGCTGCGGCGCCCGCCGTTATAGCGATGGGCGCCGCAGACGTTTGGCTTAGGCCGTTACCGGCTCCGCGCGGCTGAAGCGCTTGCCGTCCGGGCTTGCCGAACGCACCTGCACCTCGCCCTGCACCGCCGGTCTGGCGGCGTCATCATAGCGCTGCCAGCTCTGACCGCCGTCGGTCGAATACTCGATGGTCAGGCCCGGCAGTGCAATATTGGCCTCCAGCCTGCCGCCGTCAATGCGTGCGCCCGGCACCGGCAGGCGATAGCGGATACCGCCCGCATCCAGCTTGGCCAGTTCACGCTGCCCCAGGATATTGGCAAAAACCTGCCACTCCTGCGCCAGCTTTTTGCCGTCGACAAAGCGGGTTTCCCCACCCTTGTACTCGCGGCCCGCCTGATAGTCCAGCTCCCAGTCGGCGCGGTGCCAGGCGCGCTCGGCCACCGACAGCGCACGTGGGAAGATCATATACTCCATCTGCGGATCGGTTCGCACCACCTCGCTCCACAGCTGGGCGGACAGACCGTGCGCCCCCGGCCACGGCTTGTCGCTCTTGGCGCTGAACGCGTTGCCGTCACGGTCGACCGAGGTTTCGGCATTCTGCGGCATATTGTCCGGAGCAAAGCTGAAAATCTTGCGCTCGTCGCTGAAGCGGGTGCCCCAGTAATAGCCGCTGTCGTTCGGGTTCACTTCATACGGGAAGTCCAGATAGACATAGTCCGGGTTGGAGACCACCACTTCATAACCCTTGTTGGCCCAGTCGTTCACCGAGTCAAAACCGCCCCAGTACAGGGTATCCCAGAAGTTGACGCCCACACGCGAAGTGGCGAACGCTTTGGCGTCCTTGGCGTCTTTCAGGCCATCCTGCCAGGCCTGCATCCGATCGATACCGTGCGCCTTCACCAGCTTGCTGACCTCCTGGCCGAAGTAGCTCGGCAGATGTTCCATATCCGCCACTTTACCGCTGTCGATCAGCCGCTGGCAGGCCTGCGACTTCGCCCATGGCTTATCTTCCTTGCTCAGATCGAGCATCCCCTTGCCCGCCTCCGGTTTCTTCACGTCGGTGTAGCCGGCCCCCAGACGGATGTTTTTCGCCTCATCGCCACCAAAGTGCCAGGTGCCGATCGGCTGCCCCGCCTCCTGATGCATTTTGACCAGTTCCCCCATCACTTTGTCGACAAAGCGGGTGGAGGAGTCCAGGCACGGGTTCAGGTAGCTCTGACGGTTAAAGAACTGTACCGAGGTGGTGTTCGAGGTATCGGTCGGGTCGACCAGCCGGTACGCCTCCGCCTCCTGCTGCTTGCCCTGCGCCATCAGTTTCTGGTAGCGCGCCTCCATGGAAACCACCGCCGCGCGGGCGTGCGCCGGCATGTCGATTTCCGGGATCACCTCAATATGTCGCGCCTGCGCATACTTGAGAATGTCGATGTAATCCTGACGCGAGAAGAAACCGCCGTAGACATCCGGCCCCTGACCGTACTGCGGCAGCAGACAGGTGGTTTCGCTCAGGTCATGGCAGCGCTGCGCACCGACGTCCGTCAACTCCGGCAGGCCGGGGATTTCAATACGCCAGCCCTCATCATCGGTCAGGTGGAAATGGAATTTATTCAGCTTATAGGCCGCCATCTGATCCAGCAGGCGCAGCACGGCGTCCTTATGGTGGAAATTGCGCGCCACGTCGAGGAACAGCCCGCGGTAGGCAAAGCGCGGCGCGTCGCTCGCCTCCAGCGCGGCAATCTTCTTCTCGCCATTCAGCGGAATCAGCGACAAAATGGACTGCAGACCGTAGAACACCCCGCTCTGGTCAAAGCCGGTAATCCGCGCTTCCTTCTCGCCCAGCGTCAATTTATAGGCGCCGGATTGCGCCATCTCGCCGCTAAACGATGCCGGTCTGATCTCGGTGACGATCGGGTAGCCCGTCGCCGCACTCGCGACGCCAAGCTGCTTAAAGCGCTCGCGCACCACCTCCGCTGACGCCTGATCCAGCGCGTCGAGGTTCAGCGCCACGCCGTTGCCAAGATCGATATCCTGCGCATGGATCTGTACCGACATCGGCGTCGGGATAATCTGGCCGCGCAGTGAAGCGGCCGGCAACGTCTGCACATCCGCGTTGCGCGTAAAGCGCGAGGCCGGCGTCATCAGCACGTTGTTATCGTCTTTGGTGCGCTTCCACTGGTCGTCGCCAAACGGCGCCACAAACCGATCCAGATCTTCGCTATCGGTATTGACCAGCACCTGCGGTTTGGCATCACCGGCGGTGGCATACCAGCGCGGCAGGAAATCGGTCTTAAACAGCTGCCAGTACTCCGCCACAATGGGAATTTCCACCGCCTGGTTGGCCGGGAAGCCCCGGAACGCTGCGGTCGGCTCCAGCTTATACAGATCGCCGGTCAGGTGAGTGATGCGGAACTGCTTATTGCCCACTTCCAGCGTCTGACGCGGGCTGTGGAAATAGATGGCCCAGTCTTTGGCGGTAATCGCCTGGCCGTCGTTGGCCAGCGTGATCAGCACCTTGTTGCAGGCCGCCCAGTCGGCGCCCAGTCTGGCGCAGTCCACGCCGCTGTCGGCGGCGCGGTTATCCAACATTTTGATATTCAGCTTCAGCTGGCTGAGGCGCTCCACCAGCGGCTGATCCGCCATGGCGCTGCCGGCCGCGCCGAACATGCCGGCGGTCGCCGCCAGTACGGCCAGGGCACTCAGTTTAAATTTGTTCATCTTCAGCCTCCTTGGTAATCGTGGTTATTCGCCCGAATTTCTTGCCACAGCCGGCCGCAGCGCGCCTGATACGCCTGGCCGTCGCCGCTGTGCAGCGCCTGAATACATTTTTGATAATCCATCACGCGCACCGTTTCCTGTGCGGCAAACGTCTGGTGCCGCCGCTCTTGCCGCAAGACCTCCAGCACCGCCTGACAGGACTGCAATTTTTCCGGCGATCCTTCCGCGGTATTGATGCAGGCGGCGTAAGCCTGCCGTAACCGGCCATCCTCCGGCGCCGCCTGCGGCTGTACGCAGCCGGTCAGCCCCGCCGCGATCGCGGCCGCCAACAACATTGTTCTCATCATGCAACTGCCCCCTGTCACCCTGCCCCGACGCCGGGGCAGCGATTAAAAGATGGTGAACGGTGCGATAACCATAAATTTGACGTCGCGCTCATCCTGGAAGATGTTGCCGTAGCCGCCGCCCCAGCTCGGAATATCGGAGTGGTTGTCATACTGCGTGAAGTGCAGCTTGAACAGCGTGCCCTTGGCGCGCCCTTCCTGCACGGTGTACATGGCGTCCAGGCTGTAGGCGCTCTCTTTCAGGCGCTGGCTCTGGTCATAGATCGGGTTGGTGCTCGGTTTGGCGTCCCAGGCGTAGACGTAAGAGCCGCCGACCGCCCAGCCCGGCAGGTTCCACTTGCTCAGGTCGTACATCACCCCGGCGTAGAGCGCTTTCTCGCCGTTGGCGTTAAAGTCGGAGCGGTTGTCCCACCACACATCCAGGCGGCCGTTTGAAGAGGCATAGGTCGGCGTCATGCGCTGCAGGAAGTAACCCTGATTGCCCTCGGCCTTGACCATGGTGCCCTCCAGACGCCAGGTAAACTGACCGGTGGTGTAGCCGAAGGTCAGCGCCTGCAGCCAGGCCAGACCGTCATAGATGCTGTTGGGATCGTGCCGGTCGCTGATGCGGTCTTCAGCGCCGTAGAATTGATAGCTGGTGGTGAGCGGATTGCCGAACAGCTCAAACTGATAGGCGGCTTTGGCGAAATACTGGTTCACGTAGCCCTGCGCCTGCCCAAACGCCGCTTCCAGCACCAGATCGTTTTTGAAATCATATTTGGCGCCGACGGAGTGCAGATAGGATACCGAGGTTTTCCGGTCATTCTGGCGGAAGTCGTCCATCACGGTATGCCATGGCGCTTTATATTTATCGGCCCACATATAAGAGAAACTCAGCGCGCCGGCATCGCCGTAGTCAAAGTTGGCGCCGCCCTCCGCGCCGCGATAGGTGCCCGGTAAAAAGCTCCAGTGCGGCGCCAGCAGCGTTTGCCCGCTGGGCTGAATATAGCCGGCGCGCGCCCAGACCGGGCCATATTTGAATTTGGCGGCGGCCTTGTACAGGCTGACCCCGCCCTTATCGCCCTGATAGGTTTCATCATAGGTGCGGTTGCTGCTGGAAAAAGCGATTTCGTTCGGGTGGCCGCTGTCTTTGCTTTCCGCAATTTCAATTGCGCTGAAGGCGGCAACGTCCAGGCCCAGCATGTCCCAGGCGTAGCCGGAGCTGAAATCCAGGCTCAGGTTGGCGGTCGCATGGGACAAATTGGTGGTGTAGCTGTTGTAGTCGGGATTATTTACCGTGACGCTGCTGCCGTCCGGCCTGGTCATCTCTTTGGTTTTATTTAAATCTTTACGATCGCGTTCGCGCTGCCAGTAATACAGGCCGCCGCTGAGCGTGGAATCCTCGATAAACCCTGCTGCCTGCGCCGCCGGGGGCATCGCCAGCCCCGTCCCCAACAGCGCGCCCGCGACAGCAAGCGTCAGCGTATTACGCCGAACACCGTGCGTAGCCATAATAAAATTCCTCTTTGACATAAAAGTACGGCCGCCGCTGCCCATCACCGCCTCGAACGGCCGCTAATAAAAAAACCCTGAAACGGGTAAAAAGTGTTGCCGTCGGAAAAACCCCACAGCATTTATTGCTAATTACAGACTATTTTTCGCGATGCGAATTATCAAATGAAAAATGCAATAAGTTTGTCAAAGTATGACAAGGAGCACATATTGATGAGGATTTGTTACGCGTCAAAAAAATAGCGAGGGTTAATATAAAAGTTAAGTTAAATCAAAAAGAAATATACTAACAATATCGATTTAGCCTGAGTTGAATGGTTTCAGCTCAACGTTCGGGGAAAAATAGCAAGAAACAGAGAGCGCTCTCTTATCTCCATTATTTTCCGTCACGAATATATAAGTTTATATTAATAAATGGCGACATGCTGATGGCGTCCAGCGCGCGATGTAATAAAAACCGCCTGATTATCCCGGTAATATCGGATAATGAGGTTTAATCGTGCGGCAACCGCCCGGGGATTAACTGTAAAAATATTGAAGTATCGGACAGAGAGATAAAAAAAAGCGCAACCTTGGTTGCGCTCAGACTGCTGATAAAGCCTGTTATTAGGGAGAGCGTGGCGATGGGGTCGTAGCGGCGTAAGCCGCCGGAGTGCCCCTCGTTACGCTAGGCCCGAGTATCTCGGACTCTCAGGCCACTTTGTCATCAACCTCAGCGCAACCTTGGTTGCGCTTTGATCGGCGGAATGGCCGTAAGCCGGGCTTATGCGCCCACTTTCGCCCAGGTGTCGCGCAGGCCCACGGTGCGGTTAAACACCAGATGCTCGGCCGAAGAGTCGCGGCTGTCGGCACAGAAATAGCCTTCACGCTCAAACTGGTAGGCGTGCTCAGGCTGCGCCTGCGCCAGGCTTGGCTCAACAAAGCCCTGCTTGACCACCAGCGATTCCGGGTTAATGGTGGCGAGGAAGTCCTCTGCCGCGCCCGGGTTCGCCACGCTGAACAGACGATCGTACAGGCGGATTTCCGCCGGCACCGCATGCGCTGCCGACACCCAGTGAATCACGCCCTTCACCTTGCGGCCGTCGGCCGGATCTTTGCTCAACGTCTCAGCATCATAGCTGCAGAAGATAGTGGTGATTTCACCGGCGTCGTCTTTCTCAACGCGCTCCGCCTTGATCACGTAGGCATTACGCAGACGCACTTCCTTGCCCAGCACCAGACGCTTGTACTGCTTGTTGGCTTCTTCACGGAAGTCAGCGCGGTCGATATACACTTCGCGGCTGAACGGCACTTCGCGGCTGCCCATTTCCGGCTTGTTCGGATGGTTAGGCATGGTCACCGTTTCCACCCGATCTGCCGGCAGGTTCTCGATCACCACTTTGACCGGATCCAGCACCGCCATGGCGCGCGGCGCGTTCTCGTTCAGATCGTCGCGGATGCATGACTCCAGCGCCATCATTTCGACGTTGTTGTCCTGCTTGGTGACGCCGATACGCTGACAGAATTCGCGGATCGAGGCGGCGGTATAGCCGCGACGACGCAGACCGGACACGGTCGGCATACGCGGATCGTCCCAGCCTTCCACGATCTTCTCGGTCACCAGCTGGTTCAGCTTGCGCTTCGACATGATGGCGTACTCAAGGTTGAGACGCGAGAATTCGTACTGACGCGGGTGGCAAGGAATGGTGATGTTATCCAGCACCCAGTCATACAGACGGCGGTTGTCCTGGAACTCCAGCGTACACAACGAATGGGTAATGCCTTCCAGCGCATCGGAAATGCAGTGGGTGAAGTCGTACATCGGGTAGATGCACCACTTGTTGCCCGTCTGGTGGTGTTCGGCAAATTTGATCCGATACAGCACCGGGTCGCGCATTACGATAAACGGCGACGCCATATCGATTTTGGCGCGCAGGCAGGCGGTGCCTTCGGCAAACTCGCCGTTACGCATTTTTTTCGAACAGCGCCAGGTTCTCTTCCACCGTGCGATCGCGGTACGGGCTGTTTTTGCCCGGCGCGGTCAGGGTGCCGCGGTATTCGCGGATTTGCTCCGGCGTCAGTTCATCAACATAGGCCAGGCCTTTGCCGATCAGCTCAACGGCATAGTGGTGCAGCTGGTCGAAATAGTCAGAGGAGTAACGAACGTTGCCGCTCCATTGGAAACCCAGCCACTCAACGTCATGCTTGATGGAATCAACGAACTCGATATCTTCTTTCACCGGGTTGGTATCATCAAAACGCAGGTTGCACTGCCCCTGGTAATCCTTGGCAATGCCAAAGTTCAGGCAGATGGATTTCGCATGGCCGATGTGCAGATAGCCATTAGGTTCAGGCGGGAAGCGGGTATGAACCGTCGTATGCTTCCCTGACGCCAGATCTTCATCGATGATCTGACGGATAAAATTGGTTGGGCGGGCTTCTGCCTCACTCATTTCACTATTCCTCAAATGCAAAGTGCTTCACATAACCGCCTATGATCCAACAAGCCACGTTTGGAAACAACCGTTAGTTTCAGCAAAAAAATATTATCTCCGCCCCATCATGCGCCATTGCACCGGAAAAGTGCAACCTGTCCCCGAGCGCCAATAAAAAAGCGGGAAGAGATTGCTCTCTTCCCGCCAAACGTCGGGTGCGTCCCGTCATGACTCGTTGGCACCCAATATGGTACTACTCAGGTAAAAATCGTTATTTCTTGATCACGTACAGTCGGGTCTGGCCGGCAACCACGTTGCCGCTCGCCAGTTCGCCCAGGCCGGCGTAATCATCCACGTTGCTGACCACCACCGGGCTGATCATCGAACGTGCGTTAGCGTTCAGGTAGGCCAGATCCATCTCCAGCACCGGTTCACCGGCTTTCACCTCGGCGCCCTCTTCCACCAGGCGCTTGAAGCCCTGGCCGTTGAGCGCCACGGTATCGATGCCCATATGCACCACCAGCTCAAACGCCCTTGTCGGTTTCCAGGCAGAAGGCATGGTTGGTGTTGAAGATTTTCACTACCGTGCCGTCGGCCGGCGCAACCACGATGCTGTCGGTCGGGCGGATCGCCACGCCGTCGCCCACCGCTTTGCTGGCAAAGGCCTCGTCCGGCACCTGATCCAGCGCCACGACTTCGCCGCTGACCGGCGCGACCAACGCTTCCAGCTCCACGGCCTGCGGCGCGTTAGGCACCGCCTGCGGCTTCGCTTCGGCCTGCGGCGTCGTCGGCACGCTGGCGGCGGCGACCGGACCGGCGGCCACTACGCCGCGCATCGCGCTGGCGATCAGCTCGGCCTGCGTGCCGACAATCACCTGCACGCTCTGCTTGTTCAGACGGATCACGCCGGAGGCGCCCAGACGTTTCGCCAGCGCATCGTTCACCAGCGCGGAATCTTTCACATTCAGACGCAGGCGGGTGATGCAGGCGTCAATCCCGGTCAGGTTATCGGAACCGCCAATCGCGCTCACATAGCGGCGAGCCAGCGTGGTGGTGGCGTTTTCATCTTTGCCGGCGGCGGCGTCGACATCGTAACCGTCGGTTTCATCACCGGCGACCGCCAGTTCACGACCCGGGGTCATCAGGTTGAATTTGGTGATGGTGAAACGGAACACCAGATAGTAGATGACGAAGAACACCAGCCCCTGCGGGATCAGCATGTACCAGTGGGTCGCCAGCGGGTTGCGGGAGGCCAGCGCCATATCCACCAGGCCGGCGCTGAAGCCGAAGCCGGCAATCCAGTGCATGCTGGCGGCGATAAAGACGGAGATACCGGTCAGGACCGCGTGGATCACGTACAGCACCGGCGCCACGAACATAAAGGAGAACTCCAGCGGCTCGGTGATGCCGGTGAAGAAGGCGGCAAACGCCGCGGCCATCATGATGCCCGCCACTTTAGCCTTGTTCTCCGGACGCGCGCAGTGGTAAATCGCCAGCGCCGCACCCGGCAGGCCGAACATCATGATAGGGAAGAAGCCCGCCTGATAACGACCGGTGATGCCCACCACCGCCTTGCCGGCTTCAATAGACTGCTGGCCGCCGAGGAAGTTAGGGATATCGTTAATGCCGGCCACGTCGAACCAGAACACCGAGTTCAGCGCGTGGTGCAGGCCGACCGGGATCAGCAGGCGGTTGAAGAAGGCGTACAGACCGGCGCCGACCGAGCCCATTTTCTGGATATATTCACCGAAGTTCACCAGACCGTTAAAGATCAGCGGCCAGACGTACATCAGGATAAAGGCGACCAGAATCATCAGGAAGGAGATCAGGATCGGCACCAGGCGGCGGCCGCTGAAGAACGACAGCGCCTTCGGCAGCTCGACGCTGCTGAAGCGGTTGTAGATTTCGGCGGAGATAATCCCCACCAGGATCCCCACGAACTGGTTTTCAATTTTACCAAACGCGGCGGGCACCTGATCCAGCGGGATTTTCTGAATCATCGACACCGCGGCCGGCGAACAGAGGGTGGTCAACACCAGGAAGCCGACGAAGCCGGTCAGCGCCGCTGCGCCGTCCTTGTCCTTCGACATGCCGTAGGCGACGCCAATGGCGAACAGCACCGACATATTGTCGATAATGGCCGAGCCGGACTTAATAAAGAACGCGGCAACCGCGTTGTCGCCGCCCCAACCTACCGGGTCAATCCAGTAGCCGACGCCCATTAATATCGCGGCGGCCGGCAGCGTGGCGACCGGCACCATCAAGGCACGCCCCACTTTTTGTAAGTAACTAAGAATGTTCACCTTTTCCCCCTATTCATCCGCGGACGGATCCTATTGGTAGTTTATTGAGAAATCTCACTACCTTTTTTAAAAATAACGCATGGCACACATTACTCATGCGGAGTGTAAAAAAATTAATTCGTATCGCAAATTAAAACCTCCCTTTTTGTGATTTGAATCACCAAAAAGGTCAGTTTAACGGTGACATTGCTAGCCATCGCACAAAACTTATTTTATCATTAAAAAAATCGATACTGAGGCACCCCAACGCAGAAACGATAAAGCTGGATTAGGCTTAAGCCTTCTGTCAGGGCTCGATCAGTATAGCCATAGTTTACTTACCCAAGAGGTGTATGATGAGACTTATCCCACTGAAAGATACCGCACAAGTAGGCAAATGGGCCGCCCGCCATATCGTACAACGCATCAATGCCTTCAACCCGACGGCGGAACGTCCGTTCGTGCTGGGCCTGCCGACCGGCGGCACGCCGCTGGAAGCCTACAAACATCTGATTGCGATGCACAAAGCAGGTGAAGTAAGCTTTAAGCACGTTGTGACGTTCAATATGGATGAATATGTTGGCCTGCCGCAGGAGCACCCGGAAAGCTATCATACCTTCATGTACCGTAATTTCTTTGATCACGTTGATATCCCGCGTGAAAATATCAATCTGTTGAACGGTAACGCACCAGACGTCGACGCCGAATGCCGCCGCTATGAAGAGAAAATCAAAGCCTACGGCAAAATTAACCTGTTTATGGGCGGCGTGGGAATTGACGGCCATATCGCCTTTAATGAGCCGGCCTCTTCGCTGGCGTCCCGCACCCGTATCAAAACGCTGACCGAAGATACCCGCATCGCCAACTCGCGCTTCTTCGGCGGCGACGTCAGCCAGGTGCCGAAATACGCCCTGACCGTCGGCGTCGGTACGCTGCTGGATGCGGAAGAAGTGATGATTCTGGTGACCGGCCACGCCAAGGCGCAGGCGCTGGAGGCGGCGGTAGAAGGCAACGTCAACCATATGTGGACCATCAGCTGTCTGCAGCTGCACGCCAAAGCCATCGTGGTATGCGACGAGCCGTCCACCATGGAGCTGAAGGTTAAAACCGTTAAGTACTTCCGTGAACTGGAAGCGGAAAGCGTGAAGAATCTTTAATTTTTTGTTTGTAGGGGGCTACATGTTCGCTTTAATCCACGGCCGTATTTACACCGGCCACGACGTGCTTGATGACCATGCGGTAGTGATCGCCGACGGCCTGATTGAACGCGTTTGCCCGCTGGCCGAACTGCCGGCCGGCATCGAAACGCGCGACCTGGGCGGCGCCCTGTTGGCCCCCGGTTTTATTGATGTTCAGCTGAACGGCTGCGGCGGCGTCCAGTTTAACGACGCGCTGGAGGCCATCTCCGAGGAGACGCTGGAGATCATGCAGCACGCCAATGAAAAATCGGGCTGCACCAGCTACCTGCCGACGCTGATCACCAGCAGCGACGAATTTATGAAGCACAGCGTCGAGGTGATGCGCGCTTATCTGAAAAAACGGCGCAATCAGGCGCTTGGCCTGCACCTGGAAGGGCCTTACCTCAGCCCGCAGAAAAAAGGCACCCATAACCCGGCCTTTATCCGCCGCGCGGACAAAGAGATGGTGGACTATATGTGCGCCAACGCCGATGTCATCACCAAGGTGACGCTGGCGCCGGAAATGGTGGAGCCGCACTTTATCACCCAGCTGCGCGACGCCGGCATCATCGTTTCCGCCGGCCACTCCAACGCCACCTATGAGCAGGCGCGCACCGGCTTTGCCGCCGGCATCAGCTTCGCCACCCACCTGTACAACGCCATGCCGTACATCACCGGCCGCGAGCCGGGGCTGATGGGCGCGATCTTCGATACGCCGGAAGTGTATACCGGGATTATCGCCGACGGTCATCACGTCGCCTGGGCGAGTATCCGTAACGCTAAACGCCTGAAAGGTGATAAGTTGGTGCTGGTCACCGACGCCACCGCACCGGCGGGCGCCGATATTGATCAATTTATTTTCGCCGGTAAAACCATATACTATCGGGACGGGCTGTGTGTCGATGAGAACGGCACGCTGAGCGGTTCTGCGCTGACCATGATCGAAGCGGTGCGGAACAGCGTGGAACATGTCGGCATCGCCCTGGATGAAGCCCTGCGTATGGCCACGCTCTATCCGGCGCGCGCCATCGGCGTAGACCAGCGTCTGGGCAGTATCGAAGCCGGTAAAGTGGCGAACCTGACCGCCTTTACCCGCGACTTCACCATTACCAAAACGCTCGTTAACGGTAACGAGGTTTAATCAGACAGCGAGTAACTTTATTGATGAGCACTGGCGGACAGGCACAGATCGGCAACGTAGATTTAGTCAAACAACTTAACGGCGCGGCGGTATACCGCCTGATTGACCAGCAAGGGCCAATCTCGCGCATCCAAATCGCCGAACTTAGCCAACTAGCCCCCGCCAGCGTGACTAAAATTACCCGCCAGCTGCTGGAGCGCGGGCTGATCAAAGAGGTCGATCAGCAAGCCTCCACCGGCGGCCGCCGCGCTATCTCCATCGTCAGCGAAACCCGTCAGTTTCACACCGTCGCCGTGCGCCTTGGCCGTCACGACGCCACCATCACCCTGTATGACATGAGCGGTAAATCGCTCGGCGAAGAGCACTACCCGCTGCCGGAACGCACGCAGGAAACGCTGGAAAACGCCCTGTTCAACGCTATCGAACAGTTTATCGCCAGCTACCAGCGCAAGCTGCGCGAGCTGATCGCCATCTCGGTGATCTTGCCCGGGCTGGTCGATCCTTCCCACGGCATCGTGCGCTATATGCCGCATATCGGCGTCGATAACTGGCCGCTGGTCGAGCACCTGCAGCAGCGCTTCAACGTCACCAGCTTCGTCGGCCATGATATCCGCAGCCTGGCGCTGGCGGAGCACTACTTCGGCGCCACGCGCGACTGCGAAGACTCCATTCTGGTGCGGCTGCACCGCGGCACCGGCGCCGGCATTATCGTTAACGGCCAGATCTTCCTCGGCAATAACGGCAACGTCGGCGAAATCGGCCATATTCAAATCGACCCGCTCGGCGAACGCTGCCACTGCGGCAATTTCGGCTGTCTGGAAACCGTTGCCGCCAACGCCGCCATCGAACAGCGGGTGCGCCAGCTGCTGGCGCAGGGCTACCCCAGCAAGCTGCTGTCGCCGGACGACTGCGGCATCAACGCCATTTGCAAGGCCGCCAACCGCGGCGACCTGCTGGCCGGCGAAGTGATCGACCACGTCGGCCGCTACCTGGGCAAAGCGGTGGCGATCGCCATCAACCTGTTTAACCCGCAAAAAGTGGTGATCGCCGGCGAGATCACCGAAGCGCATAAAGTCCTGTTGCCGGCGATACAAAGCTGCATCAATAATCAGGTACTGAAAGATTTCCGTAAAAACCTGCCGGTCGTCACGTCGGAACTTGACCATCGTTCGGCGATCGGCGCGTTTGCCCTGGCCAAGCGCGCCATGCTCAACGGCGTGCTGCTGCAGCGCCTGCTGGAAAACTGACCCTATTTTCAGGCGGAGGGCAGCACGCTCTCCGCCGTCTTGATGAGATCCCCCCACCATGACGATTAAAAACGTAATCTGTGATATCGACGGCGTACTGATGCATGACAATACCGCCGTTCCCGGCGCCGACCGCTTTCTGGCGCGCATTCAGGAACAGGGCATGCCGCTGGTGGTGCTGACCAACTACCCGTCGCAGACCGCGCAGGATCTGGCCAACCGCTTTGCCGCCGCCGGTCTGGACGTGCCGGAAAGCGCGTTCTATACCTCGGCGATGGCCACCGCCGATTTCCTGCGCCGTCAGGAAGGTAAAAAAGCCTATGTGGTGGGCGAAGGCGCGTTAATTCACGAACTGTATAAAGCCGGCTTCACCATTACCGACATCAACCCCGATTTTGTGATCGTCGGCGAGACCCGCTCTTACAACTGGGAGATGATCCACAAGGCCGCCTACTTCGTCAGTAACGGCGCGCGCTTTATCGCCACCAACCCGGATACCCACGGCCACGGCTTTGTGCCGGCCTGCGGCGCGCTGTGCGCCCCGATCGAAAAGATCACCGGCCGTAAACCGTTTTACGTCGGTAAGCCCAGCCCGTGGATCATTCGCGCCGCGCTGAACAAGATGCAGGCCCACTCGGAAGAGACGGTGATCGTCGGCGATAACCTGCGCACCGACATTCTGGCCGGCTTCCAGGCCGGCCTGGAAACGATTCTGGTGCTGTCCGGCGTCTCTACGCCGAACGATATTGAAAGCATGCCTTTCCGTCCGACCTATATCTTCCCGTCGGTCGCCGATATCGACCTGTTCTGATCGCTGCGGCGGCGGGTTCCCGTCGCCGTATCCCTTCCCGCTCTTCCCCGCCATCATCTTGAATTTTATTTATTTGTCGCGGATAAAACTTTCATTCTGCCGCCGGTGAAACCACGCATTATTTCATTACGCGCAGGCCGGCCATCGCCGCCGCGCGCCACGTAATCCTTCCCTAAAATATGACGAGGTTATGATGAGTGAGATAAATGCAACCATGGTTAACAATGCCATGCCGGATATCAGCGGTAAAAAAATCCTGATGGGTTTCTGGCATAACTGGCAGGCGGGCGCCAGCGACGGCTATCAGCAGGGGCAATTCGCCAATATGAACCTGACCGATATTCCCGAGGCCTATAACGTTATCGCCGTCGCCTTTATGAAGGGCCAGGGCATTCCGACGTTCAAACCGTATAACCTGACGGACGAAGCGTTCCGCAGCCAGGTCGAAACGCTCAACGGCCAGGGACGTGCGGTGCTGATCTCCCTCGGCGGCGCCGACGCGCATATTGAGCTGAAGACCGGCGACGAAGAGAAACTGAAAGATGAGATTATCCGCCTGGTGGAAACCTACGGTTTTGACGGGCTGGATATCGATCTGGAACAGGCCGCGATTGGCGCCGCCAATAATAAAACCGTGCTGCCCGCCGCGTTGAAAAGCGTTAAGGCGCATTACGCCGCGCAGGGGAAAAACTTCATCATCAGCATGGCGCCGGAATTCCCCTATTTACGCACCGGCGGCAGCTACCTGGACTATATTAACGCGCTCGACGGCGTGTATGACTTTATTGCGCCGCAATACTATAACCAGGGCGGCGACGGCCTGTGGGTTGACGAGGCCAACGGCGGCGCCGGCGCCTGGATCACGCAAAACAACGACGCGATGAAAGAGGACTTTCTGTTTTACCTGACCGAAAGCCTGGTAACGGGCACCCGCGGCTTTGCGCGTATCCCCGCAGACAAGTTCGCCATCGGCCTGCCCAGCAACGTCGACGCCGCCGCAACCGGCTATGTGGTCGACCCGCAGGCGGTCTACAACGCCTTCCGGCGTCTGGATGATAAAGCGCTGTCAATCAAAGGGCTGATGACCTGGTCCATCAACTGGGACAACGGTAAAAGCAAAAGCGGCGTGCCCTACGCCTGGGAATTCAGCACGCGCTATCGCGCCTTGATTCACGGCAACGGTTAACCCGCCCGGCATTTCCCCGCCCGGGTTACCGGCTGGCGAACATCGCCGCGCCGGTAACCTGTCTGATGCTTAATCTTTCCCGCCGCCGAGCGCCCAAAAAACCACCGACAGCGCGCTTCATTTAACGATTCATCAAAAAATAAGCCTTAAATATGAATATTCGTTAAAAGTTGGCACCCCGCCAATAACTATTTTTCCCCTGAATATGAAAACGCTTGCGCCCGACGTCGCTTTTGGCGCATTTTCATAAACAGCCCGCAGCCATGCTTCCGGCTGCGTATAACAGCAAAAAACAACATCACAGTCCCAGAAAAAGTCGTTTAGGAGAGTTTGTATGTGTTCTATTTTCGGTGTGCTCGATCTGAAGTCCGATCCCGCTGAGCTGCGTAAAAAAGCGCTCGAGCTGTCTCGTTTGATGCGCCACCGCGGCCCGGACTGGTCCGGCATTTACGCCAGCGATAAAGCTATTCTGGCGCATGAGCGCCTGTCGATCGTCGATGTCAATAATGGCGCGCAGCCGCTGTATAACGCGGCACATACTCACGTTCTGGCGGTAAACGGCGAAATCTACAACCACCAGACGCTGCGCGACGCCTTGAGCGACCGCTATCAGTTCCAGACCGGCTCCGACTGTGAAGTGATCCTGGCGCTGTATCAGGAGAAGGGCCCGGCGTTCCTCGACGATCTGCAGGGGATGTTCGCCTTCGCGCTGTATGACGCGGAAAAAGACGCCTACCTGATCGGCCGCGACCATATCGGCATCATTCCGCTGTATATGGGCTTTGATGAGCACGGCAACCTGTTCGTCGCCTCGGAAATGAAGGCGCTGGTGCCGGTCTGCCGCACCATTAAAGAGTTCCCCGCCGGCAGCTACCTGTGGAGCCAGGACGGCGAGATCCGCCAATATTACCAGCGCGACTGGTTTGACTATGACAGCGTCAAAGACAGCGTCACCGACGCCAATGCGCTGCGCAACGCGCTGGAAGAGTCGGTAAAAAGCCACCTGATGTCCGACGTGCCTTACGGCGTGCTGCTGTCCGGCGGCCTGGACTCGTCGGTGATTTCCGCCATCACCAAAAAATACGCCGCGCGCCGCGTGGAAGATCAGGAGCGCAGCGAAGCCTGGTGGCCGCAGCTGCACTCGTTCGCCGTCGGCCTGCAAGGTTCGCCGGATCTGCGCGCCGCGCAGGAGGTGGCCAACCACCTCGGCACCGTGCACCATGAAATTCACTTCACCGTGCAGGAAGGTCTGGACGCCATCCGCGACGTGATTTACCACATTGAAACCTACGACGTCACCACCATCCGCGCCTCGACGCCGATGTATCTGATGTCGCGCAAGATCAAGGCGATGGGCATCAAGATGGTGCTGTCCGGCGAAGGGGCCGACGAAGTGTTCGGCGGCTACCTTTACTTCCATAAGGCGCCGGACGCGCGCGAGTTCCACGACGAGACGGTGCGTAAACTGCTGGCGCTGCATATGTTCGACTGCGCGCGCGCCAACAAGGCGATGTCCGCCTGGGGCGTTGAGGCGCGCGTACCGTTCCTCGACAAGAAATTCCTCGACGTGGCGATGCGCATCAACCCGCAGGATAAAATGTGCGGCAACGGCAAAATGGAAAAACACATTATCCGCGAGTGTTTCGAATCCTATCTGCCGGCCAGCGTGGCCTGGCGCCAGAAAGAGCAGTTCTCCGACGGCGTGGGCTACAGCTGGATTGACACCTTAAAAGAGGTGGCTGCGCAGCAAATCAGCGACCAACAGCTCGAAACCGCACGTTTCCGCTTCCCGTACAACACGCCGACCTCGAAAGAAGGCTACCTGTACCGTGAGATTTTTGAAGAGCTGTTCCCGCTGCCAAGCGCCGCCGAGTGCGTGCCGGGCGGCCCGTCGGTGGCCTGTTCATCAGCCAAGGCGATTGAGTGGGATGAATCATTCAAAAAAATGGACGATCCGTCCGGCCGCGCCGTCGGCGTGCACCAGTCCGCCTATCAGTAAACCGCTATAGATCAATACGACGGCGAACCTGCGGGTTCGCCTTTTTGTTGATGTTTTAAACCATAAATTGAATGAATTGCCGATTTTATCGCCATACTGTTCACAACCCAGACAAACGGCAGCCTGCAACGCTTTTTCGGCAAAAAACTTGTTGACGCAAATCGGTCATATACGCATAATGCGCCCCGCAACGCCGATGAAGGTAGCGCGAAAAAAGATGGCTACGTAGCTCAGCTGGTTAGAGCACATCACTCATAATGATGGGGTCACAGGTTCGAATCCCGTCGTAGCCACCATCTTTTTTGCGGGAGTGGCGAAATTGGTAGACGCACCAGATTTAGGTTCTGGCGCCGCAAGGTGTGCGAGTTCAAGTCTCGCCTCCCGCACCACTCTCTTCATCGTCGTCGGCTCTGCTGATGGGGTATCGCCAAGCGGTAAGGCACCGGTTTTTGATACCGGCATTCCCTGGTTCGAATCCAGGTACCCCAGCCATCTTCTCTCTGAGAAGGCGGTAAGCAGGAAAGATTTGTAACGGTTGTTGGGGTATCGCCAAGCGGTAAGGCACCGGTTTTTGATACCGGCATTCCCTGGTTCGAATCCAGGTACCCCAGCCATACAAACAACCTGCAAGTCGATAAAGCAATATTTAGCGCGGCTACGTAGCTCAGCTGGTTAGAGCACATCACTCATAATGATGGGGTCACAGGTTCAAATCCCGTCGTAGCCACCATTGCTAAATTGCTTTCACAATTGGGGTATCGCCAAGCGGTAAGGCACTGGATTCTGATTCCAGCATTCCGAGGTTCGAATCCTCGTACCCCAGCCACATTTTAGAAAAGCCCACTTCGTTGGGCTTTTTGCTTTTCTGCTCTTCCACACGCAAACAAAGAAAAAGGCCGGGCGTCCCGACCTTCTGTTGCTCACGCTGCGCGGCGACTGCCCGGCAGCTTATAACCCCAGCGCATACTTCAGCGCCTTCTGTTTCAACCCACCGGCGCGTTCGGCGGCCATCAGCGCCAGGTTGCGCGCCACGCCGAGCGGCGCCAGGCGGTTGCTGAAGGCGGTATAGAACAGATCCATCCCGCTCTGCATCAGCAGGTTGTCGGCGCGGCGCCGGCGCTGATAGCGCTGCAGCACCGCCTCGCTTGCCCACTCCTCTCCTTGATCACGCGCCTCCAGCAGGACATTCAGCAACGCGTCAACGTCGCGGTAGCCCAGGTTAACCCCCTGCCCGGCCAGCGGGTTGATGGTGTGCGCCGCATCGCCGACCAGCGCCAGCCCCGGCAGGACGTAACGCTGGGCATGGCGGCGCACCAGCGGGAAGGAGCCGGCGGCATGCGCCTTCACGGCACCGAGCCGCGCCGGAAACGCCGCGGTAATCTCCTGCTCCAGCTGCGCCATCGGCATACTTTGCAGCTGGCGGATGCGCTGCGGGCTGTCGTACCACACCAGCGAGGCCCAGTCGTCATACAGCGGCAGGAAGGCGCGCGGGCCGGAAGGGAAAAACTGCTGCCAGGTGGCGTCCTGCTGCGGCGCGCCGGTCTGCACGGTGATCAGCATGCAGGACTGACGATACTGCCAGCCGCTGACGCCGATATCCGCCAGCTTGCGCACCTGCGAGTGCGCGCCGTCGGCGCCGACCACCAGCCGCGCCGTCAGCGTTTCACCGTCGTCCAGCGCCAGCCGCCACGCCTCATCCTCACGCCGCAGCGCCTGCAGCCTGGCCGGACAGTGCAGCGTCAGCGTGTCGCAGTGCTGCAGCTGCTGCCACAGCGCCAGCTGCAGCAGACGGTTCTCCACCATAAACCCAAGCTCGGGCAGGCCCAGCTCGGCGGCGTCGAACGCCACCCGCGCCGACTCCCACTCCCAGGTTTCCAGCCGGCGGTACGGCGCCGAACGCATCTGCGCCAGCGCCGGCCAGGCGCCCAGCTGTTTCAACAGAGCCACCGAGGCGCAGCCAATGGCGGAAATCCGCAGATCCGGCGCGCTGTGCGGTTCAAACGCCGCCGGCGCCTGATGCTCCAGCAGCGCCACGCGAAAACCGGCCTGCGCCAGCCCGAGCGCGGCGGCCGCGCCGACCATGCCGCCGCCGACTACGGCGACGTCGTACCCTGTTTGAGAAGTCTTCATGTTGGTTATGCTTGTTGGTTGGTGAGCGCCGCCCTATCCTGCGCGGCGTATTGCCCCTTAGTGTACCGGATTTTTCATCCGGCTTCAGGTCACAGGAGATTTTCCCCGCGCTGGTCACCGCCGCGGCAAGTGTTTACAATGCCCCTTCTGCAATGTCGCTATTCCCGTCGTAAGCAAGGCGCAGGCTCACGGCAGCCGCGCGCGGGACGCTCGCTGCGTTGCCGTCTCCCTGCAGCCTGAGTGATTCGGGTATAATGCAGCTTAATTTCGCTTCGCACTGATAATGGCTATTCGATGACCAAGAAACTACATATCAAAACCTGGGGCTGTCAGATGAATGAATACGATTCATCCAAAATGGCAGACTTACTGGGAAGCACGCACGGTTACCAATGGACCGGAAAACGCCGAAGAGGCGGACGTGCTGCTGCTGAATACCTGCTCAATCCGCGAGAAAGCGCAGGAAAAAGTTTTCGCTATGTTGGGCCGCTGGAAGCAGTTAAAAGAGAAGAATCCCGATCTGATTATCGGCGTCGGCGGCTGCGTCGCCTCGCAGGAAGGCGACCACATTCGCCAGCGCGCGCCCTGCGTCGACGTTATTTTCGGGCCGCAGACGCTGCACCGCCTGCCGGAGATGATTAACCACGTGCAGGGCACCCGCAGCCCGATCGTCGATATCAGCTTCCCGGAAATCGAGAAGTTCGACCGCCTGCCGGAGCCGCGCGCCGAAGGCCCGACCGCCTTTGTCTCCATCATGGAAGGCTGCAACAAATACTGCACCTTCTGCGTGGTGCCGTACACCCGCGGCGAAGAAGTCAGCCGCCCGAGCGACGATATCCTGTTCGAAGTCGCGCAGCTGGCGGCGCAAGGGGTGCGCGAGGTCAACCTGCTGGGCCAGAACGTCAACGCCTACCGCGGCGCCACCTACGACGGCGATATCTGCACCTTCGCCGAACTGCTGCGCCTGGTGGCGGCCATCGACGGCATTGACCGCATCCGTTTCACCACCAGCCATCCGATCGAGTTCACCGACGACATCATCGCGGTGTATGAAGACACGCCGGAGCTGGTCAGCCATCTGCACCTGCCGGTAACAGAGCGGTTCCGACCGCGTTCTGACCATGATGAAGCGCGCGCATACCGCGCTGGAATATAAGGCGATTATCCGCAAGCTGCGCAAGGTGCGGCCCAATATCCAGCTCAGCTCCGACTTTATCATCGGCTTCCCGGGCGAATCGCAGGCCGACTTCGAGCAGACCATGAACCTGATTGCCGAGGTCAACTTCGACACCAGCTTCAGCTTTATCTACTCATCGCGCCCCGGCACGCCGGCCGCCGATATGGTGGACGACGTCAGCGAAGAAGAGAAAAAACAGCGCCTGTATATTCTGCAGGATCGCCTCAGCCAGCAGGCGCGTCAGTTCAGCCGCCGCATGCTGGGCACCGTACAACGCATCCTGGTTGAAGGCACCTCGCGCAAGAACGTGATGGAGCTGGCGGGCCGCACCGAGTGCAACCGGGTGGTCAACTTCGAAGGCACGCCGGATATGGTCGGCCAGTTTGTCGACGTAGAGATTACCGAGGTGCTGGCCAACTCGCTGCGCGGCGTCGTGGTGCGCACCGAACAGCAGATGGATCTGCGCGTGCACGAATCTCCGCAGTCGGTGATCGCCCGCACCCGTAAAGAAGATGAGTTGGGCGTCGGCAGCTACCAGCCTTAATACTCGTCAGCGCGATCACCTGCAATGAGCGTAACCTGGCCGGGCGTTTGCCCGGCTGTTTTATTTTGCGGCCACCCGCTTACGCGGCGAAGTGGGTCGCATTTTTCATGATTTCCCCTTGAATTCCTGCGCTGGCGCACAGATAGATCAGGGGTAAACTTGCGCGCTCGCCGCGCACCATGAATAATTCATCGTATATCCGTCTGACTTCGGCAGCGCTGCCGGAAGTATGATGCCGGATAGAGATGACTCAGGTTTTGCCCTGAACGCGCGCGTCCCGTACGCGCAACGTGACATCAACAGGCCCGATGTGACCTAGAGGAATAGTTTGAACGTCGCAACACAAGAAATTCTGTTAGAGCCCGCAGACAATCAGCGTTTGCTCAGCCTGTGCGGCCCGTTTGATGACAATATCAAACAGCTCGAACGCCGGCTGGGGATTGAAATCAGCCGCCGTGACAACCGGTTTAAACTGGTCGGTAAAAACCCCTGCGTGGTGGCCGCCGCCGATATTCTGCGTCACCTGTACGTGGACACGGCGCCGATCCGCGGCGTGATCCCCGATATCGACCCGGAACAGATCCATCTGGCGATCAAAGAGAGCCGCGTACTGGAACAGGTTGCCGACAGCGTGCCGGACTACGGCAAAGCGGTGAACATCAAAACCAAACGCGGCATGGTGAAACCACGCACGCCGAACCAGGCGCAGTACATCGCCAATATTCTCGACCACGACATCACCTTCGGCATCGGCCCGGCCGGTACCGGTAAAACCTATCTGGCGGTGGCCGCCGCGGTCGATGCGCTGGAGCGGCAGGAAGTGCGCCGCATTCTGCTGACCCGTCCGGCGGTAGAAGCGGGTGAAAAGCTCGGCTTCCTGCCCGGAGATCTCAGCCAGAAGGTCGACCCTTACCTGCGTCCGCTGTACGACGCCCTGTTTGAAATGCTGGGCTTTGAACGCGTCGAGAAGCTGATCGAACGCAACGTGATTGAGGTCGCGCCGCTGGCCTATATGCGCGGCCGCACCCTGAACGACGCCTTTATCATTCTCGATGAGAGCCAGAACACCACCATCGAACAGATGAAGATGTTCCTGACGCGCATCGGCTTCAACTCCAAAGCGGTGATTACCGGCGACGTGACGCAGATCGACCTGCCGCGTAACCAGAAATCCGGCCTGCGCCACGCGGTGGAAGTGCTGTCCGCGGTGGAAGAGATCAGCTTTAACTTCTTCCACAGCGAAGACGTAGTGCGTCACCCGGTGGTGGCGCGCGTGGTCATCGCCTATGAAGCCTGGGAAGCCGAAGAGCAGAAGCGCAAAGAGGCGCTCGCGGAACAGCGCAAGCGCGAGGCGCAGCTGGCCTCCGAGCAGGAGACGCCATGAGCCAGGTCATTCTCGATTTGCAAATTGCCTGTGAAAACACCGCCGGCCTGCCTGACGAAGCCGCGTTCCAGCGTTGGCTGGACAGCGTGCTGCCGCAGTTTCAGCCCGAGTCGGAGGTCACTATCCGTCTGGTGGACGAGGCGGAAAGCCATGAGTTGAACCTGACCTACCGCGGCAAGGATAAACCGACCAACGTGCTCTCCTTCCCGTTTGAAGCGCCGCCGGGCATTGAACTGCCGCTGCTGGGCGATTTGATCATCTGCCGGCAGGTGGTTGAGCAGGAAGCCAGCGAACAGGGCAAGGCGCTGGAGGCCCACTGGGCGCATATGGTTGTTCACGGCTGCCTTCATCTGCTAGGGTATGACCACATCGACGATGATGAAGCCGAAGAAATGGAATCTTTGGAAACCGACATCATGCAGGGGCTGGGCTATCCCGACCCCTATCTGGCGGAAAAAGATCCCACTTGACGTTAGCTGATTACCCCACAGCCCCGCCCGCGGGGCTGTCGCTAACCCCTTACTCTGACATGAGTGATATTAACTAAAACGCCATGAGCGACGACAATTCTCAAAGCAACGACAGCCCCAGTAGCAAGAAGGGGTTCTTTACCCTGCTCCTTAACCAGTTATTCCACGGTGAACCAAAAAACCGTGACGATCTGGTTGAACTGATCCGCGACTCCGAACAGAACGATCTGATCGACCCCGATACCCGCGATATGCTGGAAGGGGTGATGGATATCGCCGAACAGCGGGTGCGCGATATCATGATCCCCCGCTCCCAGATGATTACGCTCAAACGTAATCAGTCGCTGGAAGAGTGCCTGGATGTGATCATCGACTCCGCCCACTCGCGCTTCCCGGTGATCAGCGAAGACAAAGACCATATTGAAGGCATCCTGATGGCCAAGGACCTGCTGCCATTTATGCGCGCGGAGTCCGAGCCGTTCAGCATCGATCGGGTACTGCGCCCGGCGGTGGTGGTGCCGGAAAGCAAGCGGGTCGACCGCATGCTGAAGGAGTTCCGCTCCCAGCGTTACCATATGGCGATCGTCATCGACGAGTTCGGCGGCGTTTCCGGTCTGGTGACCATTGAAGACATTCTGGAACTGATTGTCGGTGAAATCGAAGACGAATATGACGATGAGGAAGATCGTGATATCCGCCAGCTCAGCCGCCATATGTACACCGTGCGCGCGCTGACCGCGATTGAAGACTTCAACGAGGCCTTCGATACCCACTTCAGCGATGATGAGGTCGATACCATCGGCGGCCTGATCATGCAGGCCTTCGGCCATCTGCCAACCCGCGGGGAAACCATTGAAATCGAAGGTTACCTGTTTAAAGTTGCCATGGCCGACAGTCGACGTATCATCCAGGTTCATGTAAAAATTCCGGACAACGCTCCGCAACCGAAACTGGAAGACTAAATTTCACATGGCCAACGCCTCTTTATTCGATCGCCAGCGGGTTCGCGCCCTGCTGGCGCTGTTGACCGGCGCCTGCGGCACGCTGGCGTTCTCCCCTTATGATATCTGGCCGGCGGCCATCGTTTCCCTGTGCGGGCTGCTGGCGGTCACGCTTGACCGCAGCGTGCGCCAATCGGCGCTGCTCGGCTTTCTGTGGGGAATGGGGCTGTTTGGCAGCGGCGTCAACTGGGTCTACGTCAGCATCGCCGACTTCGGCGGAATGCCGTTCGCCGTCAATATCTTCCTGGTGGTGCTGCTTGCCGCCTACCTGTCGCTGTACACCGGGCTGTTTGCCGGCCTGCTGACGCGCCTCTGGCCGCGCACCCACTGGCTGCGGCTGGCGATCGCCGCCCCGGCGCTGTGGCAGGTTACCGAATTCCTGCGCGGCTGGGTGCTGACCGGCTTCCCCTGGCTGCAGTTCGGCTACAGCCAGATCGACGGTCCGCTGAAGGGGCTGGCGCCGCTGCTGGGCGTCGACAGCATCACGTTGGTGCTGATGTCGCTCAGCGGCCTGCTGGTGTACGCCGTCGCGCGCCGCCGCATCCTGCCGGCGGTTATCGCCGTCGCCATGCTGCTGCTGCCGTGGCCGCTGCGTCAGCTGCACTGGTTTACCCCGCAGCCCGATAAGGCGGTTAACGTCGCCATGGTGCAGGGCAATATCGCCCAGTCGCTGAAGTGGGACCCGCAGGCGCTGGTCAGCACGCTGCAGGCCTATCTGGACGCCACCCGCCCTTATGTGGGCAAGGCGCCGATCATTATCTGGCCGGAGTCGGCCATTCCTGACGTGGAAAGCAACCAGAACGGTTTCCTGACCATGATGGACGATCTGGTGCGCGCCAAACACAGCAGCCTGATTACCGGCATCGTGGACGCCCGCGCCACCCGGCAGGGGACGGAATACTTCAACAGCGTCATCGTGCTGGGTGAACAGGCGCCGTACCGCTACCCGGCCGCCGACCGTTACAACAAGCATCACCTGGTGCCGTTCGGCGAGTTTGTACCGCTGGAAACGCTGCTGCGGCCGCTGGCGCCGTTCTTCGATCTGCCGATGTCCTCTTTCAGCCGCGGCGATTACGTCCAGTCGCCGATCAAGGTGCAGGGCTACGATCTGACGGCGGCGATTTGCTATGAAATCGTGCTCGGCCAACAGGTGCGCGACAACTTCCGCCCGGATACCAACTTCCTGCTGACCATCTCCAACGATGCCTGGTTCGGCCACTCCATCGGTCCGTGGCAGCACTTCCAGATGGCGCGCATGCGCGCCCTGGAGCTGGGGCGGCCGCTGCTGCGCAGCACCAATAACGGCGTCACCGCCGCGGTTGGGCCAACCGGCGACGTCATTGCCGAGATCCCGCAGTTTACCCGTCAGGTGCTGGAGGTGAAGGTAACGCCAACCACCGGCATCACGCCGTACGCCCGCTTCGGCGCGCTGCCGCTGTGGGTGATTACCGCGCTGCTGGGCGGCCTGGCGCTGCTGTTCGGCCTGCGCCGCCGCTAATCTGCTTTACGGGGACGCCGCCGCGCGTCCCCTTTTTCTTCCGCTCCGCCTCCCCTCCTGGCATGCTCCTTGCTTTATTTCTCCTGCCCTGCGCGGCAGCATTAGCTGAGATCACGCGGCCTGGTAAATCCGCCGCACCATAACGGTGCCGCCGGGTTTTATTGCCTCTATTTGGTGCGCGTGATGTCTCAAATTACGAAACATATTGGTTTCATTTTGTTCACAATCGGCTATTTTCTAACGGTAATCTGTTCTAAGACTATCTTTATAATGTGAGCAATAAATAACCATTTTCACTCTGACGCGCTTTCGTCAGAACCACCACAACAGCAAGGAGTTGGACCATGCACATGCGTAAACTGGCGTTATCGTTACTGCTGATTGGGATGGCAGGCAGCGTAGCCCACGCGGAAGAATTAACCGGCACGCTGAAGAAAATCAAAGACAACGGCGTGATCGTTGTCGGTCACCGTGAATCTTCAGTTCCTTTCTCCTATTACGACAACCAGCAGAAAGTGGTGGGCTATTCTCAGACCTACTCAGACCAAATCGTCGAGGCCATCAAGAAAAAACTTAACGCCCCCGATCTTAAAGTGAAACTGCTGCCTATTACCTCGCAGAACCGTATTCCGCTGCTGCAGAACGGCACCTATGACTTCGAATGCGGCTCCACCACCAATAACCTCGAACGCCAGAAACAGGCCGCCTTCTCCGATACCATCTTTATCGTCGGCACCCGTCTGCTGGCGAAAAAAGGCTCCGAAGTGAAAGACTTCAAGGACCTGGCCGGCAAACCGGTGGTGGTCACCTCCGGCACCACCTCCGAAGTGCTGCTGAACAAGCTGAACGACAAGGACAAAATGAAAATGCGCATCATCAGCGCCAAAGACCACGGCGACTCTTTCCGCACGCTGGAAAGCGGCCGCGCGGTGGCGTTTATGATGGATGACGCGCTGCTGGCCGGCGAACGCGCCAAAGCCAAAAAGCCGGACCAGTGGGAAATCATCGGCACGCCGCAGTCAAAAGAAGCCTACGGCTGCATGATGCGTAAAGACGACGCCGACTTCAAAAAACTGGTTGATGACACCATTGCTCAGGCGCAAACCTCCGGCGAAGCCGCCAAATGGTTTGATAAGTGGTTTAAACAGCCTATCCCGCCAAAAAATCTGAATATGAACTTTGAGCTGTCCGACGATATGAAGCAGCTGTTCAAAGCGCCTAACGATAAGGTTCTGAACTAATAACAACAAAGCGGGAACGGCGGCAACGCCGGCCCCGCCCGTTGACGGCGGGACAGACAGGTATCCGGCAGGCCGTTCCCCTGCCGGATTTTTCTCCGACGCCGGCGCGCACCGATGAGCCAGCCTAACTGGCCGCCGCGCCCGGCGTCAGACAGCCGTCAATGTTTCATCCCCTGCCGGACGCGCGCCCTTACCCGGCGGCGTGAGCGGCGGCGGACAGATCTGCTTATCGGAGTTTTTTATGTCAATAGATTGGAACTGGGGAATCTTCCTGCAGCAGGCGCCGTTCGGCAATACCACCTACCTGGGTTGGATCTGGTCCGGCTTTCAGGTAACGGTCGCCCTCTCCGTCTGCGCATGGATCATCGCTTTCTTCGTCGGTTCGCTGTTCGGTATTCTGCGCACCGTGCCCAACCGTTTCCTGTCCGGCATCGGCACCGTCTACGTTGAGCTGTTTCGCAACGTACCGCTGATCGTACAGTTCTTTACCTGGTATCTGGTGGTGCCGGAACTGCTGCCGCCCGATATCGGCATGTGGTTTAAAACCGAGCTCGACCCGAACGTACAGTTTTTTGTCTCCTCCATGCTGTGCCTGGGGCTGTTTACCGCCGCCCGCGTCTGCGAGCAGGTGCGCGCCGCGATCCAATCCCTGCCGCGCGGGCAACAGGCCGCCGGGCTGGCGATGGGGCTGACGCTGCCGCAAACCTACCGCTACGTGCTGCTGCCGAACGCCTACCGGGTGATCGTTCCGCCGATGACCTCGGAAATGCTGAACCTGGTGAAAAACTCGGCGATCGCCTCCACCATTGGCCTGGTGGATATGGCCGCTCAGGCCGGCAAACTGTTGGACTACTCCGCACACGCCTATGAATCATTCACTGCAATTACGTTGGCCTATATCGGCATCAACGCGGTCATTATGCTGATCATGCGCATGGTGGAACGTAAAGTGCAGTTGCCCGGCAATATGGGGAGCAAATAATGTACGAATTTGACTGGGCATCGATTGTGCCAAGCTTCCCCTACCTGCTGCAAGGCATGGTAGTCACCCTGAAAATCACCGTCACGGCGATTATTTTCGGCATCATCTGGGGTACGCTGCTGGCGGTAATGCGCCTGTCCCCTTTTAAGCCAATCAGCTGGTTCGCCACGCTCTACGTCAACCTGTTCCGCTCGGTGCCGCTGGTGATGGTGCTGCTGTGGTTCTATCTGGTGGTGCCTAGCTTATTACAAAAGGTTCTTGGGCTGTCGCCGCAAACCGATATTCGTCTGATCTCGGCTATGGTAGCCTTTTCGCTGTTCGAGGCCGCCTACTACTCGGAGATTATCCGCGCGGGGATCCAGAGCGTATCGCGCGGCCAGTCCTCCGCGGCGCTGGCGCTGGGCATGAGCCACTGGCAGTCGATGCAGCTGGTGATTTTGCCGCAGGCGTTCCGCGCCATGGTGCCGCTGCTGCTGACGCAGGGTATCGTACTGTTCCAGGATACGTCGCTGGTTTACGTACTGAGCCTGGCTGACTTCTTCCGTACTGCTTCGACCATCGGCGAACGTGACGGTACGCAGGTGGAAATGATCCTGTTCGCCGGCTTTGTCTACTTTGTCATCAGCATTGCCGCCTCGGCGCTGGTAAGCTATTTGAAGAAAAGGACTGTTTGATGATTTCCCTGAAAAATGTTTCCAAGTGGTACGGTCACTTCCAAGTGCTGACCGACTGCTCCACAGAAGTAAAAAAAGGCGAGGTAGTCGTGGTCTGCGGTCCTTCAGGCTCAGGCAAGTCGACCTTGATCAAAACCGTTAACGGGCTGGAGCCGATCCAACAGGGAGAAATCCGCGTCAACGACACCCAGGTCAACCTGAAATCCACCAATCTGGCGCAGCTGCGCGCCAAAGTCGGCATGGTGTTTCAGCATTTTGAACTGTTCCCGCACCTGTCGATCATCGAAAACCTGATCCTGGCGCAGGTCAAAGTGCTCAAGCGCGACAAGGCGGCGGCGCGTGAAAAGGGTCAGGCGCTGCTTAAACGCGTCGGGCTGACCGCCCACGCGGACAAATATCCGGCGCAGCTTTCCGGCGGCCAGCAGCAGCGCGTGGCGATCGCCCGTGCGCTGTGTATGGATCCGATCGCCATGCTGTTTGATGAACCCACCTCGGCGCTGGATCCGGAGATGATCAACGAGGTGCTGGACGTGATGGTCGAGCTGGCGCAGGAAGGCATGACCATGATGGTGGTCACCCACGAAATGGGCTTCGCCCGCAAGGTGGCCAACCGGGTTATCTTTATGGATGAAGGTAAAATCGTTGAAGACCGTGATAAGGATGAGTTCTTTAACAACCCGCAGTCCGAGCGCGCCAAAGACTTCCTGGCAAAAATCCTGCACTGATCCGCCCCATGCGCCCCGACCGGGGCGCATGAAAAGTCCTTGTTTCCCGACCGCTTTGATCCGATGCTCGAGGTAAATCCACAAGAGCAGAGAGAACACGATGCCACGCCCTATTATTATCGATTGCGACCCCGGACTTGATGACGCCATTGCGCTGGCGATGGCGCTACGCGCGCCGCAGCTGGACGTCAAGGCCATCACCACCTCCGCCGGCAACCAGACGCCGGAGAAAACCCTGCATAACGCCCTCGGCCTGCTGACGCTGATGCAGCGGGAAGATATACCGGTGGCCGCCGGCGCCGCCAAACCGCTGCTGCGCGAGCTGGTGATTGCAGAGCACGTACACGGCAGCACCGGCATGGGCCACACCCGCCTGCCGACGCCGGGTATCGAGCCGGCGCCGCACAGCGCGGTTGAACTGATCGCCGGCCTGCTGCGCACCAGCCCGGAGCCGATCACGCTGGTGGTCACCGGGCCGATGACCAATATCGCCCTGCTGCTGGCGCAGCATCCCGAACTCAAACCGCGCATCGAGCGCATCGTCTTTATGGGCGGCGCGCTGCATGGCGGCAACGCCACGCCGGTGGCCGAGTTTAATATCTACGTCGATCCGGAAGCGGCGCAAATGGTCCTGCAGTCCGGCGTGCCGCTGACCATGGCGGGACTCAACGTGACCCATCAGGCGTTTGTGCTGCCGCAGGAGGCGGAACGCATCCGCGCCATCGCCAACCCGGTAGCGCAGGCGGTGGCCGAAATGCTCGACTTCTACCTGCCGATGTACCTCAACCACCCGCGCGGACTGCCGGGCGCCGCGATGCATGATCCGTGCACCATCGCCTGGCTGCTGGCGCCGCAGCTGTTTGACAGCCGCGAACGCTGGGTCGGCGTGGAAACCAAGGGCGAATATACCCTGGGGCAAACCGTGATGGACGATCTGCAGCAAAGCGGTAATGCGCCCAACGTGCAGGTGCTGACCGATATTGACCGGGACGGTTTTATCGCGCTATTGCTTGACTGCCTGACGCGTTATTCCTGCCGCCAGAACGGCGAAAAATAAATAGCCGTCTTTAACCGGGCCGATAATGCGGCCCGGCTTGCTATTTGCGTCGCAAAATCAAAAACAGCTAACGCGTTCCGCTATTGACGCCACGGAAGATAAATAGTTTTATCCGCTTTTATTCTGGACAGGGAGTCCCAGGAATGGAGCAAACAACAGAGATACAGGAAGGTATTACCCGTCCGCTGACGCTTGGCGAAGTAATATTAGCCCGTTCAATATTTGGCAACTCAATTATTTATAATACCGTAAGGGTTCACTGCGACAGCTACCTGCCCTTTGGCCTGCAGGCCAGCCATACCGCGATGGCGCCAAATGGTGAATTATGGTTTAGAAAAGAACTTTATAAACCAGATTTTTCAATGGCAGACTTAGGTGACCAACTCACCTTTATTCACGAGATGGCTCATGTCTGGCAATATCAAACGGGCATGTGGGTAAGAATGCGTGGTTTATTTAGTTGGGCTGCAGATTACAAATATAGGCTGAATGAAAAAAAAACGTTAAAAGATTATTCAATGGAACAACAAGCATCTATTATTGCCGATTATTGGTTACTAAAGAGGTATGGGCACCGAACGTGGCTAGAGTTCACACATAGGGGCGTTAACTTTCAAGGCATAAGTGATAGGTTTATCATTATGAAATATGAACTCGTGCTCAATCAGTTTCTGAAAAAAAGGTAAGCATAATGAAAAGGATTTTGGTCATCGCTATACCACTACTGTTACTTACCGGCTGTATGCACCTCAACGATCCAAGGCCAAAGCACTATAAAGCGCCGGTCACTACCGTGGCAAACAAGGTGTGCGTTATTGTTCAGCCCGAAGCGGATGAACAGATCGTAACGATACGTATTAATGAAATCGGCAACGATAACAATACGTTAGAAAAATACGGACTGGCGGTGATCGCGTCAGCAGAACGATGCGTTACTGATTTCGGTTATGCATTTGCAGCGGGAAAAGCCTATAACTTTATGGTTATCCTGGAATCACCCGAGAAAAAGAAACGGGGCGTTCAACCCTCTGCCCGGATATACGGCGCGAGTTTTTCGCTATGGCGCCTCAACGGCAAGCTGCAAGCCACGCCTCTTTATTAAAGGTGCTGCCAGAACGGCCCAAAATTTGTGGGCCGTTGATAATGTCAGCGCCTCCAAAACTGACAGCCAAACAGCGGCATCTTCCGGCACTCACAGCAGCGCTTAAATCCGCACATCAACAATCTCATCCCTTGCCTTGCCCCTTTGCCGGAGATAATCCGCCTTGGTCTGGAGCACGCCGAACAGAAAAGAAGCCACCAGATAGCCCACCTGAATATCGCTGTACCAATGCGCCTGGCAAATCACTCTGCCGGCGCCGAACTCCAGCGAACGTTGGTAAATGCCGGTCGCCTTCTCCGGCAGGATAGACGAGAGGGTCAATGCCCATAGCATACTGGTCACCGCATGGCCGGAAGGATAGGAGTCTCGCTCTTTGCCGTCGGCCCGCGGCCGACGGCGGGCAAAGCGCTTCTTGAGCGGATACACGGCAACGGCGGCATCGGTCAGCAACCGGTTCAATAGCAAATGCAGGCACGGGGTATTTTCACGGGAAATCGCTATCTCCAAGGCCTCGGCGTACTGTCTGCCAAGATTTTCCCACGACAAATCCTGATCCGTCTGCGAACGCTCAAGGTGGCGCCGGCAGCTGCCATACTTCACGCGCTGGTAATTATGCAGATCCAATAATATGGCCTGAGGATCGTCCGCCGGTGGCGGAGGGATAAGCTGGGTAAAATCAGGAAAGTCGGCCGCATTCAGGTAGCCATTGATCCACCCCGGCAACAGCGTCGAAAACGTGATATCGGTCTCACCGGTTTCAGGGTAATCAATACGCCAGGTTTCCGTCGGATCGCTATGAATACCATTATCAGCCAGCATCTCAGATTCCTCAGTTTCGACAGTGAAATTCTCAGGCACGGAGCCAATAAACTATGGCCGTCGCCATTTCATCTGTCAAAACCGCCCCCGCGGAACAAGCGGGTCAGACGCGTATCGAGGTCATGCGTCCCCCAGCAGCAACTGCCAACGGGGCGGCATAGTAAATCCGCCCTACGCCGCCGTTGAGAGCGACCGCGCGATCAAGGCTCAAACGGCCGGCGCTGAAACTGGTCGTGTCCACACTTCGGGCAGCGCGGCAGCACTTCCGGCGTATAAAACGCCAGGTGATGGTGACACTTCTCACACACCAGATTGCCCAGGCCGACCACCTCGCCGCTGTGATACACACCGTGGTGGCTGACGTCTTTAAACACTTCGCGCCACTCCAGCTGGGTTTTGTCGGTAATGTCCGCCAGCTCCTGCCACAGGCTCTCCTTGATCACCCGCATAAACACGCTGTCGCTGAACTCCTCGCGGCTCTCCTGATAGCTACGGGCAAACTCTTCCAGATCGCGCCGCACCGCCTGCTTCAGCTGCGCCACTTCATCGCGCGTCAGCTCGCCGGCCTCATCCAGCCGTTTTTCAGCGCTGGCAACCAGCTGGTCAATGTCTCGTTCCCCGTTTTTCAGACGTTCGGTCAGCGACGCCAACAGTTCGCGGTAGTACTGAGCAACCTTGTTCATAGCTTCTCCTCAATGAACCCGTGAAATGACCCCAGTGACGGGATTTCCCCTTAAGCCATCTTCCCTTATTTTAGCCGTAAATGGCTGATGTCTCTTGGCTAACGGCGGGATTTTCGCGACCGGTGTCGACATACCGGCGTCTTTTTACGAAATACGCGCCAACGGCGGCGCTTGGAGTTGTTGCCAACAGGTCTTATCAGCTATGCTATGCGGATCTAAATACTAAACAATTTATGCTACGGACGTAGCTGTTTTCTTAACAGGACCACCAGCCGCCATGCAAGAGCAATACCGCCCCGAAGAGATAGAATCGAACGTACAGAGCCATTGGCAAGAAAAACAGACGTTTAAGGTGACCGAAGACGCCAGCAAGGAGAAATATTACTGCCTCTCCATGCTGCCTTACCCTTCCGGTCGTCTACACATGGGTCATGTGCGTAACTACACCATCGGCGACGTGATCTCCCGTTACCAGCGCATGCTGGGTAAAAACGTGTTGCAGCCTATCGGCTGGGACGCCTTCGGCCTGCCGGCGGAAGGCGCCGCGGTAAAAAACAACACCGCGCCGGCGCCGTGGACCTACGACAACATCGAATATATGAAGAACCAGCTGAAACTGCTGGGCTTCGGCTACGACTGGGACCGCGAAATCGCCACCTGCAAACCTGACTACTACCGTTGGGAGCAGTGGTTCTTCACCAAACTGTATGAAAAAGGCCTGGTTTACAAGAAAACCTCGGCGGTGAACTGGTGCCCGCACGATATGACGGTGCTGGCCAACGAACAGGTGATCGACGGCTGCTGCTGGCGCTGCGACACCAAGGTCGAGCGTAAAGAGATCCCGCAGTGGTTTATCAAAATCACCGATTACGCCGATCAGCTGCTCAATGACCTGGACAAGCTCGAAGACTGGCCTGAACAGGTCAAAACCATGCAGCGCAACTGGATTGGCCGCTCCGAAGGGGTGGAAATCACCTTCGACGTCGACGGCAGCGACGAAAACGTCACCGTCTACACCACCCGTCCGGACACCTTTATGGGCGCCACCTACGTCGCGGTCGCCGCCGGCCACCCGCTGGCGCAGCAGGGTGCGGTCAATAACCCGGCGCTGGGCGACTTTATCGAAGAATGCCGCAACACCAAAGTGGCGGAAGCCGATATGGCGACCATGGAGAAAAAAGGCATGGCCACCGGCCTGTACGCCATCCATCCGCTGAGCGGCGAAAAGCTGCCGATCTGGGTCGCCAACTTCGTGCTGATGGAATACGGCACCGGCGCGGTGATGGCGGTGCCGGCGCACGACCAGCGTGACTGGGAGTTCGCCACCAAATACAACCTGCCGATCAAAGCGGTGATCCTGAACCTCGACGGCAGCCAGCCGGACATCAGCGGCGAAGCGATGACGGAAAAAGGCGCGCTGTTCAACTCCAGCGAGTTTGACGGCCTGGATCACGACGCCGGCTTTAACGCCATCGCCGATAAGCTGGTGGAAAAAGGCGTCGGCCAGCGCAAGGTTAACTACCGCCTGCGCGACTGGGGCGTATCCCGTCAGCGCTACTGGGGCGCGCCAATCCCGATGGTGACGCTGGAAGACGGCACCGTGATGCCAACGCCGGAAGATCAGCTGCCGGTGCTGCTGCCGGAAGACGTCGTGATGGACGGCATCACCAGCCCAATCAAAGCCGACGCGGAGTGGGCGAAAACCACCGTCAACGGCCAGCCGGCGCTGCGTGAGACCGACACCTTCGATACCTTTATGGAATCGTCCTGGTACTACGCGCGCTATACCTGCCCGCAGTACGATCAGGGCATGCTGGATCCGGCCGCAGCCAACTACTGGCTGCCGGTCGATCAGTATATCGGCGGCATTGAGCACGCCATCATGCACCTGATGTACTTCCGTTTCTTCCACAAGCTGATGCGCGACGCAGGCCTGGTGGACTCCGACGAGCCGGCAAAACGCCTGCTGTGTCAGGGCATGGTGCTGGCGGACGCCTTCTACTACACCGGCAACAACGGCGAGCGCGTCTGGGTTTCCCCGGTCGACGCCACCATTGAGCGCGATGAAAAAGGCCGCATTACCAAAGCGACCGATCCGCAAGGCCGTGAACTGGTCTATGCTGGCATGAGCAAAATGTCGAAGTCGAAGAACAACGGCATCGACCCGCAGGAAATGGTGGAAAAATACGGCGCCGACACCGTGCGTCTGTTTATGATGTTCGCCTCGCCGGCGGAAATGACGCTGGAGTGGCAGGAATCAGGCGTGGAAGGTGCGAACCGCTTCCTGAAGCGCGTGTGGAAACTGGCGTATGACCACGTGGAAAAAGGCGCGGTGCAGCCGCTCGACGTGGCATCCCTGAACGACGCGCAGAAAGCGCTGCGTCGCGACCTCCACAAGACCATTGCCAAAGTCACCGACGATATCGGCCGTCGTCAGACCTTCAACACTGCGATCGCCGCCGTGATGGAGCTGATGAACAAACTGGGCCGTGCGCCGCAGGAAACTGAACAGGATCGCGCACTGCTGCAGGAAGCCCTGCTGGCGGTGGTTCGCATGCTGTATCCGTTCACCCCGCACGTCTGCTTCAGCCTGTGGCAGGCGCTGGGCGGCGCCGGCGACATCGACGTCGCGCCATGGCCGGTTGCCGATGACGCCGCGATGGTGGAAGATTCAAAACTGGTGGTGGTGCAGGTTAACGGCAAAGTGCGCGCTAAAATTACCGTACCGGCCGATGCCAGCGAAGAACAAGTGCGTGAACGCGCCGCCGAAGAGCATCTGGTGGCTAAATATCTGGACGGCGTCACGATTCGTAAAGTGATCTACGTTCCGGGCAAATTGCTTAACCTGGTTGTGGGTTAACACAAGGAGGGGTTGTGCGACTTCGTATTACAACGTTGTTGCTGGGGCTGGCGGTGCTGATCACCGCCGGCTGCGGTTTTCACCTGCGTGGCACCACGCAGGTACCATCAGAAATGAAAACGCTGATGCTGGACAGCTATGACCCGTACGGTCCGCTGACCCGCGCGGTGCGCGCGCAGCTGCGCGCCAACGGCGTGACCATTGTGAAAGACGCGACGCGTAAAGATGTGCCGTCGCTGCGCATCGCCGGCTCCTCACAGAGCCAGGATACCGTCTCTATCTTCCAGGACGGTAAAACCGCCGAGTACCAGATGGTGATGACGGTGGATGCGCAGGTGCTGATTCCGGGCCACGATATTTACCCGATCAACGCCAAGGTCTTCCGCTCGTTCTTCGATAACCCGCTGACCGCGCTGGCGAAAGACTCCGAACAGGAGATCATCCTGCAGGAAATGCGCGAGCAGGCGGCGCAGCAGCTAGTGCGTAAACTGCTGACGGTGCATGCTGCGGAAGAAGAAGCCCAGCAGCAGGCCGCAGCGGCCGATAAAGCCGCGGAAAGCCGCCCAGCGCAATGACCCGTCTCTATCCTGAACAACTTGCCGCGCAGCTCCGAGAGGGGCTGCGCGCTTGTTATCTGCTGTGCGGTAATGAACCGCTGCTGCTGCAGGAAAGCCAGGACCTGATTCGTCAGGCGGCCACGGCGCAGCAGTTCAGCGAACATTACAGCATTTCCCTTGACGCCCATACCGACTGGGACGCCATCTTCAGCATTTGTCAGTCGATGAGCCTGTTCGCCAGCCGACAGACGCTGCTGCTGATCCTGCCGGAAAACGGCCCAACCGCCCCGATTGGCGAACAGCTGGTCAAACTGGCGGCGTTGCTGCATGAGGATATCATTCTGCTGCTGCGCGGCCCGCGGCTGACCAAAGCGCAGGAAAACAGCGCCTGGTTCAAGGCGCTGGGCGCCAACGGCGTCTACGTCACCTGCCAGACGCCGGAACAGGCGCAGCTGCCGCGCTGGGTCGCCAAGCGCGCCAAAGCGATGCAGCTGACGCTGGACGAGCCGGCCAATCAGCTGCTGTGCTACTGCTACGAAGGCAACCTGCTGGCGCTGGCGCAGGCGCTGGAGCGTCTGGCGCTGCTGCATCCGGACGGCAAGCTGACGCTGCCGCGCGTCGAGCAGGCGGTGAATGACGCCGCGCACTTTTCCCCGTATCACTGGCTCGACGCCCTGCTGGCCGGCAAAAGTAAACGCGCCTGGCATATCCTGCAGCAGCTGCGTCAGGAAGATGTTGAACCGGTGATCCTGCTGCGTACGCTGCAGCGCGAGCTGATGCAGTTGCTCACCCTGCAGCGCCAGATGGCGACAGCGCCGCTGCGCACGCTGTTCGATCAGCACAAGGTCTGGCAAAACCGCCGCAGCCTGGTGACCCAGGCGCTGCAGCGCCTGTCGGCCGCTCAGCTGCAGCAGGCGGTGCGGCTGCTGGCGCAGATAGAGCTCACCCTCAAGCAGGATTACGGCCAGTCGGTCTGGCCGGAACTAGAATCCCTGTCGATGTTGATCTGCGGTAAACCGCTGGCTACGAGTTTTTCCGATGTCTACTAACACCACAGCAGCCGCCGGGCTGCACGCGCTGTTCGGCGGTACGTTCGATCCCATCCATTACGGCCACCTGCGGCCGGTCGAGGCGCTGGCGCAGGAAGTGGGCCTCAATCAGGTCACCCTGCTGCCGAACCACGTTCCGCCGCACCGCCCGCAGCCGGAAGCCAATGCGCAGCAGCGGCTGAAAATGGTTGAACTGGCCATCGCCGGCAATCCGCTGTTCGCCGTTGACGACCGCGAGCTGCACCGCACCACGCCGTCGTATACCGTCGAAACGCTGGAGGCGATTCGCCAGGAACGCGGCCCGCAGCAGCCGCTGGCGTTTATCATCGGCCAGGATTCGCTGCTGAGCCTGCACAAATGGCAACGCTGGCAGGATCTGCTCAGCCTGTGCCATCTGCTGGTGCTGGCCCGCCCGGGTTATGACGACCACATGGAAACGCCGGCGCTACAGCGCTGGCTGGATACCCACCGCGTCAGCGACCCGGCAGCGCTGCGCAGCCGGCCGCACGGTTCACTGTACCTGGCGGATACGCCGCTGCTGGAAATTTCCGCCACCGAAATTCGTGAACGCCGCCATCAGGGTGCCAGCTGCGACGATCTGCTGCCGCGTCCGGTGCAACGTTATATCGAATTACAGGGTTTATATCGTTAGCGATAGGCGCGTGATATACTGCGCCGCTATTTTTCAGCTCACCATCCCAGGGGGAACCTTTGCAAGGTAAAGCGCTCCAAGATTTCGTTATCGACAAGATTGACGATCTTAAAGGCCAGGATATTATCGCTCTGAACGTTCAGGGTAAATCCAGCATCACCGACTGTATGATCATCTGCACCGGCACGTCCACGCGTCACGTGATGTCGATCGCCGACCACGTGGTGCAAGAGTCCCGCGCCGCAGGTATGGATCTGCACGGCATGAAAGGCCAGGAGGCCTCCGACTGGATCGTTGTCGATCTGGGCGAAGTTATCGTGCACGTCATGCAGGAAGAAAGCCGCCGGCTGTACGAACTGGAAAAACTCTGGAGCTAAGCGGTGAAATTGCAACTGGTTGCAGTTGGCACCAAAATGCCGGACTGGGTGCAGACCGGCTTTATGGATTATCTGCACCGCTTTCCAAAAGATATGCCGTTTGAACTGACCGAAGTCCCGGCGGGCAAACGCGGCAAAAATGCCGATATCAAACGCATATTGGAAAAGGAAGGCGAACAAATGCTGGCGGCCGTCGGCAAAGGTAATAGAATTGTTACGCTGGATATCCCCGGCAAACCGTGGGATACGCCGCAGCTGGCGCAGCAGCTGGAACGCTGGAAGCAGGACGGCCGCAACGTCAGCCTGCTGATTGGCGGACCTGAAGGGCTGGCCCCGGCATGCAAAGCCGCAGCGGAGCAGAGCTGGTCGCTCTCGCCGCTGACGCTGCCGCATCCGTTAGTGCGCGTTCTGGTGGCGGAAAGCCTGTACCGCGCCTGGAGCATTACCACCAATCATCCTTACCACCGGGAGTAAACCTGTGGCGATCGTGACAGAGTGAAATAAAGCAGCGGGATGAAAATCGAACGTAACCCTTTTCGCGACTATTCGGCTGAATCAGCCCTGTTTGTACGCCGCGCCCTGGTGGCGTTTTTGGTCATTCTGGTGCTGACCTGCATCCTGATTGCCAATATGTATAATTTGCAAATTGTCCGCTTCGAGGATTACCGCACCCGCTCTAACGAAAACCGCATCAAGCTGGTGCCGATCCCGCCCAGCCGCGGCATTATTTACGATCGCAACGGCACGCCGCTGGCGCTCAACCGCACCATCTATCAGCTCGAGCTGATGCCGGAAAAAGTCGATAACCTGAAAGCCACGCTGCAGGCGCTGCGTCCGGTGGTCGATCTGACCGATGACGACATCACCAATTTTGAAAAAGAGCGTAAACGCTCGCGTCGCTTCGTCTCTATTCCGGTGAAGACCGCTCTGACCGAAGTCCAGGTCGCGCGCTTTGCCGTAAATCAGTTCCGCTTCCCCGGCGTTGAGGTCAAAGGCTATCAGCGCCGCTACTACCCGTACGGCTCCGCCCTGACCCACGTGATCGGCTACGTGTCGAAAATCAACGACCGCGACGTCGCACGCCTGAACAAAGAAGAGAAGCTGGCCAACTACGCCGCCACCCATGATATCGGCAAGCTGGGCATTGAACGCTATTACGAAGATACGCTGCACGGCAAAACCGGCTATGAAGAGGTCGAAGTCAACAACCGCGGCCGGGTGATCCGCCAGCTGCACGAGCAGCAGCCCTCCGCCGGCCAGGATGTTTACCTGACGCTGGATCTCAACCTGCAGCGCTATATCGAGCAGCTGCTGGTCGGCAGCCGCGCCGCCGTGGTGGTCAGCGATCCGCGCACCGGCGGGATCCTGGCGATGGTCTCCAACCCCAGCTACGACCCGAACATGTTTGTCGACGGGATTTCCAACAAGGAATATCAGGGCCTGCTGAACGACCCGAACCGGCCGCTGATCAACCGCGCCACCCAGGGCGTCTATCCGCCGGCGTCCACGGTGAAACCCTATATCGCCGTCTCCGCGCTGAGCGCCGGCGTGGTCACCAAAAACACCATCGTGTTTGACCCGGGCTGGTGGCAGCTGCCGGGGTCGGAAAAACGCTACCGCGACTGGAAAAAGTGGGGCCATGGCCGCCTGAACGTCACTAAGGCGCTGGAAGAATCCGCCGATACCTATTTCTATCAGGTCGCTTACGATATGGGCATTGACCGCCTGTCCAGCTGGCTGACAAAATTCGGCTACGGCCAATATACCGGCGTCGACCTGTCCGAAGAGCGCTCCGGCCTAATGCCGACCCGCGAATGGAAGCTCAAACGCTATAAGAAGCCGTGGTATCAGGGCGACACCATCCCGGTGGGCATCGGCCAGGGTTACTGGACCGCGACGCCGCTGCAGATGGCGAAGGCGCTGAATATTCTGATCAACGACGGCGTGGTGAAAACCCCGCATCTGCTGCACAGTAAAAAAATAAATGGTTCACTGGTGCCGTTCCGCCAGGAAGAACAGACACAAATCGGAGATATTCACTCCGGCTTCTGGGAAATTGCCAAAGACGGTATGTACGGGGTCGCCAACCGCGCCAACGGCACGGCGCACAAGTTCTTTGCCAGCGCTCCGTATAAAATCGCGGCGAAATCGGGTACCGCGCAGGTATTCGGTTACGAAACCTATAACGCCCACAAGCTTGCGGAGCACCTGCGCGACCACAAGCTGATGACCGCATTCGCCCCTTATGACAACCCGACGGTGTCGGTGGCGATCATTTTGGAGAACGGCGGCGCCGGCCCGGCGGTCGGCACCATTACCCGCCAGATCCTCGATCATATCCTGTTGGGCGACAACAATACGCAATTACCGGACGCGCCGCCGGCGGCGCCCGGCTCAGAAGGTGACTAACAGACCATGACCGAAAGCCAAAAGAAGGGCTCGATCTGGACCAAGATCCACATAGACCCAACGTTCCTGCTGCTTATTCTCGCCCTGCTGGTATACAGCGCCTTCGTGATGTGGAGCGCCAGCGGCCAGGATCTCGGCATGATGGAGCGCAAGATCGGCCAAATCGTGATGGGGCTGATCGTGATGGCCGTAATGGCGCAAATCCCGCCGCGCGTCTATGAAAGCTGGGCGCCCTATCTGTATATTTTCTGCGTGATCCTGCTGATACTGGTCGACGCCTTCGGCCAGATCAGTAAAGGCGCTCAGCGCTGGCTCGACCTGGGCATCGTACGCTTTCAGCCGTCGGAAATTGCCAAGATCGCCGTGCCGCTGATGGTGGCCCGCTTTATGAACCGCGACGTCTGCCCGCCGTCGCTGAAAAATACCGGCATCGCGCTGGTGCTGATCTTCCTGCCGACCCTGCTGGTGGCCGCGCAGCCCGATCTGGGCACCTCCATCCTGATCGCCGCATCCGGCCTGTTCGTACTGTTCCTCTCCGGCATGAGCTGGAAGCTGATCGCCGTCGCCGCGGTGCTGCTGGCGGCGTTTATCCCGATTTTATGGTTCTTCCTGATGCACGGCTATCAGCGCGACCGCGTGATGATGCTGCTCGACCCGGAAAGCGATCCGCTGGGCGCGGGCTACCATATTATTCAGTCGAAAATCGCCATCGGCTCCGGCGGCCTGTCCGGCAAGGGCTGGCTGCACGGCACCCAGTCGCAGCTAGAGTTCCTGCCGGAGCGCCACACCGACTTTATCTTTGCGGTGCTGGCCGAGGAGCTGGGGCTGGTCGGCGTGCTGGTGCTGCTGGCGCTGTATCTGCTGGTGATTATCCGCGGCCTGATGATCGCCGCCAAAGCCCAGACCACTTTCGGCCGGGTGATGGTCGGCGGCCTGATGCTGATTCTGTTCGTTTATGTATTTGTTAACATTGGCATGGTGAGTGGAATTTTACCGGTGGTTGGCGTACCTTTGCCTCTGGTCAGTTACGGCGGATCGGCGCTGATCGTACTTATGGCTGGGTTCGGCATCATCATGTCGATTCACACGCATCGGAAAATGCTGTCTAAGAGTTTATAAGAGGTGAGTAATGCGTAAGGAATGGCTTTGGATCGGCGCGGCGGCGGTATTGCTTTCCGCCTGTGCCACCACTGATGAGCAGCAGGCGCCGCCCGCCGTGCCGTATAATGGCCCGGTGGTCGAGATCAGCGGTGTGGAACCCCATTATGAACCTTATAACCCGGGTACGCTGCAGGATTATAAAGTGAACGGCGACAGCTACCGCATCGTCAAAAATCCGCAGAACTTCTCACAGACCGGGCTGGCAAGCTGGTACGGTGAAGAATCCAGCGGCAACCGCACCGCCATCGGTGAAACCTTCGATCCTTATGCCCTGAGCGCGGCGCACCCGACGCTGCCGATCCCAAGCTACGTACGCGTCACCAACCTGGCCAACGGCCGTCAATTGGTGGTGCGCGTCAACGATCGCGGCCCTTATGTGAAAGGGCGCATTATCGACCTGTCGAAAGCCGCCGCCGACCGCCTCAATCTGTCAAACAATACGCGGGTGAAAGTTGATTTTATCAACGTCGCGCCGGACGGCACGCTGAGCGGGCCGGGCACCGTCGGCACCACCGTCGCCAAGCAGAGCTACGCCCTGCCCGCACGCCCCAACCTGAGCAGCGGCGCCATGGGCACCCCGGTGCAGCAGGATGCGCCGGCGCTCAATAACAATGACGTCCACGCTATCGATAACAGCACTCTGACCAGCGGTGAAACCCGCGCTGCGGCAAACGGTAACGGCGGCCTGCTCGCCACGACGCCTGGCGGCACGCAAAGCGCCAACGCCGCCGCGCCATCATCAGCACCGCTAGCCGCTGCGGCCACCGTCACCGCGGCCGGTGCAGCAACAACCGCCGCCGCGACAGCGCCGAGCGCAGGCTATGTCGTTCAGGTCGGTGCGCTGAGCAATGCCGAGCGCGCGCAGGCCTGGCAGCAGCAGCTCAGCCAGCAGTTCGGCGTGCCGGGCAGCGTCTCCACCAACGGTACCGTGCACCGCGTACAGCTTGGCCCGTTCAGCGATCGCCAGCAGGCGCTGGTGCTGCAGCAGCGCCTGGCCGCGGAAGCCAAACAACAATCATTTGTCACCGCCGCACACTAAGCATGGCGTCCGGCAGGCTCACGCCGATCGGCAGTTTTAGCTGAAACATTTTCTTGCAGCTAAAAATGTAAAAACCGTGATCGGTCAGAGGATTGGCTAATGCCTGCCGGGATCCCATCTGCTATAGTGAGGCACGTTTTTAACTTACTTTCACGGATGTTGTAGTCCAGATCATGAAACATGTAACTTCTTTTCGCTTAATCAAGGGCATCGCGCTCAGCACCGTTATCGCTATGGGCGCTGCCAGCAGCGCGCAGGCCGAAGACGCCAACCTTAAAACCATGATCCCGGGTGTTCCGCAAATTGACGCGGAATCTTACATCCTGATTGATTACAACTCCGGTAAGGTTCTGGCGGAATCCAATGCGGATGCGCGTCGCGACCCGGCCAGCCTGACCAAAATGATGACCAGCTACGTCATCGGCCAGGCGCTGAAAGCCGGTAAAATCGGCCAGGACGATCTGGTCACCGTCGGCCAGGACGCCTGGGCGACCGGCAACCCGGTGTTCAAAGGCTCTTCGCTGATGTTCCTGAAGCCGGGCGATCGCGTACCGGTTTCCAAACTGACGCGCGGCATCAACCTGCAGTCCGGCAATGACGCCTGCGTGGCGATGGCCGACTACGTGGCGGGCAGCCAGGATTCATTCGTCAATCTGATGAACAACTACGTTCAGCAGCTGGGCCTGAAAAATACCCACTTCAAGACCGTGCACGGTCTGGACGCCGACGGACAGTTCAGCTCCGCGCGCGATATGGCGCTGATCGGCCAGGCGCTGATCCGCGACGTGCCGGACGAGTACGCCATCTATAAAGAAAAAGAGTTCACCTTTAACAATATCCGTCAGGTAAACCGCAACGGTCTGCTGTGGGATAAGAGCCTGAACGTCGACGGCATCAAAACCGGTCACACCAACGCCGCAGGTTACAACCTGGTGGCTTCCGCCACCGAAGGTCAGATGCGTCTGATCTCCGCCGTGCTGGGCGGCCATACCTATAAAGGCCGTGAAACCGAAAGTAAAAAGCTGCTGACCTGGGGCTTCCGCTTCTTTGAAACCGTCGCGCCGCTGAAGGCAGGCAAAGAGTTCGCCTCTGAGCCGGTATGGTTCGGCGATGCCGACCGCGTTGAGCTGGGCGTCGATAAAGACGTTTACCTGACCATCCCGCGCGGCCGGATGAAAGATCTGAAAGCCAGCTACGTGCTCAACACGCCGGAAATCCACGCGCCGCTGACCAAAAATCAGGTTGTCGGCAGCATCAATTTCCAACTGGACGGTAAAACCATCGACCAGCGTCCGCTGGTGGTGCTGAATGAAGTGAAAGAAGGCGGCATCTTCGGTCGTCTGGTGGATTACATCAAGCTGATGTTCCATCACTGGTTCGGCTAACGCTTGAAAGCGGCGAAAACGCCCCCATATGGTAAATAACACTAACTCCCGCTCCGGCGGGAGTTATAATTTAGAGAAGATGTCACGCTGGAGCGCCCGCACATGCAAAAAACGAAACTGAACGAACTGCTCGAATTCCCTTGCTCATTTACTTACAAGGTGATGGGGCTGGCACAGCCTGAGCTGGTTGACCAGGTAGTTGAAGTGGTGCAGCGCCATGCGCCCGGTGATTATAATCCGCAGATTAAGCCGAGCAGCAAAGGTAACTACCACTCCGTTTCCATTACCATCAACGCCACCCATATCGACCAGGTGGAGAAGCTGTATGAAGAGCTGGGCAACATTGAAATTGTCCGTATGGTGCTGTAATCACCGCCTGAACGACGACTGAACAACCCGGGTCCGACGCCAGTCCGCCCGGGTTGCGCATTTTTGGGCCGCTAAACGCTGGTCGCCAGCCGGGGCGCCCGATATAATGGCCGCACCACTTCCGTAACCTGACGATGCCCGTGCAACACGATAAGATCATAGTACGTCAGCTGGGGCTGCAGCCCTATGAGCCAGTCTCCCAGGCCATGCACAACTTCACCGATCGCCGCAGCGCCGACACCACCGATGAACTGTGGCTGGTGCAGCATGCGCCGGTATTTACCCAAGGCCAGGCCGGTAAAGCGGAACACCTGCTGATGCCCGGCGATATCCCGGTGATTCAAAGCGATCGCGGCGGCCAGGTCACCTACCATGGTCCCGGCCAGCAGGTGATGTACGTGATGGTCGATCTCAAGCGCAATAAAGTTGGCGTACGCCAGTTGGTCAGCGCGATTGAAGACACCGTGGTTCAGACCCTCGGCCACTTCCAGATCGATTCACGCGCGCGCCCCGACGCGCCCGGCGTCTACGTCGGCGAGCAGAAAATCTGCTCGCTGGGGCTGCGTATCCGCAAAGGCAGCTCCTTCCACGGCCTGGCGCTCAATGTGGCGATGGATCTGGCTCCGTTCCAGCGTATTAATCCCTGCGGTTACGCCGGCATGCAGATGACCCAGGTCAGCGCGCTGGCGCCCGGCGCGTCAATTGAGGATGTGGCGCCGGTTCTGGTGCAGGAGTTTGTCCGCCAGCTTGGCTACCGTCAGGTTGAAACCGGTGACTGGGTATTGGACGACTACCTGTAGTTGCCGGCTTGTCATATGCATAAAAAACCACCTGTCGGTGGTTTTTTATTGCTGCGCCAGGGTGTCCGCCATTCAACGGCAGAACGCACAGTGGATTCTCTGATATTTGTAGCCATAACGCCGCAGTTCCCTGATCACTTCAGACAGTGTCAGAGAATTAAAACTGCGGTGGATACGATTACGCAGGGTGATCACATCATACTGCGTAATGTTCTTATACTGCGCCGCATCACGCTCAAGATTGTCCGCATGAGTGACCATGCCGGCACTTCTGAACCTCGCCGCGTTATCGCGCAGCTCCTGCGGTTTCGCATCCGCGGTGTTGTACAGATTCCTGACGCTGTGATAGCTTTCGTTTGCCTCGTTATGCCGTTTGCCTCCGTTCACCTGGCTGTTGGTGTACTTACCCAGATCATAGTCATGGGATGCGTTCGCCTTCATACTTTCATACTGCGGTACGGCGCCAATGATCATCTGCAACAGTGAAGGATCCGACAGAGTTTCACCGTGGCGAGTATAATAAACCAGCTCCACATCCTTCAGCTCGGATGACATACCGCTCTTGGAAGTGCGCGACGCACCATGTGCGGTAATAATGCACTCATTAGCGCTGGGGGCAGCCCGTTTGTGCGACCACACATACAGGTTGCTCCCAACGGTATTCTGGTAAAGATCCATAGCTCATCTCCATATAAACGCATATGGAAAATCAGTGTAGACAAAATCTCTGTTTTTTCCCGTGCACTGCCGAAAAATCTCCGGATCGTCAGCGGGCCTTTTCCCCGACCGCACAGAATGCGCCCGGTGCGCTACGGCAAACGGCCAAGAGCGGGTATAATGACGCAGGCTCCCATCGCGATACAGGGGCTGAATGGATCGCGGTAAAAGTGGTATAGTATCGCCAAGTTTTTACCTACTTCTTACTACGGCTTTTTAATTTATTGATGTTAAAAGATAAAAACAAAAGTCGAGTTTCGTAACTGGAACCTGCACGACTATGAGTAAACCAATTCAGATGGAACGCGGCGTCAAATACCGCGATGCAGACAAAATGGCGCTGATCCCGGTCAAAACGGTGGTCACCGAACGGCAGGAGCTGTTACGTAAACCCGAGTGGATGAAAATCAAACTGCCCGCCGACTCAACGCGGATCCAGGGCATCAAAGCCGCAATGCGTAAGAATGGTCTGCATTCGGTCTGTGAAGAAGCCTCCTGCCCTAACCTGTCTGAATGTTTTAACCACGGTACCGCCACCTTTATGATCCTTGGCGCGATCTGCACCCGCCGCTGCCCATTCTGCGACGTGGCTCATGGTCGTCCCGTTGCCCCCGATGCCAACGAGCCGGAAAAACTGGCGCAAACCATCGCCGATATGGCGCTGCGCTATGTGGTGATCACCTCCGTTGACCGCGACGATCTGCGCGACGGCGGCGCTCAGCACTTTGCCGACTGCATCAGCGCCATCCGCGCTAAAAACCCGAACATCAAAATCGAAACCCTGGTGCCGGACTTCCGCGGCCGTATGGATCGCGCGCTGGAGATCCTGACGGCTACGCCGCCGGACGTCTTCAACCACAACCTGGAAAACGTGCCGCGTATTTACCGCCAGGTGCGTCCGGGCGCCAACTACGAGTGGTCGCTGAAGTTGCTGGAGCGCTTTAAAGAAGCGCACCCGGATATCCCGACCAAGTCTGGCCTGATGGTCGGGCTGGGGGAAACCAACGAAGAAATCATTGAAGTGATGCGCGATTTACGCCGTCACGGCGTCACCATGCTGACGCTGGGCCAATACCTGCAGCCAAGCCGCCATCACCTGCCGGTACAGCGCTACGTCAGCCCGGCGGAGTTTGAAGAGATGAAAGAAGAAGCGCTGGCGATGGGCTTTACCCACGCAGCATGCGGCCCGTTTGTCCGCTCTTCTTATCACGCCGATCTGCAGGCGAAAGGCATGGAAGTCAAATAATGCCGCAGCGGAGGGGTAACGTTTTGTTACGCTTTCGCTGACTGACCGCGCAAAAAAACGGATGCCGTCGGGCATCCGTTTTTTTATGCGGCTTCAGGCGTCTTTCTTTTCGACGCTCTGCGGGTTCGCGGCGTTATCTTCTGCAGTCTTCTGCGCCGGCGGGGTATCGTCGCCCACCGCTTTTTTAAAGCCCTTCAGCGCCGCGCCCAGATCGGCGCCCAGCGTGCGCAGTTTGCTGGTACCGAACAATAAGACGATCAATACCGCAATCACCAACAGTTTGGTAATACTGATACCTTCCATATTCACCTTCTTTAATACCCAGTGCTGCAGGACGCAGCGAAAGAAATAAATCTTGCCTGCGCCTAGTTATCCGCTTTCTGGCAAATAAAACAACGGTAACCTGTAACAGAGTAAGATCGCCGAACGTCGGGGTAATTTACCGCCGGGACTACAAAACCGCCGGCGCAACGTGTAACATCGTGTCATCGATAGTTGCTGCTTATCGACCACGGAGATGACATTCCTCCCGCCCCGATAAGGGATAAACCGCCTGACCGGCTGATGATGTCTGCGTAACCTCAGAATGAGGTGCGTAGCGTTGCGCCCGTACCCCTTCTGAGCATCTTACTCTTCTGTTTGAAAGGGCTTCTGACCATGTTGAATTCTTTACTGGCCGTATTTATCGGCGGCGGCTTAGGCAGCGTACTGCGCTGGAGCATCAGCCTGCGGCTCAATCCGCTGCATTCCGCCATTCCGATCGGCACCCTGACCGTCAACCTGCTGGGGGGCTTTATCATTGGCCTGGCCATGGCGCTGATGACCCGCGCCGCCTCCATCGACCCCACCTGGCGGCTGCTGCTGACTACCGGTTTCTGCGGCGGCCTGACCACCTTTTCCACCTTCTCACTGGAAGTCGTCTCCCTGCTGCAGGACGGGCGTTTTCTGTGGGCGCTCACCAACGCCATGCTGAACCTGGCCGGCTCGCTGCTGATGACGATGCTGGCATACCTGCTGGTTGCCTGGTTCACCGGGCAGTAATCCACGCTTAATGTTTTCTTAATGTTGCATACGGATAATCCTCATCCAGGGTCATAAAAACCGGATGAGGATCGCTATGTGGAGTATGCCGAAAACCGCCGCTGAGTTTGCCGCCGCCGCGCTGTGCGTTGCCACGGTCGCCGCGTTTATTCACCTTTACCTGTTCAGCTAAGCGGGCCGTCAGCGGTCCGCGCAAAGATTTTCACAAATCATCACGCCTGCGCTACAATTGAGAATGAACGTTCGCACTCAAACTGCGTTTCTTCCTTTGTCAGCGATAGGACCGGGACATGTCATCCCCAGCAGCAAGCAGGCAGGCGAAAGCCGAACTGCGCCGTAACCAAATCGTCGCAGCGGCTAAAGCCTGTTTTCGTCAGTATGGCTTTCATGCCGCCAGCATGGCGGAAATCGCCCAGCGTTCGGCCCTGAGCGTCGGGCAGATTTACCGTTACTTCGTTAATAAAGACGCCATTATCGCCGAGATCGTCAACCGCATTATCAACGAGAAAATGCGCCGCCTTGAGGATCTCAGCGATCACATCAACCTGATTGCCGGCACGCTCGCCACGCGGACGCTGTATCAATTACCGGGGCAAAGCGAGGACGATCACCTGCTGATGCTGGAAGTGACCGCTGAAGCGACGCGCAACCCGGCGGTGGCCGCCATGCTGAGCGACGCCGAAGCGCGCCTGTTCCGCCACGTTTGCCGCAATCTGCAACAGCTCTACCCGTCGTTCAGCGACGAAGAGATCGCCGCGCGCGTCGAGTTTATCGCCGTGCTCAGCGAAGGCACCGGTTACCGCCTGCTTACTACGCAAAAAGCCGATCCCAAACTGCTGGAAGCGTTATACCAGCAGGCTATCTCCCATCTGTTCCGCGAGTCCGCTACACCTAATGAGTAAACAACACGCCCGTCAACGATTAGTCTATGCCGCCGTCCTGGGCCTGCTGGCCGCACTGGGGCCATTATGCATCGACCTTTACCTGCCGGCGCTGCCGGAAATGACCGCCGAGCTGGGCACCTCAACCGCCACCGCGCAGCTGAGCCTGACCGCCGGCCTGCTGGGGCTGGGCCTCGGCCAGCTGATCTTCGGCCCCTACAGCGACAAACTGGGACGTATCCGTCCCCTGCTGCTGTCGCTGCTGATTTTATTGGCCGCCTCGCTGTGGTGCGCCATGGCCACCAGCATCGACCAACTGCTGATCGCCCGCCTGCTGCAAGGGCTGGCCGGTTCCGGCGGCGCCGTGATCTCACGCGCCATTGCGCGCGATATGTATTCTGGCCATGAGTTAACGCGCTTCTTCGCGCTGCTGATGCTGGTGAACGGACTGGCGCCGATCGTCGCGCCGGTGCTGGGCGGCGCGCTGCTGAAATTTATGGACTGGCGCGGCATTTTTGATGCGCTGGCGTTGATCGCCCTGCTGCTTTTCACCCTGTCGCTGCTGAAACTCAGCGAATCGTTGCCGCCGGAGCGGCGCAGCCAGGGCGGCATGCTGTCGATGCTGCGTTCGCTGGGCGGGCTGCTGCGCCAACGGCAGTTTATGGGGCTGTGCCTGACGCAGGGATTCGTCATGGCCGGGATGTTTGCCTATATCGGCGCTTCGCCTTTCGTCCTACAGCAGATCTACGGCCTCAGCCCGCAGATGTTCAGCCTGTGCTTTGCGATGAACGGCATCGGGCTGGTGATTTCCGCCCAGACGGCAGCGCGCCTGAGCCGAAGCTTCGGCGAAATGCGGGTGCTAAAATGCGGCCTGACGCTGGCGGCCACCGCCTCGCTGCTGTTGCTGCTGGCCGGCTGGCTGCATGCGCCGCTGCCGCTGCTGCTGGCGACGCTGTTCTTCGCCATTGCCGCCGTCGGCAGCATCGGCCCGACCGCGTCGTCGCTGGCCATGCAAAGCCAGGGAGACAAAGCCGGCAGCGCGTCCGCCCTGATTGGCGTCTGCATGTTCGCGCTCGGCGCCTGCAGCGTGCCGCTCACCGGGTTGGGCGGCACCTCCAGCGTATCGATGGCGCTGACGATTTTCGGCTGCTATTTCATCGCCATCATGCTGTTTACCCTGCTGGTGCCCAAAGCGCCGCGCTGAACGATGGCAATAAAAAACCCGCTCATCGGAGCGGGTTTTCAGCAAAGCGGCTAGTGCGTCGCTTAAATCGCGGTAACGTTAGCTGCAGATGGGCCTTTAGCGCCATTGGTGATTTCAAATTCTACCTGCTGGCCTTCAGCGAGCGTTTTGAAACCATTGCTAACGATGGCAGAAAAGTGAACGAAAACGTCCTTGCTACCATCTTCCGGAGTAATGAAACCGAAACCTTTAGATTCATTAAACCACTTAACGCTACCTTTAATCTTAGACATCAAACTTACCTTTAACGTGAATGTAAGACACAAATCGTGTGTCAGATACAGTACAGCAACTGGCCGGCTTTTTGTCCACTGTCCAGATCACATAACGCGGATAAAAAGTGCAATAACCGGCATCTGCCGCCGTAAAGCGCCCGTTCCGCCCATAAAACACGCACTTTCCAGGATTATCCGCTCAGATCCACGCCGCCGCCGGCAAACCGAATGGCTATGAAATATAACCAGATAATCTTTTTGCTTCCGTCGCCGCTGGACTAGGGTTAAGCATAACCTCAGCTAACCGAGAGAAGCCTATGCCCTGTCAACTGGCCGACCAAGTCATCGCCTACCGCCGTGAACTGCATCAGCATCCCGAACTGTCCAATCAGGAGTTCGCCACTACCGAGCGTATTACCCGCTGGCTGCAGCAGGCCGATATCCGCATCCTGCCGCTGGCGCTAACCACCGGCGTCGTAGCCGAAATCGGCCGCGGCGACGGGCCGCTGATCGCCCTGCGCGGCGATATTGACGCCCTGCCGATTGCGGAACTCGCCGACGTGCCTTTCGCCTCGCGCCATCCCGGGGTGATGCACGCCTGCGGACATGATTTCCACACTGCGGTCATGCTCGGCGCCGCCCGCCTGCTTAAAGCGCGCGAATCTTCATTGCCGGGACGGGTGCGTATCTTTTTCCAGCCGGCGGAAGAAACCTGCGACGGCGCCCAGCAGCTGATTGACGCCGGCGCGCTGGACGGCGTCGCGGCCGTGTTCGGCCTGCACAATGCGCCGGAATTGCCCACCGGCACCTTCGCCACCCGCGCCGGCCCCTTCTATGCCAACGTCGACCGCTTTCAGATCCGGATCACCGGCAAAGGCGCGCACGCCGCCAAACCGGAACAGGGTATTGATACCATCGTCACCGCCAGCCATATCGTGAGCGCGCTGCAAACCTTGCCGAGCCGCAGTTTCAGCTCGCTGGAGGCGGTGGTGGTCAGCGTTACGCGCATTGAGGGCGGCAATACCTGGAATGTACTGCCGCAGACGGTGGAACTGGAAGGTACGGTGCGCACCCATAACGGCGACGTGCGTCGTCAGGTGCCGGATAAAATTCGCCAGGTGATCGACGGCGTAGCCGCCTCGCTGGGCGCACAGGCCGAACTGAGCTGGCACCCCGGGCCGCCGGCGCTGATTAACCACGCCCGCTGGGCGGCCTTCAGCCAAGCAGTGGCGAAGGAGTTCGGCTATCGGGTCGAGGAAGCCGAGCTGCAGATGGGCGGCGAGGATTTTGCCATTTATCTGCATCATGTGCCCGGCGTGTTTGTCAGCATCGGTTCGGCCAGCGAATTCGGCCTGCATCACCCGCGCTTTACGCCTGATGAACAGGCCATTTTCCCGGCGTCGCAATATTTTGAACGCCTGGCGGAACGCGCCCTGCAGCAGCTGGCCGACGTTCCACAACGGGCCGTCAGCCACGCCTGATCCCCGCCGCTCCCCTTCCGCCGCGGCAGCGCGGCGGAAAGCCTGACATCATCATCGCGCAACGCCGCTGCCCCTGTTGCTGCACGGCATTACGCGCTATCATAAGCGTTGTATTGAACGAATTAATGAGAATGATGATGAACGGCAAGATAACGACTTTTTTTGCAGATAAAGGCTTTGGCTTTATTACCGATGAAAATGGGGAAAATCGCTATTTTCACGTGGTGAAAGTACAAAACCCCGATCTGATTAAGAAAAACGCTGCGGTAACGTTTGAGCCGACCAACAATGCCAAAGGCCCCTCCGCCTACGCGGTGAAAGTGCTGGCCCCGAGCAAATACATCATCATTGCCAATGAACGTATTAAAATCAGCAGCATCAAATCCTTCCACACCTTCACCAAAGAGGTGCCGGTACAGAACCAGGTGGACAAAGAGAACACCGTGTTATCGGTTGGCCTGCTGATGAACCGTATTCGCCCGCAGACGGAGAGCGCCCCGGAGATGCAGACGCTGCGCATGCTGTCGGTGGTCACCTTCCAGAACGTCACCCCACACCTTCTCCGAATATGAGATCGATCTGGACGAGACGCTGCAGGCGCTGCAAGGCCTGTAAGCACAATGATGCGGGTGAGCCTTTCCTCAGGCTCACCCGCCGTTACTCTTTAAACCAGATATGATCGACGCTGCTGCCGCTCACCGCATTAAAAGACTCCACCCGATTACGTCCCAGCGATTTGGCGCGATACAGCGCGATATCGGCCATATTCATCAACTGTTCCCAGGATTTAACTTCCTTCATCGCCAGGCTGGCTACGCCGACGCTGATAGTGATCTTGAGTGGCTTATGCCCAATGTTCACCTCGCTCTTTTCCACCTGCTGACGCAGAAATTCGCCTAACGCCACCGCCTGCGCCGCCAGTGCGCGCGGCAATACGGCAGCGAACTCTTCCCGCCCAGGCGACCGAGAGGTTGGTCGCGGCGCAATTCACGCCGCAATACGTGAGTCACATGCGTCAATACCCGGTCGCCGACGATATGCCCATGGGTGTCATTAATCAGTTTGAAATGGTCAATATCAATCAGCAGCAGCGATACCGCCTCTTTAGAACGCCGTTTGTGTTCCAGCAGCTCTCTGGCCTTACGCGTCAGCGCGCTGCGCGTCAGCGTACCGGTCAGAAAATCATGGTTGCCGCTATGCTCCAGGCGGCGTACCAGCTTGCGGTTGGCCACCATCGAACTGGAGAGGATCAGCGGCCCCATCACCAGCATGGCGATCCCCAGACGCGCCGACATCAGGGTATCCAGCAACGCGCCGCGTGAGGCCGGCGTTTCGTACAGCATCACGTTAGCGGAGATCGCGCATATCTCCACCACCCGGTCAGCAACGCCAGCAGCGTCACGGTAAACAGCTGGTAGCGCACCGCGCACCACAGCAGCGCCGGGATCGGAAACGCGATAGCGCCGGGACCGCCGATATAGATGCTAAACAGCAATGACCCCAGCAGCGCCAACAGCGGCAGGCTGTCGCGCAAATTCCAGTGATACTGCATACGCAGCAGCGTTTTTAACCGCGGCGCCGCCAGCAGTACCGGTAAAATCAGCAAAGTAGTGGAAAATTGTTCGCTGAACCACGCCAGCCAGGCGGTCAGCACCGTATTGTTATACAGGCTGTCGTTACGCAGTACCGACAGGGTCGATGCCACCACCGCGCCGGCCAGGCTGGCGGCAAACAGATACAAAATGGCCTGCGGGTTACCCATGCGCCGCTGCGACTGCGGCAACAGCCGCATCACGCCGTACCCTGTCGCCACCAGCGACATATTGCACAGGTTCAGCCACAGCGCCAGCATCCATCCTTCACCGGTGGTCAAATCCGCGCCGATCATGGCGATATAGGTTACCAGCCAGCCTGACGGCCCGGCATAGGCCGGTTTACGCAGCAGCACGCCCAGCAGGATGGCATTGACCGGCCAAAATAAGGACAGGGAATCAAGAGGACGGGAAAAAATGCCGACTAAAGAGAGAAAAAAAACCAGCAAAAAAAGATTAATCAGCCGCACTGCGCCAGGCAACCCATGCTTAGAAATCATTCTGGCGTTCATCGCCTGAACCACGCAAACATCATAACCAGAACAGTTGTATGCATATCATTCCATGCCCCAGCAAAATAAGGAGAATATATAAACCAGATTGCGACGGGAAAAACCAGACGGTTCAAAGATAAAAAGGTATTAACCTTTATTTAACAGAATCTTCCTATATCTGTCTGCGCATAGGCCTGTTTCCCGCAGAAGCGCCTCTTGGGTTAATAGCATAGCGCAACCTACTGTATTGCGGAACAAACATAAGACCACAATAATAGTGCAAGATAATTTCGCCTCACTATTTGCGAAATGTCCTTATCACTATTTTAGCGCAGGGAGAATAATGCGCCGTTCTCGCTCCTCCCGGTAAAGCGCCCGGCCCGGACACCGTCGTCAGGCGACTTTACATGCAGTCCCCCTGCTTCAGGGGCGCAAATAAAAAAAATCCCGCACAAGGCGGGATAAACTCAATGGGGATGGGTAATACACTACAGGAAAGGAATAACACACAACATCATCGGGTGAGTTAACACTATCAACTTGAGTGTATAGATTTGTCATCCCTTGGTAAGTTTGCTCAGGCAGATGTAACGCTGGATGGAAAACAGCCATCATATGCTGACGATACTGTTGCTCCCGCCATGCCAGCGGGCAGCCCGGCGACGTGCTGTGGTCGGCGTTGACGCCGGTCTTAATATCAAAGTAGACATGACCGCTGATGACAGCCGGATGCGTGGGATTAGGGCTGAATTTCCTAGCAGAAGATACGATGTAGGCCGAAGTTGCCAACGGCCGCCTGGCCTACCATATGCGACGAAAAAATGTACGCCTCCGCCAGCAAAGATCTGGCGCTTCAAGCCTTACGCAGCCTCAATCATTAACAACGTGCGGCGGCAGCGCTTGCGAGATGCGACGGTAGTGTTCCAGGCGCTGTTTGAAATAAGCGCGCAGATGCTCTGGTTGTTCGGCCTCGACCAGATCGGGCCTTACCGGCAGATTCATCCACTCTTTGCCCGCCACGCCGCTGGCGGCGATATCCGCGCTGACTTTCCCCTCATACTTACCGGGCAACCCACTGTAATAAAGAGACATTGAACACCATCCTGCGCTAAAGGCTGCGTTATTGCCGAGCGTACCTTCACGTTCACTGAACATCGGCAAAGCGGAATGTAACCAAATATATAGCGACTTTCCAGGACCGCGACAAAACGATCGGGCCCGCATCATGGGGTAGCCCAAATGCGCCATACATGGTGGCCCCCTACACAACGCCCATTCCATGCATCACGATGTCATTCGGGGTATTATCGCCGCCTCCACTGCCGCAACGGCGGCAAGGTGGTCTTTATATCGTCAGAAGATACTACCTTCTGGCGCAGTGTAGAGTTTTTGGTTGAGATCAAAGGACTGCGGATAAATGCGATTTTTCATCGGTTTTCTTATCATCATGAGCCCAATCCTGTGGCTTACTGATACGCTCGGCAAGTTTGCCATCATCGCCTGGTTGGCAAACGGCGTGATTCTTACCTGTATCGCTAAATATATCGTCAACAGCAAACCCAAAGAGTACGACGAGGATCAGGATGTATTCTGATTCCTTTCATGCAACGGTGGTTGAAATAAAACCAGGTAAGAGCAACCCATATCATTCGGATTATCCCGTCCTTACCGGCCCGAACCGCTTATCACGTTGATCGCAGGGAACCCCTTGAGCACTTCCATGTCTAATTCTCCGGTCCAGGCAAGGAGCAACACCATGAGAAAACGCACATTTTTAAGCATCGTCGCCGCAATGCCCGCTTTTGGCGGCACCACTTTCGATACCCTCCCTATTGGAATCGCGATCCGACCGAAACGGTCTTGTTGGTGCCACGGGAAGAAAAGGTGAAATTTGCCGCAGCCGGCGACGACTACAGCTGTTTTTACAAAGGCGAGAAATTTTCTCTCGGCGCCACGCTGGACGGTAAAACCTGCCGACTAATGGAGATAAAATCCGGTAAACTGCTGTCGAAAGTCAGCGTGCCACAGTGGGTGAAAGACGGGTAAATGTTTTAATTATCTTGCCTGCGTCATATTGGCCCTATTTGTGATAATGGAAGCCTAACCTGACAGCTCAGTATTGTAAAAATGCGGGGACGATGCCGGCTTACCACTACCGGAACATCATGTATTCCAGCCAACTCAACGATTGATGATGGAAAGACATCCATTCCTTTTGATTAGATAAAAAGTGGAGCACTTCATATTAACACCTCCCCTAACTTATTAAGTTAACAACAATCAATAGCTCTCCCCGATGCAGAAATTCTATCCATACCAAGATAGCCAACACCATTAAAAGAAAGCAAAAAAAGGATAATACCCAAACAAAACAAGATAAATCCCTTTACTATCGGAATACTCCATTTAATATCCATGCTTTTAAATACAATAAAGACTTTCTTATGGAATAGCATCTAAATCGAGGTTAAGATACGAAGAGATTACGATAAGGAACGTTAATCCTCACAATCATTACATTATAAAAATCAATGAAAATAAATTAAGTTATCATTTTATGGATAGGGATATGCCTTTATTTTTAAAAAATATAGAGTTAACCTTTTACTTTTCTGCATCTTTAATTCTTATGCTGATTTCATTTCTATCGGCGACATGTCGCTCAATATCACTTGACAGGATTAACGCCTTTTTGGTGGCAATAATGATGGTGCTTTTTTATGGACTAAGGGCTGAAGGCACGTCAGACATAAAAATGTATCTTGATTTCTTTGACAAAATGGGTGACTTTGAAGACTTCCCATGGAGTTATGGTTTTTACGTCATAGCCCAAACGATAAAATCAATTAATCCATCACATGAATTCTACATATTTTTCACATCCCTATTTTTTGTTTTCGCCGTTTTAATATGCACATTCAAGTACTTAAAAGGAGAACCATACAAGTCATTACTTATGCTTTCTTTTTTTAATGGCTGGTATATCTTGGATTTAGCAACAAATACCATAAGACAAGGTATGGCGCTCCCATTCGTCATGCTCTCATTTTATTTCTTAATATACGGAAGAAAGTCTCTTTTCTTACTATTTGCAGCATTAGGAATAAGTATACACTGGGGCGCATTAACCCCCCTGTGCTTTGGTGTTGCCGCCTACTTTATCGCCAAAAGAAGATTCCTGCTAAGATCAATCACGATAGGGCGTCCTCCTTTTTTTATACAAGCTCTTACTTCATTAACCTCGATATTGCCCGAGTCCTGGTGGAGAAAACGTTCATTGACACGCTCCAAAAAGTTTTTGTCGGCGTTAACCTAAAAAGCAAAGCCTATGCGTACCTCAACTCAGAAATAATCGGAGCTCATTTTTACCAACTGCCAATTATTACACGACTAAAATACACCACAGAGTCATTTATTCCACTTGTTGTCAATGCTATCTTTTTCCTCAGTCGCAAAAAAAACGATCCGTTTTTTTATCAAAACAAATTATACCTGCCTGTATATACTCTATTCTTACTCTTAACCGCATATGGCGTAAGCATCATATCCATGGTGTGGTTCTTCCGGAATTTTTACTGGGGACCAATGTTATCAATGATAAGCTTGATGATAATACTTTCATATTATAAAAAATCAAAAAATCACAATGCATACGTGTTTGTTTTAACTTTATGTGTGCTTATCGTAGGGTTGCTTGCCAACTGGCCGTCAGCACTTTTACAGTTGTCATATCCCGCTTAGTTATCAGGATGATTATATTTATTCTTGCCGCCCGAGCGCTGAAAGGTAAGAACCACACCACAGAATACAAAACAATCTGACATAGTATAAAAAACTTCAATTTAATGCCGGGTATCCCCCGGCATCTTTACCTGGCAAACAGGTTACGGTTTTTCCGCAATTCTTCGCAGATATTCGTTATTTTTAAAAGCAATAATAATCATCTCAAATGCCACACGGACAAATACGCCGCCAATCAGGATAGCCAGCAAACCACTAAACACTCCGCTGTACGTCATCATACCAATGCCGCTAATGATCACCCCCAACAAGGTTAACCAATAAACTACAGTGATGATTTTTTGGCGTAAGCATCGCATCAAATAAAAAAATACTCTTCATTACTATCTACCTTAATATTATTAATACTATTCCATAAGTTCTACCGCTGTGCAGCGGTTCTATTTTGACATAATAATAAGATTGGCGGCTAGCCCTATAGCCGCGTTGGCGGAGTAAAATCACATTTCCAGGATGCGGACGGAAAATAGTGGCTAATACGGAAGTCCGTTTCCCCTGTCGGAAATAATGACGTTCTCGATATGAGCATGGCCAAATGAATCAGGCGTCAACCAACGGAACCTGGAGAAGATAAAACTGCTGCTCGGGGAAAAGTTCAGACTCGAAATGGCACGCCCTGTAGGACTCGAACCTACGACCTACGGCTTAGAAGGCCGTTGCTCTATCCAGCTGAGCTAAGGGCGCATTGAAGAGATGCGGCAACCCGGGGTTGCGGCTTGGATTATACGGCCCGAAGAGAGTGAGTCAATGCCTTTTCATTGTGTTGTCGTCGGCAGGGCGTTTTATGCTGCTTTTTCCGCCACCGCCGTACGCTAACATCATGATCTCTTAGCGCTAATCAGGTGTTTTACTGATGTGAAAACACGCGTATTGCACGGCTTCGCGCCCCATCGACTTCACCGCAATCGCGACATTAACACGATTCAGCGCCTGACAGCGCGCTCAGCTTCTGACAAAATAGCGCCATCCCCCGCTTTTTCTTTAAATGATGGATTTCCACACCGATGGCAGCAAAGATTATTGATGGTAAAACGATTGCGCAGCAGGTTAGAAGCGAAGTGGCTGAGCAAGTTAAACAACGTCTGGCCGCAGGAAAACGCGCGCCGGGTCTGGCCGTTGTGCTGGTGGGTGAAAACCCGGCCTCACAGATTTATGTCGCCAGCAAACGCCGCGCCTGTGAAGAAGTCGGCTTTGTTTCCCGCTCTTACGATCTGCCGGCCTCCACCAGCGAAGCAGAGCTGCTCAAGCTGATCGACCAGCTGAACGCCGACGCGGAAATCGACGGTATTCTGGTGCAGCTGCCGCTGCCTGCCGGCATCGATAACGTCAAGGTGCTGGAACGCATCCACCCGGACAAAGACGTCGACGGCTTCCACCCGTACAACGTCGGCCGCCTGTGCCAGCGCGCGCCTAAACTGCGCCCGTGCACCCCGCGCGGCATCGTCACCCTGCTGGAGCGCTATAATATCGATACCTACGGCCTGAATGCCGTGGTGGTCGGCGCGTCCAACATCGTCGGCCGCCCGATGAGCATGGAGCTGCTGCTGGCCGGCTGCACCACCACTGTGACGCACCGTTTTACCAAAAACCTGCGCCATCACGTGGAGAATGCCGATCTGCTGGTGGTGGCCGTCGGCAAACCGGGCTTTATCCCGGGCGACTGGATCAAACCGGGCGCGATCGTGATTGACGTCGGTATCAACCGTCTGGAAAGCGGCAAAGTGGTCGGCGACGTCGAGTTTGACGCCGCAAGCGAACGCGCCGCCTATATCACGCCGGTTCCCGGCGGCGTCGGCCCGATGACCGTCGCCACGCTGATCCAAAACACCTTGCAGGCCTGCGAGGAATATCATGACGTTCAACCTAAATAAGTAAGGCAGTATGGAAATTTTTAATCTGGATAACCACCCGCACGTCGAACTCTGCGATCTGCTGAAGTTTCAGGGCTGGAGTGAAAGCGGCGGCGCGGCGAAAGAAGTGATCGCCGACGGCCTGGTCAAGGTTGACGGCCAGGTGGAAACCCGCAAACGCTGCAAAATCGTCGCCGGACAAAAAGTCAGCTTTGCCGGCCGGACGGTCACCGTTCAGGCTTAAACGCCGCGGCACAGCCGGGTTGCACACGTGCAGCCCGGCTTTCCCCCTTGTTCCCCTCCCTTTTCGCCGCTAATTTCTCGATCGTCGTCAAAAAATCACTTTTTCCTCTGGATGAATGTGAAAATTATGTTGCACGCCCCGCTGAGTTGCCAGACGATGAGTAGAACGTTCTACTAGAACGTTCTACTTACAATAACAACGCCGTTTCAGGCGCATCCAGGGTCTCACATCGGGGGAAAACAGCATGGGTCTGTTCTCAGGGTTTGTTAAATCGTTATCCAAACTGTCTATGATTGGCCGCGCGCTGATGCTGCCGATTTCACTGCTGCCGGCCGCCGGCCTGTTGCTGGCATTCGGCGACAAATTCCATCTGCCGCTGATGATGAACGCCGGCGGAGTGATTTTCGATAACCTGCCGATGCTGTTCGCCATCGGCTCGGCGGTCGGGCTGGCCTCCGAATCCGGGATTGCCGCACTGTCCGCCGCCGTATCGGTGTTTGTCACCAATATCACCATCGGCACGCTGCTCGGCATCACGCCGGAGATGGCCGCACAGGGCGGAAAATATGCGCTGGTGGTCGGCATCCCCACCCTGCAGATGGGCGTGTTCGGCGGCCTGATCTGCGGCATTCTCGCTGCCTGGTGCTACAACCGTTTCCACGCCATGCAGCTGCCGGAGTTCCTCGGCTTCTTCTCCGGCAAACGCTTTGTGGCCATCGCCACCGCCTTGCTGTCGTTTATCATGGGTCTGCTGCTGCCCTACGTCTGGCAACACATTCAGTCCGGTATCGATGCGCTCTCGGTGGTGGTCAACGGCGATAATCAGGCGGCCTCCACCTTTATCTTCGGGCTGGTGGAGCGGGCGCTGATCCCGCTCGGCCTGCACCATATCTGGTATCCCTCCTTCTGGTATTCGTTCGGCGACTACACCACCGCCGCCGGCCAGGTAATCCACGGCGATCAGACCATCTGGTTCAAGATGCTGGAGGAAGGCGTGAAGTCTTTCAGCAGTGACAGCTACCAGGACGCCGGTAAGTTTATGCAGGGCGAATTCCCGCTGATGCTGTTTGCCCTGCCGGCCGCCTGCCTGGCGATGTATCACGAAGCCCAGACGGCCAATAAGAAAATCGCCGCCGGCATTCTGTTTTCCGCCGCGCTGACCTGCTTTTTAACCGGCATCACCGAGCCGGTGGAGTTCACCTTTATCTTTGTGGCGCCGATTCTGTACGTCTTTAACGCCATCATGGCCGGCCTGGCGTATATGACCATGTATCTGCTGCATGCGCATATCGCCAAATCGTTCTCGGCGGGCTTTATCGACTACCTGTCATTCGGCATCCTGCCCTCGTTCAACGGCTACCAGACCAACTTTATCAGCGCCGTGATCGTCGGTATTCCGATGGCGCTGATCTACTACTTCACCTTCCGCTTTGTCATCCGCCGTTTCGACGTGAAAACGCCGGACGCACCAACGTAACCGCCAATGCGGATGACAAAAGCGACACCGAGCTGGCAACGGAAATCATCAGTCTGCTGGGTGGCGCACAGAATATCGACTCCGTCGGTTCCTGCATTACCCGCCTGCGCCTTGAGGTGGTAGACAGCAAATCGGTGGATAAAGACGGCCTCAACGGCCTCGGCGCACGCGGCGTGGTGTTTGTCGGCGACGCCGGCATTCAGGTTATTTTTGGCGCCAGGGCGCAATTTATTGCACAAACCATGTCAACGATGATGGGCAAATAAGCAAAAAATGGTAGGCTGTGAACGTCTCCGGCAGCGGCCGGAGACGTTGTGTTATCCCGCTGATTGCAGCGGATTTTTCTGGGAGCCGGTGTGAAAAAAGTCAGCATTATCGACGTGGCAAAGCTGGCGGGGGTCTCCGTCTCGACGGTGTCGCTGGTGCTGCGCCAGAAGGGCAAAATCTCCGACGCCACCATCGCCAACGTACAGGCCGCCATCCGCCAGCTGGGCTACGTGCACAACGTGGCGGCTGCCAATTTACGCGCCAGCACCTCTAACCTGATCGGCCTTATTCTGCGGGATTTCAGCGACAGTTTCTCCATCAAGGTGATGGCCAGCATCGTGCAGGAGCTGGAAAAACAGGGTTATATGGTGTTTCTCGGCCAGCCGCAGGACGAAGGGGAACACCTTGAGCGTTGCCTGCTCTCCTTCAAACAGCAGGGGGTGGCCGGCGTGATTTATCTGGCGTCGGACGCCGCCAGCCCGCATCTGCCCGCGCTTATCCGCCAATGTCCGCTGCCGCTGGTGGCGGTCTCGCAATCGCTGCTGGAGGAAAACGGCAACCTGGTGATGCGCGACAACCGCCAGGCGGCGGGGCTGGCCGCCCGCTATCTGATCGAACGCGGGCACCGCAGCATCGGCTATATCGGCGGCCGACAGGAGTCGCTGATTCGCCAGCAGCGGCTGCTGGGGTTGCGCAGCGCGCTCGTCCAGCACGGCATGAGCTACAAAGAGGAGTCCGCCCCCGCCTGCAGCGACGATACCCGCGCCGCCAGCCAGGCAACCCGCCATTTGCTCGAGCAAAACAACACCATCACCGCCCTGCTCTGCCACTCGCCGGACGCCATGCTTGGCTGCATTAACGGCATTCATCAGGTGGGGCGCACCATCGGCAAGGATGTATTTCTGACGCAGCAGGTGGCGCTGATTGGCTTTGAGGATATGCTGCACGTCAACCTCACCTCGCCGTCGTTCACCTACGTCTCCTCCGCCAGCGAAGAGACCGGTCGTCAGGCCGCAGCGCTGATGATGCGCAAGCTGAAGGAGCCGGCGTTACCGACCCAGCGCATTACGCTGTCCGGCCAATTGGTCGCCCGGGAGTCGGCATAAAAAAAGCCGGGGAGTGCGGCACACTCGCCCGGCCTGAGAATGGCTTGATGAACTCAGCGCTTACTTACGGCGCCAGGTGGTGCCCTGCGGGCCGTCTTCCAGCACGATGCCCATTTCGTTCAGCCGGTCGCGGGCGGCATCCGCCAATGCCCACTCTTTCGATTTACGCGCGTCATTGCGCTGCTTGATCAGCGCTTCGATCTCCGCCACTTCACCGTCATCAGCCTGCGCGCCGCTCTGCAGGAACGCTTCCGGCTCCTGCTGCAGCAGGCCCAGCACGTTCGCCAGTTTGCGCAGTTCGGCCGCCATGGCGTTGGCCGCCGCCATATCTTCACTTTTCAGGCGGTTGACTTCACGCGCCAGATCGAACAGCGCCGAATAGGCTTCCGGCGTATTGAAATCGTCGTCCATCGCCTCGCGGAAGCGCGCCTCAAAGGCTTCTCCGCCGGCAGGCTGCGCCGCCGGGTCGGTGCCGCGCAGCGCGGTGTACAGACGCTCCAGCGAAGCGCGCGCCTGCTTCAGGTTCTCTTCGCTGTAGTTCAGCTGGCTGCGGTAGTGGCCGGACATCAGGAAGTAACGCACGGTTTCCGCATCGTAATAGCCCAGCACGTCGCGGATGGTGAAGAAGTTGTTCAGCGACTTGGACATTTTTTCGCGGTCGATCATCACCATGCCGGAGTGCATCCAGTAGTTGACGTACGGGCCGTCGTGGGCGCAGCTGGACTGGGCGATTTCGTTTTCATGGTGCGGGAACATCAGGTCCGAACCGCCGCCGTGGATATCGAAATGGGTGCCGAGCTGTTTGCAGTTCATCGCCGAGCACTCAATGTGCCAGCCCGGACGGCCCGCGCCCCACGGTGATTCCCAGCTCGGTTCGCCCGGCTTGGACATTTTCCACAGCACAAAGTCCATCGGATTGCGTTTGACGTCGTCAATCTCCACCCGCGCACCAGCCTGCAGCTGCTCCAGGTCCTGACGCGACAGCAGGCCGTACTGCGGATCGCTGTCGATGGAGAACATCACGTCGCCGTTGCTGGCCACATAGGCGTGATCGCGTTCCAGCAGGCGCTGGGTAATCTCAATAATCTCGGCGATATGCTGCGTGGCGCGTGGTTCCAGATCCGGGCGTTCGATCAGCAGCGCGTCAAAATCGGCGTGCATCTCCGCCAGCATGCGGCCGGTCAGTTGTTCGCAGGTTTCACCGTTCTCCGCCGCCCGGCGGATGATTTTGTCATCCACGTCGGTCACGTTGCGCACGTAGTTCAGATCGTAACCGAGATAGCGCAGGTAGCGCGCCACCACGTCAAAAGCAACGAAGGTGCGGCCGTGGCCGATATGACACAGATCGTAAATGGTTACCCCGCACACATACATACCGACCTTTCCGGCATGAATTGGTTTGAATTCCTCTTTTTGACGACTCAGGGTATTAAAAATCTTTAGCATCGGGACATTCCGTGGTGTGCGTTGTAACAATATTAATTAACAGGGATCCGCGTATTGAACCCCGAAGGCCGCAGTAATGCAAGGTTAAGGCCAAGGAATGCTGACATCATCGGCAGAAAACCCTGCGTCGCGCGCCGCCTTCCGGTGTTATCTTATAACAAAACCCGGCGAACAGACAGCGCAAGCCAAGCCCGCTGCTGACTCGCTAATAGAGATATGTTATAAGGTCGGTCTGATTGTTTGCAGCCCGCTGTAACATCTCACTTCACCTTGTTAGGATTAAAACTATGGTTACTTTCCACACCAATCACGGCGACATCGTCATCAAGACCTTTGCCGACAAAGCACCGGTCACCGTTGAAAACTTCCTGAACTACTGCCGCGCAGGTTTCTACGACAACACCATTTTCCACCGTGTTATCAATGGCTTTATGATTCAAGGCGGTGGTTTTGAACCTGGCATGAACCAGAAAACGACCCAGTCGCCAATCAAAAACGAAGCCAACAACGGCCTGCAGAACACCCGCGGCACCCTGGCCATGGCGCGCACCAACGACCCGCACTCCGCCACCGCACAGTTCTTCATCAACGTGGTTGATAACGACTTCCTGAACTTCCGCGGCGAAAACGCGCAGGGCTGGGGCTACTGCGTATTTGCCGAAGTGGTAGAAGGCATGGACGTGGTCGACAAGATCAAAGGCGTGAAAACCGGCCGCAGCGGCATGCACCAGGACGTACCGGTCGAAGACGTGGTCGTCACCAGCGTAACCGTCAGCGAGTAACCGCGACGGCATGCACACGCTGTTTATCGCAGATCTGCATTTATGCGCACAGGAACCGGCAATTACTGCCGGTTTTCTGCATTTTTTGCAGCGCGACGCCGTTCACGCGGACGCGTTATACATTCTTGGCGACCTGTTTGAGGCCTGGATCGGCGATGACGATCCGGAACCACTGCACGCCGAGATCGCCGCCGCGCTGAAGGCGCTGCAGCAGGCCGGCGTCCCCTGTTACTTTATCCACGGCAACCGCGACTTTCTGCTGGGCAAACGCTTCGCCCGCGCCAGCGGCATGACCCTGCTGCCGGAAGAACAGGTGCTGGAGCTGTACGGCCGCCGCGTGCTGATCCTGCACGGCGACACGCTGTGCACCGACGATACCGACTACCAGCACTTCCGCCGTCGCGTGCACAATCCGCTGATTCAGAAGCTGTTTCTGGCGCTGCCGCTGCGCTGGCGTCTGAAGATTGCCGCCGGCATGCGCGCCCGCAGCCAGCAAAGCAATCAGCACAAGACGCTGGATATCATGGACGTGAACCCGCAGGCGGTTGCGCAGACGATGGAGCGCCACGACGTGCGCTGGATGATCCACGGCCACACGCACCGTCCCGCCATTCATCAACTTTCACTGCACGGCGCAGCGGCGCACCGCGCGGTATTGGGCGCCTGGCACCAGGAAGGCTCAATGATCAAAGTCAGCCGCGACGACGTCGAGCTGATCGCCTTCCCGTTCTGATAAATCGCTAACCTACTGACTTCAGGCGCGAGTGAAAGAATTCGCGCTTTTCACGGTGAAAACCGGCTACGCAACCGTTTTCCTTGCCGGGCGCCCGTGGTATGCTCTACGCCCTCAAATGGCTTGCCGCCTCAGGCAATTGGCCAACGCTTGTACAATACAGGAGCCTTACACCCATGGGAGCCAACGCCGCTTCAGCCACCACCGCTGGCGCTAAAATCGCAATTGTAATGGGATCGAAAAGTGACTGGGCCACCATGCAATTTGCGGCCGACGTCCTGACCTCGCTTGATGTCCCGTTCCATGTTGAAGTCGTCTCCGCTCACCGCACGCCGGACAAACTGTTCAGCTTCGCCGAACAGGCCGACGCCAACGGTTTCGATGTGATCATCGCCGGCGCCGGCGGCGCGGCGCACCTGCCGGGCATGCTGGCGGCGAAAACGCTGGTGCCGGTGCTGGGTGTGCCGGTGCAGAGCGCGGCGCTGAGCGGCGTAGACAGCCTGTACTCCATCGTCCAGATGCCGCGCGGCATTCCGGTGGGCACGCTGGCGATTGGCAAGGCGGGTGCGGCCAACGCCGCCCTGCTGGCGGCGCAGATCCTGGCGCGTCACGACGGCGCACTGGCGCAGCGGCTGGCCGACTGGCGTCAGGCGCAGACCGACGAGGTGCTGAGCAACCCGGACCCGCGGGAGGAAGCATGAAGCCGGTTTGCGTACTGGGCAATGGCCAGTTGGGCCGCATGCTGCGTCAGGCCGGCGAACCGCTGGGGATCGCCGTCTATCCGGTCGGTCTGGACGCCGAGCCGGAGGCGGTGCCGTATCAAAACAGCGTGATTACCGCCGAGATTGAGCGCTGGCCGGAAACCGCGCTGACGCGCGAGCTGGCGACGCACGGCAGCTTCGTCAACCGTGATATTTTCCCGCGTCTGGCCGACCGCCTGACGCAAAAGCAGCTGCTCGACCAGCTGAAGCTGGCGACCGCACCGTGGCAACTGCTGGCCGACGCGGCCGAGTGGCCGCAGGTGTTCGCCACGCTGGGTGAGCTGGCGATCGTCAAACGCCGCGTCGGCGGCTACGACGGCCGCGGTCAGTGGCGTCTGCGCCCCGGCCAGGAAAACGAGCTGCCGGCCGACGCCTACGGCGAATGCATCGTCGAGCAGGGCATCAATTTCTCCGGCGAAGTGTCGCTGGTGGGCGCGCGCGCTCACGACGGCCGCTGCGTGTTTTATCCGCTGACCCATAATCTGCACGAAGACGGTATCCTGCGCACCAGCGTGGCGCTGCCGACGCCCGATCCGGCGCTGCAGCAGCAGGCGGAGCAGATGCTGTCCGCAATCCTCAACGCGCTGGACTATGTCGGCGTGATGGCGATGGAGTGCTTTATCGTCGGCGACCGTCTGCTGATCAATGAGCTGGCGCCAAGGGTGCACAACAGCGGCCACTGGACGCAAAACGGCGCCTCCATCAGCCAGTTCGAGCTGCATCTGCGCGCCATTCTCGGCCTGCCGCTGCCGACGCCGGTGGTGAACACCCCGTCGGTGATGGTGAACCTGATCGGCACCGGTGTGAACAACGACTGGCTGGCGCTGCCGCTGGTGCATCTGCACTGGTATGACAAAGAGGTGCGCGCCGGCCGTAAAGTCGGCCACCTGAACCTCAACGATCCCGATGCTGGCGCACTGCGGCAGGCGCTGCAACAGCTGGCGCCGCTGCTGCCCGCCGAGTACCAAAGCGGCCTGGCGTGGGCACAGCAGAAGCTGGCGTAATCTGCGCCGCTAGCAACAAGGGTTCACGCTGGTGAACCCTTCAAACTGCTGACAAAGCCTGTTATTAGGGAGAGCGTGGCGATGGGGTCGTAGCGGCGTAAGCCGCCGGACAAATTTGCCGGGAGCAAATTTGAACAACCGCCAGGTTGGCCCGTAGGGTGGGACGCAGGGACGCGTCCCATAATCCCCCTCGTTACGCTAGGCCCGAGTATCTCGGATTCTCAGACCACGTTGTCATCAATCTCAAGGGTTCACGCAGGTGAACCCTTTTTTATCTCTGCATGAACACCACCTCCTATGGAGGTGGTCAGCAACAAGTTGGCTCTGCCAGTAATGCTACTCATGGGAAAATCCGAATCTGTTATCCCCATAACTGATAAGGATTTAACCATGAGTAGATTCCAGAAAGCATCTCATGTGCTCTGGTGTTGTCAATATCATATTGTATGGACACCCAAGTACCGATTTCGCATCCTTAGGAATAATGTTGGCAAAGAGGTCTACAAGCAGATAAGGATCTCAAGTGAGCAACTCGGGATAGAAGTGGTAGAGCTGAATGTTCAGATAGATCATGTCCATTTACTGGTAAAAGTCCCGCCACGTCTTTCTATTTCACATGTGATAGGTCATTTGAAAGGTAAAACAGCCCTTAGGCTGTTCAGCAAATTTCCCTATCTGCGGAAGAACAAGTTGTGGGGAAATCACTTCTGGGCGCGGGGTTACTGCGTAGATACCGTAGGTATAAATGAAGAAATGATAAGAAAGTACGTGAAGTATCAGGAAAAGCATGAAGTTGAAGAGAGCCAGCTTCCACTAAAAGAGGTGTGAAGCGAAGGCTCTCAGAGTCTGAGCTAAGTACGCCCCTCTGGGCGCTATCAATGCCACCTGCTATGCAGGTGGTTTTTACTGGCGTTAGCCGTCGTAGCGGCGGAACAGCGCCTGTCCGCGCAGCAGCCGGACGCCCAGCCAGCCGCCGCACAGTGACAGCAACAGCGCGCTGAGCAGCGGCAGCGCCCACCACAGCAGCGGCGTCGGCTGCCACGGGAAGTCGAACACCCGGCTCTGCAGCTGCCACAGCGCGGCTTCAGCGCCCAGCGCCGCCGCCAATCCCGCGGCCAGCCCCAGCAGCGCAAACTCGCACCACAGCGTCCGCCGCAGCAGGCGCTTGCTTGCCCCCAGCGTGCGATACACCACCAGCTCCTGACGGCGCTGGCGCATCCCCACCTGTACCTGCGCCAACAGCAGCAGGCCGCCGCACAGCACTACCAGAATCACCATCACCTCCAACGCCCGGCTGACCTGCTGCAGCACGCCGCCGACCTGATGCAAAATGGCGCCGATATCCAACAGGCTGAGCGTCGGGAACTGCCGGTTCAGCAGGGTCAGCACGCTGCCGTCGCCGCCGTAGCGGAAACTGGTCAGCCAGGTCTGCGGCTGGCCGTCCAGCGCGCCCGGCGGGAAGATAAAGTAGAAATTAGGCCGCAGGCTCTCCCAGTCCACCTGCCGCAGGCTGGTGACCTTGGCCTGAAACGACTGGGTATCGCCGCTGAAGGTCAGCGTGTCGCCCAGCTTCACCTTCAGCCGCTCCGCGATGCCGGCATCCATCGATACCTCGCCGCGCTGCGGCGGCCACTGACCCGCGGTCAGCGGATTATGTTCCGGCCGCTGCGCCAGCCAGGTCAGGTTCAGCTCGCGATTGACCGCCTCGCCGCCGGGATCGTCCTCGCGCACCAGCTCCGTTGCCGCCCGCTGATTAATCTCCGTCAGGCGTACGCGCACGATCGGATAGAAGGTTTCCGGCGCGATCTGATGCTGCTGCAGGAAAGCGCGCACCTGCGGCACCTGCTGCGCCGTCATATTCATCAGGAAGTAGTTCGGCGCCTCCGGCGGCAGCTGCTGCTGCCAGCGCTCCAGCAGATCGCCGCGCAGCACCAGCAACAGCGCCAGCAGCATAAACGACATGGAAAAGGCCGCCAGCTGGCTGACGGTGACCCACGGCTGATGCAGCAGCCGGTTGACCGCCAGCCGCAGCGCCAGGTTGCGCAGCCGGATACGGCGCAGCAGCGCGATACAGCCCCAGCCGATTGCGCCGAGCAGCAACGCCAGCACCACCGTACCGGCCAGCACTGACCACAACAGCGTGCTGCCGCCCATCAGCAGGCTCAACAGCGCCACCACAATCAGCAGCGCCGCCGGCAGGAAATAGCGCAGCGGCCAGACGTTGGCCACCACGTCGCGCCGCAGCACCCGCAGCGGCTGGGTCGCCAGCAGCTGCCGGTAAGGACGCAGCCCCACCAGCAGAGAGATCATCACCAGCGCGCCCAGCGCCCACAGCCACGGCCAGCCTCCGGCGGCCGGCAGCGCGTTGGGCAGCACCGGCGCCAACAGCCGGATCAGCAGCGCCTCAAACGCCAGCCCCAGCAGGCTGCCGCACAGCGCCGCCAGCAGCAGCACCGCCAGCCACTGGCCGATAATCAGCCGCCGCAGCGCCTTGCGTCCGGCGCCCAGCGTTTTCAGCACCGCTATCAAATCATGGCGGCTGCGGCAGTAGTGGCTCATTGCCACCGCCACCGCGGCTACCGCCAGCAACAGCGTCAGCAGCGCCGACAGCAGCAGGAATTGCTGCGAACGCTGCAGCGATTTGCCCAGCGCGCCGCCGGCGTTCTCCGTATCAAACCAGCGCTGGTCGGCCTTCAGCTGCGGCGTCAGCGCCGCCGCATAACGCGCCAGATCCGCCTCGGCGCCGGCGAACATATAGCGGTAGGTCAGGCGGCTGCCGGGCTGCACCGCGCCGGTTTTCTCAACGTCCGCCATATTGATCAGAATACGCGGTGCGGTCTGGAAAGGATTAAAGCCGGCGTCCGGCTCCTGCAGTATCTCCCCGGCGATGCGCAGCGTGGCGTCGCCGACGTCCAGCTCATCGCCCACCTTGACGCCCAACAGCGCCAGCAGGCGTGGCGCCACCAGCACCGTGCCCGGCTGCGGCTTGACGTCCGCCGGCCGCGTTTCCAGCCTGCCGTACAGCGGATAGGCCAGATCGGTCGCCTTGACGTTAGCCAGCTGCGGCCGATCGCCGGCATAGGTCATGGTGGTAAAAGAGAGCTGACGGCTTATCCGCAGGTTTTGCCGGCTGGCGTCAAGCAGCCAGCCTTCCGGCACAGGATGCGCGCTGCGCAGCACCCGGTCCCCGGCGATAAAATCACGGCTCTGCTGGCTCAGCCCTTTTTCCATCCGGTCGCTGATGCTGCCGAGCGCCAGCACGCAGGCCACCGCCAGCGTCAGCGCCAGCCAGACAATCAGCAGCGACGGCGAACGCCATTCACGCCAAAACCAGCGCCAAATCATGCTTCCTCCCACAGCTTGCCGTCACGCAAGCGCAGCCGGCGCTGGCAGCGCGCCGCCAGCGTTTCGTCGTGGGTCACCAGAATCAGGGTGGTGGCAAAATCACGGTTGAGGGAAAACAGCAGGTCGGCGATGCGCTCGCCGGTCTGACGATCGAGATTGCCGGTCGGCTCATCGGCAAACAGCACGCGCGGCCGGCCGCTGAAAGCGCGCGCCAGCGCCACCCGCTGCTGCTCGCCGCCGGACAGCTGCGCCGGCAGGTGATCCAACCGCCGTCCCAAACCAAGCTGCTCCAGCAGTTGCACCGCCTGCTCGCGGCTGCGGCGATCGCTCTCGCCGCGCAGCAGCGCCGGCAGCTGTACGTTTTCCAGCGCGTTCAGCGTCGGCACCAGCATAAAGGACTGAAAGACAAACCCGACGTTGTTGGCGCGCAGCGCCGCGCGCCCCTCTTCATCCAGCGCGCCCAGCGATTTCCCCAGCAGATGCACCTCGCCGTCGCTGCCGTCGTCCAGCCCGGCCAGGATCCCGAGCAGCGTCGACTTGCCGGAACCGGACTCGCCGATCAGCGCCAGCGTCTGCGCAGGTTTGACAACCAGCTCGACTCCGGTGAGGATGGTGAGCTGATGCTCACCCTGACCAACGTGCTTACTAAGATGATGAACTTCAAGAACGTTTTCCGCTGGCATTTTCCCATCCTTTTATTGTTGGCTTTATTCAGTTTACGTGCGGCGGCTGCCGATACGTTATTGATTCTTGGCGACAGTCTCAGCGCCGGCTACCGTCTGCCGGTGGCGCAGGCCTGGCCGGCGCGGCTGGCCGAACAGTGGCAGAAACAGCCCGGCGGCCCCAAAGTGATCAACGCCAGCATCAGCGGCGACACCGCCGCCCAGGGGCTGGCGCGCCTGCCGGCGCTGCTGAAGCAGCATCGGCCGCGCTGGGTGTTGATTGAGCTCGGCGCCAATGACGGACTGCGCGGTTTTCCGCCGCCGGATCTGCAGCGCGACCTTGAGCAAATTATCACCCTGACGCAGCAGGCGGACGCCCGCCCGCTGCTGATGCAGATTCGGATACCACCGAACTACGGCCGCCGCTATACTGAGGCATTCAGCGCGGTCTATCCGCGGCTTGCCGAGCAGTTCAAGATCCCCCTGCTGCCATTCTTTATGGAGCAGGTGGCTATCAAGCCGGAGTGGATGCAGGATGACAGTCTGCACCCGAATCTGGACGCCCAGCCGTTTATTGCCAACTGGATGGCGAAACGTCTGGCACCGTTAGTAACACAATAAGCCTGTACCCCTTGATCCAGACCGCATTGCGACCACCCCGCAGCGGCTAGTATGACGGGTATAATCAAATTAGGGATGAAGAGTAGGTAAAGTTATGCAAAAAGCGGTACTCATTACCGGCTGCTCCAGCGGGATCGGCCTGATCGCGGCGCAGGACTTACGCAGCCGCGGCTATCGCGTTCTGGCCGCCTGTCGCAAGGCGCAGGACGTCGACCATATGCAGCAGTTCGGCTTCGAAAGCATCCAGTTGGATCTGGACGACAGCGCCAGCGTCGAGCGCGCGGCGGCGCAGGTGATCGAGATGACCGGCGGCCGCCTGTACGGCCTGTTTAATAACGGCGGCTACGGCGTTTACGGCCCGCTCAGCGGCATCTCCCGCCAGCAGCTGGAACAGCAGTTTTCCACCAACCTGTTCGGCACCCACCAGCTGACGCAGCTGCTGCTGCCGGCCATGCTGCCGCACGGCGAGGGGCGCATTATTCAGACCAGCTCAGTGATGGGCTGGTCGCCAGCGCCGGACGCGGCGCCTACGCCGCCAGTAAATTCGCGCTGGAGGCCTGGTCCGACGCCCTGCGTATGGAACTGCACGGCAGCGGCATTCAGGTCAGCCTGATCGAACCCGGCCCGCTGACCACCCAGTTCACCCAGAACGTCAACCAGACCCGCAGCGATCAACCGGTGCATAACCCCGGCATCGCCAAACGCCTGACGCTGCCGCCGGAGGCGGTGCTGCCCAAGCTGCGCCATGCGCTGGAAAGCCCAAAAGCCAAACTGCGCTATCCGGTCACCCTGCTGGCCCATGCGCTGAGCGTACTGCGCCGCATTCTGCCCGGCCGGGCGCTGGACTGGCTGCTGCGCGGCAACGGTTAATTACGTTAACGGGGTTGAAGGATGCGTTCCCTGCCCCCACGTAGCCCTATATGCTTCGCAGATCAGAGAGAAAATAATGCTAACGCCGACAGTTATTGAGATTAACGAAACCAACCTGCATCAGACGCTGGAACAGTCAATGTCCGTTCCGGTGCTGTTTTACTTCTGGTCCGAACGCAGCCAACACTGCCTGCAGCTGACGCCGGTGCTGGACAAACTGGCGGCGGAATACGCCGGCCAGTTCGTGCTGGCGAAAGTCGACTGCGACGCTCAGCAGGCGATCGCCGCGCAGTTCGGACTGCGCTCGATCCCGACCGTCTATCTGTTCAAAGACGGCCAACCGGTGGACGGCTTCCAGGGGCCGCAGCCGGAAGAAGCGATTCGCGAACTGCTGCAGCGCGTTCTGCCGAAAGAAGAAGACCTGAAGCTGGCGCAGGCCGGTGAACTGCTGCAGGACGGCAAGGCGATCGACGCGCTGCCGCTGCTGAAAGAGGCCTGGCAGACCAGCAACCAACGCAGCGACATCGGCCTGCTGCTGGCGGAAACCCAGCTGACGCTGAACCGCGTTGATGAAGCCGAAGCGGTGCTGGCCACCATTCCGCTGCAGGACCGCGATACCCGCTACCAGGGGCTGGTGGCGCAGATCGAGCTGTTGAAACAGGCCGCCGACACGCCGGAGATCCAGCAGCTGCAGCAGCAGGTTGAGCAAGACCCGGCCAACGCCGAGCTGGCGACCCAGCTGGCATTGCAGCTGCATCAGGTCGGCCGTAATGAAGAGGCGCTGGAACTGCTGATGGGACATTTGAAACAGGACCTGGCCGCCGCCAACGGCAGCGCGCGCAAAACCCTGATGGATATTCTCGCCGCGCTGGGCACCGGCGACGCGCTGGCCGGCAAATACCGCCGCCAGCTGTACTCCCTGCTGTACTGATCCTCGTCGCCATCGGGGCCGCCACGCCCCGATGGTTCACCATTTCACACGCTCAGCGATACACCCGCACGCCGCCCTCCACCCCTTTCGGACTGAACAATACCTGCCACAGTTGAATATTGCGCGAGCGAAACGCGCCGGCGCAGGCATTCAGGTAATAGGTAAACATCCGCTCGAAGCGTTCCGAGTAGTCAGCGGCCAGCTCGGGCCACGCGCGTTTAAAATTATCCAGCCAGGCCATCAGCGTGCGATCGTAGTCCGCACCGATATTGTGCCAGTCCTCCATCACAAAGCGCCCTTCGCTGGCGTCGGCAATATGTTTGACCGACGGCAGACAGCCGTTGGGGAAAATATATTTATCAATCCAGGCGTCCACGTTCAGGTCGGTCTGATTGGAACCGATGGTGTGCAGCAGGAACAGGCCGTCCGGACGCAGGTTGCGCGCCGCGACGCTGAAGTAGGTATCGTAATTCTTCGGCCCGACGTGTTCGAACATGCCGACGGACACAATGCGGTCAAACTGCTGGTGCAGATCGCGGTAATCCTGCAGCAGGATCTCGACGTCCAGCCCGGCACAGCGCTGCTGCGCCATTTTCTGCTGCTCGGCGGAAATCGTCACGCCAAACACCTTCACGCCGTAATGTTGCGCCGCATACTGCGCCAGCCCGCCCCAGCCGCAGCCGATATCCAGCAGCGTCATCCCCGGCTTTAGCTGCAGCTTTTCGCAGATCATCTGCAGTTTATCCTGCTGCGCCTGCGCCAGCGTTGTCGCCTGTTTCCAGTAGCCGCAGGAGTATTGCATATAGGGATCGAGCATGCGGCTGAACAGATCGTTGCCGATATCGTAATGCTCTTTACCCACCTGCCAGGCGCGCTTGCGCGACTGGCGGTTAAACAGCCGGGCGTAGGCGATACGCGCAATATCCGCGATGTTTTTCGGCAGCCGTTCGTCAACGCCGGCTCGCAGCAGGCGGCTAAACAGCATATCCAGACGCTCGCACTCCCACCAGCCGTCCATATAGCTTTCGCCAAAGCCCAGCGATCCTTCCTGCAGCACCCGTTTAAACAGCTGCGGGTTATTCACCTGAATATCAAACGCCTGGTTGCCGTTAATCGTAATGCCGGCTTCCGCCAACATCTCTTCAACGATGGCGTACCAGCGATCTTTTCTACGGGACAGTGTGTTAATACCAGCCGAATCCATAACAATCCTCAATGCAGAAGACGTTTCAACAAGCATAGTCGCAAATTGAAATGACAAAATTTTGAAAGGAAAAAGCGCGTTGATGCAGGTTAACCAAGGTGGGAAACGGGTTGAAATGAATTAAAATCATTAACAATATGCCTGATTGGCATAGTGACCTGCTCCGGGGATACGGCGGACTTCCCCGCTCCGCCGTTCTGCACGGCAGATATACCGAATAATATCGGCCCCCAGGGCAGAGAAAACAGGCTTTCCTCGACAAAGTGGCGTAATATCCGCTTACATCTGTAAAACAGGAGGTTATGCAATGTTCGCTTTTATTCTGATCGTAATTGTTCTGGCGTTGGTCACCGTGTTTGCCGGCGCCAAAATCGTGCCGCAGGGTTACCAGTGGACGGTGGAGCGCTTCGGCCGCTATACCAAAACACTGATGCCGGGTCTGAACCTGGTGGTGCCGTTTGTCGATCGCATCGGCCGTAAAATTAATATGATGGAACAGGTGATCGACATTCCGTCACAGGAAGTCATCTCCCGTGATAATGCCAACGTCGCCATTGACGCGGTCTGTTTTATTCAGGTGATCGACCCGGCGCGCGCCGCCTATGAGGTCAGCAACCTGGAGCTGGCGATCATCAACCTGACCATGACCAACTTCCGCACCGTGCTGGGGGCGATGGAGCTGGACGAGATGCTGTCGCAGCGCGATAACATCAACAGCCGCCTGCTGCAGATCGTCGATGAGGCCACCAACCCGTGGGGCGTGAAGATCACCCGTATCGAAATCCGCGACGTGCGTCCGCCGGCCGAGCTGATCGCCTCCATGAACGCCCAGATGAAGGCGGAACGCACCAAGCGCGCCGATATTCTGGAGGCCGAAGGGGTGCGACAGGCGGCAATTCTGCGCGCCGAAGGGGAAAAACAGTCGCAGATTCTGAATGCGGAAGGCGAACGGCAGTCGGCGTTCCTGCAGGCCGAGGCGCGTGAACGTGCGGCCGAAGCGGAAGCCCGGGCGACGCAGCTGGTCTCTGACGCCATCGCCAACGGCAACATTCAGGCAGTGAACTACTTCGTCGCGCAAAAATATACCGATGCGCTGCAAAGCATCGGCGCTGCCGATAACAGCAAAGTGGTGATGATGCCGCTCGACGCCAGCAGCCTGCTCGGCTCCATCGGCGGCATTACCGAGTTGCTGAAAGACGGCAAAGGTAAGGCGTAATGCTGGCGCTGATAACGGAAAACCCGCACTGGATCTGGCTGTCGCTCGGCGGTCTGCTCTTAATTGCCGAAATGCTCGGCACCGGCGGTTATCTGCTGTGGAGCGGCGTGGCGGCAGCGATCGTCGGCACGCTGGTCTGGCTGTTTCCCGGCATCGGCTGGGAATGGCAGGGGGTGCTGTTTGCCATTCTGGTCATCGTGGTCGCCTACCTGTGGTGGTACTGGCTGCGCGCCCGCGCCTCCGCCAACGACGGCGCTCAGCTGAACCAGCGCAACCGTCAGCTGATCGGCACCCGCGCCACACTGGCCGAACCGCTGCATAACGGCGTGGGACGCATTAATATCGGTGACGGCAGCTGGCGCGCCCGCGCTACGCAGGACTTACCGGCAGGCGCCGAAGTGGAAGTGATCGCCGTAGAAGGCACAACGCTGGTGATCCGCGCCGTTATCCGCGGATAACGGCGCGGCTGTTTAATTCGGCGTATGGCAGCAGCCGGCCAGATTATTAATAATCGGGCAGTCGGCGCCGTCATCGCCGGGACACTGCTCCGCCAGCGTCAACAGACGCTGGCGCATCTCCTGCAGCGCCTGAATATGCTTTTCAATCTCCGTCACCTTGTGCAGGGTGCGCGCCTTCACATCGGCGCTGTGCCGCGCCGGGTTGTTGAACAGCGCCACCAGCTCGCGGCACTCGTCCAGATTAAAGCCCACCTGCCGCGCCTGGCGCAGCAAGGTCAGCTCTTCAATATGTTTAGGGTTGTAGCTGCGATAACCATTGCCGGTGCGGATTGGCGCGGTAACCAGACCTTTCTCTTCATAGAAGCGAATCGCCTTGCTGGTTAAACCGGTTTTTTTCGCCACATCGCTGATATTCATCGTTCCCCCTTGACCTTCCCCTAGCGGTAAGGCTCTAGTACAGCGCAGTACCGTAACATACAGCGCCTACACTGCAGTTTACAAACTTAGCCTACCTCTGCAATATTTTTCAGCGGATAACGAAAATGGACGCGCGACTAAAACCGGGAAAAATGTTAACCCCATAATATCAAAGGGGCCGTTTTACTTGCCATGAGGATACCACAGATATCTGACCTCTTTGCATCAATCAGTAAGTACCGACTTATTACCAATGCCGGTGTCGCTTGGCGGGTATTTTGAGCGGTATAAAGCATTTTCTCTGTAAAGCATGCAAGTCACAACAGGCCGAACCCACCACTATCGACTCAACATGTATTACGCACTAACTTGACGACATATCAATGACATCATCATCCAACTGGCTTCAGTGGCAGGTGGTTATTGATAAACATCAGTACCATTTATTATATTTAATGTAAACAAAAGAAACCAATATGACCCAAGATAAGCTAAGAGCCGCTGCGTAATCGGGAGTGAATTTTATAAATACATAGACTCCCAACATGATAACAATAGCGGGAACCAAATAAAAAAAACGACTGCATCAGCCATAAAATAGCGCGTTTCATTTCCGTAGAATCTCATATAAAGCGTCAGCTATTTTCTCTTCATTATTATCACCAGAGTTTATTTGATATATTATTTTTGACATTTGAGGCTCAATCAAAAAAGTAAAGCATTTCAAGGTTTTCTTTGCATAGCGCTTGGTAGTATGAGGCATCTTGATACTTGAGTTTATTAGCGGATGATGCTGCTATCTGCGCCTTTGCATAGAGTGTTGCACCATTTACAAACCATGATGAGAAAGAATTAACAAGTTTCACATGGCTATTTTTAAAATCCGCACTACCGAGTACTAAGTTTGCTAGTGTCAATGATAATGCTAGCTTACTGGCTTTAACAGAAGCATGTTCTGCTGCTTTACCTAACAATTTTTGGATCCGGAATACCAAATTATTACTTTTTTGGTCTCCAAGCTTTGTTAACGTTTTTCGAAAGTAAATCTCAACCATATCTAGAGCAACATCGTTTCTTTCATAAATTTCACCTAAAGCAAGAACTAGTCTTTTATCCTCTCTCCACGTGTCACGACAGGAGCTACGATAATACTCATTAGGGATAAGGCATGAACCATAATTAGTAAGCCGTTGCCCACCAAGCTTTACTTTTTCAATGGTGGTAATATAATTTGCATGAATGTCACTTAATGAATTTGTTAACGCGATAGCTAACCGTTTATTGGCCTGCATCTTCAATTTTAAGTAGGTTTGTGACATAACTGAGCTCCCTGTTGTATCATTTACTCAATTTTTGATCATGTTCGCCAACAGGGGCAAGAAAAAGATGGGAAAAACAAAAAAGACACTGATATACATTTCAGTTGTTATTATTTTCTTCCTAATAGTACCGGAGGTTATCCTTCGAACATTAACATCTGAGCAGCTAGCCAGAATTAGTGATTTCACAAGCTTGGGAGGGGTGATTAACCCATTGCTTTCATTGCTTTTTTTCTTGGGTTTCTTGTCCATTATCTTAGCCGCCATCACCATTTCTGTTGTAAAAAAAAGTTTATCGAACGCTATCACAAACTGAGAAAGAATGACGCTATCGCCTGCTGAAGTAGTCAAATTCGCAGAACGTCAAATCGCCGCCTGTATTGAGCAGGTTGTGTTGAAACCACGTATTTATTGTGTTGTTTGGCTTGACTAATAGCAGCAGCGATCGGGACTTCTACCCAGACTTACCATCGGGCGATGTAAGTGGTAAAAGGGGAAAGCCCTACCAAGTGGGGCCTTATCATTGTTATATAAACACTTTTAACACAACGAAATCCCCATCTGGGCGTTGATTGTAAAATCATTTTTCATCAGAAAAGTAAAATCTTGACCTTCCCCTAGCGGTAAGGTTTAACCTTATTCTTAATGAAAAGCGATTAGGCGGTCAAGCCTTAATCAATGACGCTCACACGAAGGAGACAAACCATGTCGCACACTACCGTACTTACGCTGCAGGGCCTCACTTGCTCACACTGCGTCGGGCATACGCGTAAAGCTCTGGAAGCCGTTCCCGGCGTTACCGCCGCCGATGTCACCCTTGAGCAGGCAACCATCACCGGCGATGCCGCGCCGCAGGCGCTGATCGGCGCCGTGGAACAGGCCGGCTACCACGCCCAACTGGCCGGGTAAGGCACATCATACCGTTGCCGGTCACCCCACCGGCAACTCACCCGACGGCGGCACTCCCGCCGCCCCGCCTCCTCGTCGTTTCCCTTTGAGATAATTCCATCGTCCGTCGGGCTTTCCCGCGCGGTGCGCAGCGTTTAGCATGGATCACACATTTTACCCATTAGCTTTCAAGTAATGTTGGAATCTGCAGGGATAATCAGGAGCTATGCCGTATGGGTCAACTGTTACGCCGTCTGGCCACCTTTCTTGGCTTATTGTCGCCGGTCGCCTATGCCTACCCGGGCATCGATATTACGCTGCCGGGCGATCGGCAGCTGCATCTGGTCGGCAGCATCCATATGGGAACGGCCAATATGGCGCCGCTGCCCGCCAGGCTGCTCAGCCGTCTGAAGCAGGCTGACGCGCTGATCGTCGAGGCCGATATCACCGGTTCAGCATCGCCGTTCGGCGAGACGCCAGAGCAGCCGTCGCTGGCTGAACGCCTGAGCGACCAGGAGCAGCAGCGTTTACAGACGCTGTGTCAGGAGCTGGGCGCCGATATTACGCAGTTCGACACGCTGCCCGGCTGGCAGATCGCGCTGACCATGCAGGCGCGTCAGGCGCAGCGGCTGGGGCTGCGCGCGGAATATGGCATCGACCACCAGCTGCTGGACGCCGCCCGCAGCCAGCAGAAAAAGGTGATTGAGCTGGAAGGCGCCGATGCACAGCTCAACATGCTGCTGCAGCTGCCCGAAGGCGGTATGGCGCTGCTGCGCGATACGCTGACGCACTGGCACACCAACGCCCGGCTGCTGCAAACCATGATCGGCTGGTGGCTGGACAGCCAGCCCAGCATCGCGCTGGAAACCCTGCCCGCCACCTTCAGCGCCGGGCTGTATGACGTGCTGATGCATCAGCGTAATCTGCAGTGGCAACACCAGTTACAGGCGCTGCCGCCCGGTAATTACGTGGTGGCCGTCGGTGCGCTGCACCTGTACGGCGAAGACAACCTGCCGGAAATGCTGCAAAAAACGCCATAAAAAAATGGCCAATATCGCTATTGGCCAGTCAAAGAGGAATTTCTCATATTCTCGTTATACGCATGCCGCCGCTTGGCGGCTGCGGTAGACAGGGTAGCAACCTGTATAACAACTTGGCAACCGACTTTACTTAGCCTGCATACCATTGCCGGCATGCCGCAATGCGGAGTACAGTTGCCCACGCTGGCTATCACGGTTTAAGGACACCGATTATGACACCCGCAGTGGTACTGCTTGAAAAAAACAAGGTCGCTTTTACGCTCCATCCCTACCATCACGACAGCGATGAAACCAATTTCGGCGATGAGGCGGTAAAAAAACTGGGGCTGAACGCCGACCAGGTATACAAAACGCTGCTGGTGGCGCTGAACGGCGACGCCAAAAAGCTGGCGGTGGCGGTCACGCCGGTCGCCACACAGCTGGATCTGAAAAAGGTCGCCAAGGCGCTGGGGGCGAAAAAAGCGGATATGGCCGACCCGCAGCTGGCGCAGCGCGTCACCGGCTATCTGGTGGGCGGCATCAGCCCGCTGGGGCAAAAGAAACGGCTGCCGACGGTGATCGACAGCCCGGCGCAGCAGTTCGCCACCATTTTCGTTTCCGGCGGCAAACGCGGGCTGGATATTGAACTGGCGGCCAGCGACCTATGCCGCCTGCTGGCCGGCACCTTCGCCGATATCGCCAAACGAGATTAACGCGACGCCAACCTCAGCGGGCGACGCACCCTCGTGCCCGCCCGCACTGCATTACCGATAGACGATCTCACCTTTCGGTTCGAACGCCGCCGCATCCAGCGGCGAGTGCTTCTCGATATACTGCTTCAGCACTTCGGCGTCGATAAAACCGGTATTGACGTAGCTCGGCAGGCCGTCCACCTTCGGATAGCCGTCGCCGCCCAGCGCGTTGAAGTTCAGCGTCGCCATACGGTAGGTTTTATCCGCCTGCAGCGGCTGACCGTTAATCTTCACCGCGCTCACGCCGCTGCCGTCCGCCACCAGGCTGACGTTGGCGAACTGCGCGTAAGCTCCGGAGTCCGGCTTCATATTGGCCACCACCGCCAGATACTTCTCGACCTCACGCCCCGTCATATCGACGTACACCAGCGTATTGCCGAACGGCTGCACCTTGAGCACGCTTTTGTAGGTAATATCGCCGGCTTCGATCGAGTCGCGGACGCCGCCGCCGCTCATCACGGCAAAGTCGGCGTTGGCGCGCTCCATCTGCGCCGCCAGCAGCACGCGCGCCAGATTGGTCTGCATAAAGCGAACCTTGCTGCGGTCCCCTTCCAGCTTGCCGTTGACGCTGCCGATTTTCACCTCCAGCTGCGCCCGGCCCTTATCCTGGAACGGCGTCAGCAGTTTCATCATCGCCGGATCTTCCGCAATCTGCCGGGTGTAGTAAACGCGCTCGCTGCTGCCGTCGGCCTTCTCCACCTTTTTCTTCAGGTTGACCGGGATCAGCTGGTAGTGCTTCAGCGTCAGCTTGCCGTTACGGAACTGGAAATCCGCCCGCCCGACATATTTGCCCCACTCGTGCGCCTGTACGATCCAGGTGCCGTTTTGCCGGTCCGGCGCACAAGGCGTGCCCGGCACATAGTCCACCTGCTTGTGGTTATCGCTCGCCATGCACACCGGATCCTGCGAATGACCGCCGACGATCAGATCGAGATAGCCGGCCGGCAGGCTGCGCGCCATCTCCACATCCCCCGGCGCGTTGGAGCCGTGATTGCCGTTATCGTAATGCCCCATATGGGTGGCGGCGATCACCACGTCCGGCCGCTCATCATGGCGCAGCTGTTCCACCACCTGCCTGGCTTCCTGCGCCGGCACGCGGAATTCAATATCGGTGAAATACTCCGGGTTGCCGATTTTGGCGGTATCGTCGGTCGTCAGGCCGATCACCGCAATCTTGATGCCCTGCCGGTCAAACAGCGCGTAAGGCTTAAATAGCCGCTGTCCGGTGCTTTTCTGATAAATATTGGCGGACAGCAGCGGGAAGGTCGCCCACTTCTCCTGCTGACGCAGCACGCTGAGCGGGTTATCGAACTCGTGGTTGCCGACGGCCATGGCGTCATAGCCGATCAGGTTCATACCGCGGAAATCCGGTTCGGCATCCTGCAGGTCGGACTCCGGCACGCCGGTATTGATATCGCCGCCCGACAGCAGCAGCAGGCTGCCTCCGTTGGCCGCCACTTCCTGACGAATGCCGTCCACCAGCGTTTTTTGCGCGCCAAGGCCGTACTCGCCGTGGTCGTTCTGCCAGAAATGACCATGATGATCGTTGGTATGCAGGATAGTAATGTCGTAAGTCTTATCCTTCTCCCAGGCGCTGGCCAATCCCGGCAGCAGGCTCAGGGAAATCAGCAGCGCTCTGGCGCTGGCTGTTAACGAAAAACGCATGGCGACTCTCCAGATAATCTTAATAGGCAAGTAGTGATAGCGATGGAATTGTAACGTGAATTAATCGCTTACGATTTCAAATAATTGGGATATGCATCAAATTATGTCGCATATGGTAAAAAATAAGCAACCCGCCTAAGATAGGAACCTCTCTCTGTTACTTACCAGGCTAATAATAATATGACCGATCGTAGCGATACCGCAGCGCCGCCGGCCGGAAACAGCGCGGTAAAAGGCACCGCCTTCTCGATTCTCGGCGCCATCAGCGTTTCACACCTGCTCAACGATATGATCCAGTCGCTGATACTGGCGATCTACCCGATCCTACAGGCCGACTTTAATCTCAGCTTCGTGCAGATCGGGATGATCACGCTGACCTATCAACTGACCGCCTCTCTGCTGCAGCCGCTGATCGGCTACTACACCGATAAATACCCGCAGCCTTACTCGCTGCCGATCGGCATGGGCTTTACCCTGTCCGGCCTGCTGCTGCTGTCGGTGGCCAACACCTTCCCGCTGGTGCTGCTGGCCGCCGCGCTGGTGGGCACCGGCTCCTCGGTGTTCCACCCGGAATCATCGCGGGTGGCGCGCATGGCCTCCGGCGGCCGCCACGGTCTGGCGCAGTCGCTGTTTCAGGTCGGCGGCAACTTCGGCAGTTCGCTCGGCCCGCTGCTGGCGGCGCTGATTATCGCCCCGTACGGTAAAGGCAATATCGCCTGGTTTACGCTGGCGGCGCTGCTGGCCATTGTGGTGCTGCTACAGGTCAGCAAGTGGTATCAGCAACAGCATCGCGCGGCGCAAAACCGGCCAAAAACGGCGTCCGCCATCAAACCGCTGCCCAAACGCACCGTGGCGTTTTCTCTGACCATTCTGCTGGTGCTGATTTTTTCCAAATACTTCTATCTCACCAGTATCAGCAGCTATTACACCTTTTATCTGATACATAAGTTCGGTGTTTCGGTGCAAAACGCGCAAATTCATCTGTTTGCCTTCCTGTTCGCCGTCGCCGCCGGCACCATTATCGGCGGCCTCTCGGCGACAGGTTTGGCCGTAAATATGTTATTTGGGCCTCAATACTGGGCGCAGCGCCGTTTACCCTGGCTTTACCCTATGTATCCCTGGCCTGGACCGGCGTTTTGACGGTGATTATCGGCCTGATTCTCGCCTCCGCCTTCTCCGCCATTCTGGTTTACGCGCAAGAGCTGATCCCCGGCAAAGTAGGCATGGTATCCGGGTTATTCTTCGGTTTTGCTTTCGGCATGGCGGGTTAGGCGCGGCGGTACTTGGCTATGTCGCCGACTTGACCAGCATCGAGCTGGTTTACAAAATCTGTGCTTTCCTGCCGTTAATCGGCATTATCACCGCCTTACTGCCGAATATGGACGGTAAGGACGGCTAAAGCCCTCCTTTTCCCGGCTGAAAGCGATCGTTCAGCCGGGATTTCCTCATATTCCAAGCTGGTTAAGTCATCAATTCCCCTAAAATCCCCTGTTCATTCCCTTTCCGGCAAAATTGCGTGCTTTTTTATAACAATGACAAATTTAGCCAAACTATGATTGATTAAATGCAATAAACTAAATGTATCAATACGTAAAAAAACGCCGCCTACTGTAACGCCTATCACCCATCAAGAAGGAGCCTGGATGCATCATTCAACGCCGCTCATCACCACCATTGTCGGAGGCCTGGTACTCGCCTTCCTCCTCGGTATGCTGGCGAACCGCCTGCGCATCTCCCCGCTGGTGGGATACCTTGCCGCAGGCGTGCTCGCCGGCCCGTTTACTCCCGGGTTTGTCGCCGATATCTCCCTGGCGCCGGAGCTGGCGGAAATTGGCGTTATCCTGTTGATGTTCGGCGTTGGCCTCCACTTCTCCCTGAAAGATCTCCTCGCGGTTAAATCCATCGCCATTCCCGGCGCCGTAGCGCAGATTGCCGTCGCCACCCTGCTGGGGATCGGGCTGTCGCGCCTGCTGGGCTGGGATCTGGTCTCCGGCCTGGTGTTCGGCCTGTGCCTGTCGACCGCCAGCACCGTGGTGCTGCTGCGCGCGCTGGAAGAGCGCCAGCTGATCGACAGCCAGCGCGGGCAAATCGCCATCGGCTGGCTGATTGTCGAAGATCTGGCGATGGTGCTGACGCTGGTGCTGCTGCCGGCCTTCGGCAATATGATGGGCAATAACGGTGCCAGCACCGCGCAGCTGTTGAGCGAGCTGACGCTGACCATCGGCAAGGTAATCGCCTTTATCGCGCTGATGATTATCGTCGGCCGCCGGCTGGTGCCGTGGATCCTGGCGAAAACCGCCAGCACCGGCTCGCGCGAGCTGTTTACCCTGGCCGTTCTAGCATTGGCGTTGGGCATCGCCTACGGCGCGGTAAAGCTGTTCGACGTGTCGTTCGCGCTCGGCGCCTTCTTCGCCGGTATGGTGCTGAACGAATCAGAGCTTAGCCACCGCGCCGCCCACGATACCCTGCCGCTGCGCGACGCCTTCGCCGTGCTGTTCTTTGTCTCGGTCGGTATGCTGTTCGACCCGCTGATCCTGATTAACGAACCGCTGGCGGTGCTGGCGACGCTGGCGATCATCGTCTTCGGCAAATCCGTCGCCGCGTTCCTGCTGGTCAGAATGTTCGGCCACTCCAAGCGCACCGCACTGACCATTTCCGCCAGCCTGGCGCAGATTGGCGAATTTGCCTTTATCCTCGCCGGGCTGGGCATCGCGCTCGGCATGATGTCGGAGCACGGCCGCAATCTGGTGCTGGCCGGCGCAATACTGTCGATCATGCTCAATCCGCTGCTGTTTACCCTGCTGGAGCGCTACCTGAGCAAAACGGAAACCATCGAGGAGCAGACGCTGGAAGAAGCGGTGGAGGAAGAGAAACAGATCCCGGTGGATATGTGCAACCACGCGCTGGTGGTCGGCTATGGCCGCGTCGGCAGTCTGCTGGGCAGCAAGCTGCGCGAGGCCGGTATTCCGATGGTTGTCATAGAAAACTCCCGGCCGCGGGTCGAAGCGCTGCGCGAACAGGGAATTAAAACCGTGCTGGGCAACGCGGCCAACGGGGAAATCATGGAGCTGGCGCGGCTGGACTGCGCACGCTGGCTGCTGCTGACCATTCCGAACGGTTATGAAGCCGGTGAGATTGTCGCCTCGGCGCGCAGTAAACGGCCGACGATCGAAATTATCGCCCGCGCGCACTATGACGATGAGGTGACCTATATCACCGAACGCGGCGCCGATCAGGTGGTGATGGGAGAGCGGGAAATCGCCAACAGCATGCTGAATATCCTGCAGCTTGATCGGATCAGCGAGGAAGAAAAAGCCGGCGCCTGCCCGATCTAAGCCTGCACGGGCCGGCATCGCCGGCCCGCAAGGTCAGCCTCAGCGTTCCCAGTACGCCTCTTCCAGGCTGTCTTCCCGCTCCGGCAAACCGCGCGTCAGGCGCGGCGAATGCTGGTTCAGCACCTGATAGCTGACGCGGTTAGCGTATTTACACACCTGCGCAAGCGAGGAGTAGGTCAGATAGCTGCGCACGTGCTTGCTGGAGTTCGGCACATTATTGCGGTGATAACCGTTGGCCGCGATATCATGCAGCAGGGCCGACAGCGCGCCGTCGCCGGCGCCGTTGGTATTCATGATCTTTTCCGGGCCGCCCATATACGGGGCAATATGCGAATAGACGCGGAACGGGTTTTCGCAGCTCTCGCGGCGCATGGCGCGACTGAACTCATAGCGGTTGAATTCGGCGATATGGCCCGGCAGCAGCGGATGCTGCGTCTCGCGCTTGTTGGCCTCTTCGGTGTAACCGGCCATATACAGGCCGTGCGGCCCGGCGGTGCACAGCACCAGATCCACCCACTCCAGCGCCATATCCGACGCGGTCAGCGGATCGCTCAGGCCGGTCAGCTCCTGCGCTTCGTCCTCGTTCATCGCCAAAATTGAAACGTTATCGCGCAGGAAATCGCGCCACCACTGCGGATCGTCGGCAATCACATACTTGGTGCCGAGCGTCAGCACCACCGGCACGTCATACTTTTTGGCGTACTCAATCGCCTGCATGGTCGCCGCCGGCATCGGTTCGCCCGGTTTGCAACGCACCAGATAGGAGGTCAGCACCAGCGCCGAGGCGCCGGCAATCACTGCTTCCGGGATGCTCTCCGGGGTCAGCTGGTTCATCTGGCCGGGGCTGATGGCAAAGGTGCGCTCGCCGCTTTCACTAATCAGCGTAAAGCAGCGGCCGATCGCGCCGTCCACGCCCTGCAGATAGTTGAGGTCGGTACGGCTGGAGGTGTTGCACAGATAGCGGTAGGCGTAACTGCCAATCTTGACGTTGCTGCACATCACGCCCAGCAGCACCGAGCGGTCGTCCGCCAGTACCGAGTAGTTATGCAGGGTGTTGCCGATGGTGCCGCCGGCAAACTGATGAGTAATCAGGTTGTTGTCGCTTAATTCCTGATACAGCGCTTCCGCCACGTCATCTTCAATCACCAGCGAATGCCCCAGACTCAGGCCGTAGCGCTGGACAAACGCGTCATCCACTTTGGCTTCAATATCCACCAGCGTCTGGTCGATACCGACGATATAAGAGGTGCTGACGTCATGCTCCGGCTGAGCCTGCAGCAGCAGCGGATCGCGGGCGCTCACCGGAAAATAGTGTTTGGATTTACGTTTACCAGGAAATTTCATGTGATTGGCGGTTGTGGCAGTTAACAGACGGGAAATGTTAACACATTCCCGCCTGATTGCAGATCAGAACGACTGCGTCACCAGCTGGCGCATCATCTCGATATGGGCCGGATCGTCATTAAGTGCGGAGATGTACTCAAATTTTTCCCCGCCGGCCTGCAGGAAGATTTCCCGGTTCTGCTCTTTAATCTCTTCCAGCGTTTCCAGACAATCCGCCGAGAAGCCGGGACAGATTAACTGAATATGCTTCACGCCCTGCGCCGGCAGTGATTTCAGCGTTTCATCGGTATACGGCGTCAGCCAAGGCTCGCGGCCGAAGCGCGACTGGTAGGTCAGCATAACGCGCTCCGCCGGCAGCGGCAGCGTCGCAGCCAGCGCGCGGCGGGTGTCTTCGCAGCGCTGCGGATAGTCATCCCCGGTCTGTGCGTAGCGCTTGGGAATGCCGTGGAACGACAACACCAGACGGTCCGGTTGGCCATGTTCGGCGAAAGCGCGCTCAACGCTCTGCTGCAGCGCGGCGATATAGGCCGGATGTTCGGCATAGTCGCTGATAAAACGGATCGACGGCAGCCGGCGGTAGCCGCGCAGCACGCGCGCTACGCCGTCCCAGACCGCGGCGCTGGTGGAGCAGGAGTATTGCGGGTACAACGGCAGCACCACCAACTGCGTGACCCCCTGCGCCAGCAGCTTGTCGATGGCGTCGTTCAGGCTCGGCGCGCCGTAGCTCATGCCCAGCTCCACCGGCACCGACGGCATGCTGGCGGCCAGCGCCCGCTGCTGCCGGCGGCTGTACACCAGCAGCGGCGAGCCTTCTTCCATCCAGATCGACTGATACAGCTTGGCGACGCGCGGCGACCGGATCGGCAGGATCGCGCCGTTGAGAATCGGCTTCCAAATCAGCGGCGAGGTATCCACGACGCGCGGGTCGCTGAGGAACTCTTTCAGGTAGCGTTTTACCGCCGCGGGACGTCGGGGCTTCCGGCGTGCCTAAATTGACCAGCAACACCCCATGTTTTTCTTGCGTCATTTCAGCGCCTCTCATTGCCGTTACGCTCGGCCTGTCTCGCCGATGCGCTGCGGCCTTGAATAAATAAGGCCGTATTGTAACGGAAAAGCCGATGGCCGAAACCGATATCAGCAACAGGCATTACCGTTCGGCCAGTTGCCACACCGCGGCGACGTTGCGCGCCGTGACTTCGAGGTTGCGCGCCGCGTCCGTCAGCGCCTCCTCCAGCGTCACCACCCGATCCAACACCGAGAACGCCGCGTCGATGCCGTGTTGATGCACCACCTGATAGTCGCGCGTCAGGCTGCCGGCAATGGCAATCACCGGGCGCTGATGGCGCTTGGCGACGCGCGCAACGCCGATCGGCGTTTTACCGTGGATCGACTGGCTGTCGAGCCGCCCTTCGCCGGTGATCACCAGGTCGGCATCCTGCAGCGCCGCCTCCAGCCGCAGCGTTTCCACCACGATCTCAACCCCCGGCCGCAGCTCGGCGTTCAGCATGCCCAGCAGCGCGGCGCCCATGCCGCCCGCCGCGCCGGCGCCGGGCGCGTTAATCACCGCGCGGCCGGTTACCCGCTCCAGCAGTTCGCCATAGTGGCGCAGCGCCCGATCCAACTGTTCCACCATCTGCGGCGTTGCCCCCTTCTGCGGGCCAAACACCGCCGAGGCGCCCTGTGCGCCGCACAGCGGGTTATCCACATCGCAGGCGACGGTGATCGTCACCCGACGCAGACGCGCATCCAGCGCGTCAAGCTCAAGCCGCGCCAGATCCGCCAGCGCCGCGCCGCCGGGCGGCAGCGGCTGCCCCTGCCGATCCAGCAGCTTAACCCCCAGCGCCTGCATCATGCCGCGCCGCCGTCGTTGGTGGCGCTGCCGCCGATGCCTAAAATAATCGCGCTGACGCCGCGGTCGAGCGCCGCCAGAATCAGCTCCCCGGTGCCGAAACTGGTGGTTATGCGCGGATCGCGACGCTCACCGGCCGCCAGATGCAGGCCCGACGCCGCCGCCATCTCGATCACCGCCGTTTTACCGTCGCCTAGCAACCCGTAAAACGCCTCTACCGGCTGGCCCAGCGGCCCGGTGACGGCAACGTTGACGATTTGCCCGTCCGTCGCGGCCACCATCGCGTCAACGGTGCCTTCGCCGCCGTCGGCCATCGGCAGTTTCACATAGCGGGCATCCGGATAAATCTGGCGGAATCCGCGCTCAATCGCCGTCGCCACCTCCAGCGCGCTCAGGCTCTCCTTGAATGAATCCGGCGCTATCACCACTTTCTTCAGCGTTTTCATCGTCAATTCCTTATCCTGCCAGATTAAATACGCCAAACATCAGCGCGGAAACCGCCGCAATGGTGAAGCCCACCAGCGTTTCATACGGCAACAGCTTCAGGCGTTCATGCACCGACATATTGACGCTGCCGCCGGTGGCGTGGAAAAAGCTGCCGTGCGGCAGATGGTCCAGCACGGTGGCGCCGGCATGAATCATGGCCGCGCCCGCCAGACCGCTGACTCCCAGCTCCAGCAGCGTATTGCTGAAGACGCCGGAGGCGACGGCGGTGCCGGCGGTGGTCGAAGCGGTCGCCATCGACATCAGCGCCCCCGACAGCGGCGCCAGCAGCCAGGCCGGCAGCCCGGTATGCGTCAACGTGTTAATCAATGCGTCCTTCAGCTGCGAGTTGGCGATAATGCCGGCCAGCGTGCCCGTACCCAGCAGCATGATCGCCACCGGCGCCATACGGCTCAGGCCGGACATCATAAACTGATTGCACTGGCGGATGCGCCCCATCAGCAGCGCGCCGGCCAGACCGCCTACCGGCAGGGCGATCAGCGGATCGATGGCAATGCCGGCGATCGGCCGCAGCGACAGCAGCACAATGGCGATCAATGGCGCGCTGAGGGCGGCCCAAAATCCGGGGCGTGCGCCTTCGTTCTGCGCCGTCAATTCTTCCGCCAGTACCATGCTGCCGCGGTTGCTCAGACGTTTGGCCAGCAGATACGCCACCAGCAGCCCGCACAGGCCGGGTACGATGCCCGCCATCATCACCGAGGTCAGCGGCTGATGAAAGTTATCCGCGGCGGCGATGGTGTTCGGGTTCGGCGACATCACGTTGCCGGCCTTACCGCCGCCAATCATCGCCAGCAGGATCGCCACCCGCGAGATCCCGGCCTTATGTGCAATCGACAGCGCGATCGGCGCTACGGTGATCACCGCCACATCGATAAATACGCCGACCGCCGTCAGGATCAGTGTAGCCACCGCCAGCGCCAGCAGCGCGCGGGTTTCCCCGACTTTACGCACGATGGTTTCGGCAATGGTGTGCGCCGCCCCGGATTCGATCAGCACGCCCGCCAGTACGCCGGCCGCCAGAATACGCATCACCGCATTGGTGATGCCCTGCGCGCCGCCGATCATCAGCGTGACGGTTTCGACCAGATCGGCGCCGCCGCACAGCCCGCCGGCCAGAGCGCCGGCAATCATGCCGTATGCGGGTGGAACCTTGCGTAGAATCAAGACGATGGCGACGACTAACGCCACCAGTGCGCCCAAAGTGGATACCGTTGTCATTGTTGTTATTCCCCGTTGTTGGTGTCAGGCCAACATATGCCGCGCCGGGACGGTTAACTTGAGAGGAAACAACAAAAAATCAGCGGTCAAAACGCCGGCGACTTGTGGGTTTACACAATTCACTCGTTGAGCAGCATGCCGATATAGAGCTGCAGCGTCGTCGTCAATGCGTTGATTTTTAAACCGGTAATGGCTTCGATACGCTGCAGGCGATAGCGCAGCGTATTGACGTGAATATGCAGCTGCAGCGCAGTCTGCGTCTGATCACAGTTCCGCGAAAAATATTGCCTCAGGGTGTGGCGCAGCACCCCTTTGTCATCCTGCTCGCTCAGAACGCGCCAGGGTTTGCTCAGCTCCAGCGCGCGCCAGTCCTCACACATGTCGCACAGCAGCGCCGGCAGCGGATAGTCATCATAGAACAGCGACTTGTGGCGCAGCTTCAGCCGCCGCGCCATCGCCTGCGTGGCGCGGGCCGTCAGCCCGGAGCGGAACACCCCCTCTTCGCCGGCAAAATAGCCGCCGACGATCAGCCGCACGGAGAAGCGCTGCTGCAGCCGGGCCTGCAGCGCCTGCGCCTGTTTGCGCTCCAGCTTCTGGCTCCAGGCGCCCTGCAGCCAGCTGGCGGGACGCAGCAGCACCAGCTCGTTAAGGCCGGTCATGGCGATTAGCGTGTCGCGCTGGCTGCTCTCCAGCTCATTGAGCAGTTCACGCAGCAGGTGCGGCTGGCGATCGTGCAGCTCAATAATCCATACGATGCGCGGCTGCAGCAGATCCAGCCCCAGGTAAGCGGCCATCGCCTCCAGCGCCGCCCGGTCTCCCGCCCCCTGCAGCAGCTGATTGGCCAGCTCTTCGCGGTAGCGTTTCTCCCACTGATGCTGGTCAAGCAGCGCCGCCTGTTCGACCATCAGCTCAGCCGCCATTTTGACCAGCTCCGCATAGTTGCGCACCTGCGCCGGATCGCCGGAAATACCGATCACCCCCACCCGCTGGTTGCGAAAACAGAACGGCAGGTTGATGCCCGGCTGCACGCCTTTCAGATGGGCGGCGGTGGCGACGTCAATCTCCACCACCCGGTTCTCCGTCAGCGCCAGCACCGCGCCTTCGTGGCGCTGGAACAGGCGCGAGGCGTCGCCGGAAGCGATAATGACGCCGTTGTTGTCCATCACATTCACCGAGTAGGCAATAATGCCCATCGCGCGCTGGACGATCTGGCGAGCGGTGGATTCTTCCAAGAAATTGGTCGGTCTTAGCATGCGCTTCTTCCTGCAAACTGAAGTGTGGGCTGTTATACGTTATTCGCCGCGGGGAATTAAACATCAGCCCGAGCACAAAGCCAGGCGGATCACATTTCATAAGAAAAAAAGGCAAAAAAAAACGCCGGACATCAGCCGGCGTTATCTATCAACGAAGCGCGATCAGCTCAGGATGGACGCCAGTTCGGCGCTGACTTCGTTAACCTGACGGGTACCATCGATTTTGTGGTACTGGGTATTACCCGCGTCGGCTTCTTTACGGTAGTAAGACACCAGCGGCGCGGTCAGCTGATGGTACTCCACCAGACGTTTGCGCACGGTTTCTTCCTGGTCGTCTTTACGCGTGGTCAGCGCTTCGCCGGTCACGTCGTCTTTACCTTCCACCTGCGGCGGATTGAATTTTACGTGATACACGCGGCCGGACGGCGCGTGCACGCGGCGGCCAACGATGCGATCGACGATCAGTTCGTCCGGCACGTCGAACTCCAGCACGTAATCCACCTTGATGCCGGCTTCTTTCATTGCGTCAGCCTGCGGGATGGTGCGTGGGAAACCGTCCAGCAGGAAGCCGTTACGGCAATCTTCCTGGCGATGCGCTCTTTCACCAGAGCGATAACCAGCTCATCGGTGACCAGCTTGCCGGCATCCATAATTTCTTTCGCCTGCTTGCCCAGTTCAGTGCCAGCTTTCACAGCTGCGCGCAACATATCACCGGTGGAGATTTGCGGAATGCCAAATTTCTCCATGATGAATTGAGCCTGAGTACCTTTACCAGCGCCCGGAGCGCCCAGCAGAATGATACGCATTGCGTAAATCCCCTTGCTATGTATCCCCTTGTATCCCTGGCCCGCGGCCGGAATCTATCGGGTATAAGTTTTTATATTAAAATTGCGAAAACGCTCAACCATACCATTTTAGCGGGGGGCGGCTCAAGGCGCAGCGGGAAATCGCTTGCGCACAATAAACAGCCAACGGCATAAAAATTAACGGCTTACGCTGGTCGGCAAACCACGCGTCAAGCGCTGGCCAGATTGCCGGAGGCCGTAAAGACAGGGCCGCAGCGCGATGCGCTGCGGCCCTGGAGCGTTAAGGCATAAATCAGAATTATACTGACAGCAGTTTGTTCATCCGACGGATAAACAGGTTCGGATCTTCCAGCGTGCCGCGCTCGGCCAGCAGCGCCTGATCCAGCAGCAGATCGATCCACTCGGCGAATTGTTCGTTATCGCCCACGTCGGATGCGCGTTTCACCAACGCATGTTCCGGATTCAGCTCGAAAATATACTTCACTTCCGGCGCCTGCTGGCCCGCAGCGGCGAACAGTTTCGCCATCTGGGTGCTCATTTCATCCGCATCGGTGGTGACGATCGCTGGCGTATCGGTCAGACGGTGCGTCAGGCGCACGTCCTTCACCCGCTCGCCCAGCAGCGTTTTCACGCGGTCGATAAACGGCTCCAGCTGTTTTTCCGCTTCTTTCTGCTCTTCGGTTTCATCCGCCAGCTTCTCCAGCGCCTCATCCGCCTTGCTGACCGACTGGAATACCTTACCGTCGAACTCGGTCAGGTAGCTCATCATCCACTCGTCGATACGGTCGGACAGCAGCAGCACTTCGATGCCTTTCTTGCGGAACAGCTCCAGATGCGGGCTGCTGTTGGCCGCGGCATAGCTGTCGGCGGTGATGTAGTAGATCTTCTCCTGCCCTTCGCCCATGCGGCTGATGTACTCTTCCAGCGACACGGTCTGCGCCGAGCTGTCGCCGTGGGTCGAGGCAAAACGCAGCAGCTTGGCGACGGCGTCTTTGTTGTTGGCGTCTTCCGCCGGGCCTTCTTTCAGCACCAGACCGAACTGCTGCCAGAACTTCTGGTAGGCTTCGGCATCGTCTTTGGCCAGTTTTTCCAGCATCTGCAGCACGCGTTTGGTCAGCGCGCTGCGCAGGTTCTGGGTCACGCGGCTGTCCTGCAGAATTTCACGCGAGACGTTGAGCGGCAGATCGTTGGAGTCGATCAGACCGCGCACGAAGCGCAGGTAGTTCGGCATAAACTGCTCGGCGTCGTCCATGATAAACACGCGCTGCACGTACAGCTTCAGCCCGTGCTTGTGGTCGCGGTTCCACATATCCCACGGCGCCTGCGCCGGGATATACAGCAGGCTGGTATACTCCTGCTTGCCTTCCACCCGGTTGTGGCTCCAGCTCAGCGGGTCGCTGAAGTCATGGGCGATGTGCTTATAGAACTCTTTGTACTCGTCGTCGGTCACGTCCGACTTGCTGCGGGTCCACAGCGCCTGGGCCTTGTTGACCTTCTCCCAGGTGACGGTGTCGTCTTCTTCGTTTTTGGTTTCAATCTCGACCGGCAGCGCGATGTGATCGGAGTATTTGCCGATCACCGAACGCAGACGCCAGGCGTCCAGGTATTCATCTTCACCTTCGCGCAGGTGCAGGGTGATCTCGGTGCCGCGATCTTCTTTGCTGATATCGGCAATGGTGTAGTCGCCTTCGCCGACCGACTCCCAGAACACGCCTTCATCAGCGGCGGCGCCCGCAGCGCGGGTGCGTACGGTGACTTTATCGGCGACGATAAACGCCGAGTAGAAGCCCACGCCGAACTGACCGATCAGCTGGCTGTCTTTCGCCTGGTCGGAGCCGATGGACTCCAGAAACGCCTTGGTGCCGGATTTGGCGATGGTGCCGAGGTTTTCGATCACCTCGTCGCGGCTCATGCCGATGCCGTTATCTGAGATGGTCAGCGTACGCTTGTCTTTGTCGAAAGACAGTCGAACGCGCAGGTCGCCGTCGCCCGCATAGAGTTCCGGCGCGGACAGCGCGCGGAAACGCAGCTTATCCGCGGCGTCGGAGGCGTTGGAAATCAGCTCGCGCAGAAAAATTTCTTTGTTGGAATACAGCGAATGAATCATCAAATGCAGCAGCTGTTTGACTTCAGACTGAAATCCGCGGGTTTCTTGGCCTTTCATACTCATCGATTACCTCAAAGACAATTGGTACCAAAACGAACGATGAGGATCAGATGGGGATAAGTGCGTGGTTTTTCAAGCGGGTGGAGGGAAGTTTTTATCCTGAAACGGGATGCGCGCGGCATCCCGTGAACGGCAAACGTCAGAATTTGATGGCGTGACGCCCGGCCAGCGAGTGCGACAGCGTAGTGCCGTCGACCATTTCCAGCTCGCCGCCAACCGGCACCCCGTGGGCGATGCGGCTGGCCAGCACGCCGTACTGGCCGCACATTTCCGCGATGTAGTTGGCGGTGGCTTCACCTTCAACCGTCGGGTTGGTCGCCAGGATCACCTCGGCGATCTCCTCCTGCTCAAGCCGCTGCTCCAGCCGGTCGAGGCCGATATCGGCCGGGCCGATGCCGTCCAGCGGCGACAGATGCCCCATCAGCACAAAGTAGCGGCCGGCGAACTGGCCGGTCTGCTCAATGGCATGGATATCCGCCGGGCTCTCCACCACGCAAATCTGGCCGTTTTGCTGACGGCGCGGATTGGCGCAAATGGTGCAGACGTCTTGCTCGGTAAAGGTGCGGCAATCGGCGCAGTGGCCGATTTCCGACATGGCGCGGGTCAACGCCTGCGCCAAACGCATACCGCCGCTGCGATCCCGTTGCAGCAGTTGGAACGCCATACGCTGCGCCGACTTCGGGCCAACGCCCGGCAGGCAGCGCAGCGCTTCCATCAATGACTCCAGCAGCGGACTGGTTTGCATCAGAATGGCATCTTAAAGCCAGGCGGCAATTGCATGCCGCTGGAGACCGAGGCCATTTTCTCTTTCTGCGTTTCTTCGATACGACGCGCGGCGTCATTGAACGCGGCGGCGATCAAGTCTTCCAGCATCTCTTTGTCGTCTTCCATCAGGCTAGGATCGATCTCCACGCGACGGCAGTTGTGCGCCCCGTTAATCGTCACTTTCACCAGGCCAGCGCCGGATTCGCCAGTCACTTCCAATTTGGCGACTTCTTCCTGCATCTGCTGCATTTTTTCCTGCATTTGCTGGGCTTGCTTCATCAGGTTGCCCAGACCGCCTTTACCAAACATAGTCGTCTCTCGTGCAATGGGCCGCGCAGGGTGCGCAGCGATTAAAGGGGGCGAACGCTGTCTTCATCCAGCTCCGCGTCAAAGAAACGACGCAGCGTCTGAATATTGGCGTCCGCAACGATCGACTGGCGCGCCTGCGCCAGTTTTTCTTCATAAATGGCTTGCCGCCATTCCAGCGGAGTACGCTCCGCCGGGTTTTCGTCTTCCACCACCGTCAGCTCAACCGGGCCGCCGTGCAGCTCGCTGAGCGCCTCGCTGAGCGCCTTCTGCGCCGAAGGCGAATTCAGATGGCGCTGCGCCGGCCGCAGGTGAAGACAAATTTTTCCTGGCGCCGGCTGCTCTTTAAAGGCGTTTAACGCCAGCTGCTGCACCAGTTTGGGAATTTTAAGCTGGTCGATCTCCGCCGCCCAGGCGTCGCGTTCGATCGACTCTGCCACCAGTTTAGCCGACAGTTCGGGCGTTTTTTCATGCTCCAGCGCGGTGCGCAGCGCCTTCGGCGTCGCGACCGGTTCGGGCGCGGCTTCCGGTTCGGTTTGCGCACGCCAGCGGTAAGCTTCCGGCTTGGCCGGTTTTTGCTGCACGATCTTTTCCGCCTGACGCTGCTGGCTGCGCTCAGTCACGGAAGCTAATCGCTCCAGCGCTGAGTTTGCCGGCCGCGCTCTTCCTGGCGCCGCCGGCTCACTCTTTTTTGCGGTGGATGCCCCCTGTTGCCGCTGCAACTGGGTGCGCGCTTTCAATAACTGCGCGGTGGCATCCGGTAATGACGTTCCCGCCGCGCGCGGCGGCGGCGCGCTGCTGCCCAACGGCGGCGGCGCATCCTGCATAGGTGGCTGCTGCTGAACCTGCGGCGCCTGTACCGCCGCCGGCGCACTGGCGACCGGCTCCGGAATCAGCGCCTTGGGGTGAAACGCCAGCGCGCGCAGCAGCGTCATTTCGACGCCCATGCGGCGATCCGGCGCGTAGGCCAGCTCTTTACGGCCAATCAGCAGCGTCTGGTAATACAGCTGTACGTCGGTCGGCGGCAGCGTGCGGGCCAGCTCGCGCAGCCGCTGCTCGATCGCCGCGTACTGGTTATCCAGCACCGACGGCAGCAGCTGCACCATGGCGATGCGGTGCAGCAGCGCCAGGGTCTCCACCAGCAGGTTTTCCCAGTCGACGCCGCGCGAAGCGGCCTGCGCCACCTGCGCCATCACTTTTTCACCGTCGCCGGTCACCAGCGCCTCAAGGATCGCCAGCGGCTGTTCGTCGTCCAGCGTGCCGAGCATCTGGCTGACGGTGGCGGCGGTAACCTGTCCCTGGCCCATGGCGATCGCCTGATCGGTCAGGCTCAGGGCATCGCGCATGCTGCCGTCGGCGGCGCGCGCCAGCAGCTGCAGCGCGCGCGCGTCGCTGGTGATGCTCTCGGCCTGCAGCACCATCTCCAGCTGGAGGCGGATCTGTTCGACGTCCAGGGCTTTCAGATGGAATTGCAGGCAGCGCGACAGAATGGTCACCGGCAATTTTTGCGGATCGGTGGTCGCCAGCAGGAATTTGACGTGCTCCGGCGGCTCTTCCAGCGTTTTCAGCAGCGCATTGAAGCTGTGACGCGACAGCATATGCACTTCATCGATCAGATAGACCTTGAAGCGGCCGCGCGCCGGCGCGTACTGGACGTTATCCAGCAGATCGCGGGTGTCCTCCACCTTGGTGCGCGAGGCGGCGTCGATTTCAATCAGGTCGACAAAACGCCCCTGCTCAATCTCGCGGCAGTTATCGCATTGGCCGCACGGCGTGGCGGTGATGCCGGTTTCACAGTTCAGGCCTTTGGCCAGCAGGCGGGCGATGGTGGTTTTACCCACGCCGCGCGTGCCTGAGAACAGATAGGCGTGATGAATCCGCCCCAGCGAGAGGCCGTTAGCCAGCGCCGTCAGGACATGCTCTTGTCCGACAACATCTGCAAACGTTTGAGGGCGCCACTTACGGGCGAGAACCTGATAGCTCATTAATACCGGAGAAGTCGAGTAATCTGGAGGGTCATGCTAACACAGCCCCGCGTCAATCCGCGAGGCCGATATACGCATTGCATCGTCAGACCGCCGCGCGTAAGCCTACGACGGCGGGCAACATGCCGGGCGGGCAACCGCCGTCAATCAGTGGCCGGCGAAGTTCACCAGGCTGTAGCAGTCGATGCCCAGCGTATTCAGCCGCGCTTCGCCGCCGAGGTCCGGCAGGTTGATGATGAATGCCGCGTCTTTGACTTCGCCGCCCAGGCGGCGGATCAGCTTGGCGGTGGCCTCGATGGTGCCGCCGGTCGCCAGCAGATCGTCCACCACCAGCACGACGTCGCCGGCTTCGATGGCGTCGGTGTGGATTTCCAGCTGGTCGGTGCCGTACTCCAGCTCATAGCTTTCGCTCAGCGTCGCACGCGGCAGCTTGCCCGGTTTACGCACCGGCACAAAGCCCACGCCCAAGGCCAGCGCCACCGGCGCGCCGAACAGGAAACCACGCGCTTCGGTACCAACCACTTTGGTGATGCCTGCATCGCGATAACGCTCAACCAGCAGTTCGATGCTGGAAGCATAAGCCAGTGGGTTCTCCAACAGGCTGGTGACGTCACGGAACAGTATGCCCGGCTTCGGGTAATCCGGAATGGTTTTGATACTGTCTTTAATAAACTGAAGCTGCTGCGCAGTAGCGGTCATAATTATTGCCTGATAAAACTGCTTAAAACTGGAACGCGGGACGCCTGAAATCCGGGCGCCTCGAAGGGAGGATGCCCTGAAAAAAGGATAATAAGGAGGTAACCCGCGCACGAAAACGCTCAAATTTATGCAAACTGGCGCACAAATGCAACCGTCCCTTACTTTTGGCCGGCCGACGCCCGTCAATTCTGTCTATCATAAACGGCGTTCAGCGCCGCTTTTCTTGTGGCAGATCAACAACCGGCAGACGCCACATAAAAATCAGCAGCGCGAGCAGCATCAGCAACAGCATCACGCGCAGCCAGACGATCTTCACCAGCCAGATCGACACGGCGAAGGTCAGCGTGCTCAGCAGCATCGCCTTCCATTTGGCGCCGGGCGGCAGCGCCTTATGCTGCTGCCAGTGGCGCAGATAGCCGCCGCACCATGAGCGATACAGCAGCCAGTGGTGAAACCGCGGCGAAGAGCGCGCGAAACACCAGGCTGCCAGCAGCAGGAACGGCGTCGTCGGCATCAGCGGCAGCACCACGCCGAGCGTCGCCAGCACCACCGCCAGCCAGCCCACTCCGATCAACAGCCAACGCGCCATCGTTTTTCCTCTTCGCCATGCAGACCCCCACTTTACCACCGCACCAGGCCGGCGCGGTAACATTCCCCTCCAGCCGCCGCTTTCAGGTAGTATACCGGTTAGACCGATAACGCCCGTTAGGACACACCACCGTGAGCACACACCGACTGATACAGGTTCTGGAACAGCAGATCGCCCAACTGGCCGGCGAGGTTTCGCCGCACGGCGACGCACCGATCCCGCAGGCCCGCTTCGACAGCGCGCTGTTCAGCCATCAGGGCACGCGGCTGCGCGACTATCTGGCGCAGATCCAACACAACTTTGCCCAGTTGAAAGATGCGGTCAACGACAACCGTACGCCGCAGGTGGCGTTTCTGGCGGAAAAGCTGGTGGCGCAAATCGCCGCGCTGCAGCGTGAACTGGCCACGCAGGCGCTGCGGCGCAAAAACCAACCCCGGGCGCCGAAAGAGGAAGATCTGTACCACAAGCTGGCGGAGCACCAGGATTACGAGCGCCGCCTGATCGCCATGATTCAGGATCGGGAAAGTTTACTCGGCGCGCAGAGCACGCTGGCGGCGCAACGCAAGCTGCAGCAGGAAGTGGCGGCGCTGGAGGGACGCCTGATGCGTTGCCGGCAGGCGCTGGCGCGCATTGAGCGCGGCATCGAGCGTAAAGAAAACGGTTTTTGAATATTTGTCACAATATTTGAAGGAAAATGCCCGGCGCCGCGCGACCTTCACTATACTCAGTGCTGGTTAGCGGGCCGCTTCCCGCTATTTTCCGACCGATTAGGCGCTAGCGTGCCGGATAAACTTACTCATTGAATTAAACGTTGGATTTATGTCCCTAGAAAATGCTTCACCGGAACTGCAGCTGGCGGTAGACCTGATTTACCTGCTGGAGTGTAACGAGATCGATCCAGCCACCGCGCTGGCGGCGCTGGATATTGTCAAACGGGACTATCAGGAAAAACTGCAGCGCGCCGGCGTCACCTCGCCCTATCTGCCGGAAAGCTGAGTCGCCGCTTAAAACGTCAGTACTTTATCTGCGGCCAGCGTCCACTGCGCCAGTTCCACCAGCGTGCCGATCTCCACGCCGTCGGTCAGCGTCAGGCGGCTGACGCCGCGCGCATCCGCGCAGGTCTTGCACAGCCTGATCGGCACCTGCTGCGCCGTCAGAATTTCCAGCATCTGCTGTAAATGGTAGCCTTCATGCGGCTGCTGCCCGGCAATGCCGGCCACCACCGCATCAGACATCAGAAAAATTTTCAGTTCCAGCGCGCTCTGCTGCTCTTTCAGCGCGATCGCCAGACGCAGCGCGTTAAACAGGGATTCCTGGCCATAGGCCGCGCCGCTGGCGACTAATACGATAGATGACATCACTGCCCCCTTGTTCTCTATTTCTGCGAAAAGTACCCGCTCAGGGCGTCAGCGCCGCCCGCTCGGACTGGCTGACGCGCAGCGTCGGGCAATACTGCACCATTTCGATAAACGCATCGACCAGCGCCGCCGCTTCGCCCTTCAGATCGAAGGTTTCCGGCATAAACAGCCAGTTTTCCATCAAAACCGGTGACGTAAGCGCGTAAAATAACCGCCGCGCGCCGGGTATGCAGATCGGCCGGCAGCTGGCCGCAACGCATGCTGTTGCGCAATACGCTTTCAATATGCTCGTAACTTTCGAGGTATAAAACTTTGTGAATGTCATGCAGCTGCATCATTTCGCCGACAAATTCACATTTATGGAAAAGGATCTCCATCAGGGCGCGGCGGCGCACGTCGTCCACCGTCGCCGTCAGGACATAGATAAGGATTTCCCGTAAAATCCTCAGTGGATTATCGGGAAACTTTGCCTGATACTCTATTTCGAGGTCGCCTATTTTCGACTCTGATAATTCCCAAACTTCGTTAAACAGGTCTACCTTATTCTTGAAATGCCAGTATATCGCACCGCGCGTCACCCCGGCTGCCGTTGCAATATCGGCGAGCGAAGTAGCGGAAACGCCTCGCTCGGAGAATTCTCGCACTGCAGCGTCGAGAATCTGTTGTCGGGTTTCTTGCGCCTGCTGTTTGGTTTTTCGTGCCATGGCATTGTTTTTTCGGGGGAGCGTGATTTACATACATTTGCGAATGTATGTACCATAGCACGCACATAAAATTAACGCAGCAATGGGTTTGCGCGCTTGTGATCCATTGATCATTTTGAAATCGGACACTTGAGGTTTTTCTATGAACAAAAACAGAGGGTTAACGCCTCTGGCGGCAGTTCTGATGCTTTCCGGCAGCTTAGCGCTTACAGGATGTGACAATAAAGAAGCCCAACAGCAAGGCGCTCAGCAGGCTCCCGAAGTGGGCGTGGTTACCTTGAAGGCGCAGCCTCTCAATATGACGACCGACCTGCCGGGCCGCACCGCTGCATTTCGCATCGCCGAAGTTCGTCCTCAGGTCGGCGGCATCATCCTGAAGCGCAACTTTGTCGAAGGCAGCGATATCAAGGCCGGCGAATCTTTGTATCAAATCGATCCTGCCACCTACCAGGCCAGCTACAACAGCGCCAAAGGCGATTTGGCCAAAGCGCAGGCCGCGGCGGAAATCGCACGCTTAACCGTCAACCGCTACAAACCCTTGCTGGGCACCAACTACATCAGTAAGCAAGATTACGATACCGCCACCTCCACCTTGCAGCAGAACAATGCCGCAGTGCTGGCCGCCAAGGCCGCAGTGGAAACGGCGCGCATCAACCTGGCTTACACCAAGGTGACCTCGCCAATTTCCGGCCGTATCGGCAAGTCCTCCGTCACCGAAGGCGCGCTGGTGTCCGCCGGGCAGAGCACCGCACTGGCCACCGTACAGCAGCTGGATCCGATGTACGTCGACGTGACCCAGTCAAGCAACGATTTTCTGCGTCTGAAACAGGAGCTGGCCAACGGCACCCTGAAACAGGAAAACGGCAAGGCGAAGGTCAAGCTGCTGCTGGAAAACGGTAAAGAATACGCGCAGGAAGGCACCCTGGAGTTCTCCGACGTCACCGTCGATGAAACCACCGGTTCCATCACCATCCGTGCGGTATTCCCTAACCCGAACGACCAGCTGCTGCCCGGCATGTTCGTGCGCGCCCGTCTGGATGAAGGCGTACGCAGCAACGCGCTGCTGGTGCCGCAACAGGGCGTGACGCGCAACCCGCGCGGCCAGGCGACTGCGCTGGTGGTCGGCGCCGACAACAAAGTTGAAATGCGTACTCTGCAGGCTGACCAGGCCATCGGCGACAAATGGCTGGTTACCGACGGTTTGAAATCCGGCGACCGCGTGATCGTCACCGGCCTGATGACAACCAGACCAGGCATGCAGGTAAAAGCACAAGAAGTTGACACTCAGGCGCAAAAACAGCCGCAGGCTGACGCGCAGAAGTCATAAAAAGGAGCCGGTAATACATGGCTAAGTTCTTTATAGATCGCCCCATTTTCGCCTGGGTAATCGCCATCATCGTGATGTTGGCGGGGGTGCTTGCGATAATGAAACTGCCGGTTGCGCAGTATCCGACTATCGCACCGCCGGCGGTAACCATCTCCGCCACCTACCCTGGCGCGGATGCCACCACGGTGCAGGACACCGTCACGCAGATTATCGAACAGAATATGAACGGTATCGATAACCTGATGTACATGTCCTCCTCCAGTGACTCCTCCGGCAGCGTGCAAATCACGCTGACGTTTGATTCCGGCACCGATCCTGACATCGCGCAGGTGCAGGTCCAGAACAAACTGTCGCTGGCAACCCCGCTGTTGCCGCAGGAAGTCCAACAACAAGGCCTGAAAGTAGAGAAATCCAGCAGCAGCTTCCTGATGGTGGCCGGCTTCGTTTCCGACGATCCGAACATGACGCAGGATGATATTGCCGACTACGTGGCCTCCAACATCAAGGACCCGATCAGCCGTGCTTCCGGCGTGGGTGAAGTGCAGCTGTTCGGCGCCCAGTATGCAATGCGCGTCTGGCTGGACCCGAACAAGCTGAACAACTACCAGCTGACGACGACCGACGTTACCAGCGCCATCACCGAGCAGAACAACCAGATCGCCGCCGGGCAGCTGGGCGGCCTGCCACCGGTTGAGGGCCAGCAGTTGAACGCCTCCATCATCGCGCAGACCCGTCTGAAAACGCCGGAAGAGTTCGGCAAGATTCTGCTGAAGGTGAACAGCGACGGTTCACAGGTGCGTCTGCGGGACGTGGCGCGCATTGAGCGCGGCGCTGAAAGCTACGCCGTGACCGCACGCTACAACGGCAAACCGGCCGCCGGTCTCGGTATCAAACTGGCCACCGGCGCCAACGCGCTGAACACCGCCGCGGCGGTCAAAGCCGAGCTGGGCAAGCTGGAGCCGTTCTTCCCGCAGGGGATGAAGGTGGTCTACCCGTATGACACCACGCCGTTCGTTAAGATTTCCATTAACGAGGTGGTGAAAACGCTGTTCGAAGCGATCGTGCTGGTGTTCCTGGTAATGTACCTGTTCCTGCAGAACTTCCGCGCCACGCTGATTCCAACCATCGCGGTGCCGGTCGTCTTGCTGGGTACGTTCGCCATCCTGGCGGCGTTCGGCTTCTCGATAAACACCCTGACGATGTTCGGCATGGTGCTGGCGATAGGCCTGTTGGTGGATGACGCCATCGTGGTGGTGGAAAACGTCGAGCGCGTGATGTCCGAGGAAGGACTGCCGCCGAAAGAAGCCACCAGAAAATCGATGGGGCAGATTCAGGGCGCGCTGGTCGGTATCGCCATGGTGCTGTCCGCGGTATTTATCCCGATGGCCTTCTTCGGCGGCTCTACCGGCGCCATCTACCGTCAGTTCTCGATCACCATCGTTTCCGCGATGGCCCTGTCGGTACTGGTGGCGATGATCCTGACGCCGGCGCTGTGCGCCACAATGCTCAAACCGATCCCGAAAGGCGATCACGGGGTGAAAACCGGCTTCTTCGGCTGGTTCAACCGCATGTTCGAAAAGAGCACGCACCACTACACCGACAGCGTGGCCAACATTCTGCGCAGCACCGGCCGTTATCTGCTGATCTACCTGCTGATCGTCGTGGGCATGGCGTTCCTGTTCCTGCGTCTGCCTTCTTCATTCCTGCCGGATGAGGACCAGGGCATTCTGCTGACCATGGTGCAGTTGCCTGCCGGCGCGACGGAAGCGCGTACGTCGAAAGTGCTGGAAGAGGTGACCAACCACTTCCTGACCAAAGAGAAAGATAACGTGGTGTCCGTGTTTACCGTTGCTGGCTTCGGCTTTAACGGTAACGGCCAGAACAACGGTCTGTCGTTCGTCAGCCTGAAAGACTGGAACGAACGTCCGGGCAGTGAGAACAAGGTTGAGGCGATTGCCGGCCGTGCGATGGCCGCCTTCTCGCAAATCAAAGACGGGATGGTGATTCCATTCAACCTGCCGGCGATTATCGAGCTGGGCACCGCGACCGGTTTCGACTTCGAGCTGATTGACCAGGGCGGCCTCGGCCACGAAAAACTGACCGAAGCGCGTAACCAGCTGCTGGGCATGGCCGCACAGCATCCGGACGTGCTGGTGGGTATGCGTCCTAACGGCCTGGAAGATACGCCGCAGTTCAAACTGACCGTCGACCAGGAGAAAGCCAAGGCGCTGGGCGTCAGCCTGACCACCATCAACAGCACGCTGACCACCGCGCTGGGCGGCTCGTACGTCAACGACTTCATCGACCGCGGTCGTGTGAAGAAGGTATACGTACAGTCTGATGCACCGTACCGCATGCTGCCGGAAGATATCAACAACTGGTATGTCCGCGGCGAATCCGGTCAGATGGTGCCGTTCTCCGCCTTCTCCAGCGCCAAGTGGGAATACGGTTCACCGCGTCTGGAGCGCTATAACGGTCTGCCGTCCATGGAGATCCTCGGCCAGGCGGCGCCAGGCAAGAGTACCGGTGAAGCCATGAGTCTGATGGAAGAGCTGGCGTCGAAACTGCCAAGCGGCGTAGGTTACGACTGGACCGGCATGTCCTATCAGGAACGTCTGTCCGGCAACCAGGCGCCGTCGCTGTACGCTATCTCGATTCTGGTGGTGTTCCTGTGTCTGGCAGCGCTGTATGAGAGCTGGTCGATTCCGTTCTCGGTCATGCTGGTACTGCCGCTCGGGTTATCGGTGCGCTGCTGGCGGCCACGATGCGCGGCATGAACAACGACGTTTACTTCCAGGTAGGCCTGCTGACAACCATTGGTCTATCGGCGAAGAACGCGATATTAATCGTCGAATTCGCCAAAGATCTGATGGAAAAAGAAGGCAAGGGCCTGATTGAGGCGACGCTGGATGCGGTACGCATGCGTCTGCGCCCAATCCTGATGACCTCACTGGCATTTATCCTCGGGGTACTGCCGCTGGTCATCAGCTCCGGCGCAGGTTCCGGTGCGCAGAACGCGGTAGGTACCGGCGTAATGGGCGGGATGATTACCGCTACCGTGCTGGCCATCTTCTTCGTTCCGGTCTTCTTCGTGGTGGTACGCCGCCGCTTCTCCAAGAAGTCTGAAGATATCGAGCACAGCCACCCGGTTGAACATCGTTAATCGCATTTAGCTCACACCAAGGCCGCGCAAGCGGCCTTTTTTTCGCCCGACGTTCCCTCCCCCTTCCCCGCCTCTTTTTTCACTTGATCGCCGGCGGTAAGCGGCGCATAATAATTGTTATGATATAACATATCACAAGGAGTCTATCATGAAGCCCGACATTCATCCGCAGTACCGTCCGGTGGTCTTCCACGATCTGAGCGCCAACAGCTACTTCAAAATCGGTTCGACCATCAAAACCGATCGCACCGTGGAGTTCGAAGGCGAAACGCTGCCCTACGTCACCATCGATGTCTCTTCCGCCTCCCACCCGTATTACACCGGCAAGCAGAAAGAGTTCTCGAAAGAAGGCAGCACCGCCCGTTTCCAACAGCGCTTCGGCCGTTTTATCGGCAGTAAATAAGGGATCCATATGCAGGTTTTAAGTTCGTTGCGTTCGGCGAAGAATCGCCATCCGGATTGCAAAGTCGTGCGCCGCCGCGGCCGCATCTATGTCATCTGTAAGTCCAACCCGCGCTTTAAAGCGGTGCAGGGACGTAAGAAAAAGCGTTAACCGTAGTGCCTCATCTGTCGCCAAAGCCCCGCTGCCGTTTGCGGGCTTTTTTATACCGGCAACCCTCCGGCCCCGTTTGGCACGGGCGCAAAAAGGTTATTTCATACCGGCGATCATCGCGCTGACATTATGTTTGAAGGCTTTCACATAGGAAGAAGCCGGCCCGCGCGCGTCGGATAACGCCTCCGGATAGAGTTCACCGCCGGCTTTGCGCCGGTGGCCGCCGCAATTTGCTTCACCAGACGAGGATCGGTCTGGTTCTCAATAAAGTAGCTGTGTACGCCTTCACGTTTGATTTGTTCGATTAAACCGGCAACCTTGCTGGCGCTGGCCTCCGATTCGGTGGAGAAACCCACCGCGCAAGGAAAGTCACGCCATACTCCTGGCCAAAATAGCCGAAGGCGTCATGACTGGTCAGTACCTTACGCCGCTGCGGCGCAACCGCCGCAAACTCACTTTTTGCCCAGCTGTCCAACTGTTGCAGCTGCTGCACATAGGCTTTGCCCCGCTGACGGAAATAGTCGGCGTCCTGCGGGTCGGCAACCACCAGCGCATTCATCACATTGGTGGCGTAGCGTACGCCGTTCCTCATGCTGTTCCAGGCGTGCGGATCGGTAATCTGTTGCCCGTCTTCCTCCATGCTACGCGTGTCGATGCCCTGCGAGGCGACCACCACCGGCCCCTGATACCCCGATGCGCCGACCAGCCGGTCCAGCCAGCCCTCCAGCCCCAGGCCGCTGACAAACACCACGTCAGCCTGCTTCAGCGCCTTGCTGTCCTGCGGCGACGGTTGAAACGCGTGCGGATCGCCATTCGGCCCAACCAGCGACACCACGTTAACGTGCTCACCGCCTACCTGCTTAACGATATCCGCCAGGACGGAAAAACTGGCGACGGCGTCTACGGTTTTTGCCATCGCCGCCGGGCTGACCAGCAGCGCCGCCGTCAGAGTGATTGATAAAGATTTCATATTTTCTCCTTGCCATTACGCCAATCGACGCCGCACCACGGAAAATATCCCGCCGTGCGCGCCAAACAATACGGAAACGAAAAAGACCAGGCTGGCGCTCAGCACGATCGACGGCCCGGCCGGCAGCGAGGCATAGTAGGAACCGATCAGCCCGATCAAAGAGGCGAACATCGCCAGCCCCATGGAAACCAGCAGCGTCTGCGGCAGGTCACGCGCCCAAAAACGCGCGCTGGCGGCGGGCAGCATCATCACCCCCACCGACATCAGCGTGCCGAGGATCTGAAAACCGGCCACCAGATTGAGCACCACCAACGCCAGAAATACGCCGTGGATCAGCGCCAGACTGCGCGGCGCGCTGACGCGCAGAAAGGTAACGTCGAAGGCCTCGATCACCAGCGCGCGATACAGCGCGGCCAGCGTCAGCAGCGACAGGCTGGCGATCCCCCCCACCATCACCATCGCCTGCGCATCGATCGCCAGTATCGAGCCGAACAGCACGTGCAGCAGATCGACGCTGGAGCCGCGCAGCGACACCAGGGTGACGCCCAGCGCCAGCGAGCCCAGGTAAAACCCGGCAAAGCTGGCGTCTTCTTTTAATGGCGTACGACGGCTGACCACGCCGGACAGCATCGCTACCGCCAGCCCGGCGACAAACCCGCCGGCCCCCATCGCCACCAGCGACATACCGGAAATCAGATAGCCGATGGCCGCCCCCGGCAGCACCGCATGGGATAATGCATCACCCACCAGGCTCATACGTCGCAGCAGCAGCAAGACCCCCAACGGCGCGCTGCTCAGCGACAGCGCCAGACAGGCAACCAGCGCGCGGCGCATAAAACCGAATGAGGTAAAAGGATCCGTCAGCAGATGAAATAGCATCATGGTGCGACCGCCAGCCGGTACGCTGCCGCATGCTCCGAAGGATCCGGCGCCAGTACCGCCTCCGCGCGCCCCCAGCGGCAGTACTGCGGCGTCAGCATGAGTGCCTGCGGAAAGTGGCCGGCCACCATCGCCATATCATGCAGTACGGCAATCAGCGTTTTCCCCTGCCGGTGCAGTTGCCCAATCACCTGCAAGAGCAGATCGGTCGTCGCGGTATCAATCCCGGTAAAAGGTTCATCGAGCAGAATCAGCGGCGCCTGCTGCACCAGCAAACGGGCAAACAGCGCCCGCTGCAGCTGCCCGCCCGATAACGCATTCAGCGGCCTGCGCGCCAACGACGCCATGCCCACCGTCTCCAGCGCCTGCGTAATCTGCTGCCGCTGCGCTCGTGTGATGGCCCCGAAGATACCGCTCCGCCGCCAGCAGCCCATCGCGACCAAATCGCCGACGGTGATAGGAAACTGGCGGTCAAGCTCAAGCTGCTGCGGCAAATAGGCGATCGCCGGCGGCGGATAGGGGCTAAACTGCAGCGAGCCGCCCTGCAGCGGCAGCAGACCGGCAATGGTTTTCAACAGCGTGGATTTACCGGCGCCGTTCACGCCGATCACCGCCGTCAGAGAGCCTGTGGCAAAGCGTCCGGTTAACGGCGGGAACAGCGGCGCACCGCCATAACCGACGGTTGCCTGATGCAGTGCGATCATGGCAGCGATACCGCCCAGGCAATGGCCAGCCACAAAAGCGCCAGCAGCAATAGCACCGCCAGGCAACGACGAGCGGCCGAGACGGTGAACACGCTGATGTTTCGCCGCCGTTTTCAGGTTACGTTCAGGAGAGTACAGGGACATCATGGCGACCTCACATTAATGTTATAATATAACATCACATATATCACGATAACTCAAGCCGTCATGTCCCGCCCCTGCGCTGTGGGTAAACAGCACGCAAAAGCATGCCAACGGCGTATTGAAAATGACGTAAAATGGAAACAGAGCAGAGTAAAACGGTAAAATTTTATGCATATCACCCTGGCCTGTCCCTTGAAAACGCAGCCTGCGTCAACGGATCTATTAAAAAGCATCATTAATGAGAAACGGGCGGAGCTGGCTCCCTTGCTTACCAGCGAGCTGCGCTATTATTCTGAAAATGCGCGTTATGTTGAGGGTTCATTAGAAATACTTGATATTCAGAATGTGTCTGGCCCAGACTATTCAATGAGTTATCGTTACCAATGGCACATTTTTAATGCCTGTCTGGATATCAATACGCAAGAAACCGTCAATGGCAGCGTAAGATTCACCCAGCTTCCACAGGGATTAATTTTTGATATAATCGATAACACGCCTCCGTCACCTGCCGATGAATTGTAAGTTTACGTAATAATGACAGGCCGAACGCCGCGAAATGTTTTATATTAAAAATATCCGGAATAATTGCCGCAGCCGTGAGGAAATCATCCCGCCGCTGGGTTAAGCCGGAGTTTCATGCCAGGCAACGGCGTTACGCTTTCAAGCATAAAGGGGTTATACGGAAAGTTTATACGCCCTAAATAATTCACGTTGCAGGAAGGCGGTAAGGGAAGGAATCTCAATGCGCTGATTCAGGCGCAGCCAACGTACCGGCAACCTGAAGTATCGCGGGTATAAACGGTATCCGTTAATGACATCAATCCATCTACTCACCCAAGTGCGGTCACCGAGAAATTAAGATTTGCGGAGGAGATGATATGGATGAGTACTCGCCGAAACGGCATGATATTGCTCAACTCAAATTCTTGTGTGAAAATCTGTACGATGAAGGCATTGCGACGTTGGGCGACAGCCATCACGGCTGGGTTAACGATCCGACTTCGGCCGTCAATCTGCAGCTGAATGAGCTGATCGAACATATTGCTTCGTTTGTGATGAGTTATAAAATAAAATACATGGACGAAAGTGACTTTTCAGAATTAGTCGAAGAGTACCTCGACGATACCTATACGTTATTTAGTAACTACGGTATTAACGATTCCGATCTGCGTCGTTGGCAAAAAACTAAACGGCGACTATTCAGAATGTTCTCAGGAGAGGTTTGCTGTACGAAAATGAAAACTTAGGGGATAATTACCCCAAACTATTTAACAATTTAAATAAGATTAGTAACTATAAGGCTATCATGACAAAAACCGACTACCTGATGCGTTTACGTAAATGCACCACTATCGATACGCTTGAAAGAGTGATTGAAAAAAACAAGTACGCGCTCTCTGACGATGAGCTCGAGCTGTTTTACTCCGCAGCCGACCACCGTCTGGCTGAACTCACCATGAATAAGCTGTATGACAAAATCCCGACGTCTGTTTGGAAATATGTAAGATAATCAGTCGTTCAACTGCGTTGAGCCGATGTCGCAGTCGGCCTCAATGGTAAATACTCCCTGGCTATCTTCTTATTTCCTCTCTAACCGTCCCGGCTTTGCCCCTGAAAGTTTTGTAAGAATAATTGGAAGCACGCTTCAATTAGCGGCGAACGAATTCCCTGTTTGGCGCGCATCAGTGCGACGCTGCGGCTCAGTAGCGGCTGCTGTAAATGGATGACCGTTAATTCATCATCATGCAAATGCGTGGTGTAAAGCTGCGGCAAAATGGCGATCGCCAGTTTCGAACGCACCAGCCCATATAGGGTCTCCAGAAAATCGACCTGATAACGGGCGGTGACATTAAGCCGCTGGGTTTCCGCCAGCGCCGTGACCAGGCGGCTGACGTTGCCTTTGGAAAAGAGCGCAATATCCCGGCCGATTAACTGCCGCCAAGGTAAATGATGGGATTCCGCCAGGGGATCGTCGCGACGCATCACCGCGACAAACGGATCTTCCCGCAGCGGATAAACCTCCAGCGTTGCCGGCACCGAGCGATCAAGGGCACCGATACCAAAATCAATTTGCCCATTCTGCAACTGCGTCAGCAACGCATCGTTGGTTTGATCGTGATATTCCACCTGCAGACGGGGAAAATGCTGCGCCAATAGCTGCGGCGCCGCAGGAAACAGCAGGCTGCCCACCGACGGCACCAGGCCAATACGCAGCGTCCCGTCGCCGCCGTCCTGCATGATTTTCTGCATATCGTCAAAGGTGGCCTGCGCCACATTCAGCAGCCGTTCGGCATGCGGCAAAATTGCCGCCCCCAGCTCGGTCAGCGTTACCGCCGACGCGGTGCGATTAACCAGCCGCCCGCCCAGCACCGACTCTGTCTGGCGTAAAGCGCTGCTCAGCGCCGGCTGGCTGATCGCCAGCCGGTGAGCAGTATCGGTAAAGTGCCGCAGCTTGGCCAGCGTGACAAAATACTGAATCTGTTTCAGGGAAAGCGCAGGAAGCCGGCGCCAGGGTTCAAACATCGCAACAGTCCGCCACATTGCAGGTAAACGTTTGCTACAGCATAAACGTTTCTTATCACGCGATAAAATAAATCATCTGTGCAAACTCAGCGCCGCCCCCTAGAGTAACAACCCTGTTATTTTGCAGGGTAATTATCATGACCGCTTCCTCCGTCAGCGCCCACGACCGCCAGCGCGCCATTGCCGCCGCGCTGGGAAAAACGCCGTTCGATCTGTTGCTGACCAACGCCCGCATCGTCGATATGGCAACCGGCGAAATCCGTCCGGCCGATGTCGGCATCGTCGGCGTCCTGATCGCCAGCGTACACCCCTGCGGCGCCTTCTCCGCCGCTCACGACACGCAGGATTTAAACGGCGCCTATCTCAGCCCGGGGCTGATCGATACCCACGTGCACGTTGAAAGTTCCCATTTACCGCCGGCGCGCTACGCGGAAATCGTTGTCGCACAAGGCACCACCACCATCTTCTGGGATCCGCACGAACTGGCCAACGTGCTGGGCGTCGCCGGCGTGCGCTACGCCATTGACGCCAGCCGCGATCTGCCGCTGCGGGTGATCTGCGCCGCACCGTCAAGCGTGCCGTCAACCCCCGGCCTGGAGATGTCCGGGGCGGACTTCGCCGGGCAGGAGATGGAAACCATGCTGGGCTGGCCGGAGGTGGCCGGCGTCGCCGAAGTGATGGATATGCACGGCGTGCTTAACGGCAGCGAACGAATGGTGGAGATCCTCAACGCCGGCCTCAACAGCGGCAAACTGATTGAAGGCCATGCCCGTGGCCTGAGCGGCGCGGAGCTGCAGGCGTACCTCGCCGCCGGCGTGACCTCTGACCATGAGCTGACCTCGGCCGATGACGCGCTGGAAAAACTGCGCGCCGGCCTGACGCTGGAGATCCGCGGCTCTCACCCTTATCTGCTGCCGGATATCGTCGCGGCGCTGAAAACCCTGCCCCATCTGTCATCACAGATTACCGTCTGCACCGACGACGTCCCGCCGGATATGCTGCTGGAAAAAGGCGGCGTTATCGCCCTGCTGAATCTGCTGATCGCACACGGCCTGCCGGCCACTGACGCCCTGCGGATGGCCACGCTTAACGCCGCCATCCGCCTGCAACGCAACGATCTGGGGCTGATCGCGGCCGGACGGCGCGCCGATCTGGTGGTGTTCGACAGCCTGGAACAGCTCTGCGCCCGCCGGGTCTACGTTTCCGGCCGCTGCAGCGCCCAGAACGGCAAGATGCTGACGCCGGTGGCCGCCAACCCGCAGCTTTGCGTACCGCGCGATACCCTGCGCCTGCCGCCGCCGACGCCGGAGGCGTTTGTCCTGAAGGTGGCAGGCATCAAACACGGGCAGGCCACGCTGCGCCATATCAAAGGCGCGCGCTTTACCCAGTGGGGTGAAACCACGGTAGAAGTACGCGACGGTCAGGTGCAGCTGCCGGCCGGCTTCAGCCTGATCTGGGTGCAGCACCGCCACGGCCGCCATCCGGCTGCGCCGCAGCTGGCGCTGCTGGAAGGCTGGGGAGAACTGCGCGGCGCCATCGCCACCAGCTATTCCCACGATTCGCACAATCTGGTGGTGCTGGGGCGCGATCCGCAGGATATGGCGGTAGCGGCCGATGCGCTGATCGCCAGCGGCGGCGGCATGGCGCTCAGCCAGAACGGCGAAATACTGGCGCAAGTCGCCATGCCGATCGCCGGCATGCTGTCGGACCTGCCGCCAGCCGAGCTGGCGCAGCAGTTCAAAAACCTGCGCGACCTCAGCGCACGGATTGCCGACTGGGAAACCGCCTTACCGGGTCTTCAAAGCCATCGAGGGCACCTGTCTGGCCTGCAACGCCGGGCCGCACCTGACCGACCTCGGCCTGACCGACGGCACCACGCGGCAGATTGTCGATCCGCTGATCGCCTGCTGGGAAACCCCGGCCTGAAGATAAACATAATAATGATGATAGATACCCGGCCGCCACGGTGCGGGTAACAGTACAGGAGAGCCATAAATGGCCGACAATTCAGTGAATGCTCCAACACCAGGGAGCTGGTTACAACGGTGTTTTCAACTGCACGCCCGGCGCAGTACGGTCAAAAGGGAGTGTCTGGCGGGCGTCACCGGCTTTCTCGCCGCCGCCTATCTGCTGGTGGTGATCCCCGGCCTGCTGGCGGTCGGCGGTATGGATAAAGGCGCGGCGACCACCGGCACGATCCTGGTCTTTGTCGCCGGTACGCTGCTGATGGCGTTTTACGGCAACCTGCCGTTTATCGTCGGGCCGGGCATCGGCGGTTCGGTGCTGGTCGGCGTGACGCTGGCCGGCAGCGAGGGCATCAGCTGGCAGATCGGGCTGGGGATCGCCTGCTGGTCAGGCATCCTGTTCTTTGCGCTGACCCTGTTCGGGCTGCGGGAAGTGGTCACCCGTTCGGTGCCGCAGTCGATAAAGCTGGGCCTGACCGCGTCGATCGGCCTGTTTGTCGCCGTGCTGGGGTTCCGTAACGCCGGGCTGGTGCTGACCAACGCCAAATCCAACGCCCTGATGCTGGGAGATTTCACCGCGCCGGGCGCGCTGGTGGCGCTGGCCGGGCTGTTTTTAGCCATCGCCCTGCAGGCAAGGAAAATCCCCGGCGCCATCCTGTGGGCGATCCTGTTCGCCACGCTGATCGGCATTCCGTTCGGCGTCACCCAACTGCCCGGCAATTTTATCGCCGCACCGCACGCGTTGACGCCGGTCTGGGCGCAGGTGGATATGCTGGGAGCGCTGAACATCGCCTTCCTACCGTTCCTGTTCGTCTTTTTCGCCTCTGAGTTTTTTCTCCACCATGGGCACCACGCTGGCGGTCGGCGGCGAGGCCGGCTTACTGGACGAACATGGCAATATGCCGCAGATTAACCGCCCCTTTATGGTGGATTCCATCGCCGCCCGCGCTCGGCCCCTGGGTCGGCATTCCGGCGGCAACGGCGCTGATCGAATCTTCCGCCGCCGCCGAAGCCGGCGGCAAAACCGGGCTGACCTCGCTGGCCGCCGCCGTGATGTTCCTGCTGATGCTGCTCTTTACCCCGGTGGCGCTGATGATCCCGAAAGAGGCGACCGCCCCGGCGCTGAATCCTGATCGGTCTGAATATGTTCAGCGGGCTGCGCAAGGTCGATTTAGCCAACTTTACCGACGGGCTGCCGGTGCTGATGATGGTGATGATCACCCTGATCGCCAACAGCTTCGGCACCGGGATCGCCGGCGGGCTGCTGTTTTATATCATTATCAAGGTGATTGCCGGGAAATGGCGCGAGGTGCCGGCTGGTCTGTACCTGCTGGCGATCCCGCTGATCTACTACTTTGCCACGCTGGTCAGGCATTAATCTCAGCGGCATCGGTGCAGACCGATGCCGTGATTTAATACTGCGCCGCCGCCTGCAGCACGCCGCCGTTATCCCGCCATACGGAAAACTGCACGGAAAAATCACGCCGGTGAGGAGTGATGTGTTTTTTTACCTTATCGGCGGAATAGAGTTCGACGGCAACGTTATACGCCCTGTCCGGTATAAACAGATAGTTTGCCGTGGGCACGCAGTTGTCCGCCGATACAACCGGCCGCTCGCTGCCGTTTTCCCCAAACCGCTGATCCAGCTTGCGGCTAACGTTGCCGACCTCTTCAATATAGATAGCGCCGATCGTTTCATCCCCTTCCGGTTGCACCCTGATGCATACCTGATTCGCCACGGCGCTGACCGTCGCCCGCTCCATCGGCGGCCGCGGATCGTTCAGCTGGCAGCCGGACACCACGACGGCTAGCAGACACAAGAGAGATTTTTTCATCCCTAATTACCTTTGGGTAAAGAAAAACGTGCCGCTATCAGATGATTTCCCCCGGCCGCTGTCAATCCGCAAAAGCTTTATGTTTCATCGTTAATTGATTGCATTACGCGTTTTTAAAACACCGTTTTTGCATGGTCTCAGACGATGGCAACAGCGCCCACCGCGCTAACGATAACAGGGCCGGCCGGCCCTGTTATTTCAATCAGGTATTACAGACTGCGTTCTAACGCGAGGTAGCGCGCTTCCTTCTTCTGTTTTATACGCCAGAACATCCACAGCATAATAAACCACACCGGCGTGGCGATCAGCGCCTTGCGGGTATCGGGATCAAACAGCATGATGAAGATGGTAAAGGCAAAGAACAGCAGCGTCAGCCGGCTCATCAACACGCCCGCCGGCATCTTGAAGATCGAGCGCTCATGCAGCTCGGGGGATTGTTTGCGGTACGCCAGATAGGCAAGCAGTATCATCATCCAGCTGTAAACCACCATAATCGCCGCCAGCGTCGAAACGATGGTGAACAGCGTCATCACGTTGGGCACCAGAAACAGCAGCAGCGTGCCGCTTAACATACAAAAAACAAGAGAACATCAGGCTGCGCACCGGAATGCGCGTGGTGCGCGACAGGATGCGAAACTGCCAGTGGGCGTGCTTTTCCACCGACAGGCCGTACAGCATGCGCGTGCTGGAATAGACGCCGCTGTTCGCCGACGACATCGCCGACGTCAGTGCGACAAAATTGATCATCGCCGCCGCCGCCGGCAGGCCGGCTTTGTCAAACAGCGTCACAAAGGGGCTGCTGTCGGGGGAAATCCCCGACCATGAGGTCACGCCGATAATCACGATCATCGACAGCAGATAAAAAATAATGATCCGCAGCGGCAGCGAATTAATCGCACGCGGCAGGATCTTCTGCGGATCTTTGGTTTCCGCGGTCATCGTCCCCAGCAGCTCAATGCCGGTGCAGGAGAATATCGCAATCTGAAAGCCCGCCAAAAAGCCGCTGATGCCATGCGGCATAAACACCTGCGGATCGGTGATGTGGCTCAGCGAGGCCTGCACGCCATCCGGCGATGTCCAGCCGGAGGCGATCATCCAGCCGCCGGTCAGAATCAGCGCGATAATGGTGACCACCTTGATCAACGCAAACCAGAACTCCGCCTCGCCGAACATTTTTACCGACAGCAGGTTAAACAGACACAGCAGGCCAAGGGTGAATAACGCCGGGATCCAGGCTGACATTTCCGGAAACCAATACTGCATATAGCTGCCGCACACCACCACGTCGGCAATGCAGGTCACCACCCAGCTCAGCCAGTAGGTCCAGCCCAAAAAGAAGCTGGCGCGCGGGCCAAGGTAATCACCGACAAAGTCGGCAAACGAGCGGTAGTCCAGCTTTGACAGCAGCACTTCCCCCATCGCCCGCATCACCATATAGGTAAAGAAACCGACCAGTACGTAAATAATCAGGATCGACGTGCCGGAGATGGCAATATTTCTGCCCGCCCCCATAAACAGGCCGGTGCCAATCGCGCCGCCCAGCGCGATCATCTGGATATGACGCTCACCGAGGCCGCGCGTCAGTTTCTGCGGGGCAGAGGTCGCCCGCCCTTCAGGTGTATGGTGTGTCATGGCTATTCCTTCATCAATCTGGCAAAGCGAGATGCGGCGCGGCGGAGCGCAGCTGCAAACAGGTTGGTGATAGCGCGGTCAGCCCGGCGTGACGCCGTCGACCGCTCAATGCATTTCCGGCGCCCTAGCGCTGGAAATCATAGATGGAGCCAAGGCGTAAAATTTGCGTGAGCTCGTCAAGCGCCTGCCGCACCTCATACAACAGGTGGGGATCGGCCAGGTCGCGAGCGTGCAGCCGGTCGCGATAATGCTTTTCGACCCACTGCGTCAGGCGCTGGTAGCGCTCCTCATTCATCAGGCTGGCGGCATTGACGACGGCCAGTTCGGCATCGTTCAACGCCACCCGCAGGCGCAGGCACGCCGGCCACCGCCGTTGCGCATACTCTCGCGCAGGTCAAAAACGGCGATCTCATCAATCGGCGAACGTCCGCCGCGCGTCAGCTCGCAGAGGTATTCCCAGACGTTGGCGCGCTGACGGCACTCTTCCGGCACCACAATCAGCATTTTCCCGTCCGGTTTGCTGAGCAGCTGGCTGTTGAACAGATATGACGCCACCGCATCGTCCAGGCTGACCCGCTCCTGCGGCACTTCGACGTTGATAAATGGCAGTTCCAGCGCATCGGCCTTTTCCCGCAGCTCCGCCAGCAGCGCCTGCTGGTGCAAAAACGCATGCTGGTGATGAAACAGCACGTTGCGGTTGCTGACCGCAATCACATCGTTATGAAACACCCCGCTGTCGATGGCGGCCGGGTTCTGCTGCGCATAGATCGTATATTCCGGCCGGAGCCGATGCAGCCGCGCCACCGCCTGGCTGGCCTCCAGCGTCTGACGGGCCGGATACCTGGCCGGCGCCGGTCCGCCGCCAAAAGCGCGACGGCCGTAAACGAACAGCTGCAGCCCCTGCTGGTGATAAGCCTGACACAGCCGGTTGTGGTTCGCCGCCCCCTCATCGCCGAAGTCGCTCTGCTGCGGCAGGGCATCGTGGTGGCAGAAAAAACGCTCATCGGCGAAGGTCGCGCGCAGGATTGCCGAGGTGACCGGCGCTTCCTGTGCGCGGTGCAGCTTGTTATTCAGATTGGCGACGGTGAAGTGCAGTTTGCCGTCCGCGCTGTCGGCGGAAGGGGACACCGTCGCGGCGTTGGCGGTCCACATCGACGAGGCCGACCCGTAGGCCGACAGCAGGTGCGGCGCATCAGCAGCGGCGCGCTGCACAACCTGCACATCCGTCCCGCTGAACCCCAGCGCGCGCAGCGCGGCGACATTGGGCCGCGGCTGCGGCGGCAGAATGCCCTGAATATATCCCCGGTCAGCCAGCGCTTTCATTTTATGCAGCCCCTGCAGCGCCGCCTGACGCGGGTTGGACAGCCCGTCGCGGTTGTTTTGCGAGGCCTCATTGCCGACGGAAAGCCCGGCGTAGTGATGCGTCGGCCCGACCAGGCCGTCAAAGTTGGCTTCAGCGCCCGACATCCGCTGCGTTTTTTCGGTCATAAGTATCTCTTTCTTAAGGGTTAAGTGTGAGCACGTGGAGCGGGTCCCGTTCGCCGCTTTGCAGCGCATCCAGCAGCGGCTGGTCAAGCGTCTGCGGCTCTTCCGCGGCGATCAGCAGCGCGCGGAAATGGGCAAACTGGTTGTTGGCGACAATCACCGGCGACTGCGGTGTGAGCGTCAGCTGATGCGCCGGCATGCACTGCGCGCGGCGAATCGCCTTGAGCTTATCGGTTTCGGCCTCCAGCACCGGGCCGGCATCAAAAATATCGACCGACCCTTCCCAGCGGAATCCCTCTTTTTCCAGGATGGCTCTGGCCGGCGCCGTCTGCGCGTGCACCTGCCCGATGGCCTTTTTGGCGCTGTCGGGCAGCAGAGTGACGTAAATCGGGTAGGACGGCATCAGTTCGGCAATGAAGGTTTTCATTCCGCTGCCGCTGAGACGGTCTGCTTCGGCGAAAGGAATAGCAAAAAAATGGTGGCCCAACGCATCCCAGAACGGAGAACCGCCGTTGTCATCAAGCAGGCCGCGCAGTTCGGCAAAAATATGGGAGGAGAACCAGCTTCTGAAGGCTGAAATAAACAGGAAACGCGCCTTGGACAGCAGCAGGCCATTACGATTTTTTTGATATTCCGGATCGAGGAACAGGGTGCAAAGCTCGCTGTGGCCGGTATGGTCATAGCTCAGATTGAGCAGCTCAATGTTCTTATAAACGCCCAACTCTTTTGAGGCGCGCACCGTACGCTGCAGGCGGAAATTGTAGAACGGTTCATCCAGCCCCACCGCGACCTCAATCGCGCTGACGCCCGCCACGCGCGCGGCCTCGGTGTCTTCCAGAACGAACAGAAACCCTTGCTGCGCACGCGGTAACCTACCGGCGAAGGTATCGATACTGCGGCGGATGCGCGCCGCCAAGCGCGCCCGGTCGTTGGGCAACGACGTCAGCCCGACGCCCGCGCGTGATGCCAGCCGCATGATGTCATTCAGGTCGTCTTCCCGTACGGGTCGAAAAATAATCACTAATGCGCTCCCAAACCAACCTGACGGAACGTAGCGACACGTCCGGCAGGAATAAAAAAAGCGGGTAACAAGCACCAACCGCGTCTTCGTACCCCGATTGCAGCGCGCTCCTTTCCATGATGAATGCCCACAGTCAAACCGTCGGCATCCCGGAGAGACGGAACGCCGCATGCGTTTTTTAATGCGCGCCAACCCATTGCGCTGAAAGACAATTTTCATCGCCACGGAGAGGGAACAGGAAAAACCAGACGGTCAGCAGGTCATTACCAATACCTTTTTGGTTGCGTACCTTAATGCTGTGTCGGCTAACGAAATAAAGTCAATATGAAAAAACACCAATTTATTCACTTTTTGATAACCTTCAATATTCTGAAAAATAGGCATAATTTCACAACTTATTCACTAAGTAGCGCGCAAAGTGAATGAATATGCGCACATGATGGGCGATATATATGACTTTTTATTCACTTAATCGTGCTGTCGGATGGCTTAAACGCAGTTATTTTCTCTACAAGGTGATAGCATATTTTTAAAATAGTGCTAACGTTAAGCGCGTATCGCTTATTGCACTAACTTTCCACGTCTACACAACATAATTTTTGGTAAAACAGGCCTATTATGGAAAAGTTATCTTACGCTTCCGACAGCTCCACCTCTCCTTGGGTAACCTATCTGCGCCAAATTGACCGCGTCGCGCCCCATCTGGGCGACCTGGCCCATTGGATCGAAACGCTGCGCCACCCTAAGCGCGCACTGATCGTCGATATTCCACTGCAAATGGATGACGGCACCATTCGACATTTCGAGGGCTACCGCGTACAGCACAACCTGTCGCGCGGCCCGGGTAAAGGCGGCGTGCGTTATCATCCCGATGTGGATCTCAACGAAGTGATGGCGCTTTCCGCCTGGATGACTATCAAGTGCGCAGCCCTAAACCTGCCGTACGGCGGCGCCAAAGGCGGCATCCGCGTCGATCCTTTCTCGCTGTCTGAAGGGGAACTGGAACGCCTGACGCGCCGTTACACCAGCGAAATCGGCCTGATTATCGGCCCGCAGAAAGATATTCCGGCTCCGGACGTCGGCACCAACGGCAAGGTTATGGCTTGGATGATGGATACCTACTCCATGAACCACGGCACCACCATCACCGGCGTAGTAACCGGCAAGCCGATCCACCTGGGCGGTTCTCTCGGCCGTGAAAAAGCCACCGGCCGCGGCGTATTTATTACCGGCTGCGAAGTCGCCAAGCGTTCCGGCATTGAGATCGAAGGCGCCAAAATTGCGCTGCAGGGCTTCGGCAACGTAGGCAGCGAAGCGGCTCGCCTGTTCGAGAAAGCAGGCGCACGCGTTGTGGCCGTGCAGGATCACTCGGCCACGCTGTACAACGAAGCCGGCATCGATTTAACCGAGCTGACCGTATGGCAAACCGAGAGCAAGCAGATTGCCGGCTTCCCGGGCGCGCAGGAAATTGCCAAAGAGGAGTTCTGGACGCTGCAGATGGATATTCTGATCCCGGCGGCGCTGGAAGGACAGATCACCCGTGAACGGGCAGAGAACCTCAGCTGCAAACTGATCCTGGAAGGCGCGAACGGCCCGACTTATCCGGAAGCGGATGACGTGCTGGCCGAGCGCGGAATTCTGGTGGTGCCAGACGTTATCTGTAACGCCGGCGGGGTAACGGTCAGTTACTTCGAGTGGGTGCAGGATATGGCCAGCTTCTTCTGGAGCGAAGAAGAAATCAACCAGCGCATGGACAAGATCATGACCGACGCCATCGCCCATGTGTGCGATAAAGCCGAAGAAAAGAACTGTTCCCTGCGCACCAGCGCCTATATCGTCGCCTGCGAACGTATCCTGCTGGCCCGTAAGGACCGCGGTATTTACCCGGGCTGATTGGCGCCACGCCGTCAGATGTCACACAAGGGCGCGGATCGCGCCCTTTTTTGTTGCCCGCCATTCAGCCATTATTACGCATCACGGCCCGTTGATAAGCCTCCCGCGCCTGACAACGCTGCAGGTACGCTTCCAGCGCCAGCGGCAGGGATATTCATCCGCCGTCCTTTTTCCAATAGGTTAATGATGAAACAGGCTACTCAGGGAGAACAGCACCAACAGCGTTCCCCCGCCGATATTGATGTACTTTTTCAGCGTCAGCGGATCGGCCTTTCTGGCGGAAAACACCAGCGCATAGCTGACGGCAATCAGCCAGGTGCACATCACGGCGATATGTACGGAAGCCAGCAGTAAATAGTTACCGATATCGCCATGCTGCCCGGCGAACTGCGACACCACCGTCAGATAAAACATAATCGCTTTGGGGTTCAGCACGTTGAGCAACCAGGCGCTCTTTAGCGTTACGCGCGTGCCGCCGCTGTTCAGCGCCAGCCGCCGCGCGGCAACGCCGCTGCGGATCAGTGAAATCCCCAACCAGAGCAGATACAGGCTGCCGACGATGCTCAGCACGCCGAACGCCGCCGGCGAAGCCACCAGCACGGCGGTAACGCCAAGGCCGATCAGTAATGCATGGGTGTAGATGCCCAGCGCCGTACCCAGCAGCGTGCGCAGCAGCCCCTGACGCCCGTCCGCCAGCGCGCCGTTCATCGCCAGCGTGAAACTCGCGCCGGGAGAAAGCGCAACGGGTAGCAGCGCAGGGATAAAACCAGGCAGGTTAATGTCCATAGACGAAGGATAATAGGTAACCGCCTGCGGCTTGGCAAGCCGGCAGAATATGCGTGCGCGCAGTGCAGAAGAACGGGAAAGTCCGTGGTGCCAGGCTAAAAAATAGGGGGAAACAGCGATTGGATGGCAGAAATGGTGGAGGCCCTGCCAGCTACATCCCGGCACACACGTCACCTGCTGCGGCTGCTTCCTTCCGGACCTGACCGAGTTCACAAGTTAGTGTTGCGGGAGAACCAACAGGGCCCCCATTGACGGCTTCCGTACTGCGAAGCGGTGGGCATTATCAATGATGATATCTGAAATAGCAAGCCAACCGGGCCAACCGCTGTTTTCTTACCCAGCCGGCCTGTGGCACACTGCCACTCCGACAGCAACACGGCGTACTTATCTCTATGACATCCACAGATCCGACTTTCCGCCAGCGCGTCTTTCACGTCGTCGCCGCCATTCCCTGCGGCAAGGTGATCGCCTACGCGAAGTGGCCGCGCTTGCCGGTTCGCCGCGCGCAGCGCGGCAGGTCGGCGGCGTTCTGAAGAAACTGCCGCCGGGCAGCACCCTGCCCTGGCACCGGGTGATCAACCGGCACGGCAAGATCTCGCTGCGCGGCGAGGACTTTCAGCGGCAGCGGCAGGCGCTGCTGGCGGAGGGATTATGTTTGATGCCGAGGGCGCGGTGGACTTTGCCCGCTTCGGCTGGCGGCCATAAGCAGGCTGCCTTTAGCCGGCCGGCTAAAGGCAGCGAAAACGGTCAGGCCGCAGCGGTTACGGCATGGCGGCCGATGCCGCCTGTACCGGTACGTTCTGCACCGGCACCAGCTGCAGGTCGGCGCGCGTGCCATTGCGGTTGACGACTTCCTGAATCGTGTCGGTGATAAAGCTCAGCTGCCCGTTGACGGTGACCGCCGCGCTCAATATGACGCGGGCGTTCGGCTGAATGTCCGCCGGGTTATAGGGCACGGCGAAAGTGAACGGCGCCTGCTGGCCTTCGGTACGGATAGTGCGCTGGGCGATCACCTTGGACGGCGCATCCGCCAGCGAGGCATCGGACAGCGTGACCGTCAGCACCGCATGCGGCGGCAACGCGATGCGCTGGGCGATATTCACCGTCCCCGTCACCGCAGGACCGGTCACCTGCATTTGCTGTGCGGTCGCCGGGCTTCCTGCTGCCGATGTCGGGCATCTACGCCATTCTGGGCGCAGCCGGCCAGCGTCACGGCAGCGGCCCCAGCAAGGATTTGCCAGAATTTCATCGAGCTGTCTCCTTCTTTATTATCAACAAATTGGCGGCTTACGCCGTCTTACCTCTTAAACCTAGCACAAAACTCTGAGACATTCCCACCCGTCTGCCGATTAATCAGCCGGCGCAACGGTGGGCCGTACGCGCACGCACATTGACACTGACAGCAGGAAAACGGGGTTGTACTATTGCCCGCAACGATCACCAGCCGGTACGAACGCGATGAAAAGTGATATGAACAGCATTCCGGTTTTTCTGGCCGCCGCTGAAGCCGGCAGCTTCTCGCGCGCCGCGGAAAATCTCTACCTGACGCGTTCCGCCGTCACCAAAACCATCGCCCGGCTGGAGACCCGCCTGGGCGTCACCCTGTTTAACCGCACCACCCGCAGCCAGAGCCTGACCGAGCAGGGCATGCTGTATTACGAGCACTGTCGGCGCGCCGTTAACGAGATCCAGCAGGCGGAAGATCTGCTGGCCGGCGATGGCCTGCAGCTCAGCGGACGTCTGCGGGTGTCGATGCCGGTACTGTTCGGCCACCTCTGCATCGCGCCGCTGCTGACCACGCTGGCGCAGCAGCATCCCGGGCTGCGGCTGGATATGGCGTTCAGCGATCGGGTGGTCGATCTGGCGGAAGAAGGGTTCGATCTGGCGATCCGCATCGGCGAGCTGGCCGACAGCAGCAGCCTGATCGCCCGCCGGTTGGCGGCGCACAGCATGGTGTTCTGCGCCGCGCCCGCCTATCTGGCGCGGGCCGGCGAACCAACATCAGCGCAGGATCTTGAGCAACACGCCGCCATTGCCTATACCCGCGCCGGCCGGCTGCAGAAATGGCGCATCGGCAGCGCGCAGGGAAAGGTGCTGGAAATCACGCCGCAGGCGAAACTGATGATGGATGATATGCAGGCGATCAAAGATGCCGCGCTCGCCGGCTGCGGCATTGCCTGGCTGCCCTACTGGCTGGTGCGCGATGCGTTAAGTACCGGCGCGCTGCAGGCCATTCTGACGGCAAACGACGGCGGCAGCTGGCCGGTTTATGCCGTCTGGCCGCGCAACGCACGGCTGCCGCTCAAGGTCAGAGTGGCGGTTGATCGCCTGATCAGCGAGCTGCCCGCCAGAATGGCGGCGGCGGAAGCCCCGTCGCCGGATGCGTAACGCTTACGCCAGCTGCGCAATAGTGGTCTGCGCCTGCGCGATCCCCTGCGCCCGGCCATGCGGTCTGGCATCCAGCCCCTCCGCATAAATAAACTCGACATCGTTCACGCCAATCAGCCCCAGCACGCCGCGCAGATACGGCGTCACCGCATCCGTCAACTGGCCGACATGCACCCCGCCGCGCGAACTGACGACGATCGCCTTCACCTCTGCAACCAACCCCACCGGATAATGAGCGGTATAGTTGAAGGTCATACCGGCGCGGGTCACCAGATCGAACCAGTTTTTCAGCTGCGTCGGCACATTCAGGTTATACATCGGCGCGCCAATCAGCAGCAGATCGCTCGCTTTCAGCTCGGCAATCAGCCGGTCGGATAGCGTCACCACCCGCTGCGCCCGCTCGCCAATCGGCTGGGCGCCGCGCAGGGCGGCGAACAGTTCACCGTCCAACACCGGTAACTCCAGGGCCGTCAGGTCATGTTCGATAATCTCGTCATCCAGCCCCTTTGCCCGCCGCGCCGCCAGAAAGTCATCAATCAGCGCGTTGCTCTGGGAGGCGTCCCCCATAATGCTGGATTTAAGCACCAGTAATTTACTCATCATATTTCCCGAATTTATTGTCTCTCACGGCTGCGCGCCGTACGGCGCAGGCCTCCATAGCGCTAGGCTAACACCGAAATAATGGAAACATTGTTGATATAACAGCACGACAATGGTGCCTAAAAGGCAACAATTTGCGATTACCGGGAATCGCTTTGCGACTCGCCGCGCGAAGTTCATACTAGAACGATGGCGGTTAGATTTAGCCTGTTGACGACTTAACGTGATCTTCCGCACACTACACAAAACAATTATTAGAAGGATCATCTTTTATGAGCCAGGCATTGAACAACCTTCTTGAGCTGCTCAAGTTGGAAAAAATCGAAGAGGGCCTGTTCCGCGGGCAAAGCGAGGATCTGGGCCTGCGTCAGGTATTCGGCGGTCAGGTCGTCGGCCAGGCGCTCTACGCCGCCAAAGATACGGTGCCGGCCGAGCGCAGCGTGCACTCGTTCCACAGCTACTTTCTGCGTCCGGGCGACAGCAGCAAGCCGATCGTTTACGACGTCGAAACGCTGCGCGACGGCAACAGTTTCAGCGCCCGCCGGGTCAGCGCTATCCAGAACGGCAAGCCTATCTTCTATATGACCGCCTCGTTCCAAAGCCCGGAAGCGGGTTTTGAACACCAGAACACCATGCCGACGTGCCGCCGCCGGAAGGTCTGATGTCCGAATCAGAAATCGCCCAGCAGCTGGCGCATATGCTGCCGGAGAAAGTGCGCGATAAATTTATCTGTCAGAAACCGCTGGAAGTACGCCCGGTTAAATTCCATAACCCGCTGCAGGGCAAGGTGGACGAGCCGTATCGCTACGTCTGGCTGCGCGCTAACGGCGCCATGCCGGACGACGCGCGCATTCACCAGTATCTGCTGGGCTATGCCTCCGATCTGAACTTCCTGCCGACGGCGCTGCAGCCGCACGGCGTCGGCTTCCTGGAGCCGGGCATGCAGGTGGCGACCATCGACCACTCCATGTGGTTCCACCGTCCGTTCCGCATGGACGACTGGCTGCTCTACGCGGTGGAAAGCACCTCGGCGTCCGGCGCGCGCGGCTTTGTGCGCGGGCAGTTCTATACCCGCGACGGCGTGCTGGTCGCCAGCACGGTGCAGGAAGGGGTCATGCGCCGCCATACGGCATAACGCCGGCCACAAAAAAAGGCGATGTTTCCATCGCCTTTTTTGCTTCATCACTATTTTATTATCGATTTACTGGTTGTAGGCGCTCTCGCCATGGCTGTTGATATCCAGCCCTTCGCGCTCCTGCTCTTCCGGTACGCGCAGCCCCACCAGCACGCCGGCAATCTTGAAGGCGATAAACGCGGCGACGCTGGACCAGATCAGCGTAATGATCACGCTGAGCAGCTGGATCCACACCTGATGTCCCATGGTGACGCCTTCCGCATAACCGGAACCGCCCAGTGACGAGGCGGTGAACACCCCGGTCAGCAGACAGCCGACGATGCCGCACACGCCGTGTACGCCGAATACGTCGCAGGTATCATCCACATTCAGCCATTTCTTCAGCGTCACCACGCCCCACAGGCCGGCGATCCCGCCGACCAGGCCGATAATCAGCGCGCCGCCGACGCCGACGGTACCCGCGGCCGGCGTAACGGCAACCAGCCCGGCAATACAGCCGGAGCAGGCGCCCAGCAGCGACGGTTTACCGCGCACCAGCCATTCGGCAAACACCCAGGAGAGGATGGCGCCGGCGGTGGCGACCACCGTGTTCAGGAAAGCTAATGCGGCAACGCCGTTGGCCTCGCCGGCGGAACCGGCGTTAAAGCCGAACCAGCCGATATACAGAATCGAAGTACCGGTAAAGACCATCGGCAGGTTGTGCGGTTTGAACGCCTCCTTGCCAAAGCCCGCGCGCTTGCCCAGCAGATAGGCGCCGATCAGGCCGGCGCTGGCGGCGTTAATATGCACCACCGTGCCGCCGGCAAAATCCAGCGCGCCGTCGGCCGCCAGGAAGCCGCCGCCCCACACCATATGGGCAATCGGCAGATAAGAGAGGGTGAACCAGATCGCCGCAAAAATAATCACCGCGGAAAAGCGGATGCGCTCGGCAAACCCGCCGACCACCAGCGCCACGGTAATACAGGCGAAGGAGCACTGGAACGCCACGTGCACCAGCTGGCTATAGGAGCCGGTAATGCTGTCAATGCCGATGCCTTTCAACATTGCGGTGCCGAAGCCGCCGTAAAACGCATTGCCCTCGCTGAACGCCAGACTGTAGCCATACAGCACCCACAGTACGCACACCAGCGCAAAGGTCACCATCACCTGAGTGAGCATCGACAGCACATTCTTACCGCGCAGCAAGCCACCATAGAATAATGCGATACCTGGTAAAGTCATAAACAGCACCAATGCGGTGCAAATCATCATAAAGGCGTTATCGGCCTTATCGAGGGCCGCCGGAGCCGCCTGAGCCAGAGAGGGCGACAAGGCTGCCGCGCTCAGGCCCAACATGGATAAACGTTTTTTCATTATTGTCTCATCCCCATTTCAGTCGCTGAGTCGGTATTTACAGCGCGGCTTCATCGGTTTCGCCGGTACGTATGCGAATCACGCGTTGCAGTTCAGCCACAAAAAATTTTGCCGTCGCCAATTTTGCCGGTGTAGGCGGCCTTGCTAATCACATCAACCACCTCATCCAATTGATCGTCGGCAATGGCAATATCGATTTTGACTTTGGGTAAAAAATTGACGCTGTATTCGGCGCCGCGGTACAGCTCGGCATGCCCTTTCTGGCGGCCAAACCCTTTGACTTCGGTGACGGTCAGCCCCTGAATGCCTACTGAGGATAGGGCTTCACGCACGTCCTCCAACTTGAATGGTTTGATTACCACGGTAACCAGCTTCATATTGCCCCTCCACAATTAAACCCAAACTCACCCCTGGTATCACTGGGTAAAGCAAAGGCTGTGCCATAAGTTGTGTTAGGAAAAAACGCAGCGGAGGAAACGGCTGCCGACGACGGCGGCAGGGAGAGAGGAGAGAATCGATCGTTTTTTGCGCACCACGATGGTGCGCGTTGGCGCATAAAGGTGCAAAGCACGGCATACAACCGCCAGCGCTGCCTGATCGTGGTGCGTTCCCCTGCGGCTACGCCGGGAAACGCACCGGGAGATTCAGGCCGGCTGGTCGTCTTCGCGGGTTGCCGCCGCCAGCTCTTCGCCCGCCAGCTGCAGCTGATACATCTGGTAATAGCGGCCCTGCTGCGCCAACAGCTGCCGATGGTTGCCCTGCTCCAACGCATGGCCGCGGTGCAGCACCAGAATGGTATCGGCATCGACGATGGTCGATAAACGGTGGGCGATCACCACCAGCGTGGTGTGCTCGCGAATCGCCCGCAACGCATGCTGAATCGCCTGTTCGGTACCGGAATCAATATTGGCGGTCGCCTCATCCAGAATCAGGATCTGCGGCGCCTGCACCAATACGCGCGCCATCGCCAGCAGCTGTTTCTGGCCGACCGACAGGTTATTGCCCTGCTCACCCAGCCGGGTATGGATCCCCTGCGGGAAGCCGCGCACCAGCTCCGCCAACTGCACCGTCTCCAGCGCCTGCCACACCGCCTCTTCGCTGATAGTGCGCCCCAGCGTCACGTTAGCCAGCACCGACTCGGCAATCACCACCGGATCCTGCTGCACCATGGCGATCCCCTGTCGCAGCGTACGGTGCGACAGGTTGGACAGCGGCCGGCCATCCAGGCGAATCTCGCCTTCGCTCACCGGGTAGTAGCCCATCAGCAGGTTGGCCAGGGTGCTCTTGCCGCTGCCGGTATGGCCGACCAGCGCCACAAAGCCGCGCGACGGCACGCTGAGCTGAATATTTTGCAGTACCTTCTTATCCGCACGGTAGGCAAAGCTCAGGTTATCGATATCGATGCGGCCGCTCTGCAGCGGGCGCTCATCGGCGCCATAGCGCTGCTGGCTGCGATCCATCAGCTCAAAGATACGCTCGCCGGCCACCACCGCCTGCTGCAGAATCGACTGCTGCGAGGTCAGCTCAATCAGCGGCTCATTCAGCCGGCCCAGGTAGTTGATAAAGGCGTACAGCACCCCGACGCCGATGCTGCCCTCGGCGCTAAAGCCGAACAGCATCAGCAGCCCGCATAACACCAGGGCGGAGAACAGGCTCAGCAGCGGCCGCAGCAAGAAGCCGTCCAGCCGCAGCGTCTGCATGCGGGCGGTATAGTGCGACCAGCTGGCGTTGCTCATCCGCTCGCCAAAACGCACCTGCTGGCGGAACTGCTGGATCACCCCCATGCCGTTAATCACTTCGTTAAAACCGTCGTTGATATCCGCCAGATAGCTGCGCACCCGCCGCACAATCGGCGTGCTGTAATACTGGTAAATCGCCATCACCAGCAATACCGCCGGGAAGATGCAGATCGCCACCAGCGCCATGCGCCAGTCGAGACTGAACATCGCCACCAGCATCGCGCCGATCAGCGCCGCGCTTTTCAGCACGGTGGACACCACCATCACGTACAGATCCTTGATCACCTCGGTGTCATTGGTGACGCGGGAGATCAGCTGGCCGACCGGCTGGGTGTCGAACGCGCTGAGCGGCTGGCGCAGCGCGGCATCCATCACGTCGGTGCGCAGACGCTGCACCACGCCGACCGCCGCGCGATTAAACAGCAGCGCCTGAAAGTAATGCAGCGCCGCCGCCAGCATCTCCAGCAGGACGTAAGCGCCCGCTAACCCGCAGACGATCATCAGCGGCAGCTGCCCTTTGGCAACGTAGTTGTCGATAAAGTAGCTGATAAGGACCGGGCCGGCCACTTCCGCCGCCGCCGCCACCCACAGCATCAGCACCGCCAGCCCCAGCGGTTTGCGATACGGCGAGCCGTAAGCCAGCAGCCGTTTCAGCGTCGGCCACAGCTTCTGAACTTTACTCATTGGTTAACATCTCCACGCCGATTTCCGGCGCCTCATCCAGCGCGGCCTCCAACTGCTGATAGCGATACATATCGCGATACCAGCCCGGCTGCGACGCAGTACGGCGTGCTGGCCGCGCTGCGCCACGCTGCCGTGCTGCAGGACCAGGATTTCACTGGCCTCGGTCAGCGCCGACAGCCGGTGCGCGCTAATAATTACCGTGCGGTTCTGCCCCCAGCTGCGCAGGTTGTGCAGGATCTGGTGTTCGGTGCGGCCATCCACCGCCGACAAGGCATCGTCGAGGATCAGAATTTCAGCGTCCAGCAGCAGCGCGCGCGCAATGGAGATCCGCTGTTTCTGTCCGCCGGACAGCATCACGCCGCGTTCGCCCACTTCAGTTTCATAGCCCTGCGGCAGACGCAGAATATCGTCGTGCACGCTGGCCAGCCGCGCCGCCTGTTCAATCTCCGCCTGCGTCGCATCCGGTTTACCGAGCGCGATGTTATTCGCCACGCTGTCGGAAAACAGGAACGGCGTCTGGCTGACCACCGACAGGCGGGCGCGCCAGGCGTCCAGCTTCAGCGTCGTCAGCGGTAGCGCGTGGTAGCAGATCTGGCCGTCATCAATATCGAACTGGCGCTGGATCAGGGAAAGCAGCGTGGTCTTCCCGGCGCCGGTCGGGCCGCACAGGCCGAGCATCTGCCCCGGCTTAAGCCGCAGGGCGACGTCATGCAGCGCCGCGTGCTGATTTTCCGGGTAATGAAAACGGCGGATATCCACCGTCAGCTCGCCGCGTCCGGCGGGCAAATCACGCCCGCCGTCCACCACCGCCGGTGCCTCATCCAGCAGGCTGCGCAGACGGCTGTAGGCGGCGCTGCCGCGTTCGACGATATTAAACATCCACGCCAGCGCCAGCATCGGCCAAATCATCAGCCCCAGATACATAACAAAGCTGGTCAGTTGCCCCAGGGTCAGTGTCCCGTTCACCACCATCCAGCTGCCGCCGCCGATCGCCAGCAGGTTGGCCGCGCCGATGGCCAGATAGATGGTCGGATCAAAACGCGCGTCGACGCGCGCCACATGCATATTCTTCGCGCCGGTGCGCGCCGCCACCTCGGCAAACTGGTTGGACTGGTGATCCTCCAGCCCAAAGGCCTTGATCATGCGGATGCTGGTCATGCTCTCCTGCGCCTGGTCGTTCAGGCTGGAAAATGCCGCCTGCGCCGACTTAAAGCGCTGGTGCAGCTGGTCGCCGTAATACTTGATGACGATCGCCATAATCGGCATCGGGATCAGCGACAGCAGCGTCAGCTGCCAGCTGATTTGGGTGCTCATCACGATCAGCACCACCAGCCCCATCACCAGCGAATCCACCAGCGTCAGCACGCCTTCACCGGCGGCGAACACCACCCGGTCGACGTCATTGGTGGCGCGCGCCATCAGGTCGCCGGTGCGGTGGCGCAGATAAAACGCCGGGTTTTGCCGGCTCAGCTGGCGGTAGAAATTTTCCCGCAGCTCAACCGCCAGCTGATAGGAAGCGCCAAACAGCAGGACGCGCCAGACATAGCGCAGCAGATACACCAGGATTGCGGTGGCGATCATCAGCCCCAGCCATGCCAGCAGCACGCCGGTAGACATATGCTCTTTGGTTACGCCGTCCACAATCACGCCGACCAGCTTCGGCGGCAGCAGTTGCAGAATGGCAATAATGATCAGCAGCGCCACCGCACCCAGATAGCGGCGCCATTCGCGGCGGAAATACCAGCCGATTTGAGCAAATAATCTCACGCAGTGTTATTCCAGATATTTTGGTGTTGTCGACTCTGTCGTGTTCGGATCGTCACGCGTTACATGACGGTTAGCCGAGTAGGATACCACCGTTTCCCGGCCGATTTGGTGAACTTTTCACTCCGGTAACGGCAATGCGGTAGTATATTTGATTTTCTCCATGGCAAAACTCGAAGTAACATCAATCAATCCCGGTATGCCATTCACCAGACGTTTATAAAAACGGTCAAAGCTTTTCATATCCGCCACCTGCACCTGCAGCAGATAATCAAACTCCCCGGCCATGCGATAAAACGCCAGCACCTCCGGCATCTGGGCGGCCAGGTCAACAAACTGCTGATACCACTCGCGGCTGTGCTGCTGGGTTTTAAGCATCACAAAACGCCGTCAGCCCCAGCCCCAGTTTTTCATTATCCAGCAGCGCCACCCGCCCGCGGATATAGCCCTCATCCTCCAGCCGCTTGATCCGCTTCCAGCACGGCGTCGAGGTCAGGTTTACCGCATCCGCCAGCGCCTGCAGCGACAGGGTGCTGTCCTGCTGCAGCATCGACAACAGCTTAAGATCGGTTCTATCTAACATTTGGTCACCACGGAGAAATATTTTCTCCTATTTGGCCGATATAAAGGCTAAATGGCAATCTTTTTCTCTTGGTATCCACGTAATGTATCTGATGCCACGATACTTGCCGACAGGACGCCGAGATGGACAACACGCTGAGAAATACCGGAATCATTATTATCCTGTTCGCCCTGGTCGCGCTGACCTGGGGCACCACCTGGATGGCGATGAAAATCGCCGTCGCCAGCGTGCCGCCCATTTATGCGACCGGGCTGCGCTTTCTTGCCGCGTCGCCGCTGTTGCTGCTGCTGGCTTATTTCACCCGCACGCCGCTGTTATTTCCTAAAGGCAGCCGCGGGTTCCAGCTGCTGGTCTGCCTGGCTTACTTCGCCATTCCCTTTACGCTGATGATTTACGGCGAGCGCTACGTCAGCTCGGCGCTGGCGTCCATCATCTTTGCCAATATGCCCGTCGTCGTGCTGATGGCCTCGGTGCTGCTGCTGGGAGAGCGCGTCAGCATCGCGCAGCTGATCGGCCTGATCGTCGGCGTCGCCAGCCTGTCCGGTATTCTGTGGCAGGAATCCAGCGTCAGCGGCGAGACCCGCTGGCCCGGCGTGGTCGCCCTGCTGGCGGCGGTGCTGATCCACGCGGTGATGTACGTGCTGAGTAAGAAGCGCGGTGAAAAAATCTCGGTGCTGACCTTCAATGCGCTGCCCTGCCTGGGTGCCGGTATCCTGCTGTTTATCGTCGGCTATCTCACCGAAAAACCGGATACCGCCGCGTTTACCAGCGCCTCACTGCTGTCCGTGCTTTACCTCGGCGTGGTGGCCGGCGTATTCGGCATCATGGCCTACTTTGCCCTGCAGCAGAAAGCCACAGCGTTTCAGGCTTCGCTGGTGTTCCTGGTGTTTCCGCTGATTGCCATCGCCGTCGAGAAAGCGGTGGATCACACCACCATCAGCACCGTCTCACTGTGGCTGCTGGCGCCGCTGCTGGCCGGCATCCTGCTGACGCTCTACAGCGCCAAGGGCGCAAAACCGGCCCGCAGCCTGCAGCGGCTGGAAACCTCATCCCAACAATAAAAAAAGCCGGGTAGCGAACTGCCCGGCCTGCTGCAAGGGGAACGCCCGCTATACGGGGGTATAAGGGGCGTAAGGTGAATGCAGCCAATGTGCCAAATAGTGAGCCACCGCCTGATCTTCGCAGTGGCCGATAACCGGCAGGTGGGGCAGCTGCACCTTAAGCTGCGGCAGCGCATTGCCCATCACCACACCATGCCCGACCGACGCCAGCATTTCCTTGTCGTTCATCGCGTCGCCGAACGCCATACACGCCTCCAGCGTCACGTCCAGATGCTCACTCAACAGGGCCAGCGCGCTGCCCTTGTTGCATCCCTGCGGCAGCACCTCCAGACAGTCATGGGCGGACAAACACAAATCCACCCGTTCGCCAAAATAGGCCCGCAGCCGTCCCTGCAGCGCCAGCAGTTCCTCATGCTCGCCGACAAAACAGATTTTGCTGTTGCCAAACGCTGGCAAGCGCCGCGGGTCAGTCAGCTGATAGCCAAAACCGCTCAGGTGGTGCGCCTGCAGCATCGCCGGCGTCGCGGCCTCGGTCAGCCAGCCTTCATCGCGAAAAACATGCATGCCGGCGGTGGTCTGCCAGTGGCGATGGATCACCGCTTCGGCCACCTCTGGCGGCAGATCGGTGGCCTGCAAGCACTGCCCGTGCCGATCGTAGATGCGGGTGCCGTTGCCGGTGATCAAAAAGCCCTGCAGGCCCAGCTGCGCCATAATGGGCTGCGCATCAAGATAATGGCGGCCGGTGGCAAAGGTTACGGTTATCTGCCGCGCCACCAGCTGGTTCAGCACCGCCAGCGTTTCCGGGCCGACCCGGTGATCCGGCATCAGCAGCGTCCCATCCATATCAAAAGCAGCCAGGCGATACATAACAACCTCGATCGTATGCAGAAGATGACAATGTCTGCAGTATGTGATGGTATTTACGGAACTAATAGTGAACAATTTATCAAAACCGTTCCGGATTTATCGCCATGCGTCTGATTCATCGCCTTAGTCAGTATCAACGCCTGTACCAACAGCTGGGAAGCGAGCCGGCGGCCGTCACCATGGCGCAGCTGGCGGCGCTGTTTTACTGCAGCGAGCGCCACGCCCGCACTCTGGTGCAGCAGTTTCAGGAGCAGGGCTGGCTCAGCTGGCGTTCACAGGCCGGCCGCGGCAAACGGGCACGGCTGCACTGTCTGAAAACGCCGGACGAACTGCGCGCCGCCCTGTTGCAACAGCTGCTGCTGCAGGGCGATCATCAAAACGCGCTGGAGCTGGCCCGTTTAGACCCGCAGCGTCTGCAGCAGCTGCTGGCGCCGCATTTGGGCGGCCAGTGGCAGGCGGGCAGTCCTACGCTGCGCATCCCCTACTATCGTCAGCTGGAATCCCTCGATCCGCTGGCGCTTAGCGGCCGTGCCGAACAGCATCTGGCCTCGACGCTGCATGCCGGCCTGACCCGCTTTATCACCGGCAATCCACAGCCCCAGCCGGATCTGGCTCACCACTGGCAGGTTGAGGACGATGGCCTGCGCTGGCGCTTCTTCCTGCGCAGCCAGCTGCGCTGGCATAATGGCGAGCCGATCACCGGCCAGCAACTGCTGCAGACGCTGGAAAAACAGCGTCGGCATCCGCGCGGGCAGGCCAGCCTGGCGAATGTCGCCGCTGTCAGCCTGCCGCACGCGCTGTGCCTGCAGTTCGATCTGCATAGCGCCGATTACTGGCTGCCTTACCGCCTGGCGGAGCTGCCCTGTCTGATGACCCACCCGGACGATGCCGCCATCGGCGCCGGCCCGTTCAAACTGGCATTGAATGAAACGCATCTGGTGCGGCTGGAGCAGCACCCGTTCTACCACCTGCAGCATCCCTATCTGGACAGCATTGAATATTGGATCACCCCCGAGCTGCAGACGGACGGCAATGGCAACACCACCAGCTGTCAGCATCCGGTGCGCATCACCATCGGCCAGCAGGACGATCTGGCGCTGGCGCGCCCGGTACAGCGCAGCATGAGCCTGGGCTGGTGCTATCTGGCGCTGAATCTGCGCCGCGGCGTGCTGAGCGAGGCGCAGGGGCAAAAACTGCTGATGTTAATCCAACGTTCGGGACTGCTGGCCGATCTGCCGCTGCCGAACGGCGTGATCATTCCCAGCCAGGAGATGCTGCCCGGCTGGGGGATCCCCAGCCATCAGGCCAGCGACGAGACGCCGCTGCCGGCCAAACTGACGCTGCTGTACCACCCGCCGGTTGAGCTGATCACGGTCACCGAGGCGCTGCAAGCGCTGCTGGCGGAACAGGGCTGCGAACTGGAGGTGCGCTATTTCTCCGGCAAACGCTGGCAGAGCAGCGAACAAATCGCCCAGGCCGACCTGCTGCTGGCGGATAACCTGATCGGCGAAGCGCCGGAGTCGACGCTGGAAAGCTGGCTGCGGCAGGACGTGCTGTGGCAGGGAATTCTGCCGCCTCGCCGCTGGCGGCAACAGCAACAAACGCTGCTGCGCATCCAACAGTTCCCGGATGAACAGCGGCGGATCCGCGAACTCAAAAGCTACTACCAGCAGTTGATGAGCGCCGCCATCATTACCCCGCTGTTTCACTATCAATATCAGATCAGCGCGCCGCCGCGCATGCAGGGCGTGAGGTTAACCGCGCATGGCTGGTTCGATTTTGGCCAGGCGTGGCTGCCGCCGCCGCTGAACTAATCCCGCAGCTACGCGGTTTTCCCCGCGTCTGCTACCATAGTGGTTCATATTTTTGGCCTCCCGAATGTGCATCGGGCCTGGCCGCAGCAAATAAGGTTTATTCTATGAAACGCGCAGTCGTTGTTTTTAGTGGTGGGCAAGACTCCACGACCTGCTTAATTCAAGCCTTACAGCAGTATGATGAAGTTCACTGCGTCACGTTCGATTACGGCCAGCGTCACCGCGCGGAAATTGATATCGCTCGTGAGCTGTCGCAGTCACTGGGCGCCAAGGCGCATAAAGTGCTGGATGTCGGCCTGCTGAATGAACTGGCCATCAGCAGCCTGACGCGCGACGATATCCCGGTGCCGGCGTTCAGCGCCGAGCAGGACGGGCTGCCCAGCACCTTTGTACCGGGACGCAATATCCTGTTCCTGACGCTGGCGGCGATTTACGCCTATCAGGTCGAGGCGGAAGCGGTGATCACCGGCGTGTGTGAAACCGACTTTTCCGGCTACCCGGACTGCCGCGACGAGTTTGTCAAAGCGCTCAATCAGGCGGTGGTGCTTGGCATCGCCCGCGATATTCGTTTTGAAACGCCGCTGATGTGGCTGAACAAGGCCGAAACCTGGGCGCTGGCCGACTATTACCAGCAGTTGGATCTGGTGCGGCAGCAGACGCTGACCTGCTACAACGGCATCAAGGGCGACGGCTGCGGTGAATGTGCCGCCTGCCACCTGCGCGCGAACGGCCTGCAGCAGTATCAGGGCAACCGCCCGGCGGTGATGGCCGAGCTGAAGCGCAAAACCGGCCTGGCCTAAACGCTGGCGGCAACGGGCGGCCCAGCGGCCGCCCCTCTTGCCGCTTTACAGCGCCTGCAGCTTTTCACGCAGCTCGCCGTCAATCGGCACCGCGCGCTGGGTAGTCAAATCCACGCAGACAAACGTCACCAGCGCATCCGCCACCTGAGCGCCGTCGCTTTCCCGGGTAATCCTCTGGCTTAACACCCCGCTTTTACCGTTCAGCTGCTCCAGCTGGCTCTCCACGCACAGCTTATCGCCCAGCAGCGCCGGCACGCGGTAGTTAATATTGATGTTCACCACCACAAACGCGATATTGTTGGCCATCATCCAGCGAAACTCTTCGCGGTTATCCAGCCAGTCCCAGCGCGCTTCCTCCAAAAACTCCAGATAACGGGCGTTATTCACGTGCTGATAAACATCAAGGTGAAAGCCGCGAACTTTGATATAGGTTTGCATAGTGGTGCTCCAGCCTGGTAATCGCCAAACGGGCGGGCGCCTTACCGGCCCCTGCCGCTGTTATTATAAGGTCGCACCAACTGGTACGACCTGTAAAAGGTAGCAGAGGAACGCGGCCGCCGAGTTTTTTTGCCCTGCGGCCGCGATCGGGATCACATTCTCAACCGCTCCCGGTTTCTCTCCAGCAGCGCCAGCCCGATGCCCGGCACCTCCTGCAGCTGTTCAATATCGCTAAACGGCCCGTTTTGCTCGCGATAGCGGACGATGGCCTCGGCCTTTTTCAGGCCGACGCCGTTCAGCGCCTCGGCAAGCTGCTCTGCGCTGGCCTGATTGATGCTGACCGTCTCCTGCCCGCCCGCCATACCGGCCGTCGCCGTCGGCTGTGCCCGTACCGCCGATGAGGTCTGCACCACGCCCGGCTTTTCCGCCGCCGCAGTCAGTGAAGGGAACAAGCACAGCGCGATGCTCAGCAGCGCGCCGGCGAGGGTTTGATGGCGTGCAAGCGCCAGGTTTTGGGTTAATGACATAGCTGTATCCTCCTTGTGTTGTACAGCCCGTCCACCTTGCGGCAAACCCCAAACGACGGCAAACGGCAAACCGCAGATATGGAAAAGGCCGCGAAAGCGGCCTTTGTCAGTTACATCAGGTTGCAAAGAAATGCGTGGCTTATTGCGGCTGTTGCTCCGCGCTGCCCATTTTGATCTTGGCGTCCTTACGCAGATTCGCCAGCAGGGAATCGAAGGTGACGCCGACCGAACCTTCCTGCATTTTATCGCTGAAGGTTTTCATCTCTTCCGCCGACAGCGAACCCGGTTTGACCGTATCCAGCGCGATCAGCACCACGTTGTCCTGGCGATCCTGCGACATGCCGTAAACCGGCTTGCCCTGCTGCGGATGCGGCAGCGCAAAGACGCTCTCTTCCAGCTGCACGCCCTGCCCGCTACGGGTCATCTTCTGCTCCGCGCCAAAGCTCAGGCCGGCCGCTTGCAGCGCCTGGTCGCCTTTACCCTGTTTCAGCTCGGTCAGCAGTTTCTCGCCCTGCAGCTTGGCCGCCTGCTCTGCCTTGTTGCGCTTCACCAGCTCGGCAACGCGCTCTTTCACCTTGTCGAACGGCTCTACGCCTTCCGCTTTGTGGCCGGTAACGCGCACCACGAAGGCGCGGTCGCCCTCAACGGTGATCACATCCGAGTTGCTGCCCGGCGTGCCGTTCTCGCCAATCAGCGAACCGTCGAAGACCGCCTGCACGACAGGTTTGAAGTTCAGCTCGGCCGGAACGTTATCGCGGGTAAACCAGGCGGTCTGCACCGCTTTGACGCCCGCAGCTTCTTCCGCCGAGGCCAGCGATTCATTATCGTTGGTCGCCGCTTCACTCACCTTCTGCTGCAGCGCAAAGTAGGCGTCCAGCCCTTTTTCCTGCTTCACCTTGGCGGCGATCGCGTCATGCACTTCGCTCAGCGGCTTCAGCTTCTCCGCTTCGATGTCGTTCAGACGCACAATCAGGTAGCCCACGGACGATTTCACCACGCCGGAAGTCTGGCCTTTTTCGGTCAGGTCGGCCTGCTTCAGTTCGTCGGCGGTGGTATCCGGCTCCAGCCAGCCCAGCTCGCCGCCGTTGCGCTTGGAGATGATATCGGTAGATTTCTCTGCCGCCAGCTTGGCGAAATCGGCGCCCTTGTTCAGCTCATCCAGCACCGCTTTGGCTTCCGCCTCGGTTTTCAGCTGAATCACGCTGTAGTTCTTGCGCTCCGGCTGGCCGAAGCTGCTCTTGTGCTGCTCGTAATAGCTGCTGATATCCGCATCGCTGACCGTGACTTTGCCCTGCATCGCCGCGGCGTCCATCGGGATATAGCTCACCTGCACCTGTTCAGGGGCGATGAAGCTGTTCTTGTTCTGCTCGTAATACGCGCTGAGTTCGTCATCGCTCACGCTCTGCTTGGCCTGCAGCGCCTTGAGATCGATGGTCGCCAGGCGAACGTCGCGCTCTTGCAGCATCAGCGCCGCCATCGCGTCAGACTCGGCCGGCAGTACAAAGCCGGAGTGGCCGAACGCCTGAATAACCTGCTGGTTCACCAGCTGCTGACGCATCGACTGCGCATAGTTATCGGCGCTGTAGCCCATGCGGGTAATCAAATCGAGATACTTGGCGTTATCAAACTGACCGTTGGTCTGGAAGTAAGGCGCTTTGCGGATAGCGTCCTTGACCTGGTCGTCGCTGATGCTCAGGCCCAGTTTCTCTGCGTACTGGTCGAGCAGCATGTTATCGATCAGCTGAGACAGCGTCTGACGACGCAGCTGCTGCATGTAGCCTTCATTACCGGCCAGCGCCGAGAACTGATCGCCCAGCTGCTGCTGCATGCGGCTACGTTCGCTCTGGAAAGCCTGCTCCAGCTTGGCGCGTTCGATCACCTGGCCGTTGACTTTCGCTGCATAATCGCCGGAACCGCCGATCAGGTAGTTACCTACCCCGGTCAAAACAAATGACAGGATGATCAGGGCCAGGATAATTTTGAGCACGACGTGGTTAGCAGCCGCGCGTAAACTGTCCATCATAGTGTGACAACACTCCGCTGTGATGTGGATTGACAACCCTTGTGGCAGGCTTCCCTGCGACAAAAATAAAAAAAGCGCATCAGTCCGATGCGCCTTGTATCTTACCTTACCCGCTCCGTTGCGTCAGGTGATTGTTTTAACGCAATCCCCCATGACGGCAACCGGCCAGACGCTGCAATCAGTTTACCGCGTCTTTCAGCGCTTTACCTGCGCGGAAGGCCGGTACTTTGGCAGCAGCAATCTTGATTTCTTTACCGGTCTGCGGGTTACGGCCGGTGCGGGCTGAAACGCTCACGCACGGTAAAAGAACCGAAACCAACCAGAGCAACGTCGTCCCCTTCCTTCAAGGAGTCGGTAACGGATGCGATAATCGCATCTAAAGCACGTCCAGCTGCCGCTTTGGAAATATCAGCACCTGCGGCAATTTTGTCGATCAGTTGTGACTTATTCACTCTATCATCCCCTCTAGAATTCTCTCGTCGCACCGAAAAATCCCTACGGTATGCGACAGCGCAGCTGTTATATCAATCCCGTCGAAGCTTGGCAAGCCGCCAGCGGTAGCGCGGCTAACGCCAATCGACAGTGATCTAACTTAGCGGGACAAAAAAACGCTGGCAAGTACGAATTGACCTGCCAGCATAAGTTTTATCAATGTATTTTGCGATACGTCACTATTTCACCGCTACCGGCTGGGCGCCGAAGGCCGGATTCTGCAGCGCAATCTCCAACACTTCGTCGATTTTCTGCACCGGATGAATCTCCAGATCGGCGATGACGTTATCCGGGATCTCTTCCAAATCACGTTTGTTTTCGTAAGGAATCAATACCGTTTTGATGCCGCCGCGATGCGCCGCCAACAGTTTCTCTTTCAGCCCGCCAATCGGCAGCACCTGTCCGCGCAGCGTGATCTCGCCGGTCATCGCCACATCGGCGCGGACCGGGTTGCCGGTCAGGCAGGAGACCAGCGCGGTGCACATGGCGATACCGGCGCTTGGGCCATCCTTCGGCGTCGCGCCTTCCGGCACGTGCACGTGGATATCGCGCTTCTCATAGAAATCGGCGTTGATGCCCAGCTTCTCGGCCCGGGCGCGCACCACGGTCAGCGCGGCCTGAATCGACTCCTGCATCACTTCACCCAGAGAGCCGGTATAAGTCAGCTTGCCTTTGCCCGGCACGCAGGCGGTTTCAATGGTCAGCAGATCGCCGCCCACTTCCGTCCACGCCAGACCGGTCACCTGGCCCACGCGGTTTTCGGTATCCGCCCGGCCATAGTCCACGCGCTGTACGCCGAGGTAGTCTTTCAGGTTGTCGCCGTTGATTTCGATATGCTTGAGCTTCTTGTCCATCAACAGGGCTTTGACCGCCTTACGGCACAGCTTGGAGATTTCACGCTCCAGGCTACGCACCCCGGCTTCACGGGTGTAGTAGCGGATGATGCCGATAATGGCGCTGTCATCCACCGTCAGCTCATTCTTTTTCAGCGCGTTGCGTTCGATCTGCTTCGGCAGCAGGTGCTGCTTGGCGATGTTGAGCTTCTCGTCTTCGGTATAACCGGACAGACGGATCACTTCCATACGATCCAGCAGCGGCGCCGGGATATTCATCGAGTTGGAGGTGGCGACGAACATCACGTCGGACAGATCGTAATCCACTTCCAGATAGTGATCGTTAAACGCCACGTTCTGTTCCGGATCCAGCACTTCCAGCAGCGCCGAAGCCGGATCGCCGCGCATGTCGGACGACATCTTGTCGATCTCATCGAGCAGGAACAGCGGGTTCTTCACCCCGACCTTGGCCATTTTCTGGATCAGCTTGCCCGGCATGGAGCCGATATAGGTGCGGCGGTGACCGCGGATTTCCGCTTCATCACGCACGCCGCCCAGCGCCATACGCACATACTGCCGGCCGGTGGCCTTGGCGATCGACTGACCCAGCGAGGTTTTACCCACCCCCGGCGGCCCCACCAGGCACAGGATCGGCCCTTTGATTTTGCTGACGCGACTTTGCACCGCAAGATACTCAAGGATGCGGTCTTTCACCCGCTCCAGGCCGTAGTGATCGGTATCGAGCACTTCCTGCGCCTTGACCAGGTCTTTTTTCACCTTGCTGCGCGCGGTCCACGGCACCTGCAGCATCCAGTCGATATAGCCGCGCACCACGGTGGCTTCGGCCGACATCGGCGACATCATCTTCAGCTTTTGCAGTTCCGCTTCGGTTTTCTCGCGCGCCTCTTTCGGCATTTTCGACGCGTCGATTTTGCGCTTCAGCGCTTCATATTCGTCCGGCGCGTCGTCCATTTCACCCAGCTCTTTCTGAATGGCCTTCATCTGCTCATTCAGATAGTACTCGCGCTGGCTCTTTTCCATCTGCTTCTTAACGCGATTGCGGATGCGTTTCTCAACCTGCAGCAGGTCGATTTCCGACTCCATCATCGCCATCAGGTATTCGAGGCGCTCGGAGACGTCAGACATCTCCAGCACCGATTGCTTATCGGCAAGTTTCAACGGCATATGCGCGGCGATGGTGTCCGCCAGGCGCGCCGCGTCGTCGATGCTGTTCAGCGATGTCAGCACCTCCGGCGGGATTTTTTTGTTCAGTTTGATATAGCCTTCAAACTGATTGATTGCGGTGCGCACCAGCACTTCCTGCTCGCGCTCGTCGATGGCCGGCGAGTCAAGATATTCCGCCTGCGCGGCAAAGTGTTCGCCGCTGTCGGACAGCGTGGTGATGCGTGCGCGCTGCAGGCCCTCCACCAACACTTTTACCGTGCCGTCCGGCAGTTTCAGCATCTGCAGAATGGACGCTACGGTACCGACGGAAAACAGGTCGTTAATGCCAGGTTCATCCGTTGAGGCCTCTTTCTGTGCCACCAGCATGATCTTTTTATCGTGATCCATTGCGGCTTCGAGGCACCGAATCGATTTTTCCCGGCCAACAAATAACGGGATCACCATGTGCGGATAAACCACCACGTCGCGCAACGGCAGGACAGGGATTTCAATGCGTTCGGAACGCTCAGGGTTCATAGAGCTCTCTCTTAGTTTAATTTCCGCCAGGATTGAGGGGGAATCTCATGAGACGCAGGCAATCAACGTTTCATAAAACCATTTATTGAGTATATGGGGATGAATCGCCGACATTCAACGTCCAGAATGCAGGAAAAAAAAATGGGGGATAAAATCCCCCATTTTGCGATTAACCTGATGGTTTAACTGGCGAATTATTCGCCGGATGCCTGCGCTTCCGGCTTGCCGTAAATCAGCAGCGGTTTGGACTGGCCGTCAATCACCGACTCGTCAATCACCACTTTATCGACGCTTTCCAGCGACGGCAGATCGTACATGGTGTCCAGCAGCGCGCCTTCGACGATAGAACGCAGGCCGCGGGCACCGGTTTTACGCGCCATGGCCTTCTTGGCGATGGCATTCAGCGCTTCGTCGCGGAACTCCAGCTCGACGCCTTCCAGGTTGAACAACGCCTGATACTGCTTGGTCAGGGCATTCTTCGGCTCTTTCAGGATCTGAATCAGCGCCTCTTCGCTCAGCTCGCTCAGCGTCGCCACCACCGGCAGACGGCCGATGAACTCAGGGATCAGACCGAACTTGATCAGGTCTTCCGGCTCGGCCTGCAGCAGCAGCTCGCCTTCGGTGGCCTTTTCAGACTCGCCCTTCACCTTCGCGCCGAAGCCGATGCCGGAGCCGGTGTTGACGCGCTGGCCAATCACCTTGTCCAGGCCGGCGAACGCGCCGCCGCAGATAAACAGGATCTTGGAGGTGTCGACCTGCAGGAACTCCTGCTGCGGATGCTTGCGGCCGCCCTGCGGCGGTACCGCGGCAACGGTGCCTTCGATCAGCTTCAGCAGCGCCTGCTGTACGCCCTCGCCCGACACGTCACGGGTAATCGACGGGTTATCGGACTTGCGGGAAATTTTATCGATTTCATCGATATAGACGATGCCGCGCTGCGCTTTTTGCACGTCATAGTCACATTTCTGCAACAGCTTCTGGATAATATTTTCCACGTCCTCGCCACGTAACCGGCTTCGGTCAGCGTGGTGGCGTCGGCCATGGTGAACGGCACATCCAGGAAGCGCGCCAGCGTTTCCGCCAGCAAGGTTTTGCCGCTGCCGGTCGGGCCGATCAGCAGAATGTTGCTCTTGCCCAGCTCGATACCGTTGCTGGTATCGCCGTTGCGCAGACGCTTGTAGTGGTTATACACCGCAACCGCCAGCACTTTCTTCGCCTGCTCCTGGCCGATAACGTAATCATCCAGGTGGTTGCGGATTTCGTGCGGCGTCGGCAGCGCACTGCGCTCACGATGCGGGGCAACTTCTTTAATCTCTTCGCGAATGATGTCGTTACACAGATCGACACACTCATCGCAGATATACACTGACGGACCGGCAATCAGCTTGCGCACTTCATGCTGGCTTTTGCCGCAGAAAGAGCAGTACAGCAGCTTTCCTGAACCGTCTTTGCGCTTATCTGTCATCAGTAAACCTCTTCTTTTGTCTTTGTCCCGCAGGAAAATCATGGCGGCAGTGCGCCCAAATAAATACCGGGGAACGCCGATAATGCTGCTCAGAGCGGAATCACCCGCTCTGATTACTATAGTCTATCGGCTCGCACTTAACGCTCGCCTACCGCGTAGCCTTAGCTGCGGTGCGTCAGAATGCCGTCGACCAGACCGTATTCTACCGATTCTTCCGCGGTCATAAAGCGATCGCGCTCGGTATCACGCTCGATCTGCTCCAGCGGCTGGCCGGTATGCTTGGCCATCAGCTCATTCATCCGCGCCTTCACGTTCAGAATTTCACGCGCGTGGATCTCAATATCCGTCGCCTGGCCCTGGAAACCGCCCAGCGGCTGGTGAATCATCACCCGGGAGTTCGGCAGGCAGAAACGCTTGCCTTTGGCGCCTGCAGTCAGCAGGAACGAGCCCATTGAACAGGCCTGCCCCATACAGATCGTGCTGACGTCCGGCTTGATAAACTGCATGGTGTCATAGATTGACATGCCGGCAGTGATCACGCCGCCCGGAGAGTTGATGTACAGGAAAATGTCTTTGTCCGGGCTTTCCGCTTCCAGGAACAGCATCTGCGCCACAATCAGGTTGGCCATATGGTCTTCAACCTGGCCGGTCAGGAAAATAATGCGCTCTTTCAGCAGGCGGGAATAGATGTCGTAAGAACGCTCCCCGCGTGAAGTCTGCTCCACCACCATCGGCACCAGTGCCATGTTCGGTGCAAATTGATCTCGTTCGCCACTGTATGACATTACCGTCTCCTAATAGAAATTGCCTTGGCGCCATTGTCTGCTGATTCTACTTGAGAACAGCCACGCTGACCATGCTCAACCATTCAACCTGCGCCACATGACCTGACGGTCGTTATCATCCCACGTGTCGGCAAACAACCCTCTGAATACTCCAGTTGGGGGCAGCGGCGGGAATTTCAAGCCCGGTGCGCCATTTTCCCTGCCGAACCTTGCGGCAACGCCACATCACTATCATGCCTGCAAATGTTGCAGGCAACAGGATAAATATAGTGCATATTACGGCGCTTAACCTGAGATTAATCAGCAACGTGGCAAAAAGAAAAGCCCGTAACCGAAGTTACGGGCTTTTTCAGATTACAGCCGGGAATGTCGCCATCGCCCGGCTCAGACATTACGCCTGTTGAGTCTGGTTCATCAGCTCGCTGAAGGTGGTCGCTTTTTCGCTCACTTTCGCGTTAGCCAGCAGGGTTTCCACCGCTTGCTCTTCCAGAGCCACGTTGCGCATGTTGTTCATCAGCTCTTTGTTTTTGCTGTAGAACTCGATAACTTCGCTTGGATCTTCGTAAGCGGACGCCATCTCTTCGATCAGCGCTTTCACACGGTCTTCGTCAGCTTTCAGCTCGTTGGTGCTGATCACTTCGCCCAGCAGCAGGCCGACAACAACGCGACGCTTGGCCTGTTCTTCGAACAGTTCGCGCGGCAGTTCCAGCGCTTGCTTCTCGTTGCCGCCGAAACGCTGTGCAGCCTGGCGGCGCAGCACGTCGATTTCACCGTCGATCAGCGCAGCAGGCACGTCGATGTCGTTAGCGTTGACCAGGCCGTCGATAACCTGAGTCTTGACACGGTTACGCACGGCGCCTTTCAGCTCGCGCTCCATGTTTTTACGCACTTCAGCGCGCAGGCCGTCAACGGAACCATCCGCCACGCCGAAACGCTGGATGAATTCTTCGGTCAGCTCAGGCAGCTCGCGCTCTTCCACTTTCTTCAGCACGATGGCGAACTTGGCGGCTTTACCCTTCAGGTTCTCAGCGTGGTAATCTTCCGGGAAGTTAACGTCGATGGTGAACTCTTCACCGGCCTTGTGACCAACCAGACCTTCTTCAAAGCCCGGGATCATGCGGCCCTGGCCCATCGCCAGTACGAAGTCCGCCGCTTTGCCGCCTTCGAACTCTTCACCGTCGATAGAACCGGTGAAGTCAACGGTCACGCGGTCTTCAGCTTCAACGGCGCGATCGGTGTCTTTCCAGGTCGCCTGCTGCTTACGCAGGGTATCGAGCATGGTGTCGACATCGGCGTCGTTGACTTCAACCACAGGTTTTTCAACTTCGATGTTTTCCAGGCCTTTCAGCTCAACGTCCGGATACACTTCGAATTCAACGGTGTAGCTGAAATCTTCGCCTTCCTTGTACTCGCCCGGCACGTAGTTTGGCGCGCCAGCCGGGTTAATTTTTTCTTTGATGATCGCGTCAACGAAGTTGCGCTGCATCAGATCGCCCAGCACGTCTTGACGAACAGAGGCGCCATAACGCTGCTCAACGATGTTCATCGGCACTTTGCCCTTGCGGAAACCGTCGATACGCACGCTTTTTGCTGCGTTGATCAGCTCTTTTTTCACTGCCTGCGCGATAACATCAGCAGGTACGGTGATAGAAAGACGGCGCCCAAGGCCTTGAGTGGTTTCTACTGAAACTTGCATCTTGTTACCTCAAAAAAATCACAGTGCTCGGTCAACTCCGTTCCAAGAACCAGGACGGCTGCATTACAGAACCGAGTTCCCTGATGCCGAGAGCGTCCCGAAACCATTCCGGAAAAATAAGACGCGACATTATAGCGGCGCATGCGGGGCGAGTCGAGGACAGCCGGGCGGCAGTAACGCGTTAAAATTCACACTTTTGCTGATTTTCGGCAAAAAAACGCGCCTGCCGACCGCTTTGACCGCGCAACCGTCGGCAAACCGCGTCGTCGTCAAAAACAGAAACGGCCCGCAGGCCGTTTCAAAATTCGTCAGTAGTAATACCCCAAATCGCGGCTAAAGTTCCACTGCCGCGTCAGCTTTATACGTCCGGCCAGGGTTCCGGCGTCGCACCGCGGCAAGGCGGCGAAGCGAGTACGGTATCCTGCAGTCCTTCCCACTCTTTCAGGGTATAGGTATGCAGCGCCAGCGCGTGCACGCCGTTGGCCAGCTCATCCGCCAGCTCGCCGTAGATCGCGCGGTGACGCGTCAGGAAGCGTTCGCCGACGAAGCGATCGCTGACCAATACCACCTTAAAGTGGCTCTCTGAACCCGCCGGAACGTTGTGACGATAACTTTCATCAACCACTTCCAGATACGCGGGCTCAAACGCCGCCCTTAACTTTGCTTCTATTTGCTCGCGAATCATAGGATCTCCTTACAGCTCCGGCAGAAGACATGTCATCTACTTCAATATTAGCCGGTTTTTTCCCCGTGAGAATATGCCACATGTAAATTTCTCAGCCTTGCGGCGAAAAAACCGTCACAATCTCCCGGCGCTTGGGTTTTATCTTATTGAGAGCAACAAAAAAGCATGTTTTTATCATCCACAGCTAAAAAATTGCCATTCAGTAACCTTGGGACACTTCCCCCGGCCGGCGGCGATGCTATCATGTCGGCCAGATGATTGTTGGCAATACCATTCCGACTCAGACGAAAACGAGAGCGCTAACATGTTAAAAAAACTTTGTCTTCCATTATTAGGCGCGCTGCTGCTGGCCGGCTGCGCCAGCAGCAGCAATACCCTTAACGTCACGCCGAAGATCGTGCTGCCGACTCAGGATCCGACGCTGCAGGGCGTCACCATCAGCATCAACGGCGCCGACCAGCGCAAGGATCAGGCGCTGGCCAAGGTTAACCGCGACAGCCGTCTGGTCACCCTGACGCCATCGCGCGACCTGCGTTTCCTGCTGCAGGAAGTGCTGGAGAAACAAATGGGCGCGCGCGGCTATATGATCGGCCCGAACGCGCCGGTTGATCTGCAGATCGTGATGAACCATCTGTACGCCGACGTCACCGAAGGCAACCTGCGCTACAGCATCACCACCAAGGCCGATATCTCGATTATCGCCGTGGCGAAAAACGGCAACAAGCAGGTGAAAAACTACCGCTCGACCTATAACGTGCAGGGCGCCTTTAACGCGACCAACGATAAAATCACCAACGCGGTCAATACCGTGCTCGGCGACGTGATCGCCGATATGGCGCAGGACACCAGCGTCAACGACTTTATCAAGCAGAACGCGCGTTAATCTGACGCCTTGCGCCGCCCGGCGTGTCGGGCGGCGCAGACAGGGAACTCATGTCTAAACAGTACTTTGCGATTTTCACCCAGCGTAACTCGCTGATCCTGCTGCTGCTGGGGTTCGCCTCCGGCCTGCCGTTGGCGCTGACCTCCGGCACGCTGCAGGCCTGGATGACCGTCGAGAATATCGATCTGAAAACTATCGGCATCTTTTCGCTGGTCGGTCAGGCCTACGTCTTTAAATTCCTCTGGTCGCCGTTTATGGACCGCTATACGCCGCCGTTCCTCGGCCGGCGCCGCGGCTGGCTGCTGATCAGTCAGCTGCTGCTGGTGGTAGCGATCGTGGCGATGGGCTTTATGAACCCGGCGCAGCACCTGTGGTGGCTGGCCGCGCTGGCGGTGCTGGTGGCGTTCTGCTCCGCCTCGCAGGATATCGTGTTCGACGCCTACAAAACCGACCTGCTGGCGGCGGAAGAGCGCGGCGCCGGGGCGGCGATCTCCGTGCTGGGCTACCGTCTGGCGATGCTGGTGTCCGGCGGACTGGCGCTGTGGCTGGCGGACCGCTACTTCGGCTGGCAGGCCACCTACTGGCTGATGGCCGGGCTGATGCTGCTCGGCATTGCCGCCACGCTGCTGGCGCCGGAGCCTGACGACAGCATTCCCGCGCCGCGCACCATGGAACAGGCGGTCATCGCCCCGCTGCGCGACTTCTTCGCCCGCAACAACGCCTGGCTGATACTGCTGCTGATCGTGATGTACAAAATGGGCGACGCCTTTGCCGGCAGCCTGAGCACCACCTTCCTGATCCGCGGCGTCGGCTTTGACGCCGGCGAGGTCGGGCTGGTCAACAAAACGCTCGGTCTGTTCGCCACCATCGTCGGCGCGCTGTTTGGCGGCGTGCTGATGCAGCGCCTCTCCCTGTTCCGCGCGCTGATGCTGTTCGGCATGCTGCAGGCGGTGTCGAACCTCGGCTACTGGATCCTGGCGGTGACCGACAAAAACATCCTCAGCATGGGCAGCGCCATCTTCCTGGAAAACCTGTGCGGCGGCATGGGCACCGCCGCCTTTGTCGCGCTGCTGATGACGCTGTGCAACAAATCCTTCTCGGCCACCCAGTTCGCCCTGCTGTCGGCGCTGTCGGCGGTGGGCCGGGTTTACGTCGGCCCCATTGCCGGCTGGTTCGTCGAGGCGCACGGCTGGCCGCTGTTTTACCTGTTCTCTATCGCTGCGGCGATTCCCGGCCTGATCCTGCTGGCCATCTGCCGCCGGACGCTGGAGTACACGCAGAACACCGACGACTTTATGCCGCGCACCGAATTCCAGCGGGCCTACCGCTGGGCGCTGCGTCTGCTGAGCGTCGGCTGCAGCCTGCTGGCGCTGTGGCTGCTGCTGCTGATCAGCAACGCGCTGGGCTGGAGTACGCTGCCGCAGCTGGCCGACGCCGCGCTGCAGGCCGGCGCGGCCCTGAGCCTGGCGGGTATCGTCACCGGCAGCCTGCTCGACTATCTGGCGCTGCGCCGCACGCGCCTGGCGTAAAACCCCCGCAGACCGGCGCTGACGCCGGTCTGCGGAATGCATTGGTTAAATAATTTTATTTCTATGTAAAAATATAATTTCCGCCTGAATTATTTTTTTCACCCTCAGAAAAAGATTATAAATAAAATTAAATTCACCTGTATTAAACAAATATTTTACATTAAATATACTTTTATGCCCCATTCCCAAAAATCCCTTCTGAGCACTAAATCATCATACCTTTGTTTTTCCATAAGATAGCGTCCCCCCGGCACGATTCAGCATGCCAACGCATTGTTGCCATTGGGAAATTGTCACGTAGCGTTACATCTGTGACAACGTTAACAGAAAGTGTCAACGGGGCGCTGACACAAGCCTAAGCATGTTTACAGTACTGCAACCTTCCCGTAAAATGCCCGCACACATGAAACGACAATAGAGCCTTTGTAATTGAGGTCGTTAGATGAGACTTAAGAAATACAATAAAAGTATCGGGATGTTGTCATTATTCGCATCCACTGTAATGCTCAGTGGGTGCGATATGGTTTTGATGAATCCCAAAGGAGCAATAGGTGTTGAACAACGGACACTGATAATCACCGCTATCGCATTAATGCTGATCGTGGTGATTCCAGTCATCATCATGGCGTTCGGCTTTGCCTGGAAGTATCGCGCTTCCAACAAGGATGCCAAGTACAGTCCTAACTGGTCACACTCCAACAAGATTGAAGCGGTCGTCTGGACCATTCCAATCATCATCATCGCCATCCTTGGCACCATTACCTGGAAAACGACGCACGAACTGGATCCATTCAAGCCGATTGTCACCGACAAGAAGCCGATGACCATTGAAGTGGTGTCGCTGGACTGGAAATGGCTGTTTATCTACCCAGAGCAGGGTATTGCGACGGTGAATGAATTGGCCTTCCCGAAAGATGTTCCAGTCGAATTCAAGATCACCTCTAACTCGGTAATGAACTCGTTCTTTATTCCTCAGTTAGGTGGACAGATTTATGCGATGGCCGGCATGCAGACCAAACTGCATCTGATCGGCAACGAAGCGGGGCAATACGCAGGTATTTCCAGCAGCTTCAGCGGTCGCGGGTTCTCCGGAATGAAATTTAACGCCATTGTCACCCCAACCGAAGGCGACTTCGATCAGTGGGTTAACAAGGTGAAAGCGTCTTCCAAGAACCTCAATACCACCGACGACTTTAACAAACTGGCAGAGCCGAGTGAAAACAACCCGGTTGAGTACTTCTCCAGTGTCAAACCTAATTTGTTCAAAGAAACAATTGGCAAATTCATGGGCGACATGCACATGCACAAGGGCGCTGAAGCAAACGCGCACGAAGGCATGGACATGAGCCAGGGTATGAACATGGGTGAACATGCTCACGCCGGAGCCGAGGAATAATCTGATGTTGGGAAAATTAACGCTTGATGCGGTTCCGTACCACGAACCGATCATCATGGTCACCGTTGCGGCAATTATTGTTGGAGGCCTGGCTCTGCTGGCGCTGATAACATATTTGGGCAAGTGGAAATGGTTGTGGAGCGAATGGCTGACCTCCGTCGACCATAAAAAAATTGGTATTATGTACATCATCGTGGCGATGGTCATGCTGCTGCGCGGCTTTGCCGACGCCATCATGATGCGTAGCCAGCAGGCGCTTGCGTCTGCCGGCGAGGCCGGCTTCCTGCCGCCGCACCACTATGACCAAATCTTTACCGCGCACGGCGTAATCATGATCTTCTTCATGGCGATGCCTTTCGTGGTTGGTCTGATGAACGTGGTTGTACCGCTGCAAATCGGTGCGCGCGACGTTGCCTTCCCGTTCCTGAACTCCCTGAGCTTCTGGTTCTTCGTGGTGGGCGTCGTACTGATCAACATCTCTCTGGGGGTTGGTGAGTTCGCGCAGACCGGTTGGCTGGCGTATCCGCCGCTGTCCGGCAAGGAGTACAGTCCTGGCGTCGGGGTCGATTACTGGATCTGGAGTCTGCAGATTTCCGGTCTGGGCACCCTGCTGACCGGCGTTAACTTCTTCGCCACCATTCTGAAGATGCGCGCCCCTGGCATGCCTCTGATGAAGATGCCGGTATTCACCTGGGCGGCGCTGTGTACTAACGTCCTGATTATCGTTTCTTTCCCAATTCTGACCGTCACCATCGCGCTGCTGACCCTGGATCGCTATCTGGGCACCCATTTCTTCACCAATGATATGGGCGGCAACATGATGATGTACATCAACCTGATTTGGGCCTGGGGTCACCCAGAAGTGTACATCCTGGTTCTGCCGGTATTCGGTGTGTTCTCCGAAGTTACCGCAACCTTCTCGAAGAAACGCCTGTTCGGCTATACCTCTCTGGTATGGGCAACCATCGCGATTACCGTTCTGTCGTTCATCGTATGGCTGCACCACTTCTTTACCATGGGTTCCGGCGCGAACGTTAACGCCTTCTTCGGTATCGCCACCATGATTATTTCCATCCCGACCGGGGTGAAAATCTTCAACTGGCTGTTCACCATGTATCAGGGTCGTATTCAGTTCAACTCTGCCATGCTGTGGACCATCGGCTTCATCATCACCTTCTCCATCGGTGGTATGACCGGCGTTCTGCTGGCGGTGCCGGGCGCGAACTTCGTGCTGCACAACAGCCTGTTCCTGATTGCGCACTTCCACAACGTCATCATCGGCGGCGTGGTGTTCGGCTGCTTCGCCGGCCTGACCTACTGGTTCCCGAAATCCTTCGGCTTCACGCTGAACGAAACCTGGGGCAAACGCGCCTTCTGGTTCTGGATCATCGGTTTCTTCGTCGCCTTTATGCCGCTGTACGCGCTGGGCTTTATGGGCATGACCCGTCGTATCAGCCAGAACATCAACCCTGAGTTCCATCCGCTGCTGATGGTTGCTGCGGGCGGTGCTGCGCTGATTGCCTGCGGTATCCTGTGCCAGCTGATTCAGATCTTCGTCAGTATCCGTGACCGCGAGCAGAACCGCGACCTGACCGGTGACCCGTGGGGCGGCCGTACTCTGGAGTGGGCAACGTCTTCTCCACCGCCGTTCTATAACTTTGCCACCATGCCTGAAATTCACGACCGTGATGCATTCTGGGACATGAAAGAAAAAGGCGAAGCGTATAAGAAACCGGCCAAGTACGAACCGATTCATATGCCTAAGAACACCGGCGCCGGCGTTATCATCGGCTTCTTCAGCCTGATCTTCGGTTTCGCCATGATCTGGGAAATCTGGTGGATGGCTCTGGCCGGCTTCATCGGCATGATCGTAGTCTGGATCGCCAAGAGCTTCGACCAAGATGTTGACTACTATGTGCAGGTTGATGAAATCGAGCGCATTGAGAACCAACACTATGAACAAATCAGCAAAGCAGGCGTGAAACATGTCAACTGATACTCTGACTAACCACAACGCAGCCCATGCAGAGCATGGGCACCACGACGCAGGAGAGACCAAAGTCTTCGGATTTTGGATCTACCTGATGAGCGACTGTATTTTGTTTGCGAGCTTGTTCGCGACTTATGCAGTCCTGGTGAACGGGACCGCTGGCGGTCCCTCTGGCAAAGACATCTTCGATCTGAAGTTTGTTCTGGTTGAGACGTTCCTGCTGCTGTTCAGCTCCATCACCTACGGGATGGCGATGATCGGCATGAACAAAGGCAAAGTCGGCAGCGTTAACACCTGGCTGTTCCTGACCTTCCTGTTCGGTCTCGGCTTCGTGGCGATGGAAATCTATGAATTCCATCACCTGATCGCTGAAGGCTTCGGCCCGGATCACAGTGCATTCCTGTCCAGCTTCTTCGCGCTGGTCGGTACCCACGGTCTGCACGTGTCCGCCGGTCTGGTCTGGATCATCATCATGATGATTCAGGTGAGCAAGCGCGGTCTGACTTCAACCAACAAAACCCGTCTGATGTGCCTGAGCCTGTTCTGGCACTTCCTGGATGTGGTATGGATTTGCGTATTTACCGTTGTTTATCTGCTGGGGGTTATGTAATGAGCCATTCATCCCATGAAACCTCTCACGGCGGCGCAAGCCACGGCAGCGTTAAGTCATACCTGATCGGCTTTATCCTGTCGGTCATCCTGACGGTAATTCCATTTATGATGGTGATGAACGGCACTGCCTCTCACTCCACCATCCTGGCGGTTGTGGTCGGCATGGCGGTTATCCAGGTGATTGTTCACCTGGTTTACTTCCTGCACATGAACACTTCATCGGAAGAGCGCTGGAACCTGGTGGCATTACTGTTCACCGCTATGATCATCGGTATCGTTGTTGTGGGTTCACTGTGGATTATGTACAACCTCAACCTCAATATGATGGTCGATTAAGAGCCGAGCCGTAAGTAATGATGAAGCAATACCTGCAAGTAACTAAACCAGGAATTATTTTCGGTAATTTAATTTCTGTCGTTGGGGGATTCCTGTTGGCTTCCAAAGGAAGCATCGACTATCCCCTGTTTCTCGCCACCCTGGTGGGTGTCTCGTTGGTTGTCGCCTCGGGCTGTGTGTTTAACAACTACATTGACCGTGACATCGACAAGAAAATGGAGAGAACGAAGAACCGGGTGCTGGTTAAAGGCCTGATCGCGCCGAATGTCACCCTGGTTTTATGCTACCGCGCTGGGTATTGCTGGCTTTGCCTTGCTGTATACCGCCGCCAACCCGCTGGCCATGTGGCTGGCGGTGATGGGCTTCGTGGTTTATGTCGGCGTTTATAGCCTGTATATGAAGCGCCATTCTGTTTATGGCACGCTGATCGGCAGCCTGTCAGGCGCCGCGCCGCCGGTTATCGGCTACTGCGCGGTGACCAACGAGTTCGATATGGGCGCGTTGATCCTGCTGGCTATCTTCAGCCTGTGGCAGATGCCGCACTCCTATGCGATTGCCATCTTCCGCTTCAAAGACTATCAGGCCGCCAATATTCCGGTGCTGCCGGTAGTCAAAGGCATCTCCGTCGCCAAGAACCACATTACGGTCTACATCCTGGCGTTTATGATCGCCACTCTGATGCTGACCCTGAGCGGCTACGCCGGGTACAAATACCTGGTGGTGGCGGCCGCAGTCAGCGTATGGTGGCTCGGCATGGCGTTACGCGGTTATAAAACCGAGAATGACAGCATCTGGGCGCGCAAACTGTTTGTGTTCTCGATTGTTGCCATCACCTCGCTCAGCGTAATGATGTCGATCGATTTTAGCGCCTCGGCGTCGCCGGAAACGTTGTTAACTTACGTCTGGTAACTCGCTATCCGTCAATGGGCCGCTGATGCGGCCCATTTTATTTTCACGCTTCTGCAGCCGGGAAATGCTGTAATATCTGCTAAATAACATTACGTTTACCCTCCCCTGCCCTTCACACTAAAATTAGCCGCACCCCAAAAGTTATCCCAGCAGGCTCTGACGGCCAGAACCTGACGGGATAGTTTTTACTGAGGTTCGAAGTTTGCATGAACGATAATACGATGACCCCGCTGGAACGCCGGCGACCTGGGGTCTGGGCACGGTATTCTCACTGCGCATGCTCGGCATGTTTATGGTGCTGCCGGTGCTGACCACCTACGGCATGGCGTTGAACGGCGCCAGCGAAACGCTGATCGGCATCGCCATCGGCATTTACGGCCTGGCGCAGGCGGTGTTCCAGATTCCGTTTTGGCCTGATCTCCGACCGCATCGGCCGTAAGCCGCTGATCGTCGGCGGACTGCTGGTGTTTGCCCTCGGCAGCGCGATCGCCGCGCTCAGCGACTCCATCTGGGGCATTATCCTCGGCCGCGCGCTGCAGGGCTCCGGCGCCATCGCCGCGGCGGTGATGGCGCTGCTGTCCGATCTGACCCGCGAGCAGAACCGCACCAAGGCGATGGCGTTTATCGGCATCAGCTTTGGCATCACCTTCGCCATCGCCATGGTGCTGGGGCCGGTGATTACCCACGCGCTGGGGCTGCATGCGCTGTTCTGGATGATCGCCGCCCTGGCGCTGTGCGGCATCGTGATTACCTTACTGGTGGTGCCTTCCGCCGACCGCCACGTGCTCAACCGCGAGTCCAGCATGGTGCGCGGCAGCTTCAGCAAGGTGCTGAACAATCCGCGCCTGCTGAAGCTCAATCTCGGCATTATGTGCCTGCATATTCTGCTGATGTCGAGCTTCGTCGCCCTGCCGCTGGCGATGGAGAAAGCCGGCCTGGCGGCCAGCAGCCACTGGATCGTCTATCTGGTGACCATGCTGGTGTCGTTCGTGTCGGTAGTGCCGTTTATCATTTACGCCGAGAAGAAGCGGCGCATGAAGCAGGTGTTTATGGGCTGCGTGGCGGTGCTGTTCGCCGCCGAGCTGGTTCTGCTGATTTCCGGCCAGCATCTGTGGGGCATCATCGCCGGCGTACAGCTGTTCTTTATGGCGTTTAACGTGATGGAGGCGATTCTGCCTTCGCTGATCAGTAAAGAGTCGCCGGCCGGCTATAAAGGCACCGCGATGGGCGTGTACTCCACCAGCCAGTTTATCGGCGTCGCCATCGGCGGCAGCCTCGGCGGCTGGCTCTACGGCCTGCACGGCGCCGGCCTGGTGTTTATCGCCGGCGCGCTGATTGCCGCCGGCTGGTTTATCATCAGCAGCACCATGCAGGAGCCGCCGTACGTCAGCAGCCTGCGCATCACGCTGTCGGAGCTGGCGGCCAAAGACACCTCGCTGGCAAGCAGGCTGCAGGCCCAGCCCGGCGTGGCGGAAGCCATCGTCGTGCCGGAAGAGCGCAGCGCCTATGTGAAGGTCGATACCAAACAGACCAATCGCGGGCAGTTGGAAACGCTGGTCAATACGCTATAAACAATAACGCCGGGCAAGCCCGGCGTTATTATTCACATCACAACAATCAGTCGCGGAAGTTTTTAAACTGGAACGGCTGCCCCAGGTTACCGCCGCGCACCAGCGCCATCACGCTTTGCAGATCGTCACGGGATTTCCCGGTTACGCGCACTTCGTCACCCTGAATCTGCGCCTGCACTTTCAGCTTGCTGTCTTTAATCAGCTTGACGATCTTCTTCGCCAGTTGGGTTTCAATCCCCTGCTTCAGCTTGGCGTCAACGCTGTAGGTTTTACCGCTGTGCTCGAACTCTTCCGGGATCTCCAGCGCCGCGCCGTCAATGCCGCGCTTGGCCAGTTTTTCACGCAGGATATCAAGCAGCTGCTGAACCTGAAAATCGGATTCGCTGGCAACCTTGATGGATTCATTTTTTTCGTTCAGCTCAAAGCTGGCCGGCACGTTGCGAAAATCCCAGCGGGTGCCCAGATCGCGCGAGGCGTTCTCAACGGCGTTGCGCACTTCCTGCATATCTATTTCGGAAACAATGTCGAAAGATGGCATACTTCTTCCTCCTGAATGAGAGCCCAAACTATCAGGCGATTTCGATGGCGTGCATGATACCCGCTTTGCCGGTTAAGGCAAAATCCCGATGTCACGGCAACGCAAACGTCCACACACAGGAAAGTCTACAATTTATAGTGTCAGGTCAGCGGTTCGCCGATGGCGCTCAGCGCTCGGCGTATTGACCTGCTCCCCGGCAACACGATAACGGATAACGGCAATGCCCCGTTCCCCCCAAGGAGGATGGATGAAAATAACTGTTCTTGGTTGCGGCGCTCTCGGGCAGCTGTGGCTCTCCCGGCTGTATCAGCAGGGCCATGATGTACAAGGATGGTTACGCGTACCTCAGCCGTTTTGCGCCGTCGACGTGATTGAAACCGACGGCTCCCGCTTCAGTCAGAGCCTGCCCAGCAACGGACGCCGAGCATCTGCGCAACAGCGAACTGCTGCTGGTGACGCTCAAGGCCTGGCAAGTCTCCGATGCGGTGGCGGCCCTGCTGCCAAAGCTCAACCCAGCGTGCGCCATTTTGCTGCTGCACAACGGCATGGGCACCCAGGATGAACTGCCGGCCAACGAGCGGCCGATTCTGCAGGGCACCACTACCCATGCCGCGCGCCACGACGGCCATACCATTATTCACGTCGCCGACGGCACCACCCATATCGGCCCGACCTCACCGGCGGCGGCGTCGCTCAGCCATCTGGCGGAAGTTCTGCACCAAGCATTGCCGGACGTCGCCTGGCACAACACGATTACCGCGGCGCTGTGGCGCAAGCTGGCGGTCAACTGCGTGGTCAATCCGCTGACCGCGCTGTATGACTGCCGCAACGGCGATCTGCGCCGTTATCCAGAACAGATCGCGCTGATCTGCAGCGAGGTGGCCGCCGTGATGGCCGTAGAGGGCCACCACACCACCTGCGACGGGCTGCAGCAATATGTGATGCAGGTGATAGAAACCACCGCGGACAACATCTCCTCCATGCTGCAGGATATTCACGCCCAGCGGCACACCGAGATCGACTATATTACCGGTTATCTGCTGCGGCGCGCCCGCAGCCACGGCATGACGCTGCCGGAAAACGCCCGGCTGTTTGATTTGGTAAAGCGAAAGGAAAATGAGTATGAACGTATCGGTGTTGGTCTGCCTGGCGCCTGGAAGTGAAGAGACCGAGGCGGTCACCGCCATCGATCTGCTGGTGCGCGCCGGGATTAAGGTCACGACCGCCAGCGTAGCCGGCGACGGCAGTCTGACCATCGTCTGCTCCCGCGGCGTTAAGCTGCTGGCGGACGCGGCGCTGGTTGAAATCGTCGATGAACCATTTGACGCCATCGTGCTGCCCGGCGGCCTGCAGGGTGCCGAATGCTTCCGCGACAGCCCGCTGCTGGTAGAGAAAGTGCGGCAGATGCATCTGCAGAGGAAAATCGTCGCCGCTATCTGCGCCGCGCCGGCGCTGGTGCTGCAGCACCACGATCTGTTCCCGGTCGGCAATATGACCGGCTTCCCCGGCCTGAAACAGCATATCCCGCAGGAGAAATGGATGGAGCGCCGGGTGGTGTATGACGCCCGCGTTAACCTGCTGACCAGCCAGGGGCCGGGAACCGCCATGGAGTTCAGCCTGAAGCTGATCGATCTGCTGCTCGGGAAAGCCAAGGCGGCGGAGGTTGCGGCGCAGCTGGTGCTGATTCCGGGCATGTACGATTTCAGCGACTAAGCGTTTATTTATGCGGCCACTAACTGAGACTTGGCTGTCATCAAGTCAGTGGCCGTGATGCACGCCGGCAACCAACAACGCTGAGGCGTATAAGACTCAGGGACGGTACACTTTAATATTGGTGTACCCCTGCTCCAGCAGATACAGCGCCTGCAGACGGCTCATCACGCCGCGCTCGCAGTACAGCAGGTAGGTTTTGCTCTGATCCAGATCGCCGAACTGGGTGCCCAGCTTGTAGAACGGCAGCGCTTTCACCTCTACCTGCTCCAGCTGCAGCGGCTTTTCGTCCTGCTCGTCTACGGAGCGGATATCCAGAATCACCTGGTCGGCATTAAACGCCGCCACGGTTTCTACTTCCGTGACCTGCTCCTGGGTTTCACTGGCGATGGTGCGGATATCTACGTTGCGCGCTTCGCGCACCACCCGCTCGAGGATCTCGAAATCGAAGTTGCCCTCTTCTTCCTCGATCTTCGCCTTCACCGCTTTTACCGTCGGGCTTTTAGAGATCACGCCGCAATATTCCGGCATGGTTTTGGCGAAGTCTTCGGTGCCGATCTGGCGCGCCACGTTGATGATGTGCTCTTTATCGTGAGAGATCAGCGGACGCAGGATCAGGGTGTCTGAGGCGTTGTCGATCAGGCGCAGGTTGGTCAGGGTCTGGCTGGACACCTGTCCCAGCGCTTCGCCGGTCACCAGCGCCTGTACGCCGTAGCGTTCCGCCACTTTGGAGGCGGCGCGCACCATCATGCGCTTGAGCACCACGCCCATTTGGCCGTCGTCGACTTTTTCCAAAATTTCGCCCACCACCGGCTCAAAATCGATCGCCACGAAGCGCACCTTGTGCGAGCTGCCGAAGCGGTTCCACAGGTAATGCGCCACCTGTTTAACGCCGATCTCATGCGCGGCGCCGCCCAAGTTGAAGAAGCAGTAATGCACCCGGCAGCCGCGACGCATCAGCATATAGCTGGAAACGCCGGAGTCAAAACCGCCGGAAATCAGCGACATGACGTCTTCCTGAGTGCCAATCGGGTAGCCGCCGATGCCTTCACGACGCGCTTTCACCATCATCAGCTTGTCATCTTCAATCTCAAGGTTGACCGTCACCTGCGGATGGTTCAGTTTTACCCGCGCGCTCTCGATATGCTGGTTCAGGCCGCCGCCGACGTAGCGTTCCACGTCCTGCGAACTGAATTCCTGCTTGCCGCGACGCTTCACGCGCACGCAGAAGGTCTTGCCTTCCAGCCGCTCGCGATAGGCTTCCAGCGTCTGCTCGAAGATATGGTGGATATCGGTGTAGGCGCGGTCTTCCACTTCCAGAATATGGTGGATGCCGGGAATGCGCGTCAGCGCGTCGGCAATCGCCGGCCGCTGGTTTTCGTCTTTGGCGCGGACTTCAATAAAGTCCCAGTGCCGGACCACCGCCAGGTTTTCATCATACTGCTTCAGGACATTACGAATGTTGGTGGTAAGAATCTTTATGAAGCGCAAGCGCACAGATTGACTCTTGATGGTGATTTCCGGGAACAATTTAATGATAAACTTCATGGCGGTCTTTATGGTCAGATAAAATTAACGGGGCGCAGTATATCACTTTCTGATGAAGCTCTGCGCACAAAACCACACGAGCACGCCATGATTTGCTAATCAAGATCCGCTAGGATAGGCTCTGGCCCCTCGGTTCACCTGATGACGTAACAAGAAAATTATGCCGAAAAAACCTGCACAATCAGACAGTACAGAGCAAAACGTTAGTTTTGAACACTCCCTGACCGAACTGGAAAGTATTGTGACACGCCTGGAAGCGGGCGAACTGCCGCTGGAAGAGGCGCTCAGCGAATTTGAGCGCGGCGTACAGCTGGCGCGTCAGGGTCAGCAAAAACTGCAGCAGGCGGAACAGCGCGTACAAATTCTGCTGAACGACGGCAACGACGACGATGCCGCCCTCACGCCTTTTACCCCGAACGCCGAGTAATGATTGATGTCTGACTTCAACAGCCAGCTACAGAGCTATCGTCAGCGTGCCGATCGCGCACTGCTGGACTTTATCGCCCCGCTGCCGTTTAACGACGGCCAGCTGGTGGAAGCCATGCGCTACGGCGCTCTGCTGGGCGGCAAACGCCTGCGCCCGTTCCTGGTGTACGCCACCGGCGAAATGTTCGGCGTACCGCCGGGCAACCTGGATGCGCCGGCAGCGGCGGTGGAATGCATCCACGCCTATTCCCTGATTCATGACGATCTGCCGGCGATGGACGACGACGATCTGCGTCGCGGCCAGCCGACCTGCCACATCAAATTCGGCGAAGCCAACGCCATTCTGGCCGGCGATGCGCTGCAGACGCTGGCCTTCTCTATTCTGGCCGACGCCGAGATGCCGGACGTCGCGGTGCGCGACCGCCTGGCGATGGTGTCAGAACTGGCGACCGCCAGCGGCGTGGCCGGCATGTGCGGCGGTCAGGCCTTGGATTTGGCTGCAGAGGATCGTCAGATTAATCTGGAAGAACTGGAGCAAATTCACCGCCACAAAACCGGCGCGCTGATCCGCTCAGCCGTGCGTCTGGGCGCGCTGGCGGCGGGCGAACCGGGGCGCGCGGCGCTGCGCGAGCTGGATCGCTATGCCGCGGCCATCGGTCTGGCGTTTCAGGTTCAGGATGACATTCTCGACGTCATCGGCGAAACTGCAAAAATAGGAAAACGCCAAGGTGCCGATCAGCAACACGGAAAAAGCACCTATCCCGCGCTGCTGGGCCTGGACAATGCCCAGGCCAAAGCCCGGGATCTGTATCAGGAAGCCTTGAGCGCTCTGGATACGCTGACGGCGCAATCATACAACACCGCGTCATTGCGCGCGTTGGCCAGCTTTATTATTGAACGCGACAATTAACGTGTGACGTTATCGCCATGTGACGCCGCCGCGGCCCGACGCCGTGGCTATCGCGCAATGGCATACCTCTGATATGAGTATCGAATGAGTCTTGATATAGCCAAATACCCGACGTTGGCGCTGGCGGAAAAACCCCGAGGAACTCCGCTCGCTGCCAAAAGAAAGCCTGCCGAAGCTGTGTGATGAGCTGCGGCAATATCTGCTGGACAGCGTCAGCCGTTCAAGCGGCCACTTTGCTTCCGGGCTGGGTACCGTCGAACTGACGGTGGCATTGCACTATGTATACCACACGCCGTTCGACCATCTGGTGTGGGACGTCGGCCACCAGGCCTACCCGCATAAGATTCTGACCGGACGCCGCGATCGCATTTCGACCATTCGGCAAAAAAATGGCCTGCACCCTTTCCCGTGGCGCGATGAGAGCGAATACGACGTCTTGTCCGTCGGCCACTCCTCCACCTCCATCAGCGCCGGTCTCGGCATGGCGGTGGCGGCAGAGCGCGAAGGTAAAGGACGCCGCACCGTCTGCGTGATTGGCGACGGCGCCATCACCGCCGGTATGGCGTTTGAAGCCATGAACCACGCCGGCGATATCGATCCGGACATGCTGGTGATCCTGAACGACAACGAAATGTCGATTTCCGAGAACGTCGGCGCGCTGAATAACCACCTGGCGCAGCTGCTCTCCGGCAAGCTCTACTCCACGCTGCGCGAGGGCGGCAAGAAGGTGCTGTCCGCCTGCCGCCCATCAAAGAGCTGGTTAAACGCACCGAAGAGCATCTCAAAGGGATGGTGGTGCCGGGTACGCTGTTCGAAGAGCTGGGCTTCAACTATATCGGCCCGGTCGACGGCCACGACGTGCAGGCGCTGGCCACAACGCTGAAGAACATGCGCGACCTGAAAGGGCCGCAGCTGCTGCATATCATGACCAAAAAGGGGCGCGGCTATGCCCCGGCGGAAAAAGACCCGATCAGCTTCCACGCGGTGCCGAAATTCGACCCGGCCAGCGGCACGCTGCCGAAAAGCGCCGGCGGCCTGCCGACCTATTCCAAGATCTTCGGCGAATGGCTGTGCGAAACCGCCGCCAAAGACGACAAAGCTGATGGCGATAACCCCGGCGATGCGCGAAGGCTCCGGCATGGTGCAGTTCTCGCGTGACTATCCGCAGCAATATTTTGGACGTCGCCATCGCCGAACAGCACGCGGTAACCTTTGCCGCCGGCCTGGCGATCGGCGGCTACAAGCCGGTGGTGGCCATCTACTCCACCTTCCTGCAGCGCGCCTACGACCAGGTGATCCACGATGTGGCGATCCAGAAGCTGCCGGTGCTGTTCGCCATCGACCGCGGCGGCATCGTCGGCGCCGACGGCCAGACGCACCAGGGCGCGTTCGATCTCTCCTTCCTGCGCTGTATCCCCAATATGGTGATCATGACGCCAAGCGATGAGAACGAGTGCCGCCAGATGCTGTACACCGGCTACCACTATCAGGACGGCCCGAGCGCGGTGCGCTATCCGCGCGGCAGCGGTACCGGCGCCGCCCAGGAACCGCTGGCGTCGCTGCCGATCGGTAAAGGCATCGTGCGTCGTGAAGGGGAAAAAGGTCGCCATTCTCAACTTCGGCACCCTGATGCCGGAAGCGCGGCAGGCCGCCGAGGCGTTAAACGCCACGCTGGTCGATATGCGCTTCGTGAAGCCGCTGGATGAAGAGCTGGTGCTGGAGATGGCCGTCAGCCATGAGCTGCTGGTCACGCTGGAAGAAAACGCCATTATGGGCGGCGCCGGCAGCGGAGTGAACGAACTGCTGATGGCGAAACGTCGTCTGGTGCCGGTATTAAACCTCGGCCTGCCGGACAGCTTTGTACCGCAGGGCAGCCAGGAGGAGATCCGCAGCGATCTCGGCCTCGACGCCGCCGGTATTCAGCGCCAGATAGAGAGCTGGCTGGCTGAATAACGAACCAGGGCGCCGCAAGGCGCCCTTTTTTTATCTCAGAACAGGCCGACCGGCCAGTGGTGGCCGAGCAGGTAGACCATCCCCGCGGCGATCACGCCGGCGACGATGTCATCAATCATGATACCCATACCGCCGTGCACATTGCGGTCAAACCAGCGGATCGGCCAGGGCTTCCACATATCCAGAATGCGGAACAGCACGAAAGCCGATGGCGACCCAGCGCCAGTCATTGACCGGTAGCGCCATCAGCGTTGATCCACATACCGACAAACTCATCCCAGACGATGCTGCCGTGGTCGTGTACGCGCATGTCCTTCGCCGTCTGGTGACACAGATAGACGCCGATACAGATACTGAACATCACAATCAGCGAATACAGCTGCCACGGCAGCTGTATCAGCAGCAGCCAGAACGGAATCGCCGCCAGCGATCCCATGGTGCCCGGCACCACCGGCGACAGCCCGCTGCCGAAGCCGGTCGCCAACAGGTGCCAGGGGTTGCTCATGCGCAACCGGCGTTTTGCTTCATCCACGCGGATTTCCCTATTTGCTGCTGAAATGGTCGAAGCCCCGCCAAGGCAGCTCCACCGCTTCATGGTCACGGAAGAATTTGACGCCTTCCGCTTCCGGGCCAATCTGACCGATGCAGGTGTAGTCGGCGCCCAAATGGCTCAGCGCCACGTCCAGCGCGCCGCGTTAATCTCCGGCACCGTAAAGCACAGCTCGTAATCTTCACCGCCGGTGAGCGCCCAGCGCAGCGCCTGCTCGCCGTCGGTAGACTCGGTTAACGCCTGCGACAGCGGCAGCTCGTCCAGATCGATACGCGCGCCGCACTGGCTGGCGGTTAACAGATGCTGTAAATCGGAGATTAACCCATCGGAAATATCGATCGCCGCGCTGGCCAGATCGCGCAGCGCCTGCCCCTGCAGCACCCGCGGCTGCGGACGCAGATGACGGGCCAGCAGATAATCGCGCGCCGCCGCATCGTCCACCGTCAGGCGCTGTTGCAGCAGCGCCAGCCGGCCGCGCTGTCGCCCAGCGTGCCGGTGACGTAAATCCAGTCGCGATGCGCGCGCCGCCGCGGCGTAAAGCCCGCCCTGCCGGCACCAGGCCGTTGATGGTCAGGGTCATGCTGAGCGGCCCGCGCGTGGTATCGCCGCCGATCAGCTGCATGCCATAGTAATTCAGCTGCTCAAACAGCGCATCGCTGAAGGCCTTCAGCCAGGTTTCATCCACCTCCGGCAGCGTCAGGGCCAGCGACAGCCAGGCCGGATCCGCGCCCATGGCAGCCAGATCGCTCAAATTTACCGCCAGGGCTTTGTAGCCGAGATCGCCCGGATCGATATCCGGCAGGAAGTGAACCCCGGCAACCAGGGTATCGGTGCTGATGGCTAAAAGCTGTTTTTCTGCCACTGTCAGGAGTGCGCAGTCATCTCCAATGCCCAACTGTACGTCCCGGCGTAAACTCTTGAACCGGTCAAAATAGCGGGCAATAAGGTCAAATTCGCCGCATGCCATGGTAAATATTCCAATAAAGAATCGCAGTGCTGACAAGCCGGTCCGCGGCAATATGCCCAGCGGCCATGGCCTGCAGCCCGTGGTTAGCAAATGATTTTTACGGGCGTGAAGTGAGCCCTAACGTGCCACGACAGTGTTGAACAAACGCCGAAATAAAATGGGCCGCAGAGCGGCCACATCATTTATTTTTTCTTGCGGATATGAGGCGCCGCTTTATCCAGCACGCCATTCACAAATTTGTGACTATCTTCGGCGCCGAACACTTTCGCCAGTTCGATCGCTTCGTTAATCGCCACTTTGTAAGGGACATCTTCACGCATTTTCAGCTCAAACAGCGCCACGCGCAGAATGGCTTTTTCCACCTGCCCAGATCTTCCAGCTGGCGGACAGTAAGGCGTCATCAGGGCGTCCAGCGTTACCGCATTCATCGCCACGCCGGACAGCAGCTCGCGAAAATAGGCGACGTCAACGTCTTTGACGTCCTGCTCCGTCAGGAACTGTAATTCAACATCGGCAACGTCATTTTTAGACAACTGCCAAGAGTAAAGCGCTTGAACAGCGCACTCACGAGCCGGCGACGAGCAGCAGGTTTCACGAATTCCCCTTAACTAAATTCAGGCTTTAACAGCTTTAATAACATTAATCATTTCAAGTCGTCAGGGCAGCTTCTGCGCCTTTGTTGCCCGCTTTGGTGCCGGCAACGCTCGATCGCCTGTTCGATGCTTTCGGTGGTCAATACGCCGAAAGTCACCGGGATCTCGCTGCTCAGCGCCACGCTGCCCACGCCGGAGCTGGCTTCGCCCGCCACATATTCAAAGTGTGCGGTGCCCCCGCGGATCACTGTGCCCAGTGCGATAATGGCATCGTATTTGCCGGTGTTGCCAGCACTTTTGCGGTCAGCGGCAGCTCGTAAGCGCCGGCACCCAGACAACGGTGATATTGTCGTCTGCAACCTGCCAATACGTTTCAGCGCGTCGATGGCGCCTCCAGCAGGCTGTCGTTGATGAAATTGTTAAAACGTGCAATTGCGATCGCCACACGAGCATTAGGAGTAGCAACAACACCTTCGATAACTTTCATGGACTTTCCTTAAAAAATGGGTTCAATACCCCGCAGGGGGCGGATTCTATCATATTCTTTGACCGCCTGCGCGGCGCTTTTGCAAAGCCGTCAGGCTATCACTGTTTCGCCGTCAGGCGCAGCCGCAAATCGGGCCCCACCTGCCGCACCTCGCTGAAGACGAACTCCGGCGCCTCCGCCAGCCGTTCCAGACCCCGGCAGTTGGCACAGCCCGCGGGCGCTATCGCCGAGCAGCTTCGGCGCCACGTAGACAATCAGCTCATCCACCAGCCCGGCCTGCAGCAACGCGCCGGACAGCTGCGCGCCGGCCTCGACCCAGATTGAATTCACCTGGCGCTTGGCCAGCTGCATCATCATCACCACCAGATCGATACCGCCGCCGTGCGCCGGCAGCGCCAGCTGCTCCACGCCCGCCGGCCACGCCTGCTGGTCCGGCTGCAGCCGCGCCAGCCAGGTTTCGCCCGGCTGCTGCACCACCCGGTGCTGCGGCGTGACGCGGTTTTGACTATCGAGAATAATGCGCAGCGGCTGGCGCAGGTGTTCACGCGGGTAGAAACGCTGCGTGTCGGCGTCCAGCTCATCCCAGCGCACGGTCAGCGACGGGTCGTCCGCCAGTATGGTGGCGCTGCTGCTGAGGATCGCCGCGCTTTCCGCCCGCAGACGCTGCACGTCGCGGCGCGCCTGCGGCGAGGTAATCCACTGGCTTTCGCCCGATGCCATCGCGGTGCGTCCGTCGAGCGACGCCCCCAGCTTCAGCTGCACATAGGGAAAACCGGTGCGCATCCGCTTGAGAAAACCGCGGTTAACCGCTTCGGCCTCCGCCAGCATCAGACCATGGCTGACCTCGATGCCCGCCTGCTGCAGACGGTACAGGCCGCGCCCCGCCACCTGCGGATTCGGATCCTGCATCGCCGCAACCACGCGGCTGACGCCTGCGTTGATCAACGCATCGGCGCACGGCGGCGTACGGCCGTGGTGGCTGCAGGGCTCCAGCGTGACGTAGGCGGTCGCACCGCGCGCCAGCTCGCCCGCCATGCGCAGCGCATGCACTTCCGCATGCGGTTCACCCGCACGTAAATGGTAGCCTTCACCGACGATCTTGCCATCGCGTACGATCACACAACCGACGTTGGGGTTCGGCGCCGTGGTAAAACGGCCCAGGCGCGCCAGCTCAAACGCGCGGCGCCATATACAGTTGATCGTTAGGCATCAGCAATCCTGTCAGTCTTGCAGTTTGGCGATCTCTTCGCCGAACTCGCGGATATCTTCAAAGCTGCGGTATACCGAGCAAAGCGGATATACGCGACCTTGTCGAGCTTTTTCAGCGCGTCCATCACCAGATTGCCCACCATTTTGGTCGGCACTTCGCGTTCGCCGGTGGCGCGCAGCTGGGATTTGATATGGTTGATGGAGTTTTCGACGTCATCGGAGCTGACCGGACGTTTTTCCAACGCCTTCAGCATGCCGCGACGCAGCTTGTCTTCATTGAAGGGCTCGCGGACTTCATCGCTTTTAATCACCCGCGGCATGACCAACTCGGCCACTTCAAAGGTGGTAAAACGTTCGTTGCAAACCAGGCACTGGCGACGACGGCGCACCTGCGATCCATCGCCGACCAGACGGGAATCTATCACTTTGGTATCAACAGCAGCGCAAAAAGGGCAATGCATAACACGTCCTGATAAGCGTTCTCATAATGGGCCACAGTTTACCCCGAACTTTCGCCATAACAAAGGCGCCGGCATTTGTTGCCACGTACGGGCAAAACGTGCTTCATCCGCCGTCTCTGCCCGGCGGCAAACATGACTTTCCGCCGTATTCCGACTACGCTGATAACAGGAGCCATTGAAGAGGGAATCGCCGCCATGACAATCAGTTATCCTAAAGTCTGCCTGCTTACCGCCCTGATTCTGCTCGCCGGCTGCGCGCAAAACCGCGAGGTGCCGAACCTGCGCACCCAGGTCGGTGAGCTGAGCCAAAAAGTCACCACGCTGACCGAACAGGCCACCGCGCTGGAACGCCAGAAACAGCTGAATCAGGGATCGACCAGCGGTGTCTATCTGCTGCCCGCCGCCAATACGCCGGCCCGCCTGCAGAGCACCGTCGGCGAACTCAGCGTCGCGCTGGATCGGGTAAAAAGTGAAGCCAACGGCTCGCAGGCGGTGCTGCATATCCGCGCGCTGTCCGGCGAAACGCTGCCCGCGTTCAAGGCGATGGTGGAGTGGGGACGGCTGGATGAGCACGGCCAGCTGCAAAACGCCGACGCTCTGTCCCAGCCCATTCAAAACAACGACTCGCTGCTGCCGAGAACGGCGCAAAGTTTCGAGCTGCGCTTTAGCGACGTACCCCCGGAACAGCTGGGCTATGTCCGCCTGCACAGCGTTGAGCCGCTCGCTGCGCAAGCCGCTGACCCGAACGGCCCGCCACGGACACGCATAAAAAAAGAGCGCCAATCGGCGCTCTTTTATTCCGCTGAACGTACAGCAGATTACGGCAGGATAGAAGGCTGGTCGGCGCCCTCTTTCTCCACTTTCTGCTGCAGCATGTGCTCGCGTTTCATCCCAGTTTCAACGCCAGCGCAGAGGCGACGTAGATAGAGGAAATGGTACCGATGGAGACGCCGATCAGCATCGCCAGCGAGAAGCCGTGCAGCATCGCGCCGCCGAAGATGTACAGCATCAGCACCACCACCAGCGTGGTGCCCGAGGTCATCAGCGTACGGCTCAGCGTCTGGGTCAGCGACACGTTGACGATTTCGTAAGGCGTACCGCGGCGGATCTTGCGGAAGTTCTCACGAATACGGTCGGAAACCACGATGCTGTCGTTCAGCGAGTAACCGATAACCGACATCAGGGAAGCGATGATGGTCAGGTCAATCTCGATATGGAACAACGACAGTATGCCGAGGGTGATCACCACGTCGTGCGCCAGCGCGATAACAGCGCCGGCCGCCAGGCGCCACTCAAAGCGGAAGCCGACGTAGATCAGAATCGAGATCAGCGCCACCAGCAGCGCATGCCGCCGGTCTGCGCCAGTTCGCTGCCCACGCTCGGGCCGACGAACTCGATGCGCTTCACGGTCGCATTCTTATCCACCGATTCGTTGATCACGCCGATCACTTTGTTGCCCAGCTCCTGGCCCGCATTGCCGGTAACCGGCGGCATGCGCACCATCACATCGCGGCTGCTGCCGAAGTTCTGGATAACCGGGTCCTGGAACCCGGCTTTTTCCAGCGTATCGCGCATCAGGTCAAGGTTCGCCGGCTGCTCCAGGTTGATTTCAATCACCGTACCGCCGGTGAAATCCAGTCCCCAGTTAAAGCCGCGCACCGACATAATGGCGATCGAGGCGATCAGCACCACAATCGAGATGCCGAAAGCCAGATAGTCCCAGCGCATAAGTCATAGACTTTACGGCCGTAGTTGAGTTGCTCAACGGTATAATCCTGTGCCACAACGCACTCCTCAGATAGACAGCTTGTTAATGCGTTTGCCGCCGTAAAGCAGGTTGACGATGGCACGGGTACCGACAATCGCGGTAAACATGGACGTCGCCACGCCGATCGCGGTGGTAATCGCAAAGCCTTTAATCGAACCGGTGCCCACTGCGTACAGAATAATCGCCGGTGATCAGCGTGGTGATGTTGGCGTCGATAATACTGGAGAACGCGCCCTTATAGCCCTCATGGATCGCCTGCTGAACGGAACGTCCGTTCTTCAGCTCTTCCTTGATACGTTCGTTAATCAGTACGTTGGCGTCAACCGCCACCGCCAGCGTCAGCACGATACCGGCGATGCCCGGCATGGTCAGCGTAGCACCCGGCAGCAGCGACATCACGCCGACAATCAGCACCAGGTTGACCACCAGCGCGCTGGTGGCGATCACGCCGAATTTACGGTACCACACCACCATAAACACGATGGACGCGACCAGGCCCCACAGGCAAGCTTCCAGACCCTGTTCGATGTTCTGCATCCCCAGGGTTGGGCCGATGGTGCGCTCTTCCACGATCTGGATCGGTGCAATCAGCGCGCCGGCACGCAGCAGCAGCGACAGCTGACGCGCTTCGTTCGGGTTGCCGATACCGGTAATGCGGAAGCTGTTGCCCAGACGCGACTGAATGTTCGCCACGTTGATCACTTCTTCCTGCTTCACCAGCACCGCGCGGCCGTTGGCGTCTTTCTTGCCGCTGTCCTTATACTCCACAAACAGGGTCGCCATCGGCTTGCCGATGTTGTCCTTGGTGAAGTTGGACATCGAGTTGCCGCCGGCGCTGTCCAGCGAGATGTTAACCTGCGGCTGGTTGTACTCGTCCATGGTCGACGTGGAGTCGGTGATATGGTCGCCGGTCAGAATCACGCGCTTGTACAGCACGATCGGCTGGCCTTCACGGGTGTTCTTCACTTCCGAGTCGCCCGGCACGCGGCCGTTGGCCGCCGCGGTGGCGTCAACGTTGGTATTGACCAGACGGAATTCCAGCGTCGCGGTAGCGCCCAGAATCTCTTTGGCGCGCGCGGTATCCTGGATGCCCGGCAGCTCAACCACGATGCGGTCAGCACCCTGACGCTGCACCAACGGCTCGGCGACGCCCAGCTGGTTGACGCGGTTACGCAGGATGGTGATGTTCTGCTGCACGGCGTATTCGCGCGCTTCGCTCAGACGCGCATCGGTCAGGGTGACCTTCATGGCGTTGCTGCCGTTCGAGGAGAACACGTAGTCGCGCTGACGCGGCGTCATGTAGCTGATGGCCCGATCGCGTGCGTCCTTGTCGCGGAAGCGCACTTCAACGCCGTTGTTGTCCAGCTTGCGGATAGACGCGTAAGGAATGCCCTTCTCGCGCAGGTCGCTGCGCAGGGTGTCGATGGTCTGCTCCTGCAGCTTGCTGAGCGCGGTGTCCATGTCAACTTCCATCAGGAAGTGCACGCCGCCGCGCAAATCAAGGCCCAGTTTCATCGGCTCGGCGCCCAGCATGGACAGCCAGCGCGGCGTCGCCGGCGCGAGGTTCAGCGCCACGACGTACTTGTCGCCCAGCGCCGACATCAGCGCTTCACGCGCCCGCAGCTGAACGTCAGGATCTTTAAAGCGAGCCAGGATGGCGCCTTCTTCCAGCGCGATCGACTTGCTCTCGATATGGTCTTTTTCTAATACGGTACGGACCTGGTCCAGCGTAGTTTCACTGGCGGCGACACCGCGCGCGCCCAGTGATTTGTACGGCGGATCCTCACCATAGATGTTGGGAAGCGCATAAAGCAGACCGACGGCGATCACCACGATCAGCATCAGATACTTCCACAAAGGATAACGGTTTAGCACGGCAATTCCCTTCGGGAAAAAAAATTACAGGGCCTTCATGGTACCTTTCGGCAGAACGGCCGCCACGAAGTCACGCTTGATCATCACTTCCGTGGTGTCGTTCAGCGCAATAGCGATAATGCCGGTATCGCCACTTTGGTAACGCGACCGATCAGGCCGCCGGTGGTCAGAACTTCATCACCCTTGCTGATGGAATCCATCAGTTTCTTATGCTCTTTGGCGCGCTTCTGCTGCGGGCGCAGGATCATGAAGTAGAAGATCAGGCCGAATACCACCAGCATAATGATCAGAGAGTACGGGCTTCCCTGAGCCGGAGCTCCTGCGGATGCGACGGCGTCAGAAATGAAAAAGCTCATTGAAATTCCCTCATTAAGTTATCAATTATTAAACATTTAAAGGCGGAACCGGTTTACCGATCCGACCGTAGAAGTCCGCAACAAACGCCTCTAATTTACCCTCTTCGATGGCCTGGCGTAAACCCGCCATCAGACGCTGGTAAAAGCGAAGGTTATGAATGGTATTCAAACGGGCACCGAGTATTTCGTTGCAACGGTCGAGATGATGCAAGTATGCGCGGCTGTAATTGCGACAGGTGTAACAATCACACTCGCTGTCCAGCGGAGAAGTATCATCCTTGTGCTTGGCATTACGGATTTTTACCACACCGTCCAGTCACGAACAGATGCCCGTTACGCGCATTACGCGTCGGCATCACGCAGTCAAACATATCGATACCGCGACGCACGCCTTCCACCAGGTCTTCCGGCTTGCCGACGCCCATCAGGTAACGCGGCTTATCCGCCGGAATTTGCGGGCAAACGTGTTCGAGAATACGGTGCATGTCCTCTTTTGGCTCACCTACCGCCAAACCGCCCACAGCGTAACCATCAAAGCCGATCTCCACCAGCCCTTTTACTGAAACATCACGTAAATCTTCGTAAACACCGCCCTGAATGATGCCGAACAGCGCATTTTTATTGTTCAGTTCGTCGAAGCGCTGGCGGCTGCGCTGCGCCCAGCGCAGCGACATTTCCATCGAGCGCTTGGCATAGTCCCAGTCGGCCGGGTACGGCGTGCACTCGTCAAAAATCATCACGATGTCGGAACCCCAGGTCATACTGGATTTCCATCGATTTTTCCGGGCTGAGGAACACTTTGTCGCCGTTGATCGGGTTACGGAAGTAAACGCCCTCTTCCTTGATTTTGCGCATCGCCCCCAGGCTGAACACCTGGAAACCGCCGGAGTCCGGTGAGGATCGGGCCCGGCCACTGCATAAAGTCATGCAGGTCGCCGTGCAGCTTCATGATCTCCTGCCCCGGGCGCAGCCACAGTGGAAGGTGTTGCCCAGCAAAATCTGCGCGCCGGTCTCTTTCACTTCTTCCGCGTCATGCCTTCACGGTGCCGTAGGTGCCGACCGGCATAAAGGCCGGCGTTTCCACCACGCCGCGCTCAAAAATCAGCCGCCGCGACGCGCGCGGCCGTCCGTCGTATCTAATTCGTACTTCACTTATCCTCCAGCATCAGAGAAACAGTCTGATGAGCTATAAAGGGGCATATTCTAAACTAACAGCCAAAGCCGCACCACCAACCCGTCAATCAAATTGACCGCGGTCAGTTTTTGCAGCTGATTGTCAGCCCTTGGGCACGGCTTCATCACGGCGAAGGTGTTCAAATATTGCCCCATTACTGATGATGGGATAGGTACATCCCACGCCAAATCAACAAGGAAAAGTGAATGGATACGGCTGAAGAGTTACATGGGAGATATTTCTATGGCGGCTTGCATAATCTTTCCGCCAGCGAGCCTTTATTTTTGGATCTTCATTGATGTGACTGCAGAGCATTTTAGCGGCTCCAGCGCCGCTGCCCATGACCAGCTTGCCGCCTTTGCCATTTATTCAGGCAGAAACACCATACCGGTATCGGGCAAATTAGCAGACGCCAGGCCTGGCACGTCTAGAGCTTCGGTCTATTTTCGAAAGTTATTGCGGGGGAAGAAACTCCCGGTGCCGCTTCCGACGCTCGTTGCCCCTCCAGGGCTGGAAGTGATCATGACCAAAAAGCTGGGAACCTTTGTCGGGCGCAGCGTCCCGGTTGTCGGATGGACAGTGGTTGCCGCCGACATCACCTATATCACATTGAAAACAACCGCCAGATACAACACGATAGCCCGCGGGAGCGATAGATTATGGTAACTGACGTTGAAAAAGCCGTGTTTGCTCTGGTTGAAGAATATAACGGCTTCTGGTTCTGGTTGCTCAAACGGTATCCGCTCACGAAAAGCACCGATCTCCGCAAAGATTTTCGCATGGCGCCCGAAGATGCCTATGAATTATTGAGCGCTACGCTGAACAATTCAATATCGATCCAAAAGAATTGCCTTTTCCAAATATTATCCGCAGAGCAGCCAGTCACAGCGGGAAGCGCTTACCATCGAGATGCTTATTGAATCCGCCAAGGCCGGACGCTGGTTGTACTAACGCCCATCCGTGCCACAGCAGCCCAAAAAAAGCGTCTGGTGTCATCAATAATTGCAGTAGCGGGCCACGCACCCGCGCGGCCCGAACGCCTATTCGCCGACGGATTCTTGTTCCGCTGCGGATTACGGCTGATAAACATCGCATCGCCGTAGCTGAAGAAACGTACTGCTCGGCCACCGCCTGCTGATAGGCTGCATGTGTGCTGATAGCCGGCAAACGCGGAAACCAGCATGATCAGCGTCGATTCCGGCAGGTGGAAATTGGTCACCAGCGCATCGATAACCTGATAGTGATAGCCCGGATAGATAAAGATGCTGGTGTCGTCGAAGAACGGCGCAATCAGCGCGTCCTTGCTGGCGGCGGCGGCGCTCTCCAGCGAGCGCACCGAGGTGGTGCCCACGGCGACCACCCGCTTGCCGCGCGCCTTACAGGCCAGCACCGCATCCACCACCTCCTGCGGCACTTCGGCGTATTCGGCATGCATGATGTGGTCTTCAATGCTGTCCACCCGCACCGGCTGGAAGGTGCCGGCGCCGACGTGCAGAGTGACGAACGCCATCTCCACGCCCTTGTCGCGCAGCGCCGCCAGCAGCGGCTCATCGAAGTGCAGACCGGCGGTCGGCGCCGCTACCGCGCCCGGTTTCTCGCTATAGACGGTCTGGTACAGTTCGCGGTCGGCGTCTTCGTCCGGCCGGTCGATATACGGCGGCAGCGGCATATGGCCGACATCATTCAAAATGGCGAACACGTCGCGCTCATCGTTGAAGCGCAGTTCGAACAGGGCGTCATGACGCGCCACCATGGTCGCGGCGATGCTTTCGTCATCACCCAGCAGCAGTTCGGCGCCCGGCTTCGGCGCTTTCGAGGCGCGCACGTGCGCCAGCACCCGGCTGTCGTCCAGTACGCGCTCCACCAACACCTCAATCTTGCCGCCGCTGGCCTTGCGGCCGAAGATGCGCGCCGGAATCACCCGGGTGTTGTTAAACACCAGCAGGTCGCCGGCTTCCAATTTATCCAGCAGATCGGTGAATACGCCGTGCGTCAGTTCGCCGCTCGGCCCGTCCAACTGCAGCAGGCGGCAGCCGCTGCGCTGTGCTTGCGGGTAACGGGCAATCAAAGACTCGGGAAGTTCAAAGGAAAAATCGGCGACGCGCATGGTATTCACTTCAGCTAAAAAAATAGGCGCTATAGTCTAAAGCCATGGGGGAAAGGCGGCAAGGAATAAGGCGAATTTCCCGCGTCCCGCCGCCGTCAGGGCACAGAACGGCGGATAACGATGACGATTTTAAGGTATAGTGACCGGATGAATTTTCTTGCTCATCTCCATTTGGCCCAGCTGGCTGACAGCTCGCTGCTGGGCAACCTGCTGGCCGACTTTGTGCGCGGCAACCCGGCGGCGGACTATGCGCCCGAGGTGGCGGCAGGCATTATGCTGCACCGCCGCATCGACGCGCTGACGGACTCGCTGGCGCAGGTCAAGCAGTGTCGCGACTACTTTGGCGCCGACTATCGCCGCGTGGCGCCCATCACGCTCGACGTGGTGTGGGACCACTTTCTGGCGCGCCACTGGCAGCAGATTGAACCGACGCGTTCGCTCAGCGATTTCACCCGCCAGGCGCGCGATCGGATTGTCCCCCATCTGGCGCAGACCCCCGAGCGCTTCCAGACCCTGAACCACTATCTCTGGTCGGAACGCTGGCTGGAGCGCTACGCCGAACTGCCGTTTATCGCCCAGGTGCTGCGCGGCATGGCCAACCGGCGGCCGCGACTGGCGGCGCTGAGCGGCTCCTTTGCCGACGTGGAGCGCCATTATCATCAGCTTGAAACACAGTTCTGGCAGTTTTATCCGCAGCTGATGGCGCAGGCGCGGGCCAAAAGCCTGTAGCCGGGCCGGCAAGCGCACGTGACAGCGCCGCCTGAGCATAATTTTATCGTTAACGCTTGCCCTTTTACGGGAAAAGGTTATTTTTAAGGTCTGCTGGATTAATTACTGATATCGATAGATAAAAACTATCTCATCGATTGGCGCTTTTAGCCTTTATTCGCCAACGCAAGACCCCTATACTGACCCAAGTTTTTGCCCGCGGTTTACCACCACGGGCAGACATTAACCCTTAACTACTATTACAGGAGTAATCATGGTCCTGGTAACTCGTCAAGCCCCTGACTTCACCGCAGCTGCCGTACTTGGTAACGGCGAAATCGTTGAAAACTTCAACCTGAAAAAACACCTGAACGGCAAACCAGCCGTACTGTTCTTCTGGCCAATGGACTTCACCTTCGTGTGCCCTTCCGAGCTGATCGCATTCGATCACCGTTATGAAGAGTTCCAGAAGCGTGGCGTAGAAGTGGTTGGCGTTTCCTTCGACTCCGAGTTCGTTCACAACGCATGGCGTAAAACCCCTGTTGAAAACGGCGGCATCGGCGAAGTGAAATACGCAATGGTTGCTGACGTTAAGCGTGAAATCCAGAAAGCTTACGGCATCGAGCACCCGGAAGCGGGCGTTGCGCTGCGTGGTTCTTTCCTGATCGACAAAGACGGCATCGTGCGTTCCCAGATCGTTAACGATCTGCCAATCGGCCGTAACATCGACGAAATGATCCGTACCGTTGATGCGCTGCAGTTCCATGAAGAGCACGGCGAAGTGTGCCCGGCTCAGTGGGAAAAAGGTAAAGAAGGTATGGGCGCGTCTCCAGACGGCGTAGCTAAATACCTGTCTGAAAACGCTGCCAAGCTGTAATTTCAGCCCCGGCGTTACTCACCGGCCAGCCTTGCTGGCCGGTTTTTTATGCCCTTTTGTTGTGCAAGCCCGCCGCGTTTTCCTTGTTTTGGTTCACATTCTCCCGTCAATATTCAGCGCGCACCGCGCCATGGCGCTACGCTGTAACCGCTGGCCTGTTCTTTGCAGAGCCTGATAATAAAAAAACTGACAGGGTAGGAATAACAATGCTTTTGAATAAATGGAGTAAACCCCTGACCATGGCGGCGCTGTTGGTCAGCGGCAGCCTGCACGCCGCCTCCAGTCCGGCGGTGGAAGCGCAACAGGGCATGGTGGTCACCTCGCAGCGCCTGGCCTCGCAGGTGGGCGTCGACATCCTGAAAATGGGCGGCAATGCGGTGGATGCCGCGGTGGCCGTGGGCTACGCGCAGGCGGTGGTCAACCCCTGCTGCGGCAATATCGGCGGCGGCGGCTTTATGACCGTCCACCTGGCCGACGGCACCGATACCTTTATCAACTTCCGTGAAACCGCGCCGGCGGCGGCCAGCGCCAATATGTATCTGGAGGCCGACGGCAAGGTGAAGAAAGACGCCAGCCTGTACGGCTATCTGGCCGCCGGCGTGCCGGGCACCGTGCTGGGGATGGAAACCGCACGCAAAAAATATGGCAAGCTGAGCCGTGAGCAGGTGATGGCGCCGGCCATCAAGCTGGCGCGGGAAGGCTTTGTGCTGACGCGCGCCGATACCGATATCCTCGACACCACCGTGGCGCGTTTTAAACAGGATCCGGAAGCGGCCAGAATCTTCCTGCGCAAAGACGGCAGCGCGCTGCAGCCGGGCGACCGGCTGGTTCAGAGCGACCTGGCCAATACGCTGGAAGCTATCGCCAAGCAGGGGCCGGACGCCTTCTACCACGGCAAAATTCCGCAGGCGGTGGAAGCGGCGGCCCGCAAGGGCGGCGGCATTCTGACCGCCGATGACTTCGCCAACTATAAAGTCACCGAAACGGCGCCGATTACCTGCAGCTACCGCGGCTATAAGTTCGTCTCATCGCCGCCGCCCAGCTCCGGCGGCGTCACGCTGTGTGAAACGCTGAATATCCTGGAAGGTTACGATCTGAAGAGCATGGGCTTTAACTCGGCGGCGGCCATCCACACCATGACCGAAGCCATGCGCCACGCCTATATGGATCGCAACACCTACCTCGGCGACCCGGCCTTTATCAGCAACCCGATCGACCGGCTGGTCAGCAAAAGCTACGCCGAGCAGATCCGCAAGCAGATTGTCCCCGGCAAGGCGACGCCGTCGACCAACGTGCAGCCGGGCATGGAGCCGCATGAAAAACCGGAAACCACCCACTACTCCATCGTCGATCATGACGGCAATGCGGTCTCCACCACCTACACCGTCAACGGCCGCTTCGGCGCGGTGGTGATCGCCCCCGGCACCGGCTTCTTCCTCAATGACGAAATGGATGACTTCACCGTGAAGGTCGGCGAGAAAAACCTCTACGGCCTGGTGCAGGGCACCGCCAACGCCATCGCCCCCGGTAAGCGCCCACTATCGTCGATGAGCCCGACGCTGGTGACCAAAGACAATAAAATCTTTATGGTGCTCGGCTCGCCGGCGGCTCACGCATTATCACCATCACGCTGCAGACCGCGCTTAACGTCATCGACCACGGCATGGCGCCGCAGGAGGCGGTGGATGCGCCGCGTATTCACCACCAGTGGCTGCCTGACGAGGTTTATTACGAACAGCGCGGCGTCTCTGCCGATACGCTGAGCCTGCTGCAGAAGATGGGCTACAAGATGGTGGAGCAGACGCCGTGGGGCGCGGCCGAGCTGATTCTGGTCGGTCTTCCGGGCGCGGCGGGCGTTGCGCCGGCCAACTCCGGCAATGATTCGGCGGTCTCCGGCAAGGTGCGCGAAGGTTATCTGTACGGCGCCAACGACGTACGCCGTCCTGCCGGCGCGGCAATCGGCTACTGATCCTGTTCCGGGGGCCGTTCGGCCCCCGTTTTACGCCGTCACAGCCGCCAGACGCTCGCCGACTCCGCCATCAGACGCAGCGTCACCCCCTCGCCCTGCGCCAACAGTTCGCCCTCGCCTTCCAGCTTCTGCCAGTCGCCCGACGTTAACAGCGGGCTGTACGCCAACCGCAGCGTCGGATTAGCGCCGCCGCGCTGCAGCGCCACCAGCACGCGCTCCTGCTGGTAAGTACGTACAAACACCAGCGTCTCCCCCTGCGCGAACAGTACCTGACAGCCGCCGCGCCGCAGCGCCAGGCTCTGTCGGCGCAGCGCCGCCATACGCTGGAACAGCGTCAACAACGGCCGATCCCAGCGCGCCTCATCCCAGGGGAACGGCTTACGACACAGCGGATCGTTATCGCCGTCCAGTCCCACTTCATCGCCGTAATACAGGCAGGGCACGCCAATCCAGCTCATCAGCCACACCGCCGCCATGCGCATCCGCGCCATATTGCCGCCCAGCAGGGTCAGAAAACGCGGCGTATCATGGCTGTCGAGCTGATTAAACATCATCAGCTGGCGGTTATGCGGCAAACCGGCGCGGTAATCATCCATCCATGCCGCAACGGCGGCGGCGTCCAGCTCAATCGGGTGACGCGCCACATCAACGCCCGCCAAAAACGCCCGCAGCGGCAGGGCAAAGCCCATATAGTTCATCGCCGCGTCTTCCACGCCGGCATGCAGCCAGCGGCGCGCATCGCCAAAATGTTCGCCCACCAGATAGGCGGCGGGATTTTCCTCTCTGGCCGCCTGATAGATGCCCGCCAGATGGCGCAGGTTGCCGCCGGCGCCGCCGTTCTCCCCGAGCATATGCACCACGTCCAGCCGCCAGCCGTCGATGCTGTACGGCGGCTTCAGCCAGTAACGCACCACGCTGTCGGCATCGCCATAGATCGCCGCCGCCACCTGCGGCTCGGCGTAGTTCAGCTTCGGCAGGCTGGCGTTGCCTTTCCAGGTTAATGCGGTGCCGTCAGGGTAAAAGTTAAACCAGTGGCGGTAGCGGGAATCCGCATGATGACAGGCGCCCCCTTCGCCCTGCCGGTGGCGGTCAAACCACGGGTGCGAGTCGCCGGTATGGTTAAATACGCCGTCCAGCAGCAGTTTCATGCCAATCTTGTGAGTGCTTACTCGCAAACGCAGCAGCGCCGCGTCGCCGCCCAGGTACGGATCCACCTGATAGTAATCCTCGGTATCGTATTTATGCACGCTGGGCGCGGTGAAAATCGGGTTAAGGTATAACGCGGTGACCCCCAGCTGCTGCAGGTAGGGCAGCCGCTGGACGATGCCGTCCAGATCGCCGCCGTAAAAGGTCGAGGCCGCCAGCCGTTCGTCCAACGGCTGTTGCCAGCTGCGCCGCTCCACCTGCGTGCCGGCCGCGTGATGCACATAACTGCCGCTCTGGATCCCATGCTCGCCGCCGCTGCTGGCGAAGCGATCGGGAAATATCTGGTAAAACAGCTGGTCCGCCACCCAGCCCGGGCCGTCGTCCGGCTCATCGAGCGCAAACTGCGCCAGCTGCGGCAGCGGCGTCAGCGACCAGCCCCGCGGGCCAAACCAGCGCTGGCGGTCGGCCCACAGCAGCTTAAAGCAGTAGCGCCGCGTCGCCTCCCCCTCATTCAGCGTCAGGCTGGCGCGATAGCACAGCCGGCCGTCAACCGCCTGCGCCGCCATCGGCAGCAGCCACTCTTCGTTATCCGGTTCCGCGCGCAGCAATACCTGCAGAGGCGGCGCTTCCGCCTGCACCCACAGCGTAATCTCCAACTGCTGCCCATTCTTAACCACAAACGGCGGTACCGGCAGATGCCAGGCTTCAAGCATAACTCTCCTCCTGCTGTTGTCAGCGCCAATAACACGATAGCTGGCGCCACCATGCCACGTCGCTCAGCGGCGTCCCTCATCTGCTGACGCTAAAAACGGGGGAGGAGCCGGGAGGCTGAGAGGAGGAAATCGTGCTAACTTAATGTAAAAATTGGTAAACCGGTACACATTGTGCGGCGCGGGCTTTAGGCTTACGCCCCTGCCCGTTTCGTGGCTATCGTTAACGCATTTTATGGAGGTGCTATGCAACAACGGATTGCTCAATGGTTAGATCAGTTTGGTATCGAATTTACCGACATCATGTCGCTGGTGCTGGTACTGGTGCTGATCGCCCTGATCTCGGTGGTTATTCACTTTATCCTGCACCGCGTGGTACTGGCGGCGATTCAGCGCCGCGGCCAGCAGTCGCAGCGCGTCTGGCAGCAGGCGCTGACCCAGTACAAGCTGTTCCAACGCGCGGCGCTGCTGCTGCAGGGCGTGATCATCAACCTGCAGGCGCTGCTGTGGCTGCACAGCGGCAGCCAGACCCAGGCGGTGATCGTTACCGCCGCGCAGGTGTGGATCATGGCCTACGCCCTGCTGACGCTGTTCTCGCTGCTGGATACCCTGCTGGCGGTGCTGCGCGAAAGCCCGGCCGCCAATCAGCTGCCGCTGCGCGGCATCTTCCAGAGCGTGAAGCTGATCGCCGCCATTTTAATCGGCATCATGATCGTCTCGCTGCTGATGGGGAAATCACCGCTGCTGCTGCTCAGCGGCTTGGGCGCCATGACCGCGGTGCTGATGTTGGTATTTAAGGATCCGATTCTGGGCCTGGTGGCCGGTATCCAGCTGTCCGCCAACGATATGCTGAAAATCGGCGACTGGCTGGAGATGCCGAAATACGGCGCCGACGGCGCGGTGACCGATATCGGCCTGACCACGGTCAAAGTGCGCAACTGGGACAACACCGTCACCACCATCCCGACCTATGCGCTGATCTCCGATTCATTTAAAAACTGGCGCTCGATGTCGGAGTCCGGCGGCCGTCGCATCAAACGCAGCATCAATATCGACACCACCAGCGTGCACTTCCTCTCCGAGCAGGAAGAGCAGCGTCTGAACCGCAACCCGCTGCTGCAGCACTACCTGAATCACAAAACGGAAGAGCTGGATCAGTACAACCAGCAGGCGCAGGTGGATCTCAGTTCGCCGCTTAACGGCCGCCGCCTGACCAACCTCGGCACGCTGCGCGCCTACCTGGAAGCCTACCTGCGCGCCCATCCGCATATCCACCAGCATATGACACTGATGGTGCGCCAGCTGGCGCCGACGCCGGAAGGGGTGCCGCTGGAGATCTACGCCTTTACCAACACCACGGTCTGGGCGCAGTACGAAAGTATTCAGTCGGATATTTTCGACCATCTTTTTGCGGTGATTGGCGAGTTCGACCTGCGTATTTGCCAGACGCCGACCGGCCATGACATGCGCAGCATGCTGACAGAAGTCCGTCCGGCGGCCGACGTTTCCTGAACCAACCTGACGTAATTATTTCTGCTGGTAATTATTCGGCTCTGATTGCCAGCAGATATCTCCCAGCTCTGTTCTTTTCACGGCAAAACGGCGTTAATGCGGCAAGACTCAACCATTGGGGAACACGCATGCGCCTGACACGGCTCAAACACCGCTTTTTCACCCTGCTCAGCACGCTGCTGTTTATCGGCTGCCTGCACAGCGCCGCGCGCGCCGAAGGGCATCTGCAAACCACGCTGCAGCCGGTGCTGAGTATCGTAAGCAGCGATATGCAGGATATCCGTGAAGCGCTGACGCGCTATGCAGGTGAAGACGATGACGCCCCCACTCCCCTCTCCCGCGCCGAAACCCGCACCGCCGAACACAGAGGCTCGGAGGAAGAGTTATAAAGCCGATGCCGGGCCTTACCCTGTCAGGATATCTCTTAACATCAACATGATGGGTTAGTTTTCCCGGTAGCCACAGATTCGGGTGTTGACCTTTAGCGCGCATCACGGGCTGCCGAACAAGGAACCCGAGCCAGGGCAACCGGACAGGGATGTCCGGTTGAGGCGACACAGGCAAGGATGCCTGTAGAGCCGACCCGCCCGGCGACGGTGACGCAGAGAGGGTACCCGCGTAGCGGGCAGAACGTGCCTAAGCGCGGGCGCGGGTGCAGGGGCCGCGCCTACGGCCCCTGTAATTGCCGTCCACAGTCGTTACAGAGAAATACCGCTCGTTTACGGCAATTCTTCCCGCTCAATAACTTACAGAAAACGAAAAAATGCCGGTCAGTAAAAACTGACCGGCATACGGATATCACATCATATTAAATCGTACTAAAGCGCTAGAAAACCTTACGCCGTCTGCGCCCGCTTCTTCTGACGATTCACCTTCACCCAGTACCCCGCCAGCAGCAGCACCACCCACACCAGCCCGGCATACAGCGACACGCGGGTCGTCGGGAAGTAGCCAATCAGACCGATAATAAAGGCCAGGAAAATAATCGCGATAACCGAGGTAAACACCCCGCCGCGCAGCGGGAACGCCAGTTCTTTCACCTGCTGTTTGTTCAGCGTGCGGCGGAACGCAATCTGTGAGAACAGGATCATAATCCACACCCACACGGTGGCGAAGGTTGCCAGCGAAGCAATCACCAGGAACACGCTTTCCGGCATGATGTAGTTGAGGTACACCGCAATCAGCAGCGCCGCCATCATCACCACCACCGTCACCCACGGAATGCCGCGTTTGGAAACCTTACTGAAGATTTTCGGCGCGTGGCCCTGCTCCGCCATGCCGTGCAGCATCCGGCCGACGCCGAACACATCGCTGTTAATCGCCGACAGAGAGGCGGTAATCACCACAAAGTTGAGGATGCCGGCCGCAACGGTGATGCCCATATGCTGGAAAGGTGAGAACAAACGGGCTGCCGTTGGTGCCGACCTGGTTCCACGGATAGATCGACATAATCACGAACAGCGTACCGACGTAGAACACCAGAATTCGCCACGGCACCGAGTTGATGGCCTTCGAATCGATTTTTTCGGGTCGTTGGCCTCGCCGGCGGTGATGCCGATGATCTCAATACCGCCGTAGGCGAACATCACCAGCTGCAGCGACAGAATCATGCCCATCACGCCGTGACTGAAGAAGCCGCCGTTGCTCCACCAGATTGTGAATGCCGGTCGGCTGCCGCCGTTGCCGATGCCCCAGATGATAATGCCGATACCGGCGGCAATCATGATAATGATGGTGGCGACTTTAAAGAACGAGAACCAGAACTCCAGCTCGCCGAACACCTTCACGCTCATCAGGTTTGATGGCGCCGATAATCAGCACCACGCTCAGCACCCAGATCCAGTGCGGCACCTCGGGGAACCAGACGCCCATATAGATGCCGAACGCGGTCACGTCGGCGATGGCGACGATCAATATCTCAAAGCAGTAGGTCCAACCGGTGATATAGCCGGCCATCGGGCCAAGATAATCCTGGGCATAGCGCGAGAAAGAGCTGGCCTGCGGGTTATTGACCGACATCTCCCCCAACGCGCGCATAATGATAAAGGCGATCACGCCGCCAATCAGATACGCCAGCAGAACGCTGGGCCCCGCCATTTTGATAGCGTCGGCGGAGCCGTAGAACAGCCCGGTGCCGATCGCCGACCCGAGCGCCATAAAGCGGATGTGGCGCGTGCTGAGGCCACGTTTTCAACTTATTGGCGGCGGGTGTTACTGATTCCTGTTGCATTTAAAGACCTGGTCTTCTTATACACAAAAAAGCCACGGACAAGTCCGTGGCCTCAAAATCAGACCGGGAAAAATTAATGCGCGGTCGCTTCAGAGCGCGAGCATACCCGATCGTAGATGGCGGCCAGTACCAGCATCAGTACGGAAGGCGGCAGCCATGCCAATTCCCTGACCTGCCAGAGGCAGGTGCGTGCTCCATGCCGGCAGCAGATTTTCGAAGCCGGCGGCCTTCACCGCGTCAAGGATACCAAACAACAGGCTGACGAGCATCACCGGCGCAATCACCTTTGGCGCACTATTCCACATCCGCATGGTAAAGCTCAACACTACCAGCACGATGCACGGCGGATAAATGGCGGTCAGCACCGGGATCGACAGGTGAATCAGATGGCTCAGGCCCAGGTTGGAGACGAACATCGAGAACAGGCCAGAATAAACACCAGCGTTTTATACGAGAACGGCAGGTATTGGGCAAAGAACTCGGCGCAGGCGCAGGTCAGGCCGACCGCGGTCACCATGCAGGCGATAAAGATCAGCGCCGCCAGGAAGAAGCTGCCCAGGCCGCCGAAGGTGTTCTGTACGTAAGCATGCAGGATCACCGCGCCGTTGGTCGCCTCCGGCACCAGCACGCCGCTGCCGGAACCCAGCTTGAACAGGCTCAGGTAGACCAGCGTCAGGCCGACGCCGGCGATCAAACCCGCAAAAATGGTGTAACGGGTCAGCAGGCCGTTGTCTTTCACCCCGCGCGAGCGCGCGGCGTTAACGATAACGATACCGAATACCATCGCCCCCAGCGTATCCATGGTCAGATAACCATTTACAAAACCGGAAGAGAAAGGCACATGCTGGTAGCTATCCACCGCCGGGATCGGCGAGCCGGCCGGCCAGATCAGCGCGGCGATGCCCAGCACGCCCAGCGCGACAATTTTCAGCGGCGCCAGAATATGGCCGACGGTATCGAGCAGGCGGCCCGGATAAAGGGAAATACCGATCACCAGCGCAAAGTAGACCAGGCTGTAGACCAGCAGCGGCATTGCGCCATCGCCGGTCAGCGGAGCAATCCCCACCTCAAACGACACGGGTCGCGGTGCGCGGCGTTGCAAACAGCGGCCCGACGGCCAGGTAGCAGACGGTCGCCAGCAGCAGACCGGCGGTGCGGCCGATCGGCGTACTCAGGGCATCCACGCCGCCGCCGACGCGCGCCAGCGCAATCACCGTCATCACCGGCAGGCCGACAGCGGTAATCAGAAAGCCCAGCGCCGCGATCCAGACGTGCTCGCCGGACTGCAACCCCCACCATCGGCGGGAAAATAATATTCCCGGCGCCGACAAACAAGGCAAAGGTCATAAAACCTAATGCCAGAATATCTTTTGACGTTAAACGATGACTCATAGGATGTCGTGTTGCCTGTTCAAATGAAAAAAAGTGTTCTTTTAACGGCGGTTCGCCATTCGCTGTCGGCCTGCCATTTCATCACAAGAGCAATAAGAGCAAGAAAACGCAGACCGCTCGGGCGTTTTGTCCTTATGCAAAATTGACCACTCTTGAAGATGGGCAGAATGTTAGAAGTTATAAAATGGAGGATTAGTCCAACAACGGAGGGTAAGTAAAACGTTTATAGCGCCAAAAGGCAAGGCTCACGGGGAAATGCAGAGCGATCGACCAGATAAATATTCATCACCAGTCGATCGCACCAGTCTTCAGGAAATATGCCCTACATGATTTGTATCATTTTTAACCAACACGCTCACAAAACGTGAAGCATTGCGGGTTAAACCGCGCGAAAACGCCAATATCAGCGGCATTTCCGCGCAGAACAAACGGGCGGCCGGCGGTTACCAGACCTGGCCGGCAATGCTGACCACGCTGCTCAGTTTATCCCACTGCTGCTGCTCGCTCAGGCTGTTGCCCTCTTCAGTCGAGGCGAAGCCGCACTGGGTGCTCAGGCACAGCTGCTCAGGGGCGACGTACTGCGCCGCTTCCTGCAGACGCTGCTTAACCTGCTCCGGGTTTTCCAGCTCGCCGTCTTTGGTGGTGATCAGCCCCAACACCACTTTTTGCTGGCCGGGCTTGATAAAGCGCAGCGGTTCGAAGCCGCCGGAACGCTCGTTATCGTACTCCAGGAAGAAGGCGTCGATATTCACCTGGCCAAACAGGATCTCCGCCACCGGCTCATAGCCCCCCTCCGAGATCCAGGTGGAGCGGAAGTTGCCGCGGCAGACGTGCAGCCCGATGGTCAGATCGTCCGGCTTACCGGCGATCGCCGTATTCAGCACGTCGGCATAGATGCGCGCCAACTGGTCGGGATCTTCGCCGCGCTCGCGGATCTGGCGGCGCTGATCGTCAGAACAGAGGTAGGCCCACACCGTATCGTCCAGCTGCAGGTAGCGGCAGCCAGCGTCATAAAACGCCCGGATCGCATCGCGATAGGTTTGCGCCAGATCGGCAAAGTAAGCATCCAGCTGCGGATAGACCGCGCTGTCGATCGCCTGACGCCCGCCGCGAAAATGCAGCACGCTCGGGCTGGGAATGGTCATCTTCGGCTGCGCATCGCCGGCAATCTGCTGCAGGAAACGAAAATCCGCCAGCATCGGGTGCTGCGGGTTAAAGCCCAGCTTGCCCGTCACCTTGATGCTGCGCGCCTTGGTCTGCACGCCGTTGAACTGGATGCCCTGTTCGGCATCGTAACCCTGCACGCCGTCCAGCCCCTCAAGAAAATCAAAATGCCACCAGGCGCGGCGAAACTCACCGTCGGTCACCACCGCCAGCCCAGCTGACGCTGTTTGTCCACCGCCTGGCGGATCTGCTCGTCTTCCACCGACCGCAGCTGCGCCGCATCAATCTCACCGCGCTGAAACTGCTGACGCGCGCTTTTCAGCGCCGCAGGACGTAATAAACTGCCGACAACGTCAGCGTGAACGGCATGATTGCAATTGCACATCTTTTCCACTCCGGAGTCCGACAGATGCAGAGCGTGCGCCCGCCGGAATGATTTACACATTAAATGATTACGCTGGGTTACAATTGGACATCCAGACGTCTAAATAGCTAAAATCATCCTGTCATGGGTGATACCCGGCGGCAATGGAGAAATTTTCATGGGTGTTGAAATAAATTCATGATGACGGGCATGCCCCGGCCGCAGTACCCGGCGTACGGCGGCGGAGGCGGCTACTTCAGCCCCAATTCAAGGCGGGTTTTACGCAGGGTTTCCGGCGACAGCGGCAGATAACCGTCCTGATTCACCAGCGCCTGCCCCTGCGCGGACAGCACCCGGTCAAGAAACGCCGCCGTCAGCGGCTCCAGCGGCCGCTGCGGCGCTTTGTTGATGTAGATATACAGATAGCGCGCCAGCGGATAGCTGCCGTTGCGCACGTTGGCGACGCTGGGCGGCACGTAGCGATCGCCCCGCTCCGCCAGCGGCAACAGTCGGACGCCGCTGGCGCGAAAACCGATGCTGGCGTAGCCGATGCTGTTCAGCGACCCGGACACCGCCTGCACCACCGACGCCGAGCCGGGCAGCTCGTTCACCCGCGCCATAAAGTCGCCGCCGCACAGCGCGCGCAGTTTGAAATAGCCGTAGGTGCCGGAAGCCGAGTTGCGGCCAAAGCGCTGAATGCTGCGCTGCGCCCAGGCGCCCGGCAGCGCCAGCTGGCCCCAGTTGTCCAGCGCCGCAGCGGCGCCGCAGCGGCGAGTGGCGGAGAAAATCTGATCCAGTTGGCCAAGGTTCAGCCCGGCAGCGGGTTGTCCTGATGCACCAGCACCACCAGCGCATCCACCGCCACCGGCACCGCCAGCGGCGCATAGCCGTAGCGCTGCTCAAACGCCGCCAGCTCCGCCGCCTTCATCGGCCGGCTCATCGGCCCCAGCTGCGCGGCGCCGGCGGCCAGCGCCGTCGGCGCGGTCGATGAACCGGCGGCCTGCATCTGCAGGTTGATATTCGGGTAGTGCTGGCTGAAATCCTGCGCCCACAGCGACATCAGGTTCGCCAGCGTGTCGGAACCGACGCTGGAAAGATTGCCGGACAGCATGCCGTCCGGCTGCGCCGCAGGCCGAAGCTGCACAGTAACAGCAGGCAGAGCCCTATCCCTCGGGTCAGTCGCATAGCGGTGCCTCACACATTAATTGTTCAGCGCATTCTCTGACAAAGCGCCCGGTACAATCAACCGGTTAGGCAGGGTAAAGATAAAGCGGGTGCCGCTGCCCGGCTCGCTGAGCACCTCCAGGCGCGCATCGTGATGGCTGAGGGCGTGCTTGACGATCGCCAGCCCCAGCCCGCTGCCGCCGGTCTGCCGCGAACGCGCCTTGTCCACGCGGTAAAAGCGCTCGGTCAGGCGCGGCAGGTGCTCGGCGGCGATGCCCGGCCCGTTGTCGCTGACCTGGAACTGCGCCCCCTGCGGCGTCCGCTGCAGCTTACCTCGATATACGTGCCTGCCGGCGTGTGATTCACCGCGTTATACACCAGGTTGGACACCGCGCTGCGCAGCTGGTCATCGTTGCCGTAGACCTTCAGCGCCTCGTTAACGCGGAAACGAATCTCATGCCGGCCGCCGCTGAGCGACTGCGCCTCACGCTGCAGCACTCGCAGCATCAGGGGCACGTCCACCGTCTCATTCATCTCGACAATCGGCGCCGCCTCGATGCGCGACAGCGTCAGCAGCTGCTTCACCAGCCGTCCATGCGCCGGGTTTGCTCCTGCATGGTGGCCAGCGCCTTGCCGCGCAGCGAACCGTCCGGCTCGTCGTCGCCATCATTTCCAGATAGCCCTGCAGCACGGTCAGCGGCGTGCGCAGCTCGTGGCTGACGTTGGCGAAGAAGTTGCGCCGCGCCCCTTCCAGCTGGCGCATCTGCGTCACGTCGCGCGCCACCATCAGCAGCTGCCTTCCGAATACGGCATTACGCGGAATTCCACGTAGTGCTCATTATTCAGCTGCAGCGTCAGGGGTTTATCAAAGGACTGCTGTTGCAGATAGTGGCTGAATTCCGGGTAGCGCAGCAGGTTGAGAATATGCTGGCCGTTATCCTCCGGCCAGCGAAAGCCGAGCAGATGCTGCGCCAGCCCGTTGCACCAGAAAATATTGCCCTCTTCGGTGGTCATCACCACCGCATCCGGCAGCGATTCGGCACCGCTGCGAAAGCGTTTGATCAACAGCGCCAGTTCGCGCCGCCGCCGGCGGTTGCGCTGCTGCATCTGGTACAGGCCGTAAAACAGCGGCTCCCAGCTCCAGCGGCCCGGCGGCGGCGTCATGCTGCGGTCGACCCACAGCCAGTGGGACAGCTTCAGCTGGTTGTAGAAGTTCCAGCCCAGCGCCGCCAGCACGGCGATCAGCAGTAACCAGGGGAGATAGCCGAAAATCAGCCCCAACAGCAGGGCAGGCAGGCAAAAAAGGGCCAGCTCAAGAGCCAGCCTTTTCCAGGAAAGGCGTTCTAGCACGGCATGCTCTCCGACGCGGCGCGGTTAATAGCGCGTTGAAAAGCGGTAACCTGTGCCGCGAACGGTTTGAACCATTTTGTCATGACCACTGCTCTCCAACGCCTTGCGCAGCCGGCGGATATGCACATCAACGGTGCGGTCTTCCACATAAACGTTAGTGCCCCAGACGTGATTAAGCAACTGTTCGCGGCTGTAAACGCGCTCCGGGTGGGTCATAAAGAAATGCAGCAGTTTGAATTCGGTGGGCCCCATATCCAGCGGCTGTTCATTGGCCATCACCCGGTGCGATGACGGGTCGAGACTCAGCCCCTGCATCTCGATCACCTCTTCCACCGCCATCGGTGAAATACGGCGCATCACCGCCTTGATGCGCGCCACCAGCTCCTTCGGTGAGAACGGTTTTGGTGATGTAATCGTCGGCGCCGACTTCCAGGCCGCGCACCCGGTCTTCCTCTTCGCCGCGCGCCGTCAGCATCATCACCGGAATGTCGCGGGTCAGCGCTTCGCGCTTCATATGTTTGATAAATTGAATGCCGGAACCGCCGGGTAACATCCAGTCCAGCAACACTAAATCGGGGAACGGCTCAGACAGGCGCGTTACGGCACTGTCATAATCTTCGCTTCCAACGGTTGGTAACCATTCTGTTCCAACACAAAGCACACCATCTCGCGAATCGGCGCTTCGTCTTCCACCACCAGTATGCGTCTTGCCATCGTCAATCCTGCCAATGTGTTAGCGTTCACAATTTGTTTGCGGGCGCCATTATGCGTCAGTTTTGTGACAGATTTATGAAATTAACCACTCAGTAACATTCACAATATAAATGATTCTTACCATGGCGGGCGCGTAACCGCCGGAATAGATAGAAATAGCATATTTTTACCCGCCAACCCGTATAATCATCGTCAACGTTTTACCGCCGCCGCGTTTCGCCCCGGCCAAAACGGCGGCCTATTCCCGGGAGAGTCATGCGCCTGATACACACCTCTGACTGGCATTTTGGGTCAGTACTTTTTCACCAAAAGCGCGCCGCCGAGCATCAGGCATTTCTGCGCTGGCTGATTGCGCAGATCGAACAGCACCAGGTGGACGCGTTGATCGTCGCCGGCGACCTGTTTGATACCGGTTCGCCGCCGAGCTACGCGCGCGAACTGTACAACCGCTTTGTGGGTGGAACTGCAGCAGGACCGGCTGCCAGCTGGTGGTGCTGGGCGGCAACCACGACTCCGTGGCGACGCTGAATGAATCCCGCGAGCTGCTCTCCTGTCTGAATACCACCGTGATCGCCAACGCGCAGCCCGACGCCGGGCAGCAGATCGTGACGCTTAATCGACGCGACGGCCAGCCCGGCGCGCTGCTGTGCGCCATCCCGTTCCTGCGTCCGCGCGATTTGCTGACCAGCCGCGCCGGCGAATCCGGCACGCAGAAGCAGCAGGCGCTGCAGGAAGCCATCGCCGACCATTATCAGGCGCTGTATCAGGCGGCCTGCGCGCAGCGCGAGGCGCTCGGCCTGACGCTGCCGATCGTCGCCACCGGCCACCTGACCACCGTCGGCGTCACCACCTCGGATTCGGTGCGCGATATCTATATCGGCACGCTGGACGCCTTCCCGGCGCAGGCCTTTCCGCCGGCGGACTATATCGCCCTGGGGCATATCCACCGGGCGCAGCAGGTGGCCAAAAGCGAGCATATCCGCTACAGCGGCTCGCCGATCCCGCTCAGCTTTGACGAGCTGGGGCAACGCCAAAAGCGTGTTTATGGTCGACTTCGCCGACGGCGGGCTGCAGCAGGTCACCCCGCTGCCCGTCCCGCTCTTCCAGCCGATGCAGCTGATCAAGGGCGATCTGGCGCAGATCGAACGGCAGCTGCAGCAGTTTGCCGATTATCAGGGCGAGCTGCCGGTATGGCTGGATATTGAGGTGGCGACGCAGGATTATCTCAGCGATATTCAGCGCCGTATCCAGGCGCTGGCAGATAACCTGCCGGTGGAAGTGGTGCTGCTGCGGCGCAGCAAGGAGCAGCGCCGTCAGGCCATTGAGCAACAGGATAAAGAGACGTTGAACGAACTGAGCGTGGACGAGGTGTTTGAACGCCGGCTGGCGCAGGAAAGCGAACTGGAAGAGGCGCGGCGCGGCCGGATGCGCGACATGTTCCGCCAGACGGTGAACGCGCTGCAGGATGAGGAGCCATCGGCATGAAAATTCTGAGCCTGCGGCTGAAAAACCTCAACTCGCTGCAGGGCGAGTGGAAAATAGACTTCAGCGCCGAGCCGTTCGCCAGCAACGGCCTGTTCGCCATCACCGGCCCGACCGGCGCCGGTAAAACCACCCTGCTCGACGCCGTCTGTCTGGCGCTGTATCACCAGACGCCGCGGCTGCACGTCTCCCCCAGCCAGAACGATCTGATGACGCGCCACACCGCCGAATCGCTGGCCGAGGTGGAGTTCGAGGTCAAGGGCGTCGGCTACCGCGCCTTCTGGAGCCAGCGCCGGGCCAAAAACGATCCGAACGGCAATCTGCAGGCGCCGAAGGTCGAACTGGCGCTGCTGGCGGACGGCAAGATCGTCGCCGACAAGGTGCGCGACAAACTGGAGGCGGTCGCCGCCATCACCGGCCTCGACTTCGGCCGCTTTACCAAATCGATGATGCTGTCGCAGGGGCAGTTCGCCGCCTTCCTCAACGCCGACGCCAACGACCGCGCCGAGCTGCTGGAGGAGTTAACCGGCACCGAAATCTACGGCCGGCTGTCCGAGCGGGTGTTCGAACAGCATAAACAGGCCAAACTGGAGCTGGACGCGCTGCACCAGCGCGCCAGCGGCATTGAGCTGCTGAGTGACGAACAGCGCCAGCAGCTGGACACGCAGCTCGAGGCGCTGCGTCAGGAAGAGACAACGCTTAATCAGCGCGATGAACAGCAGCGGCAGACGCTGGGCTGGCTGCAGCAGTGGCAGCGCCTGCAACAGCAGCGACAGCAGGGCCAGCAGCGCTTACAGGTGCTGCAGCAGGAGCAGGAACAGGCCGAACCGCAGCTGCAGACGCTGGCGCGCAGCGAACCCGCCGAGCGCTGCGTCCGCTGCACAATGAGCGCCAGCGCTGCCGCGATGAGCTGCAGGCGTCGCAGCAGCAGCTGACCCGGCTCGACCAGCAGCTACAGCAACAGACCGCACAGCTGGCGCCGCTGCAGCAGGCGCTGGAGCAGGTGCGCGCCGAACAGCAGAAACAGGCGGAGCACCGCCAGCAACAGCAGCAGCTGATCGACGAACAGGTGCTGCCGCTCGATCACCAGATCGCACAACTGAGCAAAAGCCGCGCTGAACTGCAGCAGAACCGCGACGAGGCCGTGCGCCAGTGCGGGCAACAACAACAGACGCTGGAGGCGCTGCGCGCCGAACGCGCCCAGCTGGCGACGCAGGCCGAACAGCATCAGACGCAGCTGAGCGCCCTGACCCAGGCGCTCGCCGCGCAGCAGCAGCAACAGAGCGCGCTGGAGGCCGAAACGCCGCTGGCCGCCCTGCGCCAGCGCCAGCAGCAGCTGAGCGATCTGCGCCCGACGCGCCAACAGCTGGCGACCCTGTCGTCGCTGGCGCAGCAGCTCGACCAGCGGCTGACGCAGCAGCGGCAGGAACTGCTCGCCGGTCAGCAACAATTGCAACAGCTGGCGCCGCAGTTAGAGCAGGCCAGACAGCAGTATCAGCAACATAAAACCTTGCAGGCGGAGGTGGAAAAAACCCTCGAGCTTGAGCAGCGCATCGTCAGCCTGGAAGCCGAACGCGCCCGGCTGCAGACCGGCGCGCCCTGCCCGCTGTGCGGCTCCACCGAACATCCGGCCGTCACCGAGTACCAGACGCTCAACCCGTCGGCCAGCGCCCGGCGTCTTGATGAACTACGCCAGCAGACCGAGACGCTGTATAAAAGCGGCGTCGAACTGCGCGCCCGTCACGACGGCCTGCAGCAACAACAACAGCGCCAGCAGCAGGCGCTGGAGCAGGACGAGCAGCAGCTGGCGGCCCACCCGGCAGCGCTGGAGCGCCCTGACCGCCGAACTGGCGTTTGATTTCGATTTGCAGGAGAGCGAACGCCTGCAGCAGTGGCCTAAGCGACTGCGACCGCGAAGAGCGGGAAGGCCAGCAGCACCTCAGCCGACATGAGCAGGCGGCACAGGCGGTACAGCAGGCCAAAGACGCGCTGAGCGCGCTGCAGGAGCGCGCAGCAACAGGCGCAGCAGCAGACGGCGCTGCTGAATGAACGCCTGACGCTGCTGGACAAACAGTATGCCGACGCCCGGCAGCAGCAACAGCGTCTGCAGCAGCAGTGGCAGGACAACGAGGAGCAGCTTGTCGCCCAACAACGGCAGCGGCAGGCGCTGTTTGGCGAGCAGCAGGTGGCGCAGGCGCGCGAACAGCTGCGCGTCCGGCAGGCGGCCTGCGAACTGGCCAGCCAGCAGGCCGCCGAACGCTGGCAGCAGGCGCAGGAGCAGCGCGAACGCCTGAACGGTCAGTTGGCGGGGCTGCAGCAACAGCTGGCGCAGCAAACGCAGCGCGCCGAGCAGGCGCAGCAGCGCTGGCAGCAGGCGCTGGACGCCAGTGAATTTACCGATGACGCCGCCTTCCAGGCCGCCCTGCTGGACGATGGGCAGCGTCAGCAGCTACAGCAGTTGAAAGAGCAGCTGCAGCAGCGTCAGGTGGAAGCCCGCGCGTTGCTGGCGCAGGCCGAGCAGGCGCTGGAGCAGCACCGACAGCAGCGCCCGCCGCAGGCGGATGAAGAGCACGCCGATCTGGAGGCGCTGGCGCAGCAGCAGCAGGCGCTGACGCAACAGCTGAAGACGCTGCAGCTGCGTCAGGGCGAGCTGCGCAACCAGCTCACCAGCGACGCCGAGCGCCGCGGCAACCAGCAGGCGCTGTTCGCGCAAATCGCCCAAAGCCAGCGGCAGTATGACGACTGGAGCTATCTCAACCAGCTGATCGGCTCAAAAGAAGGCGACAAGTTCCGCAAGTTCGCCCAGGGGCTGACGCTCGATCACCTGGTCTATCTGGCGAACAACCAGCTCAGCCGCCTGCACGGCCGCTATCTGCTGCAGCGGAAAAACAGCGATGCGCTGGAGCTGCTGGTGGTGGATACCTGGCAGGCGGACGCGCAGCGCGATACCCGCACGCTGTCCGGCGGCGAAAGCTTCCTGGTCAGCCTGGCGCTGGCGTTGGCGCTGTCCGATCTGGTGAGCCATAAAACCAGCATCGATTCGCTGTTCCTCGACGAGGGCTTCGGTACGCTGGATGCGGAGACGCTGGACACCGCGCTGGACGCGCTCGACAGCCTTAACGCCTCCGGCAAAACCATCGGCGTGATCAGTCACGTTGAGGCGATGAAAGAGCGCATTCCGGTGCAGATAAAAGTGAAGAAGGTCAACGGACTGGGCATCAGCCGCTGGAGCCGCAGTACCGCGTCGAGGGTTAAGTATACGCCGGGGCGGCGTCGCCCCGGTGATCATTACTGCTGCGGCCACAGCCAGGCGGCGCCGCGCACCCCGCTGGAATCACCGTGCACCGCCTTACGGATCGGCGTGGCGAACTCGCCGCCGAATACCCACTCGCTGACCTTCTGCGGTACCTGCCGGTACAGCCGTTCGACGTTGCTCATGCCGCCGCCCAGCACGATCACATCCGGATCGAACAGATTAACCGCATGCGCCAGCGACTTCGCCAGGCGCTGCTCATAACGGGCGATCGCCCGCTCGGCGATCGGATCCTGCTGCGCCGCCAGCGCCATGATCGCCTCCCCTTTCAGGGCGTTGCCGCTCAGGCGCGCGTAATCGGCGGCGAAGCCGGTGCCGGAGATAAAGGTTTCGATACAGCCGGACTTGCCGCAGTAGCAGGGCACTTCATCGCGAAAGCGCAGTTCATCCTCATCCGGCCAGGGCAGCGAATTATGCCCCCACTCGCCGGCGATGCCGTTGCCGCCGGCGTGCGCCTTGCCGTTAATCGCCACGCCGGCGCCGCAGCCGGTGCCGATAATCACCGCAAACACCACCGCCTTGCCCGCGCCGGCGCCGTCGGTGGCTTCCGATACCGCCAGGCAGTTGGCGTCATTCGCCAGCCGCACCTCGCGCTGCAGCAGCGCCGACAGATCTTTATCCAGCGGTTTACCGTTCAGCCAGGTGGAGTTGGCGTTTTTCACCAGGCCGGTAAACGGCGACAGCGTGCCGGGATGCCGACGCCCACCGTGCCGCGTTCGCCGGTGTGCGTTTCCGCCAGCTGCACCAGCCCGGCGATGGCCTGCAGCGTCTGCGCATAGTCATCGCGCGGCGTGGCGATGCGGTGACGAAACCGCTCGCTGCCGTCGTCCGCCAGCGCAATCACTTCAACCTTGGTGCCCCCTAAATCAATGCCAATACGCACTCTTTTCTCCTTCTGTACGGCGCGATCGTTTTTTGCTGCCACCGAGTGTGCCGCAATACGGATCCGCGCGCAAATCAGAGGAAGCAGGCGATTTTTCAGCGCCGATTGGGTATCATGCCGCCCTGCTTTTGATGAACCAGCGTGCGAACGGCACGCCCAGTCAGGGATAACATTATGCTGTGGTTTAAGAATTTGATGGTTTACCGTTTGAGCCGCGACGTTGCGCTAAATGCGGATGAAATGGAAAAACAGCTCAGCGCCTTTTCCTTTACGCCGTGCGGCAGTCAGGATATGGCGAAAACCGGCTGGGTCTCCCCAATGGGCTCGCACAGCGACGCGCTGACGCACGTGGTCAACGGCCAGATTATCATCTGCGCGCGTAAAGAAGAGAAGATCCTGCCCTCGCCGGTGATCAAACAGGCGCTGCAGGCGAAGATCGACCAATTGGAAAGCGAACAGCACCGCAAGCTGAAGAAGACCGAAAAGGACGCGCTGAAGGACGAAGTGCTGCACAGCCTGCTGCCGCGCGCCTTCAGCCGCTTTAACCAGACCTTTATGTGGATCGACACCGTCAACGGCCTGATTATGGTCGACGCCGCCAGCGCCAAGCGCGCGGAAGACACCCTGGCGCTGCTGCGCAAAAGCCTCGGCTCGCTGCCGGTGGTGCCGCTGACGATGGAAAGCCCGATCGAACTGACGCTGACCGAATGGGTGCGCTCCGGCGAACTGCCGACCGGTTTCGCCATTCAGGACGAAGCGGAGCTGAAGGCGATTCTGGAAGAGGGCGGCGTAATCCGCTGCAAGAAACAGAACCTGATCAGCGACGAGATCGCCGTGCATATTGAGGCCGGCAAGCTGGTGACCAAGCTGGCGGTCGACTGGCAGGAGCGTATTCAATTGGTAATTGCCGACGACGGCTCTATCAAGCGCCTGAAGTTTGCCGATGCGCTGCGCGAGCAGAACGACGACATCGACCGCGACGACTTCGCCCAGCGTTTCGACGCCGACTTTATTCTGATGACCAGCGAACTGGCGGCGCTGATCCAGAACCTGATCGAAGCCCTCGGCGGCGAAGCCCAGCGCTAAGCCCGTAAACAACCAGGGCGCTGTCGCCAGCGCCCTGCTCTTACTACTTGCTCAAATAGCGGCACAAATAGGCCGTGGCGTCCGCCACCTGCACGTTGAACTCGCTGTGGCCCGGCACAAAGAACTTCTCACCCGGCATAAACACCTGCCAGTCCGGCGCGCCCGGCAGCAGCACCCGCAACGCCCCGGTAATCACCGTCATCTCTTCCGGCTGATTGGTGCCGAAGGTGTACTCCCCTTCTTCCATCACCCCAACGCTGGTACGACCGATGCTGCTACTGTCAAAACCGATCGATTTCACTTTTCCGGCAAAATACTCACTTACATTCAGCATAGACTGGCACCCGCGTAGTTATCCGTATTGGAAACTCCATATTGGGGCATCGCCCGGCGGCTGTCACTGCTTTTCCCGCTAAAATGCGATCGTTATGCGCCGTCGCTCAATAGCGGCCGCCGAGATCGCGATCGGCATGCTCGCCCGATAGCTGACGCGTCAGTTCATCGCAGGCGATAATCTTGCCGTCGCGCAGCGTGAAATGCGCCATCACCTGGATTTCGCTGCGCGCGCCGTCGCATTTTTCCACCTCGACCCGGTGATGGCTCAGCACGCTGTTTCCCTGCGCCGCCAGCGCCTGCACCTGTAGCGTCATCCGCCGGGTAATCTGCTTGAGCAACGCCATATGGCTGACGAACTGCTGATAGTCCAACGATTTTCCGTCCACCGTTTGCCGGTAGTCGTCGGCGAAAAACTCGGCGATCACCGCCGGCTGATGCAGCGGCTGCGCCACCACCTGCTGCAGCGCCTGCAGCACGATATCTTGCGGGGTTAATTGCGTCATTATGGCTCTCCGTCAGAGGAATCAGGCTGAATTCTAGCCGGCGCAGCCCGTGGCGTGATAACCTGATTAAGCCTAAATATAACGTTAATCGGCCAATATCATGATCCTGCACGGCATACCGTTATCTCACCCCAACCGCCACCTTACCCCCTGGCACCAGCATGATGACGGGCAGATTTACCTGCTGACGCACGGCGCTATCGCGCTGGAAACCGAGCAGCGCCAGTGGGCGATGACCGCCGGCACGCTCGGCTGGCTGCCGCCGCGCTGCCGCCATCAGGCGCAGTCCTGCGGGCAGGTGGAGGGATGGCTGCTGTTTCTGTCGCCGGCAACCTGCCGCCCTCTGCCCGGCAACGCGCGGCTGCTGGCCGCCAGCGGCCTGGCGCAGGCGCTGGTGGCGCGCATCGCCGGTTTGCCGCCGTCGCCGTTACGGGCGCCGCAGCGACGCATGGTGCAGGTGTTGTTGGATGAAATGCAGGGGGAAGAAGAAACGGCGCTACAGCTGCCGATGCCGCAGGATGCGCGGCTGTTAAAGATCGCCCGCGCGCTGCTGGATGACCCCGCCAGCACGCGGCGGCAGAGCGAATGGGCCAGCTGGGCCGGCATCAGCGTGCGCAGCCTCAGCCGGCTGTTTATGGCGCAGACCGGCATCGGCTTTGCCCGCTGGCGTCAGCAGGCGCGCATCATTCGCTCGCTGGAAGCGCTGTCGCGCGGGACGCCGGTCGCCAGCGTCGCCGCCGACTGCGGCTATGACAACGTCAGCGCCTATATCGCCGCCTTCCGCCGCCATTTCGGCGTCACGCCCGGCGGCTATTTTGCCGCACCGCCCGCCTAACGGCGTCTATTTCACCGCCTCCTGCAGGCGCAGCATCTCCAGGATTTGCGCCACCACCCCGTGCGGATCCTGCGCGGCGTCCAGCACATGGTGCGCCGTCTCCTGATACAGTGCTTCACGCGCGGCCAGCACCTCCAGCATCTCTTCGGCGATCGGCCGGCCGGTCAGGGTCGGGCGCTGCGCGTCCTGCGGAAACGCCTCCAGCCGCTGCGCCAGCACTTCCGCCGGCGCGCGCAGGTAGATCACCGTGCCGTGCTGCCGCATAAAGCGGCGGTTCTCCTCCGCCAGCACCGCGCCGCCGCCGGTGGCAATAATGGTTGACGGTTTGGTCACCGCCTGCAGGGCGAGGCTTTCACGGCGGCGAAATCCCTGCCAGCCCTCTTGGGCCACGATCTCGGCGACGCTCATCTGCGTCGTCTGATGCATAAACAGATCGATATCAATAAAGCGATAGTCCATCGCCTGCGCCAGCGCGCTCCCCACGGTAGTTTTTCCTGCTCCACGAGCGCCTACCATGAAAATGGTTTGTGTCATTACGGCTGTACCCTATACGGTGACTGAGTGGCGGTGCTGTTGTGCATCATACCGCCCGCTGCGTGTATTTCAATCTTTACAACAGTGTAAATTTCATCGCACAGCGGCTGCCAAGCGGCAGCCCGTGCTCGGCCTCAACGGCCATCTGTTCGCGCAGACGCGGCGACAGCGCCACCGTGGGGATAATTTCAAACCCCAGCCGCTGGTAATACGGCGCATTCCACGGCACGTTGCGAAACGTGGTCAGCGTCAGCTGACGGACGCCCTGGTGGCCGGCACAGTCGGCCACCGCTACGATCAGCCGGCGTCCGATGCCGCGCCGCTGATGCTCGGCCGCCACCGACAGCTCGGCGATGTGCCACTCTGTCCCGTCGCGCCGTACGGCGATAAAACCGGCGATCGCCGCGCCGTCCTGCGCCAGCCATACGCCCTCTTCGGCAATCAGCGCCGCATGCTGCGCCGCCGACATAATGTCGTCATCGGCAATAAACGCCCACTGCGGCAGCTGGCGGAACAGCGCCGCCGCCGAACGTTCCGCCGCCATCATCGCATCGATATCCGCAGGCTGCGCCAGACGAATCGTCACGCTCATCACACTCTCCTTAACCGCCGGCCGTCGGGCCGGTTTAAAAATCTACGCTGGCGCGCAACACCACCTCGCGGGGTTCGCCGACCGCTACCCGCAGGTTGCCGCCGCTGGACGGGTAATAGGTTTTGTCGAACAGATTATTGACGTTCAGCTGCCATTTTACCCGATAGCCGTGCAGCGGCATGCTGTAGGCGGCAAAGGCGTCGGCCACGGTGTAATTGTCCAGATAGAAGCTGTTGGCGGCATCGCCCGGCCGGCGGCCGACATAGCGCGCCCCGGCGCCGACGCGCAGCTCATCGCCGCTGTACAGCCCCGTCGACCCCAGATTCTGCGTCAGGAACAGCGAAGCGGTGTGGCGCGCCACGTTGGCCATCTCTTTGCCTTTGTTAGCCGGGTCATCCACCACCCGCGCGTCGGTATAGGCGTAGGCGCCGATCAGGCTGAGGCTGTCGGTAATATTGCCGGCCACGTCCAGCTCGACCCCCTGCGACCGCACGCGCCCGGCGGTGCGGGTGACGCTTTCACCGTCCACCAGCTCGCTGACCATCACGTTGCGCTTGGTGATATCAAACAGCGCCAGCGTGCCGGTAATGCCGTTCGGCAAGGCGACCTTACCGCCCATCTCCCAGGATTTCCCCTGCTCCGGCGGCAGCGAGCCAATCTGGGTGGCGATGGAGGAGTTAGGCTTAAAGGACTCGGTATAGCTGCCGTACAGCGAGACGTACGGCGTCAGCTTGTACACCACGCCGGCGCGCGGCACCAGTTTCGCGTCCGAGCTGTCGGTATTGACGTTAAACGGCCGCCCTTTGCCGGCATACACGTCAAACGTATCGTAGCGCAGCCCGCCCATCAGCAGCCAGTTATCGGTCAGTTGCACGGAATCTTGCATAAACCAGCCATAGCTGGTCAGGTTTTCCCGCTGGTCGCTGTCTTTGGCGCTGACCGCCGTCGAAGGCGGCATCTGGCCGTATACCGGATCATAGATATTGAAATCGCTGTTTTTGCTGCCGCGGATCATATCGCCGCGGTAGGTGCGGCTGTCTTCAAAATCGAAGCCGAACAGCAGCTGATGGTTGATCCGCCCCCAGTCCACATCGCCGTTCAGCGTCAGCTGCACCGCGTTGGCATGGCTGACCGCATGGGCGGTAGCGTCCGCCTGACGCGTCAGCGTGCCGCTCTCCGGGTCCAGCTTGGTGGCGCGCGCCTGATTGTCGCTGTAGCTGTTGCGGTTATAGGCGTAGGTCAGCGAGCTTTTCCAGCGATCGTTCAGCACCTGATCGATCTGCAGCGTCACGCTGTCCTGATCGCCGCGGGTGGCGTTGTAGGCCTCATCGAAGCGGCGATCGCGCGGCGTATTCACCGGCTTGCCGGTGCGCGAATCGATAATGGTGCCGCGGTCGAACGGCGTCAGGTACTCCATATGCTCATACGCCAGGCGCACCGTGGTGCTTTCGCCGTACCACATCAGCGACGGCGCGATGGTCGTCTGGCGGTTGCGGCCGAAATTGCGCCAGTAATCGGTTTCATCATGGTCGACGATCATCCGATAGGCGAAGCCTGAGGTGCCCAGCGGGCCGGTCACGTCCAGCTGGCCGCCGCCGCCCTTGAAGCTGCTGCCCCAGCCTTCCACGTGCGTATGCTGCTGCAGCTGCGGCTTTTTACTGATCATATTGATCATGCCGCCCGGCTCGCCCATGCCGTACAGCATCGACGCCGGCCCCTTCAGCACCTCAACCCGTTCGGTGGTCGGGGTAAAGTTGCGCGCCTGAACGGAACGCACGCCGTCGCGCAGAATGGAGCCGTCGCGGTTGTCGCCAAAGCCGCGCTTCATCACCGCGTCCTGCGTACCGCCCAACGTATTGCTCTGGGTAATGCCGCTGACGTTGTACAGCGCCTCATCCAGGCTGCTGACCGCCCGATCGGTCAGCACCTGCGTCGGCACCACGTCAACCGCCTGCGGCACGTTCAGCAGGCTGGTTTCGCTGCGGGTGCCGGTGACGCTGGTCAACGGCTGATAACTTTCGGCGGCCGGCGTCCGACCGCTGCCAATGACCAGCATCGTCTCTGATTTATCGTTCGGGGTTTCGGCCCCGACGGCCGGCCATACGCTGCCGGCCGCCAGCGGAATGGCGCACAGCCAGCCGCGTTGATAGTTATTCACCTGTTAACTGACTCCAATAGGTCCCTGAAAATGGCAGCGGCAAAAATTGCTGGTAAAGCTGCTGAAAAGTGTGTTGCGGATCGAGATCGGCAAACAGCTGCGGATAAAACGCCTTGGCAAACATCTCGACCGCCACCACGTGGTACGGGCTGAGATAAAAGTTGTGCCAAATGCTCCAGGCCCGCTGGTTTTTTACCGCGTTCAGCCCGGCGATCATCGGTTGTTGTTGCATCAGGCGGCGGAAGCTGTCGTCCGCCTGCTGACGGCTGACCTGCGGCCCCAACAGCAGATCGGAATAGCGTTTGCCCTGCACGCCGGCCATGCCGGTGGCCAGATACACGTCGGGGTTGGCGGTGAGCAGCGTTTCCGGGTTCAGTTCGCCGTACACGCCCTTGATGCTGGCGTTGGCGATGTTCTCGCCGCCAGCAAAGGTCACCAGATCTCCCAGGTTGCCGTGCGCGGCGGTGGTGCAGCAGGTGTCGCGCCGGCCAAGGTGCAGATGCAGCATCACTTTAGGCCGTTCGCCGTGATAGGCGGCCAGCCGCTCGCGGACCGCCGTCATATGCTGCTGATAGAAGGTGATAAACGCCTCGGCGCGCGCCTGACGATTAAGCAGTTCCCCCAGCAGGCGCACGCTCGGCACGGTGTTATGCAGCAGGTCGATACGCAGATCGACATACACCACCGGGATCCCGGCCTTGCCCAGGGCCGACACCAGCTGCGCCTGATCGCCGTCCTCGCGCGCATAGCGCGCCAGGATCACCAGATCCGGCCGCAGCTGGATCAGCCGCTCAGGGTTGATCTGGCGAAAGTTGTCGCCGCTGATCGTCGGGATCTGCGCCATATGCGGGAATTTCTGGCTGTACAGCTGCCAGCTCTGGGCGTCATAGCGCGCCAGATCGCGCGGCCAGCCCACCACGCGCCGGGCCGGATCCCCCGTCTCCAGCAGCGCCAGGGTATACAGCATGCGGCTTTCCCCCAGCACGATGCGCTGCGGGTTATCGGGCACGTCAACGCGACGGCCCAGAATATCCGTCACCGTTTTCGCCTGGGCGCAGGACAGCACGGAAAACAGCAGGGAAGCCAGTAACAACAGAAAGGATTTACGCATGATGGTGCCGGAAAGGAAAAATATCCACGCATGATAATCACTCTCATTATCAGTTTCAATCGTTCGCCAGCGGTATGGCGTGAAACAGCGTGATTTTTCAGTTTTCCGGCTAAAACGCCGAAAACCCGCAGGAAACGGCGTTTAAAAAGTTAAAAAAGTGGCGGCGTCAGCAGCGAATCAGCCGTTTAACGCGGGGTGCAGACGTACACCAGCGCCGGCGGGAAATTACGCACCACGCGCTGCTTCTTCCAGTGGAAATAGCGCGACAGCAGCTTTTCCGACAGGTGGCTGTACTGGAACAGCACCAGCGTGCCGTTGCGCCCCTGCAGATTCTCCCGCGCCTGCTGCAGAATGCGCATGCTGATCCTGAGCGGTATCGACAGCAGCGGCAGGCAGGAGAAAATCACATCGTACTCCCGCTCCAGCTTTTCCGCCGACTGCGCCATCACCTGCAGGCGCGGCTCCTCAATCTGCTGCAGCCGCCGGACAAAGTTCGGCTGGATTTCATAGGCGTCCAACCCGGCGTCGGCGCGCATCCGGCCGATAATACGCTTGGTCAGCACGCCGTCGGCCGCGCCCAGTTCGGCGATGGACAGCGTCCGGGTCCATTCGATCTGATCCAGCATTGCCTGGCACAGCCAGGGCGAGGATGGCGCCAGCGTGCCGACGGTGCGCGGCGAGGCCATAAACTGCTGGATATAGGAAAAGCGGTGTTTCAGTTGCAGCCGTGTCGCATTGATCATTCGAGGCTCCTTAACATGAACCCCTTAATCTGGGCGGAAAAGCTTAAAGATTCATTAATACCATTCCGAAAGCGGGCGCTACAGTTGTAATAAAATGCAACAGCAATAAAAAAACGGCGGCGATCGCGATCGGCCAGCCGGCGCCCTATCGCCGGCTGCGGACCCGTTCACCGCCGCCTTGTCATGCCATTAGCGCTTAGCGGTAGATTTCCGCATTGCCACGCCACAGGCTGGAATCCCCCGGCGTGTCGAGACCGATAATGCGGTAGTGGGAAGCGCCCTGATCTGCGGCTTTTTCCTGCAGCTTCCTGACCGCGTCATCCGACGTGCCGGCCACGCCGGACACCGAAACCGCGCCCAGGCTCTGCAAGCCGGCAGCCTGCTGGTTATTGACCGCCGTAACGCTGAGCGGCGCGGCAAGCGCAGAAAATGATGCGCCGGCCAGCAGTGCAGCTGTGAGGTAAGAATAAAGGTATTTCATGATGGCTCCTGTTGCTTATTGGTTATTTATTTCATCGCAACGTTAATTATCTGTCGCCCGATGAAAACGGACGTCATGCAATGTAAAGAAGCTCAATCATTGTGAGAGGATTAAGGAGAATCTGTAGCGGGAGATAAACGGAGACGCGCAGCAGGCTGCGCTACAACCAACATAGCGCAGCCTGCGCGTGAATAAAACGGCGACTATTCCTAATCGCCGTGCGGCGGCGACAAAAAGCGCCGGCGTAACCGGCGCGTATCAGAACGCGCGATGCCGCCGCGTTATTTCCCGCACTGTTTATCCATCGCGATCAGAATCTTGATCGCTTCACAGGCGGTATCGATCGCCTTCGCCACCTCGGCGGCCTGATCCGGCGCATCCGAGAACGCCATCACGCCGGACGCGCGGCAGCCGCGAATCGAGGAAATAACAAAAATAGCCGCCGACTCCATCTCGGAACACATCACGTTGGCGCGCTGCCAGATTTTCTGCCGCGCCTGCCACAGCTCGCCCGCCGGCACCGCGTCAGGGAACACCTGGGTGTAGAACGAATCTTTCGAGTGCGTGATGCCCTCCAGGAAGCGGTAGCCCAGCGTGTCCGCCGCCTCGGCCAGCGCCTGCACCACCCGCCGGTCGGCAACCGCCGGGTATTCAATCGGTAAATATTGCGTAGTGGTGCCTTCATCGCGGATCGCCGCCGTGACGATCGTGCCGGAAACGCCGCCGTCATGCGCCGGCGCGGCCACCCGGCCGGCGGTGCCGACGCGGATAAAAGTATCGGCCCCGGCGGCGATCAACTCTTCAACGGCGATAGCCGTCGACGGACAGCCCATACCGGTTGAGGTGACCGACACCTTTTCGCCGTTTAACGTCCCCGTCCAGGTTTTATGCTCGCGCTGATGGGCCACCAACCGCGGATTATCCAGGCTCTGCGCAATGGTATCGGTGCGGAACGGGTCCCCCGGCAGCAGCACATAACGCCCGACGTCCCCTTCCTTCAGGCCAATATGGTAAAAAACGTCACCCTTTTTATACATATTATTATCCTTCGTCGGTTTTTTATTATCTGGGCGACTATTCTGCCGGCTGAATTCGCCGGGTGTATTGATCTGCTTTCCACAATACGATTTTTATCCCCCCTGACGCCGCACGCGGAGATTTAACCATCAACCACAGGGAATAGTCTGAGTATTTCTCAGCGTAAAGAATGACAATTACGGGTTAATGGCCGTAATCCTATTTTTTACATGGACAAAAGCGCACGGCGGAGATTTAATAGCGCGCGCGTTTAAATACCCATAAAGAAAATGGTCAAAACGTCCGCGACAAATTAAAAAGGTGTTCTATAGTTTTTAGTGCTAACAGCCGTTAGCTATCCCGATAGGATGGAGTCTATGTTAAAGCGATTCTTTGCCGAATTTTTTGGCACATTTTGGTTGGTGTTTGGCGGTTGCGGCAGTGCCGTATTAGCTGCAGCCTTTCCTGAATTAGGCATCGGTTTTGCCGGCGTGGCGCTGGCATTTGGTTTAACCGTTGTCACCATGGCTTATGCCGTTGGCCATATTTCCGGCGGACACTTTAACCCGGCGGTCACCGTAGGCTTATTTGCCGGCGGCCGTTTCCCGGCAAAAGACGTTATCCCGTATATCATTGCTCAAGTCATCGGCGCTATTGCCGCTGCCGCCGCGCTGTATTTTATTGCCAGCGGTAAAGCGGATTTCGATGCCACCGCCAGCGGTCTGGCCTCCAACGGCTTCGGCGAACATTCGCCGGGCGGTTATTCCCTGCAGGCGGCGATCGTGATTGAATTATTATTAACCGCCTTCTTCCTGATTATTATCCACGGCGCCACGGACAAACGCGCACCGGCAGGTTTCGCGCCGCTGGCCATCGGTCTGGCGCTGACCCTGATTCACCTGATCAGCATTCCGGTCACCAATACCTCGGTCAACCCGGCGCGTAGTACCGGCGTCGCGATTTTCCAGGGAACCTGGGCGCTGGAACAGCTGTGGGTATTCTGGCTGGTGCCGCTTGCCGGCGGTATTATCGGCGGCCTGATTTACCGCTGCCTGCTGGAAGAGAAGCAATAAGCACGACGTTAATCCGTCGGTGTATACCCGTCCTACTTCAAGCTGCAGGTGCGTTGGCTGTAACTCGAAGTATTTAGGGTATAAATGACAAATACGCGTAAGGCTGCCATCACCGGCAGCCTTATTTTTTTAACCGCGTCGCGCCACCAGCATCATAATATCGCTGGTAAAGGTTCCGTCCGGCTGAATGGCGAAGTGCCTGACCACCTCTTCGGACATACTCCGCTGGAATTCCCGGATGGCGGCCACCAGCGTCTCCGGCGTACGCATCCGCGCCACCCAGCTGCCGAACTCCAGCGGCAGACGGTCGGCGGTGACCTCTTCCACCAGCAGCCCTGCCGCCGTCAGCATACCTGTCCACTCACCCGGCGCGTAGTTGCGCACGTGCGAGGTATCACGCAGCGCCTCAACGGTCTGCAGATAGATATCCAGCAACGGGTGCCCCGGCGAAACCACATCCATCATGATCGCCCGGCCGCCCGGCTTCAGCACCCGCTTCACTTCACGCAGCGCCTGTCCGACATCGTGCCAGTGGTGCGCCGAATAGCGGCTAATCACCAGGTCAAATTCACCGTCGGCAAAGGGCAGCGTCTCCGCCATGCCCTGCTGCGTCTGAATATTGTCCAGCCCCCGCGCCTGCGCCGCCTGCGCCACTACCGCCAGCATCTGCGCCGACAGGTCGTAGGCCACCACCTGCGCCACCTGCGCGGCCGCGGTAAAACTGGCGTGCCCGGCGCCGCAGCCCAGATCCAGCACCCGCGCCTGCGGGTACGCCGCCAGCAGCTGGCCCAGCCGTTGCAAATCATTGCCCTGCGCATGCACCGCGCTGGTTAAATAGGCGTTTGCCTGCGCGCCAAACTGGCGGTCGACGACATCATGGTGATTGTTATTGCTCATAACGGCTCCTGACGGGTTGTGAATCACTGTCAGCGACTATAATCTGCTTACTATACGGGTACAATATAAGCATTTATCCTGGTATAAGAAGGTACCATGCTATGACATCAGAAGCCTTGTCAGGCCCGAAGGCCTTAGGCGCATTCCTGCGCGCCCACCGGGAACGCATCACGCCGGAGATGATCGGCCTGCCCAGTTCACCGCGCCGCCGCACCAGCGGCCTGCGGCGGGAAGAGCTGGCGCAAATCAGCGGCATCAGCGCCACCTGGTATACCTGGATTGAGCAGGGGCGCGAAGTGTCGATTTCCCCGCATACGCTGGCGCGCATCGCCAAGGCGCTGCGTCTGGGCCATGCGGAGCGCCACTACCTGTTTACCCTGGCGCGCGTGGCCGACCCGCAGCAGACGCCGCAGCAGGACGGCGTCAACCAGCTGCTGTTGCACAGCGTAAACGCGGTAACGGTTCCCTGCTATCTGCTGGACATAACCTGGAATGTGCTGGCCTGGAACGCCGAAGCGCAGGCGCTGTTTGCCGGCTGGCTGGGCCAGGAAAGCCAGCCGAATCTGCTGCACTTTATGTTCTTCCATCCGCTGGCGAAAACCCTGGTTGATGACTGGCCGGATCGCGCCCGCCGCGTGGTGGCGGAATTCCGGGCGGAAACCAGCCATCACCAGAGCAGCGAGACGATGCGTGCTTTTGTGCGCCAGATGACGCACCACAGCGAGGATTTCAACCATTGGTGGCAACAGCATGACGTGATGGCGCGCGCCGGCGGGGAGCGCAGTTTCCACCATGCGGATCGGGGCCTGGTGTGCTACCGGCAGCTGACCCTGCACCCGGCGGAAAACGGCGCGCTGAAGCTGGTGATGCTGATGCCGCAGCCGTAATTGGTAACAAATTTGCAGCCAGCTTTACCGACGTGCTATTTATTGCCGCCGCTAAAGCGGCTAACGTGACAACGATTAACCTCTATTTTTCCTGGAGTCATCCGATGCAATCAGAAGAACAACGCCTTATCGACAGTCTGTTCGGCCGCCTGAAAGAGGCCGAAACCAAGACGGGACAACGGGATGCTCGGGCAGAACAGCAAATCAAGCAGCACCTGAGCGAGCAGCCCGCCGCGCCTTACTATATGGCGCAGGCGATCATTATTCAGGAAGCGGCGCTGAAACAGCTGGACCAGCGGGTCAAAGAGCTGGAAGGCCAAATCGCCCAGCTGCAGCAAAATGGCGCCGGCCAGCAGAGCAGCGGCGGTTTTCTCGCCGGCCTGTTCGGCGGCCGCAGCGCTCCCAGCCCGCAGGCGCAGGCTCAGGCGCGCCAGCAGAACAACGCCGCGTGGAATAATCAGCCGCAGGGCGGCTATGCCCCACAGCAGCAGCCGCAACAGGCTGCGCCGTCGCGCGCCGGCAGTTTCCTCGGTGGCGCGCTGCAGACCGCCGCAGGGGTGGCCGGCGGCGTGATGCTGGCAGATATGCTGACCGGCATGTTCCGCCATACCCAGCCGGAAGAGATTGTGAACATCATTAATGAAACGCCCGCCGACGATGCGCAGAACGCCGCGCTGCAGGATGACAGTGCGATGCGTGAGTTTGATGCGTCCAATAACCTCGACACCTTTAACAACGGTGACGGCAGCTTCCTGTCACAGGACAGCGGCTGGCAGAATGCCGATTATCAGAGCGATGACTTCGCCGACGATGACGGCTTCAGCGATGATGATGATTCATTTCTTTAACGATTAACGCCGCCCGTGATGCCAGCCAGCGCCGTCTGTCTGGCATTTTTATTGCCTGGCGTACAGGGGGCGGTCAGATGCGCAGCACGCCGGGGCGGATAGCAGCCCGCCGGCGCGATAGGAGTGAGGATTACTGCGGAACTTCGTCCGTTTCAATACGCGCCAGCGCGCGACGGTAGGACTTAACCTTCTGGCGCTTTTTCAGCCAAATGGTGGTGGAGACCAAAAACATGGCGCCGGACATGGCCAGTACGCCGGTCGGATGGCCGTAAAAGACCATTAAAACAAAATATACCGCCGAAACAATCGCTACCCACTTCGCCACATTACCGATGGCGTGTTTCTCCTGACTTTGGCGACGAATATACTCTTCTTCACTGATTCCCATATGCCTCTCCTTTTATCGTCGAATCATCATTATATGGGGATCAACTGCTGTAATTTCAAGCAGATTCTACGTAAAGAAGCGTAAACGAGAGCAGTCTGAAGGTAGGCCGACCGGGCTATTCCGGCCGGCTTGGTCGTGTTAAGGGGCAGGCGGCGCCGGCGGGTGATCCGGCAGTTCCACCACCGACACGCGCACTTCGTAGCGTTTGGCTTTGCCCGCCGGAATCACCGAGGTCAGCTTATTGATGGTTTCCGTCGGGTTATCGCTCAGCGACGAGGCGCAAAACAGCTCACCGCCGTGGCAGAAGCCAGGCATCGGATGCGGCCCCGGGAAAGGCGGGTGCCCTTTCCCCGCTATCTGCGGCGCAGGCGCCTCCTTGGCAGGCGGTGCCGATATCGCGCCGCTGCTGAACAATACCGCGGCGGCCAGCGCCAGGATCCTTAATTGCATTTTCACTCTACCACTCCTTTTTGAACGGGAACGTCCCCAACCTACTCCACGCCGATACGCCGAGAAAGCGGCTTTTCGCTACCTTTTCACCGCGTTGCGATTCACTTACATCCCGCAGAATTATGTAAGCAAAATGTCTATCGCGCCAATAAAAAACCGGTCAGCATACGCTGACCGGCAAGAGGGCGAAATAAGCGGTTATTTCAACGTTACGGCTGTGTTTCCACCGGCGGCATAACGCCAAACTCGCCGCTGTTGAAGTCATGAAACGCCTGCTGGATCTCCGCTTCGCTGTTCATTACAAACGGGCCGTAACCGACGATCGGTTCATCAATCGGCTCCCCGCTGAGCAGCAGCAGACTCACGTCGTTGTTCGCCTCAATGGTGAAACTGTCGCCGGCGCGATCCAGCCGCACCATCTGGGTTTCACGAACGATCTGCTCATCGTTGACCAGCACCGCGCCGTGCAGGATCACCAGCGCCAGCGTATGGCCTTCCGGCACCGTCAGCTGCGTGCGGTGGCCGGCGTTCAACGTCATATCCCAGACGTTCAGCGGGCTGAAGGTGCGCGCCGGGCCGTCGTGGCCGGCAAAATGACCGGCGATCACCCGCACCTGACCGGCGCCGTCCGCCAGCGGAACCTGCGGAATGGCCTGGTTCAGCAGCGTCTGATAACCCGGCGCCGCCATTTTGTCTTTGGCCGGCAGGTTCACCCACAGCTGCACCATTTCAACGGTGCCGCCGCGGCGGGAAAACGCCGTGGAGTGGAACTCTTCATGCAAAATGCCGGAGGCCGCCGTCATCCACTGCACATCGCCGGGGCCAATCACCCCGCCGCCGCCGGTAGAGTCGCGGTGTTCCACTTCGCCCTGATAGACGATGGTCACGGTTTCGAACCCGCGGTGCGGATGCTGGCCAACGCCGCGCCGCCCGGTGGTTTCACGAAACTTGGTCGGCGCCGCATGATCCAGCAGCAGGAACGGGCTCATTTCGCTTCCCAGCTCGTTATACGAGAACAGGGAATTGACCAGAAAACCGTTGCCGACCCAGTGCGCCTGCGGGCTGTCATACACGCCAAGGATCTTTTTCATCACATTTCTCCCGTTGCGGACCTCACGGCCCTACTTGATGACGACAGTGTAATTCAGCCCGAATTGCTCAGGTAGTCGGCAAGATATACACTCAGCGTTCTACCAGTGGAACAATGGAGCGACGGTGTTGGTTGATTTAAACGATCTGTTCTTTTTTGCCAGCGTGGTGGACCACAAAGGGTTTGCGCCGGCCGGCCGGGCGCTCGGCATTCCCAAATCCAAGCTCAGCCGCCGGGTGGCGCTGCTGGAAGAGCGCCTTGGCGTACGGCTGCTGCAGCGCTCGACGCGCCGTTTCTCCGTCACCGAGGTCGGCCAGAGCTATTACCGCCACTGCAAGGCGATGCTGGTGGAGGCCGAAGCGGCGCAGCAGGCGATCGACCAGACCCGCGCCGAACCCTGCGGCACGGTGCGCATGAGCTGCCCGGTGGCGATTCTGCACACCCGCGTCGGCGATATGCTGGCCGCCTTTATGGCGGACTATCCGCAGGTCACGCTGCATCTGGAAGCCACCAACCGCCGGGTCGACGTGGTGGGCGAAGGGTTGGATCTGGCGCTGCGAGTACGGCCGCCGCCGCTGGAGGACAGCGATCTGGTGCTGAAAGTGCTGGCGACGCGTCGCTGGTGCATCGCCGCCAGTCCGGCGCTGATACGCACGCTGGGCGAAGTGCGCCGGCCGGAAGACCTGCCGCGCTATCCCACGCTCGACCTCGGCCCGGCGCGCGCGCAGCACCAGTGGACGCTGTACGGCCCTGCGGACGCCACTTTCCGCTGGGAGCACCATCCGCGGCTGGTCAGCGACGATATGCTGATGCTGCGTAAGGCGGCGATCGCCGGCGCCGGCATCGTGCAGCTGCCCCGCATGATGATGCACGATGAAATGCTGCGCGGTGATTTAACCCCACTGCTGCCCGACTGGCACCCCGAAGGCGGCATCGTGCATGCGGTCTACCCGTCGCGCCGCGGCCTGCTGCCGGCGGTGCGGCTGCTGCTGGATTATCTCGGCCAGCAGTTCGCCGCGCTGGAAGAAGAGTAATCTCCGCCGCGATGTTGGCTATACTGTGCAATAACAACGTTACCGCAGACGTAACGGTTTGGGCGCTAAAGGAAAACTATGATACTGAGAATCGCAAGGTGGCTGTTTCAATTACCCGGCAGGCTGTTTGGCATGGTATTCAGCCGCCGACTGACGACCTTTATCTTTTTTATGCTGGTGGCGCTCGGCGCGATCGCCGTGAAACGCTATCTGCGCACCGATCCGCAGGCCGAGCCGCTCTCTCCGGCAGCGCAGCCCCACTATGATATTCAGCGCGACGTGTCGCCGCGCGAGGCGCGCGGACAGTGCGGCGGGCCGCTGCACGACAATCAGGGCAGCCCCTGGCCGGATTCCGCCGGCTATTTACGCCAGCCCGACGCGCAGGAGCGCGGCCGGACGCAGCGCATCACGCTGGATAACCAGCATAACGCCTTTGCCGTACGGGTAAAGTTGAGCAGTGCGGAAAACCCACAGTACGTCGCCGACCTGTTTATTCCCGCCGCCGCCAGCTTCAGCATCCAGACCAGTGCGGCGGAACGCTATGTGATGAAAGTAAAAAATATCCAAAGCGGCTGCAGCTACCGCTCACAGCCCTTTGCGCTGGCCAGCGATCACAACTGGCGGCTGCCCATCAGCCTGCACAGCCACGGCAAGGTGCAGTTTCAGGCCATCGACGCCGGGCAATTCTGACCGCGCCGGAACGCTATTTTTTCACCGGATGGTCGCGGCGGAACAGCTGCCAGCTCTCAATCTCTTCGCCGTTCGGCAACGTGCAGGTGGCATACTGGCCGTGCTCGTTCTCTTTGGGGTTCAGCTTGCCGCCGATCTTCACGCAGTAGACATCGGCCGGGTTAGCCATGCCGATAGCCCGCGGCGGCGGTGGCGCATCATCATTGGTTTTCATCTGACATCCTTGCAGCAGCGCTGCGCCTGCGAGCAGGGAAAGCAACAACGTTTTTTTCATCATTTCACGAAGATCCGGTCCGCGCCGTACAGCGCGAGGGGTAAAAACAACGACGCTGCGGCGCATCACGCCCCGCAGCGTCAGTTAACATCGGGGGCTTAGGAGATAAAGGATTTACCCTGCTTCAGCACCAGATCGCAGGCTTTCTGCTTCACTTTCTCGGTGATCTGCGAGGTGCCGAGGTTGTTCAGGTCCAGGCTCTTGCCTTCGCCGGTTTGCAGCAGACCGCCCAGCCCCTGCTGGTAGTCTGCGCTTTTGGCGTCAGAGTCGCTGCTGATGCCCAGTTTACCCAACAGTTTGTCTTTCACATCCGCCGCGCCGCTTTCCGACAGGACGTTGTTTTTCACGCAGTACTGCAGAATACCGGCCGCGTTGGTCATGCTGCCGGAACTCAGCGCCTTGTCGCCGCCGTTCAGCAGACCGGTCAGGGTCGACAGCGACGTACCGCCGCTTTCACCACCGGATTTGCTCAGCTCGCCGGCAGCGTTGCTGACGGAATCCATCAAACCGGCCTGCGCCGCGCCAGCGCTTAACGAGGTGGCCAATGCCAGCGCCAACAATACACGATGCTTATTATTCATAGTGCTCAAACTCCTGTCTTCTCTTCGGTAAGCGGCGATATCGCCGGAACATACATTCGGACGCTGCGCGCGTCGACAAGTTCCCTTTAACTGTTCGCGCAGAAATTTTTAGGATTATGAGCAAGCTGCGGCAGCTTAAAACTGCCAGCGCAGCCAGGCGAAGAATACGTTGCCGTTATTATAGGTGCCGGGAATGTAGGTCGCCTGGAACGTCAGTTTTTTATAGCCGACGGACGCCAGCGGCAGCGGTGCAGGGATCGGGATATAGTTCCAGTTATCGCGGGCGGTCACGCTGGCGGTAAAGCCCAGCCCCAGGCGGAAATCCTTGTCGTCCAGCGGGCGCCAGATTTTCTCATAGGCGTAGCCGCCGATCGGCTCCCATTTATTAAAGGAGTCTTTAAACGCCATAATATAGATGCCGTGCCAGTCGCCGTCCTGGTCGAAGCGCGAAATGCCGTAGCCGGCGCCCCATGGCCGCTCGTTGTACTTGTCGATATGCTCATCGTCGTACGTCCAGCGGTTGTGCCAGGTGATCGCCGGGATATAGAGGTCATGGTTCGGCGAGTTGTTCCAGGTTTCCGCTACATTATCCGTAAAGCGCTGCCACAGGCCCGGTTTTTCCGCCGGCGCGACGGTGCTATTTTCTGAACCAACCTCAGCCAGAGAAGGCAGTGCAGGAAATATCAACGCTATACAACCGGCCAGGCATGTCCGTTTTAACAACATAAAATAACTCCTGTACAAATTACGGCCGAGGATTCTTACCGATTGCACCTGCAAGATCAAGCCAAGGCAACACTTTCCCGCCGCAAACCGCCGTTCGTTGTCTTTTCGTTAAGTTTAGCCGCTGCTCGCCAAACCTCGGTTTTATCCCGGTAAAACCGGGCAAACCGACGGTAAAAATCGCCCCCGGCAGCAGCGTGAAAAAATATTTACCCCGCTCAAAAATCAGAATGTGATCGCAGGCGGCAGCGGCGGCCTGACCTGTTGTCGCAATTGTTAACTGCCGCACAATTTTTACCCGTCGGCGCACAGTTAATTATATGTAAAACATTTGTGACATATTGTGTAGGGAAAATAATTAGCACGGTTAACTATTGATTTATCGCCGCTTCACGGCCGTTTCCCGTCATGCAGATATTAATCACCGTGCGCTCACATCGGCGCCTGCCGCAGCAGAACAATAGCGGCGGGTAAAAGTACCGGTCTCGCAGCCCTTACCCTGACGGCACGCCGCCTGACCGCATAAACAGCGATTACCCCTCACAATCCGGCCGCTGAAAAATACCCGCATCAGATTATCAGCCTGCCAATTTATCGTTTTCAGATAGTTGCATACGTAAAGCTTCCCATACATTCCCCGCCCCGCGCATCAGCCCCGCTTATCTTGAAGGCCGCCGGCGTTTACATAACTGTTATAGCAACGGACGCAGCGCCACTGATGCCTCGCGGCCTCTGTATACCGACAACTACAACATCGCCAGCAACCACGCTTGCTGATTTCTACCTGAAACAAAAAAGACAATGAATTCGGAGCTAGAGATGAAAATCACTATCGGACAATTTCTCCTGCAACAACTTCGCGCCCTGAATATTGAGCATATCTACGGCGTGCCCGGCGACTATAATCTGGCGCTGCTGGAAATGATTGAACATGACGATAGCGTGCAGTTTGTCGGCAACTGCAACGAGTTGAACGCCTCTTACGCCGCCGACGGCTATGCTCGTCTCAACGGCGCCGGCGCGCTGATTACCACCTACGGCGTCGGCGATCTGGCCGCGCTGTCCGGCATTGCCGGCGCCTACGCCGAGTCGTCGCCGGTGATCTGCCTGGCCGGCACCCCGCCGCTGCACGCGATGAAGGATCACGCCCTGCTGCACCATTCGCTGGCGGACGGCAACTTCGACAACGTGATGAACTGCTTTAAACAGTTCACCGTCGCCCAGGCGCTGATTACGCCGGAAAACGCCGCCCGGGAAATCCCGCGGGTGATTGCCGCCGCCTGGACGGAGAAAAAGCCGGTCTATCTGCAGCTGCCGTCGGATATCTGCGAGGTGCAGATTGATATCGCCGAGCCGGTTGCCCCGCCGCAGCAGCCCGCCAGCGACGCCCACAACCTGCAGCTGGCCGCCAAGGCGCTGCTGCAGCGGCTGCGCGCCGCCAAATACCCGCTGATGCTGGTCGATCAAATGGTCGACCGCTATCAGCTGCAGCAGCTGACCATCGCCGTGGCGCAGCGCTTCGGCATTGCGCTGACCAATATGCCGACCGCCAAATGCATCATTCCGGAAACCACCGCCGGCTGGATGGGCGGCTACAGCGGCAACCTGTCGCGCCCGGAGCTGTTTGAGCTGATGGCCAAATCCGACTGCGTGCTGAGCTTCGGCGTACGCCTGGTGGATTCCACCACCGGCTATTTCTCCCATCAGATCCCGGCCGCAGCGCAGATTGATATCCAGCCCTACTCGCTGAAATTCGACAACACCGCCTACCCGGCGGTAGCGACCGCCGATCTGCTGCAGGCGCTGCTGGACGCCGACGAGGGGCCGCACGCCGCGCCGATGGCGGTACTGCCTAATCCGCACGCGCAGCTGGCGGCCCCCGGCGACGCGCCACTCGATCAGGCCTATTTCTGGCAGCGGATGAGCCGCTTTATTCGTGAGGACGACGTACTGGTGGTGGAAAACGGCACCTCGGGCGCCGCAGTCGGCGGCATGCGCATGCCGGACGGGGTGAAAGTGGTTAACCAACCGATCTGGGGCTCCATCGGCTATACCCTGCCGGCGCTGCTCGGCACGCTGATGGCGGCGCCGCAGCGACGCCATATGCTGTTTATCGGCGACGGCTCCTTCCAGTTAACCGCGCAGGAGGTCTCCACCCTGCTGCGCTACGAGCAGAAGCCGATCATCTTCCTGATCAATAACGACGGCTACACCATTGAGCGCTACATTTTGGGGGAAAATTCGTCTTACAACGATATCGGCCCGTGGGACTACGCCAAACTGCCGGCGGTGCTTAATACCCAGGCGCGGCCGTTCTGCGCGGCGGTGGAAACCAGCCAGCAGCTGGAGCTGGCGCTGGAGCACGCTTCACGTCAGGAAACGCTGGCGTTTATCGAGGTCAAACTGCCGATGATGGATACGCCGCCGGTAATGAAAGAGTTCTGCAACCGCTGCAACAGCTTTAACTTCGGCCTGACCAACCCGCGCCGCAGCGCATAACGCGTCCGGCGGTCGGCGTAAGATTCCCCCCGCCGGCCGCCTCCCGCTTAACGGGCGCGCGCCATACAGCTTTGACGCCGGTCGTCCACCCGCTTGGCAAACCAGGCGGTGGTCAGCTTACGGGTGATTTTCGGGCTTTCCAGGGTAATGCCCGGCAGCATCTCACGCGGCAGTTTTTTCCCGGCGGTTTTATCCGCCAGCGCAAACACCTGCCGATACAGATCGGTGTCTTCAAACTCCAGCGTGTCGCCTTTCTCCAGCGCGCGACGAATAGCGGAATGGCTGATATCCAGCCGCTTCGCCAGCGTGCGCACCGCCAGTTCAGTGGTGCCCGGCTTATCGCTGCCGTAAATAATCAAATCGCCGTCCAGCGCCAGCGGAATGCCGCTGGCCTGGCTGACCGCGCTCTGGAAGGCGGCGTTACGGCTGGCGTACCAGCCGGCGTTAAAGTCGGCGAAGCGATACAGCGAGCGGCTGTAATTGGCCGGATAGCCCAGCAGATGCATAATGCCGAAATACATGCCGCCGCGGCGGCTGAACACTTCGCGGCGAATCGAACCGTCGATCGGGTACGGGTAGCCTTTGGCATGCGCTTCGGCAAAGGCGATGCTGACCTGCATCGGCCCGCCGGTGCGCACCGGGTTTAGGCTGCCGAACAGGCGCTGCCCCATCGGCACCATATCGATAAAGTCGTCGAAGATGGCGCTCAACTCTTTTTCACTGCGCACCTTGTCCAGACGCTCGCTGTAGCTTTTGCCGTTGGGCGACTTGAGCAACAGTGCGGTACGCACCACAAAGTGCGGAATATGCAGCTTATCGGCGCGGCGATCGATCTCCTGCCAGGCGATCTTCGACAGCCCCGGCACCTGCGGGTCGGCGTGGAAGGTCGACTCCTGCCCGGTCACCGCCAGCACCGCGCACAGGTTCTCGTCGCTGGGATCCAGCCCCTGGGCGGCGAACGCGGCGGTGATATCGCCGGCCCACGCCTGTTTGTTCTGCGCGTTGGCCGGCATCAGCCTGACCACCTGCGCCTTCACCTCCGCCGGGCTGCGGCTGGGCGCCTGCGGCGTGATATTGCTGGTACAGCCGGCCAGCGCCAGCAGCGCGGTCAACGTCAGCGCGCGACCGGTGAAAATTCGATAATTAGGCATCTTTTCCCTGATCGTTAAGGTATCTGCGCTCAAGACGTTATCCCAGCCGCGCCGGATGATCCAGCCCCGCGGAGGGAAAAGCCGGCATAGCGATTCTGCGATGGCAGAGCGGCGCAATAAGGTGTATTTTACATGCAATTTAAAAACTCAATCCGTACAAGGAGCCCCCCATGTCTGCAGACATCCAGCCAGAAGACTATTTTCATCAGAGATATGGCCTGACCCGCACCCATTCGGAAGTGGTCGCCGCCGCCGGCGAGATACCCGCCGGCAAGGCGCTGGACCTGGGCTGCGGCGGCGGACGCAACGCGCTGTATCTGGCGCTGAAGGGGTTTGACGTCACCGCCTGGGATAAAAACGCCGTGGCGGTCGCCGAGCTGAACCGCATTATCGATGCCGAAGGGCTGAGCAATATCCGCGCCACGGTGCAGGATCTGAATAGCCTGCGCTTCCAGGGCGACTACGATTTTATTCTCTCCACGGTGGTGATGATGTTTCTGCAGCCTGCGGCAATCCCGTCGATCATTCAGGATATGCAGGCCGCCACCGTCAGCGGCGGCCATAACCTGATCGTCGCCGCGATGGATACGCCGGACTTCCCCTGCCCGCTGCCGTTCCCCTTCGCCTTTAAGCCCGACGAGCTGAAGAAGTACTACCGGGAGTGGCAAATCGTAAAATACAATGAAGACGTCGGCGAGCTGCATAAAACCGACGCCAACGGCAACCGCATCAGGCTGCGCTTCGCCACGCTGCTGGCGCGCAAGCCCGCCTCTCTCTGACGGCGCGCCGCTGTCGCGCGGCAATCTGTGCGCTAACGCGGGAATCGCGTTGCCAATCTCGGCGCGCGGCGTTAGGATCGCGCCCGGCCAAAAGACGGGCCAGGGATTACGCCGCGCTGCTTCACGACGATCAACGCGCAGGTGCGGCCAGGCATTTTGAGAGGTTATCGTGTTAGAAAGTTTCGGCGTCCTGAATTTATGGACCTACCTGGCCGGGGTGATATTTATTATCGTGCTGCCCGGCCCCAATACCCTGTTCGTACTGAAAACCGGCATCTCACGCGGTATCCGCGCCGGCTACACCGCCGCGCTCGGCGTATTTATCGGCGACGCCGTTTTGATCTTCTGCGCCTACATCGGCGTGGCTACGCTGATCCGCACCACCCCGCTGCTGTTTACGCTGGTGCGCTATCTGGGGGCGTTCTACCTGCTGTTCCTGGGCGTGAAGATCCTCTACGCCAACTTTGTGCAAAAGACTCAGCCGGAGCACCAGGCGCTGGAAGGCGGCCACAGCATTCTGCGCAAGGCGCTGACGCTCAGCCTGACCAATCCCAAGGCGATTTTGTTTTACGTGTCGTTCTTCGTGCAGTTTATCGACTTTAACTACGCGCATACCGGGCTGTCTTACACCATCCTGGCGCTGATTCTGGAGTCGGTCAGCTTTATCTATCTGAGCACGCTGATCTTTGCCGGCAGCATGCTGGCGCACTTCTTCAGCCATAAAAAACGGCTGGCCAAGCTGGGCAATGGCCTGATCGGCCTGCTGTTCCTCGGCTTCGCCACCCGCCTGGCGACGCTGAGTTCCTGAGCCGCGCCACAACCGGGGCGCTCTGACGCCCCGGCCCTACCACCGCCATTTTGTCACGGCGGACAAACCGACTGTCAGACAGAGCAAATTTTCCTCCCGCCATCGCGCGTATGCTAAATCGGTGCAATTTTTCCCGATCGTTCTCTTCGTATGACAGGAGGGCATATGCCTGATACTACCGTAGCAGTGATGGACAACGTGTTGCGCTTTCTCGAACGTCAACACGGCTTGTATATCGATGGGCAATGGCAAAGCTCGCAGTCCGCAGCGCGCCTGCCGGTGTATAACCCCGCCGACGGCCGGCAAATCGCCACCACCGCCGACGCCAGCGCCGGCGACGTCGACCGCGCGGTGCAGTCCGCCCATCGGGCATTTCGCGACGGCGTCTGGTCGCGGCGTCTGCCGGCCGAGCGCGAACGTATTCTGCTTCGCTATGCCGATCTGGTGGAACAGCACGCCGAAGAGCTGGCGCAGCTGGAAACGCTGGAGCAGGGAAAATCCATCAATATCTCCCGCGCGTTCGAAGTAGGCTGCACCCTGAACTGGATGCGCTATACCGCCGGGCTGAGCACCAAAATTACCGGCCAGACGCTGGACGTTTCCATCCCGATGCCGCCGGGCGCCAATTACCAGGTCTACACCCGCAAAGAGCCGATTGGCGTGGTGGCCGGCATTGTGCCGTGGAACTTCCCGCTGATGATCGGCATCTGGAAAGTGATGCCGGCGCTGGCCGCCGGCTGTTCGATCGTGATTAAACCGTCGGAAACCACGCCGCTGACCCTGCTGCGGATGGCCGAGCTGGCCAGCGAAGCCGGCGTGCCGCCGGGGGTATTCAACGTGGTGACCGGCAGCGGCGCCGTCTGCGGCAAAGCGCTGACCGAGCATCCGCAGGTCGCCAAAGTCAGCTTTACCGGTTCAACCGCCGTGGGCAAAGGCATTGCCCGCGCCGCCGCGGACCGGCTGACGCGCGTCACGCTGGAGCTGGGCGGTAAAAACCCGGCTATCGTGCTGAAAGACGCCGATATCCCGCAGGTGGTCGAAGGCCTGATGATGGGCAGTTTCCTCAATCAGGGCCAGGTGTGCGCCGCCAGCTCGCGTATCTATATCGAAGCGCCGATTTACGACCAGCTGGTCGCCGGCTTTGAGCAGGCGGTGAAATCGCTCAGCGTCGGGCCGGGCATGGATCCGGCGGCGCAGATCAACCCTCTGGTTTCCCGCGCGCACCGCGATAAGGTCGCCGCCTATCTGGCAGACGCCAGAAACAAGCGCGCCGAACTGATCAGCGGCGCCGACGGCCCGGCGGGCGACGGTTTCTATATTCCGCCAACCCTGGTGGTCAACCCGGACGACAGCCTGAACCTGACGCGCGAAGAGGTGTTCGGCCCGGTGGTCAACCTGATCCGGGTGGCGGACGGTGAAGAGGCGCTGCAGAAGGCCAACGACAGCGATTACGGCCTGACCGCCAGCCTGTGGACCACCAGCCTGCAAACCGCGATGTCCTATACGCCGCGCATTCAGGCCGGTACGGTGTGGGTCAACACCCATACGCTGATTGACGCCAATATGCCGTTCGGCGGCTTTAAACAGTCAGGCAGCGGCCGCGACTTCGGGCCGGACTGGCTGGACGCCTACACCGAAAGCAAATCCGTCTGTATCCGCTACTGAGCGGCTTTCCCCCGGCCCGTCCGGGGGATTACTGATAGCGCCTGCGGTATTCACTGGGCGAAACGCCAAAGTGCGTTTTAAACGCGGTGGAAAAATGGCTGTGGTCGCGAAATCCCCAGTCATCGCTGAGGTGGGAGAGTTTCTGCCGCGGCGGCGCATGGCGCAGCGCCTGCGCGCACAGCTCCAGACGCCGATGCTTAATATACTGCGCCACCACCAGCCCGTGGCGGGCGAACAGCCGGTACAGCGTGCGCAACGACATGCCGCTCTCCTCCGCCACCCACTCCGGCCGCAGATGCTCGGATTGAATATGACGGTCGATAAAGCTCAGCGCCTGCTTAAAACCGCGCTCGTTCTCCGCGTCCGCCCCCTCTCCGCCGGCCAGCAGCGGACGCAGCAGGCTGGCCAGCGCGCTCAGCGTCGCCTCGCTCTCTGCCGCTGCCAGCGTTGGGCTGTCGAGATAGCCACGCACCAGCTGATGGCTGAATCTGACCAGCGAACTGCCGGCCTCAAGACGCACGGCGCACTGAACCTTGCCCTGCCGCGCCGGCGCTTCGAGGTAATCGCGCGGCAACAGCAGCGAAATTTGCTGCGAGTCCTGCTGGAACAGAAAATTGCTGGGCTGCCCGGCGTCAATCAGCGTCATATCACCGGCCGACAGACTGGCGCGCCTTTCGCCCTGCTCCATCAGGGCGCTGCCGCGCAGCTGAAATACGGTAAAAAAGTAGCCGCCGTTGCTCTGGGCAATCTCCCGCCGGGTGCGGTACAGTTGCGCCTGCGCCGCATCCACAATACTCAGCCGCAGCGCATGCGTATGGTAGGTCCGCATCGCGCCGCTAAACCCCGGCCCCAGCGTATTGGCGCAAAAACGCCCGCAGGCCGCGTTGATGCTTTGCAGCCATTCATCAAAACCGGCACTCCGGGCCTGTACGGAAACCGCCATATGTCCCCTTCCAGCTATCAGCAGTGACGCAGATAACAGCGGCGTCGATCATGCTGCAAACATAGTCACTCGTTAACCGTTAAGCAACAACGGACGGGAGATTTAACGGTGCGATCACAAGTTTGCACCCGACAGCGGCGTACGACGGGAAGATAACGGATAAAAAACGGGTACGGCAATGCTGCCGCACCCGGGATTGTTACAGGAATTGCCCGCATCAGCAGGCGCAAATTTTAAGGCGTTGTAGGCTGGGTAGGGCAGTAGTTCCTGGCCACAACGTTTATCGTCTTGCGCGGTACGCCATACTTATTGCGGCACTCTACGACCGAATAGCATAAATTGCTATCTCCCCCAGCGCCCCATTCAAATTTTTCCTGGCTACAGAAACGAATATAACCGCCGATGACCTTATCAGCTTTTTTCATGCTCATTTTTTTCATTGTGATATCCTTATATGATGATATTGATATATCAAATAAGAAAAACGTCAAACCCGAAAATACGGAATACATTAAATGATGTTTTCCTTACGTCGTTAATTCTAATCACTAAAAAATAAAGAGTAAAACATTGCCGTAATAAAGAGACGATAATGGGATATGACTGAACAATTCAAAGGAATAGTCGCGCTACTCAAGGAGGACAGGAATTAATATAAATGAAATATATATCTCAACCTGGAAATAATAAAGTGAAATACGCGAAGCAAGGCACCCAGCCGATATTGGTCAAGGATAAGATTGTCAGAGATGATGCGGATGGGAATGGGCGTATAACAGAAATGTAATAGAGTTCAGCGATCGGGTGCGGCAACGCGCCGCACCCGGTAAAACAGCTTACGGCGTCGTTGGAGGCGGGGTAGTGCCGCCACCGGTCGCAGCGCAGTTGCTTACTGGCACGTAGAACATCACTTTGGTCGGCTGACCAAATTTGTTGGTGCAGTTTCTGACAGCGGTACAGGTGTCAGCGCCGCCCACCGTGGATTTTTCATAGGTGGTTTCGGAGCAGTTAAAGTAACCGCCGATGATGTTTGATGATTCCATCATGGTCATCTTTTTCATTTTGATATCCTTAACAATGATATTGGTGTGTTTGCACAAGAAAACGCCTTGGCCGATTAATAATCATAACCAAGGCGAATATTACTCTCACGCGAATTGATTATAGATAGCGATAAAAAAAAGAGTCAATTCCATTCTCCGCCACCGAAAGATAAACAGATAACACCCAAATAATTAATAAGAATAGTCACAGAAAAATAGCTAATTAAATTCATCAATAAAATAACGGCTAACGCTATAAAGTAAATTTTTATCGTTTAGTCAACGTCCCACGGTAAGACTGCATCACCACACCGGTATCTCTGACCCGCTCCCCCAGCATCGGCATCGGCCCCGATACGCCACACCACCGCCCTGCGCACAGATCCATGGCTCCTTCTCGGCTAGTCTGAAAAGTGATAACAACCAGTCACTAAGGAGAAAATTATGGACCATCTGCCTGCCGCCACGGACTTTCGCCAGTTTATCGCCTATCTGCGCGCACATCAGGAGCTGCTGGATATCGACGTCACCGTCAGCCCTGAGCTGGAAGCCGGCGCGATTACCCGCAAGGTGTACGAAACCGGCGCGCCGGCGCCGCTGTTTCAGGCGCTGGAGGATAACCCGCACGGCTTTCGGATCCTTGGCGCGCCGGCCGGGTTAAGCCGTCGCGACGGTCAGCGCTATACCCGGCTCGCCGCCCACTTCGGCCTGCCAAAACAGGCCACGCCGCGCGAAATACTGGAGACCATTATCGCCGCCGGCGATCGGACGCCCATCGCACCGCTTCGGGTCAGTAGCGCCCCCTGCCAGCAGAACGTGCTGCTGGGCGACGATGTCGATCTGCTGCGCTTCCCTATTCCGCTGCTGCATCAGGAAGACGGCGGCCGTTACTTCGCCACGTACGGCTTCCACGTGGTGCAATCCCCCGACGGCCGCTGGGACAGCTGGTCCGTGGCGCGCGCCATGCTGCACGACCCGCGCACGCTGGTCGGCCCGGCGATGGCGCAGCAGCATATCGGCATGATCCACCAAATGTGGCGCGAACAGGGCAAAAATACCCCCTGGGCGATGGTGCTGGGCGCACCGCCGGCGGCCATGGCGGTGGCCGGCATGCCGCTGCCCGCCTGGGTCAGCGAACCGGGCTATATCGGCGCGCTGACCGGCCGGCCGGTAGAGGTGGTCAAATGTCAAACCAACGACCTGTACGTGCCGGCATCGGCGGAAATCGTGGTGGAAGGCGAAATCAGTATCGATCAGACTGCGATGGAAGGGCCGATGGGCGAGTACCACGGCTATGCCTTCGCCGAAGGAAAGCCGCAGCCGCTGTTCCACGTTAAGGCGGTGACCTACCGCGACCGCGCCATTTTACCCATCTGCGTCGCCGGCACGCCGCCGGAAGAGAACCACACGCTGTGGGGCACCATGATTTCCGCCGAGGCGCTGAAGCACTGTCGCCAACAGCAACTGCCGATCGATATGGCCTGGTGTTCCTATGAGGCCGCCACCTGCTGGCTGGTGCTGTCGGTGGATGGGGCAAAACTGGCGGCGCTGAACACCGACGCCGACGGCCTGGTGCGGCTGATTGCCGACAGGTTCTTCGCCTCGCACGTCGCCTGGCTGGTGCCGAAAATCATTCTGGTCGGCAACGATATCGATATTACCGATATCAATCAGGTGGTCTGGGCGCTGGCGACCCGCAGCCATCCGAAACGTGATTTCCATGATTTTAGCGACAGTCCCGGCATTCCTATGGTGCCGTACCTGGACACCGAGGATAAGCAGGCCGGCAGAGGCGGCAAAATGATTATCAACTGTCTGTTTCCGGAAGCATTCACCGGGCGGCAGCGCGCCGCCACCGCCAGTTTTGAACACTCCTTTCCTGAGACAATCAAGCAGCAGGTGAACCGCCGCTGGCGCGACTACGGCTTTTAGTGTTATGCCCGCCTAAAGGCGGCGCTCGATGTCCTGCACGCTGACAGTGTTGCCCCCCGCCGGCGGATCGGCGGGGAGAGCATGCCCGCCGTGACGCGTTCTTTTCGGCATCATATTGTTCATATCAATACCCGATGGCTTCTGATAAATGCCCAGCGCGAAATAGCGGGCCGTGGCGTACATGTATTCGAAAATTTCCGACTGCGTATCTTCGTACTCGCTCCAGAACACCTTGGAGGTAAAGCAGTACACCTCGATCGGCAGACCTTCTGAAGTCGGGCTCAGCTGACGCACCACCAGGTACATATCATTACGGATATCGTCGCGCGCCTTCAGGTATTCGAGCAGGTATTTACGGAACAGGCCGAGATTGGTGATGCCGTGGTGGATCAGCTGTTCGTCGGACAGCGTCTCCATCTTGGTGCTGAGATAGGCGCTCAGCCCGGCGAACTTCACCGGCGAGACCGTTTTCAGCCGCTCCAGCAGCGCGCCGTCGGCAAAGGTGATGCTGGACTGATCGATAAAGAAACTGCGCTTGATGCGCCGGCCGCCCGAGGAGAACATCGGCTGCCAGTTGGTATAGGTTTCGGTAATAAAGTTCTTGGTCGGCACCCGGGAGACAGTGTTGTCCCAGTTGCGGATGGTGATGGTATGCAGCGCAATATCCGTCACTTCACCGCTGATATTGCCCTGCGGCATCTCCACCCAGTCCCCCAACTGAATCACGTTGGAGGACGACAGCTGAATATTGGCCACCAGCGAAATCAGCGTATGCTGGAACACAAACATCAGCACCGCGGCAACCGCACCCAGGCTGGAGATAATGATCACCGGCGACTTGTTGGACAGCGTGGCGATCACCAAAATGGTGGCGATCGACGACACGATGATCTTGCCGATCTGCACATAGCCTTTGATCGAATGGGATTTTTCGCCGTGTTTGCGAATGTAGGCGCTGTTGCTGATATCCAGCAGTTCATTAATCAACATCGCCGAGTCGATAATAAACAGCACGCCGCAGATCGCCTGAATGGTTTCCAGCAGCCCCGGCGGCAGCCCCACCACCAGGCGCGACAGGAAATAAACCGTCACCACCGGCACAATATGGGCCAGCCGCTTGGCGACCCGCATATCCTTATCCAGCGGATCGGACTTGTGGGTGTGTAAGATAAAGCGTCTGACAATGCCCAGCAGGAACAGTTTACAGACTACAAAGGAAATGAAGCCGGCGAATAACAGAAAGACTATCGACATCAGCGAGTAAGTCAGCGGATTCGCCAGTAACCAGTTCCAGACAGATAACAGCTCTTGCATGTCAGAGATCTCAATCAAGGAAAAATGCCCTGCCACAAGAATAGCGATTCTCCGCCGCTTTTTTTCACCAATTATGTGGTCAGCTTATGATTCAGCCCGCCACCAGCGGCTGCCGGCGTGCGGCTGCGTCAGATCGAGACGCTCGCCCATCATCGGCGTTGACAGTGAGATCGCACGCTCGGCGGCCAGGCGCGTCACCCGATCGAACGGATCTTCCCAGAGATGCATGCTTAGATCAAAGGTGCCGTTATGGATCGGCACCAGCCAGCGCCCGCCCAGATCCTGATGCGCCTGCACCGTCTGCTCAGGGTGCATATGCACATAGGGCCACTGCTTGTCATAGGCGCCGGTTTCCATCAGCGTCACGTCGAATGGCCCGAACCGCCGCCCGATCTCGGCAAAACCGCTGAAGTAGCCGCTGTCGCCGCTGAAGAACAGCCGCATATCGTCGTCAATGATCACCCAGGAGGCCCACAGCGTACGATTGCCGTCGCGCAGGCTTCGGCCGGAAAAGTGCTGCGCCGGCGTGGCCGTCAGCTGCAGACCGTCCACCTCCGTTCCCTGCCACCAGTCAAACTGCTGCACCTTCTGCGGCGCAATACCCCAGTCGATCAGACGGTCGCCCACGCCCAGCGGCGCCAAAAACAGCGCCGTCTTGCCGTCCAGCGCGCGGATTGCGGCGGCGTCCAGATGATCATAATGATCGTGCGATAAAATCACCCCGCGGATCGGCGGCAGATCGGCCAGCGCAATCGGCGGCGCATGGAAGCGCTTCGGGCCAACGAACGACAGCGGCGAGGCGCGCTCGGAAAACACCGGATCGGTCAGCCACCCACTGGCCGCGCAGTTTAATCAGCAGCGTCGAATGGCCCAGCCGGTACAGGCTGCGGTCCGGCGCCTGCCGCAGCATCTCCCGCGTCAGCGGGCTGAGCGGGATGTCGCCGTCCGGCACGGTGCCGCGCGGTTTATTGAAAAAGAAATTCCACCACACGCGTAGCGTCGAGGTCGGCAGTTCATCCGGCGCGGCGGCGCGGGCATTGCGAAAGCGTTGATCCACCGCCTGCGGCGACCACGAATAATCGCCGATAACGCGGCGGAAACGGGAAAAATAGGCGCAATAGGGTTATCCTCAGGGCTACGGGCCGGCAACACGCGGGCAACACAGGATGTTAGTCCCTCGCCGCCTCCGCCACCAGAGGGAAATCGTGCTCTGCATCGGGCGCAGCATAGCGCTGCGCCCCCGCCCGCGTTACAGCGCCTCTTTGGCCCGGCGGCGCAGCGAGAACGGTCCGGGGCCGCTGAGGGTGAACGCCGACATCAGCGTAAAGCCCAGCGTGACCAGCCCCAGCACCAGATACGCGCCCTGGAAGCCGATGCTTTCATACATATTGCCTGCCAGCACCGACATAAAAATCATCGCCAGCTGTTTGAAGAAGCAGAAACATACCAGATAGACGGTGGCCGAAAAGCGCACCTCAAACTGACTGGTAATGTATTTGAAGCAGCCGACAATCAGGAACGGCACCTCAAACATATGCAGGGTTTTCAGGATCACCACTTCCAGCGCCGAGGTGGCGAACGAGGAGCCGATAATACGCACCGACATAATGGCGCCCGCCAGCAGCAGCGCATTCTTGCCGCCGATGCGGTTAACGATCAGCGGTGCAAAAAACATGATGGTGGCGTTCAACAGTTCGCCCAGCGTAGTGACATAGCCAAACACCCGGGTGCCCTGCTCACCGGAGGAGAAGAACGAGGTGAAAAAGTTGGCGAACTGCTGGTCAAACACATCGTAGGTACAGGAGACGCCCACCACATACAGCGACAGGAACCACAGTTTCGGCTGCCTGAACAGCTCCAGGGCCAGCTTCAGGCTGAAGGCGTTCTGGTTGGCGCCCACGGCATCCGCCACCGCCGCGGAAGAGTGCGTCTCAGTGCGCGAAAAGAACAGCAGCAGCGCCAGAATAACGGCGCAGCCGGATCCCAGCCAGAACACAAATTCATTATTGATGGTGAACATAACGCCGACGATCGAGGCGCACAGCGCCCAGCCCACGCAGCCGAACATGCGCGCGCGGCCGAATTCAAAACGGCTGCGGCGGCTGACCTTTTCGATATAGGCTTCGATCGCCGGCGCGCCGGCGTTGTAAATAAAGCCGAGATAGATCCCACCGACGATCGACCCCAATAAAATATTAAACTGTAATAACGGCCCGAAGATGTAAATAAAGAACGGGGCGAACATTACCAGCATGCCGGTGATCGTCCACAGCAGGTGTTTACGCAAGCCGAGCTTGTCGGAAAGCAGGCCGAAAACCGGCTGGAACAGCAGAGAAAACAGCGAAATACAGGCAAAAATCACGCCGGTGTCCCGCTGGCTGATATGGTTGATCTCGTGCAGCCAGATGGGGAAGAACGGGAAATAGGCCCCATAATAAAAAAGTAAAAGAAGAAGAAAAAACCGAACATCCAAAATTAGTATTTTTTAAATAATACATCATGGATTTCCTCAGTTAAAAAATAGGCAGGCCCAGGCCTGCCCGCTTATTATTGTTGGCCCAGACCAGCTGGTAGCGATAGCGCCCGGCGCTGAGCAGGTATTCCGGCGCGACGGAAGGGCTCCAGGAGTCGTCGCCGCCAATCCCCATATGGAAGCCGTCAATATTCAGCCAGACGCCCTCCTCCGGCTGCAACAGATGGCGATGGCTGGTCTCCATCAGCTGCCGCTGGCCGTAACGGCTGATATTGAACTGGAAGTCGCCGCGCCAGCGGTGCGCGCCATACTGCAGCTCGCGAGTGCCGCAGCGCAGGCCGTTTTCACACGGGAAGACGTACGGGGTGTACATCGCCTCCAGCGGCTGTTCCCAGCGGTCGAAACAGGCGGAACTCAGGCGATCCGGGTAGTTCTCATGCGGCCCCAGCCCCAGCCAGCTCACGCGCGACGCACACTGCGCCAGCCGGCAGCTCAGGCCGATGCGCGCCGGCGGCGGCGTGCCGTTGGCGATCTCCACCTCCGCCGTTATCCGCATCTCGCCGAGGCCGTCAATACGGTAGGTTTTGCGGCTGATAAACAGCGTTTCGCCCTGATGCTTCCAGGCATGCGCGGTGGTAATCAGCACCGCGCGCGACAGCGCTTCGGCCTCGCACTGCAGCAGCACGGCTTCCGCCCGGTAGTGGCCGGCGGCCTTCCAGCGCTCGACCCAGGCGTTCGGGTCGATGCGGGTCACCTCGCTGACGCCAATATCATTATCCAGCGGCGCGCGGGTGAACTGATCAAGCAGCGGGCTAAGCAGCTGCGGCTCTTCATCCATCCAGTACTGCGTCAGCACGCCCTGCCGGCGGCAGAACGCCCAGCGCTGCCTGCCCAGCGTAATGCTGAACTGCGCCTCACTGCTGGAGAGCTGCGGCGCCTCGCCGGCGTGTACCACGGGCTGCGCGTCGAGTTTTTCTTCCAGCGCCCACTGCTGCCAGGCGCTGAGATGCCCGGCCGGCGACCATGCCGTCGCCTGCGGCTGCACCACCCGCACCGTCAGCCACAGCTGCCCCGCCGTTTCCGGCAGCGGCACCGCCGGCAGGGTAATTGTCTGACGTCCCTGCGGCGCGATGTCCAGCACCGCTTCTCCCGCGGCCAGCGGCCGGCCATCCTGTGCAATCGACCAGTGCAGCACTTCGTTATCGCTATGGCGGAACAGGTATTCGCTGGTGACCTCAATCCGCCGCTCCTCGCCCGGCAGCAGCGTAAACTGGAACAGCTGCTGCGCATGCTTGGCCTCATACAGCGAAGGATGCGGCGTGCGATCCGCAAACAGCAGCCCGTTCATACAGAACTGGCGATCGTTGGGCGTATCGCCAAAGTCGCCGCCGTACGCCGACCACGGCGTACCGTCTGCGTCATGCTTGATCAGCGACTGGTCCACCCAGTCCCAGACAAAGCCGCCCTGCAGCCGCGGATACTGACGGAAGGCCTGCCAGTATTTGGCGTAACCGCCCAGGCTGTTGCCCATCGCATGGGCGTATTCACAGAGGATCAGCGGGCGCTGCTCGCCCGGCATCGACAGCCACTTTTTGATCGACCACTTCGGCGCAACGGGAAACGGCTGATCCTGATCGACGCGCGCATACATCGGACAGATAATATCGGTCGCCGCGCTATTCGCGCCGCCGCCTTCGTACTGCACCGGGCGCGACGGATCGGCCGACTTCAGCCAGCGGTAAAGCGCGTCGTGATTGGCGCCGTGGCCGGACTCATTGCCCAGCGACCAGATAATAATGCTCGGGTGGTTGCGATCGCGCTGCACCATCCGCGTTACGCGCTGGCTCATGGCCGGCAGCCAGTGCGGATCGTCGCTCAGGCGGCTCATCGGCGTCATGCCGTGCGTTTCGATATTCGCCTCATCCACTACATACAGGCCGTAGCGATCGCAGAGCCTGTACCACAGCGGGTGGTTCGGGTAGTGCGAGCAGCGCACCGCGTTAAAGTTATGCTGCTTCATCAGCAGGATATCCTGCAGCATGGTCTCTTCATCCATCACCTGCCCGCGCTGCGGATGATGCTCATGGCGGTTGGTACCGCGGATCAGCAGCGGTTTGCCGTTCAGCAGCAGCAGACCGTTTTCAATACTCACCTGACGGAAGCCGACGTCGCAGGCTTCCGCCTCAATCAGCGTGCCGTCGGCGCGCTGCAGCAGCACCAGCGCGCGATACAGCTGCGGGGTTTCCGCACTCCACAGCGCCGGACGCTCCACCTCCAGCCGCAGCGTGGTGCGCTCGGCATAGGCGCCGCGCTCATCGATAAGCGCGCTGCCGAAAGGCGCGCTGGCCTCCGCGCTCAGGGCGTTGTCCCGCCACAGCTGCACGGTGACGCGTAAGTCATCACTCACTTCCCCCGCCATGCAGACCTCGGCCTCCAGCTGCGCGCGGCTGAAATCAGCATTAAAGCGGGTAGCGATATGCAGATCGCGGATGCATACCGCCGGTTTATGCAGCAGGGACACATCGCGGAAAATACCGCTCATCCGCCACATATCCTGATCTTCCAGATAGCTGCCGTCGCTCCAGCGCAGCACCATCACCGCCAGACGGTTTTCCCCCTGCTGCAGAAAATCGCTGAGATCAAATTCGGACGGCAGCCGACTGTCCTGGCCGTAGCCCACCCAGCGCCCGTTGCACCACAGGTGAAATGCGGAGTTAACGCCGTCAAAGATGATGCGGGTCTGCTCGCCGCTTACCGCCCGCTTGTCGAGACTAAATGTGAGCGAATAACAGCCCGTCGGGTTATCGGCCGGCACGCGCGGCGGATCGACCGGGAAAGGATAGGTGATGTTGGAGTAAATCGGTGCATCGTAACCGTCCATCTGCCAGTTGGAGGGGACGGTTACGGTGTCGGCATCGGGCAGATCGCTCAGGCGCCAGCTTTCCGGCACCGCCTCCGGCGCGGCAAACCAGTTAAATTTCCAGTCGCCGTTCAGGCTGCGCAGCCGATCGGAATGCTGGTCGCTGCGCGCCGCGTCGGCATTGCGCCAGCTGTAAAAAGGCGGGTGCGCCTCCAGACGGTTAAGCTGCGTCACGCCGGGATTTTCCCAGTCGCGGCGCGCCAGTACCGCAGCGAGTGAGTCCGTATTCAGGGTCATGGCCGTGTCCTATTACAAATTGATATCCGCTCACAATTAACCAAGAACATACGGAGACGGGACAAACACTGTAAAGGAGCGGCTGTTTAATGAGTGAGCCGACTCACATTAATGATGATTGACGACGAGAAATGTGAGCGCTTCGCCACACGGTTAACCCAGGTGATGGATGACGCCTGCGCTTACAGACGTGACACCTGCCGTGCAAGCTGCAACAGCGACTCGGCCAGCGCCTGGGGAGAGGAGGTCTGCGCGTCGGGCGGCAGGACGGTTTTGCGTTTGACCAGCGTGACCGGCAGCAGCTGGTTGCCGGTCACGGCTTCACCATGGGAGAGCTGCAGCAGCCTGTCGACGCTGCTCTGCCCCAGCTGCGGAAAATCCTGCTTGATAGTGGTCAGCGGTGGGATATAGCAGGAGCTGTCTTCGGTATCGTCATAGCCGATCAACGAGATATCGGTCGCGACGCGCAGGCCAAATTCGCTTATCGCACGCATCGCCCCCAGCGCCATCTGGTCGTTACCGACCAGTATCGCCGTGGGAAGCGTGCCATCATTCAGCATCTGCGACGTCTGCTGGAAACCGGACATTGCGCTCCAGTCGCCTTCGATTTGCGCCACGGGCTGCAGCTGATGTAGCGCCAGATACTTGTGCCACCCCGCCAGCCGCAGCCGCGCCGAGATGGAAGTCAGCGGCCCCGTCAGCAGCGCAATGCGTTGATGACCGTGCTGCAGCAGGTGCTCAACCCCCAGCCGCGCGCCGTCGTCATGGGAGAAAATAATACTGTTAACGGGATAACTATCGGAGACATCGAGGAACACCACCGGCACATTGCCGCAGGCCGCGGCCACCGCAACGGCGTCTTGTTCATCCAGCGGGTAGTTAACGATCAACCCGTTGACCCGCTGCGTCAGCAGGTTGTGCACCGCCGCCTGACACGCCTCTACGCCGCTGCGTTCCACCATGCCGACCACCACGCCGGCGCCGACGCGATCGGCGCGGGACTTAATGGCGGCGACAATCTGCGACGGCGCATGCAGCGCCAGGTTGGCGGTAACGACGCCGATCAGCGGCAGCTGCTTGCCCGCCAGCTGCTGGGCGACGCGGTTGGGAATGTAATTGAGCGCCGCCATCGCGGCTTCAACTTTCTCACGGGTTTTGGCGGAAACGTGGTTGGCCTGATTAACGACGCGGGAGACGGTCTGATAAGAGACGCCCGCGTGCGCTGCGACATCGTATAGCGTTACCGGTTTCACATTCATCCCCTGATTCCAAAGTGGTCCGCAGTATCATGCCACAGCCGGGAATATTTTTCGTCACCGGGCAAGGGAGCGCCGCACGCCCCCGTCGGTTTACGGCTCAATACGCACCGGCGTACCGGTCGGCACCAGCGACCACAGCTCCTTCATCTCGGCGTTGGTCACCGCAATGCAGCCATCGGTCCAGTCCAGACGCTGTAGCAGCGGCGCCAGCCATCCCCAGCCGTTGGGCTGGCCGTGGATCATAATATGACTGCCCGGAGAATAACCGCCCGCTTTGGCCCGTGCGCTATCGTCAGCATCCGGGTAAGAGATATGCAGGCTGAGATAATACTTGGAGCGGGAATTGCGCCAGTCGATGCTGTAGTCGCCTTCCGGCGTTTTCTGATCGCCCTCGCGCATTTTAGCGCCGCCGTCCGCCGCGCCGCCGAGCGCGACAGAATAGCTGGCCACCACCTGATTATCCTTCAGCAGGCTCAGCGTGCGCGACGCCTTGCGAATCAGCACCTGGTCAATCTGCTCTGCCGCGGCGCGCTGCGCCGGCGGATCGCCGTAGCCAAAGCGCGCCATCAGCCAGCTATAGGCCAGCGGACAAAGCACCAGCAGCGTGAAAAAAACCAGCAGGTAGCGGCCGACGCGGCCGGGACGCTTGAGGCGATGCATAACGGTGAAATCTCCATAAAATGGGCTGAACAAGGCGCTCAGCCGCTGTCCTTGCGCCCGCTTCTCCGCCGCCGTTCGGCATGCCACAACCGACATGTGCTGATAAACGCGCGGAAAAAATAACAACGGGCCTTGCCATGATAACAAATCAGGACATATATCCGCAGTCCTTAATCATAATATATATAAATCTTTTCCTATCAAAACGGATAAATAACAGCGTTGCGCTCTGAAGCAGAGCATAAAAACAGCCTTGCGATGTCAAAAAGCAAGTGAAAAACACTTAAGCGCAAGTATACTACGGAAGGCTATAAACGGGATTAACAGTAGCCATTTAAAATATCAATAAATTAGATTGCATCATTCAAAAAGGGAATATTTAATGAAGAAAATAATGACTGCCGGCATGTTGGGCATGGCATTTTTGTTATCAGGCTGTTCATCTGAGCCTTCAGAGAGTGACATCACCAAAGCGATACAAGAGTCTTACGATGAAAGCAATAAACAGCGCGAAGAACTGATTGGTGAACTTGCTAAAGAAGAAAGCAATAGAATCTCCCTTGTTTCTGCCAGAAAAATATCCTGTTCAAAATCCGGAGATACAAAATACAGCTGTGAAGTAGAAATGGAAACCAAAATGCCGCTGGTAGGCATATCGAAAACCATCAGCACGTTACAGTTTATCAAAGACAGCGGCAAGTGGAGGCTGGTCTTAGGCTAACGCGCAGTTAATGAAAATACTGGTCGTGTTTGGCCAGTATTTTTATTCCTGTAAGAAACCCCATAATTAAGATAAACCCTCTCGTTGCATTTTTACTTTATCACGTCCATATCAACCATATATGTTCCGTGATATAACAGTCGTTACCACCCTTTCAGTTTCACAATGTCGCTATTATCTTTTATCATATACCGCCCATTATTCACGGTGAAAAATACACTCCCCGCACGGTTATTACTCACAATAAGCACGGCATCTTTTTCAATGCAGTTCACATCTTTCTTCATCTCAGGAAAACAAAGCCTGTCGTATTTTTCTTTCTTTTTATAATCGTCACTAAAATCCCAAAAAGTAATGGAGAAACGCCCAGAATCAGGAGATGGGGTAGGTATACCATAGTTTTCACTTAACTTATTCTTATTCGCCAACCACCAGTTTATTTTACCTTTGTCAGTTAGCGGGAAATTGGTCACCAAGACGTCACTGAAGTTATCATTAGTATGAACTGCAGCAATCTCTGCCGTGCGTAACGATAAAGAGATCGCATATCCGACAAGCATGCAACCAACCAGCAATAATGATGCATAGCGTAAAATATTATGCCTTACTTTCATTACCTCCTCCATGTATGGCTTAACAGCAGCTAATAATTCCAACACTGGACGCCATATAAACTCTCTGTGTAACGTTCCTGTCTAACATGAAAGCTATCTCCTATGACAACCCTTTTCAATACTACCCCCCCCCTGGAAAACACCGGATATACTATGGTTTGCCGTATGTTTTTGTTACCTTTTTATGATCATCGGTTATAAATTCAAATCGGTAATGCTGGTCACTAAGTGCGTAGATAAGCTCATAGCTCGTACTCTTCTTCAATAAGAATGGAATACAGGTATCAGGATATCTCTTTACGATCCCATCCTTCATCGCCAGTGGTTTTTCATAATTATTTTCTGATGATGTTAATGAGTAATACTCCAGCGTATTCCCAGGAGTAGAAGTTATGCATATGCGGTTTTTATCTACGGTAGCATCACCCTCCTGATGAAAAGTAAGCCTATCGCCGCCACATCCCGTTAGAAGGACAAACAAAAAACATAAAGAAAGATGTTTAATCATATTCACGCTTAATCTTGACCACTTCTCCCTTATCGTTCAGTGAATAACGTCCATCATATGTAATAAAGAGCAGGCGATCGTTCTTGATCTGTCTAACGGAAAACAGGGGTTTTTATCGATACAATTATTCTTAGTTTTCATATCATCAAAGCACAGCCTGTCATATTTACCTTCTTCTTGATAACCGTTACCAAAGTCCCAGAAGGTTATGGTAAAACTGCCGTAACTTGCCGCTTGGGAATGTTAAAGCGCTCCTTTAGCATGGCTTTATTGTTCAGCCACCAGTTTATTTTTCCGTGGTCCGTGAGAGGAAATTCTTTGACCAAAACATCACTAAAATTATCATTTTCATGAACAGCGAAAATTTCAACCGTACGCAGCGAGAACCAAAAGAAAGAGCCAACAAGGAGAAAGGCAATCATTGCCAGTATATAGAGCAGATTTTTATTTTTTACTTGCATTTCGTTCCCCGCAGATCTCTACTGTAGTTTCCATATTAGTCATAAATGGTCTGAAACCAAACTGGTTATAATGTTGTAACACAAACCAGATACGAAAAAAACGAAACTGTTTAAATTTCGCATTCAAAATATCGTTACTGTCTAACCCAAAGTGATCTTGTGCTCTGTAGTGTACTACAGCACGATAACGATCATTATCAAAAGATAGTGACTTTATCGTGATGTGCATAGACCAAATGTCATGAACTGTTATCCCCATACCATTAAAATTATCTTGAAACCTGTTAAACTTGGGTAATTTACCTCTAAGAATCGCTCCCTTCACCTCACTCAGTGATTCCATAGGATAACACTTATTACTCCAATCAATATAATAGTCAAAAGCATTTTTTAGTAATAGAAGTGTACTATTTTCTGTTCTATCGGTAAGTATCTGCTCTTTTAATGCGGCATTTAAATGTAGACTACTGAACGGCGCCCCGTTACCATTCTGCATATGAGTTATCATATTCTCAATCAAGTATTTATAAGGACCATAAAGTGCGAAGATACTTGATAGATAACGGAACTCATCAAAAAGAATTTTTGTACATGCCTGTTTGGTTAACTTTTCTCCCTCCCCACGCATGATAGGAAACATCGAATGGGAGTGGGTAAACGGAGATATTTTAGTCAACGTGTAAGGATTAGCTCTAGCAGAAACATCTAGCAAATTAAAATTCTTTTTCAGTTGAGACTCTGACAAATCCCCATACTGCATATCGTCTGCAGCATAGTCATCCATTATCTTTTTAGTTTTAAATATAACACAAGGGAATTGTAATGCGGCCATAGGTAGAAATCCTTATCATCGTACATTCCATTACTCACCGAACAGGAGTATCTACCAGCTAATTCCCATTAAGTAAATTACCCAGAAAATCAATCTTTAATTAAGGAAAATTCTATTTTAATATGTTCGCACATACAAGATTCAACTTAGAACATTCAAAAATATAATCATCGATGAGTACCATCCATAATGACCATACTACGAGTTACATTTACCTCAGCTATTAAAGCTAACGAATAAATCCAACCACTAACCAAATTCATTTAGCATAATTAAAAAACAGATAATAAAACAATACTTTTTGGTTAACTATTCTTTGTGGTAATCTTCTGAGAATAGAACAGAATAGGAAGGATCGGTGCTATTAGGTGGCTGAGAAACGAAACTAAATACCCTGAATACTCACCAAGTACTTTATATATATGACCTAGCAGAGACAGAGTCTATCTGTATGCATTATAATGCCGCTACGAACGCGACAAGAAATATGGGCCAGTAACGACAGATACCTTGAGGTGATTCAATGAATAAAACTTTTACTGATTGCCGGGCTGATGTTCGCCATCTCTGCCGGAGCAGCATCCCCCGGCTGCACATCATGGCCGATGAACATGGCCGAAGTCTGGATGAAAAATGAAAAAATTGTTGATATCGCAGATATTGGACGAGACGAAAACAGAATCCAAGCTGCTGGCTATTGAGAAGCATGACAAGGGAGAGTACACACAAATTTATCACTTTGTATTCCATGATAAAAATGGGAAAGAATACGAAGTGATCACGCAAAATGACGCATCGAGCGATGAGTGTTCTGTAAGTGACGTCACAGTGTTCTGGTATCTAAAAGCACCCTCAACCATTGACAATATAAATGCTCTACAGGGCGCAAGATGCGCCCATTTCATTAAAATAAATCAGGAAACTAATACAGCTTGTAATTTTGCCGCAACGGTCAAAATAAATTGTTGTTGACCTTCCATTGAACCAGATAGTTCATAGTGGCCGTTGCCGACTTCTATTGATGATAAATTAAGATAAAAGCTATTAATGTTGCCAAAACAGATTGGGGGTTCAGTGAACTTTAGTAGACTTGGGAGACGTTGAATGGTGCCGATAATAGGAGTCGAACCTACGACCTTCGCATTACGAATGCGCTGCTCTACCAACTGAGCTATATCGGCTTTGAGGGGGTGGATCTGCGGGCAGATCGGCGTGCGTTGAACAACTTATGCCAAAAGCCGGCGATGAGTCAATAGGCGGCTAATCGTTCGCTGAATATCTCATCAACCGTATACTTATTGTGGGCTAAATCCGGCGTTGGCGGCCAAAATAAACGGGGCGCAGCTGCTGCGCCCCGCCGTCTTGGTTAACCGCTGGGTTACGCGTCAGCCGCGCACCAGATCGTCACCGTAGCCGATCCACTTATAGGTGGTCAGCGCGTCCAGCCCCATCGGGCCACGGGCGTGCAGCTTCTGCGTGCTGACCGCCACTTCCGCCCCCAGGCCGAACTGGCCGCCGTCGGTAAAGCGGGTGCTGGCGTTGACGTACACCGCCGAAGAGTCCACCGCGCGGACAAAGTACTCGGCGTTGCGCAGCGAACGCGTCAGGATAGCGTCGGAGTGGTTGGTGCCGTGGCTGCGGATATGCTCAATCGCCTGGTCGATATCCTCCACCAGCGTCACGTTCAGGTCCAGCGACAGCCACTCGTCTTCGTAATCTTCCGCCTTCACCGCGGTAACCTGCGCCGGGCCGCCCTGCAGCAGCGGCATCGCGCTGTCGCTGGCGTGCAGCGTCACGCCGGCCTCCGCCATGCGGGCGCTGAGCGCCGGCAGGAAGCTGTCGGCAATGCTGCGGTTCACCAGCAGCGTTTTCCACCGAGTTACAGGCGCTGGGGCGCTGAATTTTGGCGTTTTCAATCACCGTCAGCGCCTTGTCGTAATCCACATCGTCGTCAACGTAGATATGGCACACGCCGATACCGCCGGTAATCACCGGAATGGTGGACTGTTCGCGGCACAGCTTGTGCAGGCCGGCGCCGCCACGCGGGATCAGCATATCCACATAGCGATCCATCCGCAGCAGCTCGTTCACCAGCGCCCGGTCCGGGCTGTCGGTCGCCTGTACTGCCGCCGCCGGCAGGCCGCACTGCTCCAGCGCCTGCTGGATCACCTTCACCGTCGCCTGGTTGGTGTGGTGCGTCTCTTTACCGCCGCGCAGGATCACCGCATTGCCGGTTTTCAGACACAGGCTGGCGACGTCGATGGTGACGTTAGGCCGCGCCTCATAAATTACGCCGATCACGCCCAGCGGCACGCGGCGACGTTCCAGCTTCAGGCCGCTGTCCAGCAGGTTGCCGTCCAGCACCTGGCCGACCGGATCGTTCAGGCGGCACACCTGCCGCACGTCGTTGGCGATCGCCGTCAGGCGCGCCGGCGTCAGCAGCAGGCGGTCCAGCAGGGCTTCGCTCATCCCGCTGGCGCGCGCCTGCGCCATATCCTGTTGGTTAGCCTGTAAAATGATGTCGCTGTCGGCTTCCAGTCTGTCGGCCATCACCGACAGCACCTGATTCTTTTGCGCCGTGCTGAGCACCGCCAGTTGCCAGGAAGCCTGCTTGGCGGCCTTCCCCATCTGCTCGAGCATGCTTACTCCTTAACTTACGATCATATCGTCGCGGTGCACGGCCACCGGGCCGTATTCATAACCGAGAATATCACTGATTTGCTGCGAGTGATGTCCGGCAATCATGCGCATGGCGTCGCTGTTGTAGCGGCTGACGCCGTGGGCCAGATCGCGCCCCGCCAGGTTGCGGATGCGGATCACTTCGCCACGGGAGAAGTCCCCCTTCACCTCGCGGATGCCCTTCGGCAGCAGCGAGCTGCCGCGCGCCATAATGGCGTCAACCGCGCCGTCATCCACGGTGATTTCGCCGGCCGGCGGCGCGCCGAAGATCCAGCGCTTACGGTTCTCCAGCGGGGCTTCCAGCGCGTGGAAACGGGTGCCTACCGGGTTGCCGTCGATCACGTCGGCCACCACGCCCGGCTTGCCGCCGGCGGCGATCACCACGTCGATACCCGCGCGGCAGGCCACGTCGGCCGCCTGCAGTTTGGTGCCCATCCCGCCGGTGCCCAGGCCGGAAACGCTGTCGCCGGCAATCGCCCGCAGCGCATCGTCAATGCCGTGCACTTCACGAATCAGCTCCGCCTGCGGGTTGTTGCGAGGGTCGGCGGTGAACAGGCCCGGCTGGTCGGTCAGCAACAGCAGTTTGTCTGCGCCGGCCAGAATCGCCGCCAGCGCCGACAGGTTGTCGTTATCGCCGACTTTGATCTCCGCGGTGGCAACCGCGTCGTTCTCATTGATCACCGGCACGATGCGGTTATCCAGCAGCGCGTTCATGGTGTCGCGCGCGTTAAGGAAACGTTCGCGGTCTTCCAGATCGGCGCGCGTCAGCAGCATCTGCCCGACGTGGATGCCGTAAATCGAAAACAGCTGCTCCCACAGCTGGATCAGGCGGCTCTGCCCCACCGCCGCAGCAGCTGTTTCGAAGCGATGGTGGCGGGCAGCTCGGGGTAGCCCAGATGCTCACGCCCGGCAGCAATCGCCCCGGAGGTGACAATAACAATGCGGTGACCCGCAGCATGTTGCTGTGCGCACTGGCGCACCAGCTCGACAATATGGGCGCGGTTCAGACGCAGCGATCCGCCGGTCAACACGCTGGTGCCCAATTTCACAACCAATGTCTGGCTGCCGTTCATAATCATTCGCCGTTGAAATAGAAGAAGTGCAGAGGTCTTTGTATCAGGAGAGACGCGTTATGCCAACAGGCACAACGCGAATTCAGTGCAATTGCCGGGGAAACCGCCTAAGCAGAAAGTTTGATCGGCTGCTCGTTAAAATCGTCAGCAGGTTCCAGCGACAGCTCCATCCCGTTCAGCAGCTCCGTCAAACGCTGATGGAAATCCCGCAGCGTGGTTTCCAGCTTGCCTTTTACTTCAGAATCTTTAATCTTTTCCGGCTGCCATACACCTTCTTTATTAAACAGCCCGAACTGATAGGTATAGGTAAAACGCGTATCGTCCGCCTGCAGCTCAATCCACCAGCCCCAGAACTCTCGCTTCTCCGGCGCGGGTTTCACGTTGACGCATACGGCCAGACAGTCAAAGAAAAACCGGTCGTTCTCACATTGCCCTTCACGCAGGTACGGCCCCAAGCTGGCAAATCGTTTCATTAGTCGGCTTTTAGGGTGACCACTCGGTAACGTCATACTTCAACCTCCTTAATGTAGACCCCTCTTTTTAACAAACTGTTAAAAATTAGCAACTATTTAACGCATTTTGTCGTGCAGCCAGCGGCTCATCTGCTGCAGCGCCTGATGGAAGCTGCGGTAAATCGGCGCGCGCGGGATCGCCAGCAGTTTACCGTCCAGTGAGGAAGAAACGATCAGCTGCGATTCCGCTTTCGAACTGAGCGGGTCCTGTTCCCAGAAGCCGGACAGCATCGGCGTGTAGCAACGACGGCCGAGCAGGCCCTGCATTTTCAGCGAGTAGCGGTTCAGCTCCATTTTCAGCACGTGATCGGATGCGTCGGCCATGCCCATCCGGCTGGCCAGCACGTCCATATACATGTCCGGCACCTGCTGCTGGTTGCGGGCATCGCACAGCACGCCGTGCACCACCGGCCCCAGGCAGGCGACGCCGCGCAGGCGCTGCGGCTCCAGATATGCCAGCCGCACCGCCACGTTGGCGCCAAAGCGGAAGCCGAAGGCGGTCACCCGCTGATGGTCTATCCAGGGCACGCCGGGCAGCTGGCTCAGCACCTGCTGGTGCAGGAAGCTGGAATCCTGCGTCAGCTTCCATTTGGCGGAAGCGCCGATCGACGGCATATCGATGGTCAGCATCGCAATGCCCAGCGGCGCCAGATAGTCGTTAAACAGGCGGTGATAGTCGGTCTGCAGCGTATCAAGGCTGCCGCACATCAGCACCGTCGGGAACGGCGCCTTGCCCTGCTCCGGCATATGCAGGAAGCCGGTGATCGGGCTGCCGCCGTCAATCTTGAACTCCAGCTCCTTGAGCTGATACGGCAGCAGCAGCGCCGCTTCCTCATAGGCGCGGTTGGCAGCACTTCGGCCTGCTCCGCCAGTTCATCGCCTTTCAGGTGCGGATAGCCGGCGATGCTGTAAAAGTTGGCGGCGCGCAGCCAGTGTTTGCCCGCCAGCAGCGGATCCTGCTGCTCGAGCGCGCGCTGCTGCCACTGCATGCCCTGATGCACCCACTCGTAAATCCAGTTGCCGTTGCGGTAGCCGACCACGGTATCGAGCAGGCGCTCGTCGCTGTGCTCCGCCGCAGAGGCGGCAATGCGCGACAGCACCTCCACGATCTCCACCGCGTCCACGCCGCGCCACGCCCACAGCAGGCGGTTAAGCATGCGGTACCAGTTATTGGCGGTGTCGCCTTCCAGCGGCGAGTGCATGGTGGCGGAACGGGCGTGCGGCGCACGCCGGATCAGCGTCGACGTCTCGCGGTGCTTGAATGAGGGCTTGAATAAAATCTCGGAAAGGTTGGCTTGTGCCATGGTAACAACAGCCTCCGTAAATCGGACGCAGGCGAAAACGGCCTGATGACTACCCGTAGTGTACCTAACTCTGGCGCGGGAAACCAAACTATCTCATTGTTAAATAGGCGTTAATTTTACGCTTCACTGCGGCGACGACATCCGCTAGCGCACTGATAACTAATCCGTTTATTGGTAATAACGGCGGAAAGGCAGCGCCGGACGGCAGGAAAAAAACGGCGGGAATTTACAAAAATAAAGGCGGGAAATGACAACGCCCGCATTACCGGGCGTTGCTGCGGTCAGGCGCTTAGCGGCCGCCGATAGGCGGCAGGAAGCTAACGCCCATATCCCAAGGCTGTTCGATCCAGGTATCCTGCGGGATGTCGACCACATAGTCGTCCACCAGCGGACGTCCGGCCGGCTTGGCGAAAATGGTGACGAAGTGGGCTTTCGGGTACATCTCGCGAATGGCTTTCGCGGTGCCGCCGGTATCCACCAGATCGTCAACTACGATGAAACCTTCGCCGTCACCTTCAGCGCGCTTGAGGATTTTCATCTCGCGCTGGTTGTCGTGGTCATAGCTGGAAATGCAGACGGTATCGACGTGGCGAATCCCCAGTTCGCGCGCCAGCAGCGCTGCCGGCACCAGGCCGCCGCGGCTTACCGCGATAATGCCGGTCCATTTTTCAGCCGGCAGCAGGCGATGCGCCAGTTTGCGCGCTTGCATTTGCAACATATCCCAGGTAACAACGTATTTTTCGCTCATAAAAGGTGTCCCAGCCAGTGTAAAATCGGCTTACTCAAGTGTTCAGGGGAAAAAAGGTTGCGCGAGATTATAGAGATTGGGCGCGCTGAATACCAGTTGAACCGAGGAATTCATCGCGAATTCCTTACCAGGCTCTTCTGGTAATTGATGCTGTAAAAGTCGGCAACTTCCTATAAAACCGCGCCCTTTTGTCGATTATGCAGTGCGATAGCACGCGCGCACCGGCGCCAATAAAATGATATTCTCTGACTATCGTGCCGACGCGGCACACACTAGCCACGCTAACGGCAGCCGTCCCGGCCACGCGTTTATCTCCGCCGGGCATTGCCCTTAACTTAACCGCACGGCTTCCGCCATCCGAGCCGGAAACGCCGTCAACAGGAGACTCAACGTGTCTGAATTGTCTCAACTTTCACCACAGCCGCTGTGGGACATTTTCGCTAAAATCTGCTCAATCCCGCACCCTTCTTACCATGAAGAAGCGCTGGCGCAGCATATCCTCGACTGGGCCAAAGAGAAAAACCTGCACGCCGAACGCGACCAGGTCGGCAACATCCTGCTGCGCAAGCCTGCCACCAAAGGCATGGAAAACCGTAAGCCGGTCGCGCTGCAGGCGCACCTGGATATGGTGCCGCAAAAAAACAATGACACCGTACACGACTTCGCCAAGGATCCGATCCAGCCGTATATCGACGGTGAGTGGGTCAAGGCGCGCGGCACCACGCTGGGCGCGGACAACGGCATCGGCATGGCTTCCGCACTGGCGGTACTGGCGGATGACAGCGTTGAGCACGGCCCGCTGGAAGTGCTGCTGACCATGACCGAAGAAGCCGGCATGGACGGCGCATTCGGTCTGCAGCCGAACTGGCTGCAGGCGGATATCCTGATCAATACCGATTCGGAAGAAGAAGGCGAGATCTACATGGGTTGCGCCGGCGGGATTGATTTTATCACCACCCTGCCGCTGCAGCGTGAAGCGCTGCCGGCCGGCTACCAGACGCTGAAGCTGACCATCAAGGGCCTGAAAGGCGGCCACTCCGGCGCGGATATCCATCTGGGCCTCGGCAACGCCAACAAGCTGCTGGCCCGCTTCCTGTTCGCCCATGCCCCGCAGCTTGGCCTGCGTCTGCTGGAGCTGAACGGCGGCACGCTGCGCAACGCCATCCCGCGTGAGGCCTTTGCCACCGTCGCGGTCGCCGCGGACCAGGTTGCCACGCTGAAGGCGCTGAGCCAGGCGTTCCTGACGACGCTGCAGAACGAACTGGCGGCGAAAGAGAAAAACATCACCGTACTGCTGGAGCCAAGCGACAGCGCGCAGCAGGCGCTGACCGCCGACAGCCAAAAGCGTTTCCTGGCGCTGCTGAACGGCACGCCGAACGGTGTGATCCGCATGAGCGACGCGGTGCAGGGCGTGGTGGAAACCTCGCTGAACCTCGGCGTGGTCACCACCAGCGACAGCGAAGCGGAAATCATCTGCCTGATCCGCTCGCTGATCGACAGCGGCAAAGACTACGTGGTGGAAATGCTGACCGCGCTGGGCCAGCTGGCAGGCGCCAAAGTAGAGCCGAAAGGCGGCTACCCGGGCTGGCAGCCGGACGCCGATTCTCCGGTGATGCATCTGGTGCGCGAACTGTACCAGCGCCTGTTTAACAAGACGCCGAACATTATGGTGATCCACGCCGGTCTGGAGTGCGGACTGTTCAAGAAAACCGTACCCGGATATGGATATGGTCTCCATCGGGCCGACCATCACCGGGCCGCATTCGCCGGACGAGCAGGTGCAGATTGAAAGCGTCGGTCTGTACTGGCAGCTGCTGACCGAACTGCTGAAAGCCATTCCGGAACGCGACTGATAACGCATCAGGGCCGGGTTCTCCGGCCTAGCCATCCCACGGCAGCAGCAGCTGCCGTTCTATCTGCGGATCCAGCAGCGTCACATGCAGCCCCACCAGCCGGACGCCGCGCCCTTCGCGCCGCTCGCGCCACACCTGCTGCGCCACCGCAGCAAATCCTCCCGGTTCAGCACCGGCCAGACGTGCTCCTGCGTTGTCAGCTGGAAATCCTGAAACTTCAGTTTTACCCCTGGCGGGCAATATGCAGATCGGGTTTTACCTTACGCAGGCGCGCTTCCAGTTCGGGGTAGAGTTTGTCGACAATCAGCGCTTCGCACTCCGCCCAGTCGTGGATATCCTCCGCCAGCGTACGCTCCACGCCGACCGATTTACGCAGCGCTCCGACGATACCTGTCGCTCGTCAATGCCCTGACTGCGTTCCCACAGCACCCGGCCGAACTTGCCGAAGCGCTTGAGCAGCGCGGCCAGATCGTAACGCTGCACGTCGGCGCAGGTGTGCAGCCCCAGCTCTTCCAGCCGCTTGGCGGTCACCTTGCCCACGCCGGGGATTTTGCCGAGCGGCAGCTGTTGCAGAAAGGCGCCCACCTGCGCCGGCGGGATCACATACTGCCCGTTGGGCTTATTCAGATCGGAGGCGATCTTGGCCAGAAACTTGATCGGCGCCACGCCGGCCGAGGCGGTCAGCTGCAGTTCATCAAAAATGGCCTGCCGGATCTCCTCCGCCATCAGCGTGGCCGAACCGTTGCACTGCGGGCTGTCGGTCACGTCCAGATAGGCTTCATCCAGCGACAGCGGCTCAATCAGCGAAGTATAGCGCGCGAAGATCTGGCGGATATGCAGCGACGCCTCTTTATAAGCCGCCATGCGGCCCCGGCAGCAGCGTCAGCTGCGGGCACAGTTTCAGCGCCATGGCGGTCGACATCGCGCTGCGCACGCCGTAGCGGCGCGCCGGATAGTTGGCGGTGCTGATCACGCCACGCCGTTCGGCACTGCCCCCCGATCGCCAGCGGAATATCCCGCAGGCTGGGATTGTCGCGCATTTCCACTGCGGCAAAGAAGCAATCCATATCGACATGAATGATTTTACGCATCGCGCCCTCCAACAATACTGGATAAGTATACAGCAAAATTGCGCACTCTCAAGACGGGCCTAGGCAATCTCCGAATACAGACGGCGGAGGTTAAAAAAAACGTCATTTTTCAGCCGTATAATAACGCCAGGTCAATTTCAGGAACGTTCTCATGCCGCTTCTCCGCGCCCTGCCCGCACTGCTGCTACTGCTGTGCGCCCCGCTGTATAACGCCGTCGCCGCGTCGCAACCGGCCATTATCGCCCACCGCGGCGGCACCGCCGATGCGCCGGAAAATACCGTGCCGGCCATCCGCAGCGCATTGGCTAACGGCGCCGACGCCGTGTGGATCACGCTGCAGCTGAGTAAAGACGGGGTGGTCGTTCTCTATCGCCCTGCCGATCTGCAAGCACTCACTAACGCCCGCGGCCCGGTCTCCGCCTATAGCGCAGCACAACTGGCGCAAACGGATGCCGGCTGGGCCTACACCCGTGGCGACGGCCACCGTACCGTGCCCAGGGCATCGGCATTCCCCGGCTGGCAACGGTGCTGCAAACCTTTCCGCACGCCACCTTCTATCTGGACATCAAGTCGCCGGACGCCGATCCGGCCCGCTTCGCCGACGCGCTGCTGACGACGTTGGAAGAGCAGCACGCGCTGGCGCGCACCCGGATCTATTCCACCGATGCCCGCTACCTGCAGGCGCTACCGCCGCAGATCGCGCGCTTTGTCAGCCGTGATGAAACCCGCAGCCTGCTGGCTAACGTCGCCATGGCGCACCGCTGCCAGCTGCAGCCGCACGACGCGACGCCCCGCTGGTACGGGCTGGAGCTGACGCGCGAAGTCGAGGTGGTGGAGAAATACACGCTGGCGAAGGACGCTCCAAGGCGCAGCTCAGCTGGGATGAGGAATCAATGCCTGTTTCCGTTCGCAGGGTCCGGCGCGGATTGTGTTATTCGGCATTAACTCGCCGGAGGCTTACCAGCAGGCGCAAACGTTGGGGGCTGACGCGGTGATGGTGGATTCGCCCGAACAGGCGCAGCAGTGGCGGAAGAGGAATCGGGACGCGGCAGCCGCGCCCCGGAATAAGAGTGAACGGTTATAAAATGCGGTGCTTTTCCAACTGTTCCCGGCGCAGCGCCTCTTTAGCCAGACGCTTTTTGCGCGCATCGCACGGTTCCGGGCAGTCGCAGACTTTCTCCATCCCCAGCGCGGTGATGCCGCCGCAGCTGCCCTGCAGGCTTTTGCGTTTGAACACATAGCCCAGCGACATGCCGCCGATAATCAGCAGAAACAACACAAAGGTGGCAACAAATACCGTCAGCATAGCGGCCTCACAGGATTTTATTCATATACGGTTTAAAGGCCTCGGAATAGCGCTCTTCAAAACCGTCGTCGGTTTTCACGATCATATAGACCGGGATCCCCAGCAGGTTGGCCAGCGCCATGCCACGTTCCGGCCCCATTACGTCCAGCCCGGTAGACAGGCCGTCGGCGGTCATGCAGGTCGGGCTGATCACGGTAATCGACGCCAGACGGTGTTCAATCGGCCGGCCGCTGCGCGGATCGATGGTATGCGAATAGCGTACGCCGTCCTGCTCGAAGTAGTTGCGATAATCACCCGAGGTGGCAATCGCCATATTACCGGGCTGAATCACCAGCTGCGCACGCTGCTCCCCGCCGCTGGCCGGCCGCTCAATGGCAATCCGCCACGGCTGCTCCTTGCCGTTCAGACCGCGGGTGCGCACCTCGCCGCCGATATCCACCATGTAGTTTCTTACCTGCTGGGAGTGCAGGTAGTTCACCACCACGTCAACGCCATAGCCCTTGGCGATTGACGACAGGTCGACATACAGCTCCGGGATATGCTTCACCAGCGCATTGCCCTGCACCGCCAGCTTGTCGATACCGGTCCAGGCGCGGCGCTGCGCCAGCTCTGCGGCGTCCGGCACCTGGCTTCTGCGCCCTTCCGGGCCAAAGCCCCACAGGTTGACCAGCGGCCCGACGGTGACGTCCAGCGCGCCGTCGGTCACGCGGTTAATGCGCAGCGCTTCGCTGACCACCTGCGCCGTCGCGGCGGAGACGGGAACGGCGTGTCGACCGCGCGGCTGCGGTTAAAGCGGCTCAGCTCCGAATCCGGCCGGTAGGTCGACATCTGGTCGTTCACCAGCTCCAGACGTTTGTCGATCTCCGCCTGAATCTTGCTGGCCGACGGCGTATCGTCGCCGGGCAGATAGCGGATCGAGTAGGAGGTCCCCATGGTTTTACCATCAAGGTTCACCTGCGTCGGCCGCATCCGCTTAACAGCAGGGTGGCGCCAAGCGCCACCAGCGTTATCCAGCCTTTCATCGCTGACGCGCGCATTTAGCCACCAAAGTCATCAAGCATGATGTTTTCATCTTCAACGCCCAAATCCTTCAGCATCTTGATCACCGCGGCGTTCATCATCGGCGGCCCGCACATGTAGAACTCACAGTCTTCCGGCGCCGGATGGTTCTTCAGGTAGTTCTCCAGCAACACGTTGTGGATAAAGCCGGTGTAGCCGGTCCAGTTATCCTCAGGCTGCGGATCCGACAGCGCCACGTGCCAGGTGAAGTTTTCGTTCTCTTCCTGCAGATGATTGAAGTCATCTTCATAGAACATTTCACGCAGCGAGCGGGCGCCGTACCAGAAGGTGATCTTGCGCTTCGAGTGCAGACGTTTCAGCTGATCGAAAATATGCGAACGCATCGGCGCCATACCCGCGCCGCCGCCGATAAAGATCATCTCGGCGTCGGTCTTTTTGGCGAAGAACTCGCCGAACGGCCCGGAAATCGTCACCTTGTCGCCCGGCTTCAGCGACCAGATGTACGACGACATAATGCCCGGCGGCACATCCGGATTGTTCGGCGGCGGCGTGGCGATACGCACGTTCAGCATGATGATGCCTTTCTCTTCCGGGTAGTTCGCCATGGAATACGCGCGCACCGTGGTGTCGTCCACCTTGGAGCGGTAGCGGAACAGGTTAAACTTGTCCCAGTCGCCGCGGTACTCTTCCGGCACGTCGAAATCGGCATAGCCGATATCGTGCGCCGGCGCTTCAATCTGAATAAAACCGCCGGCGCGGAAAGGCACATCCTCACCGTCCGGGATCTTCAGCTTCAGCTCTTTGATAAAGGTCGCTTTGTTGTCATTGGAAATGACTTCGCATTCCCATTTCTTCACGCCGAAGATCTCCTCCGGCAGCTCAATTTTCAGGTTCTGCTTCACGTTGACCTGACAGGCCAGACGGCAACCCTCTTTCGCTTCGCGCTTGGTGATATGCGACAGTTCGGTCGGCAGGATATCGCCGCCGCCTTCTTTGATCACCACCCGGCACTGGCCGCAGGAACCGCCGCCGCCGCAGGCCGAGGAGACGAAAATCCCCTGACCGGACAGCATATTGAGCAGCTTGTCCCCCGCCGGCGCGTGGAAGCTTTTATCCAGGTCGCCGTTGACTTCAACGGCCACGTCGCCCGTGTTCACCAGTTTGGACTTGGCAAACAGGATCAGTAGCGCCAGCACCATGACGATGCAGGTGAACATCGCTACGCCTAAAATAATTTCCATAAATTTTCCGCCTTTATCTCTGGGTTATTACAACTGAACCCCGGAGAAGGACATAAAGCCCAACGCCATCAGCCCGGTGGTAATAAAGGTGATGCCAGACCGCGTAACCCTGCCGGCACATCGGCATACTTCAGTTTTTCGCGGATCCCCGCCATCGCCACAATCGCCAACATCCAGCCGGTGCCGGAGCCGAAGCCGTACACTACGGATTCCGCGAAGTTGTAGTCACGCTGCACCATGAAGGACACGCCGCCGAAGATGGCGCAGTTCACGGTAATCAGCGGCAGGAAGATGCCGAGGGCGTTGTACAGCGACGGGAAGAAGCGATCGAGGATCATCTCCAGAATCTGCACCAGCGCCGCAATCACCCCGATAAAGGTGATGAAGTTGAGGAAGCTCAGGTCCACGCCATCCATCAGCGCGCCGTCGCGCAGGATCAGGTTGTAGACCAGGTTGTTCGCCGGCACCGCGATGCCCAGCACGATGGTGACGGCAATCCCCAGACCAAAGGCGGTAGAGACCTTCTTCGACACCGCGAGGAAGGTACACATGCCGAGGAAGAACGCCAGCGCCATGTTTTCAACGAAAACGGCGCGAACAAACAGACTGATATAGTGTTCCATCGCCGATTACTCCTTTTCAACCTGCGCAGGCTTCAGCGTGCGCAGCGCCCAGATCAGCAGGCCGATAATAAAGAACGCGCTCGGCGCCAGCAGGAACAGACCGTTCGGCATGTACCAGCCGCCGTTCTGCAGCGTTTCCAGCACCGGCACGCCGAACAGCTTGCCGGAGCCGATCAGCTCACGCAGGAAACCGACCAGGATCAGAATCACGCCGTAGCCCAGCCCGTTGCCGATGCCGTCCATAAAGCTTTCGATCGGCGGCGACTTCATCGCATAGGCTTCGGCGCGTCCCATCACGATACAGTTGGTGATGATCAGGCCGACAAACACCGACAGCTGCTTGGAAATTTCAAACGCGTAAGCGCGCAGCACCTGGTCAACCACGATAACCAACGAGGCGATAATCGCCATCTGCACGATAATGCGCACGCTGTTGGGAATGTGGTGACGAATCAGGGAAATAAAGAAGCTGGAGAACGCCGTCACCAGCGTTACCGCAATGGTCATCACCACCGCCGTTTCCAGCTTGGTGGTCACCGCCAGCGCGGAACAGACGCCCAGCACCTGCAGGGCGATGGGGTTATTGTCAAACAACGGCCCCAGCAGGACCCGTTTAATCTCTTTGGAATCAGCCATTTTTCAGCGCTCCTTCACGGACTTTTTTCAGGAACGGGCCAAAACCGTGTTCGCCCAACCAGAAATCAAAAGTGTGCTGTACGCCGTTGGAGGTCAGGGTCGCGCCGGACAGGCCGTCCACGCCGTGAATATCCCCTGCGGGCGCGCCGCCTTTCACCACGCGGATCGCCGGCTTGCCGCCGTCGTCAAACAGCTTCTTGCCGATCCACTGCTGGCGCCAGGCCGGATTTTCCACTTCACCGCCCAGCCCCGGAGTTTCCCCCTGGTCGTAGTAGGTGATGCCTTTGACCGTGTCGCCGTCGCCGTCAACGGCGACAAAGGCGTACATCATCGACCACAGGCCGGTGCCGTACACCGGCAGCACGATTTTGCTGACCGCGCCGGCCTCATCGCGCACCAGATAAATTTCCGCCTGGTTGCTGCGACGTTTGATGCCCGCCGGATCCTGCGCCGCCGGCAAGGCGATGCTCTTGGCGTTATCGCGCAGCGCAGCGGCCCGATCGAACGATGCCGCATCGCCCTGCACGAAGTCGCCGCTGTTCAGATCCACCAGCCGCGCCTCGATACGCTTATCAAAGGTTTGTTTTACCTGCTCGCTGGGCATGGCCGGCTGCAGCAGCCCCGCCACGTCCAGGATATTGCGCTGCTTATCCAGCAGCTTTTGCTCCTGCTGTTTGGACTTCAGGCCGACGGCGGAGCCCGCCACCACCACTGAACACACCAGACACAGCAACAGTACTACCAGCAGCGTTTTACCGATGCCGTCATTTTTTGCTTCACTCGCCACGGGCTTTTCTCCGCTTGATGTTAGCCTGCACCACCAGATAATCGAACAGCGGCGCGAACAGGTTGGCGAACAGGATCGCCAGCATCATCCCTTCCGGATAGGCCGGGTTGACCACGCGAATCAACACGCACATCACGCCGATCAGGATGCCGTACCACCACTTCCCTTTGTTGGTGAAGGCGGCGGAAACCGGGTCGGTCGCCATAAAGATCATGCCGAAGGCGAAACCGCCCAGCACCATATGCCAGTACCACGGCATGGCGAACATCGGGTTGGTGTCGGAGCCGATCGCGTTAAACAGGTAGGCGGCGGCGATCATGCCGAGCATCACGCCGGCGACGATGCGCCAGGAAGCGATGCGGGCAAACAGGATTATCGCGCCGCCGATCAGGATCATCAGCGTGGAGACTTCACCGACCGAGCCTGGAATGTTGCCGAGGAAGGCGTCCATCCAGGTGATGGAGTGGCCGGTCGCCACGTTGCTCAGCCCCTGCGCGCCGCCGGCGCTCCACTGGGCCAGCGGGGTTGCGCCGGAGAAGCCGTCCGCCGAGGTCCATACCAGATCGCCGGAAATCTGCGCCGGGTAGGCGAAGAACAGAAATGCGCGCCCCGCCAGCGCCGGGTTGAGGAAGTTACGCCCGGTGCCGCCGAAGATCTCTTTGGCGACCACGACGCCGAAGGTGATCCCCAGTGCCGCCTGCCACAGCGGCAGCGTCGGCGGTACGATCAGCGCAAACAGAATCGAGGTGACGAAGAAGCCTTCGTTAATCTCATGTTTGCGGATGATGGAGAACAACACTTCCCAGAAACCGCCGACGATAAACACCACGGCGTAAATCGGCACAAAGTAGGTTGCCCCCAGCACCATTTTACTGACCCAGCCGGCATCCGGCGCCAGCGAGGCGCCCAGCCACTGCGCCAGCACGTAGTGCCAGTCGCCCGCCAGCACCTGTTGCAGCTGCTCGCCGCTGTACATCTGGTGCAGCGCGGGAATCGCCTGCTGGCCTACGTTGTACATGCCCCAGAACATCGCCGGGAATACCGCCATCCACACCAGAATCATCATGCGCTTCAGGTCGATGGCGTCGCGCACGTGCGAAGCGCCGTGCGTCACCGTGCCCGGCGTGTAGAATACCGTGGTGGTGGCTTCATATAACGGGTACCACTTTTCCAGCTTGCCGCCCGGCGTGAAGTGATGCTCGATTTTCTCAAAATAATTCTTCAGGCCCATGGGTTATCCTTCCAGCTCAATCTTGGTCAGCACGTCGCGCAGCACCGGAGCGTATTCATACTTGCCCGGGCAGACAAAGGTGCACAACGCCAGATCCTCTTCATCCAGCTCCAGGCAGCCCAGCGCCTGCGCGCTGTCGGTATCGCCCGCCAGCAGGTCGCGCAGCAGCAGCGTCGGCAGAATATCCAGCGGCATCACCCGCTCGTAGTTGCCGATCGGCACCATCGAGCGCTCGCCGCCGTTGGTGCTGGTGGAGAAGGCGAACAGCTTGTTCTTCAGGAAGTGCCCCAGCGTGGTGCGGGTAATGGTGAACTTGTTCGACGAAGGCAGCACCCAGCCGAGCAGCTCTTTTTCACGTCCCTCTTCCAGCACCGACACCTGGCTATGGAAACGGCCAAGATAGGCTTTCGGCCCCGCGGCATGCGCGCCGCTCAGCACCGAACCGCTGATAATACGGTTCTCGCCCGCTTTCAGGCGGCCGGCGGTCAGCTCTTCCAGGCTGGCGCCCAGACGGGTGCGCAGCAGCGTCGGCTGCTCCACCTGCGGCCCGGCCAGGGCGACCACGCGGCGCGTGTCGAGCTTGCCGGTGGTGAACAGCGTGCCGATGGCGATCACATCCTGATAGCCGATATGCCACACGGTTTTCTTGATGCTCACCGGCTCGATAAAGTGAATGTGAGTGCCTACTAGCCCCGCAGGGTGCGGACCGGCGAATTCGTTATAGGTGATTTGCGCGTTATCGGCGCCGGACAGTTTACCACCGGCCGCCTGGCAGACGTGCACCTTGCCGTCGGTCAGACGCGTCAGCACCGTCAGGCCGGCATTAAACGCCGCCAGCTGATCGGCGATGATCACCTGCGGGTCGGCGGCCAGCGGCTGGGTGTCGATGGCGGTGACAAAAATGGCGCGCGGCGTGCTGCCCGGGTGCGGCGTTTTGCTGAAAGGACGGGTGCGTAGCGCGGTCCACAGACCACTGCTCAGCAGCTCACCTTCCACCATGCCACGCTCCAGCTGCGCCAGATCGGCCGCCGAGTAATGGGCGAACTCCACCTGCTGCGCGTCGTCGTCAACGGCGATCACCACCGATTGCAGGACGCGGCGCTCGCCGCGGTTGATGGCGACAATCTTGCCGCCGGCCGGCGCGGTGAAGAACACGCCGGGATTCTTTTTATCTTCAAACAGCGCCTGACCAAGCTTAACGCTGTCGCCCTCCTGCACCAGCATGGAGGGACGCATGCCGATATACTCCTCCCCCAGCAGTGCCACATGCTTGAGATGCGGGCCGTCCTGAATCGCCTGAGTCGGTGCCCCGGCTATCGGCAGGTCTAACCCTTTTCTGATTTTAATCATAGGATTTATACGATGTTTTTATGGTTTCACATGTCGTCGTGGCCGGAGCCAGTACGGACAATGCCAGGATGATGAGACGCCACACGCCGCCTCCGGGTTGAATACCTGATACCGTATTCAACATAAATTCTCGCGTATTGACGCTATGAGCAGAAAACAGCATGTCCATTGTCAGTGACGCCCCCTTCCCTCGCCAACCCTGCAACCGGCGTAACGCTGCTTCATCGCTGGCGAAACGGCCGTTGAACGCGCACGGTTGGCTTGCTTGCCAATACCCGCCCCGCTGGCCACAGCCCAGCGGTATCAAGCCGAAGATGCTAACATTTTTCGCAACATTTTTCTCCATTCGTCAGTGACCTGAGTCAAGCAAACGGAATTAATTTGTTGCTTATTTTCCGTAGAAATCGTTAAAAATTGGCGGTTAATTCACTTTTATCGAGCTTTGTAGTTTTTTTATACATATCCTATATTGCTAAATATCAACACGCTGGTAATCTGGCGTGGCGTAAATGCAACAAAAAGTCAGTGGCACGCAGGCGGTGACTCACCGTCGGCACATATAATATTTACCCTGAATAATTCAAATCACTCCAGGAGGGCGGCCGCATATCGGTTCCGCAGCAGGCAACGGCCCGCGGCGGGGGCGCAACGGGATGGCCGGCACGGGAATGGCGCGACGTTATGACGGGGTATAGCAGGAATAATTGAATGAGCAGAATCGCGCTGTTATTTGCGATGCTGGTTTCTATGCCGATGATCACGGCCTGCAGCGCCAGCGAGCAGGTACCTGAAGCACCGGTTGTTAAACAGCAATTAATGGGTTCGCCGGTTTATATCCAGATATTTAAAGAAGAGCGGACGTTAGAACTTTACGCCAAGATGGGCAATGAGTTCCGTCTGGTGAATAGTTTTCCGATCTGCAACTATTCCGGCGGACTGGGTCCGAAACGCGTTCAGGGCGACTTTAAAAGTCCCGAGGGCTTTTACAGCGTCGACGTACGCCATCTGAAACCCGATAGCCGCTATTATCGGGCGATTAACATCGGCTTCCCGAATGAATACGATCGCGCGCAGGGCTATTCCGGCGCCTATCTGATGATCCACGGCGAATGTAAATCCATCGGCTGTTACGCCATGACCAACGGCTATATGGATGAAATCTATCGCTATGTAGAGGCGGCGTTCAACAACGGCCAGCGCTTGGTGGATATCAGCATCTATCCGTTCCGCATGACCGAGCAGAATATGATTCGCCACCGCTCATCGGTCTACGCCAGCTTCTGGCGTCAGCTGAAGCCGGGCTACGACTACTTTGCCAAAAACCACCAGCCGCCGACCGTGCACGTCGCCAACGGCCAGTATGTGCTGGGCCAGCCGCTGATGAGCGGCGGGCAGTCGAATACGCTGTTCGCCTCAACGACGCAGCCGGCAACCGGCACCAGCACCGGCGCGCAGTCCAGCAACCCGTTCAGCCAGTCACAGCAGCCGCTCACCGTAGTGAAATAAGGCAAACTCGCCTGGCGCAATCTTGTGCCAGGTTTCATTGCCGGTCAGCGGCTGGGTGGCAATCACCGTGACCACGTCGTTGGCGTGGTCTGCTGCTGAAAATCAATTTCCACGTCCTGATCGAGCAGCGTCGCCTTGCCAAACGGCGCGCGACGCGTGATCCAGTACAGGTTGGTCGAGCAGAACGCCATCACGTACTGGCCGTCCGACAGCAGCATATTGAACACGCCCTTACTGCGCAGCTGCTGCGCCAGCAGTGCGATATAGCGAAACACCGCCGGCCACTGCCCCGGCGTACGCGGGTATTTCAGCGACAATTGATGCAGCAGCCAGCAGAACGCATATTCGCTGTCGGTCTGGCCGACCGGACGGAAGGTGCCGGTCTCCAGGCCGCGGTAGCCTTTCAACTGACCGTTGTGCGCATAGGTCCAGTTGCGTCCCCACAGCTCGCGGGTAAACGGGTGGGTATTTTCCAGCGCCACCTCGCCGCGGTTGGCCTGGCGGATATGCGAGATCACCGCGCAGGACTTGAATCGGATAGTCCTGCACCAGACGAGCGATCGGTGAATTGAAGCTGGGCTGCGGATCTTTAAAGGTGCGGCAGCCGTTGCCTTCATAGAAGGTGATGCCCCAACCGTCTTTATGCGGCCCGGTGCGGCCGCCGCGCTGCACCAGGCCGGTAAAACTGAAACAGATATCGGTCGGCACATTCGCGCTCATCCCGAGCAGTTCACACATCGAAAACCACTCCTTCATAGTGGGCGCCGCGCGCCCCTACATCATGAATACGGGGGACGCGTGGCCCCCGTAGGCCCTTAAGCCTTAACCATCTCTTTTTCGATCAGCTGAATCAAGATATGAATCGCTTTAATGTGGATTTCCTGAATGCGGTCAGCGTAGCCGAAGTGCGGCACACGGATTTCCACATCGGCGGAGCCGGCCATTTTACCGCCGTCTTTGCCGGTCAGGGTGATCACTTTCATCCCTTGGGCGCGCGCCGCTTCAATCGCCTTGATGATGTTGCCGGAGTTGCCGGAGGTAGAGATGCCCAGCAGCACGTCGCCTTCACGTCCCACCGCTTCCACGTAGCGGGAGAACACGTAGTCGTAGCCAAAGTCGTTGCTGACGCAGGACAGGTGGCTGACGTCGGAAATAGCAATCGCCGGGTAGCCCGGACGGTTCTCGCGGTAGCGGCCGGTCAGCTCTTCGGCGAAATGCATCGCGTCGCAGTGCGAACCGCCGTTGCCGCAGGAGATCACCTTGCCGCCGGCTTTAAAGGAATCGGCCAGCAAAACGGCGGCGCGCTGAATGGCGTCGATGTTGGCGTCATCGCTGATAAATTTCGCCAGCGTATCCGCCGCTTCATTCAGTTCACTGCGAATCAGGTCGTGGTACATGAGATAGCCTCTTTTTATCGTCAATCTTCCGCCTTGCAGTGTAACGGATCGGGGAAAAACCGAGAAGCACTGCGCGCTAAACAGCGCATCGGTTGAGGACGTCCCGCGTTTTTTGACCTTTGGTGCTGTCAGTTTGTGACCTGAGTTGTAATTAAAGTGTAAATGCATTGATAAAAACAATCGCCTGAACTAAAACCAATCTATACACCAAACAGGTCAGACCTCTTACGACTTAGGAGCTGTAATCATGATGGTTCTTAGCATTGTTGTTTTACTGGCGCTTATCAGCGTGCTGTTTTACCACCGGGTAAGCCTGATGCTCAGCTGCCTGCTGCTGCTGGCCTATACCGCCGTCATGGGCGCCATCGGCCTGTGGAGTTTCTGGATGCTGCTGCCGCTGGCCGTAATCCTGCTGCCGCTGAACGTCACCTCGCTGCGCCGCGGCTGGCTGTCCGCGCCGGCGTTAAAAGCGTTCCGCAAAGTGATGCCGCCGATGTCCACCACCGAGAAAGAGGCGATCGACGCCGGCACCACCTGGTGGGAAGGCGACCTGTTCCGCGGCGCGCCGGACTGGAACAAACTGCACAACTACCCGCAACCGCAGCTGAGCGCCGAAGAGCAGGCGTTTATCGACGGCCCGGTGGAAGAAGCCTGCCGGATGGCCAACGACTTCCAGATCACCCATGAGCTGGCCGATCTGCCGCCGGAGCTGTGGGCATACCTGAAAGAGCACCGCTTCTTCGCCATGATCATCAAAAAAGAGTTCGGCGGGCTGGAGTTCTCGCCGTACGCTCAGGCGCGCGTACTGCAGAAACTGGCGGGCGTCTCCGGCATTCTGGCGATCACCGTCGGCGTACCGAACTCCCTCGGCCCGGGCGAACTGCTGCAACACTACGGCACCGAAGAGCAGAAAAACCGCTACCTGCCGGGCCTGGCGCGCGGCGAAGAGATCCCGTGCTTTGCGCTGACCAGCCCTGAGGCCGGCTCCGACGCCGGCGCCATCCCGGACGTTGGCACCGTGTGCATGGGCGAGTGGCAAGGCGAACAGGTGCTGGGCATGCGCCTGACCTGGAACAAGCGCTATATCACGCTGGCGCCGGTAGCCACCGTGCTCGGCCTGGCGTTCAAACTGTACGACCCGAATCACCTGCTGAGCGACAACGAAGCGCCGGGCATCACCTGCGCGCTGATCCCGACCAGCACGCCGGGCGTGGAAATCGGCAACCGCCACTTCCCGCTGAATATTCCGTTCCAGAACGGCCCGACGCGCGGCACCGACGTCTTCGTGCCGATCGACTACATTATCGGCGGGCCGAAAATGGCCGGTCAGGGCTGGCGCATGCTGGTTGAATGCCTGTCGGTCGGCCGCGGCATCACGCTGCCTTCCAACTCTACCGGCAGCGTGAAATCGCTGGCGCTGGGCATCGGCGCCTACGCCCATATCCGCCGTCAGTTCAAGATCGCCATCGGCAAGATGGAGGGGATCGAAGAGCCGCTGGCGCGCATCGCCGGCAACACCTATGTGATGGACGCCGCCGCCTCGCTGATTACCTATGCGCTGGTGCAGGGCGAAAAAACCGGCGGTGCTGTCCGCTATCGTCAAGTATCACTGCACCCACCGCGGCCAGCAGTCAACGATTGACGCCATGGATATCGCCGGCGGCAAGGGCATTATGCTGGGCGAGTCCAACTTCCTGGCCCGCGCCTACCAGGGCGCGCCGATCGCCATTACCGTGGAAGGGGCCAATATCCTGACCCGCACCATGATGATCTTCGGTCAGGGGGCGATCCGCTGCCATCCTTACGTGCTGCAGGAAATGGCGGCGGCGCAGAACAACGATCTGGCCGGCTTCGACCAGGCGCTGTTCGGCCACCTCGGCCACGTCGGCAGCAACAAGGTGCGCAGCTTCTGGCTCGGCCTGACCAACGGCCGCACCAGCTTCTCGCCGACCAAAGACGCCACCGCCGCTACTACCAGCAGCTGAACCGCCTGAGCGCCAACCTGGCGCTGCTGTCGGACGTTTCCATGGGCGTGCTGGGCGGCGACCTGAAGCGTCGCGAGCGGATCTCCGCCGTTTGGGGGATATCCTCAGCCAGATGTACCTGGCCTCCGCCACGCTGAAGCGCTTTGAAGACGAAGGACGTCAGAAAGACGATCTGCCGCTGGTGCACTGGGGCGTGCAGGACTGTCTGCATCAGGCCGAACAGGCGCTGGACGATCTGCTGCGCAACTTCCCGAACCGCTTTATCGCCGGAGCGCTGCGGCTGGTGATCCTGCCGTTCGGCCGCGTGCACCAGGCGCCGTCCGATCGTCTGGATCATCAGTTGGCGAAGATCCTGCAGCAGCCTTCCGCCACCCGCAGCCGTCTGGGGCGCGGCCAGTACCTGACCGCCAGCGCGCATAACCCAATCGGCCTGCTGGAAGAGGCGTTGGAGGATGTGATTGCCGCCGAGCCGATTCACGCCCGCCTGTGTAAAGAAGCCGGCAAGAGCCTGCCGTTCACCCGGCTGGATCGTCTGGCGCAGCGCGCGCTGGAAGAAGGCAAAATCAGCGATGACGAAGCGCGCATCCTGACCAAGGCCGAAGAGAGCCGTCTGCGTTCCATCAACGTCGATGACTTCGCGCCGGAAGCGCTGGCGGCGCAGCAGCCGGAAAAGCCGCAGCCGCAGGAGAAACGCCGCCAGCATACTGAAGCGGCGTAAGCGTACTCTTCCTGAGAAAAAGGGGCGATCTTCGCCCCTTTGTTATTCCTGCCGCCGTTCCCTTAACTGTACTGGCGAATGCGCGCCAGCAGTTCATCGACGTTGGTTATCGGCGGCGCGTTAACGATCAGCGCCCGGCCCAGACTCAGCGCATTACGCTGACACTCCGCGCGCATCTCGGCATCCTCTATCGCATCCAGATCGGCGACGTGCGCCAGACCGATGGTGCGGCGAATCAGCTCGGTGCCGCAATAGCCCACCGCGTCCTGCCAGACCTGCTGCAGGAACTGCTCGGCATAGCCGGAGGCCGCCAGCGCGGCGTCTGCGGTTTTTTGCTGGCACAGCGCCAAAAAGCGATCGGCAAAAATCAGCCACAGCTCACGCACGTCCTGCAGCCGCTGTTCGCGGCCGGCGGCGGCGTCGCGCGGGCCAAGCAGCCCCGGCAGCCCGCAGTAGTTCAGCAGCAGGTTGCCCAGCGCGGTGCCCATGTCAAAGCCCATCGGCCCGTAGAAGCCGAACTCAGCGTCGATCGCCTTCAGCCGCCCTTCGGCGACAAATATCGACCCGCTGTGAATGTCGCCGTGCAATAACGCTTCGGCTTTGCTGAGAAAGCGGTGCTTCAGCCCGGCGACCGCCAGCTTCAGCGTGGCGTCGTGGCGCAGTTCGCGCACCAGCGGCAACAGCGCCTCATCAAACTGGTTGCGCTCGTGGTCGCAGTAAGGATCGCTGAAAAACAGGTCTTCAGTGATCTGGCACAGCTCAGGATTGGTAAAGCGGCTGACCTGCGCCTTTTTCTGCTGCGCGTCCTGGTAAAAATCAGAGGTGTGGAACAGCGTCTGCGCCAGATACTCCGCCAGCTGACCGACCGCCAGCGGATAATAATGCCCGGCGATCAGCGCCTGGCGCCAGATTTGGTGGTCGGAGAGATCTTCCTGCACCATCACCGCCAGTTCCGCATCATGATGCACTACGCGCGCGGTATGGCGCGGGCAGAACTCGCCGTGGGTCAGCAGCGTTTCCGCCTCGATGCGCGCCCGGTCGAGCGTCAGCGGCCAGGACTCGCCGACGCAGCGCACGTACGGCAGCGCCTGCTTGACGATAAGCCGGCTGACGCCTTCCCGATCGCGGATTTTAAACACCAGGTTCAGGTTGCCGTCGCCAATCTCCTCGGCGCTGACCAGCGTGTGCGGATCGGCCAGCTGTCCGAACTGGCGGGCGTATTCAACGGCATCGGCTGCCGTAAAGGTACGGTAAAGCGACATCTCAACCCCTCTGGTATCACTGACAAACAGGATCTTGTTTTTTTTAGACGTAAAGGCATTTGGACATCTATACATCCGAAATTCATGTTGGCAGAATAGCGTTACAGATGCAATACGCTCGTAACAAGGATTTAACTGCTATGCGCCCTCTTAACACCACCAGTCTGACACTGCGCGACAACCGGCTGTGGATCCTCGATCAGCAGGCGTTGCCCCAGGAAAAACGCTGGCTGGCCAGCGACAGCGTCGAACAGCTCGTCGGCCATATCCACGCCCTGCGCGTACGCGGCGCGCCGCTGATCGGGCTGTCCGCCAGCCTGCTGCTGGCCCTGCTGGCCGAGCGCGGCCTGCCCCACGACGACGTGCTGCAGGCGCTGGGCACGCTGCGGGCGGCGCGGCCGACCGCCGTTAACCTGATGAATAATTTGGATCGTATCAAGCTGGCGCTGACGCAGCCCGACTGGCGCGCGGCGGTGGCCGAAGAAGCCTGGCGGCTGGTGGAAGAAGATCGCGCCCTGTGCGATCGCATCGCCGACCACGGCGCGGCGCTGGTCGCCCCCGGCAGCCGCCTGCTGACCCACTGCAACACCGGCGGGCTGGCGACCGCCGGCATCGGTACGGCGATTGGCGTTCTGCTGCGCGCCCACCAGCAGGGGAAAGTGGCGCAGGTATGGGTGGATGAAACCCGCCCGCTGCTGCAGGGCGGCCGCCTGACCGCCTGGGAGCTGGGCGAACTGCAGATTCCCTACCGGCTGATCTGCGATTCAATGGCCGCCAGCCTGATGGCGCAGGGCCAGGTTGATGCGGTGTGGGTCGGCGCCGACCGCATCGCCGCCAACGGCGACGTCGCCAACAAGATCGGCACCTACAGCCTGGCGGTGCTGGCGCATTACCACCGCATTCCGTTTTACGTCGCCGCGCCGCACACCACGCACGATCCGGCCTGCGCCGACGGCGCCGCCATTCCGATTGAGCAGCGCGCCGCCGAGGAGGTCACCGGCGTCAGCGGCAGCTTCGGTCAGTGCCGCTGGGCGCCGGATGACGCCGAAGTGTATAACCCGGCGTTCGACGTAACGCCGGCGGCGCTGATTAGCGGCTGGGTGCTGGACAGCGGCGTGATTACGCCGCAGCAGGTTGAGGCAGGGATGTTCCGGCGTACGCTGGGGTAACGGGGAAACGGGGAAACGGGGCCGCCGGCCCCGTTGATAACGCGGCGTCCTAATCCAGACGCGGAAATGCGCCGGCAATCGGGTCGCCGGTGAATTGCGCGATCCACCCTTCCGGGTTATCAAATACGCGGATGGCGGTAAAATGCGGCGCGGCCCCCATATCAAACCAGTGCGGCGTGTGGGCCGGTACCGAGATCAGATCGTTTTTCTCACACAGGATCTGGTATACCCGCTGGTTCAGATGCAGGCAAAACAGCCCGGCGCCCTCCACAAAGAAGCGGACCTCATCTTCGCCGTGGGTATGCTCCGACAAAAACTTCTGCCGCAGCGCCTCGCGCTGCGGATGATCCGGACGCATGGCGATCACATCCCAGCTTTGGTAGCCCTTTTCCGCCACCAGCCGATCGATGGCATGCTGATAGGCGGCGATCACCGCCTCCGGCTGCGGATCATCCCCTAACTCACGGTCGGCCTGCCAGCGTTCAAAGCGCACGCCGACCTGCTCCAGCTGCCGGCGTATCTGTTCGCCGTCGCGGCTCTGCCACAGCGGCTGCTGCGGCTGTTCATCGCTATAAATAGTCAAGGCGCTCATCAGCAAAACTCCCCTAAGTCGATGCGATCAAAACGGTTAACCTGCGGGTGGCGGCTGTCCGGATCCTCCTCGCCGCGAATCAGCTGGCAACCGTGCCAGCCGGCGTCGCACGCCGCATCCAGCTCCTGGCGGATATCGGACAGGAACAGCAGCTCCGACGGCGCCAGCCCGATGTCCGCGGCAATATTGCGGTAGGACCCCACCTCACGCTTGGCGCCGACGCGGGTATCAAAGTAGCCGCTGAACAACGGCTGCAGATCGCCGGCTTCGCTGTAGCCGAACAGCAGTTTCTGCGCTTCGACCGAGCCGGAGGAGTATACATACAGCCCGATGCCCTGCCGCTGCCACGCCGCCAGCTGTTCCGCCACCTCCGGATAGAGATGACCGCGAAAATCGCCGTTGTGATAGCCGCTGCGCCAGACGATGCCCTGCAGCGCCTTCAGCGCGGTGGACTTGCGATCTTCATCCATAAAACGGTACAGCGTGGCGATCAGCTGCTCGTCGTCGGCCTGCGGCTGGGCGATTTCAACCCGCAGCGCCGCCAGCGCGGCGGCCACTTCGTCACGATCCGCATGGCGGCGCACATAATCGGCCAGATGCCGGCGGGCATAGGGAAACAGCACCTGATGCACAAAGCGGATATCGCTGGTGGTGCCTTCAATATCGGTAACAATCGCGCGAATCATTGCGCCTCCAGTAAACGACGTTGCAGCTCACACTGGAATAAAAACTCCAGCCCTTCAAGATGGCGGCGCGCTTCCTGCACTTGCCGCCCCAGCAGTACAGACCGTGGCCGCGCACCAGAAAACCGTACGCCAGCGGCGTCCGTTCGGCATAGGCCGCCACCTGCGCCGCCAGCCGGGGAATATCCTGATCGTTGTCGAAAATCGGGATGCTCACCACGTCCTGATGGCTGCGCTGGCCGCTGAGGGATTTTTGCATTTCATAGCCCTGCAACCGCAGCGCGTCGCCCTGTTCCACCCGCGACAATACCGTGGCATTCACCGAATGGGTATGCAATACCGCGCTCACCTGCGGGTAGAGCCGGTACAGCAGCGTATGCAGGCCGGTCTCCGCCGACGGCGTACGTCCGTCCGGCGCATGGTTGCTGGCGATCTCCACCGGCAGAAAATCCTGCTGCCGCAGGCTGCCCTTATCTTTGCCTGATTCCGTCACCAGACAGTATTCATGATTCAGGCGCAGCGACATGTTGCCGCCGGTAGCCGGGCACCAGCCCTTGTCGCCAATCCAGTGACAAGCGGCCAGCAGCGCGCTGAGTTGCTCATTTTCGCTCATGGGTATCCCGCAGTAGAAAAAGCATGGTGACGCCGGCGACCCGCACAAATAGCCATCTAAACGTCTTGATTGCCAGATACTAGCATCGTGCTATATTGTCAGCAACATCAGCATAATGGGGCACCACATCGCTTATGACGCTTTCCGCACCGACTCCCGACAGTAAACTGCCCGCTCTCGGCACCACCATTTTCAGCCAGATGAGCGCGCTGGCGCAGCAGCATCAGGCCATCAACCTGTCGCAGGGCTTTCCCGACTTTGATGGCCCGGCCTATTTGAAACAGCGGCTGGCCTGGCACGTTGAGCAGGGTGCCAACCAGTACGCGCCGATGACCGGCGTCGCGCCGCTGCGCACGGCCATCGCCGATAAAACCGCCGAACTGTACGGCTGGCGCCCGGACGCCGAGGCGGAAGTGACCGTCACCGCCGGCGCCACCGAAGCGCTGTTCGCCGCCATCAGCGCGCTGGTGCGGCCGGGGGATGAGGTAATCAGCTTCGACCCCAGCTACGACAGCTACGCCCCGGCGGTGCAACTGTGCGGCGGGGTGATGAAACGCATCGCCCTGCAGCCGCCGGCGTTTAACGTCGACTGGCAACAGTTCCGCGAGCAGCTGTCGCCGCGCACCCGGCTGGTGATCGTCAATACGCCGCACAACCCGTCCGCCACCGTCTGGCAGGCCGAGGATCTGCAGCAGCTGTGGCAGGCCATCGCCGGGCAGGAGATCTATGTACTCAGCGATGAGGTGTACGAGCACATCTGCTTTGCCGATGACGGCCACGCCAGCGTACTGGCCCACCCTCAACTGCGCCAGCGGGCTATCGCCGTCTCTTCCTTCGGCAAAACCTTTCATATGACCGGTTGGAAAGTGGGTTACTGCGTCGCCCCGGCCGCGCTGAGCGCCGAAGTGCGCAAGGTGCACCAGTATCTGACCTTTGCGGTCAATACCCCGGCCCAGCTGGCGCTGGCGGATATGCTGCGCGCCGAGCCGGAGCACTGGCGACAGCTGCCGGTCTTTTATCGCGCCAAGCGCGACCGCTTTGTGCAGGCGTTAAGCCGCAGCCGGCTGGAAATTCTGCCCTGTGCAGGTACATACTTCTTACTGGCGGATTACAGCGCCGTGTCGGATTTGGACGACGTGGCGTTTTTGCCGCTGGTTAACGGAGCAGGCTGGCGTGGCGGCGATCCCGCTGTCGGTGTTCTGCGCCGATCCTTTCCCTCATAAATTGATCCGGCTATGTTTCGCCAAACAGGATGACACGCTGGATGCGGCTGCGGAGCGGTTATGTCGACTTTAAAAAATTACCCTGTTGCAGCAACCGCTGGCATGGCGCGACGGGCAGGCCAACCTGCAGCACTTTGACCGGCTGCTGGCCGATATTCACGGCCGCGATCTGATCGTGCTGCCGGAGATGTTCACCACCGGCTTTGCGATGGACGCTGGCGCCAGCGCGCTGCCTGAACGTAAGGTGGTTAACTGGCTGCTCGGCTGGGCGATCAAAACCAACGCGGCCATTGCCGGCAGCGTGGCGCTGCAAACCGACAAGGCGGCGGTGAACCGTTTTCTGCTGGTAGAGCCGGGCGGCACGGTGCACGCATATGATAAAACGCCACCTGTTCCGCATGGCCGGCGAGCACCAGCACTATCAGGCCGGCAAACGACGGGAAATCTTTGAGTGGCGCGGCTGGCGGATTTTGCCGCAGATCTGTTACGACCTGCGCTTCCCGGTGTGGTCGCGCTGTCAGCAGGATTATGATCTGGCGCTGTACGTCGCCAACTGGCCGGCAGCGCGCAGCCAGCACTGGCAGACGCTGCTGGCGGCGCGCGCCATTGAAAACCAGGCCTATGTCGCCGGCTGCAACCGGGTCGGCGAAGACGGCAACGGGCTGAGCTACAGCGGCGACAGCCTGATTATCAGCCCGCAGGGGGAAACGCTGGCCAGCGCCGAGTCCGGCGCGGCCGCCCGGCTGGACGCCGACCTGTCGCTGGAGAACCTGCAGCTCTACCATACCGCCTTCCCCGCCTGGCGCGATGCCGACGATTTTCTGCGCCACGATTAGCGCCCCGGCCACAACAAGACCTGTTAACAGGTCTTGTTGTGTGTATAATATGACCAGTTAAAGCGGTCATATGCGGAGGCAACGTGCCAAATATCATTCTGAGCGATACCAGCGCCAGCATCAGCGAACTGAAGAAAAACCCCATGGGGACGGTCAACGCCGGCGAAGGGTATCCGGTCGCCATCCTCAACCGTAATCAGCCCGCATTCTATTGCGTACCGGCAGCCCTGTACGAGCAAATGCTTGACGTGCTGGATGAGCAGGAACTGGTCAGGCTGGTCAATGAGCGTCGCAACGAAGCACTGATTGACGTCGATCTGGACCAGTTTACATGACCTACAAGGTCAAATTCCGCGAGTCTGCGCTGAAAGAGTGGAACAGGCTGGATAAAGCGCTACAGCAACAGTTTGCCAAGAAGCTGAAGAAATGCTGTGAAAATCCCCATATCCCCGCGGCGAAACTACGTGGCATGCCGGGGTGTTACAAAATCAAGCTGCGGGCCTCTGGATTTCGGTTGGTCTATGAAGTGATCGACGATTGTTTGGTGATAGCCGTCGTTGCCGTCGGTAAGCGGGAGCGAGGCAGCGTTTACCAATTAAGCAGCGAACGTCTGAAGTAAACGCCGCCAGCGATAATCTTCCCCACCAACAAGCCAACAAGCCAACAAGCCAACAAGCCAACAAGCCAAACAAGCAACAACAACAAGCCAACAAGCCAACAAGCCAACAAGCCAACAAAGCCAACAAGCCAACAAGCGCAACAAGGCAACAAGCCCGAACAAGCCAACAAGCCAACAAATTATTAGCTTAATAAGTCAATGGCAACATAAGCTTAAGCTCAGATACAAATAAGTTAATAGTTTATTAAGTTAATGGCACCAGATATAAATAAGGCCGATAACCCTATGTGTTATCAGCCTTATTCGCTTTTATAGCATTATTAAAATAATTACTTGTTAAGTTAATATCGCGCTTGTTTACGACGTTAGCACCAGTAAGCCATAAAGTTGACCGTGGAGCGATCCAGATCGCACTCGCCGATCAGATAGCGGCGCAGCGATTTCACCGTCGAGGATTCAGCGGCGACCCAGGCATAAAAGCTGCAGGCGCCCTCCGCCCTTTCCCACAGCACGTCGCCGCCCAGGCTGTTTTCCGCCAGCGACTGCGCCTCGGCGCGCGCCGAATCGGGAATGGTCACCCGACGGCGCACCGACTCCAGCAACAATGTGCCGTGCAGCTGCTGCGGCCCGACGTCGCGCGGCAGCCAGAACACCTCGGCAAACGGAAACTGCGCCACGCTGACGCAGTCGCCGGCCACTGGCACTTCAAAAAAGGCCTGCACCCGCGGCGGATTGTCCTGCTGCGCCAGCTGTTCGAGGATCCCCATCGCCGCCGGCAGCGCGGTTTCATCGGCAATCAGCAGCGCCTGGCGCATCTGCGCCGGCGGCGCCCATTCATAGCCGCCGCTGTCGCCGGCAAAATCGGCGTTGGGCGCCACGATCTGAATGGCGTCCCCCGGCTGCGCGTGCGTCGCCCAGGCCGAGGCCGGGCCGCCGTCGCCGTGCAGCACAAACTCAACGTCCATCTCCTGACGTTCGCGGCGCAGCGCGCGCAGGGTATAGGTGCGCATCACCGGCCGCTGCGCCTTCGGTATCGCCATATAGTCGCGATACCAATCATCGCCGTTCACCAACGGCGAAGCCTGCCCTTCCGCGCTCGGAAACAGCAGCTTGATACGCTGGTCCGGCGCTTCCAGCTTCATGCGGCTCACCTGCGGCCCGCTGAAAACACAACGCACCAGCGACGGGGAAATCTGGCGTTTTTCAATTAACTGCACATCAAAAATGCGATAGCTCGCGGACATCTGACTGCCTCTCCCGCTCGTTTATTTTTCTCGCCGGCGCCATAGCCAGCCGCTTACGCCGCCCAGCAGGACGGCCATCGCCAGCGCCGCCGCAATCAGCTGCGACTCGCCGTAAAATTTCGCCACCGCCGGCACCATCAGTGCGCTCAGCCCGTAGCCCAGCGTGTGGCTGGTGGCAATCACGCCGGAACCTTTGCCGGTAGAGAGTTTGTCATTCAGCAGCAGCTGGTAGCCCGGCGTGGCCATCGCCGCGCCGAATGACGTCAGCGCACAGCCCAGGTAAAACAGCGCCAGCGGCTGCACGCACATCAGCGCCAACCCTACCACCATCAGCGACGCGGCATTAGCAGCAGCTGCGCCGGCGGAAAACGCTGCGGCCGCACAACCAGAAAACTGCGCCAGCAGCGTACAGCCCGCCGCCACGCTCAGCAGGATCGCGACGTGGTGGCTGACCACCGTTGCAGAGTGCTGGAACAGCCGGGTCAGATGCGGCGCCAATCCCAAGCTGCATCAGGCTGACCGCCGCCGCCAGCAGCAGAGCGCACAGCAGATACGGCAGCATATGCCACTGTAAACGGTTTTGCTGCTGCGCCACCGGCGGCAGCGGCGGATCGTTCTGCTGCCGGCACACCACCAGCAGGGCCAGCAACGGCGCCAACGCCATCAGCCACAGCGGCGCCATCGGATGCAGCGAGAGCGCCAGCGCCGCGCACAGCGGCCCCAATAGGCGGCCGCAGCTCAGCCCCGAGCTGATGGTGGCCAGCGCCGCCATGCGTCGCTCGTGACCGGCGCGCTGCAGCGCCCAGGTCTGGCTGGCGGCACCATGCCGGATACCGTCAGGCCGTAAATGACGCGCGCCGCGACCAGCGCGCCCAGCCCCGCCAGCGAGGGCAGCCAGCCTGCCGCCAGCCCCCATACCGCCAGCGCCAGCAGTGCAAAGCTGAGCAGATAGCCGCCCAGCGCCATCAGCACCACATACTTGCAGCCGCGCACTTCGCACTGCCGTCCCCAGTAGGGAGAGCCGACTAAAAACAGCATCGAACCGAGCGTCAGTAACCCCGCCCAGACCGACAGTGACAGATGGGTCATGCTGACCAGCACCGGCAGCGCGACCAATAAACCATTTTGCCCGATGCCCAATAAACCGGCGCAAAACGCCAGGGGCCAGTTGGCTGGTGCGCTTTTGGCGCCGGCAAGGAGATCGGGTTGTGGGGATAGGCTCATGAAAAGTAAAGTAACCGTTAAGAAAGTAAGAGTTATATGTTTGGTTTATGATAAAAATTGTACCATGGGATTATTGTGAATGTTAACCATTCTTGATATAAGAATCATTCTCAATTGTTTCATAGTGAATCTGGGATCATGACTATTCAGTTTGCAACCGCAAAGACCGATGTGGCTGCGCAGTGTTTTCTCAACGCATTAATGCGCGAAACCGGGATTGGCAAGTTATTCCGGCTACCGACCACCAGCAACATCCTCAGTTACATATTCCTCTTAATCAGCATCAGGCGATCCGCATTAATCTGCGCTACACCTCACCGACGCAGCACCACCACTACCTGTTCCCGGCCACACTGCATCAGTCAGATGACGGCCAGGCCACGACGCTCAGCGTTGAGCAACTGGTGGATCTGCTGCTGGCCAAGCCGGCGGTAAAAGGCGAACTGAACGACCAGACCGTGGCGCTGTTCCGCCAGCGCGTGCTGGAGAGCCACGACAATACGCAGCAGGCGATCGCCGTGCGCCTCGACTGGCCGACGCTGCGCGACCGGCCGCTGAACTTCGCCGAGGCGGAACAGGGGCTGCTGGTCGGCCATGCGTTTCACCCGGCGCCGAAATCCCACGAACCGTTTAACCCGCAGCAGGCGCGGCGCTATCTGCCGGACTTCGGCGCGCGCTTCCCGCTGCGCTGGTTTTGCCGCCGATAAACGCGTGGTGTGCGGCGACAGCCTGACGCTGACGCTGCAGCAGCGCCTGCAGCGCTTTGCCGCCGAAAGCGCGCCGCAGCTGCTGGCGCACTTTACCGACGACGTCTGGCTGCTGCCGATGCACCCGTGGCAGGCCGACCATCTGCTGGCCCAGTCGTGGTGCCGTGAGCTGGTTGAGCAAGGACTGCTGCGCGATCTGGGCGAGGCCGGCGCGCGCTGGCTGCCGACCAGTTCGTCCCGCTCGCTGTACTGCGAAACCAACCGCGACATGATCAAATTCTCCCTCAGCGTACGCCTGACCAACTCGGTGCGCACGCTGTCGGTCAAAGAAGTCAAACGCGGCATGCGGCTGGCGCGGCTGGCGCAAACCGATCGCTGGCAAACGCTGCAGGCGCGTTACCCCACCATGCGCGTGATGCAGGAGGACGGCTGGGCCGGCCTGCGCGCCGCAGACGGCCAGATTCAGGAAGAGAGCCTGATGGCGCTGCGGGTCAACCTGCTGTTCGATCGCCCGGATACGCAAACCAACGTGCTGGTGACGCTGACCCAGGCCGCGCCGGACGGCGGCGATAGCCTGCTGGCGGCGGCGGTGCGCCGCCTGGCCGCCCGTCTTGATCTGCCGCTGGCGCAGGCCGCCCGCTGCTGGCTGGATGCCTATTGCCGACACGTACTGCTGCCGCTGTTCAGCGCCGAGGCGGATTACGGCCTGGTGCTGCTGGCGCACCAGCAAAATATTCTGGTGGAGATGCAGCAGGATCTGCCGGTCGGCATGCTGTACCGCGACTGCCAGGGCAGCGGCTTTACCTCCGACGCCACGCCGTGGCTCGATCAGATCGGCGAAGCCGAGGCGGAAAACCGCTTCAGCGAACAGCAACTGCTGCGTTACTTCCCTTATTACCTGCTGGTGAACTCTACGCTGGCGGTCACCGCCGCGATGGCCGCGGCCGGTTTTGACGACGAACAGCAGCTGATGACGCAGGTGCGCGACGCGCTGGCCGGCCTGCGCGCCACCGCGCGCAACACCCGTTGCCTGGACTACGTGCTGGACAGCAGCCACTGGAACTGCAAAGGCAACTTCTTCTGCTATCTGCACGATCACAACGAAAACACCATCGTCGATCCCGCGGTGATCTATTTCGACTTCACCAACCCGCTGCGCGCGCAGGAGGATAAATAATGTCGATCGCCAAACTGATGCATGCCGCCGGCGGCTTCCGCTGCGAAATGCTGGGGCAGAATCTGCCGCTGAGCCTCGGGCTGGACGGCAGCGCAGTGCTGCACCCGCCGGCGTCGCCCTGCCCGCCGGCTGGCTGGTACAGGCGCTGGACCAGCTGCTGGTCGCCGCGCCGCAGCTGACCGGCATCGCCCTGCCGTATGCCGCATGGCGCGAAGAGCCGCAGGCGCAGGCGCTGTTCGCCCTGGCGCACGGCGACTATCTGGCGCGCGAAACCTTTTATCAGCTGCCGCTGTGGCTGACGGCGCCACGCGCGCCGGCTGACGGGCAGATGCAGTACGACGCCGAGCGCGAACTGTGGTTCCCGCAGCGCCCGGCGCGTCCGCAGGGCGAGGTCTACCGCCGTTTCGATCCGCAGATTAAGCACACGCTGAGCTTCCGCCTGCCGGACGTGGCGCAGGACGCCGAACGCTTCACCCGTTGGATGAACGCCCCGCGCGTCGCCGCCTTCTGGGAGATGGCCGGCCCGCTGGAGCAGCAGGCCGCCTACCTGCAGCGTCAGCTGGATTCCAGCTACTGTTATCCGCTGCTGGGCTGCTTCGACGATCAGCCGTTCGGCTATTTCGAAGTTTACTGGGCGGCGGAAGATCGCATCGGCCGCCACTACCGCTGGCAGCCGTTCGATCGCGGCCTGCATATGTTGGTGGGCGAAGAGGCATGGCGCGGCGCGCAGTTTATCCGCAGCTGGCTGCGCGGGCTGACTCACTATCTCTATCTGGACGAACCGCGCACCACCCGCGTGGTGGCCGAGCCGCGCGCCGATAACCAGCGCCTGTTCCGCCATCTGCCGGCGGCCGGCTATCAGACGGTGAAGGAGTTTGATTTCCCGCATAAGCGTTCGCGTCTGATCGTCAACCAGCGTCACGACTTCTTTCAGGGCAAGCGGTATGAATCTCACGGAATACGCGGACTGGCAGCACGTTAACCGCCAGATGATCGCCAAGATCCTTGCGGAGCTTGAGTATGAGCGCACGCTGCGCGCCGAAGCCGAGCAAGACGGCTGGCGCATCACGCTGGGGGATGCGGTTTACCGCTTCCGCGCCCGGCGCGGCATCTGGGGCTGGCTGCATATCGACGCCGACTCGCTCTCCTGCGGCGACCAGCCGCTGGCGGCGGACCAGACGCTGCGTCAGCTGGCGCAGGTGCTGAGCATGAACGACGCGCAGATCGCCGAGCATCTGGAAGATCTGTACGCCACCCTGCGCGGCGATCTGCAGCTGCGGGCGGCGCGCCACGGCATGAGCGCCCAGGATCTGATTGCGCTCGATCCCGACGAGCTGCAGTGCCTGCTGGCCGGCCACCCGAAGTTTATCTTCAATAAGGGCCGCCGCGGCTGGGGTCTGGAGGCGCTGCAGCGCTATGCGCCGGAGTATCAGGGGCAGTTTCGCCTGCACTGGGTGGCGGCGCGGCGCGACAGCTTTGTCTGGTGCGCCGACGACGACTATCCGCTGGATAATCTGCTGGACAGCGCCATGGACGTCAGTGAGCGTCAGCGTTTCGACCGCCGCTGGCGTGAACTGCAGCTGACGCAGGATTGGATCCCGCTGCCGCTGCACCCGTGGCAGTGGCAGCAGAAGGTCGCCCTGCACTTCCTGCCGCAGCTGGCAAGCGGCGAACTGGTGGAACTGGGCGAATTCGGCGACGACTATCTGGCCCAGCAATCGCTGCGCACGCTGACCAACGTCAGCCGCCGCTCGGCCTTTGATATCAAGCTGCCGCTGACCATTTACAACACCTCCTGCTACCGCGGCATTCCCGGCAAATATATCGGCGCCGGCCCGGCGGCCTCCCGCTGGCTGCAGCAGATCTTCGCCGCAGACGGCACGCTGCGCGCCAGCGGCGCCCAGATCCTGGGCGAACCGGCGGCCGGCTACATGGCGCACCCGACCTACGCCAGCCTGCCGCAGGCGCCTTACCGCTATCAGGAGATGCTCGGCGTGATCTGGCGCGAGAACCCGTCCGGCTATCTGCAGGAAGACGAGCAGGCGATACTGATGGCGACGCTGATGGAAACCGACAACCACGGCCAGCCGCTAATCGCCGCCTATATCGAACGCTCCGGCCTCAGCGCCGAAGCCTGGCTGAGCCAGATGTTCCGGGCGGTGGTGATCCCGATGTACCACCTGATGTGCCGCTACGGCGTGGCGCTGATCGCCCACGGCCAGAACATCACGCTGGTGATGAAGGATCACGTGCCGCAGCGCGTGCTGCTGAAGGATTTTCAGGGCGATATGCGCCTGGTGGATCAGGAGTTCGCCGAAGCGGCGTCGCTGCCGCAGTCGGTGAAGGACGTCACCGTACGCCTGCCGGCCGACTACCTGATTCACGACCTGCAGACCGGCCACTTTGTCACCGTGCTGCGCTTTATCTCGCCGCTGATGGCCGCTTGTCAGCTCAGCGAGGAACGTTTCTATCAACTGCTGGCGACGGTGCTGCAAGACTATATGGCGCAGCACCCGGACATGGCGGAACGCTTTGCACTTTTCAGTCTGTTTAAACCACAAATTATTCGCGTGGTGCTCAACCCGGTGAAACTTACCTATTCAGAACACGATGGCGGCAGCCGTATGTTGCCGAACTATCTGCAGGATCTGGATAACCCGCTTTATTTGGTCACCAAGGAGTCTGCCCAATGAATCAGCCCCTCGATTTCATCGGCATCGGTATCGGTCCGTTCAACCTCAGCATTGCCGCGCTGGGTAGCGAAGTCGCCGGTTTCAACAGCCTGTTTCTTGAGCGCAAGCCGCATTTTTCCTGGCATCCGGGCATGATGGTGCCGGACTGCCATATGCAAACCAGCTTTCTCAAGGATCTGGTCAGCGCGGTGTCGCCGACCAATCCGTACAGTTTTCTCAACTACCTGGTGAAGCGCAAAAAGTTTTACCGCTTCCTGACCACCGAGCAGCGCACCGTATCGCGCGAAGAGTTTGCCGACTACCTCGACTGGGCGGCCAACGGCCTCGAGTCGCTGGCGTTCAGCCAGGAGATTGAACAGGTGGCCTTCAACGATAAACAGCGGCTGTTTGAGGTCACCACCCAGCGCGGCATGTTCCAGGCGCGCCACGTGTGCCTCGGCATCGGTAAAAAACCGCTGCTGCCGGCCTGCGTCAGCGAGCAGAACGATCGCTGCTTCCACGCCAGCGAAATGGCGCTGCGCAACCCGGATCTGGCCGGCAAACGCGTCACCGTGGTCGGCGGCGGCCAGAGCGGCGCCGATCTGTTCCTGAATATTTTCCGCGGTGAATGGGGGCAGCCGGTGCAGCTCAACTGGGTGTCGCGCCGCAATAACTACAACGCGCTGGACGAAGCGGCGTTCGCCAACGAGTATTTTACGCCGGAGTATGTGGAAAGCTTCTACACCCTGAACGACAGCGCCAAACAGCGCATGCTGACGGAGCAGAAGATGACCTCGGACGGCATTACCACGGAATCTCTGCTGGCGATTTACCGCGCCATGTATCACCGCTTTGAAGTGCTGCGCGAAACGCCTTGGGCGCGCCTGCTGCCGAGCCGTTCGCTGGCGGCGATGCAGCCGCAGGGCAACGGCTACCAGCTGGTGACCCACCACCATCTCGATCAGGGCAAAGAGACCTTTGACAGCGACGTGGTGATTTTCGCCACCGGCTATCAGCCGGAGCGCCCGGCGTTTCTGGCGCCGCTGGCTGGGCGGCTGCAGCTAACCGAGGATGACAACTATCGCGTAGCGCCGGACTTTACCCTGGCGTGGGACGGCCCGGCGGAAAACTGTCTGTTTGCCGTCAATGCCGGCATGCATAGCCACGGCATCGCCGAACCGCAGCTGAGCCTGATGGCCTGGCGCGCGGCGCGCATCCTCAACCGGGCGCTGGGCCGGGAAGCGTTTGATTTAACGGCAACCCCGTCGCTGATCCAGTGGCGCAGCCAGCAAGTCGGAGAAACCTCACGAAATAGTCAATCTATGCTGAATTATTCCGAATTTTAGTTTTTAATATCCATCCCTGCGGCGGACAAGACGCGCGAAGCCGCGTCGCCGCAGGGATGCGCAATAATCACAACCATGGGAAAGATTGGGAATAACGATGAAACGCAAGCACCTCTGGATACTGAATCCCTGCCTGCTGGCCATGCTGGCGCCGGCCGCCTGGGCAGACGATCAAAAAAATGAAGACCAGTTGGTGGTTTCCGCCAACCGTATGCACCGCAGCGCGGCGGAAATGGCGCAGACGACCTGGGTGATTGAAAGCCAGGAAATTGAACAGCAGGTGCAGGGCGGTAAAGAGATTAAAGAGATCCTCGCCCAGCTGATTCCGGGGATGGACGTCAGCAGCCAGGGGCGCACCAACTACGGCATGAACATGCGCGGCCGTTCGATGCTGGTGATGATCGACGGCGTGCGCCAGAACTCCTCGCGCACCGACAGCCGCCAGCTCGACTCGATCGACCCGTTCAACATTGACCATATTGAAGTTATTTCCGGCGCCACCTCGCTGTTCGGCGGCGGCAGCACCGGCGGCCTGGTGAATATCGTCACCAAAAAAGGCCAGCAGGAAAAACAGGTGGAGCTGCAAATCGGCGGCAAAAACCGGCTTCGGCGGCCATAACGACCATGATGAGAACGTGGCGGCGGCGGTCAGCGGCGGCAACGAGCACGCCTCCGGGCGCCTGTCGGTCTCCTACCAGCGCTACGGCGGCTGGTACGACGGCAAAGGCAAAGAGGTATTGATCGACAATACCCAGACCGGCCTGCAATATTCCGACCGCATCGACGTGATGGGCACCGGCACCCTGAATATTGATGACCACCAGCAGCTGCAGCTGACCACCCAATATTACAAAAGCCAGTCCGACGGCGACCACGGCCTGTATCTGGGCGAAAATTTCTCGGCGGTCACCGGCAACGGCCAGGCCTCCAACAGCGGCAACCTGAATTCCGACCGTATCCCCGGCACCGAACGTCATCTGATTAACCTGCAGTACTCCAACACCGACTTCTGGGGCCAGGATCTGGTGGCGCAGGTCTATTATCGCGATGAGTCACTGACCTTCTACCCGTTCCCGACCCTGAGCAAACAGGGCGACGTCACCAGCATCGGCGCATCGCAGCAGAAAACCGATTTCTACGGCGGCAAGCTGACGCTGAACAGCAAGCCGGTCGACGGTCTGACGCTGACCTACGGCGTCGACGCCGAGCATGAAAGCTTCAACGCCAACCAGCAGTTCTTCGATCTGGACAAGGCGAAGCAGTCCGGCGGTATGGATCTGCAAAACAGCTACAACGTCGGCCGCTACCCCGGCTACACCACCACCAACCTGGCGCCGTTCCTGCAGGCCAGCTATGACATTAACCCGATCTTCACCCTGAGCGGCGGCGTACGCTATCAGTACACTGAAAACAAGGTGGATGACTTTATCGGCTACGCGCAGCAGCAGGGCATCGCCAACGGCCTGGCCAACTCCGCCGACGCCGTGCCGGGCGGTAAAACCAGCTACAACAATGCGCTGTTCAACGCCGGTCTGTTGGCGCACCTGACCGAGCGTCAGCAGGTGTGGTTCAACTTCTCGCAGGGCTTTGAGATCCCGGATATCGCCAAATACTACGGCTCCGGCAACTATGATCTGGTCAACGGCCACTATCAGCTGAAGAACAGCGTCAACGTCAATGACTCCAAGCTCGACGGCATCAAGGTCAACGCTTACGAACTGGGCTGGCGCTACACCGGCGACAATCTGCGCACCCAGGTAGCGGCTTATTACTCGCTGTCTGACAAGACCATTTCGATCAATAAGACCGATATGACCATCAACCTCGACGACGACAAGCGCCGGATTTACGGCGTGGAAGGGGCGGTGGACTACTTCTTCGACGACAGCGAATGGAGCACCGGCGCAACCTTCAACCTGATCAAGTCGCAAACCAAGGTTGACGGCAAGTGGGAAAAACTGACCGTCGACAGCGCCAGCCCGTCGAAAGCCACCGCTTACGTCGCCTGGGCGCCGGGCGACTGGAACCTGCGCGTGCAGTCGCAGCAGACCTTTGACGTTTCCGACGCCGACGGTAAAAAAATCGACGGCTATAACACCGTCGATTTCCTGGGCAGCTACCAGCTGCCGGTGGGGAAAGTCAGCTTCAGCGTCGAGAACCTGCTGGACAAAGACTACACCACCACCTGGGGCCAGCGGGCGCCGTATCTGTACAGCCCGACCTACGCGCGCCTGAGCTGTATAGCTATAAAGGCCGCGCCGCACCTTTGGTCTGAACTACTCGGTACTGTTCTGATCCCTGCCTGACCGGGGCGCGCCGCGCCCCCGCATTTCCCTTATGACGAGATACCGGCGGTTTCGCCCTCGCCGCTTGCCTGACGGCCAATGCCCGGCTGCTCGACGCGAATCAGCGGACAGAGGAAAAACGCCAGCACGTACAGCGCCGTGTACGCCACTACCACGCCGATGGTGCTGAAGTACGGCAGCAGCACCACCGCAATCGCCGGCGCCAGGAAGTTCGACAGCCCGGCGGACAGGTTGTACACCGAAATCGCCGCGCCTTTATGCTTCGGCTCCAGCGCCGGGAACACCGCCGCCATCGGCACGAACGCCGCCACGAAGATCCCCAGCGCAATCGCCGGAATCAGCGCCATGGCGAAGTTATGGCCGAAATGCTGCGGAATGTAGTAAAACGCCAGGCTGGAGAGCGCCATCCCCACCACAGCCGAACCAGCGCACCACCTTCATCCAGCCCATTTTCTCCGCCACAATGCCCCAGAATACGTTGGAGAAAAATGGTGGTAAAGAAGAACACCGCCCACACCTGCAGCCACTCCGGCGTGGTGAAGCCCAGCTCATCGACGAACATCAGCGCATGATGACCGCAAAACCGAACAGCGACAGCGGTGTTGATGATGCGCACCATGCTGGAGAACAGAATGCTGCGGTTGGTGTACAGCAGCGTCACCGCGCGGCTCAGTTCGCCGAACTTTTCCCGGGTGGTGAGGTTGCGCATATGGCGCGCGTTTCGGTATTGCGCAGCGCCACCATCGAGATAATGCCGCCGATCACGCAGAACACCAGCGCCAGCCACAGGGTGCCCAGTTCGCCGATCTGCGGAATGGTAAAGCTCGGGATATAGCTGCCGAGCACGCCGATGCCGATCGAATACACCGCCCAGAACCAGCCCAGCGCGGAGCTTGCCCTGTCGCTCGGCACGTTATGCACGATGGCGACGATAAACGCGTACAGGAACAGCGGATAGGCCAGCCCGCGGATACCGTAAAAACAGCAGAATCAGCGGATAGTTGGCATTGCCCAGGCCGAACACCAGGAACAGCACGTGGAAAACGCACCACATGATGAAGCCGATCAGCATGGTTTTCTGCGGCGTGATAATCTCCGCCACCACGCCGGAGATCCAGGCGGCCAGCGCCGCCGCCAGTCCGTACAGGGTGAAGGCGAAAGAGGCCTGCGCCGGCGTAAAGCCCAGCTCTTTTATATAGTGCGACAGGAAGGCCAGCTCGAAACCATCGCCGGTCATAAAGACCGCAATGGCGATATATCCCCATATCAGGTTCAGGGGCAGTCCGAGCCACTGTTTGTTATTTACCGACATAATGACCTCGTTTTCAGGGTACTGAGGGCCGCTCTCCGCGAGCGGCCGCGATGTATTATTGTTATTAAAATCAGTGCTTACGGTAATTCAGGTCGTTGACATACAGCGCGTTGAACTGCGCATGGCGCGCCGTCAGCCGCTGATGCCGCGCCGGATCGGGACGCCAGGTCTGAAACACGTCCGGCTTGGCGCACACCGCCGCCAGCGGTTTGCCGGCCGCCAGACAGGCCAGACGCGCCGCGCCGAGCGCGCCGCCGGTTTCGCCGCCTTTATGCGTCACCACCGGCAGGTTCAGGGTATCCGCCAGCAGCTGCGCCAGAACGGGCTGCGGGCGCCGCCGCCCACCAACGAGCACTGTTCGATTCGGGTGCCGCTTTGCGTAAGCACCCGCAGGCCGTCCGCCATGCCGAAGCTCACGCCCTCCAGCACCGCATAGCCCATCAGCGCGCGCTGGCTGGCGTGGTTCAGCCCCCAGAACATACCGCCGGCATCCGGGTCGTTATGCGGCGTGCGCTCGCCGGACAGGTACGGCAAAAACAGCGGTGCGGCGGCTTTTTCTTCCTCGCTCAGCTGGGCAATCTCTTCCAGCAGCGCGCTTTCCGTTACCCCCACCAGCCGGCAGAACCACTGCAGACAGCTGGCGGCGCTGAGCATCACGCTCATCTGATGCCACAGATTCGGCAGCACGTGACAGAAGGCGTGCACCGCCGACTGCGGCGCCGGCCGGTAGGCGTCGGTGACCACAAACAGTACGCCGGAGGTGCCTAGCGAGATAAACGCATCGCCCGGCGACACCGCGCCGACGCCGATAGCGCTGACGGCGTTATCCCCGCCGCCGCCGGCCACCGGCACGGACGGGTTCAGCCCCCAGCGCGCGGCCAGCTGCGGTTCCAGCGTGGCGGAAACCTCACAGCCTTCCACCAGCGCCGGCATATGCCGTCGCGACAGGCCGCACTTGGCCAGCAGCGCATCCGACCAGTCGCGACGCGCCACGTCCAGCCACAGCGTGCCGGCGGCGTCCGACATATCGGAGATTTTCTTACCGGTCATGCGATAGCGCAGGTAATCCTTCGGCAGCAGCACCGTCGCGGTGCGGGCAAAATTCTCCGGCTCATGGCGGCGTACCCACAGCAGCTTCGGCGCGGTGAAGCCCGGCATCGCCAGATTGCCGGCCACCTGATGCAGCTCCGGCGCAATCTCTTCCAACTCCACGCACTCCTGCGCGCTGCGGGTGTCGTTCCACAAGATGGCCGGGCGAATCACCTCGCCGCCGTCATCCAGCAGCACCGCGCCGTGCATCTGCCCGGACAGGCCGATCGCCTTGATGGCGGACCAGTGCTGACCGCACTTTTTCCCGCAGCGTGGTCATCAGGTAATCCGTGGCTTCCCACCAGGCCTGCGGCGCCTGCTCCGACCAATGTGGCTGCGGCCGCTGAATGGTCAGCGGTGCTCTGTGGCTGGCGACAATCGCGCCGCTTTCATCCACCACCAGCGCCTTGACTTCGGATGTGCCAAGATCGATGCCTAAATACATAGCCGCCCCTCAGTTAATCAGCGCGTGAACCGCGGCAATCTTCTCACGCAACAGCGCGGCAAAATCGGCACGCTGCGTCAGTTCGCCAAACAGCGCGCTATCCTGCGCATAGACGGCGATCGGATCGTCCGCTTCGAACATCGCATGCACCGCCGGCGCATTGAGGATGCCGTCCTGGTATTCGTACGGCAGCGCGCCCTGATGCCACTTCTCCATAAACACGAAGAACAGCGCCGGCAGCATGGCGGTGGCCTCCCGGCCGTACGCCGCGCTGGTAGCACTCCTGCAGAGTAGGCGCGATCATCGCCGGGATCTTGGAGAAACCGTCCGCCGCCACCCGCTGGTTGGTATCCTGAATATGGGGATTGGTGAAGCGCTTGAGCACCACGTCGCGGTAGGTCGGCAGATCGATGCCGTTGTCCCCCAGGCTGGGGATCACGTCCTGTGTGACGTAGCGGTCGGCAATGGCGTAAACCGCCGGGGTCAGCGTGCTCTCATGGATATATTGCTGGCCGAGCAGCGTGCCGGCCCAGGCGATGCAGCTGTGCGAGGCGTTAAGAATGCGGATTTTCGCCTCTTCGTAAGGGATCACCGACGCCACCAGCTCCACGCCCACCGCGGCCAGATCCGGGCATCCGGCGCGGAAGTTGTCTTCCACCACCCACTGGATAAAGCTCTCCCCCCATTACCGGCGCCGGTCGTCGATCCCGGTTTGCGCCTTGATGCGCGCCGGTAGATCCGCCGCCGACGCGGCGTGATGCGGTCAACCATGGTGTTCGGGCAGCTGGCGTTGCCGCCAGCCAGTCGCTGACCGCGCTTTTGCCGCTCAGCTGCAGGAACTCCGCCAGCCCGTCGCGGAAGCGGTCGCCGTTGTGGCGCACGTTATCGCAGCTCAGCAGCGTCAACGGCCCGGCGTTTTGCGCCATGCGCTGTTCCAGAATTTTGGTCACCGCGCCGTAAATGGTTTTGCAGCCGCCGTTCAGGTCGGCCGCCAAGTCGACATTGCCCACGTCCAGCCGGTGGCCGGTGTCCAGGTAGTAGCCGCCTTCGGTCACGGTGAAGGCAATCACCTTGGTCTGCGGCCGGGCGCCCTCGTCAATCAGCGGCTGCAGATCCGGTTGCCACGGCAGCAGTTTGCGGATCGAGGCGATCTCCTCATACTCGCGCTCGCCGTCCGGGCTGACGGTTTCCAGCACGTAGCGCCCGTCTTGCGCCGCCAGCGCCTGTACCACCTGTTCGGCATCGTTACGGATATTACCGGCGGCGATATGCCAGCGTTGGTCGCCGGCGGCGATCAGGCGGTGCAGATACCACGCCTGATGCGCGCGGTGAAAAGATCCCAGGCCGATATGCAGCCACGTGTTTTGCTCGTTCATGGTTCAACTCCCCAGTGCGGTTATGCCGCTCACTGTAGATGATCATTTGAGATGAATAAGAGCCGCAGATCACAAAAGAGCAAAAGACCAATAAAATTACATATGACCAATATCGAGCAAATAACTTGCCTGAAGACATTGCTACCGACACAATGAGGCTCTTATTTCGTCAGGCGTTGCCCGTTCGCATTGCGCGGCCATAGCTGCAGTACGGCGGCAGTTACTTGAGGCAGAGTTCGTGAGTAAAGAAGATGATATCCGGCTGGATCAGAAGGTCCGCGCCGCATGGATGTACTACATCGCCGGTCTTAACCAGAGCGAAATCGCCAGTCAGCTCGGCACATCGCGGCCCGTGGTGCAGCGGCTGATCGCCGCGGCGAAGGAAGAAGGCATCGTCTCGATCGGGTTGCACCATCCGGTGGCCAACTGTCTGGACTATGCGCAGCTGCTACAGGAAAAATACCGCCTGCTGGAGTGTAACGTGGTGCCGGCTTACGGCGGCGAAGGCACGCTGGACAGCGTCTCTTTCGGCTGTCAGCAGATTATGGCGCGCTATCTGCGCGACGCCCAGGCCAAGGTGATCGGCATCGGCTCCGGGCTGACGCTGAAAAAGACCATCCACCGCATCGACTTCGACAGCCAGAATACCCGCTGCGTCGCCCTGATCAGCGCCATGAACGAAAACGGCGAGTGCAACTATTACGACGACGTGCCGCTGCTGCTGGCGCGGAAAATCCAGGCGAAGTATTACCAATGGCCCGCGCCGCGCTATGCGCAGACCACGCAGGAGCACGCCATGTGGTGCGGCAGCCGTCTGTACCGCAACGTCTCGGCGGAGGCGGAAAACTCGGATGTGATTTTTGTCGGCATCGGCGCCCTGGGGACGCAAAGCCCGATCTTCAAAGACGGCTTTATCGATCGCCGGCAGTTGGATGAGCTGACCGCGCTCGGCGGCGTCGGTGAAATTCTGGGGCGCTTTATCCATGCCGACGGAGAGGTGCTCGACTGCGCGATCAATCGGCGCAACACCAGCTACGATATCCGCCGCAGCGATTGCCCGCGCATCGCCGCGGCCTGCGGCGAAGATAAGCGGCCGGCGATATTGGCGGCGCTGAAAGGCGGCTGGGTCAATGGGCTGGTGACCGACGAGCACAGCGCCCGCTGGTTGCTACGCGCGAGTCCGCGCTGCGCGCCGGCGGGCCGTGCGGCGCAGTCCGGATGGCGGATGGCAAATACGAAAAAGCCCGATGTTATCGTTTGATAACATCGGGCCTGAATAGTGGCGGAACGGACGGGGCTCGAACCCGCGACCCCCTGCGTGACAGGCAGGTATTCTAACCAACTGAACTACCGCTCCGCGTCGTTCCCTCTTGCGGGGAACGACGCGAATATTACGGATGAGCGCGCATTCCGTCAACGCCTTTTTTCCAGGAAAAATACCGTTTGCACAGTTTTTCAGCTAACCGGGCAAGCGGGTGATTTTGCAGTGCTTTTTTTCGCCGCGAAACGTCGTTATTCTGCGCGCCACAGACAGTTGCCGCCGCCCTTTTTCGCCACCAGATCCAGACGCGCCTCGTGGGCAACCAGCTCTTCATCGCTGGCGTACACCACTTTCATCGCATTGGCCGGACGCACGATGCGCTGCACCTCCTGCACCGAGTCGTTCTGCTGGGTGTCCCCTTCCATCTGGAATGCCATCGAGGTCTGGCCGCCGGTCATCGCCAGATAGACTTCCGCCAGGATCTCGGCATCGAGCAATGCGCCGTGCAGCGTACGCTTGCTGTTGTCGATTTCGTAACGGCTGCACAGGGCATCCAGGTTGTTGCGCTTGCCTGGGAACAGGCGGCGCGCCATCATCAGGCTGTCGGTGATGGTACAGAAGGTATCGGTATTCGGGATATTCCGCTGCAGCATGCGGAACTCGTGATCCATAAAGCCGATATCGAACGACGCGTTGTGAATGACAAGCTCACCGCCGCGGATAAAGTCGAGGAACTCGTCGGCAATCTGATCGAAGGTCGGCTTGTCGGCCAGGAATTCGTCGCTGATGCCGTGTACGCCGTAGGCTTCCGGATCCACCAGCCGGTCCGGTTTGACGTACACATGATAGTGGCGGCCGGTCAGGCGCCGGTTGATCACCTCTACCGCACCGATTTCGATGATGCGGTGCCCTTCATAGTGAACCCCTAGCTTGTTCATACCGGTGGTTTCGGTATCAAGAACGATTTGTCTGGTTGGTGTAGTGATCATATTGCAGTGCTCATCGCGCTCGTTTATGTCAGACTTGGCTTTTAAAACCTAATTAGGAAGAGTCTACCAGAGATGCTCAAACAGGTAGAAATTTTCACCGACGGCTCCTGCCTTGGCAACCCCGGCCCGGTGGTTACGGCGCTATTTTGCGCTACAAACAGACGGAAAAAAGCCTCAGCGGCGGCTATCGGCTCACCACCAACAACCGGATGGAGCTGATGGCGGCGATTGTCGCGCTGGAAACCCTGACCGCCCCCTGCGCGGTGGTGCTCAGCACCGACAGCCAGTACGTCCGCCAGGGGATTACCCAGTGGATCCACAACTGGAAAAAGCGCGGCTGGAAAACCGCCGACAAAAAGCCGGTCAAGAACGTCGATCTGTGGCAACGGCTGGATCTGGCGATCGCCCGTCATACCGTGCAGTGGGAATGGGTCAAGGGCCATGCGGGCCACCCGGAGAACGAACGCTGCGACGTGCTGGCGCGCGAGGCGGCCGGCAACCCGACCCAGGAAGACAGCGGCTACCAGCCGGACGCCTGATTACGGCAGTTTGCGGTAACTCTTGGTCGCGCCGACCGCGCGGCAAGGGACGGTTTGCGCGCCCCCATTTTCAGCGGCGTCGGCGTCAACGGCAAGGTCCGCTTGCGCGCCACAATCATGCTCATGCAACCCAGCGCCGGCAGATGGGTGCTGAGGAACTTCCCCCCCTTGCGGTGCCACGGCAACACGTGGAAGCGCGTCTGACACAGCACCTCATAATTCAGCAGGCTCAGCCAGTCCAGCAGCCGCATCTGGGTAAACATGCGGCTGGCGTACGGCTGCCGCTGACGCAGCCGCGGCACAGCTTCGCCACCCCAGCAGGCTGAGCGGGTTAAAGCTGCTGATCACCAGCCAGCCGTCGTCAATCAGAATGCGGTCCACCTCGCGCAGCATCCGGTGCGGATCGTCGGCGTAAGGCAGGCTGTGGGCCAGCAGGCAGGCATCCACCGACTTGGCGGCAAACGGCAGCTGATAAGCGTCGGCGCGCACCTGCAGCCCGGCGCCGCTCATCCCCACGTTGACCTGATGGAAATGGCGCACTTGTCGGTGGTCAGCTCCGCGCTCAGGCTGCCGATTTTCAGCAGATGGAAGCCGAACAGTTTCGGCCACCAGGGTTGCAACTGCTGTTCCAGCGCGGCACGATAATATTCTCCCCATGGCAACTCGGCCCACGACTGCGGGCTTTGAAGCTTTTGTAGAGTGTGGGCTGGTTTCATGATTTATTATCTTCTTTCAAGCCGTTGCCAACGAGAGGTGTCCTATGAATCTTATCAGCATTCCTGCCTTCCAGGACAATTACATTTGGTTATTAGACGACCAGCAAGGCCACTGCGTCATTGTCGACCCGGGCGAGGCGCCGCCGGTGCTGGATGCGCTGCAGCGCCTGCAGCTGACGCCGGACGCCATCCTGCTGACCCACCATCACCGCGACCACGTGGGCGGCGTAGCGCAAATTGTCGCGCAGTATCCGGCGCTGCCGGTATACGGCCCGCAGGAAACCGCCGATAAAGGGACAACGCAGGTGGTTAAAGGCGGCGATAGCATCGATGTCGGCGGCAGACGCTATCAGGTGATGGCGGTTCCCGGCCATACGCTGGGCCATATCGCCTTTTACAGCGCCCCGTATCTGTTCTGCGGCGATACGCTGTTTTCCGCCGGCTGCGGACGCCTGTTTGAAGGCACCGCAGAGCAAATGTATCACTCATTGCAACAATTCGCGCAACTTCCCGATAACACTTTAATCTGCTGCGCGCATGAATATACGCTGGCAAATCTTAAGTTTGCGCGGGCTATTTTGCCGCAAGATCGACAAATAGAAACATATCAGCAACAGGTTGAGGCGTTACGGCAAAAGGGCAACCCAGCCTGCCGACAACCCTGCAATTAGAGCGAAAAATAAACCTATTCTTACGTTGTCATGACACTGATTTACAAAAAGAATTAGGCTTTAACTCTCCGCCGAACGACCTTGCTTCAGCTTTTTCCGAATTACGCCGTCGGAAGGATACCTTTTAAAGCTTTTAGTTGTGTTGCCCGGCGAAGCACAGTATTATTGCTCGTCTTTTAAGCAACCATATTGACACACACATGAAGGCTAAAGCGATATTACTCGCCTCAGTCTTGCTTGTTGGTTGCCAGTCGTCCAAGCAGGACGCACCGGCTCCTGAACAGCATGCACAGAGTTTGTCTTCGGCAGGTCAAGAAAGTGAAGCAGGAAAGTACACAGCAAATAGTCGAGCGAGCTCGGCGCAGTGGCTGAATAAAAACGGCAACAGCGCCCAGCAGCAAGACCTGTGGAACTTCATTAGCGACGAGCTGAAGATGGAGGTTCCGGAGAATTCCGGATCCGTGAACAAAAAAGAAAGTACTTAAAAAATAAGAGCTATCTCCACGATGTAACATTACGGGCTGAGCCGTACATGTACTGGATAGTCGAGCAGATTAAAAAACGCAATATGCCGATGGAACTGGTACTGCTACCCATAGTGGAGAGCGCTTTTGACCCACACGCCACATCGAGCGCCAACGCCGCAGGGCTTTGGCAGATTGTGCCGCAAACGGGTCGCAATTATGGTTTGAAAAACAACCAATGGTATGACGGACGTCGTGACGTCGTCGCCTCAACCACGGCGGCGCTGAACATGATGGAGTACCTGAACCGCATGTTTAAAGGCGACTGGCTGCTGACCGTTGCCGCCTATAACAGCGGCGAAGGTCGCGTTATGCGCGCCGTCAAGGCGAACCGCCGTCAGGGTAAACCGACCAACTTCTGGGCATTGTCGCTTCCGCGTGAAACGTCAATCTATGTCCCGAAAATGCTGGCGCTGAGCGAGATTATCAAGCACAGCAAAAAGTATGGCGTGCGCTTGCGAAAACGGATGAAAACCGGGCGTTGGCGCGTATCGACGTCGGCCAGCAGATGCGCCTGACCCAGGCGGCCGAGCTGTCCGGGTGTCGCTGACCAAGATTAAAGCGTTTAATCCGGGTTACAAGAAAGGCGTGACCGCACCTAACGGGCCCCATTACATCATGGTTCCCAGGGGCATGCCGACCAGCTGAAAGGATCGCTGGCTAACCGCGACGTTGCCGTGACGCAGCCGACTACCCAGTTGGCGAAGAACAGCGGCCTGACCGGCGGCAGCACCTATAAAGTGCGCTCCGGCGACACGTTGTCGGGCATTGCCCAGCGGCTGAACCTCAGCACCAGCGATCTGCAGAGCTGGAACAACCTGCGCAGCAAGAGCACGCTGAAGGTTGGGCAAACGCTGCAGGTAGCCCGCAATGGCGGCAGCAACAGCAGTATCACCTACCGCGTACGCAAGGGTGACTCGTTGGCCAGCATTGCACGTCGTCACGGCGTTGAAATTAACGACGTGATGCGCTGGAACAGCGCGCTCGAACGCAAGAACAGCAGCTTGCAGCCGGGCCTGACGCTGACGTTGTTTGTCGACAACAATGTCTCGCCGGATACCTGACCGCGCGTAAACGTAAAAAAAGCACCTCTCGAGGTGCTTTTTTATTGCCCGCCGTCCGGCTAGCGCGCCGGCTGAAACTCCACCAGCAGCGGATTATGATCCGAAGCGCGCGTCACCAGCACCGAGGCCTCCGCCACGCCCAAATCGCGGTAGAACACAAAGTCCAGCGGGCGACCAAAGGCTTTGCGCCGATGATCGTCAGTAAAGTTAACTTCGCGCAGCGCCATATCGCCGGCAAACTGATACAGCGCATTGATGCGTCTGCGGCTCCAGGCGTTAAAATCCCCCGCCATGATCACTGGCCCGCGATGGCTGGCAATCTGTTCGCCGATCGGCCCCAGCTGCTTACTGTAAACGTCCACACCCAGGCTGAAATTAACCGCATGGATGTTCACCACCATCAGCAGCTCATCGTTAAACAGCGGGTAGACGGTGATCAGCGCCGACTTCGCCAGGCGCAGCAGCGGCTCCTTCTCACGCAGCGGGCAACAATACACCGGGTGCGCCGCCGCCAGCGTCATCACGCCGGAGGGATGCTGCGGCAGAGAAAAGGCCGGCACCTGATCGGCCGCCAGATAGTTGGAGGTGGCGAACTGCACCAGTTCCGGCGTGGTTTGCGCCTCCTGCAACAGTACCAGCTGCGCGTCCTTGCCGAAGCTTTTCAGCACCGACAGCCAATCGGCGCGCTGCTGTTTGAAGATATTCCAGACCATCACCCGCAGCGCGCCACCGGTGGGCAACGCGGCCCCCGGCGGCAATGGTGCGTTGTGGGCGCCAGGGAAAATCCGCTCTACCGGCTGGCCTGCAACATACCTCATGGCGTAAGTTCGTTTCGGCACGCTATTCGCCTATTTCCCATTAAAAGGACGGTAATTATTCCCGCCAACAATGAATTGATTATACGCCGCTCCTGGCCACTTGTTAGGCTTTCCGCTGCATAACCTTATCTGTTATAGGGGCGACGCGGCGGCTTTTCAATCGCCAAGGCGCTTTCCGTCTGTAAAGATAGCGCTGGTGGGCCGCTACGCCGGTTCAGATTGCTGACGCCCCTTATCCCCTTTATGCTTAACTGATAAAAATGCTCAAAGTTTTAAGTCAGCCTTGCTAGCGGAGCAACAATGAAAGCGAATTCGGACGAACTGATCACCTTTGTCACGGTGGTGGAAAACGGCAGTTTCAGCCGCGCGGCGGAACGCCTGGGGCAGGCCAACTCCGTGGTGAGCCGCACGGTCAAAAAGCTGGAAAACAAGCTGGGAGTGACCCTGCTCAACCGCACCACCCGCCAAATCAGTCTGACGCAGGAGGGGGAAAACTATTTCCGCCAGGTGCAAAAGGTGCTGACGGAGATGGCGGCGGCGGAAAATGCGCTGATGGAGAGCCGCCAGCGGCCGCAGGGGCTGCTGCGCGTCGACGCCGCTACGCCGGTGGTGCTGCACGTTCTGGCGCCGCTGGTGGCCGAATTCCGCACGCTGTACCCAGAGATGTCGCTGTCGCTGGTGTCGTCGGAAACCTTTATCAACCTGATTGAACGCAAGGTGGATATCGCCATTCGCGTGGGAGAGCTCACCGACTCCAGCCTGAAGGCGCGCAAGCTGATGAACAGTTACCGCAAAGTGCTGGCCTCGCCGGACTATCTGGCCAAACACGGCACGCCGACCACGGTGGAAGAGCTGCGTCAGCACTGCTGCATCGGTTTTAACGACCTGGTGGCGCTCAACCGCTGGCCGCTCTCCTGCGCCGACGGCCGTCAGCTGGAGATCGAACCGGGGCTGACCAGCAACAGTGGTGAAACCCACCGCCACCTGTGTCTGTATGGCAACGGCATCGCCTGCCTGTCCGACTTTATGAGTGATGAAGACGTCAGGCGCGGCGATCTGGTGCCGATCCTGACCGAACAGACGCTGCCGCTCGCCATGCCGATTAACGCGGTGTATTACAGCGACAGCGCGGTCAGCAACCGTCTGCGCAGCTTTATCGACTTTCTCAGCGCGCGTCTCGGCAGCGCTCAGCCGTAAAAAAGGCGCCTTGCGGCGCCCGTACGTCAATTGTCCAACCGGCGTTTAGTCCCACGCCGGCGCCAGCCCTTCCGGGCTGACCAGACGGCCGCCGCACTCCAGCGCAGCGATCTCGGCCATATCCTGCCCGCTCAGCGTCAGCTGCTGCGCCAGCAGGTTACTGGCCAGGTTGTCGCGCTTGGTGGATGACGGAATCACCGCATAGTCCTGCTGCAGCGCCCAGGCCAAAATCACCTGCGCCGCGGTGGCGTTATGGCGGGCGGCGATGGCGTTGATAACCTCATCCTGCAGCGCCTTACCGTAGGCCAGCGTCATGTAGGAAGTAATAGCGATGCCGTGCTGACGGGCAAACTCCACCACCTGACGGTTCTGCAGATACGGCGACAGTTCGATCTGGTTGGTGGCGATCTCCTCCGCCCCCACCGCGTCGATCGCCTGCTGCATCAGCGCCACGGTAAAGTTGGAAATACCGATCTGACGCGTCAGCCCCTGCCGCTTCGCCTCCAGCAGCTCCGCCATAAACTCCGCCACCGGCACCTCATCGTTTGGCGACGGCCAGTGGATCAGCGTCAGGTCGACGTAGTCGGTTTTCAGCTTTTGCAGGCTCTCCTGCAGGCTGGGGATCAGTTTTCCCTTTGCCAGGTTGGCGGTCCAAATCTTGGTGGTGATAAACAGCGCTTCACGCGCGACGCCGCTCTCGGCAATCGCCTCGCCCACCGCCGCTTCGTTGTCATAGATCTGCGCGGTGTCGATGGCGCGGTAACCCAGTTCAAGCGCGTTGCGTACGGAATCTTTCACCACCTGATCCTGCAGGCGGAAAGTGCCCAAACCAAATGCTGGAATGCTCATCATCTCTCTCTCAATTTGTTTAATGAAATACCACTGACGAGAGTATGACAGCGCTTTTGTTGATCAAAAACAGCAGGAAATGCAGAAGACTTTTAGCTGCAACGCAATAATGGCCGGAGATTGCTCCGGCCGGATGCGGCTACGCCCAGCGGCGCAGAATCAGCGAGGTATTGATGCCGCCGAAGGCGAAATTGTTCGACTGAACAAATTCGGTCTCGATGGCGCGGTAATCACCCATGATGTAATCCAGATCGCCGCAGGCGCTGTCCGGTTCCGTCAGGTTAATCGTCGGTGCAAACTGACCGTCGCGCATCATCTCCAACGCCAGCCAGGCCTCGAGCGCACCGCAGGCGCCCAGCGTGTGGCCGAAGTAGCTTTTCATCGACGAGATTGGCGTTTGGTTGCCGTAGATCGCCGCGGTCGCCAGACTTTCGGCAATATCGCCCCGGTCGGTGGCCGTGCCGTGCGCGCTGATATAGCCGATATCGCCAGCCGTCAGACCGGCGATATCCAGCGCCTGTTGGATGCAGATCTGCATGGTTTCACGCTGCGGCTGAGTAATATGCGCGGCGTCGCAGTTGGTGGCGAAGCCGACGATTTCGCCGTAAATCGTCGCGCCGCGCGCCTGCGCATGCTCCAGCGATTCCAGGATCAGCGTGGTGGCGCCTTCTCCGATCACCAGCCCGTCGCGCTGGCGATCAAACGGCCGCGGCGTCAGATCCGGCCGCTGGTTCTGCTGGCTGGTGGCGAACAGGGTATCGAACACCGCCGCTTCCGACGGGCACAGCTCCTCCGCGCCCCCCGCCACCATCACCGTCTGGTAACCGTGGCGGATGCTCTCATAGGCATAGCCGATCGCCTGACTGCCGGAGGTGCAGGCGCTGGAGGTCGGGATCACCCGTCCGCGCAGGCCGAAGAACAAGCCGGTGTTGACCGCCGCAGTGTGCGGCATCATCCGCACATAGGTGGTGCCGGTAATATTGTGGGTGTGCTTTTCGGTCAGCATGGTGGCGAATTCGCTGACCGAGTCGGTGCTGCCGCTCGACGAACCGTAGGCGATGCCGGTCGCGCCGCTGGTCAGCACCGCATCCTCCAGCAGGCCGGCCTGCTCCAGCGCCAGCTCCGTGGCGCGGGTCGCCAGCAGCGACACCCGCCCCATCGAGCGAATGCGTTTACGCGTGTAGTGATCCGGCAGGGCAAAATCGTCCACCGGCGCGCCCAGCCGCGCATTCAGCCCCAGGTACGCTTCCCACTGCGCCATATAGCGCACCGCGCTTTTCCCCTGCCGCAGTCGCGCATCAATCTGCCGCCAGTCGTTACCAAAGGCGGTGATGCCCGCCATGCCGGTGATCACCACCCGCTGCGTCATACCATGCCTCCGTTAATGGAAATCACCTGCCGCGTCACATAGCCGGCAATGTCCGACATCAGGTAGCTGGCGAGCCCGGCGACCTCCTCGGCCGTGCCCATGCGTTTTAACGGAATGGCGCGCATCGCTTCATCCCGCGCCAGCGGCTCCATATCAACCATACCGGTATCAATCAGCCCGGGGCAATACAGTTCACGGTGATTTTGCGCTTCGCCAGCTCAACCGCCAGCGCCTTACAGGCGCCGATCACGCCCGCCTTGGCGGCGCTGTAGTTGACCTGCCCGCGGTTGCCCATCACGCCGGACACCGACGACAGCGCGATAATCCGTCCGCCTTTACGCAGACCGATCATCGGCATCACGCACGGGTGCAGCACGTTGTAAAAACTGTCGAGATTGGTATGGATCACGCCGTCCCAGTCGCCGTCGCTCAGCGCCGGGAAAGCGCCGTCGCGGGTGATGCCGGCGTTATTCACCACGCCGTAATAGGCGCCGTGGCGCTCGATATCCTGCTCCAGCCGCTCGCGGCACTGAACGCGATCGCTGATATCAAACTGAATCAGCCGCCCCTGACCGCCGGCCGCCGTAATCTGCTGCAGCGTCTGTTCTGCGCCGGCCCTGTCACGGTGATAATGCACCACCATATAAAAACCATCGGTCGCCAGACGACAGGCGATCGCCTGTCCGATTCCTTTGCTGGCGCCGGTGACTAAAACGGAACGCGTCATGCGTTGCCCCCTGGATTGGTTAGTTGAGTAATTTCCTGCTGGTCGGGCTGGTAGGTATTGAGCCTGCCGTGCGCAACCTGCTGCTCGTTCAGCGTCAGCGTGCATTCAAAGCAGGCCAGTTTCTCATCGCGGAACAGCTGCCGGGCGCTGACCACCAGCTCGCTGCCGGCGGCGAACGCCGGCTGCTCACAGCGAATGGCGCGGCCGCCCAGCAGCATGCCCAGCGCCGGCGGCAGACCGGACTGACGCCCGTGCCAGCCGCTCCAGACGCCAATGGTCTGCGCCATCAGCTCCACCGCATACCAGGCGGGCAATGCGCCCTGCTCATCGAGAAACGGCGCCAGCACGCCGCGATCGCTGACCCGGACCGTACAGCAGGCGCCCTCTTCATCCACGCTGATGACCTGCTCCAGCAGCACCATCGGCGCCGCATGCGGCAAATAGTATTCAGCAGCCTGATAACAACTCATGGCAGCGCTCCTAACAACAGGCAGGCATTGTTGCCGCCAAAAGCAAATGAATTCGACAAAATCGTCCGCCGCGTCAGCGCCTGCGGCGCGGTCAACAGATCGATCGCCGCCAGCTCGCCGTCACGCGGCGCCTGGCTGAAGTCCTGCGCCGGCAGCGGCAGATCTTCCGTCAGCAGCAGCCAGCTCAGCCCGGCCTCCACCGCGCCGGCGGCGCCCAGCGTATGGCCGGTCAGATGTTTGGTCGAGCTGCACGGCGTGGCGGCGCCAAACATACGCTGCACCACCTGCGCCTCCATCGCGTCATTCAGACGGGTCGCGGTGCCGTGCAGATTGATATAGCCAATATCCTGCGGCTGCAGCCCGGCGGTCTGCAGCGCCATCGCCATCGCCCGCTCCGCCCCCAGCCCCTGCGGATGCGGCGCCGACATATGCCAGGCGTCGGACGATTCCCCCACGCCCAACAGCGCCACCGGCGCCGGCTCGGCGCTCAACAGGATCAGCGCCGCGCCTTCGCCGATATTAATGCCGCTGCGCCCCTGGGCAAAAGGCGTGCAGCGCGTCGCCGACAGCGACTCCAGGCTGCGGAAACCGTTAATCGCCATCTGGCACAGGCTGTCGGCGCCGCCGACAATCGCCGCATCGACCAGCCCGGCGTCAATCAGGCGTTTGCCGCTGATGATCGCCCGCGCGCTGGAGGAACAGGCGGTCGACAGCGTATAGGCCGGCCCCTGCACGCCAAGCAGCGCGCTCAGGAACTGCGCCGGATCGCCCAGCTCCTGCTGAGCATAATCATAGCCCGCCGGCCACTCGCCGCGCTGCTGGTAATACTGCAGCCCCAGCTCCCCTTCGTGGATCCCCGAGGTGCTGGTGCCAAGGATCACCGCCACGCGCTCCGCGCCGTAGCGCGCTATCGCCTCTTCGACCTGCGGCGCGATCTGCGCCAGCGCCGCCAGCAACAGACGATTATTACGCGAGTCGTGACGGCGCAGCGCCGCCGGCAACGTCGGTAAATCTCCCGTCACCGCACCATACCATGACGGCTCGTCGCCCAGCAGCCACCGGGTTTGCGGCTGCATGCCCGGCGCGCGGCCGGTACGCAGGCTGTGCGCGGTTTGCGCCAGGGTCATGCCCAGCGCGCTGACCATACCCAGCGCGGAGAAATAAATCATCGCTTACTCCTCCAGATTCTCAATGGCGATCCGGTAGTGGAACGCCGACTGGCTGATGGACACCGGATGACGACGTTCTGCCGTCTGGTAGCGGATCTCGCTGATCAGCACCCCGCGATCGTCATACAGGCGGCGGCGATCGTCGCGATCCTCCAGCCGCCAGCCTGCCGGCAGCCGCGCCTGCCACTGCGCCTGCGGCCAGTAGCTCAGCATAATATCCGCCAGCACCTGGGCGGCCGGCGGCAGTTCGCCCAGCTTGATAAACTGCCGGCTGTGAATACCCTGCTCATCATAAACCAGATTAAACAGGCGAATGCCCAGCGGCGACATCCCCACCAGCGTCAGGCGCTGACCATCGGCATTGAGCAGCACCATCATCGTATGCCGCTGCCCTTTCACTTCGGCGGTCAGCAACTGTTGCTGGCTGAACGGTTCCGCCAGCGTCGGCGACGGCAGGGCCACCCGGGTGCCGGGCTTCAGCCAGGCGCTGGGCGCATCGGCCGTAGAAGATGAACCGGCGCAGCCGGTCAGCAACGCGCCAAGCAGCACGATCGGGAGCAATAGGCCGCGCATCAGACATTACCTCTTAACGTTTTTCTCAGGGTCAACGGCGCCAGCAGAAACGCCACCGCAATGCCGCCGCTCAGCACGATGCCAAAGCTGGCGATCGCCTGCGTATGGCTGAACACCAGCATGCCGAAGGTCAGCTGCGTGGTGAACACCGCCATAAAGATGGCAAACATCGAGGTGGTCGGCGTTCCGCGCGGATTGGTGAAAAACAGCGTGTAGTTAATCCCAATCCCCAGCACCAGCACCAGCGCCAGCAGTGAAAACAGATTCAGCGTATGGCCGCTTAACGCCAGCGCCGCAATGCCGCCGCCCAGCGACAGCAGGGTCGGCACCATACAGCGCAGCGCGTGACGCAGGCCGAAGCGCCACAGATAGATGACCGCGATAGCCGCCACCGACAGCATCAGTAAATAGGACAGGTACAGGCGGTAGTGGCCGAACAGCTCGCTGAACTCCGTTTTACGGTCGATCCAGCCGCCGCCGGGCACCTGCTGCGCCAGTTTCAGCATGGCGGCGCTGTCCTGCACGCCGCTGACGGGCACCAGCACCGCGCTGCGGCCGTCCGGCAGCGACAGCCATAATAGCCGCCACCCTTCGCTGACCACGCTGGTTAACCATTGTTCCGGCTGCACCCAGCGCGCCTGCAGATCGGGCGGAGCAACCTCAACGCCGGCCTGCTGCAGCTGCGCCGTTACCTGCGGGGCAACGCGCGCCAGCAGCGCCGCATCTTCACGCTGCTGGCGCAGGGAAGGCAGCGGCAGCAGGCGGTAATCCTCCAACAGCCCCCGCTGTTGCGCCTGCTGCAGTTTCGGCCGCAGCATTTCCAGCCGCTGCAGCGTCTGCTGGGCATTCTGCCCATACACCACCAGCCATTTCTGATCGTTATGCTGCCCGGTCAAGGCGGCGATCTGCCGTTCCTGCTGCTGCAGCGCGGCCGGCAGCGACTGCAGCTGGCCAATATCATCATCAATGCGCAGCTGGCCAATCCCCGCCGCCACCGTCACGGCGATCGCACCAGGCAGACCGAAGCGCAGCAGCGGCCGACGCCAGGCCCGCAGCCAGCGCATAATCAGCGTCAGTCCCGGCGCGCTACGCACCGGCAGGCGGCGCGACAGCTGCGGATACCAGCAGATTACCGTCATGCACGCCGCGCTCAGCCCCACGGCGGCAAATACCGCTAACTGCTGCAACCCGGGGAACGGTGCGATCAACAGCGCCAGATAGGCCACCACCGTCGTCAGCAGCGCCATCGACAGCGCCGGCAGCAGCTTGCGCAGGCTCTGCAACGGCGTCGACTGCCGGCCATGCACCATGCGTTCGCTGAGGAAGTACAGCGTATAGTCGGCGGAAATGCCGACGATGCTGATGCTCAGCACCAGCGTCATCAGGTGAATCTCGCCAAACGCCAGCAAGGTGGCGACCGTTCCCGCCAGCGCGCCGACGCCGACCGACAGCGCGCACAGCAGCAACGGCAGCGGCGAACGGAACATCAGCAGCACCAGCAAAAATACGCCGGCCACGGAGGCCAGCCCGATGGTGGAAATATCGTGCTCAGCCTGCTGGCTGGCATAGTCGCTGTAATACAGCGCGCCGCGCTTCAGTACTTTGCTGCCCGGAAAACGCTGCTGCAACTGCTGCTGCAACGCGTTCAGCGTCACCACCATCTGCCGCGCGCTGTGCATATCGTAAGAGGAGGCGCGTAATTCGCCATGCAGCAGGTACCAACTGCGCCCCTGCCGATCCTGCGCCGTCAGCCAGCCGTCCTGCAAACGCAGCGCGCCGCCGTTTTGCTGCTGCGCCAGCTGCGCGCCCCGCACCAGCAACAGCGGGTCGTGCGCCAGCTCTTTGCCGCTGACGCCGGCGAACGCCGAATACAGCTGGCCGAGGATCCACTGGCTTTGCGCCTCCGCGCCCTGCCGCAGGCGCTGGCGGGTGGCGTCATCCAGCAGCGCGTGGCGGTGCTGATAGAAAAACTGCCCCCACTGCTGCTGACGCCCGGCGTCCAGCGGGCCGGCGACCTGCTGCAACGCCGGCAGCGCCCGCAGCCGCTGATACCACCAGCTCACTGCGGCGTCGCCTTGCCCCGGCGCCGGGCTGACCAGCCACATCAGTTGGCGATCCAGGCGCTGGCTGAAGCCGTCCGCCAGCGCCTTCGGCACCTGAGACTGCGAGGAGTGCGGCAGCAGCGCCAGCACGCTGCTGTTAATCTGGCTGCGCGGCGCCAGCACGCACAGCGCCGCGAGTAATAATACGCAGACCGCCAGCCAGCCGTAGGCCAGCCGACGGTGGACGTTAGGGCGCAAAACGCTGCTGCTCCTCGGCGGTCAGCGTCGCCGGTTCGGTACGCTGATTAAAAAAGCGAATATGGGTGGCGTCGTTTTGTTTATCATCAATATCAATGGTGTTCAGGAAGCGGGCGCCGTTGAGCGTAATGCGCGTAAACAGCTTATCCAGCGGGGTGGTTTTCGGCGTCAGCACCAGACGCCAACGCTCGTCGCCCAGATCGCTGAACTGCAGGGTGAAGTTTTGCTCCAGCGCCTGACCGTCCGCATGAAACAGCGCGCTCAACAGATGGTTGAACTGAAACATCTGCGGGTTATTTTCCGCCGTCACCACCTGCGGCGCCTGCCCGGCCACGGTTTGCACCATGCGCCGATCGTCCAGCAGCAGCGTCAGCGGGAAGGGACGCTGCTGCGCCCACCACAACCCTTTCTGCTGGGAGATCAATAGTTCACCGCCGGACTGCAGCGGCTTGGCCATCCCGCTGATGCTGCGCTGCTGCTCAAATTCGGCGCGCAGCACCACCTGCTGGCTGAAGCGCTGTTGCAGCTGCGGCAGCGTAACGGCCTGCGCCCCTACGGCGAACAGACACAGCGCCATCAATAGCCACTTTTTCATCGCTTCTCCTCCAGCTTGTCCAGCAGCACCTGCGGCGCAACAAAACACATCTCCTGACTGCTCTCGTCCACCGCCACCTGAATGGTGTAACCGCTGGTGGTGCGCTGGCCGCTGTCCGCGTCCAGGATCTGGTAGCCGATACGCAGGCGATTCTCGTACTCCTGCAGCGTGGCGCAGACAATCACCCGCTGCTCAAAACGCAGCGGCGCGATGTATTTCACCCGCGTGTCCACAATCGGCCAGACGTAGCCTGAGGCCTGCATTTGCCGATAGCCGTAATCAAACTGCTTCAGCAGCGCTTCGCGCGCCACTTCAAAATAGCGGAAGTAGTTGCCGTGCCAGACCACGCCCATTGCATCGACATCGTGAAACGGCACGGTAATCTCCACCCGTACGGAAAAAACGCGGATCGTCTTGCAGACTCATGCCTCAGGCTCCTGTCGTGCGGGCGGCTCAGCGGCCGCCAAGTGCCAGAAATCGAAAAAGTTAAACCAGTCGAGCGGCGCCAGCAGGCAGTAGTGCTCCAGCCGCGCCGCATAGCGATCCACCGCCTGCTGCAGCGCCGCTGCCGATCGCCGCGCGGCAAAGGCAGCGGATCGGCGAAGGGTTCGAAATAGACCCGCAGCTCACCCTGCTGTTTAAGGCCGAACATCAGGAAAACCGGGCAGCGCAGCGCCGCGGCCAGCACGAACGGCCCTTGGGGAAACGGCGCCGCCTGGCCGAGAAACTCGCTCCAGACCACGCGCGGCTGCTCGCCGCGCTGATACTGCCCGGCGGAGGTGCGATCGCCGACGATGGCCACCCATTCACCGGCGTTCAGCTTATCCATCAGCCGCATGGCGGTTTCCGGCCCCAGCGAGGAAACCTGGATCAGGTTCAGATTGGCGCGCGGGTTTACCTCGCGCATCACCTGATTAAAGCGTTCGGCGTGTTCGGTAAACACCAACGCATTGACCTTAACCTCGGCGCCCAGCTCTCCCAGCGCGCGACAGGATTCGATATCGCCGAGGTGCGACGCCAGAATCAGCGTGCCCTTACCCGAGTTAATCTGCTGCTGGCAACGCTGGCGATCCACCAGCCGGATCCCCTGTAGCTCGCCCTGCCAGCTGGCTAGCTTATCCAGCATCGCGTCGCCAAAGCGCATAAAGTGGCGAAAGCTGTTCAGCGGCTGCGGCAACGGCCGCTGGCGCTGCTGCGCAAAATGGCGCAGGCGCTGCAGGTAATCGCGCGATGCCCGGCGCTGCGCCCGCCCGGTCAGCCAGAAATAGCCGATCACCGGGTACAGCAACAGTTGAAACGCCCGGCGGCCGAACAGTTTATAGACCTTGAGCATCAGACGGATGCCCCACAGCCCCTGACGTTCGCGCGCCGCCGACCAGTGCTGCGGCTCCGCCAGCCGCCGGCGCTGGCGTAATAGCCGCGGAATGCGCGGCAGCATGCCGAGAAACAGCCGGGTGTGCATCCAGGAAATACGCAGGTTGTCGCGCAGCGCGTCAAAATGGGAAATGCCGTCCGCCGGATAGGTCACGCGGGTGGGTAAAAAGCGGCTGGGCACGCCCCGCCAATACAGACGCACCATCACTTCGGTATCGAAATCCATACGCTGCCCCAGCCGGCGGCTGTTCAGCAGCGCCAGCGTTTCCGCCAGCGGATAGACGCGGAAGCCGCACATGCTGTCTTGCAGCGAAAAGGAGAGCGTCTCCAGCCATACCCAAAAGTGCGTGATATAGCGGCCGTACAGCCGCGCCTTCGGCACCGACGCATCGTAGAGCGGGCGGCCGGAGATCAGCGCCTGCGGATAGCGGCGAGCCTCATCCAGCATCGCGGGGATATCGCTTAACTGATGTTGACCGTCGGCATCCAGCTGCAGCGCATGGCTGAAGCCACGCTGCTGCGCCAGTTGCAGGCCGGCGCTCACGGCGCCGCCCTTGCCGAGGTTCTGCTCCAGCCGCTGCAGCGTCACCCACGGCCGCTGTGCCGCCAGGCGCTGTAACTCCGTCGCCGTGGCGGCATCGCTGCCGTCGTCAATCACCAGGCACGGCAGCTGATAGCCCGCCAGCTGATCCAGGACATCGGCCATCATCGCGCCGTGATTAAAACAAGGGACGAGCAAACAGGGTCGAAACTCATTATTCAGCGACATAGGGCAATCTTTCCGCTGCTGGCGATAACCTCACCGACGCGATAGCTGAACAACAGTTTCTGTCGGGTCGGCTGCCACTCCAGCGTCAACGTCACCGTTTCCAGCGGCAGGATCGGTCGCTGGAACTTCAGCACCTCCATACCCGAGAAGTCGCCCTCAATCGGCAGCAAGGCGGCGGCAAACTGCATCGCCCAGTTAACCTGCGCCACGCCGGGCAAAATGGGATGCAGAGGGAAATGACCGCGAAACCACGCCAGCTCGGCGGGCAGCCGCATCGTCACCACGGCATGGTTCGTCTCCGTTGTCTGTTGTTGCAGCACCTCGGGATGCATCATAAAAAGAGTTCCTGTAATTCGGCATAGGCGCGTTTACCCTGCGGATTGCGCGGGATCGCCGTGACAATCCGCCAGCTGCGCGGCAGCGCGACCGGCTCCAGCCACGGACGCAGCGCCTGATGTAAACGCCGGGTGAACAGACCTTCCGGCAGCGACTGACGCTCGGTGCGTCCCTGCGCGGACAGAACGATCACCGCGGCCAGGCTGGTGCGCCCCTTACGCCGCAGCGGCAATACCGCCGCATCGCTGATGGCCGGCAGCGCCAGCAGCCGTCGTTCAACTTCGCTGAGCGACAGGCGTTTTTCTTCAATTTTGATAATGCGATCGCTGCGCCCCAGCAGCTGAAAATAACGCGTATCCGCCGCCGGTTGCAAAATATCATTCAGCACCAGCGGTGCATCAAGTAGCGGAGAATCGATCTGCGCCAGCCCCTGCGCATCCACCTGCAGGGTGACGCCGTCAAACAGGCGCCACGGCGTCTCTGGCCGTTGCTGCTGCCGCCAGCCGATAACCCCGGTTTCCGTCGCGCCATAGATCTCCAACGGCAACGCGCCCAGCAAATGCTGTGAGCGCTGCGCCTCAGCGAACGTCAGCGGTCCGCCGGCGGAGAACACCTGCGCGCAATCCAGCGGGCTCAGCGCGCTATCCAGGCGTTTCAGCCAGGCCGGGCTGCTGATAAACAGCAGTTGTCCCACCTGACGTTTGGCAATCAGCTGTTCATGGTATTGCGTGAGCTGCGCGTCGAACGGCACGCCGCAGGCCATCGGCATAAACAGCCGGAAGCTCAGGCCGTATAAATGCTGATGAGAAACGGAGGCGACAATCCAGCGCCCCTGAAACTGCGGCAACCAGCAGGCAGCCAGCAGCGCGCATTCATCATCCAGCGCCGCAACCGACTTATGCACCTTCTGTGGCTCCCCCGTCGACCCGGAGGTATAGAGAACCAGACCGGCGTCCTCCGGCCATTCCGGCAATGCGGCGCGCGCTGTGCGTCCTTCTGTCACCGTCAGGCTCGGCACGCCAAGCATCAGCGGCAAATCACTCAACAACGCGTCAAAGTCCGCGCGCTGCTCTTGTAAAATGGCTTCCCGCTGATGACCAAAAATAATTGGCTCTTTACCGCAGTACAACGACGCTAGCAACGCGACCGTAAAACGGTAGCAGTCATCAAAACAGAGCGCCCAGCGCCGTTCCTGCGCACATTCAGCTCGTGATACAGCCCGGCGACATCGCGACGCAGCTGGCCCAGCGTTATCCGCTGCTCGCCACGCCAGGCAACCACGCGATCGGACGCCTGCTCCTGCGCCAGCCAGCGGCTCATCGGCAAGGTCAGCGGCGTTTTATCCTTTGTCTCGCGATCCATTCTCCCCCCATCAGGGCGCCCATCAGCAGGTAACTGATCCCGCCGTTGTACAACGTCCATAGCTTGATATCCCCAGTTGGCAGGTGATTAACGCTATTGAGGCGTTCACAATAAAGAACCCGCACCAAACCTGGGTGACCCGGCGCGTATAGGCTACGCCCGCAGCGGACAGATCCGGCTCGCGCAGGCGCGCCAACCGCTCGACCACCGTCGGGGGAAACCACAGGGAACCGGCGAACAGCGCCAGCAACAGCAGACTGACCAGCACCGGGTAATACAGCAGCCAGTGGGATTGCCCCAGCAGCCAGCTGCTCAGCGCCAGTACCATGCCGACCAGAGCCAGCATTTTCGCCAGGCCGCCGTGCTGACGCCACCCGCCGCGCAGTGACAGCAGACGCAGGGTGAACAGCACAGCCAGCAACGGCGCCAACAGCTGCGTGCCCCAGCGGCTAACGCCAAACCATATCGCAAACGGATACAGTACCAGCAATAGCCAGGTCAGCGCCTGCAACAGCGTTCGGCTACGCGCCAGCCAGCGTCTCACCGTACGCCGCCTGCGTCAGCTGCCCGGGTTGAGCAATTGATCGATTGCATCGACCACGTCTTGTACCGTACGCACCGACTTGAACATTTCCGGTTTGATCTTTTCGCCGGTGATCTTTTGCAGGTGCACTACCAGGTCAACGGCGTCGATGCTGTCCAGATCCAGCTCGTCATACAGGCCGGACTGCGGCGTAATCGTCTGGGCATCAAGCTCAAACAGCTTGGCCATCAACGTCTGAACCTCGACAAAAATCTGCTGCTTATCCATGAAAACCCCTTATTTGCTACGCCGTGCGGAAACAAACGCGGCCAGCGTTTCCACAGAATAAAAATGTTGACGCATATCGTCGCTTTCGGCCGACAACACAACGCCATAACGGTTTTTCAGCGCCAGACCCAATTCCAGCGCATCAATCGAATCCAGACCTAAGCCTTCGCCGAACAAAGGCGCCTGTGTGTCAATCTCATCCGGCGTCATACCTTCAAGATTGAGCGAGTCAATAATCAATTGCTTGATTTCGGTGCTCAATAAATGCATTCCACTATTTCTCATTATTTATAGAATCTGACTGTAAGGCGTCAGTTAAATGCTGGGTTAAACGTCTTGCTGCGCGGGCAGGAGAAACATCGTCCTCGTGCATAAAAGTGCGAGTGTCGATCTTATCCAGAACAGTTACGCGAAACTGCGGTTTTATCGCCGGGATATTATACCATTTGCCCTGTTTCGTCAGCATTGGCGGCTCGCAGCGGATCTGGACCAGCCGAATCGGACACTGGCTGCGAATCGCGATATTTGCGGCGCCGCGCTGCAGCGTCAGCGCACTTCCCGGTGTGGTGCGCGTTCCTTCGGGAAAGATAAGGATCGTGCCGCCGCTGGCCAGGCGTTGCTGACACAGCGCCAGCAGACGCTCGGACTCGGCATTAGCCAGATAGCCTGCCGCCTTGATCACACCGCGCACGAACACATTACGCAACAGCGCCTGTTTAACGATGCAGTCACAGCGCGGCATGCGCGAAGCCAGCAGCACATAGTCCAGCAGGCTGGGGTGATTGGCGATCACCAGACAGCCGGCATCCTCCTGCAGGCGCTCTTCATGTTCAAAAGCATAATCAAACACGCCGAAAAAACGGCAGGCGGACAGAAAAACGCGAAAGCTGTGGCGAATGGCATCCTGGGTTAGCTGGTGACGTCGGCCCGAGTCACGTACGACCAAGCGTAACAGGTTGAACCAAACGCAGGAGAGCAGCAAACCGCCGACGCCAAATAAGGCAAATAATCCGCCGGTTGCCAACACGCGCCAGCAGCGGTTCAGCCAGGATGAAGGGGCGGCCTTAGTTGCTGCGTTAGCCATGATGCGTCCAGCGCCAGTCGTGGCGCGGGCCTGGTACGATAAAATCGCGTTGCCCGCTTAGCCAGTTGCGCAGAAAGGATAAACTTTGCGGTAAGGGTTCCGCGGCCGGACGCCTGGCAACCGCCGCGCATTGCCATGACTCCCCCGCCTCCAACAGCAGCGCCAGCGCATAGGGCCGGCGGTTAGCGCGACAAAAGGCTGATAGACCTCGGGCAGCGCGCCGTCAAAGTCCACCAACAAAACCCGTGTCGCCGCGCCGCTGGCTAATACCCCCTGCGCTTCAATCATTCCCTGCTGAAAGCTGTCTTCACCAGCCGCCAGCGAAGTGGTAGGTAACGTATTTTTAGCAATGATGGTTAACCAACCTGCGGCGGTATTATGCACCGACATGGCAAAATCGGTCGGCGATAGCGGCTGTTTCTGATGCAGGTGCTGCAGGATCTTATGGGTACGCTCCAGCTCACCGTGGCGGCTGGTAAAGATAGCCAGATCCACAGGCTGCTGCTCCAACAGAGTCAGCCCACATTCGACGGCCAATCGCGTACCTGCGCTCATGCGCCGTGAGGACATCATAGGGATATGCGGGCAAGGCGGTAACGCCTGCGGGGTGAGCTCAGCGAGCGGCTGGCTGGCCCATTGACGCCAGCTATCCGCGGTTTCATATCCGGCGGCCAACGCCCGCCAATTGAGTATCTTCATGCGACCCGCTTGTCACCAGAATATATCGTGCATAAATTTATGATATTTATCCTCGGATAACATGGTTAAAAGTCTGATTTTATAACCTGCGTTTATTTTAATGAAAATAAATTTTATTTATTAGTCAGTTAACTATATATCAACCGGCGGCGCGTTGCGCTAACGCATTAAAGTTAATCGAAGTGGCAATTAAATACGCGGATAGCCGCAGCTTTCTTCCAAAACCAGGTATTAAGCGTTTTAGCAGGCGGGGATTTTTGGCATATGAAAAAGCCCTGAGTCAGAGACTCAGGGCTTATCAATAAAGTGGCGGAACGGACGGGGCTCGAACCCGCGACCCCCTGCGTGACAGGCAGGTATTCTAACCAACTGAACTACCGCTCCACCGATTCTGTTACGTTGCTTTTTACAAAGCAGCAAGGTCTCTTCTCAACCTTGCGATTATCAGACGTCACGCTGATAACGTTTATTTGATGCCTGGCAGTGTCCTACTCTCGCATGGGGAGGCCCCACACTACCATCGGCGCTACGGCGTTTCACTTCTGAGTTCGGCATGGGGTCAGGTGGGACCACCGCGCTATTGCCGCCAGGCAAATTCTGTTTCATCCCGACCGCTACCTCGTAGCCATCAGAACCAATCTCGGAACTTCACTGAAAATTCAACCCGTCTCTCTAAAACACCTTCGGTGTTGTAAGGTTAAGCCTCACGGTTCATTAGTACTGGTTAGCTCAATGCATCGCTGCACTTACACACCCAGCCTATCAACGTCTTAGTCTTAAACGTTCCTTCAGGGGACTCGAAGTCCCAGGGAAGACTCATCTTGAGGCAAGTTTCGCGCTTAGATGCTTTCAGCGCTTATCTTTTCCGCACTTAGCTACCGGGCAGTGCCATTGGCATGACAACCCGAACACCAGTGGTGCGTTCACTCCGGTCCTCTCGTACTAGGAGCAACCCCTCTCAATCTTCCAACGCCCACGGCAGATAGGGACCGAACTGTCTCACGACGTTCTAAACCCAGCTCGCGTACCACTTTAAATGGCGAACAGCCATACCCTTGGGACCTACTTCAGCCCCAGGATGTGATGAGCCGACATCGAGGTGCCAAACACCGCCGTCGATATGAACTCTTGGGCGGTATCAGCCTGTTATCCCCGGAGTACCTTTTATCCGTTGAGCGATGGCCCTTCCATTCAGAACCACCGGATCACTAAGACCTGCTTTCGCACCTGCTCGAGCCGTCACTCTCGCAGTCAAGCTAGCTTATGCCTTTGCACTAACCTCACGATGTCCGACCGTGATTAGCTAACCTTCGTGCTCCTCCGTTACTCTTTGGGAGGAGACCGCCCCAGTCAAACTACCCACCAGACACTGTCCTCACCCCAGATTATGGGGCAGAGTTAGAACATCAAACATTAAAGGGTGGTATTTCAAGGATGGCTCCATGCAGACTGGCGTCCACACTTCAAAGCCTCCCACCTATCCTACACATCAAGGCTCAATGTTCAGTGTCAAGCTATAGTAAAGGTTCACGGGGTCTTTCCGTCTTGCCGCGGGTACACTGCATCTTCACAGCGAGTTCAATTTCACTGAGTCTCGGGTGGAGACAGCCTGGCCATCATTACGCCATTCGTGCAGGTCGGAACTTACCCGACAAGGAATTTCGCTACCTTAGGACCGTTATAGTTACGGCCGCCGTTTACCGGGGCTTCGATCAAGAGCTTCTCCTTACGGATAACCCCATCAATTAACCTTCCGGCACCGGGCAGGCGTCACACCGTATACGTCCACTTTCGTGTTTGCACAGTGCTGTGTTTTTATTAAACAGTTGCAGCCAGCTGGTATCTGCGACTGGCTTCAGCTCCATCCGCAAGGGACTTCACCTACGCGCCAGCGTGCCTTCTCCCGAAGTTACGGCACCATTTTGCCTAGTTCCTTCACCCGAGTTCTCTCAAGCGCCTTGGTATTCTCTACCTGACCACCTGTGTCGGTTTGGGGTACGATTTCGTGTTACCTGGAGCTTAGAGGCTTTTCCTGGAAGCTTGGCATCAACTACTTCTGCACCGTAGTGCATCGTCATCACGCCTCAGGGTTAACAGCGTTCCGGATTTACCAGGAACACCCCCCTACACGCTTAAACCGAGACAACCGTCGCTCGGCTAGCCTAGCCTTCTCCGTCCCCCCTTCGCAGTAACACCAAGTACAGGAATATTAACCTGTTTCCCATCGACTACGCTTTTCAGCCTCGCCTTAGGGGTCGACTCACCCTGCCCCGATTAACGTTGGACAGGAACCCTTGGTCTTCCGGCGAGCGGGTTTTTCACCCGCTTTATCGTTACTTATGTCAGCATTCGCACTTCTGATACCTCCAGCAACCCTCGCAGGCCACCTTCAACGGCTTACAGAACGCTCCCCTACCCAACAACGCCTAAGCGTCGCTGCCGCAGCTTCGGTGCATGGTTTAGCCCCGTTACATCTTCCGCGCAGGCCGACTCGACCAGTGAGCTATTACGCTTTCTTTAAATGATGGCTGCTTCTAAGCCAACATCCTGGCTGTCTGTGCCTTCCCACATCGTTTCCCACTTAACCATGACTTTGGGACCTTAGCTGGCGGTCTGGGTTGTTTCCCTCTTCACGACGGACGTTAGCACCCGCCGTGTGTCTCCCGTGATAACATTCTTCGGTATTCGGAGTTTGCATCGGTTTGGTAAGCCGGGATGGCCCCCTAGCCGAAACAGTGCTCTACCCCCGAAGATGAGTTCACGAGGCGCTACCTAAATAGCTTTCGGGGAGAACCAGCTATCTCCCGGTTTGATTGGCCTTTCACCCCCAGCCACAAGTCATCCGCTAATTTTTCAACATTAGTCGGTTCGGTCCTCCAGTTAGTGTTACCCAACCTTCAACCTGCCCATGGCTAGATCACCGGGTTTCGGGTCTATACCTTGCAACTAGACGCCCAGTTAAGACTCGGTTTCCCTACGGCTCCCCTATTCGGTTAACCTTGCTACAAAATATAAGTCGCTGACCCATTATACAAAAGGTACGCAGTCACACCCCGAAGGATGCTCCCACTGCTTGTACGTACACGGTTTCAGGTTCTATTTCACTCCCCTCGCCGGGGTTCTTTTCGCCTTTCCCTCACGGTACTGGTTCACTATCGGTCAGTCAGGAGTATTTAGCCTTGGAGGATGGTCCCCCCATATTCAGACAGGATAACACGTGTCCCGCCCTACTCATCGAACTCACGACCTGTGCATCTTCGTGTACGGGACTATCACCCTTTACTGTGCGACTTTCCAGACGCTTCCACTGACACACAAGCCGATTCAGGTTCTGGGCTGTTCCCCGTTCGCTCGCCGCTACTGGGGGAATCTCGGTTGATTTCTTTTCCTCGGGGTACTTAGATGTTTCAGTTCCCCCGGTTCGCCTCCTGCCACTATGTATTCATGACAGGATAGTGTGTCGAAACACACTGGGTTTCCCCATTCGGGTATCGTCGGTTATAACGGTTCATATCACCTTACCGACGCTTTTCGCAGATTAGCACGCCCTTCATCGCCTCTGACTGCCTAGGCATCCACCGTGTACGCTTAGTCACTTAACCTCACAACCCGAAGATGTTTCACTTCGCGTTGCAAACATTTGAGAGACTCTATGACAGGTTACTCCTTATCCCAAACTTCTACGGAGGGACAAGTTTCAGCCGTCATGTTTCAATTTTCAGCTTGTTCCAGATTGTTAAAGAGCAAATATCTCAAACATGACTCGCAAGTCAGTTTTGAGATATCGTTTGATACCGTCTTTCACCCGATATCAGCAAGTGGCGTCCCCTAGGGGATTCGAACCCCTGTTACCGCCGTGAAAGGGCGGTGTCCTAGGCCTCTAGACGAAGGGGACACGAAATTTTCTTAGCGAATCACTGATTCGCTAATTTCGTGTAAGGGTGAGATTTTCCCAGGAAAATCGAGCGACATTGTTATTTGTCACCGTACCCCCAACGCATCGACGCTTTGCTCGTTCTTTTCATCAGACAATCTGTGTGGACACTGCACAGTCAGGATATCTTTAGGTAAGGAGGTGATCCAACCGCAGGTTCCCCTACGGTTACCTTGTTACGACTTCACCCCAGTCATGAATCACAAAGTGGTAAGCGCCCTCCCGAAGGTTAAGCTACCTACTTCTTTTGCAACCCACTCCCATGGTGTGACGGGCGGTGTGTACAAGGCCCGGGAACGTATTCACCGTAGCATTCTGATCTACGATTACTAGCGATTCCGACTTCATGGAGTCGAGTTGCAGACTCCAATCCGGACTACGACGTACTTTATGAGGTCCGCTTGCCCTCGCAGGTTCGCTTCTCTTTGTATACGCCATTGTAGCACGTGTGTAGCCCTACTCGTAAGGGCCATGATGACTTGACGTCATCCCCACCTTCCTCCAGTTTATCACTGGCAGTCTCCTTTGAGTTCCCGGCCGAACCGCTGGCAACAAAGGATAAGGGTTGCGCTCGTTGCGGGACTTAACCCAACATTTCACAACACGAGCTGACGACAGCCATGCAGCACCTGTCTCAGAGTTCCCGAAGGCACCAATCCATCTCTGGAAAGTTCTCTGGATGTCAAGAGTAGGTAAGGTTCTTCGCGTTGCATCGAATTAAACCACATGCTCCACCGCTTGTGCGGGCCCCCGTCAATTCATTTGAGTTTTAACCTTGCGGCCGTACTCCCCAGGCGGTCGATTTAACGCGTTAGCTCCGGAAGCCACGCCTCAAGGGCACAACCTCCAAATCGACATCGTTTACGGCGTGGACTACCAGGGTATCTAATCCTGTTTGCTCCCCACGCTTTCGCACCTGAGCGTCAGTCTTCGTCCAGGGGGCCGCCTTCGCCACCGGTATTCCTCCAGATCTCTACGCATTTCACCGCTACACCTGGAATTCTACCCCCCTCTACGAGACTCTAGCTTGCCAGTTTCAAATGCAGTTCCCAAGTTAAGCTCGGGGATTTCACATCTGACTTAACAAACCGCCTGCGTGCGCTTTACGCCCAGTAATTCCGATTAACGCTTGCACCCTCCGTATTACCGCGGCTGCTGGCACGGAGTTAGCCGGTGCTTCTTCTGCGAGTAACGTCAATTGATGAGCGTATTAAGCTCACCACCTTCCTCCTCGCTGAAAGTGCTTTACAACCCGAAGGCCTTCTTCACACACGCGGCATGGCTGCATCAGGCTTGCGCCCATTGTGCAATATTCCCCACTGCTGCCTCCCGTAGGAGTCTGGACCGTGTCTCAGTTCCAGTGTGGCTGGTCATCCTCTCAGACCAGCTAGGGATCGTCGCCTAGGTGAGCCATTACCCCACCTACTAGCTAATCCCATCTGGGTTCATCCGATGGTGTGAGGCCCGAAAGTCCCCCACTTTGGTCTTGCGACGTTATGCGGTATTAGCCACCGTTTCCAGTGGTTATCCCCCTCCATCGGGCAGATCCCCAGACATTACTCACCCGTCCGCCGCTCGCCGGCGAGGAAGCAAGCTTCCTCCCGCTGCCGCTCGACTTGCATGTGTTAGGCCTGCCGCCAGCGTTCAATCTGAGCCATGATCAAACTCTTCAATTAAAAGCTTGATTCGCTAAGTTAATAGCTGTTGCTCAAAGATTTACTGCATGAATTTTACTTCAGTTAGTCACTCTTCAAGACTTGATATTTTTTGCATCCGAAGATGCTGGATATCGTCTTGTGAGTGCCCACACAGATTGTCTGATAAATTGTTAAAGAGCATCGCCGGAGATAATTCTCATCGGCGCGGGCTGCGTATACTACGCTTTTCACCCGGAGAGTCAAGCGTTTATTTCGCTTTCTTCTCACTGACCCGGCGCCTTGTCAGTCGTTGTTCCCGGTCAGTGGAGGCGCATTATAGGGAGTTCTCAGAACGCCGCAACCCCTAATTGCAAAAAAAAATGCCAACCGAACAAAAAACACACAAAGACGCCATTTTAGGATATTTATTAGGCGGAAAAGGTGTGTTTTTCCTCCTATTCAGTAACAAACCCGGTAAAGCCCGCAAAAAGAAAAAGGAGCGGTTGCCCGCTCCTCTTTATAACTACCACTCGTGCCGCTTACTGTTTGGCGACAATATGGTCGTTTTCTACGTCCAGCGTCACCGGCTTGCCCGGTACCAGCTCGCCCGACAGGATTTGCTGCGCCAACGGGTTCTCGATCTCCTGCTGGATTGCGCGTTTCAACGGACGCGCGCCATAGACAGGGTCGTAACCGGTCTTGCCGAGCAGCTCCAACGCCGTTCGGTAATGGTGACTTCGTAACCGCGCTCTTCCAAACGCTGATACAGACGGTCCAGCTGAATCTTGGCGATGGCGGCAATGTGTTTCTGCCCCAGCGGGTGGAATACCACGACCTCATCGATACGGTTGATGAATTCCGGACGGAAGTGGTGACCTACCATTTCCATTACCGACTCTTTCATCTGCGCGTAGTTCATCTGGCCAAAGTGCTCCTGAATCAAATCGGAGCCCAGGTTAGAGGTCATAATCACCACGGTGTTACGGAAATCGACGGTGCGCCCCTGGCCATCCGTCAGGCGACCATCATCCAGTACCTGCAGCAGAATGTTAAACACGTCCGGGTGCGCCTTTTCCACTTCATCCAGCAGAATGACGGAATAAGGACGACGGCGGACGGCTTCCGTCAGGTAGCCCCCTTCTTCATAACCGACATAACCCGGAGGCGCGCCCACCAGCCGAGATACTGAGTGCTTCTCCATAAACTCGGACATATCAATGCGCACCATCGCGTCGTCGCTGTCGAACAGGAACGATGCCAGCGCTTTACACAGTTCGGTTTTACCCACCCCGGTCGGGCCGAGGAACAGGAAGGAACCGATCGGCCGGTTCGGATCCGACAGGCCGGCGCGGCTGCGGCGAATCGCATTGGAGACCGCACTAACCGCTTCGTCCTGGCCAATCACCCGAGAATGCAGCTCTTGCTCCAGACGCAGCAGCTTATCGCGCTCGCCTTCCAGCATGCGCGCCACCGGGATACCGGTCGCTTTGGCCAACACTTCGGCAATCTCTGCGTCCGTCACGCGGTTACGCAACAGCTTCATGGTCTTGCCTTCGGCCTGCGTCGCCGCCGCCAGCTGTTTTTCCAGATCGGGGATCTTGCCGTACTGCAGCTCGGACATCCGCCCCAGGTCGCCAACGCGGCGCGCCTGCTCCAGTGAGATCTTCGCCTGTTCCAGTTCAGCCTTGATCGTCTGCGTACCGGACAGGGAGGCTTTTTCCGCCTTCCACTCTTCTTCCAGTTCAGAATATTCGCGCTCTTTCTGTTCCAGTTCGGTACTCAGCATTTCCAGCCGTTTCTTGCTGGCGTCGTCGGACTCTTTATTCAGCGCCTGCTGTTCCAGCTTCAGCTGGATAATGCGACGTTCCAGACGATCGAGCGATTCCGGTTTGGAATCCATCTGCATGCGGATGCTGGAAGCGGCCTCATCGATCAGGTCGATGGCTTTGTCCGGCAGCTGGCGGTCGGAAATATAGCGGTGCGATAACGTCGCCGCCGCCACGATCGCCGGGTCGGTAATCTGCACGTGGTGGTGCAGCTCATAGCGCTCTTTCAGACCGCGCAGAATCGCAATGGTGTCTTCCACGCTGGGTTCCGCCACAAAGACCTTCTGGAAACGACGTTCGAGCGCCGCATCCTTTTCTATATACTGACGGTATTCGTCCAGCGTCGTCGCCCCGACGCAGTGAAGCTCGCCGCGCGCCAGCGCCGGCTTCAACATATTGCCGGCGTCCATCGCGCCGTCGGCCTTGCCGGCCCCGACCATGGTGTGCAGTTCATCAATAAACAGAATGACGCTGCCTTCCTGTTTGGCGAGATCGTTCAGCACGCCTTTCAAACGCTCTTCAAACTCGCCGCGATATTTGGCGCCGGCAATCAGCGCGCCCATATCCAGCGACAGCACGCGTTTGTTCTTCAACCCTTCCGGCACTTCGCCGTTCACAATACGCTGCGCCAGCCCTTCGACGATCGCGGTTTTACCCACGCCTGGCTCGCCAATCAGCACCGGGTTATTTTTTGGTACGACGCTGCAGCACCTGAATGGTGCGGCGGATTTCTTCGTCACGGCCGATTACCGGGTCAAGCTTGCCCTGTTCGGCGCGTTCGGTCAGGTCGATAGTGTATTTCTTCAATGCCTGACGCTGATCTTCAGCCCCTTGGTCTTCCACGCTGTCACCACCCCGCATTTGGTCAATTGCCTTGCTGATTTTGTCGCTCGTTGCGCCGGCGGCTTTCAGCAGTTCAGTCAGGGTGCCGCGATCTTCCAGCACCGCCAGAACGAATAATTCGGAAGAGATAAATTTATCGGCGCGCTTTTGCGCCAGTTTGTCGCACAGGTTCAGTACGCGCACCAGTTCGTGGGACGGCTGTACGTCACCACCGGTGCCTTCAACCTGTGGCAGGCGCGATAACGCCTGTTCGATATCAATACGTACGCGACCGGCGTCAATACCGGCGGACGTTAATAAAGGACGAACCGAGCCCCCTTCCTGATTAAGCAAAGCGCTCATCAGATGTAACGGTTCAATAAATTGGTTGTCGTGCCCAAGGCGAGAGACTGGGCATCGGCGAGGGCCAGCTGGAATTTGTTGGTAAGACGATCCAGACGCATAACACCTCCAATATGGTCAAAATTGCTACTGGAGATTAAATGAGGTCATTCCTCAAATTTTCAAGGTTATTTCGACACTATATTATCGGTACTACGTTATGCGTCAGTGGATCGTCCTAATTCAATAGGTTATATCAGCCAGATTAAACTTGCCAGACGTCCGGTGACGCCGTCGCGCCGATAGGAAAAGAAATCGCTCTTTTCGCTAACGGTACAGCGGTCACCGCCGTAGACGGCGCTGACGCCGGCACGCTGCAAACGCTGGCGCGCCAGCAGATAGATATCGGCCAGGAATTTCTCCCCGTAGGGCGTAAAAGCCTGCTCAGCGTCGGAGTCCGCCGCGATAAATGCCGCCCGCACCTCTGCGCCGACTTCAAACCGGCGCGGACCGATCGCTGGCCCGAGCCAGGCGCTGATATCGCCCGGTGCAGCCTGAAACTCGGCGAGCGTCTGCTCCAACACGCCGTTACACAGCCCGCGCCAGCCGGCGTGGGCGGCGGCCACTTCGTCGCCGCGACGGGAGCAAAACAACACCGGCAGACAGTCCGCCGTCATCACCGCGCACACCTGCCCCGGCACACGCGTATACGCCGCATCGGCCTGCAGATCGGCGGGCGTCTGCCCGTCAAGGCGCACCACCCGCGTACCGTGCACCTGCTCCAGCCAGTGCGGCATCTGCGGCAGGCCGGCGGCGCTCACCAGGCATTCACGGTTCTGCTGCACCGACTGCGGCCGGTCGCCGACGTGCATGCCGAGATTCAATGAGTCGTAAGGCGGCAGGCTGACTCCGCCCCTGCGGGTCGTGCTGCAGGCCTGAACGCCCTGCGGCAGCGGCCAGTCGGGCAGAATCAACGTTTCCATCACCAATCCATCTGATCTTTAAATTCTTCGGTATCCGCTTTCAGCGCGTCGATCAGATCGACCATATCCTGCGGCAGCGGCGCATGCCACTCCATCTGGATGCCGCTGATCGGATGGTACAGACGCAGCATGGTGGCATGCAGCGCCTGACGGTCAAACCCGCGCAAGGTATGGATAAACGCTTCCGATGCGCCCTTCGGCGGACGCGGACGGCCGCCGTACAGCGGATCGCCCACCAGCGGGTGGCTGATATGCGCCATATGCACGCGAATCTGGTGCGTACGCCCGGTTTCCAGCCGCAGTCGCAGGCGCGTATGCGCGCGGAAGTGCTCCATAATGCGGTAGTGGGTCACCGCCGGTTTCCCCATCGGATGCACCGCCATATGGTGCGTTTGGTGGAGTGGCGCGCAATCGGCTCTTCCACCGTACCGCCGGCAGTCATGGTGCCGATCGCCACCGCTTCATACTCGCGGGTAATCTCGCGCGCCTGCAGCGCTTCCACCAGACGCGTCTGCGCCGGTACGGTTTTGGCGACCACCATCAGGCCGGTGGTGTCTTTATCCAGGCGGTGCACGATGCCGGCGCGCGGCACGTCGGCAATCTCCGGATAGTGGTACAGCAAAGCGTTAAGCACCGTGCCGTCCGGGTTGCCCGCCCCCGGGTGCACCACCAGATCGCGCGGTTTGTTGATCACCAGAATATCGCCGTCTTCATAGACGATATCCAGCGGGATGTTCTGCGGTTCCCAACGCGCTTCTTCTTCAATCTGCGCATCAATGGCGACCGTCTCTCCTCCCAGCACCTTCTCTTTCGGTTTGTTTATCGTTTTGCCGTCGACCTGCACCCGATCGTCCAAAATCCACTCTTTTATGCGAGATCTTGAATAATCAGGGAACAATTCGGCCAAAGCCTGATCTAAACGTTGTCCGAGTTGAGATTCGGCCACCGTTGCGGTGAGTTGTACTTGTTGTGCCATATGCAGCTTCTTCGTTAACGTTGGGTTTTCACGGCGATGCCGTTTAATATAATGTGCTATTGTAACTGGTCTTTGTCGGGAGCTTAACGGACAGTCTCCCGGAATAACACCCTGAGGATAATCAAAACGTCATGACGCGTATGAAATATCTGGTGGCTGCAGCCACGTTGAGCCTGGCGCTGGCAGGTTGCTCCAGTTCCAAGGATGCGGTTCCCGACAACCCGCCTTCGGAAATCTATGCTAACGCCCAGCAAAAACTGCAGGACGGTAACTTCAAGGGCGCGATTACGCAACTCGAAGCGTTAGACAACCGCTATCCGTTCGGGCCTTACTCCCAGCAGGTACAGCTCGATTTGATCTATGCCTACTATAAATCGGCCGATCTGCCGCTGGCGCAGGCGTCCATCGATCGCTTTATCCGCCTTAACCCGACGCACCCGAACATCGATTACGTGATGTATATGCGCGGGCTGACGGATATGGCGCTGGATGACAGCGCGCTGCAGGGCTTCTTCGGGGTCGATCGTTCAGACCGCGATCCGCAGCACGCCCGTGCCGCATTCCGCGACTTCAGCCAGCTGATTCAGCAGTATCCGAACAGCCAGTACGCGACCGACGCGCAAAAGCGTCTGGTGTACCTGAAGAACCGTCTGTCCAAGTATGAGCTTTCAGTGGCGGAATACTACACTAAACGCGGTGCGTACGTCGCGGTTGTTAATCGCGTCGAGCAGATGATGCGTGAATACCCGGACACCAAGGCAACCCGCGATGCGTTGCCGCTGATGGAAAATGCATACAAGCAGCTGCAGCTGAACAGCCAGGCGGACAAAGTGGCGAAAATCATCGCCGCCAACCGCGCCTGATGCATCCAGCATGGCAGAACGACAAAACGGCAGCCCAGGGCTGCCGTTTTTTTTTGGACGCACGCTCCACGCATGAGGAAAAATACGCCAGTGAAAACACGGCGTTAGCAAAGAACTTTCACCGGTTAACCTATCAATAATGCGCCATTGTGCGCCAAGACTCAAGCGCCAGTTAACGGTTTCCGAAAGCAAATCACAGATTGAACTAACTTTGCAAAAAGTGACAAAAAAAGGCGATTTTCCTCGCCCATTTACGCCAAAACGGGGGTATGCTGAATTCATCCAAAGACGGAAAGACAAGAGAGGTAAGTCATATGACAATCAACATTACCAGTAAGCAAATGGATATCACCCCCGCAATCCGTAGTCATGTCGAAGACCGTCTCACCAAACTGGATAAATGGCAGGCCCAGCTGATTAACCCGCATATCGTGCTGTCCAAAGAGCCGAAAGGGTTTGTCGCCGACGCCACCATCACCACGCCGAACGGCCCGCTGGTCGCCAGCGCCAAACATGAAGATATGTATACCGCCATCAATGACCTGCTCGCCAAGCTGGAGCGCCAGCTGAACAAGGTGCAGCACAAGGGCGAAGCACGCCGCGCCTACGCCAGCGTGAAAGATATCGTGCCGGAAGCGGCGCCGGAACAAGAATCATAAAATCAGGCAGAGACCACATCAAACGCGCCGGAAGGCGCGTTTTTTGTCTGTCGGTTTTTATTGACACAGGGAAAAGCCTGCGGTTACTTTAAAACCTGTTGGTTAAAGACTTGGATACCCAAATGCAGCGCACACCGTTCTTCTTCGCATTCTTTTTTACCTTCCCCTGATTGGGAGGCGTTTCGTCGTGTGATAAAGAATGCGAAGACGAACAGCAAAGCCTCCTGGAAACAGGGGGCTTTTTTTATGACTATTAGAAAAACATAAGGCAAACCTGATTATGACCGATAACCCGTTACTGGTGCTGCGCGAACGCATCAGCGCCCTGGATCTGAAACTGCTGGCGCTGCTGGCGGAGCGCCGTGAGCTAGCGCTGGAAGTAGGGAAAAGCAAGCTGCACTCCCACCGGCCGATTCGTGATAAAGAACGCGAGCGCGACCTGCTGGATGCGCTGATTGCCGCCGCCAAGCCTTATGACCTCGACGGTTTTTACGTCACCCGCCTGTTCCAGCTGATTATCGAAGACTCGGTGCTGACTCAACAGGCGCTGCTGCAGCATCAGCTGAACCAAACCAGCCAGCACTCCGCGCGCATCGCGTTTCTTGGCCCAAAGGCTCCTATTCGCACTTGGCGGCGCGCCAGTATGCCGCGCGTCATTTCGACCAGTTAATCGAGCATGGCTGCCAGAAATTCCAGGACATCTTCACCCAGGTTGAAACCGGCCAGGCGGACTACGCAGTGCTGCCGATTGAAAATACCAGCTCCGGCTCCATCAACGACGTTTACGATCTGCTGCAGCACACCAGTTTGTCAATCGTCGGCGAGCTGACCAATCCGATAGACCACTGCGTGCTGACCGCCGGCAACAGTACGCTGGATCAGATTGAAACCGTCTACAGCCATCCGCAGCCGTTCCAGCAGTGCAGCCAGTTCATCAGTCGCTTCCCGCATTGGAAAATCGAATACTGCGAGAGCAGCGCCGCGGCGATGGAAAAAGTCGCCAAGCTCAATTCGCCAACGGCCGCAGCCCTCGGCAGCGAAGCCGGCGGCGCGCTGTATGGCCTGCAGGTTCTGGAGCACAACCTGGCCAACCAGCAGCAAAACATCACCCGCTTTATTGTGCTGGCGCGCAAGGCTATCGATGTCTCCGAGCAGGTGCCGGCGAAAACGACGCTGATTATGGCGACCGGCCAGCAATCCGGGGCATTGGTGGAAGCGCTGCTGGTGCTGCGCGAGAACGGCATTATCATGACCAAGCTGGAGTCACGCCCGATCAACGGTAACCCGTGGGAAGAGATGTTTTATCTGGACGTGCAGGCCAATATTCGTTCGGAGGCGATGCAAAAAGCGCTGCAGGATCTGACGCCAATCACCCGCTCGCTGAAGGTGCTCGGCTGTTACCCCAGCGAAAACGTGGTGCCGGTCAACCCGTCCTGACCCACATAAAAAAGGTCTGGCGCATGCCAGACCTTTTTTTTCACCGAAACGTTTAACGGCGGCTGTCGTTCGCCTGTCGCAGCAACGAGCGGCTCTCCACCAGGAAACGCTGGGCATAATCGCCAAACCAGTGCTCGACCTTACGGAAGCTGTCGATAAACGCCTGCTTATCCCCCTGCTCCAGCAGCTGAATCGCCTCGCCAAAGCGGGCATAGTAGCGCTTAATCAGCTGCAGGTTATCGCCCGAGGACATAATAATATCGGCGTACAGCTGCGGATCCTGTGCAAACAGCCGCCCCCACCATCGCCAGTTCCAGGCGGTAAATCGGCGATGACAGCGCCAGCAACTGCTCAAGCTGGACGTTCTCTTCCGCCAGATGTAATCCGTAAGCAAAGGTGGCGAAGTGGCGCAGCGCCTGAATAAACGCCATATTCTGGTCGTGCTCCACTGCGCTGATGCGGTGCAGCCTGGCGCCCCACACCTGCAGCTGTTCCAGCAGCCATTGGTAGGCCTCCGGCTGACGGCCGTCGCAGTACACCACCACCTGCTTGGCCACGCTGCCGACATCCGGGCCGAACATCGGGTGCAGGCCCAGAACCGGTCCGCTATGCGCCGAAAGCATCGCCTGCAGCGGCGGGTTCTTCACCGAGGCCAGGTCAACCAGGATGCAATCGTCCGGCAGTTTGGGCAGGCGGCCAATCACCTGCTCCGTCACGTGGATCGGCACGCTGACGATCACCATGCCGGCATCGCTAAGCAGGCTTTCCGCCTGCGGCCAGTCCTGCTGATCCAGCACTTTGACCTGATAGCCGGACAGCGTCAGCAGGCGGTTGAACAGACGCCCCATCTGCCCGTTGCCGCCGATAATTACGATGGGCCGCAGCTGCGGACACAGCGTTTTAAAGCCTTTGTCATTTTCGCTGGTGTACGATTCGCGCATCACCCGGCGCAGGATATCCTCAATCAGATCCGGCGGCACGCCGAGCGTTTCCGCCTCCTGCCGGCGCGACGCCAGCATGGCCGCCTCCCGCTCGGGGACATACACCGGCAGGCCGTAGCGGCTTTTTACTTCTCCGACTTCCGCCACCAGATGCAGGCGCTTTGCCAGCAGATCCAGCAGCGCCTTATCCACCTCATCAATTTGATCGCGTAATGCGGTCAGTTCAGCCACCATAACTTGCTACTCTCCAGTGCGGGTCATCAGCGCGGCGCCCAGTTGCTGGTGCATGTCTCGCAGCAGCGTTTCCGTGCTTTCCCAGTCGATGCAGGCATCGGTCACGGACACGCCGTAGCGCATATCCGCGCGCGGCTGTTCGGAAGACTGATTGCCTTCATGCAGGTGGCTCTCCAGCATAATGCCGGTAATCGAGCGGTTGCCCGCTTTAATCTGTTCAACCACGGAGGCGGCAACCGCAGGCTGACGACGGTAATCTTTGTTTGAGTTGCCATGGCTGCAATCTATCATCAGGGACGGGCGGAGTCCCGCATCGCGCATCTGTTTTTCACAGTCGGCGACATCCTCTGGGCCGTAGTTCGGCGTTTTGCCGCCGCGCAGAATCACATGGCCGTCCGGGTTGCCCTGCGTCTGCAGCAGACACACCTGCCCGGCCTGATTGATGCCGACAAAGCGGTGCGGCATCGCCGCGGCGCGCATGGCGTTAATGGCCGTACTCAGGCTGCCGTCGGTGCCGTTCTTGAAGCCGACCGGCATCGACAGACCAGAGGCCATTTCGCGGTGGGTCTGAGATTCGGTGGTGCGTGCGCCAATCGCCGACCAGCTGAACAGATCGCCCAGGTATTGCGGGCTGTTCGGGTCCAGCGCTTCGGTCGCCAACGGCAGCCCCATGTCCACCAAATCCAGCAGCAAACGACGGGCAATATGCAAACCCGCCTCAACGTCAAACGAACCGTTCATATGCGGATCGTTGATCAGGCCTTTCCAGCCGACGGTGGTTCTCGGCTTTTCAAAATAGACGCGCATAACGATATACAGCCGATCGCTCAAGTCGGCCGCCAGTGCTTGCAAACGGCGGGCGTAGTCCAGCGCCGCATCCGGATCATGGATAGAACACGGCCCGCAGACCACCAGCAGACGGGGATCGCGCCCCTGCAGAATATCGGCGATAGTTTTGCGCGCCGTAGCGATCCTGGCTTCATCCGCCACGCTGAGCGGGAACTGATTCTTCAGCTCTTCCGGCGTAATCAAAACCTGTTCTGCACTGATGTGCACGTTGTTGAGCGCGTCTTTTTGCATGGTGTTTATCCTGTCGTTTGCCGTTATGCATAAATGAAGTAAAACATTGAGCGTTTCGAGGACTACCTTATCATGCATTGTAAAGTTTTCAATCCATTTACTGTAAATAAAAAATTACCTCAATACAAAACAGGCAAGCAAAAACAAAAAATCAAATAAAAACAACAAGAAAAATAAATAAAATGTCCTGTAAGACATAGAATGAAAACAACTTAAAAACACACAATGCAAAGATATGTTTACACAAGAACGAGGTGAGTGAGTTAGCGGCAACGGCATAGATCAGTAGGAAGCAGCGCGTTATTATCACGTGCAAAGCACAAGATATAAATGTAATACATTGATTTTAAATAATTAAATAAGAAATGCATCAGTAATTACCGCCCACTGCTCGCATAAACATTGAGCTATCTCAAGATTTCATCCTCTCAATTCGTTAATGATACCGGTAAAACGGCTGATACCTCTTTCCGGTTAGCCCCATAAGATCGCCGGCGCCGACAGGTAACCGCATTTTTATTTAATGCTGCTCAGGGATTTGCATGATAACTCTGGAATTCATCATCATCATTGCCTGCCTATTGGTCGGCACGCGCTATGGCGGTATGGGGCTGGGATTAATCAGCGGCATCGGTATCTTTGTGCTGTGCTTTGTTTTTGGCTTACAGCCGGGTAAACCGCCCATTGAGGTGATGCTGACCATTCTGGCGGTCATTGGCTGCGCCTCGGTACTGCAAACCGCCGGGGGACTGAACGTACTGATGCAATACGCCGAACGTCTGCTGCGTCGGCACCCTCAGCACATTACGCTGCTTGCGCCGCTGACCACCTGGACGCTGACGTTTTTATGCGGCACCGGCCACGTGGTGTACACCATGTTCCCGATCATCGGCGATATTGCGCTGAAAAAAGGCATCCGCCCCGAACGCCCGATGGCCGTTGCCTCGGTCGCCTCACAAATGGCGATTACCGCCTCGCCGGTTTCCGTGGCCGTCGTCTCTCTGGTATCAATTATCGCCGCCGGGCACGGAATAGGCCGTGCATACTCCCTGGTGGAGATCCTGGCGATTTCCATCCCCTCCTCGCTGGTCGGCGTGCTGATCGCAGCACTCTGGAGCCTGCGGCGCGGCAAAGAGCTGGAGCAGGATGCCGACTTTCAGGCACGCATCCGCGATCCTGAACAGCGCGCCTATATTTACGGCGCCAGTGAGACCTTACTGGATCAGCGCTTTGCCAAATCTGCCTATGCGTCAACACTGATCTTTTTTGCCGCGATCGCCGTCGTCGTATTACTCGGCGCCTTCTCCGAGCTGCGCCCGTCCTTCACCGTCAACGGAGTGTTGAAGCCTCTCTCGATGAACCTGGTGATCCAAATGATGATGCTGATTGCCGGCGCCGTCATACTGATTAGCTGTAAGGTCAAACCGGGCGAGATCGCCAACGGCGCGGTATTTAAAGCGGGTATGGTCGCCATTTTCTCGGTATTCGGCGTCGCCTGGATGAGCGACACCTTTTTCCAGGCGCATATGGGGGAGTTAAAACTGCTGCTTGAAGACGTGGTCAAAAGCCAGCCCTGGACTTACGCCATCGTGCTGTTTCTGGTCTCGAAACTGGTGAACAGCCAGGCGGCCGCGCTGACCGCCATTGCGCCGATGGCGTTACAACTGGGCGTCGAACCGAAAATACTGCTGGCGTTTTTCCCGGCGGCCTACGGCTACTTTGTACTGCCCACCTACCCCAGCGATCTGGCCTGCATCGGTTTCGACCGCTCAGGTACGACGCGCATCGGGAAATTTATCATCAACCACAGTTTTATCATGCCAGGGCTGATCGGCGTGTCATCCGCCTGCGTTACCGGCTACCTGCTGGTCACCGCATTTTTGTAGGCCAACCTTTTATGCCTGCGGCGTCAGCGTCAGCCACACCATCCCCAGCGCCTTAACCGCATCGGTGCAGCACTGGAAATCGGCGCTGTTGCCGCTGACCTGCAGCTGATTGCCCGGTAAGCGGGCAATATCGTACACGTCCAGGTTACCGTCGATATCAAGCAGCCAGCGTCCGTTGGCGATATTCGTCACCGACAAATCCACCAGCCATGCGAGGCGGCCGCCGTCCACATACGCCGGCCGTTCAGCCGTGGACGGAATCAACGTTCGGTCGGCCACCCACTCACCGCCATCTTTCAGCTGACCGGCGATCAGTCGATACAGCGGCAGTACCCGCGCACCTTCAGCTTGTTTCGCCTGCGCCGATCCCGCCTCGAGCATTTCCCCCTCCCCGGTAGCCAGCCACTGCAGGGAAACGCCGGTATCCAACGCACAGGTCACCACGATATCCCCAGGGAAATAGTTGCGGCGCACCCAGGTGCTCATGGTGCCGGACGAAATCCCCAGTAAATCGCCCAGTTCTTTCTGTAGGCTGAAACCATAAGCGTCCAAAATGCGACGCAGCACGCCTTTACCACCGGATGCCAGCACGCGCTCGTACAGCGCTTTACCGTGAACCGCCGCCTGTTGTTTGGCCTTCGGTTTCACCGCGGTGGACTCTCCGGTCATTAACCAGGACAAATCAGCGCCGGTGGTCAATGAGCAATTGATAATGACATAGCCCGGTACGCTGCCGCGCTGCTGCCAACTGCTCACATTATTTGGCGCAATGCCCAAAATCTCACTCAACTCTTTCTGCGTCGTGATGCCGTAAGCGGACAGAATTCTTTCTATCACGGCCCCGACGGCGGCGCGCTCATTCACAGTATCTTCAGCCATATTTTCCCCGGTCACAATTAAAGCTTGCATAAGCAAGTCACACTTTACGACTTAGCCTGGATAAAATGCATTATCAACACCAGGCTAGCCTATTATTTAACCTATAGTTAAATGATGCGGTATGGACGCCGAAAATACAAATACCGTCACAGGCCACAAAAATCGGCCTATGATAATTAGTTGCCTATTTTGTCTGCACCGGAATGATAATTAAAGAAAAATATCAAGCTCGATTTTGCGAGAAATGACGGCATAAAATGCATGGCGGTCACTCTCTGCCTTGCCTCACATGGCTCAGAGCAGCAGTGCCCACTCACCGAGTGCTTTATCCCTCCTTATCATTTCAGATTAATCCGTATTTGCCGTCTTCAGCGTCAACAATTGGCGCGCAGAAGCATTGACCCATTTAGCATTTTGCTTAATACTGTATAAATACACAGTATATTTAAGCGAGGGCAAACACGGTGGAAATTATGGATAAACAACAACTAACACTGTCACGCATCCAGTTCATCGCCGATGTATCACAGGCTGCACAGTGCACCCCGTCCGAGTTCCTGGTCGCCATGTCACTGATTTCCGATCTGGCCGCGCAGGAACTCCCCGAGAACGATTATCAAACCGTCTACTATCCGGCAGACCAGCAACAGCGCTCCCGCTAGCCCCCGCGCCCTACATTTTGCTGCCAATTTTTACCCGCCGACCGGCGGGTATTTTTTTATCCGCACCACGGTAATTATCCCGATCCGTTGTGTCACTACGCCCACAACCCTATTGCATTGTGGCGACAAGACTCTGCCGGGAAACTACGGATAACCGGGCGCACTCCCTGCGTCCCTGACCAACAACCGCATCGCAGGATGGTAATGATGAAAATTTATGCACAACAAGGCGACACCATTGACGCGATGTGCTGGCGCTATTACGGCAGCACAGAAAACGTGGTGGAACAGGTTTATCGCGCCAATCGCGGGCTGGCGGCATACGGAGCACACCTGCCGCACGGCTATCCGGTAGAAATGCCCGAACTTAACGCCGCCGCCAGGCGGGAAACGGTGAAACTGTGGGACTAAACGATGGAAAAACTCACCTCAACGCTCTCCTACCTCTCCGCTGCCGCACTGGCATGGTTTGGCCGTTACTCAACGGCGGATATCACCACCATGCTCGGCGCAGCGGTCGGCGTAGGCACCTTCGCGGTGAACTGGTACTACCGCCATAAAAGCTACCAGTTACAAAAGTCGCTTAAAAAGAAAATTCTCAAACGGTGGAAAAACGATGAGCCCAACTCTTAAACGCTGCAGCGCCGTCGCCATTTTAGCGCTGGCCGCCACACTGCCGCAGTTCGGCCAGGTACGCACATCCGAACAGGGTTTACGCCTGATTGCCGACTTTGAAGGCTGTCAGCTGTCGCCCTATCAATGCAGCGCCAACGTCTGGACCAACGGCATCGGCCATACCGCGGGCGTAAAACCCAATACGGTGATCACTGAACGTCAGGCGGCAGCCAACCTGTTGGACGACGTACGCAACGTGGAAAAAGGCATCGCGCGCTGTATGAACGTGGACATGCCGCAACCGGTTTACGACGCGGTCAGCGCCTTTGCCTTCAACGTCGGCGTCGGCGCCGCCTGCCGCTCCACGCTGGCGGACTTCATCAAACAGCAGCGTTGGCAACAAGCCTGCGATCAACTGCCGCGCTGGGTATATGTCAACGGTGTCAAAAGTAAAGGGCTGGAGCGCCGCCGCCAGGCCGAGCGCGCTCTGTGTTTACAAGGGGTGTCGCCATGAACCGCTGGTTGCTCAGCCTCGGCGCGCTGCTGTTAGCCCTGCTCGCGGCATCACACTGGCAGAACCAACATCTGCAGCAGACGTTGGAGCATCAGCAGCAGCGTCTTGGCGCAGCGCAGGCCACGTTGACGGCACGCGACGCCCAAATCAGCCAACTGGAACAACAGCTCCAACAGCGTGAGCGCGCTGAACTGGCGCTGCGTCAGGCGCTGAGCGGCGCTCAGGGTTTAACGCTGCAACGTGAACAACGCTTACAGGGGTTACTCAATGAAAACAAAAAACTACGCGACTGGTATCGCACTGGGCTGCCTGATGATGTTATCCGGCTGCACCAGCGTCCCGCCTTCACCAAACCCGGAGATTACCTACGCTGGCTGTCCGAAAGTCAGCAGTTGCCCCATTCCCGGTAATCACCTCGCCACTAACGGCGATCTCAGCGCCGATATCCGTCAGCTCGAACACGCGCTCATACAGTGCGCATTACAGATAGAAGCGATTAAACAGTGTCAGGAGAAAACATGATGTTAAAACCCAACCAGCTGCGTGACGCCTTGTTCAAGGCGCTACCGGACCTGCAGGCCCAGCCGGAAAAACTGACGATGCAACTGGCGGACGGCCGGGTCGTCGCCACGCCGGGCCAATCGTTGTCATTTGAATACCGCTACTTGCTTAAGTTGACGCTGGCCGGACATGCGGCCGACTGCGACCTGGTGATGGTCACCGTATTGGCGTGGCTGCGTAGCCACCAGCCGGATCTGCTGGCTAATGTAGAAAAACGCAACAACGGCTTTGCGTTCAGCCTCGACGTTACAGAAAACGGCCAGCTCGACATTCAGCTGCAGCTTACCGAACGGATTTTGGTCGAGCAGCGTGAAGATGCATTGCATATCACGCCGCAGCCGGAACCGCCGGAGCCGCAAAACGTGCTGCGTTTTACCGACGTCTATCTGCATGGGGAACTCATCAGCCACTTGCAACATCCTTAACCCCGGACAGGGCGACGGGTTTTGTTGTGCTGTCAGCAGTCAAACCCCGCCGCGTTGCCGCCCTTTTCTCTTACCGGCATGGTAACCCTATGAACACATATAACCCCGATATTCAGCGCCTGGTGCGCAACCTGATCCGTATCGGCACCGTCAGCGAGATCGATCTCGAACGCGGACGCTGTCGCGTGACCACCGGCGGCAATCACACCGACTGGCTGAACTGGCTGACCAGCCGCGCCGGCAGCGCCCGCAGCTGGTGGGCGCCCAGCCTCGGCGAGCAGGTGCTGGTGCTGTCGCTGGGCGGCGAACTGGACACCGCTTTCGTGCTGCCCGGCATTTTCTCCCATGACTTCCCGCCGCCGTCGCATTCAGCCGAAGCGCTGCATATCGCCTTTGGCGACGGCGCGGTCATTGAGTACGAGCCGGCGCAAGGCGCCTTGACTGCCCGCGGCATCAAAAGCGCCACGCTGGAGGCAGCGGAAGCGGTAACGGTCAGCGCCGCCAACATTGTCTGCCGCGCCAGCAGCAAAATTACCCTGGATGCCCCGGAAGTGGAATGCACCCAACATCTGGTCACCGGTTCGCTCGCCGTCCGTCAGGGCGGTGATGTCACCGGCGACGTCACCCACTCCGGCGGCAGCCTCACATCTAACGGCATCGTGCTGCATACCCACACGCACGGCGGCGTACAAAACGGCGGAGGCCAAACGGATAAACCCTTATGAACAGTGAAAAATATATTGGCATGAACCGTAACTCCGGCCGTGCCATTAACGATATCGAACATATTCGCCAGTCGGTGAGCGATATTCTGATTACCCCGATTGGCTCACGCGTCATGCGTCGTCAATACGGTTCTCTGCTTTCCGAGCTGCTGGATCAACCGCAAAACGATGCGCTGCGGCTGCAAATTATGGCCGCCTGTTACAGCGCGCTGCTGCAGTGGGAGCCAAGGATTCGTCTGACCGATATCGCGATTAACACCACCTTTGACGGAAAAATGGTGGTCGACCTGACCGGCAGTCGTACCGACACCCCGGATAACTTTTCCCTTTCAGTTTCAGTGAGCTAATACCATGCCTACGATTGATTTGAGCTTATTGCCCGCCCCGACGGTGGTGGAACCGTTAAATTACGAAAGTTTACTGGCCGAACGTAAGGCCAGGCTGATCGCCCTGTCTCCTGAAGATCAGCGCGATGCTATTACCCGCACCCTGGCGCTGGAATCGGAGCCGCTGGTTAAGCTGCTGCAGGAAAACGCCTATCGCGAACTGATTTTGCGTCAACGCGTGAATGAAGCAGCGCAGGCGGTGATGCTCGGCTACGCCACCGGCAGCGATCTGGATCAGATCGGCGCCAATTTCCAGGTTGAGCGCCTGATGGTGCAAAAACCCGATAACAGCGTCGTGCCGCCGGTGCCGGCGATTATGGAGTCCGACAGCGACTTCCGCGTGCGTATTCAGCAGGCATTCGAAGGGCTGAGCGTCGCGGGTTCCAGCGGCGCCTATGAATACCACGGGCGCTCGGCGGACGGGCGCATCGCCGACGTTTCTGCCACCAGCCCCAGCCCGGCCACCGTTGTCATCGCCGTGCTGTCCCGCGAGGGTGACGGCACCGCCAGCGATGAGCTGCTGGCGATCGTCGAACACGCGCTGAACGACGAAGACGTGCGGCCGGTCGCCGATCGCGTAACGGTGCAGTCCGCCGCGATCGTCAATTACGCCGTTGATGCGACGCTGTACCTTTACCCCGGCCCGGAAGCAGAGCCAATTCGCCAGGCGGCCGAAGCCAAAACTCAAGCAGTACATCAGCGCCCAGCACCGTCTGGGGCGCGATATCCGCCTGTCAGCCATTTACGCTGCGCTGCATGCCGAAGGGGTACAGCGCGTCGAACTGGCCAGCCCGAAAAATGACATCGTGCTGGACAAAACCCAGGCCTCTTACTGCAACAGCTATGCGCTGAAAGTCGGAGGATCGGATGAGTAGCCGCCTGTTGCCGGTCGGCACCTCGCCGTTGGAAGTTGCCGCAGCGCAGGCCTGCGCCGAGCTGGCCGAAACGCCGGCGCCGCTACGCGAACTGTGGAACCCGGCGACCTGTCCGCTCAATCTGCTGCCCTATCTGGCATGGGCATTCTCCGTCGATCACTGGGATGAAAGCTGGAGCGAAGAGACCAAACGCAGCGTCGTCTCCTCCGCGTTTTTCATTCACCGCCATAAGGGCACCATCGGCGCCATTCGCCGCGTCGTGGAGCCGCTCGGTTACCTGATTCGCGTCGCGGAGTGGTGGCAATCCGATGAACCGGCGGGAACGTTTCGTCTTGACGTCGGCGTACAGAATCAGGGGATTACGGATGAGATGTACCAGGAACTGGTGCGGCTGATCGACGATGCCAAACCGGTCAGCCGTCATCTGATCGGGTTGGCAATCAATTTATCCGTACACGGCCCAGCCAACGTCTTTGCCGGCTGTTACAGCGGCGATGAGCTCACCGTTTATCCCTACCTGCCTGAGCTTCTCAGCGTCAACGGCGGCAGCCATATAGGCGGAGCCATCCATATTATCGACAACCTAAGAGTAAACGCATGAATACCAAATTTATTGCCATATTAACCAATCAAGGTGCGGCCAAGCTGGCCAACGCCACCGCGCTGGGTACCCAATTGGAGATAACCCAAATGGCGGTCGGTGACGGCGGCGGCACGCTGCCCACTCCCAACCCTGAACAAACGGCGCTGGTGGCGGAAAAGCGCCGGGCCTTACTAAATTCCCTCAGCGTTGATGCCAATAACAGTGCGCAAATCATCGCCGAACAGATAATCCCCGAAAATGAAGGCGGCTGGTGGATCCGTGAAATTGGCCTGTTCGATAAAGAGGATACGTTGGTGGCCATCGCCAATTGTCCGGAAACCTACAAACCCCAACTGCAAGAAGGCAGCGGCCGTACACAGACCATCCGTATGGCGCTGATTGTCTCCAGCAGCGATGCCGTGACCTTAAAGATCGATCCTGCCGTCGTTCTGGCGACGCGTGCCTATGTGGATGATGAAATTCAAAAACATGCCAAGACCCGCAACCATCCTGACGCCAGCCTTGCGGATAAGGGATTTGTGCAACTGAGTAACGCAACGGACAGTACCGATGACACCTTGGCGGCAACGCCAAAAGCGATCAAAACAGTGAACGACGACGTTGCAAAACGCCTGCTGAGAACGGATATGCCCGTCGGTATTCCACTGCCATGGCCAACCGACACGCCGCCTGCAGGCTGGCTTAAATGCAATGGCGCAACATTTAATAAAACGAAATATCCGCTGCTGGCGCAGGCTTATCCTACATTGCAACTGCCTGACTTACGCGGGGAATTTATTCGGGGCTGGGATGATGGGAAAGGCGTTGATAGTGGGCGCAACTTACTCTCGTCACAAGCGGCGACGAGTATAGCAGTAGCACTTGGGGCGTTTAATCAGTACCACGGTATTGACACAGATAGTGCTGAGATAGGTGTATATAACCCTTCTTATGCTGTTTATAAAGCCCAGACAACACAGACATCAACGGGTACAACATACCGAGCCGTACGCCCGCGAAATATCGCATTTAACTATATCGTGAGGGCCGCATAATGGCTAAAGCAAAACTTACTAAAAAATTGATCGCGACCACCGCCGGGGATATTACCGTCTTTAACTACTCTGGTGATACGCGCGAATATCTCTCTTCATCCGTGGAATATCTTGCCGCTGGCGTTGGCCTGCCGGCAAACTCATGTATCGACGCGCCGGGAGACAAAAAAGACGGCTATGCCATCTGCAGAACGGCCGACCTCTTGGCCTGGGAATATCTGCCGGACCACCGCGGCGAAACGATTTACAGCACCCTCACCCGGGAGCCGCAGCTCATGACCACGATCGGTGATTACCCGCCCGACACCACGCCGGTTGCCCCTAGCTCGCCCTATGACAAGTGGAAACGGAAGAAATGGGTTACGGACAGCGCAGCGAAGCGCGACGGCAATATCGCCGCGGCAGAACAGCAGCGACAAACGCTACTGGCACACGCCGACGCCATCACCGCCGACTGGCGGGTTGAGTTGATGCTCGGTGACATCAGCGCCGGCAATAAAAACAAAACTGTCAAAGTGGATGGCCTATAAAAAAGCGGTAAAAGCCGTCGATGTTTCGACTGCGCCGGATATCAGCTGGCCGGCACAGCCCAAACTGTAGGCCCGTTACCCGTTGACGTAACGTCACGACTCCATCACCAACAACGCCCCTCCCGGGGCGTTTTTTTTACCTTATTTTTCCTGATGTTGTGTCAGATTTGATACATACCCAATGACGTGCACGCCCGCCTTGAGAAGCGCATCCTACTCCTACCAACCAACAAACGGAGTAATACTATGGGTGACTATCACCACGGCGTACGTGTCCTTGAAATCAACGAAGGCACTCGCGTAATTTCCACCGTCTCAACGGCGGTCATCGGCATGGTTTGTACCGCAGAAGATGCCGATGCCAGCGTTTTTCCACTTAACCAACCGGTGCTGATCACCGACGTACTGGCCGCCAGCGGCAAAGCCGGTAAAAAAGGGACGCTGTCCGCCGCGCTGCTGGCCATCGCCGAGCAAGCCAAACCGGTCACCGTGGTCGTACGCGTCGCCGAAGGTCAGGACGAAGCGGAAACCACCTCCAACATTATCGGCGGCGCCGATGAGAACGGTAAATACACCGGCATGAAAGCCCTGCTGGCGGCACAGGCTGAACTGGGCGTGAAACCGCGTATTCTCGCGTGCCCGGCTTCGATAATCTGCAGGTCGCCACGGCGCTGGCAGCCATTTGTCAGCAGCTGCGCGCCTTCGGCTATATCAGCGCCTACGGCTGTAAAACCGTTACGGAAGCCATTGCCTACCGTAAAAACTTCAGCCAGCGCGAGCTGATGCTGATTTGGCCTGACTTCGTCAGTTGGAACACCACCACCAACAGCAGCGATATTGCCTATGCCACCGCCCGTGCGCTCGGCCTGCGCGCCAAGATTGACCAGGAGACCGGCTGGCATAAGTCGCTGTCCAACGTCGGCGTCAACGGCGTCAGCGGTATTTCCGCCAGCGTCTTCTGGGATCTGCAAACGACAGGCACCGATGCCGACCTGCTGAATGAAGCCTGCGTCACCACGCTGATCCGCAAAGACGGCTTCAAATTCTGGGGTTCACGCACCTGCGCCGACGATCCGCTGTTCCAGTTTGAAAACTATACCCGCACCGCACAGGTGCTGGCAGACACCATGGCCGAAGCACACCTGTGGGCGGTGGATCGTCCCCTGACGCCAACGCTGATCCGCGACATGATCGACGGCATTAAAGCCAAATTCCGCGAGCTGAAATCCGCCGGCCTGATCATCGACGGCGACTGCTGGTACGACGAAAGCGCTAACGACCAGGAAACCCTGAAAGCCGGCAAGCTGTTCATCGATTACGACTACACCCCGGTGCCGCCGCTGGAAGACCTCACCCTGCGTCAACGCATTACCGATCGCTACCTGGCGAACTTCGCCGCGTCCGTAAACAGCTAAGGAGAACAACAAGATGGCATTACCAAAGAAATTGAAATACCTGAACCTGTTTAACGACGGCTTCAACTATATGGGCGTGGTTTCCTCGCTGACCCTGCCAAAACTGACCCGCAAGCTGGAGAAATACCGCGGCGGCGGCATGAACGGCGCGGCATCGGTCGACTTTGGCCTGGACGATGATGCGCTGGTGGTCGAGTGGACCATGGGCGGCATCGATGAACTGGTGCTGAAGCAATGGGGCCAGGTCGACGCGGTACCGCTGCGTTTCACCGGTTCTTTCCAACGCGATGACAGCGGCGACGTTTCCGCGTTGGAAGTGGTGATGCGCGGCCGCCACAAAGAGATCGACAGCGGTGATTTCAAGCAAGGCGAAGATACGGAAACCAAGGTCTCGACCGACTGTACCTACTTCAAGCTGAGCATCGACGGCAAAGAGCTGATTGAGATCGATACCGTCAACATGATCGAAAAAGTGGACGGCGTCGACCTGCTGGCCGCACACCGCAAGGCCATCGGCCTGTAATCGTTATACCGACGGCCAGCCGGGCGCTGGCCGCTTTACCCCATAGCCAACACAGTTAAGGAAAAAACAATGGAAATGAACACCTCTCAGGATACCAGCGTCGTACTCGATACCCCAATCAAACGCGGCGACAGCGAAATTAGCGAAGTCATGGTCACCAAGCCCACCGCAGGCAGTCTGCGCGGCATCGGCCTGGCGGCGCTGGCAAATGCCGACGTGGACGCGCTGATCACCATTTTGCCGCGCGTCACCTACCCGAACCTGACCAAAGAAGAGTGCGCCCGTCTGGAACTGCCGGACCTGATCGCGCTGGCTGGCATGGTGATCGGTTTTTTAGCGCCGAAGTCGGCGGAGTAAACATCGACCCGGTGCTGACCGTGGACGATCTGATGGCGGATATTGCGGTGATTTTTCACTGGCCGCCATCGGAGATGAACGGTATGGGGCTGGGGAGTTGATCGACTGGCGCCAGCGGGCCCTTCAACGTAGTGGAGTAGAAACCGATGAGTAACCAACAGGCTGCCGACGATATTATTCTCAACGGCATTACGCTAAAAGCAGCCAACCGCGATGTCATTCTGTCGACCAAGCGGGTTCACTATGCGCAAAAACAGCTCGCACAGCTGAAAAAGTTGGCGGCGCTGAGGCGCCAGGCTGACGAGGTTCAACAACAGTTAAATCACAACCGGGCGGCGCGCGCATCGCAGCCCGCCACCATATCCTCTATGGAGGATATCAAAACTGGTCAGCAATTAATCTTCGATGCCGTCTTCCAACAGGCGCGGAGCAAAATGCTGTCCTTCCAGCAGGGCCGGCTGAGCAAAAAACTCGGAAAAAAAGGTGTCAACACCGCGCAACTGGATGAAGCCACGCAACAGCAAAGTAAGCGCCTGAATTGGGAGCAAATGTTGCTCGGGGCGAACAAATCCATACAAAACGACCAACGTCAGCGCAGTCGTGCACAAGTATTTGTTAACCAGGACCGCCGTCAGGGGCGTATTGATGCGCTGGGCAAATTTACCGAACCCGCAGCCGCAGTCAGCAATACGCTGTTCAGCGGCGGCAAGCAGCTATTTACGCCGGCGTGCAGTTTGAGCAGCAGCTTTCTGCTCTGCAGGCACAGCTGGGATTGGCACAAAACGATCCGCACTTGCTGGCGCTGCAACAGCAGGCCAGCCAACGACAAAGCGGCGCCGATACGCCAGCCGATATACAGCAGGCACAGGCGGCGCTGGCAAACAGCGGCTATGACGCCAACGCAGTGCTGACCGCCGCGCCGGCCGCATTACGTTTAGCCAAGGCAAGCGGCAGCAGCATTGACGAGGCGGTAAAAGCGCTCACCGGCGTACAGCAGGCCTTCAAACTGCCGGTCGATCAGGCCAATAACATCGCCGACGTTATGGCCAAAAGCCAGCAACAGCTATGCGCTCCCTCTGACGGACCTGAACAAACAGCTGGTCTCGGCAGCGCCCGACGCGCTCAGCCGGGGAACAGGCCTGGAACAAACGGCGGCGCAATTGGCTCCGGCCGGTAAACAGTTAGGCAATGTTGCCGGCGCCGCTCAGGCGATAGTGACGGTACGGGGCGACAACCTAGACGGCGATATACAAAAACTGTTCGCCAGCTGGGATCGCATCCGCATTGATCTGTTCGGCGGACAGAACAGCGCGTTGCGGGAGCTAACGCAAACGGCGACCAAGTGGCTGGATACGCTGCAGCAATGGGTAACCAATAACCCGGAACTGACCGCAACGCTGATCACCGTTGCCGGCGCTATAGCCGTACTGCTTGGCGGCCTTGCCGGCATCGGCACATTTATTGTTCCGGCCCTCAGCGCCATCAATATGCTGATGAGCGGCGCCGCACTGCTCGGCGGTATTTTCAGCGGTGTCGGCAGCGCCATCGCCGCCGCATTTGCCGCGCTTGGCCTCCCATTGTTGCGGTCATCGCCGCTGTCATCGCGGGCGCGGCGGTCATTTATAAATATTGGGAGCCAATTTCCGCATTTATTGGCGGCATTATCGACGGTGTTCTTGAAGCACTCGCGCCGTTTAAAAGCCTGTTCGAGCCGATCGGTGAACTGTTCAGCTTCATCATAGGAAAAATCAAGGATTTCCTTACTCCGGTCAAAATGACGCAAGAAGGCTTAAACAAGATTTCAGACGTTGGGAGATCCATGGGGAAAGCCTTGGCTGAAGCCTTAACCGACCGCTATCGCTCGTGAAAAGCGTCAGCGGTTACGTCGTCGGGTTGCTGGAGAAAGTGGGTTTGCTGAAGAAGGAGGCAAAACAGGAAAACAGCCTGCCACCGCCTGCCGCTCCCGTATTGGAACACGATACCCCCATTAACGCAGTGCGTTCTCCGCTAACGACCTATCAACCGGCCATAACGCCCGGCGTCGCTGCCACGGCCGGCAACAGAACGGTGACCAATAACGTGACGATTCATACCACGCCGGGCATGGACCGCGAGGAAATTCATAATATCTATTACCAACTCAATCAGGAGCAGCAGTGGGAAAGCGACCGTTTATCACAATCCCAATTTGCCCATAATTAAGGAGCCAACGCCATGATGCTAACCCTTGGGATCTACGTATTTAAGCTGCGTACGCTTCCCTACCAAACCATTAAACGTGATGTCACCTATCAGTGGCCGGAAAACAAACGCGTAGGCCAACGCGCGACTTCGCAATTCCTTGGCCCTGACGCCGAAACCATCACCCTGTCGGGGCAGCTGATGCCGGAACTGACCGGGGGCCGTATCTCACTCGCCGTTCTGCAGGCAATGGCGGACCAGGGGCGAGCCTGGCCGCTGATTGAAGGGAGTGGAACGATTTACGGCATGTTTGTGATTCAACGGTTAAGCCAGACCGGCACGCAGCTGTTCCCGATGGCCAACCACGACAAATTAATTTTGATATCACGCTGAAGCGCGTGGATGAGTCGCTGCACGCCATGTTTGGCGATCTGCGTACGCAGGCGGAAGGCGTGTTGCATAAAGCCGGCGTGCTGTTGGACAAGGCAAAACAGGCGGCGGGACTTAACTCATGATCACCGACACCGCTTTGCCAATGGGGGGCAAGATTGCCCCTGATTTTATTATCACGTTGGATGACAAGGATATTACTGCGTCCATCGCACCTCGGTTGATTTCGCTGAAGCTTAAAGACGTCAGCGGCTTTGCCGCAGACTCTCTGAGCATCATTTTAGACGATAGCGACGGCCAGCTCATCATGCCCAGACGCGGCGCGCTGTTAACGCTTTATATTGGCTGGCAAGGTTCGGCGTTATTTGGACATGGCTCATTCGTCATTGACACCATTACCCATACCGGCGCACCGGACCAACTGACAATATCGGCTAACAGCGCTGATTTTAGACGCTCACTCAACCAATTACGCAGCCAGTCTTATTCTGATATTGCTCTGGGAGACATCATTAAACAAATATCGGAACGCAACCAGCTGCGCGCCCCGAATGTAGACACCGGGCTCAGCGAAATAACCATTCCGCATATCGATCAGACCAATGAGTCAGACCTGCAATTCCTGGTACGGCTGGCGACGCTCAATGGCGCCAAGGTGAGTTTACGCTTCCAGAGGATTTCATTCTTCAAGCCTGGAGTGGGCGGCGTCAGCAACGGTGAGCCTCTGCAAGTACAGGTTCTTACCGCAATGACGGTGATAAGCATAGCTTCAACATCGCGGATAAAAACGCCTATAGCGGCGTCAGCGCCGTTTGGCTAAACACCGATAAACCTAACGACGCGAATAAAAAAATTCGTCTCGACCGCCAGTTGCCGGGAGGCTCCAAAAATACCGCCGGTTCACCACCAGCAAAACCTGGCGCTCAAACATCGCCAAACAACTATCTACTCGGTGCCGGAGACAACATATTTAATATCCCTAAGATCTTTCGGGATAAAGATGCTGCGATGCGCGGCGCCGAAGCCGTATTCAAACGAATACAGCAAGGATTGGCCAAGTTCACCATCAACCTGGCTATCGGGCGACCGGACCTGGTGCCAGGCACGCCAATCATCGTTCGCGGCTTCAAATCGCAGATTGATAGTCAGCGGTGGGCCATCAACACCATCACCCACATCCTGAGCAGCAGCGGATACACCTGCACTTTGGACCTACAGGTGATGCTTGATGACGTCACTTACCACACAACAGAAATGTGAACTCAATTACGAGTTAATATCTTGCATTTGCGAGATACGGATGTAATATAAATCACAGAGCTTGAATAAACGATAGAGGGATTTGATTATGATGCACTGTCCAGTATGCGGTAACGTCGCTCACACCCGTTCCAGCCGTTACCTGAGCGAATCAACCAAAGAACGCTACCACCAATGCCAGAACATTAACTGCAGCTGTACGTTTGCTACGCACGAGTCGGTTGCGCGCGTCATCGTTAAGCGTGGAGATAGCCCACAGGCACCGGCCGCAGTGGCCACGGGCAAAGCACGCTCGGCAACGCAAACCGCGGCCAAGGGGTAAACCATGCCACCGTTTGACGCCGATTTATTAGCAAATCAGGCAACCAACCGGCTGTTGCCGGTTGGTTCGACGCTGCTCGAAGTCGCCGCGGCGCAGGCCTGCGCCGAACTGGAACACGTATCGGTGTCACTGCGCGACTTATGGAACCCGGCAACCTGCCCGGTCAATTTATTACCTTACCTGGCCTGGGCCTTTTCCGTCGATCACTGGGATGAAACATGGCCGGAAGAGACAAAACGCAGCGTTATCGCCTCAGCCTTTTTTGTCCACCGGCATAAGGGCACGCTCGGTGCAATACGCCGCGTAGTTGAACCACTGGGCTACCTGATTAACGTTGACGAATGGTGGCACGGCGGCGATGACCCACCCGGCACCTTCCGGCTCAATATCGGCGTACTGGAAAGCGGCATCAGCGAAGACATGTACCTTGAGATGGAACGCATGATCGCCGATGCCAAACCCGTAAGTCGCCATTTACTTGGCCTGACAATTTCACAAGCCGTGGCAGGATACGTCTATACAGGCGCGGCGGCTCTTGACGGTGATGTCACCACCGTTTACCCCGGATAGAGATACCCAACATGACGAAATATAAAGCGATAATAACCACTGCCGGCGCAGCAAAAATTGCCGCCGCAACGGCCGGCGGGACACAGCTAAAGATTACGCATATGGCCGTCGGCGACGGCAATGGCACACTGCCCGAACCCACGCCAGAACAAACGAAGCTGCTTAATGAACAATACCGTGCTGCGCTCAACGCATTGGATATTGCCAATGCGTCGAAAGATCATATCGTCGCCGAACTGATCATACCGGCAAACGTCGGCGGTTTCTGGCTGCGTGAAATGGGGTTGTTCGACGAATCCGGCGAACTGATCGCCGTCGGCAATATGGCCGAAAGCTACAAACCCAAGTTGGAAGAAGGTAGCGGGCGTACGCAAACGCTGCGCATGATCCTGATCGTCAGCAATACCGACGCCATCCAGGTAATTGCCGGTGACGATACGGTGTTGGCGAGCAGAGACTTTGTCGAGAAAGCCTTATTGGATCATGAAGGCTCACGCCGCCACCCCGACGCCACCACCACGGCAAAAGGTTTCGTGATGCTGTCAAACGCCACTAACAGCCCGGATGAAAACAAAGCGATAACTCCGGCGGCGCTGAAACAGGTCAATGATGCCGGGTTGAAAAAAGCGTCAAACCTCAGCGACGTGCCAAATAAAGAAACGGCCCGACGTAATCTGCAGCTGGGTAGTGCAGCCACCAAAAACGTCGGTACCGAAAGCGGGCAGCTGATGGCCGTAGGCGCTTTCGGCCTGGGGGGAGCGGCAATTAACATCAGCGATGCTAATGCTGCCAGTAAAACCGGCTTTTACAAGTTAGCACCTGGAGCCGCAAATACACCTAATCCCGCAGCCAACTGGGAAATGCTGTGTATTAAATACGATGCAATATCCGCCAAACAGCTTTTTTGGCACGCTGGTGCAAATACTACCCGCACATATATACGCTACTGCACCTCTCCCGCAGGCGTATGGGGGCCATTTCAACAGTACTACAGCACGGAAAACAAACCGACGTCTGCGGATGTGGGAGCCTGGAGTAAAAATGAAGCGGATGGTCGTTACTTAATGAAGAGCGGCGGGCAGTTAACCGGCCCATTAAAAACCAGCGCTGAAATACAGTCAACGGTGCCTAATAATTACCGCTCAATCGGCGGTGACTATGGGACATTCTGGCGTAACGACGGCAATAGCCTGTATTTGATGCTGACAAATGCCAAAGACCAATATGGTGGATTCAACGATATGCGTCCACTGTACGTTAATATAAAAAACGGTGCGGTGACAATGGGGCACGACGTTTCCATCAACGGCACCCTGAACGTCGGCCCGCGGTTCATGCCAGCGATGGTAATATTATGGGCAGTCGCTGGGGTAATAAATGGCTATGGGATGCAATAATTGAACAAGTCAATAGCCGTGTAGACTGGGAGTCGTTCAACCTACACGTCGGAGCCAGAGCCACTATTGATTGGGTTAATCAAAACTTTATTCAAAGTGTTAGGTACAGTGCTGAGAAGAAAGTTGGCGCCACAGGAATTTATACCTATCACGAAAACACCGTATTGACCGGATTTGATAACCGAGACGGCGACTATTCTGCTGAAAGTTTATTTTGGAGTTACATCCAAATATATAAAAATGGTCAATGGATAACTATTGGAAGATAAATCATGGTAAATATAAAAAACTTCAAATTAGGCGAACCAACGACGCCAGAACAGTTAAGCTTGCGCGAACAACATAATGCCATGTTTCTTTATGCCGAAGATGGTACCGAGTGGTATAGCTGCCAAAAAAACTTTGCCAAAGATAGTATCAAATTTGCTTACGACAAGCGTGGAGTTATTCGCAGTATAGCCGTAAACAAAGATGTATCTACATTATGGCCTGCCGATCTCAGCGTCGTTGAAGTCATGGATACTGAATATAATCGCCAAGCTGATATTTCCGGCGAATGGATATTTGATGGTGAAAAAATAAGCAAGCGGATCTATCTGCCACAAGAGTATCAAGAAAAAGCCATGGTGGAACAGGCTGCACGTTTAGCCACTGCCACTAAAGCCATCGCCCCGCTACAGGACGCCGTAGAGTTGAATATAGCGAATGAAACCGAAATCGCTTTATTAGCTGATTGGAAAACATACCGGGTCATGCTGAATCGCCTTGATCTCACTGCAGCTCCTAATATTGACTGGCCACCAGAGCCTCACTTGTAAAGAGTCGCCACCCAGCTTCGCGACACGACTGCCGACAAGCCTGCTCCTGCAGGCTTTTTTACCCTCAGCCACCAAAGTAGCAATTGCAAGCCAAGCTAAATAATCCGCAAAACAATAACTTACAGTATATTAAACTTACAATCAATCAGTTACCATGATGATAGTGTGGGAATAACATCATTCTCAACGCTCAGGCTTCGTTCAAAAATCACTCAGACAGGGAACATAGTCGAAATATGGCGGAACCGGATCCTCCCGCCCTTATCAATACTTCAATAAACTACACGCACAAAGAGGTTGTCATGCAAGTTAAAAAAACGCTGCTCGCCCTGGGGTTACTGCTGCCTATGGCGGCGATGGCTTATGCCGAAAGGCTTTGTCGATCCCACCACCTTCAAAGGCAGCGAGGCGGAAAAACAGTCGGCGGTCAACTACATCAAAGCCAGAACGCAAAAAGATATGAAAACCATCGGGGTCGATAGCCCGGCCACATTACGCATGATGGAACAGAGCAATCTGGACGCCTTTAAACAGCTGACGGCGGCTACCGATAAGAAACTGCTGAAAAAAGTCATCAAGACGTATTGCGGCCAGATCGATATGTGCACCTATCAAAACCTGAAGATGATGTACGACCGCGATCTTGAGGCCAGCAAGCAGGACTTAAACTGGTAAGCTCCCTGTTTTTATTTGACCATAAAAAAAGGGTCTGCCATCAGGCAGACCCTTTTATCACTATTAACTTTCGGATGCCAGCGTTAGCCGACGCGGTTCAGACGCTCTTTGATACGAGCAGCCTTACCAGTACGCTCACGCAGGTAGTACAGTTTGGCTTTACGAACGGCACCACGACGTTTCACAGTAATGCTGTCGATTACTGGGGAGTGAGTCTGGAATACGCGCTCAACACCTTCGCCGTTGGAAATCTTACGAACAGTGAATGCAGAGTGCAGACCGCGGTTACGGATAGCGATAACCACGCCCTCGAATGCCTGCAGACGTTTTTTGCTACCTTCAACGACCCATACCTTAACTTCCACGGAATCACCCGGACGGAACGCAGGTACGTCTTGCTTCATCTGCTCTTGTTCAAGTTGCTTAATAATGTTGCTCATAATATGTCTCTTACCCTAGGTAAACTGATATATCGGCGTCGTCTTAGACGTTGCCTTCATAGTCCTGTTGCGAAGCCCGGTGTTCCCGTTGGAACTCGGCCAGCAACACCTCTTGCTCGTCAGTCAGAGCTAGGCTTTCTAGAAGTTCAGGTCTTCTAAGCCAGGTTCGGCCCAGCGACTGCTTTAAGCGCCAGCGACGTATCTCGGCATGGTTTCCCGACAGTAAAACCGGCGGTACCTCCATCCCTTCCAACACCTCAGGCCGGGTATAGTGCGGGCAGTCCAGCAATCCGTCGGCAAAAGAGTCTTCTTCTGCTGACGCCTGACGTCCCAGCACGCCCGGGATAAATCGGGCGACCGAATCGATCAGGGTCATTGCCGGCAGTTCCCCGCCGCTGAGTACGTAATCGCCGATTGACCATTCTTCGTCAATTTCGGTTTGGATCACGCGCTCATCAATCCCTTCGTAGCGGCCGCACACCAAAATCATCTTTTGGTTGGCCGCCAGTTCGCACACGCCGGTTTGATCCAGCTTGCGCCCCTGAGGTGAAAGATAAATCACCTTTGCACCCTCGCCTGCCGCTGTTTTCGCCGCTGCGATGGCTTCCCGTAAAGGTTGCACCATCATCAACATTCCCGGGCCGCCGCCGTATGGGCGATCGTCCACGGTACGATGCCGGTCGTAGGTGAAGTCACGCGGACTCCAACACTGGACGCTCAGCAGGCCATTCTTTACTGCCCGGCCAGTCACTCCGTAATCGGTGATGGCGCGAAACATTTCAGGAAACAGGCTTACAATACCAATAAACACAAGCCAATCTCCGTACCGTTATTCCGCTTGCTTCGACCGTATAATCCGGAGGTCAAAAACCAGGATCCCAATCTGCCTCGATAACCTTGGCAGCGAGATCGACTTTCTTGATAACCTGCCCATGAAGGAATGGAATCAACCTCTCCTTCATACCGAATGCATCTTTCAGGTTTGCCCGCACGACCATCACGTCGTTTGAACCGGTCTCCATCATATCGATGACTTTGCCCAGATCGTAGCCGGAGGGGGTGACTACCTGGCAGCCCATCAGGTCTTTCCAGTAGTAATCATCCTCTTCCAACTGCGGAAGCTGATTGGAATCCACGACAATTTCGCAATTGGTCAACAGATTCGCCTCATCCCGATCGTCAATGCCTTTGACCTTAACGATCAGATCCTGATTGTGGCGACGCCAGCTCTCAAGCTCAACGTGCTGCCACTGACCCGCCTTCTGGATAAACCAGGGCTGATAGTCAAAAATGCTTTCGGCGTTTTCGGTGGATGAAAACACTCTGAGCCAACCACGAATGCCGTAACTGGAGCCCAGTTTGCCGAGTACAATCGGCTGCTCAGGCGCCAGCGGTTTTATGTTGCTTGCTCATTGCCACCACCGCGACAGATTAAGCTGCTTTCTTAGCGTCTTTGATCAGCGCGTGAACGCGATCAGAAACGGTTGCACCCAGGCCGACCCAATGTTCGATGCGGTCCAGGTCCAGACGCAGTGCTTCAGCCTGACCAGAAGCGATCGGGTTGAAGAAGCCTACGCGCTCGATGAAGCGACCGTCACGAGCGTTGCGGCTGTCGGTCACTACTACTTGATAAAACGGACGCTTTTTAGCGCCGCCACGTGCCAAACGAATTGTTACCATAACATCCTCTTTAGTTAATAAAACAGCCGGGCCCCATTGAGGGACGGGGCCCGGTTGCAATATAAAAAGCCCGAAAATTTTACTCATTTTGGCGCAAAAAGCAATCTAAAGCGTAGATTGCCGCTAATTCGTTTTGTCACCATCACACTTTCGGACGTTTTTTTGCCGCAAGCGGCAATACGGTCAGCGTCGCAATCACTGAATAGCGGCGACGCTTAGCGGCCCGGGAAGCCCGGCGGCATCATGCCTTTCATGTTGCGCATCATCTTCGCCATGCCGCCTTTTTTCATCTTTTTCATCATGCGCTGCATTTCGTCAAACTGCTTGAGCAGACGGTTGACGTCCTGCACCTGCATGCCGGAACCCATCGCGATACGGCGCTTGCGCGACCCTTTGATGATTTCCGGTTTGGCGCGCTCTTTCAGCGTCATCGAGTTGATGATCGCTTCCATACGCACCAGCACTTTGTCATCCATCTGCGATTTGACATTATCCGGCAGCTGGCCGCGCCCGGCAGCTTGCTCAGCATGCTGGCCATACCGCCCATATTGCGCATCTGTTTCAGCTGGTCCAGGAAGTCGGTCAGGTCGAAGCCGTCGCCTTTTTTCAGCTTGCTGGCCAGTTTCTCAGCCTGCTCGCGGTCAACCTTGCTCTCGATATCTTCGATCAGCGACAGCACGTCGCCCATGCCGAGAATACGTGACGCCACGCGGTCCGGGTGGAACGGCTCCAGCGCTTCGGTTTTTTCGCCGACGCCGAGGAATTTGATCGGTTTACCGGTGATATGACGGATGGAGAGCGCGGCGCCGCCGCGCGCATCGCCGTCAACCTTGGTCAGCACTACGCCGGTCAGCGGCAGCGCTTCATTAAAGGCTTTAGCGGTATTGGCGGCGTCCTGGCCGGTCATGGCGTCGACCACAAACAGCGTTTCCACCGGGTTGATCGCCGCGTGCACCTGTTTGATTTCGTCCATCATCGCTTCGTCGACGTGCAAACGGCCGGCGGTATCGACGATCAGCACGTCATAAAACTTCAGCTTCGCCTGCTGCAGCGCGCGGTTGACGATATCAAGCGGCTTGTCTTTGGCGTCAGACGGGAAGAAGTCGATGCCGACGTTTTCGGCCAGGGTCTCCAGCTGTTTGATCGCCGCAGGGCGATAAACGTCGGCGGACACTACCAGGACTTTCTTCTTCTGTTTCTCTTTCAGGAATTTGCCGAGCTTACCGACGCTGGTGGTTTTACCCGCGCCCTGCAGGCCCGCCATCAGCACCACCGCCGGCGGCTGGGCCGCCAGGTTCAGCTCGGTGTTCACCTCGCCCATCGCGGCGATCAGCTCGCCCTTAACGATTTTGACGAACTCCTGACCCGGCGTCAGGCTTTTGTTGACTTCATGACCGACCGCGCTCTCTTTTACGCGATTGATAAAGTCCCGCACTACCGGCAGCGCAACGTCGGCCTCCAGCAATGCCATCCGCACTTCGCGCAGGGTGTCTTTGATATTCTCTTCTGTCAGCCGCCCGCGGCCGCTGATATTGCGCAGTGTGCGCGATAATCGATCGGTTAAATTTTCAAACATCGTCTCAGGCTCAACGTAATGACAGGCCGCCATGGCGACACAATTGCGGCGATTATAACACGAAGCGTTAACGATCTCTGCCTCAGCGTTGGAGATCGGTTGGAGTGCGGCGCGCTCAACGCTATACTGACCTTTCGATTAACCACGCCGATGCCTAAAAATAACGCTATGCCAGTATTTTCCATCGTGGCTTTGATAGCCTACCTGCTCAGCCTTGGACTGATCATTCCCAGCTTGTTGCGGCAGAATAGCGCATACCGTCGGCTCGCCATCATTTCCGCCGTGGTGGCGCTGGTCAGCCACGCCATCGCGCTGCAGCAGCGGGTGTTCGACGTCAGCACCGGGCAAAACCTGAGCCTGCTGAACATCGGCTCGATTGTCAGCCTGATCATCTGCACCGTGATGACCATCGTCGCCTCGCGCAACCGCGGCTGGTTCCTGCTGCCGATCGTCTACAGCTTTGCCATGATCAACCTGACCTTCGCCAGCCTGCTGCCCGGCGAATTTATCACCCATCTGGAGGCCAGCCCCGAACTGATGGTGCATATCGGCCTGGCGCTGTTTGCCTACGCTACGCTGATTATCGCCGCGCTGTACGCGCTGCAGCTGGCCTGGCTCGATTATTTGCTGAAGAACAAAAAGCTCAGCTTTAGCGCGGATATGCCGCCGCTGATGAGCATTGAACGTAAAATGTTTCATATCACGCAGATCGGCGTCGTATTGCTGACGCTAACCCTGTGCACCGGGCTGCTGTATATGGATAATCTGTTCAGCAAGGAGAACGTGCACAAGGCGGTGCTGTCGATTATGGCGTGGTTTGTCTATATCGTCCTGCTGTGGGGCCACTACCACGAAGGCTGGCGCGGCCGCCGCGTGGTCTGGTTCAGTTTCGCCGGGGCGTTCTTACTCACGCTGGCCTATTTCGGCAGCCGGCTCATTCAGGAAATCATGGTGCGCTGAGCGCGCCATGCCTCATTCACCCATGAGGCTATTTTTCTCCATATATAAGGAATCTTGCGTTGGAGCACGTTTCGACCGCCACCCTAATCATCATTCTGGTGATCATGATTGTGGTTTCCGCTTATTTTTCAGCATCCGAAACCGGCATGATGACGCTCAACCGCTATCGTCTTCGTCACCTTTCCAAACAGGGCAACCGCTCAGCCCGCCGGGTAGAAAAGCTGCTGCAAAAGCCTGACCGCCTGATCGGACTGGTGCTGATCGGCAATAACCTGGTGAATATCCTGGCTTCTGCACTGGCAACCATCGTCGGGATGCGTCTGTATGGCGATCTGGGCGTGGCGATTGCCACCGGCGTGCTCACCTTCGCCGTCCTGCTGTTCGCCGAAGTGCTGCCGAAAACCTTTGCCGCCCTGTACCCGGAACGCATCGCGTTCCCCAGCAGTATGCTGCTGGCGCCGCTGCAAAAGGTCATGTTCCCGCTGGTATGGCTGCTGAACGGCATTACCAGCATCGTGCTGCGGCTGTTTCGGCATCCGTATTAACCACCAGATCAGCGACGCCGTCAGTAAAGAAGAGCTGCGCACCATCGTCAACGAATCCCACTCGCAGATTTCACGCCGCTATCAGGACATGCTGATTTCGGTTCTCGATCTGGAAAAGGTCACGGTGGAAGACATCATGGTGCCGCGCAATGAGATCATGGGCATCGACGTTAACGATGACTGGAAGTCCATCATGCGCCAGCTGACGCACTCACCACACGGCCGCATTGTGCTGTATCGCGACTCGCTGGACGACGCTATCGGCATGCTGCGCGTGCGCGAGGCCTACCGCCTGATGACGGAAAAGAACGAGTTTAACAAAGAGAACCTGCTGCGCGCCGCCGATGAGATCTACTACGTGCCGGAAGGTACCCCGCTTAACGTGCAGCTGGTCAAATTCCAGCGTAATAAAGAGAAAGTGGGCATCGTCGTTGACGAATACGGCGATATTCAGGGGCTGGTCACGGTAGAGGATATCCTGGAAGAGATCGTCGGCGACTTCACCACCTCCATGTCCCCGACGCTGGCGGAAGAAGTTACGCCGCAAAGCGACGGCTCGGTGCTGATCGACGGCACCGCCAACGTGCGGGAGCTGAACAAAGCCTTTAACTGGAACCTGCCGGCCATTGAAGCGCGCACTATCAACGGGCTGCTGCTCGAAGAGCTGGGGGAGATCCCGGAAAGCGGCACCCGCATCCGCATCGGCCACTATGATTTTGATATTCTGGACGTGCAGGACAATATGATTAAGCAGGTGCGCGTCACGCCGATTAAACCGCTGCAGGAAAGCGTGCAAAACAGTTAACGCTCGCGCGGCATCCATAAAAAAGACGCGATAATCGCGTCTTTTTTATTGTCTGCGGCCGGCGCCTTATCAGATGTGCAGTTCCTGCAGCTTCTCTGCCGGCAGCGCCAGATCGTCGTTGCGGTTGACCACTACGTCGCGATCCAGAATATGCTTGGCAATATCCTGCGCTTCCTGCAGCGAGTGCATCTCATACGTCCCGCACTGGAATTCATTCAGCTCAGGGATTTTACGCTGGTCGGTCACCTTCAGCACGTCTGCCATCGCCGCTTTCCAGGCGTCGGCAACGCGTTGCTCTTCCGGCACGCCGATCAGGCTCATATAGAAGCCGGTGCGGCAACCCATTGGCGAGATATCGATAATCTCTACGCCCTGGCCATTCAGGTGATTACGCATAAACCCTGCGAACAGGTGTTCCAGCGTATGAATGCCGCGCTCTGGCATCACTTCTTTGTTTGGGATGCAAAAACGCAGGTCAAACACGGTGATGGTATCGCCATGAGGAGTTTTCATGGTTTTCGCAACGCGGACAGCCGGGGCTGCCATGCGAGTGTGGTCTACGGTAAAGCTATCCAGCAGTGGCATGTTGTCACCTCCTCGTAAAAGAAAAATTATTTAGGATTTTTTTTAGCGATCCAAGGAAACCTTTTCCCACCCTGCGGGTCTCAGTATATGAAAGACGCGCATTTGTTATCATCATCCCTGTCATCAGAGATGCATATTTGGCCACATTGATGTGGCCTTTTTCTTTTTCAGCCCCCGCCGTTTGCCTTCAGGAACTGTTCAAAGCTTAGCGTATCCGCCGCTTCTATGTCGCGCTGTCGTTGCCACGACTCGCGAGACTCCTGTGCAAACAGCTCGTCGCTGAGAATTTCCAGCGGTTCAGCGCGCAGCATCTGACGATAATGCTCCGCCAGTTCCAGCCCCACCTTACCGGTTCCGTCTTCCTGCATCGCCTTTAAGATGCGGGCGGAGAAGGTCTGCTCCGGATCGTCGAAAGCGGCGACCAGCCGATCGCACACCTGCTGATACGCCCGGTCGCCGGCTTCACTGTCCAGCACTTCCGCTACGCGCCGCAGATCGGCGAACAGCGCCTTGCCCACCTGGACCAGCGGCTTACGCGTATCGTTGCAGCCGATGCCGATGGTTTGTCCCGGCTTACGGCCTTCCAGAATCACGCGGTTCCAGTTTTTGCGCGTACACAGTAATTCATCGCTGTTCATTTCCGGCGCGTCCGCCAGGGTGCACCAGATCAGGAACAGGTCCAGGAAACGCGCCTGCACCGCATCAACGCCAATCGGCGAGAACGGGTTGATATCCAGCGAACGCACTTCGATATATTCAATGCCGCCGCGCAGCAAAGCATCGGACGGCGTCTCGCCGCTGCGGGTTACGCGCTTGGGACGAATCGGCGCATACAGTTCATTTTCAATCTGCAGCACGTTGGTATTCAGCTGCAGGTAATGGTCGCCCTGCTTCACCCCTAATTGCGCAAACTCTTCCGACGGCGTCACAATCGCCTTCTTCAGCCCTTCAACATAGCTGTGCAGGTCGTTGAAGGTAATCCCCAGATTGCTTTGCGACTTGTTGGTATAACCCAGGTCGCTCAGACGCAGCGAGGTGGCATACGGCAGATACAACATGCCGCGGCCGTTGCTTTCAAACGGCAGCGAGGTTTCCCGCCCCTTCAGGAACGAGGAGCAGATAGCCGGCGAGCCCCGAACAGATAAGGGATCACCCAGCCAAAGCGGTAATAGTTGCGGATCAGGCGGAAATAACCGGCAGATATTTGCTCCTTACCGCTTTCCGCATCCTCAACCCCCGCCCAGGCCTGCCAGAACTCCATCGGCAGCGAGAAGTTGTAGTGAACGCCGGAAATCGTCTGCATCAAGGCACCATAGCGGTTTTTCAGCCCTTCGCGGTACAGCGTTTTCATCCGGCCGATATTCGATGAGCCGAACTGCGCCAGTTCAATATCCTGCTCGGCGCCGATAAAACACGGCATGCTCAGCGGCCACATGCGCTCTTCACCAATATTACGCGCCACATAGCGGTGGATATCGCGCAAGAACGTCAGCAGGTGATCGATATTGTCATCAACCGGCGTAATAAACTCTAACAGTGCCTCGGCAAAATCTGTGGTAATCCAATGGTGCGTTAATGCCGCCCCCCAGATGTTCCGGATGTCCGGTCGTTGCCAGCTTGCCATCGGCCGTTACGCGTAGGGTTTCGCGCTCAATACCGCGGCGAATGCCTTTTAAGGCCTGAGGGTGGGCTTCCAGCCAAGAAAGCGCCTGTGATACGTCCGGGATCAAATTGACCTCCCGCTCCAAAAAACGATTACTCGTAAGCATACTGAAACCACGCCCGAAGAAGATTGTATTCATTCCCACCCATGCCGACCGCGGCAACGCGCACGTCGTTCACCGCCAGCCTGACAACGTTTAGGGTTATGTTTAACTTCGTTTAGTGCCACCAGGAAAATCCCCTGTAGCGTTATCATAGTCAAAATGACGTAACGCAGCGCTTTTCCGATCGTCAGAAACAGCACCACAGGTCCCCATGGCATGCGCAGCCAACCTGCCAACACGCACAACAAATCGCCCACTACCGGCAACCAACTGAGCAACAGCGCAGCCGGGCCAAAGCGTTGCAACCACTTCTGCGCCGTTTCCAGCCCGCGTTGCGGTTTCAACGCCGGTAACAGGCGCCCGATAATCACATTCGTCAGCCCGCCAAGCGTATTGCCCAACGTCGCCGCCAGCACTAACCATGCGGGGGCAACCAGACTTTTCGTCAGCAAGGCGACCAGAAGAATTTCTGAATTTCCCGGCAGCAGCGTCGCACTGAGAAAACTGCTGCCGAACAATGAAAGTAACGTTAGCGTACTACTCACAGCGTACGGACGTCTACCACCGCCATATTGGCGCTGCGTGCCGCCTGAATGCCAAAGTCCGCGTCTTCAAACACCACGCACTGTTCCGGCGCTACGCCTATCAGTTCAGCGCAGCGCAGGAACGTGTCCGGTTCCGGCTTGTGCCGTTGGACATCATCGGCACCGACAATCGCGTCAAAGCACTGATACAGCCCCAGATGGCGCAGCAGCCGCTCCGCCATGCGGTGTTCACTGCCGGTGCCCACCGCCATCGGACGACGGCCATGATAAGACTTCACCACCTCCGCCAGCGGCAACGGACGCACGCTGTCGAGCAGCATCGCTTCCACCGCGCGGGTTTTCTCCGCGGCGAGCTGATGAGGATCGAGATCGGCCTGATGAGCGGCAAGAATCGCTTCGGCGATGCGCCAGGCCGGCGAACCGTTCAGCGCCACCACGGCAGACTCGTCAAACGTCATGCCATAGCGCCCCAGCACGTCACGCCACGCCTGCCGGTGTGTGGGTTCGGTATCCAGAATCGTGCCGTCCATGTCAAAGATCAGACCTTGGTAGCGATCGTACATCGTTACTCCATGATCATTGCGGAAAGAAAACTACTTTATCGCAAAGCAGGGAAATTGTCGCCGATCGCGTGATGTCTGAAAATGCCGCGTTGTGGGTAAGGGCTTCATGGATGATGCGGAGAACAGAAAGCGAAAAACCCGCCGAGGCGGGTTTTTCTTAGAGGGTGCATCCGGGAGGATGATTCGGCTGCGCCTCCCCTGCGGGCCGTTGCTGACGCAACGTTGTCTCGCTGCGCTCGGCTCGAACCTCCAACCGCTCTCCTCGCGGTCGGAAAAGCGAAAAACCCGCCGAGGCGGGTTTTTCTTAGATGGTGCATCCGGGAGGATGATTCGGCTGCGCCTCCCCTGCGGGCCGTTGCTGACGCAACGTTGTCTCGCTACGCTCGGCTCGAACCTCCAACCGCTCTCCTCGCGGTCGGAAAAGCGAAAAACCCGCCTAGGCGGGTTTTTCTTAGATGGTGCATCCGGGAGGATTCGAACCTCCGACCGCTCGGTTCGTAGCCGAGTACTCTATCCAGCTGAGCTACGGATGCATTGTCTATTTTTTTGCTTTCCTGATAATCAGGTAAGACTTGAAGAATGGTGCATCCGGGAGGATTCGAACCTCCGACCGCTCGGTTCGTAGCCGAGTACTCTATCCAGCTGAGCTACGGATGCACAGTAATTCTTTTTGATACCGTATGGTATTTTGTTACTCACCCTACCATACTGCTCTATGGCGTGACACGGGTTCGAATTACGACGTTCAAACACATGTCTAAATATGGTGCATCCGGGAGGATTCGAACCTCCGACCGCTCGGTTCGTAGCCGAGTACTCTATCCAGCTGAGCTACGGATGCAAATGGCGGTGAGGCGGGGATTCGAACCCCGGATGCAGCTTTTGACCGCATACTCCCTTAGCAGGGGAGCGCCTTCAGCCTCTCGGCCACCTCACCAACACGCTTCTTTCGAATTGTGCCTAACTCGCTTTAGAGAAGCTCATCGGCACTGCGTGGCGCACATATTACTTTCCCCGACTTATAAGTCAAACAATTTTTCCCAACTTATTTTTGTTTGCACACTTCGCAGGCAATATGGGCAATTCGACGGCAAAAAGGGTGTTTTATCAACAGACAAACGGCAATAGGCCGGCAATAAAGTGAATAACGCCCAGAAGAAAAATTGTCAGCGAGAGAGGGAAAAACCAGAGGAAAGAGAGAAAAAAGGCAGAAGCGTCCCGTCAGAGGCAACGAGACGCTACGATTGAAATCAGTAAGTCGTCTGCTGAGACTTCTCGGCCTGGATACGTTGATAGATTTCTTCCGGTGTACGGACACTTCTTTCGGAGCATTTACACCAATACGAACCTGGTTGCCTTTTACCCCTAGCACTGTGACCGTAACCTCATCGCCAATCATGAGGGTTTCACCAACTCGACGAGTCAGAATTAACATTCTTTGCTCCTTGAAAGATTAAAAGAGTCGGGTCTCTCAGTTTCCCCGCCATTATCCATCATATGTGGTGAAAAAGTAAGCCATAGAACCCACAATAAATGTAAGTAGACTTGGTATCACCCCAGTTAATGATAAGTTTAGCCGACCTGAAAAACTTTGTTCCCGTTATTATAACCGCATTGTTTTAGCACCCTGAAAAAACGCCATAATCAACAATAGGTTATGGCGTTCATCTGGGCTATTTATTTATATTCACAGTTTCGAAGCCACCCAGGCTTCTACGCTGCCTAATGCCGCAGGCAAGGCGTCGACGTCGCTTCCCCCCGCTTGCGCCATATCCGGACGACCACCGCCTTGCCACCCACCTGCTGGGCGACGCTGCCGATCAGCTCGCCGGCTTTTACCCGGTCGGTCAGATCTTTGGTCACGCCAGCAATCAGGCTGACTTTACCGTCAGCAGCCGTAGCCAGAACGATGATTGCAGAACCCAGTTGATTTTTAAGATCGTCAACCATGGTACGCAGCATTTTCGGTTCAACGTTATCCAGCTGGCTAACCAGCAGCTTCACGCCGTTCACCAATTGCGCCTTACTGGACAGTGACGCGCTTTCCGACGCCGCCTGTTGGTCTTTAAGCTGCTGCAGCTCTTTTTCCAACACGCGGGAACGATCGAGCACCGCACGTACTTTGTCCGTCAGGTTGTTGCTGTCACCTTTCACCAGGTGGGCAACCTCCTGCAGTAAATCACTCTGCTGATGCAGCGAGGCTATCGCGCCTTCACCGGTCAGCGCTTCAATACGGCGGATCCCCGCGGCCGTACCCGACTCGCTCTGAATACGGAACAGGCCGATATCACCGGTACGGGACGCATGGGTACCGCCACACAGTTCGGTAGAGAAGTCGCCCATGGTCAGTACGCGCACATGGTCATCGTACTTCTCACCGAACAGCGCCATCGCGCCCTTCTCTTTTGCATCGTCCAGCGCCATCACCTCGGTCTGCACCGGCAGATTACGACGCACCTGCTGGTTGACCAGGTCTTCCACCGCACGCAGCTGTTCCGGCTTGATCGCCTCAAAGTGCGAGAAGTCGAAACGCAGATACTTATCGTTAACCAGAGAGCCTTTCTGCGCCACATGCTCACCCAGCACCTGGCGTAATGCCTCGTGCAGCAGGTGGGTCGCGGAGTGGTTCAGACGAATGCGGTTGCGACGCGCCTGATCGATCTCGGCATCAACGCTGTCGCCAACTTTCAGCGTACCTTGTGCCAGTTTGCCCTGATGACCGAGCGCCTGACCGTAATTTTTGCGTGTCGGCGACGACAAATTCCGCCGCTGCCGCTTTCAACACCCCTTTATCGCCAACCTGACCGCCGGACTCACCGTAGAACGGCGTGCTGTCCAGCACCACCACGGCGTCTTCGCCGCATGAATCGCCTCAACGGGCTGGCCGTCACGGAACAGCGCGGTCACCTTGGCCTGCAGCTTGTCATGGTCATAGCCGCAGAATTCGCTGGCGCCATCAACGCGGATCATACTGTTGTAATCAGCGCCGAAACCGCTGGATTCACGCGCACGGCGGCGCTGCGCTTCCATCGCCTCGTCAAAGCCAGCCTCATCAACCTTCAGGCCGCGCTCGCGGCAAACGTCTGCGGTTAAATCAACCGGGAAGCCGTAGGTGTCATACAGACGGAAGGCCGTTTCACCGTCCAGCGTATCGCCCAGCAGCTTGGACAGCTCTTCGTCCAGCAGCGCCAAACCACGCTCCAGCGTGCGGGCAAACTGCTCTTCTTCCGTTTTCAGCACCTGCTCAACCATCGCCTGCTGGCTCTTCAGCTCTTCAGCCGCCGGCCCCATCACTTCGATCAACGGCGCAACCAGCTTGTAGAAGAAGGTATCTTTTGCACCCAGCATATTGCCGTGACGTACCGCGCGGCGAATGATGCGACGCAGCACATAACCACGGTTCTCATTGGACGGGATAACGCCGTCGGAAATCAGGAAGGCGCAAGAACGAATATGGTCGGCGATAACGCGCAGGGACTTGTTATCCAGATCGGTCGCGCCGGTGACTTTGGCAACTGCCGCGATCAGGGTGCGGAACAGATCGATTTCATAGTTGGAATTAACGTGTTGCAGCACCGCGGTGATACGCTCCAGCCCCATGCCGGTATCGACCGATGGTTTAGGCAGCGGCAGCATCGTGCCGTCAGCCTGACGGTTAAACTGCATAAAGACGATATTCCAGATCTCGATATAACGGTCGCCATCCTCTTCCGGGCTGCCCGGAGGACCGCCCCAGATGTGATCGCCGTGATCGTAGAAAATTTCGGTGCACGGACCGCACGGGCCGGTATCACCCATCTGCCAGAAGTTATCGGAAGCAAACGGCGCGCCCTTGTTGTCGCCGATGCGAATGATGCGCTCAGCAGGGATACCGATTTCGTTCTGCCAGATAGCAAATGCTTCATCATCGGTTTCGTAGACGGTCACCCACAGCTTTTCTTTCGGCAGGTTAAACCAGTTTTCACCAGTCAGCAGTTCCCAGGCATAGGCAATGGCGTCACGTTTGAAGTAATCACCGAAGCTGAAGTTACCCAGCATTTCGAAGAAGGTATGGTGGCGCGCGGTGTAACCGACGTTTTCCAGGTCATTATGCTTACCACCTGCGCGTACGCAGCGCTGAGAGGTGGTCGCGCGGGTATAAGCGCGTTTATCCAGCCCCAGGAAAACATCTTTGAATTGGTTCATACCGGCGTTGGTAAACAGCAACGTCGGATCATTGTTAGGCACCAGGGAGCTGCTTGCTACGACCTGATGACCCTTACTATGAAAGAAATCGAGAAACGCTTGACGGATCTCAGCGGTGCTCTTGCTCATATTTTTCCCGGAAAGACTAGAATAACGATACGTGAGCAGGGCGCGCGTCATCCTTACGATGGCAGCCTGCTCACGAACTAAAGTGGGGATAAGATAAATTTTCTTCAGAGGAAGTAAAACCCCGTGTGCGATGATTACGCAAAATCACGGTAAATCGACTGAATTTCTTCCTGGAAAAAGCCTCGATAAAGCAGATAACGCTGCACTTTGGCTTTGTCTTTCCACTCTTTCGGCAATGGTTCGCCAAATTTGCGCTGAGCAACCTCTTTGGCCTGTTCGCACCAGTCGATGTCACAGTCGGCCAACGCCGTCTGCACCACCTCTTTATCCACACCCTTTTGCATCAGCTCGGAACGAATGCGCTGCGCGCCGTAGCCCTTACGGCTGCGGCTGCCGATATAGCTCGTAGCAAAACGCCGATCGTCCAACCAATTATGCTGATAACAATAATCAATGACCTGTTCGACAACGGCTGGGTCGATGGGTTCATCGCAAGGTGGGGAGGAATTTTTGTCGGAGAATCTGGCGCGGGAGAAAAACGGCTGCGCCGCAAGCTTGCGGCGCAGTTCGTCTTCACTATGATCGCGTTGTGACAGCAAGCGCATCGCGCGGCTTAGCAGGTCATTCAGCGTGTTTCCGGTCTTTGGGGAAACCCGTTCGTTCATAGGATTACAACCTTGGCGTGCGGCGATACGCCAGAATCAGCACGTACCGCCACTGTCGCGATTAAAACTCTTCGCTGGTTTCAGCTTCGTCATCGAAGCCTTCATCCGCTTCAACGGCGCTGCTGTGCAGCAGCAGATCGCGCAGCTTCTTGTCCAGTTCGGCGGCAATTGCCGGGTTTTCCTTCAGGAAGTTGCAGGCATTCGCCTTACCCTGACCAATCTTATCGCCGTTGTAGCTGTACCAGGCGCCGGCTTTTTCAATCATCTTGTGCTTCACGCCCAGGTCAATCAGCTCACCGCGGCTGTTAATGCCTTCGCCGTACATGATCTGGAATTCAGCCTGTTTGAACGGTGCGGCAACCTTGTTCTTCACCACTTTTACGCGGGTTTCGCTGCCGACCACTTCATCGCCCTCTTTAATCGCGCCGATACGGCGGATATCCAGACGCACAGAGGCATAGAACTTCAGCGCGTTGCCGCCGGTGGTGGTTTCCGGGTTGCCGAACATCACGCCGATTTTCATACGGATCTGGTTGATGAAGATCAGCAGCGTGTTGGCATTTTTCAGGTTACCGGCCAGCTTACGCATTGCCTGGCTCATCATACGCGCCGCCAGACCCATGTGCGAATCACCGATTTCACCTTCGATTTCCGCTTTTGGCGTCAGCGCCGCAACGGAGTCGACGATGATCACGTCAACCGCGCCGGAGCGGGTCAACGCGTCACAGATTTCCAGCGCCTGCTCGCCGGTGTCCGGCTGAGAACACAGCAGGTTATCGATATCTACGCCCAGCTTTTTCGCATACACCGGATCCAGCGCGTGTTCGGCATCGATAAAGGCGCAGGTTTTACCTTCGCGCTGCGCGGCGGCGATAACCTGCAGCGTCAGGGTGGTTTTACCTGAGGATTCCGGCCCGTAGATTTCTACGATACGGCCCATCGGCAGGCCGCCGGCGCCCAGTGCGATATCAAGTGACAGTGAGCCGGTAGAGATCGTTTCCACATCCATGGAACGGTCTTCACCCAGACGCATGATGGAGCCTTTGCCGAATTGTTTTTCAATCTGGCCCAGTGCCGCAGCTAACGCCTTTTGCTTGTTCTCATCAATAGCCATTTTTGCTCCTTCGTTACGCAATGTCGGTGTTACCCCACACTGCCACTGAATGTATGTTGTGCAGGAAATGTCACTAATTATACTGTACAGTCATACAGTATCAAGCCTAATTTTATAAAAATTCGTCGAGCACGGTTTGCAGCGCGAAAACCGTCGCCTGCAGCCGGACGGCGTCGCGATCGCCACTAAAACGCCTCTCGCACGCCAGCACCCGCCCGGAACGTTCGCAAAACGAACCATACGGTGCCGACCGGTTTCGCCGCGCTGCGCCGTCCGGCCCGGCGATGCCGCTGACCGACAGCGCGATATCGGCGTCGGCCGCATGCAGCGCGCCCTGCGCCATTTCACGCACCACCGCTTCGCTGACGCGCCATGCACCTGCAGCGTGCTCTCGGAAACGCCCAGCAGCTGGTGCTTCGCCCGGTTGCTGTAGGTGACAAAACCGCGGTCGAAGTAGGCGGAGCTGCCGGCAATATCGGTGATCGCCTTGGCGATGCCGCCGCCGGTGCAGGACTCCGCCGCCGTGATCCAGCGCCGTCGGCCTTCAGTTTTTCGCCGACGGCCACGCTAAGTTTACGCAGGTTTTCTTCGCTCATAACGCCCCTCAATGAATCATTGCTATATGCGTCCGATAGTAGCATTTATCAAGCGTCGGCGACGGCAGGATCGGCAAATTGCGCAGCGCAGCGCAAAAGCGGCGAGGTTTTAAGCTGCCAAGCAAACTGCTAGTATCAGAGGATGCGCCCAGGTAACGGGCAACACGCAATAGCGCACGCAACAAGGATGCTGGTGGCCGGCAATAATCAGCGCCGATGACTATAGGATGAGCGAGTGAAAAAGACGTTTGGCGTATTCTTTCCGTTATATACCACGACGCTGCTGATGCTGCTGGGATCCGGGCTGCTGACCACCTATATCTCCTTGCGTCTGACCTCGATTCACGTCACCGGCGGCCTGATCGGCGCCATCACCGCCGCCAACTATATCGGGCTGGTGGTCGGCGGCAAGGTCGGCCACTTTTTGATTGCTCGCGTCGGGCATATCCGCGCCTACGTCTCCTGCGCGGGCATTATTACCGCCGCGGTGCTGGGGCACGGGCTGACCGAATACATTCCGGTTTGGGTAGTGCTGCGCATGATTATCGGTCTGTGCATGATGTGCCAGTTTATGGTGTTGGAAAGCTGGCTTAACGATCAGGCCGAGTCCAATCAGCGCGGCGTGGTCTTCGGTTTCTACATGGCCGCCACCTACTTAGGCCTGTCCCTCGGCCAGGTGGTGTTGATGCTGCAGACCGATCTGGGCATCAGCACCCTGCTGATTATCGCCCTGTGCTTCGCGCTTTGCCTGGTGCCCATCGCCCTCACCACCCGCACCAACGTCCGCCATATGTCGCCAGCGCCGCTGGAGCTGCGCTACTTTATCCGCACCATTCCCAGCGTGCTGGCCAGTACGCTGGTGATCGGCATGGTGGTCGGCTCGTTTTACGGCCTGGCGCCGGTGTATACCAGCCAGCAGGATTTAAGCACCCAGCATACCGGCCTGTTTATGGCGCTGGCGATTTTCGCCGGCCTGGTGGCGCAGTTCCCGCTGAGCTGGCTGTCCGATCGCTACAACCGTACGCTGTTGATGCGTCTCAACGCCATTTTGCTGGTGCTGGCGGCGCTGCCGCTGGCGATTCTGCCGCACATCACTTTTCCGCTGCTGCTGGCTATCGGCTTTGTCGTCAGCATGCTGCAGTTTACGCTCTATCCGCTGGCGGTGGCGCTGGCCAATGACCTGGTCGAACCGGAGCGCCGCGTATCGCTGGCGGCCTGTCTGCTGATGGCCTTCGGCGTCGGCGCCAGCATCGGACCGCTGACGGTCGGCATGCTGATCCAGCCGCTGGGCGGCAATATTCTGTATGTGTTTTTCGCCCTGTGCGGCGTGCTGATTGTCGGCTTCAGCCGCACGGTGAAAGAGGACGAGTCGCAGTTCGTCGAGGATGCGCCGCTGCCGCATATTCCGATGCCGGACAGCCTGGTCAGTTCGCCGCTGTCGCCGGCGTTGAACCCGACCTTCGATGAACAAACGATTCATGACACCATGCCGCCGCCGGAAGCCGCGCCGGATCCGGTTGAAACAGAACCTGCCGAGGCCGAAGCGGAACCTGCCGACGTGGCAGCGGAGGAAGAGGAGCCGCCTGCGCAGGGGGCAGACCCGGATGAGGACACCGGGCTGAAGAAAGCCTACACCATGCTGTAAGCCAAAGAAAAAGGGCCGTCACCGGCCCTTTTTGCTGCTCAGAATACGCTGCCGCCGCGCCGCGCACGGCCGACCGCCTCACCCAATTGCCATACCGCCATCGCATAGTGCGTACTGTGGTTATAGCGGGTGATGGTGTAGAAGTTCGGCAACCCGTACCAGTACTGATAGTCGCTGCCCATATCCAGACGCAGCAGGCTCACTTCCTGATCGTGGCCCAGCCCGCCCTGCGGCGTCAGCCCCGCAGACTGCAGTGCGCCGACCGTATAGCGGGTCTTGAAGCCGTGCTCCATATATGGCGCCTGGCCGCTGGCCGGCACCGCAACCAGCGCATCGCGCTGCCAGCCGTGCGCGCGGAAGTAGTTTGCCACGCTGCCGATCGCGTCCTCAGGATCCCACAGGTTAATGTGCCCGTCGCCGTTAAAATCGACCGCGTAATCCTTGAAGGAGGACGGCATAAACTGGCCATATCCCATCGCACCGGCATAAGAGCCGCGCAGTTCCAGCGGATCGCGCTGCTCTTTACGCGCCATCAGCAGGAAGGTTTCCAGTTCGCCGGTAAAGTAGGTCGCACGGCGGGGATAATCGAAGGAGAGCGTCGCCAGCGCGTCGATAATGCGCGTTTTGCCCATCACCCGTCCCCAGCGGGTTTCCACCCCGATGATGCCGACAATGATTTCCGGCGGCACGCCGTAGACCCGGTGCGCGCGCTCCAGCGCATCGGCATACTGATTCCAGAAGGCTACGCCGTTGGGAATATTATCCGGAGTAATGAATTTATTACGGTACCGCAGCCAGGCGCCGTTCGGCCCGGAAGGCGGCTGGCCGGTCGGTCTTGGCGCCTGACGATCCATCAGCCGGATCACCCAGTCCAGTCGCTTGGTCTGCGCGAAAACATCATGCAGCTGCTGGCGATCAAAGCCGTGCTCGCGCACCATTTTGTCGATAAAGCGCTGGGCCGACGCGTTGTAGGCATAATCGCCGGACAGCATCGGATTGACGTGATCGGCTTCCAGCAGGAAACCGCCTTGCACCGCGCGGCCCTGCGGCGGCTGGGTGGTATTTTCCGGCTTGCTGCTGCAGGCGGAAAGTAAAACGACCAGGGGAATAAGAGGGGCAAATTGACGCATCAGGTATCCATACAGCCAGGCTAAAAATATTTTGGTTATGGTAAATCATAGACGGTGATGCACAAACAGGAATATCCGCGTCAAATAATCAGTCAAATACCGCCCATTTTTCCGCTACTGGCAGCCGTTATGCGAACGATTTAGCAGAAGCAGAGGAAAAAAGTGCCGGCGCTCGCAGATGCGTTTGAAACTGCGTTCTCACCTGTTAACATCTTCACTCTACAGAGCAGCCGGCATTTAGCCTTCTTGCAGGACGCTTCAACGTGGCTACGGTAAGCATCATGCTCATGACGCATAATCAGAACATAACGCAGTGAACATTATGGAAAACAAAGAATACGTCGAACACACGCCGATGATGCAGCAGTACCTGCGCTTAAAGGCACAGCATCCTGAAATTCTGCTGTTCTATCGGATGGGTGACTTCTACGAGCTGTTTTATGACGATGCCAAGCGCGCTTCACAGCTGTTGGATATCTCCCTGACCAAGCGCGGCGCCTCCGCGGGCGAACCTATCCCGATGGCCGGCGTGCCGCACCATGCGGTAGAAAACTATTTGGCCAAGCTGGTGCAGCTGGGCGAATCCGTCGCCATCTGTGAGCAGGTCGGCGATCCCGCCGCCAGCAAAGGCCCGGTGGAGCGCAAAGTGGTGCGCATCGTCACGCCCGGCACCGTCAGCGACGAAGCGCTGCTGCAGGAGCGGCAGGACAACCTGCTGGCCGCCATCTGGCAGGACGCGCGCGGCTTCGGCTACGCCACGCTGGACATCAGCTCCGGTCGTTTCCGCGTTGCCGAGCCGGAAGATGTGGAAACCATGGCGGCCGAACTGCAGCGCACCAACCCGGCCGAGCTGCTGTATCCGGAAAACTTTGAGCAGATGGCGCTGATCGAACAGCGCCACGGCCTGCGCCGCCGCCCGCTGTGGGAGTTTGAGCTGGACACCGCGCGTCAGCAGCTGAACCTGCAGTTCGGCACCCGCGATCTGACCGGTTTCGGCGTAGAGCAGTCGCAGCAGGCGCTGCGCGCCGCCGGCTGTCTGCTGCAGTATGTCAAAGATACCCAGCGCACCGCGCTGCCGCACATCCGCGGCATCACCATGGAACGCCAGCAGGACGGCATCATTATGGACGCCGCCACCCGCCGTAACCTGGAAATCACCCAAAGCCTGTCCGGCGGCAGCGAAAACACCCTGGCGGCGATCCTCGACCGCACCGTCACGCCGATGGGCAGCCGGATGCTGAAGCGCTGGCTGCATATGCCGACGCGCGACGTTAAGGTGCTGAACAACCGCCAGCAGGCGATTGGCGCATTACAGGATCTGACCGCCGACCTGCAGCCGCCGCTGCGCCAGGTGGGCGATCTGGAGCGTATTCTGGCGCGTCTGGCGCTGCGGACCGCCCGCCCGCGCGATCTGGCGCGCATGCGCCACGCCTTCCAGCAACTGCCGGATATTCGCGCGCTGCTGCAGGACGTTGAGGCAACGCACGTGCAGCAGCTGCTGGCGCAGGTCGGCCAGTTCGACGAGCTGCAGGACCTGCTGGAGCGCGCCGTGGTTGAAGCCCCGCCGGTGCTGGTGCGCGACGGCGGCGTCATCGCCCCCGGCTATAATGCCGAACTGGACGAATGGCGTGCGCTGGCGGACGGCGCCAGCGACTACCTCGATCGGCTGGAGATCCGCGAGCGTGAAAAGCTGGGCCTGGATACGCTGAAGGTCGGCTTCAACGGCGTACACGGTTACTACATTCAGGTCAGCCGCGCCCAGAGCCATCTGGTGCCGATTCATTACGTACGCCGTCAGACGCTGAAAAACGCCGAGCGTTACATCATTCCCGAACTGAAGGAGTATGAGGACAAGGTTCTCACCTCCAAGGGCAAAGCGCTGGCAATTGAAAAGGCGCTGTATGACGAGCTGTTCGACCTGCTGCTGCCGCATCTGGGCGAGCTGCAGCAAAGCGCCAGCGCACTGGCGGAACTCGACGTGCTCGCCAACCTGGCGGAGCGGGCGGAAACGCTCAACTATGCCTGCCCGACCATGAGCGAGCAGCCAGGCATCCGCATCACCGAAGGCCGCCACCCGGTGGTGGAGCAGGTGTTGAGCGAGCCGTTTATCGCCAACCCGGTCGCACTGTCGCCGCAGCGTCGCATGTTGATCATTACCGGTCCGAACATGGGGGGTAAAAGCACCTATATGCGGCAAACGGCGCTGATCGTGCTGATGGCGCATATCGGCAGCTACGTGCCGGCCGCTAAAGCCAGCATCGGCCCGGTCGACCGTATCTTTACCCGCGTCGGCGCGGCGGACGATCTGGCCTCCGGCCGCTCCACCTTTATGGTGGAGATGACCGAAACCGCCAATATTCTGCACAACGCGACCGAACATAGCCTGGTGCTAATGGACGAAATCGGCCGCGGCACCTCGACCTACGACGGTCTGTCGCTGGCCTGGGCCTGCGCTGAAAATCTGGCTAACCGCATCAAGGCGATGACGCTGTTCGCCACCCATTACTTCGAGCTGACTACCCTGCCGGAGAAAATGGAAGGCGTGGTTAACGTGCATCTGGACGCGCTGGAGCATGGCGACACCATCGCCTTTATGCACAGCGTGCAGGACGGCGCCGCCAGCAAGAGCTACGGGCTGGCGGTAGCCGCGCTGGCCGGCGTGCCGCGCGACGTCATCAAACGTGCGCGGCAGAAGCTGCGCGAGCTGGAAACGCTCTCCAACCACACCGCTGCCGGTACGGTAGACGCCACTCAGATGACGCTGCTGGCCGAAGAGACCTCGCCGGCGGTAGAGGCGCTGGAGACGCTGGATCCGGATTCACTCAGCCCGCGTCAGGCGCTGGAGTGGATTTACCGTCTGAAAAGCCTGGTCTAACCCGCCTTACCGGCCATAAAAAAACGGTGAGCGTTAGCTCACCGTTTTTATTTCATCCTCAGGCAACCGAGATTATTCGCGGAACAGCGCCTCAATGCTCAACCCTTGCGTCTGCAGGATTTCACGCAGGCGACGCAGCCCTTCCACCTGAATCTGGCGCACGCGCTCACGCGTCAGGCCAATCTCGCGGCCAACGTCTTCCAGCGTCGCCGCTTCATAGCCCAGCAGGCCGAAACGTCGCGCCAGCACTTCACGCTGCTTGGCGTTCAGTTCGAACAGCCATTTGACGATGCTCTGTTTCATATCATCGTCCTGCGTGGTGTCTTCCGGGCCGTTGTCCTTTTCGTCAGCCAGAATATCCAGCAGCGCTTTCTCCGAGTCGCCGCCCAGCGGCGTATCCACCGAGGTAATGCGCTCGTTCAGACGCAGCATGCGGCTTACGTCATCCACCGGCCGGTCCAGCTGCTCGGCAATCTCTTCGGCGCTCGGCTCATGATCCAGTTTATGGGAAAGCTCGCGCGCGGTGCGCAGATAGACGTTAAGTTCTTTGACGATATGGATAGGCAGGCGAATGGTGCGGGTCTGGTTCATGATCGCACGTTCAATGGTCTGCCGGATCCACCAGGTGGCATAGGTGGAGAAACGGAAACCACGTTCCGGGTCGAATTTTTCGACCGCGCGGATCAGGCCCAGGTTACCTTCTTCAATCAGATCCAGCAGCGCCAGGCCGCGGTTGCTGTAGCGACGGGCGATTTTCACCACCAGACGCAGGTTACTTTCGATCATACGACGGCGGGACGGCACGTCACCACGTAGCGCCCGCCGCGCAAAATAAACTTCTTCCTCTGCGGTCAGCAGAGGCGAATAGCCAATTTCTCCGAGATAGAGCTGCGTTGCGTCTAGCACACGCTGGGTTACCCCTTGAGACAGCAGCTCTTCTTCAGCTAAATCATTCTCGCTGGCCTCGGTTTCAGCCAGCGCTTTTTCATCAAATGATTCCGCCTCAACTCCGTTCTCGTCGAAATCTGCATCACTGTGTAACTCGTTAACTTTCAGCGTATTGTGGCTCATAAGCTGCTCCTACCCGTGATACCGCGAGCAGAATATCAGCATATTCTGCCCAATCTATCGCTGCGGAAGATAACGCAGCGGGTTTACGGATTTCCCCTTGTAACGAATTTCAAAATGCAAGCGTACTGAACTGGTTCCGGTGCTACCCATGGTGGCTATTTTTTGACCCGCCTTCACTTCTTGTTGTTCCCGGACCAGCATTGTGTCGTTATGAGCGTAGGCGCTCAGGTAATCATCATTATGTTTGATGATGATTAGATTACCGTAACCTCGTAAAGCATTGCCGGCGTACACAACGCGACCATCGGCGGTCGCAAAAATGGCTTGCCCACGAGTGCCAGCGATATCGACCCCTTTATTCCCACCGTCTGATGAGGAAAAGTTATCAATGACCTTACCGTCAGTCGGCCAACGCCAGGTACTGACTGGCGAATTATTACTGGCGGCGCTGCTCGCCGGAGGCGTAGCAACTGGCGCGGTAACAGGAGCAGTGGCGCTTCCCGCCGCGGCGGCTCCTGCTGCAGGTAACATCTTACCTACATTCTGTTTACCCGAATTGTCAGAATACGCGTTAGTTGGTTGAGAATCAACCGTTGCCGTTTGGATCTGACTGCTGGACGGTGGTTTAGGAATACCGCCAGCGGTGGCGTCCGTTGCCGCCACGACGCCGCCGCCGGCATTGGCTGAACCATTACCAAGTTGAATGGTTTGGCCAACATTCAGGCTATAAGGTTCAGGAATATTGTTGCGTTGTGCCAGGTCACGGAAGTCATTGCCGGTGATCCAGGCGATATAGAACAGCGTGTCGCCGCGCTTTACCGTATAGGTGCTGCCGTTGTAGCTGCCTTTTTGAATTGAGTCATAGCTGCGATTATAAACGATACGCTCTTGCGGCGTGGCCTGCGCAGCGGCACTGCCGCTGCCGGCCGTCATCGGGCTGCCGCCACCGCCGTTGACGCTGCTGATAGGGCAGAAGACGAACCGCTGTTCGTACAACCCGCCAACCACATACCGATCATCGTACACACCGCTACCCGGCGAAAAGTAATCATTGGGCTTCCCGTGCTCATGCTTCCCCCATTACAGCATCTATAGCCAAAAAATATCCTATACAGCGTAGCTGAGCTTTAAGTCTTTTCTCAGTTTCTGGCTGGAAAGGTTCCCCTGACCGACGCCTGCATACCAGGCCATCTCCCGTCAGGGAGTCAAAAATGCGTTGTCAATGTAGCGGCCTCAACGCGTCCGCGCTATCAGATAACGCCGCAGAAAGGCAATTGTATTGAAAATTAGTCTTATTGGAACGCTAAAAACCGCTCCTGACGTATGAAAGTGCAACAGATTTTGCGTTTAGTCGATAAAACAGACAATCGGTTACGCCAGTTCGCCTTTTACCAGCGGAACAAAGCGCACTGCCTCCACCGCATCAATCACAAACTCGCTACCGCGACGTTGGATGCGCTTGAGAATCTGTGACTGGTCCCCCACCGGCAGCACCATAATGCCGCCGTCGTCCAGCTGCGCCATCAGCGCCTGCGGAATCTCCAGCGGCGCCGCCGTTACGATAATGGCATCAAACGGTCCGCGCGACGCCCAGCCTTGCCAGCCGTCGCCGTGGCGGGTGGAAACATTGTGCAGGTCGAGTTGCTTCAGGCGGCGCTTGGCCTGCCACTGCAGCCCTTTGATGCGCTCGACGGAGCACACGTGCTGAACCAGATGCGCCAGGATGGCCGTCTGGTAGCCCGAACCGGTGCCAATCTCCAGCACGCGCGAGGTCGGCGTCAGGTTCAGCAGTTCGGTCATGCGCGCCACCGTATACGGTTGGGAGATCGTTTGCCCCGACCCTATCGGCAACGCGGTATTTTCATAGGCTTTATGCTGGAGCGCTTCATCGACAAAGCGCTCACGCGGCACGGCCGCCATGGCCTGCAACAGTTTTTCGTCCTGGATCCCCTGCTGACGCAGCTGCGCCAACAATGTTTGCATTGGCTTACTCACCATTCCCCGCTGACCTCGGCTTTGGTTAACCATGTTTTTACCACATCCTGGGCGGCATACGCGGTTAAATCCACCTGTAACGGCGTCACCGCAACATAGCCCTGCTCAACGGCAGCAAAATCGGTATCCGGTCCGGCATCACATTGCTCCCCCGGCGGCCCAATCCAATAAATATCCCGCCCGCGCGGGTCCTGCTGACAAAATACCTGCTCCGCCGGATGGCGGCTGCCGCAGCGGGTCACGCGGATCCCTTTGATGTCAGCGAGCGGCACGTCCGGCACGTTGACGTTGAGAATTTTTCCGGTGCGCAACGGCTCGCGCAGCAATGCGCGCAACAGCCGGCAGGTCACGGCCGCCGCGGTCTCATAATGCTGGTGGCCGTTGAGCGACACCGCCAGCGCCGGCAGGCCCAAGTGCCGTCCTTCCATCGCCGCCGCCACGGTGCCGGAATAGATCACGTCGTCGCCCAGATTGGGGCCGGCGTTAATGCCGGAGACAACAATATCCGGCGCCGGGCGCATCAGGGCGTTTACGCCCAGATAGACGCAGTCGGTCGGCGTGCCCTGCAGTACGGCAATATCGCCGTTCGGCAACGTTTGGGTGCGCAGCGGCGCATCCAGCGTCAACGCATTGGAGGCGCCGCTGCGGTTGCGATCGGGCGCCACCACCATCACGTCGGCGAACTCGCGCAGCGCCGCCGCCAGCACCTGAATGCCCGGCGCGCTGACGCCGTCGTCGTTACTCAGTAATATCCGCATCACGGTTATCCTGCTGCATAATTTCGCGAACTACGCTGGTAGCGAAACTGCCGGCCGGCAGCCAAAAACGCAGTTCAACGGTGACATCATCCCACCAGTTCCATTGCATATTCTGCGGCTGCAACAGCAAAGCGCGTCTGGCGGGGTCTACGCGTTCGCGCTTTAAGAGACTAAGCAATTCCGGCTGTTGCGCCAAGCACTGTTGTTCAAAATCCAGCGCGGCGCCGGCGGTGCCAGGCTCGCCGTCGCCAGGTAACGGCGCAGTAATCAGCAGTTCGCCGTCATTCACACGCTGCTGTACGCTCTCCAGCTCGTCCGCCTTGGCGACAAACCAGCTGCCGCGTCCGCTCAGCTGCAGCGCGTCGCCTTCCAGCACGCTGCGCTGCTGCTGATTGGCCAGCCGCGCCGACGTCACCAGATTAAACAGGGCGCTGCGGCTGGCGGAGAGGTAAAAGCTACGCTTGTTGCGCTCTTTGACGCGGATTTCATCATTGGCCCAGCGGCGCGCCATCGTCAGGTTATTGCCGCCGTGACCAAAGCGCTGGCTGCCGAAATAGTTCGGCACGCCGTCCGCGGCAATCGCCTGCAGGCGCTGCTCGACGTCGTCACGATCGCTGATATGGCGCAGCACCAGCGTAAAGCTGTTGCCTTTCAGCGTGCCAATGCGCAGCTTACGGCGGTGACGGGCGGCGGCGAGCACTTCGCAGCCCTCCAGTTCGAAACGGCCGAGGTCGGGCGTCTCCTTGCCGGCAGGTGCAGACAGAACCACTGTTCGGTCACCGCATGACGGTCTTTCAGGCCGGCATAACTGACCGCGCGGCCGTGAACGCCGGCAAAACGCGCCAGATAGTCGGCGACAAACTGCGTATTGCAGCCGTTTTTACGAATATTGACCAGCAGATGCTCGCCTTCGCCGTCCGGCGTAAAGCCCAGGTCTTCCACCACCACGAAATCTTCCGGGTTGGCCTTCAGCACGCCGCTGGCCTGCGGCTGACCGTGCAGCCAGGTCAGATTTGCCATATCCATCGGTTTACTCCTTGATTAACAAGGCAACCGCTTCGCAGGCAATCCCTTCGCCACGGCCGGTGAACCCCAGTTTTTCCGTGGTGGTCGCCTTCACGTTGACGTCGTCCATATGACACTGCAGATCTTCCGCCAGGAAAACGCGCATCTGCGGGATATGCGGCGCCATCTTCGGCGCCTGAGCGATAATCGTGACGTCCAGGTTGCCCAGGCGGTAGCCTTTGGCGCGAATCCGGCGCCAGGCCTCACGCAGCAGCTCACGGCTGTCGGCGCCTTTAAAGGACGGGTCGGTATCCGGGAACAGTTTGCCGATATCGCCCAGCGCGGCGGCGCCCAGCAGCGCATCGGTAGCGGCGTGCAGCGCCACATCACCGTCGGAATGGGCCAGCAAACCTTGTTCGTAAGGAATGCGGACGCCACCGATCACCAGCGGGCCTTCGCCGCCGAATTTATGTACATCAAAACCGTGACCGATTCGCATCAAGCCTGCTCCTGTTGGTTCAACTGGGTTAAATAAAACGCCGCCAGCCGTAAATCTTCCGGCGCGTCACTTTAATATTATCGGCACGCCCCGCCACCAGCAGCGGATGGTAACCGCAATGCTCCAGCGCCGAGGCTTCATCGGTGACGTTCGCCCCTTCATCCATCGCCCGCTGCAGACAGTGCTTCAGCAACGCCAGCGGGAAAAACTGCGGCGTCAGCGCATGCCATAAATCCTGGCGCTCCACCGTATGGGCGATGGCCGCCACGCCGCTTTCCGCCCGCTTCATGGTATCGCGCACCGGCGCGGCGAGAATGCCGCCCACCTTGCTGTGTTCGGCGATCGCCAGCAGGCGCTCGAGATCGTCGGCATGCAGACACGGGCGCGCGGCATCATGCACCAGCACCCACTCGGCGTCGCCCGCCAGGTGCAGGCCGGCCATCACCGAATCGGCGCGCTGCCGGCCGCCGACCGTCACCACCACCCGCGGGTCGCGGGCAATCGGTAAACGGGCAAAATGGTCATCGTCCGGACCGATGGCCACGATCGCCTGACGGACACGCGGATGACGCAGCAACGCGTGGATCGCATGTTCAAGAATAGTTTGGTTGCCGATGGTGAGGTACTGCTTTGGGCAATCTGTTTGCATACGGCTGCCGATGCCTGCCGCCGGCAGCACGGCAACCACCTGCGGCAAGGAGCCTGCGGAGTGATTCATGTTTATTTTACGTTGTTTTGCGAGGAAGGCGTCACGCCGCGTCTGGCTTGGTCAGGAACCAGACGATAGAAAGTTTCTCCGGGCTTGATCATGCCCAGCTCGTTACGCGCGCGCTCTTCAATCGCTTCCTGACCACCGTTAAGATCGTCGATTTCGGCGAACAGCTGATCGTTACGCGCCTTCAACTTGGCGTTGCTGCCCTGCTGGACTGCAACATCGTCATTGACCCGCACGTAATCGTGAACCCCATTTTTGCCCAGCCACAGCGAATACTGTAACCAGCCAAGCAATGCCAACAATAGTAGCGTAAGTTTTCCCATCCGCGCCCCCTGAAAAACCGCCTAATCATCCCACAACTTTCCGTTGGACTCCACACTGAGAGCGGCATTTCGCCGCCAGTTTAAGAGTACGGATGAGAACTTATGTGCGTTTATAACCTAAAAATGCGCTGAAAGCGGCAAAAAAACCTTCGCGACCGGAAAAAACCGGATGAAAGCCCAACAACCGCGCACCCGCGGTGCATATTTTGTACAGAGCATAACACTGGCCGGGCGGCAAAGCCGCCACGGTTTCCACCAGCCAACCGCTGAAAATGAATATTTAACACCATAAACCAACAAAACCTACCGGTACGGTTGTAATTTTACCCTCGCATCATTATTTTTATGCAGCAAATATGAATAAACACCAACAAAGACAACCATAAACTTCCGGGGATCCACCATGTTAAAACACCTGCTGTTAATGGCAGCCTGCCTGACCGCCGGCTTTTCCGCCGCGGCTGAAACTACCTATGTCGTCGGCTCCGGCGGCACCTACCGCCCGTTCGAGTTCGAAAACAGCAATAAACAGCTGGAAGGCTTTGATATTGATATTATCAAGGCCGTCGCCGCGGCCGAAGGCTTCAAGATCAAGCTGGTCAATACGCCGTGGGAGGGCATTTTCGCCACGCTGAACTCCGGCGACCGCGACATCATCATCTCCGGCATCACCATTACCGATAAACGTAAACAGATGGTGGAGTTCTCCGCGCCGTACTTCCCGGCGGAACAGGCGATCGTGGTGCCGAAGGACTCGACGGTCGACGCCATTGCCGCACTGAAAACGCTGAAGGTCGGCGTGGTCAACTCCAGCACCGGCGATATCGTCGTCTCTGACGTGCTGGGGAAAAACAGCACCGCCATCAAGCGCTTCGACAACACGCCGCTGATGCTGCAAGAGCTGTATGAAGACGGCATCGGCGCTGCGGTCGGCGACGTCGGCGTCGCCAAGTTCTATATCAAAACGCATCCGGAAAAGCAGTTTAAGCTGGTGTCCGACGCCAAGTTTGAGCGGCAGTATTTCGGCATCGCCGTCGCCAAAGGCAACGATGAGCTGCGCGACAAAATCAACGCCGGCCTGAAGAAAATCATCGCCGACGGCACCTACGCCAACATCTACCAGAACTGGTTTGACAACAACGTCCCCACGCTGCCGGCCCAATAATCCGCTGCCTGATACGGGCCGGATGCCTCCGGCCCTGCAACTGCCAATAAGGAACTTACCGTGAATTTCCGCTGGGAGATCATCCAGGAATACGCGCCGCTGTTTATGGAAGGCGCCTGGATGACCATCAAATGCACCATTATCTGCGTGCTGCTGGGCACCACCTGGGGCCTGATCCTCGGTTTAGGCCGGCTGGCGCAGGCGCCGCACGGCGTCTGGAAACCCATTTTGCACTACGGCGTTCAATGGCCGGTGCGTATCTATATCAGCGCCTTCCGCGGTACGCCGCTGTTTGTGCAGATCATGGTGGTGCACTTCGCCCTGGTGCCGCTGTTTATCAACCCGCGTGACGGCCTGCTGGTCGCCTGGGGCATCATGAGCAGCGATTTCGCCCGCGAGCTGCGCGCCGACTACGGCGCCTTCCTGTCCTGCGTGGTGGCGATCACGCTCAACGCCGGCGCCTATGTGTCGGAAATTTTTCGCGCCGGCATCCAGTCCATCGACCGTGGGCAGATGGAGGCCTCACGCTCGCTCGGCATGAGCTACGGCAAAACCATGCGCAAGGTGATTTTGCCGCAGGCGTTCCGCCGTATGCTGCCGCCGCTGGGCAACAACGCCATCGCCATCGTGAAGGACTCCTCGCTGGCCTCCGCCATCGGCCTGGCCGATCTGGCCTACGCGGCGCGCACCGTGTCCGGCGCCTACGCCACCTATTGGGAGCCCTACCTGACCATCTCACTGGTCTATTGGGTCATCACCTTCTTGCTGTCGCTGATGGTGCAACATATGGAAAAGAGGTTCGGTAAAAGTGATTCGCGTACATAACCTGCAAAAACAGTTTGGCGCCACCCACGTGCTGCGCGGCATTGACTGCCAGATTGCCGCCAATGAAGTGGTGTGCGTTATCGGCCCGTCCGGCTCCGGTAAAAGCACCTTTCTGCGCTGCCTCAACGCGTTGGAAACGCTGTCCGGCGGTGAGATCGAGGTCAACGGCTTCGCCATCCACGATCAGAAGACCGATCTCAATAAAATGCGCGCCAGCGTCGGCATGGTGTTCCAGCGCTTTAATCTGTTCCCGCATATGACGGTGCTGGAAAATATCATTATGGCGCCGATGGACGTAAAGCGGCTCTCCCGCGCCGATGCCACGCAGCAGGCTGAAACGCTGCTGCGCAAGGTCGGCCTGCTGGATAAAATCGACGCCTATCCCGGCAGCCTGTCCGGCGGCCAGCAACAGCGGGTGGCGATTGCGCGCGCGCTGGCGATGGAGCCGAAAATCATGCTGTTTGACGAGCCGACCTCCGCGCTGGATCCGGAGCTGGTCGGCGAAGTGCTGGCGGTGATCAAGGCCCTGGCCCACGAAGGCATGACGATGGTGGTGGTAACGCATGAAATGGCGTTCGCCCGTGAAGTGGCGGATCGGGTGCTGTTTATCGATCAGGGTGTTATTCAGGAAGAAGGCACGCCGCAGCAGATATTTACCCAGCCGGCCAACCCGCGGACGCAGGCGTTTTTAAGCAAAGTTTTGTAACCTTCGGCACGGCTTTGCAATCAGTCGGCGCGCGCTGTGCGTCCGGCTGGTTACCAGCCGCTCAGCAGGCTGAACACCAGCCAGAACAGACAAAGCACCGCAACGCCGGTCAGCAGCAGCGTCAAAATCAGCCGTCCGCGCAGCAGCATGCTGAGCGTAATGCCGATCAGCACCGAAACCGGCATCAGCGCCAGGAAGAAAGGCCAGGTATACAGCAGGAAAAACAGCGTGTTGGAGCCATAGACCAGGAACGGCAGCGTAAACGCCAGCCAATAGAACACAAAGCCGCTGACGCCACCGAGAAACGAGTAAGAAGGCTCTTCTTTCTCTGATGTTGGATCAACCACGACGGGTGAGACATTTTGCATAGTAATCCCTGGTTATTCATCGCGCTCAGCACGCTCTGCGGCGTGTCAGAGTAAAAAGCGCATGGCAGATAACCGCCACACGCTTTTTGGGAACTCAGGGTTTGATAATAGCCTGACCACGCAGCACGTCTAACAATTGCGCAACCAAATTTGTTACCAATTGTTCGCCATCCAGGTGGATATCCGCCGCCTCCGGCGCCTGATAAACCGCGTCGATACCGGTAAAATTACGCAGCTCGCCGGCGCGGGCTTTTTTGTATAAGCCCTTCGGATCGCGCGATTCACAGATGGCCAGCGGCGTGTCGACAAACACTTCGACAAACTGACCGTCACCCAGCATCTCGCGCACCATTTGCCGTTCAGCGCGGTGCGGGGAGATAAACGCGGTCAGCACCACCAGACCGGCGTCCACCATCAGCTTCGCCACTTCACCAACCCGACGGATATTCTCGCGTCGGTCATCATCCGAGAAGCCCAGATCGCGGCACAGCCCGTGGCGTACGTTATCGCCGTCAAGCAGGTAGGTGCGCACGCCCATCGCGTGCAGCGCCTGTTCCAGCGCGCCGGCCACGGTGGATTTCCCCGAGCCGGACAGCCCGGTAAACCACAGCACCACACCGCGGTGGCCATTGCGCATTTCACGATCCGCACGCGTTTACCGCATGCGGATGCCACACCACGTTTTCATCATCCGGCCCGGTCGGCCGTACTTCACGCTCGGCCACGCTTACCGGCCTCCGAGCAGGTCGCGCGCACCCCAGTGCGGGAAATGTTTACGCACCAGCGCATTCAGCTCCAGCTCAAAGGCGCTGAACTCGCCGGCAGCGGCGACGGTAGCCTGCTGCGCCTCGCGGATCAAGCCTGCGCCGACGGTGACGTTGCTCAGGCGATCGATAATGATCATGCCGCCGGTGTCCGGATTACTCTGGTAGCTGTCGAGCACCAGCGGTTCGTCAAAGGTCAGCTCCACCAGGCCGATGCCGTTCAGCGGCAGGCTGTCAGCCTGGTACTGCGCCAGAGAGTTGATTTCTACCTGATGGCGAATCGCCTCCACCCGGGCGCGGGTTTTCTTGCCGGCCACCTTGATATCGTAGCTTTGCCCCGGCTGCAGCGGCTGCTCCGCCATCCAGACCACGTCCACCAGCGCGCTCTGCGCCGCCTGCAGCGCGTCATCGGCCGCCACCAGCAGATCGCCGCGGCTGATATCGACTTCATCCTGCAGCACCAGCGTCACCGCCTCTCCCGGCACCGCTTCCTGCAGGTCGCCGTCAAAGGTGACGATGCGCGCGATGCTGGACTCCACGCCGGAAGGCAGCACTTTTACCCGCTGACCGACGTGTGCCTTGCCGGCAGACAGCGTGCCGGCGTAGCCGCGGAAATCCAGGTTCGGACGGTTGACATACTGCACCGGGAAACGCAGCGGCTGAGTGGCCGAACGGCCAACCACCTCGACGCTTTCCAGCACTTCCAGCAGCGTCGGGCCGCTGTACCACGGCATATGGACGCTCTGGCCGGCGACGTTATCACCGTCCAGCGCCGACAACGGCACAAACTTGATATCCAGATCGTTTGGCAACTGCTGGGCAAACGTCAGGTAGTCCTGCTTGAACTGTTCAAACACCTGCTCGCTGTAATTCACCAGATCCATTTTATTGACCGCCACCACCAGGTGACGAATGCCGAGCAGCGTGGCGATAAAGCTGTGGCGGCGCGTCTGATCCAGCACGCCTTTGCGCGCATCAATCAGCAGAATCGCCAGATCGCAGGTCGATGCGCCGGTGGCCATATTGCGGGTGTACTGCTCATGCCCCGGCGTATCGGCGATGATAAATTTACGCTTCTCGGTGGAGAAATAGCGGTAGGCCACATCGATGGTGATGCCCTGCTCGCGCTCCGCCTGCAGGCCATCCACCAGCAGCGCCAGGTCGAGCTTTTCCCCCTGCGTGCCCAGACGTTTGCTGTCGGTGTGCAGCGTGGACAGCTGATCTTCATAAATCTGGCGGGTATCGTGCAGCAGGCGACCAATCAGGGTGCTCTTGCCGTCATCTACGCTGCCGCAGGTCAGGAAACGCAGCAGGCTCTTATGCTGCTGCGCATGTAAATAGGCTTCCACCCCGCCCTGTTCGGCGATTTGTTGTGCAATTACGTTGTTCATCCGGTGGCTCCTCAGAAATACCCTTGACGCTTTTTCAGCTCCATCGAACCGGACTGATCGCGGTCAATCATCCGGCCCTGACGTTCGCTGGTGGTGGAGACCAGCATCTCCTCAATGATTTCCGGCAGCGTTTCCGCCGAGGATTCCACCGCGCCGGTCAGCGGCCAGCAGCCCAGCGTACGGAAGCGCACCATGCGCTGGCTGATCACTTCGCCCGGCTGCAGGTCGATACGGTCGTCGTCCACCATCATCAGCATACCGTCGCGCTCCAGCACCGGGCGCGGCTTCGCCAGATACAGCGGCACGATGTCGATATTTTCCAGGAAGATGTACTGCCAGATATCCAGTTCGGTCCAGTTCGACAGCGGGAAGACGCGGATGCTTTCCCCTTTGTTAATCTGGCCGTTGTAGTTGTGCCACAGCTCCGGACGCTGGTTCTTCGGATCCCAGCGGTGGAAACGGTCGCGGAATGAATAAATGCGTTCTTTGGCGCGGGACTTCTCTTCATCGCGCCGCGCGCCGCCGAAGGCGGCGTCAAAACCGTACTTGTTCAGCGCCTGCTTCAGGCCTTCGGTTTTCATAATATCGGTATGCTTGGCGCTGCCGTGTACGAACGGGTTAATCCCCATCGCCACCCCTTCCGGGTTTTTATGCACCAGCAGCTCAAAGCCGTACTCTTTCGCCGTGCGGTCGCGGAACTGATACATCTCCTGGAATTTCCAGCCGGTATCCACGTGCAGCAGCGGGAACGGCAGGGTGCCCGGATAGAAGGCCTTGCGCGCCAGATGCAGCATCACCGAGGAGTCTTTACCGATGGAGTACAGCATCACCGGGTTGCTGAATTCTGCGGCAACTTCACGGATGATATGGATACTCTCCGCCTCCAATTGCCGCAAGTGAGTGAGTCGTTTTTCGTCCATAACAGATCCTTTAAGCCAAATTCACTACGGCGGGACGCGCGGCCCCGTCCGTCTGAGGTTGATGCCCAAACCAGGCGATTTGATGGTGCAGTTCCACCACCTCGCCAATCACCAACAGCGCCGGCAACGGCGCCTGCTGGGCTAATTGTTCCAACTGCTGCAACGTGCCGGTCAGCACCTGCTGGTCAGCACGCGTGCCGCGGCTGATGACCGCCACCGGAGTCTGCGCCTCGCGGCCATGAGCAATCAGGCGCTGGCTGATATCCGCCGCCTTCATGGTGCCCATGTAAATCGCCAGCGTCTGACGCGCGCGCGCCAGGTCGGCCCAGTCCAGCCCGTCGCCGTCGGGACGACAGTGGCCAGTGATAAAAGTCACGCTCTGCGCATGGTCGCGATGGGTCAGCGGGATGCCGGCATAGGCCGTCGCGCCGGCCGCCGCCGTCACGCCCGGCACCACCTGGAACGGGATCCCGCCGCCGCCGCAACCTGCAGCTCTTCACCGCCGCGGCCGAAGATAAACGGATCGCCGCCCTTCAGGCGCACCACGCGTTTCCCCTGCTGCGCCAGCTCCACCAGCAGGCGGTTGGTCTCTTCCTGAATCACCAGATGCGCGCCGGCGCGTTTGCCCACGCAGATGCGTTCCGCGTCGCGGCGCACCAGATCGAGGATCTGGTCGCTCACCAGATGGTCGTACAGCACCACATCGGCCTGCTGCATCACCTGCAGGCCGCGCAAGGTCAGCAGACCAACATCACCCGGCCCGGCGCCGACCAGGGCAATCTCGCCCTGCGTCGCCTCATCACCGGCGGCAAACGCGGCCAAATCCTGCTCCAGCTGCTGCTGCGCCTGCTGCGGCTGCTCATTAGCCGCCAGCGTGGCGAAGCGGCCGTTCAGGGACTTCTCCAGAAACGACGGCGTGCGCCGATCGAACTCAGCTGCTGTTTTACCCGGGTGCGGAAACCGCCGGCCAGCTGCGCTATCGTGCCAAGACTGGCCGGTAGCAGCGCCTCCAGCTTTTCACGCAGCATCCGCGCCAGCACCGGCGCTTTGCCGCCGGACGACACCGCCACCACCAGCGGCGAGCGGTCGACAATCGATGGGAAAATAAATGAGCAGCGCGGCTGATCGTCCACCACGTTGGCCAGCACGCGGCGCTTATCCGCCTCGGCGTAAACCTGTGCGTTCAGCGCGGCGTCGTCGGTCGCGGCGATCACCAGAAACACCTCATCCAGCTGGTGCGGCGCAAACGCCTGCCCCAGCCAGTTGATGCCTCCAGACTGGCGACGTTGTTCAAGTTCAGGTGAAAGCGACTGCGCAACTATCCGTATTTCAGCCCCGGCGCGCGCAAGCAGTTCCACCTTGCGCGCAGCAACTTCACCGCCGCCAACGACCAGTACCGGACGCTGTTTCAGATCGGCAAATATTGGTAGATAGTCCACAACAGCCTTTTCATATAACGGAAAGATAGTGTGACTATACGGGCTGCGATTTAGCCCCTGAAATGACGAAAAGGAATGAGATGTGCATTTATGGAATATAGGCCGCAGCGCGGGCGCGGCAAGCACCATGCGCGCGCCGGGCAGAGGCGTCTTGCCAGCCGTTCAAAACAGGGCGAAGCGGCTCAGAACCACAGCTTGGCGGCGGTCATGCACAGTGCGGCAACGCCGAATATGCAGCTGACCATCCATTTGGTTTGGCTGACGACTTCTTTATTCACCAGCCCAATTTCCCGGTGCAGCAGAGCCACCTCCTTATGCAGATCGCCCTTGGTGACAAACTCCAGCGAACGCATATTCAGCGCCGCCAAATCCAGTTTAACCTGGCTGACATCCACCTCCACCCGTTCAACGCGCTTTTCCACGCCTTCAATACGCCGATCCATCCCCTCAATGCGCAGATCCATTCGCTCAACGTGCTGTTCCATCCGTTCGACACGTAGATCCATCTGTTCCACGCGCTGCTCCATCCGTTCGACACGCAGATCCATCTGTTCCACGCGCTGCTCCATCCGTTCAGCACGTTGATCCATGCGCTCAATCTGTTGCTCAACGACGCCCAGCCGGTTGTCCAGTTTATCCAGCATCATGCGCTCTCCCTGCCGTGAAAAATCATCTCGTCGGATAGTAGACCTATTATTCAGGCGGTTAAATAGCGATACCGCTAATTTGCCATACGTCTCGCAATCACCGCCGGCCCCTCCTTACCGCCACGTTCGCGGCATAAATTAAGAGCGGATGAAATTGTTTAATCCGGCATTGCGTTTCATACTAAGGCCGAAAAAAATAATCGGCGTGATTGAGCGCCTACGAGAAGGATTTTCCGCTATGTTTTCCCGCCAGAGTCTGAAAGCCGGTCTGTTGGCCGCGGCATTCAGCAGCGTTTTTTGCGCCTCCGCCGCCACTCAGCCCGGCCAGGACGCGCCACTGGGTAAATACGCCGCCGAAAAAATGCGTTATATCGCCACCTACTTCCCGGGACGTATGGCCGGCAGCCCGGCAGAGCAGCTGGCCGCCGACTACCTGAAACAGCAGTTCGGCCAGATGGGCTACCAGAGTAATATCCGCAGCATTAACAGCCGCTACCTCTACAGCAACAAAAACGGCAGCGAAAACTGGCGCAATATCCGAGTGAATTCGGTGATCGCTGCCAAAAGCGGCGATCAGCCGCAGCAGATCATCGTGATGGCGCACTTCGATACCTATACGCCGCGCAGCGATGCCGACGTCGACAACAACCTGGGCGGCCTGACGCTGCAAGGGGTCGACGATAACGCCTCCGGCGTCGGCGTGATGCTGGAGCTGGCGCAGCGGATGAAGGATATCCCCACCCGCTACAGCCTGCGCTTTATCGCCGCCAGCGGCGAAGAGCTGGGCTCGCTGGGCGCAAAAAATTATCTGCAGCGCATGAGCGCCGAAGAGCGGGCGAACACGCTGCTGGTGATTAACCTCGACAGCCTGATCACCGGCGACAAACTCTATTTCCACGCCGGCCGCAACACGCCGCCGAAGATCGCCAAACAGAGCCGCGATCGGGCGCTGGATATCGCCCACCGCTACGGTATCGCCGCCGCCCTTAACCCGGGCAACGACAAATACCCGCGGGGCACCGGCTGCTGTTCCGATCAGCAGGTGTTTGACGTCGCGCGCATCCCGGTGATGGCGGTCGAGGCCACCAACTGGACGCTGGGCAAAAAAGACGGCTATCAACAGCGTGCCGTCAGCCCCCACTTCCCGCAGGGCGTCAGTTGGCACCGGCCGCAGTACGACAACGTGCAATATCTGGATCGCCATCTGCCGGGGCGGATTGATAAACGCAGCCGGGACAGCGTGCAGGTACTGCTACCGCTGTTAAAAGAGCTGGCGCAGGCGCACCCGGCGGCCAAAGCGAAAAAATCATAAAAAAAGGGATGGCTGACGCCATCCCTTCCCGGTTATTCCGTGCGCATACTCAGCGCATCCGGTTTACTCATGCAGCCCGCATTCGCGTTTCAGGCCAAAGAAGCGCGTCTCTTCTTCATTCATGCCCGGCTCCCACTTGCGCGTGGTATGGGTATCGCCCACCGACAGGTAGCCCTGATCCCGCAGCGGGTGGTAGCTCAGCCCGTGCTCCGTCAGATACTGATAAATCTGACGGTTATCCCAGTCGATAATCGGCAGCACCTTAAAGACGCCGCGCTGCACCGCCAGCACCGGCAGATGGGCACGGCTGCCGGATTGCTCGCGGCGCAGGCCGGCGAACCAGGTGTTGGCGCCCAGCGTTTCCAGCGCACGGTTCATCGGTTCAACCTTGTTAAGCTGGTTATAGCGCTCAATGCCCTCAACGCCCTGCTCCCACAGTTTGCCGTAGCGCGCCTCCTGCCAGGCCGGCGAATGCTCGGCGCGGAACACCTGCAGGTTCAGGTTCAGCTTGTCGGTCAGCTGATCGACAAACTGATAGGTTTCCGGGAACAGATAGCCGGTATCGGTCAGGATCACCGGGATATCCGGCTGGATACGCGTCACCAGATGCAGACAGACCGCGGCCTGAATCCCGAAGCTGGAAGAGAGCACAAACGCGCCCGGCAGTTGCTCCAGCGCCCACTCGACGCGCTGCTGCGCGGAGAGCCGCTCCAGTTTGCCGTTGACCTCAGCCAGCGCCAACGCCTGCCCGGATTTCGGCAGCGCATTCAGCGCCGCCAGATCGAATTCAGCCATGTTGTCAGCCTCCACGGTTAGTCCCAGAAATCCTGCGCCGGATCCACCACCGGGCGAATAATGCCGGCGCGGATGGTGAAGTCGCCGAACCCTTCGCCCGCGTTGCGCTCTTGCGCCCAGCGGCCGACCAGTTGGTCGATCTCCTGCAGGATCTGCTCCTCATTGATGTTCTCGCGATACATGCGCGGAATACGCGTACCTTCACGGTTGCCGCCCAGATGCAGGTTATAACGGCCGACCGCCTTGCCCACCAGGCCGATCTCCGCCAGCAGCGCGCGGCCGCAGCCGTTCGGGCAGCCGGTCACGCGCAGCACCATGTGCTCATCGCCCACCCCGTGCTGATGCATGATGCCCTCAACCTTGGTGACGAACTGCGGCAGGAAGCGCTCGGCCTCCGCCATCGCCAGCGGACAGGTCGGGTATGACACGCAGGCCATCGAATTTTTACGCTGTTCGCTGACGCCGTCGTCGATCAGGCCGTGCGCGCGGGCGATGGCTTCAATATTGGCCTTCTCGCTTTCCGGCACGCCGGCGACGATCAGGTTCTGGTTGGCGGTCAGACGGAAGTCGCCCTGATGCACCCTGGCGATTTCCGCCACGCCGCTTTTCAGCGGACGGCCCGGATAGTCCAGCAGGCGGCCGTTTTCGATAAACAGCGTCAGGTGCCAGTGGTTATCCACCCCTTTCACCCAGCCGATGCGGTCGCCGCGGCCGGTAAACTCATAGGGCCGAATCGGCTCGAAGGTGATGCCGGCGCGTTTTTCCACTTCGGCGCGGAAGGTCTCCACGCCGACGCGCTCCAGCGTATATTTGGTTTTGGCGTTTTTACGATCGGTGCGGTTGCCCCAGTCGCGCTGGGTAGTGACTACCGCCTCGGCCACCGCCAGCGTATGCTCCAGCGGAATATAGCCGAACTCGCTGGCGTTACGCGCATAGGTTTTCTTGTTGCCGTGCTCAATCGACAGGCCGCCGCCCACCAGCAGGTTAAAGCCCACCAGCTTGCCGTTTTCCGCAATGGCGACAAAGTTCATATCGTTGGCGTGCAGATCGACGTCGTTCTGCGGCGGGATCACCACCGTGGTTTTAAACTTGCGCGGCAGATAGGTCGGGCCGAGGATCGGCTCCTCGTCGGTGGTCGCCACCTTCTCTTTATCCAGCCACACTTCCGCATAGGCGCGGGTGCGCGGCAGCAGATGTTCGGAGATTTTCTTCGCCCACTCGTAGGCTTCCTGATGCAGCTCAGACTCCACCGGGTTCGAGGTGCACAGCACGTTGCGGTTGACGTCGTTGGCGGTCGCCAGCGCGTCCAGCCCCAGCCTGTTCAGCAGCTGGTGTACCGGCTTCACATTGCCCTTCAGAATACCGTGGAACTGGAAGGTCTGACGGTTGGTCAGGCGAATGCTGCCGTACAGCGTGCTCTCTGCGGCAAACTTATCAATACCCAGCCACTGCTGCGGGCTGATAATGCCGCCGGGCAGGCGACAGCGCAGCATCATCGCATGGCGCGGCTCCAGCTTCTGCTCGGCGCGTTCGGCGCGGATATCGCGGTCATCCTGCTGGTACATGCCGTGGAAACGGATCAGCAGAAAGTTGTCGCCGTTAAAGCCGCCGGTCAGACCGTCGTTCAAATCGTCGGCGATGGTGCCGCGCAGGAAGTTACTCTCACGCTTCATGCGTTCGGCATCGGCCAGTTTGCCTTCTACAACCAGAGGGCCGGGTGTTTATCACTCATCAGTAAACATCTCGCTGATAACGGCGCTCAAAGCGCAGCTCACTTAAAAATTCGTCGGCCTGCTCGGCATCCATTCCACCGTGCTCGGCGACCAGTTCCAGTAATGTATTTTCCACGTCTTTCGCCATGCGATTGGCATCGCCGCAGACGTAAATGTGCGCGCCTTGCTGGATCCAGCGCCACACTTCCGCGCCCTGTTCGCGCAGTTTGTCCTGTACATACACTTTGTGCTGCTGGTCACGTGACCAGGCCAGATCGATGCGGGTCAACAGACCGTCTTTCACATAGCGCTGCCACTCCACCTGATAGAGGAAGTCTTCGGTAAAGTGCGGGTTACCGAAGAACAGCCAGTTTTTACCGCCGGCGCCGTCGGCGTCGCGCTGCTGCATAAAGGCGCGGAACGGCGCAATGCCGGTGCCGGGCCGATCATGATCACCGGCGTATCCGGGTTGGCCGGCAGGCGGAAATTGTCGTTGTGTTCGATAAACACCCGCACATCGCCGTCTTCCTCCAGGCGGTCGGCCAGGAAGCTCGAGGCGCCGCCGGCGCGCGCGCGGCCGTCAATGTCATAGCGCACTACGCCGACGGTCACGTGCACTTCGTTTTCCGTTTCCGCCTGCGAAGAGGCGATGGAATAGAGGCGCGGCGTCAGCGGACGCAGCAGGCCGAGCAGCTGTTCGGCGCTGAGTTCAACCGGCGCCTGACGCACCATATCGACGATCGGCGTATTGTGCGCATACTGCTGCAGCGCGGCTTTATCGGCCACCAGCGCCAACAGTTTTTCATCCCGCGCCAGCGCCGCATATTTTTCCACGATCGGCGTGGTGTTCTGGGTCAGTTCATAGTGGCTGCGCAATGCGTCGCTCAGCGACAGCGTTTTGCCGTCCACCTCGACCGTTTCATCGCCTTTCAGCCACAGCAGCTGCACCAGCTCGTCGACCAGCGCCGGATCGTTATCGAACCAGACGCCCAGGGCGTCGCCCGGCTGATAGCGCAGTCCGGAGTCCCCCAGGTCGATCTCGATGTGGCGCACGTCTTTATCGGAATTGCGGCCGGTGACCTTCTGGTTCACCGCCAGCTGCGCCGTCAACGGCTGCTCTTTGCTGTACGGGCTGCTGTCGAGCAGATCCACCGCACCGCCGGCCAGCACACCCGGCGCCACACTTTCCGTCGGCGCGCGATCTTTCAGCACCGTCACCACCTGCTTGCGCCAGGCGGTCGCGAGGTCCTGATACTCGACGTCGGCATCAACGCGCTCCACCAGACGCTCGGCACCCAGCTCCGCCAGTTTGGCGTCGAAATCCTTGCCGGACTGGCAGAAGTTTTCATAGGAGGTATCGCCCAGGCCAAACACCGCAAAGGCGGTCTCGTTCAGCTTCGGCGCTTTTTTGGAGTGCAGGAACTTATGCAGCGCCACCGCCTCTTCCGCCGGCTCGCCTTCACCCTGCGTGGAGGCCACCACGATCAGCAGGCGCTCCTGAGCGATCTGCTTGTATTTGTAATCTCCGGCACTGACCAGATTGACGCTCAGCTTGGCGCCAGCAAGATCGTCGCGCAGCTGCTCCGCCAGGCGGCGGGCGTTGCGGTCTGCGAGGCGGAAATAATGGTAATGCTCGGCGCGGCAGCAGCGGCGGGCGCGGCCGGCAAGGCGACGGCTCCGGGCTGTTGGTTAACCATTCCCCAGAAGTAACCGGACAGCCACGCCAGCTGCGTCGGCGAATAGTCGCCAATCGCCGCCTGCAGGTTAGAGAGCTGTTCGGGCGTCAGCGGGAGCAAAGATGTTGGAGGAGCCTGAGTCGTCATTGCGGACATAATTCCTATGCTTAGCCAGTGTCATTCGCTGTCTTTTCGTTCAGTCTGATTTCCTGAAAAGATCAGGAGAGTTTGTAAGGTTACCGAGCCAAATAGCAACGAATAAATAAGGGATAGCAATAATTAATAACCAAAATGACTAAGCTGTTTTACTGGTAAGGCATAACGCTTAAAGCGCTAAGGATTCATTTTTATCACCATGAATTTAAAATGATTTTTTTGATGATTTTTGAATGAATCGCATTCAGCGGCTAACCGGCCCCGCCGATAAGGCCGCACTGCCGTCAATAAAAAAAACGCAGAGGATGCATTGCGTGCGCAATCAGGTAGACCATAACGGTATAAATGGCAAGCGATGCGCCTTTCCGGTAGTATGCGTCGGTTTTTTGAGTCAATGAGGCCGTAACAATGGCAACCACGCTGTTTAAAGATTTTCAATTTGAAGCCGCACACCGCCTGCCGCATGTGCCTGAAGGCCATAAATGCGGCCGTCTGCACGGGCATTCGTTTTATGGTGCGTCTGGAAGTAACCGGTGAGGTCGATGCCCACACCGGCTGGGTAATGGACTTTGCCGAACTGAAAGCCGTATTCAAACCCGTTTGGGAGCGGTTGGATCACCATTATCTGAACGATATTCCAGGGCTGGAAAATCCGACCAGCGAAGTGCTCGCCGCCTGGATTTGGCAGCAGCTGAAGCCGCAGCTGCCGGAACTGAGCGCGGTGATGGTGAAAGAAACCTGCACCGCTGGCTGCGTATATAAAGGCTAACGGTGCGAAGATAACGGGCGCGCTGCGCCGCGTCCCGCTATCTGGCCCGACGGGCTCAGGCAATATTCAGATATTTATGCGTCTGCATCGACAAACGCCAGTTACGTTCAATGCAGGTGGCAATACAGAGTTTGGTCGCTTCATCTTTCTGACTGATCGGCTGCAGGGCGATCACCCGCCGTTTCTCATCGTGCAGCGTCGCCAGCAGCGCATCCAGCGCCTCAATATCCCGCTGACGCCCGACCGGGTGTTTTGATCTCATCCGCGCGCGTTAGCGCCTGATCCAGCACTTTCATCCCGCCGCGCATATTCACCTTCGGTGAAACCGTCACCCAGGTATTCTCTGTACACCGCACTTCATGGGTGCCGCTGGTTTCAATTTGGCAACCGTAGCCGTGCGCTTCAAACAGACGGGTCAGCGGGAGCAAATCGTAAATGCACGGCTCGCCGCCGGTAATGACGATATGGCGCGCGCTGTAGCCCTGCTGGCCGATCACCGCCAGCAGCTGCTCGGCGCTGGCGCTGCCCCAGGCGTCGCTCTCTGAGGTTTTCACCAAAATGCGCTGCATGTCCACTTCCCGATGAGCATCCTTTTCCCAGGTGTGTTTGGTATCGCACCAGCTGCATCCTACCGGACACCCCTGCAGGCGGATAAAAATAGCCGGAACGCCGGTGAAATAACCTTCGCCCTGTAAAGTCTGGAACATCTCGTTAATCGGGTACTGCATGCATCTCTCAATTTAAACGGGTAAAACGCGATTATCTCAGATTCCCGGTCCGGCGGCCAAATAACCTCATTGCCGCCCTTTTGCCGCACCGGCGCGCAACTTTCGATCCTGCGTCGCAAAAAATAACAATTAGCCAACAAATAAGATAAATGTATTTGACATTAATCCCCGCAAACCTCACTGATGTATATACATGCAAGCACAAGCCGGACAGCCGTTCCGGCGCTAATCACAATAACCACCACCAGCACTTTTCGAGGGGACTATGGCTCATTCCACCAAGTTAAACATCCAGCAGGCGATCGACGACAGTAAGTTCTCGCTGTTCCACTGGACGCTGATTATTCTCGGTTTTTTGGTCCTGGCGATCGACGGTTTCGACACCGCCGCCATGGGTTATATTGCCCCGGCGCTGGCCGAGGACTGGGGGATCGTCAAGCAGGATCTGGGGCCGGTGCTGAGCGCCGCGCTGCTCGGGCTGTCGCTGGGCGCGCTGGTGGCCGGGCCGCTCTCCGACCGCATCGGCCGCAAGCGGGTGCTGGTGTTTTCCTGTCTGTTCTTCGGCCTGTCCAGCCTGGCGACCGCCTATGCCGGCTCGCTCGACAGCCTGACGCTGTGGCGTTTTCTCACCGGCCTTGGCCTGGGCGCCGCCATGCCCAACGCCATTACGCTGATTTCCGAGTATGCGCCGCAGCGCTGCCGTTCGCTGGCGATTAACACTATGTACTGCGGCTTTCCGCTGGGCGCCGCCGCCGGTGGCGCTATCTCCTCCTGGCTGATCCCCGGTTACGGCTGGCACAGCGTGCTGCTGCTCGGCGCCATCGCGCCGCTGATGCTGACGGTGCTGCTGGTGCTGTTGCTGCCCGAGTCGGTCAAATATCTGGTTAACCGCGGCAAGGATAGGCAGAAGATCAAACGCATTACCCAGCGCTTCAGCGGGAAAAACCTCGACGGCGTCGAACACTTCTATCTGTATGAAACGCCGCTGGCGGCGTCAAAAAGCAGCGTCGGCCTGCTGTTCAGCCGCCCTTATCTGCTCGGTACCCTGATGCTGTGGGTCACCTACTGCATGGGGCTGGTGATCTACTACATGCTGCTGAGCTGGATGCCGATTCTGATGCAGGGCCTGGGTTATCAGCTGGAGCAGTCCGCCATGCTGACTTCGCTGTTCACCTTCGGCGGCACCGCCGGCATCCTGATGGCCGGTTGGATGATGGACCGCTGGAACGCGCATAAGGTGGTCGCCGCCGGCTTTATCATCACCGCGCTGCTGATCGTCGGCATGGCTACCGAAGATCGCCATATCGTTCTGCTCGGCGGGTTTATTTTCCTGATGGGCATTACCATGAACGGCGCGCAGTCGGGGCTGCAGACGCTGGCTGCCACCTACTACCCGACCCACAGCCGCGCCACCGGCATCGCCTGGATGCAGGGCATCGGCCGTTTCGGCGGCGTGGCCGGCACGATGGTCGGCGCACAGCTGATGGCGATGCAGTGGGAAGTGCGCAGCATCCTGCTGTTCCTGTGCCTGCCGGCGGCCGTTGCCGCCATCGCCACGCTGGTCAAAATGGCGCGCCGCAAGACGCTGCAAACGGCCAGCTCATGACGCTGACGGGCGCGGCTGGCCGCGCCCGACTCTCCGGTCATAACGCTTTTTTATCCATCACGCCGACTTGTAATTCTTATGTAAATTAATTGTGATTTAACGCTCAAAAATGACGCGTTTTTTATTCATTTTTGCCTAGCAGCTCACTGTTCTGGCCCTTCCCCCCGGCCTGACAGCGCGCACAAAATCAAATAAAACACTGATTAATAACAAAAATAATTTTCTCTTATGCCACTTTTTCGCTTAAGCGATTCGCTATTGCATATGCTTGTACATACAAGTATATGTTAATAAAACCTGACGCACTATTCAGACGTGATAGGCAGGCAACAACGCCATCAATTCACACCGATTGAATTGCCATACTTCAAGTTGAGGAAAGAGCTGTGACTGCAAATAACAAAGTTCGCAATGTCGATGTACGCGCGCCTCGCGGCACACAATTAAACGCAAAAAGCTGGCTGACCGAAGCGCCGCTGCGCATGCTGATGAACAACCTCGATCCGGAAGTCGCAGAAAACCCGCATGAGCTGGTGGTTTACGGCGGCATCGGCCGCGCCGCCCGCGACTGGGACTGCTACGACAAAATCGTCGAAACCCTGAAAACGCTGGAAGAGGACGAAACGCTGCTGGTGCAGTCCGGTAAGCCGGTCGGCGTATTCAAAACCCACAGCAACGCGCCGCGCGTGCTGATCGCCAACTCCAACCTGGTGCCGCACTGGGCCACCTGGGAACACTTTAACGAACTGGATGCCAAGGGGCTGGCGATGTACGGCCAGATGACCGCCGGCAGCTGGATTTATATCGGCAGCCAGGGCATCGTGCAGGGCACCTACGAAACCTTCGTCGAAGCCGGCCGCCAACACTACGACGGCAACCTGCAGGGCCGCTGGGTGCTGACCGCCGGTCTGGGCGGCATGGGCGGCGCGCAGCCGCTGGCGGCCACGCTGGCCGGCGCCTGCTCGCTGAATATCGAGTGTCAGCAGAGCCGCATCGACTTCCGCCTGAAAACCCGCTACGTCGACGAACAGGCCAGCGATCTGGATGACGCGCTGGCGCGCATCAAGCGCTATACCGCCGAGGGTAAAGCGATTTCCATCGCGCTGTGCGCCAACGCCGCCGACATTCTGCCGGAGCTGGTCAAACGCGGCGTGCGTCCGGATATGGTTACCGACCAGACCAGCGCCCACGATCCGCTCAACGGTTACCTGCCGCAGGGCTGGAGCTGGGAAGAGTACCGCGAGCGCGCCCAGCGCGAGCCGGCGGTGGTGGTGAAGGCCGCCAAAAACTCCATAGCGGAACACGTCAAGGCGATGCTGGCGTTCCAGCAGATGGGCATCCCTACCTTCGACTACGGCAACAACATCCGTCAGATGGCCAAAGAGATGGGCGTCGACAACGCCTTCGACTTCCCGGGCTTTGTGCCGGCCTACATTCGTCCGCTGTTCTGCCGCGGCATCGGGCCGTTCCGCTGGGCCGCGCTGTCCGGCGATCCGCAGGATATCTATAAGACCGACGCGATGGTCAAGGAGCTGATCCCCGACGACGAACACCTGCACCGCTGGCTGGATATGGCGCGCGAGCGCATCAGCTTCCAGGGCCTGCCGGCGCGCATCTGCTGGGTCGGTCTGGGCCAGCGCGCCAAGCTGGGCCTGGCGTTCAACGAAATGGTGCGCCGCGGCGAACTGTCGGCGCCGATCGTCATCGGCCGCGACCACCTGGACTCCGGCTCGGTCGCCAGCCCGAACCGTGAAACCGAAGCCATGCAGGACGGTTCCGACGCCGTATCCGACTGGCCGCTGCTCAACGCCCTGCTGAACACCGCCAGCGGCGCCACCTGGGTGTCGCTGCACCACGGCGGCGGCGTCGGCATGGGCTTCTCACAGCACTCCGGCATGGTGATCGTCTGCGACGGCAGCGACGAAGCCGCCGAACGTATTGCCCGCGTCCTGCACAACGACCCGGCCACCGGCGTAATGCGCCATGCCGATGCGGGTTACGACATTGCTATCGACTGCGCCCGCGAGCAGGGTCTGAACCTGCCGATGGTCGCCGCCACTCAGGGGAAAAAAGCATGAAAAATCTAACCATCCGCCCTGGAAAACTGACGCTCGCCGAACTGCGCGACGTGTATCAACAGCCGGTCAAGCTGACGCTGGACGACAACGCCTATGCCGCCATTGAGCGGAGCGTCGCCTGCGTTGAGCGCATCGTCGAAGAGAACCGCACCACCTACGGCATCAACACCGGCTTCGGCCTGCTGGCCTCGACCCGCATCGCGCGGGACGATCTGGAGAATCTGCAGCGCTCCATCGTGCTGTCTCACGCCGCCGGCGTCGGCGCGCCGACCGACGACAACCTGGTGCGCCTGATTATGGTGCTGAAAATCAACAGCCTGTCGCGCGGTTTCTCCGGCATTCGTCTGGAAGTGCTGCAGGCGCTGATCGCGCTGGTGAACGCCGAAGTCTACCCGCATATTCCGCTGAAAGGCTCGGTGGGCGCCTCCGGCGACCTGGCGCCGCTGGCGCATATGAGCCTGCTGCTGCTGGGAGAAGGCAAGGCGCGCCATCAGGGCGAGTGGCTGTCCGCCGGCGACGCGCTGGCGAAAGCCGGCCTGAAGCCGCTGCAGCTGGCGGCCAAAGAGGGGCTGGCCCTGCTGAACGGCACCCCAGGTTTCCACCGCCTTCGCGCTGCGCGGCCTGTTTGAGGCGGAAGATCTCTACGCCGCCGCCACGGTCTGCGGCAGCCTGAGCGTAGAGGCGGCGCTGGGTTCGCGCAGCCCGTTCGATCCGCGCATTCACGAGGTGCGCGGCCAACGCGGCCAGATCGACGCGGCAGCGGCCTACCGCCACCTGCTAGGCGAGCGCAGCGAAGTGTCCGACTCGCACCGCAACTGTGAAAAAGTGCAGGATCCGTACTCGCTGCGCTGTCAGCCGCAGGTGATGGGCGCCTGCCTGACGCAGATTCGCCAAGCCAGCGAGATCCTGGCGATTGAAGCCAACGCGGTGTCCGATAACCCGCTGGTGTTCGCCGAACAGGGCGACGTGCTGTCCGGCGGCAACTTCCACGCCGAACCGGTGGCGATGGCCGCGGACAACCTGGCGCTGGCGTTCGCCGAGATCGGCTCGCTGTCCGAACGCCGTATCTCACTGCTGATGGATAAGCATATGTCGCAGCTGCCGCCGTTCCTGGTGAAAAACGGCGGCGTTAACTCCGGCTTTATGATCGCACAGGTTACCGCCGCGGCGCTGGCCAGCGAGAATAAGGCGCTGGCGCACCCGGCCAGCGTTGAACAGCATCCCGACCTCAGCCAACCAGGAAGATCACGTCTCCATGGCGCCGGCCGCCGGCCGTCGCCTGTGGGAGATGGCCGATAACGTGCGTGGCATTCTGGCGGTGGAGTGGCTGGCCGCCATTCAGGGGCTGGATCTGCGTGAAGGGCTGCACACCAGCGAAGGGCTGGAACAGGCGCGCCGCCTGCTGCGCGAGCAGGTCAGCCATTACGATCAGGACCGCTTCTTCGCGCCTGATATTGAAGCGGCCAGCCAGCTGTTGGCGGCCCGTCACCTGACAGCGCTGCTGCCTGCCGCGCTGCTGCCTAGTCTGGCATAACCCTACACTGACCACGCAGTTTGTTCTGCCCCGCCGGGTACGTTTCACCCGGCGAGGGCAGCATGTACCTGTTCCGCAAAACAACAACAACGGGAAGCAACATGCGTAGCGACACAACACAACTCAGACGCGGACTCAACGCGCGACATATCCGATTTATGGCGCTGGGCTCGGCGATCGGCACCGGCCTGTTTTACGGCTCCGCCGGCGCCATTCAACTGGCCGGCCCGGCGGTACTGCTGGCCTATCTGGTGGGCGGCGCGGCGGTGTTTATGGTAATGCGCGCGCTGGGAGAGATGGCGGTGCACCAGCCGGTTTCCGGCTCGTTCGGCCATTACGCCAGCCGTTACCTCGGCCCGCTGGCCGGCTTTCTCACCGGCTGGACCTTATACCTTTGAAATGGTGATCGTCGCGCTGGCCGACGTCACCGCCTTCGGCATCTATATGGGGCTGTGGTTCCCGGACGTCGCCCAGTGGGTCTGGGTGCTGAGTATCATCCTCTTTATCGGCGCGCTGAATATGTGCAGCGTAAAAGTATTCGGCGAAATGGAATTCTGGCTGTCGCTGATCAAAGTGGCGGCGATCGTCGCCATGATTATCGGCGGCGCGGCGGTGATGATGTTTGGCTTCGGCCAGGCCCAGCAGGCCACCGGCCTCAGCAATTTATGGCAGCACGGCGGCTTTATGCCTAACGGCTTCGGCGGCGTGGTGGCCTCGCTGGCGGTGGTGATGTTCGCCTTCGGCGGCATTGAAATTATCGGCATCACCGCCAGCGAAGCGAAGGATCCCGCCAAGGTGCTGCCGAAGGCGATTAACGCCGTCCCGCTGCGCATCCTGCTGTTTTACGTGCTGACGCTGATGGTGCTGATGGCGATCTATCCGTGGAACAGCATCGGCCAGAACGGCAGCCCGTTTGTCGAGATCTTCAGCAGCCTGGGCATTGAATCGGCCGCCAACCTGCTGAACGTGGTGGTGATTACCGCCGCTATTTCCGCTATCAACAGCGATATCTTCGGCGCCGGACGCATGATGTACGGCATGGCGCAGGAGGGCCAGGCGCCGAAGAGCTTCACCAAACTGACCGCAACGGCGTGCCCTGGATGACGGTGCTGGTGATGGGCGATCGCCCTGCTGGTCGGCGTGGTGCTCAACTACCTGATCCCGAAACAGATCTTTATGATCATCGCCTCCATCGCCACCTTCGCTACCGTGTGGGTGTGGCTGATGATCCTGCTGTCGCAGATCGTGATGCGCCGCACCATCAGCAAAGAGGAAGCCGCCGCGCTGAGCTTCCCGGTGCCGTGGTGGCCGGTCGCGCCGGCGCTGGCGACGGCGTTTATGGTGTTTGTCATCGGCCCTGCTCGGTTACTTTGAGGAGAGCCGCATCGCGCTGTATGTCGGGCTGGCCTGGGTGGCACTGCTCACGCTGGCGTACTGGCTGTGGGTACGCAAAAAAGGCGGGGGTTCACCCGTCGCGACCTTCTCCCAGAATATGTAGTCATCAGGCCCGCCGTTCCCGGGCCTTTATTCGTTACCCTCTACACAACGGGGAAATACTGCTATGCAAACAACAACATCGGGGTTGGTGAAAACACTGCGGCTACCGCTTATCACACTTGGACTGGCACTGGCCAGCGGCAGCGCCAACGCCGCCGGCTGGTGCGAAACCGGTAAACCGGTCAAGTTCGCCGGTCTGAACTGGGAAAGCGGCATGCTCCTGACCGACATCATGCAATACGTACTGCAAAAAGGTTACGACTGTAAAACCGACACCCTGCCGGGCAACTCGATCACGATGGAGCAGGCGGTCAGCACGGATGATATTCAGGTGTTTGCCGAAGAGTGGATTGGCCGCAGCGAGGTCTGGAAAAAGGCCGAAGCGGCCGGCAAGGTGGTCAGCGTCGGCGCCCCCATCGTCGGCGCTGAAGAAGGCTGGTACGTTCCGCGCTATGTGATCGCGGGCGATGCCAAGCGCGGTATCAAAACCGGCGGCGCCGAACCTGAAAAGCATTGCGGATTTGACCCAATACGCCTCACTGTTCCGCGATCAGGAGGAACCCGATAAGGGTCGTTTCTATAACTGCCCCGCCGGCTGGACCTGCGAACTGGACAACACCGCCATCCTGAAAAAATTCAAGCTGGACGACAAGTTCACCAATTTCCGCCCCGGCACCGGCCCGGGCGCTGGATACGGCAATTTTATCCGGCTACCGCCGCGGCGAACCCATTCTGTTCTACTACTGGTCGCCAAACGCCGATGATGGGCCAGCTCGATCTGGTCAAACTGGAGGAGCCAGGCGCGGATAAGCAAATTCACATCAAAGTCGGCCTGTCTCAGGTCTTCAATCAGCAAGCGCCGGAACTGGTTACGGTGTTGAGCAAGGTAAACCTGCCGCTGGATCTGTTGAATCAGAATCTGGCGCTGATGAAACAAAAGCGCAATCAGCTCAGAAAAACTGGCGCAGGCGTTCTTCAAACAGCATCCGGAAATTTGGCAAAAGTGGGTAAGCGACGACGCCGCGAAGAAAATTCAGGCGTCCTTGTAACACAGTCAAACCGATAACCATCGGGGCCATCCGGCCCCGCGCTCAGACAGGGGCTAACCATGTTTCCAGAACGCTTTACCTTCTCGATTGCCGATTGGATCAACGGCTGGGTTGAAACCCTGGTCAACAATTACGGCGATACCTTCCGCGCTATTTCCGACAACCTGCTGTGGGTCGTCATCCAATTGGAGAGCCTGCTACGCATGACGCCCTGGTGGCTGATGCTGGCGATCGTCGGCTTGCTGAGCTGGCATGCCACGCGCCGCTGGCTGCCGACGGCGGTCATGGTCGGCCTGACGCTGCTGGTCGGCGCCGCCGGCCTGTGGGATAAATTAATGCTGACGCTGGCGCTGGTGTTGGTCGCCACGCTGCTTGCCGTCATGATCGGCATTCCGCTGGGTATTCTGGCCGCCCGCAGCAACCGCGTGCGGGCCGTGATGATGCCGTTGATGGACGTGATGCAAACCATGCCCAGCTTTGTCTACCTGATCCCGGTGCTGATGCTGTTCGGGCTGGGTAAAGTCCCCGCGATTCTCGCCACGGTGATCTACGCCACGCCGCCGCTGATCCGCCTGACGGATTTAGGCATTCGTCAGGTCGATGCCGAAAGTGATGGAGTCCGCCACCGCGTTCGGCGCCAACCCGCTGGCAAAAACTCTTCGGCGTACAGCTGCCGCTGGCGATGCCAAGCATTATGGCCGGCATCAATCAGACCACGATGATGTCGCTGTCGATGGTGGTGGTGGCCTCCATGATCGGCGCCCGCGGCTGGGGGAAGACGTGCTGGTCGGCATTCAGACGTTAAACGTCGGCATGGGGCTGGAAGCCGGGTTGGCCATAGTGATTCTCGCGGTAGTGATTGACCGTATAACTCAGGCCTATGGCCGCTCAGCCGTGGTTGCGGGGTAATGATGATGAACAAAATCGATATCAAAAACGTCTACAAGATCTTCGGCCATAAGACCGCAGCGGCGCTGGCGCTGAGCCGGCAGGGGAAAACCAAGCAGGAAGTGCAGGCGGAAACCGGCTGCGTGATCGGCGTGCACGATCTCTCCCTGTCGATCAAGGCCGGCGAGATATTCGTCATCATGGGACTATCCGGTTCTGGAAAATCCACTCTGGTGCGCCATATCAACCGGCTGATCGAACCCACCAGCGGAGAAATCCTGATCGATGGTGAAGACATTCTGCGTTACGACGAAAAACAGCTCGAGCATTTTCGTCGTCATCAAATCAGCATGGTCTTTCAGAGTTTCGGCCTGCTGCCGCATAAAACGGTGCTGGAAAACGTCAGCTATGGCCTGAAAATCCGCGGCGGCAAAAAAGAGGCCTATCAGGATCGCGCCCGCCACTGGATTGATACCGTCGGGTTAGCGGGATACGAGAAGTCCTATCCGCATCAGCTGTCCGGCGGTATGCGTCAGCGCGTCGGTCTGGCGCGCGCCTTGGCAACCGATACCGATATTATCCTGCTGGATGAGGCCTTCAGCGCGCTCGACCCGCTGATTCGCGCCGAAATGCAGGATCAGCTGCTGGCCCTGCAAAAAGATCTGCACAAGACGCTGGTCTTTATCACCCACGATCTGGACGAGGCGGTGCGCATCGGCAACCGCATCGCCATCCTGAAAGACGGCCGCCTGATCCAGGTCGGCACGCCACAGGAAATCCTGAGTAAGCCGGCGGACGAATACGTCAATCGTTTCGTCCAGCGCCGGCTGGCCCTGGATGAAAATATGCACAAACCCCGTCCGCATATCATGGCCAGCGCCTGAGGATACCGCCATGCATGATATTTCCGTTGTGGAGATCGGCAGCCAGCCCGTACGCTGGCAGGATGTCGTCGCCGTCGCCCGCGATGGCGCACGGCTGGCCCTCTCCGGAAGCGCCTGGCGGCGGATCGAAAACGCCCAGGCCATCGTGACGCATATCGTCGCCGGTGAACAGCGCGCCTACGGCGTCAACACCGGGCTTGGCGCCTTATGTAATCAGGCGCTGCACGGCGAACAGCTGGCGCAGCTGTCGCGCAACACGCTGATGAGCCATGCCTGCGGCGTCGGCGAACCGCTCAGCGTGCCGCAGACGCGGGCGATTATCTGCTGCGCCATCGTCAACTACAGCCACGGCAAGTCGGGGATTCAACGTCACGTCGTGGAGACGCTGCTGGCGTTGCTTAACCGGGGCATTACGCCGCAGGTGCCTTCACAAGGCTCCGTCGGCTACCTGACGCATATGGCGCATGTCGGCGTAAGCTTACTGGGCATGGGACAGGTCAGCTACCGCGGGCAGCTCGTCTCCGCCGCCCAGGCATTCGCCGCCGAAGGGCTCGAGCCGCCGTCGCTCGGCGCCAAAGACGGACTGTGCCTGGTGAACGGCACGCCATGTATGACCGGTCTGGCCTGCCTGGCGCTCGCCGATGCCTGGCGGCTGGCGCGCTGGGCCGACGTGCTGGGCGCCATGAGCTTCGAGGCGCTGCGCGGACAGATCGCCGCCTTCGACGCCGAGATCCTGGCGCTCAAAGCTCACCCCGGCATGCAACAGGTCGGCGGCAACCTGCGCGCATTGCTGGCGAACAGTGAGCTGATTGCCGCCAGCGAAGGCATCCGCACGCAAGACGCACTAAGCCTGCGCGCCATACCGCAGGTCCACGGCGCCTGCCGCGATCAGCTGGCGCACGCCACGCAACAGATTGAATGTGAACTGAACGGCGCGACCGATAACCCGCTGCTGCTCGGCACGCCGGAATGCTACCGCGTCGTATCGCAGGCCAACCCCCACGGCGAGTCCGTGGCGATGGCCGCCGATCTGCTGGCCATCGCCATCGCCGAACTGGGCGGTATTGCGGAACGGCGCATCGACAGGCTGGTCAATCCGCTGGTCAGCGGCCTGCCGGCATTCTTAGTCAGCGAACCCGGCGTCAATTCCGGCATGATGATCGCGCAATACGTCGCCGCCTCGCTCTGTGCGCAGAACCGCCAGCTGGCCCAGCCCTGCAGCGTGGATAATTACGTCACCTCGGCACTGCAGGAGGATCATCTCAGCCTTGGCACCAGCGCCGCGTTACGTGTGCATCAGATGCTGGCGAACTGCCAGCAGGTTCTGGCCATTGAATACCTGCTGGCGGCCCAGGCGTTCGAATTCCTAACCCCTTGCCGCTTCGGCGACGGGACGGATCGCGCCTGGCGCTATCTGCGGCAAAGCATCGCCCCGTATCACCAGGACCGCTGGCTCGCGCCGGATATCGCCCTCAGCGCGGCGTTAATCGCTGATGAACGCGCGCTGGCCGAGATTGCTCCCACCTTAACCTGACGCACAAGGCCCGCCGGTTACCGCGTGGGCCTGTTACTTTCACCTGCCGGCCCGCCTTATTGCACCAGCGCCTGCTCGATATCCGCCAGCAGATCGTCGGCGTCTTCCAGCCCGGCGGAAAGCCGAATCAGCCCGTCGCTGATATGGTGGCGCTGCCGCTCCTCCTCGCTATAGGACGAATGCGTCATGCTGGCCGGGTGCTGCGCCAGCGTTTCACAGTCCCCCAGGCTGACCGCCCGCAGGATCAGCTGCAGCGCATTGAGGAAGCGAATGCCCGCCGCCATGCCGCCCTTCAGCTCAAAGGCGATCATACCGCCCGGCCGCGCCATCTGCCGCTGCGCCAGCGCATGCTGGCGGAAGGCGGGCAGGCCCGGGTAATACACCTGCTCAACCGCCGGATGCTGCGCCAGCATTTCCGCAATGCGCTGGGCGGTGTCGCAGTGACGCTCCATCCGCAGCGGCAGGGTTTTCAGCCCGCGCAGCAGCAGCGCCGCATCCTGCGCCGACAGCACCGCGCCGTTCATATCCTTCAGGCCAATCAGGCGGATATCCTGCGCCAGCTCGGCGCGGGTCACCACCACCCCGGCCAGCAGATCGCCGTGCCCGCCCAGGTATTTGGTCGCCGAGTGCAGCACGATATCCGCCCCCAGCGCCAGCGGCCGCTGCAGATAAGGCGTACAGTAGGTGTTATCCACCAGCAGCAGCGCCGCATGGCGGTGGGTAATTTCCGCCACCGCCGCGATATCCACCAGCCGCATATTGGGGTTGGCCGGCGTTTCACAGTACACCAGCCTGGTGCTCGGCCCGATCGCCGCCGCCAGCGCCTCCGGCTGCGTCATATCGACGTGGGTCACCTTGACGCCAAAGCGCTCCAGCCCGTGATGGAAGTAGCTGAAGGTGCAGCCATACAGCGTCTCATCCACAATCAGTTCATCACCCGGGCCGAGCAGGGTCCAGCAGCAGGCGGTCACCGCCCCCATGCCGGACGAAAACGCCACCGCCGCTTCGCCGCCCTCCAGATTGGCGATGCGCTGCTCCAACAGGTTAAGCGTCGGGTTGGCGATGCGCGAATAGAAATAGCCGGGCTCGGTGCCGGCAAAGCAGGCGCCGCCGTATTCCGCCGAGGGAAAGGTGAAGGTGGAGCTCATAAACACCGGCGGGCAAAGTGCGCCATGGTACTGTTGCGGATCGTAACCATAATGGATGGCCCGCGTGGCGAAAGCCTGTTTGCTTGCTGACGACATAGTGACTCCTCGATATGGATAAGAACGATTATTCCGGTGTGACGTCCGCCGGTAGGTGCGCGGCGCGCAGGCGCCCGCCGATAATATTCAGCGTGCGCAGCACCAGCATCAGCCCGAGCAGCGTTTCCGGCTGACGCAGCAACGCATACAGCCCACGCAGGGTAGCCGGCTGTTCATTCTGCTGCAGTTCGCTATAGGCCATTTTCAGCGCCATTCCCCCTTCCCAGCCGGCGCTGGTCAGGTCGTCAAACAGCGCGGCCAGCTTGTCGACCAGCGCGTTATCGGCAATGTCGACCAAATCCGAGGTGAGCGAGAGCGCATCGACCACGTTATCCAGCCGGCCGCTCGCCAACAGCGGAGAGAGTTTTTCCATCAGCGCCGCCAGCGCCTCAGTCTGCGTATTTTCCATGCTCAGCTCCGTTATATCAGGCCGCGCACCGCGGCCCAGTACAGACCGCGGTTCACGCCGTTGCGTAACATCCCGCCCAGCTTGGTAGCCGGGGTCGGCACGACGTCGTGACGATAGTCATACACCAGCGGCATACCGCTGCTCAGGCCGAACTGCGCCACCGCCTGCACCTTGCCGTCGTAATGGCGCACCGGATGACCCAGCTGCATCTCCGCCACGATATTGTCGGCGATCACCGGCGCCTGATTGTGGCAGGAGCCGCCCGCCTTGCTGATGGGCAGGTCAACCGTATCGCCGATCACATATACCCCCTGCTGGTCATAGACCTGCAGCGTCTGCGGGTCGGTCGGCAGCCAGCCTTCGCCGTTGGCGATATCGCTCAGGCCGGTGTTGCGCACCATTTCCACCGCGCGAATCGGCGGCGTCGCCATCAATATGTCGAACGGCTGTTCTTCGCCCTCGGCGGAATAGGCGATACGCCGCTCGGCGTCCACCTGATCCAGCGTAAAGCCGCGCTGATGTTTGATGCCGCGTGCGGCAAAAATTTCCGGCAGCGCTTCACCGGTAGGACGCTGTAAAAACAGGCAGTTACGCAACAGCTGGGAAATGGTCGGGTAGGTATAAACGATCTCTATCTGCTTACGCACGCCGCGCTGGCGCAGGTACTCATCCAGCATCAGGGTGGTTTCAATCGGCGCGATGCCGCACTGGTGCGGAACGTTGGGGTTTGCGGGAAGGAGACGGTAATAAAGATGCGCCCTTTTTCAATCGTCGCCAGTTTATCCGCCAGCCGGCGCGCCGCCTGATACTGATAAAAGTGGTCGCCCGCCTCGGCCAGGCCGGGAATTTTTTCCGTCCAGGGCAGACAGCCGGTAGCAAATACCAGGAAGTCATAATCATAATTATTGCCGCTGGCGGTGAATAGCCGACGCTGTTTAAAATCAACGCCCTCCGCCTTATCGACCACAAACTTAATTTCCGGACGTAACAGACTTTGCTGCGCACGCATTAACTCATGTTTAAAAAACGCGTTAAATGCGACATACATAAACGCCGGCTTGTAATAATGCGCCGCGGTTTGCGAGATCATTAATAACTCAACTTTATTATTAATAATTTCGCGATGCAGCTTGTGCGCCAGGATATTAGCCAGCATGGTGCCGCCGGTGCCGCCGCCGACAATTACGATTCTTTTCCGCATGATATCTCCGTTCCCCATGGCTCCAAGCCGGTGAGAGTGATGTGGAGTATCCCTACGGAATATAAGTCTAGTAATAAAAGGTTATAATACCAGCCCAAAAAGAATAAATAATTAACGCTATGGTTATTAACGATAAATATTCAGGCAGGTCGCTAAAAAAAATAAATGATACGCTAGTAATAAATAACCGGGATAGAGTTTCACTGTGGACAGACGTAAAAAAACCCGCCGCGGCGGGTTTTTATTATTTACGGCAGGACGCGAATCAATTCTGGCCTTTAACTTCTTTCAGACCGTTGAACGGCGCACGCTCGCCCAGCGCTTCTTCGATACGAATCAGCTGATTGTACTTGGCAACGCGGTCAGAACGGCTCATGGAACCGGTTTTGATCTGGCCTGCTGCGGTACCTACCGCCAGGTCGGCGATGGTAGCGTCTTCGGTTTCACCGGAGCGGTGAGAGATAACCGCGGTGTAGCCGGCATCTTTCGCCATTTTGATCGCCGCCAGAGTTTCGGTCAGAGAACCGATCTGGTTGAACTTGATCAGGATGGAGTTGGCGATGCCTTTTTCGATGCCTTCTTTCAGGATCTTGGTGTTGGTCACGAACAGGTCGTCGCCAACCAGCTGGATTTTGTCGCCCAGAACTTTGGTCTGGTAAGCGAAGCCGTCCCAGTCAGACTCGTCCAGGCCATCTTCGATGGAGACGATCGGATACTGTTTGGTCAGCTCTTCCAGGAAGTGGGTGAACTCTTCAGAGGTGAAGGCTTTGTTGCCTTCGCCGGCCAGCACGTACTTGCCGTCTTTGTAGAATTCGGACGCCGCGCAGTCCATCGCCAGGGTGATGTCTTTACCCAGCTCGTAGCCCGCTGCTTTTACCGCTTCAGCGATAACCGCCAGCGCTTCGGCGTTGGAGCCCAGGTTTGGCGCGTAGCCGCCTTCGTCGCCCACTGCGGTGTTCATGCCTTTGGACTTCAGCACTTTCGCCAGGTGGTGGAACACTTCAGAACCCATGCGCACCGCTTCTTTCAGGGTCTTCGCGCCAACCGGCTGAATCATGAATTCCTGAATGTCGACGTTGTTGTCAGCGTGCTCGCCGCCGTTGATGATGTTCATCATTGGCAGAGGCATGGAGAATTTGCCTGGGGTACCGTTCAGTTCAGCAATGTGCTCGAACAGCGGCATGCCTTTGGAGGCCGCGGCAGCTTTGGCAGCCGCCAGGGAAACCGCCAGAATGGCGTTGGCGCCGAACTTGGATTTGTTCTCGGTGCCGTCCAGCTCGATCATGATCTTATCGATGTTAGCCTGGTCTTTGGCATCTTTGCCCACCACGGCTTCAGCGATTGGACCGTTTACCGCGGCAACGGCTTTCAGTACGCCTTTACCCAGGAAACGAGACTTGTCACCGTCACGCAGTTCCAGCGCTTCACGGGAACCGGTAGAAGCACCTGACGGCGCAGCAGCCAGACCAACGAAACCGCCTTCCAGGTGAACTTCGGCTTCTACAGTTGGGTTACCGCGTGAGTCGATGATTTCACGGCCGATGACTTTAACGATTTTGGACATAGTAGGTTTTCCTCAAGTCACAAGTTAACTAAAACTCCAGACAAACAACGCGCGGTTCTCACCGCGCGTTGCCGCTAAAAACGTTTACTTCTCCTGACGCTTCTGCTGGTCAGCCGCCGCCTTCACAAAACCGGCGAACAGCGGATGCCCATCACGCGGCGTCGAAGTGAATTCCGGGTGGAACTGACAAGCGACGAACCACGGATGGTCCGGCAGCTCGATAATTTCAACCAACTTGTTGTCCGCAGAGCGACCGGCTACGCGCAGCCCGGCGGCTTCAATCTGCTTCAACAGCATATTGTTAACTTCATAACGGTGACGGTGACGCTCAACGATGGTCGGCTCGCCGTACAGCTGACGCACCAGGCTGTCATCGCTCAGATGACACTGCTGGCCGCCGACACGCATGGTGCCGCCCAGATCGCTCTCCTCGCTGCGCACTTCGACGTTGCCTTCTTCGTCGCGCCATTCGGTGATCAGCGCCACCACCGGGTACTTACAGTCTGGCTCAAATTCGGTGGAGTTGGCGTTTTCCATCCCGGCAAACGTTACGGGCAAACTCCATCAGCGCCACCTGCATACCCAGGCAAATGCCCAGATAAGGGATGTTGTTCTCGCGCGCATAGCGGGCGGTCATCACTTTGCCTTCCACGCCGCGGTAGCCGAAGCCGCCAGGGATAAGGATAGCATCCAGCCCCTTCAGCAGTTCCACGCCGCGCGTCTCAACGTCCTGTGAATCAATCAGCTTGATGTTCACGGTCACGCGGTTTTTCAGGCCGCCGTGCTTGAGCGCCTCAATCACGGACTTATAGGCATCCGGCAGTTCAATATACTTGCCGACCATACCGATAGTCACTTCGCCGCCCGGATTGGCTTCTTCGTAAATCACCTGCTCCCATTCGGCCAGGTTGGCTTCCGGCGCGTTGAGGCTGAATCGTTTACAAATATAATCATCAAGCCCTTGAGATTTCAATAGGCCCGGGATTTTATAAATGGAATCAACGTCTTTCAGGGAGATTACCGCTTTTTCCGGCACGTTGCAGAACAATGCAATCTTCGCCCGCTCATTGGCAGGAACGGCGCGGTCGGAACGGCAGATCAGCACATCCGGCTGAATACCGATGGAAAGCAGCTCTTTAACGGAATGCTGGGTCGGTTTGGTTTTCACTTCACCGGCGGCGGCCATGTACGGCACCAGCGTCAGGTGCATGTACAGCGTGTGCTCACGGCCCACTTCCACCGCCATCTGACGGATAGCTTCGAGGAACGGCAGCGATTCGATATCGCCGACGGTGCCGCCGATTTCCACCAGCACCACATCGTGGCCTTCGCCGCCTTCGATGATACGCTCTTTGATCGCGTTGGTGATGTGAGGAATAACCTGTACGGTCGCGCCCAGATAGTCGCCGCGGCGTTCTTTACGCAGCACGTCGGAGTAGATGCGGCCGGTGGTGAAGTTGTTGCGGCGCGTCATTTTGGTGCGGATGAAGCGCTCGTAGTGACCCAAGTCCAGGTCGGTTTCTGCGCCGTCTTCGGTGACGAAAACTTCCCCATGCTGAATCGGGCTCATGGTGCCCGGATCCACGTTGATGTACGGGTCCAGTTTCATGATGGTAACGTTGAGGCCACGGGCTTCAAGAATAGCCGCCAGAGAGGCTGCGGCAATGCCTTTACCCAGAGAGGATACGACCCCGCCGGTCACAAAAATATAATTAGTTGTCATGCTGAACCTGAGAGTTTAGGTTTAAAGACGATGGAAGAACCAAGACGGGAAAGTAGTATACCCGAACCTGTCTTGACCTACAAACGATCGTTTTACTCTCCATCATCTCTGTCATCCCCGCGCGTTCCTCAGGTTTTGGCCGGTTACGGCTGTCTGGTCAGGCTTGTAAAACAAAGGGTTAGCGATAGAAACCGTCGATTAACAGCGCATTGAGCCGCTAAAACGCCTTAGATTTCAGTTTGTTGGCTTTTTAACGCCCGTTGTTTCCGCCTGTCCGCAACTGACGGCAAGCTTAACCGTTTCAGCTTGGGTAAACCTTGTCAGCGATCAACATTGCGGCCGCGGTTCGGTTTTCCTGGTTCACCCAAGCATTCAGATGAAGATTAAAAATTCTATCCGCAGACTTGATCATTTCAGGGCGATGAGCAACAAAAATACGGGTTATTGACAATCGCCCGATGGCACGGGTGATCCTTTTCTCATTATCAATATCAAGATCGCTGGTGGCTTCATCAAGCAGCAACACGCCAGGTTGCCTGTACAGCGCTCTGGCGATAGAAATGCGCTGTCGCTGTCCCCCCGAAAGTGTACTACCGATATCGCCGATCATCGAATCATACCCCTGCGGGAATGCGCCTATCTCTTCGTCAATGGAGGCGTGACCGGCGCACTCCACCATCAGCTCCACGTCCGGAGACGTGGTAAAGCCGGTGATATTCTGCCGTATGGTGCCGGCCAAGAGTTTGTCATCCTGCATGACAAAAGCGACATGTTCGCGGATGGCTGTTTTCCCTATGCCGGACATCGCCGCGCCATTAATAAAAACATCCCCTTCGCTGGCTTCATACAGTCCTGCCAACACATGGAGAAACGTTGACTTGCCACATCCGGATGGCCCGACAATGGCGATATTTTCTCCTGGCATGACTTCAAGATTGATCCCTTCAAAGATATTGCGCTCAGTTTCGGAGTGGCGGAATGCCAGGTTGCGGATCACGATATGCCCATTCAGCGGCGGCGGCGCGCGTTCCCCCTCATCACGTTCCACAGGCGAAACAGCCACATCGGTCAGACGCTGGCTATGCATGGATACCAGGCAAAAATCGGCAACGGCATTGACTAACTTCACGGTCCGGGTAATCACCATATCGGCATAAAGCATCACAGCTAACAAAACGCCGGTCGTGATGCCCTTATCAAATCCGATAGCCCCGACGCCAAGCACATACATCCCGGAAAAACCCACAAGCAGCACGGCCGCCGTATTGGTCAGCAGATCGAGTTTGAACAGTTGATTCCCAGCTTGAGTGCTGTTGACCACATGGTTGACCCATTCACGACGCCGCACCGGCGTCAGGTTCAACATTTTAATCGCGCCGATCGCTCTGACCGTCTCAAGAAAGTGAGAGGATTGCACCGCTTCAAAGGCGATATGTTCAATTTTACGATTGCGATATGTCGAAAATAACCCCGCCTTCAAGGCGGCATAGGCAGCGGCGGCAACAAGGGGGCCAAGAGCCAGCACGGGTGAATAGGTAAAAATGATCGCCATTGAAATGACTATCACGATGGCGTCAAGGAGAGAAGCAACCATGTCGGCCGTAAAGGCTTCCTGGATGGCAGTCAACGACTGGAAGCGTGACGCGATATCACCAGTATGGCGTTTCTCAAAAAATGACAGCGTGAGCCTGATAAGTCGATTAAAGAACATTTCTGCCCATTTTACGCCGAGCGTATAGCGGAGGTTCATCAAAATCCAGGCTCGCACCACCGCAAAGGCGGACTTAATCAGCAACGCGGCAATGACCACAAGGCCGACAAAAAATATCCCTTCGCGATCGGATGAACGCACCAGCGTATCAATAGTAAATTGTGACGCCGCGGGCACGGCAATAGACAGTAGTTCCACCAACAGCGAAAGCATGAGAACGCCGGTAAAAATGCGTCTCAACCCCCGTACGCCACGGAAAAGATCGGCTACGGTAACATTCATTTCCAGGGGTTGTTTGTCGAATGTCTCCGCAGGCCACGCCTCCACCAAAATGCCGGTAAATTTATCCGACAGTTCCCGCAATGAGATGCTGCGTCGTCCAATGGCGGGATCAAGGATCACTGCCCCTCGGCGCGTCACTTTCACCAACACCACGAAATGATTGAATGACCAGTGAAGAATGGCCGGACGGCTAAGAGAACGCAGTTCATCAAGCTCGACTCGCGAAGCACGGGCCGTCATCCCCATCCGTTCAAACGCCGTGATAAGATCCCGCAACGTCATCCCGTGGCTGCCTGCGCCGTGAAAAGTGCGCGCTGAGGCAAGATCGATGCGTTTACCAAAATAACCGGCCATCATGGCCACGCAGGCCAAGCCACATTCGTTGGTTTCCGACTGCAGGACCAGCGGTGTTTTCTGCCAGGAAAAAAACATGTGTCAACTCTCAAGTACGATGCGGCTAATTGTTTGTTTTAATGGTAAAAATAGCCATTGCCAGATGCGACGGCGCGTCGTCAATATATCCGCCTCAACGTCCACCCCCGCAGGCAGTGCCTGCGTGTCTGCATCGGGCGCTATCAGCACGCGAAAACGTCGATGATTTCCCGTCAGGGCCTCCGGACTCGCGCTGATGGCGGCAACCGTACCGGGCACTTTCCCAAACCACTCCCACGGCAATGACGCGACGCGCATGGAGACATGCTGACCTGTCTTCACCTCCTGCAGTGCAGAGGGCGGGATCCACATTTCAACCAACGGCCGCGCATTTTCCGGCACCAGCACGGCGGCAATGGCACCGGCCGTCACTCTCTGGCCTGCCATGATGCTCATTGAGGCGACGACGCCATCAAGCGGAGCAATAACGCGTGACTCCACCACGGCCGACGCACTAATCACCTGTTGTTGCAGCGTAACTTCCTGCTGCTGAATCTCTGTCAGCGCCTGCTTTTCCTGAGCTTCCGAGCGGGCCAATTCATCCACCAACTGCAGCCGTTCGCCCTGCACGCGTGCGATGTTGATGTGATGCATATTCAGTTGTGCAACGGAATCATGATATTCATTCTCCCGCTCAATTTTCTCTTGCACGGTCGCAACGCCTTTCTGGAACAGCTGTTGATAAAATCCCAAGCGTTTTTTCAAACCGCCGACGCGCTCTGATTCTGCTGCGGCTGCCGCTCGAATAGCCGCCATTTCCCGTTCTTTGGCGCTGACCTTTTCACGCAAGCGCCGGCGCTCTTCTTCTCCCTCGTTACGTCGTTCTTCGCCCCGCTTTTGCAACTCCACAAGCTGACGCTGCGACGTATCTTGCAACGCCTGATTCATTCCGCCCCCGGCGTAGGTAACATCGCGTGAAAACGTCGCAATGACGTCACCCTTTTTCACCTTTTCCCCCTGACGTACTTCGATACGGCCGATAATTCCCTCATGACTAAACACCGCCTCCGCAGCCGAGGGCGTATAGATCACTCGCCCACTCACGGGGACTCTTTTGGTATAGGTGGTAAATAGCAGGAGGGTGGCTAACAGCAAAACGCCGGCGGCGCTCCATAACGCAATCGGCAACGCCGAGGGCGCTGACACGGTGAAATCACCCAGCCAGGCGTTTTTTTTATGCTGCAACGCCTCCTGGCGAAAGAGAGAGTTTTCGTTGTCCATCGCACTAACGGCTGATATAAAGCAGGCGTCCAGGCATATCGATGATCACCTGATGCCCCCGCATAAATTTCATCCCCAACAGGCCGTCAAAATCCAATTCCTGAGGCGTTTCGCCAGAGGTAACGACGGCCAGGTCATCACGTGTTTTACCTTCACGATCCGTAACCGCTATTTTGGTCACCCGGCAGTCCAGGTTGGATGCTTCAGGTTCAATGTCGCGACACCCAGAGAAAAGCAGCCCTGACGGCAAGCGGTCAGAAAACAGGAGAGAATGGCTGGCGGCAGTATCGACAATTAAATGTAAAGGCGCATCGCCCGCAGATGCGGTAACACGTAATCCAGATGCACTTGGCTCCACAGGATAGGATGACCACTTTTTGATGTCAGCAGGCAAATCCGCCAATATTTGCAGCCGATCGTTTTTAAAATCCATAAGAACCCGACGTTGGCGAAAAAGTCCCAATCCCATAACTTCATTTACCGGGACATCGCCGCCGATGCTCAACCCCCACGGTTTAAAACTGACCGTTTCAACATTGTCAAAAGGAATATTGGAAACAAATAACCGGCTAATATTCCATGCCGAAACTTTATTTTCACCACCAGCAACATCCATCAGCCGGCGAGGCGTTTTTTCAGTCGCACTCAGACTCGGATTAGCCAGCAACTTGTCAAGTTCGTGTTGATAAAGATGCATCCCCTCCCCGCTGCCGGTATCCAGCATTAAGGTATGAAGACGCTTGTCAATCCAAACATCAATTAACGGCAAGCCACGTTCGTCATACCGCACCCGCCCAAAATCAGCGGGAGGGTTTGCCATGCAAATGCCGGAAAACAGGAATGCCCCCAAGAATAGTCGCCTGATCACGAATTAACCTCTAAGTTTTTCATGATAATGTCCTCCTCCACCCCTGACGCAATCAAATGCGAAGCCGCACGACTCATGATCTTTCTGATCGACGGGCAGTACACGCTTTCACGATTAAAATCATCTCCGGAGGAGTAGCGCTGAATATGGCGCCCACCACCGCAGACTTTTTGCCAGACGCAATCGACGCAAACGCTAGGCAGCTGATTATTTATAGCCACATATTTATTCACCTGCCATGAAGAGAGTGTTTCTGACAGCATTAAATGCCGGACATTTCCAATAGGTGTAAATATCGCGTCGTTCGTCGTTCTTAACGTATCATCCACATAAAGGTCGCCATCGGAGCTGACCGTGAAAGCGAAAGCGTCGCTACCGGCTTTACTTACCCCCCATGACCGGGTTGAATTCTGAACTCAACATGGATTGCATGTGCGTATGGAAGTAGCGCACATATACGTCTTTATCCGCATCCCCAAAAAACTCATCCAGCGCTGAACAATAAAAGTCCGACAAACCTTCCGGATCGGTGCATGTATCATGACTTTCATCCGGAATGAGGAAATCAAACTTTTTGCATTTCAACACATCGACAAAATGACGATAGATTTCAGCCCCTTTGACCGATGGATTGGCAACGCACAGGATACCCGGCTCATCGTTTAATCTGCCTTCCCGCCAGGCCTCCTGCAGCATTTTCAAGCCTCTTACCGTACCTTCATAGGTGCTGCGGCCTTTTCTATCCAGTCGGTGTCTGTCGTTAATGTGCTTGGGCCCATCAATAGAAATACCAACACTGACATTATATTTAGAGAAAATATTAACCCACTCATTATCAATAAGAATAGCATTTGTCTGACAAGCAAGGTTAAGTCTGGCGCCGTTATAATCACCGGACATCAGCTCTTGGCATGCGCGATCAAACCTCGCCTTTCCCCATCATGAGTGGCTCGCCGCCATGAAAGTCAACCTGAACGGTTTCTATTTCATATTCCTGACAGGCGCGTTCGAAGAACCCTCTTAGGTTAATAATGATATCATGATGAATAATTGGCTTTGAATTTATTGCCAAGTCATTTCCCATGTTGAATACATAGCAATACGTGCAGTTAATGTTGCATCGTTCACTAACCTTTAAAATTATTTCAAGATGCTTTATTTTTTTCTTACTCGCCATCGCCTGTACCACTGTTCAACAAAGAAAGATATGCAGGGTGGTCACCCACCCTGCACCAGGATCAATTAGAAGCTCTTAGACCAGCGCGCAAAGGCGTTGACCCAACCGCCAGAAACGCTATCCAGCATAGATTGAGTCAGGGCTTTCCGTGCCTCTTTTTTATCAGCAGCAACGGTTACCACAGCTTTGTTCATGATAATTTCTTTAGCTAACTTAGACATTTCATCATCCTTTTTATATGCACACCGGAATTGATGCGCCCGCAAACCTTTGCAGAAGCAGGGTTAAAAATAAAGAGTGAAAAACAAAAAGTGTTATGCAGGATAAATTTCCAATTATTATTTTTATAACCTAAAGACTATTTTAAAAAACTAAGCTATACATCCATGTCAAAATAAAACCAGAGAAGCAAGAAAATATGTCAGAATAAAGTTTAAATTTTATTTTCTGACACTTAAATTTAGATTCACAGACAATCAATAATATTAAGCATTGGAGGCGTATGAACGGTCAACGTATTGGCTACATTCGGATGAGTCACTTTGAGCGCAATCCGGAACAGCAATGGGAACAACTGGTGGTAGATAAAGTGTTTTACAGATAACGCGTCAAACAAAGACGTCCAGCGCCCGGCACTGGATACGCTGTTCTCGACGGTATGCAACGGCGACACCGTCGTGGTTCCCAGTATGGATAGGCTGGCGCGCAACTTGACCGACCTGCAGCGCCAGGTGCGCAGACTGGTCGATAAGGGCGTGTGTATTGAGTTCGTGAAAGAGCGTTTAACTTTTAGCAATAACGGTTCATCAATGGCAAATCTGATGCTGGCCATGATGGGGGCATTTGCCGAATTCGAACGTGCTTTAAGGCGTGAACGTCAACGAGAAGGCATCGAGTCGGCCAGAATGCGCGGAGCTTATCGCGGTAGGAAAAAATCACTGTCTGCGGAACAACAGGCTGAATTACAACTGCGCGTTACCAACGGTGAGAGTAAAGCGCAGCTTGCCCGTGAGTTTGGCATCAGCAGAGAAACGTTATACCAATACCTGAAAAGATGCGGTTAACCCCCTTCGCCCACGGACACCCTAAACAGAAAGGCAGCGGTGAGTGAAAAAAACACGTTCATCGACGTTCTCATCCGCTCAGATTTCAGTTTTTTTCACCTGCTGCCAGGCCTCTTCCATCTGTTCCAGCGTCGCGTCGCTCATCGTCAGCCCCTGGCGGGCGATGATGCTCTCCACCTGACGGAAGCGCCGTTCGAACTTGCGGTTGGCGACCTGCAGCGCGTTTTCCGCCTTGTGGCCCAGGTGGCGCGACAAATTGACCGTGGCGAACAGCAGGTCGCCGATTTCCTCTTCCAGCTTTTGCTGGTCCACCACCGCCTGCTGCGCTTCGTGCATCACTTCGTCAATCTCTTCATGCACCTTGTCGAGCACCGGCCCCAGCGTATGCCAGTCAAAGCCCACCGCGGCGCAGCGCTTCTGGATTTTGTGCGCCTTCATCAGCGCCGGCAGCGCGTTGGGGATATCGTCCAGCGCCGAGTGCAGCGCCTTTTCCGCCCGCTCGCCGGCCTTCAGCTGCTCCCAGCGCGCCGCAATCGTCGCATTGTCCGCCGCGTCGGCATCGCCGAAGATGTGCGGGTGGCGCCGCTCCAGTTTGTCGCTGATGGCGCTGCACACGTCGTCAAAATCAAACAGCCCCTGCTCCTGCCCCATCTGGGCGTAGAACACCACCTGAAACAGCAGATCGCCCAGCTCGTCGCGCAGGTCGGCATAGTCCTGGCGCTCGATCGCATCCAGCACTTCATAGGTTTCTTCCAGCGTATACGGCGCGATGGTGGCAAAGGTCTGCTTGCGGTCCCACGGGCAGCCCGCCTGCGGGTCACGCAGCGTTTTCATAATATTCAGCAGACGCTGCAGCGGAGTGGATGAGGTCATGGCAAAATCTCGGCAAAAAAACGGACGCCCATTATGGCGCTACCGTATACTTCACATTCAACAAGTTACGGAAAGCAAAAACGTAACCACATAATATTCATACATTTTTTAATGCAGTATGAAAAACAAAGTGTCACACAAACTACCTACCATGACATTTGAGGATGGGCAGTAGAGGGCATCAATCTTTCTTAGGGGTAAACCTGTCGATCACGATAAGCAACAGGACACCAACAACAACAATCCCCAACGGGGCTATAATTTTCATGTTGCCGGGTTCCTCGTAGAAGTACGCAAAACTAAGAAGTGCAGCGCCCCCCATCACAGAGCCCACCAGACCGAAAAGCAAACGCATGAGGAAAATCATATATTCATCCTCTAAAATCTAGATTTTGTACAGAATTCTGCAACTGAGCCGGATTGTTTTGATACGTCTGGGATGAGCTTAGTAATTTTGCCGATCGGCTTTTCAAACATAAAGTAAAGCATATCAAAGTCTTTGATGTAGAGCTTGCGATACAGGGCGGGGTTAGTCAACGCCAGTTCACGGGATGCATTAGCTGCATTAGCTAACAATCCTTGGGTCAGTATCAAACCTACCCCAGCGGTAAGGGTTGTACGGATCGTGAGCTTGAAAAATGCACTCATCATCACCCCCTCACAAAGCTGCTGCGCAAGGTAGGTAACGATTAAGTTTTGCATAACCCAACTGCTTTCCGCTTCCGTCTGCTTTTGCGTCACTGCACTATGCAGCCATTTCAGAACCGGCTCCGGAACCTTATCAATAACATCATTTAATATGATCTTGGCAATGTCGTATATCTGATTGCGGTTCTTCACAATCTTAATCATACCACGGGCAAAACGGGCATCTTCCGCCAGATTACGGCGCTGATAGTAGCTACGCCCATCACTCAGGTTTAGATCCTGCAATGTGCGCTCTAACCCTAAATATGCATCACGCGGAATGCTTGCAATACCTAACGCAATGGCTTTCCCTGCATCCATAACATCCATTTATAACTATCCCTATCAGTAAGTTTCCCTGATGTTAATGTCCAGAAGGTGACATATCAATAAGAGCTATCTGGCAGGAAGGCTATTTGTGCGAGGTGTAAACTTTTGAGGGTGAAAGGTGGGGAAAACATATGTCACACAGGCACTCTTTTAGCCCCAAAAAACCATCAAGAAATTGATTTTAAACAATTTTAAATTAATATCTTGCGCCCATTATGGCGTCCGTCTCCTTGATGGCTCAATAAGTTTTAACCATGCGGTTACCGCATCCAGGCGTCAGACACCTGAGTCCCCAATGGATTTCGCGCCGCATTCAAACGTCAGGCACCTGAATCCCCAATGGATTTCGCGCCGCATCTAGGCGGCAAAAACGTGAATCCCCGGGAGCTTAGTAAACTAAGCAACCGGGGTGAGCGTTTGCAGCCAACAACGAGGCGGTGTGAAAGACCCCGGGGATTCAGCTGCCGTGCAGACGCTTGGCGTCTATCACATCCGGCAGCTGGTTCAGCTTCGCCAGCACCCGGCCCAGCACCTGCTGGTTGTAGATTTCGATATCCATATCGATGGTCGCCATCTGCTTTTTGGTATCGCTGCGGCTGGCGACGCCCAGCACGTTCACCTTCTCGTTGGCGAGGATGGTGGTGATATCGCGCAGCAGGCCGCTGCGATCGTTGGCCATCACCCGCACCACCAGCGAATAGCCGCTGGAGTAGCTTTCCCCCCACACCGCGTCGACGATGCGCTCCGGCGCGTGGGACTGCAGTTCGGTCAGCTGGTCGCAGTCGGCGCGGTGGATGGAGATGCCGCGCCCCTGGGTGATAAAGCCGACGATATCGTCGCCCGGAATCGGCTGGCAGCAGCGGGCGATGTGGTGCATCAGGTTACCGACGCCCTCCACCACCACCCGGCCGTCATCCTTCTTACGGGTGGCCGGCGGCGCCTTGTGCTGCACCAGCTGACGCAGCGCTTCGCGGTCCTGCTCCTCGGCGCTCGGCTTGTTGAACTTGCTCTGCAGGAAGTTCACCATCTGATTGAGGCGGATATCCCCGCCGCCGATCGCCGCCAGCACTTCATCCAGCGAGTTCATGTTGTAACGCGGAACCAGTAGTTTCTCCGCCTCTTTCAGGCTGATGCCGAGGTGCTCCAGTTCGTTGTCCAGCATCTGGCGGCCGGCCAGAATGTTTTTATCGCGATCCTGTTTGCGGAACCAGTTATGGATCTTCGAACGCCCGCGGCTGGTGGTGACGTAGCCGAGGTTCGGGTTCAGCCAGTCGCGGCTCGGGTTCGGCTGCTTCTGGGTGATGATTTCAATCTGGTCGCCCATCTGCAGCTGATAGGTGAACGGCACGATACGCCCGCCAATCTTGGCGCCGATGCAGCGGTGGCCGACGTCGCTGTGAATATGGTAGGCGAAGTCCAGCGGCGTTGAGCCGGCCGGCAGGTCGACCACGTCGCCCTTCGGCGTAAATACGTACACCCGGTCGTCGAACACCTGGCTGCGCACTTCGTCGAGCATTTCGCCGGAGTCGGCCATCTCTTCCTGCCAGGCGATCAGCTTACGCAGCCAGGCGATGCGCTCCTCGTAGCCGGAGCGCACGGTGACGCCGGCGCCCTCTTTGTACTTCCAGTGCGCGGCGACGCCCAGCTCGGCGTCCTCGTGCATCTGGCGGGTACGGATCTGGATTTCGACCGTTTTGCCGCGCGGGCCGAGCACCACGGTATGGATCGACTGATAACCGTTAGGCTTCGGGTTGGCGACATAGTCGTCAAACTCGTCCGGCAGATGGCGGAAATGGGTATGCACGATGCCGAGCGCCGCATAGCAGTCCTGCAGCCGTTCGGCCACGATGCGCACCGCACGCACGTCGAACAGTTCGTCGAACGCCAGCGCCTTTTTCTGCATTTTGCGCCAGATGCTGTAGATATGCTTGGGGCGGCCGTAAATTTCCACCCGGATATCCTCGTCCGCCATCGCCTTGCGCAGCGAGGCGACAAAATCGTCGATAAACTGTTCGCGGTCGATGCGGCGTTCGTGCAGCAGTTTGGCGATGCGCTTGTATTCGTCCGGGTGCAGGTAGCGGAAGCAGAAATCCTCCAGCTCCCACTTCAGCTGGCCGATGCCCAGACGGTTGGCCAGCGGCGCATAGATATTGGAACACTCCTTGGCCGCCAGCACCCGTTCATCTTCCGGCGCGTCCTTCACTTCGCGCAGGTGGGCAATACGCTCCGCCAGCTTGATCACCACGCAGCGGAAATCTTCCACCATCGCCAGGAGCATGCGGCGCACGTTATCGACCTGCTCGGAGCCCATCGAGTCGTTGTGGGTCGCCTTCAACTGACGAATGGCGTCCATATCGCGCACGCCGTGCACCAGCGCAACGATATTGCTGCCGAACACCTCATTCAGGGTCGTTTCCTGCACCAGACCGGCGTCGGCCAGCGGGAACAGCAGCGCCGCGCGCATGCTGTCGTTGTCCATGCTGAGGGTCGAGAGAATTTCCACCATTTCCAGGCCGCGCCCCAGCAGTTTCGGCGCGTCCGGATGGTCTTTGGTCTGTTGTTCGCAATAGCGCCAGGTATCGGCCAGTCGTTCAACGGACTGTGGGTTGGGTAGCCCAAGACCGGCAAGCCACTCGTCAAGAGCGAATTCACCTGCCGTGTTCAAATGTGCACTTCTTACCGCAACCATACCTTCTCCCTACTATGCAGCGACCACAGGCGACCGTTATTCCTGACGAATAAACAGCGCCATTGATTCAAGATGCCCCGTGTGCGGGAACATATCCAGCATACGCACACGCGCAAGACGATAACCAGCGGACAGCAACGCTTTGCTGTCGCGCGCCAGCGTGGTGGGGTTACAGGAAACGTATACCACCCGCGCCGGCGCCAGTTTTACAATATGTGACATCACTCCAGCCGCGCCCGCCCGGGCAGGATCCAACATAACCTTATCAAATCCCTGTTGCGCCCAAGGCTGTCGCTCCACGTCCTCTTCCAGATTCTGATGAAAGAACGACGCATTACTCAGCAAATTCTTATGTGCATTATATTGCCCATTCGCTACCAGCGTGGCAACACCTTCAATGCCGACCACCGCTTTCGCCCGCCGCGCCAGCGGCAGGGTGAAATTGCCCATGCCGCAGAACAGGTCCAGCACCCGATCGTCGGCTGAATCTCCAGCCACTCCAGCGCCTGCGCCACCATCTGCTGGTTGACCGCATCGTTTACCTGAATAAAGTCGCGCGGACTGAAGTCTAAGCGTAGCCCGTCAACCTGATAATACGGCGCGTCACCGCACAGTTTCTCCAGTTGTTCGCTGTCCGACGCCAAATAAATCGTTACGGCATTTTGCCGGGCAAATGCCAGCAGCGCTTCGCGGTCGGCCGGCCTGAGCGCATCCAAATGGCGCAGCACCAGCAGCGGCCCGTTGTCCGCCAGCACCAGTTCGGCATGCCCCAGACGCTTCACCGCCTGCAGACCGCTCAGGCAGGCGCGCAGCGGCGTCAGCAGCTGCTCCAGCTCCGGCGCCAGCACCGGACAGCGGGTGACCGTCACCAGTTCGCTGGAGCCGGACTGACGAAAGCCCATCTGCAGGGTCTGCTGCTTCGGCTGCCACATCAGCCCCAGACGCGCGCGCCGACGATAGCCGTATTGCGGCCCGGCGATCACCGCTTCCGGCGGCACGCTGACGCCGGTTTCGCGGGCAATCATCCGCCCCAACGCCGCCAATTTGCTTTGCTGCTGCAGGCTTTCATCCGCATGCTGCTGCTGGCAGCCGCCGCAGACGCCAAAGTGCGGACAGCGCGGCTCCACCCGCTGCGGGCTGCGGGTCAGCAGGCGTTTCAGCTTGCCTTTGGCGAACTGACGCTTGTCTTCCGTCAGCTGAATTTCCGCCTGTTCGCCCGGCAGCACGCCCGGGATAAACACCGCTTTACCGTTGTGGCGCGCCACGCCCTGGCCGAAGGGATCGAGGTCGCTCACCGTCACGGTGAAGATTTGTGTGTTCTGCCGGGTCGTCACGCGGCGTTTGGGAGAGTAGAATTGCGCCATAAAATTGTCGGTTGCTGGTTCATTAAGCTAGGATTAGCGCAATTCTCCCACATTGGAATCCCATGACCAAATACAGCCTGCGCGCGCGCATGATGATATTGATTCTGGCCCCTACATTATTGATCGGCCTGCTGCTCAGTACCTTCTTCGTCGTGCACCGTTATAATGAGCTGCAGGAACAGCTGGTGGACGCCGGCGCCAGCATTATCGAGCCGCTCGCCGTCGCCAGCGAATACGGCATGACCTTCCGCAGCCGCGAGTCGGTGCGCCAGCTGGTCAGCCTGCTGCACCGCCGTCACTCCGATATCGTACGCTCCATCACGGTGTTCGACGCGCAGAACAACCTGTTTGTCACCTCCAATTATCACCATAATTTCGCCCAGTTGCAGATCCCGAAAGGTGTGCCATTGCCCACCGATCTGATGCTGACGCGCCGCGGCGACTCGCTGATCCTGCGCACGCCGATCCTGTCGGAGAACCAATATCCCGACGAGTCAGCCGAAAGCAGCGCGCACGGCGACAATAACCTCGGCTATGTGGCCATCGAGCTGGACCTGCAGTCGGTGCGCCTGCAGCAGTACAAAGAGGTGTTTGTCTCCACGCTGCTGTTGCTGCTGTGCATGTGTATCGCCATCCTGTTCGCCTACCGGCTGATGCGCGACGTCACCGGGCCGATCCGCAACATGGTCAACACCGTCGACCGCATCCGCCGCGGCCAGCTCGACAGCCGGGTGGAGGGCTTTATGCTCGGTGAACTGCATATGCTGAAAAACGGCATCAACTCCATGGCGATGTCGCTGACCGCCTATCACGAAGAGATGCAGCAGAATATCGATCAGGCGACGTTCGACCTGCGTGAAACGCTGGAGCAGATGGAGATCCAGAACGTCGAACTGGATCTGGCGAAAAAGCGCGCGCAGGAAGCCGCGCGTATTAAATCCGAGTTTCTGGCCAATATGTCGCACGAGCTGCGCACCCCGCTGAACGGCGTTATCGGCTTTACCCGCCAGATGCTAAAAACCGAGCTGAGCGCCACCCAGAACGACTATCTGCAGACCATCGAGCGCTCGGCAAACAACCTGCTGACCATCATCAACGACGTGCTGGACTTCTCCAAGCTGGAGGCCGGCAAGCTGGTGCTGGAGCACATCCCGTTCGCGCTGCGCGAAACGCTGGATGAAGTGATCGTACTGCTGGCGCCGTCCGCCCATGAAAAAGGGCTGGAGCTGACGCTCGACGTCCACAACGACGTGCCGGAGCAGGTGATCGGCGACTCGCTGCGCCTGCAGCAGGTGATCACCAACCTGCTGGGCAACGCGGTCAAATTTACCGAAACCGGCAATATCGATATCCGGGTGGAGCTGCGCAACCAGCTGGAGCATCAGGTCGAGCTGGAGGTGCAGATCCACGACACCGGCATCGGCATCTCCGAACGCCAGCAGTCGCAGCTGTTCCAGGCGTTCCGCCAGGCGGACGCCAGCATCTCGCGCCGCCACGGCGGCACCGGCCTCGGGCTGGTCATCACCCAGAAGCTGGTGAAAGAGATGAACGGCGATATCTGTTTCCACAGCCAGCTCAACCGCGGCTCTACCTTCTGGTTCCATATTACCCTGGACCTGAATGAAGATATGCTGACCCGCCAGCCGTGCCTGCCGGAACTGAGCGGCAAGACGCTGGCCTATATCGAATCCAACCCGACGGCGGCGCAGGCGACGCTGAATATGCTTAACGCCACGCCGCTGGTCGTCACCCATTCGCCGACCCTCGGCCAGCTGCCCGGCGATAATTACGACTTTATGCTGGTGGGCGTGCCGATCCCGTTCCGCGACAACATGGCGCAGCATCAGGACAAACTGCTGAAGGCGCTCAACTACGCCGGACGGGTGATTCTGGCCCTGCCGTACCAGTCGCAGATCGACGCCGAACTGCTGAAAGAACAGGGCGCGGTGGGCTGCCTGGTCAAGCCGATCACCAGCACCCGCCTGTTCCCGCTGCTGCGCATGGAAACGCCGCGTCAGGAGCTGGCCGCCCCGGCGCGCAACCGCCTGCCGCTGACCGTGATGGCGGTGGACGACAACCCGGCCAACCTGAAGCTGATCGGCACCCTGCTGGCGGAACAGGTGGAAAAAACGCTGCTGTGCGAAAGCGGCGAAGAGGCCATTGCGCTGGCGCGCGACAACGTGCTGGATCTGATTCTGATGGATATCCAGATGCCGAATATCGACGGCATCCGCACCAGCGAGCTGATCCGCCAGCTGCCGCACCATAACTCCACGCCGATCGTCGCGGTCACCGCCCATGCGGTCAGCGGCGAACGCGAGCATCTGCTGCAGGCCGGCATGGACGACTATCTGGCGAAGCCGATCGACGAAGCGATGCTGACCCGCGTCCTGTCGCGCTACCACAGCGGCGCGCAGGAGGCAGAGGCCGCGACGCCGCCGGCGAACGCGGAGCCGCTGGCGTCGCTGGACTGGTCGCTGGCACTACGTCAGGCGGCCAATAAGCAGGATCTGGCGCGCGATCTGCTGCAAATGCTGCTCGACTTCCTGCCGCAGGTGAGAGAACGGGTGCAGGCGGTGCTGGACGGCGCGCAGGACGATACGCTGCTGGATCTGATCCACAAACTGCACGGCAGCTGCAGCTACAGCGGCGTGCCGCGGCTGAAACAGCTCTGCTTCTACATTGAACAGCAGCTGCGTCAGGGCGTCGCCATCGGCGATCTGGAGCCGGAGTGGCTGGAACTGCTGGATGAAATCGAACTGGTCAGCGAAGCGGCCAGAAAACACCTGGGCTAAGCGTCAGCGTGCGGCCTCTCCCCCACAGGAAGAGGCCGCCGTTACTGCCCCTGCGCCATCTTCAGCGTCGCGGCGATATTGCGCGCCGTCGCCCGCACGTTGTCGGCGGCGTCATGCAGCGCCTCCTCCAGCGTGCAGATGCGGTACAGCACGCTGAACACCGCGTCCACCCCGTGCTGATGCACCACGCCGACGTCGTCGCTCAGGCTGCCGGCGATGCCGATCACCGGCTTGCCGTAGCGTTTGGCGACCCGCGCCACGCCAATCGGCACCTTGCCTTTGATGCTCTGGCTGTCGATGCGCCCTTCGCCGGTGATCACCAGCGTCGCGTCGCGCACCAGCGCGTCCAGCCCCAGCGCCTCGGTGACGATCTCAATCCCCTGACGCAGTTCCGCCCGGCAAAACGCCAGCAGTCCGGCTCCCATGCCGCCGGCCGCACCGGCGCGGGCACCTGCTCCACGTCCACCCCCAGCGTGCGCTTGATCACCTGCGCATAATGGCCCAGCGCGCCGTCCAGCTCCGCCACCATCTGCGGCGTCGCTCCCTTCTGCGGGCCGAAAATGGCGGAAGCGCCCTCCGGGCCGGTCAGCGGGTTGGTCACATCACAAGCCACCTCAAACCGGCAGCGGCCGATACGCGCATCCAGCCGGCTGAGGTCGATCTGCGCCAGCGTCGCCAGCGCGGCGCCGCCGAAACCGATCTCCTCGCCGCGCTCATCCAGCAGCCGCGCCCCCAGCGCCTGCACCATGCCGGCGCCGCCGTCATTGGTCGCACTGCCGCCAATGCCGATAATGCAGTGCCTGACGCCGTGCTCCAGCGCGCAGCGGATCAGCTCTCCGGTGCCGTAGGAGGTGGTTTTCAGCGGGTTGCGCTGCCCGGCGGGCAGCCGCTCCAGCCCGCTGGCCGCCGCCATCTCGATAAACGCGCTGCGTCCGTCGCCGGACAGGCCGAAAAACGCCGGCGTGACCTCACCGAGCGGCCCGGTCACATCTACCGTGATAATCCGCCCGCCGGTCGCCGCCACCATCGCTTCCACCGTTCCTTCCCGCCGTCGGCCAGCGGCAGTTTAACGAACTCCGCGGCGGGGAAAATCTCGCGGAATCCCTCCTCAATGCAGTTGGCCACCGCCAGCGCGGATAAACTCTCTTTATATGAATCCGGCGCGATCACTATTTTCATAAGCTGCCTGCGCAATCCCTAACTGGTGACTTGGACTTTAGCCAATTTCTCGTAATAGCAGGCTAAAGCGCTGTGATCCGCCCCGCCCAGATCGTCGACCCGCAGCGCCTGCATCATCTCCATCACCGCCGAGGTCAGCGGCAGCTGCGCACCGATGCCGTGCGAGGTGTCCAGCGCGTTGGCCAGATCCTTGATATGCAATTCGATGCGGAACCCCGGTTTGAAATTGCGCGCCAGCACCATCGGCGCCTTGGCGTCCAGCACCGTGCTGCCCGCCAGCCCGCCGCGGATCGCCTGATAGACCCGCTCCGGGTCGACGCCGGCCTTGGTCGCCAGCACCAGCGCTTCCGACATCGCGGCGATGTTCAGCGCGACGATCACCTGGTTTGCCAGTTTGGTCACGTTGCCGGCGCCGATCTCGCCGGTATGCACCACCGAGCCGGCCATCGCTTTCATCACCTCATAGCAGCGGTCAAACACCGCCTTCTCGCCGCCGACCATCACCGACAGCGTGCCGTCAATCGCCTTCGGCTCGCCGCCGCTGACCGGCGCATCCAGCATCGCCACCTGCTTTTCCGCCAGTCTGGCGCTGATTTCCCGGCTGGCCAGCGGCGCGATCGAACTCATATCGATCACCACCGTGCCCGGCCGGGCGCCTTCGATCACGCCGTTTTCCCCCAGCACTACCTCCTGCACCTGCGGCGAGTTGGGCAGCATGGTGATCACGATGTCGCACTGCGCCGCAACCGCCTTCGGCGTATCGGCGCTCTCCGCGCCCAGCTCGGTCAGTTCCGCGGTGGTAGCCGCCCGATGATTCAGCACCACCAGCGCATAGCCGGCTTTCAGCAGGTTCTTGCTCATCGGTTTGCCCATAATGCCCAGGCCGATAAATCCAATTTTCATCTTCTGCTCCTTATTTCACACCAGATTTAAAACGGTCGCACAGCGCCTGCGTCGCACCACGCAGCACGCCCAGATCGCTGCCGACGGCGACAAAGGTCGCGCCCCACTCCAGGTAGCGGCGCGCATCGGCTTCGGCCGGCGCCAGAATGCCGCTCGGTTTGCCCGCCTCCGCCGCGCGCGCAAAGATATGCCGGATCGCCGCCTGTACCTCCGGATGGTTCGGCTGGCCGAGATAGCCCAGCGCGGCGGACAGATCGCCCGGGCCGACGAAAATGCCGTCGACGCCGTCCACCGCCGCGATGGCGTCCAGATGGTCGATGCCCGCCTGCGATTCGATCTGCACCAGCACGCTGATATGGTCATTCACGGTGCTGAAGTAATCGCTGACCGTGCCGTAGCCGTTGCTGCGGTGGGAGACCGACACGCCGCGGATGCCGGCCGGCGGGTAGCGCGTCGACGCCACCGCCTGCAATGCCTGCTCTTCGCTCTCGACAAACGGGATCAGAAAGTTAAAAAAACCGATATCCAGCAGGCGCTTGATAATCACCGGTTCATTGCAGGGCGGCCGCACCACCGCCGCGCTGCTGCTGCCCTTCAGCGCCATCAGCTGCGGCACAAAGGTGGTGATATCATTCGGCGCATGCTCGCCGTCCAGCACCAGCCAGTCGAAACCGGCCAGTCCCAGCACTTCGGTCGAGATCGGATTGCCCAGCGCCGACCAACAGCCGATCAGGGTTTCCCCCTGCTGCAGAGACTGACGAAAGCGGTTGTGACAACGGTTCATGGCGTATCCTTTACGTTAAGAGAGTGAAAAGACGGTTTAGCGCACCAGGCACGGGCGTTTGTTATCGAAGTCCCAGCCCGGCACCAGATACTGCATGCCCATGGCGTCATCACGCGCGCCGAGGCCGTGGGTTTTATACAGCTCATGCGCCTTCATCAGGCGATCGTGGTCCAGCTCAATGCCCAGCCCCGGCTTCTGCGGCACCGCCACGCGGCCGCCGGCGGATGGTCAGCGGCTCGCGCGTCAGACGCTGGTTGCCCTCCTGCCAGATCCAGTGGGTATCGATGGCGGTGATATCGCCCGGCGCGGCGGCGGCCACGTGGGTGAACATCGCCAGCGAGATGTCAAAGTGGTTGTTGGAGTGGGATCCCCAGGTCAGGCCGAACTCGTGACACAGCTGCGCCACCCGCACCGATCCCTGCATCGTCCAGAAGTGCGGATCCGCCAGCGGAATATCCACCGACTGCAGCTGCAGCGTATGGTGCATCTGGCGCCAGTCGGTGGCGATCATATTGGTGGCGGTCGGCAGGCCAGTGGCGCGGCGGAACTCCGCCATCACTTCACGGCCGGAGAAGCCCTGCTCGGCGCCGCACGGATCCTCGGCGTAGGCCAGCACGTGGCGCAGCCGCTGGCCCAGCCGGATCGCCTCTGCCAGCGACCAGGCGCCGTTGGGATCGAGCGTAATGCGCGCCTGCGGGAAACGCTCCGCCAGCGCGGTGACCGCGTCGGCCTCCTCGTCGCCGGCCAGCACGCCGCCTTTCAGTTTGAAGTCGTTAAAGCCGTATTTCTCGTAGGCGGCTTCCGCCAGGCGCACCACCGCCTGCGGCGTCAGCGCCTCTTCATGGCGCAGCCGGTACCAGTCGCAGGCGTCGTCCGGCTGGCTCTGATACGGCAGCGGGGTTTTCCGGCGGTCGCCGATGTAGAACAGATAGCCGAGCATCTCCACCGACTCGCGCTGCTGCCCGTCCCCCAGCAGCGCCGCCACCGGCACCTCCAGGAACTGCCCCAGCAGATCGAGCATCGCCGCTTCGATGCCGGTCACCACGTGGATAGTGGTGCGCAGGTCAAACGTCTGCTGGCCGCGGCCCGCCGCATCGCGATCGGCGAAGCGCTGACGCACCGCCGTCATCACATTTTTATATTCGCCGAGCGTTTTCCCCACCACCAGCGGCTGCGCGTCCTCCAGCGTCTGGCGAATCTTTTCGCCGCCCGGCACTTCGCCGACGCCGGTATGGCCGGCGTTATCCTGCAAAATGACGATATTACGGGTGAAAAACGGCGCGTGGGCGCCGCTCAGATTCAGCAGCATGCTGTCATGGCCGGCAACCGGCACCACCTGCATGGCGATAATCTTTGGAGCGCTGTGAAACGTGGTCATAAGTCTGTCCTTTCAGAGTGAAATCAACGGCCGAACGCCGGGCGCTGGCGGTCAAAGCGCCAGCCGGGCACCAGGTACTGCATCGCCAACGCATCGTTGCGCGCCCCGCTCGGCAGCGTCTGGTGCAGCCGGTGCGCCTGTTCCAGCGCCTGCCAGTCCAGCTCAATGCCGAGGCCCGGCGCGTCAGGCAGCGCAATGCTGCCGTCGACGATTTGCAATGGGTTTTTGGTCAGATGCTGGCCTTCCTGCCAGATCCAGTGGGTGTCGATAGCGGTCGGGTGGCCCGGCGCCGCCGCGCCGACGTGGGTAAACATCGCCAGCGAGATATCGAAGTGATTATTGGAGTGGCAGCCCCAGGTCAGCCCCCATTCATCGCACAGCTGCGCCACCCGCACCGCGCCGGACATCGTCCAGAAGTGCGGATCCGCCAACGGGATATCCACCGCCTGCAGCTGCGTGGCGTGACGCATCTCCCGCCAGTTGGTGGCGATCATATTGGTCGCCACCGGCAGCCCGGTCGCCCGACGAAACTCCGCCATCACTTCGCGGCCGGAAAAGCCCTGCTCCGCGCCGCACGGATCTTCCGCATAGCTCAGGATGCCGTTCATGCCCCGGCACAGCGCGATGGCCTCATCCAGCCGCCAGGCGCCGTTGGGATCGACGGTGATGCGCGCCTGCGGGAAGCGCTGCGCCAGCGCGCGCACCGCCTCGATCTCCTGCTCGCCCGGCAGTACGCCGCCCTTGAGTTTGAAATCCTTAAAGCCGTAGCGATCCTGCACCGCCGCCGCCAGCTCGACGATCGCCGCCGCGTCCATCGCCGCCTGATGGCGCAGGTGATACCACGGGTGGCCGCCCTGCTCGCCGGCCTGATACGGCAAATCGGTGCGCCGGCGGTCGCCGATATAGAACAGATAGCCCAATACTGTCACCGCATCGCGCTGTTTGCCGGGGCCGAGCAGCTCCGCCACCGGTACGCCGAGACATTGCCCCAGCAGATCGAGCAGCGCGGCCTCCAGCGCCGCCACCGCATTGACCCGCAGCTCAAACGTCCAGGCGCCGCTGCCGAAGGCGTCGAAATCCGCCGACTGGTTACCGCCGTGCAGCGCGTGCACCAGGCTGTTCATCCGCGCCACCTGCTGCCCCACCACCTGCGGCATCGCCGCCGTCAGGGTCTGGTAAATCACCTCGCCGCCCGGCGCTTCGCCCACGCCGGTGTGGCCGGCGCTGTCGGTCAGCACCACGATATTGCGGGTAAAATAGGCGCCGTGGGCGCCGCCGATATTCAGCAGCATGCTGTCATAGCCGGCGACCGGGATCACGCGCATGGCGGTGATGGTTGGCGTACTCTGCGTATCGCTCATCATGCCTCCCGCGTCACTGGTTGCAGTTCGATGCGTTTGATTTCACCGACGATAAACAGATAGCTGACCACCGCCAGCAGCGCATGGATACCAACGTACAGCAGCGCGCCGTTGAATGAGCCGGTGGTGCCGATGATGTAGCCGATGGCGATCGGCGTAACGATGCCGGAAATATTGCCGAACATATTGAACAGCCCGCCGCTCAGGCCGCTGATCTCCTTCGGCGCGGTATCGGCCATCACCGCCCAGCCCAGCGCCCCCAGCCCTTGCCGAAGAACGCCACCGCCATAATGCCGACCACCATCCATTCGGCACTCACGTAGTTACAGAAAATCATCGACATCGACAGCAGCATGCCGATCACGATCGGCGCCTTGCGCGAGAAGGTCAGCGAGTTGGTGCGGCGCATCAGATAGTCGGAGATCACCCCGCCCAGCACGCCGCCGGCAAAGCCGCAGATGGCCGGCACCGAGGCGACAAAGCCGGCTTTCAGGATCGACATGCCGCGCGCCTGCACCAGATAGACCGGGAACCAGGTGATAAAGAAGTAGGTCAGCGCGTTGATGCAGTACTGGCCGATATAGACGCCGACCATCATGCGCGAGCGCAGCAGCTGTTTGATCTGCTGCCATTTCTCACCTTTCACCGGCTGCGCCTGCGGCTGTTGCTGATCCATATTGGTCAACGCGCCGCCGGCCTCGATATAGTCGAGTTCAGCCTGATTGATGCGCGGATGATCCTTCGGGTTGTGCACCACCTTCAGCCAGACAAAGCTCAGTACGATCCCCAGCCCGCCCATAAAGAAGAACACGTGCGACCAACCGACGGCGTGCGTCAGCCAGCCCATAATCGGCGCGAAGATCACCGTGGCGAAATACTGCGCCGAGTTGAAAATCGCCACCGCGGTGCCGCGCTCATGGGCGGGGAACCAGGCGGCGACGATGCGGCTGTTGCCCGGGAACGACGGCGCCTCCGCCAGCCCGACCAGAAAACGCAGGGCGAACAGCGCCACCACAATGCCGAAGCCGCTGAAGATATCGACAAAGCCCTGCAGCAGGGTGAACAGCGACCAGATAAAGATGCTCCAGAAATAGACGCGCTTTGAACCGAAGCGGTCGAGCAGCCAGCCGCCGGGGATCTGGCCGATAACATACGCCCAGGAAAAGGCGGAGAAGATATAGCCCATCCCGACCGGATCCAGCCCGATATCCTGAGCCATTGACGAGCCGGCGATCGACAGCGTAGCGCGGTCGCCGTAGTTGAATGACGTGACGATAAACAGCATCACCACAATCCAATAGCGCGTATTGGTTCTTTTTATTGCGCCGGTTGCGGAACTGATTGTTGACATGGTGTTCTCCTGAATCTAGCGGGTGCTATCTTCATCCTGAACTGCATGAATATCTCAGAACGAATATGGGTTGAATTAAATAAACCTCACCTGTGAGCAGTGCGATTAATTCCGTTGCGGTAATATCAAAGCCCAATAATTTTGCTCTGCGAAAAGTATATGCAGCTCATTTACGAAGCTCATCGGGCAATATTCCAAGGATCGGCACGATATGGCCGTTAGTTTGGGGCATCTGCCCAAGATAACGCCGGACGGCTCACGAAACCCCGCCGGGCCGTGATCGGCCTCACGCGCCGTTGGCGCAATGCCAAAGAATTGAGCGCCGTCGCCGCGTAATACCGGTCATTTGCATAATGTCGCCGTCTGATAGCTAAACCTATACTGATTAGGTGAGCACATCTGCCGATTAATCTCGCAGCAAAAATAATAATGAAGGCAAGTGAGGTTGGAATGTCTGAAATAAATACCCGTCACGACGCGCCGTTATATATAAAGGTTCACGCCAATGATAATGTCGCCATCGTGGTTAATCCGCAGGGATTAGCCAAAGGAACGCTATTTCCCTGCGGCTTACGGTTAATTGAACACGTGCCGCAGGGACACAAGACGGCATTAATTAATATCGCCGCCGGCGAGGCGATTATTCGCTACGGCGAGACGATCGGCTATGCGCAGCGCGATATCCTGCGCGGCGGCTGGATTGATGAATCGCTGGTCACGCTGCCGGCGGCGCCGGCGCTGGACAGCCTGCCGCTGGCTAACCGCGTGCCGCCGCCATTACCGCCGCTTGAGGGCTACACCTTCGACGGCTACCGCAACGCCGACGGCAGCGTCGGCACGAAAAACCTGCTGGGGATTACCACCAGCGTGCACTGCGTCGCCGGCGTGGTCGACTTCGTGGTGAAAATCATCGAACGCGACCTGCTGCCGCAATACCCTAACGTGGACGGCGTGGTGGCGCTGAATCACCTTTACGGCTGCGGCGTCGCCATCAACGCGCCCGCCGCGGTGGTGCCGATCCGCACCATCCATAATCTGGCGCTTAACCCCAATTTCGGCGGCGAGGTGATGGTGGTCGGCCTCGGCTGCGAAAAACTGCAGCCGGAGCGGCTGCTGCAGGGCACCCCGGATGTGCAGCCAATTTCGCTGGACGCCGGGCAGATCGTGCGTCTGCAGGATGAGAAGCATATCGGCTTTAAATCGATGGTAGACGATATTCTGGCGCTGGCGGAACGGCATCTGCGCAAGCTCAATCAGCGCCGACGCGAGCCTTGCCCGGCGTCAGAGCTGGTGGTCGGTATGCAGTGCGGCGGCAGCGACGCTTTCTCCGGCGTCACCGCCAACCCGGCGGTGGGCTTCGCCTCCGATCTGCTGGTGCGCTGCGGCGCGACGGTAATGTTCTCGGAAGTGACGGAGGTGCGTGACGCCATTCATCTGCTGACGCCGCGCGTCGCCGACCAGGAAGTGGGCCGGCGCCTGCTGGAGGAGATGCGCTGGTACGACGATTACCTCAGTCAGGGCCAGACCGACCGCAGCGCCAATCCATCGCCCGGCAATAAAAAAGGCGGGCTGGCGAACGTGGTGGAAAAGGCGCTGGGGTCGATCGCCAAGTCCGGCGCCAGCGCGATTGTCGAAGTGCTCTCCCCCGGCCAGCGCCCGAGCAGGCGCGGCCTGATCTTCGCCGCCACGCCCGCCAGCGACTTCGTCTGCGGCACCCAGCAGCTGGCCTCCGGCATCACTCTGCAGGTGTTCACCACCGGGCGCGGCACGCCGTACGGCCTGACCGCCGTGCCGGTCATCAAAATGGCGACCCACAGCGCGCTGGCCGAGCGCTGGCACGATCTGATGGATATCGACGCCGGCAGCATCGCCAAGGGCGAGGCCACCATCGAGCAGGTGGGCTGGCAGCTGTTTGAGCTGATATTGGCCATCGCCAGCGGGCGCAAGAAAACCTGGTCGGATCGATGGGGATTACATAATGCGCTGGCGGTGTTCAACCCGGCGCCGGTCACCTGAGCTATTCGTCCAGCTGCAGGCCGATATACAGCAGCAAGCGGGCGTCAAAGCTCGACAGGTTGAGGCCGGTCAGTTCGGAGATGCGGTTCAGGCGGTATTCCAGCGTGTTGCGGTGAATGTACAGCGCCTTGGCGGTGGCGCTCGGCTGCACGTTATTCAAAAACCAGGCGCTGAGGGTGCGCCGCAGCAGGCCGTTGCCGTCCATCGCCTTCAGGCGCGCCAGCGGCCTGACCAGCTCGTCCGCCTGCCAGCCGCCGCGCAGGCTGTCTAACAGCACCGGCAGCATTAAATCCTGGTAGTAGTAGGCGCGCTGCTCGAACATGCGCTGCTTGCCCACCGCCATGGTGGTGCGCGCGGTGCGGTAGGAGCGGGCGATACTGCCCGGCCCGGTAAAGTAATTGCCCAGCGCCACCCGCACCCGCAGGCGGCTGCTCTCTTTCATGCGCGACAACAGGTTTTCCACCCGGCGGCGGTGGTCTTCGGCGTCCCAGCGGCCGTGGCCGTTAAGCGCCGGCTTCAGCACCACCATTTCACTGAGCGAGACGATGGCTATCAGGTTGTCGCGCTCCGGCAGCGTCAGCAGCGCCTGCAGCTGCTGCAGTTCCGCCATTGCGCTGTCGACGCCCAGCTGCCCGCTGTCCACCTCAACCACCGCCGCCACGCGCGGCTCCTCCGGATCGATACCCAGCCGCTGCGCCCACTCCATCAGCGCCGGCGACAGCGCCTCCGCGCGGATCAGGTTCAGCACCAGCTCTTCGCGGAAGCGGCTGTCCTGCGCCAGCAGGTGCATCAGCCGCGCCTGCTCCAGCATCATTTCGGCCGCCATGCACACCAGTTCGCCGTATTGGCGCAGCTGCGCCGGATTTCCGGTCAGGCCGATAACCCCGACGATGCTGCCGTCGATGCGCAGCGGCAGATTGATGCCCGGCCGCACGCCGTGCAGATGGCGGGCCACGGCCTCATCGATATCCACCACCCGGGCCTGCGACAGTACCAGCAGCGCCCCTTCGTGCAGCTCGCCGACCCGCTCACGGTCGCCGCTGCCGATGATTCTGCCGCGCGCGTCCATCACATTGACGTTGCCGTCAATGATTTGCATGGTGCGCGCCACGATTTCCTGCGCCAGCTTGCCGTCAAGATGGTATTCCGCCATTCAATTCGCCCCAACCCGATTTTAGATAATCGCCCAGCATACCGACGCGCCGGGAGCGGCACATTGTGCAGATGCCCAAAGCGTTTCGGCAGCGCCGGGAGTTGTGGCAGGCTTCACAATTTAGCAACACGAAAAAGGCACGCCGCAGCGTGCCTGTTTGAGAAGAGAACGGAGACAGATTACTGCATCAGCAGGTACAGCGTGCTGTCGCCGCGCAGGATGTTCAGCGCCAGAACCGGCGGCTTGCTGTCGATGATTTTGCGCAGCTCGCCCAGGTTCTGCACCGGCTGCTGGTTGACCCCCAGGATCACGTCGCCTTTCTTCAGGCCGATGCTGGCGGCGGCGCTGCCGGCCTTCACGCTGTCAACCCTGACCCCTTTATGGTTGCCGGCCTGCACGTTGCTCAGTTCGGCCCCTCGATGCCGGCGTTGATATTGCCGGCGTCGACCTGCGTCTGTTTGCTCTGCTCCAGCGTCACATCCACGGTCACCGCTTGCCGTCGCGGATAATCCCCAGCGACATTTTACTGCCGGCCGGCAACGTGCCGATCTGCGCGCGGAACGAGGCGAAGCTGGAGATGGCTTTACCGTTCATGGTCACGATCACATCGCCCGCCTTGATGCCCGCCTTGGCGGCAGAGGACTTCGGCATCACCTGGCTGACAAAGGCGCCGCGCTGGGCGTCAACCTTCATCGCCTGCGCCAGCTCCGAGTTCAGCTCGGTGCCCATAATCCCCAGCTCGCCGCGTTTGACCTGGCCGTATTGCACCATCTGCGCCGTCAGGCTTTTCACCATATTGCTCGGAATGGCGAAGCCAATACCGATATTGCCGCCGTCCGGCGCCAGGATCGCGGTGTTGATGCCGATCAGCTCGCCGTTCAGGTTCACCAGCGCACCGCCGGAGTTACCGCGGTTGATCGCCGCATCGGTCTGGATAAAGTTTTCGTAGTTTTCCAGGTTCAGGCCGCTGCGCCCAGCGCCGAAACGATGCCGGAAGTGGCGGTTTCACCCAGACCGTAAGGGTTGCCGATCGCCACCGTGTAGTCGCCGACCCGCAGCCGATCGGAATCCGCCATTTTGATCGCGGTGAGGTTCTTGAAGTTCTTCAGCTGGATCAGCGCAATATCGGAACGCGGATCCTTACCGATGATCTTGGCATCAAAGCGGCGCCGTCGCTCAGCTGCACCTGGATCTTGTTGGCGTTGTCCACCACGTGGTTGTTGGTCACCACGTAGCCCTTCGCCGCATCGATCACCACCCCGGCCCCCAGCGCCTTAAAGCTCTCTTTTGGCGCTCTCACCGCCCGCCCCGCCCTGACACATCGGCGAGCCCTGGAACGGCGATCCATCCTGACAGAACGGCGAATCCTCGCCAAAGAACTGCTGGAACTGCTGCGGCATACGCGGCGTATTAACGGCGGCGCTGCCTTCCACGTTGATGCTGACCACCGACGGCATCACCTTTTCCAGCATCGGCGCCAGGCTTGGCAACTGCGTCGACGGCGTGCTGGCGGAGGCCGTCTCTGCGGCGGAAGCGTTTGCCGGGCCAAGGGCCATGCCCATACTGAAAGCCAGGGCGCTCAGAACTAATGCGGTTTTTTTCATCTGTGTGTCTCTATAAAGTCGGTCAATGCAGGGACATACCCCATTCAGCAGGCGCCGCAGGGTATCGCGCTTGTTGTACACAATGAGAACCTATTAATAACCTGAAGTTCAGCCGCGGAGTATTGAGAAGCGTAAAAAATTATTCCTCGTCTTTACACTTCTCTAAATAATAAACCGCGCCGGCAAGGACGCGGTCGGATAAGGAAGGGGGTGGCGCCAGCGTTATTCCGCCGCCATTAAACGGCGATATTCATCATAGGCGTAAAGGTCGGTCATACCGCTGATATAATCCTGCAGCAGCCGCGCGCGGAAATAATATTCGCGGATCTCCCGCTGCTCCGGGGATAAATACTGTATCCCCTCGACGGCTTCAATATAAGCCAGCCGATGCTTGGTGGAGAGTTTATGGAACAGCCGCGTCTCCATCCGGAAATCACGATGGCTGTCTTCCTGCACCAGTTGGCTGAAGTCTGCCTGCGACATCGCCAGCAGCGGGCTGTAGATATCCAGCAGGCCGCTGATAACGCGGTAGCCCTGCAGCTCCAGCTGCTCCACCTCCGGGTGGTTGAAGACGTATTTAGACGCCACCTTTTTAAATACTTTCAGCAGCCGGTACGCCGGGCTGAAATCCTCCAGCAGCGCCTGATTAAAGTTGCCCTGATAAATGGCGTCCAGATTATCAATAAAACGCCCGGCGGCATGAGGCACCAGTTTAGCAACGGTAAATACCCGCAGGTACATAAAGAACTGATCTTCCGAACTGCGCCGCGCGCCGCCCTGCGCTATTTTGCCAAACGCGCCGGCCACCGTTTTATCAAACAGATCGCCCGACTCTACCGTCCCCCACTCCTGGCTCAAATAGTGGTAAAGCTGCTCGACGGTGAAAATGTTTTTTTCCACCGCGTCTTCCAGATCGGCGATGCAATAAGAAATATCATCGGCGGCCTCCATGATATAGGTCAGCGGGAAACGGTCGAACTCCCCCATCTGCAACTCACGCCGCAGGCGGTCGACAAACGCCTCCTCCGCCAGATAAAAACCCGGCTTTTTCATCAGGTAGCTGTGGCTGGTGGGGATAGCCTGCGCCCAATACGCCGGGCGGGTATATTTCAGGATGCAGCCCACCTGGGCATAGGTCAGGTTCAGTTTCAGCAGCGTATGCACCAGCCGGATCGCCTGCGCGTTGCCTTCAAAATGGCTCAGATCGTGGCGGATGCGGCTGCGCAGCCGGTTCAGATCACCGTCCCCTTCACGCAGGCGCAGCACCTCAACCTGGCAGCCGTCCTGGCTGCTCGGCTCGCTGCCGCAGCTGTCCGGATCGAGCCGCTGGCTGAACCAGTCGTTGATCGCCGACTCGCCGAAGTGGCCAAACGGCGGGTTGCCGATATCATGCATCAGGCAGGCCATTTCAACGATGCTTTCAAACGGATCCAGCAGGTTGGTCAGGCCGAGCGCATCAATACGCTGCTCTTGCTTAAAGCGGTTGAGGATCTCTTTGGCAATGTGCCGCCCCACCTGCTGCACTTCCATCGAGTGGGTTAGCCGGCTGCGCACCGCCGCGTTGCGCTCCAGCGGGAAGACCTGGGTTTTCTGCTGCAGCCGGCGAATCGCCGCCGAGTTGACGATCCGTCCGCGATCGCTTTCGAACTGGCGGACAATATCGTACTCCTGCTCCGCCACGATCGGATTGCTGAACGGGCGCTGAAAGCTGATTTTCTGTTTAAAGTCGATCCCGGACATCTGCGGCTCTCCTGTTTTGGCCCTGGCGCGTCTGCCTCCGTGATAGCAATTCCGCACGGCGGATGCAATGGATTATCTCTGTTTAACAGCCATGATAGACTATGCGGCACTTCTTCCCCCTATCAGCGAGTATTATTTATGAAAGTAGGCATCATCGGCGCCATGGAGCAGGAAGTTACCCTGCTGCGCGATCAAATCGAAAACCGTCAGACCATCCAGCGCGCGGGCTGTGAAATTTACACCGGCCAGATCAACGGGGTGGAGGTCGCGCTGCTGAAGTCCGGCATCGGTAAAGTCTCTGCGGCGATGGGCACCACCCTGCTGCTGGAGCATTGCCAGCCGGATCTGGTGATCAACACCGGTTCCGCCGGCGGTCTGGCCGCCACGCTGAAAGTCGGCGATATCGTGGTGTCCGAAGAGGTCCGCTACCACGATGCCGACGTCACCGCGTTCGGTTATGAACCAGGCCAGATGGCGGGCTGCCCGGCGGCGTTCGTCGCCAACGATGCGCTGATCGCCCTGGCGGAACACTGCATCCGCCAGCTGGATCTTAATGCGGTGCGCGGCCTGATCTGCAGCGGCGACGCCTTTATCAACGGCGCCGAACCGCTGGCGCGCATTCGCGCCACCTTCCCGAGCGTGGCGGCGGTAGAAATGGAAGCGGCGGCGATCGCCCACGTCTGTCACCAGTTCGGCACGCCGTTTGTGGTGGTGCGCGCCATCTCCGACGTGGCCGACAGCGAATCGCACATGAGCTTCGACGAGTTCCTGACCGTGGCCGCCAAGCAGTCCTCGCTGATGGTCAACGCCATGCTGCAGATGCTGGCCAAGCGCGACTAAGGTGAAACGACGTTTTTGCTGCCTGCCGTGGCTGCTGGCGCTGGCGCTGTCCCTGCCCGCCGCGGCCGCGCAGCGGGTGATCAGCCTGGCGCCCAATACCACGGAGCTGGCGTACGCCGCCGGCATGGGGGATACCCTGCTGGCGGTCAGCGCCTTTTCCGATTATCCGCCGCAGGCCAAACGGCTTGAGCAGGTGGCATCGTGGCAAGGGGTCAACCTGGAGCGGATCCTGGCGCTCAAGCCGGATCTGATCCTGGCCTGGCGCGGCGGCAACCCACAGCGGGTGCTGGATCAGATCGCCGCGTTCGGCATTCCGATCTTTTACGCCGACGCCAAAACGCCGGAGGAGATCGCCGGCCTGCTGGACGATCTGGCCGCCTACAGCCCGCACCCGGAGCAGGCGCATCAGGCGGCCGCGCAGGTGCGCCAGCAGCTCGCCCGGCTGAAGACCCGCTATGCCGATAACCCGCCGCGCCGCGTGCTGCTGCAGTTCGGCACTCAGCCGTTGTTCACCAGCTCCGCCGCGACGCTGCAAAGCCGGCTGCTGAGCCTGTGCGGCGGCGAGAACATTTTTGCCGACAGCCGCGTGCCCTGGCCGCAAATCGGCCGCGAGCAGGTGCTGGCGCGTCGGCCGCAGGCGATCGTCATCAGCGGCGGCGCCGAACAGATCGCCAGCGTCAAGGCATTCTGGGCGCCGCAGCTGCAGGTGCCGGTCATTGCGCTGAATGAAGACTGGTTCAACCGCGCGGGGCCACGCATTATGCTGGCGGCGCAGCAGCTGTGCAGCCAGCTGGCGGAGATCCGCTGATGCTGGTGTTCTGGCTGGATATTCTCGGCACCGCGGTGTTCGCCATCTCCGGCGTGTTGCTGGCCGGTAAGCTGCGAATGGACCCTTTCGGCGTGCTGGTGCTCGGGGTGGTGACCGCCGTCGGCGGCGGCACCATCCGCGATATGGCGCTGGCTAACGGCCCGGTGTTCTGGGTGCAGGACCCCACCGATTTGGTGGTGGCGATGATCACCTGCGTGCTGACGCTGATGCTGGTGCGTCAGCCGCGTCGCCTGCCGAAGTGGGTGCTGCCGGTGCTGGATGCGGTCGGGCTGGCGGTGTTCGTCGGCATCGGCGTCGACAAGGCCTTTGCCGCCGGCAGCGGCGCGCTGGTGGCGGTATGCATGGGCGTAATTACCGGCGTCGGCGGCGGCATTATCCGCGACGTGCTGGCGCGCGAAATCCCGATGATCCTGCGGACGGAAATTTACGCCACCGCCTGCATTGTCGGCGGCATCGTGCACGCTACCGCGTTCTCCACCTTCGGCATGCCGCTGCAGCAGGCAATGATGCTGGGCATGACCATTACGCTGCTGATCCGGCTGGCGGCCATACGCTGGCACCTGAAGCTGCCGGCGTTTATTCTCGAACAATAGATTTAACCAATAAAAAACCCGCCGTTTGGCGGGTTTTTCTTTAGGTCAGACGGCCGATCAGATGCTGAACGACGAGCCGCAACCGCAGGTGGTCTTAGCGTTCGGGTTGGTCACCACAAAGCGCGACCCTTCCAGACCTTCGGTATAATCCACCGAGCCGCCAACCAGATATTGCAGGCTCATCGGGTCGACCACCAGAGCCACGCCCTGTTTTTCGATGGTCATATCGCCTTCGTTGACCTTATCGTCAAAAGTGAAGCCGTATTGGAATCCGCTGCAGCCGCCACCGGTGATGTAAACCCGCAACTTCAGGTTCGGATTTTCTTCATCAGCAATCAGGAATTTCACCTTGTTTGCTGCTGCCTCGGTAAATTGCAGGGGCAGTGCTGTCTCTTCACTCATACTCTTAACTCCCAACATGATTCAGCATCAGGCTCCCTGGTATGACTTCGGGTGGGTGCCGGCAACCTGATTAATACTCGTGATTATCCAATACCTGAGTGTTGCGTTCAAGTATTCACCGCATTTGTTGTATTTTCTTTGCCTGTTTTCTCCGCCACCCGCTGCTTTTCCAACGTGCGCGCCAGCAGCGACGAATACAGCGGCTGACCGCCGAGGAACTGCGCCACCAGCGTCGCGCCCAGGCAGGTAATGATCATCGGCAAAATCAGCTGATAGTTGTCCGTCATTTCCAGCACCAGCACGATGCCGGTCAGCGGCGCACGCACCGTCGCGGCGAACAGCGCCCCCATGCCGGCGATGGCGAACGTCCCCGGCTCGATGCCGTACTGCGGGAAAAGATGGCTGCTCGCCAGGCCAAAGGCGGTGCCAAACAGCGTGCCCAGCGCCAGCATCGGCGCAAAAATACCGCCCGGCGCGCCGGAGCCGAAGCACAGCAGCGTGGTGACGATCCGGGCGATAAAGATAAACATCAGCATGCCGACGGTATAGTTGCCCGCCGCCGCAATCGGAATCAGGCCGAAACCGCCGCCGGCGGCCTCCGGCTGAATCAGCGCCAGAACGCCGCACAGACCGCCCAGCCCGCCGCCCATCAGCACAATTTTACGCAGCTCGCCGCCGTGCAGGCGGGCGAACATGTCCTGCGTCCGGAAAATCAGCCGGTTAAACATCACGCCGACGCCGCCGAACACCGCTCCCAACACCAGATACAGCCACAGAGTGTTAGTGGGCGCCGCAGAAAGCTTGCCCACCTCAATCACCGCATGCTGGCCATTACACAGCTGGTAGACCACGGTCGACATAATCACGCCGATAAATACCGCCTTAATCGAGATCAGGTTATAGCGGAACTGCGGGCGCATCTCTTCGATGATAAACAGGATCCCCGCCAGCGGCGCATTAAACGCGGCGGACAGCCCGGCCGCCGCCCCGGTCGCCAGCAGCGAGTGGCGCGCCTCGGCGCCGCGAATGCGGAAGATATCCAGCACCATACGCCCGACGTTGCCGCCCATCTGCACCGTCGGCCCTTCCCGTCCCAGCACCATGCCGGCGCCCAGCGTGCCCATGCCGCCGACAAATTTTACCGGCAGCACCCGCCACCAGCGTACCGGCCGCAGCTCTTCCAACGCGCCCTCGATCTCCGGAATGCCCGACCCGCCGGCCTCCGGCGCAAAGCGTCGCACCAGATAATAGCCCAGCATCGCCAACGCGGCGGACAGCAGAAACGCCAGCGGCCACACCAGATACCAGGCATCGGCGACGTACGACAGCGCGGAAAAACGCTGCTGCTGCACCCAGTCCACCGACTTTTCAAACGCCACGCCCAACAGCCCGGCCAGCGCGCCCACCAGGGCCGCCATCAGCAGGATCGCCACCGGCGTTTTATCGCGACGAATAAATTGACGAACGCTGTCAACGCGCCTCACGCGCGGAGTAAGTACTAACGGGGGTTGTGATTGATGCTCGCTCATAAGGGGTTGATTACCACCGGCAAGAATAAGTCATAAATAGCCGCCATACTTCAAGCTGCAGGTTTGTTGGTGGTGCTCAGCCACCCGAATCACTTAGCCAAGTAAGCTCATCGGAATGCCTGCCCTTGCCGCCTTCCTGCAACTCGAATTATTTAGGGTATAAATCTCAGAACTTTCCATTTTAAACCCAAAGACGCGGGCGGCGCATCTCTGTAAACAAACCGCGAAACGCAGCATCCGCCCGTATTGCACAGCGGCGATCGTTTCATAACGGCGCGCACTCCACTAGAATAGCCCGGTAAAATACATTCAATATTCATTCCTGGAGCCGATTTATGAGCTTACACAGCAAGTCCGAAAGTCTGTACGCCGAAGCGCAACAGCTGATCCCCGGCGGGGTTAACTCCCCGGTGCGGGCATTTACCGGCGTCGGCGGGGTGCCGCTGTTTATCGAACGTGCCGACGGCGCCTACCTTTTTGACGCCGACGGCAAAGCCTATATCGATTACGTCGGCTCCTGGGGCCCGATGGTGCTGGGCCATAACCACCCTGCCATTCGCAACGCGGTGATTGCCGCCGCCGAACGCGGCCTGAGTTTTGGCGCGCCGACCGAAATGGAAGTAAAAATGGCCGAGCTGGTGACCGAACTGGTGCCGACGATGGATATGGTGCGTATGGTGAACTCCGGCACCGAAGCTACCATGAGCGCCATCCGCCTGGCGCGCGGCTTCACCCAGCGCGATAAAATCATCAAGTTTGAAGGCTGCTACCACGGCCACGCCGACTGCCTGCTGGTCAAAGCCGGTTCCGGCGCGCTGACCCTCGGCCAGCCGAACTCGCCGGGCGTGCCGGCGGACTTCGCCAAACACACCCTGACCTGCACCTATAACGATCTGGATTCGGTACGCAGCGCCTTTGAGCAATACCCATCAGAGATCGCCTGTATCATCGTCGAGCCGGTGGCGGGCAATATGAACTGCGTACCGCCGCAGCCGGACTTCCTGCCGGGGCTGCGCGCCCTGTGCGACCAATACGGCGCGCTGCTGATTATCGATGAGGTGATGACCGGTTTCCGCGTGGCGCTGGCCGGCGCGCAGGCCTACTACGGCGTAGAACCTGACCTGACCTGCCTGGGTAAAATCATCGGCGGCGGTATGCCGGTGGGCGCCTTCGGCGGCCGTCGCGACGTGATGGAAGCGCTGGCGCCGACCGGCCCAGTTTACCAGGCCGGGACGTTGTCCGGCAACCCGATCGCCATGGCGGCGGGCTTCGCCTGCCTGAGTGAAGTGGCGCAGCCGGGCGTCCATCAGACGCTGGGTGAGCTGACAGAAATGCTGGCGGACGGCCTGCGTCACGCCGCGCAGGCGGAGAACATCCCGCTGGTGGTGAACAACGTCGGCGGCATGTTCGGCCTGTTCTTCACCGACGCCGAGACGGTCACCTGCTATCAGGACGTGATGAAGTGCGATGCCGAACGCTTTAAGCGCTTCTTCCACCTGATGCTGGATGAAGGCGTGTATCTGGCGCCGTCGGCCTTCGAAGCGGGCTTTATGTCCGTCGCCCACAGCAAAGAAGATATTCAGCGCACCATCGACGCCGCGCGTCGCTGCTTCGCCAAGCTGTAACCGAGAACGCTGCGCATACAACAAGGGCTGAACCTGGGTTCAGCCCTTTTTTACTGCGCGATAGCGGATTACAGCAGGGTGCCGTAAATGGTCAGCACCGCCACCACCACCACGATAATCATCGTCACCTTACGCGCCAGCACCACCGCGGCGCGCGGCGTCTGCACCGGATCGTCATGCGGTTCGCGCGCCAGTGCAAACTGCGCCAGACGCGTCAGCACCTGATACTGTGAAGTACGGCGGTCGCCCAGCGAGGCGAACCAGGCCGGCAGCGCCCTTTCTCCGTGGCCGATCAGCGCGTAGGCCACGCCCGCCAGCCGCACCGGGATCCAGTCCAGCCAGTGCAACAGCGCATCAATCCCCGACTGCGAACGCTCCAGCGGCGTATTGTGCCGCGCCAGCCAGGTTTGGTAAGCGCGCAGGAACGCATAGCCGGCCAACGCGATCGGCCCGTAGGGACCACAGGCCACAAACCAGAACAGCGGCGCCAGATAGTAGCGGTAGTTAATCCATAGCAGCGCATTTTGCAGTTCACGCAGACGCTCTTGCGCGCTGCAATCCACCGGCAGGCCGTGGATCAGCGCCAGCTCTTCCGCCATGGCATCCACCGCATGGCTGTCGCCCTGACGCGCCGCCTTCAGATAGGCGCGGTAATGCTTGCGCTTAATGCCCGCCCCGACGCACAGCAGCGCCACGGCAATCCACAGCAGCAGCGTCAGCAGGCCGAAAAACAGCCCGTGCGCCAGCCATAAAATTCCCCAGACCACCACCATCCAGCCGCAGGCCAGCGCCAGCGTCTGCAGCAGCGAAAAGCGGCGCAGACGGCGGAAAACCACTTCCAGCCGGTGATCCAGCTGCCAATGCTCGCCCAGCTTGAATAAACGTTCCCACGCCAGAACCAGTAACAGCGAAAACAGCGTCATTTGTTATGCCTCTCCCTTGTCATTGCGCCCGAGCGCTCGCCGGGGCAAACCACGTTGTTCCACAAATGCCAGATAATGCTCGCCACCGGTATCGGATAATACCTGATTCCTTGTTTAGCAACAGCGCATGCCGGCTATCACTGCCAGTGGTACTTGCCTGCACAACAGAGTAGCATGTTTCCTCCACATTCTTAGTTCCCTTTTCGGAGCCTTCTATGTCGACACGCCGCTACAGCGCAGACAGCCGTCGTACCGAACTTCTTGAACGAATTGAACATGATATCCCCTTTGCCGTCGCCCAGGCGCTACGGGAAGATCTGGGCGGCGAAGTCAATGCCGAACGGGATATTACCGCCCAGCTGCTGCCGGCGGACAAGCAGGCCGAGGCCACGGTCATCACCCGTGAAGACGGCGTATTCTGCGGCCAGCGCTGGCTCAATGAAGTCTTTATTCAGTTGGGTAATCAGGTACACGTGGAATGGCTGGTTGCCGACGGCGACGCGGTGACGCCGAACCAGCCGCTGTGCCGCCTGAAGGGCCCGGCGCGCACCCTGCTGACCGGCGAGCGCACCGCCCTTAACTTTGTACAGACCCTGTCGGGCGTGGCGACCGCCGTCAGCCGCTATGTCGCACTGCTGGAAGGCACGCAGACGCGCCTGCTGGATACGCGTAAAACGCTGCCGGGGCTGCGCACCGCGCTGAAGTACGCCGTACTGTGCGGCGGCGGCAGTAACCACCGGCTGGGGCTGTCTGACGCCTTCCTGATCAAGGAAAACCACATCATCGCCTCCGGTTCGATCAAAAACGCGGTGGAGAAGGCCTTCTGGCTGCACGCCGACGTGCCGGTCGAGGTCGAAGTGGAGTCGCTGGACGAACTGCAGCAGGCGCTGGACGCCGGCGCGGACATCATCATGCTGGACAACTTCAGCGTGCCGATGATGAAGCAGGCGGTGGAACTGACCCAGCACCGCGCGCAGCTGGAAGTGTCCGGCAACGTCACCAGCGACACGCTGCGTCAGTATGCCGAAACCGGCGTGGACTATATTTCGGTCGGTGCGCTCACCAAGCACGTTACCGCCCTCGACTTATCCATGCGCTTTAAATAACCGCCGGATCTCCCCGCGCCGCCGATCCGGCGGCGCCCTCCGCGTTACTACGCTGCGATCCGCGCCGCATTATGCGCTGCGAAAAAGGGTAACCGCCCACATTGTGCGGGAAGCCATACGCAGAGCGGCCAACCGATGCTCGCTCCCCTGCCGGCCAGGCGCTACCGTTGCGGCTCCACAACAGGAGGAAGCAACGTATGGAAACACAACGCGGATTTACCCTGATCGAACTGATGGTGGTGATCGCCATCATCGCCACCCTGAGCGCCATCGGCGTCCCCGCCTATCAGCGCTATATCCAGAAAGCGGCGATGACCGATATGCTGCAGGCGATGACCCCGTACAAGATGGCGGTGGAGCTGTGCGTGCTGGACAGCGGCGGCCCCGAGGCGTGCAACGCCGGCAGCCAAGGCATTCCGGCCGGCGCCGCTTCACGCTACGTCAGCGCCGTCAGCGTCAGCCAAGGGGTGATCACCCTCACCGGCGCCCAGACGCTGCAGGGGCTGACGGTCGCGATGACGCCGACGCCGGACAGCAACGGTCTGATGCGCTGGACGCGCAGCTGCAGCGCGGCGGACAGCAGCGCGCTGCAGGATACCTGCCGAGAAGTGTTCCGCTTTGACGATGCGGCGGAGCCATCCTGATGAGCCAGACTATCAACGCGGAAATACACGCCCTGTGCCAACGCTATCAGGCGCTGGCGCTGAGTGAAGACGAACAGAGCCTGACCGTCGCCCTGCACGGCGAACCGCCGGCGCCGCTGCTCAATGCGCTGCGCTTCGCCAGTGGGAAACGCATCACGCTGGAGCAATGGCCGCTGGCGCGGCTGGAACAGGCGCTGTTTCAGTCGCCGGCGCAGCAGCCGGCTCAGGAAGAGGCCGCCGAAGCGGGCGGCCCCACGCTGGATGACGATACCGATGCGCCAGCGGTCAACTTTATCAACCAAACGCTGCGCAGCGCGATTCAGCGGCGCGCCTCCGACATTCACTTTGAGCCTTACCAGCAACAGCTCAGCATCCGCCTGCGCATTGACGGCGTACTGCAGACGGCCTCTCCGCCGCCGCTGGCCCTGAGCCAGCGCATTATCGCCCGGCTGAAGATCATGGCGCAGCTGGATATCGCCGAACGGCGGCTGCCGCAGGACGGCCAGCTCGGCGTTCAGCTGGATCGCAGCCGCTACTCGATGCGCATCTCCACCCTGCCGACGCTGTACGGCGAAAAGGTCGTGCTGCGGATCCTGCAGACCGACCGTCAGGATCTGCCGTTGGAACAGCTGGGCATGACGGCGGACGATCGCGCGCAGTTCGCCGCCGCCCTCGCCGCCCCGCAGGGGATGATTCTGGTCACCGGCCCCACCGGCAGCGGAAAAACCGTCACGCTGTACAGCGGCCTGCATCAACTCAACGACCGGCAGCGCAACCTGTGTAGCGTTGAAGATCCCGTCGAGATCCCGCTGTTCGGCGTCAACCAGACGCAGGTCAACGGTAAAATCGATCTCAGCTTCTCCCGCGTGCTGCGGGCGTTGCTGCGCCAGGATCCGGACGTGATCATGATCGGCGAGATCCGCGACGGGGAAACCGCCGAGATCGCGGTAAAAGCCGCCCAGACCGGCCATCTGGTGCTGTCGACCCTGCACACCAACTCCACCAGCGAAACCCTGACCCGTCTGACCAATATGGGCATTCCCGGCTATCTGCTGGCCGCCAGCCTCCGCCTGGTGATCGCCCAGCGGCTGGTGCGGCGGCTGTGTCTGCACTGCCGCCGTCGGCAAACGGAAGCGCTGCACTTCCCCGCCGCGCTGTGGCCCCAGCCGTTAACGCCCTGGCGCGCCGAGGGCTGCGAGCACTGCTTCGGCGGCTATTACGGCCGCATCGGTATTTACGAACTCTTGCACATCACCAGTGAGATCCAGCACGGGTTGCTGCAGCACCAGACGGCAGAGCAGTTGGATGAGATCGCGCAGCGCCAGGGGCAAACCTCGCTGCTGCAGGCCGGGCTGGCGCTGGTTGCGGAAGGCACCACCTCGCTGCAGGAGGTTTATCGCGTAATAGGCCATATGGAGCAACAGCCATGACGTCGCGGCGGCTCTTTCTCTGGCAGGCGATTAACAGCCAGGGCGAGCTGACGCAGGGAGAGTCGCTGGCGGAACGTAAAGAGCAGGTTTATCAGCTGCTGATTGAGCAAAACCTGCAGCCCTATCAGGTCGCACGCGGCAAGGCGATTAGCCGACGTCAATGGCGCGGTGAAGCGCTGATCCTGTTCACCCGCCAGCTGGCTACGCTGCTGCAGGCCGGGCTGCCGCTGATGAACGCGCTGCAGCTGCTGGCGCAGCAGCACGCCTCCGCCCCTTGGCGCTGCCTGCTGCAGGAGATCGGCGAGCGCGTGCCCAGGGCCAGCCGCTGTCCGAAGTGACGGCGGGCTATCACTACGTCTTTCCGCCGATTTACCGCCAGCTCATCACTCTGGGGGAACTGACCGGCAACCTTGACCGCTGCTGCCAACAGCTGGCGCAACAGCAGGAGGAACAGCAAAAACTGCGCAAGAAGGTGGTAAAAGCCATCCGCTACCCGCTGTTTATCTGCGCGGTGGCCATACTGGTCAGCCTGCTGATGCTGCTGATGGTGCTGCCCGAGTTCGCCAAGGTGTATCAGTCGTTCGACGCGCCGCTGCCCTGGTTTACCCAGGGGTTAATGACGCTGTCGGCGCTGCTGGTGAGCGCCGGCCCCTATCTATTGCTGGCCGGCGCCCTGCTGGCGGGCGGCTACTGGCGCTATTGCCATCCGTACGCCCGCTGGCGACGACGGGAGCAACGGCTCAGCCTGCGTCTGCCGCTGATTGCGCAGCTGATTAAAGGCGCCAGCCTGAGCCAGATCTTCCGCACGCTGCATATGACCCAGCAGGCGGGACTGACGCTGCTCGAAGGGCTGGACGCGGCGCTGCTGTCGATGGAGAACCTGTTTTTCCGTCAGGCGCTGGAGGCCGTCCGGCAACGGCTGAATCAGGGGCTGCCGCTGTATCAGGCGCTGGCGGAGCAGCCGCTGTTTCCGCCGCTGTGCCAACAGCTGGCGCGCGTCGGGGAGGAGTCCGGCACGCTGGACGCTCTGCTGGGCAAACTGGCGTTATGGCATGAACAACAGACACATGAGCTGGCGGACGCCCTGGCGCAAACGCTGGAGCCGCTGCTGATGTTGGTGATTGGCATTATCGTCGGCGGTCTGGTGATCGCCATGTATTTACCGATTTTTCAATTGGGGACGGTGCTGGGATAACACGGGAAGAAGAGGCGCCCCCGGCCGATGCCGGGGGCGGCAGGGAATTACTTACTGCCGAACACGCGGTTTTCCTGCTCCGCAACGCGGATAAAGGTGGTGCGCTTGGTCAGTTCTTTCAGACGCTCCGCCCCCACGTAGGTGCAGGCCGAACGCAGGCCGCCGAGGATATCGCGCACGGTGAACTCCACTTCTCCGCGCAGCGGCAGCTTCACGGTTTTGCCTTCTGCCGCGCGGTACTCCGCAACACCGCCCACGTGGCGCTTCATCGCGGATTCAGAGCTCATGCCGTAGAACAGCATAAACTTCTCGCCGTTCTCTTCCACCACCGTGCCTTCACACTCATCGTGGCCGGCCAGCATACCGCCCAGCATGACAAAGTCCGCACCGCCGCCGAAGGCTTTCGCCACGTCGCCCGGCACCGAACAGCCGCCGTCGCTGACAATCTGGCCGCCCAGGCCGTGCGCCGCATCCGCACACTCAATCACCGCGGACAGCTGCGGATAGCCGACGCCGGTTTTCACCCGCGTGGTGCACACCGAGCCAGGCCCAATCCCCACCTTCACGATATCGGCGCCGGACAGAATCAGTTCCTCAACCATTTCGCCGGTGACCACGTTGCCGGCGCAGATAACATGCTGCGGACAGGCTTCACGCGCTTTCTGCAGGAAGGCGACGAAGTGCTCCGAGTAGCCGTTTGCCACATCGATGCAGATAAACTTCAACGCCGGCGACAACGCCAGAATTTGCTTCATCTTCACGAAATCGGCATCGGAAGTGCCGGTGGAAACCATCACGTGGCGCAGCGTCTCTGCCGGCACGCGCTGAACAAATTCAGCCCACTGTTCAACCGAATAGTGTTTGTGAACCGCGGTCAGCACGTCGAAAGACGCCAGAGCCTCTGCCATGCGGAAGGTGCCGACCGTATCCATATTGGCGGCAATGATAGGTACGCCAGACCAGCTCCACCCCGAATGTTTGAAGGTAAACTGGCGCTCCAGTTCAACTTCAGAACGGCTTTTCAGCGTAGAACGCTTCGGGCGGATCAGCACATCTTTAAAACCTAACTTCAAATCTTCTTCAATACGCATGACAACGGATTTCCTGGTTTATGGCGACGGATCGCAAGGGTGATCGAATCTTCTATCCCACGGGTTTTCGCTAGCGCGACACCTGCGCAGAACAGCTTGATGCCAGTTCCAGTGACGTTATCATACGCCGGAATAATCACGCGGCAAGACTGCGATTTCGTCTTTATTTACGCTACAATCCCAGAAATTTACCTACGCAATTCCGATGTGATATTGCGCCCATTTTTCCCATTATGGCGACAGAAACGCCAGCCTGACGGCGCCGACTTGCACTTCTGCACGATCGCTTTATGATTCGTCTATTGTTTCTGGATAAATCTTAGGGTATCCCTGCACGCCATGACCTACATTGTTGCACTGACCGGCGGCATCGGCAGCGGGAAATCAACCGTCGCCAATGCCTTTGCGCGTCATGGCATCGTGATTGTCGATGCCGACATCATCGCCCGCCAGGTGGTAGAACCCGGCACGCCGTCATTAGCGGCCATCGCCGCCCATTTTGGCCAGGGAATACTACAGCCGGATGGCACCCTGGATCGCGCCACGCTGCGCCAGCGCATCTTCAGCCAGCCGGATGAAAAACGCTGGCTGAATCAGCTGTTGCACCCGGTGATACAGCAGGAGACTCAGCGCCAGCTGGCGCTGGCCGACAGTCCGTATGCACTCTGGGTGGTACCGCTGCTGGTGGAAAACCAGCTCCAGTCGCGCGCCGACCGGGTCGTGGTGGTGGATGTCGACAGCGAGACACAATTGCAAAGAACCATCGCCCGCGACGGCGTCAGCCGCCAGCAGGCACTCAATATTTTATCGGCCCAGGCGACGCGCGAGCAGCGTCTGGCAGCGGCGGACGACGTGATCGACAACGGCGGCGCCGCACAACAGATAGAATCACACGTAGCCGCCTTGCATCGCCGCTATCTGGACCTTGCGGCATCAGCAAAACGACAGGATTGAACTGAATGAGCGACGCTTCTCCAACCGTTCTCTTTGAACACCCGTTGAATGAAAAAATGCGTACCTGGCTGCGAATCGAATTTTTGTTGCAACAGTTACATGGCCACCGGACCTTGAGCGATACCGCCATCGCCCTGACCTTTTTCCGTACCGTCTCCGACCTGCTGGACGTGCTGGAGCGCGGTGAAGTCCGTACCGAGCTGGCGAAAGAGCTGGAACGCCAGCAGCAAAAACTGCTGCAGTGGGCCGACGTGCCCGGCGTTGATATGTCGCTGGTCGAGCAGCTGCGCAGCCAGTTAAAAGAGCTGTCCTCACGCCTGATCGCCGCACCGCGCATGGGCCAGCCGCTGCGGGAAGACAAGCTTATCAGCCTGGTGCGCCAGCGTCTGGGCATTCCCGGCGGCTGCTGCAGTTTCGATCTGCCGACGCTGCATATGTGGATGCATGTGCCCCAGTCAGAGCGCGACGCCGACGTCGCCCAGTGGCTGGAAACCCTGGATCCGCTGCATCAGGCATTGACGATGATCCTGAGCCTGATCCGTCAGTCCGGGCCGTTCCGCAATCAAATCAGTCTGAATGGCTTTTATCAGGACAATGCGGAAGAGGCCGATCTGCTGCGCCTGCGTATCGAGCTGTCGCATCAGCTGTATCCGCAAATTTCCGGCCACAAGACGCGTTACGCGATTCGCTTCTTGTCGCTGGACGGCGATCATACTCAGGTACCGGAACGCCTGACGTTCGATCTCGCCTGCTGTTAGTAATCAATAAAATGGCCCGTTGCAAAACCGGCTAAGGAAGAGTGATGACGACCGTAGTAAATTGCCCGACCTGTGGCAAAGACGTTGTTTGGGGAGAAGTCAGCCCGTACCGTCCGTTCTGCAGCAAACGCTGCCAGATGATCGATTTGGGCGAATGGGCGGCCGAAGAAAAGCGCATCCCAAGCAATGGCGATTTGTCCGACAGCGACGACTGGAGTGAAAAGGAAGACTTCTGACGCGCATGACGGCCTGGCAAGCCAGGCCGTTCGTTGGTTTACTGCGCCGCGCCAGCCTGCGCAACCAGCTGCCGGACAATGGCGGCATTGGCCGGCGGAAACTCATCTTCGCGCAGCTCCGCCTGTTTTACCCAGCGCATCGGCTGTCCTTCGCGACCAAACGGCTCGCCCTGCCAATTCTCCACCAGATAGAAATTCAGCGTCACGATACGGTCGGTAAAGCGGTGCTCCAGCACCTCCAGCAGCGCAGCCTGTCCGGCCTCGATGCCGGTTTCTTCCTGCAGCTCACGGTACAGCGCCTGCTCGGCCGTTTCACCCGCTTCAATCTTGCCGCCGGGAAACTCCCAAAAGCCTGCCATATGAGAATCCGCACCGCGGCGGGTAATAAAGATCTCCTGCCGGGCATTACGAATAATGCCCACGGCGATGTTCAGATGTTTCATCGCTAACTCCTAACTGATTCCTGAACTGCGCCACCGCTCGCGGGTAACGCCAGATATAACTGGGGCCGGACATGTCCGGCCCCACGAGGCATTGATCGCCTGTTTAACAACGGCTTACTTTTGCAGACGACCGTGGCACTGCTTGTATTTCTTGCCGGAACCGCAAGGGCACGGATCGTTACGTCCTACTTTACGCTCGGCTACCGCCGGCGCATTAGGATCGTTCGTTGCCAGCGCATTTTCATCCTGGTGGCTCAGCTGCTGCTGTTGCGCCAGACGCTCGGCTTCTTCGCGGCGTTGCTGCTCCAGCGCTTCCACCTCTTCCGGCATCCGCACCTGCACCTTGCTCAGCACGCTGATCACCTCATATTTCAGTGATTCCAGCATCGCGGCGAACATGGCGAACGACTCACGCTTGTACTCCTGCTTCGGATCCTTTTGCGCATAGCCGCGCAGGTGGATGCCCTGACGCAGGTAATCCATCGCCGCCAGGTGCTCTTTCCACAGCGAATCCAGCGTCTGCAGCATCACGCCCTTCTCGAAGTTGCGCATCATTTCGCTGCCAACCACGTCTTCTTTCAGCAGGTACTCTTCCTTGGCCTTTTCCAGAATGCGTTCACGCAGCGTCTCTTCGTGCAGCTCCGGCTCTTTGTCCAGCCACTCGGCGATCGGCATCTCCAGGTCGAAGTCGTTTTTCAGACGCTCTTCCAGACCCTGCACGTCCCACATTTCCTCCAGCGACTGCGGCGGAATGTAGTTGTCGATGGTGGCCTTGAACACGTCCTCACGGATGCTGGCGATGGTTTCGCTGATGTCGGAAACGTCCAGCAGTTCGTTACGCTGGGTGTAGATCGCACGGCGCTGATCGTTCGCCACGTCATCATATTCCAGCAGCTGCTTACGAATATCGAAGTTACGGCTTTCCACTTTACGCTGTGCATTGGCGATTGCCTTGGTCACCCACGGGTGCTCAATCGCCTCGCCCTCTTTCATCCCCAGCTTACGCATCATGTTGGAGACGCGGTCGGAGGCAAAGATACGCATCAGCGCATCTTCCATCGACAGGTAGAAGCGGGATGAACCGGCATCGCCCTGACGACCGGAACGGCCGCGCAGCTGGTTATCGATACGGCGGGATTCGTGACGTTCGGTGCCGATAATATGCAGGCCGCCGGCGGCCAGTACCGCATCGTGGCGCACTTTCCAGCGTCTTTAATCGCCGCGATTTGCTCTTCGGTCGGTTCTTCCAGCTGTGCGACTTCCGTCTGCCAGCTGCCGCCCAGCACGATATCGGTACCACGGCCGGCCATGTTGGTGGCGATGGTCACCGCGCCGGCCTGGCCGGCCTGTGCGACGATATCCGCTTCCATGGCGTGGAATTTGGCGTTCAGTACCTTGTGGTCAACGCCGGCCTTGGTCAGCTCGCGGGATACCACTTCCGATTTCTCAATCGAGATGGTCCCCACCAGCACCGGCTGGCCGTTGGCGGTACGTTCGCGGATGTCTTCGATAATTGCCGCAATCTTCTCCTGCTCGGTCATGTAGACCAGATCCGGCATATCCTTACGGATCATCGGACGGTTGGTCGGCACCACAATGGTGTCCAGCTTGTAGATCGAGCTGAATTCAAACGCTTCGGTATCGGCGGTACCGGTCATCCCCGCCAGCTTCTCGTACAGACGGAAGTAGTTCTGGAAGGTGATCGACGCCAGCGTCTGGTTTTCGTTCTGGATTTCCACGTTTTCTTTGGCTTCCACCGCCTGATGCAGGCCATCAGACCAGCGGCGCCCCTGCATGGTACGGCCGGTGTGTTCATCAACGATGATCACCTCGCCGTCTTTCACGATGTAGTCAACGTCGCGGGTGAACAGCACATGTGCGCGCAGCGCGGCGGTCACGTGGTGCATCAGCATGATGTTGGTCGGCGAATACAGCGACTCGCCCTCTTCCATAATGCCCGCTTCCACCAGCATCTCTTCGATCAGGATCAGGCCGCGCTCGGTCAGGTGCACCTGACGCGCCTTCTCATCCACCGAGAAGTGGCCTTCACCCTGGAAGGTGTCGGAGTCTTCTTTTTCCTGGCGGATCAGTTTCGGGATCAGCTTGTCGACCTTGATATACATCTCGGAGCTGTCTTCAGCCGGGCCGGAGATGATCAGCGGAGTACGCGCTTCATCGATCAGAATGGAGTCAACCTCATCCACCAGCGCGTAGTGCAGTTTACGCTGCACGCGCTCTTCAGGGCTGAACGCCATGTTGTCGCGCAGGTAGTCAAAGCCGTATTCGTTGTTGGTGCCGTAAGTGATGTCGGCGGCATAGGCTTCACGCTTGGCCGGCGCCGGCATGCCCGGCAGGTTGATGCCGACGCTGAGGCCCAGGAACTCAAACAGCGGGCGGTTGTTTTCGGCATCGCGCTGCGCCAGGTAGTCGTTGACGGTCACCACGTGCACGCCGCGCCCGCTCAGGGCGTTCAGGTATGCCGGCAGGGTCGCCGTCAGGGTTTTACCTTCACCGGTACGCATCTCGGCGATGCAGCGATCGTTCAATACCATGCCGCCCAGCAGCTGCACGTCAAAGTGGCGCATGCCGAAGACGCGCTTACTGGCTTCACGCACTACCGCAAAGGCTTCCGGGATCAGGCTTTCTACCGTTTCGCCCTTTTTCAGGCGCTCGCGGAATTCGTTGGTTTTCGCTTTCAGCTCATCATCGGACAGTTTTTCCATGTCCGGTTCCATGCGGTTGATCTGCTCAACCACTTTGCGCATACGGCGCAGCGTACGATCGTTACGGCTACCAAAGACTTTGGTCAATAATTTAACTAACATGTGTTTAATATCTCGTTCATGACCGCCAAAACCGGCCGTCATCTTTGCTGTTTATTTATTGGTTATCGTTGCCCAGAGGGCGAAATCAGACCGCCACTGCGGGGCCGGCGCGAATGCCCTGCACCTGCGCCAGCCACAGCCCGACCTGGTGCCGGGCCAGCGGCGGATGAACGCGATGGTGCGTGTCGCGGATGATGGTCGGCGGCTTCGGCTCATGGGTTAACAGCGCATTGAGCGTAAACAGCAGCGCCAGCTGCGCCGCTTTTAGCGGCGGCTCGACGGGTTCAGCGTCGCTTTCCTGCACGCGCGCATACACCACCTGCGGCGCCAGAGCGAAAGAGAGGTGACGGATAACGGTGCGCAGCGCATGCTGCTGCCAATAGTCAACGCTGAAGTTCGGCCGGCGGTGAACGTCTTGCAGCAGAGCCAGGCCGCTGAAGGCATGGCTGATGGAATTTTGCCGGTTAAGGCTGGATGAGGTACTCGGCAGCGCGGCTTGATCGGGGCCGCCGGTCAGATTTTGCGGTACGCCAAGCGTAGCCGCTACCATCCCCAACAGGAGATGCGGCCAGAAATAACGTCTGCCAAATTGTCGCCAACGATTTAGAATACCGATCACGAGTTTGTTAATCCGCCGGAGCCATTATGCGCGATAGCCGTCCACAATTATTAGATGTCCTGTTCTCCGAGTCGTCATCCGCAGACAAAGGGCCGTTGCATAACGTCCAGCAACGCGCTGCCGCCTTGCTGAAACTCAACCGTGCAGTCCGCGGGCTTTTGCCGGCCCAACTGCATCCCTGGTGCCGCGTCGCCAACTTCAGACAGGGCGTATTAGTGCTGGAAACGGCCAATGCCAGCTGGATGATGCGCCTGCGCTACGAACAGCCGAGCTTATTATCCGCACTACGAGCGCAAATTCTACCATCATTGTCATCGATCGACATCAGGATTAATCCTGCGTTAATGGTAAAAGGCGGCAATCAGCAGCAGAATTCGCTGCAAAAAAACAACAGATGAACCTGCAGCAGCGCCAATGCGTCAGCTGAGCGAGGAAAGTGCGGAACAGTTACGGGGAGTGGCCAGCCGCAGCCCGGAAAAACTGCGCAAGACGTTAGAACGACTGGCAGCCCTGGCCGGAGAGGGTGCCAACACTACCAGTCGTGAGAAGTAACCAGCGATTCAGGCTTATGCTTATGCCAGTACGGCGGACGGCGCTTTGAATGCCAACGGCATTTCGGCTTCGTCCTGGAACGTGACGAACTCCACGCTTCCTGTTTAGCCAGTACCGCCTGCAGCAACTTGTTGTTCAATGCATGGCCGGACTTGTAGGCAGTAAATGCGCCAATGATGTTATGGCCGCACATAAACAGGTCGCCGATGGCGTCCAGCATTTTGTGACGAACGAATTCATCTTCAAAACGCAGGCCGTCTTCGTTCAGGACGCGGTAATCGTCCACCACGATGGCACAATCGAAGCTGCCGCCCAGGGCCAGGCCGCGGGATTGCAGGTATTCGATATCGCGCATAAACCCGAAGGTACGCGCACGGCTGATTTGACGCACGAACGAGTCGGCAGAAAAATCCAGACGGTAGCGCTGCGCGCTAGAGTCAATAGCCGGGTGGTTGAAGTCAATGGTAAAGTCCAGGCGGAACCCGTTATGCGGGGACAGCTCGGCCCATTTATCACCATCTTCAACGCGAACGGTGTCTTTCAGACGCAGGAATTTCTTCGCTGAGTTCAGTTCCTCAATGCCGGCGTCCAGCAGCAGGAACACAAACGGACTGGCGCTACCGTCCATGATTGGGATTTCGGCCGCGTCAACTTCAATAATGATGTTGTCGATGCCAAGCCCAGCCAGTGCGGCATTAAGATGCTCAACGGTAGAAATACGCACGTCATGCTCATTCACCAGGCAAGTACAGAGCATGGTATCACGCACGGATTTTGCATCAGCCGGAAAATCAACCGGTGGATTCAAGTCAGTGCGACGATAGATGACCCCGGTATTGGCCGGCGCTGGGCGCATCGTCAGCGTGACTTTCTTGCCGGTATGCAAACCGACGCCAGTCGCCTGAACGATACGTTTTAATGTCCTTTGTTTGATCATCGTTTTATCTCGCAATGTTATCCATCCTACCGGCCAAGCATACAGCATGGCCGGCGGGACAGTTTAGCACAAAGAGCGGAGATGCCAAATTCTCAGGAAATTCTTAGTCAGCTTGCTTACGCAAGAAGGCCGGAATATCCAGATAGTCAGGCTCTTTGTTAGGCTGCGCGTTCTGATCGTTCACTACCTTGGCGGCAGGCTTCACTTCCTGCGGCAGCGGCGACATACCGTGCTGCTGGTAACGATGATCCATCACCGGCTGGCTGACCTGCTGCTGCTTGTTGGTCACCAGAGTGATTTCCGGACGCTTGTCCATACCGATACCGGTCGCAACGACGGTTACGCGCAGTTCATCGTTCATTTCCGGATCCAGAGAGGTACCGATCACCACGGTGGCGTTGTCAGAGGCAAACGCACGGATGGTGTTACCCACGGTCTCAAACTCGTCCAGACGCAGGTCAAAGCCGGCGGTGATGTTAACCAGTACGCCGCGCGCGCCGGACAGGTCGATATCTTCCAGCAGCGGGCTGGAGATCGCCATTTCGGCCGCTTCTTCCGCACGGTCTTCGCCACAGGCAATGCCGGAGCCCATCATCGCGTAGCCCATTTCGGACATCACGGTGCGCACGTCGGCGAAGTCGACGTTCATCAGGCCCGGACGGGTGATCAGCTCGGCAATACCCTGCACCGCGCCTTTCAGCACGTCGTTGGCCGCGCCGAACGCGTCCAGCAGAGAAATACCGCGTCCCAGAACTTTCAGCAGTTTGTCGTTCGGGATGGTGATCAACGAGTCCACGTGTTTGGACAGTTCTGCAATACCCTGCTCAGCGAACGCCATGCGCTTCTTGCCTTCAAAATTGAAAGGCTTGGTAACCACGGCCACTGTCAGAATACCCAGATCTTTTGCTACTTCAGCCACCACTGGCGCGGCGCCGGTACCGGTGCCCCCGCCCATGCCGGCCGCGATGAAGACCATATCCGCGCCTTCCAGCGCGGTACGCAGGGCTTCACGGTCTTCTTCCGCTGAATTGCGACCCACTTCCGGGTTCGCGCCCGCCCCCAGACCTTTGGTAATGCAATTACCAATCTGGATGGTTTGGCCAACTGCCGTTTTACGGAGCGCCTGGGCGTCGGTATTTACGGCGAAGAATTCAACACCTTCGATGCGCTCGCGCACCATGTGTTCAACGGCGTTGCCGCCGCCACCGCCGACGCCGATGACTTTAATCACCGCGTCATTGGTTAGTTCCATTGGTTCAAACATAGTTTCTCTCCGTTTTGTGCCTGTCGCTGCGAGATCATAAAAATACGGATGCATGATCTCTTTGTTAAAACATTAAAACTCTTTTCTCAGCCAGCTGTTGATGCGTTTAAACCAACTGCCCACTGAGGCGCCTTTTTCTACTTCTGCCTCACCGCTCAGGTGAGACTCTTTTCCATAGTGCAGCAGACCTACCGCCGTCGAGTAGTAAGGCTCCTGCGCATAATCCGTCAGACCCGTGATGTTCAAGGGTTGGCCGATGCGTACCTGGGTGTGGAACACCCGTTGCGCACAGGCTGCCAGGCCATCAATCTGGGCGGCGCCACCGGTCAGCACGATACCCGCTGCCAGATGATGCTTAACCCCTTGCTGACGCAGTTGCTCCTGTAATTGCAAAATCTCATCGTTAACCAGATTCAGCAGTTCGGTGTAGCGTGGCTCAATAACTTCAGCCAGCGTCTGTCTTTGCAGACTGCGCGGAGGACGTCCCCCGACGCTAGGCACCTCTACACTCTCATCCTTGCTAACAATCGATCCAAGCGCACAACCGTGTCGAACTTTAATCGCTTCCGCATCCGTCGGCGGTGTGCCGAAGGCGTAAGCAATATCGCTGGTGACCACGTTACCGGCATACGGGATAACCTTGGTGTGACGCAGCGCGCCACCGGTGTTACACCGCCATATCCATGGTGCCGCCGCCGATATCCACCACACAGACGCCGAGCTCGCGCTCATCTTCGGTTAACACCGCGTAGCTGGCGGCAAGACCGGCGAAAATAAGTTGGTCAACTTTCAGACCACAACGTTCAACCGCTTTAACAATGTTTTTTGCCATATCGTTATGGCAGGTGATCAGGTGCACCTTGGCCTGCATACGCACGCCGGACAACCCTACCGGGTTTTTGATGCCTTCCTGATAGTCGATGGCGTATTCCTGAGGGATCACGTGCAGTACGCGGTGTTCATCCCGCACACGCACCGATTTGGCGGTATGCACGACGTTTTCCACATCCTCCATGGTCACTTCCTCTTCGGAAATAGGAACCATCCCGATTTCATTCTGGCAACTGATGTGTTTGCCCGATAATGAGAGGTAGACCGAAGAAATCTGGCAATCCGCCATCAGTTCCGCCTGATCGATGGCGCGCTGCACGCACTTCACCACCGACTCCAGGTCATTAACGCCGCCCTTATCCATGCCACGGGACGGACAGCTGCCCACCCCGATAATGTTGACCATGCCATCGGGCAGAACTTCCCCTACCAGTGCGGCGACTTTCGCCGTACCGATCTCCAGTCCAACTACCAGTTTTCTGTCCGTCGACTTGATCATCGTTGTTTTGCCTGTGCCTGATTCTGTTGCTGATTACTGTTTTGCTGTCCACGTGCCGCCTGCGGGTCGATTAACACCGGGCTCCATCCCACCGAGGCGCCTGAGTCATAGCGCAGGTCGACGTAGCTGACACGTTTGTTTTCCGCCTGGCCCTGTTGCTCCAGCACCGGATACAGCTCGATAAAGCGTTGCAGGCGTCCCATGCGATCGTCACGCCCCAGTTCCAGCCGAACATCGTTGTCCAAGGCCAGTTGCCAGGAGTGGCGCGCCGTCATCGCCGCCATCTTCAACGTAAACTTGTTGGCAGCCAGCGTGCTGCTCATGGTCCGATAGCCGTCCAGCACATCCTGCTCGCTTCCTTCCGGACCATAAAGCAACGGCAATTTCTGCTTGCCGACGCGCTCTGCCGGCACGCTGAATGATTTGCCTTCGGCATCGACCATATGCAAATCATTCCAACGCGCCACCGGGACGTACTCCACCAGATGGATTTTCAGCTCGTCCGGCCATTGCTTGCGTACGCTGGCCTGCTTAATCCACGGCAAACGCTCAATCTGCTGCTGGATGACGTTCACATCCTGCGTCATAAACGTGCCCGGCGATCCCAGCGCCAGGACAGCCTGGCGAATATCATCGTTGGTGGTGTAGTGGCGTTCGCCGGTGACCACCAACCGGGAGAGCGGCAGACGGCTGGCGTCTTTCATCCAGCCAATCACCGCCCAACCACTCCACAACACGGTCCCCAGCACCATCAGCAGGAACAGGATTCCCGCCAGTTGGGTTCCATTGCTGCGCCGCGGGCTGTTGTTCTCCACCTCGCGGTCGCGTGCATTCAGGGCAGCTTGCGACATATCAGTCGGCCAATTCCAAAATTCTCGCCACCAGTTGCGAGAAGCTTAATCCATACTGACGTGCTGCCATCGGCACCAGGCTATGACTGGTCATGCCCGGCGAGGTATTCACCTCAAGCAGATAGAAGCTGCCATCGTTATCCTGCATTACATCGACGCGGCCCCAGCCGCTGCAGTCCAGCGCACGGTAGGCGCGTACCGCCAGCGCGGCCAGCTCGGCCTCCTGCTCGGCCGACAAACCGCTCGGGCAGAAATACTGCGTATCGTCCGCAATGTACTTCGCCTGGTAGTCGTAAAATACGCCGGCCGGCTGAATGCGAATCGACGGCATCACGCTGTCGCCGATAAACGCCACGGTGTACTCCGGGCCGCTCAGCCACTTCTCCACCAGCACGTCGTCGTCGTGACGGAAGGCTTCGTCCAGCGCCGCCTCCAGCGCGCCGAAGGCTTCCACCTTGCTCATGCCGACGCTGGAGCCTTCGCGGCTTGGCTTGACGATCAGCGGCAGCCCCAGGGCTTCGATGTCCGCCAGCGCCTGATGCTTGCCTGCGCCGTTAAACTGCGCGCGGTGCAGCGCCACGTAAGGGGCGATCGGCAGACCCAGCGACTGCCACACCAGCTTGGTGCGCCATTTGTCCATGGTCAGCGCCGAGGCCATTACGCCGCTGCCGGTATAGGGCAGATCCAGGAACTCCAGCATCCCCTGCAGGGTGCCGTCCTCGCCGCCGCGCCCGTGCAGCGCGATAAACACTTTGCTGAACCCCTGCGCCTTCAGCTGCGACACCGGGACATCGCGGGTATCGACGCCGTGCGCGTCGATACCGGCTTCGCGCAGGCCGGCCAGCACCGCCGCGCCGGACTGCAGGGAAACTTCACGTTCCGCCGAGGTGCCGCCCAGCAGGACGGCGACTTTATCAGTCATGCGGCTGCTCCTCTTTGCTCTGCGGCTGCAGCTTCAGCTCCGCCAGGTTACGGGCGATTTTGCCGACGTTGCCCGCGCCCTGCACCAGCACCAGATCGTCGTCCTGCAGCAGCTGCGCCAGCGTTTCCGGCACGGTATCCGCGTCGGACACCAGAATCGGATCCAGCTTGCCGCGGTTGCGGATGGTGCGGCACAGCGAACGGCTGTCCGCGCCCGGGATCGGCGCTTCGCCCGCCGGATAAACCTCCAGCATCAGCAGCACGTCCACCTGCGACAGCACGTTGGCAAAGTCGTCGTACAGGTCGCGGGTGCGGGTGTAGCGGTGCGGCTGGAACACCATCACCAGACGCTTGTCCGGCCAGCCGGCGCGCGCCGCTTTAATCGTCGCGTCCACCTCGGTCGGGTGGTGTCCGTAATCGTCCACCAGCATCGCGCTGCCCGCATTGCCGTTCACCGCATCCAGCGCGAACTCGCCCAGGAAGTCGAAACGACGCCCGGTGCCCTGGAAGCCGGCCAGCGCGCGCAGAATAGCCTCGTCATCAATGCCCTCTTCGGTCGCCACCGCCACCGCCGCCGCTGCGTTCAGCGCGTTGTGACGCCCCGGCGCGTTCAGGGTGACCGTCATCAGCGGCTTGTCCTGACGGCTCAGGGTAAAGTGCCCCTGCGGGCCGACCTGGCTGTAGCTCTCAATGCGCACGTCGGCATCGTCGCTAAAGCCGTAAGTGGTAATATGACGCCCGACGCGCGGCAGCAGCTCACGCACCACCGGGTCATCAATGCACATCACCGCACGACCGTAAAACGGCAGGTTGTGCAGGAAGTTGATAAACGTCTGCTTCAGGTTTTCGAAATCGCCATGGTAAGTGTCCATGTGGTCGGCTTCGATATTGGTGACAATCGCCACCATCGGCTGCAGATGCAGGAACGATGCGTCGCTTTCGTCGGCTTCCGCAATCAGGTAGCGGCTGCAGCCGAGGCGCGCGTGGGTACCCGCCGCTTTCACCAGGCCGCCGTTGACGAAGGTCGGATCCAGACCGGCCTCCGCATAAATACTCGATACCATCGCGGTGGTGGTGGTTTTGCCGTGCGTACCGGCCACGGCGATGCCGTGACGGAAGCGCATCAGTTCGGCCAGCATCTCCGCGCGGCGAATCACCGGGATGCGCGCTTCACGCGCCGCAACGATCTCAGGGTTGTCGGAAGCGATGGCGGTGGACACCACCACCACGCTCGCATCCAGCACGTTCTCCGGACGATGATTAAAGTAAATCGTCGCCCCCAGCGCGCTCAGCTGCTGGGTCACCGGATTGGGCGCCAGGTCCGAACCGCTGATTTGATACCCTTCGTTAGCCAACACTTCGGCGATACCACCCATGCCGGCACCACCGATGCCGACAAAGTGAATGTGCCGGACGCGACGCATCTCGGGCACGATTGTACGTAGTTTCGCCAGTTGTTGTGTATTCATACTCTCTCTAATCCAGGGCCAGCGTAGCGCCCGACACATGATATTTCTTTATCTACAGGCCCGGCGAACCGAACCCCTGCAATCTCTATTTCGCGACGCGGACAAGTTCCGCCGCCACCCGTTCGGTAGCATCGGTGATCGCCACCGCGCGCGCTTTCTCCGCCATGGCCAACAGGGCCGGACGATCCCAGCTCGCCAGCAGTTCGGCCACCGTATCGGCGTTGAACTGCGGCTGTTCGATAATCGTCGCCGCGCCGGCTTCTTCCAGCGGGCGGGCGTTCCAATATTGCTGACGGTCTTTATGCTGGAACGGCACAAAAATCGCCGGCAGGCCCGCCGCGGCAATCTCGCTGACGGTCAGCGCGCCGGAGCGGCACACCACCACGTCAGCCCAGGCGTAAGCCGCCGCCATATCATCGATAAACTCGGTGACCTTGTGCTGCGTCTGCCCGACGCGGGCATACTCACGCTGAACCGTGTCCAACGCGCCTTTGCCCACCTGATGCCAGAGCGTAATTTTATCGCCCAAACGCGCCGCGACTTCAGGAACTGTCTGATTCAGCACGCGCGCGCCCTGGCTGCCGCCGACCACCAGTACGCGAATAGGTCCTTCGCGTCCGGCCAGACGCTCAGCCGGCAGGGGCAGCGCCAGCACGTCGGTACGCACCGGGTTACCCACCACCGCCGCCTGCGGGAAGGCGCCGGGGAAAGCCTGCAGCACCGTGGTGGCGATGCGCGCCAGCCAACGGTTGGTCAGGCCGGCGATGCCGTTCTGCTCATGCAGCACCACCGGGACGCCGCACTGCCAGGCCGCCAGGCCGCCCGGGCCGGAAACGTAGCCGCCCATGCCCAGCACCACGTCCGGCTGATAGCTGCGCATAATCGCCTTCGCCTGACGCACCGCGCGCCAGATGCGCAGCGGCGCGCTCAGCTGCGCCATCACGCCTTTGCCGCGCAGGCCGGAAATACGAATAAAATCAATCTCGATCCCGTGCTTCGGCACCAGATCGGCTTCCATTCTGTCTGCGGTTCCCAGCCAGCGCACCTGCCAGCCCTGCGCCATCAGATGATGAGCAACCGCCAGCCCCGGGAACACATGCCCGCCGGTACCGCCTGCCATCACCATTAAACGCTTCGCTTTCCCGCTCATCCCTTACCTCTTAACAAACGCCTGGGCTTTCGCCAGACGCGTTTCATAATCAATACGCAATAACAGCACGATCGCCGTCGACATAATCAGCAGGCTCGAGCCGCCGTAACTGATCAGCGGCAGGGTCAGGCCTTTGGTGGGCAGCATGCCCGCCGCCGCACCGACGTTAACCAGCGCCTGGAAGCTGAACCACACGCCGACCGAGCAGGCGAGAAAACCGGAAAAACGCTGGTCGATCTCCAGCGCCCGGCGGCCAATCGACATCGCGCGAAAAGCGACGAAGAATACCATTAACAGCGCGAAAACCACACCGATATAGCCGAGTTCTTCACCTAAAATCGAGAAGATAAAGTCGGTGTGCGCCTCCGGCAAATATTCCAGTTTCTGCACCGAGTTGCCGAGCCCCTGTCCCCAGAATTCGCCGCGGCCGAACGCCATCAGCGACTGGGTCAGCTGGTAGCCGCTGCCGAACGGGTCGGCCCACGGGTTCCAGAATGAGGTCACGCGGCGCATACGGTACGGCTCGGCGATAATCAGCAGCACCACGGCGAACACGCCGGAGCCGATAATCGCCAGGAACTGCCACATCTTGGCGCCGGCCAGGAACAGCATCGCCAGCGTGGTGATAAACAGCACCACCACGGTGCCCAGATCCGGCTGCGCCAGCAGCAGCACCGCCAGCACCACCATCACGCCCATCGGCTTACAGAAGCCCCAGAAGTTGCTGCGCACTTCATCAACCTTGCGCACCAGATAGCTCGCCAGATAGCAGAACAGCGACAGCTTCGACAGCTCCGCCGGCTGAATACGCAGCGGCCCCAGAGCAATCCAGCGCGATGCGCCGTTTACCGAGCTGCCGACCACCAGTACGATCAGCAGCATAACGATCGACACCAGCAGCATCGCGGTGCTGTAGCGCTGCCAGACATCCATCGGGATGCGCAGCGTCACCAGCGACAGGCCAAACGCCAGCCCCAGATACAGCGCGTCACGCTTGGCGAACAGGAACGGATCGTCCGCCAGACGCTGACCGATCGGCATCGACGCCGAGGTCACCATCACAAAGCCGATAATCGCCAGACCGAACGTCAGCCACAGCAGCGTACGGTCGTACAGCACCAGCGTGGCGTTCTCGCTTTCACGCGAGCCCATCACCCAGTCTTTCAGTTTTTCCGCCAGGCCGAATGACGGCAGTCGTAGTTTCATCCGCCAAGCTCCTGTGCCAGACGGGCGAATTCGTCGCCGCGTACTTCAAAATTACGGAATTGGTCCAGGCTGGCGCAGGCGGGTGACAGCAGCACCATATCGCCGGAGCGCACGACGCCGGCAATCGCCCGCATCGCCTGTTCCATGGTTTCGGTCTGCAGCGCCGCATCGGGACGCAGCTGCGCCAGCTGTTCGCCGTCGCGGCCGAAGCAGTACAGACGGACATTGTCGCCCTGCAGATAGCGCGCCAGCGGCGAGAAGTCGGCCGACTTGCCGTCGCCGCCCAGCAGCAGGTGCAGCGTGCCGTCGACCTGCAGGCCGTTCAGCGCCGCTTCGGTGCTGCCGACGTTGGTCGCTTTGGAGTCGTTGATCCAACGCACCCCGTTGTGCTCCAGCACCAGTTGGAAGCGGTGCGCCAACCCGGCATAGGTGGTCAGCGCCTTCAGGCTGGAGGCGCGCGGAATATTCACCGCGTCGGCCAGCGCCAGCGCCGCCAGTGCATTGGTCAGATTGTGCTGGCCGCTCAGTTTCATCTCACGGGTGTTCAGCACTTTTTCGCCGCGCACCCGCAGCCAGGTCTCGCCCTGCTGACGGTTGAGGTGGTAATCCCCCACGTCCACGCCGAAGCTGATGCAGCGCTCATCGGCGCCGCGCACCGGCATGGTCAGCCCGTCGTCCGCGTTGACCACGCAGGTTTTGGCCTGTTCGTAGATGCGCAGCTTCGCCGCCCGGTACTGCTGCAGCCCCAGCGGATAGCGATCCATATGATCTTCGCTGACGTTAAGCACGGTGGCGGCAGCGGCGCGCAGGCTGCTGGTGGTTTCCAGCTGGAAGCTCGATAGCTCCAGCACGTACAGCTCGCACGCCTGACGCAGCAGGCTCAGCGCCGGTAAACCGATATTGCCGCCGACGCCGACCGCCCAGCCGGCCGCCTGCGCCATCTCGCCCACCAGGGTGGTGACGGTGCTTTTGCCGTTGGAACCGGTAATCGCCACGATCGGCGCCTGCGCCTCGCGGCAGAACAGTTCGATATCGCCGACGATTTCCACGCCGGCTTCCGCCGCGCTGAGCAGGGCCGGCGTAGACAGCGCCACGCCCGGGCTGGCGACGATCAGGTCCGCCGACAGCAGCCAGTCTTCACGCAGATTGCCCAGGTGGCGCTCGACGCTCTCCGGCAGTTGTTCCAGCCCCGGCGGAGAGATACGGGTATCCATAACGCGCGGCGTCACGCCGTGCGTTATAAAGAAATCAACACAGGACAGGCCGGTCAGGCCCAGTCCGATGATGACAACTTTTTTACCCTGATAATCCGCCATGATTAACGTACCTTCAGCGTTGCCAGGCCAATCAGCACCAGCATCAGCGAAACAATCCAGAAACGCACGATTACGCGCGGCTCCGGCCAGCCTTTCAATTCATAAGTGGTGGTGAATCGGCGCCATGCGGAAAATACGCTGACCGCGCAGCTTGAACGACCCCACCTGCAGGATCACCGACAGCGTTTCAACCACAAACACGCCGCCCATAATCACCAGTAAGAACTCCTGACGCAGCAGCACCGCGATGGTGCCCAGCGCGCCGCCCAGCGCCAGCGAACCGACGTCGCCCATAAATACCTGCGCCGGGTAGGTGTTGAACCACAGGAACCCCAGCCCTGCGCCGACAATCGCGGTGCAGACAATCACCAGCTCACCGGCATGCCGCAGATACGGAATATGCAGGTAGTTGGCGAAGTTCATGTTGCCGGTCGCCCAGGCCACCAGCGCAAAACCGGCCGCCACCAGCACCGTCGGCATAATCGCCAGGCCGTCCAGACCGTCGGTCAGGTTGACCGCGTTGCCGGTGCCAACAATCACAAAGTAGGCCAGCAGTATGTACAGCAGCCCCAGCTGCGGCATCACGTCTTTAAAGAACGGCACCACCAGTTCGGTGGCGGGCGTATCTTTACCGACCATGTACATGCTGAACGCCACCGCCAGCGCAATCACCGACATCCAGAAATACTTCCAGCGGGCAATCAGCCCTTTGGTGTCCTTGCGCACCACCTTGCGGTAGTCGTCGACGAAACCGACAATGCCGTAACCCACCAGCACAAACAGCACGCACCAGACGTACGGGTTGGACGGGTAGGCCCACATCAGCACCGAAATGGTGATGGAGGTCAGAATCATAATGCCGCCCATGGTCGGTGTGCCGCGCTTGCTGAAGTGCGACTCCGGCCCATCGTTACGCACCACCTGACCAAAGGACATCTGCTGCAGGCGACTGATCAGCCGCGGCCCCATCCACAGAGAAATAAACAGCGCGGTCAGCAGGCTGACAATGGCGCGAAACGTCAGATAGGAAAAGACGTTAAAGCCGGAATAATATTTGACCAAATGCTCGGCCAGCCAAACTAACATGCTGCTTTCTCCTGTAACGCGCGTACTACCTGCTCCATCGCGGCACTACGTGACCCTTTGATTAACACGGTAATGACCGCATGTTCCTGCAGTAATTCCGCTACGCGCGCGATTGCTGCTGCTTTATCCTGAAAATGTTCGCCGTTGTTAGCGGCTGCGCTAAGCGCCTGGCTCAGTACGCCTACGCTCAGCACTTTATCCACGCCCGCCAGCCGGGCCGCTTCGCCGACCTGACGATGGCACTCTTCCGCGTCATCGCCCAGTTCCGCCATGTCGCCCGCCACCATCACCCGGTAGCCCGGCATCTCCGCCAGCACCTGCGCGGCGGCGGTCATTGAGCCGACGTTGGCGTTATAGCTGTCGTCCAGCAGCAGCTTGCCTTCCGCCAGCGCAATCGGGAACAGACGCCCCGGCACCGCCTGCAGCTGCTGCAGGCCGCAGCGCACCGCTTCCAGCGACGCGCCTACCGACATCGCCAACGCGGTGGCCGCCAGCGCGTTGGCCACGTTGTGGCGCCCCGGCAGCGGCAGCGTAATGTCCGTGCGGCCAAACGGCGTGTGCAGAGTAAACTGCGTGCCGTTGCCGTTCACCGTGATACCGCTGGCGAAAAAGTCCACGCCTTCCGCCGCCTGCGGCGAGAAGCGCCAGACGGTTTGATCCGTCAGCAGATTCTGCCAGCGCGGCCAGTCGTTGTTGTCCGCGTTGATAATGGCGACGCCATCCGCCGGCAAACCTTGAAAAATTTCACCTTTCGCCTGCGCCACGCCGGCCAGCGAGCCGAACCCTTCCAGGTGAGCCGCCGCCAGGTTGTTGACCAGCGCGCTTTGCGGGCGCGTCAGCGCGGTGGTGTAGGCGATTTCGCCGATATGGTTGGCGCCCAGCTCAATCACCGCGAAATCATGCTGCGGCTGCAGACGCAGCAGCGTCAGCGGCACGCCGATATCATTGTTAAAGTTGCCGGCGGTATACAGCACGTCCCCGCACTCGCGCAGGATGGTGGCGGTCATCTCTTTTACCGAGGTCTTGCCCGATGAACCGGTCAGCGCCACCACTTTGGCCGGCACCTGCTGACGCACCCAGCCCGCCAGCGCGCCCAGCGCCAGTCGCGTATCCGCCACCACCAGCTGCGGCACCTCTACCGGTAAGCGCTTGCTTACCAGCAAAGCGCCTGCGCCGGCGGCAACCGCGTCGGCGGCAAAATCATGCGCGTCAAAACGTTCGCCTTTCAGCGCCACAAACAGGCAGCCTGCGGTCACCTGGCGGGTATCCGTCGTCACTTCGTGAATTTGGCCGTCTGCGCCGATCAACTCGGCGTGCAGCACATCGGCCAGAACGTTGAGGGAAACGGAAATCATGCCATCACCCCCAGCAAACGCGCGACGGTGGTGCGGTCGGAATAATCCAGACGGCGATTGCCCACCAGTTGATAATCTTCATGGCCTTTACCGGCCACCAGCACCACGTCCTGCTCTTTTGCCTGCATCACCGAACTGGTGACCGCTTCGGCACGCCCGTGAATCACCTGCGCCCGGCCGGCGTCCAGCAAGCCGCTCAGGATATCGGCGATAATCGCCTGCGGCTCTTCGGTACGCGGGTTGTCGTCGGTGATCACCACCCGATCGGCAAACTGCTCGGCAATGGCGCCCATCAGCGGACGCTTGCCTTTGTCGCGGTCGCCGCCGCAGCCGAAGACGCACCACAGCTGCCCGCGGCAGTGCAGGCGCGCGGCTTCCAGCGCTTTCTCCAGCGCGTCCGGGGTGTGGGCGTAGTCGACCACAACCGTTGGCTTGCCCGGCGCGTTAAACACTTCCATACGGCCGCAGACCGGCTGCAGTTGCTTCGCGCTGGCCACCAGCGCCGCCAGCGGATAGCCCAGCGACAGCAGCGTCGCCAGCGCCAGCAGCAGATTGCTGACGTTAAACGCGCCCATCAGGCGGCTTTCAATCTCGCCGTCGCCCCAGCTGGAGCTGAAACGAAGGGTAGCGCCGTTGTCGTGATAGTCCACGGCGGTGGCCTTCAGCCAGCGGCCGTGGCAGCCCGGCTGCAGATTGTCCTGCATGGTGACCGCCACCGCATCCGGCAGCTGCGCCAGCCAACGCTGACCGACTTCATCATCGGCATTGATAATGGCCTGACCGACCTGATGGTCGGCAAACAGCGACCATTTCGCCGCTTCGTAGCTGGCCATGTCGCCGTGGTAATCCAGATGGTCGCGGCTCAGGTTGGTGAACACCGCCGCGGCAAACGGCAGCGCCGCCACGCGGCTCTGCACCAGGCCGTGGGAAGAGACTTCCATCGCCGCCAGCGTCGCGCCGCGCTCCGCCAGGTCATTTAACACATGCTGTACATCCACCGCCGAACCGGTGGTGTTCTCCGTCGGACACTCCTGGCCCAACAGGCCATTGCCGACGGTGCCCATCACCGCGCTGGTTTCGCCCAGCAGCTGCCCCCACTGCGCCAGCAGCTGGGTGGTGGTGGTTTTTCCGTTGGTGCCGGTCACGCCGATCAGACGCAGGCGCTCGGCCGGCTGGTGGTAAAAACGGCCGGCCAGCGCCGACAGACGCTGGTTCAGCTGGCCGAGATAAATCACCGGCACGCCGTGCATGGTACGAATTTCACCGTCTTCGGCGGCGCCTTCAGCTTCTGCGATCACTGCGGCGACGCCCTGGGCGATGGCTTGCGGAATATAGCGGCGACCATCCGTTTGGTGGCCGTTGACGGCGACAAACAGATCCCCGGCAGCCGCAATCCGGCTGTCTAATATCATTTCCCGCAGCGCGCGCTCGGGGGCCGTAGGCACCCACGGAGCGAGTAGGTCGCGCAAATTACGATCTGCCACCTGAACCCTCTTTTTTATTAATCACTAATTCGCTTTTATCACCGGTGGGCAACGCGTCCGGCTCAACGTTCATGGTGCGCAGTACGCCGCCCATGATGGCGCCAAACACCGGCGCGGAGATTGCGCCACCATAGTATTTCCCGCCCTGCGGGTCGTTGATGACCACCACCAGGGCAAAACGGGGCTGACTCGCCGGCGCAACGCCGGCGGTATAAGCGATATAACGGTTGACGTATTTGCCGTCCGGGCCGACTTTCTTCGCGGTACCGGTTTTAATGGCGATACGGTAGCCCTTGATGGCGGCCTTCACGCCGCCGCCGCCCGGCAGGGCCACGCTTTCCATCATGTGCACCACGGTGCGCACCAGCGGTTCAGGGAATACCCGGGTGCCGGCAACCGGCGGGTCAACCTTGGTAATCGACAGCGGGCGATAGACGCCCAGGCTGCCGATCGTTGCATAGACTCGCGCCAACTGTAACGGGGTTACCATTAGCCCGTAGCCGAAAGAGAAGGTGGCCCTCTCTATGTCAGACCACCGTTGTTTTTTTGGATATATGCCACTGCTTTCTCCGACCAACCCCAAATTGGTCGCTTTTCCCAGTCCAAAACGTGAGTAAGTATCTACTAACGCTGAGGACGGCATCGCTAACGCCAGCTTGGAAACGCCGACGTTACTCGACTTCTGCAAGATCCCGGTCACCGACAGTTCCGGATAACGCGCCACGTCTTTAATCTCGTGACCGTTAATGCGGTAAGGCACGGTGTTCAGCACGCTGTTTTCTTTCACAACGCCGTGCTGCAGCGCCGTCATCACCACCATCGGTTTTACGGTGGAACCAGGCTCAAAAATGTCGGTAATAGCACGGTTACGCATGGTCTCTTTCGGCGTACCGGCCATATTGTTCGGGTTATAAGACGGGCTGTTGGCCATCGCCAGCACTTCACCGGTGTTGACGTCAATCAGCACCGCGGTGCCGGACTCCGCCTTGTTGAACGCCACCGCGTTATTCAGCTCGCGGTAGACCAGCGCCTGCAGGCGCTCATCAATGCTCAGCGCCAGGTTGTGCGCCGCCTGGCTGTCGACCGAAGAGATATCCTCAATCACGCGGCCGTAACGGTCTTTACGCACCGTACGCTTGCCCGGCTGCCCGGTCAGCCAGTGGTCGAAACTCTTCTCAATGCCTTCAATGCCCTGACCGTCAATATTGGTCACGCCGATAATGTGCGAGGTGACCTGGCCGGCCGGGTAATAGCGGCGCGACTCCTGCCGCAGATAAATCCCCGGCAGCTTCAGCTTGTGAATGTACTCGCCGATCGCCGGATTAACCTGACGCGCCAGATAGACAAAGCGCCCGCGCGGGTTGGCGTTGATACGCTTGGACAGCTGATCGAGCGGAATGCCCAGCGCGTCCGACAGCGCCTTCCAACGGTTGTCCAGCGTGATGCCGCCGCGCTCGTTCAGCTCCTTCGGATCCGCCCAGATGGCGTTCACCGGTACGCTGACCGCCAGCGGCCGCCCGGCGCGGTCGCTAATCATGCCGCGTGCCGCCGGCACCTGCTGTACGCGCAGCGAACGCATATCGCCTTCTTTCACCAGCCGGTCCGGGCTAATTACCTGCAGATACGCCACCCGCAGCATCAGCCCGACCAGCGCCAGCAAAATACAGCCGCACAGCAACGCAAAACGCCAGCTGACAAAGCTGGCTTGATCTTCCTGGCGCTTCAACTTACCGGGGCGTGCTGCTTTCATGCGTTCCCTTTTTGCTCCGTTTCATTGCGTCGGTTAAACCACTCATTGTTTAACGATGATATTTTCTTGCGATGGATCGACGTGCTGCATCTGCAGCTTCTCAATCGCCGTGCGCTCCACGCGGCTGTGGTCGCCCAGCGCATTTTCTTCCAGGATCAGGTTGCGCCACTCGATATCCAGCGCATCACGCTCCAGCACCAGCTGCTCGCGTTCGGCGGTCAGCAGGCGGGTGCGGTGCGCGGTGGTCACCACCAAAATGGCGGAAACCAGCACGGCTATCAGCAAAATCAGCGGGATCTTGGCGTTACGCAGCAAATCGCCGCCGATAACCCCGACCAGCCCATGGCGCTCATTCCCAATCACTCGGACACCCTCTCGGCAATGCGCAGCACCGAACTGCGCGCACGTGGATTTTCAGCCACCTCTTCAGCCGGCGGCATCATCTTGCCCAGCGACTTCAGGCTGCGGCCGCCCAGTTCGCGCAGCTGCGCATCGGTCAGCGGCAGCCCCGCCGGCACCTGCGCGCCGCGGCTGTGGTGACGCATAAAGCGTTTTACAATCCGGTCTTCCAGCGAGTGGAAGCTGATGATCGACAAGCGCCCCTGCGGCGCCAGCACGTCCAGTGCGCCTTCCAGCGCGCGCTCGATCTCTTCCAGTTCGCTGTTGATATAAATACGGATGGCCTGGAAGCTGCGGGTCGCCGGGTGCTTGTGCTTTTCTTTGAACGGGCTGGCGGCGGCAATCAGCTCGGCCAGCTCTTTGGTGCGCGTCATCGGCTCGGTTTTATTACGCTCGACGATGGCGCGGGCGATACGCTTGGCGAAACGCTCTTCACCGAAGGTTTTCAACACCCAGGCGATATCTTCCGCTTCGGCTTTCAGCAGCCATTCCGCGGCGGACTGGCCGCGCGAGGGGTCCATGCGCATATCCAGCGGCCCGTCGCGCATAAAGGAGAAACCGCGCTCCGGATCGTCAAGCTGCGGTGAAGATACGCCCAGGTCCAGCAGGACGCCGTCGATCTGCCCTTCCAGTCCGCGCTCCCGCACATAATGCGACAACTCGGAGAACGGGCCATGTACGATGTTAAAACGAGGATCTTCAATAGATTTGGCGGCTGCAATCGCCTGCGGGTCGCGGTCAATCGCCAACAAGCGTCCTTCCGGCCCGAGCTGGGACAGAATCAGACGAGAATGGCCACCGCGACCAAAAAGTACCGTCGATATATATGCCGTTACTGCGGATGTTGAGGCCGTTAACCGCCTCATCCAACAGTACGGTAGTGTGTTTATAATTTTCCAACATGCTTATAGTGACAAGTCCTGTAGCCGCTCAGACAACGGTTCCTGAGACGACTGTTCAGCGTCAATATCATCCTTGACTTGTTGATACCAGGTCTGTTCATCCCACAGTTCAAACTTGTTGAACTGACCGACCAGCATCACTTCTTTCGTTAGCCCGGCGTGTTGGCGCAGCGTACTGGCTATCAACAACCGCCCGGCGTTATCCATCTGACACTCACTGGCATGCCCCAACAGCAAGCGCTGTACGCGGCGCTCCGCAGGATTCATGCTCGACAGACGGGATAATTTTTGTTCAATCACTTCCCATTCGGGCAGCGGGTAAAGCAGCAGGCAGGGCTGATGGAGGTCAATGGTACAGACCATTTGGCCTTGCGATTCCTCGTTCAGCGAGTCCCGGTAACGGGTTGGTACGGCAAGCCGCCCCTTGCTGTCGAGGTTGACCGTCGTCGCCCCTCGAAACATTCCTGAGCTACCCCTTCGTGACCTTTTTCACCACTTTACCCCACAAATTCCCACATAAAGGAGTTTACGGAGGGTATTAAAACCTTGTCAAGCCAGAGCGGCGGTGCTTTGGCAATATTTCTCTGTCCGTTTTGGGAGCTGACTCGCGAAAGGAACTCTTTTTATTCGGCAATAAAAAATTAACACCATGATAAACGAGGAGAATTTTTTGAAAGGAAAGTAGACGGTTAACAATCTGACAAATTGGCGATTAATTAGCTCAATACTTTCTTCTGTAATCGAAGTCTCATTTTTCACTGATTATTTTTTCCCGCGGCCCTCTGCCCCAACCCGCGGCGGCGCAGGCCTGCGGCACGGCGCCTCCCCGTTGGCGCGGTCGCTAACGCCTGCTGCTAATTAACTCAGGTGTCAACAATCCGATCGCGGGGGCATTATTTTACTGCAATTAAACGGCGAATGCCGAGAGGGGAAAATAAAATAAATGTTTTGACGAATACCAGGCGGGCTAATTGCGATTTAAATCATATTGCTAAGATTATTCTCAAAAAACTTTACAACACGGCCGCATTTCCTTACATGTTTATTCCTATCGTTTTTGGCATTTCAATTAGAAAAATGCACGTAATTTACAACCTGTTGTTTTGTATGTAATTTATTTAAGCGTAGGGGCCGTTCGACCTGACGACAAGGGAACGGCGCGCCGCTCCCCTGCCTTGGCGGTTACTTTCTGCTCAGGCTGCCGCGACGGAACAGATTACGGCGAATGCGCGTCAGGCCCGGCTTCGGCTTACGCGGCTCATCCAGGCTGGCCAGCACCAGCTCCAGCACCCGCTCCGCCACGTCGCGGTGACGCTGCGCCACCGCCAGCACCGGGCACTCCAGGAAATCCAGCAGCTCATGGTCGCCAAACGTGGCGATCGCCAAATCGGTCGGCAGACGCCCCTGCTGCTTGAGGGTGACGTCCATTACGCCCTGCAGCAACGAAAACGAGGTGGTGAACAGCGCCTGCGGCATCGGGTGAGTTTGCAGCCAGTTGGCGAACAGCGCGCCCGCGGCTTCGCGCTCATAACTGTTGGCATACAGGTAATCCACCTGACGCTCATCGTCCTGCCAGGCCTGACGGAAGCCCTGCTCACGCAGGAAGCTGACCGACAGTTCCGGCAGCGCGCCCAGATACAGCACCGACTCTGCCGGGAAGGTGCGCAGCTCCTGCGCCAGGGTAAAGGCGTCTTCCTGATCGGCGCCGACAACGCTGATGAAATGTTCGCGATCCAGCGCGCGGTCCAGCGCGATGATCGGCAGCGAGCCGTTTGCCCAGCGCTGGTAGAAGGGGTGCTCCGGCGGCAGCGCGGTCGAGACGATAATCGCATCGACCTGACGCTGCAGCAGGTGCTCAATGCAACGCATTTCGTTGTCCGGCTGATCCTCTGAACAGGCGATCAGCAACTGGTAGCCACGCTGGCGCGCCTGACGCTCCAGATAGTTGGCAATGCGCGTGTAACTGGTGTTTTCCAGATCGGGGATCACCAAACCGATAGAACGTGTCCGACCGGCGCGCAGCCCTGCCGCCACGGCGTTCGGATGATAATTATGCTCCCTGACCACGGCCATCACTTTTTCGACGGTTTTATCGCTGACGCGATACTGCTTCGCCTTGCCGTTGATGACGTAACTGGCCGTAGTGCGCGAAACGCCTGCGAGACGCGCGATTTCATCCAGTTTCACGTTAACCCCTTACTGATGCTGAAAATAGAGAGTGAAGGCTGCCCTCAGCAAATATCGCAGCCATGCGATGATTCAATCCGGCTTCACGATCTAACAGCAGAAACCTCTACCGGGCAACCGATTTTGCCGCCGGACGCCGGTAAACAGGCAACTTTTACCGCCGGATAACCTGAAGCGGGGCGCCGATGCCCCGCTCCCGCCCTCTCAACGCATAATTTTATCGCCGCGCGAAACGCCGACCACCCCGGAACGCGCTACCTCGACGATTTCCGCCACCTCGCGCACCGTCCCGAGGAAAGCGTCCAGTTTGTCGCTGGTGCCCGCCAGCTGCACGGTATACAGCGTCGCGGTCACGTCGACAATCTGCCCGCGGAAAATATCGGCGCAGCGCTTCACCTCTTCACGGCCATAGCCGCTGGCCTGCAGCTTAACCAGCATGATTTCCCGCTCGACGTGCGCGCCCTGCGCCAGTTCGCTGACGCGCAACACATCCACCAGTTTATGCAGCTGTTTCTCAATCTGCTCCAGCACCTTCTCGTCGCCCACGGTCTGGATGGTCATGCGCGACAGCGTCGGATCGTCGGTCGGCGCCACCGTCAGGCTTTCAATATTGTAGCCGCGCTGGGAAAACAGCCCGACCACGCGCGACAGGGCGCCGGATTCATTCTCCAGCAATACAGATAAAATACGGCGCATGATCAGGTCCTCTCCGTTTTGCTCAGCCACATTTCGTCCATGCCGCCACCGCGGATCTGCATGGGGTACACATGTTCGGTTTCATCGACGGTCACATCGACAAACATCAGTCGTTCCTTCTCCGCCAGCGCCTGCGCCAGCTTGCTTTCCAGCTCATCCGGAGTGCGGATGGCGATGCCGACATGTCCGTAGGCCTCAGCCAGCGCGACGAAATCGGGCAGCGACTCCATATAGGACTGCGAATGGCGGCCGGAATAGATCATGTCCTGCCACTGCTTCACCATGCCGAGGTAGCGGTTGTTCAGGTTCACCACCACGACCGGCAGGTTGTACTGCAGCGCGGTGGACAGCTCCTGAATATTCATCTGGATACTGCCGTCGCCGGTTACGCACACCACGGTTTCCTCCGGCAGCGCCAGCTTCACCCCCAGCGCCGCCGGCAGGCCGAAGCCCATCGTGCCCAGACCGCCGGAGTTGATCCAGCGGCGCGGCTTGTCGAACGGATAATACAGCGCGGCGAACATCTGGTGCTGGCCGACGTCAGACGTCACATAGGCGTCGCCTTTGGTCAGGCGATGCAGCGTTTCGATCACCGCCTGCGGTTTGATGGTATCGCCGTTCTTGTCATACCCCAGACAGTCGCGCGCTCTCCACTGCTCGATCGACTGCCACCAGTCGCGCAACGCGTCAAAGTCCTGCTGCTTATCGCTCTGCGCCAGCAGCTCCAGCATCTGCGCCAGCACCTGCTTCGCATCGCCGACAATCGGAATATCCGCATCCACGGTTTTAGAGATGGAGGTCGGGTCGATATCAATATGCAGCACGGTGGCATCCGGGGAGTATTTCGCCAGGTTGTTGGTGGTGCGATCGTCAAAGCGCACGCCGACGGCAAAAATCACATCGGCGTGGTGCATGGTCTTGTTGGCCTCATAGGTGCCGTGCATCCCCAGCATGCCGACGCTCTGGCGGTGGGTGCCCGGGAAGGCGCCCAGCCCCATCAGCGTACAGGTGACCGGCAGATTAAGGCGCTCCGCCAGCGTCACCACCTCCGTATGGCACGCGGCATTGATCGCGCCGCCGCCGACATACATCACCGGCTTTTTCGCCGCCATCAGGGTATGCAGGGCGCGTTTGATCTGGCCGCGATGCCCCTGCACCGTCGGGTTGTAAGAGCGCAGGCTGACTTCCTGCGGATAGGCGTAAGGCATACGCACCGCCGGGCCGACAATATCTTTCGGCAGGTCAATGACCACCGGGCCGGGACGGCCGCTGGCGGCCAGATAAAACGCCTTTTTCAAGACGCCGGGAATATCTTCGGTGCGTTTGACCAGGAAGCTGTGTTTCACCACCGGGCGTGAAATCCCCACCATATCGCACTCCTGGAAGGCGTCGTAGCCAATCAGCGAGCTAGGCACCTGGCCGGAAAGCACCACCATCGGAATGGAGTCCATATAGGCGGTGGCGATACCGGTAATCGCATTGGTCGCCCCCGGGCCGGAGGTGACCAGCACCACGCCGACCTCGCCGGTGGCGCGCGCGTAGCCGTCGGCCATATGCACCGCCCCCTGCTCGTGGCGCACCAGTACGTGGTCGATTCCGCCCACCGTGTGCAGGGCGTCGTAAATATCAAGCACCGCCCCGCCCGGATAACCGAATACATGTTTAACGCCCTGGTCGATCAGCGATCGCACGACCATTTCGGCTCCTGACAACATCTCCATGGGTTTGCCTCCAGGCTTACTTATACTTGTCTGGCGCCGGAACGTGGCGCCTGCTCATCGGGTGATACCCGACGTAATACGTTTCTCGCTTAGCCATCGCCGCGCAGAATAGGGTTATAAATATAAAGCGGCCAACCGGCGCTCATGCCGGAAAATGGCGGGTACAGAATCCCTTAACATAACGTCAGTATATGAGGCAGGCAAACGACAATGCGGCGGCGAGAAACGGCAAAAATGGCTCTCGATCTGGCATTTGGCGGAGGGTTAAAACAATGCACTAGTCTACGGCGGATGTGGCTAGGCATTGTTTCATGAATGGCGGGAATTACAGAACTAAATCAGGCTGACTTTATGCCGGTTTTTTCAGCAACGACGGCGGTGCAACCACCGTCGGCCAGAAGATTTACTGATACATAGCCTCAATTTCATGCTGATAACGCTGGGAGATCACCTTACGCCGCAGCTTCAGCGTCGGCGTCAGCTCTCCCAACTCCATCGAGAACGCCGCCGGCAACAGGGTAAATTTCTTTACCTGCTCGAAACGGGCCAGCTCTTTTTGCATCTCACGCAGGCGCGCCTCAAACATCTCGATAATCTGGCTATGGCGCAGCAGTTCCAGGCGATCGTGATATTTGAGGTTGAGCGATTTGGCGTACTCTTCCAGCGATTCAAAACACGGCACAATCAGCGCGGATACGAACTTGCGCGCATCGGCAATCACCGCCACCTGCTCGATAAAGCGATCCTGCGCCAGCGCGCCTTCCAGCATCTGCGGCGCAATATATTTACCGCCGGAGGTCTTCATCAGATCCTTCAGCCGCTCGGTGATAAACAGGTTGCCCTGCTCGTCAACCGCGCCGGCGTCGCCGGTCTTCAACCAGCCATCGGCGGTAAACGTCTGCGCGGTTTCCAGCGGTTTATTAAAGTAGCCGCGCATGACGACCGGGCCGCGCACCTGAATCTCGTTCTCTTCCGCGATGCGCACTTCCACGTCAGGCAGCGGTTTGCCGATAGACCCGAAACGGAAGTCGTGCTCTTCCCAGCAAGAAACGGTGGCGCAGGTTTCCGTCATGCCGTAGCCGTATTTGATGTTTACGCCCAACGCCTGGAAGAACAGAATCACGTTATCGTCCAGCTTGGCCCCGGCGGCCGGCAGAAAGCGCACCCGCCCTCCCAGCAGGCCGCGCAGCTTGCTGAGCACCAGCTTATCGGCCCAGCGGTGCGTCAGGGCGGACAGCCGGCCGCAAGGCATGCCGGCGCGCTCCTGCAAGAACCTGCGCTCGCCGCAGCCAATCGCCCAGCGGAACAGGAGCCGACGCCACCACGGAGCACGAGCGACTTTCTCATGCACCGCGCTGAAGATCTTTTCATAAAAACGCGGTACGGCGCACATCACGGTCGGTCGCACCGCCGTCATCGCCTCACGCACCCAGTCGGTATTCGGCAGAAAAACATTCTGCGCGCCGGAATGCATGATAAAGAAGCTCCAGGCGCGCTCAAACACGTGCGACAGCGGCAGGAAGCTGAGTGAAACATCCTCTTCTCCCACCGTCAGACGCTCATCATGCTGGCACAGCTGAGCCGCCATATTGCGGTAGTCCAGCATCACGCCTTTTGGTTCGCCGGTCGTGCCCGAGGTATAAATCAGCGTGAACAGATCCTGCAGTTCACAGCCGTTGATGCGCTCATCCAGCTGTGTCTGATAACGTCCGACATCCGCATCGCGCTCCAGCTGGTTCAAATAGCAGGCAATCTCACACCCGTGCAGATCCACCGCCTCGTTAAACACGATGATCTTCACCAGCTGCGGACAAACGCCGCGCAGCGCAATGGCGGCATCCATTTGCGCCTGATCGCCGACAAACAGAATGCGGATATCCGCATCATTCAGCACAAACGCCGCCTGCGCTGGGGTATGCGTGGCATACAGCGGTACGCTGACCGCACGCAACTGCAAAATAGCCAGGTCGGTTAATGACCAGGCCATGCTGTTATTGGCAAAAATCGCCACGCGCTCTTGTACTTCAATGCCTAACGCCAACAGGGCGCTGGCGATGCGATCCATATGATCGCCGACCTGCCGCCAGGTCAGACTGGTTTCTCCCGCCGGCGTCCATTGACGAAAGGCGATGCAATCGGCGCGCTGGCTGCGCTGTTGCTGGATGCGCTGAATCAGATGGTAATGCTGCAGATTTCTGGTCATAGAGCCTTAAGCCTGAAACGGATCAATCGGTTAGCTGCGATGGGACATCGACGCCCCCAAATTTCAGCTTACACGTGTTTACTTTTTTCCGCGCAGTCTACCGGCTCTCTGATAAAGGGGGAAGAAATTTCAGCGTCGATCTGTGAGCTTAAACACATGCGAGATCCGCGGAATGTGACGCAAAGCTGGAGCCGGAAGCCCGGCGCTGACCGCCGTTTCATGCATAACACGATAAAAGGCGCGGCACGCCATCCCGCATCAGAATAAAACTCCATAAATTGATTAATATTTAGTTTTTAAATTTGAGAAAATTAAAATAAATCACCACGGCAAAAAACAAGAACATTCTAAATAAAAGACAAAAAATGACTTAATATACCCTCTGCCAGCGACAGAGAAAAAATTAACCCGAGGGCGATCCCTCGGGTTAATTATCCATGTCTTAACGCAAAACTTCTGATTCGCTCAGCACTGACTTCATCCACTGGTGCCCTTTATCGCGCTCGGCGGTTTCATGCCAGGAGAGATAACAGGTCACCTGTTTTTTATCCAGCGGCAGAGCCAGTAATTTCAGCTGCAGGCTCGACGCATATTGCTGGGCAAACCAGCGAGGGGCGATAGCCAGCATATCAGTACGGGAAACCAGGTTCATCACGCTATATAAATCTGTACACTGCTGTGAAACGATACGCTGCATGGCGTCTTCGATATAATGCGGCCGGCTGAAAGAACAGAACCGTTCCAGAGAAACCACCGCGTGCTGCTCCTGCATCAGCTGTTCACGCGTAACGCCGTTGATTATCCGCGGATGCGCTTGCGCAGCGACCACCACCAGCTCATCGTCAAACAATGCGTGGCGCTTAAATTCGCTGTGTTCAAAATGCGTATAGCCAATAACAAACTCCATCTCCTGATAACGCAGCTGATGTTCAATGTTATTGTTGAGATAAGATTTTATTTGCAGACGAACGTGGGGCGCCATTTCCTTCACGCTGTTGATGACTTTCGCCGTCAGGCGTAAATCTAACGGGCTACAAATGGAGATGGGGAAAATCCGCTCGCTGGTCAAGGCGTCAAACCCGGCCCCCGGCAGTTCATTCTGCACCAGCTGCAGCGCCTGGCGAATGGGACCGAACAGCTGTCTGGCGCGCATCGTCGGCTGGATGCCGCGGCCAAACCGCACGAACAGCTCATCGTTAAACATTACTTTCAACCGGGCAACGGCATTACTTACCGCAGGCTGCGACATGCCAAGCACATTTGCCGCACGCGTAATATTTTGCATTTGCATCACGGCGTCAAAAACGGTGAGCAGATTAAGATCGACGCTGCGCAGATGAATATCGCCGCCTTCTTTCCCTAAGACATTTCCCGAATCATATCCAGACATATCCAACTCCACTAAGTCCTATGTAGATAACTTCACCAACGCACCATTAAGAAACGGTGTAAGAAATAGCAATCCATTTTCTCGATCGGTAAAGTTAGTCCTCTTGGCAATTTATCCTGAAAAAGATAAAAGCCAAGAATCATCCAATATAAATACGACACTAAAATTTATGACAACAATTTTATCGACCAATTACGATACTGAAGATTTCTTCAATAGGAATAAGCCGAAATGGTGTTCAAAAAAACGCCCAACACCAGATGAATCAGAACATAAAAATAGACAATGGACAATCACGCAGTATTAAAAGCAGTGATTTTTAGGACAGTTTCATTTCACATTTAATAACTCTGTGCGCTGAATCATTAAAATATCAAATTTAATATAATTATAAATTATCCACATGAATATATCATTCTTTCAGCATGTATCAACCGCCTTATCTTGGTTGAACTTTACTCCAGCCCCACGCAGAATCAATGCTATATCTCACCACACGATTCACTTATGCTAACCGCCTCCCAATTCCAATATTTTTTTAAACTGATAAGCGCGTTTTTTTCAACATTTTCTGCTGAATGAGATTGTGATACCGCTTGCGGTTTCATTTATCCCGGGTTTTAAAATCAGATGTTGACATCGCCTTGGCGATAACGTATCAAATTAGACAACGCAAACATTGAGAGAAGTGGAATCACATGATCCGTATTACTCGTCTACCAGGCCTACTACTAAACGCATCTTCTTTGCGCGGTATGCCAGTGGGCGGCGATCGGTCCTGATTCAGCCACTCAGCTATAATAAACCCGCGCTACTGCGCGGGTTTTTTTTTGCCCGCTTAGCGTGAAAAACACGATAAGGAACCAAGCGATGAGCCAACAAGTCATTATCTTCGATACCACATTGCGCGACGGCGAACAGGCGCTGCAGGCCAGCCTGAGCGTAAAGGAAAAGATTCAGATCGCAATGGCGCTGGAAAGAATGGGCGTCGACGTCATGGAAGTTGGCTTCCCGGTCTCTTCACCGGGTGATTTTGAGTCGGTGCAAACTATTGCGCGCCAAATCAAAAACAGTCGCGTCTGCGGCCTGGCGCGCTGCGTCGACAACGATATCGACGTCGCCGCCGAGGCGCTGCGCGTCGCCGAAGCGTTCCGTATTCACGTTTTCCTGGCCACCTCGACGCTGCACATCGAGTCAAAGTTAAAGCGTTCGTTTGATGAAGTGCTGGAGATGGCCGTACGCTCGGTGAAGCGCGCGCGTAACTATACCGACGACGTCGAATTCTCCTGCGAAGACGCCGGACGCACGCCGATCGATAACCTGTGCCGCGTGGTTGAGGCTGCCATCAACGCCGGCGCCACCACCATCAACATTCCCGATACCGTCGGCTACACCACGCCGAACCAGTTTGGCGGCATTATCAGCACGCTGTACGACCGGGTGCCGAACATCGACAAGGCGATCATCTCCGTACACTGCCATGACGATTTGGGCATGGCGGTCGGCAACTCCATCGCGGCGGTGCAGGCCGGCGCCCGCCAGGTGGAAGGGACGATCAACGGCATCGGCGAACGCGCGGGCAACACCTCGCTGGAAGAGGTGATCATGGCGATTAAAGTGCGCCAGGACATCATGAACGTGCACACCAATATCAATCACCAGGAAATCTACCGCACCAGCCAGCTGGTCAGCCAGCTGTGCAATATGCCGATTCCCGGCAACAAGGCGATCGTCGGCTCCAACGCCTTTGCGCACTCCTCCGGCATTCATCAGGACGGCGTGCTGAAAAACCGCGAAAACTACGAAATCATGTCGCCGCAGACCATCGGTCTGAAAGACGTTCAGCTGAACCTGACCTCGCGCTCCGGCCGCGCTGCGGTGAAGCACCGCATGGAAGAGATGGGCTACCAGGATCAGGACTACAACCTGGACGATCTGTACGCCGCCTTCCTGAAGCTGGCGGACAAGAAAGGCCAGGTGTTCGACTACGATCTGGAAGCGCTGGCGTTTATCAATAAGCAGCAGGAAGAGCCGGAACACTTCAATCTGGGTTACTTCAGCGTGCAGTCCGGCAGCAGCATTATGGCTACCGCCTCGGTGAAACTGATCTGCGGCGATGAAGAAAAGGCCGAAGCGGCCACCGGCAACGGCCCGGTTGATGCGGTCTATCAGGCCATCAACCGCATTACCAACTTCCCGATCGAACTGGTGAAGTACCAGCTGACGGCCAAAGGTCAGGGCCGCGACGCGCTGGGCCAGGTGGATATCGTGGTGTCCTACAACGGCCGCCGCTTCCACGGCGTCGGTCTGGCGACCGATATTGTCGAATCCTCCGCCAAGGCGATGATCCACGCATTAAACAATATTTGGCGCTCCCAACAGGTAGAAAAAGAAAAACAGCGTCTGCAGCAAAACAAACAACAAAATAATCAGGAAACGGTGTGAACATGACGAAGAGTTACCATATTGCCGTCTTACCCGGAGACGGAATCGGTCCGGAAGTAATGGCCCAGGCGAAGAAAGTGCTGGAAGCGGTGCGTCAACGCTTTGATATCCGCATCACAACCAGCGAATACGACGTCGGCGGCATCGCCATCGACCGCCACGGCAGCCCGCTGCCGGCGGCGACGCTGAGCGGCTGCGAGCAGGCGGACGCCATTTTGTTCGGCTCGGTGGGCGGCCCCAAGTGGGAGCATCTGCCGCCGGCGGAACAGCCGGAGCGCGGCGCGCTGCTGCCGCTGCGTAAACACTTCAAACTGTTCAGCAACCTGCGTCCGGCTCGCCTGTACCAGGGGCTGGAGAATTTCTGCCCGCTGCGCGCCGATATCGCCGCCGCCGGCTTCGACATCCTGTGCGTACGCGAACTGACCGGCGGCATCTATTTCGGCCAGCCGAAAGGTCGCGAAGGCCAGGGCATGCAGGAACGCGCCTACGATACCGAGGTGTACCACCGCTTCGAGATCGAACGCATCGCGCGCATCGCCTTTGAGTCGGCACGTAAACGCCGTAACAAGGTCACCTCCATCGATAAGGCCAACGTGCTGCAAAGCTCGATCCTGTGGCGCGACGTGGTGAACGAGGTCGCCAAGGACTATCCGGACGTGGCGCTGTCGCACATGTATATCGACAACGCCACCATGCAGCTGATCAAAGATCCGGCGCAGTTTGACGTGCTGCTGTGCTCTAACCTGTTCGGCGATATTCTGTCGGACGAGTGCGCGATGATCACCGGCTCGATGGGGATGCTGCCTTCCGCCAGCCTGAACGAAGCGGGCTTCGGCCTGTACGAGCCGGCAGGCGGCTCCGCGCCGGATATTGCAGGTAAAGGCATCGCCAACCCGGTCGCCCAAATTCTGTCGCTCACCCTGCTGCTGCGTTACAGCCTGGGAGCCGATGAGGCCGCCGATGCGATTGAACGCGCAATCAACCAGGCGCTGGAACAGGGTTACCGCACCGCCGATCTGGCCGGCGACGGCCAGGCGATCAGCACCGATGACATGGGCGACATCATCGCCCGCTTTGTGGCACAGGGGGCATAACATGGCCAAGACGTTATATCAGAAATTGTACGATGCCCACGTGGTGTACGAAGCGCCGAACGAAACGCCGCTGCTGTATATCGACCGCCACCTGGTGCACGAAGTCACGTCGCCACAGGCCTTCGACGGCCTGCGCGCCATGGGCCGTAAGGTGCGCCAGCCGGGCAAGACCTTCGCCACCATGGACCACAACGTCTCGACGCAGACCAAAGACATCAACGCCAGCGGCGAGATGGCGCGCATTCAGATGCAGGAACTGATCAAGAACTGTGCGGAGTTCGGCGTCTCGCTGTACGACCTGAACCACCCGTTCCAGGCATCGTGCACGTTATCGGCCCTGAGCAGGGCATGACGCTGCCGGGGATGACCATCGTCTGCGGTGACTCCCATACCGCCACCCACGGCGCCTTCGGCTCGCTGGCGTTCGGCATCGGCACCTCCGAAGTGGAGCACGTGCTGGCGACCCAGACCCTGAAGCAGGGGCGCGCCAAGACCATGAAGATTGAAGTCACCGGCGAAGCGGCGCCGGGCATCACCGCTAAAGACATCGTGCTGGCGGTGATCGGCAAGACCGGCAGCGCCGGCGGCACCGGCCACGTGGTCGAGTTCTGCGGCAAGGCCATCGAAGCGCTGAGCATGGAAGGCCGCATGACGCTGTGCAACATGGCGATTGAGATGGGCGCCAAGGCCGGGCTGGTCGCGCCGGACGACACCACCTTCGACTACCTGAAGGGCCGCCAGTTCGCGCCGACCGGCGATAACTGGGAACAGGCGGTCGCCTACTGGCGCACGCTGAAGTCGGATGACGACGCGCAGTTCGACAGCGTAGTGACGCTGCGCGCCGAAGATATCGCGCCGCAGGTGACCTGGGGCACCAACCCGGGCCAGGTGATCGCCGTTAATCAGATCATCCCGGCGCCGGAGTCGTTCAGCGATCCGGTCGAGCGCGCCTCCGCGGAAAAAGCGCTGGCCTATATGGATCTGCAGCCGGGTATCAAGCTGACCGAGGTGGCGATCGACAAGGTGTTTATCGGCTCGTGCACCAACTCGCGCATTGAGGATCTGCGCGCCGCGGCGGCCATCGCCAAAGGGCGTAAAGTCGCCAGCGGCGTCCAGGCCATTGTGGTGCCTGGCTCCGGCCCGGTTAAAGCGCAGGCGGAGGCCGAAGGGCTGGACAAAATCTTTATCGAAGCCGGTTTTGAATGGCGTCTGCCCGGCTGCTCCATGTGTCTGGCGATGAACAACGACCGTCTGAACCCGGGTGAGCGCTGCGCCTCCACCAGCAACCGCAACTTTGAAGGGCGTCAGGGACGCGGCGGACGCACCCATCTGGTCAGTCCGGCCATGGCCGCCGCCGCCGCCGTCAGCGGCCACTTCGCCGATATTCGTGAACTGCACTAAGGAGCATCACCGTGGCTAAATTTACTCAACATACCGGCTTAGTGGTGCCTTTGGATGCGGCCAACGTCGATACCGACGCCATTATCCCGAAACAGTTTCTGCAGAAGGTAACGCGCACCGGCTTCGGCCAGCACCTGTTTAACGACTGGCGCTTCCTGGACGATGCCGGCCAGCAGCCCAACCCGGACTTCGTGCTGAACAAAGCGCGCTATCAGGGCGCCAGCATCCTGCTGGCGCGGGAGAACTTCGGCTGCGGCTCCTCCCGCGAGCATGCGCCGTGGGCGCTGACCGACTACGGTTTCAAAGTGGTGATTGCGCCGAGCTTTGCCGATATCTTCTACGGAAACTCGTTCAACAACCAGCTGCTGCCGGTCACGCTGAGCGAACAGGACGTGGATACGCTGTTCAAACTGGTGGAAGCCAACGAAGGCATTGAGTTTACCGTCGATCTGGAGCAGCAGACGGTCAACGCCGGCGGTAACAGCTATCCGTTTGAGATCGACAGCTTCCGCCGTCACTGCATGATCAACGGTCTGGACAGCATCGGCCTGACGCTGCAGCACGACGCGGATATCGCCCGCTATGAAGCCAACCAGCCGGCGTTTCTGAACTGATACGGCGACGCTGAAAAACAACAGGGGCGGATATTCCGCCCCTGCATCATCACCGCGCTCCCGCCGCCGTTACCAATATCCCAGCCACTTCCACCAGGCCGCGCCAAGCGTCAGCCAAATCAGCAGGTTGACCACGCTCATCACCAGGCCGGTTTTCCACCACTCGCCCAGCGTACTGTAGCCGGAGCCGAAAATAATCGGCGCGGTGCCGGTGGCGTAATGGGTCAGCGACATCATCAGCGAAGAAGAGAACGCCAGAATCAGCCCGAGCAGCGCCGGCGGCGCCCCCAGCGCCACCCCTGCGGCGAAGAAAGCGGCAAACATAGCGGTCACGTGCGCCGTGGTGCTGGCGAAAAAGTAGTGAGAGTAGAGATAAACCAGCGTCAGCAGCAGCGTGCCGCCCACCCAGCTCATCCCCATATGGGCGATACCGGCGCCAACCGTCTGCGACAGCCAGTTGATCAAACCCAGCTTGCCCAGATAGGTCGCCATCATCACCAGCGCGGAGAACCAGACCACGGTATCCCAGGCGCCCTTCTGCCGCAGGATGTCATCCCAGCTCAGCACGCCGCTGGCCAGCAAAATCGCCAGACCGATCAGGGCGGCGGTGGTTGGGTTCACCGCCAGCGCCGGACCGAAAATCATCGCCGGAATACCGGCCCACAGCACCAACAGCAGCGCAAACACCGCCAGCGTAATCTTCTCCGGCAGCGTCACCGGCCCCAGCGCCTGCAGCTGCCGTTTGGCAAAGTCCGGCGCATCCGGGGTGCTTTTAATTTCCGGCGGATAGAGGAAATACACCACCAGCGGCATCACGATCAGCGAGCAAAGGCCCGGCACCAGCGCCGCCAGCGCCCACATGCCCCAGCTCAGCTCCACACTGTCGTGCGTACCTTTGGCGATCAGGCTGACTACCAGCGGGTTCGGCGCCGTGGCGGTGATAAACATCGCCGAGGTGATCGGGTTGATGTTGTAGTTAACCAGCGCCAGATAGCGGCCGATCTTGCCGCTGGTGTTCAGCCCGGGGCTGGAGCCGAAACTGTCAGCGATTGACTTCATGATCGGGTGAATAATCCCGCCGCCGCGCGCGGTGTTGCTCGGCGTCACCGGCGCCAGCGTGGTTTCCGCCAGCGTCAGCGCATAGGCGATGCCCAGCGTCTTTTTACCGAACAGCGAGATAAAGTAATAGCCGATACGCCCGCCCAGCCCGGTTTTATTCAGACTGAGGGAGATCATGATAGAAAAGCCGATCAGCCAGATCAGCGGGTTGGAAAAACCGCTCAACGCATCGCCGAGCGCCGCGCCCGGCTTACCGGGGTTAGTGACGCCGGTAACCGCCACCAGCCCGATGGCGACCACCGATACCGCGCCAATCGGCATCGCCTTACCGATAATGGCGATAATGGTGCCGATAAACAGCGCCAGCAGCTGCCAGGCATTGGGTTCGACGCCTTCAGGCACCGGAATGACAAACCAGATAAGCAGCGTGACGACAACGGCAATCAGGGAGGGAACAGGCTTGAGCGGCGTTAGTTTATCCATAACATACCCACGAAGTTCAATGGAAAGGCGCGGCGTTCATCCTGCGGCACCGGCGCCTAGTGTCCATTTAGCTTGCGGCGATGGGGTAATGTTCTCAATGATTTACATCAATGTTAACCAAAATAGTCATTAAACCTCCCGCACGCGGGCGCACAGCCACCAGGAAAGCGCCGCCAGCGCCGTCGCCAGCCAGTACACCGCGTAATGGCCCAGGTTCTCCACCAGCGCCCCCTGCAGCACCCCGGCCAGAATCACGCCGGTGGAGATACTGTTGGTGAACATGGTGGTCGCCGCGCCGGGACGTCCCGGCATCAGATCCTGAAAATAGAGCATGCCGATGCCGGCAATAATGCCGATAAAGATCGCGTTGAACAGCTGCAGGCCAATCAGCGCCGGTTTCACGCTGAACTGCGTCAGTCCGAGATAGAACAGCAGCCCCGCCGCGACGGCGAACAGCATCATCCGGCGCTTGCCGAAGCGCTTGACCACATAGCCCGCCAGCAGCATGGCCGGAATTTCCAGCCCGGCGGCGATGCCCATCAGAATACCGGCCAGCCGCTCCGGCAGCCCGAGATCGCGGGTGATATACAGCGGCATATCGATGATATACATGGTGTTGCAGGTCCACATCAGCGTCGAGGCGATAAACAGCCGGCGCACGTCGCGGTTGCGCCAGGCGCTGGGCGGCGCGATTGGCGTCACATTCAGGCTGCCGGTCTGCGCCTCGCGCGGCACCGAAGGCAGGCAGAACCCCACCAGCAGCGCGCTGACGACGAAGATCCCAGCGGCAATCAGAAACATGGTGGTAAAGCCGTAATTCAGCGCCAGCATAAACGACAGCGGCGGGCCGATCACCCAGGCCAGCGACAGCTGCGCGCGCATCACCGAACTGAACATCACCACTTCGCGGCCGCTGCTGTCGGCATATTCACGCGCCAGGGCAAAAATCTGCGGCATCGCGGTATTGGCCAGCGCCGCCATCAGCACGCCGGCGGTGATCAGCGTCAGGTAGTCGCGGTTAAAGGCGAACAGCAGGCAGTTGCCCACCGCCATCAGGCAGCAGCCTAAAATCAGCTTGCGCCTGTCGCCGCGGGTGTCCGAGCGTTTGGCCAGCATAAAGCTCACCACGATGCCGGCTACCGCATTGACGGTATAAAACAGCCCGACCCACAGCGGCCGCACTTTGACTTCCGAGGTCAGGAACAGGCTGAGCGTCGGCGTCTGCAGCGCCCCGGCGATGCCGGCCAGAAAGGCGACGGCGAGGAACGCGGCGAAAACGGGGTTAAAGCGGCGTAGCGACCAACGGTTATTCATAGCGGCATCCCGGAACAAGGCGAAAACGGCGCAGTAAAAAAATCAGCGTAGAAGAAACCCACGAATAGTAAAATTACCGTCTGAGCACGGCAATCACCCGACGCAAATAAAAATGCCAGTGGGTCGCCCCACTGGCTGGTGAAAAGCACCATTACTCAGAAACACTTGGTTTCCCGGGCTTTCAGACCGGGGTCTGAAAACCCACGGATAGCAGGATAAGATCAGAGGCGCTTGCGATAGGCTTCGTCGCTCAGCGTCGGCATATCCCACTGGGTGACGTGGGACAACATCTCCAGCCTGACCTGCTCCGGCACCAGCCGGGTCAGCCAGTCGGCGTGCTGGCGGCGAACGGCGGCGAAATAGCGCTGATAAAACTGTTTCGACAACAAAACGTTCATAAGCTCGCCCTCCTCTCTTTCATCTGGGGAAATTATCGGCGTAATATAGGGAAAGATAAATTGTCGGTTTACTGCCGGAGAGTTCCCCTTTTATGTCTACGCCACGCCTGCAACAGCAGTTTATCCGCCTATGGCAGCGCTGCCAGGGCGAAACCCGCGATACCACGCTGCAAGAGCTGGCCGACGCGCTCAGCTGTTCGCGCCGCCACGTGCGCTCGCTGCTGGGGGGCCATGCAGCAGCAGGGCTGGCTGACCTGGCAGGCAGAGGCCGGACGCGGCAAGCGTTCGCGGCTGGAGTTTCACTACACCGGACTGGCGCTGCAGCAGCAACGGGCGGAGACGCTGCTGGAACAGGACCGCATTGACCAGCTGGTGCAGCTGGTCGGCGATAAAAAAGTGGTGCGCCAGATGCTGCTGTCCCAGCTGGGGCGCAGCTTCCGTCAGGGAAAACACATTCTGCGCGTGCTCTACTACCGCCCGCTGTCCAACCTGCTGCCCGGCTCGGCGCTGCGCCGCTCGGAAACCCACCTGGCCCGACAAATTTACAGCGGCCTGACGCGGATAAATGAGGAAAACGGGGAACTGGAATCCGACCTTTCTCACCACTGGCAGGCGCTGACGCCGCTGCACTGGCGCTTTTATCTGCGCCCCGCCATCCACTTTCACCACGGGCGCGAGCTGGAGATGGAGGACGTCATCCAGAGTCTGACGCGCCTGACGTCGCAGCCGCTGTTTGCGCATATCGCGCGCGTCGACTCGCCGACGCCCCATGTCATTGACGTGCATCTGCACAGCCCCGACTACTGGCTACCGTGGCTGCTGGGCAGCGTGCCGGCCATGATTCTGCCGCAGGAGTGGCGTAGCCTGCCGGACTTTGCCCGGCATCCGATCGGCACCGGGCCGTACAGCGTGGTGCGCAACCAGCAGAGCCAGCTGAAGATCCAGGCGTTTGACGACTACTTCGGCTATCGCGCGCTGATCGACGAGGTCAATATCTGGGTACTGCCGGACATCACCGAAGAGCTGATGCACTCCGGCGTGCAGCTGCAGGCTGACGATACCGGTAAAAACGAGCTGGAAAGCCGGCTGGAGGAAGGCTGCTACTTTCTGCTGTTCGACCGCCGCTCACCCGTCGGCGACGATCCGGACATCCGCAGCTGGCTGTGCGAACTGCTCAACCCCATCGCCCTGCTGAACCATTCCGGGCCGGTCAGCCAGCGCTACTGGTCGCCGGCCTACGGCATTTTGCCGCGCTGGCACCACAACCGCGAGCTGAACCAACGGCCCAAGCCCGCCGCGCTGCAACAGCTGACGCTGACCTACTACGGCGAACACTCGGAGTTTCACGCCATCCGCGAAGCGCTGGAACCGCTGCTGGCGCAGCACGGCGTGGCCCTGACGGTCAATGTCGTCGATTACGACGTCTGGCACCGGGGAGAGGCGCAGAGCGATCTGTGGCTCGGCAGCGCCAATTTCACGCTGCCGCTGGAGTTCTCGCTGTTCGCCACCCTGTATGAGCTGCCGCTGCTGCAACACTGTATGAGTGAGGATCTGGCGCAGGACGCCGCGCTGTGGCGCGACAACCGCCTGCCGCTGGCGGAATTCTGCCGCCGTCTGGTCAGCCAGCATCAGCTGCATCCGCTGTTCCACCACTGGCTGCAGCTGCACGGCCAGCGCAGCATGCGCGGCGTGCGGATGAACACCCTGGGCTGGTTCGACTTCAAATCCGCCTGGTTCGCGCCGCCGGAGGCATAAGCATCTTTCGCCAGCGGCGCTAACTCTTTACAATAGCGCCGTCTCAACGGGGTGCGGAACACGGTTTTCGCTGAGAGCAGACCCGTCGAACCTGAACCGGCTAATACCGGCGGAGGGATTTGAGTGCAGCCCCCCGGCTCCCCTGGAGCCCCTCAGATGCCTTTGCTGCCCTAACTATCAGGAGTGCAAAGTGATCAAGAAATTCCTGCCTTGCCTGTTGCTGCTGGCCGCCGCGCCGGCGCTGGCGAAAGAAACGCTGACGGTTTACACCTATGACTCCTTCGCCGCCGACTGGGGCCCCGGCCCGGCGATCAAAAAGGCCTTTGAGGCCGACTGCGGCTGCGAGCTGAAGTTTGTGGCGCTGGAAGACGGCGTCTCGCTGCTCAACCGTCTGCGGATGGAAGGGAAAAACAGCAAGGCGGACGTGGTGCTGGGGCTGGATAACAACCTGCTGCAGGCGGCGCGCCAGACCAAACTGTTCGCCGCCAGCGCGGTGGATACCACCTCGCTGAGCGTGCCCGGCGGCTGGCAGGACAGCACCTTTATCCCTTACGACTACGGCTACTTCGCCTTCGTGTACAACAAAAACACGCTGAAAAACCCGCCGCAGAGCCTGAAGGAGCTGGTGGAAAGCGACCGGCCGTGGAAAGTGATTTACCAGGATCCGCGCACCAGCACCCCGGGCCTCGGCCTGCTGCTGTGGATGCAGAAAGTCTACGGCGACGCCGCGCCGCAGGCCTGGCAGAAGCTGGCGAAGAAGACCGTCACCGTCACCAAAGGCTGGAGCGAAGCCTACGGCCTGTTCCTGAAAGGGGAAGGCGATCTGGTGCTGAGCTACACCACCTCACCGGCCTACCATCTGATTGAAGAGAAAAAAGACGCCTACGCCGCCGCCAACTTCAGCGAAGGGCACTACCTGCAGGTGGAGGTCGCCGCCAAATTGCAGGCCAGCCGCCATCCGCAGCTGGCGGAGCGTTTTATGCAGTTTATGCTGACGCCGGCGTTCCAGAACGCCATCCCGACCGGCAACTGGATGTATCCGGTCATCAAGACCACCCTGCCGGCCGGCTTTGCGCAGCTGCCGGTGCCGCAGACCGCGCTGCAGTACGGTGCGGATGAAGTAGCGCAACAGCGAGGCAACTGGATCCGTTCATGGCAAAGCGCCGTCAGCCGTTAATCCCCCACTGGCTGTGGCCCGGCCTGTTGGCCGCCGGCCTGATTCTGCTGGTGGCCGCGCTGGCCTTCGGTTCGCTGCTGCGCCACGCGCCGCACAGCGACGCCCTGTCGCTGTGGCAGGACGACTACCTGTGGCACGTGGTGCGCTTCACCTTCTGGCAGGCGCTGCTGTCGGCGCTGATCTCGGTGCTGCCCGCCATCCTGCTGGCGCGGGCGCTGTACCGCCGGCGCTTTCCCGGCCGCGCGCTCCTGCTGCGGCTGTGCGCCATGACGCTGGTGCTGCCGGTGCTGGTGGCGGTGTTCGGCCTGCTCAGCGTCTACGGCCGGCAGGGCTGGCTGGCGGCGCTGTGCGCCTGGCTGGGAGTCGACTACCAGTTCTCACCTTACGGCCTGCAGGGGATCCTGCTGGCGCATATGTTCTTCAACCTGCCGCTGGCGACCCGCCTGCTGCTGCAGGCATTGGAAAACGTGCCGGTCGAGCAGCGCCAGCTTGCCGCACAGCTGGGCATGAATGGCTGGCAGCAGTTCCGCTTTGTCGAATGGCCGGCGCTGCGCCGCCAGATCCTGCCGAGCGGCGCGCTGATCTTTATGCTCTGCTTCGCCAGCTTCGCCACCGTACTCTCGCTGGGCGGCGGACCGCAGGCCACCACCATCGAGCTGGCCATCTATCAGGCGCTGAGCTATGACTACGATCTCAGCCACGCCGCGCTGCTGGCGCTGATCCAGCTGGTCTGCTGCCTGGGGCTGGTGATGCTCAGCCAGCGGCTCAGCCAGGCGCTGCCGGTGGGCGCGACGCAGGCGCTGCGCTGGCGCAACCCGGAGGACAGCCGCCGCCGCCGTCTGACCGACGCGCTGCTGATCGCCGCCGCCCTGCTGCTGCTGCTGCCGCCGCTGCTGGCGGTGGTGGTCGACGGCGCCAATCAGGCGCTCGCCAGCGTTCTGCAGCAGCCGGCGCTGTGGCAGGCGCTGTTCACCTCCTTACGTATCGCCGTCGGCGCCGGCCTGCTGTGCCTGCTGCTGACCATGATGCTGCTGTGGAGCAGCCGCGAGCTGAAGCTGCGCCAGCAGCCACGCCGCGGCCAGGCGCTGGAGCTGAGCGGCATGCTGATTCTGGCGATGCCCGGCATCGTGCTGGCCACCGGCTTCTTCCTGCTGCTCAATGACACCGTCGGGCTGCCGCAATCGCCCTATGCGCTGGTGATCCTGACCAATGCGCTGATGGCGGTGCCCTATGCGCTGAAAGTATTGGAGAACCCGATGCGCGACGTGGCGGAACGCTATAACCCGCTGTGCCTGTCGCTGGGCATGCAGGGTTGGCGGCGGCTGCGCTGGATCGAACTGCGCGCCCTGCGTCGTCCGCTGGCGCAGGCGCTGGCCTTCGCCTGCGTGCTGTCAATCGGCGATTTCGGCGTGGTGGCGCTGTTCGGCAACGAACAGTTCCGCACCCTGCCGTTCTATCTGTACCAGCAGATCGGCGCCTATCGCAGCAATGACGGCGCGGTTACCGCCCTGTTACTGTTATTGTTGTGCTTCCTGCTTTTCACCCTGATTGAACGCTTACCGGGCCGCGATGATAGAACTTGACCAACTGACCTACCTGTATGAACACCTGCCGATGCGCTTTGACCTGCGCATCCGTCCGGGCGAACGCGTGGCGGTGCTCGGGCCGAGCGGCGCGGGGAAAAGCACCCTGCTCAGCCTGATCGCCGGCTTTCTCGCCGCGGACAGCGGCGGACTGCGCCTTGACGGCGCCGATCATACCCGCACGCCGCCGGCGCAGCGGCCGGTGTCGATGCTGTTTCAGGAAAACAATCTGTTTGCCCACCTGACGGTGGAGCAAAACATCGGGCTGGGGCTGGATCCCGGCCTCAGACTGAACGCCCGACAAAAACAGCAGTTGGCGCAGATCGCCGAACAGGTCGGCCTGACGGAACACCTGCCGCGCCTGCCGTCGCAGCTGTCCGGCGGCCAGCGTCAGCGCGCGGCGCTGGCTCGCTGCCTGATCCGCCAGCGGCCGATTCTGCTGCTGGACGAGCCTTTTTCGGCGCTCGACCCGGCGCTGCGCGGCGAGATGCTGCAGCTGCTGGATACGGTGTGCCGGCAGCGTGCGCTGACGCTGCTGATGGTGTCGCACAATCTGGACGACGCCGCGCGCATCGCCCCGCGCACGCTGCTGGTGGTGAACGGCCGCATCTATTATGACGGCCCGACGCAGCCGCTGCTGGACGGCAGCGCCCCCGAGGCCCGCGTGCTGGGCATCCGCGGAAAAGCGTGATCTATCGCGCGTTTTTATGCTGCGGCAATAAAGCGGTTGTGCGAATTTCGCACCTGTGCTTTTATAAAATCCTGAATTTTTTTACTGATGATAAGGTTCCCTGTGATCGCATCCTCGCTGACTTCGACCCTACTAGTTACCGCGCTACCAGCCGCGGTGGTCGTCGTGCGTGTGGTGGTGGTCGTCGGCAATGCGCCGGTAGGGTCCGAATCAACGCATCGATTCCCAAACCCCGCCGGCGCAAACCGGGCGGGGTTTCTTGTTTTAGTGCCCTGCCCGCCAAAGCTCACCGGCCTTGAGAAAGGACAGGAACATGGCAATTACGGGCACGCCTCACGCAGGCACACGCTTTACCGGCGCGCAGCTGATCGTTCATCTGCTGGAACGCCAGGGCATCACCACCGTCGCCGGCATTCCCGCGGCGCGCGCTGCCACTGTATGACGCGCTGAGCCAGAGCACCACCATCCGCCACGTGCTGGCGCGCCACGAGCAGGGCGCCGGCTTTATGGCGCAGGGCATGGCGCGCGCTACCGGTAAGGCGGCGGTATGCATCGCCTCCAGCGGCCGGGCGCCACCAACCTGGTCACCGCCATCGCCGACGCCAAGCTCGACTCCATTCCGCTGGTGTGCATCACCGGTCAGGTGCCCTCCTCGATGATCGGCACCGACGCCTTTCAGGAAGTAGACACCTACGGCATGTCGATCCCAATCACCAAGCACAAACCATCTGGTGCGCGATATCAGCGAGCTGCCGCAGGTGATCCACGATGCGTTCCGCATCGCCGAGTCCGGCCGCCCGGCCCGGTATGGATCGACGTGCCGAAGGATATCCAAACCGCCGAGATTGAGCTGGATCGGCTGCCGCCCGATAGCGCAGCCGGACGCCGCGCCGGCGTTCAGCCCCACCGACGTCGCCCAGGCGGCGGCGATGATCAATCAGGCCCAGCGGCCGGTGCTCTATCTGGGCGGCGGCATCATCTGCGCCGACGCGCACCGCGCCGCACTGCAGCTGGCCGAACGCGCCAATCTGCCGACCACCATGACGCTGATGGCGCTGGGCGCCATGCCGGTCGACCATCCGTTATCGCTGGGTATGCTGGGCATGCACGCCGCACGCAGCACCAACTTTATTCTGCAGGAAGCCGACCTGCTGGTGGTGCTGGGCGCGCGCTTTGACGACCGCGCCATCGGCAAGACCGAGCAGTTCTGCCCGAACGCCAAAATCATTCACGTGGATATCGACCGGGCGGAGCTGGGCAAGGTGAAGCAGCCGCAGGTGGCGATCCACGGCGACGTCGGACAGGTTCTGCAGCAGCTGCTGCCGCAGATCGACGCCCAACCGCGCAGCGCCTGGCTGAACACCGTCAACGACCTCAAGCGCGAGTTCCCGTTCAGCATGCCACACGCCGACGATCCGCTCAGCCATTACGGGCTGGTGCTGGCCGCCGCGCGCTGCGTGGATGAAAACGCCATTGTCACCACCGACGTCGGCCAGCATCAGATGTGGGTGGCGCAGGCCTACCCGCTGCGCCGTCCGCGCCAGTGGCAAACCTCCGGCGGCCTCGGCACCATGGGCTTCGGCCTGCCGGCGGCGATCGGCGCGGCGCTGGCCGAGCCGCAGCGCAAGGTGCTGTGTTTTTCCGGCGACGGCAGGCCTGATGATGAACATTCAGGGAGATGGCCACCGCGGCCGAGCATAATCTGGACGTCAAAATCATTCTGATGAACAATCAGGCGCTGGGGCTGGTGCACCAGCAGCAGACCCTGTTTTATCAGCAGCGCATCTTTGCCGCCGCCTATCCGCAGCGTACCGATTTCCTGACCATCGCCGCCGGCTTCGGGCTGGATACCTGCGATCTGAACGCCGCCGCCGATCCGCAGGCCGCGCTGGCGGAGGCCATTGCGCGTCCCGGCCCCTGCCTGATCCACGCGCTGATCGATACCAACGAAAAAGTATTCCCGATGGTGCCGCCGGCGCCGCCAACATCGATATGATTGGAGAATAAGCCATGCTACACGCTCAACAGAAATCACAGGTCATTCTCGAACTGGCGGTTCGCAACCACCCCGGCGTAATGTCGCACGTCTGCGGCCTGTTCGCCCGCCGCGCGTTTAACGTGGAAGGGATTTTGTGTATGCCGCTGAAAGACGGCAAGCAGAGCCGCATCTGGCTGCTGGGTGGCCGATGACCAGCGGCTGGTGCAGATGATAAGCCAGGTGGAAAAGTTGGAAGATGTGCTGCAGGTGAAGCGCCACAGCGAAGACCTGCCGGTCTTTGAACAGTTGGAAGCGTTTTTCCAATAACCGTGCGGGGCGGCCAGCGCCGCCCCTCCCGATCACCCGGCCAGCACCTGCCACAGCAGATGACGGTATACCGGCATCAGCGGCTGCTGGCTCATCAGGTAACCGCAGCCAACGGCGGCCATCCAGCCGAGCACGCAGACAACGCGCAGCCGCAGCGGCGTCAGCCAGCGGCTCAGCGGTCGCTGCCGCGCTTCTTCTCCCGCCACCAGCGCCAACTGAGCCAGCCGGCCAGCCACAGCAGGACAATCGACCCGAACAGCAGCCATTTAAACAGCGCGCTGCCCTGCGAGGACGGAATATCAATCGCCACCCCCGCCAGAATGCCGGGAAAGAAATAGACCGGCGGCCAGGTGATGCAGCCGATAATATTCGGCAACGCGAACTTGAACGGCGGTAAATCAAGCATGCCGGCCACCATCGGCACCAGCGGCCGCGTCGGCCCGACGAAGCGCCCCAGCAGCACGGTAAACATGCTGTGCTGATGCAGCGCATGCTCGGTGCGATCGAGCATCGCCTTATGCTTTTTCAGGAATGACCAGCGGTGCAACGGCCCTTTAAACGCCCGGCCGATAAAATATGAAATCCAGTCGCCGAGGAAACAGCCGATGCCACCGGCCGCCCAGGCCAGATACAGGTCAACCTGGCCGCTGCCGATCAGGGCGCCGACGCTGGCCATCATCACGGTGCCCGGCAGCAACAGCCCTACCAGCGCCAGCGATTCCAGAAAGGTCACCAAAAAAATGACCATCAGAGTGAAAGCCAATGATTGAGCGATCAAATGTTGTAAATAGGCTTCCATCAAACCTCTGTTTATTGTCTAAAGCGCCTGGGCGAGGGATTGTCCGGTGAGGGCCAGAGTGAGTCAACTCCTGAATTGTATGCGTTTTTGGCAGCGCAACGGTACAGGACACAATACTGTATAAAAAACCATGTTATACTTGGGTTCTGACACCGCATCGGCGCAGCCCGCCCGATGCCTTCCTATTCGGCTACGCAGATAAATACCACCTTGAACGATAACGCCGCATCCCCGATGCAGGGTTTCCTGCTCACCCGCCACTGGCGCGATACGCCGGCCGGCACCGAAGTCGAATTCTGGCTGGCGACGGATCGCGGCCCGCAACGGCTGCGTCTGCCGCCGCAGACCTCGGTGGCGTTTATTCCCGCCGAGCAGCGCCAGCGGGCGGAGCTGCTGCTGCGCGGCGAACGGCTGTGGGAACTGAAAGCGTTGCCGCTACAGGATTTCCACGCACGGCCGGTGCTGGGGCTGTATTGCCGCCAGCATCGTCAGCTGATCAAGCTGGAAAAAATGCTCAGGGAGGGCGGCGTCAGCGTCTATGAGGCCGATATCCGTCCGCCGGAGCGCTATCTGATGGAGCGCTTTATCACCGCGCCAGTCTGGTTCAGCGGGCGGCCCGGCGGCGACGGCGTCTGGCTTGACGGCCAGATGAAGCCGGCGCCGGACTACCGTCCGCAGCTGAAACTGGCGTCGCTGGATATTGAGACCACCGCCCACGGCGAGCTGTATTCCATCGCGCTGGAGGGCTGCGGCCAGCGGCAGGTGTATATGCTCGGCCCGGCCAACGGCGGTGACGAACCGCTGGATTTCGCGCTGGAGTACTGCACCAGCCGGCCGCAGCTGCTGGAGCGCCTGAACCAGTGGCTGGAGCGCCACGACCCGGATGCCATTATCGGCTGGAACCTGATCCAGTTTGATCTGCGCGTGCTGCAAAAACACGCCGAACGCTACCAGATCCCGCTGCGCTTCGGCCGCGGCGGCAGCCCGCTGGAGTGGCGCGAACACGGCTTTAAGCAGAACCACTTCTTTTGCTCCGCCGCCGGCCGGCTGATTATCGACGGGATTGAGGCGCTGAAGTCCGCCACCTGGAACTTCCCCTCCTTCAGTCTGGAATATGTCTCGCAGACCCTGCTGGGGGAAGGCAAATCCATCGATAATCCCTACCAACGCATGGCGGAAATCGACCGGCAGTTTGCCGAGGACAAGCCGGCGCTGGCGCGCTATAACCTGAAAGACTGCGAGCTGGTGACGCGGATTTTCGCCGCCACCGAGCTGCTGCCCTTTTTGCTCGAGCGCGCCACCGTCACCGGGCTGGCGGCGGACCGCAGCGGCGGCTCGGTGGCGGCCTTCAGCCACCTGTATATGCCGCGCATGCATCGCCAGGGCTACGTGGCGCCCAACCTCGGCGAACTGCCGGAAGAACACAGCCCCGGCGGCTTTGTGATGGACTCGCAGCCCGGCCTGTATGACTCGGTGCTGGTGCTGGATTACAAAAGTCTGTACCCCTCGATCATCCGGACTTTCCTGATCGATCCGGTCGGCCTGGTGGAAGGCATGCTGCACCCGGACGATGCCGATTCGGTGCCCGGCTTCCGCAACGCGCGCTTCTCGCGCAGCAAACACAGCCTGCCGGCGATCGTCAGCCAGATCTGGCAGGGGCGCGAACAGGCGAAGCTGCATAACAACAAGCCGCTGTCGCAGGCGCTGAAAATCATTATGAACGCCTTCTACGGCGTGCTCGGCGCCAGCGGCTGCCGCTTCTTCGATCCGCGGCTGGCGTCGTCGATCACTCTGCGCGGCCATGAGATCATGCGGCAAACCCGATCGCTCATCGAAGCCCGCGGCTATCAGGTGATTTACGGCGATACCGACTCCACCTTCGTCTGGCTGAAACAGGCGCATGACGAGCAGCAGGCGACGCAGATCGGCCGCGAGCTGGTGCAATACGTCAATCAGTGGTGGCAGCAGCATCTGCAGCAGCAGTATCAGCTGACCAGCGCGCTGGAGCTGGAGTTTGAAACCCACTACAGCCGCTTTCTGATGCCCACCATCCGCGGCGCGGAACAGGGCAGTAAAAACGCTATGCCGGCCTGATCGCCAGGCCCGGCGCCGAGCCGCAGATGGGTGTATAAAGGGCTGGAAACGGTGCGCACCGACTGGACGCCGCTGGGCGCAGCAGTTCCAGCAGCAGCTGTATCAGCGCATTTTCCTGCGTCAGCCGTATCAGGCGTTCGTGCGCGACTACGTCGCCAAAACGCTGGCCGGCGCCTTCGACGACCAGCTGGTGTACCGCAAACGCCTGCGCCGCAAACTGGACGACTATCAGCGCAACGTGCCGCCGCACGTCCGGGCGGCGCGCATCGCCGACGACTATAACCGCCAGCAGGGTCGCCCGCTGCAGTACCAAAACGGCGGCTGGATCAGCTATGTGATCACCCTGGCCGGGCCGGAGCCGCTGGAAACGCAAAGTTCACCGCTCGACTACCAGCATTACCTGGAGCGCCAGCTGCAACCGGTGGCAGACGCTATACTTCCATTCCTGCACGATGATTTCACCACCCTGATCACCGGGCAGCTTGGATTGTTCTGACGCGACGACGGAGCGAGAAGAAACCCTATTAAACGGGCGTGTTAGGACAGAATGCGGGAAGCGAAAATTCCTCCGGTTTTGCAGGTGACGAACGCGCCGCCTTCCATTACCATAGCGCCCTTCCCAAATTCTTAACCACTGGCCATGCCGTCTTGCGACGTCCGCATGGAGTGAACAGCTATTGCCCGCCCAATCAGAATAAACGGGTATGAACAGGCGCTGCGCCGCAGCGAGAAGACTTACTTAAAAGAATCGAGCCGATAATATATGCCTTTTACTCTTGGTCAACGCTGGATCAGCGATACGGAAAGCGAATTAGGTCTGGGTACCGTCGTGGCGCTGGATGCGCGCATGATCACCCTGCTTTTCCCCGCCACCGGTGAAAACCGTCTCTACGCCAGAAATGATTCCCCGATCACCCGCGTGATGTTCAACCCGGGCGATACCATCACCAGCCATGAAGGCTGGCAGCTTCAGGTAGAGGAAGTGAAAGAGGACAACGGACTGCTGACCTATATCGGCACCCGCACGGACACGCAGGAAAGCGGCGTGGCGATGCGCGAAGTGCTGCTGGACAGCAAACTCACCTTCAGCAAACCGCAGGACCGCCTGTTTGCCGGTCAGATCGACCGTATGGATCGTTTCGCGCTGCGCTTCCGCGCGCGCAAATACCTCAGCGAACAGTATCGCCTGCCGTTCGCCGGCCTGCGCGGCATGCGCGCCAGCCTGATCCCGCACCAGCTGCATATCGCCTATGAAGTCGGCCAGCGCCATGCGCCGCGCGTATTGCTGGCGGATGAGGTCGGCCTGGGCAAAACCATCGAAGCCGGCATGATTATCCACCAGCAGCTGCTGGCCGGCCGCGCCGAACGCGTGCTGATCGTGGTGCCGGAAACGCTGCAGCATCAGTGGCTGGTGGAGATGATGCGCCGCTTCAACCTGTACTTCTCGCTGTTCGACGACAGCCGCTATGCCGAAGCCAAGCTCGACAGCAGCAACCCGTTCGAGACCGAACAGCTGGTGATCTGCTCGCTGGACTTTGTACGCCGCAACAAACAGCGCCTGGAAGAGCTGTCCGACGCCCAGTGGGATCTGCTGGTGGTCGATGAAGCCCACCACCTGGCCTGGAGCGAAGACGCCCCGAGCCGTGAATACCAGGTTATCGAACAGCTGGCGGAACACACCCCCGGCGTGCTGCTGCTGACGGCGACGCCGGAACAGCTGGGGCAGCAGAGCCACTTCGCCCGTCTGCGCCTGTTGGATCCGAACCGCTTCCACGACTATCAGGAGTTCGTCACCGAGCAGCAAAAATACCGGCCGGTAGCCGATGCCGTCACCCTGCTGCTGAGCGGTGAGCATCTGGCGAACGACAAGCTGAACCTGCTGGGTGAACTGATCGAAGAACAGGATATCGAACCGCTGCTGCAAGCGGCCAATGGCGACGGCGAAAACAGCGAAGCCGCACGCCAGGAGTTGGTCACCATGCTGATGGACCGCCACGGCACCAGCCGCGTGCTGTTCCGCAACACCCGTCAGGGCGTTAAAGGCTTCCCGCACCGTAACCTGCACCAGATCAAGCTGCCGCTGCCCGATCAGTATCAGACGGCGATCAAGGTGTCCGGCATTATGGGGGCGAAAAAGAGCCTGGAGGCGCGCGCGCGCGACATGCTGTATCCGGAGCAGATCTATCAGGAGTTCGAGGGCGAAAACGCCACCTGGTGGAACTTCGACCCGCGCGTCGAGTGGCTGCTGAACTACCTGATCGCCAACCGTCATGAAAAAGTGCTGGTGATCTGCGCCCAGGCGACCACCGCCCTGCAGCTGGAACAGGTGCTGCGCGAGCGGGAAGCCATCCGCGCCGCGGTATTCCACGAAGGGCTGAGCATCATCGAGCGCGACCGCGCAGCCGCCTACTTCGCCTCCGAAGAGGATGGCGCCCAAGTGCTGCTGTGTTCTGAAATCGGCTCCGAAGGGCGCAACTTCCAGTTCGCCAGTCAGCTGGTGATGTTCGACCTGCCGTTCAACCCGGATCTGCTGGAGCAACGCATCGGCCGTCTGGACCGCATCGGTCAGCTGCACGATATCCAGATCATGGTGCCGTATCTGGAAAACACCGCACAGGCGGTGCTGGGCCGCTGGTTCCATGAGGGGCTCGACGCCTTTGAGCACACCTGCCCAACCGGCCGCACCATCTACGACAGCAGCTATGAGCGCCTGATCGGCTATCTGGCCGCACCGACCGAGCAGGCCGGGCTGGATGAATTTATCCACGAGTGCCGTCAGCAGCATGACCAGCTGAAAGCCCAGCTGGAACAGGGGCGCGACCGCCTGCTGGAGATGCACTCCAACGGCGGCGACAAGGCGCAGGCGCTGGCCGACGCCATCGCTGAGCAGGACAACGACGTCAATCTGGTGAGCTTTGCGCTCAACCTGTTTGATATTGTCGGCATCAATCAGGAAGACCGCAGCGATAACCTGATCGTGCTGACGCCGTCCGACCATATGCTGGTGCCGGACTTCCCGGGCCTGCCGCAGGACGGCTGCACCGTCACCTTCGACCGTGAGCAGGCGCTGTCGCGCGAAGATGCGCAGTTCGTCAGCTGGGAGCACCCGATTATCCGCAACGGGCTGGATCTGATCGTCTCCGGCGATACCGGCAGCTGCGCGGTATCGCTGCTGAAGAACAAGGCGCTGCCGGTCGGCACGCTGCTGGTGGAGCTGGTGTACGTGGTCGAGGCGCAGGCGCCGAAGCACCTGCAGCTGACGCGCTTCCTGCCGCCAACGCCAATCCGCATGTTGCTGGACCGCAAGGGCACCAACCTGGCGGGACAGGTGGAGTTTGAGAGCTTTAACCGCCAGCTGAACGCCGTGAACCGCCACACCTCCAGCAAGCTGGTTAACGCCGTCCAGCAGGACGTGCACGCCATGCTGCAGCAGGCGGAAAGCCTGGTAGAGGCCGAAGCGCGGACGCTGATCGAGCAGGCCAAGCAGGAAGCCGACGACAAGCTGAGCAACGAACTGGCGCGCCTGGAAGCGCTGAAAGCGGTCAACCCGAACATCCGCGACGATGAAGTCGAAACGCTGGAGTTCAACCGCAAACAGGTGCTGGCGAACCTGAACGACGCCGGCTGGCGTCTGGACGCCATTCGTCTGGTGGTTGTCACCCATCAGTAACGTCCACGCACGGGGAGCCGCCGCTCCCCGTACGCCTTTCTCCGCGGAGCCTATATGGAACCCTATAATCCCCCTACCGACCCGCTGCATATCCTGTATCAGGATGCGCATATTATCGTGGTCAACAAGCCCAGCGGGCTGCTGTCGGTGCCGGGACGCGCGCCGGAAAACAAAGACAGCCTGATGACGCGCATCCAGGCCGATTATCCCGAGGCCGAATCGGTGCACCGGCTGGATATGGCCACCAGCGGCGTGATCGTCGTGGCGCTGAACAAAGCGGCGGAGCGCGAGCTGAAACGCCAGTTCCGCGAACGCGAGCCGAAAAAATCCTACGTGGCCCGCGTATGGGGCCATCTGGCGCAGGATGAAGGATTAGTGGATTTACCGCTGATTTGCGACTGGCCGAATCGCCCGTTGCAAAAGGTGTGTTTTGACACCGGCAAGGCGGCGCAAACGGAATACCGGGTGCTGTCGCGCGACACCGACGGCAGCACGCGGGTACTGCTGACGCCGATCACCGGGCGCTCGCATCAGTTGCGGGTGCATATGCTGGCGCTGGGTCACCCGATCCTCGGCGACGGTTTCTACGCGCCGCCGGCGGCCAAAGCGATGGCGCCGCGTCTGCAGCTGCATGCGCAGGAGCTGCGCATCACCCATCCGGCGTTTCACACGCCGATGCACTTTCGCGCCGAAGCGGATTTCTGACGCGCTGCGCAGCTCCCCGGCGGCGGGCCAATCGTGCCCGTGCCGGAGAAACTGCGGCGGCGGTTACTTAAAGCCTTTCTCGCGCTTGATCAAATCGTACGCCGACTGAATCTCCTGCGCCTTCTGCTTGGCCATCTCCATCATTTCCGGCGGCAGCCCCTTCGCCACCAGCTTATCCGGATGGTGCTCGCTCATCAGCTTGCGGTAGGCGCGCTTGATGGTCGCCGCGTCGTCGCTGCTGTTGACCCCCAGCACCTTGCAGGCGTCTTCCAGCGTCGGGCCGCGCTGCGCCCGCTGGTAGCCACCGTGCGAATAGCCGCCCTGCTGCTGATAGCCGCCGCCGAACTGCTGGCCGCCCTCCATCATGCGCAGGAACTGGTCGAACTGGGCGCGCGAAATCCCCAGCTCTTCGGCGATCACATACAGCACCTGACGTTCATTGGGGTGCAGGGAGCCGTCGGCAAACGCCGCCTGGATCTGAATTTCCAGAAACATCCGAATCAGATCGAAACGGCCGAAACAGATGCTGCGGAACTGCTGCAGCGCCTCGCGCAGCGGGAAATTGCTCTCCTTGCCTTCACGGAACGCCTGCTGCGCCGCAGTGCGCGATTCGCCGTGCAGCTGCATGCGGTCCATAAACAGGCTGGCGACCTGAATATCGGCTTCGGTCACGCGCCCTTTTGATTTGGTAAGGTGCCCCATGACCTGAAAAGTGGTGCGGAAAAACAGCGTTTGCCGCGTTTGCTGACCGGCGAAAAAAGCCCCGGCTGCGCTTATTGTTGCGCGCAGTATCGATCATATGGCCGATAATCAGCCCCAAAACTACGCCCCAGAAGCCCGCGCCAGCCCAAACGGCGACAATGACTCCGAGCAGTTTTCCCCAATACTGCATATACTCCTCAATTATATTACTTTCAGCACGCTGCCCGTCGCCGTAATCAGCTAAGGGTTAGGCGATTTTTCCCAAGATTTCGATTATCATACCTGTCATTTACTGCAGCACCTAACAACAGAGCAGTGAAACGGCAGGATTTAACAGTAGCGCAACGTAGATGAGTGATATAGTCTCTGACCGTTTGCCGGACATGACGCCTCTGATGACGGAACACCAAAACCGCGTATGAAAAAAAGTTTCCCAACACTGCTGGCCACGATGATTTGGACGGCACTTTACAGTCAGCACGCGCTGGCCGATCTCGCCGAACAGTGCATGCTCGGCGTACCGACGTATGACAAACCGCTCGTCAGCGGCGATCCCAACTCTCTGCCGGTCACCATCAACTCTGATGATTCCCGTGCCGATCAAGGCAACGCCGTCTTCAGCGGCGACGTCAAGATCGAACAGGGCAACAGCACGCTGACCGCCAAGCAGGTGGAGCTGAACCAGGTGCAGGCCTCCGGTCAGAAAGATCCGGTACGCACCGTCACCGCCACCGGCGACGTGCACTATGACGACAACCAGATCAAACTAAAAGGGCCGAAGGCCTGGTCAAACCTGAACACCAAAGACACCGATGTCTATCAGGGCGACTATCAGATGGTCGGCCGTCAGGGGCGCGGCGACGCAGACAAAATGAAGATGCGCGGCCAGAACCGCTACACCATTTTGGAAAACGGCTCCTTCACCTCCTGTCTGCCGGGCGACAACAGCTGGAGCGTGGTCGGTTCCGAAGTGATCCACGACCGCGAAGAGCAGGTGGCGGAAATCTGGAACGCGCGCTTTAAAATCGCCGGCGTGCCGGTGTTCTACAGCCCTTACCTGCAGCTGCCGGTGGGCGATAAACGCCGCTCCGGTTTCCTGATCCCGAATGCGAAATACGGCAGTAATAACGGCTTCGAATTTATGCTGCCGTACTACTGGAATATCGCGCCGAACTTCGACGCCACCATCACGCCGCACTATATGACCAAGCGCGGCCTGCAGTGGCAGAACGAATTCCGCTATCTGACCCAGCCGGGCATGGGCACCATCGAGTTTGACTGGCTGCCGAGCGATAACGAATACAACAAGGATCATCCGCAGGATGACGACACCCGTTGGTTGTTCTACTGGAACCACAGCGGCGTAATGGACCAGGTGTGGCGCTTCAACGTCGACTACACCAAAGTCAGCGACTCGCAGTATTTCAACGATCTGGACTCTCAGTACGGCTCCACCACCGACGGCTACGCCACGCAGAAATTCAGCGCCGGTTACGCCGATGAAAACTTCGACGCCACCATCGCCTCCAAGCAGTTCCAGATCTATGACGACGTCAACCGTACCAGCACCGAGTCCTACAAGGTGCTGCCGCAGATCGATCTGAACTACTACAAAAACGATCTGGGGCCGTTCGATCTGCGCGTGTATGGCCAGGCGGCGAAATTCATCAATATCAACCCGTACAGCCCGGACGCCACCCGTCTGCACCTGGAGCCGACGCTGACCTTGCCGATGACCAACGGCTGGGGTTCGCTGAACAGCGAAGTCAAACTGCTGGCGACCCACTATCAGCAGGATATTCCGGACGGCTTCAAGACTAACTATAAGAACCGCACCGGCCGCGACGCGCCGGAGCTGGATGATTCCGTCAACCGCGTGATGCCGCAGTTCAAGGTTGACGGCAAGATGGTGTTCGACCGCGATATGAACTGGGCGCAGGGCTACACCCAGACGCTGGAGCCGCGCATGCAGTACCTGTATGTGCCGTATCGCGACCAGAGCAATATCTACTCCTACGACTCAACGCTGCTGCAGACCGACTATTCCGGCCTGTTCCGCGACCGCAGCTACAGCGGCCTGGACCGCATTGCCTCGCAGAACCGTCTGGCGACCGGTTTGACCTCGCGCATTTATGATGACGCGCTGGTTGAACGTTTCAACGTATCCGTGGGTCAAATCTATTACTTCAGCCGTTCGCGTACCGGAGATAACAATTCCGGTTACGACAAGAATGATGACACCGGCAGCCTGGTATGGGCCGGTGACACCTATTGGAAGATCGACGATCGTTGGGGCCTGCGCGGCGGCGTACAGTACGATACCCGCCTTGACAGCGTAGCCCTCGGCGACGCGGTGCTGGAGTACCGTCAGGACAGTGAACGCATGGTGCAGCTGAACTACCGCTACGCCAGCCCGGAATATATTCAGGCCACGCTGCCGCAGGTCACCAGCCCTGGTTATCAGGACGGTATCTCGCAGGTGGGCGTCACCGCCAGCTGGCCGATTGCCGACCGTTGGGCCGTGGTTGGCGCGTATTACTATGATACCCGTGCGCAGCAGTCCGCCGATCAGCTGGTCGGCCTGCGTTATAACACCTGCTGCTGGGCGGTTAACATCGGTTATGAACGCAAGATCACCGACTGGGATCGCGGCAATCAAACCAGCAAATATGACAACAAAGTTTCATTCAACATCGAACTGCGCGGTCTGAGCAGCGACCACAGCCTCGGCACCGGCGAAATGCTGCGTTCAGGCATTCTGCCGTACCAGCGCGCATTCTGATGCTTTGTAATGCTTTGAAAAACGAGAACTTTAACCCGCAGTTGCGGATTACATAATGGGAAATGTATGAATAACTGGAGAACGCTTATTCTCGGATTGGTGGTCTGCGCCAATACCGCGTTCGCTGCACCCAAGAAGTTGATAAAGTCGCCGCCGTCGTGGATAACGGCGTAGTACTCGAAAGCGACGTCAATGGTTTACTGCAGTCGGTCAAGCTCAATGCCCAACAGGCGGGGCAACAGCTGCCGGACGACAAAACGCTGCGTCATCAGATCGTTGAACGTCTGATCATGGATAACATCCAGCTGCAGATGGCGCAGAAGATGGGCATCAGCGTCAGCGATGCCGATCTGGACAAGGCTATCGCCAATATCGCGGCGCAAAACCGCATGACGCCGGATCAGCTGCGCAGCCGTCTGGCGTACGAAGGCCTGAACTACAACACCTACCGTTCGCAGATCCGCAAAGAGATGCTGATCACCGAAGTGCGCAACAACGAAGTCCGCCGCCGCGTCACCATCCTGCCGCAGGAAGTGGACTCGCTGGCCAAACAGGTCGGCGCGCAGAACGGCAGCGATACCGAAATGAACATCAGCCACATCCTGATCCCGCTGCCGGAGAACCCGTCTCAGCAGCAGGTTGACGAAGCAGAAACGCTGGCGAAACGCCTGGTGGGTGAAATCAACGGCGGCGCCGACTTCGGTAAGCTGGCGATCACCTACTCCGCCGACTCACAGGCGCTGAAAGGCGGCAATATGGGCTGGGGCAAACTGCAGGAGATCCCGACGCTGTTTGCCGAGCGTCTGGTTACCGCCAAAAAAGGCGATATCGTCGGCCCGATCCGTTCCGGCGTGGGCTTCCACATACTGAAGGTGAACGATGTGCGCGGCGCCAACCAGTCTATTTCCGTGACTGAAGTGCACGCACGCCATATTCTGCTGAAGCCGTCCGTGGTTATGACGGACGATCAGGCGCGGACCAAGCTGCAGGAAGTCGCCGCGGCGATCAGCAGCGGTAAAGCGAAGTTCGCCGACGAAGCCAAACAGCTGTCGCAGGATCCAGGCTCTGCCCTGCAGGGCGGCGATCTGGGCTGGGCGTCTCCTGACATCTACGATCCGGCATTCCGCGACGCGCTGCTGAAGCTGAAAAAAGGTGAAATCAGCAAGCCGGTGCACTCTTCCTTCGGCTGGCACCTGATTCAGCTGGTGGATACCCGCAAGGTAGACAAAACCGACGCGGCGCAAAAAGAGCGCGCCTACCGCATGCTGTTCAACCGCAAGTTTGCCGAAGAAGCGCAGACCTGGATGCAGGAACAGCGCGCGGCCGCCTATGTCAAAATTCTTGATGGCAGCAATGCACAATAAACGTATCGTTATAACCCCCGGCGAACCTGCCGGGGTGGGGCCGGATTTGGTCGTAGCACTGGCGCAACAGGCGTGGCCCGTTGAACTGGTAGTCTGCGCCGATCCGGCCCTGTTGCTTGAGCGCGCGCGGCAGCTGCGGCTGCCGCTGACGTTGCGCGACTATCAGCCGGACGCGCCGGCGCAGCCGCAGGCGGCCGCGACGCTGACCGTACTGCCGGTAACGCTGGCGACACCGGCGGTCTGTGGCCAGCTCAACGTCGCCAACAGCGCTTACGTAGTGGACACCCTGGCGCGCGCCTGTGACGGCTGCCTGAACGGGGAATTTGCCGCGCTGATTACCGGGCCGGTGCACAAGGGCGTGATCAACGACGCCGGCGTGCCGTTCAGCGGCCACACGGAATTTTTTGCCGACCGCAGCCGCTGCGATCGGGTAGTGATGATGCTGGCGACCGAAGAGCTGCGCGTCGCGCTGGCGACCACCCACCTGCCGCTGCTGGCGGTGCCGGGCGCCATCAGCGAGCAGAGCCTGCACGAAGTCATCACCATTCTCGACCATGATTTAAAAACCAAATTCGGCATCGCGCAGCCGTGCATCTACGTCTGCGGGCTGAACCCGCACGCGGGAGAAGGCGGCCATATGGGCCGTGAAGAGCTGGATGTGATTATTCCGGCGCTTGAAACGCTGCGCACGCGCGGCATTAACCTGATCGGGCCGTTGCCGGCCGATACGCTGTTCCAGCCCAAATATCTGCAGCATGCCGATGCGGTGCTGGCGATGTATCACGATCAGGGGCTGCCGGTGCTAAAATACCAAGGGTTCGGCCGCGCGGTGAATATCACCCTCGGCCTGCCGTTTATTCGTACCTCGGTGGATCACGGCACCGCGCTGGAACTGGCCGGTACCGGTACCGCCGATGTGGGCAGTTTTAAAACCGCCTTAAATCTCGCCATTAAAATGATAAATAACTGTAATGAACAATAGAGTCCACCAAGGGCATTTTGCCCGCAAACGCTTTGGACAAAACTTTTTAACCGATCAGTTTGTCATCGATAGCATCGTCTCGGCCATTCATCCCCAGCCGGGCGAAGCCGTAGTAGAAATCGGCCCCGGCCTCGGCGCCCTGACCGAGCCGGTCGGCGCGCGCATGGACCGCATGACGGTGGTGGAGCTGGACCGCGATCTGGCGGCGCGTCTGGAGAATCACCCGCAGCTGAAAGACAAACTGACCATTCGTCAGCAGGACGCCATGACGGTGAATTTCGCCGAGATGGCCGAGCAGGCGGGCCAGCCGCTGCGCGTGTTCGGCAACCTGCCGTACAATATCTCCACCCCGCTGATGTTCCACCTTTTCAGCTATACTCAGGCTATCCGCGACATGCACTTTATGTTGCAAAAAGAGGTGGTCAACCGCCTGGTTGCCGGCCCGAACAGCAAGGCGTACGGCCGTTTATCGGTGATGGCGCAATACTACTGCAACGTGATCCCGGTGCTGGAAGTGCCGCCGACCGCCTTCGCGCCGCCGCCGAAAGTCGATTCCGCCGTGGTGCGTCTGGTGCCGCACCGTGAGATGCCGCACCCGGTCGACGACGTGCGTATGCTGAGCCGCATCACCACGCAGGCCTTCAACCAGCGTCGGAAAACCATCCGCAACAGCCTGGGCGATTTGTTCACCCCGGAACAGCTGAGCGAGCTGGGGGTCGATCCGGCCCTGAGAGCAGAAAATATTTCTGTGGCGCAGTACTGTAAGCTGGCAAACTGGCTATCGGCCAATCCGGCGCCGCAGCAGTAAGGAGTAAGTGGTCATGATTGATTCACCCCGCGTATGTATTCAGGTCCAAAGTCTGTATGTGGAATCCCAGTCGCTGCCTGAGGAGGAACGCTACGTCTTTGCCTATACCATTACCATCCGCAATCTGGGGCGTTTCAACGTGAAACTGCTGGCCGTTACTGGCTGATCACCAACGCCAACGGCCGCCAAACCGAAGTCCAGGGCGAAGGGGTCGTCGGCGAACAGCCGCTGATCCTGCCCGGCGGTGAGTTCCAATATACCAGCGGCGCGGTGCTTGAAACGCCGCTGGGCACCATGGAAGGCCACTATGAAATGGTTGACCATCTGGGTCAGCCGTTCCGCACTGCGATCCCGGTCTTTCGCTTAGCCATCCCAACGCTGATTCACTAATATGTCGACATATCTTATCGGCGACGTTCATGGCTGTTTCGATGAACTGCAGTCGCTATTAGCCCAGGCTTCTTTCGACCCGCAGCAGGACACGCTGTGGTTAACCGGCGACCTGGTGGCCCGCGGCCCGGACTCGCTGGACGTGCTGCGCTACGTGCGCTCGCTCGGACCGGCGGTGCGCATGGTGCTGGGCAATCATGATTTGCATCTGCTGGCGGTATACGCCGGCATCAGCCGCAACAAGCCCAAAGACCGCATTACTCCCCTGCTGGAAGCGCCGGACGCGGATGAGCTGGTCAACTGGCTGCGCCGTCAGCCGGTGCTGCAGGTCGATGAACAGCAGAAACTGGTGATGGCCCACGCCGGCATCACGCCGCAGTGGGATCTCGATACCGCCAGAATGTGCGCGCGTGAGGTGGAAGCCGTGCTCAGCAGCGACAGCTATCCGCTGTTCCTCGACGCCATGTACGGCGATATGCCGAATAACTGGACGCCGCAGCTGAGCGGCCTGGCCCGCCTGCGCTTTAGCACCAACGCGCTGACGCGGATGCGTTACTGCTTCCCGCACGGCCAGCTGGATATGATCAGCAAAGACGCCCCCGGCACCGCGCCGGCGCCGCTCAAGCCCTGGTTTGATCTGCCGCGCCTGCTGGATGAGCAGTACACCATTATTTTCGGCCACTGGGCGTCGCTGGAAGGCAAAGGTACGCCGGAAGGCGTTATCGCGCTGGATACCGGCTGCTGCTGGGGCGGCGATCTGACCATGCTGCGCTGGGAGGATAAACGCTACTTCACCCAGCCGTCGACGCGGCGCGCGGAGAAAGGCGGCGATAAGCGGGCAGCATCATAAAGAAAGGGCGGAAAAGATTCCGCCCTTTTATTTTGTCCGCCGTCAGGCGCCAATCACGCCGCCGTCTTTGCGGGTAATCATGATCACCGATGAGCGCGGCCGCGGGCTGTTATGCGGGAAGTGGGAGTCGCCCTCTTCGCCTGGGTGCTGCACATTGACGAACAGCGTTTTGTAGTCCTGGGCAAAGGTGACCCCGGTCAGCTCGCAGGACTTCGGCCCGACCATAAAGCGACGGATTTCACCGCTCTGCGGATCCCCCACCAGCATCTGGTTGTTCCCCTGCCCCTGATAGTCGCCCTTATTGCTGTACTTGCCGTCGGTCAGGATCCACAGGCGTCCCGCGCTGTCGAACCCCAGTCCGTCCGGGCTGTTAAAGGTATTCTCGGCGGTGATGTTCGGCGTGCCGCGATACATGCCTTCCGGGTGGGCAATCGGGTTACCGCACAGCGCGAACATATCCCAGGAGAAGTGCTCCGCGGTCGCGTCGCCGCCCTCATCCCAGCGGATAATCTGGCCGTAGATATTTTTCGGGCGCGGGTTGGCCGGGGTCAGCGGCATGCCTTCATCGCCGCGCTTGCTGTTGTTAGTCAGGGTGCAGTAGGCACGCCCGTCGTGCGGGTTCACCGCTATCCACTCGGGGCGATCCATCTTGGTGGCGCCGACCTGCGCCGCGGCCTTACGGGCAAAGATCAACACTTCAGCGGCATCGCGGAAGCCGTTTTCCGGCGTCAGGCCATTCTTGCCGAACTCCAGCGCAATCCAGCGTCCTTTGCCCTTCAGCGGCGTGCCGTTGGCGTCGCCGTCGAACTGCGCCACAAACAACGTGCCCTCATCCAGCAGGCTGCGGTTATTGGCCGGGTTAGCGCTGTCTACTTTGCCTTTGGAGACATATTTATAGATATGCTCGCCGCGCTCGTCATCCCCCATATACACCACTAGGCGACCGTTCTTCGCCACCGTAACCGCCGCGTTCTCGTGCTTGAAGCGCCCCAGCGCGGTATGTTTGATCGGCGTGGAAGTCGGGTTCAGCGGATCAATTTCCACGATCCAGCCGTGGCGATTAAATTCGTGCGGATTTTTCGCCACGTCAAAGCGCGGGTCAAAATCCGGCCAGTTGCGTTCCGGCTCGTTGGCCTTGAGCGTATAGCGCTGTTGCTCCGGCGTGGTTTGGTAATCCGCCTGTTGGGTGCCGAAGTAGGTATCGAAGTTCTCTTCGCAGGTCAGGTAGGTGCCCCACGGCGTTTTGCCGTTAGCGCAGTTGCCGAAGGTGCCCAGCACCTGGCGGCCGCTCGGGTCAGCGGCGGTTTGCAGCAGCGGGTGGCCGGCGGCCGGGCCGCTGAACTGCATCGGCGTATTGGCGGTAATGCGGCGGTTATAGCGCGATGGGCGCTCGACTTCCCAGCGTGGCGTATCACCAACGCGTTTTACCGCAACGATCGACACGCCGTGCGCCGCCTGCGATTTACGCACGTCTTCCAGACTGGTGGCCTTGTCGCCGCCGTGGGCGAACAGATACTGCTCGTTGACGTATTCGTTGTTAATCGCCATCACGCCGTGGTTATCGTCAATCGGAAAGAAGCTCATGCCGTCATTATTGTCGCCGAACTGCTTCTCCTGCTCGGCCGCGCTGTTGCCGCCGTTCGGATCGAACGCCGCCGCGCCGTCAACCAGCGGTTCACCCCAGGAAATCAGCACCTCGGCCTGGTAGCCTTCGGCAATGGCGATATCGTCCGCGGTCGAGGCGGCAATGCCTTTGAAGCCCAGCAGCTTGTTGGCTGGCAGATCCGCCGCCAGCGCCTCGCCGGAAACCGACCAAATCCCGCCGCCGAGAAAGCCCGCCAGCCCGACCGCGCCGGCGCTGCCCAATAATAATTTACGGCGGGTCGGATCGATCAGGCGGTCGGCATTTAATTGCTCAATATTATTCGTCATGATTTCGCTTCCTGTTAGCTGACGCCGCGGTCCAGGGTCACCAGAGTGGCCGGGCGCTCAAAGTTGGGCTTCATACTAATCAGGAAGTGTGACGAAAATGTTACAATCGCGGGGCGGTAAAAAATTTGCGCGCCAAAACCAGCCAGGGCGCAATACATTGCGCCCTGGCTGCGGAGGTCATCAGGTAGCGGGGAATTAACGGCGCTCTAAAATCTCGAAGCAGTAGCTGTGAGAATTCTGCGCGTCTGCATCATGGAATTCGCTGAATGAGGTTTCCCACTCGTCAGGCTCATAATCCGGGAAGTGCGTATCGCCGCCGATCTCAGCGTCAATATGCGTCAGGTACAGACGATCGGCGCGCGGCAAAAACTGGGTATAAATATGCCCGCCGCCCATCACCATCACTTCTTCCACATTGCCGGCCGCCGCCAGGGCCTCGTCCAGCGAGGTGGCCCAGGTCACGCCGCTTTCGCTGCCCGGCCGGCTGCTCAGCACAATATTGTGGCGGCCCGGCAGCGGGCGGCCAATCGACTCAAAGGTCTTGCGACCCATAATGACCGGTTTATTCAGCGTGTTACGTTTAAACCACGCTAAATCCGCCGGCAGGTGCCACGGCATGGCGTTTTCCATGCCGATTACGCGATCCGCCGCCAACGCAGCGATCAGGCTAATGATCATTATTTAACCCTGTATAAACCTAATGGATATTCTGCAGCAGGCCGGGAACAACGCGGTAAATCGCCGGCAATCAGCCGGTTATCTTCCCTGTCGTCTGCGCTTAACAAGCCCCAGCCGCTCAAATTGGACACACTATACGGAAAGCCCCATCGGCCGTCGATAGGGTAAACAAGCAATATGAATATATAAGATAGCTCTTATCAGAATTGCTAATGACACCGCATAATAAACTACACGCCGGGCCGTTTACGATATAACCACAGCCCCGGCAGCGACAGCCCGATCGATAGCGCCCCGACGATAAAGCAGGCCTTAAGAAAATGGCTGACCATCACGCCCATCAGCGCCTCGCTGTAGCCCTGATGGGACAGCTCCACCACCGAGATCATCGCGGTATAGGCCGGAATGCCGGGGAACATCGGGATCACCGCCGCCACGGTAAAGACTTTCGGGTGCGCCAGCAGCCAGCGCGACCAGGAGATGCCGATGATGCCGATCAGCACCGCCGCCAGAAACGAGGCCCACTCAATATTCATCCCCAGCCACATCAGCAGCATACGCGCGCCGTGGCCAACGCCCCCCAGCAGCGCACAATAGCGCAGCGCGCGGCGCGGCACATTAAACACCATCGCAAACCCCAGCGCCGGCACGGCGGCCAGCAGCATGTCCTGCGCTAACGCCCACAGCAAGCTTATGCCCATCCCCGCAGCCCCCACAGCGACATCGCCATCACCACGCCGATACCGGTCGCCAACGTCAGCAGGCTGGCCATCGCCCAGCGCGCCAGGCCGGTATTCACATGGCCCTTGAACATATCCGCCACCGCGTTGATCAGCGGGAAGCCCGGCACCAGCAGCAGCACGCTGGCGGCCATCGCCACCCCCGCGGTCTGGCTGAACAGCGGCAGGCGCAGCAGCAAGCCGGATACCGAGGTGGCGACAAACGCCGTCAGGCAGAAATTAATCAGCGGATTCATCTGCCGCTGCGTCAGCCACTGCCGCACCCACATCGCCAGCCCGCTGGCGAGAAAGGTGACGGCAAAGGCGTCCCGACCGCCGCCGTTCAGCATGCTGAAGCAGCCGCAGGACAGCGCCACCATCAGCACCACCAGCGGGCGCGGATAGCGCAGCGGCCGCAGTTTGGCAAAGCGCCGGGCCACGTCCTGCGCGTCCGCCAGCCGGTGCTCGGCCAATATCACAATATGCTGCACCTCGGTCACCATCTGCATATTGATGCCGCGATCGACGTTTTTACGCGTGCTGGTCAGGCACTCGCCGTGACTGATGGTGGTCAGGACGATGGCGTTCGCCGAGATCGAACTCTCCACCCTCTCCATCCCCAGCGCCAACCCCAGACGGCTGGATAACTGCTCCACCAGCATGCTTTCCGCGCCGTGCTGCAACAGCAGCAGCCCGCACTGAATGCACAGGCGCGTCACCTCCCCGTTGTCGCTGCCCGCTTATCTTCTCTTCCTGTCTCATACCGCCCCGTTTACTCTGCACCATGAATATTCATCATATTGCTGAAGATAGCGGCGGTGGATTGATGCGCATCAGGGTCGGCGGCGTTATTATCGGCACTGTCCTCGTTTTTTCTTGAGATCGTGAACATGCTTGAAACCTCGTTATTTGTCGCCGGCATCGCCACGCTGGGCATGCTGTCGCCGGGGCCGGATTTCTTTCTGGTAATAAAAAATGCGGCGCGCTATCAGCGGTTGCCTGCGCTGCTCACCGCGCTGGGCGTGATCTGCGGCGTCGCCACCCATATGTCCTACTGCGTCGCCGGGCTGGCGGTGGTGATTACCACCACGCCCTGGCTGTTTAACCTGCTGAAGTACGCCGGGGCGGCGTATCTGATTTGGGTTGGCGTGCAGGCGCTGCTGTCGCACGGCGGCGGCAAGATGAACGTCGGCAATCTGCCGCAGCAGCAGGTCAGCCTGAAAAGCGCGTTTGTGCAGGGCTACCTGTGCAATCTGCTTAACCCCAAGGCAACGCTGTTTTTCCTGGCGGTGTTTACTCAGGTGCTGCAGATAGACTCCGGCATCGGTGAAAAGCTGTGGTACGCGGGGATTATTTTAGGGCTGTCGGTTCTGTGGTGGCCGCTGCTGGTGTTCTTGATCCAAAGTGGCCCGGTACGCCGCGGGCTGGAAAAAGCGCAGAAGATCGTGGATAAACTGCTCGGCGGCATGTTGATTGCCCTTGGCATTAAGGTGGCGCTCAGCTAAGCCGCCGCAGAGCGCGGAGGCCGCCGGATGGCCTCCGTCATGCTCATCGCGCGCGTTATGCCTCCGGTGGCCACTTCACCCCCAGCGCGATCATCTTGTCGCGTAGTCGCAGACAGTTCTGGTGGTATTCCGTTTCCGGCCGACTGTCTTTGATGCTGTCTTGCACCAGCGAAGCGAATACCCAGCCCAACTTATTTACCGGATTAGGGTCAGCACCGTGATCCAGCAGGTAGTTGACGTGTTCAAAACGGTTGCTAAGAAAGGCAGCCATTAACGGTGTTTCTTCTAATGAATTACGGGAATTTATATTGACCCCATGCTCTATTAATATAGCCAGAGTCGCCGTGTTCTTTGCTCTTAGCGTGTCAAAGATAATAGCGGTTCCCCACTGTTTATTTTTTGCATTTGCTGATAACCCACCATCCAATAGCGCCTGTAGCCAGAGATCCTTATCCCCCATAGCAACCATTTCAGCAGGACTGGCCATCCCATCAGACTGTGGCTTCAAGGGGTCGGCTCCCGCTTTAACCAACGCCGTCACAATTTGCAAACGTGGTCTGGGATTATTGTTGTAGTAGGTTTCATTCAGGGCAAAGTACAGTATGGTTAAGTCCTGCTCCCCGGAGTATTCAGATCCGTTTCCGGCGCCAGTTGTTTTACCCTCTCCAGGTCGCCCGCCTGAATCGCCTTGGCCAATATCAGCTGTTGGCCGGTAAAGTAGTCTTCCGGTTCAATCTTTTTCATGCCGTTGCATCCAGCCAGCAAGATTAGCCCGCAAAAAACAGCGGCGATACCGATCTATGGGTTACGCATGTTCATCCTTTTGCCGAACGCCGGCCAGTTCATAGCCCAGTCCCCCTCTATGTCTCCGGCGGCCACTTCACCCCCAGCGCGATCATCTTGTCACGCAGTCGCAGGCAGTTCTGGTGGTATTCCGTTTCCGACCGGCTGTCTTTAATGCCGTCTTGCACCAGAGAAGCGAATACCCACCCCTTCTTAGTTACCGGATTTGGATCAGCGCCGTGGTCCAGTAAATAATTGGCGTGCTCAAATTTACTGCTGAAAAAAGCGACCGTTAGCGGTGTTTCACCTAAAGAATTACGGCTATTAATATCAGCCCCACGCATAACTAATAATGCTAACGTATCGGTAGTTTTGGCATTAATAGTTTCATAGATCATGGGATAGTCAGTGTCCTTATCTCTGGCATCCGGAGATAAACCACCGTCCAGCATTGCCTTCAGCCAGATATCCTTACTGGCCTTGGCCATCCATAAAGCTGGTTTGTCCCCCACCCCCTCGGAAAAGGATCCGCACCAGCACTGACCAGCGCCGTAATAATTGCCAGTCGATTGGCCGGATTATCGTTATACATCGCCTCATTGAGGGCGAAAAAACAGCGGGGTTAATCTCTGCTCGCCGGGGGTATTAAGATCCGTTTCCGGTGCCAGCTGTTTTATCCTACCCAAATCACCTGCCTGGATAGCCTTGGCCAAAACCAGCTGTTGGCCGGTAAAGTAGTCTTCCGGTTCAATTTTTTTCATGCCGTTGCATCCTGCCAACCAAATTATGCCAAACACCATTATGGCAACACCGATCCATCGTATTCGCATGGCTATAGTCTGCTAGTAATGGTGGTCATATCCGCCTCTTTCTGCTCCTCCAGGCTGTCGATCACCTGCTGCATACCATGTTTATCAATGGTGCCGCCCTCTCCGCCCGGCAGCCATTTCGCGTTGCCCGCCGCGCTGGGCAATAGCGTAGAGAGCTGATGCTTCACCATCAGCAGCGGAATGTTGTAATAAACGCTCTGTAAATCCTCTAACAGGTGGAACTCCTGCAGCCGCGTCAGCATCTCGCCCTGCACCCGGTAGGCGGCAATTTTTGAACCGTCGCCGATGGCCATGCCGCCATACTTTTCCACCGTGCCCGCATTAAGCCCCGCGGCATTAAACGTCCAGGCGGGCTTACCGCTGGCGATCGCCGCCGCAGAGGCAAGGCCACCGCCTAATGAATGCCCAACTATGCTAACGTTACCTGATGTTTTTTTTAAACGGTCACCTATAGCTACCGATTTTTCATAATAAGGCGAATGAAAATTAACGCCTTGCCCCAGATTGTTTTGCCAATCAACCAGTTTCTCCATCCGGGTTCCCCGGAATGCTACGGTTGGCTCCATAGCGTTACCAAACACCGTCGGATCTGGCGCATAGACCCTAGCGAAAAAATCTGGCTGATCAGCATGGTCATACAATAATTCCGGCCATAACCCCAACCGGTCTAAAGCATTTTTATTATTACTAATATCACGCCACCCTTCGGGCACGTTCGGTATCGTTTCCCGCGCCCTAATCGGTCGCCCGTCAACGCCGTAAACATTTTGCGCCAGCTTGGCCTTCTCAACGGCGATATTGTTCTCACCCAGGCGCGTCGCGGCGATGCGCGCATCGGGGTAGATGCTGCGCCGCCCGCGGCCGATCAGATTTTGCCGGGCCTGCCAGCGTTCGCGCTTGCTCATGGCGCGCATCGCGGCCAGCGGATCCCGGCGCACCGCCACCGCGGTGGCCGCCGCGGCGACTGCCGGCGCTTTCTGCTGCGGCCGATAGCTGGGGGGCAACACCGTCGCCGGCGGACGGACGCGATAGCGGGCAACCATCGCCTCATAGCGCTGGATTATCCGCTGCGTCGGGTAGAGCGGCGGCAAAATGGCCGGGTACTGCGCCAGCCGGCCGCTTTGGTCGATAAAGAACAGGTGCCGCGCCGGCGACCAGCCAAAACAGTCGTCATCGATGGCAAGCAGCTGCCCCGCATCCAGCTCGGCCAACACCTGCTTTTTTATCTGCCGGTCTTCCCGGTACTGCGACACGCCCACGCCGAAAATCTCGCAGCGGCTGACCGGATAGCGACGACAGATCGACGGCAGCGATGAGGCCCCGAACAGATATTTCGCCTCCAGCGCATATCGCGCCGAGCCGGGATTAAAAATACGGGAAAACTGATAAGGTTCGAGATCTTCCGTTGATAGTGCAATCAATCTCATTAGCGCCGTCCTGTGCTAAGTCTATTACCCGTCATACTTCCAGCGGCAGAGGCGTTGGCTGCGTTCAATCACCCGAATCACTTACCGCTGTAAGCTTATCGGGATGCCTTCCCTTGCCGTCTTGCTGCAATTCGAATTATTTAGGGTATAAAATTGATATCTGGCTTTAATTAAATATAAGCGGCCGCACGATGATCGTCTGACGACCATCGCCTGAGTGCAGAGCTGCTGCTTATTTCGTCCGATATTACACCATACGGAGCGGGTTTCCAGTTATTTCGGCTGATAAACACAAAAAATACCGGATATATTACTGGAATGCGTAACGTGTACGCCTAAATAATTCATGGGCGGGGCCGGGAAATTAATAAGGGCAATTAAATAAAACCGCTAATAAAACATCCTTGTTATTTTTTAGCGTGGTTATTTCCCGTTAATTGATTCGTTAATAAAAAATCCTGATCGCCTTCTTTATTTTAGCGGCCCCTCGCCATCGCGGAGAGGGGCATAATGATTACCCTTTGGCTTCCACCACCTCATCTTCCGGCGCTTTACCGTCAATACTGCCGCGCCAGCCGGTCTCCTGCTCCCGCGACAGGCGCGAACGGTCCTGTTCGATGGCATTGCTGAGCATCTCTTTCGCGCGCTGCAGGCTGGCGATGCGGAATTCGGTGTCCTCGTAATGCTCCACCGTGCTTTCCAACATCTTATGGTTGTAACAGCGGAAGATATCCGCCTTTTCCCGCGCCTCATAGGCGTCCATTCCCAGCAGCTCCAGCGCTTCACGGCCGATGCGCAGCGAACTTTCAAAGGTTTCGCGCTCCGGTTTCTCCACCCCGAGACGCCGCAGCTGATACCAGTGGTCGACGTCGCGGGCGCGCGCCACCACCTTCAGGTGCGGGAAGTGGCGTCTGGCCAGCTCGGTCAGCTGCAGGTTGGCCTCAACGTCGTCAATGGCGTTAATCAGCACCTGCGCCTTTTCCGCCCCGGCGGCCTCGAGCAGGTCGGCGCGGGTGGCGTCGCCGTAAAACACTTTGGTGCCGAACTTGCGCAAGGTTTCGATATGGTCCGGATCGTGATCCAGCACCACGGTGCGCACGCCGTTGGCCAGCAGCATACGGCCGGCAATCTGGCCGAAGCGGCCGAAGCCGGCGACGATCACGCTGGCGTTCTCCTCGTCGATCACATCCGCCGGGCGATCGTCCTGCGGCGCACGCTTCTCCAGCCACGACGCCAGCACCAGCAGCAGCGGCGTCACGGCCATCGACAGCGCCACCGCCAGCGTCAGCGATTTGGTCCATGCCAACGGCAGAACGCCGGCCGTCTGCGCGGCGCCAAATACCACAAAGGCGAACTCACTGCCCTGCCCCAGTAAAATGGCAAACAGCCCGCGCTGACGCTTCGGCACGCCCAGCAGCGGCGCCAGCAGCCACAGCATCGCCGCTTTCAGCAGCATAAAGCCGAGCAGCAGAGTGGCGATCAGCAGCGGATGGCTGAACAGCGTGCCAAAATCGATCGACATGCCGACGCCGATAAAGAACAGCCCCAGCAGCAGCCCCTTAAACGGCTCAATATCGCTTTCCAGCGCATGACGGTATTCCGAACTGGCCAGCAGCACGCCGGCCAGAAACGCCCCCATCGCCATCGACAGGCCGGCCATCTCCAGCAGAATGCCAAAGCCGAATACCAGAAACAGCGCCACGGCGCTGAAGACCTCACGCATGCCAGAACGGGCGACAAAACGCAGCAGCGGCCGCGTGACATAGCGGCCGAGCAGCACCACCAGCGTCAGCGCGGCCACCACCTTGGCGGCGGAGATGGCAAAGGCGCCGAGCGACGTCGAGGCGCCGCTGTTGGCCAGCAGCGGGATCATCGCCACCAGCGGGATCGCGGCGATATCCTGAAACAGCAGCACCGCAAACGCGCTGCGTCCGGTCGGCGACGACGTCAGGTTACGCTCATTCATCGCCTGCATGGCGATGGCGGTGGAAGAGAGCGCCAGCGTCAGGCCAATCAGCAGCGCCACCTGCCAGCTCAGCCCGAGGAAGTAGCAAAAGGCGCAGAGCACCAGGCCGCAGCCGGCCATCTGCATGCCGCCGCCGCCGAAGACCGAGGCGCGCAGCGTCCACAGCCGCTTCGGATCCAGCTCCAGGCCGATGACAAACAGCATCAGCACCACGCCGATCTCGGCAAAGGTCAGGATCGATTCGGCGTCGGACACCAGCTTCAGCCCCCACGGCCCTATAATGCAGCCGGCGATCAGGTAGCCCAGCACCGATCCCAACCCCAGGCGCACCGCTATCGGCACCAGCAGCCCGGCCGAGCCCAGATAGATCAGCCCTTCGATCATCATGCTGTGGTTATCCATGCGGGTTCTCCTGTGTTTGCGGCGGCTGCGCCAGTAGATAATCGATCAGCCGCTGCCGGTAGGCCTCTCCCGCCTCCAGCAGCGCCGTCTCATTACAGGTAAAGGTGTTATGCAGCGCAAAGTAGGGCTGCCAGCGCATGCCGCAGTACAGCGCCGTCGCCTGCAGCGGCTGCCCCAGCACGGCGAAGTCCGGGTAGTCGCCCAGCTCAAAGTGGTGCCGGTCGCCGCCGCTGGTCACCGCCCACAGGCAGTCTTTCCCCACCAGCGCGTTGCCGTCATGGCCATAGGCCCAGCCGTGCTCCAGCACCTTATCGATCCACAGCTTCATCAGCGGCGGCAGGCCGTACCACTGCATCGGGTGCTGCAACACCACCATATCGGCGCGTTCCAGCGCCTGCTGCTCCGCATGGATATCGATGCTGAAATCGGGATACAGCTCATACAGCGAGCGGACTTCCACCTCGGGAATATCTTTCACCGCCTGCAACAGCCGCCGGTTGGCGTGCGAATGCCGGGGATAGGGATGCGCATAGATTATTAGAATCATGTTGATCTCGTCGTTCCTTGCCAATACATCAAGCATATACCAGTCGTCTAGCATGACAGCGGGCAAATAGATTGATAGCGGAAATTTTTAATCTGAACCAACAGGCAGGCTGAATAACTTTGGCCGGAATGCACGCATAAAAAAAGGCCCTGTATGCAGGGCCTTGTTCAGCGTAACGAGCGTGCGGCTTATTTGCCGATGCGCGCGTGCATCTCCTGCACCGAGGTGACCTGCTCGGTCGGGTCGGCCTTCAGCGCCATCGCGGTGGCAAAGCCGCCGTTCAGCGTGGTGTCGTAATGCACTTTATACTGCAGCGCGCTGCGGCGAATCAGCTTGGAGTCTTCAATCGCCTGGCGGCCGGCGGTGGTGTTCACGATGTAGGTGTACTCGCCATTCTTGATACGGTCCTGAATGTGCGGACGGCCTTCGTGCACCTTGTTAACCAGACGCGGGTTGATGCCCGCTTCCCCCAGCACCACCGCGGTGCCGTGGGTCGCATCCAGCTCGAAGCCCTGCTTCAGCAGGCTGGCGGCCAGATCGACTACCCGCGCCTTATCGCCTTCACGCACCGACAGCAGCGCGCGGCCCTGTTTGCGCATGCCGGAATTGCTGCCCAGCATCGCCTTGGAGAAGGCTTCGGCAAAGGTGCGGCCAACGCCCATCACTTCCCCGGTGGAGCGCATTTCCGGCCCCAGAATCGGGTCGACGCCCGGGAATTTGTTGAACGGCAGCACCACTTCTTTCACCGAGTAATACGGCGGGATCACCTCTTCCGTCACGCCCTGCTCGGCCAGCGTCTTGCCCGCCATCACGCGCGCCGCCACTTTCGCCAGCGGCACGCCGGTGGCTTTGGAGACGAACGGCACGGTACGCGCGGCGCGCGGGTTAACTTCAATCAGGTAGACTTCGTTGTCTTTCACCGCAAACTGCACGTTCATCAGGCCGCGTACCTGCAGCTCAAACGCCAGTTTTTCCACCTGCTGGCGCATCACGTCCTGAATGTCTTTGCTCAGGGTGTAGGCAGGCAGTGAACAAGCGGAGTCACCGGAGTGCACGCCGGCCTGTTCAATATGTTCCATGATGCCGCCAATCAGCACGCGCTCGCCGTCGCAGATCGCGTCGACGTCGACTTCAACCGCATCGTCCAGGAAGCGGTCCAGCAGTACCGGCGCATCGTTGGACACGCTGACCGCGGTCTGGAAGTAGCGGCGCAGGTCGGCTTCGTCATAGACGATCTCCATCGCGCGGCCGCCCAGCACGTAAGAAGGGCGCACCACCAGCGGATAGCCAATGCCCGCCGCTTTCTCTACCGCCTGCTCAATCGCCGTAACCGTGGCGTTGGCCGGCTGCTTCAGGCTCAGACGGTTCACCGCCTGCTGGAAGCGTTCACGGTCTTCCGCGCGGTCGATGGCGTCCGGGCTGGTGCCGATAATCGGCACGCCGGCCGCTTCCAGGTCGCGCGCCAGCTTCAGCGGCGTCTGGCCGCCGTACTGGACAATCACTCCTTTCGGCTGTTCGATGCGCACGATTTCCAGCACGTCTTCCAGCGTTACCGGCTCAAAGTACAGACGGTCGGAGGTGTCGTAGTCGGTCGAGACGGTTTCCGGGTTGCAGTTGACCATAATGGTCTCGTAACCGTCTTCACGCAGCGCCAGCGAGGCGTGTACGCAGCAGTAGTCAAATTCAATGCCCTGGCCGATACGGTTCGGCCCGCCGCCCAGCACCATCACCTTCGGCCGGTCGCTGTTCGGGTTGGATTCGCACTCTTCTTCATAGGTGGAGTACATATAAGCGGTGTCGGTGGCGAATTCCGCCGCGCAGGTATCCACGCGCTTGTACACCGGGTGCAGGCCGTAGCCCTGACGCAGTTTGCGCACCGCGCCTTCGGTCACGCCGGCCAGTTTCGCCAGGCGCGCGTCGGCAAAGCCTTTGCGCTTCAGCGTACGCAGGAACTCCGGCGTCAGGCCGTTGATGCCGCTCGCCGCCACTTCTTCTTCCAGACGCACCAGCTCTTCAATCTGCACCAGGAACCAACGGTCGATATTGGTCAGGTTGAACACGCCGTCCACGGACAGGCCGGCGCGGAAAGCGTCAGCGATATACCAGATGCGGTCCGCACCGGCGTCTTTCAGCTCGCGGCGGATTTTGGTCAGCGCTTCCGGGTCGTCCAGGCTGACTTTCGGGTCGAAGCCGGTGGCGCCCACTTCCAGACCGCGCAGCGCTTTCTGCAGCGACTCCTGCTGGGTGCGGCCAATCGCCATCACTTCACCGACCGATTTCATCTGCGTGGTCAGGCGGTCATTGGCGCCGGCAAACTTCTCAAAGTTGAAGCGAGGAATTTTGGTGACCACGTAGTCGATGGACGGCTCAAACGACGCCGGAGTACGGCCGCCGGTGATGTCGTTCATCAGCTCATCCAGCGTATAGCCGACCGCCAGCTTGGCGGCGATCTTGGCGATCGGGAAGCCGGTGGCCTTCGACGCCAGCGCCGAGGAGCGCGATACGCGCGGGTTCATTTCGATCACGATCAGGCGGCCGGTTTTCGGGTTCACCGCAAACTGCACGTTGGAGCCGCCGGTTTCCACGCCGATTTCACGCAGTACCGCCATCGAGGCGTTACGCATGATTTGGTACTCTTTGTCGGTCAGGGTCTGCGCCGGCGCGACGGTAATCGAGTCGCCGGTGTGGATGCCCATGGCGTCGAAGTTTTCAATCGAGCAGACGATGATGCAGTTGTCGTTCTTATCACGCACCACTTCCATCTCGTACTCTTTCCAACCGATCAGCGATTCATCAATCAGCAGTTCGTTGGTTGGCGACAGATCCAGGCCGCGCTCGCAGATCTCTTCAAACTCTTCGCGGTTATAGGCGATGCCGCCGCCGGTGCCGCCCATGGTGAAGGACGGACGGATGATGCACGGGAAGCCCACGTCGGCAGCCACCGCCAGCGCTTCTTCCATGGTGTGCGCAATGCCGGAACGCGCGGTGTCCAGGCCGATTTTCTTCATCGCCACGTCGAAGCGGCGGCGGTCTTCCGCCTTGTCGATCGCATCGGCGGTTGCGCCGATCATGGTCACGCCGAACTCTTCCAGCACGCCCTGACGCTCCAGCTCCAGCGCGCAGTTCAGCGCGGTCTGGCCGCCCATGGTCGGCAGCACCGCATCCGGGCGCTCTTTTTCGATGATTTTACGCACCACTTCCCAGTTGATCGGCTCAATGTAGGTCGCATCGGCCATTTCCGGGTCGGTCATGATGGTTGCCGGGTTGGAGTTCACCAGAATAACACGGTAACCCTCTTCGCGCAGCGCCTTACACGCCTGCGCGCCGGAGTAGTCAAATTCACAGGCCTGGCCGATAACGATCGGGCCAGCGCCGAGGATCAGGATGCTTTTTATATCAGTACGTTTTGGCATGGTTGTTATGGCTCCTGATTATTTAGCGTTGGAACGGTAAGACGCGATCAGCTCGATAAAGTGATCGAACAGCGGCGCAGCGTCGTGCGGGCCAGGGCTGGCTTCCGGGTGTCCCTGGAAGCTGAACGCCGCCTTGTCGGTACGGTGAATTCCCTGCACCGTGTGGTCGAACAGCGACTTGTGCGTCACGCGCAGGTTGGCCGGCAGGTTGTTTTCATCCACCGCAAAGCCGTGGTTCTGCGCGGTGATCATCACCGTGTTGTGGTCCAGATCCTTCACCGGGTGGTTGCCGCCGTGGTGGCCGAGCTTCATTTTCACCGTCTGCGCACCGCTGGCCAGCGCCAGCAGCTGGTGGCCCAGGCAGATGCCGAACAGCGGAATGTCGGTGGTCAGGAACTGCTGGATAGCGGTAATCGCGTAGTCGCAAGGCTCCGGGTCGCCCGGGCCGTTGGACAGGAAGATGCCGTCCGGATTCATTTTCAGCACTTCATCCGCCGGGGTCTGCGCCGGCACCACCGTCAGGCGGCAGCCGCGATCGACCAGCATGCGCAGGATGTTGCGCTTGGCGCCGAAGTCATAGGCCACCACGTGGAACGGCAGCTCGGATTCCGCTTTGGCTGCCGGCAGTTCACCGGCCAGCGTCCAGCTGCCCTGACGCCAGCCGTAGGCTTCCTGCGTCGTCACTTCTTTTGCCAGGTCCATACCCTTCAGGCCCGGGAAGGCTTTGGCCTTCTCCAGCGCCAGCGCGGCGTCCGGCGCGTCGCCGGCGATGATGCAGCCGTTCTGCGCGCCTTTTTCACGCAGCAGACGCGTCAGCTTGCGGGTATCAATATCGGCAATCGCCACAATATTGTTGCGCTTGAGGTAGTCGGACAGATTTTCTTCGCCGCGATAGTTGCTGGCAATCAGCGGCAGGTCGCGAATGACCAGGCCTTGAGCGTGAATAGCGGAGGATTCTGCGTCGGAAGCATTGGTGCCGACATTGCCGATATGAGGATAAGTAAGAGTAACGATCTGGCGGGAATAGGAAGGATCAGTGAGGATTTCTTGATAACCGGTCATCGACGTATTGAAGACCACTTCCCCCACTGCCGTACCCTCTGCCCCAATGGCCCGACCGTGGAATTGGGTTCCGTCTTCCAGAACCAATAGCGCTGACTTAATCAAAACACCCTCCGAGGAATAATAAATCACAATATTTGCATATTAATTCAGATATCGCGATCTAAATCAATGCAAAAACCGCCCTCAAGGCTAATTTTTGGCAAATTGGGCGCATTTTAATGATGGGCACCCCGTTTGTCTACTTAAAGTGCCTTTTTTTCGCTGTTTTTTACTGACTACACGGTTTAATAGGCTTCACAGCCATAAAAACAGGGCTAAACCCGGGTGAGTAAACGGTTGCCAAATGGCGAGAGTAAAAAACGGTGATTTAATAAGCGAAAAATAGGTTTGGATCGCTTAACAGTGCAAAAAACAGCGTTAAAAACAAGGAAGATAATGAAAAATAACAATCCTGACAAATAACCGTAGAAAGATTGTCATTTTCAATGTTAAAAAAAAGGACAATAAAAATATTGTCCTATTATCATAACCATACAACCAATATAACCACATCACACAGCTATAAAAACAATTATAAGCGGTCTAACTCCAGCACATCGCGCATATCAAACAGCCCATTTTGATGCTTAGACAGCCAAACCGCCGCACGAACGGCGCCATTGGCGAATGTCATCCGGCTGGAAGCCTTGTGGGTGATCTCCACCCGCTCGCCGATATCGGCGAACATCGCGGTATGCTCACCGACAATATCGCCGGCGCGGATGGTGGCAAAGCCGATGCTCTGCGGATCGCGCTCGCCGGTGTGGCCTTCGCGCGCATAGACGGCGCACTGCTTCAGGTCACGACCCAGCGCGTCGGCAATCGCTTCGCCCATTGCCAGCGCGGTGCCGGACGGCGCATCCACCTTGTGGCGGTGGTGAGCTTCAACAATTTCAATATCGGTATAGTCGCCCATCACTTTGGCGGCTTTTTCCAGCAGCTTCAGCACCACGTTCACCCCGACGCTGAAGTTGGCGGCGAACACGATGCCGATGTGCTGCGCCGCAGCGGCGATCGCCGCCTTGCCGGCGTCGTCAAAACCGGTGGTGCCGATCACCATCGCCTTGCGCTGTTGCACGCAAAACGCCAGATGCGCCAGCGTGCCTTCCGGCCGGGTAAAGTCGATCAGCACGTCAAAATCATCCGCCACCTTGGCCAGATCGTCGTTAACGATCACGCCAAGCGCGCCAACGCCGGCCAGTTCGCCCGCGTCCGCCCCGACCAGCGAGGAGCCGGCACGCTCCAGCGCCGCGCCCAGCACTACGCCCTGCGCCTGCTGCACCGCCTGAATCAATTGACGCCCCATACGGCCGCCGGCGCCCACAATCGCCATGCGGATCTGTGAATCAGTCATACTTCGCTCTCTTATCAATGAAATGCCTATCCCAGGCTATCGGATCAGGTTAACCGCCCCGCCGGTTCATCGCCAGAGGATTTCCATCATGATAAGAAATTTATGATATCGCCGGTTGGTTATCAGTAACGCTATATCCCCGCGGCTACATAATCATGCAGTTTGCGACGGCGCCGCCAGGGGCTTATTCACCCGCCCCGGCAGCGCGCTGCCGCTGAGGGTGAAGGCGGCAATCACGGTAAACAGCAGCGCAATGCCGCCCAGGATCAGGTAGGCGGTTTTAAAACCGTATGCCGCATACATCATCCCTGCCGCATAGGACATGCCGATGGCGGAAAACTGCTTAAAAAAGCAAAAGCCGAACAGATAAATAGAGGCGGACAGCTTCACGTCGAACTGGGTAGTGATGTATTTGAAAATGCCCACCAGCAGGAACGGCACCTCAAACATATGCAGCATCTTGAGCGCGATCACCGCCGTCACCGAGTCGGCAAACGAGGAGCCGATAATGCGCAGCGACATGATCGCCCCGGCGATCAGCAGCGCGTTCTTGCCGCCGATGCGGTTAATAATCAGCGGGGCGAAAAACATGATAAAGGCGTTGAGGAATTCGCCCAGCGTGGTGACATAGCCAAAGGCCTGCGTCCCGCTATGGCGATCGCGGAAGAAAGAGGTAAAGAAGTTGGCGAACTGCTGATCGAACACGTCATACACGCAGGCGACGCCGACGATATACATCACCAGGAACCAGAACTTGCGCATCCGCAGCAGCCGCAAGGCCGAACGCAGGCTGACCGGGTTCTTGTTCAGCGCCAGCCCTGCCGCCACGGTAACCGTGCCGCTTTTTTCCGGCCGGAACAGGCACAGCAGCAGCGCCAGAACCAGCGTACAGCCGGACGCCAGCCACAGCGAAAACTGATTATTGATGGTGAAGGTGTAGCCGACGATCGAGGCGCAAATCGCCCAGCCGATACAGCCGAACAGCCGCACGCGCCCGTATTCAAACTGGCTGCGCCGGCTGACCTTTTCCACATAGGCTTCAATCGCCGGCGAACCGCCGCTGGCCACCAGTCCCAGATAAAGGCCGCACAGCAGCGCGCCGGCGATAAAATGGCTCTGCAGCAGCGGTGAAATCACGTAGATAAACAGCGGCGCCAGAAACATCAGCAGTACGATGATCATCCACAGCAGGTGTTTCTTCAGGCCGAAGCGGTCGGTAATAAAGCCGAACACCGGCTGGCACACCAGCGCAAAGAACGCCATAAAGGAGAACACAATGCCGGTTTGTCGCTGGTCAAGCTGGTTGACGTCATGCAGCCAGAGCGGGAAGAAAGGCAGGACAGAACCCAAGATAAAAAAGTAGAAGAAGCAAAAGCCGCTGAATATCCAGAAATTCTTGTTTTTCAGATAAAACATAGCTCGCCATCCCTTTGTGCCCGGACGCGCCGCGCGCCCGGGATATTATTGGTGGAAGTGATGCTCCGAATAAATTAGTGGTAGGCCGGCAGCCAGTCGCCGTGCGCCTCGATCAGCGCATCGCACAGCCGGCGGGTATCGTCGATCGACAGTTCCGCCGAGGTATGCGGGTCAAGCAGCGCGGCATGGTAGATCGCCTCGCGTTTGTGCGTCACCGCCGCCTCAATGGTCAGCAGCTGCGTGTTGATGTTGGTGCGGTTGAGCGCCGCCAGCTGCTCCGGCAGGTTGCCCACGTAGCACGGCGTAATGCCCTGCCCGTCCACCAGGCAAGGCACCTCGACGCAGGCTTCGTTCGGCAGATTGGTGATAAGGCCGCTATTGAGCACGTTGCCGCCGATCTTGTACGGGCGGTCGGTTTCCATGGCTTCGATAATGTAAGAGGCGTATTCGTGGGTACGCGTATGGCTGAGATGGGCGTCGTGGGTCAATTCCTGCTTTTGCTGCTCCCACTGGGCAATCTGCTCAATACAGCGGCGCGGATACTCATCCAGCGGAATATTGAAGCGTTCGATCAGCTCCGGGTAGTTGCGCTTGATCCAGTACGGCATATATTCGGCGTTATGCTCCGAAGATTCGGTGACGTAATAGCCGAAGGTTTTCATGATCTCATGGCGCACCATATCGTCATGCTTGCCCTGCAGCGCCGCGGCGCGCCGTTTGATTTCCGGATAGAGATCCTGCCCGTGGCGGCGGATATCCAGCAGCCAGGCCATATGGTTGATGCCGGCGATATGGAACTGCACGTCGTCGGTCGGCATATCGACGCTTTTCAGCAGCGTATCGGCGCACACCTGCACGCTGTGGCACAGGCCGACGGTCTTTACGCCGGTATGGCGCAGCATCGCGCCGGTCAGCGAGGCCATCGGGTTGGTGTAGTTAAGCAGCCAGGCGTCCGGGCATACCTCTTCCATATCGCGGGCAAAAGAGAACAGCACCGGAATGGTGCGCAGCGCGCGGAAAATACCGCCAATCCCCAGCGTATCGGCGATGGTCTGCCGCAGGCCGAATTTCTTCGCGATTTCAAAGTCGGTGATGGTGCAGGGATCGTAGCCGCCGACCTGGATGGCATTCACCACATAGTTGGCGCCCTGCAGCGCCGCGCGGCGGTTCTCCTCCCCCAGATACGGGGTAATGATCGCCTTACCGTCGTTGACGTTCTGATTGATATTACTGAGCATCGTCAGCGACTCGTTCAGACGGTTGCTGTCGATATCGTACAGCGCAATATCCACTTCCCGCAGCGCCGGCGTACACATGATGTCGCCCAACACATTCTTCGCGAAAATTGTGCTGCCTGCGCCCATAAACGTCACTTTAATCATACTGTTTCTCCACATGCCTGAACGGGGTTAACGATAGGTCTGTAGTGAAAGTAGTGGCTGCACGCCGGGCTGTATATGTAGAAATGTGACCTCATTATGGGTAAAAACGACGGTCAAAAAAAAGTGTGAACTGGCTCCTACTCCCGGCCGGCATGCACGCTGCAAAAGCCAGAGCACTGCTATCCTGTAGCTAAATTAGGCGTAAAACGGCGGAAAACGGCGATGCACAAGAGCTTTACCCTGGCCAATACCTCAGGTATCGAACTGAACGTGTTTCAGTTCGGCCACGAGGATTGTGCGCCCGGCCACCGTTTCGGCCCGGCGGTGCGCCAGCATTACCTATTTCATTATGTGATATCCGGCTGCGGGACGCTGTATACCGACAGCGGCGAGTTTGTGATTCGCCCCGGCGAGGGCTTTCTGATCTATCCTCACGATGTCACCACCTATTGCGCGGACCCGCAGGATCCCTGGCACTACATGTGGATTGAGGTCGACGGCCTGATGGCCGCCACGCTGTTTCAGCAGTGCCGCCTTAGCCGCCTGAGGCCGGTTTACCGGCCGCAGCGCTACCGGCAGGATGCCGAGGAACGGCGCTGTCTGGCGGAGATTGTCGCCCACGAACAAAACGACGCCTGGCTGAAAATCATCGGCTTAAGCTACCAGTTCTTCGCCGCGCTGATCGCCAATGCCCAACAGGAGCAGCCGGCCGCGCCGGCGGAAAAGACCCGCCATCTCCAGCAAAGCGGTGAAATACCTGGAAAGCCGCTACCACGAACCGCTCTCCATCGGCCAGCTGGCGGCCTACTGCAACCTGAACCGCAGCTATCTGAGCCGTCTGTTTAAAGCGGAGTTTGGCCTGGGGCCGAAAGAGTATTTGCTGCAGGTGCGCATGAGTGTCGCCGCCAGCCTGCTGCGCCACGGCAGCGCGGCGATTAAGGTGGTGGCGCTGTCGGTGGGCTATGACAACCAGCTGCACTTCTGCAAGGCGTTTCGCCAGTTTTACGGCGTCTCCCCCAGCGCCTGGCGCAGCGGTGAAGGCGACCTTACCCCCAGCATTGAGCCGCGCCTGATGGCTACGCTGCGTGTCGATAGCGACATCGCGCAGTCACGCGGCTAAAAAAAACGGGGAGCCGCAGCTCCCCGTTTCATCTGATAGCGTCAGTCTTAATCGACCTGCTTGATATCGACCCGCAGCTCTTTCGGCACTTCGAACACGATATTCTCTTCACGGCCGCTGATTTCCTGCACGTTCTTACCGCCCAGGGCCTTCAGCCGGCTGATGACTTCCTGCACCAGCACGTCCGGCGCCGAGGCGCCGGCGGTCACGCCGATATTGCTGGCATCCTTCAGCCACTGCTCCTGAATATCCATCGCTGAATCAATCAGGTAAGCCGGCTTGCCGACCCGCTGCGCCAACTCCGCCAGACGGTTGGAGTTGGAGGAGTTTTTCGACCCCACCACCAGCACCACGTCCGCATCGCCGGCCAGGTTACGCACCGCTTCCTGACGGTTGGTGGTGGCGTAACAAATATCGTCTTTGCGCGGCCCGATGATTTTCGGGAAGCGTTGACGCAGGGCGTCGATCACGTCCGAAGTATCATCCACCGACAGCGTGGTCTGCGTCATAAAGCACAGGTTGTCTTCGTTCTTGACCTGCAGCTTCCATACGTCGTCCGGCGATTCGACCAGATACATGCCCCCTTGCGGGTTGCTGTACTGGCCCATGGTGCCTTCAACTTCCGGGTGGCCCGCATGGCCGATCAGAATCGCTTCCACGCCTTTGCGACTGGCGCGCGCTACTTCCATATGCACCTTGGTCACCAGCGGACAGGTGGCGTCAAACAGCATGGTCAGATCGCGCGCCTTCGCCTCGGCGCGCACCGCCTGCGACACGCCGTGCGCCGAGAAGATCAGGATCGAGCCGTCCGGCACTTCCGCAATCTCTTCGATAAACACCGCGCCGCGCGCGCGCAGGCTGTCGACCACATAGCGGTTATGCACCACTTCGTGACGCACGTAGATTGGCGCGCCGTAAATCTCCAGCGCACGTTCAACGATGCTGATTGCGCGATCGACCCCGGCGCAGAAGCCGCGCGGGTTAGCCAGCAGTATTTGCATGCGTCTCCTCCTGCTGCGGATCGATCTCCAGCACTTCAATGTCGAAGGTGATCGGGTGCCCCGCCAGCGGATGGTTAAAATCAACGGTGACCGACTCTTCGGCCACTTCGCGCACGACGCCCGGCATCTCTTTGCCGTCCATCGAGGTGAACAGCATGATGGTGCCCACTTCCGGCACGCCGGTTTCGGCAAAGTCGCGGCGCAGGAAGAACTGGATCAAATCCGGGTTGTTGGCGCCGAATGCGTCTTCCGGCTGCAGCGTAAAGGCGCGCTTGTCGCCGGCGCTCAGGCCGAGCAGCTGCTGCTCCAGCGACGCCGACAGGCTGCCGTCGCCAAGGCGGAACAGCGCCGGTTTACCGTTGCCGCGGGTGGATTCCGCCGTTGAACCATCTTCCAGTTTCAGCGTGAAATGCACCAGCACTGCGCTGTTAGGTTGTACCTGGGCCGTCATGTTACTCACCTTTACTCGTTGCACGCTTGCCGGAAGGCAGGAAGCCTTCCAGTACGATCATCGCCGCCCCCACGCAGATAAAGCTGTCTGCGAGATTGAAGGTCGGGTAATGCCAGTTGCCGACATAGAAATCGATAAAGTCGACCACAAAGCCGTGCCACAGGCGGTCAAACAGGTTGCCCAGCGCGCCGCCGATAATAAACGCATAGGCGATGTTGTTCAGCTTTTGCTGCGCCTGGCTGCGGTACATCATCACCAGCAGCACCGCCACGATGGCGACGGCGATGCCGGCGAAGAACCAGCGCTGCCAGCCGCCGTGGTCGGCCAGGAAGCTGAACGCCGCGCCGTAGTTACGCGCGTAGTACAGGTTGAAGAACGGCACCAACGGCTGGGACTGGCCCAGCGCGAAATGGCTCAGAATCCACTGTTTGCTGACAAAATCCAGCGCCAGCACCACCACCACTAACCACAGCCAACGCAGGCCGGTCGAACAGATCGGTTTACTCATCAGGCAAATTTACGTTTTTCGCCGTCGCCGGCTACGTTGCTCACACAGCGGCCGCAAAGATCTGCGTGCTCCGCCACCTTGCCGATATCCGTGGTGTAATGCCAGCAGCGCGGACATTTTTCACCTTCAGCGCTGTCGAAGGCGATTTTCAGACCCTTCAGCTGTTCGCTCTGCTGCGCATCCGCCGGCGCATCCGCCAGCGGCGCAACGCGCGCGCCGGAGGTCAGCAGCACGAAGCGCAGCTCATCCTGCAGATTGTTCAGGTGCGCGGCCAGCGCATCGTCGGCGTACAGCGTGACCGACGCTTCCAGCGAACCGCCGAGACGCTTGTCGGCGCGCGCCTGCTCCAGCACCTTGTTGACTTCGCCGCGCACTTTCAGCAGCTCGGCCCAGAACTCGTCGTTCATGCTTTCGCCTTCGGCCAGGCGGAACAGACCGTCGTACCACTCTTCGGTAAACACGAACTGCGCGCGGTCGCCCGGCAGGAAGCCCCAGATTTCATCGGCGGTGAACGACATGATCGGCGCCATCCAGCGCACCAGCGCTTCCGCAATGTGGAACAGCGCGGTCTGGCAGCTGCGGCGCGCGTTGCTGTCGCTCTTGGCGGTGTACTGACGGTCCTTGATGATGTCCAGATAGAAGGAGCCCATCTCAACCGAGCAGAACTGCATCAGACGCTGCACCACTTCGTGGAAGTCGTAGTTGGCGTAGGCGTGCTCAATGTCTTTTTGCGCCGCCATGGCGCGGCCGACCGCCCAGCGGTCCAGCACCACCATATCTTCCGGATCCAGGCAGTCGGTGCTTGGATCGAAGCCGCTCAGGTTCGCCAGCAGGAAGCGTGCGGTGTTGCGGATACGGCGATACGAGTCGGCGGCGCGCTTGAGGATCTCATCAGATACCGCAATCTCGCCGGTGTAGTCGGTAGACGCCACCCACAGACGCAGAATGTCGCCGCCCAGCTTGTTCATCACGTCCTGCGGGCTAACGGTGTTGCCGATAGACTTGGACATCTTGCGACCCTGGCCGTCAACGGTAAAGCCGTGGGTCAGCACCTCTTTGTACGGCGCCTTGCCCTTCATCGCGGTGGAGATCATCAGCGATGACATAAACCAGCCGCGGTGCTGGTCGGAACCTTCCAGATACATGTCCGCGCCGTGGCCCTGGAATTCAGGACGCACGTCGACCACCGACGCATGGGTGGAGCCGGAATCGAACCAGACGTCCAGCGTGTCCGGCACTTTCATATAGTTGTCGGCGTCCGCGCCGAGGATGTCCGCCGGGTTCAGATCCCACCACGCCTGGATGCCGTCCTGCTCCACGCGCTTGGCGACCTCTTCCATCAGCTCCACGCTGCGCGGGTGCAGCTGTTCGCTCTCTTTATGCACGAACAGCGCCATCGGAACGCCCCAGGTGCGCTGACGCGAAATGCACCAGTCAGGACGGTTGACGACCATGGTTTCGATACGCGCCTGGCCCCAGTCCGGGATCCACTTCACGCCTTTGATCTCTTGCAGCGACTGCTGACGCAGCCCCTTCTGATCCATGCTGATAAACCACTGCGGCGTGGCGCGGAAGATGATCGGCGTTTTATGACGCCAGCAGCACGGGTAGCTGTGCTGCAGCTTTTCCACATGCAGCAGCGCGCCCTGCTCGCGCAGCATCTCGACGATCAGGTCGTTGGCCTTGAAGACGAATTTGCCATCCAGCTGCGGATGGGTGCCGGTCAGGTAGCAGCCGTTCGGGCCGACCGGGTTGGCGATCTCCAGACCGTATTTCTGGCTGATGACGAAGTCGTCCGGGCCATGGCCGCCGGCGGTGTGCACCGCGCCGGTACCGGCGTCCAGCGTTACGTGGTCGCCCATGATCGCCGGCACGTCAAAGCCCATAAACGGATGCTGGAAGCGCAACAGCTCCAGATCTGCGCCCTTGCAGCTGCCCAGCACCGTCCAGTCGGTGATGCCGGCGCGTTTCATCACGCTGGTCACCAGATCTTCGGCCAGGATCAGGCTCTGGCCGTCAACCTGCACCAGCTGGTAGGTGAATTCCGGGTTCAGCGAGATTGCGCGGTTGGCCGGCAGGGTCCACGGCGTGGTGGTCCAGATCACCAGCGAAATCGCGCCGCTGAAATTGCTGACGCCGAACTTGGCCGCCACCGCCGCCGCATCGCTGGCGTGGAAGGTCACGTCGATCGACGGCGAGGTTTTGTCGTAATACTCGACTTCCGCTTCCGCCAGGGAAGAGCCGCAGTCGGTACACCAGTGAACCGGCTTGGCGCCCTTCAGCAGGTGGCCGTTGTCGATGATTTTACCCAGCGCGCGGATGATGTTGGCTTCGGTCTTGAAGTCCATCGTCAGGTATGGGCGGTCCCAGTCCCCCAACACGCCCAGGCGGATAAAGTCCTTCTTCTGGCCTTCAACCTGCTCTTTGGCGTATTCACGGCACTTCTGACGGAACTCGGCGGCGCTCAGCTTCTCGCCCGGCTTGCCGTACAGCTGCTCGACTTTCAGCTCGATCGGCAGACCGTGACAGTCCCAGCCCGGCACATACGGCGAGTCGTAACCGGCCATCCCTTTTGACTTGATAATAATGTCTTTGAGAATCTTGTTAACCGAGTGACCAATGTGAATGTTGCCGTTCGCATACGGAGGGCCGTCATGCAGAATGAAGGTTTTTTTACCCTTTTTGGCAGCACGAATAATCCCGTACAGATCCTGTTCATACCAACGTTGCAGCATGCCAGGTTCGCGCTTGGCGAGATCGCCGCGCATCGGGAACCCTGTTTCCGGCAGGTTCAGGGTGTTCTTATAGTCACTCATGAGATTCTCGTTTCCGTTTTCGGCTATTTAGGTAGAGCGATTAAACCAGTGTCTTTGGCCCGAAGAATTCCCGGGCGCTCACCACATCATTGGCGATTTGCTGCTTCAGCGCGTCGAGCGAAGCAAAACGCTGTTCATTGCGCAGTTTTGCGCGGAGCACCACATCAATATGGCGCCCATAAAGATCCATTGTGACATCCAGCAGATGGACTTCCAGTTGCTGGCGCACGCCGGCGACGGTCGGGCGCGTGCCGATATTGGCCACGCCCGGCAACGGCTGCGGGCCAAGGCCGTATACCTCAACGGCATACACGCCTTTCACCGGCGCAACCAGCCGCTTCAGCGGCAGATTGGCGGTCGGGAAACCGATGGTGCGCCCCAGCTCATCGCCGTGCACCACGCGCCCGGAAATACTGTAGGGATGGCCCAGCAGCGTTTCCGCCAGCGGCAGATCGTCATCGCGCAGCGCGTTGCGGATCGCCGTGCTGCTGATGCGCTGCCCGCCTTCACGGAAGGTCGGGGTGCTGACCACCTCGAAGCCGTATTCCGCGCCGGCTTTCTGCAACAGCGGAAAATCGCCGAGGCGGTTGGCGCCAAAGCGAAAATCGTCCCCCACCATCAGGAACTTCACCCCCAGTTTTTGCACCAGCAGTTCGGCAACAAAGGACTGCGCGGTATGGGCGGCGAAACGCGGATCGAACTTGACGCACAGCAGGTAATCAACCCCGGCCTGCGCCAGATACTTCGCCTTGTCGCGCAAGCGCGTCAGGCGGGCCGGCGCCTTGTCCGCCGCAAACAGCTCCAGCGGCTGCGGCTCGAAAATCATGACGATCACCGGCAGCCCGAGGCGTTGGCCCTCTTGCTTTAGCTGCTCCAACAGCGCCTTGTGACCGCGATGCACGCCGTCAAAATTGCCGATGGTGAGCACGCAACCATGGTGGCGCGCCCGAATGTTGTGAATGCCGCGAATTAGCTCCATAGCTGGCTCAAAACAGTGGAAATCGGCGGATTATACCTTGTACAGCGGTTAAGGTTAACCCGCGATTGCTTCCTTGGATGTAATAGTCACACCATACCGAAGATTGTCGGCGGGAGAAACGCCTAAAGCGCAGTTTATCCGGCAAAGAACAGCCCGCGGAGCCGGGCGCGCGTCGCCTTGTCGCCGTCATGGCGCAAAAGCGGGCGAATTTTATCGTGAAACACTGTATTCCCATGGACGAAGCTGGTAAAATCCTGCGCCATCACAACGTAGCGAGTGCCGACCGTACAAACGGCGCTTATTTGCACAAATCCATTGACAAACGAAGGCTAAAAGGGCATATTCCTCGGCCTTTGAATTGTCCTCAATAGAATATATTTGGGAGTTGGACCTTGGCTAATATCAAATCAGCTAAGAAACGCGCCGTACAGTCTGAGAAACGCCGCAAGCACAATGCTAGCCGTCGCTCAATGGTGCGTACCTTCATCAAGAAGGTATATGCCGCTATCGCAGCCGGCGACAAAACTGCAGCACAAAACGCATTCAACGAAATGCAACCACTTGTGGACCGTCAGGCAGCTAAAGGCCTGATCCACAAAAACAAAGCAGCGCGTCATAAGTCAAACCTGACTGCGCAAATCAACGCAATGCAATAAGCATTACGTTGTCTGCTTGTTAAAAAAACCGGCTCTGGCCGGTTTTTTTACGTCTGCGTTCCGCCTCAGAGAGTAAACAGCGCGGAAAAATCCTTGTTGCACACCCGCTGCACCGCCGGATGCTGAATCATACGCTCGGCAAAAATAACGTAGTACTCTTCCTGCACGTTATCGATACGGCCAATCTCCACCACGTCATCATCATTGTAGGTATCCTGCGCATACAGCGTCGGCGCAACAAAAATGGCGTTATGGTACATGCCGAACGCTTTCATCAGCGCCGCGTCATCAAACTCTCCCAGTACCTCAACCTGAATACCCTGGCTGTTGAACCAGTTAAGCAGTTTGCGCCCCAGCATTGAACGGCGGCCGGGGATCAGCAGCTTACGCTGCTGCAGACAGGCGGGGAACGGCAGATCCGGCACCGGCTGACGGCAGAAGAAACTGATGCCGCACTCACCCAGCTTCAGCGAGAACAGCCCTTCCTGCTGGCTGGAGTCCACCGGACAGTCCGACAGGATCATATCCAGCTTGTGCTGACTGAGCTGCTCCAGCAGCATCTCATGCGTCGACTCAAAGCAGCGCAGGTGGATTTGCTCGTTCTCCACTACCGCCGTTTCCAGCACCTGGCTGACCAGCCGTTTGGATAATGCGTCCGCCACCCCGACGTCAAACAGCAGGTTGGACTCTTTGCGATAGTTGACGATATCCAGCATTTCCTGGCTGAGCATAAACATCTTGTCGGCGTAGCGGAACACCAGCTGCCCCAGCTCGGAAGGCACCAGCCCGCGCCCCTGGCGCTTGAACAGCTTGCCGTCCAGACGCTCTTCCAGCGCCTTGATCTGGCCGGTAATGGTCTGCGGAGTCAGGAACAGCGCTTCCGCCGCGCCCACCACCGAGCCTTCCTTGCAAACCTGCCAGAAGTAATACAGATGATTAAAGTTGATATGCGACATTCTCACGACGTTGTTCTCCTTACGCTTCGCTGCGGCAAACGGTCTGCCGTATTGAGCGACAAACTCCCTTTTCTTCCTGGCGACATATTTCCTACCTCTGATTTCGAGGCCGGAGCCGCCATCATGATACACAGCTCCGACCACAATTGTAGCCCATCATCGCGGTAAGGTAATCGCCTATTTGCCCCGGTGCGCCAGCGACAGACGCAGCAGCGCGTAACCCACCAGCGCCGCCGCGGTGGAACCTAACAGAATCCCCAGGCGCGAGTAGGTGCTGAACGCCTCGTCCGCACCGCTGAAGGCCAGCGAAGCGATAAAGATCGACATGGTAAAACCAATACCACACAGCACCGAAACGGCAAACACCTGTTTGAAGCCGATATCCTCCGGCAAGCGGGCGATGCCGGACTTCACCGCCAGCCAGCTGAAGATAAAGATCCCCAGCGGCTTGCCGATAAACAGGCCGGCGGCGATGCCCATCGGCAGCAGAGAGGCCAGACCGTTGAGGGAAACCCCCTCCAGCGACACCCCGGCGTTGGCAAAGGCGAATAGCGGCAGGATCAGGAATGCCACCCAAGGATGCATTTCATGCTCCAGCGTCTCTGAAGGCGACGGCCCCTTTTTGACCTTCAGCGGGATCATAAAGCCGACAATCACCCCGGCCAACGTCGCATGCACGCCGGATTTGAGGATCGCCACCCACAGCACCAGGCCGACAATCATATAGATAGAGGTTTTGCTCACCCCGCGCCAGTTCATCAGCGCCAGCACCGCAACGGCCGCCGCCACCACCCCCAGCGCCGCCAGCGACACCTCATGGGTATAGAACAGGGCGATAATCACGATAACCCCCAGGTCATCAATGATCGCCAGCGCCAGCAGGAATACTTTGAGGCTGGTCGGCACCCGGTTGCCCAGCAGCGCCATCACCCCCAGGGCAAAGGCGATATCGGTCGCGGCCGGAATCGCCCAGCCCTGACGCGCGATATCATCGCCGCCGTTGAACAACAGGTAAATCAGCGCCGGCGCCAGCATCCCGCCCAGCGCGGCAATCGCCGGGAACACCGCTTTATCGCGCCCGGCCAGCGAGCCTTGCATCAGCTCGCGCTTGACCTCCAGCCCGACCACCAGGAAGAAGATCGCCATCAGGCCATCGTTAATCCACAGCAGCAGCGGCTTGGCGATCTCCAGCGAGGAAATCTTTACCATCACCGGCAGGTTAAGGAATCCCTGATACACGCCCTGCAGCGGTGAGTTGGCCATCATCAGGGCGATCACCGCCGCCACAATCAGAATGATGCCGCCTGCCGCCTCCTGGCGTAAAAATTGACGAATAATATTGGTCATGCACTGTCACTCCCGACAAAAACGCAAAGCGTCTCCGCTTTGCATTCACCACGTATAGAGTGAGTATAGCCTGCAGGATGATTCGTAAAAACAAGATTATTAGTGCAAAATAACTCGGCAAAACCGACATGAAAGAGATCTTTCTGACGCTCAACCCGCCCGCTAAAAAAGAAAACCCCGGCGCCAGGGCCGGGGTTTGCGGACGATAAATACGGCGTTCGCGTTAACGGGTCAAATCATCGAAAAACTTTTTCACCCCGTCGAAGAAAGTCTTCGAGCGCGGGCTGTTTTTATCGCCGGAAGGGCCGCCAAGGCTCTCTTCCAGTTCTTTCAACAGCTGTTTCTGTTTGTCGTTGAGTTTGACCGGCGTTTCTACCACCACGCGGCACAGCAGGTCGCCCTGGCTGCCGCCGCGCACGGATTTCACGCCTTTACCGCGCATGCGGAACAGCTTGCCGGTCTGCGTTTCTGAAGGCACCTTCAGCTTCACGCGGCCGTCGAGCGTCGGCACTTCAATCTCGCCGCCCAGCGCCGCCATGGCAAAGTTAATCGGCACTTCGCAGTACAGGTTATTGCCTTCACGTTCGAAGATCGGGTGCGCCTTCACCTGCACCTGAACGTACAGATCGCCGGCCGGTGCGCCGTGCTCGCCGGCTTCCCCTTCACCCGCCAGGCGGATGCGGTCGCCGGTATCCACGCCGGCAGGAATTTTCACCGACAGCGTTTTGGATTTCTCTACCCGGCCGTGGCCGTGGCAGCTATTGCACGGATCTTTGATAATCTGGCCGCGGCCGTGACAGTGCGGACACGCCTGCTGTACGGTGAAGAAGCCCTGGCGCATCTGCACCTGGCCCTGACCGTGACAGGTCGGACAGGTCACCGGCGAGCTGCCCGGCTTGGCGCCGCTGCCGTGGCACACGTCGCACTCTTCCAGCGTCGGGATACGAATCTCTTTGGTGACGCCGCGCACCGCTTCTTCCAGCGTCAGCTCCATGTTGTAGCGCAGGTCGGAACCGCGGCTGGCGCGCTGACGACGACCGCCGCCGAAAATATCGCCGAATACGTCGCCAAAGATATCGCTAAAGTCGGCGCCGCCGCCAAAGCCGCCGCCGCCCATGCCGCCCTGTTCAAAGGCGGCATGGCCGTACTGATCGTAAGCGGCGCGCTTCTGATCGTCGCCCAGGATTTCGTAAGCTTCCTTGATCTCTTTAAAGCGGCTTTCGGCATCTTTTTCCTGGTTACGGTCCGGGTGGAACTTCATCGCCAGGCGCTTGTACGCCTTTTTGATTTCGCGCTCATCCGCCGTTTTGGCGACGCCGAGAACCTCGTAATAGTCTTTCTTCGCCATTGTCTTTATTAGCCCTAACATGCGTGCACGGGCGCAGAGTTGCCTCAACGCCCGTGCTGGTTTCCAGTAACGCGTGAGCGGCGTTACCGTGCCCGCTTAAGGGCGATTATTTTTTGTCTTTAACTTCTTCGAACTCGGCGTCAACTACGTCGTCTTCTTTCTTCGCCGCGTTGTCTGCCGCGCCCGCGTCGGCACCCTGCGCCTGCGCCTGAGCCTGCGCCATTTCCATCAGCTTGCCGGAAACCTGCACCAGCGCCTGGGTCTTCGCGTCGATCTCGGCTTTGTCTTCGCCTTTCGCCGCGGTTTCCAGTTCGCTCAGCGCGCTTTCGATAGCGGTTTTATCTTCCGCTGGCAGCTGCTCGCCGGCTTCTTCCAGTTGCTTACGCGTGCCGTGGATCAGGTGATCCGCCTGGTTGCGCGTCTGCACCAGCTCTTCGAACTTACGGTCAGATTCAGCGTTAGCTTCCGCATCGTTCACCATTTTCTGGATTTCAGCTTCGTCCAGACCGGAAGAGGCCTTGATGGTGATTTTCTGCTCTTTACCGGTGTTCTTGTCTTTGGCAGAAACGTGCAGGATGCCGTCGGCATCGATATCGAAGGTGACTTCGATCTGCGCCATACCGCGCGGTGCCGGCTGGATGCCGTCCAGGTTGAACTGGCCCAGAGACTTGTTGTCGCTGGAGCGCTTGCGCTCGCCCTGCAGCACGTGGATGGTTACCGCAGACTGGTTGTCTTCAGCGGTAGAGAACACCTGGCTGTGCTTGGTCGGGATCGTGGTGTTTTTGCTGATCAGCGAAGTCATCACGCCGCCCATGGTTTCGATACCCAGAGACAGCGGGGTAACGTCCAGCAGCAGTACGTCTTTCACATCACCGGCCAGTACGCCGCCCTGAACCGCAGCGCCGATAGCGACCGCTTCGTCCGGGTTCACGTCTTTACGCGGCTCTTTACCGAAGAAGTCAGCAACTTTCTTCTGCACCATTGGCATACGGGTCTGACCGCCGACCAGGATCACGTCCTGAATATCGGAGACGGACAGGCCTGCGTCGGTCAGCGCAACTTTCAGCGGCTCGATGGAGCGCGCCACCAGATCTTCAACCAGAGACTCGAGCTTCGCACGGGTCACTTTGATGTTCATGTGTTTCGGACCGGTCGCATCTGCGGTGATGTACGGCAGGTTAACGTCGGTCTGCTGTGCGGAAGACAGTTCGATCTTCGCTTTCTCAGCGGCTTCTTTCAGACGCTGCATCGCCAGCGGATCGTTACGCAGGTCAATGCCCTGCTCTTTCTTGAACTCTTCCACCAGGTAGTTGATCAGACGGCTGTCGAAGTCTTCACCGCCCAGGTGGGTGTCACCGTTGGTCGCCAGAACTTCGAAGGTTTTTTCGCCGTCAACTTCGTCGATTTCGATGATAGAGATATCGAAAGTACCGCCGCCCAGGTCATAAACCGCGATGGTGCGGTTGCCGACTTCTTTGTCCAGGCCGTAAGCCAGGGCAGCAGCCGTTGGTTCGTTGATGATACGTTTTACTTCCAGACCGGCGATACGGCCGGCGTCTTTGGTCGCCTGACGCTGCGCATCGTTGAAGTAAGCCGGTACGGTGATAACCGCTTCAGTTACCGGTTCGCCCAGGTAATCTTCCGCCGTTTTCTTCATTTTCTTCAGCACTTCGGCAGAGATCTGTGGCGGTGCCATTTTCTGGCCTTTCACTTCCAGCCATGCGTCGCCGTTGTCAGCGCCGATGATTTTGTACGGCATGATGTCTTTATCACGCTGTGCTTCTTCGTCCTGGAAGCGACGGCCGATCAGGCGCTTGATCGCAAACAGGGTGTTTTGTGGGTTAGTAACAGCCTGACGTTTAGCCGGCTGGCCAACCAGAGTTTCACCGTCCTGGGTATAAGCAATGATTGACGGCGTGGTGCGATCGCCTTCGGCGTTTTCCAGCACGCGTGCCTTGTTGCCATCCATAATAGCTACACAAGAGTTGGTAGTACCCAGGTCGATACCAATAATTTTGCCCATCTAAACATCTCCACTAATAAATTCGATTTCGGTCAAGTTGCTAACCTATATGCGGACGTTTTTTTACTTTTCAACTGCCCGATTTTTCCGCCTTGTATCCCCTGCGTTTCAACGCTCAAACCACGAGGTTGCGGGTGAAAGGCGAAGGTGATACCACGATCAGCAACTGCGGTTGAGAATAAGATGGGGGCATCTGGCCCGGCATCAAGGGGGAGAGTAAAAAAATTTCTTTGCCGGGCGGCAATGCCGCGCTCCACCGGCCATCTCTGACCGCTGCCCGCGTTGCCGCCCGGCGGCGCGCTACAGATCCACCAGCGAATCGGCGCGGGTCGCCAGACGGTCGCCGTCCAGATCGCGATGCAGATAGATCCCCAGCGCCAGCCCGAGCGCCGACAGCGCCAGCACATAATAGGCGGGCGCCAGCGGCGTCAGCTTCATCATCAGCGTGACGAAAATCGGCGTCAGGCCGCCGAAAATGGCGTATGACAGATTGTAGGAAAACGAAATGCCGCTAAAGCGCACCGCCGGCGGAAAGGCACGCACCATCACGAACGGCACCGCCCCCACCACGCCGACGCTGAAACCCACCAGCGCATAACAGGCGAACAGCATCTCTGCATGCTGCGCCACGGTCTGATAAAACAGCCAGCTGCAGCCGGCCAGCAGCAGGCTGCCGACGATAAAGGTTTTGCTGGCGCCAAAGCGGTCGGCCGCCAGCCCGGCGGCCAGACAGCCGAAAATCAGCATAATGGTGGCGATGCTGTTAGCCTGCAGCGTCAGCGCCGGCGCAATGCCGAACTGCTTTTGCAGGTAGGTCGGCGTCATCAGGATCACCACCACCACGCCGGCGGACAACAGCCAGGTCAGCAGCATCGAGACGACCACCTCTTTCTTATACTGCTTCACCACCGTTTTCAGCGGCAGCTCCTCCGCCAGCGCCTTGCGCGCCTGCATCTCGACAAACACCGGCGTTTCCTGCAGCCAGCGGCGCAGATACATGGCGATCAGGCCGAATATGCCGCCCAGCAGGAACGGCACGCGCCAGCCGCCGTCGGCGATGCTTTGCGCGCTCAGCGTCGTATTGATGATGGTGGCGACCAGCGATCCCAGCAGGATGCCGACGGTCAGACCGGCGGTCAGCGTGCCGCAGGCCAGACCGACGCGTTTACGCGGCACGTGCTCCGCCACAAACACCCACGCCCCCGGCACTTCGCCGCCGATGGCGGCGCCCTGCAGCAGCCGCATCAACAGCAGCAGCAGCGGCGCCGCGATGCCGATGCTGGCGTAAGTCGGCAGCAGGCCCATGCCCAGCGTGGGCAGCGCCATCAGCAGAATACTCAGGCTGAACATCTTCTTGCGCCCGACCCGGTCGCCAAAGTGCGCCATCACAATGCCCCCCAGCGGGCGGGCCAGATAGCCGGCGGCAAAAATGCCGAAGGTCTGCACCAGACGCAGCCATTCCGGCATCTCGGCCGGGAAGAACAGCTCGCCGACCACGGCGGCGAAGAAGACGAAAATAATGAAGTCATAAAACTCCAACGCCCCGCCCAGCGCCGCCAGCGTCAGAGTTTTATAGTCTTGCCGGTTCAGCCGGCGTTGAGTGTCATGATGCATAGGTTACCGTCAGAGGAAGCAGATAAAATCACGCACGCCCGAGGGAGCGCTGTAAATGAATTCCGTCATACTTCAAGCTGCAGGCGTGTTGGCTGCGCTTAGTCACCCAATTATCGGGATCCCTCCCTTACCGCTTGCCTGCAACTCGAATTATTTAGGGGATATATCGGCAATATTATTTCACGCCAGCCTGACGGAGGGCCGCCCGGCGTTAATCGTTCGCGTCGCGACGCGCGCTTTTCGGCCGGAAGGCGGTGACCACCGCGCCGTCCGTTTCCACATACGGCCCTTCAAGCAGTTGGATGCAGTACGGTACGCTGGCGAAAATGCCGTGCACCACCACGTTGCCCTGCTCGTCCTTCACCCCTTCCAGCGTCTCCTTGATCGACTTGGGCTGGCCCGGCAGGTTGATAATCAGCGCCTGCTTGCGGATCGCCCCGACCTGACGTGAAAGAATCGCCGTTGGCACATAGTGTAGGCTGATCTGGCGCATCTGCTCGCCGAAGCCCGGCATCACGCGGTCGGCAATCGCCAGCGTTGCGTCCGGCGTCACATCGCGGCGCGACGGCCCGGTGCCGCCGGTGGTCAGCACCAGGTGACAGCCCGTTTCATCCACCAGCTCGCACAGCGTATGTTCGATCAAGGTTTGTTCGTCCGGGATCAGACGCGTCTCCAGTTTATACGGCGTCGTCAAGGCGCTGCTCAGCCACGCTTCCAGCGCCGGGATGCCCTTGTCCTGGTAAACGCCGCCGGAAGCGCGATCGGAAATCGAAACCAAACCAATACGTAATGTGTCCATGCTTAACCTCTACAGCCTGACGAAATGCGGGCGGCGTCATTTCCCGCCCGGTGATCAATGCCGAGAGTATACGGCCTCCGCCCGCCGCAGGAAGCCACTGGCATAAAAAAAGGTGGCCTGAGCCACCTTTTTGTCATCTGCTACCTGCGCTGCTTACAGCAGGTCGGCGATCATTTTTTCCAGCTTGCCCTGGTCAACGGCGAACTTGCGGATACCGTCGGTCAGTTTTTCCACCGCCATCGGATCCTGGTTGTGCTGCCAGTAGAACTCAGGTTCAGTCAGCGCCGCAGGGCGTGCTTTCACTTCGCCGCTGTAGGCGAGCTTACGCTCAACCGCGCCTTCGCTTTCCGCCAGCTCTTTCAGCAGCGCCGGCGCGATGGTCAGACGGTCGCAGCCGGCCAGTTCGATGATCTCACCGACGTTACGGAAGCTGGCGCCCATCACCACGGTGTCGTAACCGTGCTGCTTGTAGTACTGGTAGATTTCGGTGACGGAAACCACGCCCGGATCTTCGTGCGGCGCGAACTCTTTCTTGTCGCCGTTGGCCTTGTACCAGTCGAGGATACGGCCGACGAACGGAGAAATCAGGTACACGCCGGCTTCGGCGCAGGCACGCGCCTGAGCGAAGGAGAACAGCAGGGTCAGGTTACAGTTAATACCTTCTTTCTCCAGGCGTTCCGCCGCGCGGATGCCCTGCCAGGTAGAGGCCAGTTTGATCAGAATGCGATCGTTGCTGATGCCGGCCTCGTTATACAGTTTGATCAGACGCTTGGCCTTGGCGACGCTGGCTTCGGTGTCATAAGACAGGCGCGCATCCACTTCGGTGGAGATGCGGCCCGGCACCAGCTTCAGGATTTCCAGACCAATGTTCACCGCCAGTTTGTCCGCCGCATCGGCGATCTGCTGTTCGCGATCGCCGCTCTGCTCGCGCGCCCATGCGATAGCTTCATCAATCAGCTTGCGATATTCAGGGATCTGGGCCGCATTGAGGATCAGCGAAGGGTTGGTTGTCGCATCTTGCGGCTGATACAGCTTCATGGCAGCAATATCACCGGTATCCGCAACCACCGTGGTCAGCTGGCGCAGGGAAGTTAATTTGTCGGTCATGTTGGCATTGTCTCATCGTTTGTGCATGAACTTTTGGCATCGTTCGATCTTGCCTTGCCCTGATAATAACACGCGCAAGGCGCGGCGCAAGGCACGAAAATGGCCCTGCGCCACTGCGGAATTTTTGCCGTAACGCCGGGTATCTTTCGATATTTACGAAATGAAAATGAGACATTAACGAAAGTTAACAACAAGTAATTGTGCTAACTTCCCAGCACGCCGGGTGCTGGCAACGTCATAAACTGCGAAAAATCTTAATTAACTCGCCCCGTATGACTTTCGTTAAGTACTGGTAATAATTAGAGCAAAATCATTTCCCGGGCGGAGGATTGCTCCGGGTATTTACGCCTTTTGACAAGGAGGGATCCGTGACGGATCTGATTAATTTTATTAACAATATCCTGTGGGGATCGGTACTTATCTATCTGCTGATCGGCGCCGGCCTCTATTTCACCATCCGCACCCGCTTTATCCAGTTACGCCATTTCACCCATATGTTTTCGGTGCTGAAAAACAGCAACAAAAGCGACAGTTCCGGCATCTCCTCATTTCAGGCGCTGTGCACCACGCTGGCGGCAAGGGTCGGCACCGGCAACCTGACCGGCGTCGCCATCGCGCTGACCGCCGGCGGCCCCGGCGCCATCTTCTGGATGTGGGTGGTGGCGTTTATCGGCATGGCCACCTCATTTATCGAAAGCACCCTGGCCCAGCTGTATAAAACCAAAGACGATCAGGGCAACTACCGCGGCGGCCCGGCCTACTACATGGAAAAAGGCCTGGCATGCGCTGGATGGGCGTGCTGTTCTCCCTGTTCCTGATCCTCGCCTTCGGCCTGGTGTTCAACGCGGTGCAGGCCAACTCCATCGCCCAGGCCAGCGCGGCGGCGTTCAACTTCAACCCGCTGTACGTCGGCATCGGTCTGGTGCTGCTGAGCGGCACCGTGATCTTCGGCGGCATCCGCTCCATCGCCCGCGTGGCGGAATGGGTAGTGCCCGTGATGGCGGCCGCCTACCTGCTGCTGGCCTTCTGGGTGCTGGCGATGAATATTGAACAGCTGCCGGCCATTTTGCTGCTGATTGTCAAAAGCGCCTTCGGTCTGCAGGAAGCGGCCGCCGGCGCCGTGGGCTACGGTATTTCCCAGGCGATGACCCAGGGCGTCCAGCGCGGTCTGTTCTCTAACGAGGCCGGCATGGGCTCAGCGCCGAACGCCGCGGCCTCCGCCTCGCCGTACCCGCCGCACCCGGCGTCGCAGGGCTACGTGCAGATGCTCGGCGTGTTTGTCGATACGCTGGTGATCTGCAGCGCCACCGCCGCCATTATTCTGGCCTCCGGCGTGATGGATAACCCAACCGGCGAGATCAGCGGCATTGAACTGACCCAGCGCGCGCTGTCCAGCGCCGTCGGCAGCTGGGGTTCGCCGTTTGTGGCGCTGGCGATTTTCTTCTTCGCCTTTACCTCAATCATCGCCAACTACGCCTACGCTGAAAACAATCTGATCTTCCTGGAGCACAATCATCCGGCGCGGCTGGTTATTTTCCGCTGCGTGGCGCTGGCATGGTGATGTTCGGCGCGCTGGCGGAGCTGCCGCTGGTGTGGAAAATGGCCGATACCGCCATGGCGCTGATGGCGATCACTAACCTGACCGCCATTCTGCTGCTGTCGCGCGTCGCCTTTAAACTGGCCCGCGACTACAACCGCCAGCGGGCGCTCGGCAAGCTGCCGACCTTCGACGCCAGTCAGTACCCGGAACTGAAATCCCAGCTGGAGCCCGGCGTGTGGGATAATCCGCGCAAGCCTGACTGACCAGCACTCCCTCGCCAAGGCGCGCTCTGCGCGCCTTGTTTTTTTACCCCTCGCCTATCAGACCCATCGCCGCTTTTTCTCCCGTTTTTTGCTAAAGTATCCTCACTTTGATCAACAGGATGTCGCCATGCTCGTTATTATCTCACCTGCCAAGACGCTTGATTACGAAACTCCTCTGGCGACGGCTCGCTTTACGCAGCCCGAGCTGCTGGAACAGTCTGCAGAACTTATCAACATCAGCCGCCAGCTGACGCCGGCGCAAATCGCCAGCCTGATGAAGATCAGCGATAAGCTGGCCGGGCTGAACGCCGCGCGCTTTGCCGAATGGACGCCGCAGTTTACTCCGGATAATGCGCGTCAGGCCCTGCTGGCCTTTAAGGGCGACGTCTATACCGGCCTGCAGGCGCAGGACTTCAGCGAGGCGGATTTCGACTTCGCCCAGCAGCATTTGCGTATGCTGTCCGGCTTATACGGCGTGCTGCGTCCGCTCGATCTGATGATGCCTTACCGTCTGGAGATGGGCATCAAGCTGGCCAACCCGCGCGGTAAAGACCTGTACAGCTTCTGGGGCGAGCGCATCACCGACAAGCTCAACGAGGTGCTGCAGCAGCAAGGCGACGACGTGGTGGTCAACCTGGCGTCGGATGAATACTTCAAGGCGGTGAAGCCGGCCAAACTGCACGGTCAGTTGATTAAACCGGTGTTCCTGGATGAGAAAAACGGCAAATATAAGGTGATCAGCTTCTACGCTAAAAAGGCGCGCGGCCTGATGAGCCGTTTTATTATCAAAAATCGCCTGACCAAAGCCGAGCAGCTGGCTGATTTCAATCTGGAAGGGTATGCCTTTGATGAGGCGGCGTCCAAGGCGGATGAACTGGTGTTCAAACGTCCTGAGCAGTAAGAGAAAGGGCCGGTAATCACCGGCCCTGAAGTTGATGACAACGTCGTCTGATGACCCGAGATACCCGGGCCTAGCGTAACGAGGGGCACTTCGGCGGCTAACGCCGCTACGACCCCATCGCCACGCTCTCCCTAATAACAGGCTTTGTCAGCAGTCTGAGGGCCGGTAATCACCGGCCCTCAATCATCACGTCACCTTAATCAGGCAGGCAGCGCCATCATAAACTGACGCAGCTGCGCGAAGTCGGCCGGCAGCGAATGCGACAGCAGCGGCAGCTCGGCGCGCACCGCCAGCGCCTTCGGCAACGGCAGCTCCTGCTGTAAAATCTCTTCCACGCTCTCTTTGAACTTCGCCGGATGCGCGGTGCCGAGGAACAGGCCAAACTCGCCGTCCTGCAGCTGGTCGCGCAGCAACCGGTAGGCGATGGCCGCATGCGGCTCGGAGAGATAGCCTAACGCCGCCAGCTCCTTCATCGTCTCTTTGGTGGTTTCATCGCTGACCGCCCCGTGCCCCAGCTCTTTCAGCTGCCAGATTTTGCGGCGGAACAGCTCTTCCACCCGCGGCCAGTTATTCGGCTGGCTGACGTCCATCGCGTTGGAGAGCGTCGCCACCGTCGCGTGCGGCTGCCATTTACCGTCGTCGAGGAAGCGCGGCACCGTATCGTTGGCGTTGGTGGCGGCGATAAAGCGCTTCACCGGCAGTCCCAGCGACTTGGCCAGCAGGCCGGCGGTCAAATCGCCGAAGTTGCCGCTCGGCACCGAAATCACCAGCTGATTGCGCGCTTCCTGCGGCAGCTGCGCCACCGCCTCGAAGTAGTAGCAGATCTGCGCCAGCAGGCGGCTAATGTTGATCGAGTTGGCCGAGTTCAGGTGCAGCGCCTCTTTCAGCTCCCGATCGTCAAACGCCTGCTTCACCAGCGCCTGACAGGCGTCGAAGTCGCCGTCCACCGCCACGGTATGGATATTGCCGCCCAGGGTGCAGAACAGCTTTTCCTGCAGCGGGCTGATTTTCCCCTGCGGATAGAGGATCACCACGCGCACGTTTTTCAGGCCGTAGAACGCGTGCGCCACCGCCGCGCCGGTATCGCCGGAGGTCGCCGTCAGAATGGTGACCGGCTGGTCGCCGGCCACTTCCGCCAGCATCTGCGCCATAAAGCGGCCGCCGAAGTCTTTAAACGCCAGCGTCGGGCCGTGGAACAGCTCCAGACAAGCGATGTCGTCTTCGACCTGCGCCACCGGCGCCGGGAACTCAAAGGCGGCCTGCACGCGTTTGTGCAGCGCTTCTTCGCTGATTTCCTCACCGATAAACGCCGACAGAATACGCGCGCTGCGGGTCACGAAATCCAGCTTCAGCAGCTGGTCGATCTCGGTCAGTTCAAATTCCGGCAGCTCCAGCGGGAAAAACAGCCCCTGCTGTTTGCCCAGCCCCTGCTTGATCGCCTGTGCAAAGCTGACCTGCTCATTGTGATCTTTAAGGTTGTACAGTTTCATGCGTTATCCCAGTAGTCGAGCGCCTGCGGTATCCAGACGGCAAATATGAACAAAACCTTCGTCGTTTTGCAGATAGTGATTCTTCAGCCAGTCGGCCATCCGCTGGGCGGTGGCGCTATCGTCGCACACCGCAAACAGCGTCGGCCCGGAGCCGGAAATGCCGCAGGCCAGGGCGCCGATATCCTGCGCCGCCTTGCGCGCGTCGGCAAAGCCCGGCAGCAGGCGGGTGCGGTACGGTTCGGCAATCACGTCCTGCATCAGCTTGGCGGCCAGCTTGGGCTGCTGAGTATGGCAGGCATGAATAAAGCCGGCCAGATAGCGCCCGTGGCTGATGCAGTCCTGGCGGCGGTACTGCGCCGGTAAAATGGCGCGCGCCTCCGCGGTGGAAACCTTGATGCCCGGGTACGCCATCACCCACAGCCACTCTTTAAAGCAGGGCACCTCCTGGCTGATATACCCCTCTTCCTCCAGCATCAGCTGCAGGCCGCCGAGATAGCACGGCGCAACGTTATCGTAATGCACGCTGCCGGAGATGCGTCCTTCCAGCTCGCCCATCAGCGCCAGCAGCTGCATCTTATCCAGCGGACGGTCGCAAAATTCATTCATCGCCATCAGGCCGGCCACCACCGAACAGGCGCTGGAGCCTAGCCCGGAGCCGATCGGCATATTTTTTTCCAGCCGCATCGCCACCGGCACCTCGCGGCCGATCGCCTGGCAGAAACGCTGCCAGCACTGATACACAATGTTGTCCTTCGGGTCGGCCGGCAGCTTGCCGACAAAACGCCCGGCGTTTTCCAGGCTGAACTGCCCGGCGGCCTCAACGCTGACGCAGTCGCCCAGCAGCGTGCCGTCGACCGGCGAAACGGCGGCGCCCAGCACGTCGAAGCCCACGCTGACGTTGCCGATCGAAGCCGGCGCATACACCTTAACCATATTAAACTCCCAACTTCCATGACAGCGTGCGCAGCAGGTCGGCAAACACCCCCGCTGCCGTCACATCATTACCGGCGCCATAGCCGCGCAGCACCAGCGGCAGCGGCTGATAATAACGGCTGTAGAACGCCAGCGCGTTCTCGCCGTTTTTCACTTTATACAATGGATCGTTGCCATCAACAGCGTCAATACGCACCTGGCAACGTCCCTCTTCAATCACCCCGACATAGCGCAATACCTTACCCTGCTCCGCCGCGTCGGCCACCCGGCGGTTAAACGCCGCGTCCAGCTCCGGCAGGCGCGCCAGGAAGCTGTCGGTATCGCCGCTGGCGTCAAACTCCGGCGGCAGCACCGATTGCACCTCAATATCGCTCAGCTCCAGGTTGTAACCCGCTTCACGCGCCAAAATCAACAGTTTACGGGCAACGTCCATCCCGGACAGGTCGTCACGCGGGTCCGGCTCGGTATAGCCGTTGCTTTTTGCCTGCAGCGTCGCCGCCGACAGCGACATGCCCTCATCCAGCTTGCCGAAGATAAACGACAGCGAGCCGGACAGAATGCCGGAGAAACGCGTCAGCTCATCGCCGGCGTTCAGCAGGTTCTGCAGGTTTTCAATCACCGGCAGCCCGGCGCCGACGTTGGTGTCATAGAGGAATTTACGGCGCGAGCCGGCCGCCGCCGCACGCAGCTGATGATAGAAATTCATCGACGAGGTGTTGGCCTTCTTGTTCGGCGTCACCACGTGGAAGCCGTCGGCCAGGAAATCGACGTACTGATCGGCCACCGCCTGGCTGGAGGTACAGTCGACAATCACCGGGTTAAGCAGGTGATACTCCTTCACCAGGCGAATCAGCCGCCCCAGGTTAAAGGTCTCCTGCGCCTCCGCCAGCCCTTCGCGCCAGCTGTCCAGCGCAATGCCGTGCACGTTGGTCAGCATGGCGCGCGAGTTGGCGATGCCGCACACCCGCAGGTCGATATGCTTTTGCTTCAGCCACTGCTGCTGGCGGTGGATCTGCTCGATCAGCGCGCCGCCGACGCCGCCGGTGCCGATCACAAACACTTCCAGCACCTGGTCGGTGTTGAACAGCATCTGGTGGCTGACGCGCACGCCGGTGGTGGCGTCGTCATTGCTGACCACCACCGAGATGGAACGCTCGGAAGAGCCTTGGGCGATGGCGACAATATTGATATTGGCGCGGGCCAGCGCGGAGAAGAAGCGCGCCGAAATGCCGCGCAGGGTGCGCATGCCGTCGCCGACCACCGAGATAATCGCCAGGTTTTCCGTGACGTCCAGCGGCTCCAGCAGGCCGTCTTTCAGCTCCAGATAGAACTCGTCGCCCAGCGCGCGGCGTGCACGCAGCAGCTCGCCCTGCGGCACGCAGAAGCTGATGCTGTATTCGGAGGACGACTGGGTGATCAGCACCACCGAGATGCCGGCTCGCGACATCACGGCAAACACCCGCGCCGCCATGCCGACCATGCCCTTCATACCCGGGCCGGAGACGTTGATCATCGCCATGTTATTCAGGTTGGTGATGCCTTTTACCGGCGTCTCTTCATCCGCGCACTCGGCGCCGATCAGCGTGCCGGGCGCCTGCGGATTGGAGGTGTTTTTAATCAGGCAAGGGATCTGGAACTGGGCGATGGGGGTAATGGTGCGGGGGTGGAGCACTTTGGCGCCGAAATAGGACAGCTCCATCGCCTCCTGATACGACATCGACTTCAGCAGTCTGGCGTCCGGCACGGTGCGCGGGTCGCAGGTATATACCCCGTCGACGTCGGTCCAGATTTCACAGCAGTCGGCGCGCAGACAGGCCGCCAGCACCGCCGCGGAGTAGTCAGAGCCGTTGCGCCCCAGCACCACCAGCTCGCCCTTGTCATTACCGGCGGTAAAGCCGGCCATCAGCACGACATGGTCGGCCGGGATGCCCATCGCGGCGATGCGCAGCGTGGATTCGGCGATATCGACGGTGGATTCCAGATAGTGCCCCTGCGCCAGCAGCTTCTCGACCGGATTGATCACCGTAACCGGGAAGCCTTTCGCCTGGAACACCGCTTCCATAATGGCAATCGACAGTTTTTCACCGCGGCAGATGATGCCGGCGTTGACGCTGTCCGGGCATGTCCCCAGCAGCGCCACGCCGTGCAGCACCTGCTTGAGCTGCGCAAACTCGTGCTCGACGCGCGCCTTGAGGCGGTCGTGAGCAAAGCCCGGCAGCGCCTGCGCCAGACCGTGCAGCAGCTCGGCGAAGATACGCTCCGCGTCGCTCATATTTGGCAGAATGTCTTGCCCGGCCAGCGTTTTCTCCACCATCGCCACCAGGTGGTTGGTGATCTTCGCCGGCGCGGACAATACCGCCGCTACCTGTCCCTGACGGGCGTTGCTTTCCATAATATCGGCGACGCGCAGAAAACGTTCCGCATTCGCCACCGAGGTTCCGCCAAATTTCAGCACTCGCATCTCTGTTATCTCCCGAATTTAAGCCAAAAAAAAGCCCGCACTGCTAAGGTGCGGGCTTTTTTCTTCTTGTTTCCTGTACGCGTCAGCCCGCCCCGTTACCTGTGGTATCGGTGGTGGTAATAATTGTGGTGTTCAGGCTGATGTATCGCATAACGTCTGTCTGTCTCATTTAATCCTCTGTCCCCTCTATTGGTTAAAGCAATCCCTACTCCAAGTCAAACTATTTCTTGTTTTTGCTCATTTTCCGTTCAGGAGGCAAATTGGGGGATGAAACGGACAAAAAGGCAAAATTGCAGCATAAAAAAACAGTCATGCGGCAATTTTGCAGACGATCACGCTAAACAATCCGCGTATTCACCGGCCTTCACTTCGTCAGTTTTTTTTCAATATCGTGTAACAACGTATGCAACATCATCGTATCGCGACGCGGCAGCGACCCCAGCCGCTGCTGCAGCCAGTCGCGCAGCTTTTGGTCGTCTTCAACCGCCAGATGATGCAACAACCGCTCGGCGCGCTGACGCAGCGCCTGCAGCTGCCCCGGGTCGGCGACGGCTTCCGGCGCCGGCGCCGCGACGTTCATCAGCGCGGACAGCTGGTAGCAGTACACCATCACCGCCTGTCCCAGATTCAGCGAAGGGTAATCGGCCTGCATCGGCACGCCCGTCAGCAGATCGGCCAGCGCCAGCTCCTCGTTGGTCAGCCCGGAATCTTCCCGGCCGAACACCAGCGCCGCCTGCCCGCACCACTGCCGGCGCTCTTCCAGTTGGCCAAGCAGCTCCTGCGGCGTGCTGTAGTAGTGGAAACGTGCGCGGCTGCGCGCGGTGGTGGCGACGGTGAAATCGACATCCGCCAGCGCCTGCTCCAGCGTGGCAAAGCGCTGCGCCGCATCCAGAATCTCGCCGGCGCCGTGCGCCACCCAGCGGGCCGCCGGCTGCAGATGCGCATCGCTGTCGACGATGCGCAGCGAGCTAAAGCCCATGGTTTTCATCGCACGCGCTGCGGCGCCGACATTTTCCGGCCGCGCCGGCGCCACCAAAATGATATGTAACTGCATAGTACTCCACGGCGTTAAACAGCATCACGCGTTTTGTTTTCACTGCCGCCAAAATCTTTACAACTTAGCAACAAAACCACCAACATTTAATTGTGAGATAACAAAACGGGCAATTGAGTAAATAAATTTAATGTAATCTATATAAATATAATTTATTTCTTGGCGAACTTAATTATCAAGGCGTTATTCACACCTCACGGCCAATCATTCGAAAATTGTAACCTATCGGCGTCAGCAATGCTGAATCGTTCACAGAATTTACCCTACGGCGACTTAAGCTGGCAGTTCTGTAAGTGTTTTTCACAAATCTGTTAACGTGCTACAATTGAATTTGATATATGTCAACAAAGCGTAGTTTTGTTGGGTGATGAATTCGGCATCTACTGTTATATTGCTGTTAATAGGGTTAGGATATGCGCCGTTTTGGCACCCTTGGGGTTAAAGGGAATAGCATCCCCACCAAGCTAGCGATCTTGTTGACATTAAGATGGAAAGTGCATCAAGAACGAGTTTCCGTACTTTAGTCATTTGGCATGAGGGAACGTGGCGATATCTCCGCCCTCCTCTGAGAAAACAAAGACTTCTGTACTTCCTGTTTTCTATTTTGTTGGCAATTTTAGGTAGCAAATATGCAGACCCCGCAAATTCTGATTGTCGAAGACGAGTTAGTCACTCGTAACACCCTGAAGAGCATCTTCGAGGCGGAAGGCTACATCGTGCATGAAGCCAATGATGGTGCAGAGATGCACAACATCCTGTCCGAAAATGACGTTAATCTGGTCATCATGGATATCAACCTGCCGGGTAAAAACGGCCTGCTGCTGGCGCGTGAGCTGCGCGAACAGGTCAGCGTCGCCCTGATGTTCCTGACCGGTCGCGATAACGAAGTGGACAAGATCCTTGGCCTCGAAATCGGCGCTGACGACTATATCACCAAACCGTTCAACCCGCGCGAACTGACCATCCGTGCGCGCAACCTGCTGTCACGCACCATGAACCTGGGCAGCGTCGGCGAAGAGCGCAAGCAGGTTGAAAGCTACAAGTTCAACGGCTGGGAGCTGGATATCAACAGCCGCTCGCTGATTGGCCCGAACGGCGAACAGTACAAGCTGCCGCGCAGCGAATTCCGCGCCATGCTGCACTTCTGCGAAAACCCGGGCAAGATCCAGTCGCGCGGTGAACTGCTGAAGAAAATGACCGGTCGCGAGCTGAAGCCGCACGACCGTACCGTCGATGTGACCATCCGCCGCATCCGCAAGCACTTCGAATCTACGCCGGATACGCCGGAAATCATCGCCACCATTCACGGCGAAGGTTACCGCTTCTGCGGCGAGCTGGAAGAGTAATTCTTACCGGCGGCAACATGGGAGGGGCCAGCCTGCTGTCCCCTCTTTTGCATGATTAGCGCGCGGCATTCCAGGGAATAATCGGCACGGCGCTGATGGCATTCTTCGGCGAACCGTCCACCACCTTGTCCGAATAGGTCAGATAAACCAACGCATTACGCGTTGCGTCGTAGAAGCGCACCACCTGCAGCTTTTTGAACACCAGCGACGTGCGTTTCTGGAACACCACGCTGCCCTTGTTCTTGCCGTTTTTAATTTTGTCGCTCAGTTCGATCGGCCCGACCTGCGAGCAGGAAATCGCCGCGTCTGCGGTATCTTCCGCCAGCCCCAGCCCGCCTTTGATGCCGCCGGTCTTGGCGCGGCTGATATAACAAGTTACATTTTTAACGTCCGGATCGTCGAACGCCTCAACCACAATCTTGTGGTCCGGACCAAACAGTTTAAACACGGTATCCACCGAGCCAATCTGTTCAGCCTGTGCGCTATTGGCCGAGACGCCGGCCAGGCAGAACAATAATATCCATAATTTTTTCATCTAGTTAACTCCGAAAAATCCCAAACGATACGCCAACTATTATTATTAGTTTTATTTATGCTTTGGAAGAAAAAAATAAGACCCTTCCATCATGCTTCGCCTTTGTAGCACAGAGCGTGAAAAAAATCTTTGAGAGTCTCGGAGGAAAAAAATTGTTATTATGCGGCGGCGTCATTTCTTTGCGCCTGCGAAGATGCCCTCAGCCTCAGCGTTTTATGCACCACGACACTCCCGAGGCCAAGCGCGCAACGCATGCCAAAATTATTCGACTTGTATCAGGCTACGGCCCGCTCGCCGGCACAGCGCCGAACGTGTGACAAGGCGTGACCAGACGCCGTCATGATACAGCTTGAAGTAGACCGGGATTTAACGGCAGGGAACTCGCCGTTGATCACCAGCACCCGCGTAATGACTTAACATACCCGGGTTCCGACCCCAAAGCTCTACGAGGACGATCTATGGATCAAGCCGGTATCATTCGTGATCTGCTTAGCTGGCTGGAAAGCCATTTGGACCAACCGTTGGCGCTGGATAACGTGGCTGCCAAGGCGGGATATTCGAAATGGCATCTGCAACGGATGTTCAAAGATATTACCGGTAACGCCATCGGCGCTTATATCCGGGCAAGAAGACTGTCGAAAGCGGCGGTCGCGCTGCGCTTGACCAGCCGCCCAATACTGGATATCGCCCTGCAATACCGCTTTGACTCGCAACAGACCTTCACCCGAGCATTCAAAAAACAATTCGCCCAGACGCCTGCGCTGTATCGCCGGGCCGAAGACTGGAACGCGTTCGGCATCTGTCCGCCGATCCGTCTGGGAGCCTTCACGCTGCCGCAGCCGGAGTTCGTCACCCTGCCGGAACAGCAGATGGTCGGCCTGACGCAGAGCTACTCCTGTACGCTGGAGCAGATTTCCAACTTCCGCACCGAGCTGCGCTCCCAGTTCTGGCGTCACTATCTGGGTGAGGCGAGCACGCTGCCGCCGGTGCTGTACGGCCTGCACCACTCCCGCCCGAGCCAGGAGAAGGACGACGAGCAGGAGGTGCTGTACACCACCGCGCTGGAGCCGCATCACGTGCCCGACACCGTCAGCGAAGGGCAGCCGATCACGCTGCAGGGCGGCGAATACGCGCTGTTCCGCTACGAAGGCCCGAGCGCCGGCCTGCAGGACTTCATCCTGACGCTGTACGGCACCTGTCTGCCGCTGCTGGAGCTGACGCGCCGCAGAGGCTATGACATCGAGCGCTTCCACCCGAAGGGCAGCCGTCTGCCGCCGCAGCCGCCGACCGAGATCAACTGCGAATACCTGATCCCGATTCGCCGTTAACGCTGCAGTTCGTCCAACGCGGGCATGTCGAGGTGTGATACATCGCCCGCCGTTTCCACGATCCAGCCGGAGGCCAGCCACGGGCTCTGCTGATGGTCAACGCGCGACAGCGAACAGTTGCGCAGCCGCAGACGACGTTCGGCATGCGCCGGCAGCCCCAGAATGGTGCCTATCAGGCAGCCAAGCGCGATACCGTGGCTGACGATCAGCGGCTTACTGCCTTCCGGCAGCATCAGGCAGCTCTCCAGCGCCGCGCGCATCCGCTCCGCCAGTTCGCTCATTGATTCCCCCTGAGGGATACGGGCGTCAGGCGTGCCGTCGACCATCTGTTTGCGCCACTGCTCTTCCTGCGGCGTCAGACCGTCGATAAGACGCTCTTCCAACACCCCCATGTGCAGCTCGCGCAGCCGCGGTTCAGCAATCACCTCACAGCCGCAGGCATCGGCGATAATCTGTGCGGTGCGGCGGGTGCGCCCCAAATCACTGGTAATCACATGCGTGATGCCTTCGCGGCTGACGCGCCTGGCGACCAGCTGCGCCTGATGTTCGCCCATTGCGGTTAACGGGCTGTCGGACTGACCCTGAATGCGGCGTTCCGCATTCCATTCCGTTTCGCCGTGGCGAACAAGGTATACCTGTAACATTTTTCTTTTCCGTTATACTGCGTGAAACTTGAGTTTATCTTTCAGGGACCGCGCCTGCGCGCGCCCGTGCGTAGAATAGGCTCTTAGCATAAGGATGCCAGACCCGTTATGTACCACGTTGTTGCTGCAACTACCAACCCGGTAAAGATCAAGGCTATTCAACAGGCCTTTGACGACACCTACGGCGCCGGCCAATGCCACATCGAACCCGTCGACGTCGCCAGCGGCGTCTCCGTGCAACCCATCGGCAATACTGAAACCCGCACCGGCGCGCGCCAACGCGTGATGGAAGCGCGTCAGGCACGCCCGGAGGCCGACTTTTGGGTCGGGGTGGAAGCGGGAATTGAAGACGCGATGACCTTCGCCTGGATAACCATCGAAAATCCGCAGGGACGCGGCGAATCGCGTTCCGCCAGCCTGATGCTGCCGGCGGCGGTGCTGCAGGGGATCCACGCCGGGCGCGAACTGGGCAGCGAGATGGCGGCCATCACCGGCAACGCCGACATCAAGCGCCAGGGCGGCGCCATCGCCATCTTCACCCACGGGCGGCTGAGCCGCACCAGCGTTTACCATCAGGCGCTGCTGCTGGCGCTGGCGCCGTTCATCAACCCGATTTATCAGCATCCCCAGCCACGCTAAGCGGACGGCGCTATGAGGCGTCGTTCAGCAGCTGTTGCTCCAGCCACTGCTTCAGCGCCGGCGGCGCCGCCTTCAGGCTGTTGGAGCCGCGGGTAATGGTTGCAATCCCGGCGCCCAGCTCATTTTTCAGCTCGCGCTGGCTCATCTCGCCGCGCATCAGCTCCTGGATAATCCGCACGCGCGTGCCGAGGGCGGCGCGCTCGTCCGGCGTCAGCAGCAGTTGCATCAACGGTTGGTGCAGATCCCGCTCGAAGGAACCCTGCAACAGCGCGACAAAACGCTGCCAGTCTTCATTGCCTTGTTCTGAAAGAGCAGGATCGTTGAGTGATAATTGCGTCATGGCGGCCACCATACTATTTAACTAGTACAGCAGCATACCATAACGCCCCGTAAATCAATAACGCCGCTGCCATTCCGCATCGGTCAGCACGTTGGACGGCTGATGCATGAAATAGCGATAAAATGCGTCATAGGCCAGCACGTTCTTCACATAGCCGCGCGTTTCTGAGAACGGAATGCTCTCGATAAACGCCACCGCGTCAATCCGCCCGCCGCTGTTGCCCAGCCAGGTGTTCACCCGCGACGGACCGGCGTTATACGCCGCCGACGACAGAATGCGGTTGCGGTCAAACTGCTGGAACACCGACTCCAGATAGCTGGTGCCGATGGTAATGTTGGTCTGCGGATCGAACAGCTGGCTGGCGCTGCTGTAACCCGGAATGCCGAACTTCTGCACCGTGTGCTGCGCGGTGCGCGGCATCACCTGCATCAGCCCCGCCGCCCCGACCGGCGACTGCGCCTTCGGGTTCCAGGCGCTCTCCTGGCGGGAAATCGCCATCGCATAGCTCTGCGTGATGCCTTTCCCGTCGGTGGCGCGGCGGTATTCATCCGGCCAGGCGATAGGGAAACGCTCTTCCAGGTGGTTCCACAGCTTACCGACGATGGTCGCCTGCACGCTCAGATCGGCCCACTTCTGCTCGAACGCGTAACGCGCCAACGCTTCCTGCTCCGGCTGGCTGCGGCTGGCCACGTAGGCATTCCACTCGCCGCGCGCCAGGTTATCCATATTCCAGTACATCAGTTCGCGCACCCGCGCGACTTCCGGGCCGCTCACCAGCGAGGTGCGCGGCGTAGCCGCCACCGCCACCATAATCGGATAGCTTACATTCAGCTTCTGCGCGGCCACCATCGGATAGAAACCGCGCTCATTCATCAGACGGCGCAGCATCTCTTCGCCTTCCTGACGCTTGCCCTCATCCATCAGCATCGCAGCGCGCCAGTAGCGCCATTCGTCTTTATTACGCGACTCTTCCGGCAGACGCGCCAGCCAGGTTTTCAGCCCGGCGCGGTCGCCGGTGCCGAGCGCCATGCGCACCCGCCGCTCCAGCAGCGACGGCGACTGGCTGCGCAGGATCACGCTGTCGCGCCACTGCGCCTGCTCGCCGGTCGCATCGTTGCCCATCAGGCGCCACGCCACCGCCTCTTCCAGCGCCAGTTGGTCGCTCTCGCTCATTTTTTGCAAACGCGCCAGCGTCGGAATCATCGCGCGCGCGTTCTCCGCGTCCTGACGCGCCAGGCGGGTGAAGGCGATCTGGGTGACCGAGCGGGTAAAGTCGGTCGGGCCGGCGCTGCGCGCAAACCCTTCCACGCTGGCCGGATCGTTTTGCAGGCTCACCAGCGCATCGCCCATGGTCTGATAGTCCGACGGCAGCTGCCGCGACAGGTGCGTCACCAGCCCGCCGTTGCCCTCTTTCAGCGCCAGTTTCATACGCTCCAGCGTAGCCAGCGGCGTTTGTTCACCGGACGACTGCCAGACGCTGAACAGTTTATCGCAGGCGTTCGGCAGCGATTTCCCCGACTGCCAAATCTCTTTCACCCCGCGCCAGGCGGCCTGCCGATCGCCGGTCGCCCACTGGGCGTAGTAGTAGTTACAGCGCGCGGCGATGGGTTTCGGCGCCTGCGGGCTGAAGGCCAGCAGGCCGCGCCAGTCTTCACGGCGCGCCAGTTCGTTGACAAAGCGCGACGACAGCGATTTGGCCGGCGGCAAGGTCGGATGCTGGCGAATAAACGTATCCACCTGCTGATAGCTGACGCTGCCAAGATCCTGCGTCAGCTGACGGTATTCCAGATACGGGTAAAGCGGATAGTCGCGCAGCGTCGGCATCAGCTGGGCCACCACATCCATTTGCTTATTGTCCCAGGCCTGTTTGACTTGCTGATAACGCTCGCGCTGGGCATCCAGCGAATCAGCCAACGCCGCGCCCGAGAAAGCCGTCAGACACACGCCAATTGCCAGAAGCCGCCACTTGTCCACCTTGACCATACTGATTCTTTCCTCGCTGGTTGTCTTGTCTTAAACCGCTTACCGCGGGCGAAGGGCGCTGCGCCGAACGCTATTGTCTAATCATAGACAGCATAAAACGCCATCCATTCACCAAAAGTTGCCGGCGCCGAGCGGGGCGCGGGCAAAACAGCTTTCTACCCTGTCCGTTCACGGCGGCGGAAACCACCTGATTATTCTGAATCGTTCCGCTTTCTGCCCGCCGTCACGTACGCTGTACGGCTTTTGCGGCGCTAAAAATCGCCTGCGTGGCAGGCCGCGTTTTTTCTTCATGCAAAAACAAGTAAGATAAATCTTATAAAACGCCATATAAACCGCACAACGGCGGCTGATTATAATACAATCCGCGCAAATTATAGGTTATATAATGTCCGTCAGAGTGGGCGATCATTCGCTTTTCATCATGATTTTTCTTTATTTTTTCAGGTAACGCTGCAGGAACAGGCGATATTGGCCCATGAAGAGATCTAAGCACGCCGGCAGCGCAACCCACACCGCCAGGGGCTTCTTCCGGAGCTTATTATTCTCTCGTCCTTACGTTCTCGGGCTGCTCCTGCTGATGTCATTTACCGGTCAGAGCGCCACCGAACCGGCAGAGCGGGTGCAGTCGCGCACCCAGGCCGTCACCACCGTGGTGCTGGGTATTATCAGCTATACCCGCTGGCCCGCGCCGCCCAATCCCGTCCGTTTATGCGTCACCGCACCAACGCACTACGCCGACGGTCTGTTCAGCCCGCTGCTGCTGCAGGCCCCGCATCCGATTAAAACGCAGCGTCTGCCGCTCGACAGCGACCAGCTGGCGCAGCAGTGCGACGTGATTTATCTCGGCGAAGTCAGCAATGCGCAGCGCCAGGCGCTGATCCCGCGCATCGCCGGCCATTCGGTGCTCGTCATCAGCGAGAACGACGCGGAGTGCAGCGCGGGCAGCGCGTTTTGTCTGCAGCCGCGCGGCGAACAGGTCAGTTTTAAAGTCAACCTGGATGCGCTGGCGCGCAGCGGCGTGCGCGTGCACCCTAACGTCCTGCAGCTGGCGCGTAAGCTGGAGTCGTCATGATGGGGCTATTTCGCAGAAAACGCGCCGCCCATGCGCGACCGACGCTGGGCCAGGTGCTGCAACGCATGAACCTGAGCCTGGCGCTGATCGCCGTCGGCACCGCCGGCGTCTTCCTGACGCTGGTCGCTCTGTTTGCGCTGCGCGCCTACGCCAACCACAATTTGCACCTGATCGCCCGCTCCATCAGCTATACGGTGGAGGCGGCGGTAGTGTTTGACGATCGCAGCGCCGCGCGCGAGGCGCTGATGCTGATCGCCTCCAATGAAGAGGTGTCGGAAGCCAAAATTCTGAATAAGGACGGCAGGCTGCTGGCCTACTGGCACCATCCCAAAGACGGCCCGCTGCACGGTCTGGAGCAGATGGTCGCACGCTGGGCGATGCCGGAGGCCATTGAACTGCCGATCACCCACGAAGGCAAGCAGGTCGGCAAAGTCTGGCTAAGCGGCCACGGCGGCAGCCTGCTGCGCTTTTTACTGCGCGGGCTGGCCGGCATTATCGCCTGTCTGGCGCTCAGCACCCTGTGCGCCCTGATCCTGTCGCGGCGCATGCTGCACGGCATCGTACGGTCGCTGAACGATATCGCCAACGTCGCCCACGTGGTGCGCAGCGATCGCAGCTTCGGCCAGCGGGTGCCGTCGGCGCCGATTGCCGAACTGCACGAACTGAGCAACGACTTCAACGGCCTGCTGGAGGAGCTGGAAACCTGGCAGGCGCACCTCAAGCAGGAAAATGATTCGCTGACCCACCGCGCCACCCATGACAGCCTGACCGGCCTGCCGAACCGCGCCTTTTTTGAAAGCCGGCTCAGCCATGCCCTGAACCATATCGCCCCCGCAGAAAAACTGGCGGTGCTGTTTATCGACGGCGACCGTTTTAAAGAGGTCAACGACAGCCACGGCCACGCCGCGGGCGACGCGGTGCTGACCGCTATCGCCGGCCGCATCCGCGCCCAGCTGCGCGACGGCGACGTGGTGGCGCGACTGGGGGGCGATGAGTTCGCCGTACTGCTGTCGCCGGTGCGCCGGCAAGCGGACGTCACGCGCATTGCCGACAAGATTATCGGCAGCATGGCGCAGCCGGTGCCGCTGCCAAACCAGGAACAGGTGATCGCCTCACTCAGTATTGGCATTGCCTTCTACCCCGATCATGCGGCAACGCCTCAGGGGTTGCTGCACGAAGCCGATGACGCCATGTATCAGGCGAAGCATCGTTATCACGGAGGTTGGCGGCTGGCGACCCAGAAATAGCCACCCCAACCGATCAAGAGGAAAACAGGGAATCATTATGATCAAGCAACGCTTAACACGACCTTTCTCACTGCTGGCGATGATGTTTATCGCCGTGCTGGCGCTGGCCGGCTGCCAGAGCAAACAGGGGCTCACGGCAGAGCAGATAGCGCTGCTGCAGGCGCAGGGGTTCAAGCTGACCGATAAAGGCTGGGAGTTCGGCATGTCCGACAAGGTGCTGTTCGGCAATAACGTCGGCAAACTCAGCCCGGAAAGCGCAGAGACGGTGCAGAAAATGGGGCGCGCGCTGCTGAGCGTCAATATCGTTAAATTCCGCCTGGACGGCCATACCGACAACTATGGCGAAGACAGCTACAACGACCAGCTGTCGCTGCGCCGCGCCAACACCGTCGCCGACCAGTTGGCCAGCGTCGGCATTCCGCGCGCCGATATCGAGACCCGCGGTATGGGCAAACGCGACCCGGTCGCCGATAACCGCACCGCGAAAGGCCGCGCCGAAAACCGCCGCGTTTCTATCATCGTCACGCCATAATCTGCCGTAAAATGCGCCTTTCCGGGCGCATTGCCATCATATACCTGACATAATTCGGGTTGCAGGCAGGCGAATCCCGATGCGCTTACGCAAGTCAGGAATTCAGCTGACTGAGCACCGCCAACACAGCTGCGGCTTGAAGTATGACGGGTAGACTTGGCGATTGTCATACGATAGCTGGGATCGAATGCAAAAACGGGCTACACTCCCGCCTCAGACATCCTGAATTAAATCCAGCGGCTTTCAAACGGCGGCCATCGGCGCGCCTCTTGAAAGCCCTCAACGGTAAACCGATATAGCGAGGCTCGAGCAACGTGGCTCAATACGTCTATACCATGCACCGCGTCGGCAAAGTAGTACCGCCGAAGCGTCATATACTGAAAAACATCTCCCTCAGCTTCTTCCCGGGGGCCAAAATCGGCGTACTGGGCCTGAACGGCGCCGGTAAGTCCACCCTGCTGCGCATTATGGCCGGCATCGATAAAGACATCGAAGGCGAAGCGCGCCCGCAGCCGGGCATCAAAATCGGCTACCTGCCGCAGGAGCCGCAGCTGAATCTGCAGCACACCGTACGCGAGTCGGTGGAAGAGGCGCTGTCAGAAGTGGTCGGCGCGCTGAAACGTCTGGACGAAGTGTACGCGCTGTACGCGGAAGAAGACGCCGACTTCGACAAGCTGGCCGCTGAGCAGGGCCGTCTGGAAGAGATCATCCAGGCGCATGACGGCCACAACCTCAACGCCCAGTTGGAGCGCGCCGCCGATGCGCTGCGCCTGCCGGAGTGGGACGCCAAAATCGAACATCTGTCCGGGGGTGAACGCCGCCGCGTGGCGCTGTGCCGCCTGCTGCTGGAAAAACCGGACATGCTGCTGCTGGACGAACCGACCAACCACCTGGACGCCGAATCCGTCGCCTGGCTGGAGCGCTTCCTGCACGACTTCGAGGGCACCGTGGTGGCGATTACCCACGACCGTTACTTCCTCGACAACGTCGCCGGCTGGATCCTCGAGCTGGACCGCGGCGAGGGCATCCCGTGGGAAGGCAACTACTCCTCTTGGCTGGAGCAGAAAGACGAGCGTCTGGCGCAGGAAGCCTCTGCCGAAGCCGCACGCCGCAAATCCATTGAGAAAGAGCTGGAGTGGGTGCGTCAGGGCGCCAAAGGCCGTCAGTCAAAAGGCAAGGCCCGTCTGGCCCGCTTTGAAGAGCTGAACAGCACCGAATACCAGAAACGCAACGAGACCAACGAACTGTTCATTCCGCCTGGCGCGCGACTGGGCGACAAAGTGGTCGAAGTCAGCAACCTGCATAAATCCTACGGCGACCGCGTGCTGATCGACGATCTGTCGTTCTCGCTGCCGAAGGGCGCCATCGTCGGCATTATCGGCCCGAACGGCGCCGGTAAATCCACCCTGTTCCGCATGCTTTCCGGCGCAGAGCAGCCGGACAGCGGCAGCATCGTGCTGGGCGACACCGTCAAGCTGGCCTCGGTCGATCAGTTCCGCGACAGCATGGACGACAAGAAAACCGTGTGGGAAGAAGTCTCCGGCGGTCAGGACATCATGCGCATCGGCAACACCGAAATGCCAAGCCGCGCCTACGTCGGCCGCTTTAACTTCAAGGGCGTCGATCAGGGCAAACGCGTCGGCGAACTGTCCGGTGGTGAACGCGGCCGTCTGCACCTGGCCAAGCTGCTGCAGGTTGGCGGCAACGTACTGCTGCTCGATGAACCGACCAACGACCTGGATATCGAAACCCTGCGCGCGCTGGAAAACGCCCTGCTGGAATTCCCGGGCTGCGCGCTGGTGATCTCGCACGACCGCTGGTTCCTCGACCGTATCGCCACCCACATCATCGACTATCAGGATGAAGGCAAGGTGGAGTTCTTCGAAGGCAACTTTACCGAATACGAAGAGTACAAGAAGCGTACGCTGGGCGCCGACGCGCTGGAGCCGCACCGCATCAAGTACAAGAAGATCGCCAAATAAGCGCCCTTCTCTTCGCTCAGGCCCGCTATTGCGGGCCTTTTTTATGGGCGCCGCTGACCGCCGTTCGGCCGGACAAAGGTTACGCACAGCGTCTGGCGCGGCGTCTGCGGGTCGGCCTGGAACGTCAGCTCCTGCCGCCAGTCAATGTGCAGCGACGGCCACTGCGTCAGCGCATCGTCAAAATGGCTCTGCGCACACGTCTCTCCCAGCCGGCCGAACAGCGCCACGCCGTGCCGCGCCAGCTGTGCGTCGTCCAGGCGGGCATTGTAGATATTCGGCTTCCGGGCGTTGGACCAGCGCGCAATCACCTGCGGACGGGAAGCGGCATACACCGTCATCCACTGCGACAAATAGCCGCCGCCGACGTAGCGCAGATCGACGCCGTAGCGCTGCCGCCAGCGCTGTTCTACCGCGGCGCTGAACGCCTTGACGCCCACCATCTTCTGCCCGGCGTTGCGCACGTTGCCCAACATCACCGCGGCGTAGCCCAGGTACACCGCCAGCGCGGCGCACAGCAGCGCTATCGTCGCCGTCCGCAGTGAGCGCGACGGCGGCCGGCGCACGCAGCCGACCAGCAGCGCCGGCGCCACGATAAAGAACGGCTGCAGCCATTCGGTCAGCCGGCCGCCGGCATGGAAGGAGAACCAGACGGCAATCAGCCCCAGCGGCAGCAGGCACACCCACAGCAACACCCGCGTCGGCAGCGCGCCCGGCCAGCCCAGCGTCGCGCCGCTGCGTCGCAGCAGCCACCACAGCGCCAGCAGCGGGTAAAACACCAGCAGCAGCGCGCGCAGAATGCCGACGTTCAGCTGCATGCGCGTCTGCGATCCCACCCATTTAAAGGCGGCGAAATCATGCTGCCATAGCCAGACCACATTCGGCAGCACCAGCGCCAGCCAGATCGCCACCGCCAGATAAAACGCCGGCTGGCGGTAACAGCGGCGGATTTGCGGCACCAGCAGCGTCGACAGCGCAATAAAATAGACAAAGGCGAAGGTGGAGTATTTCGCCATCATCGCCAGCCCGGCGGCCACGGCAAAGGCCGGCCACCAGTTGGCGGAGCGCTCGATCGCCAGATGAAAGAACAGCAGCATCCACGGCCACAGCATCACCAGCAGATAGTTGTCGTTGTAGGGGATAATGTCGAAATTGATAATGCCGGACAGGTTGAGCGTCAGCAGCGCCAGCCAGGCCAGAGAGCGGCTGCCGCTCAGCCGCCGCGCCAGCAGCCACACGCCCAGCATGCCGACGGCGATCGCCGCAAAGTGCCCGGCGTACCAGTAAACGTTCAGCGGCATGCCCGGCAGCCAAATCGCCGGGCGCATCGCCGCGCCCACCAGCCAGGGGTTCTTCGGCGAGCCCCATTCGGCGTTCAGGCCCCAGTTCAGCGCTTCAACGGCGTCGTAAGGCAGCGTAGGGTCGAGCTGCGCGCTGAGCAGCGTCCACGCCGCCGCGTAGCCCAGCAGCCAGAGAATAAGTAAACGATACGTCATGGTTTTACCGTCCTGGTGGTGACGAAAAACCTAACGTAATCAGCGCAGAGTGAACATTACGTCAACGGTGGCGCAGTTCGCGCCCGGCCGTTGCGGCGAGCGCACTATCGGCTAATTCAGCCCGCCTGCGGCACGTTTTTCACCCGGCCGACGTCCGCCGCCATCAGCTGCTGCACCAGCTCCACGCAGCGCAGGAAGCGCTCATCATAGTCGCTGGACTCAACGCGCACGTACTCGATGTTGTTGGCGCGCAGCATCGCCTCCAGCAGATCCTGAAAGGCCTTGCGTTCGCCGGGACTGCCCAGGCTGCGCAAGCCGTCCGCCACCCACGGCGTGTTGTTCTCCAGCAGGATCACCAGGTCGAAGCGGTACTCGTCGATCAGCGCCTGCACAAAGGGGTGCTCCCGCCCTTCATACTTTTTGCAGAACGCCTGGGTGGTGACAAAGTCGGTATCGATAAACGCCACCTTGTTGGCGTACTTCACCGCAAAGTCCACGTACTGCGCCTGCCCCAAGGCAATCTTGTCGTAGTCGGAGTACTGCAGCGCCATCTCGTCGCCCCCCAGATGGGAGAACACGTAATCGCGGCCGTACTCCCAGGCGCTGGTGGTATTGAAGATATTGGCCAGCTTGTTGACCAGCGTCGATTTACCGCTGGATTCGCCGCCCAGTATCGCCACGGTGCGCACAAAGAACGGCTTCACTTCGGTAGGAATATATTCCCAGTAGCGGAACGGATCCTGACGGATCTGCCGGCCGCTGATCTTCATAAACGAACGTTCGGGGTCGATCAGAATAGTTTCCGTCGCCAGATACTCGCGGTAGCGCGGCGCATCCTGCGTTTCGCTGGAGTAGATCACGCTCGGCATAATGCCCTGCTGTTCCATAAACTGCTTCATGCCGTTGCTCCACACGCCCCAGCCGTGCGGATAGGGTTCGATGCCCTGCTCGTCGAACGCGTGAATATGGATGTTCTTCTGATACTTGAAGGTTTGCAGCAGCCAGCGCAGCCGGTCGCTGACCGTCGGCTGCTGCGACATCGAACTGTTGTCGAACAGCTCGCGGTCACGCGGCTCGTCGTAACACAAAATCACATGCAGCTCGTCCACCTGGCTGCAGGCGCGCTGGATCAGATAGATATGGCCGGTATGCAGCGGGTAAAATTTACCAAACACTACGCCGACCTTTTTCTCCCGGCGCGGAAACTCCAGACCCAGGAAACGGTGCAGCGCCTCCAGCTTCTGCGCGCTGGGGCTCTTGATTTTGTCATTAAGCAGCTGGCTGAGGTAGCCTTTAGTCATGCCGCTGGCGTCCGCCACCTGTTGCAGTGTGCGCCCCTGCTGTTTAATCGCCGCTTTCAGATAATCAAATTGCCGCATCACGCCTCCTGTTCAATATGCTAAACACGTTAGCACAGATTCCTGATTTCGGCGGCCATTAAAACTCGTCCAGCACCGCCAGCGCATCCGCCAGCTTTTTCACGCCGAACACCTGCATATTGGCCGGCATCTTTTTCGGCACGTTGGCGTGCGGCACGATGGCGCGCTTAAAGCCGTGCTTGGCTGCTTCCGAAATGCGCTCCTGCCCGCTCGGCACCGGGCGGATTTCGCCGGCCAGCCCCACTTCGCCAAACACCACCAGATCCTGCGGCAGCGGCCGGTCGCGCAGGCTGGAGACCAGCGACAGCAGCAGCGCCAGGTCGGCGCTGGTTTCCGCCACCTTTACGCCGCCGACCACGTTGACGAACACGTCCTGATCCGCCATCTGCAGGCCGCCGTGACGGTGCAGCACCGCCAGCAGGATCGCCAGACGGTTCTGCTCCAGCCCACCGCCACGCGGCGCGGGTTGGACATCATCGAGTGATCCACCAGCGCCTGAATCTCCACCAGCAGCGGCCGCGTGCCTTCCCACACCACCATCACCGAGCTGCCGGAGGTCACCTCGCCGCGGCTGAGGAAAATCGCCGACGGGTTGCTGACCTCACGCAGGCCCTGCTCGGTCATGGCGAACACGCCCAGCTCATTGACCGCGCCGAAGCGGTTCTTGTGGCTGCGCAGGGTGCGGAAGCGGGAGTCGGCGTCGCCGTCGAGCAGAATCGAACAGTCGATGCAGTGCTCCAACACCTTCGGCCCGGCCAGCGAGCCGTCTTTGGTGACGTGACCGACCATCACGATCGCCACGCCGCGGGTTTTGGCAAAGCGCGTCAGGTAAGCGGCGGTTTCGCGCACCTGCGCCACGCTGCCCGGCGAGGACTGGATGTCCGCCATATGCATCACCTGAATCGAGTCGATCACCATCAGCTTCGGCTGCTCCTGCTCGGCGATCAGGCAGATTTGCTCGATGCTGGTTTCCGACAGCATATTCAGGTTGCCGGTCGGCAGCCCCAGGCGGTGCGCGCGCATCGCCACCTGCTGCAGCGACTCTTCGCCGGTGACGTACAGCGTTTTCATCTGCTCGGACAGTTTACACAGCGTCTGCAGCAGCAGGGTACTCTTGCCGGCGCCGGGGCTGCCGCCGATCAGAATGGCGCTGCCCGGCACCACGCCGCCGCCGAGCACGCGGTCAAATTCCAGAAAGCCGGTGGAAAAACGCGGCAGCTCTTCCAGGCTGATCTCCGACAGCCGCTGCACCTTGCTGACGCCGCCGTTCTCGCCGGCATAGCCGCTGAAGCGCTCATTGCGCGCCGCGGCGGGCGAGGCGGCCAGACGGACCTCGGTAATGGTATTCCAGGCCTGGCATGCGCTGCACTGCCCCTGCCAGCGCGGATAATCCGCACCGCACTCATTACATACAAACGCCCGTTTTGCCGCTTTTGCCACGTCTTACCTCTTGAAAAATACTGATTTGCTGATTGATGCGGCCCGCGCGCGGCGGGCTGCGATTAGCGCACTTCGTGCTTCAGGCTGCCGCTCAGTACGCATAATACGCCGATCAGATCGGCATGACGAATCGCCACCTGCGCCTGACCATACACCGTCGGCTTGGCGTGATAGGCGATGCCCAACCCCGCCGCCTGCATCATTTTCACATCGTTGGCGCCGTCGCCGATCGCCACCGTCTGCTGCGGCGCAATGCCCAGCTTTTCCGCCAGCTGCGTCAGCGTATCGGCCTTGTACTGGGCATCGACAATCGGCCCCACCACTTCGCCGGTCAGCTTGCCGTCGCGGATCTCCAGCTCATTGGCGGCCACCGCCACCAGCTTCAGCGTGTCGCGCAGGTATTCGGCATAGTAGGTGAAGCCGCCGGAAGCGATGGCAACGTGCCAGTCGAGCGCCTGCAGCTTACGCACCAGATTAACCAGCCCCGGCATCAGCGGCAGGTTGTCGCGCACCTGTTTCAGGATATTGGCGTCGGCGCCCTTCAGCGTGCCGACCCGCTGCCGCAGGCTGTCGGAAAAATCCAACTCGCCGCGCATCGCCCGCTCGGTCACTTCAGACACCTGCTCTCCGACGCCCGCCAGCTTGGCGATTTCGTCGATGCACTCGATCTCGATCGCGGTGGAATCCATATCCATCACCAGCAGCCCCGGCGTGCGCAGATGCGGGATCTTGCCGAGCGGCGCCACGTCCAGCCCGCTTTCCGCCGCCAGCGTTTTGGCGCGCGCCGTCAGCGTGCCGGCCAGGCGCACCACCTGATAATCCTCCACCCGCCAGGCGGTGACGATCACCATCGCCGCGCCGAGCCGGCGCTGGAACTGCGTGATGCGCTCCTTATCCAGTTCTCTGCCATACAATAGCCAACCGGTGTGGCCCGCCCAATAATCCAGCGGCATCACTTCGTCACCGCTCAGCGAAAGGGGAAGGCCCGGCCATTGGGAGATCTCGGCCGGGAGGTCACAATAGGTCAAACTATTCGACATCATTAACTCCTGAAGGGGCAGCTTGGGTATACCCGCCTGATTCTACGTTGCGACGGCGTGAAACCAAAGCGGTGACGGCGGGCAAAGACAGGCAAGACGCGTGCTATACCCTCAATCATTCGCGTTGCAGGAAGGCGGCAGAAGAAGGCATGCCGGAGCGCGGGCTCAGGCCGGTGCTGCGCCCTGCAACGTGAAGCATCACGGGTATAAAACAGCCCACCAAGCTATCCTATCGGGCCGGCTTCTGGCAACATAAACTCTCTCTGAGATTAAGGAAGCCGTATGGCTAAAGCCAAACTAAAATTTCGCCTGCACCGCACCGCCATCATTCTGATTTGTCTGGCGTTATTAGTGCTGCTGATGCAGGGCGCCTCCTATTTTAGCCTGAGCCATCAGCTGGCGCGTTCCGAGCAGGTGGAGGATCTGGCGCAGACCCTGACGAAACAGGTCGCCTTCAGCCTGGCGCCGCTGCTCGACGACGACAGCGATATTGATAATCAGCGCATCGACGCCATCCTCAGGCAGATGACCGACCACAGCCGCATCCTGGACGCCAGCGTCTATCAGCTGGACGGCACGCTGATCGCCCACGCCGGGGAAACCATCAGCGTACGCGATCGCCTGTCGCTCGACGGCAAGCGCGCCGGCAGCTACTTCAATAATCAGCTGGTTGAGGCCATTCAGTGCAAAGACGGTCCGTGCGGTTTTATCCGCATCACCCTGGATACCCACGTGCTGGCGACCGAAGCCAAACAGGTGGATAACACCACCAACCTGTTGCGGCTGATGATGCTGCTGTCGCTGGCCATCGGCATTATCCTGGCGCGCTGCCTGCTGCAGGGCCGCCGCAGCCGCTGGCAGCAGTCGCCCTATCTGCTGACCGCCAACGCGCCGCTGGCCGACGGCGACGATGACAAGCAGGAGCAGGAAAGCGCCGCGCCGGCCTCCGGCGACGACGATGCGCGCAAGCCGTAGCGCCCGCTGCGCATAAAAAAACGCCGGTCGGGTTGGCCCCACCGGCGTTATTGTCACCACGGCGGCTGTACGCCGCCAGGCGGACACGCTTACTCTTTATCGCCCAGCAGCACGGACTCCAGCGCGATAACGATCATTTCGTTAAAGGTGGTCTGACGCTCTGCGGCGGTGGTCTGCTCGTGGCGCAGGATATGGTCGGACACGGTGCAGATGGTCAACGCTTTACAGCCGTACTCTTCCTGCATTTCCGCCACCACGCCGTAGATGCCGGCCGCTTCCATCTCTACGCCCAGAATGCCGTACTTTTTCAGCACCTGGAACATATCCGGATCCGGCGTATAGAACAGATCGGCGGAGAAGATGTTGCCGACGCGCGCCGGGATGTTCTGCGCGGCTGCGGCGTCAACCGCGTTGCGCACCATGTCGAAATCCGCAATCGCCGCGAAGTCGTGGTCTTTAAAACGCAGGCGGTTCACTTTGGAGTCGGTGCAGGCGCCCATGCCGATCACCACGTCGCGCAGTTTGATATCGTCGCGCACCGCGCCGCAGGAGCCCACGCGGATCAGTTTCTTCACGCCGAACTCCGCAATCAGTTCACGCGCGTAAATGGAGCAGGACGGGATGCCCATACCATGACCCATAACGGAAATTTTGCGGCCTTTGTAAGTACCGGTGAAGCCCAACATGCCGCGCACGTTGTTCACTTCCACCGCGTCTTCCAGGAAGGTTTCCGCGATATATTTCGCGCGTAACGGGTCGCCCGGCATCAGAACGACGTCTGCGAAATCACCCATTTCGGCGTTAATGTGCGGAGTTGCCATAATTATTTTCCTTCTACTATCGTCATGAATAAAAATGCGCCGGGGTATTCCCCCGGCGCCAACTGCGTATTAGAACATAGTCTTGCCATATTCCATTGGCGACAGCCCAAAATAATTCGCGACGGTCTGGCCAATATCGGCAAAGGTTTCACGGTGGCCCAGCGAACCCGGTTTCACGTTCGGGCCGTAGACCAGCACCGGAATGTGCTCACGCGTATGGTCGGTGCCGCCCCAGGTCGGGTCGCAGCCGTGGTCGGCGGTGAAGATGATCATATCGTCGTCTTTCACCAGCTTCAGCAGCTCCGGCAGGCGGCGGTCGAACAGTTCCAGCGCGGCGGCATAGCCCGCCACGTCGCGGCGGTGGCCGTAAGAGGAGTCAAAATCAACAAAGTTGGTGAACACGATGGTGTTGTCGCCGGCCTGCTCCATCTCTTTGACGGTGGCGTCAAACAGCGCGTCAATCCCGGTCGCCTTAACCTTTTTGGTGATGCCGACGTTGGCGTAGATATCGGCAATCTTGCCGATGGACACCACTTCGCCGCCCTTCTCATCCACCAGCTTTTTCAGCACGGTCGGCGCCGGCGGCTCCACCGCCAGATCGTGACGGTTGCCGGTGCGCTGGAAGTTGCCCGGCTTGTCGCCGACGAACGGACGGGCGATCACGCGGCCGATGTTGTAGCCGCCTTCGGTCAGTTCCTCACGGGCGATTTCGCACAGTTCATACAGGCGATCCAGACCGAAGGTTTCTTCATGACAGGCAATCTGGAAGACCGAGTCCGCCGAGGTGTAGAAAATCGGCTTGCCGCTCTTCATGTGTTCTTCGCCGAGCTGATCGAGGATCACCGTACCGGAGGAGTGGCAGTTGCCGAGGTAGCCCGGCAGCTTGGCGCGCTCCACCAGCTTATCCAGCAGTTCCTGCGGGAAGCTGTTGTGTTCGTCTTTAAAGTAGCCCCAGTCGAACAGTACCGGCACCCCGGCGATTTCCCAGTGGCCCGACGGCGTGTCCTTACCGGAAGAAAGCTCGCTGGCATAGCCGTAAGCGCCAATGATGTCGGCATTTTCGTCCAGTCCCGGCGGGAAGCTGCCGGTGGACTCCTGCGCCGCCTTGCCCAGGCCGAGACGGCTGAGGTTCGGCAGGGTCAACGGGCCGCTGCGGCCGTTGTCTGCTTCGCCGCGCGCGCACATTTCGGCAATGTGGCCCAGGGTATCCGAGCCTTTGTCGCCAAAACGTTCAGCGTCGGCGCTGGCGCCGATGCCAAATGAGTCCAGAACCATAATAAATGTACGTTTCATTGTTTTCTCCCGCGTGATTCCACGCTCTGACGGCGCAATACGCGCCGCCTCGATTAAATAAATGGCCTTACTGGGTGATGCGTTTATACACCACCGGCGTCGCTTCCGGCGCCTGGTCGCTCAGCGTCATCGCGCCGCGCACCGCGTCGGCCGCCTGCTGCCAGCTCTCTTCGTCGTTGGCGTGGATCACCGCCAACGGCTGTTTGGCATCAATGCGATCGCCCAGGCGCGCCATATCGGTCAGTCCGACGCTGTAGTCGATGCTGTCGGTGGCGCGACGACGGCCGCCGCCAAGGGTCACCACCGCCATGCCCAGTTCACGGGTATCCATGGCGCTGACGATGCCTTCACGCTCGGCGTACACCGGCTTGCTCAGCGTCGCCGTCGGCAGGTAGCTGTCGTAACGTTCAACAAAGTCGCTCGGACCCTGCTGCACCGCCACCATGCGGCCGAAGATTTCCGCCGCCTTGCCGTTATCCAGCACCGCCTGCAGTTTGGCGCGCGCATCGGCGTCATCCTGCGCCAGGCCGCCGGAGAGCAGCATTTCCACGCACAGCGCCATGGTGACTTCCAGCAGGCGCGGGTTACGGTATTCGCCGGTCAGGAAGCGCACCGCTTCGCGCACTTCCACCGCGTTGCCGGCGCTGGAGGCCAGCACCTGGTTCATATCGGTCAGCAGCGCCGTGGTTTTGCAGCCGGCGCCGTTGGCGACGCCGACGATGGCCTGCGCCAAATCTTCCGACAGCGCATAGGTCGGCATAAAGGCGCCGGAGCCTACTTTCACGTCCATCACCAATGCATCCAACCCCTCCGCCAGTTTCTTGGCCAGGATCGAACCGGTGATCAGCGGAATAGAGTCCACGGTGGCGGTAATATCGCGCGTGGCATAGAAGCGTTTGTCCGCCGGGGCCAGCGAACTGGTCTGGCCGATAATCGCAACGCCGACCTCTTTGATGATTTTACGGAAAGCGGCGTCATCCGGGAAGATATTAAAGCCGGGAATGGCTTCCAGTTTATCCAGGGTGCCGCCGGTGTGGCCCAGACCGCGGCCGGAGATCATCGGCACGTAGCCGCCGCAGGCCGCCACCATCGGGCCGAGCATCAGCGAGGTTACGTCGCCCACGCCGCCGGTGGAGTGCTTGTCCACCACCGGGCCGTTGAGATCCAGGCTCTTCCAGTCCAGCACCGTGCCGGAGTCGCGCATCGCCATGGTCAGCGCCACGCGCTCCGGCATGGTCATATCATGAAAATAGATGGTCATCGCCAGCGCGGCGATCTGCCTTCGGAGACGACGTTATCGCGGATACCGTTAATAAAGAAGCGGATTTCCTCTTCGCTCAGCGGCTGACCGTCACGTTTCTTACGAATTATTTCTTGTGCCAGGAACAAAATTTCCTCCTGCAATATGCGTGTGCAGTGTTGTCAAAGACGCCCCGGACGCGCCGGGGCGAAAGCGAGAATCAGTAGCCGCTGCCGGACGTCTGCGCGCTGTAGCCCAGCGTGGTCAGCAGGCTGGCCAACAGGCTGGAGGCGCCGAAACGGAAGTGCCGTGCATCAGCCCAGTCTGCGCCCATGATACGCGCGGCAAGTTGCAGATAATGCTGCGCCTCTTCCGCAGTGCGTACGCCGCCGGCTGGCTTGAAGCCCACCTGCGCGCCGACGCCCATATCGCGGATCACCGACATCATCAGCTCCAGCGCTTTCCAGCGTGGCGTTCACCGGTACTTTGCCGGTTGAGGTTTTAATAAAGTCCGCCCCGGCGTTGATGGAGATTTCAGACGCCTTGCGGATCAGCGCCGCGTCCTTCAGCTCGCCGGTTTCGATAATCACTTTCAGCAGCACATTCGCTTCGGCGCAGGCCTGCTTGCACTGTTTCACCAGATCGAAGCCGACCTGCTCATTGCCGGCCATCAGCGCGCGGTAAGGGAACACCACGTCCACTTCATCGGCGCCGTAGGCGATGGCCGCACGGGTTTCCGCCAGCGCGATAGCAATATCATCGTTACCGTGCGGGAAGTTGGTGACGGTGGCGATGCGGATATCCGGCGTGCCCTGCTCGCGCAGCGTTTTACGGGCGATCGGGATGAAGCGCGGGTAAATGCAGATGGCAGCGGTGTGGCCCGCCGGGCTGTTCGCCTGACGGCACAGCGCGATCACCTTCTCGTCGGTGTCGTCGTCGTTCAGGGTGGTTAAATCCATCAGGCTCAGCGCGCGCTGCGCTGCGGCGGTTAATTCGGTCATAAAACTCTCCAACTTGAGCTGCTTGCTGTTGGCGAGCGGACTTGGTTCCGTGAAGATAGCGCGGGGTAATCACTTCCCCGAGGGCAACTGAGGTCCTTCTCACCGCACATTAGGCTAGACGTGCAAACAGCCTGTAGTAACGATTAGAACACGCCGGTCATAGGCCGGGCCGCGTCCAGGTGTAAAAATCCAATAGGGGTAACGCTCTAACAGTTAGAGATTATATGTGAAAATAATCACAAAATAACGCGATATTGTTCACAGAATAACAAAAGCTTCACCGCGCACCCCGTCAGGCCGCGCCGGACGGGCTTTCTTCACCGCCGCCGGGCTGCGGCGGCGGCAAAGAAAAACGCTCTGCAAGTATAGTTTACAGCGCCAGGAAGAACCCGGCGATGGTCGCGCTCATCAGGTTGGACAGGGTGCCGGCCACCACCGCCTTCAGACCCAGACGCGCAATATCATGACGACGGTTCGGCGCCATGCTGCCCTAACCCGCCCAACAGAATCGCCACCGAAGACAGGTTAGCGAAACCACACAGCGCGAACGAAATTATCGCCTTGGTGTGGGCGGACAGCACCTGCAGCCCGTCGGCGGTCACCGCCTCATCCGGACGCAGATAGGCGCCGAAGTTCATAAAGGCGACAAACTCATTGACGATAATCTTCTGACCGATAAAGGAGCCGGCGGTCATCGCCTCGCTCCACGGCACGCCGATCAGGAAGGCGATTGGCGAGAAGATCCAGCCCAGCAGCAGCTCCAGCGACAGCTGCGGATAGTTGAACCAGCCGCCGATGCCGCCCAGCATGCCGTTCAGCAGCGCGATCAGGGCGATAAACGCCAGCAGCATCGCGCCGACGTTCAGCGCCAGCTGCATGCCGGACGCCGCGCCGGAGGCCGCCGCGTCAATCACGTTGGCCGGGCGCTCCTCTTCGGCAATCAGCTTGGTCGCATCGTCCGTATCATGGGTTTTTTCCGTTTCCGGCACCATCAGCTTGGCGAACAGCAGACCGCCCGGCGCGGCCATAAACGAGGCGGCGATCAGGTATTCCAGCGGCACGCCCATCTGCGCGTAGCCGGCCAGCACCGAACCGGCCACCGACGCCAGGCCGCCGCACATCACGGCAAACAGCTCGGACTGCGTCATGGTGGCGATATACGGCCGCACCACCAGCGGCGCCTCGGTCTGGCCGACAAAAAATATTGGCGGTGGCCGACAGCGACTCGGTGCGCCGAGGTGCCCAGCACTTTCTGCAGGCCGCCGCCCAGCACGCGATCACCAGCTGCATAATGCCGAGGTAATACAGCACGGCGATCAGCGACGAGAAGAACACGATCACCGGCAGCACGCGCAGCGCAAAAATAAAGCCGCCGCCGCCGAACAGTTCAAACATCTTGTCGGACACCAGCCCGCCGAAAATAAACGAAATGCCCTGGTTGCCGTAGGCAATCACATTGGCCACCCCTTCCGACATTCCGCCCAGAATGCGCCGGCCCAGCGGTACGTACAGCACCAGCGCGCCGATCGCGATTTGAATAATAAAGGCGCCGAGCACGGTGCGCAGGTTAATCGCCCGCCGGTTGCTGGAAAGCAGCACCGCGATCGCAATTAACACCGCCATCCCAATCAGGCTCATGATGAGTTGCATGCAAAGTATCCCTGTGGTGAAAAATAAAACAGATTCTGCCCGGCATCATTGTGGGCTAACTATTGGTAACGGAGCGGGATTATACTGAGCAATATTGCGCCAGACTCGTCTTACATCACAAATGTATACAAACAGGCGCAAACGAAAATCTTATAACGTGATGAGCATCACACTTTTACCGCTGTAACGGCGGTTACAGGGCAAACAGGGATTGGGTATTTTGCCAAAGCCGATCGGCAATCTGCTCGGGCGGTTCCGAACGCAGCTGACACAGCGCCTGAAACACCTCGGCGGCGCGTTCCGGGCGGTTAGGCTCGCCCTGGTGGCCGGCCAGCGGCATATCCGGCGCGTCGGTCTCCAGCAGCAACGCGCTGAGCGGCAAGCTGCGCCATCACCGCGCGGGTTTTCTGCGCCCGCTGATAGCTGATGGTGCCGCCGACGCCGATAAAATAGCCCAGCCGCACAAACGCCTGCGCCTGCGACAGACTGCCGGCAAAGCCGTGCACCACGCCGCGGCGCGGCAGGTCGGCGCGGCGCAGCATGGCGGCCAGCGGGTCGTGGCTGCGGCGTGAATGCAGAATCACCGGCAAATCATGGCGCTTCGCCAGCTGCAGCTGGGCGCGCAGCAGCGTCTGCTGACGCTCGAACTGCGGCTCGGCCATGTACAGATCCAGGCCGATCTCCCCGACCGCCGCCAGCTTGGGCGGCCGCGCCGTCAGCCAGCCTTCCAGCTGCGCCAGCTGTTCGTCATGGTGCTGCGCGATATAGAGCGGGTGCAGCCCTAGCGCGGCGTACAGCGGCGGATAGCTCTCCGCCAGCTGCATCACGCGCGTAAAACGGTCGGCGGTGACCGAGGGCACGATAATGCGCTCTACGCCGGCCGCCGCCGCGCGCCGCAGGCTGTCCGCCTCGTGGCCGCTGAAGGGCGGGAAATCAAAATGGCAATGGGTGTCGGTAAACCGCAGGCTCACAGCGTCTCTCCCTTACCGTCCGGCAGCGCGTCCGGCGGCAAATGCATCTCCGCAGGCGCCAGCGCCGCCGGCTGCGTGATCTCGCTGACGATCGGCGACGGCATGCTCAGGCTTTCCGGCTGCAGCAGGCGCCGCGACAGCGGCCGCTTCACCGCCACGCCGTCGCCGCTTTCCGGCGTCTGCAGCCAGTGGCCGACGGTGGCCAGAAAATAGCGGCCGCAGCGTCGGCCGAGATGATAGTCGCGGTTAAGCGACGACAGGCGGCTGCCAAGCGCATTGCTCGCCAGCGGCTTCGGCGGGAAGATTTCGAAAATACGCAGGTCGCCCGGCGGTTTCTCAATAAACTGCTGGATGCGGTGATAGCTCTGCTCATGCTGCCGCATGATGCGCACCATCTGCTGCAGGCTGCTTTCGCTCAGCCACTGCTCCATCCGCTTCATCCACTGCGGCGTATAGTACATCTGCGACGGCACGGTGCGAATCACCACGATGGTGTCCGCGCCGCGGCGGTAGGCCTCCTCCACCGGAATCGCATCGCTGATGCCGCCGTCCTGATAGCTGACGCCGTCCAGCTCAACGCCCATGCGGTAAAAGCCCGGAATGGCGCTGGAGGCTTTAATCGTCGGCAGCCAGCTGGCGCGCCGGGCGGGGAAATAGGTTGGTTCGAAGTCGTCGCTGCGGCAGGCGCACATCAGGAACTCGCGCCCGTCGTGGAACTGTTTTTCCGCCGCGTCCATCGCCAGCGGCAGCTGCTGCGAGGTGATATTCACCAGCCAGTCGAGGTCAATCAGATGGCCGCCGCGCACAAAGCGCAGGGGATTAAAGAAATCGGCGGTGGTGGTATAGCGGGTGATCACCCGACGTGCGTAGCCCAGCTGTCCGCAGATAAAGGCGGAAAGGTTCTGCGCACCGGCGGAGGTGCCGATCATCAGTTCAAAAGGGTTGAAGCGGGCACGCTGGAACTCATCCAGCACGCCGGCGGTGAAAATGCCGCGCTGCCCGCCCCCTTCGCATACCAGCGCCAGTTTGCCCGGCCGGTATGGTTTATACGCCAGCGGCTCAATATTGCCGAGCGTAATGGGTATTCTGTAGCCCAACCCGGGTTCCTCAGTAAGACGTTTTTTCTGAGGATACCTCTTCTTGCTCTCTTCCGTAATCTTCTTGCAGTATGCCGGAGAGACAGTCGTTACTGCCGGTCAGCCATGCACAGTCGCTGCCGGAAAGTTCGGCCCAGGCCTGCCACAGCTGGCCTCTGAGCTGTTTCCAACGTCCGAGAATAATATCACTGTTCACGATCTGCCCTCCTACTGCCGGAAAAGGACTCAAGATTTGTTACACTTTGCCCGTCGGCTAAGGACGCCGGCGGCCGGTAAACAGGCTGATCAGGAACAGAATGATCCCAACCACAAAGACCACTTTCGCCGCCCAGGCGGCGGTGCCCGCCAGACTGCCAAAGCCCAGCGCCGCAGCAATCAGCGCAACCACCAAAAAGATAATGCCCCAACGAAACATAAGCCTCTCCTTACCGTAGAGGCGCAGCCTGCGCGCCCGTGATGAAACGCATCAAGGGGGCCGGATACCGGCCCCCTGCTGACAGAGTTCGCCGCGAAGGGCGGATTATGGTTTGACGGTCAGGTCGTTCTTCACGCTTTTCACGCCGTCAATCGCCTTGGCGATGCTTTCCGCACGCTCAGACTGCGCCTGTGACTTCACTTCGCCGGACAGCTGCACCACACCGTCGGTGGTTTCCACTTTCACGTTGCGGGAAGGCACGATGTCATCGGCCAACAGCTTGGCTTTCAGCTCCGTGGTGGTGGCGGCGTCACCGGCATAAGATTTCACCGACTGCTTGGCTTCATCTTTCACATGCAGCTTATCGCTGACGGATTTCACACCTTCCACTTTACCGGCCACGGCAACCGCCTGCTCAGCCAGCGCCTGGCTGGCGACAAAGCCGCTCAGCGTCACCACGCCTTTTTCGGTTTTCACCGAAATGTCGTTGCTGGAAATCGTTTTGTCTTCCACCAGCGCGCTTTTCACTTTTGCGGTAATCGCGCTGTCATCCATATAGCCGTCGACTTTCTTCATCGAACCGTCGACTTTTTGCATAGAGCTATCGATTTTGGCGCCAGTGCTATCAGCCACGCTGGATGCCTTATCGAGCAACGAACCTTCGGCCAGAGCGCTACCGCTCACCAAAACGGAACCCAATACGACAGCCATCATTGATTGTGCAAACTTGGTCTTTTTCATCGATCTCTTCCTTTTGTTGGTGAATCCCAAATGACTGCGGATTCTGTCGCCGCGATGCGCGCGGCTTTGATTCAGGGATACTTCACGATATCTGTTCGTTCGGCCATCCACGCCATGAATATTGCAACGGCCATGCCAACTTTATACAACCATTAAAAATCAATAAGATAACTATAACTGTCGAAAAAACAGGCTAAATACTGTCGCCATTTAACGACATCATCCTGACCCATCAGAGACACTTAGGTTAACTCACTGATTTTAAACCACTCAGGTTGTCTCCAATCGGCAACACCGCCGCATAAGACGCTGGTTTTTTAAGTAATCACAGAGATTTGGGCTATTCATTGCGCGATTATGCCCTGCTAAATATAGCGCATCAGGCAAAATCCGGCGGACGAAACGGCACAATCCGAAGAGCGGACAACGCGGGAAAGGATGAGAAAGGTTAATTAATAGCAGGCCCGGCCGCCAAAAGGCAGCCGGGCCGCGGCGGGCATCAGTGCTCGCGGGTTTTGCGGAAGGTGACGTCCGGATAACGCTCCTGCGTCAGATTGAGGTTCACCATGGTCGGCGCGATGTACGACAGGTTATCACCGCCGTCCAGCGCCAGGTTCTGCTCGTTCTTACGCTTGAACTCTTCGAACTTCTTCACGTCGTCGCACTCCACCCAGCGGGCGGTAGATACGTTGACCGACTCATACACCGCTTCCACGTTGTATTCGGTTTTCAGACGCGCCACCACCACATCGAACTGCAGCACGCCGACCGCGCCGACGATCAGATCGTTATTGGCGATCGGCCGGAACACCTGCACCGCGCCCTCTTCCGACAGCTGCACCAGCCCTTTCAGCAGCTGCTTCTGCTTGAGCGGATCGCGCAGGCGGATACGGCGGAACAGCTCCGGCGCAAAGTTCGGAATGCCGGTGAACTTCATGTTTTCACCCTGGGTAAAGGTGTCGCCGATCTGAATGGTGCCGTGGTTATGCAGGCCGATAATATCGCCCGGGTAGGCTTCTTCCACGTGCGAGCGGTCGCCGGCCATAAAGGTCAGCGCGTCCGAGATCACCACGTCCTTACCGGTGCGCACCTGGCGCAGCTTCATGCCTTTTTCATAGCGGCCGGACACCACGCGCATAAACGCCACGCGGTCGCGGTGTTTCGGATCCATATTGGCCTGGATCTTGAACACAAAGCCGCTGAACTTCTCTTCCGTCGCCGAGACTTCACGGCTGTCGGACTGACGCGGCATCGGCGTCGGCGCCCAGGACACCAGCCCGTCGAGCATATGGTCAACGCCGAAGTTGCCGAGCGCGGTGCCGAAGAACACCGGAGTCAGCTCACCGGCCAGAAACGCTTCCTGCTCAAACTCGTGTGAAGCGCCCTGCACCAGCTCCAGCTCTTCACGCAGCTGCGCGGCCAGCTCTTCGCCCACCGCTTGGTCCAGCTCCGGGTTATCCAGCCCTTTCACCACCCGCACTTCCTGAATGGTGTGGCCCATGCCGCTCTGATAGAGGTAGGTTTCATCCTTGTACAGATGGTAAACCCCTTTAAACAGCTTGCCGCAGCCGATTGGCCAGGTGATGGGCGAGCAGGCGATTTTCAGTTCGCGCTCGACTTCATCCATCACTTCCATCGGATCGCGGATATCGCGGTCCAGTTTGTTCATAAAGGTCAGGATCGGCGTATCGCGCAGGCGGGTGACTTCCATCAGCTTGCGGGTACGATCCTCAACGCCTTTCGCAGCGTCGATCACCATCAGGCAGCAGTCCACCGCGGTCAGGGTGCGGTAGGTATCTTCAGAGAAGTCTTCGTGCCCCGGGGTATCCAGCAGGTTGACCAGGCTGTCGCGGTACGGGAACTGCATCACCGAGGTGGTGATGGAGATGCCGCGCTGCTTTTCCATTTCCATCCAGTCGGATTTGGCGTGCTGGCTGGAGCCGCGGCCTTTTACCGTACCGGCGGTCTGGATCGCCTGTCCGAACAGCAGCACCTTTTCGGTGATGGTGGTTTTACCGGCATCGGGGTGCGAGATGATGGCGAAGGTTCTTCTTTTCGACACTTCGCGGGCAAATTCACTAGGAGACATGTTTTCACGTTTCTACGGTTAGTCCGCCCTGCGTCATCGTCATACGCCGTTGATGGCGTCAAAGCAAAGCGGTGAAATGAATATAATAGCGGGTTATTTTCGCTGATTTGCCAACCGGTGACAATCAACTTTCCCGGCTGGCGCAAACGGGCTAGCCGAGCGGCAGCGCCATCACGATCGCATCTTCGCGCCCGCCGGCGGCCGGGTAGTAGTTGCGGCGCACCGTGACTTCGTTAAAGCCCAGATCGTTATACAGCGCCAGCGCGCCGCGGTTGGAGGCGCGCACCTCCAGCCACAGCGTGACGACGCCGCGCGATTCCAGCTCGGCGATCAGCGCATTGAGCAGCGCGCGGCCATAGCCCCGGCGCTGATAGCGCGGATCGATGGCGATATTAAACAGCGTCGCCTCATCCAGCACGATCTGGGTAATGGCGAAGCCGGCCATCTGACCGTCGGCGTCCAGTTTCAGGTTAAGGTAGCGTTCCCCCTGATTGCTGGCAAAGGTGGCCTGCGTCCAGGGAAAGGCGTGGCTGGCCTGTTCAATCTTGAAGGCGGTGGCCAGATCGGCCGCCGTCAGGGTGGAAATGTTGTTCATGATGACAAATCTGCTGCCAGAGTGCGCGTTTCGCACCCGCATCGTGAGAAAGCTCGGCCAGCGCCGGGCTGTATAGCTGCGCGCCGGCCACCGCAAGCGGCTCCGTAACGCCCAGCCGCCAACTGTTGCATTCCGCGTCTTCCGGCAGCATCGCCGCCTGTTCAGGCGTCAGGCCGTAGGTTTGCGCCGGCGTCAGCCCCAGGCTGCGCAGCACGTCGCAGAACAATGCATCATCCGGCGCAGGCAATGACGCCGCCACCACCAACAGGCGCGTTTCCGCCGGCAGGCTGATCGCCACTTCGCCCTGCAACACGCCCGGGCGGCGCAATGTCCACTGCGTAATACCCAGTTGTTGTAACAGCCAGTCGCGTTGAGATGCCATGCCGATTCCTGTCAGGAGCTACCGTAAGCGCGCTATGCTAACAAACCCGCGCGGCCAACGCATCTGTCGCTTGAAGTATGACGGGTAAATTCGAGTTGCGGGAAAGCGGCAGGGGAAGGAGTCCCGATGCGCTGACTCCGGTCAATAACTCGAGTGACTCTCATCTGCAGCTCGAAGTATGACAGGGAGTTACCCTAAATAATTCGAGTTGCAGGAAGGCGGCAAGGGAAGGAATCCCGATGCGCTGACTCCGGTCAGTGATTCGGGTGACTGAGCGCAGCCAACGCATCTGCAGCTCGAAGTATGACGGGTAACGGGTATAAATTCATCGAACATCGCCACACAACCCTCTATAATCCCCCGCTTAATCTTGAGGAGCCAAAACCTGATGTCTGCATTAACCCCCGCCAGCGAAGTGATGCTGCGCCACAGTGATGAATTTACCGAACGCCGCGTACTGTTTGCCGGCGATCTGCAAGATAGCCTGCCTGCCCAGTTCGAGGCCGCGGACGTGCGGGTGCATACCCAGCAATATCATCATTGGCAGTTATTAAACCGGGCGATGGGCGACAACGTGCAGTTCGGCCTGACGGCCGACGCCGGGTTGGTGGCCGACTGCGATACGCTGGTGTATTACTGGCCGAAGAGCAAACAGGAAGCGCAGTTCCAGCTGTGCAATCTGCTGGCGCTGCTGCCGGTGGGCGCGGAAGTGTTCGTGGTCGGTGAAAACCGCAGCGGCGTGCGCAGCGCGGAACAAATTATCGCCGACCACGTGCAGCTGGTGAAAATCGACAGCGCGCGCCGCTGCGGCCTGTACCACGGCCGCATCGACAGCCGGCCGGTCTTTAACCTCGACGACTGGTGGCAGAGCTACGCGCTGCACGATCTGGAAGTGAAAACGCTGCCGGGCGTGTTCAGCCGCGACGGTCTGGACGTCGGCAGTTCGCTGCTGCTGTCCACGCTGGAACCGCATATGAAAGGCAAGGTGCTGGATATCGGCTGCGGCGCCGGCGTACTCGCCAGCGTGATGGCGAAGATGTCGCCGAAGGTGAAACTGACGCTGAGCGACGTCAACGCGGCGGCGGTAGCCGCCAGCCGGGCGACGCTGGCGGCCAACGGCATTGAGGGCGAAGTGCTGGTCAGCAACGTCTACTCCGATATCAGCGGCCGTTTCGATATGATTATCTCCAACCCGCCGTTCCACGACGGCCTGGCCACCAGCCTGACCGCAGCGGAAACGCTGATCCGCGGCGCGGTGAAGCACCTGCCGATCGGCGGTAAGCTGCGCATTGTCGCCAACGCCTTCCTGCCGTATCCGGATATTCTCGACGCCGTCTTCGGCAGCCACGAAGTGCTGGCGCAAAACGGCCGCTTCAAGGTGTATCAGGCGACCGTCGGCCGTCCGCCGCGCGTGGCGAAAAAGAAATAAACGCTTTGGGATAATGATGTCATGAAACATGGGCATCATTCTGTTTCTGTAAGTGATGTGTACGCGGAATTGCCGTAAACGTACGGCACTCTCCTGCTGCTTCCGTGAACGGCAATGGAAAACATGCTCACGCCCGCGCTTAGGCACGTTCTGCCTGTGCCGCCTCAACCGGACATCCTTGTCCGGTTGTCCCTGGCTCAGCTTCCTTGTTCGGCAGCCCGTGATGCGCGCTAAAGGTCAACACCCGAATCTGTTATCACCGGGTTACTTAACCTACGGTTTCCGTACTAGAAGCCAGATTCCACAAGGTCATTACGCTTATCAGCGGTTAACGTAGCCCATCGACTCCTGGCCGTAACGCGCCCCGGCTGCCGCCTGCTGCGGGAATACCGCCTCAATCGCCGCCAGCTCCTGCGCGCTCAGCGCCAGCGACGCCGCCGCCACGTTCTCCTCCAGATAGCGCCGACGCTTGGTGCCCGGAATCGGCACAATATGCTCGCCCTGCGCCATCACCCAGGCTAATGCCAGCTGCGACGGCGTAACGCCTTTGTCGTGCGCCAGCTCGCCGACCTTCTCCACCAGCGCCAGATTACGGGCGAAGTTCTCCCCCTGAAAACGCGGGTTGCTGCGGCGGAAATCGTCCTCGGCCAGATCTTCCGGCCGCTGGATGGCGCCGGTAAGGAAGCCGCGCCCCAGCGGGCTGTAGGCGACAAAACCGATGCCCAGCCGCGCGCAGGCCGCCAGCTGCCCCTGCTGCTCCACGTCGCGCGTCCACAGCGAGTATTCGCTCTGCAGCGCGGTGATCGGATGCACCTGATGCGCCCGCTCCAGCGTGGCCGCCGAGGCTTCGCTCAGGCCGATATGGCGGATCTTGCCTTCGCCGATCAGATCCGCCAGCGTGCCGACCACCTCTTCAATCGGCACTTCGGGATCCACCCGGTGCTGGTAGTAAAGATCGATCGTCTCCACTCCCAGCCGCTGCAGGCTGCCCTCCACCGCGCGGCGGATATAGTCCGGCCGGCTGCAGACGCCGCGCGCCTGCGGATCCGCCGGGTCGCGCACGATGCCGAACTTGGTGGCCAGGAACACCTGCTCCCGCTTGCCCTTGATCGCCTTGCCCACCAGCTGTTCATTGGTGTGCGGCCCGTACATATCGGCGGTATCCAGCAGGGTGACCCCCAGCTCCAGCGCCCGGTGCAGCGTGGCGATAGCCTCTTTTTCATCATAAGCGGTGGAGTAGAAATCGCTCATGCCCATGCAGCCTAACCCCAGAGCGGAAACGCTCGGGCCGTTGGAACCTAGTGTGCGCTGTTTCATCGTGTCTGCCTCGCGTTAGCTATTTTTCGTCACTGAGTGTGGTTGTTAGCGCCAGGAAGATAAATCATGCATATTGTTCATCACTGTTCAAAAATCGCTAACAATCACGACGGGGATAGGAATGGATCAGATTCAGGCCATGCGCGTTTTTACCCGCATCGTTGAGCTGGGCAGCTTCAGCCGCACGGCGGAGCGCCTGCAGCTGCCGCGCGCCACGGTCAGCAACGTGTTGAAGCGGCTGGAGCAGCAGCTGGGCGTACGCCTGCTGATCCGCACCACCCGTCAGGTGCAGGTCACCCACGAGGGCACGCTGTACTACCAGAGCTGTATTCAGCTGCTCGGCGCGCTGGAGGAGGCCAATACCCTGTTCCGTCAGCAGAAACTGCAGCCGTCCGGCCGGGTGCGCATCGATATGCCGCATTCGCTGGCGCGCGAAGTGGTGATCCCGGCGCTGGACGACTTCTACCGGCGCTACCCCGACATCACGCTGGCGCTGGGGGCCAACGACACGCAGGTCGATCTGCTGCGCGACGGCGTCGACTGCGTGCTGCGCGCCTGGAACAGCGAGGACGACACGCTGGTGGCGCGCAGTATCGCGCAGCTGCCGCAGCTCACCTGCGCCTCGCCGGACTATCTGCAGCGCTTCGGCACGCCGCGCTCGCCGGACGATCTGGCCGGCCATCAGGCGGTGGGCTACTTCTCGCTCAGCAACAATCAGGACTATCCGCTGGAATTCTGCCGCAACGGCCAGGTGGAGCTGCGCACGCTGCCCGCACGGCTGAGCGTCAGCGGCGCCGACGCCTACGCCAGCGCCTGTCAGGCCGGTCTGGGGCTGATTCAGGCGCCGCGCTACTCGCTGGCCCAGCGCCTGAGCCGCGGCGAACTGGTGGAAGTGCTGGCCGAAACCCCGCCGCCGCCGATGCCGCTGCACATTATGTATCCGCCCGGCCGCTTTCTGGCGCCGCGCGTACGGGTGCTGATTGACTGGCTGATTGAACTGTTTGCCGAGCGCCCGCTGCGCGATAAATAGACGAATGGCGGTCAGATGAAAGAAATATGACGCTTTTTACAGCGATCGCCCCAAAACACCGAAATAACTATTGACGTGTTCGCCAAAATCTCTAGAATTCGGCCCCGTGGTGACATTGCTGAAATCAATGTTTCTGGTATGCGAAGGTGGCGGAATTGGTAGACGCGCTAGCTTCAGGTGTTAGTGTCCTTACGGACGTGAGGGTTCAAGTCCCTCTCTTCGCACCAAATAACCACAAGATTTATATTGCACAGCATCTGTGCGAAGGTGGCGGAATTGGTAGACGCGCTAGCTTCAGGTGTTAGTGTTCTTACGGACGTGAGGGTTCAAGTCCCTCTCTTCGCACCACGCTGGTGATATAAATCGCAATCAAGCAGTAACATCGACTGTGCGAAGGTGGCGGAATTGGTAGACGCGCTAGCTTCAGGTGTTAGTGTCCTTACGGACGTGAGGGTTCAAGTCCCTCTCTTCGCACCAATTGATGTCTCTTCTCGTTGTTCCCCGCATAAAAAAACACCAAGCAATAGCCAACAACAGCGAACACGCCCGTGCGTGGTTTTGTCGTTTCTGCTATTTGCCGCGCGCGGCTTACGGCGTCAGATCGAAATGCAGACTGACGGCGGCCAGGCCACCGGCCAGCGCCATGCAGGAAGGCAGCAGCAGATAGTGGCGCCAGCGGCTGTTAAACAGCATCACCATCGTCGCCAGCATGGCGATGGCGATCAGGCCTGCGCAACTGCACCATATCCAGGTTAACCATCGCCAGCAGCGGCAACAGGGCGCAGGGCAGCAGCACGCCCCAGGCGCTGGATAAACGCTCCCCCAAACACCAGGTCACCCCCCACAGCCCACATGCGGTAATCATGGCGGCAATCATGACGGCTCACTCCGAAGTGATAATGATAACCAATATCATATAATACTTCTTCTCACCCTGCATCCCTTTCGCTAGCGACAGATGACAATCTGTTGGAAAAGTGGATAATTTGACTTAAGAATAATCCTAATATAATAATTTTTTAATAATAACATTGGGAAATTATACCGCCGAGATACCTCATTAACGTTCGGGATATAATGACCTGCTGCTCAATGTCGACTGCACGGACAAACTAATAATGAATGCACGTTCTTATCAGGAACTGCTAAATAGCAAGCATCGATTAGCGATATTTCTATTCTTGCTAATGAATATAGCGTCTTCCCTTTTCACCCTATTAATGCCGTTGAAAAATACCCCGGCCGTTACGCCGCCGCTGTTCGGTATCCCCTTGTTTTGTCTGGCGGCGTTATTATTTACCTTACGCTCGCCAGGGAATTATATAAAACGGCTGGAGTTTTTCTCCTGCGTATTAGGTCTGCTGTGGGCCGGACATATTTATATGAAAAGCCAATACCTGCTGCCGAACGTACAAAACTATCTGATTATTAGTCTGTTCAGCATTTTTTTTATCAGCGCGATTACCCTGACCGACAATGTCATCGCCTTCTGCCTGCACGCCGTGCCCTCCGCGCTGACGATTCTGCTGCTCGATAACCAGCATAATACCCTGCGCATCCTGTTTATCAGCGTGCTGCCGATCATCGCCTTTTCCATCCACCATCTGATGCTGAAACGCAGTGAATCCTTCACCCACGCGCTGGTCGCCCGCCTGTATGAGGAGCGCGACAAGCTCAGCAACCTCAGCATGCTCGACCCGCTGACCGGCCTGTATAACCGGCGCGGGCTGGAAAACAAGCTGTCGCTGCTGACCACGCCGCACAACGGCCTGCACTTTGTGCTGCTGCTGGATATCGACCGCTTTAAAGCCTATAACGACCACTACGGCCACACCATGGGCGATCAGGCGCTGGTGAAAGTGGCCTGCGCCATCCGCGACGCGGTGCGCTCGCGCGATATCGTGGTGCGCTACGGCGGCGAAGAGTTTCTGGTGCTGCTGACCAACGTCAGTAAAGAGTACGCCGCCCAGCTGGCGGAGCAGATCCGCCTGCGGGTGCAGGCGCTGGCGATCCCACACGGCTTTAATCAGCTGGCCGCCACCCACGTCACCCTCAGCGCCGGTATTTCGCCGCTGGAGCAGTTGGACGTGGCGTCGGCCATCCGCGCCGCCGACAGCGCGCTGTATCAGGCGAAAAACAACGGCCGCAACAGCGTCCGGCTGGCGACGCCGCCGCCGACGTGAATCAGGCGCGGCGCTGGTGCATGCCGTACGCCAGCACCACGCCGAAACACAGCAGCGGCAGCCCGTAGGCCAGCGCGGTGCTGTAGCGGTCGGCGATGGCGCCCATAAAATACGGCATCACCGCGCCGCCGACGATGGCCATAATCATAAACGAGCTGGCGCGCTTGGTATGCTGCCCCATATTTTTCACCCCGAGGGCGAAAATGGTCGGGAACATGATCGACATAAAGAAGAACACTGCGATCAGCGCCACCACGGATACGCCGTCGATGCTCAGCATCACCACGCCGCACAGCCCGATATTAATCAGCGCGTAAACCGTCAGCAGCGTGGCGGGCTTCACCCGCCCCATCAGCCAGGTGCTGAAGAAGCGGCCGAGCATAAAGCAGATCATGGCGATCGACAGCAGGTAGGACGCGCGCTGGTTAGACACCTCCGCCCAATGCTCGGTGGCATAGTTGATAAAGAACGCGCCGACGCCGACCTGGGCCGCCACATAGAAAAACTGGGCGATCACCCCGCCGGTAAAGTGGCGCTGCCGCCACAGCCCCTGCGCCGCGCGGCGTGCGCCGTCGGCGCCTGTTCCCGAATATCCGGCAGCCGGGTGCGGTGGAACAGCAGGGCAATCGCCAGCACCAGCACGGCAATCACCACGTAGGTCATTTTCACCGCGCCCTGATCGCCGCCGCCGTCGTTTTGCATCGCCGAGAAAAACAGCGTGCCGCCAATCATCGGCCCGATAAACTGCCCCAGCCCGTTGAAAGACTGCGCCAGATTCAGCCGCCGCTCCGCGCCGCCGGCGTCGCCGAGCACCGTGGCGTAAGGGTTGGCCGCCGTCTCCAGGCAGCCCAGTCCGCAGGCGATGACAAACAGTGCAAACAGGAACAGGGCAAAGCTGTTGGCCGAAGCGGCCGGCACAAATAACAGCGCGCCGACGGCATATAAACATAGCCCGACTAATATTCCCGCCTTGTAACCGCGTTTATCCATAAAATAACCGGCGGGCAGCGCCACCAGAAAATAAGCGCCGAAATAGGCCGCCTGTAATAATCCCGACTGCGCTTTGGTCACGTGCAGCGTTTCCTGAAAATGTTTATTCAGCACGTCCAATAATCCGTAAGATAAGCCCACATAAAAAACAGGCTGGTAACCAGAATAAAGGCCCAGCGCAGATTGCTACGTGCGTTGGCGCCCGTCTGCGCAGGCGCAGCGGTTTTATCTGCAAGCATAATATTATCCCCGTGGTGTTAATTTGCCCGCCGCATGCGGTACGCGGCGGCGCGGCCTATTCATTGTTCGGTTAATGAGAATATCTGCTCCATCAGCACCCATTTTTCGCCCGCCGGCGTCCAGGGCGTCGCGACCTGATATTTCCACATCAGCGCTTCCCAGCGCTGAACATCGGGGTTTAATCGGCTGTCGCGGGCAAAACGTTCGGCGTCAAACCCGGCGCCGACCTCAACGATCATAAACAGCCGGGTGCCGAGGCGATAAATCTCCATCTCCAGAATGCCGTGCTGACGCAGATGCCCGGCAATCTGCGGCCAGATGCGTTGGTGATGACGCTGATACTCGGCAATCAGCACCGGTGAGTCGACCAGATCGAGCGCCTGACAGAAGCGCCGCCGCTGCCCCGCGCCGTTCACGTCAGCGCCCGGTCAAGGTGCAGATAGCCGCCGTCCACCGATAGCCACTGCCCGGTGGTATGGGACGAACGGCCGGAGAGCAGGAACAGCACGGTGTCGGCAATCTCCTGCGGCGTGGTCATCCGCTGCCCCAGCGGAATACGGGCGGTGATGGTCGCCAGCTGCTGCTGCGGGCTGGCGAAGGTGTCGATCCAGCGCTGGTACTGCGGCGTCATCACCTCCGCCGGCACCACCGCGTTGACGCGCACGTTACTGTTTCGCAGCGAGACCGCCCACTCGCGCGTCAGCGCCAGCACCGCGCCCTTGGCGGCGGTATAGCCGCTGGTGCCGCCCTGCCCGCTGAGCGCGGTCTTCGAGGCGATATTGACGATCGCCCCCTGGCTGTCCTGCAGCGCCGCCTGGCACAGGTGCGCCATCTGGTAGTAGTGCAGCAGGTTTTTCTCCAGCGAGCCGAGAAACGCCGCGCGCCCGGCCTCCAGCCCCACGCCGTCGTTCACGCCGGCGTTGTTCACCAGCCCGTCCAGCCGGCCGTAGCGTTCAAGCACCTGCGCCACCGCCTGCTGACAGTCGCTCTCGCGACACAGATCGGCCGTCACCACGCAGCTGCGCGGCTGCAGCGCCGTCAGCCGGGCGAGCAACGCCTCATCCGGCATCGCATTGGTGACAATCGCCGGCACCGCGCCCTCCTGCGCCAGCGTCAGCGAAATCGCCGCGCCGATGCCGGAACCGCCGCCGGTAACAATCACCACCTTATCGTCAAGATACAGATCCATCGTCAGACTCCGTTAAACCGTAAACCCGGCAGGCGGTGCCGCCCCAGATCGCAGCCTGCTGCGACGGACTCAGGGCGGCCAGCGCCTGCTCACACAGCCGGTAAACCTGCGGGTAGTCGCCCGCCAGCAGGCACACCGGCCAGTCGGAACCGAACATCAGCCGCTGCGGACCGAACGCCGCCAGAGCGGCCTCGAAAAACGGCAGCAGCTGCGCCGCCTGCCAGCGGCCGCCCGGCGCTTCGGTAATCAGGCCGGACAGCTTGCACGCCACGTGCGGCATCGCCGCCAGCGGCGCGATCTGCCGCGCCCAGTGCCGCGCGCCGGCGGCAATATCCGGCTTGCCCAGATGGTCCAGCACCAGCCAATGGTCATCATGGCGGGCGGCAAAGCGCGCCGCGTCGGCCAGATGGCGGTGCGTCACCAGCAGGTCGTAGACATAGCCCTGCCGCTGCAGCAGGCGCATACCCCGGTTCACCGCCGGCCGTTCCAGCCAGCCGCCCGGATCCGCCTCGTCCTGCACCAGATGGCGCACGCCGCGCAGCAGCGGATGGCGCGGCTCCAGCCGCTGCGCCAGATGCGGCGAGGCGATATCCAGCCAGCCGACCACGCCGCATACGCCGCCAAGCTGCGGCGCCAGCGCCAGCAGCCAGTCGGTCTCCCGTTCGCTCTGTCGCGCCTGCACCACCAGCGCGCCATCCAGCCGGTGCCGGCGCAGCCACGGCCGCAGCTGCGCCGGGCCGTAGTCGCGTTGCAGCACCGTCATGCCGTCGTCAATCCACGGGTAGTCGGCGGGCCGGTAGCGCCAGTAATGCTGATGGGCGTCGATGCGTAACATGCTGCCCGCCCCTACGCGCGAAAGCGGTACTGTTCGATCGAGGCCGCTTTCATCTCGATCGAATAGCCAGGCGCGCGCGGCGGCATATAGGCTGCGCCGCGGATCTCGCACGGCGTAACGAAGTGCTGATGCAGATGATCGACATACTCGATCACCCGCCCCTCGTGGGTGCCGGCGATGCACAGGTAGTCGATCATCGACAGGTGCTGCACGTATTCGCACAGCCCGACGCCGCCGGCGTGCGGGCAGACCGGCAGCCGGTATTTCGCCGCCATCAGCATCACCGCCAGCACCTCGTTCACCCCACCCAGACGGCAGGCGTCAATCTGCACCACGTCCAGCGCGCCGCGCATAATGAACTGTTTGAACACAATGCGGTTCTGGCACATTTCGCCGCCGGCCACCTTCACCGGCCGCACGCCGTCGCGGATGCGCCGGTGCCCCTCCACGTCGTCCGGGCTGGTCGGCTCCTCGATAAACCAGGGCTTGGCGAACGCCAGCTGGTTGACCCAGGCGATCGCCTCCTCCACTTCCCACACCTGATTGGCGTCGATCATCAAATGACGATCCGGGCCGATCGTTTCGCGCGCAATGCGCACCCGGCGAATATCATCCTGCAGATCGCGCCCGACCTTCAGCTTGATGTGGGAGAAGCCGGCGTCCACCGCCTGCTGGCACAGCCGCCGCAGCTTGTCGTCCGGGTAGCCCAGCCAGCCGGCCGAGGTGGTGTAGCAGGGGTAGCCGTGCTGCAACAGTTGCTCCCGCCGCTGCGCCTTGCCCTCCGCCCGCTCGCGCAGCAGCGTCAGCGCTTCCTGCGGCGTGATGCAGTCGGTGATGTAGCGAAAATCGATGCAGCGCACCAACTCTTCCGGCGTCATATCCGCCACCAGCTGCCACAGCGGTTTGCCCTCCGCCTTGGCCCACAGATCCCAGACGGCGTTAACCACCGCGCCGGTCGCCAGGTGGATCGCCCCTTTATCCGGCCCGATCCAGCGCAGCTGGCTGTCGCCGGTAAACTGGCGCCAGAACGCCCCCATATCGGCGGCAATCTCCGCCAGCCGCCGGCCGACGATCTGCGGTTCCAGCGCGCGGATCGCCGCGCAGCAGATCTCATTGCCGCGGCCGATGGTAAAGGTCAGCCCGTGGCCGCTCAGATCCGGCCGATCGGTCTCCAGGATCACATAGGCCGCCGAATAATCCGGGTCGGGATTCATCGCATCGGAGCCGTCCAGCTGCTGTGAGGTCGGAAAGCGGATATCCTCAACCCGCAGCGCGGTAATCGTCGTCATGGCATCCTCCCGTCAGGCCTGTACCGTGGTTTGTTGCTGCTCGCCCAGCCCGTCGATCCCCAGCCGCATCGTCTGACCGGCACGCAGGTAAACCGGCTGCGGCCGCTGTCCCATACCGACGCCCGGCGGCGTGCCGGTGGAGATCACGTCCCCCGGCTGCAGGCTCATAAAACGGCTCAGGTAGCTGATGATATGCGCGACGGAAAAGATCATGGTGCGGGTGCTGCCGTCCTGATAGCGCCGGCCGTCCACCTCCAGCCACAGGCGTAAATTCTGCGGGTCCGGCACCTCGTCGGCGGTCACCAGCCACGGGCCGGTCGGGCCGAAGGTGTCGCAGCCCTTGCCTTTATCCCAGGTGCCGCCGCGCTCAATCTGGAACTCGCGCTCGGAGACGTCGTTAATCACGCAGTAGCCGGCGACGTGGTTCAGCGCGTCCTGCTCGGCGATATAGCGCCCGCCCTGGCCGATCACCACCCCCAGCTCCACTTCCCAGTCGGTTTTCTGCGAACCGCGCGGGATCTCCACGTCGTCGTTCGGCCCGACCACCGCGCTGGTCCACTTGCTGAACACCACCGGCTCTGCCGGGATCTGCGCGCCGGTTTCCGCCGCGTGGTCGGCATAGTTCAGGCCGATGCAGATAAATTTGCCGATGCCGCCGACGCAGGCGCCAAGACGCGGCCGCCCTTCCACCCGCGGCAACGCCGCGATATCCAGCTGCCGCAGCCGGGCGAGGCCGTCCGGCAGCAGCGCCGCACCGCCGACGTCGGCAATATGCTGAGAAAGATCGCGAATATCTCCGTGCTCATCCAGCACGCCCGGACGTTCCTGCCCTACGGCGCCATAACGTAACAGTTTCATACAGTCCCCAATGTCAGAGAGAGATCGCACGCCGCAGCGGCGCGCAACGGATCAGTTGCTCCAGCCGCCGTCAATAATCTGCACGGTGCCGGTGGTATAGGCGCTGGCGTCAGAGGCCAGATACAGCGCCAACTGGGCGATTTCCTCGCTGCTGCCGATGCGTCCGATCGGCTGGCGCGCCACAAATGCCTGATACACTTCCTCTTCGCTGCGTCCCTGCTCGCGCGCCTGCTCGGCGATGCGCTGATGCAGCGACGGCGACGCCACCGTGCCGGGGCAGATAGCGTTGCAGCGGATGCCGTCGGCAACGTAATCCGCCGCCACCGATCGCGTCAGGCCGATCACCGCCGCCTTGCTGGCGCTGTAGGCAAAGCGGTTCGGCACCCCTTTCACGCTGGAGGCCACCGACGACATGTTGATAATCGTGCCGCGGCGCTGCGCCAGCATCGCCGGCAGAAACGCGCGGATGGTGTGGAACATAGCGCTGACGTTCAGATCGAGGGCGAACTGCCACTGCTGCTCGCTGCACTGCAGAATCGTGCCGCTGTGCACTACCCCGGCGCAGTTAAACAGCACATCGACCGTGCCCAGCGTTTCCGCCGCTGCGGCAATCGCCGCGCTGTCGGTCACGTCCAGCCGCAGCGGGGTGATGCCCGCCAGCCCCTGCAGCGCGTCGGTATTGATATCGCTGGCGATCACCTCCGCCCCCGCCGCGGCGAACAGTTTGGCGGTGCTGAGGCCGATGCCCTGCCCGGCGGCGGTAATCAGCGCGCGTTTCCCGGTGAGATCCATAGCAACTCCTTGCTTAAAGGTCTAATGGTCAGGCCACTAAGGGCGGTTAAAGGTCAGGCCTTTACCATGACAAAAGACGCTTTACGCGTTATCGTTTGATGAGAAAGTAAATATACCCGTCATACTTCAAGCTGCAGGTGCGTTCAGTTACCCGAACCACTGACCGACGTAAGCGCATCGGGATTCCTTCCCTGGCCGCCTTCCTGCAACGCGAATTATTTAGGGCATAACAACGTTTTAAAACAACATTTCAATTAACTAATTTTTTACACCTGATTAACCAACACTCAAGCGGATTGAGCAATATTTGTGCGCTGAATCACTTAACGTCAACGTGCGAAGGTGGAAAATGCCGATTACCCGACTGGAAAATCCAAGAATTTACAGACAGATAGCCGACCAGCTGAAGCGTCTGATCGAAAACAATGAATTTCCCCCCGGCAGCCGCCTGCCCTCCGAACGTGATTTGGCGCAGCAGCTGCAGGTCAGCCGCGCCTCGGTGCGCGAGGCGCTGATTGCGCTGGAGGTGATCGGCCTGGTGGATGTGAAGGTGGGCAACGGCGTCATCGTCAAAGCGCCGGCGGCGCTGGCGTCGCAGGAACCGGTGATGCAGCAGGCCGCCGCGATCAGTGGGCCGATATCGACGACGAACTGAATATCGCGCTGGATTTCAACGCCGAGCTGCCGCCCTTCTCGCAGCTGCAGACCCGACTGCTGATTGAGCCGGAAACCGCCGCGCTGGCGGCCCGGCATGCCAGCGACGAGGAGCTGGCGGGCATCCGCGACGCCTACGAGCAGAACTGCCGCGACAACCGCGCCGGCTCCGCCACCCATCCCGGCGACCGGCTGTTCCATATCCGCATCGCCCAGGCCAGCGGCAACCCGGCCTACGCCTTTATCATCGCCCACCTGCTCGGCCACCGTTACGGCAGCATGTTCCGGGTGTTGCAGCACCACTACACGCCGGAGGATATGCCGCACCGCTCCGAACAGGAGCACCGGGCGATTCTCGCCGCCCTCGAGGCGCGCGACGTGCGCGGCGCGCGCAAGGCGATGAAGGCCCACCTGGACCAGGTGATCGCCATTTTTGCCGGGCGCGCTAGGCCACAGCGGACACAGCGCAAACTTTACGCATCTGTGCACATTTTCCCCATGCGGCGAACGCGCGGGCGCATTACACTAAAGCCTGTCCCATCAGGCCGCCAGGCGCTGATTTTGCTCTTGATGCTCTATTTTGAAATGGATATGGACCGTTGAAGACTCTTTTCTCTGCCGTTTTAGTAACCCTGGGCCTCGGCAGCCTGCCGCTGCTGGCGCAGGCCGAGACGCCGCAGCTGACGTCGCAGATCGTTGACCAATACGCCGAGCATATTTTTTACAACAGCGGCGCCACCGGCATGGCGCTGGTGGCGATCGACGGCAACCAGGTGGTGAACCGCAGCTTCGGCGACACCCGGCCGGGCAACAACCAGCGCCCGCGGCCGGACTCGCTGATCCGCATCGCCTCCATCACCAAGCTGATGACCAGCGAAGTGATGGTGAAACTGGCGGCGGAAGGCAAACTCAAGCTGACCGACCCGCTGCGCAAGTACGCGCCGTCCGGCGCCTACGTGCCCGGTTATAATTCACGCCAGCCGATTACGCTGCTGAATCTGGCGACCCACACCAGCGGCCTGCCGCGCGAGCAGCCGGGCAAAAAGCCGCCGAAGACGCCGGTGTTCACCTGGCCGACCAAGGCGCAGCGCTGGCAGTGGCTGGCCCATGCGCAGGTCACCGTACCGCCGGGGGTGCATGCCTCCTACTCCAACCTGGCTTACGATCTGCTGGCCGATGCGCTGTCGCGGGCGGCGGGCAAACCCTACACCAAACTGCTGCGTGAGAAGATCACCGGGCCGCTCGGTATGGTCGACACCACGCTGACGCCGAGCGCCGAGCAGTGTTCGCGCCTGATGGTGGCCTCCGTCGGCCCCAGCGCCTGCGGCAATACCGTGGCGGCGGCCGGCAGCGGCGGCATTTACTCCACGCCGCGCGATATTCAGCGCTGGATGCAGCAGTTCCTCGACTCGCAGGCCAGCCCGCGTAAAGCCACCGCCGCCCGCGAGCAGACCATGTACTTCCAGCGCCGCGAACTGGTGTCGCTGAAAGGAATGGACGTCCCCGGCGATGCGGATGCGTTAGGCCTCGGCTGGATATATATGGCGCCGAAAGACGGACTGCCGGCCATTATTCAGAAAACCGGCGGCGGCGGCGGCTTTATCACCTATATGGCGATGTCGCCGCAGAACAATATCGGCGTGTTTGTGGTGGTGACCCGTTCGGACCTGACCCGCTTCACCAATATGAGCGATCCGGTCAATCGGCTGGTGGCCGATCTGGTGGCCAACAAGGGCTGATAATATCGGCAGCGTGGCCGTTTTCGAGGTTGAAAACGGATTCAGCCCTGCCTGAGCATAAACCGAGGGCACTGCCCTCGGCAGGCATCGCGGTTAGCTGCTCCGTCGCCAGGCGTGGTTACGCTCTTCAAACACCAGTTTTCTCCATCGAGCTGGCGACGCCCGCCTGCGCCAGCATCCGCAGACAGGCGCCGACCCGGCTGCTTTCGTTAACGGATTCCAGATACAGCATGCGCAGCATCACGTCCGTCATGCGCGGTAAGCTGCTTTGCGCCTTTTCCCAACGGGCGACCGTTTGCACATCGACCCCCAGCAGCTCCGCCAGCGCCTTCTGCGACATATTCATTTCCACCCGCAAAAAGCGGATTTCATCCGCCTGCAACGGGCGCTCGCACGCCACCAGCGCCCGGGCGATGGAGCCGTGCAGCCCAGCAACGTCCTCAATGCTGACGTAGCTTTCACCTTCGATCTCCGTCCGATGAAAGCCATTCGCCAGCCAAATCGTGTTCAAACCGCTTTCGATATAGTGATACACCGTTATTTCCTCGCTAATGGATCATCACCGTCACCACCAGGGCGGCGGGATCGTTTGCCACCCGTTTCAACACCACGACCACCTCAATCCGCTCGGTGTGTGACGTCGCCAGCTGCTGCAGCAACGCTCTGGCCGCCGCCGGGCGCAGAGGAAACTCGCTGATGTTGTCAGGGGGTATAAAATCCATTTTATCACCTGTCAATTTGATAGCTATCATTTTGACAGATCGATAAACCACCGGCCAGGGAAGTTTGCGCGATTAATGCGGGGAAAGATCGGAGAGCGGCGCCAACGCGCCGCCCTCGGCGGGCATCATCAGAGAAGGCTTACGCCAGCGCCGCCATCTGGTGCATCACCGGGTGGAAGTTGCGTTTAAAGTAGATCAGGCCGTGGCCGCCGTCGCTGAGCGTAATCTGTTTGATCTCCACCAGGTACATCTGGTGGGTGCCGATGCTCTGCACCTGGGTGACCTCGCCCTCCAGGCTCGCCAGCGAGTGGCGCAGCATCGGCTGGCCGAGCGCGCCGGTCTGCCACTCATCCAGCAGGAAGCGCTCTTCCATGCTGACGTCGGTCATGCCGGCGAAGTGGCGCGCCATCATCTCCTGCTCATGGTTCAGCACGTTGACGCACAGCCGGCCGTTTTCCTGAAACACCGGGTTCATCGCGCTGTTGCGGTTAATGCACACCATCAGCGACGGCGGCGTATCGGTCACCGAACAGACCGCAGTGGCGGTAATGCCGCAGCGCCCCGCCGGGCCGCTGGTGGTGACGATATTCACCGCCGCGGACAGGCTGGCCATCGCATCGCGAAAACGCAGGCGGTGTTCATTTTCCTGAGACATAGCAACCTCCTCCAAAAAATCACTTCAGCAAATTATTCAGCTGATTAATATCATCATTGTTATGCAGGTGCGGCACCGTCCAACCGTTCTGGTCATAGTCGGACAAGCACTTGTCGACCATCTGCATCATCTGATCCATGGTGCCGGAACCCTGCGCGTGGCGCAGGCACTGCAGGCGGATCTCATCCTGACTGCCGGCATAGTTGATCTCATACAGCTCGTGGCGGCCACCGAACTCGCTGCCGATCGCATCCCACATCAGCTTGAGGATCTTGATGCGCTCAACGTGATCCATACCGTTGGATCCGCGCACGTACTGCGCCAGATATTTGTCGATCGCCGGGTTATTCATATCACGTACGCTGGACGGCAGATAGATCAGGCCGCTGGTGACGTTCTTCTCGATAATATGCTTCACCTTGGTGTAAGCCATCGGCGCCATCACGCGGTAAGTCTGCAGCGCGGCGGAATCCGGCAGATAAGCGCCGTTCTCCCACTGGGTGGCTTCGGCGCACATCGCATCGCTCAGCGACCAGAACAGGTTGCGCCAGGCCACCACTTCCCCCAGATCCGCCTGCACGCCGCGGAACTCCAGCACGCCGGTGCAGCCCAGGCTTTTTTGCAGCAGCGCAGTGATAAAGTCCATCTTCACCGCCAGACGCACGCAGGCCTGCAGCGGGAACAGGCGGGCAAACCCGCCCTGGGTGCTCCAGCGGCGACAGCGGTCGAAATCGCGATAAATCAGCACGTTCTCCCACGGGATCAGCACATGGTCCATCACCAGAATAGCATCGTTTTCGTCAAAGCGACTGGAGAGCGGGTAATCAAACGGCGATCCGGTGGCGCCGGCGGCCAGCTCATAGGAGGCGCGGGAAATCAGCTTCACCCCTTCGGCGTCCATCGGCGCGACGAACATCAGCGCAAAGTCCGGGTTATCGCCCATCACCTGCGCCGAGCCGAAGCCGATAAAGTTATAGTGGGTCAGCGCCGAGTTGGTGGCGACCACCTTGGCGCCGCTGACGATAATGCCGGCGTCGGTCTCCTTCTCCACCTTGATAAAGACATCCTTCACCTCGTTGACCGGCTTATGGCGGTCGATCGGCGGGTTGACGATGGCGTGGTTGAAGTACAGGCCGGTTTCCTGAATGCGCTGATACCAGTTGCGGGCATTGTCGGCAAACTGGCCGTAAAACTCGGGAAACGCCCCCAGCGCGCAGCCGAACGCCGCCTTATAGTCCGGGGTGCGTCCCATCCAGCCGTAGCTCTGGCGCGACCAGTCGGCGATGGCGTCGCGCTGCTGGCGCATCTCTTCCGGGCTGCGGGCATAGCGGAAAAACTTATGGGTATAGCCGCCGTTGCCGGTGTCGGTGCCCCAGCACAGGCGATCATGGCTGGCCGGATCGTGCAGCGCGTCGTACAGCTGGCCGACGGAGGCGGCGGCGTTGCGGAACGCCGGATGGGTGGTGATATCCTTGACCCGCTCGCCGTAAATATAGATTTCACGGCCGTCCTGCAGGCTTTTCAGGTATTCGGCGCCGGTGAACGGGCGTTTGTTGTCAGCGCGGAAGTCTTCTGGTTTCATTCGGGTGTCCCTCGTAATCGGTATTTTCACGGCCGCGATGCGGCACATTGTTAAAATAATGTTTTCTTTTGGTTGCTTAATTGAAGACCCCAACGCCGGTTTCGAGAAGAGACTTTTGCGGCAATCGTCGGTACTTTTCCGAGGGGAGTGCCGCTTTCGCGGCAAACTGTGATCCAGGCGATATTCCGCCGTTATGACAGGGCGTGTTGCGTGGCGCGGTAGCGGGTCGGCGAGCAGCCTTCCAGCCGGTTGAAAAAGCGGGCGAAGTAGGCCGGGTCCTTGAAGCCCAGGCTGTAGGCGGTCTCATGCACCGTGCAGGCGCTGAACAGCAGCAGACGCTTGGCCTCGCGCAGCAGGCGATCGAAGATCAGCCGTTTCGGCGAGCGGTTGGCGAAGCGCCGGCACAGGTCATTGAGGCGCGACTCGGTCACCCCCAGCGCCTGGGCGTACTCCGGCACCGGCAGGTGCTCGCGGAAGCGTTCATCCACCATCTTGTTGAAGCGCTGGAACAGCTTCAGCTCGCCGCGCACGCCGGTGGCCGCCGAATCCTCCAGCGCGGTATTGCGCAGCAGCAGGGTGAACACCGCCTGCGCCAGCAGCGCCAGCGTCTGTTCACGCCCCGCCAGCCCGGCGGAAAACTCGCGCCGGATCAGCGCCCAGTAGTGGCTGAGCGCCGCCAGCTCCTGCGGCGCGCTCGCCAGCGACATGCAGATGCCGGGCATATCCAACGCCAGGTTGCTGCCGGGGTACAGCCGCTCCAGCAGCGGCCAGATCAGCTCCTGGCGCACCGTCAACACGTGGCCGTCGCTGTCCGGTTCGGTAAAAAAGGCGTGGGGCACCGACGGCGGCGTCAGAATAAACAGCGGCGCCTGCACCGAATAGTGCTGGTCATCCAGCTGCAGCTCTATCTTGCCGGTTTCCAGAAAGTGCAGCTGGAAAAAGCAGTCATGCCAGTGCACCTGCATATCGCGGCCGAAAAACGCCGCCAGCCCGGCAAAGGTTTCATAATGCACATCGTCCGCGGCGTAACGCGCATCGTATTCTTTGCAAATATCGATGTTGGCGATAAAACCGGTACTTTTCTGCACGTCTTTCTCCTGTGTGGTCAGGGGGCCAGCTCATCCCCGGTCATCTTGACGCCGCGCGGCTGCGCCGCCTTCATCGGAATGCGCCATACCAGCAGCGCGCCGACGATCAGCAGCCCGGCGACGAAATAGAGCCCGGAGTTGAAACTGCCGGTCAGATCCTTCAGCCAGCCGATCAGCAGCGGGCTGACCGCCGAGCCGATATTGCCGGTGGCGTTGATCAGCGCGATCCCCACCGCGCGCGCCTCCAGGCTGATGGCGCGATCCGGCGTGGTCCAGAAGATGGCCATCGCGGTAAACGAGCCGACCGACGCCATAACGATCCCCAGCAGCTGGATCAGGCTGTGATGAGTGGCCGAGGCCAGCAGCCAGCCGGCGGCGGCGAACAGATACGGCAAGGCGGTATGGTGCTTACGCTCCTGCAGCCGATCCGATCGTTTGCTCCACCACACCATGCCGGCGATGGTGCAGATCTGCGGGATCGCCGCCAGAATGCCGATCACGATATTGCTGCTGCTCTGGTTAAAGCTCTGCAGGATCTGCGGCGTCCAGATATTGATCGCGCTCAGGGTATTGGTCAGACAGAAATAGGCCAGCGTATACATCAGCACGATCGGCGTGAACACCTCGCGCCACAGGCTGCGCGCCGCTGCCGGCCGCGGCGCGGCGGCCGTCTGCTGCCGTTTATCGGCGTCCATCATCGCCTGCAGGCTGCTTTTCTCCTCGGCGCTCAGCCAGCGGGCCTTGGCCGGGGTATCGTCCAGATAGAACCACACCACCACGCCCAGCAGCACCGACGGAATGCCCTCCAGCAGAAACAGCCACTGCCAGCCCTTCAGGTTCAGCACGCCGTCCAGCGCCAGAATGTAGCCGGACACCAGCGAGCCGATCGCCATGGTGACCGGCATGGCGATCATAAACAGCGCGTTGGCGCGGGCGCGGTAATAGGCCGGGAACCAGTAGGTGAGGTACACCAGGATCCCCGGCAGGAAGCCGGCCTCGGTGATGCCGACAATCATGCGCAGCACGTACAGGCTGGTCGGCCCGGTGGCGAACAGCGTGCAGGTGGAGGCGATGCCCCACAGCACCATAATGGTGGCGATCCAGCGTCGCGCGCCGACGATGCTCAGCATGATGTTGCTGGGAATGCCGAAAATCACATAGGTAACATAAAACAGCGTCGCCGCCAGGCCGAACATGGTGGAACTGAGGCCCAGATCCTGCCCCATGGTCAGCCCGGCGAAGCCGATGTTGATACGGTCGAGAAACGAAAAGACGAACAGAATAAACAGAAACACGATCAGACGCCGAAACAGCTTATTAATCACCGACTGCTCGGCGGCGCTCTGCGCTTTATGCGGCTGCGAATCGACCTGGTTCATGATGGCTCCGGTTAATAGACGCCCGGGGCTGCGGCCTGCGCCGTCCCCTGCTTAAACTCGGCGGCCAGCTGCTCCGCCGCCCGCGCCAGCAGGGTGGTGTCGACCCCTGCCGCCACAAACAGCGCGCCGGACGCCAGATAATGGCGCGCCAGTTCCGCCTGCGCCATCAGGATGCCCGGCGCTTTGCCGGCGGCGCGGATGCGCGCGATGGCGTCATCAATGGTCTGCTGCACCTCCGGGTGCTGCGGGTTGCCGGCAAAGCCCATATCGGCGCTCAGATCCGCCGGGCCGATAAACACCCCGTCCACCCCCTCGACCTGCAGAATCTCATCCAGATTGCTGACCGCCTCGCGGGTTTCAATCTGCACCAGCACGCACATCTGCGCGTCGGCATCATGCAGGTAATTCGGCACCCGGTTCCAGCGCGAGGCCCGCGCCAGCGCGCTGCCGACGCCGCGTATGCCGTGCGGCGGATAGCGCGTGGCGCGCACCGCTTCGCGCGCCTGCTCGGCGTTCTGGATCATCGGGATCAGCAGTGTCTGCGCCCCCACGTCCAGCAGCTGTTTGATCACCACCGGATCGTTCCACGGCGGGCGTACTACCGGATGGCTCGGGTAAGGCGCCGTCGCCTGCAGCTGGCCCAGCACCGTCTGCACGTTGTTGGGCGCATGTTCGCCGTCGATCAGCAGCCAGTCGAAGCCGGCGCCGGCCAGCAGTTCGGCGCTGTAGCTGCTGCACAGCCCGAGCCACAGGCCGATCTGCGGGCGTTTTTCCTGCAGCGCCTGTTTGAAGGTATTGATAAGCATCGCGTTCTCCCCTGGCCGCCGTTACACGAAGCGGCAGCTGATGCAGCCCAGCGGGCCGTAGTCCACGTGGAAGGTATCGCCGCGCCGCGCCGCCACCGGGCGGGTGAACGAGCCGCCGAGGATAATCTGCCCGGCCTCCAGCTCGACGTCGTGCGGAAACAGTTTATTCGCCAGCCAGGCCACGCCGTTGGCCGGGTGGTTCAGCACCGCGGCGGCGACGCCGGACTCCTCAATCACCCCGTTGCGATACAACAGCGCGCTGACCCAGCGCAGATCCAGCGCGTCCGGCTTGATCGGCCGCCCGCCCATCACCACGCCGGCGTTGGCGGCGTTGTCGGAAATGGTGTCGAACACTTTGCGCGGACGCTGGGTTTCCGGATCGACGTTGTGGCAGCGCGCGTCGATAATCTCCAGCGCCGGGATCACGTAGTCGGTGGCGTTATACACGTCAAACAGCGTGCAGTTCGGCCCGCGCAGCGGTTTAGCCAGCACAAACGCCAGCTCCACCTCCACCCGCGGCACGATAAAGCGATCGATGGGAATATCGCTGCCCTCGTTAAAGAACATATCGTCCAGCAGCGCGCCGTAGTCCGGCTCGCTGATCTGCGAGCTGACCTGCATGGCGCGCGAGGTCAGGCCGATCTTGTGCCCTTTCAGCGTCCGCCCTTCGGCGATCTTCAGCGCCACCCACTGGCGCTGAATGGCGTAGGCGTCCTCAATGGTGATCTCCGGGTGCTCGATCGACAGCGCGCGGATCTGCTCCCGGTTTTGCTCCGCCTGATGCAAGCGTTGTACCGCACGGCTCAACAGGTTTTTGTCCAGCATTTACCACCTCTCAGGATTGACGGAACAGCGCGTGAACATTGTTCTGTTTGTAATTCAGTACCGGATCCAGCTCTTCCATGGTGAAAGAGAGCGCCAGATAGCGGCTGGCCGCCAGCGCGGCAAAGTGTTCCTTAATCAGCGCAAACAGCATTTCGCCCACCTGCTGCCGGCTCTCCAGGCTGCGGCCGTGACCAATCTTCAGCGTCATATGCACAAAGGCGTAATCCTGCTTGCCGTCGGCCATCTGCCAGGTGTCCAGCCAGATGGCGCGGCTGCGCACGCCGCCGAGCGGAAAGATGCCGGTATCCGCCAGCGCCTGATTCACCCTGGCGAACAGCGCGGGCAGCTGCGCCTCTTCGCGGATATTGTCGGTACATTCAGCGTAAAAATGGGGCATGGTTTTTCCTCAGGCTTCTGCGGGGAGCGGGAACACGGCGTTGACCTGGCCGGTGCCGGAACTGGCGAACAGCGGGGTGATAAACTCCACCTTGCCGTCGTACTTATCCCAGCCGAGCAGCCCCAGCAGCATCACGGTGTCGTGCATATTGCCCTCGCCGTAGCAGTAATCGGCGTACTCCGGCAGCATCTCGCAAAACTCGCGGAAGCGCCCCTCGGCCCACAGCTTCACCACCCGTTCGTCCATCTGCTGGTCAAACTGGCGGGTGTAGCTGTTCATGCCCTCTTCGGCGCGCTGGTCGTCGATAAAGCGGTGCGACAGCGAACCGCTGGCGAGCACCGCCACGGTGCCGTCATATTTTTCGATGGCGGTGCCGATCGCCTCGCCCAGCCGGCGGCTGTCAGCAAAGTCGTGCACGGTGCAGAAGGCGGAGATCGACACCACCTTGAAGTGGCGATCGCCGTTCATATAGCGCATCGGCACCAGCGTGCCGTACTCCAGCTTCAGGCTGGGAATATTGTGCGCCTTGGCGCGCACGCCGAGCTTGCAGGCCTCATCGGCGATCAGCTGTCCCAGCTGCGGGTTGCCGTCGTACTCGTAGCCCATATCGCGGATAAAGTGCGGCAGTTCGTTGCTGGTGTAGACGCCGGCAAAATGGTCGCTGCAGTTGATGTGGTAGGCGCTGTTCACCAGCCAGTGGGTATCGAACACGATAATGGTGTCGACGCCCATTTCCCGGCAGCGCGCGCTGATCTCTTTGTGGCCGTCGATCGCCCCCTGACGGCAGCCGTGGTTTTTACCCGGCAGTTCGGACAGATACATCGATGGAACATGCGTAATCTTTGCGGCTAACGCTAACTTACCCATAAGTCCTCCTATCCCCCGTCTGGCCGCCATCCGCCGGCTATCGGGTATAGTCCTGTTTTTAATTCAAAAACATCAGGCTCAGACGCCCCAGCGCGGGATCGGATGGTCGCCCATTGAGATACAGACGTTCTTCATCTCGGCGAACACTTCAAAGCTGTACTCGCCGCCTTCGCGGCCGGTGCCGGAGGCCTTCACGCCGCCGAACGGCTGGCGCAGGTCGCGCACGTTCTGCGTATTGACGAACACCATGCCGGCTTCGATATTGCGCGCCAGGCGCATCACCTTGCTGACATCCTGGGTCCAGATATAGGACGCCAAACCGTATTCCACGTCGTTGGCCATCCGCAGGCCGTCTTCTTCCGACTTGAACGGCAGCAGGCAGGCCACCGGGCCGAAAATCTCCTCCTGCGCCACGCGCATGCGGTTGTCGACGTCCGCCAGCACCGTCGGCCGCAGGAAGTTGCCGTACTCCAGCCCCTGCGGCTTGTCCGGTCCGCCGGCCAGCAGCGTAGCGCCCTCTTCCACGCCCAGGCGGATATAGCCGGACACCTTTTCCCAGTGCTGCTGGCTGATTAACGCGCCGACCTGGGTCTGCGGATCGGTCGGGTCGCCCACCCGCAGGCGGTTGGCGCGCTCGGCGAAGCGTTTGACGAATTCCGGGTAGATGCTTTCCTGGATGAAGATGCGCGAACCGGCGGTGCAGCGTTCACCGTTGATGGAGAAGATAGTGAACAGCGCGGCGTCCAGCGCGCGCTCGATGTCGGCGTCCTCAAACACCAGCACCGGCGATTTGCCGCCCAGCTCCATCGAATATTTTTTCAGCCCGGCGCTCTGCATAATGCGGCGGCCGGTGGCGGTGCCGCCGGTAAAGGAGACCGCCCGCACGTCCGGGTGGCGCACCAGCGCGTCGCCGGCGGTGGCGCCGTAGCCCTGCACCACGTTCAGCACCCCGGCCGGAATGCCGGCTTCCAGCGCCAGCTCCCCCAGACGGTCGGCGGACAGCGGCGACAGCTCGGACATTTTCAGCACCGCGGTATTGCCCAGCGCCAGGCAGGGCGCGGTCTTCCAGGTGGCGGTCATAAACGGCACGTTCCACGGCGACACCAGCGCACACACCCCGACCGGCTGCACCAGGGTGTAGTTGAGCATCTTGTCGTCCACCGGGTAGGTCTTGCCGTTCATCTGCTGGCACACCTCGGCGAAGAACTCGAAGTTGTGCGAGGCGCGTGGGATCAGCACGTTTTTGGTCTGGTGGATCGGCAGGCCGGTGTCGGCGGTTTCCATCTCGGCAATCTGCGGCACGTTTTCATCGATCAGCTCACCCAGCCGGCGCATCAGGCGCGCGCGCTCCTTCATCGGCGTATTGGCCCACTTCGGAAACGCCGCCTTGGCCGCCGCCACCGCCTGCGCGATCTCCGCCTGCCCGCCGGAAGCCACCTCCGCCAGCACCTCGCCGTTGGCCGGGTTGGTGGTGGTGAAGTACTCGCTGCTGGCGACGTTTTTACCGTCGATCCAATGGTTGATGGTTTTCATCGCAGGCTCTCCTGATAATCGTGTTCGCTGATAATGTGGTTGACCAGGCGGCCGATGCCCTCAATCTCCACCACCACTTCGTCCCCCGGCTGCACGTCGGCCAGCCCTTTCGGCGTGCCGGTGGCGATCATGTCGCCCGGCTGCAGCGTCATAAATTCGCTGAGGTAGCTGATGAGATACGGGATATCGAAAATCATGTCGGCGGTGGTGCCGCGCTGGCGCAGCTCGCCGTTGATATAGGTGCTGAGCTGCAGGCGGTGCGGGTCGCCGATATCGTCGCGGTCGACGATATACGGGCCGATCGGCGTCAGCCCGTCGCGGCTTTTCACCCGCAGGTTCGGCCGGTAGTAGTTTTCCAGGTAGTCGCGGATGGCGTAGTCGTTGCACAGGGTGTAGCCGGCGACGTACTCCATCGCCTGTTCGCGGCTGACGTGACGGGCGGTTTTACCGATCACCGCCACCAGCTCGGCCTCGTAGTGCATATAGTCGACGCCGGCCGGACGCACCGAGACCTGGCGGTGGCCGGTCAGGGTATTGGCCGCCTTCAGAAACACCAGCGGCTCTTCCGGCGCTTTAAATTCCAGTTCGCTGGCGTGGTCGGCATAGTTCAGCCCCAGCGCGAACACCGTGCCCTGCGCCGGCGGCAGCCATTCGACGTCGGTTTCGTTGAGCTGCGTGCCGTCCGGCAGCGTCACCCCGCAGCTGCTGGTCGACGCTGACGTTAAAGATCTGGCCGTGATGGCGAATGCGCGCGTGCTTCATGCTTGCCCTCCTTCCAAAACCGCAACATTGCTGAGCGCCGGCAGGCCGGCGGCGCGGATCGTCACCTCATCGCCCGGGTTAATCGCCACGCGCTGATGCGGCGTACCGATCAGCAGCACGTCGCCCGGCCGCAGGGTAATAAAGTCGCTGATGGCGGCCAGCAGTTCGGCGCCGGAGCGCACCAGATCCGCCGTTGACCAGCGGTCCTGCTCCACGCCGTTGATCTCGGTGACGATCTGCAGCCGGTCGATGTTATCCAGCTGCGCCATCTCCCCCAGCGGGCAGAAACCGTCGCGGCACTTGGCCTTGATCGCCGGGCGGTAAAAGCTGCTCTCCGCCAGGCTGACGTCGTTGGCCAGCGCGTAGCCGGCGATATGCGCCGCCGCCTGCGCCGCCGGCACCTGGCGGGCGGTATCGCCGATCACCAGCGCCAGCGTGCCGCCGCTGTAAACTTTTTCTGCCGCCGGCAGCGGGATCCGACCGCCGTGGCTCAGGTAGGTATTACGCGGTTTGATAAACCATACTGGGGTCTTCGGCGGGGTCTTATAGGGCGCGTCGCGGAACGTCTGGTCCCAGGCGTCCATCTGGCTGCGGTGGTTGAGCGCCACCGAAAATACGGTTCCTTTCATGCAAACTCCTATCGTCACAAATCAGGATATCCGGCATTCGTTAATATATTAATGATTACTTTTAACCGCTGCTCAGCATTTACGCAACGCCGTTAATTTGATTTGTGATCGTGATAACAAAATATTCACAATCTCAAAACATATTGGCGATAATTCAAAGAATTAGTGCTTTTCCGCGCTATTTTTCACCTCGGTAGGCATTTTCCCTTTATCCACGGCGCCAAATATGGCTACTATTAAGTTATTAATAAAAGACAAGCGGCCGGCGCCAGCACGCCGGATGCGCCAACACCTTGATAGCAAAGGCCAGACATATGCATGAATCCCTTACCATTGCCCTGTTGCAGGCGCGCGAAACCGCCATGGGCTTCTTCCGCCCGATTCTGAAAAGCCACAACCTGACCGAGCAGCAGTGGCGCATCATCCGCGTGCTGGCCGACCAGCGCTCCATCGAATTCCATGAGCTGGCGGCGCAGACCTGCATCCTGCGCCCCAGCCTGACCGGCATTCTGTCGCGCATGGAGCGTGACAAGCTGATCTTCCGCCTGAAGCCGGTTAACGATCAGCGCAAGCTGTACGTCTCGCTGACCCAGCAGGGCCAGGAGCTGTATGAAGTGGCGCGCCACCAGGTCGAGCAGGGCTACGGTGAGATTGAAGCGGCGTTCTCGCCGGAGAAAATGCAGCAGCTGATGACGCTGCTGGATGAGCTGATCACCCTCGGCGAGCAGCAGCCCGTCAGCCTGACTGCGCAGCCCGCCAAGAAGTAACGGCCTCAGGAGGCGGGCAGTTGGGCCTCCGGCAGCAGTGCGCCGCCGTCCACCACCAGCGTCTGGCCGGTGATATACCCCGCCGCCGCCGAGGCGAGAAACACCATCGCCGCGGCGATATCTTCCGGCTCCCCCAGCCGGCCGAGCGGCACCGCGCCGCCGATCGCCTGATTGAGCGAGGCATCCCCCAGGTTCGCCATCGCCGGCGTGCGGATCATGCCCGGCTCCACGCCGTTGACCGTAATGCCGTACGGCGCCAGCTCCAGCGCGGCGGCGCGGATAAAGCCGTTCACCCCGGCCTTGGAGGCGGCATAGTGCGCCAGTCCGGGATAGGCCACCTTCGGCCCGGTCACCGACGAGGTCACCAGAATGCGCCCGCCGCCCTGGCGGCGCATCCACGGCAGCGCCGCCTGCGCCAGATGAAACGGCGCCATCAGGTTGACGCTGAGGGTGCGCTGCAGCAGCGCGCGGTCAATCTCGGCAAACGGCGTCAGCGGAAAATAGGCGGCGTTGTGCACCACCACGTCCAGCCGCCCGCAGCGCTGCGTCACCTGCTCCACCAGCAGCGCAATCTGCGCCGCGTCGGACAGATCGCACGCCAGCGCCTGCGCCGAACCGCCCTGCGCCGTCAGCTGCTCCGCCGCCTGGCGCGCCTTGTCATGCTGGAGGTCGGCCAACACCACCGTGGCCCCCAGCCGGGCAAAGGCGCCGGCGATCGCCAGCCCGATGCCCTGCGCGCCGCCGGTCACCAGCACCACCTGGCCGCGGAACGCCTCCGCGGCGAAGGTCATGCCCCGCTCCGCGGATGACGGGTGGTGTTCAGCACCTGCGCGTGCGCGCCCACGGCGAAATTACTCAGCGCGCTGAAGTCGCTGCCCTGATAGCCGAGGATCTTGCCGTCGGTGCGCAGGGCCTGCAGATCGATCATCACCACGCCGAGGGTCGGAATGATCTTCTCGCGCCAGACAAACAGGTACAGCTGCTCCGCCACCTTGACGTAGTGGCAGCGGTCAACGTCCGCCAGCCCTTTTTCCACCCCGTCCAGGCACTGCCAGGCGTAGAAATTGTCGTTCAGGTAGATATGCTCGTAGCGCTCGGTGGGGCTGTAGGTGTACATATTGCGCATGCCGATCAGCTCGTCGGTAAACGCCGGCAGCGGCGCAGCGTTATCCGCCAGCCGGCCAAAGCGGAACTCGGCCGTCACCGCGGTCAGCGGCAGCCCCTGCTCCACCCGGCTGAAGGCGTCCAGCCGCGCCTGCGCCTCATCCGGCAGTTGGCCGTACAGCGCGGTAAAATTGCCCTGCGCCTGGTTGCAGACCAGCGTAATGCTGGCGTTGGCGCGCTGTGGGTCGAGGAAGTCGACAAACAGCACGCCGGGACGCAGCGCGGTGGCGCGATAGTCCGCCGGCTGTCCGCGCCAGTGCAGCGTCTGCCCGTCGACAAAGCACACCTCAAGGCGCTCGCCGTCGCTGAAGTGCAGGCTCAGCGTCTGCCCGGCCAAATCGTCCTGCCCGCGCAGGGTATGGCTGTCGGGGCAAAGCCCTCCGCCAGCGCGCCAACCTGAATAAACACCGCTTCTGAACTCATAGGTCGCTCCTTATAAGGAAGTAAAAGCCAGGGTTGGGACATCCACCGCGCCGGCGCCGCCGTCGGCCACCAGCGTAGCGCCGGTGATGATCGACGCCTGCGGTGAACAGAGAAACCGGCACGCCTCGGCGATCTCTGCCGGGCTGGCCGGCCGCCGCAGCGGCACGTCGCGGCAGACCTCGCGGTAGGCCTGCTCCAGCGTCCAGCCGTGCGCCGCCATCAGCGGCTGCATCTCGTCATCGGCCATCGGCGTGGTCACCCAGCCGGGGCAGATGGCGTTGGCGCGCACCCCGAGCGGGCCGTAATCACGCGCGACGGAGCGCATCAGGCCGATCAGCCCGTGCTTGGCGGTCACATAGCCGCACGCCGCCGGGCCGGCGGCCAGCGAGGCGATCGACGCCACCAGCAGCAGGTTGCCGCCGCTGTTCACCAACGCCGGCAGGCAGGCGCGCACGCTGGCGAAGGCGCTGTTGAGGTTGCTGTCCAGCGCCTGCCGCCACTCGTCGTCCGTCATATCGCCCAGCGCCCCCAGCCCCATGCCGCCGGCGCTGGCAATCAGGCAGTCGATGCGCCCGGCCTGGCGCATAATCTGCGGCAGCAGCACGTCGCGCCAGCTGTCGCCGCTGGCGGCATCGCCCACCAGCGCCGTTGCGCCTGTCTCCGCCGCCAGCGCCTGCAGCGGCGCGGCGCGACGGCCGATAATAAACACCCGATCGCCCTGCCCGGCCAGCAGCCGGGCGCAGGCGGCGCCGATGCCGGTGCCGCCGCCGGTAATCACCACGCTTCTAGTCATTCATTTTCTCCATCAGTTGCGCCACCATCAGACAGGCGCTGAGCAGCAGACAGCGCTGCGCCGCGGTCAGGCGCAGATAGCGCCGCCCCGGCGGCAGGCGGCTGACCACCTCGCAGGCGGCAAAATGTTCGACGCTGAACTGCCAGCGCCCCGCCGCCAGCGTCAGCTGCGCATGGCGGAAATCCAGCTGCGCCAGCGTTGCGCCAATCTGCGGATAACGCGCCAGCCACTCCGTGATCCGCCGCGCGGCGGCCTTATCGCCCACGGTGCGGTAACGCACGCCGCGGCGCCGCAGCCAGCCGGCGCCGCGCACCGTCAGCCGGACGCTGCCGGGCAGTGAAGTGTCGCCGCCCAGGCAAAAGCGGTGGCTGACGATATGCGCCAGAAACAGCGCCTGCGGCCGCTCGCTGACCTCCAGCACCGGCCCCTGCGGCAGCGTCAGGCGTAAACGCCCGGCGGACAGCCGCTCGCAGTCATACGGGCGCAGGTCCGCCTGTAGCCGCTCAAGCGCGCCGCCGGCGCGGTAGCCGGCCGGCTCATGTCGCCAGAGGCGCTTAGCCGAGGGAGGTAAGGCGATCAAACGGCACCTCCTCGCGCTCGGATTTGTCCAGCGCCTGCGTCAGCACCTGCTCCACCGGCACCGGCTTAAACGGGTTGACCCGCTGCACGCACAGCGTCCAGAACAGGGCGTAGGCGGCGGTCAGGCCGATCATGATGCCGAACGGGATATACACCGCGCTGCGCGGCATGCCCGGCGGCGTGATATAGATAATCGCCAGTACGATGCCGATGCTGGACACAATCTGCGGCAGCGGGAACAGCGGCGACTTATAGGCGCGCGGCAGATCCGGCCGCCGGATGCGCAGCAGCACCACGGACAGCGTCACCAGCAGGTAGGCCACGCCCCAGGCGCATACCGCCGCCAGCACCATCGGGATAATGCGATCGAGATCGCCCTGAATGGCGAAGGCGTGCACGCAGGGGATCAGCACCGCCACGGCAATGCCGACCACCGGCGTTTTAAAGCGCGGGTGCAGGTAGGAGAAGGCCTTCGGCAGCGCGCCGTCCAGCACCATGCCGTACAGAATGCGCGGCACCGCGGCCATCAGCGTATTGATGGTCGCCGCGCCGGCCAGCAGCAGGCCGATGCCCAGCCAGTATTTGCCGAACTCGCCCATTACCTGGCCGGCGAACGCCGGGATCGCCATCGGCGTATCCAGCAGGCGTACATGATGCTCGGCGTCAACCACCACGTTCTCCACCTGATGGCTGAGCGCCGCGCCGTACAGCGCCATGCAGGCGGCGACGCCGCACAGCCCCAGCGCCATGGCGCGCGGGATCACCCACGCCGAGCGTTTGATCTCCGGCGCCATCGGCGTCACCAGTTCACAGCCGACAAACATAAACATCGCCATCCCCACCAGGCTGAACACCGCAAAGGGATCGCTGACGTCCAGCGCGCTGCCGAACCAGCCGGGCAGCGCCACCGCCGGCGGCGACAGCAGACCGGCGATGCCGAAAATCACCAGCGTGCTCCACATGCCGAAGGTCAGCACGATCTCCGCCTTGCCGAACGCCTCAATGCCGAACGCGTTCAGCAGGCCGAAGATCACCACCAGCCCGACGCCGACCATCCACGAGGCGTTGTGGCTGGCGGCCAGGGTATTGAGATGCTCAAAATTCACCAGCGCCATAATGCCGGCCAGAATGGTCTCCGCCGTGCCGGCGAAGATATGCACGATCAGATAGGCGGACAGCGCGCCGGTGATGGCGAAGAAGCGCCCCATGCCGCAGGAGATGTAGTCATACACCGAACCGGTGGTCGGCAATATCGCCGCCGCCTCGGCAAAAGTGGTGAGCTGCGCCTGCATCATCACAAAGGCGATCAGCATCGCCAGCGCAAAGGTATCGCCGCCGATGCCGAAACCGCTGGTTACGGTCAGGATCACCGGGCTGGCCATAATCACGCCGACCGAACTGGCCAGCGTGGTGGGGAAGCCCACCTTGCCTCGTTCAAGGTGGGCGGAAAGGCGCGACGACAGGTTCATCGGAATCTCCTCTGCGGGTTGGCTTAACGCACTATAGAGAGGAAAGGAAAACGCTGACTATCGTCCTTATGGATGAGATGACGCAGGCTGTGCGCTGCGCCACAGCGCCAGGCCGTCGGCGTCGCGCGAATAGTGCCGCAGCGGGGCCAGCACCTCGGAGAAAAAGGCGTAGTAGCCGGCGCACAGCCGGTTGTAGCCGTCCCGCCCCAGATGCGCCGGACAGCCGCCCTGACAGACCATCTTCACGCTGCAGCGCTGACACTCGCGCCGGACGCTTTTCCGGCGGCCGAAAGGCAGCGCGCGGGCGGCGTCGGCCAGCGCCGCCAGTTCGTCGCCGGCGTTAAAGCGCCCCAGACGGTGGGCGTCATCGATCAGATGATCGCAGGCGTAGACGCCGCCGTCCTGCTCCATCACCAGATTGCCGCCGCAGCGCGCCGCATGCACGCAGTCGGGGCTGACCTGGGTGAAATACTGGGCGTAGACGTGCTCGATATTCATGACAAAGACCCGCCCCACGTCGCCGCGCTGCCGCCAGCGGCGGTAGATATCGCGCATAAAGCGCCCCCAGTTGGCCGCGCTGAGGCGGTAGCCGCCCGCCGGCGCGTCGCCCTCCAGCATCAGCGGCTGAAACTGCAGAAAGCGCGCGCCCAGCGCCGTCAGCTGGTCATACAGCGCCGCGGCGCCGTCGGCGACGCCGTCATGCACCACCACCAGCAGATTAAACGCGACCCGGTGCTGCTGCAGCAGCGTGATGCCGCGCAGCGCGGCGTCATAGCTGCCGTTGCCGCGTCGGTCCGGGCGATGGGCGTCCTGCGTCTGGCGATCGCCGTCCAGGCTGACACCGATAATAAAATCATGCTCGCTGAACAGCCGGCACCAGGCGTCGGTCAGCAGCGTGCCGTTGGTCTGCAGGCTGTTGCTGATGGTCACGCCCGGCGGCGCATAGCGGCGCTGCAGCGCCAGCGCCCGCTTGTAGAAGCCGATGCCCGCCAGCAGCGGTTCGCCCCCCTGCCAGACAAAGTTGATCTCCCGGCTGTAGCGCGGCTGGGCGGCGATATAGCGGCGGATAAACGCCTCCAGCAGCGCATCGTCCATCGGCCTTGGCCGCTCGCCGCGCTGCGGGTAGTAGCAGTAGCGGCAGGCCAGGTTGCAGCCGGCGCCGACCGGTTTAACCAGCAGATGGAACGGCGCCGCGGCGCGGGCCGGGTCGCTGAGCGGAATTTGTCGCGCCCGCAGCGCGTCGATATTCATTGCGCCTCCGCCAGCGGTCGGCGGCTAGCCGGGTCGATGCCGATATAATGGCCGTCCGCATCCACCCCGAGGTAATCCACCATCTTCCCGTGCGCCTCAATCACCATCCCCTGACGGGCAAAGCGCTGATAGGCCGCGCTGAGACGCTTGACGATCTCCGGGTGCGCGGCGGCCAGGTCGCGGGTTTCCAGCGGGTCATCGCGCAGGTTGAACAGCCCCCAAGGGGCATCGGCGGCCTGCGGGCCGTTCTTCACCAGCCGGCGCAGTTTCCAGTCGCCGTCGACGTAGGCCGCCTGATTATGCAGCTCCACCGCGTAGCTGAACCGCGGCGCCGCCTTGGCCTCACCGCTGAAATAGCGTTTGAAGCTGACGCCGACCATCGGCAGCGGCTTCTGCGCCCGCAGCGGTTTGGCGGCGTCAATGCCGGCAAACTCGTACAGCGTCGGCGCTACGTCGTAAATCGCCATCGGCGTGCGGTCGATGGCGCCATGCTGCCTGAGCTGCGGGGCGGCAATAATAAAGTCGGTATTGATGCCGCCCTGCCCGCTGGTGGTTTTATGGTAGTTGGCGTACGGCGCGTTGCTGACGTTGGCCCAGTGCGGGCCGTACGCCACAAACGAGCCTTTACGGCCGATATTGGCGTAGCTGTTGTCAAACTGACGCCAATAGTCATCCTGCGAGCCGTAATAGAACCCCTGCGCCGGATTGGCGCCGTTATCGGTCAGGAACAGCACGATGGTGTTCTTATCGCGCCCGGTCTGCTTCAGGGTCTGCATCACCTTGCCGATCTGCGCGTCCATATTGGCGATCATCGCCGCATACACCTGCATGGTTTTCGCCGCGTACTGCTGTTGCTGCGGCGTCATCGCCTGCCATTCCTTCTCCAGCGCCAGCGACGGCAGCGGCGTGTTATCGCCGATGATGCCCAGCGCTTTCAGCCGCTTGATGCGCTGCTGGTAAATCGCCTGATAGCCGGCGTCGTATTTGCCGTCAAACCGGGCGATCCAGTCATCCGGCGCCTGCAGCGGATCGTGCGGCGCGGTGAATGCCAGGTAGGCGAAAATGGGCTGCTCCTGCGGCGTCTCGTCGATCCACTGCGTCAGCTGGCGCGCATAGGCCTCGCTGGAGTAGAAATCCGCCGGCAGCGCCACCCGCTTGCCGTTCAGGGTATAGAAAGTGTGGAACGCCTCCACGGTGCCGAGCGGCTTCGCATCGTTAAAATGGCTGGCCCCGCCGCCCATAAAGGCGAAGGCGCGTTCAAAGCCGCGATCGGTCGGCCGCGCGCCGTCGGTGTAGCCCAGGTGCCACTTCCCCGCCATCATGGTGGCGTAGCCGGCATCGCGGAAGCGCTCCGGCAGGGTGACGACCCGATCGGTCAGGCGCATCTCATAGCCCGGACGCGCAATGGTGTTCTCATACCACCACATGCCGCCCATGCCCGCCTGCTGGTTGGTGTTGCCGGTCATCAGCATCGAACGCGCCGGCGCCGACATCGGCGAGGTATAAAACTGGCTCATGCGTATGCCCTGCTCGGCCAGCGCCTGCAGATTGGGCGTCGGGATCTCGCCGCCAAACGGCGTGATATCGGAATAGCCCATATCGTCCGCCACAATAATCAACACGTTGGGCCGTTCGCCCGGCGCGCCGTGCGCCAGGCCGGACACCACGCTGCCCAGCGCCACCGCCACCACGTTTCTTTTCATCGCTATCCCCTTCTGAGCCATCATCATTTTTTCTTCTTAACGGCCTGCGGCACATAGCCGGTATACTTTTTCATCAACCGTAATTTTCGAGTGTAGAAAGCAAAAGAAATTTTTGGCTATCGTTCTTAAGGATGAGGGCAATGCGGCGCTGTCGGCCGCGGCGACGTCACGCGGCGCCTCGCGCGCCGGCGAGCGGCCAGGGGAAAATCAGATGAAAATTCAGAGAACAAGCAGCGGAAAGCTTTATTAATGTTTTAATAAAAAGCCGAAAAAACCGGGCGGAAAAAGTGACAAATATCGCTCTGGCGCGTTGTTATTTATGTAGTTTATTGCAAGCCACCTCACGTTGTTAATATGTTTTTATTGTGTTGCATAATTGCGACAACTATGCTGTTATCGTTCATATATTAAGCTATTCCCAACACGCACAACAGTGCCCGCAGCCCGGCCAGCGCGCCGGTGACCGAGGGCGATAAAGGGAGGGCAGGACATTATGCAGACACCATCAGGGCCCGCGGCTAACCATGCCTTTATTGCCAGCTGCCTGAACACCATCGCGCATCTTATTCCCGTATCCGCCGGCGTGTTTTATTTGGTGAATAACCAGTTAAAACCCGAGCATTATATTTTGCAGGGTATTTCCGCCAATACGCACCGGCAATATCTGGCGGACTTCCAGGATATTGATCCGATGAAACCCGCCAACTTTCATCAGCAGGATATTACCATGGTAAATATGACGCCGGCGGCAATCGCCAATAACCGCCAGTATTACCATGATTTTATGCTGCCGAATAATATGCGCGATATGACCGAGATCTTTATTCGCCAGCGCAGACGCATCGTCGCCGGGGTATCGCTGATTCGCGATACGCCGTTTACCGCACTGGAGCGCGGCCGGCTGCACGCGGTGCTGCCGCTGATTGAGCTGGCGACGCGCGACCTGCTGCCGGAGGGAGAAGCGCAGCTGCTGACCGCCAAAGAGCAGGAAATCGTCAATCTGGTGCGCGAAGGCGCCAGCAATAAACGTATTGCCTTAAAGCTGGGTATTTCCCTCTCCACGGTCAAAACCCATATGCGCAATATATTTTCTAAAACCGCAGTGGTAAACCGCACCGAATTGGTTTCCAGCGGATTTATCGCCCAGGGATAATCGTTCCTGCCGCCGCTCAGGCGGCGGAATATATTACCGTTAAGCACGTCATTCATTATTAATCGCCAGCCAGAAGGATATATTGATGTCCAGCGATGCCTTTTCCGCGCCTGCCCAGCGGGCGGCGCAGCCCTGCCCGCCGCTGCTGCTGACCGCCATTATCGTTTTCGCCGCCATTGCGCCCGGCGTGCTGATGACCGCGCCGGCGATCGCCGCGCAGCTGGCCGGCGAGTGGCGCCTGACGCCGACGCAGATCGGCCGGCTGTTCGCCGGTGAACTGGGGGCGATGAGCCTCGCCACGCTGCCGGCCTGGTGGTGGATGAGCCGCATCAGCTGGCGGCGGGTCGCCTGGCTGGCGGCCGGCGTCTTTATGCTGGGCAATCTGGCCTCGGCGCTGGTCAGCGACTTCGGCCAGCTGCTGGCGCTGCGCGTTGTCGCCTCGCTGGCGGGCGGCACGCTGATGATCCTGTGCATCACCTGCGCCGCCGGCGTCAGCAACGCCAGCCGGGTTTACGCCTGCTGGGTGCTGGGCCAGCTGGCGCTGGGGGCGATCGGCCTGCTGGCGCTGCCGCCGCTGTTCGCCCACTACGGCCTGATGGCGGTCTACCTGCTGCTGGCGGCGCTGATGCTGTGCTGCCTGCCGCTGATCGCCGCCTTCCCCGACGGCTACCGGCCGGCGCCGCAGCACACCGCACAGCGCCCGCCCGCCTCCCTGACGCGTAAGCTGTGCGCCGCGCTGGCGGTGCTGTGTTTTTATATCAGCCTGAGCGCGGTCTGGACCTTTATCGGCAATATCGGCGCCGCCGCCGGGCTGTCGGCGGTGCACGGCGGCCAGGTGCTGGCGATCGCCACGCTGTTCGGCATCGTCGGCGCCGGCGTTGCGGCGCTGACCGGCGCCCGCCGTCACCGGCAGCGGCTGATGGTCTTCGGCTACCTGCTGCTGTTGACCAGCATTGCGCTGCTGTACGCCACGCCGCAGCTGGCGCGCTTTGCCGCCGCGGCGCTGCTGTTCAAATTCACCTGGACCTTTGTGCTGCCGTTTGTGCTGGCGGCCGTCGCCGGGCTGGATAACGACGGCAAACTGATGAACAGCATCAACCTGACCATCGGCGGCGGTATGGCCATCGGCCCGCTGCTGGCCGGCTATCTGCTGCAATTTTTCGGCGGCTTCGGCGCGCTGCTCGGCGGTGCGCTAGGCTGCGCGCTGCTGTCGCTGCTGCTGATTTCGCTGGCATCCCCCGCGCCGCGCGCGCCATTTAATCAGGAGTCTGCAACGTGAAAAGAAACACCGGCTTTTTCTTCGATGAACGCTGTTTCTGGCACAGCACCGGGCTGCACGCCACCACGCTGCCGGTCGGCGGCTGGGTGCAGCCGCCCGCCGGCGCCAGCCATGCCGAATCGCCGGAAACCAAAAGGCGGATGAAAAACCTGATGGACGTCTCCGGCCTGTCGCGCCAGCTGCAGCTGCGCAGCGCCGAACTGGCGGACGAGCAGGATCTGCAGCGCATTCACCCGCCCCACTACCTGCAGCGCTTCAAGCAGCTGAGCGACAACGGCGGCGGCCTGCTGGGCGAGGAAGCGCCGCTCGGCCCGGGCAGCTATGAAATCGCCAAACTGTCCGCCGGCCTGGCCTGCAGCGCGCTGGAGGCGGTGCTGCGCGGCGAACTCGACAACGCCTATTCGCTGTCGCGCCCGCCGGGCCACCACTGCCTGCCGGAGCAGTCGATGGGCTTTTGCTTTCTGGCCAATATCCCCATCGCCATTGAACGCGCCAAACAGCGCTGCGGCCTCGGCCGGGTGGCGGTGATTGACTGGGACGTGCACCACGGCAACGGCACACAGCATATCTACTGGCGGCGCGACGACGTGCTGACCATTTCACTGCATCAGGACGGCTGTTTCCCCGCCGGTTATGCCGGTGAGCAGGACCGCGGCGCCGACGCCGGGCTGGGCTATAACATCAATATTCCGCTGCTGGCCGGGGCCGGCGACGACAGCTACCTGTACGCCATGCAGCGCATCGTCCTGCCGGCGCTGGCGCAGTTCCGCCCGGAGGCGATCGTTATCGCCTGCGGCTACGACGCCAACGCGATGGATCCGCTGGCGCGCATGCAGCTGCACAGCGACAGCTTCCGCGCCATGACCGCGCTGGTGCAGGAGGCCGCCGATCGGCTGTGCGGCGGCAAACTGCTGCTGGTGCATGAGGGCGGCTACGCCGAATCCTACGTGCCGTTTTGCGGGCTGGCGGTGATGGAACAGCTGAGCGGCGTCCGCACCGAGGTGCAGGACCCGCTGCTGACCTTTATCCGCCAGCAGCAGCCGCGCGCGGCGTTCAACCGCTTCCAGCGTGAGACTCTCGACCAGCTGGCGCGACAGTTCGACCTATAATCAGGGGGAATGCTAACGAGGGGATGATATGTCGCAACAACAGATCAGCATTATCAAAGGGCAGCGCGGCGATATCGCGCTGCACGACTGGCATCATGACGCACCGCGCTTTCTGGCGCTGCTGGTGCACGGCTACGGCGAGCATCTGGGGCGTTACCAGTACGTCGCGCGCACCCTACAGGATCTGGGCGCCCGCGTCTTCGGCCCGGACCATCTCGGTCACGGGCGGTCGCAGGGCGAACGGGTGCTGATTGAGGACTACGAGGCGGTGGTCGACGACGTGCAGCTGGCCGTCGCGCAGATCCGCGGCCAGCATCCCGACCTGCCGCTGGTGGTGATCGGCCACTCGATGGGCGGCATGATCGCCACGCGCTACGTGCAGCGCTTCGGCGACGGCGTGCGGGCGCTGGTGCTCTCCGGCCCGCTGCTGGGGGAACACACCGCCATCGGCGATCTGCAGGATCTGGAGACCATTCCCGACACGCCGCTGGACGTCAGCACCCTGTCGCGCGACCCGGCGGTCGGCGCCGCCTATCAGGCCGACCCGCTGGTGTGGCACGGGCCGTTTAAACGCCCGACGCTGCAGGCGATCCGACGGATACTGGCAACCATCGACGCCGGGCCGGGCTTCGGCGCGCTGCCGACGCTGTGGCTGCACGGCGGCGACGATCGGCTGGTGTTAAGCGAGGAGAGCCGCACCACCCTCGAACGGCTGCGCGGCAGCGATTTTCACGCCGAGATCCTGCCCGGCGCCCGCCATGAGATTTTTAATGAGATCGATAAAGATCGGACCTTGCAGCACGTCAGCGCGTTTATCCAACGCGTTCTGCGCTAGAAAAGCAACCGGCCCCGCAAGGGGCCGGTCTGTCAGCCGTTCACCACCGCCAGGTAGTGCTTCACAAAGCGGTCGGAGGTGATGTCCCAGCGCACCCTGGCGCCCTTGGGGCAAACCAGGCGTCACCGGCCTGATACTGTACCGCCTCGCCGCTGGCTTCATCGGTCAGCGTCACCGTGCCTTCCCACACCGTCGCATGTTCGGCAAACGGATACTCCATCACAAAGCTGCCGCGGGTGCAGCTGAACACGCCGCAGCTCAGGTTGTCATCCGGCGCGCCGTGGATCATCGCCACGCTGACCGTCGGTTCGCCGGCAATCACCGTCGCCCCCAGGTTGCTGACGCTGCCGATCGCCGTCAGCGCCGGTAACGGCTGTTTAAGCAGGAGTGGTTTCATCTTGGTTTCCTCTGGTTAAGTTAACGGTTAACGGCGTCCCTTCCAGTAGCCGGACGTCTGGTGCCACACTTTGCCGGCGGTGGTCATCACCCGCCGCAGTTTGTCCTTGCCGAAGATATTCACGTGCGGAATGGAGCTCATCAGTTCATAGCGCTCGGAGCCTTCCGCCATGCCCTCCGCCAGCACCTTGCAGACGATATGGCTGGGGGTGACGCCGAAGCCGGAATAGCCCTGCACGTAAAACACGTTGTCATGCGCCGGCAGCGTGCCGATCTGCGGGAACAGATTAGCGCTGCAGCACAGCGGCCCGCCCCACGCCAGATCGATCTTCACGTCATGCAGGTACGGGAACACCTTCAGCATCAGGTTGCGGTTCCAGGCTTTCAGATCGGCGGGAATATACTCCAGCAGCCGCGTGGCGCTGCCGAACAGCAGGCGGTTCTCATTGGTCACCCGGTAGTAGTCGATCACCGGGCGGATATCGCTGTAAGCGCCGCGGATCGGGCTGATCCGGCGGATCAGCGCCTCCGGCAGCGGTTCGGTCGCCAGCTGAAACGCGTAGGTATTGATGGTTTTGCGGTGGATGGCCGGCTCCAGGCCGTTGAGAAAGCCGTTGCAGGCCCACAGCATTTTGTTGGCGCGCACCGAACCCATCGCGGTGCGCACCCGGATGCGCGGGCCGTACTCCACCTCCAGCACGCTGCTGTTTTCAAAGATCTTCACGCCGTAGTCGCCCAGCGCCTTGGCCTCTCCCAGCAGCAGGTTCAGCGAATGCACATGGCCGCCGCCCATATGTTTGAGCGCGCAGGTGTAGCTGTCGGAACCGACCACCTGCTTCACCTCCGCACCGGTGTACAGCTCAATCTCTTCGTCCGGCGCCACCGCCTGAAACTCCTTCAGCCAGGCGCGCAGCGTTTTCTCCTGCCGCGCATTGCTGCCCAGATAGCCGTAGCCGAAGCAGAAGTCGGCGTCGATGGCGTATTTGCTGATGCGTTCGCGGATGATGCCGGCGCCCAGATTGCTGATGCGGAAAATGGTTTCCAGCCCCTGCGGGCCGACGTGGCGTTTGATCTTCTCCAGATCGTGGCCGATGCCGGCCATCACCTGCCCGCCGTTGCGGCCGGTGCCGCCGTAGCCGAGGTGGCGCCCTTCCAGAATGGCGATATTGGTGATGCCTTTTTCCGCCAGCTCCAGCGCGGTGTTGATGCCGGAGAAGCCCGCCGCCGACGATCACCACGTCAACGTCCAGATCCTCTTCCAGCGCCGGATAGCGCAGATCGTATTTTTTGGTCGCCGCGTAGTAGGTTAACGATTCAATATTGCTGTTCACTGCCGCTCTCCCCAGATCCAGACTCTGACTGCGGATTATCCGCAGGCGGCGGCGGAGCGGCCATGTCCCTTTAGGGATATTTTAACTATTTTTTAACATCATGCGCTGCGGGGCAGCGCGTGACCGAGCAGCAGGCTGAACAGTTCCGCCTGCGAGCCGATCCCCAGTTTGCCGTAGATGTTTTTACGGTGGTTTTTCACCGTGCCGAGGCTGATAAACAGCCGGGCGGCAATCTGCGGCGATCCCTGCCCGGCCAGAATCAAATCGACAATTTCACGCTCGCGCGGGTCAGCATGGCGCGCGCCGCCGCACCGCGGTCGCACGGCGCGGCCGGGGCGGCGTCCGCTTCCCCTGCCGTGTCGCAGTGCAGTCGCGCCACGCTGCGCACCAGCATCAGCGCGTCGCGCAGCGTCTCCTGCTGCGGCTGACGCAGCGCCACCGTACGCTGCGAAGCGCCGAAAAACACCCCCAGCCGGCGCTGCGGCGTCAGCTGCAGCACCACGCCCGCCTCGTCGCGCCAGCCGGTTTTACGGTAAAAATTGCGGTAGTAGTCGCTGTGATAGAAGCCGCGCGGGGCCAGCTGGCGCAGGGTAAAAACATCTCCCTGCCGCCCGTCGTTCAGCGCGTGATAAAACGGGTCCTGCAGATAGGCGCCCTGCTGATACAGCGCGTTTACCCGGTCGCTGTTCTCCTTTTCCGCCTTCAGCAGACAGCGCGGCGGCCGATCCTGCTCAAAGGCGTACACGATGGCGTTGTCAAAGGCGAAGAAACGCTCCAGGTAGGCCAGCAGGTGCGGATAGAAGTGGCGGGTCGCCACGGCGTCAATCACCGTCGTCAGTCTGGCAAGCTGAATATCCATCCGGGCCTCCGAGCATTAACAGGTTAATAATCTGCGCCGGGCGCGGCCCGCAGCTCGACGGGCGGCCGGAAAGTAATAAAAAGCATCTCATTGTCTGAAATGCAAGCCGGCAAGCGCCGGCGTGTTAAATCAGTCACAACTTGTCCGCCCGGCAAAACGGAATTTTTGTTAATATATGAATGTTTTAACGGGTGCGCGCCACAGCTCAACACCCGAATCAGCCATTAGCGGGAAAATTGACGATGGCGTTTACGGTTAAAAAACTCGCCGTTGCCCGGTAAGAAATCGTGGTTCGCGCCGCCGGGCTGCATTATGCTGGCGTTTTGCCGTTCGCCAAGGAGCCTTGCATGACCCTCAGCCTCACGATCGCCAACCGCCAGACCTGGTTCGGCCAGGGCGCCATTTCGCAGCTTATCCCGCTGCTGACGCAGGATACGCAGCCTACGCTGCTGTTCAGCTGCCGCTCGTTTCTCAACGGCCCGGCCTACGCCGCGCTGGCGCCGCAGCTCGATCCGCTGCTGATCGGCCGGGAGATCGTCAGCCATGAGGCGTCGCCGCAGGAACTGGACCAGTGGGTCGCGCGCTGGCGCGGTCAGCCGACGCGGGTGGTGGCGATCGGCGGCGGCAGCGTGCTCGACGCCGCCAAGGCGTTTGCGGCACTGGTGGCGCACCCGCTGCCGACGCTGCGCTATATGGAAAAGGTCGGCGACACGGCGATCGGCGGCGACACGCTGCCGTTGATCGCCGTCCCCACCACCGCCGGCACCGGCAGCGAGGTCACGCAGAACGCGGTGATTACCGACACCCGCGTCAGTCAGGTGAAGGCCTCGCTGCGCCATGCCAATTTTGTGCCGCAGACGGCGATCCTCGATCCGCAGCTGCTGCAGGGCGCGCCCGACCACGTGCTGGCCTACTGCGCCATTGACGCCTTCACCCACCTGTTCGAAGCTTACCTGTCAAAAACCGCCAGCAGCCTGACGCGCGAGCAGTCGCTGACCGGCCTGCGCCTGTTCCTCGAGGCCTGGCCGGCGCTCAATAGCAGCGACGACGCGCGCGCGGCCATCATGCAGGCTTCCTATCTCGGCGGCCTGACGCTGAGCAGCGCCGGTCTGGGGGTGATCCACGGCATCGCCGGTGAAGTAGGCGCGCTGCGCGACTATCATCACGGCCAGGTGTGCGGCCGCCTGCTGCTGCCGTTCCTGCAATTGCTGGCGGAGAGCCGGCAGCCGCAGCAGCGCAGGCTGATGCAGGAACTGGCCGAACGGCTGTTCCCGCAGCATCAGGGCAGCCCCGAGCGCTACCTGAGCGACTTCATCACCGAACACGCCATCGCGCCGTTCTGGCAGGAGCCGCTGGCCCTGACGGCGGATGAGCTGCACATCAGCGTGGAGAAATCCAACAGCAAAAACTCGCTGCTCGACTACTCCGCCCCGCAGCGGCAACAGATGATAGAGGCGGCATTCCATATCGAATGAATATATAATTCGATCAAGGAAATAGCGGAGAAGTAACATGAGCATTATCGACTGGATTTTAACCGGCATCGCCGTGGGGCTGATTGTCGGCGCGCTGATCAAAGTCTTCGGCAAGAAGAAAGATCGGTAACCCTGAAGCCGGGCAACCAGGGCCGGACGCGCCGGCTCTGGTTACCCGCCAATGCCTCAGCCGCCCGGCCGCGGCGCCGGGTAATCCTGCTCAATGCGCAGCGCCGCCGCATACGGGCTGTCCCACAGTTGCTGATACAGCCGTCCAGCCGCGCGGCCAACGCCTCGTTATTCAGCACCAGCTCCAGATTGCGTGAATTATCCAGATAGCCGCCGCTCCAGTTGCTGGTGCCCACCCAGGCAAGCCGCTCATCAATGGTCATGATCTTGCTGTGGATCACCCGGGCATAGGGAATAAAGCCGCCGTCGGCGACGGGAATGGTCACCACTTTCAGCTGTACGTTCGGCAGCAGCGCCAGACTCTTCAGATAGTCGATCTCCGGCTTTTTGGTGTTCCAGTCCGCCACCATCAGCTCCACCTGCACGCCGCGCGCCGCCGCGCTGCGCAGCGCGTTGTCGATCACAGCGTAATAGGGCGGCTGCGCCCCGGCCCGAAGGAGAGCGGCGCATACTCCATCACCTGCACCCGCACCCGCCGCTGCGCCGCCGCCAGCAGCCGCGGCAGTTCGCTCTGCGTATCCGTTACCCCCGCCGGCAGGTAAGCGCGCGGGCTGGCGAGCAGATAGCCGGCCGCCGGCGTCACCGGCCGGTAGGTGAGCGGCGGCACCGGCTGCTGCGCCGCCAGCAGCGCCTGCGCCCGCCAGTCCTGCTCAAATACCGCCTGTATCTGGCGCACCACGCCGGCGTCGCTGACGCGCAGCCCGACCTCATGAATATGCTCCAGCGCCCGCCAGTCAAAGTTCTGGCTGCCGACAAACGCCTGTTCGCCGTCCACCAGCAGGTATTTGGCGTGCATAATGCCGCCGCTCAGCGGCTGATAGTCGAGCACGCGCAGTTCCAGCTGCGGGATCGCCGCCAGCTGCTCCAGCGTATCCGCCGCCGAATTACGCAGCCCTTTGCGCTCCAGCAGCAGGCGGATTTGCACCCCACGCTCACCGGCGCGGCGCAGCTCCGCCAGCACCGCATCCAGCCGGCTGCCGGGCCGGTTCATCACATAAAACTGGGCGATATCGATGCGCTGCCGCGCCTGGGCGAACATCTGCCGCCAGACCTCGGCGCTGTCGCGCAGGTCATCATTCTGTAACTGGGTTTCCAACGGCGCGCTGTACACCAGCTCATAGCCGGGCACCTCAAAACGCGCGTTGGCGACATGGTGGCTAACGTTCAACGGGTCACTCCATTACGGCATAAAACTGCGGCCATTAGGCATAACCTCCTCTTATTCTGTCAAGCCGGTCTGAATATTTATAGAGCAAATAGTTTCTTTATTACTAATCAAACGATGACAATTAAGGAATAGCACTCCGTATTATCAGCAATTCAACCGCATATCTAATAACAGGCTGAGATATTCCAATATTTCATCCTAGAGTAATTGATTAATTATTTTGATAAATTCGGTCAGGGCTAGAGCAAATAAAAAAATAGAACATCAGGTAAGAAACGATAAGGACTAAGGAAAAAGGATGAAAGAACATAACTCTGCCGTTACATCAGCGACTAACGCCTCTGCATTTGACAGAAAAATCGCCAGAGGGGTGGCCAGATACCAGAAACTCAACGGTGACTACTCATTTTTCTTCAGCAAAATAAACGGCTATGACGATAATAACGAAGCCTGGATCTACAGCGAAGAAAAACGGAAACTCAATTTTTGCACCTACTCCTACCTCGGCCTGTTAAAACACCCGGTCATTGAAGCCGCCGCGCAGCAGGCGCTCAAGAAATATGGCACCGGCACCCACGGCGTGCGCCTGCTCGGCGGCAACCTGGATATTCACGAGCAACTGGAACAGCGCATCGCCGATTTCTTCGGCCGCGAAGCCGCATTGACCTTCAGCTCCGGCTTTATGACCAACCTGACGGTGATCGACAGCCTGCTCGGTAAGGGCGACGTGATTTTTTGCGACGAGCTGAACCACGCCAGCATTATCGACGGCTGCCGCATCGGCAACGCGGAGGTGGTCAGGTTCCCCCATAACGATATGCAGGCGCTTGACCGGCTGCTGGCGGACGCGCCGCCGCAGGTGCGCAAGCTGGTGATTGTCGACGCCGTCTACAGCATGGAAGGCGATCTGGCGCCGCTGGATACGCTGATCGCCCTGCGCGACCGCCACCCGAACACCCTGCTGATGGTGGACGAAGCGCACAGTCTCGGCGTGCTGGGCGCCAACGGTAAAGGCATTGAAGAGCACTTCAACCGCCGCGGCCAGATCGACATTCTGATGGGCACGCTGAGCAAAACGCTGCCCGGTCAGGGCGGTTTTATCGCCGCCACGCAGGCGGTGATCCACTACCTGCGCATGACCGCCCGCGGCTTTATCTTCAGCGCCGCGCTCTCGCCGATCACCACCGCCGCCATGCTGGCGGCGTTCGACGTGCTGGAGCAGGAAGGCCCGCAGCGACGGCAGAAACTGATGGAGAACATCACCTACTTCGTCGCGGCGTTGCGCAGCGAGGGGTTTGAAGTCCGGGCGGAACAGGCGGCGATCGTGCCGATTATGATCTACAACGAAAGCAAGGCCTTTGCCATGGCGCAATACTGCCACCAGCAGGATATTTATGTGATGCCGGTCGGCTACCCGGCGGTGCCGAAGGGCCAGGAGCGTTTACGCATGAACGTCACCTACCACCACAGCAAGGAGGATCTCGATCTGGCGCTGCAGGTGCTGTGCGCAGCAAGAGAGGCGGTGGCGTCGTAAAGCCGGGCGTTTGCCCCATAAAAAAATGCCGGTCCGCTGACGCCGACCGGCATTCTCATCTCTGTCACTCAGTAAACGTTGCTCAGTTCACTTTCACCGGCATGCCGGAACGCGCCTTGATCGCCGCGTCGACTTCGCTCTGGTTGACGCCGCTGTCCATCAGCACCTTGCCCACCGCCGGCGACAGCATCACCGGCACCGGATCTTTCGACTTCAGCTGCTCTTCGTTGGCGGAAAGCGGGTTGTGCACTTCCAGATAGCGGCTGCCGTCCGGCTCGACTGAGGCTTTCACCGGCTCATTGATAAACTGTACGCGCGTGCCGACCGGCACGTTATCGAACAGGTATTTGATATCGTCGGCGCGCAGGCGCACGCAGCCGTGGCTGACGCGCAGGCCGATGCCGAAGTTGGCATTGGTGCCGTGGATCGCGTACAGGCGACCGATATACAGCGCATACAGCCCCATCGGGTTATCCGGGCCGGCCGGGAACACCGCCGGCAGGATTTCCCCTTCCGCCGCGTACTCTTCACGCATTTTGGCGGTCGGCGTCCAGGTCGGGCCGTCCTTCTTGCGCTGTACGCTGGTGATCCAGTTCATCGGCGTGTCTTTGCCCAGTTGACCGATACCGATCGGCAGCACCACCACGGTGTTGCTGCCCTTCGGATAGTAATACAGACGCATTTCCGCGCTGTTGATAATAATGCCCTGACGCGGCGCATCCGGCAGAATCAGCTGCTGCGGGATGGTCAGCGTGCTGCCGGCCTTCGGCAGGAAGGGATCGACGCCCGGGTTGGCTTCCAGCATATTGCTCAAACCCATCTGGTACTGCGCCGCAAAGCTTTCCAGCGGCAGCTTGCTGTCCTCAGGGACCTGGATCTGGATATTCTCCCCCACCAGACGGCTGTCTTTGGCCGGCAGAGGGTAAACAACGGCGAGGGCGGTCTGGCTGAACGCCACCAGGGCCGTAAACAGGGTTAATAACGCGCGAATGCTCATGTTTATCTTCGTGTTGGTTTGGTGGGCCGCACTGGCAGTATCGGTCTAAACGTTTTCCGACCCTTAACGGCCGGATGCGCATTATATGTTCACTTGAGCAAAAGTGTGAAATTTTCCCACCGATCGGCACGCATTTTTTCATCGCGTTCGGCCGCATAATCCCCGCTATCCCCCGCCGGACACCGTTTACACGCCGCGGCTCCGTTCCTCGGAAATTACCGCCTTGTTTGGTCAGCCTTCACCCAACAGGCATCCCGTGTCGGCAACGCTATCCGCTCATACCATTATCCCGAGCCGATATTCCGCTCACCAGCAAATCACTAACGGAGAGATAATGATGAGTACAGCCCTTGAAGAAAATACCGGTTACTTCTTGTCACCGGAAATGTTCGGCGCCGTGGGCGACGGCGTGCACGATGACAGCGATGCCATACAGACAGCCATCGACCATGCCCGCGTGAATAAATATCGTAAAGTTGTCGGCAAAGGCAATTACCTGATTAATAAAACGCTGTTAATCAGTTCTGATGGCAACGGTTTTGCGCTGCACCTGCAATCGCTGATTGTCGGCGAGCAGTTTCCCGCGCTGCCGGAAAAATGGTGGGACGCCGCACCGGCGCTCGCTCCCCATAAAGCCGCGGCAGTCAAAACAACATCGACCTGCGCGTCGAATATTTCAATGGCGCCAATAAGGCGACCTGGTTCAGAAACTGGGGGAACGGCATCACCGCCTCCAGACTGTACTGCGGCAGCATGAAAAACTACATTATCGGCTACCGCTGCTACCGAGACACCCAGCGGGTAACGGGCATGAACGACCTCGCCGGCTGCAGCTGGCACGGGGGCTACCTGGGAGCGCTGATCGGCACCGGTGAAAGAGTGCCGGGCTTTACCACCGTCGCGGAGTGCCACTCATTTGATATTCAATGGTTCGCCTCCAACAAATATGGCGGGGTGATTCTGCTCTCCGGCGCGCAGTATGCCAATATCTACAAGGGTACCTACGACTACAACGGCAAGTTCTCGGTCTGGATGAACCTGGGCGCCAACAACCCGGATACGGAAAATAACGGCAAGGTTATCGGCTTCGGCGACACCATCAGCGACGGTGTGGTTACCGGCACGGTACTGACCGAACCCTCCTATCATCAGGGCAACTATTACATTCTGGTTACCGATACGCAGAATGCCCTGGACGGCAACAGCACCTGGACGGCGGGCAAGCCGCTGAGCACGCCGGACGGCAGCTGGAAGGCCAGCGCGGAGAAAATCATTACCTGCACCACCACCGAAGCCCGCTACTTTGACGTGGTCGCCAATATCCGCACCGGCGGTTTCGGCAAATGCATTATTGAGCCTGAATATATCGGCGGCCTGGTCGGGCATAATCTTTTCACCAGCCAGTACCGGGCGGCCAGCGCCACGTCCATCAACGATACCTCCAACTATCGCGGCCTGGGCGTCGCCAGCACGGCGGATCGCCTGGAGATGACGGCAACCAGCCACAGCAATACGCCGTTTATCAGCGCTTATAAGGACGAAACGCAGGTCAGAACCCATTTGCGCCTTTTCAATCAGAGCAAACTGCTGGGGTTAAATAAATCGGTTAATGTGCCCAATAACAGCCCGACCTGGATCTTCTCGCTGGGCGCGAACTCTTCAGCCACCATCGCCATGTGGAAGGTATACGTCACCTCCACCACGACGGGCATTTCAGGGGAAGCGAACGTCACCGTCCGGGGCAATGAAGCGTTTATCACCAACGTGGTGTATGCCGCCAATATGCAGTTCAAGGTCGACGGCCTGAAACTGCTGGTGCATCAAAGCACCGGCGCCAGCAGAAATATCTTTATGAACGCCATCCGCGTCGCCTGATCCGCAGCTTCAGATCGCGACATCATCCCACACCGCCGGCGCATCACGCGCCGGTTTTCATTGGCGGCACTCAGCGCGACGTCGGCAAACGGCGGATGGGTATCAGATACTCGCAGTGGATCGCCGCGCCGTCCTGATGGTAGAAGCCACCCTGCGCAGGGTAAAAACGCTCAATGTCGCTGCCCGGCCGCCGCACCACATTCAGCGCCGGCATCACGCTGTCGTAGACCCGGGCGATAAAGTTCTGGAACTCGTCCGCCTGCCCCTGGTAGACAAAGCTGGCGTACTCCCCCGGCTCAATCTGCACCACGTCCCCCGTCGTCTGCTCATCGTCCAGCGCGACGGTGTACGCCATGCACTGCCGGTCCTGCTGACGGCTGTCGACGTCCAGCCGGGTCAGGCCGTAGGCCACCGCCGGCGGCCCGGACAGCGGACAGCGCAGCGCGCTCCAGGCCCTCTGGCGCAGCTCTTTTTTCCGCCGGCTCAGCTCGTCCAGCGTCAGCGTGCGGCGCTGCGTGCGTCCCACCAGCCGCATCGCCGGCAGTTCGACAAAATCCGCCGCCGGCAGCGGCGGCGCGCTCAGACGCAGCGGCGGCTGCATGCCGTAGCCCGGCCACTCCGCGCTGCGGCGGTAGGCGGCCGGCGGCAGGCCGAACTGCTGGCGGAAACCGCGGGTGAAGGTCTGCTGGGAATCAAACTGGTACTTATCTGCAATAATCGCCACGCTGGTGCCCGTCAGCCGCAGCTCGCGCGCCGCGGCGGTCAGCCGTCTGCGGCGCACGTAGGTGCCCAGCACGTGGCCGGTCTGACGTTTGAACATCCGCTGCAGATGCCACTTGGAGTAGCCGGCTTTCGTCGCAATCTCGTCCAGCGTCAGCGTCTGTTCCAGATTCTGTTCGATCCACGCCAGCAGCTGATTAATCACCGCTCGTTGATGCATATTGCCCCCTGTCAGGTTCAGCAAAACCAAATTGCCGCCTACTTTATCGACAACGGCGCTAGACCACATTGCACAATCAGGACATACTATTTTTCATTTACGCCAAAATGAGAGTTATTCTCATGACTTTTGTAACCAAGAAGCCCTGTCTGGATATCGATAATGTGCCGCGCCCGGTGTTCGCCGTGCAGGGCGCGACGATTAATGAGAATTGGGAAGTGGAGCCGCACCGCCACCACAAGGCGCAGCTGATCTACACCGCGCGCGGCATGCTGCGCTGCGAGGTGGAAAACGGATTGTGGCTGGTGCCGCCGCAGTGCGCGCTGTGGATGCCCGGCAACGTGCTGCACAGCGCGCGCGGCACCGGCGCTACCGAGTGTTATGCGCTGTTTGTCGACGCCGCCACCGCCGGCGATCTGCCCGACAGCTGCTGCACCCTGACCATTTCACCGCTGCTGCGCGAACTGCTGCTGGCGGCCAGCCGCTTTACGCCGCTGTACGATCAGCAAGGGGCCGAAGGCCGGCTGGCGACGGTGCTGCTGGATCAGCTGGCGGCGGCGCCGGTGGAAAACCTGCACCTGCCGGTCTCCCAGGACGCACGTATCCGCCAGCTGATGGAGCAGATGCTGGCGGAGCCGGCGAATAAGCGCACGCAGGCGCAATGGGCGCAGCATATCGGCATGAGCACCCGCTCGCTGAGCCGTACGCTGCAGCAACAGCTGGGAATGAGCTTCGGCCACTGGCGGCGTCAGCTGCACGTGATGCTGGCGCTGCAGCGCCTGACGCAGGGCGTCAGCGTGCAGAGCGTGGCGCTGGATCTGGGCTATGAGAGCGCCAGCGGCTTTGTCACCATGTTCAGGAAAGCGGTCGGTAAACCGCCGGCGCGCTATCTGGCGGAAAAGGCGGCGGACGGCCCGCTGCCGTCCGCCCCCATCGCCATGTAGGCGGTCAGAAGTCGTAGAACACCGTCACCCAGGTGGAGTCCGGTTCGTTGTCGCTGCTGTTGGCCAGCGTGCGTTCAACGTACACCGACAGGCCGTAGCCGATGGTGGTGCCCGCCCCCAGATAGACGTGGTTGGCGTGATACGCCTCCTGCCCCTTCAACCGCAGCGAGTCCGCCGCCACATAAGGCTGGATCGATTTCAGGAACGGTTTGTCGATATTGAAGGTATAGCCGACAAAGCCTTCCAGCCCGTAACCGTCGCCGGCAAAGAAATGCGACAGGCTGCGTTCGCGGGTGCTGGGCACATAATCTTTATAGTAGCTGGCGGTGCCGACGATATACCAGTTGGTCGGCTGCCAGGTCAGTGCGGCGCCCGACAGCTGCTGATGGTATTGCTGTTCGTTATAACGCTCATCCTTCACCTTCGCGTCGGTGTAGCTGTACGCCGCGCTCAGCGTCAATGTCGGATCGATTTTATAATCGAACCCCAGCCCGCCGCCGCCGGAACGCCGGTAGCTGAGATTATTGGCGGTATGCAGATCGTCTTCCGGCAGCAAATAGTTGGCGTACAGGGTCAGCGGACCAAAATCATTGGTGTATTTCAGGCTGTTCTTCGGCTTATTACCGCCGTCATAGTCGCCGGAAATACCAATGCCGGTGCCGCCGGCGTGGCCATCGTTATCCCAGACGTCGCTTTTAATCCCGACCACGGAATAATAGATGCCGTACTGATGACCATAGGTGAGCGTGCCGTAACGGTCGTCTTTAAAACCGCCATACAGCTGGCGCTGATAATCGCGTTTGCCGTCTTCGTTGTAGTGTCCGTCCCAGCTCAGCGCGTGCGCCAGATCCACGCCCCATTCGTAATAACCAATGGCCGAGGTATGCTGGCTCAGGGCGTAATCGGCGCTGAAACGAAAGCGCGTGCCGCCGTCATGGCCGTTTTTATCATAGCCCGGTTCCGGGCCATTATTAAAAATCCATTCCGGCCGAATGCTGCCGCCGACCTGTAAACTCAGCGGCGCCAGCAACACATTGCTCTGCGGGTTTTTCTCCAAGATGGTAATTTCCGCCTGCGCGGCGCCGGATAACGCCGACAGCAGGACGCCGCCAATAATAATTGGCGTTTTTATCATTTTCATTACTACCCCTGTCTGAAATAAGTTTTTCTTATTATTAACTGCCATGGCTCTTGGCCATAAATTAATAATTACCCGATATAACAAAGCGACGCAAGGGATAAAATCTCATGACCTAATACATAAAAAGATAAATGGCAGCGGCGAAGAAATAAAAACGTATCAGAATGCTACCAACGGCAACAAAACAATAAATGATGTGCAAATAATCAGCATAAATGTCGTTCTCTAACCGATAATACGGCCGGCCATTAATATTTCATAACAAATCAGAAAAAATAAAACGGACGTTAAAATAGATGCATGGCGTGATAATTACCACAGGGAAATATTGGCTAACGGATGCCGTCGCGGCGGCATCCGCCGAAGCGTTATTTATTGCGCCAGCCAGCCGCCGTCCATATTCCAGGCCGCACCGCGCACCTGCGCGGCGGCGTCGCCGCACAGAAACAGTGCCAGCTCACCCAGCTGCTGCGGCGTCACAAACTCCTGCGACGGCTGCTTCTCCGCCAGCAGCGCATCACGCGCCTGCTGCGGCGACTCACCGGCCGCGACGCGCAGATCAATCTGCCGCTGCACCAGCGGCGTCAGCACCCAACCGGGGCAAATGGCATTGCAGGTGATCGCCGTACGCGCGGTCTCCAGCGCGATGGTCTTGGTCAGCCCCACCACGCCGTGCTTCGCCGCCACATAGGCCGACTTCTCCTTCGACGCCGCCAGCCCGTGCACCGACGCCACGTTGATAATCCGTCCCCAGCCGCGTGCGCGCATGCCGGGCAGCGCCAGCGGCTGGTGTGATACACCGCAGAGAGGTTAACGGCGATAATCGCGTTCCACTGCGCCACCGGAAAGTCCTCCAGCGGCGCTACGTGCTGAATGCCGGCGTTATTCACCAGAATATCAACGCCGCCAAACCGCCGCCCGGCATACGCCATCATCGCTTCAATCTGCGCCGGATCGCTGAGGTCCGCATCGTGGTAGCCGGCGCTTTTCCCCGCTGCGCGATTTGCGCCAGCGCCCGATCAACGTCGCCGAAACCGTTAAGGATCAGCTGCGCGCCGGCGGCGGCCAGACTATCGGCCAGCCCGAGTCCAATGCCGCTGGTCGAACCGGTCACCAGTGCGGTTTTACCGTGTAGATTCATGATTTTCACTCCGTTAAACGATGCCCGTCAGTGAGAACAGGCCGCGATATCGCCGGTGGTTTAAGGCTTCAGCGCAAAGCGCAACTGATGGGTACGCCGCTGCGCAATGCACGTCCTGCGCGCGTCGTCCCAGCGATAAAAGCCGTCGCCGCTGCGCAGGCCGGTCTGCCCTTGCTCCACCTTTTCCTGCACCAGCGTCATCATCCGTCGCCGGCGGCCAGCGTCGGCAACAGATGGCGAGCGATATCCGCCACGGTGTCCAGCCCGGTCATATCGGCCGCCTCCAGCGGCCCGACCATCGCATAGCGCCGCCCCAGCGAGGCGCGCATCACCTGGTCGACCACCTGCGGGCTGGCGATGCCGCTTTGCACGATATGCAGCGCCTCGCGCAGCAGCGCAAACTGCAGGCGGTTGCCGACAAAGCCCGGCGCAGCGCGATCCAACACCACCGCCTCCAGATCCAGCGCCGTCAGCAGCCGTTCGACCGTCGCCAGATGACGCGGATCGGTGGCGCTGCCGGGCACGATCTCCACCAGCGGGATCAGATGCGGCGGGTTCCAGAAATGGGCGATCAGCAGCCGCTCCGGATGGCGCAGAGGCGCCGCCAGCTGGTCCGGCGGCAGGCCGCTGGTGTTGCTGGCGATAATCGCCGTGTCGGCGATCAGCGCTTCCAGCTGGGCGTACAGCGCATGTTTGAGCGCCAGCCGTTCAGGGATCGCCTCGATCAGCAGCTGCGCCGACGCCGCCTGCGCCAGCTCGTTCGTGGTGTGCAAACGCGCCAGCGTGGCCGCACTCTCCTGCGGATCGGCCAGTCCGGCCGCCGCCAGCTCCGCCAGAATGCTGCCCACCGCCGCCGGCACCTCCGCCAGACGTGCGGGGTCGGTGTCGTACAGCAGCACCTGCCGCCCGTGACGGGCAAAATGCGTAGCGATGCCGATGCCCATCAGCCCCGCACCCAGTACCATCGTGTTCATCTGCTGCATCTCGTGCTCCTCTGCTCAGGGGCGCGCCAGCGCCACGTCCGGCGCGCGTTCGCGCAGTACAACTGCGTCGTCTTCTCTTTCAAGATAGGCCAGATCGGTCAACACCCGCCATCATCGCCGGTGGGAGCAGCACGGTCAGTTTTTAGGAATATTTACCGTCCGCCGCGTGATCGGTCGCCGGGTATTGACCCTTTGAAAATGCTAGTTTTTCTGCGTCAACTACAGGGAGGTAGATACGAAGATGGCGACGCCAAACCGTAATATTGCACCGGGCTACTGTATTGCCCAACAGCCAGGATCATTGACTTATCATGCACATACGCTATTTGGCGGATATATTGCTGATACAACGGCAGATTTAATTTTTGGTGAATAATGAAAATTGCGATGCTGATTGTTGCTTCCCTGATCATAATTTGCGGGTTACTCAAATATCTATATTCACGCCAATATAAAAAAGAATTCGCCTCTCTGTACCAAACTTATATCGAGCATGGGCATTTCATTCCTCCCCATGTCGTTATTGCCGACCATTTTGGTAGCTTGGGTACCTCAATCAAAGCACAATGGTTCAGGTGGAACCTGAAAAATAAAGAAATAAAAATAACGCAGGGAAACTATCTGCCGCAGAAAAGTTATGATTTTTTGCAGTATGCGGCTTCGGGAAAATTAAAGTCATGGTTAATTAACGACGGTCGGTTTCTGCTGCTCGAAGGAGTTTTATTTATCGTGGCGCTGATTTTAACCGTGCTCGTTGATAAGTCATCATGACTCTGCCGGCAAGCTGCGTGAAAAACCTTATGCAACGTACAGCCACCGCATTACTTACCCTAAGCACGCTAAGCGGCTGCCAGCTGGAAAAACAGTGGTATTACCCGCTGCAGGTTTCGCTGCAAGATAACCAGCCCTGCTTCGCCATACCTGCCGACAGCGTCAGCCCTCACGATAGCCTGCAAAACCGCGGCATCATCGTCTCCCGGCAGTCATCGCAGCAATGGGATATTGTCTGGACCTCGCCTGACATTCATCCGCTGCCGGCACTGCTGCCCGGCCAGTGCGTCACATACCCGCAGGCCGCATGGCAGGCTGGCAACTATGCGGTGATGATGGGCGTCTCGCTTAATCACGACCAGGAACGACGTAAATATAGCCACGAATTCTCCCTTGCCAATACTCCCGACGGCCGGCTGATTCTGCGCCCCTGAGCGCTGCCGAGACGGCCCATCGGCGGACCTGCGGCAATAAAACCGCTCCCCTTTCGCATGAATAATGATTATTATTCTCAAATAATAACCGGCGCACGACGATGCGCCCGGCAGGCTGCTGTCTTTGAAGCCAATGTTGAGCCGTTCCGGCCGCTGCGCGGCAATAATAATTTTAACCATATGGAGATGTTATGAATGCTGTAATGACAACCGGCCGTCGCCTTGGCGGGCGCGCGGTTTTCCCTCTGGTGCTGCTGACCACCCTGCTGTTTGCCGGCGCTTCTCAGGCGCAGGCCGAATCCGAGCTGCTGCGCAAGCCGGTCGGTAAAGGCGCCTATGAGATGGCGTACAGCCAAAGCGCAAACGCGCTGTATCTGGCGACTTCGCAAAGCCGCAAGCTGGACAAAGGCGGCGTGGTGTATCGCCTGGATCCGACCACGCTGGACGTAACCCAGATTATTCACAACGATATCAAGCCGTTCGGCGCCGCCATCAATAACAAAACCAACACGCTGTTCTTCGGCAACACCGTCAATAGTTCCGTCACCGCCATCGACGCCGCCACTGGCGAGGTGAAAGGCCGGCTGGTGCTGGATGCGCGCAAGCGCGCCGAGGGCGTGAAACCGCTGGCGCCGCGCGAACTGGTGGCGGATGAAAGCAGCGATACCGTCTATATCACCGGCCTCGGCGAGTCCAGCGTGGTCTGGGTGGTGGACGGCAAGGATCTGACCCTGCGCGCCACCATTAAAGGCACCGGAAAATTCGGCACCGGCCTGGCGCTGGACGCCGCCGCCAAGCGCCTGTACGTCACCAACAGCGAAGGCGAGCTGGTCACCATCGACACCGCCGCCAATAAAGTGCTGACGCGCAAGAAGCTGGATGCGGCCAACGAGCACTTTTTCCTGAATATCAGCCTGGATACGGCAAACCACCGCGCCTTTATCACCGATTCCAAACAGCCGCAGGTGCTGGTGGTAGATACCCGCAACGGCGAGATCCTGCATAAAATCGACGCGCCGGAATCGCTGGCCGTGCTGTTTAACCCGGCACGCAACGAGGTGTACGTCACCCACCGCAAGGCCGGCGCCGTCAGCGTGATTGACGCCAATACCTATCAGGTGCGGGAAACCCTGAAAACGCCAACCCACCCGAACAGCCTGGCGCTGTCGCCGGACGGCAAAACGCTGTACGTCAGCGTGAAGCAGGCTTCCAGCCGCGATAAAGAGGCCAGCGCGCCCGACGATGTTATTCGCGTCAGCCTGAAATAACCCTGCGCCCCTGCAGCGCAGCTTGCATCATGGGCATTGTCGTTTACGGCAATGCCCTTATACCGTCGCCACACACACTCCCCGCTATTTACGCCATTTTTATCTCCCCGCCCGCAATCGTTACGGCGTTTTTACAGACGGTTTTACGCCCGCCGGATAACATCATCATGTCGCCGCTATGGCCTGATGAGAGCACTATCCATGCGTTTATCTCCGCACGTTACCACCGCCTTTTTCCGCGACCTCCCGCTGCACAACGGGGGCCGCCATGTACGCTAATATCATCGATTTTCATCCGCTGTTAACGACGCCCGCACCGGCGCCGCAGGCGCCGCTCGCCGCCGAGGTCGAGAGCTACCTGCGCCATTATCCCGACACCGAATTCGTCGATATCTATCTGCACGATCTGAACGCGCGCATCCGCGGCAAGCGCATCGCCGTCTCTGAGCTGTTCGCCCTGGAACAGGGCTGCTACTTCCCGCAGTCGGTGTATGCGATGGACCTTAACGGCCAGGTGGTGGAACAGCACGGTCTGGGTCAGCAGGCCGGCGAACCCGACAGGCTGTGCCTGCCGGTGAGCGGCACGCTGCGCCCCTGCGCCAAAGACCCGCATCATATTGCGCAGCTGCTGCTGACCATGTGCGAGGCGGACGGCGCGCCCTGCCCGCTGGAGCCGCGCGTGGTGCTGGCGCAGCTGCTTGAGCGTCTGCATCGCCTCGGCTATTACCCGGTGATCGCCGCCGAGCTGGAGTTTTATCTCCACGCGCCGCAGCAGCGCCCCGGGCAGCAAGAAGAAACGTTATCGCAGAACTTTGCCGTCGATGCCCCGGCGTGCCACGGCGCGCTGCTGGAGGATATCGCCCGCCACGCCAGGCTGCAGGCGCTGCCGCTGACCGGCGTGGTGGCCGAAGCGGCCGCGGGCCAGTACGAGCTGAACCTGCGCCACAGCGCCGAGGTGCTGACCAGCTGCGACCAGCTGCTGGCGCTGAAGCGGCTGGTGCGTCAGGTGGCGCAGCAGCACCGGCAGCACGCCTGCTTTATGGCCAAGCCGGACGCGCAGGCGGCCGGCAGCGGTCTGCACTTCCACATCAGTCTGCAGGATGCGCAGGGGCGCAACCGGCTGAGCGCGCAGGACGGCGCCCCCGGCGAGGTGATGCGCCAGGTGCTCGGCGGCATGCTGGCGCTGATGCCGGCGTCGATGGCGCTGCTGGCGCCCAACGTCAATGCGTTCCGCCGCTTCCGCCCCGAGATGCATGTGCCGCTGCGCGCCTCCTGGGGCTACAACAACCGCACCGTGGCGCTGCGGCTGCCCTGCGCCGATCGGGCCAACCAGCGCATCGAGTACCGGCTGGCCGGCGCCGACGCCAATCCCTATCTGGCCGTCGCTGCCATCCTCGCCGGCATGCTGTTCGGGCTGGAGCAGAACCTGCCGCTGCCGCCGTCCAGCTGCGGCAACGGCTATGACGACCCACAGGCGACGCCGCTGCCGCTCAGCCAGCCGCAGGCATTGGCGCTGTTTCAGCATTGCGCTGCGCTGCGTCGGCTGCTCGGCCCGGCGTTCTGCGAGCTGTGGCACGGCTGTAAAAGCGCGGAGCTGGCGCAGTTTGAACAGCTGATTACCGACGCCGAACGCGCCTGGCTGCTGTAACCCCGAATAATGACCAACAATAAGGAGCCCTTTGATGTCTCGTCTGGTTCTGCTTTCCAATAAACACTGCGACGCCAGCGATATTATCGCCGCCGTGCAGGACTACGCGCTGGACGCCCTGACCGATGCCGGACAGGGCCTGTGGCTGGGTTGGGACAGCAACGTGGAAAACTTCGCCGACGCGGCCGGTCGGCCGGTACAGGTGCAGCACAGCAACGGCTATGAACTGGTGACCTTCCCCTTTTCCACCCGCGAATTTCACTACCACTATCAGGGCTACTATCACGACGGACTGTGGCCGGTGTTCCACAACCGTCCCGAGCTGGCCCACTTCACGCCGGAAAACTATCAGGCCTACCGCCAGGTCAACCGACAGATCGCCGCCATCGCCAGCGAATATATCTGCCCGAGCGATTTAATCTGCATCGACGACTATCAGCTGCTGCCCTGCGGTGCGGCGCTGAAGGAGCAGGGGCTGCTTAACCCGTGCGGCTTCTTCTTCGCGCTGCCGTTCCCCGCCGTGCCGCTGCTGAAAAACATTCCCCAGCACCGCGAGCTGGTGGAGTCGCTGCTCTATTACGATCTGATTGGTTTTCGCAGCCTCAGCGACGCCAATAATTTCCACAACTATCTGGCGAACGAATACCAGGTCGAACCGCTGCCCGACAATCAGTATCAGGTCGACGGCCATATCTTCAGCACCGCCATCTTTCCCGACGCGCAGCACGCCAGCCGGCTGTGCTGACGCCCCCACCCGCCGCGCGTCCGGCGCGGCGGATCCGCTCAGCCGACAATTTCAACCGCTCGGCGGGCTATCGCACCGCTTAACCCATTTCATCTGTCATCGCTTTACGCCGCGCGCGATGATGAGCTGTTCCTAAACCTGCCCCTTGTTACCGGGGAAGTACCTGAGCACGCCATCCGCAGCCTAAAAATCTATAAGCGGATGCTTTTACACATTATTTTGCAGACTGGAATAAGGAATATCTCATGAAACAAACGGGGATTCTCAAACATCTCCCATGGATGCTGCTGGGGGTGATCGGCGCATCCTGTCTCGGCGTGGTGGCGCTGCGGCGCGGCGAGCATATCAGCGCACTGTGGATCATCGTCGCCTCGATCGCGGTGTATCTGGTGGCCTACCGCTACTACAGCCTGTATATCGCCACCAAGGTGATGAAGCTGGACGCCGGCCGCGCCACCCCGGCGGTGGTGAATAACGACGGCCTGAACTATGTGCCGACCAACAGAAACGTGCTGTTCGGCCACCACTTTGCCGCCATCGCCGGCGCCGGCCCGCTGGTGGGCCCGGTGCTGGCGGCGCAGGTCGGCTATCTGCCGGGCACGCTGTGGCTGCTCGGCGGCGTGGTGCTGGCGGGGGCGGTGCAGGACTTTATGGTGCTGTTTATCTCCTCCCGCCGCAACGGCGCGTCGCTCGGCGAGATCATCAAGAAGGAGATGGGCCCGGTGCCGGGCACCATCGCGCTGTTCGGCTGCTTCCTGATTATGATCATCATTCTGGCGGTGCTGGCGCTGATCGTGGTGAAAGCGCTGGCGGAAAGCCCGTGGGGCGTATTCACCGTCTGCTCCACCGTGCCGATCGCGCTGTTTATGGGCATCTATATGCGCTTCCTGCGCCCCGGCCGCGTGGGCGAGGTGTCGGTGATCGGCATCGTACTGCTGCTGGCCTCCATCTGGTTCGGCGGCGTGATCGCCCATGACCCGTACTGGGGTCCGGCGCTGACCTTTAAAGACACCACCATCACCTACACCCTGATCGGCTACGCGTTTATCTCCGCCCTGCTGCCGGTGTGGCTGATCCTGGCGCCGCGCGACTATCTGGCCACTTTCCTGAAAATCGGCGTGATCGTCGGGCTGGCGATCGGCATCGTGATCCTGAACCCGGATTTGAAAATGCCGGCGGTCACCCAGTTCGTCGACGGCAGCGGCCCGGTATGGAAAGGTTCGCTGTTCCCGTTCCTGTTTATCACCATCGCCTGCGGCGCGGTCTCCGGCTTCCACGCGCTGATCGCCTCCGGCACCACGCCGAAGCTGCTGGCCTGTGAAACCGACGCGCGCTTTATCGGCTACGGCGCAATGCTGATGGAGTCCTTCGTGGCGATCATGGCGCTGGTGGCGGCGTCGATTATCGAACCGGGCCTGTATTTCGCCATGAACACCCCGCCGGCAGCGCTGGGCATCACCATGCCGAACCTGCACGAGCTGGGGGGCGATAACGCGCCGCTGATTATGGCGCAGCTGAAGGATGTGACGGTGCATGCCGCCGCCACCGTCAGTTCCTGGGGCTTTGTCATCAGTCCGGAACAGATCCTGCAGACCGCAAAAGACATCGGCGAACCGTCGGTGCTGAACCGCGCCGGCGGCGCGCCGACGCTGGCGGTGGGCATCGCGCACGTGTTCCACAAGATTATGCCGGCGGCGGATATGGGCTTCTGGTACCACTTCGGCATTCTGTTTGAGGCACTGTTTATCCTTACCGCGCTGGACGCCGGCACCCGCTCCGGCCGCTTTATGCTGCAGGATCTGCTGGGCAACTTCGTGCCGTTCCTGAAAAAAACCGACTCGCTGGTGGCCGGCATTATCGGCACCGCCGGCTGCGTCGGCCTGTGGGGCTACCTGCTGTATCAGGGGGTGGTCGACCCGCTCGGCGGCGTGAAAAGCCTGTGGCCGCTGTTCGGCATCTCCAACCAGATGCTGGCCGCGGTGGCGCTGGTGCTCGGCAGCGTGGTGCTGATCAAGATGAAGCGCACCCGCTACATCTGGGTGACGGTGCTGCCGGCGGTGTGGCTGCTGATCTGCACCACCTATGCGCTGGGTCTGAAGCTGCTGAGCGATAATCCGCAGCTGGAAGGCTTCTTCTTCCTGGCGAACGAGTACAAGCAGAAAATCGCCGCCGGCGGCGACCTGAGCCCGCAGCAGATCGCCAATATGCAGCATATCGTGGTGAACAACTACACCAACGCCGGCCTGAGCATTCTGTTCCTGCTGGTGGTGTACGCCATTATCTTCTACGGGATTAAAACCGCGCTGGCGGCGCGCAAAAACCCGCAGCGCAGCGATCAGGAGACGCCTTACGTGCCGGTGCCGGCGCAGACGGCGTCCAACTCTGAGGGCGAGGTCAAAGTTTCACCCCAGCATTAACGGCAATTTGCCTGCATAATAGAGTAAGTCACGGGCGCTGCATGCGGCGCCCGTTATCCACGTTTTCCGGGAGTACAATCATGTTCGGCAATCTTGGTCAGGCGGGAAAATATCTGGGACAGGCGGCGCGGATGCTGGTCGGCGTGCCGGACTACGACACCTACGTCCAGCATATGCAGGACAACCATCCGGACAAACCGGTAATGAGCTACAAAGAATTCTTCCGCGAGCGCCAGCAAGCGCGCTACGGCGGCGACGGCAAAGGCGGCATGCGCTGCTGCTAGGCCCCGAGCATTAAGGACCCGCAATGAAACCCATCGCAGTCACCATTCTGACCGGCTTTCTGGGCGCCGGTAAAACCACCCTGTTGCGCCATATCCTGCAGGCCGACCACGGCCACCGCATCGCGGTGATTGAAAACGAGTTCGGCGAAGTGCCGATCGACAACGCGCTGATCGGCGATCGCGCCAGCCGCATCACCACGCTGAGCAACGGCTGCATCTGCTGCAGCCGCGCCAATGAGCTGGAGGACGCGCTGCTCGACCTGCTGGACGGCCTCGACCGCGGCGAGCTGGCCTTCGACCGGCTGATTATCGAATGCACCGGCATGGCGGACCCCGGCCCGATCGCCCAGACCTTCTTCGCCCACCCGACAATCTGCGAACGCTTTCTGCTGGACGGCATCATCACGCTGGTGGATGCGGTGCACGCCGGGCAGCAGCTGGATCAGTACAGCATCGCGCAGTCGCAGGTAGGCTATGCCGACCGCATTCTGCTGAGCAAAACCGACGTCGCCGGCGACAGCGAGGCGCTGATCCAGCGCCTGCAGCGCATCAACGCCCGCGCGCCGGTGCACCTGGCGCTGCACGGCGATATCGATCTCACGCTGCTGTTCGATATTGAAGGCTTCGTGCTGAACGACCGGCTGAATCTGAGCAAGCCGGTGTTCCGCCGCATCGCCGAGCCGCAGAACAGCATTCACTCGATCGTGCTCTACCACCAGCCGCCGCTGGAACTGGCGCAGATCTCCGCGGTGATGGAGGAGCTGCTGCTGCAGTTCGCCGACAACCTGCTGCGCTACAAGGGCATTTTATCGATCAAGGACGAACCGCGCCGCCTGCTGTTCCAGGGCGTGCAGCGGCTGTATAACGCCGACTGGGACCGCGACTGGCAGCCGGACGAGACGCGCCAGAGCACGCTGGTGTTTATCGGCATTGACCTGCCGGAAGCGGAGATCCGCGCACGCTTTGCTGCCCTGAGCTGAGCGCTGGCAGCGTCGCCGCCGCAAACAGGCTTTGACGAATCCCCGATCTGAGTACTTTAATCATGGAGTGGCGCGCTGACGCGCCGCCCCTATTTTGCGGCCGACGTACGGCCGCCATCACTCAGAGGATCATCATCGGTATGCGATTAACACCAACCACCCTGGGCCTGTTGCTGGCAGGCGCCGGCCTGCTGTCGGCCAATAACGCGCTGGCCGCCTCTGATACGCTGATTTACTGCACCGTCGCCTCGCCGGAGTCCTTCAACCCGCAGCTGTCCACCTCCGGTCCGACCTTTATCGCCACCTCGCAGATGCTGTACAACCGCCTGGTGACGCTGCGCGGCAGCGACAAAACGCCCGCCCCTTCGCTGGCGACCGACTGGACCATCAGCCCGGACGGTAAAACCTACACCTTCACGCTGCGCAAAGGGGTGAAGTTCAACAGCAATAAATTCTTTACCCCCAGCCGCGACTTTAACGCCGAAGACGTGGTGTTTACGGTGATGCGCCAGAAAGATCCCAACCACCCGTATCACAAGGTGTCCGGCGGCAGCTATGAGTACTTCACCGACCTGGGGCTGGACAAGCTGATCGCCAAGGTGGAAGTGTTGGACGACAACCACGTGCGCTTTACCCTGACCCAGCCCAACGCGGCGTTCCTCGCCGACTGGACGATGGACTTCGCCTCAATCCTGTCGGCGGAATACGCCGACGCGATGATGAAGAAGGGCACGCCGGAGAACGTCGACAACTGGCCGATCGGCACCGGTCCTTACGCGCTGCAGCAGTACAAGCAGGACTCACTGATCCGCTATATCGCCAACCCGCACTACTGGCAGGGCGAGGTGGCCAGCAAGCACCTGATCTTCTCCATCACCCGGACGCGCAAACCCGGCTGTCAAAGCTGAAAACCAACGAGTGCCAGATTATCCCGGCGCCGCTGCCCGAGCAGTTCGCAGCGATTAAGCGCGACAAGAACCTGCAGCTGCACAGCATCGACGGGCTGAACGTCGGCTATCTGGCGTTCAACACCGCCAAAAAGCCGTTTGATAACCTGCTGGTGCGCCAGGCGCTGAGCTATGCGGTGGATAAAAAAGCCATCGTCGCCGCGGTATTTAAAGAGAGCGGCACGCCGGCCAGTTCACTGCTGCCGCCGGGCATGCTGGGCTACAACGATAAGCTGCCGGGCTACGAGTACAACCCGCAAAAGGCGCGCGAGCTGCTGAAACAGGCCGGGCTGGAAAAAGGTTTCACCACCGATATCTGGTCGATGCCGGTCGCCCGCCCGTATAACCCCAACTCGCGCCGCATCGCCGAGATGATTCAGAGCGACTGGGCGCAGGTGGGCGTCAAAGCCAACATCGTCACCTGGGAGTGGGGGCAGTATCTGGCCGGGCTGCGCAAGGGCGAGCAGCACAGCGCGCTGTACGGCTGGGTCTCGGATAACGGCGACCCGGACAACTTCGCCACCCTGCTGGGCTGCGACGGCGTGCAGAGCGGCGCCAACGTCGCCCGCTGGTGCGATAAGTCGTACGATGCGCTGATCAAGCAGGCGATTGCGGTCAATACCCCGGCCGAGCGCGGCAAACTCTATCAGCAGGCGCAGGAAGTGTTTGCCAAACAGGCCCCGTGGCTGCCGCTGGCGAACGGCAAGGTGTTTTACGCCACCCGCAACAACCTCAGCGGCTACGTGGTGGACGTCAACGGCAGCGATTTCTCCAAAGCGAAGCTGAATTAATCGCACCGTTCAGGGCGAGGCGCTCCCTCGCCCTGCTTCCTGCCCGCCGGCCACGGCCGCCACGCCAGCCCCAGCGCGCACAGGCTGCTCAGCGTAAGCACCGCGCCGGGCCGCTGCATCAGCCCGGTCAGCGCCAGCCCCGCCCCCAGCATCAAGTAATACATCAGGCCGAACAGCGCGCCGGCGGTGCCCATGCACGCCTTATAGTGACGCAGCGCGCGCGCCAGAATATTGGGAATGGCGATGCCGTACGCCATCACCACCAGCAGCATCGGCAGCGCGAAGCCGCGCGTCGCCTCCAGCAGCCATACCAGCACGCCGCCGCCCAGCGACAGCGCGCACGCCAACATCAGCAGCGCGTCAAAGCGCCAGCCGGCGGCCAACAGCCGCTTATTGCATGCCGCGCCGACGCCCGCTCCCGCCGCCAATACCAAGCGCTGTAGCCGAACCACTGCGCCGGCAGCGCCAGCGCCGCAAAGCGGAACGGCGCCAGCTGGTAATAACTGAACATGCACAGATTGAACAGCGCCACCAGCAGCGCGCTGCGCCAGATATCGGCATCCTGCACCATGCGCCCCAGCGTGGCGAAAAACGCACGTTGCGCCACCTGCGGCGGCCGGGTTTCCGGCAGCCGCCAGGCCGCATAGGCCAGCAACAGCGCCGCCAGCAGCGCCAGCGCGCCGAATACGCCCTGATAGCCGCGGTAGTACGTCAACAGCGAGCCGCTCAGTACGCCGATTGCCGGGCTGAGCGCCATGGCAATCCCCATCAGCGAGAACACCCGCGCCAGCTGTCCGCCGTCGAAACGGTCGCGGATGACGGTCTGGGTGCCGACCGAACCTACCGCCGCGCCAAAGGCTGCGACGATACGCGCCGCCAGCAGCATGCTGAAGCTGGCGCTGAACAGCGCCGCCAGTGACGCCAGCAGATACAGCGTCAGCCCGGCCAGCATCGTGGGGCGACGGCCGATCAGGTCGCACAAATATCCCCACACCACCACGCCGACGGCAAAGGCAAAGAAATAACACGACAGGGTTTGCGCCGCCATTTCCGCACTCACCCGGAACCCGGCGGCGATATGCGTTAGCGCCGGGCTGTAAATCGTTTCCGCCAGCTGGGGAAACATCATCATTACGGTCGCCAGCGTCAGCGTCAGTTTGCGTTGCATCGCCTCTTCCCCCTTATCAAAAACCGGGGGACAAACTAGCATCTTCACGCCGCTGCCGATTACACTATAAAAGACAAAAAATTGATAAAATCGGACAGGTTATGACGTGGCTCAGCGCCCAGGACAGTTTTGACCCGGATACGCTCGACAATAGCGTGCTGGGCATCGCCGCCGAACTGGCGCGGCACGACTCCGGCCCGCACCAGCACGGTATGGGGCAGCTGCTGTTCAGCCAGCAGGGCAGCATGCGCATCACGTTGCATAACAGCATCTGCCTGCTGCCGCCGGCGCGCATCGCCTGGATCCCGCCGCGGGTGGAGCACCGCGTGCAGGTCAGCGGCGTCGTCGGCTACCGCTCGGTGTATCTCGATGAGGCGCGTTATCCCGGCCTGCCGGCGGGGCTGACGGTGCTGGCGGCAACGCCGCTGCTGCGCGCCGCTCTGGAGCGCATCGCCCTCGCCGGCTTCGACACCGACTGGCGGCAGGGGCCCGCCGCCAATATTCTGGCGGTCTGTCTGGATGAGATCGCGCAGGCGCCGCGTGAACTGACCCTGCTGCCGCTGCCCGCCGACCGGCGTCTGCGCCATCTGGCCGGCCTGGAAACGCTGCCGCCGCTGTATGAGCTGGCGCGCTACGTCGGCGCCTCGGAGAAGACCATCAGCCGCATTTTCCGCCGGGAAACCGGGCTGAGCTACCAGCAATGGCGACAGCAGTGGCGGCTGATTAGCGCCATCGAACTGCTGGCCGCCGGCCATCGCCAGTGCGAGGTCGCCGCCCGGCTGGCCTTCGCCAGCGACAGCGCCTTCGCCACGTTCTTCAAAACCATGACCGGCAGCGCGCCGCGCGCCTATATGGCGCTGCGGTGCTAACGCCCACGCCGGCATTTACGTTGAGAATACGCAAGAAATAAAATGCATGGCGCATTAACGCAACGCTGAAATATAAAGACCGCACCCTTTTTATTCTCCGCACGGAATAATAGCAGCATTAAAACAAACAAGTAACATTCGCAGTAAAAAACAAGAACACACTGATTTATTTACCCTCCAGTTACATCAATTATTCTCACGGGTATAATCCATCGGCTGATATTAATCAGGCAAGGACCCACATTTATATATCCCACATGAATATACAACCTACATTTAAATACAGGTTGTATATAAATTATTTATTATGGATGAGGAAATATTTTCTAATGAATAGAAAATCCAAAAAACAGCTGATTGCCAAATTATCCCCGATTTGTTTTTTCAGTCTGCTTTCCTGGGGCGCGGTCGCCCATGCGGCCATCACGCCGTCGGCGCCGATTAACGGCGGCCCTTCCGTCAGCGCCGGCGCCAACGGCAGCACCATTATCGACATCAACGCCGCGGGTAAAGGCGGGGTTTCTCACAATATCTATTCGGAATTCGACGTTAACCGCGGCGGCGTAGTGCTCAATAACAGCGCCGCCGGCTCCACCTCACAGCTGGCCGGTAACATTGCCGGTAACGCCAACCTGGCCGGCGGCTCCGCCTCCATCATCCTGAACGAAGTCAACTCCACCCGCGCCAGCCAGTTGAACGGCCTGATCGAAGTCGCCGGTGATAAGGCGCAGGTGATTGTCGCCAACCCGTCGGGCATCACCTGCAGCGGCTGCGGCTTTATCAACGCCGACCGCGCCACCCTGACCACCGGTAAAGCCCAGGTCGCCAACGGCACACTGCTGGGCTACACCGTGGATAAAGGCCGCGTGATCATCAATGGCGACGGCCTGAACACCACCGATGCCGACTATACCGATATCATTGCGCGCGCGGTGCAGATTAACGCCGATATCGTCGCCAAGGATCTGAAAATCACCGCCGGACGCAACAACGTCAACGCGGACAATACGCAGATCAATGAGCTGACGCCGGGCGGCGTCAAGCCGGCAATCAGCATCGACGTCGCCAAACTAGGCGGGATGTACGCCAATAAAATTACGCTGGTCAGCACCGACCATGGCGTCGGGGTTCGTAACGCCGGCACCATCGGCGCCATGACAGGCGACCTCAACATCACCACCGACGGCGTGCTGGAAAACAAAGGCGTCATCTCCGCACACCATGACGTCAATATCGACACCACGCGGGGACGCAATCGTCATGCCGGTTACTACTACGCCAGCGGCCGCGCGTTAAACAACACGGCAAACGGCGTGATCAGCGCCGGCAACGATCTCAACATCAATCTGGCCAAGAGCAAGCTGAACAACGTCGGCGGCGAACTGCTGGCGGATGGCGATATCAACCTCGTCAGTGGCCACATCGACAATAGAAACGGCAAGGTTCACAGCCAGGGCACCGTTAATATGCGTCACGATCCTTACCATTACGGTTTTAACCGAACGCTGGATAACATCAGCGGCGTTATCCACGGCAAAGAGGGCGTCGTTATTTCCTCTAACAGCCTGAATAACACCGGCGGCATGATCAAAAGTGAGCTGGGCGGCATTGATATTAATACCGGCGGCTACCACCTGAATAATACCCGCGGCAGCATTGAGGCCTGCTGTGAACTGACCCTGGACACCGGCACGCTGACAAATAACGCCGGCGTCATTCAGTCGACGGAAAACGTGACGATTAATACCCACCAACGCGCGCTGAACAACCAGTCCGGCGTCATTCGCGGCGGTAACGATGTCTCGATCCACAGCCTCGGCGTCAATAACAGCACCGGGCGCATCATGGCTGACAACCACCTGAATATCAACGCCAACGGCAGCAGCATCATTAATACCAACAACGCCAGAAACACCGACGAAGCCGGGCTGTTCAGCGGTAAGGGCGGTATGACGCTGGTTGCCAGTTCCATCAGCAACGGCAAAGGGAAAATTATCTCCAAGGGCAACATTATCACCCACGCCTCTTCAACCCTGAGCAACGTCGGCGGCCTGATTGAAAGCGACGGCAGCATCATGATGCGCGCTGCAACGCTCAATAACAGCACTGGCCTGATCAACGCGGCTGAAGACGTAGTGATTGACGCCCGTACGCTCACCAACACCGGCGGCGAAATCAATGCCGAAGGCGAAGCGACGCTGGCGCTGAGCAGCGGTTACGCCCACCGCGGCAAGCTGAGCGGCAAAGAGGGTATCCGCATTGACATCGAGAAAGGCGGCGTTGCCAACTACGGTACGCTGGCCTCCGCCAACGGTAAAACGGTGATTAACAGCCGCAGTTTTACCAACCACAAAAATGCGCTGGTCGACAGCCCTAACGGCGTTGAACTGGTGCTGGACAAGTCCGGCACCTTCACCAACAGCGGCGCAGTGAACGGCAATATCACCATTCACAAATAAGCGTCCATCAACGCAGGCGGCCTCGTTGAGGCCGCCTTGCGAACCCCAGCCCCAACGCTACCTCAATATTTTCGTCGGGCGACGCACTCCCGCGACAACAGGCCGCCAGATGGCGCACGGATGCTCTAAAAGTACAAAAGGATATGAACAACATGCGCGTTTATTTTTCCGCTCCCCTGCTATTGGCCTTTTTTATTCCCCTTGCTCAGGGTGCGGAAAGCGGACGGTTGATGGAACAGCAGAGCAGCCATCAGCAGGAACAGGAAAAAGCGCGCTACAGCCAGTTGGAAACGCAGGGGAAAGACGTGCGCGCATCCGACAGCGGCGAGGCGAAGAGTACGCAGATAAACTTCCCCCAGGAGGCCAACTGCTTCGCGATTGCGCAGGTAATACTGAATAAAGACGATAAAATTCCGCACTGGCTGCCGCTGCGTAAACTCAGCGCCCAGGCCGAGGGGCGCTGCCTCGGCATTCAGGGGGTCCGCACGCTGGCCGCCGCCCTGCAAAACAAGCTTATCCGCCACGGCTACATCACCACCCGCGTGGTGGCACCCCGGCAGGATCTCAACGCCGGCGTGCTGACGCTGACTATTTTACCCGGCGTAGTCGGCAATATCGCCTTCAGCGAAGACAGCGATAAATACGCCAACCTGTACACCACCTTCCCGGACCATAAGGGCGATATTCTGGATTTACGCGCCATTGAGCAGGGGCTGGAGAATATCCAGCGTATTCCCGGCGCCGACGCCAACGTGGTTCTGCGCCCCGGGGAACGTGAGGGGGAAACCGATATCGAGATCGCACGCAGCCAGCCTTCTTTCTGGCGGGTCGGCGGCTGGTTCGACGACGCCGGCAGCCGCTATACCGGGCGCTATCAGGGCGGTATGGCGTTCTATCTGGATAACCCGACCTCGCTGAACGATCTGTTTTATGTCTCCTTTGGCCGCGATCTGGCGGGGCAAAAGTGGCGCAACTCCAAAAACCGCTCGCTGTACTATTCGGTGCCTTATGGCTTCTGGTCACTGGATATGTACGCCAGCCGCAGTGAATATCTGCAGCGGATCAGCGGCACCTGGGCCGACCTGCAGTATCAGGGCAAAAGCCGCAACCTGAGCCTGAAGGTCAACCGCCTGCTGTACCGCAACGCCAGCCAGAAAACCACGGCCAGCGTTCAGCTGTTAAAAAACGACGCCAGTTATTTTGTCAATGACATCAAGCTGGGCATTCGGGAGCGCAAGGTCACCAAAGCGGTCGTCAGGCTGAATCACCGCCACTATATCGGCCGCTCCATCGTCGACGCGATGGTCAGCTACCAGCGCAACACCTCCTGGTTCGGCGCCAGGCAGCAGGCCGCCGCCAGCCCGCACAGCCGCGCCGTCAATCTGGATATCAGCGCCTCCGTGCCGTTTATTCTGCTCGGGCAGTCAATGAGCTATCAGCCGCGCTATCAGCAGCAGCACAGCCGCGACCGCCTGGCGACGCAGGATCAGTTCAGCATCGGCAACCGCTGGACGGTGCGCGGTTTCGACGGCGAATACAACCTGTCGGCCAACCGCGGCTACGTGCTGCGCAACGACCTGAACCTGAATCTGCCCAAATATAATCAGCAGCTGTACCTGGGGATGGACTACGGCCGGGTGAGCGGCGGCGATAACGATTTTTCCCGCGGGCATCTGGCGGGCGGCGTGCTCGGCCTCAGAGGTCGGATCGGCCGGGTCAGCTACGACGCCTTTGTCGGCGCGCCGCTCGCCAAACCCAAGGGGTTCGACACCAGCCCGGTTAACCTCGGCTTCACCCTGCAGTGGCAGTTTTAAGCGTCGTAATACTGACGTCATAGCCTGACGCCGGAAGGATAATGATCAACGACGGGTAAAGCGAAGACAACCGATATTGTCTGGCGTAGCACAGCGGCTGCTCATAGGCCGCGCCCCGGCGCTGCATGATGCCCGCCGCCGTCTGTCCCTGCAGCCTACCGAAGGTGTCGTAATCCCCCGACCAGCGCAGCCCGCCCTCGCCGTCCGTCACCTCCAGCGGCGCGCCGTTCTGCTCGCTGTGCAGTCAGAAGATATCCGCCTGCCAACTCTCCCCCGCCTGCTCGATGGCCGCTAGCGGCGTCCACGGGCTGTCCGGCTCGTAGCTCCAGCTGTCTGTAGACCCGAAAAGGTGCTCAACTAGGTTTAGCAAGAGGCTCTTAGTTAAATAAAATATCCAGAAGAATTATGGAACACTTTCGGCTATTTTTAACCACCTATAAAAAAGAAACACCAATTCTGTCTGGCGTAACCTTTACATAATTTGAATCAAGATACACATAGTCAAGTAATAACTCATCATCAAAAATAACACCATCTGTAATTAATTTGTTTTCTGACACAAACCCGACTATTTCATATGAAAAACCATCATCTATTCTCTTTATGGATATTTTTTTATCTTCCGACTCGACCATTGATTCATCATCGACAAAAGATAAATTTAGATCAATGAGATAAACGCAGCCTTCAACGAGTTTGTATGGAGCACTATCTATAAAGCAGCAAAGTTCCTTTTCTCCTAAAGACAATAAAACTTCCTCTTCAATATTATCACTCAATGAGATAACTTTTGCATAATATTTCATATTCTATAATCCTTCCGCATTTCTTGGAACAACGTTTATAACATTATCCTTAGCATTACCATTTAGAGTTTTCCAGATATCCTTTCCACTCTTAGTGTGAATCGTGGTTATATATCCATCAGAGTTGGTTCCAACAAAGCCAACTTTTGTTGCACCTTTTGATGTATTTCCCATATAAGAAACGTAACCAGTTCTTAGCTCACCTTTATAATTATATTGGACTTTATGACCATTTTTTATTATGTTACGACCAATATCTAAATATTCTTGATCTGATTTGGCTCTAAATTCTCCACCATGCTTTTTGAAGTGGGAAGTTAATTTATCTTTATCAGCAAAATTTTAACAACTGGTCAGTCCCAGCGGATCCACCCACCCATACGGATGAGGCGCATACTGGAGACGGCTAAAACAAAAAGCCGGAAGGATAAGGAAGATCTTTCCACTTTTATTATTCGTAGACTTTTGCAGCCATTAAAATATCTGCAAAAACTTTCCAGTTCGTATCCTTTGGTAACGGCTGGTTAGTATTTTCATAATACCCATCCATATCTTCTATCCATGAAGCTATAGCTTCAAGATAAGAACCGAGATCTTTATTTTCCCATTCATCTGGGTTGTCTTTAAGATCTTTCGCCAGAGCCAATATAAGTTTAACAAGTCCATCTTTACTGCTAACTGGTAATAAATAATCCAACATTTCAACCACCTATAATTCTCTTAATACCATCACCCATTTTAAGAATGACACCTTAACCATTCAGTTCTTGTGGTTATCTTCCACATTTGACCGGCAATTTCCTTCTCCGTAGCCCACTGAACCGGTACTTCTTTCAGCCCTGACAGCTTGAATGCGGCAAGCCTCTGGTGATCCAGAGTCCATAATTTTCCGCTCGAGTCTTGCCAGATCTTAATTGCCGGTAAATCGGTAGGCTTAAGAGTACCGTTTTTAAGAGCCGCTGCGTTATTGAGAACGGTATACTCACCCGTTTGATTATTGATTGAACTTTGCATGAAATGGATGTCGTCAGGATTCTTTGTAAAGCTCCCACAGCTCAACCCCAGCGGATCCACCCACCCATACGGATTAGGCGCATACTGGTACAAGTTCAGCCCGCCCTGCAACCTATCGGATCCTGAGTAGTAAAGCGACCAACCTCTACCACCGGCTGGTATTAATCACCCCCATTCAACCAACTCATAGTTATATTCAGTATATAGCTTACAGAACCCGAACGTCCCATTTACGGATACTAATATGCAGTCACTTTTTCCATTATTTCCGCCTTTCAACCTCCAAAAAAAAAGCTGGATTAGATATGAAATATGAAATGTTAACTTTTATAACATGATAAGAATCTTCTTTCGATATATAAAAGTAAGCATCACCACTAACACGCTTCTCATTTAAAAAACAAACAAACCTATCAAATAATAATTTATCATCAACCTCAAACCCAATTGACTGAACATCATGCCCACACAAAGGGGACAACAGATCATTATAACTAACATCCACAAACGAGACATCCGAATCACAAATTAAAATCTCATCACAAATATCTTTAATGATTATCTTTTTTTGCTTTTCATTTTTGGCAACTTTAAGCCTTTCTTTAAGTGTCACGGACATATTTTACCTCCTTTATTTTTAATATCTTTTATACCTGAAAAGTCTTCAGGATAATGTCCTGGGTGTTGATTATATCTCATCCGTGGCTCTAATGGATCTCCATGCAAAGCATCAGCTGTATGCAAATGGGGACCTCGTCCAAACTTATCCTCTTCATGCATTATAATGTACTTTTTCTCACCATCGACCTCAAATGGCCACACTGTCCGATTTTCATAACGGTTATCAAAAACCTTCACAGGGCGAGGTGTATTTGTATTTTTAGGTATTTTTAGCGCTCTCTTAGCTGCTCTAAACTGTGCTTTAAATGATAGCGGAACAGTACTCAACCCCATAGGGTCGATCCAGTTCAGTGGATTCGGCGCATACTGGTACAGGTTCAGCCCACCCTGCAGCCCTATCGGATCCTGGGTAGTAAAACGCCCAACCTCCGGCTCATAGTAGCGGAACAGATTATAGTGTAGCCCGCTCTCGCAATCCTGGTACTGTCCGGCGTAGCGCAGCGGCTGCTCATAGGCTGCGCCCCGACGCTGCATGATGCCCGCCGCCGTCTGTCCCTTCAGCCTGCCGAAGGTGTCGTAATCCCCCGACCAGCGCAGCCCGCCCTCGCCGTCCGTCACCTCCAGCGGCGCGCCGTTCTGCTCGCTGTGCAGCCAGAAGATATCCGCCTGCCGGCTCTCCCCCGCCTGTTCGATGGCCGCCAGCGGCGTCCACGGGCTGTCCGGCTCGTAGCTCCAGCTGCGGCGCGTGCCATCGTCCCGCTGCTCCTGCAACAGCCGGTAGCCCTGCCACAGGAAACGCGTGCTCTGCGCCGCCTTGCCCTTGTAGTCCACCTGCTTGCGCGTACGCCTGCCCAGCGCATCGTAGTGATACTGCGCCCGGAACTCGCCCTGCGGGCCACGGCCGTGCGCCGCCGTCAGCCGGTTGTCCGCATCGTAGACATAGTGCTGCTCGTACAGCCCGTTGCGCCGGCTTATCAGGTTGCCCCAGGCGTCGTAACGGTAGAACAGCTGCTGCCAGTGCGTCAGCCGGTTGTCCCCCAGCGGCGCCGGCGGCAACTGCTCCTCCAGCGTGCGGCTGGCGCTCTGCGCGCCCAGCAGGTTATCCGCCATGTCGTACTGCAGGCGGTGGCCCGGCTTGCCCTGCTGCGCCTCGCGGTGCTGCAGCAGGCGTCCTTCCGCATCGTAGCCGTAGCGAATTTCTCCGCGCAGTTCATAGAACCAGAAAGAGCTGAAAAGATCTTTCTGGCGTTATACAATTAAGAACGGTTTAATTCTATTATTCATTCTTTAAAAATCCCCTAAGCATATAAATGTTTTATATCCGTGGATAGATAAATCTATCGCATCCAATGCCTCCAGAAAACTAGACATCAATGGTTCCAACATCCTTAAACAACCTTCTATATTAATTTATCATAAAAATAAATAGCATATTCCTCTTCATTGAAGGCTAACATCTGCGATGGTGATTCAATAAAAACAACCAGATCCCTATTACCATTTTCAAGATAAAGACTTACCAAAAAATCAAACACATTGAATAATTTCAATCTTACAAAAAAATAATCATTAATCTCAAATAACAAACTCTTTCCTATAACACTCTTTAGACAATCCGATTGCCATTGAACAATAGCATCATTAGAGTTATCTAAAGAAAAATCAGCTATTGGCTCAAGGTCACTATCATAACTGAAAATCTCTTTTTGTTTAGCACGATACGCCACTAAATCCAACACATCAACGTCAATGACTTCAACGTTACTGACACCATTAATTTTTCTCAAAAAAACCTTTGTTTTCTGTAAGGCAATCTTTTTCTTAAGAGCTTCATTTTTAGTCATAATCATAATATATGTGATGGTCTCCTGAACTATCCGCCGGAACCTTACCATACCTTTCGGTCTTAAAATCATAAGTGTGCGGTGATGTTTTTGCTCTGCCGGCATGGAAATGTGCATCACCAATCTTGTTTCTCGGATCGCTCGTATGTTCTACCACTACAACTTTATGCCCCTCAGCATTTCTATATTGGTAAAATTTCCCATGCTCTGCCGGGTTTTCAGAATAAATATAATTACTATACCCCTGCTTTCTACGATCATTACCTATCTGCCAATGACTTTCATGTTGCTGTGATCTAGGAATTCCAGCCGTATCCTTCGCTTTATTCATCGCCATTCGGCGATTACGTCCGGCCTTAATAGAACAAGCAGTCAACCCCAACGGATCCACCCACCCATACGGGTTCGGCGCATACTGGTACAGGTTCAGCCCACCCTGCAGCCCTATCGGGTCCTGGGTAGTAAAGCGACCTACCTCCGGCTCATAGTAGCGGAACAGATTATAGTGTAGCCGCTCTCGCTATCCTGGTACTGTCCGGCGTAGCGCAGCGGCTGCTCATAGGCTGCTCCCCGGCGCTGCATGATGCCCGCCGCCGTCTGTCCCTTCAGCCTGCCGAAGGTGTCGTAATCCCCCGACCAGCGCAGCCCGCCCTCGCCGTCCGTCACTTCCAGCGGCGCGCCGTTCTGCTCGCTGTGCAGCCAGAAAATATCCGCCTGCCTGCTCTCCCCCGCCTGTTCGATGGCCGCCAGCGGCGTCCACGGGCTGTCCGGCTCGTAGCTCCAGCTGCGGCGCGTGCCATCGTCCCGCTGCTCCTGCAACAGCCGGTAGCCCTGCCACAGGAAACGCGTGCTCTGCGCCGCCTTACCCTTGTAGTCCACCTGCTTGCGCGTGCGCCTGCCCAGCGCATCGTAGTGATACTGCGCCCGGAACTCGCCCTGCGGGCCGCGACCGTGCGCCGCCGTCAGCCGGTTGTCCGCATCATAGACATAGTGCTGCTCGTACAGCCCGTTGCGCCGGCTTATCAGGTTGCCCCAGGCGTCGTAACGGTAGAACAGCTGCTGCCAGTGCGTCAGCCGGTTGTCCCCCAGCGGCGCCGGCGGCAACTGCTCCTCCAGCGTGCGGCTGGCGCTCTGCGAGCCCAGCAGGTTATCCGCCATGTCGTACTGCAGGCGGTGGCCCGGCTTGCCCTGCTGCGCCTCGCGGTGCTGCAGCAGGCGTCCTTCCGCATCGTAGCCGTAGCGGATTTCTCCGCGCAGCGCGTCGTCGACGCCGGCTATCTCGCCGCGGCCGCTGTAGTGGTACACCCGCCACAGTACGCCGTCTTCCGGTTTCGTCAGTTGCCCGTGGCTGAAACCGCTGCTCTGCCAGCTGCGGCGGCCCAGCGCGTCGTACTGCCGCCGCTGGTGCAGCGCCCCCTGCGTACGTCCGGTCTCCCGGTGCAGCCGGTCGCGGCTGAACTCGCTCACCAGCTGCTGATTGAACTTGATGGCGCTGGCGTGGCCGGAGCCGTAATAGAGCCACTGCAGCCGGTCGCCCTGCGGCAGCGTCAGCGCCTGCAGGTTGCCCAGCGCATCCCACTGATACTGCAGCTCGCCGTTGACGCCCTGCTCGCTCAGCAGGTTACCGGCGCGGTCGTAGCGCAGCCGGATGCTGTCCGGCTCGATGCCCAGCGCCGCACCGGCGGCGGTCGGCGTGCGCGTCAGCGTCGTCAGCCGCCCGCCGGCGTCGTAGTCGTAGCGCCATTCGGCGCTGTCGGTGGTGCGAGCCGTCAGCTGGCCCGCCTCATCAAAGCGGAAGTGCTGCCGCCGCTCTGCCACGGCGCCATCAGCGGCCGGTGCGCCGGTTTCCAGCAGCGTCGTCGGCAGCCCGTCGGCGCCGTAATGGTAGTAACGGCGCTGCCCGTCCGGCCGCTGTTCCACCTGCAGGCGGCCTGCCGCGTCGTAGCTGAACTGATAGTCGGCGCCGTTGCCGTTCTCCAGCCGCATCAGCCAGCCGCGCGGGCCGTAGTGATAACAACGCGTGCGGTTGGATGCGGTCGGTGATGCTGTCCGGCAGGCCCAGCGGGGTGTACTGCCAGCGCGTCTCGCTGCCGAGCGGGTCCCGGTGCGCGGCCAGCTGGCCCTGCGCGTTCCAGTCAAACTGCTCGTCGCTGCCGTCCGGATGGAGCAGCTGCTGCAGCCGGCCGGCATCGTCCCAGCGGTAGCGGGTCAGGTGGCCTTCCGCATCGGTGCGATGCGTCAGCTGGCCCAGCGCGTCATAGGTGTAGGCGGTGACGCTGCCGGAACAGTCGGTATGGCGCGTCAGCTGCCCCTGTGCGTTCCAGACCAGCTGCACCTCACCGCCCAGCGCGTCGGTGATGCGCTCCGGCAGACTCTCTTCCGGGTCCGGGTAATGGTAATGCGTGCTCTGCCCCAGCGCGTCCGTCTGTCTGACCAGACGCCCCTGCTCGTCCCAGTGCTGGAACGCCTGGCTGCCGTCAGGCCAGGTGACCGAGAACAGGCGGCCGCTGTTGCGGGAATATTGGTAGGTGGTGGTGCGGCCCAGCGGGTCGGTCTCGCTCAGCATGCGGCCGTACGGATCCCACTCGCTCTGCCGCTGCGCACCGCCCGGCAGCACCACGCTGCACAGTTCGCCGCGCGCGTAGATAAGGCCGTAGCGACGGCTGTCATAGTCGGTGAACTGCGCGACGTTGTCGTCATCGTCCAGCTGCCACAGCGCCTGTTTGCCATCGTCACGCACCGCCCGGCGCGTCCCGTTGGCGAAATCATAATAGACGGACAGCTGCTCGCCGGCGCTGTTGCGGTAGGCCACCACCCGCGGCAGGCCGTCAATCTCCTGCCAGCGGTATTCGTTCAGCAGGCCGTTCTGGTCCTGATGGCTGACCATCAGCCCGTCCTGCCAGCCAAAACGCCGCGTCACCTCGCCGGCGCGGTTGCGGACGGTGACCAGCTGCCCCGCGTCGTCGTAGCCGTAGCTCGCCAGCACCTGTGCATCCTGGCCGTTTTGCCACGCTACCGCCGCCAACCGCAACGCACCGTTGGCCGTCGTCAGGTAGCGGCAGACCAGACGCTGCCCGGCGCTGTCCACCAGCTCGCTCAGTTGCCCCGCGTCGTTATAGAACAGCGAGGTGGCGTTGCCGACGGCGTCGGTCATCATGCTCAACCGGCTCGGCTGCTGCGCCTCCAGCCGCGGATAGTGCCACGCCTGTTCGCTGACGTCGAACACCTGCCAGCTGCCGTCGGCGTTGTGCATCAGCCAGCATTTTTCCGCTTCGCAGTAGGTCTTGTGGCCGCGCGGCACCATCGGGAAGGAGACATAATCGCCGGACGGCGCGCGCCACACCAGCCCTTCCTGCCAGATTTGCAGGCTGCTCTCCCAGAACAGGCTCCAGCCGCGCCCCAGCACGCCCTCCGCCGGGTTGCCGCTGCGCCAGTAGCGCTGCCACGCCACCGGCAGGCGCGACGGCAGCACAAAGTCCAGCTCGTCGTCGCCGTCGAGAAACTTCTGCCCGCTGACCACGTCCAGCGGCCGGGCGATAATGCCCGTCGCTGCGGTGGCGGTCATCAATGCACCGGCGCGGCAGGCCACGCGGCCAAGCTTGTTGATGCCCGGCGCCTTGCTGAGCATACGTCCGAGCGCCCCCAGCTTGCTGGCCGCGCCGCCGACGCCGCCTATCAGGCCGGCGAACAGCAGCGTCAGGTCGGAGATTTTATACAGCCAGTCGGGCACTTCCGGTTTGATGGGCAGCGTGGTGACGGTGCCGCCGCCGATGCGCACATCGGGCGAGCCGGCCATCACCTGCGCGTCGCAGTTGGTCTTGTCGCCGCTGCGCACCGCCGGGTAGCCGTTGATAAACACCTTGTCCGAGCCCTGCGCCATCTGCATGCTCGGGCCGTCATCCTCGCAGACCACGCGGCTGACGGTGGCGATGGCTGCCGGTTTGCCGTTGATAAACACGTTGCCGGAGCCGGTCAGTATCGTGCCCTTGGGCGACAGACTGCCGGCACCGGCGGCGGCAATGCCGTCGCGCGCCTTGGTGGCCAGCTCGCCGGAGAGGTAGCCCACCGCCAGGCTGGCGCCAATCAGCAGCACGCCGACGCCCACGCAGGAGGCCGCCAGCCCGGCGACAAACAGGGCGCCCGCCGCCACCGCGCCGGCGGCGGCAATCAGGCCGCCGATAAGCGTGCCGCCAATCATCCCTGCCAGCGCATGGGAGTGGCCGATGCTGTCCCCGACGCGCGCTGCTTCACCCATGTTCCTGCTCCTTTATTACGCCTGTGAGGCGGCGTCCGCCGCCGGCTGGTAGCTGGCTAATACCTGTTGCAACAGCGCTTCATCCTGCGCCGTCAGCTTGCGCGGCTGCGCCAGCGTAAAGACCAAAACCTGCCCCTGCGGCAGGGCAAACACCGCCTGACGCTGCCAGATGCGTTTGCCGTCGCGCATATAGCTGGCGTGCACGCATTCGCCGCTCAGCACGCCATTGCCCAGCGTCGCCGGCTCACGACTTTTTTGCACCCAGCCCTTCAGGCCGTCGGCCAGCGTCGCCAGCTGACGCGTTACGTAATCCGCCAGCGTTTCTTCCGCCAGCAGGGCATCACGGGAAATATTCAGAGAGGGGGAAATATCATCCCCGGCCAGCAGCACGTTAACGCTGCGATCGCGGTAGCCGTCAGGCAGCTTGACGCTGCCTTCGGTAAAGGCGCAACGGGAGAAATCAGGCATTACGCAAGGTCCTTTTACTTAACAGGGCGCCAAGGATGACATAAGCCGCCGCAGATGGAAATATTGGTTAGGCGTTCTGATTGTTTGTATAAGAAACAACCGATTAAAAGAAGTATCAACAGGTATTAAAAACACGACAAATAGGGGATTTTACCCTGAAGAAATACGTGAATTATCCTGATATAAATTTTCATCCCATGCTGCCAAAATCACGATGGTTAAAGCTGCAGCTCAGCAGCCGGTGCGATCATGCAAGCGCCCCCGCAAAGTTCACCCGACGGAAATGGTTGAACAGGCCGCAGAGGGAGGCGGTTGTTGATATCGGTATCATTCAGAGTAATGGAATAATTAAGAAGACAATTAACAACAGCAGAATATGGATTTTCCACATCCTGCCCCTGTTGACGTCAGGGCATCCCCTTACGGTTTACCGTCTATCGCAGGCAGATTCTCAATCCGGCGCTGACCATGTTGCTCGACGATTTTGAACCTGGCGATAAAAGTCCGGCCATAGCGCTCCTGCAGCTGCCGGCGCGCCTCTGCAGGTACAAAGTTCAGTCTCATGCTATAGGGCCGGTCTGCCTGAAAGCGGTAATCATGCGGAGTCACGCAAATGCCCTGCGCCAATGCCCGTCCGTCGACCTCCAACAGCTTGTCTTCCGCACCGCCCGCGATCAGCAGCGTATCCTGCTGCTCGCCATCTTTTGGCGGCGGATAAATGCAGACGTCTTGACCGGAGCGCAATGAAGCCTCGAGCGGCAAGTCAGGTGCATAACGCTGCTCCAACCTGTCGCCAAAACAACCGCTGAGTAAACCGATGGCGGCGACTACCAATATTAACTTCTTTCCCATTGCTTCCCCAATGCTACTTTTTTACATCCTTGTTTAATGCAATCATCGTTTTTAGTTGATCGACCGACAGAGTTCTATCTTTTCTACGATGGATAACACTGTGACAATTAGCACAAAGCGGTACTAAATCTGTTACAGGGTTTACCTCTTTCTCACCACCAAATTCCGACACAGGATGGATATGATGAATATGAATAAACCCTTCAGCATAATCACCATAAAACGCTTTAAAATTAAAACCGCAGGCGCAGCAAGTAACACCATGTAACTTCACTGCCGCACGCCGTAGTTGCGGATCGCGCTCATATTTTGTGTTAAAGTAGCTTATTTTTCCACCTTCTCGATAGCTAGCCGCTGATTCTAAGTGGGTGTTGTCGTCCGTATCAACATCTACTTCTGGCTGTATGACAGAGCCAAGGTGCGCATGCTCAATGATTGTTTGAAAGGTGCCTTGGTCGATGGGACGAACACCATCACGCCAGTAATTAGACTGCCGGTTAGCCGGTATCTTTTCAAAATAGCCTTGGTGGTTTTTGGCTAATAGCGGCTGAGTAAACGGTTGAAAATCTTTCACTATGGCGTACAACTCTCCCCGTTTTGCATTAGGATCGGGGTAAACATTGGCTATAGTGGCAATGGCAAAATAGTGCGGTTCATCAGAAAGGCGCTGCTCACGAAACCGCCGGTCTCTCAAACGACCTTTGTAGTAAACTACCCGAGTACCAGATATAAGCATTTTGGCGTAACGTTTCGGAAAATGGTACTCCTCTCCCGGCTTATCATCCCATTTCGATTCATCCATTTCTGCAATTACACTAAATAACATATAAAATCTCACACCAAAGAATTCATATGATATATAACAGAAACAAATCACAACAAGAAGTACAATATTATCCACATGATAAATTAATCGCTTTCTAACATGGCTAAGATATTATAACCATTAATTCTAAACTGATGGTTATATATTCGTTATATTACATCTTATCGTAGGAAATAACTCGGCATAGGCTACGGTCAACCAAACGGCACATCCCTCCAGAGGATTTTATGGCAAATACTCCAAACACCCCGCTCTTCCCCCCGACCTGGCAGCCGCTGCTGGAACAGGGCCGCCTTGAGCGGCAGCATATCGGTCGCTCCGATGCGGACGTCTTCCGCCTGCGGCGGCACGCTGGGGATCTGTTTTTAAAATCGGAACGGGCCGATGCGTTCAGCGAGCTGCCGGCCGAGGTGGAAAAGCTGAAGTGGATGCGTCGGCAGGGGCTGGCTGTGCCGGAGGTGGTGGAGTTTACCCGCCACGCCGAGCATCACTGGCTGCTGATGAGCGCCCTGCCGGGACGAGACCTGGCCTCAGAGCCGACGCTGCCGCCTGAACGGCTGGTCGCCATTATGGCGCAGGCGCTGCGCCGGCTGCACGCCCTGCCTTACCACGACTGCCCGTTCGACCAGCGCCTGAGCGTGCAAATCCCGCTGGCGCAGCAGCACCTGCAGGCCGGCCTGGTGGACGAGTCGGACTTCGACGCCAGCCGGCTGGGTAAATCCGCCGCCGAGCTGTTCGCCACGCTGCTGGCCGAGCGTCCCGCGCCGGAGACGGAAGATTGGGTGGTGACCCACGGCGACCCGTGCCTGCCCAACCTGATGGCGGACGGCGATCGCTTCAGCGGCTTTATCGACTGCGGCCGGCTGGGCTGTGCCGACCGCTATCAGGATCTGGCTCTGGCGTCGCGCAGCATTGGCTACAACCTGGGCAGCGACTGGGTGGCGCCGTTTTTCCGGGCGTACGGCATCGTGCCGGATGAGGCGCGGCTGGAGTATTACCGGCTGCTGGATGAGTTTTTCTAAGACAGCGGCGCGTGTGAAAGGTATAGCGCAGAGCGGCTGCCGACATGCCATATAAGGTGGAGTGCGTTAAGAACCGGGGAAAACGGGTAAAAGTATCAGCAGGATCAGTTATCCGTTCTCTTATTGCCCTCTTTCCGCACCCGCTCGATGTGAATGGTTAAAAACATAATCTCCTCCGTCGTCAGCTCGCGCTGATAGCCGGCGCGCAGATGGCGCGCAATTTTCTCCGCGCACTTCCAGGCCTTGGCGTAGTTGTCCTTCACCGCGCCATGCAGCGTGACGTCGTCATCCGGCACCACGGTGCGCGTCAGCATGCGCTGGGCAAAAAACTTCAGGTGAGTAACAAAGCGCTGGTAGCTGAGGGAATCCTCATCGTACTCCAGCCGCAGCTGATACTTCACCAGCTGCAGGATCTCCTGCATCACCCGGGTGACGTGCATCACCTCCGGCATGGCGCTGTTCAGCTGCGCGGTGACCAGATGCAGGGCGATAAACCCGGCCTCGTCCTCGTCCAGCTCCACGCCGAGCCGCCGGGCGATAATCGCCCGCGCCTCCTGCCCCAGCTCAAACTCCTTCGGATAGAGACGCCGGGTTTCCCACAGCAGCGCGTTCTTGATCGCCAGCCCGCTCTTCTGCCGCTCAATGGCGTAGTGGCAGTGGTCGGTCAGGGTGATATACAGGCTCTCCTGCAGCTTACCCAGCCGCGCGCGCGCCAGCTCGATAATACGGTCGCAGGCGGTCATCACCTCCAGCGGGATCTGGCTGAGCAGCTCGCCCAGGCGGCTGACCAGTTCGTCGCTCTGCAGCGCAAACACCTTTTCAATCTGAGCCGTATCCAGCACATCGCCCACGCGCTTCTGAAACGCCAGCCCGCGCCCCATCACCACCTGTTCACGCTGATGCTCACCCAGAACCACCACCACATTATTATTGAGTATTTTTGGCGATTTTCATCTGAACCCCGGAAACAAAAAAACCTGACCCCGGCGAACGCCAGGAAATCAGGTTTTGCCTGCGTTTAGCAGTAACAATCCACGCCTGCAATTTACCATTTTCCCCCGCGCGCTGGCATTTGCAGCGGGAGAAACGTGAGCGGGATCGCGAATAAAAAACGCGCCGGCAGACAGGTAAAACCGCCGCCTCCCGGCGCTATCGCGTCCGGATCAGAACAGTTTGAATTTGTACTCGATAATCACCTCGGACGAGAGGGTGTGGGCACGCATATAGCGGCCGTCCTCGTTCAACAGCGGCGTTTTGCCGCGGGCCTTATACGACCAACCCGGGCCGAACATGGTCCACACGGTCAGGTTGTTGAGTTTGCCGTGGGAAGGCGCCCAGCGGGTAAAAGCGCTGACCTCGCCGCTGCGTACGTGATTGCCCCGGTAGCTGAACTGGCCGGCAATCGCGGCCAGGCCCACCACCAGCTCCGGCGTCAGCTTATAGTCCGAGATATTCGCCAGCATCACCTCGCCGTCGCGCATATAGTCATCGCCGGCGAACGCCATCGAACCGAAGGTGCCGCGGGAGTTTTTACTCATATGGCGCGGATAGAACCCCACCTCGTGCTCTTTTCTGGCCTGGGTGTAGCCCAACCCCCACTTGCTGCTCCAATTGTCCGCCCGCCAGCTGCCCTCCAGCGTGTAGTGCCAGGCGTTGCGATCGAAGTCACGCTTGCCGGCCGGCATCGCTTTGTACGCCTCCAGCGCGCGGGTGCCGTAAACCTGTGCGCCGACTTTCAGCCGTTTGCTCGGCATCAGCTGGGCTATCAGCAACTGGCGGCGCAGATAGTTATCGCTTTCACCGTAGCCGTACTGCAGGCTCAGTCCGTCGCTTTTCCACAGCAGGTCGCCGCTGGCGATGTGGTTGATATAGTTGCCGCTATTGGTCTGAAAACGCTTTTTATCCGGCGAGTTACGGTCCATGGAGCTTTCGATATAGGCGCCGCGCAGGGTCAGCGCATCATAGTTGACCGAGCCCAGCCAGCCCAGATAGGTAATGGGCGACAGGCGCGTAGAGTTGGAGATTACGCCGACGTTTTTCATCGTCTGCCAGCCCCAGCGGGCGTGCAGCTGCGCGCCCGCCAGCGAGGATTTCAGCTTCAGGTTGCGCTGGCCGAATTTGCTGTAGCCTTCGGCGTTACTTTTATCATTGCCGCTGCCGTTGTTATACAGCACGCCGCGGGTGTTGAAATAATCGCTGGCCCCCAGCTTGACCGCACCATAATAGGTGACGTCCACGCCAAGGGTATCGGCAAAATAGCCGGACTGATAATCCACGGCTACGCCCTGCCCCCAGGCGTTATGCACCTTTTTCGGATCGGTGTTGTCTTCCTTCAGATATTTCCAGTAATTTTTCAGCGACAGCGTCATCTGCGACTGATTAAAAAAAGGGTCCGCCAGCACCCGGTCAATAACATCCTTTTCCTGCATCCGCGTATCGACTGACGACCAGGCGCAGACGGGAATAACCCATACCGCTAACGCGATGGTTAATAAATTAAGTTTCATTATTAATCCCCAGAGTATAATCGTAGCAACCCCGGCCAGGAGTATTTCCCCTGGCCTATTCGTCCTTGTAATGTTTAATTGTATTTATAATTATTTATTATTATCTAACGCCTGCTTACCGGCTTCGACATATTTCATCGAGCCAATTTCCGGCACCGTATATTTACCGTTCTGATAAACCACTTTGACCACCGCGGCGTTGGACAGCGGCTTGTTTCTGGCCGGATCCGTGGTCAGGTCGGAAATCATAATCTGCATGGAGGTACCGGAGGAGATCGCCAGCACGTTCTTCTCACCGCGTGCCTTGGCGTTATCCACGATGGTATGCAGCGCCGCCTGCGTGCGCTGCTTCACCTGCTGGTAGTTTTCCGTCAGCCCTTTCGGGTCCGCCGCGGCCAGCGCGTTCTGACTCTGGTCCTGCGTCAGCTCGCCCGCCTTCATTTTACTGAACAGCTCGCCGCCGTCCTTCATCCCCAGCTGCCGCGCGCCGGCGTCCGCCATATCTTTATTCCAGCCGCCCTCAAAGCCGCCGAAGAAGGCCTCGCGCAGGCCGGGCAGCTCGATCAGCTGGTAATCCTTGACGCCCGCCTGGCGTAAAATCACCGCCATGGTTTCACGCTGGCGGCCGGCGTCGCTGGAGTAATAGCTGTCAAACTTGATGCCCTTCAGCCCCTCGCCCAGATAGCGCGCCACGCGGATGCCGTCTTCGGTCAGCGGCGAATCCGCCCAGCCCTGAACGCGGTCGAAGGTGTTAAACAGCGTTTTGCCATGACGGGCGAAATAGATGGTGATCGCCTCGTCAGTCTGCGGCGGCGTATTTTCCGCCGCGCCGACCGCCGTACTGGTGCATAAAATCAGTGCCGCTAACCATTTTTTCATTTTTTAATTCCTTCCTGAGGTAAAGTTTTCCCTGGTGCAGAGCAGAAACAAAAAAACCTACGCCGGATAGCGAAGGCCGGCAGGGTAACAGCGGCGGCATTCAGATATCCGGCGTAGGTTTTGCCTGTAAGAAACAGTAACAATCCAACTGGCGGCAAGTTAACACCAAGCGGAATAAAATAACACGCCATTTTTATGTCCTTGCGGCTGAAATGTGATCGTTCTCATATCATCCGCCCCCGGCTAGCGGCCCGTATAAAAATAACGCGTTAAAAGAATAGTTATTTATTTCCACCCTTGGTGACGTTAAAAAAAATAATAATACACGCCCGGAAAAATATCGGATATTTCTATTCACCCGCCGGTAATCGGCGCTCGTCCGCGATTATATCTTGATCCTCATCACAGAATAATGTTTTGCCCGCTGGACGCTAGACATGGCCGGGGGTATTTTGCTCCCATTCTGGGATTGTTACTGATTCAGGCAAAACCTAAGAGACCTGTCGCCATTACGGCGCGCAGGTTTCTTAGGTTTTTTTTTGCATTTTATTCAGCCTCAGCCAGGACTCACCAAGGAAACGCCCTGACGCGATGCCCGGGGCCAAGCAACAGGAATCACTATGAACTATCAGGAGTTGGCCGGCGACATTCTGCAAGGTGTCGGCGGGCGGGAAAACATCATCAGCCTGGTGCACTGCGCCACCCGGCTGCGCTTTAAACTCAGCGACCCGGCGCAGGCGGACGCCGCAGGGCTAAAAAATAACCCCGGCGTGATTATGGTGGTTGAAAGCGGCGGGCAATTTCAGGTGGTGATCGGCAACCACGTGCACGAGGTGTATCAGGCAGTCTGCCGCGCCGCGGGGCTGGACGACGAGCCGGCCGCCGCGCCGCCGTCGCAGGAAAAATCCGGGCTGCTGGCGCGCTTTATCGATGTGGTGTCCGGCATTTTCACCCCGTTCCTCGGCGTGATGGCGGCCTGCGGCATTCTGAAAGGCTGCCTGGCGCTCAGCCTGGCGGGCGGCGTGCTGAACGAGAGCAGCGGCGCCTACCGCATGCTGTTCGCCGCCAGCGACGCGCTGTTCTACTTCCTGCCGATCGTGCTGGGCTACACCGCCGGGAAAAAATTCGGCGGCAACCCGTTCCTGACCATGGTGGTCGGCGGCGCGCTGGTGCACCCGCTGATGCTGGAGGCCTTTCAGGCGTCCGCCGGTGGAGAATCCCTGAGCTTCTTCGGCATCCCGGTGGTGCTGATTAACTACGCCTCGTCGGTGATCCCGATTATCGCCTCCGCCTGGTTCTGCTGCTGGCTGGAGCGCCAGTGCAACAAGGTGATGCCGTCGGCGGTGAAAAACTTCTTCACGCCGCTGATCTGCCTGGCGGTGGTGGTGCCGCTGACGTTTCTGGCCATCGGCCCGCTGGCCACCGGGCTGGGCGAGCTGCTGGCCGCCGGCTTCCAGCGCGTCTACCACTTTGCGCCGTGGCTGGCGGGCGGCATTCTCGGCGCGCTGTGGCAGGTGTGCGTGATCTTCGGCCTGCACTGGGGACTGGTGCCGCTGATGATGAACAACGTGGCGGTGCTGGGCTATGACCCGATGATGGCGATCCTGCTGCCGGCGGTGTTCGGCCAGGTGGGCGCCGCGCTCGGCGTGTTCCTGAAAACCCGCGACCCGCGCCTGAAGACGCTGGCCGGCTCCGGCGCCGTCGCCGGCGTGTTCGGCATTACCGAGCCGGCGGTGTACGGCGTCACCCTGCCGAACCGCCGCCCGTTTATTTTCGGCTGCGTCGGCGGCGCGCTGGGCGGGGCGATTGTCGCCTTCAGCCAGAGCAAGGTGTACTCCCTCGGCCTGGCCAGCATCTTTGCGCTGGCGCAGATGATCCCGCCGAGCGGCCCGGACGCCACGGTATGGGGCGCGATGGCCGGCGTGGCGCTGTCGTTTACCCTCGCCGCGCTGCTGACGCTGTTTGCCGGCCTGCCGGCGCAGCCCGCCGCCGAGACGACGCCGACGGCGCTGGCCGACGCGGACGCAGTTCTGGCGCCGCTGACCGGCGTCGCCGTCGCGCTGGATACGGTGCCGGACCCGACCTTCGCCAGCGGCCTGATGGGCCAGGGCGCAGCGATCATTCCCGCCGAAGGGCGGGTGGTGGCGCCGTTCCATGGCGAGGTGGCGTCGCTGTTTTCCACCAAAACACGCCCTCGGCCTGCTGAGCGACAGCGGCATCGAGGTGCTGATCCACGTCGGCATCGACACGGTAAAACTGAACGGTGAGCACTTTACCGCCCATATCAAAGAGGGCGACAAAATAGCCCCGGCGATCTGCTGGTGGAGTTTGACCGCGAGGCGATCCTGCGCGCCGGCTACGATCTCAGCACCCCCGGTGATTATCAGCAACAGTGAGGACTACGCCGGCGTGGAGAGCGTCAGCCCGACCCCTGATGTACGAGCGGGTGCGGCATTTCTGCACGTTACGCGCAACAACAAAGGAGATAACCATGACTAAGACATTCCCGGACGATTTTTTTTATGGGGCGGCGCGCTGGCGGCCAACCAGGTTGAAGGCGCCTATTTGGAGGACGGCAAAGGGCTGTCGACCTCGGACGTGATGCCGAACGGGGTGTTCGGCCCGGTGCGCGAACGCACGCCCGGCGACTTCAGTATTAAAGACGTCGCCATCGATTTTTATCACCGCTACCCGGAAGATATCGCCCTGTTCGCCGAGATGGGCTTCAGCTGCCTGCGGGTTTCCATCGCCTGGTCGCGTATTTTCCCGCAGGGCGACGAGCAGGAACCGAACGAAGCCGGCCTGGCCTGGTACGACAAGCTGTTCGATGAGCTGGCGCGCCACAATATTCAGCCGATGGTGACGCTGTCGCACTACGAGATGCCCTGGGGGCTGGTGGAGAACTACGGCGGCTGGGGCAACCGTAAAGTCATCGCCTTCTTTGAGCATTACGCCCGCACGGTGTTCAGCCGCTACCGCGACAAGGTCAAGCTGTGGCTGACCTTTAATGAGATTAATATGTCGCTGCACGCGCCGATGACCGGCGTCGGCCTGCCGGAAGGCAGCAGCCGCGCGGCGGTGTATCAGGCCATTCATCACCAGCTGGTGGCCAGCGGCCTGGCGGTGAAGGCCTGCCACGAGCTGATTCCGGACGCGCGCATCGGCAATATGCTGTTGGGCGGCCTGACCTATCCGCTCTCCTGCAAGCCGGAGGACGTGTTCGCCACGCTGCAGGACAACCGCAGCTGGCTGTTCTTTGGCGACGTGCAGTGCCGCGGCGCCTACCCCGGCTATATGCAGCGTTACTTCCGCGAGCAGGACATCAGCCTGCAGATTACCCCGGAAGATCTGGCGGCGCTGCGCCACACCGTCGACTTTATCTCCTTCAGCTACTATATGACCGGCTGCGTCACCGCCGATCCGGCGCTGGTGGAGAAGCTGCGCGGCAATATTCTGGATATGGTGCCCAACCCGCACCTGGCAAGCTCCGAGTGGGGCTGGCAAATTGACCCGCTCGGCCTGCGCACGCTGCTCAATACGCTGTGGGATCGCTACCAGAAGCCGCTGTTTATCGTGGAGAACGGCCTGGGCGCCAATGACCAGCCGGCCGCCGACGGCCAGATCCACGACGACTACCGCATCAGCTACCTGAACGACCATCTGGTGCAGGTGCGCGAGGCAATCGACGACGGCGTTGAGCTGATGGGCTATACCTCATGGGGACCGATAGATTTGATCAGCGCCTCCAAGGCGGAGGTCGGCAAGCGCTACGGCTTTATCCACGTCGACCTGAACCAGGACGGCTCCGGCACGCTGAACCGCAGCCGCAAGGACAGCTTCCGGTGGTATCAGCAGGTGATCAAAACCCACGGCGCGGCGTTAAAGGATTAAGGAATTCGCAGCCCGCCAGGGCTGCGTTGACTTGCATGGCTGACACGCCGCGAGTGATGCTATATCGATGGCGTCACGATCACCTCATAGGTTCCGCTATAGCTTCCCAGTGGGTAAGTTTCGCTGCGCTGGGCGGATGAAAAGCGCACCTTCACCCCTTTTTGCGGGTCGTCAATATCCTGCAGGGTTGGGTACACCTTTTGGTTATTCAGCGGATACGAGGTGGAAACCTCACCGCCGTCGACCCGGATCCAGGCGGTATTGATCTTCATGATGTCGTTATTTTCCGATACCAGGCCGCCGCTGGCCGGCGCCTGCAACGACAGGGACACGCCGCTGGCATTGCCGACAAACTGAAATACCGGGGTAACGCCGTACATATAGCCGGCTTTATCCTGCAGTTTGAGGGCGATAGCGTTGTTCGTGACATCTTTGCCCTCCACATATACGCGTACGCTGGTGCTGATTTCCGCCTGCACGTCGATGGAGGTTTTTACCGTTTCAGCCGCCAGGGGCGGGCTGATTAACATCACCGCCAGTATTACCGGCAAATATTGATATTGCATCCTGATGCTCCTTTTAGCTTCCCGGCGTAATCACCGCCGTCACCGTATCCAGCAGCCGTACGCCCGCCGCCAGCCCGCGGGTGGCGCGCCCCTGTAGCGAAAACTGCACGTCCAGGACGTCGGATGTCGCCTCTCCCGCCGGGATCTGTCCGTGGTAAGCGCTGTCCGGCGCCACTTCTTTGCCGCCCACGCTGATCTGGTAAGGGATATAAGCTTCACCGGACGACGCGCGCAGACGATATTGATTATCCTGCTGCTGGGCCGATTCGAAGGTCAGCGCATAGGGCAGCGCGGCCTCATCGGCCTGTCGCGTTTTGCTGATGCGCAACTGCGTCGAGGCATTCACATTATTCAGCTCACCGACCATGCCCAGCCGCATCTCCGGTTTGCTGAAAGCCGCCGTCACCGTGGCCGCCTGCGTCCGGAGCACGCTCAGGTCGAGGTACAGTGGATAGGTATCGGCGTCTCCGCCTTCCAGGCTGAAGCTGACGCTGCCCAGCGGCTGGCGCATTCCGTCGCCGAGATTCCCCCACCAGTCGACGCCGCGCGCCGTCGCATTATTCTCCACCCTGACGGCGACCCGCTGCGGTTGATCCGCCGCCGCCAGCTGCACCGGCTCACCGCACGACAGCCGCCGCCCGTCTTTGGCAAAACTAAACGTCAGCCGCAACGGATCCAGTGAGAGCACGCCGTCGGCGCAGCGCCCCGCGCCGGCGGGCATAATCTGTACCGCTAACGCCTTGCCCGCCGTTTGCGTAAAGCTCAGCACGTCTTTGGCGCCCGCGCCGGCGCTGCCCTCGGTAAACGTCATCAGGGTTCCGTCAGGCTGCGGCTGCAGCACCAGCGCGCCATCGGCCTGCGCCAGCGCAGGCAACAGCGCCAGTAATACATACCGGGTTCGCATTATGGCTCCTTACGCTGGCACTGTTCGTACACCTGCAGTTTGTTATTCAGTTCAAACGCCAGTTTGCGACTCACCGTCAGCTGGCGGCTGTGCCCCGGATAGACGTTAAACTGACCGACGGATTGACGCCCGTCGACCACCAGGTTGTGCAACTCACTGCGCACATTGCCGGTCGCCGTCAACGTCCACTGCCGCCCATTGCAGCTCAGCGTAACGCCCTGCCGATGCTCGCCGGTAGGCAGGTAACGCAGCAGGACGTCATAGCCGATCGCAAAACGCACCTTACCTTTATCCAGCTCCTGCTCCGGGTAGCTGGGGCGCACCCGCAGGCGATACACCTGCTCTTTATCCACCGGTTTCAGCGGCATAATGCGCACCTTACGCTCTTCGCCGTAAGGGACCACCAGCCGGGTCGGTGAAAACACCAGCTTCGGATCCGCCGAGCCCAACACCTTGACCCGCTGTTCTTCACCATCCCCCGGATTCGGCACATAGAACAGTTCCAGGGTGACAAACTCATACCTCTGCTTATTGGTATCGTTGCCCGTCACGCTGTCTTTGGCCTGATACATGGATTTCACGGTGATGTAATTATCACGCGGCGTCTCTTCGCGGATCTCTTTCACCACCGGGAAAACCTCAATCGCTCGCGCGCTGTTCAGCGCCGCCAGCCCCATCAACCCCAACGACACTGCCGCCCACTTACTGAACTTCACAATTAACCTCACGAATCTGCATAATGCCCTGGGTCATCCTGACGTTTTGCTCCAGCAACGGGCAAACGTAGTTCTGACCCTCTTTTTTAACGGTTAACGACGTCAGGCGTTCATCCGTCTTCAGAGTGAAATCCCCGACAAACAGCCCTTCCTCATCCGATACCGCATTGCCGCCCACCACTCTGGCATTCACCAGCGGCCGTCCATCCGCATAGAGCCGGCCGGTCGCCGTCTGGTTACGCGTGGCGGAAACCTTGACCCGATAAACCTGCCCCGGCATCACCCAGGTGGACGGCGCCTCAACGCTCAGGTTGTAGAACGCGTTGGTCTTACCGGTAAATACCTGTTCAACGCGCGGATCGACCTTCTGGTAGGGGTTCACGGTCAGCACCGTCTTTTGCCCCCCCTTCACCACCACCGGCTGCGCATTGCGGTTGCGCGCCTCAAAAAAGTCGCCTTCCGGCAACGCCGTCGCGTCAACAATCAACGCGGCCGCGCCGTCTCCCTGCCCCAGCGCTATCTCACCGTCGCCAACGGCAAACCCGCCGCGCTGCGAGAGGTAATATTGCTGATAATGATCCTGACCAAACGAACGGGAGAAACCGGCGGCGCTGTAGCCCAGACGATTGTTCACCATCATCCCCGCGCTGGCGTTGTTTTCGCCGTCGGGGCCATGGTTAACGCCTGCGTTCAGGGTGTATTTGCCGCCGCGATCGAAGCCCGGGTTGTCCAGATTCAGGCATAGTCGGCGCTGTAGATATTGTTGTCGCCGCCATCGCCGCTGAGGCGGGAGCGTAAGTACAGAGACTGGTAGTGGTTATAACTGCGCTCGCGCATTCCCAGCGTAAACTGGGCAAAAACGCGATCCTCACTGCTGCTGTTGCGCGACTGACGATTAACAAAAGCATTAACGCCGCGGTGGTAGCCGAGATCCACCCGCAGGTTCATATCGTCCACCAGCGAAAAATCGCGGCTCAGGTTTACATCCCAGGTTTCAAATTTATTCTTATTCTGGCGGCCATAGTCCTGATAAAGCGTATTTATGCCGAAGTTCACACCCAGCCCGATATCCCAGGGTAGAAAAGTATTGGCGCTGAACTGCAGGTAGCTATAGTCATAGGCGGGCACGATGCCGAAACGGCGGAAGTCCTGCCGGTCGCCGTGAAAGCGGTTATCCCGGTAGCTCAGATTCAGGCCCAGTCGATAAAAGTTTTTCGTGATGCCGGCCTGATAGCCGTAACTGCCCCGATCGCCGTAAATACCGTCCAGGTAGAGCCGCTCGGCAATCCAGGTATTCACCGGGATATCAACGCTGGCATTGGCATAATTCAGGTCGTCATCCATCATCAGGCCGCCCCCCAGAGAGAGCGCAGACTCGGTGGTATAGCCCGCAATGGCGCTGACGAAATAGTTATCGGCGACGTCTTGCTCCCAAAAATTACACTGCCGGCAGTTGCCCGTGTATGTGCGGGAGGAGAGCCGCCCCTGACGCTGATCATAGCGCCCCCCCTGCACCAGATATTCCAGATCGCCCGAGCGGAACATCCCGTTGCGTTTGTAAAAAGGGCTGCACTTTCTCTTCCCGCGCGCCGTTGGCCAGCCGGGACACCAGCACCACGTCATAGCCGCCGCTCGGCCAGCTGCGGGTATCCAGATACTGCAGACCGGCGGAGAACTGCTGCAGATCGATCATCCGCCCGTTGCGATAGACCTCAACCGTACCCGATTGCGGCAGATACAGGCTGACCGGCGAGGCGGCGCCGGAACCGGGATCCAGATAATTGTCCGCCATATAGCCCAGCGCGATGCCGTCAAAGCTGACTGAATTAAAGAAACTGAACGCCATGGAGGGCGTACTGGAAATCAGGTTATCATTCAGGCGCTGACGCCCCGCCTTAAAGCGCGTGTCCTGGCTTTCCAGATAGAGCGCCAGCTCGTCCAGGTTAAAGTCGATATCTTTCGAGTAACTCCAGGTGCCTTTGATATAGCTGTTGCCGGTCAGATTCAGCGTATCGTTGGCCGAGACGCTCAGGCTGTCTCCCCAGGAGTCCGACAGGTAGTTGATATTGTGGTTATGGACAAAGCCGGCTTGGCTGCGGTGCGGAATATAGGTTTTGTCATAGGTTTTACCGTCCGATTTAAAGTAATCGGCAGGAAAGATCAGACGCAGCACGCTGTTGGACTCATCAAGGTTGGCCACGATCCGATCGTCCGTGAACCCTTGCCGGTTGACCCGCTTTAACGGCGCTGACAGTTTCTTGAGCAGCTCTGCCGGCGTAAAGGCCAGCGGCGGCATATCGACGGCGGTAATCTGCTCGACAATCAGGTTCGGCGAAAGCAGCTGGACGTCATTGCGGTCATACTCGACGGCCAGTGATGCAATGGAGCGGTCGCCATAAATAATGTCAACGATGCTGTTTTGTTTGGCATCAAAGATATCCTCAAAGCCGGCGGGCACCGGCACGGAATTCGATGCCTTCAATGGCGGGATTCCCGTCGCCGCCATAACGCCACACATAACCATGCTGATTTTTATTTTTTTATTCATGACTCCCTGCTTATATTAAATCACTGGTCTGACAATCAACGTGAACGTATTGGAATAACTGCCCTGGCTATAGCTATCGATGGAATACTCGGAAGAGAAGCGCACTCTGATGCCATTTTCCTTATTACCCTGCGCAACGCTTTTTAATACCGGAATTCTCAATGGCTGGTTGGCCGGTTTGTCTGCGCCGTTAAATAAAAACGCGCCTTGCAGCGTCATGGGATTACCGCGGCCGCCGGCCGGCAGCAATTCAAACTTGTCGTCGACAAACAGCACTTCCGCCTGAGCAACATTGCCCACGGCATAAAAGTAACCGGCTTCCCGTTCAAACTTGCGCGACTGGCTGTTTATCGCCAACGGAAAATCAAACAGCTCCCCGGCGACGGGGAAGAATTTATAATAGAGCGTCACCCTGGCGACCGATTCCGCCGAGATCTCAATGGCTAGCTGAGAGTTAGGCAGACAAAGCGCCAACGGACTCCATAATAAAATCGCCGCGCCCAGCCCGGATAAATAATAATGAAGTCTCATAGAATAACAGGGGCAGCCTGACGGCTGCCCCATTCCAATATTAAGGTTTCGCGACTACGTTAGCGTATACCACGCCGGTATACATCCCCTGACCCAATTCGTCATAATTTTTGTCTGAGACAAATTTAAAGGCCACCGGCAGTTCACCGTGGGTGTTATTGGCCACCAGGGCGAAATCTTTGGAATCGCCGGAAGCCGCAAACTCCTGCGTACCGTTGCCCGTCACCGCGCTGATTTTATAGGTCATGTCGCTCAGCTTGCCGCCGCCGGTGCTGTACAGCGTAAATGCACCGCCGGTTGCCGACTGGCTGTCATCCAGCGTTAACGCAACGTTCAGCTGTTTGACATCGTTGTTCCACAGCTTCAGCGCCGCGGTTTGCGCTTCCATCTTGCCTGAGGCCGCCGGCACCAGTTCGACATCCATATCGGTAATCGGGCGGCCGCTTGGGTCGGTAATTTTGGCGCTGTCGGGCACGTTGGCGCTGACATTAAATTTAGTATCATAACTTGCCGGGCTGGCCGCCAGTGAAGAGGCGGACACCAGCAAACCCGCCAATGCGGTAATAATCACTTTAGTTTTCATATAAAATTCATTCCTTAAATCTTAAATTTTTAGATAACAGAGGCAGACCAGCGCCTGCCTTAATATCTGCATCACGGAGATAAACCGTCGGAATTTCCGCTTCAGCGCACAGAAATAACCTCCCGACGAGTTACGCCGAGCATAGTAATGCAGGAATTAAATAAACTCCTTAAAACGACCCTCATTTACTCTCACAAACTGGCAGCCACTATGATTAATAATCATCAGGCTATAACGGCCGTATAAAAAAGAAATACAGAGAGTGCGTCAGTCCTTCAGAATGTTATGGCCGACCTCTTCAAAAATGGCGCGGCGTAAATTATCTTCCAGTTGATTAACGTTATGCGGCAGGTAGAAGTTCTTTTCACCGACACACTGTTTCCAGTCATAGGTCGGCGCATAATTGATGCCGATAAAAGCAATCTTCCCCACCGATTCCGGCGTGCTGATCACCCGGCGTATTTTCTCGCACATTCCGGCAGCCATCAGTCTGGGAGTGATGCTGACTTCTCCCCGGCGAATCCGTACCGTCGGAAACAATAATTAAAACTTTGCGCGACGCCGTTCCCCGCACCAGATAGGGAACGCCCATCAGCACCCCGTTGCTGACCAGGGTGGAACCGCCCGCCTGCATGCCTTGTATCTGGCTGATACTGGCTAAGCTGGAGGTTAACGGCACCTTCCAGCTGGTGCTTTCTTTCAGGCAGGTGCCTACGCCGGCCTTATCCAGCGGGATGTTGATATCGCGCACCGGACGCGGGATCGCCGCCACCGTGGCGTAAAAATCGACATAATTTTCCAGCGCGGGAGTTGCGCCATTCATCAGGATATCTTCCGGCACCGGTTGGTTGGTCACTAACGGGAAATCGCAATATCCGCCTTCCCGCCCTCCCCAGCTGAAAGGCACAAAGCCGATTTTATTATCGATATTGTACTGAAACAGTTCCGTGGACAGTTTCATGATAATCCGCTTCAGCTCCCCCAGCTTGGTGCCGCCGCCAAACGGCTCCGTCATTGAACCGGAAAAGTCCGTCACGAAAATCACGTCGATATTAGAACGGTACTTACGCGCGGCGCCGTTATCGCCAATCGTTACCTGTTTATCAAAGCTCGGAAACAGCGATGAGGCGAACCAGGAATCCTGCAGCGTCTGCCCGCTGACCCGGTACTCGACATAGCTTCGACCCGCAGCGCTCCCATTTTTTACCACCACCGTCGGCGTAAATACCTCCACATCGTGACGCATATAGGCGCGGAAGTAATCGCTGGATAAACTGTAATTACGCGCGGCGCCGGCGCCGTTATCCTCCGCCGTCAGCGCCAGCGCGGCCTGTTCCATCGCATCGGACAGGCGCGCCCGTTCGGTGATATAGCGCGGCCCTTCAATGGCGAAGGCGGCGATCGCCAACAGCGCGCCAGACATCAGCACAAAACTGATGGCGAAGGCGCCGCGCCGGTCGCGGCAAAAAACGCGCCGGCCCGCTTAACAGGCGTGAGTACAAAGACATAGCTGCTCCTTTTTCTCAATTTCCATCCGCAGAATTTCCTTTTTCCCCTCCAGGCAGATCAGAAACGGCAGCGCATCCGGGCGATAGCGCGCCGCGCCCTGTCCGTGAGTATCCGGCACATAGTGCAACCCGCCGGAAAAAGGCGCGCCATGCGGATTAATGTCAAACACATCAACCGCCAGCTGCGCGCGCAGCGACGCGCTGTAGAACAGCATCTGATTCATCGCATTGACCAACTGCCCCTGCGCCGGCCGGGAAGAGTCGATAAACACCACCGCCCGCGTCTGCGCGGTCAATATGCCCGGCAACAACAGCAACATAAGACACAGCGTCTTCATCACTACCTCGCCATCACAATGGCGAACGACGACATCACCGGCCGTTCATCCAGCGCTTTGGTCAGGCGGGTAAACCAGCTGACGGTCGGCAGACAAACCGTGACCTGATACAGCGGCACCCAGCGGCCGTAGCTCCCTTTAGGCGTCAGCCTGGTCAGCTGATTCAGCGGCTGCGGCGCCTGACACTCACCTGCGCTGCCGCTGCGCCAGGCGCGATACAGCGACACGCCCTTACCGTCGTTGTAGTGGGCTTCTTCCACCTGAATGCGCAGTTGGGACAGATCGGCGCTGGCATGCATATCACGCAGCATTTTTTCCGCCAGCCGCCTGGTCTGCTCGATATCCTGCTGCTCGAGGGTTTCGCGCGCATCAAACAGCTGAATACGCTCGCGCAGCACCCCGGCCACCGAATAGGACACCCGGTCCAGCTTGCCGACCAGCGCCTGACGCATCACCAGATCCGTGATAAACAGCAGCATGAAAATCAACACGATGGCGATCACCACAAACTCCACCGCCACCGATCCGCGCCGATCACTCCATAAATTTGGAACGTTCAAATTCCTGAACAAAGATCACCTCACGATTCATTAAGTTATCGGCCCACATATGAGGGAAGGGAAAAAACATCGGATGGTAGCGGTAGGAGAGCTGATAACGCGCCAGCGGCCGATAGCGTGAGCTGCCGCCGCCGCCGGTCGCCACCATATCGTCAATCGAACGGGCGTAGCCGATGTTAATCGTCACCGCATCCGCACGTGTTAAAAATCCCCACAGTGAGCCGCCCTGTTCGGTCAGGCGTTTTTTCAAACCGGGCGCGGTAACCGCCGGCCTGGGCGGCGGAGGCGTTTTTCGCCTCTTTCGCCGCCTCGGACACCGCCAGGTCGATAACCGAGGAGACATAGGCCAGCCGGGCGCTTTCAGCCATAAACAGCACCAGCATAATGAACAGCGCAACCGTCAGCGCAAATTCGATGGTCGCGACGCCGCGCCGGTCTTTAACCAGCGCCCAGCGCGACGCTTTGCTTTTCCAGCCGGCCAGCATTACCCCACCTCCCGACCGGTCGGCGTTACGCCTGACAGCGCATCAATCAGTTCATCCGGGCTGCGGGACAGGTGCTCGCTTTCAATAATCGCGCGGGCATAGCGGCGGTCGCCGACTTTCACCAGCGACAGCACCAGATTACGCAGCATCTGCTGCTGTTTTCTGCCGCGCAGATATTGCGGCAGCAGCAGCCCCACCGAGTCCTGGTAACGTCCGTCCATCATCGCCACCATCGCCAGGTTATTCAGCGCCACATCGTCCGCAATAAATAACGCGCGCGATTTCTCTATCGCCCGCTGGCCTTCGTTCAGCTTGCCGGACAGCGCCAGCGCCACGCCGCGCAGGTTATACGCCTCTGCGCTCTGCGGATCGTGCTGCAGCATTTTATCCGTGACCCGCAGCGCCGGGCCGTAATCGCCCAGCGCGATCATATTCTGCGCCTGCAGGATATACACTTTCAGATCCGGTTTGGCATTCAGCGGCTGTAAATAATACAGCGACGATTTATAGTCGCCGGCCAGATAATAATATCGCGCCAGCTTCAGCCTGATGTCCGGGCGGTCGTTATTCTTCAGCCAGCTTCGGTACAGCGTAATCAGCCCGCTGTAATTTTTCGTTTTCAGCAGAATATCTTCCTGATACACCACCTCATTGCTATCTTTCGGCGCATGGGGCGCACAGCCTGAAAAAATTAAAGCGCACAGCGTCAGCAAAACACATTTGTTAAAACATCGCATTTTTTCATTATCCTTAAAATGCCGGGGGCAGCGATTAATACGGTTATCGGGAACATAATAAACAGGATCAGCGGCACGCTCATTTTGGCCGAGAGACTGCCGATCTTTTCTTCCGATTCGAGCAGTTGCAGATCGCGAATATCCTTCGACAGCTCCATCAGGTTTTCATACAGCGAGGTGCCGTAATGCACGCTCTGCTGCAGCGCCGAGCAGAACATGCGCATTTCGGTCATATCCATCGCGCGATACAGCTCCAGCAGCGCCTCTTCCAGCCCGCTGACGCCCGCGCGCTTCACCAGATAGCGCATCAGCGACGCCAGGTTTTCATCCAGATCGTCAGAGCGCTCGCCGATAAACTTAATCGCGCTTTCCACCGTCATCCCCGCCTGAATGCATACCGCAATCAAATCGACGAAATAGGGCAGCGCGTCCAGCATCAGCTTCACTTTTGTCTTAACCATCGGCCTGATAAGCATCGCCGGCGCGACAATGACCAGCACCATCACCAGCAGCATTATCATCGCCAGGCCTTTAGCGCCCACCGGGAATAAACCCAGCAGTTTGGCCGCCAGCAGCAACGCGCCGCATCCGCCCCACAGACGTAATTTAATCGACAGGTTGTCGTCAATGCGCTGCAGGCTGCGCATCAGCGCGTTATTGCTGATAATAATGGCGCGGTAATCCAATAACGGATTTTCGCCCTTTTTATTACCGCTTTCCTCCGCTTCAATAACCTTGCGTCTTTTTCCCCACACCTGGAATTTGAACAGCGCCAGCAAGAACAGCAATACGCCCGGCAGCAATACCATTGCATAAAACAGCATATTCATCAGGTGGCCCTCTTCACCAGAACCCAGATAATGCCCATGCCAATGGCTTCACTGCCGATGACGTAATACAAAATCAGGCGTCCGACGGGATCGTTAATAATGAAATCGAAATTCTCCGGGCTGAAATACTTCATGCCGCATAAAAACAGCAGCGGAATGGCGGCGACGATTTTTGGCCGACATCCGCGCTTCGGAGGTCATCGCCGCCTTGCGCCGCGCCATATTCTTGCTGTTGGTGATAATGCGCGACAAACGCCCGACCAGCACCCGCAGCTGACCGCCGCGCTGCAGGCTGACCAGCATCACGATCACAAAGAAGTAGAACTCGCGGTAGCGGTATTCCAGCCAGGCGTCTTTAAACACCCGTTCCGGCTCCTCGCCCAGATTCAGCCGGCGGTCAATGCGCTTGAACACCGCGCCCAGCTCGCCGTCCACCCCGTCGCCGCAGCGGTGCAGCGCCTGGTGAATACTGTTCCCCGCCGAGATGGCGGCGTTAATCACCGCCAGCACCTCCGGGAAGCGGTTGTCAAAATAGCGGCGGCGCAGCGCGCGGCCGATGCTGATCTGCGCGTAGAACACGCTCAGCAAGACGGCCGGTAAAAAAAAACGCCAGACTGAAGCCGAGCCAGTTGGCATTCAGCAACAGCAGCAGCGCGACAACGATAGAGGCGGTGACGGCTCCTTTACGCCCCCGCCAGGTGCCATTGCCCAGCGCGTACCGCTGCCATTCCCGCCATAAAGGTTTTAGATGCCTCTGCAGCAGCGAGGGACGCGCATTGGCCGTCTCATGCGCAACGCTAATTGAGCCGGACAGCTTTTTCAGGCGATAGTAATTCACCAGTAAAAGCGCCAGGCCAAGTACCAGAATCAAATAGGGCATTCGCTACTCCATGCCGAAAATTTGTTTTAACTCTTCGTTTAAATTAAACATAATGGCGTTACGCATCACGGCAGAGCGCATCAGCAGACCGTGATTCACAAACTCTCCCTGTATTCTTCCCTGTTCATCACGTTCCGACTGGCTTTGGAAGGAAAAAATATCCTGAAGAATAACGCGGTCGCCTTCAATGCCCATTACCTCACTAATGTTCATTATTTTTCGCGAACCATCATTTAATCTCGTCGACTGAATAACGATATTGATGGCGGAAACAATATTGCGCCGGATGGAATCAATAGGAATATTCATCCCCGCCATCATCACCATATTTTCCAGACGCGAAATGGCATCGCGCGGGTTATTGGCGTGCAGCGTCGACATGGAGCCATCGTGGCCGGTATTCATCGCCTGCAGCATTTCAAACGACTCCTCGCCGCGGCACTCGCCGACAATAATGCGATCCGGTCGCATCCTCAGGGAGTTGATCAGCAGCGCGCGCATCGTCACCTGCCCGGTGTTCTCCACCCCCGCCAGACGAGTTTCCATCCGCAGCACATGCGGCTGCATCAGACGCAGCTCCGCCGCATCCTCCATGGTGATGATGCGCTCCGTCGGATCGATATATTTGGACAGGGCGTTCAGCAGCGTGGTTTTCCCTGAGCCGGTACCGCCGGAAATAATGATGTTCAACCGGCAGCGGGCGGCGATAATCAGAAAGTTGGCCATCTGACCGCTCATGGCACCGAAGCGGATCAGATCCTCCAGCTCAATATTGCTCTTGCCGAACTTACGGATGGAGATCGCGGTGCCGTCCAGCGCAATCGGCTGGATGGCGACGTTCAGACGGCTGCCGTCCGGCAGACGGGCGTCCACCAGCGGCTGGCTTTCATCCAGGCGACGGCCGACCCGCTGCACCAGACGTTTGGCGATATCCGTCAGTTGGGCGTTGTTGATAAACCGCAGCTCCGTCTGCTCCAGTTTGCCGCGCCGCTCGACGAAGATTTTTTCCGGGCCGTTGACCAGAATATCGTTGACGGTGTCGTCTTCCAGCAGCGGACGCATCGGGCCGAACCCCATGATTTCATCCGCCATACACTCCGCCATACGCTGCTGATCGTGGCCGTTCAGATAGAGGTTCTGCTGCTCTATCACCCGCTCCAGCAGCCGGTTCATCTCCACCAATAGCTGGCTGCGGTCATGCATCAGATGTTCGAGTTTATTAATTTCGATATTCTTGATGACGCCTTCACGCAATATTTCCTGTAGCTCAATGCTCATATCCATTTACGACCTCCTTTTTATTTCCGGTAACCAGCGAAAACGCGGGCCTTTCGGCTGAGGAAATTCGCCCAACACCTGCTGCAGCAGCGTTTCCAACTGCTCTTTTTTCGGCCGGAATCTCAGCGCGGAGAAGCGGGTGTCCGTGCGCGCATTGCGCCAGGGAAAAACAATATCCACCTTGCGCCCCAGCAACAGCTGCAGGTCCTCTATCCCCAGCATCTCCGAGGTCACCGGACGGCTGTCGTTCAGGCAAATAAACAGACGCCGCGGCGTATTTTGCGTCCGGCAGATAACATCGTGGATTTCGGCGATCTGTCGCACCGTCCGCACCGACGACATGGAGCGGTCCAGCATCAGAATCAGGCAGGAGGTGCGCTCGACGATGCGCCGCAGCTGTTCCTTGTCGGCGGAGTTGATCGACTCTTCAAAAATAACGAAGTTATATTTTTCAAAGGATTCACTGTCGAGATCCGGGAAGCTCGCGTCCGTCCAGCTCATCGCGTCCAGATACCGGCTGATGGGCATCAGGCTCTGGGTAAACTTTTTATCGAACAGCAGATCAAGATCGCGTGAACCGGATTTCCCCTGGATAAACAGCGTCGGTTTCTGGCGTAGCTGCACCAAACGATTCACCAGCTGATAGGCGATCGTGGTGTTGCCGATACCGCCCTTACAGCCCAGAATGCCGATATTGACCGACGCGCGCCGCACCTTCGCCGCGGTGCCCGCGGCGGCGGCCTGCACCAGTTCATCCGCCTGCGCATGCAGATAGAAATAGTGAACGCCGTGGCGGGCGAACGCCTGCGCCAGCGAGATGGAGTCGCTGTCGCCCACCGCGCAGCACCAGACGCCGCGCGGTACGATGCCCTGAATCGACAGGACAATATCGTCAGCCTGCTGCAGCGCGCCGATATCAATAATCACGCCCCAGGCGTGGGAGGAGAGCGTCATGTCGCTCGGCTGCCCCGGCGCCCAGGTCACCGTCTCCACCTTGTTGAAACCGGCCTGGCTGAGCTGCTGAGTTAATTGTTTATTCACTGCGTCACGCGCGGAAAGGATATAAAAGACCTTATCCGTCTGCGCCGATTTTTCTTCTTTCTGTTGGGGGAATAACAGCATCGTCATTATCCTTAAAAATAAAACTTGTTCGGATTGCTAATAATGGCGCTGCGGGTATTGTTCAGCGCGCACCCCAGGTCATCGCGATAGTCAAAGCGATAATTTTGCTCGGCGTAATGACAGTCCGGTAAGCGCAGCACAATCTGACGGATTCTGATCTCCAGCCCGCTGACGGCCTGCCGTTGGTAGCCGCCGCTTTCCGGCGCCAGCACCACCCGTTCCGGCGCGATGCCTTTGCCAATCAGCATGCTGCGCAACATTCTGGCGCTGCTGGCAAAACCGTCGTCGACCCAGACCAACCGGATGCTGCCCGAGAAACGCGGGCCGGTCAGCGACAGGATCTGCCCGGCCATAATCTCCAGCGCAACCTGGCCGGTATCGCTTAATTGCAGTTGACGCTCATCAACGCGCGGCATACGCCATGACTCGGCATGGGCGGCCGATGCCAATGCAACGACCGCCAATAACAGGCAACACAGCGTTTTCATTTAATAAATCCTCCCTGTTCAATAAACTCCTGGGCCAGCTTGCGGTCGCGCAGATTGCTGATGCCGTCAACGTTGAAAAAACGCGCCCAGGTAGAACTGCGCTGAAAATCAGGCAACACCACGTCCCGTGCGCCGACGGGCTTCACCAGATTCACGGTCGCCACCACCATCAGTTCTCCACGTTTGCGTGACGTACTGGCATTGCGGAACAGCGCGCCCAGAATCGGCACGTCGCCGATAAACGGCACCCTGGACAACGCCTCGCGTTCGTTACTGCTGATCAGACCGCCGAGCAGGAAACTCTCGCCGTCCGCCAGTTCCACGGTGGTGCGCGCCCGGCGCGTCTGGAAGGTGGGGAAACTGTTGCCGGCGGAGGTGCTGAAGGTGTCGTCGACGTTGCTGACCTCTTCGCCCAGCATGATGCGGATACGGTTGCTGCTGCTGACCTTGGCGCCGACATTGAGCTTGATGCCGAATTCCTTGTACTGCACGTTGGTGCCGTTATTGTTGGAGGTGGTGACGACCGGAATCTCACCGCCAACCAGAAATTCAGCCGTTTCGCCGGACAGCACCGAGAGGTTCGGCTCCGCCAGCACCCGCGCCACCGAGTCATTGCTGATGGCGTGCACCAGACCGGTCAGGGTATTGGCGTCGAATTTAATAAAACGGAAGGTGCCGGTCGCCGAACCGACGGTTGACCAGTCGATCCCGACGTTATCGGTAAAGTCCTTGGTCACCTCCACCACCGACAGCTTGACGTTGACCTGATTGGTCGACGGCAGCTGCAGCTTATTGATCACCCCCTTATAAACCACCTCATTGAGCCAGTTGCTGCCATTTTGCCCTTCTCCGCCGCCGCCGCTGTTGCCGCTGACATCGGCGATCTCTTTTTTCGTGACCTGTTGCTGGGCGCCCACGCCCTCCCCGACGATTTGATACACTTTGTCGCGGTCCTCTTCTGTCGCCACGGTGCCGCTGATGACGTAGCTTTTGCCCATTTTCTGGATGGTGACCTGGCTGTCCGGCGCGATTTCGGTAATATGCTTTTGCAGTTCGCTCAGCAGCGCATCCACCACCAGCGTCGCCTTCATAATTTGTTCGCCATCCTTATCAAACGCCACCAGCTCGGCGCGCCCGCTGTCGCGCGCATAAATAATCAGCCCGCGGTCGCCAATGACTTCATAGTCGACAACCTCAGGGGCCGAGATAAAGACCGTATCGATATCGCCCTTAACCTGAATATTTTGCGTCGCGCCTGGGTTCATATAAATTTCCTGCGCATAGCTGCAGTGCGCCAGGAAAATCCCGGCCAATGTCAGCGCACAGCGCAGTGCGCCCGCCAGCGCGGCGGACCAGCAGACGGCCTTATTCTGAGCTTTCATCAAAAGAATCACTTCTCACCCCGTAACTCTTTAATTGTTTTAAATTGAGGCAAAACCTCATCCATGTTTATCTTTTGTTTATTACCCATACCGTCTTCTGCGGGGAATAATAAAATCTCTCCCGATTTCTCAACGACCCTCAGGTCTGCTAATTGTTTCTGATCCATACGCAGCACAATTTTCCCTACGTATTTATCACTATCAAAAGCGTTCGTTTCTCCTTTTTTCTCCTCACGCTGAACATCAAGAATGCTCAACGGCCCGCTAATTCTTCCCAAGGCATATTTTTTATTTGTTGACCCCGTACCGCTGCCTACGCCGTCCGGCGTTGCCGCACCGGCTTTTGCATCGCGGCTTTTATCAACCTCGGCAATCCTGATATACAGGGCAACCTTGTCGCCAACAGACAGTGAGGAGAGCAAATACTCCTCCTGAGGGCGAACCAGATAGCCATAAGGCAATTCATTTTTTTTAAGACTGTGTAATAAAAAAGTTTTACTCAGCGGCGACTCAACCGCTTTGGCAACAATGGCGCTATGTTTAGCAATATGATTACGCACTAAAAAACCGTTGAGATCGGATGAGCCCATGGCGGCGATATCTCTCTCATCCTGGCTGTCTTGCGCAACCTCAATCGTTCTCAACCGATAATCTTTAACCTCAATAATGTCGTGAGGCTTAAGATCGCGTAATGTTTCCGCAATCGTGATGGATTTAGTTTTCACGCCGGCAGACACCGTTTGCGGCGCCCCGACGTCATCAGCATGTCGGCCCTGTATAAAAATGCCCGCCAGCCCGATCACAATGACCGTGACAGACAGGAAAAATAAAACGCGATGATTCATTAAAATATCCCTTTCAATCAACTGTTATAACGGGGTTTTAAACGGCAAAGTCAAAACAAAGGCTAATGAGATGGCAACGCCATAGGGAATGCCTTGCAGGCGCGTTGCCCGGTTAAAAAATATCAGGCCGGCAACAGCGATAAGACCGCCGATACATGCGGTCATAAATAAAAATGCCGCCAGCGATGAATCGGAGAGCAGCAACGACAGTAAGGCCATCAGCTTTACATCGCCGCCGCCAATGACGTTGAAACAAAAAAGAAGATAGCCGACAAACAGTATGCTGATTGCGGCGATAAAGTTGGGGTATATCTGCTGCATGACCGCCAGAGGCAACATGATAATCAACAGCAATAACAGGCTGCCATGAGGGATCACCCGGAAGAGAATATCTTGCCAGGAAATAAATACCAGCACGCAAACCAACAGCATAAAATTGATAGATAGTAAGCAGCTCATGGGCATCACTGTTTATTTAACAGGGTTAAAAGTGCAAGGCCATCGAAATGCCTTGCACTTTTAATGATAAAAATAACTTAGAGGACGTTAGCTTTTTGAGATTGTGACGCTCTTAATCGCATCCGCAATTTTATCAAACGTCTCTTTCAGCGCCCCGAGGAAGCCGGAGTTCTGATCGCCCAAAACGAAAGCCAGTAACGTCGCCATCGCTACGCCAATCAGCGCATACTCAATTGCCGTAACGCGCGCCGATCCCGGGCAAACTTCTCCAGGTTCAGCTGAGCGGCAACAAAGTACTTGGTGGTTAATTCGTTCATCTATGATTCCTTGTTAGAAAATAAACTCAAATTTTAGTAATAACGCTACATTAGGGTGTATAAACCAGCATTTGGTTTACGGGGCGAACAATACCGGCCAGGGCGATGATTGTCCTTTGCGTTTTTACATTACTTTTCAATAATCATTAGCTGGGTGTTAGTGCAAAATAAAATAATAGACAGTAAGAATAAGCGTGGTCAGCCAGCATACGGCCAGCACGGCTAAAATACTGATAAGTTTGTTCCAATGCGGCGAGTTATACCATTCAACGGTGGTATTTTTTTCCGCCAGTATGACCTTATTTTCCTCATAATGAATCATTGCCGTCGCCGTCGTTTCCTGGAGCTGTGGCTCCTGGAGTTTCGCGTCCTCGGCTATTGATGCATCATTGTCATCGCCTTCCGGTTTGCTTTCCTGCACCACCTTCCCCAGATAAATAACGCCTTTACGGGGAAGTGTTTTTATCAGCTCGCCGGACAGGCCAACCAACTCAAAGGCTTTTCTAAGGATATATATTTGCCCGTAATAACTACTATCGGTTACCGAGCCGCGCTGTTCGTGCCAGACTTGATTAATAATTTCCTGTTTATCCGTCTCACCCGTTACCAATAAGAGCAAAAAACGATAGCTATTTTCAGAAAGACTGGCGACAACGCCGGACTCACTGACAACACACCGCTTTCCCGGCAGAAACCGCACACCTTTATCGAGAGTAAAGACAACATCATCAAAATTTTTTAACTGCCACATACCTCATGCGCTTAATGCGCCTCCATGCTGACGCCTCCATGCTTTCTCATGTTTGCGATTATGTTCAGTGAATAAAGCTCGACTTAAGCTCTAATGGGCATTTCCTATAATGATACTCGTTCCCTCATCTGGTAAGAATAGAAAAAACCTCATTTGATCTCACCAAGGCTTACCAATACCAAACCTAATGTCTACAGAAAAAACCGGACGCTATATTTTAAGTTAATCACGAGAGTTCAGAGGGAAACTAAGCATCAATAATCTACCATAAGAAAAAAAGAGACAGTAATAACAGTTTGTTACCCGCTTTAGCGCCGGACTTTGCGCACCGGCTCTGCCACTTACAGTATCAAGAATAATTTATCGCAAAAATACAAAGTATCAGTCATAACGACTACCCTATGATAATTTTTTAGCCTTAGCGGCCTAAATGCGTCTGTTATCAATAGTTACAAAGAATAAAAATAAGATGCGACTTAATTAAAACCACTCTCGTATGGAAAGTTATCTTCACACCCTGGAGCCTTATGCGCGATATCCTCACCCAAGAGGCTATTCCTTTACAGAGAATACATACGCCAATCTCAGATAGGATAAATCCCGCAAATAACCATTTGGAATGTAATGTTATCGAATATGTAAAAACAGAATCCCCGCGACATATCGGCCGGTAATATGCCATAGCGCATGTCCAATGCCCTCCAGACTCCCCTGTACGCCGTCACATAGGCTGCAATTTAACTTAACGGCAGAATGGTAATATATGCAATACCGCGCCGCTGCGAACCTGCCCGAAAGGGAGTTCTTACGTTTTGCACTTACAAATAACCTTCACGAACTTCATTCTTTCTCGAACAGAGATCGCCATCACTGAATGGTATGGCAAACAGCGTATTTTCAAACGCGCATAGTTTGCCATTGATAATATTCACATTTTAGGTTGGGTCGGTATTGCTTCATCAAGAGCGGGCCAGCCGCACCTTATTAACCCGCACAGTGATGGTGAACGCCGCTGTCGTCGCCTGAGCGCCGGGAGAATAGATCGCGCAGGAGCTGCCCTCCAGCTAATGATTAAACAAGGACAAGACATGAGTAATGAAAGAAACGGTGGGGATCAACCAGGAAACGAGCTTGGGTGGTATGCCTACCCTGGCGATTCGCAGAACGCTGAGCGCGAGCTCGGCAAACGGTTGGATAAAAAATTTAAGCATGCGGCAGAGTTCGGCATCGCCGACACGCAGAAAAACCATGCGGCGCTGATAAAATTCCGTGATGCCGTTACGGCTCATTTAACAGACCGCGATACCATAAAGTGGGGCACCTATTTGCCGATCAAAGATTCTACGGTTTTTTTCAACACCAAAACAAAAAACGTTGTTGTACTCAGTGGTGATAATCATTTTGTTTCCGGCTGGCGATTACAAGAAGGCACTCAGCAATACAAAAAATGCATTGAACAAGGGATTTTGGGATGAGTAAAAAGCTGATTGATTTTGCCAGGAATTTTATTGCATCCAACATCGATGCAGATGAATTTGCCGATCCGTATATCGCTATGTGGAAAGCGGAGAGGAACGCCAGGCAGTTAACCATCGACGGGCCAGACGTCGATGAGGCCTCCTCCAGCCTTTTCTGCCTCGCGGATAGCTATAACCCGGACGTAAGACGTGAAGAGTATGAGCTGGATGACAATGCGCTGAGAACAGGCGTAAAAGCGACGCTTGAGAAATTTAATCTCCTGCATAACGTATAAGACACCACAACGCTGCGGGCTTGCGCCCGCAGCGTTTATTCTGCCGGCAATACATCATCGTTAACCCGGTTAAGAATATTATCCAGACCGTCGCCAAGCTGATGACGCAGCAGATAGGCGCTGACCTCCTGCTCCCATCGCTCACCATTACCGAGAACAGCGCGGCTGTGGGTAGCGGCGTACAGATAACGGGTATCGTACAGATTGATTAATGACTGGTTGACGCTGTCTATGCTGCATTTGGGATTCTTACGCAGCTGCTGCTCCAACGCTCCGGCAACCCGGGCCCGATGCTCCGGATCCGGAGCCAATGTCTGTTCCTTCAGCTCGCTGAGCACCAAAAACTGCGGCGGTATTCCCTCTTCTATCGCCGCCTGCAGGCGGTAGTGACCGTACAGAACCACAAACGACGCCAGACCGGCGATGTACCAGACCAGTATCGGCGGCAACGTACCTTCGCGGCACTTTTTGCGCCACCATTTCAGTCGCCCGGCCTCTGCCTGCACCGGATAACGGCCAAGCAGTAAATTACCGCCCCACCACCAATCAACCAGACGCACCTTCACCGGTTCAGCCAGATCGGGAAAATCTTCGCCATACAGGCACCAGTCACACCCCATATCCATACTGCTGGCCGGCGCATCAAAACGCCAGCTTGCCAAAGGCGTGTCCTGCGCCTGAGACGAGAACATCGGCCTTAGCAGCCAGCGGCCCGGGGCTAACAACGGCGTGGACACATCCAGCAGCTGACGGGCGAAATAGCGGCACCACTCGCCCGTCCATTGCGTCTGTCCCTTGTTCCTGACCGACTCCACGTCGTGCGAGGTTACCGGCGGCAGAAGACCTTGCTGCCCGGGATGCTCAACGTTCATCACCAGCCAGACGCCGGAGTGATCTTTCAGCATCGACGCCCAGAACAGATTATCTCCCCGCACCTGCAGCGCCATGCGCCCATGGTGGCCGCTGAGCATCTCCATCGTCTGCCCCGCGCCCTCGGATTTTCGGACTATCAGCTCCAGCCCTTGCCAAGTCTTGTTACGATCCAGAAGATCTTGCCACCAGTATGCTGCCGCCATCTTTCCCTTTCCTTCACTCGACGTAATCGGTTAAAGCCGTGCCCGCTATTGCAGCACATTTGCCTCCAGTTGGCCGTTATTTTCCCACAGGCTAAAGCTGACGCCGTAGATGCGCGCTGCGGGTTGAACGCCTCGTTTAAGTTTGGCCTGCGACTCCAGGATTACCGAGAAGCCGTAGGCCTTGCCCACCTTAAACGGGTAGTCGAACGTGGGAACACACTTATTCACTGAGGCGGGAAGATTCAGGTCATATTTTTCCAAGACATGACGATCGTCTCCGACTTCACGGATACTCACCGTCACAATTTGCTCGTCCCCTTTCGGTTGCACCATCATGCACACCTTATTCGCGACCGTCAGCACTTTGGCCCGCATCAAGGGAGGCCGCGGGTCACCAAAATGAAAACAGCCGGAGAGTAAAAATACCAACGGCGTAAGACAAAAAATCCTTTTCATCGTTATTATTATCCCCACATGGAAAACATATAGCTCCCCGCGCCGTACACAGCGTCAACAGGGGAACACTTAAGGCGCTTAGCTGGAATTTATCTCTTCTTAAGCGTTATCTCTTCGCCCTGCCTAGATACCACAAAGTTAGCGATATAGGCGTTGTGCGCGGTATTTACCGTCACGCTGTACCCCTGTTCCGGGACAAAATTATACTCCGCTATTCCCGGCAGGCACTGGCCAGGCGTTAAACTGAGTTTGTTCAGCTTATCGCCATAGGCTTTTTCATACACATAAGCGCCGCTGGCGTTGTGCCAAATGGCAATCCTGCGTACATCTTCTCCTTTGGCGGCGATATCATCCTGATTAACAAAGACGCATACCCGGCTGTTAACCACGCTGGCCTGCGCCGGATACAGCGGGAATTTGTCCCCCATCCAGCAGCCGGAAAGGAGCAATAGTAGCGTCAGTAGAAAAGCTTTTTTCATACGGATAATCCTGCATGATGCATCATTGACTTATATATGGGTAGGATACTCTTATCTATACGCCCTATGTAACACCTACCATAAAAACCATGAAATATTCCCAACCCATAGTTTTTTATATAAAAGAAATCTGCAATGATAGATGCCTGTTGTTCCATCGGGTAATCACCGAGTCTAGATTTATTTAGCTTATAATTATAACTAACCGCCCAACTAAAGAAACCTCTCGCCCTAACCCACATGCCTTTTTGGTATTGCCAAACATGGGCCATTTCATGAATGAATACATATTGTTCATCTGGCGGCCTTGTAGAAAAATCTTCTTTATAGAGGTGCTTTCTAAAATAAATCTCGCCATTAGGTGCCATCGCGACGTTAGACTTTTGTAATCCAAAGGGTAAATAGCTATCACAATGTATCCAAACTTTGTGATAGGCAATCGCAATGCCAAAAACGGTTTTTGCTAGAGCTATTTCACCTAAAGTCAGACGCCGCAGTGAACCTTCCTTGTTTACATGTCCATTTTCCATATAAAAAAACCCTGTCGTCCTGAGCAGGATTTAATAAGATCATTTTTAGCCAAGCCAGTCAATCGGTGAGTTCTTACGCACAACTCGTAATATTTTTAAGCAAAGAACTTTCTTATATAACAAGCTAACCCTATTTTTAATTGTTCCCACAATGATTGAGCCTCCCCGTTTTGCAAATATGAACGCTATAATCCACCACCTCTAACGTTTCGTTCCGGTCTAAAAACTACACGTGTACGCCGCATTAAAACCGCTAACCCGCCCTGGACTGGCGGTAGTGGCGGGGGCTACAGCCAAACCAGCGGCGAAATGCCCGCGAAAAGGCGCTTACCTCGGAGTACCCCAGCAACAGCGCCATTTCCGAAACGGAAAGATGCTGCTGCCGCAGGTAGTGGATCGCCATCTCTTTACGCACCTGATCAACCTGCGCGCTGAAGCTGGTATTTTCCTCACGCAGGCGCCGCTGCAGAGACCAGGCGGAAAGCCCCTGCTTTTCAGCAACCGCCTCCAGCGACGGTTCGCCATTAACCAGCTGCAGCTGGATGCCGGTCCGGGTCAGGTGAACGCAGCACTGGCTCACCGGATCCGCGCTCAGACGCCGGATCGCATCCTGCATAACCAGCAGCAGCATCGGATCGTGATCGGGCATTTTGCGCACAACGTCGGCTTTATTAATGATCATGGAGTTAAACGGCTGCTCAAAATAAACCGGCGCGTCAAATACCTTACAGTGCTCATGCCACTGTTCCGGGCGGGGATGTTCAAAATGCACTTCTCTGGGCGCCCAGTGCTTGCCCGCCGCACGGCGGATAAGGTTCAGAAACATGCCCAACGTCAGCTCTGCATCCTGACGCCGGGAGAGGATCGCCCGTGGCGCACCTGATAGTCCAGCTGCCAGCTGTCATGGCGTTCGGTCAGTTGGATCAGCGTGTTGTGCTGATGGAACGGAAAGGCGCTGACCAGGTTGCGCAGCGCCTGCTCGAGAGTGGCCGAGCACAGGCCGATATAGCCGATAAGCCCTAATGACTGCGGCCGGAACTGCTGGCCGTAATACAGCCCGAAATTATCACAAACGGCCAGGTGGGCCGCCTCCTCCATCACCCGGCAATAGCTCACCAGATCCAGACTCAGGGTCGGGCAGGAGAGATTCTCGGGATCAATACCGCTGATACCGAAAATTCGGTCAACGTCCCCTCCCTGGGAACCGATGAAATCACTGAGTCCCGTTGCGGCTGCCGACAATACACCGCGGTTCCCACCCACTGCGCCGGAGAGCGCAGACAACGCACTGTCTGATTGCATCATGGTCATGATTGATTCCACTGAAGGCTACGCATAGGCAGTTCTCCAGCAAGAAATATACCAACCATAATTTTCTTATAATCAGTAGATTATGAAAGCAGCCACCGATGATTTGCACCATGGTCACCCCGGATGCGCCAGGAGTGTGCGTTCATACGCCGACCGGTAACGCCGCGCCGGCCAGATAGCGTTGACACAAACGCACGGTATCGCTGCTCCAGGCATCCCCCAGGCTGCGCGCCATCTCCGTTTCCCGGTGCGAGCCCACCCAGGCGGTCAGCTGGATGCGCCGCTGGATCAACATCGCCGGAACGATCGCCAGCTCCCGATCGCTGATATGCGCAACCTGCTCATATCCGCGCAACCAGTTTTCGATCCACTGCGGCGCGCTGGCGTGGTGCTCCACAAAACTGATGGCCGCAGCTAAATCATGCAGATACCACCCCATACCGCAGTCATCAAAATCAATCACCCGGGTTTCCCCACGATGTAACAGCAGATTGGTTAAGCGCAGATCCGCATGGATCAGCCCATAGTGCTGCGGCGACTGACCAAATTCCGCCATCTGCCGGCCCACGTGCCGGATAGCCTCCTCGATCGGCTGATGTGCCTGCGGATCGAGGCCGGGCGCATCGCGCCAGTCTCCCCAGTGGCTGGCCGCCGACACCATGCTCTGGTGATCCCAGATAATGCGGCGAAAACCCGCAGGCTTTTGCCAACTGCGGCTGTGCTGGTGTAGCCGCGCGGTGATATTTCCCAGCTGACGGAAGGCCGCCGGGTCGATGCCGGTTGTCGGCATTTCCCCGTCGATCCAGTGAAACAATACGCTGTAGCGCTGGCCGCCGTCGGCCAGGGGTAACCGCTGGATCCGCTCGCCACGGCAATCCCTGATCGCCTGCGGCACCGCAATGCCTGCTTCGCGCAGGGCATCCAGCCAGAGCAGCTCACTTTCAATATCCTGACGATCGTGATAATCGCCACGGTGAATGCGCAGCGCAAACCGGCGGCCGCCATGGGTGACCTGCAGGGTGGCATTTTCCGAACGGCACAGCAGCCGGACCGCGGCGCCCGCGTATTGCGGATAGTTGGCCAGCGCCCGATCGGCCAGCCGGAGGATCGTCCCGTTACTCAGGGTGTCGTACTGTTTCGCGCTCATGTCCAGCTCCGTTGTTTCTGAAGGTGGCTTCAGAATGGCGCTGAACCTTTTTGGCTGGCTTGACGCGGCGACAGAGAAAGTTGACCGCAGCCGACGTTTCCCCCCGCTCACTCCCTGAATTGACCTTAGCCGGCGGCCATCTGTCTTCTGCGGTCAAGTTTTTCCCGGTTCGGCGGGCCATTATCAACATGCCAGCGTTAATGGCATCACATTTCTTCTATGACACCGACGGGGAATGCAGTGATGAAAAAGACACTTAAACCTACTCTCGGCACCCTACAGCTGTGGGGAATTGCCGTCGGGCTGGTGATTTCCGGGAGTATTTCGGCTGGAGTTACGGCTGGGGAACGGCAGGCACGCTGGGCTTTCTGGTCACCACCTTATTTATTGCCCTGATGTATACCTGCTTTATTTTTAGCTTTACCGAACTGACCACCGCGATCCCGCAAGCCGGCGGCCCCTTTGCCTATAGCCGCCGTGCATTTGGCGATACCGGCGGCCTGATTGCCGGTATCGCCACGCTGGTGGAGTTTGTCTTCGCCCCGCCGGCTATCGCCATGGCGATTGGCGCTTACCTGAATGTCCAGTACCCGGAGCTGAACCCCAAACTGGTCGCGGTCAGCGCCTATCTGATCTTTATGGGGCTGAATATTGTCGGCGTCAGCATCGCCGCCACCTTCGAACTGCTGGTCACGCTGCTGGCGGTCATTGAATTACTGGTCTTTATGGGGGTGGTCGCGCCCGGCTTCAGCCTGGCTAACTTTGTCGCCCACGGCTGGGCCGGCAGCGACAGTTTCTCTGCGGCGTCCATATCCGGTATTTTTGCCGCGATCCCTTACGCTATCTGGTTTTTCCTCGCTATCGAGGGGGCGGCAATGGCCGCCGAAGAGGCCAAGGACCCGCGCCGGACCATCCCCAGAGCCTATATCAGCGGCATCATCACGCTGGTTGTTCTGGCGGTAGGCGTGATGGTGCTGGCCGGCGGCGCCGGCGACTGGCGCACCCTGTCTGACATTAACGACCCGCTGCCGCAGGCGATGAAAATGCTGGTTGGTAGCGATTCCCGCTGGATGCACATGCTGGTGTGGATCGGCCTGTTTGGCCTGATTGCCAGCTTCCACGGCATTATCATGGGCTATTCCCGCCAGTTCTATGCGCTGGCCCGCTCCGGTTATCTGCCCCCTGCGCTGGCTAAGCTGTCACGCTTTCAGACCCCGCACCGGGCGATACTTGCCGGCGGCGTCATTGGCATTGCGGCTATCTTCTCCGATGGCATCAGCCTGCAGGGCATGAGCCTGACCGCCGCGATGATCACCATGGCGGTGTTCGGCGCCATCGTGATGTACATCATGAGCATGCTGAGCCTGTTCAAACTGCGCCGCAGTGAACCCGGCCTACTCCGCAGCTACATGGCCCCCAGCTACCCGTTAGTCCCTGCAATCGCCCTGTGCTGCGCCGTCGTTTGTCTGGCCGCCATGCTGTGGTTTAACCCGCAGATTGGCGCGCTATTCCTGGCGTTTATGGTTGCGGGCTATCTCTATTTTCTGACCACGCATGCCCGGAGAAATGCGCTTGCCCGCACTCCGGTTGCCGCAACCAACGAATAAGTCCGCCTCTGCGCCTGAATCAAGGAGTCATTATGACCGTACAATCCACCATCATGGACACCAACAGCTTTCGTGCCGAGCATGCCGACAGTCTGGCCCCGGAGATCCGCCGCTTAACCGATAAACGCAGCAAAATCCTCGGCGAGTCCTACCGGCTGTTTTTACCGTAATCCGGTGCATCTGGTGCGCGGCCAAGGCCAGTATCTGTGGGATAAACAGGGTAATAAATACCTGGATGTTTACAACAACGTCGCCAGTATCGGCCACTGCCATCCGGCGGTGATCGACGCCGTTCACCAGCAGATGACGCAGTTAAATACCCATACCCGCTATCTGCATGAACATATTCTTGATTACAGCGAGTCGCTGCTTGCCACCCTGCCCGCAGAAATCAACCGGGCGATGTATATGTGCACCGGCTCGGAGGCCAACGATCTGGCGATTCGCATTGCCCACGCCTGGAGCGGCGGCACCGGGATTATTGTCTCCCGCGAGGCCTACCACGGCACCAGTTCGCTCACCTCCGGCGTATCACCGGCGCTGGGCAGCGGCCAGCCTCTGGCCCCTGAAACCCGCTTAGTGGCCGCGCCGGATTTTTACCGCAACCAGACCGCCGACCCCGGAGCCTGGTTTGCGGCGGAGATTCAAAAGCAGATTGATGATATGGCGGCCCACGGCGTTAAGTTTGCCGGTTTCCTGGCTGACTCGATTTTCTCTTCCGACGGCGTGTTGCCCGGCCCGCGCGGCTTTCTGCAGCCGGCGATCGACGTCGTTCATAAAAACGGCGGGATTTTTATTGCCGATGAAGTCCAGCCCGGTTTTGCCCGCACCGGCGAAGCATTCTGGGGATTTGCCCGCCACGATGTGGTGCCGGATGTCGTGACTACCGGCAAGCCGATGGGCAACGGTTTCCCGGTCTCGGGACTGATGGCCAAGGCGGAGGTGCTGGCGGCGTTCAGCGATGCGCTTCCCTATTTTAATACCTTTGGCGGCAACCCCGTTGCCATGGCTGCGGCCCAGGCGGTGTTGAACGTGATTCAGCAGGAAGAGCTGCAGGCCCACAGCCGGCATACCGGCCAGCAGCTGCTGGCGGCGCTGCGCACCTTGCAGGATAAGCATGAATGCGTCGGCGACGTGCGCGGCGCAGGGCTGTTTATTGGCTTCGAGCTGGTCACCGACCGGGAAAGTAAGCAGCCGGATAAAGCTTTGGCGCTGAATCTGATCGAAGCGCTGCGCGAGGAGTTTGTGCTGACCTCCGTGGCCGGGCCTTACGGCAACGTCCTTAAGCTGCGCCCGCCGTTATGCTTCCAGGAGGCAGATATCGACTGGCTGGTGAGCGCACTTGACCGCTGCCTGACTCGCTTACGCGGGTAAGATCAGCGCGGCTGAGGGCGGCAAAACGCCAGCTTCAGAAAACGGCACGAACTGAGTCAGGGAGAGAGCCTGGCTCAGTTGGTGTTGGGGATAAGATAAGGTAGCGGCGCCGGACATCGCTAAAGATCATCGTTGGTACTGCACTATTTGCAGCCTGCCGTTGTTATCTTGCGTCAGGGAGAAGCGCGCCGCAAACAGCCGCCCTTTTTCCGTGGGGTTCTTTTCCAGACGGTAGTAAACGGCATAGGTGTTATCAGGCTGGAACGCAAAATCAAAGGTGGGCAGGCATGCGCCCTTTACCGCCTTGAGTTGCTTATCCGCATCACCAAAGGTTTTATACATCTCCTGCCCCGCATCGCTGCCAAACTGGGCAGAGAACACCTTCTCCCCCTCTTCGGCCGGAACGGTGATGCAGACCCGGTTATCCACCACCGCAGCCTGCGCCGGCAGCGTAAGCGTTACCGGATCCATCGGGCCGGGGCACCCCGTCAGCAGGAGTATTGCTCCCGATAATATCCATTTGTTCATGACTTACCCTGTCCATTTTCCATATGAAAATCCTGCCATCCTGAGCCAGATGAGATAAGAGCACTTTCTCAGCTGAACCGTCAATCGGTGGGGTCTTACACGCATCTGGTAAACGCGTTGCGTAACACGGGCCGTCGCGCATCCTGCCCGGTCTGTTTACCGCAGCCGTAGCGATTGAATTTCCCCGTATTTGCGAGCATGATCGCAATAACATCAGTCCGTTAAAGCGGTTCATCCCTATGACAACATTTGCAGCACTACAATCGGCCATCTCTAACGTTTCGGTATGGCGTCAGGGCGACGTGTGCGCGCCGCATAAGCCCTTGCTGCTGCTGTATGTGCTGTCGCAGTACAAAGCCGGTCATTCGCGCCTGTTTAACTACGGCCGGGAGATCCATGAGCCGCTGACCCGGCTGCTGAAAGAGTTCGGCCCCAAGCGCCGCACCGACTACCCCAATATGCCCTTCTGGCGCCTGAGGAGCGACGGGTTCTGGGAGATCGCCAATGCGGAGAGCTGTAAACCGCGCAAGGGGAACACTCAGCCCACCAAAAAGGAGCTGATTGATAACCAGGTTGCCGGCGGCTTTGATGAGGCGCACTACCGGCGGCTGCAGGAACACCCGCAGGAGATCGATAAGCTGGCGCAGCAGATTCTGACCGATCGTTTCCCTGAAAGCGTCCAGCGCATTCTGGCCAATCAGCTGGGCTTTGATTTTATCGATCGTTCCAACAATCGCGATCCGCGTTTTCGGGAGATCGTGCTGCGCGCCTACCACTCCCGCTGCGCCTTCTGCGGTTACGATCTGCGCCTGGACGGCGCGCTGGTCGGCATCGAGGCTGCGCATATTCATTGGAAGGTGTACGGCGGTCCGTGCGTGGTCAGCAACGGGATAGCGCTGTGCTCGCTGCATCACTCCGCCTTTGATATGGGCGCGTTTGGGCTGGATGAAGATATGACGATCCGCATCTCCGGCGGCGTAAGCCGCAGCCCGGTGGTGGATCAGCTGTTCTGGCAGAAGAACCAACAGCGGCTGTTGTTGCCTCATGACAAAGCGCTATGGCCTGCGGAGCAGTACGTCGGCTGGCACCGAAAGCAGATTTTTAAGACTTGAGAGAGAGAACGGTTTAGCAGGTAAAAAAATTAAGAAACTCGATTTAATTATATGCAAGGTCGGACTCGCCCTTCAATGGTAATCAACTGAAACATAGACAATTAATCATTAACAACTTATTTATATATACTCATGATTTTTTCTACACAAAATCAATGAAGTAATAAACCTGCTTTTTCTCCTCAAAGTCTGTAACGATAACACCTAAAGGTCTTAACTTAATCCCCTTCAATTAAAGTATGCTCTTTCAACAAAATCACCTTGTTTTATATTCAGTTACATTTAATGACACTTCAAACACTTATCCATAATAACATGTCAGAATCAAACCTCAAACTAATGAGATTTGATTCTGATTGCTACTCAATAAAATAAACTTATTTCAGGATTATGATTAATATCATCATTTGAATTTAAGATAAAGCCCTAAGTAATTCCCGTGTATTGTGCTCTTCCATGGTTTTCCATATAGCCTAAAACCATTTATTTCTAATATATGAACCATTCCTTTATTTTCAGTTATCTCAGTTGTTGCCATCAAATTTCCCTTTCCAAAATATTCTAGCAAAATCGCGACTACATTCCGAGCCATTCCTTTACCTTCAAATTTTGGAACGGTGTAGATATAACCCAGCTCCCAATCAAATTCTGGCTCAAGTGAAATTAAATCAGCTTTATGAGCCGAAAAATCCGATACGGTTTTACATTTAATTGCACCAGTCGCAGCAAGCTCTTCATTGTAGAAAGCAAAACATATCGCCATGCACCGATCTGCTTTTGTAGCCAGATCACCTTGAACCTTTCCTTGAGCTTTTAGCATTTCTGAAAAAGTATCTCTATGAGAGTTAGTGATTCTATCTTTTACAACAACCTGGTATACAACTTCCATTTAACGCCTCCTTTATCAGTATTTAAAAATATGTTTCGTTCGAGCGTACTCTGATACCTGAGCAATGATGATAATGGCACCCGCATCCCGCATCCCGCATCCCGCATCCCGCATTGAAAGATGCCTAATTTTGTTTATAAAAAGCAAATACACCTGCTATGTCGGCGACAACGCATGATGGACAAAGAAAAAAGGAGTAGGGATACGGCGAGTCAAGTTCAGTTAGAAAGATAGCTAATAATATTCAATGAACTAGGGTATTACGGATTAATTACAACAATCCAGTTATTTTTTCGCTCGGGGCATATCAGCAACCAGAATGGCCTGCCCCCGTTGATTAATACACCATAATGTTAGTAATGTCTTCATAAGCCACATGAGGACAACCGACATTACTTGCTGAAAGTTGTATCTAATCCTGGGGCAGGTCAGACGACCTCTATAGGGAATGGTATTTCAACAACTGTAAAAGCGGAGCACAGGGCTCCGCTTTTCTTAATTGCAGTGTTCAAAGCAGCAGTGATGAGATTTCCAGTGGCTCACCATCGTTAATTTTATCCTGCATATCGCTAACAAATGCCTCCATCTGACTGTTGGCAAAGAACTTAATCCCAACCAGCCTTACGTCCTCACTTTCATCAATCACAATGCGATCCCTGTCATTCAGGGTTTCCAGCATTTTTTCTTTCCATGCATCATCCAGCAATCTGTCATCACCCTTCGGCTCAAGGAAGACCTGCCAGTAAGCGTTATCCGCATGGCGCGTCAGTATCATAATGAAGTCCGGCATAAAGCCGCGCACGCCGCCAAACTCAGTGAGCTTAAAGCGCGTTGACTGTTCGTCGTTACGCAGTACATAAATATCGTCGTAACGGGCTCTGAGCTTCGGCATAAAAGCTTCCAGCATTTTCACCAGACGATGCTCAAGCTGATTCAGTATAGCGTTGTCATACACGTACCATTTTTTACCGATGGTCTGCGCGGCAGTGATTTTCTGGTTAATTATCACGGAAGGGTCAATGTGCAGGCTGTAGTCCTTGATAACGTCCTTCACCGGCAGGCTTATGAAGCGATATGTGCCTTTCACCTTCTGGTCATTACGCCGTACGTTCTCTGAGATACGCAGCAGGACGTTTTCCAGCAGATGCAGTTTTTCTTTTGCCGGTACGGTAGAGAAATCCAGCGGCTGCGGCACGGTGACAGTGATTCTCAGCTTGCCAAGATAAGCTTCACTGCCGATGAACTCACGAATACCGGTCAGCTTCGGGAAAAAGCGTTGCAGGTTATCCAGCTCGTAGAAGCGGATTCTCTGCATCGCTTTGCGGTAAAAACGCTCATCCAGCACCAGCGGTTCATGTTTCGTGACGTTGCCCGTTACCCCTGTCAGGTTGTCCAGTGACTCCTCACCGGCGGTCTGATACGATATTTCAAAACGCGTTTCCAGTGAGTACGTTTCCCAGCAGCGGTTGCTGCTCTCTATCTCTTCCACTTCGTTGAAGTACAGTTTACCCGTCTGATAGATGGCGGACTTTTTAAAGTCCTCTTTCAGCCTGGCGTGTTCGATTGTGCCGCCACCATCCTGATGCACGTCAATGTCCGCATGCTCAAGGGAAGCGTGCAGCGTTTTGATGTACGTCGGTTCATTGATGGTGTGATAGTGCAGTTGTTCCAGCACGCTTAAATCCTTCGCGCTGTTATCAAACCGGCGGGTGAAGCTCCGCTTGCCGTCATAACGGAACGGATAATAGCGTGCACCGCGCCCGATAAGCTGCGCCTCACTGTCCGTGCCGGTTTTGCTGCTGCTCGCCTGTTCGCTGATGCGGACAATATCGTAGAGGTTGAGTACATCCCAACCTTCATTGACCTTTGCCACAGCAAAGACGACTCTCACCGGATTATCGGCTTCCTCCAGCGTGTTCAGCAGAATGGGGTTTTCTTCCAGCAGATCTGACTTATTGACGTTCAGCAGATTGAAGTCGTTAAAATCCTCCTGAATCTGCCCGATAACTGTCACCAAATCGCTCTCAGCGTAACGCTGTATCACTTTATGCCAGATACTGGTGTTAGAACTGAGCTGTACTTTTTTGTTCGCCAGATGACGTCTGACGCTCTCAGGTGTCAGCTCGGCAATCAGGTGCGAAAATTCATCCTGCTTCGCCTTTGAGATGGCAATCTTGTTCGACTTGAACAGAATGACCGGCTTGAAGCCGGCGATACTGTTATCCGCCGCCGTCAGCTTGCGGTATTGGCTCAGCAGTACCGCATCAAGCATCTTGTCGCCGTCATTCTGATTGGCTTCCAACAGCATGACCTTCTTCGAGTAACCGTCTGACATGAACTGCTTCAGGTCATACTGATACACCACCTTGTCATGGTACTTCTGCCCAAATTTCTTTTTTACCTAGGTCTATGGTGGCGGTGAACTCCAGCAGACGGTTGTCGGGGCGCTGCGCGAGCATATTTTCAATCGTGCGCTCCCAGGTCAGTTCCTCGTATTCCGTCGAGTTTTTTGCCTTGCCTTTCGCTTTGGTGCCGGCGTTGAAGTGATGCGCCTCGTCACCAAGCAGCACGATCGGGATTTCCTTCAAATCCTCGTAAGTGATGCTATTCTCACGATAGCTGTTCAGCTCATCGTGCATCTTATGGATGGTCGAGAGCTTGAGATAAATCGTGTTGCACTCCGGCACGGACGGAAACGTCTCCACCGACGCGATGGTGATTTTTTCCCCATCGATTTCCAGCTCCTGACTGAACAGGTACTTCGGCGACTGTGGGTTAAGCAGGTTCTCGCGGGTTTTCTGAATAATCGCGTCGGTATGAACGAAGAAGATGAAGTTCTGATATCCATACTCTTTAAACAAATAGAGTATCGTTCCCGCCATCACCATCGTTTTTTCCAGCACCAGTTGCCATGTGAAACAGCAGGTGACGGTAATGCAGCAGTGCCTCTTCCCGCTTACGCTGCGTATAATGCAGGTAACGAAGTGCCCCGTGCTGATACGGACGCAGCTCGTCCTTCAGGTTCGCCTGAACGTAGCCCGGCGTCTGGTAGTTGTCATGGAACAGACCGGGTTCGTCAAATTGCTTCAGCTTGTTAAACAGTAGCTTCTCACTGCTGCCTGATTTCGGTTTCTTCGCCATGCCGTCACTCCATACCGTAGAAGCTGCGGGTGAAAGCTTTGTCGCTCTCTGAAATGTTCAGATCGCAGTCGTCCATCTCCGAGGCATTCACGTAGAGTTGATTTTTATCAAGTATTTCAATCAGAAGCTGCTTCTTCTCGTGCAGTTCCAACTCGCTGAATGCAACCTTTCGTGGAATGCCTTCCATTTCGTACTCAGCGGACAGCACGTTTTCAAGTGCCACCTGATAATTGAGGTGCGCCTCCGTTTTCATTACGGAAAACAGATTTTCGAGTTCCTCAGTAGACAGCGCTTTCTGGATTTCATGCACGAAGTACGCGTTCAGCTCCATCAGTTCAGCATAGACAAAGCTTCCCCCACCTTTCCAATTAACGTCTTTGGATATACCCCCCTGCTCACCTTCGATGACTTTTTGCAGGCGCGGCACGGTAATCTCATTGATGTAATCCATTTGCTCAATGCCAATATAGCGACGCCCCATTTTATGGGCTACTGCTGCAGTTGTTCCGCTCCCAAGGTGGAAGTCCAAAACCAAGTCACCTTCTTTTGTACATGAATCAATACACCGCTGAATCAGTTTCTCAGGCTTTTTCCCATTTTTAAAAATGGCATCACCTTCATTAGCTATTCCATTCCACGGGATATCAAGCCATAGATTAGTAAGTAGCATGGTGGGGGTCAGAGTTCCATTTAAATCCTTGACCTTATTAGAATAAAAATATATTTGCCTTCCATTAATAATATATATATTGTCGTTATCCCTTTCTACTTTATAGATTTTACCCGGATTATTTTTAGACTCATCCCTAATCTCTACGATTTTTTTGCCAGCCGCATTGCTTATTGCGGTTGCTTGATAAACAGCATCTGCGTTTTCAATCGCGAATTGAGCCATTCCTTCGTCAAAATCTAATCGACCATATTTTTCCTTTGCTTCTTTAACGCTATTAAAACCCTTACACTTAGCGAAATGTTCAGCTAAAGAACACGTCTCCCATTGACAATAGTCATCACTTATGTTTTTTTATAAATTTCCCGTATGATGGGTCGTAAGAGCTTTTTACGAACTGAGGTGTGTAGGTGTATTTGCTCCTGTCCTTACAAAACATTAGAAGGTATTCTGTTTGAGAATATGGCGATGGATTTACTACTTTTAATCCTGAAGGATCAGAAGTCTTTACAACGATATTGTTTAGGAAGTTATCCCTACCAAAAATATCATCCATTAAAAATCTCAGGGAGGAGTGCTCCTTGTCGTCACATTGAACAAATATGATACCATCATCTCTTAATAATTCTTTTGCGATTGATAGCCTATTTTTCATAAACGTAAGCCATGTAGAACGATTAAACTTATCGTTGTACCTAAAACTATCGTTTCCAGTGTTATATGGTGGATCTATATAGATTAACTTAACTGAGTTAATAAATCTTTTCTTCAAGCAGTGTAGTGCTATTAAATTATTCCCTTTTAATAAAATATTATCATTCGAGATGAATGATAATAGCCTGTCAGAAACAGATTCTTTAGTATATCTTTTTATAGATGTAAAAACCTTTGGGGATAAAAGGTTATCTATTTCATCCTTTGCAATTATCTCATTGTAGTATAATTCACTTTTACCGTTTTCCTCTTTTGTCATCCCGCCTTCAAGAATGCAATCCTTAAAGGGGGAAGTCAAGTACTACATCCGAGCTGTAATCAATGTATTTACCTTCACTTGTTAATCCGACTTTGTTCCGGTATTTAGTGAAGCTGTTAGCCCAGTATTCCTTGTATTTGAGCAGGCTACATAATTTGTCAAAGTCAAAGATAAAAATACCATCAACATCCGTACCATAAACAGAACGCACTTTTTCATTAGTGACCAATGCCTTGATTAGATCTGGCTGTTTTTTACTGATAGCTTCAATCACAATTGAGCGGTGTAATTCCTCTCCGTTCCAGAATTGCGAAAAACCTTTTAAAACCTTGTTCAATTCTTTTATTAATTCGGTTTGCATGCCATTACCTTATGAAAGATTAAAAAACAATTACCTTAATAACAAAATAAATTAAAATACTTTCTCTTATGCGAGATTAGTTTTATTTTTTAGATAATTATATAACACTTCACCATTTTTAACGCGTGACAGTGTTTTGAGCGAAAGGTATATCATTTTCAAGTACTCGTTTTACATCTCTTGCAGATAAAGGCTTTTCCAGCAAAGAAAAATCAGATAACACCTGATATCGCATTGAGCTATGGTTAATTTTTTCTGGATTAGGCTCATCAATGTTCTGGCCACTACCAAAACCATATGCCACAATCCCTGACCCTGATTCGTATAAGAAAACAACATCCCCTTTTTTTATTCTATTGATTTTCCCTATATAATCATCTTCGAAAGTTGCAGCAATTCCTTGCTCCAGAATTATGTTATGGTCAACGGTGCTATTTGTTTTATTAGTATTTAAGAGGAAATAAGAAACCCCGCTATTTTCATCAGCAATATCTGTTAATTCATTCTCACTTTCCATTTTCATCTTCCGCCATTCGGGGATAGCATAGTCGGAGATCAACTGATAAATAACATCTTGTCTTGTACAGCCAACAACATCGGCAATTTCTTGGAGTACAGCATTTTCTTCATTAGTGACTCGAACACTTAAGGTCACAGTGTTTTTAATATCAGAATTAAATTTTTTATTAAGATTATTTAATAGGCTCATGATTAGGCTCTTGTGTTTTGACATTAAGTTAGCATACATGAATCTTAATCCCTGTCAACATATGAATCAAAAAAAAGAATCATCATGTGAATCAATTTCTGATTCTGCAAGTATCCCACTTAAGAGAACCATTCACTTTTAGAGATCTTCCGACATACTGACTATGTCCCCTGAGGAGCTCACCATGCGTAAAGCCCGATTCACCGAACACCAGATCATTGCCGTTCTGAAGTCCGTCGAAGCCGGACGTACCGTCAAGGATGTCTGCTGCGAAGCTGGTATCTCTGAGGCCTCGTATTACAACTGGAAAGCGAAGTTTGGCGGGATGGAAACCTCTGATATCAAAAAGATGAAAGAACTGAAGGATGAAAACCGGCGCCTCAAACAGATGTTTGCTGATCTCAGCCTTGAATGCCGGGTCCTGAAAGACGTTATCGAAAAAAAGCTTTAACACCAGCGATAAAGTGTGAGCTGGTCAGCTATCTGGATCGCGCAGTTTGCCATGATCTTACTCCAGGCCTGCAGGACATTGTCGCTGAGCAGGACAGTATTTCGTTATCAGCCGGATACGCGACGTGATGAACCGATGATTATGGCGCTGACCGTGGCGGCTAAACGCTATCCGCGATACGGATTTAAAAAGCTTTTTCAGGTCCTTCGCAGGCAGAGCAATAGCTGGAATCATAAAAGAGTTCACCGTATTTACTGCCTGCTGAAACTGAATTTTCGCCGTAAGGGAAAACAGCGCCTGCCGGTACGTAATCCGGCTCCGCTGGCAACGCCGGAGGCGATGAACCAGAGCTGGTCCATCGATTTTATGCACGATGCGCTGGTCTGCGGCAGACACTTCCGGACCTTCAATGTAGTGGATGACTTTAACCGCGAGGCCCTCGCAATAGAAATCGATCTGAATATCCCGGCACAGCGGGTGGTCAGGGTGCTGAACAGGATCGTAGTAAACCAGGGTTATCCACTGAAACTGCAGATGGATAACGGGCCGGAACTGGTCTCGCTTACGCAGGTGCAGTGGGCTGAAGAGCATGGTGTGATACTAGAATTTATCAAACCGGGAAACCAACGCAGAATACCTTTATTGAACGTTTTAACCGGACGTACCGGACAGAAATACTGGATTTTTATTTATTCAGAACGCTGAATGAAGCCCGGGAAATTACAGAGCGCTGGTTGGCTGAATATAACAGCGAACGGCCCCATGAATCCCTGAATAACCTGACACCGGAAGAGTAGCGACTGATGGCTGAAAAACCGGAACTCTCAAAAAGTGCGTGGAACTAAAACGGGTGCGCTTACAATTCGACAGCTATTTTAATTGAATCCCTCTTTAAATAGGAACAGGAGAAATGAAGCAAGCTATTTATTAAAAGAAAATTAATATATCAGATATAAGTTTTGATTGGCTTAAGGCGTTAAATGAATGGTTATTTAGCTAGCCTGACTCTAGAAGCACAAAAACGGATCTGGCGTACATTCCGGTACAGTTTAGCCTTGGCCCCCTTAGAGAGCTTTCCACCTAGACACATATCAACATTTGGACGATACAATTACCTTCTAGATGACATATCTTGTATGGTGCCGAAACTGTTCCGCAAGGTATGGTGGCTAGATCCACCACACCCTGTGGCCATCAACATAATTCAATTAATGCGATACATGCCTGGTACGGAGCCATGGTGTTATACTCTCAATTTGATGTGATACCTCATCAAGCATAAAACACCATTTCTGTTGCTTTATTCAACATTTGAAATTCACGGCAAAAAAAAGCTAAGCTATCAACGCCTATTTCCTTACTGGCGTTGATAGCTTTTATTACCAATTACTAACTTACGAGTGGCGTTGGCATGCCCCACTCGTTTAAAAAACAATCAACATGCTACCTCATTAACCCCTGCCTGCTATCAAGATCATAGGCATGGTTATAGGTGCTAAGGATGCTGTTCTTGCTCACATGCGTCAACTGGAGATCAATCTAGGTAATCTTAAAGTCTTTCTCATACAGGGTAGTACTCAACGTAGGATATAAATCGTGGCTGCTCATCGCCCAAGCCTAGCAAAATCAAACGGACTCACAGCCTTATCCCTGTTCGCATCCAGATAATCCGCCCACCACTGCAGCATCAACCTCCTCTCCCCCAGATGCTCCGCCTTATGAATATAAGCCGCCCGCACAGAGCTACGCTCCTGATGGCTCATCTGCCTTTCTACCGCATCCCTCGACCACAATCCCGACTCAATCAACGAACTACACACCATTGTCCTAAAACCATGGCCACACACTTCCGTTTTCGTGTCATAACCCATCACTCGCAGAGCTTTATTCACCGTATTCTCACTCATGGGTTTACGAGGATCGTGATCGCCAACGAAGATCAGCTCTCGGTTTCCATTCATGCCTTTGATCTTTTCCAAAATAGCTAAGGCCTGACGCGACAAGGGAACAAGATGTGGCGTCCGCATCTTTGAACCACGCTGAGAATGTTTAACACCTTCCAGCGGTTCACGCTCTCCCGGAATCGTCCACATGGCCGTTTCAAAATCCACTTCTGACCAGCGGGCAAAGCGCAGCTCGCTTGAGCGGATAAAGACTAACAAGGTAAGTTCGACAGCAAGTCGGGTTAATGGTCTTCCGGAATAGTGATCAATGCGATGAAGTAATTCAGGAATACGATTAAGCTCCAAAGCCGCACGATGCTGTCTTTTCGCCGTAGCAACCGCACCGGCAATCTCTTGCGCAGGATTGTAGTCGATTAAACCACTCTGAACGGCAAAGCGCATAATCGCGGTAGTACTCTGCTGTAAACGGGCGGCAACTTCGAGCCGCCCGGATGACTCGACGGCTTTGATGGGGACAAGCAGATCCCGTGTCTTCAATTCAGCAATGTTCCGCTTACCGATGGCTGAAAAGAGATTATCTTCCAGGCTTTTCAATACACGAGCACTGTGCGACTCAGACCACTTTTGATTGCTGGCGTGCCAGTCTCTGGCTACCACTTCAAACGTTATCGCCTCTTGCTCCAGCTCTACCTTAACGGCTTTCTTGTTCTCACTGGGATCGACGCCATTAGCTAACAGCTTACGGGCCTCATCCCGACGAGCCCTGGCATCCACCAGCGAGACTTCGGGGTATTTTCCCAGTGCCAGCATCTTCTCTTTACCGCAAAAGCGATAACGCAGCCGCCAGTATTTGGAGCCATTAGGGTGAACCAGCAACACCATGCCTTCACCGCCAGTAAGCTTATAGGCTTTTGCTTCCGGCTTAGCCGAACGAACCTTCACATAACTCAGAGCCATGATGAGTATCCTTCAAGGGTTCTGTGTGGGTACAAACATTATCGAACCGGGAAATACCCGCAGTTATACCCACATCAGTAAGTTGATGTAGATTGAATCAGGTTAGGTTGAGTGAAAAAGCGAGGAAACCTTGCGGATACTGGATTTCAGGCACAAAAAAACCACCTCTCGGTGGCTTCTTGTTGCACTGCTACTTGCTAGATGGTGCCGAAGGCCGGACTCGAACCGGCACGTATCTCTACGGTTGATTTTGAATCAACTGCGTCTACCGATTTCGCCACTTCGGCACTGAAGTAGAATGCGGAAAACGGGTGCATTATACCTGCCAGCTACTAGGGCGCAACAGTTATCGCCGATTCAACGCGTTAAGTGCCGAAAAAATCAGCGTAGCCCGGCGGCGCGCCGATCGCGCCCTTCTCTACCACTTATCCACCCTCCCCGCCGCTGACAAAAGATGTTAGCCGTCACATTATTTATCACAGCGTTTTGTGCACGTCTTTTTATCAGCAATATTTAATTAAACCACCTATTTTCAACAAATTAACCACCAAGCAGCCATCCATCCCCTGCGCGTTATTTGTGACAAATATCGCTTACTTGTTAAACCAGATCGTCAACTATCTTCGCTGATAACAAAAAATAACAGCCGCGCGTTCTGCAGGCGTCAGCGGCCAACAGGAGAGAGCATGATCCCATCCGAACGCCGCGATTTTATCTATCGCTACGTGCATGAATATCAGCTGGTGCCCATCGCCGCGCTGACAGAGCTGATGAGCGTGTCCCATATGACGGTGCGGCGCGATATCCGCGTGCTGGAGGAAGAGGGCAAGGTGGTCAGCGTCAGCGGCGGCGTGCGCCTGAGCGACGCGCTGCGGCAGGAGCTGGCCTACAACGAAAAAATGCAGCTGCACCACCGCCATAAGCGCGCCATCGGCAAATACGCCGCCAGCCTGGTGGAGGATGGCCAGGTGGTCTACCTGGACGCCGGCACCACCACCTTTGAAATCGCCCGCAACCTGGCGGAGCGCTTCAACCTGACGGTGGTCACCAACGACTTCTCCATTATCCAGCACCTGATGAACCGCCCGCAGCTCAGCCTGTTTCACACCGGCGGGCAGGTGGACCAGCGCAACTACTCCTGCGTCGGCAACAGCGCCGCCATGCTGCTGCGCACGCTGAATATCGACGTGGCGTTTATCAGCACCAGCTCCTGGGATCTGGAGCACGGGCTGTCGACGCCGCATGAAGAAAAAGTGCTGGTGAAACAGGCGCTGCTGGAGGTGGCGCGCCGGCGGGTGCTGGTCTCCGACAGCAGCAAGTTCGGCAAGTACGGCATGTTCCGCGTCTGCCCGCTGGAGGCGCTGGACGACATCCTGTGCGACGCCGCGCTGGCGGCGGAAACCCAGCAGCAACTTAACGATCGCGGGCTGCGACTGCACTGCGTCAGCCTCTGACGCGCCACACAAGACACAACAACCATAACAACACTAGGGAACAGGAGTATCACCATGAACATTATTATTACCGGCGCCGCCGGCTTCCTCGGCCAGCGTCTGGCCGCCGCGCTGCTGCAAAACAACGTCCTGCCGTTCGAACGGCTGATCCTGGCGGACATAAACACCCCGCACCCGCCGGTGGAGGATGCGCGCGTACGCTGCGTGGCGCTCGATCTCAGCCAGCCGCAGGCGGCGGAATCGCTGATCGACGCCGACTGCGGCGTGCTGTTCCATCTGGCCGCCATCGTCAGCAGCCACGCCGAAAGCGACTTTGACCTCGGCATGCAGGTCAACTTCGACGCCACACGCCAGCTGCTGGAGGTCGCACGCCGCAAAGCGCCGGCGATGAAGTTTATCTTCACCAGCTCGCTGGCGGTGTTCGGCGGCGAGCTGCCGGCGCTGATCGACGACGGCTGCGCGGTAACGCCGCAGTCCTCCTACGGCACGCAAAAAGGCGATGTGCGAACTGCTGATCAACGACTACGCGCGCAAAGGCTTTGTCGACGGCCGCGTGCTGCGCCTGCCGACCATCAGCGTGCGGCCGGGCAAGCCGAATAAGGCGGCCTCGTCGTTCGCCAGCGGCATTATCCGCGAACCGCTGCACGGCGAAGCGGCGGTGTGCCCGGTATCGCCGGAGCTGACGCTGTGGCTCTCCAGCCCCGGCCGCGTGGTGCAGAACTTTATCCACGCCGCCACCCTGCCCGCCAGCGCCTTCGGCGTATCGCGCACCGTCAACCTGCCCGGCATCAGCGTCAGCGTGCGCCAGATGCTGGCGGCGCTGCGTGAGTCGCCGGCGAACAGGTCAGCAATCTGGTGCGCTTTGAGCCGGACGAGGCGATCAACCGCATCGTCGCCAGCTGGCCGGGCAACTTCGACGTGCGACGCGCGCTGGCGATGGGCTTTGGCGCCGATGAAGATTTTCAGCAGGCGATCCGCGCTTTCCTGCGCGATGAGCAGGCGCAGAGCGAGGGCTGAGCATGGAATTATATATTCCGATTATCGGCCTGGCGGTGGCGGTGTTCGTGCTGGTATTTCTGGTGCTGCGCACCCGGGTGCACGCGCTGATCGCCATGCTGATCGCCGCCTCCATCGCCGGCATCTCCGGCGGGCTCAGCGCGGTGCAGACGGTGGATACCATCACCAAGGGCTTCGGCTCCACCCTCGGCAGCATCGGCATTGTGATCGGGCTGGGGGTGATGATGGGCCGGGTGCTGGAAGTCTCCGGCGCGGCGGAACAGATCGCCTACAGCTTTATCAAATGGCTGGGCAAAAAGCGCGAAGAGTGGGCGCTGGCGATCACCGGCTATATCGTCAGCATTCCTATCTTTGTTGATTCGGCGTTCGTTATCCTCTATCCGCTGGTGAAGGCGCTGGCCAAAAAGGGCCAGCGTAACTTGCTGACGCTGGGCGTCGCGCTGGCCGGCGGGCTGATCATCACCCACCACGCGGTGCCGCCGACGCCGGGGCCGCTAGGGGTGGCGGGCATCTTCGGCGTCGATATCGGCGCGATGATGCTGGCCGGGCTGACGCTGGCAGTGCCCTGCGTGGTCGGCATCGTGCTCTATGCCCGCTGGCTGGGCAAGAAGTACCCGGATTTTCAGCCGGCGATGGAGGACGAAGCGCCGCAGGATCTGCGCGCCGCCCACGATAACTACCTGGCGGAAAAAGGCGCCAAGGCGCTGCCGGGCTGACACTTTCGCTGCTGCCGATCGTCACGCCGATCGCGCTGATCTTTATCAACGCAGTCAACGGCATGCTGGCGAAGCTCGACGGCTTCAGCGGGCTGACGGACAGCCTGTGGGGGCAGACCTTCGCCTTCCTCGGTTCGCCGGTGATTGCGCTGGCGATCAGCGTCCTGCTGGCGGTCAGCACCCCTGATGCCGAAGGTCGATAAACAGCAAACGCTGGAGCGGCTGGAGGAAGGGCTGCAGTCGGCAGGGATCATCCTGCTGGTGACCGGCGCCGGCGGCGCGCTGGGCGCGGTGCTGCGTGAAAGCGGCACCGGCAACCTGCTGGCGCAGCACGTCGCCAGCCTGCCGCTGTCGCCGGTGCTGATCCCGTTCTTTATCGCCACGCTGGTGCGGCTGATTCAGGGATCCGGCACCGTGGCGATGATCACCGCCGCGTCCATCCTCCGCCCCTATCGTCAGCCAGCTGCCGGGCATCAACATGCTGGCGGCGGCGCAGGCGGCGACCATGGGCGCGCTGTTCTTCAGCTACTTTAAACGACAGCATGTTCTGGGTGGTGAACCGCATGATGGGCATCAAGGACGTGAAGCAGCAGATTATGGTGTGGTCGGTGCCCACCACCATCGCCTGGGCGATCAGTCTGGTAGGGGTCGTACTGCTCGACTGGCTGCTGTAACGCCCCGGGGCGGGCATTACGCCTCTGCCCGCCCCGGCTTTAGGAAAAATCTTTACTATCAGTTTGTTATACCGAAAATGTGAACCAGCAGGCATAATCGCAGCTTGTCACGCCCCCGCTGGGAAGGGGCTTGACCTCGATCAAGTCCCCCCCGCCGACCACTGGCTATATTCGCAGCATCATAGTTAACAAACCGATAAATCGCCCATGCCGCGCTGGGCACCATGGCCGATAATGCCGGCTGCAGCGGGTCGATGGGCGAGCTATCAACACCCAGGGGGGCGATAATGAAGTACAGAATCAATGCCTTTCTTGATTATGATGCCACCGAAGGTTCACTGCGGCTGAACGACGACGGCAAGTCCGATACCCAGCTCACCATCACCGCCAACGCCCTGCTGTACTTTATTATTCAGCATCCCGGCATTATCAGCCGCGACGACGTCATGAAGCGCGTCTGGGACGATAACGGCCTGGTCTCTTCCAACAGCAACCTCAACCAGTACCTGAGCATGCTGCGTAAGGCGTTCCGCCGCTACGGCATCGACAACGTGATCGTCACCGTGTCGCGCGGCCGGCTGGAGCTGAACCCCGAACTGCAGATAGAGCTGATTGACGACACGCCGCTGCACCCCGCCGTGCTGGCGGCAGAGCCAGCGCCGCCGCCCGCAGAGCCGCTAAGCGCGCCGCCAACGCCGCCCGCAGTCTCCGGCGACCATGACCACTACTGGGGCTACAGCGGCGCGGCGCTGGTGCTGCTGGCCCTGGCGCTGTTCTGCTGGTCATGGGCCAACGGCCGCAGCCTGACGCCGCTGCGCTTCTCACAGGTGGCGCAGGAGCCGTTCGAGGTGTTCTCCACCGATGCCATGCTGGATCCGCGCATGCGCGAAAATTACCGGAAAAATTTTATCGCGGTGAAGGAGAAAAAAGGCATCAGGCAGCATAACGGCGAGCAGTTCCTGTTCTTTTACGGTGATAAGCTGCAGTCCAACGGATTAGGCCGCACTTTTCTCGCACACTGCGTCAAGCATCAGGATAATTCGTTCAGCTACTGCGATAACTATTTTTATTACTCATGGAATGCAGTATGAAAAAATTAGTCTGGGGAAAATGTTTTTTCTTCGGCTCTGTGCTATTGCTGCTGCTGGCAATATTTGTCGCCGCCCGGCACGAAGCCATCTGGCGTAACGATCTGTTAAACTGCTCCACCAAAGCAATAATGCATTTTGAAGATACCGAGACCGAATCCGTCAACGTTAATATCCATTTCAGCTTTAACGCCGACAATAAAGGTTCGATCGTAGTAGAAGGTTATTCCAACTCCGCCGCCGGCTGGCTCTATTTACAGCGCTACGTGCAGTTTGATTACACCAGCAAACGCATCTCGCCCGGCACCCGCTATTATCGCATCAGCCGTTGGGAGGCCAGCAAGTCCTCCATCGACCAGTCGCCGGACGTGATTTTCGACTACTTTATGCGGGAAATGTCAGACAGCCACGACGGTCTGCAGCTGGCGGTGGAGCAAATCAACCCGCGTACCGTCCTGCTCAGTTCGATCAACTCGCGCTGTATATCTGCACGCTGAAGCCCGGCGCGGCCCGCTGATCCTCTCCTCTTTCTCCCTTTAACAGCGCGGTGCTTACCAGGCTGGCACCGCCGTTTTGCGCTTGTACCGCGGCCGCTCCCCCTTGTGCCCCCTCTTGCTCCGCCACGTCCTCCCCGTTACCAACGCCCGCCGCCTCACCCCGGGCCGGCGCTGCCGCCGGGCAAAAACTTGCGCTGGGCCACACTCTTCGCCCCCATCCTGCTACCGAGAAAATCCCTTTGATAACAACTTTATTAACAAGCTGACAGCGGCGAAAGATGAAACGCCGCCGCCGCGTTTTCTCACCAGTAAGCACAGCTATTACCCGCGTCAAAATCAGCATTAACAAATAAATTAACGGCCTTATAAGCGTGAAAATCAGAACTTAAAACTAAATACAAGCGACATATTGAATTTATATTTTGCACTGTCACTTAAGGGGTATAGTGCCTGTGACTGGCCGTACAGGGGCTGCTGGCCCGCGGCGCAGTCGGGTGATGACCCCATCAACTGACTTTGTGGAGGAAACAATCATGGGTGATGCATTAGGTCTGATCGAAACCAAAGGCCTGGTGGCCTGTGTGGAAGCAGCGGACGCCATGTGTAAGGCAGCCAACGTGGAATTGATTGGTTATGAGAACGTCGGTTCCGGCCTGGTAACCGCCATGGTGAAAGGCGACGTCGGCGCGGTGAAGGCGGCGGTCGACTCCGGGGTGGAATCGGCGCAGCGCGTCGGTGAAGTGGTGACTTCGCTGGTGATTGCCCGTCCGCACAACGACATCAACAAAATCGTCATTAAGCACAAAGCATAACGACCTGAATCGGGAGAACGATCATGGGTGACGCATTAGGATTGATTGAAACCAAAGGGCTGGTGGCCTGCGTAGAAGCCGCCGACGCCATGTGTAAAGCGGCCAACGTCGAGCTGATCGGCTATGAGAACGTCGGTTCCGGCCTGGTGACCGCCATGGTGAAAGGCGATGTCGGCGCGGTGAAAGCGGCGGTTGATTCCGGCGTGGAATCGGCGCAGCGCGTGGGTGAAGTGGTGACCTCGCTGGTTATCGCCCGTCCGCACAACGACATTCAGAAAATCGTCGCACAGTACAAAGTCGCCGAATAACCAGGAGCCGTAGATGAAAGACGCACTCGGATTGATCGAGACCAAAGGGCTGGTGCCGGCAATTGAAGCCGCCGATGCCATGTGCAAGGCCGCCAATATCGCGCTGATCGGCTATGAGAACGTTGGTTCCGGCCTGGTGACCGTGATGGTAAGAGGCGACGTCGGCGCGGTGAACGCCGCGGTGGAATCGGGCATTGAGGCCGCCGGGCGTATCGGCTGCGTGGTCTCTTCGCGGGTGATTGCCCGTCCGCATAACGATATTGAAAAAATCGCCGCCAAACATAAAACCTGAAAATAACCGGGAACGCATTAAAACAAGATAGACATTATTACCCTACCGCCGAGAGTACCTATTAATTTCCTATTCAGGGGAATAGACTAATGACGACATTAGATCCGGATTTACAATCTATTCAGCAGGCGAGAAATTTAATTCATCACGCCAAGCAGGCGCAGAAAATATTTGCCGCCTACTCGCAGGAAAAGATCGACGAAATTGTTAAGCAGATTGCGCAATATGCCGCGCAGCATGCGGAAGAGTTGGCCAAACTGGCGCATGAAGAAACCGGCTTCGGTAATTGGCAGGATAAAGTATTAAAAAATATCTTCGCCTCCGAGAGAGTTTATTCGCATATTAAAGCGATCAAAACCGTCGGTATTCTGCACGACGATCAGGAAAGCAAGGTGATGGACGTCGGCGTACCGCTGGGCGTTATCACGGCGCTGGTGCCCTCCACCAACCCGACCTCCACCATTTTCTACAAAACGCTGATTGCCCTGAAGGCCGGCAACGCGATTATCTTCTCTCCGCACCCGAACGCCCGCCAGTGCAGCCAGCGGGCGATTGAAATCGTCAAGCAGGCCGCCCTGCAGGCCGGCGCACCGGCCGGCATCGTCGACGGGCTGACCCAGCTGACGCTGGACGCCACCAAAACCCTGATGCACAGCAAAGACGTGGCGCTGATCCTGGCGACCGGCGGCGAAGGCATGGTGCGCGCCGCCTACAGTTCCGGCACGCCGACCATCAGCGGCGGCCCGGGCAACGGCCCGGCGTTTATCGAACGCAGCGCCGATATCAAGCAGGCGGTCTGCGACATCATTACCAGTAAAACCTTCGATAACGGCGTGATCTGCGCCTCTGAGCAGTCGATCATCGTAGAAAAATGCATCTATCAGGACGTGCACCGCGAGCTGCTGGCGCAGGGCGCCTACTTCCTGAATGACGACGAGGCCCGCCGCCTGGCCAATATCCTGCTGCGGCCGAACGGCATGATCAACCCGGAAATCGTCGGCAAAACCGCGATCTACCTCAGCGAGCGCGCCGGCTTCAACGTGCCGCCGGACACCCGGGTGCTGGTCGCCCTGCAGGACAGCGTATCGCGCAGCAACCCGTACGCCCGCGAAAAACTCTGCCCGGTGCTGGGGCTGTATATCGAAGAGGACTGGATGCGCGCCTGCGACCGCGTGGTTGAGCTGCTTACCAACGAAGGTCTGGGGCATACGCTGGTGATCCACACGCAGAACCAGCAGGTGATCCGCGAGTTTGCGCTGCAAAAACCGGTGCACCGCATCCTGATCAATACCCCTGCCGCGCTGGGCGGCATCGGCGCCACCACCAACCTGATACCAGCGCTGACCCTCGGCTGCGGCGCCGTCGGCGGCGGCTCCACCTCTGACAACGTCGGGCCGCTGAACCTGATCAACATCCGCAAGGTCGGCTACGGCGTGCGCAGCATCGAAGAACTGCGTCATCCCTCACGGCCAAGCCGCGGCCAGGATCACAGCACCAGCATTTTTGCCGACTCGCGCTTCCAGCAGGGATCGCAGGCCGCCGCACCACAGCCGCCGAGCGCCCGGCCGATGACCGTTTCGGCGCCGTGAGCCCGGCAGCGGCGTCGCAGGCGGCCAACGACATCAACGAAGAGAACGTCGAGCACATTATCAAAGCGGTGCTTGGCCGTATGTCCCGGTAACACATCGATAAAGGGTGATAACCATGATTCTCGCAAGGGTGACCGGACACGTGGTGGCCACACAGAAAAGCGACGAACTGCGCGGCAGCAATCTGCTGCTGGTGACGGCGCTGGGGGATGACCTGCAGGCCATCAAGGACCGGACCTATGTGGCGGTCGACAGCGTCGGCGCCGGGGAGGATGACCTGGTGCTGGTGGAGGAGTATTTCGCGCTGAATAAAGACCGTTACAAGGCCATGTCGATCGTCGCCATTGTCGAGAAGGTTCACCGGGAGCGTTAAGAGGAAGCAGGCATGAATGAATTTCTGATTAAGCCAAAAATCCATTTCGGTGCGGATGCCCTGAACGCGCTGCGGGATCTGCCCGGCCGTTCGGCATTTTTGGTGACGGATCAGGCGATGGTAAAGCTGGGGATGGCGCAGCAGGTGACGCGTCTGCTCCAGCAGCAGCAGGTGCGCTGCCGCCAGTATGACAGCGTCGCCTCCGATCCGGATATCGCCGCCATCGTCAGCGGGATGAAGATGATGGACGACGACTACCCCGAGCTGATTATCGCTCTGGGCGGCGGCTCGGTGATTGATGCGGCCAAGGCGGTGATGTACACGCTGTGGCACTGTCGCCAGGAGCGTCCGCGCCCCTGCTTCGTTGCAATCCCCACCACCAGCGGCACCGGTTCCGAGGTCACCAGCTTTTCCGTCATCAAATCACGCAGTGAAAAGCTGGTGCTGGTGGACGAGTTTATGCTGCCCGACGTCGCCATTCTGGACCCGCAGCTGGTGGCGTCGGTGCCGCCTGTGATTACCGCCGACACCGGCATGGACGTACTGTGCCATGCGCTGGAAGCCTATGTCTCACGACGCGCCAGCGATTTCAGCGATGCGCTGGCCGAGAAGGTGGTGCAGCTGGTGTTCCATCATCTGCTGCCCAGCTACCAGCAAGGCAGCGACATGCTGGCGCGCGAGAAAATGCATAACGCCTCCTGCATGGCCGGCATGGCGTTCACCAACGCCTCGCTCGGGGTGACCCACAGCATGGCGCACGCCCTCGGCGGCATGTTCGGCGTGCCGCACGGGCGGGCCAATGCGCTGCTGATGCAGGAGGCCATTGCCTTTAACGCCGATCTGGACGGCGAGTGCGCCACCCCCGCCGCCCGGAAATACGCCGCGCTGGCGCGCCTGCTGGCTCTGCCGGCCGCCACTGCGCGCGAAGGGGTTAACAGCCTGCTGGTGGCGATCGCCACGCTGAAACAGGAAATGAACATGCCGGCCAGCCTGTACGCCGCCGGGCTGGACGAGCACCGCTTCCAGGTCTGCCTGAGTGAAATGGCGCACCAGGCGCTGCATGACAGCTGCACGCCGACCAACCCGCGGGCGGTCAGCCTCGCCGACCTGGAGAGCATGCTGCGCCGCGCCTATCACGGCGGCGGTAACGGCAACGACCCATCATCAAGCTTACGGACTTTGCGCGACGACGTGCAAGGCGAAGGAATCAGGAGAGATTGAACATGGCACACTATGCACTGACGCCGCGCGTACAGCAGCTGGCGGAACGCTTTTTATCTCAGAACAGCACCATCAGCACCGAACGCGCCAGCCTGCTGGAGACACTGAACGACGACGTGGCCGGCCAGCCGGCCCAGGTTCGCCATGCCCGGCGCTTCAATGAGCTGGTGAAAAAACTGCCCGGCTATATCGGCCCGGATGAGCTGATTGTCGGCAGCCAGTCCTCCGTGCCGCGCGCCGCCATTTTCCACAGCGAAAGCGAGCTGCGCACCCCTTCCGCCTTTACCGCGCCGGGCCAGAAATCGCCTGACTATCTGGCGGTTATCACCAAAGGCCTGAACGCTATCGGCGCCGAGATGGAAGACCGCGCCAGAAGCATCGGCAGCGCAGTCAGCCGCGGCGCGTTGGATGAGGCCAACCAGTGCCGCGCAATGATCTACGCCTGTAACGCCGTCGTTAATCTGGCGCAGAAGCTGGCCGATAAGGCGGAGAACCTGGCCGCGGTGGAAAGCCACCCTTACCGCCAGGCCGAGCTGCGCGAAACCGCCGCCATCCTGAGAAAAGTGCCGGCGCAGGGCGCAGGCAGCTTTAAAGAGGCGTGCCAGGCGTTCTATCTGTTCCAGCTGGCGCTGCACCTGGAAAACGGCAGCTACGCGGTCAGCCCGGGCGGCTTCGACAAATTGCTGTACGGCTTCTACCAGCACGATATTACCCATGGCGTTCTGACCCCGGCGCAGGCCTATGAAATTGTCGAATGCCTGTGGTTAAAACTGAGCGAACTGTCAGAAGTGCGCGCCCCTTGCGAGCAGGACGGTTACCCGATGTTTGACGCCATGCTGCACGGCGTAAACATTGACGACCCGGCGCTGGTGATTAACGAACTGTCCGCCATGCTGCTGGCCGCGCGCCGCAACCTGGAGAGCATCAACCCGGCGCTGCGCATCCGGCTGTTTGGCGGCCAATCCGTCTGCCACGCCCAGCGCTACGCCGCCGCCAGCGCGCAGCCGACGCCGGCCGCCGGCCAGCTGATGCCGGGCCTGACGCCGCGCCTGCAGCGCCTGCGCGACAACTATCTGGACGCCCGTCCGAGCGTCTCCATCTACCGCGCCCTGGCCTTTACCGAAGTGGCGAAGAACAACCCGGGCCTGCCGACCATCCTGCTGCGCGCCAAGTCGTTCCGCGCCGCCTGTGAAAGCGCGCCGATCCTGATCCAGCCGGACGAACTGATCGTCGGCCACCCGTGCGGTAAGCCGCGCGCCGGCGCCTTCTCGCCGGATATCGCCTGGCGCTGGGTGAAGGACGAGCTGGACACCATGAGCACCCGTCCGCAGGATCCGTTCGAGATCGCCGAAGAAGACAAGCAGATCATCCGCGAACAGATCGTACCGTTCTGGGAAGGCCGCTCGCTGGATGAGATCTGCGAGGCGCAGTACCGCGAGGCCGGCGTCTGGTCGTTCAGCGGCGAAACCTTTGTCAGCGATCTCTCCTACCACCAGATCAACGGCGGCGGCGATACCTGCCCGGGCTACGACATCCTGCTGTTCACCAAGGGCATGAACGGCATCAAGGCCGACGCCCAGCAGCGCCTCAACGCGCTGAGCATGGAAAACCCGGAAGATATCGACAAGATCTACTTCTACAAGGCGGCGATCGAAACCTGCGACGGCGTGATGAACTATGCCAAACGCATCGCCGACAAGGCGCGCGAGCTGGCGTCTCAGGAGCACGATCCGGCGCGGCGTGCCGAGTTGCTGACCATTGCGGAAACCAACGACAACGTGCCGGCCAACCCGCCGCAGACCCTGCAGGAAGCGCTGCAGAGCATCTGGACGGTAGAGTCGCTGTTTGAGGTGGAAGAGAACCAGACCGGCCTGTCGCTGGGGCGTCTCGACCAGTACTGCTACCCGATGTATCAGGCGGATATCGCCTCCGGTCGTCTGACGCAGGAGCAGGCGCTGGAGATGATGCAGGCGTTTATCATCAAGTGCGCCGAGCTGATGTGGATGTCCAGCGAGCAGGGCGCCAAGTACTTCGCCGGCTACCAGCCGTTTATCAACCTGACCGTGGGCGGCCAGAAGCGCAGCGGCGGCGACGCCTGTAACGAACTGACTTACCTGATTATGGATGCGGTGCGCTTTGTCAAAGTGTACCAGCCGTCGCTGGCCTGCCGTATTCACAACCAGTCGCCGCAGCAGTATATGGAAAAAATCGTCGAGGTGGTGAAAGCCGGCATGGGCTTCCCGGCCTGTCACTTTGATGATTCCCACATCAAGATGATGCTGCGCAAGGGGTTCGATTTTGAAGACGCGCGCGACTACTGCCTGATGGGCTGCGTGGAGCCGCAAAAGTCGGGCCGCATCTATCAGTGGACCTCCACCGGCTACACCCAGTGGCCGATCGCCATCGAGTTCGTACTCAACCGCGGCCGCATGGTGCTGTTCGACAGCTATCAGGGCCTGGATACCGGCGAGCTGCATACGCTGAAAACCTATGAAGACTTCGACCGCGCGGTGAAGGAGCAGGTGGCGCATATCGTCAAACTCTCCGCCATCGGCACCGTAATCAGCCAGCGCGTACACCGCGACGTGGCGCCGAAACCGCTGATGTCGCTGCTGGTGGAAGGCTGTATGGAGAAAGGTCTCGACGTCGCCGCCGGCGGCGCGATGATCAACCACGGCCCGGGCCTGATCTTCTCGGGTCTGGCGACCTATGTCGACTCGATGGCCGCCATCCGCAAGCTGGTGTATCAAGATCGTAAATACACCCTGGAGCAGATCCGCGATGCGTTGCTGGCTAACTTCGAAGGTTACGAACAGCTGCGCCGCGACTGTCTGAACGCGCCGAAGTACGGCAACGACGACGACAGCGTGGATCAGTTCGCCCTCGACATCACCGAGTGGACGGAACGCGAGTGCCGTCAATACAAGATGCTCTACTCGCGCCTGAGCCACGGCACCCTGTCCATCTCCAACAACACGCCGATCGGCGAGCTGACGGCGGCGACGCCGAACGGCCGTCTGGCCTGGATGCCGCTGTCCGACGGCATCAGCCCGACCCAGGGCGCGGACAAGCAGGGGCCGACCGCCATCATCAAGTCCGTCAGCAAGATGAACGTGGAGACCATGAACATCGGCATGGTGCACAACTTCAAGTTCCTCAAGGGGTTGCTGGATACCCCGGAAGGCAAGAACGGGCTGATCACCCTGCTGCGTACCGCTTCGATTCTCGGCAATGGCCAGATGCAGTTCAGCTATGTCGATAACGAGGTGCTGAAAAAAGCCCAGCTGGAGCCGGAGAAATACCGCGACCTGATCGTGCGCGTTGCGGGCTACAGCGCCTACTTCGTGGAGCTGTGCAAAGAGGTTCAGGACGAAATCATCAGCCGTACGGTGATTGAGAAGTTCTGATATTGCGCCGGGGATAACGCAGGGAAGCGTTATCCCACCGCCCTACAGATGAGGTAACGATAACCATGGATAACATGGAAAAAAAGGGTCGCATTTTCAACATCCAGAAATACTCGATCTATGACGGAAACGGTATCCGCACCCTGATTTTTTTCAAAGGCTGCAACATCCGCTGTGCCTGGTGCGCCAACCCTGAAGGACTGAGCAGCCAGTTCCAGGTGATGTACTCCCGCGACAAGTGCGTTGACTGCGGCCAGTGCGTCGATGTCTGCCCGGTAGGCATCCATTCGATGATTAAAACCCCGCATGGCGACCCGCAACACCGGGTAGACCGCCAGATCGACTGCATCGGCTGCCGCAAGTGTGAAGAAGTGTGCGTCAGCGACGCGCTGGACATCATGGGCAAAGACGTCACGGTGCGGGAGCTGTTGGACATCATCATGCAGGACATCGACTTTTACCACGCTTCCGGCGGCGGCGTAACGCTGGGCGGCGGCGAGCTGAGCATGCAGACGGATTTCGCCGTCGCGCTGCTGACCGAATGCAAAAAGATGATGATCAACACCGCCATCGAGACCAACGGCACCACGCCGCTGGCCAATTACGAAAAGCTGGCGACCTGCACCGATATGTTCCTGTTCGACATCAAACATATCGACACCGAACGCCACCGTGAGCTGTTCGGCATCGGCAACGAAGGCGTGAAGCGCAACCTGGAGCGCCTGGTGGAACTTGGCGCGCACGTCGTGGCGCGCATGCCGCTGGTGCGCGGTTACAACGACTCCTACGACGCCATTACCGGCGCGATTGAGTATGTCATCGCGCTGGCGCGCCGCGGCAATATCAGCCGCATCGACGTGCTGCCCTACCACCAACTGGGCTCAACCAAATACGACCGGCTCGACATGATTTATCCCGTTCAGCACGACCCCAGCTACAGCGAGCAGGAGCTGGATCAACTGGCGGCGTTTTTCCAACGCTTCGATTTCGACATCAGACTGGTAAGGCACTAAGGAGAATCACATGAAGTTAAGCCTGGGAGTCATTGAAACCTACGGCCTCACCGCCGCCATCCAGGCAGCCGATGCGGCCTGTAAATCCGCCTCGGTCACGCTGCTGGGTTATAAGAAGATCGGCGCCGGTTTGGTCAACGTGTTCCTCGGCGGCGAGATCAGCGCGGTGAAGAGCGCCGTAGACAGCGGCGTTGCCGCCGTCGGCCAGCCGACGTTTATCCGCGGCCGGCTGGTTATCGCCCGTCCGGGCGAACGGGTGGTGGCGCTGCTGAACGATCTCGCCGGCAATGCCCTGACGCCGTCTGCCGACGACGATGCCGTCAAGCCGACCGTCACCGCCGCCCCTGCCGCCAAACCGGAGGAAACCCCGCCGCCGGCCGCCGAAGCGAAGCCCGCGCGCGCCGAGAACCGTGCAGGCGGCAAAAAGGATCAGAAATAACGGCAGCGTCTCTTAACAGTTAGGAACAACCCTATGTTTAAAGCATCGTTACTGGAAAAGGTGCGGCACAACCTGGCGCAGGCGCAGCCGCTGTCGTCGGCGATGACGATCCCGGTTGGCGTCTCCAACCGCCATGTCCACCTGTCGCAGCCGGATATCGAGGCGCTGTTCGGCCCCGGTTACCGGCTGACGCCACTGAAGGAACTGCGCCAGCCGGGGCAGTTCGCCGCCAAAGAGTGCGTAACCATCGTCGGGCCGAGAGGTTCGATCGGCAAGGTGCGGGTGCTGGGGCCGGCGCGGGAGGCTTCCCAGTTGGAAATATCCAAGGCCGACTGCTTTACCCTCGGGGTGAAAGCGCCAGTGCGCGAGTCCGGCCAGCTGCAGGGATCCGGCGACGCGATGTTGGCCGGCCCGGCGGGCTATGTCGCGCTGCGTTCGCAGGTGATTTGCGCCCAGCGGCATATCCATATGTCGCCGCTGGACGCCGCCCGGCTGGGGGTCAGCAACGGGCAGGCGGTGCGGGTCAAAACGGCGGGCCAGCGTGCGCTGGTCTTTGATCAGGTGGTGGTGCGCGTGAAAGAAAGTTTTGCGTTGGAGCTGCACATCGACACCGATGAGGCCAACGCCGCCGGACTGGCCTCCGGCGACAGCGTCACGCTGGCCGACTGAGGAGAGACGATGATGCAGGACGAAACCATCGAACGGATTGTGGACGCGGTACTGATGCGCATGCGGCCGCGGCTGTTGCTGCTGCTCAACGCCGCGGACGGCTACCACGACATTATCCTGGCGCGTCTGCAGCACTGTCGTCACTTCGCGCCGCAGGTGCTGTTTGCCGACGGCGCGCAGGCTGTCCATCCGGCGGACGCCTGGCGGCAGCTCGGCCCCGTCGTCACGCCGGCGGAGATAGAGCAGGTCGGCGCGCTGGACAATATCGACCGCGTCATCGCGCCCTTCCTGGATTTTGCCACCGCGGCGGAAGTCGCTCACGACCTGTTTCAGTCCGCTGGCGCACGCTGCATTCAGCTGGCGCGGCTGCACAACACGCCGGTGCTGGCGCTGGATTACAACTGCAATCCGCACAGCGAGTTAAACCGGCTAAAAGGGCTGGGCGGCAATCAGGACGCCCACTCGCTGGCGGACAATCTGCCCCGGTTGGCGCAGCGCGGCATTCAGTTCTGCAGTCTGGAACAGATGCTGTCGCCGACGCCGCTGCCCGCAACCGCCGCCGACGCCGTGGCGGAAACCGGCGGCTATATCACCCTCAGCGAACTTAAGCAGCGCAACGGCCATTGCCCGCCGGGCGCCAGGCTGACCGATCTGGCGCTGGAATACCAACGAGGAAACCAATAACCAAAAAAAATATTCCCCAACTTTATGGAAATCATCATTTATCAGGAGAAGCAGAGTATGTCATCGAAAGCGAAGTCCTGGCTGTGGATGTTGTTGGTGATAGCGTCCGAAACCTCAGCCACCTCAACCTTAAAGATGTTTGATAACAGCGAGGGCGCCACCAAAACCTTACTGCTGGGCCTTATCGTCGTGCTGTATTGCGCCTGTTACTACGCCCTGTCCAACGCGGTGAAATACATCCCCGTCGGCCTGGCCTACGCGACCTGGTCAGGCACCGGTATTTTGCTGGTATCGACGCTGGGGATGGTGTTCTACGGTCAGCACCCCGATGTCCCGGCGATGATCAGCATGGCGATTATCGCCAGCGGCATCGTGATTATGAACCTGTTTTCTAAAATGGGCTCGTCAGAGTCAGAGTAAGGGAGCGGCACATGTTTAATATTGGCTTTCTGTGGCTGGCATTGTCGATCGGCGCCGAAATCACCGGCACCTCGATGATTAAAAAAACCAACAGCTTTAAGAAGTTCGGTCCCTCGCTGCTGGTGATCTGCGCGTACTGCCTGTGCTACTTCGCGCTGACCCGGGCGATGGGCTATATGCCGGTAGGGGTGGCCTACTCGCTGTGGTGCGGCTTTGGCATCGTTGGCGTAACCGCGGTGTCGATGCTGCTCTATAAGCAAAAGCCCGACCTGCCGGCCATCTTCGCCATGGCGCTGATCATTGGCGGCGGCATCATCATGAACACCTTCTCGCAGATGTAATTCTCCACCGGCCTGTCGGCCGCGGGGATCAAAAAAGGGTCGAAGCAAGCTTCGACCCTTTTGCGTGATCAGACGCGCGTTATTTACGCTTAAGCAGCATATACACGCTGACCGACAGGAACAGCAGGCTCGGCAGCAGCGCGCCCAGTACCGGCGGCATACTGTACACCAGGCTCAGCGGGCCGAAGATCTGGTCCAGCACGTAGAACAGGAAGCCGCAGCTGATGCCGGTCACCACCCGCACCCCCATCGGCACGCTGCGTAGCGGGCCGAAGATAAACGACAGCGCCATCAGCATCATCACCGCCACCGACAGCGGCGAGAAGATTTTGCTCCACATGTTCAGCTGATAGCGGCTGGCTTCCTGGCCGCTCTGCTTGAGATATTTGGAGTAGTTGTGCAACCCGCTGATGGAGAGCGAGTCCGGATCCAGCGCCACCACGCCCAGCTTATCCGGCGTCAGGTTGGTCTTCCACTCCCCGCTCAGCGTCTGGGTGCCGGTGACCTGCTTGGCATTGGTCAGGTCCGAGGTATCCACCTGCGACAGTTTCCACACGCCGTCTTCAAAGCTGGCGGTGGCGGCATAGCGCACCGTTTCCAGCCGGCGCTGGTCGTTAAAGTGGTAGATATTAACGCCGGACAGCTCGTTTTTACCGGAAACCCGCTCGATATAGATAAAGTCGGTGCCGTCCTTCGCCCACAGGCCGCTCTTGGTGGACAGCAGCGAACCGCCGTACATCTGCTGCGCCCGGTAGTTACGCGCCATCTGCTCGCCCTGCGGCGCCACCCACTCGCCGATCGCCATGGTCAGCAGCATCAGCGGAATAGCGGTTTTCATCACCGAGCCGGCGATTTGCAGCCGCGTAAAGCCGGAGGCCTGCATCACCACCAGTTCGCTGCGCGTCGCCAGCTGCCCAGCCCCAGCAGCGCGCCCAGCAGCGCCGCCATCGGGAAGAAGGTTTCAATGTCCTTCGGCACGCTCAGCAGGGTATAGACCCCTGCCCCCAGCGCCGAATACTCCCCTTGCCCCACTTTGCGCAGCTGATCGACAAACTTGATGATGCCGGACAGCGACACCAGCATGAACAGCGTCATGATAATGGTGTTGAAGATGGTTTTACCGATATAGCGGTCTAATACGCCAAACATCAGGCTGCTCCTCTCAGACGTCCGCGCAGCTTACGCATCGGCACGGTATCCCACAGGTTGAGCGCCAGCGCGATCGCAAAGTACACCGCATTCACCAGCCAGATCCACAGCATCGGGTCCAGCTTGCCCTTGCCGGCGTTGGAACGCAGCGACGTCTGCAGCAGGAAGAAGATCAGATACAGCAGAATGGCCGGCAGCATGCTCAGCACGCGTCCCTGACGCGGGTTCACCACGCTGAGCGGCACCACCAGCAGCGCCATCAGCACCACGGAGACCACCAGCGTCAGACGCCAGTGGAACTCGGCGCGCGCCTCCTGCTCGTCGGACTGCCACAGCATGCTCATCGGCATCTGCTCGGCCTCGGTGTTGTCCATGGTCACGGCGCGGTGACCAATCACCGCCTTGTAGTCGCTGAAGTCGGTAATGCGGAAGTCGCGCAGCAGCGCGGTGCCCTCAAACCGGGTGCCCTTATCCAGCGTCACCACCTGTGAACCGTCTTTCGTCTGGTTAATCCGGCCATGTTCCGCCACCACCACCGACGGGCGCTGGTTGCCGTTCGGCCGCAGCTGCGCCAGGAACACGTCATTGAAGGTATTGCCTTTGACATTGCCGATAAACAGCACCGAGTTGCCGTCCTGCGACGGCTTGAACTGCCCTTCCGCCAGCCCGGCCACGCTCGGGTTGGCCTTGGCTTCGGCAATCACTTCATCCTGATGGCTGGAAGCCCACGGGCCGATCCAGAACACGTTGGCGGCGGCGGCGGCGGCGGTGAACAGCGCCAACACCATCGCGGCGATAATCAGGGTGCGTTTGCCCAGGCCGCAGGCGTGCATCACCGTAATTTCACTTTCGGTGTACAACCGTCCAAGCGTCATCAACAAGCCAAGAAACAGGCTTAACGGAAGAATGAGCTGCGCCATTTTCGGCACGCCCAGAGCGAGCAGGGATAATACTAAATTTGTCGGGACATCGCCGTCCACCGCGTCGCCTAACACCCTGACCAGGTTCTGACAAAAGAAGATCAGCAGCAGGATGAACAGGATCGCGATTTGGCTCTTGAGCGTTTCCCGTACCAGATATCTAATGATAATCACGCTTATTACGCCTGTGAAAACTTGTCTTTTTGCAGGAAAATCGATAGTTTCTTCGCTAATCCGCCATTTATTCTCATCATATGGCAACCTTCACAGCTAAAATAGTATTACAACATCAAGCCGTTTGGGTGCCCTATAGGAACATACCTATAGTCGCCAAAACAGAACAATTTACGCCGTTCAGGTTAACATACTTTGGTTAACTCAACGGCGGGAGATCGTTACGGAGCTGGTCATTCTAGCCGTACCTCCCGCCTTTGTCTTTAAGATTCAGGAGAGTGCATGGAGTTCAGTGTAAAAAGCGGTAGCCCGGAAAAACAGCGCAGTGCCTGTATTGTAGTCGGCGTTTTCGAACCGCGCCGCCTGTCGCCTATCGCAGAACAACTCGACAAAATCAGTGATGGTTATATCAGCGCCCTGTTGCGCCGTGGTGAACTGGAAGGCAAGGTCGGCCAGACATTGCTGCTGCACCACGTGCCTAACATCCTCTCCGAACGTATCCTGCTTATCGGCTGCGGTAAAGAGCGCGAATTGGATGAACGCCAGTACAAGCAGGTGATTCAGAAAACCATCAATACCCTTAACGACACCGGCTCAATGGAGGCGGTCTGCTTCCTGACCGAGCTGCACGTCAAAGGCCGCAACACCTACTGGAAGGTGCGTCAGGCGGTGGAAACCGCCAAAGAGACGCTGTACACCTTCGACCAGCTGAAAAGCAACAAGGTGGAGCCGCGCCGTCCGCTGCGCAAAATGGTGTTCAACGTGCCGACCCGCCGTGAACTGACCAGCGGCGAACGCGCCATTCAGCACGGCCTGGCGATCGCCTCCGGCATCAAGGCGGCGAAAGATCTCGGCAATATGCCGCCGAACATCTGTAACGCCGGCTATCTGGCCTCGCAGGCGCGCCAGCTGGCGGACGCCTTCAGCACCAACGTCACCACCCGCGTGATCGGCGAGCAGCAGATGAAAGAGCTGGGCATGAACGCCTATCTGGCGGTCGGCGCCGGTTCGCAGAACGAATCATTAATGTCGGTGATGGAATATAAGGGCAATCCGAACCCGGACGCTAAGCCTATCGTGCTGGTCGGCAAGGGCCTGACCTTTGACTCCGGCGGCATCTCGCTTAAGCCGGGCGAAGGCATGGACGAGATGAAATACGACATGTGCGGCGCGGCGACGGTGTACGGCGTGATGCGCGTGGTGGCGGAGCTGAAGCTGCCGCTGAACGTGATCGGTGTACTGGCGGGCTGTGAAAACATGCCGGGCGGGCGCGCCTATCGTCCGGGCGACGTGCTGACCACCATGTCCGGCCAAACGGTGGAAGTGCTGAACACCGACGCCGAAGGCCGTCTGGTGCTGTGCGATACCCTGACCTACGTTGAGCGCTTCGAACCGGAGCTGGTGATTGATATCGCCACCCTGACCGGCGCCTGCGTGATCGCGCTCGGCCACCATATCACCGGGCTGATGTCGAACCACAACCCGCTGGCGCACGAGCTGATCGGCGCGTCCGAGCAGGCCGGCGACCGCGCGTGGCGTCTGCCGATGGCCGACGAATACTACGAGCAGATGGACTCCAACTTCGCCGATATGGCGAATATCGGCGGCCGTCCGGGCGGCGCCATCACCGCCGCCTGCTTCCTGTCGCGCTTTACCCGCAAGTACAGCTGGGCGCACCTGGATATCGCCGGCACCGCCTGGCGCTCCGGCAAGGCCAAAGGCGCGACCGGCCGTCCGGTAGCGCTGCTGTCGCAGTTCCTGCTCAACCGCTCCGGGCTGAACGGCGACGAATAATGCCCCTTTGCTTTCAAGCCGCAGCGTTGTTGGCTGCAACTTGAAATCTATTGGGTATATAATTCTCTCAGCAGCGAAGGGGCAGCGTTATCTGCCCCGTTCCCTAACAAGGGCGCAACCGACACGTTGTGCCCTGTTTTTTTTATCGGCAGCGGTGGATCCATCATGAAACAGGCGACGTTTTACTTGCTCGACAATGCCGACCCGGCGGGCGCGCTGAGCGCGCACGAGGCCGTGGCCTGCACCGTAGCCGCCGACGCCTTCCGCGCCGGCAAGCGGGTGCTGGTCGCCTGTGAAAGTCAGGAACAGGCCATCCGGCTGGATGAAGCGCTGTGGCAGCGCGACCCGCACCAGTTTGTGCCGCACAACCTGGCCGGCGAAGGGCCGCACTACGGCGCGCCGGTGGAACTGTGCTGGCCCGGCAAGCGCGGCAACGCCCCGCGCGATCTGCTGATCGCCCTGCTGCCGCAGTTTGCGGACTTTGCCACCGCTTTCCATGAAGTGGTAGACTTTGTCCCTTATGAAGAAACCTTAAAACAGTTGGCGCGCGACCGATACAAAGCCTATCGCAGCGTCGGCTTCCACTTGACCACGGCAACGCCGCCAACTCACTGAATTACGAAATAAAATGGAAAAGACAAACAGTCAGCTCGATACCGCCTATAACCCGTCCCAGATCGAACAGAAACTGTACGACCACTGGGAAGAGCAAGGTTACTTCAAGCCCAATGGCGACACCAGCCAGGAAAGCTTCTGCATCATGATCCCGCCGCCGAACGTCACCGGCAGCCTGCACATGGGTCACGCTTTCCAGCAGACCATCATGGACACCATGATCCGCTACCAGCGCATGCAGGGTAAAAACACCCTGTGGCAGGCGGGCACCGACCACGCCGGCATCGCCACCCAGATGGTGGTGGAGCGTAAAATCGCCGCGGAAGAAGGCAAAACCCGCCACGACTACGGCCGCGACGCGTTTATCGACAAAATCTGGCAGTGGAAGGCGGAATCCGGCGGCACCATCACCCGTCAGATGCGTCGCCTCGGCAACTCGGTCGACTGGGAGCGCGAGCGCTTCACCATGGACGACGGCCTGTCCAACGCGGTGAAGGAAGTGTTTGTCCGCCTGTACAATGAAGACCTGATCTACCGCGGCAAGCGCCTGGTGAACTGGGATCCGAAACTGCGCACCGCCATCTCCGATCTGGAAGTGGAAAACCGCGAATCCAAAGGTTCCATGTGGCACCTGCGCTATCCGCTGGCCGACGGCGCGAAGACCGCTGAAGGTAAAGACTACCTGATCGTCGCCACCACCCGTCCGGAAACCGTACTGGGCGACACCGGCGTGGCGGTAAACCCGGAAGATCCGCGCTACAAGGATCTGATCGGCAAAGAGATCATGCTGCCGCTGGTGGGCCGCCGCATCCGCATCGTCGGCGATGAACACGCCGATATGGAAAAAGGCACCGGCTGCGTGAAAATCACCCCGGCGCACGACTTCAACGACTATGAAGTGGGCAAGCGCCACGGCCTGCCGATGATCAACATTCTGACTTTCGACGGCGATATTCGTCAGGAAGCGGAAGTGTTCGATACCCTGGGCGAAGCCAGCGACGTTTACAGCAGCGATATCCCGGCGCAGTTCCGCGGCCTGGAGCGCTTCGCGGCGCGTAAAGCCGTGGTGGCCGCTTTTGAAGAACTCGGCCTGCTGGACGAAATCAAACCGCACGACCTGACCGTGCCTTACGGCGACCGCGGCGGCGTGGTCATCGAACCGATGCTGACCGACCAATGGTACGTGCGCACCGCGCCGCTGGCGAAAGTGGCGGTGGAAGCGGTTGAGCAAGGCGATATTCAGTTCGTGCCGAAGCAGTACGAAAACATGTACTTCAGCTGGATGCGCGACATTCAGGACTGGTGTATCTCCCGTCAGCTGTGGTGGGGCCACCGCATTCCGGCCTGGTACGACGCCAACGGCAAAGTATACGTCGGCCGCAACGAGGAAGAAGTGCGCCGCGACAACAACCTGGCGGCGGACGTGGCGCTCAGCCAGGACGAAGACGTGCTGGACACCTGGTTCTCTTCCGGCCTGTGGACCTTCTCCACCCTGGGCTGGCCGGAGCAGACCGACGCGCTGAAAACCTTCCACCCGACCAGCGTGATGGTCAGCGGCTTCGACATCATCTTCTTCTGGATCGCCCGCATGATCATGCTGACCATGCACTTTATCAAAGATGAAAACGGCAAGCCGCAGGTACCGTTCCACACTGTTTACATGACCGGCCTGATCCGCGACGACGAAGGGCAGAAGATGTCCAAGTCCAAGGGCAACGTCATTGACCCGCTGGATATGGTCGACGGCATTTCGCTGGAAGATCTGCTGGAAAAACGCACCGGCAACATGATGCAGCCGCAGTTGGCGGAGAAAATCCGCAAGCGCACCGAGAAGCAGTTCCCGAACGGTATCGAACCGCACGGCACCGACGCCCTGCGCTTTACCCTGGCGGCGCTGGCCTCCACCGGCCGCGACATCAACTGGGATATGAAGCGTCTGGAAGGCTACCGCAACTTCTGTAACAAGCTGTGGAACGCCAGCCGCTTTGTGCTGATGAACACCGAAGAGCACGACTGCGGCTTCAACGGCGGCGAAATGCAGCTGTCGCTGGCGGACCGCTGGATCCTGGCGGAATTCAACCGTACGGTGAAAGCCTACCGCGACGCGCTGGACAGCTACCGCTTCGACATCGCCGCCGGCATTCTGTACGAGTTCACCTGGAACCAGTTCTGCGACTGGTACCTGGAGCTGACCAAGCCGGTTATCAGCAACGGCAGCGAAGCGGAACAGCGCGGCACGCGCAACACGCTGATCACCGTGCTGGAAGCGCTGCTGCGTCTGGCGCACCCGATCATTCCGTTTATCACTGAAACCATCTGGCAGCGCGTCAAGCTGCTGAAGGGCATCAGCGCCGATACCATCATGCTGCAGCCGTTCCCGGCCTACGACAGCGCGCTGGAAGATGAGCAGGCGCTGGCGGATCTGGAGTGGATCAAGCAGGCCATCATCGCGGTGCGTAACATCCGCGCCGAGATGAACATCGCGCCAAGCAAAACGCTGGAAGTGCTGCTGCGCAACGCTAACGGCGACGCCAGCGCCGCGTGCAGGAGAACCAGAACTTTATCGCCCGTCTGGCGCGTCTGGAATCCATCGCGCTGCTGCCTGCCGGCGAGAAAGGCCCGGTTTCCGTCACCAAGCTGGTGGACGGCGCCGAACTGCTGATCCCGATGGCCGGCTTTATCGACAAGGACGCGGAAATTGCGCGCCTGGCGAAAGAGATGGCCAAGCTGGACGGCGAGATCGCCGCGATTGAAGGCAAGCTGTCGAACGAAGGCTTTGTCTCGCGCGCGCCGGAAGCGGTCGTCGCCAAAGAGCGCGATCGCCTGGCGGCCTGCAAGGAAGGCAAGGTGAAACTGCAAGAGCAGCAGGCGACCATCGCCGCGCTGTAATCCCGCGGGCGCCGCTGCGTGCGCCCGTCAGTCAGATAACCGGTAAAGCTGATTATTAGGGAGAGCATGCCGATGGGGCCGTAGCGGCGCCAGCCGCCGAAGCGCCCCTCGGTGCGCTAGGCCCGAGTATCTCGGACTATCAGACGACTTTGCACAGCGGGTTAACCCCCGCTGTTTTTTTTCGCCGTTGCATCCGCCCCGGCTTCAGTGTTATTACAGACTATCAATCGCGCACGGACGCTCCACCGGGAAATATTCCCGGTGCGCTTGCTGCTGGAATAAAAACAACGACGATCTCTTTTGGATGGCAAAAGTAAACATGACAACCGCAACTCCCGTGCGCCTGCGGGTGCGCCCCATCGCGGCGGCCGATAACGCCGCCATCGCCCAGGTGATCCGCGAGGTGTCCGCCGAGCACGGCCTCACTGCGGACAAGGGCTACACCGTTTCCGACCCGGATCTGGATGCGCTGTACCAGCTGTACAGTCGGCCGCGCAGCGCCTACTGGGTGGTGGAGCTGAACGGCCAGGTGGCCGGCGGCGGCGGCGTTGCCCCGCTGCCGGGCGGCGAAGCGGACGTGTGCGAACTGCAGAAAATGTACTTCCTGCCGGCGCTGCGCGGACAGGGGCTGGCGAAGCGGCTGGCGCTGCAGGCGCTGGCGTTCGCCCGCGAGCAGGGCTTCCTGCGCTGCTATCTGGAAACCACCGCCAGCCTGACGCAGGCCGTCGGCCTGTATCAGCACCTCGGCTTTGTCCATATCGACCACGCCATGGGCCACACCGGCCACGGCGACTGCGAAGTCACCATGCTGAAAACGCTGTAATCCCCGCCCGACGCCGCCGCGGATGCCCTGCCCGCGGCGCAGCCATTAATATCACAATCATTGATATTTTCAGAAAGAATACGGCGCTATTCAGTCAGTTAAATTCACCTAAAATCATTAGCCATCGATTTATTGTGACATTCATTAATAAATTAATGAAAGCATGTTTGACCGCCCTGCCGGCTGGACTACGCTGCTATCAGCGATTCGTTCAGCCAACAGGGAGTGCCTATGTCAGACAACCGTTTTGATTACATCATCGTCGGCGCCGGCTCGGCCGGCTGCGTGCTGGCGGCGCAGCTGATCCGCCGCACCCAGGCGCGGGTGCTACTGCTGGAGGCCGGCGGCGACGACAATAACCTGTTTATCAAAATGCCCGCCGGGGTGGCGAAGATTATCGCCAAAAAAAGCTGGCCCTATGAAACCGAGCCGGAACCGCACGCCAACGGCCGCCGCATGCAGATCGCCCAGGGGAAAGTGCTGGGCGGCAGCAGCTCGATCAACGGCATGATCTACATCCGCGGCCAGCAGCAGGATTACGACGACTGGGAGCAGCAGTACGGCTGCCGCGGCTGGGGCTACCGCGACGTGCTGCCCTACTTCCGGCGCGCCGAGGCCAACGAAAGCCTGTCCGACGCCTACCACGGCGACGAGGGGCTGCTGCCGGTCAGTGAGAACCGCTATCGCCATCCGCTCAGCATGGCGTTTATCCGCGCCGGGCAGGAGCTGAACCTGCCCTACCGCAACGACTTCAACGGCGACAGCCAGCACGGCGTCGGCTTCTACCAGACCACCACCCGCAACGGCGAGCGCGCCAGCACCGCGCGCACCTACCTGCAGGCGGTGCGCGACCAGCAGCGGCTGGTGGTAAAACTCAACGCGCTGGCGCACCGGGTGATTATTGAAGACAACGTCGCCCGCGGCGTGGCCTACAGCCAGAACGGCGGCGCCGAGGTGAGCGCCTTCGCCGAACAGGAAGTGATTATCTGCGCCGGCGCGGTCGGCTCGCCCAAGCTGCTGATGCTGTCGGGCATCGGCCCGCATGCGCATCTGACATCGCTGGGCATCACGCCGCTGGCCGACCTGCCGGTGGGCAAAAACTTCCACGACCATCTGCATATGTCGATCAACGCCAGCACCCGCCAGCCGGTCAGCCTGTTCGGCGCCGACCGCGGCCTGCAGGCGCTGCGCCACGGCGCGCAGTGGCTGGCGTTCCGCAGCGGCGTGCTGACCTCCAATATTCTGGAAGGCGCGGCCTTCGCCGACAGCCGCGGCGGCGATCGCCCCGACGTGCAGGTGCATTTCCTGCCGCTGCTCGACGGCTGGGACAACGTGCCGGGCGAACCGCTGCCCGAGGTCCACGGCGTGACGCTGAAGGTCGGCTACCTGCAGCCGAAGGCGCGCGGCGAGTGCTGCTGCGCAGCCGCAACCCGGCCGACGCGGTGAAGCTGCACGCCAACTACCTCGGCCACCCGGAAGACCTGGCCGGCTGCGTGCGCGCGGTGAAATTCGGCCTGCGTTTTCTGCAGACCGCGGCGCTGAAGCCGTTAATCAAAGAGGTGCTGATGCCGCAGCCGGCGTGGCAGCAGGATGACGCGCAACTGGAGGAGTTCGTGCGCAACTTCTGTAAAACGGTGTATCACCCGGTGGGCAGCTGCCGCATGGGGCAGCACGCCGCGGATTCGGTCACCGATCTGCAGCTGCGGGTGCACGGTTTTGCGCGGCTGCGGGTGGTCGACGGTTCGGTGATGCCGCAGGTGCCCAGCGGCAACACCAACGCGCCGACCATTATGCTGGCCGAGAAGGCCGCCGATCTGATCCTCGGCGCGGCGGACTAGGCCGGCAGGCCGCTGTGGAAGCGGAACTCATCGTCCGGCGACAGGATCAGCTCCGCCTCGATACCGCCGAAGTGGGCGACGCGTGCGCTGATATCCTCGCTGCCGGCGATCTGCTGCGCCAGCGTCAGGTAATCCTGATAGTGGCGCGCCTCCGAGCGCAGCAGCGACAGGTAGAAGCGGTGCAGCTCGTCGTCCAGATGCGGCGCCAGCCTGGCGAAGCGCTCGCAGGAGCGGGCCTCGATATAGGCGCCGCAGATCAGTTTATCGATCAGCGTCGCCGGATCGTGAGTGCGCACCTCGCGGATCATCCGCTTGGCGTAGCGGCTGGCGGTGATTTTCTTATAGGCAATGCCGCGCGACTGCATAATCGACAGCACCTGAGAAAAGTGGTGCAGCTCCTCTTTAATCAGCAGCACCATTTTGTCCACCAGATCCTGGCCGTAGGCGGAACCCTGCTTCGGCAGCAGTTTGCGGGTGAACTGGCTCTGGTTGAACAGCGCCTCCGGCACGCCCTGCGCCTCATGCACAAACGTCTCATACGGCTTCAGCAGCGCCAACAGCGCATCGCCGCTCTCCTTGTCCACCACGTAGCGACGGATCAGCCACATGCCGGTCTGGGCGGCCTTCAGCTCGCACACCAGATGGTCGGTCAGCAGCAGCGACAGGTTTTCCGGCCGGCGCGCGGCGTCGATCCAGCCGTCCGGGGTTTCACAGTGCAGAAAAGAGAGGATCGGGGCAAGTAACGATGGGTAATTCATAAAGTCTTCAAAGGCCGGCGGGAGCCGGCCCTACAGAGTGGTTAAACAGGGAACGATCAGTGGCGCTTGCCGTCGTCGTCTTCGTCGATAAATTCACCGTCTTCGTCGTCGCCGTCTTCACCGTCCGGGTCTTCAAAATAGGTGCCCCAGCCGTCGTAGTTGACGCCGCATTTTTCCGCCAGCGCCACCAGCTGCTCGACCTGTGCGTCGATCACTTCCGGGTTCAGGCCCACTTCGCTGATCACGTCGCAGCACATCAGCAGCTGGCCGTCTTCCACTTCCAACTCTTCGGCGTCGGTGACTTCGTAACCCAGTTTGAAGGCTTCCACCGCGGCCTTCTCCAGGACTTCAAACTTTTCGGCAGAGAAATGGTGCTCGATGGTGTAGAGCGCATCCGGATCGCTGCCGTCTTCCAGCAGCTCTTCGATGATCAGACGCGTCTCTTCCCGTTGTTCTTCCAGCAATTCGCGGTTTGCCATGACTCTATCCTCAATAAATGGCTTTTACTCCTTCTATTTTCACACAGCGCCGTCGCGGCTGCCACGTTAATCACGAAAGATTTCCTGTCTGGGGTTGAATTTGAATATTCATACATATAAAGTGAATTTTAATTCAAAAATAGACGATAAAGGATACCTGGCGATGAGCAGCACAAACCCCTTTTACCAGCGGCATTTTTTACGCTTGATGGATTTCACCCCGGCAGAGCTGCAGGCGCTGCTGCAGCTGGCCGCCGATCTGAAACTGGCGAAAAAACAGGGCCGTGAAGCCCGCCGCCTGCAGGGGAAAAATATTGCGCTCATCTTCGAGAAGGATTCCACCCGCACCCGCTGCGCGTTTGAAGTCGCCGCGTTCGACCAAGGAGCGCAGGTCACCTATCTCGGGCCGAGCGGCAGCCAGATCGGCCACAAGGAGTCGATGAAAGACACCGCCCGGGTGCTGGGGCGCATGTACGACGGCATTCAGTACCGCGGCTACGGCCAGCCGCTGGTGGAAACTCTGGCGCACTACGCCGGCGTGCCGGTCTGGAACGGCCTGACCGATGAGTTCCACCCCACCCAGCTGCTCGCCGATCTGCTGACGGTGCAGGAACACCTGCCGGGCAAACCGCTGTCAGCGGTGAAGTTCGCCTATATCGGCGATGCGCGCAACAACATGGGCAACACGCTGCTGGAAGCGGCGGCGCTGACGGGCATGGATCTGCGTCTGGTGGCGCCAAGGCCTGCTGGCCGCAGGCGGAGCTGGTGGCGGAGTGCCAGGCGCAGGCCGAACGTCTGGGCGGCAAGATTACCCTGACCGAAGATATTGCCGCCGGGGTGCAGGACGCCGATTTCCTGTATACCGACGTCTGGGTGTCGATGGGCGAAGCAAAAGAGGTGTGGCAGGAGCGTATCGCGCTGCTCAAACCTTATCAGGTCAATATGGCGATGCTGCGCCAGACCGGCAACCCGCAGGTCAAGTTCCTGCACTGTCTGCCGGCGTTCCACGACGATCAGACCACGCTCGGCCGGCAAATGGCCGAACAGTACGGCCTGTACGGCGGCATGGAGGTCACCGACGAAGTGTTTGAGTCGTCGCACAGCATCGTGTTCGATCAGGCGGAGAACCGTCTGCACACCATCAAGGCGGTAATGGTCGCCACGCTGAGCCAGGAAGGGTAAGAAAACGATCCCTTTCGCCTGATTTAGGCTAAGCTCAACAGCATATTGCCGGGGCGCGTCACGCACAGGCAATGGGAGAGCGGGTTACGGCCCGTTCTCCCTTTTCCGTTTTCCTCCGGCCAATCGATTGCGAAAATCCCTTTTTAACGTTTGCAGCGGCGTCCGTCGCGGGTATAATGCGCGGCAATTTGCCAGGAGAAAGCATGAACAACAGCACCACTTTTGCACCGCAAAACCGGCTGCCAATCGGCGGTCAGCTGGCGTTATTTCTCCTGTTGCCGGACCGATCTTATTAAAAAGGCCCCTCGTTGAGGGGCTTTTTTTTGCCTGCAAGGCAGAGCGTCACCGCGTTTGTTAACCGCCCCGCGCCACGGGCATGCGTCGAGGAGAGTGAAAAATGGCCAACCCGCTGTATCACAAAAACATCATCTCTATTAACGATCTCAGCCGTGAAGATCTGGAACTGGTGCTGCGCACCGCCGCCAGTCTGAAGGCGCAGCGCAGCCGGAGCTGCTGAAGCACAAGGTCATCGCCAGCTGTTTCTTCGAGGCTTCAACCCGCACCCGTCTGTCGTTTGAAACCGCCATTCAGCGCCTGGGCGCCTCGGTGGTCGGCTTCTCCGACAGCAGCAACACCTCCCTCGGCAAGAAAGGCGAAACGCTGTCCGACACCATTTCCGTTATCAGCACCTACGTTGACGCGATTGTGATGCGCCACCCGCAGGAAGGCGCGCGCGCCTGGCCTCCGACTTCTCCGGCGATATTCCGGTGCTTAACGCCGGCGACGGCGCCAACCAGCACCCGACGCAAACGCTGCTGGATCTGTTCACCATTCAGGAAACGCAGGGGCGGCTGAGCAATATCAACATCGCCATGGTCGGCGACCTGAAGTACGGCCGTACCGTGCACTCCCTGACCCAGGCGCTGGCCAAGTTTGAAGGCAACCGCTTCTATTTCATCGCCCCGGACGCGCTGGCGATGCCGGGCTACATCCTGAAGATGCTGGAAGAGAAAGGCATTCCGTACAGCCTGCACCAACAGCATTGAGGAAGTGGTGCCGCAGCTGGATATTCTGTATATGACGCGCGTACAGAAAGAGCGCCTCGACCCGTCGGAATACGCCAACGTGAAGGCGCAGTTCGTGCTGCGCGCCGCCGATCTGGCCGGGGCGCGCGACAACATGAAGGTGCTGCACCCGCTGCCGCGCATCGATGAAATCACCATCGACGTCGATAAAACGCCGTACGCCTACTACTTCCAGCAGGCGGGCAACGGCATTTTCGCCCGGCAGGCGCTGCTGGCGCTGGTATTAACCGCAGAACTGGACTTTTAAGGGGAATCATCATGACGCACGATAATAAACTGCAGGTTGAAGCCATTAAATGCGGCACGGTGATCGACCACATTCCGGCGCAGGTCGGCTTTAAACTGCTGACCCTGTTCAAGCTGACCGCTACCGACCAGCGCATCACCATCGGCCTGAATCTGCCCTCGAAAGAGCTGGGGCATAAAGATCTGATCAAGATTGAGAACACCTTCCTGACCGAGCAGCAGGCCAACCAGCTGGCGATGTACGCGCCGAAGGCCACGGTCAACCGCATCGACAATTATGAGGTGGTGCACAAGCTGACCCCCAGCCTGCCGGACCATATCGACGGCGTGCTGACCTGCCCGAACGGCAACTGCATCAGCCGCAGCGAGCCGGTGCCCTCCAGCTTCAGCGTTAAATCCCGCGCCGACGCGGTGCACCTGCAGTGCCGCTACTGCGAAAAAGAGTTCGAGCATCAGGTGGTGCTGCAGGCCGGATAAAATTGCCGGGCGCGCCTGTTCATCTGCCGGCGACGCCCTATAATGGGATTTCCGAAGCTCACTACCCACGTTGATACCTGACGGATTTACGCCGCGGCGCGGCCTGAACCCGCAGGGAAAATCAGGAGAAAACATGTCACGTAACATCAGCACTGAACTCGCACCGGCAGCCATTGGTCCTTATGTGCAGGGCGTTGACCTGGGCAGCATGATCATCACCTCTGGCCAGATCCCGGTCGATCCGAAAACCGGCGCCGTGGCCGACGACGTCGCCGCTCAGGCGCGCCAGTCGCTGGAAAACGTGCAGGCCATCGTCGAAGCCGCCGGCCTGAAGGTCGCCGACATCGTTAAAACTACGGTGTTCGTCAAAGATCTCAACGATTTCGCCACCGTTAACGCCACCTACGAAGCATTTTTCAGCGAGCACAACGCGCCGTTCCCGGCCCGCTCCTGCGTGGAAGTGGCGCGTCTGCCAAAAGACGTGAAGATTGAAATCGAAGCGATTGCCGTACGTCGTTAATTCCGACGGCAAGCTAGATTGACAGCGGTCGGCTTATGCCGGCCGTTTTACTTTATAAGACTATTATTTCCCTTAAAACAAGCAGTAATAAAAATCCCACGCCGTTTTAATTCCATTTTACCAAATCTGTCTATAATTAATTTTCGTCCGGCCGGGCAACCCTTACCTCAAATATCTTTATACCAATATTTGCTATCAGGAGAGAACCATGGCCAATCACGTATTGGATGCTTTTATCCAACAGGTTTCCACGTCCCCTACTCACCCGGCAATTATCGATAAAGACAATAAGAATATCAGCTATCAACAACTGGACGATCTCAGCAACCGGCTGTGCGCCCTGCTGCAGCGGCGTGGCGTCGGCCCCGGTGATTATATTCCACTGCTGGCGCAGCGTACGCCGCAGCTGATTATCGGCATGCTGGCGATAGTCAAAGCCGGCGCCGCCTATATTCCGCTGGACAGCAGTTATCCTGAGCAACGTATCAAATACATTATTGAAAAAAAGCCGTTCGCCGATTATATTATCAGACCATGAAAATAATAATGAAAAAAATCAGTACGACAGCGTAAAATTAATTAACATTGATACTATTCCAGACGAAATAGTATTAACTCGTCAACCGGTCGATATTCCTCAACAGGCACTGGCGTATGTTATTTTTTACCTCCGGCACCACCGGCACGCCTAAAGGCGTGATGGTCGAACACCTGTCGCTGTGGAATATCGTCCGCTGGCACAAACCGGCAATTTGCCATGGACGCCGACTGCCGCACCACGCTGAACGCCGGCATCGGCTTTGACGTCGCGCAGTGGGAGATCTGGTCGGCACTGACCAGCGGCGCCGCACTGTGCCTGCCTGCGGAGGAGCAGCGGTTGCAGCCCGCCGCGCTGCTGCAGTTTTTTGCCGACCGGCGGTTGACCCACGCCTTCGTGCCGACGGTGCTGGTGCCTGACGTGGTGCGCGCCGACAAACCGGCGCGACTGGCGCTGCGCTACCTGTTCACCGCCGGCGAAAAGCTGGCGCCGCTCGACCCGACGCCGCTCGGCTGTCCGCTGATTGACTACTACGGCCCGACCGAAGCGACAATTTTCGCCACCTGTAATCCACTCACCTGCGCCGCCGATGCCGCCACCGCCAGCATCGGCCGCCCGGTGACCGACACGGAAATCTTTATTCTGGATGAGCAGCTGCAGCCGGTCAGCGGCGACGCGCCCGGCGAACTGTTTATCAGCGGCAGCTGTCTGGCGCGCGGCTATCTGCATAACCCGCAGCTCAGCGCCGAAAAATTCCTGCAGCCCGCCGGGTTTAACGGCAAACGGCTGTACCGCAGCGGCGACCGCGCCCGCTGGCTGGCGGACGGCCGCATTCAGTACCTCGGCCGGCTGGACGATCAGGTCAAGATCCGCGGCAATCGCATTGAGCTGGGCGAGATTGAGAGCGTCATCATGCAGACCCCCGGCGTGAGCGCGGCGGTCGCCGTAGTGACCGAGCCTGAGCAGGCCGCCGATAAAAAGATCGTCGCCTGCCTGGTGGCCGACGCTGCGCAGCCTGACCTGCTCGACGCCGTCAAAGCACGCCTAAAAAAGACACTACCGTCTTACTTTCTGCCGGCCGATTACCTGCTGCTGCCGCGTTTGCCGCTGAACGCCAACGGCAAAACCGACAAGGCGGCGCTGCTGGCGCACTATGCCGCCAGCCGCACCACGGCGGGCAATGCGCTGCCGGACGCCGCGCAGGAACAGGTCGCCGCCGTCTGGCGTGAGCTGTTGGCGCTGAACGCGATCGGCGCCGATGATAATTTCTTCGATATCGGCGGCCATTCGCTGCTGGCGGCCCGGCTGGCGGAGGCCATCGGCCAGCGGCTCGGGGTGAAAACCTACGTGCGCGATATTTACGAATTCCCCACCGTCGCCGCGCTGACCCGCGAGCTGGCGCAACGCAGCGGGCAGGCGCAGCCGGAGCTGGACAGCGAGCCGGTGCGCGCGCTACAGGAAGATGCAAAATTGCCGCCGGACGTACAGATCAACCCGCACTTTGAACCGCAGCAGCTGACGCAGCCACGCGCCATTCTGCTGACCGGCGCCAGCGGCTTTGTCGGCTCGCATCTGCTGGCGGACCTGCTCGCCACGCGTCAGGCGGATATTTACTGCCTGGTGCGCGGCGACAGCGCCGAACAGGCAGGCCAACGCCTGGATGCGGTGCTGCAAAAACACCATATCGCCCTGAGCGCCGAACAGCGCAGCCGGGTGTATGTCGTGCCCGGTAATCTGGCGGAACCCCGCTTCGCGCTGCCCGATGAGCAGTATCAACAACTGTGCCGACAGGTGGACATCATTTACCACTCCGCCAGCGCGGTGAACTTTATCCAGCCCTACTCCTACATGAAGCGCGACAACGTGCAGGGCCTGAACGAAGTTATCCGCTTCGCCGCCCACCTGCGCACCAAGCCGCTGATGCTGCTGTCCACCATCTCCGTTTACAGCTGGGGGCATCTGCACACCGGTAAACGGGTGATGCTGGAAAGCGACGACATCGACCAGAACCTGCCGGCGGTGCTCAGCGATCTTGGCTACGTGCGCAGCAAATGGGTAATGGAAAAAATCGCCGATCTGGCGGCGCTGCAGGGGCTGCCGCTGATGACCTTCCGGCTGGGGTACGCCACCAGCCACAGCCGGAGCGGCGTCAGCGCCGACTACCAGTGGTGGGGGCGGCTGGTGAAAACCTGCCTGAGCAACGGTACGGTGCCCGACCTGCGCGATCTGCGCGAAGGCCTGACCACGGTGGATTATATGACGCGCGCCATTGCGCATATCAGCGGTAACCCGCAGGCGCTGGGGCTGAAGTTCAATCTGATCCACGAGGACAGCAACAACCTGACGCTGCAGCAGTTCTTCCGGCGGCTGGAGGACTATTTCGGCTACCGCTTCCGCCAGATGCCTTACCACGACTGGCTGGCGCAGTGGCAGCATGATGAAAACGCGCCGCTGTACCCGCTGCTCAGCCTGTTCCGCGACAACATGTCGCACGGCCAGGCGGCGGTGCAGCTGTATCAGGATACCTACCAGTGGGACTGCAGCAACGTGAAGCGCTTTCTGGCCGGCAGCGGCATTGAGGAGCCGCGCTTTACCCGCCAGGAGCTGGAAAATTATCTGTACCGGCTCACCGGCAAGGCGCCGGTCTCGCTGACGGCATAGGCAAACGGCGGGCCGGAGACGGCCCGCCCGGTTGCTCAGCGCACCGTCAGGCCGCGCAGCAGGGTTTCCAGCGGATACACTGCGGCGATGGTCAGCTCATCGCGCACCTGCGCCGCCGCGTCCAGCTGCTGCTGGATCTGCTCCGCCTCACGCTTGCCGAGCGGCTTGCCCTGCCGCCAGCGATCCAGCAGCGTCAGCCCCAGTTCCGCCAGCGCGTTGACGTCCTGCGCCACCGGCGCCAGGTCTTTCATCAGCACGTTGCCGCCAATCAGCCGCTTCACCGGCGCCGCATTCTGCTGCCAGCGCAGCAGGCGGCTGCGCAGCGCCTCGGCGGCCACGCGGTTATCGCGGTCGCGCAGCAGCGCCTCCACCTGCTGATGCATCTCGCGCACCGCCCGGCTCTCCGGCGGCAGCGCGTCCACCAGCCGGTTCAGCGGCTCAAACTGATGGTAGTTGCCCGCCCGGAACTTGAGATGCTGACGCGTGTAATACTGCGCCGGCTCCAGCGCTTCGGCCAGCGTCTGCAGCGGCATAATCTCGACGCTGTTGGCCAGGCGGGTGAACTCCCGCGCGGTTTCCGCATGCTGCTGCAGACCGACGGATACCACCGACCAGGCGTCCACCGCCGCCAGACGGCGGTACATGTTGTTCTCATCGGTAACGTCCTGCGCCGACCACAGCCGCTCCGCCACTGCGAAGGCGCGCGGCCACAGCTTCAGATCCAGCAGCGGCGCGCGTACGTTCTCCGCCCACAGCGCCGCCTCACCGCCGAGGATATTGGCCTGCTGTTTGGCGTCCGGCACCACCGGCATTTTGCCCTCCGGCGCCGCATCCAGCCGGCTGCCGCTGGTGGGGTAACGCACATTGCCCAGCAGCGTATAGCCGCTGAGCTTGTCCCCCTGCAGGGTGACGACCGGGCGGGTGTCGCCCATCCAGGTATCCAGCCGGAAGCTCACCTGCTGCGGCGTACGCCAGACAATATCGTGCAGCGCGCGGCGGGTTTTGCCATCGAAGTCGATAAAGCCGCGCCAGCCCTGCCGGCCCTTAATCAGAGTAAAGCTGCCCGCCACCGCGCTGCCCTTCAGCCGCGGGATCTCAAAACGCCAGCTTTGCGCCTGCTCGCCGGCCGCGACCTGGGTCTCAACCCCGAGCGGCTGCGGCAGCACTTCATTGCGATAGTGGTAGGCGGTGCTCTGCGGCTGATCGAGATAGAAGCCGGTGGACAGAATGCCCTGATAGCCGTCCTGCGCGCTGGCCCCCAGCGAGTCCGGCCCCTGCCAGGACTGGATCAGGATGGTGCGCGGCAGCGCCGGATGGTAGATCTCGTCCCAACCCACCATGCGCCGCTGATGGCGTTCGAGGATCTTTTCCAGCCGCTGGTTAAACCAGGCCTGCAGCGCATGGGCGTCCGCCAGCTGATGCTCGCGCATCAGCGCCTGCAGCGTTTTCGACTGCTGCCACTGGCTGGGATCGACCTCGTCGCCGCCGATATGCAGGTAAGGATCGGGGAAGATCGTCGTCAGCTCGCCGACGATCGCGTCAATAAACTGATAAACCTGCTCGTTGCCGGGATCCAGCGTCGGCGCATGCACGCCCCACTCGCGCTCCATCTGGTACGGCCCCGGCGCGCTGATCAACTCCGGGTAGGCCACTGCAATGCTGGAGGCGTGGCCCGGCAGATCGACCTCCGGCACCACGCGGATGCCGCGCGCCGCGGCGTAGGCCACCACCTGCTGCATCTGTTCGCGGGTATAGAACTGGCCGTCGCTGGCCAGCTGCTGCAGCTTGGGATAGCGCGCGGAGGCGAAGCGCCAGCCCTGATCGTCGGTCAGATGCCAGTGGAAGACGTTCAGCTTGGCCGCCGCCATGCCGTCCAGCTGGCGCAAAATATCGCTGACCGGCAGGAAATGGCGCGCCGAATCCAGCAGCACCCGCGCCAGGCAAAGCGCGGTTTATCATGGATGCTGACCAGCGGCAGGAAGGTGTTGTGTCCGTCGGTCTGCACCAGCTGCAGCAGGGTTTCCATGCCGCGCAGCGCGCCGAAGCGGGTGGCGGCGTTCAGCGTCACCCCCTGTGGCGTCACCGACAGCCGGTAACTTTCATCGCTGTCCGGCAGCGGCTGCGCCGAGACCTGGCGCTGGATCTTCACCGTAATCGTGCTGGCCTGCTGCGTCGCCCCCGGCGCCAGCGTCCAGCCGGTCTGCAGTTCAAGACGCTGACGCCAGCGCGCCGGCGCGTCCCCCAGATTATCGCCCTCCACCTGCAGACTGATGCGGGGCGTCAGCACCAGTTTGCCCTGCGGCTGGGCGATCTCCACCTGCTGCGGCCACGGCATCAGCGGCAGCTTGCCCGCCGACTGCGCCAGCGCGCCCAGGGGGCAGAGTAATGACGTCGCAAGCAACGTATAACGAAGCGGTTTATGCATCAGAAATTCCTCAGAGGACTGCAAAATCTTATGGATTAAGTACGACAAAAAAACGGCAGAAAGCCCGAGCATAAGGGTAAACGCAGTGCGGCTGTCCAGCCCCGACGGCGAAAAAGCGGGGTTGATCACAGATAACGCGGCCGGGGTGGCGGAGGCGCCGGGTTGTCGGCAAGATCCCGACGCTAAAATGCGTTACTCTATTTTTATTCTTGCCATGCGCCTGCGGCAGCGGCACATTGCCGGGAAAGCACACGTTCATCGGCGCTCACGCCTCTCAACCCTAACGATAAACAGATCATGCAAAACCGGCTGACCCATTAAGGACATCGCCCGCCTCAGCGGGGTAGGAAAATCCACCGTTTCACGCGTGCTGAACAACGAAGGCAGCGTGAGCCAGCAAACCCGCGAACGGGTGGAGGCGGTGATCCGTCAGCAGGGCTTCACCCCGTCCAAATCCGCGCGCGCCATGCGCGGCCAGAGCGACAAGGTGGTCGGCATCCTGGTGTCGCGGCTGGACTCGCCGTCGGAGAATCAGGCGGTGCGCACCATGCTGCCGCTGCTGTACCAGCACGGCTACGACCCGATCGTGATGGAGAGCCAGTTCGACAGCCGGCTGGTGCAGGAGCATCTGCACGTGCTGGCGCAGCGTAACGTCGACGGGTGATCCTGTTCGGCTTTACCGGCCTTGAGGCCGAGATGCTGCAGCCGTGGCAGGAGAAAATGGTGGTGATGGTGCGCGAGTATCAGGGCTTCTCTTCGGTCTGCTACGATGACGCCGGCGCGGTGAATCTGCTGATGGATCGGCTGCGCCAGCAGGGGCACCGCCATATCAGCTACCTCGGCGTCCAACAGTCGGACGCCACCACCGGCGCGCGCCGCTACCAGGCCTATCTGGACGCCTGCCAACGCCACGGCCTGACCCCGCACGCGGCGCTGGGGGAACTCAGCTACCAAAGCGGCTTCCAGCTGGCGGCGGAGGCGATCGCCCCGCAGACCCGCGCGCTGATCTGCGCCTCTGACAGCATCGCCCTGGGCGCCATCAAATATCTGCAGCAGCAGCAGATCGCCGATATCCAGGTGTGCGCCATCGGCAATACCCCGCTGCTCAGCTTCCTGTTCCCGGACACCCTGTCGGTGGAATTCGGCTACGGCAGCGCCGGCGTGCAGGCGGCGCAGCAGCTGCTGGCCCAGCTCAGCGGCGACGCGCCGATCCGCCGCATCGTAGTGCCGAGCAAACTCTCTTAACCGCGCCTGCCGCGCCGGATCGTCAGCACGACGCTCACCCCGCTCTGTGCCGCTATTTTGTGATCTTCATCCGGTTACGGGAACGTTCCCATTTTCTAACCGCGGCGAAATGACTAAGCTTTGATCGGCTTCACCCTACTTACCTCTGCGTGCCGTGCAGGCCCCGCTCGCCGGCGCGGCATACGCATAACAACGCCAGATATACCCATAGAAAGGTATTCATAATGAGCAAAGTAAAACAGCAGGATATCGATCGCCTGATTGCGCTGGTCGGCGGCCGCGAGAATATCGCCACCGTCAGCCACTGCATTACCCGGCTGCGCTTCGTGCTTAACGACCCGGCCAAGGCCAGCCCGAAAGAGATCGAAACCTTACCCATGGTGAAAGGCTGCTTCACCAACGCCGGGCAGTTCCAGGTGGTGATCGGCCCGGAGGTCGGTGATTACTATCAGGCGCTGATCGCCAGCGCCGGCGTCAACGAGGCGGACAAAGAGCAGGCTAAAACCGCCGCGCGCCAGAATATGACCTGGTCCGAGCGCGCCATCTCCCACTTCGCCGAGATCTTCTTCCCGCTGCTGCCGGCGCTGATCAGCGGCGGTCTGATCCTCGGCTTCCGCAACGTGATCGGCGATATTCCGCTGTCCGACGGCCAGACGCTGGCGCAGTCCAGCGCCGGCTGGAAAACCGCCTATGACTTCCTGTGGCTGCTGGGCGAGGCGATCTTTATGTTCCTGCCGGTCGCCATCTGCTGGTCGACGGTGAAAAAAATGGGCGGCACGCCGGTGCTGGGCATCGTGCTCGGCGTAACGCTGGTGTCGCCGCAGCTGATGAACTCCTATCTGCTCGGCCAGCAGGCGCCTGAGCTGTGGAACTTCGGCTGGTTTACCGTGGAGAAGGTCGGCTATCAGGCGCAGGTGATCCCGTCGATCCTCGCCGGGATGGCGCTCGGCTGGATTGAAACCCGGCTGAAAAAGTGGGTGCCGGATTACCTCTATCTGGTGGTGGTGCCGGTGCTGTCGCTGCTGCTGGCCACCTTCCTGGCCCATACCCTGATCGGGCCGTTCGGCGCATGATCGGCGACGGCGTCGCCTGGGCGGTCAAGGCGGTGATGACCGGCAGCTTCGCGCCGATCGGCGCCGCGCTGTTCGGCTTCCTGTATGCGCCGCTGGTGATCACCGGCGTCCACCAGACCACGCTGGCGATCGATATGCAGATGGTGCAGAGCATGGGCGGCACGCCGGTCTGGCCGATTATCGCCCTGTCCAACATTGCGCAGGCCTCGGCGGTGCTGGCGATCATTATCGTCAGCCGCAAGGCCAATGAGCGCGAGATTTCGGTGCCGGCGGCGATTTCCGCCTACCTCGGCGTCACCGAGCCGGCGATGTACGGCATCAACCTGAAATACGCTTCCCGATGCTGTGCGCGATGATCGGCTCCGCCTGCGCCGGCCTGATCTGCGGCCTGGCCGGGGTGATGGCCAACGGCATCGGCGTCGGCGGCCTGCCGGGTATCTTGTCGATCAAACCGCAGTTCTGGCTGGTGTTCGCGCTGGCGATGCTGGTGGCCGTGGTGGTGCCGCTGGTGCTGACCATGCTGGTGTACCGGCGCAAGGCGCGCCGCGGCGAACTGCCGGTATAGCGCGTCATTTATGATGAATGTAGGGGCCAGGCGCGCCTGGCCCGCTGTCACAGTCAAAAGGTATTCTTTATGAGCAACCCCATCCCCTGGTGGCAAAACGGCGTCATCTACCAAATTTACCCCGAAGAGCTTTCAGGACAGCAGCGGCAACGGCTACGGCGATCTGGCCGGCGTCATTCAGCGGCTGGACTATCTGCAGGCGCTGGGCGTGGACGCCATCTGGCTGACGCCGGTCTACCTCTCCCCGCAGGTGGATAACGGCTATGACGTCGCCGACTACTGCGCCATCGACCCTGCCTACGGCAGCATGGAGACCTTTGAGCAGCTGGTGGCGGCCGCGCACCGGCGCGATATCCGCATCGTGATGGATATGGTGTTCAACCATACGTCGACCGAGCATCCGTGGTTCCGGCGGCGCAGGATCGCCACAGCCCGCTGCGCCAGTTCTATATCTGGCGCGACGGTGCCGAAGGAACGCCGCCGAACAACTGGCGCTCCAAGTTCGGCGGTTCGGCCTGGCAGTGGCACGCCGACAGCGGCCAGTATTACCTGCACCTGTTCGCCACCGAGCAGGCCGACCTGAACTGGGAGCACCCGCCGGTGCGCGAGGAGCTGAAAAAAATCTGTCAGTTCTGGGCGGATAAAGGCGTCGACGGCCTGCGGCTGGACGTAATTAACCTGGTGTCCAAGCAGCAGGAGTTCCCGGACGACGCGCACGGCGACGGCCGGCGCTTCTACACCGACGGCCCGCGCATTCATGAGTTTCTGCAGGAAATGAGCCGCGAGGTGTTCCGGCCGCGCGGCCTGATGACGGTCGGCCGAAATGTCGTCCACCAGCCTGGAGCACTGCCGGCAATATGCGGCCAACGGCGGCGAAGAGCTGTCAATGACCTTTAATTTCCACCATCTGAAGGTCGATTACGCCAACGGCGAGAAATGGACGCTGGCGGCGCCGGACTACGTGGCGCTGAAGCAGATTTTCCGCCACTGGCAGCAGGGCATGCACAACCACGCCTGGAACGCGCTGTTCTGGTGCAACCACGACCAGCCGCGCATCGTCTCGCGCTTCGGTGATGACCATGCGCTGCGCGTACCGGCGGCGAAGATGCTGGCGATGGTGCTGCACGGCATGCAGGGCACGCCCTATATCTATCAGGGCGAAGAGATCGGCATGACCAACCCGGGCTTTGACAGTATCGAACAATACCGCGACGTTGAAAGCCTGAACATGTACGCCGAACTGCGCGCCGCGGGGCGCAGCGACGCCGAGCTGCTGGCGATTCTGGCCAGCAAGTCGCGCGATAACGGCCGCACGCCGATGCAGTGGAGTGCCGAACCCAACGCCGGCTTCAGCAGCGGTACGCCATGGATCCCCTGCGCCGGCAACTACCGCCAGGTCAACGTCGAGGCAGCGCTGGCCGACCAGGAGTCGGTGTTTTACACCTATCGCCACCTGATCGCCCTGCGTAAACAGTACCCGCTGCTGACCCACGGCGACTATCAGGATCTGGCGCCGACGCATCCGGCGCTGTGGTGCTATCAGCGCAGCTGGAACGGCCAGCGGCTGCTGGTGGCGGCCAACCTGAGCGCCCAGCCGCTGGCGTGGGACGCGGCCGGCGTTGAGGCGTCTGACCTGTGGCGCGTGGCGATCGGCAACTACGGCGATGCGCCGCCGCAGCCGCAGCCGCTGACCCTGCGGCCGTTCGAAGCGGTGTGGTGGCTGCTGGAGGCGTGATGCTTCCGCCCCCGCCTGCGTAAACCAATATCCCGGCCAGACGGCCCGTTTCCCGCCGGCGCGATGGCGATCTGTACAGCGATCGCCCCGCCGTCGGCTTTCTTTGTTCTGCATCAAGAAAACCCCGCCAGCACCCATATATAGTGCATTCACAAGCACTAATATCTATATGTAGTAGTTATCCACAAAATCATCCACACCGCCCCGCAGCCCAGACGCGCTGCGGCATTGCCCTGTGGATAAGCTGAAACGGCTATCTGTTCCCGAGCGCGGAACAAGGAGAACGACGTGAAACCAGTAGTGATTAAACGGGACGGCTGTCAGGTTCCCTTTGACGAAGCACGCATCAAACAGGCCATCGAACGCGCCGCCCGCGCCGCCGAGGTGAACGACAGTGAGTATTGCGCCGCCGTCGCCCGTGAAGTCGCTCAACAGATGTCCCGTCAGCCGCGGCTGGATATCCATGATATTCAGCAGGCGGTGGAAAACCGGCTGATGGCCGGTGAATACAAGCAGCTGGCGCGCGCCTATATCGAATACCGCCACGACCGCGACGTCGCCCGCGAACTGCGCGGCCGGCTGAACCAGGAGATCCGCGGCCTGGTCGAACAGAGCAACGCCGCGCTGCTGAATGAAAACGCCAACAAAGACAGCAAGGTCATCCCCACCCAGCGCGATCTGCTGGCCGGCATCGTCGCCAAGCACTATGCCAAGCAGCACATCCTGCCGCGCGACGTGGTGCTGGCCCACGAACGCGGCGAAATTCACTATCACGATCTGGACTACGCGCCGTTCTTCCCGATGTTCAACTGCATGCTGATCGACCTGCAGGGCATGCTGACCAACGGCTTTAAAATGGGCAACGCCGAGATCGAAACGCCGAAATCGATCTCCACCGCCACCGCGGTCACCGCGCAGATCATCGCGCAGGTCGCCAGCCATATCTACGGCGGCACCACTATCAACCGCATCGATGAGATTCTGGCGCCGTACGTCAGCGCCAGCTTCAACAAGCACCGCCAGGTGGCGGAAGAGTGGCAGATCCCGGACGCGGCGGGCTACGCCATGGCGCGCACCGAAAAAGAGTGCTACGACGCCTTCCAGTCGCTGGAGTATGAGGTCAATACGCTGCATACCGCCAACGGCCAGACGCCGTTCGTCACCTTCGGCTTCGGCCTCGGCACCAGCTGGCAGTCGCGGCTGATCCAGCAGTCGATCCTGAAAAACCGCATCGCCGGACTGGGTAAAAACCGTAAAACGGCGGTGTTTCCGAAGCTGGTGTTCGCCATCCGCGATGGCCTCAACCACCGCTACGGCGAACCGAACTACGACATCAAACAGCTGGCGCTGGAGTGCGCCAGCAAACGCATGTACCCCGATATCCTCAATTACGATCAGGTGGTGCAGGTGACCGGCTCGTTTAAAACGCCGATGGGCTGCCGCAGCTTCCTCGGCGAGTATCAGGAAAACGGTAAGCCGGTGCACGACGGCCGCAATAACCTCGGCGTGATCAGCCTGAACCTGCCGCGCATCGCGCTGGAGTCGCAGGGCAATGAGGAGCGCTTCTGGCAGCTGCTGGACCGCCGCCTGCTGCTGGCGAAGAAGGCGCTGATGACGCGCATCGCGCGCCTGCAGGGCATCAAGGCGCGCGTGGCGCCGATTCTGTATATGGAAGGGGCCTGCGGCGTGCGGCTGAACGCCGACGATGATATCGCCGAGATCTTCAAGAACGGCCGCGCGTCGATCTCCCTCGGCTATATCGGCGTCCATGAAACCATCAACGCGCTGTTCGGCAACGCCGGCCACCTGTACGACGATCGGGCGCTGCGCGCCAAGGCCATCGCCATCGTCGAGCACCTGCGCGCCGCCACCGACAGCTGGAAAGAAGAAACCGGCTACGGCTTCAGCCTGTACAGCACGCCGAGCGAGAACCTGTGCGACCGTTTCTGCCGGCTGGACACCGCCGATTTCGGCGTGGTGGCGGGGGTGACCGACAAAGGCTACTACACCAACAGCTTCCACCTCGACGTTGAGAAAAAGGTCAATCCGTACGACAAGCTGGACTTCGAGGCGCCCTACCCGCCGTTAGCCAACGGCGGCTTTATCTGTTACGGCGAATACCCCAACCTGCAGCATAACCTGAAGGCGCTGGAAGACGTGTGGGACTACAGCTACAGCCGCGTGCCCTATTACGGCACCAATACGCCGATCGACGAATGCTACGCGTGCGGCTACACCGGCGAGTTCTCCTGCACCAGCAAAGGGTTTACCTGCCCGAAATGCGGCAATCACGACGCCGCCAAGGTGTCGGTCACCCGCCGCGTCTGCGGCTATCTCGGCAGCCCGGATGCGCGGCCGTTCAACGCCGGTAAGCAGGAAGAGGTGAAACGCCGGGTGAAACACCTGGATAACGGGCAGTTGGGCTGACGGCCGGTTACGGAGAGTGCAGCGATGAATTATCACCAGTATTATCCCGTCGATGTGGTCAACGGCCCCGGCACCCGCTGTACGCTGTTTGTCGCCGGCTGCGTGCACCAGTGCCGCGGCTGCTACAACCAGGGCACCTGGCGGCCCGATTCCGGCCGGCCGTTCACCGCGGCGCTGGCGGATAAGATTATCGCCGACCTCAACGACCCGCGCATCGCGCGCCAGGGGCTGTCGCTGTCCGGCGGCGATCCGCTGCACCCGGCCAACGTGGCGGAGGTGTTACGGCTGGTGCAGCGGGTGCGCGCCGAATGTCCCGGCAAGGATATCTGGCTGTGGACCGGCTACCGGCTGGCGGAGCTGGACGCGGCGCAGCAGCAGGTGGCAGCGCTGATCAACGTGCTGATTGACGGTAAGTTCGAGCAGGAACTGCGCGATCCGGCGCTGATTTGGCGCGGCAGCAGCAATCAGGTGGTGCATAAGCTGCGCTGAGGGGTTAATTCGGGAATTTCTCGCGCTGATGGGCCACGGCTAAAATCTTTATCGCTTCACCATCGATCAGGTAGACCACCAGCAGCGACGCCTTATCGATCAGCAGCTTACGCGCCTGCTGATACCAGACTTTGCCAAGCCGCGGGTTATCGATTAAACGCGCCACGGCTTTTTCCAGTTCAGCGTCCGCCTGCTCCGCCGCCCGCGGATTAACGGGATAGAGAAATTCAAACAGACGTTCCCTGTCCTGCAACGCAACGTCGTCCCATTCGATGCGCATAACAATCCTTGGTTATTCAGCCGGGTATTTTGCCCTTACTTTGGCTTTAAAATCGTTCATCCGCTCCGTGGCCTGCGATTCATCCAGGTAGACCGCCTGCTCTTCATGCAGGCGGGCAAAGGCGTCATCCACCTTCTGTTTCAGCCAGGCTTCATGCTCGTCGGCGCTGTGCTGCTCGTCCGCCATCTGCGCCAACAAGCTGGCGTCATTTTCAATGAGAAACTGCATACGCTCCTTCCTCTTCATGCTGCCACATCCCACGCAACAACGGCTTAAACGTTAGCACAGAGGTGATAACGACAGAATCGGTTTAAGACTATTTTTCAACCAAATTATATCAGCCACATCCCGACTATGCCGGTCAGGATGCCGCACAGCGCCACCAGCGCCGCAGTCAGACACAGCGCCTTGGCGGAGAAGGCTTTCTTCAACATCAGCAGCGACGGCAGGCTGACCGCCGGCAGCGTCATCAGCAGCGCCAGCGCCGGGCCGGGCCCATGCCCGCCAGCATCATCGCCTGCACAATCGGGATTTCCGCCGCGGTGGGGATCACAAACAGGCAGCCGGCCAGCGCCAGGCCGATAATCCACAGCAGGCCGTTATCCACCACGCCCTCGGCGTGCGGGAACAGCCAGACCCGCGCCGCCCCTAGCAGCAGCACCGCCAGAATATAGACCGGGATGGTTGACCAGAACAGCGTCCACAGCGCCGCCAGCCAGCGGCGCAGGAACGGCTGAGATGCGCTCTCGCACGCCGGCAGCGCCGTCGCCGCATCGCTACTGACCGGCGGCGCGTCGTTCACCGTCAGGCGCTGCACCAGCCAGGCCACGCCCAGCACCATAACGGCGCCGGCCACCAGACGGATGGCGGCAAACTGCCAGCCCAGCACAAAGCCCATAAAAATCAGCGTGGCCGGATTCAGCACCGGGTTGCTGAGCCAAAACGCCAACGCCGCGCCGCTGGATACCGACTGGCGGCGCAAACCGGCCGCCACCGGCGCCGCGCAGCAGGTGCACATCATGCCCGGCAGCGCAATCAGCGACCCCAGCAGCGTGCCGGAAAAGCGCTGATGCCCCAGCGTGCGCGCCAGCCAGTCGCGCGGATCAGTACCTGCACCAGCGAGCCAACCAGCACCCCCAGCAGCGCCGCTTTCCACACCGCCGTAAAGTAGGTCAGCGCGTACTGCCACGCCGCCATCCACGGGTTAAGCGCGCCATCGGCCAGGATCGAACCGCCGATGGAGTGATTTTCCGCCGCGACAAACGCCTTGCCGTAATAAGGCTGCCATTTGACGTAATACAGGCCGACGGCGACCACCAGTAAAAACAGCACGGGCTTCCACAGCGGCCATGAACGCGCCTGGCCGCCAGAGGCAGGTAAAGGTTGAGACATGAGAGTGACCAGCAAGAATCAGACAATGGCGCTAGCTTAGCGCGATAGCGCGCCGCGCGCACCCGGCTGTCGAAAATAGTTCATCTGTTCGCCACGTTGCCGTCACCTCAGCGTCATCTGCACCCGGCAGGATAAGCCCCATCACCGACCGCCCCCGAGCGCCGCACCGGCGCGGTTAGCGGCGGCCGGCTCACGGAGGTATTCACTATGACGCAGATATCTAGACATCCTACCAGTTACCCCACCCGCTACCAGCAGATCGCGGCGCAGCTGGAAGAGGAGCTGCGCAGCCGCTACCGCGGCGGCGACTACCTGCCTTCGGAGCAGCAGCTGGCGGACCATTATCAGGTCAACCGCCACACGCTGCGCCGGGCGGTGGATCAGCTGGTAGAGCGCGGCTGGCTGCAGCGCCGCCACGGCGTCGGCATTTTGGTGCTGATGCGCCCTTACGACTACCCGCTGCACGCCAAAACCCGCTTTACCCAGAACCTGCTGGAGCAGGGCAACCACCCCACCAGTGAGTGCTTACTCGCGGTATTGCGGCCGTGCAACGGCCACATCGCCAGCGCGCTGGGCGGCGAGGAGGGGCAACAGGTGATTCACCTGCGCACCCTGCGCCGGGTAAACGGCGTGCCGATGAGCGTGATCGACCACTACCTGCCCGACCTCGACTGGTGGCCGGCCCTGCAGTCGTTCCGCCAGGGGTCGCTGCATGAATTTATTGAACAGCATATCCGCCAGTCGCTCAGCCGTCGTCAGACGCGCATCAGCGCCCGCCGTGCGCAGGCGAAAGAGCAGCAGCTGCTGGAGCTGGCCGCCGATGCGCCGCTGCTGTGCGTGCGCACCCTCAACGTCTGCAGCGGCAGCGACCGGCTGGCGGAATACTCCGTCAGCCTGGCGCGCGCCGATATGATCGAACTGACCATGGAGCACTGAATGTCTTCTCCCACATCACGACAACGCTGGATGTCGGTGCTGGCGCACAGCCAGCCGGCCCAGTTGCGCAGCCACTGGCAGGCGCTGAACCTGAACCCCGAGTACCGGCTGCTGCGCGCGCCGGAGATCGGCCTGACGCAGCTGCTGGGGCGCATGGGCGCCACCGGCCGCCGCTTTGTGCTGGGCGATATGACCGTCACCCGCGCGGTGGTGGAGCTGGCAGACGGCGGCCACGGCTACAGCTACGTCGCCGGGCGCGACAAGGCGCATGCCGAACTGTGCGCGCTGGCGGACGCCCTGCTGCAGCAACCGGCGCACCATGAACAGCTGCAGCAACGGCTGATCGCCCCGCTGGCGGCGGCGCAGCAGGAGCGACGCCTGCAGCGCGCCCGCGAGGTGGCCGCCAGCCGGGTCGATTTCTTTACGCTGGTGCGGGGAGAGTAGTCATGAGCTTACTGAATGGTTTCGCCAGCCCGGTGGCGCAGGCGCAGCAGACGTTCCGCCTGATCCTGAAAGCGCTGAGCGAGCCGGCGTCACGGTGCGGCTGACGGACGCGCCGCAGTGGCCGCCGCTCGATGCCGCCACCACCGCCACCCTGCTGACGCTGGCCGACGGCGAAACGCCGCTCCTGCTCGGCCCGGCGCTGAGCAGTGAGCAGGTGCTGACTAACCTTCGTTTCCATACCGGCGCGCCGCAGGCCTCCTCGGCGGCGGACGCGGTATTCGCCGTGACCGACCACCGCCTGCAGCCGGCGGATTTGCAGGCACTGCCGCACGGCGATGAGCTGGCGCCGGAGCAAGGCGCAACGCTGATCGTCCAGCTCACCGATCTGCAGAGCGGCGCGCCGCTGCGGCTGAGCGGCCCCGGCATTGCCCATAGCCGCACCATCGCGCCGCCGTTGCCGGAGGCGCTGCGCCGCTATCTGCTGGCGCGGCCGCAGCCCTTCCCGCTCGGGCTGGACGTGATTCTGACCTGCGGCGACACGCTGCTGGCCATCCGCGCACCACTCATCTGGAGGAATGCTGATGTACGTAGCCGTAAAAGGGGCGAAAAAGCATTGAGGCCGCGCACCGGCTGCAGGAGCAGCTGCGCCGCGGCGACCCGACGCTGCCGGCGCTGACGGCCGCACAGCTGGAGCAGCAGCTCGGGTTGGCGGTGGACCGGGTTATGACAGAAGGCGGCGTGTACGACCGCGAACTGGCGGCGCTGGCGATTAAGCAGGCCAGCGGCGATCTGGTGGAGGCGATTTTCCTGCTGCGCGCCTACCGCACCACGCTGCCGCGCCTGGCCGTCAGTGAGCCGTTACTCACTGAGCAAATGCGGCTGGAACGCCGCATCTCGGCGATTTATAAGGATTTACCCGGCGGCCAGCTGCTCGGCCCGACCTATGACTACACCACCGACTGCTGGACTTTACGCTGCTGGCAAACGGCGACGCGCCCGATGCCGCGCCGCAGAGCGCCGACGCCGCGCCGGAAGAACCCTGCCCGCACGTGTTCAGCCTGCTGAGCCGGCAGCAGCTGGCGCAGGCGGAACAGGACGACGGCAGCACGCCGGCGGATATCACCCGCACGCCGCCGGTCTACCCCTGCCCGCGCTCGGCGCGTCTGCAGCAACTGGTGCGCGGCGATGAAGGCTTTCTGCTGGCGCTCGGCTACTCCACCCAGCGCGGCTACGGCCGCAACCACCGTTCGCCGGCGAGATCCGCAGCGGCTGCGTCACGGTGGAGATCGTGCCGGAGGAGCTGGGCTTCGCCATCGATATCGGCGAAATCCTGCTGACCGAATGCGAGATGGTGAACGGCTTTGTCGCCCCGGAAACGCAGCCGCCGCACTTTACCCGCGGCTACGGCCTGGTGTTCGGCCGCGCCGAGCGCAAAGCGATGGCGATGGCGCTGGTGGATCGCGCCCTGCAGAAAGACGAGTACGCGGAAGACGGCGACAGCCCGGCGCAGGATGAAGAGTTCGTGCTGTCCCACGCCGATAACGTCGAGGCCGCCGGCTTCGTTTCCCACCTTAAACTGCCGCACTATGTGGACTTCCAGGCGGAACTGGAACTGCTGCAGCGCCTGCGGCAGCGCCGCGAATCAGCACAGGAGACGCCCCATGAGTGACGTTCTGAGCGGCTATAACCCCGGCTATCTGGATGAGCAGACCAAACGCATGATCCGCCGCGCCATCCTGAAGGGCGTGGCGATCCCCGGCTATCAGGTGCCGTTCGGCGGCCGCGAGATGCCGATGCCCTACGGCTGGGGCACCGGCGGCATCCAGCTGACCGCCAGCGTCATCGGCGACGCCGACGTGCTGAAAGTGATCGACCAGGGCGCGGACGATACCACCAACGCGGTCTCGATTCGCCGCTTCTTCCGCCGCGTTGCCGGCGTCGCCACCACCGAGCGCACCCGCGAGGCGACGCTGATCCAGACCCGCCACCGCATCCCGGAAACGCCGCTGCGGGAAGACCAGATCCTGATCTATCAGGTGCCGATCCCGGAGCCGCTGCGCTTTATCGAACCGCGCGAAACCGAAACGCGCAAGATGCACGCGCTGGAGGAGTACGGCGTGATGCAGGTGAAGCTGTACGAGGATATCGCCCGCTACGGCCATATCGCCACCACCTACGCCTACCCGGTGAAGGTCAACGATCGCTACGTGATGGACCCGTCGCCGATCCCGAAATTCGACAACCCGAAGATGCATATGATGCCGGCGCTGCAGCTGTTCGGCGCCGGTCGGGAGAAGCGCATCTACGCCCTGCCGCCGTACACCCGGGTCGTCAGCCTGGACTTTGACGATCACCCGTTCAGCGTCCAGCAGTGGGAGCAGCCCTGCGCGCTGTGCGGCTCCCGCAGCAGCTATCTGGACGAAGTGGTGCTCGATGACCAGGGCAACCGCATGTTCGTCTGCTCAGATACCGACTACTGCCAGCAGCGGCTGGCGTCACCCACGGAGACACCGCACTCATGAGCACCACACCGTTACACGAGGCTCCGCTGCTGTCGGTCGAGCGCCTGACCCATCTGTACGCGCCGGGCAAAGGCTTCAGCAACGTCTCCTTTGATCTCTACCCCGGCGAGGTGCTGGGCATCGTCGGCGAATCCGGCTCCGGCAAAACCACCCTGCTGAAAAGCGTCTCGGCGCGCCTGCCGCCGCAGCAGGGACGCATTCTCTACCGCCCGCAGGCCGGGCAGCAGCAGGATCTGTACGCCATGGCGGAGAGCGCGCGCCGCCGCCTGCTGCGCACCGAGTGGGGCGTGGTGCACCAGCACCCGCTGGACGGGCTGCGGCCGCAGGTGTCCGCCGGCGGCAATATCGGCGAACGGCTGATGGCCGTCGGCCAGCGCCACTACGGCGAGATCCGCCGTCAGGCCGGCCAGTGGCTGGAGGACGTCGAGATCCCGCTGTCGCGCCTTGACGATCTGCCCACCACCTTTTCCGGCGGCATGCAGCAGCGGCTGCAGATCGCCCGCAATCTGGTCACCCATCCCAAGCTGGTGTTTATGGATGAGCCGACCGGCGGGCTGGACGTGTCGGTGCAGGCGCGGCTGCTGGATCTGCTGCGCACGCTGGTGGTGGAGATGCGGCTGGCGGCGGTGATCGTCACCCACGATCTGGGGGTCGCGCGCCTGCTGGCGCACCGGCTGCTGGTGATGAAACAGGGGGAAGTGATGGAAAGCGGCCTGACCGACCGGGTGCTGGACGACCCGCACCATCCTATACCCAACTGCTGGTGTCTTCCGTGCTGTCGTAACTGAATGGGGAATCTATGACGATCAAAATTCGCGTCGAACATCTGAGCAAGACCTTTGTGCTGCACCAGCAGCACGGTACGCGACTGCCGGTGCTGCACGACGCCAGCCTGACGGTCAGCGCCGGCGAATGCGTGGTGCTGCACGGCCACTCCGGCAGCGGCAAATCCACCCTGCTGCGCTCGCTGTACGCCAACTACCTGCCGGACAGCGGCCATATCTGGCTGGAGCATCAGGCGAGTGGATCGATATGGCGCAGGCGGAAGCGCGGCAGATCCTGGCGGTGCGCCGCCGGACGCTCGGCTGGGTCAGCCAGTTTCTGCGGGTGATCCCGCGCATCAGCGCGCTGGAGGTGGTGATGCAGCCGCTGCTGGAGCTGGGCGTGGCGCATGACGAGTGCCGCGAGCGCGCCAGCGCGCTGCTCAGCCGGCTGAACGTGCCGCAACGGCTGTGGGGGCTGGCGCCGTCCACCTTCTCCGGCGGCGAACAGCAGCGGGTTAATATCGCCCGCGGCTTTATCGTTGACTACCCGATCCTGCTGCTGGATGAGCCGACCGCCTCGCTGGACGCGCGCAACAGCGCGGCGGTGGTGGCGCTGGTTGAACAGGCGCGTCAGCGCGGCGCGGCCATCGTCGGCATTTTTCATGACGACCAGGTGCGCGCGCAGGTCGCCGACCGGCTGCATATTATGCAGGCGCCGCAGACGCTGGAGACGCCGTGATGATTATTAATAACGTACGGCTGGTGCTGGAAGACCAGGTGGTGCACGGCTCGCTGGAGGTGGCGGACGGCGTGATCCGCAGCTTCGCCGACGGCAACAGCCGCCTGCCGCAGGCGCTGGACGGCGAAGGCGGCTGGCTGCTGCCGGGGCTGATCGAGCTGCATACCGATAATCTGGATAAATTCTTTATGCCGCGCCCCAAGGTGGACTGGCCGGCCCATTCGGCCATGAGCAGCCACGACGCGCTGATGGTGGCCTGCGGCATCACCACTGTGCTGGACGCGGTGGCGATTGGCGACGTGCGCGACGGCGGCCACCGGCTGGAGAACCTGCAAAAGATGATTGACGCGGTGATCCACAGCCAGCGCGCCGGGCTGAACCGCGCCGAACACCGGCTGCACCTGCGCTGCGAGCTGCCCAACGCCGGCACGCTGCCGCTGTTTGAGCAGCTGATGGATAAGCCGGGCGTATCGCTGGTGTCGCTGATGGATCACTCGCCGGGTCAGCGCCAGTTCGTCTCGCGCGCCAAATACCGTGAATACCATCAGGGCAAATATAACCTGAGCGACGCCGCGATGGACGAGTATGAGCAGCAGCAGGTCGCGCTGTCTGCCCGCTGGGCGACGCCGAACCGTCAGGCCATCGCCGCCCGCTGCCGCGAGCGGGGCATCGCACTTGCCAGCCACGATGATGCCACCGCCGCCCACGTCGCCGAGTCCTGCGCGCTGGGCAGCGCGATCGCCGAGTTCCCCACCACCGAGGAGGCGGCCCGCGCCTCACACCGGCAGGGGCTGCAGGTGCTGATGGGCGCGCCGAACATCGTGCGCGGCGGCTCGCACTCCGGCAACGTGGCGGCGCACCAGCTGGCGGCCATCGGGACGCTGGATATCCTCTCCTCCGACTACTACCCCGCCAGCCTGCTTGACGCGGCGTTCCGCCTGGCCGCCGACGCGCGCAACGGTTATGACCTGCCGCAGTCGGTGGCGATGGTCACCCGCAACCCGGCGCGGGCATTGGGGTTAACCGATCGCGGCGCGATTGCCGAGGGGCTGCGCGGCGATCTGGTGCTGGCGCGCGCGCACGGCGAACACGTTTACGTGCAGCAGGTGTGGCGTCAGGGACGGCAGGTGTTCTGATGGCGCAGCTTATCTATCTGATGGGCGCCTCCGGCGCCGGCAAGGACAGCCTGCTGGCGCGCTGCGCAATGCGGCGGACGCCGCACCGCTGGTGGCGCACCGCTATATCACCCGCCCGGCGCAGGCCGGCTGTGAGAACCACGTGGCGCTGAGCGAGCGTGAGTTTCTGCGCCGACGCGCCAACGGCCTGTTCGCGCTGGACTGGCAGGCGCACCACACCCGCTACGCGCTGGGGATCGAGGTCGATCTGTGGCTGCTGCAGGGGATCGACGTGGTGGTCAACGGCTCGCGCGCCTATCTGCCCTACGCCCGCCAGCGCTACGGCGCGCAGCTGCTGCCGCTGTGCCTGCAGGTCGAGCCGGCGGTGCTGCGCCGGCGTCTGGAACAGCGCGGGCGCGAAGACAGCGGGCAGATTGAGCAGCGGCTGGCGCGCGCGGCGGCCTACAGCGTGCCTTCCGACTGCCTGCGACTGGATAATAACGGTGCGCTGAGCGACACGCTGGCGGCGCTGCTGCAACTGCTGACGGCGCTGCGGCGCGAGGAGAACCCATGCAACTGACCTTTCTCGGCACCGGCGGCGCCCAGCAGGTGCCGGCGTTCGCTGCGAATGCGCCATCTGCCGGCGGGCGCGGAACGAACCGGCCTTTCGTCGGCGCGCATGCAGCGCCATGCTGTATTTTCAGGGGAAACTACGTTAATTGATGCGGGATTGACGTCATTGGAGAGGCGGTTTTCGGCGGGGCAAATTCAGCGTTTTTTACTGACACATTACCACATGGATCACGTTCAGGGGCTATTTCATTTGCGCTGGGGGGTGCGGAAATTCCATTCCGGTGTACGGCCCGGCCGATGAACAGGGCTGCGACGACCTGTTCAAACACCCCCGGCATTCTGGACTTTCAGCCGCCGCTGACGCCGTTTGTCAGCGTGACACTGGGCGGGCTGCGCATCACTCCGCTGCCGCTGAACCACTCTAAAATCACCCACGGCTACCTGATCCAGAGCGCCGACGGCGCGCTGGCCTACCTGACCGACACCGTCGGCCTGCCGGCGGAGACCAGCGCTTTCTGGAGGGCGTCCGCCTGGATCTGCTGGTGCTGGACTGCAGCCTGCCGCCGCAGCCGCAGGCGCCGCGCAACCATAACGACCTCACCCGCGCGCTGGAGATTCAGCAGCATCTGCGGCCGCCGCGCACCCTGCTGACGCATATCAGCCACCGGCTCGACGCCTGGCTGCTGGACCATCCGCTGCCGCCGGGCGTGGAACTAGCGTACGACGGCCTGCGCATCGATCTCAGTGCGCCAGAGGCTCCCGCTGCTGCAGCCGGTCCGACTCCAGCACCCGAACGCCGTCGCCGGGGCTGAACGCCTGTTCCAGCATCGCCTGCGCCACATCGCGGGCGGCGACCGATTTCCACCTGCCGGGCAGCATCTTAAACAGCGGCTGGGCCACGCGTTCCAACAGGCGCGGCTCGGCGCGATCCCCCACCAGCATCGACGGCCGCACCAGCGTCAGACGCTGCCAGCCCTGCTCGCGCAGCGCCTGCTCCATCTCACCTTTGATGCGGTTGTACAGGAAGGTGGATTGCGGGTCGGCCCCCATCGCGCTCACCGCCAGGCAGTGCTGCGCGCCGAGCCGGCGACCGGTCAGCGCGCTTTCCACCACCAGCGTATAGTCGACGTAGTGAAAATTGCCGTCGCTGCCGGCCTGCTGCCGCGTGGTGCCAAGGCAGCAGAACACCGCGTCCACCGGCTGATCCAGCTCCGTCAGCAGGGCGAACAGATCGTCGCCCACCGGGTTCGTCAGTTTGTCATCCGGCGGCAGCGGCCGGCGGCTGGGGGCGGTAATCGCCGTCACCCGTCGGTCCGCCAGCAGCAGGCGCAGCAGCTCACCGCCCACCAGCCCGGTCGCGCCCGTTATCAATACCCGTGCCATGATGCCTCCCATGCTGGCCGTTTATGACTCTTTCAGTATAAGAGATTAACCCGCGGCGCGCCCTGCTCGCCCAAATACGCCGCTCTTCTATACTCAATCAGGTTCCGCCCCTAACGTCGCCACGCGACGTAAACCGAGGAGTTGTCATGCCGTATGCCGACTTACGTAGCTACCTGGCCGCGCTGGAAGCCCAGCAGCAACTACTGCGCGTGACCGAACAGGTTCGTCCCGAACCGGATCTTGCCGCCGCGGCCTGCGCCGCCAGCAGACTGGGCGACGACTCACCGGCATTGCTGTTTGAAAACGTGTACGGCTATCACACCGCGCGCATCGCGATGAACGTGCACGGCTCCTGGCCCAATCTGGCGATCGCCATGGATCTGCCGAAAAACACCCCGTTAAAAAGTCAGTTCTTCGAGTTTGTACGCCGTTACCAAAACTATCCCGGCGAAGTCGAGCAGCTCGACAGCGCCCCCCTGGCAGGAGATAGTGGTCGATCAGGCGGTCAGCCTGTTCGATATTTTGCCGCTGTTTCGCCTCAACCACGGCGACGGCGGCTTTTATATCGATAAAGCCTGCGTGATCTCGCGCGATCCGTCGCTGGCCGACAATCGGCCCAGTCAGAACGTCGGCATTTATCGCCTCGAAGTCAAAGGCCCTGCCCGGCTGGGCATTCAGCCGGTGCCGGCGCATGATATCGCCATTCACCTGCAGCGCGCCGAGGAGCTGGGTGTCGATCTGCCGATCGCCATTGCCATCGGCAACGATCCCATGCTCACCACCGCCGGCGCGATGCCGATCCTCTACGATCAGTCGGAATATGCCATGGCTGCCGCGCTGAACGGCGCGCCCTATCCCGTCGTCTACAGCGAGTACAGCGGTCTCGACCTGCCGTGGAGCTCGGAGGTGATGCTGGAAGGACGCATCCTGTCGCGGGTGCGCGAGGCCGAAGGACCGTTCGGGGAGTTTACCGGCCACTATTCCGGCGGCCGCCTGATGCCGGTGGTGGAGATCACCCGCATCTCCTGCCGAAGCCGGCCGATCTTCGAACATCTGTACCTCGGCATGCCGTGGACGGAGGTTGACTACCTGATCGGCATCAACACCTGCGCCCCGCTGTACGTGCAGCTCAAGCAGGCCTTCCCTGAGGTGGTGGCGGTCAACGCGCTGTATACCCACGGGCTGGTGGTGATTGTTTCTACCCGCACCCGCTTCGGCGGTTTTGCCAAAGGCGTCGGGATGCGCGTGCTGACCACCCCGCACGGCCTCGGCTATGCCAAGCTGGTGATCGTGGTTGATGAGACAGTGGACCCGTTTAATCTGCCGCAGGTGATGTGGGCTATCGCCACCAAGTTCAACCCCGACTTTGATCTGATTACCGTGCCCGGGCTGTCGGTGCTGCGCTGGATCCGGCGTCGCAACCGGCGGCATTACCGGCAAAGTGATTATCGACGCCACCACGCCCAAAGCGCCGGAAACGCACGGCCGCTTCGAGCAGGGGCTGGACGACCCTATCACCACCGAGGCCTGGGTGGAGAAACTGCAGGTCCTGATTCAGGCCGCGCAAACCGCTCAGGAACAGGAGGAGGAGAAATGAATAAGCTGCCCGCCGCGTGCCCGCGCTGTGAATCCGCCGGGCCGGAGGTGCTGTGCCACTCGCCGGTAAAAGATGCCTGGACGGTGTTCCACTGTGCAACCTGCTTCTTCACCTGGCGCAGCAGCGAACCGGATTTTATTACCGACCCGGCCAAATACCCCGCACATTTTAAAATTTCCCCGGCGGATATGGCGCACTTCAGCATTATGCCGGTCATTCCGGAGCGCAAACGCCGTTAGCCTGGGCGCTGCCCGACGTTAGGAATTTTCGCGCTGCCAGTACATTTTTTTACCGAAGCCCAGCGCGTTGTCGGTCATTTTCACCTCCTGCAGGCTCAGCAGCCACAGTGTGGCCGGCATCGCTTTCGCCACCGGAAAACGCCTGCAATAGCGGGCGCGTGCCTGCTGCTCTTCTTCCCCGCTGAGGATGCGCGCCGTCGCGCGGTACTGGACGCCCTTAATCAGCGCGATGCTTTTGGGCTTTGGCGCAATGGTGCCGACCACTTCGGCATGCTGCTGCATCAGCTGGCCGTGGCGGGTGTGCGGTTCGGTCATCAGCCACAGCGCCATGCGCTCGGCGTCAAACACGTAGAAACAGTTGGCGCACCACATGTCCAGACCGTTGCCGGCGCAGAGCGTCAGCACGTGCTGTTTACTGAGGAAGCGGATGATATGCTGCTGTTGTTCGCTCTGTTCCACCGGGGTTCTCCTTTAGGCTGTTAACAGCATCTTACCACCGGATTGTGTCCAGGCTGCCCGTGCGGCAGTGAATGAATATAAGTCTACTGAATACTTAACGCATTGTTTATGGTGCTATCCCTTAGTCAAACGGGAATAGGCCAGGCCGCCGGCCAGACCACCAACGACGCACCCTATCCCCAGCCCGGCAAGCAGCAGAACAAAGTTCGCGGACATTTGGTCTTCACCATGAACCGGTCCCACCAGCCAATCTGAAATATAAGGATACGCCAACCATATAAGCACAATGCCCATCACTGCCCCAACGATAATAGCGAGGACCCTTTTCATACTACTCCCCAAAACCCTATTTCTTTCGATTTAAAGAAATCACTAAAAAGTTCTGCTACCGATATCCCCTACTGAAATTCATTAGTTATTTCGCTATTACCAGGCCTCTTACTTTTACTAAAACCTTCTCGTCGTTAACAATTAAAGGCTGCATATATTTTTACCGGTACAATCGTCCGGTTAGACAGGAAAAGACGAAACGGGGATACTGGGCGCCATATACCGCCCGGGGCGAACCCGCGCGATGATGACTCGCTCAAAGGTAAGAATGAATGGCGGAAAGCACCACCTGGCATCTGTATATGCTGCGCCTGCCAAGCGGCATGCTGTATACCGGCATCACCACCGACGTGCTGCGGCGGCTGGCTCAGCATCAGGCGGGTAAAGGCGCCAAGGCGCTGCGCGGCAAAGGCGAGCTGCAGTTGGCCTTTCACTGCGCGGTCGGCGACCGTTCGCTGGCGCTGCGGCTGGAATACCGCGTCAAGCAGCTGAGTAAAACGCAAAAAGAGAGGCTGGTGTCACACCCGCCTCTGTCTTTGGATTATCTGCTGGTTAAAAACGGTTAAACGGCGCGGCGTAGTCCACGGTGCCGCTGACGCCGTCCAGCGCGTCCGGCGCCAGCGGGTAGACCTGAAACGCCTGCTCACAGCCCGGCCAGCGGCAGCTCAGCCCGTACTCCGCCGCCGGCTTAAAGCCAAAGCGCGCGTAGTACTCCGGCTCGCCCAGCACCACCACCGCGGCGTAGCTGAACTCGTTTAGCGCATCCAGCCCTTCGTAAACCAGCTTCTCCCCCAGCCCCTGACGGCGCAGGCTCTCTTCCACCGCCAACGGCGCCAGACCGACCCACTGGCGGTCCTCCCCGGCGACGTCAACCGGGCTGAAGGCGGCATAGCCCACCACGCCGCCTTCGTCATCGGTGGCGACCACGCCCAGCGTCAGCTGGCCGTCTTCACGCAGTTGGCGCACCAGGTCGGCTTCATCATCACGCCCGAAGGCGCGGCGCAGCAGAGCGTCGATGCCTGCGGCGTCTACCGGAATCTCGACGCGAATCAGCATGGCGCCACCACTTGGGAAGACGGTTCTGCGCCCTCTTGTAAACCTGCTTCAACAAATTCCGCCAACTGCAGTAACCCAATACGCAGCGGCGCCGGCATGGCTTCCAGTTCAATCGCATCCATCAGATTTTTTACATACAGGCCCAATTCGGTATCCCCTTCAATCTGTAGCCGACGCTGGAAAAACAGCGTGTCAGGATCCTGCTTGCGCGCCGCGATCAGGATCAGATCGTTGGCGTCGCCGCTGAAGCTGACGTCGGCTTGTGCATGCTGGCGAACCACCAGCCGATCGTTTTCTACCGTCATAAACCATTGTAGCGCCAGATCCCGCACTTCGATCTTCAGCCACCGTGATTCAAGAAATTCCAGATCGCCATCCGCGAGCGCCTGACGGAACTGCCAACCCAACACCTGCTCCAGCAGTTGACGCTGCAGGGCGAAAGGGGTGAGTTTGAGCGGCACGCGCAGCAGCGACGGCCCCTGGCGCACAATGCGCGATCGTAGTTTTTCCAACACGGTCATCCACTCCTTCATTACTCAGTTAGCGCTATTTTGCCATATTGCGGCCGGGCTTCCGCGGTCTATATCAACAAATCATGCGATTGCGGCTAACGCCCCGCTGTTTATCAATACGCCAGAAACTGCCCCAAATCAAAATCTGTTGCGTATGACTTCACTAAAATTGTTCCCCCGTTAAACATCGCTGCGGCCGTATTGCCCGCGGCGACAACCGTCACAGCGCCTCGTCGCTGGACCAGGATCACAGTATGGAGCTGCTTTGTCCCGCCGGGAATTTACCGGCGCTGAAGGCCGCGGTCGATAACGGCGCCGACGCCGTGTATATCGGTCTGAAGGACGACACCAACGCGCGCCACTTCGCCGGGCTCAACTTCAGCGAAAAAAAACTGCAGGAAGCGGTGGAGTATGTTCACCGTCACGGTCGTAAGCTGCATATCGCCATCAACACCTTCGCCCACCCCGACGGCTACGCCCGCTGGCAGCGCGCGGTGGATATGGCGGCGCAGCTGGGCGCCGACGCGCTGATTCTGGCGGATCTGGCGATGCTGGAGTACGCCGCCGAGCGCTATCCGCATATTGAGCGCCACGTCTCGGTGCAGGCCTCCGCCACCAATGAGGAGGCGATTCGCTTCTATCAGCGCCACTTTGCCGTGCACCGCGTGGTGCTGCCGCGCGTGCTGTCGATGCATCAGGTGAAACAACTGGCGCGCACCAGCCCGGTGCCGCTGGAGGTGTTCGCCTTCGGCAGCCTGTGCATCATGGCGGAAGGCCGCTGCTATCTCTCTTCTTACCTGACCGGCGAGTCCCCCAATACCGTCGGCGCCTGTTCGCCGGCGCGCTTTGTCCGCTGGCAGCAGACGCCGCAGGGCATGGAATCACGCCTCAACGACGTGCTGATTGACCGCTATCAGGAAGGCGAAAACGCCGGTTACCCGACGCTGTGCAAAGGGCGCTATCTGGTTGACGACGTGCGCTACCACGCGCTGGAAGAACCCACCAGCCTGAACACGCTGGCGCTGCTGCCGGAGCTGCTGGCCGCCAATATCGCTTCGGTAAAAATTGAGGGGCGCCAGCGCAGCCCGGCCTACGTCAGCCAGGTGGCGCGCGTCTGGCGCCAGGCGATCGACCGCTGCATCGCCGACCCCGCTGGCTACCAGCCCGACGCCGGCTGGATGACGGCGCTCGGCGCCATGTCTGAAGGCACTCAAACCACGCTCGGCGCCTATCACCGTAAATGGCAATAGCAGGAGGCTGCATGAAATACGCATTGGGGCCAGTGCTCTACTACTGGCCGAAAACCGAGACCGAGAGCTTTTACCAGCAGGCGATGCACAGCAGCGCCGATATTATTTATCTCGGTGAAAGCGTCTGCACCAAGCGGCGTGAGATGAAGGTCGGCGACTGGCTGGCGCTGGCTAAAGCGGTGGCGCAGTCCGGCAAGCAGGTAGTGCTCTCCACTCTGGCATTGCTGCAGGCGCCTTCCGAATTAAACGAGCTGAAACGCTACGTGGAAAACGGCGAGTTTCTGATAGAGGCTAACGATCTCGGTACGGTGAATATGGCGGCGGAGCGCGGCCTGCCGTTCGTCGCCGGTCACGCACTGAACTGCTACAACGCCTATACCCTGCGGCTGCTGCACAAGCAGGGCATGACGCGCTGGTGCATGCCGGTGGAACTGTCCCGCGACTGGCTGGGCAAGGTGCTGGAGCAGTGCGCCGAGCTGGGCTTCCGCCGCGGCTTTGAGGTAGAGGTGCTGGGCTACGGCCACCTGCCGCTGGCCTACTCCGCCCGCTGCTTTACCGCACGCTCGGAAAACCGCGGCAAGGATGAGTGCGAAACCTGCTGCATCAAATACCCGCAGGGGCGCGCCATGCGCTCACAGGAAAACCAGCAGGTATTCGTGCTCAACGGCATCCAGACGATGAGCGGCTACTGCTACAACCTGGGTAATGAGCTAAGCGGTATGCAGGAGCTGGTCGATATCGTGCGGCTGTCGCCGCAGGGCATGGAAACGCTGGCGATGCTCGAGCAGTTCCGCGCCAACGAAAATGCCGGGCAGCCGCTGGCGCTGACCAACGACAGCGACTGCAACGGTTACTGGCGGCGCGTCGCCGGGCTGGAACTGGTGCGGTAACTGCTGGTTAATCCCCGTTCACACGGGGAACACTACTGCTGGATAAACGCAGCGGTAATCATGTCCGGTTTATCCCCGCTCGCGCGGGGAACACTGCAGACCGTCTTCACCCATCACAGGGACCTGCGGTTTATCCCCGCTCGCGCGGGGAACACTCTTCGCAGGCGCGCCAGGCCTGAAATACACCCGGTTTATCCCCGCTCGCGCGGGGAACACGATTTCTATTATGGCGGCGATACTGCGCTGGCTGGTTTATCCCCGCTCGCGCGGGGAACACTGGTCCTTAGATTAAGATGTGAGTACCGGTGACGGTTTATCCCCGCTCGCGCGGGGAACACAGATTTCGTTGTCCTCCGGCTATTGTTACGGCCGGTTTATCCCCGCTCGCGCGGGGAACACTTTTTTGTTGCAGATGATAATCCGGGTACGACCGGTTTATCCCCGCTCGCGCGGGGAACACACTAAATATATCCAATTGAATTATATTGATTTTTTACCACTTAAAAAAGCCACCGACTTTTCACGATAATCTGAAAAATATAACCAATTGAAAAACAATTAATTTATTTTCACTTCGCCATCAGAATAGCCGCTGTACCAAGCAGATCATCACTCACCTTCTGCCGCACCTTACCGAACAGGCTTTATCCCGCAACACTACGCCCGCCGTTTCCGGAACAGACTGCGCAGCGCCACACTGTTATGCGCCAGCCCCACTCCGATACCGATCACGGTATACACCGCGCCAAGCAGCAGCAACATCAGCACGTCGTTCCCCACTTCATTCAGCGACATCCCCATCTGGTTCACCCCGGCGATCGCTTTGGTGGCCCAGGTGGAAGGAATGCAGTATGAAATGGCGCGCACCCAGCCCGGCATCGCCTGCAGCGGCCAGATGGTGCCGGAAAGGTAGAAAATCGGCGTGGTGATAAACGCCAGCGTCAGGTAAATCATCTCCACGCTGCGCAGGCACTCGGTCACCAGCTTCCCTAACCCCAGCACCGCCAACAGGAACGGGAAGGTCAGCAGCAGCACCTCCGCAATGTTCGCCGTCTGCCGGTAGCCCAACACCCACGGCCACAGCACAAACAGCACGATGGACAAAAACAGCCAGATCGGCAGCAGCGCCGACAGGCCGCCGAGGTACACCGGGATCGACGGTTTGCCGCTCGGTGCACTTTTCAGCGCAATGCTGACGCGTACGCTGGCGATCAGCAGCGAGTGCTGCAGCAGCATGACCAGCAGGCCGGGGAACACGATTGCCGCGAAGCTGATGCCGGGGTTAAACACGTCCAGCGTCTGCCCCTGAATCGGCGTCAGGATAATCTGCGCCTGCCGTTCGCTAAAGCCGCTGCGCAGCAGCAGCGAGGTATTGTACTGACTCAGCAGCTGCTGATAGGCGGTCACCACGTCCTGCTGGATCTGGCCGTTTGCCAGCCGGTTGGTGGCGTCGCCGTACACCGGCACCACAATGTTCTCGCCGTGCAGGATCTTCTTCTCCAGATTCACCGGCATAATGATCACCGCAAACAGCTCGCGCCAGCCCAGATCGCGCTGGGCCTGCTCCAGGCTGTCGTAGGTTTTGATGGCGACTTTTGAGGTGGCGTCCAGTTGGCGGATCAGCTCACGGCTGGCGCTGCTGTGATCCTGGTCGATCACCCCCACCGGCAGATCCCACACCGAACGGTTGGCGTACACCAGGCTCATTACACACAGCGACAGGATCAGCATCAGCCACATCGGCCGCTCCAGCATGCCGATCAGCACCCGGCTAAAGGTTTGCCAGTAGCTCTTCATTGCGCTCCTCCGTCCTTAGCCAGCCGCTTCAGCAGCCGGTTGCGCACCAAAAACGCGGTCACCAGCGGATAAACCAGCAGCAGCGCGCACACGCCGAAAATCGCCCGCGCCGGCACCTGGCGCAGGAAGACGTCAAACATCGCGTACAGCGCATGGGTCAGCGGCTCAATATTGGAAATAATCCGCGCCGGCAGCGGCATCGACAGCTCCGGCACCGCCATGCCGGAGTAGGTCATCGCAATACTGACCAGAATACCGATCAGGCTGTAGGCGGTGATCGCGCTGCCGGTAAAGGTAAACAGCAGCAGGCCGATACTCTGTGCCGCCGCCACGTAGAAAAAGCCGATCAGCAGCATAAACAGCGGGTTGCCGCTGACGCGCGCGTCGAAAATCCCCACCAGCGCGGCAATCTCAATCATCAGCAGGGTGGTAAAGCAGATGGTATACGGCGCCAGCTTGCCCAGCAGCGCCAGGCTGAACGGCCGCGCGCTCAGCAGCGACTTGCTACGCGCCATCACATAGATCATGCAGGTGACGACAAACAGCTGCAGCAGGTGAATGGTCGCGGCGAACTGCTGATAATAGATATAGCTGCCGCTGGCGTTAAACAGGCTGCCGTAGTTAAGCGTCACGTCCGCCAGCTGCGGCAGCGTTTTCCCCATGCTGGCGGCGATAATCGAGCGGTAACTGGCGTTGGTTTCCGTCATCAGGCCGCTGAAATCCTGGGTGGAATAGAGCCCGGCGCCGTAGAACAGAGCGTTGTAATACAGCACGATGCTCGGCTGCTTGCCCGCCAGGGCGTTCGCCTCCAGATCCGGCGGCACATACAGCAGCGCATAGTCCTGCGCGCTGCGCAGCCGGCGCAGCGACTCGCTCAGCCCGCCGTCATGGGCCTCGACGTGAGCATGGGAGCCTGCGTCCAGTTTGCGGATCAGCGATTTCGACAGCGGGCTGTGATCGTTATCCACCACCGAAACCGGCAGGTTCAGCAGCGTGCCCTCCGAGAAGTTGCTGCTGATCAGGCCGAACAGCATCAGCGGAAACAGCCAGCCCAGCCAGTGGATCACCGGGCTGCGAAAGGCAACCCGGCACTCCCGGTTAAACGCGTGGCTGAAGCAGCGCCATCCGGCCCTTACTCTTTCCATTGCCATAAGCTGCTCATCCCTGGGCGCAGGCCTTCAATCGGCTGAGCCGGGTACAGGCGTACTTCAAAGGTTTTCAGGTCGAAGTCGCCGGTGGCGCGCGTGGCGCGTTTGGTGGCGTAATCCCCCAGCGGCGCGATATAACGCACTTCGGCATCGATGAGCTTATCCTTCAGCGCCGGTACGCGCAGCTTCACCTTATCGCCCTTGCGTATATTCGCCAGAATATCTTCCCGCAGGTTAAACACAAAGTAGGCGTCCGGCAGGCGGATCAGCGTCACCAGCGGGCTGGAGGCGTTCAGCAGTTCGCCGACCTCGGCCGGAATCGGCCCCACTTCCCCGTCCACCGGCGCTTTCACCTGCAGGTCGTCGGCCTGCGCCTGCACTTCCAGCAGGTTCTCTTCCGCTGCGCGCAGCGCCGCGGCGTATTGCTGACGCAGCTCAATACGGTCGCCGTTGATGCCTTCATCCAGCTTGGCCTTCGCGTCCTGCACCTGTTGATAGGCGGTATCGCGCGAACGGCGCGAGCTGTCCAGCTCGGACTTGGAGATATAGCCTTTGGCCGCCACGCTGCGGTTGCGGTCGTAATCATGCTGTGCGTTGCGCAGTTCGGCCTGCGCCTGCGCCAGGCTGGCGCGCAGGCTGCGGATGTTCTCTTCGCGCGTGCCGTGCAGCGACTGATCGAGCTGCGCCTTGGCCTCATCGCGCGTCGCCTGCGCCGAACGCAGCTGGGCCAGCAGCTCCGGGCTGTCCAGTTTAATCATCACCTGGCCGGCCTTGACGTCATCGCCGCGTTCAATCAGGCGTTCCACCACCCGTCCCTTGGCTTTTGACGCCACGATCACTTCCGGCGCGTCCACTTCGCCCTGCAGCAACAGATCCTGATTATGCGAGCGGAACAATACCGCCATCGCAATGGCGATCACCACCAGCAGCAGGGTAAATAAGGTCTTTTTATTCATGCATCAAGCTCCCTGAGCGTAAGCGGCTGGCGAAAATATGACGGTCCATACAATGTCGGTCTCTCCCAAAAGGCCGTATTTGCGACAAGGATATCACAAGCACGTATATCCTCTTTTATAACCGCAATTTGCATTATGCTTTTAACGTGAAATTGCAGATCCCTGCACTCGCCCTTTAAGCGATGAAACTTGCAACAATGGACGAATGATATGACACAACACGCATCGGTCCCGCTTTCGGTACTGGATCTCTCCCCCATTCCTCAGGGAGCAAAGGCGCGCGACGCGTTTCACTGCTCTTTAGATTTAGCACAACATGCTGAAAAGTGGGGGTTCCAACGCTATTGGTTGGCGGAACATCACAATATGACCGGTATCGGCAGCGCGGCGACCTCGGTGCTGCTCGGCTATCTGGCCGCCGGCACCGACACTATTCGCCTGGGCTCTGGCGGCGTGATGCTGCCCAACCATGCCCGCTGGTGATCGCCGAACAGTTCGGCACGCTGGAGTCGCTGTACCCCGGCCGTATCGATCTGGGGCTGGGCCGCGCGCCCGGCACCGACCAGCGCACCATGATGGCGCTGCGCCGCCACCTGTCCAGCGAGGTGGATAACTTCCCGCGCGACGTGCAGGAGCTGCAGCACTACTTTGCCGAGACGCAGCCCGGACAGCCGGTACAGGCGGTGCCGGGGCAAGGGCTGCACGTGCCGATTTGGCTGCTGGGCTCCAGCCTGTACAGCGCGCAGCTGGCCGCCAAGTTGGGCCTGCCGTTCGCCTTCGCCTCCCACTTCGCGCCGGATATGCTGTTCCAGGCGCTGAGACTGTACCGGGAAAACTATCAGCCTTCCGAACGCTGGCCGCAGCCGCATGCGATGGTGTGCGTCAACGTGATTGCCGCCGACAGCGAGCGCGATGCGCGCTTCCTGTTCAGCTCCATGCAGCAGCAGTTTATCAACCTGCGCCGCGGCGAACCGGGGCCGCTGCCGCCGCCGGTAGACAATATTCACGCGCTGTGGAGCGCCGGCGAGCAGTATGGCGTCGAACAGGCGCTGCGGATGTCGATCGTCGGTGATGAAAATAGCGTGCGCGAAGGGCTGCAGGCGCTGCTGCAGGAAACCGAGGCCGATGAAATCATGGTTAACGGCCAGATCTTTGACCATCAGGCGCGGCTGCGTTCGTTTGAGATCGTCGCGCAGGTGAAGGATGGGTTAACGCGCGGCTAAACGCCGCGCGCCGCGGGCGGGGGAGTCCTTCCCCCGCCCTTGTTTCAGCTGCGTGAAGGCTGCCCGGCCGCCGCCAACCGCCGATCGGCGCGCAACGCCAGCCCGGTGCGCAGCAGCAGCGCCAACATCAGCAGCAGTTCCAGCGCCAATGCCGCCAGCAAAGCATGCAGGTAGTCGCCCGGCGACACGTGCAGCACCTGCACCAGCACCGTCCCCAACAGAATCGGCCCCAGCCCCAGCGACGTCTGTTGCACCGTCGCCAGCAGGGCGCTGCCGGAACCGGCATGCTCGACCGGCACGTCCGCCAGACCAATACGGAAGAAGCCGCTGACGATCAGCGCCTGACCGGCGCCAATCAGCAGCGTCGCCGGGATCAAATTGAGAATGCCCGGCTGCGGCCACACCAGCAGCATGGTCAGCATCAGCGCCAACAGCCCGCCGATCTGGATCAGGCAGCCAAGCAGCAGCGCGCGCACCTTGCCGATATGCTCGATCACCGTGCTGCTCAGCAGTGAGGAGATAAAATAGGCCACCCCGAGCGCAATAAACGCATTGCCCGACTGGAAGGCGTTCAGCTGCGCGCCCGCCTGCAGCGTCAGCGCCATCACAAACATAAAGCCGCTCCAGCAGGAGAAAAACAAAATAGCGATGGTCAGCCCGAATCTGACGCTCGCCAGCCGCAGCAGCGCCGGCGGCAGCAGCGGGAAGTTATTGCGCCGTTCCTGCCGCAGCTCCACGCGCCACAGCTGCAGCAACAGCGGCCCGCTAAGCGCCAGCAACGCCAGACACGGCCACGGCCAGTGCCACACCGGCCCCAGCGCCAGCGGAAACAGCAGGCAGACGATGGTCAGCGCCAGCAGTAAAGTGCCGGGCCAGTCGATACTGACCGGCCGCTCCGCGCGCGTGTCCGGCACCCAGCGATGGGCGCAGGCCAGCACCAGCGCGCACAGCGGAATATTGATCAAAAAGACGCTGCGCCAGCCGTAGCCGGCGATATTCAGTGAAATCAGCAACCCGCCCAGCACCTGGCCGATGATAAACGCCAGCCCGCCGATGCCGCCGTACAGGGCCATCGCCCGGGCGTGCTCGCGTCCGCGCAGGCAAACGTGAATGGTCGCCATAATCTGCGGCACAATCATCGCCGCGCCGACGCCCTGCAGCGTACGCGCCACCAGCAGCAGCCAGACCGAGTTCGCCAGGCCGCACATCAGCGAGGCCACGGCGAACAGCCGCACGCCCCATAAAAACAGACGTCTGCGCCCCAGGTTATCCCCCATGCGGCTGCCCATCGCCAGACAAACGGCAAACGCCACGCCGTAAACCGCGACGATCAGCTCCAGCTGCGTCGGACTGGCGTGCAGCGACTGCGCCATCGCGTCCAGCCCGACGTTGACGATGGAAAAGTCGATCATCGGCAACAGCTGCCCCGCCAATAAAATTATCAATCCCGCACGGCCCAGACCGGCCGCGGATGATGGTGTGCTCATCGTGTCCTACCCTTGTATCAAACCAGGAATGTGACTAGCATCACCATTAAATTAAACGGGTACCAGTTCTTGATTATCATGGTATAAAAACTACCGGTCTTATTGCGCAGGGAAACTATTTATGTCTGAAACCATATCCCCGTTCGACGCCGGACAGGCAGATAACCGCAAGCAGCTGGGCGCCTTTTTGCGCGCGCGCCGCGAAAGCCTGGACCCGAACCGGCTGGGCCTGCCGCGTATGCGCCAGCGCCGCACGCCCGGCCTGCGCCGGGAGGAAGTGGCGCAGCTGGCCGACGTCGGCATTACCTGGTACACCTGGCTGGAACAGGGCCGGGCGATCCAGGCCTCGGCGAAAACGCTGAGCGCCATCGCCCACGCGCTGCAGTGCAACGAGGCGGAAACCCACCACCTGTTCAGACTGGCGGGGCAAAGTCTGCCGGCCGGCGCCCGCCACGACGGCTGTGAAAAGCTGTCGCCCTACGGGCAGCGGCTGCTGGATCAGCTCGATCCGCTGCCGGCGATCATCTCTAACGCACGTTTTGATATTCTCGGCTTTAACCGCGCCTACTGTCTGCTGATGGGCGTCGATCTGGCTACGCTGCCGCCGGAGGATCGTAACTGTATCTATCTGGCGTTCACCCACGAGCAGTGGCGCGCCAGCCAGCTGGACTGGGACGATATCATGCCGAAAATGGTGGCGCTGTTCCGCGCGCAGATGGCGGAACATCTGGGCGATCCGGTCTGGGAGCAGCAGCTAGCCCGCTATCTGTCGGTCTCGGAGGATTTTCGCGCGCTGTGGGAGCGGCATGAGGTACGCAGCATCGATAACAACGTCAAACGCTTCCTCCACCCGCAGGTCGGGGAAATGAGTCTGCGGCAGAATAACTGGTGGTCGGCGCCGCGCAACGGCGACCGGATGCTGGTGTATATACCGGCGGATGAGCAGAGCGAGCGCCGCCTGCAACTGCTGACCGGCGGCGCGGAGTAACGGCGGGCACAGGCCCGCGCGGTTAACGCTGGATCAGGTAGCGGATGGTCGGCCCGTCCTGCTGGATATCCAGCACCGTGTAGCCGTGGTTGCGCGCATCGAGCGGGATGTTATTGATCGACTGCGGGCAATCGCTGATCACCTCCAGGATTTCGCCGGCTTTCAGCTGTGGCATCGCTTCCAGCGTCGCCACCGCCGGGTACGGGCACGGCTCACCCAGCATATCCAGACGGTAATCCGGCACTATCGTTTGTTGCATCATCACATACTCCTCGCACTAACCTGTTCTGCCCGCGCCTTGGCGCGGAAAAAGCGTTTCTCCCACCACAGCATGGCGACCAACGCCAACGCCAACAGCAGGTAAGTCACCAGCAGCCCGCCCGTCGGACCGAATACCTCCAGCAGGTTGACCTTGTCATAGTCGGTGGCCAGCGACGGCGCCAGCGCATCCCAGTAGTAGGCCAGCAGCGTCGCGCCGATGATATTGCCCAGCCCGACCCACCAGTAGTGCACCTGCCCTTCCACCGCGCGGTACATCCAGCCGGTCTCGCAGCCGCCGGCCAGCACGATGCCGAAGCCGAACAGCAGGCCGCCAATCAGCGCGTTCGGCCCGGCCCACATGATTTTGGGCGCCACGCCCAGCTGCACATAGCTGAAGATGCCGATGGCGCTGACCGCCATGCCTAAAATAATCGCCCGCGCCATATGGGTACGGCCGGTGATCCACAGATCGCGAAACGCCGAGGTGAAGCAAATCTGCGCCCGTTCGATCAGCAGGCCGAAGGCGATGCCGAACAGCATGGCGATGCCCAGCTTCGGCGCATCAAACAGCGTCCACAGCGACCAGGCCGTCATCAACAGGAAGATAACCATCCCCAGACGGAAACGGCGGCGCGCCTGCTGCGGCAGCTGGGTCAGCGGCGCGGCGGCCTGCACTTTCTGCAGTTTTACCGGCACGCGGAACAGCGGCAGCAGGGTAAATTTGGCGCCAAAGTAAGAGCCGACGGCGGTCGCCAGCGCAAACAGCCAGGCGTGCAGCGAAAACTGCGGAATACCGGTAAAAAATGCCGCCAGGTTGCAGCCCATCGCCAGGCGCGCGCCGAAACCGGCGATAATGCCGCCCAGCAGCGCCTGCACAATGCGAATGCGGTGCTGCGGCCGGCGCAGCTTGATGTTGTTGGCCCACAGCGCGGCGGCAATGCAGCCGGCGAACATGCCGATAATCATCCGGCCGTCGATGCGCGTCAGCGGCGTGCCTTCCAGGCCAATCACTTTGAAATACGCCCACTGTTCGGGATGCAGCCCCAGCCATTGCAGAACGTGGCCGCCCCAGCGGGTAAATTCCCCGGTGACCGCCCAGAAGGTACCGGTCAGGCCAAAGTAATAAGTGGCCAGCAGACCGGCGGCGATCACCGCCGGCAGCGGCGCCCAGAAACGCACTAGATAGTCAGTTTTAAATTGTTGCCAGTTCACGGCATCCCCTGTCCGTTAAATCATTAAGAAAAACCTTGTAAATGATACGCCATCCGGCGCGGAAAGGCAGATTGCAGGCATAAAAAAACCAGCCCGCAGGCTGGTTTGGTCATGGATTGGCTAATCCTTACTTATGCATCGCCGAAACGACGACGTGGTGCGCGCTCGCGGCTGGCGTTGCCGCCACGACGCTCGCCGTTGCCGGCTGCGTTGCCGCCTTCACGACGTTCACCGAAAGAACGACGTGGGCCGCCTTCACGGCGCTCACCGTTGAACGGACGACGGTTGCCGCCGTCGCGACGTTCGCGGCGCTCGTGCGGCTGTGCATCGCCCAGCAGCTGCATGTTCATCGGCTTGTTCAGAATGCGGGTGCGAGTGAAGTGATTCAGGATCTCGCCCGGCATGCCTTTTGGCAGCTCGATGGTGGAGTGGGAGCCAAACAGCTTGATGTTACCGATGTAACGGCTGCTGATGTCGCCTTCGTTGGCGATAGCGCCCACGATATGACGCACTTCAACACCGTCATCACGGCCCACTTCAATGCGGTACAGCTGCATTTCACCAACGTCACGACGTTCACGACGCGGACGGTCGCCGTCACGACGGTCGCCGCGGCGGTCGTCACGATCGTTGAACTCACGTGGTTTACGCGGCTTGAAGACCGGATCCGGCGGCAGGATCAGCGGGCGTTCGCCCTGCGCCATTTTCAGCAGCGCGGCGGCCAGCGTTTCCATGTCCAGCTCTTCTTCCGGCTGCAGTTTAGCCAGCAGTGCACGGTACATATCCAGATCGCTGCTTTCCAGCTGCTGCTGAACTTTAGCGGCGAATTTTTCCAGACGGCGTTTGCCCAGCAGTTCTGCGTTCGGCAGTTCTACTTCCGGAATGGTCAGCTTCATGGTGCGCTCGATGTTGCGCAGCAGGCGGCGTTCGCGGTTTTCCACGAACAGCAGCGCGCGACCGGCGCGACCGGCGCGGCCGGTACGACCGATACGGTGAACGTAAGATTCTGCGTCCATCGGGATATCGTAGTTAACCACCAGGCTGATACGCTCAACGTCCAGACCACGCGCCGCCACGTCGGTGGCGATCAGAATATCCAGGCGGCCGTCTTTCAGGCGCTCCAGGGTCTGCTCACGCAGCGCCTGGTTCATGTCGCCGTTCAGCGCGCGCTGCTGTAGCCGTTACGCTCCAGCGCTTCCGCCACTTCCAGCGTGGCGTTTTTGGTGCGCACGAAGATAATCGCCGCATCAAAGTCTTCCGCTTCCAGGAAACGCACCAGCGCTTCGTTTTTACGCATGCCGTACGCCGTCCAGTAGCTCTGGCTGATGTCCGGACGGGTGTTGATGCTGGACTGAATGCGCACTTCCTGCGGCTCTTTCATAAAGCGGCGGGTGATGCGGCGAATCGCTTCCGGCATGGTGGCGGAGAACAGCGCGGTCTGATGTTCAGCCGGGATTTCCGCCATGATGGTTTCAACGTCTTCGATAAAGCCCATGCGCAGCATTTCGTCGGCTTCATCCAGCACCAGACCGCTCAGGTTGGAGAGGTTCAGGGTGCCGCGTTTCAGGTGGTCCAGCAGACGGCCTGGCGTACCCACCACGATTTGCGGGCCTTGACGCAGGGCGCGCAGCTGTACGTCGTAACGCTGGCCGCCATACAGGGCCACAACGTTCACGCCGTTCATATGTTTGGAGAAATCGGTCATCGCTTCGGCAACCTGCACCGCCAGTTCGCGGGTTGGCGCCAGCACCAGGATTTGTGGCGCCTTCAGGGAAGCGTCGATATTGTGCAGCAGCGGCAGCGAGAACGCCGCAGTCTTGCCGCTGCCGGTTTGTGCCATACCCAGCACATCGCGGCCGTTCAACAGGTGAGGAATACACTCAGCCTGAATAGGTGATGGCTTAACATAGCCCAGGTCGTTCAGAGCAGAAATGATCGGAGCAGACAGCCCCAGGTCAGCAAAAGAGGTTTCAAGCTCAACAGTCATGTACACGTGCCTCATTAATAATGGCTGCCAGTCTACATAACTCATCGCGAAAATTTTCAGTCATTTTCATTGAAAAGTGTGAACCGGCTCAAATTAGATTATAAAACGAACAAAAAAGCCCTCACCCGTTAAGGCGATAGCGATGGCAAAACGCCATGGTCTATCCGGCTGATATAAGTGTTCGTCAGCTATTGCTGGTCCGATTCCGATAGGTCGTCTTGTTCTTGGCCCAAAAGCGCCAATTCCAACAATGCATAGCGGTGCTCAACAAAGTTATGAACGTTGTTAGCGACCGTCAGTTTGAACAACGCCGAAGCGGAGTTCTTGTCCCCCAGACTCAGGTAGTGTTTACCCAAATAGAAGTCAGTTTCACTGAGATGCTCAGCGAGCGAAGTGTTATCCGTTGCATCTGCCTTGAGGCGTTCCATCAGCGTGTTTTCGCTGATATCGCCCAGGTAGAATTCGACAATATTCCATCCCCATTGCCCTCTGTCCGCTTTGTCATAACGCTGCTGGAGCGCGCTGACGGCCATCTTGGGATCGATTTCTCTTTCCACCAGGTACAGCCATAACGAACGGAAGGGATCGTTTGGGTCGTCTTGATAAAACGCCTGCAGATCATCCTGCGCCAACGGGAAGCGGCCGCCATAGTACAGTGCGATGCCCCGGTTTAAACGCGCGTAATTGTAAGTTGGATCAAGCTCTAGTACAGAATCAAACGCTTCATAGGCAGCATCAAAATTGCCTGCCTGCGTTAAGTAAATGCCCAGGTAGTTGAAAACTTCCGGCATATCAGGACGTATCGCCAGCGCTTGTGAAAAATCATTGCGCGCCAGTGCACGTAGCCCGAGGCTATCATACAGCACACCGCGCTCATATAAAAGCTGTGCGCGTTCATCGTCCGTCAGTGCCCGGCTGGCAAGAATTTGTTCCATGCGCGCCAGGATCACTTCCTGCTGCAGCGTTGGCTGCAACGGGATCGCCAAAAACTTCGTCTTTACGCCAATCATTGTTGCTGCATCCTGCCAGCATGAGCGCTGTCGCAACGTAACACCAGCGTAAGAAAAGCTTCATTTCCCACTCCCGCAGACAAACATTGGATAACGTCCTGTCCTCCGCTTGCTAAAACGCGGATATCCTACCCGCGCGTATACGGACAGCCCCCGCCCTGCGGCGGGGAACTGTCAAAACTGTGTTACAGTTATTCTGCTTCAGGCGCAGCAGGAGCCGCCTCTTCAGAGGCAGTGGCTTCCTTGATGCTCAGGCGCACGCGGCCCTGGCGATCAACTTCCAGCACCTTAACCGGCACTTCCTGGCCCATCTGCAGATAGTCGGTCACTTTCTCAACGCGCTTGTCAGCGATCTGAGAAATGTGCACCAGACCTTCTTTACCGCCGCCGATGGCCACGAAGGCGCCGAAGTCAACGATACGGGTTACTTTACCCTGGTAGATACGGCCAACTTCGATCTCAGCGGTGATCTCTTCAATACGACGAATGGCGTATTTCGCTTTCTCACCGTCGGTCGCTGCGATTTTCACTGTACCATCATCTTCGATTTCAATGGTAGTGCCAGTCTCTTCGGTCAGCGCACGGATCACGGAGCCGCCTTTACCGATCACATCCTTAATCTTGTCCGGATTGATCTTCATGGTATGGATACGCGGTGCGAACTGAGAGATATCGCCGCGCGGCGTGCTGATCGCCTGTTCCATAACGCCCAGAATGTGCAGACGCGCACCCTTGGCCTGGTTCAGAGCCACCTGCATGATTTCGCGGGTGATGCCTTCAATTTTAATATCCATCTGCAGCGCGGTGATACCGTCACGGCTACCGGCCCACTTTGAAGTCCATGTCGCCCAGGTGGTCTTCGTCACCCAGAATGTCTGACAGTACCACAAAGTTGTCGTCTTCTTTTACCAGACCCATGGCGATGCCCGCAACCGCTGCCTTGATCGGCACGCCTGCGTCCATCAGCGCCAGAGAGGCGCCACAGACGGAAGCCATGGAAGAAGAACCGTTGGATTCAGTGATCTCGGACACCACGCGAACGGTGTACGGGAAATCTTCCGGTTTAGGCATCATAGCCAATACGCCGCGTTTCGCCAGGCGACCGTGACCAATTTCACGACGCTTCGGTGAACCGACCATGCCGGTTTCGCCCACGGAGTACGGAGGGAAGTTGTAGTGGAACAGGAAGCTGTCGGTCTTTTCGCCCATCAGCTCATCCAGGTTCTGCGCGTCGCGTGCGGTGCCCAGGGTGGCGGTAACCAGCGCCTGCGTTTCGCCACGGGTGAACAGCGCGGAGCCGTGGGTACGCGGCAGTACGCCGGTGCGCACGTCCAGACCACGGATCATGTCTTTTTCACGGCCGTCGATACGCGGCTCGCCACGCAGTACGCGGCTACGCACCACGTTTTTCTCCAGATCGCTCAGCGCGTCCTGGATATCTGCGGCGTCCAGCGTCTCGTCCTGCTCCAGCAGCGCGGCGGTGACGTCTTCTTTGATGGCGTCAACCTGTGCGTAACGATCCTGCTTCTCAGTGATCTGGTAAGCATCGCCCAGACGGCTCTGCGCCAGCTCGGCTACGCGCGCCTGCAGCGCTTCGTTAACCGGAGTCGGCTGCCAGTCCCACTTAGGTTTGCCCACTTCGGCAACCAGTGAGTTGATGTTGTCGATAACCACCTGCTGCTGCTCGTGGCCGAACACCACGGCGCCCAGCATCTGATCTTCGCTCAGCACTTCGGCTTCAGATTCAACCATCAGCACTGCGCCGGCGGTACCGGCAACCACCAGGTCCAGACGGCTCTCTTTCAGCTCGTCAACGGTCGGGTTCAGCACGTACTGGTCATTGACATAACCCACGCGCGCCGCGCCGATTGGGCCGTTGAACGGAATGCCGGACAGGCTCAGCGCGGCGGAGGCGCCGATCATCGCCACGATATCCGGGTTAACCTGCGGGTTAACGGAAACCACGGTCGCGATCACCTGCACTTCGTTCAGGAAGTGGTCCGGGAACAGTGGGCGGATTGGACGGTCAATCAGACGGGAAGTCAGGGTTTCGCCTTCGCTCGGACGGCCTTCACGACGGAAGAAGCTGCCCGGGATACGACCGGCGGCGTAGGTACGCTCCTGATAGTTAACGGTCAGCGGGAAGAAGCTCTGGCCTGGTTTGGCTTTTTTCTGGCCCACGACGGTAACGAATACGGCGGTGTCGTCCATGCTTACCATGACGGCGGCCGTCGCCTGACGCGCCATCATACCGGTCTCGATGGTGACGGTATGCTGGCCATACTGGAATTTGCGAATAGTCGGTGTCAGCAAAATTTTATCCTTAGATGTGGCGCGCAATCACCTCGACGGCTCGGCGCGCCAGTGAATCACTGACCTTCTCACTACATCCTCGCGACTAATGACAACCCTTATTCACCTGGCGGAATAAAGTCTCTCATTAGCCGCGCGAACCTCTGTAACGGAAGATCCTCGTTAGTACATTAACCTGATTTACTTATGCTTCCTAGAAGAAAGGGGCCAAAATAGGCCCCTTTCCACTGAAACTGGTTCGATTAGCGACGCAGGCCCAGACGCTCGATCAGGCTGGTGTAACGTGCTACATCTTTACGCTTCAGGTAGTCCAGCAGCTTACGACGCTGAGAAACCATACGCAGCAGACCACGACGGCTGTGGTGATCTTTTTTGTGCTCGGAGAAGTGGCCTTGCAGATGGTTAATCTGCGCGGTCAGCAGGGCAACCTGAACTTCGGTAGAACCGCTGTCGTTAGTACCACGACCGAAATCAGCTACGATTTTAGCTTTAGCTTCAACACTTAGAGACATTGTAATACTCCAAATTATAGATAAAAAATGCAGGCGCCGATCTCTAATTCAGCAGCCCGATAATTGAGCCATGCCCCTCAAGCGAGAGTCATGGCCCAAGCTGCGTCATTCTACTCTTAGCGCAGAACGATCGCAAGATGAGGCGTTTTTCGCCGATCAGTCGAAATGCTCGACAACCAGACGCTTAGGCGCCACACGACCGTCGTCGGCAATCTCGCCGACGCCGATAAACTTATGCGCGTCGCCTTCGGTGATGCGCACCATGCCGGAGTCCGGCGCGCCGGCGGCCTGCACCGGCTGGCCCTGCTTGACGTAGCCGGCCACCGCCGGCAGCAGGTTCACTTCCGGGAAGTCGGCGCACGGGCTGTCCATCGGCATCAGCAGCGGATCGAGCAGCTCGCCCGGCGCTATGCCTTCGGCCTGCGCCTGCTCCAGCAGCGCGTTCAGCTGCTCCAGCGTCACCATCCGTTCGATCGGGTACTTCGCCACCTGCAGACGGCGCAGATAAATCACGTGCGCGCCGCAGCCCAGCAGTTCGCCCAGGTCGTCGGTAATGGTGCGGATATAGGTGCCTTTGGAGCAGTGAACTTCCAGCTCCAGCTCATCACCTTCCCAGCGGATAAACTTCAGCTCGTAGACCGTAATGCTGCGCGCTTCGCGCGGCACTTCAATGCCCTGACGCGCATATTCGTACAGTTTTTTACCCTGATACTTCAGCGCGGAGTACATCGACGGCACCTGCTGGATATCGCCGCGGAAGGTCTCCAGCGCTGCATCAAGCTGCTGTTGGGTGATATTCACCGGGCGTTCCTGCACGATCTGACCGTCCGCGTCCGAGGTGTCGGTACGCTGCCCCAGGCGGGCAATCACCCGATAGCGCTTGTCGGAATCCAGCAGGAACTGGGAAAACTTGGTGGCTTCCCCCAGGCAGATCGGCAGCATGCCGGTCGCCAGCGGGTCGAGCGCGCCGGTATGGCCCGCACGGTTGGCGTTATAGCAACGCTTTACTTTTTTGCAGCGCGTCGTTGGAGGACAGGCCCTGCGGCTTGTCCAGCAACAGCACGCCGTGGATATCGCGGCCGCGGCGACGAGGGCGACTCATTAAGCCTCCTCGTCATCGCCTGATGCGGAGCGACGCTCGGCATCATTTTTCACCACGTTGCTCACCAGGTTGGACATACGCATGCCTTCAACCAGCGAGTTGTCGTACGCGAAGGTCAGCTCCGGCACCACGCGCAGGCGCATCGCCTTGCCCAGCAGCGTGCGGATATAGCCGGACGCGTCCTGCAACGCCTTAACGCCCTTGTTCACCAGATCGGGATCGTGGTTTTCCGTCAGCACGTTGAGGAAGGTAACGTAAACTTTGGCGTACGCCAGGTCGCGGGAAATTTCAACGCCGGAAACGGTCGCCATGCCTACGCGCGGATCTTTGATTTCACGCTGCAGAATGATCGCAATCTCTTTCTGCATCTCTTGCGCGACGCGCTGGCCGCGGCTGAATTCTTTTGCCATGTTATTTTCTCCAGACAAATCGGGGGGCACAAAGGCCCCCCAGAACAGATTAAGCAGATGTGCAACCGTTAATCGATGGTGCGCTGGATCTCGATGATTTCGAAGACTTCGATCATGTCGCCAACGCGCACGTCGTTGTAGTTCTTCACGCCGATACCACATTCCATGCCGTTACGGACTTCGTTAACGTCATCTTTGAAGCGACGCAGGGATTCCAGCTCACCTTCATAGATAACCACGTTGTCGCGCAGGACGCGGATTGGGTTGTGACGCTTGATGTTGCCTTCGGTAACCATACAGCCGGCGATAGCGCCAAATTTCGGTGATTTGAACACGTCACGCACTTCGGCCAGGCCGATAATCTGCTGTTTGTACTCAGGTGCCAGCATGCCGCTCATCGCCTGCTTCACTTCGTCAATCAGGCTATAGATGACGGAGTAGTAACGCAGATCCAGGCTTTCTGCTTCGATCACGCGGCGCGCAGAAGCGTCGGCACGCACGTTGAAGCCCAGGATGATGGCGTTGGATGCCGCAGCCAGCGTCGCGTCGGTTTCGGTGATGCCACCTACGCCGGAGCCGACAATCTTCACCTTCACTTCGTCGGTGGACAGCTTCATCAACGCATCGCTGATCGCTTCGCAAGAGCCCTGTACGTCGGACTTCAGCACGATGTTCAGCTCGGAAACCTCACCGTCGGTCATGTTGGAGAACATGTTTTCCAGTTTGGATTTCTGCTGACGCGCCAGTTTGACTTCGCGGAATTTGCCCTGACGGTACAGCGCCACTTCACGCGCTTTCTTCTCGTCACGCACCACGGTCGCTTCATCACCCGCCGCCGGAACGCTGGACAGACCCAGAATTTCCACCGGGATGGATGGGCCGGCTGAGGTCACTTCACGACCCAGCTCGTCGCGCATCGCACGCACGCGGCCGTATTCGAAGCCACACAGGACGATATCGCCTTTATTCAGCGTACCTTCCTGTACCAGCACGGTCGCTACCGGACCGCGGCCTTTATCCAGGAAGGATTCGATGACCACGCCGCTCGCCATACCGGTGCGCACCGCTTTCAGTTCAAGAACTTCAGCCTGCAGCAGGATAGCGTCCAGCAGCTCATCGATGCCGGTGCCCGCTTTCGCAGATACGTGGACGAACTGCGCTTCACCGCCCCACTCTTCCGGCATGACGCCGTACTGGGACAGTTCGTTCTTCACGCGCTCAGGATCGGCTTCCGGCTTGTCAATCTTGTTGACCGCCACCACCAGTGGCACCTTGGCCGCTTTCGCGTGCTGGATAGCCTCGATGGTCTGCGGCATCACGCCGTCGTCCGCCGCCACCACCAGAACCACGATATCGGTCGCCTGAGCACCGCGGGCACGCATGGAGGTAAACGCAGCGTGGCCCGGGGTATCCAGGAAGGTGATCATGCCGTTATCGGTTTCAACGTGGTAAGCACCGATGTGCTGGGTAATGCCGCCCGCTTCGCCCGATGCCACCTTGGTGGAACGGATGTAGTCCAGCAGAGAGGTTTTACCGTGGTCAACGTGGCCCATGATGGTCACGACCGGCGCACGCGGTTCAGCAGCAGCTGCACCGGTGTCGCGATCGCTCATCAGCGCTTCTTCCAGCTCGTTCTCACGACGCAGGATAACTTTGTGGCCCATCTCTTCGGCAACCAGCTGTGCGGTTTCCTGATCGATAACCTGGTTGATGGTCGCCATCGCGCCCAGCTTCATCATGGTTTTGATAACCTGAGAGCCTTTCACCGCCATCTTGTTGGCCAGTTCGGCCACGGTGATGGTTTCGCCGATCACTACGTCGCGGTTAACCACCTGAGCCGGCTTGTTGAAGCCCTGCTGCAGGGTGCTTGGCTTACGACGGCCCTTACCACCACGGGTAACGGCGCGCGCTTCTTCGCGATCCGCTTTGGATTCGGACAGCTTGCTGCCTTTCTTCTGCTTGGCGGATTTGCCGCCGCGGCTGCGGCTGCGGCGATCGCCTTCAACCTTGGCGTCGTTCTCATCTTCCGCGGCACGCGCGTGCTGGGAGGTGGTTACGTGGTAGTCAGCAGTCTCAGACTCGGAGGTTTTTTCAGCGGCTGCCCACTTCTCGCCGTTTTCTTCCGCCATGCGGCGCGCTTCTTCAGCAACGCGCTTGGCTTCTTCTTCCACCTTGCGGCGCACTTCTTCTTCAGCTTTACGCTTCAGTTCTGCGGCTTCGGCTTCGCGGCGCGCTTTTTCAGCCTGAGCTGGCTTGGTCATTTCGTCGGTTTGTTGATTGGTCACTTTTTCTTTTTCCGCTGCATCACGCTTAGCAATTTCTGCGGCCTCACGTTTGGCTTGCTCTTCGGCTGCGCGCTTCGCTTCTGCTTCGCGTTTGGCGAGTTCTTCCGCTTCGCGCCGTGCCTGCTCTTCCGCTTCACGCTGTGCCTGCTCTGCCGCTTCCGCCTGTTGAGCTTCTTGCGTATCGCGATTTACATAAGTGCGTTTCTTGCGGACCTCAATTTGCACCGATTTACTCTTACCGCCGGTGCTCGGGATATTCAAGGTGCTGCGCGTTTTACGCTGCAGCGTCAGTTTACCCGCGCGCTGCCGTGCTCACGGTTCAGGTGCGCCAATAAGGTTTCTTTCTCTTGCTGGGTAACAGAGTCGGTTTCAGACTTGTTGATCCCTGCATCAGCAAACTGCTGTACCAGGCGATCAACCGGAGTCTGAATCTCTGCTGCCAGCGATTTTACGGTTACATCTGTCGTCATGCTGTTCCTTCCTGCTACAGTTATTACGCGTTGTCGCCAAACCAACAGATATTACGGGCGGCCATGATCAGCTCGCCGGCTTGCTCATCGTCAAGCCCTTCAATATCAGCCAGATCGTCAACACCCTGCTCGGCAAGATCTTCCAGCGTACAAACCCCACGCGCGGCCAGTTTAAAGGCCATGCTGCGCTCAAGCCCTGGCAGGTTGAGCAGGTCTTCAGCAGGCTTCTGGTCACCCAGGCTTTCTTCCTGAGCCAGTGCCAGCGTGGTCAATGCAGCTTTGGCGCGATCGCGCAACGCTTCAACCGTATCTTCATCCAGACCGTCGATTTCCAGCAGCTCATTGATTGGCACATACGCCAACTCTTCAAGCGTTGAGAAGCCTTCTTCGACCAGTACGGTGGCGAACTCTTCGTCGATATCAAGATACTTGGTGAAGGTATCAATGGCGGCATGAGCTTCGGCCTGGTGTTTGGCCTGCAGATCGTCCGCCGTCATCACGTTCAGTTCCCAGCCGCTGAGCTGAGAAGCCAAACGCACGTTTTGGCCGTTACGGCCGATCGCCTGTGCCAGATTGCTGGCTTCAACGGCAATATCCATAGTGTGCTTGTCTTCGTCCACCACGATAGAGGCGACGTCTGCCGGCGCCATGGCGTTGATCACGAACTGCGCAGGATTGTCGTCCCACAGCACAATATCAATACGCTCGCCGCCCAGTTCGCTCGATACGGCCTGAACGCGAGCACCGCGCATCCCCACGCAGGCGCCGACCGGGTCGATGCGCTTGTCGTTGGTTTTCACGGCAATTTTCGCACGGGAACCCGGATCGCGGGCCGCCGCTTTAATTTCGAGCACTTCTTCGCCGATTTCCGGCACTTCGATGCGGAACAGCTCAATCAGCATTTCCGGACGGGAACGGCTGACGAACAGCTGCGCGCCGCGCGCTTCAGGACGCACCGCATACAGTACGCCGCGGATGCGGTCGCCCGGACGGAAGTTCTCACGCGGCAGCATGTCTTCACGCAGGATCACGGCTTCCGCACTGGTGCCGCTGCCGTCGGAGGCTTTGATATCCAGGGAGATGTTGTCGCGGTTTACTTTTTTCACCACGCCGGTGATGATTTCGCCTTCGTGGCCGCGGAATGCGTCGACCACCATCGCACGCTCGGCTTCACGCACCTTCTGGACGATAACCTGCTTCGCGGTTTGGGTGGTGATGCGGTCGAAGGTCACGGATTCGATCTGATCTTCGATAAAACCGCCCAGCTCGATGCTCGGGTCTTCAAACTGCGCGGCTTCCAGCGTGATTTCACGCGTTGGCTGGGTCACTTCGTCTACGGCAACCCAACGGCGGAAGGTGTCGAAGTCGCCGGTTCTGCGATCGATGCTAACGCGAACGTCGATTTCCTGCTCGTATTTTTTCTTGGTTGCGGTGGCTAATGCGGTTTCCAACGCTTCAAAAATCTTCTCACGCGGAAGGGATTTCTCATTGGAAACTGCTTCAACAACAGCCAGAATCTCTTTATTCATCCTAGTTGCCTCATCCAAAACTTTAAAAGTGGGGTACCAGATTCGCTTTCTGAATATTGCTCAGCGCGAACACTTCATCTTTCCCATCCACAGTAACCGTGATCATTTCGCCATCGACGGACTTGATGATGCCCTGCCATTTGCGACGGTTCTGTACCGCCATGCGCAGCACCATACTGACTTCTTCACCGAGGAAACGCGTGTAGTGTTCTGCGGTGAACATCGGGCGATCAAGGCCAGGAGAGGAGACTTCCAAGTTGTAAGCGACGGTGATCGGATCTTCAACGTCCAGCACCGCGCTGACCTGGTGGCTGACATCAGCACAATCATCAACATTGATGCCGTCATCACTATCAATATAGATGCGGAGCGTAGATTGGCGCGCACGAATAAATTCGATGCCTACAAGCTCAAAGCCCAACGCCTCTACCGGTGCCGACAGCATCTCTGTTAATTTTTGCTCTAACGTGGACAAGCCCACCCCCAAGACATAAAAAAAGGGCTAAATAGCCCAGTGATTCTGTTGCCAAATAACAAAAAACCCCGAAAAATCGGGCTTTATGCAACTGGACCCTGTTTGCCGCGCTGCGGCTTCGGTACAACTTTCTGACAAGTGTCATTTTCAAATGTTGTTCGAGAAAAGCGGATTCAATCGAAATAGTGTATTTGAAAATAAACACTTCAAAGGAAAGTGGTTGCGGGGGCCGGATTTGAACCGACGACCTTCGGGTTATGAGCCCGACGAGCTACCAGGCTGCTCCACCCCGCGTCCGAAATCGTGGCAAATACTACGCTGATAATCGCAAAATTGCAAGTTATCTCTGGGATTTGGTACCGAGGATGGGACTCGAACCCACAAGCCCGTTAGGGCACTACCACCTCAAGGTAGCGTGTCTACCAATTCCACCACCTCGGTACTGATTCTTTTACTGCTACGGCCGTTGACGCCTGACATCAACCACCGTTTAAAAACTTTTTTGCTGCTTACTGCGGGATATCGCTGCTCGGCTTGGCTGGTGCCGCCGGCGCGGTAGTCTGCTCGGTTTTCACCGGCTGACCGAGGTTTTCCCACTCGCTGCCTTTTTTGCTCTGGTTGCTGCTCAGGTTGCCCAGAATCAGGCTGATGACGAAGAACAGCGTCGCCAGCACGGCCGTCATGCGGGTCATGAAGTTACCGGAACCACTCGAACCGAACAATGTGCCAGATGCACCTGCTCCGAATGAGGCTCCCATATCAGCGCCTTTACCTTGCTGCAGCATGATCATAGCAACAAGCCCGATCGAAACCAGCAGGAAAATTACCAGAAGAGCTTCGTACATAGTCGTACCCGTATCCTTGCGGCATCACCGCGTGCCAAATGCTTCTCGCCCATAAGCTTCTAGTCAGAAGTCGCAGACGTTATGTAAAACCGCCTATTGGAGCGGGTGTGAATACTAACCAAAGGCGTCACAGCGCGCAAGGGCAATTTACCGCCACCGGCGCGATTGCGGAAAAAAAACAGCAACCCGCAGCCATTTACCCGCCCAAACGCACGGTTTGGGCGTTAACCGCCTGTTTTAACCTGCAGATTTCACCGCGTCGGCGATGCGGTTCGCCAGCTCGGTCACCTGTTTTTCGTCTTCGCCTTCCACCATCACGCGGATCAGCGGTTCCGTACCGGATTTGCGCAGCAGCACGCGACCGCGGCCGTTCAGTTCGGCCTCCACGCTTTTGGTGACGCTGACAACGTCGTCCGATTCCAGCGGGTTATGCTCGCCGGCAAAACGCACGTTCACCAACACCTGCGGCAGCAGCTGCATGCCGCTGCACAGGTCGTGCAAACTCATGCTGTTGCGCACCATGGCGGTCAGCACCTGCAGGCCGGCCACAATGCCGTCGCCGGTGGTGGTTTTATCCAGCAGGATCACGTGGCCGGAGTTTTTCAGCGCCGATGCGCCAGCCCAGCTCCTGCAGTTTTTTCCAGCACGTAGCGGTCGCCGACTTTGGCGCGGGCAAACGGAATGCCCAGCTGCTTCAGCGCCAGCTCCAGCCCCATGTTGCTCATCAGCGTGCCGACCGCACCGCCGCGCAGCTGGCCCTGACGCAGCCCTTCGCGCGCGATGATGTACAGGATCTGATCGCCGTCCACCTTGTTGCCCAGGTGATCCACCATCATCACCCGGTCGCCGTCGCCGTCAAACGCCAGGCCGACGTGGGCTTTTTCCGCCAGTACGCGCCTCTTGCAGCTGGCGCACATCGGTCGCGCCGCACTTCTCGTTGATGTTCATGCCGTCCGGCTCGCAGCCGATGGCGATCACCTTGGCGCCCAGCTCGCGCAGCAACGCTCGGCGCGATGTGGTACGTCGCCCCGTTGGCGCAGTCAACGACGATCTTCAGGCCCTTCAGGCTCAGTTCGCTGGGGAAGGTGCCCTTGCAAAATTCGATGTAGCGCCCGGCGGCGTCGATAATGCGGCTGGCTTTGCCCAGCTCGGCCGACTCTACGCAGGTCAGCGGCTTTTCCATCTCTGCTTCAATCGCCTCTTCCACATGATCCGGCAGTTTGGCGCCGTCGATGGAGAAGAACTTGATGCCGTTGTCGTAATACGGGTTATGCGGACGCGGAAATCACGATGCCGGCCTCGGCGCGGAAGGTGCGCGTCAGGTAGGCGACTGCCGGCGTCGGCATCGGGCCGGTGAAGGACGCGGACAGGCCTGCGGCGGCCAAACCGGCCTCCAGCGCCGACTCCAGCATATAGCCGGAGATGCGGGTGTCCTTGCCGATGATGATTTTGCGTGAGCCATGGCGCGCCAGCACTTTACCGCAGCCCAGCCGAGCTTAAGGACAAAATCCGGAGTAATCGGCTGTCGCCGACCTTCCCACGAATGCCGTCGGTACCAAAATATTTACGCTCGCTCATGTCTCTACTGTCCCTTAGCTGAAAGTGTTGCCTCGACGACGCGCATCGCCTCGACGGTTTCTTTAACATCATGCACTCTGACAATCTGCGCGCCCTGCATCGCGGCAATCACCGCGCAGGCGACGCTGCCGATCGTCCGCTGTTCCGGCGGTACGTTCAGCAGTTGTCCAATCATCGATTTACGCGACATGCCGACCAGCAGCGGCAGGCCGAAATGATGAAATTCCGACAGTCGGGCCAGAAGCTGATAATTATGCGCTAAATTCTTACCGAAACCGAAGCCCGGGTCGAGTAACAATTTCTGTTTTGCTATGCCCGCCGCAGTACAGCGTGCAATATGCTGCTGGAAAAAGGCGTTCACCTCCCCCATCAGATCGTCATAATGCGGCGCCTGCTGCATGGTGCGCGGCTCACCCTGCATATGCATCAGGCATACCGGCAGCCCGCTGTCCGCCGCCGCCTCCAGCGCGCCAGGCTCCTGCAGAGAGCGCACATCGTTAATCAGGTGCGCGCCGGCGCTGGCCGACTCGCGGATTACGCCAGGCTTGGAGGTATCGACGGAAATAAAGACCTCAAAACGCCGGGCGATGGCCTCCACCACCGGCACCACCCGCTCGATCTCCTCTTCCTCGCTCACCTCCGCCGCACCGGGACGGGTTGACTCGCCGCCAACGTCGATCATGGTGGCGCCGGCGGAAATCAGCGCGTGGGCATGCAGTAAGGCGTCGTTCAGCGAATTGTGCCGTCCTCCGTCGGAGAACGAATCCGGAGTCACGTTGAGGATACCCATCACCCGAGGATGGGAGAGATCGAAAGTCATGTCGCGCACGGTTAATTGCATGAAGATTCCACCTTACTGTCTGTTGCTGATTCACTGCCGGGCGGGCAAAAGGGCCGGGCCGTCTGATACGGCGGCCTGGCGGTGGCCGATTATACGGCCGCGCCGCAGATGACGGGCGAAAAAAAACCCCGGCATGCCGGGGTTTGATGTTATTACACAGTCGATGTTACTTGTCGAGCTGTTCAGACAGAGGATTGCCTGGATTCGGCGTCCGCGGCTCATCAACCGGCGTCGGGGCTTTCGGGGTGCCGCCGTTGTCGGAGTTGTTGCCTTTGTTCGGATCGTCCCAGCCTGCCGGCGGACGGACGTCCTTGCGGTTCATCAAATCGTCAATCTGCGGCGCGTCGATGGTTTCATACTTCATCAGGGCATCTTTCATTGAATGCAGGATGTCCATGTTTTCCATCAACAGCGTGCGGGCACGCACGTAGTTGCGTTCGATCAGGGATTTCACTTCCTGGTCGATAATGCGCGCCGTTTCGTCCGACATGTGTTTCGCCTTGGCCACGGAGCGGCCCAGGAACACTTCGCCCTCTTCTTCCGCGTACAGCAGCGGCCCCAGCTTCTCGGAGAAGCCCCATTGGGTCACCATGTTGCGGGCGATGGAGGTCGCCACTTTAATGTCGTTCGATGCGCCGGTAGAGACGTGCTCTGCACCGTAAATAATCTCTTCCGCCAGACGACCGCCGTACAGGGTGGAGATTTGGCTCTCCAGCTTCTGACGGCTGGCGCTGATGGCATCGCCTTCAGGCAGGAAGAAGGTCACGCCGAGCGCACGGCCGCGCGGAATAATCGTCACTTTGTGCACCGGATCGTGCTCCGGCACCAGACGGCCGATAATGGCGTGGCCGGCTTCGTGGTACGCGGTCGACTCTTTCTGCGCTTCGGTCATCACCATGGAGCGACGTTCCGCACCCATCATGATTTTGTCTTTGGCCTTTTCGAACTCAACCATCGACACCACACGCTTGTTGCCGCGGGCGGCAAACAGCGCCGCTTCGTTGACCAGGTTGGCCAGAATCCGCACCGGAGAAGCCCGGCGTACCGCGCGCAATCACGGAGGCGTCGATATCCGCCGCCAGCGGGACGCGGCGCATGTGCACCTTCAGAATCTGCTCACGACCACGCACATCCGGCCAGACCAACCACCACCTGGCGGTCGAAACGGCCCGGACGCAGCAGCGCAGGGTCAAGCACGTCCGGACGGTTGGTCGCCGCGATGACGATGATGCCTTCGTTGCCTTCAAAGCCGTCCATCTCAACCAGCATCTGGTTCAGCGTCTGCTCACGTTCATCGTGACCGCCGCCCAGACCGGCGCCACGCTGGCGGCCGACGGCGTCGATTTCATCGATAAAGATGATGCACGGTGCGGCTTTTTTCGCCTGCTCGAACATATCACGTACGCGGGACGCGCCCACGCCGACAAACATTTCCACGAAGTCGGAACCGGAGATGGTAAAGAACGGCACTTTCGCCTCGCCGGCGATGGCTTTCGCCAGCAACGTTTTACCGGTACCCGGCGGGCCAACCATCAGCACGCCTTTCGGAATCTTGCCGCCCAGCTTCTGGAAACGGCTCGGTTCGCGCAGGTATTCAACCAGTTCGCTTACTTCTTCTTTTGCTTCGTCGCAGCCGGCGACATCGGCAAAGGTGGTTTTGATCTGATCTTCAGTCAGCATACGGGCCTTGCTCTTGCCGAAGGACATCGCGCCCTTACCGCCGCCGCCCTGCATTTGCCGCATAAAGAAGATCCAGACCCCGATCAGCAACAGCATCGGGAACCATGAAATAAAGATAGAAGCCAGCAAACTCGGCTCTTCCGGCGGTTCACCGACAACTTTCACATTCTTCGTCAGTAACGTATCCAACAGCTTGGGATCGTTGACGGGGATATAAGTCGTGTATCGGTTACTATCTTTCTTGGTAACGTTGATCTCACGTCCGTTAATTCGCGCTTCGCGAACCTGATCCTGGGTCAGTTCGGACATGAAGGTAGAGTAATCCACCCTACGGCCATTCGACTCGCTGGCCCAAAGCTCTGGAATACGGACATCAGCACAACTGCGATGACCAGCCAGAGAATTAGGTTTTTCGCCATGTCACTCAAGGGATTAACCTCATATTACAACTGTGTTAACAAACAGCGTTAGGGTACTACAGTTTGCGCCCTGTCGCTACAATGTACACTTCACGCGAACGAGCGCGCGAAGCGTCTGGCTTACGAATCTTAACCTTCGTAAACAGGGAGCGAATTTCCCGTAGGTACTCGTCAAAGCCATCTCCCTGGAACACCTTCACCAGGAAACTTCCGCCTGGTGCGAGGACATCACGACACATTTCCAGTGCTAATTCCACCAGATACATCGATCTTGGAATATCGACCGCCGGGTTGCCACTCATATTCGGGGCCATATCGGACATGACCACCTGAACCTTCTTTTCACCTACGCGATCCAGCAGCGCCTTCAGCACCAGTTCATCACGAAAATCTCCCTGGAGGAAATCGACGCCGACGATAGGATCCATCGGTAAAATATCACAGGCGATAATTCGCCCAGAACCGCCGATCTGGGTAACGACATACTGCGACCAGCCGCCTGGCGCCGCCCCCAAATCAACCACCGTCATACCCGGTTTAAACAGCTTGTCGCTCTGCTGTATTTCATCCAGTTTAAACCAGGCGCGCGAGCGCAGCCCTTTTTTCTGCGCCTGCTGCACATATTTGTCGCTAAAGTGTTCCTGAAGCCAGCGGCTAGAACTGGCCGAACGCTTTTTACCTGTCATCGAGTTTCCAACTATCCTAAAAAGAGACTTATGCCAAGTTCGCTGCTCATATTGCCATCACGGTGCAAGACCGATTTGGTGATACCCATGAGATGGCGGTAGAATGTACCGTTTTCAATCCCAACTTAAGCAAAAAAGACAATGAATCTGAATAATAAACAAAAACAGCACCTGAAAGGCCTGGCGCATCCGTTAAAACCGGTCGTGATGCTGGGCAATAACGGTCTCACCGAAGGGGTGCTGGCTGAAATTGAGCAGGCGCTGACGCATCATGAGCTGATCAAAGTGAAAATCGCGACGGAAGATCGCGAAACCAAAGCTTTGATCGCTGACGCCATCGTGCGTGAAACAAAAGCCTGCAACGTACAGATTATCGGTAATACCCTTATTCTTTACCGCCCTTCTGAAGAGCGCAAGATCAGTCTACCGCGTTAAGTGTCGTCACTTTAACGAAAAGGTGCCATGCACCTGCACCTGATAAAAGGCCGCCACGCGGCCTTTTTCCTTTCTTTACAAAACCCTGCTTAACTTCTGAACAACCGCGGCCGATCAGAGGTATTCCACCTTCAGGATTTCGTATTCCACATCGCCGCCCGGCGTTTTAATCACCACCACGTCGTCTTGTTCTTTACCGATTAAACCACGGCGCCATCGGGGAGTTTACCGAAATCAGATTTTTCTTGAAGTCGGCCTCGTCGTCACCCACGATGCGGTAGGTCACTTCGTCTTCGGTATCCAGGTTCATCACCGATACCGTCGCGCCGAAAATCACCCGGCCGTTATTCGGCATTTTGGTGACGTCGATCACCTGCGCGTTCGACAGCTTGGCTTCAATTTCCTGAATTCGTCCTTCGCAGAACCCCTGCTGCTCGCGCGCCGCATGGTACTCCGCGTTTTCTTTCAGATCGCCGTGTTCACGCGCTTCCGCGATGTCCGCAATGATTTTCGGACGGCGGACGCTTTTCAAATATTCCAGTTCTTCGCGCAATTTCTCTGCGCCAAACAGGGTCATCGGAATCTGTTGCATAATTTCACTACCTCTAAATCTTTCCTGTTCAAATAGCCGTCATCCTGACGTATTCGTATGAAAACACGGATGGCTATCGCCAGCCGCCTCCAGGCGACAAACAAAAGAACCCTAACCCGGAAAATTCTTCCAAGTCAGGATCGATTTTGCATTTTGATACGCATTTTAGCGTAGAGTTCCTTAAGGGTCATCGTTTACTTTTTCCCTGAATGCGCCGTAGTATGACGGCACGTTACCCAGCAGTTAGCCAGAGATTATGCGTTTTTCACGAATTGTCAGTGCATTGGCGTGCGCATTTGTTTTGAATGCCAACGCCGCCCGGTTGAAGATTACACACAATATTTGCCTGATGGAGCCAACCTTGCCCTGATGGTTCAAAAAATCGGCGCCAGCACGCCGACGATTGATTACCACTCGCAGCAGATGGCGCTGCCCGCCAGTACCCAGAAGGTGTTGACCGCGCTGGCGGCCCTGCTGCAGCTCGGCCCTGACTACCGCTTTACCACCACGCTGGAAAGCCAGGGCAAGATTGACGATGGCGTGCTGCGCGGCAATCTGATCGCCCGCTTCGGCGGCGACCCGACCTTTAAGCGCCAGAACCTGCGCAATATGGTCGCCGAGCTGAAAAAGCAGGGCGTCAGACAAATCAGCGGCGACGTGCTGGTCGATACTTCGGTATTCGCCAGCCATGACAAGGCGCCCGGCTGGCCGTGGAACGATATGACGCAGTGCTTCAGCGCCCCGCCGGCGGCGGCGATTGTCGACCGCAACTGCTTCTCGGTATCGCTGTACAGCGCGGCCAAACCGGGCGATATCGCCTTTATCCGCGTCGCCTCCTATTACCCAGTCAATATGTTCAGCCAGGTGCGTACGCTGGCCAAAGGCTCGCCGGACGCCCAATACTGCGAGCTGGACGTGGTGCCGGGTGAACTGAACCGCTTTACCCTGACCGGCTGCCTGACGCAGCGCAGCGATCCGCTGCCGCTGGCGTTCGCCATTCAGGACGGGGCCAGCTATGCCGGCGCCATTCTGAAAGATGAGCTGACTCAGGCCGGCATCCAGATTGACGGCCATCTGAAGCGTCAGACCCAGCCGGGCATGAACGGCACGGTGATTGCCCGCACCCAGTCGGCGCCGCTGCACGACCTGCTGAAGGTGATGCTGAAAAAATCTGACAATATGATCGCCGATACCGTATTCCGCACCATCGGCCACGAACGCTTCGGCGTGCCGGGCACCTGGCGCGCCGGCGCCGACGCGGTACGTCAGGTGCTGCGCCAGAAAGCCGGGGTCGATCTGGGCAACAGCATCGTGGTGGACGGCTCCGGCCTGTCGCGCCATAACCTGCTGGCGCCGGCGACCATGATGCAGGCGCTGCAATATATCGCCCAGCATGACAACGAATTGGACTTTATTTCAATGCTGCCGCTGGCCGGCTACGACGGCACGCTGCGCTACCGCGGCGGCCTGCATGAGGCCGGCGTGGACGGTAAAGTCTCGGCGAAAACCGGCGCGCTGCAGGGGGTCTATAATCTGGCAGGCTTTATCACCACCGCCAGCGGTCAGCGCATGGCGTTTGTGCAGTATCTGTCGGGTTACGCCGTACCGCCGGAAGATCAGCGCCAGCGCCGGATCCCGCTGGTGCGTTTCGAAAGCCGGCTATACCGGGATATTTATCAAAATAACTGAGTAACCACCCCATGGGAGCCCCGACGTGAAGCTATTGATTGTCGAAGACGATGAGCTGTTGCAACAGGGGCTGGCCATGGCGCTGGCCGCCGAGGGCTACGCCTGCGACTGCGCGCTGACGGCGGCGCAGGCCAATGCGCTGATCGACACCAGCCAGTACAGCATGGTTATTCTCGATCTCGGCCTGCCCGACGTTGACGGCGGCGCCCTGCTGCGGCAGTGGCGACGCCGGCAGATCGATTTGCCGGTATTGATTCTCACCGCCCGCGACGCATTGGAAGACCGCGTCGACGGACTGGACGCCGGCGCCGATGATTACCTGGTGAAGCCCTTCGCGCTGGTTGAGCTGCAGGCGCGCGTCAGGGCGCTGATACGTCGCTACCAGGGCCACAGCGACAACCTGCTGCAGCAAGACGATCTAACGCTCAATCTCTCCAGCCAGCAGGTTTACCTGCAACAGCAGCCCGTCGACGTTACGCCGAAGGAGTTCGCCATTTTATCGCGGCTGATCATGCGCGCCGGCCAGACGGTCAACCGCGAGCTGCTGCAGCAGGATTTATACGCCTGGAACGACGACCTCGGCTCCAATACCCTCGAAGTACACGTCCATAATCTGCGCCGCAAGCTGGGCAAAGACCGCATCCGCACGGTGCGCGGCATCGGCTACCGCCTGGAGCCGCTGCCATGATCAGCATGCGCCGCCGCCTGCTGCTGATGCTGGCGCTGATTCTGCTGGTCACCCAGTTGATCAGCGCGCTGTGGCTATGGCATGAAAGCCGGGAACAGATCGGCTTTCTGGTGGATGAAACCCTGTCGGCCCAGGTGCGTACCGAAAAAGTCGACGGCGAAATCGCCGAAGCGATCGCCTCCCTGCTGGCGCCGTCGCTGATTATGATGATGGTCACGCTGATCGCTTCGTTCTGGGCCATCAGCTGGATCATCCGCCCGCTTAACCAGCTGCAAAACCGGCTGGAGAAACGTTCCGCCGATAATCTGTCGCCGCTGCCGGTCAGCAACGACAGCCGGGAAGTGGTGGCGGTCACCACCGCGCTCAATCAGCTGTTCTCGCGGCTCGATAGCACCATTCAGCAGGAGCGGCTGTTTACCGCCGACGCCGCTCACGAGCTGCGTACCCCGCTGGCCGGTATCCGGCTGCATCTGGAACTGATGGAGCAACAGGGAGTACGGGAAAGCACGCCGCTGATTGCGCGCATCGACCAGCTGATGCATACCGTCGAGCAGTTGCTGATGCTGTCACGCGCCGGGCAGAATTTTGCCGGTGGCCACTATCAACGTTTCGACTGGGTGGCGGACGTCATCACGCCGCTGCGCGAAGAGCTGGAAGAGCTGGCACAACGGCGCAATCAACGGCTGGCGTGGCAACTGCCGGCCGAGGCCGTCACCCATGGCGATCCGGTGTTACTGCGCCTGCTGCTGCGTAATCTGGTGGAGAATGCCCACCGCTACGGCCCGCCGGGCAGCGCTATCCTCATCCGCCTCGGCGCGCAAAACGGCGGCCATCAGCTGCAGGTCATCGATGAGGGGCCGGGTATTAAGCCGGAGATGGCCGGCGAGCTGACCCAGGCCTTCAGAAGAATGGACCAGCGCTATGGCGGCAGCGGGCTGGGGCTGAACATCGTCATCCGCATTATCCAACTGCACCAGGGACGTCTGGCGCTGGAAAACCGCCATGACGCCAGCGGCCTTAACGCCTGCTGCTGGCTACCGGTCAACCCGCTGCAGCCGTAACCCACAGGCAAAAAAAAAGCCCCGCGCTGCGGGGCCTTGTGATGCGATGCTTATTTCTGGTAGATGATTTCGACGCCTTCGTCGTCATCTTCATCCCAGTCATCATCCCAGTCGTCGTCGGCTTCGGCTTCTACTTCCGCCAACTGTTGGCGGTGGTAATCGTCCCACATAAACTCGACTTTTTCCGGTGCGCTCTCTTCGAGCGCCATCGCTTTCGGCTGGCTGTTGATAAAGTTCATCACGTCCCAGCACAGCTCTTTAACGCCAAGATGGCTGGCGCGGAGATCGTGTAGTATTTCTCTTCCCAACCCAGCGCGTCGACAATCGCCTTGGCGCGTTCGGCGGCTTCTTCTTCACTCAGCAGGTCAACCTTGTTGAACACCAGCCAGCGTGGCTTCTGCGCCAGATTCTCACTGTACTGATTCAGCTCGTTGATAATCACACGGGCGTTTTCCACCGGATCGGTCTGGTCAATCGGATCGATATCCACCAGGTGCAGCAGCACGCGGCAACGCTCCAGGTGCTTCAGGAAGCGAATGCCCAGGCCGGCGCCTTCAGACGCGCCTTCAATCAGCCCCGGAATATCCGCCACCACGAAGCTCTGTTCGCTGTCCATACGCACCACGCCGAGGCTTGGCACCAGCGTAGTGAACGGGTAGTCCGCTACTTTCGGCTTGGCGGCCGATACCGCGCGGATAAAGGTGGATTTACCGGCATTCGGCAGGCCAAGCATGCCGACGTCCGCCAGCAGCATCAGCTCCAGCAGGATATCGCGCGCTTCACCCGACGTACCGTTGGTCTTCTGGCGCGGAGCGCGGTTGACCGAGGATTTGAAACGGGTGTTGCCCAGGCCGTGCCAGCCGCCCTTCGCCACCATCAGTCGCTGCTGATGACGCGTCATATCGCCGAGGATCTCGCCGGTGCCCTGATCTTTCACCCGGGTGCCGACCGGCACCTTGATCACGATGTCTTTACCGCGTTTGCCGGTACAGTCACGGCTCTGGCCGTTCTGACCGCGCTCGGCGCGGAAGGACTTCTCAAAGCGATAGTCGATCAGCGTGTTCAGGTTTTCGTCCGCCAGCAGGTAGACGTCGCCGCCGTCACCGCCGTCGCCGCCGTCCGGGCCGCCGTTGGGGATATATTTTTCGCGACGGAAGCTGACGCAACCATTACCACCGTCACCTGCAACGACCAATATCGCTGCTTCATCTACAAACTTCATTTTCCGTCTCCGTAAATCATTCACCGGGCTGCTTGATAGGAGCAACCAGGAGGTTTTCTGCCCGTCGTGGCCACCACCGGTGACCAATTGCGGAAAACATTGCGCCCGCAACCACCACAAACGCGCCCACGTAACCGACGACATTCAACGTCGGGGCGGCAAACATCTGCGGCCATGCCAACGCCAATAAATCTGAAAACAGCAGGGTAAACAGCGGTGTCAGCGTCACTAACGCGCTCACCTGCGCCGCCTGCCAACGCGCCATCGCCTCTGCCAAAGCGCCATAACCAATCAGCGTATTCGCACCGCAAAACAGCAGGCAGGCCAGTTGCCAGCCGCTCAGCTGAAAAATCATCCCCGGCTGCGCCAGGGGAAATAATGCGATTGCACATAAAGTGTACAACATTACCAGAATCTGCGGCGACGCCAGCCGGCGCAGCAGAACCTTTTGCGCCACGCCGTAGGTGACCCATACCGTTGCGGCGCAGACGCCCAACAGCACCCCCAGGGTGTAATCCGTCAGGCGGGTAAAAATCTCAACCAGGCTGACGTTGAAAAACAGCATCAGCCCGCAAATCAGCATCAGCGCGCCAATCACCTGGGTAATGCGCATCCGCTCTTTCAGGATCAGCACGCTGGCGAACATCATCCCCACCGGCGACAGCTGGCCAATCACCTGCGAGGCCGTCGGGCTGAGATACTGCAGCGAGGAGCTGAAAAACACAAAGTTCCCCAGCAGCCCGGCGGTAGCAATCACCAGCAACAGCAGCCAGCGCGGCTGGCGAAAAAGTTTTACCGGCGGCAAACGGCCGCGTAACGCAGAATAACGCCAAGCCCAACCGCCGCAATGGTAAAGCGATACCAGACGATGGTAAACGGCGTCATCACCTGTAGAACTTCTTTCATGGCTATCGGCAGCGCGCCCCAGCAAACCGCCGTGGTTAACGCCAGAGAAATACCGACCCCGACCTGCTGTTTTGTTTCCATGCGTCATCTGCCCGCGCTGTCGTTCCCGAATAGCCAAGGTGTAAAATGGGTTGGCTATAAATGTAAAAAGCCCCGCAACGAATTGCAGGGCTTACATCTATTTATTAAGGCTCGAAAAATTATTCAGCTTCGATGCTGATGAATTTACGATTGCTCGGGCCTTTAACTTCGAATTTGACTTTACCGTCTTTCAAAGCAAACAGAGTGTGGTCTTTGCCGCAACCTACGTTGGTGCCCGCGTGGAACTTGGTGCCACGTTGACGAACGATGATGCTGCCTGCCAGTACTGCTTCGCCGCCAAAGCGTTTTACGCCCAGACGTTTAGCTTCTGAATCGCGACCGTTACGAGTCGAGCCGCCAGCCTTTTTGTGTGCCATTAATCCGCTCTCCTAACTTAAGCGCTGATGCCGGTGATTTTAACGTCAGTGAACCACTGACGGTGGCCCTGCTGCTTACGGTGGTGCTTACGACGACGAAACTTAACGATTTTAATTTTCTCGCCACGACCGTGTGCAACGACTTCAGCTTTGATCTTGCCGCCATCGACGAAAGGAACGCCGATTTTGATATCTTCGCCATTAGCGATCATCAGAATCTGGTCAAACTCAACCGCTTCACCAGTTGCGATGTCCAGCTTTTCCAAGCGAACGGTCTGACCTTCGCTTACTCGGTGTTGTTTACCACCACTTTGGAAAACCGCGTACATATAAAACTCCGCTTTCCGCGTGCTCGATGATTAGTACAGAGCGCGCTATAAATATTCACAATAGGGCGCGAATTCTACGCAAAAATACAGCACATGACAAGAGCAGAATCTCGACTGAAGTAGAAAAAAGAAGAAAAAAAGCACAGTTTCTTTCGTGGCGTTTATCTACGCCGTTTTTCAAGTACAATCATAGGCACAGTTACCGCCATGTACCGATGTGAGCAGCGTTCTCATCGCGGTGAAGAGAAACACAGCTGAAAACAATACAATGAACCTAGATCAAATTATTGAGTTAACCGCGCAAGATATGGCGGCAGTGAATGCAACAATTCTCGAACAGTTGAATTCCGAAGTCACGCTCATCAATCAGCTTGGCTATTACATTATCAGCGGTGGCGGTAAGCGCATCCGGCCGATGATCGCCGTCCTGGCAGCCCGGGCGCTGCATTCGGAAGGCGACAAGCACATTACCATCGCCGCGCTGATTGAGTTTATCCACACCGCGACCCTGCTGCATGACGATGTGGTTGATGAATCCGATATGCGCCGCGGCAAGGCGACCGCCAACGCCGCGTTCGGCAATGCCGCCAGCGTGCTGGTCGGCGATTTCATTTATACCCGCGCCTTCCAGATGATGACCAGCCTGGAATCACTGCGCGTGCTGGCGCTGATGTCGGAAGCGGTCAACGTGATCGCCGAAGGCGAAGTGCTGCAGCTGATGAACGTCAACGATCCGGATATCAGCGAAGAGAGCTATATGCGGGTGATCTACAGCAAGACGGCGCGCCTGTTTGAAGCCGCTGCGCAATCTTCCGCCATCTTGTCCGGCGCCACGCCGGAGCAGGAACAGGCGCTGCAGGATTATGGCCGCTATCTCGGCACCGCGTTCCAGCTGATTGACGATCTGCTGGATTACAGCGCCGACGGCAGCACGCTGGGTAAAAACACCGGCGATGACCTGAATGAAGGTAAACCGACGCTGCCGCTGCTGCACGCCATGCATAACGGCAACCCGGAGCAGGCGGCCATGATCCGCGGCGCCATTGAACAGGGCAACGGCCGCCATCTGCTGGAGCCGGTGCTGGCGGCGATGGAACAGTGCGGTTCGCTGACCTATACCCGCCAGCGGGCGGAAGAAGAAGCCGACAAGGCCATCAGCGCGCTGGAGGCCCTGCCGCCGTCAGAATACCGCACCGCACTGGAAGGACTGGCGCACCTGGCGGTGCAGCGCGAGTTTTAAGGCATTACGGCCTACTATGTCCCCAGGCGCTTTACCGGTGCTTATCGCTGACGACCCTCAGCGATAAGCGCCAGCAGTCCGCCAATGCCCTCACGCAGCAGAAACGTCAGTATCTGCGCTCTTTCATCATCCGACATATAGTGAAAATAGGCGTTCCATACCGCCAACGGATCCTGTCTTTCTGCGGCGTAACCCGCGGGATCCTCCTTCAGCATCAGGGCACTGCGCACGCCCGGCGGCAGGCTGTCGATATGATACTCCACCGCTTTGCCCTGAACGCCTTTGCGACGCTGACTGACCCATTTTTCCCGACGCGCCATCTGGTTAATTCCCTGTGGCGAGGAAGGTAGCCCCGCAATGCCCGTCAATTCCCTGGCAGAAAACCACTCACTGTTCATAGCCATCGTCTCTGAAGATTATGCGCCACCATTATTTTTGGAAAAGATTCATTCTTTTCGGAAATAAAGGCGTTATTTTTTCCATATCACCGGTTCACGTTTTATGAACGATTAATACGAACGCGTTAGTTATACCACTAACGCCACTTTGGCTAATCACACAAAGAAGATCAATATGAATGCACCGCGCCGGAAGGAGTGGCGCACCCGACGGGGACGGGGCTGCGCGATTTTTAAGAAACGCTTTCCTGATGTTCTCCAGACGCTTTATCGGTGCTTATCGCTGACGCCCCTCGGCGATAAGCGCCAGCAGCCCGCCAATACCTTCGCGCAGCAGAAACGCCAGCATCTGCTCTCTTTCATCGTCCGACATATGGTGAAAATAGGCGTTCCATACCGCCAGCGGATCCTGTTTCTCTACGGTGTAGCCCGCAGAGTCTTCCTTCAGTATCAGGGCATTGCGCACGCCCGGCGGCAGGCTGTCGATATGGTACTCCACCGCTTTGCCCTGTACGCCTTTGCGACGCTGACTGACCCATTTTTCCCGACGCGCCATCTGGTTAATTCCCTGTGGCGAGGAAGGTAACCCCGCAATGCCCGTCAATTCCTTGGCAGAAAACCACTCACTTTTCATAGCCATCGTCTCTGAAGATTATGCGTCACCATTATTTTTGGAAAACAGAGGGCGTTTTTAGGAAAAATAATGGTATTCTTGTTTCCGTATAACCGCTTACGTTGTACGAACGATTAATACGAACGCGTTAGTTATACCACTAACGCCACTTTGGCTAATCACAAAAGGAAGATCAACATGAATTCAAGGAGTGAAGATTGGCATCCTGCCGATGTCATCGCAGCACTACGTAAGAAGGGCACCACGCTGGCGGCGGTATCGCGCCGCGCCGGGCTCAGTTCATCAACCCTGGCTAACGCCCTGTCCCGCCCCTGGCCGAAAGGCGAGTGGCTGATCGCCGAGGCGCTGAACGTCCACCCTTCGGAAATCTGGCCAAGCCGCTATTTTGATCCCGAAACCCAGCGTCTGCTGGATCGCAAGAGTCGGATAAAATCCTGACGTCAGGGCATAAAAAAACCGCCGGGATAATACCGGCGGCCTTTGTATCACGCTACGGGGTCAATCAGTTGTTGATAAACTTCTCGCCCAGTTCGATATCTTTATGCAGAACGTCCAGCATGTCGTTCAGCGCTTTTTGCTCAAACGCGCTCAGCGTGCCGATGTCTTTACGCTCTTCCACGCCGTTTTTGCCCAGCAGCAGCGGCTGTGCGAAGAAACGCGCATATTTGCCGTCGCCTTCCACATAGGCGCACTCAACAACGCCCGGCTCACCCTGCAGCGCACGCACCAGAGACAGACCGAAACGTGCAGCCGCCTGGCCCATGGACAGCGTCGCCGACCCGCCGCCGGCTTTGGCTTCAACCACTTCGGTACCCGCATTCTGAATACGCTTGGTCAGATCAGCCACTTCCTGGTCGGTAAAGCTCACGCCCGGGATCTGGGACAGCAGAGGCAGAATGGTCACGCCTGAGTGGCCGCCGATGACCGGCACGTTCAGCTCTTCCGGCTTTTTACCTTTCAGCTCGGCCACGAAGGTGTTGGAACGGATAATGTCCAGCGAGGTCACGCCGAACAGTTTGTTTTTATCGTACACGCCCGCTTTTTTCAGCACTTCCGCCGCGATGGCGACGGTGGTGTTCACCGGGTTGGTGATAATACCGATGCACGCTTTCGGACAGGTTGCCGCCACTTGTTCAATCAGGTTACGCACGATGCCGGCGTTAACGTTGAACAGGTCAGAACGGTCCATACCCGGCTTGCGCGCTACGCCGGCGGAAATCAGCACCACATCGGCGCCCTGCAGCGCAGGTTTGGCGTCTTCACCGCTGAAGCCTTTGATGCTAACAGCGGTTGGGATGTGGCTTAAGTCAACGGCAACGCCTGGCGTAACGGGGGCAATGTCGTAGAGGGAGAGTTCAGAACCTGCAGGTAGCTGGGTCTTGAGTAGAAGGGCAAGGGCCTGGCCAATACCGCCAGCTGCACCGAGAACTGCAACTTTCATCCTATACTCCTTGTATTATCTTAAATATAAAAGCGCCGTGAATTCAGGGTTACGGAACTTATGTTATCACGCCTTTAAAAACAATCGCTTAACCGTAGGATTGCGAACTGACGCAATAAAATAGCCGTGATCGCGGACATTTTAGATTAAATAACCTGTGCATGAAGGGCATAGCGCACAGTAATCGAAAATTGTGCGAGGTTATTCACGCGCAAGTTAACCGGCCGTTACATTACACCCTTACGCAACATCAGAACAACATCATTTTAATAACATTTTATTCACTCTTTTCCGCCGATGAATCCTGTGAGAAAGGGCATATTCATGACCCGCGTATTTTGCTAGAATAACGCCCTTTCCCTGCCGTTCCGGCCATTTTTTTGCTGGTCGGCCCCCGCTTTTATTGCATAAAAATTCATCTATATGCATAATAATGACCTCTATTGGCAACATTCCACGGTGCAAAATGCGTAATCCCGCAAAGCAGGAAGATCTGATCAAAGCGTTCAAGGCGTTATTGAAGGAAGAAAAATTCAGTTCGCAAGGCGAGATCGTTTTGGCGCTGCAAGAAGAAGGCTTCGAAAACATTAACCAATCCAAAGTATCACGCATGCTGACCAAGTTCGGCGCGGTACGCACGCGTAATGCCAAGATGGAGATGGTGTATTGCCTTCCCGCCGAGCTGGGGGTGCCGACCACCACCAGCCCGCTGAAGAACCTGGTGCTCGACGTCGACCACAATGATGCCGTGGTGGTGATCCACACCAGCCCTGGCGCAGCACAGCTGATCGCCCGCCTGCTCGACTCGTTGGGTAAGTCGGAAGGTATCCTCGGCACTATCGCCGGTGATGACACCATCTTCGTTACCCCGGCCAGCGCCTTCACCGCCCGCCAGCTGTATGAAGCCATCCTGGCGCTGTTCGAACAGGAACTGTAATCATCACTTCCCGTCACGACGCGGTCCACGGCCGCGTCGTGGGCAGGCTTCCCGCCTTCTTTACGCCTTTGCATAGTTTCCCATTGTCGCGCTGATCGCGACGATCGCACCAGCAACGTCATCATTCGCGCTATTTCATCACGGCGTTTTGCCGCAGATAGCCGATTCCGCACTTTTCGACAAAGTTGCTCACCTGCTTGATATTACAGAAATTTAACATAGAAAGATCGTTTTATAACCACTTTTTATTCCTGCCGGTTATAAGAAATGGTAAGCATAATGATAAAGTTTCATAGGGAACTGTTAGCAAACTATTAATTTTTCGGGTTACTAGCTGTATACTCATTTCCGTGACATGAATCACAGTTCACAGGAACTGATAAAAGAATTCTACGAGGTCAAATCATGAAAGTTAAAACTACTGTTGTGACTCTTGGCGTGCTGTCTATGCTTTCATTCGGTGCTTTTGCAGCACAATCCATTAACGCAGAACAGGCGGCAAATCTGCAGCCGGCGGGCACCATTACCGTCAGCGGCGTTGCTGCGGCGCCTTCTGATATCCGTCAGGCGCTGTCTGATAAAGCCGATGCCAAAGGCGCCACCGCTTTTCGCGTGATCGAAGCGCGTAACGAAGGCAACTTCCACGCCACGGCGGAAATTTACAAGTAAGCACTTAATACGCTCCGGCAACGGACGATAAAATCTCTGGCAACGCTGCACCCATAACGGTCTTCAAGAATAAAAAAACAATCCGTCCTTCCAGGCCGTTACTGAGTAGCATCAAGGACTAACCATCATGAACATGAAATTTACGATTGCAGCGATGGCGCTGCTGTCAGCCGTCTCTTTTGGCGCCTCAGCCGCCACGCTGGTGAGCACTCAACAGGCCAGCACCCTGCAGTCTATCGGTACCGTTACCGCCAGCGGCGTCGCCGGCTCACCGCCGGATATTCGCCAGGCGCTGTCCGATAAGGCTGACCAACAGGGCGCCAAAGCCTACCGCATCATTGAAGCCCGTGAGAACGGCAACTGGCACGCCACGGCTGAAATCTATAAATAACCATTCAGGGACGCGTTTACCGAGCTGATTATCCTCGTCAATGCCACTGCCGAGTTCTGACGTTAACGCGAATTCCCTGAAGAACCCCTCGTCGTCCTATCCGACGAAACCCCATTGCCCCGCTTGCGGGGGCTTTTTTTATGGGCAAGAAAAAAGCCGCAGAGCGGCTTTTTATCATCAGCATGGCATACCGGCAGCGTTACTTCTCCCGCTGCGCCAGCGCCGCCAGCAGCTTGTCATGAATGCCGCCGAAACCGCCGTTGCTCATCACCAGAATGTGATCGCCCGGCTGCGCGGTTTTCACCACCATCTCCGCCAGCGTATCCACGTCGGCGCTCCAGTGGGCCGGCTGCACGCAGGCTTCCGCCACTTCCGCCACCTGCCACGGGTTATGATCCGGCTGATACAGGAACACTTCATCGGCACGGCCAAGGGCAGGCGCCAGATCGTTTTTGCTGATGCCCATCTTCATGGTGTTGGAGCGCGGTTCCAGCACCGCCAGAATGCGCGCGGTACCGCCGACCTTGCTGCGCAGCGCCGCCAGGGTGGCCAGAATCGCCGTCGGGTGGTGGGCAAAGTCGTCATAAACTGTTACGCCGTTGGCTTCGCCGCGCAGTTCCAGGCGGCGACGGGCGTTGATAAAGTCGCCCAGCGCACGGCAGGCATCGGCCGGCGCGACGCCGACATGGCGGGCCGCCGCAATCGCCATCAGGCCATTGTGCATATTGTGTTCCCCCACCAGCGACCAGTTGACCTCGCCCACTTTTTCGCCGTTCAGCCAGACCGCATAATGGCTGGCGTCGGTGGTCAGCTTCTCGGCGCGCCAGGCGCCGTCTTCACCCACCAGTTCCTGCTCGCTCCAGCAGCCCATCGCCATCACCTGCTTCAGGTTGGCGTCGTTGTCCGGCAGAATGATTTTGCCCTGGCCCGGCACGATGCGCACCAGATGGTGGAACTGCTTCTGAATGGCCTTCAGGTCGTCAAAGATATCCGCGTGGTCAAACTCCAGGTTGTTCATGATCAGCGTACGCGGGCTGTAGTGCACAAACTTGGAGCGCTTGTCGAAGAAGGCGCTGTCATACTCATCGGCCTCAATCACAAAGAACGGGCTGCCGCCCAGACGCGCGGAAACGTCAAAGTTGCCGGGTACGCCGCCGATCACAAAGCCGGGCTGATAACCGCAGGCTTCCAGGATCCAGGCCGCCATGCCGGCGGTGGTGGTTTTGCCATGGGTGCCGGCCACCGCCAGAACCCAACGATCGCGCAGCACATAGTCGTGCAGCCACTGCGGGCCGGACACATAGGGAATCCCCTGCTCCAGCACCGCTTCAACGCACGGATTGCCGCGCGTCATGGCATTGCCGATGATCACCAGATCCGGCGCCGGATCCAGCTGTGCCGGATCGTACCCCTGGATCAGCGCGATCCCCTGGTTTTCCAACAGCGTGCTCATCGGTGGATAGACGTTAGCGTCAGAACCCGTGACCTCATGTCCAAGCGAGCGCGCCAGTACCGCCAGCCCGCCCATAAAGGTGCCACAGATGCCAAGAATGTGAATGCGCATAGGTTTCTCATTGTTGAGTACGTCGAATGTGCGCTTATTCTAACGCTCAGAATCGTCCAGAAGAAATGGATTTGCCTATGAATAGCGCGACGCTTTGGGCTACACTGCTGGCGAAAACGTTGGCGGTTTGTTAAAAACTGCTATCCATCCGTAGATTCAGGGATTGTGTCATGAAAACGTTAGGCGAATTTATCGTCGAGAAACAACACGACTTCTCTCACGCTACCGGCGAATTGACCGCACTGCTGTCGGCCATCAAACTGGGCGCAAAAATCATCCACCGCGACATCAACAAAGCGGGTCTGGTGGATATCCTGGGCGCCAGCGGCGTTTCCAACGTACAGGGCGAAGTTCAGATGAAACTGGACCTGTACGCGAACGAAAAGCTGAAAGCAGCGCTGAAAGCGCGCGGCGAAGTGGCGGGCATCGCTTCTGAAGAAGAAGACGAGATCGTCATTTTTGACGGCGACCGTGCTGAAAACGGCAAGTATGTAGTGCTGATGGATCCGTTGGACGGCTCCTCCAACATCGATGTCAACGTCTCCGTCGGGACGATTTTCTCCATCTATCGCCGTATTACGCCAATCGGCACCCGGTGACCGAGGAAGACTTCCTGCAGCCGGGCAGCGCCCAGGTCGCGGCCGGTTACGTGGTTTACGGCTCCTCCACCATGCTGGTGTACACCACCGGTTATGGCGTCCATGCCTTTACCTACGATCCTTCTCTGGGCGTGTTCTGCCTCTCCCACGAGAAAGTGCGCTTCCCGGAATCCGGCAATATGTATTCCATCAACGAAGGCAACTACATCAAGTTCCCTCTCGGCGTGAAGAAATACATCAAATACTGCCAGGAGCAGGACGAAGCGACGCAGCGTCCTTACACCTCGCGCTATATCGGTTCTCTGGTTGCCGACTTCCACCGCAACCTGCTGAAAGGCGGCATTTATATCTACCCAAGCACCGCCAGCCACCCACAGGGCAAGCTGCGTCTGCTGTATGAATGCAACCCGATGGCGTTTCTGGCCGAACAGGCCGGCGGCAAGGCCAGCGACGGTAAAAACCGTATTCTGGACATTACGCCGCAGAAAACTGCACCAGCGCGCGCCGTTCTTCGTCGGCACCAAATCGATGGTAGAAGACGCCGAACGCTTTATCGCCGACTATCCGGACGAGTAACGCCTTCGACGCCGGGGCCGCTCAGGCCCCACGGCGCAGCACGCTGCGCCGTTATCGCGTTATAGTTTGAACGCCGCCATGCTCTGCGCCAATGACTGGGCCTGCTCTTCCAGTGAGCGCGTTGCGGCGGCGGACTCTTCCACCAGCGCCGCATTCTGCTGCGCCACCTGATCCATCTGCGCCACCGCCAGATTGACCTGCTCGATGCCGCTGCTCTGTTCGCGGGTCGCCGCCGAGATTTCGCGCATCAGCGCCGTAACGCGTCCGACTTCATCGGCAATGCCGTTCATGGTTTGCGCCGCCGACTCTGCCATCTGCTCGCCTTCCTGCACCCGCTCCTGCGAGGCTTCAATCAGCCCCTTAATCTCCTTGGCCGACTGCGCGCTACGCTGCGCCAGACTACGCACCTCGCCGGCGACAACGGCAAAGCCGCGCCCCTGCTCGCCGGCCCGCGCCGCCTCAACCGCCGCATTCAGCGCCAGAATGTTGGTCTGAAATGCGATGCCGTCCATCACGCTGATAATATCGGCAATGCGGCGGGAGCTGTCGGTAATCGCCAGCATTTTGTCTTTGACCTGGCTGACTACGTCGCTGCCGCGGTCGGCGACGTCGGACACGCTGAGCGCCAGCTGGTTGGCCTGCTCGGCGTTTTTCCGCATTCATTTTAACCGTTGAGGTCAGCTGTTCCATGCTGGCCGCGGTCTCTTCCAGCGAGGCCGCCGACTCTTCGGTACGCTGCGCCAGGTGAACGTTGCCGGCCGCCAGCTCGCGGGAGCCGACGTCAATCTGACTGCTGGCATCGCGCACCTTGCTGACCGACATCACCAGCGACTGCTGCATGCGCTGCATCGCCCGGATCAGGCGGCCCATTTCGGTATCCCCTTCACCGCGGATCTTACGGGTCAGATCGCCGTTGGCAATATGCTCCAGCTCGGCGATCGACGCATCCAGCGGGCGCAGAATAATCAGCCGCAGCGCAAACCAGGCCAGCACCGCCAGCAGCACGCTGAGTATTCCGGCCGCCACGATTAATGCAATCTTGGTGCTGGCGTTGCCTTCCGCCTCGCGCACCTGCTGCTGCCCGGTTTCCATGGCAAAGCGGCGGAATTCGCTCAGATCGTTTTCAAATGCAATGCTCAGCTTAGAGATGCGCGTTTCCTGAATACGGTAGTATTCGTCGATCTGGCCGGCCTTGATGGCGTCCGCCATCGGACGCACGCCCTGCTCCTGGTAAGCGCGGTAGCTGGCCTGCAGACGTTCGGACAGCGTTTTGCCGCGCTCGGTGACCGTCCCCACGCCGACAAACGTCGCCATTTCACGCTGCGACTGCGCCAGATAGCCGTAAATACGCCCGACGGTGGCGTCGGCCACCCGCAATCTGACCCACTTCGCGCTGGCGCACCGCCAGAGATGCGGCGGTGCGCGCCCGCAGCGTCAGGTTGGAACTGTTCGCCAGCGAGCCCAGCTCCTCGCCCAGAATCTGATTCAGGGTATGCAGCGAACGTGAGCCCTGGTTAATGGCATTGACACCGATAATGCTGACCATAATCAGCAATACCGTCAGCAGGCTGAGCAGGGCCAGCAGCCCGGCCTTCACCGTAATTTTATTTAGCATGGATTTTTCCTGGCTATCGACAATAGGTGGTTACAGAAGATGTAGGGTGGTAAAACGCAGGACGTCGCCGCAGCGCGTCGTTGTTATTTGCTAGGTTATCGACAGGCCAGGGCGAAACTTGATGCTGAACAAGGATTAATCTGAAAAAAACACGCCGCTGCGCCATCAGCCGCCAGCGTGGCAGGCAGATGGCCTATTCTGCCAAATAAAGGCTGTAAAGCGCCCTCTGCCCAAACCAGCTCGCTCTATTTGCGCAAAAGGGATATTTATCTGTCGAAAAAGATAATAACGTGAAGAATATCGCCAGAGTAGCAAGGTTAAAACTAACAGGCATCATCAGATACAGCGGTCATGGTTCAAACATACAACGCATTAACGATATACTATTCTATTTGTCGTGTTAAACCGGTTTTCATTAAGATATTGCTGTCAAGATACTGAGAACAGTATTAATAACGATGGCGCCAACAAAAATAATAATAGGCATTTATCAATATTAATAACCGAGCCCCCTCTCCCTGATACATCATATTTATTTTTTCGCCGATCAATTCGGAGACCATCCTATCCGTGCGTGCTCCCCGGCAGCGCTACGCCAAGCCACACAGACCGTGCTCACGGCGCCAGCGCGAGAAACCAATACATAATAAAAATGTCATCTATTTAGATAAGGCTTACACTCAATGATTAATTGAAAAAACCAATATTCATTGATCCACAACAAAAATAAAGGCTTTCGATAACCTGAGTCTTTTACTACTATTCACCAGGCGTTGCGACAGGATGAATAATGCCATCTATTCGCACACACAGGCAGGATCATATATCCACAAAAAATATATTTTCTGCAAACATCAGCAACCAAGGATAATATTGGCGCATTTCGGCGACCGAATGATTTAAATACCCTATCGGCTAACACGCTTTGCGCTTAAATATCCAGGAAATTCTATCACTCAAGGAGATGTATCATGAGAGAACTATCTACCAGCGAACAGCAGGAAGTCAGCGGCGGTCTGTTTGGCCTGATCACCGCGCCTATCGGCGGCATCCTCGGCGCGGCGATTGGCTCCATCGTCGATGCCGGCAACCGCGTTGCCGGCCGTGACTCCAACTTCAAAGGATCCGGCGCGCTGCTGGGCGCCGGCATCGGCGCAGCGGTAGGCCTCTCGCCAATTACCGCCATCCTCGGCATCGGCTCCGGCATTGTCTCCATCGTCCGCAACGGCCTGGGCCTCAAGGGACAAAAACCGCTGTTCTAAAGCCTCTTTCGGCAACCGCCGCGGGCTACCGTCCGCGGCGGTTGCCGTCAGTCCTAAATGCCCGCACATACCATACCTGAAGCCAAAAAGGTCATTACTTTGATCACGTTTTGGCTATAATACCCGGCACTCCATTTCTGGTTTGAAAAAAGGAAACCGACATGAGCTTGAATCAGGTACCTGCGGGTAAAGACCTGCCAGAAGACATCTACGTAGTGATCGAAATCCCGGCCAACGCTGACCGATCAAATATGAAGTTGACAAAGAAACCGGAGCGCTGTTCGTTGACCGTTTCATGTCCACCGCGATGTTCTACCGTGCAACTACGGTTACATCAACAACACCCTGTCTCTGGACGGCGACCCGGTTGACGTGCTGGTGCCAACCCCGTACCCGCTGCAGCCAGGCTCAGTGATCCGCTGCCGTCCGGTTGGCGTACTGAAAATGACCGACGAAGCCGGTGAAGATGCCAAACTGCTGGCCGTACCGCACAGCAAGCTGAGCAAAGAGTACGATCACATCAACGATGTGAACGACCTGCCAGAACTGCTGAAAGCACAGATCGCTCACTTCTTCGAGCACTACAAAGATCTGGAAAAAGGCAAGTGGGTGAAAGTTGAAGGCTGGGACGATGCCGCTGCCGCTAAAGCAGAGATCGTAGCTTCCTTCGAGCGCGCCGCTAAAAAAATAATTTTTACGCCGCAGCCGATGAAAAAAAACACCGCTCAATGAGCGGTGTTTTTTATTATGCTTCGTCGTGACGTTTCAGCCAGTCCCCGCTTTCAATCAGCGGGAAACCTTCTACGCTGTGTCGGTACAGGTAGATCCACGCACTCCCATAAGGCGTCTGGATCAGTTCGCGCTTATAGTCCTTAGTGTTGCTTTTAAGCTCGTCGAGCTCAGCAAAATCGATGCATTAATACGATACACCTCGCAATGTATCGTACCTTCACCGGGGATCGCTGCCGGTAATGGCCCAGATTATAAATCTGATAGCCTTCGAGCTCATGCTCGCCTAACCATTGGGCGTTGGTCATCCAATGGCTGTTTCCCTGTTTGCGTCGTAAACTGCCGTAGACAATTATTCGCATTGCTAAAACTCAAACTGATAGAGCAAATCTAGCGCCTGGTCGAGACCAGACACCGCTTCAAGATACAATTTAGGCATCAGGCGGTAACGCAACGTCAACGTAGCCAGCGAGTCGAAAATACCCACCCCATATTTTACTTGTAAGCCAGGGAGGACATAACCACTCACGACAACCTGGGAGCTGTCGCCAACGCCGGCGGTATCAAGTGCCAAGTTACTGACGCCGAATGCTTCGCCGATTTTACCCACAAGTTGACCACTTTGTGCAACCCCCATGCCAATTAACATTGACGTCATCGCGTTGCCGTCGGCGCCGGAGTTGCTCAGACCTTGCCCGCGCAGCAGATAAGACAGCGCTTCCTGCTGCGATTTGGCCGGATCGGAGAACACTTCCAGCTTAGGCGCATCCGCCAGGCCGGTGACGCGCACCCCCGGCGGTGACATCATCTTCGGTGGCCTCCGGGTTACGAATCGCCTCCATGTTCAAGTATGGCTGATCCGGCGGACCGGAGAACAATAATTGTCCCTTGCGCACGATCAAATCCTGGCCATAAGCGTGGAAACGGCCGGCCGGAATATCAATCTGGCCGTTCAGCCCCAGACCGCGTTTATCCTGCACCACCTTCAGATCGCCCTTCAGCCGCGCCTTCAGGCCGAAGGCATCCAGCCGCACGTCGTCGCCGACGTGGATCATCAGGTTGCTGTTAATCGCCACCGCGGTGCTCTTCGGCTGGATCGGTTTCAGCTGTTTATCCAGCATCACTTCATCCGACGAGACCCCGACCGCGCTTTCCGGCAGCTCCTGCACGGTGATGCGCGCCCACGGAATATCCACATTGCCGTTAAGCGAGAACAGCTGCGGCGTAGCTTCGAACACCAGGTCCGGCGACACGTCGATGCGCACCATCGGCGGCACCGTCACCCGCAGCTTGTCGCCTTTCGCGGCGATGCGCGCCCGCCAGGCGTTGATATCCCGCCAGTCCGCGTCGCCGGTCAGGTTCAGCTGGCCGCGCGTGGTGGTGATCAGGCCATCCAGCGTCGAGTTCATGCCGTTGAAGTCGATCGCCAGCCGGCCGTCGGTCATATCAAACGGCATCCAGCTGCCGTCAATATCTACCTTATCCAGCGCCAGACGGCCATATACCAGCGGTTTTTGCGCGTTGCCGCCCAGCCGCAGATTGGCGTTCAGCATGCCGGCGGCCTTTTCCCCCTGCATCAGCGCCGGGTTAATCATCGCCAGCGAGATGTTGGCAATGTTGACGTTGCCGGCGATATTGCGCTGTTTCTGCGGGTCGGTCACCTGGATATTGCCGTCCAGCTGGCCGTTGTTGTGCAGCTTGATCAACCAGTCGGCCTGCGCGCGGCCGTTATTCACGCCCGCATTGAGGTTCAGCGTGTCAAAGGCGATCGGCAGCGCGTTGCCCTGAACCTGCTGCACCACTTTCACCCCGTTGCCCACCAGCGACACCTTCGCCTGCGGCAGCGCGGCGCCCTCTTTCCAGCTCACGTCGGCGCGGCCGGTGAATACGCCGTTCAGCGCAGTCTCCGGGCCGAGGAACGGCTTGATCATTTTCAGATCAAAGCGGTTCAGCCACCACGCTGGCCTGGCCGCTGGCGGCGCTGGCCTCGATGGTTTTCGGTACGCAGACCTCGGCATCCGGATTCTGCCAGCAGTGCGGGCCGACGCTGATTTTCTGTTGGCTATTCAGGTAATCCAGCGCGATAGCGCGCGTCAGACGCCATTCGCCCACCGGCGTATCAAAGCGGGTGTTGTTCAGGTTGCCGCGCCAGCGCTGCTGCTGACGGTCGAAACTGCCCGCCAGCGCCAGCTGGCCGGACACCGGCTTGCCGTCCACTTTCAGCTGCAGCGTGTGCTGTTTTTCCGTGCCTTTACCGTCAAGCTGCAGCAGGTTTACTTCCAATGCGTCCTGCTTCAGCTGTTCGACCCGCACCGCCAGCTGGCCCTGAATCTGATCGGTAGAGCGTACGTCGCCGTCCACTTTCACCCGTTTGATATGCAGCGCCTGCCATTGCAGGCCGGATGCCGTCAGGTCCGCCAGCAGCTGCGGCGCCTGCAGGTTGCCGCGCAGCTTCAGCAGGCCCTTCGCCGTGCCGCCCAGTCCCGGCAGCGCGCCGTCCAGCTGCGGCGCATCAATATTGGCGTCCAGATTCCAGCTTTTTTTCGTCCAGCTGCCCTTTCACGTTCAGGTTATTGCGCCCCAGCGCCAAATCAACGCCGGGGATCTTCCACTGGCGGCGGCGTTGCCGCTCAGCGAGCCGCGCGCCGACACCTTGTTCTGCTTCACGTTGCGTCCAGCTGCAGCGTCGGCACCTGCAATTGCCAGCTGCCGCCGTACAGACTGCCGCGGGTGGTGATTTTGCCGTTCAGCTTCGCCGGCCATTCCGGCCACTGTTTGGCGGTGTTGATGCCGCTGAGCGTCAGCTGTGATGTCCAGCTGATAGCCTTGCTCCAGTCCACCAGCGCGGTCAGATCGGTATTGCCCTGCAGCGCCGCCAGACGCAGGCGATTAAGCCGGAACTGCTCGACGTTGCCTTTGCCGTCCAGCGTCAGCAGCGCCGGCGGCAGATCCTGCCCTTTAATATCGGCGCGCGTCGACAGCGTATAGTCGGTGGCTTTACCGTTAAAGCGCAGGCGTAAATCGTTCACCTGATACTGAGACGCGCCGGTAAGCGGCCACTTCAGCCGTTTACTCTGCAGCGTCAGCGACAGCGGTAAGCCGGCCTCCGCCAGCTGGGTCTGCAGATCGAGCTGCGCCCCCACCGGCCCGGACAGGTTCAGCGCCACGTTCAGCGCTTCGCGCAGGCCGCCGCCGATATTCAGCTTCACCTTTTCGCCTTTCAGCGGATCGATATTCAGCGTGCTGTTGGCCACCATCTGTACCGGCCAGTTATCTTTCAGCGTGGCCTGGCCATGTGCGAACAACGTGCCCTGCGGCGACCTGACGTCGAAATTGTCCAGCTGGATATGTTGGTCCCGAGTGCTGGCCTTCAGCAGCAGGCTGGTGATCAGCACATCGGTATCGCCGGTCAGACGCAGCTGCTCGCCGCGAATCTCTTTTACCGTGATATCCAGCGGCAGGCGGACTTCCGGCAGATCCGGCAGCAGCGGCTTGGCAAACAGCTCTTTCAGCGTTTCGCCCAGCGGTTTCTCTTCCGGCTGCGGCGCCGGCTTCGGCGCGTCGCTCACCTTCTCGCCGACCTTCTTCGCCATATCGACCGCCGGCTGCACCTCTTCCGGCAGCGGGCTGGCCGGCGTTTTCGGCAGGGCAATCAGCAGCGCAGCGATTTTGGTCGGCTGCAGCTGCAGCGCGCGCTCCCGCCATTCGGCGCCGGTGCTGAACTCCCGAGTGAAATCGCGGTATCGTCAACGTTGACCTTGACGTTATTCAGCGCCAGTTTGCGCAGGATAATCGGATAGGGGGTGCTGAGATCGGTGGTCGGCTCACTGCTCTCCGCCGCCGGTTCGGACGGCATCATTTCACTGGTTTTCACCACCACGTCGACATCGTCGGCGGTCAGGGCGTTCACGCACAGCGAGCTGCGCTTAAAGCACGACAGATCGAGCGACAGATGGAACTGACCGGCATTCACCGTCACGCCCGGCATCTGGTACTTCACGCCTTTCAGCGTCAGATCGCGCCAGCCGCCGCTGACGCTGGCAATATCCAGCCCCGGCACCCAGCGCGCCGCGCCGTTGAGCACCATATGCAAACCGCTGGTGGTGCCGAGCAGGTAGGCGACGCCCCCCACCAGCAGCAGCAGAACGATCAGCAACCCAAGACAAATCTTTTTCACCAGGCTCATAGTTCAGGCCCCAAACCGATATAGAACTGCATCCCGTGGGTTTCCTTATCCCCGACCGGGGCGGCAATATCCAGTTTCACCGGCCCGACCGGTGACTGCCAGCGCACGCCAACGCCCGCGCCGGTTTTGAAATTGCTCTGTTTGATATCATTCACCGCTTCGCCGGAGTCGACGAACACCGCGCCCCACCATTTGCCGGTCACGTTGTATTGATACTCCAGTGAACCGGTCAGCATTTTGGAGGCGCCGGTCAGTTTGCCGTCTTCGTCACGCGGTGAGATGTCTTTGTATTTATAGCCGCGGATGCTGCGGTCGCCGCCGGCGAAGAAGCGCAGGTCCGGCGGCACTTTATCGAAGTCGTTGGTTTCAATCCAACCCACCTGACCGCGCGCCACAAAGCGGTGTTTATCCGCCAGCGTGCGGATCCAGACGTTCTGTGCCTGCAGCAGCGCAAAATCAACGCCGGACCCCCAGGTGGTGTCGGAAACGTCGATGGAATAGCGCTGACTGTCGCCCAGGTCGGCATCAGACCGCCGCGCGAGCGGGTGCGGCTGAGGCTGGCGCCCGGTACAGCAGCACGGTGGTGTTGGTGACATTACCTTGGGTAAAGTGGTCAAAACGGCCGGTCATATTGATGGCATACTGCCAGCCGCTGGATTTATCCCAGTTGCGCGACACCACCACCTTGGTGCTGTCCGACTTGGTATCGTTCAGATCGCTGCGCTTATAGCCGCCCTGCATCAGGTAATACTCTTCCAGCGGGCTTTTCTGCAGCGGGATCTTATACGTCAGATCCAGCTGCTGCTCCGGCGCCGAAATATAGGCGCTGGTTTCCAGGCTGTGGCCACGGTCGTTCAGCCAGGGCTTTTTCCAGGTGCCCTTGATCCGCGGCCCGACGTCGGTGGAGTAGCCGACGCCGGTTTCCAGCGTATTGCGACTACGCGGCGTGACCAGCGCATCCAGCGGCAGGATTTTGCTCTCTTTGGCATCTTCGAAGTCAGGCGACACCACCACCGAGTTAAACCAGTTGGTGGCGGACAAACGGCGGTTCAGCTCGGCCAAATCCTGCGAGCTGTAATATTCCCCTTGATGGAAGGGGATCAGGTTTTGCAGGTAATCTTCGCGGATCTGCGAGCCTTCGAATTTCACTTTGCCGAAGCGGTAGCGCTCGCCGCTGTTGAAGTCGAGGTCCCAGTACGCCTTACGCAGCTCTTCCGACACGCCGAGCTGGCTCTTGGTCATCTCAGCGTCGAAGTAGCCCTTGCGCAGCGCCAGGCCGCTCAGGGAGCTTTTAAAGCTTTCATAGGTGCCGTGATTCAGGATATCGCCGATGGTCGGCCGCCCCTTTTTCACCAGCGCCAGGTAGTCTTCATCGGTTTTAGCGCCGCCTTCCAGCGTGATATTGGCGCCGGCAATGCGCACCGGCTCGCCCGGTTTCACCTTGGCATGCAGCACCGGACGCGACAGTTTGGGGTTGTCGTCGAGGGTAAACTCAATGGTCGGGTCATAATAGCCCAGCGCGCGCAGCCCCTGGCGCACCGCCTGCTCGACCCGTGCGCGGAACCGACCGTCGGCGCTCACCTCTTCGGGGGTGATGGCAGACAAACGAACCCGCACGTTTTTTTCCAACTCTCCGCTCAGCCCTTCGACCTGCAGCCGCAAATTGGCCGACAGCGCCGCAGGCGCGACAAATAGCGCGCATAAAACGCAAAGGACACGGTAACGTGGCACACGTTCTCCTTAATTTATTGTACTTTCCTGTAAAAACCGTCGTTCAGATCGTCTGACCACGCCGCCACGCTATCAAAATGGCGACTCTCCCACGGCCGACTCCCACCGACCTGCGCACAAAATGGCATAAACAGGACGTATTCTTGGCTTTTTGCGCTCAAAAGACTGCGTTAAGCTTACACATAAACGCAACATCGGCCTTATTGTGGGCAAATAAGCGACGAGTTACAACTCGCGCAATGCCGTCTTGGGCCAATTCTTATTAAGACAACAGGAGTCAATCGCGGTGCAAAATACAGATAAATCTCGCCTGGTCGACCAGGCCAACGCGCTGCCGGGACGCGCCACGCCGGTGCCGGTTGCCGCGCGCAACGTCGTCACCCGCCACTCCATGACAGAAGTGCCGGCCGGCATGGAGGTGGCGATCTTCGCCATGGGCTGCTTCTGGGGCGTCGAACGCCTGTTCTGGCAACAGCCGGGGGTTTACAGCACCGCCGCCGGCTACACCGGCGGCTACACGCCGAATCCGGCCTACCATGAAGTGTGCACCGGCCAGACCGGCCATGCTGAAGCGGTGCGCGTGGTGTTCGATCCGAAGGTCATCAGCTATCCGCAGCTGCTGCAGGTATTCTGGGAAAAACCACGATCCGGCGCAGGGCATGCGTCAGGGCGGCGATATCGGTACCCAGTACCGCTCTGCGATCTATTACCTGACGCCAGAGCAGCAGGCCGACGCCGAACGCAGCCTGGCCAGCTTCCAGCAGGCGATGGACGCGGCGGGAGACCAGCGCGTCATCACCACCGAAATCGCCCCGGCCACGCCGTTCTACTACGCCGAAGACGACCACCAACAGTATCTGGAAAAGAATCCGGGCGGCTACTGCGGGCTGGGCGGCATTGGCGTTTGCCTGCCGCCGCAGGGCTAACGCGTTAATTTTTAACCACTGGCGAGCCTTATCGGGCTGCTGCTATACTATCCAGGCCGCAGAGACGCGGCCTGTTTTTTGCTGTGGCAAAGCGGGTGCGGTAAAGCGCGTCCGGCAACTCTTTTTTACAATGTATTGCCCTTCCTCAAGAGCGCCGTCATCCCGTCGGCACGTATGGATAGATTATGTTAAACAGTATTTTACTGATTCTCTTTCTGATCGCAGTGAGCGCCTTCTTCTCTGTATCGGAAATATCTCTGGCTGCCTCGCGCAAGATTAAGCTGAAGCTGATGGCAGATGAAGGCAACGTCAACGCCGCCAAGGTGCTGAAACTGCAGGAAACCCCCGGCCTGTTCTTTACCGTGGTGCAAATCGGTCTTAACGCCGTCGCCATTTTGGGCGGTATCGTCGGCGATGCGGCGTTCTCCCCCAGCTTCCAGGTGCTGTTCGATCGCTTCCTGTCGCCGGAACTGTCGCAGCAGCTCAGCTTTATCTGCTCGTTCGTGCTGGTCACCAGCCTGTTTATCCTGTTCGCGGATCTCACCCCGAAGCGCATCGGTATGATTGCACCAGAGGCGGTCGCCGTCCGGATCATCAACCCGATGCGTTTCTCGATCATGATCTTCCGCCCGCTGGTCTGGCTGTTTAACGGTATGGCGAACCTGATTTTCCGCCTGTTTAAGCTGCCGATGGTGCGTAAAGACGACATCACCTCTGACGATATCTACGCCGTGGTGGAAGCCGGCGCGCTGGCCGGCGTGCTGCGCAAGCAGGAACATGAGCTGATTGAGAACGTGTTCGAGCTGGAGTCGCGCACCGTGCCCTCCTCAATGACCTCGCGTGAAAGCGTGGTCTATTTTGATCTGCGCGAGAGCGAAGAAAGCATCAAAGAGAAAGTCTCCACCCATCCGCACTCCAAATTCCTGGTGTGCGACGGTCATATCGACCAGGTGGTGGGCTACGTCGATTCCAAAGACCTGCTGAACCGCGTGCTGGGCAACCAGAGCCTGGTGCTGAGCAGCGGCGTGCAGATCCGCTCTGCGCTGATCGTACCGGACACCCTGACGCTGTCTGAGGCGCTGGAAAGCTTTAAGGCGGCCGGTGAAGACTTTGCGGTGATCCTGAACGAGTATGCGCTGGTGGTGGGGATTATTACGCTCAACGACGTGATGACCACCCTGATGGGCGATCTGGTGGGACAGGGCCAGGAAGAGCAGATCGTCGCCCGCGACGAAAATTCATGGCTGATTGAGGGCGGCACGCCGATCGACGACGTGATGCGCGTACTGGATATCGATGAGTTCCCGCAGGCGGGCAACTATGAAACCATCGGCGGCTTTATGATGTATATGCTGCGCAAGATCCCGAAACGCACCGACTTCGTCAAATACGCCGGCTACAAGTTCGAAGTGGTCGATATCGACAGCTACAAAATCGACCAGCTGCTGGTCACCAAGCTGAGCGATAAGCCGGCGGCGGTGCTGCCGAAGGCGGCGGATGATAACCTGCCGGCCTGACGCGCCATGAGAAGATAAAACATCAGCGGCCCCGTTTGGGGCCGCGCTTGTTTCTGTACGCCGTTAGTGCGGCAGCGCTCAGGCTGCAGCTTTAACAACGTTTTAACCCATTTCGGATTGCAAAAGCAGCACTTGCCGATTAACTTCAGACATCACGCTGAGATGACGCTTGTCGCGGACTTTCGGCACCAGGATCCGGCCTTTGTCGAATTCAAATGCGCCAACGTCCTTAATATATAAACGTCCGCGGAACAGGGTCTTCACATATTTGGCAATTTTCAAAGGGTTATAACGCTGGAAGATTCTCATTTTGTTCTGTGCTCCTCCGTTGGACCAGGCGTTCATGCGAACCGCTAATCGGGCGGTTTCTTATCAAAGAACGCAATTGATTGCAGTGGTGTAGACCTAGTTAAGACCATTTTGTTCACTTTCGCCTGGATGTCTTCACTGGTTTTACACTTGTTGACAGATTTGTATATGATGATTTACGACATATTCAGAATATCCCTTCAAATTAAAGGCGTTAGAGACCGATAGGGAAAACTGAGATCGCGCTAACAGGACAGACCTCCGATCACCACCTAAGCTTTAGGCCGCGGAGACTGTTCGCACTATCCCCCATAACAAGGAGCACGCATGAAAAAGAGTAGCATGCTAATTATGTCCCTGCTGTTCGCCCCCCTGTTGGCCTCAGCGCACAACTTTCAACTGTTACAGCGCGTCGCGCCGGTCAGCGTCACGGACCGCGGCGAGCTAAACTACGCGAACGGCGACTTTAGCTACGAAAAATGGAGCAGCGGCAAGCTCAGCGGAAAAGTGCGGGTAATTCAGCATATTGCCGGCCGCAGCTCCGCCAAGGACATGAACGATCCATTGATTGAAGCCATCAAGGACGCCAAGCTACCACGCGATCGTTACCAAACGACGACAATCATCAACATTGACGACGCCATCGTCGGCACCGGCATGTTTGTGCGCAGCAGCATTGAGGACAGCAAGAAAGAGTTCCCGTGGTCGCAGTTTATCGTCGACAACAAGGGCAGCGTGAAGAAGGCCTGGGATCTGCAGAGCAACGGCTCGGCGATTATCGTGCTGGACGATCAGGGGCGGGTGAAGTTCGCCAAAGACGGCAAGCTGACGGAAGAAGAAGTGCAGCAGGTGATGAACATGCTGCACCAGATGCTGCGCTAACCGATCAGAACAGCGACACGCGGAAGCCGGGGTTGAGGAAAGATTCACGCGGCGTATAAAGCAGCGGCTTGCCTTGCCAGTCGTGAATTTGCGCCCCGGCAGCGACCGCCACCGCATGCCCTGCGGCGGTATCCCAGATATTGGTCGGTCCGAAGCGCGGATACAGCTGCGCTTTGCCTTCCGCCACCAGGCAGAACTTCAGCGACGAGCCGACCGAGATGGTTTGGTGCACGCCCAGCTGCTTCAGATAGTCCTTCAGCTCATCATCGCTGTGTGAACGGCTGACCACCACCAACGGCGGCTGCCCCTCCATCACGTGGATCGACTGACGCTGGCCTTTTTCTTCTTTCCACGCCTTGCCGCGTTCCGCCAGGTACAGCACGTCCAGCGCCGGCGCATACACCACGCCCATCACCGCCTGGCCATCCTCAATCAGCGCAATATTGACGGTAAACTCGCCGTTACGCTGCAGGAACTCTTTGGTGCCGTCGAGCGGGTCCACCAGCCAGTAACGCGTCCAGTTCCGACGCTCTTCCCACGTCGGCGGATCCTCTTCCGACAGCAGCGGAATCTCCGGCGTCAACGCCGCCAGGCCCGCCTTGATGATGCCATGGGCCGCCAAATCGGCGGCGGTAACCGGTGAATCGTCTTTTTTCACCGCGGCGTCAAGCGGCTGTTCGCCGTGATAGACCGCCATAATTGCTGCGCCCGCCTCGCGGGAAAGCTGGCAAATTTGTTCTAACATCATTCACCTCAGATCAAACAATTCCGTGGGAAATCTCCCGCAACCTTATGCTAGCAGACTAGTTTTTTTTGCCCGGAATATCCATCCCGGCGTGTTAACGTCAGGAAATAATTCAAGTTTGCCGGCCCGCAATTGTGAGCTTTCCCGCTGTGCCAACCGGGATTTTCTGCCACACTTCACGTTTTCTGATGGCAAGTAAGCATAATTACATCGTTCTTTGCGGCTTCCCTCCAGGAAGGCGCCAAAAAACCTCATGGCATGGAGAACACCAATAATGATGAAACGTCCGCTGGCATTATCCGCCCTCGCCCTGCTGATCGCCGCCGGCGCGCAGGCGGCAACGGTTGACCTGCGCGTGCTGGAAACCACCGACCTGCACGGCAACATGATGGACTTCGATTACTATAAAGATAAACCCACCGAAAAATTTGGCCTGGTGCGCACCGCCAGTCTGATCCAGCAGGCGCGCGGGCAGGCGGTCAACAGCGTGCTGGTCGATAACGGCGATATCATTCAGGGCAGCCCGATGGCGGACTATATGGCGGCCAAAGGCCTGCACCAGGGCGACGTTCACCCGGTCTACAAGGCGCTGAACCGGCTGGATTACGTGGTGGGCAATATCGGCAACCACGAGTTCAATTACGGCCTCGACTACCTGCAAAACGCCCTCGCCGGCGCTAAATTCCCCTACGTGAACGCCAACGTCATCGACAGCAAAACTCAGAAACCGCTGTTCACCCCGTATATTATCGTCGATACGCCGGTAAAAGACCGCGACGGCAAGGCGCACACGCTGCGCATCGGCTACATCGGCTTCGTCCCGCCGCAGATTATGGTATGGGACAAGGCCAACCTGCAGGGCAAAGTCACGGTCAACGATATTACCGCCACCGCCAAGCGCTACGTGCCGGAAATGCGTCAGCAAGGGGCCGACCTGGTGATCGCCATTCCCCACTCCGGCCTCTCCAGCGAGCCGTATAAAGCGATGGCGGAAAACTCGGTCTACTACCTCAGCCAGGTGCCGGGCATCGACGCCATTATGTTCGGCCACGCCCACGCGGTCTTCCCCAGCCAAGACTTTGCCGCCATCAAAGGCGCCGATATTGAGCAGGGCCTGCTGAACGGCGTGCCGGCGGTGATGCCGGGCCAGTGGGGCGATCACCTCGGGGTGGTGGATTTGCAGCTCAGCAACGACGGCGGCCGCTGGGCGGTCACTCACGCCAAAGCGGAGGCGCGACCGATTTATGACAGCGTCGCCAAGCGCTCGCTGGCGGCGGAAAACGCCGATCTGGTAAAAGCGCTGGCCGACGACCATAAGGGCACCCGCGAATTCGTCAGCCAGCCTATCGGCAAATCCGACGGCAATATGTACAGCTATCTGGCGCTGGTGCAGGACGACCCGACGGTGCAGATCGTCAACAACGCGCAGAAAGCCTATGTGGAGCATTACATTCAGGGCGATCCGGATCTGGCGGATCTGCCGGTGCTGTCCGCCGCCGCGCCGTTCAAGGTCGGCGGCCGTAAAAACGATCCGGCCAGCTTTGTGGAAGTGGAAAAAGGGCAGCTGACCTTCCGCAACGCGGCCGATCTGTATCTCTACCCCAATACGCTGGTGGTGGTCAAAGCCAGCGGTCAGGACGTGAAGGAGTGGCTGGAGTGCTCCGCTGGGCAGTTTAACCGCATCGACGTCAACAGCAGTAAGCCGCAGAGCCTGATTAACTGGGACGGCTTCCGTACCTATAACTTCGACGTGATCGACGGCGTCAGCTACCAAATCGACGTCAGCCAGCCGGCGCGCTACGACGGCGAATGTCAGTTAATCAATGATAAAGCGGAGCGGATTAAACAGCTGACCTTCAACGGCAAACCGATCGATCCGCACGCCACCTTCCTGGTGGCCACCAACAACTACCGCGCCTACGGCGGTAAATTTGCCGGCACCGGCGACAAACACATCGCCTTTGCCTCGCCGGACGAGAACCGCGCCGTACTGGCGGCCTATATCGGCGCAGAGAGCAAAAAGCACGGGGCGGTGCATCCGCAGGCGGACAATAACTGGCGTCTGGCCAATATCGACGCCGCCCAGCCGCTGGATATCCGTTTCGAAACCTCGCCAAGCGACAAGGCCGCGGCGTTTATCCGGCAAAGCGCCCGCTACCCGCTGAAGCCGCTCGGCAACGACCGCATCGGCTTTGCGATTTATCAGGTCGATCTGCAAACGCCGCCCGCCGACGCGGCACGCTAAATAACAAACGGGGCGCCATCTGGCGCCCCGTTTCGTCAATCCCGTTTACAGGATTTCCAGCAGTTCAACCTCAAACACCAGCGCGCTGAACGGTGGGATAGCAGCGCCTGCGCCACGCTCGCCGTAGGCCAGGTTGTGCGGGATATACAGCTGCCATTTAGAGCCAACCGGCATCAGCGTCAGGGCTTCGATCCAGCCGGCAATCACGCCGGTAACCGGGAACTCGGCCGGCTGGCCGCGCTCAACGGAGCTGTCGAACACGTCGCCGTTAATCAGGCGGCCGGTGTAGTGTACGCGCACGCGGTCCTGACGAGACGGAATTGGGCCGTTGCCCTGCTGCAGCACGGAGAACTGCAGGCCGGATTCGGTCAGCGTCACATCATCACGCTTGGCGTTTTCTTCCAGGAATTTCTGGCCTTCTACCGCCATCGCCTGCTGACGCTCACGACGTACGGCATCCGCACGTTCGTGGATTTCACGCAGCGCGCGATGTACGACGTCAACGGGAACCGCCGGGGCATTCCCTTCCAGCGCGTCACGCAGACCTGCCAGCAGAGCGTCCGGTTGTAAACCTTCCAGACCGGATTCCTGCAGTTGCTGGCCGACCTGTAAACCAATCCCGTAGCTTGCTTGCGCTTCAACGCTGTCAAAAGAAGGGGTTGTCATGGGGTTTTCCTTAAGTCTGTAAAAAGTCGAAGGCGCAGCATAACAGCGCCGGAAAGCCGGGTAAAATCTTGTGTCGAGAATGATGACTTTTCCCGTAGAAAAAGAAACAATAACCTTCTGTTAATGCCCATTGCCGCCCCCGCCGTACAATAACGCCGCTGCCTTTCACATCAAACAGTTAGCGGACTATACTGAAAGCGGGTCATCGGACCGTCGGCACACTATTTGGTACTGTGGCAATTTACGCCGTTGAAGAGAGGTCACCATGGGCAGAATCGCGCCCAGGAGAAGGAAAACCACCCGCGCCCACCGCTCGTTGCAACGCGTCTGGCAGCGTGTCAGCCAGCGCCTGCCGTTCGGCGCACCGCGACAGACGCCCGCGGAGGCGGACTCGCAGCAGCCGACAGGCGGTCAGGGACAGGGGATCAAAGCGCTACTGTTGAAAATCTGGCATCTGCCGGACGGCTTCGGCTGGCTGGAGCCTTTGCCCTATTTCCACCGCCGCTGGGTCATCATCTTCGGCGCCATACTGCTGCTGTCGCTGCTGTGGCCCTATTCACCGGATCGCGATGAGCGCCCGGGCCATCTGGAGTCGCCAAGCGCGCAGCAAACCGATGCCCAGCCGGTTACCGACGCCTCGGATCCGGGCGGGCAGTGGCAGCGTTATCACATTCAGCCCGGCCAGACGCTGGCGCAGCTGTTCCGCGACAATAGCCTGCCGGTTAATGAAGTGTTCGCCATGGCGCAGGTGGAAGGTAATGATAAGCCGCTGAGCAATCTGAAAGCCGGGCAGGAAGTGCGTATCGAACGGGACGCCAACGGCGTCATTATCGCGCTGTCGGTCACCACGCTCGACAATCGCCAGGTCACCTTCCGTCGTCAGGCCGACGGCGGCTATCGTCGCCAGCGCTAAGCCGGCAGCTGTTCCAGAAGAAAATCACGCAGTACAACGCCCTGGTTGTGCTGCGTGTCCTTGCTGCCGTACAGCAGGGTCAGGCTCTCGCCCTGCCGCAACAGCGCCGCCAGCGGCTGCCAGGCATCGCCTGCCGCCAGCTCCTGCCGGTAGCGCGCGACAAACGCCTCCCACTGGTCGGTATGATGGTGGAACCACTGGCGCAGTTCACCGCTGGGCGCTACCTCTTTCAACCACGCCACGCCTTCCAGCCGCTGCTTGCTGATACCGCGCGGCCACAGCCGGTCAATCAGAAAACAGTGCGGCACCGGGCCGCTGAAGTCATACACACGCTGTAACCGGATTTGCGTCATCGTTGCCTCCTTGTCGTTCTCTGGCACCATAACGCATTTTGCCGGCGGCAGAAAAGCAAAACGCCAGCACAAGGCTGGCGTTTTGCTCGGGTAACTCTCGCGATTAAGCGACAGCAACCACAACTACATTCAGCTGTGCGAACACGTCGCTGTGTACCTGGAAGTGCACTTCGTGCTCACCAGTGGTACGCAGAACGCCGTTCGGCAGGCGAACTTCGCTCTTGGCAACTTCAACGCCGGCAGCGGTAACTGCGTCAGCGATGTCGCGGGTGCCGATAGAGCCGAACAGTTTACCTTCGTCGCCTGCTTTAGACTCGATGGTAACTGTAGCCAGTTCGTTGATCTTGGTTGCGCGCGCTTCGGCAGCAGCCAGAACGTCAGCCAGTTTGGCTTCCAGTTCAGCACGGCGTGCTTCGAAGAACTCTACGTTTTTCTTGGTAGCAGGAACAGCTTTGCCCTGTGGTACCAGGAAGTTACGGGCGTAGCCCGCTTTAACGTTAACTTGATCACCCAGGCTGCCCAGGTTTGCTACTTTATCAAGCAGAATAACTTGCATTACCTTATCCTCTCAAAGTCGTTAATGGACAGTGGCCGATTACTGATGACGATCAGTGTACGGCAACAAAGACAGGTAGCGCGCGCGCTTGATAGCACGGGCGAGCTGGCGCTGATATTTGGCACGAGTACCGGTGATACGGCTCGGGACAATTTTACCACTTTCAGTGATGTAGTTTTTCAGCGTAGCGATGTCTTTATAGTCAATCTCTTGAACGCCTTCCGCGGTGAAACGGCAGAACTTGCGACGACGGAAATAACGTGCCATTTGGCTAGTCTCCAGAATCTATCAATTCAATCTGCTCGGCATGCAGGACCAATTTGTTCAGGCCGTTGCGCCCTTGATGGCAGCTAACAAAACCTTGAACGGTAACCTGACTGCCGACCGTTAATCTTTGAGTCAGTGCTTGTGACTGTTGTCCGCTGACAACCACGGGCATGCGGCACCATGCTTGTCTGCTGAATCCGGCTTCTGTCTGCGTCGATCTGTGCTCAAGCACAAACTGGCAGTGGGGAATGCCGGAAGGACTTACCTTTCGCACCGGTTGCTTGCACAGCGTGCCAGACAAAACCAGACGATTAGTCGTCACGGCGGCAATTACTCTTCAGAATCCCCAGCATCTGCTTCTTCAGTGGTTTCGTTAGAGAACTCTTCGCGGCGATCGCCACGACGTTCGTCTTTCGCTTTAACCATTGGAGAGGCTTCAGTTACCGCGTGCTTAACGCGCATAACCATGCTGCGGATAACGGCGTCGTTGAAGCGGAAGTTAGTTTCCAGCTCATCGATCGCTTCCTGCGGAGCTTCAACGTTCAGCAGAACGTAGTGAGCTTTGTGCAGTTTGTTGATCGGGTAAGCCAGTTGACGGCGGCCCCAGTCTTCCAGACGGTGAATCTGACCTTGCGCGTTAGTGATGGTAGCACTGTAACGCTCGATCATGCCCGGAACCTGTTCGCTTTGGTCAGGATGGACCATAAAAACGATTTCGTAATGACGCATCGAATTGCTCCTTACGGATTATTCAGCCTCCTGTCAGGGTCAACCGCGGCCCATGGAAGCAAGGAACGTGTTTGTGTGCGGCTGAAAAATGACGCGTAATCATACTGGCGCCGGGGCGGAAACTCAAGGAGAGAGTGGGATTTATTCGCCGCCGGACGGCGCTCAAGGCCAAAGCGCACGATTTGTCACGACCGGCAACGGGCGCACACGGCGGGAATCTTTCAATAAAATCATCATCAAGTGCGGCGACTTGTTCATATTTTTTGAAAAACCCCATCAAATAGCTGCGCTTTTTTATCTGCGAGAACGGACTAGAATTAAACGTATCCGCCGTAGACAGCGCGACGAACAGATTTAAGGTTATTCAAGACAGACAAATAACTTTTTGCCCACGATCATCGCTGCCGGACCGACCGGGACAAAGGTTAAGCGAGGCTTTATGAAACACGCCACTCTCGCCATGCTTGCCGCATTACTGCTTTCCAGCGGCGCGATGGCCGCAGAAGAGATCGACGCCCAACAGGCGTCACAGCGCCAGAGCATCGGCTTTATCACCCTGAACCGCAACGTGGTGTCTCCCGATGACGCCGATGCGCAGGTCAGGCAAATCGCCGAACGGCGCGGCGCCGGCGCCTATCGCGTCATCGCCCTGCATGAGCCGGGCAGCAACGCGTCGATTCACGTCAGCGCCGAGCTGTACCGTTAACCGAACGATCAACGCCAGGGAACCAAGCCGCAGCCAAAAGCGGCAGTCTAAAACGGTGATCCAACCCAACGCCCCCTGCTTGCAGGGGGCTTTTTTTATAGCGTCGCGCGGAAGAACCTCACGCAGGCGTCCAGCGCCGCCGGCGTAATGCGGTGCTTCACGCCCGCCTCAAGCGCCAGCGTCAACCGCGCCCCCAGGCCGCGCTCGCGCAATACCTGCGCCAGGCGCAGGCTCTCCGCCGCCGGCACCACGTCATCGGCCTCGCCGTGCCACAGCAGCAGCGGACGCTCGCCCAGCTTATCCCACTGCTGCTCCAGGGCATCATCCGCCAGCGGCGCCAGGCGGGCGGCATGCTGCGCCTCAGGCAGCGGCTGCCCCAAGCTGTCCAGCGGCGGAAACAGCGTTTGCGACAGAGAAGAAAACGAACCTGAACCCATCAGGCTGGCCGCCGCGGCGATCCACGGATAGCGCGTCAGCGCGCCCAGCGTGGTCATGCCGCCCATCGACGCCCCGGCAACGCCGACGCGCGCGCCGTCAATCAGCCCGCGCTGCGCGAAATGCGTCCGCAAGGCCGGCAGTTCATCGATATTACTTTTGAGGATCTCCCAGAACTGCGCCAGCCGCCGCGGCTCATCGCCCATGATAGCGTTCGCCATGCTGGTCGGCGTCCGGCAATATCACGCGGAACCCGGCCTTCGCCAGCGCATAGCCGAAGTAGGCGTACACTTCTTTCGAGGAGCAGTAACCGTGGTAGAAAAACACCGTCGGGCAACGGCTGTTCATATTGCCCGGCCGGCACCGCATGAATCACGGCGATATCCCCAACGCGCTCGTCAAATAACTCGACCATCCATTCAACCCCTTATCGCTTCGCAAGCCGCTCTATCATGACAAAAAAACGCCGTCGGCATTAGCTCATTCTGTTCCAGCTTATGCTTAAGCATTACACTTGGGAGACTGCGATGAAAATAGCGAGGTCGATGATGACTCTGACGCGTACTGCCGCCCTGCTGACGCTGCTGGCCGCGTTATCCGGCTGCGGGCCTGATGACCACCACGCCCAAACCGCCGCCGCCGCCGATTGCCGGGCAGGCGCAGGAGGTCACCCGCGCGCAGACCTTCGGCCTGGAAAAAATGACCACCGTCAGCGCACTGGTGCACGGCAGCCCGATGAACGTGGAAGAGGCCATCCAGAAAAAAGCCTCCGCCAGCGGCGCCCGTTACTACCTGATTATCATGAACAGCGAAACCGTGGTGCCCGGGCAGTGGTACTCCCAGGCCATTTTGTACCGCTAGGCGATAAAATGCGGCACAAAGCGTGAACTGTCCTTGGTGATCGGCGAATTATCCTCTCGCAGGCCGATGCCTGCCGCCCGATCGCCCACCAGCCAGCTGCCGATCAGCGTATAGTCCATCGCCAAAGCGCGGCAGCGGCGCACTAGCCTGCCAAATCTGCGCTTCTTGCGCATATTCGCCGTCGGTCATCACCTCACAGCGTAGCCCGTCCCGATCGCTGAACAGCGACACATTGGCGCCTTCACGGGAATACAGCGGCTTGCGCAACAAACCCGCGCCACTGCGTGCCCATCTCATCCGCCAGTCGCCATCCAGGCTGCTGCACCTCCTCGGCAAAATAGGCCGGCAACAGGTTAGGATGGCCCCGGTGCCAACGCCACAGCAAAGGCAGGATCCCCTTGTTGCTCAACAGGCTTTTCCACAACGGCTCAATCCATTGCGAACGGCCGCCGCGCAGCGCAGGGCCAAAGTCATCGCGCATCATCCATTCCCACGGATAGAGTTTGAACGCCTGACGCAGCGTCCGATCCTGCAGATCGGTAAACACGCCGCCAACGCCGAGACCAATTTCCTCCATATACAGAAAACGGGTATCCAGCCCGGCCTGACGCGCACAGTCCTCCAGATAACGTACGGTGCCGCGATCCTCTTGCGAGTCACGACAACAGCAAAAGTAGAGCGGATCGTCATTACGCCACAGCGCAAAACGCTGGATCAGCTGCTCCTGCAGTGAATTAAACTGGTCGGCGCCTGACGGAATACGCCCGTCAGCCACCGCATCCTTCAGCCAGAGCCACTGGAAAAACGCGCTTTCATACAATGAGGTCGGGGTGTCGGCGTTATACTCCAGCAGTTTCACCGCTCCGTTGCCGCCCCAGGAAAAATCCATCCGGCCATACAGCGACGGCTCTTGCCGCCGCCAGCTGGCGGCAATGGCATCCCAGTAAAGCTCGGGGATCGCCAATTGCGTCAGCAAGGCGTCGTCCGCGACCACCCGGCCCACCAGATCCAGACACATGGCGTGCAGCTCTTCGGTCGGCGCTTCAATCCCCTGTTCGATCTGCTGCAGGGTGAAACGATAGGCGCGCGACTCATCCCAATAGGCTTCACCGTCGATAACATGAAAGTGGAAACCGTAATGGTCGGCGATGTCTGTCAGGTTACGCCGCGGCGTCATCGCTAAGCGTAGCACCGTCAGCCCCCCCAGCTGCGCGATGAGGCGCCAAAGCCGCCACGCGATACCGTATGCGCCGAGGCCGGCTGATAGTTACCCGTGCTTTTCAGGTGCCAGCGCTCGCTATCCCCCGGCGTCTGCAGCTCATTAAATCTATCGCGCGAACGGAAGAAAGGACGCGATCGCGAGCTTGAGCTCGCGCCGCCGTAGTAGCCACCGCCGGACGAGGAAGAAGACGTGTCGCGGTCATCATCCTGATAGTCTTTCGCCAGCGTAAAGCCCGCCATCCTCGGGATAAACCGCTGCGTCGGTAAATCATAGGTGCAGTTATAAGCGCCGTAGTGGGCCTCACAGCTGTCTATCTGGTTAAACCCCAGGCTGCCAAGGCGCAACGCCTTTTGCGCCTGTTGGTAGCTGCCCTGACAGGCCGCCTGGCTATTGCCGGCATCCACGCAGGCTGATACCGAATGATAAATCACCGCCTGCTCAGGGGCGGGGTCTCTCAGGGTGTACCACACCGCGCCGGCGGCGCTGCCCATCAACACCAGCGTCAGCCACTTTGGCGACTTACGCTGCGTTGTCGGTGATGAATAACGCTTGAACGCGGGGGTACTCTGCGGGTTGCGCGCCTTGCGCGCACGCCGTTTGCCGGCCATGGCCTGTTCCTTCCCTTCTTACTACTCAATTAATATGTCATGCACGCCGCGTTCAATACGCCGCCGCTGATGGAGACGCCGCCGAGGAAAATCCCCGCCGCCAGGTGGTTGGCTTCGATTTTATCACTGATGCGCGGCATATAAACCTTCACCGCGGCGAACAGCAGCAGCTGCACCACCAGCGCAACGGCGCCCCAGATGACGTAATCCAGCAGGCTGACCGAGTTGACCGCCGCGCTGGCCAGGGGAATCACGTACCCCAGACAGGCGCCGACAAAGCCGAACGCAGCGGACTGATTGTTCTCTTTAATCAGCGCCCCATTCGTCATGCGCCGTGATGCGGGTGTAGATAAACAAAAACACCAGCACCATGGCAAAACCACTGAAAAAGTAGGCGGCAAACGCCGCCAGTGCGTTAACGATATCCATATTATCCTTCCTGAACGCGAGTCGTGATCCCGTTACGGGTCGATACCGTGTGACAAAATGTTTCACGCCGGCGCTACTTTATGCCTAGCCGCCCATCGCTCTGTCAAGCAGCGATGCGCACAGCGACTCCGGCAGCACGCGATCGCCGCGCGCGTCCAGCGCCATCTGGCACCAGGCTTCCGCCACCGGCGGTGCAGCGCTGCGCAACAGCTGCGCCGCCGCAAACAGGTTGAACAGCTGCGCCGTCATGCTCCGCCCCTGCGCCTCCTGCCCCTTGCGCAGCTGCTGCATCAGCTGTCGCCACTGGCGGTCGAAATGACGGTTCTGCCCCTTCACCTCGCCCAACTCCTGCAGCACCGCCTCCTGCACCGCGCTGCTTTTCGTCCAGGCACGCAGCACGTCCAGGCTCATGATATTGCCCGAGCCTTCCCAGATGCTGTTGACCGGCATCTCGCGATACAGCCGCGGCAGTTCGCTCTCTTCGCAGTAGCCGATGCCGCCCAGCGCCTCCATCGCCTCGGCGACAAAGGGGATGCCCTGACGACAGACTTCAAACTTCGCCGCCGACGTCATGATGCGGCTCAGCCCCTGCGACAGCGGGCTGCCGGCGTCGCCATAGGCGTGCGCCAGCCGCATCAGCGCCGCGACCTGCGCCTCCAGACGCAACGCCATGCGCGCCAGCTGCTGGCGCATCAGCGGCAGCTGGATCAGCGTTTTGCCGAAGGCCTGGCGCTGATGGGCATGGTACAGCGCCACCGACAGCGCGCGACGCATCAGACCGTGGCTGCCGAGCGCGCAGTCAAAGCGGGTCAGCGCGCCCATCTTGAGGATTTGCCGCACGCCGTCGCCCTCGTCGCCCAGCAGCCAGGCGCTGGCGTCAAGAAACTCCACTTCGCTGCTGGCGTTGGAGCGGTTGCCGAGCTTGTCCTTCAGCCGTTCCAGCCGCACCGCGTTGCGCGTGCCGTCGGGCAGAATGCGCGGCAGGAAAAAGCAGGACAGCCCGCCGCCGGTCTGCGCCAGCACCAGGTGCGCGTCGCTCTGCGGCACCGAGAAGAACCATTTATGCCCCACCAGGCGGTAAAGCTCGCCGCTGCCGCGCCCGGCCAGCGGCGTCGCCGTGGTGGTGTTGCTCAGCACGTCGGAGCCGCCCTGTTTTTCCGTCATGCCCATGCCGATCAGCAGGCCGCGTTTCTGCGCTCCCGGCAGCAAATGAGCATCGTAACGGTCGGACAACAGCGGCGGCAGCCAGTCGCTGAACGCCGCCGGCAGGGTGCGCTGCAGCAGCGGGGTCGCACCGTACGTCATGGTGATGGGGCACAGCGTGCCGGCCTCCACCTGCGCGTGCAGCATAAAACGCGCCGCGCGGGCGACCACAGAGCCGACGCGCGCCTCCTCCTCCCACGGCAGGTTGTGCACCCGGTTAGCCACCAGCCCCTGCATCAGAATGTGCCAGGCGGGATGAAAGCGAACGTCGTCAAGCCGCTGGCCGCAGGCATCGTAGCGCAGCAGCTCCGGCGGATTGGCGTTGGCCAGCCGCCCGAGCTCCAAGGACTCCTGTGTGCCCAGCTGCTGCCCCAGCGAAGCCAGCACCTCGCTGTCCCAGCCGGCCTGCTCGCGCTGCACCGCCTCTCGCAGCGGCGTATCGGAAAGAAAAAGGTTGCTGTTGCCCAGCGGTTTGGGCTGATTAAAAACGTCGTGCGTATGCCAGACCATAGACCTGCTCCCTGTTCAAGACCTCAGCAAACAGTATGGTAGACGTGACGATTTCTGCCGCGGGGCGGCGCACAGGATGGGAAAATGGCGGGAAAACAGCAGGCCCGACAATGCCGGGCCCGCAGGGATCAGCTGCGCTGGCGCACCGCTTCGAACAGACAGACGCCGGTGGCGACCGACACGTTCAGCGAGGACACGCTGCCCGCCATCGGAATGCTGATCAGCTCATCGCAGTGTTCACGCGTCAGGCGGCGCATGCCTTCACCCTCTGCGCCCATCACCAGCGCCATCGGCCCGGTCAGCTTACTCTGATACAGCGTATGATCGGCTTCGCCGGCGGTGCCGACAATCCACACGTTCATTTCCTGCAACAGACGCATGGTGCGCGCCAGGTTGGTGACGCGGATCAGCGGTACGCTTTCCGCCGCGCCGCAGGCCACTTTTTTCGCCGTCGCATTCAGCTGAGCGGAACGATCGCGCGGTACGATCACCGCATGTACGCCGGCGGCATCGGCGCTGCGCAGACAGGCGCCGAGGTTGTGCGGGTCGGTCACACCGTCCAGAATCAGCAGGAACGGCGTATCGACGCTTTCCAGCAGCCCCGGCAGGTCATTTTCCTGATACTGACGCCCTTCGCGCACGCGGGCGACGATCCCCTGGTGCACCGCGCCCTCCACCTTGTCATCCAGCCACTGGCGGTTCGCCACCTGAATCACAATGCCGGTGGCTTCCAGCTCGGCGATCAGCGGCTGCAGACGGCGGTCGTCGCGGCCTTTCAGGATAAACACTTCCAGGAAGCGTTGCGGGTCACGTTCCAACAGGGCTTTAACGGCGTGGATACCGTAAATAATTTCGCTCATGATACTCTTTTAACCGTGCGGCCGACGTCGGTCGGCCGGTGATAATTACCGTGCGGCAGGTCAGCCTGCTCCGCACCTTTTTTCTTGCCGGCGCGTTTGCCTTGGTGGCCGCGGCAATCTTCTTGGTTTTGGCCGAGGCTTTCTTCGCCTTGGCCTTTTTGTCTTTCTTCACTTTGCCCGCCGGCTTGGCGTCGTCCTTGCGGAAGGCGCTGTCCGGCTCAAAGTTGGCCGGCGCTTTGCCGCCGCGACGTCTGCGGCCGTTGCCATTGCCGTCGCGCAGCGTACGCTGCCCGCCTTTCTTCGCCCGCTCGCGTTCGGTTTTTACCTTCGCCGCGCGGCTTACGGCTGCTGGAAATCAGCGCGAAGTCAATCTTGCGCTCATCCATATGCACCGCCTCAACGCGGATTTCCACCGTATCTCCCAGGCGATACACCGTACCGGAAGATTCGCCGATCAGTCGCTGACCGATATTATCGTAGCGGTAGTAATCGTTATCCAGCGTCGATACGTGCACCAGCCCGTCGATAAACAGGTCGTTCAGGCGGACGAAGAAGCCGAAGCCGGTCACGCTGGCGATAATGCCGGTAAACTGCTCACCGACGTGGTCCTGCATAAAGTCGCACTTCAGCCAGTCGGCCACGTCGCGCGTGGCTTCATCGGCGCGGCGCTCGGTCATTGAGCAGTGCAGGCCCAGCTGCAGCATCTCGTCGAGATCGCTGTGCCAGCCGCCGGTCGGCGTCCAGCGGTGCTGAGGTTCGCCGTGCTCTTTCGCCAGCTGGTATTTAATCGCCCGGTGCAGCGCCAGATCGGGATAACGGCGGATCGGCGAGGTGAAGTGGCCGTACGACGACAGCGCCAAACCGAAGTGGCCGCGGTTTTCCGGATCGTAAATCGCCTGCTTCATGGAGCGCAGCAGCATGGTCTGCAGCATTTCATGGTCCGGACGATCGGCCACTTCATCCATCAGCGTGGCGTAATCTTTCGGCTGCGGCTTGTTGCCGCCGCCCAGCGTCAGTCCCAGCTCACCCAGCACGCTGCGCAGCGCGGAGATGTGATCGTCGCTCGGACGGTCGTGCACGCGGAACAGCGCCGGCTCGTTACGCTTCTCAACAAAGCGCGCCGCGGCGATGTTCGCCAGGATCATGCACTCTTCGATCAGCTTGTGCGCGTCGTTGCGCACCGTCGGCTCTACGCGTTCAATGCGGCGTTCGGCATTGAAAATAAACTTGGCCTCTTCGGTCTCAAACGCGATGCCGCCGCGATCGGCACGCGCCTGATCCAGCACCTTGTACATGTTGTGCAGTTCCTGCAGGTGTTTGACCAGCGGATGGTACTGCTCACGCAGCTCCTGGTCGCCCTGCAGAATGTGCCACACCTTGGTATAGGTCAGACGGGCGTGGGAGCTCATCACCGCCTCATAGAACTTGGCGGTGGAGAGACGCCCCTGCGCGGAGATGGTCATTTCACACACCATGCACAGACGGTCAACCTGCGGGTTCAGCGAGCACAGTCCGTTGGACAACACTTCCGGCAGCATCGGCACCACCTGTGACGGGAAGTAGACCGAGTTGCCGCGGCTGCGCGCTTCGTCATCCAGCGCGGTGCCCGGGCGCACATAGTAGCTGACGTCGGCAATAGCTACCCACAGCCGCCAGCCGCCGCCGCGCTTTTTCTCGCAGTAAACCGCGTCGTCAAAGTCGCGGGCGTCTTCGCCGTCGATGGTGACCAACGGCAGCTTACGCAGATCCACGCGCCCCTGTTTGGCCTCTTCCGGCACCTGTTCGCTGAGATCGGCCACCTGTTTCTCCACCTGCGGCGGCCAGGTATGCGGAATTTCATGGGTGCGCAGTGCGATATCCACCGCCATGCTGGTGCCCATTTTATCGCCGAGGATCTCGACGATTTTCCCCACCGCCTTGGTACGGCGCGTCGGGCGCTGGGTCAGTTCCACCACCCACCATATAGCCCATGCGCGCGCCGGCTACCGCCTCGTTCGGGATCAGGATGTCAAAGCTCAGACGGCTGTCGTCAGGCACCACAAAACCGGTGCCGGCATCCATAAAGAAGCGGCCGACAATCTGGCTGGTTTTCGGCACCAGCACCCGCACGATGCGGGCTTCGCGCCGCCCTTTGCGGTCCGCGCCCAGGGGCTGCGCCAGCACCACGTCGCCGTGGATCGCCATTTTCATCTGCTCGGCGGACAGATACAGGTCGTCTTTACGCCCTTCAACGCGTAAAAAGCCGTAGCCGTCGCGGTGGCCGATAACCGTGCCGCGCAGCAGGTCCAGACGCTCGGGCAGCGCATAGCATTGGCGACGGGTAAACACCAGCTGGCCATCGCGCTCCATGGCGCGCAGGCGGCGACGCAGCGCCTCCAGATGTTCATCGCTGGTCAGGTTCAGTTCTTTCGCCAGCTCTTCGCGGCTGGCCGGCGTCTCACGCTTGGCCAAATGGGCAAGGATGAATTCGCGGCTCGGGATTGGGGATTCGTATTTTTCTGCTTCTCGTTCCAAGAATGGATCTTGTGACATTGCGGTTCCTCCGTTGTCATCAGCAGGATGTCGCTGAGCCTTGTCTTCTCAACGACGTTTTATTCGACAAGCAATAGCTTGTAGAGCGGCGGATTATCTTCAACCATATCGGCCAAAGTGTAGTTATCCAACTCTTCAAGGAAATTCTGTACCCCTTTATGCAGTACCTGCTTCAGTCGGCAGGCTGGGGTGATGTGGCAAAAATCGCTGCTGCAGTTAACCAGGGCGAGCGGTTCCAGCGCCCGCACCACGTCGCCAAGACGAATGGTTTCAGCCGGTTTGCCCAACCGGATGCCGCCATTTTTACCGCGTACGGCCGTGACCAGGCCAATACGGCTCAACTGGTTAATTATTTTCACCATATGGTTGCGGGATACGCCATACACCTCGGTCACTTCCGAAATGCTGGTCATTTTATCCTTCGGGAGCGATGCCAGATAAATCAGCGCCCGCAGGCCATAATCAGTAAAACTTGTTAACTGCACGTTTACCTCTGGGCGCGATAGAGCCCGTTTGCGTTTGATGTGCCGCTTTTCGGCATTTTTCAAAAGATTGCTATTGGATAATAAACCAGCCGGCGAGTTTGCCGCTAATTATTTAGCGCATGAAACACTTTATGACGGAACGGTGACGGTGTTTTTGACGGGAAACCGCAAGAGGGAGGGAATAACCGCGATCCTCAACGTCATGCGCGCTGCGCTGACGCCGTTCAGCGATGCGGGCACAGCCAACAGAGCGCAAGCCGGAAAAAAACAAACCGGGACTCAGCCCGGCTGTTTGATGCAGAAAAACCGATTATGCGTCGAACGGGTCGCGCAGAACCATGGTTTCGCTACGGTCCGGGCCGGTAGAGATAATGTCTACCGGTACGCCGGTCAGCTCTTCAAGACGCTTGATGTAGTTCAGCGCCGCCTGCGGCAGTTTGCTGTACTCTTTCACGCCAAAGGTGGTTTCGCTCCAGCCCGGCATGCTTTCGTAGATCGGTTCGATACCTTCCCAACCTTCGGCAGCCAGCGGCGTGGTGGTCATTTCGCGGCCGTCCGGCATACGATAGCCCACGCAGATTTTCACTTCTTTCAGGCCGTCCAGCACGTCCAGCTTGGTCAGGCAGAAGCCGGACAGGGAGTTGATCTGCACCGCACGACGCACGGCAACCGCATCCAGCCAGCCGGTACGACGACGACGGCCGGTGGTGGCGCCGAATTCGTTGCCCTGCTTGCACAGGTACTCGCCGGTTTCGTCAAACAGTTCGGTCGGGAACGGACCTGCACCAACGCGGGTCGAGTAGGCTTTCACGATGCCCAGCACATAGTCGACATAACGCGGGCCAATGCCGGAACCGGTGGCCACGCCGCCGGCGGTGGTGTTGGACGAGGTCACGTACGGATAAGTACCGTGGTCGATATCCAGCAGCGTACCCTGCGCGCCTTCGAACATGATCAGGTCGCCACGCTTGCGCGCGCCGTCCAGCAGTTCGGAAACGTCAACCACCATCGCGGTCAGGATGTCGGCGATGGACATCACGTAGTCCAGCGTAGACTGGAAGTCGACCGGCTCGGCTTTGTAGTAGTTAACCAACTGGAAGTTGTGGTATTCGACGATCTCTTTCAGCTTAACCGCGAAAGATTCTTTATCGAACAGATCGCCAACGCGCAGACCGCGGCGGGCGACTTTATCTTCGTAAGCCGGGCCAATGCCGCGACCGGTGGTGCCGATGGCTTTCGCGCCGCGCGCTTTTTCACGGGCCACGTCCAGCGCAACGTGATAAGGCAGGATCAGCGGACAGGCTTCGGACAACAACAGACGCTCGCGTACCGGGACGCCGCGCGCTTCAAGTTCGCCCATCTCTTTCATCAGCGCGTCAGGAGCCAGTACAACACCGTTGCCGATGATGCTGGTGACGTTTTCACGCAGGATGCCAGAGGGAATCAAATGAAGAACGGTTTTTTCACCGTTGATAACCAGAGTGTGGCCAGCGTTATGGCCACCTTGGTAGCGCACAACATATTTAGCCCGTTCAGTCAGCAGGTCTACGACCTTGCCCTTACCTTCGTCACCCCATTGGGTGCCCAGTACGACGACGTTCTTACCCATTTTTCAAAATCACCGATTGCTTAAAAATGGATTCTAGCACCGTAATTTCTGAGTTTCAGCACTTTTCGCATACGATTGCGTAATTTTTCGGCTAAACTTCAGCCACCAAGGCGCATGCTCAACATATAGTAGATCACGATGCCGGCAACCACTATTCCACCGCCGAAACGACGCAGCGTGGCGTCCGGCAACTGCGAGATCGTCAAGATCATTTTACGCCAGGCGCGCGGGAACAGCATCGGCCCCAGCCCCTCAAGCACCAGAACCAAACCTAACGCCAGCCAAATTGTTGCATTCATGCCTTACCCAAAAAAGAAGGGGCCCGTGCTAACACGGACCCCCGGTCACTGTCTTAACGCCTTATTTACGCGATGAATCGGCGATTTCATATAGCGGAAGAAATCGCTGTCCGGACTGAGCACCATCACGTCCTGGTTCTCTTTGAAGCTGGCTTCATACGCACGCAGGCTACGGATAAAGGCATAGAAGTTAGGATCCTGGCTGAACGCGTTGGCGAACAGCTTGGCCGCTTCGGCATCCCCTTCACCGCGGGTGATACGCGCCTGACGCTCGGCTTCCGCCAACGTACGCGTCACCTCGTAGTCCGCGCTGGCGCGCAGCTTCTCTGCTTCTTCCTGGCCCTGCGAACGCAGACGACGCGCTACCGCTTCACGTTCCGCACGCATACGCTGGTAAATCGCGTCGGAGACTTCCACCGGCAGGTTGATCTGCTTGATACGCACGTCGACCACTTCAATACCCAACGCCGCCATGCTGTTCGGGTTCACCTGCGGCTGTTTGCCGGTGGTTTCCCGCTCAACGCGCGCCGCCGCAGAGGCGATAGCGTCATCGGCTTCGGTCTTCGGCATCTCTTCGCCGTTGTTCAGCGTACCGGTGTTCAGCGCGTCACGCACGTCGGACATCAGCTTGCCGCGCGAGTCGGTCACGATGTCTTTCACATCCAGACGACCGATTTCAGAACGCAGACGGTCACTGAACTTACGCTTCAGCAGCACCTCGGCCTGGGAGACGTCGCCGCCGCCGGTCGCCAGATAGTAGCGGCTGAAGTCGCTGATGCGCCACTTCAGGTAGGAGTCGACGATCAGGTCTTTCTTCTCGCTGGTCACGAAGCGATCGGCCTGGTTCTCCATGGTCTGAATGCGCGCATCCAGGTTTTTCACCGATTCAATAAACGGGATCTTGAAGTGCAGGCCCGGCGCATAAATCAGCGGTTTGTTTTCGTCATCGCGCAGTACCTTGCCGAAGCGCAGAACGATGCCGCGCTGGCCTTCCTGCACCACAAACAGTGAAGCATAAAGCGCTACCAGCACCACGAGGAGGATAACTACAAAAGACTTACGCATTGATTACTGTCTCCCTACGCGAGTGGTATCGTCACGCTGCGCATTCGCCCGGCGTTGGTCCATAACCGAACCGCTGTTCTGCGGTTTACTGCCGGCGTTGCTGCCGGAAGTCGACGGCGCAGGGTTAAGACGAATCAGGCTGGTGTCTTTGTTGCCGCTGTCGCTGGCTGCGCCGGCCTGGCCACGCAGCATCTGCTCCAACGGCAGCACCATCAGGTTGTTGCCTTTGTCATTCACCAGCACCTTGCGGGTATGGCTCAGGACTTTTTCCATGGTTTCGATATACAGACGCTCGCGGGTGATTTCCGGCGCGGACTTGTATTCCGGCAACAGTTTGGCAAAGCGCGCCACCTCACCCTGGGCTTCCAGGACGGTACGGTCTTTATACGCCTTGGCATCTTCCAGCAGACGCTGCGCCTGGCCGTTCGCACGCGGCTGAACTTCGTTGGCGTAGGCTTCCGCTTCACGGATGTACTGCTGCTCGTTTTCACGTGCGGCGATAGCATCATCGAACGATGCCTTCACCTCTTCCGGCGGACGCGCCGCCTGGAAGTTGACGTCCAGCAGCGTGATGCCCATCTTGTACGGACGAATGGTCTCTTCCAGCATGCGCTGGGTATCGTTACGCACCACGGTACGCCCTTCGGTCAGGATGCGGTCCATGGAGTACTTGCCGATAACCCCGCGCAGGGCGCTGTCGGTCGCCTGGCTCAGGCTGTCGTCAGCGTTCACCACGCTGAACAGGTACGCTTCCGGGTCGGTCACGCGGTACTGTACGTTCATCTCGACCCGCACCACGTTCTCATCGGAGGTCAGCATCACGCCGGACGCCGCCAGTTCGCGCACCGACTCCACGTTCACCGCCTTCACTTCATCGATAAAGGTCGGCTTCCAGTTCAGGCCCGGCTGCACCAGATGGCTGAACTTACCGAAGCGCGTAACCACGCCGCGTTCCGCTTCCTTGATGGTATAGAAACCGCTGGCCGCCCAGATCACCACCACGGCAACCGCCGCGATGCCGATGATACGGCCGCTGAAGCCCGCACCGCCGCCGCTATTATTGCCGTTAGAGCCTTTGCCTCCGCCCAGGCCGCTCAATTTCTTGCTCAGCTTGCGGAAGATATCGTCTAAATCAGGTGGCCCTTGATCACGACCGCCTTTGTTACCGCCAGAGTTGCCGCCATTATTATTGCTGCTCCCCCACGGGTCGCGGTCCTGTCCGTTATTACCGGGCTGATTCCACGCCATGTTTTAGCTCCATTATTCTGTGATTGGGTACTTCAGGTTCACGCGCGGGCCACAGCAACAATTTGCCGCCCCTATAACGCCCGCAGACCGAGTGCACAAATGTAACAGGATATGATCATACTATAAAGTTAATCAGATCGTGTTCCTGTTTACACAGGCGACGCCACTCCACTATCGGCATACGCACCACCATGCCAATGCTGCCGTCTTCTTCGTTCCACTCTTTTTCGATTGCCTGAAGCTGGTAAAAACGGCTACGAAGACGGCCTGCCTGTGGCGGTAAGCGCAGCTCGTGATGCGCGATTTCCCCCGATAAGCGCTCCGTCAACGCCTGATACAACAACGGAATACCTTCCCCGCTGACGGCGGACAGCCACACGCGGATCGGTAAATTTTCATCGTTGCGGTCGATACGCGGAACAAAGTCATCCAGCATATCTATTTTGTTCATTACCAACAGTGTAGGTATCTCGTCCGACTCTATCTCGGTCAGCACGCTATTGACGGCTTCAATGTTCTCGTCAACGCGGCTGTCTGCGGCGTCGATCACATGCAGCAGCAACGATGCCTGCCGCGTTTCCTGCAGCGTCGCCTTAAAGGCGGCGACCAGGTCGTGCGGAAGATGCCGGATAAACCCTACGGTATCCGCCAACACCGTATCGCCGACGTCTGCGACGTCGATGCGCCGCAACGTGGGATCCAGCGTGGCAAACAGCTGATCCGCCGCGTAAACCTCGGCGGATGTCATACGGTTGAACAGGGTGGATTTTCCGGCGTTGGTATAGCCGACCAGTGAGACGGTCGGCACGTCGGCGCGGGTACGCGCCCGTCGGCCTTGTTCACGCTGCTTCTCTACCCGCTCCAGGCGGCGCAGAATCAAGCTGATACGATCGCGCAACAAACGACGGTCGGTCTCTAATTGGGTTTCCCCCGGCCCGCGCAGGCCGATCCCCCCTTTCTGACGCTCCAGGTGCGTCCAGCCGCGCACCAGGCGCGTGGCGATATGGCGCAGCTGCGCCAGCTCTACCTGCAGCTTGCCTTCATGGGTACGGGCGCGCTGGGCAAAGATGTCTAGAATTAACCCGGTGCGGTCGATAACCCGGCATTCACACAGCCGTTCCAGGTTTCTTTCCTGCGCCGGGGAAAGGGCATGATCAAACAGGACAACAGACGCGCCGCTGGCTTTCACCGCATCTGCAATTTCTTCGGCCTTTCCTTCACCGACAAAGTACTTTGGGTGTGGGGCTTTGCGGCTGCCAGTTACCACTTGCAAAGCCTGAACACCGGCTGAAGAGACCAGCGACTCAAATTCGCTGAGATCTTCCGTATCTTTGTCCTGCGAGAAATAGATATGAACCAGTACGGCCTGCTCACCGGCTTCATAACGGTCAAACAAGCGTGCAACCTCTCAAACGGATATCAACCGCGAGCGTGGGGGACATAAACAGCGCACGGCTGCTTATGTTCCCCGTCATGGTTGTCTTGCAATGCGCCTTATTCAGCGTCATCGCTTTCCTGCTGCGGCTGTTGCTGCGCAGACGGATTATTACCATGGTGATAGTTATTGCTGCCGCCGCTCGGATTGTTGCTGTGGTGCGAAACCGGGCGCGATGGGACAACGGTAGAAATAGCGTGCTTATACACCATCTGGCTTACTGTGTTTTTCAACAGAATGACAAACTGGTCAAAAGACTCAATCTGGCCTTGCAGCTTAATACCATTCACCAAATAAATAGAAACCGGAACACGTTCACGACGCAATGCGTTCAGGAACGGATCTTGCAAAGATTGCCCCTTAGCCATTCTATCTTTTCCTTATTTGCTTGTTGTTTGTAACTAAGAACCTGTCGGCTCTAAAATGTACGACCTAAAAAAATTTGCGCGCTGAATACTCATCAATTGTACACAATCACTCAGCCTATGCACTAACAACCTGTGTCACCGACGCCAAAGCCTCTCCCGGCTTTTCGCTGTCCAGCCAGCGGACTGACTCCCAGCCCCGTAACCAGGTCATTTGGCGCTTGGCCAACTGACGCGTTGCGCAAATACCACGATAAACCATCTCATCGTAACTAATTTCGCCAGACAGATATGACCACATCTGGCGGTAACCGACACAGCGAATGGAGGGCAAATCCGTATGCAAATCACCCCGCGCGAAAAGTGCGCGCGCTTCCGTCTCAAAACCTGCCGCCAACATTTGATGGAACCGCAGCTCAATGCGTTGATGCAACAACTCACGGCTGTTCGGCGCTATCGCAAATTGGTGAACATGATACGGCAACGATTCACCCGAAATTTTAGTCAGTTCCGTTAAAGTTTTACCCGAAATAAAAAAAACTTCCAGTGCTCTGGTCAGTCTCTGCGGATCATTCGGATGAATTCTTAACGCCGCTACCGGATCTATCTGCTGCAACTGCCGATGCAGCGCCTCCCAGCCCTGCTCTGCGGCCTGCTGCTCAATGCGCTCGCGCACCGCCGCATCGGCGGACGGCAGCGGGGAAAGTCCTTCCAGCAACGCCTTGAAATACAGCATGGTGCCGCCCACCAGCAGCGGGATGCGCCCGGCGGCGGTAATCTCGGCCATCTCTTGCAGCGCGTCGGTGCGGAAGTCCGCGGCGGAATAAGCCTCGGCGGGATCGCGAATATCGATCAGCCGGTGCGGCGCCTGCGCCAGCTCTTCGGCGCTCGGCTTGGCGGTGCCGATATCCATCCCGCGGTAAATCAGCGCCGAATCGACGCTGATCAGCTCCACCGGCAGCTGCTCGCGCAGCGCCATCGCCAGTGCGGTCTTGCCCGACGCCGTCGGCCCCATAATAAAAATCGCCGGAGGACGCGGCGTTATTGCTGTTTCAGTCATGTGTAAGGGCTGCCAGTGCAGCCTGTAAATCAACAGGTTGTAAAAGACCGCTCGGTGGTGCTTTGACCAGCTGCGGGCAAAGTCGTTCAACGTCGGTCAGTAATTGTATCGCTTGCGAGGCGTTCCACTGCTCATGCTCGCTGCCAAGATGGCGGGCGAACCAGGTGGCCAGCACGTCAGGCGACATCGCTTTATGGTCGGCCAGATAGCCTAACAGTTCCGGAATCAACTTTTGTAAATTTTGTTGGCGTAACGGTAAAGGCACCGCGCGCAGGGTCACACGGCCGTGATCGACCTGCAGCTCCATCCCCATTTTCGCCAGCAGCGCCTGATGCGCCGTACAGGCGGCAACCTCCGCTTTCTCCAGCGTCAGTTTGACCGGGATCAGCAGCGGCTGCGGGCGCAATCCCTCTTCCGGCGGCGTCAGCTGCGCCTGGCGCAGCCAGCGCTCAGCCACCGGCAGATTCAGCAGCGACAGACGCTGCTGCTGTTCCACCAGCGCGTAGCACGGCGGATACACCATCAACACCCGGCCGAAGCCGTGCTGACTGCCCGCCAGCGCCGGTTCCTGCGGCGTTGGCGTCGTCTTGGCCGGCGGGAACAGCGGCGGTTTCTCGGCGGCGGCGGCCGGCGACGCTTCAGGCGTTGCCTGCATCAGGCGTCCGTACAGCTCGCCTTCACGCTTCTGATAACCCGCCGCGCCGTGATAGCTCTGCGGCGCCCGCTCGCGCACCGGCGCGGCAGGCGTCGTTTCACGCCGCGGCGCGCTCTCCGCCGCCGGCTGGGAAAAGTGATTGCCGCCGGCGGCCACGCGGTTTTCCGGCTGCCAGGCCGGCGCCGGTTCCTGCGGCGTCTCTTCCGTCAGCGGCAGCGACGCCTGCCCCACCTGCTGCAGCACCGTGGTCACCGCCTGATAGATAAAATCATGCACCAGACGCGCCTGATGGAAACGCACCTCATGCTTGGCGGGGTGCACGTTGACGTCCACCTGATGCGGATCAACCTCCAGATACAGCACGTAAGCCGGCTGCTGCTCATCCTGCAGCTGGTCCTGATACGCCTGACGGATCGCGTGGTTGATCAGCCGGTCGCGCATCATCCGGCTGTTGACGTAGCAGTACTGCATATCGCCAAGCGCCCGCGCGCCGGCCGGATCCGCCACCCAGCCGCGGATGGTTAAATCGCCGTGCTGCCAGGAAACCGCCAGCGCATGCTGTAAAAACGCCGGCCGCAGATGCTGGCCAGGCGGCGCTCATACTGGCTCTCTTCCTTCGCCGCACGGTACTGGCGCACCAGCTTGCCGTTGTGGCTGAGGGTGATCGCCACGTCGAAACGCGCCAGCGCAATGCGCCGCACCACTTCGTCGATATGGCCGAATTCGGTTTTTTCGGTGCGCATAAATTTGCGCCGCGCCGGCGTGTTGTAAAACAGATCCAACACTTCCAGCGTACTGCCTACCGGATGCGCCGCCGGCTTGACCGTCACCGCCTGCTCGCGCCCTTCGGCGTAAGCCTGCCAGGCCTCCTGCTGCTGAGCGGTGCGCGAGGTCAGCGTCAGACGCGATACCGAGCTGATGCTGGCCAGCGCCTCACCGCGAAAGCCGAGGCTGATAATCGCTTCCAGATCGTCAAGCGTGGTGATTTTACTGGTGGCGTGCCGCGCCAGCGCCAGCGCCAGCTCCTCTTTACCAATGCCGCAGCCGTTATCGCGAATGCGGATCAGCTTGGCGCCGCCGCGTTCAATCTCGATATCGATGCGCGTGGCGCCGGCATCCAGACTGTTCTCCACCAGCTCTTTCACCACCGACGCCGGGCGCTCAACCACTTCCCCGGCGGCGATCTGGTTAGCGAGCTGCGGCGGTAACACCTGGATTGACATGCGGGTTCCCCTTGATGGTTCAGGTATGCGGAATGGTCAGCGTCCGATCCAGCGGCGCGACGTCCGACTTCAGACGATTGGCGCTTTTCAGGGCGGTGACGCTAACGCCATAGTGCGCGGCAATGGACGACAGCGTATCGCCGCGCACCACCTTATGCCGCGACGTCTTGCTGACGCCGGCGGTTTTCGCACTGCGCTGAGTACCGGCGGCGGCCCCCGCCGCCGGTACTTTCAGGCGCTGTCCGACCCAGACGCCGTCTTTTTTCAAATGATTAAGGTTATGCAGCGCCGTCATGCTGGTGCCGTAACGGCGGGCAATCGCAGAGAGCGTTTCCCCCCTGCGCACAACGTGAGTCTGCGTTTTTACCCCGGTAACTGCTGCTGACGTCTGGTGAAGCCGTATTAACCGCCGCTGCGACGTCCAGCGGTCGGTTTTCCACCTTTGGGTCGGCTTGCAGCGGATGCGACAGGAAGTAGCTGCGCAGGCCGCGATGAATCGCCTTGGCAATCTTCTCCTGATAGTCGCTACTGCCCAGCAGTCGCTCCTCCGAAGGGTTACTGATAAAGCCGGTTTCCACCAGCAGGGAAGGAATATCCGGCGAACGCAGCACGCCGAGGCTGGCCGGCTGCGGACGACTCTTGTGCAATACGCCGATGGTGCGCATTTCACTCAGCACCTTCACCGCCACGTCATACCCCACGCGCTGCGAATGGCCGAACTGCAGGTCCAGCACCGCCTGGCTGAGATACGGATCCGCCTGGTTGCTGGCCAGCAGATCGCCTGCGCCGCCCAGCAGCTCGGACTGTTTCTCATGCTGTTCCAGCCAGTTGGCCATTTCACTGTTGGCGCGGCGGTTGTTCAGCACCCACACCGAGGCGCCCGTCGCGCTGCGGTTCGGCGCCGAGTCCGCGTGGATCGACACCAGCACGTTGGCCCCCTGCTTGCGCGCTACTTCCGAGCGGCCCATTACCGACACAAAGTAGTCGCCGGTACGCGTCAGCACCGGTTTGAACATCGGATCGTCATCCAGCAGCGCCTCCAGGCGGCGGGCAACGGCGATGGTCACGTTCTTTTCGCGCAGCCCGTTCTGCCCCAGCGCACCGGGATCCTGACCGCCGTGGCCGGCGTCGATCGCCACGACCACGCGGTTGCCCGAACCGGCAGATACCCGGCTGCTGCGCGGCGTTTCCGCCGTCGCGGTGCCGGCCACCACGGTCGGTTTTTCCTTAAACGGGTTGCTGCCGGATGAGCTGGACGGCGCCACGCGGCGCACCGGCTCTTCCGTTTTCGTCACCACCGGCTTGCTGACCAGCGGCTTACTGGCCGCAGGTGCCGGCGCCGGCGCCTGGCGCACCACATTATTATTGCCGCCGGTGGCGGTAATGGTGAACACCACGGTATACACGTTGCCGTTCTGCCGCGTGACGGCGCGGGTTTTTGCTCGCTGCGTCAGTTCAAACACCAAACGCACGCTCTGCGCATCTTTCGGCGCGCTGGAACGGATGCGTTTCACCAGATTCTGACCGCTAAAGTTCAGCGGCAGGCCGCTGACTTTGCCGCTCTGGTTCACGTCCAGCACCACGCGCTCCGGCCCGTGCAGCGGGAAGAACGCATAGGCCGGCGGGCCGTTAAAGCTGACCGCAACGGTCGCTTCCCGCTGGGCGTTGGTGACTTTGATATCCGCCAGCGACGATGACGCCGCCAGCGCCAGCGACGGGCCGAACAGCCCCATCACGACGATCAGCGCCATGCTCAGGAATTTCTTTAGTCCATACATCATGTTGGCGTCATCCCTGTTACCCGTGGATTCGGTCGATGAGTTGGCTGCCGTAGTCGGACAGCGCGTCCAGACGCGCTTCCCGGCCTTGATCCTGGTAGCTCAGATGCAGCGCCAGATCCGGCGCCGGCAATACGCCGGCCCCCTGCTGCGGCCACTCCACCAGGCAAATGGCATTCTGCGCAAAGTAGTCGCGAATGCCCATAAATTCGAGTTCTTCGGGGTCGGCCAGCCGGTACAGATCAAAGTGATAGACCGACAGCGGCTCCAGCGCATAAGGCTCCACCAGCGTATAGGTCGGGCTTTTCACATTGCCCTGATGGCCCAGCGCCTGCAGGAAACCACGGCTGAAGGTCGTTTTACCGGCGCCCAAATCACCATAGAGATAAATGACGCTGGCCCGATCGCACGCCTGCGCCAACGCGGCCCCCAATTCAACCGTCGCTGCCTCATCCGGCAGAGGTAACACGAGTTCTTTCATTCGATAATATCTATTTTGCCAACTGAGGATTAACGTAATAAGGGATCGCCGGCAGTAAGTCGGTCGCCAGCAACCCTCTGGTTCCTTGTTTTTCCGCCACGCTATCCGCGGCGACGCCGTGGACCACGCAACCGGCGCAGGCGGCATCATACAGCGAGAGCTTTTGCGCCAGCAATCCGCCGATAATGCCCGCCAGCACGTCGCCCATGCCGCCGGACGCCATGCCGGGGTTGCCGACGTCGGCAATCGCCATCGCGCCGTGCTCATCGGCGATCAGCGTTCCCGCGCCTTTCAGCACCGCAACGCCGCCATAGTCCGCCGCCAAACGGTGCACGGCAAGTAAGCGATCACTTTCAATTTCGGCGGTGCTGCAGCCCAAGAGCCGCGCCGCTTCGCCGGGATGCGGCGTAATAACACGATTCTGACGCTTCTCGGGATTTAATGCCAGCAGGTTAAGCGCATCGGCATCCCATAACGTTGGTTTATCGCTGGATTGTAGAACTTTCAGCGCATTCCGACCCCACGCCTCCTGACCAAGGCCCGGGCCAATCACCGTGACATCGGCCCACGCCAACGCCCGCTGCAGGGCCTCATCATCCAGCGCCTGCACCATCAGTTCGGGGCGCGCGGTCAGCAGCGGCGCCACATGATCAATGTGAGTAAGCACTCGCACCAATCCTGCACCGCTGCGCAGCGCCGCTTCGGCGGCCATACGTATCGCGCCGCCCAAGCCGCGATCGCCGCCGACCAACAGCAAGCGTCCATGTTCGCCTTTGTGCGAACACGGGCGCCGCGGCGGCAGCCATCCTGCCAGATCGGCAGCGCTAACGCGCTGAATCTGCACCGGTTGCTGCGCCAGCCATTCAGATAATCCTAGCGTACTATGATGAAGTTGCCCGACCCAATCGCGTGCCTGGCCGGTCAGCAGTCCCGGCTTCAGCCCGATAAAGGTCATGGTGTGAGCGGCACGGATCGCCGCACCGGGCGCGGCGCCGCTGGCCGCCAGCAGCCCGGAGGGAATATCCAACGCCACAATCGGCAGCCCGCTGCGGTTAGCGGCCTCAATTAATGTCGCCGCCGGCGCGCGCGGCGCGCTGGTCAGTCCGCTGCCCAGCAGACCGTCGATAATCAGGTCGATATCCGCCGGCCAGCGGCTGTCTTCCGCCAGCTCCGTACCGCCGGCATCCAACCAGGCCTGACGCGCCATCGCCGCCTCAGCCGGCAAGGGACGCGAACCTGCGCCGGCGATCAGCGTCACCCGCACGCCGGCCTCCGCGGCCAGCCGCGCGACCACGTAACCATCACCGCCGTTATTGCCACGCCCGCACAGCACCAGCCAGTGGCGCGCGGCCGGATAGCAAACGCCGGCCAGACGGTAAGCCGCAGCACCTGCACGCAGCATCAGTTCGTACAGCGAAATACCGGCGGCGGCGGCCGCTAACGGCTCCGCCTGTCTGATCCAGTCCGCAGGCCAGACAGAGTGTGGTAAACTGACAGCGTATTGTTTCTCACTATGGCCCGTCATGACACACCCTCTCGATCTCCATCAACTCGCCCAACATATCAAGCAATGGGGGCAATCGCTAGGCTTCCAGCAGGTTGGCATTTGCGATACCGATCTCAGCGCTGAAGAGCCAAAACTGCAGGCGTGGCTTGATAAACAGTACCACGGAGAAATGGAGTGGATGGCGCGCCACGGCATGCTGCGCGCCCGGCCACATGAGCTGCTGCCCGGCACCCTGCGGGTGATCAGCGTACGTATGAACTACCTGCCGGCCAAGGCGGCATTCGCCAGCACGCTGAACAACCCGCAGCTCGGCTATGTCAGCCGCTATGCGCTGGGGCGTGACTACCACAAGCTGCTGCGCCAGCGCCTGAAAAAGCTCGGCGAACAGATCCAGCAGTATTGCGGCGAACTGAATTTCCGTCCGTTTGTCGACTCGGCGCCGATTATGGAACGCCCGTTAGCCGCCAAGGCCGGGATTTGGCTGGGTTGGTAAACACTCACTGATTCTGAATCGGGAAGCCGGCTCATGGTTCTTCCTCGGCGAACTGCTGATTGATTTGCCCCTGCCGGTCGACCAGCCGCAAGAGGAGCAGTGCGGCCGCTGCGTGGCCTGCATCACCACCTGCCCGACCGGCGCCATCGTGGAGCCGTATACCGTTGACGCCCGCCGCTGCATCTCTTATCTGACCATTGAGCTGGAAGGGGCGATCCCCGAAGAGTTTCGTCCGCTGATGGGCAACCGTATCTACGGCTGCGACGACTGCCAGCTGATTTGCCCGTGGAACCGTTTCTCGCAGTTGACCGACGAAGCGGACTTCAGCCCGCGCGCGGCGCTGCATGCACCGCAGCTTATCGATCTGTTCGCCTGGAGCGAGGAAAAATTTCTGCGCATCACCGAAGGATCGGCGATTCGCCGCATCGGCCATCTGCGCTGGCTGCGTAATATTGCCGTCGCACTTGGCAACGCGCCGTATCAGGAAGAGGTCGTCACCGCCCTGCGCACCCGGCTGGGGCAAAGCGAACTGCTGGATGAACATATCGAGTGGGCGCTGCAGCAACAGCTGGCCCGCCGCGCCGAACACCGCGTTGAGGTGCAGAGCCCGCAGAAAAAACGATTAATACGCGCAGTAGAAAAGGGATTACCGAGGGACGCCTGATGCCAATGGCAGACCTATCATCCGCCTCACCATGTAGCCTGTGGACTTGTGCATAAAAATAAAAACCCGTTGTCTTTCAAACGTCACAAAAAGAGCAAGTGATCGGGGTAACGTTTTCAAATAAATAAATACTATTAAAAATCAAAAAGATAAATATTTCATTCTGGTAACGTTGTTTTTTTGTCCACGAGGTATTACCCGCTCAGCCTGTGGATAACTCTGTTTACAAGATTTTCCGCATGAATAATACAGAAGAGACGCGCTCGCATCGCTGATGGGCGATGTGGTGACGTTTAAAGGGGGAGAAAATTGGAGCGGGAAACGAGGCTCGAACTCGCGACCTCAACCTTGGCAAGGTTGCGCTCTACCAACTGAGCTATTCCCGCACACAAGAGATGCTTCACAGCATCCGGCCAAAAATGGAGATGGCCTTTGAAATTTTGGAGCGGGAAACGAGGCTCGAACTCGCGACCTCAACCTTGGCAAGGTTGCGCTCTACCAACTGAGCTATTCCCGCGTCGCATGGTTACTACTGGTACTGCTTGTTACTCATCATGCCGCAAACTGCGACATTGCTGAATTTGGAGCGGGAAACGAGGCTCGAACTCGCGACCTCAACCTTGGCAAGGTTGCGCTCTACCAACTGAGCTATTCCCGCGTCGTATCGATAGCTGAACTTTTCGAAATTCTTCATCGGTACGGGGTGCGCATTATACGAGAATTCCTTTTTGCCGCAAGCCCCTAAACGCAAAAAATCGCTTTTTTTGTTTGATTGCTGCTTAATGCGCCAATATGGCGAATTAAGCGGCGAAAAGCGGCATTTTCTGAACGTCTAACGGCCCTTGCCGGCTTACAGCTGAATAAAATGCTCACGGTAATAGGCCAGTTCCGCCACCGATTCGCGGATATCGTCCAGCGCCTGATGGGTGCCCTGCTTTTTAAAACCGGCCAGAATTTCCGGCTTCCAGCGGCGCGCCAGCTCCTTCAGCGTGCTGACGTCCAGATAGCGGTAGTGGAAGTAGGCTTCCAGCAGCGGCATATAGCGGAACAGAAAACGCCGGTCCTGGCCCACGCTGTTGCCGCAGATCGGCGATTTGCCCGCCGGCACCCACTGTTCAAGAAACGCGATGGTCGCCAGCTCCGCCGCCCGATCGTCAATGCTGCTGGCCTTCACCCGCTCCACCAGCCCGCTGCCGGTGTGGGTGCGCACGTTCCAGTCGTCCATTAACGCCAGCTGTTCATCTGACTGATGAACGGCGATTACCGGCCCTTCCGCCAGAATGTTCAGATTGGCGTCCGTCACCAGCGTGGCAATCTCGATAATACGGTCGCGCTCGGGATCCAGACCGGTCATCTCCAGATCGATCCAAATCAGGTTATTTTCGTTTGCGGTCATGATAGTTCCTGCCTGTAAGCCTCAAGACAACCCTGCGCCGGCCGGCGACGGCAAATATTCCGCAACGGCGCGCGGCAGCCAACAACGGTTATTTAATATAAAATAGCGTGTATCATAGTCTTTTTAGTCGCAACGAGCGATAGAGCGATATAAAGCCGAAGAGTGAGGCGCAGTGAGCAAAAACAAACTGTCTAAAGGTCAACAACGCCGGGTGCAGGCGAACCATCAGCGCCGCCTGAAGCGCACTGATAACAAACCGGAACTGGACGATAGCCAATTGGGTGAACCGCAAGAGGGGATCGTCATCAGCCGCTTTGGCATGCACGCCGACGTTGAAGCAGCAGACGGTAGCCAGCATCGCTGCAATATTCGTCGCACCCTGCGTTCGCTGGTGACCGGCGACCGCGTGGTATGGCGCCCCGGCCTTGGCAGCCATGAAGGGGTAAAAGGCATCGTCGAAGCCGTGCATGCGCGCAGCTCAGTGCTGACGCGGCCGGATTTCTACGACGGCGTCAAACCGATCGCCGCCAATATCGATCAGATCGTGATCGTGTCGGCGATCCTGCCGGAGCTGTCGCTGAACATTATCGATCGCTACCTGGTGGCTTGCGAAACGCTGGATGTCGAGCCGCTGATCGTGCTGAACAAAATCGATCTGCTGGACGCGGAAGCGCGCCAGCTGGTTGACGGCATGATGGATATTTACCGCCACATCGGCTACCGGGTGCTGGAAGTGTCCAGCCGTACCCGCGAGGGCATGGCGGAGTTCGAACAGGCGCTGGCGGGACGCATCAGCATTTTTGCCGGGCAGTCCGGCGTCGGGAAATCCAGCCTGCTGAACGCCCTGCTGCCGCCGTCCGACGAACAGATTCTGGTGAATGACGTCTCCGACGTCTCCGGCCTCGGGCAGCACACCACCACCGCGGCGCGGTTGTACCACTTCCAACACGGCGGTGATGTGATCGACTCGCCGGGGGTGCGCGAATTTGGCCTGTGGCACCTGGAGCCGGAACAAATCACCCAGGGCTTTGTCGAATTCCGCGATTACCTGGGCGGCTGCAAGTTCCGCGACTGCAAGCACGACAACGATCCCGGCTGCGCCATCCGCGCCGCGGTGGAGCGCGGCGATATCGCCGAAGAGCGCTTCGACAATTATCACCGCATTTTGGAAAGTATGGCGCAGGTCAAGGTTCGCAAGAACCTGCTGGACGCCAACGGTTAACACCATCGGGCGAACGTTGACAGCGATCTGCGGGTCGTTACAATGCGCGCCTTTTACCCCCTTTTTAAGAGGTTAACGTGCTGGATAGCATCAAAATCAAATTACAATACTGGCTGCCGAAGTTGGCGCTGACCCGTCTGGCCGGCTGGGGCGCAGACAAAGAGGCCGGCTGGCTGACACAGCAGGTGGTAAAACTGTTCGCCCGCTATTACCGCGTGGATATGCAGGAAGCGCAGAACCCGGATTTGACCTCATACGCCACATTTAATGAATTCTTCGTACGTCCGCTGCGCGACGGCGCGCGTCCTGTCGTCAGCGACGCTAACGTGCTGGCGCTGCCGGCCGACGGCGCCATCAGCCAGCTTGGCCTGATCCGCGACGATCAGATCTTCCAGGCCAAGGGGCACCACTACAGCCTCGAGGCGCTGCTGGCCGGTAACTACCAGCTGGCGGACACCTTCCGCAACGGCCTGTTCGCCACCACGTACCTGGCGCCGCGCGACTATCACCGCGTGCATATGCCGTGCGACGGCGTGCTGCGCGAGATGATCTACGTGCCGGGCGACCTGTTCTCGGTCAACCCGCTGACCGCCGCCAACGTGCCTAACCTGTTCGCCCGTAATGAACGCGTGATCTGCGTCTTCGACACCGCATTCGGGCCGATGGTGCAAATCCTGGTCGGCGCCACCATCGTCGGCAGCATTGAAAACCGTATGGGCCGGCACCGTAACCCCGCCGCGCGAAGGCATCATCAAGCGCTGGACCTACCCGGCGGCCGGCGCAGACGAGGCGGTGACGCTGGCAAAAGGCGCAGAGATGGGCCGCTTTAAGCTGGGATCGACGGTGATCAACCTGTTTACCGCCAACAGCGTGCATTTCGAACCGCGCCTGAACAACGGCACCGTGACCCGTATGGGTGAAGCCTTTGCCGAAGCGGCTACCGCACGCGACGCGGCAGAAGCGCCGCAAACCTAAAGGAATGATGTCGTGCGCCTGATTATCACCACGTTATTGCTCGGTTGTTTACTGGCTCAGCCGGCGCTGGCGGCGGCGCTGCCCAGCGAGTCGCAGCTCAAACAGGAGCTGAAACAGGCAGAAAGCAACAAAAACGCAGCCAATCAGGCGGAAACGGTTTGAGGCGCTGCAAAGCGCCCTCAACCGGCTGGCCGAACGCACCGAATCCCTGACGCGTACGGAACAGTACCAGAAAGTAATCGACGACTTTCCCAAGATGGCGCAGCAACTGCGCCGTCAGTTAGCGGTTGAAAGCGCTAAAATCCTGCCGAACGGCGACAATCTGCCCACCAGCGAGCTGGAACAGCAAATCCTGCAGACCAGCAGCCAGCTGTTGGAGCAGGCGCGCCTGATGCAGCAGGAGCAGGACCGTTCGCGTGAAATCAGCGACTCGCTCGGCCAGTTGCCGCAGCAGCAGACCGAAGCCCGGCGCACGCTGACCGAAACCCAGCGCCGCCTGCAGGCGCTACCGCCGAACCCGACCAAGCCGCAGGCGCTGGCGCAGCTTTACCTGCTGCAGACCGAAGCCGCCGCGCGCAAGGCCAAAGTCAACGAGCTGGATCTCGCTCAGCTGTCGGCCAATAACCGGCAGGAGCTGGCGCGCATGCGCGCCGAAGTGTTTAAAAAGCGGCATGAAAAGCTGGATGTTCAGCTGCAGGCGCTGCGCAATAACCTGAATAACCAACGCCAGCGCGAAGCCGAACTGGCGCTGAAAAAAACCGAACAGCTGGCCGAACAGAGCGGCGAACTGCCGAAAAGCATCAGCGAACAGCTGCAAATTAACCGCGAACTCTCCACCGCGCTGAATAATCAGGCGCAGCGTATGGATCTGATCTCTTCGCAGCAGCGCCAGGCCGCCTCGCAAACCCTGCAGGTACGTCAGGCGATGAGCACCATCATCGAGCAGGCGCAGTGGCTGGGCTCATCGCCGGTGCTGGGCGAAACGCTGCGCGCACAGGTGTCGACGCTGCCGGAAATGCCCAAGCCGCAGCAGCTGGATAGCGATATGGCGCAGCTGCGCGTCCAGCGTCTGCAGTTTGAAAACCAGCTGGAAAAACTGCCGCAGCGTGCACAAAGCATCAAGCAGGACGACGGCTCCGAGTTGACGCCGGGCCAGAAGCAGATTATCGATGCGCAGCTGCGCACCCAGCGCGAACTGCTTAACTCCCTGTTGTCCGGCTGCGATACGCAAATTCTGGAGCTGACCAAGCTGAAAGTGGCCAACACGCAGCTGGTCGACGCGCTCAACGAAATCAAAGACGCCACCCACCGTTATCTGTTCTGGGTGCCGGACGTCAGCCCGCTGACGCTTGCCTACCCGATCAACGTGGCGCACGACCTGACCCGCCTGCTGTCGCTGGATACCCTGTCGCAGCTGAGCGGCGCCTTTGTGATGATGGTGACCAGCCGCAGCACGCTGGTGCCCATTTTCGGCGCCCTGCTGCTGGTGATATTCAGTATCAGCACCCGCAAGCACTACCACGCATTTCTGGAACGTTCGAGCAGTAAGGTCGGCAAGGTCACTCAGGATCAGTTCTATCTGACCCTGCGCAACGTCTTCTGGTCGATTCTGGTGGCGCTGCCGCTGCCGGTGCTATGGGCGGCGCTGGGCTTCGGCCTGCAGAACGCCTGGCCTTATCCGGTCGCGGTGGCGATCGGCGACGGCGTAACCGCCACCCTGCCGATCCTGTGGGTCTGTATGATCAGCGCCACCTTCGCCCACCCGCGCGGCCTGTTTATCGTGCACTTCGGCTGGCCGGTGCGGCAGGTTTCACGCGCCATGCGCTATTACAAGATGTCTATCTGGCTGATTGTGCCGCTGATTATGGCGCTGATCACCTTCGATAACCTCAACGACCGCGAGTTCTCCAATACCCTGGGACGCCTGTGCTTTATCCTGCTGTGCGTCGCCCTGCTGCTGGTGACCAGCAGCCTCAAGCGCGCCGGTATCCCGCTCTATCTGGATAAGAAAGGCTCCGGCGAAAACATGGTGAACACCGCGCTGTGGGGCGTACTGATGTCTGCGCCGCTGCTGGCGGCGCTGGCGTCCACTATCGGCTACCTCGCCACCGCCCAGGCGCTGTTGGCGCGGCTGGAAACCTCGGTCGCCATCTGGTTCTTCCTGTTGGTGGTCTACCACATTATCCGCCGCTGGATGCTGATTCAGCGTCGGCGCATCGCCTTCGACCGCGCCAAACAGCGGCGCGCCGAAATTCTGGCCCAGCGTGCGCGCGGCGAGGATGAAACCAGTAATACGCACGTTACCGGCAGTAATGAAGGCAGCATCGATATCGATGAAACCGAGATCGATCTGGATGCGATCAGCGCCCAGTCGCTGCGGCTGGTGCGTTCGATCCTGACGATGATCGCACTGGTGTCGGTGATCTTCCTGTGGTCGGAGATCCACTCCGCCTTCGCCTTCCTGGAAAATATCTCGCTGTGGAATGTGACCTCCACCAGCAACGGCGTGGACAGCGTCCAGTCGATCACCCTCGGCGCGGTGCTGATCGCGGTGCTGGTGATCATGGTGACCACCCAGCTGGTGCGCAACCTGCCCGCGCTGCTAGAGCTGGCGGTGCTGCAGCACCTGGATCTGTCCCCCGGCACCGGCTACGCCATTACCACCATCACCAAATATCTGCTGCTGCTGATCGGCGCCATCCTCAGCTTCTCCTGGATCGGGATCGAATGGTCGAAACTGCAGTGGGTGGTCACCGCGCTGACCTTCGGCCTCGGTTTCGGTATGCAGGAGATCTTCTCCAACTTTATCTCCGGCCTGATCATTTTGTTTGAAAAACCGATCCGCATCGGCGATACCGTCACGATCCGCAACCTGACCGGCAGCGTCACCAAAATCAATACCCGCGCCACCACGATTTCCGACTGGGACCGCAAAGAGATCATCGTGCCGAACAAGGCGTTTATCACCGAGCAGTTCGTCAACTGGTCGCTGTCCGACGCCATCACCCGCGTGGTGCTGACCGTGCCGGCGCCGGCGGAGGCCAACAGCGAGGAAGTGACTAAAATCCTCACCGACGCCGCCCGCCGCTGTTCGTTGGTGCTGGATACCCCGCCGCCGGAAGTCTACCTGGTGGATCTGCAGCAGGGTATTCAGATCTTCGAACTGCGTATCTACGCCGCCGAAATGGGCCACCGTATGCCGCTGCGCCACGAGATGCACCAGCTGATCCTGGCCGGCTACCGCGAGCACGGCATTACCCTGCCTTACCCGCCGTTCCAGGTGCGCACCGACACCCTGTCGCGCATTACCAATCACGACGGCCGCGCGGTCTCCTCCACGCCGACGCCGAGCACCAAGCGCGACTCCGGCGGGCTGTAAGCATAAAAAAGGCCGACATCATCGATGTCGGCCTTTTTATTGCCCTGTGCAACAGGCTGCCCGTCAGGCGCGCGTCACCGGGAAGGCAAGCACGTCACTCAGGCTTTCCGCCCCCAGCGCCAGCATCACCAGACGATCCACCCCCAGCGCTACGCCGGCGCACTCCGGCATACCGTGGCTCAATGCCTCCAGCAGGTGATAGTCGATCGGCTGCTGCGGCAGGCCGCGGGCGGCGCGCTTGCGGTTATCCTGCTCAAAACGCTGACGCTGTTCACTGCTGTCGGTCAGCTCGCGGAAGCCGTTCGCCAGCTCAATGCCCTTAAAGTACACCTCAAAACGCTCCGCCACGCGGTGATCCTCGGTGCTGATCTCCGCCAACGCCGCCTGCGACGCCGGGAAATGGTAGACGAACGCCGGCTTCTCACGGCCGATGTGCGGCTCTACGCCGAAGGTGAACAGCATCTGCAGCAGCGTATCGCGATCCTCTTCCGTCTCGGCAATATTGCTCAGATCCAGCTTGGCGGCGGCTTCACGCAGCTGCGCCTTATCCGCCGACAGCGGGTCGATCTCCAGATGACGCTGGAACGCCTGTTGATAGGAGAGGGTTTCCGCGCTATCGCAGTCCAGCACCTGCTGTAATAAGTCATCCACTTCATTCATCAGCCGGTACATATCGTAATGCGGCCGGTACCACTCCAGCATGGTGAACTCAGGATTGTGGTGACGTCCGGCTTCTTCATTGCGGAAGGCGCGCCCCAACTGATAAATCGGGCCGCTGCCGGCCGCCAGCAGACGCTTCATGTGATATTCCGGGCTGGTCATCATGTACAGCGTCATGCCATCCGCCGCGCCCGGGCCAACAAACTGCGTCTGGAACGGGACCAGATGGACATCGGTGACGGTTGCCTGGCTCATCGCCGGCGTCTCCACCTCTAATACGCCGCGATCGGCGAAAAAGCGCCGGATCTCAGCGAGAATCGCTGCGCGTTTCAACAAATTGGCGATAGGTGCACTTGGCTGCCAGCTTGCCGCTTCGCTCATGGTAATTACTCCGAAATCAAACAGGGCATGCAGTCTACTCGCATCCCGCCGGGCAAACAAATTCTTGCAGCAGCAAGACCGCCAATTAAAAACATAAAAACGATAACGGCTATATAAACCGCTGCGAATAAGACAAATAGAAGCGAAATGGGAGCAAGACGCCGCTTTTTACAGTCGGGCCTCCGGCAAGCGCACTAATCGACAAAATAATCGATCACATCAAATTTCACCTACTCAACTTTGGGTATATTAAAGCCCTATATTTGCCGGGTGTTATCTGTGCGTGGGGCTAACGCCATAAATTACCGGCGTTTAATTAGCATCCGAATTATTCCTGAATTTTAAGCATTGAAAGTTAATCAGCCGTTCTGACAAGAATACTGGAGGAGTGCAGTGCAAACCTTTAACGCCGATCTCGCCATTATTGGCGCCGGGGGCGCGGGTTTACGTGCGGCGATCGCCGCCGCGGAAGCCAACCCCGCCTTAAAAATTGCCCTGGTGTCAAAAGTCTACCCCATGCGCAGCCACACGGTGGCCGCCGAGGGCGGTTCTGCCGCCGTCACCCAGGCGCACGACGCCTACGATTATCACTTCAACGATACCGTCGCCGGCGGCGACTGGCTGTGCGAACAGGACGTGGTGGATCACTTTGTGCACCAATGCCCGCGGGAAATGACCCAGTTGGAGCAATGGGGCTGTCCATGGAGCCGCAGGGAAGACGGTTCGGTCAACGTGCGCCGTTTTGGCGGCATGAAGATCGAACGCACCTGGTTCGCGGCCGATAAAACCGGCTTCCATATGCTGCACACCCTGTTCCAGACCTCGCTGAAATACCCGCAAATCCAGCGCTTTGATGAGCATTTTGTCCTCGATATTCTGGTCGATGACGGTCAGGCGCGCGGCCTGGTCGCCATCAATATGATGGAAGGCACCCGCGTGCAGATCCGCGCCAACGCGGTGGTGATGGCCACCGGCGGCGCCGGCCGCGTTTACCGCTACAACACCAACGGCGGCATCGTGACCGGCGATGGCATGGGCATCGCCTTCCGCCACGGCGTGCCGCTGCGCGATATGGAGTTTGTGCAGTATCACCCCACCGGCCTGCCCGGCTCTGGCATCCTGATGACCGAAGGCTGCCGCGGCGAAGGCGGCATTCTGGTGAACAAAGACGGCTATCGCTATCTGCAGGATTACGGCATGGGGCCGGAGACGCCGCTCGGCGAGCCGAAGAACAAATATATGGAGCTGGGGCCGCGCGACAAAGTCTCCCAGGCCTTCTGGCACGAATGGCGCGCCGGCCGCACCATCGCTACGCCGCGCGGTGACGTGGTGTATCTGGATCTGCGCCACCTCGGCGAGAAGAAGCTGCTCGAACGTCTGCCGTTTATTTGCGAACTGGCCAAGGCCTACGTCGGCGTCGACCCGGTGAAAGAACCGATTCCGGTGCGCCCGACCGCGCACTACACCATGGGCGGCATTGAAACCGACCAGAATTGCGAAACCCGCATCAAGGGTCTGTATGCGGTGGGCGAATGCTCATCCGTCGGTCTGCACGGCGCCAACCGGCTCGGCTCCAACTCGCTGGCGGAACTGGTGGTGTTTGGCCGCGTGGCGGGCGAACACGCCGCGCAGCGCGCGCAGGAGAGCGCGCCGGCCAACGGCGGCGCGCTGGAGGCGCAAAGCCGCGACGTTGAGCAGCGCCTCCACGACCTGCTGGCACAGGAAGGCGACGAAAGCTGGTCGGCGATCCGCGACGAAATGGGCCTGTCGATGGAAGAAGGCTGCGGCATCTACCGGACGCCGGAGCTGATGCAGAAAACCATCGACAAGCTGGCGGAGCTGAAGGAGCGCGTGAAACACGTCAGGATTGCCGACCGCTCCAGCGTATTCAACACCGACCTGCTGTACACCATCGAACTGCAGCACGGTCTGAACGTGGCGGAATGCATGGCGCACTCCGCCTTTAACCGCAAAGAGTCGCGCGGCGCCCACCAGCGGCTGGATGACGGCTGCACCGAGCGTGATGACGTCAACTTCCTTAAACATACGCTGGCGTTCCACAACGCCGACGGCGCGCCGCGCCTGGAGTACAGCGATGTGAAAATTACCAAGCTGCCGCCGGCCAAGCGTGTCTATGGCGCCGAGGCCGATGCGCAGGAGAAAAAGGAGAAGGAGCAGGCGAATGGCTGAGATGAAAACGCTGAAAATCGAGGTCATGCGTTATAACCCGGAAAGCGATGACGCACCGCATTTCGCGACCTATAGCGTGCCTTATGACGAGCAGACCTCGCTGCTGGATGCGCTGGGTTATATCAAGGATCACCTGGCGCCGGACCTGTCCTACCGCTGGTCGTGCCGCATGGCGATCTGCGGCTCCTGCGGCATGATGGTCAACCGTGTGCCGAAGCTGGCGTGTAAAACTTTCCTGCGCGACTACGCCGACGGCATGAAGGTCGAGGCGCTAGGCAACTTCCCGATCGAACGCGATCTGGTGGTCGATATGACCCACTTTATCGAAAGCCTGGAGGCCATCAAGCCGTATATCATCGGCAATGAACGCAAACCGGAAGACGGCCCCAACGTGCAAACGCCGGCGCAGATGGCGAAGTACCACCAGTTCTCCGGCTGCATCAACTGCGGTTTGTGCTACGCCGCCTGCCCGCAGTTCGGCCTGAACCCTGAGTTTATCGGCCCGGCCGCCATTACGCTGGCGCACCGCTATAACCTCGACAACCGCGACCACGGTAAAAAGCAGCGTATGCCGCAGCTCAACGGTCAGAACGGCGTCTGGAGCTGCACCTTTGTCGGTTACTGCTCTGAAGTCTGTCCGAAACACGTCGACCCGGCCGCCGCGATTCAACAGGGCAAAGTTGAAAGCGCCACCGACTTTATGATAGCCATGCTGAAGCCGCAATAAGGGAGAGGAGAGTGCAATGACAACACAACGTAAGCCTTATGTGCGCGCCATGGCGCCCAACTGGTGGCAAAAACTGGGTTCTACCGCTTCTATATGCTGCGTGAAGGCACCTCGGTGCCGGCGGTTTGGTTCAGCATCCTGATGATTTACGGCGTCTTTTCCCTGAAGGGCGACGCGGAAAGCTGGGCAGGGTTCGTCGGTTTCCTGCAAAACCCGCTGGTGCTGCTGATTAATATCATCGCTCTGCTGGCGGCGCTGCTGCATACCAAAACCTGGTTCGATCTGGCGCCTAAGGCGGCCAATATCGTGGTCAACGGCGAAAAGATGGGCCCCGGCCCGATCGTCAAAGCCCTGTGGGCGGTGACCATTCTGCTCACGCTGGTCGTTCTCGCCGTCGCGCTACTGTAATTGGGAGGAAATATGATTAACCACGCACCTAAACGCTCCGACGAGCCGATTTTCTGGGGCCTGTTCGGCGCCGGCGGCATGTGGGGCGCCATCGTGGCCCCGGTGATCGTGCTGCTGCTGGGCATTTTGCTGCCGCTGGGGCTGTTTCCCGGTGAAGCGCTGGGCTATGAGCGCGTACTGGCGTTCTGCCAGAGCCTTGTCGGCCGTCTGTTCCTGCTGCTGATGATCATCTTGCCGCTGTGGTGTGGTCTGCACCGCATCCATCACGCGATGCACGACCTGAAAATCCACGTGCCGGCCGGCAAGTGGGTATTCTACGGCCTGGCGGCCATCCTCAGCGTCGTCACGCTGATCGGCGTCGTCACGCTGTAAACCCTCAACGGGCGGCCACGCCATCCGGCCGCCCTCTGCGTTTATCGCCTCAATGGCTGCTGAATTTCAGCCCCAGAATCCCGACAATAATCAGGCACAGGCTGAGGATGCGCATCAGGTTGGTCGACTCGCCCAGCAATATCATGCCCATCACCGCCGCGCCCACCGCGCCGATGCCGGTCCATACCGCGTAGGCGGTGCCGGCCGGCAGCGTTTTCATCGCATTCGCCAGCAGCAGCATGCTGACCACCATCGCAACTATCGTAATAATGCTTGGCGTCAGACGGGTAAAACCGTGGGTATATTTCAGGCCTATCGCCCAGACAACTTCCAGTAAACCGGCAAAAACAAGAATGATCCACGCCATGAAACGGCTCCAGGATTAGGTGGGGTCGTCCCCGGACATCAGGAAGCGCAGGAAGGTCGTCCAACCTGGCAGGGTGAAGCAGGGATTATATAACCAAAATGGCGCCTGCGGAATATACCGCTGCCGCAGTATATACAGGGTATTCCACCGCCGGGGAACAGAGAACAACGCCCGTGATTGCTAATGGAATACCACAGACATTAGAGCATGACGCTATTGCGCGCTGCGTTGAATCGCCTCGCCGCCGGCCTGAACATCCTTACCGATGCCTTCGGTCGTATTACACGCGGTCAGCGAAAACAGGAACAGCACGGAGCACATCGCAAGGATACTTTTCTTCAGCATAAGACTTCCTTATTTATCAGTGATGAAAAGATACGGCTCTCTAAGCGTAGTCAATATTGGCGGGCGTTGCGCAAGGAAATGGGGCGGCTGTTACGGGAGGCGATTTAGCTCGCACCGCGGGAAATCGCGCCGCCAAGATGCTGAACGTCCTGGCCAAAGCCGCGGAAGGTGTTGCAACCGCTGAGCGACAGCAGCAGCGTCAGGGAAATAACGGCCAACAGAGTTTTCTTCATCATGCAAATTCTGCCAACTATCAAGGGATTAAAATAAAACGGGGGAATCCGATGACTCCCCCGCTTTGATGCTTACTTAACGCGTGATACGTATTCGCCAGAGCGAGTGTCAACTTTGATCACTTCGCCAATCTGTACGAACAACGGCACTTTAACCACGGCGCCGGTAGACAGCGTGGCAGGTTTGCCGCCGGTGCCTGCGGTATCGCCTTTCAGGCCTGGATCGGTATCAACGATTTCCAGCTCAACGAAGTTCGGCGGGGTAACGGCGATAGGACGGCCGTCCCACAGGGTCACGATGCACTCTGCCTGATCCAGCAGCCACTTGGCGTTGTCGCCGATGGCTTTCTGATCCGCAGCCAGCTGCTCGAAGGTTTCGTTGTTCATGAAGTGGTAGAACTCACCGTCGTTGTACAGGTAAGTCAGGTTCATATCCATCACGTCCGCGCCTTCGGCCGAGTCGGTGGATTTGAAGGTTTTCTCTACGCGGGTGCCGGTCAGCAGACGACGCATTTTAACGCGTGCGAAAGCCTGGCCTTTACCTGGTTTCACGAACTCGCTGGATTCCACAGCGTAAGGTTCGCCCTCGATCATGATTTTAAGACCCGGACGGAAATCGTTGCTAGAATAAGTCGCCATAATGGCCCTCTGAATTTTAAATTGGTAGCTTAGCCAAAAAAATGGCACATATTGTAACCCAAAACATCGCAGATAGAGAAGATTGGTTGCATCAACTCGCCGATGTTATTACCGACCCCGATGAATTGCTGCGGCTTCTGTCACTGAACACACATCCGGAACTGCCTCAGGGACGCGATGCGCGCCGCCTGTTCCCGCTGCGCGTACCGCGCGCTTTCGCTGCCCGCATGCGTACCGGCGACGCCGCCGACCCGCTGCTGCGCCAGGTATTGACCGCCAGCGATGAGTTCGTGACCGCCGCCGGCTTTACCACCGACCCGCTGGACGAACAGCGCAGCGTGGTGCCCGGCCTGTTGCACAAATACCGCAACCGCGCCCTGCTGCTGGTTAAAGGCGGCTGCGCCGTCAACTGCCGTTACTGCTTCCGCCGCCACTTCCCTTATCAGGATAACCAGGGTAATAAAGCCAACTGGCGCCAGGCGCTGGACTATATTCGCCAACAGCCGGAGCTGGACGAGATCATCTTCTCCGGCGGCGACCCGCTGATGGCAAAAGATCATGAGCTCGACTGGCTGATCGGCGAGCTGGAAGCCATCCCGCACGTGAAACGTCTGCGCATCCACAGCCGTTTACCGGTGGTGATCCCGGCGCGCATCACGCCTGAGCTCTGCCAGCGCCTGTCCCGCTCGCGTTTGCAGGTGCTGATGGTGACGCACATTAACCACGCCAATGAGATTGATGCGGCGCTGGCGGCCAGCATGGCGCAGCTGCGCCGTGCCGGCGTTACCCTGCTTAATCAGAGCGTGCTGCTGCGCGGCGTGAACGACGACGCCGATACGTTGGCGACGCTGAGCAACGCCCTGTTTGACGCCGGTATTCTACCCTATTATATCCATGTGCTGGATAAGGTGCAGGGCGCCGCCCACTTTATGGTCAGCGATGACGAGGCGCGCCGCATCATGCAGCAGCTACTGAGCAAGGTATCCGGCTATCTGGTGCCGCGCCTGACGCGCGAAATCGGCGGCGAGCCGAGCAAAACGCCGCTGGATCTGCGGCTGACGCAAGACGCGGCGCCGCAGCCTTAAGCGAAAAAAAGAGGAATGCCCAGGCACTCCTCTTTTTTTATCTCGGTGGTTAACGGCCCGGGGCCGTTATGGGCATTTATAAACCTGGCCCATCATTTTGCTGTCCAGAGGGCGAAGCTGGAGAGCAGATTCTGGCTCGGGCTAGTCGCACCGTAAATCACGTTGCCGCCCATTTCAGCCGCCTTGTTGCGCAGGTCGTTGGCCGCACCGCGCAGGCCGCCGCTTTCTGCATTACTGCCGGACAGCCAGTTGCTCTGCGTGCCGGTGACTTCCCCCACCAGCTGGCATTCCGCCGCCGGTTTGGTATCGGTAAATTTAACCTGCTGACCTGCGCTGGTCAGTTGATGAGTGGTGCTGCATCCTGCCAGCAGCAGCGCCGCCGAAAGTCCCAGTAAGGCTGTAGTCCGCATCTTGTTCCCCATATAATGTTGAGAATTACGCAAAAGCTTATCAGAAAGCAATGCTACCTCTTAAGCTTCCGTTGCCACGTATACTTGGTCAACGCATAGAGCGACAGTTGATGAGGTAACAGTTTACACGCTAATTCCGTCCGGCCGGTAAAAATATCGCCAAACCCTGTGCGCCAGCGCCTCGTAAAAATCAACACCGCCAACTGCCCGCCGATACGCTCCGTGCAACCGATGCGGCAAGCCGCGCGCTCCCGTCAGCAAACTCGCCCGCCCCAGGCCAGCCAGAATCGTCCCCAATCCAAAACCGCCAGCCAAACGGCATCGGGATAAATGCGCCGAAGAACGGATGACGTAAAACTTAACTTCATAGTATTCATAATGTTACGAGCATCCATAAAGAAATTAAAAAAAGTGACGGTTACGAGTCTTTTCTTAGGCAAATTCCTGCGCCATAGCATATATTAATGTATCTAATGTTTTTAAGGTGACACGGCGGGTCGCTGACCGATAAAGGACGCTGGCAAATATTAATACGCTAAGTATTTATGCGGTTCAATCGCTGAGATGTCGCTTAAGAGCCCCTCCGATCATTCTCTGGGTGCAGAAGCCATTAAATAACAGCAAAAATCAATCAGTGAATATTGGACAGGCAGGAAAGCCTTGGATAACAAACTAAAATATTGATTCGACAAGACAGGATGGTGATATGAGAGTGATAATATGCGCCCTGGGGTCCTCTGGCGATGTTTACCCATGCATCGAAATTGGCGCGATATTAAAAGAAAGAAACCATGATGTGCATATACTTACCAATGAATACTTCAAAGATTACGTTGAGTCTCGCAATCTTTCCTTTTCAGCAGTAGGCAGTAAAGAGGACTTTATCCGTTCAGTACGTGACAGCCAGCTATGGGAGAAGAAAACCTCATTAATAAAAATATCTGCATACATGGCTAATTATCAGGTTGGTATGTTTCATTCAATCGAGAGGTTGGTAAATGATAATTGTGTAATTATTCATTCTCTTTGGGTATTCTCAGCCAAGGTGGTTAGCGAAAAATATTCGTTAAAACGATTCCCGATAAGCCTTACCAACGCCAACCTTAAACTCTGCCCGGGGAAATTTATTAGCTGGTTGGAAAGAAAGCTCGGCACCTCATTGAACCTGAAGGCTGAACTCTTTAGACGCCGCCTGGTTTCTCCGCTGTTACAGGAGGTCATCGCCTCGATAAGAAAATCAGAGAACCTCCCAGCCGATAAAAACATCTATACCGACCTGGTAGATAGGCGCTTGAATCCTATTATTTTGTATGAGCCTTGGTTCTACGAAAAAAAACCGCAGCACGGATTTTATATGGGGTTCCTGTTAAATAAAAACCGGACATTAGACCACGCTCCGATAATCAACCGCTTTGTGGACAAAAAAACGGTGGTTTTCTTCACCAGTTGGGCATTGTCTGATGAAGCAGGCATAAATCATGTCTTAAGCAGTCTGAAAGATGAAGGTTTGAAATGTGTACTGGTCACCCCCACCCTCGACAGCATCCACGTTGAAGAAAATGTCATCAGAACACCTTACCTTAATATGGATAGCATCAAAGGATGTCTGTTTGCCATTCACCACGGCGGCATCGGCACCAGTGCCCAACTGCTTAAAAACGGCATACCTCAGTTAATCTACCCAAAAGCCTTTGATCAGTTCGAAAACGCAAGCTCTCTCGAAAGAATAGGCTGTGGCGTTAAAGGCGGCGATATAAATGCGTTGAGGCATATGATTAAAAAGTCGGTTACCAATGATAATAACTGTGCTTTTTACGCCTCGCGGCTAAGTGAAGAGAACAAAGAACGAAACGATGCGCTGGAACGTTTACTCATGGGTTAACGTGATATATTTCATGAGCGTTACTAATGATTAAGCGCATGAAATGTATGCGCCGCGCTGAACACTGAGACATGCCCTGCCGCTCCATCGCCGCCTGAACTCTGGCAGAGCCCGGCAACAGGTAGCCGCTGCGGCCTGATAAAACACGCGTCCGCTATTCCGCATCGCCTGAACCCTTTATTCAGAGATAAAAAAAACCCCGGCGCCAGGCCGGGGTTTTCACTCACGCAAGCGTGAAGGGGGATGATTACATCATGCCGCCCATACCGCCCATGCCGCCCATACCTGCAGCGCCCATGTCGGCTTTATCTTCTTTCGGCAGGTCGGTAACCATGCACTCGGTGGTGATCATCAGGCCAGCCACGGATGCCGCGTACTGCAGTGCAGAACGGGTCACTTTGGTTGGATCCAGGATACCCATGCCGATCATGTCGCCGTACTCTTCAGAGTAAGCGTTGTAACCGTAGCTGCCTTCGCCCGCTTTCACGCTGTTGGCGATAACGGAAGCTTCTTCACCGGCGTTGATCACGATCTGACGCAGCGGTGCTTCCATCGCGCGCAGCGCAACTTTGATACCTACGTTCTGATCTTCGTTGTCGCCTTTCAGCTCGGCAATTTTGCTCGCTACGCGGATCAGCGCAACGCCGCCGCCGGCAACCACGCCTTCTTCAACCGCAGCACGGGTCGCGTGCAGGGCATCTTCAACGCGGGCTTTCTTCTCTTTCATTTCAACTTCAGTCGCTGCGCCAACTTTGATAACGGCAACGCCGCCCGCCAGTTTAGCTACACGCTCCTGCAGTTTTTCACGATCGTAATCGGAAGTCGCTTCTTCGATCTGCTGACGAATCTGCGCAACGCGGCCCTGGATGGTCGCTTCGTCGCCGATGCCATCGATGATGATGGTGGTGTCTTTGTTGATCACAACGCGTTTTGCCTGGCCCAGGTCTTCCAGGGTGGCTTTTTCCAGCTCCATACCGATCTCTTCAGAGATCACGGTGCCGGCGGTCAGGGTTGCGATGTCTTGCAGCATGGCTTTACGACGGTCGCCGAAGCCTGGCGCTTTAACCGCAGCCACTTTCACGATGCCGCGCATGGTGTTCACCACCAGCGTCGCCAGCGCTTCGCCTTCAACGTCTTCAGCCACGATCAGCAGCGGCTTGCCGGCTTTCGCTACGGCTTCCAGTACTGGCAGCAGTTCACGGATGTTGGAAACTTTTTTGTCAGCCAGCAGGATGAACGGGCTTTCCAGCTCAACAGAACCGGTTTCCGGCTTGTTGATGAAGTATGGGGACAGGTAGCCGCGGTCGAACTGCATACCTTCAACCACGTCCAGCTCGTCTTGCAGGCCGGTGCCTTCTTCAACGGTGATAACGCCTTCTTTACCGACTTTTTCCATCGCTTCTGCAATCAGTTTACCCACGGTTTCGTCGGAGTTTGCAGAGATGGTGCCGACCTGCGCGATAGCTTTGGAATCAGAGCAAGGTACGGACAGTTTTTTCAGTTCTTCAACCGCAGCGATAACCGCTTTGTCGATGCCGCGCTTCAGATCCATCGGGTTCATGCCCGCAGCAACGGCTTTCAGACCTTCGTTAACGATAGCCTGCGCCAGAACGGTTGCGGTGGTGGTGCCGTCGCCCGCAGCGTCGTTCGCTTTGGAAGCCACTTCTTTCACCATCTGCGCGCCCATGTTTTCGAACTTGTCTTCCAGCTCGATTTCACGCGCAACGGAGACGCCGTCTTTGGTGATGGTTGGCGCGCCGAAGGATTTATCCAGCACTACGTTACGGCCTTTCGGGCCCAGGGTGACTTTTACCGCATCTGCCAGAATGTTCACGCCGTTAAGCATTTTTACGCGTGCGTCATTGCCGAATTTTACGTCTTTAGCTGCCATTGGTATTTCCCTTCAATTCTTTTCAGTTCAGAAGATAAAGCGTAATTACGCTTCAACAATTGCCAGGATGTCGCTTTCGGACATGATCAACACTTCTTCATTGTCGATCTTCTCGACTTTCACGCCGTAACCGTCGTTGAAAATCACGATGTCGCCGATTTTCACATCCAGCGGTTGAATATTTCCGCTTTCCAGAACGCGCCCTTTGCCAACGGCCACTACTTCGCCACGAGTGGATTTACCCGCCGCAGAGCCAGTCAGTACGATGCCGCCAGCAGATTTTGATTCAACTTCTTTACGCTTGACGATAACGCGGTCATGCAATGGACGAATACTCATTGAACGCTCTCCTGTAAGAAGGTCTGTATCAGATTTAGGGTTGTGCACCGGATTCTCATGTTTACCGGCCTCGTGGGTTTTGAAATGGGGGCATTCCAACCCCCTTCAAGGGGGCCGGGAAAAAAAATTTTTAACGAATGGGCTAACTGCGATCGCTGACACAAAAACGCGGCCGGTCGGCCGCGTAGTGATATGTTGTTAATGAACAGAAAAGCATCTGTTAACGATCGTCGCGCTTGTCGTGCTCATCCGGACGGTGTTCCAGCGTGTGGCGTTCATCGTCCTTACGCTGAAATTCGCCGTCGAAGGTGTTGCCGTTGGCCGCATCGCCGCCTGGCCCCCAGCCGCCGGGACGATAAACCGAAAGATGCGGCATCAGCTTCAGCGTCAGCGTTTTTTGCACCGGCGGCAGCAACAGCAGCAGGCCGAGGAAATCGGTAAAGAACCCCGGCACCAGCAGCAGGAACCCCGCCATCACCAGCGAAACGCTTTTCACCATTTCGGCCGCCGGGCTTTCGCCGGCTGCCAGCTTCTGCTGCATCTGCACAAAGGTTTTCATCCCCTGGTTGCGCACCAGCGATATCCCGACGCAGGAGGTGAAAATCACCAGCAGCAGGGTAACGGCGACGCCCAATACGGCGGCGACTTTGATAAATAACGATATTTCAATGTAGACCAGCAGAAATATCAGTAAAAACGGTAACCAGCGCACCGTGCTCTCCTATCAGATAGCTTCGCGTACCCGCCCCGGGCGCATACGAGAACAATAAAGTGGCCTGATAAAACAGGTCGAGTTAATTACAATGAGGGTATCCGATCGGCTTTTCAACCGGCTTGTCTCTTTTAAATAGCTACACTGATAAATGTGAAACAGATCACACAATGCAAAAACTGTGGCTTTTGAAATTCCAGATAGTGATCTGTGTTCACTCATTTATTGCGAAGCAGCATATGATCGGCGCAGCTCCGGCCGCTGCGGTTGATACTGCGGCCGCCGGCGCTCACGGCGACATAAATTAGCTAACAAAATCTATAATTCGGCAGCAACATAGAGAAGGTTCTCATGTCAAACAACATTCGTATTGAAGAAGACCTGCTAGGAACACGTGAAGTACCCGCAGATGCCTACTACGGTGTTCACACTCTGCGTGCGATTGAAAACTTTTATATCAGCAACAGCAAAATCAGCGATGTTCCTGAATTTGTCCGCGGCATGGTGATGGTGAAAAAAGCCGCTGCGCTGGCGAATAAAGAGCTAAAAACCATCCCGCGCAAGATCGCCGACACCATTATCCTGGCCTGTGATGAGGTGCTGGATAACGGCAAGTGCATGGATCAGTTCCCGGTGGACGTCTTCCAGGGCGGTGCGGGCACCTCGCTGAACATGAACACCAACGAAGTGCTGGCGAATATCGGCCTGGAGCTGATGGGGCATCAGAAAGGGGAATATCAGTACCTGAACCCGAACGATCACCTGAACAAGAGCCAGTCCACCAACGACGCCTACCCGACCGGTTTCCGCATTGCGGTTTACGCCTCGGTGATGAAGCTGATCGACGCCATCAACCAGCTGGGTGAAGGCTTCGAGCGTAAGGCCAAAGAGTTTGAAAATATCCTGAAGATGGGTCGCACCCAGCTGCAGGACGCGGTGCCGATGACGCTGGGCCAGGAGTTCCACGCCTTCAGCGTGCTGCTGAACGAAGAGACGCGCAACCTGCGCCGCACCGCGGAGCTGCTGCTGGAAGTCAACCTGGGCGCCACCGCTATCGGCACCGCGCTGAACACGCCGGACGGCTATCAGCAGCTGGCGGTGCAGAAACTGGCGGAAGTCAGCAACCTGCCGGTCGTGCCGGCCGAAGACCTGATTGAAGCCACCTCGGACTGCGGCGCTTACGTCATGGTGCACAGCGCGCTGAAGCGTCTGGCAGTGAAAATGTCCAAAATCTGCAACGACCTGCGCCTGCTCTCCTCCGGCCCGCGCGCCGGCCTGAATGAAATCAACCTGCCGGAACTGCAGGCGGGCTCGTCCATTATGCCGGCCAAGGTTAACCCGGTAGTGCCTGAAGTGGTCAATCAGGTGTGCTTTAAAGTGATCGGCAACGATACTTGCGTTACCATGGCATCCGAAGCAGGTCAGCTGCAGCTGAACGTGATGGAGCCGGTGATCGGCCAGGCGATGTTCGAGTCTATCCACATCCTCACCAACGCCAGCTATAACCTGTTGGAGAAATGCATCAACGGCATTACCGCCAATAAGGAAGTGTGCGAGCACTACGTCTTCAACTCTATCGGCATCGTGACCTACCTGAATCCGTTTATCGGCCACCATAACGGTGACATCGTCGGTAAGATCTGTGCGGAAACCGGTAAGAGCGTGCGTGAGGTAGTCCTGGAGCGCGGCCTGTTGACGGAAGCCGAACTGGATGACATCTTCTCCGTCGAAAACCTAAAACATCCGGCCTATAAAGCAAAACGCTATACAGATGAAAACGAACAATAACAGATACATCCGGTAGCCCGAAAGGCACGCTAAATCCTCTGGATAGCGTGCCTTTTTACTTTCTAGCGCCCACAAATTTTTAACGTTTCATTTTCATATAACCAAAGTAATTCGGGTTGTCGCGCCCCCGTCACGGCGCAGCGAACACGTCGATGGAACGGCGGATACGTACGGCCGGGCAAACGGCAGCCTGAAAAATGGCGGATATAAAAAACTTTAATTGTGAGGAGCAACACTATGTTAGCGGTGGAATTGATCATCGTTCTGCTGGCCATTTTTCTCGGGGCCAGACTGGGCGGTATCGGCATTGGCTTTGCAGGGGGCCTTGGGGTTTTAGTACTGGCGATGATCGGCGTAAAGCCGGGCAATATACCCTTTGACGTAATCTCCATCATTATGGCGGTCATCGCCGCCATCTCCGCGATGCAGGTCGCGGGCGGCATGGACTATCTGGTCCAGCAAACCGAGAAGTTACTGCGTAAGAACCCAAAACACATCACCATTCTGGCGCCGGTGGTGACCTACTTCCTGACCATCTTTGCCGGCACCGGCAATATTTCCCTCTCCGCGCTGCCGGTGATTGCCGAAGTGGCGAAAGAGCAAGGTATTAAGCCCTGCCGTCCGCTGTCTACCGCCGTCGTTTCCGCCCAGATCGCCATCACCGCATCGCCGATTTCCGCCGCCGTGGTGTATATGTCCTCGGTGATGGAAGGCCACGGCGTCAGCTATCTGCATCTGCTGATGGTGGTCATTCCATCGACCTTCCTGGCGGTGCTGCTGATGTCGCTGTTGGTCACCTGGCTGTTCGATTCCAAACTGTCCAACGACCCGGTCTACCTGAAGCGGCTGGAAGAAGGCCTGATAACCCTGCGCGGCAACAAGGTGATGGAGATTAAACCGCGCGCCAAGTCGTCGGTGCTGCTGTTCCTGCTGGGGGTACTTTGCGTGGTGGCCTACGCCATCATCAACAGCCCGGGGCTGGGACTGGTGGCCAAACCGCTGATGAACACCACCAACGCCATTCTGATCATCATGCTGAGCGTCGCCACCCTGACCACCCTGCTGTGCCGCGTCGACACCGACGCCGTGCTGAACTCCAGCACCTTCAAGGCCGGTATGAGCGCCTGTATCTGTATTCTGGGCGTGGCCTGGCTGGGCGATACCTTCGTGCAGGCGAATCTGGGCTGGATCAAAGAGACCGCCGGCAGCGTGATTCAGGCGCACCCATGGCTGCTCGCGGTGATCTTCTTCTTCTGCTCGGCGCTGCTCTACTCCCAGGCCGCCACCGCCAAGGCGCTGATGCCGATGGCGCTGGCGCTGAACGTCAGCCCGCTGACCGCCGTCGCCTCCTTTGCCGCGGTATCCGGCCTGTTTATCCTGCCGACCTACCCGACGCTGGTCGCCGCGGTGCAGATGGACGATACCGGCACCACCCGCATCGGCCGTTTCGTGTTTAACCACCCGTTCTTTATTCCCGGCACCATCGGCGTCATCCTCTCCGTGGTGCTCGGCTTCCTGCTGGGCGGTATTTTGCTGTAACTCTCCGCGGGGCCGTCAGGCCCCGTTTTTCCCCCTCCTCTGTGCTGGTGATAAACTCGCCTTCTAGCCGCCGGGGCTTCAGGGTATAGTGCTCTGCAGAGAATCGGGTTGAGAGGGAGTCAAGATGTCTGATTGCGAAGCCGTCGTCATACTTTGTACCGCACCGGATGAGGCCAGCGCCCAAGAGCTGGCGGCCCGCGTTCTAGGTGAAAAGCTGGCCGCCTGCGCCACGCTGCTGCCCGGCGCGTCATCGCTGTATTACTGGGAAGGGAAACTGGAACAGGAGTACGAAGTCCAGATGCTGTTCAAAAGCAATCGCCAGCATCAAGACGCCCTGCTCAGCTATCTGAAACAACATCACCCGTACCAGACGCCCGAGTTGCTGGTGCTGCCGGTGATGGCCGGAGATAAAGACTATTTGTTATGGATCAACGCATCATTAAACTGATTTTCCTGCTTTGCAGCCTGTTCTTCCTGCCGCAGACGGTGCAGGCCTCGCTGTTTGGCAACGGCGGCGGCAACCAGTTTGTGCCGGTCGATCGGGCGTTTGCCTTCGACTTCCAGCAACAGGGCCGGCAGCTGACGCTGAACTGGCAGATCCGCCCCGGCTACTACCTGTATCGCCAGCAGATTAAACTGGTGCCGCAGCAGGCCAGGCTGGCCGATTTCAGTTTGCCGCAGGGTATCGCTCATAAAGATGAGTTCTTCGGCGAGACCGAAATTTATCAGCAGCAGTTACAGCTGCCGCTGACGCTGTTGCAGGCCACGGAGAACGCCAGCCTGAGCGTCACCTATCAGGGCTGCGCCGCCGCCGGGTTCTGCTATCCGCCGGAAACCCGCGTGATCCCGCTGGACGCCGTGGCGGCGTCATCCGCTGCGACGCCAGCCAGTGCGGCGCCGGCAACGCCTGCGCCTGCCAGCCTGCCGTTTTCACCGCTGTGGGCGCTGCTGATCGGCATCGGTATCGCGTTTACCCCCTGCGTCCTGCCGATGTACCCGCTGATTTCCGGCATTATCCTCGGTCGGGAGCGGCCGCACAGCAGCGGCCGCATCCTGCTGCTGGCGCTGGTGTACGTGCAGGGCATGGCGCTGACCTATACGCTGCTGGGTCTGGTGGTGGCCGCCGCCGGCCTGCAGTTCCAGGCGGCGCTGCAGCATCCGTACGTGCTGATTGGCCTCTCCGTACTGTTTATTGCCCTCGCGCTGTCGATGTTTGGCTGCTATTCGCTGCAGTTGCCTTCTGCGCTGCAGACGCGGCTGGCCAACTGGAGCAACACCCAGCGCGGCGGTTCGCTGTTCGGCGTGTTTGTGATGGGCGCGCTGGCCGGGCTGATCTGTTCCCCCTGCACCACCGCGCCGCTCAGCGCCATCCTGCTGTATATCGCCCAGAGCGGCAATATGTGGGCCGGCGGCGGGACGCTGTATCTGTACGCGCTGGGTATGGGCATTCCGCTGATTATCGTCACGCTGTTCGGCAACCGGCTACTGCCGCGCAGCGGGCCGTGGATGCAGTACGTCAAAGAGGCCTTCGGCTTTGTGATCCTGGCCCTGCCGGTGTTCCTGCTGGAGCGGGTGATCGGCGATCTGTGGGGACTGCGCCTGTGGAGCCTGCTCGGCCTGGCGTTCTTCGGCTGGGCCTTCGCGCTGAGTTTGAAAAGCTCACGCGGCTGGACCCGCGCGCTGCAGCTGCTGTTGCTGGCCGCGGCGGTGATCGCCGCCCGCCCGCTGCAGGATTGGGCGTTTGGCCCCGGCGCCGCACAGCAGGCCGCCCAGCCGCATTTGGCGTTCACCCGCATCAGCAACGTAGCGCAGCTGGATCGGGCGCTGCAGCAGGCGCAGGGCAAACCGGTGATGCTGGACCTGTACGCTGACTGGTGCGTCGCCTGCAAAGAGTTTGAGAAGTACACCTTCAGCGACGCCGGCGTGCAGGCCAGCCTGGCCGATACGGTGCTGCTGCAGGCCGATGTCACCGCCAATAGCGCTGAACAGGCGGCGTTGTTAAAACATCTGCAGGTATTGGGATTGCCCACCATTTTGTTCTTTGACCGTAATGGCCATGAGCAAACGGCCAATCGCGTTACCGGTTTTATGAACGCCCAGACGTTTAACGCACATTTGCAGAAAACTGTGCGGTAAACGACACTGAAGTGGCAGAAGTAGAATTTAGAGGGGAACACAGGTGCAACGCGAACATGTTCTTGATACCGCGCTGGGACTGCTGGAGCAGCAAGGTCTGGCAAACACCACGCTGGAGATGCTGGCAGAAAAGCTCAGCGTACAACCTGCGGATTTCAAGCCCTACTGGCCGGATGCTGAGGCCCTGCTGTATGACTGCCTGCGCCACCACGGGCAGCAGATCGACGCCTGGCGTCGGCAGCTACTGCTGGATGACGCGCTGACGCCGCAGCAAAAGCTGCTGGCGCGCTATGACGTGCTGGCGGAATACGTGCAAAACGGCCGCTATCCCGGCTGCCTGTTTATTGCCGCCTGCAGTTTCTTCCCGGAAGGCGACCACCCGATCCACCAGCTGGCAGAGCAGCAGAAGATGAGCTCGCTGGCGCTGACCCGCGACCTGCTGCGGGAAATGGACGCCGACGACGCCGATATGGTGGCCCAGCAGATGGAGCTGATTCAGGAAGGCTGTCTGAGCAAATTGCTGATCAAACGGCAGCTTCAGGATGTTTCCGTCGCCAAACGTCTGGCGGAAGACATTCTGCAGGTGGCCCAGTGCCGCAAACACGGCGCCCTGAGCTAGCGTATTTACAGCGCTACCCGGCTCGATAACGCTCTGATTATCCTGCCTAAGGATAAAGTTCACGCAACCTGCATGAAAAGCCAGCAAACGACGCTGTTTTTTCATATTTATGCCATAAAGCGATTGACGCCAACCGGGCTTTACGGTTTAATGCTGCCCGTTGCCCGGATAGCTCAGTCGGTAGAGCAGGGGATTGAAAATCCCCGTGTCCTTGGTTCGATTCCGAGTCCGGGCACCATATTCAGAAGAACCCGCCTATGGCGGGTTTTTCGTTTTCTGGAGTACGGACTACTCCGTTCGATAAGTCAGCCTAACGGCCTCCCCCTGCGGGTCAACGCTAAAGCGTTGTTCAACACGGCGCAAGCGCCGGTTGTCCGAGTCCGACCTCCCTATTCAGAACAACCCGCCTATGGCGGGTTTTTCGTTTTCTGGGAAGGGAAGGCGCTCCGCCATTTACTCACCAAAGCTGCAGCATTACGGACGATAACTTCAAGGAAAAATGAGACAGCTCTACCATGTTGCTTTGGTATTCATCCCCATCCCGCCTTGGACCAGAAAGCCCCCTCACCATAGTAACCAACAAAATAATAACCATCAGAAACAAATAAGATAGCCTCACCAAATATGTTGCAGGAAAGTAAAATAGGTGCTAAATATGTAGCGGCAGTCACAACATTAACCAAATACAGAGAAATATAGCTAATGGATTTATCACCACTAAACCCTAGTTTTGGTCTTGAGATAAAAAATATAGACTTGCGAAATTTAGCACAAGAGGGTATTGCCCGATTGAAAGAGTACTTATACGAAAAAAAACTACTCGTCATCAGAGAACAGCATTTGAATCATGATGCATACCTGGCCTTTGCGGAAAAATTAGGTTCTATTGCTAAGTATCCTTTCTCTGATGGGATCCCGGGCTATCCGCAGATAGTACAAATAAAAAAGAATCCGGAGCAGACAAAAAACTTCAGCGGTATGTGGCATGTTGATTCAACTTATTTGGATGCGCCTCCAGATATCACCATGCTATCCGCCGAAGTAACACCTCCTCTTGGAGGAGATACCGTATTCAGCAATACTACATTGGCATTTGATAAGTTATCTGAAAAATTTCAACAACTCCTTGTCAATTTAGAATGTAATTACATTTCAGATTTGCACGACCAAGATAGAACGAAACATCTATTAGCTAACAATGAGAAGAGAACATTTAAGGCTATTCATCCAGCCATCAAGAAACACCCTATAACCCAAAAATCCAGTATCTATGTAAACCAAGAGCACACCCATAGCTTTGTCGGTATGTCACGTGAAGAAAGCCTTCCAGTCATCGATTATTTGACGGGTTTTATCAAAAACTCAGAGTTCACATTAAGGGTAAGCTGGCAGAAAGGAACTATCGTACTCTGGGATAACAGGGCAGTTCAACACCATGCAGTTAATGACTACACCGGACATCTTAGAATCATGCATCGCATTACCCTTAACGATTCCTTGGTTTGATCCTTTTATAATTTATTAAGTGATAACTTATGACAGATATGGTACATATTGCTGACAGCATTATTGTGATTCTATTCTTTATCGCAATATTTGCTGGATTTATCGATGCTATAGCCGGCGGCGGTGGACTGATATCCACACCCGCCATGTTAATATTAGGACTCCCCCCCGTTATTGCTCTTGGAACAAATAGGCTGCAATCAAGCATAGGTGAACTTACATCCATCTTGATTTACAAAAACAATGGGAAGATTAACGGCAAGCATCTTTTAAAAGGTATAGTATCGGCATCAATTGGCGCCATACTTGGTAGTTATTTCGTCAACTCAATTCCTAACGACACGTTATATATCATACTGCCGATATTAATGACAGCCATTCTCATTTATACCATTTTCTCTAAAAAAATCAGAGAAAATAAAGAGAGCAAAAAGATCATAAGCCTGCCAGTGTTTATGATAATGATGGGAGTCCTGCTAGGTTTTTACAATGGATTTTTTGGCCCAGGAACTGGCTCCCTCTGGGTAATATCTTTTATCTCACTAGTCGGGTACACCATAAAAAATGCATCCATTAATTCAAAACCTTTAAACTTCTCGAGCAACCTGGTTTCTCTTTTTTGCTTTATTTATATGGGACAGGTCAACTACAAAGTGGGGATAACTATGGCTATAGGACAGATTATTGGCTCTACATTAGGAAGCCGCGCCGTATTAAATAATGGTGATAAAATCGTCAGACCTATATTTATAGCCGTAACATCAGTAATGACAATGAAGATGATATATGATGGGGTCACCTTAGGTAAATTTTACTAATATCATATCCATCGCAGCGGTATGATAAACCGTACTTTATCGAGCTATGCCGGTTGTCCAGTCCGGCATAGCGCTTTATCCCCTCCGCGATACTTCAATCCAGCGTTTTGCGGTAGGAGCGCAGGCCGATAAACATCACCAACGCCGCCAGCCCCAGCAATGGCAGCAAATCCGGCAGCAGTTCCGCCAGCGTGTAGCCCTTCAGCATCACCCCTTTAATTAAGCGAATAAAGTAGGTCAGCGGCAAGCACGAGCCAATCGCCTGCGCCCAGACCGGCATGCTGATAAACGGGCTGATAAAGCCGGACAGCAGCACCGAGGGGATAAAGTAGAACGACGACATCTGCAACGCCTGCAGCTGGCTTTGCGCGATGCTGGAAATGGTAATGCCGACCGACAGGCACAGGAAAATATAGATCGTCAGCACCGTCAGGAGTAACAGCACGTTCCCCAGCAGCGGAATGTTAAACAGGTATACCGCGCACAGCAGAATCATCACCGACTGGAACATACCGATCAGCACATAAGGCGTGATCTTGCCGACGATCACCTCCAGCCCCGTCACCGGCGATACCAGCAGGTTTTCGATCGCGCCGCTCTCGCGTTCACGGGTGATCGCCAGCGCGGTCATCAGGATCATGGTGGTGCTCAGGATCGAGCCGATAATGCCGGGAATGGTGTTGTACTGCGTGATCCCTTCCGGGTTGAACATGCGGTGCACCACCAGCTCAACGTTCTCCGTCCCTTCCCTGCCCCGCAGCGACTCCGGCAGATCGTACTGAAACATGTTCTTTGACGCCTGCGCGATGGCGCTCAGCGCGTTGCCGCCGGCGATCGGATCAATGGCATCGCTCTGGATCAGCAGCTGCGGCTTTTCGCCGCGCAAAATCTTCTGGCTGAAGTCCGCAGGGATGGTCACGATAAAGATCACATCGCCCCGGACAAAAGCCTTTTGCGCCTCCTGCTCCGACGCCGCCGGCTGCAGGGAGAAATATTGGGTATTCTGCGCCGCGCTGATAAACACCTGGCTCAGATGCCCCGAATCATAGTTCAGCAACGCCGCCGGCACATGGCGCGGATCCATATTGACTGCATAACCCAGAATGATCAGCTGGAACAGCGGCGTCAGGAATACCATGCTGAAACTCACCCGATCCCGACGCAGTTCATGGATCTCCTTGATCACCACGCCCAGCCAGCGCGTCAGAGAAAAGTTAATCATTGGTTTTTTCATCGCGAGTCTTCATCAGGTAGGTAAAGGCATCCTCAAGCTGGGTCGGCACCCGGCACAGCTCATACCCCGCAGGCAACCGCGCCGTCAGTAAACCGTGCAGCCGCTCGCCGTTGCAGGCGGTCACATACAGCGCATTGCCGAAAATGACCGTCTGCTCGATCTCGGGCAGGGTTTGCAGCTGGCTTTCCAGCTCCGTCAGCCCCCTGCCGCGCACCTGGATCGTGGTGAGATTTTGCGCCTGGATAATCTCGTCAATGGCGCCGCTGGCCAGCAGGGAGCCGTAGGAAAGGTAAGCCACTTTATGGCAGCGCTCCGCTTCATCCATATAGTGCGTGCTGACCAAAATGGAGATGCCGGCGTCGGACAGCCGATGCAGCGTTTGCCAGAATTCACGTCGCGCCTTGGGATCGACACCCGCCGTCGGCTCATCCAGAAACAGCAGTTCGGGTTCGTGCAGCATACAGGCGGCCAGCGCCATCCTTTGCTTCCAGCCGCCGGACAGCACCTTTGCCAGCTGATGCTGACGGGATACCAACCCCATCTCCGTCAGCACACGCTCAATACGCTGCTTGCGCCGGTCAAGATTATGCAGGCGCGCAATGAACAATAAATTTTCCCGGATGGTTAAACAGCCCCACATCGAAAAATGCTGGGTCATATAGCCGATGCGCCGCTTAATCGCTTCACGCTGGGTAAAAATATCCATCCCCAGGCAGGAACCGCTGCCGGAATCCGGCGTGAGCAAACCGCACATCATACGTATCGAGGTGGTTTTGCCGCTGCCGTTCGGCCCCAGAAAGCCATAAATCTCGCCTTTGCCAATGCGTAAAGAAAAATCCTTCACCGCGTGATTGGCGCCAAAGTGTTTATTCAGTTTGTGAACGTCAATGCACCAATCATTCATCGGAAACCAGCCTCACCTGCACCGGCTGGCCGATCTTCATCCGCTGCGCCTGCGCCAGTTCCGGACGCGCCTCGGCCATAAACACCAATTTTTCACGGCGTTCAGTGCTGTAGATCACCGGCGGCGAGTATTCCGCCTGCGGGCTGATATAGTGAACCGTTCCCGCAATCGGCTGCGGGCAGCCGTCGCACAAAATATCGATGCGCGATCCACGCTCAACGCGGCCAGCCCGGTCTCCGGCACAAAGAAGCGCACCTTGATATTTTCCGGCGGCAGCAGGCTGATTATGGGTTTACCTGCGGCGGGACGCTCGCCGGGACGGTAGATAACGTCATAAACCAATGCCGACTGCGGCGCAACGATCCGGCTTTGCTGCATATCCCAACGCGCCTTGTCCAGCTGCAGCCTGGCGGACGCCACCCGCGCCGACTGATTGTTAATCCGCTCCTGCCGCGCCGGCAACGCCTTGGCGGTCAGTTGATGCGACAGCTCATTAACCTGCGCACTCTTCTGCGCATAATCCGCCTCCATGCTCTCCCACTCCGTGGCGGAGATAACATGTTTGGCATAAAGAGGCTGATTTCTTTCCAGCTGGCGCTTGGCCAGCTTGGCTGCGGCACGCGCCCGCGTTAACTGCGCACGCACCACATCCAGCTCTTTATCACGGTCGCCAGAACGCAAATCCTGCAGCAAAGCGCGTTCGGCCATATAGTTTTTCTCTGCTATGCGCAGCGCATTATCGGCATTAAAAGACTCCATAGCGGCCAGAGTCTGCCCTTTCTCGACCCAAGCGCCCTTATTGACCAGAACCTGCTCAATCTTTTCACTGGCGTGATAAGAGAGATAGATGAATTCGCCGTTGGCATAGCCGGAAAACGTATCGGACGACGAATCCCGACAGCCAGAACAGAGCAAAGAAAAAACAGCAATCAGCACAACCTTACCAATAAGGTTCATTGAAGACATTCCTATATACCAAGACGCGTCGGCGTATTCCCTTCGATAAACAATCACGCCGTTTTAAATATAATGGGATTGATAACTTTTCTTTAGCGACGCCAGTTTGCAAATACTCAACCCAGCAATAGAATTAAAGCGTTGGTCGTCTCTGAAGCCAACCAGCATTGAACCGCCAAGATAAAACCAGCGCGCCATCTGTTTAAATGGCCACGGCAGTTGATGCCCAGCCTCATCCAGCAGCGTATTTAACTGCTTCCAGTCGGCGCGAAAGTCATTACCGGAAAACGGGGAGTTGGATTCTCTATCCAGGAAGAGCCTATCTGCCATCATTAAGCCATCCGGATGCGACGCGGAGAAATAGCATTGGTAAAAATTAATAATCAATCGTCGTGCCGAAACAGAATAACTTTTCGGGATCGTTAATACCCCCAGCAGGTTTTTATAATCGGGGTAGCGTTGAGAAAAACAGAAAATACCTTTCCATAAGGCATCCAGCGCATTGGTTTTTTGATATTGCTGCTGAATAAATCCGCGGCCGACCTCAAAACTTTCGGCAACGTCGTCCGTTAAGGGAGGGGTATAGTGGAACAGGGAATAGCTATACAGACCTTCCACACCGCGTCTGGCGATCTGCTCACCTGCAGGAACAATGCGGTAGGCGCCGGCAATTTCCAATGCCTGCGGATCCCAGAGAATCACATGGTAATAGTCGAGATCGTAAGCGTCATTATCACGCTTTTCACCGGAGCCCATCTCCATAGCACGGAATGAGGCTTCACGCAGCCGCCCCAGTTCCTGCAAAATAGGCGAATACGCCTCGCCCTGATGGCGGTAAAGATAGACCTGCTTACCATCACCCAGCGTTTTCAACACTTCACAGCGACTCACTGCGTTAGCCAGCAGGCTTCGCTGCTCCGGAACCGCAAGCGCCGGCAGCGTAGACACCAAACCCGGTTTACCCGTGCCGACGTTCAAAAGATGGACCCGGCAGTCGGCAGCCAATGCCTCCAGCGCCTTATCCACCTTGAGGGCTGAAATGGCGATCGGCCGGCAGATTTTCATGCGCAGCACGCTGCCCTGGTGCCGGGCTATTTCTCGGAAAATCATTAGATTAGACAGAGGGCGCCAGGCAAGCGCTGCCATGTAGTACCACACGCTGTTAATACCGCGAATATGCACCGGCAACAACGTCGCTTGGGTGCGCCGCGCCAGGTGAATAAAACCCGGATGCCATGCCGATTCCCGCAGCCCGCTCAGCGACAGGCCGGCCAATCGGCCTGCCGGACAAATAAGCAAAACGCCCCCTTTTTCCAGGTGGTCGCTCATCTCTTTAAATTGCCGGTGACTCATCTTGCCGTGCATATTTCTGATGCCGATAGAAATATCTTTTATTGCTGGAAACAGGAAGGTTAATACATGGTTAGCAATTATCTTCACATCTTTACGCACGCGTGAAATTGTGCTCATTAATGCCAAACCATCGATAACCGTAGGATGGTTGGCAATGACAATCAGCGGCCCCTGACTGGGAATGTTATCGTAATCGCCACTGTGTGCCTCAAAGCGCAACTGTAAGGCATCAACCACCGAATCAACCCAATCAAGCCCTTGCTTTCCTTTGGCTTTTTGCAATACGGGCGCAATCTTCTCCTCACCAAACACCCACTTAATTAACTGACGCCGGCGAGGAGAAATATCCCGCCCCGGAAAAAACTCCTCAATAACCCTGCCGATTGTATCCATACAAGCACCTTCGATTATCCAAGCTGTTTTTGCAGTATCACTATAAAAAAACCAACAAAATCATCCCGCTCATTAAAACAAATTCACAGGAAAATATATTTTCTATATAAGTATAACCACAGATTATAAAAAACAGATCGTCAACACAAAACCATCATCTAACGTGATATTTATATAAAATATAACCGGCAGGATGTTTTAAAGTCCAGAAATAAATACAAAGCACATTTGTCACCGAGCGAAAAAACAAGGACATTTCCAACCATATATCAGGAATCATCATAAAATATCATGCGCGCGGTATTTTCTGTTGATTTTAATTCCCCATTGGATAAGAGTAGTCGGCGGAATAGCTTGGCCGGCCAATTTAATTTGGATGCCATTTATTTCTTCACGTTAAAAATATAAACCTGTCATATAAAAGGATGATGAATATGAGAGAATTAAATAAAGTCGAATTACAGGACGTTTCTGGCGCAGGTCCAATTGCTGATGCAGCAAAAGCATTAGGCAACGGCATCGGTGCGCTGATCGAAAACTTTGGCATCAAAGGCGCTAAAGACGCAGCTGCCAACCTGGGTAACGGCATCGGTGAAGTGATCGAAGCTGGCCTGTCCGTGCTGAGCGGCATCTTCGGCGGCATCTTCGGTCGTCGTCCAGCCAAGTAAGCTGAACGGTAAGCAAACCCCAGGCTGCGCAAAACGTAGCCTGGGGTTTTCTGTTTAACACGATGTAACCCACTGCAGCCCGGTTAACAGGCTCCTGATGCCGTTATCACTGTATCCGCCTACACCGGCCAGCGGTTCAGCGTAATACCGCGCGTTGCCGCACTGGCGCCAAAGTCCGCCAGCATGGCGCGCACGTCAGGATCGATATATTCCGCATTATCGCATTCTGCAATCACGACGCAGTTATCCGGAATTTGCGCCAGCAGGCTCTGCAGCCGCGGATTATGCAGGAAGGTCAGATTCTGGTGAAAGCGCACCACATAGTGATCGTCATACTGCGCCAGCTGCAGCGCATTGTGATGGCTTTTATACGTGCTGCACAGAACCTGCGCCATCAGACCAATCGCGATCCCCGCCAGCATGCCGAAGACAATAATCCCGCCAACGGTGACGATAAACGGAACGAAATGCGCCAGTCCCATCCGCCACTGCACGGCAAACAACGCCGGGGAGGCCAGTTTATAACCGGTATACAGCAGCACCGCCGCCAGGCTCGCCAGCGGAATAACATTCAGCAGATCGCTGAAGAACACGCCGCACAGCAGCAGTAGCACGCCGTGCAGTAAAATAGACACTTTACTGCGCGCTCCCGCATTGACGTTGACCGAACTGCGCACGATAACGGCGGTAATCGGCAAACCGCCCAAAAATCCGCTCAGCATATTCCCGACGCCCTGCGCGCGCATTTCTTTATCCGGCGACGGCGACGGCGTCTGCGATTTGAGCTTTTTCAACGCTTCCTGGCTGAGCAGGGTTTCCAGGCTAGCCACCAGCGCCAGCGTCACCGCGATCACATACACGGAAGGGTTGCGCCAGGCGCCCTGCCAGTCCCGGCCGGCTGAGCTGTGCGCCCAATTCGTCGACGCTGTCGAACTTGGGCAAAGCAATACGCGCGATATTACCCATAAATTCCGGCATCAGGCGTTCGCCGAATACCACGGCCAAACCGCCCCACAGTACGGCCACCAGCGGCCCGGGAATATAGGTCATCATTTTGATGCGCTTCACCGGTTTCGTCGTCCAGGCCCACAGAATAAACAGCGCGCCCAACGCCACGACGATGGAAGCCGGAGACAGCAGTTGGCTCCCGGCGCTCAGCAGCCCTGACAGGCTTTCTTCGCCCTGATAACCCAACGCAACCGGTATCTGTTGCATGATCAGCAACAGGCCAATCGCCGCCAGCATGCCCTGGATCACCGTCCCGGGCACCAATGAAATAAAGCGTCCGGCGCGCAGCAAACCGAAAATCAGCTGTAGTACCCCCGCCATGATCAGCGCCACCAGCAGCAGAGAAAACGATCCGAGCGTTTCCATCGCTCCGACAATAATGGTCACCAATCCGGCCGCCGGCCCGCTAACCGCATAACGCGACGGACTAAGCAGCGTGACCACCAGACCACCAATCACACCGGTCAGTAATCCGACAAACGGCGGCACGCCACTCGCCTGCGCAATGCCCAGACTGAGCGGTAACGCCACCCAAAAACACGACGATCCCTGCGGGAATATCATTACGCAGAGTGCTTAAGCTCATCACGCACCTCCGCACTGTCCTGATGAATCAGCTCCTTCAGGTGCCCTTCATGCAAATCATAAACGCAGCCAAATACATCCAGCGGGCGGCCCTGTCGCCAAACCTGTTGCACCGGCGGACAGTCGACAAGATGGGCAAACTGGGTCACCACGTGCGCGTCGATCACGCGGTTCAAGCGCTGCGCTTCTTCCTCTTCACTCTGCTGATACTGCGGCAGTTCGCTCGCCAGCGACTGACGCAGATGTTTCAGGCGCCTGGCCAATGCGCTGTTCTCCTGCGACAGCGGCAGATCGGGCAGATTAACGGCGGCCTGTACGCCGCCGCAGCCATAGTGGCCGCACAGTACGATCGCGGAGACGTGCAGATAGTCCAACGCGTACTGCAATACGCTCATCAGGCTATCGTCATCCTGTAACACCATATTGGCGATATTACGGTGTACAAACAGTTCACCCGGGTGTGCGCCGGTCAGCACCTCCGCCGGAACCCGGCTATCGGAACAACCTATCCACAGCGCGTGTGGCTGCTGACCGGCGACATGCTTACGGAAGTAATGAGGATTGCGCTGGCGCTGTTGCAACGCCCAGCTGCGATTCCTGGCTAATAGGGGTTTGAGTATTGTCACAGCATGCTTCTCTCTGTTGGGGACAAACAGGCTTTCACCTACCCGCCCAGGGCCAATAACATAAAAAAAACTTATGATGTCGATAAAGGCTTGAAGCTAATACATGACGTTTTCATGTCATGCAGGATCGTCCCACAAGAAGGCTAATCCTTTATTAAAAATAGAGCCGGAGAAGATTAAGGCAAGTAAAAAAAAGCGGGAACTTTTGACAACACCCTCTAATCACAATGATTTATAAAGATAAAAAAATGATACCGCAGTATTAAAAAACTAAAGTAAGCGCTTACTGAAGAAACTTTACACTCGGGAGGTCAACACCGGCGTTAAGACATAAAAAAAGCCCGCCAATGGCGGGCTTTTTTAATAATTAGCGAAGTCCAATATTAAGATTGTCTTGCTGTTTTAACTTTGCCAGAGAGGAATTCTTTCTCATAGGCCAGCGCTTTACTGCGGTCGAACTGGCGCTCCCACTTGGCAACCACCAACACGGCCAACGCATTACCGACAACGTTCAGCGCCGTACGCGCCATATCCAGAATACGGTCAACGCCGGCGATAAAGGCCAGGCCTTCCAGCGGGATCCCTACGCTGCCCAGCGTCGCCAGCAGTACCACGAAGGAGACGCCCGGCACACCGGCAATGCCTTTTGACGTTACCATCAACGTCAGCACCAGCACGATTTCCTGACCAATTGACAACTCAATGCCATAGAGCTGCGCAATAAAGATGGCGGCAATGCTCTGGTACAGCGTAGAGCCATCCAGGTTAAACGAGTAGCCGGTCGGCACCACAAAGCTGGTGATCGACTTCGGCGCGCCGTAGGCTTCCATTTTTTCAATAATGCGCGGCAGCACCGTTTCCGAGCTGGCGGTGGAATAGGCCCAGAATAAGCTCGTCTTTCAGGATGCGGATAAGCGTCCAAATACGCAGTTTGCACATCCGCGCCACCGTTCCGAGCACCACCAGTGCAAAGAAGATGATGGCCACGTACACCAGTAGCACCAGCTTGGCGAGCGGCAGCAACGAGGCAAAACCAAAGTTCGCGACGGTTACCGCAATCAGGCCAAAGACCCCGACCGGCGCATAGCGCATAATCATGTGCGTCACTTTGAACATGGTTTCAGACACCGCTTTAAAGACGTTCAGCAGCGGCTCTTTCGTTTCCTTCGGCAGAGAAGAGAGGCCCAGACCGAACAGCACCGAGAAGAAGATAATCGGCAGCATGTCGCCTTTAGCCATCGATGCGAATACGTTGGACGGGATCAGCGACAAAATGGTGCTCACCAGGCTGTGAGAGCCACTCTGCACCTGCTCAGTGGTTTTTTCATACTGGGAAATATCCACGGTGGTCAACGTCGACATATCGATACCGTGACCAGGTTGGAACACATTCGCCAGCGTCAGCCCGACCACAATTGCGATGGTGGTAATCACCTCAAAATAGAGAATGGTTTTCAACCCGATGCGGCCCAGTTTCTTCGCATCGCCGACGCCGGCAATGCCGACGACTAACGTCGAAATAACAATTGGCACGACAATCATTTTAATCAGGCTGATAAAAATATTCCCGGCGGGGCTAAGAATATTATTAACAAACCATTCGCGGGATTCCGTTTGGTTATGCAGGATCGCACCAACAGCAACCCCTAAAAAACAACGCAATCAAGATTTGCCAAGCAAGGCTGATTTTCACACTTCTCATACCCAAAAAAGTCCTCAAAGCATTCCTCCGGAGTATTTTTTACCAACAACTCCAGATGGAATACTTAATCAATTCAATACAGATTTATGTTAATTTAATGTAACGTTCACTTGCCCTGTCAGTGTCGCGGGTTAAATCTGTACCATCTGAAGCCCATGCTCTGCAAGCCTTGTTTCACCAGCAAAAAGCGCGTCGCAGCGGGAAAAACGAGCTTCCAAAAAGTTTCCATTAACATAATTTGTTGTTATTAAATACATAATTCACTATAGATTAAGCCATAAAACAAACAAATCGTTCAATTTAACGGCAATAAGGAAATGCGTGACTCATCACGTAATATGCATATTTAGGCGTATGACTGGAACTTCCTTCCGTTTACACCGGCTTACAATTTCTAATAATAAAACAATAAATTGCATTTGCTAACGCGGGTAATTAGTGATTATCCAAAGAGGTGAGCCCCTATAGATACTGCCGGATTTCTTGCATACCTTGCGGTGATTTTACTATTACTTTGCATTGAGTTTTTAAGGAAAGACAACTCAGCGAATTTATAGCTAATTAATACCGGATAGGAATATTAATCTACATATTATTACAAAACAGTTTTAGCTTTGCTCAAAGCAATATCGCACGGCGTTGTTAACCAGTCTTTCTTTATGTCTTTTCGTTATTTTGAGGACGGGGTTATTGTCAAAAACTGTCAACTCTTTCGGAAAGCTCCCCTAACCTCGCAGATCTAGCCGTCAATCCGCCAGTAACTATTACAAATCAATATCTTCGTTGCGTGATCTATCGCGCAAAAAAGAAACAAAGAATCATAGCAAACTATACTTAACCATCAGTTGACATATTATTAACAACTTATAACAAGGAGTAAAAGCCATGAGCCAACTGCACAAACATACGATTCCTGCCGCAATTGCGGAACATGCCCTGATTAGCCCGGCACAATACCAGCAGTATTATCAGCAGTCGGTGCAAGACCCGGCCGCCTTCTGGGGAGAGCACGGCAAGATTGTTGACTGGATCAAGCCTTATACTCAGGTAAAAAACACCTCTTTCGCACCGGGGAACATCAGCATCCGCTGGTTTGAAGACGGTACCCTCAACCTGGCAGCCAACTGTCTGGATCGCCACCTGGCCACCCGCGGCGATCAAACCGCCATTATCTGGGAAGGTGACGATCCGGACCAGTCCAAGCATGTGACCTATAAACAACTGCATCACGATGTGTGCCAGTTCGCCAACGTGCTCAAAGGCCTGGGGGTGAAAAAAGGCGACGTGGTGGCGATCTATATGCCCATGGTGCCAGAGGCGGCGGTTGCGATGCTGGCCTGCGCCCGCATCGGGGCGGTGCACTCGGTGATCTTTGGCGGCTTCTCTCCGGAAGCGGTAGCCGGGCGTATCATCGACTCCAACGCCCGCCTGGTGATCACCGCCGATGAAGGCCTGCGCGCCGGTCGCTCGGTGCCATTGAAAAAGAATGTGGATGATGCCCTGAAAAACCCGGGCGTAACCAGCGTCGACAACGTGGTGGTCTTCCAGCGTACCGGCAAGCCCGGTTACTGGCAGGAAGGGCGCGATCTGTGGTGGCACGAGCTGACCGCCGGCGTGTCTGCCGAGTGCCCGCCGGAAGAGATGAATGCTGAAGATCCGCTGTTTATCCTCTATACCTCCGGTTCGACCGGTAAGCCGAAGGGCGTACTGCACACCACCGGCGGCTATCTGGTCTATGCGGCGATGACCTTCAAATACGTCTTCGACTACCACGATGGCGACGTTTACTGGTGCACCGCCGACGTCGGCTGGGTCACCGGCCACAGCTATTTACTGTATGGCCCGCTGGCCTGCGGCGCCATTACCCTGATGTTTGAAGGCGTGCCGAATTACCCTGGCGTTAACCGCCTGTCGCAGGTTATCGACAAGCATCAGGTCAATATTCTGTATACCGCGCCAACGGCGATCCGTGCGCTGATGGCGGAAGGCGACAAGGCGATTGAAGGTACCCAACGCGACTCGCTGCGCATTATGGGCTCGGTGGGCGAACCGATTAACCCGGAAGCCTGGGAGTGGTACTACGAAAAGATAGGCAACGGCCAATGCCCAATCATGGACACCTGGTGGCAGACCGAAACCGGCGGCTTTATGATCACCCCGCTGCCGGCGCCACCGAACTGAAGGCCGGTTCCGCCACGAAGCCGTTCTTCGGCGTACAGCCGGCGCTGGTCGACAACGCCGGTACGCCTCAGGAAGGCGCCTGCGAAGGCAACCTGGTGATGGTCGACTCCTGGCCCGGTCAGGCGCGTACGCTGTTTGGCGACCACGCGCGCTTTGAACAGACCTATTTCTCGACCTTTAAGGGTATGTACTTCAGCGGTGACGGAGCACGACGCGACGAAGACGGCTACTACTGGATCACCGGCCGCGTCGATGATGTGCTGAACGTGTCCGGCCACCGTCTGGGAACGGCGGAGATCGAATCGGCGCTGGTTGCCCACCCGAAAATCGCCGAAGCCGCAGTGGTCGGTATCCCACATAATATTAAAGGCCAGGCGATTTACGCTTACATCACGCTGAATCACGGCGAAGAACCGACGCCAGAGCTCTATACCGAAGTACGCAACTGGGTGCGTAAAGAGATAGGGCCGATCGCGACGCCGGATATCCTGCACTGGACCGACTCACTGCCTAAGACCCGCTCCGGCAAAATCATGCGGCGTATCCTGCGCAAAATTGCCGCCGGCGATACCAGCAACCTGGGTGATACCTCAACGCTGGCGGATCCGGCGGTGGTCGATAAGCTGTTGGAAGAAAAACAATCAATGAAAGTACCATCCTAATTTTTGCCGTTCCCGGCCGCCGGCGCATGTCCGGCCGGCGGCCGCTATCTCCGAAAGTGTTCAGGTTGCAGTCTGCGTCTGAATGAATTCCCCGGTCTCAGTCTGAAGCTGGCGCCGGAACAGACGTTGATGTCCTGAAAGGCTGCGGATATAGCGCGGCGTTCGCAGTCAATGCCTTTTGGAGACAGACAATGAATGACACCATCTACCAGGGAATTGAACAAAATCCGCGCTTTAAGGAGCTAGTGCGCAAACGTGGCCGTTTCGCCTGGCTGCTGTCGTTAATCACGCTGGCGTTATACGTCGGCTTTATCTTACTGATCGCCTTCGCCCCACAGTGGCTGGGCACCCCCATCGCCGCCGGTTCTACCATCACGCGCGGCATCCCCGTCGGCGTTGGATTAATCGTCATCTCTTTTGTCCTGACCGGTATCTACGTGTTCCGTGCCAACGGCGAGTTTGACCGCCTGACGGCAGAGATTCTGCGTGAGGTGAAACAATGAGGTACATACTTGCCATTGCCGCCCTGCTGCTGCCGACGCTGGTGAATGCCGAGGCCATCAGCGGCGAGGTACAACGCCAGCCGTTAAATATGCAGGCCATCGTGATGTTTGTCCTGTTTGTCGGCGCGACGCTGTATATCACTTACTGGGCCTCCAAACGCACCCGCTCCCGCCAGGACTACTATACCGCCGGCGGCCGTATCACCGGCTTTCAAAACGGACTGGCGATCGCCGGCGACTTTATGTCCGCGGCTTCGTTTCTTGGGATTTCCGCGTTGGTGTATACCTCCGGCTACGACGGGCTGATCTATTCCATCGGTTTTCTGATTGGCTGGCCGATTATTCTGTTCCTGATCGCCGAACGGCTGCGTAACCTGGGGCGCTATACCTTTGCCGATGTCGCATCCTACCGGCTGCAGCAAAAACCGATTCGTATGCTATCGGCCTGCGGTTCTCTGGTGGTGGTCGCGCTCTATCTGATCGCCCAGATGGTCGGCGCCGGCAAACTGATCGAGCTGCTGTTCGGGCTGAACTACCACGTCGCGGTGATTCTGGTCGGTATCCTGATGGTATTGTACGTGCTGTTCGGCGGGATGTTGGCCACTACCTGGGTGCAGATAATCAAAGCCGTTCTGCTGCTGGCCGGCGCCAGCTTTATGGCGTTGATGGTGATGAAGTCGGTCAATTTTGACTTCAATACGCTGTTTGCCGAAGCCGTGAAGGTGCATCCGAAGGGGAGCGACATTATGAGCCCCGGCGGGCTGGTCTCTGACCCGATATCGGCTCTCTCACTGGGGCTGGCGTTAATGTTCGGCACCGCCGGCCTGCCGCATATCCTGATGCGTTTCTTTACCGTCAGCGATGCCAAAGAGGCGCGGAAAAGCGTGTTCTATGCCACCGGTTTTATCGGCTACTTCTATATTCTGACCTTTATTATCGGTTTTGGCGCCATCTTGCTGGTCAGCGCTAACCCGGCCTTTAAAGACGCCACCGGCGCACTGCTTGGCGGCACCAACATGGCGGCGGTGCACTTGGCCAATGCGGTTGGCGGTAATTTCTTCCTCGGCTTTATCTCGGCCGTCGCGTTCGCCACCATTCTGGCTGTCGTGGCTGGCCTGACGCTGGCCGGTGCTTCCGCGGTCTCGCACGATCTGTATGCCAGCGTGGTCAAAAACGGCAAGGCGACCGAGAGAGAAGAGCTGCGGGTTTCAAAAATTACCGTGGTGCTGCTGGGGATCGTCGCCATTGGCTTGGGGATCCTGTTCGAGAAGCAAAACATTGCCTTTATGGTCGGGCTGGCCTTCTCCATTGCCGCCAGCTGTAACTTCCCGATAATCATCCTCTCCATGTACTGGTCACGTCTGACAACCCGCGGCGCCATGGTCGGCGGCTGGCTCGGCCTGTTGACCGCGGTGATCCTGATGATTCTGGGGCCGACTATCTGGGTAGAAATTCTGGGCCATGAAAAAGCCATCTACCCCTATGAGTACCCGGCGCTGTTCTCCATGATCGTTGCCTTTATCGGTACCTGGCTGTTCTCAGTCACCGACAGTTCCCTCACCGGTCAGCAGGAGCGTGAACGCTTCCGTTCCCAGTTTGTTCGTTCACAAACCGGGTTGGGGATTTCCCAGGGAAGTTCTCATTAATCGGTAGCATGCAAAGGCCCTGCGGGGCCTTTTTAGTGGCCGATAAGGCCAAGATACGGATGAATAATGCAGAAACGCAAAAAGCCTCATGCTTTCGCATGAGGCTTTCTACTTTATTTGATGCCTGGCAGTGTCCTACTTTACTCGGCTCTTCGAGCCTCGCCCCTGCGGGGCCGCCGCAAGCGGCGTTCAAACGCGCTATCGCGCCTTTGTCGCATGTCATGCTCGAGCAGAACACCTGCCAACAGACAAAACAAAAAGCCCCGCGCTGATGCACGGGGCTTTTTGTTTTATTTGATGCCTGGCAGTGTCCTACTCTCGCATGGGGAGACCCCACACTACCATCGGCGCTACGGCGTTTCACTTCTGAGTTCGGCATGGGGTCAGGTGGGACCACCGCGCTATTGCCGCCAGGCAAATTCTGTTTTATCCCGACCGCTACTCCGTAGCCATCAGAACCAATCTCGGAACTTCGCTGAAAATATCAACCCGTCTCTCTAAAACACCTTCGGTGTTGTAAGGTTAAGCCTCACGGTTCATTAGTACTGGTTAGCTCAATGCATCGCTGCACTTACACACCCAGCCTATCAACGTCTTAGTCTTAAACGTTCCTTCAGGGGACTCAAGGTCCCAGGGAAGACTCATCTTGAGGCAAGTTTCGCGCTTAGATGCTTTCAGCGCTTATCTTTTCCGCACTTAGCTACCGGGCAGTGCCATTGGCATGACAACCCGAACACCAGTGGTGCGTTCACTCCGGTCCTCTCGTACTAGGAGCAACCCCTCTCAATCTTCCAACGCCCACGGCAGATAGGGACCGAACTGTCTCACGACGTTCTAAACCCAGCTCGCGTACCACTTTAAATGGCGAACAGCCATACCCTTGGGACCTACTTCAGCCCCAGGATGTGATGAGCCGACATCGAGGTGCCAAACACCGCCGTCGATATGAACTCTTGGGCGGTATCAGCCTGTTATCCCCGGAGTACCTTTTATCCGTTGAGCGATGGCCCTTCCATTCAGAACCACCGGATCACTAAGACCTGCTTTCGCACCTGCTCGAGCCGTCACTCTCGCAGTCAAGCTAGCTTATGCCTTTGCACTAACCTCACGATGTCCGACCGTGATTAGCTAACCTTCGTGCTCCTCCGTTACTCTTTGGGAGGAGACCGCCCCAGTCAAACTACCCACCAGACACTGTCCTCACCCCAGATTATGGGGCAGAGTTAGAACATCAAACATTAAAGGGTGGTATTTCAAGGATGGCTCCATGCAGACTGGCGTCCACACTTCAAAGCCTCCCACCTATCCTACACATCAAGGCTCAATGTTCAGTGTCAAGCTATAGTAAAGGTTCACGGGGTCTTTCCGTCTTGCCGCGGGTACACTGCATCTTCACAGCGAGTTCAATTTCACTGAGTCTCGGGTGGAGACAGCCTGGCCATCATTACGCCATTCGTGCAGGTCGGAACTTACCCGACAAGGAATTTCGCTACCTTAGGACCGTTATAGTTACGGCCGCCGTTTACCGGGGCTTCGATCAAGAGCTTCTCCTTACGGATAACCCATCAATTAACCTTCCGGCACCGGGCAGGCGTCACACCGTATACGTCCACTTTCGTGTTTGCACAGTGCTGTGTTTTTATTAAACAGTTGCAGCCAGCTGGTATCTGCGACTGGCTTCAGCTCCATCCGCAAGGGACTTCACCTACGCGCCAGCGTGCCTTCTCCCGAAGTTACGGCACCATTTTGCCTAGTTCCTTCACCCGAGTTCTCTCAAGCGCCTTGGTATTCTCTACCTGACCACCTGTGTCGGTTTGGGGTACGATTTCGTGTTACCTGGAGCTTAGAGGCTTTTCCTGGAAGCTTGGCATCAACTACTTCTGCACCGTAGTGCATCGTCATCACGCCTCAGGGTTAACAAGCGACCGGATTTACCAGGTCACTCCCCCTACACGCTTAAACCGAGACAACCGTCGCTCGGCTAGCCTAGCCTTCTCCGTCCCCCCTTCGCAGTAACACCAAGTACAGGAATATTAACCTGTTTCCCATCGACTACGCTTTTCAGCCTCGCCTTAGGGGTCGACTCACCCTGCCCCGATTAACGTTGGACAGGAACCCTTGGTCTTCCGGCGAGCGGGTTTTTCACCCGCTTTATCGTTACTTATGTCAGCATTCGCACTTCTGATACCTCCAGCAACCCTCGCAGGCCACCTTCAACGGCTTACAGAACGCTCCCTACCCAACAACGCCTAAGCGTCGCTGCCGCAGCTTCGGTGCATGGTTTAGCCCCGTTACATCTTCCGCGCAGGCCGACTCGACCAGTGAGCTATTACGCTTTCTTTAAATGATGGCTGCTTCTAAGCCAACATCCTGGCTGTCTGTGCCTTCCCACATCGTTTCCCACTTAACCATGACTTTGGGACCTTAGCTGGCGGTCTGGGTTGTTTCCCTCTTCACGACGGACGTTAGCACCCGCCGTGTGTCTCCCGTGATAACATTCTTCGGTATTCGGAGTTTGCATCGGTTTGGTAAGCCGGGATGGCCCCCTAGCCGAAACAGTGCTCTACCCCCGAAGATGAGTTCACGAGGCGCTACCTAAATAGCTTTCGGGGAGAACCAGCTATCTCCCGGTTTGATTGGCCTTTCACCCCCAGCCACAAGTCATCCGCTAATTTTTCAACATTAGTCGGTTCGGTCCTCCAGTTAGTGTTACCCAACCTTCAACCTGCCCATGGCTAGATCACCGGGTTTCGGGTCTATACCTTGCAACTAGACGCCCAGTTAAGACTCGGTTTCCCTACGGCTCCCCTATTCGGTTAACCTTGCTACAAAATATAAGTCGCTGACCCATTATACAAAAGGTACGCAGTCACACCCGAAGGATGCTCCCACTGCTTGTACGTACACGGTTTCAGGTTCTATTTCACTCCCCTCGCCGGGGTTCTTTTCGCCTTTCCCTCACGGTACTGGTTCACTATCGGTCAGTCAGGAGTATTTAGCCTTGGAGGATGGTCCCCCCATATTCAGACAGGATAACACGTGTCCCGCCCTACTCATCGAACTCACGACCTGTGCATCTTCGTGTACGGGACTATCACCCTTTACTGTGCGACTTTCCAGACGCTTCCACTGACACACAAGCCGATTCAGGTTCTGGGCTGTTCCCCGTTCGCTCGCCGCTACTGGGGGAATCTCGGTTGATTTCTTTTCCTCGGGGTACTTAGATGTTTCAGTTCCCCCGGTTCGCCTCCTGCCACTATGTATTCATGACAGGATAGTGTGTCGAAACACACTGGGTTTCCCCATTCGGGTATCGTCGGTTATAACGGTTCATATCACCTTACCGACGCTTTTCGCAGATTAGCACGCCCTTCATCGCCTCTGACTGCCTAGGCATCCACCGTGTACGCTTAGTCACTTAACCTCACAACCCGAAGATGTTTCACTTCGCGTTGCAAACATTTGAGAGACTCTATGACAGGTTACTCCTTATCCCAAACTTCTACGGAGGGACAAGTTTCAGCCGTCATGTTTCAATTTTCAGCTTGTTCCAGATTGTTAAAGAGCAAATATCTCAAACATGACTCGCAAGTCAGTTTTGAGATATCGTTTGATACCGTCTTTCACCCGATATCAGCAAGTGGCGTCCCCTAGGGGATTCGAACCCCTGTTACCGCCGTGAAAGGGCGGTGTCCTAGGCCTCTAGACGAAGGGGACACTGAATATGTCGGCTTCGCAGACGCTTTGCTCGTTCTTTTCATCAGACAATCTGTGTGGACACTGCACAGTCAGGATATCTTTAGGTAAGGAGGTGATCCAACCGCAGGTTCCCCTACGGTTACCTTGTTACGACTTCACCCCAGTCATGAATCACAAAGTGGTAAGCGCCCTCCCGAAGGTTAAGCTACCTACTTCTTTTGCAACCCACTCCCATGGTGTGACGGGCGGTGTGTACAAGGCCCGGGAACGTATTCACCGTAGCATTCTGATCTACGATTACTAGCGATTCCGACTTCATGGAGTCGAGTTGCAGACTCCAATCCGGACTACGACGTACTTTATGAGGTCCGCTTGCCCTCGCAGGTTCGCTTCTCTTTGTATACGCCATTGTAGCACGTGTGTAGCCCTACTCGTAAGGGCCATGATGACTTGACGTCATCCCCACCTTCCTCCAGTTTATCACTGGCAGTCTCCTTTGAGTTCCGGCCGAACCGCTGGCAACAAAGGATAAGGGTTGCGCTCGTTGCGGGACTTAACCCAACATTTCACAACACGAGCTGACGACAGCCATGCAGCACCTGTCTCAGAGTTCCCGAAGGCACCAATCCATCTCTGGAAAGTTCTCTGGATGTCAAGAGTAGGTAAGGTTCTTCGCGTTGCATCGAATTAAACCACATGCTCCACCGCTTGTGCGGGCCCCCGTCAATTCATTTGAGTTTTAACCTTGCGGCCGTACTCCCCAGGCGGTCGATTTAACGCGTTAGCTCCGGAAGCCACGCCTCAAGGGCACAACCTCCAAATCGACATCGTTTACGGCGTGGACTACCAGGGTATCTAATCCTGTTTGCTCCCCACGCTTTCGCACCTGAGCGTCAGTCTTCGTCCAGGGGGCCGCCTTCGCCACCGGTATTCCTCCAGATCTCTACGCATTTCACCGCTACACCTGGAATTCTACCCCCCTCTACGAGACTCTAGCTTGCCAGTTTCAAATGCAGTTCCCAAGTTAAGCTCGGGGATTTCACATCTGACTTAACAAACCGCCTGCGTGCGCTTTACGCCCAGTAATTCCGATTAACGCTTGCACCCTCCGTATTACCGCGGCTGCTGGCACGGAGTTAGCCGGTGCTTCTTCTGCGAGTAACGTCAATTGATGAACGTATTAAGTTCACCACCTTCCTCCTCGCTGAAAGTGCTTTACAACCCGAAGGCCTTCTTCACACACGCGGCATGGCTGCATCAGGCTTGCGCCCATTGTGCAATATTCCCCACTGCTGCCTCCCGTAGGAGTCTGGACCGTGTCTCAGTTCCAGTGTGGCTGTCATCCTCTCAGACCAGCTAGGGATCGTCGCCTAGGTGAGCCATTACCCCACCTACTAGCTAATCCCATCTGGGTTCATCCGATGGTGTGAGGCCCGAAGGTCCCCCACTTTGGTCTTGCGACGTTATGCGGTATTAGCCACCGTTTCCAGTGGTTATCCCCCTCCATCGGGCAGATCCCCAGACATTACTCACCCGTCCGCCGCTCGCCGGCGAGGAAGCAAGCTTCCTCCCGCTGCCGCTCGACTTGCATGTGTTAGGCCTGCCGCCAGCGTTCAATCTGAGCCATGATCAAACTCTTCAATTAAAAGCTTGATTCGCTAAGTTAATAGCTGTTGCTCAAAGATTTACTGCATGAATTTTACTTCAGTTAGTCACTCTTCAAGACTTGATATTTTTTTGCATCCGAAGATGCTGGATATCGTCTTGTGAGTGCCCACACAGATTGTCTGATAAATTGTTAAAGAGCAGTGAGTTACGCGCTTTCGCTTGCTAACTCGAGGTGGCGTATATTACGCTTTCCTCTTTCAGAGTCAACCCGTTTTTTCAGGATTTTTTCTCTTTCGTCTCGGTCGCTGTGTGAAGTGAATCACTTGCGCCGTGTCGATGGAGGCGCATTATAGGGAGTTCCGCGCAGGCCGCAACAGGTATTTTCAGCAAAAACGATCGTTTGCTGCATTCCACAGCAAAAGCCGCCCTTATACCCACTTTTGCACAAACTTATCCACAATCCGTATTTGAACGGAAAATTTACGAGCACCACGCAAACGTTTTCGCTACAATTCCCGGCGATGAAACGATCCCCCTTTATGGGGGCGTTACCTGAATCTGTTCCTGTTCCTCTTTATATAGAGAGTTAAAAGGTAGAGATTCACGTAACGCTCTTTATATTGCGACTCAAAAGCCAAGGGATAAAACCATGCAACAACCTCGTCCAATCCGCCGGGCCCTGCTCAGCGTTTCTGACAAAGCCGGTATCGTTGAATTTGCGCAGGCGCTGTCACAGCGCGGCGTTGAACTCCTGTCTACCGGCGGCACCGCCCGTCTGCTGGCCGATGCCGGCCTGCCTGTCACCGAAGTGTCCGACTACACCGGTTTCCCGGAGATGATGGACGGACGAGTCAAAACCCTGCATCCCAAAGTACACGGCGCATTCTCGGCCGGCGCGGCCAGGATGACGCCATCATGAGCCAGCATGCGATCCAGCCGATCGATATGGTGGTCGTCAACCTGTATCCTTTCGCCCAGACCGTCGCACGCCCGGATTGCTCGCTGGAAGACGCGGTAGAGAACATCGATATCGGCGGCCAACCATGGTGCGCTCCGCCGCCAGAACCATAAAGACGTCGCCATCGTCGTCAAGAGCAGCGACTACGCGGCTATTATTGGCGAGATGGATAACAACGACGGCTCCCTGCTGTACACAACCCGCTTCAATCTGGCGATCAAGGCCTTTGAGCACCACTGCCGCCTATGACAGCATGATCGCCAACTACTTCGGCACGCTGGTGCCGGCTTACCACGGCGATACCGAACAGCCTGCCGGCCGCTTCCCGCGCACCCTGAACCTGAACTACGTGAAAAAGCAGGATATGCGCTACGGGGAAAACAGCCACCAGCAGGCCGCCTTCTATATAGAAGAGAACCTGCAGGAAGCCTCCGTCGCCACGGCGCAGCAGCTGCAGGGTAAAGCGCTCTCTTACAACAACATCGCGGATACCGACGCCGCGCTGGAGTGTGTGAAAGAGTTCGCCGAGCCGGCCTGCGTGATCGTCAAACATGCCAACCCATGCGGCGTGGCGATTGGCGACGACATTCTGGCCGCCTACGAGCGCGCTTATAAAACCGACCCGACCTCCGCATTCGGCGGCATCATCGCCTTTAACCGCGAGCTGGACGCCGCCGCTGCGCAGGCGATTATCAGCCGCCAGTTCGTGGAAGTGATTATCGCGCCAAGCGTCAGTGAAGAAGCACGCAGCCTGTTGGCCGCCAAACAGAACGTGCGCGTACTGGCTTGCGGGCAGTGGCAGCAGCGCGTTGCCGGCCTGGACTTCAAACGCGTTAACGGCGGCCTGCTGGTGCAGGATCGCGATTTAGGCATGGTGAGCACCGATGACCTGCGCGTCGTCACCGAACGCCAGCCAAGTGAGCAGGAGCTGCGCGACGCGCTGTTCTGCTGGAAAGTGGCCAAGTTCGTGAAGTCCAACGCCATTGTCTATGCGCGCGACAATATGACCATCGGCATCGGCGCCGGCCAGATGAGCCGCGTTTACTCCGCCAAAATCGCCGGTATCAAGGCGGGTGATGAAGGGTTGGAAGTGAAAGGGTCCGCGATGGCGTCTGACGCCTTCTTCCCGTTCCGCGACGGTATTGATGCCGCAGCGGCAGTGGGCATCACCTGCGTGATCCAGCCGGGCGGCTCCATCCGCGACGACGAAGTCATCGCCGCCGCCAACGAGCACGGCATCGCCATGATCTTCACCGACATGCGCCATTTCCGCCATTAATCCCCTGTTATTGCGTGCGCCGCGTGGCGCACGTCGTTTTTTGTGGAGCACCTGATGAATATTTTAGTGATCGGTAACGGCGGCGTGAACACGCGCTGGCCTGGAAAGCCGCCCAGTCGCCGCTGGCTGATAAAGTCTACGTCGCCCCCGGCAATGCCGGCACCGCGCTGGAAAGCAACCTGGAAAACGTTGCCATCTCCGCCACCGACATCCCGGCGTTGCTCGCCTTTGCCCAGAGCCACGACATCGGTCTGACCATCGTCGGGCCGGAAGCACCGCTGGTCATCGGCGTAGTGGACGCCTTCCAGGCCGCCGGCCTGAAAATCTTTGGCCCGTCGCAGGCCGCCGCCCAGTTGGAAGGCTCCAAGGCATTCACCAAAGATTTCCTCGCCCGCCATCAGATCCCGACGGCGGAGTACCAAAACTTTACCGACGTAGATGCGGCGCTGGACTACGTGCGCGGCAAAGGCGCGCCGATTGTAATTAAGGCCGACGGCCTGGCAGCGGGTAAAGGGGTGATCGTCGCCATGACGCTGCAACAGGCGGAAGACGCCGTGCGCGATATGCTGGCGGGCAACGCCTTTGGCGACGCCGGCCACCGTATTGTGGTGGAAGAGTTCCTGGACGGCGAAGAAGCCAGCTTTATCGTGATGGTGGATGGCGAGCACGTGGTGCCGATGGCCACCAGCCAGGATCACAAACGCGTCGGCGACGGCGATACCGGCCCGAACACCGGCGGCATGGGCGCTTACTCGCCGGCGCCGGTGGTTACCGACGAGATCCACCAGCGGGTGATGGACCAGGTGATCTGGCCGACGGTGCGCGGGATGGCGGCGGAAGGCAATACCTACGTCGGTTTCCTGTACGCCGGCCTGATGATCTCCAGCGAAGGTCAGCCAAAAGTGATCGAGTTCAACTGCCGCTTTGGCGACCCGGAAACCCAGCCGATCATGCTGCGCCTGCGCTCCGATCTGGTGGCGCTGTGCCTGGCCGGCGCCGAAGGCACGCTGGACCAACAGACTTCCGAGTGGGATGAGCGCCCTGCCCTTGGGGTGGTGCTGGCGGCCGGCGGCTATCCTGGCGACTACCGCACCGGCGATGTCATCCACGGCCTGCCGCAGCAGGAAAGCGCCGACGGTAAGGTATTCCATGCCGGCACGCAGCTGAAAGACGGCGACGTGGTGACCAGCGGCGGACGCGTACTGTGTGTGACGGCGCTGGGTGAGACGGTGGCGCAAGCACAGCAACGCGCTTACCAACTGGCGACGGATATTGCATGGCAGGACAGCTTCTGCCGGAAAGATATCGGTTATCGCGCGATCGCGCGCGGCAAGTAAATCACGCGCCATGGCAGGGCGCGCTCGCCGCGTCCTGTCCCTTCTCTTACAGCGCGTCTTCCTGCGGTTCCCAGGTACAGAAGTCTTCGTTCGCCACCAGCAGCAGCTGACGCCCTTCCGGCGCCTCCAGCCAGGCCACGCTGACCGCGCCTGCGCTGTTACTTGCCCGACGTTCAATCCACGCCGTTGCGCTGTCGCCCAGCTCCGGTCGCGCCACTGTCCGGCGCAGGTTTTCACTCTGCCCTGTTGCCAGCGCCCCTGCTGCAGGATCACTTTGCCGGCCCGCAGCGTATCGCTTAACTCGAGTACGCGGCGCGCCTGATATTGATAACGGGCGATGTCGTCCGCAGACAGCGGTTCACGCCGCGTCGCCAGCTGGCGCTGCATAAAGCTGACCGTGCCGTCATCGGTAAAACGCAGTTGAATGGAGTCGCGGTCGCCATCGGCGTCGGTACGCTTGATTTGCCTCAGCGCGCCGTGCTGATAGTCATAGCGGGTTGTCACGGTGCCAACGCCGCGGTAGGGGCTGTATACGGTCACCAGCACCGCCGGACGCTGTTGTTCGTCATCTTTACGCCACAGGCGAATCACGCCCTGATCGGCCACATAGCCGCTGGCGGTAAAGGCGGGAGGGGTATGATGCCAACTGCAGGCGCTCAGAGCGCTGGCAATGCCAATGGCCGCCAGCGCCCTGCGCATAAACAAAAGGGCTTCAAAGCCCCCCTGTTTAATCTTTTCACCAACACGCGGTCTTATTTAACTGCGTCTTTCAGTGCTTTGCCAGAAACGAACGCTGGTACGTTAGCCGCTGCAATTTTGATTTCTTTGCCAGTCTGTGGGTTGCGACCAGTGCGCTCTGCACGATGGTTTACTTTGAAAGTACCGAAACCAACCAATTGTACCGCATCACCGTCTTTCAGAGACTCAGTAATAGCAGCCAGGGTAGATTCCAGAGCCAGTTTAGCTTGTGCTTTGGAAAGGTCAGCCTTGTCCGCGATTACATCAATCAGTTGAGTCTTGTTCATAAGTTATCCTTACAGTGTGTTTATCGTTTGCAAAGCATCGAGTGCGACGGATATGCCGATTGACAGCACTCTCCTGCATACACGCACCGATAGCCACTTTTTTTACGCCCCCCAAATGTAGACCAGACAGGGTGCGGATGTGAAGCCTTAAGGCATGACAAATCAGGCGTTAAATCACGTTTTCTTGCCTTATTGCGCTAAATTTATCCCAATATTACTCACGCCAGCCTCACGAAGGTCTGCGCGCAGCCCTTTAATCAGGTCTAAATCGCGCTCTTCGCAGGCTGCCAGCAGGCGGAAAATTTCCCACTGGATGTCCCATTCTTCCTCAACCGCCGGCAGAACTTTCAGTTCTTCATCGGTCATTTCTTTCCCGGCCTGGGTCATTTCCAACATCGCCACGGTGCGAATTGATGTTTCGCTGATGGCGATGGCGTGCTCCAGCGTCTCCCCGCTGAGGCGCGAATGGATCAGTTCCCCTAATGCGATACACGCATCAATTGCCGGGTAAACGCCGTAAAGATCGTAATCTTCCGCCGTCGGTATCGCTTCCTCCAACTTCTCGAGCTGGCTGTCGAAGTTGACCTTGGCGTCTTTCACTACCAGCGTTTCCCAGACCAAGTCCAGGATTCGACGATACACCTGCGGGTCACCAAACTCGGTTTGCAGGCAGAACATCTGGTAATTCGGATACATACGCTCGCACAGACTAGCCATAAAGGTCAAATGTTGCCAGCTTTCAAGCTTTTCCAAGCGTAAATGAATTGGGTTACGGAGCATTATTTTATCTCACTCGCTGAGTCTGCGGCGCAGTGTAACCTAAAACGCGCATGGCGACACCTCCGGATGCGCAGCCAGCCAGCGTTGGAAGGCCGGCCGGCGCGAAGCAATGGCGTCCGCCCAGCGCGTCGGTTCGGGTAAACGGTAGCCCGCCATGCAGCGCTGCACCCAGGCCAGTGCGCCGTCGGCGCTGACGCGGTGCCCGGTGGCGATAAACAGCGGGTTGCAGCGCGCCTTGCTGCGCCATACCCAGCCCAGCTGTTCGCCCTTGTCCATCAGCGCGCTTTTGGCGCCGACCTCGGCGCTCAAAGGCTCAAACTTGCCGCACAGGCGCTTTTTCGCCACGCCGATGGTCGGCACGTCAACCAACAGGCCAAAGTGGCTGGCTACGCCGAGGCGGCGCGGATGCGAAATACCGTGGCCGTCGACAAAGATCAGATCGGGCTTCTGCCGCAGCTGTTCCCAGGCTGCCAGCAGCGCCGGGTATTCGCGAAACGAGAGAAAGCCGGGAATGTACGGCATGGTGGTGGCGATACGCGCCACCTGGTACTCCACCAGCGCCAGCGACGGGTAGCGCAAAATCGCGATAGCGGCGCGCGTTACTGCGCCTTCCTGTTCGAACCCCACGTCGCAGCCGGCGATAAAGGCCGGCGGGTCAACCGCCAGCCGATCCTGGCGAATCACCTCGGCGGCGCGCTGTAACTGCTCGGCGCGCAGCGTCTGGGTATCAATCATGGCAACAACTCCTTGTATGCGCTTTCGCTGAGGCGCGTTCGGGATCAGCGATGATATTTGGCCGACAGCGCGTGCACCGCCTCGACAAAGACGCCGGCGTTTTCCGGCGGCACGTCCAGATGAATGCCATGGCCCAGGTTAAACACATGCCCTTCGCCGTGGCCGAAGCCGGACAGAATGGTTTCCACCTCCTGCTCAATACGCTGCGGCGCGGCGTACAGCATTGACGGATCCATATTGCCCTGCAGCGCCACCCGGTCGCCGACCCGACGGCGCGCATCGGCGATATCGGTGGTCCAGTCCAGGCCCAGCGCATCGCAGCCGGTCGCCGCCATGGCTTCCAGCCACTGGCCGCCGCCCTTGGTGAACAGCGTCACCGGCACGCGGCGGCCGTCCTGTTCACGCTGCAGGCCGTCGACGATTTTATGCATATAGTTCAGTGAGAATTCGCGGTAATCACGGCCGGTCAGCACGCCGCCCCAGGTGTCGAACACCATGACCGACTGCGCGCCCGCGCGGATTTGCGCGTTCAGATACATAATCACGCTGTCCGCCAGCTTGTCCAGCAGCAGGTGCAGGGTCTGCGGCTCGGCGTACATCATCTTTTTCAGCTTGGTGAACGCCTTGCTGCTGCCGCCCTCAACCATATAGGTCGCCAGCGTCCACGGGCTGCCGGAGAAGCCGATCAGCGGCACCTGGCCTTTCAGCTCGCGGCGGATGGTGCGCACCGCATTCATCACGTAACCCAGCTCGACTTCCGGGTCGAACAGCGGCAGCTTTTCCACGTCGGCGCGGCAGGTAATCGGCGATGAGAAACGCGGCCCTTCGCCGGTTTCGAAATAGAGCCCCAGCCCCATGGCATCGGGAATGGTCAGAATGTCGGAAAACAGGATAGCGGCATCCAGCGCATAGCGGCGCAGCGGCTGCAGCGTGACCTCGCAGGCCAGTTCGGCGTTCTTGCACAGCGACATAAAATCGCCGGCCTGCGCCCGCGTGGCCTTATACTCCGGCAAATAACGACCGGCCTGGCGCATCATCCATACGGGGGTGACATCCACCGGCTGGCGCAGCAGCGCACGCAGGTAACGATCGTTCTTTAACTCAGTCATTATTGGCTCCCTTAATTCAGCTGGCGCTATTGTATACCCAAAAGAATGGGCGTTGTACCAAAGCGCCAACGCCGGCAGTCCATCATGCGTCCCGGCACAGCACCACGGTGTCTTCAATCAGGCGCCGCGCCACGGTGCCCGGCGGCGGCAACTGGGGCAGCCTATCGTAGCGATACCAGCCGGCATTCAGCAGCTCCTGCGGATCGTGACGCAGTTCACCGCGGTGATAATCCGCCATAAAGGCCATCATCAGCGACTGCGGGAACGGCCAGGGCTGGGAGGAGACATAACGCAGGTTTTTGATTTCAATATTACTCTCCTCCATCACCTCGCGCGCCACCGCCTGCTCCAACGTTTCCCCCACCTCGACGAAACCGGCCAGCACCGTATGGATACCGCCGCGGTGACGCACGTGCTGCGCCAGCAGAATTTCGTCATCGCGACGGATGGCGACGATCACGCAGGGGGCGATTTGCGGGTAATAGCGTTCACGGCAATGGTCGCACAGGCAGGCGTTCTCAGTTCGGCTCAGGTGCATCTTATGGCCGCAGTAGCCGCAAAACTGGTGCGAGCGATAAAACTCGGCCAGTTGCACGCCGCGCCCGGCCAGTTGAAACAGCGCGCGGTCCAGGTCCAGCAGCTGGCGCACCGAGCCCATCTCCTGCGGCATGGCGCGGCGCACCAGCCAAACCGGCGCCCCTTGCCACTCGCCAATTTGCCGCGCCGCTTCACCGCGCAGACCCCATTGTTCAGCAGCACCAAACGGCAGTTCACCGTTTGGTAACCAAAGTTTGTTTTCATGGCTGACGATCCACCAGCCCTTTTCGTTACCCGTTAATGCAAGTTCCATATCGTTGTTGCACAACCTCAGCTTCACTGGCAATCTAGAAATCGGTACCGTTACATTTCCATAACTTACCGTTACTTTTTCTTACTTACGGAGTCAACAATGCTCAACCACTTGGAAAGCCTGACTCAGCGCGTTGGTGGTAGTAATGAATTAGTTGATCAATGGCTTGAGGCGCGTAAGCAGTTGCTGGTTGCTTACTGCACGCTCGTCGGCATCAAGCCGAATAAAGAAAAGCATACGCCGCTTAATGCAAAAGCGCTGGAGAACTTTTGCCATAATCTGGTGGATTATCTCTCCGCAGGGCATTTTCATATCTATGACCGAGTCATCAAGCAGGTAGAGGGCGCCCGTAGTCCGAAAATGACCCTCGCCACGCAAATTTATCCCAAGCTGTGGATCAATACCGAACAGGTGATGGCGTTCCACGATCGCTATGCCGACACCGAGATCGATCAGGATCTCTGTCTGGCGTTTCATCAGGCGCTGTCAGACATCGGCGAAACCCTGGCCGCCCGCTTCGCGCTGGAAGATCGCCTGATCCAGCTGCTCACCGAAACCTGGCAGCCCGACCAACCGGAAGCGGAAAAAGGCAACCTGGTCCAATAGCTTTCCCTTGCAGCAAACAATAATGCCCTTCTATACTGGGGGCTCTTGTCGGAGTGCCTAGCGCCAGACTTGTTATCAAGTCGGCCAGGCTGAGACCGTTAATTCGGGATCCGCGGAACCTGATCGGGCTAATACCCGCGAAGGGAACAAGAGTAATCTATCGCCACCGGCAGAGCCATAACCCGCGTCTGCCGATCGGCCAGCATCGTTACTCCCTCCGAGCTCCAGACAAGCAATTTTCCCAACTCACCCGACTTGTAGGAATTTGCTATGTCTAATAACAACCAGCGTCCCCGTAAAGTACAGCGTGAAGCAGCGCAGCAGTTTATCGATAACCTTCAGGGCGTCGCCTTCCCCAGCTCCCGCCGCATCTATCTGCAAGGGTCGCGTCCCGACCTGCGGGTGCCGATGCGCGAGATCCAGCTCAGCCCGACCCTGATCGGCGGCAGCAAAGACGAACCGCAATACGAACCGAACGAAGCGGTGCCGGTCTACGACACCGCCGGCCCTTACGGCGACCCGGCATCTCAGTTGGACGTGCACCGCGGCCTGGACAAGCTACGCGCCGGCTGGATCGCGGAACGCGACGATACCGAAACGCTCGCCCACGTCAGCTCCGGCTTTACCCAGCAGCGCCTGGCGGATGAAGGCCTGGACCACCTGCGCTTCGAGCATCTGCCGCAGCCGCGCAAAGCGCAAGCGGGCAAATGCGTCACCCAGTTGCACTATGCGCGCGCCGGCATCGTCACGCCGGAGATGGAATTTATCGCCATCCGCGAAAATATGGGCCGTGAGCGCATCCGCAGCGAAGTACTGCGCCAGCAGCATCCCGGCCAGAGCTGGGGCGCCAACCTGCCGGAAAACATCACGCCGGAGTTTGTCCGTCAGGAAGTGGCCGCCGGCCGCGCCATTATCCCGGCCAACATCAACCACCCGGAATCCGAACCGATGATTATCGGCCGCAACTTCCTGGTGAAGGTCAACGCCAATATCGGCAACTCTGCGGTCACCTCCTCCATCGAGGAAGAGGTGGAAAAACTGGTGTGGTCCACCCGCTGGGGCGCGGATACCGTGATGGACCTCTCCACCGGCCGCTATATCCACGAAACCCGCGAATGGATCCTGCGCAACAGCCCGGTGCCGATCGGCACCGTCCCGATCTATCAGGCGCTGGAAAAAGTTAACGGCGTGGCGGAAAACCTCACCTGGGAGATGTTCCGCGACACGCTGCTGGAACAGGCGGAGCAAGGGGTCGACTACTTCACCATCCACGCCGGCGTACTGCTGCGCTACGTGCCGATGACCGCCAAACGTCTGACCGGCATCGTCTCGCGCGGCGGTTCAATCATGGCCAAATGGTGCCTGTCGCACCATCAGGAAAACTTCCTGTATGAACACTTCCGTGAAATCTGCGAAATCTGCGCCGCCTACGACGTATCGCTGTCGCTGGGTGACGGCCTGCGTCCCGGCTCGGTACAGGATGCCAACGATGAAGCGCAGTTCTCCGAGCTGCATACGCTGGGCGAGCTGACCAAAATCGCCTGGGAATACGACGTGCAGGTGATGATCGAAGGCCCGGGCCACGTGCCGATGCATATGATCCGCCGCAATATGACCGAAGAGCTGGAGCACTGCCACGAAGCGCCGTTCTATACGCTGGGGCCGTTGACCACCGATATCGCGCCGGGCTATGACCACTTCACCTCCGGCATCGGCGCCGCGATGATCGGCTGGTTCGGCTGCGCCATGCTGTGCTACGTCACGCCGAAAGAGCACCTGGGGCTGCCGAACAAAGAGGACGTCAAGCAGGGGCTGATCACCTATAAGATCGCCGCGCACGCCGCAGACCTGGCCAAAGGCCATCCAGGCGCGCAGATCCGCGATAACGCCATGTCCAAGGCGCGCTTTGAGTTCCGCTGGGAAGACCAGTTCAATCTGGCGCTGGATCCCGCCACCGCCCGCGCCTATCACGATGAGACGCTGCCGCAGGAGTCCGGCAAAATCGCCCACTTCTGCTCCATGTGCGGGCCGAAATTCTGTTCGATGAAAATTTCACAGGAAGTTCGCGACTACGCCGCCGCGCAGGAAGCCGCCAAGCCGATTGAGGTGCTGTCCGGTATGGAAAAAATGTCCGCCGAGTTCCGCTCACGCGGCAGCGAGCTCTATCACAGCGCCACCGCGCTGCAGGAGGACAACAATGGCTGAGATATCAGGCCCGTTTCCCGCCACGCCGCAGCGCCTCGGGCTGTACCCGGTGGTGGACAGCGTGATGTGGATCGAACGCCTGCTGGAGGCAGGCGTCACCACCATCCAGCTGCGGATTAAAGACCTGCCGGACGAGCAGGTCGAAGCCGATATCATCGCCGCCATCGCCCTCGGCAAACGCTACCATGCCCGGCTGTTTATCAACGACTACTGGCGACTGGCGGTTAAACACGGCGCTTACGGCGTCCATCTGGGGCAGGAAGATCTGGATAGCACCGATCTGGCGGCCATCCAGCGCGCCGGGCTGCGTCTCGGGGTATCAACCCATGACGATGCCGAACTGGCGCGCGCCAAAGCGCTGCAACCATCCTATATCGCACTCGGCCATATCTTTCCCACTCAGACCAAGGATATGCCCTCCGCACCTCAGGGACTGGCGGAGCTGAAGCGCCACGTGGCGACGCTGGCAGCCTATCCGACGGTGGCGATCGGCGGCATCAGTATCGACCGCGTGCCGGCGGTACTGGCCTGCGGCGTCGGCAGCGTGGCGGTGGTGAGCGCCATCACCCAGGCACCAGACTGGCGCGCCGCCACGGCGGAGCTGCTGCGTCTGATTGAAGGCAAGGAGTAAGCATATGCTCAGCGATCACGAGTTCTTGCGTTACAGCCGGCAGCTGCTGCTGGAAGATATCGGCCCCGAGGGGCAGGAAAAACTCAAAGGCGCCAGCGTGCTGATCGTCGGCCTGGGCGGCCTGGGCTCGCCGGCGGCGCTGTACCTGGCCGCCGCCGGCGTCGGCACGCTGCTGCTGGCGGACGACGACCAGCTGCATCTCACCAATCTGCAGCGGCAAATCCTCTACCGCAGCGCCGATGTGCCGCAGGGAAAAGCGCTGCTGGCCCAGCGCCACCTGCAGGCGCTTAATCCGCAGGTCGAGTCAATTGCGCTGGCGCAGCGCCTGCAGGGCGCGGAGCTGCAACAGGCGGTGGCGCGCGCCGACCTGGTGCTGGACTGCAGCGACAATATGGCGACCCGCCACGCGGTCAATGCCGCCTGCGTGGCCGCCGGCAAGCCGCTGATCAGCGGCAGCGCAGTCGGTTTCAGCGGGCAGCTGCTGGTTATCACCCCGCCGTTCCAGCAGGGGTGCTACGCCTGCCTGTATCCCGACCAGGCGGAGCCGCAGCGCAACTGCCGCACCGCCGGCGTACTCGGTCCGGTGGTCGGCGTTATCGGCACGCTGCAGGCGCTGGAGGCCATCAAGATGCTGGCGGGCATGCCCTCCGCACTCAGCGGCAAACTGCGGCTGTTCGACGGCAAACAGCAAAGCTGGCATACCCTGCAGCTGAGCAAGTCCCACGCGTGCCCCACCTGCGGAGGCGACGTATGCAAATCCGCCTGAATGACCAAACGCTGGAACTGGCGGCGCCGCTCAGCGTCGGCGACCTGCTGTCGCAGCTGGCGCGCGACCAGCCGGGCACCGCGCTCGCCATCAATCAAGTCATCATCCCACGCGCCGACTGGGCCAATCATCGGGTGCAGGACGGCGATGACATTCTGCTTTTCCAAGCGATTGCCGGAGGCTGATATGTTGCAAATCGCCGATACCACCTTTACCTCACGCTTATTTACCGGCACCGGCAAGTTCGCCACCCCGGCGCTGATGCTTGCAGCGCTGCAGGCGTCCGGCTCACAGCTGGTGACCATGGCCATGAAGCGCGTCGACCTGCAGGGCGGCAACGATGCGATCCTCGCGCCGCTGCGGCAGCTGGGCGTACGCCTGCTGCCCAATACCTCCGGCGCCAAAACCGCTGCGGAGGCCGTATTCGCCGCCCGGCTGGCGCGCGAAGCCCTTGGCACCCACTGGGTGAAACTGGAAATCCACCCGGACGTGAAATACCTGCTGCCCGACCCGATCGAAACCTTGAAAGCCGCAGAAACGCTGGTCAAAGAGGGCTTCGTAGTACTGCCCTACTGCGGCGCCGACCCGGTGCTCTGCAAACGGCTGGAGGAGGCAGGCTGCGCCGCGGTGATGCCGCTGGGCGCGCCGATCGGCTCCAACCGCGGGCTGCGCACCCGCGATTTTCTGGAGATCATCATCGAGCAGGCCAAAGTGCCGGTGGTGGTCGACGCCGGCATCGGCGCGCCGAGCCACGCGCTGGAAGCCATGGAGCTGGGCGCCGACGCGGTGCTGGTGAATACCGCAATTGCCGTCGCCCGCGATCCGGTACAGATGGCGCAGGCTTTCCGCCTGGCGCTGGAAGCCGGCGAGCTGGCGCGCCAGGCAGGCCTCGGCCACAGCCAGCGCGGCGCGGTCGCCTCCAGTCCGCTGACCGCATTTCTCAGCCAATCGGCGGAGGTGGGCTAATGACGGAAGATTTCTCGCAACGCTGGCAAACGTTTGACTGGGACGATATTACCCTGCGCATCAACGGTAAAACGGCGCACGATGTGGAGCGGGCGCTGAACGCGGAGAAACTGACGCGGGACGATTTTATGGCGCTGATTTCGCCGGCGGCGGCCCCCTATCTTGAGCCGCTGGCGCAGCGCGCCCAGCAGCTGACCCGCCAGCGCTTTGGCAACGTGGTCAGTTTCTACGTACCGCTCTATTTATCCAACCTGTGCGCCAATGACTGTACTTACTGCGGCTTTTCCATGAGCAACCGCATTAAGCGCAAGACGCTGGATGCCGACGAAATTGCCCGTGAATGCCGCGCCATCAAGGCGCTGGGTTTCGAACACCTGCTGCTGGTCACCGGCGAGCACCAGACCAAGGTCGGCATGGACTATTTTCGCCGCCACCTGCCGCAGATCCGCCCTCAGTTCAGTTCGCTGATGATGGAGGTGCAGCCGATGTCACAGGAGGAGTATGCGGAGCTGAAAACGTTAGGATTGGACGGGGTGCTGGTTTACCAGGAAACCTATCATCCGGCGGCCTATCAGCAGCATCATCTGCGCGGACAGAAACAGGATTTCCACTGGCGGCTGGCCACGCCGGATCGTCTGGCGCGCGCCGGGATCGACAAGATCGGGCTGGGTGCGCTGATCGGCCTGTCCAACAGCTGGCGCACCGACTGCTATCTGTTGGCGGAGCATCTGGCCTACCTGCAACAGACCTATTGGCAGAGCCGCTATTCAATTTCGTTCCCGCGTCTGCGGCCGTGCGCCGGCGGTATCGAGCCGGCGTCGCTGATGGATGAAGCCCAGCTGGTGCAGCTGATTTGCGCCTTCCGGCTGTTTGCTCCTGACGTAGAGCTTTCGCTGTCGACGCGCGAATCACCGCACTTCCGCGACCACGTGATCCCGCTCGCCATCAACAGCGTCAGCGCCGGCTCCAAAACGCAGCCGGGCGGCTATGCCGATGACGTACCGCCCGAGCTGGAACAGTTTGAACCGCACGATGGCCGCACTCCGCAGCAGGTCGCTCAGGCGATCGACAAGGCCGGGCTGCAGCCGGTGTGGAAAGACTGGGACAGCTATCTGGGACGCGCGCCGCAATAGCCGGCAACGTTTTCAACCGCCGCAAGAAAGTGCCGGAAGCGACGCGCAGTCTCGGCCAACAGCGCTGGCCGGCGCCAGATATCGGCGTAGAGTGGCGACGTTGGCTATCACTCCCGAAGCCAACCGGGGTTATCTTCCCCTCTTGATAACCCCGCCTTACCAACCCCGGAGCGTATGGCCAGCGCGCCATGCGTCTCCGGCTCCTTAATAATCCCACGCCGATCGACAGGCAAAAAAAAACCGCCCCCGAAGGAGCGGCTTATCAATACTGGCCCGGCGTACCGGGCCGCGGCATTAACGCGATTACTCGTCGTCGCTGCCGTTGAGGCCTGCATTCAGCAATTCAGCCAGGTTGGCAGTCGCTTCTTCCGCGCTCACCTGCGGAACAACCGGTGCTTCGCCCTGTGCACGACGACGCATGCGATCCTGGTGATAAGCGTAACCGGTACCGGCTGGGATCAGACGGCCCACGATGACGTTCTCTTTCAGGCCACGCAGTTCATCACGCTTGCCGGCAACCGCCGCTTCGGTGAGAACGCGCGTCGTTTCCTGGAACGATGCGGCAGAGATGAAGGACTCGGTCGCCAAGGAAGCCTTGGTGATACCCAGCAGGTCGCGTGCGAAGGTTGCCCCAATCTTGCCGTCAGCTTCCAGCTGGCGGTTGGCAATCTTGACGCGGGACACTTCAGCCTGTTCGCCTTCCAGGAACTCAGAGCCACCAGCGCTAACGATGGTGCCTTTACGCAGCATCTGACGAACGATAACTTCGATGTGCTTATCGTTAATCTTAACGCCTTGCAGACGGTAAACTTCCTGCACTTCGTTGGTGATGTAACGGGTAACCGCATGCACACCACGCAGACGCAGAATGTCGTGCGGCGACTCTGGACCATCGGAAACCACATCACCACGTTCGACGCGTTCGCCTTCAAACACGTTGAGCTGACGCCATTTCGGAATCATCTCTTCGTAGGCATCGCTGCCGTCCAGTGGGGTGATAACCAGGCGGCGTTTGCCTTTGGTCTCTTTACCGAACGAGATAATGCCGCTGATCTCAGCCAGGATTGCCGGCTCTTTCGGACGACGGGCTTCGAACAGATCCGCAACGCGCGGCAGACCACCGGTAATATCCTTGGTACCGCCGGATTCCTGCGGAATACGCGCCAGGGTGTCACCGGAACCGATCTGCACGCCGTCTTCCAGCTGAACAATCGCTTTACCCGGCAGGAAGTACTGAGCCGGCATATCGGTGCCCGGGATCAGAACGTCGTCGCCATTGGCGTCCACAACTTTCAGCGCCGGACGCAGATCTTTACCGCCCGCGGTACGTTCTGCAGAATCCAGAACCACCAGTGATGACAGGCCGGTCAGTTCGTCGGTCTGACGAGTAATCGTCTGGCCGTCGATCATATCGGCGAAGCGAATGAAACCGCTCACTTCACTGACAACCGGCATGGTGTGCGGATCCCAGTTCGCAACGGTTTCACCGCCGGTCACTTCCGCGTTGTCGCCTTTCGCCATCACGGCGCCGTAAGGCACCTTGTAGCTCTCTTTGGTACGGCCGAATTCGTCGATCAGCTTCAGCTCGGTGTTACGCGAGGTGATAACCAGCTTATCACTGCTGTTGACAACAAACTTGGCGTTGCTCAGCTTGATGCTACCGCTGTTTTTCACCTGGATGCTGGATTCAGCAGCCGCACGCGATGCCGCACCACCGATGTGGAAGGTACGCATCGTCAGCTGGGTACCCGGCTCACCGATGGACTGTGCTGCGATAACGCCGATGGCTTCACCCTTGTTGATGATGTGGCCACGCGCCAGGTCACGACCATAGCAGTTGGCACACACGCCGAAGTCGGTTTCACAGCTAACGACGGAGCGAACCTTCACGCTGTCAACGGAGTTCTCTTCTAACAGATCACACCATTTCTCGTTCAGCAGGGTGTTACGCGGCACCAGAATGTCCGCCGTACCCGGCTTCAGGACTTCTTCCGCGGTCACACGACCCAGTACGCGCTCACGCAGCGGCTCTTTCACGTCGCCGCCTTCGATGACCGGAGTCATCAGGATGCCGTCGTGCGTGCCACAGTCGTCTTCGGTCACTACCAGATCCTGCGCAACGTCAACCAGACGACGCGTCAGATAACCGGAGTTTGCGGTTTTCAGTGCGGTATCCGCCAGACCTTTACGCGCACCGTGCGTGGAGATGAAGTACTGGAGTACGTTCAGACCTTCACGGAAGTTCGCGGTGATCGGCGTTTCGATGATGGAGCCGTCCGGCTTCGCCATCAGACCACGCATACCGGCCAGCTGACGAATCTGAGCGGCGGAACCACGCGCACCGGAGTCGGCCATCATAAAGATGCTGTTGAAGGAAACCTGCTGTTCCACTTCGCCGTCACGGTTAACCACGTCTTCTACCGACAGGTTTTCCATCATCGCTTTAGCAACGCGTTCGTTGGCCGCAGCCCAGATATCGATAACCTTGTTGTAGCGTTCGCCGGCGGTAACCAGACCCGATTGGAACTGCTCCTGGATCTCGGCAACTTCGGTTTCCGCTTCTTCGATGATCTCGGCTTTCTTCGCCGGGATAACCATGTCGTCGATACCTACGGAAGCACCTGAACGGGCTGCGTAAGCAAAACCGGTGTACATGATCTGGTCAGCAAAGATAACGGTCGGCTTCAGGCCCAGGATGCGGTAACAGGTGTTCAGCATCTTGGAGATCGCTTTCTTGCCCAGCGGCTGGTTAACGATAGCGTACGGCAGGCCCTTCGGCACGATCATCCACAGGATGGCGCGGCCGATGGTGGTGTCCACCAGGCTGGTCTGCGTCGTCCACTCGCCTTCCGCATCTTTCACTTCTTCAGTGATACGCACTTTAACGCGCGCGTGCAGAGAGGCCAGGCCAGCGCGGTAAATACGCTCGGCTTCTTTAGGACCGTTCAGCACCATGCCTTCGCCTTTGGCGTTAACACAGTCACGGGTCATGTAGTACAGACCCAATACAACGTCCTGAGACGGAACGATGATTGGCTCGCCGTTCGCTGGAGACAGGATGTTGTTGGTCGACATCATCAGCGCACGCGCTTCCAGCTGGGCTTCCAGCGTCAGCGGTACGTGAACAGCCATCTGGTCACCATCGAAGTCGGCGTTATACGCCGCACAAACCAGCGGGTGCAGCTGGATGGCTTTACCTTCGATCAGTACCGGTTCAAAAGCCTGGATACCCAAACGGTGCAGGGTTGGTGCACGGTTCAGCAGTACCGGGTGTTCGCGGATCACTTCATCCAGGATATCCCAGACGACGGCTTCTTCGCGCTCAACCATTTTCTTGGCGGCTTTGATGGTGGTGGCCAGGCCACGCAGCTCCAGCTTGCCGTAGATGAACGGTTTGAACAGTTCCAGCGCCATTTTCTTCGGCAGGCCACACTGGTGCAGACGCAGGTATGGACCAACGGTGATAACGGAACGGCCGGAGTAGTCAACACGCTTACCGAGCAGGTTCTGACGGAAACGACCCTGCTTACCTTTGATCATGTCGGCCAAAGATTTCAGAGGACGTTTGTTGGAACCGGTGATCGCACGACCGCGACGGCCGTTATCCAGCAGCGCATCTACCGCTTCTTGCAGCATACGCTTTTCGTTGCGCACGATAATGTCCGGCGCGGCCAGATCCAGCAGGCGCTTCAAACGGTTGTTACGGTTGATAACGCGACGATACAGATCGTTCAGATCGCTGGTCGCGAAACGACCGCCATCCAGCGGAACCAGCGGACGCAGATCCGGCGGCAGTACCGGCAGCACGGTCAGGATCATCCACTCCGGCTTGTTGCCGGACTGTACGAACGCTTCCAGCAGCTTGATACGCTTGGTCAGCTTCTTACGCTTGGTTTCGGAGTTGGTTTCGTTCAGCTCTTCGCGCAGAGTTTCACACTCTTGCTCCAGATCCATGTTTTTCAACAGGGCCTGGATCGCTTCCGCACCCATCTTGGCGTCGAATTCGTCACCGAACTCTTCCAGCGCGTCCAGATACTGCTCTTCAGTCAGGATCTGACGACGCTCGAGGTTGGTCATACCGCCTTCAACCACCACGTAGGATTCGAAGTACAGTACGCGTTCGATGTCACGCAGCGGCATATCCAGCAGCAAACCGATGCGGGACGGCAGCGATTTCAGGAACCAGATGTGCGCAGTCGGAGAAGCCAGTTCGATGTGGCCCATGCGCTCACGACGCACTTTGGTCTGGGTCACTTCAACGCCGCACTTCTCACAGATGACGCCGCGGTGCTTCAAGCGCTTGTACTTACCGCACAGGCACTCGTAATCTTTTACCGGCCCGAAGATACGGGCGCAGAACAAACCGTCACGCTCTGGTTTGAACGTACGGTAGTTAATGGTTTCCGGCTTTTTAACTTCACCGAACGACCACGAACGGATCATGTCTGGCGATGCCAGAGCAATCTTGATCGCATCAAACTCTTCGGTCTTAGTTTGCGCTTTCAGAAACTTCAATAAGTCTTTCACGGATTGGCTCCTGTCGGAGTTAAACCTGTTGGGAAGAGGCAAACATCGCCTCTTCCCGTGTGACCTGAACAACCACGCTCAGGCTCCTAGGCGAGGAGCCTGAGGCTGAAAGCCGATTACTCGTCTTCCAGTTCGATGTTGATACCCAGCGAGCGGATCTCTTTCAACAGTACGTTGAAGGATTCCGGCATGCCCGGTTCCATACGGTGGTCGCCATCCACGATGTTTTTGTACATCTTGGTACGGCCGTTAACGTCATCCGACTTAACGGTAAGCATTTCCTGCAGGGTATAAGCTGCGCCGTATGCTTCCAGCGCCCACACTTCCATCTCACCGAAGCGTTGGCCACCGAACTGCGCTTTACCACCCAGAGGCTGCTGCGTAACCAGACTGTAAGAACCGGTTGAACGAGCGTGCATTTTATCGTCGACCAGGTGGTTCAGCTTCAGCATGTACATATAGCCTACGGTTACCTGACGCTCAAATTGCTCGCCGGTACGGCCATCGAACAGCGTGATCTGACCGGAGGTCGGGATACCGCCCATTTCCAGCAGTTTCTTGATTTCAGTCTCTTTCGCACCATCGAACACCGGCGTTGCGATCGGCATACCTTTTTTCAGGTTCTCCGCCAGGCGCAGCACTTCTTCATCGCTGAAGGTGTTCAGGTCAACTTTCTGGCAAACGTCGTCACCCAGGTCGTACGCTTTCTGGATGAATTCACGCAGTTTGGCCACTTCCTGCTGCTGCTTGAGCATCTGGTTGATCTTCTCACCAATGCCTTTCGCCGCCATACCCAGGTGGGTTTCCAGGATCTGACCGATGTTCATACGTGATGGTACGCCCAGCGGGTTCAGTACGATGTCTACCGGCGTGCCGTTTTCATCGTAAGGCATATCTTCGATCGGGTTGATCTTGGAGATAACACCTTTGTTACCGTGGCGACCTGCCATTTTATCACCCGGCTGGATCTGACGTTTAACCGCCAGGTACACCTTGACGATTTTCAGCACGCCAGGTGCCAGATCGTCGCCTTGGGTGATCTTACGACGCTTGGCTTCCAGTTTCTTCTCGAAGTCGGCTTTCAGTTCGTCGTACTGCTCGGCCAGCTGTTCCAGCTGGTTTTGCTTCTCTTCGTCGGTCAGGCCCAGTTCCAGCCAGCGATCGCGCGGCAGTTGGCTCAGCTTGTCAGCTTCAATGCCGCCGGCAACCAGCACCGCGTGGATACGCGCAAACAGACCGGCTTCCAGGATCTGCAGTTCTTCAGTCAGGTCTTTCTTCGCCTGCTTCAGCTGCATCTCTTCGATTTCGAGCGCACGCTTGTCTTTTTCCACGCCATCGCGGGTGAAGACCTGCACATCGATAACGGTACCGGAAACGCCGTTCGGCACACGCAGAGAAGAGTCTTTCACATCGGACGCTTTCTCACCGAAGATCGCGCGCAGCAGTTTCTCTTCCGGCGTCAGCTGGGTTTCACCTTTCGGCGTCACCTTACCTACCAGAATGTCGCCGCCGGTCACTTCCGCACCGATGTAGACGATACCTGACTCATCCAGTTTAGAGAGCGCTGCTTCACCCACGTTCGGGATATCGGCGGTGATCTCTTCAGGCCCCAGTTTGGTGTCGCGCGACACGCAAGCCAGTTCCTGGATGTGGATGGTGGTGAAGCGATCTTCCTGGACGACGCGTTCGGACACCAAGATGGAGTCTTCGAAGTTGTAGCCGTTCCAAGGCATGAACGCCACACGCATGTTCTGACCCAGCGCCAGCTCACCCAGATCGGTAGACGGACCGTCTGCCAGCACGTCGCCGCGCTCGATTGGTTCGCCCAGGTTCACACACGGCATCTGGTTGATGCAGGTGTTCTGGTTGGAACGGGTGTACTTGGTCAGGTTATAAATGTCGATGCCTGCTTCGCCCGGGTACATCTCGTCTTCGTTAACTTTGATAACGATACGGGAAGCATCCACGTACTGGATCACACCGCCGCGTTTGGCAACGGCGGTAACGCCGGAGTCAACCGCTACTGCGCGTTCCATACCGGTACCGACCAGCGGCTTGTCAGCACGCAGGGTTGGCACCGCCTGACGTTGCATGTTCGCACCCATCAATGCACGGTTGGCGTCATCGTGTTCCAGGAATGGAATCAGAGAGGCACCAACGGAAACAACCTGCTGGGTGGATACGTCCATATAGTCAACCTGATCGCGGCTGAACAGGCTGGATTCGCCTTTGCTGCGGCAGGTGACCAGGTCTTCCACGAAGCGGCCGTCATCATCCAGGTTGGAGTTAGCCTGGGCGATAACGAAGTTGCCTTCTTCAATGGCAGACAGGTAGTTGATTTCATCGGTAACCACGCCGTCACGCACGCGGCGGTACGGGGTTTCCAGGAAGCCATACTCGTTAGTCTGTGCGTACACGGACAGGGAGTTGATCAGACCGATGTTCGGACCTTCCGGGGTTTCGATTGGACATACACGACCGTAGTGGGTTGGGTGTACGTCACGCACTTCGAAGCCGGCGCGCTCACGGGTCAGACCGCCCGGACCCAGTGCGGAGATACGACGCTTGTGCGTAATCTCGGACAGCGGGTTGTTCTGGTCCATAAACTGGGACAGCTGGCTTGAGCCGAAGAACTCTTTCACCGCCGCCGAAATCGGCTTGGCGTTGATCATGTCCTGAGGCATCAGGGTGTCCAGATCGCCCAGAGACAGACGCTCTTTCACCGCACGCTCAACGCGCACCAGACCTACGCGGAACTGGTTCTCAGCCATTTCGCCCACGGAGCGGATGCGACGGTTGCCGAGGTGGTCGATATCGTCCACTTCGCCTTTACCGTTACGGATGTCGATGAGCTTCTTCATCACGTCGATGATGTCTTCCTGGCTCAGGATGCCTGAACCTTCGATGTCATCGCGCAGCAGAGAGCGGTTGAACTTCATACGGCCGACCGCGGACAGATCGTAGCGGTCTTCGGAGAAGAACAGGTTCTCGAACAGGCTTTCCGCCGCTTCACGCGTCGGTGGCTCGCCAGGACGCATCATGCGGTAGATCTCAACCAGCGCGCTCAGGCGGTCATTGGTCGGGTCGACACGCAGCGTCTCGGAGATGTAGGCGCCGTGATCCAGATCGTTGGTGAACAGCGTTTCGATACGCTTGTGGCCAGACTGGCTCAGCTTCGCCAGCAGATCCAGCGACAGCTCCATGTTGGCGGCGCAGATCAGTTCACCGGTATTGGTATCGATGTAGTCTTTGGCGACCACTTTGCCCGCGATGTACTCAACCGGCACTTCGATGCTCTGGATATCGTCTTTTTTCAAGCTGACGGATATGACGAGCGGTGATGCGACGGCCTTTCTCAACGTAGATTTTGCCGTTGGCTTCAATATCGAACGACGCGGTCTCACCACGCAGACGCTCTGGAACCAGCTCCATCTGCAGCTTGTTGTCGCGGATTTCGAAAACAACTTTCTCGAAGAACAGGTCAAGGATCTGCTCTGAGGTGTAGTTCAGCGCGCGCAGAATGATCGAGGCCGGCAGTTTACGACGGCGGTCGATACGCACGAACAGGTTGTCTTTCGGGTCAAACTCGAAGTCCAGCCAGGAACCACGGTAAGGGATGATGCGTGCGTTATACAGCACTTTACCCGACGAGTGGGTTTTACCCTTATCGCTGTCGAAGAATACGCCAGGACTACGGTGCAGCTGGGATACGATAACCCTCTCAGTACCGTTAATAACAAAGGTACCGTTTTCGGTCATGAGCGGAATTTCGCCCATGTAGACTTCTTGTTCCTTGATGTCTTTGACCGTACCTTCTGGTGCTTCTCGCTCATAGATAACCAGGCGCAGTTTGACGCGCAGCGGTGCGGAGAACGTCACACCACGGATCTGGCACTCTTTGACGTCGAACACCGGCTCACCAAGACGGTAGCTAACGTATTGCAGCTCCGAATTGCCACTGTAGCTCTGGATTGGGAACACAGAACGGAATGCGGCTTCAAGGCCGTACTGCCCTTCTGGATCTTGCTCGATAAACTTCTGGAACGAGTCAAGCTGGATAGAAAGGAGATATGGTACATCCAACACTTGTGGACGCTTACCAAAATCCTTACGAATACGTTTTTTCTCGGTATAGGAGTAAACCATAGGGTTCCTCAGCTCGCTGAAAAGTAGAACCTCTCTGTCCGTCCGATTAGGACAGTTCATGCAACACTATTTTGTCGACCGGAAAGCGGGAACACTTTCCGCAATACCTCTTGCTATCACTCTTAAACCATTTCATTGCCACTGCCCCCAGAACTCCTGGAGCGCACAGCCGCAGTATATTAAGTCGTCGATAGAAACAAATATTGGGAGGCAAATCCAGCAGCCAAACAGTGTGAAACGCTACTGGCGCCCTACAGCGCAAAAAGGCTGGTGACTAAAAAGTCACCAGCCATCAGCCTAATCGCTTAGGCTGCAACCGGAAGGGTTGGCTTATTTAACTTCAACTTCAGCGCCAGCTTCTTCCAGAGATTTTTTCAGAGCTTCAGCGTCATCTTTGCTCACGCCTTCTTTCAGAGCGGCTGGAGCAGATTCAACCAGGTCTTTAGCTTCTTTCAGACCCAGGCCGGTAGCGCCACGTACTGCTTTGATAACAGCAACTTTGTTAGCGCCTGCAGCTTTCAGGATAACGTCGAATTCAGTTTTCTCTTCAGCAGCTTCAGCAGCACCGCCAGCAGCAACAGCTACAGCAGCAGCAGCAGAAACACCGAATTTTTCTTCCATAGCGGAAACCAGCTCAACAACGTCCATTACGGACATAGCAGCTACTGCTTCCAGGATTTGGTCTTTAGTGATAGACATAACAATTGTTCCTAAGATTCAGAAATAGTTTAAATACGTTAGCAAAGGCTAAGAAAGAGCGGCTTATGCAGCTTCTTTCTGATCGCGCACAGCAGCCAGAGTACGAACCAGTTTGCCGGCAGCGGCTTCTTTCATGGTCGACATCAGGCGTGCGATTGCTTCTTCGTAAGTTGGCAGCGTTGCCAGGCGGTCGATTTGCGCCGCAGGGATCAGCTCACCTTCAAAGGCCGCAGCTTTAACCTCGAACTCTGCATTCGCTTTCGCGAACTCTTTGAACAGACGAGCAGCAGCGCCCGGGTGTTCAGTAGAGAATGCAATCAAGGTTGGACCGACAAACGTGTCTTTCAGGCATTCGAATGGAGTGCCTTCAACAACGCGACGCATCAGGGTGTTGCGAACAACACGCATGTAAACGCCAGCTTCACGACCTGCTTTACGCAGTTCAGTCATTTTACCTACGGTAACGCCGCGGGAATCCGCAACAACCGCAGACAGCGCGCCTTTGGCTACTTCGTTGACTTCAGCAACAATCGCTTGTTTGTCTTGAAGATTTAATGCCATTAGCTTTTTGCTCCTGGATTAGCCGGGGAACATTCCCGGAACTCACTTCACTTAACCGCTGCCGAAACAGCAGGTTAAGCGGCTTAACACGGTGAGCAGAATCCAGCAAAGACATTCTTTTATAAAAAATTTCTTTAGGCTCTGTCACCGTCTACGCAGGAAAATTAAGTATCTTACGATACACCTGCGGTCTTGGACGGAGGCCTGGATTAGGCCAGGCTCCAACCGAAAATTCTTCTGTTCCGCCGAACATACGGCAGAACCTTGGGCATAAGATTCTAGGCGAAAATATACCCCAAGTCAAAGCGATTAATCGTCTAAACGATTAGCTCGCTACAGCAGTCAGGCCGCTCTGATCGATAGCAACGCCAGCACCCATGGTGGTGGAGAGGCTAACTTTCTTGATGTAAACGCCTTTAGCCTGAGATGGTTTCGCTTTTTTCAGCGCGACCAGCAGGGCTTCCAGGTTTTCTTTCAGCTGAGCTGCATCGAAATCAACCTTACCGATAGTGGTATGGATGATGCCGTTTTTGTCGTTACGGTAACGAATCTGACCTGCTTTAGCGTTTTTCACTGCTTCAGCAACGTTCGGAGTAACGGTACCCACTTTCGGGTTTGGCATCAGGCCGCGTGGACCCAGAACCTGGCCCAGCTGGCCAACAACGCGCATTGCATCTGGAGATGCGATAACAACGTCAAAGTTCATTTCGCCTTTTTTGATCTGATCGGCCAGATCTTCCATGCCTACCAGCTCTGCGCCAGCTGCTTTAGCAGCTTCAGCGTTAGGGCCTTGAGCGAAGACGGCAACGCGTACGCTGCGACCGGTGCCGTGTGGCAGAACGGTAGCGCCGCGAACGTTTTGGTCAGATTTACGCGCGTCGATGCCCAGGTTAACGGCAACGTCTACGCTTTCTACGAATTTAGCGGTGGCCAGCTCTTTCAGCAGAGCAACAGCTTCGGTGATGTCATACTGTTTAGTAGCATCAACTTTGTCACGGATCACGCGCATGCGCTTGGTCAGCTTAGCCATCTATTAATCCTCCACTACCAGGCCCATGGAACGAGCAGTACCTTCGATGGAGCGAATCATCGCTTCAACGTCGGAACCAGTCATGTCCGCAGCTTTGGTTTCTGCGATTTCACGTACCTGAGCACTGGTCACTTTACCGACTTTGTCTTTGTTCGGCTTGCCAGAACCAGACTTGATACCAGCCGCTTTCTTCAGCAGTACTGCTGCTGGCGGAGTTTTGGTAACGAAGGTGAAGGAGCGATCAGAATAAACGGTAATAACAACCGGGATCGGCAGGCCTTTTTCAATGCTGTCAGTCTTAGCATTGAACGCCTTACAGAATTCCATGATGTTAACACCTTGCTGACCCAGAGCTGGACCGACTGGCGGGCTCGGGTTAGCCATACCAGCTGCAACCTGCAGCTTAACGTAGGCTTGTACTTTCTTGGCCATTGAAATTTCCTCGTATGGGTAGTATCGCCTCGTCAGAGGCTCCCCGTGTTTTACCTCGCTCAAGCCAATGAGCAAGGCCTCTAAAAACAAAAGGCGCGAAATTATAGTTTAATTTCGCGCCTCATACAAGACGTAAAGCCGGGATAGCTGATGATTAAACGATCAGCCTTTCTCCACCTGGCTGAAGTCCAGTTCTACCGGCGTTGCACGGCCGAAGATGGATACGGAAACCTTCAGGCGGCTCTTTTCGTAATCCACTTCTTCCACCACGCCGTTAAAGTCAGCGAACGGACCGTCGTTAACGCGCACCAGTTCACCCGGCTCGAACAGCGTTTTCGGACGCGGTTTGTCGCCAACCTGCTGCAGACGGTTCATGATGGCATCAACTTCTTTGTCGCTGATTGGCGCCGGACGATCCGACGTACCACCGATAAAGCCCATCACGCGCGGAACGCTGCGTACCAGGTGCCAGCTCGCATCGTTCATCACCATTTGAACCAGCACGTAGCCCGGGAAGAATTTACGCTCGCTCTTGCGACGCTGGCCGCCACGGATCTCAACCACTTCTTCCGTAGGCACCATGACGTCGCCGAACAGCTCTTCCATATCGTGCAGTTTGATATGCTCGCGCAGCGATTGCGCTACGCGACCTTCAAAACCAGAAAACGCCTGAACGACGTACCAACGTTTTTTTGGAGCTTCAGACATTTTAGAACCTCAGGCCAGTAATAAACGATACCAGACGGACCAGAACGCCATCCAGCCCCCACAGAATCAATGACATCACGGCAGTTACCGCGGCAACGATCAACGTGGTGTGTAGCGTTTCCTGGCGCGTTGGCCAAATCACTTTACGTACTTCGGTACGCGCTTCGCGCGCGAACGCTACGGTAGCTTTACCTTTGGCCGTCATCAGGGCGATGGCGCCCGCAATAGCAATCACCACAACCACAGCCAGCGCACGCAGCGGCAGGCTGAAATCGCGGTAATAATAGTTACCGACAATAGCCACAACCAACAGAACGGCGACGATTAGCCACTTCATCACTTCCAGGCCGCGCCCGCTCCCTTGAGCCTCGGTATTCGCACTCATAAACCAACCTGTCACTTATGATTCAGAACAAACAACTTTGCCTCGCATTGCGAGGCAAACCAAACCGATTAGATGCTCTTCAAACAGCATTCGGTGTTTTACGCGATGACGTACCCTGTCAATACGCTTTTAAGAGCCCATCTCACCAATGATTATGAACGTAAAATCGCTGATGAGATAGGTTCTAGTTCACAGCGTAGAAAAAGGGCATCAAATGATGCCCTTTTACCGCGTGTCGCGTCAAATGTTATCAGCGATTAAGCGATAACTTTAGCAACAACACCCGCGCCTACGGTACGGCCGCCTTCACGGATTGCGAAACGCAGACCGTCGTCCATTGCGATTGGGTGAATCAGAGTAACTTTCATGTTCACGTTGTCGCCTGGCATTACCATCTCTACGCCTTCTGGCAGTTCGATGGTACCGGTCACGTCAGTTGTACGGAAGTAGAACTGTGGACGGTAGCCTTTGAAGAACGGAGTATGACGGCCGCCTTCGTCTTTGGACAGAATGTACACTTCAGATTCGAACTGGGTGTGCGGCTTGATTGAACCTGGCTTCGCCAGTACCTGACCACGTTCGATTTCTTCACGCTTGATACCACGCAGCAGAACACCTACGTTCTCACCAGCACGGCCTTCGTCCAGCAGTTTGCGGAACATTTCTACGCCAGTACAGGTAGACTTAACGGTGTCTTTGATACCTACGATTTCTACTTCTTCACCAACTTTGATGATACCGCGCTCTACACGACCGGTAACAACGGTACCACGACCGGAGATGGAGAATACGTCTTCGATTGGCAGCAGGAACGGCTTGTCTACAGCACGCTCTGGCTCTGGGATGTAGCTGTCCAGCGCTTCTGCCAGCTCAACGATTTTCGCTTCCCACTCGGCTTCGCCTTCCAGCGCTTTCAGCGCGGAACCACGGATTACCGGCAGGTCGTCGCCTGGGAAGTCGTAAGCAGACAGCAGTTCGCGAACTTCCATCTCTACCAGTTCCAGCAGCTCTTCATCATCTACCATGTCGCATTTGTTCATGAATACGATGATGTAAGGTACGCCTACCTGGCGGCCCAGCAGGATGTGCTCACGGGTCTGAGGCATTGGGCCGTCAGTCGCTGCTACTACCAGGATTGCGCCGTCCATCTGCGCTGCACCGGTGATCATGTTTTTCACGTAGTCGGCGTGCCCTGGGCAGTCAACGTGCGCGTAGTGACGAGTCGGGGTGTCATACTCAACGTGAGAAGTGTTGATGGTGATACCACGAGCTTTTTCTTCTGGCGCGTTATCGATCTGGTCGAATGCGCGAGCAGCACCGCCGTAGGTTTTAGCCAGTACGGTAGTGATTGCAGCGGTCAGCGTTGTTTTACCATGGTCAACGTGGCCGATAGTACCGACGTTAACGTGCGGTTTTGTACGTTCAAACTTTTCTTTAGACATCGATTGTCCCTCTAAGACACGGATAAATCGGTGGTATCACCACATCAACCAAGCTTAATGCTTGCTGAATTCAGAACAGAAAGAGAATCAGGGGACGAGAAAATAAGAAGTGGTGCTGATAGGCAGATTCGAACTGCCGACCTCACCCTTACCAAGGGTGCGCTCTACCAACTGAGCTATATCAGCACATCTTGGAGCGGGCAGTGGGAATCGAACCCACATCATCAGCTTGGAAGGCTGAGGTAATAGCCATTATACGATGCCCGCATCCTGGAACTCGGCTACCTGATTTTTCTGTAGATATTTGGGATGGGGAAAGGACGGTTGGTCGCTGGCTTCCTCACCCTTCGTTTTGTACAGCCTGTAAACATGCTGTGCAAACCGGTTTTCCTTCCTCGCCCGGCATTCATACTGCCTGCCGTGCGGTTTAACCTTGTTGCCAAGGTTAAATATGGTGGTGGGGGAAGGATTCGAACCTTCGAAGTCTGTGACGGCAGATTTACAGTCTGCTCCCTTTGGCCGCTCGGGAACCCCACCAGATTTTTAAACTACAAGGTACTTGATGGTGCCGGCTACCGGAATCGAACTGGTGACCTACTGATTACAAGTCAGTTGCTCTACCTACTGAGCTAAGCCGGCATCAAGTGCAGCGCATTCTAGGTAGAGAGCGCGGGCTATGCAACAAAAAAATTGCGTTCTGCGTACTTTCGCTCACAAAACAGCCGATTTTTGCATTTTGCAGCGGATTCAGCTCGCTCCGCGCGCAAATAACCATCAAGTGCCATGACCATTCTCTATAATTTTATCCGTTTTTTGCAAGCCTTGAGCCGATATTTCTGCCTGTCGGCCGTTTCAGTGCGATCAACAGGCAGCACCTCCCCGCCCTTCGATACTTGCACCACCAAGGGTCACGCCGCCCCATAATGATGCAAGCGCGCAAACGCCTGCGGCCCCGCGAAGGTATCAGCGATGACTCCATTGGGTTGGCGCGCTTATTGCTTGCATGTTTTACCCGCATTAACCAAGGAGTTGTTGATGAAAATCGTACCGATAAATGCCAGTACGCTGCCGGTCTATCGCAGTGAGTTGGCAGCTCTACTGCTGGATGCCGTAAAAGGGGGCGCATCAATCGGCTATACCGAGGACATTACGCCAGAAGAGGCAGCCAACTACTTTCACGGCCTGCGCCCGGCTCTGGCAAAAGGCGATCTGCTGTTATGGATTGCCAGAGACGAAAGCGGCGTTACCGGCTGCGTGCAGCTGGAACTGTGCCAAAAACCTAATGGACGCAACCGTGCAGAGGTCCAAAAACTCCTGGTGCACAGCCAGGCGCGTCGTAAAGGCATCGGCCGTACCCTGATGAAGACCGTGGAAAATACGGCGCTGCAGCAGCAGCGTGGCCTGCTCTATCTCGATACGCAAGCCGGCAGCGTAGCCGAATCGCTGTATCGCGCCATGGGATATCACTGCCTCGGAGAACTGCCGGACTACGCCGCCACGCCCGACGGTTATTACCATCCTACCGTGATTTATTATAAGCGCCTGTTCGCGGTCAATCCTGCCTCCCGCTCCCTGGCCAGCTGAGCCTCACGCGGTATCATTGCCTGATGATACCGCCATGCAACGCACGCATTCACAAGTGCGCGCCCGTTCGCACAATTACCATTCTCTCAGCGTAATCGGCAACAAAGTTGAAAAAAGTCTACGCCAAAAACGAAGCTGTCTATAATATGCAGCTTGTTTATTATCTGGAGTTGGCGTCCGGCGCCTTTCCCAACCTGCGTTAACAGGCAGAATTTGGCTTATGATAAAAAGAGAGCAGTCTTTAGCAACGCCGTATCTACAGTTCGATCGTACCCAATGGGCTGCGTTGCGAGATTCAGTGCCGCTGACGTTATCAGAAGAAGAAATTGTTAAGCTAAAAGGGATTAACGAAGATCTCTCTTTAGAGGAAGTGGCGCAGATCTACCTCCCCCTGTCGCGACTGTTGAACTTTTACATCAGTTCCAATCTGCGCCGCCAGGCCGTTCTGGAGCAGTTCCTTGGCACCGACGGGCAGAAAATCCCCTATGTGATCGGCATCGCCGGCAGCGTCGCCGTAGGTAAAAGCACCACCGCCCGCTTACTGCAGGCGCTGCTTAGCAGCTGGCCGGAACACCGCAGCGTTGAACTGGTCACCACCGATGGCTTCCTGCACCCTAACAAAGTGCTGAACGAACGCGGTCTGATGAAGAAGAAAGGCTTCCCGCAGTCTTACGATATGCATAGCCTGGTGAAGTTTGTCTCAGAAGTGAAATCAGGCGCTAAACGCGTCACCGCACCGGTTTATTCACACCTGATTTATGACGTCGTACCCGACGGTAATAAAGTCATTGAACAGCCGGATATTCTGATTCTGGAAGGTCTGAACGTACTGCAGAGCGGTATGGACTACCCGCACGATCCACACCACGTCTTTGTCTCGGATTTTGTCGATTTCTCTATCTATGTCGACGCGTCTGCCGAACTGCTGCAAACCTGGTATATCAACCGCTTCCTGAAGTTCCGCCAAGGGGCGTTCTCTAATCCAGACTCTTATTTCCATAACTATGCCAAACTCTCCGAGAGTGAAGCGGTGAAAATCGCGACTCAGCTATGGAATGAGATTAATGGACTGAATTTACAGCAGAACATTTTACCGACCCGCGAGCGCGCCAGTCTGATTATGACGAAAAGCGCGAATCACGCCGTCGAGCATGTGCGCCTCAGGAAATAGCCTGTTTGCAGGGGGCAGCCTTGTCCCCTGCAAACAACAGCATTACTCGGCGCTGCGTAATGAGATCTCACCGCCGATAAAGGGTTTAATCACCCCATCTTGCTCAAGCAACAGCGCCCCCTGCTGATCGATGCCGCGTGCGATGCCAAAGATCTGCTGCTCGCCGATCAGGAGTTTTACCGGACGATCGATAAAGTTATCCAGCTCACGCCAACGTGTAATGAAAGGTGCCAGCCCCTCGCTTTCGAACTGCCGTAATGACTGACGCATCTCGTTAAGCAACGTGGCGGCAAGCTCGTTGCGGTCGATAGCGATCCCGGCCTCCTGCAGGTTAATCCAGCCCTGATTAATACTGTCGCTATGCGTATCGCGCATTGCCAGGTTGATGCCGGCGCCGATAACGATCTGCGCCGCATCGCCGGTTTTACCGGTCAGTTCGACAAGGATGCCGGCCAGTTTACGATCGTTCAGGTAAAGGTCATTCGGCCATTTCACCCGAACTTTTTCTGCGCCCAAACGCTGTAGCACCTCGGTCATCACGATACCGATCACCAGGCTCAGACCAATCGCCGCCGCCGGGCCCTGCTCCAAACGCCAAAACATCGACAAATAGAGATTGGCGCCAAACGGAGATACCCACTGGCGCCCGCGCCGACCTCGTCCCGCCTGTTGATATTCAGCCACGCAGGCATCGCCGGATTGCAGACTGCCGATACGATCGAGCAAATACTGGTTGGTTGAGTCCACCACCGGCAGTACGGTCACCTGCTTTTCATCCAGCAACGCAGCAATACGCTGCGCTTCCAGGAGTTGAATCGGCGCCGGCAGGCTGTAGCCTTTCCCCGGGACGGTAAACACGTCTACGCCCCACTCTCTGACGGTTTGAATGTGCTTGTTAACCGCGGCACGGCTCATGCCCAGATATTCACCCAGCTGTTCACCCGAATGGAAATCTCCATCGGCCAGCATGGCGATGAGCTTTAATGGAACCGTCGTGTCTCTCATGAAATAGCCTCTACGGCGTCTACTTCTCCCGTCGCCGCAATAAAGCGCACTTCAGGTTCAAGCCAGACGCTAAACGTCTCTGCAACCGTGTTGCGTACATGACGCGCCAGCGCAACGATATCCTGGCTGACGGCATTATCCTGGTTAATCAATACCAGCGCCTGCTTGCTATGCACTGCAGCGCCGCCAATACGATAACCTTTTAACGCACACTGGTCGATCAGCCACCCCGCCGCCAACTTCACCCGGCCATCCGCCTGCGGGAAGTGCGGCATGCCAGGATGAACGGCTAACAGCTCTGCCGCATGCTCCTTCTCCACCACCGGATTCTTGAAAAAGCTGCCGGCGTTGCCGGTTTCTCGCGGGTCGGGCAGTTTACTGCGACGCATCGCGCAAACCGCATCAAATACCTGGCGCGGCGTTACCGTCTCTTTATCCAGCTTGGTCAGATCGCCATAGCTCAATAGCGGTTGCCATTGCTTATTCAGCCGTATACCCACGCCAACAATGATATGGCCGGTTTTGAACTGATGTTTGAAAATACTTTCCCGGTAGCCGAAGTTGCAGCGTTCGGGCACCATCCTGTCAATCTCGCCGGTCGTCAGATTAAGCAGGTCGACGTATTCACAGACATCTTTCCATTCAACGCCATAAGCGCCGATATTTTGAATAGGCGCAGAACCAACACAGCCAGGTATCAGGGCCAGATTTTCCAAACCGTGCATGCCACCGTCGAGCGTTCTTTTTACCAGTTCATGCCAGCTTTCACCGGCACTGACATGGAGATGCCAGCTATCCTCTTCTTCCCTGACCTTAATGCCGTGCAGGCGGTTAATCATGACCGTACCAGCAAAATCTTCTAAAAACAGGACATTACTGCCCTCTCCAAGAACCAGCAGCGGCTCTTGACGTTTTTTCGTCTTCTGCCAGACCTTAATCATTAGCTCAATGTTTTCAGCAATGACCAATTGCGCTGCGTTAACCGGGAGCGCAAAGGTATTGTGATTTTTTAAAGACGCGCTTTCACTAGACATGATATTGAATACCCATTCCGGAATAAATTGTACTTAGTCTACTCGAATAAAATCTTGTGGCTATTATTTGTTTTTTAACAATGCGTGCCGCATCGCCAAAATCATGAAACCGAATGCAGCAACGGGCAGGCTATCTGGATGAAAGATCGCAATAAATTCAATGATGCGGCGATGGGAAATGCGTTTGATCGTAAGAGAAGAAATAACAAAAACACAGGGAAACATATAAATACATTGCTTATTAGCATAGTAATTTATTGCAGGTTTATATGTTACCCCAATAGATGAACATCTAATGAATAAACAATAACCCAACCATATGTATTATTACTAAGTCGTCATAAGGGATATTATCGGATATTTATTGATGCCAAACGCAAAAAGCCTCATGCTTTCGCATGAGGCTTTCTACTTTATTTGATGCCTGGCAGTGTCCTACTCTCGCATGGGGAGACCCCACACTACCATCGGCGCTACGGCGTTTCACTTCTGAGTTCGGCATGGGGTCAGGTGGGACCACCGCGCTATTGCCGCCAGGCAAATTCTGTTTTATCCCGACCGCTACTCCGTAGCCATCAGAACCAATCTCGGAACTTCACTGAAAATTCAAACCAATCTCTCTAAAACACCTTCGGTGTTGTAAGGTTAAGCCTCACGGTTCATTAGTACTGGTTAGCTCAATGCATCGCTGCACTTACACACCCAGCCTATCAACGTCTTAGTCTTAAACGTTCCTTCAGGGGACTCAAGGTCCCAGGGAAGACTCATCTTGAGGCAAGTTTCGCGCTTAGATGCTTTCAGCGCTTATCTTTTCCGCACTTAGCTACCGGGCAGTGCCATTGGCATGACAACCCGAACACCAGTGGTGCGTTCACTCCGGTCCTCTCGTACTAGGAGCAACCCCTCTCAATCTTCCAACGCCCACGGCAGATAGGGACCGAACTGTCTCACGACGTTCTAAACCCAGCTCGCGTACCACTTTAAATGGCGAACAGCCATACCCTTGGGACCTACTTCAGCCCCAGGATGTGATGAGCCGACATCGAGGTGCCAAACACCGCCGTCGATATGAACTCTTGGGCGGTATCAGCCTGTTATCCCCGGAGTACCTTTTATCCGTTGAGCGATGGCCCTTCCATTCAGAACCACCGGATCACTAAGACCTGCTTTCGCACCTGCTCGAGCCGTCACTCTCGCAGTCAAGCTAGCTTATGCCTTTGCACTAACCTCACGATGTCCGACCGTGATTAGCTAACCTTCGTGCTCCTCCGTTACTCTTTGGGAGGAGACCGCCCAGTCAAACTACCCACCAGACACTGTCCTCACCCCGGATCACGGGGCCGAGTTAGAACATCAAACATTAAAGGGTGGTATTTCAAGGATGGCTCCATGCAGACTGGCGTCCACACTTCAAAGCCTCCCACCTATCCTACACATCAAGGCTCAATGTTCAGTGTCAAGCTATAGTAAAGGTTCACGGGGTCTTTCCGTCTTGCCGCGGGTACACTGCATCTTCACAGCGAGTTCAATTTCACTGAGTCTCGGGTGGAGACAGCCTGGCCATCATTACGCCATTCGTGCAGGTCGGAACTTACCCGACAAGGAATTTCGCTACCTTAGGACCGTTATAGTTACGGCCGCCGTTTACCGGGGCTTCGATCAAGAGCTTCTCCTTACGGATAACCCCATCAATTAACCTTCCGGCACCGGGCAGGCGTCACACCGTATACGTCCACTTTCGTGTTTGCACAGTGCTGTGTTTTTATTAAACAGTTGCAGCCAGCTGGTATCTGCGACTGGCTTCAGCTCCATCCGCAAGGGACTTCACCTACGCGCCAGCGTGCCTTCTCCCGAAGTTACGGCACCATTTTGCCTAGTTCCTTCACCCGAGTTCTCTCAAGCGCCTTGGTATTCTCTACCTGACCACCTGTGTCGGTTTGGGGTACGATTTCGTGTTACCTGGAGCTTAGAGGCTTTTCCTGGAAGCTTGGCATCAAACTACTTCTGCACCGTAGTGCATCGTCATCACGCCTCAGGGTTAACAAGCGACCGGATTTACCAGGTCACTCCCCCTACACGCTTAAACCGAGACAACCGTCGCTCGGCTAGCCTAGCCTTCTCCGTCCCCCCTTCGCAGTAACACCAAGTACAGGAATATTAACCTGTTTCCCATCGACTACGCTTTTCAGCCTCGCCTTAGGGGTCGACTCACCCTGCCCCGATTAACGTTGGACAGGAACCCTTGGTCTTCCGGCGAGCGGGTTTTTCACCCGCTTTATCGTTACTTATGTCAGCATTCGCACTTCTGATACCTCCAGCAACCCTCGCAGGCCACCTTCAACGGCTTACAGAACGCTCCCCTACCCAACAACGCCTAAGCGTCGCTGCCGCAGCTTCGGTGCATGGTTTAGCCCCGTTACATCTTCCGCGCAGGCCGACTCGACCAGTGAGCTATTACGCTTTCTTTAAATGATGGCTGCTTCTAAGCCAACATCCTGGCTGTCTGTGCCTTCCCACATCGTTTCCCACTTAACCATGACTTTGGGGACCTTAGCTGGCGGTCTGGGTTGTTTCCCTCTTCACGACGGACGTTAGCACCCGCCGTGTGTCTCCCGTGATAACATTCTTCGGTATTCGGAGTTTGCATCGGTTTGGTAAGCCGGGATGGCCCCCTAGCCGAAACAGTGCTCTACCCCCGAAGATGAGTTCACGAGGCGCTACCTAAATAGCTTTCGGGGAGAACCAGCTATCTTCCCGGTTTGATTGGCCTTTCACCCCCAGCCACAAGTCATCCGCTAATTTTTCAACATTAGTCGGTTCGGTCCTCCAGTTAGTGTTACCCAACCTTCAACCTGCCCATGGCTAGATCACCGGGTTTCGGGTCTATACCTTGCAACTAGACGCCCAGTTAAGACTCGGTTTCCCTACGGCTCCCCTATTCGGTTAACCTTGCTACAAAATATAAGTCGCTGACCCATTATACAAAAGGTACGCAGTCACACCCCGAAGGATGCTCCCACTGCTTGTACGTACACGGTTTCAGGTTCTATTTCACTCCCCTCGCCGGGGTTCTTTTCGCCTTTCCCTCACGGTACTGGTTCACTATCGGTCAGTCAGGAGTATTTAGCCTTGGAGGATGGTCCCCCCATATTCAGACAGGATAACACGTGTCCCGCCCTACTCATCGAACTCACGACCTGTGCATCTTCGTGTACGGGACTATCACCCTTTACTGTGCGACTTTCCAGACGCTTCCACTGACACACAAGCCGATTCAGGTTCTGGGCTGTTCCCCGTTCGCTCGCCGCTACTGGGGGAATCTCGGTTGATTTCTTTTCCTCGGGGTACTTAGATGTTTCAGTTCCCCCGGTTCGCCTCCTGCCACTATGTATTCATGACAGGATAGTGTGTCGAAACACACTGGGTTTCCCCATTCGGGTATCGTCGGTTGTAACGGTTCATATCACCTTACCGACGCTTTTCGCAGATTAGCACGCCCTTCATCGCCTCTGACTGCCTAGGCATCCACCGTGTACGCTTAGTCACTTAACCTCACAACCCGAAGATGTTTCACTTCGCGCTGCAAACATTTGAGAGACTCTATGACAGGTTACTCCTTATCCCAAACTTCTACGGAGGGACAAGTTTCAGCCGTCATGTTTCAATTTTCAGCTTGTTCCAGATTGTTAAAGAGCAAAATACTTCGCAGCATACTGTCGCCAATATACTCTGAAGTATTGATATTCGGACTTATATGGTGGAGCTAAGCGGGATCGAACCGCTGACCTCCTGCGTGCAAGGCAGGCGCTCTCCCAGCTGAGCTATAGCCCCATATAATCGCGTGCAATACCTTTGTTATTACCAACTCGCAAAGAGTTAATTCTTTCTTAGGCAAGGCATGCGACCGGGAAGTTTACGTCGGTAAACGACCGGGAGCATAACGCAGCATAAGGAAGAATTTGGTAGGCCTGAGTGGACTTGAACCACCGACCTCACCCTTATCAGGGGTGCGCTCTAACCACCTGAGCTACAAGCCTATAAAGGTATTTCTGCTCGTTACTTTTTCATCAGACAATCTGTGTGGACACTGCACAGTCAGGATATCTTTAGGTAAGGAGGTGATCCAACCGCAGGTTCCCCTACGGTTACCTTGTTACGACTTCACCCCAGTCATGAATCACAAAGTGGTAAGCGCCCTCCCGAAGGTTAAGCTACCTACTTCTTTTGCAACCCACTCCCATGGTGTGACGGGCGGTGTGTACAAGGCCCGGGAACGTATTCACCGTAGCATTCTGATCTACGATTACTAGCGATTCCGACTTCATGGAGTCGAGTTGCAGACTCCAATCCGGACTACGACGTACTTTATGAGGTCCGCTTGCCTTCGCAGGTTCGCTTCTCTTTGTATACGCCATTGTAGCACGTGTGTAGCCCTACTCGTAAGGGCCATGATGACTTGACGTCATCCCCACCTTCCTCCAGTTTATCACTGGCAGTCTCCTTTGAGTTCCCGGCCGAACCGCTGGCAACAAAGGATAAGGGTTGCGCTCGTTGCGGGACTTAACCCAACATTTCACAACACGAGCTGACGACAGCCATGCAGCACCTGTCTCAGAGTTCCCGAAGGCACCAATCCATCTCTGGAAAGTTCTCTGGATGTCAAGAGTAGGTAAGGTTCTTCGCGTTGCATCGAATTAAACCACATGCTCCACCGCTTGTGCGGGCCCCGTCAATTCATTTGAGTTTTAACCTTGCGGCCGTACTCCCCAGGCGGTCGATTTAACGCGTTAGCTCCGGAAGCCACGCCTCAAGGGCACAACCTCCAAATCGACATCGTTTACGGCGTGGACTACCAGGGTATCTAATCCTGTTTGCTCCCCACGCTTTCGCACCTGAGCGTCAGTCTTCGTCCAGGGGGCCGCCTTCGCCACCGGTATTCCTCCAGATCTCTACGCATTTCACCGCTACACCTGGAATTCTACCCCCCTCTACGAGACTCTAGCTTGCCAGTTTCAAATGCAGTTCCCAAGTTAAGCTCGGGGATTTCACATCTGACTTAACAAACCGCCTGCGTGCGCTTTACGCCCAGTAATTCCGATTAACGCTTGCACCCTCCGTATTACCGCGGCTGCTGGCACGGAGTTAGCCGGTGCTTCTTCTGCGAGTAACGTCAATTGATGAGCGTATTAAGCTCACCACCTTCCTCCTCGCTGAAAGTGCTTTACAACCCGAAGGCCTTCTTCACACACGCGGCATGGCTGCATCAGGCTTGCGCCCATTGTGCAATATTCCCCACTGCTGCCTCCCGTAGGAGTCTGGACCGTGTCTCAGTTCCAGTGTGGCTGGTCATCCTCTCAGACCAGCTAGGGATCGTCGCCTAGGTGAGCCATTACCCCACCTACTAGCTAATCCCATCTGGTTCATCCGATGGTGTGAGGCCCTAAGGTCCCCCACTTTGGTCTTTCGACGTTATGCGGTATTAGCCACCGTTTCCAGTGGTTATCCCCCTCCATCGGGCAGATCCCCAGACATTACTCACCCGTCCGCCGCTCGCCGGCGAGGAAGCAAGCTTCCTCCCGCTGCCGCTCGACTTGCATGTGTTAGGCCTGCCGCCAGCGTTCAATCTGAGCCATGATCAAACTCTTCAATTAAAAGCTTGATTCGCTAAGTTAATAGCTGTTGCTCAAAGATTTACTGCATGAATTTTACTTCAGTTAGTCACTCTTCAAGACTTGATATTTTTTTGCATCCAAAGATGCTGGATATCGTCTTGTGAGTGCCCACACAGATTGTCTGATAAATTGTTAAAGAGCATCGCCAGAGATAATTCTCATCGGCGCGGGCTGCGTATACTACGCCTTTCGCCCGGAGAGTCAAGCGTTTATTTCGCTTTCCTCTCGCTGACCCGGCGGCTTGTCAGTCGTTGTTCCCGGTCAGTGGAGGCGCATTATAGGGAGTTCTCAGAACGCCGCAACCCCTAATTTAAAAAAACTTTTCAACTGCCTTCTTTTTCAACAAAACGCTGCTCAAGGCAGCGTTTTTGTCGCTTTTCATACTAAAGCTGGCGGAATTCCTGGGCAAAACGTTCGACCTCACGCCAATCTGTATACTCTACTTCTTTACTGCTATCCGTTTCTCCCCCCGTCATACGCATAATGAACTGAATCATAATACGGTCGAACCAGCGGTAACGCGGATAACGCAGCGCACCGGCAAAGACTGCGCACTGTTTGGGTTGCCACGGCGAAGCGAGCAGGAACTTACGCGTATAAGGGTTAGTTTGCGGCGAACGTTTGTCCGGCTTGCGCGCCGTCAGATTGACGGAGAAGAAAGCGCTCGACATATGGTTCAAACGTTCGGCATGGCGTTTTACAAAACTTATCCAACGCAGGATGAAAATGCCCGTAGCGAATCGAGGCGCCAATCATGATGCGTTGATACTGCCCAAGGTCGATGCTTTCCGCCTGAAGCAGGTCAACCACATCGCAGCACATCGCCTCTTGCAGCTTACTCGCAATATAAGAGGCAATGGCGTGAGTCTGCCCATCGCGACTCGAATAGAGAATCAGTGCCTTCATGGCGTTACTCCTTATCCAGGATCATTCACGCCAGAAGGTCGGCGTAAACAGAACCAGCAGTGTGAAAACTTCAAGGCGCCCGAACAGCATCGTCAACACCAGTATCCACTTCGCCGGCGGCGGCATGGTCGTAAAGTTATCGGCGACAACTCCCAGGCCGGGGCCCAGGTTGTTCAGCGTAGCGGTCACGGCAGCAAAGGCGGAGAAATCATCCACGCCGGTGGCGATAATCGCCAGCATGCTGACAATAAACACCAGCGCGTAAGCAGAGAAGAAACCCCATACTGCTTCTAATATACGTTCGGGCAACGCGCGGTTACCCAGCTTAATGGTATACACCGCATTGGGGTGCACCAGTCTTTTTAGTTCTCGCGAGCCCTGTAGATACAGCAGCAAGATACGGATCACCTTCAGGCCGCCGCCGGTGGAACCGGCGCAGCCGCCGATAAAGGCGGAGCACAGCAGCAGCATCGGCAGGAACAACGGCCATTTGGCAATGCTGTCGGTGGTAAAGCCTGCCGTCGTCGCCATGGAAACTACCTGGAAAAACGCCTGATTGATCGTTTCCATACCCGACTGATAGACGCCGTGTCCCCACAGGATCACCGAACACACCACCACCAGCGTCAATTGCACAAAGATAAACATGCGGAATTCAGGATCGCGCCAATAGACCTTCAGGCTGCGGCCGCTCAATAGCGCAAAGTGCAGGCCGTAGTTACAGCCGGAGATCAACAGGAATACGGCGATAATGGTGTTAATCGTCGGACTGGCGTAATAGCCGATGCTGGCGTCGTGGGTAGAGAAACCGCCAATGGCGATGGTGGAAAAGCTGTGGCCAATGGCGTCAAACGCCGACATCCCTGCTCCCCACAGCGCCAGCGCACAGGCCACGGTCAGCAGCACATAAATCAGCCATAGGGTTTTCGCCGTTTCCGCAATCCTTGGGCGCATTTTATTGTCTTTCAGCGGCCCAGGCATTTCTGCACGGTACAGCTGCATCCCGCCGACGCCGAGGATAGGCAAAATAGCCACCGCCAGCACGATGATCCCCATCCCGCCCATCCACTGCAGCATCTGCCGGTAGAACAAAATGGCTTTAGGCAGCGAATCCAGCCCCACCAGCGTGGTGGCGCCGGTGGTGGTCAGGCCGGAAAAGGATTCGAAAAACGCATCGGTAAGCGAAAGATTGGGCCGCTCGGAGAACAGAAATGGCAACGCCCCCACGCTGCCAGCACCGTCCAGAACAGCACCACGATCAGAAACCCTTCGCGCGGCTTCAGCTCATGCTTTTGCTTACGGTTCGGCCACCACAGCAGCAGGCCGATAGTTAGGGCAACAAAGAAGGTCTGCGTAAATGCCCGCCCCGCGCCATCGCGGTAAATCAACGCCACCAGTCCGGGGAGGAACATTGTCCCGGAGAATAAGATGACCAATACACCTACGATACGGGTTATGGCGCGAAAATGCATTTCACACGATCCTTAGCAATTTAATTGGAGGGAATTATTGCGAAATGGGGGTTAATTGCAAATTACCGCGACTCAGATCACGTAATTTATTCCCAAAGGCCACGGTTTCCGTTGCCGGCAGGGCCAGATGCAGTATGACATCCGCACCGTATTCGCCGTGCAGAATCCGTCCTTCCATTTGCTGCAGCAGATTCTCAACCAACGCCAGCTGCGCATAGTCGCATTGCAAAGTATATTCCAACTGCGGCACTTTGCTGACCAGCGGCAGCTGCTTTAACGCCTGCTGCACCCCGCTGCCATAGGCTTTGACCAAACCGCCGGTGCCTAATTTGATCCCGCCGTAGTAGCGGACCACCACCGCGGTAATTTCCCCCACGCCGCTGCCCATCAACTGGGCCAGGATCGGCTTACCCGCCGTGCCGGAGGGCTCGCCGTCGTCAGAAAAACCCAGCTGCTGCGAATCCCCCGGCGCACCGGCGACAAAGGCCCAGCAGTGATGCCGGGCCGTGGGATGTTCCTCTTTGACCTGCTGAATAAATGCTTTGGCAGCATCAACACCGCAGGTCGGCGCCAGTATCGTAATAAAGCGGCTTTTCTTTATCTCCTCACTGACGCTGACGCCGTCGGCAGGAACCGGGTATGCCTCCATCACGCCAAATGAAGATCGCGCGTCATGTTTTCCACCCGCTTGTCATGAATCACGACGTTATCTTCAATACGGATGCCGCCGTAAGCCTTCATCATATCAATGCGCTCCCAGGCAAAGTGCTTGGCGAACTCGCCGCTACGCCACGGCGCCAGCAGAGACTCGATAAAATACAGCCCCGGCTCAATGGTCAGCACCATGCCCGGTTGCAACACCCGCGTACAGCGCAGGAACGGATACTTGGCCGGCGCCGCCAGGTGGGTGCCGTTTTCATCCTGCATAAAGCCGGCGGCGTCATGCACCTGCAAACCCAGCGGGTGACCCAAACCGTGCGGCAGGAACGGGCAGGTAAGACCCTGCTCAACCATCGCCTCTTCGCTGATGTCATTCACCAGACGGTGTTTCTTCAACAGGCCGGCCAAACGCTGGTGCATCTGCACATGGTAATCGGTATAACGCACGCCGGGCTTCAGCGTATCGATCAACGCCAGCTGTTCAGCGTTGAGATCCTTAATCAGCGCGGCGAAGTCGCTGTCTCCGTCCGCCGCATAGGTTCGCGTCAAATCCGCCGCGTAGCCGTTATATTCCGCCCCGGCATCGATCAGGAAGCTGCGCATGTCGGACGGCGGCTGATGGTCAAGCGTGGTGTAATGCAGTACGGCGGCGTGTTCATTCAGCGCCACGATATTGCCGTAAGGCACGTCGGTGTCGCGGTGGCCGGTCGCGGTCAGGTAGGCCTGATTGATATCGAACTCGCTCATGCCGGACAGGAAGGCTTCACGTGCGGCCTTATGCCCCGTCACCGCCGTTTTCTGCGCGGCGCGCATGCAGGCCTGCTCATAACCGGTTTTAATCGACCGGTGGAAATCAAGGTAGTTCAGCACCGCCTGCGGATTGATATTGTCTGCGGCAATGCCCAGTTCCCGCGCCCGCTGCTGAGCGTAGCCAATATAGCCGACGCGCTCGCGCTGCGCGGGCAGAAGCTGGCCGATATCGCCGGCATTGGCCAACGGTATCAACTCGACAGACTGCGTCCAGAAACTATTCGGTAAAGGCTCGACGCTGTGCCAATAGTCTACCGGCGAGTAGAACCACAGCTTCGGCTTGTTAACGCCATCAATCCACAACCAGCAGTTCGGCACCGACGTCACCGGCACCCACGCTTTAAAATGCGCGTTGACCTTGAACGGATAGTGGTGATCATCCTGAAATACCCGCAACAACTCACCGGAATGAATCAGCAGCGCGTCCAGTTTATTGCGCGCCAACACGTCGCGCGCGCGGTTTTGCAGTTCATTCAGATGTTCGTTATACAAAGAAGCCAGCGTTTCCATCACAGTACCTTTATGCCCTTAGAACGGAATACGCCATCTTAACACACTGATTACGCACTCCAACCCCGCCACCTCAGGCATGCGAAACGCCTCGCAAACTGTTAACCATGCCGATCCGGCCAGATAAACCATCGCTATGGCCATCGGTGAAAAAACGATACTGCATCAGCCAGATGCACTAAAGCACATAAAATATAATAACTATAAAAATCAATTAAATATGATTATTCCTTGTGATCGGCGCAGCAAAAAATCAATTTCTGATTTGCATATTTTTAACATTAAAACCACACTCACTTTCATCTGGTCATACCAGATCATACGCGCTGATTCAGGAGATAGACATGCTCTACCAAGGCGAAACATTACAACTGCACGAGCTCGAGAACGGTATCGCCGAGCTGGTGTTTGATGCCCCAGGCTCGGTCAACAAGCTGGATACCCGTACCGTTGCCGCGCTGGGCGAAGCGCTCGACGTCCTGGAGAAACATGCCGGGCTGAAAGGGCTGCTGCTGCGTTCCAACAAAAACGCATTTATCGTCGGTGCCGATATCACCGAATTCCTGTCACTGTTCGCCGCCCCGGCGGAAAAACTGCAGCATTGGCTGGCCTACGCCAATTCTATTTTCAACCGCCTGGAAGATTTACCGGTGCCGACCATTTCCGCTATTAACGGCTATGCGCTGGGCGGCGGTTGCGAATGCGTGCTGGCGACAGACTTCCGCGTGGCAACGCCGGATGCGCGCATTGGCCTGCCGGAAACCAAACTCGGCATCATGCCGGGCTTCGGCGGCTCAGTACGTCTACCGCGTCTGCTCGGCAACGACAGCGCATTGGAAATTATTGCCGCCGGTAAAGACATCGGCGCTAAAGAGGCGCTGAAAGTCGGCCTGGTCGATGCGGTCGTCGCGCCGGAAAAACTGGCGGACGCCGCGCGGCAGATGTTGCAGCAGGCCATCGACGGACAGTTGGACTGGCGCGCCAGCCGCCAGCCGAAGCTGGAGCCGCTGAAGCTCAGCCCGATTGAAGCAGCGATGAGCTTTACCACCGCCAAAGGCATGGTGCTGCAAACCGCCGGCAAACACTACCCGGCGCCGATGACCGCGGTGAAAACCATTGAAGCCGCCGCCAAACTGGGGCGCGATGAAGCCCTGAAGCTGGAGACCGCCAGCTTTGTGCCGCTGGCGCGTTCCAATGAAGCGCGGGCCTTGGTCGGCATCTTCCTCAACGACCAGTTTGTGAAAGGTCAGGCGAAAAAAACTGGCGAAAGACCATGCCGCGCCGAAGCAGGCCGCAGTGCTGGGCGCCGGCATTATGGGCGGCGGCATCGCCTATCAGTCCGCATTAAAAGGCGTGCCGGTGCTGATGAAGGATATCAGTGAGAAATCGCTGACGCTCGGCATGGGCGAAGCCGCCAAACTGCTGAACAAACAGCTGGAGCGCGGCAAGCTCGACGGCATGAAAATGGCCGGCGTGCTGGCAACCATTCAGCCAACGCTGGACTACGCCGGGATCGAACGCGCCCAGGTGATCGTCGAAGCGGTGGTGGAGAATCCGAAGGTCAAAGCCGCGGTGCTGAGCGAAGTGGAAAGCCTGATCGGCGAAGAAACGGTGCTGGCCTCCAACACCTCGACCATTCCGATCAATGAGCTGGCAAAATCGCTGCAGCGCCCGCAAAACTTTTGCGGTATGCACTTCTTTAACCCGGTGCACCGTATGCCGCTGGTAGAAATTATCCGCGGCGAGCGCACCAGCGACGACACCATTGCCGCCGTAGTGGCCTACGCGTCACGCATGGGGAAAACGCCGATCGTGGTCAATGACTGCCCGGGCTTCTTCGTCAACCGCGTGCTGTTCCCTTACTTTGCCGGCTTCAGCCTGCTGCTGCGGGACGGCGCCGATTTCCGTCAGGTCGATAAAGTGATGGAAAAACAGTTCGGCTGGCCAATGGGCCCGGCCTATCTGCTGGACGTGGTCGGCATCGATACCGCACATCACGCCCAGGCGGTGATGGCCGCCGGCTTCCCTGAACGCATGGGCAAAGATTACCGTGACGCGGTCGACGTGATGTTCGACAACCAGCGTTTCGGCCAGAAAAATCAGCTGGGGTTCTACCGCTATAGCCAGGATAACAAAGGCAGACCGCGTAAAGAGAACGATGAACAAACCGATACGCTGCTGGCGGAAGTCAGCCAGCCGCGGCAAAACATCAGCGCCGAAGAAACCATCGCGCGCATGATGATTCCGATGATTAACGAAGTGGTGCGCTGTCTGGAAGAAGGCATCATCGCCAGCCCGGCGGAAGCCGATATGGCGCTGGTTTACGGCATCGGTTTCCCGCCGTTCCACGGCGGCGTATTCCGCTACCTGGATACCATGGGCACGGCCCATTACGTTGAAATGGCGCAGCGTTACGCACATCTGGGCGCGCTGTACCAGGTCCCGGCCGGCCTGCGCGCCAAAGCCGAACGTAATGAAAGCTACTACCCGGTGACGGCGCCGATCGCGGATGTCTCCACTGGCCAACCGGCATGAGGTCATAAAGATGGAAAACGTAGTTATTGTTGACGCCGTCCGTACGCCGATGGGCCGCTCAAAAGGCGGCGCCTTCCGTCAGGTACGCGCCGAGGATCTGTCCGCCCACCTGATGCGTACGCTGCTCAGCCGCAATCCGGCGCTGGAACCCAGCGCGATTGATGATATTTACTGGGGCTGCGTACAGCAGACGCTGGAACAGGGCTTTAACGTGGCGCGCAACGCCGCGCTGCTGGCGGAAATTCCCCATACGGTGCCCGCCGTTACCGTTAACCGCCTGTGCGGTTCCTCCATGCAGGCGCTGCACGACGCCGCACGCGCCATTATGGTCGGCGATGCGCAGGTCAGCCTGATCGGCGGCGTCGAACATATGGGCCACGTGCCGATGAACCACGGCGTGGACTTCCACCCCGGCCTCAGCCGCTCGGTCGCCAAGGCTGCCGGCATGATGGGGCTGACCGCAGAAATGCTGGCCAAGATGCATGATATCAGCCGCCAGATGCAGGATGAGTTCGCCGCACGCTCACACCAGCGCGCCTATGCCGCCACGCAGGCCGGCCATTTTAAAGCGGAGATCGTCGCCACCACCGGTCACGATGCCGATGGCGTCCTGACGCGCTACGACTTTGATGAAGTGATCCGTCCGGAAACCACGGTGGAAAGCCTGGCCGCACTGCGTCCGGCCTTCGATCCACTGAACGGCACGGTGACCGCCGGCAGTTCCTCCGCCCTGTCGGACGGCGCTTCCGCCATGCTGCTGATGAGCGAATCGCACGCCAAGGCCTTGGGGCTGAAAGCGCGTGCACGCATCCGCTCGATGGCGGTAGTGGGCTGCGATCCGTCCATCATGGGCTACGGCCCGGTGCCTGCCAGCCGACTGGCGCTCAAGCGCGCCGGGTTGACCACGCAGGACATCGATCTGTTCGAACTGAATGAGGCCTTCGCCGCGCAGTCGCTGCCCTGCATCAAGGATCTGGGGCTGCTGGATAGCCTGGACGATAAGGTCAACCTGAACGGCGGCGCCATTGCGCTTGGTCACCCGCTGGGCTGCTCCGGTTCACGTATCTCCACTACCCTGCTGAACCTGATGGAACGGCGCGACGCGCAGTTTGGCCTGGCCACCATGTGCATCGGCCTGGGCCAAGGCATCGCCACCGTGTTCGAACGCGTATAACACACCCTTTGCCGGCCCGCCGGGCCGGCAGCTCAGTTTAGTTGCCGTGTTTCCCGCCTGTCAGGGGCGGGTTTTTTCTTCCCGTCGTTTCACCGGCAAAAAAATAGGGCGACTTACGCCACCCCTGGTTACGACCCGTACCGCATCCCGCTTAGATAAACGAGAAAGCATCGCCAAACATGCGCGAGGCCTGCGCACCGCGCTCTGCGCAGAAGCGCTCGCGGGCGATTTTCGCCATCTCGAAACGCCCGGCGATATAAATATCGTGCTCGGCCAGCGAACCGTAATCCTGCAGCACCGCACTCAATACCGTGCCGCTGCGGCCGCGCCATTCAGGGTCCGGCTGCTCCACCACCGGGATCACCTTCAGATTCGGATGCTGCAGCGACAGCGCTTCCAGCTCACTCAGATCGTACAGATGCTGCAGTTCACGGCCGCCCCAGTAAATCGCAATATCGCGATCCGGCTGCTGTTCCAGCGCGGTCAGCAAAATGGAACGTGCGTACGAGAAGCCGGTTCCGCCGGCGATCAGCACCAGCGGACGGCTGCCGTCCTCACGCAGCCAGGCGTCGCCATGCGGCACATCGACGGTAATCGCCTGCTCTTTCAAAATACGGTCCATCACCGCCATGGCGTACAGGTTCAGCTCAGAAGCGCCAATGTGCAGCTCAATATATTCCTGCTGCGACGGCGTGGAGGCCAGTGAGAACGGACGCTTGTCGCGCTCGTCCATCACCACCATCAAATATTGTCCGGCCTTGAATGAAAACGGTGCTTCCGGCACCAAACGTACCCGATAAACGGTATCGGTAATGGCCTCTACGGAGGTCACTTTACAGCTCAATATTGTCATGCGTTCCCTCTGTCGGGTCATCAATGCAAAACTGAGAACAGGGCGCTGACGCTACAACGTCGGCTCCCTGTCACTGAAGATTGCGAGTTCGTCCCAGATCTCATCGATGCGCGCACGCACCTTTTCATCCATCACGATCGGACGACCCCACTCGCGCTGGGTTTCCCCGGCCATTTATTGGTGGCGTCCAGCCCCATCTTCGAACCCAGCCCGGAAACCGGCGAGGCGAAGTCCAGATAGTCGATCGGCGTATTTTCCACCATCACGGTATCCCTTGCCGGATCCATGCGTGTGGTAATCGCCCAAATCACATCATTCCAGTCACGCGCGTTGACGTCGTCATCGCAAACAATCACGAACTTGGTGTACATAAACTGACGCAGGAACGACCAAACGCCCATCATCACACGTTTGGCATGGCCCGGATACTGCTTCTTGATGGTGACTACCGCCAGGCGGTAGGAGCAGCCTTCCGGCGGCAGATAGAAGTCGACGATTTCCGGGAACTGTTTTTGCAGAATCGGCACAAAGACTTCATTCAACGCCACGCCCAACACCGCCGGCTCATCCGGCGGACGGCCAGTATAGGTGGAATGGTAAATGGCGTCACGACGCTGCGTCACATGTGTAACGGTGAATACCGGGAAATGGTCGATTTCATTGTAGTAACCGGTATGGTCGCCGTATGGCCCTTCCGGCGCCATTTCTCCCGGCTCAATATAGCCTTCGAGCACGATTTCCGCGCTGGCGGGCACTTCCAGATCGTTGGAAATACATTTGACGACTTCGGTTTTATTACCACGCAGCAGCCCGGCGAAGGCGTATTCGGACAGTGTATCCGGCACCGGCGTCACCGCGCCAAGGATGGTGGCTGGGTCAGCCCCCAGCGCCACGGATACCGGGAAGCGCTCGCCGGGGTGCGCCTGACACCACTCCTGGTAATCCAGCGCGCCGCCGCGGTGCGACAGCCAGCGCATAATCACCTTGTTCTTGCCCAGCACCTGCTGACGGTAAAATCCCCAGGTTCTGACGCTCTTTCTCCGGCCCGCGGGTCACGGTCAGCCCCCAGGTAATCAGCGGTGCGGCGTCTTCCGGCCAGCAATGCATCACCGGAATGCGGCCAAGATCGACATCCTCACCCTGCCACACCTGTTCCTGACAGGGCGCCGATCCCAGGACTTTGGTCGGCATGTTCAGCACCTGCTTGAACTTCGGCATCTTGTCGAACAGATCGCGGAAGCCCTTCGGCGGCTCAGGCTCTTTCAGAAACGCCAGCAGCTTGCCACGTCGCGCAACGCGCTGACGTCTTCCTGGCCCATGCCCATCGCCACACGGTTTGCCGTGCCGAACAGATTGCACAGCACCGGCATGTCATAGCCTTTCGGGTTTTCAAACAGCAGCGCCGGGCCGCCCGCACGCAGGGTGCGATCGGCAATTTCCGTCATTTCCAGATAGGGATCGATAGGCTGGCTGATGCGTTTTAGTTCCCCTCTCTTTTCCAGCAACGAGAGGAAATCGCGTAAGTCACGGTATTTCATACTGTTCATTATAACGGCCAGTGAGGCGGGCATTATAAGCCCTCTTCACGGTTGATGCTGCAATTTTGTTAAACAGCGCCGCGGCGCTGTCAGTGACAGTCGAACGGCACCAGCGCCTGCAGCGCCAGCGTATCCTGATGTTCCTGCGTCGCCGTGTTATGGCGAAACAGCTTGTACCCTTGGCCGCGCGCGCTGATATAGCTCAGCGTATTGTCGCGGACGTGCAGCAGACTGCCTTCGCGCAGCGCCACGACGGATTCGCTCGGGTTGACCGCACAGAACTCGGCCAGGCGTTCATCGCGCGTTTCCCCCATATGGCCGCTGATATGCGCATCGATATAGTGCGGATTAATCTGCAGCGGGAACAGCCCTAACGACGGCAGCACGACGCTGTTGCGTACCGGCATATCATTGGTGGTACGAATACTCGGCGTCGCAACATTGCAGCCAGCGCTCCAGCCGACGTACGGCACATGACGTTCACGCACCGCGCGCTGAATGGGGACGATCAGGCCATTTTCATGCAGCAGCTGGTTCAACAGCCAGCTGTTGCCGCCGCTGATCAGAATGCACTCCGCCTGTTCAACCGCTGCCGCCGGCGAAGCCGCGTGGTGAATGCTGGAGACGGGAATGCCCAGCGTCTGCGTCAGCTCCCGCGCGCGTTCATCGTAATCGCTGCGGATCAGCGCGTAAGGGATCAGCAGCGCAGAGGTGAGACGCCGGCGGGCAACCATCTCCAGCAGAGGCTCTTTGGCGTAGCCCAGCAGTTCCGCCTCGCCGGAAAGCTTACCGTTGCTCAGTAGAAATAGTTCCATTGCTGTCCCTTATCTTCAGAAGGATGAATAACATCACATAGACGCTCGCTGCGCTTTGCCATACTGCTCACGGTAACAAATTTTGTGCCCCCAGTTATACCCGGGCACGGCAGATATGTGTATGACAGCACGCCAAATGCTGCCGATTAAGCACGATCTGCGCCAGCGAGACTGGGTTTTCTCCGATTAACCCCGTTTCACTATTGTGGGGCTTGGCCTAGGTATCCGTAATGGCTTTTGCTATGCTTAACGGCTGACAGAAAGGCATGTGAAATTATGGAATCTTGGTATTTACTCTATTGTAAACGCGGCCAGCTCTTGCGGGCACAGGAACACCTGGAACGGCAGGCGGTGGGCTGTTTTAGCCCGATCATCGCGCTGGAAAAGATTGTGCGCGGCAAGCGCACCACGGTGAATGAACCGCTGTTTCCCAACTACCTGTTTGTGGCGTTCGATCCTGAGCGGATCCACACCACGACCATCAGCGCGACGCGCGGCGTCAGCCACTTTGTCCGCTTTGGTTCGCTGCCAACAACCATTCCACATACGGTTATCGAAGAGCTGCGCACCCATACCAGCGACACCTATGTTGACCCGGAAACGCCGCAGCCGGGCGATACCGTGCTGATTACCGACGGCGTGTTCGAAGGTCTGCAGGCCATTTATACCGAGCCGGACGGCGAAGCACGCTCGATGCTGCTGCTGAACCTGATTAACAAACAGGTGACGCAAAGCCTGGATAACAAGCAGTTTGAAAAGATGTAAACAAGGCGCCTGAGGTTGATGACAAAGTGGTCTGAGAGTCCGAGATACTCGGGCCTAGCGTAACGAGGGGTACTATGGGACACATCCCTGCGTCCCACTCTACGAGCCAACCTTACGGTTGTTCAAATTTGCTCCCGGCAAATTTGTCCGGCGGCTTCCGCCGCTACGACCCCATCACCACGCTCTCCCTAATAACAGGCTTTGTCAGCAGTCTGAGGCGCCGCAGGGCGCCTTTTTATCTTCCATCGGGCAGCCAATCAGCGCCGCATTGCTTCATCATGCAGCCACTGGGCCACGCGCTTGGCGAAATAGGTCAGCACGCCATCGGCGCCGGCGCGTTTGAAGCACATCAGCGACTCCATAATCGCCGGTTGCTCCTGCAGCCAACCGTTCTGGATCGCCGCCATATGCATCGCATACTCGCCGGACACCTGATAGGCGAACGTCGGCACGCCAAAGTTATCCTTCACGCGGCGCACCACGTCCAGATACGGCATACCCGGCTTCACCATCACCATATCCGCCCCTTCCTGCAGATCCTGCGCAATTTCCTGCAGCGCTTCGTCGCTATTGGCCGGATCCATCTGATAGGTTTTCTTGTTGCCGCCCTTCAGGTTGCCGCTGGAACCCAGCGCATCGCGGAACGGGCCGTAATAGCAGGAAGCATACTTGGCAGAGTAGGCCATAATCTGCGTATTGATCAGCCCCTGCTGCTCCAGGCTGTCGCGAATGGCGCCGATGCGCCCGTCCATCATATCGCTCGGGGCGACAATTTCCGCGCCGGCTTCCGCATGCGACAGCGCCTGACGCACCAAAATCTCTTTGGTGACGTCGTTAATCACATAGCCGTCGTTATCAATCACGCCGTCCTGACCGTGCGTGGTATAGGGATCCAGCGCCACATCGGTCAGGATGCCCAGCTCAGGCACCGCATCCTTCAGCGCGCGCACCGTGCGCTGCACCAGACCATCAGGGTTATAGGCTTCTTCCGCATGCAGGGATTTCTGCGCGGAATCAATCACCGGGAACAGCGAAATCACCGGCACGCCAAGTTTGGCAATGGCTTCCGCCTCTTTAACCAGCAGGTCGATGGACATCCGCGCCACGCCCGGCATGGAGCTGACCTCCTCCCGACGTTGGCTGCCTTCCATCACGAAAACCGGATAAATCAAATCGTTAACGCTCAGCTGGTTTTCAGCCACCAGGCGACGGCTGAAATCATGGCGACGCACGCGACGCATGCGACGCCCCGGGAAAGTGCCCGGAAACGCATAGCTCATACTCTTCTCCTGACTCATGCCAGCCGGAATAACCGGCGGGCGTTACGATCGGTTTCCTGCGCCAGCCACTGCGGATCTTCCTGGCGCCAGGTAGCCACCTGACGGACGATGTGGGGCAGAAAACAGGGTTCATTACGACGCGAAGCAGGTTTGGGCTGCAAATCCCGCGGCAACAGATACGGCGCGTCGGTTTCCAGCAGCAGCCGGTCGGCAGGAATGTTCGGCAGCAGCGCGCGCAGTTCCAGGCCGCGACGCTCATCGCAGACCCAGCCGGTAATGCCGACGGACAACCCCAGCGACAGACAGCTCGCCAGCTCCTCCGCATTACCGGTAAAGCAGTGCACGACGGCGGCGGGCAGTTTATCCAGCCAGGGTTTCAGCAACGCGACAAAGCGTTCATGCGCATCCCGGCAGTGTAAAAATACCGGCAGCTCCAGCTCTGCCGCCAGCGCCAGCTGCGCGCTGAACGCCGCCTCCTGCTCCTGCGGCGTAGAAAAGTTGCGGTTAAAATCCAGCCCGCACTCGCCGATGGCCACGACTTCCTCTCTAGCGGCCAACGCGCCTATCTGCTGCGCAACCTCGTCGCTCCAGCCGCTGGCCTGATGCGGATGCACGCCCGCGGTGGACCAGCAGAACCCGCGGTGATGCTGCGCCAGCGCGCTGGCCGCCTCACTCTCCGACAGGTCGGTGCCGGTAATCAGCATCCCCGTGACGCCGGCTTCTCGGGCGCGCTCAACCACCTGAGCGGCATCTTTGGCAAACTGCGAACTGGTCAGGTTAACACCGATATCAAACATGGCTTTTCCAAAACAGAAGCCGCCCATCTGGGCGGCTTGGCGATAACGATAAGGAGAACTCAGGACGTCGGGTGCTCTTCACCCTCATCCTCTTCTTCCGGCTGCGGCCGCCGCTTACCAACGTAGAAGCGGGCAAAGAAGATGCCGACTTCAAACAGCAGGTACATCGGGATAGCCAGCAGCGTCTGCGAGAACACATCCGGCGGCGTCAGCAGCATCCCCACCACAAAGGCGCCAACCAGCACGTAGGGACGCTTCTTCTTCAGGTCTTCCGGCGAGGTGACGCCGCTCCAGCACAGCAGAATAATCGCGACCGGCACCTCAAACGCCACGCCAAACGCCATAAACAGCGCCATGACAAAATCGAGATAGTTATTGATGTCGGTAGCAATCAGTACGCCGGCCGGCGCGGTTTTGGCAAAGAAGCCGAACGCCAGCGGGAACACGATAAAGTAGGCAAACGCCATCCCCAGATAGAACAGGACGCTGCTGGAAAACAGCAGCGGCATCATCAGACGGCGCTCATGCTTATACAGCGCCGGCGCGATAAAGGCCCAGACCTGGTACAGGATGACCGGCGCCGATACGAACACCGAGACAATCATCGTCAGTTTGATCGGGGTAAAGAAAGGCGAGGCCACGTCGGTGGCGATCATGCTTGCCCCGGCCGGCAGCTGCTTGATGAGCGGTGCAGAAACCAGCTGATAAATATCATTGGCAAAAAATACCAACGCAATAAAGATCACCAGCACGCTGATGATGGAGTTCAACAGCCGCTTACGCAGTTCAATCAGATGGCTGATAAGCGGTTGGGTATCTTCCACTGCCATGTTTTAACGGTCGCCATTAGGTGAGTGAGACGCTGGGGTATGCTCCGCAGCGGACGTGACGGGAGCCTTAGCTACGCTCGGCGCCGCGGCGACAGGCTCCTGCGCCGGTGCTTCCGCGGCCGGCGGCGTGGTTTTCGCGACGGCTGCCGGCGCGACGCCGTTCGCCGCCTCGCCGGTGATCACGTCGTCGTGCGCCGCCTCGGGTTCGTCGGTCCGTGGATTATGGATAGTGTTGGCATCGGCATCGGGCTGATACGAACGCTTCAGCGAGTCGGCCGCCTCTTTCAGCTCGTCCATCGACGCCTTCAGCTCCGGCGTCAGGTTCTGCAGGCCGGCCTTCTCCGCTTTCTTCAGGCTGTCCTGCAGCTCCTGCAGCTTCAGCTCCTGAGAAAGTTCGTTTTGCACCGACGCCGCCAGAGAGCGCAGCGCACGGATCCAGCCCGCAACCGTTCTTACCGCGACCGGCAACCGTTTCGGCCCCAGCACCACCAGACCAATCACCAGTACCAGCAGCAGCTCACTAAACCCAATGTCAAACACGGTTTATACCTGCTCTTTGTTCTTCGACTCTTCAGTTTTCGCTTCCGGCTGCTTATCCGCGATAGGCTTAGCCGTAAAGTCAGCGTCATGGCTGGTTTTTTCTGTCGTGTTGGTTGGCGAGGTGTTGTTGTCGTCGCCAATCGCCTTTTTGAAGCCCTTGATGGATGCGCCGAGATCGGAGCCCAGCGTACGGAGCTTATTGGTGCCAAACAGCAGCACCACGATCACCGCGATGATCAACAATTGCCAAATACTAATACCGCCCATTCCAATTACCTCTAGATTTACAGGGGTTATTCAACGTTGCCGCATTATACGGCAACTGTTAACCGGGTTACGAGTTCCCCGTCGACTTTTACATTGCGCTGACAGACGCCTATGAGGCCGACGAAAAACAGATTCAACTCGCGCGCTTCCAGCCCACGATCCAGGCGACGATCCCTCCGGCCATCATCCAGGCCGGCAGTACCTCGGTACCGCCCAGCAACAGAACGGAGCCGCCTACTAACAGTGTAGCGCCAACGCCGAACAAATACCGCGACTGCCCTTGCCGAACGCGCTGCGCCTGCATCTGATGGGTCAGCTTATCAACGCTTTGTTGCAACAGTTTATGCTGCTGCAGGCTATCATAAAATAATTCCGGCAGTTCAGGCAGCTTCTCCGCCCAGAACGGCGCCTTGTCTTTCAGGGCGCGGATCACCGCAGGAATGCCGACCTGGTCGCGCAGCCAGCTTTCCAGGAAGGGTTTCGCCGTGGTCCACAGGTCCAGCTGCGGATAAAGCTGCCGCCCCAGGCCTTCAACGTACAGCAGGGTCTTCTGCAACAGCACCAGCTGCGGCTGCACTTCCATATTGAAACGGCGCGCGGTGTTAAACAAGTTCAACAGCACGTTGCCGAATGAAATCTCCGCCAGCGGCTTTTCAAAAATCGGCTCGCACACGGTGCGGATGGCAAATTCAAAGTCTTCCACGTTGGTATCGCGCGGCACCCAGCCGGAATCAACGTGCAGCTCCGCCACCTTGCGGTAATCGCGATTGAAGAAGGCGATAAAGTTTTCCGCCAGATAACGTTTGTCGTCTTTGTTCAGCGAGCCGACGATCCCGCAGTCAATGCCGATATAGCGGGGATCTTCCGGATGCTCATAGCTGACAAAGATATTGCCCGGGTGCATATCGGCATGGAAGAAGCTATCGCGGAACACCTGAGTGAAGAACACCTGCACGCCGCGCTCGGCCAGCAGTTTCATATTGGTGCCCTGCGCTTCCAGCGTCGGAATATCCGACACCGGTATACCGTAGATACGCTCCATCACCAGCAGGCTCTCGCGGCAGTAATCGGAATAGACCTCCGGCACGTACAGCATCGGGCTGCCGTCGAAATTACGCCGCAGCTGAATGGCGTTCGCCGCTTCACGCAGCAGGTTCAGCTCGTCCAGCAGGGTCTTCTCGTACTCGCGCACCACTTCACGCGGGCGCAGACGGCGGCCGTCCGGCAACAGCTTCGGCACCCAGCCGGCCAGGCGGTACATCAGGCGCACGTCGGCCTTGATAATCGGTCCGATATCCGGCCGGATCACCTTCAGCACCACTTCCTTCCCGGTGGTTTTCAGGCGGGCGGTATGCACCTGCGCAATCGATGCCGAGGCCAGAGGTTGTTGTTCAAAGTCGTCAAACCACTCTTCCAGCGGCCCGCCCAGCGCCAGCTCGATATGCTTGCGCGCCAGCGCGCCGTCAAACGGCGCGACGCGGTCCTGCAACAGCGTCAGCTGGTCGGCAATGTGCGGTGGAAACAGATCGCGGCGCGTCGACATCATCTGGCCGAACTTGATCCATACCGGGCCCAGCTCCTGCAATGCCAGACGCAGACGCTCGCCCAGCGGCTGATCCTTGTGCTTGTTCGGCATCCAGAACAGCAGACGCCGGCCAAAGCGCAGCGGCAGGGTCAGACGCATTTTAGGGATCAACTCATCCAGGCCGTAGCTAAGAAAAACGCGAACGATAAAGTACAGGCGGCGTAATTCGCCAGGGGTCATCGCTTACCCTCCAACTTGTCCATGCGAGCCAACAGGGATTCCAGACTGCGGGCTGCGGCGTCCACCTCTTCGTTGAACCACACCACTTCCAGCGGCCCCGGCGCAACGCGCCACTCTTCGGTCAGCGTTTCCGCCACGTAGCGCTGCTGACGCTGCAGGCCGGACTTCAGCAGACAGGCGCCTTTGCCCATCACCTGAGTAATGCCCTGTGCGGCAATATCGCCGACGTAGGGCGCCAGCCACTCCGCCGGATCCCACTCCGCCAAATCAAGCAGCCCAACCAGCTGTTGCACCACCTGGATATCGCCCTCGACAATCAGCTCGCCGCTGCGCATCAACGGCGACAGCTGCTGGCGATCGCGCAGCTTGAGCAGCACCGGGATGCGCGTCTGCACCGTGCAATCGGCATCGTCTTCGGATTGCCCCAGCACGTCGACCCGCTGTTCGCTGAAAATCAGCACCAGCGGCGCAGAAAACTCCTGCAGCTCAATCCGCAGCACCTTGCCGGCCAAGCGCTGACGCGCGGCCTTCATGCTGCGATCACGGAACAGCAGGCTATTGAGCGACGTTTCCAACACGCCGGTCAGCAGCGGGGTTAACAGCATCGGCATGTCCATATCAGAACTTAAAGCCCCGGTGCAGCGCGACGATGCCGCCGGTCAGGTTGAAGTAGCTGACGTTGTCAAAGCCGGCATTCTGCATCATGCCTTTCAGGGTGTCCTGATCGGGATGCATGCGGATGGACTCCGCCAGATAGCGGTAGCTATCCGGGTCTTTCACCACCAGCTCGCCGATTTTTGGCAGCACGTGGAAGGAGTAGGCGTCGTAGGCCTTGCTCAGCGGCGCCAGCAGCGGCTTGGAAAACTCCAGCACCAGCAGACGGCCGCCCGGCTTCAGCACGCGAAACATCGAACGCAGCGCCTTGTCCTTATCGGTGACGTTGCGCAGGCCGAAAGAGATGGTGATGCAGTCGAAATAGTTATCCGGGAACGGCAGCGCTTCAGCATTGGCCTGCACGTAGTTGATGTTGCCGACGATGCCGCGGTCACGCAGCTTATCGCGCCCCATCTTCAGCATAGATTCGTTGATATCCGCCAGCACCACCTGCCCCTGTTCCCCGACCATGCGAGAGAACTTGGCGGCCAGATCGCCGGTGCCGCCGGCCAGATCCAGAACGCGCTGACCGCGGCGTACGCCGCTGCAATCAATGGTAAAACGCTTCCAGACCCGATGAATGCCGAATGACATCAGGTCATTCATTACGTCATATTTGGCCGCTACCGAGTGAAAAACATCGGCCACCATGGCCTGTTTTTCTTCACGCGCTACGGTACGAAAACCGAAATCTGTGGTTTCCTGCGATTGATCTGCCATTGTCTTGCCTGCTATTCAGTCAATTTTGTAGTTGTGGAGTGTACCAGAACCCCACGAAATACCCCACCTCGCCGCAGTGTTCATCCCTGCGACGCCGGGTCGGTAGCATCTTTTGCCTCTGCCCCCGGCAGCGCGCCGGCGGCGTCATCGGCCGCCTGAGCGTCTTGCCGCTCCTGCTCGCTGGCCTGCTGCGCCAGCTGCGGATTTATCGGCCGTTTCACCTCAACCCCCAAGGCGCGGAAGCCTTCGGTCTGACCGATAAGATTACCACGCCCTTCGCTGAGTTTGTTCATCGCCTGTCGATAGCTGCCCTGCGCCTTATCCAGACTTTGCCCCAGCGCCGACATATCATCGACAAACAGGCGCATCTTGTCGTACAACCGCGCCGCGCGGTCGGCAATGCGCTGGGCGTTCTGGCTCTGGTGCTCATAACGCCACAGGTTGGTGATGGTACGCAGCGCCACCAGCAGCGTCGTCGGGCTGACCAGCATGATATTGTGCTTCAGGGCCTCGCTGATAAGCTCCGGCTCGCGGTCAATGGCCAGCAGGAACGCCGGCTCCACCGGAATAAACATCAGGACGTAGTCCAGCGAGCGCAGCCCCGGCAGCTGCTGGTAATCTTTCCGCCCCAGCAGCCGGATATGCCCGCGCAGGGAGGCGATATGCTCGCTCAGCGCGGCCTCGCGCTCCGCCTCATCCTCGCTGTTGAAGTAACGCTCGTAGGCCACCAGCGACATTTTGGCGTCGATCACCACGTCCTTCCCCTGAGGGAGACGCACGATCACGTCGGGCTGCATGCGGCTCTGATGATCCAGCCGCACGTTCACCTGCGTTTCGTATTCATGCCCTTCCCGCAGGCCGGAGGCCTCCAGCACCCGGCTGAGCACCACCTCACCCCAGTTGCCCTGCGTTTTGTTATCGCCTTTCAGCGCCTTGGTCAGGTTGATCGCCTCACGCGCCATCTGCGCATTCAGCTGCTGCAGATTGCGTATTTCGTGAGTCAGGGTGTGGCGCTCCCGCGCTTCCTGGCCAAAGCTGTCCTGCACCTGGCGGCGGAAACCGTCCAGCTGTTCGCGCAGCGGCAGCAGCAGCCGGTCCAGGCTCTGCCGGTTCTGCTCATCCACCTTGCGGCCGCTGTGCTCGAAGATGCGGTTCGCCAGGTTTTCGAACTGGGTGGTCAGCCGCTGCTCGCTGTTGATCAGCAAGCGCTGCTTCTCTTCGGCCGCCATACGCGTCTCCTCCAGGCGAATCGTCACCTCGCGCAGCTCGGCCTCCTGCATGCTGTTGACTTCGCGCTGGGCGCGCAGCTCCTGATTGAGCTGCTCGCACTCGCCGCGCCAGTGTTCAAGCTGCTGCAGCTTTTCCCGCGCAGCGGCGAACTGCCCATGCAGATTACGCAGCTCCAAATCGTTTTGCCGCAGCTGCTGCTCCTGACGCTGCGCCGCCTCCTGACGCGCAGCAAGCTCCTGTTGCGCCTGCTGCAGCGACTGCTCCAGCAATCGCAGCTCCGTTTCGTGGTGCGCCTGGTTCTGCTGCAGCCGCAAATTGGCGATCAACCACCCCAGCAGCATGCCGATCACCACGCCGCCAATACCGTACACCAAGCTGGTATCCACCCTGCCTCCCGTTAAACCGTACCGTCCGGCGCATCGCGCCCGCTGCCCGTCACGTTAAGGGGAGACTGTATGGATGTCCAGTCAGAATTTTATCTGGCGCGCAATTATGCGCAACGCTGCGCAAACTAGGCAAACCACTGGCTTAACCACTTGATACCGAACGCGCCCGGCGCAAGAATGCCGAACGCCCAGATCATCGCCGACGTCAGGTTAGCCAGTTGGAAATAGCGCTGCGGCATGGCGCAGATGCCGCCGACCAGCGGCACCACCGCCCGCAGCGGGCCGAAAAAACGGCCGAAGAAAATGCCCAGCACGCCCAGCGCTCAAAGAACGCGTGGCCGCGCACCAGCAGCTGCGGGTTGCGCGACAGCGGCCACATATGGGCCACGCGATCCTGATAGTGGTAGCCGACCCAGTAAGAGAGCCAGTCGCCAAAGAATGCGCCGGCCGCCGCCGCCGCCCAGATCGGCCAGAAAGCGATGCCGCTTTCCCCGATCAGCGCGCCCAGCGCCAGCAGGATCACCGTTGCCGGCAGCAGCAGGGAAAGAAATGCCAGCGATTCGCCGAAGGCCAGGAAGAAAATGATGGGGATGGCCCAGCCCTCGTGCTGCCGCACGACGTCGCTGACCCAGTGAATAACGTCGTTGAGACTCAAAGACGGGCTCCTTTACGGCGCAGTGTTAACATTCAGCCTTATGCTCGCCGGCGCAGGTTAAACCCCGGCTAAACGCGGCGATGATTGCCGCCGTCTCACAACGGCGGGCCACCGATATCGCTCCGGGCCGGCGTCACTCGAGGTAGCGCGCCTGCAGCGCGGCGCGCTGGTCGGCGCCCAGGCCATACTCTGCCTCCAGCCAGCGGTCGGTGCTGCCGTACTGTTCACGGATGCGGCCCAGCGCCGTCATCAGAAACTCTTCGCGGGCGCTCAGCACATAGGCGAACTGCGCCAGCGCAGACTCGTTCAGGCGCACCGACAGCTGATCCAGCATCTGTTCGCGGAAGGCGGCCAGCGTAGTTTCCGTCAGCAGGTAGTCTTCCACCACCGTGGCCTCGTCCGCCCCCAGTGCAAACAGCACCAGCGCGGAGCCGACCCCGGTACGGTCCTTGCCGACCGCACAGTGCTGCACAATGGCGCCTTCCGCCGGGTTGCTCAGCAGATCCGTCAGTTGCCTGTAAGCAGCGTTGCCAAACGGCAGGCGGCGATACAGCTCCAGCATAAAGGCGCGCGCATCGAACGTCGCCAGCGTCTCGCTGGTGAGCTTTTCCAGATTGGCGTTCACTTCATTGCTCAGCGGGTTGGCGGGAAAATGATGATACTGCGCGCCCTGCCACAGGATGTCAGGCTTGGCCTGCACCTCGTCGGTATCGCGGTAGTCCAGCACCGAGCGCACCGGGACGCCCGCCAGATAGGTGCAGTCGTTTTCCGTCAGGCGCTCCAGCGAACCGGAGCGGAACAGCAAGCCGCGCTTGATGCGGCGTCCGTCGGCAGCGCTGTTGCCGCCTAAGTCACGAAAGTTGATGCCGCCATCCAGGGGCGCAAGCGAGGGGTGGAGCAGAATTTGGGCGGTCATAGACATCCTCTTGATTATTGTCTGAGAAAGCGCCAACGCAGCGTGTAGACAAAGCGGGCGGACGCTGAAAGCTATACCCTAAATAATTCAAGTTGCGGCAACAGACAAGAGAGGATCGCCGAAAATGCGCAAAACTTTTCACCGCCGGCTGCGCCGCAGCTTGCTGGCTGACGGGGCGTTGAACAGGTAGCCAGGGGGAAACGGGCCGCGCGGCGGCCCGTAAAAAAACAGCGGATTACAGCAGGCGACGCGCCGCATCCACCACGATCTGCACCGCTTTGCTTTCGGTCTGTTTCATGGTTTCTGCATCAGGGATTTCCTGCTGGGTGCGGTTAACGATGACCCCGGCCACCATACCGGCGCGCAGGCCCTGGCTGGCGCACATGGTCAGCAGCGTGGCGGATTCCATTTCATAGTTCATCACGCCCATTGCCTGCCACTCTTCCATCGAGCCTTTAAAGCGGCTGACCACGCGGCCTGAATAAGTGTCGTAACGCTCCTGCCCCGGGTAAAAGGTATCGGAAGAAGCGGTGACGCCGATATGGGTCACGGCGCCGTTGTCCTTGGCCGCATCCACCAGCGCGGTGGTGCAGGCAAAATCGGCCACGGCCGGGAACTCCATCGGTGCAAAATGCAGGCTGGCGCCATCCAGGCGCACCGCCGCGGTGGTCACCAGCACGTCGCCGACGTTGATATCAGGCTGAATGGCGCCGGTGGTGCCGATACGCAGAAACGTACGGATCCCCAGCTGCGCCAGCTCTTCCACGGCGATGGAAGTCGACGGCCCGCCGATACCGGTGGAACACACGATCACCGCTTTGCCATCCAGCTCCGCGCGCCAGCTGGTAAACTCACGATGGGACGCCAGATGCACCGGGTTCTCCATCAGTTTGGCAATTTTTTCTACGCGCTGCGGGTCGCCGGGAACAATTGCCAGCTGAGCCCCTTGTAAATCGTTTTTGGTGAGGCGAGATGAAAAACATCAGACTGAGACATACGAGACTCCTCATAAATTCAGGATTATTGGGAGGAACAAAAAAGCACTCTACTGAAAATTCTTGCCATTTTTAGTGACCAACATCACTACGAAAGAAGAAACAATTGTCGATCTACATATTTTATGTGATTCAAATCACACTAACGACCCCAAATAGCCACGTTTTCACTGGCTCAAGCATAGCCGACAAACGCCACAAAACGGCGATGACAAGCGGCCGTCTTGTTATCTATAGTTAATCTTTGCTCCGCTTCTCTCTTGGATGGAGACCGCCATGAAAACCGAACACGCAATGACACTCGCACCGGTGCAGGGAGGCTTCGCCCCTGCCGCCGAGCCGTTGGCCGAGACAACCATTTATACTGATGACCAGGGCATTCACGCCGGAGAAACCACCATTCCTTCTCAGGGCGACGACCTGCCGGCCTACATCGCCAAACCGGCCAACCATCAGGGACCTTTCCCGGTGGTGCTGGTGGTGCAGGAAATTTTCGGCGTCCATCAGCATATTCAGGATCTCTGCCGCCGGCTGGCGAAAGAAGGTTACCTGGCGATTGCCCCGGAGCTGTACTTCCGTCAGGGCGACGCTGCCGACCACAGCGAGATCGACGATCTGCTGAAAAATCTGGTCAGCAAAGTGCCGGACAATCAGGTGCTGGCGGATCTGGATCACGTCGCCCACTGGGCCACCCGACACGGCGGCGATGCCAGCAAGCTGGCCATCACCGGTTTTTGCTGGGGCGGACGCATTACCTGGCTGTACGCCGCGCACAATCCGCAACTGAAGGCCGCGGTCGCCTGGTACGGCAAGCTGGTGGGTGAGAAGACGCTGAATTCGCCCAAGCACCCGGTGGATATCGCCAGCCATCTGTCGACGCCGGTGCTGGGGCTGTACGGCGGTCAGGACAGCGGTATCCCGCTGGAGAGCGTGGAAAGCATGCGCCAGGCGATCCGCGCCGCCAACGCCGATGCGGAAATCGTGGTTTACCCGGAGGCCGGCCACGCCTTTAACGCAGACTATCGCCCCAGCTATAACGCCGAGGCCGCGCAGGACGGCTGGCAGCGCATGCTGGCGTGGTTTATTCAGCATGGCGTGGTGGGGGTGAAGTAAACGCCGTACAGACGCCTCCTTCACGCCAACAGCGGCAACAAAAAAGGGCGCCGCAGCGCCCTGAATCCTGTAGCCCGCAGGCTCAGGCGTTTTCACGCAGGCGTTGCGCCGCCAGCACCATATTCGCCAGCGACTGACGGGTTTCCGGCCAGCCGCGGGTTTTCAGGCCGCAGTCCGGGTTCACCCACAGACGCTCCGCCGGGATGTTCTGCGCCGCTTTGCGCAGCAGCGCCTCAATCCACTCCACGCTCGGTACGTTAGGCGAGTGAATGTCATACACGCCCGGCCCGATTTCGTTCGGGTATGCGAACTCTTTGAAGGCTTCCAGCAGATCCATATCGGAACGTGAGGTTTCGATGGTGATCACATCCGCGTCCAGCGCCGCAATGGAGTCCATGATGTCGTTAAACTCGCAGTAACACATATGGGTGTGGATCTGCGTGTCGTCGCTCGCCACCGCGGCGTTCAGTTTGAAGGCGTCCACCGCCCAGTTCAGATATGCCGCCCAGTCGGAGCGGCGCAGCGGCAGCCCTTCGCGCAGCGCCGGTTCGTCAATCTGGATGATGCCGATGCCGGCTTTTTCCAGGTCGGCCACTTCGTCGCGCAGCGCCAGCGCAATCTGTTTGGCGATGGTTTCCCGCGTAACGTCTTCGCGCGGGAACGACCAGCACAGAATAGTCACCGGCCCGGTCAGCATGCCTTTAACCGGCTTGTCGGTCAGCGACTGGGCGAATTTGGCCCACTCGACGGTAATGGCTTGCGGACGGCTGACATCGCCGATAATCACCGGCGGCTTCACGCAGCGAGAACCGTAACTCTGCACCCAGCCGTTTTGCGTAAACACAAAGCCGTCGAGGTTTTCACCAAAGTATTCCACCATATCGTTACGCTCGGCTTCGCCGTGCACCAGCACGTCCAGGCCCAGGCGCTCCTGCTCGACAATCGCCTGTTTGATGTGTTCACCGATGCTGGTGCGGTAGTTGCTGCCGTCCAGCCGCCCCTGTTTGAAATCAAGACGCAGGCCGCGGATCTCGGTGGTCTGCGGGAACGAGCCGATGGTGGTGGTCGGCCAGGCCGGCAGGTTGAAGCGTTGACGCTGCGCGTCGGCGCGCTGCGGATAAGGGCTGTTACGCTCGCTGTCCTGCGCAGTGACCGCCGCCAGACGCTGTTCTACCTGCGCATTATGCACCCGGCTGGAGTGACGACGGGCGCGGATTGGCGCGCTGTAGGCATCCAGCTGCGCCTGCTTGTCCGCATCCGGAGCGTTCAGCGCAGCGCTCAGCAGCGCCAGCTCCGCACATTTCTGCAGGGCGAAGGCAAACCAGCTTTTCACTTCGTCGTCGAGGCGCGTTTCCACGCTCAGGTCGATGGGGCTGTGCAGCAGTGAGCAAGAGGAGCCGATCCACAGCGGACGGCGGCCTGCCAGCGGCCGCAGGCTCTCGAACCAGCGGCTCAGATCGGCGCGCCATACGTTGCGGCCGTTAATCACCCCCAGCGACAGCAGCCATTCCTGCGGCAATGCGTCGTTCAGCGCCGCGATATCGTCATTGCCCGCCACCAGATCGACATGCAGCCCCTGTACCGGCAGCGCGCGGATGGTGTCCAGATTGTGGCCGACGCTGTCGAAATAGGTGGTCAGCAGCAGCTTTACCTGGCCCTGCAGCGCCTGATACGCCGGCTGGTAGGCGTCCAACCACGCCTGCGGCAGTTCCAGCACCAGCGCAGGTTCGTCGATTTGCACCCACTCCACGCCGCGCTTGGCCAGTTCCGCCAGCACCTGCTGATAAACCGGCAGAATAGCCGGCAGCAGCGTCAGGCGGTCAAACGCCTCGCCCTTCACTTTACCCAGCCACAGATAGGTCAGCGGCCCCAGCAGCACCGGTTTGATGTTATGCCCCAGCGCCAGCGCCTCGTCCACCTCGTCCAGCAGCTGCGTCCAGCCCAGTTGGAACTGCTGGCCCTGGTGGAATTCCGGCACGATGTAGTGATAGTTGGTGTTAAACCATTTGGTCATTTCCCCCGCCGCCGCCGGCTCGCCGGTGGGCGCACGGCCGCGGGCGATGCGGAACAGCGTATCCAGATCGACGGTACCATCCTGGTTGTGATGACGCGCCGGCACGTTGCCCAGCAGCAGGCTGGTGGTCAGTACGTGATCGTACCAGGCGAAGTCGCCGACCGGCAGCAAATCCACGCCGGCCTGTTGTTGCTGCTGCCAGTGACGCGCGCGCAGCTCACGGCCCACGGCCAGCAGCTCTTCCTGCGTCGAATTACCTGCCCAGTAGCTTTCCTGCGCTTTTTTCAGCTCGCGACGTAGCCCAACGCGTGGAAAACCCAGAGTGTGATTCAAAATTGTCATCGTCTTTTCCCCATTGTGGCCCAGACAAATGGGCACTTAGCCGTCTAGATGTTTACACATCCATAATCAACAGGTACTGTAGTCACCACAAGCGCAAATTATTCACTGTCACTGTGAAGGACTCTCATGATCGAACTTAAACACTTACGGACGCTGCAGGCACTGCGTAATACCGGCTCGTTAGCCGCCGCGGCCGCCCAACTCCATCAGACTCAGTCTGCCCTGTCGCATCAGTTCAGCGATTTGGAACAGCGTCTGGGCTTTAAGCTGTTTGTTCGCAAAAGCCAGCCGCTGCGCTTTACCGCCCAGGGGGAGATCCTGTTGCAGCTGGCGGAGCAGGTGCTGCCGCAGATCCAGCAGGCGCTGCAGGCCTGTCATGAGCCGCATCAGACCACGCTGCGCATCGCCATTGAATGCCACAGCTGCATCCAGTGGCTGACGCCGGCGCTGGACAACTTCCGCCTGCGCTACCCGCAGGTAGTGATGGATTTTAAATCCGGCGTCACCTTCGACCCGCAGCCGGCCCTGCAGCAGGGCGAGCTGGATCTGGTGATGACCTCCGATATTCTGCCGCGCAGCGGCCTGCACTATTCGCCGATGTTTGATTTTGAGGTGCGTCTGGTCCTGGCGCCGGATCACCCGCTGGCCGGTAAACCGCAGATCACGCCGGAGGATTTAAGCGATGAAACGCTGATGATTTATCCGGTGCAGCGTCAGCGGCTGGATATCTGGCGCAACTTCCTGCAGCCGGCCGGCATCAGCCCGGCGTTGAAAAACGTCGATAATACGCTGCTGCTGATTCAGATGGTGGCGGCGCGCATGGGCATCGCCGCGCTGCCGCACTGGGTGGTGGAGAGTTTTGAGCGTCAGGGGCTGGTGATTACCAAAACCCTGGGCGACGGCCTGTGGAGCCGGCTGTACGCCGCGGTGCGCGACGGCGAACAGCGCCAGGCGATCACCGAAGCGTTTATCCGTTCCGCCCGTCAGCACGCCTGCGATCATCTGCCGTTCGTGCGCGACGCCGCGCGCCCTAATGCCGTACCGCCCGTCGCCAAACCGCTGGCGCCGCAACCGTGAACGGCATAAAAAAACCCCGGCGATATCGTCCGGGGCGTTCAATCGTTAAAACTGCGCTTTGGGCGCCACCCAGCGGCGGTGCACCCACAGCGAAGCGCAAATCACCGCGCCGCCGATAATAAAGCTAGGCCAGTGCGGCTGCTGCTGCCAGATGGCCAGATTAACCAGCAGCCCGGCCGGCACATGCATGTTGTTCATGATGCCAAGGGTGCCGGCATCCACCTGCGTCGCGCCGTAGTTCCACATAAAATAGCCCAGCCCCGATGCCACGACGCCCAGCCAGAACAGAATGCCCCACTGCAGGCCGGTGGTCGGCAGCTGTTGCGGGTTGCCCCACAGCAGCCAGGCCGCAACGGCCACCACCAGCGCCCCCAGATAGAACCAGGAAAACGCGGTGTGCTGCGGCAGCGGATGCACTTCCATCAGGCGCTTATAGCCGACGATGCCAATGGCGAAGCTGATATTGGCCGCCTGCACCAGCAGCAGCCCCAGCCAGAAATGCTCACTCAGCTGGTGATAGCGGATAATCGCCGCCCCCAGCACCGCCAGCAGGGCGCTGAACATATATCCCCAGCGCAGGCGCCGACGGCTGAGCAGATCGTAGATCAGCGTGATATACAGCGGCGTCAGCACGGTAAACAGCAGGAACTCCGGCACCGTCAGATATAAAAAGGCGCGGAAGCTGAACAGGTACATAATGCCCAGCTGGCAGGCGCCCACCAGCATATACAGCAGGATCACCCGCCCCTTGATGTTGCGCCAGCGCAGAAACGGCAGGAACACCACGGCCGCAAGGCCGATACGAATCAGCACTGAAAACCAGCTGTCCACCTGACCCGCGAGATATTCGCCAATCAGGCTAAAAGAGAATGCCCATAAAATGGTAGTAATAACCAGCAATAGCACGACGGGAACTTCCTATGCACGGTAAAAACAGCGATTGTAACGGATGGCAGCGCCCAATGCGGCACGAATAAGGTTTACGTGTGAGCAATAATCCATCACGCGGCAATTTTACCGCTTTGCGTTAAGCTTAAACCAACGGGAGGAGTGAATGATGAAAGACAAACTCTGGGGCATCGTGCTCCTGCTGCTGGCGGCCGCACCGGCGGCGGCGGAAAACGGCGTCACAACGCTGAGCGGGCAGCAGCAGTTCCTCAATCAGCGTACGCAACAACAGCAGCAGCAACGGGTGCTGAACAATCAGCAGTTGGATCAGCGCCGCCTGCAGCAGCAGCGACAGTTTGACAACAATCAGCAGCGCCTGCGGCAAATGACGCCGAACGGCAGCCAGACGTTGCCGAACGGCAATCAGCCCGCAATCCGTTCGACCGCACTACGCCGGCGGTGCCCACCGCCCCGCAGCCGGCCGGCGCGCGTTAATTAAAAATCTGCGCCGATCAGATCGATTCGGTCGGTGCAGATGCAATCCACGCCCAGTCCAGCAGCTGCCGCGCCCGGTCAGGACGGTTGACGGTATACGCCAGAATCCGCAGCCCGGCCTGCTTCAGCGCCTGCACCCGCTCGGCGGTCAGCGCCGATGCGCGATATGCAGCGACACGCAGCCCAGTTGATCGGTCAGTGCGCGCCAGTCATCTTGCCAGCGTTCCAGCAGCAACCCGCGCGGCAGCGTCGGCTCTGCCGCCTGCGCCGCCGCCAACGCCGCCACGGAGAAAGACGAAAGCAGCGGATCGGTCTGCCCCTGCCACAGCTGGCGCGCCGCCTGCGCCACCCGCCGTCCGGTTTCCTCATCCGCACCGTGGGTAGGTTTAATTTCAATATTGGCCATCATGCCGTACAGCCGGCAGCGCTGCGCCACCTCGGCCAGCAGCGGCAGCCGTTCGCCCTTAAACGCCGCGCCGTACCAGTTGCCAGCATCCAGCTGAGCCAGTTTGTCCCACGGCAGATCGCCCGCCACGCCCCAGCCGTTGCTGGTTCTGTCCAGCGTGTCGTCGTGCAGCAGGAAGACCTGCCCGTCCTGCGCCAGTTTGGCGTCAAACTCAATCATCTTATGACCGTGGCGCGCGCCGACGTCGATCGCCGCCAGGGTGTTTTCCGGCGCCAGAGAACCGCCGCCGCGGTGGGCGACAATGGGAGGGTAAGGCCAGGCTTGGGTCATCATTCCATCCGTAATCCGCGTTGAGTATCAAAAAGTGCCGCGCCTGCGCTGGCAGCTGTCAATATAACGCGCTGCCCGGCGCCGGCAAGTGCTGATGCGCCGGACGCACAATCGCCACCGCGTTTTTCATGCCCTGTTCCGAAAAACGGGTGTCACAAAATGGGCGATGACCCGGTTGCGGGCATTGATACACCGATGGCGTATTGCTATCGGCGGCGCGGGCTGCGCGCACCGCCGGCTGGGTTACAGCGAACGGCGCAGACGCGCCACCGCTTCCTGCATCTCCTGTTCGCTGGCGGTGGCGAACGACAGGCGGAACGTGGCGCGATCCGGACGGTTGGCGAAGAAGTATTCCCCCGGCACAAACACCACGCCGTTGGCCAGCGTGGCGTTCAGCCATTCGGTGGCGTTAAACGGCTGGCGGAAACGCGCCCACAGGAACATGCCGCCTTTCGGCATATCGAAGTCAATGACGTCGCCCAGCTCGCTGCGCACCAGCCCGGCCAGCAGTTCGCCTTTTTGCTGGTAGGCGCGACGAATGGTGTCAATCTGCGCCGGCAGGCGGCCAAGGCCCAGATAGCATTCGACGATGCTCTGCGACAGCGCGCTGGCGTGCAGATCCGCCGCCTGCTTGATAATCGCTACCTTCTGCAGCAGCAACGGCGGCAGGATCGCCCACCCCAGACGCAGGCCCGGCGCCAGAATTTTCGAGAAGGTCGAGGTGTAAATCACGTTGTCGGTATGCCCCAGCAGCTGCTGCGCCAGCTGATACAGTGTGGCGTTGCGTTCCTCGGTAAAGCGCAGCTCACCATAAGGGTCATCCTCAATAATCAGGAAGTTATGCTCCGCCGCCAGCCTGACCAGCTGTTCACGGCGCGCGGCGCTCAGCGTCAGGCCGCTCGGGTTGCCGAAGGTCGGCACCACGTACACCCCTTTGATGCGCTGCGTCTTCAGCAGCTCGGCCAGCTCATCCACCACCATGCCGTCGCTGTCGGACGATACCGACATCACCGTCGCTTCCGCCAGCTCCAGCGTCTGCAGCGCCGCCAGATAGGTCGGGCTCTCCACCACAAACACATCGCCCGGGTTAACCACGGTGCGCATCACCAGATTCCAGCGCCTGCTGCGAGCCGGCGGGTGACCATCACGTCTTCCGGCCGCGCCTGCACGCCGCGTTCAGCGCACAGCGTACAGATGCGCTCGCGCAGCAGCGGGCTGCCTTCGGTCAGGCCGTACTGGAAGGCGCTTTTCGGCTGTTCGGTAATCGCCTGTTGAGTGGCGATGCTCAGCCCTTCAAAATCAAACAGCGCGTCGGAAGGAATGCCGCCCGCCAGCGAGATGACGCCCGGCATTTTGCTTTGTTTGAGTAATTCACGGATAGCGGAGCTTTTGACGTTGATAATACGTTGGGCGAGAAGTCCTTCAGTGTTCATGATTTATCTTTTTATCTCGTAATCGGTAAGAAAAGGGGGCGCGCGACAGGCGCCCCGACGCCCCGGACAGTACCGGGGTCAGCCCCCCAGATAGGCGGAGCGAACGGCTTCGTTTGCTAACAATGCGGCTCCCGTATCTTCCAACACCACGCGGCCGTTTTCCAGTACATAACCGCGGATCCGCCAGCTTTAACGCCTGATTGGCGTTCTGCTCCACCAGGAAGATGGTCATCCCCTCGGCGCGCAGCTGCTCAATGGTGTCGAAAATCTGCTGGATAACGATCGGCGCCAGCCCGAGCGACGGTTCATCCAGCAGCAGCAGTTTCGGCTGGCTCATCAGCGCCCGGCCGATGGCCAGCATCTGCTGCTCGCCGCCGGACATGGTGCCGGCGCGCTGTCCGCGGCGTTCCGCAGGCGCGGGAACAGCTGGAACACCCGCTCCAGCCGCTGCAGATACTGCGGGCGGGCGGCGAAAAAGCCGCCATCGCCAGGTTCTCCTCCACCGTCATGCGCGCGCGAACACCCGCCGCCCTTCCGGCACGATAGCCACCGCCTCGCGCATTATGCGCGACGTCGGCCAGCGGGTAATGTCCTGATCCAGCAGCGTGATCGTTCCCTCGCTGGCGCGCGGTTCGCCGCACAGCGTGCCCAATAAAGTGGTCTTGCCGGCGCCGTTGGCGCCAATCAGCGTAACGATCTCCCCCTGCCGGATGGTCAGGCTGACCTGATGCAGCGCCTGAATCTTTCCGTAATGGGCGCTGACCTGATTAAACGACAGCATCATGATTATGCTTCCCCTAGATACGCCCGGATCACATCCGGGTTATGGCGAATTTGTTCCGGTGTGCCCTGCGCCAACGGCGCGCCCTGATTCACCACATAGATCCGGTCGGAAATCCCCATCACCAGTTTCATATCATGCTCAATCAGCAGCACCGAGACCTGATGCTGAGTGGCGCAAGTTCGACAATCAGCCGAGTCCAGCTCGGCGGTCTCCTTTGGGTTCAGCCCGCCCGCCGGCTCATCCAGCATCAGCAGTTCAGGGCGCGTCACCATACAGCGGGCGATCTCCAACCGGCGCTGCTGACCGTAGGCCAGATTGCCCGCCGAGCGATTGGCCATCTCCAGCAGGCCGACGCGCTCCAGCCACAGCGCCGCCCGCTCGCGCGCGTCGGCCTCGGCGCGGCGAAAAGATGGGGTTTTCAGCAGCCCGGCGAACACGCCGCTCTGCAAATGCTGATGCTGCGCCACCAACAGGTTTTCCACCACCGTCATTTCGCGGAACAGACGCACGTGCTGGAAGGTGCGCACCACGCCCAACCGGGCGATCGCCTGGCCGGACAGCCCGCCAGCTGGCGTTCCCGCAGGCGAATCGCGCCGCTGGTCGGGCGGTAAAAACCGGTCAGGCAGTTGAAGATGGTGGTTTTGCCTGCGCCGTTCGGGCCGATCAGCGAGACGATCTCTCCCTGATTCAGCGTCAGGCCGACATTGTTTACCGCCAGCAGGCCGCCGAAACGCATCGACAGCCCCTCGACCGTCAGCAAAGGTTGTGCGCTCATGGCTGCTCCTCCTTCGCCGCCTGGATATCCGCCGCCTTCAGCTTCATCTGCGGACGTTTCATCGGCAGCAGCCCCTGCGGACGCCAGATCATCATCAGCACCATTAGCGCCCCCAGCAGCAGCATGCTGTACTCGTTTAAATCCCTCATCATCTCCCGCGACACCACCAGCAGAATCGCCGCCAGAATCACCGCAAACTGCGAGCCCATGCCGCCCAGCACCACGATCGCCAGCACAAACGCCGATTCGGCGAAGGTGAAGGACTCCGGGCTGACAAACCCCTGCCGAGCGGCAAACAGCGTACCGGCAAAGCCGGCAAAGGCGGCGCTGATGGTAAACGCCGTCAGCTTGATTCTGGTCGGGCTCAGCCCCAGCGAACGGCAGGCGATCTCATCCTCGCGCAGCGCCTCCCAGGCGCGCCCCAGCGGCATGCGCAGCAGGCGGTTGATGACAAACAGCGTCAGCACCACCAGCAGCAGCGCCACCAGATAGAGGAAGATAATGCGGTCGCTCGGGTCATATTTCAGGCCGAAGAAGTTGTGGAAGGTATCCCAGCCGCCGTCGCGCGCGCTGCGGCTGAACTCCAGTCCGAACAGGGTCGGTTTCGGGATCTGGCTGATGCCGTTCGGCCCGCCGGTAATCTCGGTATTGTTCAGCAGCAGAATGCGCACGATCTCGCCGAAGCCCAGCGTGACGATCGCCAGATAGTCGCCGCGCAGGCGCAACACCGGGAAGCCCAGCAAAAAAGCCGAACGCCGCGGTCACCATCCCCGCCAGCGGCAAGCTTTCCCAGAACCCCAGGCCGTAGTAGTGGTTCAGCAGCGCATAGGTGTAGGCGCCGATGGCGTAAAAACCGCCGTAGCCCAGCACCAGCAGGCCGGACAGCCCCACCACCACGTTCAGCCCCAGCCCCAGCATCACGTAGATCAGCGTCAGGGTGGCGATATCCACCGTGCCGCGCGACACCAGAAACGGCCAGGCGACGGCGGCGACAATCAGCAACGCCGCCAGCAGTTTCTGTCGCGGCGTGGTGCCGTCAAAACTCGGCAACACCCAAGACGGCCGCTGACTTTACTCAGCCCCTGCTGCAACAGCGGGCGCAGCAGTTGGAAGACAAACACCAGCGCACAGCCGATGCCGATCCACATCCAGCGCACTTCCGCCGCGCCGCGCACCACCAGTTTGGTGCCGTCGAGGCCCAGCTGCATCCCCATCAGAAAAGCGGCCATCACAAACAGCACCGCCGCGGCGATCAGGGCGTTAAGCAGATTGAGTTTCATACCTTCTCAACCTCCGGACGGCCCAGAATGCCGGTCGGCATCACCAGCAGCACCACGATCAGCAGGGCGAATGACACCACGTCTTTATATTCGGTGCTCAGGTAAGCCGAGGTCAGCGCTTCGGCCACGCCCAGCACCAGGCCACCGATCATCGCGCCGGGAATGCTGCCGATGCCGCCCAGCACCGCGGCGGTAAAGGCCTTCATCCCGGCCATAAAGCCGATATACGGGTTAATCACGCCGTAGAACTGCCCCAGCAGCACGCCGGCCACCGCCGCCATCACCGCGCCGATCACAAAGGTCAGCGAGATCACCCGATCGGTGTTAATGCCCAGCAGGCTGGCCATTTTTAAATCTTCCGCACAGGCGCGGCAGGCGCGCCCCATGCGCGAATAGCGGATAAACAGCGTCAGCGCCAGCATCGCCACCAAGGTGACCAGCCAGATAGTGAGCTGCATGGTGCTGACGGTGGCGGCAAAGCCGTTGCTCTCCCCCAGAACCCAGCGGCCGGTCACCAGGCTCGGCAGGGCCAGATCGCGCGAACCCTGGGTCAGGCTGACGTAGTTTTGCAGGAAGATCGACATGCCGATGGCGGAGATCAGCGCGATCAGACGTTTGGAATAGCGCACCGGCTTATAGGCCACCCGCTCGATGCTCCAGCCGTAGGCGCTGGCGATGACGATCGACACCAGAAACGCCGCGCCGATCAGCAGCCAGCCGGCGTCAATGCCGAACATCATCAGCGCGGCGATGACGATAAACGAGACATAGCTGCCGATCATGTACACTTCGCCGTGGGCGAAGTTAATCATGCCGATGATGCCGTACACCATGGTGTAGCCGATGGCGATCAGGGCATAGGTGCTGCCCAGCGTCACCCCGTTGAACATTTGCTGCAGGAAGTAGAGAAACTGCTCAGACATACGCGGACCCTCGACTGCGCGTTGAGTGCAGGGCGCGGCAGGCCGCGCCCACGCTTGCCGGGATGCGCCTTCCCCCGGCAAGGCTGCAACGTGAAAGACGAAAGGTCGGTTATTTCACCGGCGTCGAGGTGCCGTCGGCGTGCCATTCGAAGACGCCGAACTCGAAGCCTTTCAGATCGCCCTTCTCATCCCAGCTCAGCGGCCCCATCACGGTATCCACCGACTTGGCTTTCAGATCCTTGACGATCTCCTCCGGCTCCCGGCTGCCGCTGCGCTCCATGCCGGTGGTCAGCGCCTGCAGCGCTGCGTAGGTGGTCCAGACGAACGGGCCGGTCGGATCCTGCTTTTTGGCCTTCAGCGCATCGACCACCGCTTTGTTGGCCGGCACCTGATCGTAACGCTTCGGCAGCGTCACCAGCATGCCTTCCGACGCCGCGCCGGCGATGTTCGACAGCGAAGAGTTGCCCACCCCTTCCGGACCCATAAAGCGGGTCTTCAGCCCGGCCTGTTTAGCCTGGCGCAGAATCTGCCCCATTTCCGGGTAGTAGCCGCCGAAGTAGACAAAGTCCACGTTCTCTTTTTTCAACCGGGCGACCAGCGTGGAGAAGTCTTTATCGCCGGCGGTGATGCCTTCGAACATTACCGGCTTCACGCCCGCTTTCTGCAGGCTGTCGCGCACCGCGCGCGCCAGGCCTTCCCCGTACTGCTGTTTATCGTGCACCACGGCAATCCGCTGCGGCTTCAGGGTTGCCATAATATATTTGGCGGCGGTCGGCCCCTGATCGGAGTCCAGCCCAGTAGTGCGCATGATCATCTGGTAACCGCGGGTGGTCAGATCGGCATTGGTGGCCGCCGGAGTAATCATGATCACCCCTTCGTCTTCATAGATATCCGACGCCGGTTGGGTGGAGGAGGAACACAGATGGCCGATCACATAGCGGATGCCGTCGTTGATCACTTTGTTGGCGACCGCCACCGCCTGCTTCGGATCGCAGGCGTCGTCATATTCGACCGCCACCAGCTTGTCGCCCTTGATGCCGCCCTTGGCGTTGATATCGGCGATCGCCTGACGCGCGCCGGTAAACTCCATATCGCCGTACTGCGCCACCGGGCCGGACATCGCCCCGACGACCGCCACTTTAATCTCTTCCGCCAGCGCGCCGTGGCTGATCGCCATGGCGATACCCGCGGCCAACCATGCCTTACCCTTGGTTACTTTCATCCGCATAATCCCCGTCTGTTGTTGTGTGTGAAGCTATCCGTTGTGTTGCCATGCCGACGCATTAGCGCTTTATTCATAAGTAATAATGACTTAGGCATTTAAACGGCAAGATATTGTTATAAGACCTTATTTTTCATGCCATTAAACAGGAATTTTCTTCTGCAAATCAACTTGACCATTCAGAAACAAGCGATGTAAACAGGATAAAGTATGGATGAAATGTGAGCTATTTCCTCCCTTATGCAGTGCGTTAAACCAGTTAACAATCTGTTTACTAATTTTTTACTCGGAAAATCACCGCGCTGAAAAACATTCTGCGAACCCGTCGTACAGAAAAAGTTACACATCGTGACCAGCAAGATCTATTACACTGACGCCATCGCTAATTTGTCCGGAAATGTTGCATGAAACTCACTATCGAACGGTTAACCGCGCTGTCCGCACAGGACCTGATCGACCTTGGAAAAATCTGGCCGCATCAAACGCCAGAGCAGTGGCAATCCTGGTTAAGCGACGGGCGGGCGTTGTTCGGCGCGCGTTTTAACGAACGCCTGTTAGGGGCGGTCAAGGTTTCGCTGGATGGCGACACGGCGCAGCTGCACGACCTGCTGGTGCGCGATGTTACCCGCCGCCGCGGCGTCGGCCTCTACCTGGTGCAGGATATGCAGCGCCAGCTGCCGCAGGCGACCCGCTGGCAGCTCTCCACCGCCGATCTCGCCGCCCGTGAACGCGGCGAGGTGGAAAACTTTATGCGCGCCTGCGGCTTCAGCGCGCAAGGCGATATCTGGCAGAAATGAAACGCTGGGCGGCGGCGCTGCTGCTGATTCTGCTGGCCCTTTGCGCCTGGTTCACCGGGCGCTATCAGGCGCTGTCCGCACCGCCGGTCTGGGATCAGCAGGCTTATCTGTGGCAACGGGTCTGGAGCGCGCAGCACGCGCCGGCGCTGGCCGCCAGCCGCGATCTGTTTTCCAGCCTGCGTATCCTCGCCCTGCAGCTGCATCCGCGCGAAGGGCTGCGGGTGATGCCGCTTGATAGTGCGCTGCTGAAACAGGACGGCCGCCCGCTGTGGCTGGTGGCGCGTCTGGACGGCTCGCAGCCGCAGTGGGATGAAGAACGATTGAATCACCGGTTGCTGCAGCTGTTGCAGCAATACCGCGCCGCCGGGCTGTCCGTAACCGGTATTGAGATCGATCACGACGCCGCCACCGCCCGCCTGCCGCAGTACCGCGATGCCCTCCAGCGCCTGCGCCGGCAGCTGCCGGCGGACGTACAGCTGAGCATCACCGCCCTGCCGGCCTGGCTTGCATCGCCGCAGCTGCCGTCCCTGCTGCAACAGGTCGACAGTTCGGTACTGCAGTTGCACGCCGTGCTCTCCCCGCAGCAGGGACTGTTCGACAGCCGGCTGGCGCTGCGCTGGACGCAGCGTTACGCTCAGGTGACCAGTAAACCGTTCCGCATTGCCCTGCCGGCCTACGGCATGGGGCTGGTCGGCGTGGATGCGCAGGGCGCGCAGGTGGAGAGCGAGGCCCCGCTGCGCGTCGTCGGCAGCCTGCGGGAACTGACGGTCGCGCCGCAGCGCATCGCCGATTTTCTACAGCAGCTGTCCGCACGCCCGCTGCCGCATCTGCAGGGCATCGTCTGGTTCCGCCTGCCGCTGGCCGGCGACCGCCGCGCCTGGTCGATGAAGACCCTGCGCAGGGTGATCCGCCAGCAGCCGCTAACCAGCCACTGGCAGGTAAAAATGCGCCCGCAGCCACAGCAAGATGGCCTGTATGATCTGATAATTGCCAATGACGGGCCGGCCGATGCGCCGTTGCCCGCGGCGATTACGCTGGCGGCCAGCGACTGTCTGGCCGCCGACGCGGTCGGCCATTACCGGCTGGACTCGACGGCCACGCAGCTGCGCTTTACCCGCACCGGGGACGATTTGGTGCGCGCCGGGCAATCACGCCCGCTAGGTTGGCTACGCTGCCAACATCTGACGCCAGGAGGCTTTCGTGTTACACCTTAATCTTCAGCGCATCCGGCCGCTGACGCTGAGCATCACCATCGCCGCCACGCTGGGCGCGCCGCTGGCGCAGGCCTGCGGCCCGGATTTCCCCAATCGCCTGCTGCTCGATCGCAACGGCACGCTGCTCTCAATGCCGGAAGGCAACTTCACCTTTGAAACCAGCCGGCTGACGCCAGTCGACCCTCAGCTGCCGCGCTGGCAGGCGCCGCCGCCGCCCGGCCGATGAAGCCGATGCCCTGTCGCCGGAAACCGTCGCCATTAAGCAGATGCGCGCTGCCAAAACCGTGGAAGAAGCCGACGCCGTCAATAGCCAGGCGCTATCCGCCGCCGCGCGCCAGTACACGCTGGGCGCCGTCGCCTTTGCCGCCCGCGATCCGCGCGCCGCAGACTATTTCCATCAGGTGCTGGCCCTGCCGGATACCGAGCAGGGAGCATGGGGGCTGCGCGCGCGCTACTCCCTCGGACGGCTGCTGATGAATGACTACGGCACGCCGGAAGATGCCAATGCTTCCGTCACGCCTGCGCGTCCGGACGCGGCGCGGCTGCAGCAGGCGCTGACCGCCTTTCAGCAGGTGATCGACCGCGTGAAAAGCGGCGGCGACGATCCGGACCAGTTGGCGCTCAGCAGCCTCGGGCAGCAGGCGCGCATCCATTTCTGGCTGGGGGATATCAAACGCGCCGCGCATCTCTATGCGCAGCAGGCGGCGCAGGGCGATGCGCAAGGCGGACAGTCACTGCAGTATGTCGCCAGCTATCTGGTCGACCCGCAGCACTTCGAGCAGTTAAAAACGATCGCCGCCGATCCGCTGGTGCAGCAGCTGGTTACCGTCGAGCTGTTTGCCCGCAGCAGCAACCTGCAGGCGCAGGATGACGGCAGCACTCCGCCGCGTTCGCAGCAGGTCACCCAGCGTTTACTGACGCTGCTGGACAGCGAGACCAAGAGCGGCTTCAACGGCAGCGACCGCCTGGCGGCGCTGGCCTACCGCGCGGCAACTACCCGCTCGCCGCCAGCCTGTTGCGCCACGCCGGCGACTCCGGCCTCGCCTGGTGGCTGCGCGCCAAAATGGCGCTGCGCAGCGGCAGCCTGCAGGATGCCGCCGCCGCCTATGCTAAAGCGGCGGCCGCCTTCCCGGCGGATGAAAGCTGGGGCGAACAGCGCGGCGAAAATTATGCACAGGAAACCATCATCCCCGACTGCCGCATCGCCGGTGAACAGGCGATCCTGGCGCTGAACCGCGGCGACTATCTGCAGGCGCTGACGCTGCTGTACCGCAGCAAGGATCTGTATTGGGCCGACGTAGCCGACGTGGCCGAGCGGGTGCTGACGATTGATGAACTGAAGGCGTTTGTCGATAAACAGGTGCCGCCGCCCAGCCAGCCGATCAAGCCGGTGGAGCCGGACGTGTATAACGGTCAGGTGCTGACGCCTGATATCCAGCTGCGCGAACTGCTGGCCCGGCGTCTGATGCGCGCCGGGCGCTATCAGGAAGCGCAGAACTACTTCGCCGTGCCAAACTTCCGCGCCGCCGCCCAGCAGCTGGCGCAGCAGTTCAACATGGCGCGCCAGAGCAGCAACGCCAGGCTGGCGCGGGCGCAGGCTTACTATCAGGCCGCAACGCTGCTGCGCGAACAGGGGCTGGAGCTGACCGGTTATGAAATGACGCCGGATTACGCCATTTACGGCGCCGGCTACTCTTACCTGGGCGATGCCTTCGACACCCGTGAATTGACGCATAAAAGCTGGATCGGCGCGGCAGAAGCCGCCCGCGCCGCCAAGGCGTTGCCGCCGCAGGACAACCGCTTCCTGCACTATCGCTGGCAGGCGGTGGCGGCGGCGCAGAAGGCCGCGGATTTACTGCCGCCGAAAAGCCAGGCGTACGGCGCGGTGCTGTGCAACGCCGCCAGCTGGGTGATCAAGCGCGATGCCAAGACCGGCCGCGCGCTGTATAAGCGTTACCTGGCCAACGGCAAGCCGGATGCCGCCCTGAGTCAGTTTGGCGAGCATTGCCCGGCGCCGGACTTCAAGGCGTTAACCGCCAAATCCTGACCCGCGCCGGATTACAGGCATAAAAAAACCCGGCTTTGCCGGGTTTTTTGGCTGCATTAGCCGTTATGCTTCGATCGCCATTTTCAGTTTTTTCATGGCGTTCTTTTCTAACTGACGCACACGCTCTGCGGAAACGCCGTAGCGGTCAGCCAGTTCCTGCAGGGTGGACTTGTTCTCATCGTCCAGCCAGCGGGCGCGAATAATGTGTTGGCTACGCTCATCCAGACCTTCCAGCGCATAGGCCAGTTTATCGGCGGCGTTGCTCTCCCAGTTGTCTTCTTTGATGCCTTCGGCAAAATCAGACGTTTTGTCCTGCAGGTACAGCACCGGCGCCATCGCCTGGCCGTCGCGCGCTTCGTCGTCCGGCGTCGGGTCAAAGGTCATGTCCTGCGCCGCCATGCGGGATTCCATCTCGCGCACGTCTTTGCTGGATACGCCCAGCTCACGCGCCACTAGCTCGACTTCATCCTGATTGAACCAGCCCAGACGCTGCTTGGTTTTACGCAGGTTAAAGAACAGCTTGCGCTGCGCCTTGGTGGTCGCAACTTTGACGATACGCCAGTTACGCAGCACGTATTCGTGAATTTCTGCCTTGATCCAATGCACCGCAAAGGAAACCAGACGCACGCCGACTTCCGGGTTGAAACGGCGCACTGCTTTCATCAGGCCGATATTACCTTCCTGGATCAGGTCCGCCTGCGGCAGGCCGTAACCCGAGTAATTACGGGCAATATGAGCGACAAAGCGCAGGTGAGACAGGATCAGCTGCTTGGCCGCATCCAAATCGCCCTGGTAATGCAGCCGTTCAGCCAGCTCCCGCTCTTCCTCTGCTGTAAGCATCGGATAGGCGTTGGCGGCCCGAACATAGCTTCCAAGCTGCCTTGGGGTACTAAGGCTAAAGTTTGCATTTCTTTGGTCATTCAAACCCTCTCTCTAATAAAACCGATCGTACAGGTGACGATACTGCTGCTGCAAACCACAACGCTGTTGCTGCCAAGCCTCTGCAAGGAGGTTTGTCGGTTGCCGATTGAGCCTGGTGAGTATCTGTTTGGCGGGGAGTCAGTGATTTACGGTGATCATTGCAAAACGGTTCCACACGCCGGGCACCTTAACATTTGCTGCAATATTTGACCGTGTTCTTCCCTAAAAAGTTCACCGTTTTTTCGATCGCAATGTTCATGACAATACGCGATGAACTGACGGCCGGATAGGGAATTCGTGCGCTTGAGCAGAGGCGGGATCTTTGAAGATCCGAAGCGGCTCTTCTCCTGCGGCACGGCAAACGCAGCAGGAGAAGAGTATATCAAAAAATTTTTTTACTGTGGTGTAAATCGGCGTAAATGTTGCACTGTGGCCAACCAGGCGGCAATCCAGCCGATCATCGCGGCGATGATCAACAGCAGCAGCGCCTCATCCCAGCCCAGCCCGTGCAGGGTAAAGGTCGTGCCGAACACCTTCGCCACGCCGGCCACCACCGACTCCAGCTGCCACACCAGCGCGCCGGACAAAATCAGCGACAGCAGCGCGCCGAAGAAGCCCAGCATCGCGCCGCCGTTCAGGAACGGCCGCAGAATAAAGCCGTCGGTCGCGCCGATCAGCTTCATCACGTTGATGGTGTCGCGCCGGCTGAAGATGCTCAGACGCACGCTGTTGCCGATCACCAGGAACACCGCCACCACCATCAGAATGCCGATAATCGCCGCTACTTGCCCCACCAGCCCGGTCAGCGCCGCCAGGCGGGCGAACCAGCTGTCGTCCATACGCACTTCATCCACGCCCTGCACCGCCGTCACGCGCTCGCGCAGCGTATTCAGGGTTTCCGAACTCTGGAAGTCCATTTTCGGCGTGATAATCGCCACCGCCGGCAGCGGGTTCTCTTCCAGCATATCCAGCGCCCCGCCGAAGCCGGACCAGTTGCGGAACTCGCCGAGCGCTTCTTTCACGCGACAGATAATTGACCTTCTCAACGCCCGCTTCAGCCTTGATGGCGTCCAGCACCTTGACCGCGGCGTCATCGTCGAGCGATTTGTCGAGATACACCGTCAGCTGCGGCGTCGGATACCACTGGGTCGCCGCCGTGCTGACGTTCTTCCACACGATGTAGCACACGCTCGGCAGCGTCAGGGAGATGGCGATCACCATCACCGTCAGCAGGGTCGCCAGCGGCTGACGCAGCATATCCTTAATCGCATTCATCCACGCATAACGCCACTGTTCACGCCAGCCGCCGCGCAGCGCCTTGCTCTTGGCGGTTTTTTTACTGTTCGCCATGCTGCACTCCTCCTATCATACGGCCCTGGCTGAGCGTCAGAATGCGGTAATTACGGCGGGCGATAAGCCCGGTGTCGTGGGTCGCCATCAGGACGGTCACCCCGACGCGGTTAAACTCTTCAAACAGGCGCAGGATGCCTTCCGACAGCGCGTCGTCCAGGTTGCCGGTCGGTTCATCCGCCAGCAGCACCGCAGGTTTGTTCACCACCGCACGGGCGATGCCCACGCGCTGCTGCTCACCGCCGGACAGCTGGATCGGGAAGTTCTTCGCTTTGTCCAGCAGCCCGACCTTGTCCAGCGCCGCCGACACCCGACGACGGATATCTTCGCTGCTGGCGCCGGCGATAATCAGCGGCATCGCCACGTTGTCATACACCGTACGGTCCAGCAGCAGATGGTGATCCTGGAAAATCATGCCGATCTGGCGGCGCAGGAACGGCACCTCGCTGTTTCTCAGCCGGCTGATGTCATGACCGGCGAACCAGATGTGGCCGGCGCTCGGCCGTTCGATACCGCATATCAGTTTCAGCAGGGTACTCTTACCCGCCCCGGAATGGCCGGTCAGAAACGCCATTTCTGCCGGGCGCAGATGAAAATCCACCCCCTGCAACGCCTGACGCCCGCCCAGATAAGCTTTACTGACCTGTTCAAAGCGAATCATCCGTATTAATCCTCTCGGGCAAAAAGTGCCTCAATAAAATCGTCAGCCTTAAACGGCCGCAAATCTTCGATGCCTTCGCCAACGCCGATATAGCGAATCGGAATGCCGAACTGATCGGCAATGGCGAAGATCACCCCCGCCCTTGGCGGTACCGTCCAGTTTAGTCAGCGTGATGCCGGTTAACCCTACGGCTTCATTAAATAATTTCGCCTGGCTGACCGCATTTTGACCGGTACTGGCGTCCAGCGTCAGCATAACCTCATGGGGGGCGTCCTCGTCCAGTTTTTTCATTACCCGGACGATCTTCTTCAGCTCTTCCATCAGGTGGGCCTTATTCTGCAGACGCCCGGCGGTATCGGCGATCAGCACGTCGACGCCGCGCGCCTTGGCCGCCTGCACCGCATCGAAGATCACCGAAGCGGAATCGGCGCCGGTATGCTGCGCCACTACCGGAATGTGGTTGCGCTCGCCCCACACCTGCAGCTGCTCAACCGCCGCCGCGCGGAAGGTATCCCCCGCCGCCAGCATCACCGATTTGCCTTCGGCCTGGAACTGACGCGCCAGTTTACCGATGGTGGTGGTTTTGCCGACGCCGTTAACCCCGACCATCAGAATGACATACGGCGTTTTACCGCTGACATCTAGCGGCCGATCGACCTTGGCCAGAATTTCGGACATTTCTTCCTTCAGCTTGCCGTACAGCGCTTCAGCGTCTTTCAGCTGTTTGCGGCTGGCGTGCTGGGTGAGGGAAGTGATGATTTTACTGGTGGTTTCAACGCCAACGTCGGCGATCAGCAGCTGTTCTTCCAGCTCTTCAAACAGATCGTCGTCGATCTTCTTGCCGCGGAACAGGCCGACAAAGCCGGAGCCCAGGTTCTGCTTGGTTTTTACCAGGCTGCGTTTCAGGCGCGCGAAGAAGCCCTCTTTGGTCGGCCGCTCCTGTTCCTGAGACGCCGCAGGCGCTACCGCCGCCACATCCGGCTCAGCCTCTTCCTGCTCAGCCTCGGCAACGGCTTCCGCCGCCGTGGGTTCAACCTCTATCACCGGCTCAGCTTCTGCAACCGGTTCAGCCTCTGCGACAGGTTCAGCTTCGACAACCGGCTCAACCTCTGCGACAGGTTCAGCTTCGACAACCGGTTCGGCTTCTGCGACCGGCTCAACCTCGACAACCGGTTCGGCTTCTGCAACCGGCTCAGCCTCGACAACCGGTTCGGCTTCTGCCACCGGTTCAGCCTCAACAACGGTTTCCGCTTCCGGCGCCGCATCCTTCTCCACCAGCAGTTCAGCGATGGCCGGCGCGGCCGCATCAACGCTCTCAACCGGTTTGGCATCGCTGGCTGCAGCGTCGTCGGCCGGCGCGTCCGGCTGAGGCATCACCGCTTCGACGATCTCGTCCTGCGTGTACACCGGCGCCGCCTCGGCGTCCTGTTCCTGCTGTTCTGCCGCCGGCGCGGCGTGCGCCGCAATCTCCGGCACATTTTCGGCAACCTGTTCGGTGCTGCCGTCCCACTCGCCCGGCAGATCGACGGAGGCGGCAGGTTCAGATTCCTGTGCGGGGAGCTTATCGTCCAGCGTGGTCGCCGGCGCAGGCGCTACCGCCGGCGCTTCAGATTCGGCCTGTTCAGCCTGCGGTTCCGGCTGTTTCTCTTCCTTCTGGCCGAAACCCAGCCAGGAGAAAAACCCACGTTTTTTTTCTTTTGCCATGCTGTGACCCTAACTCCGTACCAATGGCTGAATAACGAAAATAATTTAACCCCCGAGTCTATCACTTTCCCTCGCGGAGCAACACGCATCCGGCAGCTGAAAATCCGCCAACGGCCGTTGTTCGAAGCATCTTCACCGCCGCATCCCGCGGCATAAACCGCAAATTGCCAGACGGCGCGCTATTTCCCCGCGGCGCTCTCCCCGTTAGAATAGCGTTAACTTTTCTCGATCTGCGAAATTCATTAAGACTTTTTATGGCAAGACTATCGTCGCGGCCCGCGCCCCGCAAAGCGCAGACGGCCGCTGCCGGACAAATCCGCATTATCGGCGGCCAGTGGCGCGGACGTAAATTACCGGTGCCGAACAGCGCCGGGCTTCGCCCCACTACCGATCGGGTGCGTGAAACGCTGTTTAACTGGCTGGCGCCGGTGATCCAGGGCGCGCGCTGTCTGGACTGTTTTGCCGGTAGCGGCGCGCTGGGGCTGGAGGCGCTGTCGCGCTACGCCGGCAGCGCCACGCTGCTGGAGTATGAACGCCCGGTTGCCCAGCAGCTGGAAAAAAACCTGGCGTTGCTTAACGGCAACGGCCAGGTAATCAACACCAATGCATTGAGCTGGCTGGCAAACGCCGGTGAGGCCTATGATGTGGTGTTCCTCGATCCGCCGTTCCGCAAGGGGCTGCTGGCGCAGACCGTCGATCTGCTGGAGCAGCAGGGCTGGCTGGCCGATGAGGCCTGGGTGTACGTGGAGGCCGAAGCCGAAAGCGCCGCCGCCGACGTGCCGGCCAACTGGGCACTGTATCGAGAAAAGGTCGCCGGACAGGTGGCCTACCGTCTTTATATCCGTTCCGCCAAAGAGAAAACTGAAAATGCTGATTAATATGGGTCGCCTGCTGATGCTGTGCGTATGGGGCTTCCTGCTGACCAACCTGATCCACCCGTTCCCCAAGCCGCTGAAGTACTTTATCGACGTGGCGCTGTTCTTTATGGTGGTGATGCACGGGCTGCAGGTGGTATTGCTGAAATCCACCCAGCCGAAGGATCAGCCCATCAGCTACTGGCAGGAAGCCAAAATCTTTATCTTCGGCGTGTTTGAGCTGCTGGCCTGGCAGAAAAAACAGCCGCCGCTGAAGAAGAAGTAACTCCCCGCCTTTACTGCTCCGCGGTAAATGAAATAAAGCGCGTACCCTGCATCTTCAGGGTGCCGCGCGCACCGGGCGTTATCGGCTCATACTGTGGCTGCTTCAGCCGCACCACCAGGCTCTCGCCGCCGCGCTGCGGCTGGAAGGTCACCTCATAACGCATCGCCTCATTGACGATATGCTCGCGCTGGCGTGAACGGTTGGTGCTGGCCGCAAAGGCGCGTTTGTCGCTCACCACAACCTGCGTGGCGCGCACCGGCTCGCGATCGTTCGCCGCCTCCTGCTTACGCTGGCTGAAGTAACGCTGCGTCGCCAGTACGGCGATCAACGCCACCACGGCGATAAAAATCAGCGGAGGTTTACTCATCTCTTTCCCATTTCCTTTACCGCTAAAAGCGGGTAAACATAGCACTCAGTGGAAAACCTTAGCGCACAGCAACGTGCTTCTCTATAGCCGGACAAATAACGTCGCACGCCTGATTCAGGTATACACTGAAGAAGTGACGCAGGTGACATTTTTTGCGCCGCCCGATGGCGGCGCTGATGACTAAAAGGAAGATATATGAGTTGGCCATTCCTTGCCGTATTCTTTTCCGGTTGGTTATACGTTGACGCCGCCTATCGCGGTCCGAGCTGGCAGCGCTGGCTGTTCAAACCCATCACGCTGCTGCTGTTGCTGCTGCTCGCCTGGCAGGCGCCGGTGCTCGGCGCCGCCGGCTATCTGATCGTCTTTGGCCTGCTGGCCACCCTGGCGGGTGATGCCCTGCTGCAACTGCCCCGCCAGCAGATGCTGTACGCCCTCGGCGCATTCTTCCTTGCCCATCTGCTGTATGCCCTCAGCTTCGCCAGCCAGATGACCTTCAGCCTGTTCTGGCCGCTGCCGCTGGCGTTGCTGATTATCGGCGTACTGCTGCTGGCGACGCTGTGGACGCGCATTAGCGAACAGCGCTGGGCGGTCGTGGCCTACGTCGGCATGACGCTGCTGATGGTCTGGCTGGCCGGCGAGCAGTACTTCCTGCGCAGCACCGACTACGGTTTCTCGCTGCTGGCCGGCACCTCTCTGCTGTTGCTGGCAAGCATTGTCTGGCTGGTGAGCCACTACCGCAGCCGATTCCGCGCCGCCGACGCCATCGTCGCCTTCTGCTACTTTGCCGGTCACTTCCTGATCGTGCGTTCGCTGTATCTGTAAGCCTGCGGGTTCGCGCCGGCGACCCCGTGACTCAGTCCAGCGCCTTCAGGGTCAGGCCGTCCTCATCGCCGATGCGGTGGCGATAAACGTCGCCGTCACGTGAAAAGAACGCCAGCGTGGCGCCATCCGCCTGCAGCAGCGCGATGCCGTCCGGTGCGGGACGCCAGCCGGCCGCCGGTGCAGTCAGCAGCGTCTGCAGACACTGCTGCTCATCCTGCAGCTGATAGCCATTGGCGGCCGGCTGTTTGTCAGCCCGCAACGCGACCCGGCACTGCGTGTCGCCCCTGGCGACCTGCCATTCACCCGCCAGAGACTGCGCGGAAGGAAGAACCAGACTGCTGGCCATAGCGGCTCCTGTTGTTATGCAATATGTCATTATCGCGGCCACCACCGGGGTGACGCGCCTCCTGCGTTTGCTCATGCTCTGCTCACCGTAAACGTGGCGGGCGCGCCGACAAGGCCGCGCCCGCCTGCCGGTCAACCGGCAATGGCCAAATAACGGCCTAGACGATAAAGTCGGTGGCGACGTCCGCCTGCCCGACAATTTTCACCAGGAAGTCCGGCGTGCTATGTCCGCCAAAGTCCACCGCCAGATCGCTGACGTTGCTGGCGGCATCATAGGTTAACAGGGCTTCGCCCGCCGCGCCGCTGAAGTGGTCGACAAAATGAACCCCCTCGCCGCCTTTGTTAAAGTATGACAGATCGATTTTATCGATACCCTTCTGGAAGTCACGGATCCAGTCCGGCGCGCCCGGCGTGGAGTCGCTGACGGCGGAGAACACAAAGGTGTCGCTGCCGGCGCCGCCCCACAGTTCATCGGCGCCGCCGCCGCCGAACAGTACGTCGTTGCCCGCGCCGCCCTTGAGCACGTTATCCGCCTGGTTGCCGACCAGCACGTCATTGCCGGAACCGCCGATGGCGTTCTCAATGGTCACGCCCGCCGCTATCGACACATTGCCCTTCAGGCCGCCGACGTCGGAGAATGACTTCTCGTTCAGGTTGATACGCTGGTCGGCGCTATAGCCGGAAAAATCAAAGGTATCGTTGCCGCCGGCATCCCACACGGAGAAGATCACTTTTTCCGCGTTGCTGCTGGTGCTGAAGAAGTCGCGGTCGGTATTGGAGTTAAAGCCGTATACCGTATCGCCGGTGCGGGTGCTCATGTTGGCACCGTACAGGTGCTGGATCGCCGAAATGTCATCCAGCAGCGGGCCGGCGGCATAATGACCGCCGTTGTCGCCGCCGGTGTTGCTTTCGCTCCAGTAGCTCATCAGGCTGAACATGCGGGTATCTTCCGCATAGCTGGCGTCGCGATAGGAAGGGTTGCCCTGGCCGGCGTTGTAATCACCGGGGTGGCTCAGGCCCAGAGCATGGCCGATTTCATGGGTAAAGGTCTGGCGGCCGTAATCTTCAGACGCCGGGTGCTGAATATTGGACTGGTTGATGTTGTACCAGCTTTGGCCGGAGACGCTGCCGGAGCCCGGCAGCCAGGCATACGCCTGCGTGTCATAGTCGGTCTGGCCGTACTGATCCTGGCTGTAGTTGCCAAAGGTGATATTGGCTTTTTGCGTGCCGGACACCTCGGTAAAGGTGATATTGGCGACGTCAGACCAGGACTGCAGCGACAGTTTGGCCTGCTGCTGCTGTTCAGTGCTGAACTTGCTTAACCCGCGATCGCCGCCGCCGTTGGCGGAATTGAACTGGTAGTCGGGGAAAGAGAACGTCAATTTTACCGGCGTATCAAATACGCCTTTTCCATTCCAGGTTTGGTTAGTACGGGTAATATATAACCCGGCATCTTCCGTAGAAAATGAGTCCTTGCCATTAACTTGAATCCCATTACCGCGTTGGTGATAATGCAGTAAGTCATTCACCGCATCATAACCGGATTTGGCAGCGGCCAGGCTGGATTCATTTGTTTCTATCGCTTTTTTCTTCGATTGCATTGGTTCGATTCCACGCATTATTTGATCGTTAACGATCAAATAGATAAACATAACCTTCCCTGTTACTGCGTAATGACATCACGCAGATCCCTGGGAAGACGCGTACGCGCCAGTGATGGCTTGAATGTAGACGGAATTAATACATAACAATCAGTAAATAAGATCACCATCCCAAATGGTAATCGTTTCCAAGTATAGATAGCGATATTAAAAGGATCTCAGAATTAAAAACTTTTTAAATTCCATATGAAAGTGTTTTTATCTGGAAAAACAGGAAAACCACACATATGAAACATGAAAATCATGACAAGAAAGCGACAAAGGCCAATAAGAACGCCATATCGAGCGGCGAGTGTTTCATGCTGGTACTTTTCAGATCGCCTGAGTTTTTATTTACTCAAATGATGAATTGATCACAAATATTATTTCGCACACAAATTAATTAAACGCAAAATGGTCAATTAATACGATAAGAAATAAATATAGAAAGCAAAATAACGTCTAAGGAAATAATAAAAACTTCTGGATTGATCTGCATATTATTAGCATGCTAAATAAAATCATCTGATTAATTAACCACTCGCCGATGTGATTCCCCTTGACTCTGGAGTTGGCTCCAGGGTGTAGAGTCAGCCACGATAATGATCGTTAACTGCCTGGGGGCGTTATGCATACTCATCAAGACCATCAACACCACGAACATAACCATCATGACGGCGACTGCGGCTGCAACCACAGCCACGCCAAAAACCAACACGGCTGCAGCAGTGAAAAACCCGCGGACGCCGCAGGCCACGCCTGCAGCGACGGCCATCAACACACGCATCAGCACGGCGCAAGCTGCTGCGACAGCGGCGACCCGGATGAGGAAAGCGACAGGTTAAGCGCCGCTCCCCCAGCCGGCAGCCAACGTTTTAGCTGGAAGGTCAACGGCATGGATTGCCCAAGCTGTGCCAAAAAAATCGAAAACGCCGTCACCGCCGTGCCCGGCGTCGATAGCGCGCGCGTGCTGTTCGCCACCGAAAAACTGGTGGTGGATGCGCAGAACGATATCAGCCAGCGCGTGCAGGATGCGGTCGCGCAGGCCGGCTTTACCCTGCTGGGCATCGGCGGCCAGCCGCAGCCGGCGCCGGAGAGCGCATCGCGTTTTGCGCCCTACGCGCCTTTATTACTGCTGACGGCGCTGATGATCCTCAGCTGGGCGCTTGACCGCATCAACCCGCAATGGGGCAGCGTCGCCTTTATCGCCACCACGCTGGTCGGGCTGGCGCCGATCGCGCGCAAGGCGCTGCGTTTAATCCGTTCCGGCACGCCGTTCGCCATTGAAACCCTGATGAGCGTCGCCGCTATCGGCGCGCTGTTTATCGGCGCCACCGCTGAGGCGGCGATGGTGCTGCTGCTGTTTATGGTGGGTGAACTGCTGGAATCCTACGCCGCCAACCGGGCGCGCCGCGGCATCACCGCGCTGATGGCGCTGGTGCCGGAAGAGGCGGTGCTGCTGAACGGCAGCCAGCGCCGGCGCGTGCCGGTCGGCAGTCTGCGGCCGGGCGATGTGATCGAAATCGCCCCCGGCGCCCGGCTGCCGGCCGATGCCGAGCTGATTAACCCGTTCGCCAGCTTCGACGAAAGCGCGCTGACCGGCGAGTCCGTGCCGGTGGAGCGTCAGCAGGGTGAAAAAGTGGCGGCGGGCAGCCTGTCGGTCGACCAGTCCGTGCAGATGAAGGTAGTCTCCGAGCCGGGCAAAAACGCCATTGACCGCATCCTGCAGCTGATTGAAGAGGCGGAAGAGCGCCGCGCGCCGATTGAGCGTTTCCTTGACCGCTTCAGCCGCTACTACACGCCGGCCATCATGCTGCTGTCGCTGGCCGTGATTCTGCTGCCGCCGCTGCTGTTCTCCCAGCCGTGGGAAACCTGGATTTACCGCGGCCTGACGCTGCTGCTGATCGGTTGTCCGTGCGCGCTGGTGATTTCAACGCCGGCGGCCATCACCTCCGGCCTGGCGGCGGCCACCCGGCGCGGTTCGCTGATTAAAGGCGGCGCCGCCCTCGAGCAGCTGGGACAGGTGCAAACCATCGCATTTGATAAAACCGGCACCCTGACCGAAGGCAAGCCGACGGTCACCGACGCGCTGCCGATCGGCGCGCTGAGCGAACAGCAGCTGCTGACGCTGGCGGCGGCGGTCGAGGCCGGTTCGCACCATCCGCTGGCGCAGGCGATCGTTCGCCGCGCCGAACAATATGGCGCGCCGCTGCCGCTGGCCGATAACCGTCGCGCGCTGGCCGGCGTCGGCATCGAAGGGCAGCTTGACGGCAAAACGGTGCGCATCAGCGCGCCGGCCAAACTGGCGCCGGGGCTGCTGGATGCCACCTGGCAAACCCGTCTGGAACAGCTGGAAAATGAAGGGAAAACCGTGGTGGTGGCGTTGGAGGATAATCAGCCCGTCGGCCTGCTGGCCCTGCGCGATACGCTGCGCAGCGACGCACGACAGGCGATCGACGCGCTCGGTCAGCTGGGTATCAACGGCGTAATGCTGACCGGCGACAACCCGCGCGCCGCGGCCGCCATCGCCCGTGAACTGGGCATCGATTACCGCGCCGGACTGCTGCCGGAAGATAAGGTCACGGCGGTGACGGAATTGAGCCGGCAACGGCCGACGGCGATGCTCGGCGACGGCATCAACGACGCGCCGGCGATGAAAGCCGCCAGCATCGGCATCGCCATGGGCAGCGGTACCGACGTCGCGCTGGAGACCGCCGATGCGGCGCTGACGCACAACCGCCTGCTGGGCATTGCCGAGATGGTGCGCATCTCACGCGCCACCCACGCCAATATCCGGCAGAACATCACCATTGCGCTGGGGCTGAAAGGGATTTTCCTGGTCACCAGCCTGCTGGGCATCACCGGGCTGTGGCTGGCGGTGCTGGCCGACTCCGGCGCCACCGCGCTGGTGACGCTCAATGCAATCCGGCTGTTAAAAACCCGTCAGTGATCTTATTGTGCTCTGCGCTACGCGCGGAGCACAATAGCCGCATTAAATGTACGTACATACATGCTTTATTTATTATACCCTTGCGCTCTTACCATCAGAATACTCCGCTTTATTTCGCGTATTCCCATGCAAAGAGCCTGAACTATGAAACCCTTCAACTATAAAAACGTTATCTTCGTTCCCGTTGCTCTGTTTTCAGCTGTAACATTTGCGCAACAAACCACCCCTGAAGACACTGAACGGCTGATCGACAACGCCCAGCGTCCCGCCTTTGCCCAAGGCCCATTGCCGACGGCCAGCCGGCAGGACGCCACGCCGTCAGCCCAGCCGGCCGCCGCGCCTCTGCAGTCCACGTCGCAGCGGCACACGCTGCCTTTCTGGGGGGATGAAGCCCGCGCCCGCGGCTACGACCTGCCGGAAACCTTCGGTATCGGCATCAACCATATGAATATGCGGCAGAATATCGAGGTCAGCAGCATCAGTTTCTCCGGGCTGGGCTTGGGCTCCTTCCAGATTCCGGGCGACCTGTTTAACATCAAGGCCGAAAACAGCCGCGAAAAAAGTAAAACCGACACGATGCGCCTCGACGCCTGGGTGCTACCGTTCCTCAACGTTTACGGCATCGTCGGCCATACCCGCGGCAGCTCCCACTCGATCGTCTCCGTCGATGCCGACCCGAGCAAATACACCAATCCGATGGAAAGGATCATTGCCTCCAACGTGCACCGGATGAATAAGAGCGGCCAACTGAAAGATCTCGATTTCAACCTGGATTTTAAAGGCACCACCTACGGCGCCGGCTTTACGCTGGCCGGCGGTTACGAGAACTGGTTCACCACGCTGGACACCAACTACACCCGCACCGACTTCAATATTCTTGATGGGCAAATCTCGGCGCTCACCGTAACGCCGCGCGTCGGCTACCGTTTCCAGATGCCGGGCATCAGCGGCCCCAGCCATCTGAACCTGTGGGTCGGCAGTATGTATCAGGACGTGCAGCAAGAGTTTAAAGGCAGCCTGGGAGATCTGAGTATGCCGGCCGCCCTGCAGCCGCTGATCGAAATCGCCAACCAGCGCGGCGAAGGCCGCTTCCGCGTCAAGCAGCATCTGCAGTCGCCGTGGAACGTGCTGGTCGGCGCACAATATGAGATCACCAGAAACTTCAACGTGATGACGGAAGTCGGCTTTAGCGAGCGCAACAGCGCGATGGTTTCCGCTGAATACCGCTTCTGATGTGGCGCTGGCTTCCCCTTCTGCTGCTGGCGGCGCACACGGCGACCCACGCCGCACTGCCCAGCCGGCAGCAGATTGACGATTTATTGCGCCCGCTGGGCGCAGACAACCAGTTTGACCACCGGAAAGCCATCGACTGGGGCGTGCTGCCCGGGCCGTTTTATACCCCAGAGCTGGGCCTGGGCATCGGCACCGCCGTGGTCGGCATGTATCGCCCGGACAGCAGCGACAGCGTCAGCCAGAACTCCACGCTGGCGCTGAAAGGCTTTTTCAGTTCAACCGGCGCGTTCGGCATCGGGTTTGAAAACTACAGCTTCTTCGCCAACGACCAGTGGCGTTTTTTTCACCACCGGCAGCATGAAAAATATGCCCACCTATTACTGGGGCACCGGCTATCAGGCCGGCCGGCGTGACGGCAACAAGGAAAAATATACCCAGCAGTCGCTGCAGGTCGCGCCTGCCGTGATGTACCGCATTGCCGACGCCACTTATCTGGGCCTCGGCTGGGACTTCTCCTCCACCCACGCCGACGATCCGGACAACGGCGACCATAGCCTGTTTCTGGCGGAAGCCGCCGGGCCGTCTTCGGTCAGCTCCGGCGTCAGCGCGCGTTTCAGCTACGACACGCGGGACTTTGTCGCCAACGCCAGCCGCGGGCAGTACTTCAACCTGACCTATACCCATTTCGCGCCCGAGCTGGGCAGCGACAGCCGCTTCGAAACGCTGGAATCCCAGTACAATCTGTACCATAGTCTGAGCGCCAAAAGCGTGCTGGCGCTCGACCTCTACGGCCGTTTCGCCAGCGGCGAGGTGCCGTGGGATCGCCTGTCGGAACTGGGTAATGACAACCGCATGCGCGGCTACTATCAGGGGCGCTACCGCGATCGCAACGCCTTCAGCGGTCAGCTGGAGTACCGCCGCAAACTCAACTGGCGGCACGGCTATGTACTGTGGGCCGGCACCGGCACCATGAGCCGCGACGCCGGCGATCTGGGACGCGGAAACTGGCTGCCGACCGTCGGCGCCGGCTACCGTTTCGAGTTTAAACCGCGGATGAACGTACGCCTCGACTTCGGCGTCGGACGTCAGAGCAGCGGGTTCTATTTTCAGGTGGGAGAAGCTTTTTAATGCGTTATTGCGCGCTGATATTCATCATATTTCTGAATATGGCACAGGCCAGCGCGGCGATGGAGACCATTGTCACGGCGCAGCCGACCCGCGTCACGCGTATCGACTGGCCGGTGGCGCCCCCGCTGTCCGCGCCGGACGGACTACGCCCGTGCTGCGCCTTCGGCTTCAATCTCAACGTGCAGGCGCTGGGCATCCCGGTGCCCTTTTACCAGTTGGACAATGTGGTGGAGGCCGGCCGGCTCGGTCATCACCGCTATAACGACAGCGCCTTCGGCGCCGTCAGCAATGTGCTGGGGCTGAGCAGCGAGCGGGACGGTCTGCTGTACACCCGCCGCGGCGGGTTTATCGATATCGCCCACGTGCGCGACACCGCTGACAATACCCTGTACCTGTTCAGCCAGATACTGCCGCGCCTCGGCCAGCGCTGGCACATTTCCCTGGGGGAAGAGCTGGCGCAGCGGCGGATTCAGCTCAACGCCTTTACGCCGCCGGATGACGCGGCGCAGCGCTATACGCTGGCGGCCTACCTGGCGGGGAAACTGGCGTATCAGCTGGCCGCCTGGCATGAAATCGCCCAGTGGTATGGCTACCAGTCCGTACCCGGTTTTTCCGAGGAGATTTCCGCCTTTTCGCCGGAGGATCTCTACTCCAATCTGCTGGGCGCGCGGCTGGCGATCGATGTGATTTTGCAGGGCGGCGCGGTGTCGGTCGGCAGCTATAACCGCGCGATGGAAACGCTGCTGCCTGCGGCGCTCAATCAGCTCGGGGCGGTATCCGCCACGCAGACCCGGCGACAGCTGGCCGGCATTGACGGCGACTGGTGGGACAGCCACCGGCGGGTGCCGGAGAAGTTTTTGGTACTGAAACGCAACTACGATACCGGCGACAACCGCCTGCCGACGCCGGTGCCGTTCGAACGCACCGCGCCGCAGCGCCTGATGCTGCCGCAGCAGCTCTACGGCATCTCATTGAGCGATATCGGGGAGTTACAGCTCTGGCCGGGCAGCGCCCCGCGTCATCTGCCGCCGCCGTCGCCGTACTATACGGCGGCAGACTTCAGCGACCTGGCGCTGCACGCCCGGGCGGAGGATGCGCGGCAGATACTGGAAAAGCGCTGACGGGCGGCACACCGGCCTCAGGCGGCGGTGCCTTTACGCAGCAGGTAGCGGTAAGGGGTCTGCTCCGTTTCCTGCGCCACCAGCGTATGCTCCATAAAACGGCAGAAGCCGGGAATATCGCGGGTGGTGGCCGGATCGTCGGCAATGATCAGCAGCGTTTGGCCATTGTCCATATGGCGCACGGTTTTACGCACCATCATGACCGGTTCAGGGCAGCGCAGGCCAAGCGCATCGAGCGTTTGGTCAGCCTGGGAAAAGATGTCACTCATGTTATTTATCTCGATCAACTACGATCGGCGAACGCTCGCCGGATCTCATAGCGCCATAGTTTACGCCGGTAGTTTTTCTGTGCAACATGCGTTAACGTTTGCGTGTATTTTAACCGCATTGTTGATTGCATTGGTTGCGCAAACGCGTATCATGCGGCGCGCGGCCGACAAAAAACGGCGGCGGCAATCCTTATTTATCCCCTCGCGCCGCGCGGGGTGAACATCGTTGGTATGGGTTCCCTCACCCCATTCATTCAAAAAGGTCAATTATGTACGCTTTTACTCCGCAACAGCGCACCGCCGCGTTGCTTTGGCTGTCGCTGTTCCACATCATCATCATTACCTCCAGCAACTATCTGGTGCAGCTGCCGATTACCATTTTCGGCTTCCATACCACCTGGGGCGCCTTTACCTTCCCGTTTATTTTTCTGGCTACCGACCTGACCGTGCGTATTTTCGGCGCGCCGCTGGCGAGAAAGATCATTCTGGCGGTGATGGTGCCGGCGCTGTTTATCTCCTACGTGATTTCCACCGTGACGTATCAGGGCGAGTGGCAGGGGCTGGCGGCGCTGGGACAGTTCAACCTGTTTGTCGCGCGCATCGCCGTCGCCAGCTTTATGGCCTACGTGCTCGGCCAGATCCTCGATGTGCACGTGTTTAACCGCCTGCGCCAGCGCAGCGCCTGGTGGGTCGCGCCCGCCGCCGCGATGTTCCTCGGCAATATCAGCGATACGCTGTCGTTCTTCTTTATCGCCTTCTACCAGAGCAGCGATCCGTTTATGGCCGCCAACTGGGTGGAGATCGCCCTGGTGGACTACAGCTTCAAGGTGATGATCTGCCTGCTGTTCTTCCTGCCGATGTACGGCGTGCTGCTGAATATGCTGCTGAAACGCCTCGCCGGCCGTCAGCAGCGGGTGCGCTGCAGGCCAGTTAAGTTATGATGGCGGCCTGCGCAACGACGGAGGCCGCCAAGATGTTAACCACCCGCACTGCCACACTGGCTGAGATCCAGCAGCTCTATCAGCACATCCCTGAATTTAACGCCGCCACCGCCTGCAGGATCTGCAGCTGCGCATCGGCGACGCGATGCATTACGCGCTGATTGCCGAGCTGGACGGTCAGCCGGCCGGTTTTAAACTGGGCTATCAAACCAGTGACGACACCTTCTACAGCTGGCTGGGCGGCGTGCTGCCCGCCTTTCGCCGCCGCGGCGTCGCCGGGCGGCTGCTGGAGGAGCAGGAGCGCTGGGCGCACACGCAGGGGTTCCGCCGGCTGACGGTGAAAACGCGCAACCAGTTCCGCGGCATGCTGATGCTGCTGATCGCTCGTCACTATCAGATTATTACGCTGGAAAAGAAGGGCGAAGTGGCTGATTATCGGCTATTACTGGAAAAAACGCTGTGACACAATCTGCCTTGCATTTTGCTGATGAATAGGTTGCGATCAAGCAAAGAGACACGCTATCCGTCATACTTCAGGTAACAGGAATTTTAGCGTTATGCGCTGCCCTGCATTTGCATGATTCAGGGTATAACCCGTGAAGAAAAGGAAGAAAGCCCAATGCGTAAAGTAGCAAAATTAATGGGTATCAGCCTGCTGGTACTTGGCCTGGCAGCCTGCGACGGCGACAGCAAAGACGCGGCGGCACCGGCCGGCGATGCCGCCAGCAGCAGCGCGGCCGCACAACAGGTGAGCCTGCTGGACGGTAAGCTGGCCTTTACCCTGCCGACCGGCATGTCCGATCAAAGCGGCAAGCTGGGCAACCAGGCCAACAATATGCACGTGTATGCCGACAGCACCGGCCAGCGCGCGGTGATCGTCATTCTGGGCGATAAAACCAGCGAGAGCCTGGAAACCCTGGCGCAGCGTCTGGAAACCACGCAGCGCGCGCGCGACGCCAACCTGCAGGTGGTGACCAATAAAGCCATCGACGTCGACGGCGTACGCTGCGTCAGCTGGACAGCATCCTCAGCAGCGGCGGCGAGAAAGCCTATTCATCCATCCTGATCGGCTCGCTGGACAACCATCTGCTGACCATCCAGGTGACGCTGCCGGCGGATAATCAGCAGCAGGCGCAGACCGACGCCTCGGCAATTATCAGCACGCTGAAGCTCAAACCGTAATCCTCCGCGGGCCGGCAACGCCGGCCCCGTTTCCCTCAGGCTTACGCCAGCGCCTGCGCCAGCAGCGTAATCGGGTGTTCACAGCGCTTGCTGGTCGACATCTCAATCTGCCATTTGCAGGTTTCACAATCGGTCACCACCAAATCCACGCCGCTCTGCTCAATCTGCCGGAACAGCGACGCGCCGATACCCTGTGAAGTAGCGTAATTCTCCGATTTAAAGCCGTACGTACCGGCAATGCCGCAGCACTGGGAATCCAGCACCACCAGCTCCACGCCGGGGATCTGCCGCAGCAGCTCCAGGGTGTAGGCCGTCCAGCCCATTTTCTCCATATGACACGGCGTATGGTAGGCCACGCGCAGCGGCGTAGAGCGCAGCGGCAGCGTCCGGCCCTCGCTCAGCAGGCGGTAGAGATAGCGCGTCGCCAGCTCCACGCGGTCGCGCACCGCCGTGGTATCCACCCCCAGCAGGTGCGGATACTCGTCACGCAGAGTAAAGGTGCAGCTCGACGAGGTGGCCACCACCGGAATGCCCTGCTCCAGCACCGTCTGACGCAGCGATTCGGCGTTTACGGCGGCCTGCTTTTTCGCCTGATCGATAAAGCCGTTGGCGATCAGCGGCACGCCGCAGCATTTTTCCCGCTGCAGCAGCTGCACGCCGATCTCCATGGCGTTAAAGACGCGGATCAGATCCTTGCCCAGCTGCGGATGGTTATAGTTGACGAAGCAACCGTGGAAAAACGCCACCTGCTCGCCATAGCGCCGCTGCTGCTGCGCCTGCTGACGATACCAGCGGCGGAAGGTGCCGAACGAGTACTTCGGCAGCGTGCGGCGATGGTCGATTTTCAGCGCCTTGTCCAGCAGCTTGCGCACCGGCTTCAGGCCGGTGGCGGCGTTGACGATCGGCGCGAACGGCGTCGACAGCGAGCCCATGATATCGGTGTGACTGAGGATGGCGTCGCGCAGGCTCGGCGTGCTCTGGCTCAGCTCGGCGCGCGCCCGCTGGATAATATCGCCGATTTTCACCTCCGACGGGCAGGCCACTTCGCAGCGTTTGCAGTTGGTGCAGTACTTCAGCGCTTCGTCATACAGCGCCGGGTCCTTCAGCCGCAGGCGCTCGCCGTCCGGCCCCGCCTGCTTCGGCCCCGGATAGAGCGGATTGACCTTGGCCACCGGGCAATAGGTGGTGCAGACGGTGCACTTGATGCAGCTTTCAAAGCTGTTGTCGCTCGTCAGGCTCATGCGCCCTCCCCCTGTTCAACAATATTCCGGGCGGCATGCAGCGCCCCCAACAGCGATACGCCGGCGCCGCAGCCCTGCTGCAACGGGTCGTAGCCGCCGGTCACCGCGCCGATGGCGTACAGATTGTCCAGCGCCTGCCCCTGTCTGATGGCGCGCAGCCGCGCATCGGTGCGTACGCCAAACTGCAGGTAAGGCTGCGGTGCGAATAGATCGCGCCGGCACCAGTCGGCGCGTTCGGCGCTGTCGTAGACATCCAGCCCGAATACCGGCTCGCGGATGCCGTTGCTATCCGAACTCAGGCCGTTGCTGAAGAAACTGCCGCCGGCCAGCACCAGCTGCGACGCCCGCAGCGGAATATCGCCGTGGTTGCGGGTATACAGCGCCGTCACCCGTCCGCCGTCAAACTCGGCGCGCAGCGCGCGATCGCCGGGCATCAGCACGCCGCCCAGCTGCACCAGACGCTGGCGCAGCGCCTGATGCAGACGCATGCCCAACACCGAAGGCGGCAGGGTCGGCAGCAGATGCACCGGCTTACCCAACCTCTGCTGCAGCGTCTGCAGCGCCTGATCGTCTTCCAGCCCCAGACAGGCCGGCAGGAACACCGCCTCCGCCTCGTCCGCCAGCCGCCGGATCTCCTCCGCCAGCGCGGCGCCCTGTGCCGGCATGTCCAGCACGCGGGCGATATTGACCGCGCGAAATTCGCTGGGGTTATTGCGCAGACGGTCGAGCGCCGGCAGATGCAGCTGGCCAATGCGGACGTCAACGCCCTGCTGATTCTGCAGCGAACTGGCCGCCATCTGCGGCTGAAAATCCAGAAACCCTTCAATGCCCAGCACCGCAATGCTGCGCCACGGCAGCGGCGCGTCCAGCGGCGTGGTCGGCACCGCCTGCGGGCTGAGCCAGGTCGCCCGCCGCGTACCCAGCGGCGTAATGCGCAGGTGGTTCATCCGGCAGTCGCCCTGCATCGCCAGGCCGCAGCGCTGCAGCAGCTGCTGCGCTTCATCCGCCAGCGCCGCCACCTGCGGCGCTCCCATCAAAGAGTAAGGGTGCTGCGGCGCCTGCCGCGCCAGGGCCGGCAGCGCATCAAGCGGCGCCGCCACCGGCGTGCCGTCCGGCAGCTGCGCCAGTAAATCCAGCGAGCCGGAGGCGAAATAGAGCGCGTTCTGGCCGTTGCTCACCACCGCGCAGCGCTTGCCCAGCTCGCTCAGCCGCAGCGCACAGCTTAAGCCCGCCAGTCCGCCGCCGATCACCACCACGTCAAATTGCATCATCCGCCTCCTGTTTAACGTCGCCGCACGCGTCCAGCCCGCACAGCCCCTGATAGACCCAGCTGGTGAACTCGCTTTCGCGCAGCGCATCGCCCCAGGCGATGGGCCGCACGCCCTTCCAGCGTTCGTTCAGGAAGTGGGAGAGCTGGGCGATGGACTGCTGCGGCGTCGTGACGTTAAAGCGGGACAGCAGGCCGGCGGCGCGACAGGCGCACAGCTCACCCTGACAGGTGCCCATCCCCACGCGGGTGCGGCGGCGTAAATCCACCAGGTTATTCACCGTCAGCGACTCCACCGCGTAGCGCACCTCACCGGCGGTTACCGCTTCGCATTCACACACCAGGCTGGTATCAAGACGGTTTTCGGCCGGCACCAGAGCGGCGCGGTCGCCGTGACGATACACCGCCGAACCGCGGATGCTGGCCGGCAGCGACACCACGCGGCGCACGGTCTCCTCCGCCGACTGGCGCGAGCCGGGCAGCGCCTGTTCGGCGGTGGTGCAGCGGGCGCTGACGCCGAGTTTTTCGCACACCAGATCGGTGGCCCACTCCGCCATCAGCCGGTAGGTCATCAGTTTGCCGCCGGTGATGGTGATAAAGCCTTCCAGGCCGTCGCGCTGCGCGTGATCGAGCAGCACGATGCGCGGCTGACGTTGCGCCCGGACGGGTCGTCGTCGCTGGCCACCAGCGGCCGCACGCCGGCGTAGGCGCGCAGAATGCGGGTTTGCGCCATCGCGGGCGCCAGCAGCGCCCCTTCGCGCATCAGCGTATCCACTTCCTGCGGCGTCACCAGCATGTTGTCGATCTGGTCGTAATCAATGTGCGTCGAGGTGGTGCCGATCAGCGAGATGGTATCGCCCGGCACCAGAATGTCGGCGTCCGCCGGTTTGCGGCAGCGGTTGATCACCATGTTATTGATGCGGTGGCCGAGGATCAGCAGCGCCCCTTTGCCGGGAACATGCGCACGCGCAGATCGGCGTATTCGGCGATCTGCTGGCCCCAGATGCCGGCGGCGTTGACCACCACCTCAGCGCGAATTTCATACTGCCGCCGCTGCTGATGGTCGTAAACGCGCACGCCGCGCACGCGATCGCCCACGCGCAGCAGCCCCACCACCTGATGGTAGGTCAGGATCTGCGCGCCCTGTTCGCGCGCATCCAGCATGTTGGCCGCGGTCAGCCGGAAGGGATCCACCGTGCCGTCCGGCACCCGCACTGCGCCGATCAGCGCCGGGTTGGCCGCCGGCTCCAGGCTTAGCGCCAGCTGCGGGTCGATCGCCTGGGCGTCAATGCCGGCCTGCTGACAGGCCTGAATAAACTGCTGCTGATACGCCAGCGAATCCTGCGGCAGCGTAATGAACAGGCCATCGCTGCGTTCAATGCAGTGATGCGCAATACGCTTCAGGATACGGTTTTCTTCAATGCATTCGCGGGCGGACTCGCCGTCGGTCACCGCATAGCGCGCGCCGCTGTGCAGCAGGCCGTGGTTGCGCCCGGTGGCGCCGGTGGCGATATCGTGACGTTCCAGCAGCAGGCAGCGTATGCCGCGGCGCGCGCAGTCGCGGGCAATACCGGCGCCGGTCGCGCCGCCGCCTATAATGATGACATCCGTTTCAGTTACCGGTGCAGCGTGGCTCATTTCCACCCCCAATGACGCTGATGATGGGGCTATTGATCCACAGTTCGTGCGGGCTTTGTTTGATAAGGAACAATAACGAACATAAAACGAAAGAGAAATGTCCATAAAAGTCCACTTATGTGATCGCTATCACGACTTTTTTGCTTTTCTCTATTTCATAACGTTAACGAATCGCTCAAAATTCGCCGTTGTTTTATAAAAGTGTAACAAATGCGCCATCCATCACAGAGCCAACCAGGGGTTTTGTCTAGCATGGCGCTCGTTATAGAACAAAAAGCAACACCCAAACATCCGCTCAAACACGACTCAGAACGCCTGCTCTGAGCGTGTCATAACTGATAAAGCCATCGGAGGCGCTCATGTTGAGTATTTTTAAGCCAGCCGCACACATTGCTCGTGTGCCGGTCGACAAGGTAGATCCGCTCTATCGCCGACTGCGCTGGCAAATTTTTATGGGAATTTTCTTCGGCTACGCCGCGTACTATCTGGTGCGTAAGAACTTCACCCTGGCGATGCCTTATCTGATCGAAGAAGGCTTCAGCCGCGGCGATCTGGGCTTCGCCCTGTCAGGGATCTCCATCGCTTACGGTTTTTCCAAATTTATCATGGGCTCGGTGTCCGACCGCTCTAACCCGCGCGTCTTCCTGCCCGCCGGTCTGATCCTGGCCGCCTGCGTCATGCTGTTTATGGGCTTCGTTCCGTGGGCCACCTCCAGCATCGCCGTGATGTTCGTGCTGCTGTTCCTGTGCGGCTGGTTCCAGGGCATGGGCTGGCCGCCGTGCGGCCGCACCATGGTGCACTGGTGGTCGCAGAAAGAACGCGGCCAGATCGTCTCCGTCTGGAACTGCGCCCACAACGTCGGCGGCGGTCTGCCGCCGCTGCTGTTCCTGCTCGGCATGGCCTGGTTCAACGACTGGCACGCCGCGCTGTATATGCCGGCCTTCGGCGCCATTCTGGTGGCCCTGATCGCCTTCGGCCTGATGCGCGATACGCCGCAGTCCTGCGGCCTGCCGCCGGTGGAAGAGTATAAAAACGACTACCCGGACGATTACAGCGAGAAAGCGGAAGAAGAGCTGACCGCCAAGCAGATCTTTATGCAGTACATCCTGCCGAACAAGCTGCTGTGGTATATCGCGGTCGCCAACGTGTTCGTTTACCTGCTGCGCTACGGCATTCTGGACTGGTCGCCGACCTACCTGAAAGAGGTGAAGCACTTCGCGCTGGATAAGTCCTCCTGGGCCTACTTCCTGTACGAATATGCCGGTATTCCGGGCACCCTGCTGTGCGGTTGGATGTCGGATAAAGTGTTTAAAGGCAACCGCGGCGCCACCGGCGTCTTCTTTATGACGCTGGTGACCATCGCCACCATCGTCTTCTGGATGAACCCGGCGGGCAACCCGACGATCGACATGATCTGTATGCTGGTTATCGGCTTCCTGATTTACGGCCCGGTGATGCTGATCGGCCTGCACGCGCTGGAACTGGCGCCGAAGAAAGCCGCAGGCACCGCCGCCGGCTTCACCGGCCTGTTCGGTTACCTGGGCGGCTCGGTCGCCGCCAGCGCCATCGTCGGCTACACCGTGGACTTCTTCGGTTGGGACGGCGGCTTTATGGTGATGATCGGCGGCAGCATCGCCGCAGTCATCCTGCTGCTGCTGACCATGCTGAACGAGAAGAAACATCACGCAGAAGTTGCGGCCAAACGCGACTAATCGTCACGAAAATCATGCACTATCCTAAAAGGCCGCCGCACCGCGGCCTTTTTATTCCCACTCACTGGCAACGATGCCGCCCACGGCTACCCTGCCACTTAAGGAGAAGACTATGCGGACTCACGTTAAAGCCCTGCTGTCAGGGATTATTCTGGCGACAACCATGAGCAGCGCCGCCTTTGCCGCCGACAAGGTGGTGATCGCCCACCGCGGCGCCAGCGGCTACCTGCCGGAGCACACGCTGCCGGCCAAGGCCATGGCCTACGCACAGGGTGCAGATTTCCTCGAGCAGGACCTGGTGATGACTAAGGATGACGAACTGGTGGTGCTGCACGATCACTACCTGGACCGCGTGACCGACGTCGCCAAACGCTTCCCGGACCGCGCGCGCAAAGACGGGCGCTACTACGCCATCGACTTTACCCTGGCCGAAATCAAATCGCTGAAGTTCACCGAAGGCTTTGATATCAAAGACGGCAAGCAGGTGCAGAGCTACCCGGGCCGCTTCCCGATGGGTAAATCCGACTTCCGCGTCCACACCTTCCAGGAAGAGATTGAATTCGTGCAGGGCCTGAACCACTCAACCGGCAAGAACATCGGCATCTATCCGGAAATCAAGGCGCCGTGGTTCCACCAGCAGGAAGGGAAAGACATCTCCAGCAAAGTGCTGGCGGTGCTGAAGCAGTACGGCTACACCGGTAAGAACGATAACGTCTACCTGCAGTGCTTCGACGCCAACGAGCTGAAACGCATCAAAACCGAGCTGGAGCCGAAGCTGGGCATGGATCTGAAGCTGGTGCAGCTGATCGCCTATAACGACTGGAATGAAACCTACGAGCAGAACGCCGACGGCAAGTGGGTCAACTACGACTATGACTGGATGTTCAAGCCGGGCGCGATGAAGCAGATCGCCCAGTATGCCGACGGCATCGGGCCTGACTACCACATGCTGGTGGAAGCAGAGAAGTCCAAACCGGGCCATATCGTACTGACCGACATGGTGAAAGAGGCGCACGCCAACAAGCTGGCAGTGCATCCGTTCACCATCCGCGCCGACGCGCTGCCGAAGTACGTCACCGGACGTCAACCAGCTGTACGACGTGATTTATAACCAGGCCGGCGTTGACGGGGTATTCACCGACTTCCCGGACAAAGGCGTGCAGTTCCTGCAAAAACAGGGACAACACCGGTAAAACGCAGGCTGGCCGACAGGTCAGCCATGCTATCGATGCCGGCCGGGGCGCGCCCCGGCCGCATCACTCAGGAGAGAAACATCTCGCGCAGATAGTGCGGCACCGCGTTATCCACGTTGGAGCCAATCACCTCCAGCTCCGGCAGCTTATCCTTCAGGCGCTGATGCGCGTCGCGCATAATGCAGCCTTTGCCCGCCATCCGCCAGCATCTCCAGATCGTTCATGCCGTCGCCGAACGCGATGCACTCTTTCAGCGTGTAGCCGATAATCTTCGCCACTTCTTCCAGCGCATGCCCCTTCGACACGCCGCCGGCCATCACTTCCAGACAGGTCGGGAACGAGAAGCTGACGTTCACCCGGTCGCCCCAGCGCGCGTTAATCGCCGCTTCCAGCGGCAGCAGTTTCTCGTGGTCGTCACAGGTGAAGTACACCTTGCAGACGCCGTCGGTTTCCAGCAGGCCTGGCTCAAACAGCTGATATTTGAACACCGACTCGCGGAAGAACTCTTCCTGCTCCGGGCTGTTGCGGTTGATAAACCAGTCGTCGTTACGGTAGACGTTGGTGGTGATATCCGGGCTGTTATGCACGATGCCGTACAGATCGCGGGCGATATCGCCGTCCAGATTGTGGCTGAAGATCAGCTCGCCGGCGGTGTTGTGCACCCGCGCGCCGTTGGAGGTGATCATAAACGCGCTGATGCCGAGGTTATCGCGGATTTGCCCCACGTCGATATGGTGACGGCCGGTGGCAAACACAAAATGCACCCCGCGCTGCGTCAGCAGCTGCAGCGTCTCTTTGGCATAAGGTGACAACGTATGGTCAGGGGACAGCAGGGTGCCATCCAGGTCGGAAGCAACAACATGATACATAAATAGGTCAACCTCTAATGGAGTTGTCGGCGGCATCGGCGCCGCTGAAAGCGTGTTGAGCATAAAAACGCAGGATTGCGTTTAGTGCTTCGGCGCGCATAGCGTCCCGCTCAAACAGGATCTCATGGCGTGCGCCCTGGATAACCCGCGGTTTTCCCCCTTCGCAAGGGTGTCCCGCGTCTGACAGTGCCTGACAAAAAGCCTGGTGCGAACGGTTGTCGACCACCCGTTCCTCACCGGCCTGCAATAACAAGATTGGCGTGGCGATCTCTGCGGCCTCGGCAATCGCCTGTTGCCCGGCCTGAATACTTTCCCGCACCCAGTGGTAAGTCGGCCCGCCCACCTGCAGCTCCGGGTAGTCGGCATAGTAACGCACCGCGCGCCGGTAGCGCTCGCGGCTGTGGGTCAGCACGTTGACCATATACGGCAGCGGCCGCCACTGGCCGGTGCCCACCGCATAGTAATCGCGCACGTTCGGCCGTTTCTCCGCCCAGTTCAGGATGCGGTGCGCCATCCAGTCGGGCATCGGCAGGTAGATGCCGAACATCGGCGCGCACAGCGCAGCGGCGACGAACGCCTGCGACTGGCGGGCGAGGAACTGCGCCAGAATCGCGCCGCCCATCGAGTGCGCCAGGGCGAAATGCTGGCGATAGCCCAGCGGCTGCACCGCCTGCTGATAAAAGCGCGTAAAATCTTCGACGTAATCGGCAAAGTTCACCACGTGGCCGCGGTGGCTGTCCGCCAGCAGACGCCGGATCGCCCCTGCCCGCGGTGGTCGATAATCATCACGTCGTAGCCGCACTGAAACAGATCGTAGGCGACTTCCGGGTACTTCACATAGCTTTCGATGCGGCCGGGGCTGATCACCACCACCCGCTGATGCTGCGGCGCGCTAAAGCGTACGTAACGAATCGGCACCTCGTCGACGCCGCTGAACTCACCCTCCTGGCGCGTGCGCCAGAAATCCAGCAGCGGGCCGGTGGCAAAGGCCGCAAACTGGGTTTCACGCGTGAGCCATTCATCGGGGCTGAGTATAGACGCCGTCATGACATGCCTTCCTTTCCGCTAGCGCCGCCCGCTCAGCGGGTAAAAATCAGGTGTAAACCGAAACCGGTGAACAGAACGCCCGCCAGCCCGTCGATCCATTTCGCCAGCCGCTGATAGCCGCGGCGCATCGCCGGCAGGGCGAAAATCATCGCCACCAGGCTGAACCAGGCGAAGGTTTCCGCCACGATCAGCAGAAACAGTCCCCAGCGCGCGCCGGCGCCGACGCTGTCGCCGACAAACAGCGAAAACACGCTGCCGAAGTAGATCACCGCTTTCGGGTTGGACAGGTTGGTGAGAAACCCGCGGATAAAGCTGCGGCCCGGTTTGGCCAGCGTCACGCTCGCCTCGTCCGGCAGCGCCGCCGGCTGCCCGCGCCTGGCGCGCGCCGAACGCAGCAGCTGCCAGCCCATCCAGCACAGATAGATGCCGCCGCCGACCATGATAATCTGATGCAGCCAGGCCATCTTCGCCAGAATCAGGTGCAGCCCCATCAGCGCCACGCCGGCCCACACCACGATCCCGAGGGCGATACCCAGCACGCCCATCATCGCCTCGCGGCGCGAGCGGCTGGCGGCAGTCTGCGAAACAAAGAAGAAGTCCGGCCCCGGACTCATCAGGGCAATCAGGTGCACCAGCGCGACCGTCAGAAACAGCATCAGCATGATTACTCCTCGTCGTTATCCATATGGTCGCGGATCATCGCCATAAACGGCGTGCCGAAACGTTCGAGCTTGCGCTGGCCGACGCCGTTGACGCTCAGCAGCTCGCTGGCCCGGGTCGGCATCTGCTCCGCCATTTCCAGCAGCGTCGAGTCGTTAAACACCACGTACGGCGGGATATTCTCTTCATCGGCAATCGACTTGCGCAGCTTACGCAGCTTGGCGAACAGCTTGCGGTCGTAGTTGCCGCCGTAGGATTTCTGCGCCGAACCGCCGCGCGGCTTCAGGCTCTGAATGCGCGGCACCGCCAGCTGCAGTTCGACTTCGCCGCGCAGTACCGGACGCGCGGCTTCGGTCAGCTGCAGCGCCGAGTGCATGGCGACGTTCTGGGTAATAAAGCCCAGGTGGATCAGCTGACGCAGCACGCTGATCCAGTGTTCGGTGGTGTGATCGCGGCCGATGCCGTACACCGGCAGTTTGTCATGGCCGAATTCGCGGATGCGCTGATTATTGGAGCCGCGCAGCACTTCCACCACGTAGCCGATGCCGAAACGCTGGCCGACGCGGCCGATCGCCGACAGCGCCTTGCGCGCGTCCTCCAGCCCGTCGTAGCGCTTCGGCGGGTCGAGGCAGATATCGCAGTTGCCGCAGGCTTCCTGTTTACCTTCGCCAAAGTAGTTGAGCAGCACCAGGCGGCGGCAGGTCTGCGCCTCGGCAAAGGCGCCCATGGCGTTGAGCTTATGGCGCTCAATATCCAGCTGCTGCCCGGCGGGCTTCTCCTCCAGACAGCGGCGCAGCCAGGCCATATCGGCCGGGTCATACAGCAGGATCGCCTCCGCCGGCAGGCCGTCACGGCCGGCGCGGCCGGTTTCCTGGTAGTAGGATTCAATGTTGCGCGGGATGTCGAAGTGCACCACGAAGCGCACGTTGGGTTTGTTGATGCCCATACCGAACGCCACCGTCGCCACCACCACCTGCAGGTCGTCGCGCTGGAAACCCTCCTGCACCTGCGCGCGCCGCGCGTTGTCGAGACCAGCATGATAGGCCGCCACGCTCAGGCCGCGGCTCTGCAGACGGGCGGCGGTGTCTTCCACCTTGGCGCGGCTGTTGCAGTAAATAATGCCGCTTTTACCGCGCTGGTCCTGCACAAAGCGCCACAGCTGATCGAGCGGTTTGAATTTTTCCACCAGCGTATAGCGGATGTTAGGCCGGTCGAAACTGCTGACCTGAATCAGCGGGTCCTGCAGCGCCAGCAGGCGCGTAATGTCGTTGCGCGTCGTCTCATCGGCGGTGGCCGTCAGCGCGACCACCGGCATCGCCGGGAAGCGCTGCTTCAGCTGGCCGAGCGCGCGGTACTCCGGCCGGAAGTCATGGCCCCACTGGGAAATACAGTGCGCCTCATCCACCGCCAGCATCGCCGGCGGGCAGCTGTCGAGCAGCGACAGGAAACTGTCCATCATCAGGCGTTCAGGGGCGATATACAGCATTTTAATCGCGCCGCTGCGGCAGCCGGCCATCACTTCCAGCTGCTGTTCGCGCGTTTGCGTCGAGTTATAGCAGGCCGCCGCCACGCCGTTGGCCAGCAGCTGGTCCACCTGATCCTTCATCAGGGAGATCAGCGGGGAGACCACCAGGGTCAGGCCCTCCAGCATCAGCGCCGGGATTTGATAGCACAACGATTTGCCGCCGCCGGTCGGCATCACCACCAGGCAGTCCTGGCCGCGGGTTACCGCATCGATAATCGTTTGTTGCCCCGGACGGAATTGTTGATAGCCAAAGGTGTCGCGTAACACCTGCTCTGCCAGCAATTCGCTGTTTATCACTGCTGCGGTAGACACACACTTCCCCATGTTAAATTCTGAGTACCCCGATAAGTAAGGCCGCCGCCGTATGTGCGGCGGCCTCTGGGACGCGGGGCTATGATTACATAATATCGTTCAGCATGACACCAACGCCGATGCGTGTCTGCCGGAAGTTGTAATCAATCATCGATTCGCCGTAGCCGCTGAATACCTGAGTATAGAAGCGCACGTGCTTGGTGATCGGATAGCTCCAGCCCAGCTCCGCCCCGCCGAAACCGCTGTTCCAGTTGTAGTGGCCGTCTACGCTGAACACGCTCTCGCCCCAGGTATAACCGACTTTCAGGCGGTAGTAGCCCATGTACTTGGTGATATCCGGGTTGTCGTCGCTGCTGGCGCTTTCGGAGAAACGCAGCCAGGGTTTGACGTCCACCTGCCAGTTGCCATTCTGCGCCATCAGGCGCGCGTAGGCGCGGTTCCAGCTGCGCGACGTCGGCTCCGAGCGGCCGTTCGACTGGTGGTTAAGCCCCACCTCAACATCGCGCAGCGTCCAGCCGGCAAAGGTGTAATCCGTCGCCCAGCCGAGGAAAATCTGCGGCTCGTAGTTGGTTTCGCGGAACGGCGAGGACTGACCGCTGTTAGACAGCTGCCACCAGGAGCGTTGAGTATAGGACGCGCCGAGCACCGAGTTTTCACCAACAATGCCGCGCCACAGCGGGAAGGCCAGACTGAGCTGGAATTTCACCTCGTCTTTGCGCGCGTGATCCGCCCAGCTGTAGCTGTCGATCGCCTCTTTATTGAGATCGCTGGTGTAGCTATACAGTATGTAGTTAGGTTCGTACGGGTAGAGCGTAAACGGGTTATCGTGGGATTGCAGCATATTGGCGATAATGCTGCCGTTCACCGCCGGTTTATCATGTATTTCTTGTTGTTTCGCTTCTTCGGCCTGAACCAGCGCCGGGGCCAGCAGCATTGCCATTACGGCCCCTGACAGAATACGCATAATTCTCATCACTCCAGCAAATAAAAACACACCCTGAAATAAAAACAGGCCATTTTACACACAAAGCGACGTTTACAGCAGTCCGGGGCGCTTTTATTGGAATAGTCTGGAAAGCAACAAAGGTTAAGCATAAAATCAACAAACCATTAACCTGGACTGACCAGTATCCTAAACCCATTTATCAATAAGAAGAATCACCGCTATGTCGACCCTGCCTCTCACAACAGAAGCCGCTCGCCAGAAGATTGGCGAGATCTTTGTTTATCACATGCCGTTTAACCGCGAACTGGGCCTGGAGCTGCGCCACTTCGACGACGACGGCGTCGAGCTGACCTTTACCAATCCAGCACAAGCTGGTGGGCAACGCCGCGCAGAAGATCCTGCACGGCGGCGTGATCGCCTCGGTGCTGGACGTCGCCGCCGGGCTGGCGTGCGTCGGCAGCGTGCTGATGCGTCAGGAGTCGCTGGTTGAAGAGGAGCTGGCGGCGCGCCTGTCGCGCATGGGCACCATCGACCTGCGCGTCGACTATCTGCGTCCCGGCCGCGGCGAACATTTTATCGCCTCCGCCTCGGTGCTGCGCAGCGGCAACAAGGTGGCGGTCGCCCGCGTCGAACTGCATAACAACGACGGCCTGCATATCGCCAGCGCCACCCGCCACCTACCTGGTTGGCTGATTGTGCCCGGTGAGCGTCTTCAGTACACTCACCGTATCGACTCTCTTACCTCCAGGTCACGTCATGGACGCACAGCAAACGCGTCAGGGCATCTTCTTTGCCCTGGCCGCCTATTTTATTTGGGGCATCGCCCCGGCCTATTTCAAACTGATTCAGCAGGTGCCGGCCGATGAGATCCTGACCCACCGGATCATCTGTCGTTTTTCTTTATGCTGGCGCTGGTGACGCTGGGGCGTAACTGGCCAAAGGTGCGCGCCGCCTGCGCCAACCGCAAGCGCCTGCTGCTGCTGGCGCTCACCGCGCTGCTGGTCGGCGGCAACTGGCTGCTGTTTATCTGGGCGGTGAATAATCACCATATGCTGGAAGCCAGCCTGGGCTACTTTATCAACCCGCTGGTGAACGTGCTGCTGGGGGTGCTGTTTCTCGGCGAGCGTTTCCGCCGCATGCAGTGGGTGGCGGTCGCCCTGGCGTTTACCGGCGTGCTGGTGCAGCTGTGGCAGTTCGGCTCCCTGCCGATTATCGGGCTGGGGCTGGCGTTCAGCTTTGCCTTCTACGGCCTGCTGCGCAAGAAGAATCGCCATCGACGCGCAGACCGGCATGCTGATTGAGACGCTGTGGCTGTTGCCGGTCGCCGCCGTCTATCTGTTCTTTATTGCCGACAGCGCCACCAGCCACCTCGGCGCCAACCCCTGGTCGCTGAACCTGCTGCTGGTGGCCGCCGGTATCGTCACCACCGTGCCGCTGCTGTTCTTCACCGCCGCCGCCACCCGTTTGCGCCTGTCGACGCTGGGCTTTTTCCAGTATCTCGGCCCGACGCTGATGTTCCTGCTGGCGGTCACCTTCTACGGGAAACCGTCGGCCCAGGATAAACTGGTGACCTTCGGCTTTATCTGGGCGGCGCTGGTGCTGTTCACCCTCGACGCCCTGTACACCCAGCGCAAGCTACGATGAGCTGGAGGCCGGCGTCGCGTGGTTGGAAATAAAACGCGCGATCGCCGGCCCGGTCAGGCAGGATGGTAAACAGCCGCAGCGTCTGCAGCGCCATCACAAATGACATATCCACCCGGCTGCCGGCGGCGATAATCGCCACCGTGTCCAGCCCGCCGGGGCTGGTGGCCAGATAAGCGGTCATCATGTCTACCGGCAGGAAGCAGGTCAGCATCCACGCCAGCAGGCCGCAAAACAGCATCAGCGCGGCGATGGACACCAGCATCTGCGGCAGCGTGCGCAGCGCCAGCAGCAAGATCGGCCGGGTGAAGCGCAGCCCCACGCTCCAGCCAATCAGCGTATAGGCCAGCGCCAGCAGCCCATTCCGGCACCTGCAGAGCCATCGCGCCGCTGGAGTGCAGCGCGGCGCCGATAATCATCGGCAGCAGCAGCGCTCCCGACGGTATGCGCAGGCGCGGCCCCAGCCAGGCGCCGGCGGCCGCCACCGCCAGCGTCGCCAGAAAGCGCCAGTCCAGCGGCGGAAACCAGTTCAGCGCCGCGCTGCCCTGCCCCGCTTCATCGCCCAGACCGATACGCGCTACCGCCGCCGCCGCGGTGGCGACAAACAGCACGCGCAGATACTGCATAAACGCCACCAGACGCACGTCGGCGCCAAAGTCGCCGGCCATGGCGACCATCGCCGACGCGCCGCCGGGTGAGGCGCCCCAGGCGCCGGTCGGGCCGGGCAGATCGCTAAAGCGCACCAGGCACCAGCCGGAGATGCCGCTGGCCAGCAGCGTCGCCAGCAGCACCAGCAGGATCAGCGGCCAGTCGGCCAGCAGCGGCGTCAGCATGGAAGGAGACAGGCTTTGGCGATCATGCAGCCCAGCACCGCCTGCGCGCCGATAAACAGCGGCTTGGGAATGCGCACCGACGCGCCAGCAGCCCCAGGGTAACGCAACGATCATCGGCCCCAGCAACAGGGCGGCGGGAATATGGAACGCCAGCAGGCCGAACCCCAGCGCCAGCGACGCCAGCAGCAGGATCAGCCATTGCAGTACCGCGGGAACCTCTCCATCGGAAGGATTGCCTTCAAATAATTTTGCAGGGAATTATCTTAGCAGGCTAACGGCGTGAAATCACGATGCGGCAGGCGCCGCACCGCTCCGGCCCGTGGCTTACAGCCAGTTTTTGCGTTTGAAGTACAGGTACGGCGCCAGGCCGGCCAGAATCATCAGGCTGATCGCGCCCGGATAACCGAACGACCACTTCAGCTCCGGCATAAATTCAAAGTTCATGCCGTAGCTGGAGGCCACCAGCGTCGGCGGCAGGAACACCACCCGACACCACCGAGAAGATCTTGATGATGCGGTTCTGTTCGATATTGATAAAGCCCATCGCCGCCTGCATCAGGAAGTTCACCCTTCTGGAACAGCGACTCATTGTGCGGCAGCAGGGATTCAATATCGCGCAGCACCTCGCGCGCCTGCTCCAACTGACCGGTCGGCAACCGCGCCTTGCGCACCAGGAAGTTCAGCGCGCGCTGGGTATCCATCAGACACAGGCGCACCTTCCAGCCGATATCTTCCAGCTCCGCCAGCGTCGACAGCGCTTCGTCATATTCATCGCCCTGATGGCCTTCCATAATGACCCGGCTGAGTTTTTCCAGATCGCTGTAAATATTCTCGATTTCGTCCGCCAGCTGTTCAATTTTGGTTTCGAACAGGTCCAGCAGCAGCTCATAGGCGTTGCCGTCCACCATCATCTGGTTGCGGGCGCGCATGCGGTACAGGCGGAACGCCGGCAGCTCGCGCTCGCGCAGCGTATACAGCCGGCCGTCGCGGATGGTGAACGCCACGGTGGAGTTGCCGGCGTGATCCTCCGCATCTTCAAAATAGAAGAAGGAGTGGATGTGCAGGCCGTCTTCGTCTTCAAAGAAGCGCGCCGAGGCCTCGATATCGTCCAGTTCCGGACGGGTGGCCAGGCTTTGCCCCAGCTCATGTTGCACACGGTCGCGCTCGCTTTCTTCCGGCTCGACCAGGTCAACCCACAGCGAGGTGGTCAGGTCTTCGGCCTCATCCAGCTCGAGGCGGGACAAGCGGCTGTTATCTAATTTGAAAGCGCTCAGCATGTGCTAAAACTCCCTAATGGTGAGGGGATACCCTGCATTCATCGGAATTACATCATCCCGGGCGCAGACGCGCCCAAACCCACAGATGCAATTCACATCATTTTAGGCGGACAACGCGTTGAAGCACAGAAACGGAGGGGCACGCAGGCCATGCTCGTTTCAGACCATAAAGAGATCTGACTCAGAGCGACGCACAGAGGGGTCGCCGACAACCACGAAGGCTATCAGCGTAATGGGATAGCCTTAGAAGTTGTACCTGTTGGGATCCAGGTCAGTGAGCCAGCATCTACTGGGTGTGTCCAAGGCGAATGTCCTCATTGATAATCGTGCGCGCATGTTACGCCGAGAGGAAAAAGCCTGTCAACACGTTAAACAGGATAAATCCCCAACAATTCACCGCGATGACAGAGCGATAAAAATCCGCGCGCCGGCGCAAAGAAATGACCGCGCGCAACGCCCCGCGCCGGGAAAGTTGCTAGACTCTCTCTACCGATAGCTTGCGGATTTCCTTAATGAAATTGATAACCCTGCAACAGATGAACCTCATGGGCGAGCAGGCCGCCCAGCTGCCGCGCCTGCGCACCCACCACCTACTGCATGACGATACGCGCGAACCGGTGCAGCGCATGACCATCGCCATGGAGCCGGGCACCTATATCCGCCCGCACCGCCACCCGCACGGCTGGGAGCTGTTGACGCCTCTGCGCGGCCGCTTTGTGGTGCTGCAGTTTGACGATCGCGGCGCGGTAACCCGGCGCATTATGCTGGGCGAAGAGAACCGGCTGCTGGAAATGCCCGCCAACGTCTGGCATACCGTGCTGTCGGTTGATGCCGGCGGGGTGCTGTTTGAGGTGAAACCGGGGCCGTATCAGCCGCTGGCGGCAGAAGACTGCATGACCTGGGCGCCGCCCGAAGGCGGCGACGGGATTGACGCCGTGCTGCGCTGGTACGCCACCGCGCAGGAAGGCGACCGCTACCCGGGCTAATAGCGCGCCGGGGTTACGGCGTCTCCAGCTTGGCGTAGGCCGCCACCAGCCATTTGATGCCCTCGCCCTGGAAGGCAATCTGCAGCCGGCTGTGTTCGCCGCTGCCTTCCAGATTGACGATGGTACCTTCGCCAAACTTCGGATGACGCACCCGCTGGCCCAGCTTGTAGCCGGTGTCGTTCTCGGCGATCGGCGTCCCCATGCGCTGGTGCTTCACCGGGCGCGACACGCTGGCGCGCAGCCGCACCTCTTCCACGCACTCCTCCGGGATCTCGCCGATAAAGCGCGACGGCCGGTGGTAGACTTCCTTGCCGTACAGCCGGCGGGTTTCGGCGTAGGTCAGCGTCAGCTTTTCCATCGCCCGCGTCAGGCCGACGTAGGCCAGACGGCGCTCCTCCTCCAGCCGACCGCCCTCTTCCAGCGACATCTGGCTGGGGAACATGCCCTCTTCCACGCCGACGATAAACACCTGGCGGAACTCCAGCCCTTTCGCCGAGTGCAGCGTCATCAGCTGCACCGCGTCCTGATAGGCGTCGGCCTGCCCTTCGCCGGCCTCCAGCGCCGCATGCGACAGAAACGCCTGCAGCGGCATTAAATCCTGATCTTCTTCCTGATAGCTGAACTGGCGCGTCGCCGTCACCAGTTCCTCCAGGTTTTCGATCCGCGCCTGGCCTTTTTCACCCTTTTCCTGCTCGTACATCAGGAACAGGCCGGAATCACGGATCACCCGGTCGGTCTGTACGTGCAGCGGCATATCTGCGGTTTCATGCGCCAGCGAGTCCACCAGCTCGGTGAAGCGCTGCAGGGCGGAGGCGGCGCGTCCGGCCAGCACCTTGTCCTGCAGCAGCGCGCGCGTGGCCTGCCACAGCGTCAGCTGACGGTCGCGCGCCGTCTGGCGCACCACGTCCAGCGTGCGGTCGCCGATGCCGCGCGTCGGCGTATTCACCACGCGCTCAAACGCCGCGTCGTCGTTGCGGTTGGCGATCAGGCGCAGGTAGGCCAGCGCATCCTTGATCTCCTGCCGTTCGAAGAAGCGCATGCCGCCGTAAATGCGGTACGGCATCGCGCTCTGCAGCAGCGCCTCTTCCAGCACGCGCGACTGGGCGTTGCTGCGGTAGAGGATAGCGCAGTCGTTCAGCGCGCCGCCGTTCTCCTGCCAGGTTTTGATGCGGTTAACCACAAAGCGGGCTTCATCCAGCTCGTTGAACGCGCAGTACAGCGAAATCGGCTCCCCTTCCGCCCCTTCGGTCCACAGGTTTTTCCCCATGCGGCCGTCGTTATTGGCAATCAGCGTGTTGGCGGCCTTGAGGATATTGCTGGTCGAGCGGTAGTTCTGCTCCAGGCGGACGGTTTCCGCCCCCGGGAAGTCCTTCAGGAAGCGCTGAATATTCTCCACCTGCGCGCCGCGCCAGCCATAGATCGACTGGTCGTCGTCGCCGACGATCATCACATTGGCGCTGTCGCCCGCCAGCAGGCGGATCCAGGCGTACTGAATGCGGTTGGTATCCTGGAATTCATCCACCAGGATATTGCTGAAACGCTCGCGGTAATGGTTGAGGATGTGCGGCTTGTTCAGCCACAGCTCATGGGCGCGCAGCAGCAGCTCGGCGAAGTCCACCAGCCCGGCGCGGTCGCAGGCCTCCTGATAGGCCTGGTAGATGCGCAGCCAGGTGGCCTCCACCGGGTTGCCGTAGCTTTCAATATGCTGCGGACGCAGGCCGTCGTCCTTTTTGCCGTTGATGTACCACATCGCCTGGCGCGGCGGCCACTGTTTCTCGTCCACGTTCAGCGCGCGGATAATGCGCTTGAGCAGCCGCAGCTGGTCCTCGCTGTCGAGGATCTGGAAGTCCTGCGGCAGATTGGCGTCCATATGGTGGGCGCGCAGCAGGCGGTGCGCCAGGCCGTGGAAGGTGCCGATCCACATGCCGCCCTGGCTGGTGCCGATCAGCTGTTCGATACGGTGGCGCATCTCCGCCGCCGCCTTGTTGGTGAAGGTGACCGCCATGATCGAGTACGGCGAGCAGTTCTCCACCGCCAGCAGCCAGGCGATGCGATGCACCAGCACCCGGGTTTTGCCGCTTCCCGCGCCTGCCAGCACCAACAGGTTGCTGCGTGGCGCCGCCACGGCTTCACGTTGTTTGTCATTCATGCTGTTGAGCAGATCGGAAACGTCCATAGGCACCATTACGTGGTAAGGGAAAACCGCGCCGGCGCGGCTTTCACTGTGAATTTATACAGAGTTATGGGGGGGATTATAACAACGCTGTCAGCGATGCCAACTGCGAAACCTCAATATGCGGCAGTAAACGGCCGTCGGCGGCCTGCATCAGGCTACCCTGACGGTCGTTGATCCAGCAGGCCTGAAAACCGGCGCGCAGCGCGCCCGCCACGTCGGTCGTCAGATCGTCCCCCACGTGCAGAATATGCGCAGGCGCGATCGCCAGCCGCTCGGCGGCCAGCTGATACATATCCTGATAGGGCTTGGCGCGGCCGTCCGGCCCGGAGCGCAGCACAAAGCGGAAGTACCCCTCCAGCCCGCAGCGCGCCGGCTCGACGTTGCCGTTGGTGATCGCCACCAGCGGATAGCGCGCCCCCAGCGCCTTCAGCGTGGCGTGGGTGGCAGCCGGCACCTCAATGCGGCTGCGCCAGTCGGCAAAGTGCCGCATGGCGGCGTCGGCCCCCGCCGTCGCGTCGCCGTCCGTCAGTCCCTGCCGGCTCAGCGCCAGGTGAATGGCCCGCCAGCGCCAGCGGGTGACGTCATGGTAAATCTCCGGCTCACGCGCGCGCAGCTCCTGCCGCAGGCGGTGAAAATCCGCCGACTGAAAATCCTTCAGCCCCGGATGGTAATCTTGTAAAAAGGCCACCGACTGCCGCTCGGTCTCGGCAATCACCGGGCGGTTATCGTACAGCGTATCGTCCAGATCGAACGTTAGCGCCGCCAGCGGGCGCAACGGCCGGTAAAAATGCATCAGGATTTCCCCCGTTTGGCGCGTGGATGCGCCGCATCGTACACGTTGGCCAGGTGTTGAAAGTCGAGGTGGGTATAGATTTGCGTGGTGGTCAGGTTGGCATGCCCCAGCAGCTCCTGCACCGCGCGCAGATCGCCGCTGGATTCCAGCACGTGGGTGGCGAACGAGTGGCGCAGCTTGTGCGGATGGATATGGCTGCTGACGCCCTGTTTGACGCCCCACTCGGCAAAGCGCTTTTGCACATTGCGCGTGGAGATGCGCCGGCCCTGATTGGAGAGAAATACCGCGTCGTCGTCCGGCGCGAACAGATCGCGCATCGCCAGCCAGCGCTCCAGCCAGGTGACGGCGGTGCGGCCGATCGGCAACTTACGCTCTTTACTGCCTTTACCCATCACCCAGATCTCGCCGGCGGCCAGATCGAGATGCCGGCAGTCCAGCCCCACCAGCTCCGCCAGACGCAGCCCGGCGCCGTACATCACTTCCAGCATCGCGCGGTCGCGCACCGCCAGCGGATCGTTAACGTCGATCTCCAGCAGCTGGCTCACTTCGTCAACGTCGATATTTTTCGGCAGATGGCGGCCGCTGCGCGGCGTGCGGATGCCCTTGGCGGGGTTAGCGGGCAGTTCTCCCCGGCTCACCTGCCAGTCGAGAAAACTGCGCAGCGCGGAGAGCCGCAGCGCCAGGCTGGCGGCGTGCAGCCCCGCCCGCTTGCTGCGGGCCACCAGCTGCCGCACCAGCGCCGCATCCAGCTGCGACCAGGCGCTGACGCCCAGCGCGCCGGCCAGCGCGCACAGCGCCTGCAGCTGACGGGAATAGTTAAGCTGGGTCAGCGGGCTGAGCTGGCGCTCCACCTTCAGATAACGCAGAAAAGCGTCCACCGGCGGCTGCAGGCCGGCCGCTGACGCCGTCATGCGCGTTCGATCCAGCGTTCCAGCAGTTCCGGCAGCATACGCGCCAGCTGGGCCAGCATCACGGTGCCCATGCCCGGCTGATAGTGCTGCGTATCGCGGCTGCTGAAGATCACCATGCCCAGATCGCCGTCCTCACCCAGCAGCGACAGCGCCACCGAGCCGACCTGTTTGGCCTGCGGCAACAGCAGCAGCAGTTCCGGGCCGTTCAGGCTGCCGAGGAAGTGGTGATCATCCCCCAGGCGCTGAATGCGCAGCGGCTCAAACGCCGAACGCGCAATGCCGAGGTGGGTAAAGTCCGACGGCGCACCGATCTGCCAGCGGTCGCTGAACAGGCGAATATTGGCGCCGGCCAGCCCGAAGCCGCGCGCCCAGCGCTGCAGGCGGTTCAGCATATCCTGCAGGCTGTCGGCGGTGGCCAGGTTGGCCTGCAGATGCAGCAGCCGGCCAAACAGCCCTTCATTGGCGCTGGCCTGCTCCATCAGCAGCGTGATCTCTTCTTCCAGCCGGTCGATATGGTTGCGCTGCCGCGCCAGATGCCACTCCACCAGCGAGACGGTGCCGCGCACCGGATGGGGAACGCGCATCTGCTCAACCTGGCGCGCATTGCGCATAAAGAAATCCGGGTTCTGCTGCAGGTACTGCATTACGGCGTCGTCATCAAGCGCAATGGCTGCGACGGCCTGGTCCTCAACGCTTTTCATAGATGAATAAATCCGTCATAAACATGGGTTGCCGGGCCGGTCATAAACAGCGGCGTACCCGGTCCTTTCCAGCGTATGTGCAGACTGCCGCCCGGCAGCTCCACATGCACCTCTTCTGACAGCAATTCCTGTTGAATCCCTACTGCCACGGCGGCGCAGGCGCCGCTGCCGCAGGCCTGCGTTTCACCGGCGCCGCGCTCGTAAACGCGCAGCTTGATATGGTCGCGGCTGACCACCTGCATAAAGCCGATGTTGGCGCGCTCCGGAAAACGTTCATGGCTTTCCAGCACCGGGCCAAGCAGTTCCACTTTGGCGGTTTTTACATCATCCACCTGCAAAACACAATGCGGGTTGCCCATCGACACCACGCCGGCCAGCACCGTGTGCTCGGCCGCGCGCATGATATAGGTCTTCTCCGCCTTGGCGGCGCGGAACGGCACCGCCTGCGGCTCAAAGTTGGGTTCGCCCATGTTGACGCACACCCGATCGTCGTCGGTGACGCTGAGCACCATGCGCCCGGTCTGGGTGCTGACGCGAATATCGCGCTTGTTGGTCAGCCCTTTCAGCCGCACAAAGCGGGCGAAACAGCGCGCGCCGTTGCCGCACTGCGCCACTTCGCTGCCGTCGGCGTTGAAGATGCGGTAATGGAAATCCAGCTCCGGATCGTAAGGCGGCTCCACCACCAGCATCTGGTCAAAACCGATGCCCAGATGCCGGTCAGACAGCCGACGAATCAGCTCCGGGGAAAAATAGACATTCTGCGTCACGGCATCGACCACCATAAAGTCGTTGCCCAGACCGTGCATTTTGGAGAACTGCATATCATACTCCGCTTTCTGGACGCGCCCGTCGTCGGTTATTCACAACGGCGAGCGCCTCCGCCGAAGAGCGCGTTATTGCGCGGTCATCGACGGTTTTTGCTGAGAGCCGGCGGCTTCCTGCTGATTTTTCTGCACCTGATCGCCGGTTTGTACCGGCTGCGCCGCTTTCTCGCCCTTCGCTTCATCAGCGGGGAAGTACAGCGGGCCTTTCAGACCGCACCCAGAGAGACCGGCGACCAGCACCGCCAGCAGCGCATAGCGTAGTTGTTTTTTCATTTGCATTAATGCCTGTTATTTATGCGTCCGAACCTGCCCTGGCCAAAATAATCGGCGTTGCAGCAAGGCGGCAAGTATGAAGGGTATATAATCGCAGGTGGATCATGAAAAGCAATAGGAATCGAATATGAACGACAGTGAGTTTCACCGGTTGGCTGACCAGCTGATGCTGGATATTGAACAAACGTTGGATAATTTTGACGGCGATGCGGACATCGATTACGAAACCAACGGCGGCGTGATGACGCTGACCTTTGAGAACGGCAGCAAGATCGTGATCAACCGTCAAGAGCCGCTGCATCAGGTCTGGCTGGCCACCAAGTCCGGCGGCTACCACTTCGACTACCGCGACGGCGCCTGGGTGTGCGACCGCAGCGGCTGGTCATTCTCCCAGCTGCTGAGCGAGTCGGCAACGCAGCAGGCCGGCGAAACCATCGAGTTCGCCTGAGCGCCGTCGCGGGCGCCTGCGTGAATCAGTGCAGTTGGTATTGTTGCTTCAGCGGCTGCGCGGCAGCGCCGTCGCTGACGGTAACGCACAGGTTGGACAGCGCGTTGCTGCGAAACGGGATCACCTGCGTGCGGTCATCGATCTGCACGATCTGATAGAACTGCGGCAGGTTGAAGTTGATAAAGCTGGAGCCGTAGGTAAAGCGGTCGTGCGAGGAGGAGTAGAAGCGGCTGACGTCGCGCACCAGCTCTTCCTTGCTGCCTTCGCAATGGTGATACACCTCGACGCGGTTCGACTCGTCCAGAATGTAGATATTAAAGCCCTGATCGTCCTTGGCGTCCTCAAAGAAGAACTGAATAATCCCTTCGCTGGCGAAGCCGTCCACCACCGGCGGCAGATGCACCTGATCGGTTTCCACCTTGATCGACAGGCCGTGCAGCTTGTTGTTGGAAATCGCGCCGTAAAATTCCACCGCATTTTCCAGCTTCTGCACCGAGACGCTCAGACGCTCGAAGAACAGCCCCCAGGTCTGGCCGGCCACGCGCACCGCCTTGAAGCGGCCCGGCTCCAGCCGCGTGCTGGACAGGCGCAGTTCGATGCATTCCGACACCAGCTGCTGAATGCGGGTGCGGATCAGCCCGCGCAGGTGCTGGCTGTAGCAGAATACTTCCACCGACTCCGGCGGCGACGCATCCTGGTGCATTTTGCCCAGAATGGTTTTCAGCGCTTCCAGCACCGACTGTTCACCGCTGAAATGCAGCGTCCGCACCTCGTTCCACGAGTTGCGGTACAGCAGGTCGATACTGCCGACCAGACACTGCTGCTGCTGGCCGAAGCTGAACACGTCCAGCTTGCGGAAGTCAAAGTGCACCACCTGATTACGGAAGGCGGCGGTCGGGTCGTTTTCCAGGTTGACGATAATCGCCAGGTGGCGGATTTCACACGGGCTGTACAACGCCTTCGGGGTCGGCGCCGGCAGGCGCAGCGGGAAGCTGTGCGATACGTCGGCCACCAGCTCCTGCAGTTTTTCACTGTCGCACAGGTTGGCGCTCTTGATGTGCAGCCGCGTGCGCGACGTCAGCAGGCCGTTGAAATAGGCCCAGGCCACCAGCTTGTTCAGATAGCGGTTATATTCCAGCGGCTGGTGGCTGACGATGGAGTCCATCGCCGGCGCCTGATTGTACAGGTACCAGCCGGCGCGGTTGGCGCGGCCGATCGGCACGTGAATAAAGGTGAGATCGCCTTCCGACAGGTCCGGTGAAATCTGCGGGTTGACCAGCGTCACCTTGCCCGGCAGCGCCTCAAAGGCGGCGTACAGCTTACGCGTCAGCACGCCGATGTCCTGCGGACTGGCGCTGACGCTGAGGTTATTGCGGCGCGCAAAGCGGATCAGGTTGCGGTAGCTCTGCATCATCGCATCCAGCAGTTCGTTATGCGCCTCGCGCACCCGCTCGATTTTCCAGTTGGCGCGGTTATCCAGCATCGCCAGCCGCTCTTGATCCCAGCCCCACTCGCTCACCAGCTGGCTGAGGATCTCCCGCCGCCAGCCGACGCTGGCCTGTGGGTGGGACAGTTTTTCGCACACTTTCAGGTAGAAGCAGCGGCGCACCAGATCGAGCCGGGTGGTGTCGTTAATCTGCGTCAGATAATGGGTAACGCGCTCGAGCATCATGCAGTAGGCGTCCAGACCGAAACAGACGATCTCGCCCGCATGCAGACGCTGTTTAATGCTGGTCGCCAGCAGCTGCGTGTTGGGGTATTCCCAGGAGTAAGCCTCCAGCAGCAGGGTCTTCAGCACCGCCTTGTACGGCGAGTCGATGCTCTTATACAGCTGCCACAGGCTGGCGCCGAAGTACTCTTCCGCCGACAGCGTGCCCAGCCCGCCGAGATCCAGCCACTCGTTCGGCGTCAGCGCCCCCTGCGCATACAGCGACAGCACATATTCGTCGTAATGCGCTTCTTCTTCGCACGGCACCATATTCCACAGGATACGTTTGCCGGCCAGGCGCACCGCGGTGCGGTAAAACTCGTCCAGCAACAGGATATGCTGCGTGGAACCGCAGTCTTCGCCGCCCAGGCTGCCGCTTTCGTTATGGCGGAAGCGGTTTTCGTCGATCAGGAAGAAACTGACCTCCACGCCCATCGACGCCGCCCACTTCTCCAGCAGGCTGCATTTCTGCTGCAGGCGATTGCGCTCTTCGTTATCGAGCCAGGATTGGTGGCAAACCCAGATATCCAGATCCGAACTGCAGCTCTGCCCGATCGACGAGGTGCTGCCCATGGAGTAAACGCCGGTGATCGGCAGTTCGCCGCTGGCCAGCGTTTCAAACGGGCTGCCCCACTTGTCTTCCAGATCGTGCAGATAAGATTGTTGGTTTTCATCAGGCGTGTAGAGGCAGATGCCATGGGGAACGTTACCATTGAGGTAACCCGGCATCAGCGGGTGGTGGTGGTGCAGTAAGGTAGGCAGCAGACTGTATACCCGTTGAAAGGCAGGTTTCATGGCCGCCAGGGCGCGATCGACACGTAGTTGATTGATCGCATCCAGTCTCTGCTTCAATGTCTCGATATAAAGGTACAAGACGTCTCGCCTGATTATCCCGGTGCTTAGAAAAAAACCCGTATTCCGTAAGCGTCGTTAAGAGGAAGAGTATTTGACGACTTATTGCTGGAAACGTGATCAATTTAACACCTTGCCGATTGACCGTAAAGGAAGTAACGCGACACACTTATTATCGCCTCACCCTAAACGACGTATCTGCAGTGTTAACTGCCCAAAACACATCACACGTCCTGTTGATTCCGTTGTCCTTTTCCTGACCACCTCCTTCTTGCACTGACAGTTTTCGTCCTCAGTGGTAGGATGGCTGGCGAAATATAAAAACGGTAACAAGCATGTTAGACAAAATTATTCGAATTGCCACCCGACAAAGCCCTCTGGCGCTCTGGCAGGCACACTATGTGCAGCAGCGTCTGATGGACAGCCACCCCGGCCTGCGGGTGGAGCTGGTGCCGATGGTGACGCGCGGCGACATCATTCTGGATACGCCGCTGGCGAAGGTCGGCGGTAAGGGCTTGTTTGTCAAAGAACTTGAGCTGGCGCTGCTGGAAGGCCGCGCCGATATCGCCGTGCACTCGATGAAAGACGTGCCGGTAGAATTTCCGCAGGGGCTGGGTTTGGTGACCATTTGCGAGCGTGACGATCCGCGCGACGCATTTGTATCAAACCGTTTCGCATCCCTCGATCAACTGCCGCAGGGCAGCGTGGTCGGCACCTCTAGCCTGCGTCGTCAGTGCCAGCTGCGCCAGCGTCGCCCCGATCTGATCGTGCGCGATCTGCGCGGCAACGTCGGCACCCGCCTGTCCAAACTGGATAACGGCGAGTATGACGCCATTATTCTGGCGGTCGCCGGCCTGAAGCGGCTGGGGCTGGAGCAGCGCATCCGCAGCGCCATGAGCCCGGAAGAGTCCCTGCCGGCCGTCGGCCAGGGCGCCGTCGGCATCGAATGCCGGCTGGACGACGAGGTGACCCGCACGCTGCTGGCGCCGCTGAACGATGAGGCGACCGCCCTGCGCGTCAGCGCCGAACGCGCCATGAACACCCGTCTGGAAGGCGGCTGTCAGGTGCCGATCGGCAGCTATGCCGAGCTGGACGGCGACACGCTGTGGCTGCGCGCGCTGGTCGGCGCGCCGGACGGCAGCCAGATGGTGCGCGGCGAACGCCGCGGCCCGGCCGCACAGGCGCAGCAAATGGGCGTCTCGCTGGCGGAGGAGCTGCTGGCCAACGGCGCGCGTGAAATTCTGCAGGACGTGTATCAGGGAGATCCGCCGGCATGACGATTCTGGTAACCCGCCCTTCCCCGTCCGGGGAGCAACTGGTCAGCCGGCTGCGCGCGCTCGGCCGGGTTGCCTATCATGCTCCGCTGATTGATTTCGCTCCCGGCGCCGATCTGCCGCGCCTGGCGTCGGCGCTGCAGGGGCTGCACGCCGACGATCTGGTGTTCGTCCTGTCGCAGAATGCGGTGAACTACGCCGACTCGGTGATGGGGCGCGCGGGCTTCACCTGGCCGGCCCAGGCCGCCTATTATGCCATCGGGCGCAGCACCGCGCTGGCGCTGCACCGCATCACCAGCCTGCCGGTCGATTATCCGCACGAGCGCGAAATCAGCGAAACGCTACTATTATTACCCGCGCTGCAAAAACTGGCCGGCAAGCAGGCGCTGATCCTGCGCGGCAACGGCGGACGCGAGCTGCTGGGCGAAACGCTGCGCGAGCGCGGCGCCAACGTCAGCTATTATGAATGTTACCAGCGCAGTCCCGTCCATTACGACGGCGCGGAGCAAAGCGCCCACTGGCAGCGCGTGGGCATTGATACGCTGGTGGTCACCAGCGGTGAAATGTTACAACAGTTGTATACTTTAGTTCCTGATTACTACCGTTCTTTATGGCTGCTGCGTTGCCGCCTGGTGGTGGTCAGCGAACGTCTGGCTACCCTGGCCCGGGAACTGGGCTGGAGCAGCATTCGGGTAGCTGAAAATGCCGATAATGACGCGCTGCTACGCGCGCTACAATAAACCTGACAATGGGATGCGCCACTATGACGGAACAAAATACCCCATCCGCACCGGTTGAAGAGAGCAACCAGGCGGTTGAGAGTCCCCAACAGCCAGAGACCGGCAGCCGTAAAAGCAAAAACAGCGGCCCGGTGCTCGGCGCGATCGCCATCGTGCTGGTTATTGCACTGGGCGCCGGCGGTTACTACCACACGCACCGACAGGCGCAGCAGCTGATTGCGGCGAACCAGTCCCTGCAGCAGCAGCTGGCGGAGCTCAAGCAGAGCCAGCAGCAGGAAAAAAGCGCGCTGGAAGGCCTGCTGCAGCAGCAGGGGAAAACCCTCGACGCCGCTGACCGCGAACAGACCTCGCTGGCGCGTCAGCTCAGCGAGCTGCAGGAAAAAGTCGCCACCATTTCCGGCAGCGACGCCAAAACCTGGCTGCTGGCTCAGGCCGACTTCCTGGTTAAAATGGCCGGCCGCAAGCTGTGGAGCGATCAGGACGTCACCACCGCCGCCACCCTGCTGAAAAGCGCCGACGCCAGCCTGGCGGATATGAACGATCCGAGCCTGATGACCGTACGCCGCGCCATTACCGAAGATATCAGCGGGTTGTCCACCCTGTCTCAGGTCGACTTTGACGGCATCATTCTGAAAGTGAACCAGCTGTCTAACCAGGTTGATAACCTGCGCCTGGCGGATAACGACAGCGATGAAGCGCCAATGGACGAAGACAGCGGCGAGCTGTCCGCCTCGCTCGGCGAATGGCGGCAGAACCTGACCAAGTCCTGGCATAACTTTATGGCCAACTTTATCACCATCCGCCGCCGCGACACCGGCGCCGAGCCGCTGCTGGCGCCGAATCAGGACATCTATCTGCGCGAAAACATCCGCTCCCGCCTGCTGGTCGCCGCCCAGGCGGTACCGCGCCATCAGAACGAGGTGTATAAGCAGTCGCTGGAAACCATCTCCACCTGGGTGCGCGCCTATTTCGATACCAGCGATCCGGCCACCAAAGCCTTCCTGGAAGAGCTGGACGGCCTGAGCCAGCAGTCCGTGACGATGGACGTGCCGGACCAGTTGAAGAGCCAGCCGCTGCTGGAAAAACTGATGCAGACCCGGGTACGCAATCTGCTGGCGCAAGGCGCTGCCGCCACTCACCAGGAGGGATAAGCCATGTTACGCGTGTTATTCCTGTTTCTGGTGCTGATCGCCAGCGTGGTGCTCGGGCCGATGCTGGCCGGGCATCAGGGCTACGTCCTGATCCAGACCGACAACTACAATATCGAAACCAGCGTCACCGGCCTGGTGATTATGGGTATCTTGCTGTTTGTAGCGCTGTTTATCATCGAATGGATCCTGCGCCGCATTTTCCGTACCGGCGCCCGCACCCGCGGCTGGTTCCTTGGCCGTAAACGCAGCCGTGCGCGCGCACAAACCAAGGCGGCGCTGATTAAGCTGGCGGAAGGCGACCATAAACAGGTCGAACAGCTGCTGACGCGCAATGCCGACCATGCCGAACAGCCGGTGGTGAACTACCTGCTGGCGGCGGAAGCGGCACAGCAGCGCGGCGACGAGTTCCGCACCAATCAGTATCTGGAGCGCGCCGCTGAAGCGGCGGACACCGATCAGCTGCCGGTCGACATTACCCGCGTACGCATTCAGCTGGCGCAGGGTGAAGTACATGCCGCGCGCCACGGGGTCGATCGCCTGCTGAACCAGGCGCCGCGCCATCCGGAAGTGCTGCGTCTGGCGGAGCAGGCCTACCTGCGCACCGGCGCTTACGCCTCCCTGCTGGAAATTCTGCCGTCAATGAGCAAAATCAAGCTGCACGACGAGGAGAAACTGGCAGGCGCTGCAACAGCAAGCCTATCTCGGCCTGATGAATCAGGCGATGGCGGAGGAAGGCAGCGACGGCCTGAAACGCTGGTGGAAGAATCAAAGCCGTAAAGTACGCCATGAAGTGCCGCTGCAGATCGCCATGGTGGAGCACCTGATCGAATGCGACGATCATGAAATGGCGCAGGAGATCGTGCTGGACAGCCTGAAACGCCAGTATGACGAACGCCTGGTGCTGCTGATCCCGCGCATCAAATCCGGCAACCCGGAGCAGTTGGAAAAAGCGCTGCGTCAGCAGATCAAACAGCATGGCGCCACGCCGCTGCTTAACAGCACGCTGGGCCAGCTGCTGATGAAGCACGGTGAATGGCAACAGGCCAACGACGCCTTCAAGGAAGCCCTGAAGCAACGTCCGGACGCCTATGACTACGCCTGGCTGGCCGACGTACTGGAAAAGCTGCACCGCTCCGAAGAGGCGGCGCAGATGCGACGTGAAGGCCTGATGCTGACCCTGCGGCAAAATGGTGAATAACGCCGGATAAACTGCTTATCAGAGCGTGGCCACGGCCACGCTTTTTTTTCGCCTGCATCCCTCTACACGGCAATATCCTCTAAATCATTCGATCCGCAGGAAGGCGGTAAGAGAAGGAATCCCGCTGAGCTGATACGGGTAAGTGATTCGGGTGACTGAGCGCAGCCAACGCATCTGCGGTTTAAGGTATGACGGGTAGATACCCTAAATAATTCAAGTTGCAGGAAGGCGGCAAGGGAAGGAATCCCGATGAGCTGATACGGGTAAGTGATTCGGGTGACTGAGCGCAGCCAACGCATCTGCGGTTTAAGGTATGACGGGTAGATACCCTAAATAATTCAAGTTGCAGGAAGGCGGCAAGGGAAGGAATCCCGATGAGCTTACACAGGTAAGTGATTCGGGTGACTGAGCGCAGCCAACGCATCTGCAGCTTGAAGTATGACGGGTATTAGGCAAAAAAAAACACTTGCCAGTCTGGCAAGTGCATAAAGAAGCAATCAGGTCTAGGACAACAGGGGCGGTGCCTCACTCAACGTTGTGCCCGCAGTGTGATGTCGGGCGTCGCAAGCGAGGCTTTCATCGTTCTGGTGGGCAATAGGCACCCTAAATCGGCTCTGCGTCATTCCCAGGGTTTATGAGGCCTAAGGCGAACATAAGAAGTGGAATGAGCATCTACGCTATAGATATTGCACTTCGCGTGCCAACTTTTGCCACCCAACGACAACCCAGACAAAAATAAATTTAATTTACTGAATTTTAAAGGTTTATTTTTTACCCGCATCGTTAACCTACCGCCGGAGGCCATCCGCCCCGCCGCTGCCGACCGCCAACCAGCCTGTCGCTGAAAAACGACGACTTAAGGTAAAGTTATTTTTACCCTTATATTTCAATTGATTATATGTCTCTTACCAGCGACAGCGCGCCACCGCCTTGTCGCCAAAGAGCAACAGCGGGCGGATAGCAGCTATAACCGGCAAGCTTAACAGCAGCGTATGGTATGCGGAGGGGGAAGAATGTCAGGCGGAGGATGCCGGCGGATAAACTACAGACGAAAAAAAAACCTGCTTTAAAAAGCAGGTTTTTCGAATGGTGGTCGGCGAGAGAGGATTCGAACCTCCGACCCACTGGTCCCAAACCAGTTGCGCTACCAAGCTGCGCTACTCGCCGATTCTGTGGTGCTGATACTACAAGATTTTAAAGCCCATGTCTATGTAATCGCTAAGATTTACATGACGTTTTGTGTGGTGCGAAGAGAGGGACTTGAACCCTCACGTCCGTAAGAACACTAACACCTGAAGCTAGCGCGTCTACCAATTCCGCCACCTTCGCACGGTCACAAAACAGCTTTTTATCTCTTACTCTACCCCTGGGGTAAAGTGGGGTGGCTAATGGGACTCGAACCCACGACAACTGGAATCACAATCCAGGGCTCTACCAACTGAGCTATAGCCACCATTTCTTTACTTACTTCACGCGGTAATCATACCACCGCAGCTCTTGCGCACAAACTAAATGGCGCGCCCGACAGGATTCGAACCTGAGACCTCTGCCTCCGGAGGGCAGCGCTCTATCCAGCTGAGCTACGGGCGCGTAGCGCCGTTGCGGGGTGGGGGATACTACGGATTTAAAGCAATCCTGTCTAGTGCTTTTTCGCAGAAATGTTGCGTTTGATTACGCTTTGCTCACTCCTGCGCATAAAAGCACAATCCGCAGCCCCTTTCTCAGCTTTGCTGCTGGTTTTTTATCCCAATTTCAGCCTGATGCCGTTTTTTGTGCATGCCGAAGGCAAAAGTAGCACAGGCTAACCGCCGCCAGGAAAATCGCCCCGACCAGCAGAGAAATACGCGTATCCGGGTTAATGCCCATGCCAACCAGCACGCAGGCCAGGAAAGCAATGGTCAGGTAGTTCACATACGGGAACATTATCGATTTAAAACCGTGGCTTTTGATCGCCGCTTTATGTTCACGCCGGAAGTAGAGCTGGCTGATCAGCACCACAAACCACGGCACCATGCCCGGCAGCACGCTGGCGCTGTAAACATACACAAATACCTGCTGCGGATTAGGAATGATGTAATTCAGCACCGATCCCGCCAGCAGGCAGACAATGGTAACGGCGATGCAGTTTACCGGCACGCCGCTGGCGGAGAGCCGGGTGAACGCGGACGGCAGCTGGCGGTTCTTCGCCAGCGCATACAGCATGCGTCCGCCGCTGTACATGCCGCTGTTGCAGCCGGACAGCGCCGCGGTCAGCACCACAAAGTTAATGATGCCGGCAGCGGCCACGATGCCGATTTTGGCAAAGGTCAGGCACAAACGGGCTGCCCGCGGTGCCGATGCCGTCCCACGGGAAGATGGTGACGATCACGAAAATGGCGCCGACGTAGAAAATCAGGATGCGCCACAGAATATTGTTGATGGCGCGCTTCAGGGTGACTTGCGGGTTCTTCGCTTCGCCGGCGGTAATACCCACCAGCTCCACGCCCTGATAAGAGGCCACCACGATGCACAGCGCAAACAGGAAGCCCTTCCAGCCGCCGGCGAAGAAGCGCCGTGCTGGGTCAGGTTGGCGAAGCCGGTCGGCGCGCCGCCGTTGCCGAAGCCGAAGAAGATCACCCCCAGCCCCACCAAAATCATCACGATAATGGTGGTCACCTTAATCATCGCAAACCAGAACTCCAGCTCGCCGTACAGCCGCACCGCCGCCAGGTTGGCCACCGCCACCATCGCCACCGCCAGCAGCGCCGGCAGCCACTGCGGGATCTCCGGGAACCAGAACTGCACGTACACGCCAATGGCGGTGATTTCCGAAATCCCGACCGCAATCCACATAAACCAGTAGCCCCAGGCCGTCAGGTAGCCGAAGTAAGGGCCCATATACTTGTGGGCATAAACCGCAAACGAACCGGCCACCGGCTCCAGGAACAGCATCTCGCCCATCGAGCGCATAATAAAGAACACAAACAGCCCGGCGATAATGTATGCCAGCAGCACCGAAGGCCCCGCCCATTTCAGGGTGCTGGCCGAGCCCATAAACAGGCCGACGCCGATCGTGCCGCCGAGCGCAATCAGTTCGATGTGCCGGGCTTCCAGCCCGCGATGTAGTCCTTGCGGTTTATCTTTAGTTGGCATAAATCCTCAGTCGTTATGTCTGCGTCGTGCGTGCATTGACCAGCAACGGTCTTATTGTTTTCTACCCGTCATTCTTCCAGCTGCAGCGGGGTTAGCTGCAAATCACCGACCCGTATCAGCGCAGCGGAACTTCTTCCCTGGCCGCCTGCCCGCACCCCAAATTATTGGGATCTACACGGCAAGCGGCATCACTCCCGCCGGCGCGACCGATCGCCAGTAAGGATGAGGGCAAATTGACAGCGGGAAAGGATATTCAGCACTGCGATTAGCGGCATCGGCGGCCTGGGATGATTTCCGGGCGGTATCGTTCCGTATTTTGCTGCTATAAGCAAACCGCGGATTAAAACTTTATGGAATAAAAGGCGGGATAATTCTTAGATGAGGTTATAGTTGTACGGCAATGTTCGACCATCGCCGCACAACTACGTCAGCCAACCCTGCCGGAGCAACAGAAACTCCGGCCGGCGCATTTACAGCTTGCCGCCGTAATAGTAGCCGACGAACCGCAGCAGTTTGATCTGCCGCCGGATACGGCTTGGCTGCGACAGCAGGCGATAGAGCCACTCCAGCCCGAGGTTCTGCCACACCTTCGGCGCCCGCTTCACGTGGCCGGTAAACACGTCATAGGTGCCGCCGACGCCCATATACAGCGCCTGCGGGTGCACCTGGCGGCAGTCGCGCATCAGGACTTCCTGCTTCGGCGAGCCCATCGCCACGGTGACGATCGCCGCGCCGCTGGCATGAATCCGTTCAAACAGCGCTTCCCGCTGTTCCGGCGTGAAGTAACCATCCTGGCTGCCGACGATGTTGACGTTCCACTGACGGCGCAGTTTCTCTTCGGTTTCCGCCAACACCGACGCCTTACCACCGACCAAAAAGACCGGCGTGCCTTCCTGCCCGGCGCGCTGCATCAGCGCCTCCCACAGATCGGCGCCCGCCACGCGCGAAACATCGGCGCCGGGATACTTGCGCCGCATCGCACGCACCATGCTGATGCCGTCGGCGTATTTAAATTCACAGCCGTCCAGCAGCGCCCGCAGCGTGGCGTCCTGCTCTGCCGCCAGCATTTTCTCGGCGTTCATCGCCACCAGCGTTCCCTGTTTCATCTTGCCGCCGTCAAACAGGAAGTCCAGGCAGTGCGACATATTGCGAAATCCCCACAGCTTGATGCCGCGCAGCGTGTATTCGGGAGCCGAAACCTTTGTATCCATTATTCTCATTACCTTTGCAGTAGGCTGTCGGACTCTGAAGCGGCGGCCGGCTGCGTCGCGGGCAGGCGGCCGCCCATACGCGTCTTGATCAGGCCCGCCGTATCAAACAGCCAGTACAGCAACTTCGCCAGCACCAGGCAGGCGCCAAAAATCAAACAGAAAAACACCACGCGCGACACGAAAGAATCCAGCCCTTCACGCGTCAAAACAATGATGTTGAACACCGCGCCAAAACAAAACCCCTGCAGAATGGCCGCCTTATAGCGGTTCGGCTCATGGCGTCCCAGCTCATACAGCCAGTCGAACCATTTGATGATAAGCCCGACCACCACCGCGCCAAGCGGAATAAACAGCGCGCCGCCCATCACCACCAGCGAGCCGATCAGCGTCGGCGAAATCGCCAGCCCGGAATTATTCTCCAGCACTTCCCAGGTAAAGTAGTTGGCGGTATTCAGCACCACGTCCGGCCGCCCTGGCCACAGCCAGCTGGGGATAAAGACGTAGAAGTCGCGCACGATCGGCGCCAGCCCCTGGAAGTCGATCTTGTCGTAATTCTGCAGCAGCAGCGCCAGGTTCTCCCAGGGGGAGAAGGTGTCGCGGGTTAAATACAGGAAGGTGTAAAACGCCTCATCGCCGCTGACGTCCAGGCCATAGCGCTTCAGCGCCAGCCAGAACATGCCGACAATGCTCATTACGCCCGCCGCCGCCAGCATCCACAGCGTGATCCAGCCGCGCACGATGCCGATAAACAAGAACAGGGCGAACGCGATAATAATATTGGCGCGCGTGCCGCCGACGATCACATAGGTCAGCAGGCCAAACGACACCGTCGCCACCAGGAAGAAGAACCAGGCGCGCAGACTCTGCCGCAGGAAGAACACCACCAGCATCGCCGGGATAAAGAAGTAGAAGAAGCGCTTAAGCGCCACGCCGGACACGTCGCTGGAAAAGATCTGGCTGTAGGAGTGCAGTTTGAACAGCAGGAAGCCGTTCTGCATAAAGAACAGCCCCACCGTGCCTATCGCCACCAGCGCCAGCAGCACCCAGGTCAGGTTGGTTTCCACCCGGTTCATGTCAAACAGCGGCTGGCGCGGCTCGGCGCTGCGCTTGCGCAGCCGGGTCTTATAGGTGACGTAATAGATGGCATAGAAACAGGTGGCGGAGAGCATGGCGTACAGCAGGAACTCCACCGGCACGATAGCCACGTCAAACCGGAACACCAGCAGACAGCTGAGCGGAAAGCCGAAGTAAAACGTCAGCAGGAACAGCAGCGAAAAGAAGACGTTAAAGTTAAACCGCACGCGCCGGAACTCCTGATAGGTCACCGTCAGAATAAACGTGACGCTAATCAGGTACACCACCAGCAAACCGCCAAATTGGGCCAGCGTCATGCCGTTTCTCCCGCCGCCAGCGCCAACGCCTGCCGCCAGCCGTCAATATAGTTCGGGTTAAAGAAGGCGATATCCTGCTTGTCCACCGACGCCAGCTGGCGCTGCGCTTCGCGCACCACCGCCTCATCCAGCGTATCACCGTAAAACAGCACCGGCAGGCGCTGTTCGGCCAGATCCTGCCAGAACGGGTTCTGCCGGCTGAGCACAAACGGCACGCCGAACTGAATCAGCAGGCAGAGCGTGCCGATGCCCTGCTGGCGGTCGAAGATAAAGTAGCCGAGATCGCACTCGCGCAGAATATTCAGGTAATCGTCAAACGCTACCTGCTGGGTGAGCAGCTGCAGATTTCTTTCGCCGAACAGCTGCAGGCCGGCGCTGCGCACCTGCCCGATATAGTCGTCGTTATTGGCGGATAGCCCATCGGCACAATCACCCGCACATTATCGCCGAACTGCTGATGAATCGCGTGCAGCGCTTCGATATGGCGGTTGGTGCGGTCGCCGGAGTTGCCGACCAGAATGGTCATCGGCCCGGCGACGTTCTTCTCGACCTCAACGCCGGTCAGCGCCGGATCCATCCGCGTCGGGAAGTAGAGCAACGACGCCGGCACCCGCGCATGGCGCTGCTGATAGTGAATCAGATCGCCGCGCGTGGCGAACACGTGTCCCACCCGCCCCTGCGCCACCCGGCGCAGCAGATAGAACAGCCGGAATTTCCAGCTGGTGGCATTTTCATACAGATCGGCCCCCCCAGATATGCCAGCTGACCTGCTGCGGCTTGATTTTGCCGCTCAGCAGCGCCAGCCACAGCGTCGGGTTAAACTGCCCGTGCCAGAAAAAACGGCGGCTGCGGTCGGCCTTGGCGCAGGCGATCACCGCCTCCGCCAGGCTTTTCTTATCCGGATAGCTGTCAATCGTCAACGCCGGGAACTCGCCCAGCGCGGCCACATCTTTGGCGGCGACCATAAACCGGTTTACCTGCGGCGACGGCAGCTGAGTGGCCAGCACGTCGTTAAAAAAGCGCAGCACCGTCTGATTATGGTGCGGGATATCAGATCCCAATACGTGAATCAGTGTGGTCATACTCGTCTACGGTAAAGAATAAATACGCAGCTACACAGCGTGAAATAGACTATGTAGGTTGCCATGTAGGCCTGAGCCGCCCCCAGCGCCCCGTGCAGCGGGATCAGCCAGTGCGAGAACAGCGTCAGCAGCAGGAACTGGCTGACTTCAGTCATAATATAAAAGCGCAGCGACGCCTTGGCGATCACCAGGTAGCCGAACACATAGGCGCCCACCTTCAGCACATCGCCCACCAGCTGCCAGGCGAACAGATCGCGCATGGCGACGAACTTGTCCGAGAACAGCAGCCAGATGGCAAAATCGCGCAGCAGCCACACGGTAAAGCTGGCCGCCGCCACCGCCGGCAGCACGAACTTCAGCGCGCGGACGATTTCGCGGCTAATCGCCGCCTTATCGCTCAGGCGCGACAGCGTCGGCAGCAGGTACACGGTGAACGAGGCGGTAATAAACTGCAGATAGGCGTCGGAAATGCTGCTGACGCCCTGCCAGATCCCCACCTCATCCCAGCTATAGTGCGCCGCCAGCAGGTTACGCATCATGACATACGCCACCGGCAAGGTCACGGAGGTGATCAGCGCCATAATGGTGAACTTGCCCAGATGGCTGGCCAGCGCCTTGTCCCACGCCAGCGCCAGATAGCGCAGCGGCAGCGTTTTACGCCGCCACAGCAGCGCGCCGGCCGGCAGCGCCACCAGCGCCGGCACCAACGCCAGCCCCGCCAGCGCGCCCTCATAGCCGCCCAGTTTAAAGCACGCGACAAAGGCCACCAGGCCAATCAGGCTGCCGCCGATCACCGCCAGCGCATTGCCCATCGCGTCGCGGTAGCCTTTCAGGATTGCCAGAAACAGGTTGGCGTAGGCGATGCCCATCTGCATAAACGCCAGTGCGCGCACCACGTTGACATAGCGCGTATGGCCGAACAACCCCTGACTGATCGGCGCGGCGGCAAACAGAAACACCAGCGCCAGCAGGGTCGAGAAGCCCAGCACAATGCTGGAACCGGTACCGACCGCCAGGCGCAGGCGCTGCGGATCCTGATGATACTCCGCGACATACTTGGTGATGCCGTTGAAGATGCCGGCGCCGGACAGCACGCCCAACACGGTGATCAGCTGGCGGAAGTTACCCGCCTGCCCCACGCCGCTCGGCCCGAAGGCCACCGCCAGCAGTTTCACCACCAGCAGCCCCACGCCGATTTTGATCAGCGTGGAGCCGGCGGTCCAGACGGATGCTTTTGCCAGCGACATATCAGGCGAGGAAGCTCAAAATGGTGTGAATCACCGTGCGCTGGTTAACATCGGACATGTTGTAATACAGCGGCAGCCGCACCAGGCGCGCGCTCTCGCTGCTGGTGAAGCGGTCTTCGCCGGCAAAGCGGCCGAACTTCTCGCCCGCCGGGCACGCATGCAACGGAATATAGTGGAACACCGCCATAATTTCCGCTTCTTTCAGGTAGTTGATAAACGCCGTACGATCCTGCACGTCTTTCAGCTTGATGTAGAACATATGGGCGTTCTGACGGCAGTCTTTCGGCACCACCGGCAGCTCGATACGCCCGGCGTCGGCCTGCGGCTTCAGCGCGTCGTAATAGTTCTGCCACAGCTTCAGCCGCCGTTGGTTGATGCGTTCCGCCGCTTCCAGCTGCGCCCACAGGTAGGCGGCCTGCAAGTCGGCCATCAGGTAGCTGGAGCCGATATCGCGCCAGGTGTATTTATCCACCTGGCCGCGGAAAAACTGGCTGCGGTTGGTGCCCTTCTCGCGGATGATTTCGGCGCGGTCAATCAGCGCCGGATCGTTGATCAGCGTCGCGCCGCCTTCGCCGCCTGCGGTGTAGTTCTTGGTTTCATGGAAGCTGAACGCGCCGATATGGCCGATGGTGCCCAGCGCCTTACCCTTGTAGGTCGACATCACGCCCTGCGCGGCGTCTTCCACCACGAACAGGTTGTACTTTTTCGCCAGCGCCATAATGGCGTCCATTTCACAGGCGACGCCGGCGTAGTGCACCGGCACGATCGCACGGGTTTTGTCGGTAATCGCCGCCTCGATTTTGCTTTCATCGATATTCATGGTGTCCGGACGCACGTCGACAAACACGATGGTGGCGCCGCGCAGTACAAAGGCGTTGGCGGTGGAGACAAAGGTAAAGCTCGGCATGATCACTTCGTCGCCCGGCTGGATGTTCAGCAAAATCGCCGCCATCTCCAGCGACGCGGTGCAGGACGGCGTCAGCAGCACCTTGTGCGCGCCGAAGTGCTGCTCCATCCACTGCTGACAGCGGCGGGTAAAGCCGCCGTCGCCGCACAGCTTCCCGCTGCTCATGGCAGCCTGCATATAGTCGATTTCCGTGCCAACAACCGGTGGTGCGTTAAATGGAATCATGTGAACCTCTGTATAACCAATACGCGGTGCTGTCGATAACGGCACCGTGCCGTTGATAGAGCCGTAGCGCGGCGCTATTACTTATCTGTGTCGCCACCCGCAGGCGCTGTAATTGCTGCTGCTGACACCAGCCTACCGCCGCGGCCATCAGCCGGGCGCCGATACCCCTGCCGCCGGCGCCGGGAAACGCGGCCAGCAGACCGATGCGCGCCTCGCCGCTGCCGATATCGCGCAGGCTGACAAAGCCTTCCGGCTGCCCGTGGCCATCCAGCGCCAGCAGGCAAAGGTGGTCGAAGGTGCCAAGCACCGCCTTCTCAATCCAGGTGGCATAAAACCGTCCGCTGTCCGCCGGCTGATACCAGGGCGCACGAAAACGGCTGGCGGCGAACGCCTGCCCGGCCGCCGTCTGTAACACGGCAATATCGGCCGCCGTCGCCGGGCGTATATCAGACGCCGGAGTATAAGCACATTTCGTGCCAATATTGATAACCAGATCGACCTCACCCTCCGCCAGCAGAAAATCAAACGCGGCCAGCGCATCGGCAAGATCGAGACGGTGAGCGGGGATTTTGGCCTGAACCAGCGCAAAACGATCCAGCGCGGCGGCGGTCAGCGGCGGCGCCGAGTCGGCAATATTCAGCCTGGCGCTGTTAATGCGGAAATAGTCGCTTTCCCAGGTTAGCGGGTCGACGGTAGCGCGGAGAATCATAGCGTTATCCATTCAGTTGATGACCGACGTCTGCGCCAGAGTATGGGGGAACAGGCTCCGCCCCGGCGACCAGCAGGCCGGCGGGGCGGGTCGGCGCTTAACGCCAGACGCCTTTGGTATCGACAATCCAGTTCTGCTTGACGGCTTCCGGCGCGATGGCCTTGAACTCGTTGTGATCCACCAGCATTACCAGCACGTCGGCCTGCTGCAGCGCCTCGCCGATGCTTTTCAAAGTGACCTGACCGGCCAGCGCTTTCGGCAGTTGCTCCACGTTCGGCTCTACCGCCAGCGTTTCACCCTGATGCCACTCGGCGATCAGCTGCGTGACTTCGACCGCCGGGCTTTCGCGCAGGTCATCGATATTGGGTTTGAAGGCCAGGCCGAAACAGGCGATCTTCAGCTCGGAGGCCCGCTTGTCGGTCGCCGCCAGGCAATCGGCCACCGCCGCTTTCACCCGGTCGACCACCCACAGCGGCTTGCCGTCGTTGACCAGCCGCGCCGTATGGATCAAACGCGCCTGCTGCGGGTTCTGCGCCACGATAAACCATGGGTCGACGGCGATACAGTGGCCGCCGACGCCCGGGCCGGGCTGCAGGATATTGACGCGCGGATGGCGGTTGGCCAGGCGAATCAGCTCCCAGACGTTGATACCCTGATCGGCGCAGATCAACGACAGCTCGTTCGCGAAGGCGATGTTGACGTCGCGGTAGCTGTTTTCCGTCAGCTTGCACATTTCCGCCGTGCGCGAGTTGGTGATCACGCATTCGCCTTCCAGGAAAATTTTATACAGCGCGCTGGCGCGCTCGGAGCATTTTGGCGTCATGCCGCCGATCACGCGGTCGTTCTGAATCAGCTCGACCATCACCTGCCCCGGCAGCACACGCTCCGGGCAGTAGGCGATGTTGATATCCGCCGCTTCGCCGGCGTCCTGCGGGAAGCTCAGGTCGCTGCGCGCCTGCGCCAGCCACGCGGCCATCTGCTCGGTGGCGCCGACCGGCGACGTCGACTCCAGAATCACCAGGTCGCCCTTTTTCAGCACCGGCGCCAGCGATTTGGCGGCGGACTCCACAAAGGCCAGATCCGGCTCATGGTCGCCCTTGAACGGCGTCGGCACCGCGATCAGGAAGGCATCCGCTGCTACGGGTTTGCTCACCGCCTGCAGATAGCCGCCGTCGACCGCTTCTTTCACCACTTTGTCCAGATCCGGCTCAACGATGTGAATTTCACCGCGATTAATGGTTGCCACCGCATGCGCATTCACATCGACGCCAATGACTTTTTTCTTGCGTGAGGCAAACGCCGCCGCCGTCGGCAGGCCGATATAACCCAGGCCGATAACTGAAATCGTATCAAAACTCATAATGTCACCTGATAATTCTTTAACGCTTCGAGGATTCGCTGGCAGGCATGACCATCGCCGTAAGGGTTATGCGCCCGGCTCATGGCATGATATTCGTTTTCATCCGTCAGCAGGCGGCTCACCGCAGCGACAATGGTCGCCACGTCGGTGCCCACCAGACGTACAGTGCCGGCGTCAACCGCTTCCGGCCGCTCGGTGGTTTCACGCATCACCAATACCGGTTTGCCCAGCGACGGCGCTTCCTCTTGAATACCGCCGGAGTCCGTCAGAATAATGGTCGATTTGGCCATCAGATAAACAAACGGCAGATAATCCTGCGGGTCGATCAGCATGATGTTATCGATGCCCTTCAGAATGCGGTTAACCGGTTCGCTGACGTTCGGGTTCAGGTGCACCGGATACACCACCTGCACATCGGGGTGCTGGCGGGCGATTTCCGCCAGCGCGCTGCAGATACGCTCAAAGCCGCCGCCGAAACTCTCGCGGCGGTGGCCGGTAACCAGGATCAGCTTCTTGTCTTCGTCCAGGAAAGGATAACGCTGCGCCAGCGCATCACGCTGCCGCGCATCGCTCATCACGCGATCGCGCACCCAGAATAACGCGTCAATCACCGAGTTGCCGGTGACAAAAATCTGGCTGTCAGGCACCTGTTCACGCAGCAGGTTCTGGCGTGAATTCTCCGTCGGCGCAAAATGGAACATCGCCAGATGGCCGGTCAGCGTGCGGTTGGCCTCTTCCGGCCAGGGGGAATAGAGATCGCCGGTACGCAGCCCCGCTTCAACATGGCCAACCGGAATGCGCTGATAAAACGCCGCCAGGCTGGTAGCCAGCGTGGTGGTGGTATCACCATGCACCAGCACCACGTCCGGTTTAAACTCCTCCAGAACGCTCTTCATCCCTTCCAGAATGCGGCAGGTGATTTCGGTCAGCCCCTGCCCCGGCTGCATGATATTGAGATCGTAATCGGGAACAATTTCGAATAATCGCAAGACCTGGTCCAACATCTCACGATGCTGCGCGGTCACACAAACTCTTGCTTCAAAGGCTTCGTCCTGAGCCAAGGCATGTACCAACGGCGCCATCTTGATGGCTTCAGGTCGGGTGCCGAACACGGTCAACACTTTCACAGCGGATCTCTTTTGGTCAGTTAGTCGCAGACAAACCTGCAAAGAGGGCGCTTACGCGCCCATCAACGAATTATTATAATATTTTCAATCGCGTGCACGACGAACCAAGGCTACCCCTGCGCCGGCCATCGCACCGATAGCGCCCCACAGGATCAGCCAAAATACTCTTCTTGGGCTATCACGTTTTACCGGTTCTTCCGGCGTACGCAAATAGCGGTAAGTCTGAAACTGCTTGTCCAGCGTCGGGCCGACGTTCAGCGTCGCCAGCATGGCGCGGTTTTGATCATAGTCCAAATCATAGTTCGGTCCGGAGGCTTGTAAACCTTCCAGACGCGCCTGCAGCATCGGCTTACCCAGCAGGAACAGGTCTGAATCCGGCAGCTGTTCGGCCGGCGTATCGGTCTGCGTACGGCCAATGCCCTGTTTCTCGGCGATTTTCAGCGCCTGCTGCACCGAATTCAGCTGACGCTTATAAATCGCGTCCGCCACCGCCTCCTGGCGTTTAACCTGCGCTTTCATTGAGGTGGTGCGCGCCGCCCAGGCGCCCTGAATCTCTTCGTTCAGATGCAGCGCCGCGCGATGGCTGGCGAACAGCACATACTCGCGGAGTAAACGATTGGCATCCGAGGCCGTTTCAGCCGTCAGTCTAACGCCGTCGTTCGGCGCTTTTTTGTCATCCCGCGGCGTAAATTGAATATTGGCGATCAGTTCGTCGAGTAAAGCAGCATCGGCGCGCTCATCACCTTCCTGCCGCTGCTTGTAGTAATCACTCTGCAGCCAGAAATCACGCCGGGTATCGTAGGCCGCCAGCTGCATAATGAACTCTTGGTAAGCTTCATCAGCAATACTCGGCTGGTCGGCAGGCACCGCCGGCGTGGTGCGAACATCCAGGTTACGCAGGAACTGCTGCTGGGAATAATAACCACCCAGCGCATTTACCGTCGGCCGATCGGTAATCGCCGTGGCGCTCCACTCCTGCTTGACCAGGTAGGAGACCGCCAGCGCGACCGCCGCAAACAAGACGGCGATACCGATAATCCAGACCTTGCCGCGCCACAAAGTACGACACAGTCCACGAATATCGAGTTCATTATCAACCGCCGGGTGGTTCTTGTCTGACGTTGTATCTGGAATCATCACTGCCCAAAAGCCTCTGGTTTAAGGTACTTGCTTATTATCCATCGAGCGGCGCATACGGCGTTTGATGCGCTTGATGTAGCGCGCAACGCGCCAGGCCCGCTTAATGCAATAACCGTAGAACAGAAATGCAAGCAAGAACAATGCCAACATAAACCATTCCGGGATAAATGTTAGCCATTCGCCCAGCACGCCAACCGCCGCCAGCAGTGCGGCAGCCAGGGTAATCAGCACAAACGCCTGACGCGGCGTAAAGCCGGCGCGCATAATCAGGTGGTGAATATGCTGCCGATCCGGTGAGAACGGACTCATCCCCTTGCGCAAACGGCGATACATAATGGCGATCATATCCATCAGCGGAATCGCGATAATCCACAGCGCGGTTACCGGGGCGAATCGCCGCCGCCTGACCTTGTGAACCTTGCAGCAGCAACCAGATAGCGGTAAAGCCAATCAGCGTACTACCGGCATCGCCCATAAACACTTTATAACGGCGGCCAAGAATACCCAGGTTCAGCAAGATATAGGGAACGATGGCGGCAATCATGGCAAAACACCAGAACGCCAGCTCAGCATGCCCGCTGAAGTACAGCAGCACGCCCAACGCGCCGAACGACACGCAGGACAAACCGCCCAGCAGGCCGTCGATACCGTCCACCATGTTGAAGGCGTTAATCGCCGCCCATACCGCAAACAGCCGTCAACAGATAACCGAACGGCCCCAGCTGCATTTCCCATCCGCCCAGGATATAGCCAAAGCTGTGCAGATACAGGCCGGCAAACACCATCATCACCACGCCAACCAGCGCCTGAACAAAGGCGCGGATTTTTACGCTGATGTCAAAACGGTCGTCCAGGGCGCCGACAAATACCAGCAGGCCGGCGCAGGCGAGATATAACTGACTGTGTGCAATCGTTTGGTCAGAGATCAGGAAGGCAAAACACAACCCGGCATAAACCGAATCCCTCCGACCAACGGAATTAACCCTTGATGCCGTTTACGGTAATTAGGCTTATCAACCAAACCAACCCGCTTTGCCACCTTGCGGGCAACAAATAAAAACGCCAAGGAGAATAAAAAAAACAAATAGAATTTCAGTACTCATGTGAGTAGTTCACTGTTAACAGATCTCTGAGAAGATAGGGCAGCTTAACACTGGATAAACCTAGCGCCAGATGTCATCGCTTCCTTTCAGTCATTTCCTATGACAAACGCGATTGAGTTTCATTACACGATTTGCCATTCCCCACTTTGGACCTCAAGCATCCCCCATGGACAAGGGTACAAATCCGATCAAACACGCCGCAGCCGAAAAAGTAAATTAAATTTCTATTTCTGCCGCGTATCCTATCTGCCAAAAGCAAAAAACGCCACGACTTGGCGTGGCGTTAGTTAAATTTTTTGCGTAATTATGAGCGCTTCATCATATCGAAGAACTCATCATTGGTTTTCGTCATCGCCAATTTATTAATGAGGAACTCCATCGCATCGATCTCCCCCATCGGGTGGATAATCTTGCGCAGGATCCACATTTTCTGCAGCTCTTCAGAGCTGGTGAGCAGCTCTTCCTTACGGGTACCGGAGCGGTTGTAATCGATAGCCGGGAAGACGCGTTTTTCCGCAATTTTACGTGACAGGTGCAGCTCCATGTTACCGGTGCCCTTGAACTCTTCGTAAATCACTTCATCCATCTTCGAACCGGTGTCTACCAGCGCGGTGGCGATAATGGTCAGGCTGCCGCCCTCTTCCACGTTACGCGCCGCGCCGAAGAAACGCTTCGGACGGTGCAGGGCATTGGCGTCCACACCACCGGTCAGCACCTTGCCAGAAGCCGGCACCACGGTGTTGTAGGCACGCGCCAGACGGGTGATGGAGTCAAGCAGGATAATCACGTCCTTCTTGTGCTCAACCAGACGTTTGGCTTTTTCAATCACCATTTCCGCAACCTGCACGTGGCGGGAAGCCGGCTCGTCGAAGGTGGAGGCGATCACTTCGCCCTTCACCAGACGCTGCATCTCGGTCACTTCTTCTGGACGCTCGTCGATCAGCAGCACCATCAGCACGCAGTCCGGATGGTTGTAGGCGATACTCTGGGCAATGTTCTGCAGCAGCATGGTCTTACCGGCTTTCGGCGGTGCGACAATCAGGCCGCGCTGGCCGCGACCGATCGGCGATGCCAGATCCAGTACGCGTGCGGTCAAATCTTCGGTGGAGCCGTTGCCGCGTTCCATACGCAGACGCGAGTTGGCATGCAGCGGCGTCAGGTTTTCGAACAGGATTTTGCTGCGGGCGTTTTCCGGTTTGTCGTAGTTGACTTCGTTAACCTTCAGCAGGGCAAAGTAACGTTCGCCTTCTTTTGGCGGACGAATCTTACCGGAAATGGTGTCACCTGTGCGGAGGTTAAAGCGGCGGATTTGGCTAGGGGATACGTAGATGTCGTCGGGGCCTGCGAGGTAGGAACTGTCTCCGGAGCGGAGGAAACCAAATCCATCCTGCAATATCTCCAGCACGCCGTCACCGAAAATATCTTCTCCGCTTTTCGCATGCTGCTTGAGAATGGAAAAGATAATGTCCTGCTTACGCATACGGGCCAGGTTTTCCAGCCCCATATTTTCGCCGAGTGTGATCAGGTCAGAAACCGGCGTGTTCTTTAATTCGGTAAGATTCATAGTGGTGGGTTCTTAAAATCGGGGTATGTCTCGAACTGTAACGTGAATAGTATGGCAGCGTGATGTTCCCGCATCGGGATTTTCGTGCCTGTTTACTGGACGTTCAATCACCGGGCCGCTGAGCCGTCGTGGTAAGAGATGGCTTACATTGGACGCGCGCGCTGGCGGTTTAGGATCGAAGGTGCCTTAAAACTGATTTTTGCAAAACCATTGATTGTCAACGCGCGGGCTGAGTCCAGGTATGAAGACGGCGCCGATGCTATGACACAGAGTAACGCTTTAGATTCAAAACTCTTTAGACTTAAAACTTCGGGCAAGTTCTATATGCAGTGTGATTAAACTTAACACGCTTCTCGGCGGCCGTCTATAGGCGCCGCAAGCAAACTGCATCTTTAGTCGCAGGCGGGCCATGTTTACCCACATTGCCGCGCAGAGCCTGCCTGGCGAGCCGCGGCCATCGCCGCCGCACACCGGAAAAATTGGGCCGGCGCCGATGCGAAGAGCCGCAACCGAACGCCAGACCCGGGGCATCCCGCCCGGTTACAGATTAGCGGTCAGGAAATCTTTCAGCTGACCTTTGGACAGTGCGCCCACTTTGGTCGCCGCCACATTACCGTCCTTGAACAGCAACAGCGTTGGGATGCCGCGGATACCGTACTTAGGCGCGGTAGCCGGGTTCTCGTCGATGTTCAGTTTGCTGATAGTCAATTTGCCGTCGAACTCTTCGGCAATTTCATTAAGAATCGGAGCAATCATCTTGCACGGACCACACCACTCAGCCCAGAAGTCGACCAGGATTGGCCCTTCGGCATTCAGCACCTCTGCAGCGAAGCTGTCGTCAGTCAGGTGAATAATTTTATCGCTCATGTTCTACTCCACAGGATTATGTCTACCTTGTTGGTGTAGCATTAACCAACTCAAGGTGATTTTATTTCACCGCGTTTATTTCAACGGATGTGCTTTCGTAAAGCAATAGTTAGCTGATATTCTACCACACTATGAGCAAAACACACTTGACTGAACAGAAGTTTTCCGACTTCGCCCTGCACCCGTTAGTCCTTGAAGCCCTTGAGAAAAAAGGGTTTCACAACTGCACGCCTATCCAGGCGCTGGCATTACCGCTCGCGCTCTCCGGGCGTGACGTTGCAGGTCAGGCGCAAACCGGTACCGGAAAGACGTTGGCATTTCTGACGTCTACTTTTCACTATTTACTTACCCACCCGGCGAAACAGGATCGCCAGACCAACCAACCGCGCGCCTTGATCATGGCGCCTACGCGCGAGCTGGCGGTGCAGATCCACGCCGATGCGGAAATGCTGTCGCAGTCCACCGGGATGAAGCTGGGCCTGGCCTACGGCGGCGACGGTTATGACAAACAGCTGAAAGTGCTGGAAAAGGGCGTAGACATTCTGATCGGCACCACCGGCCGTCTGATCGACTACGCAAAACAAAAACTATATCGACCTGAGCGCCATTCAGGTGGTGGTGCTGGATGAAGCCGATCGCATGTACGATCTGGGCTTTATCAAAGATATCCGCTGGCTGTTCCGCCGCATGCCGACGGCCGATCAGCGCCTCAACATGCTGTTCTCCGCTACCCTTTCCTACCGCGTACGCGAGCTGGCGTTCGAACAGATGAACAATGCCGAGTATGTGGAAGTCGAACCGGAACAGAAAACCGGCCACCGCATCAAAGAAGAGCTGTTCTACCCGTCTAACGAAGAGAAGATGCGCCTGCTGCAGACGCTGATCGAAGAAGAGTGGCCGGACCGCGCCATCGTCTTCGCCAACACCAAGCACCGCTGCGAGGACATCTGGGGCCACCTGGCCGCCGACGGCCACCGCGTCGGCCTGCTGACCGGCGACGTCGCCCAGAAAAAGCGCCTGCGCATTCTGGAAGACTTCACCAAAGGCAACCTGGACATTCTGGTGGCCACCGACGTGGCGGCGCGCGGTCTGCACATTCCTGCGGTGACCCACGTCTTCAACTACGATCTGCCTGACGACTGCGAGGACTACGTCCACCGCATCGGCCGTACCGGCCGCGCCGGCGCCAGCGGGCACTCCATCAGCCTGGCCTGTGAAGAGTACGCGCTTAACCTGCCGGCGATCGAAGCCTATACCGGCCACAGCATCCCGGTCAGCAAGTACAACAGCGATGCGCTGCTGGACGGTTTGCCGGCGCCGAAACGCCTGTCGCGCCCGCGCGGCGGCAATAACTCGCGCCGTAATTCATCGCAACGCCGCAGCGGCGGCGCGCCGCGCAACAACCGTAAACGTTCAGGCTGAGATAATCCCATGAATTTCACATTGCATCCCGACAGCCAAGGTTACCTTCCCGACACGCCGACGCCGCACGGCGACGGCCGGTTGACCGCCATGATGCGATGTGAAATTTCAGGGAGATAAATCATGCTCAGTTCCAGCACGCTGTATGCCGCCATCGATCTGGGGTCCAACAGTTTCCATATGTTGGTGGTGCGCGAAGTTGCCGGCAGTATTCAGACGCTGGCACGCATCAAGCGTAAAGTCCGGCTGGCGGCCGGGCTGGATCAGGACAATAACCTGTCGCACGACGCCATGCAGCGCGGCTGGCAATGCCTGCGGCTGTTTTCCGAACGCCTGCAGGATATCCCGCGCGAACAGATCCGCGTGGTGGCGACCGCCACGCTGCGCCTGGCGCAGAACGCCGATGAATTCCTGCATACCGCGCAGCAGATTTTGGGCTGCCCGGTACAGGTGATCAGCGGCGAAGAAGAGGCGCGCCTGATTTATCACGGCGTGGCGCACACCACCGGCGGCCCCGACCGGCGTCTGGTGGTCGATATCGGCGGCGGCAGCACCGAGCTGGTGACCGGCACCGGCGCCCAGGCCGCGCAGCTGTACAGCCTGTCGATGGGCTGCGTCACCTGGCTGGAGCGCTTTTTCAGCGACCGCAACCTCGGCCGCGACAACTTTGACCGCGCCGAACTGGCGGCGCGCGAAATGGTGCGGCCGATTGCGCCCGCCCTGCGCGAGCACGGCTGGCAGATCTGCGTCGGCGCCTCCGGCACCGTGCAGGCGCTGCAGGAAATCATGGTGGCGCAGGGCATGGACGAACGCATTACCCTGCCGAAGCTGCGCCAGCTCAAACAGCGCGCCATCCAGTGCGGCAAGCTGGAAGAGCTGGAAATTGAAGGCCTGACGCTGGAGCGCGCGCTGGTGTTCCCCAGCGGGCTGTCGATTCTGCTGGCGATCTTCCAGGAGCTGGGCATCGAGAGTATGACGCTGGCCGGCGGCGCACTGCGCGAAGGGCTGGTGTACGGCATGCTGCACCTGCCGGTGGAGCAGGATATCCGCCACCGCACGCTGCGCAATCTGCAGCGCCGCTATCTGCTGGATACTGAGCAGGCCTCCCGCGTCGCGCAGCTGGCCGTCAACTTTTCACAACAGGTGGCCAATGAGTGGCAGCTGGATAGCCGCAGCCGCGAACTGCTGCACGCCGCCTGCCTGATTCATGAAATCGGCCTGAGCGTCGACTTCAAACAGGCGCCGCAGCACGCCGCCTATCTGATTCGCCATCTGGCGCTGCCCGGTTTTACCCCGGCGCAGAAAAAGCTGCTGGCCGCCCTGCTGCAAAACCAGAGCAACACGCTCGATCTGACGCTGCTCAGCCAGCAAAACGCCGTGCCGCCGCGCATCGCCCAGCATTTATGCCGTCTGCTGCGGCTGGCGATCATCTTCGCCAGCCGCCGCCGCGACGACACGCTGCCGGCGGTCAGGCTGCGCGCCCACCAGAACGACGATGCGCTGCGCGTGATTGTGCCGCACGGCTGGCTGGAACAGCATCCGCTGCGCGGCGAAGAGCTGGAGCAGGAGAGCCACTGGCAAAGCTACGTCCACTGGCCGCTGATGCTGGAAGAGCAGGCATAACCCAACGCGGGTTCGCCCGGCCGAACCCGTTTTTTCCCCGCGACTCAGCCGCCGCCCTTGGCCTTCGCCAGCATGGCGCGAATATTGGCGACGTTGCTCTGCCCCTTCTGCATCCGCTCCTGCGGGCTAATCACCTTCCGCTCCGTTTCCCACGCCAAATCGTCCTGCGGCAGCTCCAGCAGGAAGCGGCTCGGCTCCGGTCGCACCAACTCGCCGTACTGCCGGCGTTCGCGGCAAAGGGTGAAAATCAGCTCTTTTTGGGCGCGGGTTATCCCCACATAGGCCAGACGTCGCTCTTCTTCGACATTATCTTCATCAATACTGCTCTGATGCGGCAGCAAACCCTCCTCCATCCCCACCAGGAACACATAGGGGAACTCCAGCCCCTTGGAGGCGTGCAGCGTCATCAGCTGCACCTGGTCCAGCTCTTCCTCGCTTTCGCCGCGCTCCATCATGTCGCGCAGCGTAAAGCGGGTCACCACCTGCGTCAGCGTCATCGGCTCTTCCAGATCGCTGCCTTCCAGCATTTCCGTCATCCAGCCGAACAGCGTATTGACGTTTTTCATGCGCATTTCCGCCGCCTTCGGGCTGGCGGAGGTTTCAAACAGCCAGCTCTCGTAGTCGACGCCGCGAATCAGATCGCGCACCGCCGCCACCGGCTCGCGCTCGGCCTGCTGGGCGATGCCGTCCATCCAGTGGGTAAAGCGCTGCAGCGACTCCAGGCCGCGGCCTGTCAGGTGCTGGCTCAACCCCACGTCGAAGCTGGCGGCAAACAGGCTCTTATTGCGCAGGTTGGCCCACTCGCCCAGCTTCTGCAGCGTCGCCGGGCCGATTTCCCGCTTCGGCGTATTGACGATGCGCAGAAACGCGCTGTCGTCGTCCTGATTGGTCAGCACCCGCAGGTAGGCCAGCAGATCCTTGATTTCCGGCCGGGAGAAGAACGACGTACCGCCGGAAATCTTGTACGGGATGCGGTTCTGCATCAGCATTTTTTCAAACACCCGCGACTGGTGGTTGCCGCGGTATAAAATGGCGTAATCGCCGTAGTTGGTCTTTTTCACAAAGTGGTGGGCGATCAGTTCGCCGACCACCCGTTCAGCCTCGTGGTCTTCATTATTGGCGGTCACCACTTTCAGCTCTTCACCGTAACCCAGCTCGGAAAACAGCCGTTTTTCAAACACGTGCGGGTTATTGGCGATCAAGATATTGGCTGCCTTCAGAATGCGCTCGCTGGAGCGGTAGTTCTGCTCCAGCTTGATCACCTGCAGCGCCGGGAAGTCCTCTTTCAGCAGCACCAGGTTCTGCGGCCGCGCGCCGCGCCAGGAGTAGATCGACTGGTCATCGTCGCCCACCACGGTAAAGCGGGCGCGGTTGCCACCAGCAGCTTCACCAGCTCATACTGGCTGGTGTTGGTGTCCTGATACTCATCCACCAGCAGATAGCGCAGGCGGTTTTGCCAGCGCTCGCGCACCTCTTCGTTACGCTGCAGCAGCAGCGTCGGCAGCAGGATCAAATCGTCGAAATCCAGCACGTTGCAGGCGCGCATATGCGCATGGTACAGGCCGTAACAGTGAGCAAACAGCTTGTCGCGCTCGGAGCGCGCCAGCTCGGCCGCACGCTGCGGGTCGACCAGATCGTTCTTCCAGTTGGAAATGGTGGAGATCAGCTGCGCCACCAGCGTCTTGTCATTTTCCAGCCATTTTTCCGTCAGCTCTTTCAGCAGCGCCAGCTGGTCCTGGTCGTCAAACAGCGAGAAGTTGGACTTCATCTCCAGCGCTTTATATTCACGCTTGATGATCTCCAGCCCCAGCGTGTGGAAGGTCGAAATCATCAGGCCGCGCGCCTCTTTCCGCCCCAGCGTCTGCGAGACGCGCTCTTTCATCTCGCGCGCCGCCTTGTTGGTAAAGGTCACCGCGGCGATATGCCGCGCCTGATAGCCGCAATGGTGGATCAGGTGGGCGATTTTATTGGTGATGACGCGCGTCTTGCCCGAGCCGGCGCCGGCCAGAACCAGGCAGGGACCGGTAACGAATTCAACGGCTTGTTGTTGGCTGGGGTTTAATCGCATGGGGGCTTTCTGGCTCGACAATCTTAACGTGGGACAGGCAGTGTAGCAGAAAGCGCCGGCAAGATTGATAGCCGTCGCGTCAATGCCGCCCTGTCCGGACAAAACGGGTATAATGCGCCCTCCACAGTAAGCACACAGGGTAATACCATGGCGAAGAGCGCATGCGCACTGCATATTTTGGTTGATAACGAGAAGCTGGCCAATGAGCTGCTGGCCAAACTCAAGCGCGGCGTCAGCTTCGACACGCTGGCGCGCAAATATTCGACCTGCCCGTCGAAACGCAACGGCGGCTCACTGGGCGAATTCAACAAGGGCACGATGGTGCCGGCGTTTGATAAAGCGGTGTTCAGCATTCCGCTGCTCAAGCCGTACGGGCCGGTGAAGACCCAATTCGGCTACCACATTATCAAGGTGCTGTACCGCAACTGACCGGCGGCGCCCGCAGCGAGGGCGCCGCCCGTGCGTTACTGCGCGCTGCCGTCCGGCGTCGCCGCATCGCCTTCCGGCTTCGGCGCGTCGCTCACCACCGCCGGCGCCGGACTCATAATGCCGTCATAGACGTCCTGCAGCTGCTTCATGTTGGTTTCCGCTTCGCCTTTCGGCTGCTGCAGCACCAGCGTGGCGTCCTGCGACAGCTGCAGTTTCAGCGCCTGATGCAACGACTCCGGCGTCAGCGACGCCAGGAAACGCCTGACGCAGCTTCTGGTACATCTCCGGCGAGATATCCACCACGCCGCTCTGCTGCGAACGCAGACGCTGGCTCATCAGCACGTCGGTGTCGGTACGGGCGTAGGTGGCGAACAGCTTGCTCAGCTGATCGTGCTTCTGCGCCAGTAAATCATCAAACTCCTGCTGGCTCAGCCCGTTATCGCGCACCGCGGCCATCTCCGTCGCCACAAACTCCAGCGCGGACTTCAGGTTGGCGTTGCCGGTGTTGAGATGAATGGCGCACTGCGAACGCTGATACTGCACCCGGCAGTCAAAGCCCAGTTGCGCATCCTTCTGCGGGCTCTTTTCCAGCGCGCGCTGCAGATGCCAGAACAGCGCTTCACGCGCCAGATCGCTGCGCCAGTAGCGGCTCAGCTGCTGCGAGTCGCGAATCGGCTGCCACGGCGTGTCCCACATAATGGACAGCATATCCTGCTGAATCGCCTCATTCATCAGGCTGACCGGCTGCGGCGCCAGCGGCGCCAGGGTCGGCATGGTGGCCGGCGTTTCCCGCTTGCCGCTCAGCGGCGAGAAGGTTTTGTTAATTTGCTCGCTCAGGCTGCGGCTGTCTACCCGGCCGACCACGTACAGGGTCATCATGTCCGGGGTGTACCACTGCCGGTAGAAATCCTTCAGCTGTTCCAGGTTGACCGGCCGCTTCACCGCCTGGCCGGGTCGTGCGCCAGCAGGGTGGAGCCTTTCAGCCGGTAACGCCACCAGGCGTCCTGCGTATTGGCCGGGAACAGGCCGATCGGATCGGTGCCGGCATTGACCACCTGATGCACCGTCTGCTCGTCGATCGGCAGCTTGCCGCCGGTTTCCGCCAGCCAGCTCAGCGCCTCTTTCAGCAGATCCGGACGGTTATTCGGTAAGCTCAGGTTATAGAGGGTGAAATCATACGAACTGATCGCCGGCGGCAACGGCCGCTCGTCATCCACGCTCTGCTGCCACAGCGAACGCAGTTGCGGCGAGCTTTCGGTCCTCGCCATCGCCAGGCGCGGCAGCAGGTGGGCAAAGCCGATCTGCTGGGCAGATTCGACCAACGAGCCGGTATTCACCAGCAGCCGCAGTTCGATGCGGTCGCTCGGCCGCTGCGGCGTATCCAGCACCTGCCAGGAAAACCCGTTATCCAGTTTTCCCTGCTGCCAGGCGGGATCGGGTTGCAGCGCCTCAGCCTGCACGCCGCCGGCGGCCGCCAACAACAACCCCCCCACAAGAAGATGAATTCTGGTGCCCTGCATGTGAACCCCTACTTAATGGCTATCCAATTTATATTTGATACACGTATTCCATTCACTGGAATCATAAAAGCACGCCCTGAGTTTCACAGTGGGGCGGAAAGTAGAAGAAAGTGTACCATTGTGTTCGACCGCGCGCCTTGCTCGATGTTACCCAATGCGGCGAAAAATAGTCGTTGGCGAGGTGTTACCGGCGGGGAAAGGTGGAAAAACGCCATCGGCTGCCGCGGCAGCCGATGGTTTTACTGCAAAGCGCCCGTTACGCCGAGCGCTGGCTCTCGTCCGCCGCGCCGGCGGGACGTCTGTTATTCAGCGTATCTCTCAGCTGCTGTCTGTCCAGTTGGTTGCACCATTTGGCCACCACCACCGTCGCCACGCCGTTGCCCACCAGATTGGTCAGCGCGCGCGCTTCCGACATAAAGCGGTCGATGCCCAGAATCAGCGCCAGTCCGGCCACCGGCAGGTGCCCCACGGCGGACAGGGTGGCCGCCAGTACGATAAAGCCGCTGCCGGTCACCCCGGCCGCCCCTTTCGAGGAGAGCAGCAGCACCACCAGCAGCGTAATCTGGTGCATGATATCCATATGGGCGTTGGTGGCCTGGGCGATAAACACCGCCGCCATGGTCAGATAAATCGAGGTGCCGTCCAGGTTGAAGGAGTAGCCGGTCGGGATCACCAGCCCCACCACCGATTTTTTGCAGCCCAGACGCTCCATCTTGTCCAGCATGCGCGGCAGCGCAGATTCGGACGACGAGGTGCCCAGCACAATCAGCAGTTCCTCTTTGATGTAGTTAACAAACTTAAAGATGCTGAAGCCGTTGGCGCGGGCAATCGTCCCCAGCACCACCACCACGAACAGAATACAGGTGAGGTAGAAGCACAGAATCAGCTGCCCCAGCTGCACCAGCGTGCCCACGCCGTATTTGCCGATGGTGAAGGCCATCGCGCCGAACGCGCCCAGCGGCGCCAGACGCATAATCATATTGATGATGCCGAAAATCACGTTGGAGAAGCTTTCGATCACATTAAAGATCAGCTGCCCCTTTTCGCCCAGGCGGTGCAGCGCAAAGCCGAACAGCACCGCAAACAGCAGCACCTGCAGGATATTGCCGCTGGCGAAGGCGCCGATCACGCTGCCGGGAATAATATCCAGCAGGAACGGAATAATCCCCTGCTGCGAAGCCTGTTCGGCATAGACCGCCACGGCTTTGGCATCCAGCGAGGCCGGGTCGACGTTCATGCCCGCCCCCGGCTGCACCACGTTCACCACCACCAGGCCGATAATCAGCGCGATGGTGCTGACGATCTCAAAGTACAGCAGCGCAATGGCGCCGGTACGGCCGACGGCCTTCATGCTTTCCATGCCCGCGATGCCGGTCACCACGGTACAGAAGATCACCGGCGCGATAATCATTTTGATTAACTTAACAAATCCATCGCCCAGAGGTTTCATCTGGGCGCCGAGGTCAGGGTAGAAATGGCCGAGCAGCACGCCCAGCGTAATTGCCATAAGCACCTGGAAATAAAGGCTCTTAAAGATATTTTTTTTCATATGAACATCCTTTGAAGGGGACGCGGACAGGCGGTTATCGGTACTTTTCATGCCTGCTCAACGCCTGCGCGAAAATAACACCCGACTAACAGGATGGAAACAATTTGCTCAGATCTCGCCTATTGTTGATATGAATTTAAGAGCTGAAACGGTACAGCAAAAATGCAACGAAAAAACAGCGTAAAACCTGCTTTACGCGCGCTTTTTACAGAAGATTATATTGGGGATGGGCGTCCGGCCACGCGGGCCGGCACGCAGAGCTAGGCAGCCTGCCGGCGGCAATAACGCCGCCGACAGCAGGGGGTCAGCGCCAGATAAACCAGGCGAACAGCGACACCACCAACACGCAGAGAATGTTCAGCCAGAACCCGACCTTGACCATCTCGCTCTGGCGAATCTCGCCGGTGCCGTAAACAATGGCGTTCGGCGGCGTCGCCACCGGCAGCATAAAGGCGCAGGAGGCGCCGATGCCGATCACAATGGTCAGCAGCGCTGGCGGCATGCCCAGGGCCTCCGCCACCGTGGCGAACACCGGCACCAGCAGCGCGGCGCTGGCGGTATTGCTGGTAAACTCGGTGAGGAAAATAATGAACGCCGCCACCGCCAGAATAATCACAAACCAGTGGCTGGCGCCGAACAGCGACGCCATGCCCTCGGCCATCACCGCGCTGGCGCCGGAGTCTTTCAGGATCACGCTCAGCGTCAGGCCGCCGCCGAACAGCATCAGCACGCCCCATTCGGTGTTCTGCTGAATCTGCGCCCAGCTGGCCACGCCGCTGATGCCGATCAGCACCGCCGCGCCTACCGCCACCAGCGTATCGAACTGCTTCACGCCGCCGAGCAGCGCGCTGATCTGGCTGCTGAGGATCCAGCAGAACACCGTCAGCAGGAAAATGCCCAGCGTGATCCAGCGCGGCCGCGTCCACGGGAAGTTTTCCAGCTCAATGTTGAACCGGTGCTTCAGGTTCGGCCGCATCATCAGGTACAGCGTGCCGACCATCAGCGGCATCAGCACGATCATCACCGGCACGCCGAACTTCATCCAGCCGATGAAGTCCAGCCCCAGCTGCGCCGCGGCAATGGCGTTCGGCGGGCTGCCGACCATGGTGCCCAGGCCGCCGATGCTGGCGCTGTAGGCGATGCCCAGCAGCAGGAAGACGTAGGTATTGTGATCGCGTTCGCGGTCGAGGTTGCTCAAAATCCCCATCGCCAGCGGCAGCATCATCGCCGCCGTCGCGGTATTGCTGATCCACATCGACAGCACCGCCGTCGCGCCGAACAGCATCAGCGCCGCCAGCAGCATTTTGCCGCCGGCCAGCAGCAGCAGCCGGTTGGCGATCAGCCGGTCCAGCTTCTGGATATGCAGCGCCGTCGCCAGCGCAAAACCGCCGAAGAACAAGAAGATGGTCGGGTTGGCGAACGACGCCAGCGCCTTATCGACGTTCATCATGCCGAGCGCCACCGCCATCACCGGCACCAGCAGCGCCGTCACGGTGACGTGAATCGCCTCGGTCAGCCAGAGAATACCGATAAACGCCAGCAGCGCCAGGCCGGTATTTTCCTTCGGGGAGAAAGGCAGCGTGTAGAGCAAAACCGCAAACAGCACGCAGTCGGCGGCGAGGATCAGCAGCCCGCGGCGCGTCGCCGGCGAAGAGGTAGACGGAGTCAGAGGAGTATCAGCCATGAATTTCGCATCCCTTGGTCATCAAATGTGGCAGGTTGTAACAAGATGTGCCAACCAAGACGCCAGCATAAGGGTTGTTTACGGCCTTGTTGAGAAAAAGTTTCTATTTATGCGAGCAGTAACACACCGATAACCGCCAACGGGCGCAATAGCGGCCTATTTGTCGTCATCTGCGATAAAGCGGCGCTCAAATTCGTCGCGCGGCAGCGGCGCTGAGAACAGGAAGCCCTGACCGTGCTCAATGCCGTGTTGCAGCAGCCAGTCGCGCTGCGCCGCGGTCTCCACCCCTTCCGCCAGCACCGGCAGCTGCAGCACCTGCGAAATCTGGCCGATGATGCGCGCCATCGCGTCATCCGCCGGCAGGCTGCTGATAAAGCTTTTGTCGATTTTGATCTGATCGACCGGCAGGCTCTTCAAGCGGTTGAGGTAGTGCAGGTTGGAATAACCCATGCCGAAATCATCCAGCGCGATGGACAGCCCCAGCTCATGCAGCTCGCGCAGCTTCGCCAGCAGGTGGTCAAAATCGTCGATACGCACCGTCTCGGTGATTTCCAGCTGCAGCTGACGCGGGTCGATTTGATGCTGCGCCAGCAGCTGTTTCAGGTGGGGAATAAATCCGGCGTCGCGCATCTGCAGCGGCGAGATATTCACCGCCAGCGGCAGGCGGATGCCCCGCGCCCGCCAGTCGGCCACGATGCGGCAGGCCTCTTCCAGCACCCAGTTGCCCAGCGGCACCATCACCCCCAGCTCCTCCGCCAGCGGAATGACATCCGCCGGCAGGCTGAAGCTGCCGTCATACTGCTGCCAGCGCAGCAGGGCCTCCGCGCCGATCGGCGCGTTGCTGCGCATCGCCATCTGCGGCTGCAGGAACAGGGCAAACTGGTTATGTTCGATGCCGTGCAGAATTTCGCTTTCCTGCGTCAGGCGTTTTTGCGTGCGCTCCGTCAGCCGCGGCTCAAAGAACAGGATGCGGTTCTTGCCGTCGCGGTGGGCCGACATCATCGCCGACATGGCGCTGCGCAGCAGCTGCTCGGCGTTTTCGCCCGGCTGGAGATAATGGGCGATGCCGATGCTGGCGCTCGGCCGCAGCGACAGCGACTCGACCTCCAGCGGCGCGTTGATCTGCCGCATGATGCGCTGCGCCAACTGCATGGCGTGAAACGGCCGTTCAACGCCCTTCGCCAGAATGGCGAACTCGGCATTGCTCAGCTGCGCCAGCAGCGAATCCTTATCCAGGCACTGACGCAGCTTTTCCGTCAGCGCCAGCAGCAGGCTTTCCCGCTGCCGCAGCGACAGGATGCCGGTCGCCTCATGCAGCGTTTCAATACCGATCACCAGCAGGTTAAAGCGCTGGGGACGCAGGCCCGAGGCGATGTGCTGCTCCAGCAGGGCGGTCAGCAGCACCTGATTCGGCAGCCCTGTGACCGAGTTGCGCGTGCTGAGGCGGCTCATATCCGCATACGCTCGCGCCAGCCGCTGCTGATTGCGGTTGTAGTTGCGCACCAGCAGACCCAGTTCGTCATCCTGATGCAGCGTCGGCAGCATCAGCTGGTGATACGGCGCATCCTCTTCAGAGATATTTTCCAGCTCTTTCGCCATCGCCCGCAGCGGGTAGACCATCAGCCGGTTCATGCACCAGGTAATGGCGACCGACAGGATCAGCGCCAGCAGCAGATAGGTCGACAGCATGGTCGACAGCGCGCTGAGGATAAATTTGTACATGCGGTAGGAGTCGGCCTGCAGCACCAGATAGGCCAGCGGCTGCGGGTTGGCCGGCACCCGCTCCAGCGAATAGAGCGGCACCGAGATGCGCACCGGCAGGTCGAACAGCCGCGCGATCGCCGCCGGCACCGGACGCTCCGGCGGGAAGTTGGCGTGCAGCGCCTGCAGCTCATTCGGCAGGACGATATCCGCCTGCGTCAGGATGCCGACCGGCAGCAGCGAGTTCAGCACGCGCTTGCTTTCCTGCATATCCATGCGCAGCACCGCGTCCGCCAAAGGCTGACGCACCGAATGGGCGATATTCTCCAGTTGCTGGGCGTAGTCATCCCTGCGCTGATGCACAAAATGGAATAACTGAATCACGATAAAAATACAGATCGTCACCAGCGCCACGCCGGACACCGTTGCCATCTGCTTAATCGTTAATGAACGCCTGACGCGCAAATCTGCTCTCCGTTAATCGGACTGAAAGAATAATCAGGGACGAGAGTCACGCCACGCCCTTTTGAACCGGTTCGAGTATACGCGATCGCTGCGTGTTTTTATCTTGCCATTGTTATGGAAGAACTTAGAAATACGCGGGTTTCAGTCTTTTCCTAACCTGCACACAGGGTAGCAAAACTCCCCTGCGGGCGACACTCTGAATCTTTCTGATTCTTTCCGGCTCCGGACGGAGATTGAGAAAGGGCCGGCGCGGCGTTTAGCCAGCGGTAACGCCGCGCGGCCGGCCGCGCTACTTGAAGTCGGCGTACGGCGTTAACGGCTGCGGCGGCAGATCCAGATCGCCCTGCCAGCCGCCCAGCGAATAGCGCAGATAAAGCAGCGCATGGCTTGGCGTATAGTCCTTCGCCTGCTGAATATCCACGCCGGCGCCGAGCGTCCAGTGCGACGTCAGGCGGCGCTCGACGATGGCGCGCAGCGTATAGCCCACGCCGGTGGAGGAGCTGCCGCTTTCGATGGCCTGCTTGTCCGGCAGCGAGTCCGGGATCAGCCCCTGCAGCGGGTAGCGCCGCTGGCTGTCGGTTTTCGAGTGGGACAGCGATACCGAGCCGCCCACCTCAAACGACCAGTTTTCGGTGCGCTGACGGTAGTTGACCGGCAGCGCCAGCGACATGTAGCGCTGCGGGCTATAATAGCCGCCCTGCCCCAGCGAATAACCGCTCAGATCCTTCTGGTAGTGCCACAGCATGGTATTGAGGCCGATCGTCGCCCGCCGGTTATCCTCGTTGATCAGCTTGTAGTAATAGCCGGCCATCAGGCGTTCGCGCTGGTTATCCGCCACGTTTTTGCCGGTCAGCTGATGGGCGCTGAGGTCGGCCCAGACGCCGTGCGCCTCGCCCCGGTCGTAGCTGGCGCTCAGGCTGACGCCGGTGGCGCGTACGCCGCCCCAGGTTTTGCCGGTATGCGGATCGCGGGTGCCGCCGAAGGCCAGCAGCGAGCTGGAGATCGGCCGCCGCGAGGCGCCGAGCGTCCAGCCGATATGCCGCCAGTCGCCGCTGTAGGCCAGGCCGCCGACCCAGTCGACCACCTCAAAGCCCATCGGCGTGGTGCCGATATCCGCCTGCCAGCGGTCGTTCTGCCAGCCCGCCGCCACGCTGGTGCCGCGGGTTTTCTGCCGCTCATCGCCGCTGCAGCCCACGTCGTGGCAGGTGCCGAAGGTTTCGTAGGATTTACCGTCGCGGGTGGAGAAGCGCCCGGCGCTCAGTTGGACGGTATCGGTGCGCAGGAAGGCGCGCCCGTCATACAGCGGCAGGTCCGCCTGCAGCATGGTGTCATGCGCCTGATAGTCGGACACGCCGCCGGTGCCGCTGGAGCCCCAGTAGTCGTGGTCCAGCGTCAGGTTCACGTCCTGCTGACGGTACAGATCCGCCGCGTCGGCGCGAATGCCGCGCCTGAGCCAGTCATCGCCCGGCGTATTGCGCGTCAGCAGGGTGTAATCGTCGTTACTCTGCGGCGCCGCCGGCGCGATGCCGCCGGCGACCATCGCCTGCTGATAATCCTGCCGCGCCAGCCCTGGCTGCCGCTGTTCGCGCTCCAACCGGGCCGCGTCGCGGTAGATCAGCGCCTTGCCCTGGCCGTTTTCTTCCTGCGCCGCCGCCGTCTTCAGCCGGCTGAAAATCTCGCCCGCCTTCTGCCGTTCGCCCACCGCGCGCCAGGCGTTGGCCTCGCGCCGCCGGCTGTTGAGCGAAGCATCCTGCTCCGGCGCGGCGTCTTGCAGCCGCTGACGCGCCGCCGGCAGATCGCCCTGCGCCACATAGGCTTCAATCTCGCCCAGCCGCGCGTCCGGGTTATGCGGTTCGCGCGCCCGCACGCGCCGGTAGTCCGCCAGCGCGCTCTGGTAGTCGCCGTTCGCCAGCGCCCAGTCCGCCAGCGTCAGATCGATCCGCGTCGCCGCCGGCTGCCGCTTCAGGTAGGCGACCGCCGCCGCCTCATCGCCGCCGCTGCGCAGCTGTTCGGCATGGTCCAGCGTCGCCTGCAGCCGCAGCCGCTGCGCCAGCTGGCGGATATCGTCGTTCCAGCGCGCCCTGGGCAGCGTATCCAGCTGCGCCAGCGCCTGCCGGTCGCGATCGCTGGCGGAGAGGTACAGGCCGTAGGCGTACGCCTGCTGCGGGTTATCGGGCTGGCGCTGCGCCAGCGTGCGGAACAGGGCGTCGGCCTGCTGCGGCTGCCCGGCCTGACGCAGCGCCTGCGCATAGCGGTAGGTCAGCCAGACGTCGTCCGGATCCTGCTGCTGCGCCTGACGGTATTTCTCCGCCGCCTGATGCCACTGCTGCCGCTGCGCCAGCGCCTCGGCCTCCTGTTTCAGCATATCGAGCCGCAGGCGATCGAGCGTGCCACGCATTTGCTGCTGCTGCGCGCGCGGCAGGCCGTTGAGATAGGCCAGCGCCTTCTGCGGCGACTGGCGCTGGTAGATATTCGCCAGCCCGCGCACCGCGCTGCCGCTGCTGCGGTCGAGGCGCAGCGCCTGCTGGTAATAGCGCTCCGCCGCCGCATCGTCGTTGCGCGCCACCGCCACGTCGGCGAGGCCGATCAGCGCATCGCTGTCGTCGGCGTCGATCTGCCGCGCCCGCTGATACTGCTGCTGCGCCCGCGTCAGATTGCCCGCCTTCAGCGCCCGGTCGCCTTCGGCAATCGCCAGCCAGTAGCTGTTGGTTTTAATCAGACTCTGCCATTTGCCGCCGTCATAGCCGCTCTTGTCGGCCTGCTGCGCCTGACGAAACAGCGCGATGGCCTGTGCGCGGTTGCCGGCGCGCGCATAGGCCAGCCCCAGCGCTCCCAGCACTTCCGGGTCGTCCGGCGCGGCGGCCAGCGCCTTTTTCAGTTCCGGGATCGCGGCGCGGCCGCCGCCCTTACCCACCTGCGCCAGTCCGCGCGCCCGCGCCTGATAGGCCGGATCCGCCAGCAGCGTCTGCTGCCGCGCCAGCTCCTGACGGGCGCTGTCGGCCTGCTCGCCGCTGGTGAACACGCCGAGAAAACGGTTCAGCGCCGCCACGCTGTCACTGCTGACCGGCATCGCCTTCACCTTATCCAGCCACAGGTCGGCGGCTTCGCCACGTCCGGCGCTGTCCGCCGCCACCCGCTGCAGCTGCGCATAGGCCTGCGCGTCCTTGTCCTGGCTGAACAGCATGCGCGCCAGCGCCATACGCAGCGGCACGCTGCCGGGATACTGCTTATCCAGCGCCTGCAGCTTGCTCGTCGCCGCCGGCTCCTGTCCCGGCAGCCGGGCCACCAGCCGCCAGTATTCGATCGCCAGATCGAGCGTCGGCGGCTCGCCCTTGAACAGCGCGTCGTAGGCCGCCTTCGCCTCCGGCAGCCGTCCCGCGGTCGCCATCAGCCGCGCCTGCTGCAGCTGCTGCCGCGTTTCCGGCTGGGTCAGCAGCATATTCATCTGCGCCTGTCGGTAGGCGCTCGACTGCGGCGCGACGCCCTTCAATTTTTCCAGCTGCTGCTGCGCCAGCACTTGATTGCCCTGACGCAGCGCCAGACGCATGCGCGCGGCAATCACCTCGGGGTTATTCGGGTCCATCAGCTCCAGCCGGTGCAGCGACTGGCGCACCAGCTCATCTTTATGGCTGGCTTCACCAACCCGCACCTGCTCCAGCAGCCACTGTTCAGGCGGTACGGCGTCCGCCCCCAGCGCCGGCGGCAGCAGGGCCAGACTCAGGGGAAACAGCCCCAGCCAATTTATTCTGAAGTTGCGCATTGGCGATCCCAGGAAGGTTGCAGTTCACCCTGACGGTTAAAACGGTAACGTTGTTCATCCCAGCCCTGGCCGAACAGCGTCAGCGACGCGCTGAAGTAGGCGTCGTTGCCCGGCGGGTGGTCGATAATTTTCTGTCGCTGCGCCGCCAGCGCCTCAGGCTGGTGCGCCAGCAGCGGCAGCAGGGCGGCGGAAAAGCCCACCGGGCCGTTGCCGCTGGTTTTACCGCTGGCGGTATCGGTTTTTTCCGGCGGCACGCCCTGCTGCGCGGTCAGCTGCGCCATCGGCTGGAAACGCCGCACCAGCGCAGCTTTGTGCGCATCGTCATCCGCCAGCATGCCCGCCCACAGATAGACGCGGATGGCGTCATAGCTGCCGACGTTCGGCTTGGCCGCGTCGGCCCGCCATCCCTGCGTCTTGCGCCATACCACCCAGTCCGGCGAGAAGCCGTGCGGCGCGGTCTCCAGCCACAGCCGCTGATTCGACTGCTGCATCGCCCGCCACGGCCCGCGCAGCGCGGCAAAGCGCGCCAGCAGCTGCGGCGGCAGGTAGCTCGGGTTGAGCCGCCAGCCGTCGTCCTTCACAAAGCCGACCTTGCCGGGCAGCAGCATCGGCCCCAGCCCGGGGATATCCGCCACTTCTTCGCGCGCAATGCGCTGTAGCAGCAGGGTGCCCAGCGTTTGGTAGCGGCGGCTGTCCCACAGGCGGCCGGCTTCCAGCAGGCTGTAGGCGATCCACAGATCGGAATCGGACGCCGAATTATCATCCAGCACCGTCCACTGCTTGTTCTCATTTTCCCCCCACAGCCAGGCCGGCAGGCGGGCGCTGAGATCGCCCTGCGCCAGATTGTCTTCGGTCCAGCTCAGCAGTCGGTCAAAGGCCGGACGATCGCCGGCCACCAGCGCGAAGAACAGGCCGTAGCTCTGCCCTTCCGAGGTGGTGATGCGGTTGGGCGTGCTCGGGTCGATCACCCGGCCGCCCGCGCTGATGTAGTCCTGCTTATAGCGCTGCCAGGCCGGCCAGTCGCAGCCGGCCGCCGCGCCGAACGCGCACAGCAGCAGCAGGCTCAGGGAGTATTTCAACAGCACGCCCACGGCGTTAATCCCGATCTTCCGGCGACAGTCGGCGACGGCTGTAGGCCTTCAGGGCGCGCCACAGCATCAGCGCCAGGATCACCACCACCACCACCGCCAGCACCGCCAGCAGCACCGGATGGGTCGACAGCGCATGCCAGACGCGCTCCCACCACGGCAGATGGCCGACGTAATAGATATCGCCCACCCGCAGGCTGTTGACGCCGGATTCGCGGATCACCGCCACCGAGCCGAACACCGCGGCGCGCTTGCCGCTGTCCAGCAGCGCATTGTTCAGCAGCTCATAGCCGCGCGGGCTGTCGGCCAGCAGCGCCACCATGCTGCGCTGTTTGTCGAACGGCGACTGCACGCCGATAATCGCCGACATCGCCCCTTCCGAACGTATGCTGGTTTTGCTGTCGGCCTGCGTATCCTCCGCCTGCGCCTCCGTCACCGGCAGCGCCGGCTGGCGACGCGGCTGTTTCACCCAGCTCTGCGTCGCATCCACCAGCAGGCTGACTTTCTTATCGTCGCGCAGCTCCGGCGGGATGGCGCCGATCAGCAGCAGATCGCTGTCCGCCTGTTTGGCCTGCGACCAGTCGTCGCTCAGTTTAACCGCCAGCGCCGGATAGCCGGTCTGCGCGCCGATATTGCCCAGCGCGTTCAGCAGCGCGCTGACCTGCGCCGGCTGCTGCTGTTTGTTAACCAGCACCAGCGTCTGCGACAGATCCGCCAGGCGGCTGAACGGGAATGCGGCGTTGGCGAAGGCGCGCAGGTCCGGCATCGCCATAAAGTGGCGGTAGCCGGAGAAGTCGATGGTCGAACTGCCGTCGATCACCGCGTGGTTTTGCGTAAAGGAGTACGTCTCGCAGCGCCCTTCCGCGCCGCTGGCCAGCAGCGTGGTGTAATCGAAATCGAAGCGCAGCTGGTTGATCGCTCCCAGCCGCAGCGCCGGGATATTGATGTTCTTATCCGAATCGATCAGCCCCTGCGTCAGCGGCAGGCGCAGCAGCTGCGCGCCCTGCTCGCGCTCCGGCAGCAGCGAGTACGCCTGCATAAACTGGTTGTTCAGGCTGACGTTCAGCCGCGAGCCGTCCTGAATGCGCGGCGGGGTGTAGCGATATTTCAGGTGCATATCGATGCCGGTGCTGCGGATCAGATACAGGTCCGGCGGCAGGTTCATGGTCAGCGAAATCGGACCGGGCTGAATGCCGCTGGTCTGCAGCTGTTCGGCATACTGCTGCAGCTCGGTAAAGGTCATCGGCCGGTCGGTGCGCACCCAGTTCGGCGCGTCGTACGGCTGGCGCGGCTGCAGCTGCTCCACCTTCTCCACCAGCACGTTCTGGCCGCGGAACAGGATATTGCCCTGGGCGATGCCCTTCACCGCCGTCACCAGATCGTTGTCGTCGCGCCCCTGGATCAGCAGCAGCTTGACGTAGGGATTATCCGGGTGGCTGATCATCTCCACCGTCGGGCCTTTCACGTCCGGGTAGTCGCGCAGGAAGTCCGGCCGCCGGGTATTGGTGGCGAACACCACCGCATGGCGTTCCGGCAGCTGATTAAACAGCGTCGGGAAGGATTGTCCGCGCCACTGCGCCTTGCTGCCGAACCAGGAAGCGAGGATGCCGGCGGCGCGCTGCTGGGTGATATCCGGCTGGCCGGCGAACACCATCGGCAGCGTCAGCGGACGGTTGTCGCGGCTGTCGAAGAACGGTTCCGGAAAGTGCGACAGATCGTTTTTCAGCGGCAGCGTCTGATAGCGCAGCTTCAGCGAGCTGCCCTTGCCGATGTCAAGCCACAGCGCGGTGCTGGCCGGGTTCTCACAGATGTTCTGATAGTGGCCGACAAATACCAGCTTCACGCGGTTAAAATCGCTGATATAGCGCGGATCGATGGCCATCTGGACGCGATTGGGCTTGCCCATCTGCTCTTTGCCCAGGGTGGTGACGCCCATCAGTTCGTCGTTGAGATACACTTTGACGTGCGACTCCACCGGGATCAGCGCCGGCGACGGCGTAAACTCCAGGTCCAGCTGCGCCTGCGACACCACCTCGTCGCTGCGCACGCCGAACTCAATCTGTCCGTCCGGGCGGGTGCCGCGCAGGGTAAAGGCGCCCGGCGGCGGCGCAATCTGCGCGAACGGCAGCTGCACGTCGCGCACCGGCGCGTTCGGGTCCTGCGGCACGGCCGGGCTGAGCTGCGCATCGGCATTCGCCGCCGGCGGCGTCACGTCCGGGGCGGTGGCGGGTGCGGCCTGCGACAACGTACTGATGCCTAAGGCCAGCGCGGTTAACCAGGTAATTTTTCTCGTCATCGTATCATCATCAAAGTTAGCGCCGGCGCGGAAGCCCGCCGGCTGTTGTTACACGGCCTACACCACGGTTTCTTTCTGGCTGAACGTCGCGCTGCGCCCGACGCCGTGCGGGATAAACGACAGCAGCCAGCTCAGCAGCGACATCGCGCCGACCAGCACGCCGCGCACCCGCGGCGGCGCATAGTCCGCCATCCGCAGGTAGCCGCGGAAACCCAGCGCCAGCACGTCGCGCAGGCTGTCGATCGGCTTGTCCTCAGGGAATCCGTCCTGCCACAGCGCCCAGGTATCGGCGCGGGCAAACGTGCACTGAATAAAATCAATATGCTGACGGGTGGTCAGCGCCACCATCCGCAGCCCGACCTTGGCGCCGAAGGCGCGCGTCACCACGCAGGGGAAGCTGTACTCCTGCCGGCCGCGCCGCAGCAGCAGCCCGACCTTGTCGCCCTCTTTCAGCCGATCCGGCAGGCGCATCTCCACGCCGACGCCGCCGTCGGAGTAATCGCGCAGCGTGCAGGGATACAGGTGGCCGTCCTCACACGACAGCGCGGCCGGCATGGCGATTTCCACCCGGTGCGACTGACGCACCTGCTTGGCTTCCACCGCCACCGCCACTGCCCCGCCGAGAATGGTCATGTTGTACAGCACCCACACCAGGCTGACGATTACCGTCATCACCTCGTCCGCCGGGCCGTACATCATGCGCCAGATGCCGAAGCACAGGCCGGCCAGGTTCAACAGCACCAGCGCCATATACGGCCGGGTGATCACCCAGTCGACGTGCTCCTCGGCCACCAGTCCGCCCTTGGCGGTGACGTTGAACTTGCCCTTGTGCGGGTTAAACAGCGCCACGGTGGTCGGCCGGGCGATATACCACGCCAGCACCGTTTCGTAGATTTCGCTCCAGAACGAGTGGCGGTATTTGCCCTGAATACGCGAGTTGGTCAGGCTGGAGTGGATCATATGCGGCAGCACGTACAGCGCGATGGCCAGCGCCGGGGCGAAAATGATATAGGCGTGCAGCAGCAGAAACGCCAGCGGCGCGGTCAGGAAGATCAGCCGCGGAATGCCCGACAGGAAGTGCAGCATAGCGTTGGCGTAACACAGGCGCTGCGCCAGCTTCAGCCCCTTGCCGAACAGCGGATTATCCAGCCGGAAGATTTGCACCATGCCGCGCGCCCAGCGGATGCGCTGGCCGATATGCGCCGACAGGCTTTCGGTCGCCAGCCCGGCCGCCTGCGGAATGCGGATATAGGCCGAGGTGTAGCCCAGACGGTGCAGACGCAGCGAGGTGTGGGCGTCCTCCGTGACGGTTTCCACCGCGATGCCGCCGATCTCATCCAGCGCCGTACGCCGCAAAATGGCGCAGGAGCCACAGAAGAAGGTGGCGTCCCACATATCGTTGCCGTCCTGCACCAGCCCGTAAAACAGCGTGCCTTCGTTCGGCGTCTGGCGGAACCGTCCCAGGTTGCGCTCAAACGGATCCGGCGAGAAGAAGTGGTGCGGCGTCTGCAGCATCGCCAGCTTGCTGTCTTTAAAGAACCAGCCCATGGTCAGCTGCAGGAAAGAGCGCGTCGGCACGTGGTCGCAGTCGAAAATCGCCACGAATTCGCCGTCGGCGTGCTGCAGCGCGTGGTTGATATTACCGGCCTTGGCATGCTCGTGCGTCGCGCGCGCAATGTATTTCACCCCCACCTCCTCGGCGAAGGCGCGGAACTCCGGACGGTTGCCGTCGTCCAGAATAAAGATATTCAGCTTGTCACGCGGCCAGTCGATGCCTAGCGCGGCGTAGATGGTCGGCTTCACCACGCTGAGATCTTCGTTGTAGGTCGGCACCATCAGGTCGACCGTCGGCCAGCGGCTACTGTCCGGCGGCATCTCGACCGGCTGACGGTTCAGCGGCCACACGGTCTGGAAATAGCCCAGCACCAGCACCACCCAGGCGTAGGTTTCCGCCACCAGCAGCAGCAGGCCGCAGGTCAGGCTGAGCGGGTCATCCCAGTTCAGCGTGGCGGTATAGCGCCACCACAGATAGCGGCAGGAGACGGTCAGCGACAGCACGATCAGCATCAGCGCCGGCAGACGCCCCGGCACCCGCCGCACCACCAGCGCAATCCCCCACAGCAGCAGCACAAACACAAACTGCGCCGACAGGTCGAACGGCTGGGAGATGCACAGCAGCGCCAGCAGCGCCGCCAGCACGCCGGCCAAGATAAACAGGATGCGGCGCACATGGCGGTTCATCCGCCCCAGGCGCGCCGTGGTCCGCTGCTCGACGCCGGCCTCCGCCAGCCGGTGCGGCAGGCGCTGCATCGCATTGAGGTAGCGCAGGCGCAGGCTGCGCCAGCCGCTGAAGGTAAACCGCGTGCGCGGACGCGTCCGCTGCGAAACAGCAGCAGCCACAGCGCCTGCAGCAGATAGCGCAGCGCGTCGGCCGGACGCGGCCGGCTGGGGACAGGTGCGGGAACCAGTAAGCCCGGCCGGCGCGGATGCGCTGCCAGGCCGGCGACTCAAAGCGCAGCAGCGTCCAGCCGCAGACCACCAGCAGCGTGGTCAGCAGGGCGGTCAGCGCCGATGAACCGCTGCGCCGGTAGCCGCGATAGCGCGCCTGCACCGCCTGATAGACCGGCGGCATCAACAGCAGGTTCATCACCCGGCTCATGCGGCGCCGTCCTGCAGGTGCAGCAGGCACCAGTTGGCCAGCGTCAGAATTTCATCCGCCGCCAGGCTTTCCGGGCGGTACTCTCCCAGCGGCTGTTTCATCGCCAGCGCCTCCGCCAGCGCCTCGTCGCGGTGCACCATCACCGGCAGCAGGTTAGGCAGGCTCTGCAGCCACAGCTGATGCAGATCCTGCTGCAGCTGGCTGTGCGGGTTGTAATGATTAATCAGAAAATGGCCGTGCGCCGGCAGCGGCTGCTGATGCAGGCGCGTGTGGCAGTTGGCGTCAGGCGTCAGCAGCACCAGCGCCCGGTCGGCGGCGTCAAGCGCCTGTCGCGCCGGCGCATCGTCGCCCGCCGGCACGTCCAGCAGGATCCAGCGATAGCGCCCGGCCGCCTGCAGCTGACGGATCTTTTCCCGCCACGAGGCCGGCGGCAGGTTACGCCGCTCGGCGGCGTCCAGCCGGCCGAACGGCAGAAAGTCGAGGTTTTCGCTATAGCGCATCGCCCCCTGCCGCCAGTCGTCGCCGTCCAGCTCCGCACGCGCCCAGCCGCGCGCCAGCGCGAACGGCGTGTTGAAATGCAGGCGCAGTAAATTATCCGCCGAGCAGTCAATCGCCAGCACCGATTCGCCCAATTGCTGAAATGCCCAGGCCAGCGCCGCCGTTACCGACGTCGTTCCTATTCCGCCCCGCATCCCCTGCAGCGCAATTACCGGCATAAATTAGTGACTCCCTGATTCTTTGGACAATTCATCCAGCAGCGGCCAATGCGCCATCGTTTGCATTAAACGTTCCTGCTGCAAAATATCGATATAACGTAATGGGGGTAAGGAGAAAGCGTGACGCAGCGCCTGCAGGTCATCCGGCATTTCCGGCGATAAATCCGCATCGGTGCGTATTAATTGATTATCCATCCTGCGCTCTCTGAAAATAGGCTAAGATTACATAACTATAGCAATGATATGGAAAGAAATGCCCAATAAGATGAATCCTAACGGACATTATTGATCGGGTGGTGAATTTGTTATTATTGATGGCAATGTTACAATCGTTTATTAGTTTAATCCAGTTGCCAGTTATTGACCCGCGACGCTTTCAACGAAAGTAGAAAAACCTATGGCGCACTCTTTCTCATTAGGAATACGACAGATTTGGGAAGAACTTTCTGTCATGCAGTCCCCTGGATTTTATTGGATTAATAGCGACCGCCAACTCGACGCCAACCTGCTTTGCCGTCAGATCATCGCCGCGCAATCCGCCGACAGCCGCGCCGCCTTAATCTGCAGCGGCGAGCGACCCGACGCGCTGCTGAATGACCTGGCGTCGCCGGCGCTGCACAAGCTGCCGCTGTACACCCTGCCGGAAAAAAAAGCCGCGCTGCTGAGCCTCAGCGACGATCTGACGCGCGCGCTGAAACCGCGCAACCGCCTGCTGATCCTGCTGGCCCACGCCAGCCTGTGGCAGACCTTCACCCGCGACGAAATTCACGCCTGGCTGCGCGAACTGGGCCACTGGCTGCGCCGCCGCCAGTGCACCCTGGTGGTGCTCAGCCACGGCAACGGCGTGAATAAACTGCGTGGCCAGCTGGCGGCGCAGCACCGCGTGCTGGACGGGCTGGCCAACCTGCAGTGGCAGCAGGACAGCGCGCAATACCTGGTGAACTGGTGGGGGACGGCAAGCGGCGTCAACGCCAACCAGCTGCTGACGCTGTACGCCGCACAGCAGGGCTGGCAGGGGGAAGACGACCAAAAACCCGTTCCCAGCGCCGCGCGCAACGACGACCACCTCTATCTGGCGGAGCAGCGCGTGCTGGAAGGCGCGCCGCCGCTGTCAGCCAACTGGCAGCTGCTGGCAAACAACGCCCAGCTGGCGCAGCAGGGCATGCTGATGCTGTCCGCCACGCTGGTGTTCGCCCTGTACCACAGCGAAGAGATTGAGACGCTGGCGCAGCAGATCCACAGCCTGCGCCGGCAGCGCGGCAACGGGTTGAAAATCGTGGTGCGCGAAATGCGCGCCAGCCTGCGCTACAGCGACGAACGCCTGCTGCTGGCCTGCGGCGCCAACCTGATCGTACCGCACGTCGCGCCGCTGTCGCGTTTTCTCACCATGCTGGAAGGCATCCAGGGGCAGCGCTTCTCGCGCCACGTGCCGACGGATATCGACGTGCTGCTGTCCGGCCTGCGTCCGCTGCAGTTGAAGGGCTACCTGCGTCCCGATGACTTCACCGCGGCGGTGCATTCGCTGATGGGCAATACCCTGCTGCCGGAAGACGGCAAAGGCGTGATGGTGGCGCTGCGTCCGGCGCCGGGGCTGCGCGCCGAGCAGGCGATGACGCTGTGTCAGCTGCGCCGCTTCGGCGACGTGATGACCGTAGCGCAGGGACGGCTGCTGCTGTTCCTTTCCACCTGCCGCATCAACGACCTGGACACCGCGCTGCGGCATATCCTGCGCCTGCCGGTGGAGGAAGCCTTCAGCAACCGCGTGGTGTGGTATCAGGACGCCGATATCAACTCGGAAATCAAACGCATGGCGCAGGGCATCGCCGCCCCGCCCGGCAGGAAACGCCGATCGTCGCCGGCGCGGCGGCGAAAAGCGCGGACGCCGCGCCGCCCGAGCGCCGCCGGCCGGTCGCCATCACCCTGTCCGCCGCTCAGGAGAAACCGGCATGATCAATCTGGACGACATTGTGCAGCTGGTGCTGCTGTGCGCCATTATCTTTCTTCCCCTGGGCTATGCGCTGCGCCGCCGCTTTCCCCACGGCTGGCGGAATATGAAAAACCGTGTTCTTTCACCGCGTTACCTGCAGTCGGCCGGACTGTGGTCGCGCGACGGTTCCACCTCTCAGATTAAGCGTAAGAAACCGCAATGAACGATAAAAACACGACGCACACCACGCACGCGCTGTGGCGCTACTGGCGCGGTCTCGGCGGCTGGAACTACTATTTTCTGATTAAATTCGGCCTGCTGTGGTTCGGCTATCTGAACTTCCACCCGCTGGCCAACCTGGTGTTTATGGCCTTCCTGCTGATGCCGATCCCCTCACTGCGGCTGCACCGCTGGCGTCACTGGCTGGCGGTGCCGATCGGCATCGCGCTGTTTTATCACGACACCTGGCTGCCGGGCCTCAGCAGCATTCTCAGCCAGGGCTCGCAGCTGGCCGGCTTCAGCGCCGACTACCTGCTGGAACTGGTAACGCGCTTTATCAACTGGCAGATGGTCGGCGCGGCCTTTGTGGCGCTGATCGGCTACCTGTTCCTATCGCAGTGGGTCCGCGTGACGGTGTTTACCGTCGCGGCGCTGGTGTGGCTCAATCTGCTGGCGGTCGGCGGCCCGGCGTTTTCGCTGCTGCCATCCGCTCCCAGCACCGCCGCCACGCCGCCGCCTTCAGCCACGCCGACACCCGGTGCCGGCGAGGCCGACGGTCAGCAGCCCGTCGCCAGCGGGCCGCCGACCAGCGCCAATCTGACGGCCTACCTCGACCAGTTCTATCAGCTGGAGAAAAAGCGCGCCACCGCCTTCCCGGCGTCGCTGCCGGCCGATGCCCAGCCGTTCGACCTGCTGGTGATCAATATCTGCTCGCTGGCCTGGTCAGACATTGAGGCCTCCGGGCTGCAGAACCACCCGCTGTGGTCCAAAATGGACATCATGTTCGACAACTTCAACTCGGCGACCGCCTACAGCGGCCCGGCGTCGATTCGTCTGCTGCGCGCCAGCTGCGGCCAGACGTCGCACCGCGACCTGTACCAGCCGGTGAATCAGCAGTGCTATCTGTTTGATAATCTGGCGAAACTTGGCTTCAAAGAGCAGCTGATGATGGACCACTCCGGCGTGTTCGGCAACTACCTGAAAGAGCTGCGCGAGCAGGGCGATATGCAGGCGCCGCTGATGTCGCAGGCCGGCATCGGCAATGAGCTGGCCTCGTTTGACGGCGAACCGATTTACAACGACCTGCAGCTGCTGAACCGCTGGCTGGAGCAGCAGCAAAACGGCGGCGAGGCGCGCACCGCGACCTTCTTCAACCTGATTCCGCTGCACGACGGCAACCGCGCCGTCGGCTCGAAAAAGACCGCCGAATACGCGCCGCGCGCGCAGCAGCTGTTCGATCAGCTGAACACCTTCCTCGACCAGCTGGAGAAATCCGGCCGTAAAGTGATGGTGGTTATCGTGCCGGAGCACGGCGCGGCGCTGGTCGGCGACAAAATGCAGATGTCCGGCCTGCGCGATATCCCCAGCCCGAGCATCACCCATATTCCGGTCGGCATTAAGCTGGTCGGCATGAGCGCGGCGCACCCCGGCAGCCCGCTGCAGGTGAAAACGCCAAGCAGCTATCTGGCGATTTCCGAACTGGTGGCGCGCCTGGTCGACGGCAAAGCCTTCAGCGCCGATCGGGTGGACTGGCAGACGCTGACCCAGGGCCTGCCGCAGACCGCGCCCATTTCAGAAAATGATAATGCGGTGGTGATGGAGTATCAGGGAAAAATCTATATTCGCCTTAACGGCGGCGACTGGGTGCCTTACCCGCAATAACGCGAGTCTTAAATAACAAACGGGCGCATACAATATGCGCCCGTTTTATTTTCACGAGGGTAAAAACACGGTTAGGAACATTCTGAATATAAATACTATTTTGCTCTTTGATCGCGTTAAAAAAATAATTACCCTGCTAGCTATCCTGCATGGTTTCGCTATTTATTAACATAAACAGGCGAGGTTATTTAACGTTTCCGCGAGCCGTCAACGTGGCCGCCTCCTTTCTCCGTCCACCGCCGACGGTCTTATTTAACCAGCAGAAGCCGCCGAGGCGGCCCCTGCCTTTTTACGCGGATTAGCCGCGCTCCTCATCCTGATCGACGGCAAAACACGCCACCATCTGCTCGCCATACTGCCGCAGCTGCGGCTGACGCTGCGTGCAGGCGCCGAACGCCCGGCGGCAGCGGCGTTGAACGCGCAGCCCGGCGGCGGGTTCATCGGCTGGGCAGCTAGCCGCTCAGCTTGATGCGCTCCCGACGCATGTCCGGGTTCAGGCGCGGCGTCGCCGACAGCAGCGCCTGCGTATACGGATGGCGCGGATTGTTGAAAATGGCGTCCTTACTGCCCTTCTCCACGCAGCGCCCAGGTACATCACCATCACCTCGTCGGCGATATGCTCCACCACCGACAGGTCGTGCGAAATAAACACGTAGGACAGCCCCAGCTCCTGCTGCAGGTCCATCATCAGGTTCAGCACCTGCGCCCGCACCGACACGTCCAGCGCGGAGACCGGCTCATCGGCGATCACCACGTCCGGGTTCAGCATCAGCCCGCGGGCGATGGCGATACGCTGCCGCTGACCGCCGGAGAACATGTGCGGGTAGCGGTCGTAATGCTCGGTCTTCAGCCCGACCTTGGCCATCATCGCCAACGCTTTCTCCCGCCGTTCGGCGGCGCTGAGCGGCGTGTTGATCAGCAGCGGCTCCTCCAGGATCTGCCCGACCTTTTTACGCGGGTTGAGCGATCCGTAAGGATTCTGGAACACAATCTGGATCTTCTGCCGGCGCAGCTTTTCCGCCGTGGCGTCCGGCTGCAGCAGATCCTGCCCCTGATAAAACAGCTCGCCGTCGGTCGGCGTTTCGATCATCGTCAGCAGGCGGCCCAGCGTGGATTTGCCACAGCCGGACTCCCCCACCACTGCCAGCGTCTTGCCGCGCTCCAGCGTAAAGGAGACGCCGTCCAGCGCTTTCACCAGCTGTTCCGGCGCAAACAGGCCCTTTTTCACCGGGTAGTACTTCTTCAGATCGGTGGCCTGCAGTAAAGGTTGATTCTGGCTCATACGGTCGGCCTCCCCGCATCATCCAGCGGCGTGTGACATTTTACCTGGCGGCCGGGAATGCTGCGCAGTTCCGGCTCCTCATTGCGGCAGCGCTCGTTGGCATACGGGCAGCGCGGGTTGAGCAGACAGCCGCTCGGCCGGTCATACTTGCCCGGCACCACGCCCGGCAACGAAGCCAGCCGCGCCTTGTCGGCGGCGAACTCCGGCAGCGCGCGCAGCAGCGCCTGAGTATACGGATGACGCGGCGCGCGGAAGATTTCCGACGCCTTGCGGACTCCACCACCTGACCGGCGTACATCACGATAATGTGCTGCGCCGCTTCCGCCACCAGCGCCAGATCGTGGGTAATCAGCACCAGCGCCATATTTTCACGCTGCTGCAGCTCCAGCAGCAGCTCGATGATCTGCGCCTGGATGGTGACGTCCAGCGCGGTGGTCGGCTCATCGGCAATCAGCAGCTTGGGCCGGCAGGCGATCGCCATCGCGATCATCACGCGCTGGCTCATCCCGCCGGACAGCTGATGCGGGTAAACGTCCAGCCGCGACGCCGGGTCGGGGATGCCCACCTGCGTCAGCAAATCGATCGCGCGCTGACGGCGGGTGCGGCGGCTGCCGCCCTGATGCACCTTCAGCGCTTCCATAATCTGAAAACCGACGGTGTAGCACGGGTTCAGACTGGTCATCGGGTCCTGGAAAATCATCGCCACTTCGGCGCCCCACCAGCTGGCGGCGCTCTTTCTCGGACAGCTTCTGCAAATCCTGGCCGTTGAACGCCAGGTTATCCGCCATAACGCGGCCGGGGTAGTCAATCAGCCCCATGATCGCCAGCGAGCTGACGGACTTGCCGGAGCCGGACTCGCCGACAATGCCGACGACCTGCCCCTGCTCCACGCTGTAGCTGATGCGATCAACCGCGCGGAACGGCGTGCCTTCGTCACCAAAGTGCACCGAAAGCTTATCTACATTTAATAACGCCATGATCGATTCCTCAGTTACTGCTTGAGTTTGGGGTCGAGAGCATCGCGCAAACCGTCCCCCATCAGGTTAAACGCCAGCACCGTCAGCAGAATCGCCAGCCCTGGGAAGGTCACGACCCACCAGGCGCTTTGCGCAAACTGCAGCACGTCGGAGAGCATCGTGCCCCATTCCGGCGTCGGCGGCTGTGCGCCCATACCGAGGAAACCCAGCGCGGCCATATCGAGAATGGCATTGGAAAAACCGAGCGACGCCTGCACAATCAGCGGCGCCAGACAGTTAGGCAGAATATTGACGAACATCTGGCGCAACGCGCCGGCGCCCGCCACCCGCGACGCGGTGACGTAGTCGCGGTTGACCTCCACCAGCACCGCCGCGCGGGTCAGACGCACGTAGTGCGGCAGGGCGACAAAGGTCAGCGCCAGCGAGGCGTTGACGATCGACGGCCCGAACACCGCCACCAGCACCAACGCCAGCAGCAGGCTCGGCAGCGCCAGCATGATATCGACGATGCGCATGATGACGGCATCCACCACGCCGCCGAAGTAGCCGGCCAGCAGGCCGAACACCACGCCCATGATTAACGACATCACCACCACCAGACAGCCGACCAGCAGCGACAGGCGCGCGCCGTACATCAGGCGCGACAGCACGTCGCGGCCCACGTCGTCGGTGCCGAGGATAAACTGCCAGCTGCCGCCGTCCTGCCAGACCGGCGGCCGGAGCAACGCGTCGCGGAACTGTTCCGCCGGCGTATGCGGCGCCAGGAAACCGGCGCCCAACGCCACCACCAGCATAATGATGATATAGACCAGGCCGACTACGGCCCCTTTATTGCGCTTGAAGTAGTGCCAAAACTCCTGGAAAGGCGTCATGGGCTTCGGCGCGCCGGTTGCTACCGGCTCAGTCACTTGAGTCATTACGGCGCCCCTTATTTCTTGTGTCGGATACGTGGGTTAACCACGCCGTAGAGCACATCTACCAGCAGGTTAACCAGGATGATCATACAGGCGACCAGCAGCACCCCGCCCTGCACCACCGGGTAGTCGCGCCGCTGCAGCGCTTCAATCAGCCAGCGGCCGAGTCCCGGCCAGGAGAAGATGGTTTCGGTCAGAATGGCGCCCGCCAGCATCGTGCCGACCTGCAGGCCGATTACCGTCACCACCGGCAGCAGCGCGTTGCGCAGCGCGTGCACCACAATCACCCGCATGCGGCTGACGCCCTTGGCGCGCGCGGTGCGGATATAGTCTTCCCCCAGCACTTCCAGCATCGACGAACGAGTCATACGCACGATCACCGCCAGCGGGATGGTGCCCAGCACCACCGCCGGCAGGATCATATGCATCACCGCATCGACAAAGTCGCCGGGCTCGCCCCAGAACAGGGTGTCGATCAGCATAAAGCCGGTCAGCGGCATAGTATCGTCAAGGAACACCGTATCGCTGATCCTGCCGGAGACCGGCGTCAGGTTCAGCTGCACCGACACCAGCATGATCAGCATCATGCCCCACCAGAAAATCGGCATCGAATAGCCGGTCAGCGAGATGCCCACCGCGGTATGGTCAAAGATCGATCCCCGCCTCACCGCCGCCAGCACGCCGACCGGAATGCCCACCAGCACGGCGAAAATCATCGCGCAGATGCCCAGCTCCAGCGTCGCCTTAAAGCGCGGCACGAACTCGTCCCAGACGGAAATACGGCTCTTGAGGGAAGTACCCAAATCGCCCTGCAGCACATTGGATACGTAAGTGAAATATTGCTGATAAAGCGGCTTGTCCAGCCCCATTTCCGCCATGATCTGCGCATGGCGCTCCGCGGAGATCCCGCGCTCCCCGGCCATGATCGTCACCGGATCGCCGGGGATCATGTGCACAAAAACAAACGTCAGCAAGGTAATGCCGATAAACGTTGGGATAACTAACCCCAAACGTCGGAGTATGAACTGCAACATATCCCGAACTCTCTGTATAGGCGCCCGACGGCTCATGGTCCGCCGGGCTTATTAAGCTCACAGCTTCTGAAAAGATCCTGGCGGGGACGGGCAGCCGGAACGCAACGCACTGCGCCCCGGCTGATACGCCATCCCCGGCTTAACGGGCCGGATACGTCCGGCCCGCTGCGGCATTAATCCAGGGATACGTTCTCGAAGTGATGTTTACCCAGCGGATCCACCACGTAGCCTTTAACTTCTTTACGCACAGGCTCGAACACGGTGGAGTGGGCGATAATCAGCGCCGGCGCCTGGTCGTGCATCACCACCTGCGCCTGCTTGTAGAGTTCGATACGCTTGTTATGGTCAGAGGCGGCGCGCGCCGGCTGAATCAGCGCTTCGAACGACTTATCGCACCAGCGCGAGTAGTTGGAGCCGTCTTTCGCCGCAGCGCAGCTGAACAGGGTGGCGAAGAAGTTATCCGGGTCCCCGTTGTCGCCGGTCCAGCCCATCATCACCGTCTGGTGCTCACCGTCTTTGGCGCGCTTGAGGTATTCGCCCCACTCATAGGAAACGATTTTCGCCTTCACGCCGATCTTCGCCCAGTCGGACTGAATCATCTCCGCCATGCGGCGGGCGTTCGGGTTGTACGGACGCTGTACCGGCATCGCCCACAGGTCAATGGTGAAGCCGTCGGCCATACCGGCCTCTTTCAGCAGCGCCTTGGCCTTTTCCGGGTCGTAGGCGTAGTCTTTCACCGCGTCGTTATAGCCCCACATGGTCGGCGGGATCAGGTTCTTCGCCGCCTGACCGGCGCCCTGATAGACCGCATCGATAATGGCCTGCTTGTTGACCGCCATGGTCAGCGCCTGACGCACCTTCACGTTATCCAGCGGCTTTTTCTCGACGTTGAACGACACGTAGCCGACGTTCAGCCCCGGCTGTTCCATCAGGTTGATCGATTTGTCCTGCTTCATGCGCGCCAGGTCAGCCGGGTTCGGGTACGGCATCACCTGACATTCGTTTTTCTGCAGCTTGGCGTAACGCACCGAGGCGTCCGGGGTGATGGAGAACACCAGGCGGTCGATCTTCGGCTTGGTGCCCCAGTAGCCGTCGAACGCCTTATACAGGATGCGCGAGTCTTTCTGGTACTGCATCATCTGGAACGGGCCGGTGCCGACCGGGTTGAGGTCGACCTTTTCCGGCGTGCCGGCTTTCATCATGTTGTCCGCATATTCCGCCGACAGAATGGAGGCGAAGTCCATCCCCAGGTCGGCCAGGAACGGCGCTTCCGGACGGGTCAGCACAAAGCGCACGGTGTGATCGTCCACCTTTTCCACCTTGGCGATCAGATCCTGCATGCCCATGCCCTGGAAGTACTCATAGCTGCCGCCGGAGACTTTATGGTACGGATGTTTTGCATCCAGCTGGCGTTCGAAGGAGTAAACCACGTCGTCGGCGTTAAACTCGCGCGTCGGCTTGAAGAGCTTGCTGCTTTGCCACTTCACGCCTTTACGCAGATGGAAGGTGTAGGTTTTGCCGTCTTCGCTGACGTCCCATTTTTCGGCCAGGCCCGGCTCGATTTCGGTGGTGCCGAGCTTGAACTCCACCAGGCGGTTATAGATCGGCACCGAGCTGGCGTCATAGGTGGTGCCGGAGGTGAACAGCTGCGGGTTAAAGCCTTCCGGCGAACCTTCAGAACAGTAAACCAGCGTTTTTGCCTGTACGCTGGCGGCGACGGTCAGCGCCACCAGTCCTATACCGAATTTCAGCATCCCCGATTTGGTCAAGGAACTCGTCATCGTTAGTGCTCCATTTGTGATGTGATGTGTGTATACCCGTCACGTTTTCGCTGGCCGGTACGGCGGCGGCTCTTACCCGGCCCACTGCCTGGGCAGTGCGCCGTTCTGAGGTGCCGCGATCCTGCAGCATGAAAGCGTGGGGGGTTAATGTCCGCCAGACCTGTATTTTTTTATTGCGCGGTCTGTGCGGCGGTCAGGGTCAGAGATGAGCCGGATGGAACGCATCCGGACATAGGCGTCTAAGCGGGTGGTCGCCACTCAAACAGCTCTCGCTCTAACCCCTAAGGCTATCAAATTACCAACTGTTGAGGGTGGCGTCAATATAACCAGTGGGGTTTTACGCAGACTGTGAGAAACAGCAAACAAACATAAAAAAAACCATTTCTTAACAAATACAGCATGAAACTTGTGCTACCCGTCAATTTACAGTGTGATTCCCTAGGTAACAAAATTTAACCAGCGTTAAACTCCGGGAAAAAACTAAAAAAGTTTGTAGCTAAATGCTGAAAATATGAACGGTTATTTTTACGATTGTCTGCAAAAGCAGAATGAAATGCTGGAAATTACCTCAAAAGGGTGAGTCCGATACGCGCTTTTTTCGCGCCGCGCGGCAACCTCCAGGGTGGGGAAAGGCGGGCAGAACCGGATCGACAGACGAAAAAAAACCTGCTTTAAAAAGCAGGTTTTTCGAATGGTGGTCGGCGAGAGAGGATTATGCGCATCAAAGATGCGCCCCCTTCGGGCGTTGCTGCGCAACGTGGTCTCGCTACGCTCGGCTCAAACCTCCTTCGGAGGTTCTCATCCTCTTCAAGCTACAGACGAAAAAAAACCTGCTTTAAAAAAGCAGGTTTTTCGAATGGTGGTCGGCGAGAGAGGATTCGAACCTCCGACCCACTGGTCCCAAACCAGTTGCGCTACCAAGCTGCGCTACTCGCCGATGCGGGGCGCATCTTACTGCTGGCACACAGGGGCGTCAATCACTTTTTTACCCCGCCGGTGCGAACGGCGATAAAAGCGCCGAATCAGCCAAAAAAGCGCCGAAAGCCGCCGCCGTCAGGCCTGTGCGTCCTGTAGCCGCGGCGACTGCGCGCGCAGGAACGGCAGCAGGAACAGCGCCGACAGGCAGGCCGCCACCGAAATCACCACGAAGAAGCCGTTCCAGTGCCACACTTCCATCACCCGGGCGATCGGGTAGCCGGACAGCGCCGCGCCCAGATAGGCGAACAGGCCGACAAAGCCGGTGGCGGCGCCGGCGGCGTCCTTGTGCGAGCACTCCGCCGCCGCCATGCCGATCAGCATCTGCGGGCCGAAGATAAAGAAGCCGATAGCGAAGAAACAGGCGGCCTGCAGCAGGTAGGTCACCCCCGGCATCAGCCACAGCGCGGCGACGGACAGGAAAATGCCGATGGCGAAAATCAGGTTCATCGGGCCGCGGTTGCCGCGGAACAGCTTATCCGAGCCCCAGCCGGCCACCAGCGAGCCGATAAAGCCCCCCACCTCAAACAGCGCGATCGCCGAGTTGGCGGTCATCAGCGAGTAGCCCTTTTCCTGGGTCAGGTACAGGTTGCCCCAGTCATTGATCGCCGTACGCACGATATACACCAGCACATAGGAAGCCGCCAGCAGCCAGATATATTTATTGGTCAGCACATAGCGCTTGATGATTTCCCGGCCGCTCAACCCCTGCCCTTCGGATTCCTGCACCAGCTCCATCGCGTCGTTGCGCCATTTACCGACGCTCGGCAGCCCCATGCTGCTCGGCTTATCGCGCAGCCGCCAGCACATCAGCAGGCCCAGCGCCACGCCGATAATGCCGGGAATGATCATGCCGTAACGCCAGCTGAAGTGCAGCGAGATAAAGCCCACCAGCAGCGGGATCAGCGCGCCGCCGAAGTTATGCGAGGTGTTCCACACCGCCCACCAGCCGCCGCGTTCGGAGCGGGAGTACCAGCTGGTAAGAATTTTCGAGCACGGCGGCCAACCCCAGCCCTGGAAGAAGGCGTTGAGGATCCACAGCGTCCCCAGCATCAGCAGGGAAGAGCTGAGGCCGAAGAAGATATTCAGCACGCCGGTCATAATCAGCCCCAGCCCCATAAAATAGCGCGGGTTGGAGCGGTCGCTGAGCATGCCGGAGATAAATTTGGAGCAGCCGTAGGTGATATAGAACAGCGTGCCCAGAATGCCGACGTCCGACATGGTCAGGCCCAGGTCGCTGAGCATCGCCGGCATGATAAAGTTGAAGCTTTTGCGCGTGAAGTAAAAGGCCGCGTAGCCAATGTACATCGTCCACATCAGCTGGATACGCCAGTATTTATAGGTGGCGTCGACCTGTTGCCGATCGCTGACCTGCGGCGCGTCCGGGCTGCTTTTTAAAAAAGACCACATGTAAAACCTCAGAGAGTCTGAAAAGGGAGAGCAATCCCCGCGGGATCCCAGCCCGGCGGCGCCTCTGGCCGCAGCCGGAAAGATACCGCCACAGAATGCGCCGCGCGCGCGCAAATCCCTTACGCCAAATTCCCGGTTAAACCACGACTATTTCCTAGTTTTGCCGCTTCTCCGGCGAAACTGTGGGTAAGATCACATGCAGGCAGAGGCCCTGCTCCACCGTCAGCCGCAGCGTGCCGCCCAGCGCGCTGACGCGCTCCCGCATGCCGCGCAGGCCATAGCCCGGCTCATGACGCGCCAGATCGATACCGACGCCGTTGTCGCGCAGCGTCAGTTCAACCTGCGCCTGTCCGTCCGCCGGCGTATGCAGCCGCGCCGTCAGCTCGATGCGGCTGGCGTCGGCGTGGCGGCGCACGTTGGTCACCCCCTCCTGGCAGATGCGGTACAGGGTGATTTTCAGCGTGTCGTCCAGCGCCGGTTCCGGCACCTGCCACAGCAGTACGCCGGTCACCGAGTCGTCCTGCGGCAGCTGATCGCGCAGCATCGCCGCCACCGCCGCCGACAGCGGCAGGTTGTTCAGCGCCGCCGGCCACAGCTGGGTCAGCACGTCATGAACGCCGTCGTACACCCGCAGCGCCAACGCATCGATAGTGTCTGCGCAGGCCTGCACCTGCGGCTGCGGCGCCAGCCGCTTCACAATGCTGGCCTGGGTGCGGATCACGGTAACGTTTTGCCCCACTTCGTCATGCAGCTCGCGCGCCACCTCGCGCCTGGTCCGTTCTTCGGCAGTCACCAGCGCCCGCGCCAGCTGCCGGTTTTCCGCCAGCCGCCGCCGCAGCTGCTGATTCAGCTCCCGCTGACGCTGAATGCCGGCCCCCAGCAGCAGGCCGGTCAGGCTCTGCGCCAGCAGCGACAGCAGTAAATCGCGGTGGGCGTCCGGGCGCGGCGGTTCGCCGGCCATCAGCACCACGCCGTTCAGCAGCGTTGCCAGCAATGCGCCCTGCCAGCCGTAGCGGTAGGCCATAAACACGATGGGGATCGCCAGACAGAACGGCGCAAACCGCCGCAGCTCGGCGACGTTCACCTGCTGCTGCAGCCAGATGCTCAGGGCAAACAGCAGCAGATACATCGCCAGATGGCGCAGCCGCAGCCGCACCGGCTTATGGATCAGCCCGGCTCCAGCGGCACCCAGATCTGACGCGCCAGATAGTGCCACAGCAGCAGGCAGGTCGGCGCGATGGTGAAGCCGCCCGTCAGCCCCAGCAGCAGCGCCCGCGCGCCGTCGCCGCTAAACAGCTGCCACACCGCCGCCTGCAGCACGGCGGCCAACGCCAGCACCGCGCCCTGCTGCAGCGGCCAGCGCCACTCGCTGTCGCTCTGCTGATGGCGCAATAGCCAGGGAGAGGCCGCACAGCTCAGCAGCACCGTCAGCGCCAGTACCGTCAGCGACGCCCACAGCGCCCGCGTCGCGCCGAACTGATCCGCCAGCAGCAGTATCAGCAGCACGTCGGCCAGCAGAATGCCCGGCCAGTAGCGGCGCGGGCTTTGCAGCAGAATGCCCATCCGCAGGCCGAACGGAAACAGCAGCAGCGCCTGCCACGGCGGGTCAATCAGCGCGGCGCCGATGCCCCACAGGCAAAAGACGCTGGCGGCGTAAATAAAAAACAGCGCGGCGCCGGCGATCACCGGTTCAGCATCCGTTGCGCCAGCTCTACGTTGTTGCTGACGCCGAGCTTGGCAAACAGGTTGGCGCGGTGCGCATGCACGGTTTTCGGCGACAGCCCCAGCGCGGCGGCAATCTCGCGCACCGTCTGCCCCTGCGCCAGCAGCAGCGCGATTTCACGCTCGCGCCGCGTCAGCGGATCGACGCTTTGCCGCGCCAGCTGGCGGGCGATGTCCGGCGTCAGGTAGACGCCGCCGCCGGCCACGGTGCGCACGGCGGTGATCAAATCTTCCGGCTTGCAGCGTTTGGATAAAAAGCCGCTGGCGCCGCGCGACAGCGCCAGCTCCACCAGCGCCGGGTTGTCATGCATCGACAGCATCACCACCCGGATGCCGGAAGGGATGTCCGCCAGCAGATCCAGCCCGCTGCCGTCCGGCATTGAGATATCGCAGATACAGACGTCGGCCTCCAGCCCCGGCAGGCCGCCGCGCGCCCTGCGCCGCGCTGCTGAACTCGCCGACCACCTGGATATCCGCCTCCAGCGACAGCAACTGAACAAAGCCCGAGCGCACGATGTCATGATCGTCGATAAACGCCACGCGTAGGGTCATGGGAAGCTCCGGTCCAAAAGGGAAAGGGCGCAGTATAACGCAAGCGCAGGCCGGATTAATTGACGGAGGAAAGGTATTCACGCCAACCAAACCGGGCGCAGCGCGCCCGGTCAGGCAGGTTACGGCTTGGCGACCGCGCCGGCGGCCGGCGCCGATGGCGCAGGCGCGGCCTTGGCCGCCAGCGGGCGGCGCGTCAGGATTGTTGCACCAGTTATTTTTGCGACGATGCCGCCGTCGGTGAGGTATAGCCAGACAGCCGAGAATGGTGTCAAACAGCTCGACGTGGCGGTGAGACTTACCGACCCGCTGCTGCGCCTGTAAAACGCTCAAACGCGCTGCGGTTGTGGTCGTCCGCCAGAATATTTATCCGACGCCCAGACCATCATCGGCACGCGGAAACTGCTCCGGCGGCGCATTTCGCGCGGCGTGCCGTGCAGGTGCGAGTTCTCGCCGATCGATTTCGCCGTGGTCGGCGGCATAGAACACGATGGCTTTCTTATCGCGCACCTGGTCGATCACCTTATCGATAAAGCTGTCGGTATACAGCACGGTGTTGTCATAGGCGTTGATCAGCTGCTGCTTGGAACAGAAATCATCCCACCCCCATGCACTCCGGCTGATAGCGCGCGTAGCTGCGCGGATAGCGCTGCGAGTACAGGTAGTGCGAGCCTTTGGTGTGCAGCACCACCAGGTGCTTACCTTTCGGATAGCGCGCCAGCGACTCTTTCATCTCATCCACCAGCAGCATATCGTCGACCGACTTACCGTCGTTGCGCTTCTCGGAGGCGATCATCTCGCGGAAGGAGTAGTTATTCACGTCGGTGTTGTTGTAGAACCACACTTCGCTCTGCATGGCGAACAGCTCGGAGGTAAAGCCCAGCTCTTTCAGCACCGCAAAGATATTCTGCTCTTTTCAGCGTGCGCTGCGGGTTGTCCGACGTGCCGCCTTCGCGCACAAACATGCAGCGCAGCGACAGCTTGGTCGAGGTATCGCAGGACTTCGCCGCGGAACGCCACCAGGTTTTTCTCCTTCGACAGCTTCGGCGTGGTGTCGCGCTCATAGCCCAGCATGCCCATATGGTCCCAGCGGGTGGTTTCGCCGATGATAAACACCACATAGGTATCGTCGATGCCGTCCGGCGCGACGTAGGTAAAGTGCTGCGCCGGATCGAACATATTGGCGGCATCCTGGCTCTCATCGTAGCGGGTATAGGCAAACAGCCCCAGCGCCGACAGCCAGTTGGACGGCAGGTAAGAGTGCGCGACTACGCCGCCGTAGCTCGGCAGGTCGACGTTGGTGATTTTCTCCTGCGCGGTCTGCTCTTTATCCAGCGTGCGCAGCGGCAGCCACACCAGCGCCACCACCGCCAGCAGCACCAGCAGCGGCTTCAGCCGCCGGCCCGGCGTTTTCAGCTGTTCAATCAGCGTATCGCGCAGATCGTTGCGCCAGATCAGCAGCAGCGGCAGCGCGCTGACCACCAGCATCCACACCACAAAGTGCATGCCGACCACTTCTTTCGACAGGTCGATATCCGTGGTCATCACCGACACGATAATGCCGTAGCCGATCACCACGTTGAAGAAGGTCATGTAATAGCTGGCCGCCACCGAAATCAGCACCAGCAGCGAGGCGACGATGCGGTAAAACAACCGACCGCCCAGCGATATCAGACGCATGATAAAGAAGGTGAACAGAACGATAGCAACAACTTCCGTTATTGCGGAAACAACCTTAATCCCCTGAATGCCGTGCGCAAATGAATCGAAACGACGATAAAAAACGGAAAGGTTTAAAAAAGATGCCGATATAGATCGCTAACAATAACGATAAATTCTGCTGTGATAGCGATTTAACTTTGTTCATGCAACGCGGTAACTCCGGGGGACTTTTAAACTGTTCTGAAACCATTCAGACACTCAATGCGTCGGCAGGTTCAGCCGATCGGCAATAAGCCCTATTTTTTGCTCGATAATCAGGACGATTCTCAAACAATGGGCGTGTTGCCGCTTCAGACGCAGGGCGAGGCGGGAGAAACAAACAAAAAAATGGAGGGTTTCCCCTCCATTGTCAGCGCTCGAACGCGTTATTTCACGTTCAATATAACATCAATGTTGCCGCGGGTGGCATTGGAATATGGGCAAACGACGTGCGCTTTCTGCACCAGCGCTTCCGCCACGCTGCGCTCAACCCCCGGCAGGCTGATATCCAGCTGCACTTCAATGCCGAAACCGTTCGGAATTTCCCCGATGCCCACCGTGCCCTCAATGGCGGCGTCGGCAGGAATTTTGACCTTTTCCTTCGCGGCGACAAACTTCAGCGCGCCAAGGAAGCAGGCGGAATAGCCCGCGGCAAACAGCTGTTCCGGGTTGGTGACGTCACCGCCGGCGCCGCCCATCTCCTTCGGCACGCCCAGTTTTACGTCCAACACGCCGTCGGATGAGGTGGCGCGGCCGTCACGGCCGCCGGTGGCTTTCGCATGAGCACGGTACACAACTTTTTCAATAGACATCTTGGTTTCCTTCTTTCGGGTTGACCAACGGGCATCGCCCGCCAAACAGCTGGCGCGACGCTGTTAAGTTCACTATTAAATCGTGCACTACATAAATGCCGGACTACTTTTCAGTGTAGCGCACGATCGGCGATCGTGCGTGTTGCCTATCGCCCGGCGTTATACCTGGCCGAGCAGCTTGCCGCGCAGTTTTTCCAACTGCTGCTTCAGGCTCTGTACTTCTTCCAGACCGCAGTCCGACGCACACATCACCGCTTCCGGCACCGACTGCGCCTTGGCGCGCAGCGCGCGACCGGCCTCGGTCAGCGCGATGATCACCTTGCCGTTCGTCGGCGGCGGCGCGATAGCGCACCAGCAGCCCGGCGGCCTCCAGACGCTTCAGCAGCGGCGTCCAGCGTGGCGGAATCCAGAAACAGCCGCTCGCCGATATCGGATACGGTGATCTCATCCCGCTCCCACAGCACCAGCATCACCAGATATTGCGGATAGGTCAGCTCCAGCTGGCTGAGCAGCTTGCGATACACCTTATGCAGCGCCAGGTTTGCCGAATACAGCGCGAAACACATCTGTTGATCGAGCTGCAGCGCGTTCTTTTCGTTAAATGCGTGATTATCTTTCATGGTTTAAACATATATAGCACACGATAAAATAGCAAGCTATCGCGCGACAATTGTGCTATTTTTTTCTGTATGGGAACGCCGTCCGGGGAGAACAGGCCATGACAGCCACGCTGGTAGAACGCGCGCGTCGCTATGCGACCAAAGCGCATGCGGCCATCGATCAACGCCGTAAATACACCAATGACCCCTATATTGTGCACCCGCAGGCGGTGATGGAGCTGGTCCGCAGCGTCCCCCATACCGACGAGATGCTGGCGGCGGCCTGGCTGCACGACACGGTGGAGGACACCCCGACCACGCTGGCCGATCTTGAAAGCCATTTCGGCCCGCAGGTGGCGCAGCTGGTCGGTATGCTGACCAACGTCAGCACCCCCGGCAGCGGCAACCGCTATCAGCGTAAGAATGACGACCGCCGCCACAGCGCGCAAGCCTCGCCGCAGGCCAAAACCATCAAGCTGGCGGACCTGATCGACAACACCCGCTCGCTGCTGACCTACGACAGCCACTTCGCCCGCACCTACCTGATAGAGAAACAGCGCCTGCTGGAAGTGCTCACCGAAGGGGACAGCCGGCTCTGGCGGCAGGCCCACCATATTGTCGAGCAGGGGCTGGCCGCCCTGCTGCTGCCGCCGCACAGCGTGCCCGCCAGCTGGTTTGAGCATGCGCGCCAGCGCTACCGCGACAGCGAGCGATCATCCGCCTGAATGCGTCTAACATATAAGATAAAATTATCAAACCATCCCCTGCCGAACGTTTGACCATAGGCGTCTTCCGCAGCAATGCCGGGTAAAATGCGCTATTTGTCGCCATTTCCTGACAAATGTTGGCATTATTTCCGTCCATAAGTATGTGAAATATTTTACACCCACGCATCATCTGTCCCCGCTGACGATCTTATCGATAACATACATCAGTATTGTTAATATTATTCTGGACAAAAATACTTCATGGGATTATTACTGAGCCAACGTAATTTGCTTTAGGGATAAAAAGCCATGACGTTGCGTAATGAGATGGGACGCATCCTGATAACCGGCGCCGGAGGCCGGGTAGCCACTGTTTATCGTCTGGCCGTGGCCGGACGCCATGCGCTGCGGCTGGCGGAGCGCGATACCGCCCGCCTGACCGATATCGGCGCACATGATGAAATCGTCGCCTGCGACGTCCGGGATCTGCAGGCCTGCCGCCGCGCCTGCGACGGCATCGACACCGTGCTGCACCTGGCCGCCGACCCTCGCCCAACGCCGATTTCTGCGGCTCGCTCAAAGACAACAATATCCTAGGTACCTTTAATATTTTCCGCGCCGCCAAAGACGCCGGCTGCCGGCGCGTGGTGTTCGCCAGCAGCGCGCAGGCGGTGGAGGGTTATCCGCTGGATTATCAGGTGCGCCCGGACGACGCGCCGCGGCCGAAAAACCTGTACGGCGCCAGTAAGGCGTTCGGTGAAGGCATCGCCGCCTATTTTGCTCATCAGGAAGGGCTGTCTGCGCTGTCGGTGCGCCTGGCCAACTTCTGTGCGCTGGAAGCGGGCCGCCAGATCAGCGCCCGCGCCATGAGCGCCTTTCTCAGCCACCGCGACGCCGCCGACCTGCTGGACCGCTGCATTCGCGTGACCAACGTGCACCATGCGGTGGTGCACGGCATCTCCGACAACCGCTACAAACGGCTGTCGCTGGAGGAGACCTCGCGGCTGCTGGGCTATCACCCGCAGGATGACGCGTTTCGTTTATCGGGTTTTGTCTGAACGCCGTTCAGATCGGCGAGCGCCGCAGCGCGCGTAAATGGCTGGCGATGCCCCAGTGCTGCAGCGTCAGCCCCTGGTTGCCGGCGTCAATAATCGAATAGCTGCCGCTCAGATGGCTGTACTTACTGGTTTCTTCCCCCGGGTTCGCGCCCTGCAGCTGCCAGATCAAAGCCTGAATGGCATGGCCGTGCGTCACCACGCCGGCGGTGCCGCAGGAGCCGGCGGGAAAACTGCGGAAAAAGGACATCAGTCGCTGCACCACCTGCAGCGCCGACTCGCCCTGCGGCGCCGTCGCCGTCGGTTCGCCGGCGAAGATACGGGCAAAGCCGCCCGGGTTACTGGAGATGGCCTGATGGTAGGACTGGCCCTGATAACAGCCGAAATGCTGTTCGTAGAGGCGCTCATCGCTGCGCACCACGCACTTGCAGTGCGCCGCCAGCGCCTGCGCGGTGGTCATCGCCCGGCCGGAAGGAGAACTAAAAATCTGCGTCAGCGTGGTGTCTTTCAGCGCCGCCATCAGCGCCGCAATCTGGCGATAGCCGTCGGCCGTCACCGGGCTGTCATGCTGTCCCTGAATGATCCCTTCGCGATTTCCCTGTGATTCTGCATGCCTGATGACGATAAAGCGCATAGCTCCCCCTCCGTGATGAAGGTTAACTATAGTTCATCGTGATGAAAGTGCTGGTTCACATATCGCCAAATGTTTTACAAGAGGTAAACAGCGGGGACGACAGCGGCCATCGCGGCCGCTGTCGTGCTATCAGGTTACTGATAAATATGGCGTTCCATCACCGTCATGGTGAACACCAGCGCATCCTCGCCCTGGTTGCGGTATGCGTGCGGCACATCGGTTTTGGCGACGGCGGAGCTGCCTGCCGGCACCAGCAGCGACACATCGCCGACCTGCACGGTCAGGCTGCCGCTTTCCACATGCAGCAGTTCCGTGGTGCCTGCCGGGTGGCCCTCTGAAGAGAAGTGCTCGCCGGGCTGCATCTCCCAACGCCAAAGCTCCAGCATATCCGGGCCGCTGGTGCCGGCCAACAGCCGGGCGCTGCCGCCCTGCGGCCCGCGCCACAGCGTGGGAATATCCTGCTGTGGGATCAGGTGCGCCTGCGGTTTACTGGCGACGTCGACAATATCGGCGACGGACAGCCCCATCGCGGCGGCGATTTTGCACAGAATGGCGATGCTGGGGTTAGCCTGCGCTTTCTCCACCTCCACCAGCATGCCTTTACTGATGCCGGCGCGGCGCGACAGTTCATCGAGCGACAGCTTCTGCTGGCGGCGAAATTCCCGGATGCGCCCGGCGACGGCGGCGCTTACCGAAACGACATCGGCGCCCGCATCGGTCGTTTTATTGACTTTTTTTGGTCATTGGTCGCTAGTATGCAATAAATTGGTCATTACAGGATTATTCTATGCCTACCGTCACCCCGTCAATCGATCCCCGGATTACCCACCTGGCACCGGGCTTCCGGGCGCTGAGCATCCTGGTGGAACCCGCGCCGGTGCGCCATCCCGAGATCGGGGAAGCCGCGTTGCAACAGGCCTGTCAGGCGGTGACGGCCGGCGGCCCGGCATGGGCTGACGCGCATCTGGCGGCCTGGGATAACGTGTTCAAGGCATTCGGCACCAAGCCCAAACGCACCCCTTGCTCGGCGCAGGCGCTGCGCAAACGCGTGCTGCGCGACGGCGCAATGCCCGCCATTGACCCGGTGGTGGATCTCTACAACGCGGTCAGCCTGCGCTACGCGGTGCCGGTTGGCGGCGAGAATTTGGCTGCCTACGCCGGTCAGCCGCGGCTGACCCTTGCCGACGGCACGGAGCTGTTCGACACCATAAAAGAGGGGTTGCCGGCCCACGAAACGCCGGAGGCGGGCGAAGTGGTCTGGCGCGACGACACCGGCGTCACCTGCCGGCGCTGGAACTGGCGCCAGGGCGTCAGAACCCGCCTGAGCGTGGAAAGCCCGCTGATGTGGTTTATCCTCGAAAGCCTGCCGGAAATGCCGCCCGAAGCGCTGCAGCAGGCCGGCGACGCGCTGATCCAGGGGTTGGCGGCGATGATGCCCGGCGCGACGATCCAGTGGCAGTTGATTGGCACCGAACAATAGGAAAAATTTTCCACAGTTTTGCTGCTCTCGAATATCTGATGCGCCAGTTGAAATTCAACCTTTCAAGTGGCGATCAGATAATTTTTCTCAGAAGAACAAGTGATTAAATACCATTACAGAGTTACAAATATTCTTTTTTACCCAGCATTGTTACGTCATAAGCGCACTCTTTAATTTCGACGCTGGGTGCTTCTTTTCCTTCCGAAACATCGTATATAACGATATCATTACCTTTTGTTTTAATCTCATAGGTATGTCCATCTTTAGCCATAAAGCTATTTGAAAATGTCCGACCAAGATCTATACCATACATACTTCTTTCATCGTGACGCCACCATATTTTATATGCTTTTCCACCTTGGATAGAGTACTCAAGATAGCCTCTATTCAAAAATGATTGAGAAGGTGGCGCAGCTCCATCTACTCTTTTAGAATAACTGCTTTTAATGCCCATAACAGCAACTTTTGATGTTAATCCGTATACACCTTCAGATTTCATACACCTTTCATCAGACAACATTTTCTCCAATCGAAAAGGCGTTGGCTGGAAAGAGTTGTCTACTCGAATGAAAGCTTTATCTCTCCCCAAATAATCAGGCATAGAACTGCTTACATCTACTGAGCATCCAGTAAGAAAAAAAGCAGGCAACATAAAAATTAAACCATATTTCATATAAACATCCTTATCATTTAATTTTAAATCAAAACATTTTTGATTTTTACTGACACTTCCACAAAAAAAACTTCAGCCTGCGCAATTTCTGCCGCCGAGGCACCATTTTGCGCCATATACTGCCCCAGCATAGAAGCAGCCTGACCAGCATTTATCATCCCATTCGGCAGGCTTAAGTGGTTATTGTCTACAACAACTCGGTGTTACAATCTTTTCTACCTGCTGAATTTTCGGTGTGTCAACTTTTTGCTCAGACGTGCTTTTTCAGCCCGTTACGCCATTTTCCCCTACGCTGTTAAAGAGCAACCAACGCCCTATCATCACAGCACTTTCCCCCCCTGCCATTACCACTGCGGGGGTGTAGCTTAAAGGTATTGTAAAAAGCAAAGTCCCGCCGCTGAAAGCGGGATTATTCTTAACTTAAATATTCCGATAGTGAAAAAACCACAAAATAAAACCTATCAATATCCCAGAAATAGCCACTTTAAAATAAGTAAATAACTTACCAATAAAAAACGAAATTATATCTTCTCCCCCTACAATCCAGTAACCAAGCAAACTGAACGATATTGTGATGATGAACAACATGATAAAAAGAGCAAAACATAGATAAAGCAACACAATGAAAGATCTACATCTGCTATTCATCATTGTTTTACCTCTTTGTTTTTCAGAGCTTCACTCATCCTCTCTGTAAATGTTCCAGAACCCGCCCCGCAGCTTACCCTCACCGGTAAATGGCTCGAGCCGCTGGGCTTTACCAACGGCCAAAAGATAGAGGTGCTCGCCGCACCGGGGCAGCTGCTCGTCCGGCTGGCGGAAGATACGTAACTAACTGATCTGTAAAAAACACCATCCGCAAGGGCTGGAATTTTTTATTAGTCGTCGTATTTAAAATCAATATTAATCTTTAAGGTCTCTACATTTACCGTTACTTCACAACCATGCCAGAACGGCTTCTCTTGAGACTTAAAATTATCTACAAAATAATCCCTTAACTCTACAAGCAAATCAAATAAATCACCATTCGCCTGCGCTCCAGCCGAAAACCAATCCGTATCACCCGTAGTTGCGTTCACATAGTCAAATTCACATTTACAATGGTCATTTTCAGGAGAAAGTTCTGCCCTCATTATAACTTTAGATGCGATATCAGGCGCAATAGCGAACAGGATCGAACCGATATCATTATAAATTTCTTGATCAGTTCTCATTACTTACCTCCTGGCGCATTCTTAAACGTTTCAGATATTGGCCTTCCACCATTTATAGAATACTCAACATAGAACTTATCCGGCCTGACGCTGTTACCTGTATAAGATGGTTGAATATTAACCTTAACATCTTTACCTTCGCTTAATGCCTTCGCCCAAGTGTTTTCCATCTGTTTCCAAGCACCTTTGTTCAGGTTTCCATCCATCGGTAACAGGTTCAATTTTTCACCAGGCCCATTAAAAATACTGGCGATTAGATGTCCCCCCTTTGCCACACTTACCCGCCTTACATTGCTGATAACCATTCCGGTCTTTCGCACTAGCGCTAAGAGTTGCTTCAACCTGAGTTGGTCTGGCCAGGTTGTCAGTATGATAAGTCTTATCACCATCCACCTTATAAACCGTATTCGGTTCCGGCTTGTTCATCGCTTTGTTCCAGGCACCTTTCTTACCCGAGTCTACAACAACGATGTTTTTACCTGCTTCAGGTTTACCACCTTTACCCATTCCACCGGTAACAGCACCTAAAACAGCACCAGCCAAAAGTTCGGCCTGCTGGCTGTCTATTCCGTATCGGTTTTTAAGCTGATTCGCAAACTCTGTGCTCGATACTACGCCTTCGGCTTCCATCTGCTGGGACCAGAATGAAGATATATCATTCTTCATCTGTGAAGGCACATCAGCATCATACAACCGATCCAGTGCTTCCCGAACCAGCATACCGTTAGCTGGAATATCACCGTACTTCTCTTTACAAGCTACAGCAATCCCAGCCGATTGGCTGGGTTTTTTATCAAGGACCTTGCCATAACAACTTAGATTTTAAACTATCAGGCACCATTTTGAATAAGGCTCTAATATATTCGACGTGTTGGTTATAATTAGGTGATATATCCTCGTTACATTTTTCAAAATAATATTTAGCCTGATTATTTAAGAACCATAAATCATGCTCAACAAATTCCGAAATTAGTAATGTATGCATTATATTATGCACTAGTTCAGCTTCAAAATAGCACGATATATCTCGACCTTTATCCTTTTTATCTAACGACTGGACATTCCTGATGTAAGGCAAGGAAAGAGATAACATTTTTACATATATCTCATTTTTTTTCATAGGGATAGCATTCTCCATAAGATCCTCACTTCCTTGTCGGCATTGGTTCAGCCCCCGCTGGGGCATTCTTTGTCTGAGTCCATGAGCCGTTTTGTAGTAATTGCTCTACGTAAGATCTATCCCCCGTCTTTTTATATATTTCCTGAGCTGCTACCATTCGATGGTTACCTTCCGATATATAATAATTACCCTTGCTATCTACATAGCCAGCAATACGCCCCTCAGGTGAAGTAAATCTATAATTTCCTGATGTCATATCATTTTTTATTTGATCTATTTGCTGTGGGTTTCTTAGCCCTACCTGCATGCTTTTTATACCGGTTGATGCGCCACCCTGAACGAGATTTGATACAGTTGTTTTAGCAAGATTGATTAGATCTTTACCCAACAGGCCCAGTGACGCTACTGTTGCCTGATTCTCCGGATCTGATGCAAACGCTGCAAACTTCGTCCAGTCAGGACTGTTTACATCAATATTCGCCAGATCCTGGCCGTTCCACTCCCGAACGTAAGCCTTTGCCTCATCGCTGGTCATTACGTCCACGCCAGGGATCTTACCCAGCCAGCCCGGACGCTCTGCCATATCAACACCGCCCTGAGCCACTTCCTTATCAACAACCTGTGCTTCAAGTGGGTTATCTTTCAGCTTCTGATCGGTTTCAGCACTTTGCTTATCACTGATGTTCTTCCATTTATCAATGACGCCCTGACAGTTACCCCCCACCTTTCCGGCATTCCGACAGTTCTTTATCGAAGGCTAGCGATTGATCCGCATTCAGCGCATTATTCTCAACAACAACTTTATCCGGTGCAACACCAGCCAGCGAACAGCACTTTTCCCAGCACACTCAGCAGCTTGCAGCCACTTTTTCCCTGTGCATTCTGACGTCCCGGCATTTTTGCCCCGACGCGCTTTTTCCCACTGTTAAAGAGCAGCCAACAACCCATCATAGCCAGCACCGTCCCCCCTGTCATTACCGCCCTTACTCCGGCGGGAGGCGGGTCACAGCTTGCTGTGACACGCTGAACCGCCTGCCGGGCGCGGGCTGGCGAGGCCCGCAAGCGACGGTACGGCGCTCTGTCGATATGAGGGGAGCATGAACATCACCGTTACAACTTACGCTCCGGCATTATAGCCTATGGATCATCACTATCACCGATGAGGCCATCTCAAGGAGTAGAAGCAAAGATCCTGGCCAGTTGACCGGGATCTTTTTATCTAACTAAAGAGCTACTGCTTACTGATATATATGGCCTTACACGTATTACGACTTTCGTAATTAACTCATCGGTAATAATTTCAGAGTATAGATACTCGCCTGTAGCATCCTTTTGCAACTTTATCTCGCTAACATTTTCGGAAAGGTACCTAGACACTTCTTCCCCATTAAACGAGATGATCGTTTGTATCCAGCCAGCCGTGGCGCAGAATGAAAAAATAATCTCTAGCCCATTATCATCATTGGTTTGATATGCAAAATGTAAATCAGCAACTTCACTAGTTGCCATGGGTAGTGACTCAAAAAAACCCAATAAATCAATTTCATCTGGGAATGATTTAATAAACATTACTTTTTACCATCTTTAGGAATAGTTGTGACAAATCTACGAGAGCCATCAGGCATGATCTCAAAAGCAGTTTCTAATTTAGCCGCCTTTCCTGAAGGACCAAAAAGCAATGACTCCCGCACTTCAAAGGCTTGATTTCCTTTTGTATAGGTATCTACAACATTACCCTTCGTATTCACTACCTGCTTTAAGTGTTCGGTAAGTACACTTGCCCCTTTCTCATTGGTTTCTAATCCCAAGCGGTTCATTGTCTGAGCCAATTGGGTAGAGCGATCAGCGTTATGCTCACTACTTTTCACATTACCAAAGAGATAATCAAACTTCTTGGAATCAATAACTGTTTTGGTCGCATTTTCAGCGGCATTTGTAGAGCCCGTACTTAATGTCTTCGTTACCGTCAGAACAGCTTTCGCCGCCACATACTGAACTAACTTAGCTTCACTCGTCGGCACACCACTTGCCACGATCTCCGCCGCTCTTTGCGGCGTCATTTCTCCATCAGCAGTTAATGCACTGACCGGCACCCCGAAGAACTCGCCCCAGGCGCTCAACAGACCTTTAACTGCATCCTGACCTTCTGGCATATCTCCTTGGGCGTTCTTGACCAGAGCTGCTGCGATTTCATCCGGTGAAGCGCCACTTTGCAACATGGAAGCACCGAGTGAGGTTTGTGACATCCCTATGTCCGCCATGCCCTTACCGAAGTCGTTCGGGTTCAGCGCATTATTCTCAACAACAACTTTATCCGGTGCAACACCAGCCAGCGAACAGCACTTTTCCCAGCACACTCAGCAGCTTGCAGCCACTTTTTCCCTGTGCATTCTGACGTCCCGGCATTTTTGCCCCGACGCGCTTTTTCCCACTGTTAAAGAGCAGCCAACAACCCATCATAGCCAGCACCGTCACCCCTGTCATTACCGCCCTTACTCCGGCGGGAGGCGGGTCACAGCTTGCTGTGACCCGCTGAACCGCCTGCCGGGCGCGGGCTGGCGAGGCCCGCAAGCGACGGCACGGCGCTCTGTCGCACACCTGCATGACCGGGGTTGGCCTTTGCATGACCGCACCGGACCGGGGCGGGCTGCGGACGCTGGCGAACGGGGAAGGAGCAACGCAGCGAAGCGCAGTGCGACCCCGTGCAGCCAGACGACGCCGGGCGGGCATCAACGCCCTTCAGCGGAGGCCGTCAGGCCGACTTCCTTTGGGGTTTTCTCACAGACGATGATGCGGCCGACGCCGCCAGGGACGGCGGCCACTCCCGATGCCCCACGCGGGGCGCACGCCATAATGCAGATTTATACGCATACGAGCGCATAGCGAGGTTTATGGGGGTTCCGAGGCTGACCGCGAGAGTGCGTATAATCTCCCGCATTATGGTTAATGGCCGGACAGCGGCCGCCTCTGCCTGCCATGTTGTGTGTTGCCCGTGCCGCTGACCGGTCATTGACCCCGCGCAGCACCGGCGCTGATGAAGGCAGATCGCCGCAGGGACGCGGCGCTCTGCCGCACCGCCAACAACCCCGCTCACAGAGGGCTTACGCCCTGTCCGGCGGCTCCGCAGCGGCGTCCGGCTCCGGCCTCTCCCGCTGCTCCGCCGGATGCGTACTCGCATGCACCGCCTGCAGCGCACGGATGCTCACCTGCGTGTAAAGCTGCGTGCTCTCCACGCTCCGGTGTCCCAGCATCGCCTGTATCCACCGCAGATCCGCCCCGTTCTCCAGCATCTGCGTCGCCATCGCGTGCCGGAACAGGTGGCAGCTTCCCCTGTCGATGCCCGCCGCCCGCAGGTACGGCGCCACTGCGCCGGTTATGCCGTTCGCCGTCAGCCCCGCCACACCGTCCATCGCCACGAACAGCGCCTTACAGTCCGGGCTGACCAGTATTTCCGGCCTGACGTCAACGATATAGCGTTCCAGCCACCACAACGCCCGCTCACCCACCGGCACCACCCGGTCCTGCTTTCCCTTGCCCTGCACCACGGTCAGTATCTGCCGCCCGAAGTCCGCGCTGTATATCTCAAGCCCTGCCGCCTCACCCCGCCGGATACCCGTTGACCACAGCAGCTCCATCAGCGCACGGTCGCGTATCCCCTGAGCCGTCGTCAGGTCGCACCGGCTCAGGATATCTTCCACCTGCTCCACGCTCAGGAGGGTACGCGGCAGCCGTTTCTCCAGCCTCGGCAGCTCAAGGTCCGCCGCCGGGTTCGCCAGTATCACTCCCTGTTTCGTCATCCAGCTGAACCACACCTGCAGCGGCTGCAGCGTCGTGCGTTGCGTCCGCGTGGTCAGCGGCTCGCCGTTCGCTTTCCGGTAGCCGTACAGGTAACGCTGGTAGCTCTCCAGCACCGGCCGGCTGATGTCCCCCGCATGGTGCAGCCCGCGCTCCGCCGCCCAGCAGATAAAGCGGTAGCTGTGATGCGTCTGCACCTTCAGCGTCGTTTCCGACCAGTTACGCCCCCGCAGCTCACCCTCACCGGTAAATGGCTCGAGCCGCTGGGCTTTACCACCGGCCAGAAGATCGAGGTGATCACCGAACCTGGTCAGTTGATCATCCGCATAGCGCCAACCACGGAGGGGGACGTATGAACATCATTTTCACCCTCCCACTGATCCTTTCAATAACGTAACTGTTATTACAACGCAACAGCCCCGACTTGAAGCCGGGGCTGTTGTTTAATTCAGTATAATATTACGCTGCATCCAGTCCATTCAGTAAATCCCTGAACTTCGCCTCAAGCTCTGCCCACTTTTCATTGCTCAACGGTTTATCCTTGTATGCATGATGAACTAGAGTCAAGAAGGTCTCTGTAACTCCACCGTGATTCTTGAGTAAATCATCAAGTTTCTTCTGTTTCCTCATCCATTCTTTGGAAGAAAGATCTTTTCGTTGCTCCCTGAGCACAGGTTCTGGATCTGATTGCAGCCGAGCGATTACATCTTTATCCATGTCGTAATACATCTGATTGGTTTTTTTGCCGCCAGCAACAACAGATACCGTACTTACATTGCGATGTTGGATTGGAATAAAATACTTTTTCTCCAGATCTTCGATGGCAGCAGAGAGACGTAATACTTCATAGTCAGCCGGAACATTATTACCCGCAGTCGTCAGCCGATCTCCACGCAGCAAGGAACACAGAACCACTACGAGTGAGTCCCGCATAGCGTTAATCTGCAACAACATGGCAGGATTTGAAGAGAACATGTTGCCTAATTCTGTACGGGCAACGGAGGGAGGGATTTCTAAAAGAGCCATATGGACACCTATTATCTATTGATTTTAAACAATAAGACATTCAGGATGACCATTCGCAACACCCATGACAGCACCATGGTTAAAATTACTTAACCTGAAAATGCTAGCCAGAAGTACACTGTTGAGCCTAATATTAGGCACAACCTTTCGTACTACCTTTCTGGTATTACGATGGTCAGAGAAGGCAGGGTTCAGAGCAAGTCGCCAAACTATAGATCTGTTCCCTGCCTTTGCTTCCTTACATTGCCTTCCTACTCATCACCCAGCCTGAAGATAATCTGACCTTTCTCCATCTGCGTGTCTGAATCCTGTGAAAACTGTTTTTCTGATGCATCATCATCGTCCGACAGACGCGGGAAGCCAGGGCGCATTGTCAGGCGGATGGCACAAGATGAGTACTCTCCCGCTTTATTTTTCTGACCAGCCACAGCGAAACCACCGTCAGTAACTTTTTTTATCATCCATAACGAAGATTCTGCATCGTGAAGGATGTCAACGCGGTCACCAATGTTGATACCCGCTGCGTCCATCGCTGAACGGCTGAGACGGAAGCCCAGTTCAACAGCACCTGTCTTCGCCCGTTTGTTTTGTGTGACCGTGACGTGATTGCTCTGAGCGATACGCCCGGTCTTCGCTGCAATATTAGATAAAGAGACAAAGGCCATTTTCAATCACTCTCTTTTGGTTGCTAAATTTTTTATGTGTTTGGATTATAGATCGATCAATTTCACCGTTCAAGCGATTAGTTTGTAAGGTTTCGTTGTATTCATTTTTGAATAAACTCCTCACCGAGATTGTAATCATTTTTTGATTACATGACATTTCTCTGTCGACTGACTTGCATAAAAAAGCCCGGCTCAATGGCCGGGCTGCTATGACAGGAAGTGAACGCGTTTAGGTAACATTAACTCCAGTCACTTGCCGGAGATAATGTTACTTACTGATTGATATTGAAGGACTAATGGAGGCTAAGATATCTATAACATCGTCCACCGTCGAGAGCATATAATGAACGATTCCATCGTGCACATTACCATTTTGCTCATTAAACCATTCTAGATACTTAGATTTTTCAACGCGATAAAGCCCAGTAAGCATCTCCCCTTTCTGCTCTTCCTGCATTTTCAATAGGTCGCCTTCATCAGTCACTCGGAAGGAATAAATCCAATCGAACAACACCTTAACTTTGCTGCCTTCTGCATTATTCTCAGAAGAGAGAATCAGCTCAAGGGAACCAGAGGAATAGTGAAAATCCTCTAGTTGGCTATCTTGAAGAGAACCCTCAGAAAGGGGGATTTTAATCAATTTTTCAGTCATATATCGCTACTCGTCATACCTAAACTTGATCCTATTCTTCCCTGATTGGATCTCCAATGTTGGACGACCATCAGTGCTACGCTCACGTACTATAACCATTCGCCCATCAGGTAGCTTACCGACTCTTCCACCTGGTATGTCTTTAATTTCTGTAGGAGATAAGGCATCGAACTCCTTATTAGCAGCGTTACTACCGCCTGTTCTTTCAAAGAGTTTTGAACGACCTGTAGTCTCATTACCTTTCGATGATGTCGAGGTTAAATCCTCAACGGTAATATTCTGCTTTTCACTGTTCCGCGCATTCTCTTCATCCTCCGGCCCATGACCGCCCGGAGTTCCAGATCCTGCTCCACCCAGCTCTGCTTTCTCTTCATCCGTCAGATCCTGCGCCACATTCGGTTGCCGCGCATTCTCTTCACGAGATTTGCTTGGGTCATAGCTCCCATCGTCAGCATCCCAGGCTTCATCAGCGTTGTTTGACGATTGACTACCATGGCCAACACCGCCCGTAACCACTGCGCCCTCTGCAACACCGCCGGCAATCGCACCCAGCAAGTTATTCTCAACCGCATTCTTCCCGGTCTGCGCCGCCGTCACGCCACCTGCAGTATCGCCTGTCGCCAGTCCTCCTGCAAGCCCCGATGCCAGCTGGCTCAGCGCGCTCACCTGCTGCTTCTCGTTTTCGCTCAATTCACTCAGTTTCTTGCCCGGGAACAGCTGATCGGCGATATACCGCGCAGCCAGTTCGCCGCCACCGGCCCCCAACCCGCCGGCTACCGCCGACTGGTTGTTCAGTTGAGCGGTCACCGCCCCCAGCACCGCGTGCGCCATCGCATTCGCCGTAACATTCACCTCACCGGTCTGCTGATTGGTCGTCAGCTTCTTGATTTCCGTTGCCAGGTACGGCGACGCGCCGCTTGCCAGCGCCCCTGCCAGGTTGTTACCCGCCAGCGCCGTCAGCGCGCCGGTCAACGCCTGCGCCGCCTTATGCAGATCGCTGCCCGTGCCGTACTCCTTCATCGCCGCCTGGTACTCTTTCGTCTCCCGCAGCTTATCCGCACTCCATCCCGGATGTTTCTCCTTCGCCGCCTTCAGGCCGTTAAGATCGCCCTGCGTGCTGATGACGTCCATCGCCATACCGCCAATCTCGCCAATCAGCTGCGCTTCCCGCAGCCGGTTCTGCTCCTTCTCTTTATCAAAGATCGGCCCGATGCTGCCGTTGGCATTCTCCGTATCCCGGCTCAGTTCCGCCACGTCCTGCTGCTGTTTATCCTGCTCGCGAATGGCAATCGTCCCCTCGCTCACCGCCGCCTTGGTGGTGCCTTCCGCATGACCGCTGTTATTAGCACCCGACAGCATGCCGCCCGCCATGTTGGTCAGCAAATCTTTACCCACCGGGCCGCCGGTGCTCAGCGAACCGCCGCTGTGCTCGGCCTTAAAGTCCGCCTTGTTGTGGATGTCGCTCCACCCCAGCGTCCCCGTCTCCAGACGATTCTTTTCCTTGTCCGCCGTACTGGCTAACACTGCCCCGTCCAGCTGGGTGTGCTCGCCCACCTTGACATCAAAACCGCCCTTGCCGGCAAAGATCCCCGTCTGTTCCTGCACGCTGTCGTAATTGCTGTGCAGTTTGTCGCGGCTGGCGCTCAGGTTCACTGAACCACTGCCCGCACCGATCGGCACACTCACCCCGCCGCTGACGCTGGTCTGCTTCGCGTCATAGCGATCGCTGTCCTGCTGGCTCTGCAACGTCAGGTTGCGCCCGACGTCCGCACTCACTTGCTCGCCGCTCACCTGCGCGCCCTTCAGCGTGGTGTCGCGCCCGCTGTGCAACGTGACCTTGTTGCCGCTGTCTATAGTGGTCTCGTTCCAGCTTGTGCCATCTCCGTGTTCCGAACCCTTGCTCGAGTTGGCGTTGGCGAAGATGCTCAGGCCGCTGTTCTTGCCCACGCCCAGGCTCATCCCAACGCTGCCGCCGCTGCTCTTGTTGCTGCCCTCGGTCTTCTGCATGTTCGCCGCGCCGCTCAGCAGCAGGTCGCGCTGGGCGTCCAGCGTTACATCGCCCCCGGCTTTCAGCTGACTGCCGCCGATAGCAATATCGCCGCTGCCCGCCTCGCCGTGTTTGCCCGTGGCGGTCACCTTCAGATTATTGCCGGCGTTCAGCGTTGAACCGCTGGCCATGCTCTGTTCCTGCTTCTGCGTCGATGAAGACTTCTGGCTGCCGAGCGATACGCTCACCGCAAAGCCGCTGCCTTTTTCACCGTCTTCCAGTCCGACCCGCTCATTGGCCTGCATCGCCTGTACGCCGGACAGCGCCGCCTTGGTGCCCTGCAGCGCCTGCAGGCGGCCGCTGCTCTCCTTGCGCGCCTGCTGGGCGGTGCTGACCGCGGTATTCAGCGCGCTGCCCACCGCGCCCGACAGCGCCACGCTCAGCCCGCTCTGCTTGGTCTCAAAGGTTTCCGTACGGGTGCGCTGGTCGTAGCCCGGGTCGATCTGCACGCTGTCGCCGCTCAGGGTCATATCCTTGCCGGCCACCAGATCGGCGCCGCCGATATGCAGCTGCTTGCCCGCGCTGATGGTCACGTTGCCCTGATTGCTGCCCACCGTGCTGACGCTCTGGCTCTGGGTGGTGCCCTTCTCGTCAATCTGATGCCGGCTGGACTGGCTGCCGATGGTGAAGCCCAGTCCGCCGCCGCTGAGCAGACCTTTCTTTTTCTTCTCTTCCAACAGGTAGTGCGCATCGGTCTCGGTGGCGGCGGAAATATCGACGTTGTTGCCCGCCTGCAGATTGACGTCATGGTCGGCGGCAATCGCCGAACCGCTCACCGTCAGATCGTTGCCGGCGCTGATGCTGACGCTGTCGCCGCTCAGCAGGCTGCCCTTCTCGCGCGTCACCCGGTCGTTTTTCACCGTGCGGCTGCTTTGCTTCTTCAGGAAGCCTTTCTTCTCGGAACGCTCCTCCGAGTACGTCGCCTCGCTTTCGGTGGCGCTGTTCAGCGTAACGTCATTTTTCGCCTGCAGGGCGATCGCCCCGTCCTCGCTGTGCAGTGTGCTGCCGGTGACCGTCACGTCCCCTTCGCGCGCCACCACCGTCACGCCGCTCTGGCCGCTGAAGGTGCTGCCCACCGCGTCGCTGCGCGAACTCTCTTCCTCGCGCCGGCTCTTGGTCTTGCCGACCCGTTTGTTCTCGCTGTCGCGGTCGTTAACCTGCTGCCGCGCCTCTTTGATGGTCACGTTCTGCCCGCTCAGGCCGATGCCTCCTTCCTGGCTGTCAACCTGCGCGCCCTCCGCCAGCAGGTTGTTGCCCGCCGTCAGCGTCACGCCCTGGTCGCCGCTCAGGGTGCTGAGCTGCAGGCGCTCTTCCTCACGGCTGTTCTTCACCGAGGAGGTGCGGCTGTTGGCCGTCAGCTGCGTGCTGTTGGTGGTGCTCTCCGCCAGCAGTTTAACGTCGCCGCCCGCCTGCACGCCGAGCTGGCCGCCGGCCTTGGCCTGGCTGCCCTGCAGCGTAATATCCCGCCCGGCCTTCAGCGTCAGGTTGTTGCCGGCGCTGAGCGTGCTGCCCTGCGCCTGCTGCCACTCGCCGCTGACCTGCGCCATCCGCGAGCCGGCCTCTTCCATCCCGCCGCTGGTGCGGTTGCCCATCGCGCCGGAAATCACCTGCAGGTCCGCCGTGTGGCTGCTTCTGGCGGCGCCGATCTCCAGATTATTGCGTGCGCTCAGGCTCAGGTTCTGCGTTGCGTCCAGCTTCGCCCCCTGCAGGCGGATATCGCCGCCGCTCAGGCTGATGTCATTGGCGCTCATCGACGCCTGACGCAGCGCGTCCTGCAGGTTGGTGCTCATGGTCAGGCTGTCCGCCTGCACGTTGATGCTGTCGGCGCGGATATCGCCGCTCTGATGCATAAACTGACCGGCGTCGATGGTCAGCGCCTTATCGGCAAACAGATTGCCGGCGTTGTTGATGCTGCCCGCCGACAGCTGCAGCTCGCCGCCGGCGATCAGCGCGCCGTCGCCGTTCAGGCGCAGCGTGTCATTGGCCAGATAGACCTTCGGCACCCATACCGTCTGCGGGCCATTGGCGGTCTGCACCGTTTCACTCACCAGCCAGACGATATCCTGCGTCAGCGCCGCAATCTGCTCAGGGCGCAGCGCCACGCCCGGCACCAGCTGGAAGTCCTGCGCCACCTTGATGCCGTTGTTCATCAGGCGCTGGTACTGCGCCATCGCGTCTTCGCCGCGCACCGACGGCCGGCGGTCAGCTTCAGCATCTGCTCGCGCACCAGGCGCTGCTCATAGAAGCCGTCGCCCAGGCGCTTATGCACCTGCGCCGGGTCGTAGCCCACCCGCTGCAGCATATAGTCGCTGCTGATAAATTTGCTGCGGCTGGTGAAACGCTCGTCGGTCACCACCAGATACGGGCTGTCCGCTTCCAGATGCTGACGGAACAGGCCGTTGTCCGGGATCGCGGTCGCCACGTCGCCCAGATGCTGCTTGTCGGTCAGCGCCAGCTCGCCCGGCGTCAGCGGCCGGCCGCCGGGGGTCAGCTGCGTATCGCCGGACTGCCACTCCACGCCGTCGACCGTCACCGCCAGCGGATTGCGCTCCAGCTCCGCACGCTCGGCCTCCGCCGCCTTCTGCGCCGCCTCCACGCTGCCAATCTGCGCCTGGTTGACCGTGGTGTTCTCAATGCTTGCGCCGCGAATGGCGACGCTGCCGTTGCCGCTGATAATGCCGTCAATGGTGGTCAGCGCCGTGGTCTCGTCGCGGTTAAACGTCGGGTACCAGTGGTGGGTGTCCTTGTCATAGTGATCGACGATATATTCCTGACGCCGCTCATTGACCGAATAGCCGCGGTTGATCACCTTGCCGTCGCCGTCAATCGTCAGGTTGCCGTTGGCGGCGATGGTGCTGGCGTCGTTCAACAGCTGGCTGGCAATGCGCAGCACCATATTGCCGCCCGCCAGGATCTGCCGCCGATGCCGGCGGAAACCAGCCGGTCGCGCGTGACCGTGCCGGTGGTGGTGCGCTCGCGGAAGTTGCTGTAATCGGTAACAAAAGGCGCGTTGATGATATCGAGGTGCTTTTCCGGGTCCCACTGTTCCAGACGTCCCGCGATCGTGCTCGCGCCACACCGTATTGTGGTACGGCGTCGGCACGCTGTTCTGCCGGAAGCCGCGCGTCTCGTAGAAGGTCATGGCGTAGCCGCCGTCGTCGTTCGGCTTCAGCGCCAGGTAGTTTACCCAGACCTCCAGCATCTCTCCCTGCGCGCTTTTTACCCGCACCTGCGCGCGTTTGCCCGCCGGGTCAATCGCCAGCAGAGTGCCGTAAGGGTTGCTGTCCGCCGCCGCGTCATCACGGAACGTCAGGTTCTGCGTGGTCGGCGCCATGGTCTCTTTGTCGGGGTTGACCTTGGAGCCGTAAGAACGCCAGTAGTAGTTGTAACGGTGCCACTTGTAGTCGCTGCTTTCCGCCTCGCGCTCAATCTCCAGCCCTTCACGCAGGTTGTCCAGCCGCTTGGCCTCCACCGTCACGTCGCCGTCCGCCTCGATATTGCTCGCCCGGTTCTCAATCAGATCGCCGCTGCCCAAATGCAGGCTGCCGGCGCTGTAGATCAGGCTGCCGTCGCGGTTGGTCAGGCGTTCGCCGGCCTGCAGATGCAGCCGCTCGGTGGCGGCGATCACCGCATCGCGACCATGGTTGTCGATCGTTTTAGCGCGCAGCGTAATGTCATCGCCCATCACCGTCGCCAGGTTATCCAGCGTGTCGGCGTCGACCGTCATGCTGTCAGCCTCCAGCCGCCCCTTGTTCAGCAGCGCGCCGGTCGTCAGCCGCAGCGTTTTGCCCACCAGCGAGCCAAGGTTGGTGATATGCGTGCCGTTGACGGTCAGGCTGCCCGGCAGCAGCCACTCCGTCAGGTTGGTCAGGCCGCCGGCCAGCGTCAGCGTCAGCGCTTCGTTGCTGCTGAGCGTATCGCCGGCGCGCTGGGTGTAATCCTGCTGCAGCGACAGCGTCAGCGCCTGCTGGCTCAGCAGCGTGCCGCCCTGGTTGTCCAGCGTGCCGGCGTCCACCGCCAGCGTGGCGCCGCTCTGGATCAGCCCGCCCTGGTTCAGCAGCTGCAGAGCGGAGACGGCGCGCTGCTGGCCGTTAATCGCCAGCGCGCCGTTGGCCACTACGCGTCCCTGCTGGTTGTTCAGCGTATCCAGCAGCGACAGCGTCAGCGAACCGGCGCTTTGCAGGCGGCCGCCGCCGTTATCCAGCGTCTGCGCGCTTACGTCGGTGTGCGTCGTGCCCATCAGCAGGCCGCCGTCGCGGTTGTTCAGGCCGCTGCTCTGCAGCGACAGCCGATCCTGGCTGGTGACGGCGCCGCCGCGGTTATCGATCTGCGCCACCTCCAGCCGTTGGGCGCCGGTGGAAACCAGCTGCCCGCCCTGGTTGTTCAACTGCTGGCCGCGCAGCGTCAGCGCCTGACCGCTGTGGATCTTGCCCTGCTGGTTATTCAGCAGGTCGATACGGTAGTCGCCGTCGCCCTGACCAATCAGCGTGCCGTTCAGGTTATCCAGCCGCCCGGCGCTCAGCGCCAGCGAGCCACGGCTGCTGAACACCCCTTCGCGGTTCTCGACCTGCTGCGCGCTAACCTGCTGCGCGCCGTTGCTTCTGATCGCGCCGCGGGTATTGTCCAGCAGCCCCAGGATCCGCAATGCCACCTGCTGCTGGCCATCCAGCGCGCCGCCCTCGTTAAGCAGCGACTGTGCGTCGAGCTGCAGCTGCTCCCGCTCTGCAGCCGCCCCCGGCGGTTATCCAGCGCGCCGTTCAGGTTCAGCCGCATCGCCCGCTGGCTGTAAAGCAGGCCGCCCTGCTGGTTGTCCAGGCTCTGCGCCGCCACGCTGAGCGCATCGCCGGCCAGCAGCTGACCCGCCGCGTTGTGCAGCGTGCCGGCGGCCTCACCCGCGTTCGCGCCGCGCAGCGCCAGCTGCCCCTGCGCGCTGAGCTTACCGCCGCGGTTATCCACATCCTGGCCGATATGCAGCGCCAGCGCCCCGGCCGACTGAATGCTGCCGCCCTGATTGTCCAGCCCGGCGCTCGCCAGCTGCGCATCCTGCTGGCTTTGGACGCTGCCGCCCCGGTTGTCAAAACGCCGGGCGACGGCGGACCAGCCGCCCTGGCTGCCCATCCAGCCCTGATGGTTCAGCAGATCTTCCGCCCGCAGGGTCTGTGACAGCTTGCTGAAAATCTTGCCGTCGCCGTTATCCAGCTGGCGGGTAAACTGCATATCCAGCGCGTCCAGCGACTGCACCGCGCCGCCGGTGTTCAGCAGGCTGTCGGCGCGCACCCGGGTCGCTCCGCCGCCGAGCAGCGTGCCGTCCCGGTTATCCCAGCCGCCGTCCAGAGCCAGCGTCAGCGCCTGCCGGCTCTGCACCAGCCCCTGCTGCCGGTTGCTCAGGCTGCCGCCCTGCAGCGACAGATCGCCGTCGCTGAGCACCTTGCCGCCGTCGTTGTTCAGCCGGCTGCCTGCAGCGCCCTGCCAGCTCAGCCCCTGCTGCGCCGTTAACAGCCCGCCCTGGTTGCTGACGTTGCCGGCGCTGTTGAGCGTCAGCGCGCCGCCGGACTGCAGCCTGCCGCCGTCGTTATTGATCTGGCGGGCGGTAACGGTCGCCCGCCGGCCGCCGGTGGCGCGCCCGCCGCGGTTATCCCAGTCGCCCGCGCTGTTAATCGTTAATTCATCGCCCGCTTCCAGCAGCCCCTGCCGGTTGTCCAGCCCTGTGTGCGCCGTCAGCTGCAGCCCACTCTGGCTGACCAGCCGGCCCTGCGCGTTGTCCAGGCTGTGCGCCGCCAGCTGCAGCCCTGTGCCGTTGATATCACCGTCGCGGTTGGTCAGCGCGCCGCCGGCGTTCAGCGTCAGCTGCCGCCGGCCAGCAGTTGGCCGCGATCGTTGTCGATCCCCGCCGCCGAGCGAAGATCCAGCGCCGACTGGCTCTGCACCACGCCGCTCTGGTTGTGCAGCTCGCCGGCCGTCAGCGTCAGGCTGCCGTTGCCGCCCAGTACGCCGCCGCGATTATCCAGCAGGCCGCCGACCCGCCAGCGCTGCGCCGCACCGTCCAGCGCCACCAGACGCCCGCGCTGGTTGTTCAGCGAGGCGGTATCCAGCTGCAGTCCCCGGGCCTCAATGCTGCCGTCGCTGTTGTCAAACAGGCCGTTCAGCGCAAAACGGCTGTCGCCGTCGCCGCTCTGCGACCAGATCGCCCCTTGGCCGAACAGGCTGTTGCCGCTGACGTCCCAGCGCCCGGCCTTGATGCGCGCCTGCTGCGCGTCGATATCGCCCGTCGCGCTGAGCGCCAGCTCCCGGCTGTCCAGCGTGACCTGCCGCAGCGCTACGCCGCCTGCCGCGGCGCTGACCTCAGTGCGGCGCGCGCTGAGCGTCGCCTGGCTGAGGTCGGCCTGCCGGCCGCTGACCTTCAGCGTTTTTTTACTCAGTAATTTGCCGCTGGCCTGCACTTCGCCCTGGCTGGCCAGGGTCAGATCCGCCTCGCGCACCAGTTGGCTGTTAACATCGCTGCCGGCCAGCAGGTTGCCGCTGCTGCGGATGCCGCGCGCGGCGTTAAGCCGCACGTCGCCGGCCGCCGCCAGCGTGCCGGACTGGCGCAGCTCGCCGTCACGGCTCTGCACCGAGAGCGTGCCGCCGCTGTGCAGCTTGCCGTGGTAGTCAATGTCGTCGCGGGCGGCCAGTTGGATATCGCCGCCGGCCTGGGTGACCGCCTCCTGTTTTGCCGGCTGCCAGCTCAGTTTGCCTTCGCTGCTGACGGTCAGCGTTTTGCCCGCCTGCAGATGGCCGCCCTGATTACGCACGCCGACGCCCGCTTCGGTGCCGATCATCTGGATATAGCCGCTGTACATGCCGCCCATCTGGCCCATATCGATCGCCAGTTCCGGTTTTTTATCGTCGGCGGCCAGCGGCGTTACCGCGCTGCCGTCGGCGCTGACGCGGTTGCGCCCGGCCACCACCTTCAGCCCCTGTTTGGCCCAGACGCCGGCGTTCACTTCCACCGCGCGCGCCAGAATATCGACATATTCGGTGTCGTGGCGGGCGTCGCCGTTCAGGCCGCCGCCTTCGATGCGCACCATGCCGCGCTCCACCTGATAACCGCCCAGGCTGCCGTCGGCGTTCAGCTGCGGCTTACCGGTGGTCAGCGTCATGCGCCCGGCGTTGATGGTGCCGCAGCCGTTACAGACAATCCCCGCCGGGTTGGCGACGATCACCTGCGCCCGGCCGCCCGCCACTTCTAAAAAGCCGCGCAGCTGGCTAGGGTTGTTGCTGTTGACTTCGTTCAGGATCACCCGCGCCGGCGCGCCGTTGGGGTTCAGGTTCGGGTTGCCCTGGATCATGCCCCCAGCTGGGTTGAGGTCATCGTCGCCGAGTTATTGAGGATCGCCCCCTGCCGGTCGACGTCGAACTGCTTATATTTGTTATGCGACACCCCGGCCTGGTTGGGCGCGGTGATATTGATCTGCGGCAGCCCGTTCTGGGTGGCGATCACCTCAGGACGCTGCCCCGCCGGACCGTCGGCGACGATGCCGCCCGCCAGCGCCGGGCCGGCGAACAGCGCCAGCCCCAACAGCCACACCGCACGGCGCACCGTCACCCACAGGCGCGGCGCATGCCCGCCGCGGCTTTGGCCCGGTTCGGTGCTGCAGCTGCGCGCCAGCTCGGAAACCACCCGCAGCTCCCCGTGAGTGCGGCTAAAGATCAGGCGATAGCAATGTTTATTCATGAATCACGTCCGTGTAAAAGATCTATCCCGTGAACGGCCGCGGCCGTCCGGCAGATTAAATTTCCAGGTTTACGCTGAAGCCGGCGGTGGCGCCGGAGGTGTGGAACGCGTCCGGCTTGCTCAGCGGTACGCCGGCGAACAGGTCATAGCTGAAGCGCCGCCACAGCGCGCCGCGCACGCCCAGCGCCGCGCCCGTCAGCTGTTTGCCGACCAGACTGCGCGCGCTGGGCCGCCCACGCGGCCATAGTCCAGCGCGGTGTACAGTTCATGGCCGCGAGACTGTACATTCCACGCCAGTTCATTGCGCCACACCATGCCGCGCTCGCCGGACAGCGACATTTCGCCATCGAAGCCGCGCACGGTGTAGCGGCCGCCGATCGCCAGCCGCTCCTGCGGCGTCAGCGCGTTGGCGCTCCACTGGCCGCGCAGGCTGGTGTAATAGCGCCAGGGCTGCTGCCCCAGAGCAAACGGCTGGTTCAGGCTGACGTCCCCCATGGCGATGCCGACGCGGGCGCTGCCGCTGTGCGTCGCCTCTTCCGGCGCCGGTTTGGCGCCGAATGCTCCGGTGCCGCGGTGCCAGTTGAGGTTGGCGTCCAGCGTGGCGCTGCCGAGATAGCTGCGCTGGTTAAGGCCCAGCTCCCAGCCGGCGGTGCGGCGCTCCTGGTTATCAATGTTGTAGCCGTCGACCGCGTTGGTGGCGTGGCGACGGTAAGCGCGCATATTGAGCGTCAGCTTATGGGACTGGTTGCGGAACAGCAGGCGGGACAGCGTCAGCTGCAGGTTTTCACTTTTACCGCTGTAGCTCAGCACCTCGTTGGCGTTGGGGATATTCTGGTGGTAGGTGTAATCGCTGTAGTTGGCGGCCAGGCTCCAGTAGCCGATCGGGAAGACGTAGTTCAGCGTATGCGAACGGTTGCCGAACGGCCCGTGTTCAAACAGGTTTTTGCCGATATTGGCATAGAACAGATCGTTCTGGGCAAAGGGCGCGTCAATCGCCAGCGTGGCGGAACCCAGATAGCGGCCGGTGCTTTTCGAACCGCTGTCGTCCAGCCCCAGGCTCAGGCGCACCGGACGCCCCTCTTTCCAGCTCACCAGCAGATCGCTGGTCGCCTCCTGCTCACCGGGGGCGATTTTAATATCGGCCTCGACGCTGGGCACACGCTTAAAGTTCTCCAGCCCCTGCTCAATCGCGCGCAGGTTGAGAATATCGCCGCTCGACGCCGGCAGCGCATTCCACAGCCGCCCGCGCCAGGAGGTCCCCTCTTCAAAACGTACATGGTCGATACGACCGGGCTGCAGCGTCAGCGTCAGCACACCGCGGGTCAGATCCTGCTCCTGCGCCATCACCCGGGTGGTGACATAGCCTGCGGCCAGAATGCGGTTCTGCACTTTATTGATTGCCAGCACGATGCCCTGCTGGCCCAGACAGCGGCCTTTGGCGTCTTCCGCGGCGTCCAGCGCCCACTGAAAGCGTTCCGCCGCTTCGCCGACCAGCTGCAGGCTGTTGATGGTAAAACAGGGGTGTTCGTCAGACGGGTAGTCAGGCAGCGCGACCTCGGGACGGCTCAGGCGCACGTCGCTGTGCGGCGCATTCTGCTGCTGCAGCGCGCGTTCACGTTCCTGCTGGCGCTGCTGCTCCTGCGCATCTCGTGCGGCGGCGTTTTGCAATACGCCGTCCACCACCGGCGCACCATATATCGGCAAAGAGTGTGTGAATAATAAGCCGGCGGCCAGCGAAGCAGGCAGCGTCCTCCGCCATAACAGCGAGGATAAATTCCCTTTCATGCTATGAATTCCGTTTCATAAATTTATATTCGACGCATTATCCACCCGGCTTATCAAAAAGCAAGCTATGCCTGAGTAATAGTAATGATTTTAGAAATTCCTGCTTTTATTCCTTACGACTTCAGTTAATTAGCGCACTCTCGCCCCCCAACGCCAGGCAGATAAATGATATGAATAATCTTAAGTTTTATTCCCCACTTCGACGTTAAATAAAATAATTTGCCAATTAATTATTCCATTTATTTACTATTAGGCACTATTTATTTTTGTTTATTAAAGCCCGCAATTATGACAAACCCGCTTACGCTTTCCTGGCAAAAAGCATAAGCGGGCCGTTTTTATGTACTGATTTTTCAACGCGCCGCAGGCAGGCAAAAAAGACGCCGATTAGCCTCACTCATTCATGTAATGAATGTTCTGAGGCGTGTTCTCCCGCGGCGTCAGCGCCCACCCGGCCAGCATCGCCGCTATCACCACGAACAGGTGCCCTTCGGAGGAGTCCAGCAGGAACGAGTTGAACAGGTGGCAGGCCATATAGCTACACAGCACCGCCACCAGCAGGTTGCGGCGCGCCGTCGGCTGCCGCCAGGCGACGCGGTAGCAGCACCACATCCAGGCAAGAAATAGCGTCAGGCCCAGCAGGCCGTTTTGCACCGTTGCCAGCAGATACTCATTGTGTGGATTATGCACGCTGTAGCCGGTCTGCGCATTGCCGTACCAGAAACTGCCGGCGCCGTTGCCCAGCAGCGGCGCCTGTTGAATCAACCGCCACGATTCGCGCGCAAAGGCGGTGCGCTGCCCCATCGAGTTATCGCAGGCTTGATAAGCCGTTGCTGCGGGGGCCAGCACGCAATGCCGCACCTGCTGCACCCCCAGCGTCAGCCGCTCCATCGCCAGATTAGGGATCAGCGCCAGCATGGCGACGGCCACGACGCCGCAGGCGATAACCGCCATCCGCTGGCGGCGGCGCAGCGTCAACAGCAGCCAGACGCCCGCACCAACCACCAGCGCCACATAGCCCGTGCGGCCCTGCACCATCAGCAGCACATTGGCCGCCGCCAGCAGCGTCAGCGCGCCGTACTGCCAGCGCCGTGCGCCATGGCCGGCAACGGCGCGCGTCAGCCAGACCAGCGCGGCCAGCGCCATAAAGACGTTCTGGGTAATTTGCAGCTTAAACACCGTCGGGTTGTCAGGGCTGATGCCCCAGCGCGTCGCCAGCCCGGCGCCGCCGGCCAGGCTGATGGCCAGTATCAGCGCGTTGGCCCACAAAAAGCCGCGGAGAAACTGCGCCGGCAGGCGGCGATCGGCCAGAAAAAACAGCGCCAGCGGCAGCACATACAGCAGCTTTTTATACTTGCCGACCATCGCCGTTCCGTACGCATAGTCGTGCGTCAGCAGCGACAGCGCCAACAGCGCAACGATCAGCGCCGGCAGCCATACCAGGGGCTGCCTCGCCACGGCCTGCCACTGCCGGCCATCCCGTTGCCACAGCAGGCAAACCAGCGTCAGGCCCAGAGCGACGTTCATCAGAAAGTTGGAGGTCGGCAGCGACGCGCCGAGCAACAGGGCCGTCAGGGCGAATAATCGTTGTCGGATCAACGGGGCGGGACTCGCAGGAACAGAAACCATTGTGGAATACTCATCGCAGGAAATAAAAAATGCGGCGCAAGCGCCATGGAGAAACGATCGACGCGCAGGCGTCGTCAGCCCACAGAAGCGGGCGCCAGCCACCGGTCGACCGCTCGTATCACATCGTCGGGCGGGATCGCCGCCAGGTAGCGTTCCGCCGTTGCGGTGTCCACCGCCTGCGGCGGCGGCAGCGGCCGGTAATCACCGGCCCACAGCCGCGTATGCGGCGCCTGCCAGGGCGACCACTGCGTCAGGTTGCTGGGGCCGAACAGCACCACGGACGGCGTCTGCAGGGCCGCCGCCATATGCATCGGCACCGAATCCACGCCGATAAACAGCCTGGCGCGGGCGATCAGCACCGCCAGTTCCGGCAGTTCCAGACGCCCCGCCAGATTGATCACCCGCTGCGGCGAGATGCAGCCGGCCAGAATGGCGCTAATCATCGCCGCCTCTTCGGCCGAACGCCCGCCGGTGAGCACCACCGTCTCCCCCCTGGCGGTTAGGTGATTGATCACCTCGCTGAAGCCGGCCGCCGTCCAGGTTTTAAACGCCCAGCGCGCCGCCGGCTGGATCAGCACAAAGTCCCGTAGCCGGTAGTGGCGGCTCAGCCGCTCCACCTCATCGAGATCGCACTGCCGCCAGGTTTGCGTCACGCGCGTGATCAGCGTCGGCAGCGCCAGCGGCGCCAGAATGCTGAGGTTATTGAGCACGGTATGTTGCCGCTCATGCCCCTCGGTAGACACCAGCAGCGAATGGCAACGCCGCCACAGCCGGTTATTGCGCTTCGGATAGCAGAATCCCAGGCTGAAGGTGGGTTTGAGCAAACGGCAGTACAGCGCCGCGCGCCACTGGTCGGAGAGATTGATCGCCAAATCATAGTGGCCGGTGCGCAGGCTGTTCCACAGGGCATGTTCGCCGCGGTATTGCGCCTTCAGCCCCTGATGCTTGAGGCTGCGGTCCACGGTATAGGTCAGGTAAACATCGCGGTTGCCCGCCAGCATGGCCTCCGTACCGCCATACACCAGCACGTCGATCAGCGCGTTGGGATAATTCGCCCGCAGCGTACTGAGCAGCGGCGTCGTCAGTAATACGTCGCCAAAGTGGCGCAGTTTAATCACCAATATGCGCTGCACCCGCTCGCGGTGTAATAACACGTTGGGGAGACGACTGTCGGGCAATAATCCCCGGCGGAAGGCGTTAAATACGGCGTGTGGATGACTGCTCATAATTCATCGTCTCAGGAAAATGCCACGGCTTTGCTTTCGCACCCGGGTCGAAGAGCGAATACATAAAGAAAACTTGCACCGAATAAAACGCGGTACCGGCCGCCGGAAAGGATCGTCAGCAGCATAAAATAATGGCAGCCCGCTAAAGCAGCGAGCCGCTACGATCTTAACGAGGTAAAAAGCGCAAAGATAATTGGTTGTGCAGATCAATAAGATCTTATTGATCGCTGAAAACGATCAAACCAGGACAAAAAGAAAGGTTATTACTTTGTGTTATTATTAAATTAACCAATTAATATTGTGAATGCCATTTGGTATTGATGGACCATATTTAAATAAAACAGGCTATTCCGTGACCAACGCCTCAGCGCCGGATTAAGGCGGGCAGCGTAAATTCCGATGAGAATATATACAATAACTCTGTGATTTTAGGTTTTATTATCCATCATATATATAAGAAAAAACTTATAAAATGACGCCTTAAGAAAAACAGACGTCATTAGCGATGGAGACCATTGACCGGCTACTGTCGTCCGGCGATAGCGCTCAGCGCCTGCTGCAGCTGGCGGTACAGTTCGCGAATCGCCGGTGAGAACTGCCGCCGGTGCGGGCAGATAAAGTTCAGCGGCGCCGCCTGCCCCGGGATCTGCGGCAGCAGCACCTCCAGCCTGCCGGCGGCGATGTCCGGATAGAGATCGATCCACGATTTATAGACAATGCCCATGCCGTCCACCGCCCAGCGCCGGGCAACATCGGCGTCATCGCTGATCAGCCGCCCGTGAATCTTCAGCTCCCGGCGTCCCTCCTCGGGATAAAACGGCCAGCGGTCCCAGGCGTGACCGTTGATGGTAAACAAAATGCAGTGGTGATCCGCCAGCGCATCCAGCGTCTCGGGCCGGCCGTGGCGCGCCAGATAGTCCGGCGAGGCGGCCAGCACCCGGCGGTTAGTGTCCGCCAGCGGCAGCGCCACGTAGCTGCTGTCGTTCAGCACACCGTAGCGAATCGCCACGTCCACCGGATCGCGGAAGACATCGCTCACCTGATCGGAGAGCGACAGGCGCAGCGTCAGCTTCGGGTGCTGCCAGCAGAATGCGTTGAGCATCGGCAACAGCAGATTGCGGCCGGTGTCGGAGGGCAGCGCGATTTTCAGCTCGCCGCTGAATTCATTATCCGCGTTGCGCAGGCTGTCCGCCCCCGCCTGCACGATCGCCAGCATCTCCAGCGCGTAGGGCAGATATTTTTCCCCCTCCGCCGTCAGACGCAGGCTGCGGGTGGAGCGGGCAAATAGCCGCTTATCCAGATCCCGTTCCAGGCGCTGCACCGCCGCGCTGACCTGGCCGGGCAGCAGATCCGCCTCTCTGGCGGCGTTGGAAAAACTGCCGAGCGCGGCGGAGCGGACAAACAGCGTCACGTCTTCCAGACGAATCATCACCTTACCCCTGATTTAAAGTCTACTGTTATCACTGTAAATGATTTTCACTGCAGGAGTGAAAGTCCTGCTCTCTATTCGGCATTTTTCGCCCGCCGGACGGCGTTTAACATGCGTTTTATTATTCGCCGTCTTAAAGAAGGAACCGCATAATGAAAGCCATTGTTTACCGCCAGAACGGTTTGCCCATCGCCGATCCGCAGTCGCTGTACGAAACCGATCTGCCCAAGCCGCAGCCCGGCCCGCGCGACCTGCTGGTAAAAATCCGCGCCATCTCCGTCAACCCGGTAGATACCAAGGTGCGCAACGGCGCGCCAACCGATGAACCGCGCATTCTGGGCTGGGACGCCGTCGGCGAAGTAGAGGCCGTCGGCGCAGAGGTCAGCCTGTTCCAACCGGGCGACGAGGTGTTTTACGCCGGCTCCATCGTACGCCCTGGATCTTATGCCGAATACAGCCTGGTGGATGAGCGCATCGCCGGCCGCAAGCCGCAGTCGCTGAGCGATGCCGACGCGGCGGCGCTGCCGTTAACCTCGCTGACCGCCTGGGAGCTGCTGTTTGACCGCCTGGAAGTAAAACCGGACGAAGACGCGGCGCTGCTGATCGTCGGCGCCGGCGGCGGCGTCGGCTCCATCATGACCCAGCTGGCGCGCAAGCTGACCGGGCTGACGGTGATCGGCACCGCCTCACGGCCGGAAACCGCCAAGTGGGTGAAATCCCTCGGCGCGCACCATGTGATCGACCACAGCCGTCCGCTGGCGGACGAGCTGAAAAAAATCGGCATCGAACAGGTGCGCTACGCGCCAGCCTGACCCACACCGACCAACACTTTGACCAGATTGTCGAGGTGCTGGCGCCGCAGGGGCGCATGGGGGTGATTGACGATCCGCAGGTCCTCGACGTGATGCCGCTCAAGCGCAAGGCCATCTCGCTGCACTGGGAGCTGATGTTTACCCGCGCCATCTTCCAGACCGCCGATATGCAGCGCCAGCACGACATTCTGCAGCACGTCAGCCGCCTGATTGACGACGGCACCCTGCGCTCAACGCTGGGCGATCACTACGGGCCGATCACCGCAGACAACCTGCGCAAGGCGCATGCCCTGATCGAAAGCGGCAAGGCACGCGGCAAAATCGTGCTGGCCGGGTTTTAACACGCTATTTTGGGCTTTATGGTAAGGATCACAGGCAGAGCGGCGCGGTAAGGACCAGCGCCAGAAGCCTGATGCGCTGATGTGCGTGCGCATCGACGCCGCCCCGGCGCCCATGCGTTAACCCTTATCCCCCGTGGCGCGATACCGCGGGGGATAGACCTGCGCCGGGCAGACGCACGGCCTGGTTGATAAAGAGAAGTAAAATAGCGTATTCATCCACGTGGAAAGATCGCCAACGCCCAACCCGATAGAGTAAGCCTTAATAATTCACTGCCATAAAATAAGTAAGTCTGGACGTATAGCGGCAATAACAGTGATGGCGTTTATTAACTTTTGACTATAAATTCGCATCAGGAAAATCACCGCAACGCACAATAAACACCCCCGATAAAAAACCGCAGAGGCTCGACTTGCCTAATAATATCCCTATAATGTTTTATGGCTTTTTTATTACCTAAATAATTTTAATATATTATGCCACAAACGATTAAAGCAAAAAGTCATGTACTTGCTGTCTTTGACTTTGACGGTACCTTGACCAGACATGATAGTTTTCTGCCATTTCTACGCTTCGCATTTGGCAAACGACGCTTTATCAAAAACATGACCAAGCTCGTTATCCCAACGCTCAGATGCATGCGGCGAAAACTCACCCGTGATGAGCTTAAAGAAGTGCTGATCACCCTGTTTCTTACCGACGTTGATGAGGCATGGTTAAAGGCCAAAGCCGAAGAATACTGCGATCGGTATTGGACACACCTTATGCGCCCAAAAGGTTTGATGGCCGTCGCCGCCGAGGTCTCCGCCGGCGCCGAAGTCACACTATGTTCGGCATCGCCAATGCTCGTCCTCCAGCCTTTTGCCAACCGCCTAGGCATCAAACTTATCGGTACGCAGCTGGAGAGCGTTAACGGCGTACTTACCGGCCGTATTGTTGGCCATAACTGTCGCTGTATTCAGAAAATCCGCCGGCTTGAATCAATCTATGGTTCTCTCAGCAACTTTCACCTTAAGGCATGGGGCGACTCACGCGGGGATTATGAATTGTTGGCCGCCGCAAAGGATGCCCACTGGCGGCATTTCCATCCCGTCTGGCGCTCCAGGAAACGTCCGCTCGCCCCGCTGCATACCAAACATCTTGGTGACCAGCGATAACATCTGCACCAAGGTGTTATGCCAAGGGTGGCAGGGAAAGCAGAAAGAAAATATTCACACAGTGAATTTTTAATAAAAATCCGCCAAGCAGGATGGCCGCATAAAAAAGTCCGCAACAAACTCATATTATTGCGGACCTTCGTTTATTCGGCCGATAGGTGCGGCTTTAGTCTGTCTGTTATTGCGGTAATAGAGTCATCAAACAGCAAGAACCAATAACTCCGTTAGTGGTTAATCCCCGCGAATGACAAACGGCAGCCCTATCAGGATGCGTTAATGCCGTATTGAGCACAAACGGATGCCAGCCCGCCGGTATAACCCTGACCGACGGCACGGAATTTCCACTCACTGCCGTGACGATAAAGTTCACCGAACAGCATCGCGGTCTCGGTAGAGGCGTCTTCCGACAGATCGTAACGTGCAACTTCAGTCTGGGTATCGTCATTGACCAGGCGGATAAATGCGCCGGAAACCTGACCAAAGCTCTGACGACGCGCCTGCGCATCGTGGATGGTGACCACAAAAATCACTTTATCTACATCCGCAGGAACGGCATCCAGTTTAATCTTCAGGGATTCATCATCGCCGTCACCTTCACCGGTGCGGTTATCACCGGTATGGGTTATCGAGCCGTCGGTTGATGTCAGGTTGTTATAGAAAATAAAGTCGGCGTCGCCGCGCACTTTGCCATTCGCCGCCAACAGGAAAGCAGACGCGTCCAGGTCAAAGTCCTGACCATCGGTAGAGCGAGCATCCCAGCCCAGGCCAATCAACACATTTTTCATGGTTGGCGCCGTTTTGGTCAGAGAAACGTTACCGCCTTTCGAAAGAGAAACACTCATTAGTTAACCTCATTATTAATTATGGATTTTAGTCGGGAGGCCTGGAGATTAATTCCCCTTAACCTCGGGTTCAGCCTTTGCCGGGAATAAGACGCTGGCCAGAATACCCAACGCCAGAACACCCAGAACAATATAAAGACTGGTGGTCGCAGCAATGCTGTATCCGTGGTGCCAGATATGATCTGTCGCATTGAGCCCCAGCTTTATCGCGATAAAGAACAGCAGCACGATCACCGCTTTCTCCAGGTGAACCAGGTACTGCTTCAACGCTTCCAGCACGAAATAGAGCGTGCGCAGGCCCAGAATGGCGAACATCATCGCGCTGTAGACGATCAGCGGTTCACGGCTGACCGCAATCACCGCCGGCACCGAATCAAAGGCAAACATCACATCAGAGAGTTCGACCACGGCCACGCACAGCATCAGCGGCGTGGCGTAGAGCGCGGCCTTTCTGCCGCGTCCGACGGTGACATCGCGGTTTTCCGCCTTCTTTAGCTCCTCATCGACATCCTTCTGGGTCAGCAGGAACGCGTGGCCGCTCAGCTTCGGCCAAATAGGGAAAAAGCGTTTTACCATGCGGTAGGCCAGATGCTGTGAGTAATCCTCAATGTCGTCATCATCGTCTCCGCTCTTGAGCATCATCACCGCCGTCCACGCCACCACGAGCGCAAAGACAATTTCAACGTACGGCCCGAGACTCAGCAGGCCGGTGCCCAGCGCAACGAAAAGCCCGCGGAAGACGATGGCGCCGATAATGCCCCAGTAAAGAACCCGGTGACGGTAGCGATCCGGCACGGCAAACCAGGAGAAAATCGCCATCATGACAAACAGGTTGTCGACGGACAGCACTTTCTCCAGCGCATAACCCGTCACAAAGAGGCTAGCAACCTCCGCGCCGTGATGAAGATAGAGAAAACCGGCAAAGGCCAGTGCGACAACGATCCAGAAGACGGACCAGAGGGCGGCGCTCTTCAGTGAGATCGGCTTGTCGTGGCGATGCATAAACAAGTCAATAAAAATGGCGCCGACCGCTAACGTGACAAAAACGATAACGGTTTCAGCCGGAAAGCCGATATGTGTTGTAACCATGATGAACCCTTAACGATCAGAGGCCAAATTCTGCCGGGGAGAAGCCCAACGCAACGGCGATTTCACGCACGGCCGTTTGCTCATCCCGATCAAAATTGCCGTCGCTTTTGGCAACGGCGATGCCGACACGCAGCGCCAGCTGCGCCGCCTCTGGCTGATCTTTAAGTGCAAGGGCATACTTCATGGTTTCCCCTTTGCCGATCTCCATATCGAAATCGAAGCTGGAGACCAATTTATTGAAAAATTCGATCACTTCGTTGGTGTCGAAAACTTGCAGTTCTTCGGAGGAACGCAGAAAACCCATCATTTTCTGTTTTTCTTCAGCGCTTACGCCGTCACTCGCCACGGCAATGCGTGCACAAATGGCAACCGTGCCCTGCATAAACTTTTTGTTCTTATAGCGGCCAACCTGACGCGTCAATTCTTCACGACCCGAATTGAATACGCCTTTTACTTTGCCAATAAAGCCCATACCGTAATCCTTCACTCTGCTGTTATTTAGAACCGGCGGTCCAACGAAACCCCCAGTTAAACGCCCTGTCCATCTCCTGCTGCCCTTTAAAATACTGATTGATGCGCTCAACTCTGATGGAACCCTGCTCATTAACGAGTCTGGCAATCGCGCACAGGGTGCGACGGTTTTCACCTTCGGTGAGCCGGGTTTCGATCGGCGGCTGATCCGGCACATGAATCGTGACGACGCCATCGGTCTTATCCCAGCTGGGAACGCCCTCATAGATAAAGGCGTAAATCAGTACTTCATGAATGTGTTTCCACTCGTGGCCGTTGATATGCAGCCATTCGCCGTCAGAAACGTCTCCGGTGCGGTCATCCCCCTGTAACTGCACGTAGGGTTCGCCGTGGTAGCTGCCAAATGCGTTGCCCAATGCCTGAATGACGGTCTTATAGCCGTCCTGGAGCTTCACGAACGCCCCTAAATCCAGGTCAATGCCTTTGGCGCCAAATATCCCGGCCAAACCAGACCGGCTGCTTCCCCGGTGCCAGTTCAGGTTGATGCGGATCTCACCGAAATTGTCGCGCTTGGTCAGGCTGATCGCCGGTTTTTCTTTGGTCAGAGAGACTTTACTCAGGCTGATTGTATTTTCTGGCGGCGTCGCGGCGGCGGGGGGAGCAGCGGGCGCCGGAGTCGGCTCATCAGCGATATCCACGCCATAGTGCTCGGCAAGCGGTTTCAACCCGCCGTTAAACCCTTGGGCGACAAAGCGGAATTTCCATTCATTGTTGCGCCGATAGAACTCACCCAGTATCAGCGCCGCCTCCTGGCGCCCCGCAAGCTCGACCTGCCCGCCGGCAAGGCATGAAGCGCCCTGCTCAACGTCGATACGCAGACTACGCAGCGCCGCAACGGTCTGCTGGCCGTCACAGGTGACCGTAAACGCCACTTTCTGCACATCGGCATGCAGCTGGTTTAACGATACGGTGAACAGGGTGCTCTGGCCTTCATTCACCAGGCTGATTGAGTCGTCATCGTTGCGGGGCTGACCGTAAAACACCATGTCGGCATCGCCCCTGACCTTGCCGTCAGCAAACAAACGGAAGGCGGAGGCGTCGACAGAGCCTCCGGCGGTGATCCGGACACACAGCGTCTGCGAAGGGACGGGGACGTTACCCCCTGGAGTCAGCATCATGATTAGCGCACCACGGTGGCGACGATGTCATCGTGCATATCGTCAATCGTGCGGCCGCGGCTGGCGTTGCCGTGGCGGTGAAGTCCCAGCTATTGTTATTACGGCGTAATGACGCAATCACAATCCCGGTATGCGATCCCTGCTCGGTCAGTGCATAACGAGCCAGTTCGGTATCGGACTGATCGACGACGCGGCAAAAAGCGTTGTCGACGTCATTGAAGGTTTGTCCGCGGAAGCTGTTGACGGTGAAGGCAAGATATTCAACCTTGGCGGGAAGCTTGCTCAGATTCACCTTAATCACTTCATCGTCGCCATCCCCCTCCCCGGTCAGATTATCTCCGCCATGAATGACAGAACCGCAGCTGGATTTAAGCTTGCCAAACCAGATGGTGTCAATTTTATTGCCTGCGCTGTCCATAAGAACACAGCTGGCGTCCAAATCAATCTCATCGTTCTTGCCAAAAAGGCTTGCAAGCAATCCTTTTTTCTTAACCGGATCCCAACCGAGTCCGAATTGTAAACGGCTTAACGAAGATGATTGTTTACTGAGTGACACAGTCTGATTCTTGCTTAACGAAACCATATTTCATTCCTTGGAGAGGTTTAATTATCACAATAAAGTTAGCTATCAGCAGGCTGGGTAAAAATCATATCATGATGCACAACCCTTACAAGGGAAAGTTTATATCCCTTATTGATTAAAGATAACAAAGTAATAAATAATAGATAAAAAACATGTAGTTAATAAAACACAGTCATATGGATATGTATCACAAATGCAAGAAAACTTATCATCAGCCTATAATTGACATTATCTCCATCCATTCATAGACTGGCCTACTCGTTTTTTCCGTGCCTTTACCTTGTGTCGTTATGCATTCATGAATGAAAAATTTAACTTATGGGAACGCGCTAATCCCAACGGGCATCACGAAACACGCTCGGTACTTTCTTAAAAATTGTAAATTAAATGTTACTATCAATAGTTACGCATTACTAATTAAAATAGAATATTCTTAAAACAAATAAATCAAATAATAGAAAATTCTTAATTCTTAGTTGTTTCTTAATTTAGTAAAGCAGGATTAATGAAAGCGGGTGCGGTTTATTTTTTTGACGCTAACGCCCAGCCGGAAAGGCCCGCTGCCCGCGTGACGGCGAGATCGATAATGATGCGGCCCCGCCCCCCTGCTCAACGTACTAACTATCTTAATTGAGGCCGTATTATGTCTTTAATCACTGAGGGTACCGTTTATCGCCGGGCACTGCATAGCGGTACGATTCAGGTTATCCCCCAGCGCGGCGATTATGCGCTTGAGACGCTGTTTGAGATTGCCGAAAGACGAAATCCGAAACGGGCCTTTCTGTTCGTCAGCAAGGTGCTGGGGAGGCATATCCCGGTGGCGCCGCGGGTAATGCGTCAGGTCTACCGTCAGCTCGCCGGCCAGTTCCCCGCTTCACTCCCTGAGCCTGTGCTGTTCATCGGGATGGCGGAAACGGCCGTCGGCCTGGGGGCCGGCGTATTTGATGAAGTCAGACGGCAATACCGCCATAGCGTTTACCTCACCTCCACGCGTCACCCTGTCGAGGGAGAGCTGCTGTGTGAATTTAAGGAAGAGCACAGCCACGCCACCGACCATCTTATTTATCTGCCCGAATCCCCTGAAAATGCGTCGCAGGGTAGCGGCCGCACGCACCCTGGTGCTGATCGACGACGAAGCCACGACCGGCAACACCTTTATCAACCTGCTGACCGCGTTACGCGCCACGGGAAAGCTTGCCCAGTTGGAGCAGATTGTCGCAGTAACGCTTACCGACTGGAGCAACGACGCATTACGCCAACGTAGCCCGCTCCCCGTCCAGCGCCGTATCACTGGTCAGTGGCCAGTGGCGCTGGGAACCCGCGCGGGATGCAGCGGTGCCGGTTATGCCCTCGGTGAATGTCACCTCCCGCGGCGCCTGGAACATTGTGGGAAAACAGTCCTGGGGCCGTCTGGGCATGACCGAGCCTGCCGGCGATTTCGGGCGCAATATTACGGCGTCATCCGCGGAACGTATCCTGGTGCTGGGAACCGGCGAGTTTGTCTGGGAACCCTACCTGCTTGCAGAACGGCTGGAACAGGCAGGCGCCGCCGTTGTTTACAGTTCAACCACCCGTTCTCCCATCGCTACCGGCTTTGCCATTAAGTCAGCGATTGCCTTCACGGACAACTATGGCCTGGGCATCGCCAATTTTGTTTACAACGTGGCTCACCAGCGCTTTGACCGCATCCTGCTTTGCATCGAGACGCCTGCGCAAAGTGTGGACAGCCTGCTGTTAACAGCGCTGGCCGACGTGGCTCCCGTGGTGGAGGTTGTGACCTATGAATAAACCGGTTGTTCTCAGCGATCTCGACGACACGCTTTTCCAGACCCGGCGCAAAATGGTTGGCGAGCTGGCGCAGCAGCCTTTTCGCACCGCGGCACTCGACAAGGATCTGCACCCGCGCAGCTTTATGAATGAAGAACAGTCCATGCTGGTGGACTGGTTACTGGCGCAGGCGGAGCTCATTCCGGTGACGGCCGTGGCACAGAAGAAATCAGCAGGGTTACCATCCCCTTCCGCTCGTGGTCCATCACGACACACGGCGCTGTCATTCTGGCGCCGGACGGGGCGCCGGACCAGGAGTGGCAGGCAATGATGCTGCAGAATCTGGCGCCCTACCGGAAAGGTTGCTGTCAATGCAACAGTCCATCACCCGGATGATGGCAACCGCGGGCATTAACGCCTGGCCAGACTCAACGTCGAATATGACAACACGCCCATCTACCTGGTGATGAAACACCGGGACAGCAGCCGTCTCGATGAGCTGTATTCCATGGCTGATGACCTCGCTCAGCGCTTCTCTACCGAGGGATTTTACATTCACCGTAACGGCAATAACGTCGCCTGGGTGCCTCAGCCCGTTGAGAAAGGGCTGGCCGCCACCTGGCTGTTGGACAAACTCAGAGCGGAACGCGGCGTTTTCCCGGTTATCGGCCTTGGCGACAGCCTCAGCGATCATCGGTTTATGAAACTGTGTAGCTGGTTCGCGATCCCTCACCAGAGCCAGTTCGCCGATGCCATTGCACGGCGTATTTTCGGGGAAAAATAATATGCGGCACATTACACCTTTTTCCGGCTCTTATTTACCTGATGACGTACAGTTTTTGTTAAAACCGCTGGTGATGGAGATGACGCCGGTAGAAAGGAAAGAGGAGCTGATCCAGTCAGGCCAAAAGCATTACTCGGATATGCTGAGCCAGGAGCCGGCCCCGACGCCCTGGCATCTTGATCTCTTCTCCCAGGCCCTGAAGCGGGGCGCCGACAGGCTGGCGAGAGAAGTCACGCAAATCGCCATCGAACTGGCACACCGATTCGGTGATGAACCCATTGTTTTAGTCAGCCTGGTCAGGGCCGGTGTCCCGCTCGGCGTCATGCTGCACCAGACGCTGCGGGAGATGGGCAAGACATCCTATCACTATGGCATCAGCATTATTCGCGACCGGGGGATTGATTCATCAGCTCTGGGAATGATTGAAGGCCGTCACGGCACGCAGGGAATAGTATTCGTCGACGGCTGGACGGGAAAAGGCGCCATCACGGGTGAACTGATCCGGACTTTGGCTGGACGGGCGGGCTATCCGCAGCAGCCTCGCCTCGTGGTGCTGGCCGACCCTTGCGGCTGTTCATGGCTGGCGGCCAGCGATGATGACTGGCTGATACCGTTCGGCATTATGGGCGCGCCGGTCTCCGGGCTTATCTCACGCTCGGTATGGTCCGCCAGCGGGTTACACGGCTGCGTCATTTGCGACCATCTGCAGGAATATGAGTGCAGCCGCATGCTGGTGGACACCGTCGCCCGCCACCGTAAACAGCTTGCCCTATCCTCGCTTGCGCCACTGCGCTGGCGCAGGGAAAACAATGCCGCGCTCTGGCAGACCAGCCGCGATGTTATCGCCCATCTTGCCGACGCCTACGCCGTCGACAGCGTAAATCGCATCAAGCCCGGCATCGCCGAGGCCACCAGGGCCGTGCTGCGCCGCGTTCCGGACCACGTTTTTGTCCGCACGATAGACGATCCTGACGTTGCCCTGCTGGTCGCTCTTGCCCGGGATAAAGGGATCGCCGTGACTGAAATGGGCAACGCCATTGGCCAGTACAGAGCCGTCACCATCATAAAAAAGGTTCTTTGATGATACATCGTCTCTCTCCGTGGAATCTCGGCGCGACGCTCTATATGCCCGCCACCCGGACTGATATCGCCGACGCCGTGATACGCGGCAAAATCCCCGGCCTGCGTTCGCTGATTATCTGCCTTGAAGATGCGGTCAGCGATGCGGATATCCCGCTCGCTCTGCAAAACCTTAAACAGCTGATGCAGGAGCTGAATGCGGCCAAGGCCGCCAAGGGGAATGACGGCTGGCCGCTGGTGTTTATCCGCCCCCGGCATGCGGAAATGGGAAAACGGCTGATCGAGCAGTTTGATTTAACCGCCGCCGACGGAATGGTGCTGCCCAAGTTCACGCTTGCCTCACTGCCGGCCTGGTGGACGCTGATATCAGATACGCATTTGTGCCTGATGCCGACGCTGGAAACCGCAGACGTCTTTGATATCGTGCAAATGCGTGAGCTGGCGACAACGCTGGTTTCACACCCCTGCCGCGGCAGGATTATTGCGCTGCGCATTGGCGGCAACGATCTGATGAACGTCATCTCATTACGCCGGCCGCGCAACCTGACTCTCTATGACGGCCCGATGGGCTACGTGATCAAAATGCTGGTTGCCGTGTTTGGCCCGCAGGGTTTTTCGCTGACCGCACCCGTCTGCGAACATATTGACGATTATGCGGTCATGGCCAAAGAGTTATCCCTGGATATCTCGCACGGGCTGGTGGGTAAAACAGCGATTCATCCGGAACAGATCGGCATTATTGAGCAAGCGCTGATGGTCTCTGCAGACGAGCACGCGGATGCATTGCGCATCCTCAATACCACACAGGCCGTATTTAAATCTCAGGGCGCGATGTGCGAGCCGGCCACGCATCGCCGCTGGGCGGCCGGAATCCTGAAGCGCGCCGGCATTTATGGGCTCTACGGCGAGCAGGGCGGGAGCGCAACGGCCGTTGACACCTCCGCCCTGACAGCTCACAGACAACAGCCCGTCAGCGTGACGTCCTGACGGGCCGGCCCGATGAAGTAAGAAGGCGCCGTACTTCATTATTTTTGCGGCGCTCCGACAGCGGCAAGCGGCCGTCTGCGGCCCGAAAACGTCAGCCAGATAAGCAGCGCCATGACGGCAATGCCGGCGAGGCTCATAAAGGCATCCCGCCACGAATAGTGCGTGGCGATCGCGCCCGCAACGGCGGGGCTGAGCGCCGCGCCGAACCCCTGCACCAGCATCACCAGCGCCTGCCCGGCATTAACGTGTCCGGTGCCATTGAGCAGCGAGGCGATAAATCCCGGCACCGCGACCCCCAGGATACCGGCGCTCAGCCCGTCAAAAATCTGCACGGGTATCGCCGCCCAGGGCGACGGCCATAGCGCGGCCGTCATAGCACGTACCGGGAGCACCATTAATGCCAGCAGGATCAGCTTTTGATAGCCATATTTCCGCACGTAGCGGGGCACCAGCAAGGCGACGGGGATCATCACGCACTGGGCGATGACCACCGTCATCGCGGCGTACAGCCCCGGATTAAAGGCGCGGGCCTGTTCCCCGGAGGCGACCTGCATACTCAGCATGGGAAGCTGCGCCGCATTGGAGAGATGAAACAGCAGCAGCGTCAGCCCGGTTAACATCAGGGCCGGCATTTTCACCAGCGTCGCCAGCGACGGCATCTGCGCCGGCGTTTCATCGGGCTTCAGGCCGCGGGCGACCCGGTGATCGATATCTTGCTCACGGATGGCAAACGCCGCCATCAGCGCGCCGCAGGTCATGACGATCATCAGTAAAAAGACAGCCCCTAACCCCCAGAACCAGCTTGCCGCGCCCGCCAGCAGCGCCGACAGCATATTGCCGCCGTGATTGTAGGCCTCGTTACGCCCGAGCTGATGGGCAAACAGCCGCTGTCCGACCAGGCCCAGCGTCAACCCGGCCATCAGCGGGCCGATCAGCGCCGCCGACACCCCGGCCGTCACCTGGCTGGCGTACACCATCAGCGGATGGGGGAAGAACCACAGCAGCAGCGTACCGCTCATAATCAGCAGCGCCGCCAGTGAAACGAGAAGCCGTTTACGCGCGGAGGCATCGGCCAGAATCCCCGCCGGCAGCGTCGCCACCAGCCCCGCAATACCGCCCGCGGTCATGACGTAGCCAATATCTTCGGCGCTCCAGCGGTCGTTAATCAAAAAAACGCCCAAAAAGGGGCCTAATCCATCACGAACATCCGACATAAAGAAACTGAGCAAACACAGCGCCTGCACTGAGCTTAATGGCATGTTACCTATCTCTTATCACTGGGGGACGGGATCAACAGCGCAGGTAGGTCGTTCTTGTCCGTGAACGGTGGCATAGCCCGCGACGAGGCGCTGGTTTTGACAGGGTTTCAGGCAGGGACCGCCGCGGGCGCCGCGACAACGCCACCAAGTGTAGCCGCACTTTGAAATAATGCGACACGGTGGCGTCAAGATTTTACCGCAGGCAAGATATTAGGCGGCCTGTTGTTACTGCGGCAAGGCGGAACGATCTGTTTCCTCCGCCGTTGCTGTCTGCGGTCGCGTCGTACAGACCATCCAATAATAATTGTTATTGTTAAAGGTAAACTCACTCAGCACCTCTAGCCCCAATTTACGGCTATGTGCAGCGTAAGAGCGCGGATTTATTTTATTCACAAAGGTGACCAATATATCGAAACGCTGCGCCATGCATTCACGGGCAAACGCAAATAATGCTTCCAGCACCCCGCTGCCCCGCACCGAGACATCGATGCAAATCGGCCCGTATTGGTAAGAGTTATCGACGGTTAACCGCTGGCCGGCGAATTCATATTCCCCCAGCCGACCGATCATATGCTGGAATAACGGCCAGGGAGACCAAAACGACCAGGACGCCGCCATCACAAACGCCACCACTTTGCCCGCCTGTTTGGCGACGAACAGCCCGCGCTCCTGTTCAATCAGCGCCACCAGCTGCGCTTCTGTCAGCCTGGTGGTGACAAACCCGTCCTTCCTGTCCTCGTCGCTGATGGTGTCTACCTGATAGCGACGGAGCAGCGCCGTAACCTGTTCAATATCCGCCACCTTGGCCACACAATATTCCATCTCTGTCTCCCCTCTCAAACGTGATATTTGCCATGCTCACCCCCGCGGGTGAACTCAATCAGGGCTGCTGGTACGCACGCCGGCGGGAGGTCAGCAGACCGCCGAAAACATTCACCAACAGGCCGATAATGATCACCAGGGCGCCGGCCAGCTGCGGGGCCGACAACCTTTCATCCAGAATGAATGCCGCGCTCAGGATCCCGACCACCGGCACCAGCAAGGTCAGCGGTGCAATACGCCAGGTCTCATAGCGGCTTAACAGCCGTCCCCAGATGGCGTAACCGAAGATAGTGGCAATAAATGCCAGATAGATCAGCGCCAGCAGCGTCGTCCCCTGCATATGCAGCAGGCTGTCCGTTATCGCGGCCTGGCCCTCAAACAGCCAGGAGGCAGCAAGAAAGGGCGCCACCGGCACCCACGCGCTCCAGACCACCAGCGACATCACCGGCACCGGGTGATTACGCATAATCACCTTGTTGGTAATATTGCCCAGCCCCCACGACAGCGCCGCCGCCAGGGTAAGCATCATGGTGGTGAGCGTGACGCCCCCTCCCATGCCCGCGCCGGCCAGCAGGAACAGGCCAATCGCGGCGATCGCGATACCGGCAATATGGTTCCAGCGCAATGACTCGCCCAGCATCAGGGCGCCCAGCAAGAGGGTGAAAAAAGCCTGCGCCTGCAGCACCAGTGACGCCAGCCCCGCCGGCATACCCAGTTTGATAGCCAGAAACAAAAAGGCGAACTGGCCAAAGCTGATGGTCATGCCATACGCCACCAGCCAGCGGAGCGGTACCCGGGGCGGTTTAACCAACAGGATGGCCGGAAACGCCACCAGCATAAAACGCAGCCCGGCCAGTAAAAACGGCGGCATGCCCTGCAGCCCCAGTTTTATCACCACGAAATTAAATCCCCAGGCCACAATCACACCGAGGGCCAACAGCATATCTTTCACCGACATGAAACCTTTCCTCCATTACGCATGGCTTAGCGTTTGGGCAATATCGGCCTGACGCACGAAAATAACGATCACCACACGGCGTTACCCACGGCAACGTTTGGTTTTCTATTAATACGCACGTTCACTCAGGCATTATTTGGGGCAAAAAAAACGACGAAGGGGCATATCTGCCGGCCCTGCTTATCCGCGTGAAATACACGTCGCCCTTTAACCTTAATATGTCAGGTCATTTACCCTCGCGCTAATCCAGACTTAATGATTAACGTAATGGGAAATAAAAAATCTTTGTTATCAATATGGTGATGGCATAATTTCCAAACCGTGATAATTAAATTACTATCAAACGGAATCATTTTACACATACAGTTCAGATCGAAATGGAGCAGAACAGATGCCTGTTGAAGAGGTGCCACCCGGCAAGCCGCTCAGCCGATATCGCCAGCTTACCGAGCAGATAAAGCAGGCGATTGACGCCGGTCTGTTGCCTCCCGATACGCGTTTGCCGTCGGTCAGAACCCTCGCCACGCAGTACAACATCAGCCTGACCACCGCGCTAAAGGCCTTGCGCACGCTGGAGGATGAGCATTACGCCGTGGCAAAACCCAAATCCGGCTTTTTTGTCGCGCCGCGGCAACGGCGGCAGCCAAAACCGCCGGCCGTTATCGAGCAGCCCCGCGAGATCGCGCCGCTTGATGAACAAACAGAACTGCATATGGCGATGGTCGGCGAGAATTGCCGCGTGCGTCTGGATCTGGCCAACGGCGACAGCGCGCTGTATCCCATCAGGAAGCTGGGGTTGATCATGCGGCAGCTGGGCTACAGCCAGCCCTCCCTGCTCGGGGATACGGTCAAAGGCACCGGCTATGGGCCGTTAAAAGCGGAAATCGCCCGGCGGGCGATCGACTACGGCTGCACGCTCACCCCGGAGACGATTTTAGTGACCAACGGCTGCATCGAGGCGCTGTCACTCGCGCTGCGCGCGACGGTCAACCCCGGGGATGCGGTCGCCGTTGAATCGCCCTGCTATTTTGTTTTATTGCAGATGCTGCGCAACCTCAACTTACGCGTGGTTGAAGTCGATGCCTGCCCGGCAGGCTATGTCGACAGTGAAAAGCTGGTGGCGCTTTTCCAAAGCAAAACCGTTAAGGTCTTTATTACCCTGGCCAATATTAATAACCCGCTGGGGAAAACCATACCGAACGAGGAAAAGGCCTATATCACCCGGCAGGCGGATGAAAACGGCGTAATTATTATTGAAGATGATACGTTTTGGTGATACGGCCTTTGGCGGGCAGCGGCCTTTTCCCATGAGGGCCTTTAGCCCGCACGTCATTTTGTGCAGCGGTTTTTCTAAAACCGTGGCGCCCGGCATTCGCATCGGCTGGGTGCACAGTAACCATTACATCCGCAAAATCACCTCGCTGAAATATACCTCGACCATGGGCTCGCCCCCTGCTATCGCAGGCGGCAATCAGCGAGCTGCTGCGAAACGGCGGCTATGACGCCCACCTGCGCAAGCTCAGGCGTGAGCTCGCCGGCCAGATCGGCAAGCTCCGCCAGCAGGTGCTGCAAACCTTCCCGCCGGGGACCAGGGTTTCCCAGCCGCAGGGCGGCTATGTGCTGTGGGTCGAGATGCCGTCGGACGCCCTGAATGTGCGCAGCCTGTTTATCAAGGCGCGCAACGCCGGGATCGGCATTGCCCCCGGGCATATTTTTTGCCACCGACAACCGTTACGATCGCTGCTTCCGGCTGAATGCCGGGTTTGGTTACAACGCCGACGTCGAACAGGCGATAGCGCAGCTGGCGCAATGGTGTATTCAGTCGCAGCAGCAGGACGAGTCAGGCCAGAACGGACGTTGAAACCAAAATCGCACAAACAAAAAAACCGGCTTACGCCGGTTTTTGGGAAATCATCGGAAATATTGCGCCCTCACACTGCGCTATCTCTAGGCAGACCCTGCATTTTCATCAATCTTTCCTGTCGACTCACGCAGCAGGTTTACCTCGGCGCGGTTGCTCACCCAGTAATCCGCCCGTTCGATGCCAAGCTTCTCGGGATGAAAGACGGGATCGACGCCTTCCGCCAGCTGCTTTTCATAGTCCTTCAGGCAGGTGAACGCCGTCTTGCGCAGCAGTAAAATGGCGATGATGTTCAGCCAGGCCATCAGCCCCACGCCAATATCGCCCATCCCCCACGCCAGGTCCGCCGTCTTCACCGTGCCGTAGACGGCCGAGGCCATCAGGCCGATTTTCAGCACCAGGGTAAGCCATGGGCGATGTATTTTACGGTTGAGATACGCAACGTTGGTTTCAGCGATGTAGTAGTAAGCCACGATGGTGGTGAAGGCAAAGAAGAACAGCGCGATGGCGACGAAGTAGCTGCCAAAACCGGGCATCATGCTTTCCATCGCGGTTTGCACATAGCCGGGACCGGCGGCAACGCCGGCAATCCCGGTATAAATTGCGGCTCCGTCCGGCCCCTGGACGTTGTACAGGCCGGTAATCAGCAGCATAAATCCGGTGGCGGAACACACGAACAGGGTGTCGATATACACCGAGAACGCCTGCACCAGCCCCTGCTTGGCCGGATGGCTGACGGCGGCGGCGGAAGACGCGTGCGGGCCGGTTCCCTGCGCAGCTTCGTTGGAATATACGCCGCGCTTCACGCCCCACATAATAGCCAGCCCTAAAATCGCGCCGAATCCGGCCTCAAGGCCGAACGCACTCTTCCAAACCAGCAAAATGATGCCTGGCAGCTGGTCAATATTGAGCGCCACGATCACGCAGGCTACGATGATGTAACCCAGCGCCATAAACGGCACCACGGTACTGGCGAAGCTCGCAATGCGCTTCACGCCGCCAAAGATGATAAAGCCCAGCAGCACGGCAATGATTGCCGCCGTCACATTCGGGCTGATGCCGAACGCGATATCCAGGCTGGCGCCGATGGAGTTGGCCTGCACGCCCGGCAATAACACGCCGCAGGAGAAGATGGTGGCGATGGCAAAAATCCAGGCGTACCACTTCATGCCCAGACCTTTCTCGATATAGAAGGCCGGGCCGCCGCGGTACTCGCCGTCCAGCTTCTCCTTATAAACCTGCCCCAACGTCGACTCCACAAAGGCCGAGCTGGAACCGAGAAACGCGACCACCCACATCCAGAACAGCGCCCCGGGGCCACCGAAGGTGATGGCGGTCGCCACCCCGGCAATGTTACCGGTGCCGACCCGTCCGGCCAGCGTCATGGACAGCGCCTGGAAGGAAGAGACCCCGGCGGCATTCGCCTTACCCTTGAAGATCAGACGCACCATCCCTTTCAGGTGGCGCAGCTGCAAAAATCGGCTACGTAAAGAAAAATACAGGCCGGTGCCGAGGCAGAGATAAATGAGCGCCTCGCTCCAGATCACGCCGTTGACGGCATTGACAAATTCATTCATGCAATCCAACCCCTTAGTTGATACCCTGGTAACGTTTGCAGTTGCCTGCTTAACACCAGGCGGTGCCGTCGAGCGTGAGATATCTGTTTTGCGCAGTGGGATAGTTACACCGTGCAACTAATTAACACATGTGTAACCTGTCGTAAAAAACGGCTTTTGGCAAGCGTCCCTATGTGGGGTACTTCCCATATTTAAACAATTTATTTGAGCGGCAAAGCCGGCGGAAAAGTAAGAAAAAACCGACATATCGCCTGCACAATATGTCGGTTAATCAATAGGTAACCTTCCAAGTGGCGTGAACCGCCAACGCATTGCACATGCGGCCGCGACTGCCTGATAAATATGCGTAAAAAATTCGTTATCACACTGATTTATAATGATATATCAGCACCCTTATTAACCACGTCATACTGTTTCCGAATGGAACGGGATTTTGGGGCTGGGCAGCGCGCTTTCCGCGCAAAGCCGCCGACATGATGATTCCTGTTTTGCGCTCGCGTGCCGCATGTTCCTACTGATGCAGCGGCCGGCCGACCGCCGCGAGAATCGACTCATGCATGGCCTCAGACAGCGTCGGATGCGCAAAGATCGCCGACAGCAGGCTCTCGTCCGTGGCCTCCAGATGATGGGCGATACCGAAGCCCTGGATCTGTTCGGTGACCTGTGCGCCCACCATATGCGCCCCCAGCAGCTCGCCGGTTTCGGCATCGAAAATCGTCTTGACGAAGCCCTCTGCCTCCGCGCTGGCCAGCGCCTTGCCATTGCCCTGATAGGCGAACTTACCGACCTTGATCGACCGCCCGGCGGCACGCGCCGCCGCCTCGGTCAGCCCCAGGCTGGCCACCTGCGGCCGGGCATAGGTGCAGCCGGGCACATAACCACGGTCAAGCCGGTGTACGCCTGCGACGCCGGCCAGCGTCTCGACGCAGATCGTCCCTTCATGGCTGGCCTTGTGCGCCAGGCACGGCGGGCCGGCCCACGTCGCCGATCGCGTACAGGCCGAAGACGTTGGTGCGGCAAGCATCATCCGTCTTGATAAAACCGCGATCCAGCTCAACCCCCAGCGCCTCCAGCCCGAGCCCTTCAACGTTAGGCTGAACGCCGGCCGCCAGCAGCACATGCTCGGCCTCCAGCACCTGCCCGGCAGCGGCGTTCTGCAACGTGCAGCGCACGCCCGCCGCCGTGATCTGCACCTGCGTCACCTGGGTCTGGGTATGCACCTGAATACCGCGCCGCTCGAACGATTTACGCACCGCCGCCGAAACCTCGGCGTCCTCAACCGGCAAGATTTGTGCGGCCAGCTCCACCAGCGTCACTGTGCTGCCAAGGTCGTTGTAAAGGCTGGCGAATTCAACGCCGATGGCGCCGGAACCGATGATCAACAGGGATTTCGGTAACTTTGGCGGCTGCAGCGCCTCGAAGTAGGTCCAGATCCGCTCGCCGTCCGGCTCAATCCCCGGCAGCGTGCGCGGACGCGCGCCGGTAGCCAGGATCACGTGGTCGGCGCGGTAGTCGTTCTCGTCGCCTTTGGCATCGACCACCGTCACCTGCCCCTTGCCACGCAGGCGGGCGGCGCCGTCCAATACCGTGACGCCATTCTTCTTCAACAGGTACTCGACCCCGCCGGTCAACTGTTGCGACACCGAGCGGCTGAACTGCACCAGTTTTTGCAGATCGAAACTCACCTCGCCGACGCTGAACCCCAGCTGATCGGCATGGGCGATACTGTGCGCCACCTCGGCGCCGTGCAGCAGCGCCTTGGTTGGGATGCAGCCCCAGTTCAGGCAGATGCCCCCCAAATGCTGTTTCTCCACCAGCGCCGTACGCAGCCCGAGCTGTCCGGCGCGGATGGCGGCGACATAGCCTCCCGGCCCGCCGCCGATCACCAGTACATCGTATTTATCGTGCATCGCTCATCTCCTAAACAAATATCAGGCTTGGTGTTTCAACCCGTAGCTTGAGTTGCTGGAGAAAAGCCGCGCCCAGCGCCCCGTCGATCACCCGGTGATCGCAGGACAGCGACACCGTCAGCTGATGGCGTGCGACGATCTGCCCGTCACGCGCCACCGCCCGCATCTCGCCGGCGCCGATCGCCAGGATCGCGCCCTGGGGCGGGTTGATGATGGCGTCAAACTGACGTACGCCGAGCATGCCCAGATTTGACACGCTGAAGGTGCCGCCCTGGAACTCTTCGGGCTTGAGCGTACCGGCCTTCGCCCGGGTCACCATAGAATGGATGTCGTGTGAAATCTCGCTGAGCGACTTGCGGTTGGCGGCGCGCACGATGGGGGTAATCAGCCCGGCCGGCAGCGCAACGGCCACCGAAATATCGGCATCGGCAAAGCGCCGGATGCTCTGGCTGGCCTCGTCGAACTGTACGTTAACATCCGGCACCGCCACCAGCGCCTGCGCGCAGGCTTTGACCAGCAGGTCGTTAACCGAAACCTTGACGCCGGGCGCGCCCAGGTTGATTTCCTTGCGCAGCGCCAACAGGCGCTCCAGATCAAGATCGGCGGTCAGACGAAAATGCGGCGCATGCTGCTTGGAGGCCTGCAGGCGGCTGGCGATCGCCCGGCGCATGCCCGACATCGGCAGCGCTTCAAAAGCCGCCGGCGGCGCCTCCTGCGCAGGAGCGGCCGGCGGCTGCCCGTCGAGCAGCAGCGCCGCCGCCTGCACATCCTCACGGCTGACCCGCCCGCGTGAACCGCTGCGACGGCAGTCGTGCAGGTTGATCCCCAGTTTGCCGGCCAGACGGCGCGCCAGCGGGGTTGCCGCCACCTGGCTGTCGTCGGCGTGCGAGCGCGGCGCTTTACCCGAGCGCGCGGGCGGCGTCGCCGATGCGATACGGCCCCCGGCGGCAACGACGGCGTTCTCCAGATCGGCCACGGAGATACGTGCTTCACGTCCGCTGCCGCGCACCTTGCTCAAATCGATCCCCAGTTTGGCGGCCAGGCGCAGCGCGCGGGGCGTGGCATTGACCTGCGCGGCATCGGTGCTGCCCTGCAGGCCGCCCGGCACCTCGGTCTGTCCCGTGGCGGGCGCCGCGTTGCCCGACGGGGCGGCGGCTGCCGGCAGAGGCTTATCGGCCGCCGGCGCGGCCTGCGGAGATGCGGAAGGCGATACGACCGGCGCAGCCGCTGCTGTCGTCGTCAGGCTGGCGGCGAAGGCGTCCAGTTCGGCATCGCCAACCGCGGCCTCGGCCACCAGCGCCAGCACCGCCCCCACCTGCAGGGTATCGCCCTCGCGGGCTAACACCCGGCGCAGAGTGCCGCCAAAGGGGGCCTCAAGCACGTTGACGATTTTGCTGGTCTCGATCTCGCAGATTTCCTGCCCCTTGGTGAAACTGTCGCCCTCCCGGATATACCACTGCGCGAGCGAGCCTTCTTCCATCGACAGCCCCCACTTGGGCATTTCAAGCGTCTTGATATCACTCATGGCTCAATCCTCCAGCACTTGGCGAACCGCGGCCTCGATACGCTCGACGCTGGGGATCCACAGTTTTTCGAGGGCGGGAGAGAACGGCACCGGGGTATGCGCGGCGGCGTGACCAGCGCAATCGGCGCTTTGAGAAAATGGTGCGCCTGGGACGCGATCAGTGCCGCGACATCATGGGCAAAGCCGAAGCGCGCCGCCGATTCGTCGACGATCACCACGCGGCCGGTGGAAACCACCGACTCCAGGATCCCTTCCTCATCCAGCGGGGAAATCGTCCGCGGGTCGACCACCTCCACCGAGATGCCCTCTTTAGCCAGTTTGTCGGCCACCTGGTTGGCTTTATGCACCATTGCCGACAGCGCGATAATGGTGACGTCCTCCCCTTCGCGGGTGTAGTTGGCCACGCCCAGCGGGATGGCGTACGCCTCTTCCGGCACTTCGCCCTTGAGGTCGTAAAGCATTTTGTGTTCGCAGAACACCACCGGGTCGTCGTCGCGTATCGCCTGAATCAGCAGGCCCTTGACGTCATAAGGCGTGGACGGCACCACCACCTTCAGGCCCGGCGTGGTGGCGAAGATATTGTAGGGCGACTGCGAATGCTGGGCCGCCGCCGAGAAGCCGGCGCCGATCATGCCGCGCAGCACCATCGGCGCCTTGGCCTTGCCGCCAAACATGTAGCGGAACTTGGCGGCCTGGTTGTACAGCGCATCGTGGCTGACGCCGAAAAAGTCCATAAACATCAGCTCGGCCACCGGCCGCAGACCGGTCGCCGCCGCGCCGGCGGCCATGCCGACGATCGCCGACTCGGTAATCGGCGTGTCGATCACGCGCTCAGAGCCGAACTGCGTCCACAGCCCTTTGGTCACGCCCAGCACGCCGCCGAAGGCCTCGATCTTCGCCTCCTCCGGCGCATTGCCGCCATGCCCGCCACGCAGGTCTTCGCCAATCAACACCACGCGCTCGTCACGCTCCATTTCCTGGGCCAACGCTTCCTTGACCGCTTCACGATAGGTTTTTATAGCCATGGTTATCACCCTCAATAGGAAACGTAGACGTCGGTCAGCAGATCTTCCGGAGCCGGATAGGCGGCCGCGCGGGCTTGCGTCACGGCATCGTCGACCAGCGCCTCAACGTCCGCGTCGATCGCCGCCAGCTCCTCCGCACTGATCTGCTGTTTGACCTGCTCCGTGAAGATCGTCAGCGGGTCGTGCTGTTCACGCAGGCGCTGGACTTCCCCCTCTGCGCGGTACAGCGCCGGGTCGCCTTCGAAGTGGCCGTGCCAGCGGGAGGCCTTGGCCTCGATCACGCTGGGGCCGCCGCCCTCGCGAGCACGCTTGACCGCCTCTGCGGTGGCGGCATAGACAGCAAAGAAATCGGTGCCGTCCACCGTCACCGCCGGCAGGCCGAAGCCGGCCGCACGCCTGGCGATATCGCGACCGCCGACGGCGTAGTCATGCCCGGTACCTTCGCCATAGCCGTTGTTCTCGAAAATAAATACCGCCGGCAGTTGCAGCACCACGGCCATGTTGATGGCTTCAAAAACCAGCCCCTGATTGGAGCCGCCGTCGCCGGTGAAGGACACGCCGACGTTGCCGGTCTTCAGGGTTTTGGCCGTCAGCGCGGCGCCGATGGCCAACGGCGGAGCGCCGCCGACGATAGCGTTCGCGCCCAGCATGCCTTTTGACAGATCGGCAATGTGCATGGAGCCGCCCTTGCCGCGGCACAAACCGCTGTCCTTACCAAAAATCTCGGCCATCATGCCGTGAATATCGCAGCCTTTGGCAATGCAGTGGCCATGCCCGCGGTGCGTAGAACCAATGAAATCGGCATCGGTCAAGTTTTCGCAGACCCCCACCGCAATGGCTTCCTCACCGGTATAAAGGTGAATGAAGCCCGGAATGTCACCGCTGGTGTTTTCCTGATGCAGACGCTCCTCGAATGTCCTGATCTCGCGCATCTTACGGTAGGCCTGCAGCAAAGCCTGTTTGCTCAGCATCATCTGATTCTCCTCAATAAGGGTCGGACAGGCGGGCTACTTGACAGGGCGCGCACGCCCTAACCACACCAATACAAAAAATGTACGGGTGTTTCGGCAGGCTGCGAAGCCACCCGAATGGGTGGGTAAGTGGGGGTTTTCATGTTTGAGGTCAAATTTTCTGAATTTTATTAAGCTCTCCGGAACGACGGCGCCCTTTCCTCCCGAGCTCTGACATACACTTGAAAAAAACAGCATGCGGACAGACAACTACGGATGAAGCAATCGGACGTTACGGGTTCCCAATCTACATCGTTGGTCTCGGGGCCTTTACGGCTGACGCGAGGCTTGCCGCTCATCCTGACAAAATTCGTTCCGCCGCGCTCTTCCGCCCAGTTGCTGCCGCGCCCGCGCCTGCTCGAGTGCCTCGATCAAGTACGCCTGCGGCGTCTGGCCATCGTTTGTGCCGGCGCGGGCTTCGGCAAAACCACGCTGCTGGCGCAGTGGCACCGGCAGTTGGTCGACCAGGGTGAGCACATCGCCTGGCTCAGCCTTGATGAGGATGACGATGACGTCTGGCAGTTCATCCCCTATCTGCTGCATGCGCTGCGGCCGCTCTACGCCGGTTGGGACGCCGATTTTTGGCAGAACATCAAAGACCACGCGCCATCGAGTTCCCAGCAGCTGCTGGCCGGGCTGATTAACCAGCTGCACGCCTGTCCGCACGACCTGTACCTGATCATCGACGATTTCCATATGATCAATAACGCCGGCGTGCATGAGGCGCTGAGCTATCTGCTGCGGCATGCGCCTGCGGCGCTGCATCTGATCGTCGGCAGCCGGTTTCACCCGAGCCTGTCGCTGCGCCGGCTGCAGGCCCAGGAGCAGCTGGTGGAAATTCACGATCGGGACCTGCAGTTCACGCTCGACGAAACCCGCAGCTATTTCAGCCAGACGGTCGCCGTACCGCTCAGCAATCAGGATGCCCTGCGGCTAGTTTCCGCGACCGAGGGCTGGATCGCCGGCATGAAGATCGCCTCACTGTCCCCTGAGCTGCGTGAAGACCCCGGGCAGCTGATCCACACGCTGCGCGGGGGAACGCGCTCTATCGCCCGCTATCTGCAGGAGGTGGTGCTCGACCCGTTGCCGGCGGAAGTGCTCGACTTCCTGCTGCAGACCGCGTTCCTTAACCGCTTAAATGCCGAGCTGTGCAACGCCGTCACCGGGCGCGACGACAGCGAAGCGATGCTGGAATGGATTGAGCGGCACAACCTGTTCCTGTCGGCTCTTGACGAGCAGGGCTATTGGTTCCGCTATCATCCCCTGCTGCAGGAAACCCTGAGCGCGGCATTGCGCCACCGCGCCGATATCAACCTTAAACAGCTGCACGAACGCGCCAGTCATTGGTTTGTCGAACGGCTGCTGTGGGCGGAAGCGGTGCGCCATGCGCTGGCCGCCGGCAAGCCGGTGCACAACCCCGGGCAAGATGGCGCGAGCGCCCAGTCGCTGGCCGAAGAGGGGGATATTGATACGCTGGTATCCTGGATGCGGCACCTGCCGGCGAGCGTCGATCCGTCGCGCATTGACCTGCAAACCAATCTGGCCTGGGCGCTGGCGCACCATTTCCGTTTCGATGAGTCGCGCCAGTTGCTCGACAGCCTCGACCAGATGGTGGCGAGCCACCGTGACGGGATGGCCCGCAGCGCCAGGATCAAGCTGCGGGTGGTGCGCGCCATCTGCGAAGCCTTTGCCGAAAACATCCCCGAGAGCCTGGCCATTGTCGAACCTTTGCTGGCGGAGGTGCCCTGCGGCGATACCTGGGTCGATGGCCTGATATGCAACATTCTTAGCTACTGCCACGTGATTGATCAGCGCTATACCGAGGCTCTGGCGGTCCAGCGCCATATGCCCAGCCCGGACACCCCGCTGGACAATCTGTTCGTCTCGGTTTACCGCGCCTTTATCATCGCCCAGTGCCATCTTCATCAGGGCGATCTGGAGAACGCCGAGCGGTATGCCGGCAATGCGCTGCGTCAGGCCGAGCGCTACACCGGCCCCCACTCGACCAGCGGCGCTACGCTCGCGCCGCTGCTGGCGGAAATCGCCTACGAGCGCCGGAGCCTTGAGTCGCTCGACCGTCTGCTGGCTGACCGGCTTGAGCTGATCGACCGCTTCAGCCCGCCCGACGCGCTGAGCCGCTGCTACACCTACCTTGCGCGTCAGGCCATGCATGGCGGCATGCCGCACGAGGCAGAGCGGCTGCTGGAACACGCGCAGCAGCTGGCGGTGTCCCGCGGCTGGCAACGGTTGCACGTTCTGCTGCTGGCCGAGCAGGTAAGAGTGCGTTTGCAGCATGCGGGCCGCCCCGGCGCAGAAGCGCTGCAGCGGCAGCTGGAACAGCTGGCGCGCCATACCGCGATTGATGCCGAACACCCTTGTCAACGCGCGATCGCCCAGCATGCGGCACTCAGCCGCAGCCGCCTGCTGTTGGCCGCCGGCCAGACGTCGCAGGCCTGCAAACTGCTGGCCGAACTGGTGAGCGCCCAGGAAAAACGACGCGACTGGCTCACCGCCGCGCGCCTGCGGGCGCTCTGGGCGGTCGCCCTGTGGAAGAGCGGTAAAAACGCGGCGGCCTGCACGACGCTGCAACCGGTGATGCAGCTGGCCGAACATCCGCATCTGATGCACAGCTTTCTTGAGGTCGGCGACAGCCTGCAGCCTTTGCTCAGCCACCTGCAGGCCGACCCCGCCGATAACCCGCAGGGCGCGCAGCTTAGCCCGGTTAATCAGGCCACGCAGAGCGGCGAACCACGGCAGCAGCACAACCATGACGTTTCTTCGGGACTCAGTGAGCGAGAGCTCCAGATATTACGCCTGATCGCCGAGGGCCAGACGAACAAGGACATCGCCCGCTCCCTGGCTATTTCCGCCCAGACCGTGAAGTGGCACCTGAAAAACGCCTACGCCAAGCTCAACGTCAACAGCCGCACCCAGGCCATGAGCCGTGCGCTGGAAATGAATCTGCTGGATTAAAAAGGGGGGCAGTTAGCGCATCCGTCAAAGCTTACGCCAACTCGGCTTTCTCTACGCCCTCAAGCACACGCAAAAGCAATCCCTTGCCATCCTCTGGCGCAAAAGAATTAAAATAACGCTCTTTAAATTCAGACTCGATGATACTGTCATCGTTCGACAGGAACGCTAACACCTCTTTTTTCAAATCTTGACGGTCTTGCGTTGTTAGCCCTTTTGTATAGATGTCGATGGCATCATCAATCGTCTCCGCCCCGGTAATATAATCAAAATCCTGATTAAGCGTACCTTCAATCATAAGGTCAATGTTGGTGGTTAAAAGCATCGGTTAACCCTCGGAGAGTACGGTTAAAACATAATATGGTTTACCATTGGCGGCGGGTAGTCGGCGGATAACGCAAAGATCTCCGGCCCCACAAATATACTAACTATTCGCTGGCTCGGATATCACGAAGCCGTTCCAATAATCAGGCACCGCAGATGAACCCACGGGCAAAATCGAGTGCCTCAAGGTGAACGAATACGACAACCAACCGCAAGAATGACAGGCAATTGTAGTGAAGTCTGTTGTGGCTTACCTGACGGCTACCTTCCTGTTGAACTTGTAAGTAAGACTTACAGGTTGCATTTTGTTCAAGCTCGCCCTCTTCATAGATCGCTTTGATATGTCGCGTAATCGCTGGCGAACATAACGACCTCAGCAGCCGGGGTTGGGTTGAGCGTTTATCTGCATGCCACCTCCGCTTTAATCTGACTTACTGCGCCTGTTCCCGCGCATTTAGCATAAATGATGTATCCATGGGGAAATTTTTATCGGGGCATATCCTGCACGACCTTACCTTTCATCTTGGTCCCATCATGGGATGCAGGGTATGATCCGGGGTATTCACCGATTTTTACGCAACCTGAGCATCGAACCAGGTATCGCCGATTTTTGAGGTCTTAAATGGATAACGCAGAACAACAATTTTTGCACGATCTGGATACTAAGTTCTGGAAAGCCGCTGACAAGCTGCGCGCCAATATGGACGCGGCCAACTATAAGCATGTGGTGCTGGGGCTGATCTTTCTGAAGTATGTATCGGATGCCTTTGATGCACGCTGGAAAGAGCTGAAAGGCCTGTTTGAAGATAGCGCCAACCCGGACAATATTTACGCGCTGTCGCGCGAGGATTTTGACTCAGAGGAAGAGTATCAACAGGAGATTGCCGAAGAGCTGGAAGTCAAGGATTACTACACCGAGAAAAACGTCTTCTGGGTACCGAAGCTGGCCCGCTGGGAAACGCTGAAAAGCAACGCCGTACTACCTGTCGGCACGGTTATCGGCAAAGATGACAGCGGCAAGGCGATCACCATGACGTCAGTATCCAAGCTGATTGATATTGCGCTGGATACCATCGAGAACAGCAACCCGAAGCTGAAGAACGTCCTTAACCGTATCGGCCACTATCAGCTGGGTAACGAATTGCTGATTAGCCTGATTAACGTCTTTTCCGATACCAGTTTTAGCAACCCGGAACATAACGGGGTGAAACTTAACCTGAAGAGTAAGGATATTCTCGGGCATGTCTACGAGTACTTCCTTGGTCAGTTTGCCCTGGCGGAAGGGAAGCAGGGCGGGCAGTACTACACGCCTAAAAGCATCGTAACGCTGATCGTTGAAATGCTGCAACCTTACCAGGGGCGCGTCTACGATCCGGCGATGGGCTCCGGCGGTTTCTTTGTGTCGAGCGATCGCTTTATTGAAGCGCATGCCGACGAACAGCATTACAACGCGGCAGAGCAGAAGCGCAATATTTCTGTTTACGGGCAGGAATCTAACCTACCACCTGGCGTCTGGCGGCGATGAACATGGTGATTCGCGGCATCGATTTTAACTTTGGTAAACAGAATGCCGACACATTCCTGAACGATCAGCACCCGGATCTGCGTGCTGATTTTGTGATGGCCAACCCGCCGTTCAATATGAAGGAATGGTGGCATGCGAAGCTGGAAGAGGACGTGCGCTGGCAGTACGGCACGCCGCCACAGGGCAATGCCAACTTTGCCTGGATGCAGCATATGATCCACCACCTGGCGCCGAAGGGGTCGATGGCGCTGCTGTTGGCCAACGGCTCGATGAGTTCCAATACCAACAGCGAAGGTGAAATTCGCCGGGCAATTGTTGAGGCGGATCTGGTGGAATGCATGGTGGCGCTGCCGGGGCAGCTATTTACCAACACCCAAATCCCGGCCTGTATCTGGCTACTGACCAAAAATAAATCGGGGGGGTAACGGTAAGGCGCACCGTAAAGGTGAAGTGTTGTTCATCGACGCCCGGCAGATTGGCTATATGAAAGACCGCGTACTGCGCGATTTTACCCGCGAAGATATCGCTAAAATTGCTGACACCTTCCATGCCTGGCAGACGGACAAAGCGTATCAGGACGTCCCCGGCTTCTGCTTTGCCGCTACGCTGGAAGACATCCGGAAGAACGACTTTGTGCTGACTCCGGGGCGCTATGTGGGCGCGGTTGAGCAGGAAGAGGACGATGAGCCGTTTGCCGAGAAGATGACACGACTGACGACGCAGCTTAAAGAACAACTGGAAGAGAGTGCAAAGCTGGAAGCACAGATTAAGGCGAATCTGGGGGGGCTGGGTTATGAGATCTAATCTAATTTATTCTCTTTCCGAAATTGCAGAAATTTATGATGGCCCTCATGCAACACCCAAAAAATTAGAGGAAGGCGACGCTATTTTCTTAAGCATTTCTTCCATCGAGGATGGAAGATTAAACTTGGAAAAGTCATCCTTCATTTCCGAAGATGATTTTGTTAAATGGACGCGTAGAGTAACTCCGCAGGCAGGAGATGTTGTTTTTTCCTATGAAACAAAAATTGGCGAGGCATCAATTATTCCTGAGGGATTACGTTGCTGTTTAGGCAGACGCATGGGATTACTGAGGGCCAAACAAGATAAGGTGTTACCTCAGTATCTACTATATGCTTATCTATCTCCAGCATTTCAGGAGGTGATTAGAGAAAAAACTATCCACGGTAGTACTACTGATCGCATTTCAATTAAGGAGATGCCTTCATTCAACATTCAAATACCCGACATAACCACACAAAAAAAAGTAATTCAGGTTTTAAATTCAATTGATAGTAAATTATATAAAAACACTGAAATAAACCAAACATTAGAAAAAATATCACAAGCCCTATTCAAAAGCTGGTTTGTCGATTTTGAACCGGTTAAAGCCAAAATTGCGGTGCTGGAAGCAGGTGGTTCACAGGAAGAGGCTACGCTTGCCGCCATGACGGCTATTTCTGGGAAAAATGCGGATTCCCTAGTCGTTTTTGAACGTGAGCAGCCGGAAAAATATGCTGAGCTTAAGACTACGGCAGAGCTATTTCCTTCTGCAATGCAAGCAAGTGAATTGGGAGCAGTACCGGTCGGGTGGAGTTCGCAACGACTATCAAACATAGCAACGCTTCATTATGGGAAAGCATTAAAAAAAACAGAACGTATTGATGGGCCATATCCTGTTTATGGTTCTGGGGGGATTACGGGTTATCACAACAGCTACCTTGTCGAAGGGCCTAGTATTATCGTTGGCAGAAAAGGCTCAATTGGTACTGTTTATTGGGAGGATGGGGAGTTTCATCCAATTGACACTGTCTATTATGTGACTAAAAAAGAAGGCATTCCATTAAGTTATTTGTACTATTTAATAAAAACATTGAATCTGCCCAGCATGAACACCGACGCTGCAGTTCCTGGGCTAAATAGAGATAATGTTTATCGTCTTGAGGTATTGCAACCAACTCAATCTATCTTGAATAGATTCGACAATAACATATCAACCATCAGGAATGGGATTCAAAAAAATAATACTACAATAGTATCATTGGTTGATTTACGCGACACCCTGCTCCCCAAACTCCTTTCCGGCGAAATTACTCTCCCGGAGGCCGAAGCATCAGTAAAGGACGCTGAACATGTTTAAGGTCGATCAACTCAACAACAGTCTGCAACCGCTACAGGAAACCACCTTCAGCCATGCAGGCTTTACTGAACGCCACCACTTACAGGAGTGGCTGGCGAAGCATCCGCAGGCGTTAACCCGCAACAGCGATGATGAACTGTTGATTATCCAGAAAGAGTTTGCCGGGTTTGACGACACCAAAGAGCGCCTCGATCTGCTGGCCATCGACAAAGACGGCAATCTGGTGATCATCGAGAACAAACTCGACGATTCCGGGCGCGATGTCGTCTGGCAGGCACTGAAATATGCGGGTTACTGCGCCAATTTGCGCAAAGAGCATATCGTGGAGATATTCCAGCGCTACCTTGAACAAAACGAACCGGATGAAACCCGGCCAGCGGCCGACGTGCTGGCGGAGTTTCTCGAACACGATAGCCTGGAAGAGGTGCAAATTAACCAGAGTCGCTCGCAGCGCATCATGTTGGTTGCGGCAAATTTCCGCAAAGAAGTGACCAATACTGCACTCTGGCTGATGCAGTTCAATATTCGCGCTCAGTGCTTTAAAGTGACGCCATACTGTTATGGTAACGATGTGTTTATCGACATCAAACAGGTTATCCCCACGCCGGAAGCAGAATCCTATATGATTGGTATGGCGCAGAAAGAGGCCGAAGAGCAGTCTACCTCCGGGGAATCCAAAGCCCGTCACCACTTACGCAAGGCTTTCTGGAGCCAGGCTCTGGAGAAATTCCGCGGGAGCTCATGTTCACTGTATAACAATATCAGCCCGTCAACCGACCATTGGCTGAGCGCGGGCTCTGGAATCAGCGGTGTTTCGTACAATCTTATCTTCAGCAAAAAAGAAATTCGGGTTGAACTCTGGATTGCCAAGCCCTCAGCACAAATCAATACGTTCGCGTTTGACTGGCTTTATGAGCGCAAATCTGCGATTGAAAACCGCTTTGGTCATGAGATTGTCTGGCAGGCATTACCGGATAAGAAATCCTGCCGGATTACTTATAAAAAACCGATTAACGGCATTGCCGATCGGGAAAAATGGCCGGAAATGATCGACTGGTTGAGTGAACATATGATGACCTTTGAAAAGGCCTTTTCCAGATATCTACCTGAACTTAATCAGTTGATTAAGCAATCCCTTAACGGGCATGATGAGGTGGATACCACCAAAGAAGAAACGGAACACGTTTAATACAGGGCGTTACCTATGTTGACCGAAGACCAATTAGAGCAGCTTTGTCTGGGCTGGTTTGCCGAGCAGGGTTGGGAGATTCATCACGGCCCGGATATTGCGCCGGATGGCAGTAATCCACAGCGTGCCAGCTATCATGATGTATTCCTGACGCCTGTTTTGACTGCCAGCCTGCAAAAAATAAATCCACACCTGCCTCCTGAGGTCTTCGAACAGGTTATTTCCCGCATTACCCGCCCTGAAAGCCCGGATCTGATTGCCAGTAATAAAGCCTTTCATCACTGGTTGCTGGAAGGAGTTCCGGTACAGTATCGTCGTGACGAAGAACTTATCCACGACCACGCTCTGCTGATGGACTTCAGAGCGCCGAAAAATAATCGCTTTATGGTGGTTAATCAAATGACCATCAGCGGAACCAAACAGCCACGCCGTCCGGATATTGTCTGTTTTATTAACGGACTGCCGTTGGCAGTGATTGAGCTGAAAAGCCCCATTGATGACAAAGTGGATATCTGGGATGCATACCATCAGTTGCAGACCTATAAAGACGAAATCCGCGATCTGTTTATCAGCAATGAGGCGCTGGTGGTGAGCGATGGCTATCTGGCGCGCGTCGGCTCCCTAACCGCTACGGAAGAACGCTTTATGCCGTGGAAAGCCATCAGTGATGAAAATGATAAACCGTTACTGGAATGGCAACTGGAAACCGTAGTACGGGGCTTTTTCAACCGGGAACTGCTGCTCGACTATATCCGCTACTTTGTTCTGTTTGAGAGTAGTGAGGATCGGCTGATCAAAAAAATTGCCGGTTACCACCAGTTCCACGCGGTACGTGAAGCAGTACAGGCGACGATAGTCGCCGCTACCGGTAAGCAACTAGCCTTACACAGCAACATTCAACCCGGCAGTAAAAAAGCGGGCGTGGTCTGGCATACCCAGGGTTCCGGTAAAAGCATCTCCATGTGTTGCTACGTGGGTAAATTATTGCAGCAGCCGGAAATGGGTAACCCGACCATTGTTGTCGTGACCGACCGTAACGATCTGGACGGTCAGCTTTATGGCACCTTTTGTCAGGCGCAGGAACTGCTCAAACAAATGCCGGTACAGGCCGACGATCGCGAGGCGTTGCGTGAACTGCTTGCAACCCGCGATGCAGGCGGCATTATCTTCACTACCGTGCAGAAGTTCTCTCCGGAAAAAGAGGAAAAACGCTCATCCGATACTTAATGGGCGCAGTAATATCGTAGTGATTTCCGATGAAGCGCATCGTAGCCAGTACGGCATGAATGCCACTCTGAATCGTGAAACCGGCGTCTATAAATACGGTTACGCCAAACATATGCGTGATGCACTGCCCAACGCCTCGTTTCTGGGTTTTACCGGAACACCAGTCTCGGCAGAGGATCGCGATACCCGCGCGGTATTTGGCGATTACGTCTCAATTTATGATATTCAGGACGCGGTGGATGATGGCGCAACGGTGCCTATCCACTACGAATCCCGGCTGGCGAAACTCGATCTCAATCATAAGGAATTGGCGGCACTGTCCGATCAGGTTGATGAACTGATTGAAGATGATGAACTGGATCTGCGTGAAAAAACCAAAGGTGAATGGAGCCGTCTGGAGAAACTGGTTGGTGCTAAACCTCGTCTCCAGCAGGTTGCCGCCGATCTGATTTCTCACTTTGAGAAACGCAATACCGTGATGGACGGAAAGGCGATGATCGTTGCTATGAGCCGCGAAATCTGCGTCCATCTTTACGATGAAATTATCGCGCTGCGTCCAGACTGGCACGATGACGATCCTGAAAAGGGGCAAATCAAAATCGTGATGACCGGTACGGCATCTGATAAGGCTATGCTGCAACCACATATCTACAACAAGCGAACCAAAAAGCGGCTGGAGTCCCGCTTTAAGAATGTGAACGATCCGCTAAAGCTGGTGATCGTACGCGATATGTGGTTGACCGGCTTTGATGCCCCTTGCTGTCACACCATGTATATCGACAAACCGATGCGCGGTCATAACCTGATGCAGGCTATTGCCCGCGTCAACCGGGTATTCAAAGATAAACCCGGTGGGCTGGTAGTGGATTACATCGGTATCGCCAATGAATTAAAGCTGGCGCTGAAAACCTATACCGATGCAAACGGTAAAGGCGATGCGACGATCAACGCCGAAGAAGCGCTGGCAATCATGCTGGAAAAGTTGGACATCATTCACGGTATGTTTGCCAAAACAGCAACGTCAGCAGGTTTTGACTACACCGGCTTTGAGGCTCACGCACAAAAGCTGTTGGTGCCGGTTGCAAACTATGTGCTCAGTCTTGAAGAGGGCAAAAAGCGCTTTCTCGACAACGTACTGGCAATCACCAAAGCCTGGTCACTTTGTTGTACGCTGGATGCGGCGCAGCCTTATAAACTGGAGATCGCTTTCTTGTCTGCGGTGAAGGCCGCGATCAGCAAATTTACCACCGTGGACAAAAAAATAAGTCAGGCTGAGAGGAACTCAGCGCTGAAACAGATACTGGATAACGCGGTGATCGCTAACGGCGTAGATGATATTTTTACGCTGGCCGGTCTGGATAAACCCAATATTGGGCTACTGTCGGATGAGTTTTTGCAGGAAGTTCGCGAAATGCCATATCGCAATCTGGCGGTAGAACTGCTGGAAAAACTGATTAATGATGGCATCCAATCCCGCACAAAAAACAATGTGGTGCAGGAGAAAAAGTATTCGGAACGTCTTCAGTCCGTGTTGATTAAATACAACAACCGGGCGATTGAGACAGCGCAGGTGATTGAAGAACTGATCCAGATGGCGAAGGATTTTCAGTCCGCAATGGCGCGTGATGATGCACTTGGTCTGAACCCTGACGAAATCGCTTTTTACGATGCCCTGGCAGAAAATGAAAGCGCCGTTCGGGAGCTGGGGGATGAAGTCCTGAAGAAACTGGCTATTGAAGTGACCCTGAAGTTGCGACAATCCACAACGGTAGACTGGCAGGTGCGAGAAAGCGTGCGTGCAAGGTTGCGTATTCTGGTTCGCCAGACTCTGCGTCGGTATAAGTATCCTCCGGACAAAACGCCGGGGCGGTGGAGCTAATTTTAAAACAAGCGGAAGTTATTTCGAATCACTGGACGATGTAACAAGTGAAAATTTCTGTCAGGAGCATGTTTTAAGGAAATAGTAGTATGGCCAAGATGATCCCAGCATTCGGACCCGTTGATAATGATAGTTATGGAGAAAAAACGGTCTATGCCCTGTTAAAAGAAGGGCTGCCCGATGATTTCACCGTGATTCATAGCCTCCCGTGGTTGAGTTCGGCAGCCCGTCATCTTGGTATGAAATTACCTCCAAGTGGTGAAATAGATTTTCTTGTTCTCCATCGTATCTATGGTGTTTTGGCTTTAGAAGTAAAAAGTGGCATATATCGCGTAGATGGCCCTATTTTTGTACATCTCAAAACAAATAACAATGTCGATGTAGTGAAGCAAACACGTAACAATGCTCATGGATTAGCCCGTTGGTTAGGGGGAGCAACAACATTACGGTTGCGTATTGGTTATGGGTTTATTTTTCCTGATAGCTATTTCGATGATAAAGTTATAAATACAGCAATGGTTGATGCGTCGGTAAGACCATTTAGAAAGATATTCATTGATAAAAGCCAACTCCCGGAAGTTGCAAAGTACACTATTGATATAATGCAATACTGGAAAACTGCATTGGAAAATAGTGATTTAGGGAGTGAACGTCTTCAATTAATCATAAAGTCTATATGTCCACATTTTGATGGTACTCCTGACTTGGGAACCAGGATTATTTATGATAATCAACTCTGGTTAAAACTCACACATGAACAAATTAAGGTCATTGAACTCCTGTCAAAATATCAACGATTTGTTGTAACTGGATGGCCAGGAACAGGAAAGACCCTAATTGGTATTGAATTCGCCAGGCGGCTTGTTAGAGATCAAAAAAAAGTTCTATTTATTACTTTCAATAACCGCCTTTCTGAATACATTCGTCAGCAAACTCCAGATTCATTATGCGACGTATTTACCTGGCACAAACTCTGTCATCAGGCTCGTAATAGATTAGCCTTGCCCCCCGAGTCTCCAACCGACTGGTTTGAATCAGGATGCTGCGAGGATTTGCTTAGTGCATTAAATAAAAACAAGCTAAAGGATTATGATGCTTTAATTATTGATGAAGCGCAGGCGTTGCATTCATCGTGGTTGGAAACTTTATTTTGTTGGTTTAAAAATAAAAGAATTATTGCATTTTGTGATGAAACACAAACATTCTCTTTTGAAAAAGGGACGAATCACACTGATCTTCAACGGATAATTAATTCCCAATTTTCCTTCAGCTTAACTATTGTTTTAAGATGTCCCAAAGCTGTTACTGATTATTTAATGTCTATCAGACCGTCTTCATATCAAATTACCTCCCCCAGGAGTAACGAACCCGATACATTAAAAGAATTAGTTGTTATCGACCCAATCGCCACACTACTTAATGAAATTTTACGATTGAAAAGTAGTTCTGTGACACCTGATGAAATCACAGTCCTTGTTCCTACTGATTTAGTGAAAAATTTTCTCCAGAAAGACATGAAAACTTTTGATATAAATATTGAAACTGTGTCTCGTTTTCGTGGTATGGAATCACCTGTTGTTATTACTCTGGATTCCTCAAACATGGAGGATGCTCAGTTATTCTGTGCTTATTCAAGAGCGACGACGGCTTTCATTGCAATTTATGACTCGGAGAAGTTAGCATGGAGAGAACATAATAGTTTTTTGAAACAACTAGTTAATAGAAAGGAAATCCAGCAAACAATTAATGAAGCTAAACATAACTCTTCATCAAAGGTTCTTATGGCTGATTTTTTTTAATAAAGGAGACCTGAAGCTTAACAGTGTAAAATTAGCATGGTCAGAAGATTTTTCTGCGTGGCTTATTGAGTTTGATGCAGAAAATTCACCAGCGAAAACATGGGTTGATTATTTATACTCTCATTATACTTGGCCAATTATATATTGGTCCGTAAATTCACGAAGAGTTATTTATTACATTACAAATCAACAATTCGAATTAAACAGATTAGGCGCAGGGACAAGTTTATCAATAAAGAATTGTGCTATATGTGAAAAGATGATACCTTTTGACTCTGAGAATAATTGTTTGCTTTGCAATAAGGAAACTAAAGAATCGTTACCAACCAGACACGAAATTAATGAAATTCGCGAGTTTGATTTAACAATCTCTCAGGGTAATTTTAATCCAGCTATTCAAAAAGAAAAGAGACGATTATTACCCATACCGTTAGCGGCGGCTAGTGCCCGAAGAGTGGCATTTGAAAAGTCATATAGAAATAAAGTACTAAGCGAATCATTACCTGAAGGAAAACTTCTCTACAGAAGTGCATTGGCTTTTATACAGGCTTGGATTGCATTATTACCACCGGATAGAACACTAGTATTGGATGAAATAACAGACGCACTACGCAAACGCTATATCCATCTTGACCGATTAGATCGCTCAGAGTTACGAAGTGCTTTAGCTTTAGCACTGTCAGCTTGCTACAATAAAAACCATCTTATTAAAATTGGAAAGGGTAAATATTTACCCGTTGACGACTAACAGCTATTTATACATAAATTTTTTAGTTTATTTAAAACTTCACAACACATAACCACCCTTAAACTTAATGGGTTAATTATTGTAATTAGGTATTCTATACACACGACTTTGGATATAAGGAAGTAATCATGCCCTTAGATTTAAGTAACACCTTAGTTATTGGCATCAGCGCAACTGCACTTTTTGACATGAGTGAATCCGATCGTATGTTTCGGGAAACCTATGCGACCGATCCCAATAGCGCCATAGAAAAGTACCGCGCCTATATGCTTGAACACGAAAACCAGCCTTTACAGCCCGGTACAGGTTATCCTTTAGTCAAAGCACTTCTGGGGCTCAACCAGTACCGCCAACCGGATGATAAATCACCGCTGGTTGAGGTTGTCGTCATGTCGCGTAACAGTCCCGATACCGGTATCCGCATTTTGAATACCATTCGCCATGATAAACTTGATATCACACGCTCTGCCTTTACCGCAGGCGAAACGGTTGCCGATTACCTTGATGCCTTTGATGTCGATTTGTTTTTAACAACTAACGTCGAAGATGCGCAAAAGGTTATTGATTCCCGATTCTGCGCCGCTGCAATCCTTAAAGATCCCCCGTCCGATGCCTCCGATATCCCGGAAGAACAGGTCCGCATTGCGTTTGACGGTGATGCCGTGCTTTTCTCTGATGAAAGTGAATTAGTCTATAAGACTCAAGGGATGGCCGCTTTTCATGCTCTGGAGGATGCGCAGCAAGATATCCCGATGACAGAGGGGCCATATGCCACTTTGCTAAAAAAAATAGCCAAGCTTCAGGAACGACTCCCGACAAGGGTTGAATATTCTCCTGTCCGTATTGCATTGGTGACAGCCAGAAACAGCCCTTCGGAAATGCGCGTCATTAAAACGCTGAGAAGCTGGGGGGTCTATGTCGATGAGGCTTTTTTTTCTCGGCGGTGTAGAGAAAACAAAAGTTCTGAAGGCATTTAAACCGCATATTTTCTTTGACGATCAGGATGTGCATTTGAATACTGCTGCAAAAGTTGTTCCTTCCGGAAAAGTACCTTACGCCAGTAACTCAGAGCTTTTTGAAAATAAATCATTATAAGATTCTAAATAGCCATTTTTAATTCTGGATGGCTATTTTATTGATTTATGCTATCTCCCCAAAAGCCCCTTCTAGCACAGTTCCACCTTATTCCCAACGCACCAAATAAGGGATTAGAAGAGATTTTGTTGACGCAGGCAGAGTTCAACGGAGGCTAATTGGCGGAAGATCACAGGAGTCGAACCTGCCCGGGACCGCTGGCGGCCCCAACCGGATTTGAAGTCCGGCCGCCCCACCGGGGACGATGATCTTCCGTAGACATCGCAGCAAGGGGGCGGATTATAGCGCGAATTGCGGCCGCGCGCTAAGTGGCAATTGGCGATCGCCGTATCAGTTCAGGCGCTCCTCAAACGGCCGCTCGCCGACAAACCCTTGGCGCAGCCAGTCATACAGCTCCGCGTTGCGCCGGAAGCCCATTTTATGCATCACGTTGATTTTATGCTGGCTGGCGGTTTTCACGCTGATCGCCAGCCGCCGGGCGATCTCCGTGATCCGCATCTCCTGGCGCAGGCACAGCATGATTTCCCGTTCGCGCTCGGTCAGCGCATAGCGCTGGCAGGGACAATGTTCGGGCACAAACGGCCGCGCCAGCGCCGAAATACGCCGCTGCAGCAGCGCGTTTTCCACCTGCTGCAACGCGGCGGCAACCGGCATGTTCTGCACGATCACCCCGGCCTGCAGGCGGCAGTCGGCCCGCATAGCGTCATGGCCCTGCGCCTGACGCACGGCAAAATAGAGCGGCGCGGCGCCCGGCCGTTTTTCCGCATAGCGGCAGAAACAGCTCGGGCTGCCGGGCGGAAAATAGTGGAACAGCAGATCGGCCAGATACGCCTGCGGCCCCTCCAGCATGCGGGTCTCCACGCCGGCGGCGTAAAAGCGCGCGGTCAGCGCTTTTTGCAGCCCGGCGGCGAAATAGCGGTTGCCGTCCAGTACGGCCAGTGTCGTTACGGCATTCATCTCTGCTCTCCTGCTGTTGGCTTTCCGTTTTTTTCTAAGGCCTTAGCGATCCGCCGCCGGCTGCGGCGCGCGGCTGTTGTCGATGCGCAGTTCATACACCATGGTGGCGTTTGGCGGCACCTTCGGCGGGTAGCCGGTTTCGCCGTAGGCCAGCGCCGGCGGCACCACCATGGTGATGCTGCCGTGGTCGCGCAGCCGGCCGATCGCCTCGCGGAACAGCGGCGGGAAACCGGACAGCGGCAGCGACAGCACCTTGCCGTTCAGATCCATATCCTGGATCACCGTGCCGTCCGTCAGCGTCTCCTTCACCACCACGTCGATCACCGCGTCCTGCGCCAGCGCGCGGTCGCCGGCGTAGTCGACCCGGTACCAAAAGCCCGTCGGCGAACGCTGCACGCCCGGCCGTTTGCTGAACTGCGCCACATACTCCCGGTCCCGCTGCTGCTGCGCGTTGACGATGCGTTCGCGCGCCGCGCCGGCCGCCGCATCGGCCTTGGCCATCAGCGCGTTCAGCACCTGCGGCGACAGCCGTTCACGCCCCGTCAGGTTATCCAGCACACCGGCCAGCAGGCTGCGCCGGTCCACCGGCACGCCCCAGCTCTGGCGCTCCGTCATCATCGTCTGAATATCGCGCCCCAGCGCGCTGCCTGCGGCGTAAGACAGGCGGTGGTTCTCGTCCTGCAGCTGTTCCGGCGTAATGCTCCACTGCGCCTGCAGCTGCCGCCACGCGTCACGCTCTTTGGCAAAGCGCTGCGCCTGTTCCCGCTGCTGCTGCTCCGCCTGCGCCCCCTGCTGCTGCGCCAGTTTGATCAGCTCTGCGGCGCGTCGGCTATCCGGCGTGCCCTGCCAGGCGCGGCGCAACCCGGCCAGCCACTGCTGCAGCGGGGTCAGATCCGGCAGCGCCGCCGGGGCGGGCGTCTCATGCACCGCGGCGCGCAGCGCGGCGTTCTCCTGCCGCAGCGCCTGCAGCTCCAGCCGCTGCCGGGCCAGCTGCTCATCACGCTCCTGCAGGCTGCGGCGCGGCGTCAGCGTCACGGCGGCGGGCGCGGCCGGCTTGTTCGTCGCCGGACGGGGGCTGGCCTTCTGCGCTGGCGCGGCAGAGGGCTTGTGGCGTTCCGTCACCGGCGCGTATCGCTGCGCTGCTGATACTGTTCGGCAAACTGCAGCAGGGCGGGAATGCCGTCATCGGCCAGGGCGCAGCGGGGCAGCGCGCAGGCCGCCAGCGCCAGACACGCCGCCACGGATGCACGGCGCGTCATTTAACCTGCTCCCCGCGCTCGACCAGCCCGGTCATCACCGCCTGTTCAATCGCCGCGCACAGCCGGCTGACCTTGTAGCGGTACAGCGCATCCACCGTCTCCTGCGTGTCGTCGTTCACCCGGGCGCGCAGGCCGGCATACTGCGATGCGCCGCCCATCAGGCTGTCGAAGGCGCGCTGATATTCCTGATAACCTTCGGGATTGATTTTCTGCAGCGCCGTCAGCGCCTGCTGGCACTGCTGTAAACGTTGGGCCTCGCGCTGCTGACGCTGCGGCTCGACGGACGACGCCGGCTGCGGCTTGGCGGCGGCGTTGGGTTTAGCCTGTTGGCAGGCCGCGCGCCCAGCAGCGCCAGCGTCAGAATGCCCGCCCGGACGACCAGGCGCACAGAGTTATCGGTCATGGTTGTTGCTTCCTTTCTCAGTTAGGCGTGGCCTGCCGCGGCCGGAAAAACGCGCATCGGCGGGAAACAGCAGCGCGGCGTCGGCGCGATAGCGCTCCGCCTCGGCGCTGTGCTGCTGGTAACGTAAAATGGCGATCAGGCTGGCGTAGACGTTGGCGTCAATGCGTACCCGCAGGTAGCGCCTGGCCCAGTCGCGGTATTGCGTCAGCTGTTGCTCATCGCGCGTCTGGTTGTAGGCCAGCAGGCGCTGCGTCTGTAAATCAAACTCGCGCCGCGGCCGCTGGCTCCAGGCGACGACGGGCGACATCTCGCGCAGCGGGCGCACGTCCCGCAGGCCGCCGCGTTCCGCCTGCGTCAGCAGCCAGCCGGCCCGCAGCGCCGCCAGCATCAGCACCAGCCACTTACGCACAGCAGCGTAACGCCAAGGCGCAGCGGCCGGGAGCGGCGTAGCGTCAGCACGCTGCGGCGGCTGCTCAGGCGGTCCAGCTGCGCCAGCAGCAGCATAAACAGCAGCCAGTGCAGGGCCGAGAGGTAAAACGGATACTCCAGCTGGCTGTGCAGCAGCATCGGCAACAGCGCCAGACACAGCGCCGTCGCCTCGCCGGCGTGGCGGCGGCGGCAGGAGAAGGCGCGGCGGTCAACGCGCAGCGCCTGCCGCAGTAAATGCACGCCCCCCAGCAGCAGCAGCACGATGCCCGCCAGCGCCACCAGTCGCCCTCCAGCCACCACAGCAGGATCTCGTTGTGCGGATGGCCGGCAATCTCCAGCACCGGCGTCGGCGACTGCTGGGCGATGCGGAAGTGCTGAAACGCATACTCAAACTGGCCGTAGCCCCAGCCCAGCCAGGGCTTCACGGCGATCATTTTCAGCGTGTCCTGCAGCATGGCGAGCCGCGCCTGATTCGACAGCGCGTGCGACACATAACGCACCTCGCCAGTTTCCCCAGCCACAGCAGCAGCGCCGTAGCGAGCGCGCCGCCCAGCAGCACCGCCAGCGCGGCCCGCTGCAGCCGGGGGGCGCAGACGCGGCGGAACGCCAGCCAGAACCCCGCCAGCACCAGCGCGCCCCCCAGCCAGCCGGCGCGCGACTGCACCCACACCAGCAGGGCGGCCAACAGCGCCAGCAGCGCCGCCAGCCCCGCCTGTCTGGCCCGTTCCGCCCGCGCCGCACGCAGCACATAACCCGGCAGCACCGCCAGCATCAGCGCCAGCGCCAGACCGGTGGCGATAAAACTGCCCAGCACGTTCGGCTGCTGGAAAATACCGAACACGCGCGTTCCGCGCAGCGGCACCCAGCTCCAGCCCGGCCAGAACAGCTGCAGCAGCGCGATCAGGCTCTGGCCCGCCGTCAGCGCCAGCAGCAGCGCAATCAGCGCCGTACGCCAGCGAAAGGCCAGGCGCACCTGCAGCCAGCCGCAGTACCACAGCCAGCCGGCCAGCAGCGCGCTCACCCGCCACGCCGCTGGCGCATAACCGTCTGGCGGCGCATAGGTCAATGGCACGCTCAGCAGCGCGACGCCCGGCAGAAAATACGCCGCGCTGCGGCTTAAGCGCCACGTGCGGCGGTCTGGCTGCCGCCAGCAAATCAGCAGCAGCATCGTCGCCATCAGCGCATAGGTCAGCGCGTTCAGCGGCAGCTTTAGCCCGCTGCCGCCCATATTGGGCAGATAGCACAGCGAGGCGGCCAGCAGGCCGAGGAAGCACGCCGCCAGCGCGTTATTCGTATTCCAGACTGAACGTGGCCGTTGCACTGAATTCCCCGCGTCCGATGGTTTTGTCGGCAATCGCCTGCGGTTCGCCGCGCACATAGGCTTGCAGCGCAATCAGGTTGCTGCCCGCCGCCAGGCGATATTTTTTACTGGCGTTATTCAGCGGCAGCGCCGTGCCGTCGAGGTTTTCCAGCCCGATGGCGACGCCGGAGGCGCTGCTGCCGCCGTCCAGCGCCAGCAGCCCCGGCAGCCTGGCGTTCTCGGCGCCGCTGAAGGTCACCGCCACCGTATTGCCCAGGCTAAGATCGCACTCCGCCAGATGCAGAGAGAAGGTCTGGCTGAGCGTACGGCCGTTCAGATACAGGTACTTGTCGACAATGGTGCCGAAGTCGAGCCGGATCAGCTCCTCCCCCGGCGGAATGACGCAAGGCTCCGCCACCAGCGTGCCCTCAAACCGCATGTTCTCATCCGCCGCCGCCGGCCGGGCCGCCAGCCCGCCCAGCATCAGCACGCCGGCCGCCAGCAGCGCGCCGCGCCGTTTGCCCACGCTTGTACTCATAAACGCCTCCCTGAATTGGCATAGCGCCACACCGCCTTACGCATGATGTGCATCAGTCGTAATACAGGCGAAAATCGATGGTGGCGCGATAGGCGCCGACGCCCAGCGTCGCCGGGGTACGCACCGGCGTGATGGTGTAGGTCAGCGTGTTCTGCCCCGGCGTCAGCAGCCTTGGCGCGTTGCGCGCTCCCAGCCTGACCGGCGCGCCGGCGCTGTCCGCCAGCCGCAGCGCCAGCCCGCTGACGCCGCTCACCCGAATCAACGACGGCGCGTCCGCATCGGCGGGCGCGGTAAAACTGACCGACACCGCCGGCTGGCTGCCGCTCCAGGCCAGCGCGCCGCCCCACGGGTCGCGGTTGCTGGCCGGCGCGCGCAGGCAGTCCTTCAGCCGCAACTGAAAAGCGACCGGCGTCCCCCGGTCGCCCGGCTGCTGGAAACCGGCGCTGCCCAACTCGCCCAGCCACACCTCCTGCCGCGCCGTCGCCATCTCCAGGCTGCAGGCGCTTTCACTCAGCGCGCCGCGCACGTGCAGCACGCCGTTGGCCCCTTCGACGTCCCAGTTATCCACCGCCTGCGCCGGGGGCATCAGCATCACCACCACGCCCGCCGTCAGCGGCAGCATCATCGCCGCCGCCACCGTCAGGCCAATCAGCCGCCGCTGGTAACGGATAAAAGCCCGGCCGGACAACTTCTGGCTCTTGCGTCGCATCGTTATTGTCTCCGCTGTGTTGATTAGCGCTTGTCAGCCACCGTCAGGCACAGATTGCCCGTACAGCGAAAGACCAGCTGCGGACGGCCGCCATAGTCATTGATATAGGTCAGCACCGGGCCGGTGCCGATCGCCGCGGCGGACACGCCGAGAGGCGCGCTGCCCTTCGGCGCCACCATCACCGGCTCAAAACCGGCGATGCTCTTGCCGCCCTTGCGCGCCGCGCCGTCCACCAGCGTCACGTAGTAAGGGGTCGGGTTGTTCACCACATACTTATCGCCCTGGCGGGTCAGCGTCAGCGACTGCTGGCTGGGTTCCGCATTCTTCTGCGGCGCGACGGCCGCCGGGCGGTAGAACATTTTGATCCGCGTCTGCAGCGCGATCTGCAGGGTGTTCGGCTTGTTGCTGCGCGGCGGTATCTCCCGCAGGTTGAAGTAGTAGAGCGTTTCGCGGTCCTGCGGCAGCAGTTTGGCCGCCGGCAGCGCCTGAATCTTCACCTGGCTGGGTTTGCCCGGTTCCACCCGCTGCACCGGCGGCAGCACCGTAAACGGCGACTGGATCTTGTTGCCCTGCTCATCCTCGATCCAGCCCTGGGCCAGATAAGGCAGCTGTTTGTTCTGGTTGCTGATATTCAGGCTGACCGTTTTCTGGTCGCCGTCAAAAATCACCCGCGTGCGATCCAGCGCAATCGCGCCCTGCGCCGGTGCGGCCGTCAGCAGCGCGGCAAAGGCCAGCGGCGCGCCCAATACGGCGATGTTCAGTCTGGTTTGAGTCTGGTTACGCATTGTTTTCACAGTTATCAGTCCGTTATCGGTGACCGTGCGCCGCAGCGCCGGTCTGGTCATCGGGTCGGGGGGATCTCCTGGCCGCCTGCGCCGACGGGGCGGCAAGGCAGCAGCAGGTTATTCATCAACATATCGGCCGGCAGCGGCGCCGGCAGATGCACCTCGCACTGCGCCGCGCCGTTCCAGTGCACCGTCATCGCCTCGCCCGGGTTGATGCCGGACAGGTAAACGCTGCCGCCGTCGTTGACGATGCCGGTTTCCTGCTTGCGCGCATTCATCACCGTGGCGCCGAACGGCGGCTCGCTGCCGTCCGCCAGTTTGATAATCGCCATCGCCTTTTCACCGGCGATCACCGCAAAGCGCCGGTAGCCGATGGCGCCTTCGGTCAGGGTGGCCTGCACCACCGAACGCGTCGCCTCTACCTTGTCTCCCAGCGCGTTAAGGTCGATGCTGGCCTTGTTGCGGTAATAGCTGTTGACGTCCGTCACCACGGCCTGACCAAAGCGGTTGGTCGCCACCGTGCTGCCGTAGCCGCGCACCGGCACGTCGGCCACGCCGTCGGTATCCAGCAGCAGCCGGGTGCCGCCCGGCGTCGCGATGCGGTGCAGCGCCCCGCCTTCCGCCGTGAGCGTCATTCCGCCCTGCGCGGCCAGGCCGACGGCGCTGTAGCGGCCGGCCTGATAGCTGGCGTTGGCGTTCACCTGGGCCATATCGCCTTCATGGCTGTAGTAGCCGCTGAGCGTCGCCCCGCTGCGTCCGGCGCCGGCGCTCAGCTGATAGTTGTCGTGCTCATTCACCCGGTCGTAGTAACCGACGCGGTGCGTGTTGTCGTTGCGGTCGATGGTGGTGTTGTAGCTGAGCGTGCCGCTGCTGCCCCACGGCACCGACAGCGACAGGTACATACCGTCGTCATTGCGCGCGTTGTAGCGGTTGCGGTAGGCCGACAGCGACAGGCTGAGGTTTTTAAACTCGCCGAGGTCGAAATAGCGCGACAGCATCAGGTTGTAACGGTCGTTCGCCGCCCGGTCCCAATAGGTCTGATGGCTGTAGTTGAGGTAGGCGCTCAGCCCCAGATCGCGGAACTGTTTATTGAAGGAGAGGGTGTACATCTCCTTGCTCTTGCCGTTTCGATCCCCCTCATAGCGGGCGTCCAGGTACTCGCCCATGCTCATAAAGTCTTCCTGGGAGAAGCGGTAGCCGGCGAAGGTGACCTGGCTGTCGTACTCATCAAAGTTTTTCGAATAGCTCAGGCGGTACGAGCCGCCGCTCTTGACCCCGTCCTGCGGCAGTCTGGCCCGCGACTGGGTGACGTCGAAGGAGAGCGCCCCCAGCAGCATCAGATCGCGCCCCAGCCCCAGCGACAGCGCGTTGTAGTCTCCGCCGCCGATGGCGCCGCCGTACAGCGACCAGCCGTTGCTGATCCCCCAGGAGAACTCACCGGTGCCGAACAGCGGCCCGCGCAGGTGGTGCCCCCACTCCGTCGGCTTGCCGGCGGCCAGCTTGTAGCGCACCCGGCCCGGCCGCGTCAGATACGGAATGCTGGCGGTGTTCATCTTGAACTGCTGCACGCTGCCGTCCTGTTCTTCCACCCGCACGTCCAGCTCGCCGGATACCGCGTCGTTAATATCCTGAATAAGGAACGGGCCGGCGGCCACCTGGGTCTCATACAGCACGCGCCCCTGCTGGCTGACCACCACCTTGGCATTGGTTTTCGCCACGCCGCTGATTTCCGGCGCGTAGCCGCGCAGGTTCGGCGGCAGCATATTGTCGTCCGATCGCAGGCTGGCGCCGGTAAAGCGCAGGCTGTCGAACAGATCGGAATTGAGATAGTCCTCCCCCATAGTCAGGCGGGAGCGCAGCGCCGGTATCGCCCGGTAGGCGTAATAGCGGCTCCAGTCGAACTGCCGGTCGGTGCCCTGGCCCGAACCGGTCTGGTGGTTAATGCTGGCCTGCCAGTCGGCGCGCAGCCGCCAGGCGCCCAGGTTGCCGCCGGCGGTGCCGTTGCCGCTCAGGCTGTAACCGTTGCCGCCCGCCTTCAGGTTCTTTTGCGTTTGCGCATTGAGGTTGTAATCCAGCAACAGCCCCGGAATACCGTTATCCCAGCGCGACGGCGGGTCCCAGTTTTCCGAGCTGTATTCCAGATAGGCCTGAGGAATAGTGAGATACAGCGATGAGGAACTTAAATCGCCGCGCGCCTCCATGCCGGCCAGGCTGCGCAAATCCAGGCACTGCCCGCCGTGGCTCCAGCGCAGCGTTTTTTCCAGCCCTTCCTTGACCCCCAGCTGTTTGACCAATGCCAGCGGCAGACACGCTTCGCTGCCTTTATCATCGTTTTCCGGCGCGACAAACGCGATCGGCTGTTCTGGCAGATCGTTTTTATTCACGTGAATCGCCATGGTGTAATTACCCGGCATAATGTAACCGCCGCGGGTAAACTGGCTCAGATCGATATTCTGACGATCGTTAATATCTAATACATCGGTATTAAACTGAATTTCTTCAGCGGCAAAAACCCAGGTTACGGGGCTGCCAAACGCCAGGGCAATACACAGCCCCAGCGTTTGCAGACGAAATAACTTCCCTGCCGGTGAAAGCATCATCAACATCCCTTCAAAACGAATTAACCGTCAGCACGAAAAATCAGAAATAATCCAGCTTAAAACGCACCGTGGAAAAATATGCTCCCGCCTTCAGCGGCTGGTGATTGGGCATTAACGTCATGGAATAACGCAGCACGCGGTTGCCCGGCGTAACGCTTTCCTGCGCCAGAGGTTCTCCGGGGATGACCCTTTTGCCGTTGCCGTCATCAATTTTTAATGCGACGCCGCGGGCCTCGCCCTGCACGCCGAATAGCGCGCCGTCCGCATGGCCGTCGAACGTCACCTGAAAAAACTTCCAGTCGGGTTTATTGCCCGGCCGCTCTAGTACGCAATTGACCAATTCGATACTGAACGTTTTCGTCATTCCCCGGCCGTCGCGCACAATCTGCCCCAGCGGGACCGTCTCCATATCGATGGTCTGATCGCGGCTGCCGGCGGCAATCGCGCAGGCGGTATCGATAATGGCGCCGTGCATACTGACCTGGCCCCACCCCTGCGCGGCAGGCGCGGCGCGGCCCGTGGCGGAAAACAGCGCGCAGCCGGCCAGCAGAGCGAGCGCGCCGGTCTGGTTCCAGTGTGACAACATCGCGGCATTCCTTTGACGGGGAAACGGCCGGGCACGGCGCAACCGCGCACACGCCCGGCGACGCTATGGCTTACTGGTAAGCCAGGGTGAAATCGGCCACGGCGGTGAAGTCACCCGGCACTACGGCGGCGGAAGCGCCTTCGCCCTGCAGGTAGGCGGCAAAGCGCAGGGTGTTGCTGCCTTCATTCAGGTTCTGCGCGGTGGTGGCCGTACCCAGCTTAACCGGCTGGCCGCCGTAGGTGATGGCAACGCCGGCGCCGCTGGCGGTGCCCGTGATGCCCAGCAGGTCTTTATTGGTCGGTGAAGCCGAACCGGTAAAGGTGGTGCTGACGCTCTTCAGCGTGGTGGTATCACACTGCTCCAGCTTGATATCGAATGAGCGCGGGTTAGAAGAACCGCCGTTTTTCAGCGCCACGTTGGATACCTGGCCCAGATCGACGGTCTGGTCGATAGATTCAGGGGCGATAGAACAAGGCGCATCGATGATGGAACCAATAAAGTTAACTTTACCGTGTCCCTGATCGGCAGCCTGAGCGAAAGAGGTTGCGCCAAATGCCATCACCGCGGCCAGCATGATTTTGTTAAGTTTCATAGAACCTATATTCCTTATAAGAAGAGAATGCGTATATCCAATAAATAAAGAACGACGCGCAGCGGATATTTATCCGCAGATAAATAACGCGAGCTTATTCTTTAGCACTTTGTGAATCGTTAAACGTACCTAAACCAAAGGTATGATGGTAAAACTTACCGCTGCGGCAAAAGTAAAAAAGCACAGGAAACCCGCTGTGATTCGATAAAAATCACATTAAATAACCATTCAATTTTACCCGGCAGTCCCTTATGGCTGGTGAGAGATATTCTGGCAAATAGCCCTCATTAAAAAAAGTGTTTTTTAGTTCAGCCACAATATTCGCAATATCTTTCCTTTAACCGGTAAAATTATTGTTATTTTTAGCGCCATAGATCGTAAATTATATAAAACCAGATGAATATCCTGTTTTTTATTGTTTTGCGAACAATGAGATCTAAAATGTGGCTGTTTTGAATATAATAAACCAAAAATTGGCTTTATCTGATGCTGAAAGCGGGTCCTGGACCCGTCGTGACGCGATCGTTAACGCCGTATATAACCGCCATGCAATACCGTTAATCTTTTGCTTTAACTGGGTTTTATCCTATACGCCCTAAATAATTCACGTTGCAGGAAGGCGATAAGGGAAGGCATCCCGATGAACTTACTCCGGTCAGTGGTTCGGGTGACTGAACGCAACCAATACGCCTGCAATTTGCAGTATAACGGGTCTACACAGCATATAGATAAACACCACCGTACCCGGGTAAGGCTATAAAGAAGTCCGAGGAGATACTATGGAAGTGTTATCGCCCAAAAAGAAGGAAATACGGCAGCTAAAACAGCGGCTGCTGCACGCATTATTAACTTTGTCTCCCCCGTTAACCCAGGAGAAAGAACTACCTCCCCAGCATGAATGGCTATCTACCCGACAACTGGCGGAATATATAAATGAAGGCGTGTATCGAGCCAGAAACTTATTACTGGAAATGGTCGCCAATGGCGACGCCATTGTCAGCCACGGATCGGTAAAAAACTCGCTGAGATGGTATCCCGCCGCCGCTGAGCAACAAAAGGATGGTTGCCGTCTGCCGCAACACGGCGCGCGCGCGCTTTAATGACTACACATTTGGGATATAACAGTGAAAAAAATTATCTTTTTATTATGCTGCTGCCTGGCGCCGTTATTACTGGCCGGCAAAGCGCAGGCGTTTACCTGCCGAACCTCCGACGGCGGCTATATTCCCCAGGGCGGCTCGAGCACGCCCGTGGATGTGCGGGTGCGCATCGGGCCGCAGCTGTCATACGGTAAAAACGAGATCGTCAACGTCAGCCAGGTCACCTGTAAAAACGACGTGGCCAGCTGGACCGACTATCTGAAAACCGACAGCCCGGCGTTAACCATGAACAGCGCGATTTTTGGCGGCATCGGCAGCGGCACCACCATTAACGGCGTCGACTATAACTCTCCGGTGCAGGCGGGCATCAGCGTGATGACGCTGACCAACCTGAACCAGCAGACGGTAAAGATCCAGGTGTATATCGTGCTGAGCCGTTTCCCCACCCCGGATATTAAAATCAACAAAGGGGATATTATCGGCCAAATCAACTTCAGGCAGACCAATGACCGGCCGGGCTGCCCGAACTGCGGCCCCTACCGCTGGCGGCTGATTGCCGATAACGACGCCTACTTCGTCACCACCAGCTGCACCATTAACAACGGCCGGCAGATTAACGTCGACTTTAATCAGATCCGTCAGGACTTTCTGACGCAGAACGTTGCGGATGCGCAGATCAAACAGGATAAGGCGCTCAGCTATCAGTGCGACGATCACAGCGCCACGCAGGATGTGCTGATCCGGCTGGTCAGCGACGCCGCCGGCTTTTCCCCGGACTATATCAAGACCAGCAACGCCAACGTGGGCGTCGCCATGGTGTACAACAACGCGGTGGTCAAACCCAACAACGCGTTCCGCACCCGGATCGTCAACGGCATGGGCAGCGACACCCTGACCTTTGTGCCGGTAAAAAACAACGTGCCCTATACCAGCATCGCCACCGGCCCGCTCTCCGGCTCGGCAACGCTGATTTTCAGCGCGCCTTAAGGAAGCCCCCGCCATGATACGCATTGGAAAAAAATGGTTTGCCGGCCTGCTGGCCGCGCTGTCAGGCTGCGGCGCGTTCGCCGCCGACCAGGGGACGCGGGTCAGCATCACCGCCACGGTGGTGGCGCCGCCGCCCTGCGAGATTAACGACGGCCGCACCATCGACGTGGATTTCGGCCAGGTCGGCGTCAAGCGCATTGACGGCAGCCGCTATATGCAGCGGCTGAGCTACAGCGTGCGCTGTGAGTTTCTCGACCCCGCCAGACAGCTGAAGATGAAAATTGTCGGCACCGGCGCGGCGTTTGACGCCAACGTGCTGCACACCAGCGTCAACGGCCTGGGGATTAAACTGCTGGCGGACGGCAAGGCGTTTAACCTCAACAGCGCGCTCAATATCGATTACACCACGCTGCCGCAGCTGGACGCCGTACCGGTCAAATCCCCTGCCGCCACGCTGACGGAGGGGAAATTCACCAGCGGCGCCACCATGCAGATCGACTATTTCTAATCCTTCCCCTGCGCGCGCCGGCCAGACGGCGCGCGCTTTTTTCGCCCTACGGCGTTAACAGCTGCGGCGTCTCCAGCAGGATAAACTCGTTATCGTCCGCCTGATTCGGCTGACGGCTGGCGGAGAACGGGAAGTTGTTATCGTTGCCGACGATGATATGGCGCTTATCCACCACGTCGACGTTTTCAATGGTGAAGAACGGGAAGGTCAGCACGCCGTTATTCAGCGGCTTGCGCGCCAGCCGGTTCGGGTCCTGAATCTTCAGCAGGTCGATGTAGGCCTGCTTCTCCACCGGCCGGCCGACGTTGGCGTCGGAAAACGCGATGCGGTACACCCGTTTGAATTTCGCCGGCTGGCTGAAGCAGTTCTCCGTCGGCGCGCCGGCGGCGCAGGCGCGATCCGCCGTACCTTCGCCGTTATCGCGCTCAATCACCAGCCCGTGCGTGGCGTCAATCAGATTAAAATCGCCGATCGCGTGGGCGTTATCCTCCAGCACGTACTGCCAGCTGCGCCCGCTCCACTGCTGGCGCTTAACGTCAAACTCCAGCACCCGCAGATAGCGCTTGCCGTCCACCTGCTCAAAATCTTCGCCGTCCCACAGCGCCCCTTCCAGCAGCGGATACAGTTTGCTGCCGTCCGGCGACAGCGCCATGCCCTCAAAGCCCTTGGAGCGCGCCACCTGGAAGTTCTGTTTGCCGTCCGGCGCGCCCCGGCAGCGTCAGAGTCGGATTGTCCGGCGATTTCACCACCTTGCCGTTCACCTGGGTGTCGAACACCGCCAGAACCTTGCCGTCCAGCGTGGCCTTGATCAGATAAGGGCCGAATTCGTCGCCGATCCACAGGGCATCATCGGCGAACTGGAAGCTTTCCGGGTCGAAGTCGCTGCCGGTCAGGTAGCGCTGGTCGGTGCTCTCATTAACGATATGAAACGGCACTTTCTTGTCCGGATCGTGCAGAAATACCGTTTTCAGCGGCTCCACCGCGCCGGTCTTAAAATCGATGCGGTAGTGGCTGAGATACAGCATCGCGTCCGGCGAGTTGGCCTTGCTGCCGAAGCCGTTATCGGTCAGCACCCAATAGCTGCCGTCCGGCATATGTTTAATGCCGGAGTGCCCCTGCCGCGGCTGGCCGTCGATCGGCAGGCCGATGCCGGTGGGGCGGTCGGCCGACAGGCCGGCGACGCTGCCAAGTACGCTGACCCGCTGGCCGCTGGTGTATTTGCCGCTCTGGCGCAGATCCGCCGGGGCATCGTCCGGCGGCGTCAGCGTGCTGTTAACCGGCAGCAGCGCATGGCCGGCCAGCCGCGCGTCAACCTCCTGCTGCGCCCACAGCGGCGCGCTGCACAGCATGCCGCCGAGCAGCAGCGCCAGAGGCAGGGATGTTATCGTTGTTTTCATTGTCATTTTTAAGCGTCCTGATGAGGTGTTCGACCAAGAGGTAAAAGCACCGTCACTATAGGCAGCCGCAATGACAGAAATATTACCCGCCGCCCTGCCGGTAGCTGCGCGGATGAAAGCGCGCCGTCAGCGCCATCAGCAGCAGCACCACAGCGTATGCAGCTGCCAGTCGAGCAGGAAGCCGCCGCTGTAGTCACGCAGCAGGCCGGAGACATACGGCGCGGCGCCCCGCCAGTAAAAAGCCGATGCCCTGCATAAAGGCCACCAGCCGCCCGGCCGCCGCCGGCTGCGGCAGGTGATCCAGCGCCAGCACCAGGCACAGCGGAAACGCCCCGCCGAGGCCGAAGCCGGCCAGCAGCGCCCCACAGCCACGGCGTCTGCAGCGGCCAGCCGATCAGGCCGATAAACCCGACCAGCTGCAGCGTCAGCGCTACCCACAGCAGCTGACGGCGATCGTGGCCGCGCGCCAGCGCCGGCAACGCCAGCGCGCCTAACACCTGTCCCAGCGTCATCAGCGCCAGCAGCGCGCCGCTGGCCTGCGGCTGCCAGCCCAACTGCATATAGTACGGCGGCAGCCAGGCGATCAGGCTGGCGTAGCCGCCGTTAATCAGGCCAAAGTAAATCCCCAGCAGCCAGGCGCGCGGGCTGCGCAGCGGGCTGCCGCCTGTCCGGCGGCCACCGGTGCCAGCCGCACCAGCCCGCGGCTCACCCACAGCCAGACCGCCAACGCTGCCAGCGCCGGCAGCGCCCACCAGGCCAGCGCGCTGTGCCAGTCGCGACCGCTGTTCAGCCACGGGGTGATCGCCGCCCCCAGCCCGCCGCCGCCCATCAGCGCCGCCGACCACAGGCCGGCCACCAGCGCCATGCGCTTGAGAAAAATGGTGTTTGATAATGCCCGGCATCACCGCCTGAATAACGCCGATGCCCAGCCCGCCCAGCACCGCGCTGAGCAGCAGCTGCGTGCTGTCCGGCGCCAGTTCGCGCCACAGCGCCCCCAGCGCAATCGCCAGCAGGCTCAGCAATACGCTGGCGCGTTCGCTCAGCAGACGGTTGATGGCACCGCCGGCCAGCGCCATCAGCCCCATCATCAGCACCGGCAGCGCGGTCAGCAGCGCCGCACCGCCGAAGCTCAGGCCGGTGGCCTGGCGCAGCGTGGGCAGCAGCGGGCCGACGGAGGTTAACAGCGGGCGCATATTCAGGCCGATCAGCACCAGCGCCCATAACAAAGGATGGAACCAGCGGCGCGTGCCTGACGCCGCCGCCGGTTGAGAGTGATTAACCACCATGAATTCCAGTCAGTAAATGCGGAAGGAGAGCCGTCACAACGCGGTGACGGCAACGTTGCCTCACTGTAGAAAATGCCGTTAGTATTTGGAAATTAAATAATGGAATGGTCAGCAGTGACAAAATGAATCGTTATCCGATGTTCAACCCGCAGCTGTTGCTCAGCTTTGTCGCCGTATGCGACAGCAGCAGCTTTACCCGCGCCGCCGAGCGGGTGTGCCTGTCGCAGTCGACCGTCAGCCAGCAGGTGCGCCGGCTGGAAGAGATGCTCGGCAAACCGCTGTTTGAACGCTCATCCCATCAGGTGCTGCTGACCGAAGAGGGGGTGAAGCTGCTGAGCTACGCCCGGCGCATTATCGCGCTGAACGAAGAGGCGCACGACGCGCTGACCGGCGTCTGGCGTGACGGCGTGCTGCGCCTCGGGGTGCCGGAAGACTTCGCCGCCTCCACCACCGAGCTGCTGGCCGAATTCAGCCGCGAACATCCGCACCTGCGGCTGGACGTCACCAGCGGCCTGAGCGCCGATCTGCACCACGCCTACGGCCGCGAAGAGCTGGATCTGATTCTGGTTAAACAGCGCCGCAGCCAGCCGCCGCGCGCGGCGCGGCCGGAGCCGCTGCTGTGGCTGGACAGCCTGGCCTTTCCCGCCATTGAGCAGTCGCCGGTGCCGCTGGCGGTGTTCCCGCTCAACGGGCTGTACCGCGACGAGCTGTGCCAGGCGCTGGACAACCTCGGCAAACGCTGGCGCATCGGCTACAGCAGCGCCAGCCTGGCGGCGCTGACCGCCGCCTCCGCCGCCGGGCTGGGAGTCACCCTGCTGCCCGCCGGCTGCCGGCTGCCGAGCCACCGCGTATTGGGCGAGGCCGAGGGCCTGCCGCCGGTGAATGATTTCGAACTGGCGCTGTATTACCGCGACAGCGCTCCCGCCGCCGCCGGCGCGCTGGCGCAGCGGCTGACGACGTTTTGCCGGCTGGCGTAAGCGGCGTCAGCAGGCCGTTTCCGCGTATTTGTCCCGGTACTCTTTCGGCGTCATGGCGTCGCCCTTGCGGAACACCGAATAAAAATATTGCAGCGACGGGTAGCCGCACATCTGTGAAATCTCGTTGATCGATAACGCGGTGGTCGCCAGCAGGTTACGCGCCCGCTCCAGTTTTTCGGCGTGAATCGCATGGTGAATCGTCTGGCCGGTTTCCTCTTTAAAGCGCTTCTCCAGGTTGGAGCGCGACAGCCCCACCGCATCCAGCACCTGTTCCACCTTGATGCCGCGGCAGGCGTGATGGCGGATGTAGTGCATCGCCTGAATCACCGCCGGATCGCGCAGCGAGCGGTAATCCGTCGAGCGCCGTTCGATCACCTTCAGCGGCGGCACCAGGATGCGCTGCAGGGGCAGCTCGCGCTGTTTTAACAGCCGGTGCAGCAGTTTGGCGGCGTGGTAGCCCATCTGCCGCGACCCCTGCGCCACCGACGACAGCGCCACGCGCGACAGATAGCGCGTCAGCTCCTCATTATCGATGCCGATCACGCTCAATTTCTCCGGCACCGGAATCGCCAGGTGTTCGCACACCTGCAGCAGGTGGCGGGCGCGCGCATCGGTCACCGCGATAATGCCGGTCTGCTGCGGCAGGGTCTGCACCCAGTCCGCCAGCCGGTTCTGCGCGTACTGCCAGTTTTCCGGCGCGGTCGACAGGCCCTGATACACCACGCCCTGATACTGCTCCTGCGCCACCAGCTGCCGGAAGGCATATTCGCGCTCCTGCGCCAGCGTTTGCCGCCGTCGGCCGGCAGGCCGTAAAACGCAAAGCGGTTCAGCCCTTTTCCTTCAGGTGCATAAACGCCGCTTCCACCAACGCATGATTGTCGGTGGCGATATAGTGCACCGGCGGGTAGTCGTCGTCGCGGTGGTAGGAGCCGCCCACCCCGACAATCGGCACCTGGACGTTATGCAGCAGCCGCTCAATCTCGCGGTCGTCAAAGTCGGCGATCACCCCGTCTCCCAGCCACTCTTTGATATTGTCGATACGACAGCGGAAGTCTTCTTCGATAAAAATATCCCAGTCGCACTGCGACGCCTGCAGGTATTCCCCCACCCCTTCACCACCTGGCGGTCATACACCTTATTCGCGTTAAACAGCAATGTAATACGGTAGCGTTTTTCGACATGCGATATCCCGGAAAACAAACCACTCTCTGAATAGCACAGCCGTTCAGAGAGCAGTAAAAATGCAGCGAGATTTGTGAGGTAAGGCGTTTATGCCCGCCGCTTGGTAGCGGAATCCATCCATACCGCCAGCAGCAGGATCGCCCTTTAACGATGTACTGCCAGAAGGTGGGAACGTCCAGCATGCTCATGCCGTTATCCAGCGACGCCATGATAAACGCCCCCAGCACCGCGCCGGCGACGCTGCCGACGCCGCCCGCCAGGCTGGTGCCGCCAATCACGCAGGCGGCGATGGCGTCCAGTTCGGCAATATTGCCCGCCGACGGCGAGCCGGCCCCCAGCCGGGAACTGAGGATCAGCCCGGCGATCGCCACCATCAGGCCGTTAATGGCGAACACCGCCAGCTTGGTGCGCTCGACATTCACCCCCGACAGCCGCGGCCGCGTCGATATTGCCGCCGATGGCGTAGATGCGCCGGGCCAAAGGCGGTGCGGGAGGCCATAAATATCCCCGCCAGCATCAGCGCCGTCAGGATCAGCACCGGCGTCGGCACGCCGCGATAGTCATTCAGCAAATAGATGGCGCCGAGCACCACCACCGCCATCACGCTCTGCCGGGCGACGTCGCCGCCGGCGGCGGGCAACGGCAGCCCGAGCTGCGCGCGTCTGCTGCGCCGCCGCCACTGCCAGATAACGAACAGCGCAGCCCCAGCGCGCCGATGCCGAAGCCGAGGCGCCGGGCAGGTAGCTCTGACCAATCTGCGACATCGCGCTGCTGGTCGGCGCCACGGTGGTGCCGTTGGTGATGCCGATCAAAATCCCGCGGAACGCCAGCATGCCGGCCAGCGTGACGATAAAGGAGGGCACCTTGCGATAGGCCACCCACCAGCCGTTCCACGCGCGAGCAGCAGGCCGGCCAGCAGCGTCACCGCGAGCGGTCAGCGGCAGCGGCCAGCCGAGCCAGACGTCAAAAAATCGCCGCGCCGCTCCGCCCAGCAGCCCCATCATCGAGCCGACCGACAGATCGATTTCCGCCGAGATAATCACAAACACCATGCCGACCGCCAGAATGCGGTGATCGCCGTCTGGCGCAGCAGGTTGGAAATATTGCGCGCGCTGAGGTACGCGCTTCGGTGGTAAAGGTAAAGAACAGCAGGATCACGGCGATGGCCGCCAGCATCACAGCACCTGCAGATTCAGCGATTTCAGCGGCAGGCGCGGCTTTTTGGCGGGCGCAGCCGGCAGACTTGCCTCAGACAGCGTGTTTTTCGACATGATTTTCACTCCTCAACGCGGCTTCAATCACCTGTTCCTGGGTCAGATTGCGGTTTTCCAGCGAGGCCTTGATTTTCCCCTGGTGCATCACCAGCACGCGATCGCTCAGGCCCAGCACCTCCGGCAGTTCGGACGAAACGACGATCACCGCAATGCCCTGCTGCACCAGCTGATTGATTAATTTGTAGATTTCATATTTCGCGCGATATCGATACCGCGCGTCGGCTCATCCAGAATCAGGATTTTCGGGTTCAGCAGCAGGCACTTGCGGAGGATCGCCTTCTGCTGGTTGCCGCCGCTCAGGCGGCCGATCGCCAGCTCCGCCGACGCGGTTTTCACCTTCAGCCGCGCCAGCGACTGCTGAATCACCGCCTGCTCGCGCGCCTCGTCCAACACCGACAGCGGCCGCTGAACTCCCCCAGCGCCGCCAGCGTCATATTGGCGCCGACCCCCATCACCGGCACGATGCCGTCGCGTTTGCGGTCCTTCCGGCACCATGGCGATGCCGTAGCGCATCGCCTGCCGGCAGTTGCCGATCGACACCGCCTGTCCGTCGATGGTGATGCGCCCCTGCCAACGCCCGGGATAGGCGCCGAACAGGCACTGCATGGTTTCGCTGCGGCCGGAGCCCACCAGCCCGGCGACGCCGAGGATTTCACCGCGCCGCAGCGTAAACGATACGTCGTCAACCCGGCGGATATGCCGGTTAACCGGGTGCCAGGCGGTCAGGTTATCGACCTGCAGCACCACCTCGCCGACGGCGTGTTGCGCCTGCGGATACAGCTCGGTCAGCTCGCGGCCGACCATCATGGCGATAATCTCCTCCTCGCTCATGCCGGCCGCCGGGCGGGTGCCGATATGTTTGCCGTCGCGGATCACGCAGATCAGATCCGAGATCGCCTTCACCTCGTTCAATTTGTGGGAAATATAGATGCAGGCAATGCCGCGATCGCGCAGATCGCGCACGATCGTCAGCAGCGTGGCGGTTTCGCTTTCGGTCAGCGAGGCGGTCGGCTCATCCAGCACCAGCAGGCGCACCTGCTTGTTCAACGCCTTGGCGATCTCCACCAGCTGCTGCTGCCCCAGCCCCAGCTCGCCGACGCGGGTATCGGGGTCCACCGCCAGCTTGACCTGCGCCAGCATGCGCCGGCAGCGCTGATACATCGCGTCATCATCCAGCAGGCCGTGGCGGCTCCACTCGCTGCCGAGGAACATGTTCTCCAGCACCGTCATCTGTTTAACCAGCGCCAGCTCCTGATGAATGATAGCGATACCCTTTTGCTCGGTATCGCGAATCGTTTTCGCCGTGATTAAATGGCCGGAAAAATAAATATCGCCCTGATAACTGCCGTGCGGATATTATTCCGCACAGCACTTTCATTAATGTGGATTTTCCTGAGCCATTTTCACCGCATAATGATAATACCTGGCCGGCTTCCAGCTGCAGACTGACATTATCCACCGCTTTCACCGCGCCAAATTGCTTGGTGATGTGCTTCATATGCAATAAACAGGACATAGCGTCCTCCGTACGGCGCAGTTTATTTACCCAGCTCGGCTTTTTTATGGAAGCCATCGGCGACTATCGTGCTGTCGATATTGGATTTATCGACGGAGACCGGCGTTAATAACCAGGCGGGCACCGCTTTACTGCCGTTATTTAAGCTGGCGTTGGATTTCGGCTGTTCGCCGCGCCCCAGCTGCACCGCAATATTGGCGGCCTCATCGGCCAGTTTGCTGATGGGTTTGTACACCGTCATGGTCTGGCTGCCGGCGATAATGCGTTTGACCGCCGCCAGATCTGCGTCCTGCCCGGAGATCGCCACCTTGCCCGCCAGCCCCTGCGCGGCCAGCGCCTGAATCGCGCCGCCGGCGGTGGCATCGTTGGAGGCCACCACCGCATCGATGCGGTTGTTATTGGCCGTCAGGGCGTTTTCCATGATTTTCAACGCATTTTCCGGCAGCCAGGCGTCCACCCACTGGTCGCCGACCACCTTGATTTTGCCGGCGTCAATCAGCGGTTTCAGCACGTTCATCTGCCCCTGGCGGAACAGCTTGGCGTTGTTGTCCACCGGCGAGCCGCCCATCAGGAAGTAATTGCCCTGCGGCACGCGCTGCACCAGGCTCTGCGCCTGCAGTTCGCCCACTTTTTCATTATCAAACGAGATATAAAAATCGATATCCGCATTATTAATCATGCGGTCATAGGCCAGCACTTTAATGCCTTCGCGCTTCGCCTCGCCGATGACGTTGCTCAGCACCTGCCCGTTATAAGGAATGATCACCAGCACATCGACGCCGCGGTTAATCATGTTCTCAATCTGCGCCATCTGGGTTTCTTCATTGCCGTTGGCGGACTGCACAAACACTTTCGCGCCCTGCGCTTCGGCCTGTTTGACAAAGATATCGCGGTCTTTCTGCCAGCGCTCCAGGCGCAGGTCGTCAATCGCCATCCCAATCTTGACGTCTTTACTGAACCCCGGCTGGCTGGCCAGCGCCAGCATGGCGCAGGCAGAGAGGAATAAGTGCTTAAATTTCATCTTATATACCTTCTTTATTGAAATTGTAGGGTAATAATTGAAACGACTTTTTATGGCACCACGTCCCGGAAAGTGTTGTCGCTTAGCGTTAACTCAGCAATTACTGATTTTTACCGGCGAATTACGTTTTTTGGTTTAATGTTATTTTTATGATGGCGATCATGTTTTAACCTGGTGAAAATTTATCGCTGCCAACGGGTCAGTCTGGCTAAATAAACGCGTAATATGAGATCCATCGCACATTTAATAATTATCTGAATTTGAGTGTGAAATAACATAATTGAGACTGCGGTCATCAGCTCCGAAGATTAAGGCATCCCGTAAAGCCGGGTTCTGTTACCAAGGAGTCGAGAATGCAATCTTATTTTGATCAGCTTGAACAAGTCCGTTACGAAGGCACCGGCAGCAACAATCCGCTGGCATTCCGCCACTACAACCCGGATGAAATCGTATTAGGCAAACGCATGGCCGACCATCTGCGTTTTGCCGCCTGTTACTGGCACACTTTCTGCTGGAACGGCGCGGACATGTTCGGCAGCGGCGCGTTCGAGCGCCCCTGGCAGCAGGCGGGCGATGCGCTGGAGCTGGCGCGGCGCAAGGCGGACGTCGCCTTTGAATTCTTCAGCAAGCTCAACGTGCCGTACTACTGCTTCCACGACGTCGACGTCACGCCGCAAGGCGGCTCGCTGAAGGAGTATCTGCCACAACTTCGCCGTGATGACCGACGTCCTGGCGGAAAAACAGCAAAGCAGCGGCGTCAAGCTGCTGTGGGGCACCGCCAACTGCTTCACCCACCCGCGCTACGGCGCCGGCGCGGCCACCAACCCGGACCCGGAAATTTTCAGCTGGGCGGCGGCGCAGGTATACAGCGCGATGAACGCCACCCAGCGGCTCGGCGGCGAAAACTATGTGCTGTGGGGAGGCCGCGAAGGCTATGAAACGCTGCTGAACACCGACCTGCGCCAGGAGCGCGAACAGATTGGCCGCTTTATGCAGATGGTGGTAGAGCACAAACACAAAATCGGCTTCCAGGGCACGCTGCTGATCGAGCCGAAACCGCAGGAGCCGACCAAGCATCAGTACGATTACGACGTCGCCACGGTGTACGGCTTCCTGAAGCAGTTCGGGCTGGAAAAGGAGATCAAGGTGAACATCGAGGCCAACCACGCCACGCTGGCCGGCACTCGTTCCACCATGAAATCGCCAGCGCCATCGCGCTCGGCATCTTCGCTCGGTGGACGCCAACCGCGGCGATCCGCAGCTCGGCTGGGATACCGATCAGTTCCCGAACAGCGTCGAAGAGAACGCGCTGGTGATGTTTGAAATCCTCAAGGCCGGCGGCTTTACCACCGGCGGCCTGAACTTCGACGCCAAAGTGCGCCGCCAGAGCACCGACAAATATGACCTGTTCTACGGCCATATCGGCGCAATGGACACCATGGCGCTGGCGCTGAAGGTGGCGGCCAGAATGATTGAGGACGGGCAGTTGGATCGGCAGGTCGCCAAACGCTATGCCGGCTGGAACGGCGAGCTGGGCCAACAAATTCTGCAGGGAAAACTGTCGCTGGACGCGCTGGCCAAGTACGCTGAACAGCATAATCTGGCGCCGCAGCATCACAGCGGCCACCAGGAAAAATATGAGAATCTGGTAAACCGTTATCTGTTCGGCTAACCCTGCCGGGGCGGCAGCGCCCGCCCCGCAGGCCGCATGACCGCGGATACGCCCACCGAAGGAAGGGAACCTCTATGTATATCGGCATCGATCTTGGCACCTCCGGCGTGAAAGCCATTTTGCTGGATGAGCGCGACAGCTGCTGGCCAGCCACACCGAGGCGCTGGCCTCTCCCGCCCGCAGCCGCTGTGGTCCGAACAGGATCCGCACGACTGGTGGCAGGCGACCGACCGCGCCATGCTGGCGCTCGGCCGGCAGCATACGCTGCAGCAGGTGAAGGGCGTCGGCCTGACCGGCCAGATGCACGGCGCGGTGCTGCTGGACAGCCGGCAGAACGTGCTGCGCCCCGCCATGTTATGGAACGACGGCCGCAGCTTCGCGCAGTGCCGCCAGCTGGAGCAGGCGGCGCCGCGCTCGCGCGCCATTACCGGCAACCTGATGATGCCCGGCTTTACCGCGCCAAAGGTGCAGTGGGTGCGGCAGCATGAGCCGCACATCTTCAGTCAGATAGACAAGGTGCTGCTGCCGAAGGATTACCTGCGCTGGCGGCTGTGCGGCGTCTTCGCCAGCGATATGTCGGACGCCGCCGGCACCCTGTGGCTGGACGTCGCCCGGCGCGACTGGAGCGATGAGATGCTGGCCGCCTGCGGCCTGACGCGCGGCCAGATGCCGACGCTGTTTGAAGGCAACCGGCTCACCGGCCGGCTGCATGCCGAACTGGCGCAGCGCTGGGGCATGCCGCAGGCGCCGGTGGCGGCGGGCGGCGGCGATAACGCGGCGGGGGCGATCGGCGTCGGGCTGTATCAGCCCGGCCAGGCGATGCTGTCGCTCGGCACCTCCGGCGTCTATTTCGCCGTCAGCGACGGCTTCCTCAGCAACCCGGCCAGCGCGGTGCACAGCTTCTGCCATGCGCTGCCCGACACCTGGCACCTGATGTCGGTGATGCTCAGCGCCGCCTCCTGTCTGGACTGGGTCTGCCGGTTGACCAACGTCGCCGATGTCGCCACGCTGCTGCGCAACGTCGAGCAGGCCGCCCCGGCGGATACGCCGCTGTGGTTCCTGCCTTATCTGTCCGGCGAACGCACCCCGCACAATAACCCGAACGCCAAGGGCGTATTCTGGGGGCTGACCCACCAGCACGGGCCAAACGACCTGGCGCGCGCGGTGCTGGAAGGCGTGGGCTTTGCGCTGGCCGACGGTATGGACGCGCTGCACGCCAGCGGCCTGCAGCCCGACAGCATTACGCTGATCGGCGGCGGCGCGCGCAGCCCGTTCTGGCGGCAGATGCTGGCGGATATCAGCGGCCAGCCGCTGGCATACCGCACCGGCGGCGACGTCGGCCCGGCGCTGGGCGCGGCGCGGCTGGCGCAGATTGCGCTCAACCCGCAGCGCCCGCTGGCCGAGCTGCTGCCCCCGCTGCCGCTGGAGCAGATGCATACGCCGGATGCCGGACGCCACCAAGAGTACGCGGAGCGCCGCGCCACCTTCCGCGAGCTGTATCGCTGCCTGCTGCCGTTGATGTGAGCGTTATGGAGTCAATGATATAACCCCATCCGCAACGAAAAACCGACTCACTCAATGATCTTACCCGGCAGTAGCGATCATGCGATTCAGTGAGTAAGCGCTCAAGTAAGAGGAGGAAATCCGATGAAAAATCGACGCCGGAATTTCGTCAGAAGCCCTGAAGTTTGTTGATTTCAGCGGTGAAATAACGCGAACGTCAGTGTTTTATGACATTGAATGCGATGACAATCTCTGGCGCTGCCACAATACCTGTGACAGCCTCAGTCCAGAATAACTTGAAAACCAGAACATTGCTGAATACCATGTCCACATTACGTAGGTAGGATAAAATTCTTAATATAAACGCAAGTCTGAAGATTACTGACCAGTCCTGATATAGGTTGACAGTCTTCTGTCTGTAAAACGCCTGATGAACATCCTCAGGCGTATTTATTTCAGAGCCAGAGGTGTCGTTCATGGCTATAAATTGCCACTCATTTTTCACCCTCCACCTGGCTATAAGCCAGGAACGTATTAACGCCATTTATGACTAGCTACTCCTAAATAAAAAGCCCTACACAATGGTAGGGCCAAAACTATTAATCACATAATTAATCAGCGGTCTTTATATACAAAGCTTGCGTACAAATAAATACATGCCTTATCAAGTATATTATTTGTTTTTTCAAATTTTACATACCTACCGTCCACTGTACGGATTTTAGTAAACTTTCCAAAAACATTAAATTGCACTGTATAACAGTATTGAATCATCTTACCACTTTTAGCCTGCCGTGCAGTTCGCCGTGCTGATATCGTGTATGGAAGAGGGTTATTATTGCTATCGCATGGAACAAAATTAGTATCAGGATTAACCATAATGCCAATTTCATTAGACCAACCAGGCTTAGCATGACTACCATTACCAACCAAAACCGATAATTTTAATTGATAATAATCATCCGATACGCTCAATGCTTCGTTTTTAGTAAAAATCATCCGTTAAATCAACAAGACCACTCATTAGATAACTAGTGATTTTGGTCTCGCCAGGTATTGGTATCTCACATGAAGCACCAATAGAGCCACATTCAAAAGAATTACAAGACATAAAAACTCCTTGGTTATTAAATTACCCAAACCACCGTTTGGATAATTAACATACCAAGGATTAAATATATAAAAAATAGTTGGCATTTGTGCTAAGCCCAGCACAACACGCCTCATTATAAATATAAATCTTTTGTTGAATTATAAAAAAAACCAGCTTTAACCCCAAACCATTTTTAAGCCAACCTAAACTTAACCCTCTGCAATCATTTTATTAACAAATTTCAAAGTAAACGCGACGAGCTCATCAGCTATCATTACTACAATGAGAATAAAATACTGCTGTTCGCTCCCAATCGCCCCCCTCCGTGAATATATTCCACTTTCAGAAAGTGGAATAAACTTTCAAGCAAGCATTGCCATAGCAACCTCTCTTTGAGCTTGTGTTGCTGCGCAGAATAACCATAGCTACCAAAGCCTTCATCGGTCGCTAATACGCCGATACAAGCGGGCGGCAATGGTTTTAACGTTGTATTCCAACTGTTAGGCAGCAAGGCTGTGACATGTCCACACCGTTGTTTTACATCACGCAATGTCTGACAGATACCCCCCAAATGCAGGTGACATTGGTCGCCCGCATTGCCCTCTCCTGCCCTCCCCCGTCACCCCGCCATCATTACCAAATCGAATAATCACCAGTGGCAAATGTCGCTGCCAACCCCGGCGCGACTTTTTTAGATTAATGGCTGCAACGCAACACCTCTGGATAAGGAACCGATTGTGGAAAACAGCCAACAACAAAGCCGCAGAACCTTTCTCAGCCAAACCGGCAAGCTGACCACCGCCTGCGCGGTGCTCGGCATGAGCGGCGGCGTGGTGCAGGCGGCCGCGCCCGCCGCTGCCGCCCCCTGCGCCGCGCCGGAGCCGATGACCCTCACCGACCGCCACTACCTGCTGAGCGACGTGCTGCTGGAAGAGGGCTTCGAGTACGACGGCGACACGGTGATCGGCACCCGCACCGCGCGCTATACGCTGGAAATCAAAGACGGCAAAATCGCGGCGCTGCACCCGGCCGGCGCAACGCCGCCCGCCGCTCTGCCGCGCTATTCGGCGGGCGGCCAGCTGCTGCTGCCCGGCACGCGCGATATGCATATCCACCTGGACAAAACCTTCTACGGCGGCCCGTGGCAGGCGCCACGCCCACGCCAGGGCAAAACCATCATGGATATGATTGCGCTGGAGCAGACGCTGATCCCCAAGCTGCTGCCGACCTCGCAGCAGCGCGCCGAAGGGCTGATCGCCCTGCTGCAGTCAAAGGGCAGCACGGTGGCGCGCAGCCACTGTAATATCGACCCGGTCAGCGGGCTGAAAAGCCTGGAGCACCTGCAGCGCGCGCTGGAAAATCAGCGCGCCGGCTTCAGCTGCGAGATCGTCGCCTTCCCGCAGCACGGCCTGCTGCACTCCAAGGTGGACGCGCTGATGCGCGAGGCGATGCAGATGGGGGTACAGTACGTCGGCGGGCTGGACCCGACCAACGTCGACGGCGCGATGGAGAAATCGCTCGACGCCATGTTCCAGATCGCGCTCGACAGCGGCAAGGGCGTCGATATTCACCTGCATGAAACCAGCCCGGCGGGCGTGGCGGCCATCGACTATATGATCGCCACCGTCGAGAAAAACCCGGCGCTGCGCGGCAAGGTCACCATCAGCCACGCCTTCGCGCTCAGTACGCTGGATGAGGGACGCCTGGCGGACACCGCCGAGCGGCTGGCGGCGCAGCAGATCGACATCGCCTCGACGGTGCCGATCGGCAGCCTGATGATGCCGCTGCCGCAGCTGAGTGAAAAAGGGGTATTTGTGATGACCGGCACCGACAGCGTGATCGACCACTGGTCGCCGTTCGGCAGCGGCGATATGCTGGAAAAGGCCAACCTGTACGCCCAGCTGTACCGGGGTTCCGACGAGTTCCACCTGTCGCGCTCTCTGGCCATCGCCACCGGCAACCTGCTGCCGCTGAACGACCAGGGCCGGCGCGTCTGGCCGCAGGTTGGCGACGACGCCGGCTTTATGCTGGTCGACGCCAGCTGTTCGGCCGAGGCGGTGGCGCGCATCTCACCGCGTCGCGCCACCTTCCATCAGGGGCGTCTGGTGTACGGCAGTGTCGCCAAAGCCTGAGGTGAAGACGGGCGGCGGCCGCCGCCCGTTCAGGACACCAGCCGCCGGCGGTCGATCTTCTGCAGCCCGACGGACAGCAGCAGGCTCAGCCCCAGCGCCAGACCAAACACCCAGAAGATATCCAGCAGCGGATAGCCGTCAAGATCCCAGCCCTGATGCCGCAGCAGATTCACAATCAGGGCGTGCAGGCCGTAGATCGCCAGCGAATGGCGGGAAAATACCGCCAGCCAGCCCACCGGCTGCGCCAGACAGTTTTTAAACCACACCAGCAGCGATACCGCCGCGATAAACACCAGCGGGGTGGCGTACAGGTAGTAGGTGGCGGCAAGGTTGCCGTTAATCAGCGACTGATGGCGGGTGCCGATGATAATCAGCGCCACGCTGCCCACCAGCCCCAGCGCCGCCAGCAGGCTGACGCCGCGCCGCCCGGTATCCATCATGCCGATCGCCCGTCCGGCCAGCGCATACAGCAGGTAGTAGAAGGTATCGCCGGCGATATACAGGTTGACCGGCAGCAGGTGCACGCCGTCGACGGCGAGCTTATCGCCGTTCGGGTTGGCCAGCACCGCCAGAATCAGCAGCGCCGCCGCCAGATAGCGGCCGGACACCGGCTTGACGTTGATCAGCGGCGACAGCAGATACACCACCACGATGGCGTAGAAGAACCACAGGTGATAGAACACCGGCTTTTGCAGCAGCGTGCGCAGCGAAGGCCAGAAACCGATATGAGTGAAGCAGGCGATATACGCCAGCGCCACGGCGCTGTAGAACAGGATGCAGCCGCCGATGCGCACGAAGTGTTTGCGGTTGGCGCTGCGCTCGCCGAAGAACAGGTAGCCGGAGATCATAAAGAACAGCGGCACCGCCGCGCGGGACAGGGCGTTGAGCAGGTTGGCGACGTCCCAGGCCAGGCTGCCCACCTTATCCGGCGTGGTCAGCACCGCGGTGGTGGCGTGGATCATCACCACCATCAGGCACGCCACGGCGCGTAAGTTATCTATCCAGCCAATTTTATTGCTCATCCGCACCCTTGCATGTCGTTTATCGTTAACCAGGTTAACGCGCAGGGTATAGCGTGCGGATGGGGGCGACAAGCCCCGGGCGTACTATCGGATTCGGCCTAACGGTCTCGATCGAACACAAACGCAATATGGTCGTCGTCCAGGTAGCGGATCGTCACGTCGCTGCCTTGCTGCACCTTCGACGAATAGAAGGCCGGGATGGTCTCCTTGCCTTCCACCTCTTTGGTGGCGTCGCCCTCCTGCCACGACAGCCGGTAGCGGATATTGATGCTGCCGTTATCGTTGGAGCTGCGGTAATGCACCTCTTCCACGTGCGCCAACAGCTCCCGTCCCTGGGCGTCTATCTTGTGATCGCGGTAAAACAGGTGGGCAATATAGGCAAAAAAACCCGCAAAAATAATCGCGGAAATAATGATAGCGAACTTCATAAATACATCCCTCAGCCCATAATCGTCAGGCCGTTAAACTGCGACATAATCTGCCCGACCTGCACCATTGCCTGACCAAACTCCACTCGCCCCTCTTTGGTCGAGAGGTCAAAACCGGTCTTGTCGAATTTCATCGTTGCCAGACCGAGTTTACCGCCGACGGTAACGGTGGTGGAATAGCCTTCCGTCACCACCTTCGCCGCCGTGAAATCGAACGAGAACATCGACACGGTCTCTTTATGGTCTTTGTACTCAAGCGCCGCCGGCGTTTTGATGCTGACCTTCACCTTACTGTCGATGGTAATCATCTGATCCGAGGTCAGCGTCATGCCCTCTTTGGCATCCTGCTTCCAGTTGCCGATAATTTTGGTATCGACATTTTTGGTGATGGTCTGATTCAGGTTGCCCTGGTAGTCGTCGGTCACGTCATCGGTCACGATAACGTGGCGTTTCCCGGTGATTTGGTCATAGCGTTTGCCTTCCAGATAAAAGTCCATGCCTTCGTTATAGCGCCGGGTCACCTTTTTCGACACGATCTGCTCTTCGGTACCCACCGTCTCTACCCTGCGTTCGCCGGTGATCTTCAGCTGTTCACCGCCGCTGGTGATCTCCGAGTTGCGGCCGTTGCTGATGGTGACCTTCTCGCCGTCTTCAAACGTCTTGGTCTCTTTCTTGGTCACCGTGGTGGTGCGCGTGCCGTGGTAGGTGAACCTGGCGTCGCCGAACACCTCGTCCTGCTGCTTTTTCTGAATGGTGGTGGTGCGGTTGCCGTCAATGGTCACCGTTTTATCGTTCTCCACCGAAATATTCATATCCTTTTCGGCGTGCAGCTGCACCATCTCCGAGCCGGCCTTGTCCTCAAAGAACAGATGGCTGGAGTTGTCGCTGTGGCCGTCCTTGGAGCGGGTCATAAAGCCCATCATGGTGGCGCCGGCGGGCAGCGCCCACGGCGGCATGCTGGCCTCGTTATACACCCGGCCGGTGACTATCGGCCGATCCGGGTCGCCGTTGATAAAATCGATCACCACCTCGTCGCCGACGCGCGGGATCTGCACGCCGCCGAAGCCCTGGCCGGCCCAGGCGCTGGAGACGCGCACCCAGCCGGAGCTGGTCTCATCGCCCTTGGCCTGCCGGTCCCAGTGGAACTTCACCTTGATGCGGCCATATTTGTCGGTCCAGATCGATTCGCCCTGCGGCCCCACCACCCGCGCGGTCTGCGGGCCGTGGGTGCGCGGCCACGGCGTGCGCTGCGGCGAGCGGTACGGCGTATCGGCGGGGATCACCGTCATATCGATGCGGTGCACCGCCTCGTCGCCGCCGCTGGCGTAGCTGTTCTCCTCCAGATCGTAGCTGGCGCTCAGCACCAGATACTCGCCGCTGTCGCTTGCGAACGGCGGGTTAAGCAGCGTAAAGGTGCAGCCCGGCACGATGCCCAGCGCGGTGGCGGTGGCGCTGATGCGCTGGTGCTCCGCCTGCCACTCCTCCTGCCGCACGCGGGCGTAGAATTCGCCGTCGCCGTGCTCGACAAAGTGTCCCGGCCAGTCGTAGTAGTCAATCTGCCCCGGCTGCGGCGAGCTGGGGTTCTGTCGCGCCTGAAACAGCCAGGCGTTGGGCTTGCGGAAATCGTAGTCGTCGATGCTGTAGATCCCCGGCGTCACCCGCTCGGAGATCGCCCACTGGCCGATCCCCTCCTCGCCGGTGCTGCCGCCGGACGGCGTGGCGTGGTAGGGAATCGCCTCATAGCCGCTGAACGGCTGGTGCTGCTGCGGCGCATCGTGCAGCACCAGCGTGTGTTTATCCGCCTCGTGGCGGAAGAAGAAGTAAATCCCCTCCAGCTCCATCAGCCGGGAGATAAAGTCGTAGCTGCTTTCCTGATACTGCACGCAGTACTCCCAGCTGCGGTAGCTGCCGGAGAGCTGCTCCTCCATCTGCACGCCGTACTCCCCGAGCACCGTTTTGACGATATCCGGCACGCGCTGGTTCTGGAAGATGCGCTGGTTGCGGTCCCGCTTCAGCGGCCACAGGTCGGATTCCATCGTCAGGGTGTAGACGGCGTAGCGCGCACCGTTAATGTCGGCGCTGTGTACGTTGACCGAGGTGACCTTACCGTTGAGATAGCGCGGCGCGGACAGCAGTCCCTGCGTCGGGATGGTCAGGGTGATCGGCTGGCCCAGCATCGCCCGGCGGTCCAGCCGGGCGTCGGTGCTGAGCAGCATCACCTGCAGCTCGAACGAGTGTGAAACCTGTTCCACCCCGCTGAGCTTCCAGAACTTCAACGCACCGGCGCCCGCCGGCGTTGTCACCGTAATACGGTCAAACATAAGCTGTTTCTCCCCAAAACCAAGACGATTTTCGCTGACGATGCTCAGGGCGCCAGCATCAGCACCTTGAACTGGCTGGGCACCACGCGCATCCCGACGGCGTTGGTCGAGTTCTGCAGGCTGACGCTGGTCAGCCGGGTGGCCGGCGTGCCTTTGAGCAATACGGTAAATGCGCCGGTGAGGTGGCGCGACGGCCCCATCACCGTGCCGGACGCCACGCCGGTGGCGACGCCCGGATTATCGCCGTTGGTCAGCGGCGTCACCGTCGCCATATTGTGGGCCGGCATGCCCATAAACAGGATGTTCAGCGCATTGGGGATCGCCGTCGGCCCCATGGCGATATCCGGGTAGGGGATCGGCGTGGGCGTCGGAGTCGGCGTCAGACAGACGTCGGGAAACGCCAGATCGACGCCCATCAGTTGGCAGTTGGCAAACATCGCGGCCTCCTCAGCCCATATGAATCTGTTCTGAATCGATTTTGGTGATCGCCTTGGAGGTAATCACCGTGTTGTGCGCATGCAGACGCGCGTAATCATCGGCGCGGATATCCAGCTGCCCGGCGCGCACCTGCTCGGTATTACGGGTCTGGCGGAACAGGTTCTGGCTGACCTGCGTCACCGTCTGCCATACCGATTCGGCGCGCTTGCCCACCGTACGGGTCAGGCTGACCCAGGCGGACAGCTTGTCGCCGCTGTAATTCATCTCGCTGATATGACAGTCGCCCTGTCCGGCGCTGACGCGCAGGGCCTCGCTGCTGAGGCTGAGTTCACCGCTGCTGCGGATATGCAGGTCACCCGGCACGCTCAGCTCAGCCGCCGCCGGGTTGGCGCGCTCCAGCACCGCCAGCAGCCACACCTGGTTGTCCACCCCGGCAATCAGCACCCGGTCGCCCGCCTGCGGGGCGATCACGCAGCTGGCGGCGCGCTGACAGTGCCAGCCGCGCCCTTCGCTCTCCACGCTCAGGCTGCCGTCGGCAAAGCAGTGGGTGACGGTGCCCGCGCTCTGCAGCGGCGGCGCCGCGCTGTGCGCCAGTTGATGGTTGATATTGCTCATCTGCTCACTCCTTAACGGCGGCGATAGGCTGAATGCCCCGGCGATCGGCTCGTTCACCAGACGATAACGCGCAGCAAGAGGGTCAATCAGGGATGCCGTTCACTAACGGCAAGTGCGCGAATGCTCACTTTATCCACAAGCCTCCGCCGACAACAACTGCCAATGTCACAGCATCGTTACCCTATTGTTATCACATTGCTTATAAAACAATGTGACAGAAGCCGATCGCCGGACAAAAATTCAGCATATTCTTAGAGAGAAAGCGCACATAACGATGAGAAAAGGCAAAACGCCCAGCCTGTGTAAGCAGACTGAGCGCGGATAAGGCGGGGAAATGCGGAGATCAGGCGTCGAACAGCCCGCTGTCGCGCAACAGGTGCTGATTGCCTTTACGGCGGGTAAAGCCGCTGCGGTCGAAGAACTCCAGCACCTGAATCGCCAGCTTGCGCCCGACGCCCAGCCGATCGCGGAAATCGGCGGCGCTGGCGCCGCCCTGGCTGGCGTGCAGCTCGCGGATCAGCGCGGCGAACTGCGCCATCCGCTGGCTGAGGTAGTAGCGGTCGACCACCACCGCGGTCACATGGCCCAGCTGCGCCGCCTTGCGCAGCGTGGCGCGCACCTCGGCCTCATCGGCCGCCAGCTCCGCCGCCAGGTCGCGCACCCACCACGGCGCATCGCCGAACAGCGGCGCCATGCGCTGCCACAGCGCCAGTTCCTGCTCGCCAAAGGCCAGGCCGTGCTCCGGCAGATGCAGCCAGCCGCGGCTGTTGTGCAGCGCGCCGGCCGCCTGCAGCCGTTCGATCAGTAAAAACGCCAGCGCCTCGTCCAGCGCCGGCAGCGCCATGCGCCGCAGACGCGCCCGCCCGAGGCCCAGCTGATCGCCATGCTGCTGATGATACTCCGCCAGCACCTGCAGCAGGCGCTGCTCCGCCTGACGGGCGTTGTCCAGCGACAGCGCCCTGCCGCCGGCCGTCAGCACCTGATGCTCATCCAGCAGCTGCGTCAGCCGCTCGTCGCTCAGCTGGCGCCCCCAGCCGAAGGCCGCCACGTCCAGCGGACCCTGCTGCAGCTGCAGCACCAGCCGCTGCGCGTCATCCTGCGCCTGCGCCGTCTGCGCCAACCAGTGCAGATACGCCGGCTGACGTTTACCGCGCTTCGGCGCCGTCAGCGCCAGTACGCGGGCGGCGCCCAGCGTTTCGCGCGCCGCGATATCGCGCAGCACCAGCCGATCGTCTTCCGCCAGCCACAGCGGACGGTCGAGGATCAGCTCCGCCAGTGAGTCCTGCAGCAGCGACACCCGGCCGGTGATATGGCTGGCCGCGTGGTGAATATGCAGCGGCTGCCAGTGCTTCAGCCGCTGATCCTGCTCCAGCGTCACCAGTACGCGCTCCGCCCGCAGCGCCGGCCGTTGCGCCAGCAGCCAGTCGCCGCGCGTCACGTCGCTTTTACTGACGTCGCCGCTGATGTTCAGCGCGATGCGCTGTCCGGCCTGCGCCTGCTGCGCCGGCTGGTTCTGCGCATGCAGCCCGCGCACCCGCACCGGCACCTCCTGGCCGCTCAGCCACAGGGTGTCGCCCACCGCGACGCGGCCGCCGAGCGCGGTGCCGGTCACCACCAGCCCGCTGCCCTTCACGCTGAACGCGCGGTCAACCGCCAGGCGGAAACGGCGCGTCAGCGCATGTTGCGCCGGCGTCAGCGCCAGCAAGTGGGCGCGCAGCGCCGCAATCCCCAGATCCTGCGCCGCGGCGGTAACAAACAGCGGCGCATCAGGCCAGCCCTGCTGCGCCAGCTCGGCCTGCACCTGCGCGGTGACTTCCGCCAGCCGCTCGGCATCGACGCGGTCGGCTTTGGTCAGCGCCACCGTCAGCGCCGGGCGGCCGCTCAGGCGCAGGATCGCCAGATGTTCACGGGTTTGCGGCATCACGCCGTCATCGCAGGCCACCACCAGCAGCGCATGGTCGATGCCGCCGATGCCCGCCAGCATATTGGCGAGGAATTTTTCGTGCCCCGGCACGTCAATAAAGCCCAGCACCCGCCCGTCCGGCTGCGGCCAGTAGGCGTAGCCGAGATCGATGGTCATGCCGCGGCGTTTTTCTTCCGGCAGGCGATCGGCGTTGATCCCGCTGATCGCCTGCAGCAGCGTGGTTTTACCATGGTCGACATGGCCGGCGGTGGCGATAATCATGCTTGCAGCGCCTCCGCCAGCGCCGCTTCCTGCGTCAGGCAGCGCAGGTCGAGCCACAGTTTGCCGTCGTTGATGCGGCCGATTACCGGCTGCGGCAGCGCGCGCCACGCCTGCGCCAGACGCTCCAGGGTAGCGCCGCGGCCGTCTTGCGGCGTGAAGGTCAGCGCATAGCTCGGCAGGCGGTCCACCGGCAGCGAACCGCTGCCGATCTGCGACCAGCAGGGTTCGGCCCGCAGCGTAAAGCGGCCGGCATAGTGCGGCGACAGCTGCGCCAGCAGACGCTCGGCGGCGGCCTGCATCTCCTGCTGCGGCCGGGTCAGCATGCGCAGCGTCGGCAGCTGCTGCGCCAGCAGCTCCGGCTGCTGATACAGGCGCAGCGTGGCCTCCAGCGCCGCCAACGTCATTTTGCCGACGCGCAGTGCGCGCTTCAGCGGATGCTGCTGCAGCTGCGCGATCAGCGCTTTCTTGCCGACGATAATCCCGGCCTGCGGCCCGCCCAGCAGTTTATCGCCGGAGAAGGTCACCAGATCGACGCCGTCGGCCAGCAGCCGCTGCGGCATCGGTTCCGCCGGCAGGCCGTACTGCGTCATATCAATCAGCGAACCGCTGCCCAGATCGGTAGCGGTCACCAGGCCGTGCTGCCGCCCCAGCTGCGCCAGCTGCGCTTCATCAACCGCTGCGGTAAAGCCCTGCACGCAGTAGTTGCTGGTGTGCACCTTCATCAGCAGCCCGGTCTGTTCGGTGATCGCCTGCTGATAATCTTTCAGATGCGTGCGGTTGGTGGTGCCCACCTCCACCAGCTGGCAGCCCGCCTGGCGCATCACGTCGGGGATGCGGAACGCCCCGCCGATCTCCACCAGCTCGCCGCGCGATACCACCACCTGTTTGCCCGGCGCCACCGCCGCCAGCATCAGCAGCACCGCCGCGGCGTTGTTGTTGACGATGCAGGCGTCTTCCGCGCCGGTCAGCTGACACAGCAGATCGGCCACCGCGCGGTCGCGATGGCCGCGGCCGGCGCCGTCCAGATCGTACTCCAGCGTCACCGCCGCGCCCATCACCCGGCCGATGGCCTCGATCGCCGGCTGCGCCAGCTGGGCGCGCCCCAGGTTGGTGTGCAGCACGGTGCCGCTGAGGTTGAATACCGTCTTCAGCCGCGGCTGCTGCTGCTGCGCCAGCCGCGCCTGCAGCGCCTGCGGCCAGTCGTCGCACCACGCCGGCAACCGTCCCTGCCGTTTAATCGCGTCGCGGGCCTGCGCCTGCATCTGCCGCAGCAGCTCGCCAATCAGCGTCTGGCCGTGGCTGGCCAACAAAGGTGCTATCGTCGGGTCGCGCAGCAGGCGGTCAATCGCCGGCAGCCGGCTGTAAAGGGATTGGGCTTCAGTGCTCATGGTTGCTCGGTGTCAGGTGTGTTCAGGGTTGTCTTCAGCAATAACGGGGCGCGTCCGGCGCGCCCGTCGGTCGATCAGGGAGGCGAGGTGCGGGCAAAGCTTTCGCGGGCGAACAGACGCTCGGCCAGCTTGACCAGCGCCGGGCGTCCGACGCACCAGTTGGGCAGGATACGGCGGAAGTTGAGATAACCCAGCGCGCAGCCGGCGGCGATATCCGCCAGCGTCAGCTGCTCGCCGTTCAGCAGCGCTTTTTCCTGCGCCAGCGCTTCCAGCGCATCCAGTCCCTGTTGCAGCTTGTCGCGCTGCCGCAGCATCCAGGCTTCATCCTGTTTGCCCGCGGCGCGCAGGCTCTCGCGATACAGCAGCGACGCCGCCTCGGTCACGCCGTCCGCCAACGCTTCGCCGCGCCGCACCCGCAGCGCCAGCGCGCGGTCGTCCGGCACAAAGCGCGGCCCGGCGGGCAGCAGCTCCAGATAGTCGGCGATCACCCGCGAGTCATAGAACGCCTCGCCGTGCTCATCGAGCAGCACCGGCACCTTGGCCAACGGGTTGTGCTCGCCCACCCGCGTCTGCGCCTCGTAGGGCGGATCGTTGACGAACTCAAACGCCAGCCCCTTTTCCAGCAGCAGCACGGAAATCTTGCGGACAAAAGGGCTGGTATAACTGCCAATCAGTTTCATCTTCCCTCCCGTGGGCGGCGGGCAGGCAGCGCCGGTTACTTCACCGCCAGCGTATCAACAATGCGCTGCACCAGCGCCTGGTGCACCGCCGGCTCTTTCGCCGGCGACAGCATCTGCAGCGTAATCACGCGTTTATTGAACACCGTCAGGACAATGGTGGAAACCACTTTTTGCCCGTTAACGCTCTGTTCGGTATCCAGCCGGCGGAACTTTTGCTTACCGACGGTAAAGTTCTCTTCCTTGGTCTTCTCAATCTGCTTATAGCGGCCGGACAGCTCGGTCATCATGCTCTGCATCAGCTCATTGAGCATTTTGTCGCTGTCGTTCAGCTTCATCCCCGTCGGCGGAATCACCTCGGAGGAGACGGCGCTCTGGCGCGACTTGCCATTCAGGAAACGCTGAATGGTCGACGTATGGTCGTTAATGATGCCGCTGTTTTCCGTTTGATCGCTAAAGCCGGACGGCAGCTCAAAGGTCAGTTTCCCCTGCTGCAGCGAGACGCTCAGCCCCGGCAGCGGCGCAGGCTTCGGCTTTGGCGCCGGCTGGGTCGCCGTCGGTTTCGGCGCGGGCTTCGGCACCGTCGGCTGTTTGGTATCCGAATCATCACAGGCGCTCAGGCCGGCAATCAGGGCCGCCGCGGCGGCAAACTTCACGATCTTTTTGAACATCATCCCTTTCCTTTCGCTTTACGCGCTATGGCGTAAACGTAGCAAGACGCTCAGGCGAATGCCAGATAAGACGCGGGAAATAACCGAGACGCCTGCACAATCATGCGTCTGCCGCCGACTCCCGCTTACTCGCCCGGGAACAGGAACGGGTTGATGCTGCTGCGGGCAAAGCCCTCGTCTTCCATTTTGGCGTCGAGGATCAGGCTCGCCAGATCGTCGGCCACCGCTTCCACCTGCGGATCCTTCTCCTGATAGAGAATTTTCATATAGGTGCCGCAGTCGCCGCAGCTTTCCGCCTTCACCGCCGCCTGTTCGCTGTCCAGCGACCAGTAGTTCAGATCGCGCGTCTGCTCGCAGTTGCTGCACTTCACCCGCACCACGTGCCACTCGCTCTCGCACAGGTTGCAGTGCAGGTAGCGCAGGCCGTTGACGGTGCCGATATGCACCATGCTGGAGACCGGAATGCTGCCGCACACCGGGCAGAACTGGCGGTGTTCGCCGTATTCGGCGCGCGCCTTGCCGGGGATCTGGCTGGCCATCTGCGCCCAGTACAGCGACAGCGCCGCCCAGATAAAGGGCGCGTTCTCACTGCCCACCTGCGCGAATTCGCGGTTGAGCAAAGCGGTCGCCATCTGCTCCAGCTCCTGCTCGGCGGCCTTTTCCAGGTTATCCAGCACCGCCAGCACGTGCTGCGGCGCCTGCGGGCGCAGCTCGGCGATCAGCGCCGTCAGCAGCGTGCGCCAGTGCGCGCTGCGCGGATAGACGCTGAGATCGAGCGGCGGTTTGCCGCGTTCGGCGCCCTGACGCAGCGCGTCGGACAGGTCCAGCTGCAGCGGGTGGTCATGCAGCGCGTGCTGCTGCGCCTCGGCGATGCCGGCGGCGAAGTGGAGGTAATCCCCCAGCGGGTGATCGGCCGCCAACTGACGCAGGCGTTCAGCACGGCGGGTGTACAGGCTTTTCAGATTCGCGAAAAGTAACGGCGGAATTGCTTCCGCCGTGTGTGGCTTTTCACGCTGTGCCCCTAACTGCTCTTTAGGAACAATGCGGATACTCATCAGGGTTTGTTTTCCTGTCGTTTTTCGCGGACCTCACGGTACCAGCGCGGGTGGTGTTTCTTGGCCCAGGCGGCCGGCACCCAGCCTTCGACCATCGCGGTGATGGTGCCTTTCACCCACAGAGCGGCGTAGACGTGCACCATAATCACGATAATCAGCCCCACCGCCGCCAGCGAATGCACCAGCAGCGCAATGCGGATCAGCGGGATGGAGAAGGCCGGCGCAAAGTAAGGACGCCAGATAACGATGCCGCTGGCCAGCAGCAGCAGCAGGCTGATAATCGCCGCCCAGAAGACGCACTTCTGGCCGAAATTATAGCGCCCGGTGTCGCCGACTTCCTCGTTCATCGCAATCTTGTGGATGTTCTTGGCCCAGAGGATATCTTCACGGTTGATCAGATTATGCTTCCAGTAGCGCAGGAACATCAGCATAAACGCGGCAAACATGATCACCCCGGCGAAGGGGTGAAGAATGCGCGCCAGCTGCGGCGTGCCGAAGATATTCATCAGCCAGTTAAAGGACGGGAAAAAGAACCCGAGCCCGCTGATGGCCGCCAGAATAAAGCAGAACGCCACGATCCAGTGGTTAATCCGCTCCGGCGCGCTGTAGCGCTGAATTGGCTTTTCCTTCCTCATTTGCGCGTCTCCTCATCGTGCAGCTCGTCGTTCTCGTCCTCTTCGACGCGGTTCGGGCCGACGCCGACATAGTGGAAGATACTGGCTGCGAAGGTGGCGGCAAAGCCGATGGCCGCCAGCGGTTTCCACACGCCTTTCCAGAACGTCACCGCCGGACTGATCGACGGGTTGTCCGGCAGGCCGTGATACAGCTGCGGCTTGTCGGCGTGGTGCAGCACGTACATCACGTGCGTGCCGCCGACGCCGGCCGGATCGTACAGCCCGGCGTTCTGGTAGCCGCGCGTCTGCAGTTCGCCCACCCGCTCGGCGGCGACGTTTTTCATCGCCTCTTTGGTGCCGAAGTGGATGGCGCCGGTCGGGCAGGTTTTCACGCAGGCCGGTTCCTGGCCGACATCAACGCGGTCGACGCACAGGGTGCATTTGTACACCCGGTTGTCGTCCTTGTTCATGCGCGGCACGTCGAACGGACAGCCGGCGATGCAGTAGCCGCAGCCGATGCAGTGCTCCGACTGGAAGTCGACGATGCCGTTGGCGTACTGGATGATCGCCCCTTCCGACGGGCAGGCCTTCAGGCAGCCCGGGTCGGCGCAGTGCATGCAGCCGTCCTTGCGGATCAGCCACTCCAGTTTGCCGCTGTCGTCCATCTCCACTTCGGAGAAACGCATCACCGTCCAGGACTTGGCGGTCAGATCGGCGGGGTTGTCGTACACCCCGACGTTGTGACCGACCTCATCGCGGATGTCGTTCCACTCGGAACAGGCCACCTGACAGGCTTTGCAGCCGATACAGGTGGTGACGTCAATCAGCTTCGCCACTTCCGCTTTGTCGTCGCGGGCGCGCGGCGCCGGCGTCAGGCCGTTGGTGGCGGATTTACGAATGATGTCTTGAGATTGCATTGCCATAACTCGTCTCCGTTACACCTTTTCCACGTTGACCAGGAACGCCTTGAACTCCGGCGTCTGCGTATTGGCGTCGCCGACAAACGGCGTCAGGGTATTGGCCAGGAAGCCTTTTTTCGCCACCCCGGTGTAGCCCCAGTGGATCGGGATGCCGATGGTGTCGACCTCCTGACCATTCACCTGCAACGTGCGGATACGCTTGGTCACCACCGCCTTGGCCTTGATATAGCCGCGGTTGGAGCTGACTTTGACCGTATCGCCCTGTTTGATGCCTTTCTTCTGCGCCAGTTTTTCGCCGATCTCCACAAACTGCTCCGGCTGCGCAATGGCGTTGAGCCGCGCGTGCTTGGTCCAGTAGTGGAAGTGCTCGGTCAGACGGTAGGTGGTGCCGACGTACGGGAACTTGTCGGATTTGCCCATCGTCGCCAGATCGTCTTTAAACACGCGCGCCGCCGGGTTGGACACCACCTTCGGATGCAGCGGGTTGGTGCCGAGCGGCGTTTCAAACGGCTCGTAGTGTTCCGGGAACGGCCCTTCCGCCATTTTATCGATGGCGAACAGACGTCCCATGCCTTCCGGCTGCATGATAAACGGCCCGACGTCGCTGTCCGGCGCGGCGGTGCTGTAGTCCGGCACATCCATCCCGGTCCACTTGGCGCCGTCCCACTCCAGCATCTGACGCTTCGGATCCCACGGCTTGCCGGACGGGTCAGCCGAGGCGCGGTTATACAGAATGCGGCGGTTAAGCGGCCACGCCCAGGCCCAGTCCAGCGTATTGCCGAGGCCGGACGGGTCGGCGTTGTCGCGACGCGCCATCTGGTTGCCTTCCGGCGTCCAGCTGCCGGCGAAGATCCAACAGCCGCTGGCGGTGGTGCCGTCGTCGCGCAGATGGGCGAAGGTGCTCAGCTGCTGGCCTTTTTTCACCAGAACCTTGCCGTCGGCGTCGAGAATATCCGCCAGCGCCTTGCCGTTGCTCTCCTGCGCCACCTCTTCCGGCGACGGATTTTCCGGCGTCAGGTAGTCCCAGGTCATGTTCAGCACCGGCTCCGGCGTCGCGCCGCCTTCGCGCGCGTACATCTCGCGCAGCCGGCTGAAGATGCCCGACAGAATTTCACCGTCGTTCATCGCTTCGCCCGGGCCGTCGGCGCCCTTCCAGTGCCACTGCAGCCAGCGTGCGGAGTTGACGATCGAGCCGTTCTCCTCGGCAAAGCAGGTGGACGGCAGGCGGAAGACCTCGGTCTGAATCTGCGACGGATCCACGTCGTTAAACTCGCCGTGGTTCTGCCAGAAGTTGGCGGTTTCGGTATTCAGCGGGTCGATGGTCACCAGGAACTTCAGCTTGGACAGCGAGGCAACGACCTTGTTTTTGTTCGGGAACGACGCCACCGGGTTAAAGCCCTGGCAGAAGTAGCCGTTGACCTTGCCCTGCGCCATCATTTCGAAGTACTGCAGCACGTCGTAGCCTTTATCCCACTTCGGCAGCCAGTCAAAGCCCCAGTCGTTCTCTTTCTGCGCCTTGTCGCCGTAGAAGCTCTTCATCAGGCTGACGAAGAATTTCGGGTAGTTGCTCCAGTAGTTGACCTGCCCCGGCAGCAGCGCCTTCGGCGTGTTGGCGTTCAGGTAGCCGTTCAGATCGGTTTGCTGTTCGGACGGCAGGGTCAGGTAGCCCGGCAGGCTCTGCGACAGCAGGCCCAGGTCGGTCAGCCCCTGAATGTTGGAGTGGCCGCGCAGCGCGTTGACGCCGCCGCCCGCCATGCCCATATTGCCGAGCAGCAGCTGGATCATCGCCATGGTGCGGATGTTCTGCGCACCGACCGAGTGCTGCGTCCAGCCCAGCGCATACAGGAACGATGCGGTGCGGTCGTGGGCGCTGGTTTCGGCGATGTATTCGCACACCTGCAGGAAGTCGGCCTTCGGCGTGCCGCAGATATTCTCCACCACGTCCGGCGTATAGCGGCTGACGTGCTCTTTCAGCATGTTCCACACGCAGCGCGGATCCTGCAGCGTAACGTCGCGCTTGGCGTAGCCGTTTTCGTCCAGCTGGTAGTTCCAGGTGGTTTTGTCGTACTTGTGGTTGTCGGCGTCGTAACCGCTGAACAGGCCGTCTTCAAAGGCAAAATCTTCCCGCACCAGCAGGCTGGCGTTGGTGTAGGCCTCGACGTACTCGCGGTTAATTTTGTTATTGGTGATCAGGTACAGCAGTACGCCCGACAGGAAAGCAATGTCGGTGCCGGAACGGATTGGCGTATAGAAATCCGCCACCGATGCCGTACGGGTAAAGCGCGGATCGATCACAATCAGCTTGGCTTTATTGTGAATTTTGGCTTCCATCGCCCAGCGGAACCCCACCGGATGCGCTTCTGCCGCATTGCCGCCCATCACGACGATCAAATTCGCGTTCTTAATATCCACCCAGTGGTTGGTCATCGCACCGCGACCAAATGTTGGAGCAAGACTTGCTACCGTTGGTCCGTGTCAGACGCGCGCCTGGTTGTCTACGGCCAGCATGCCGAGAGCGCGGGTGAATTTTTGCGTTAAATAGCCGGTTTCGTTACTGGCGCCTGACGCGCACAGCATGCCGGTGGACAGCCAGCGGTTAACGGTGGCGCCCTGTTCGTTGGTGGCGACGAAGTTGGCGTCGCGGTCCTCTTTCATCAGCTTGGCGATGCGGGTAAAGGCGTCGTCCCAGCTGAGGCGCTGCCATTTATCAGAGCCTGGCGCGCGGTATTCAGGGTACTGCAGACGGCCTTCGCTGTGGATGAAATCCACCAGGCCTGCGCCTTTCGGGCAAAGCGCGCCGCGGCTGACCGGATGATCCGGATCCCCTTCGATATGGAAAATGCTTTCTTTTGCGTTCTTGGCGCCGTCGCCAAGGCTGTACATCAACAACCCACAGCCGACGGAACAGTATGTACAGTTGTTACGGGTTTCACGGGCGCGCAGCAGTTTGTACTGCCGGGTTTCCGCTAACGCCGCTTCCGGGGTGAACCCCAGCGCGGCCACCGTCGTCCCTGCCATACCGCCAGCGCAGATCTTAAAGAACTGCCTTCTGCTGACCTGCATGGGGGGTCTCCTTCATCGCGTAGTCACATTGTTTCGAGTGCGCCTGCTTCACGCCGGGCGTGGAAGCGCTAATAATGATCGTTGTTATATTGGCAACGTTATCTACCCGTCATACTTCAGGCTGCAGGTGAACCGGCGGCGCTCAGTCACCCGCATCACTTACCGGGGACACCTTCTCCTGCCGCCTGCCTGCAACTCGAATTATTGAGGGTATAACCCCGTATAATACCATAGCGATACCGGGGTTGTTATAAAGCCGTGCTCTGTCAGTGAATAATATAGACACAATATGACACAAAAGTGAGACATTGATCACACTCATGGGTTGCGCAAAAACCGCACAAACCAAGGGGCATTGATAATCATTTTCAATATCATTTAATTAACTATAATGATCCGACTGCTTACGCGGTGCTTACATCCTTGCGCCGCCCTATCACACTGGAGACGATGATCATGAGTTATTCACTGCCATCACTGCCGTACGCCTATGACGCGCTGGAACCGCACTTTGACAAGCAGACGATGGAGATCCATCACACCAAACACCATCAGACCTACGTCAACAACGCCAACACCGTGCTGGAAGCCTACCCGGAACTGGCGTCGCTGAGCGTTGAAGAGCTGATCAAAGACCTGGATAAGGTTCCGGCCGACAAGCGCACCTTTATGCGCAACAACGCCGGCGGCCACGCCAACCACAGCTTCTTCTGGAAAAACCTGAAAACCGGCACCACCCTGTCCGGCGATCTGAAGGCCGCCATCGAGCGCGACTTCGGCAGCGTGGAGAAATTCCAGGAAGAGTTCGAGAAAGCCGCCGCTACCCGTTTCGGTTCCGGTTGGGCATGGCTGGTGCTGAAAGATGACGGCAAACTGGCCGTAGTCTCCACCGCCAACCAGGACAGCCCGCTGATGGGCGAAGCCGTTGCCGGCGCCTCCGGGTTCCCGCTGATCGGCCTGGACGTGTGGGAACACGCTTACTACCTGAAATATCAGAACAAACGCCCGGACTACATCAAAGCATTCTGGAACGTGGTGAACTGGGACGAAGCCGCCGCGCGCTTCGCCGCCAAGAAGTAATCCTTTCATCTCGTCATCATGCCCGCGTCCCGCGGGCATTTTTTGCTTAAAAAACCGCTAAAGTTTATCCCTGCAATGCCGATGGTTTTTCCCATCACATCGCTTAAAAAAGGGACAAACAATGGCGGTATTGCAAACACTGACGAGCCGATACACCCATCTTAGCGTAGGGAAAAAACTTACCCTCGGCTTCTTCCTGATGCTGCTGTTGGCGGCCATCATCGCCGGCGCCGGCGTCTACTACCTCAACATCATCAATGCCCGTTCCGAACGCATCAATTTCAGCGATCGGCTGAACTACGAGATCAATCAGGCAAACTACTACCGGGCGCTTTACGGCCAGGGCTACCGCACGGAGTTTTTGGAAAAACACCGGGTGCACGTCGAGAATGCCGCAAAGCTGGTGACGGACGGCCAGAAAATGGAGTGGGACCGGCTGAGTTACCAGCAGCTGCGCCAGCTGGTGAAAATGATCGATGAATACCAGCAGCAACAGCAGCAGCTGCTTGAGGCGATCGCCGCCAAAGACGCCATACGCAGCAGCTGGGGGATGGCGGAAGTCCTGGAAAACCTGCAGCAGGCTGAGCGCCAGTTGGGCGGCGGCGAATTACAGCTTCCGTTCATCCGGCTCCGACAAACGCTGACGCAAATCCGCTACGACGCCCGCGGCTTGCTGCTCAACCTCAACCATGAGGCCGAAGCGGCGCTGCTCACCGCAATCGCCAAAGCGCACGACAATACTCAGGCGCTGATCCAGCGTCTGCCGGAACAGCAAAAACCGCAGCTGCAGCCGCTGCTGAACGCAATAGACAGCTATCAGGCGCATATCAAAGCCTATATGCCTGCCTATGAGCGTGAACTGGCGATCAGCAAGGCCCAAGGGGATAATGCGCTCAAGATCGGCGCACTGGCCCGCATCTTCCTACAGGATGAATTAACCAACACCGAGGGCGATATCAGCAAAGCGCAGCTGGCCATGGGCCTGACCACGCTGATCGCCATTATCGTCGGGCTGCTGGTGTCATGGCGCATTACCCAGCAGATCACCCGGCCGCTGAACAATACGCTGGAGATTGCGCAACGCATCGCTACCGGCGATCTGCGCCGGGTGGATGTTCCCGAACGCCGCGACGAACTGGGCAAACTGCTGCAGGCGATGGCGACCATGAACCAGAACCTGCGCGATATGATTGAAAAAATCCAGCAGGGCGTCGGCCAGGTTTACACCGCCGCCGGTGAAATCTCCGCCGGCAATACCGATCTCTCCTCGCGCACCGAGCAACAGGCGGCGGCGGTGGAGGAAACCGCCGCCAGCATGGAGCAGCTGACCGCCACGGTGAAACAGAACGCGGACAACGCCCATCACGCCAACCAGCTGGCGTCGGACGCCTCCGATACCGCCCAGCAGGGCGGCAAGCTGGTGGGCAGCGTGGTCGCCACCATGCGCGATATCTCCAGCAGTTCGCAACGCATTGCCGAAATCACCACGCTGATCAACGGTATTGCCTTCCAGACCAATATCCTGGCGCTGAATGCCGCCGTTGAAGCGGCGCGCGCCGGCGAGCAGGGCCGCGGCTTCTCGGTGGTGGCCAGCGAAGTGCGCAGCCTGGCGCAGCGCTGCGCGCAGGCGGCCAAGGAGATCGAAGGGCTGATCGGCGAGTCGGTCAACCGCGTGCAGAGCGGCACCCGGCTGGTGGAGGAGACCGGCAGCACCATGGAGCAAATCGTGCAGGCCGTCGGCCACGTGCGCGATATCATGGCGGAGATCGCCTCCGCCTCCGACGAGCAGACGCGCGGCATCGACCAGATCGGCCACGCGATCGCCGAGATGGATCAGACCACGCAGCAAAACGCCGCCCTGGTGGAACAGTCCGCCGCCGCCGCCGACTCGCTGGAAGAGCAGGCGGAAATCCTGCAGCAAAGCGTGGCGGTGTTCCAGCTGGCGGACGCGTCGTCTCCCGGCGTTACGGCGACCGACGCGCCAACGCCGCGCCCGGCCAAGCCGGCGGTCCCCGCCCAGAACGAGCAGGATAACTGGACCACCTTCTAACCGCATCGCCGCCCCATTTTCGGGGCGGCGTCTCTGTTCCTTCCGGCTCACTCGGGCTATGCTAAGCCGTGTTCTGAGCCAGGAGGCCCCTATGCCCAACCCCGACGTCTATATCGGCCACATTCAGACCTATCCGGGCGGACGCCCGAGCGCGATCGCCAAACGGCAGGTCGACGGCGCTCTGCCGCTGACCCCGCTCGGCCTGGAGGGCGATCAGCAGGCGGAAAAAAGCTACCACGGCGGCCCCGATCGCGCGCTGTGCCATTACCCGATTGAACATTATGACCACTGGCGGCAGCAGTTTCCGGCGCAGGCCGAGCTGTTCAGCCCGCCGGCATTCGGCGAAAACCTCTCAACCCGCGGCCTGACCGAGCACAACGTGTTTATCGGCGATATTTTCCGCTGGGGCGAGGCGCTGATCCAGGTGACGCAGCCGCGCTCGCCGTGCTTCAAACTCAACTATCATTTCGACATCGACGATCTGTCGCTGCTGATGCAGCAAAGCGGCCGCTGCGGCTGGCTGTACCGGGTGATTTCGCCCGGCCAGGTAAGCGGCGACCTGCCGCTGGAACTGGCGGCGCGCTGCAGCGAGGTCTCGGTGGCCGAAGCGGTAAGCATCGCCTGGCATATGCCGTTTGACGAGGAGCAGTATCGCCGCCTGCTGTCGGCGGCCGGGCTATCCGCCAGCTGGAGCAAAACCCTGCTGCTGCGCATCCGCAGCGGCAAAATCGAAGATTTTAACCGTCGTTTGCTGGGCCGCTGACGAACGGCGGCGAGGAAGAGGCTCTGCGGGGAGGAGTGACGGGGCGCACGCGTCGCCCCGCCGGGGATCAGAAGGCTTTTTTCGCGTAGCCGGTGACCGCTTTCAGGCCCATTTCACGGCCCAGCGCGGTCATCGGGTGCACCACCACCAGCCCGCGCACGCTTTTCTTCAGCGCGCCCATATCGGCCTGCTCTTTTTTGGTGATTTCACGGCTGAACGGCAGTTTTTGCAGTTTCTGCGCTTCGCCGCTCAGCTTTTCTGTACGCACGTTTTTCAGGCGCTCGATCTCCGTCGCCAGCTTCTCTTTTTCCTTGCTGTGCTGCGCGATCAGCTCCGGATTGCCCTGCTGGATCACCTGGACGTCTTTGTGGTTCAGCGCGTCCAGCTGGTCGCTCAGGCGCTTAATCTCTGCCTTTTCTTTCTCTTTCATTTCTCTGACCTGAAGTGCCGAACCGGCACGTTTAAGGAGGGTTTGCTGCATTGTAGCAAAATGCGCGGCCGGTTACCCGGCGGGATGCGCGGACGCCGTTACGGGCGCCCGAGCGGGGAGAGGCGCGACGGCTGTTTGGCGCCGATGCCGGCAATCAGCGCGGTCACCGACAGCACCATGGTGGAGCGCACCATCTGCTGGTAACGCTGCTGCTGCATCGCCAGCAGCGCTTCATCCGCCTCGCCGGGCGGCAACAGCGCCGGCTGCGGCGGCAGCGCGCTGACGCAGTGCAGCTCGCCGAACGGCCCGAGGATTTCATCATCGACAAAGCGGTACTCGGCGCCGTCGTGGTTCAGCTCTTCACGCAGCGCCATCAGCAGTTCGGCGTCTTCATACTCATGACGCGCGATCACCCCCAGGCCATACATCAGCTTCAACCGCACCGACAGTTCCCCCAGGGGACCGGCGCCGGACAATAGCGGCTCGACGGCGTACTTCACCGCATAGTCGTCCTTGCGGAACACCTGCACCACCAGTACGTTCAACGCTTCCGCCAGCAGCTCTACCGCCGCGATCAGGAAGCTGCGTACCGTTTTGCCGGCGTTCAGCTTTTCCAGAACCTGGTTTTCAAATGCCTGTGCTTCTTCCATCGTCGCTGTTCGAAAGGCGTAGGGGAGACCGTCAATGGCGAACTCGGGCTGCAGGCGCGCAGCACGCTGCGCCCGTGTGTTCATCATCACGCGCTACTTTTGCATGGCGTTATACACAGCTACGGCCTGTTCCACAACCTCGCCGTCCTCCGGCAGACCGGAAATTTGCGCCAGCGCGGCTTTCGGCCCGCGTTCGCTCAGCAGCTGCGCCAGCTCCTGCGCCTGCGGATCCTGGGCGCTGCGGTAGTGCATGGCGGCGGCGACGCCCTGAATCAGGTTGGCGTGCGGCAGGCCATACTCCAGCGTGCCCAGCAGCGGCTTGATCAGGCGGTCGCCGGCGCTCAGTTTACGCAGCGGCTGGCGGCCCACGCGCTCGACGTCGTCGTGCAGGTAAGGGTTTTCAAACCGGCTGAGGATTTTTTCGATATAGGCCGCGTGTTTTTCCGGCGCAAAGCCGTAACGCTTGATCAGCACCGCGCCGCTCTCCACCATCGCGCCCTTCACCACCTGGCGCACCGCCGGGTCGAGAATCGCGTCGCGGATGGTCTGCAGCCCGGCCTGCTGGCCCAGATAGGCGGTAATCGCATGGCCGGTATTGAGCGTAAACAGTTTACGTTCGACAAACGCCATCAGGTTATCGGTCAGCTCCATGCCGGCAATCGCCGGCGGCGCGCCCTTGAACTGGGTCTGGTCGACGATCCACTCGCTGAAGGTTTCCACCGTCACCGCCAGCGGATCGTCGCTGCCCGCTTCCGCCGGCGGCACGATGCGGTCCACTGCGGAATCGACGAAGCCGACATGCTGCTCCGCCCACGCCTGGTCGTCCGCCGACAGCGCGGCAAAGACCTGCTGTTTCAGCTGGCTGGTGCCGCGCACCATGTTTTCGCAGGCGATAATATTCAGCGGCCGCGCATTGCCCTGCCGGCGGCGTTCGCTCAGCCCTTTGGCGATCGTGCCGGCGATTTTGGCCAGGATCTGCGGGCCGACGGCGGTGGTGACGATATCGGCGTCGGCGATCAGCGCCACCGCGTCATCGCTGCCGCTGTTGACGGCGCTGACGTTGCTCACCGTTTCCGTGCGCTCCTGCTCGCCGACGATGCGCACCGGGTAGCTATTGCGTTGATTGAGCGCGTCCAGCACCGTCTGGTTAACGTCGGCGAAAGTCAGTTCGGCATGCGCATCGGCCAGCAGTTTGCCGATAAAGCCGCGGCCGATATTACCGGCGCCAAAATGTAATGCTTTCATAATGATAACCTTCTTAAATATGACAAGGGCGCAGCCTGACGCTGCGCCCCTATGGGATTTAGTCTTTCTTGCCGCCGAGCAGCTCCAGCACTTCCTGCCGGCTTGTGGTATTCGCCAGCCGCTCAATCACCGTGTCGTCGTCCAGCGCATTGGTCAGGCTGGTAATCACCTGGATGTGCTCGTTATTGCGCGCGGCAATGCCGATCACCAGGCGCGCCACCTCGTCCTCTTCGTCGCCGAAGCGCACGCCCTGCGGGTACTGGCAGAACACCACCCCGGTGCGCAGCACGCGGTCTTTGGCCTCAATGGTGCCGTGCGGCACGGCGATGGATTCGCCCAGATAGGTGGAGGTGAGTTTTTCACGCTCCAGCATCGCCGGCACGTATTCCGCCTCGACGTAGCCGCCTTTCACCAGCTGCTCGCCGGCAAAGCGGATCGCCTGCTCTTTATCGCTGGCTTCCAGGCCGAGGAACACGTTGTCCTCCCCCAGTTTGAACAGCGCCGGTTCGTCGTCGGCGGCGCTCTCGTCAGGCGCGGCCGTCGCCGGCTGCGGCTGGGACGCGCCGCCGTTGGCGGCCAGCAGGCGCGCGGTCAGGTCGCTGTACAGGTTGCTGTCGAGGAAATTGGTCAGCGAGATATGCTGCGCCTGCGGCGCATGACGCATCGCGCGCTCCGTCAGGTCGCGGTGGGTAATCACCAGATCCACGTCGTCCGGCAGGTTGTTGATGGCGCTGTTGGTGACCGAAATGCGGGTCAGCCCGGCATCGGCCACTTTCTTACGCAGCACCCCGGCGCCCATGGCGCTGGAGCCCATGCCCGCGTCGCAGGCCACGATGATTTTGCGTACCGTGCTCAGGTCGCCGTCCAGCGCGGCGCCGGCCGCCTGGCTGCCTTTCGCCTGTGATTTCATATCGCGCATCCGGCGGGTCGCTTCTTCCAGATCGTCCTCTTCTTTCACTTTCGAGGTTTTCAGCAGGAAGCCGGCGACCACAAAGGAGACCACGAAGGCCGCCAGGATTGCCGCCAGGTTAGCGAAATAGGCGCCCTTCGGCGTCATCGCCAGCACCGCCAGAATCGAGCCGGGTGAGGCCGGCGACACCAGGCCGCCGTTCAGCATCGTCAGCGTGAATACGCCGGTCATGCCGCCGAGGATCACCGCCAGAATCAGGCGCGGGTTCATCAGCACATACGGGAAATAGATTTCGTGAATGCCGCCGAAGAAGTGGATGATCGCCGCGCCGCCGGCGGACTGTTTGGCATTGCCGCGGCCGAAGAACATATAGGCCATCAGCACGCCCAGCCCCGGGCCGGGGTTGGCTTCAATCAGGAAGAAGACGGATTTGCCGGCCTCGGTCGCCTGCTGAATGCCCAGCGGCGAGAAGATGCCGTGGTTGATGGCGTTGTTCAGGAACAGGATTTTCGCCGGTTCGACGAAGATCGAGGTCAATGGCAGCAGGTTGTGCACCACCATGACGTGTACGCCCGCCGCCAGCAGTTTGGACAGCGTTTCCACCAGCGGCCCGATGCCGAGGAAGGCCAGGATCGCCAGCAGCATGCCGATAATGCCGGCGGAGAAGTTGTTCACCAACATCTCGAAGCCGCTCTTGATCTTGCCGTCCACCCAGCGGTCAAAATGCTTGATGGCCCAGCCGCCCAGCGGGCCGGCGATCATGGCGCCGAGGAACATCGGCATATCGGCGCCGACAATCACCCCCATGGTGGTGATCGCGCCGACCACGCCGCCGCGCTCGCCGCCCACCAGTTTACCGCCGGTGTAACCGATCAGCAGCGGCAGCAGGTAGGTGATCATCGGGCCGACCAGCTTGCCCAGCGTTTCGTTCGGCAGCCAGCCGGTAGGAATAAACAGTGCGGTGATGATGCCCCAGGCGATAAACGCGCCGATGTTTGGCATCACCATATTGCTGAGGAAACGGCCAAAGTTCTGCACTTTGACCTTAATGTCTGGTGAAAGCATAAAACACACCCCTATTGTGAAGCGGTAATAGCATTACGCGCCGGCGAATGAATAAGAGCGCGCATTATTGTTGTTACGTTCCAGCCGCTTGGTGCTGTCTGTGAGGCGGACTCTAGCACGCTCGATTGACAACGCGTACTTGGTGAAAATTTTGTGACACAAGTCACTCAAAGAGGCTATAAACACCACCCTTCATGGTGATCGCGATCACAATTAGAGCGTGTAAAAAAGCAACACTGCCGCCATAATGAGCCAAAAACGCTATTTTTTGTGATTAAAATCACATTTTAATTTTGCATTTTTGTTTTTGTATTGTGATGTTTATCACATTTTATTTTCGGCGCGACGCGGCCTGAGCAACGTCCCCGCGTCGGCAGGCGCCAGCGCGAGAAAACGGGCCGTTTAGCCGTAATAAAGTTACAACGCGGGATTATCGTGAAGTGTAGTACAGAAAACCGGCGCTGCGGCGCATCCTGCGGGGTTCCCCGGGGCTTTGCCGCCATCGGTGGGGGTATTCCCTGCCCGCCGCATCCGCGCCGTTTGGGTGTCATGGGATATCACCATCAGGCTTCACGCAGGGAAACAGAACGCGAAAAGGCGCTATTATTCTGGGCGTTAATTAAAAGCATGTATTCTCTCATCCCGGCAATAAAAATAATGCCATCAATATCCGGCATGGCTTTTCGCAGCATTATTAGCGCCTTAGATAGCGGTGATAATCGTGTAAGGCCAAACAACAAAACACACATCGACTTATATCCAATCAATTACTCAACAAATAAAAAACAAAATCACAAAAAGAAATATATCCATACACCACCCAGAGTGAACCCCAACTAACTCATGCAATAACAGCACCTTAATAAAAACATAAAAATAGCATGCAAATAAATAAAGGCATAAATTATTATCATCAAAAATAATTCAAACCACATCCTATAATAATTTAAAATTACGTCATAACCTGCTGATATATATGTGTGTGAGATATTTTTCCATTTTAATTATCCGCTTAGGATTTTTTTTTATAAATTCACTCGCAAGCTGATAACGGCTACCTATACTTTCTCTCTGTCTTGGCGATTAATAATTTATTTATTGCATTTTCGGCGGGAGAAAAATATGTCACACATCACGACTTCGAAATTAAACAAGTTAGTTGCGCGCGTCAGAAAAGCTCAGGAGGCATACGCCGACTATTCTCAGGCGCAGGTTGACAGAATTTTTCATGCTGCGGCGCTGGCGGCAGCCGACGCCCGCATCCCGCTGGCGCAGCTGGCGGTTGACGAGTCTGGCATGGGCATCGTTGAAGACAAGGTGATGAAGAATCAGTTTGCCTCCGAGCATGTCTATCATGCCTACAAGGACGAGGTGACCTGCGGCATTCTGGCGGAAGACGAGGCGTTCGGCACTCTGACCATCGCCGAACCGATCGGGGTCATCTGCGGTATCGTCCCCGCTACCAACCCCACCTCGACGGTTATTTTCAAGGCGCTGATCAGCCTGAAAAACCCGCAACGCCATTATCTTCTCTCCCCACCCCAGAGGCAGCAACGCCGCCAATAAAGCGGCGGAAGTGATCCTGCGCGCCGCGGTGGAGGCCGGCGCGCCGGCCGATATTATCGGCTGGCTGGACAGCCCGACCGTCGAGATGGCGGACCAGCTGATTCACCACCCGCAGGTGGATCTGATTCTGGCCACCGGCGGCCCTGGCCGCGTCAAGGCGTCGTACAGCTCCGGCAAGCCCGCCATCGGCGTAGGCGCCGGCAATACGCCGGTCGTGGTCGATGAAACGGCGGATATCAACCGCATGGTCGCCTCGGTGCTGATGTCCAAAACCTTCGATAACGGCATGATCTGCGCCTCTGAACAGTCGGTAATCGTCGTCGACGCGGTGTATGACGAGGTGCGCGCACGCTTTGCCGCCGCCGGCGGCTATCTGCTGCCGGAGCCGCAGCGGCAGGCGGTGCGCAATATCATTATGAAACAGGGGCGGATCAATGCCGATATCGTCGGGCAATCCGCGCTGAAAATCGCGGAAATGGCGGGCATTGAGGTGCCTGCCGACACCAAAGTGCTGATCAGCGAGGTGAGCGGGATCGGCGACGATGAACCGTTCTCCGGCGAGAAGCTGTCGCCGCTGCTGGGCATGTATCGCGCACAGCACTTCGATGATGCCATCAATAAAGCCGTCGCCCTGGCCGCGTTTGGCGGCGCCGGCCACACCTCCTGCCTGTATACCGATCAGGATAATCAGCAGGCGCGCATCGCCCGCTTCGGCGCCCGGCTGAAAACCTCGCGCATTCTGATCAATACGCCGGCCTCGCAGGGCGGCATCGGCGATCTGTATAACTTTAAGCTGCCTCCCTCCATGACGCTGGGCTGCGGCTCCTGGGGCGGCAATTCCGTCTCGGAAAATATCGGCCCCAAACATCTGCTTAACCGTAAAACCGTGGCCAAACGCGCGGAAAAACATGCTGTGGCACAAGCTGCCGCAGGCCATCTACTTCCGCCGCGGCGCCTTGTCCGGCGCGCTGAAAGAGGTAGCAGCGCAGGGCAAAGCCAGACGCGCGTTTATCGTCACCGGGCCGTATCTGTTCAGCCAGGGGTTCGTCAAACCGGTGCTGGCGATCCTGCATGCGCAAGGGGTGGAAACCGAGGTGTTCGCCGAGGTGGGCGCGGAGCCGACCCTGACGATGGTCAACGCCGGCGCCCGGCGCATGCTGCAGTTTAAACCGGACGTGATTATCGCGCTCGGCGGCGGTTCACCGATGGATGCCGCCAAGGTGATGTGGATGATGTACGAACATCCCGAGGTTAAATTCAGCGATCTCGCCCTGCGTTTTCACGATATCCGCAAACGCATTTATACCTACCCCAGCACGCGGGTTAAAGCCCGGCTGATCGCCATTCCCACCACCTCGGGCACCGGTTCGGAAGTGTCGCCGTTCGCCGTCGTCACCGATGAAGCCAGCGGCCAAAAATACCCGTTGGCCGACTATGCGCTTACGCCCGATATGGCGATCGTCGATGCCGACCTGGTGATGACGATGCCCAAAACGCTGTGCGCCTACGGCGGCATGGACGCCATCACCCACGCGCTGGAAGCCTATGTCTCGGTACAGGCCAACGAATATGCCGACGGCCAGGCGCTGCAGGCGTTGAAGCTGCTGAAGGAGAACCTGCTGCTCAGCTATCCAGGCCGGCGCGCAAAACCCGCGTGCGCGGGAACGGGTGCACAACGCCGCCACCATCGCCGGCATCGCCTTCTCCAACGCCTTTCTCGGCATCTGTCACTCCATGGCGCACAAGCTGGGGGCGGAGTTTCCCATCGCCCACGGGCTGGCCAACGCCATGCTGCTGACCAACGTCATCCGTTACAACGCCAATGACGACGCCGCCAAGCAGACGGCCTTCAGCCAGTACGATCGCCCGCAGGCCCGTTGCCGCTATGGCGAAGTCGCCGATCACCTGGGCTGAACGCCGCCGGCGACAGTGCGGAACAGAAAGTCGAGAACCTGCTGACGTGGCTGGAGGGGTTAAAGGCGGAGCTGGCGATCCCGGCGTCGCTGCAGGAGGCCGGCGTCGATGAGGCGCATTTTCTGTCGGTGCTGGATCAGTTGGCGGTTGACGCCTTCGACGACCAGTGCACCGGCACCAATCCGCGCTATCCGCTGATTAAGGATCTGCGGCAGCTGCTGCTGGACTGTTTTTACGGCCGCTACTATCGCGATACGCCAAACGTCGGACGCCAGCGCGCGGCGGAAGAAAAGGAGGAGACCGAGGCCGCCAGGGCCACGGAGTAACCGGAATGCGCCCTGCTTACGTCAGGGCGCACGTCCGGCAGGTTTAGCGCATCACCACCTCATTGAGGGTCTTCTGCGCGTTTTGCAGGTCCTGCTGCTTGGCCGCCAGATTGGTCATCATGGCGTTGTACTGCGCGACCTGCTGCTGATTGCGGAACTGCACGCCGCCGTTGTTAAAGCTGACCTGATTCCCCTGCGCCTGCAGGAAGTCGCCCACCTGCACCAGCTCCTGGATAAAGCCGGCGGCGGCCGGGATGGTCGGCATCAGCGCATTGGCCGGCGCGGTAACGATTTTGTCGTAGGCCTGGTTATACACCGCCTTCAGATCGTCCGGCTGCTTCAGCGCCGCCCTGGCGCTGTCCGCCTGCGACTTGGCGGTCTGTATCTGCTGCCCCAGCAGGTTGAGCGCGCCAATCGACTGCTGCAGCCCGTCGCGCTTGCCGATATAGTCCTGCGCGGTGCGGATCTGGCTCACCTGATCGATAGCCGGCGTCAGGCTGGCGTCGACGGATTTATTTAATTGCTGTGAAAATGCGACTAAAATCGCGTAATCGCCGGCATAGTTGCCGAACTTCTGCTTCTGGTCTTCGCTCAGCGTCGGTATTTTCGCGCCGCTGCGCATTACGGTGTTTTGCAGATAGTCGATAAATGCCTTGCGCTGCTCCGGCTCTTTATCGCCGCAGCCAGCCAGCTGCATCACCACCAACAACGCTACGATCGGCGCCAACCAGCGCATCACGCCCTTGCTCTGAGTCCCTACCGCCATGTGAAATAACTCCCGTGATAAACGTGTCTTTTCATCAGCTTCCTGCCTGTTGCCGCTCCCTGCGACTTTAAGAATAGATCAACTGCCCGCGCTTTGCCGATTCCCGCGGCAAGCGGCGTAAAAAAGGCGCCCGCAGGCGCCTTTAAGGTTAATGGCAAAACCGCCTGATAGATCGAGATACCCGGGCCTAGCGTAACGAGGGGCGCTTCGGCGGCTTACGCCGCTACGACCCCATCGCCACGCTCTCCCTAATAACCGGCTTGGTCAGCAGTCTGCAGACGCCCGCAGGCGCCTTAATTTCTCACCGCACGGGCTTATTGCAGGACGGAAATATCCGCCACCTGCAGGAACAGCTCACGCAGTTTGCTCAGCAGCGTCAGACGGTTAACGCGCACCTCTTCATCTTCCGCCATCACCATCACGCTTTCGAAGAACTCGTCGACGGTTTCACGCAGCGCCGCCAGCTCCACCAGCGCTTCCTGGTAGCGGCCTTCGGCGAAGTACGGCTGCAGCTTGTCGCGCAGCACCACCAGGTGAGTCGCCAGCTTCAGCTCCGCCGGCTCTTTCAGCACCGACGCGCGCACCTGATCGAACAGGGTGTCGGTCGATTTGGCCAGAATGTTGGAGACGCGCTTGTTCGCCGCCGCCAGCGCCGCCGCTTCGTCCAGCGTGCGGAAGTGGCTCACCGCCTTCACGCGGGCGTCAAAGTCCGCCGGTTTGGTCGGACGACGCGCCAGCACCGCCTGGATGGTGTCGACCGCGTGGCCTTCTTCCTGATACCAGGCGCGGAAGCGGCCCAGCATAAAGTCCACCACCTCATCCACCACCTTGGCGTTGGTCAGCTTGCTACCGTACAGGCGCACCGCCTCTTCGGTCAGGGTCTGCAGATCCAGCGGCAGGTTCTTCTCAACGATGATGCGCAGCACGCCCAGCGCCGCGCGACGCAGCGCAAACGGGTCTTTGTCGCCTTTCGGATGCTGGCCGATGCCGAAGATGCCCGCCAGGGTGTCCATCTTGTCGGCAATCGCCAGCGAACAGGCCACCAGCGACTGCGGCAGCGCATCGCCGGCAAAGCGCGGCTGGTACTGCTCGTTCAGCGCGACCGCCACGTCTTCCGCCTCGCCGTCGTGACGCGCATAGTGCATGCCCATCACGCCCTGGGTGTCGGTAAACTCAAACACCATATTGGTCATCAGGTCGCACTTCGACAGCAGGCCGGCGCGGGTGGCGTGGTTGACGTCGGCGCCGATCTGGCCGGCAATCCAGCCCGCCAGCGCCTGAATGCGGTCGGTCTTGTCGCGCAGGGTGCCCAGCTGCTTCTGGAACAGCACGCTGTCCAGCCGCGGCAGGTTGTCTTCCAGACGCTGTTTACGGTCGGTGTTGAAGAAGAACTCGGCGTCCGCCAGGCGCGGGCGCACCACCTTCTCGTTACCGGCGATGATTTGCTGCGGATCTTTCGATTCGATATTGGCGACGAAGATAAAGTTCGGCAGCAGTTTGCCCGCGGCGTCATACACCGGGAAGTACTTCTGGTCGCCCTTCATGGTGTACACCAGCGCTTCCGCCGGCACCGCCAGGAATTTCTCCTCGAACTTCGCCGTCAGCACCACCGGCCACTCCACCAGCGACGCCACTTCTTCCAGCAGGCTGTCGCTCAGATCGGCCTTGCCGCCAATCTGCTGCGCCGCCAGCTCGGCGTCACGCTTGATGATCGCCTTGCGCGCTTCGTAGTCCGCCACCACTTTGCCGCGCTCCTGCAGCACCTGCGGGTACTGGTCGGCGTTATCGAGGGTGAACGCCGGCTCGCCCATAAAGCGGTGGCCGCGTACGGTGCGCGCCGAGTCGATGCCCAGCACGGTGCCCGGAATCAGCTCATCGCCCAGCAGCATGGTCACGGTGTGCACCGGACGCACGAACTGGGTCTCCTGGTCGCCCCAGCGCATCAGCTTCGGCACCGGCAGCCTGGCCAGCGCGTTGCTGACCATTTCCGCCAGCAGCTGCTGTGCGGACTGGCCTTTCACCAGCGCGCGGTACAGCAGCCATTCGCCTTTGTCGGTCTTCAGACGCTCGGCCTGATCGACGCTGATGCCGCAGCCGCGCGCCCAGCCTTCGGCCGCTTTGCTCGGCTTGCCTTCGGCGTCGAACGCCTGCGCAATCGCCGGGCCGCGCTTTTCAACTTCACGATCGGCCTGCGCCGCGCTCAGGTTGGCCACTTTCAGCGCCAGACGGCGCGGTGCGGCAAACCAGCTGACTTCACCGTGCTCAAGGTTGGCGTTGTCCAGTTCGGCGCTGAAGTTGGCGGCAAAGGATTCCGCCAGTGAACGAAGAGCCTTCGGCGGCAGCTCTTCCGTGCCGATTTCCACCAGGAAAGTCTGTTGAGTCATGGCTGCCTCTTAGTTCTCGTTCTTTTTACACATCGGGAAGCCCAGCGCCTCGCGGGAGGCGTAGTAGGCTTCCGCCACGGCTTTGGTCAGCGTGCGGATGCGCAGAATATAGCGCTGGCGCTCGGTGACGGAGATCGCCTTGCGCGCGTCCAGCAGGTTGAAGGTGTGCCCTGCCTTCAGAATGCGCTCATAGGCCGGCAGCGGCAGCGGTTTTTCCAGCGCCAGCAGCTGCTGCGCTTCTTTCTCATACTGCTCAAAGCAGCTGAACAGGAAATCCACGTCGGCGTATTCAAAGTTGTAGGTCGACTGCTCCACTTCGTTCTGATGGAACACGTCGCCGTAGGTGGTCACGCCCAGCGGGCCGTTGCTCCACACCAGATCGTACACGCTGTCCACGCCCTGGATATACATTGCCAGACGCTCCAGACCGTAGGTGATCTCGCCGGTGACCGGCTTGCACTCCAGGCCGCCGACCTGCTGGAAGTAGGTGAACTGGGTCACTTCCATGCCGTTCAGCCATACTTCCCAGCCCAGGCCCCAGGCGCCGAGCGTCGGGTTTTTCCCAGTTGTCTTCCACGAAGCGGATATCGTGAATGGTCGGATCCAGACCCAGCTCTTTCAGCGAGCCCAGGTACAGTTCCTGAATATTGTCCGGTGACGGCTTAATCACCACCTGGAATTGGTAGTAGTGTTGCAGGCGGTTCGGGTTTTCACCGTAGCGGCCGTCGGTCGGACGGCGGGACGGCTGCACATAGGCGGGAGGCCATCGGCTCTGGACCCAGCGCACGCAGGCAGGTCATAGGGTGAGAGGTACCCGCGCCGACTTCCATGTCCAATGGTTGAACAATGGTGCAGCCCTGGCGCGCCCAATAGTCCTGCAGTGTCAGGATCAGGCCCTGAAAGGTCTTGGTATCAAACTTTTGCATGTTAGATTCGCACGCGATACAAGTGGATTTAGATGGAATGGGCCAGTATACCCGTTGACCGTAAGATATACAGCCAGAATCCGGCCTCCGGTGTAAATCAGCGTGCAAAAAACGCGTTTTGCGCACCAACACGGCGCATCGGCGCGCTGAAAGCGCATTTTCTGCTGCCGCACAGCACCCGCCCGCGCCGCAGCCGGCGCGCGCTGCGCCGTCTGTCGCCACGGCTGGCACCAATCTTGCTCGCTGCCTGAGGTTTCCCACGCTCAGGAGGTTATGCCATGCAGGCAGACAGTCGCTATCGCTACCGCATTTTCGCCATGATGTTTTTTATCGCGCTGATTAACTACGTCGATCGCGGCGCGCTGTCGTTCGCCGCCAACGACATCGCCCGCGAGTTCGGCTTCAACAAGACCCAGCTGGGGGCGGTGCTGGGCTATTTCGGCTTCGGCTATCTGCTCGGCTCGCTGTGCGGCGGCGTTCTGGCCGACCGCGTCGGCAGCAAAAAAGTCTGGCTGCTGGCCGGCGCGCTGTGGTCGCTGCTGGAGATCGCCACCGCCTGGGCGGGTGAGCTGGGCGTCGCGCTGTTCGGCGGCTCCGCGCTGATGGGTTTCGCCGCCCTGCGCATCCTGTTCGGCTTTGCCGAAGGTCCGGCCTACGCGCTGATGAATAAAACCATCGGCCACTGGTCGCCGCGCAAAGAGCGCGGCTTCGCGCTGGGCATCGGGCTGCTGAGCACGCAGATCGGCTCGCTGCTGACCGCGCCGCTGGCGGTCGGGCTGCTGTTGCTGACCGACGACTGGCGCAGCATGTTTATGCTGCTCGGGCTGTTCTCGCTGCTGGCGATTTTGCTGTTCGCCGCCTGCTTTACCGATACGCCGGAACAGCATCCGAAGGTTAACGCCGCCGAACTGGCGGTGATTGGCGGCGATCGTCAGGAAGATGACGACCATCAAACGCCGCTGCCGTGGCGGGCGTTTTTCACCAACCGCACCCTGGTGTTCAACGCGCTGGGCTACTTTTCCTTTCTGTATGTCACCTTCGTGCTGGTCACCTGGGGGCCGAAATACCTGCAGGACAGCTTCCATTACGACCTGCACGCCCTGTGGTACGTGGCGATGATCCCGTGGAGCGGCGCCTGCTTCACCGTGCTGCTCGGCGGACGCATCTCCGATGCGCTGCTGGCGCGCAGCGGTAATCTGCGGCTGGCGCGCAACCGGTTTGCCGCCGTCACGCTGCTGCTGACCGCCGGCTGCTTCCTGCTGATCCCGTTTATGCAGTCGCCCGCGGCGATTATTGCGCTGATGACGCTGGGTAATGCGCTGAACGCGCTGGTGAACAATGTCTACTGGTCGGTAGTGCTGGACGTGACGCCGAAAGCGTCGGTCGGGGCCTACAGCGGCATCACGCTGGCCATCGCCAATCTGGCGTCAATCAGCGCGCCGATGCTCAGCGGCTGGCTGGCGCAGCAGCACGGCTACGGCGCGATGTTCTTCGCCACCGCGCTGGTCTCTTTCTGCAGCATGCTGTGCATGACCCGGCTGCAGCCGGAGAAGAAAATCGCCGGCCGCGCCCCGCTGCCCGCAACGCGCGGCGAAGCGCCGCGCCAGGCGCATTAAAAGCGGGCGCTGACGCCGACGTTGTACATCACCTGTTCGCCGCTGCTCAGGCCGCCGGTCTGCGAGACGGTGGCGAACGCCGCCACCCGGTCGTTCAGCGGCAGATTGGCCCCCAGCGTGACGTCGACCCAGTTTTTATCCTGGCCGGCGGCATCGCGGGTAAACGAGGTTGAGGTCGACTTCAGGCCGCCGCCGGCGCGGTACACCTCGTCGCCGAACTGATGCTGATAGCTGATCTCGGCATACGGGTTAATCACGCCGAGGTTGCTGTCCAGCCGCCAGCCCAGCGCGCCGATCTGCGAATGGTAGGTCTGGTCGTTAAAGCGCATGGCGGTGCTGTCGTTGCCGTCTTCGCTATAGCCGGAAACGTTGCTGTAGTCCCAGGCAAACTGCGCCATCGGCCCGGTGCTCAGACTTGAGGTCAGCGGGAAGTCATAGCCGGCGGTGACGCGCGCGCCCCACTGTTTGCCGGAGGTCGAGCCGGTTTCGCTGCGCGTCAGCGGGCCAAGCTGCACGCTGCGGCGAATATCGTCGTAATCCAGCCTGGCGTAGTGCAGATCGGCGTTCACCCAGCCGTGCTCAAACACGTCCAGCGAGGTAAAGGCGGAAAACAGCACGCCGCGCGCCTGGTAGTCATAGCGGCTGGAGGGCTGCTGATCGTCATTGGCGCCGGAGATCAGCGCGCCGATCAGCCAGCGGTCCGTCAGCTGGTAATCCACCCCCAGCGTCAGGTTGTGGGTGGTGGCGTTGCCGTCGCCGGCCGCTTTATTGTCGGCATAGTCATAATGCTGCCCGGCATAGCCGCCGAATATTCCCAGCGCTCCCTGCGGGTTGCCGCCGCTGCGCAGCTGCTGAAAACGGCTGTCGAGGGTGGCGCGGCTGTCGCGCGCCATCGCCGCCGTCGCCTGCGTCAGCGCCGCCGCCTGCGCCGGGCCGTCCAGCACCGCCTGAATGTAATCGGCGATCAGCAGATGCGCCTGCGGGCTGGGGTGGAAATGGTCGGCGAACAGGAAGGCCTGGCCGTCGTTAAAGCCGGGCGTCGCGGAGCGGCATACCGCCGACGATACGCCGGCCGGACACGCCATGCCGGCGGTATTGCTGAAGCCGAACTGCTGCGGATTGGCGATCACCTCGCCAAACAGCCGGTTGACGTCGGCGCGCACGATGTTGCCGCCGCCCTGCGCCAGCAGCTGGTCCTCGCTGCGGTTGTAGAAGTCGGTCAGCTGGCCCGCCTGCGCGCTCAGGCTGTCATAGGCGGCGATCAGCTGCGCGGCGATCGCCTGCTGCATCTGCGGGTCGCTGCTGCCCTGCTGCGCCGCCGCGCTCAGCGCCCGGTGAATCGCCTGCTGCCGCGAAGCGGCGTCCGGCGTCGCCACCGCATTCAGCGCCGCATAGGCCGCCTGCAGCGCCGCGTTCTGCACCGGCGCCAGCGCCTGCTGCACAATCACTTCCATCAGCTGCGGGGTAAAGCCGATGTTCGGCACCGTCGGCACGATCACCGTGCCGGCGCCGGCATCCAGCAGCGACCGCACCTGCAGCGCCGCCGCGGCGGCGCTGGTATAGCTGACCTGCGGCGCGCTGGCCGGATTTAACGCCGCCGCCGCCAGATCGTTGCCGCCGATCCAGTGGATATACAGGCCATTGGCGTCGGCGCGGCCGTGGGTCTGGCTCAGATAGCGCTGTACCTGATCCTGAGTATTGTCCGCCGGATTCAGCGCCGGCACCGCCACCGCGCCGCCGGCCGCATAGTTGTCGCCGCCGAGATCGGACGCCAGCAGCGCCGCGCCGATACGCTGCGCCAGCGCTTCGTCATACAGCGGATGCTGGCTGCCGTCGTAGGTGTAGCGCCCGTTGTTGCCGCTGTCGCTCAGGCTGTCGCCGAACACGTACACCCGCTCGGCGGCCGCGGCGGACGCCGCCAGCCCGAGAACTAAAGCCACCGCCAGCGCTGCCCTGCCGGGAGCGCCCATTATTTTTAGAGGCATGAATTGACTCCTGGGAGTCTGTAACGATAAAGAAAAAACCCGCGCATTTTTTAACCACTTTTATCACGGCACTGTTATAAATATTGTCGGCTTTTCCCCTACGTCAAGGCCGCAGATAATAAAACAATCAGAGACTTGCCAGATGTACGGTTTAGGGCAATGATAACTGTAAATATATACACTACATCATTCGCGCTGCAGCAAGGCGGCAAGGAGAAGAATCCCGATGCGCTGACTCCGGTCAGTGATTCGGGTGACCGAGCGTAGCCAACGCACCTGCAGCTTAAGGTATGACGGGTATACACAGTAAAAGGAGCCTTACATGACTGACCAACGCTGCGGCTGGGTGACCGCCGATCCGCTGTATCTGGCCTATCACGACCATGAGTGGGGCGCGCCGACCACCGACGCGCGCGAGCTGTTTGAAATGCTGTGTCTGGAGGGCCAGCAGGCCGGGCTTTCCTGGATCACCGTGCTGAAAAAACGCGAGAATTACCGCCGCGCCTTCCATAACTTCGACCCGCAGCGGGTTGCCGCCATGACCGAGCAGGACGTGGAGCGACTGCTGCAGGACGCCGGCATCATCCGCCACCGCGGCAAAATCGAGGCGATCATCACCAACGCCCGCGCCTACCTGGCGATGCAGGCCGCCGGCGAGGAGTTCGTCACCTTTATCTGGAGCTTTGTCGACGGCCGGCCGCAGCTGAATCAGTGGCGCGAGCTGGGGCAGGTGCCGGCCAAGACGCCGCAGTCGGACGCCATGTCGAAGGCGCTGAAAAAACGTGGCTTCAAGTTTATCGGCTCCACCATCTGCTACGCCTTTATGCAGGCCAGCGGGCTGGTGAACGATCATCTCACCGACTGTCTCTGCTACCCCAAAACGCGGTGAATAATGCGAAAGGATGCGCTTTCAGAATTCTGGACATAGCCAGCGTGGGCGTTTTGCCGGATAACAAAGGCGCCTGAAAAGGAACAAAAAAAGCGTTTGTCGCGCCTGGCCGGAACTGCCGGCCGGAAAAGACGTCATACTAGCGCGCCGCACGGCGTTTTCACGCCGGCGACGGCCCAACGGCTATGTTTAAGCGCTTCCCGATTGGAAATATGCGCACAGATTTTGATGCACAAAAGGAAATAACATGAAAAAACGCGTTGCGATTATCGCCGCCGCCGTGGCGATGACCATGGCTCTGTCGGCCTGTACCACCAACCCTTACACCGGCGAGTCTCAGGCTGGTAAATCCGGCGTCGGCGCCGGCCTGGGCGCGGCGTTGGGCGCCGGCATCGGCGCGCTGTCATCCTCGAAGAAAGACCGCGGCAAAGGCGCGCTGATCGGCGCGGCGGCCGGTGCGGCCCTCGGCGGCGGCGCAGGCTATTACATGGACGTGCAGGAAGCGAAACTGCGCGACAAAATGCGCGGCACCGGCGTCAGCGTAACCCGCCAGGGCGACAACATCGTGCTGAATATGCCGAACAACGTCACCTTCGATACCGACAGCAGTACGCTGAAACCGGCGGGCGCCAACACCCTGACCGGCGTGGCGATGGTGCTGAAAGAGTACCCGAAAACCGCGGTTAACGTTGTCGGCTACACCGACAGCACCGGCGCGCGCGCCCACAATATGAAACTGTCGCAGCAGCGCGCCGACGGCGTCAGCAGCGCGTTGATCACCCAGGGCGTCGCGGCCAACCGCATCCGCAGCGTCGGTGCCGGCCGGATAACCCGATTGCCTCCAACAGCACCGCCGACGGCAAAGCGCAGAACCGCCGCGTGGAAATCACCCTCAGCCCGCTGCAGTAACCGGCGGCTGTTCGCAGCCAACGCACCTGCATTGCTGTATGACGAGCCGGGCAACAAGCCCGGCTCTGGTGCGCGACCGCCGCGCACTGTGTTAGTCTCCTTGGCAATAAATCTACTGGGGGATTGATTGTGAGCAGTGTGAAAGCTTCGCGCGCGACCGGGCGCGCCACCATCAGCGACGTGGCGCAGCTGGCCAAAACCGGCAAAACCAGCGTGTCGCGCTACCTCAACGGTGAACAGCACCTGCTTTCCGACCCGCTCAAACAGCGTATCGAACAGGCGATTTTGCAGCTCGACTACCGCCCCAGCCAGATGGCCCGCAGCCTGAAAGGCGGACAAACGCGCCTGATCGGCCTGATTATCGCCGATATCACCAACCCCTATTCCGTCGACGTGATGCGCGGCATCGAAGCCGCCTGCCGGCAGCACGGCTTTACCCTGCTGGTGTGTAACACCAATAACGAAGTCAATCAGGAACAGCACTACCTGCAGCTGCTCAGCAGCTACCGGGTGGAGGGCATTGTGGTGAACGCCGTCGGCATGCGCGAAGAGGCGCTGTCGCAGCTGCAGCAGTCGCAGCTGCCGATGGTGCTGATCGACCGCAAGATCCCCGACTTTGCCTGCGACGTGGTCGGCCTGAATAACCACGAAGCCACCGTCATCGCCACCGAACACCTGGTGCAGCAAGGGTTTGAAGCGATTTTGTTCCTCAGCGAGCCGGTCGGCACGGTCAATACCCGCCTCGAACGTCTGCACGCCTTCCGCCAGATTATGACGCAGCAGCATGCCGATCTGATCGCCGAGCAGGCGGAAACCCCGCTGAACGACGCCGCGCAGCTGGAGCAGACGCTGCGCGATTTCCACACCCGCCGCCGCGGCATGCGTAAAGCGGTGCTGTCGGCCAACGGCGCCCTGACGCTGCAGGTGGCGCGCGCCATGCGCCGGCTGGGCATCCACTGGGGCAGCGATATCGGCCTGCTGGGCTTTGATGAACTGGAGTGGGCCGAACTGGCCGGCGTCGGCATCACCACGCTGAAGCAGCCCACCTACCAGATCGGCCATGCCGCGCTGGAACAGCTGGTGCAGCGCATCCAGGGGCGCGATGCGCCGCCTGACGAGCGCGTGTTCTCCGGCGAACTGATCGTACGCGGCTCCACCACCCGTTAATTCCGGCGCTTACCGCGCCGCGCCCCGCGCCTTTGCTGCATTGTCGTGATTGCGATCATATTTTTACATTCTGAGGCTTTTATATGGAACCGGTTCCATTTAACGTGCCATTAACAGCAGCGGTGGAGATTTCGCCACCTCAGGAGTAAAAATATGAAAAGAGAAGTTATCGTGGTGACCGGCGCTTACGGCACGGATACCGTTCAGCAGCGGGGCGGACAGGCCGCCATGCTGCCGATCATTGCCGACGCCGGCGCGGATGGCGTGGAGATCCGCCGGGAACTGTTCAGCCCCGGCGAGCTGGATAACCTGCCGCAGCTGGCGCAGGAGATCGCACGTCAGCAGCTGTTCGCGGTGTATTCCGCTCCGGAACCGCTTTTCACCCCCGAGCATCACGTTAACCCCAAGCTGCCCGCACTGCTGGCGGAAGCCCAGGCGCTGAAAGCGCGCCGGCTGAAACTCTCTTTGGGCCATTACCAGCCCGGCTTTGACTTCACCGAACTGAAAGTGGATCTGATGCAGCATCCGGTCCAGCTGGTGGTGGAAAACGACCAGACCGCCGACTGCGGGATTTTGTCGCCGATGAACGCGTTTCTGCACGCGGCGGAAGACAACCAGCTGCCGGTCAGCATGACCTTCGATATGGCCAACTGGCATTGGGTGGGGCAAGACCCGAGCGCCGCGGCCGAACGCCTGGCGCGTCACGTCGGCTATATCCACGTTAAAGCCGCGGTCCAGGGGCCGCGCGGCTGGCGCGCCATCGCGCTGGACGACGCCGGCGACGACTGGCGCCGGCTGCTGGCCCAACTGCCGGCGGACGTACCGCGCGGCATTGAATTCCCCCTGCAGGGCGACGACCTTGAAGCCGTTACCCGTCATTACGTCAACCTGTTACGCGCGGAGTAATCACCATGAGCACACTGACAGCACAGCGCAATACCTCTCTGGACGTCGTCACGCTGGGTGAAGCCATGGCGATGTTCGTCGCGGCGGAAACCGGCGATCTGGCGGAGGTGGAGCACTTCACCAAACGCATCGCCGGGGCAGAGCTGAACGTCGCCATCGGCCTGGCGCGCCTTGGCCTGCAGGTTGGCTGGGTCAGCCGGGTGGGCAACGACACCTTCGGCCGCTTTACCCTGCAGCAGCTGAAAAAAGAAGGCATCAACTATCAGCAGGTGACGGTCGACGGCCAGTATCCGACCGGGTTCCAGATTAAATCCAAGAACACCGATGGAACCGATCCCACCGTGGAATACTTCCGCAAAGGCTCCGCCGCCAGCCATCTGTCCACCGCCGACTTCAACCGCGACTACTTCGGTGCGGCGCGCCACCTGCACCTGAGCGGCGTCGCCGCCGCGCTCTCCGGCCAGTCGCTGGAGCTGAGCCACTTCGCCGCCCATGAAATGCGCGCGATGGGCAAAACCATTTCCTTCGATCCCAACCTGCGCCCGGTGCTGTGGTCCAGCCAGCAGGTGATGATCGAACAGCTGAACAAACTGGCGTTCGCCGCCGACTGGGTGCTGCCGGGGCTGAAAGAGGGGCAAATCCTCACCGGCCAGTCAACGCCGGAAGGCATTGCCGACTTCTATCTGGAGCGCGGCGTGCAGGCGGTGATCATCAAAACCGGCCCGGACGGCGCCTGGTTTAAAACCGCCGCCGGCGACTGTGCAGCGGTGCCGGCCATCAAAGTCAGCAACGTGGTGGATACCGTTGGTGCGGGAGACGGCTTCGCCGTCGGGACCCTCAGCGCCCTGCTGGAAGGCAAAACGCTGAAACAGGCGGTGCAACGCGGCAACAAGATCGGCTCGCTGGCCATTCAGGCCATCGGCGACAGCGAAGGATTGCCAACCCGCGCGGCGCTGGCGGAGTAATCCCGCCGTGGTCAGACGCGGCCGCGCGTCGCGCCTGACCGCCACGGGCAAATAAAAAAACATAAATCGGCTAACCGCCGGCTCCCAGAACGCCCCTCTGGCCCTACAACCAGACAACGTCGGGAGAACCGCTTCCGCAGGCTGACTGCCACGCCCGCGGAAACGACACCACTGAGGAACCTGAACATGAATAAAGCAACCGTTGCGGCTAAACGCTGGTGGTACATCATGCCCATCGTGTTTATCACCTACAGTCTGGCTTATCTCGACCGCGCCAACTTCAGCTTCGCCTCCGCCGCCGGCATCAACGACGACCTCGGCATCACCAAAGGCATGTCATCGCTGCTGGGCGCGCTGTTTTTCCTGGGTTACTTCTTTTTCCAAATTCCCGGCGCCATCTACGCCGAGCGGCGCAGCGTTAAAAAGCTGATCTTCTGGTGTCTGATCCTGTGGGGCGGCTGCGCCTCCCTGACCGGCGTGGTCAGCAATATTCCGATGCTGGCGGCCATCCGCTTTGTGCTCGGCGTGGTGGAAGCGGCGGTGATGCCGGCGATGCTGATCTATATCAGCAACTGGTTTACCAAGTCCGAACGTTCGCGCGCCAACACTTTCCTGATTCTCGGCAACCCGGTGACCGTGCTGTGGATGTCGGTGGTGTCCGGCTACCTGATCCACGCCTTCGGCTGGCGTGAGATGTTTATCATCGAAGGCATTCCGGCGGTGATCTGGGCCTTCTGCTGGTGGGTGCTGGTCAAAGATAAACCGTCTCAGGTCGGCTGGTTGAACGAGCAGGAAAAACAGGCGCTGCAGGCGCAGCTGGAAGCCGAGCAGCAGGGCATCAAGGCGGTGCGCAACTACGGCGAGGCCTTCCGCTCGCGCAACGTGATTCTGCTGTGCGTCCAGTACTTCGCCTGGAGCATCGGCGTGTACGGCTTCGTGCTGTGGCTGCCGTCCATTCTGCGCAGCGGTATGAATATGGGCATGGTCGAAGCCGGCTGGCTGTCCGCGGTGCCTTACCTGGCGGCCACCATCGCCATGATTGTGGTTTCCTGGGCCTCTGACAAAATGCAGAACCGCAAGCTGTTCGTCTGGCCGCTGCTGCTGATCGGCGCGCTGGCGTTCTTCGGCTCTTATGCGGTGGGCGTCGATCACTTCTGGGTGTCCTACGGCCTGCTGGTGGTGGCCGGTGCGGCGATGTACGCGCCTTACGGGCCGTTCTTCGCCATCATTCCGGAAATGCTGCCGAAGAACGTGGCCGGCGGCGCCATGGCGCTGATCAACAGCATGGGCGCCCTGGGCTCGTTCTTTGGTTCCTGGTTCGTCGGCTACCTTAACGGCGCGACCGGCACCCCGGCGGCTTCCTATATGTTTATGGCCGTCGCGCTGGTGGTGGCGGTGGTAATTACGCTGGTGGTAAAGCCCGCCCGTAACGACGCCCAGCCGCAGCCGGCGTGATTGGCTACACTTTCCGTTTTTAAACCGAGTTCTTCGGGGTCAAAGCGCAGCGCTTTGGCCCCGCGCAACAAATTGGAGTTCATGATGAAGCCTTCGATCGTACTGTACAAAAAACTCCCCGCCGCCCTGCGTGAACGACTGGAACAACACTTCACCGTACATGCCTTCAACGGCCTGAATCCTGACAATGCCGATGAGTTCAAACAGGCGCTGCAACAGGCCGAGGGGATCATCGGCTCCGGCGGCAAGGTGGACGAGGCCTTTTTACAGCAGGCGCCGAAGCTGCGCGCGGCGTCCACCGTCTCCGTCGGTTATGACAACTTTGACGTCGACGCGCTCAACGCCCGTAATATCGTGCTGATGCATACGCCGACGGTGCTGACGGAAACCGTGGCCGATACCATTATGAGCCTGGTGCTGGCGACGGCACGCCGCGTGGTGGAAGTGGCCGAACGGGTGAAGGCCGGCGAGTGGCAGGGCAGCATCGGCCCGGACTGGTTCGGCGTCGACGTGCACCATAAAACGCTGGGCGTGCTCGGCATGGGGCGCATCGGCCTGGCGCTGGCCCAGCGCGCCCACTTCGGCTTCGGCATGCCGATTCTGTACAACGCGCGCCGCCCGCACCAGGAAGCGGAACAGCGCTTTGGCGCGCGCCACTGCGATCTGGATACCCTGCTGGCCGAATCGGACTTCGTCTGCATTACGCTGCCGCTGACCGAGCAGACCTTCCACCTGATCGGCCGCGATCAGCTGGCGAAGATGAAGCAGAGCGGCATTCTGATCAACGCCGGCCGCGGGCCGGTGGTCGACGAGCAGGCGCTGATTGAGGCGCTGCAAAACGGCACCATTCACGCCGCCGGGCTGGACGTGTTTGAAAAAGAGCCGCTGCCGGTCTCCTCGCCGCTGCTGAAAATGCCGAACGTGGTCGCTCTGCCGCATATCGGCTCCGCCACCCATGAAACCCGCTACGGCATGGCCGAGTGCGCGGTCGATAACCTGATCGCCGCGCTGACCGGCACGGTGACGGAAAACTGCGTCAACCCGCAGGTGCTGAAATAAATCGCGTTAACCGGGCGGGATCTTCCCGCCCCTTCACCTCAGAATAAAACACCACATTCAAGCCAACGGTTAACATTTAACGCTGATACGGGTTTTCTCCTGCACGTTGCACCCGCAATTATCTGGGGGTATGGTGGGCGACTCCCTGCAAAAAACAACATGCTGCACCTATGACTTTTTCACTTTTCGGCGACAAATTTACCCGTTACTCGGGCATCACCCGCTTAATGGACGACCTGAACCAAGGCCTGCGCACCCCGGGCGCCATCATGCTCGGCGGCGGTAATCCGGCGCAAATCCCCGAGATGGAGCGCTACTTCAAACAGCTGTGTCAGGAGATGCTCGACCAGGGCAAACTGACCGAAGCGCTGTGCAACTACGACGGCCCGCAAGGGAAGAATACGCTGCTTAAAGCGCTGGCTGCCCTGCTGAGTGAAGAGCTGGGCTGGCAGATCGAACCACAGAATATTGCACTGACAAACGGCAGTCAGAGCGCGTTTTTCTACTTGTTTAACCTGTTCGCCGGCCGCTACGCCGACGGCAGCCGCCGTCGCGTGCTGTTCCCGCTGGCGCCGGAGTATATCGGCTACGCCGATGCCGGCCTGGACGAAGGGCTGTTTGTTTCCGCCAAGCCGAACATCGAGCTGCTGCCGGAAGGCCAGTTTAAATATCACGTCGACTTCGACAACCTGACCATCGGCAACGATATCGGCATGATCTGCGTGTCGCGCCCCACCAACCCGACCGGCAACGTGATTACCGATGACGAGCTGATCCAGCTCGACGCGCTGGCGCAGCAGCACGATATTCCGCTGGTGATCGATAACGCCTACGGCGTGCCGTTCCCGGGCATCATCTTCAGCGATGCCACGCCGCTGTGGAACCCGAATATCATCCTGTGCATGAGCCTGTCGAAGCTGGGCCTGCCGGGGTCGCGCTGCGGCATCGTGATCGCCGATGAGAAAACCATCACCGCGCTGACCAATATGAACGGCATTATCAGCCTGTCGCCGGGCAGCATCGGCCCGGCGGTCGCGGCGGAGATGATTGAGCGCGGCGATCTGCTGCGCCTGTCCAACGAGGTGATCAAGCCGTTTTACCAGCAGCGGGTCACGCAGACCATCGCCACCATCCGCCGCTATCTGCCTGAAGAGCGCTGTCTGATCCACAAACCGGAAGGGGCGATTTTCCTCTGGCTGTGGTTTAAAGATCTGCCGATCAGCACCGAGCTGCTGTACCAGCGCCTGAAGCAGCGCGGCGTGCTGATGGTGCCGGGGCACTATTTCTTCCCGGGGCTGGAGCAGGAGTGGCCGCATACCCATCAGTGCATGCGTATGAACTACGTGCCGGAGCCGGATAAGATCGAGCGCGGCGTCGCCATTCTGGCGGAAGAGGTGGAGCGGGCGCACCGCGAAGCGCAGTAACGCCGCCCATCAACGCAACGGGGGGACGTCCGTCAGGACGTCCCCCCGTTTTTTTACCGCGTCAGCGGCCGATTATTTTTCTTCCAGCCCCGGCGTGCTGCCGATGGCGATGCGCTGCGGCTGCAGGGCTTCCGGCACCTGACGCACCAGATCGATATGCAGCAGGCCGTTCTCAAACCGGGCCTCAGACACCTGCAGGTGTTCCGCCAGCGTAAAGCTCAGGCTGAACTCTTTGCAGACCAGCCCCTGATGCAGGTATTCCACCGGTTTTTCCGCCGGCGTCGGGTTGCCGCGCACCGTCAGGCGCGGACCTTCTACCTCGATGTCCAGCTCGCTTTGTTTGAAGCCGGCCAGCGCCAGGGAAATGCGATAGTGATTATCATCGCTTTTTTCAATATTGTAGGGAGGGAATCCCTGAGGTTCCTGTCCGCCCATTGAACTGGCTAATTTATCAAAACCGATCCATTGGCGAAGCAGCGGGGATAAGTCGTAATTACGCATAATATATACTCCTTCTATGAAGCGAGAGACACTTATAACGCCCCCTTTCGGCGGGCATCAGATATTTCTACTGAAAATAATTAATCAGCGAAAATAATAACGATTATTTAATCTCGATACGGCGCGGCTTTAATGTTTCCGGCACGATGCGTTGCATATCGATATACAACAACCCGTGTTCCAGCTTAGCGCCTTTAATATGGATGTGTTCGGCCAGCTGAAATTTCCGCTCAAAGTTTCTTTCTGCAATACCCTGATACAGATAGGTTTTTTCTGCGGCCTCGCCGCTGTGCGCGCCGCGCACCGTCAGCAGGTTATCGTGTGAGGTAATTTCCAGTTCTTGCTCGGTAAAGCCGGCAACCGCAATGGCGATGCGATAATGGTTTTCGTCAACCAGCTCAACATTGTAGGGAGGGTAACCATTTCCCTGGCTCTGTCCAGCCTCCAGCGCGTTAAATAGACGGTCGAAACCAATGGCGGAACGGTAGAGCGGGGACAGATCGAAATTACGCATAACATAGCCTCCTAAGGCGCTTTAGCGAGGTTTGAAAAACAGGTCTTCCTTCATGGACAGACGCAATGGCCGGAATTCCCTGACGGCGAATTCTTAATTTGGCTCTGTAGATAAAATGGGGTTTGCTTTTTACCTTTCAAGCGCCCAAGATAAAAAAATTGCCAATGAAGGCAGCGAAAGTTTTTTTATCACATACAATAAAGAGTGAGATAACCGCCACAGAGCGGCGTTTTGCTCCTTTAAACGCATCTGCCGGATGTGATAAATCAGCAATTCAGGGGAACAGCACCCTTCAGGATGGAAATGATGATGAAAAGATTGATGGCGACCAGTTGCCTGCTGTTGGCGACCAGCGGTTGTTCCAGCGTGATGAGCCACAGCGGCCCCGATATGGGCTACTATCCCGGCACTCGCGCCAGTATGAACCTGTTGAAAGACAAAGAGACCGGCTGGGCAATGAAGCCCCTGGTGGCGTTGGATCTGCCCTTCTCTGCGGTGATGGATACCGTATTGCTGCCTTATGACTATCTGCGCGCCGACAGCGACAAAACCGCCGACTCGCCGCGCGAGCGCATTCTGCGCAGCGAACAACAAAATCTGGCCTCGACCGGCAACCCGGGCCAAGGCCCTGTTGCACACTGACGCTGAGACGGGCCGCACGCCGGCCCGTCTTTCCGCTATACCTCAACGACAAATATCTGGCTAACGCCCGCTACGTCCCGCATAAACGCCACCCGGCCGCCGTCGGGAGAAAACACCACCGCGTCGCCGCTGGGCGGCTGTTCGCTACGCTGCGTCAGACGGCGCAGCGCGCCGCTGGCCATATCGCACAGCATCACGCTGTTATCACAGACCAGCGCAATATGACCGCCCTGCGGATGCCAGCTGAACGCCGACTGCACCGCGTGTGAGCTCCGCGTCACCTGCCGCGGCGCGCCGCCGTTGGGGGACACCGTCCACAGCTGCACCACGCCGTTATCATCTTTCATCAAAAACGCGATCTGGCTGCCGTCCGGCGAGCTGCGCAGCCAGTGGCGCGGCGCCGTCACCACGCCGGGATAGCGGCGCGCGCCGCTAAAGGTCAAGCGCCGTTGCCGTACGCCGCGCGGCGGCGCAGGCAGGCGGCTTTCGCTGCCCTGCAGCGGCTCATCGCCGGCCTTTGCGTAGTCGGCGTCGTTTTCCGGCAGGTCGACGATAAACACCTCCGGCAGTTTTTCGCCGTTTTCCGCCAGCGTATCGCCTATAAACGCCAGCGCCCAGCGCTGGCGGCTGCCGTCCGCCTTCAGGTAACCGTGCCGGCCGACCCAGCCCTCCTCATACGCCCGGTTAATCTCATCGCTCCCCGGACGCGGCTGCGGCGTGGTGCGGCTGACCAGCACGCAGAAGTGGCTGCCGTCATATTCACGCGGATGCTGTTTCGGCGGATTGACGCCGCGCAGCGGCAGCGCAACGCCGACGTTGCGCAGGTCCAGCGCCGGATCGCGTTCGTGCATCACGTGATCGTTATAGGTGAAGCTGAGCCGGCTGCCGTCGGGGCTGAACACATGCACGTGGCTGCCGCCGCGCAGCGCGCCCGGCGTGTAGGGGGCGGTGATATCCAATGCGTCAAGCGTCACCGCCAGCTCGCGGTCAGGCTCGCTGACAATCACGCCGCGGCGGTGGTGAAAATCATAATGCCAGTGGCTGTCCGGGTGCTCCGGCCCGTGGATAAACGCATAGCGCGCCGGCGCATCCGGGCTGACCGTCACCACACCGACGTGTGCGCCGTGCTGAGCGCGGTACACCACCTGCACCTCGCCGCTGGTCACGTTGACCCGCTCGATGGTCAGCCCGGTGAACGAAGCGCCACTGGGGCGCACGTCATACGCCAGCCACTGGCCGCACGGCGTCCAGACGTTGATATTGGTTAACTGATGGCCCCGTTGGTCAAACGTAAGCTGTGTTTCCCGCGGATTCATGGCGGCTCCCCTGCGCATGCTGGCATTAAGCCGCCAGTTTAGCGGATCGCCCCCAAACTGTCCTACAAGAGTAGAACCGCGGAATAGCGCCAAAATAATGCTTTACACAATAGACTAAAAAGTACAAATTGTATTTTTTAGTCTAATCGAGACCGCCATGCTCACCCGCTACCACGCCATCGCCGATGCCATTGCGCTGCTGTTTACCCCCTATGCCGAAGTGGCGATCCACGATCTGGCCAGCCAAAAGCTGGTGTATATCGCCAATAACCGCTCGCAGCGCGAACTGGGCGAAGACTCCAACCTGGACGATCTGCGGGACAATCTGGATCTGCAGGTGATCGGCCCCTATCAGAAACGCAACTGGGACGGCGGCCAGCTGCGCTCCATCAGCGCGGTATTGCGTGACGACAATCAGCATCCCATCGGCCTGATGTGCATCAACCTGGATATCACAGTGCTCAGCAACGCCAAAGCGGCCCTGGAGACCTTTCTCTCCGGCAGCGCGCTGCAGCCGCAGCCCGCCGTGCTGTTCCAGGACGACTGGCAGGAACGCATCAATACCTTTATTTATCAGTGGCTGCAGCAGCATCAGCAAACGCTGTCGACGCTGAACGCCCCCGCCAGACGGGAGCTGGTCGAAGCGCTGTATCATCAGGGCGCCTTCCGGGGGAAAAACGCCGCCGGCTATGTCGCCAAAATCCTCGGTATTGGCCGCGCCACGGTTTATAACTATCTGAAAAATTGTAAGGAGTCGGTATGACGGATTTATTCGCCGCCATTGAAGAGGCGCACCGGCAGCTGCGGCCGCAGGTACGCGTGACGCCATTGGAGCGCAGCATCCTGCTGTCGCAGCAATTAGGCTGCGAACTGTGGCTAAAGTGCGACCATCTGCAGCAAACCGGCTCCTTTAAGTTTCGCGGCGCCAGCAACAAGCTGCGCCTGCTGAGCGACGCCCAGCGCCGCAACGGCGTGATCGCCGCCTCCAGCGGCAACCACGGCCTGGCCATCGCGCAGGCGGGCAAACTGATGGGCGTCAGCGTAACGGTGTATGCGCCGGAAAACGCCGCTGCGGTGAAACTGGACGCCATCCGCGCGCTCGGCGCCGAGGTGACGCTGGTGCCCGGCGACGCGCTGCAGGCGGAGCTCGCCGGAGAACGCGCCGCCGCCGAACGCGGCAAGGCGTATGTCTCCCCGTACAACGACCCGCAGGTAATCGCCGGTCAGGGCACCTGCGGCATGGAGCTGGTTGAGCAGCACGGCGATCTGGATGCGGTCTTCGTGGCGGTGGGCGGCGGCGGGTATATTTCAGGTATCGGCAGCGTTCTGCAGCAAATGTCGCCGAAAACCCAGCTGATTGGCTGCTGGCCGGCAAACGCCACCAGCATGTACAGCGCGCTGGAAGCCGGCCATATTCATACGGTTGAGGAGCAGGACACCCTGTCTGACGGCACCGCCGGCGGCGTCGAACCCGGCGCCATCACCTTCCCGCTGTGTCAGCGCCTGATCGATCGGCGCGTGCTGGTCAGCGAAGCGGAAATCCGCCGGGCGATGCGCGCGCTGGCCGCCAGCGAACGCTGGATTATTGAAGGCGCGGCCGGGGTGGCGCTGGCCGCCGCCGTTAAGCTGGCGCCGGAGCTGCAGGGGAAAAAGGTTGCCGTGGTGCTGTGCGGCAAGAATATCGTGCTGGAGAAATACCTGAAGGCCATCGACAATGCGCACCCTTGACCGGCAGCAAATCCTGGCCGCCTTCGATGCGGATGCCGTCACGGCACTGCTGAAACAGGGCTTTATCGCTTATTCACAACACCGGGTGCAGCAACCGCCGGTACAGCACTTCCTGTTCGAACAGGCGGCCGGCGATGGCTGTATCAAATCGGCCTGGCTGGAGGGGGATGAACTCTTCGTCGTCAAAGTGTCCACCGGCTTCTACCGCAACGCCGAGCGCGGACTGCCCAGCAACCAGGGGCTGATGATGGCGTTTTCCGCCCTGACCGGCGAACCGCAGGCGCTGCTGCTGGATGAGGGATGGCTGACGGCGCTGCGCACCGCGCTGGCCGGGCGCATCGCCGCCGAGCTGTGCGCGCCGTCGGACATCCCGGCGATCGGCATTATCGGCACCGGTCTGCAGGCTCTGCTGCAGCTACGGCATCTGAAACCCGTCACCGCCTGCCGCGACCTGTGGGTGTGGGGCCGCAGCCGGCAGGCGCTGGAGGCGTATCGCCGCGCTGCCGAAGCCGAAGGGTTCCGGGTGCGCACCACGCAGGATGCGGCGGAGCTGGCGGCGCACTGCCGGCTGATCGTCACCACCACTCCCAGCCGCGAGCCGATTTTACAGGCGGCGGATATCCGCCCCGGCACCCATATCACCGCGGTCGGCGCCGATGCGGACGGCAAGCAGGAGCTGGCGACCGCGCTGACGGCCAAGGCGGATATTCTGTTGGTGGATGCGCTGGCGCAGTGTACAGAATATGGCGAGATCGCGGCGGCTTATCGGCAAAACTTGCTGACATCAACGCCGATCGTCGAATTTGGCGCCGCGTTGGCGCAGGGCGGAAAAGTCCGCAGCGGGCAGCAGCAGATCACCATTGCCGACCTCACCGGGCTGGCGATTCAGGACCTGCAGATTGCGAAAGGGGTGTTAAGAACGGCGTAAGGGGCGCCGCCGCGCCCCGGAGACCTCAGGCATTCAGCACAAACTTCTCGATCGCCCGCGCCACGCCGTCCTCGGCGTTGCTGCTGGTGACAAACTGCGCCACCGCCTTCAGCTCTTCAATCGCATTGCCCATCGCCACGCCAACGCCGGCGTACTCGATCATCGCGGTATCATTGGCCTGATCGCCCAGCGTCATCACGTTTTCCCGCGCAATGCCCAGGTGATCGGCCAGCATTTTCACCCCGGCGCCTTTATCCACCTGCTTATGCAGAATTTCCAGATAGTACGGCGAGCTTTTCAACAGCGTATAGCGCGCCTGCGCTTCGGCAGGAATGCGCGCAATCGCCGCATCCAGCAGCGCCGGTTCGTCGATCATCATCACTTTTGGGAAGCGCATCTGGCGATCCATCTCCTCCACGCTGCGATATTTCAGCGGAATACCGGTCAGGGCGGACTCATGCACGGTATATTTGCCGATGTCTTTGTTCGGGGTGTACAGCGTATCGAAATCGAACGCATGGAAGTGCACGCCCAGCTCGCGCGCCAGCTGTTCGAAGTATAAATAGTCCTCAAAGCCCAGCGTTTCCTGCAGGACGCAGGCGCCGTCGGCCGCCTGTAACACCAGCGCACCGTTATAGGTAATGCAGTAATCGTTAGCGCCCTGAATATCCAGCTGACGCAGGTAGTCCTGCACGCCAACGTAAGGCCGGCCGGTCGCCAGCACCACGTGCACGCCCCGGCGGCGCGCGGCCTCGATCGCCTGCTTTACCGCCGGCGTAATCTGGTGCTGCGGATTGAGCAGCGTGCCGTCCATATCAATTGCAATCAGTTCAATAGCCATGCGCCGTTCCCCACTGTTTTTTTGTCATGCTAACGCGTTTCAGCCCGGCTTGTCAGCGTGAAAAAAGCCGAAAAAAAATCCGCGCGGGTCGCCCGGCGCGGATTTTATCGTGCTGCTGACGGTTAGATATCGATGTTCGCCGCTTTCAGGGCGTTCTCTTCGATAAAGGCGCGACGAGGTTCAACCGCATCGCCCATCAGGGTGGTGAACAGCTGGTCCGCCGCAATCGCATCCTTGACGCTGACGCGCAGCATGCGGCGGTTTTCCGGATCCATGGTGGTTTCCCACAGCTGCTCGGCGTTCATCTCGCCCAGACCTTTATAACGCTGTACCGCCAGGCCGCGACGCGACTCTTTCACCAGCCACTCCAGCGCTTTTTCGAAGCTGTCGACCGGCTGACGACGTTCGCCGCGTTCGATAAACGCGCCTTCTTCAATCAGGCCGCGCAGCTTCTCGCCCAGCTGGCAAATCTTGCGGTATTCGCCGCCGTGAATAAAGTCAAAGTCCAGCAGGTAGTCGGTATCCACGCCGTGGGTGCGGATACGCAGCGCCGGTTCGAACATCTGACGTTCACGGTTTTCATAGATTTCAAAGCTGTAGCTGCTGCCGTGCTGCTCATTGTCGTTCAGCAGGCTGGCCAGCGATTCGATCCAGCTCTGCACTTTCGCGCGGTCGCCGAGATCCTCTTCCGCCAGCGTCGGCTGATAGATCAGGTTGTTCAGCAGGGCGCGCGGGTAGCGGCGCTCCATACGGGCAATCAGCTTCTGCACGCTGTTGTGCTCAGACACCAGTTTTTCCAGCGCTTCACCCGACAGCGCCGGCGCATCTGGGTTGGTGTGCAGGGTGGCGCCGTCCAGCGCGATGGCGATCTGGTACTGGTCCATCGCGTCATCATCTTTAATGTACTGTTCCTGCTTGCCTTTCTTCACCTTGTACAGCGGCGGCTGGGCAATGAACACGTGACCGCGCTCAATGATTTCCGGCATCTGACGGTAGAAGAAGGTCAACAGCAGCGTACGGATGTGCGAGCCGTCGACGTCAGCATCGGTCATGATGATGATGCTGTGGTAACGCAGCTTGTCCGGGTTGTACTCATCGCGGCCGATGCCGCAACCCAGCGCGGTGATCAGGGTGGCAACTTCCTGCGAAGAGAGCATCTTGTCGAAGCGCGCTTTCTCCACGTTGAGGATTTTACCCTTCAGCGGCAGAATCGCCTGGTTTCTGCGGTTGCGCCCCTGCTTGGCAGAGCCGCCCGCGGAGTCCCCTTCCACCAGGTACAGTTCGGACAGCGCCGGGTCGCGTTCCTGGCAGTCCGCCAGCTTGCCCGGCAGGCCGGCCAGATCCAGCGCTCCTTTACGGCGCGTCATCTCACGCGCTTTACGCGCCGCTTCACGCGCGCGCGCCGCGTCGATGATTTTACCCACAACGATTTTCGCATCGCCCGGGTTTTCCAGCAGGTATTCGCTCAGCAGTTCGTTCATCTGCTGTTCCACCGCCGATTTCACCTCGGAGGAGACCAGCTTGTCTTTGGTCTGCGAGGAGAACTTCGGATCCGGCACTTTCACCGACACCACGGCGATCAGGCCTTCACGCGCATCGTCGCCGGTGGCGCTGACCTTCGCCTTTTTGCTGTAGCCTTCTTTGTCCATATAGGCGTTCAGCGTACGGGTCATCGCCGCGCGGAAGCCCGCCAGGTGGGTGCCGCCGTCGCGCTGCGGAATATTGTTGGTGAAGCAGTAGATGTTTTCCTGGAAGCCGTCGTTCCACTGCAGCGCCACTTCCACCCCGATGTCGTCCTTCACGGTGGAGAAATAGAACACGTTCGGGTGGATCGGGGTTTTGTTCTTGTTCAGGTATTCGACAAACGCCTTGATGCCGCCTTCGTAGTGGAAGTGGTCCTCTTTGTCGCTGCGCTTGTCTTTCAGACGGATGGACACGCCGGAGTTGAGGAACGACAGTTCGCGCAGGCGTTTCGCCAGGATGTCGTATTCGAACTCCACCACGTTGGTGAAGGTCTGATGGCTCGGCCAGAAACGCACCGTGGTGCCGGTCTGTTCGGTCTCGCCGACCACGGTCAGCGGCGCCTGCGGCTCGCCGTGGCTGTAGGTTTGCTCGTGCACCTGGCCGTCGCGGCGGATCACCAGTTCCAGCTTCTCGGACAGTGCGTTAACCACCGAGACGCCCACGCCGTGCAGGCCGCCGGAAACCTTGTAAGAGTTATCGTCGAACTTACCGCCGGCGTGCAGTACGGTCATGATGACCTGCGCGGCGGAAACGCCTTCCTCCGGGTGGATCCCGGTTGGAATGCCACGGCCGTCATCCTGCACCGACACGGAGTTGTCGGCATGGATGGTGACCTGAATATCACTACAGTGGCCAGCGAGTGCTTCGTCGATAGCGTTGTCCACAACCTCGAATACCATGTGGTGCAGACCGGTGCCGTCATCGGTATCGCCGATATACATGCCCGGGCGCTTACGCACCGCATCCAGCCCTTTTAATACCTTGATACTTGAGGAGTCATAAGAATTCGACATCAACGTTTCTCGCTCATTTTAGTCCTGTGGTTGAACCTCTATTTTACCTTGTTCCACGCGGAACATCTTGCCCTTTTCACCGGCCATGTCGATTACTTGTTCAGCGCTCACCGCGCTGACAAAAACCTGGGCCTGGGTGGCTTTCAGGCGCTCGGCCAGCAACCGGCGACGGCCGGCGTCCAGCTCGGAGGCAAAATCGTCAAGCAGATACAGGCAACGCCGCCCGCTCTGCCGGGTGAGAAACTCACCCTGCGCCAAGCGCAACGCGCACATCAGCAGTTTCAGCTGACCGCGCGATAGTAAATCCTCTACCGGCGTGCCGTCGGCACGTATGCGGAAATCCGCCTTATGCGGCCCCGATGCGGTATAGGTCAGTGCTCTGTCGCGTTCAAACTGACGCTCCAGCAGTTCGCCGTAGCTGCTCTCTTTGTCCCAACCGCGTTGAAACGAAAAGCTGAGGGCGAACTCGGGCAGAAACTGCGCGCAGGTCGCGGTGATATCCGCGGCGATTGCGTCGCTGTAAGCCGCCCGCCATTCGCTGATGCGCTCGGCCAGCGGGATCAGTTCCTGATCCCAGGCACGGATCTGCGCATAGCGGCTCACCTGGCGCAGCGCGGCATTGCGCTGCTTGAGCAACCGCTTCAGGTTGCTCCAGGCGGTGAAAAAACCGGGTTCGTTATGGAAACAGCCCCAGTCAAGGAAAGCGCGCCGGTACTTCGGCCCGCCGTTCAGCAGGGTGAAGCCTTCCGGCGTGATCAGCTGCATCGGCAACAGCTGGGCAAGTTCCGCCACTTTGTGGCCGTCGCTGCCGTCGATGCGCACCTTGCTGTCGCCCTGACGGCTTTTGCTCAGCCCGACCGACAGCTCACGCTCCGCGCCGCGGTCGATGCGGCCGTGCAGCACAAACTCCGCCTGTTCGTGGCGGATCACCCGTCCGGCCTGCAGGCTGCGGAATGCGCGCCCGTGGCCGAGGGTGTACACCGCCTCCAGCACGCTGGTCTTGCCGCTGCCGTTGGCGCCCACCAGGAAGTTAAACCCCGACGCCGGCTCCAGATCCGCCGCTTCAATATTGCGGAAATCTTTAATCAGTAAACGCGTTAATGCCATGCCTATTCTATCACCGGGAAAGTACGCTCAATGTGAGGGCGTTATCGGCGCAGGCAGTTTACGTGCGGACAGCGCGCAGCCACCGGAGCGTACACAGAGTACGTGAGGATGGCGAGCACTGCCCAAGCGTAAAATGGCAAGCAAGATAGCCCGGATATCGATCACAACCGCATTGGCATGACAACATAGGCCGCCGCCTGGCTCGCCGCGTCTTCAATCTGCACGCTGGAGACCGAGTCGGTCAGCAGCAGGCGCACCTCTTCGCACTTCAGCGCGTTCAGCACGTCCAGCACGTAGCTGACGTTGAAGCCGATCTCCATCTCGGTGCCTTCATAGGCCACGTCGAGGATCTCTTCCGCTTCTTCCTGTTCCGGGTTATTGGCGGTGATCTTCAGCTGATTGTGGCTGACGTACAGCCGCACGCCGCGGAACTTCTCGTTCGACAGGATGGCCGCGCGGGCAAACGCCTGCTTCAGCAGATCGCAGCCGGCTTCCAGCGTTTTATCCGGGTTCTTCGGCAATACGCGGCGATAATCCGGGAAACGGCCGTCAACCAGCTTGGAAGTGAAGATAAAGTCGCCGACGTGGGCGCGGATGTTGTTGCTGCCGATCTGCAGCTGCAGCGGCGTATCGCCGCCGTCCAGCAGGCGCACCAGCTCCATCACCCCTTTACGCGGCACGATCACCGAATGCAGCGGCAGCTGCTGCTCAATCGGCATCGCGCAGACCGCCAGCCGGTGGCCGTCGGTGGCGACGGTGCGCAGCTCCGCGCCTTCGGTTTCAAACAGCATGCCGTTCAGGTAATAGCGCACGTCCTGGTGAGCCATGGAGAACTGGGTCGCTTCAATCAGGCGCTTCAGCGTCGCCTGCGGCAGGGTGAACTCCACCTCGCTTTGCCAGTCGTCCAGGTTCGGGAAATCCGCCGCCGGCAGGGTGGACAGCGAGAAGCGGCTGCGCCCGGAGCGCACCAGCATCCGTTCCCCTTCCAGGGTCACGGCGATCTCGGCGCCTTCCGGCAGACCACGGCAGATATCAAAGAATTTACGCGCGGGACGGTAGTCGCGCCCGCCTCATGGGGTTGGGACAAGGCGACGCGCGCCACCATCTCCATCTCCAGATCGGTACCGGTCAGCAACAGGGAACCTTCCGTCACCTGCAGCAGCAGGTTACCCAGGATCGGCAGCGTTGGGCGGCCGCCCAGCGGGCTGCTCACCTGTTGCAACGGTTTTAGCAGATGCTCACGTTCGACGATAAATTTCATAGCGCTACGAAGATAATGTTCTGATTAAGTTGGAGAAATCTTCTTTGATGTCGTGACTTTCCTCACGCAGCTGCTCAATCTTCCGGCAGGCGTGCAACACCGTGGTATGGTCGCGGCCACCAAACGCATCGCCGATTTCTGGCAGGCTGTGGTTGGTGAGCTCTTTCGCCAGCGCCATCGCCATCTGGCGCGGGCGGGCGACGGAGCGCGAACGCCGTTTTGACAGCAGATCCGCGACTTTAATCTTATAGTATTCCGCCACCGTCTTTTGAATATTGTCGATGGTGACCAGTTTTTCCTGCAGCGCCAGCAGATCGCGCAGCGCTTCACGCACGAAATCGATGGTGATGGCGCGGCCGGTAAAGTTGGCGTTGGCGATCACGCGGTTCAGCGCCCCTTCCAGCTCACGCACGTTGGAACGCAGACGCTTGGCGATGAAAAACGCCACCTCGCCCGGCAGGCGGATGTCGTTCTCGTCGGCCTTTTTCATCAGGATCGCGACGCGCGTTTCCAGCTCCGGCGGCTCAATCGCTACCGTCAGGCCCCAGCCGAAGCGGGACTTCAGGCGATCTTCCACGCCGTTGATCTCTTTCGGATAGCGGTCCGAGGTCAGGATGATCTGTTGATTGCCTTCCAGCAGCGCATTAAAGGTATGGAAGAACTCTTCCTGCGAGCGCTCTTTATTGGCAAAAAACTGGATATCATCGATCAGCAGCGCGTCGACCGAACGGTAGTAACGTTTAAATTCTTCGATCGCGTTGTTCTGCAGGGCCTTGACCATGTCCTGCACAAAGCGCTCCGAGTGCATATAGACCACTTTGGCATTGGCCTTGCGCGCCATAATGCCGTTGCCGACCGCGTGCAGCAGGTGGGTTTTACCCCCAGACCGGTGCCGCCGTACAGAAACAGCGGGTTATAGGCGCCGCCCGGGTTGTCCGCCACCTGACGCGCCGCCGCGCGCGCCAGCTGGTTCGACTTACCTTCGACGAAGTTATCAAACGTGTGCTTGGGATTCACGTTGGAGCGATAGGACAGCTCCGGCTGCGGGGCCGCGTTGTCCCAGCTTGGCCGTGAAGGCGCGGCCGTGCGCGCCACCGGCGCCGCGGGAGCGCTGCGGCTTTCGGCCACCGTTTCGCTGACGGGTTTGGCTGATCGGCTTGCTGCCGACTTCAAAACGCAGCAACGGGGCGTCCGTACCGCAGAAATCGTTCAGCAGTCCGTTGATATTGTTTAAGTATTTATCTCGTACCCAGTCCAGCACGAAACGATTGGGCGCATACAGCGCCAGGGTGTTGTCACTCAGTTCCGCCTGCAAGGGGCGTATCCACAT